>NZ_CP150307.1:0-4800000 GCF_037992975.1 Paenibacillus sp. FSL E2-0177 | reverse complement strand
ATCCAAAGGGTCGTAAGGTTGTAACTGACTACCTAAAAGGAATTACTGAACGGGTTTACCCTGTAGGCCGACTCGATTACGATACGGAAGGTTTGCTGCTGCTGACGAATGATGGGGACTTTGCTAACTTGCTGACTCATCCGAAGCATCATGTACCTAAGACGTATCATGCTACGGTCAAGGGTATACCGCATGGCACTGCATTGGACAAGCTGAAAGCTGGCATCAAGCTGGAAGATGGCATGACAGCGCCTGCGGAAGTAGAGTACAAGGATATTGATGAGGCAAATAAGGAAGCGGTTATCAGCATCACGATTCACGAGGGACGTAACCGTCAGGTACGACGCATGTTTGATGCGATTTCACACCCCGTACTCCGTCTGAAACGGATTTCATTCGGGGATATTATGCTGCAAAATCTCAAACGTGGCTCTTACCGTCATTTGACCAAGGATGAAATTAACCATCTGCAGCAAATTGCCAAAGCAGGATTGCTTAAAGAAAGAACTCCACGTAAAGAGTCATAAAGACACAGAATATTCACAATTAAACCCCCTAAAGCTGTGACGAAATTCGCTATAATGTTCATAGGATGTTCACACCTTACAACATAAGTATGAGTTGCGTCACAGAAGGGGGCTTTACGTGTGGGTAAAGCAAGAAAACCAATTCAAATCGTGATTCTGTTTCTAATTGTTATAGTGGGCGGTTATGCCATCGGTTCCTCTGTATTTGGGGGAAGCGGCAAACCAGAGGAAGGGAGCAAAGCACCTTCCTTTGATTTGCTTGGGCTTGACGGTCTGGCTCATACCCTAGACGAATATAAGGGCAAGACTATTGTGCTTAATTTCTGGGGCTCTTGGTGTGCACCTTGTGTCAAAGAAATGCCGGCTCTCCAAGCGCAATGGGAGAAATGGAAGGACAAAGACGTAGTGGTCTTAGGCATTAATGTGGGCGAAGACCGGATGACTGTCGAGAATTTTGTGAAGCAGGTAAACATCGATTTTCCGATTTTGATGGACACTGGACGTGATGCTGTACGAAGTTATGGTATTTCTCCGCTGCCAACTACCTTATTCATTAATTCCAAGGGTAAAATTGACAACATTCATATCGGCCAGCTTGATTTGAATTCACTTGATGATCAAATTGGGAAGCTGGTGGATTGATGAGTGAACGCGAGGCATTTATAACCAATACCAAATGTGAATGTGGTCACCAGAACCCTGTAGGTACTGTTTTATGCGAAGCATGCGGGAAGCCGTTGGGGAAGGAATCAGACTGGGGCGAGAATTTGGAAATGCGTTACGATGGCGTAGCTCGCCGATCTCAGCGCGTTAACCCGGGGATTATTGATCGGGTGTGGAACTTTTTCTCTTCCGTCAAAATAGCGATCTACCTGATCGTGTTGACACTTATAGGCTCTATGCTGGGGACGATTTTCCCGCAGGAGAGTACTTTTCTTAATATTGATGCCTCAGTTTATTACAAGCAAGAGTACGGAACAGCCGGATATATTTATCACAAACTTGGACTTTCACATACATACGAATCCTGGTGGTTTGTAACTCTACTCGTAATGATCGGCGCTTCACTTGTGATCTGTAGCTTGGATCGAGTACTTCCGCTCTATAAGGCCTTAACCAGACAGAAGATTCGGAAACATCGTCAGTTCTTAACTCGGCAAAAAGCTGTGTTAGTGACTGAAGTACAAGAGGAACCAGAAGCTTGGGTAGCCAGGGTAATTCAGCCTATGCGTAAAAAGGGCTATCGCGTGAAGACGGATGGAGGGGCTCTGCTGGCAGAGAAACATCGCTTCAGCCGCTGGGGACCTTATGTAATACATATTGGCTTAATTATTTTTTTACTTGCTGTATTAGCAAGAGGATTGCCGGGACTGAACATGGATCAGCATCTTGCTTTCCCGCAAGGGGAGATCACACAGATTCCGGACACCACCTATTATTTGAAAAATGAGAAATTTACCGTGGAGTTTTATACGGAGGAAGAGATGCCTGAGGAATTTCGCGGCAAAAAAATACTTCCAAAGCTATTCCAGACCCAAGCTGTGCTTTATGAATGCACCGCGGATTGTGGAGACCCTTCGAAGGAACCGCAGCTATCCGAGGTGACGAAACATGATATCCAAGTAAATTCACCTTTGGATTATAAAGGATTGAAAGCGTATCAGTTTGATTATGATCTGACCCCTGTGCTGCGTTCGGTACAGCCTGAGCTTAAGAATTCCACCACTGGCGAGGCGTACGGCAAATTTAAGCTGGACATGAAGAACCCTCAGCGGGCAATTCAGGCGGGTCCTTATACTTTAACTTTGAAAGAAAAGTATATGGATTTTGGTCTAAATGAGGAGGGTCAGCCGATTTCCAAATCACCTTATCCGAATGCACCTGCTTTTTTGTTCCTGATACAAGGTCCGGATCTCCCGGCGGAAGGGCAGCAGTATTTCTATTTTCCTAAACAGGTGGATAAGGCGCAGTTTCAACAGGCTGCCATTAACGATAAGCTTGGCGGGAGCAATAGATTTCTTGAGCTTGAAGTGGACAACATGAGCGACGTTGATTTTTCGGAATCGACTACTTACTTGAATATACGTATTGATCGTGCAATGCCGTTTGTATGGCTAGGTGCAGCAATCGTGATGCTGGGTTTAGTGCTTGGCTTCTACTGGCAGCATAGACGTATCTGGCTTACCGTTGCTAACGGGGAGCTTATCCTCGGAGGACATACGAACAAGAACTGGTTCGGGTTCCGCCGTGAGATCGTTTCTATTTTAGAAAAAGTAGATCTGGTAGTCGATGAAAAATCATTAGATAATGGAGGAGGCCTTTCATGAGCTTGCTCGACATCAGCAGCGCTGTCTTTATTGCCGCATTTTTATTATACAGCGGTTCGTTTATGTTATTCACTATCGCCATCATGGGTCGCAAGTGGTCAGGCCGCAAGCCGGAGGAACATACAGCGCGTTGGGGCAAAATTGCTTTTATTTTCTCTTCAATAGGTCTTATCTTTCATCTTATTTATTTCTTTACACGCTGGGCGGGCTCAGGGCATATTCCGGTCAGCAACATGTATGAGTTCATGACTTTTTTATCGATGATGGTGATGGTTGCCTTTACTGTGATGTACGCTATTTATCGTAAGGTAATCTTGGGTCTTTTTGCAGTTCCAATCAGTATTATTGTGATGGCTTATGCCGCAGTATTTCCACAGGAAGTACAGCCGCTGATTCCATCTCTTCAATCGAACTACTTAAAGATTCACGTAACACTGGCTGCACTAGGTGAATCCTTCTTCGCAGTAGGGTTTGCGGCGGGACTGATGTATCTGCTGCGAACAGTCAATTTTTCCAGTAAAGAGAAGGCGGATCGCAAGCAACAGAGGCTGGTCGAATTTACTCTCTTTTCAATCATTGTTATAATTGGGTTTCTGGGTTCTGTTTTTGCATTCCGCGGAGCAGGCTATGAAACTGTTTTTGTCCGTCCGAACGTTACGATTGACAGCCCCGGGCAGGAAAATAGTACAATAGAGAAAGTGAGTTATCGAATGCCGCCGATTGTGGCACCTCACAATAGCGAAATTGAGAGCTTCCAGTCGTTTCTTGGCATAAAAGAACCACTCTTTGAGGCACCATCTTGGATGAATGGTGTAAATGCTGGACGGAAGTTTAATACTGTAATTTGGTCACTCCTTTCGGGATTAATCCTCTACGGAGTTCTTCGCTTGATCGTACGTAAATCGCTGGGTACTGCTTTACACCCAGTGATGGACGGAATTGATGAGGGCGATCTAGATGAGATTACGTATAGGGCGATAGCCATTGGCTTTCCTATTTTCACATTAGGCGCTTTGATCTTTGCAATGATATGGGCGCAAATCGCTTGGGGAAGATTCTGGGGATGGGATCCTAAGGAAGTCTGGGCGCTTGTCACTTGGCTCTTCTATAGCGCTTATCTTCATTTACGTTTGGCTCGTGGATGGCAAGGAAGAAAATCTGCCTGGCTGGCTGTGCTTGGCTTCCTGGTCGTAATGTTTACTCTGGTTGGCGTTAATTTAGTCATCGCCGGACTTCATTCTTACGCGGGGACGGACTGAGCATAGTTTACCTGTTAACGTTGCACAATGGTTTAAAGGTTACGTTCTACTGTATTGATGAAGGGGTTGTAGTGAAATGGCAGATCATTTAAACAGAATTCTGGTAGTGGATGATGAGGAACGCATTCGCCGCCTGCTAAAGATGTATCTTGAAAAAGAAGGTTATGAAATCGATGAAGCGGAAGACGGAGAAATCGCTCTTCGTAAAGCAACAGCAAATGACTACGGTCTGATTTTGCTGGATGTTATGCTGCCTGGCATCGATGGGATGGAAGTGCTGACAAGACTCAGAGGAGTGAAGTCAACACCAGTCTTAATGCTTACAGCTAAAGGCGAAGAGATCAACCGTGTCCAAGGCTTTGAGATGGGCGCAGACGATTATGTTGTGAAGCCCTTCAGTCCACGTGAAGTCATTTACCGGGTGAAGGCTATTATGCGCCGTTCTTCGGCAACTGCTTTCTTGTCCAAGGAGAGCAATTCCAGCAATAACATTGTATTTACTCATCTTATTATTGAACATGATGCTCACCGTGTGACTGCTGGTGGTGAAGAAGTAAGTTTGACACCTAAAGAATATGAACTTCTGCATTATTTGGCTATTTCGCCTGATAAAGTATTTTCTCGTGAAGAACTGCTTAAGGATGTCTGGAATTATGAATTTTTCGGAGATTTGCGTACTGTAGATACTCACGTAAAACGTCTTCGTGAAAAACTGAATAAAGTATCACCGGAATCTGCAGCGATGATTACGACCGTATGGGGCGTAGGCTACAAACTAGAGGTACCTAAATAAGTGAACTTCTGGAGAAGTCTTGTCGGCAAACTGTGGGTTACGATCATCTGCCTGGTCGCTGTCGTGCTTATTACCTTGGGGTTATTTTTGCTTCCCTACATAGACAGTAACTTTGCCAATTCCGGAGATATCAAACGTTTATTTATGTATACTTGTATGATCGGATTTTCTTTGACGACATTTTTTGCGTTGTTTTTGTTTACCAAAATTACTCAGCCGATGCAGCGTGTCATTGAAGCTGCGAATAACATTCGACGGGGTGAATACGGAACAAGGCTTACGCTTGTCACAAGTGATGAAATTGGCCAGTTGGCTACTTCCTTTAACCATATGGCTGAGGAGCTTGAAGAGAACATTCGCAGTCTGCATCATGAGAAGGGGCATCTGTCTAGCGTACTGCGCAGTATGAGCGATGCTGTGATCACCTTTGACATTGAAGGGCAGATTATTTTGACCAATCCGCATGGCCAAGCTCTGCTAGAGAGCTGGAGCGATTTGCAGTGGGAACATGCGAGTGATGCTGAGCTCCATCCCGAAACGGCTGAGAGCAGTGTTCCTCCTCCCCTGCGTCCTTTATTTTTAAGCACCTTGAAGCAAGGTGGCGATGACCGCTCCAATGTACATGTACGGCAGGGCGTCTGGTCTGTTCATATGGCACCGTTATATTCTGAAGGCAGCATCCGGGGAGTAGTTGCTGTACTGCGGGATGTGACGGAAGAGGTGCGTCTGGAAAAGATGCGCAGAGACTTCGTAGCTAATGTCTCCCATGAAATCCGCACTCCATTGTCGATGATGCAAGGGTACAGTGAGGCTTTATTGGACGGGATGGCTTCATCCCCCGAAGAAAGCAGTGAGCTGATCCAGGTCATTCATGACGAATCACTGCGTATGGGGCGTCTGGTTAAGGATTTGCTTGATCTTGCCCGAATGGAAGCCGGACATACGGATATGATGAAAGCTCAGGTGGACATGAACGAACTGCTGGAACGAGTCTACCGTAAATTTTCTGTACGTGCGAAAGAGCGCGATATCCATCTTCACTTACGGCAAGAGAGTGATATTGCTGTTCTGAAGGCAGCGGATGAGGATAAGCTGGAACAAGTCTTAACCAATTTACTTGATAATGCTTTTCGCCACACACAGGGTGGCAAAAAAATCACGGTTCATACAGGAACTTGTGTATTAGAAGGCCGTCGTTATCTTGAGATTAAAATTCAGGATGAAGGGGTTGGAATTCCACCAGAGGATCTGCCGTATATATTTGACCGCTTCTACAAAGCTGATAAGGCGCGTGTACGGGGAGAATCAGGTGGAACGGGACTTGGACTTGCGATTGTTAAAAATATTGTAGAGTCGCATCACGGGACCATCTCAGCTTCAAGCAAACTAGGCGAAAGTACAACCTTTACGCTAAGACTTCCTGTCGAAAAACAGTAATTCCAAACACAATGTGTGATAGCGCCTCTGACAGCAGAGGTGCTTTTTGTTGAAACAAACACATTAATCTTGTTCATCGTGGAACATATCTTGTAGGTTTTGCTTGGGAGGGCATAGAATGATTTTATCTTTAGACCAAGGTACTACCAGCTCACGAGCCATATTGTTCGATACGGAGGCTAAATGGGTCTCACAAGGTCAATATGAAGTTAAACAATCCTTCCCCCATCCAGGCTGGGTAGAGCATGACCCTGAGCAAATCTGGGCGTCACAGCTCGCAGCGGCAAGAGATGCGATTGCGCGGGGTGGCATAGCAGTTGAGGAGATCTCTGCCATCGGAATAACCAATCAGAGAGAAACAGCTTTAATCTGGGATAAAATAACGGGCAAACCGATATACCCTGCGATTGTGTGGCAGGACAGGCGTACTGCAGAGCAATGTGAAGAACTTAAAAGTAAAGGGCTGGAGCAAGTTATAGCGAGCAAGACGGGCCTTGTTGTAGATGCTTATTTCTCAGCTACGAAAATCTCCTGGATACTGGATCATGTGGATGGCGCCCGAGAACGGGCGAATCGTGGGGAACTTCTAGCAGGGACGATCGACAGCTGGTTAATTTGGAGACTTACTTGCGGAGCCGTACATGTCACTGATGTTACCAATGCCTCACGTACGATGCTGTTCAATCTTCATGAACGGTGCTGGGATGAAGAGCTAATGGAAGAGCTTCGTATTCCGCGTGCCATTCTGCCAGAAGTAAGAATGTCTGGCGGCGAATTTGGAGTAGCAGACAAACAGTGGTTCGGGGCGGACATTCCAATTCGCTCTGTACTTGGAGATCAACAGGCCGCATTGTTTGGACATACTTGTCTAGAACCCGGCAGTGCCAAAAACACCTATGGTACAGGCTGCTTTATTCTAATGAACACAGGCACAGAAGCTGTAGCCTCCAGCCATGGCTTGTTGACCACTGTAGCTTGGGGTATGGGAGATGAACTCTATTATGCCCTAGAGGGCAGTGTGTTCGTGGCCGGAGCGGCCGTTCAGTGGCTGCAGGAGGGGCTTGGTCTTATAGAGGAGCCAGCAGGCTCAGAAGATAAAGCACGGGAAGTAGAGGACAGTGAAGGGGTTATCGTTGTGCCTGCGTTTACCGGACTGGGGGCACCCTATTGGGATATGTATGCCCGTGGAGCCATATTTGGCCTTACTAGAGGCACTACCTCAGGACATCTGGTACGAGCTACATTGGAGTCCTTAGCCTTTCAATCTAGAGATGTAATAGGAGCTATGGAAAAAGACGCAGGCATGCCATTGACCGGCCTTCGTGTGGATGGCGGAGCTGTGCGTAACGATTTGCTGATGCAATTCCAGTCTGATATCCTGGGCAGTGAGGTTACTAGAACAACATATGCGGAGACAACAGCTTTGGGTGCGGCGCTTCTGGCCGGGTTAACGTCCGGAGTCTGGACACGTGCCCAGCTAGAGAGCTTCAACAAGGCTGAGAGGGTCTTCTCGCCTGAGATGGGTATAACTGAGCGGGAAGGTCGTTACAACGCCTGGAAGGACGCTGTAGCGCGTACCATGGGTTGGGAGAAGCATGAAGGATATCAGTGATAAAGGAGCTGTATATATCTATGGTTAAAGGAACCGAATCTGATCTGCCGGGCGGACTATCTAAGCCGGCGCTTCGAGCCCTGCATGGGGCTGGATATGTTCAGCTTCAACAATTCAGCAAGCTTACTGAAGGAGAGCTTCTGCAGCTACATGGATTGGGGCCAAAGGCGATCGTCCTATTACGGAGTGCTCTCGCGGAAAAGGGGCTCACCTTTGCAAGTAAGTCCTGATGTTGCGTTCATATTTATATTAAAAAGCGGCAAGCTTAGGTGAATCCCTAGCTTGCCGCTTTTTGTTATACAGCTCCTAATATTCAATAACAAATGCTACATTTTGCCAACCGGCGCCCACTGTCCAGAACAGGACTTTATCACCACGTTCGATCTTTCCAGTAGTTACAGCTTTATGTAGAGCAATAAATGGGCTGCTGGTAGAGGTATATCCGAATTCATCCCCTATGTATACCGCTACATTGCGATCAATGCCGACTTTCTCACACATCTCTAAGATATTAGGCAATGAAAACTGTGAGAAGCAGGCTGCTTTAATGGCTTCAGGCGCGATATTGTTGTTAGACAGTAGAGTACGAATAGACTCAGAAGCAGCATCTATGCAAATGGAATTATCAAAAGGAATAAACTTCACATTAAACTCTCCAGCCGCTACACCTTGTTTACCCAGTTTAGCCAGGCCTGCGCACGGGAACTTGGAATTATCGCAAACACAAGGATCCGTTTGGTAGATAGAGTCAATGAAACCGACCACATCCTCAGCTTGTTCAAGAATGACTGCCGCCGCTGCATCACCGAAGTTAGCGTAATAGACTGGATCATTCTTATCGGCATGAGGGGTTACATAATCGGAGCCGATGACCAACGCTCGTTTAATCCTAGGATTCGCTTGCATCTGACGGCTAACCTGTTCCACAGAAGCCGTCATACCCGCACAATTAGCATTACTGTCAATGCAGATCGTATGGGATGCGCCTTTGATCAAACGGTGAATCATTAATGAGTTGGTAGGAAAGATATACTCAGGAGTTTGACTTGCATAGGCAATAAGGTCGATATCGGCACCTGTGAGACCACTTTTCTCCAGAACATTCCTGGCAGCCTCAAAAGCCATCGTAAGGGAATTCTCATCCGCATCCTTAATACTATACCGCGTAATACGACCTAATGCGGATAATAGACCTCGAATATCAATGCCTTTTTCGTCAAAATGCTTAATGAAAAAGTCGTTACCAACTATATTGCTGGGATGATAGATATCAATGCCTTTAATACGAATTCCGGTCATAATACGCCTCCAGGAAAGCAGTAAAATGTGGCCTACATATTAAGATTAAAAGATCTAGACTGTAACCGCAGAAATGATCTCGATGTTATCGAGTCCAGCTTTACGGCCAAGACGGGAAAGCTGCATTTTGAGGATCGGGTTATTTTCAAGCGTTAGATTTACTTTTACAAATCCATCATTCTTAAACATTACAAAGCAGCTTTCTAAAAGAGGTACAACATCTGGTGCAGTTACATTTAGCTTTCTGCAGTCGATTTTTAGTTCATAGTCAGCTGGAGTAATTGGATTGATAGTTTGTTGATAAGCTTGAATAGATTTTAGACCATCTTCTTCAGAAAATGTTCCATCTAACTCAATGTTAATAACCTTGTTTGTAGTGTCTGTCTTCAAAACGAAACTTCCCATGCCTAAATCTCTCCCATAGATTGAATTTGTCCAAAACAGTTCGACTGCAATATCCAGCCATGTATATCCATTTAGCTGTTTTATAAAAGTCAAAATTCGACACTATACAGCAAGTAATGGGATATTCCGACTCTATTATAGGCATATTTTTCAAGTGTATGCAATAATAAAGTCGAATTTTGTATATTGTTGTCGAACTGTTGGGTTATTGGATTTCTTCTATGGTTGCAAGCAGGATATTAAAAGCTGTGATGATTCTAGGTGCCCCTATAACGGGTACTAAGTGTAATAGAATACCTTTAAGCTGTTCTACGGTAACTCCAACACGAAGGGCCATGACATAATGAACGCCCAACTGTTCGAATTGACCCATTGAAATTAAAGATGAAATGACTGCGATTTCCTTCCAGTCAGGGGCTATAGTATTACGTTGAAAAATATCGCCATAGGCATTCCCCATAATAAATTCAGCCAAGTCAGGGAAGTGGTCTTTAATTGGAGCTAGTGCTTTTGCGCCATAGTCTCCTGATAGATTCGTGAAGTGGTTGAGACCACTGTTGATATTTTCCTTCATGGTTAGCCTCCTAGTTTAGGTTCAAAGTACGGTGTGCAGTCGGAGGGACTTCATCACGGTCTGTTAGTAGTTCAATAACGGCAACATGGTTTAGAGCTACCGCATCTTTAATTGCAGCTGTGAATTCATCCGCAGTCTCACATTTGTAGCCTTTAGCACCTAGAGATTCAGCGAATTTCACGGCGTCCATTGGTACTTCATATAGAGTTCCATCGATACGACCTGTGGTTTTCTCCATACCCTTAAGAGCCATATCTAGTTGCTTATTATTGACCACGATAAAGATGACAGGGATATCTTTGCAGACAGCGGTGTTAATCTCAGCGCCGAGCATCATGAAACAACCATCACCTGTAATGCAGAGGACAGTTTCTTCAGGAGCTGCAACTTTTGCACCAATAGCCATGCCGATCGAATTACCCATGCAAGCAAAATACGCATCAAAAACAAAGCTGCCCGGTTTCTTAACCTTGTACCATTTTGCAGCGTGGAATCCATGACTTCCATCATCAACGAAAATTGAATTATTATAAGGGATCAAATCACTTAAAGTGCTCATTACGGAAGCAAGGGAAAGATTCTTGAGGGTTGGAAGCTCTTCTGAATAATCCGCATCGGCCAAAGCCTCACGTTTGGTGATTGTGCTTGGGTCAATATGATTTAGGCAGTGCACCAAATTATCGCGCAGGTCCCCAGTGACCGGTATCGTTTTGGACAATAGTATTTTTCCGACAAAGGTTGGATCAATATCAAATTGAATTAAAGTTGCTGGATGATTCTCCCGTTTAAGATTACAGATGGTCATATCACTTAAACGTGATCCAAGCACTATAAATAAATCGCTTTTATTCAATAAATCGTCCCCGTGGGTCGAACCGCCAACGCCAATAGGACCATGATAGAGTGGGTGATCCCAGACTATAGCCCCTTTTCCACCAGGAGATGTTACTACAGGAATATTAAAAGTTTCTGCGAGTTGAACAAGCTCTTTATGTGCTCCGGAGCGGTTAATTCCTTTACCCGCAATAATCAAAGGATTCTTAGCAGCTTGAATAGCTTCGATGACTCTATCGATATTAGCTTGACTAATTAGAGACTCTCTTTCTGGGATTACTATATTGCATTCTTCCAATACTTCAGTTTGTACATCAAAAGGAATACAAAGATGAACAGGACCCCGTTTGGTCAGGGCCACAGAAATCGCATGATTAAAAATAGTACCAAAGTGATCCCCACGTTCAACCAATTTACTGAACAAGGTGGCAGGTCTGAACATATCAGCTAAATCAGCCAGAAAAGAGGTGGAGTCCTGACATTGAGGAATTCCAAGCTCTGTAATGGATTGGTGGCCGGTAATAAATAGGACAGGTAGGTTGTTAGCTTTCGCATGTGCTGCTGCTGTAAGCAGGTTAGTTCCCCCAGGACCCGAAGTACCAAATGCTACGCCTAGGTTACCCGTTTTCAGCGCATACCCTGCTGCTTCGAATCCGGAGCTTGCTTCATGTCTGCCGGGAATAAATTCAATACCGTAATCCACCATCTTTAGAACAATTGGACAAATGGATTTGCCAATGATCCCAAAAGAATGGGTGACTCCAAGGTTACGTAGTGCTTCCGCCATGTAATCTGCGACTGTCTTCAAAAGAAACACCTCACAAGTTTTTTGATATATATTAGTTATTAATCTACCGAATAGATACGATAGATCAATATACTCAAAAAGTAAAAACCTGTGCTCTATAGTAAGCACAGGTTGGTGGCATAAGGCACCGCTAAGACTGAACAATAGTTCAGCCGTCCTGGTTCCTCTGCAACCTGGCAATCATGGCCTCAAACGAAAAAATGAGGCTGTAGATCCATGGTTTTGCGTCATCCTCTTTCGAGGATTTTGCCAATATTAATTTATAGTTGATAAGAATAATTTTCCTTTACAATATATTCCTCATTAATTTTTGTCAACATAATCCGCTAAAAAAACTCGAAATTTGACGAAAGTCTTGTCCAAGAGATGAAGTTTTACCTCGCGAAAAAAACTGCCACCTAAGACTCAGCTTAGGTGGCAGTTGATAGTTTTGAACTAGAATTTAAAGATATGAATGGTTTTTTGCAGATTAAATACGGCCTGGGTCATTTTTTCCGTTTCTTCTGCAACAGACTGCAGGGCATTAATCTGTTCATTCATAGCCGCCGATACCTCTTCCGTGCCAGCAGCAGTTTCTTCGGTGATTGCTGAGATATTCTCAATTGCACTGGAAATTTTCAAGGCACTTTCTAGCATAAGATCACTCTCCGCAGAGAATGAAGAGATTTGCTCGGTAATGTACTGCACGCTTTGTACAATTTGTGCGAAAATATGGGCAGATTGAGTGATCATTTCATTCTGAACCTGCACAACCTCTTCATTGATGGCAATATTATCGATGGCTTGTTTAATATCTGACTCAATGCTGCGGACCAAGCCGAATACTTCTTTTGTGGATGCCGTAGATTCTTCAGCAAGCTTGCGAACCTCTTGAGCTACAACGGCAAAACCCCGACCATGCTCTCCGGCACGAGCAGCTTCGATGGAGGCATTCAGTGACAGCAGGTTGGTCTGCTCAGCGATCTCTGTGATGGTCTTGGTGATCATCGTAATCCCGCGGGCATTTTGTGAGAGAGCTTCAATAGTATCAGCCACTTTTTGTGTAGCCTCTATGTTTTTACGCATGCCTTCAGCCTGTGTATCTACGGATTGGCGCCCTTGCTCAACAAGTTCTAAGGTATGTATTGAACGTCTGTTCATTTCTTTGGTGGAGTTCGTATAATTGGATACTTTGGTCTCAATGTCTTTAATGGATTCTGTCATATCAGCGATATCCGTAGATATTTCATTTGCACCAAGAGCGAGCTCAGTAGAAGAAGAGGCTACTTGTGCCATGACAATTTTCAGGTTCTGGTTCTTATCTTCGATTCCGCGGCTTGCATCCATAACTTGACGGGTGATCTGCGATGCATCGGTCAGAATCTTCTTGAGCTTATCAATCATTGTGTTAAAGGAGCGGCTTACGTCACCCATTGAACCATTTTCGTCCGCTCTGCTAGTGAAATCACCCTTTGAAATACTGTGAGATACATTAGCAATATCATCAAAAGATGATGTAAGCGTTCTCTCCACGAAGCGAGCAACAGGTAAAGTCAGACCTGCAAGAACAACTACTAGTATAATTCCTACGAGAAATTGACCTAGAATCATTAACGTAACTAAGACAGGAATAGCAAACAGTGCGGCAACGAGGTAACATCCGGCAACAATTCTTTGTTTTAACGGAAGTTTGTGCATCCAGCTCATTGGTAAAATGTCCCCCTTATTAAATTTTATGTAATGGTGTTATTATAGGGGATTTATAGGTCATTGGTCTATAGAGAAGTGTCATAAATCTTCTTTAAGTAGTAGATATTTAGAATTCATGTCAAAATTCCTCATATATTGTGGAAATTGTTTTAATAGCAGACTTTACCATCCTTACTAGTTCGATAGGAGCTAAAACAATAACTGAAGGAGAGAAAGAGAGTACGATACGACAGGCAGATTCTATAGCATTAAACTCGGCCTCCACGTTCATCCACCCAGTATTAGCAGAGGGTTCTACTAAAGTTATAGTTACATATCTTTCACGTTGTAATTCTTTAAGAATAGACTCATTCACCTTTAAGTTCACTACATATTTTGGCAGTGCTGCTTTAAAAGCTAAAGTCGATTGTTCCCAGTAGCTTTTTAAATCAAAAGCCTCAGGTCTGAGAAATGTTTCATTAGTTGAGTCAGCTTTTATTAATCTCGACACGCGAAAAGTCCGCATTTCACCCTCGGTTCGTGCCACTACATACCAAACTCCACGTTTTGCGACTAACCCGAGAGGTTCAATGAAACGCTCCTTCATCTCGTCATTCCGTGGGTAAGTGATCTTCACTTTACGGTCTTCCCAAACAGCTTCCTGAAGGACAGAAAGAAACGGGTACGTCTCGTCGGAAGGGTGCCAGCTGGCACCATCTATATGAATGCGCTGGCTCAGGTAACTGGCTGGATTATTCGACCTGGATGGGGAAGCAGCCTCCAGCTTAAGCACGGCAGAAGAGAAGTCGTTTTGTATACCCAGATCTTTTAAAATCGAGGAGTCTGCGGACAGCAGCAGAGTTGCAATCTCTGAGGGCTTCATACCCGTTAAGGAGGTTCGGTAACCTTCTGTGAGCATCCAACCTCCTTCGCGTCCCCGTTCGGCAAGAATCGGTATTCCCGCTGTACATAAGGCTTCCATATCTCTAAACACAGTTCGTTCAGACACTTCTAAGGTCTGGGCTAGCTCACGGGACGTCATCTTTCCACGATTTTGCAGCAAAAGTAAGATGGATAACAAACGATCGGCTCTCATTAAGGGAACATTCCTCCTCCTAATAAATGTTAGTTAGTTCTTAATTAATTATTATATTATATATGTCAGTTGATGTCATATTAAAGAATTATACTTATATAAGGTAAGGATTAAATACAGAACATTTAGAGAAAAACAAGTGTAGAAAGGATTGAGAACATGACTTTAAAAGGAAAAGTAGCATTGGTCACCGGAGGCAGCAGAGGTGCTGGTAGAGGAATTGCATTGGAGCTGGCAAGGAAAGGTGCATTCGTTTATATTACGGGCAGAACGACAGAGGCTTCTGGCATAGAGCATAGCAAGCGGAGCATTGATAACGTACTTAGGGAAATAAAAGCGGAGGGAGGGTCCGGCAGCGCCATACGATGTGATCATACAAAAGATCAGGAGACAGAGGCGGTCATTCGCCAGATTGCTTCAGAGCAAGGAAAGCTTGATATTTTAGTCAATAATGTATGGGGCGGCAACGATTTACCTATTGAGCAGAAGTCTTTCTGGGAGCTTCCTACAGCGCATTGGGACAATATGTTTAATGCGGGTGTGAGGGCACAGTTGATAACAAATTATTATGCAATACCATTAATGCGTGAGGCAAAAGCTGGCGGTCTAATCATCCACACAACCTTTTGGGATCATTACAAATATCTTGGAAACTTCTATTATGATCTTTCTAAAAACTCACTTGTCCGCATGGCCTACGGGTTATCGAATGAGCTTAAAGAGGACAACATTGCAGTTATTCCGCTTACTCCGGGCTGGATGAGGACAGAGGCGGTGTTGGAGAGCATGAACACGGATGAGGAGCATTGGCATGAGGTTGAAGAATTGCAGATGACTGAATCCACAACCTATATCGGTAGAGCAGCCGCTGCTCTAGCAGCCGATCCTAAGGTCATGTCTATGACCGGACAACCGCAGCAGGTTGCTAAGCTGGCTGAAAAGTATGGATTTACAGACATCGATGGTCGGACTGTTCCCGCATTCTTAGTCTAAACAGCAAACTTGATCTGTTTGATCCCATATGTGCGTGTGAAGCAGTATAGGACACAGCTGATCTATAATGCAGTATTTTCGTATATTTAGAACGCTATCGGTCCCCAGAGACGCTATTGATAGGCAAAGCACCTGATTTAGCTCTCTTTTTGAGGAATAGTGGCACCAGAGTCCGAAACCCTGCTTCAAAGGCGAAATTATTGCATATAAGGTCATCTGGGTCCGTAACCTCAAGGGCGTACGTAAGCCTCCACGAGGGTACTCAATTCGATATTGTAAATGAAGCCGAAACGGGTCAACGATCAACAACAAAAGCAGCGAAACTCCTATAAGAGGAGGATCGCTGCTCTGTTGTTTGATTTCTATCGTATTGCTTACAGAAGAATGATTTCTTCGGCAGTGTTGATTTCTGGCAGGCCAGCAAGCTTCACAAGCACATGAGTAGGTACAGCTTTATCAACGGTCAGCAGCATGATTGCTTCGCCACCAACGATTTTACGTCCCACTTGCATGGAGGCGATATTGACATCATTTTCGCCCAGCAATGTGCCCACAAGTCCGATAATCCCTGGTTTGTCGTTATGGGATACTACAATTTGATGTCCTTCAGGAGCGATATCAACCGGGAACTTGTTCACTTGAACAATTCTTTCTCCATAACCTTGCAGCAATGTTCCGGCTACGAGACGTTCTTGGTCGTGATCTGTTTTAAGGGTCACGGTAATCAGATTAGTGAAGCCTTTAGTTTTGGAAGCTTTAGTTATTACTACATTAACGTCGCGTGTTTTTGCCAAGTGCATGGAGTTAACGATGTTAACATCCTCAGCGAAGTGGCGGGAGAGCACGCCTTTCACAATATAGCGGGTAAGTGGTTGGGTATCGACATCTGACAGATCACCCGCATACTCAACATGGATTTCACGAATAGCACTATCTGTAATCTGGGTAACAAAGCTGCCCAGCTTCTCACCAAGTGTGAAGTAAGGCTGGAGTTTGTTCATTACGCTTGGAGCAACTGGAGGAATATTTACAGCATTGATGAACGGTTCATTACGCAGAATATGCAGTACTTGTTCCGATACATCGATCGCTACATTCTCCTGAGCTTCAATTGTAGAAGCGCCCAAGTGAGGAGTCACGATAATTTTTGGATGCGACAAGAATGGGTGATCTGCTTGTGGCGGTTCTTTTTCGAATACGTCAAATGCAGCGCCAGCAACAATACCGCTATCAATAGCTTCTACTAACGCCATTTCATCAATTACACCACCACGGGCACAGTTGATGATGCGCATTCCCTTTTTCATCACTTCAAATTGCGGGCGGGAAATCATATGGCGTGTTTCCGGAGTAAGTGGAGTGTGCACAGTAATGAAGTCTGCTCCGCGGACTACATCGTCAACGGAAGCTAATTTTACTTCCAGTTTCTCAGCACGCTCAGCAGTTAAGAAAGGATCAAAAGCAAGGATTTCCATGCCGAAAGCTTTGGCACGTTTTGCCACTTCGCTACCGATTCTGCCCATTCCCAGTACACCTAAAGTTTTGCCGCGAAGTTCTACACCCACGAAGGTTTTTCTATCCCAGGTTCCACCAATTGTTTTTGCGTAAGCTTGTGGAATGTGACGGGCCAAAGCCATCATCATTGCAAAAGCATGCTCACAAGTTGTAATGGTATTTCCATCAGGAGCGTTGATAACAACAACCCCACGTTGAGTAGCAGCTTCCAGCTTGATATTATCTACACCCACACCTGCACGACCAATGACCTTTAAGTTTTTTCCAGCTTCGATAATTTTTTCAGTTACTGTAGTTTGACTGCGGACGAGTAGACCATCATATTCACCGATGATTGCAACGAGCTCATCTTCACTGAGACCTGTTTTTTTGTCTACAACTACATCTGTTGCGTCCATCAATTGCTGAATGCCCAAATCACTGATTGGATCCGATACTAATACTTTAAACATGGTTTCTTATCCCCCTTAAAGTTGAAAAGCTTTATATGTCGAGGACGCCCTGATGGGCAGTCCACAATACCAGAAGGTTCACGAACTAGTAGAGAAAAACATGTAATAATAGTAGATCAACGCGGTGTCGCACAAAAGAAACAGCGTGCAAGAGTACCGCGAAATCGGTAACTTTGGGCATAAGGTAGTATTTATGGGGGATTAGGGAATTAAAAAAACTCCCAACCCCATACTACTGCCGTAGTAAGGGACGAGAGTTATCTTCGTGGTACCACCCTAATTCACTGCAACTTGGAAGAAGCAGCCTCATTGGCCTGCATAGGCCACACTGTTAACGGAGTTGATCCGATTGTACCTACTTTAAGGTTCGATACAATATCTCAGGAGCGCTAAAGATAGCTGTTCGTCACCGGTTTGCACCAACCACCGGCTCTCTGAAGACTTCCAGGATCTTTGTTCCATCATCGGTTTTGAATGATTAATTTTTTCATAATGTAACACGGTATGCAAGTTGTGTCAATAGGCTTTGCAAGCAGCGTTTCTTGAAGTGAACTTCATTTTTCGTTATGATTCAATAACTGGTTCTATTCAAAAAAGAACGGAAGCTGTGGAAGTGTCTCCCTGTTATAATACTGTTCCCGCCATTTTACAAAATCCTGTTCCTGCACAGCACCTGTAGAAATCAACAAGGTTACTGAGGACTGGATATCCGAAAGATTTAATGAGCTTGCAGTGCCTGAGTAAATCATATCGTCTATTTTAGCAGTGATGTCCTGAGGATCATAACCTGCAAAAATTCCGCGATTCAGCATCATGTCAGCGATAGAAGCATTCTTCAAAAGAAGCGGCATTTTTTTCCACTGGATGAAAGACATCGTTTTTAGTTCGCCAGGTGCAGAAGGTATTTTCTGGTTTGTCTTAGAGCCCCATTTTAGCATAGAATCATAGAAGTTCTTTTGTGCTAACAGACCGTACTTCACGGCGCCGGTTGTAAATTCATCATTTTTCAATAACTTGGCTGTCTCTGCACCAGAGGCACTAGTAGAGACTTTGCCGGAGGCCTTAGAAAATAAAGTTAAGCTTTTGAGTACATTGACCTGTGACTGATGTAATAGAGGAGAGTTAGTGAAAATTGAATCTTGATTAACTCTTTCATATTGCTGGTCTGCTAGAATACTTAGATTCTTCATTACTGCCGCATTCATACGAGCATCTGTGCTGCGCGCTAACTTATCTACTTGAATGTTCCAATTCCGCTTGAATTCCCGATATGGCAAAAATACGTTATGATAGAAAGTAACAAGATCCTGCTGTTGATACGAGCCCGTGAATTCTACTAATCCATTCATGGTTGATTGATTGTCATATTTGGCTTCAGTTTTGTCTGCGCCAACCTTGACGCCAGTAAAAAATGCGGCGAAGGCGCAAACTAAGAAAAACAAAAAAACTAGCGTGTATAACATTTGATTGCGGGACTTACGTTTGCTCATAATAAATGCTCCTTTTTCTGGGGGGATTATCCTATGTATTATGTATTGATAGCAACACTATGGACGGTTTCTCTCTCGGAGCGGCCCGAAAAAAATAAAGAACAGGCAGGTCACGATGAAAAAATTCAAATTTGGCGAGATTAAGGTTAAAAAGGTAGAACCAGGCCAGTTGACAGACCGTCTTCTGCTGCTCAATCTTTATATCACTCAGGGGCTCACATTAATTATCGGTTTGATATGGATATTATTTCAGAAAAGAAATCCTTTTCAGCTATTAATTATTCCAGAAAAAGTACATTTTGTGGCATGGGGCCTCGGTCTTGCTGCTGCAATGCTAATTGTTGACTATTTATTGACACATATTGTCCCTGAGGAAAGCATGGATGATGGTGGAATAAACGACCTTTTATTTCGAAATCGCCCTGTGTGGCATATTATCGTCATAGCAGCAATTGTATCGGTATGTGAGGAGCTCTTATTCCGCGGAGCCATCCAATATTCCATTGGCCCTTATTGGACGAGTATAGTATTTGCTCTTATTCATGTCCGTTATTTACGTCACTTTGTACCTACCGGCTGGGTATTCTTAAGCAGTTATGGTCTTGGATATATTTACATTCAATCGGGCAGCCTCTGGGCCCCTATACTATGTCACTTCTTCATCGACCTGATCTCAGGTCTGGTGATCCGCTATAGGAGGGAATCATGAGTGAGGAATTAAGCCGGGTAAAGTCTCGACAAAAACAACACAAAAGTGAAAGCAAACATCCTGGCAAAAGTAAAAAAGAGAAGCGGACTTCAGAGGCTGTAAAAAAGGCTACTCCTGAAAAGAAGTCTACTCCTATAAAGAAAAATGCTACCGCTCGGGTTTCTACAGCAACTTTATCAAGAAAAGCTCGCCGCCCAGCAGGTTCTGCAAAGCGCTCTTCCACAGGAAGTAAAGAGAAGGACGAAGAATCTGTTCCTTCTCGTTCAGATACTTATTCTTCAGAAAAAGTTCGTCTAAGCAAGATGTTTGTAAATTCTTTGATTTTTATCTTTGTTATTTTGCTAATCGGGCTGCTTTGGTGGGGAATTGAAGGAGCGCCTCCGCTGAGTACATTATGGTGAGCACATGGGCATGGGGAATGGCTTTGGTCATTTTATTGATAGCTGCGGCCGTTGTCATAATTATGGTGATTAATGCTTTTAGAAACAGAATTATTACCGAGGAAATAATGCTAGATTCGCTACCTGAAGAGTTTGATGGATTTCGTATCTTGTTTATAACAGATATCCATCGCCGCCGCCTTCCTTCCGCGCTTCTGACACCATTAAAGGGTGGGGTAGATGTTGTTTTTCTGGGAGGAGATCTAGCGGAAAAAGATAGTCCTTTAAATCGTCTTGTCGATAATATGACTCTAGTTACTTCTATTGCATCTACCTATGTAGTGCATGGAAATCATGATTATCGGGCTAATATTTCAAGGGTAGATGAGATTATTCAGGACAGTGGTGCAAAACTGTTAATGGATGAAAATGTGGCTTTTGAACGTGAGGGAGCTAAACTTTGGTTAACCGGAATTGATATTCCGAAAAATGGGGGCAAAACTCCATACGGTCCTTTTCCGCAATTAACCACAACCCCTTCTGCTGAAGACACGTGTCGTATTATTCTTGTACATGATCCGCTTTGGTTATCGAAGCGCCAGAGTGTGCCAGCGGACCTGATTCTCGCAGGTCATACGCATGGGGGGCAGGTGATCCTTCCATTTGTGGGTCAAAGACATGTAGAGCATTTCTATCATAAATATGACGCTGGAAAGTTTAGTTGGCCAAGAGGGGACGGTTCCGCAAAAAATGCCCTGCTGCTGATCAGCAGAGGGTTTGGAACAGCACATCTGCCACTTCGCTGGGGCAGTCCTGCTGAAATGCATGTGCTGACACTGCGTAAATCAACCCAATAGTGCTTACTCTTTCCAGTAAGAAAAACTGGTAGCGTAAAAAGGGGGTTCCAAAGCCATGCAAATGGCTTTTGGAACCCCCTTCTATTTTTGTTTGATTCGAAAACAATTGCACTGACGAAGCAACTATCGGACATGTAAAGATGAGAAGATCAACGCATTTTTAGCTCAATGCTGCGCGGATCAACAAAGCTGTAGCCTTTACCCTCAAGTGTAGTGAGCAAGGTATCCAGTCCCTCAACGGTCCATGGTAGCTCATGCATCAGGATATTACTGCCGGAATGCAGCTGATCGGTAACATTACTGATCAATTTTTCTGTCTTACCCGTTTCCTTTTCTTTCATTTCCCAGTCAAGTGAGCCTACAGACCAGGTCATGTATAACATTCCATTCTCAGCCGCGACCTTCTTGCCAACATCCCCGCCGGCACCATGTGGCGGACGGAAAAAGTGAGGAGCTTCTCCCAATGTTTCTTTGACAATATCTTGAACGTCTTCGATTTGCTTTTTAACCTCAGTATAGGACTTGTCTTTCAATACAATATGATCCCAGCTGTGGTTGCCGATAATTCCACCGCGGTTATGTATTAACTCCAGAAGCTCAGGATGCTCCTTAACACGATAACCATTTACGAAAAAGATGGCTTTAGCTTGATGTTTGTCCAGAACATCCATCAAAGGGTTAATCATTGCCGCATCTTTAGGACCGTCGTCAAAAGTGAGCAGAACCACTTTTTTATTTGTAGCTTCCTCATTAGGGACGATGTCGTAATTTTTGTTCATATGGTACAGCAGTGGAATTTCAGCGGATGCTTCACCCTTACTGGCTGTACTATTTCCTGTAGTACCTCCATCTGCTGTTGCTTCAGGGGTAGGACTGGCTGTTGCTTCAGGTGCTGGCGCCGTAGTTTCTGCGCTTTGTGTAGCTGCCGCCGTGGGCGGATTGTTTGTGGTGTTTGTTTCCTTGGCTGTATTTCCATTTGCACCGCTGTTGCCACAGGCTGTAAGCAGCAAGGTAGCCAATAGGAGCACTGATGTCATTTTACCCACTTTTTTCAACTCGCTTTCTTGTTATTAGGTTGTATGAGCCGGAATCTTTCCGCGAACACTAAACATGATTTTACCATACAAGGAGGCTGGAAATATGAATACTTCGTCATTTTTATGCGGGGTGCTGATGGGCGCCGCAGCCAGTATGATTATGTCCAAAAAGCGGAATTCTTTAATGTCTTCGCTAGGGCAATCGGGTGGTTCCATGAGTGGGGCTGCAGATAAAGCAAAAGAAAAAATAATCGGTATGGCCACGACTGGTTTTGGTAACACTGCTGTTTCAAGCAGTAATGCTCAAAGTAACGGTTCAAGCAGCGCAACCTCTGAGCATAAGACTGAATCACCAGTGAAGTCGAAGGAATCCAATCTTAAATTGTTAAAGGAATTCATTCGCAGCAATCCTGAAGTAAAGAGCGAAGTAGAGCAGATTCTTAAAGAAACGCATACAACCATACCGGGATTGTAACCGTAAAGGACTCCATCAGAATCATTTTGGGGATGAAATATTCCGCAGAATGATTCTTTTTTATTATTCGGGCCTTGAAAATGGTTTATTCAATAGAGAGGATTTTATATATTTATTTACGTGCATTTATCTCGGCAAAATGATAACATACTTACATAGTAACCATTTTTGGCTCATTACTCGGGACTCATCATACATTATAATAAATGAGCTTGCAAAAGGAGGATCCTGTCATGAGAATAGAGCGATTAAGTCAAGATAAGATACGGATTTTCCTCACTTTTGACGACCTGAGCGAGCGGGGCATCCAGAAGGAAGACATGTGGCAGGAAGTTCCTAAGGTTCATGACCTGTTTACGGAGATGATGGATCAAGCATATAGTGAACTAGGTTTTGATGCCACGGGTCCGCTTGCCGTAGAAGTTTTCGCATTGCCCGCGCAAGGCATGGTCGTTATAGTGACCCGAGGAAAATATGATCACCATCAGTACGGTGCGTCCGGGGAAGAAGAATTGCCAGAAGAGATTTATGAAATGGAAGTTACTCTTGAACAAAGCGACTCCATTGTATATGCATTCCGCGATTTCGAGGTTCTGGTTGAAGCGGCTCATGTGCTCATCGGTAATATTACTTCCCAGGGGAAACTGTATTCTTATAACAATAAATGGTATCTGTATTTCGATCCAAAGGAATTTGAAGAAACGGCGTTGTCAGGTCTTGTTGGCGTACTTGCTGAGTTTGGAGATTCCTCACCGGTCACAGAAGCTGTTCTCGATGAATACGGGAAAACAGTGATGCCGGAGAATGCGGTCCAGTTATTGTGCACTCATTTTAAGCGTCAGGAGTAATTAAGCAAGATCTAGGGGCTGATGACCATTGTTTAGGCCGATCAGCCCTAGTCTTGTTGTTGGTGATATGTCGGTCATTCTTGTATCAAAGTTATCATCTACCTTGCTGTGTAACGGCAGTAATAGGGTTTAGGGGTGTAGGGAGGTTATTCGGTGCTCGTGTTATCGGTCATTACGTCGGCAGTAGCGCCGGGACTTGCTCTGTTGACCTTTTTTTATCTGAAAGACAAGTATGATCAAGAACCGCTTCATGTAGTCATTAAAGTATTCTTGCTCGGCCTTCTGATTGTGTTTCCAGTAATGATCATTCAGAGAGGGCTGATGCTGGGACTAAATGGTGGTCCCTACGTGGAGTCGTTTCTCATATCCGCTGGCGTGGAAGAATGTCTAAAGTGGTTTGTGCTGTACCATATGATTTACAATCATACCGAATTTGACGAGCCATATGATGGGATACTATACGCTGTGGCGATTTCGCTCGGCTTCGCAACAATAGAAAATGTAATGTACGCTTGGTATAGCAACGCTTCAATCGGATCAATGTTTCTAAGAGCACTTCTTCCGGTTTCTGGACACGCTATGTTTGGTGTGATCATGGGCTACCATATGGGAAGGGCGAAGTTCTCAAAAGGAGTTCATACCCGCAGAATTCTGGTGTTTTCTCTCCTGTTGCCATGGATGTGGCATGGGATATATGACTTTATTTTGAGTACGACAGCCAACTATTGGATATGGTTTATTGTGCCTCTGATGGCTATCCTATGGTATGGAGGTATGGGAAAGGTTGCTAGGGCCAACAGCCGTTCTCCTTTCCGCTTTCTGAAACGTGAAGAAGAGGTTAACCTATAATCGAGATGGACACACTTATATTCGAAGGGCAGTTCCTAGTAAGGAATTCCAGAGAGGAGAGAGGTGTCTTTTTTTGCGTATAAAAGTACGTATCGTTTGCAAACAGTGTGGTGAGACCTACATATTAAGAGGGATTAAAGAGCATGGTGTCATTCAAACCGGCTTTAAACAATGCCTTTGCAGTAATAGCAGTGGCTTTGAGATTGAAGAGAGAGCATGAGCGGACGTTATAGTCACATTGTGTAGCAACTTCAGTGCATAAGACTCCTAGTTTATTGTCAAACTAACGCCAATAAGCTATCGAAAGGAGTCTTGTAGCCCTATGTACAAAAGATTAAGTGCTGTAATGTTCCCGCTGACCGCGCTGCTGCTGATTGGTGCGCTTGTGTGGGGTTATCAGGAGAATCAGGAGAAGAATTCAATACTAATTAAGGCGGAGAACCAATATCAACGCGCCTTTCATGATTTGTCCTATCATGTGGACCGTCTTCATGGTGAGCTTGGAAATACGCTTGCGGTTAACTCTGCTTCTAATGGGATGCACCGTAAAGGACTTGTGAATGTGTGGCGGATGACTAGTGAGGCCCAAAATGAGATTAACCAGCTGCCGCTGACCTTGCTGCCATTTAGCAAAACAGAGGAGTTTCTGTCCAAAATCTCCAACTTTTCTTATAAAGCCGGGATTCGTGACTTCACTAAAAAACCTCTGACAGATGGAGAGCTGAGCAATCTAAAAGCATTGTACAAGAACTCAGGAGAAATCTCTAAGGATTTGCAAGAGGTACAAAATAAAGTCATTGGCAATCGGCTGCGCTGGATGGATGTTGAAACGGCGTTGGCGACAGAAAATAAAGCGGAGGACAACACGATTATTGACGGCTTCAAAACGGTGGATAAACGTGTAGGGGCATACCCTGAGCTAGACTGGGGTCCTTCAGTAGCAAGCATCTACGATAAACGTTCCGTCAAAATGCTCGGAGGTACCCCCGTGACTGCCGAAGATATCAAACGTAAGGCGTTGAAGTTCGCGGATGCGGGCTCCAATGCTAAAGTGGATGTTAAAGAAAATGGGAAGAACACCGAATGGCCATCCTATACAGCAACTGTTAGCGCTTCGAATAAGAAGCACGCCATTAGTATGGATTTCACCAAAAATGGCGGGTTGCTGATCTCTTATTATGATAACCGTGAGGTTGGCCCTGCCAAAGTTTCTATTAAAGAAGCAGTTACCAAAGCAGAGCAGTTTCTTGAGAAAAAAGGATATCCCCATATGACTGCAGTCAGCGCTGATCGTTACGATAATATCGGGAATTTGACCTTTGTAACCAAACAGAATGATGTATTGATTTATCCTGAAAAGATGACCATTCGTATGGGGCTGGATACAGGTGATACCATCGGTTTTGAGGCCAGCGAATACGTCAATGAGCACAAGGACAACCGGAAGCTTCCAAAACCAAAGCTTACCCTTGCAGAGGCGAGAAAATTTCTGAATTCTGATTTCAAGGAGCAATACAATCGCTTGTCCTGGATTAAAAATGATGATTCCGTCGAGGTCTTGACTTACGAGTTCGGTGGAGGAGTTAATGGCTCAAAGTATCGTATTTACATTAACGCCGAGGATGGCATTGAAGAGTCTGTGGAAGAAATCAGACCTTCTTCGGGGTCTGAGGCAAAATAAAGGGAGGGCGCATCCAGCAGTTGGGTGCGTCCCTTTTTTTTGCAATATCTATAAAATATATCTGACTGGCTGATATTCCCATGCTATAATCAGGGGTAGTGATAATTACTAAACTGATGTGGCGGTGACATCTTTGTATCCTAAAATTAACGAATATCTATACATACAGGTTGCTTCCAGTGACGCTGCTGAAGCAGAAGTTGAATATAGATCAAGAATTGCAGAGACGGAAGAAGACGCATTCCTGATTGAAATTCCTATGCAGGAGAGCAATGGTCGTCTAAAAAGGCTCTTTATGGGGGACGAGCTTTCGGTTTATTTTTTAACTGAGGGTGGCATCAAAAATTACTTTAATACTTATGTACTGGGCTTTAAAGAAGATGTAATTCGTATGGTCCGGATTCAAAAGCCGGAGACAGATTCGATTTTTAAGATCCAGAGAAGAAGCTTTTTCCGAGTGAATGCAGATCTAGAGCTTGCTGTGAAGGATAGCCTTGGCAAACGGTTCCTAGTTCGTACAGATGATATTGGTGGTGGAGGAATCTCCTTTTTGGTGGATAACCAGGTTAAGCTGGAGGTTGGTAATAAATTGTCCTGCTGGGTATTGGTGCCTTATCGAAACGGAAGCACAGAGCATGTCAATTTTGAAGGAGAAGTAGTGCGCATTAAAAAGCTAGAGAATGGACGCCTTTTAGCGATGTTGAAATTTGTCGCTATTTCAGATTTGGAACGCCAGAAAATTATCCGTTATTGCTTCGAACGTCAGTTTGATTTCCGCAACAGATAAGCATTTTTTACAGCTCTATTAAGCTGTCTGATTTTGCACTGAAGTATAAACTGTGGTATAATTTTATAAGTCGCAGGCAATGCCTGCTTTTTTCTTGATAATATCATCAAGCATAACAATTTATGTGTGCTCCTTGATATTGCAGGAATAGTTTTCGTAACGCTAGATGCTTTTTTTATGAAAGAGTGTTTGAGGAGGAATGCCCCGTTGGATAGGCAGGGTACACATACTTATGACAGAATAAACGTCGCCATCGACGGACCTGCCGGGGCAGGCAAGAGCACTGTAGCCCGATTGGTAGCCCAGAAGTTGTCTTATATCTATGTCGATACTGGTGCAATGTACCGGGCAATCACCTGGTATATGATCCAAGAAGGCATTGAACCGGAAGATCAGCATCGAGTGAACGAGAAGGTTCGCGACATGGTGATTGAACTTATTCCGGAACGAGACATTCAGAAGGTGCTGATTAATGGGGAAGACGTGACCCCACATATTCGGAGCCTTCAGGTTAGCGGCCTTGTGTCGCAGTATGCGAAGATCGAGGATGTAAGATCCAGACTGAGTCAATTGCAGCGTCAGATGGCGCTTCGCAAAGGCGTGGTAATGGATGGCCGCGATATCGGTACAACCGTGCTGCCGGATGCCGAGGTAAAGATTTTTATGACGGCAAGTGTGGAAGAACGAGCTCTCCGTCGTTATAAGGAACTGAGAGACGCGGAATCGGTGACGCTTCAGCAGCTTGAACACGATATTGCAAAGCGGGACCGTCTGGATGAAGGACGGGAGATTTCACCGCTGCGCCGTGCAGAAGATGCTATTCTTCTGGATACGACCTTAATGAATATCGATCAAGTTGTGGAGGCCATTGTATCCCACTGTAGATCTCATGTTGACGGGGAGAGAAATCATTTATGATTTATGCAATTTGTGTTGGATTGCTTCGCTTGATTTACGCAATCCTTTTCCCACTTAAGATTGTGGGGAAAGAAAATGTGCCAAAGGAGGGCGGGGTACTGCTCTGCGCTAACCACATTAGTCTGCTTGATCCAATGACTATTGGAATTAAGCTGGACCGTCAGGTAAAGTATATGGCTAAGGCTGAACTGTTTGAGGTTCCGGTGCTTGGCTGGCTCATTAATAAATTGGGTGCTTTTCCGGTGAAACGTGGCGGCGTAAGCAAAGAATCCATAAAAACGGCCCTTAACACACTTCGTAATGGTAATGTCATGGGTATCTTCCCGGAGGGTACGCGTAACTCTGATGCCGGAGTGGCCAAGAAGGGTGCTGCTAGCTTTGCACTTCGAAGCGGCGCAGCAGTTATTCCAGCGGCTATTATCGGCCAGTATAAACCCTTTCGACGCATGGTCGTTGTCTACGGTGCTCCTGTAGACCTTAGTCAATTTGCCGGTGCGGGGAGCGAATCTCTCGAGGCTGTTACCGATGTCATTATGGATCGCATCCGTGAGATGAAAGAGACAGGTAAACCAAGTGCTAGTTAAGGGATGAGCAGAACAACAAATTTTGCTCAATGTTTTGATTAAATAACGGCATAGCCGCTATTTTTTGGAACATACTATCATCAAGTGTAAGTGAAATATTATGCATTGCTTGTTTTGAACTCTGCTATACGCAGGTTTAAATAAATGGGGTTTTGAATCGAGGAGGCTAATCACATGTCTGAAGAAATTAAAAATCAGGAAGCTGCGGAAAAGAATGAATCCGTAGAAGCGGTGGATTCCGCTGTGACAGAAAATAACGGAGCTGTAGAAGAAGTTGCTGCCGTTAACGAAGAAGAAGTGACTAACCAAGCTGACTTGGAAATCATTTCTCTGAAAAAAGGCGATACCGTGAAAGGAACAATCGTCAAAATCGAAGATAACCAAGCTTATGTAAGCATTGGATATAAATACGACGGTGTGATTCCAATTCGCGAATTGTCCGCAGTACAACTGGACAACGCTGCTGCAGCAGTAGAAGTTGGACAGGAAGTAGAATGTAAAGTTGTCAGCATCAACGACAACAAGGAAAGCCTTGTTCTTTCCAAACGTGCTGTTGATAGTGAAAAATCATGGGAAGATCTTGAGAAATACTTCGCTTCCCAAGAAGCTTTCGAAGTTACTGTGGCTGACGTTGTTAAAGGTGGCCTCGTAGCTGATGTTGGAGCTCGCGGATTTATCCCAGCTTCCATGGTAGAGCGTCACTTCGTTGAAGATTTCAGCGATTACAAAGGCCGTACCTTGCGCGTTAAAGTGAAA
Source organism: Paenibacillus sp. FSL E2-0177 (assembly GCF_037992975.1). Lineage (NCBI taxonomy): Bacteria > Bacillati > Bacillota > Bacilli > Caryophanales > Paenibacillaceae > Paenibacillus > Paenibacillus sp. FSL E2-0177. The sequence continues at coordinate 4,771,030 of NZ_CP150307.1, read as the reverse complement.
GAACTTGACCGTGAGAACAGCAAAGTAATCTTGTCTGCTAAAGAAGTTCTTGAAGAAGAATTCGAAGCTAACAAGCTGAAAATTATGGCTGAACTATCTGAAGGCCAAATCATCGAAGGTACAGTACAACGTCTGACTCAATTCGGCGCATTTGTTGATGTGGGCGGAGTTGACGGTCTTGTACACGTATCTGAAATCGCTTGGAGCCACGTAGAGAAACCTTCTGATGTAGTATCTGAAGGTGATAAAGTACGTGTTAAAGTATTGAAGGTTGATCCTGAAAAAGGAAAAATCAGCCTGAGCATCAAAGCTGCTGCTCCAGGTCCTTGGGACTCTGCTGCTGGCGAAATCAACATCGGTGATGTTGTAACAGGCGTTGTAAAACGTCTTGTGAACTTCGGAGCGTTCGTAGAATTGCTTCCGGGTGTGGAAGGTCTTGTGCATATCTCACAAATCTCCCACAAACACATCGCTACTCCACACGAAGTATTGAAAGAAGGACAAGAAGTTCAAGTGAAAGTTCTGGACTTCAATCCATCCGAGAAACGTGTTAGCCTGAGCATCAAAGAAACTGAAGAAGCTCCAGCTCCATCTGCTAGACCTGAACGCAGCAATAGCAGAGACAGAGCTCCTAAAGAAGTTCTGAACAACCCTAACGTTTCCCTTAGCAACGAAGGCCTTAGCTTTACGCTTGCTGAACGTTTTGGTGACAAGCTGGATAAATTTAAGGGTAATAACTAATCCCTAAACGAGCTTTTGAATATACGGGTAAAGTAATCGGCGAGCCCTCGATACGGGGGTTCGCCGATTGTCTTTTTTTCGGAACTGGTCGGATTATTGAGAGTTAACATGATTGTTAGCCAATTTAAATGTTTTTTGCTATGATGAGTAACGTAAGGATGACAGGAGGAATGAATATGGCAAGACCCGTTGTGGCAATTGTTGGGAGGCCTAACGTCGGAAAATCGACGATATTTAATCGGCTGATTGGCGATAGATTAGCCATTGTAGAAGATAAGCCGGGGATTACACGTGACCGGATTTATGGTATTTCAGATTGGAACGGTAAGTCGTTCAGTGTGATTGATACCGGAGGTATTGAAATTGATGGAGAAGATACAATTCTGAAATCAATCCGTGTTCAAGCGGAGCTGGCGATTGAAGAAGCGGATGTTATTGTATTTATGTGTGAGGCGAAGAGTGGTGTGACGAATTCAGATGAAGAGGTAGCTCAGATTCTGTTCCGTTCAGGTAAACCGGTCGTTCTTGCCATCAACAAAGTGGATAATATGAAGCGTGCGGATGATATTTATGAGTTCTATAGCCTTGGTTTTGGCGATCCAATCGGCATTTCTGGTAGTCACGGAACCGGACTCGGCGATTTGCTAGATGCTGTAGTTGAACGCCTACCTGAGAAAATAGATGATGAATACGATGAGGATGTCATTCGTGTAGCTTTGATTGGCCGTCCGAATGTAGGTAAATCCTCTCTGGTTAACGCGATTTTGGGCGAAGAACGTGTTATCGTCAGCGATATTGCAGGGACTACAAGAGATGCTATCGATACTCCTTTTGAACGTGATGGGCAACGTTATGTGCTTATCGATACGGCAGGTATGCGTAAAAAAGGCAAGGTATACGAGAACATTGAAAAATACAGTGTTATGCGAGCTATGCGTGCGATTGAACGGGCTGATGTGGTCCTCGTTGTAATTAACGGCGAAGAGGGCATCATCGATCAGGACAAGCATATTGCTGGTTATGCACATGAAGCTGGTAAAGCATCTATTTTTGTTGTGAACAAATGGGATGCCATTGTGAAAGACGATAAGACTATGCAGAACTTCGAGACTAAGATTCGTGACCATTTCTTGTTTATGAGTTACGCACCGGTTGTCTTTTTGTCGGCTTTAACCAAACAGCGTTTGCAAAAACTGCTGCCTGTTGTACAGCATGTATCTCAACAGCACGCACTGCGCATTACTACACATTTGGTGAACGACGTTGTATCTGATGCAATCGCGATTAACCCTCCACCAACTGACAAAGGCCGTCGCTTGCGTATTAACTATGTAACGCAGGTTGCGGTTAAGCCGCCTACGATTGTGGTGTTCGTGAATGATCCGTCGCTGATGCACTTCTCCTATGAACGTTATCTGGAGAATAAAATTCGCGCAGCATTTAATTTCGAAGGAACACCAATCCGTCTCTTTACACGGCGCAAATCCGAAAACGAAGGTTAGGGGAGAAGAAGTGTGGCGCTTGAACTTCTGGTTATCGTTGTAAGCTATTTGCTTGGTTCTGTCAGCTTTAGTGTACTGCTTGCAAAGTTGCTAAAGGGAATTGATATCCGTCAATACGGAAGCGGAAATGCGGGGGCTACCAATACACTGCGTGTATTGGGTAAAGGTCCTGCAATACTAGTGCTGTTGCTGGATGTGTTGAAAGGGGTGGCCGCTGTATGGTTAGGAACCTGGGTCGGCGGTTGGGGAACCTGGGTTCCGGCTCTTTGCGGAATCGCGGCCATCATCGGACATAATTGGCCGCTCTATTTTCGTTTTCGTGGGGGGAAAGGCATTGCTACTACGATCGGTGTTATGGCTACGCTTTGTTTATGGCCAGCGCTGCTCGCCGGTATCATCGCCATCCTGTCTATCTTTATCACACGTTACGTGTCCCTTGGCTCATTAATTTTTGTAGCACTGACACCAGTGGCTTTATTGTTGACAGGATTTACACAACCTGTGCTCTGGACCAGTATTATTATTGCGGTCTTCGCCTTCTGGCGGCACCGGACGAATATTGTAAAGATTGTAGAAGGCCGTGAGAACAAGATAGGCTCAAAAGTTAAAGGAGGGAATCGTGTTGTCTGATAAAGTTACCGTACTTGTAGCGGGGAGCTGGGGAACTGCGCTGGCTAGTGTGCTGGCTGCAAACCACTCGGAAGTTTATCTGTGGACACGCAACTCTGATCAAGCTGCCGAGATCAATGGCTCTCATACGAATAATAAGTATCTGCCTGGCATCGCACTGCCAGCTAACATTATTGCAACTACGGATATGGAAACGGCAGTGTCCGGTTCTAAGGCGGTTGTAATTGTAGCTCCGTCTTCAGGAATGCGGCAGGTTGCTCGCAGTCTTAAGCCATTCTGGAAGGATGACATGTTATGTGTTCATGCTACGAAGGGCTTTGAGTCGGAAAGTAATAAGCGGATGTCCATCGTAATTGCAGAGGAACTAGGCTGTGACGAAGGGCAGATCGTCGTCCTCTCCGGTCCAAGTCATGCAGAGGAAGTTGTACGCCGGTGTCCTACAACCGTTGTAGTTGCTTCACCTGATGACAAACGTAGCGCCGAAGCGCAGGAATTGTTCATCAACAACGATTTCCGTGTATATACGAATCGTGATCAGGTAGGGGTAGAGCTTGCCGGAGCTCTTAAGAATATTATTGCCCTTGGTGCAGGTCTATCCGATGGCCTTGGATATGGGGACAATGCTAAAGCAGCCCTTTTGACCCGTGGACTCGCCGAGATATCTCGGGTGGGTGTTGAGCTTGGAGCCAATCCTTTGACCTTTGCCGGCCTTGCCGGAATTGGCGATCTTGTTGTGACGGCTACTAGTCAGCACAGCCGTAACTGGCGCGCTGGGTCCATGCTTGGTCAAGGCAAGCCGCTGGCCGAGGTGCTGGAATCCATGGGGATGGTAGTCGAAGGTATTCGTACTACCGAAGCAGCTTATGCAATTTCGCTCAAGCTGGGTGTGCAGATGCCGATTACGGATCAGATTTATCATGTGCTCTTTCAAGGAAGAAGCCCACGCAGTGCGGTTGAAGCCCTGATGGGTCGTGATCGTAAGCCTGAGCTTGAGTCGATCTCCCAGGAAACTTGGGAGCAGTGGCATTCCTGATCCTGTTCACCTTTTTCCGCAAATTCTCATATGTTGTAATGGGGATTGACGGAGGAGGGATGAAAAGTGAGCAGAGATTTTTCCAAGGATGCATTGAACGCCATTAACAAAAAGGCGGGCAAGAACATTACGGAAAGTGCCGTCAAAAAGCTAGCCAGTACGGTAAAGCCAGGAACTACGCAGAATGAAGCCCAGCTCCGCCAGTTAATTAAGCAGGTGTCATCAATGGCGAAAGTGCCGGTCAGTGAAGCTACTGTGCAGGAGATTATCAATGCCGTTAAAAAAGGCGGCGCAGGTTCCAGCACAATGGAGTCTTTAATGAAAATGATGCTTAAAAAATAGCTTTATGTTGGGTGAGCAAAAGAAAACGGATCAATGAATGATTCCGTCGTCTTTTGCTTTTTTTTTATATTCCTGATAATTTTCACGAAGCGTAATTTATTTAAAATAATACATTAAAAATGATGTTTTTTTACAGAAAAGGATAAGGTCATGATATAATAGTCCCTAATAAATTACAGGCGAATGGGGGCTTTGACCATGGATCCGATGACAAAAATGTGGTTATCCCTGATTGCGATGCTGATTATGGGATTATCAGTATTTCTTATAACTTTTGCTCGGAGCAAAACCAAGGGATTGCTTAAGGCTGTACTGTCTATACTTGCTTTTGTCATCATGTTAGTGGGCCTATTGGGCGGAGTTGTTTCAATTATGTAAGCAGTTACATAGTGTTGAGGAAGGAAGTAACATCATGAAATCACAAAAAGGAGTTACCGTTGTATTTCAACCAGAAGGTCGTAAAGCTGTTGTGAACCGTGGCATTTCGTTATTAGAGGCTGCTCGTAAAGCAGGAGTGCCAATAACAACTAGATGCGGAGGCAAAGCAGGCTGTCTGATGTGCAAGGTTACAGTCGCGAAGGAAGAGGCTGCTGCAGTAAGGCCTCCCGGTGATATTGAGCGGCGTAAGCTTGGATCGGCCTTAGAAGAAGGAACGCGTCTGGCCTGTCAGGCTGCCGTATGGAGCGACGTAACCGTTCAGGTGCCGGAAGATCCACTGAAGGCTGCGGTGCGCCGTAAGCTTGAAGCAGCGCGTCGTGGGGAAGAAGATGAACTGTGGTAGCGTAAGAATGTCACCGTGGGAGGGACTCGGTTGGAGTTTATAGGATATAAAATGAAACTGAAGGCAGGGGCCAAGCTTTTGCTAGGGATGGTATCGCTCGCGCTTACGCTTTCGGGCTGTCTATACCCAGGTGAAGAGAAGCGGGCTAGTGTTAATTATCGGGAAAGTGTTAAACGGATACAAGCAGCCGTTGATGATTATCAACAGGAGGAAGGGGTATTGCCCATTCTTAATGCGGATGAAACTACTCCAAGGTATGAGAAGTTTCGTATTGACCTGGGGAAGTTGAATAATAAGGGATATTTGGATGATATACCGGCTACCGCTTTTGAGCAGGGTGGAAGTGCTTATTTTCTTATTTTGAATGAGGAAATTGATCCTGTGGTGAAGGTGATGGACCTTGTTACGGTTCAAAAGGTGAATGACGTGCAACGACAGGTTAACCGTTATAAATCAGCTCATGGCGGCAACCTGCCTGTGCTTGATGAGCTATACCCCGGATTGTATACCATTGATCATAAGCAGGCGGGTACAAGCTCTATAACCTTAACTAGCGTCTATTCCGGTCAAGTTCTTGACTTTATCATGGATAAGGATGGAACTGTCTACGTAGATTATGTTTTTGATATCATGGCTGCCGTCGATAAGAAGGGTGGAGAGCACGACAAGAATCAGGACTTGCGACTGGATCTGGAGGAAGCTTCATATTACGTTCCCGTAAAGTCTTTGCCGTATCTATGGATTAATAATCAGCCGATCCCACAGCCTCCAAGTTAGAGTTATAGTTTAAAAGCGTCTAAGCTTCGGTTTTATCCGGGGCATTAGGCGTTTTTTGTTTATAACCTTTTAATCTCAGCATCCACTAAAAATAGTTCTATCAACGAATCCTACCTCATAAGATGGATGAGTAAGCTTCCGGGCGTCAGACGCCTTGCGGCGCGCAGACTTAACTTTTTTTGAAATTACATTGGGAAATGCGCGAATACGGGTCATAAATTCGTTCCGGATACATATGATGATACTAGTCCAAATGCATGTCCGAGCATTCGGAGTTTAGCGCGGGGCAAGTACGTCCCGGTCGAAAGCAGCTAGGCTTCGGGCGGGCATACGATAAGTCCGGTTGATGTCCTGCAAGGGTCAGATTACCGGCGGAACGCGAAGTCGATGCTCTTCAGGCATTTTTTCTTCGGAGTAATATGAGGAGGGGATCTCTTTTGGAAAAAGTGGATATTTTCAAGGACATTGCCGAGCGTACCGGCGGAGACATTTATCTTGGCGTCGTCGGCGCGGTTCGCACGGGGAAATCGACATTTATCAAGCGCTTCATGGAAACAATTGTCCTGCCAAACATCACGAATGAGGCTGATCGAGTAAGAGCTGTGGATGAGCTTCCGCAAAGCGCAGCAGGCAAAACGATTATGACGACAGAACCGAAGTTTGTGCCAAACAACGCAGTCCAAATCAAGGTTGCGGAAGGGCTTGAGGTTAATGTTCGTCTGGTAGACTGTGTAGGTTACGCTGTAGAGGGTGCAAAAGGTTACGAGGATGAAAATGGACCACGTATGATCTCTACACCTTGGTTTGAAGAGCCTATTCCTTTTCAGGAAGCGGCAGAAATCGGGACACGTAAGGTTATTCAGGAGCATTCAACGCTAGGTGTAGTGGTAACAACAGATGGTACGATTGCAGAAATTCCGCGGAACTCGTACGTGGACTCTGAAGAGCGCGTCATTGCAGAGCTGAAGGAAGTGGGTAAGCCGTTTGTGCTTGTCATTAACTCCACCCGGCCACGCAGTGAGGAAGCGCAGCAGCTCCGTAACGAGCTAGCCATCAAATACGATATCCCAGTTATGACGCTAAGCGCCGCAAACATGAGCGAAGATGACGTAACTGGTGTGCTGCGGGAAGTGCTTTATGAATTCCCAGTGCATGAAGTAAATGTAAATCTGCCAAGCTGGGTTATGGTGCTTGGAGAAAACCACTGGCTACGTAGTAGTTATGAGAACTCCGTTCGCGATACGGTAAAAGACATTCGCCGCCTGAGGGATGTTGACCGCCTCGTATCTCAGTTCACCGAATATGACTTTATTGATAAAGCTGGCCTAAGTGGTATGAACATGGGTCAGGGTGTAGCAGAGATCGACCTGTATGCTCCAGAAGAGCTGTACGATCAAGTTCTGATGGAAGTGGTTGGGGTTGAGATCCGCGGTAAGGATCATTTGCTCCAGCTTATGCAGGAGTTCTCACATGCGAAACGAGAATACGACCGATTCTCAGAAGCTTTGGAAATGGTCAAGACTACTGGCTATGGTATCGCGGCTCCATCCTTAGCTGAAATGGCACTCGACGAGCCAGAACTGATTCGTCAGGGCTCTCGCTTCGGGGTTCGCTTAAAGGCTACGGCACCATCCATTCATATGATTCGGGTGGATGTGGAGTCTGAATTCTCGCCAATCATCGGAACGGAAAAGCAAAGCGAAGAGCTGGTTCGTTATCTGATGCAGGACTTTGAGAATGATCCTATTAAGATTTGGGAATCCGATATTTTTGGCCGCTCCCTGCACTCCATTGTAAGAGAAGGAATTCAAGGCAAGATAGCTATGATGCCGGATAATGCGCGCTACAAACTGCAAGAAACGCTTGGCCGCATTATAAATGAGGGTTCCGGCGGACTTATTGCAATTATTCTCTAAGCTGAATATAAATAAATTCAAAGAGTGGGAGAAATCCTGCTCTTTTTATTTGTATATATCCTAAAACTTGATTCCTAGTTCCTATAATAACGGTGATTCTGACTCAATTATTCTGATGAAATAAAGACCTTAAATGCTCCTATAGGTCTAACAAATTAGATTGAATTTAGATAAATATGCAAGGATAGATGATAATTTCTGCTCCTTTTTTGAGTAACAGCTTGAATTTATGGATGGGCTGTATTACTATAAGTTTGTTGCGCTTCAAGGTCTAAGGGCGCCAAAGTTAAGTTTTAAACGGGATTATCACGTATATTTTACGTTGAAACGGAAACAGTGTATGATACCGGAGAATTTACTCAGGGAGGTGAGAAAACATGAATAAATCAGATTTGATCAATGTAGTTACAGAAGCAACTGAACTTCCCAAGAAGGATGCTACTAAAGCTGTAGATGCGGTTTTCGAAGCAATTACAGAAGCACTGCAAAGCGGTGATAAAGTACAACTGGTTGGATTCGGAAACTTTGAAGTGCGTGAGCGTTCTGCACGTAAAGGCCGTAACCCGCAAACTGGTGAAGAAATCGAAATTCCTGCAAGCAAGGTACCGGCATTCAAACCCGGTAAGGCGCTGAAAGACGGAATCAAATAAAGATTTCTACATACCTATCCCATAGTCTTTTTAAGAACAACTATGCCGCCCTCCAAGGCGGCATTTGTTTTTTGAAATACTATGAACTGTATAATAGGTTTAGAGGAGGATGAGTGATGATGGATAAAAATACGGGTACTACTCCGCTTCCAACGGGCAGCGACTATATTGTGGTTAAGGCTAAAGATAATGGCGTTCAGGTCATTGGGTTAACCAGAGGTACAGATACACGTTTTCATCATACAGAGAAGCTGGATAAGGGCGAGGTATTGATTGCCCAGTTTACTGATCATACCTCAGCGATGAAGATCCGCGGTAAGGCTGAAATATGGACAAAGCACGGACAATTGGAAAGTGAAAGCTGAAAAGCAGGCATAGCCTGCTTTTTTTCAAAATATAGTAAAGAGAAATGATCGTATTCCGCTAAGAGTGGGAATTATGGATAAGGGGGGCGTGTTCATGAACAAGGCCTGGTGGGTTGGAGCCGTATTACTCTTGACTGCAACCTCTGCTGTAATATTGCCCAAAGTGGCAGATATGGATTCAACCTTACAGCAGAGAAATGGTGCAGTGGAGACTTTTACTGGCGGCCATAACACGGTGCTAGACAACGATAATCTTGTTGATGTTCTTGGCGCACTTCCATTGACCTTATCCATTGATAGCGTAGGCTGGGAGGATCACGTTCTGTCTCTGGATTTAAAAGTGAGCGGAAATGATCATGAACCCCAGGAGCTTTATCGAAATATGGCACAGACTATTTCTTTTGCTTTTCAAGAAACCTTGAATGTAGATCAGCTTCTGCTGCGCATCGTGGTCATGGATAAATGGCTGGATAGCCGCCGGCTGCTGCTAGCAGGGGATATCAGACGCGCGGAGTGGTCCGTTGAACTCCAGAATGAACTTCAGTCTGCGGGTAATCTCCCCATATCCGAGCGTCTCAAGACAGGCTTCCGTATTAGTGAGACTGAGCTCTGGAAGAAGCAGTTCATTTATCCTTGAGAAGAATAAAAGAAACTCAGTTGTATCACAGTGCGTGACAAAAAAACATGTGATATAATAGACAAGATTGTGAACAAAGGAATTAATATAAATGTCAATGGCTTCGGAGGCTGAAATGAAACCGTACTGCATACCGCAACTGGCAAAACCCTACACCGACTACGACATGATTCAGAAGCATACGGATTTGCCGCCGTTTTCTGATGGCCGGGGTCATTTGTTATATATTTTTCTAAACCATGGATCTTCTGTAAAAGGAAGTACTGGTGAGTTGTATACGCTCGTAACCGCACTTATTCAACTTGGACTAGATACACATGAGGTAATTGACCGCTCGAATGATAGACGCGGTGGAGATCCTATGCGTTCCCGTCAATTAAAGGTATTGGCTGGTGATTATTTTAGTAGCTGGTTTTACCATCTGCTTGCAAAGAGTGATCAGATTGAGATGGTTGGAATCTTGAGTAAGGCGATTGCTGATTTCAATGTCTTGAAAGCGAACCTCTATGTGAAGATGAGAGGAATCCGTCTTTCGGCTGAACAATACTTGCGGCACATGGTACAGCTCAATATGCGGCTGTTCCTTTCTTTTACGCCCATGATCGAGAATTCCTTAGTGGAATTGTGGGAGAAGTTATTGACAGAGTTCAGTCAGTGCGAAACTGTTGCCATAGAGCTTCAGCGTTGTGATAACCTTGAGAATGCAAGCAATGGTTATTGCTACTGGAAGATGCTGGAGTCAGCGACAGAGGAAGAACGCAAACAGCTTCAAGACCAGAACCTTGATCAGAAGGACTGGAAGATGCTGAAGATGAAATATAAATGTGATTCTCTGCTGACGGACAAGCTCCATCAGTCGATTCAGTCGATTCAGGGACTATTACAAAGCGTTAAAGACGAAAGCCTGCTTAGAGAGCTTGAGATAGCGCTGGATCGTATTCTCCTGCAGATGAAAGTCTCAGGACAAGCAGCCGTGGAGGGTTAGTGGATGACTATGGACAAAACTACAACTGCTGTGGGTGATAACAGCAAGCCGAAGGAACAGTTTGTGCACTCGGTGTTTGAGAGTATTGCAGGTAAATATGATTTGATGAATGACATCTTAAGCTTTCGTCGGCATAAGGCTTGGCGTAAGTTCACGATGAAGAAGATGGGTATGAAGCGCGGGGATTCAGCTGTAGACTTATGCTGCGGCACTTGCGATTGGAGCATTGCCTTGGCCGAAGCCTCACAGACAGGGAATGTGATAGGGCTCGACTTCAGTGCAGGCATGCTTGAAGTGGGGCGCCGTAAGGTGGAGGAGCGCAAGCTTCAGGACCGGATCTCTCTCGTACAGGGCAACGCTATGGAGTTGCCTTTTGAAGACAACGCATTTGATTATGCAACGATTGGTTTTGGACTCCGCAACGTACCGGATCTTGTTCAAGTGCTGAACGAGATGAAACGGGTGGTGAAGCCCGGAGGAATGGTGGTCTGCCTGGAGCTTTCCAAGCCGATGAAACAACCGTTTAAAGGTATCTATTTCTTTTATTTTCAGCGTGTACTCCCATTGCTGGGCAAGTTATTCGCTAAAAGGTATGAGCAATACAAATGGTTGCCAGAATCGCTGGCGCTGTTCCCTGACCGGGAGCAATTAGCTGCTATTTTCCGTGAAACCGGACTGCAAAAAGTGGAATCCTTCCCCTTGACCGGAGGCATCGCGGCATTACATATTGGGCTCAAGGAGAACGGGAATGTTTAAGAAAATCGGTATCTTTTTACAAATGATCAAGTTTGAACATACGGTATTTGCTTTACCTTTTGCTTTTATGGGCGCTTTACTTGGTTCCGTTGTCATGTTTGGCACGCTACCTACCTGGAGCCAGATTGGTTGGATCGTAGTGGCTATGTTTGGGGCACGGAGCGCTGCTATGGGGCTGAATCGACTGATTGACCGGATAAGTGATGCTAAGAATCCACGCACAGCGGGAAGAGCTATTCCTGCAGGATTATTGAAGATCGGTGAAGTCGTCATTTTTATCGGCATTTCGTTTTTCTTACTCTTTTGGGCAGCCTTTAAGCTGAATCCTTTGTCGGCCAAGCTCTTGCCGATCGCAGTTTTCCTTCTTGTCATTTATTCATTTACTAAGCGCTTTACATGGGCCTGCCATCTTATCCTCGGTCTGACCATTGCGCTTGCACCTTTAGGCGGTTGGGTAGCTGTAACTGGTAGTGTGAATTGGACTTCAATGGTATTTTATTTCACTATTGTGTTTTGGACTGCAGGTTTTGATGTAATTTATTCTTGTCAGGATGTTGAGTTTGATCTAAAAGAGGGCTTGAAGTCCATTCCGGTTCGGTTCGGGGTTCAAGGTGCACTCTTTATTGCCCGCGTATTTCACATTCTCACGGCGATTGGATTCGTATCGTTGCTGTTTATGACGGATTTAAGCTGGTGGTATGTAGCAGGCATGATCATCGCATATATCATTCTCTTTTATGAGCACTACATTGTATCTCCGAGTGACCTGAGCCGTCTGCAGACTGCTTTTTTCACTATGAACGGCGTATTGAGCATCGTGGTGTTCTCTTTCACTTTGATTGACTTGGTGGTGCAGTTCTACTAATGACGCTTACTAAACCGAAAAACATCGTGGTTGGAATTACAGGAGCAAGCGGTGCGATATATGGTGTTCGTCTAACTGAAACCTTGCTGTCACTAGGCTACTCCGTGCATTTGGTAGTTAGCAATGCGGGCTGGCGCGTATTTAAAGAAGAACTTGGCTATATCGCATCAGACCGGGAGGGCTTTTTGAACGAAAGGTTCAAAGGCTATCCCGGTTCTCTGCTTTATCATCCTGTTGCGGATATCGGCGCATCCATTGCAAGTGGTTCGTTTCGTGTGGAAGGGATGATTATTATGCCTTGCTCTATGGGAACATTATCCGCGGTAGCGAATGGGACCTCTGATAATCTGATGACACGTGCTGCTGACGTTATGCTCAAGGAAGGCCGCCCACTGGTGCTTGTACCTCGTGAGACTCCACTGCATGCTATTCATCTAGAGAATATGTTGAAGCTGTCCCGTCTGGGAGTTCGGATGATTCCCGCAATGCCGGCTTTTTATTTTGGACCGCAAAGTATGGATGATCTGATTAATTTCATGGTGGGCAAAGTGCTTGACAGCTTTAATATTGAACACAATTTATTTCGAAGATGGGGGGATTGAAAGGATGGACAATAACAGCCACACCATCATTGGCAAAATCAGCTATACCAACTCATGGCCGGTATTTCACAATTTTCATCCCTCTGCACTGAAATATCCTGCAGAGATGGTGAGTGAGGTACCTGCCATTCTTAATCAGGGGATGAGCCGTGGAACTATTCATGTAGGTGCTTTATCCTCTTTTGCTTATGCTGAGGCCAGTGACAAATTATTACTTCTACCTGATTTATCGGTTAGCGCGGACGGTCCTGTGAGATCAATATTCCTTTTTTCCAGGGTGCCATTTGCTCAGATTGGCAGCGGTAAGATCGCTGTTACGAATACTTCTGCAACCTCAGTAAATTTGCTGAAAATTTTAATGGAAAAAGCTTTTGGCAATAAACCGGAGTATATTAGCGCTAATCCTGATTTGGATGACATGATGCATGAAGCGGATGCCTGTTTATTAATTGGTGATAATGCTATTAAGGCCTCATGGCAGGATCAAGGTTATATCGTTACTGATCTAGCTGAGGTTTGGAAGGAATGGACGGGCTTAGGGATGACCTTTGCGGTCTGGGCAGTGAATCGAAAGGCTGCGGAGGACAAACCGGAAGCTATTTCTGAGATTGCAGAGGCTTTTGCCGAGAGTAAAATGCGGGGATTGAGAGATTTAGATCCTATTGTACAAGCAGCTTGTTCTAACATTGGAGGAACAAAGTCTTATTGGGAAGGGTACTTCCGCAATTTATGTTATGATTTTGGAGAAAGGCAGCAGCAAGGTTTGAACCTCTATTTCCGCTATGCCTATGAGATGGGCCTGCTGCCGCAGGAAGTGAAGATGGAGATTTGGAGCCATAAACTGTTGACACGGGTGAAAGAATGAAACGACTGCAAATATTCGGATTACTGAACAGAGATATGGATCAGATTGAAAAAGAGCTGTACCGCAGTGTACAGGGGGATGACGATCTGCTTACAGAAACCTCCCTGCATTTATTAAAGGCAGGCGGCAAAAGATTACGTCCCGTATTTGTCCTAATGGGCGGGAAATTCGGTAAGTATGATCTGGAAAAACTGAAACGGGTGGCGATACCGTTAGAGTTGATCCATAGCGCTTCACTGGTCCATGATGATGTGATCGACGATGCAGAATTGCGCCGTGGTGAACTCACCGTGAAAGCAAAATGGGGCGATAAAATTGCCATGTACACTGGTGACTACATATATGCAAAAGCGCTGGTTATGACTACGGAGCTGAAGAATCCACGAATTCATCAAATTCTGTCTAAGGCGATGATCGAAATGTCGATCGGAGAGATGGAGCAGATTCGTGACTTTTTCAACAGTGAGCAAAGTGTACGTCATTATCTACGGCGTATCCGCCGCAAAACAGCCCTGCTGATTGCAGTTAGCTGCCAACTCGGCGCTCTTGCTGCTGAGGCAGATCCAGAAGTAGCTCGTCTGCTTTATAATTATGGATATAACGTGGGTATGGCGTTCCAGATTCGTGATGATTTACTGGATCTCTCAGGCACAGAGAAACAGATCGGTAAACCTCCGGGCAGTGATATGCGGCAAGGAAACATTACACTTCCAGTGATTTATAGTCTTGAGGATGAGCGACTGCGCGAGTCATTGCTTGAGGAACTGAAGTCTATACGTGAGGGACATAGCACGGTAGGACATGCGATTGATCTCATTCTTTCCGGAGACGGAATCGCCCGTTCTGAGGAGCTCGCTTCACGTTATATCGACAAGGCGCTGGCGGCGCTGGAACAATTGCCTAACAATAAGACTAAGCGCAATCTGCGCGATATTGCGTATTTTATAACAGGTAGAAGTTATTGATCTTCTGGTGAGATTGAAATTAAACGTTTCCAGAAAGCAATGTTTCTGTTAAGATAGCGTCAAAACAACCCTTCAAATGGGAAAATGGAGAGTGCTTCTATGGAAAAGACGTATCTGATGGTCAAGCCTGATGGAGTTCAACGTGGATTAATAGGGCGTATTGTTGCCCGCTTTGAGGATAAGGGGTTTAAATTGGTCGCTGCTAAACTGATTACAGTGAGTGAGGATCAAGCGAAAAGACATTATGCTGAGCATGCAGGCAAAGACTTTTTTTCAGAGCTGGTCTCTTTCATCACTTCAGGTCCAGTGTTTGCAATGGTATGGGAAGGCGATGATGTCGTAACTTTATCCCGGACACTCATAGGCAAAACAAAAGTTGGAGAAGCTCTGCCAGGCACGATTCGTGGCGACTTTGCCAGCCATACACCACTTAATTTAATTCATGGATCAGACTCGCCTGAAAGTGCAGAACGGGAAATTGCTAATTTCTTTGCTCCAGATGAACTGAATCAGTATAACAAAGACATCGCAGTCTGGATGTAAGGTCCAGGTGGGAGGCAGGGGATTAACATGTCTGATCGTAATGTTGCAGCATTAACAACAGATCCAGATTATAGCGGATTTATTCACAACGTTAAACAAAGCACCGGAATTGATCTGGCTCAATATAAAGAAGCACAGATGAAGCGGCGTTTGACGACTCTTCGGATGAAGAATGGTTATCATACCTTCAGTGATTTTTTTGCAGCGATGATGAAAAATAAGGACTTATTTTATGAATTTTTAGATCGAATGACGATCAATGTCTCTGAGTTCTGGCGGAATCCGAATCGCTGGGAAGTTTTGCGGGATATTATCCTCCCTGACCTCCAGCAGTCGGGCCGCAAATTAAAGCTGTGGAGCGCGGCATGTTCCACAGGCGAAGAGCCTTACACGCTGGCTATGATTTTGTCGGACAAGAATATATTGGCGCAGACAGGTATTCTTGCCACTGACATTGATGATGGCGCTTTATCCAAAGCAAAGCAGGGTCTTTATTTGGAACGTTCTTTAAAGGATGTGCCGAAAGACGTGGCAGCACGTTATTTTACGCCGGAAGGCCCTGTCTTCAAGGTCAGCGATTCACTTAAGAAAAACATAGATTTCCGCAAACAAAATTTGCTCTTGGACAAGTTCGACGAAGGTTTCGATCTTATTATTTGTCGCAATGTAATGATCTATTTTACTGAAGAAGCGAAGAACAAGCTCTATCATAAGTTTTCGGCTAGCTTACGTCCGGGTGGTTATTTGTTTGTGGGCAGCACAGAGCAAATCTTTACACCGGCTCAATATGGCTTTGAATCGACGGAAACTTTTTTCTATCGTAAAAAATAAATACTTTTTGCTCCTTCGCCATTAACTTCAAAGGTATACTTTCGCAAAAGTTCAGTGATACTGGATAGTAGAATCTGTATGCTAAGTGAAAGGAAAGTTAAACCGATGGACAAAAGCAAGGTCATTGCCGCGTACAAACGAGGCTTTATCACCGTTCGTGAGTGCGGGCAAATTCTCGGTGTGGAAGAAATGCAATTGGAGCGCCTTCTGCAGCTGGAAGAGCGTAAGTCTACATTCCCTTCACCAAGCCAGCGGCTCGGCAGCTAACAAGCTGAGGACCGAGCCGAGGAGCGCCATTCATACTCTTAAGGGTATGGATGGCGCTTTTTATTTCGGTATACATACAGTGTTTCTAGGGAGATCCCTTTCTTGTCAAAGCGGATTCCCTATACTATAATGAGCAAAGATCATAGGATTTTAGCGGTTTACAGTTTAAAAGTATAAAAGGGGGAAGACATCATGAGTTTACGCTATTTAACAGCGGGGGAAACGCACGGCCCCCAGCTAACGGCTATTATTGAGGGATTGCCAAGTAATTTAACTTTGGATTTTGAAGAGCTTAACTTTCAATTGCATCGTCGACAAAAGGGATACGGACGTGGACGCCGCATGCAGATTGAAAAAGATACGGCACAAATTGTAGGTGGAGTACGTCACGGCTATACTACGGGTGCTCCGGTAGCCTTGGTAGTAGAGAACAAGGATTGGACTCACTGGAAGAACATTATGAATATTGAACCTATTCCAGGCAGTGATGAAGAAAAACGCCGGGTAAATCGGCCGCGTCCTGGACATGCAGATTTGAATGGTGGATTGAAGTACAATCATACGGATCTTCGCAACGTTCTGGAGCGCTCCAGTGCCCGCGAAACCGCAGCCAGAGTCGCATGTGGCGCTGTAGCCAGACAGCTGCTGGCAGCTTTTGGTGTGAAAGTAGCAGGTCAAGTCATTCGCATTGGTGAAATTGAGGCACCTGTAAATGATCTGCCTATCGATGAACTGATTGAACGGACAGAACAGTCTTCTGTCAGAGTTGTCGACAAAGAAACAGAACAGAAAATGGAGGCTTACATAGATCAGATCAAGGAAGAGGGCGACTCCATCGGTGGAATCGTTGAATGTATCGTCGAAGGACTGCCCATTGGACTTGGCAGCTATGTACAGTCAGACCGGAAGCTGGACGGGGCGATCGCTGGGGCAGTGATGTCGATTAATGCCTTCAAAGGCGTTGAAATCGGCATTGGATTTGAAGCGGGAAAATTGCGTGGATCGCAAGTCCATGATGAAATTATGTATGAAGCTTCTAAAGGATACTATCGCGCAAGCAATCGTTTAGGCGGTTTTGAAGGCGGGATGACGAATGGCATGCCGGTAGTGGTTCGTGGTGTTATGAAGCCTATTCCTACCTTGTATAAGCCACTTCAAAGTGTAGATATCGATACGAAAGAACCTTTTACAGCTCAAGTAGAACGTTCGGATGCATGTGCGGTTCCAGCGGCATGTGTGGTTTTGGAAAGCGTAGTGGCATGGGAAGTTGCCAAAGCATTTCTTGATAAATTCGGCGGGGATTCTCTCGAAGAAATTAAAGCGAATTATGAAAACTATCTTGCACAATTGGAGAGTTATTAATCATGCGTACAATCAATGTAGATTTGGGAGATCGTTCTTATCCAATCCACATCGGTAGTGGTCTGCTGCAGAACATTGCCCAGTACTGTGCTGAGGCTGGACTGTCCACTCGTAGCCCGCTACTGGTTGTGAGTGATAGTGAAGTAGCTCCACGGTATTTACCGGCGCTTGAAGAAGCTCTACGTCAGCAAGGTTATACCGTAGTAAGCCATATTATGCCGGCAGGGGAAGCATCCAAATCATTAACCGTGTATGAAGAGGTTATGACGACCGCGATTCAAGCGGGACTGGATCGCAACTCAGCGGTGTTGGCTTTAGGTGGCGGAGTTGTTGGTGATTTAGCTGGTTTTGTAGCAGCTACCTACATGCGCGGAATAGGATTTCTACAAATTCCAACGACGATTCTGGCCCATGACAGCAGCGTAGGCGGCAAAGTGGCTGTCAATCATCCACTAGCCAAAAATATGGTTGGTGCGTTCTATCAACCTTCGCTGGTGCTTTACGATTTGGATACCCTTCGCACGCTTCCGCCGCGCCAAGTCTCTTCTGGCTTAGCTGAAGTAGTGAAGCATGGTCTGATTATGGACAAAGAATTTGCATATTGGTGCCGTGAACATGCTGATGAGCTGCTTGCTTTGAATGCTGAAGCTCTCGGCTATGCCCTTGAGCGCGGTTGTGCGATCAAAG
This sequence comes from Paenibacillus sp. FSL E2-0177, assembly GCF_037992975.1. Lineage (NCBI taxonomy): Bacteria > Bacillati > Bacillota > Bacilli > Caryophanales > Paenibacillaceae > Paenibacillus > Paenibacillus sp. FSL E2-0177. The sequence goes on along the minus strand of NZ_CP150307.1, from coordinate 4,752,928 downwards.
CTCATGTCGTGGCGAACGATGAACGTGAGCATGGACTTCGGGCGATCCTGAATTTAGGCCATACGATCGGCCATGCTATTGAAGCGGTTGGCGGATACGGTGTGTTTTTGCACGGTGAAGCGATTGCGATTGGTATGGCGGGTTCGGCGCTGCTGGCTGTAAAGCTTGGACGTGACCGATCCATCTATGAGGATACAGTATCTATGTTATCTGCCCTTTCACTGCCTATACAGCTTCCTTCTGAATATGATGAAGAGGAGCTAATGGAAGCAATGATGCATGATAAGAAATTCAAAGAAGGCAGAATGACTTTTATTGTGCCTGATGCCATAGGAGCTGTTAGTATTGTAAACGATGTACAGGAATCGCTTGTGCGAGAGGTTCTGGCAGAGCTTAAAAAGGAGGGGAAACCGTGGTAAATCGAGGGATTCGCGGAGCAACTACCGTGATTAATAACGAAGAAACAGAGATTTTGCGTGAAACCGTTGTGCTGCTGCGGGAGATCGTTGAACGCAATAATGTTATAGCTGAGGATATTAGCAATGTATGGATTACGATGACCAATGATCTGGATGCTACTTTTCCGGCAAGAGCCATTCGTGAGATTGAGGGCTGGGAAATGGTGCCGCTTATGTGTTCAACCGAGATCCCGGTCAAAGGCAGCCTGCCGATGTGTATCCGGTTAATGGTGCAGTTTAATACGGATAAATCACAGCGTGAGATCCGCCATGTGTATCTGAATGAAGCTCAGAAGCTTCGTCCGGATTTGTCGCAGAGTAAGTCTTAAATTTGAGTTGTGGGTTGTCAATGACCCTTGTCATCATGTATAGTGTAATTAGCCGAGTATAGAAGAGTTTAGTTGAGTTGAGATGAGTATAGTTGAGCAGAGTGCAAGAAATTTTTGCGAATATAAGAAAGTATAAGCTTTGTTCTATACATTCTTATATTTCACGCATATACGCTTACCGTCCTTATAAGGACGCTGAAGACGTTATGCCTGATTAGCAGTTTTTGTGTACGCAGAGTCTTTATTTTGATATGTACTGGAGTGTTATTTCACATCCGTGATGTATCTTATTTAGAGATAAGTCTGTAGGCACAACATAACGATGCTGATCATTGCTCAAAAACATATACTTACTTACACAAACCCTCTACTTTGGTAGAGGGTTTTTCTGTGTTTCGGAAAGATTTATATAACTAAGGGGGCATCTAAAAATGACGAATCCGAGTGTTCAAGAGGTGGTAAAGCTGTCGCAGGATTATAATCTGATTCCTGTTGTGAAGCGGCTGCTGGCTGATATGGAAACACCTATCCGGTTATTCCAACGTTTTGCTGAACGTGACCGCGCGTTCTTACTAGAAAGTGTAGAGGGTGGCAAACAATGGGCCCGGTATTCGTTCATCGGCAGCGATCCCTTTTTAATGATATCGGGAAAAAAGGGTGCGATTAACGTAGAGATCGACGGTAAGAAAAAACAGCTGCATGGAAAGCCGATTGAGGAGCTTAAGGCGCTGCTTCGTTCATACCGTAGCCCTAAGCTGGATGAGATGCCGCCTTTTACTGGAGGAGCTATCGGATTTTTTGGATATGATCTGCTGCAATATTATGAGAAGCTGCCTGAGCATCCAGTAGATGATCTCCAAATGGATGATATCCGGTTTATGTTCTGTGATCGCATCATTGTTTTTGATCATGTGAAACAACAAATTCTCCTAGTTGGCAACCTGCATGTTAAAGACGGTGATACGGACTCAGATATCAAATCCAATTACGAAAGCTTAAGTCGTAAGCTTGAGGATATGGCCGAAGAGCTGCAGAAGGAAGGGCCTAAGGAAAATGTGAACCGCCGCAGTATTCCGCAGGATATTGAGCTGGGTGAGATTCATTCCAACCTTACTAAAGAACAATATATCAACAACGTAGAACAAGCGAAGGAATACATTCGGGCTGGCGATATTTTTCAAGTGGTGTTGTCGCAGCGCCTGCATATTGAAACGGAAGTTTCTCCACTGCATGTATACCGGATGCTCAGGACGCTTAACCCATCTCCATATATGTATTATTTGAAAATGGATGAAGAGATTATTGTTGGAACCTCACCGGAAGCGCTCGTAAAGGTAGATGGAAATCGTGTGGAGACACGGCCGATTGCCGGAACAAGACCAAGAGGTGAAAGTGAAGCTTCGGATCGTGCTTACGCCGCGGAGCTGCTGGAGGATGAAAAAGAACGTGCAGAGCATTTGATGCTAGTTGATCTAGGTCGTAATGATTTAGGAAGAGTGTCCAAATTCGGTTCTGTAAAATGTGATTCCTTTATGGAAATTGAAAGATACTCTCATGTCATGCATATGGTATCGAATGTGTCAGGCACGCTTAGCGAGGATAAAGATTTCTTTGATGCCTTTCTCTCCTGTCTGCCAGCCGGTACTGTCTCAGGAGCACCTAAGCTACGGGCAATGGAGATTATTGCTGAATTGGAGCGAGAAGCCCGTGGTGCTTATGCGGGGGCGATTGGATATTTGGGATTCTCGGGAAATATGGATTCATGTATCACCATCCGTACAATCATCTTCCGTAAGGGCAGAGCATATGTGCAGGCTGGGGCGGGTATCGTTTGGGACTCGGTTCCGGAGAAAGAGTATGAAGAGACGGTGAATAAAGCGAAGGGCATGCTAAAAGCTATTCGTATGGCAGAGGCTATGTTCCCACCCGAGATAAAAGAGAAACAAGTCATCAATCAAGATTACATGTACGCATATACCCCTGAACAGGTGGTTTGATTAATAAAAAAGATTACATTAAGGCTGGAGGATGAACATTATGGATGCAACAAAATTGATACAATCAGGAATCGCTGGACTAATCGAAGGCAAAAGTCTGACACGTGTAGAAGCACGGGATATAATGGGTGCAATCATGCTGGGAGAGGCTTCACAGGCGCAAATCGGATCACTGCTGACCGCTTTACGGATTAAGGGAGAGACCGTGGAGGAGATTACGGGGTTTGCGGAAGCCATGAGAGGTTTCGGCACACCTGTCCTTACTGAAAAAGCGCGTCTGCTAGATACATGTGGTACGGGCGGTTCCGGCATCCATAAGTTTAATATTTCTACCGCCTCAGCGATTATTTCATCAGCGGCTTCGGTACGAGTTGCCAAACATGGCAACCGCTCAGCTTCCGGTAGAGCAGGAAGTGCAGATGTACTTGAAGCTTTGGGCGTCAACATTCATCTGAATGCGGATCAGGCCCGGGAATGCTTGGATCGAATCGGCATTTGTTTTTTATTCGCGCAAATCTATCATCCTTCGATGCGGCATGCGGCGGCACCGCGTAAAGAGCTTGGAGTGCGGACGATTTTTAATATGCTTGGTCCGCTTACGAATCCCGCTGGTGCTGACCGTCAGCTGCTGGGGATTTATGATCGGAATAAGACAGAGACGGTGGCTAATGTACTGAAGGAGCTGGGGTCCAAGCGTGCGATGGTTGTTAGCAGCTTGGATGGTCTGGATGAAATCAGCATCTCGGCCCCTACATTAGTGTCTGAGCTAAAAGAGGGCATCGTAACCACGTATGAGGTAACGCCAGAGGCATTAGGTCTTAACAGACATCCACTGGAAGCTGTGCTGGGTGGAGATGCAGCTGAAAATGCGGCGATTATTACCTCGGTCCTTCAAGGGCAGATGAATCCTTATCGCGATATCGTTCTTGCTAACGCCGGAGCCTGTATATATGTTGCTGGTCTGGCAGATACCATGGCCGGAGGCGTAGAGAGAGCAAAAGATGTAGTGGATTCAGGCAAGGCACTATCCAAGCTTAATCAGCTTGTAGCTATGACGGAGGAACTTAATTATGTATCTTGATAAAATTGTCGCGACTAAGATTAAAGAGGTTGAACTGCTCAGTAAAAACTTTTCGCTGGCACAAGCAGAGCGTGATATTGCGCTTCTTCCGGCAACAAGAGGCTTTCGTAAGGCTCTGACCCAAGGGAAGAACAGAGATATGGGCTTGATCGCTGAGGTGAAGAAGGCTTCTCCTTCCAAAGGGTTGATCCGTGAAGATTTTGATCCTGTTTCCATTGCAAAAGGGTATGAAGCTGGAGGTGCAGATTGCTTATCTGTTCTGACGGACACAGAATATTTCCAGGGCAGCGCAGCTTATCTGCAGCAAGTGAAGGAAGCTGTAAATCTGCCGCTGCTTCGCAAAGATTTTATTATCGATGAGAAGCAGATCTACGAAGCACGTCTTCTCGGAGCGGATGCGGTGTTGTTGATCGTCGCTATTTTGACACCGGCACAACTGTCTCATTTTATAGATATAGCTTCAGAGCTTGGATTGGATATCTTGATTGAGGTGCATGACCAAAATGAACTGGCGGTTGTACTGAGCACAGAAAAGATAACCCAACCTAACGTTCTTCTTGGAATTAATAACCGTAATCTACGTACCTTTGAGACCTCTTTGGAGACAACAGCCGAGCTGGCAGCTCTTGTGCCGCAAGGTGTTCCAGTGATCAGCGAAAGCGGAATTTCCGGGTCAACAGACATCGACTACCTAAGAACTACTGGTGCTCACGGAGTGCTCGTTGGGGAGTATCTAATGCGTCAAGCTAACGTAGAGGATGCGGTTAACGGTTTGCTCGGGGAGCTTCCTAACGGAAAGGACCGTGTCCGGCATGGCTGAGACATTAGTAAAAATCTGTGGACTTCAGGACGTTGAAGTGCTAAAATCTATGTTACACTTACCACTAGATTATATCGGATTTGTTTTTGCACCTAGCCGCCGGAAGGTGTCCATAGAGCGTGCTGCCGAACTGATTGCAGAGCTTCCAAATTGGAAGACTGGTCAAATCCCTAAGGCTGCCGGGGTTTTCGTTAATCCGAAGCTGGATGAGTTGAACGAATTGCTGTCTGTGGTGCATTTAGATGTAATTCAGCTTCATGGACAGGAGAGTCCAGCTTTTTGCCAGCAGGTTCGCCGAGCTTATCCACAGGTTCAGGTATGGAAGGCACTGTCCGTTGCTGATCAAGAGCGGGAAAAAGCTGAAAATGAATATACCTTGGAAGATTACGCAGCTGCAGTAGATGCGGTTTTATTAGATACTTATGATCCATTGCAGAGCGGCGGCTCTGGCCGAACCTTCGCATGGAACAAATTACCTGATTACCAAGAAATTGCAGTACAACATGACTTGCCCTTGTTTGTGGCTGGAGGGCTTCATTCAGATAATGTTGGTGAATTGCTTGATACCTATGCCCCGTATGGGGTAGACGTGTCGAGTGGAGTAGAGACTGACGGCATTAAGGATATTCAAAAAATGACAGCTTTTGTGGAAAGGGTGAAGCAATCATGATACAAGTACCGGACCAGCATGGACGTTTCGGTTCATTCGGAGGCCGCTTCGTGCCCGAGACTTTGATGAATGCATTGATTGAGTTGGAGGAGGCCTACCGTAAGTTTTCGGCAGATCCAGCTTTTCAGGAAGAAATAGATTATCTATTAAAGCAGTATTCCGGACGGGAGACCCCGCTGTATTATGCGGAGCGTCTGAGCAAACATCTGGGAGAAGCTAAAATATATCTGAAGCGTGAAGATTTGAATCATACAGGTGCCCATAAGATTAACAATGCGATTGGTCAAGGGATTCTGGCCAAAATGATGGGAAAAACGAAAGTAATCGCTGAGACGGGTGCGGGTCAACATGGTGTAGCCACAGCTACAGTTGCAGCTTTGCTAGGAATGGAATGTAAGGTGTTTATGGGGGAAGAGGATACACGTCGTCAGGCCCTTAACGTATTCCGGATGAAGCTGCTTGGTGCAGAAGTGATTCCCGTTACTTCCGGATCGCGTACTTTAAAAGATGCCGGCAACGAAGCGCTTCGCTACTGGGTTAGCAATGTAGATGATACCTTCTATATATTGGGTTCAGCTGTAGGACCACATCCTTATCCGATGATGGTTCGTAACTTTCAGCGGGTTATTGGGGATGAAACACGGCGCCAGATTCTGGAGGCTGAAGGAAGGCTGCCGGATGTGCTCGTAGCTGCTGTAGGCGGTGGCAGTAATGCCATCGGTATGTTCTATCCATTTGTTGAGGATGAAAATGTCGGTATGATTGGTGTAGAGGCGGCTGGTAAAGGCATTGATACCCCTTTTCATGCGGCAACAATGAGTAAAGGAACTCATGGCGTATTCCAGGGATCAATGAGTTATCTCCTGCAGGATGAGCATGGACAAGTAACAGAAGCACATTCCATCTCCGCAGGCCTGGATTATCCTGGTGTGGGTCCTGAACACTCCTATCTAAAAGATATCGAACGCGCAAAATATGTCCCGATTACAGATGCAGAGGCGCTAGATGCACTGAAGCTGCTATGCGTAACGGAAGGCATTATTCCAGCGTTAGAATCGGCGCATGCGATAGCACATGTTGTAAAAATGGGTCCAACCCTTACTAAGGATGATATTGTTGTCATCTGCCTGTCAGGCCGGGGAGACAAAGACGTAGAATCCATTATGGCGTATACAGAAGGGAAGGGAACTGAATGACAACCCAAACTACAAACCGGATGGATTTGGTATTCCGGAAGCTTAAAGCTGAGAACCGGACCGCATTGATTCCTTTTCTGACTGTTGGAGATCCAGATTTGGAGACTACTCTTGCCATCATCACTGAACTGGAGACAGCAGGGGCAGATATTCTGGAGCTAGGAGTACCATACTCTGATCCGCTTGCAGACGGCCCTGTAATTCAGCGAGCATCTGCCCGGGCACTGCGGGGTGAAGTTCACCTGCGCACTTGCATGGAGACCGCGTTAAAGGCTCGTGAAGCCGGCAGCAGTTTGCCATTTATCTTGTTTTCTTATTACAATCCTATCCTGCAAATGGGTCTAGATACGTTTTTTGCTGATCTGAACAAGCATGAAATTAGCGGACTTATTATCCCGGATCTTCCCGTTGAGGAATCAGCGGAGATGCGGCGCCGTAGTGATGAAGTTGGAGTCAACCTCATTCCTTTAGTTGCACCCACCTCAAGCGAACGTATTGCAAAGATTGTATCCGGTGCGAGCGGGTTTATCTATTGTGTCTCTTCATTAGGGGTGACTGGAGAAAGATCCTCTTTCCATGCGGATGTAGAAGCCTTTATTGATTCCGTTCGTCAAGCTACGGATCTGCCAGTGGCTGTAGGATTTGGGATCTCTACTGGCGAACAGGTTGCCCGTTTTGCTCAGATTTGCGATGGTGTTGTAGTAGGGAGTGCCATTGTCCGCAAAATAGAAGAGGTAATTCCGTTGCTCGATCATCCTGCTACGCGGAATGAGGGACTGTTGCAAATTCGAGAATTTGTGGCACAATTAAAAAGACCATAACAGTGTCATTCTGACCTGTGTATAGTGGAGTAATCAACTATGGAGAGCGAGGACTATTGTATGAATCCAAAACCGAATATAGTTAATCTCCCTGTCTACAAACCAGGGAAACCTATAGACGAAGTCAAGAAGGAGCTTGGCTTAAGTGAGGTTATTAAGCTTGCATCCAATGAGAACCCGTATGGAGCTTCACCGAGTGCAAAAGAAGCAATTCTAGCAGAACTTGAGAATCTTTATCTTTATCCGGACGGCTCAGCCGTTGAATTGACTTCAGCACTTTCCAGCCGTCTTGGCGTGAATAACGACAATATTATTTTTGGCTGTGGCTCAGATGAGATTATTGCACTTATTGCTCGTGCCTTTTTCTTACCGGGTGATGAGACAATCATGGCGGACCAAACCTTCTCCGTGTATAAGAGTAACGCAGACATCGAAAGTGCGGTATCTATTGAGGTGCCACTTGTAAAAGGTACACATGATCTGGATGGGATGCTGGCCCGTATAACGGACCGCACTAAGGTTATCTGGATCTGTAATCCGAATAACCCAACAGGTACGATTGTTCCAGAGGAAGCTTTGGTTTCTTTCCTGGATGCTGTGCCTTCCAATGTAATGGTTGTCCTTGATGAGGCATACTGTGAGTATGTAACAGATCTTTCATACTCCAATGGTATCCAGTTACTGACTCGTTACAAGAATCTGGTTGTGCTTCGCACATTCTCCAAAATTTATGGCTTAGCTGCATTGCGTATTGGATACGGTGTTGCGAGTCCTGAGATCATTTCGTTGATCAACAAGGTACGTGAGCCTTTTAATACTTCACGACTTGCTCAAGCTGCAGCTATTGCTGCTTTGAATGATCAAGATTACGTACAGGAATGCCGTCGTCTTAACAGCGCGGGTATTGTCCAATTGCAAGGTGAATTCAAACGTCTGGGTCTAGAATCCTTCCCGGCACACGGGAACTTCATCATGGTAGATGTTCGTAAGCCTGCTACAGAGGTCTTTGATGCTTTGATGCGTAAAGGAATCATCGTAAGAGCGGGTCATCAGGTTTATCCGACTTATATTCGGGTTACTGTGGGCTCGGCTGAGCAGAATACAGCTTTTATCACCGCGCTGGAACAAACTCTTATAGAGAGTGGAGTACGCGCCTAGTAATAACAGCAAGTCAAGACTAAAGAAGGCAGGTAGTTCAAAGAACATGACGACAAAAATAGCAATATTCGGTGTCGGTCTGATCGGAGGCTCACTGGCCCTTTGCTTTAAAGGCAAGGAGGGCCTGACCGTCGTTGGCCATGCCCACCGTCCTGAATCCGCGAGTAAGTATATTAGCAGAGGTGTGGTCGATAGTGCCACATTGTCTGTGGAGGAAGCGGCAATCGATGCCGATTTCATTTTTTTATGTGTGCCGGTGGGTATGCTAGAGGATTATTTGCAGCAGTTAAGCAAATTGCCGCTCAAGCCCGGCTGCATCATTACAGATGTTGGAAGTACGAAAGCTAGTATTGCCGCATGCGCGGTCTCTTTGGATATTCCTGGAGTACATTTTATCGGCGGTCACCCTATGGCAGGATCAGAGCGTTCAGGTGTTGAGGCAGCTTCATCGCTGTTGTTTGAGAATGCCTATTACGTATTAACGCCTCCACCGGGAGTGCCAGACGAGGCTTATCATGCGTTGGAGTCCTTACTCCACCTTACTAGAGCGCAGATTGTACGCCTTAATCCAGAACGTCATGATGAGATTGTAGGCGCCATTAGTCATTTGCCACATATTATTGCCGTTGCGCTGGTAAATCAGATTAAAGCTTATGATGATACTGACTCCTTGTATAGTACGTTAGCTGCAGGGGGCTTTCGGGATATTACACGGATTGCGTCCAGTGATCCAATTATTTGGCGTGATATCTTGTTAAACAATCGTTCAGTGATGCTTCGTTTATTGAAGGATTGGAACGAGGAAGTTTCTTCTTTTGTTCGTTTGCTGGAAAGTGAAGATGGTGTAGGGATTGAAGAGGCATTTCATGAAGCCAATGGCTTCCGTAGTCAATTGCCTGAACGGCGTAAAGGTATGATAGCACCTTTATTTGACCTACATATTGATGTACCGGATCATCCGGGGATTATCGGTCGTATTGCTACAGAGCTGGGGGATCAAGGAATTAACCTTAGCAACGTACAAATTATCGAAAGCCGTGAAGATGTTCCGGGGATTATGCGTCTCTCTTTCCGTCAGGAGAACGATATGGAGCGGGCGAAGATCCTGTTGCAGCATCATGATTATACGGTATACGTGTAGTATTAAGGTTAGTTCGGGTTCATTTTTAAATCATAAAAAACAGTAAAATAGCGATTCTCATGTGAATAGAGAATCGCTATTTTTTTGTTTTTTGGGTTATTGGTTGCTTATTTCAACATGCCGTCAGTATCGTCATCGGCATCGGTACCACCATAAGTACCAGTATAAGTACCACCTAGTACTTACGGACCCTAATGACGTTATTTGCTCGTTTTTTGCCTTTGAAGCAGTCTTTCGGACTCCACAGACGCTATTTCACATAAAGAGGCTTATATTGGGTGTTTTTCGTGTCAATAGCTGCTATGCGGTCCGTTAGCATCCCAAATGCGGATTAATGCTGCATTTAAGGTCAACTGTGTCCGATAGCGACTTCGTACAAGCTAAATGTTTATTGGATCAACGAAGAAAAGAAAGGAGTGCCGCAAAATGCTTCCGGATTTATACCCGCGGACTCTAATTTAGGTTTGGTTTGTTGCAACTGTTCCCAAACTCGCTTTCTTCATTCTGATCAGTATTTCTTCCATGAAATTCTCTGGTACTTGAGTTTATTTCGTCGTAACTATTTCGACTATCTACAAAACGATTTCTTGCTGCTCCTAGACCGACAATAAAGAGTAAGACCGAAGCTCCAAGCAGTATGAAAAGTGGCACGTTCCAACTATTTGTCGTGTCATGCAAATATCCTATAAGGGCAGGACCAATTGCGGCAAGCAGATATCCGATCGATTGCGCCATACCAGACAGTTCCGCTGCTTGATGCGCATTTTTAGTACGTAAACCGAAAAACATCATGGACAAGCTAAAGGCGCAGCCTCCACCAATTCCGAGTATGATGATCCACAACAGAATGATATTGGAGCTTCCGTAAAGCAGTCCGAGCGTTCCCGTCAAAAGTAAAATGGTTGTGATGAACACTAACGAACGTTGATTTGACATTCGCCCTGCAATAACGGGGACAATAAAGGTAAATGGAAGCAGCGCTAACTGCATTATTGAGAGGTACCATCCTGATTGGCTTGAGTCGATGCCTTGCTGTTTTAAAATTTCAGGCAACCATGCGATTAGCACATAGAAAATCATGGACTGCATCCCCATAAACAAGGTTACTTGCCAGGCAAGAGGGGAACGCCAAACATTCACATCATTGCCGGCCATCTGTTGACTCGTCGAGGCTGTTTGCTTCGTATGCTTCCTTAATTGAGGCAACCAGCAGAGGATCGATACAAAGCTTAGGATCCCCCAAATTCCCAATGCACCCTGCCATTTTAAACCTGCGTTTGCAGCTAGCGGTACACTGATTCCCGATGCGATCGCTCCAGATAAACTCATTGAAATTGCAAATACACCAGTCATGGCACCGATTTTATTAGGGAAATCACGTTTGATTAAACTTGGCATTAATACATTACAAACGGCAATTGCAAATCCAAGAATTGCAGTTCCAATATACAGATTTGCAGCCCCAGATAAAGAACGTATTACAATACCAACAGTCAAAAAGATCAGAGCAAACAAAATTAAAAGTTCTACTCCATACCTACGTCCTAGTTTTGGTACTAGAGGCGATAATAAAGCAAAGGTAAGTAAAGGTACCGTTGTGATCAAGCCTGCTAAAGTATTGGAAATATGAACGTCACCCCTAATGAGATCCACTAAAGGACCGACCGAGGTTAAGGGAGCACGTAAATTTGCGGCAATAATAATAATGCCGAGTAGTAGCAGCCCTAAAGATGATGGTACGAATTTTTTATTCGGCATTCTTCATTTTCCCTCCCAGAATTAATGCGTACTAATATCCGCGCGGACAATTAAAGTATAGTATAATATATTAAATTTAACAATAAGTATTTTAAAGTTTACTTTATTGAGATGGTTCTATAAATTGAAATGCTTATATTAGATAAAAAAATACAACTCAGAGTTTCCATTTAGAATGGAATACTGAGTTGCATGTAATAGGTGAAATTTTCGACTTTTAGAAACCATATTTTAAGGAGATATGGAGCACTGTTTCGCTATTCGTATGATTGGTATAAGAGTGAGGGCGATCTGCACGAAAACTGATCGTATCATATTGATTCAATGTATACATCTCTCCATCGACTCGAATTTCAATGGAACCAGTCATTACTGTCGCAATTTCAGTTGTATTCACATGATGACCTTCAGGGTGATACGAACTATTTGGCTGTAAGTAAGCCCGACACATTTCAATATCGTTGCTTACATTTTTAAAGACGGGTTCTATGATCCAATTCTTTTGATCATTAGAAAACCGAAGACCTTCGCCTGCTCGATACAAACTAACAGGATCTTCAGATTTGAACAAAGCTAATAGGGGCAAAGATATGCCTTTTGAAATTTTCCATATTATCGCCAAAGTTGGATTTGTCTCGCCACGTTCGATATTCCCCAGAGTAAGTTTGCTTACGCCTGTTAATTCCGCTAAGTCATCTAAGCTCATGTTTTTTTCTTTTCTGTACTTTTTCAAGGCACCGCCGATTTGTAGTACCAGTTGTTTTGAGTCATCGATTTCATCCATTTCAAATTCACCTCAACAAATAACTTTATAGCTAGTATATTGTTTATCCTGACTCTTTTCCATACGATTAGGATTAGAGGGTGGATTACACACGCAGCTAAACAAAATCTGACGTCTATGTAACGACCCGTAGGTTTATCACCTTCCCCGGTTTAATCCTTTATTTTTGCAAAAGGAGGGATACCAATGGGGTGAGCGCAGAGGAGTCTATATTTGTAGGTGATCATCCAATGAATGACGTACAAGCGAGCCGTAACGCAGGGCTGCAAGCCATTGGGAAACGTAATGAGCAGATATCTCTTCAAGTGGACGTAGACGGGGTAATAGATGATTGTGGGGATTTGTGGAAGCTAATTCGCTCGCTATATTAAAAATAATCTAATATAGATCATCTAAAAAAAAGGTAGAGCGCTTTCAGGACAAAAAAAGACCGCTTACAAAGTAAGCGGCTACAGTTCACAATAAATTGGAACCGTTAAGTATTGGATAGGAGTGGAGAGAAACCATACTGTACTTTCATTATATGTATACGTTTACATTTTGTCAACAGTTTTTAAAAATTGATAAATGTGTTATTTTTAAAGCCGGATTCTAAGTCAGAAATCCAATGTCGGGTCTTGCTGGCGAGTCGACCTATCTAAAGTCTATTAATGTCATCCTATGAGAATATGTGGTACAATAGAGCAGGTATGTTTCTAGATTCGTTTCTATATTTATGTAAAATTAGAAGTATGCCTTATTTCTTTTTGTCTTCTTCATATACATCATGCCTTAATTATCGGGTAGTTGAATATACATAGGTGTATTTCATAAAAAAACTAAAAATTTGCAGTAACACCGCAACTTTTAAAGCCCAAACCGGTATAATAAGTACGGACCGGATGGGAAAAGACGTGCAAGGGCGAGGAGGGCCAATCTCACCATGACGGATTCCCAGTTGATCCAGCAAATCAAACAAGGAAACACGGAATTATATTCAGAATTAATGCGTCGCTATCAACGTAAAATACTAGCATTTGTATATCATATGCTTAGAAATTCACATATGGAGCTTATCGCAGAGGACCTTTGTTCGGAGACCTTCTACAAGGCATTTCGTAGCTTGCATTCCTTTCGAGAGGTAGATGCTTCATTCTCAACATGGCTGTACACTATCGCCCGCAACACTGTTCTAAGTGAGCTTCGCAAGAACCGTGCCGGTAATGTATCTCTGGAAGAGAGTGGATATACACCAGTAGCACCGTTTGAAGTTGCACCCGAGCAGGCTGCATTGCGCAATGAACGGATGAATTTGGTCCGTGAGGCGATAAATAATCTTCCCGAAAAACAACGCTCTGCACTTATCCTACGTGAATATGATCAAATGGACTATCAAGAAATCGCAGAAATTTTAGATCAGAGTGTAAGCTCAGTGAAATCATTATTGTTTCGTGCCAGGAGTAGTGTGAAGCTTCAACTCGAATCCTATTTCAATGAGCCTGAAGTTGAAGAGCAGGTTGAGAGGGTGTAAGGCGAATGAATTGCAGGGAAGCGCAAGAATGTATTCCGCTCTTGTGGGACGCTCCCCCCACACATCCTAGGCGGATTTTACTTGAAAGACATATTGAAACTTGTCCTTACTGCGCTGCAGAATGGGCTCTATGGCAAGAGAGCAGCCTGCTTATGCAAGATTTGAGGGAAGAGATCAGTGAAGAGCGTGCTGAAGCCATAAATGTTAAGGTCATGGAGCGGATTTATTTAGAGAGTCCATGGTTGATGCCCGGTGACGGGAAATCTGCTGGGACCTCTGCTATTGTTCGCCATCGGCTTAGCTTATGGATCGCATGCTTTCTGGCAATATTTCTGTCCAGCGTTCTTTATTTTACGATGTTCAGAACTCCAGGTGATGCAGTTGTTGCTCAGAGTGGAATTGTGGAGACAGGTGTCGCTGGATCCTCGATGGAATGGCAATCAACGTATCCAATTTTGGGCTCTGAAGGTGGGATCATTGAACCCCTTGTAGTAAGTATGGGACCCACTCATCCTCAATACTGGATGATGTTATCAATGTTAGGTGTAGGCTTTGCAGTATTTTCATTAACTAGGCTGAATCGTTATCGCCGATCATAGAGGGTTATTAGACGTATGTCTTTGCTTCCGTTGTTTATAATATTCAGAACATTGAATGAGTCCCTTTACTTAATGTAATGAGGGGCTTTTTGCATTGTAAAACTCATAAAAAGAAGACTTTTTATTTCATCCATGTTACATTAAGAGACAAATACTTTGCTGAAAAGGGGGAGGCAACATGCTAATCGGCTTGATACGCCATGGATTGACGGACTGGAACGCGATAGGGAAAATACAGGGACAAAGTGATATTCCACTTAATGATGAAGGACGGATGCAAGCTGCAATGCTTGCTGACCGCTTATTACAGGAACCGTACAGCTGGGACTGCTGCGTTACTAGTAATCTTTCCCGCGCTGCTGAGACCGGTAAGATTATTGCTGACAAGTTAGGGATTCCGCTATTAGAACCTGATCAGCGTATCCGGGAACGTGCTTATGGGCAGGTAGAGGGGCTTACTGCCGCAGAACGTGAAGAGAAGTGGGGTAAGGAATGGAGCCAGCTCTCCCTCGGTCAAGAAACCGACGAACAGCTTCAGGCGCGGGCTCTTGCTTTTATGGAAGATATTTCTGCATTGCATCCCAATCGGAATATACTCGTCATATCCCATGGAGGATTTCTTGCTCAGCTGTATACTGCTCTTTACAAGGATAAGTATTCTGAACGAATTGGCAATCTATCCTTGACGATTCTGGAGAAGAAAGAGCGGGAATGGAACCCTATTTTATATAATTGTACTCGCCATATCCTGCAAAATCAGCATTAACCCGGGCTTCGGGTTATTTTTTTTGCAATAAAGGGAATAAAATAGGCAGTATTCCCCATAATGGTAGTAAAACGGTGAGGCGATAAAACATGAATCTGGCGGATATGCTTACTTATGCAGATATTGGACAGCTGACCGCCATAGCGGGCCGCTACCGGTGTGAATGCAAACAGAATTCCAAACACGACTTGATCCAAAGTATTTTGATTATGCTTGGAAGCAGAAGTTTTATGGAGTCTCATATCCGGGAATGCACTCCGGAGGATTTAAGGTTTTTGAATACATTGCTTTTTGATGAACGCACCTACTTTAGTCTTGAGGATTTGTTGGCTGTGGCAAGGCAAGCGTCTTTTAATGCACCTGAAGGAAAAACTGGAGGTTTCCGGGAGATGGTCTCTCGCTTCAAGAGTGGAGGCTGGCTCTTTAGTGGTTCCTCACAGCAGACCAGATATTTGTACCAGGTACCCAAAGATTTAAAAGAGCGTTTTCGGGAGACGATGAGTGCGCATATCAAAGAGAGCATCGCAACTAGCCCTGAACCTGTGATGTATCGCAGTGAAGGAGAATTAATGATCAGTGATCTGGTAATGCTGCTGAGATATATTAAGGACAATGAGCCAGAACTGAATCAGGAAGGGGCAATGTATAGGCGTTATCAGCAAGGTGTGATGAACGCGCTTCATATTCCGGAGGAGCTTCTTAGCAAAGGCGGTTGGAGGTTTGGTTATGGGAGAGCTTGTGAGCATTATCCTCCAAGATTTGCGCTTTTGTATGACTATATTCGTCACCGCCGCTGGATCTCTGAGGAAGGCTTCCGGCTAAGGCTTACTGCGACCGGTGAGGCTGTGTTAAACGATGGAAAATGTGATTCGTTGATGCAGATATTCTCTTTTTGGTTAAGACTATATAAAGGGGCTGTGCCAAATCTACCTTCACTTGTGTATTGGATAAGCATCAGCGCCGGTAATTGGGTGACAGTACCTTCTTTAGTGGATGGTGTGGGGTGGCTAATTAAACCGTTTTATTATGACAGTGCTGCTTCTATTCTAGAGCAACGTATAATACGGATGATGGTGCACCTAGGGATGCTTAAATTGGGCGAGACTTCTGGTGGACTCGCTGTGATGATGACGCCATGGGGGATAGAGACAGCCGTGCCTAAGTATCTTCGGTAGAGGTGCGTGTGCGAAATGCTTATGGGGATTACATACGCAGATGTAGGAATCCGTTATTGTTGCTGATGGGTACAATAGAGGAAGTATTGAGCGGAATGGGCAAATATGTAGAACGAAGACAGGATTGATGAATATGCTTTAGTAGGTGCCGATTCTCTTGAAACCGAAAACATAATCATCTTGATGGATATCAAAATATCAAATAACAAGAAAAAAGGATCTCTTAAACAGCGGAGGTGTATCGAATGGACAAAATGAAGGCTACGTATGAAGTGATGCTAGGACTTGCGGCAGAAATGGTGTGGGATGAAGCGCTGCGAAAGCGTCGCTCCGACATCTTGCACCGTGAGATTGACACGGCGCTGGCTACCGGAGATGAGATGGCTTTCCGAAATCTTACTGAGGAACTTAAAAGTTTGGCATAAAGAAATGCGCTTAGCGCATTTCTTTTTTTGCTTATAATCTACTCAATTTGCTTAATCGAACGAAAATATAAAATCTAAATCTGGACGTTCCTCCTCCTCCTTCAATATAATGGGTTCTATAACTTCAGGAAGCTTTGCGAAAGAACGGAAAAATTAACAATTATACATAGGGAGATGAATGGGAATGAAATTCAGCGATTTTGAGGTGGACACTTGGGAAGAAAATCAAAAATTCTATGATACATGTCTCATACCTTTTACAGGATTAAGTGGACTTGAGAGTCCTCCTGAGACCGTTCAGGCACTCGAAAGATTACGTAATTTCATGGATATGGTGGAAATACCGTTCAAGGGGCGGATCGTGACTTACCCAGCCATTCAGTACGCTGGAGAGGGCTATGTGAATTTAATTAATGAGATTTGCCAAAAAGTCAAATCCAGTGGTTTCCAGCATGTAGTGGTGTTGACAGCGGATGTACCTCTCCAAGAAAGCCAAATCTATGAAAGCGATTTAGTTCTCTCTCTGCCTATCATTGAGGCTTCTCAAGAAGGGAGGAATAACAGTGAAATTAGTATGAAAATTCAAGACATGTGGCGGGGATGAACTCCTTATAAATGTGACAGAAAATCAACAATTATAGGTTGAAACCGCTTTTTAGCCTGTCACAAATTAGACAATATTCTTGACGGGTTTTGGAGCCTAAGCTATTATTAGGTTGAATCCAAATGGTATGTGATGTATTTCATTGAAAAGATTTGAAAACGGATTATTTATATTGAGACATCTCTGATCGGACACCACAGATACTTTCTTATATCTTGAGAAGGGGGTTATATAACAGTATGAGCAGCCATAATGAACAACAGGAGACATGGCCTGAACAACCACCCAGCCGTAAAGAGATGTCGCGCAGGCAATTTTTGACCTACACGCTTGGTGGCGCCACTGCTTTTATGGGGGCGGGTACAATTCTCCCCATGGTCCGTTTTGTCGTGGATCCGATATTACATAAGAAGGGTGCTGGAGATTTTATCAAGGTTGCTGAGATAAGCAAAATCACCGAAGAGCCCCAGGAATTTACTTTTGAATTGAAACAGAAGGACGGATGGTACGACAGTACAGCGACACTCACTGCGTGGATCCGGAAAGACGCGAAGGGTGATATTTATGCGCTTTCACCGATTTGTAAACATTTGGGATGTACGGTCGGGTGGAACAACGATAAAGCTCATCCGGACGAATATCACTGCCCTTGCCATGGTGCACGTTATACAAAGCTTGGCAAAAATCTCGAAGTTGCTCCTAAGCCGCTTGACCAGTATAAAACGAAATTCGATAACGGGTGGGTGCTTTTGGGAGACATTGTGCCAAATACAGTAGCTCGTGAGGAGGCGTAGTTCTGATGTTTAAAAATGTCTATAACTGGATTGACGAACGTCTGGATGTTACGCCGATTTGGAGAGACGTGGCCGATCACGAGGTTCCTGAGCATGTTAATCCGGCCCATCATTTCTCTGCGTTCGTGTATTGCTTTGGCGGACTGACCTTTTTTATTACAGTCATACAGATTTTATCAGGTATGTTCTTAACGATGTATTATGTTCCGGACATTATTAATGCTTATGCTAGTGTTGAGTATTTGCAGACAAGTGTTGCATTTGGACAGATTGTCCGCGGGATGCATCACTGGGGCGCAAGTCTAGTAATTGTTATGATGTTCCTTCATACAATGCGCGTCTTCTTTACAGGCTCTTACAAAGCGCCGCGCGAGATGAACTGGGTAGTTGGAATGCTGATTTTCTTCGTAATGTTGGGACTTGGTTTAACAGGTTACTTGTTGCCTTGGGATAATAAAGCTTATTTCGCAACAAAGGTAACTCTTGAAATAGCCAATTCTGTTCCAGTGATGGGGCCGGTGCTGAAGGAACTGATGCAAGGTGGAACGATTGTTGGTGCCGAAACCTTAACTCGTTTTTTCGCATTACATGTATTCTTCCTCCCAGCGGTGCTTCTTAGTCTGCTCGTAGGACACTTTATTATGATCCGCAGACAAGGGATTTCCGGACCGTTGTAAGTTAATCTGAGAGAGGAGGAATACGGATGGCGCATGGAAACAATTCTAAGGAAAAGGTTGTATATGTCGGTGATTCCAGAGTTCGCAGAGGGAACGGATTTATCACACCTCCGGACTACACGGCTTACCCCGGCAAATCGGAAGCCTTTATCCCTAACTTTCTACTGAAGGAATGGATGGTCGGAGTCGTTGTACTTGTAGGAATATTAGTCCTTACTATTTCAGAGCCAGCTCCGCTAGGGTTTCCAGCAAATGCTAGTGCTACGGTTATCCCGATTCCTGACTGGTATTTCTTGTTCCTCTATCAGTATTTGAAGCTCCCATATGCTTCGGGCGATTATATCGTTCTGGGTACACTAGGAGTTACTGGTGTAGCTTTTGGTTCACTTCTGTTGGCTCCTTTTCTGGATACGGGTAGAGAGCGTCGCTTTTACCGTAGGCCGATTGCTTCATCTTTAATGTTCTTGTCACTTGCAGCAATTGTTTATTTGACCAATACAGCCTGGACTGAATACAAACATGAAATGGCTGAAACGGATCAGATTCCTGAAGATGTTCAACGGGAAGAAAAGGCGGCGGAGAACAGGGCAAAGGGTCTTCCGACCTCCAGTGCCGTTAAGCCAAAAGAAGTAGCGATTGTGGACAAGGATGATCCTGCTATGGGGCTCTTCAAGCAAGCCACTTGTATCTCCTGTCACGCAGCGGATTTGAAAGGGGCGGGCGGACCTTCACTTCGTGGAGTTGGAGACACTCATGACAAAGAAGCAATCCTTACTATTATAAAAGAGGGTCAAGGGCAGATGCCGAAAATGTACGATACCGCCTTGGGAGCAGGTCTATCAGAAGCGGATATTGATACCTTGGCCGGCTGGCTTGCCAAACAAAAAAGCGAACAGTAAAATAATGATAACGCAACCTGATCGTGCATGCGGTCAGGTTTTTGTATGTCTAAATGCAAAGTGCCATTACTTGGGGAGGTTAATAATCTGTATGCCAGTTCATTGGTTTAACAAACTGTTTAAGAACCGGGGAATTATTTGGTTGTTATTTATCGTAAATTTCCTGGGTACAATTTATGGTTACATATGGTATGGCAATCAACTGGAGTTCACTGCGGCTAATTATCCACACTGGCTGCTTCCATTTGTTCCGGATAGTCCAACCGCAAGTTTGTTTTTTACCTTGGCTCTGTTGCTGATGCTCTTCCCTCCAAAAAGCTACACAGGAAACAATGTAAGGGAACTTATTGAGGCTTTGGCGGTCGTTACGTCAGTGAAGTACGGGATATGGGCAGTGAGTATTATTTTTGCCGGGGGTTATCACGGTGATGTTTTGGTTTGGAAAGATTGGATGCTGGTAATCTCCCATACGGGGATGGCAGTTGAAGCATTGATTTATGCAAGGTTTTTTTCTTTCCGCAAAATGATTCCATTAGCCCTGCTTTGGACACTAGCCAACGATATGCTGGATTATTCTTACGGAATCTATCCGTGGTTACCTTCTGTTTTGAACGATTATGTTATACAGGTACAGTACTTTACAATGGCGCTTACGCTGCTTAGTGTTGCAGCTGCTTGGTTGTTTAGTAGAAGACAAAGACCGGTAGAGTCAATCTATCAGTTCAAGAATAGACGTTAGTAAACAGTTCTATCCCTTGTCCCCCTGCCATACATTTAGAATTATAAGAAGTATAAGTTTTATACTATGCTTTATCCTTATAATTTTACGAGAAACGAATATCGTCTTTAAAAGACGACAACGTCGTTTCTTCTTAAGTAGGAGGGGGATGTCTCATGCTCCGCGGGAGATATTATGTAGTGGTTGTTCTAGTATTCTGCTGGCTGCTGTCCAGTATGGATGTTGTAAAGGCTTCAGCAGCGCTAGGGGATGCTGGTGAAGGGTCTGGCAAAGCTTCGAAGCAAAGCGCCAACGTTAGTTCGGGCAACGGTTTGGCAGTAATGAGCGGAAAGACCAGAGCGCAGCAGCTGGAACAAGCTGCTGAGGCATTGTATGGGTATGTTTTGGAAGGGGATGTAATGAAGGTCCGACAGGAGACCGAAGCGATCTCCAAGATCTTTGTGTCCTCATCCTTTGAAGGAATGACCTCTGTGGAGGGTATTAATGCATTGTCAGGGGTCATTATGGACCTGAAGGCTACCGTGGCAGGCGCGAAAATAAATCCACAGCAATGGGAAGCGGCAGCCGCCAAGCTACGTCTAGCTGCCAACAGTCTTAATCATCCGCGCCAGCCTATTTGGCTTCAGTACTACAAGCTGATTCGCGAGGATTTAAATGCGATGGAGCAAAGTGCGGTTGCAAATGATTTGGCGGGCTGGAAAACAGCTCTGGAAAGACTGCAGGGCAGGTATGATAACATCCGGCCGGCAGTGATTGTCTCCCGCCAGCCTGAAGTTGTGAATGCTTTTGATTCCTGGCTCTCATATGCGGCCGGCATTCCTTCGTCCTCACAAAAGGTTGAACGTGCCCGCCTGCTTGAAATTGTATCTTATGGTCAGGATGCGGTAAGAGTAATGTTCGGAAAAGAGAAGGATGAACCTGCTTTGTCCTTGCCGCTGGCATCGCAAGAATTTGGGATTTGGGGAGGGTTAGCCGCAAGCTTCATTATAGCTGCGTTAGCCTATGTAGCCTATCGCAAGTATCGTGGTCAGAATCAGAATTGGAAGCCGATTCCGTAGGATGAAATTATAAACAGCAAAAAGGAGTGTGGGCTTGAAATGGCCTACACTCCTTTTTATTTAGGTTTCTCGAAAGCCTTCTCCATGTACGTCGTGTACATCACTAATAATTACGAAGGCGCGTGGATCAACGGATTTGACCAGCAGACTTAGCCGGCGGATTTCTTGCCTTGAGACTACACAGTACACCATATATTTGGCTTGCTTGGAATAAGCACCAATGGCAGGGATGAGGGTTACACCACGGTCCATTTCGGCTGTAATCAGATCGGCAATTTGTGGTGCTTCATCACTGATAATTGTAAATGCCTTGGCAGCATAGGCGCCTTCTTGGATAAAATCTATAACTCGTGATGAGATAAAAACTGCGACGAGTGTGTAAAGTATTTTTTCTTTAGGAATGTAGAGGATGGAAGAGCCAATAATAATAATGTCGATGGCCAAAATAATCTGCCCCATGCTCCAACCAAAATTCCGTCCCAGAATTCTTGCGACAATATCTACACCACCTGTTGTACCCCCAAAACGGAATACAAGCCCAAGCCCCGTTCCAAGCGTTACTCCTGCATACAGTGCCGCAAGAATAAAGTCGTGTTCGGTACTGAAGGGGATAATCCATCCCGCAGTAATCATTCGTTCGAAAACCCACAGGAAAAAGGTCAATGCCCCAATCCCTACACCTGTATACACAATTTGCCGCCCGCCTAGAACTTTCCAGCCTAGCAGAAACAAAGGAAGATTGATCAGCAGTGTGGATAAAAAGATGGGAATACTAAAGGCATAATTAAGGAGAAGTGTGATCCCGGTTACGCCGCCTTCCATCAACTGATTAGGAATGATGAAATACAGTAGCCCGAAGGCATATACTGCGGCTCCGAGCAAGATGGGAGCGACTGTCTTGCTGATTGTAATTACCTTTTTTGAATTCATGAAATCCCTCGTTAGGCCTTTTGTAGGCAGTTTTTCTTTTCCTATAATAAGTATACCTTTTCTTGCGTGTGTTAAAATATTCAAAAAAGATTGTCTTCAAAACGTCTTTACGATAACATAGGGGCAAACAGAAGGCAAGATATACAGAGGGGGAGAAGTTACATTTTATGGACAAAAGTCTTGGTGACATACAGCGTGAAGTAGACGCTTATATATCGCAGTTTAAGGAAGGGTACTTCAGTCCACTCTCTATGCTGGCCCGCATGTCCGAGGAAGTCGGAGAACTGGCTAGAGAGGTCAATCATGAGTTCGGCGAGAAGCCTAAGAAGTCTGATGAAGCTGAGAATTCCATTGAACTTGAACTGGGAGATATTCTGTTTATTACCGTTTGTTTTGCAAATTCTCTCGGGATAGACCTGACGGAAGCGCATAATAAGGTAATGCATAAATTTAATACCCGTGATGCGGGACGTTGGACGCCGAAAGACACCGATTAGGCCTCTATAACATATGCTGTACCAAACGAACGGGATTTAGCCGTGAGGATGGTGTGTATATGGATCATAAGGATTATGTAAGAGAGGCCTACCGCTCGATATTACGCAGTGACTTTGCCGAAGCTATTGTTTGCTTCGAGTCTGCAATTGCAGCAAGCCCTGCTGATGCCGAGGTTAGATATCGTTGTTCCATAACGTATGCCCGCAGTGGTATGCTAGATAAAGCTTTAGTTCATGCTCAGGCTGCTGTAAAGCTGGACACCAGCAAACCTGAGTATAGTCTGCATCTGCAGCATTTGCAGGCTATGATGCATGTACAAGAAGCCAAACGGTTGATAGAAGATGAAGATAACAAAACTCGCAACCCT
This sequence comes from Paenibacillus sp. FSL E2-0177, assembly GCF_037992975.1. Lineage (NCBI taxonomy): Bacteria > Bacillati > Bacillota > Bacilli > Caryophanales > Paenibacillaceae > Paenibacillus > Paenibacillus sp. FSL E2-0177. Next base: position 4,729,674 of record NZ_CP150307.1, on the reverse strand, counting down.
TATCATCCGATTACACTGCTCAAAGAGGCTATTACCCTTGATCCATTATATGGGGATGCTTATGTATGGCTTGCTATCGCGCATAGTCGAGTGAATGAACATTTACAAGCTATGACTGCCTTAAAAGAAGTGATTTCGTTACATCCGGATGATTCTGGCTTGCGGGAATTGATGAGAGACCTTCAGAAATCCATACAATCGTATATGCAATAACTATATAACTAGTGAGAGCGAGGATGGAAAAAATATGAATAACAAGATCAGGGTCGTTGTATCCGGCGCAGGCGGAAGAATGGGTAAAGAGGTTGTTAAACTTGTATTGCAGGACGAAGAGCTGGAGTTAGCAGCAGCAGTAGATCGTTCTTCGGGCGATATTGATGCAGGGCGTCTGGTAGGTCTGGAAGACTCAGGCGTTATTGTAACTTCTGATCTTGAGGCCGCCCTCGCGGGAAGCAACGGAGATGTCCTTGTCGATTTCACTACACCGCAGTCAGCGTATACGAATACAGCGCTAGCTATTAAGTACGGAGTGCGTCCGGTTATCGGTACAACCGGATTCACACCGGAGCAGATGGTGGAACTGGACAAGCAGTGTCAAGAACAGGGGATTGGCGGACTTATTGCTCCGAATTTCTCCATTGGAGCTATTCTATTGATGAAATTTGCGGCACAAGCTTCAAAGTACTTCCCGCATCTGGAAATTATAGAGTATCATGGTGACCAGAAACTGGATGCTCCATCCGGAACTGCGGTCAAAACCGCAGAGATGATTTCGGAAGTTCGTGAGGAACTTCGTCAAGGTAATCCTAAAGAGGAAGAAACCATTGAAGGTGCCCGTGGTGGTTACTATAACGGATTCCGGATACATAGTGTCCGTCTTCCTGGTGTGTTTGCTCAAGAAGAAGTGATTTTTGGTGGATTCGGACAATCCTTGAAGATTCGCCATGATTCTTATGAGCGTGCAGGATATATGCCAGGCGTTAAGATGGGTATTGAAAAGGTAATGGGATATACAGGCTTGATCTATGGATTCGAGCACTTTATAGAATAGACAGGAGAGAACACCATGTTAAAGATCGCATTTATTGCCCACGATCGTAAAAAAGATGAAATCGTAAATTTTGTATTAGCTTATGAACATGTATTTGAAGGTCATGAACTATTTTCTACAGGGACTACTGGCCAACGGATTATGGATGTAACTAACTTAAAAATTCATCGTTACATGTCTGGTCCATTAGGTGGAGATCAGCAAATCGGTGCCATGGTAGCACAGGATGAACTGGATCTTATTATTTTCATGCGGGATCCATTAATGGCGCAGCCACATGAACCTGATATTTCAGCTCTGCTTCGTCTGTGTGACGTATACGGGATACCGGTAGCTACGAATATTGCCACAGCGGAGGTTCTTGTGAAGGCGATTGATCGTGGTGATTTTGCTTGGCGTGCACTGGTTCACAAATACAAACCGGGTGTTGATGAATGAAGCTGGACATTCTTGTATTTGGTGCGCATGCAGATGATGCGGAGATTGGTATGGCAGGAACAATTGCGAAACATACCGCTGCGGGACTTAAGGTGGGACTTTGCGATTTAACAGCCGCGGAAATGTCATCGAACGGTACAGTAGAACTTCGCAAGCAAGAAGCGCAGCAAGCTGCAGACCTTCTCGGAGCATCCGTGCGGACAAACCTGGGTCTGCCAGATAGAGGGCTTTTTATTACAGCAGAGCATGTGGCGGCTGTGACTGCTGAAATTCGCCGCTTTTCTCCTACGATAGTTTTTGCTCCTTATTGGGAGGATCGTCATCCCGATCATATCGCCTGTAGCAAGCTGGTGGAAGAGGCTGTTTTTAATGCCAAGCTACGTAAATATATGCCGGACAAGCCGGCAATTCCTGCTTCACAGCTGTACTTCTATTTTATCAATGATTTAGGACGTACCGATCTTATTGTTGATGTTACTGAGCAATATGGCTTGAAGGAGCAGGCGTTGTCCTGCTATCGCTCGCAGTTCACCAAACCTCCGGGTGAGGATGCTGTATCCACACCGTTAACGGAAGGCTACATTGAACGAGTCCGTTCGAGAGATATGCTGCTTGGCCAGCGCAGGCTGATTCCTTATGCAGAAGGGTTTGCAACCAAGGTACCTCATACGGTGGAATTGTTTACTTAAGGAACGGATATAACGAAGTTTGTATGATAATATAATAAGCTGATTATGATTGATCCAGGAGCGCTTGGAATTAATACGCCATTGCGCTCCTGAGAGCTTTTTTTGAACAGCTTAGAGAAATGAAGTCCTGTGTGATTTTGAAAGAAACGGTGTTCGCTTCGCTTTTTTGAAAGCGGCCGACAAACAATAGATGATTCATTACACGAATCAATACTGGAGAAGAAGGAGACAGGAAGATGGATCGTATGCTAAAAATAGGAATTACCTGTTATCCGTCTCTTGGCGGTTCAGGCGTAGTTGCGACTGAATTAGGTAAACTCTTGGCCGAGAAGGGTCATGAAGTTCATTTTATTACACATAGTATCCCGTTCCGATTGGGAACGTTTCAGAAAAATATTTTTTACCATGAGGTAGAAGTAAACGATTATTATGTATTCCGCTATCCTCCGTACGATCTAGCGCTTGCTACGAAGATGGCTCAGGTTGCCAAAATGCAAAATCTGGATCTTCTCCATGTTCACTATGCAGTGCCACACGCAGTGTGTGCTTTCCTTGCAAAGCAAATGCTTGGGAACGATATGAAGGTTGTAACGACTTTGCATGGTACGGATATAACGGTGCTTGGTCAGGATGAATCGCTTAAAGATTTGATTCGTCTGGGGATTAATGAAAGTGATGCCGTTACAGCGGTCTCTCAGGATCTTATTAGAGAAACACGGGACGTACTCGATATTACCCGCGACATTGATCTCACTTATAACTTTGTGGATCATCGGGTCTATTATCCGCGTGATGTAACGGATCTGCGGGGAGATTTCGCAGCGCCTGATGAGAAGATTCTGATGCATATCAGTAATTTCCGTCCTGTAAAAAGAGTCAGCGATGTTGTTGACGTTTTTGCAAAAGTGAATCGTGAACTGCCTTCACGCCTGCTGCTTGTAGGTGAAGGTCCGGATCTTCCCAAAATTCAAGCCAAAATTAGCGAAATGGGTCTGGAAGATAAAGTTCGTTTTCTGGGAAGGCAGGATGAAATCGCTCAGGTGATCTCTTTAGCTGATCTGCTTCTGCTACCTTCCGAGAAGGAAAGCTTTGGTCTGGTTGCTCTGGAAGCAATGGCTTGCGGCGTACCGACGATTGGCTCGCAAACCGGAGGCATCCCTGAGCTTATAGAGCATGGAAAGACTGGATTCCTTGCACCGATTGGCGATACAACGGCTATGGCTAAATATGCAGTTAAGCTCCTGTCGGATGAACGTATGGTGCAACAGTTCAGAGAAGCTTGTCTACAAACAGCCTGCAAAGATTTCTGTAAGGATTCGATAACGAAACAATATGAAGATATTTATTACCGGGTGCTGGGGCGCAAGGTACTTGGACTGGACCCGGTTCGGGGGTAAGGAGTCATATATGGAATGGACAATGGCACCTTCTGCGATGGCAATTGCAGCGGAGATTGTAATTTCCGAGTTAACCCAAAATGGTCACGAGGCTTATTGGGTTGGAGGATGTATTCGCGATGAGCTGTTGGGTAGGCCAGTGCATGATATGGATATTACAACCTCAGCACTGCCGGAGGAAGTGATAGCTATCTTTGCGCGCAGTGTGCCAACAGGATTAGCTCATGGTACGGTCACCGTGATACAGGATGGTTGTGCGTTTGAAGTGACAACATACCGGACAGAAAGTGGTTATGTAGACCACCGTCGTCCAGAGCATGTTTTTTTCGTCAACGATGTGAAGGAGGATCTTCGTCGTCGTGATTTCACGATCAACGCGATTTGCTGTGGATTAAATGGGGAACTTATTGATCCTTTTGAGGGTGAGAAGGATCTACAGCTGCAGGTGATTCGCTGTGTAGGCGATGCGGAGGAGCGGTTTGACGAAGATGCGCTTCGCATGCTTCGCTGCATTCGTTTTGCATCGGTGCTGGATTTCTCCATCGCGAAGAACACGTGGAGGGGCCTGATGCGCCAGCGGGATAAGCTGGCGCATATTGCTGTGGAGCGTGTCCGCGCGGAGCTGGACCGCATCGTCGAGGGGCCGCATCCTCTGCGCGGCCTCGGCATGCTAGCGCGCTGCGAGCTGCTGGCGCGCGGCAAAGCCCCGTTCCCCTGGACCGGAACCGATATGGCGGCTGCTGCCGCCTTAACGGCCGGGATCGGGGAACTGGAGAGCGCCCGCCTGCGGTGGGCGCTTCTCCTCCATGCCCTGAAGCAATCGGCCCAAGAGGCCGATGTGCTGCTGCGGGCATGGACGTTCTCGGGGACGACGCGGAGCGGCGTCGTCCAGGTGCTGCGGGTCCGCGAAGCTTGGACCGCTGCGATAGAGGCCATGCCGCCGGGTACGGGCGGCATGGAAGGTCTGCGGCGGCAATGGATCGCCGCCGTGCTGGCCTTCGGCGTGGAAGCCGCCGAAGGGTGGCTCTCGCTGCTGGCGATCCTGCCAGCCGCCGCACCTGCACTTCCCGCTGTGGTTTCACCGGCGGCCTCTTCTGCCTTTTCCGTCGTGGAATCGACAGAGGCCTCAACAACACCTGCCGCTGTAAATGTACAAGCGGCAAGAGAATGGATCGCTCAAATGCCGCTAACCAGCCTTTCAGAGCTTGAGATTACAGGCAATGAGCTGGTGGGGGCTTTGGACAAACGTCCGGGACCATGGCTAGGCAAAATGTTAAATGGACTCCTGCAAGCGGTCGCTTCAGGTGATTTACCTAACGATAAACAATTATTACTGCTTGAAGCAAAAAGGATGGATAGACATGAGCGATGATAAAGCGCTGTCGCTAACTGAGCTGAAGCGAGAGACCTCCGCTTCGAATTGGGTAGGCGTCATTCAGTTGCTGGAATCTGTGGTGTCCACTCAAGAAGAAGCTAAGTTTTTAGCGGAGAACGGCGCGCCGGAAGGGACAACTGTCATCGCGGAAGAACAGACGGGCGCCCGAGGCCGAATGGGAAGAAAGTGGTTTTCTCCCCGTGGCAAGGGTATTTGGATGAGTATTGTGTTACGGCCCCAATTACCCTTGTCGGAGACTCCGCAGCTGACATTGCTGGCTGGGGTTGCCGTCTGTAAGGCAATTCGACGGGTAACAGGTGTAGATGCCGGCATCAAATGGCCGAATGATCTGCTCGCAGGCGGTCGTAAGATTTGTGGGATTTTACTGGAATCTTCTCTAAGAGAAGGGGAGCTTCATTATTGCATTGCTGGAATTGGCATTTCCGCGAACATGACAGAGGAAGATTATCCTGATCATCTGCAGGAGGTCGCGACTTCACTTCGGATTGAGCGGGGCGGTGCTCCAGTTGACCGTTCTGAGCTGGTAAAAGCGGTTTTGGACGAGCTGGAGATGCATTACAATTTGTACATGAAGCAAGGTTTTAAACCCATCAAAGAGCTCTGGGAGTCCATGTCAGTGACTTTGGGTCGCCAGATCGCACTGAATAGCCCTCAGGGGCGTTCCGAAGGTGTGGTAGTAGGTTTGGATGAAATAGGTGGTCTGCTGCTTAAAAACAGCTTAGGAGAGATCTCTAACGTATGCTCAGGTGAAATTGAACTTTTATAATATTTTTTATATGACAAGGGTATCATCCCTTGTCATATTTTTTTCGTGTAATTCCGAGCTTTTTTTGTTATACTATGGGTCGGAGGCGGTATCGTTTAACGAACTGTACTCTTGAACTGAAGAACTTTTTTATATTTTTATTATTGGAAATACCTTCATAACTGCGTTTGACGGTTACGTTGGATTCTGCTCTGAGCCGTAAGGACCGAGACAGAAGGGACGATCGCAAGTGACTCTTTTTTGCCCTTCGGACCTTTTTAGCAAATGATTGCTAAAAGGTTTTTTTGTTGCGATTTTTACGGGCAGGTTACTTAAAAAAGGAGGACGAAAAGAGAAATGGCAAACAAACAAGCGCTAAATATTGTAAAAATGAAAAAAATGAAAGCAGAAGGTGTGCCACTGAGCATGCTGACCGCTTATGATTATCCGTCTGCAGTTCTTGCAGAAGAAGCAGGTATCGACCTTATTTTGGTTGGTGACTCTCTTGGGAATGTAGTCCTTGGATACGATACAACTTTACCGGTAACGATTGAAGATATGGTGTACCATACCCGCTCGGTAACTCGAGGAGCACAAAGCACCTTTATCGTGGCGGATATGCCATTTATGACTTATCACGGAAGTGTAGATGAAACTCTGCGGGGAGTGCGCAGATTAATGCAGGAAGGGCGGGCTCATGCCGTCAAAATGGAAGGTGGACTCGAGATTTGTGAGACTGTAGCTACGGTGGTAGCTGCGGGAGTCCCTGTACTGGGACATATCGGGCTTACTCCGCAATCCGTGAATATGATTGGTGGCTACCGGATTCAAGGCAAAGATGCCAAAGATGCGCAACGCCTGATGGATGAAGCTAAGGCGCTTGAGGCCGCAGGTGCTTTTGCAATCGTTCTGGAGCTGGTAACGGAAGAAGTAGCCCAAGCGATCTCTGAAGCGCTTAGCATCCCAACCATTGGGATCGGTGCAGGCCGTTACTGTGATGGACAGGTATTGGTTTTCCATGATTTGCTGCGGTATGCCTCACCTTACCGTGAGAAACGTTTTGTCAAAACCTATGCGGATGTGGGTAATGTAATCCGTGAGGGCATCAGCCAATATGTGAAGGAAGTGAAGGAACGTTCCTTCCCAGATGAAAGTCACGTTTTTAATGCAGATGAAACGGTTTTGGAATCTTTATATGGCGCTGCAAGAAAGGAAGGGAAATAAATGAGAGTCGTCAGAAGCATTGAGCAGCTGCGCGAAGCTTTGGAGTATATGAGACAAGGCGGGCACGCCCCGATTGGGTTCGTTCCTACGATGGGATACTTGCATGACGGACATGCCAGTCTGCTTCGCCGGGCTGGAGAAATGAGCAACACAGTGGTAATGAGCATTTTTGTGAATCCTTTGCAATTCGGGCCAAACGAGGATTATGATTCCTATCCGCGTGACGAGCGTCGTGATTTGGAACTCGCTGAACGTGAGGGAGTAGATATTGTATTTATCCCCAGTGTGGAAGAAATGTATCCGCAGCCTACTCGGACTACGGTCTCGGTATCGGAGCTTACTACCCGTCTTTGTGGGGCTTCCCGCCCTGGGCATTTTGATGGTGTAACCACAGTGGTTAATAAATTCTTCAATATCGTACAGCCGGATTATGCTTTCTTTGGGCTGAAGGATGCTCAACAAGTTGCTGTGCTTCGCCGAATGGTGTCCGATCTTAATATGAATGTCGAAATTATTCCTTGTCCGATCGTTCGTGAAGGGGATGGACTTGCACTCAGCTCACGTAACGTATTCTTGTCTCCAGAGGAGCGTAGTCAGGCATTGGTGTTATCTCGTTCCTTACGTGAAGCACGTCAGTCTATTGAAGAAGGAAAAGTAACAACCGTTGCTGAAGTGCGGGAATTGTTGACATCGGTTATTTCCAGCTCTCCTCTAGCGGTGATTGATTATGCGGAGATCTTAACATTCCCTGATCTTGAAGGATTAGAGGATGAAGCTCTTTTATCAGAAGTGGATGGGGAAATTATAATAGCGCTCGCCGTGAAGTTTGGCAGAACACGCTTGATTGATAATAATGTATTTATTCCAAAGGAGGTTGCTGCACTTGTTTAGACATATGATGAAATCCAAAATTCACCGCGCAACAGTAACGGAAGCGAATTTAAACTATGTGGGCAGTATTACCATTGATGAGAGCTTGATGGAAGCCGCGGACATTCTTGAGAATGAAAAAGTTCAAATTGTGGATAACAACAATGGTTCGCGACTGGAAACCTATGTAATCCCTGGACCGCGCGGAAGCGGAGTGATCTGTCTTAATGGTGCCGCAGCTCGTCTTGTTCAGCCGGGCGATACAGTAATTATCATTTCCTATGCGATGTTGTCCTCGGAAGAACTGGAGTCACATAAGCCAACGGTGGTATTCGTGGATGAGAATAACAAACCAGTGAAGCTGGCTGATCATGAATTGCATGCTACAATCGCTTAATGTAAGGACTTACGCCATGTAATGAATGGCAGGGATGAAAGACCCCGATCTCGCAGAAAATGAAGTCAGGCAAGCTGAACTGATTTCATCTTCAGTAAGGGGGGATCGCCCATGTTTCAACATTTGTTTGCTGAAATGAACAAGGTGCTTCAGGAGATCGTAACAGATTACCCTACAGCGGAGGGTGCCCGCCGGAACGAGCTTTTATGCAATTATAATATGCTGCATAGACTGAGCGACAAAGTGATGGATGAATGGCTCGCTTTTGCTGAGAAGCTTAGTTCCTTTCGCGAAAGTGCGGATTTTACAGCAGTGGTCGAAGAGGAAGTGCCGGAACAGGAAGCACCAGAGCTATGTATGGATTCCTTTGTAAGAGGTCAGGGGTATTATAAGCTGCTGATGTATGGAAAGTGTATTGATCAGTTTAAAGAAGTTATTGCGCAATACCCGGATAGCTTGGCTGCTCGATTATATTTAGCCATCTCTTATCTGCAGGAAGGTGACGGTGAGGCCGCTTGGGGTCATCTGAACCATATGCTGGGCTTGATACGGGAAACCAAGCTGAAAGCCATGGTTTATAATGCTTTAGGCTGCATACGAGCCTCACAGGAACGTTTCAATGAAGCGCAGGAATTATTTGATCTTGCTTTGCAGCATGACCCTGCGCTTCCGGAACCAAACGTTAACTTAGAGGTATGCCGCCGTCGTGGAGGGAAGCTGCATTTTGGAAATCAGCTGGTTTCCCTTTTGTAAAAGAATAACGGTTTTGGAAATTTCCATTCAAGCGATGCATCCCCTGAACCAGTGGTGTGCATCGCCTTTTTTCGCAACTTCTGTTATGCTGATTAAGAGTCTCAATTGAAAGGGAATAGAATTATAATGAAATTTGCCGTGCTTGATTTTGAAACAACAGGAACCCAATCCGTGGGTGAAATTATCCAGGTTGGCCTTGCAATTATAGAAGAAGACCGGTCCATCTCCCGGGTATATGGTTCCTATGTCAAGCCCGGAACGCCGATTCCTCCTTTTATAACAGGTCTGACGGGGATTACCGATGATGATGTTAAGGATGCGCCTGAGCTGGATGAGATGATGATGGAGCTTGTTCCGCTCTTGGATGATGTTGTGCTTGTAGGGCATAATGTCGCTTTCGACTTCCATTTTTTACAAAATGCTTTAGATCGTTGTGGTTATTTGCCATTTCAAGGGCGGATTTTGGATACGATTGATTTTCTGAAAATTTGCTTTCCTTCGCTCACATCTTATCAACTTGGCTCTGTCAGTGCTCATTTTGGAGTGACACATGATCGTCCGCATCAGGCAGATAGTGATGCACTTGCGACTGCTTTAGTGCTGCTGAAATGTCTGGAGGAGCTCTACGAGCTGCCGCTGCTTACGATCCAGAGACTCTGTGAGCTGTTTACCGAAGAGGATAGTGATCTGGGCTGGTACTTTGATGGTCTGCTGCGAGAGCGGGAAGCGGAAACGCTACAGCCCGAAGGTGATCTGACTTTCTATCGTCAATTAGCGCTTGCAGTAGGAGATTGGACGGAGTTAGCGCCACCTAGAGATGAGCATGCTGAGAATCCGCTAGCGAATTTATCTTTTACTGATTATATGGACGAAGTAACCAAACGACTTAAAGACACATTACCGCAGTATGAAAGCCGGGAAGCTCAGGATATTATGATCAATGAGGTGATGACGGCACTTGCCGAAGACAAACACCTACTGATCGAAGCGGGCACAGGAACCGGTAAATCGCTCGGTTATTTGTTGCCTGCCATTTATCAAAGCGTTCGCACCAATGAAAAAGTCATGGTCAGCACTCATACCATTAATCTGCAGGACCAATTGCGCGAGCGGGATATCCCTTTGTTAACGCAGGTAGTTCCTTTTCCGTTTAAAGCTGCTATTTTTAAGGGAAGAGGGCATTATTTGTGTCTGCGTAAGTTTGAGCATAAAATTAATAAGAAGGACTTTATAAGCCCAAGGGAAGATGCGCTTACTGCCGCTCAGATGATTGTATGGCTCACTCAAAGTGAATCAGGGGATGATGAAGAGCTGAATTTAAGCGGCCGGGGCGGTGACTTCTGGGAGACGGTGGCAAGCGATACCGATTCCTGTCTGGGCCGTTCTTGTCCTTGGTTCCGCAAATGTTATTATCATAGGGCCAAGCATGAAGCTGGGATTGCTGACGTGGTTATTACGAACCACTCCAAGCTATTCGCAGATGTTAAGGCTGGGCACCAGCTGCTTCCGGCTTACGAGCATCTTGTCATTGATGAAGCACATCATTTAGAAGATGTGGCTGGTAAACATCTTGGCATGCATATGAAGCATTTCACTGTGGCACACACGTTATCGCGACTGTATAAAGATAGCCGAAACGGACAGCTTCCTGCTCTGCGTCAGATATTACAGTCGTCAGGCAGTGAAGAGGCTTCAGAATGGAGCGGAGTCATCGATCGGATCTACCCGGATCTGCTTACCGTCAAAGAAACCTGGGATGCACTCAGCGACAAGCTGTTCAGCCTATTGCCGGAACGCAGTGATGCAGGGGCAGGAGAAGCGGGACAACTGGTTATGCGGTTGCTTCCCGCCCGTAAGCCGAAGGATTGGGATGAATTGGTTGCGCTAGAGAACACTATGAATCTGACGTTAAGCGACATCATCCGTAAGGGTGATAAAATGCTTAACGAGATGCGTGACCAGGAAAGCCAATCCTCAGCAGACAGCCTTGTTACTGATATTAGCGGTTTATTTAAAGATTTGGCTTCCATACGTGAGCAAGTAAGATTCTTTATGGGGCTGAATGACGATAATGTAGTATATTGGCTGGAGGCAAATGGAAATTACCGCAGCAAATCACTACAGCTGTATGCCGTCCCTGTGGATGTTAGCAGCCAGCTTAAAGAGTTGTTCTTCGATAAGAAAAAAAGCATCGTGCTTACCTCGGCGACGCTATCTGTAGATAAATCTTTTCAATTTATGATTGATAATCTCGGACTTAACGAAGCTGTAGAAGAGGGACGTCTAATGACCTCACTCCTTCCATCTCCCTTTAAGTATCGCGAGCAGGCACTGCTAGTTATACCGCGTGATTTTCCTAGTGTGAAGGGGAGTGTGGGCGATGCTCGATTTGTCGATACACTCGTACAGTCATTATCGGAAGCTGCTAAAACAACACGTGGGCGGATGCTGGTTCTGTTTACTTCTTATAAAATGCTGCGTCAGGTATATGATCCGCTTAAAGAGGCTTTGGCCTCACAAGAGATTACGGTGCTTGGTCAAGGCGTGGAAGGTGGCAGCCGGAGCAAGCTGATCCGCCGCTTTCAGGACAGTGCAGCATCCGTATTGCTGGGGACGAGCAGCTTCTGGGAAGGTGTAGATATTCCAGGTGAAGCACTGACTTGCCTGGCCATCGTGAGACTTCCGTTTCAACCACCGAATCACCCGTTGGCGGAAGCGAAGTCGGAGTTATTGCAGGCCCAGAAGAAGAATCCGTTCATGAAATTATCTGTTCCTCAAGCGGTTATTCGTTTTAAGCAGGGATTCGGAAGACTGGTTCGCACGGCGCAGGATCGCGGAATAGTTATTGTTTATGATACAAGGGTTATTGAATCTCATTACGGGAAGTATTTCCTTTATTCATTGCCTGGTCCCAAAATGGAGCATATGCTTACTGATCAAATGGTCCCTCGCATAGCGGAATGGCTAGAGGATGGCGGCGCTTCTTAAAACGCTCGTCTTCAGTTTAGCTCCTCCTTATCCTTAAGGGCGGTGTGTTACAGTACCGTCCTTAATAAGGAGAGGTAGACGTTTGAATATGGATTTTCACAAGAACATTACTATTTTTAGGAGGAAAAATATGAAATCGGATAAAATATCAGAAGCCGTTGTTCGCAGACTGCCTGTGTACTTGCGTTTTTTGAATGATCTCCAGAATCGCGAAATATTAACAGTTTCCTCTCAGGAACTTGGACAAAAGCTTGATCTTAATCCCGCACAGATTCGTAAGGATTTAGCATATTTTGGTGACTTCGGCAGAAAAGGTATCGGCTATGATGTAACGTATCTTATTGAGAAAATCCGTCATATCCTGAAGCTGGATCAACAGCTTAATGTAGCTTTAGTTGGAGCAGGTAATCTCGGACATGCCTTGTCTAATTACAATGCATATCTCAAAGATACTATGAAAATCACGGCTATATTTGATTCGTACGCTCCTAAGGTTGGACGTAAGATCAACTCCCTTACTGTGCAACCGATGGATGAACTAGGCAGCACAATTCGTGAGCAAGGTATTCGCATTGCCATTATTACCGTACCTGATTCAGAAGCTCAAAATGTAGCAGATATTCTCATTTCTTCTGGGATTGAAGCGATTTTGAACTTTGCCCCTGTGATTCTGAAGACACCACCGAATATCCGGGTGCATGCAGCTGATTTTACAACTGATCTGCAAAGTCTTGCTTATTACTTGCGGGATGGAAAGGAAGAAAGCGAACATGAACAACAATAAAACGATAATTAAGGGCGGGTATTTTCTGACTCCGGGAACGGATGAGCCGGTTCTGAGTGGATATATGACTATTGAAGATGATTTAATCACTTACATAGGAAAAGAAGAGCCTCAGATGGAAGCTGGAGTGCAAGTGGTTGATGGCAGCCGTCTGCTGTTCATGCCTGGACTTGTAAACACACATGGTCATGCGGCGATGTCTTTGCTGCGTGGATATGGAGATGATTTAGCGCTACAAGTGTGGCTTCAGGAGAAGATGTGGCCGATGGAGGAAAAGTTCACCGGTGATGATGTATACTGGGGAACCTCCTTATCTGTATTGGAAATGCTGAAGGGTGGAACTACGACCTTCCTCGATATGTATGATCATATGGACCGAGTAGCCGAGGTAGCTGAGTTATCAGGTATCCGTTCCGTATTGATGCGTGGTGTGATCGGCTTATGTCCAGAGGATGTACAGAATCACAAGCTTGCGGAAGCGATTTCTTTTGCCCGTAACTGGCATGGAAAGGCTGAAGGTAGAATTACTACTATGATCTCGCCGCACGCCCCTTATACTTGCCCTCCGGACTTCCTGGTTAAGTTCGTGCAGGCAGCGCATGATCTGGATTTACCGATGCATACGCATATGTCCGAAACGAAACGTGAAGTGGAACAAAATGTGGCGGATTACGGGTTGCGTCCTGTAGCTCACTTAGAGAAGCTTGGAATGTTCACACGTCCCTCGATAGTTGCACATGGTGTTCATTTAAATGATGAAGAGATTGAGATCTTGGCTCGCCATAATGTGGGTGTATCTCATAATCCGGGCAGTAATTTGAAGCTGGCTAGCGGAGTGGCTCGGGTTACTGATCTTCTAAAAGCTGGTGTGAAGGTGTCTCTTGGCACGGATGGCGCGGCAAGCAACAATAACTTGGATATGTTTGAAGAGATGCGGCTTGCAGCTCTCATTCATAAGGGTGTCAGCGGTGATCCAACGGCTGTTCCAGCTCCAGAGGCTCTGCGTATGGCTACAGAATATGGCGCGCAGTCCATCTTTTTAAATAATGTAGGCAGACTTGCTGTAGGGATGAAAGCAGATTTCATTGCTATTGATATCGATCAGCCACATTTGCTGCCACACACAGATCTGTTGTCTCATGCAGTTTACTCTGCTAGCGCTAAGGATGTTGAGCATGTGTGGGTGAATGGTAAACAGGTCATCAAGCATGGACAATGCTTAACCCTGGATGAGGAAGCTATCCGGCGTAAAGCGCAAGAAGCCTTCGAAGGTTTATTGAAGCGTTAAGTCTGGAGAATAACGAATAAATAATAGGCTGCGACTTTTTGCTTTTAGCAAAAGTTGCGGCCTTTTGTGTATTTTTAAGGCTGGGAAAGCTAGAAAATTATGAAATTTTGGATAAACGCGCGGGTGTGTTATATAATCAAAAAAGATATATTACTAGAAAGGGAGCTGTACCTTGAAGAAAAGGAAAAAATGGATCCTCCTGGGGTCAGTTCTGATTCTGCTCCTGGGGTTTGGACTTATCCAGTTCTATGCCTATATTATGAAAGATCAATGGAACGAGCGTGATATCGCTAAGGATGTTGCCAAAACCAGAGCGGGTCTAACAGAGGTAACCAAAGCACAAAAATCGGTTTGGGATGAAAATGCAGTGTACTGGGTATTAACTGGGAAAAATGAAGCCGGGACTGCTCTTATGGTCTGGGTCCGCTTTACGGTAGATGGAAAATTTGCTGAAGGCGACGACGCAGTGTTTGCTGAGGAACTAAGTAAAGGAACCTCGGAAGCCCAAATACGCGGCATTATCAAAGCTGATCTTCCGGACATAACGATTGAACGCTTGCTGCCGGGAGTATATAACGGAGAGTATGCTTGGCAGCTTTTTTATAATCAGAGCGGTCGGTATTATTATCAATTTTATCGCTTTTCGGATGGGTCCCGAATGGGCGAAGGTTACAGTTTACCTAAAAGTTAAGCTGAACATAAGGAAATTAAGGGTGGCATAGTAAACAAGCGAACTTATTATAAGTTCGCTTGTTTACATTTATTTGATGTACAAAAGTGATATACTAAGTGATATACTGAATGGGTAGTTATCACCGAATATTCTCTTAAATTCACATACGAAAATAGGCCGATTGATTAAAAATCAAGGCCAGTTTTGTCGAAAGTGAGGAATTTATTTGGTATTGATGGAAATATTTAAAAAATTAAATTTTAAATATATTCACATTTATTTTGAAATTAGTATATACACCTGTGATATACTACTACTTGTAATTAGAACAGCAATAAGAGACTTCAGTCTCTCTGATGAGCTCTCAAGTAGCTATAAATTATTATAATGAGCTTTATATTTTGTCATCTTTGAGAGGAGGACGTTTCTTGAAATTACGTCTTGTACCTGTGCTGATAACGTCTCTACTGTCGGCTACTCTATTGTTTGGTGGCTTCTTTTTGTATCGTCAGTTTGCAATGCAGGAACCACTTCAGAAGATTGTATCTCAATATGAGGGCGTCAATAATTCTCATATCAGTATTAACCGCAATGAGGTCACTTTGAAACTTGATCTCCAGCCAGGCACGAAATTACGTGAACTGGTTCAGTACGTCTCCCAAGAAGGAAAATCGATGATTGATGGACGTACACTAAAACTTGATGTAGAACAGAACTCCAGTGAACTGCTGGATGAATACTGGGATAAAGCGATGTTCTCTGTAGCCGAAGCTATGGAGAGCCGTAAATATACACTTATACCCACAGAACTTGATGGACTCAAAGCGCAATATCCACAATATAAAAATGTGATAGCCTCAACAGAAATTGATGACAATAATGTCTATGTAAGCTTGAGTAATGGAAAAGAAAGCAAATTTATTATTTTGCCGCGTAAACCTGCGACATTGGGGGTATGGAATAATGCCTAAATACCTTAAAGAAATTCTAATCGGATTTGTTCCTGTCTTGTTTATTTTTATGGCTTTTCTAGGCATTAATATATTCCCGATTGTAATTGCTGCTGGGATGCTCACGGCTTTACTTATCATTGCTCATTTAAGAGGCGGACTTGCGGTAAATGCAGGTGCCGGGAAAAAACGCAAGAAGGATGGACCTTCAAAGCTTACTTTTGAAGAAATTGGCGGGCAAGACAATGCAAAACAGGAGCTTCGTGAAGCGTTGGATTTTTTGATCCGGCATGAGGAAATCAGCAAATTCGGGATTCGGCCTTTGAAAGGGATTCTGCTTACAGGCCCTCCAGGAACAGGTAAGACCCTTATGGCTAGAGCAGCAGCACATTATACAAACTCTGTATTTGTGGCAGCATCAGGCAGTGAGTTTGTAGAAATGTACGTAGGTGTCGGTGCCGGCCGTATCCGCGATTTGTTTAAGGATGCCCGTACCCGCGCCCTTAAGGAAAACAAGCAAAGCGCTATTATTTTCATAGATGAAATTGACGTAATTGGCGGTAAGCGTGAGGGCGGACAGCAGCGAGAATATGATCAGACCTTGAATCAGCTGTTGACTGAGATGGACGGGATCTATAACAACGAAACACCACGCATTCTACTGGTAGCAGCCACTAACCGTAAAGAAATGCTTGATTCAGCATTGCTGCGTCCTGGCCGGTTTGACCGTCATATTCAAGTGGACATGCCTGATAAAAAAGGCCGCAGATCGATTCTCGAATTGCATGCCAAAAATAAGCCGCTTCATGCCAATGTGAACCTCGACAAAATTTCCGAAGAAGCCTATGGTTTTTCCGGTGCTCAGCTCGAAAGTGTTATGAATGAGGCAGCAATTTATATGATGCGTGAGGAATTGACAGAGGTTGAGCAGCGGCATCTGTCGATGGCGATTGACAAGGTTATGATGGGGGAAAAAACGGACAGAGAAACTAACCACGAAGAGAAAAAACGTGTGGCGATCCACGAATTGGGACATGCCATTATGGCAGAACTGCTTCGTCCGGGAAGTGTCAGTCAGGTTACGCTGACTCCGCGGGGGCAAGCCCTTGGTTATGTACGTCACAATCCTCAGCAAGAGCAGTATCTGTACACCAAAGATTATCTCGAAGATCAGATTATGATCGCACTTGGTGGAGCGGCTGCAGAAGAAATGTATTATGGCGGACGAAGCACAGGTTCACGTGGCGATTTTGATCAGGCCCTGAATATTGTCGAAACCATGATGAAATCCGGATTGACTTCGTTGGGTATTGCCAAACTGGAAATGGTTACCACTGAAGAGCTTATGAAGGAAAACAGTAAAATATTGGACGAGTTGATGGTACGTACTCACGACCACCTTGAAAAGCAACGAAATGTATTTGATTACTCCCTTGACATTTTAATGAAGGAAGAAGTGCTCTCTGGAGAGCAATTTCGATGTCAATTTCGTGACAGCGTGCGTTTACCAGCATAAATATTTATGCTGGTTATTTTTTTTTACTTTTCAGGCATGCTAAGATATCATTATATGTCGGGCTTTATAAATTTTTGCGACAGACAAGGTACAATACAAAAGTATAGATACCTGAAAGGATGGAGACTTTTTTATGAATTTCAAGAAAATTGGTGTCATCGGCGGTGGCACAATGGGACAAGGGATTGCCGAAATGCTGGCAGCCAAGGGCCTGGATGTATTGCTGGTGGAGAAAACCCCTGAGAAACTGGACTACTCCTACGAAATGATCGAGACAAGTCTAGATAAGCAACTGGAGAAATGGGCGATCACTCAAGCTGAGAAGAAGCTGATTCTTAGCCGCATTCAAAAAGTGACACATTTCGCAGAGCTGAGCTCTTGTGACATGGTTATCGAAACAATCGTTGAGGATTTAGAAGAAAAGAAAAAAATATTGAATCAACTGGATCAAGTATGTCCAAACCACATTATTCTTGCCAGCAATACGTCAACACTTAGCTTGACTGAACTTGCAAGTTCTACAATGTATCCGGAACGCGTGATCGGAATGCATTTCATATACCCTGTAGCTAAAGTGGATCTTGTTGAAATTGTACGCGGTCTGAAAACTTCAGATGCTACTTTTGAAGATACAAAATCCTTTGTTGATGAAATTGTTGAGAAAAAAGGTGTAATGATTTATGAATCCCCAGGATTTGTAACATCACGCCTCATTTGCTTGTTTATCAACGAAGCTATGCATGTACTGCAAGAGGGCGTTGCCTCCGCACAGGATATTGACGATGCTATGCGTATTGGTTATCAATTCCAATATGGACCGCTTGAAATGGCTGACAGATTTGGTCTGGATTCGGTTCTTGCTGCACTCGAAAATATGTTCCGTGAATATGGTGAGCTGAAATATCGTCCTTCCACGATCCTTAAGAAGATGGTGCGTGCAGGACAATTGGGTATGAAATCAGGCGAAGGCTTCTTCCAGTACGACAAGGATGGTGACCGTATATGAATATTCTAGTAATTAACTCCGGTAGTTCTTCTTTAAAATATCAATTGTACAATATGGCTGATGAATCCGTTTTGGCTAAAGGTTTGGTGGAACGTATCGGGATGGATTCCTCCATTCTGAACCATAAACCTACTGGTAAAGCTGAAGTAACAGAAGTAAGTGAAATTTTGGAGCATAACACAGCGATTCGTAAAGTTCTAGCTTGCCTAACGGATAAAGAGCATGGCGTTATTGAATCCATTAAAGAAATCAATGCTGTGGGTCACCGTGTAGTACATGGTGGTGAATTCTTCAAAGCTTCCGCACTTGTGGACGCTGATGCCAAGACTAAAATTCGTCAATTGTTTGACCTTGCACCCCTGCATAACCCAGCAGCAATGATGGGGATTACGGCTTCTGAAGTAAATATGCCGGGTGTACCGCAGGTTGTTGTATTCGATACTGCATTCCATCAAACAATGCCTGAAAAAGCTTATATGTACGCGATTCCTAGAGTACTGTACAATAAATATAAAGTTCGTCGTTATGGCGCACACGGTACATCACACGACTTCGTAAGCAAAGCTGCTGCGGAGTACTTGGAGCGTCCGTTGGAAGATCTGAAGATCATTACTTGTCATATCGGTAACGGAGGTAGTGTAACTGCAGTTCAAGATGGAGTGTCTGTGGATACTTCCATGGGTATGACTCCTCTGGAAGGTTTGATGATGGGTACTCGCAGTGGTGATCTTGATCCAGCAATTGTACCTTACGTGATGAACAAGGAAGAATTGTCCGTAGGCGAAGTTAACTCCATGTTGAACAAACATAGTGGACTTCTAGCAATTTCGGGCGTAAGCAGTGATATGCGTGATATTATTGAGGGTATGGAAAAAGGTGAGCCTAATTCCACGCTAGCTTTTGAAATGTATGAGTACCGCTTGCGCAAGTATATCGGTTCTTATGCGGCTGCTATGAACGGTGTAGATGCTATCGTATTCACTGCTGGTGTTGGTGAAAATGCTTCATTGCTACGTGAGAAACTGCTAAATAACCTTACGTTCCTGGGTATTGAGTTGGATGTTGAAGCTAATAAAGTTCGCTCCGGCGACCCGCGTCGTATCTCTACGGTAGATTCCAAAGTGCAGGTGCTTGTAGTTCCGACTAACGAAGAACTTGTCATCGCACGTGATACAAACCGTATTGTGCAAGGAATTAACGGCTAAATTAGAGGAGAGATTGAAGGCATGGCTAACAAGAGTGTAATCAAGAACGTGAATGAACATGTTGGAGAAAGTGTTGTTATCGGTTGTTGGGTAAACAACAAGCGCTCCAGTGGTAAAATTCAGTTCCTGCAGCTTCGCGATGGTACAGGTTATATTCAGGGAGTTGTAGTGAAATCAGAAGTGCCTGAAGAGGTATGGGATGCAGCTAAGAGCCTCACACAGGAAAGCTCATTGTATGTGACCGGTATTATTCGTGAGGAGCCTCGCAGTCAATCCGGTTTTGAAATGACTGTTACCGGAATTGAAGTTCTGCACCTTACAGAGAATTATCCAATTACTCCGAAAGAGCATGGCGTTGATTTCTTGATGGATCACCGTCACCTCTGGCTCCGTGCCTCGAAGCAGCGGGCTGTTCTGGTTATTCGTGCGGAGATTATCCGGGCAATCCAACAGTTCTTCAACGAGAGCGGATTTACAAAGGTGGATCCTCCGATTCTGACGCCAACGTCAGCAGAGGGAACTACTAACTTGTTCCACACGAAATACTTCGATGAGGATGCTTACCTGACCCAAAGTGGACAATTGTACATGGAAGCTGCAGCTATGGCACTGGGCCGTGTATATTCCTTTGGACCCACCTTCCGTGCGGAGAAATCTAAGACTCGTCGCCACTTGATCGAGTTCTGGATGATCGAGCCGGAAATGGCCTTCACAGATCATGAAGAAAGCTTGAAGGTTCAGGAAGAGTTTATTAGCTTCGTAGTGCAATCCGTATTGAAGAATTGCCGTGCGGAGTTGGAAGCGGTAGGCCGCGATATTTCCAAGCTGGAGAATATCAAAGCACCATTCCCACGCATTACTTATGACGATGCGATCAAGTTCTTGAATGATAAAGGCTTTGAAGATATTGCTTGGGGTGATGATTTTGGTGCACCTCATGAAACAGCAATCGCTGAAGCATACGATAAACCTGTATTTATTACTCATTATCCTGCTTCATTCAAAGCGTTCTACATGAAGCCGGATCCAAATCGTCCTGAAGTCGTACTGTGTGCTGATATGATCGCTCCTGAAGGTTATGGAGAGATTATTGGGGGTTCACAGCGGATCGATGATCCTGCGCTGCTTGAAGAGCGTTATAAAGAGCACAATCTTTCGATGGACTCTTATAAATGGTACATGGATCTGCGTACTTACGGATCTGTACCTCACTCCGGTTTTGGACTTGGGCTTGAGCGTACTGTAGCTTGGATCTGTGGTCTTGACCATGTACGTGAGACTATTCCATTCCCACGTACACTGTACCGCCTCTACCCATAAGTTCTTAGGATTTGAACAAAGGGGGAAGCACATGGACGGCAAGACATGGAGTACCTGGAGCGAAGGCGTCTCCTTCGGTCTGGAGAACGGAATGGCCGTCATACCTTACGCTTTACTGAAGTATTACCGGAAGCTGAATTTAAGCGGAAGTGAAGCGATGCTGCTGATTCATCTGCTCTCCTTCAGGCAAGTGGAAGGGATTGAGTTCCCTTCTCTGGAGGAGCTTCAGGTCGTAACTGGTCGTAGCATTTCCGTTCTCGCCGGAGAATTGCAGAAGCTCATGAAGGAAGGTTTCATTAGCATCGATGGAGACAACGATGAGCTAAGAGATATCCATTATGAACGCTACAATTTCTCAGGGCTATATGGAAAGCTAGGTGCTTATCTTGCGACAGCTGTACAAGAAAATGAGCAAGATAAGGACAAAGGGGCATATGCAACATCAGCTCCCCGGGCTGCTGCGTCAGGTGGAGGATTCGGAACTCCCCCCACATCTCCTTCTTCACTTGGAGATAAAGAGGAGAGCCGGAATCTATTCAGTATTTTCGAGAAGGAATTCGGGCGCCCGCTGTCTCCAATGGAATGTGAGACGATTTCCAGCTGGGTGGATCAAGACCGATATCCTGAGGAGCTGATTCTGTTAGCACTCAAGGAATCCGTATTTGCGGGGAAGGTTCATTTTCGTTATATCGACCGGATATTGCTGGAATGGGCCCGTAACCGGGTCAAGAACGCTCAGGATGTTAAGACGTATACACAAAAATTCCGCAATGGTGGAAGATAGATCGTTTAGGAGAGAACCGTATTGCTTTAGCTATTGCTAGAGTCTGTACGGTTCTTTTTTTATTTTTTTAGATAAGTGCAGGGGTAGGCGAGGATCTCAGCGTCTATTGCTGTGGGAAGGAGGGGAGAGTCATTGAGGAAGAGCTATTAATCAAGCGGATTTGCCAAGGAGACGAAGATGCGTTTCGCCAGTTTGTAAATACATACAGTCAGCACATATACAAAATCACCTATTCTGTATTACGTGAAGTCAAAGGGGCTGAAGACGCTGCTCAGGAAGCTTTTCTTCAGATGTATAAATCTCTCCCTGACTACCGTTATCAAGGCTTAAAATCATGGATTACGCGGATCGCCTTAAATAAGGCTATTGATGCCAAACGTAAACGTGATCGGCTACGAGAGTTACCTGTTGACTATGAGCTTGTGCTGAGCCAGACACCTTCTAATGAGGAGGATGTACTAGCTACTGTTGTCCGTCGTGACCGGATGAATCGTCTGTCGGGTGAGATCAACAATTTACCGGAGGGTCATCGGGAAATTATGGTGGCTTATTATCTGGAAAATAAAAAATATGAGCAAATTGCTGCTGAAAATGAAATTACTCTGAAGACGGTGGAGTCCAGACTATATAGGGCGAGACAATGGATGCGAAAACATTGGAAGGAGGACGAATGGCTATGATGAAGAGTGGAGAAAACCTAATTCGCCGCGAGCAGGCAAAAGCTTATCTTGAAGGGCAAGAAGATAGTATAGAGCGAGATGAATGGGAACAATTGCTGCTCAAGGATGAAGACACATTTGTTTCATACATGGAGATGCTGGATGAGCTAAAGGAGGATCTGCCTTCATTGGAGAATTCGTCTGCTTTTACAGAGAGGGTTATGGGAGATTGGGTGGCTACGGTGAGATCTTCAGTAGTCATAGAAGAAGTAGCGGGGCAAGAAGAAGGATCACGGCGTTATCGCTGGTATGATAAAACAATCTTTCATTATGCCGTTGCTGCTTCGTTAACGCTGTTGATTATGTCTTCCGGGATGTTTGATAAGTTACTCACGGGTGAAATGGAGCTTATTGTCCCTAAGAAAGATAATTCGCCATCTTATAGCGAACAATTCATGCAAGCCACCAGCGGATGGTTGAGCCGGATTATGGACGGAAGACAGAAATGAGAGGAGAAATGAACAATGCAACAGCAGCGTAATAAAATTAAGGGTCTTTTTCTTAATATGATTCCTGGAGCAGGTCATTATTATATGGGAAGACGCCCACAAGGGATTGTTTATTTTTTGCTAAGCTTTGGTGTGTTATTTATGTCATTCTTAATTGCTATGGCTGAAGGGGATGAGGGAATTCTGGCATTGGGAGTGATCGGATTCTTACTTCTATGGATTCTTTCGATGATTCATCTGGTGATTAAATTACTGCAAATGCCCACTCCAATTGTAGCGCCTGATGGATCAATGCTGGATTTTAGTTCTACTATGCCCGTAAAGACGGAGGATAATGAACGTGTGCATGTCATCTTATTGTCTTTCATTCCTGGATTGGGTCATTTTCATATGGGGCTGATGCAGCGTGGACTATCCTTTCTGATTTCTTTTTTCGGATTCATGACCGTTATGCTGTTCTTGGCCGGAATTACTTCGAGTGATGCATTTTTGCTGCTGTTTGGAGTATTGCCAGTAATTTGGCTGTATTGCATGTTTGATGCAGTTCAGTTGATCCATCGTAAACAAGCAGGAGAAATGCTTGTTGACCGCACATTATTCGAAGAGATGGAGGCTGGACGTGAGGAAGGACGACGCAGCAAAGTATTAGCGACATTACTATCCGCATTTCCTGGCGCTGGACAGATGTATCTGGGACTGCAAAAAAGAGGGCTCCAGCTCATGCTTCTTTTCTTAGGAAGTATCTATGTCATGGATCTATTGCGGTTAACATTGCTCTTTTTCCTTATCCCGATCATTTGGTTCTATAGCTTATTCGATGGCTTACAGTTAGTTAGCCGATATGGACGTGAACCTTTGCAGGATAAGCCGGTTATCGAAGGTTTCTTAAATCATCAAGGCTGGCTCGGAGCAGTCCTGATGTGTCTCGGATTATACTTTATTGTTGTGAATGTCGCAGTTCCTGCCATCGATATCAGATTTCCAGAA
This sequence comes from Paenibacillus sp. FSL E2-0177, assembly GCF_037992975.1. Classification (NCBI taxonomy): domain Bacteria; kingdom Bacillati; phylum Bacillota; class Bacilli; order Caryophanales; family Paenibacillaceae; genus Paenibacillus; species Paenibacillus sp. FSL E2-0177. The sequence goes on along the minus strand of NZ_CP150307.1, from coordinate 4,706,045 downwards.
TGGCGGCTGGAATATCGCGTAAATGAATATTTTAAGACCATTGTCGTCTCCGTGTTATTGATTGGTGGTGGGGTGAAGCTGATGACTGGAAGTAAGAATAATAAAGGCAGAAAAGGGGCGGGGGGTCAATCTTGAATAATCCAGTAGAAGTAGAGCCGGGAGTCATGGTAACTAGCGAGTTTCCAGTGAACGAAGGGAAATCTAGAAGTTGGCGTGTAGGTACGTTGTCGATGGGACTGAGCCTTTTATTTCTCGGGGCATTAATAATGGTCTCGCAGTGGAAAGGAGCGGATGTGTTCGAGACAACACTTGCTTGGTGGCCGCTCATTTTTATCTTACTTGGTTTAGAAATTGTAATTTACACCTTATGGTTCCGTGGTAAAGGGAAAATGTACTATGATGTGCTAAGTGTTCTGTTCGTCGGATTTCTGGCAGTGTGCTGTTTAGTATTCGCAGGAGTCAGCTCTTTAGGATTAACACAAGAACTTCGACATGTGATCTCCTCTACGGAGGAGAATTATTCCTTGCCAGAATGGAAGGGGAATGTTCCACAGGGTGTAGGCACACTTATAATCCAGGCTGCCGAACCTTATGGAATTATGGTTGATCGAACGGCTGGGAACGAGTTGAATGTATTTGGGAGTTATTCCACGGCAGAAGGGCAACTCAAGCAAGAGCAAGAGAAGCGGCTGTTGCAAACTAAGCAAGTCGGAGACACATTTTACGTTATCTTAGGAGACATACCTAGACATCTAGTATTCGATAACTCCAGGAATGCGTTGAACGTGACCGTTGCGGCTCCTGTAAATCTAAAGGTAATCGTAAGAGATAATTATGGAAATGTTGTAACAAGGTAAAAAAAAGATCGCTTCCCACCCGATGAGGGGATGGGCTGCGATCTTTTTTTGATTAAGAACGAAGCTCTTTCTCTAGGGCAGCACCCATTTCACGTGAGCGCTCGGCACATCGGTTAACGGCAGCAATCACAGTTTCAAAGAATTCCCCTCGTTCAAGCACTTCTATAGCTGCTTGTGTTGAACCGTTAGGGGAAGTAACCTTCTTACGAAGTGCTGCGGGTTCTTCTCCCGTCTGTTGTACCATTCGGGCAGCTCCCAGCACAGTTTGAACAGTTAATTCGGTGCTTTGATCAAGTGGCAGCCCACCACGGATACCAGCGGCGATCATGGCTTCCATCATGTAATAGATATACGCAGGCCCGCTGCCTGAAATTCCGGTCAAGGTTTCCATACGTTCCTCATCAATGACTGTTGTAAGCCCGACAGCCTCAAAGATATTAAGAGCAAGGCGACGGCCTCTTTCGTCTACTTCTTTGGAGAAGGCTAGACCAGTGGCACCCAGACCGATGGAACTGGAGGTGTTAGGCATTGTGCGAACAATAGGCTGTGCTTTGCCAAGTAGACCTTGCATGGTTCGAATAGATAGACCTGCAATGACAGAAACTACAATCTGATCCGGAGAAAGAAGCGGGCCTAGTCCGCGTAAGGATTCTGCAGCATCTTTAGGTTTCATTGCCAGTACTATTACTGGTGCGTTACGTAGGTATTCTACTTTTTGTTCGGGATCATTTGTGCCTATTACACCATAACGGCTTTTTAATTCTGCCAGACGTTCACTGCTGCTGCGATTGAGCATGATGACATTATCGGGCTTTACGATATTGCGGCTAATCATCCCGCGAACGATGGCTTCTGCCATGGAGCCTGCGCCATAAAAAACAATATTATGATTCATGAGTGGAACTGAAGGTTGCTGACACATGGCTAAAATCCTCCTAAAAGTTGTGTGATAGAATACTTAAACGTGTATACTAACCCCGAATTTGTCCCGTTCCGTAGATCTTATATTTGGTTGAAGTTAGTGCAGGCAGACCCATCGGGCCACGAGCGTGGAGTTTCTGGGTACTAATACCAATCTCTGCACCGAATCCAAATTCAAAGCCATCCGTGAAGCGGGTTGAGGCATTGTGATAAACAGCGGCAGCATCCACTTCTTGTAAAAAGCGTGTGGCGTTCTCCTGATCTTCCGTTACGATACATTCCGAATGTTTCGTGCCATACTGGGCGATATGCTGCATAGCTTCTTCCATATCACTGACGATTCTAATATTAAGGATATAATCATTGTATTCTGTAGCATAGTCTTCTACGGTTGCAGGTAATACCCATGGGACAAGAGAGATGGTTTGTTGACAGCCACGAAGTTCTACATGAACCTCACGGAATGCTTCGGCTAAGGATAACAGATATTTGCTCGCGTAATCCTGATGAACGAGTAGTGTTTCCATAGAGTTACATACCGAAGGGCGCTGAGCTTTGGCATTTAAACTAATGTCCTGTGCCATTTCTGGCAAGGCAGTTGCGTCGAGATAAGTATGGCAGATGCCTGCTCCAGTTTCAATTACGGGAACGGTTGCGTTAAGGACTACATTTTGAATAAGAGAGCTGCCTCCGCGCGGGATAATCACATCTAAAAGTCCGTTCAGCTTTAGCATTTCATCTACTGAAGAACGATTTGGGTCTTCAATCAGCTGAAGCGCGTTAGGCGGCATTGAGGTTTCAGCAAGAGCATTGTGCAGAACCTCGACAATTTTACGGTTGGAGGACAGGGCAGAGGAGCCACCGCGCAGCACAACAGCGTTGCCGGTTTTAAGACATAGACCCGCAGCATCAACAGTCACATTGGGACGTGCTTCGTAGATGATGCCGATCACACCAAGCGGAACACGCAGCTTCTGGATGTTGAGGCCGTTAGGACGTTCAATGCTTTCTAGCGTGTCACCGATAGGGTCCGGTAATACAGCGATTTGTTGCAAGCCTTCGGCAATGCTGTTAATCCGGTCAACATCTAATGCCAGCCGGTCGAGCATGGATTCCGGAGTTCCATTAAGTCTTCCTCGTTCCAAATCCTCCGCATTGGCGGTGATAATGGCGGGAGCTTCGCGGCGAAGTGCATCGGCCATGCCCAGCAGTGCTTCATTCTTCTGGCCAGTTGTTAAGCTTGCTAGAACTCCTGTTGTCTCCTTGGCTAATTTACTCTTATTAATAACTTCACTCATGACGGTTCCTCCCTATATTTGAATTGAAAAAAATGCTTATCTCAGTGTAATCCATTCGTCACGGTGAATGACCTCAAGCCGGTGTACTTCTCCCAGCTTCGGTACAATTTCACGGCTTGGCAGACCTTGAATGCTGCGCAGCTGAGCATCATCGTAATTTACAATCCCACGTCCAAGCAATTTGGAGTCGGGTCCAAGGACTTCTACAACATCTCCTGCGTGAAAACTACCTTCTGTCTGTTTGACGCCTACAGGCAACAGGCTGTGTCCGCCATGTAGCAAAGCTTCTACAGCCCCTTCGTCCACGTATAGGGAGCCGAGAGGGGTAGACATAAAGCCTAGCCATTGTTTTTTGACGGGAAGAGAGGATAGCTTTGTTGCAAAATAAGTGCCCCTGCCTTCTCCCGTTGCAGCAAGCTGTAAATCACCAGGTTCGGTGGCTCTTCCGACAAAGACAGGAACACCACCCCGAGTAGCAATTTTGGCCGCATCGATTTTGGATCGCATACCGCCTGTTCCAACACTAGAGCCAGCTCCACCAGCAATAGCATATATCTCTGGTGTAATGTCATCTACGAACTGATAACGGACAGCATCCGGATGCTTGCGGGGATCTCCACTGTATAAACCATCCATGTCGGTTAAAACAAGCAGTCTAGAGGCTTTTAACAGGTTAGCTACGAGCGCAGAGAGGGTATCATTATCGCCAAATTTCAGTTCATCTACGGAGACAGTGTCATTCTCGTTAAATACGGGCACCGCTCCTTGACGAAGTAGCTCTTCTACAGTCATCATAGCGTTATTCATGGCTCTGCGGCTGCAGAAATCGGTGCGAGTCAGCAATATTTGCGCGGTAGTAATTCCATGCTGGGCAAAAGCTTCCTGATAAGCCTGCATCAGCAGTACCTGACCCACAGCCGCAGCGGCCTGCTTCTCATGCAGCAGCTTCGGACGTGCTGGATAACCGATACTGCGGAAGCCGGCGGCTACCGCACCAGAGGTTACTAACAACACCTCACAGCCGTTTTTCTTCAACTCGGCAATCTCTGAGGCAAAAAAGGAGACTGCTTCACGATTCAAGCCGCCCTCGGGTCCGGTCAGCGAGCTGCTGCCTATTTTGACCACGATTCGCGTCATCATTTCTATCCACATCCTCTTCGTTTATTAAGTCCTGAAAACAACAAAAAGCCCCCATCCTTAGACTTAGCAAAGGACGAAAGCTTATAAACTTCCGCGGTACCACCTTCATTGATGAGGGATCATCCGACTTCATTCTCATAACGGGAGGATCCGTCCTGTTAGACACAGGCCGCTCGGGGGTAGGATTCGGAACGAAAACCGCGGTAAATTCTTTCAGCCTGTCGGAATCTACTCTCTAGGCGCGGTTAGACTCATTCTTACTGGTCCCGTCTGCACGTTTCACTTATTTTCAATAGAATACCATGGAGCTGGTTGCATTGCAAAGGGAAAACGTAGGATATATTTCTTCATGCAGAAAGCTCTATATATTATGTTTAACCTCAAAGAGAAGGGGTAAAGAACTTATAATCTGTTACCAGGAGGTGGATTAAATTGACTAAAGACAACAATGCCGAGCAGGGACAGAATCAAGATTCAAACGAAGTAGCAGAGCTTCAGAATAGTGTGACTCGTGAATTTGTGGAAGAGCACACCGGGGCTCCAATTGATAAGGGATTGGCTGATTCAAGTAAAGCACGTGTGTCGGATGATCAGAACCGCCTGATTACACAGCGTAATTTGCGTAAATAATCTAGTACTGTTAAAAGAGGTTTACCTGAAAAAGTGCCCCGGCAACCACGCGAATGGTTACTGGGGCACTTTATTTGTATATATTCTATTCTTCCGTTAATTCAGACACGGTTGATTTGAATGTTTCTACAAAAGCCTTTGCGGCCTTGGATAAATATCGTCCGCGTCGATATGCTACAACTAGCGTACGACTAGGCACCGGATCAGCGAGCGGTAAGTAGACTGGAACAAATTCACTCCGCGGTGCACGAGCGATAAAACGAGGAACAAGAGTCACGCCCATACCTGTTGCCACTAGGGATTGAACGGTTTCCATATTATTGCTCTCGAAAACGATTCGTGGCTCGAATCCGGCTTTCCGGCACAGCTCCACAGTCATTTTGCGGAAGCCCTGACCTTCCTTAAGTACGATGAAAGGTTCGTCCTTAAGCTCTTCAAGTGAGGTCCGTGTTCCATCTAAGATTCGTTTAGCGAGCGGATGTTCAGGAGGGACGGCAAGATCAATTCTTTCCTCTCCAAGCTCTTCATAAGCTAGAGCAGGAATTTCGAGGGGTAAGGAGAGCAGGCTTAAATCGGTCTGACCACTTGCCGTGAGCTTCTCTAGGTTCATCGACGAGTCTTCTAGCAGCGTAATTTCTACCTCAGGATAATTTTGTTTGAAAACTGGAAGCACATGCGGCAGAAGATGTGCACCTGTAATCGGCATACTGCCCACAACTACACGTCCAGTGCGCAGTTCTGATATGTCGGACATCTCTTGTCGCAGCAGCTCCACTGCGTCAATGATAATCTGGGCTTGTTCAACGAATTTAGAACCTGCGTAGGTCAGCTCAACTGAGCTGGTATTACGCTGAAAAAGCATTACGCCGAGCTCTTTTTCCAGTTTGGAAAGCTGCTGGCTGAGCGAGGGCTGGGCAATATGCAGCTTGTCCGCTGCACGTGAAAAGTTTTTTTCGGCTGCGATTTGCAGCACATACTGCAGTTGTCTCAGTTCCATATATGGACTCCTTAGGGAAATGATTTACTTATAAGTATATCCTATTGGATTATAGTTTTGTATAGGCAACCCGAAGGAGCATTCACTTCTTCACTCCCCAGAATTTGCCGGGCCTGTTTTCAAGAATTATCCCTACTACACTGATCGAAGTATCCGATACCCTCCCGCAGTATATTTATTGCGCCGGATCTTGAGAGTATCTATGAGATAACTGCATTATGTGCAGCTATTTCGTATGCAAAAGGGATGATTTTGGTTTTAAGTGTATTCTATACAACTAAAAAGCAGAGTTCCCAGCTATAGGGTGATAATTCAAGAAAATAGCTGCACAAAATACAGTTATATCTATTAACGAATGATTCACAGGAATATAGCTGTACAAAATACAACTAAACGCTCCTACACATCCAGCTTGCGCAACGCTCCTACACATCCCGCTTGTGCATTGCACCTACATATTGTGCCTCAACATACTCTAACTCAGCTTATAGGTTCAGACTATCACTTTTATAGATATCATATCTTGGAATTATAAAGACAGGGGTGTTATATTTAGATCATTCAAGAGAGACTCCACGCTCTCTTCCAATGAACGATTCTATTAATGAGGTGAAATTATGAGCAACAAGACAATGTTTGAGAAGATTTGGGAGAATCACGTTATTCATCAAGAGGAAGGCAAACCTAGCATTATTTATATTGATCTGCATTTGGTTCATGAAGTTACTTCTCCGCAGGCTTTTGAAGGGCTTCGCCTCAGCAACCGGAAGGTTCGCCGTCCTGAGCTGACTTTCGCAACGATGGATCATAACGTACCAACTAAAGATCGTTTTAACATTAAAGATCCAATCTCCAAGCAGCAAATTGATACCCTTTCTAAGAACTGTGCTGATTTTGGTGTAAGACTGTTCGATCTGAATGATATTGATCAAGGCGTTGTACACGTAATGGGTCCTGAAATCGGGTTGACACATCCTGGTAAAACTATCGTTTGCGGCGACAGCCATACCTCCACGCATGGTGCATTCGGCGCGCTGGCATTCGGTATCGGAACTAGTGAAGTTGAACATGTAATGGCTACCCAATGTTTGCAGCAATCCAAAGCTAAGACTATGGAAGTACGCTTTACAGGCAAACGCAACCCTGGCGTAACAGCAAAAGATATGATCCTGGGTGTTATTGCTAAATACGGTACTGATTTTGCCACAGGTTATGTAATTGAGTATACAGGCGAAGCTATTCGTGAATTGTCGATGGAAGAACGTATGACTGTCTGCAATATGTCGATCGAAGGCGGAGCAAGAGCTGGCTTGATTGCCCCTGATGAAACTACTTTTAATTATCTGCGTGGACGTCAATACGTACCGCAAGGCGAAGCTTATGATGCTGCTGTAGAAGCATGGAAGAGTCTTGTAAGTGACGAGGGCGCCCAGTACGATACGGTTGTTGAATTTGATGTGGAAACATTGATTCCACAAGTGACCTGGGGGACTAGCCCGGGCATGGGAACTGACATCAACTCCAGCGTACCGAATCCGGCGGACTTCACCACTGAAAATGAACGTAAAGCTGCTGAAAAAGCGCTTGAATATATGGATTTGACTCCTGGAACACCTATTTCTGAAATTCCGATCGATTATGTATTTATCGGTTCCTGCACTAACGGACGGATCGAAGATTTGAGAGCTGCAGCAGTGGTAGCTAAAGGTCATAAGGTGTCTGAAAAGGTTACTGCCATTGTTGTTCCAGGCTCGGGCCGTGTTAAGATGCAGGCTGAGAAAGAAGGACTTGATAAAGTCTTTACTGACGCTGGCTTTGAATGGCGTGAAGCGGGATGCAGCATGTGCTTGGCCATGAACCCGGATGTTCTGCAGCCTGGACAACGCTGTGCATCTACCTCGAACCGTAACTTTGAAGGACGCCAAGGACGCGGAGGACGTACACATCTTGTATCTCCAGCTATGGCAGCCGCAGCTGCGATCAAAGGTCGTTTCACTGATGTACGTGATTGGAATTATAAGACGGAAGCCGTCAGCTCATAGAACTAGAGAGAACACGGGAGGATAAAACTATGGATGCTTTTAAAAAATTAACAGGAATTGTTGCACCGGTTGACCGGGTAAATGTAGATACGGATGCGATTATTCCAAAACAGTTTTTGAAACGGATTGAACGGACGGGATTTGGACAGTTTTTGTTCTATGAATGGCGTTTTGATGAAGAAGGTAATGATAATCCAGCCTTCGAAATGAATAAACCACGTTATCAAGGGGCTTCTGTTCTGATCTCACGTGCTAACTTTGGTTGTGGATCCTCTCGGGAGCATGCACCATGGGCGATTATGGATTACGGGTTCAGAGTTGTAATTGCACCTTCTTATGCGGATATCTTCTACAATAACTGCTTTAAGAACGGCATTCTGCCGATTAAGCTTTCGGAAGAGCAAGTGGATGAATTGTTCAAACGGACAGCTGAGCATGAGGACTACAAGCTGACAGTTGATCTTGAGAACAACGCTTTACAAGATGAATTCGGACTGAGCATCAGCTTTGATCTGGATGAGCACCGTCGTCAATTCCTGCTGCAAGGCTTGGATGATATCGGTTTGACCCTTCAACATGCGTATGAAATTGCTGCTTATGAAGAGCGTCATGCTGCAAAGCTATTCTCTTAAAAAGAGGATATAAATGGTCTGATTCTTAAACTTTACAAAAAATACGCAAAACTTCTATTTCCGGGTGTCGGAAATAGAAGTTTTTTTGCTATAATCGATATATTCATTGGTCATTAAGGAAACATTTGGTGATTTCTGTCGTCTAAATACTTATCTAGGATCTATTACTTGCAGAAGGAGCGGAAAATGAGAATGAGAAGAGCTGGGCTTCGTGTATTGCTGCTTTTGTTACTGCCTTTATTATTTTTAACATCCACCGGACAAGAAGCTGCCGCAGCTGGTAGCAGCACAGGCAGAATTATTATGGACAATCAGGAACTTGCTTTGCCAAAAGGAATTAAACTCGAAAATGTAAATGGTAGCGTTATGATTCCGGTCAGAGTGGTAGTAGAGAATCTTGGATTCGAGGTGTTATGGGAGCAGCAGACCCGGAAAGTAACCGTTCACCAGGATGGTAAAAGCATTGAGCTGGCGGTAGGACGGAAAACAGCTGATGCAGATGGGGTGACATTTGATTTAAATGCAGCTCCTAAGCAGAGTGGCGGCACAGTACTCGTTCCAATTCGTTTCGTAAGCGAGCAGTTCGGCTTAAAGGTGGGCTGGGATAATGTTGATAAAACCGTCTATTTGACAGGTGGACAAGTTAGCAATCCTGCAATGACACCTGAGGGGAATACTACCAATCCAACAGCAACTAATACACCTGCTCCAACTCCAAGTGCTACGCCGGGAAGTGACAACGGGACAACTGCTGGCAGTGTAGTAACTTCACCCAGCCCGACACCAGTTCCACAAACAACTACGGCACCGGGAAGCACAGCAGGAATTCCAACAGGCCCTCTAGTAAACGGGGCAGTATTCACTGAGAACCGACTTATTATCGCTGTGTCGGGGGCTACTAAGCCAAACGTTACAAAAATGAGCAACCCTGATCGAATCGTCGTAGATTTTCCGGGTGCTGCGTTCGATCCGAATTTCATTGGAAGTCTTACGGGTGTTACCACCACTGGCGGTCCACAAGGTAAGCTGGACGTTGCCGGCTACCCGCTCGTTTCTGAGATCCGTTATGCACTGTTCAGTGTGAGTCCTTCCACTGTCAGATTCGTAATTCAAACGGTTGGAAATCAACCGTACCAGCTTAGTACGGATGAAAGCACCGGGCTTGTTACGATTGATTTGAATGTAACTAACAACGGAGGCAACACCACAGGGGCTAATGGAACGTTAGGTAAGCCAATTGTAGTTCTAGATGCGGGTCATGGCGGAACTCAATCAGGAGCTGTCAGTCTCACAGGTAAGCTGGAAAAAGACTTCAATCTGGCCGTCATCCGCAAAGTACAAACACTGTTAACGCAGGAAGCATTAGTTGACGTGGTGTTTACTCGAACTGACGATGCTACATTGGGGCTTCAGGATCGCGTGAAAATTGCGGAGGCTGCTAAAGCGAATCTCTTTATTTCAGTGCACGCGAATTCGCTAGAGGTTGGATATCCAAATAGAGATAAAATAAATGGCAGTGAAACCTATTATTCTCGCAGTGATAGTCTGCCTCTTGCTCAGATTATGCATAAGCATTTATTAGCCGCTACTGGTTTTAAAGACAACGGGATTCGTACGAAAAGCCTTCATGTTACACGGGAAACCACAATGCCAGCAGTCTTGCTAGAGGTAGGATATCTTACAAATTCAGGAAATGAATCGGCGATGTATAGTGAGCAGCTTCAAGAGAAATTAGCGAGAGAAATTGTTGCCGGAATTAAGGAATATCTGGGGCTTTAACACTTGCGGTTGGTGAGATTTCTCAATTTTTATGGAATATATTCGCAACCTTTATAGATTACCAGCGTCTAATAGAGGTCTGAGGTTGACGGAGACAGGGGCACCACGATCGCCATTCACAGGCGAATACTAGATTCTTAGAGGTGAAGAATGAAGAAATTCAGTTTGATGTTGTTATTGTTGCTCTTTGTGTTGGTTTTGCCTGAGCATGGACATGCTGCTGCCGCGAATAGCGAGATTTATCTAGACGGCAAAGAGATTACTGCAGGGCAAAAAGTACCGGTTGAAAATGTGAATGATACTATCATGGTACCGTTGAGATTGATCTCCGAGAGTCTTGGTTATACCGTGGGCTGGGATCAAAAAAGCAAAACGGTGACGATTGAACAGCAAGGGAAGGTCATCAAACTTATTGTTAATCAAAAGACAGCTTCAGTTGATGACAAAACAGTACAGCTTACCACTGCGCCTGTCCTGCGGAGTGATACGACACTTGTACCTATACGGTTCATAAGTGAGCAGTTTGGTCTCACCGTCACTTGGGATAATGCGAAGAAGATCGTGTATCTTATTACCCCAGGATCCTCAAATGAAAACGGTAGTTCTGATGGGAACTCTGGAAATGGTGGATCTGAAGTTGTTGTTCCGCCGGTAGATCCTACTAAAAATTTAACCATGATAAATGGTTTGAGCTTTAGTGAGAATCGTTTGAGCATTGCGATGGAAGGTAATTCCGAGCCAAAAGTAAGTGTAATGACAGGGCCGGATCGGTTAGTTATTGATTTTCCTAATGCCACTTTCTCAGATCTGTTTGGTACGGGACAAGTTCTTGATCCTGATCTGAATGGTAAACTGGAAGTGAAGGATTATCCTGATGTATCAGGTGTCCGGTATTCGCTTTATAGCTCCAATCCTTATACTGTACGTTTTGTAATTGATTTGAATTATCCTAAGAATTATAACATCAGCGTATCTGGGACGGATTCTAAGTTGGTTATCATTGACCTGAATGCAGAAAGTACGGATGATACTTCAACACAGCCAGGTAATGATGGCAAGAAGCTCGTAGTACTGGATGCGGGGCACGGAGCTAAAGATTCTGGTGCAGTAGGAGTAACAGGAAAATACGAAAAGAATTTTAATTTAGCTATAGTACTTAAGACAGCAGCATTGCTGAAAAAAGAAAGTAATATCGATGTCGTACTGACGCGCAGTGACGATACATTCTTGGAGCTCAAGGATAGAGCAGCTATGGCTAATAATTTAAAAGCAGATCTATTCATTTCTGTACATGCCAACAGTTCCGCATCTTCTGCGGCAAGCGGGACAGAAACGTATTATCAGCGGGAAGCCAGTAAGGCCTTAGCGAAAGTAATGCATAAGTATCTTGTTGAGGCTACAGGGCTTAGTGATCGCGGTGTACGATACGGGAATTTCCATGTCATTCGTGAAACGAAAATGCCTGCTGTTCTACTTGAAGTAGGATACCTTAGCAATAAGAAGGATGAGACATTGCTCTTTACGGAAGCATTACAAAACAAAGTTGCTGCTTCAATAGTGAGTGGAATCAAGGAATATTTGGGTATAAAATAACAGACCAGTGGCAGACGAGCGCCGCAAAGTCAGCTTTCTGCTTTTATCTATAAAAAGGCAAGAAGTGGTTTTGCGGTACCTGTCTGCCCGTATTCATCTAGAGGAGGCGTTTATTAATGTTTAAACAAAAATGGACTATGGTTGGGGTTGCTGCGCTGCTTCTACTAGTGATTGCTGGCTGTGGAGATAAGCCTACTGCAGCTCCTGCTAATGGAGTGGAGCAAGATACTACAAACGTTGTAAGTGGTGCGGGAGAAAGTACCCCAGCTCCGTCTGATGATCAGGAAACCGAAGTGGCTAGTACTCCGCAACCGACAGCAGATAATACTAATGTAGAAACTCAGCCGTCTTCGAAGCCGGTAGAAAATGAGACACAAAAGCAAAGCCAGAGTATTGAAGTTTATTACACTGATTCGCAAATTATGAATTTAGTGCCTGCTAAGACTACGATTAACTACTCTGACGATGTTGAGAAATATACAGAAACGTTCAAAGCACTGCAAAGTAGTGAAAATACAGATCTTATACCTTTATGGGGAAAAATTGAACTGAAATCATTAAAATTTGTAGAGGGTCAAATCGTAATGGATATTCACAAACCAGATGAAGCTCAGCTTGGTGCGGGTGGAGAATCCTTTGCCATTACTTCACTTGCCAAAACTTATTTTCAATTTGCGGAAGTAAAGAGTATCGAAGTTTTAGTTGATGGTGAAAAGGTAGAAAGTCTAATGGGCCATGTGGATCTATTGCATCCTATGACTAGAGATAATTCTTAATTGGTTATGCAACAAAGGAATTAGGCATCTAGCTGACGAATTTTTAAACATACTATTTATTTGAGTCATAGAGAGGGGAATAATCTATTGTCCGCGCAAAAAAGGTCAAAACGTCCATTGAAGGCTTATTCTAATAAAGCAGTGTCGGCTGTTATGGCTGGTGTTATGGTTTTTGGTGGTGCAAGTGCAGTGTTTGCAGACACAGCTGCCACTACACCGACATCAACCACTACACAATCTGTAGGGATTTTTAGCGATGTGAAGACAGGCTTCTGGGCTGAAAAACATATTTATAAACTCGCTTCACAAGGAATTGTGGTTGGGAATAATGGATTGTTCCGTCCGGGTGATTCTGTAACTCAGCAGGAAGCAGTGCTTATGGCCCTGCGGTTTATGAAGCTGCAGGATAAAGTGGATGCTTCTTCTGCGATAGCATTGCCTACAGATTTTAAGGTTACGAATTATTACAAGGATTATGTTGTGTTAGCTTTTCAACAAGGATTACTCGATAAAGCAACCGAAATGGCTCCAGATAATCTGAAGACTTCTTGGGGAGAGCGTAAAGCATCCCGGGAATGGATTGCGGAGCTGTTAATCCGCTCCCTTGGAAAAAGCGCAGATGCAGCAGGGGCCGCTAGTGAGCCAACAGGCTTTGCGGATGATACCAAAGTGTCTGCCAACAAACGTGGTTACATCAACGTTGCCGTTGATTTAGGCCTAGCAAACGGACTTGACGGCAATCGTTTTGATCCGCAAGGTGCTGTAACACGTGCGCAATTGGCGACTTTTTTCAGTCGTGCTGAAGCTCACAATACGGTTGAATACGACAACACGGTATCAGGAACGATCAGTCAATTAGCAGATGGGAAACTATCCGTTTATAACAACGGAAAGACTTCTACATATACCCTGGGAGCAAGCACTGCTTATTACACAAGTGCTTCTGAAAGCAGAATCAATCTAAGTGATGTCCAACCCTACACTAAGGTTACTGTAATTGGCGCGACATATAACGCGGCTTATGTTGAAGTGACTGACCCTACACAACAAGTAGAGACTCTGTCAGGAAACTTTGCCATGGTAGCTCCAGGTAATAAGCTTTGGTTAAAGTCACCAACAGGGTTCACTGAATACTACTACGATGAGACTACTTCCTTTGTGGATGTAAATGGAGCTGGAATTGAACCTGCTTCGCTGGTAACAGACAGTGTAGTTTCACTGCAACGTGAAACGTACAGTGGTTCGCATAAAGTAGTGAAGGTTCAGGTGACTTCAGGGGTCATTAACAAAACAACAACAGGCACCATTCAAAGTGTAGATCTTACTGGCAAAATCATTACTTTCAAAAATACCGCGGGTACAGTAGAAACTTTTAAATGGGAAGATGAGACTTCATTATTCAGCTCCCAAGCATCAGTGCTGAAACCTGCAGATTTGAAGACAGGTAATGCGGTGAAATATACGATTCAAGATAATGTGATCCGCACTGTAGAAGTGACGGAAGGTGTTGAACGGACAGTTGAGGGGGTACTTACCGAGCTGACTAGTTCCACAGTTGTTTACAAAAAAGCAGACGGAAATCGTGAGGTTAAACTGCTTGGCACTAAACCGACGATTGTTATTCCGAACATGAGTGGAGCAGTAGCTGATGATCTTATTGCTGATGCAGTAGGTGGGGACAAGATTCAGGTTACCTTAAACAGCAGCGATCAAGTTACCAAAATTGAAGTGTTAAGCCGCCAAATTGAGCAGTATAGTGGAGCAACAATTGTGGATTATAATAGCAAAACACAGCTCCTTACAGTTATGGACAGCAGCAAAAAAGCCCATGTGGTTCAGTTGGATGAGAAAACAAAGCTGATTTATGAAGGTGCATTGCCTAACTTAACTAATATGGGTGCGAAACTTATCGAGAACCGCAAAGTTAATCTGAAGGCAATAGGACAGCGGGCTTTGTCTTTGGAAATTGTCACAAAGTACGAAGGAACTTTAACAGCTGTTAATTCTACGTCGAAAACTCTTGTTTTGAAGCTTAATGATGGACAAAGTTTAACGATGCCTTATCCGCAACTTGTTGATCTCTTTGGTAAGACTAGTCCTTCCCTAAGTGATATTCCTATTGGAAGCAATGTAACGGCTTCACTGACTACAGGTCAGGATCTGATAGCGGTATTGAAAGTGAAGACTGTGCTGCAAGTTGAAGCGGCAACCGTGAATTCTGGAACCAACCGTTTGGGCATCAAATGGAATGGGGGAACCAGTGATATTAATACTTTGGCAATCCCGTTGACCAATGAAGCTGGTGAGAGCATTAAGCTAACGGATTTAAAAGCGGGAGATTATCTTAATGTGACCTTTGATGGTAGCTCACCGCTGGCTATTCAAGCAGTTAAGCTCACAACAGGCCAGGTAAGTTCTGTAGATGCCGCTGGGAATAGCGTAGTCGTGAAGGATTATACTGGAGCTGCACAGACCTTAGCGGTAAGTGGAGGAGTCAAAATCATTCGTGACGGCTCGACAACGACTGCTCTTAGCAACTTGACGGCAGGGGACAGAGTAGAGATTCGCAAGGATCCGGATGGATCTACAACGATTCGTATTATGTCTCAGCTCAGTAGAACATTCTCACGTTATGAGAGTGCAACAAACTCATTGGTGACGAAGAGACCTAATTTGAACGATAAATATCAATTCTTTGTTCCTGCTAATGTTTATATTCATCAGGGAGATTCGACTTTATCCGTGCAATCTTTGAAGGAAAATGATAATATTATAATGTATTTCAATAATGATATTTTGGTTGAAATTGTGAAACAATAGTTGCAATGGTGGATTTCTGAGTGAATCACCGTCTTGACACAGGGGGCTTTACCTGCGTCAAGACGTTTTTTTTGAAATATAAGAAAGTATAAGTATTGCTCCTATACTGTATGTCTTATATTTCTCGCTTAAACGCTTACTGTTCTTATTAGGACAATCCAGGCGTTAATACTTGAAATATAATGCCAGTATCGTATCTGTTGAAATGTATGAATCCATACGTTATAATACATACTTTGCTTATATTTCTAACATTTGAGGTGAGACGCTCGATAGAATTTTCTGAGCGTTTTTGCTCCGTGGAGGGGACACTATGAAAGCTGCAGACGTCCGCCACATTTTGGATACGATTGGAGATTTGTTTCCGGATGCACATTGCGAGCTGAATCACAGTAACGCTTTTGAATTGACAATAGCGGTGCTGCTGTCAGCCCAATGTACGGATGCAACGGTGAACAAAGTGACCGAGGACCTGTTCCAAAAGTACAAAGCCCCCATCGATTATATTTCTGTGCCGCTGGAGGAATTGGAGGGCGATATCCGGCGCATCGGCTTATATCGTAACAAAGCTAAGCATATCCAAAGCCTGTGCTCTATACTCATAGAACAGTATGGCGGAGAAGTGCCTGAGGCACATGACTTGCTTGTAACGTTGCCAGGAGTAGGTCGTAAAACCGCTAACGTAGTAGTATCCAACGCATTTGGAGTTCCTGCCATTGCTGTGGACACTCATGTGGAGCGGGTTGCTAAACGACTTGCATTGGCAGGCTGGAAAGATTCTGTGCTGGAAGTGGAGAAAAAGCTGATGAAGGCTGTGCCACGTGATGAATGGACGCTCACGCATCACCGGCTAATCTTTTTCGGACGATATCACTGTAAGGCTCAGAATCCAAAATGTCAGGTTTGTCCGCTCCTTGATGTATGTCGAGAGGGCAAAAAACGTATGAAAACGGCTGTCGTCAGGAAAGCTAAAGATCATACGCCAAAAAGTTAAAAGTTAGAGTTGAAGAAGAGGATGGGATAGAGATGAAATGCATTTCTGTATACACAGATAATTTTGAGGTATTCTCGGATATTTTTGACCGCGTAGTGGAAAGCCCGCTGGAAGAAAATGAAGAGCAAGAAGTAGAGGGCATTACGATCAGTCATTCCGGTGATGTGCCTGAGCACTATCTGGAGCGTATGTCTGTAAAACCAGAGGTTGTCGTAATGAGAGACAAATCTCGTGGATTGACTATTCTGCAGCACGGAAAAGTTTTTGAAATTCTGTTGCCTGTTTTGGAAACTGCATAATTGAGAAGTGACCTGAAATGGAGTCGGCCCTTGGGGCTGGCTCCTTTTTTATTGAATATCCTTATATTTCTACGAGAAACGACTGTTGGCTTTACAGGACGACAACCTCGCTTCTTTTTTGGTATCATTTCGTAGGAGATGATAGGTTATTTTGTAAGTAGTGTGTATTTAATTTGTGTCAAACTGGTGATAAACTGTAATTATTATTTATAAAAAATGTTCCGCGCTAAAGTTCAGAAATTGCACCTATATAAGTTTTGCATAAAAAAGAGCTTAAATCAGTATTCATGAATGGATTAAGATCAGTGCATGATTAGAAGGTAACTGTGGAGGTGGAATGTCTGTGGGTGCGGATCGGGTTAGAATTCAGAGAGAGACATTAAGTGAAACAGCATCGCTGCTTTCCCGGCTGAAAGATTTAATGCGCCACTGGGGCGATGAGAGTGCTGAACGAATATATGAAGATTTACAAAATAAAGAGGGTGGGAATGAACTGACCCTTGCTTTTTGTGGGCATTTCTCGGCAGGGAAATCCAGCATGATTAATCTTTTATGCGGCAGCTCAGTGTTGCCTTCCGGACCTGTGCCGACTAGTGCCAATATTGTTTCTATTCGTAGCGGGGCTCCACGAGTGCTTATCTATCCAAGGGTTGAGGGAAGTGAAAATGAATCTACCCCTGTAGAGACAACACCAGAAAGATTACAGGAATATTGTCGAAATGGCGGAGAATATTCCGCGATTGAAGTCTGGAATGAGATTCCTCTTCTAGGGAAGCATGGTGTTCTATTGGATACGCCTGGCGTAGATTCGACGGATGATGGTCACCAGGCGGCCACTCGTTCCGCGCTGCATTTAGCTGATGTCGTCTTTTATGTTATGGATTATAACCATGTACAGTCAGAGAATAATTTGGCTTTTGCCAAAAATCTTAGTGACTGGGGCAAACCGCTCTATCTTATTGTTAATCAGATAGACAAGCATAGAGAACAAGAAATTTCCATTGAAGAATATAAACGCCAGCTTGAAAATGCTTTTGAGCAGTGGGGGATTCATTGTGCGGGGATTCTGTTTACCTCACTCAAAATGAAAGAGCACCCGCTGAATCATTGGGATAATCTGCTGAACCTTATAACAGAGCTGTTGGAGCACAGGGAACAATTGCTTCAATATAGCTTGTCACGTTCCATTCATCATACAGCAGATTCTTCGCTAACCGCGTTCCGTGAAGACCAGCAGGAGGAACGGGAAACTTTTTTAGCTGAGCTAGAGGGTGCAGAGGTTACAGTTGTGATGGAAGAGCTGAAATCGCTGGAAGAAGAGAAGGCACTGCTTGAGGAGCTGCCTCAGCAATCACGAGCTAGCCTGCGAAGTGATCTTGATGCCTTACTCAATAATGCTAACTTAATGCCTGCGGATGTTAGAGAGGCGGCAGGGAGCTATGTGGAGAGTGTCAGCCCAGGCTTCCGCTTAGGTTTGTTCTCTACAGCCGGACGGCGGGAGAAGGAACAAGGCAAACGACTGGATGCCTGGCAAGGATTACTGGTCCGAGAGGTTTCCGCTCAGCTGGAATGGCATCTGATTCAGCTGGTACGTCAATGGGCGGAGAATCTCGGACTGTGGGCAGAGGAGGCAGAGACGACTCTGAAGCAAGGGTTCCCGGCTGTGAGCCAGGAATGGCTGGCGGCTGCAGTTAAGCCGGGAACGGGGAATAGCGGCGAGGCGCTGCTCAATTTCTGCCGCACACTTGCGGCAGATCTGAAGAGCCAATTCCGCCGCGCTGCGCTGTTAGTTGGCGATGAGCTGCTGGCGAAGCTGCCATCGCTTATCGAGGAGCAGCGCGCGGAACTCCAGCGCCGCGATCAGGCCCTTACGCGGCAGGCGAGCGCTGCCCGCGCGCTAGCCGCCCTGGACCGCGCGGCTGACGCCCGCGCGCACGAGCTAGCGGCGCTGCTGCCGCCGCGCCGGACCCTCACCCCCGGCATCCTGCCGGAGGTGAGGGTCACCCCGCGTGCGGCTGCGCAGAGCGCCGCACCGCGGGAGACCCAGCCGCGCGAACGCGCCGCGGCTGGAAGTGCCGCCGCCGCAAGCTGGGCGGCGGGAACGGCTTCGCCGGCGGGCGGACGCCGCCGGCTCTCGGCAGCCGCTGACGCGCTGGCGGCTGCGGCAGAGCTGCTGCGCCGCGAGCCAGCGATGGCATCGGCGGCGCGCAGTCTGGCCGCACGGGCGGAGGATCTCGCCGGCGGCCGCTTCACCCTTGCGCTGTTCGGTGCGTTCAGCGCAGGCAAATCTTCCTTCGCCAACGCTTTGCTCGGCGAAGAAGTACTGCCCGTGTCGCCACACCCTGCCACGGCCGCAGTTAACCGCATATTGGCGCCGGAAGGAGACTTCCGCCATGCCAGCGCGGTTGTAACGATGAAGAGCATGGCGGATTTCTGGGATGACATCTGCCATTCCTTCAGCGTGCTGCAGCTTGGAGAGCCGCAACAGGATACGTGGACAGCAGTACTTGCGAGCCTGCCAACACGGGGAATTCACCCCTCTGCGCTGCCGCATGCAGGATTTCTAAGAGCCGCAGCATCCGGTTGGGCTGAAGCTGAGCCGCTATTAGGAACGGTGCGGACGGTTGATTTGGATGAATATCGAAACCTAGTTGCGGAAGAGACCCGGGCTTGCTTCGTGCAAGGGATTGACCTATATTATGCCTGTCCTTTGACGGAGAGCGGGATTGTGCTCGTAGATACACCAGGAGCAGATTCACTGCATGCACGCCACACTGGCGTAACCTTTAGTTACATGAAAAATGCGGATGCGATCTGTTTTGTGACCTATTATAACCACGCCTTTTCGAAGGCGGATCGCGGCCTCTTGGCCCAGCTGGGCCGCATTAAAGACAGCTTTTCTCTCGATAAAATGTTCTTTATTATTAATGCCTCCGATCTCGCTTCAAGCGAAGAAGAACTAGATGAGGTTAAAGCACATGTCGTTCAAAATCTGCGTGCCGGAGGTTTGCGGTCTCCGAGAATCTATGCTTTGTCCAGCTTGCTTGCTCTAGAAGCTAAAACTCAACATAATCACGATCTTTATGAAACCTCCCGCTTCAATGAATTTGAGCAAGCATTATCCAGCTTTGCTGGTGATGAGCTTCCACAGCTTTCACTTAACGCAGCTGCTGAGAGCATCGCATCGGTTCGGCGCCGGGCTGAGGAATGGCAGAATCTGGCTTCCAAGGCGGCGAGCGAGCGTGAAGCCGGGTTAAAAGAACTGCAGGAAAGGCGGCAGTTCGCCATGAAGCGGTTATCTCTTTTGGAGACTGAGGAACGTCCTAGCAGAGATCTAATTCATGAAAGTGAAGAACTGATCTATCATGTGTGCCAGCGGATTAGCTTCTCCTTCAACAGAAATTTTCAGGAATCTTTTCATCCCTCCTTACTGCGTGAGGATGCAGGGAATTTAAAAGCCATTTTCTCTGCCTGTGGTGCCGAACTAATACGTACTACTCAGCGCGAGCTTGAGCAAGAGCTATGGGCAACAACGCTGCGGCTAGAGGGCACGGGACGCAGGCTTGTACATGAAGCTGCTGAAGCGGCAGCTACAGAGCTACTCTTTTCCACGGAGGAATTTCATCTTATGGAGAATGAGGAGCAGGCTTGGCCATCTCCTAAGGATCTGGAATGCCAGCTTCAGCCTGTGCAGTGGTCCGCTTTATGGGGCCATTTCAAATCCCCGCGTTATTTCTTTGAGGGAACTGGGCGGGAGTTGGTCAAAGGTGCGGCAGAGCCGCTTTTGAAAGAAGCGGTTAATCTTGCAGCGGCAGAGCAGAAGGAAAAATTAATCGCTCATTACGTCGAGAATATCAGCAGAGAATTAAAATCTGCTGCCGAAAGCCTGCAAGAAGGGCTTGCGGAGCAAGAGAAAGCGATGTTAGATCTCCTTAAAGGGGGTGAGACTGCAGATCATTGGGGCCAAATAAGCCACCAATTATCACGTCTAGAACAAACTTTCGTTGATAAAGTCGACAAAGTTCTGTGAAGTTTGTAGGAAAATGTCGAAGAACACTTGCAATCTGGCGTATGATGGATGAAAATAAAGAAGCCTGAAAATATACAATGAAACTGTTACGTTTTCTGAAATTCATAAAAACGAGACAGTCAATTTGCCGAAAGAGGTTGGAATCGACAATGTGGGGAGCTCCTTTTTCAGCTCAAAGCCGCAAGCTGTTGCTGCTGGGCAGCGGGGAACTGGGTAAGGAAGTCATAATTGAAGCTCAACGCCTTGGCGTAGAGACCGTAGCTGTAGACCGTTATACCGATGCACCGGCGATGGGTGTAGCTCATCGTTCACATGTAATTGATATGCTGGATGCAGAGGCGCTGAAAGCGCTGATTCGCTCTGAGAAACCGGATGTCATTGTTCCGGAGATTGAGGCAATTGCCACTCATGCTCTTCAAGAGCTTGAAGAAGAAGGCTTTTTCGTTGTTCCGACGGCGCGGGCGGCTCGGCTGACCATGGACAGAGAAGGGATTCGTCGTCTTGCGGCTGAAGACCTTGGACTGCCAACTGCTGATTACCGTTTTGCGGATAGTCTGGAAGAGCTGCAACAAGCTATAGCCGAGCTAGGTACTCCTTGTGTCATTAAGCCGATTATGAGTTCTTCTGGCAAGGGTCAGAGCGTATGCAAAAGCCCTGAGGATGCAGAAAACTGCTGGAACACTGCTTTGGTTGGAGCGAGAGCTAAAGGAACACGAGTTATCGTGGAGGCTTTTGTTACTTTTGAGAGCGAGATTACTCTTTTGACGGTGCGATCTGTGTCTGGTACGGTATTTTGTCCACCTATTGGACATATTCAGAAGGATGGAGATTACGTGGAATCCTGGCAGCCTCACTTTATGAAGCCAGAGCTGCTTGAAGAAGCGCAATCTATTGCAAAAGCAGTAACGGATCAGCTCGGAGGTTTCGGTATTTTTGGAGTGGAACTTTTTTTGACAGATCGAGGCGTATTGTTCAGTGAAGTGTCACCTAGACCCCATGATACGGGGATGGTCACGATGGCGACGCAGGATTTATCTCAATTTGCAGTGCATGTCAGAGCTATTCTTGGTTTTCCTGTCCAGTCAGTACAATTGCTGACACCTGGTGCCTCAGCTACGCTGAAGGCTGATGGAGAGGGACGAGCCTTTGCTGTGACCGGAATTGGTGAAGCTTTGGAACTGCCTAGGACTCAGGTTCGCGTATTTGGTAAACCGGAAGTTCGTCCTGGTCGGCGGATGGCAGTAGCGTTAAGTGCGGCGGAAGATGTGGAAATCGCGCGGACGATAGCCAAGCAGGCGGCGTCTATGCTAAAAGTGGAGGTATATGAGGATGAACAGTAGTACCATGGCACCTGTACTGGAAATTCGCAAATGCGGCTTGAATGATCTGGAGAGAGTTACAGCGCTTCTGCGGGAATTCGGCTATCCAACAACGCTAAGCGTGATGAAAGAGAGACTGGAAAGCATGGAGAACAGCAATCTCCAATGCACACTTGTAGCAGAGCTGAACAATGAAGTTGTGGGTATGATCGGCCTTAGACAGGTAAGCTCGTATTACAAACAGACAGATTGTATCACTGAGATTACTGCACTTATCGTATCAGAAGAACTCAGAGGAAACGGACTCGGTAAAAGACTTGTGGCCGCAGCAGAAGAATGGGCACGTGAGCAAGGTTGCTGTCAGCTTTTCCTTAGAAGTGGCAACCGCGTAGAACGCGCACCGGCACATGCTTTTTATCGTCATATCGGTTTCGAAAAGACAGCAGGCTATCGCTTTAACAAAGCGTTGCTATAATACTTATAGGTTACCGATCATCCCCATCCCAGCTACGGCGGGATGGTTTTTTTTTGCTCTGGAACTCTTTTTTTATATGTATTTAATATATTAATACCTAAAACTATTTAAATAACTTAACCATAGATGGATTGGTTTGAATCATATACAATAAAATTTATGACATCTAAAACGTTTCCAAAGAGGGATGAGACATGTATAAGCTAGTTCTTGCTGAAGATGAAGAAGACGTTAGGGAAGGCGTTATCGGGCAGATTGACTGGGAGCGTTACGGATTTGAGATTGTCGAGCAGGCGGAGAATGGACGGGAAGCTGCGGATGCCATAGACCGTTTGCTGCCGGATGTGGTAGTTACCGATATCCAAATGCCTTTTATGAATGGACTTCAGCTGGCTGAATGGATTCGTAGTCATCATCCTAACACTAAGATTATCATTTTGACTGGGTATGATGAATTTGAATATGCTCAGAAGGCGATAAAATTGCAAATTGATGAGTATATTTTGAAACCGTTCTCTTCACAGGAATTAATTGAAGTATTGCTTAAGGTTAGAGCCACTATCGAGGCTGAAATTGCAGAAAAAGAAAATGTATTTGTACTCAGTGAGCATTACCGGAAAAGTCTGCCTGTGTTAAGGGAGCAATTTTTATCGTCCCTTATTTCGCGTAGATTGCGTACGGATGAAATTGCTGAGAAAAGCACTGAATATGGCATAAAATTAACGGGACGGTGGTTTCAGGCTTCGGTAATTAGTGTGGATTATATTCGTCCTGAGCGGGAATCTGCTGGGGGTGCAACAGGCGGGCAAATTTCTTTACGAGACACTGGTGAAAAGAATTTACAGCTATTCGCTGTGCTGAATATTGCTGAAGAAATATGCTCGAAGCATGGTTTTGGAAGGGTGTTTATTCATCGTGATGAGGTCGTATTGCTCACAATCCATGAAGAAGGGGAAGAAACTGATATCACTGGAAAGACTTTTGAGCTTCTTGAAGAAATCCGCCAGAACGTACAGCGTTTTCTGAAGCTGACGGTAACGGCAGGCTCCGGAACGGTCTGTTCATCGCCTGCTTTGTTATTTAATTCTTTTGGGGATGCCTTGCAGGCATTAGATTATCGGCTTATTCTCGGCAATAACCGGGTGATCTGGATTGAGGACGTTGAGTCACGTTCCAGCACACTGCTAACCTATGATGAACTAACCCAGCAATCCTTAATCCGGACGATTAAACTAGGTACGGTGCAAGAACTCAAAGAGGTTGTTGAGGAGTTATTTGCCGGTCTTGACGCAGAGCAGGTGTCTACACAGGATTATCAGATTTTTTTGCTGGAGATTTTTACATCTATCCTGCGAGTGGCTAAAGAATCCGGCAGTGAAGCTGCAAAGTATATTGGTTCTGGCATTTCGTCGCTAACTGCCATCAATAAATTTAATAGTATGGCCGAAGCCAAGCAATGGATTATTGCAGTCTGTAGCGGTTTAATGGATACGATTGCATTAGAACGTCAATCTTCCTATAAGCTGCTTATTGATGAAGCTAAAGAATATATACGCAGCCACTATGTTGAATCTGATATTTCCATCGGCAAGGTTTGTCAGCATTTACATATAAGTACCGGCTATTTTAGCAGTATTTTTAAGAAGGAAATGAAAATGACGTTCGTTAGTTATCTTTTGCAAATTAGGTTAGAGGCAGCCAAGGAACTTTTGCGGTCCACGGAGCTGAGGGCTTTTGAAATCGCAGAAAAAATAGGTTTTGCCGATCCTAACTATTTCAGCTTTTGTTTCCGCAAAAAATATGGCCAATCTCCTAAAGAGTATAAAAACAGCTCCAGAGGAGGGTAAAGATGCTGAAGGATAAACCTTATTCCTTTCCTCTAAGACCGCAGCATCCCAAAGGCGGAAAACGTCGGTTGTCCTCCAAGCTCCGAAGCATTCAAGTTACGATTACACTCACTTTTACATCTGTTGCCGTGCTGGTAGCTGTCGTTGTCAGCCTTATGCTGTACAACAAGTTTGCCAAGACCGCAGAAGAGAATGCCAATATGAATATGCAGCAGATCATTGAGCAAGTGAATTACAATCTGGGTCTTTATGTTAAGGGAATGCGCAATATTTTTGAGACAGCGGAGGAGCAGATTACGAATAGCCCTTCCGTGGATTCCGCTTTATTGACGGAAAGAATGGCTATGCTAATGGGGAGCAGAGAGGATCTGGTCTCGGCGGCTGTTTTTACACCACAGGGGAAATATGTCGTGGGAACACCCGGTCAGAAGCTGCGCAGCAACACACAGCTGGAGACTCAGAGCTGGTTTACGACGGCGCAAAGAACATCAGAGCTCTCCTATTCCGCACCTCATATTCAGAATTTGTTCAAAGGTCAATATATCTGGGTCGTGTCTATCAGCAAATTAATTCAATATAAGGAGAACGGAGTCTTAAAAACCGGCATCCTGCTGATGGATTTTAACTTTCGAACCATTGATGAGCTGAGCAAGCAGGTTAAGCTTGGCAAAAGAGGATACGCTTACATCCTCGATCAGCTAGGAAATATTGTGTACCATCCCCAGCAGCAGCTGATTTACGCTGGCTTAAAATATGAGAATGTGGAGCCAGTACTGGAATATGCTTTTCGTAGCTATTTGGATGAGTCTACGGGTGAAAAACGGTTTATCACCGTAAGAACACTGGAACAGACAGGCTGGAAGATCGTGGGCGTGGCTTATTATGATGAGATTGTAACCACCAAACGTGATCTAAACACTTTTTTATCCTGGTTTTTAGCGGTAGTCATTTTATGTGTAATTATTGTATCTGTCTTTTTGTCTGCACGTATTGCCCGCCCTATCCGCAAGCTGGAACGGACGCTTCAGCAGGTGGGCGAAGGGGATCTCAACACCCGAATAGATGTCAGTGGGGCGTATGAGGTGGAACAGCTGTCCAAACGGTTTAACCTTATGCTGCAACGTATCCGCCAACTGATGGATCAGATTATTTATGAACAGGAAACCAAACGTAAAGGTGAGCTTGAAGTACTGCAATCCCAGATCAATCCGCACTTTCTGTACAATACCCTGAATTCTGTGATCCGGCTCGCTGAACGCGGCAAGACTGAGGAGGTAGTCACGATGATTCAGTCCTTATCGAAGTTTTTCCGGATTAGCCTTAGTAAAGGGAATAATATGATTACCGTGCAGGAAGAGCTTGATCATGTTCGTCATTACCTTGTGATTCAGAGTTTTCGGTTCAAAAATAAGTTCCGCTACGAGATCGAGGCTCAGGATGAAGTGCTGCAGTGTCAGACGATTAAGCTAATTTTACAACCTATTGTGGAGAATGCTCTGTATCACGGGATTGAAATGATGCCTGATGAAGGTTTTATTTCGATCCAAGCGGAGCTGAAGGATGATCTTGTCATCATCCGCATTCGTGATAATGGACTGGGAATGTCCGAGGAGACTATGAAGGTTCTTTTAACAGGCGGCAGTAAGAGTATGCATGGCTCCGGGGTAGGCGTTAGAAATGTTAACGAGCGTATTGAGCTGTATTATGGGCGTGATTATGGTCTTTCTTTTGAAAGTGAAATTGAAGAAGGCACTACGGTTACTCTTATCTTCCCGGCACTCGCAGCAGGCGAGGGCAATCCTGGACATGAGGAGGATGAGACATCGGTATGAGAATCGTTCGTTTTTGGCTAACCCTGCTGGTATGTGTGGTGTTATGGACAACCATCACCTCTTGTTTTAATTCGGCACCTAATTATATCAACACGAACAAAACCCGCAATATTCATCTTATTGTAAAAATGAACAAAGGCGACTATTGGAATACAGTTAGATTGGGTGCAGAAGCCGCGGCACAGGAATTTAATGTGAAACTAACGTTCAAAGCTCCGAATGCTGAGAGTGATATTGCGGAACAGGTCAGAATGGTTGAGGACTCCATTAAAGAAAAAGCGGACGTTATTATTTTAGCTGCCAGCAGCTATATGGGACTTGCACAAGTGGTTGATCGGGCGGCATATTCCAAGATTCCCGTATTGTCTGTGGATGCAGAAGTCGGTTCGGCCAGAGTAAGAGCCTATGTGGGTTCAAACGGTTATGAAGCGGGACAAAAGTCTGCAGAAAGACTCATTCAGCTGCTAAATGGATACGGGGAGGTCGGCATCATTAACTTCACAAATTCATCTTTGGGGGCGGAGCAGGAGTCTTCAAACGGCATTGAATATGGTGCTAGGGACGCCGAGGAGCGGGAAAAGGGATTTTTAAATTACGCTGCCCGATATCCGAACATACAGGTAGTAGAGATTTCTTATACCACTTCGAGTATTAGTGATGCTGAAGAGCTGACACGGTTAATGCTGCTGAAACATCCAAATCTTCGCGGGATCGCCAGCTTGAATGAGACAGCTTCACAAGGGGCGGCAAAAGCTATCCAGAGCCGAGGGCTGCATAATATTAAAATGGTTGCTTTCGACAGCTCCCCGTCAATGATGGAGTTGCTGCAGGAGGGTACGGTTCAAGCGACCGTAATCCAAAATCCTTTTAGTAACGGGTATTTAGCCGTAAAACATGCCGTTGAGGTAATCGAAGGAATGGATGTTCCTGAACGTGTCGATACGGGCACTAAACTCATTGATTTGGACAATATGCTGTGGCCTGAGAATCAGAAATTGTTATTTCCCTTCGTCAGATAGTGGACGGTTTATTTTTGAAAAGACGAATGCCATCCTTAAAATGGGAGGTATTCGTTTTTTGGGTTCAGTAGAATTTTTATAAAAGTGAGTAGGATTTTATATTCGAAACCGTTTTCACCTAAGGCATAATATGGATGTGCCCGAGAGAATTCAGGGTTAAACCAAAAAAAAGAAGTATAAACAGGAGGTCAATGAATAATGAAAAAAATCACTTCCGTTCTTTTAGCAAGCGCAATACTGGGTGCCGCCCTGGCAGGCTGTGGCAATAGCAACAATAATGCAGACAGTGGTAAAGCTACCAACGCTCCAAAAACTGAAAATGCGGGCTCTTCCACTGAAACGCCAAAAGTAGGGGTAGCCATTTACAAATTTGACGATACCTTCATGACAGGTGTTCGTAACGCAATCGACACTGCTGCCAAAGGCATTGCTACTGTAGATATCGTAGATAGCCAAAATTCTCAACCCACACAAAATGACAAAGTTGACTTGTTCATCACCAAAAAATATAAAGGCATGCTGATCAATCCGGTTGACCGTACTGCGGCTGGCGTTATTATCGAAAAAGCAAAAGCGGCAAATATTCCGGTGGTCTTCCTGAACCGCGAGCCGCTGCCAGAAGATATGAAGAAATGGGATAAGGTTTATTATGTAGGCGCTAAGGCAGAAGAATCCGGAACTATGTCCGGTCAACTGATCGTGGATTACTGGAAGGCACATCCTGAAGCGGATAAAAACGGCGACGGTGTCCTCCAATACGTAATGCTAAAGGGCGAACCGGGGCACCAAGACGCTGAGCTTCGTACTACTTACTCCATCCAAGCAATTGAAGATGCCGGCATCAAGGTAGAAAAGCTGGCTGAAGATACTGCGATGTGGGACCGCGTAAAAGGGCAAGAAAAAATGGCAGCGTTCCTTGGCTCCCATGGCGACAAAATTGAAGCTGTGCTTGCGAACAATGACGATATGGCTCTCGGTGCCATCGAAGCTCTGAAAGCTTCAGGTTACTTCACGGGTGATAAATTCATGCCGGTAGTAGGTGTAGATGCTACTGCTCCTGCGATTCAAGCGCTGCAAGATGGAACGATGCTTGGTACCGTGCTGAATGATGCGAACAACCAAGGTAAAGCTGCGATCACAGTTGCTGCTCTGCTTGCTAAAGGAGAAACACCTACAAAAGATAACGTAGGCTTTGATATCACAGACAACCAATACGTGTGGATTTCCTATAAAAAGATCACCAAAGACAATATCGATGACGCCAAATAATAACGCTCTAATCTAGATGGAATTCATGATCATATGGCAGCAACGGGGAGCGGATATTCGCTCCTCGGATTTCTTTCAGGCAGGGAACAGGATGAAACCGCTGTGCCTCTCATGAAAAAAGAAAAAAGCGTAGGGGGCGTAACAACATGGAAAAAGCTGAGTTTTTGCTAGAAATGAATGATATTACTAAAGAATTCCCCGGCGTCAAAGCGCTGGATGCAGTTAGTTTAAAGGTCAGACCAGGTTCGGTGCATGCCCTTATGGGCGAGAATGGTGCGGGTAAGTCCACTTTAATGAAATGTCTCTTTGGTATTTATTCACCGGATGCCGGTGAGATTTTTTTGGAGGGTGAGAAGACCTCTATCGGAAGCTCAAATGACGCTTTGAAAAATGGGATCTCCATGATTCATCAGGAGCTGCATCCCGTGCCGTTCCGAAGTGTGATGGAGAATATCTGGTTAGGACGTTTCCCAACCAAAGGGATTGGACCTTTTCAGTTTATTGACCATAAGAAAATGTACACTGACACGGAGAATTTGTTTAAAGATCTGGATATCGATCTGAATCCCGAGACATTAGTGGGTAAGCTCTCTGTATCCAAAATCCAATCCATTGAAATTGCGAAGGCTGTCTCTTTTCACTCCCGCGTTATTGTAATGGATGAACCTACTTCCTCCCTGACCAGTGTGGAGGTGGAGCATTTATTTCGGATCATACGGGACCTTAGGAGTAGAGGCGTAGCTATTATTTATATATCTCACAAAATGGAAGAGATTCTCGAGATTTCTGACGAAGTTACCATTATGCGGGACGGTAAAAAAATCGGAACCTGGCCAGCGGCGGAATTGACCACAGACCTTATCATTTCCAAAATGGTCGGCCGTGACTTGACCAATCGATTCCCAGAACGCTTTAACGTGCCTGGCGAAGTATATATGAAGGTGGAAGGGTTAACCTCCCCTGAAGAAAGATCGTTTAAAGATGTTTCTTTTGAATTAAGACGAGGTGAGGTTTTAGGGATTGGTGGTCTGGTAGGCGCTCAGAGAACAGAGGTTATTGAGGCATTATTCGGCCTGAGGGCTATCAAATCGGGGACGATTTCTATCGATGGTAAGCGCATTCATATCCAATCTCCCAAGGATGCTAAGAAACACGGAATGGCTTTGCTTACGGAGGAACGGCGTGTCACCGGTATTTTTCCAGTCTTGTCTGTTCATGAAAATGGCGCAATCGCTAATCTGCATCGATACCAGAAACTACTACTTCTACTAGATGGAAAAAAGAAAAAAGAAGAAGTCGATAAAATGATTGAAAAATTACGGACCAAAACTCCAACAACCAAAACGCTAATCATGAATCTTTCTGGTGGGAATCAGCAAAAAGTGCTGCTCGCCAGATGGCTTCTAACCGAGCCCGAAATCCTGCTTCTGGACGAGCCGACTCGCGGTATCGACGTAGGGGCTAAATTCGAGATTTATTCGATTATTGCCGACTTGGCGCAGCAAGGGAAAAGCATCATTATGATCTCCTCAGAAATGCCGGAGCTGCTCGGAATGTCTGACCGTGTAATGGTCATGTCGGAGGGTAGGCTTACCGGAATACTAGAAGGCGAGCAAGCTACGGAAACCGAAGTTATGCGGCTCGCTGCACAGCATTAGGATAGGATTTCAATGATAGTTTTGCTGGGCGAAACTAGATTTGGTTTACGAAGAGAAGTACTCTTCGCGTAACTTTAAGGAGGAACACTACTAATGAACGCTAAACGAGCCCAATCTTTTATTACTCAAAATGCTATTTATATTGTCTTGGTAATTCTAATTATGGGTATTGCCTTATATGAGCCGGCCTTTATCTCTGTAAATACTTTACGGGACATTCTAATTCAGTCGTCAACACGGATTATCATCGCGCTTGGTGTTGCCTTCATCCTTATCACAGCTGGGACGGACTTGTCTGCTGGACGTGTGGTTGGTTTTACAGCGGTAATCTCTGCTTCGATGCTGCAAATTCCGGATTATTCCCGGCGCTTTTTTCCTGATCTGCCGCAGGTGCAAGTGTGGCTTCCGATCCTTATAGCTATTATCGCTGGCCTTCTCTGCGGACTAGTCAATGGTATTGTCGTCTCCAAGCTGAACGTCCCGCCGTTTATCGCAACACTGGGTACGATGGTTATCGTCTACGGCTTGAATTCCTTGTACTTTGACATGGACCCCAACCAATCACAGCCGATTGGCGGTCTGCGTCCAGATTTCACTACAATCGGTTCTGGGTTTATTGGCAAGGGGCAATATTCAATCCCGTATATCGTGCTGATAGCCTTGGGTGTCGCCGCCATCGTATGGGTGGTGTTCAATAAAACTAAGCTGGGCAAGAACATGTACGCTATCGGCGGTAACATGCAGGCAGCAAAAGTATCTGGCATCGATGTTTCCAAGAACTTGATCTACATCTATGCGATTGCTGGAGCCCTTTATGGTTTGGCGGGTGTGCTGGAGGCTGCCAGAACAGGTGGCGCAACCAATAACTATGGTAACATGTATGAGCTTGATGCGATTGCTGCTTGCGTCGTGGGCGGGGTGTCCACAACCGGTGGTATCGGAACAGTGCCAGGTGTTCTGGTCGGTGTTATTATCTTTACCTTAATCAACTACGGCCTGACCTTTATCGGCATCAGCCCTTACTATCAGTTGATTATCAAAGGTCTGATCATCATCGCCGCGGTCGCGTTTGATATGCGGAAGTATTCTTCGAAGAAGTAGTTGTGTGGGGGATGTGTGGTGATTATAGCGTTTGCTATTTATGGCAAACGCTTTTTGGTTTGTCCATTTCGCTTGCGGATATAAGCAACTCGTAAGAATCAGTTCATAAGTACCAATTCATAAGTACTGAACGTCGCCCCCTTGCTCCTCGCATAGGAAAACTACGCACGAGCACGAAAACTACCCACTAAAATGCCACCACGACCAAATAGTGTCACCACCACTAACACACAGATCATCAATGGCTACTACCAACATGAAACAAATACACCACTAAAACTACCCGCGAAAATGCCACCACGACTAAACAGCGCCAGCAACACTAACATCAACATTACTTACCACCACCAACTTCAATCAACATTGCCACCCCTGCTCCATCAAAATTAATATTCCACCAATAGGATTTACTCCACCCAATAGTTGCACCATAACCGCCACGGTACTACTACAGCATCATTACCATCACCAATTAATATCATCAACACAAACACGGTTATCACAATCCTCTCAACATTATCAGCATGAACACGGCAATCACCGCCACAAATCAATATCAGCAGCAATAACACGACCATCGTCATCAGGAGCACCGAAAACACATCATATTCATCATTGCTCACCAACAATATCAACAAACTAATATTAGTAACAGAACAGAAGCACCATGAGGTGAGAGAACGGTATAAATCCCGCAGAATTAGTTGAAATGAGCCACGTGGGCCGAATGAACGGTATAAATCCCGCAGAATTGGCTGAAACGAGCTACGTGAGGCGAAAGAACGGTATAAATCCCGCAGAATTAGTTGAAATGAGCCACGTGGGCCGAATGAACGGTATAAATCCCGTAGAATTGGCTGAAACGAGCTACGTGGGGCGAAAGAACGGTATAAATCCCGTAGAATTGGCTGAAATGAGCCACGTGGGCCGAATGAACGGTATAAATCCCGTAGAATTGGCTGAAACGAGCTACGGAGGAGGAAAGAGAGGCATTAATGCTCTAAAGTACGCCAAAACGAGCTACAGTGGAGGAAAGAAAGGCATTAATGCCCTAGAATATGCCGAAACGAGCGATGGTGGAGGAAAGAGAGTCATTAATGCCCTAGAATACGCCGAAACGAGCGACGGAGGAGGAAAGAGAGGCAAAAATGCCCTAGAATACACCAAAACGAGCGACGGAGGAGGAAAGAGAGTCATTAATGCCCTAGAATACGCCAAATCGAGCAACGGAAGTGGAAAGAGAGGCAAAAGTATCCTGGAATACGCCTCCCCCTAACCCCAAAGATCAAAAAGCACATAAACCAACGTTCTCCCATATTCTATAGGCAAATGCCTTTGTTAAAGGGGAGCGACTGGATGTTAAGGATTAGGTTGAATGAGCTGGGGAAAGGGAATGACAATGGTCTGATACAGGCGGATGTATGGAAATGGGATGGCATTGGCTGGAACGAATATATTACTCAGCAGGATGAGGATTTCATACGCACGGAAGAGGAGTTATTCGTCACGATTCCGGCAGAAGCGGGATTATATCGTGTAGATTACTCTAATAAGCCTTTTGAGGCGCCATACTTATTGCCGGAGTGGGTGGGGGACGATCTGCGGACCACGGGTCTGCATCCGGCGCCGTTTAATCTCAAAGAGGGCACACTTTGGGGATATATTAATGACGAGGGCCGTGTTCAGATTGAACCCCGGTACGAATATGCTGAGGATTTTCAGAAGAACGGTCTTGCCGTAGTTCAGCGAAAAAATAGCAGCGGGCTCATTGACAGCACTGGAAGAGAACGAGTGAAGCCGATCTATTCATTTATTGCGCCTTTTTCGGAAGAGCGCGCCGTAGTGTCGGATGCCAAGGGGTACACTTTTATTGATGAAAAAGGCAAAGAAGTGACGTCCGCCCGGTATGATTATTTGAACTCATTACATGAGGGGCGTGCACTATTTTCAAAACAAAATACGACCGGCGGCCAATCGCAATATGGATATGTGGACGCGCAAGGCAAAGAGGTGCTGCCCGCGATTTATGTAGATGCCAATGATTTTATGAACGGCGTGGCTTTGGTTAAAATCAAAGAAGGAGAGTATGCGCTCATCGATCCGGATGGGAACATTCTGCATACGTATAACCATCCTTTCGTTGGAAGTCCGGGAGAAGGTTTACTAGCCTATCAAGCGACTGAAAACGGTAAATATGGCTATTTAAATACGGATGGTTCTGTAGCCATTCAACCGCAATTCACCTCTGCTTTACCTTTTTCAGAGGGACGTGCGGTGGTGAATACCGCTGAGAATTATGGCAACGCCTACGGGCTGATTGATAAACAAGGGAAAATGATCATCCCGGCAAAATATTATGAAGTATTGCAGCTAGGTGAAGGCAGAGTAGCCATAGGAACGCCTGTATTCCCCAGCCAGCCTTATCGCGGATCACGTTACGTAATTGCAGATGCGGAAACGGGAGCGGTCCTGAGCAATCACACCCTGCTTGGCGTGAACAATTATCAGGAAGGCTTGGCGTCTGTATTTGATGCTAAAGATACCTATTTTATCGATAGAAGTGGAAAAAAGGCAGCCCAGCCTCCAGTTATTCCAGGTGCAGGAACACTCACCCTTAGCGGACGTTTGATAAGAGCAGGTGTAGATCAACGCACATCTTATTATGATCGGCAGGGAAAGCAGGTTTGGCGCCAAAATGGAGTCATTCCGCTGAGACCTCCCTATTCCGTAGTGGAGAAGAAATACAAACCGAACAGGGATTATCTGGTGTATTATCCGGTCGTTGAGGGGATTGCAAGTGCGGAAGTTTCGCGAGAGGTTAACGATAAGTTGCGCAAGCTATCCCTTGCTGAAGACGTTGGGAGTGGAGGGGTTTCCCAGGACTTTAGTTATAATGGTGATTTTTCAGTCTCTTTCTTCCGTAAAAACCTGTTGGTGCTGGAGCTGACCGGTTATCGTTTTCCTTTTGGAGCAGCACATGGAATGCCTACCAAAATCTATCCGCATATTAATTTGCGCAGCGGCAGGTTCTATAAGCTGGGGGATTTGTTCAAGCCGGGCAGCAGATATGTGGAGAAGCTCAGTAAAATTGTGGGCAAACAGATCGAGAACGATCCACAATATTCATATGTTTTTCCGGATACGTATAAAGGAATTACCTCGGATCAGCCCTTCTTTGTAGATAATGAAGCGTTGTATCTATATTTCGCACCTTATGAGATCGCTCCGTATTCTGCAGGTTTTCCAACCTTCCGGATTCCTTATGCGGAAATCATGGGATTGATCTCTACGGAGGGCGAGTTCTGGCAATCGTTCCATTAATCGTCAGGTATCCATAGGTTTGCTGAAGTTGCCGTCCTTTCGGGGAGGGCGACTTTTTTTGCTTTTTCTCGCTTTTTTTCGCGAATAACAGGTAAAATGGTATTTTTAGGCAGGAAAACAGCGAAAGAAAGCGAATGTATCTAGGAATCGGAAATCTTACAGTCAAGACTATTATATGTAAAAAATTAGAAGCGCACATTTGAGAGATTTATGCTACAATGACTGAGGAACAAATTACAACTTTGTAACATTTGTAGATGGTCACTCTAGGCAGAAGCATATATTACACGCAAGAAAAAAGGAGATGGCAGATTGAAGAACAAGACATTAAAAGCAATCATCGGTGGTAGCGTGGCAGCTGTTATGGCACTTAGTATTTCTCTTCCATTGGAAGCAAATGCGGCATCGAATGAATCGACAGTAACAATAAAAGGCACAAGTTATGAGCAAATATTACAATATTTTAAACAAGCTAATCTTGAGGGATTCCCTTTTTCGAATAGCACAATCGTGGTAACTAAGCCGCAAACTGGAACAGTACCAAACAAAGACAACACGACCACAACTACAACTACAAAACCGGTTACAAAGCCAGCAGACACAACTACTGTAACTAAGCCAACTGATAATACAACTACAACAGGTGCTGTGAGCAATAAAGGAACCTATGTTCAGCAAATCGTAACGCTGGTAAACAAAGAACGTGCAGCAGCTGGTTTGTCACCTGTAGCTGGATTGGACAGCCTGCACAAAGTTGCCGCTACAAAAGCTACAGATATGCGTTCGAATAACTATTTCTCACATACTTCACCTACGTATGGTTCACCTTTTGATATGATGAAATCCTTTGGCATCACTTATAAAGCCGCAGGTGAGAACATCGCAATGGGACAAAAAACACCAGAAGAAGTAATGAAGGCATGGATGAATAGTCCAGGTCACCGCGCTAATATTTTGAATGCTAACTTCAATTATATCGGTGTCGGTTATGATAATAATTACTGGGTTCAAGAGTTTATTGGTAAATAATACGCGTAGATGCTTCAGGAAGAAATCGTTCTCCGATGTAAGTCGGGGAGCGGTTTTTTTTGTGTGGTGAAGAATAAAAATGCAACAAAAAAAGAAGTAAGGAACTTGTCCTTACTTCTTCTGTCTAGCTCTATGGGTTATGCAGGGGTCGAACCTGCGACCTGCCGATTAAGAGTCGGCTGCTCTACCAGCTAAGCTAATAACCCGTAATGTCTAAAGAGTCAACGGTGAATATTATATAATGGCATTAATTAAAAAGCCAGTATTTTTTTATTTTCAAAAAAGTCCACACTCGTTCCTCGGCAAAAACACTGTAGCAGCGGGATTTTTTTCTTTGCTAGACATTTGCAAAACTTGTATGGAAGAATTATGTTTATGTAACATAGTTAAGATCTTTGTAAATTGTGGAACAATACATAATAGAACGGCATACGGAGGGATAGCTTTGAAGGATTCGAAATGGACATGGCGCAGCGTCAGCTTGATTTCCATAGTAACAACTATAGTTTTGATGGTTGGTTTAGTTTATGCGGTTAAAGATATTATCTATCCGGTCGGAGAGGTTACCGAGAGCAGCTTGCCTCAGCAAACAGCCGCACCGGTGACGGAGACCGTCAAGCTCCTCAAAATTGTTGCGCTCGGGGATTCGCTTACCAAGGGGACCGGTGATAACACCGGAGAAGGGTTTGTTAAGCGTACGGTTACTGGTTTATCCGCAAAAGGTGTCACAGTAGACTTTTTAGGCAATATGGGGATTAACGGGTTGACTACTGCGGGGCTGTTAAGCAAACTGAACGAAGATGGTGTGGAGTATGCCTTGCGCATGTCGAATGTTGTTTTGCTATCCGTCGGAGGAAATGATCTGTTTAAGGATTCGAATATTCTTGAGAATAATGGGGTGCAACAGGGCAACACAACTTCATCAACCTCTGGGCAGGAGCTGACTCCAGAGTCTTTATTAGCCGCTCTGCCAGAAGCAGCAGCTAGACTGGAGAAGATTCTCGATAAAATCTCACAGATCAATCCGAATGCGCAAGTTTACTATATGGGGCTGTATAATCCCTTTGGCGATATTCCAGAATTACTGGCACCAGGCAATCAAGCGGTAACGAAGTGGAATAATACGGCAATGGATATTATTAATGAGCATAGCAACATGACCTTGGTTCCTACGTTTGACTTGTTTAACAGACATTTGGACAAGTATCTATCCACCGATCATTTTCATCCTAATGGTGATGGCTATCAGCGAATCGGAGAACGGTTCATACAGGCTGTGCAGTAGTATATAGGTGAGTGTTAAATTTTGCAGTAAGATCATGTAGGTAAATGCCCTTTGAGCAAGTACAAACCGAGAAAATGACAGTCACAAGGAGCTAAATTAAATATGACAAAAGCGAATAGTGAAGACTCCGGCACAGTCGTCTTGTCTGTGGACGGGGTACGTAAAAAAATAGGACGAAAATGGATTATAGATGATGTCACTTTCGATGTGAGAAAAGGGGAGATTTTCGGCTTTCTCGGGCCTAATGGGGCTGGGAAGACGACCACGATCCGCATGCTTGTGGATTTGATTCGACCTACTGAGGGCAAGATTACAGTATGTGGGTACAATGTGAACCGAAATCCGGAAAAAGCATTGCAATATGTAGGCTCTATCGTTGAGAATCCTGAGGTATATACCTATTTGACCGGGTGGGAGAATTTGCAGCATTTTGCCCGGATGCAGCCTGGCGTAGACAATGAACGTATTAGCGAAGTGGTAGATATTGTTCGATTAGATCAGCGGATACATGATAAGGTAAGTACATACTCGCTTGGGATGAGACAACGATTAGGCATTGCGCAGGCGCTGTTGGGACGTCCACGGCTGCTTATTTTGGACGAGCCGACGAATGGACTTGACCCTAAAGGCATTAAAGAGCTGCGAGAATTCATTCGCAAGCTGGCGGATGAAGGGCTGGCGGTGTTCGTATCGAGCCATCTGCTTAGTGAAATTCAGCTTCTTTGCGACCGTGTAGCGATTATTAGTAAAGGGCGTGTATTGGCAGTAGGTGCGGTAGATGAGCTGATCGCTCGTAATTCGCCGTATGTACTTTGGGAGCTGGAGCCTTTTGCTGAGGCCCGGGAAATGCTGGCTGATCGTTCAGATATTCAAATTCAGAAACTGGAAGACGTCACATTAGATGACTCAATTATTGCCGGGATGGGCCCCAATTCTTTAATAACGATCATGGATCAGGATCTGATCCCCGAGATTGTGGCCGTAATGGTTACTGCTGAAATTGAGGTGAGAGCTGTGCATAAAATTAATCCGACACTGGAACAGCTATTCTTGAAACTAACGGAGGGTGAGAATGTTGAGTAACTTGCTTCCGCTAATCCGTAATGAGTGCTTGAAGATTATAAAAAAGAAACGGTTTTATGTTATACTGCTGATTCTGATTGTACTGGTGCCTATGTTCACCTATGCACAGATGCGTTCAGCCGAACGGAGTCGGGAGAAATTTAATTCCGATTGGCGGCTTGAGATCCAGCAGCAGATTATCGATAATCAAAATTCACTGGGCAGTGACCGGATTCCAGAGGAATGGAAGACTTATCGGCGAATATTTGTACAACAGCTTCAGTATTATCTTCACCATGACGTTAATCCGAATGAACCTAGCGGGGTTACCTTTACCCGAGAATTTATGGATAATTCGGTTACATTATTTATTCCGTTGCTCATTATGGCGGTGGCCTCAGATTTGGTCTCGGCCGAAAGGACAACTGGAACTATCAAAATGCTGTTGACTAGGCCGGTCAAGCGTTGGAAGGTGCTTTTTAGCAAAATGACAGCACTGCTAATGTTTGTCTCGCTTATCGTACTTTCCACATTTGCAATCAGTTACTTTATCTCTGGTCTCGCCTTTGGTTTTAAAGGTTTTAATATTCCTGTTTTTACAGGCTTTAAAATCAGTGGTGATTCGCTAGATATGTCTACTGTACATGCAGTGCCCCAGTGGAAATATATGCTTATGCAAGGTGGTTTGATTTGGTTCGTCAGCGTAGTGGTTGCACTGCTCGCGTTCATGATCTCGGTGCTTGTTCGCAGTACTGCGGCGAGTATAGTAGTTATGATGGCAGCGCTGATTGCAGGTAGTATACTGACCAATATGGCCTCTGCCTGGACAACAGCGAAATATTTATTT
Organism: Paenibacillus sp. FSL E2-0177; assembly: GCF_037992975.1. Taxonomy (NCBI): domain Bacteria; kingdom Bacillati; phylum Bacillota; class Bacilli; order Caryophanales; family Paenibacillaceae; genus Paenibacillus; species Paenibacillus sp. FSL E2-0177. Next base: position 4,667,173 of record NZ_CP150307.1, on the reverse strand, counting down.
ATGGTAAATCTTGGACTGACCAGCTATTTGTCTGGTACTCCCGCCCCCATTGAAGGGATGTCCTTGTCATTTTCCATGGCTGTGCTGGCTGTATGGGGGGCCGCTTCGGTGATCATTTCATTCGCCGTCTTTACGAAAAGGGATATTTTGAATTAGAATGAACAAAGTGACCAAAACGTTTGTTTGCATTTCCTAGAAATATAGGAGAGTATAATTTCACGTTATATTCTATCCTTAGGTTTTTGGCAGTAACGGATACCGTTCTTAACAAAAAGGACGGCCAAGCCGTTTCTTCTTAGTATAGAGAAAAGAAGGAGGAGCATGAATGCTCGAACAGATCGATATGTTTGCTGAAGTTTCTAATAACGGCGAGAATGGCCGTACTGGATACGATGCTGACGACATTCAAGTGCTCGAAGGTCTGGTTGCAGTACGCAAACGACCTGGCATGTATATCGGCAGTACGAGTTCTTCAGGACTACATCATTTAGTATGGGAAATCGTAGATAATGCCGTAGATGAGCATTTAGCCAAGTATTGTACAAAGATTGACATACTGCTTCGTAAGGATGGCTCGATAACCGTTAGCGATAATGGACGGGGGATCCCAACTGGAATGCATAAGACAGGGGTACCTACCCCGCAAGTTGTATTTACAATTTTGCATGCGGGCGGTAAGTTCGGTGGATCGGGTTATAAAAAATCAGGCGGTTTGCATGGCGTAGGGGCTTCTGTCACAAACGCTTTGTCCGAATGGCTCGAAGTAGAGATTTATCGTGAGGGCAAAATCCATCGGCAGCGGTTTGAGTACTGGGTGGACAAGAAGGGCAAGGAGCATGTTGGCGAACCTGTAACTGGTCTTGAAGTTCTGGGTAACACCAATAAAACGGGTTCGAAAATTACTTTCAAGCCAGATATTCGTGTCTTCCCAAATGGAATTGCTCTGAATTATGACACGCTGGCAGAGCGGGTTCAGGAGATTGCTTTTCTGAATTCCGGTTTGCGTATTACACTGCAAGATGAGCGGAGCAACCGTCAGGATGAGTTCTTTTATGAAGGTGGAGCCAGTCAATTTGTGCAGTTCCTCAACGAAGGTAAGGATGTTCTCCATGATGTTATTCATTTCAGTGCAGAAAAGGATGATATCGAGGTAGAAGTAGCTCTGCAATACAACGGAGGCTACACAGAAACCTTGGCTTCCTTCGTAAACTCCATTCCAACTCGCAGCGGAGGCACACATGAGACCGGCTTTAAAACTGCGTACACTCGTGTATTAAATGAATATGCCCGCCGCACGCAATTGCTTAAAGAAAAAGATAAAAACCTGGAAGGTAATGATCTGCGGGAAGGCATGATGGCTGTCATCAGTGTAAAAATGTCCGAGGTTGAATTTGTTGGACAGACGAAGGATCAGCTTGGCAGTGCTTCCGCCCGTAGTGCAGTAGATTATATCGTTTCTGAAAATATGGCGCGTTTCTTGGAAGAAAATCCACAAGTTGCGCAGAGCCTGCTGAAGAAATCGATTCAAGCGTCGAAAGCGCGGGAAGCGGCACGTAAAGCCCGCGATGAGATCCGCACAGGCAAGAAACGCAGCGAAAGCTCGAATCTTGGCGGTAAGCTGTCTCCTGCACAATCAAAGGACGTTACACGTACGGAGCTGTTTATCGTGGAAGGTGATTCCGCCGGTGGTTCAGCTAAGCAAGGCCGTGACTCTAAGATTCAAGCGATATTGCCGCTAAAAGGTAAACCGATGAATCCGGAGAAAGCTAAGCTGCTGGACATCCTGAAGAACGACGAGTATAAAGCAATTATTTCTACAATAGGTGCTGGAATTGGTCCGGATTTCACCGTCGAAGACAGCAATTATTCTAAAATTATCATTATGACCGATGCCGATACCGATGGAGCGCATATTCAGGTGCTGCTGCTGACATTTTTCTATCGTTATATGAAGCCTTTATTAGATGCAGGTAAGGTCTTTATCGCTCAGCCTCCGCTTTATAAGTTGACCCGCAAAACGGGTAAGCTGGAGACCGTAAGGTATGCCTGGAGTGATGAAGAGCTGCAAAATTACTTAAAGGAATTCGGCAAAAACTTCGAGCTTCAGCGTTATAAAGGATTGGGCGAGATGAACCCCGATCAGCTGTGGGAAACAACGATGAATCCAGAGTCGCGTACGCTGCTTCAGGTACAGATTGAGGATGCCGCTAAGGCGGAGCGCCGTGTTTCAACACTTATGGGTGACAAAGTCGATCCACGTAAACGCTGGATTGTTGAAAATGTCGATTTCACCGAAATTGTAGAGTAATGTCAGTGCTGCAAGTGACGATAATCCCGATTTTCTAAGAGCTTGGTGATTTATGGGACCTAGGGGGATTTTGGAACTGTAGGAGCGATAATGCCCGGAATTCCAAAAAGCTCTGAAGTACCTGAGAATCACCACACTATTTTAAAACGGGCAGTTTGAGGAACAGAAGGTGAGCAAAGTGAGTAGTTTATCAGAACAATTTTTGCCGGCATTTCTGGAAGAGGTCGTCGGTGACCGCTTTGGTCGGTATTCCAAATATATTATTCAGGACCGGGCAATCCCCGATGTCCGTGATGGACTTAAACCCGTGCAGCGCCGGATTCTTTATGCGATGTACGACTCCGGCAACACCCCTGACAAGCCATACCGCAAGTCAGCCAAAACTGTCGGAGATGTAATGGGTAATTACCATCCACATGGTGACTCCTCTATTTACGATGGTATGGTACGTATGGCACAGCCTTGGAAGATGGGGCATGTGCTAGTTGACGGTCACGGCAACTGGGGCTCCATGGACGATGACCCAGCTGCGGCAATGCGTTATACAGAAGCACGGCTGTCTCCCATTGCAATGGAGATGATGCGTGATATCGAGAAGCGGACGGTCTTGTTTAAAGATAACTTTGACAATACGGCCAAAGAGCCTGTTGTGGTTCCTTCCCGGTATCCGAATCTGCTCGTAAATGGCACGAGTGGGATTTCTGCGGGTTTTGCTACTGAAATTCCGCCACATAATCTGCGTGAAGTAATTGACGCTTGTATCGCAGTGATGCAGAAGCCAAATATTGAGCTGGAAGAAATTATGACCTTCATGAAAGGTCCGGATTTCCCTACAGGCGGCACAATCATGGGCGGAGACGGCATCATGGATGCTTACCGCACAGGTAAAGGCCGTATTTACCTGCGCTCCAAAACAGAGATTGAGAATATGCGGGGCGGCAAGCAGCAAATCGTGATCACGGAAGTTCCATTCCAGATTGTAAAATCACGGTTGGTTACTTCCATGGAGAATATTCGGCTGGAGAAAAAGATCGATGGCATTGCCGAGGTTCGTGATGAGAGCGGCCGTGAGGGACTGCGGATTGTAGTCGAACTCAAAAAAGAGGCTGATGCTCAAGGCGTGTTGGCGTATCTGCTCAAAAAAACCGATCTTCAAATTACCTATAACTTCAATATGGTTGCTATTGTTAACAAAGCACCTCAGCAGCTTGGTCTAAAAGCCATCCTGGAAGCTTATATCGCACATCAGCGTGAAGTTGTGACTCATCGCACCCAGTTCGATCTGGAACGCGCTGAAGACCGTGCTCATGTCTTAGAGGGCTTAGTTAAAGCACTAAACATCCTGGATGAGGTTATCGCTGCGATCAAAGCTTCGAAAAATCGTCAGGATGCTCAGAACAATCTCGTATGGATGTTCGGCTTCAGTGAACGCCAAGCCGATTCGATCCTTACTTTGCAATTGTATCGTCTGACCAATCTGGAGATCACTTCACTCCAGAAAGAATTAGATGAAATGATGGCAAAGATTACACATCTGCGCGGCATTTTGGATAGCGACAAAAAGCTAGTTGCTGTAATTCGTAAGGAACTGCTGGAGATTCGCGACAAATACGGCATTGATCGCCGTTCTCTGATCCAAGGCGAAGTCGAGGAGCTCAAGGTTAGCCTTGAAGCGCTGGTCAACGCGGAGGATGTGCTCGTTGCTCTTTCAGCAGATGGTTATATTAAGCGGACTAGTATGCTTTCCTTCACCCGTTCTGGTGGGGAGCGTCATACCTCAGGCGTCAAAGAAGGCGATCATATCGTCAGGCTGCTGGATGTAAATACCCGTGACAGTCTGCTGGTATTTACCCGCAAGGGGCAATACTTCTTGCTTCCTGTGCACCAGATTCCGGAGTTTAAATGGAAAGAGCCTGGTACAGCGATTGTGAATGTTATTGGATTGTCTAAAGGAGATGGAATCGTTAGTGTGATTCCGGTGAATAATCTAGATGATCCGCAGCAGAGCCTTGTGTTTGTCACCCGTCGGGGTCAGGTGAAGCGTACAGAGCTCAAGGAATACTCTACAAGCCGTTCTGGAGCTGTAGCGGCCTGTAAGGTAGCCGAGGGTGATGAGATCATTACAGTGGCTTCTAGTACGAATGACAAGGACATTGTGCTGGTCACCCGTGAGGGAATGAGTATCCGATTCCATGAGAATGAGGTTAACCCTATGGGGCGCGTTGCATCCGGTGTAAGAGGAATTCAGCTGCGCGAGGGCGACGAGGTGATTTCCTGCTTCTGGGTCAGCGAAGATGAAGGCGAAATCCTTGCCATTTCTGATATTGGTTATGCGAAACGTTCATTACTTGTGGATTATCCATCACAAAGCCGTGGTGGCAAAGGAATGCCAACCTTCGAATTCAAGGAAGGCAAACGAATACGTCCAAATGGCAGCAGGTTAGCAGGGGCTTTCTATTGCAAGGAGCCATTAGAACTGAATGCCGTTACCCGTGAGAATGCCCACTATACGTTCTCCTCTGAATCAGCGCCGCTGGGCGAGCGTCGTTCTACAGGCAAACAGATTGTAGCTGTGGAGAAAAAGGATGAGATCATAAATCTTTTCCCATCAGTTCATTAAAACTAGCGATTAACAAGTGATTTTATAACGGCGTTTAGTCCGCTCTTTTGGAGGGTTGACTAAGCGTCGTTTTTAATTTTTTTATGCTGAAGGTCCGGCAGATTTATTTTTTCTTCGTTTGCAGGAAATGGAAGTTGTTTCGCGAAAATGTAGATATACCGGATAGAACCGCGAGGAAAGGAAGGAATAAGTGTGCATGCTTCTGAATTCAGTAAAATTTGGCATAAGATTTTAAAAGATTATAAATTACATATGGACAGTAATCTTGCTCCAACGCTGACGGATGCCCAACTTACTGTACTTGAACTGCTTCAGGAACGCGACGCCATGAAGCCTTCTGATCTGGCTCCACATTTGGCGACCAGTCCTGCAGCGGTTACGATGTTACTTGATCGGATGGAGAAACATGAGCTTATTGTGCGGGAAAGAGATGCTTCGGACCGGCGGATTGTATGGGTGAGTATAACGGAGACTGGAATGGAAGAAACTGCACGGGGTCTAAAGATCCGCAGTGATTTTTTTGCGGAAGCGCTTGATCCGATCTCCTCTCATAACCAACAGTTACTGCTCTACTTAATGGGCAAAATGGTTGTTACAACTACACCGGAGGGTTCTACACCTTGAAGCAAATAGCTTGGCTGTATCACTAGTGCATTTAGAGTATGTAGAAGCTTTTAGAGTGTTTTAGAGCAATTAGAGGCATCTAGATGTATTTAGTTGTATTTTGTACAGCTATTGTTTGCTATTTACTCGAGTGATGAAATATAACTGTATTTTATACAACTATTTTCTTGATTTACTTCTCTTTTTGCAGTTTCCCTGATTTTTAATTGTAAAGAGTACACTTAAAATCCGATCTATTGCTTTTTTATTCGGAATAAGTGTATAGAATGCAGTTATCTTACTTTTCATTTCAGATTCCATCTAGGATCCACTGCTGATCAACTACTGATCAACTACTGATCCACCGCTAAACAGAGCGGTGGATCGTTAGCTAAGTTCAGGCTGGAAGGTGGAAGGAATGTTTAATCTCGAAGGGATATTCCATGCCCGGCTGGAATAATCGGACTAAGCATTCGTGCGGAGCTAGGAAGAACTCTCCAACGTGGACCCTCTTCCCATAGTCTCTGATCAAGTAGCAGACGCAGAACCAAAAACAAGGCAGTGATTCTCCACTAACCGGAGAATCACTGCCTTGTTTTAAATAACAGGGTTTGTTTCATTGCCTAAAAAGGGCTGCTTCAGGACAGCCCTTCTTGTAGTGTTTCACGCGGCCACAGATCCCAAGGATGGGTTTGTGGGGGCAGAGAGATGAGTTCCACTTCTTCTTTAGTAACAGGATGAGGGAATCCTACAAGTGCTGACCATAACGCAATTTGTTGCCCCGGTCTGTTCACTGAAGCCCCGTACTTCTGATCACCGTATAATGGACAGCCGATCGAACTCAGCTGCACCCGAATTTGGTGGGAACGCCCTGTAAGTAAATCAATCTTAAGCAGGCTGTATCCTTCTGCACTGTCAAGCACTGTGTAATCCAGAATTGCTTCCTTGCCGCCGGGAGTTCCTTTTCGAACCACGGTGACGGTGTTACTCTTTGCGTCTTTAAGCAGCGTATCTGTAAGACGGCCACGAGTGGCTGGCGGTTTACCATGCACGACTGTTAAATACACCTTATGAAAGCCGTGAGTACGGACACTCTCGGATAGTCTTGAAGCCGCTTTGGAAGTCTTGGCAAAAATCATTGCGCCCCCAACCGGTCGATCCAAACGGTGGACCAGACCTATATAGACGTTGCCGGGTTTGTTGAAACGTTCCTTCACATCTTCTTTCAGCAGGTTCAGCAGGTCAGGATCTCCTGTTGCATCCTCCTGAACAGGAATATTCACGGGTTTTACAATCCCTAGAAGATGGTTGTCTTCGTACAAGACTTCAAATCGTTGCGATCCGCTGCTTACAGCCTCATTGTTGCCGGAACTATGCTGTGTCATGGCTTACGCCTCCCAGCGACCCAGGATACCACATGGCAGATTCATGCCGGAGGAGGTGATCGGAAGACCGATTTCGCCGGAGGTAAGTTTTCCGCCATAACGTTTGCCCATGGTCATAGACAACATGTTGCGCAGTACAGTTGGAGAAATTCCTGTGGTGTAGGAATTAATGAGCATGAACAAAGGGTTGTCGCTCATAATCTCCATACAGCTCTCAAGGAAAGGATACAAGCTTGATTCAAGCTTCCACATTTCTCCACCAGGTCCTCTTCCGTAAGAAGGAGGGTCCATAATAATCGCATCATATTTGCTGCCGCGGCGTTGTTCACGTTGTACGAACTTGAATACATCATCCGTGATAAAGCGGACTGGACGTTCTCCAAGACCAGACAGCTGAACGTTTTCTTTCGCCCACTGCACCATACCTTTGGCTGCATCCACGTGAACGACAGACGCTCCGGCACTCGCCGCTGCCACAGTAGCTCCACCTGTGTAAGCAAAAAGATTCAGCACTGAAATTGGACGGTTAGCCGCTGCAATCTTGTCCATCATCCAGCTCCAGTTGGCTGCTTGTTCCGGGAATAGTCCTGTATGCTTGAAGTTTGTAGGACGTAAGTGGAATTTTAATTTACCATAGCTAATCTTCCAATCGTCCGGAATGTTTTTTTTCATTTCCCATTGTCCGCCACCAGCGGAGGAACGGTGATAATGTCCGTGCACATCACGCCATTTAGCGGTCTCATTATTTAGAGGCCAAATAATCTGTGGATCAGGACGACGCAAGATAATATCGCCCCAGCGTTCGAGCTTCTCTCCACCGCCTGTATCAATTACTTCATAGTCTTTCCAATCGCTCGCTATATACATGATTTAATCCATCCTTCAAAAAAATTCATTTAGCCTTTATTGTACAACATTTCACCTGATTGCTACAAACAAATTACACCTCAACCAGCTTCACCAATAATTTTGTCCAATGCTAATGAAGTGTATAATATTCCCATGCTTATGCGGCTATTCAACTGGTGCTGCAAGACTTGATTGTGTATGATCAGATAGTAGAGTTCTTACCCTATTTACGATCGGAGAACTAAAGCTATGTTCAATCTCTCACCGCTGTATTTCCCTATAACTGCAAAACCCAACCACACTAGTGAGTTTCTGCCCAGCCATGCCTTGCAGCCGTTTATTCGCTGTTTTTGGGGTTCTGTAGATGTGGAGTCTATACAACAACCTGAGACGGAGACAATAATTCCGGACACCTGTATGGATATTATTTGGGATTTGGATAGAGAATCAGGCAATACAAACACTTTTTTCTCCGGCATCAATAACACTCCATTTGAAGTCTCTTCAGACAGAAAGCCAGGGGGGAGTTCAACCTTTGGTATCCGATTTCATTTCTGGGCGGTTCATTTTTTTGCAGATGATCATCTGCGGAATGTCTTGAATGCACATGTCGATGTAGAACAATATTTTGGCACTTTTAAAAAAGAGCTTGGTCATCTATTGGAGAAAGTAAACTCGATGGACGAAAGGATTGCAGCCGCTGAAGCCTATCTGCTTCGTCGTCTTGAGCGTAGAGGGCGGACTAACGATCGGATGATGAACGCAGTCTATACTATGGTTAAACAAAAAGGGATTGTGACCGCAGAGGATTTGGAGACCAGTTCTAATTTAAGCAGACGACAACTTGAACGGCTTTTTCAAGAATATATAGGTGTATCGCCCAAAAAAACAGCAGATCTCGTGCGGTTTCAGAATGTATGGCGGGAGATGTGTCATTTACCTGGGCAGACGAAGAATATGCAGGATCTTATTTTCGCGTATGGTTACAGTCACCAGTCCCATTTTATCAATAATTTCAAAAAATATGCAGGAAGAACCCCACTTGAAGCCTTGGTCTATGCAGGCCGAAGAATGTCGTGATTTTGCAATACAAAGCGTGTCAACCTTGTTAGACTAAACCTAAGTAAGAAATGAGACATATTATGAGAATGAGAGGGGACAAGTTATGATTTCGTCTTTTGAAGGGACTAACATTTATACTAAAGATACTGCGGCGTCAGCTAAATTTTATACGGAGGTACTAGGAATTCCTATGCCTTTCGAAGGTTACGGTAATTTCGACGGGGCAAAGCTTGGCTTTGGCAAGAAACAGCCGGGAATTATTATTTGGGATGCTGCAAAGTGGGAAAATCTTACGACAGGTTTTGTTAATTTAGTATTCGGCTGTGATAATCTGGATGAGACATACGAGCAGTTGAAAGCTAAGGGACTGGATTGTCAGCCACCTGTTACGATGGAATATGGCGGTAAAGAAATGAATTTTCGTGATCCTGATGGGAATCACATAACCTTGCTGGAAGGTGCTTATTAAGCTTCTTTTTAAGAAAAATGAGACGGAGCGCAAACCTCAACCGTGTGTAATAACGGGGAGTTTGCGTTTTTTTAACTTTATTTATTGACAATGATAATCATTATCAAATAGAATGAGGTGAAGCGTATATGATTTAAATTTAAGGTGTTAGTAGGGGAGGAACAGGAGTTTATGGCTAAAGTGCTTGTGGCATATGCTAGTTTAACTGGCAACACTGAGGAAATGGCTGAATTGATTGTAGAAGGAATACGCCAAGCAGGCGGTGAGGCTGTTTTGAAGTCAGTCACTGAATGTAATGCGATTGAGATAAAATCATATGAAGGCGTTCTGCTAGGGGCATATACTTGGGGAGACGGAGAGTTGCCGGATGAAGCTCTTGATTTCTATGAGGAGATGGATGAACTTGATTTGACTGCTATGAAGTCAGCAGTTTTTGGTAGTGGAGATACAGGCTACGCCATTTATTGTGGGGCAGTGGATGTTATCGAGGAGAAGCTAAAGGAGCGTGGAGCAGTCATTTTGCAAGATAGCCTAAAGATTGAGTATGGCCCTAATGCTGCCGAAAAAGAAGCCTGCCGTCAATTCGGACGTCAATTCATCGAAGCCTGTATGGCGGTAACCTAAGATGGGTGGGCCAGTGGGAAGTTGGTTTAACAAACCAAGGGATGTACATAGCCCTCCGTATAAACGGCTGCACGATTATCGCATGGAGCATATTATGCTGGGCGGGACTGAGAATTTAGCTAGCGGAGCGCCAGCGACGGGGCTCCCACGCTGGCGCCAGCAGGTTCAATATGCTGTGGGGCATACACTTAATGACTTCTATAGTCTGCTGCCGGAAGTGCGAAGAGAGACACCTATACAATTTCTGTTAGAGCGCCGGTGGCCTCCTAGGGGAGATGCTTTTCCCTCCCTTTTGCAATATTGGGATATCAAAACGAGTGTAGCTGATGAGCTTATGCGTATGATTTCAAGCAATCATCTACAGGAGATTCCAGTGATGTTATATGAACAGTGGCATGTCCCGGTTCCAGCGCTGAATTTGGAGTTATCGATGATTACGCAGCTGGCTTGGAACTCTTCAAAAAGTGGCCGAAGCGTGAACGTTCAGAAATTTATGGTTAATGGCAATGAGGATATCATCACTGGATTTATGCATATGGCCAATGTTTTTTGCCATCATGCTTATGGTGAGCCAGCGGAGACCGTGGAAGTTTTCTCGCTGCTGGATGGACGTAAATACAGCTTTGATGGAGAGGCAATCTCGCTTATGGAGTCATTGGATTATGTGCGTTTGTTATCCGTATTTCTTGAGCGGGAAGTGTTAGCTGACGGTTCCTTAAGCTGCAGCGATCGTAGAAATGAGAGAGGCGAAGCGAATTATTTACTATAATAAATATAGACCTCCGTATCTGCAGGTTAGAACACCAGCAAGTAAGGAGGTCTTATTGTTACTGCTTTATTAAAATCTCAAGAGTAGATCTGGGGATTAGCCGATATATCGGTAATAATCCTGTTTATTCTGAATGACAAAGCCGCAGCTCTCATACAGCTTAAGTGCATTGGGATTATCCAGTGCGACCTCCAGATTTACACCATTATAATTTTGGCGCTCTCGTTCGATGGTCTGAAGAAGGGCGCTGCGGCCAATGCCAAGCCCACGTAGCTTTTTGTCGACTGTAAATCCATAGATCCAGGATTCATTATCTTCAGTCCACACTCGCATTTTCCCAACAGGCCTGCCGTCCATCTCGATCATAATATTCTCTTGCATACCTTCCTGTTTGTGCAACTCATACTGCTCGGCAGCATCTTCTGTCTTCATATCAAAACCTCCACAATCCAGTTCGACCAGAATGTGTGCCTCTTCTTCACGAGCTGGCCGTAAGACCACAGTCCCTGTTGCTGAGCTAACATCAGAAGAAACCATGGAATTGCCATCCCATTTCATTTGATATTCAGCGTGATTGAACTGTAGAGGTAAGGTTTGCAGGAAAGCAGTTCCGGATGAAGAAGCGGCGGGTGCATTTAGAAGAAGAGTAGAGACGTTATTGCGCTTGATTATGGTTTGTGCTCGGTTCCACAGAGAGGTGAAGATTCCGCGTCGACGGTAGCCTGGCCGAACCATGCCGCAGACCTCCATATCGCTTCCAAAACCATAGAGTCCTAAGAAACCGACCAGTAATTCGTCTTCATAAGTCACGAGCCATTCCGTATCACCTGTACTTGATGGCTGGCGGAGCATATCCCAATTCAGTTTTAATGAGATTCCTTCATATTGCTCACAGCGTTGTTGCAATTCCTCAATATTCTTAAAAGTGTCGGCAGTCGTCAAACCCGTTTCCCCCTAAAGTGTATTTGAACTATTATAAGTTCGCATAGTTACTAAAAAAGCTTCGCGGAAACGGGAGCAGGTTTAAGCTCTCCCGCCAGTATTCCCGCTCAGCACGTCTTTGTACTCCGGGTGCTTCTCGAATTGATGCGCAGCATAGGAGCACACGGGTACAATTTTTAAATTCTCATTCCGAGCCTTGTCCACAACAGCACGTACAAGCTCTTGTCCAGTACCTTGACCGCGCAGTTCTTCGGAGACACGAGTGTGGTCAATGACCAATTCCCCGGTTTCTTTATCCAAACTGTATGTGATTTCGGCAAGGTCCTTACCGTCATTAGCAACAAAAAAACGTCCGTTTTCATTTTGAATTTGCATCTTATGGCTTCACTCCTAATTAGTTATTGCCTATATTTTACTACCATGAATTGCAAAAAGCGAGGAGCGAACCAGATTGATTGTTCTTCGGGTTGAATGTTGTTTTCCTTGTTAGCTGTGGATCGCAGTGCTGCATTTTTGTTCATGTGGGCAAATTGGCTATAGCAGAATATAGCAAGTGAGAGTTAACTAACCTCGAGTATTTGTTTTGGTAAGCTGAAAACTGGGAACATGGGAACGCTGGTACCCCCGGAACCCCGGAACCCCGGAACCCCGGAACCCCGGAACCCCGGAACCCCGGAACCCCGGAACCCCGGAACCCCGGAACCCCGGAACCATGGAACCCCCGAACCCCGAACCCCGAACCCCGAACCCCGAACCCCGAACCCCGAACCCCGAACCCTTGGAACCTCGGAACCTCAGAACGCTGGATCCATGGAACCCCGAACCCCTAACTCTCGCTTGTCCTAATCTCTGCGGAATCTAACGGACCCAATTGACGCTATTTGCACATTTTTAGTCATTTGAGCAAAGTTTCGGACCCCAGTGCAGCTATTCCTTTGGAATAGGCGCGAAATAGGCATTTTTAATGCCCATAGCGCCTATGGAGTCCGATAACATGCTGAAAATGGGATAATACTGCGAATAAGGTCAACTGTGTCCGATAGGTGTCCAATATCGTAGGATCCCAATCGGTCGCAGAAGCTTACGGTCCAGAGTCTTAATTCCCCACTGATGCTTAGGGACCCAGCAGACGCTATTCGCACATATTTAGCCTTTTGAGCAAAGTTTCGGACCCCAGTGCAGCTATTCCTTTGGAATAGGCACGAAATAGGCATTTATAGTGTCAATAGCGCCCATGGAGTCCGATCGCACGTAAAAAAGAGGATAATACTGCGAATAAGGTCAACTGTGTCCGATAGGTGTCCAATATCGTAGGATCCCAATCCGTCGCAGAAGCTTACGGTCCCAATAGACGTTATTTGCACAAGGTCAACTGACCGATGGAACAACATCCTAAACCTTCGTAGAACCTCTCGGACCCAGCAGACGCTATTTGCACATTTTTAGTCATTTGAGCAAAGTTTCGGACCCCAGTGCAGCTATTCCTTTGGAATAGGCGCGAAATAGGCATTTATAGTGTCAATAGCGCCCATGGAGTCCGATCGCACGTAAAAAAGAGGATAATACTGCGAATAAGGTCAACTGTGTCCGATAGGTGTCCAATATCGTAGGATCCCAATCCGTCGCAGAAGCTTACGGTCCAGAGTCCTAATCCCCCGCTGATGCTTATGGACCAGAGTCCTGATTTCCCCACTGATGTTTACGGACCCAGCAGACGCTATTCGCACATATTTAGCCTTTTGAGTAAAGTTTCGGACCCCAGTGCAGCTATTCCTTTGGAATAGGCACGAAATAGGCATTTATAGTGTCAATAGCGCCTATGGAGTCCGATAGCACACAAAAAAGGGGATAATACTGCGAATAAGGTCAACTGTGTCCGATAGTGCAGAGTTTTGATCTCCCGCTGGAGATTACGGACCCAGCAGACGCTATTAGCACAAGGTCCACTGAGTCCGATAGAGCAGAGTCTTGATCTCCCGTTGGAGATTACGGACCCAGCAGACGCTATTAGCACAAGGTCAACTGAGTCCGATAGTGCAGAGTCTTGATCTCGCGCTGGAGCTTAAGGATCGAGCAGACGCTATTAGCACAAGGTCAACTGTGTCCGATAGCGCAGAGTCTTGATCTCGCGCTGAAGCCTACGGCAGACGCTATTCGCACAAGCTCTACAGAGTCCGATAGCGTCCACGCTCGCGGAAATGACAGCTAAACCAGCGTGCAATACAGAAAATTCGGTGCTGAAACAGCAGCTAATGAATTTTTATGCACTCCCGTTTATAGAGTAGCTTGCGTATTCTCAGGATAATACAATAAGATTAAGAGAATATCTCACTACTGAAAAGAACCGCTAGCAGGAGGAATCATTGTGGAATACAAGGTTGAGGTTGAATTTGGATCGATTTATGAATTGTTGAACAGCTTACATACTTATCTCTGCAAAAAATCCTATAAGAAGATTGATTTAGGGGTAGCGTGGGCTAATGAAATTGAAAGCACGCTCAGTGAAGAGCTGTTATCCCGTTTGAAAGAAACCGAACTAAACAATGAGTGGAAAATGTTGAATTTGCTCATTTACTGTTGTCCATTTAAAGATGATGTAGACAGTGTGTTGAAATGGATTGAAGGGTTATCGATTGGTGAGTTATATGAGACCTTATCAAAGTATGTAAAGGTATTTCCAAGCCATATGGAGGATTACCGTAACCGCGTAGTATTTTTGCTCTCCGAGTGGAACCGCCAGTACTTTAGCCAATGCAATCCTGCAATTTTGAGCAAACTGCAGCAGCATGCTGACTCGAAGAACATGGAGCTTAATGGACTGGACACTGCGGATTTCGTGAACAAGACGACCAACGGATTTTACTTCATGCCTACGGATGGGCTTAAGAAGCTCGTACTGATTCCACAGTATCATTTTCAGCCTGCTAATATCATTTATTGCTACGGTGAATTAACGATCTGCCATTATGCGGCGTGGATATCGATGGAGAATGAGGAAATCTCCCCTTTTATGTACAGAGCGATCCGTAGTCTGAGTGAAAAAAGTCGGCTAAAAATCCTCCAAGCCCTTAGTGGTGGCCGTAAGACGTTTACCGAAATTGTTAAGCATGCGGGGATCTCGAAGGGGATTGTGCATGATCATATTTTTAATCTTCGTTGTGCAGGTTTACTTCATGCCTATATTGAAGGGGAGAATGTCACCGGATACAGTCTGCGTCTTGAAGGCATTCATCGGATGAATGAGCAGCTATTCGAGTATTTGAAATAATGATTTTTAAAAAATATAACCGCCTGAAAGCCAGGACTTCTCTTATGCAGAGAGGGTTTTGGCTTTTTTTATTTATTTTAATTATCGCCTAATTCTGTTTATGGAGAATTTTTTTGAAGTTCTCTCTTTACAGAACTAAAAAACCTTTCTATAATGAACATCAGATGTTATTCATACTTAACGGGTAGGAATTATAGTTATTATTCTATTCAGAGAGAAAAGGGAGATAGGTACATGAGAAAAAATGCGATTGTAATCACTTCATTACTGCTTACGGGGTCACTGTTACTTTCTGCTTGCGCTAACAACAGTAATAACGAATCCTCATCCGCAAACAATGCGGCTGCAGGCTCCAATTCAACCAATGTGGAAGCAACCACTGCACCAGAGATTGTTCCTGC
The DNA here is from genome assembly GCF_037992975.1 of Paenibacillus sp. FSL E2-0177. Classification (NCBI taxonomy): domain Bacteria; kingdom Bacillati; phylum Bacillota; class Bacilli; order Caryophanales; family Paenibacillaceae; genus Paenibacillus; species Paenibacillus sp. FSL E2-0177. Next base: position 4,651,873 of record NZ_CP150307.1, on the reverse strand, counting down.
GGGTGCTCTAAGCGAACCTTTTACTGCCACGGATTTATCCAAACTTCCAGCGGTGGCCCAAAAACGTACAGATACCATTATCGTCGGACTTACGGACCCAAGCGGAGCGTTCACTCCTTATTTTCAACAAAGTGGTTATGATGGCAATGTCTCTTCACTGCTATACGCTTCTCTCGTAACTGTTGATGACAAAGGCGTTCCAACGCCGGAACTTGCGGAGAGCTGGGATGTTTCGGATGATCAGCTTACATACACTTTCCACTTGAGAAAAGATTTGAAATTCAGCGACGGTTCACCGTTAACAGCGGATGATGTGGCATTTACATGGACGATCCAATACGACAAATCGTATGACGGTAGCTCCCAGCTTCCATCGCTAAATGTTAAAGGCGGCAAAGCCTATAAGGAAGGTACATCCCCTACAGTTGAGGGCATTAAAGTAATTGATCCACAGACGATCTCAGCAACCCTTGAGCAACCAAACGCAACGGCGCTGGTACAGCTCGGCTCGAATGTACTGTCGAAAGCTTACTATGGCAAGGACTATAAAATTGGAAATCTTGAATACATTAAAAAGCTGCATGAGAAGCCACTTGGCGATGGACCTTACAAGCTGGAGAAATTTATTCCAGGTCAAGAAGTGCGTTTTGTAGCGAATGAGAATTATTTCAAAGGTAAACCAAAGACGGAGCATTTCATTTACAAAACTACGGAAGGCGACGTATGGCAGTTCGTAGAAACTGGTGAAGTGGACTACGCTTCCTTTAGTGCGACAGACGAGAATATCGAGAAGCTGAAAGCACTCGGTTTTGTGAATATTATTCCTTACACTCCAAGCACCTATGGTTACTTGCAAGTTAACCTGAAGCATGAGCAGCTCAAGGATAAGCTTGTACGTCAAGCTATTGTGTACGGTTTGGATCGTCAGAGTATTTATGTGGATGCAGCACAAGGTGCAGGGTCTATTGCCAACATCCCGGCATCGCCGATTTCCTGGTCTTACACTGAGGAAGGTATTAATCCTTACAAATATGATCCGGAAAAAGCAAAACAATTACTCGATGAAGCTGGCTGGACGGTAGGCGCGGGGGGTATCCGTGAAAAAGATGGCAAACCGCTGTCCATCCATTACCTCGGTTCGAAGAGTAAAAACACAGATATTTTCATCGCTGTAGCTAAAGAGAATTTTGAAGCGCTGGGTATCGAATTCCAGCCTGAGGTTTTCGCAGACTTTAACTCACTGGTATCGAAAGTAGAAGGTGGGGACTACGATCTCGTATCCTTCTCCACAAGCATGTTGACTGATCCGTCTGACGGGTTCATGCAATTCTTCGATGGAGAAATCACGGATTATGACAATCCGAAATTCCTGGAGCTGTACAACAAAGCCTTGGCCACTACTGATATTGAGGCGCGCAAAGCGGTATATAAAGAGCTGTATCAGCTTTTCAATGATGAACTGCCTATTATTTTTACAAGTTATAAAAAGACGGTATACGCCTATAACGGACGTATTGAGAATCTATCGGTCAGCCCGTTCATCGGTCTTGCTGGCAGTCTGCCAACTTGGAGCCTGAAATAAATAAACCAGTGTCCCCTGCCCTGAATGGATTCAAGGGCAGGGGACGAATCATAAGGAGTCTGTCATGAGCGCTTATTTATCGAAAAGACTGTTGTACATGGTCATCATCTTATTTGCGGCATCATTATTGATCTTCTGTCTGTATGCTTCAACTCCCGGTGACTTCATAACCGGAAATATTAAATTGACCGCTGAACGCAAAGCTGAGCTGCGTGAAATCTACGGCTTAAACAAGCCTGTGCTTGAACGGTATGGGATCTGGATGAAGAATGCGCTGCATGGTGATTTCGGGTATTCCTTAGCCCAACAAAAGCCTGTGCTGCAGCTTTTTAATGATTATATTTGGAATTCCTTTCTGCTGGCTGCCGTATCTACGTTTCTGACGTGGGTGATTGCGGTCATTATTGGCGTCATCTCTGCCTATAAGCAATATTCCTGGTTCGATACACTCGTAATGATCGCTATATTCGCAGCCATGTCACTGCCGTCATTTTTTATAGGCTTATTCCTGATCAAAATCCTGGCCGTCGATCTCAAGTGGCTGCCTCCAGGTGGAATAATCACCACGGGTAGTAATGCTACGGGTTTGGCTTACTTTAAAGAGATCGTAATGCATATGACCCTTCCGGTTGTGGTTATGACCCTTCTGGGATTAGGTTCGCTCACCCGTTATTTCCGCAGTAATATGATCGATGTCTTAAAACAGGATTATATCCGTACGGCACGCGCCAAAGGCCTGAAAGAACGCAAGGTGCTCTTTACACACGCCTTACGTAATGCCTTGCTGCCCGCAATTACACTGGTTGGTTTTGAGCTTCCGGCACTATTTGGCGGATCACTTATTATTGAGAAAATATTCAATTGGCCTGGGATTGGCCAACTGTATATGCAGTCCTTCGGACTAAGGGATTATCCTTTACTGATGGGCTTTACGATGTTTATTGCCATACTTACCGTCATAGGAACGTTGCTTTCGGATGTTTTGTACCGGATTGCCGATCCTAGAGTTCGGCTATAGAGAGGAGGAAGCTGACGTGGCAGTTCAAAGTAATGTAGCGGGGATCGCGAAGCCGCAGACCACCAAAGGAAAATCCTCTTTATTCCGGCAATCTATGCGGAGGTTGCTGAAGAACAAGCTGGCGGTATCCGGATTTGTGGTGGTGATCTTTATGTTTGCGCTTTGTTTTATTGGTCCGCTGTTCTCACCCTATACGGATAACAAAATTAATATGGCTATGATGAACAAGGCACCCAATATGAAGCATTGGCTGGGCACTGATGCATTGGGCAGAGATATTCTGACCCGGGTAATGCAGGCGGGGCGCATTTCACTGACCGTGGGACTAGCGTCAATGGTTCTTTCGGTGTTTATCGGTGCTCTTCTGGGGGCTATTGCTGGGTATTACCGCGGTATTGCCGATCAAATCATTATGCGGATTGCGGATCTTTTATTGACGGTCCCGAGTCTGCCACTGCTCTTTATTTTTGGTGCGTTATTATCGGAGTGGAAGATTCCAACGGATTATCGGATGTATATCGTTATGCTGATGCTTAGTATTGTGAGCTGGCCGGGTATGGCACGTATGGTACGGGGTCAAATGCTTAGTCTGCGAGAACGTGAGTTTATGCAGGCGGCGGTAGTATTAGGCCTCCGTGATCGACGTAAATTATTTAATCATTTGCTGCCGAATATCGTTCCGTTGCTGATCGTTATGGCTACCCTTAACATCGGTGGTGCTATATTGAGTGAATCGGTTCTTAGCTTTTTTGGACTAGGTGTTATGCCGCCAACTCCAACCTGGGGCAATATGATTGATGCTGCGAATAATATGATCGACTTTCAGGATCGGCCGTGGCTGTGGATTCCACCAGGGTTATCGATTTTTGCGACAGTGATCGCGATCAATATCTTTGGAGACGGACTCCGGGACGTGCTTGATCCTAAACAGAAGAGGTAGGTGACCCTCAGATGAGTGATTTAATGAATATAGACGGTCTAAGTACATACTTCTTCACGGAAGAAGGAAAAGTGAAAGCCGTTGATGATGTAAGCTTCCGTGTTCGCGAAGGAGAGACGGTATGTATCGTTGGAGAATCGGGCTGCGGCAAAAGCGTGACCGCGATGTCCATCATGGGGCTTGTTGAGGAACCCGGGGGCAAGGTAGCCCAAGGGAAAATTGATTTTCAGGGTGAAGATTTGTTGAAAATGGACAAAAACACACTGCGGACCATCCGCGGGAATGAGATCGCGATGATCTTTCAGGAGCCCATGTCCTCCCTTAATCCTGTAATCAAGATCGGTGAGCAAATCATGGAGCCGCTGATTGTACATTTGAAGATGAACAAGAAACAGGCGCGCATCCGGGCGATTGAACTGATTAAGCAGGTAGGCATATCACGACCAGAGCAAATTGCTGATAGTTACCCGCATGAATTAAGTGGAGGTATGCTGCAGCGGATTATGATTGCTATTGCCATTGCCTGCAGTCCAAAGCTATTGATTGCTGATGAACCGACTACGGCGCTGGATGTAACGATTCAAGCGCAAATTCTGGATATGCTGCGTGAAATTAAAGATAGCTCGGGCATGTCCATTCTACTAATCACCCATGATCTTGGCGTAGTGGCAGAGATGGCCGATTATGTGATTGTTATGTATTCCGGAAAGATTGTGGAGGAGGGTGAAGTTGTTGAATTGTTCAACAATCCCAAACATCCCTATACAAAAGGGCTGCTCAAATCGAAGCCGGTAATCAATCAGCGACAGGATGAGCTGTATTCCATACCAGGTCAAGTGCCAAATCCGCTTGAGCTGGTGCCCTCTTGTTATTTTCATGACCGCTGTGAGCATTGCATGCCTGTATGTGTCAGCCAGCAGCCCCAGCTTAAAGAGGTGGCCAGCAGACAAAAGGTAGCTTGCTGGTTGTATGAGGAGGCGGTTGTTCATGCCTGAAGCACTGCTTGAGGTCAATCATTTAAAGAAATATTTTCCTGTTACTAAGGGGCTGCTTAACCGAACCGTTGGGCATGTAAAGGCTGTTGACGATATTAGCATCACACTTCAACCTGGGGAAACGTTTGGGCTTGTAGGGGAATCTGGGAGCGGCAAAAGTACAGTCGGACGGACGATTTTACGGCTAACGGATAAAACGGCAGGTGAGATCAAGTTCAAAGGGATAGACATTCACTCCCTGTCGCCCGCTGAATTGCGCAATATTAGACCCCAAATGCAGTTGATCTTCCAAGATCCTTATAGCTCACTTAACCCACGGGTTCGTATAGGTGATGCCATTGGTGAAGCTTTACTGGATCATGGTTTATGCTCAAGGTCCGAGGTGCGAGATCTGGTGCTTGAAGCGCTAGCGGCTTGCGGGTTATCTTCTTATCATATTGATCGCTTTCCGCATGAATTCTCCGGGGGGCAGCGGCAGCGGATTGGGATCGCCCGTGCGCTTGTTTTGAATCCTGAGCTGATCATTGCAGACGAACCAGTTTCAGCACTGGATGTTTCCATCCAAGCACAGATTATTAATTTATTCAGTAAGCTCCAGCAGAGTCGAGGGTTAACGTATTTGTTTATCTCCCATGACTTGAGTGTTGTGGAGCATTTGTGTTCAAGAATCGGTGTCATGTACCTGGGCTCTATGATGGAGACGGCTTCAAGAGATGAACTGTTTAAGAATCCGCTCCACCCGTATACCAAAGCGCTGCTGTCGGCTGTTCCGATTCCTATTCCAAAGCTGAAAAGGGAAAGAATTGTACTTAAGGGAGATATTCCGAGTCCGGTAAATCCGCCTTCTGGCTGTAAATTCCATACCCGTTGTCCCTTTGCGCAAGAGGTTTGCAGATCTGAAATCCCAGTATTTCGTGATGTTGGCAGTAACCATTTTGTAGCTTGTCATTTAGTTTAATAGTTGTCACAAATATAGCAATGATTTACTCCTAAGACATGAATAATTAATGTTGAATTGTATAATAATACAATTTGACCTTATTTTTGCCTGGGCTCAAAAGTCGTGAGAGGTTTCAAAGCCAGGTCAATGGGGTAATTAGAGAGTGGTTAGGTTAGGCGTACATATCTAATCGGTCTAGTATAAAATCCCTACTTAGGAGGAATCATCGTGAATACAACAGTACGTTTGACAGAAAGATCCGGCTCGACTTCTTCACAGCGCAGAAAAGGCTTTGTACCGGTAGTCGTGTACGGTGCAGGTTCAGATAGCCAGTCCTTTACAGCGGATGCTAAGACAATTTCAGGTATTTTAGCCAGCAACCCACGGGCTGTTCTTACTTTGGAATTGCCAGACTCGGGCAAAAAGAACGTGGTTATTCAAGAAATCCAACGTCAGCCAATTTCCAAACAACTGCTGCACATTGATTTTCAGCAGATTGATATGAAGGCCAAATTGGATACAAAAGTAGCGTTCCACTTTACAGGTGAACCAGTAGGTGTGAAGAGCGGCGGCGTGCAACAAATTGAATTGCATGAGCTGGATATTCGCACACTTCCAGATAAAATAGCTGCATCCTTTGAAGTGGATATCAGTGGACTAGATATTGGTGATCAATTGCTGGTATCTGATTTGCCGAAGCATGAAGGCTGGGAAGTATTGACGCCTGAGGACACATTGATTGTCCGTATTTCACCTCCAGCAGCGCAAGAGCCAACAGAAGAAGATACTGCTGAACCCGCTGTAGCTGAAACTGCTGGCGAAGATAAAGCAGAATAGTATAGAGATAAATAGTAAAGAGCAGATAGAATCCTTATAAAGGAGCTGTCTGCTCTTTTTGTTTTGTCTTCATAAATATGAATTCATAAAAATGATGCTGGTCTTTCGTATGATTTCTCAAATGGCAATTTTGGTTGTTTCGCCTCATTTAGTTAAAAATTTACATAAAATCGTTGACGAACGGGTTTCTAAGCCTGAAAATGAGGACAATTACCATGGTAAAATATTCAAAAGTCCCTGTTGTTGCTGTTTGAAAACGCTTTAGTTTTTATGCTTCAAAGAACTCTTATTGCCTAGTTCATCATGATTAAGAGGAGGAAAGTTATGAAGATGAGGAAGCTGTTTTCGATCTTAATGACAAGTTTGCTGGTGCTTGGGGTAGCTCTACCCTTTGGTGGAAAAGCGAATGCAGATGCTGCAAGTGACGCTTCAAATCGTGCTTTAATCTGGCTGAAGGCCCAGCAGGATGCAACAGCGGGGTATGCTTTTGAGGGACTGGTCGATAGCTTTGAAGATTTCTGGGGACCAAACAACCCCAAACAGATTGTATACACATATGATCAAGCGGTTGCAGCTATCGCCTTTATTGTAAAGGGTGAACGGACGCGGGCAGAGCAGGTTTTGAACAAAATGCGGGACATTCAAGATCCATCAGGCTTCTGGCTGAATTCTTATTGGTATAACAACGGCTTCGGAGAAGAAATCCGTAAACATGTGGGACCCGTTGTATGGATTGCAATGGCTGCTATGGCTTATGAGAAGCAATATAATGATTCACGGTATCGTCCGATGGCACTCAAAGCATTAGATTGGAGTTTACAGTATAAAAAGGCTAATGGCAGTATTGCAGGGGGATGGAGTGGTTGGAGTAATTCCGATGAGCCTTGGAGCTCAACCGAGCACAATATCGATATTTACCGGGTATTGCAGTATTATGCTTCGGTGGATTCCTCAAAGGCAGCCACTTATAACAGTGCGGCTTCTGGAGTCAAAACCTTCCTGGATAATTATGTGTGGGATGACACAGTCAAACGTTTCAAGGGGGGCTGGAAAAACGATACAAATCTGATCGACCCCAAAATACCTTTAGACGTGAATCCTTGGGGAGTATTAGCTTTAGGCGTATCCGGAACACATAACTACGGCGCAAGCTTAACCTATGTGGAAAATGCCTCCGGCACCCCGGGAACACTTGCGAATCCGCGTTACAAGCAGACGCTTACTTACAATGATGCTGGGAATACGCTCACCGGATATGATTTTGACTGGACAGATGAAGTATTGCCAGCGTATGACGATAACGGAAATCAAATTGGCAATACGGGTGCTGACGTATGGTTTGAAGGAAGCGCATTCATGTCGCTCGCTTATTATCTGCAAGGCAATGCCTCAAAGGCAGACGCTATTAATACAGAGATTATTAAAAAACAAGGCACAAGCGGTGCTTCGCTTGGGGGTATTCCCTACTCGCTGAAAGGGTCCAGCAACAGTTATTGGGTGATGGCGCAGCAAAACTGTGTTTCCAGCACAGGTTGGTTAATAATGTCCCTGCACCGGTTTAATCCATTCACAGGTCAATATTTGACGGGTGGTGGTAATACTGGGGATACAACCGCGCCAACCGCTCCCGCTAATCTAACGGTAACCAGTAAGACGGATACAGGAGTTAGCTTAAGCTGGTCCGCTTCTACCGATAATGTTGGCGTTACAGGTTATATTGTTTATCGCGGAACACAGCAGGTGTCCACTGTGGGGGGAACTACAGCTACTGTTAGTGGACTTACTCCAAGCACAGCCTATACGTTTACAGTAAAAGCTACAGATGCAGCAGGTAATTTATCCTCCGCTAGTAATACCGCAACAGTTACTACTAATCCCACTGGAGGCAGCGGAGGCGGTGATCATGTGACGGCTGACTTTACAGCAGGGGTAACGAGACTTTCTGCTACAGAGGCGAGTATCTATATTACACCTGTAACCAGTGCCCTTTATGTAGATGTGCATTACAAGATTAACGGGGGTTCCCAGCTTAATTACAGGATGACTAATAACTCAGGAACATGGAAGCAGACGGTGAGTGGATTAAGCGCTGGCAGCAGTATTGAGTACTGGTTCACTTACGAAAAATCCGGCCCGCAATATGATTCAGCACATTATACTTTTGTTCAGTAAGATTTGCAGATCGTAAAAATCATTCTAAGAGAAGGCTGTTCCATGCTGCTATTTATAGCGGCGGGGGCAGTCTTTTTTTGTGGAAAAAATAGTGAATGACCGTTAAATCCTTCTCAAGACGGAGGTCTGCTCTTAAGGTATGCTTTAAAATCTTTGGGGGAGACGTTAGGACACGATGGTTACTAGCGTAGGTAGGTATGAGGGGAGTTTAATTTATTGGTTTTACAACGTAACAGTGTTATGTTACGATGGCTTCAAGGAGTGATAAGCATGGAAGAGGATTTGATCTCAAAGAAGCAGCTATTGGATTTAACCGGTATATCTTATGGGCAATTGTACCGCTGGAAGCGGAAGCAGTTGATTCCAGAGGAATGGTTTATCCGTAAATCTACGTTTACTGGACAGGAGACTTTTTTTCCAAAAGACATGATTTTGTCCCGTATCGATAATATTGTGAATATGAAAGATGGACTTTCTTTGGATGAAATGGCTGATAAGCTATCAGATAAGGCTTCTTTTGACAGAGTAAGTGTATCTGCTGCGGAAATTATAGAACGTAACATTGTTTCGTCGATGACGCTGGCGAAATTTGGAGAGAGGCTCGGTGTCAAGAATGGATATAGCTTCGATCAACTCACTTATTTATTGGCTGTAGATCGCCTGCTTAGTGCAGGGGAGATGAGTATGGAGGAAGCAGAGCTGCTGTTTCGAACCTTAATGGATAAAGCCTCCAATCTTGAGAGTGGCAGCTGGGAGTTATTTTTTATCCGCAAAATGGGGGTGTCATCCTTTATTCTGGCTCAGGCACCAGCGGAGTTATGGTTCGATGAAGGGGTAAAGCTGGTCAGTAAAATACTAAGTGCAGATGTAATAGAACAATTGAAAGGTAAGCTTGCTTTTAAGCTTGTTGAATAGGGGGTTAGTGTAATGGACAAACGAGAGCTGCCGGATCTGATTATAAACGGAGTCAGCGGGGGGGCAGGAGGTACTTATAACAGCGTGCGAATCGATGGTGTAGGCAAAGTAACGGGACCCATCGTGACACGAATTTTTAAAGGAAACGGGCATATGAATTTGAAGAATGATCTCTCGGCGGAAGAAGCGGAATGCAATGGAACGATGAAAGTGCTGGGCCATTTGCGTTTTAACTCTCTAAAAGTGGACGGAATGATTACTGTCGGAGAGAGCATTCGGGGAGAAAGCTGCACTCTTCATGGAATGCTGAATATCAAGGGTGATTGTGAGCTTGAGGATTTTACGGGGGAAGGAAGCTTTAGTGTCGGAGGTTTACTTAGTGCAGGACATGTAGACTTCAAACTGCAAGGGCAGGGAAAGGCACATGAAATTGGTGTGGAGAGTCTAGTGATCCGGCAAACGAATAGTGGAGTCTGGAGCAAAATGTTAAGTGGAATCATCCCTAAATTAAGATCGGAGCTGCGGGCTCGGACTATTGAAGGAGATTTTATTGATTTGGAATATACAACGGCTGATGTTATCAGGGGCAATATTGTGATTGTAGGTCCAGGCTGTACTGTTGAGCGGATAGAGTATCGTGATCAGATCACAGTACATCCTGAAGCAAAGGTTGGAAAGGTGGAGAAGATCGGTGACTGAAGAAACAACTCGGAGTAATTTGAAAATAATGGGCACAACGACCTCAGCGGGAGGCTTTTTTCGGGATATTAAGGTTACTGGGGAAGGTCATTTTGCAGGGGATGTAGATTGTGAGAAGCTAAGCCTGACCGGAAATGCCAGGGTAGATGGAAACCTGCTAATGACCAAAATGAAAATAACTGGCGAAATGACACTTATGGGTAATCTTGAAGGGGATGCCTTGCGGGGTCAGGGTGAAATTAAAGCAGCCTCCGTAAAAATCGACGATATTCATCTTAACGGTAATTTGGAGGTTAATGGTGATTGTGAAGGTGAACATCTGCGTATTTCGGGCGCTCTCAATGTGGCAGGACTGCTAAGTGCGGAGCAACTGGAGATCAATTTATATGGTCTAAGTAGAGCGAAAGAGGTTGGAGGCAGTGCTTTAACGATCAAAAAAAGCAAGACCGGAAAATTCCTGCATTTGATGAAGCAGAATCCTAAAGTGCTTTTTGAGGCTGGGCTCATTGAAGGCGATACGATAGAGCTGAATAATACAAAAGCAAATATTGTCAGAGGAGATCGGGTAATCATCGGTGTGGACTGTGAGATTGATACTGTGGAATACCGTAGTGCTTTGGAGATTCACAAGAATGCAATAGTGAGGCATCAAGTAAAGCTGTAACACATAGTTATAGATCTTTTGACAATGGGGAGTGGAATAAATGAGTGCTGCCAAAGCGCCCAATCTGGGCATTGTAATCGCAGGTCTGCTGTTAGGAATACTGATGGCCTCCATGGACAGCACCATCGTTGCTACAGCAATGGGCAATATTGTTGGGGAACTAGGCGGTATGGACAAATTTGTCTGGGTAACATCAGCTTATCTCGTAGCTGAGATGGCGGGGATGCCTATCTTTGGCAAGCTGTCTGATATGTATGGGCGTAAAAAGTTTTTTGTTTTTGGGATTATTGTATTTATGGCGGGTTCAGCGCTTTGCGGGACGGCAGATACGATTACTCAGCTGGCTGCTTATCGGGCGATTCAGGGAATTGGAGGCGGCGCGCTAGTGCCGATTGCTTTTGCCATAATGTTCGACGCCGTACCGCTGGAGACACGGGGCAAGCTGGGCGGTGCATTTGGTGCGGTATTTGGATTATCGAGTATTTTTGGTCCATTGCTAGGCGCGTATATTACCGATCATATTGCTTGGCAGTGGATATTTTATATTAACTTACCGCTTGGACTGTTGGCTTTTGTGATGGTCGTTTTCTTTTATAAAGAGTCACATGAGCATTCCAAACAACCTATTGATTGGCTGGGTGCGGGCACATTGCTGGGCTCTGTCATCTGCTTAATGTTTGCGTTGGAGCTGGGTGGAAAAGAATACGCTTGGGGCTCATCGATGATCCTCGGCTTATTTGCAGCGTTTGCTATATTGGCGGCAGTGTTCCTTTTTGTAGAGACGAGAGCGAAAGAGCCGATCATTTCCTTTGCGTTATTCAAAAAAAGACTGTACGCCGTCAGCATTCTGTGCGCGCTATTTAGTGGTGCTGCATTTATCGTGGCTTCCGTATATATCCCGATCTTTATCCAAGGTGTATTAGGGGGTTCGGCTACCAATTCAGGACTTGTCCTGCTGCCGATGATGGTCGGCTCAGTAATTACCGCCACAACGGGAGGATTCCTGATGGCAAAAACCAGTTACCGCAATCTGCTGATTCCTACGTTTGTACTTTTGGTGATCGGCACAGGGCTGGTAGCAACGCTTACTCCGGAAGCTTCACGTCTCTTGGTTACCTTGTATATGATTTTAATCGGATTGGGCATTGGCGCTTCCTTCTCTGTGTTAAGCACAGCAGCTATTCATGGTCTGACTGCGCAGCAACGAGGCTCTGCCAGCGCAACACTGAATTTCATTCGTTCGCTTGGCATGACCATCGGAATAACCACATTTGGCATTATTCAAAGCCATTATTTCTCGGGCAGTCTAACTAAGTTGCTCACAGCAAATGGAGGAGGAGCTGCTTCTGCGGGGGCTGCTGGGGTTATGGATTTTAAAGATCCGCATTCCCTGCTGTCGCCTGAGACTAGAGCACTGATTCCACCGGAAATTTTGAGCAAAATTACAGAGGGACTTTCCTCTTCCATTGCGAACACCTTCGCTTGGGCGGTTATTCCTGCTGCGTTAGCTTTGCTGGCCTCCTTTTTTATGGGGCGCCAGAAAATGGATGCCTCCGCGGAGGGGAAAGTTCAGACGCCTGGGCATTAGGCTGTGGCGAAAGGCGCGGGCATTCGAATGACGAGCGGAATGTAGTGCGCATTATGCGGAATGCAGTGGATTGGTTGTAAACAAACTAGGGTTGTAAAGTGATGGAGCAGCTTCTCATTTGAGAGGCTGCTTTTTTATGTGTGGTTGGGAGTACAAATGAGCATGAACCCTCGAAGTAAGGGAGGTGAGTTCGAAGGTTGAGTAAATGTGATGAATTCTGGAAATAAGAGCATCTGAGTCCGATAGCTGAGGGAATGTCATGGATTCAAGAATGAGTCAGACAGCTTGAGCAAATGTGATGGATTCTTGATAGAAGTGCGCCTAAGAATGATGCGTGGAGTGTTGCGGACCGTATAGTCGCTATTGCTGATTTTTTAGCTACTTTGCCGTAGTTTCGGACTGTATAGCTCTTATCGGTATGCATATGCTCGTATTTGGGCTATATTTGTGTGGATAGCTGCACCTGAGTCCGATAGCACGAGAAAATGTGTTGAAACCCGGAAATAAGCGCACCTGGGTCCGACAGGATGAGCAAATGTGATGGATTCTAGATAGAAGTGCGCCCAAGAATGATGGATGGAGTGTTGCGGACCGTATAGTCACTATTGCTGATTTTTGAGCTACTTAGCCGTAGTTTCGGACTGTATAGCTCTTATCGGCATGCATATGCTCGTATTTGGACTATATTTGAGTGAATAGCTGCACCTGAGTCCGATAGCACGAGAAAATGTGTTGAATTCCGGAAATAAGTGCATCTGAGTCCGATAGCATGAGCAAATGTGATGAATCCAAGAATGAGTCAGACAGTATGAGGGAATGCGATGTATTATCGTTAGAAGAGTTCCTGATTTAGCTGCATGAAGTGTGTTGCGGACCGTATAGTCACTATTGCTGATTTTTGAGCTACTTTGCCGTAGTTTCGGACTGTATAGCTCTTATTGCCACGGATTTGCTCGCAGTTGGACTATATTTGTGTGAATAGCTGCACCTGAGTCCGACAGCACGAGAAAAAGTGTTGAATTCCGGAAATAGCTGCACCTGAGTCCGATAGCGTGATCAAATGTGATGGATCCAAGAATGAGTCCGACAGCATGAGGGAAAGCGATGGATCTCCGAAATAAGTGTATCTGGATCCGACAGCGTGAGCAAATGTGATGGATACGTGATAGCAGGGTGCCCAAGAATGATGGATGGAGTGTAGCGGACCGTATAGTCACTATTACTGATTTTTGAGCTACTTTGCCGTAGTTTCGGACTGTATAGCTCTTATCGGCATGAATTTGCTCATATTTGGACTATATTTGAGTGAATAGCTGCACCTGAGTCCGATAGCACGAGGAAAAGCGCTGAATTCCGGAAATAAGTGCATCTGGGTCCGATGCCAAAACTATGAAGTGTGAAAGACCATAACAAATGAAGAGGACAAAGCGCACCATAGTTGATGTAGCGGACGAAGAGGACAAAGCGCACCATAGTTGATGTAGCGGACGAAGAGGACAAAGCGCACCATAGTTGATGTAGCGGACGAAGAGGACAAAGCGCACCATAGTTGGTGTAGCGGACGAAGAGGACAAAGCGCACCATAGTTGATGTAGCGGACGAAGAGGACAAAGCGCACCACAGTTGATGTGGCAGACGAAGAGGACAAAGCGCACCACAGTTGATGTGGCAGACGAAGAGGACAAAGCGCACTATAGTTGATGTAGCAGACATAGCGACCCTTAACAAAGCATATCCATCAGCGGCAGGATGACGGAAATTTCCGTCATCCTGCCGCTTTTTATAAGCCCAAAGGCATGTAGGCTCTCCATCACTAGACCCATAGCGATTAGGTAGAAAATGGTCGAAATAGATGCGAATTTGGTTCACAAGCATCAGACGGTTCTCCAGTGAGGCCGTTCTGTGATCTATCTCGTCATACGTAAAGGTTCTGATACTATGAAAACGTAATCAAAATCTGGGTATAGGAGATTCCGACATGGGGGTACCTTCTGGTGAATTACTTCCCAGCGTCGATCCGGTTCATCGATCCCGCTGGAAGATGAAGAACAAACATAAGTTGTTCTTCATGGCTTTTCCGTTTCTTGTTGTCACCTTTATTTTCTATTATCTGCCGATCAGCGGATGGATTTATGCATTTTATGATTTCATTCCCGGAATACCGTTGTCTGACACGCCATATGTCGGGTTGAAATGGTTCAAGACGATTGTATCCAATCCAACACAGACCGCAGAGGTTGTGCGCGTGCTGAAGAACACTCTTGCCATGAGTTCACTTGGACTAATTACCTCGATATTTCCAGTGATCTTTGCGATTTTCCTGACCGAAATTAAGTCAGGCTGGTATCGCAAGATGGTGCAGACGCTAACCACGATTCCGAACTTTATCAGCTGGATTCTGGTATATGCATTGGCCTTCTCGTTGTTTTCCGTTGATAACGGGGTCATCACACACATTTTAGTGCAGCTTGGAATCGTTGATGAGGGTTATAACTTTTTAGCCTCCAGCTCAAATATTTGGGTCACGATGATCATTTGGTATTGGTGGAAATCGTTAGGCTGGGGTGCCATTCTCTATCTTGCTGCAATCGCAGGCATTGATCAGGAGTTGTATGAAGCCGTAGAGGTGGATGGTGCAAGCCGGTTCCGTAAAATCTGGCATATTACCATTCCGGGTCTTATCCCAACCTTCTTTGTCCTACTGCTGCTCTCCATAGGTAACCTGGTCAATAACGGGATGGAGCAGTACTTTGCCTTTCAAAATGCGATGAATAAAGATTCCATAGAAGTGCTGGATCTTTATGTATACAATATTGCGTTCGCTAACAACTTTCCGTTTGCCACAGCTGTCAGTATGCTGAAGTCGGTCGTTAGTGTAATTCTACTGTTCGCGGCAAACACATTATCCAAGATGGTGCGTGACGAATCTATTATTTAAGGCAGGGGTGATCCCATTTGAGAAAGAAAAAACTAACTTCTGGAGAATTAATCTTTCAAATTATTATCTACACACTCTTTGGATTGTTCACCCTGTCATGCATTTATCCATTCTACTATTTGTTCATTAATACGATCAGTTCGAATGATCTTAGCGCAGCAGGGTATATCAAATTTTATCCAAGGCAGATCCATTTTGATAACTATAGTAAGGTTCTAAGAATCAGTGGTTTAGGTCATGCGGCTACAGTCTCTATTTATAGAACAGTTGTTGGTACTTTGCTCACCGTTGGATCTTCGGCATTTCTTGGGTACTTGTTCACCAAAAAGGAAATGTGGGGCCGGAGTATTTGGTACCGCAGTGTTGTAGTTACGATGTATTTCAGTGCAGGGCTGATCCCATGGTATATCACCATGCATAACTTGCATCTGACTAATAATTACCTGGCTTATATTTTGCCAACCATTATTACTCCTTTTAATATCATTTTGGTCAAAACCTTCGTCGAGGCTATTCCGCCCTCACTTGAAGAGTCAGCGTCAATGGATGGAGCAGGTTACTTCCGGGTGTTCTGGAGTATCATTGTTCCTCTTACAACACCTATCTTGGCTACGATTACGATTTTCTCAGCGGTGAATCAGTGGAATGCCTTTATTGATACGGCGTTTCTGATGACAGATACGAAATACTTTACGCTCCAGTTCTTATTATGGCGTTATTTGAACGAATCCAGCTCGCTCGCAGCCTTAATTCGTAATTCGCCAGATATGGCCGCTAGTGCAGCGAATATGCAGACTCCAACCTCAGTGCGGATGACTGTAACGATGATCGTTGTATTACCAATTTTGATCGTGTATCCGTTTTTCCAACGCTTTTTTGTCAAAGGAATTATGATCGGTGCGGTTAAAGGCTGATGGGTGGCCGCTCTGGACTAGAACTGGGTTTTCCTCTGTTATAAGCAGAGTTGAACTATAAGTGAAGAGATGAAAGGGAGGGTATAAAGCAATGAGATTAAGAAGAGCATCGCTTGTCATGCTATCCGTAATCCTGGTCTTCGTTCTTGCAGCATGTGGCGGAGGGAATAATACGGCTAACTCGGGCAAAAACACGAGCACAGAGAAACCTACGTCGGCTGCCACGAATGCCCCGGCGGAAGAGACAGCAGCACCGGATGACGGAGCGCTTGATCATTCCAAGCCGCTGAAGCTGACTGTATTCTCAACAACCGCTAACTATGCCGGTCCACAGACCGGATGGTTTGCAAAAATCATCAAGGATAAGTTCAACATCGAAATGGAGATTGTAGCTTCAAACCTAACTGGTGGAGATACCAAAATCTCTGCAATGATGGCTTCCGGAGATCTTGGAGATATCATCATTTTCGGTGACGACAAGAACCACTATCCAAATGCCATCAAAGGAAAGCTGCTCTTGGACTGGACACAGGACGGTCTTTTGGACAAATACGGAAAAGACATTTCCAGCACTTTTCCAAAAGCTATTGAAAAAGCTAAGGTAGCTTTTGGCGGTGGATCATCAGTCTTTGGTATGGGGAACAGCGTAGCTTCTAATCCATCCGGACCTTCTGAAGGAAAAGATATGACTTGGGGTCCAGACCTGCGTTTTGATCTTTACCAACAAATTGGAGCGCCAGAAATTACAAAGATTGAAGATTATCTGCCTGTGCTGAAAAAAATGCAAGAGCTCGAGCCTAAGAATGAACAAGGCAAAAAAACCTATGCTTTCTCGATGTGGTCTGATTGGGATGGCAACTATAAAATGACATTGGCTAAACAGTTCGCAAACATGATGGGCTATGACGAAATTCCTGATACTGCTGTGTATGTTAAGGCAGATGAAGAAAAGTATTATGACTTCTTATCCGAAGATAGCTGGTACATGAAATCGCTCAAACTGTATTTTGAAGCTAACCAGATGGGGCTGGTTGATCCGGACTCTATGACGCAAAAATTTGACGATGTTGTTGCGAAATACAAAGATGGTCGTCTATTGTTCTCTTGGTTCCCATGGCTTGGAGCTGCTAACTACAATACACCAGAAAGAACAGCCGAAGGTAAAGGTTTTGCGCTGGTTCCGTTCAAAGATGAATTGATGTATTCCACAGGCTTCAATGTTTACGGTGGTAACGGTATTATTGCAATCGGCGCAAAAGCTAAGGAGCCTGCTAGAATTATGGAATTCATTAACTGGATGTACACACCGGAAGGTGCAATGATTTCTGCAGGAAGTGGTACAGCAGTACCAAACGGACCTCAAGGTCTGACTTGGGATATTGATGCAAACGGCAAACCTGCAGTGACTGATTTTGGTTGGAAAGCTTATACTGATCAACAGAATACTCAAGTTCCTGCTGAATACGGCGGTGGTGACTACTACTATGGCTCCAATCAAATGAACTTCTCGTTTGTGGTTCCGGCGATGGTGAATCCAGAGAATAGTGAGCCATTCGATCATAATCTGTGGACAACAACCCTAGAGCGTAACCCATCCAAGCTTGATAGTGACTGGAGAGCGAAAATGGGCGTTCTGACTCCTAAGGAGTATTTTGAGAAAAACAATCTATTGGCTGTAGCACCACAAGGCTTCACTGGCAAAGAACCATTAACCATGGATAAAACAGTGGAACAAAAGAATAAACAAATCGGCACGGTTATTCAACAGATTTCCTGGAAAATGGTCTTTGCTAAAGATCAAGCGGAATACGACAAGTTGAATAAAGAAATGCATGATAAGGTAAATGGTCTTGGGTATTCCGAAGTTATGGAATTCTCGATTAAAAAGGCTGAGGAATTGTTCGAGGCCCGTAAAAGCGTTAAATAAACACGGCTAGTAACTATAAAATAAGGCGGGGCGGCGTGGAGGCTGTTCTGCCTTATTCTATTCAATTAAGGATAAATGTGGTATTCTCACATTAATATAAAACGCTTTCAAATAGAAAGAAGAGGATAATCCAGATGGTAAGAGTACCCCTGCGGAGTCATACTCCAGCTGTCAAATCCTTACGCAATACCTTATTTATCTATCTAGTAATCGGAACATTACTTCCGCTTCTCTTAGTAGGATTCGTAACCTACACCTCTATTTACTCCATCCTTTCAGGTAAAATTGGCAACGGGATCAGCGCTAGTCTGAGACAGGAAGCCTCAAGCCTGGAGAATGCCATCGACAATATGGATTTTGCCTCCAAGCAGTTTGCTCTGGACGGTCAGATTGTGCAGGAGATGTCCTCATTTATTCAGGAAAAACAAATTTTTCGCAAATCGCAAATGATGAATTCCATCAACCAGAAGATCAATCTAGTCAATTTTACGAACCCTTATATTGGACTTACAGCCTACATTATGCCGGACAGCGATGATCCCGTTCTGTTCACCAACATGAGCGCACGCAGAAATTTTGATATCAGTACATTGCCGTCTTTTATGCGATATAACGGGGCTGACTATTATGGACCACATCCCACTATGTACGCTGTTGGTGATAATCTCGTATTCTCGGAGCAGCGGATTGTCCGTGTGCCGGGCCAGCATAAGCTTTATATTTATTTGGAGACGAATTATAGTTTGTTTCGCAAAATCTTCAATCAGGAGTCCTACGGAATGAAAGTAAATCATCTGCTGGTCAATCAGCAAGGTAATAGTACAAAAGTGATCGATGGCAAACTTCCGCTAAGTATTATTAAAGCTGCGGGAAGCAACTCCAATCTCACCCATGAAACGCTAAGTGGATATCATCTGTTTCGTTACGCGAGTCCTCAGGGCTGGAAGCTTATTGCCGTTGTGAAAAAATCAGAATTCAACAGTGAAATTTATTCTTGGTTTTATAAAATGATCTTACTTGCCTTCTCCACCCTTCTTTTTGCCGGATTTCTGGCTTGGATCATCTGGAGGAAAATTTATGGTCCGTTGCGTAAGGTCAACCTTGAAATCAACCGAATGGCGGAAAATGTTACCGCTCCGGTAGCCTATACGAATGTGGAAGAATTTGATTTCGTGCTTACCAACTTTCAGCAGATGAAAAAACAGGTGAATGAGCTGATTGTTGCGGTTGCCCATAATGAGAAACAGAAAAGCCAATTTGAGATTGAGAAGTTGCTCAGCCAGATCAATCCTCATTTTTTGCATAATACCTTAAATACGGTACAGTGGATGGCCCGGTTAAACGGCCAGAAGGAGATCGACAAGCTGGTCACTCTTCTTGTAAAGGTGCTGCATTATAATCTGGGCAAGCAAAGCATCATTGTTACCATTGGCGAGGAAATTGAAGCGATTCGAAATTATATGGAGCTGCAGCGTATTCGTTATGATTATGAATTTGAATTTAACGTTGAAGCTGATGAGGATGTATTGTCTGTGGCTGTCCCGAGATTTTTGCTTCAGCCTCTGGTGGAGAACTCGATTTATCATGGATTAAGCGATAATGGCAAGGTAGATGTTGAGATAACGAAACATGGTGAAGGAGAGGTTCAGCTATGTGTGAGAGACAATGGCGCTGGGATGGATGCAGATACATTAGATCAGCTGTTGTCTGATGATGGAGCGAAAAAAAGGGGACTTGGAATTGGTTTTTCATATGTAAACCGGATGCTTAGAACCTATTATGGAGAACAAATGAAGCTAGAGATGTTCAGTAAGCCAGGAGAAGGTACGGTTGTATCCATTGTGATTCCGAGGAAAGGTAAGGAGGACTTCGATGATTAAGGCTGTAGTTGTCGATGACGAGAGACTCGTGCGAAAAGGCTTCATATCCCTGATCGACTGGTCATCCTTAGGGATTGTTATAGTTGGAGAGGCAGGTGATGGTAAATCTGCTTTGGAGCTGCTTCAACAGCAGGAAGTAGATTTATTATTTGTGGATTTGACCATGCCAGGCATTTCAGGCTTCGAGCTCATTAAAATGGTTAGACAACGGTTCGCAGGCATTCGCTGTGTTGTCCTTACTTGTCATCATGAATTTGACTATGTTCAGGAGGCTATGCGTTTAGGAGCCGTTGACTATATTGTAAAAACACTGCTTGAGATGGAAAATGCGGATGAAACCATCAGACGTCTTGTCGATCGTATTAAATGGGAGGACAATACACGGGATGCGCTGGTTCGTGGGGAAAGTAAACGTATGGCTGCTGATAAGGCTCTGCTGTATTTGCCCCTATATCATCAGTGCAATGAAGAAGAATTATTTCAGCTGTCCAGCGTGAAAAATAATCCGCTCATTACTTTTCATGAGATGTGGATGTCGCCCTTATTACATCGTTTCTCAATAGATGAGAGCAAACGTGAGCTTAAGATCCAGCTATCCGGACGATGGCAGACCGCGCTGATCAGTGGATTGAGAGATCAACCCTTGCAGGAACTGGAGGAACAGCTCACTGCGAAATTACACCGTATTCTATTTTATCATCCTGAACCTGAGGATTTGACCTCATTGAAATATGAAGACATAAAGAAGGAACCAGCGGCTCCCTACTCAAAACAAGAGTCGGATAATCTGCTGGAGCAAGCACAGAATTTGAAGTGGACAATTGATGGAAATGAGTGGGAGAAATTTGTAGCAAACATACTTCAGCAGAAACCCCGTTCTGATCAGTTTCTGGCGTTTGCACACTCTCTAATACAAAGCTGGAGCTCTTTACTATTAAAGCCTGAAGATGCTGCTCAACTGGAAAGGGACATCTCCCATAATCTGAACTGGTGCTATTGGAAGAACTGGCTGCGGCGATTTTCTGATCATGTGGGACGAAGAATGCTGGAGCTTGGATTAACTAAAGAGGTTATGTCTTGTCTTATTCGCGCAGTTCGTTATATGCAGAGCCATGCAGGTGACAAAATCAATCAGAGCGACGTAGCAGCCGTCATTAATATGAGCCGTGGTTATTTCAGCCAATGTTTCGCTCGTTTTGCCGGAGAGACATTTGGTGAATGTTTACGGGGAATGCGGCTGGAGCTTGCCAAATCACTGCTGCTGGAGACTACTCTTCCCGTCTGTGAGATTGCTTCGCGGTCCGGTTTTGAGGATGATCGTTATTTCAGCAGATTATTCAGAGAACGTATTGGTAAATTACCAAGTGAATTCCGTGCGGAGGGGAAAAACCAAATATGAAATTTTGGAAATCTATCCTCCTAGTGTGTCTGGTCATTGGAATGACATCATGTCGTGACAATATTGGTATTGTAGATTCGGTTGCAAGCCCTCAGGCAGGGGATGAGGCTACTTCTATCGCTTATAGCAAATATGAGGATCCGATTGTGATCCGAGTAGGGTTTAAGGTTCCCGACTCGCGGCTTAATACAGGTGACAGCAACGATAACAATCCAATCACCCGTTATTTAGAGAGCATTACGAATATCAAAGTGGTTCACTCCTGGGAAGCGAAGGGTGAGGATGCTTTTACGCAAAAGGTACAGCTTGCCATTGATAGCAACGATTTGCCTGATGCCATGGTTGTGGATCGTGATCAACTGAAGAAATTAATTGATAATGATATGATTGAAGATTTGACAGAGACTTATAAAATATATGGATCTGAACTTATCAAGGATATGTACAATTCTACAAAGGGGGAGGCATTAGAGGACGCTTCCCGCGATGGTAAACTATATGGATTACCGAATGTAGCTATTGATGCTGACTCTCCCGTGCTGCTCTGGGTACGTCAGGATTGGCTGGAGAAGCTGGAGCTGCGGCCTCCTCAAACTTTTGAAGACATCGAGAAAATTGCCAAAGCTTTTATTGAAAAAGACCCTGATGGAAATGGAAAAAGAGACACCGTCGGTCTAAGCGGCTACAAAAATATTGTATATGGAACTAAACCATTAGTTAATGGTCTGGATGCTGTGTTTAGTGCATTTCACGCTTTCCCCACGAATTGGATTAAGGATAACAACGGCAATATCGTGTATGGCTCCATTACACCAGAGACCAAACAAGCGCTTGCTAAACTTGCTGATTGGTATAAACGCGGGTTGCTGGATCCGGACTTTGCACTATATAAGGAAACTCAGGAGCCTATTATTACAGGTAAATCCGGGATGTTTTTTGGTCCTTGGTGGATGCCTTATTATCCTTTATCAGAGGCAGTGGCTTTGGATACGAAGGCAGAATGGAGAGCATATGCAGCTCCAGTTGACGATTCCGGTAAGTTTGTCGCTCATTTAGCGCCGGTAACAGATCGATATCTTGTTGTGCGTAAAGGGTTTGAACATCCTGAGGCTGTAATCAAGCAATTAAACGTGTTTACAAGACTCGAAAGAAGACAGGATCCTAATCAAGAGGAGGTAAAAAAGCTGGGTGATTTCTCTGCGCAGACAGGCATTCAGCTGCGTGCATATTATCCGTTCGATCTTCTGATAGATTATAGGGATGCGATTGAGAAACATTATGCTGATATCCAGCAGGCTTTGCACGGAAAGATAGACCCGGATACATTAAATTCTGATACCCGGCTCATTTATGATCAATGGGTAGCGGAAACAGAGCAGCCCAAAAAAGATCTAGAAGGCTGGAAAGCAGCGAATGCGTATAAATATGGAGTAGCTGTGTTAACCTCAACTGCTATAGAGGGAGTGCGTGGGGTCTTTTATGGGAACACCCGACTTATGAAGACTAAATGGCCGGAACTGCAGAATCTGGAGAATGAGACGTTCTTAAATATCATTGTGGGTGATTCACCGCTTAGTGATTTTGATGCGTTTGTAGCTAAATGGAAGAGTATGGGCGGAGAAGAGATTACGGAAGAAGTTACTGAGCTTGTAAAGCAAAAGTAAACGTGGGATGCCTCAACAGCCTAATGGCTGTGGGACATCCTTTTTCTTGTGTTCTATTCTTCGTTTTTGCTGATTTTTTGCAGCAGGAAATGTAGTTGCTCTACTTCTTCATCGGTTAAATGGCCCACAAGGCTTTTATTAAATTCATCTAAGATGGACTGTAAAACTGGGAAGAAATTGATGGCTTTCGGGGTAGGATATAGAAGGTGAGAGCGTCGATCATTAGGATCGTCTTTGCGCTCGATATACCCCGAATTCTCTAATTGCTTCACAGAACGTGCTGTAGTTGCTTTATCGAACTTCAATTCGGCAGTTAACTGATCCTGAGTAATGCCTGGTCGAGAAAGAATCAATTTAAGAAAGCTATGCTGTCCACCACTACCGATTCCATAGGGGACAAATTGCTTAACCAGTTTCTTTTGATTTTGACGGTGAAGATGGGAAATTAGCTTCCCGATAGGCTCTCTTGCCAATATAGACACCTCTTTGGGTTATATGTTCGCTCATTTGTTGCTTTGAAATAAAGTGTACAATAAAGTCGTTGCGCACGCAACTAAATTGTTGTACACTGGGTATGGCGAGTTTGGTTGCGTGCGCAACTAAACAGTGATTATTAATATTTAATGAGGTGTTAGTTATGAGTTCTGTAAGTGCAACCTATCAGGAGGATAAAGAAATTCAGAAGAAGCGCTGGATGATCTTAATTGTTCTGAATATTTTTACGTTTATGTCCACCCTTGATGGTAGTATTGTCAATATTGCTCTGCCTGAGCTATCCAAACAACTGAAGCTGCCCATGGCGCAAATCGAATGGGTAACAACAGGATATTTAATGGCAATCTGTGCGGCGATCCTTTTCTTCGGCAAGCTTGGAGATATCGTAGGAAAGATTCGAATTTTTAAGATTGGCACGATTGTATTTGTTATTGGATCTATGCTGTGTGGGCTTAGTGTAAGCTTACCAGCCTTAATTGCTTCGCGCGTAATTCAAGCCTTAGGTGCTTCGATGACCATGGCGAACAGTCAGGGAATTGTTACGGATATCTTTCCTGCCACGGAGCGTGGTAAAGCCCTTGGTTTCATTGGTACATTCGTGTCTCTGGGAAGTATAGCCGGTCCAAGTCTAGGCGGGATTATGGTTTCCACCTTAGGCTGGGAGTATATCTTTTGGGTAAACGTCCCTATTGGCCTGATCGCTATATTTTTTGGATGGAAGGTATTGCCTAAGGATTTAACGAGAGTGAAATCTTCGATTGATGTGCCGGGCAGTTTACTGTTCGCTGTCTTTATCATTACTTTGTTCGCAGGATTATTACTAGGTCAACAGCTTGGATATGGTAACAGCTTAATTGTTGCATCAATAATTGTTGCTGTAGTCAGCTTCGTTGCTTTCATATGGATGGAGCTTCGCAGAAAAGAACCGCTGTTGCAGCTGTCATTATTTAAGAATCCGTTGTTTTCTTTAAGTATCTTATGTGGTTTTCTCGTATTTACAGCGAATTTCTGCTTCAATATTATCGCGCCGTTTTATGCACAGAACATGCTTAATTTATCGCCATTCTATGCAGGCTTTTTGTTAATGCTGTTGCCGATATGTATGGTAGTCGTGGCTCCAATGAGTGGAGCGCTATCGGATAAAATAGGCTCGGAATTTTTGACTTTTGCAGGGCTGGTGGTCATGGTTATTGCGCAGTTCGGATTAGCACAGCTTCATGTAGGAAGCTCTGTTGTGCTGGTAGGTGTGTGGATCGCTATGCTGGGGATAGGAAGTGGTCTATTTCAATCGCCGAACAATTCGCTTGTCATGTCTAAGGTACCAAGAACACAGCTTGGTTCTGCGGGTAGTGTCAATTCGTTAGTTCGTAATGTGGGTATGGTTGTCGGCATAACAATTGCTACTACAATTCTTTTTCAAGTGATGAGCAGTAAAGCCGGCTATAGGGTGACAGGGCTAGTTCCTGGTCGGCCAGAGTTATTTATCGAGGGCATGCATGTAGTGTTTGTAACCTCGGCATCGATATGTCTAGTGGCTGCTTTATTAACTGGCTGGAGATTGGTGAGTGCAAGAAGCGCCAGAGTGCAGTCATCGGAAAGATAACATACCATGAAAAAGATCCTTCTGGCGCTACGGCTAAGAAGGATCTTCTTTGTGATGAAACTGTAAGGCTTCCTTAACGGCTTGCAAGTATTGATATTGATAACGTACATCCGGTTCTAGGTAGGCCCCTTCAGCCCATTCATTCCAGGCGTTGATATAAATATATTCACTTTTGAACATTTTTTTGGCGCGCTCAATTTGTCGTGAAAGGTATTGGCCGAATTTTTGAGGATTAGCGCCTAAGGTGCTTTGTCCGGCAGGGCCTTTACGTGGTGTGTTATCCCAGTTGACAAAGGCTCCCGGATATATGATTTCTCCGTCTCTATGGGGTGTCCGCTCCAACATAGATTCCCATAACTCATCATAATCAATTACGATATGCCTCTGATCCTCCACCTGCTTTGAGCTCCATAAATGCTTAACCCCGCCATGTGCGAATGTGTAATGCGGCTCAAATTCCAGACTGGCATCGAATCCTTGCTCTTTCTTTAGGGGGAAACCGCCCAGTGTCCGGACCAGATGAAGTCCTTTAAGTCCGTTCTGCAGAGCCAATTCGCGCCAATATTGAAGCATTTCTTCACAGTGCGGGATACTAGCAGACCGATAAATGATAAAGACAGGCTTATCCTCCACCCGGATATAACGATCATCTTTGAAGGCTTCCAGTAAAGCATAAAAGTGCATTCGCCAATCCCGTTCTTCTCCGTATTCCTGTGGCATCAGGACATCCTCTTCGGTGCCATCCCAGCTACGTGTCCAGGGTTCGTTAGCCCAAGAAAGGCAAAAGGGGAAGTCAGGCTCTTTGCTCGCAAGAATCTGCTGAACCGGTTGTTCCAGCAGTCGCCTGCCATTAAACCAATAGTGATAATAACAAAAACCGTAAATGCCATGAGCCTTTGCGGTCTCTGCCTGCCATTGTTTCACTTTAGGATCCGTTAAATCATAGTAGTTATTATTTAATGGCTTCTTGGGCTGATCATGTTCAGGATAAAGGGCTGCAGCCTTCCTGACATTCGTCCATTCTGTAAAACCCTCACCCCACCAGGAATCGTTCTCTGAGATCTGATGAAACTGAGGCAATACAAAAGCAATGCATTTCAAGTCAGGTCACCCCCTATGGTTCCTTGAATATTTTTCTCAGCAGTAACTTTCCTTGCTGGATATAAGAATGGTTATATTTAAGTTCCTTTAGGGCACGAGAGGCAGAAATTCTTCTTTCTTCACTATGTGAAAAATAGTGCTTAAAGCTATCGGAGAGCTCTTTGAAGTTCTGGAAACGAATGAGATCTTCTTCTGCAATTCGGTAATTATGAAGATGGGGATGATCCTCCACTAACTGAAATACACCGCAAGCGGTGACCTCCATAATCTGCTGCACAGAACCAGTGCAATTGATGACGATTTTTGCTCCATTATAATAGCTGGACATATCTTTACTATGGGTGATATCAATGAAATTTCTGGGGGGTTCCCAACCACGCCCGTCAATCCTTACCTTAAGGCCTTGAAGTAGGTCTGAATACGCCAACGTGTAAAGCACACTATCGATTTGAAAATCGCCCAGAATGAGTACATCACTCTGATAACAGTCCTCCACACGTCTTGGATAATAGAGATCCGTATCCGCAGCATATGGGAGATAGCTGGAGTGTTTGCCCCATAAACCCTGGTAATAGATCAGATTAGCTATGTTCTGTGTGAAAATATAATCGAATAACAATGCCAGATTACGTTCTGTTGGAGTAAGACAAGCGGCATCTGCCATCCATACCGCTTTGGGAACATTGGAAGCTTTCAGAGCAGGGAGGTTCTCCTCCGGAAATAGGGTCTCCGATCCTAGAGCTAATATTAGATCAGGTTGAAAATGGGCTAAATATTCCTCCAGATTATGCTGGAATTTAATAGCAAGTACTTCTTTGACCAGATGCCTTAGTTGATCTTTAAAAAGTCGTACATTAGGCATTTTACCGCTTGCCTCTGTAGGAACCAGCAGCAATATTCTTAATTGTTTGAGTTCCCGTTGCAAAGGCTCTGCTCTATAAGAGTTCATCTCTAGGATGAGGTTATGGTGTTGCGATGGATTAACTTGGCTGATGGTGACTTCGTGACTTGAAGGCCTTTCAGGAGTGAGCCTATTAGCTGTCTTCTTCATAATTCCTCCTGTGTTCTGTGGAGCCAGTCGTCCGCTCTAGCACCGAGTCTTGCTAATCATTATATGTGTAGGGGGTTATTTTGACTTTAGGTATAAGACCATTAATCAGAGTCTCGAAGATAAAAAGCGGATTTAGTGAAAGCTGTATATCTATCTATGACAGGGCTGGCTTGTTTAACATAAGATATACTATAAAACCTGAAAGGGATGATCGCCTTGCCAACCTTCGATAGCGTTCTAGTTACAGGAAGTCAGACCATTCAAAATGATCTGCACGTTAATGGAAATGAGACTATCGATTCGAATCTGCATTTGAATGGTAGTCAGACTATAATGGGAAGCCTAAATGTGAACGGCAGTGAATCCATACTCGGTCATCTGGGGGTAACCGGTGAAATTAGCGGGGCAGGCACCATCAGAGCTGCAACCCGGTTGATCGCTACGAACCAAGCAACATTGCCACCAGGCGCTCCTACCAGCCTGCAACAGGTTCGATACTTTTCTGTAGGTGCTGTAGGCCAGACGGGTCTCGTGCTGAAGGGCACAGATGGAAATGATTATGTATTATTTATCGATTTGACTGGCGGAACGCCTAATATCGGCATTCAACGGGCTTAATCAAGATAAACTAATATTCTCAGCTTTAGAATATAAAAAAACAGCAAGTCTCCTATGTATAAATAGGGACTTGCTGTTTGAGGTTTCTGTTAATTCTTAAAGCTATGAATTGGAGCAGGGATTCGTCCGCCACGATTAACGAAGTTCGCGCAGTTGAAGCCATTCACTGCCATAACTGGTGCATATCCGAGCAGGCCGCCAAATTCGACCATTTCACCAACGTCCTTGCCGATTACTGGAATCACGCGAACCGCAGTGGTTTTGTTATTCACCATGCCGATTGCAGCTTCATCCGCGATGATGCCGGAAATGGTCTCCTTGGTGGTGCTTCCGGGGATAGCGATCATATCCAGTCCCACGGAACACACACAGGTCATAGCTTCCAGCTTCTCTAGTGTAAGGGCACCCCGCTGAACCGCTTGAATCATGCCGTGATCTTCACTGACTGGAATAAAGGCTCCACTAAGTCCACCTACATAGGAGGAGGCCATTACGCCACCTTTTTTAACATTGTCATTTAGGATCGCCAGAGCAGCGGTTGTTCCCGGAGCGCCAGCTTCCTCCAGACCCATGACTTGAAAGATTTCGGCAATGGAATCTCCGATTTCTGGAGTAGGAGCTAAGGATAGATCGATAATCCCAAAAGGAACATTCATCCGTTTGGAAGCCTCTTGAGCAACTAGCTGACCGACACGTGTGACTTTGAAGGCTGTCCGTTTAATGGTTTCACATAAGGTTTCAAAATCCTGCCCTCTAACCTCTTCAAGCGCACGTTTGATTACACCAGGACCGCTGACGCCAACGTTGATGACACATTCCCGTTCACCAACCCCGTGAAATGCTCCGGCCATAAAAGGGTTGTCCTCAACTGCATTACAGAAAACTACCAGCTTGGCGCAGCCGATGGAATCCCGATCCTTGGTGCGTTCCGCAGTTTGGATAATGATGTCGCCCATTAATTTCACAGCATCCATGTTGATTCCACTTCTGGAGGAACCGACATTGACCGAGGAGCAGACTCTTTCAGTGACTGCCAATGCTTCTGGAATACTGTCGATCAGAATACGATCGCCTTTGGTGCAGCCTTTTTGTACAAGTGCAGAGAAGCCGCCGATAAAGTTAACGCCTACCTCTTTTGCAGCCTTGTCCAGGATTTCAGCAACAGGTACATAGGTATCTGTCTTCACCGCACCAGCGGCAATAGCGATGGGTGTGACAGAAATCCGTTTGTTAACGATAGGAACCCCAAATTGTCTTTCCAGATCTTCACCCGTCTTTACGAGCTTTTCAGCGGATCTGGTGATTTTGTCATATACATTTTGATTAAAGGTGCGCATATCCGTGTGGGCACAATCCATGAGGCTGATCCCCATCGTTATGGTACGCACATCCAGATTCATTTCACGAATCATCTTATTCGTTTCTTGTACTTCCACTAGTGATATCATGGTCAGCCATCCTCCTAGATTCGGTGCATAATATTAAAAATATCCTCATGCTGAAGCTTGATTTCCACGCCAATCGATTCGCCAAGCAAATGTAATTCCTCTACAATATTCTCAAAAGCTTTAGTTGAGCTAGAAATGTCTACAATCATCATCATGTTAAAATAATCTTGAACAATCGTCTGCGAAATATCCAGAATGTTCAAATTGTGTTCGGCTAGATATGTACATACTTTAGCGATAATCCCTACTTTATCTTTTCCTAATACAGTAATAATCCCCTTCATGAATACAGCCTCCCTTTGTATTTGTTGATTTCACCGTGTATACGGAATGAACCATTCCAACTATTATTGCAAATGATGAAACAAGCTTCAACCAAAGGTTTTTTGTCAGTTTGATTAAATATTTGTTTTGGCAGCTGAAATTATAGAAAATTCATTTGACAGCCTATAAAAAATGTGATGAACTGAGAGTTTGATATGATAGTCTGAAGGAGTAAATATGACTACACAAAAATATAAAGACATGGTTGAGCAAAGAACGAAGATGACCCTCCAGGAATGGACGGAACAGGCGGAAGTGAAGGAAAAGGACATTTATCGTTTTTTGCATAATTTAAAAGGCACTGCTGGAACTGTCGGATTACCAGATGTCGAACAATTTGCCGAGGATACGCTGCCCTATTTCATGGAAAGCAGTCTTAAGAGTTGGTCAGTCGAGGAATGGGGGGATTATTTATATCCACTGATTCCATTGTTTAATGTCCATTCATTGGCAGCTTCAAGCTCTGTCAAAGCATTGGATAAAAAGGGACCTGCTGAGACACTCACGCAGAATGATATTCTTCTTATCGACGATGATGTAGAGTTAGTTGCTTATCTGAAAGAGTCGTTGGAGAGGCAGAATTACTATGTAAGCATTGCCTTATCTGCTGAACGGGGACTCAAAATCTTTTATGAAACGAAACCAGATCTCATTCTGCTGGATATTCTTTTACCGGATAAAAGCGGGATTGAGGTGTTGAACCAAATTATCGGCAAGGCTAAAAAAGAACGAATTCCCATTATCATTATAAGTGGGGAGTACTCCAAAGCGACGCAAATGCAGGCGTATTCGCTGGGGGTGATGGATTTTTTGCCGAAGCCTGTAGATATTGATTTATTTCTGGTATTGATCAAAAATCGCTTTCAGCTCAAAAGAGAATGGCAGGAGTCCATCATCGTGGATGATTTGACCGGCGCATTCAATCGCAAACACTTCAATCAAGTCATGAAGCAGCTGATTGGTGATTTTAAGCGGACCAACCGCGTATTTTCGTTAGCGCTGATTGATTTGGATTATTTTAAAAACGTTAATGATACATATGGTCACCTAATCGGAGACGAAGTGCTGCAGGGCTTTTCCGAGCTTGTGAAGAATTCCATCCGTCTGGAGGATACCTTTTGCCGTTATGGGGGAGAAGAGTTTGCAGTATTTTTACCTCACACGGATGCGGAATCTGCAATGTTGGTTATACAACGTATTCAAGAGCGGTTTGCGGCGACTGACTTTTTTGCGAAAAATGAAATCTTTCATGTGACTATCTCTAGCGGGATTTCTGAGGTAACAGATGCCGAGAATATAGCCGATAAATTGATTGAGGAAGCAGATCAGGCTCTTTATGCCAGTAAGCATGCTGGAAGGAATCAGACAACGCTTTATTCGGACCATTTATCCACTACTAAAAAGCATTCGGTTCTGAATGTGATTGTTGTGGATGACGATACGCTAATTCGGAGAATTGTGACCAGTCAGTTCGCCATTTGGGAGCCGGAGAATATTGCTGAGGTGAAGGTTAGCAGCTATGCGAATGGGCTTGATTTCCTGCAATCGGATTGGTATGCCGTGGATGAGAAGTATATTATTTTGCTGGATGGTGTGATGCCTGATCTGGATGGAGTAGAAGTTCTGGAAAGAATCCGCAAAACGTATCCGGAAGTAAATATATTAGTGATCATGTTGACGGGAAGGAATAATCAGGCGGATATTGTACATGCCCTGCAGATGGGTGCCGATGATTATGTAGTCAAACCGGTCCATATGCCTGAGTTATTGTCGAGGATAGAGCGGTTGGCTCATAGATTTTTGTTCTAATTGGGTTCTGAATATGTTGTGAGCACCAGGAGAGATCTAAAGCGGAGGGAACTAGGCAGCTATGCAAAAGGTAATGGTAGTGGATGATGAAGAAGTATTACGAATGTTAATCGTAGACACCTTAGAAGATTTGGAAGACGTGGAGATCCACACTGCCGAGAACGGATTAGAGGCGCTTTCAAAATTGTCACAGGATCATTATGATTTGGTGATATTGGATTATATGATGCCTGAAATGACAGGGATTGAAGTCCTAGGCCAACTGGATGATGAGAAAAAGAAGGCTACAGCTATTTTAATGTTAACAGCCAAAGCCCAAGATGTAGATCGTCTTCGAGCGGTAGATGCAGGCGCACGTTATTTTATGCCAAAACCTTTTAGTCCGATGGAACTCTTGCAGATTGTGGAGGGGATCCTAAGTGACAAAGGGTAGCAGCTCTAATCACAGTATTAAAAATAGATATTTTCGTATCATTGCCTTGGTTTTTTCGTTAATCATTCTTATGGGATCTGTATTTTTGTTTTTCATAAACAATGAGCAGAACAAATTAAGTAGAGACCGTGAAGTTCTGCAAAATAAGGCGGACACGATTAACGAATTGGCGACTGCGTTAAATGAGGTTTTTTTCCGAGCGAGGGGATTCAGCGCACTTAAGAGTAACAATGAATTAGAGCTCTTAAACTTAGGACTTGTTAACTTTGATAAGATTCTGGATACCTATTCTAATCTCAATTTATCTCCGGAAGAAGCCTTGTTTAGAGATGGTTTGAAAGCATTTTATGTTCAGTACAAAACTAAAGTTTTGCCGGAAGCGATTCGGTTTGTCGAGGCAGACGATTATGTGTCTTTGAGAGCTCTATCCGCAGATGGCAACACGAAATCAGTAAATGATTTTTTAATGTATACAAAAGAGTACAAGCAACGATCCGATGCCGCTTTAAATACTATGGCTATGGATTACATCAAACGTGCCAATGAATTTACCTTTATCGCATTCTTTTTCAGCACGATTATTCTGCTAATCTTCACCTTTATGATCTGGCGGATTCTGAAGAACCTAATAGATCCTATTCTGAAGCTGGAAGGGGCAACCCATTCCCTGGCTGCAGGAGAAGAAATTCTTCTGGGCAAGCTTAAGAATCAAGATGAAATTGGCCGACTTTATGATGCTTTTCTAAATATGGCTAGAAGTATTCAAGATAAAGAAGAAGAATTGATGATGCAGAATGAAGAGCTGCATGCGCAGCAGGATGAACTTCAGGATCAGCAATATAGGCTGCAGCGCTCGCTTAGTGAAATTGAGAGTATGATGAAAGCCTTGGATCAATCGTCTGCGGTGGGGATCCTTACTGCTAAAGGTGTCTTTACCTACGCGAATGATAATTTAAGTGGATATACCCGCTATAAAAAGTCTGAGATTATCGGTTACACCTATAAGTTATTTGAACTTTATAATCTCTCTGATGAGGGTTATCAGAAAATCTTTAACAAATTAAATACAGGCGGAGTGTGGAACAATGAGCTGCAGATTCTAGCCAAAGACGGATTGCCCATCTGGCTGCATCTGACGATTGTGCCGTACCTGAATGAAGAGGGTGTGATTTATCAATACATCCTTATTGCGAACGATATCACCTCAATGAAAAGCGTGCAGCAGGAGCTAGCCGAAACGTTAAAAAACACAGAACAGACCAAGATGATGCTTGAACTTAATAATCAGCTCAATCATGATATTACTTATACTTTGGATAAACATGAATTTGCGGATAAGTTTATTGAGTTTATGCATCGACTGTATGCCTTTGATTCGAGTTTCTTCCTGCTTGTGAAAGATAATATCGCGGCTGTGAAAGGCATTCCCCAGGAGAATGTGGAGCGTTATCTTGATCATGAGAATAATGAGATGTTATATCGCTTGCAAGCGGAAAAAACGTACCTAATCAAGCGCCTGGCCACACAATCAGAGCAAGGGATTTCTGCGAGTGAGGTCTATGTTTACGACTTCTACACTACTGTTGTGAACGCAGAGGATGAGATTCTTGCAGTGTTCTGTGGCAGCCGGATTGGTCATTCCTTCAGCAAAGAAGAGATTAATGAGGTTCAGGGGATGATGAACCGCGTAGCGCTGGCGATTGAACGTTTATTCATGTATGAAGAGATTGAACATGGACGAAAGCTGAATCGGGACATCGTAAATAATGTGAACGAGGGCATACAATTTGTGAATACAGAAGGTATGCTCCTGCAGATGAATAAAGCGTTGAGCAACATTTTTAATTATGAGTGGACAGAAGGAGCTTTGATTCCCCGTCAGAAATGGATGGATTATTTCATTGAGCACTCGAATGAGAATCATGAACTTCGGATGTTTTTTGAAAAAGCGATTGCTGAGGATGCTCTGGAATCGAGCAGCATGCAATACTCCATTGGAACTGAATCGATGAAGCATATTGATGTGTATGCGATCCCTGTATTCCGTCGCGAACTGCGTATTGGTACATTGTTTGTCTACAGAGATATCACTAGAGAATATGAGCTGGACCTTATGAAATCTGATCTTGTCAGTACGGTAAGTCATGAGCTAAGAACACCGCTATCGAGTGTACTTGGTTTCACAGAACTGTTATTATCTAAGACCATGAAGCCTGAGAAGCAGCTTAAATATCTGGAGACGATTCATAAAGAAGCTAAACGACTGACGGAGCTCATTAATGATTTTCTTGATTTGCAGAGAATGGAGTCAGGTAAGCAGCAATATATCACGGAGCATTTGAATCTCAGTGAAATTGTATTAGGCGTAATTGATCAATATAAACTGAGCAGTACCCATCATGTACTCCTAGTGGATGAGGCTTTGAATGCGGATGTTGACGTGGACAAGGATAAGATTGTCCAAGTTCTGACGAATCTGTTAAGTAATGCGATTAAATTCTCGCCTGATAACAATGAAGTTAAAGTACTGCTGCATAACGAGTCGGATAGAATTATTGTACGTATCCAGGATAATGGTCTTGGCATTCCTAAGGATCAAATAGGACAGCTATTCCAAAAATTCAGAAGAGTGGATAATAGCGCCTCTAAAAGAATTGGAGGAACAGGACTCGGGCTTGCCATCTGTAAGGAGATTATTGAGAAGCAAAAGGGAAATATCGGTATAGATTCCGTTGAAGGAGAGGGCACTACCGTCTGGTTTAGCCTCCCTATCCTCCATGCGGAAGCGAGCCGGCAACAGGATGAGCTTAATAAATGGAGCACCGATAAAGAGCTCAAGCCTAATGTGATGATCGTTGAAGATGATTACAGTCTATCGTTGCTTTTATCAGAAGAGCTTAAAGGGAAGGGCTTCCGTGTTACCCATCATTACCATCCACAGCAAGCTTTTGATCAGGCCTTGAAAACACCATTTGTGGCGATTGTGGTAGATTTGATGTTGGGTGAAGAGCTGGATGGCTGGGATTTGATCCGAATGCTTAAAGAAGATCCAAGAACTGAAAATATACCTATCGTTATTTCTTCTGCTCTGGATCAATCGGATAAGAATCAATTAAACGATGTAATTCAAAAATATTTAACTAAACCTTATCCACCCGGCGAGCTGTCGAATACGCTTGAGGAGATAGTGAAGATTAAGACGGGGAGCGGCGAGGTGTTATTTCCCGAAAGTAAGCAAAAATTATAGCTTTTATTTATCACAATATTTTATAAATAGTATCACTTTTTATAATGAAACCGATCAAAACAGGTTAAATCATACTGTTTTGATCGGTTTTTAAGTACTTTATAGATTATTTTTCAATAAAATACAATTATTAGGGTAAATCGACATCATTGATCGTTTACAATTATTGTGATAGCCTGATTTCATGAGGTACGGATCATCAGAAGATTTCATGTTTAGGAGAGGTGGATATTGTTGCAACTACAGGTAACGAACAGTCCTTTTAACGAGAGCCAAGTCGAGCTACTCAATCGTCTTCTACCATCCTTAACGGAGACACAGCAAATATGGCTTAGCGGTTATTTGTCAGCCATGGGCTTTACTACTGCACCATCGGCAGGTGCCGGGGTTCAAGCAGTACAATCAAATACGATAGGAAATGTGGAAGGTAGTGCCGTTAGTCAACCTGCAGCTTCACGTGAAGTGACCGTGTTGTTTGGGTCCCAGACAGGGAACTGCCAACGGCTGGCTGGGAGCTTGTCCCGCAAGCTGGAGGAGCAAGGATTTCAGGTCACACTCACTGCGATGAACAGCTTTAAGCCCAATGCGCTTAAGAAGGTTGAGAACCTCCTATTGCTGGTCAGTACACATGGTGAAGGCGAGCCGCCAGATAATGCACGGATGTTCCATGAATTTCTCTATAGCAAAAGAGCTCCTCAATTAGAGAATCTGAAGTTCTCAGTGCTGGCACTGGGGGATACCTCCTATGAATTCTTTTGTCAGACCGGCAAGGACTTCGATCAGCGGCTTGAGGAACTTGGCGGCAAGCGGTTAAGTCCACGTGTGGATTGTGATCTTGATTATGATGATTCGGTTACCGAGTGGTTTGAAGGCGTCATTAGTGCGTTAAATGCACATTTAAATGCTCCGGCCATTGCGGCAAAAGCGGTTCAAGCTGCGGAAGACGCAAATTCTCAGGAGCCTTTGTATACCCGTAACAATCCTTTTAAAGCGGAAGTATTAGAGAACCTTAATCTGAACGGACGTGGTTCTGACCGGGAGACCCGCCATTTGGAACTATCCCTAGAAGGCTCGAACATACAATTTGAACCAGGGGATGCGCTGGGTGTCTATCCGGAGAATCATCCTGAATTGGTAGACGCTATTATTCATACTATGGGCTGGAATTCTAATGATATTGTTCCATTTAATAAAAAAGGGGAAGACGGCACCTTACGTGAGGCCCTTCTTCACCACTATGAAATCACTGTATTGACCAAACCGTTACTTGAACAAGCGGCGAAGTTATCTTCTTCTAACCAACTAAGTGATCTATTGTCGCCAGAACGTGCGCAACAGCTTAAGGAATATATTCAAGGCCGCGATCTGCTCGATTTAGTTCAGGACTTCTCTCCATGGGAGGGTTCGGCCAGTAGCTTTGTGACTATTTTGCGCAAGCTTCCGGCACGACTCTATTCAATTGCCAGCAGCTATAAAGCTAATCCAGATGAGGTTCATTTAACGGTTAGAGCTGTACGTTATGAGGCACATGGCCGTGAGCGTTATGGGGTCTGCTCGGTACATTGTGCTGAAAGAGTCCAGCCGGGAGATACGTTGCCCATCTACATTCAACATAATCCGAACTTTAAGCTTCCGACGAATCCTGATGCACCGATCATTATGATTGGACCGGGCACAGGTGTTGCACCCTTCCGCTCTTTCCTGGAGGAACGTGGCGAGCTTGGGGCGGAAGGTAAATCATGGCTGTTCTACGGAGATCGGCATTTTGTGACGGACTTCCTCTATCAGACGGACTGGCAGAGAATGCTTAAAGACGGCTTGTTAACTAAGCTGGATGTTGCTTTCTCCCGTGATACCGAAGCGAAAGTATATGTTCAGCATCGCATTCTGGAAAAGAGCCGCGAGGTCTACGAATGGCTGCAAGCGGGAGCTCATATTTACATTTGCGGAGACGAGAAGCATATGGCACATGATGTTCATTCTGCTCTGATTACTGTCATCCAGCATGAGGGTGGTTTGAGTCCTGAAGAAGCGGCAGCTTATTTGGATAATATGCAGCAGGCGCAGCGCTACCAACGTGATGTTTACTAATGGATAGAGGAAAGTTATCGAATGACTTCGGGGGGAGATAACAACAATGGCAAACAATGAAAAGGTTAAGCCGATCGGCGGGCCTCCAAGCGATGTTGAGCACATTAAGCAAGAGAGTAACTATCTGCGGGGCGCGCTTGTTGAGACATTAAGCAATCCGATTACCGGAGGCTTGCCGGAAGATGATAATCGGCTGCTGAAATTTCACGGAAGCTATATGCAGGACGATCGGGATTTACGCAACGAGCGTGAACGGCAAAAGCTGGAGCCTGCATTCCAGTTCATGCTTCGTGTAGTTGCCCCAGGCGGGGTAGCGACACCAGAGCAGTGGCTAGTGATGGATGATCTGGCACAAAAATACGGCAATGGAACCTTACGTCTGACTACCAGACAGGCGTTTCAAATGCATGGGGTACTCAAATGGAATCTTAAGAAAACCATCCGCAGCATTAATGATACGCTGATGACGACGCTGGCAGCTTGCGGCGATGTTAACCGTAACGTAATGAGTAATCCGAATCCTTACCAGTCAGAGGTGCATGCAGAGGTCTACGAATGGGCGCGCAAAGTAAGTGATCACTTATCACCACGTACGCCTGCTTACCATGAAATCTGGTTGGACGGTGAGAAGGTAGTAGATAGCTTAGGCGAGCGTGCGGAAGTAGAACCGATCTATGGACCGGTATATTTACCGCGTAAATTCAAGATTGGTCTAGCGGTGCCTCCTTCTAATGATGTGGATGTATTCTCGCAAGATCTGGGTTTTATCGCTATTCTGGAAAATGAGAAGCTAGTCGGCTTCAACGTTTCTGTAGGCGGCGGTATGGGGATGACTCATGGCGATACCAGTACTTATCCTCAGTTGGGACGTATAATTGGTTTTTGCCGTCCGGAACAGTTGATTGATGTGGCAGAAAAGACCGTAACAATCCAGCGGGATTATGGCAATCGCTCTGTCCGCAAAAATGCACGGTTCAAATATACAATTGACCGCCATGGTCTGGAATGGTTCGTAGACGAACTGCATGAAAGACTCGGATGGCAGCTTGAAGCAGTACGTGATTATCATTTTGATCACAATGGAGAC
This sequence comes from Paenibacillus sp. FSL E2-0177, assembly GCF_037992975.1. Classification (NCBI taxonomy): domain Bacteria; kingdom Bacillati; phylum Bacillota; class Bacilli; order Caryophanales; family Paenibacillaceae; genus Paenibacillus; species Paenibacillus sp. FSL E2-0177. The sequence goes on along the minus strand of NZ_CP150307.1, from coordinate 4,613,494 downwards.
CGTTACGGCTGGGTGAAGGGTACCAACGGAAAATGGAATCTGACACTTTATATCCAAAGCGGACGGATTCATGACCAAGAAGGATACACCTTGATGACTGGCTTGCGGGAGATTGCTAAGATTCATACTGGAGATTTCCGTCTAACGCCGAATCAGAATCTAACGATTGCCAACGTCACTACTGCCAAAAAACGCAAAGTAGCTGAGCTGGCTAAACAGCATGGTCTAACAGATGGAGCACATCTTTCTGCATTGCGGCGCAGCTCCATGTCCTGTGTAGCACTGCCAACCTGCGGACTTGCGATGGCTGAAGCGGAACGGTACCTGCCTTCGTTGATAGATAAGCTGGAGCTTGTTATAGATAAGGCTGGTTTGCGTGACGAGGAAATTGTGATCCGAATGACCGGCTGCCCTAATGGATGTGCTAGACCGGCGCTGGGTGAAATCTCGTTTATCGGCAAGGCTCCTGGCAGATACAATATGTATTTAGGAGCAGGCTTTACGGGTGATCGCCTCAATAAAATGTATAAAGAAAACATAGATGAGAAGGAGATCCTAGAGACGCTTGAACCTATTCTTCACCGATATGCCAAAGAACGTCAACAAGGCGAGCATTTTGGAGATTTCGTGATCCGTGCAGACTATGTTAAAGCCGTTACCTCTGGACTTAATTTCCATGACTAAATGAAAGTAGATTTAAAAAATGTCCCGGGGCCAGTTGATGGCTGCCGGGATTTTTGTGGTTTGGTCGTAGTTAGATGCGCGGAGTGTCGTGTCGTAATGCTCCAGAGGTAAAGAACGGTAGGTGAGCGCAGACGAGCGCAGACGAATAGAAGATGAGTAGTAGATGAGGGGCAGATGAGTAGTAGATGAGTAGTAGATGAGGGGCAGATGAGTAGTAGATGAGTAGTAGATGAGTAGTAGATGAGTAGTAGATGAGTAGTAGATGAGCAGCAGATGAGGGGCAGATGAGTAGTAGATGAGCGCTGACGAGCGGCAGTAGACTAACAAGGTGACGGACTCAGGAGCCCTTATTTCCTGAAATCTTGCCAATTTGCCGAGTATTCGGACACCAGCGCCGTTATGGGGATGAAAAGAGGCCAAAATAGGCTTTTTTCAGAGGAATAGCGCCTCTCCAGTCCGAAAGTTGCTCAAAACGGCTCAAATCGCACAAATAGCGTCATCTGAGTCCGAAAATCATAACAGAGTGCTCCAAAGGTAAAGAACGGCAGATGAACAGTAGATGAGCATAGACGAGCGGCAGTAGACTAACAAGGTGACGGACTCAGGAGCCCTTATTTCCTGAAATCTTGCCAATTTGCCGAGTATTCGGACACCAGCGCCGTTATGGGGATGAAAAGAGACAGGAACAGGCCTTTTTCAGAAGAATAGCGCCTCTCCAGTCCGAAAGTTGCTCAAAACGGCTCAAATCGCACAAATAGCGTCATCTGAGTCCGAAAATCACGACAAAAGCGCTCCAAAGGTAAAGAACGGCAGATGAGCGCAGACGAGCGGCAGTAGACTAACATCAGAGTAGTAAAAGGGTCATATTAGATAGTGGGACAGAGTGATATTAGCGCAGTAGGAGCAATTGTAGAGTAATACGCAGAACAGCAGGAGCAATAGTGAAGTAACGCAGAACAGCCAAACAAAAGAGCAGTAACCGACTAGCGGCACAATAAACGAGCGGCAGTAGACTAACATCAGAGTGGTGAAAGGGTCGAATTAAATCGATAGTAAAATAACATTAGATGGTGAAATAGTAAAATTAGATTAGCTCAGCAGTAGCAATAGTGGAGTAGTACGCAGAACAGCCAAATAAAAGAGAAGCAACCGACTAGCGGAACAATAGACGATCGACAGTAGACTAACATCAAAGTAGTAACAGTCCAGCGGTAGACTAACATCAGAGTAGTAACATTCCGGGAGCAGGCTAACAGCAGTAGATCACCGTTGACTGACAAATCTAGCAACAGCCTTCATTTGATCTACAATAATCTAGTAAGATCCCAACATCTGCGCTACAACAGATTCAATTTAAAAACCAGCAAGTCTCCAATTCCGGGAGGCTCGCTGGTTTATGTGTTTAAGGAGCGATACCGGAGATCAGTACATCGTTTTGATACAGGGTTACTTTGTTCCAAGTGCTGAAGGAAACTTTGGTTGGATCGAACGAATAGTCATTTGCTTCATTGAAGTTAGACCAGTCGCTTTTGTGCACGCGTAATTGGATTTCTCCTGATTGTCCACCGGCAGGTATGGAGCCCGCGCTAGTATTGAAAGTAAGCTCAACGTAAGAGTCGGCGTTCGTCCCACTTGTGGACCCGAGGGCAACCGATATATTAGAAGCACCGACCTGCGCCCAATCGATTACTCCATTGAGAGATGCGCTTCCATCTTTAGTAAAGTAATAACGAATTTTCAGTCCATTTAAATTGACTGCCGTTGTTCCGTTGTTATAGATGTTGAAGTAGGGCTTGATTGAGTTATCGGTAGCATTGGTATCTGCTGCACGGTAGTAAAGTGCCAGATTACTGGATGGCGAGCCGGTAGGAGTGGCTGTAGGTGTTACTGTAGGTGTAGGTGAAGGTGTAGCTGTTGGTGTAGCTGTTGGTGTTGGTGTTGGTGTAGCTGTTGGTGTTGGTGTTGGTGTAGGTGTTGGTGTTGGTGTAGGTGTTGGTGTTGGTGTTGGTGTTGGTGTTGGTGTTGGTGTTGGTGTTGGTGTTGGTGTAGTGCCACCATCCGGCACAGGTTGGTAACCAGGTGTTGTGTAAATTTTATTAAGCACGGAGGTTGCTAAGGTTCCGTTTGCTCCATTAACGACTGTATTTCCCCAGTTGCTGAGTGTTCCTGCTGGACCGCTGGCTAGATCCAGATATTCAACGCCTCCGCCATTACCATACCAGGACCAGGCGAGCCAGCCCACCTTTTTTTCCTTCGTGTAGCTCATAATGGTGGCTTCATCGACATCTCCACCCGTGTGCTTGTCACCGAATTCGCCGATAATCACAGGGGCTCCAATAGCCAAGGCACTATCGATATTACTCTTGACTGTAGCAGCATTACCTCCAGCATATTCGTACATATGAATTGAGAAAATAGTGTTTTTTAAGGTATCTGAATTAAATAGAGCCTGACCACTAGTGAAAATAGATTGTGGGTATTGACCCCATCCCGCTGCATCTACAACTAAAGTGTTCTTAATGCCCGCATTTCTTAACGCAGGAATTGCCGCTTGGTATCCACTGGCCCATGTTGCAGTGTTCCAAGAACCGTACCATTCATTAGCAATATTCACAATGACACGATCTTCTTTACCGATCAAAGCATCCTTGATGCTTATCCAATAGTTTACTGCAGCGTTAAGGTCAGAGGTGTTGTCTGAGCCCGTAGCATCATGCACTTCCAGCATGGCAATCATTTTATACTGATCACAAAGCTTTAGAATATTTTGGACATCAGCTAAAGTATCGAGAGACCACTTGCTGCCATTAGAAAGTACAATTCTGACGGTATTGGAGCCAGTCGCTGCGATGGCCGGTATTGCAGTACCCAGATCGTTTTTGTACCAAGTGTGTGCATGATTCACCCCACGCATTACAAAAGGACTGCCGGTGGCATCGTATAAAGTGGTACCGCTTACATAAAAACCTTTAACAGAAGTGTTTGCTGCCGCTGCCTGCTGTTGAGGTAAAGAAATAGAAAGAGTAAGGATACTAATTAATACTAACAAACTGATTTTCCGGAACGAAAAATGCTTTCTGAATTTCATCAACATTTCCTCCTTAATCAAATAGGGTTGCTTCTTTGATTATGCGTATGCTCCAGGTGGTTGCAGTAAATGCACTCAATTACAGGCATGTATCACCTCCTCAGTTATTTTGAATATAACATATAAAGGAATTTTTAGGAATAATAAATAATTTAACGATAACAATAACTTTATGTTTTATTAGAAAGATAAGAGAAATTGCTGATAAGGCACTCGTCTTTCATCTAACATTCTCAAAAAAAATGATGTTATTTTTAGATTCAGGAAGGAAAATATAATTTTTTTTGCCTAATGATTTGGATTTCTCGCGATTTTCTTTCATAATATAAAGGGTAAACTAAATACAAAAGAAGAACCGTTGCCCGAGAGCGATGTGTTCTGTACAGAAGAGGCGATATTATGATTATCATGAAAACGATGGAAGAGATCGAAAAAATGCGTGCGGCGGGAAAAATTCTCGCTGAATGTCATCGTCAAATTGCGCAAATTTTGCAGCCTGGTATTACGACCTGGGAAATTGATGAATTTGCAGAAAAATTTATATTGTCTCAAGGAGCTACTCCTGAGCAAAAAGGATATAATGGGTACCCGTACGCAACCTGTGCATCTGTAAATGATGTAATATGCCACGGATTCCCGAAAAAAGAGCCGCTAAAAGACGGGGATATCGTAACCATTGACATGGTTGTTAACTTAAACGGCTGGTTGGCAGATTCGGCCTGGTCTTACGGGATTGGCAATATTAGTGAACAGGCGACCAAACTTCTAGACACTACTAAGGAATCTTTATTCCGTGGAATCGAGCAGGCGGTTGCAGGCAACCGTATTGGCGATGTTGCGCATGCCATCCAAGTTTATGCAGAGTCTAACGGGTTTTCTGTAGTGCGTGATTTTATTGGCCACGGGATCGGTTCAGAAATGCATGAAGCTCCGGAAGTACCTCACTATGGTCCAGCAGGGAGAGGGCCTCGTCTTAAAGAGGGGATGGTATTTACCATTGAGCCCATGCTGAACACAGGCAGTTACAGAACAAAAATTGATGCGGATGGTTGGACTGCGCGTACCATTGACGGCGGATTGTCAGCACAATATGAGCATACTTTAGCGATTACCCCACAAGGAACGATTATCCTGACTGAACTGTAATTTTGATGAAAAATAAAATGACCAGTCTCCGTAATGGAGATTGGTCATTTTTTATTAATCTGTAATGTTGCGAGTGTAATATTCAATGATATCTTTTCTCCTAATAATTCCAACAAATACACCCTCATTATCAATCACAGGAACGAAATTCTGATCCGCAGCAAGCGTCAGCATATCCTCCATTTCTGCATTAATGAGAACACTTTCGTTATGAACATGCTTTTGGATGTCGCTTACTGGAACTTCCCCTATATTGTCAAAGGTTAAATCTGCTGTGTTTTTCAGCTTCCACAATAGATCACCCTCCGAAAGTGTTCCTACATATTTTCCTTCATTATCAATAATAGGGATAGCCGTGTAATGGTGCTGTTCTAATTGTTCTAAGGCTTCCAGCATGGATAGTGAGTTAGTGATATAGGCGACTTGATCTTTTGGCAACAAAAAAGAGGATATTTCCATCGGCATGAACTCCTTTATATTAAGTTATTTTTTGATTAGGCTACTTTTATTTAAACATACTTTTGGAATGGATAGAATTTTAAATTTTCACCCCTTGAATTATAGGTAATAAGTCCTATTGAATAGAGGTCGTATTTTGTCGATTAAAGATATATTATCCTAGAGTGGAGTTGTTCAGATGGCATTGTATCGAAGGCTTTCATTAACGTTTAAATTTGTTATGGTGGTAAGTTTAGTAATTATTGTGATCTTTTTCTTTAGTTTAGTCGCAAACCTGGCTAATCTGCGTAGTGTGAGCATATCCAACGGTGAACTTCAGGCAGAGGTCGCAGGAAAAAGTTATGCGGAGACCATTCAGAATAGAATGATAGACATTCAGTCGACGGGTGAAGCGCTCGCTGAAGTACTCCTTGAATCAAGAGAACGTCAAACCTTGGACCGTGAAGATGTTGTTTCTACAATGAAAACTATGCTTGAGCACAGACCAGAAATTTTTGGGATGAGCATATTATGGGAACCCAATGCTTTTGATCAGAACGATCAGGCTAATATAAATAAGATGCCATATGATGATGGTACGGGGCGTTTTATTCCTTATGTCTTTAGAAATCAAGGTGCAATAAAGGTTGAACCCTTAAAGAATTATGATGTAGAAGGTGCGGGTGATTATTACCTTTTACCAAAAAAAGAGAAAAAACCGGTCTATATTGAACCCTACTCCTATGAGACGACTGGTGGAGCTATAGAGATGATTTCGGTCATGCTGCCAATTTTGGATAAAACGGGTGCATTTCTGGGGACTGTAGGGTTCGATGTTTCGTTAACCCAATTGCAGGAAGAAGCCGTTAACTATAAACCTCTGGGAGGTTATGTTTCTTTAATCACTGGTAATGGCAAATATGCAGCCAACCCAAATGATCCTCAAAGTGTACTCAAAGAATTCGGTGATACAGAAGATAAAACAGTACTGTGGAAGCGTGTGAAGAATGGGGAGGCCAAACTGGGATACACGATAAATTCCAAGGGAGAAGACGTGCTGCGGACTTTTGTTCCGATACCAATGCCTGGAAGTGACCAGGTCTGGTACACACAGACAGCGATCTCTAAGGATGTTATCATGGCTGATTATGAACAAGCTAAAACAGAATTTTTTATCATTATGATTATTGGGATTTTGATTTTAGCTGTTATTGTTGGTCTTCAACTATGGTTGATGGTAGTTAAACCGCTTCGTTTGTTATCTGAGAAATTGCAGCTGATGTCTCAGGGGGATTTGACTCAAACCCTGCAGGTTCGAAATGATGATGAATTCGGCAAAATGGCTACACATTTTAATCATATGACCCATAAGCTTCGAGAAATGTTTGGACTTGTCGCTGATCTATCAATGTCCGTGGGAGCTACCTCTGAAGAGCTGACAGCTAACGCTGAGCAGACTGGAAAAGCTGCTGAACAAATTGCTGTGGCAATTGGACGAGTAGCCGAAGGAGCGCAGCTGCAGAATGATTATGCGGGTGATTCTTCAATGGCGATGAGCGAGCTGAATGTTGGAGTGCAACGGATCGCTGACTCTTCGTCATCGGTGTCTGCGTCTGCAGATGAAGTTACCGATCAGACGAAAAAGGGCAGTGCCCAGCTGCAAATGGCAGTGAATCAAATGTCGGAGTTAAAGCTGTCTGTAGATGAGACAAGTCTGGCGATTGAACGTTTAGGCGAACGATCTGCTCAGATCAGCGGGATTATCGGCTTGATTTCGAACATAAGTAAACAGACCAATCTGTTGGCACTAAATGCGGCTATTGAGGCGTCCAGAGTGGGTGAACATGGCCGAGGTTTTGCGGTGGTGGCCTCAGAAATTCGCATGCTGGCAGATCAGACTAAAAAAGCTGCCGAACAAGTTACTGCTTTGGTTGAAGATGTGGTGCAAGATACTAATCAAGCTTCACAAGCGATGGCTGTCGGCAATGAAAAAGTAATTCTTGGTGTGCAGAGTGTATCTGATAGTGATCTTTTATTTACGTCGATTCTGACAGAGATGACACAGGTAACCGATCAGATCCAAGAGGTCTCAGCAGCTGCACAGCAGATGACCGCGGGAACGGAGCAAATTTCAGTTACCGTTAAACAATTAGCCGATCTTGCTTCGGAAGCTTCCTCGGACTCCCAAAGTGTGGCAGCAGCCTCTGAGGAGCAGCTTGCTTCTATGGAAGAGATCTCAGCCTCGTCGGAGTCACTCAGCTCAATGGTGCAAGACCTGTTGGATAAATTATCTTACTTTAAAATTTAGATTGCCTTTTCAAATATAGAGAAGGGCTGGCACCTAAAACTATGAAATGACTGCTGTGTCGAAAGCACATGCTTAGTCACTGGAAAATACGCTTAGTAACCTGCTAACGGACACAGTGGTCCTTAAACGTACGATTATCCGATATTTGGAATGTTATCGGACTCCAGTGCAGCTATTGGCCTAAAAAATGCTTATTATGAGCCTCTTTCCAAGGAATAGCGTCACTGGAGTCCGAAATCTAGCGGTAAAGAATTAAAACATGTAAATAACGTCTACCGAGTCCGAAAGCCCCGTAGGATAATGAATGTGTAGTCGTAGCAGGCCGCGAATGACCAAAAAACACCGAACAGCGATTCTTCGATAACAGAAGAATCGCTGTTTTGTTGATTTTAGGATTTTGAAAGTGAGGAGGTCAGTCACCGCTCGTAGAATCAATTATGGCACAGCTCCTTCTTACCTCCCATTTTCTTCATAATGCAGAAGAGTATCTATTTGGTGTTAGCTGTGTTATAATCAATCTATCGAAAGTATTTACCTGGCGAATTCACATAGCGTAGAGGGTTATTCTTTAGACGTTAATAACCTTGTACCATATGTGAATTTTTATTTTTTTAGAGATTTTGCAAGAGATTTTTTGAGGATAAGAATAACATGTAAATAAAAATAAGGTGGTAATTATATTATGCAAACAGGAACAGTGAAATGGTTTAACGCAGACAAAGGTTTTGGTTTTATCGAGGTTGAAGGTGGAGAAGATGTATTCGTACATTTCAGCGCAATTACTGGTGACGGATTCAAGTCCCTGGATGAAGGACAACGTGTAGAATTTAACGTAGTTCAAGGTAATCGTGGTCAACAAGCTGAGAATGTTGTAAAACTGTAAGTAGTAAAATGAATCCCCAAACGTATCGTTTGGGGATTTTTTTATAGAAAGGTGGCGGATGTAAATGCAGGTGTTTGAAGACTGGAATTTAAAAGTTAAGAAAACCTTTAACGCTACAAGTAACAAAGAAGTATTGACGGTGTCTGAAGCGGGAAGCTTGCTCGGGCTGTCTAAAGACCAAATGAAAAGTTATGTAGATCAGCATAAGTTGACTAAAGTTCCGATCATGAGAAGTGTCGTCAGATATCTTTTACTCAAGAGTGAGATCGATATGATTGTGAAAAAAACCTAAGATCATCATTAATAAATAGGGTAGACCAATCCTTGATAGGATATGGTCTTTTTTTGTCTCACAAATTTCTTATAAATAGAAACTTATCGACCCTAAGATCGTCTATAATAATGGGATATTTTAGGTAACAGTGTCATCCGGCAAAAAAATATCCTCACATACTGGTGGTTATCTATCAAAACATTACGTGATATCTAAGGAGAAAATTATGAAACGACTAGAGAGTAACGATTATTACAAAGCTATTGAGCCTTTAGGAAAAGTGAAAATAAATACGATGTTTGCTGAGTCAGTGGTTAAACAAGTCATACCTGGCAGCGTATATGTTGACGATATCGTTAACCCGCGTGCTTTTTACATTGCACACCCTTGTGGAATGTCTTTATTAATTGGAGAGTCGGATAATGAAGAGTTTAAGCGCGATCTTTTTGATTACATAACCAATAAAAATATGATTCGGCATCATCAAGAGTTGCTGCAGGCTGATCCAGCGGGAGGCTGGACGGAAGTTATCGCTCATTGGAGTGAACAGGAAATGCTCCATAGAAATACAAGGGTCAACTTCAGCTTTAACCGCGAGAAATATCTGAAACAGAAAGCTTCTTATCTTAACCAAGACCTTGAAGTGGTGCGAATGAACAAAGAACGGTTTTTGGCGGCAACAGGAGGTGTCAATCCTAAGGCGTTTTGGAGGAATGAAGAGCAATTTCTTGCTGAGGGGCTGGGCTTCAATATTCTTGACGCTGGGGAAATTGCCTCTACGGCATTTTCGGGTTTTGTTAATGAGCATCAACTGGAAATAGGCATAGAAACTTCAGAAGCACATCGGGGGAAGGGCTATGCCTACGCGGTCTGTTCAGCCTTAATAGAATACTGTCTAGAACATCAGCTTGAGCCGGTGTGGGCGTGTCGTCTGGATAACGAGGGTTCTTTCAACTTAGCGCATAAATTAGGCTTTGAGACAACCTACATGATTCCCTATTATCGGCTGGTAGAATCCGTCATCAGGAAGGGTTAAGGATCCGAATGAAAAATAAACAGACTACCCATTCAGCTTCTTCATTTTCTTTAAGTAGAATTGAGAAAAAAAAGGTGAAAAAGAAAACTAAGACCAGCAAGAAAAAAAAGATCTGGCTATTTACGCTTGCTATCGTACTTATTGCTGGGCTAGGATCTTATGTTTTTCGTAAAGAACTGCTGATTTTCGGATTTAATAATGTTGTGGCTCCGACTATTGAACACACGCTTGATGGATCATACGTTCCTTTGGAGAATAATGAAAACGCTGAAGCTCCCGGATTACAACCAACGGCGGATAACAAGGATCGTCCATTTTCTATCCTCCTATTGGGTACTGATCAGCGGGGAAAAGAGAACGGGCTTTCTGATTCGATTATATATACTGTGATCCGGCCACTTGATCATAAAGTATTGTTCGTGTCGATCCCTCGTGATTCCTATGCAGAAATTATCGGAGCGGAAAAGGTTAAAGGAGCTAGGAAAGAAACCAAGATTAATGCAGCTCATTCCTATGGCGGTCCTCAGATGAGTGTAGATACCGTTAAAAATTTATTAAACGCGCCTATCGAATATTACGCTACTATTAATTTTAACGGTCTTGTGGGCGTTACAGATGCTCTAGGGGGTGTTGAACTTCCGATTACCAAGGTGATTGAGAACAAGAGCCCGGATCATGAGAAATTAAGAATTGAACCGAACAAACCGATTTATTCTGGCGCTGAAGCATTAATGTATGTAAGATACCGGGAGGATTCTGATTTTAAACGAACGGAGCGGCAGCGGATCTTTTTGAAATCTGCGCTTGAACGGATGAAGAGAGTAGATAATATCCTTAATATACAGAAAATCATCGAAATAGCAGGCAGTAATTTCCAAACCAATATGAAGTCAGACTTTATTCTTGATTTGGCGAAAAGAGTAATTCTTGAAGGAGGTACTCCTGAGATCACAAGCCATATGTTGCAGGGTGAAGGCAGACGGAAGGATCAATGGTATTACATGCTTGACGAAAATGATGTGAAGCGTACTCATGAGTTGATTGAGATTTGGCTGAATCCTGACTCTAACGATACGGATCTGGCCGCAGCTTCTGCGGATGACGCAGCATAGATGTTGTGACTGAATTATTTTATTTTTCATGTGGAGGTTGATCTCTCTGGCTGCAAAAACAAATGAGCAAATGTTACTCGAATTTAAGTCCCTCATCCCGTTCGTTGAATCTTTAGGTGAAGTATCAGACAAACATTGGAATCAGCCTATTGCAGCTGGTAAATGGACTTTAAAGGATATCATCTGTCATCTCATGTTATGGGATAAATATTTTTATGAAGGTGCGATTAAGAAAATAATTCTCCGGGAACCGATCACAACCAAGCAGTTGGATTTTAACGAGTTTAATGCTAACGCTGTAGAATATGCTAAATTATTATCTGAACAAACATTAATTGAACAATTTGTACGTTATAGAACTAAAATCATAGATGTAGCTGCAGGGTTAACGGAAGAGGAATTCAATCAGGAATATAAGGATGGAGATCGCAAAAAATTCAGCGTTCGCAAGTACTTGAGAAGTTTTATCCCACATGATAAGCATCATAAAAAACAGATTGAGCAGTTCTTAAAACCTTAAAACTTGGCGCGATTTTGAACTAACTTCATGGATTGGCGTATGAGGATAGGACCAAACATGCTTCCGGCAGAGGCGGCAATTAAGGAATGGAAGGGGAATTTTATAGCAAAATAAAAGACCCATCCAGCAACAATATCAATAAGGATGAACTTCTTGATCTCGGATAATGGTATGGTCACGAAGACAATGGATTGTTTGTTTCTCACAGCAATGACCTCCTAATTTTAAGAAAACATCTTATAAATCCACTGTTCATTCTATTTTGGAACTAAGATGTCCCATTCCGTCTAAATCTACAATCGCATCGTAAAAAAAGGAAGTATGCCTTGCGGATCTTTTTCGCAAAGTGTACTTCCTTTTTTGTATGTGAGGATATTATCTGACTAATATTTGGCAGGGTATGGAAAGTCACAGAAGATATATTCAATCACTAGTACAATGTAAGCGTTATCTTTTGCGAAATTATATCCTAAAGGAGCTAAGCTATGAGAGTGAAGAGACTATCTTTTAACCAGCTTGTGTTTATCTGTTTAGGTTTTCAATACTTGTTAATGCGTTTGTTCTCTGCCGGCGAGGCGATCGTTATCACATCGATAGAGCTAGTAATATATATTGTTTATACTGTCGCCACCCTTGCCGGATTGTTTCTCCGGAGCAGACGAATTGATAGTGAAGCTGTATCCGGGTTGTCGTCGTTATTTTTCAGCGTGTTATGGACGGTATCTTTGTTCTCACAGTTTCGGAAAGAAAGTTATCCAAATGCTTTAACAATCATTAATTCGCTGGGGGTGTCTGCAGCGGTAATCGTGATGCTCACACAATTTATTATTTTGGCTAAGGCTTAGGCTTTAGCTGAAAAAAAGGCGGGTGCCCCAGCAGCCATTTCATGGCTTATGCGGCACTCGTTTGTTTTTTTTCATCCCCAGAAATGAAAGCTCACCCTGTTCATTCCGTTTAAATTCAAATTCACTGTCATGCTTGGTATGATGGAATCTTTTTTCAGAGATAGGATAGAACGGTGTAACCTCATCATCATTCCAGACAAAATAATATTCCTGGCCCCTACGCTCCACGCTCGCTTTGCAGCCAAATCCCTCATAGGTCCCCATATATTCAGCATACATGCTATCATCAAGTGGAAAGGCTCGCGGGAATATCGGCATTTCGGCAGGCTCACCGAATACTAATCCAGATAGAGATTCCGTTAACTTGGTAATGGGGACACAATCATAATTGGTCAACATGATGACGGTTGTCTGCTCTTCTGGATATCTGTGCATTTCACTTCGGAAGCCGCGATAAGCGCCACCATGATACATTCTTTTGCGATCATATCGTTCGTCCAAAAACCAACCAAATCGATATTTGAGATTACTTGAATGAAAAGCCATCTCCAGAGTATCGTGGGATACTAATTGATCGGAGTATAACGCTTGGTCCCACAGGAAAAGATCAGCAGCCGTCGAATACATGGCACCCGCTGACAGGATAGAGCTCATATGTATGTATTCACCCTGAGTATACTCTCCCCATGAGGAATGATAAGGTGAGGCTAATTTTGAAATGATTTGCTGATTGTTATAAACTCCTGTATTTACCATGCCAAGAGGCTGTAATATAAAAGTAGTGATATAATCTTCAAATGTCATGCCAGTAATCTTTTCAATGATCATCCCCAATAAATAATAGCCTGAATTATTATAGGAAAACGATGTGCCAGGCATAAATGCAGGCGGTTGACTCACAAATAGCTGTAACATCTCCAGTGGAGTCAGCTTAAGCTTATTTAATTTTTGATTATATTCGGGTAGAGAAGTGTAGTTGGCTATACCCGAGGTATGCCCCAGCAGATGAAGGATGGTCATCCCCTCGAATGCATGCTGTTCAGGAAGATATTTTAGGATCGGATCTTCCAGTCGCAGACGTTTTTGTTCTTTTAGCATCAGAATCGCCATGCCAGTGAATGACTTGGTTAGTGACCAGATCCGGAATTTGGTATCTATAGCGTTCGGGACCTGATGTTCAAGATTCGCATATCCATATGCTTTTTGTAGCTTGATTTCTCCATGCTGAGCTATCAAGACTGTGCCGCTCAATGGCCAGCTTTGTTCGTATTTATCTAAAAATTGCTCCAGACGCTGGGATTGTTTATCCACAGGTAACCCCTCCTTAAAGGCATATTCTAACATAATACTAAATTCTGTTGAAGCGGAGAGAAATCCATGAGATATGATTGTTTAATTATTGATGATGAAACTGAACTTGCGGAGACCACTTGCGAATATTTTAATTTGTTCGATGTTCAAACCGCGTTTGTTACAAGCGCTGATGCCTGCCGGAGCTTTTTGCGTGAGCATCAGGTCTCAATGTTACTGCTAGATATTAATTTAGGCGGTGAATCCGGCTTCCAGTTATGCAAAGAGCTGCGTCAGACGATGGGGATTCCTATCTTGTTTATTAGTGCCCGCTCCAGTGAAGATGATGTATTGATTGCTCTTGATATCGGAGGAGATGACTATATTCATAAGCCGTATACCCTGCGAGTGCTGCTCGCAAAAGTGAAGGCGGTGCTTAAACGCCACAATAACGAAGTTAGAGCTGAGGCAGCTATCCTCCAAGCCGGCCCTATCCAGATAGACCCCGAACTTAGGAGGGCAAGCCTTAATGGCGTAGCTCTCAAGCTGAAAACGATGGAATATAAATTGCTCAGCTATTTGATTCAGCAGAAAAATAGGGTAATCCCCAAAGAGGAGTTATTTACAGAGGTATGGGGAGATGTTTTTGCGGGGGATGGCACCCTAAATGTACATATCCGTCATCTACGTGAGAAGATTGAGCAGAATCCTAATGATCCTCAGTACATCCGTACAGTATGGGGCATCGGTTATGCTTTTGAGGACAAATAGTTATGACAAAAAAACTGCTGTTGGCCCTTCTGTTTACTATATTTGCCGCAAGTTTAGCGCTCACCTTCCTAATTCTTAATTTGCAGGTGGAGACAGGAACAGATAGAGTGGCGATCAATACCATTGTGAAGCTCACGGAACAGAACTGGGACAAGCTTGATCCGAAGCTGTACAAGGAAAGTCCTTATGAATTTGCCATTATCGATACCGCGGGAGTACTTAAATATCAGACGGGAAATGCGATTTCCGTTACTGTTAACGAAGCCATCAATAATCGGGATACTCTAGTGGACGTTTTTGATCAGGATAAGATGGTGGGGAAGGTGATTATTAATAATGATTACCGTGCGATCTTTATACATATGAAAAAACAATTTATACAAGTTTCTATTGTGATGCTGCTTCTGCTTACGGTTCTAGGCGTTCTCTATATTTGGTTCCTGAATCGATCGGTTCTCCGTCCGTTCCGCAAAATGCAGCAATTCGCGAAGCATATCGCGAGAGGTGATCTGGAAGTGCCGCTGGAGATGGATCGTAATCATCTGTTTGGTGCTTTTACCGAAAGCTTTGATATGATGCGGGAAGAGCTTGCAGCGGCTAGACACAGCGAATATTTGGCGAATAAAAGTAAAAAGGAACTGGTTGCTAGTCTCAGTCATGACATTAAAACACCCGTTGCTTCGTTAAAGGCGATCACGGAACTGATGTTATTAAGCGCAAGGGATGAGAAGACCGGCAGACAGCTTAACACTTTGTACTCCAAAGCAGATCAGATTGATCGTCTGGTGACTGATATGTTCCATTCGACCTTGGAGGAACTAAATGAACTTAAAGTCAGCTTAACGGAAGAGCAAAGCCACCTGCTGATCCAAATTATAAATAATGTAAATTTCTATGAACGGATTTCAGCAGCATCTGTGCCTGACTGTCTCATTACGGTGGACCCCTTGCGGTTGCAGCAGGTGATCGATAATGTTGTGAATAATTCCTACAAATATGCCTACACAGACACACCCATAGATATTAAGTTCGAGATCACGGATCATTATCTGGAGGTAGATATTCTGGACTATGGTCCCGGGGTTCCTGAAGAGGAGCTGCCTTTAGTATTCAATAAATTTTTTCGGGGCAGTCTGGCCGTGAGCCAGAATGGTGCAGGTCTAGGCCTGTACATTTCCCGTTATATGATGCAAAAAATGCAAGGCGACATTCTGTGCTCCAATCGGGAGGACGGATTTACAGTCAAACTGCTAATTCCCTTAGTAGGACAGAATTAAGAATTAGCTAAGGATTGCACAAAGACATGTTAAGAACATTTAACGTACGATAAGGTTGCAATTACGAATGAGCTTGTGATTGCAGCCATTATATTTCGCGTAGAGCTATGATTTTTTTAGCGCAATTAATGAGCATGAATGTAAATGGAGTGTTCAACATGAGCGAAGTGAATAATAAAGTGCTGATGCAGACTAATAAGCTTGGAAAAACCTTCTCCCATGGAGGAACTCAGCAGCATGTTTTGAAAAATCTGGATCTGACCTTATATCATGGTGATTTTACGATTATCATGGGCAGCTCTGGTTCTGGTAAATCAACACTGCTGTATGCCATTTCGGGTATGGATAAGCCAACACTTGGAGAGGTTCTATTTGAAGGTCAGGATATCACAGCCATGAGTAATGATCAGCTTGCGATATTCCGGCGGAAGAATTGTGGGTTCGTGTTTCAGCAGATTCATCTGCTGGATACGATGAGTGTCCTCGACAATGTATTATCAAGTGCTTTTCTTGTACAAAAGGATAGAGCAGGTGCTGTAAAAAAAGCCAAAAAGCTACTCTCTGATGTAGGTCTGGATGACTCTGTCTGGGGCAAGTTTCCGGCGCAAATCTCAGGTGGCGAAGCTCAGCGGGCGGGGATTATCCGGGCATTGATCAACAGTCCAAAAGCGGTTTTCGCCGATGAGCCGACGGGTGCGTTAAATAGTTCAGCAGGAATAGGTGTACTGCGCGTCCTTACTGAGGTGAATAGACAAGGGCAAAGTATAATTATGGTTACTCATGATCTTAAAACCGCGTTGCGTGGAAATCGGATATTGTATTTGCGGGATGGAGTCATCGTGGGAGATTTGCGTCTTACCCCTTATAGCGAAGATAACGGACCTGAACGGCAGCAGCAATTACAGTCCTTTCTAACCGAATTGGGGTGGTAGGGATGAGCAGCCTAATAGGAAAATTAGCTTGGTCCAATATTCGTAAAAGAAAAAGTGCTACGGTTACGCTCTTCATTCTTATCATGATAGCTGTGCTGCTGCTGAACATTGGTCTTACGGTCATTTTGAAGCTCAATTCCTTCCAGCAAGAAAAAATGACTGAATTAAGGACTCCAGAAATAAGTGCATATTTTCCAAAAGATGATTATCTAGAAGAGTATGAGGAGCTTGTGGATAGTTATTCATATACAGAATCCTGGGAGAATGAAGCAGCAATTCTGTTAGCAGATGCTAAAATGAAGTACGGACAAACGGACACTACGGTAGCTTTTATAATTCTTAACATGGATACACCGCGGACCAAGGGACTGTTCAAGACAACGACTCCACCAGGATCTAAGGATGCGAATATGATCTATCTGCCTTATTTGTTCCATGTTGGATCGGGGTATAACCTTGGGGATACTTTTACTTTTGTATACGATAATAACTCATTTTCTTATACCATAGGTGGCTTTATTGAGGAGCCGTTGCTAGGGACGTTAACTAATGGAGCTTTAAAAGTATTTTTGAATGATGAAGGTTATAAACAGTTGGAGGAACGTCTTGGAACTGAAGCTCAGTACAGCTTTCTATCAGCAGATTTAACCGATCCTTCAAAGGATGTAAAGCTGGAGCAAATGCTTAGTGAGCGGATTTTTGCCTCAGGAAGTACGGATCAATTTCAAGTCATGCGGGCAGAGGTTGGGCTCGAAGGGAACCGTGTTTTTGTTAATCTTTTAGCAGCCATTTTAATCGTATTTGCACTGATTATGGTTCTAATCTCGCTTATTGTCATCAGGTTTCAAATATTGGGGCATATTGAAGACAATTTAACGAACATCGGTATTTTAAAAGCTAACGGTTATACTTCATGGCAGATTAAAAATGCGCTTCTGCTACAGTTCACCTCAGTTTCCATCATTGCAGCTATACCGGGAGGCGGGTTATCTGGGCTGGTTATGCCGTTGGTAGGGAATATGATTTCGTCTTCAATCGGACTTCTGTGGCCAATATCCTTTGAAGGGGTCAGTGCAGTACTGAGTTTGGTTATTGTCTCTGGACTAGTGCTACTTGTTACCTATCTGTCGAGCCGGCGAATTCGGAACATTACTCCGATTACAGCTCTGCAGAGCGGAATCCTCACTCACAATTTTAAGCGGAACCCAATTCCACTCGAAACATCCCGGATGAATCTGCAATTCAGCTTAAGCCTTAAAGCTTTAGTAAGGCAGGCAAAACAGAATATGATGATCGTATTGATCGTTGCCGGATTAACCTTTTCTAGTATTTTTTGCTCTATATTGAATTTCAACTTTAAGGGAGATACCTCCGCCGTTATAGAACTGGTAGGTATAGAACGCAGCGACTTTTTGTTATTGCCGAAAAACGGTGACCTACAGCAGGGGAAGTTTACAGAATTAGAAGCCATGCCAGGGGTTGAAAAGTTGACTGTATTGGATAGCATGGTCGCTTCGATTAAAAACACCAGCTTTATGCTCCGGGTATCTGACGATTATAGCAAGCTGGAGACACAAACCATATACAAAGGGCGAGAGCCAATTTATGATAATGAAATTGTGATTTCCGGTGTTATTGCAAAGTTGGAAAATTCAGAAATAGGGGACGAGGTCCCGATCACTTTTAATGGTGTGACGGAGAATTATTTGGTTACTGGCTTAAGCCAGCAGATTAGCCAACTTGGAATGGTGGCGAGTATGACCGGTGATGGAATGAGAAGACTTCAACCGGAGTACACCCCTCTGTCCATCAATGTGTATCTGAAAGAGGGGGGAGATGCGCAAGCTTTTGTGAAGGATCTGGAAGCACGCTTCCCTAAGCAATGGAACATTACTAACATTCGAGAAACGGTTGATAGTACGCTCAGTACATTCACTGCCGCAGTATCTTCTATGACAGCAGTCATCACTGTGGTGACGATTATAGTAGTCAGTCTGATTTTGTATTTAGTGATTAAGACTTTGATTCTGAAGCGGAAACGTGAGTTCGGCATTCTTAAAGGAATGGGTTATACCACTTTTAATCTGATGACGCAGATTACCTTTAGTCTGTTTCCGGTGATTGTGGTGGGAGTAGCTTTGGGGAGCATAGGGGGGTATTTTTTCTCAGACTCAGCGTTTGTACTATTGCTCTCGAGTTTAGGGATTTATAATGTCCAACTGGCGGTTAGTTTGCCTCAAGTATTGCTATTGTGTGCAGCCATTCTAGTAGTAGCTTATGCGGTGTCTATGCTTGTTGCCCGGCGAATTCGGAAGGTTAGTGTGTACGATTTGATTATGGACTAATTTAAGCGAAAAACAAAAAAACAACGAGCAGGAGGTTAGTTACTCCATGCCCGTTGTTTTTTTATTACATATTTATTCGTCCGTCATCATAATTGAATTGCCAGTCGATGCCGAATTTATCTTTTAGACTACCATAACAAGAGCTCCAGAAGGTTTCTTGCAGTTCCATAACTACTTTACCGCCCTCTTGAAGCTTATCGAAATATTTCTTTATGTTATCTAAATCCTTACTAACTACGGAAAGACTAATATTGTTTCCTTCGATAAAAGGCATGCCTGGAAAAACATCAGAAAACATTACATTACTGCCTTCGATATTCAAGCGGGTGTGCATAACCAAATCTTTAGCTTCCTCAGGAAGAGTGAAATTGGGATCGGGTGGTGTTTCACCAAAGGTCATGATTTGTGGACGTTCAGTGCCAAACACCTCTGCGTAAAACTCTGCTGCGTCACGACAATTCCCATTGAAATTAAGATAAACATCGATAGACATTTTTTCCACTCCTTAAAGGTTTGTTAGCGTTACTTCGAAAATACTTAAAATTCAAAATACCTTGTCACTTCCACATTGTATCATTTACCAGTTTATAAACAAATATTCTTATAGTCTCATTATTAAACTTTTATTTCATCTACTATCTTCTAATTAAAAATAGGATATGGTAGTATTCAAGAAAAGGGATAATTTTCTATAAATTAAATAAAATTATATTTATGTTAAATAGTTAGGGAATTTAGGCTCTTGTTAGATCTTTAAAACGGAGAGGAGGTGATGATGAGTGCGGGTAAGGCATAGAGGAGGTGACCATTCTTTAAAGGAGTGAATACTGCAATTGTAGCATCGCGTGGCTATTAATAAATTATTTGCGAATTTATTTAATTGTCGAAAGGAGAATAATAAATGACAAAAGCACTAAGGAAGCAAATGTTGTTATTGCTTACGATCATGGCTTTAGTTATCACCGGATATGCTCCTTCTACCACGTATGCCAGTGAGGCGCATGTTGACAATCCGTTTGTAGGAGCTACAGCATATGTTAATCCTGATTATGCCGCACTGATTGATACCTCTATTGCTCAGGTTACCGATAGTACTTTAGTTTCCAAGATGGAGACCATTAAAAAATATCCGACAGCCGTATGGCTGGATCGAATTGCTGCAATTTATGGCGGGACAGAAAACGGAGGCAGAAAAAGTCTTGAGGAAACATTAGATTCCGTACTCGCGCAAAAGCAACCAAACACGCCGATTACAGCCACATTCGTAATTTATGATATGCCTGGGCGGGATTGCCACGCTTTGGCCTCCAATGGCGAGCTGCCACTGACAGCAGCGGGTTTGACAACCTACAAATCAGATTATGTTGACGTAATCGCCAGTATTTTTGCAAAGCCCAAATATAGTGACATTCGGATAGTGACTATCGTAGAGCCGGACTCGCTTCCGAATCTAGTTACTAATCTCAGCACACCACAGTGTGCTCAAGCTAACTCCACGAATATTTACCGTGATGCTACACGTTACACTTTAAATGCTCTCCATGCCATTCCAAATGTGTATACTTACATGGATATTGGTCACTCTGGCTGGCTCGGATGGGATACTAACCGTGGCCCCGCTATCGACCTCTTTACTTCGGTTGTGTCAGGCACTACAGCTGGACTTGCTAGTGTCGATGGATTCATTACGAATACAGCCAATACCACTCCACTAGTAGAACCTAATCTTCCAGATCCGAATCTTACGATAGGCAGCCAGCAGCTTCGTTCTGCAAGTTATTATGAATGGAATCCGTATTTTGATGAAGCTGATTTCACAGCAGCTTTGTATTCAGGTTTTGTAGCAAAAGGTTGGCCTTCCACGATCGGCTTCCTTATTGATACTTCCCGTAACGGGTGGGGAGGAGCAAATCGTCCGACTAGTGCAAGCGGAACAACCGTTAACGCTTATGCGGATTCCGGTCGGATTGATAAACGTCTCCATCGCGGCAATTGGTGTAATGCCAGCGGCGCCGGAATTGGAGAAGTTCCACAAGCAGCACCCGCAGGTTATGCAGCCTCACATTTGGATGCATTCGTCTGGGTGAAACCTCCGGGAGAATCTGACGGCTCCAGCAGTGCCATTCCAAATAATGAGGGCAAGGGCTTTGACAGAATGTGTGATCCGACTTATACCAGCTCAAGCGGCACACTGACCGGTGCATTACCTAATGCGCCTGTATCAGGCCACTGGTTCCATGATCAATTTGTTCAGCTGGTACAGAATGCTTACCCTGTAATTCCTCTGAGTAACGGAGGGGGTACTGTAGTTCCTGCGGCACCCACTAATTTGGTAGCGACAGCGGGAGATGCAAAAGTAAGCCTGAGCTGGACGGCATCCAGCAGTGCGATTAGTTACACCGTAAAACGAGCGACCACAAGCGGAGGGCCGTACACCACTGTAGCAACCGGGCTAACGGCAACGAGCTACACCAACACAGGCTTAACGAACGGAACAACCTATTACTATGTTGTAAGCGCAACCAATAGTGTAGGAGAGAGTGTGAATTCGGGACAAGCGAATGCGACCCCAGCGGCGGTGGCGACTGTTCCGACGGCACCCACTAACTTGGTAGCGACAGCGGGAGATGCGAAAGTAAGCCTGAGCTGGAGCGCATCCAATGGTGCGACTAGCTACACTGTGAAAAGTGCAACCACAAGCGGAGGCCCGTACACTACTGTAGCAGCAGGGCTAACGACCACGAGCTACACTAACACCGCCCTAACGAACGGAACAACTTATTACTATGTTGTAAGCGCAACCAATAGTGTGGGAGAGAGTGCGGATTCTACACAAGCGAGTGCGGCTCCAGCAGCAGTGGCGACAGTTCCAGTGGCACCAACTAACTTGGTAGCGACTGCAGGAGATGCAAAAGTAAACCTGAGCTGGAGCGCATCCAGTGGTGCGACTAGCTACACTGTGAAAAGTGCTACCACAAGCGGAGGGCCGTACACCACTGTAGCAACCGGGCTAACGGCAACGAGCTACACCAACACAGGCTTAACTAACGGAACAACCTATTACTATGTTGTAAGCGCAACCAACAGTGTAGGAGAAAGTGTGGATTCGGCACAAGCAAGTGCTGTTCCACAAGTTCCGGCAGCAACTAGTCTGACGTTGCAGTATCGGGCAGGAGATACTAATGCGACAGACAATCAGATCAAACCTTATTTTAATATTAAAAATAACGGCACAACCGCAGTGAACTTAAGCGATCTTAAAATCCGTTATTATTTCACTAAAGATAGTAATCAGACGTTAAATGGCACAATTGATTGGGCACAGATCGGCAATAATAATGTTCAAGTCGCCTTTGCAGACTACACTGGCACGAATGCAGACACTTACGTTGAACTTTCGTTTGCTTCTTCGGCTGGTTCCATTCCAGCTGGAGGCCAGTCCGGAGATATTCAACTCAGAATATATAAATCAGATTGGACTAATTTTAACGAAGCCAATGACTACTCCTTTGATGCTACTAAAACTGCTTATACTAACTGGGATAAAGTGACGCTTTATCAAAGTGATGCTCTCGTATGGGGGATTGCTCCGTAACGGAAGCAGGGGATATTTAAAAGAGCCGCTGGAGTGATCCTGGCGGCTCTTTCTGTATTATTTAATTCGTTTACCGAGTAGCACAAGCAGCCAGATGATTCCAGCCCCAACAATGGCGTGACCAAGACCCGCAATATGGGGCAGGAAGCTAATATCACTGCCGTTAATTTGCAGCATTCCGCGTGTAGCCATTGCACCAATCGTGATTAGAAGACCAATGTTATAGACAATGTACCATGCACCAAAAGATTTAGCCTCATGGATATTAAATAACTTGTCTAAGATCATAGCAATAATAAAGAAAAAGAATCCTAAGACTAGAATGTGAGTGTGAAGCGCAACTAATATAGTATCTCCTGTGAAATCATTCATTTTAGTAATTTCGCGATAGGCCACTCCGGCTATCAAACCAAGAATTGCATAGAAAAAAGACGTGTAATACAATTTTTTCATAAGAATATCTCCTTCGTAGGTATCGTTATGATTGAAGTGTATCAAGCAATTAAGAACGCAATATGAACAAATGATTACAAGGTGAAAAAAATCACTAGTTTATAAATGAGAGGAGACTTAAGGAAAATATGATCGATAACGTTGAAGGATTTCCTGTGCTCGAAACAAACCGCTTTATTTTGAGAAGAATTACACTGGATGATGCTAAAGAAATATATAATTATTTTTCAAAAGATGAAGTGACCCAGTATTATGATCTGGATAGCTTTACCGATATACAGCAAGCGATCAACCTTATCGAAAGATGGGATGAACGTTTCAAAGGCAAACAAAGCATTCGCTGGGGAATAGCCAGGCGTGAGGATAATATAATGATTGGTTCGTGCGGATATCATAACTGGGCGCACAGAAATTTCAAAGCAGAGATTGGGTATGAATTATCTCCACTTTATTGGCGGCAGGGTGTGATGACGGAAGTCCTGACAGCTATTATTGCGTATGGCTTTGAGCATATGAAGCTCCATCGAATTGAGGCGCTTTATGATCCGGCTAATATTGCCTCCAAGAAGTCTCTTTTGAAAGCGGGCTTTAAGTATGAGGGATTGTTGCGCGAATCTTTTTTTGAAAAAGGTAGATTTGTAGATGCGGAGATTTGCTCTTTGTTAGCTTCCGATACGAACTAAGAAGTATAAAATTAAAAAAAGCGAGTTAACCATAATGCGAGAGGACGTATTATGGTTTTTTGTTTGTGATACAATAAATAGATTATTGAATTTATCCTACGTGGTACTAATCCAACATACATATCATGATGAAAGAAGGTGAAGGTATGGAGTTTGAGTATTTGCTTCGTGTAATTGGCGCGGGAATTTGTGGCGTATTAGTTGGATATGAACGCAAAAGCCGGATGAAAGAAGCTGGAGTTAGAACACATTTTGTTGTGGCCTTAGGTGCTGCACTCATGATGGTCATCTCCAAATATGGGTTTCAGGATCAAGCGGATTGGCCTAATCTTTCTCTTGATCCCGCTCGGATAGCTGCTCAGGTAGTAAGCGGAGTAGGTTTTTTGGGCGCAGGAATGATTTTTATGCAAAGACACACAGTCAAAGGGCTCACTACTGCTGCAGGGATTTGGGCAACAGCCGGAGTGGGCATGGCTATAGGGTCTGGTCTTTATATTCTTGGCGTAGGAGCAACGATAATCATTTTACTTGGGCAAAAGATCTTACACAGTCGTAACAGCTGGCTGGCCGCACCAAAAACCCAACAGCTCGTTATAAGTCTAGCTAACACAGAAGGCGCTATGGGCCGAATTCAAGAGTTGCTTAAAGAACACAAAATCGCTGTTCTAAGTTTTCATGCTGAAAATAACAGTGTAGAATCCGAATTAAACGTAGAAATCGTTGTAAGATTGCCTGAATCATTTAATCCAGTACAATTGTTATCGATGATCCAAGAGGACGCAGCGGTTAAGACCGTTGAGTTTCAATGATTTTTTAGCACCTTCGATGTAACTAACTTACTTCGCATCAAAAGCTACCTCCTTTTTGAGAGTTTCCTTTTGATGCGAGTGTTACCTTCAATTTACCATCGATTCACACACCCTCACATTAATCCAAGCAAAATACCACTTTCAGTCTTTCTATTCCAATTAATAGGTTCAAGATTCAAATTAAATGCTAATTCATGGGCTTATATGTTATGTCTGTGTTATATATTGAGTGGTTTTTGTGTTGGTTATCTTTCGTTAACCGCTTACATTTATTTTTAAATAAAAAATATGTCATTTATATTGACACATAAACCATGACCCTTTATTATTAATCCCATCACTGGAGAAACTAAATTAAAATTTAAATCAAAGAATACATTATCAGCGCTTTATTTGCAAATAATTTCTTGTTTTTGTGGTTTATTAATCCAATTAATGCACTGGAGAAAATAATTAGGAGAATGCCCGTGAAAAAGCACGATCAGGATTTTATGAAGCGACAAAATCGTTTAACGGTTTTCGAAATTATAAAAAATCAACAACCGATTTCTCGCGCTTCTATTGCTAAACAGACTGGTATGAGTCCTACGACTGTAAGTCGAATTGTCGGAGAGTTGACGGAGGAAGGATATTTACTCGATTCAGAGCAGGTATCATCAGGATTAGGTCGGAAATCAACGTTAATAGGTATGATGGACGCTTCTGTATTATCGGTTGGCGTTGAACTGGATCGCAGTCTTATGTCTATAGGAATTGTGGACTTACAAGGACAGCTTATCTGCAGTAGTCAATTTCCCCGTACACCAGACGAAAGCCCGAAACGAACGCTGGAACGGATTCATGAAGCCATTGAGCAATTGTTCCAGCAGCATGTGATTGACAGAACACGTATCGTGGGGATTGGCGTTGGACTTCCCGGCATTGTGAATAACGAAGAAGGAATTGTTGTCTTCTCTGTTCAGCTAGGATGGAAAAATGTGCCGTTAGCCAAACGCTTGAAAGAGCTGACAGGTTTTGAAATCGCTGTGGACAATGAGCTGAAAGTAAGGGCTCTTGCTGAACATCTTAAAGGAGCTGCAGTCGGCTCCAGCCGTACGGCATTATTGGGTTTCGGTCAAGGCGTGGGCTCTGCGATGATTCTCGAGGGAGAGATTTATCGAGGGGTGATGAACAGTGCGGGTGAAATTGGGCATACGACAGTAGATCCTAACGGAATGATGTGTGAGTGCGGCAAAGCGGGCTGTTTACAGACCTATATAAATATCAGTTCTTTATTATCTGAAGCTAATCGGATTCGCCCGATCCGTACGATTGAGGAGTTATTCGCAGCAAAACATGCAGGAGAACAATGGGCGATTCACTTGATCGACCGTGCACTCATGTATATGGCCATCACCATTAATAATGTCGTATGCATGTATAACCCCGACAGCGTGATTTTAAGTGGAGAACTCGTGGACAAATTCCCGGATATATACGAAGAAGTTGAGCAGCTGTACCTCTCGCGCTTTACATGGGAGCCGCTTCGTGGTTCCTTTACGATTCATCGCTCTTTGCTGAATGAGAAGGGTGTAATTATCGGATCGGGACTTTTATCGCAGAATCGATTTTTTGCCTTAGATTAAATTAACTACTGCTGGGGAGGTTGTACAGATGGGATTTACAACATTGGTAGAAGAATATCGTGGGGGCCTGTTGGAGAATGTGCATTATGGTGCAGTTAGTGTAGTTGATGAGAAGGGCAACATTTTGTACAAAGCAGGCGATCCGGAGCATATGACTTATCTTCGCTCTGCTGCTAAGCCATTCCAAGCTTTGCCGGTAATGAAACGCCGGATCGATGAAGTATATGGTTTGACAAGTAAAGAAGCTTCGCTGTTTACCGCTTCACACCGGGGAGAAGCCTTCCATATTGAAGCGCTTGAAGCTCTTTTTCAGAAAATGGGATTAAAAGAAGAGTCACTTCATTGCTGCTCTACATACCCGCTGAATGATGAAGCCAAAGCAGAACGTCACCGGGCAAATGAGCCCACTCGTAAAATCTTTCATAACTGCTCAGGCAAACATGCAGGATTAATGGGCCTTAGCAAATATATGGGTTGGGATATAAACACTTATTACGATCCTAACCATCCTGTACAACAGGAGATTCTTGAGATGATGGCTTATATCGCTGAAGTTCCCAAAGCGTCCATCCCGCAAGGTATTGATGGCTGTGGACTTCCTATCTTCGCACTTCCGCTTCATAAAATCGCTTATTCCTATCTAAAGCTAGCGTGTCCCGATTTAATTGAGGATACGGATATACGTAACGCAGCCGCTGCCATTGCAAAACTTATGAATGATAACCCGGTTATGATTGCTGACACGAAATTTGTATGCTCAGAGCTCCTGAAGGATGACAATCTGACGGCTAAGGGTGGAGCAAAAGGGGTATACGGTATCGGACTCCGTAAGGAACGAATGGGTATATCACTGAAAGTATCCGACGGATCAGAACAAGTCTGGCCATGTATTATCGCATCGATTCTAGAACGTATTGGTTACAGCAATCAAGACACAATTGATCGCCTATATGCACTCGTGCCTAACACGATTGTTAATGATGGCGGTACTGTAGTCGGCGAACGCCGTGCTGTATTTCAATGGGAGATCTAGAGCATAAGGTCAAGAATAATCTTCAAGTTTGGAGATTAATCGGACTAGAAGCTTTTCTAATACATCGTTTGAATAGGGGAGTGTAAAAAATGAAAGCAAAAGGAAAAGTATGGTCAATGTTCATGCTGCTGCTTATTACAGTAGTAGTGACTGCAGGGTGCGGCAACAAAGCGAGCAACGAGGGACAAAAAGGCAATACTGCTGGTGGAACTGAAACTAGCACCCCAACTACAAAGAATGATAAAGACATTGTAATTGCCATCAATTCTAACTTTATTACGCTGGACCCTCATAACGCAAGCGATACGCATTCAATCAGCGCTGCCAGAACGATGTACGAAGGTCTGATGGGTTTTGACGAGAATATGAACGTGGTTCCTGTTCTTGCCGCAAGCCATTCCATAAGTGAAGACGGGTTGGTCTACACGTTCACGCTGCAAGAGAATGTTAAATTCCAAGACGGTACTGACTTTAATGCTGAAGCGGTTAAAGTAAACATCGCCCGTATTCAAGATGAGAAGAACAATCTGAGACTGCGCAAAAGCTTCGCAAAGGTAGCGAAAGTGGAGACTCCTGATGCTAAAACCGTGGTTATTACACTCAGCGAGCCGTACAACGCATTTTTAAATAAAGTAGCTATGGCACCTATTATTAGTCCGAAAGCTTTAGAAGAAAATGGCACCGATATTTCAAAAAATCCTGTAGGGACGGGTCCATTTAAGTTCAAAGAATGGGTGCAAGGCGACCGCTTGGTTGTCGTTAAGAACCCTGATTACTGGCAAGCGGGGTTGCCAAAAGTGGATAGTGTGACCTTTAGACCTGTACCAGAGAATGGATCACGGATAGCCATGCTAAAAACCGGCGAGGCGGATTTCATTTATCCAATGCCAACGGAGCAAGTATCTGAGGTTGAAGGTCTTGAAGGAATTACTGTAGATACCATCGATTCGACAATCGTCCGTTATGTAACGTTGAATACGATGAAAAAACCTTTCGATGATGTGAAGGTTCGTCAAGCCATTAACTATGCTATCAATAAAGAAGCTTATATCAAAGTTGTGAAATCGGGTCTTGGTGCTAAGCTTGATTCCACGATGTCTTCCAAAACACAATACTATTCCCCGCAAACAGGTTATGACTATGACATTGAAAAAGCTAAACAATTGCTTGCTGAAGCGGGTTATCCTGATGGATTCGAAACCGAAATTTGGGGTGAAAATGAATCCGAAACTATGAAGGGTATGCAATTTATTCAGCAACAGCTAGCACTTGTAGGGATTAAGGTAGACGTGAAATCCATGGAAGGCGGCACATTGTCCGACCAAATTAACTCTGCTAAGACACCTGAAGAAGCAAAAATTCAAATGTGGTATGTCAGCTGGTCTCCGTCTTCAGGAGATGCAGATGGTGCAACCAGAGGGTTGTTCAGTAGTGAAATGTTCCCGCCTGCTGGCTCAAATACAGCCTATTACAAAAATGAAAATGTAGACAAATGGATCGCTGAGGCGAATAAATCTGTTGATCCAGAAGCGGCTAAATCCATCTATGGCAATATTCAAAAAACAATTTGGGAAGATGCTCCATGGGCATTCATGGGCGTCGACCAAATCATCTCAGGCAAAAGATCGTATCTGGAAGGAGTTAAGGTCTTCCCGGATGGTTCCATTAATGTCCTGAATGCAGAAGTGAAATAATGCTAAACAAACGTTAGGTTTAATATCCCAAGAAATGAACGAGGCCGCTTCTGTAGTATGGTGGGAAGCGGCCTCACTAAATCATTTGTCGATACTGAAGGGGGCTTATGAGTTGGGTAGATATGCTTTACAAAGACTCCTCGGGGTTATTCCGCTGTTGTTCATTGTATCGGTGCTTGTCTTTTTGTTTATTCACTTAATCCCAGGCGATCCAGCCCGACTTATTGCCGGTAAAGATGCCACGCTTGAAGAGATTCGTGGAATTCAGGAGCAGCTGGGTCTCAATCTGCCTTTGTGGAAGCAATACATAAACTACATGGGTGATCTGCTAAGTGGGAATCTGGGCAATTCGATCCGTTCAGGGATCCCGGTTACTGACATGCTGGAAAGCAGAGTAATGCCTACGTTGTGGCTGACTTTTCTTAGTATGGCCTGGGCTCTAATTATTGGTCTTCTAATTGGCGTGGTTTCAGCCGTTTATCGCAATCGGTGGCCGGATCATTTAGGGACGTTGACAGCCATTTCAGGGATGTCTATTCCTGGATTTTGGTTAGGCTTGGTACTCATTCAAATTTTCTCGGTAGAGCTTGGTTGGTTTCCAACGGGTGGTGTTGATTCCTGGAAGTCCTATATTCTTCCTTCCATTACACTCGGGATGGGAATTATGTCTATGTTGGCCCGTTATTCTAGGTCATCTATGCTGGAGACTCTTCGGGAGGATTATATCCGTACAGGACGTGCAAAAGGCTTACGCGAGTATGTTGTTATCGGCAGGCATGCGCTGCGCAACTCTTTGATTCAGGTGGTTACCGTAGCTGGACTTCAGTTTGGGTTCCTGCTCGGCGGCTCTGTAATGGTTGAGACGGTATTCAGTATTCCGGGTCTTGGCAGGCTGCTAGTAGACTCCATTTTGTTCCGGGATTATACAGTCATTCAAGCCTTACTGCTTCTGTTTGCTACACAATTTATTCTTATCAATCTATTAGTAGATTTATTGTATGGCGTACTTAATCCGAAAATAAGGTTTTCTCAGTAGCTAATGCGACTAAGAAGCAGAATTTCAATAGATTTATAGGGTGAATTTAGGATCAGGAGGGATATCATGAGTGACAATTCGGCGGTGATGGGAGCAAAATCTCCATTACCCGGAGAGGTACTGGCCCCGGAGAAAACAAAAGGCCGTATGGGTGTTTTTTTACGTAAGTTCAGTAAACAAAAGATGCCCCTTGTGGCCGCATTTTTTATTATATTGCTATTCTTAATTGCAATTTTCGGGCCATTTCTGACCCCGTATAATCCTGATGAACCAAACTACGATGCTCTTATGGCAGGTCCTTCTGCTGCACATTGGGCCGGGACAGACGAATATGGCCGTGATATTCTAAGCCGTTTGATTGATGGTACTCGCTTAACCTTAGCGGTCAGTCTCAGTTCCGTCTTAATCGCAGGTGTACTTGGAACTATCCTAGGTCTGTTAAGCGGATATTATGGCGGTTGGCTAGATCGGATAATTATGCGTGGCAGTGATGTACTATTTTCTTTTCCTGACTTGCTGCTTGCCATTGGGATCGTCGCCATTCTCGGTCCGGGTCTATCCAACGTTGTTATCGCAGTTGCAGTTTTTGGTACTCCATCGTTCGCCCGAATTATTCGGAGCGTAACGCTGTCTGCGAAAGAAACATTGTTTGTGGAAGCGGCTCGTTCCATGGGAGCGAAGCATCGCCGGATTATTTGGCGTCATATTTTTCCTGAGACCGTGCCCAGCATTATCGTTAATCTATCCATGAAGATTGGCGGAGCGATCTTGGCCGCTGCTTCATTGAGCTTTCTCGGAATGGGTGCAAAAACAACAGAGCCCGATTGGGGCGCAATGTTAAGTATGGGACGTGATTATTTAAGTATTGCTCCACATATCGTTTATTTTCCGGGGATAGCCATCTTTTTAACAGTACTTGCATTTAACCTGGTCGGGGACGGACTGCGTGATGCTCTTGATCCCAAAATGAAAAACTAAGGAGGGACAAGACATGACTCAACATTTGTTGGATGTACAAGGGCTGAAAACGGAGTTCAAACGCGGCGATGGAAGTATAACTGCGGTTGCGGGGGTAGACTTTGCTATTAAAAAAGGCGAAGTGTTAGGCCTGGTTGGTGAA
Organism: Paenibacillus sp. FSL E2-0177; assembly: GCF_037992975.1. NCBI lineage: Bacteria > Bacillati > Bacillota > Bacilli > Caryophanales > Paenibacillaceae > Paenibacillus > Paenibacillus sp. FSL E2-0177. Next base: position 4,582,497 of record NZ_CP150307.1, on the reverse strand, counting down.
TCTGGTTGTGGCAAAAGTGTAACCTCATTATCGATCATGCGGTTGCTTAAAGATACGCCGGGCAGAATTTCTGAAGGTTCTGTGCGTTTTGAAGGAAAGGATTTGACGAAGATTTCTGAGAAGGAGATGCGCCAAATCCGGGGAAATGATCTGGCAATGATTTTTCAGGAGCCGATGACCTCTCTTAATCCAGTGCTGCGGATTGGGCTGCAATTAACAGAGCCGATTAGACTGCATTTGGGTTATGGACGCAAGAAGGCTCGTGAGCATGCGATTCATATGTTGCGGCTTGTAGGTATCCCTCGCGCAGAGGAATTAATCGATGAATATCCGCATCAACTATCCGGCGGGATGAGACAGCGGGTTATGATTGCAATGGCCATGTCTTGTCATCCAAAGCTGTTGATTGCCGATGAACCCACGACCGCACTCGATGTAACGATTCAAGCGCAAATTCTTGATCTGATGAAGCAGTTGAAAGATGAACAGGATATGGGAATGCTGCTCATTACCCATGATCTTGGAGTAGTTGCGGAATTATGTGACCGGGTAGTTGTTATGTATGCTGGTCGTGTGGTGGAAGAAGCCTCTGTTCAGGAGCTGTTCGCCAGACCGCAACATCCGTATACCAGGGGATTGATTCAATCGGTACCTAAGCTGCGCCAGAATGTACATCGCTTGGAGTCTATAAAAGGGAATGTGCCAGACCTTTCACAAATGCCTGCCGGCTGTAAGTTTGCGCCACGCTGCGAATTTGCCATGGAGCGTTGTCTGTCGCAAGAACCTGAGCTACTTCCGATTGAGGGGCTAGAGCGCAAAAGCCGTTGTTGGCTTACACAGCAGGAGGACACGGAAGGAGCGGGATGTTTATGAAAGAGACTTCATTAATTGAGGTTAAGGGTTTGAAGAAGTTGTTTTCTGTGAAGAAGGGCTTCTTCGGAACGACTAAATATTTACACGCCGTTGATGGGATTTCATTCGCCATTCGTAAGGGAGAAACGTTCAGTCTTGTAGGTGAAAGTGGCTGTGGGAAATCGACTACGGGCAGGCTGGTGACTCGCTTACTGGAACCCAATCATGGAGAAGTATGGTTTAAGGGACAAAATATTAGCCATATCTCAGACAACCAGATGCGGCCTCTGCGCAAAGATATGCAGATGGTGTTTCAAGACCCTTATGCTTCACTTAATCCCCGCATGAAGGTGAAGGATCTTGTCGCCGAACCCCTGCTTATTCATACAAAGCTGTCCTCTAAAGAACGGGATAAACTAGCTTGCGAACTGCTAGAGACCGTTGGATTGAACAGTTTCCACGCCGAGCGATTCGCGTTTGAGTTCAGCGGTGGACAGCGGCAACGGATTGGGATTGCCCGGGCTCTGTCCGTTCGCCCAAGTCTAATTGTGGCGGATGAACCCGTGTCAGCGCTGGATGTATCGATTCAGTCCCAAGTGTTGAATCTGTTACAGGACTTGCAGGAGGAATATGGCCTGACGTATTTATTCATCTCTCATGATCTCAGTGTGGTCGAGCATATTAGTGATCGAATTGGGGTTATGTATCTGGGTTCTCTTGTGGAGACGGCTGATAAGGATACATTGTATGACCGTCCCTTGCATCCTTACACCCAAGCGCTGCTATCTTCAGTTCCCGTGCCCGATCCAAGCTTGAAGAAGGAACGCATTATTCTAAAAGGGGATCTTCCAAGTCCCGTTGATCCGCCGACGGGCTGTCGTTTTCATACAAGATGCCCTTCCTGTATGGAAATCTGTAAGCAACATGTGCCTGTATTCCGGGAAGTTGAACCAGGTCATGAGCTCGCTTGTCATCTCTTTGATGAAGAAATGTTGAAACTAGAACGATAATTTAAAATGTGAGTACACTTTACGGAAAAGAAGGGACAGCTATGAATATCTTGTTCGATTCCGCTAATGGGGCGGATACGCTTATCTACTTAGCCTATGAAGAGGAGGCTTTTCCTCTTCGGCTGGGAGAAGCTCACAAACAGAGTGGCAGTGTGACATGGTTATATGCTCGCTCTGAGGAAGAGTCCGATGTGATAGCTATTGGAATGGGAAAACGCCGGGCTCTTACGCTTGAGAAAGTTCGCCGAGCAGCGGGATCTGCCGCCCGTACAGCCCTAAGAGAAGGAAGAAATTCAGCTTCATTTGTTCGTAGGACAGCAGAAAGTAATATTTCCGCTGCGGATGAGCTTCAAGCATGGATTGAAGGCTGGCTTCTCGGATTATATCGTTTTCAAACCTATCGTGGTGTTACTAAAATAGACATTTCAGTTGATTTGCTGCTCCAGACAGCTGATTGGCCTGAACTGACTAAGCTTGAACTGGAAGTTGTACTAAGTACTGGCCGCATGCGCGCTGAAGGAGCAGTGGTTGCTCGCGATCTGGTGAATGAGGTGCCCGGGACTCTAAATTCGGATCGGTTCGCAGAATGGATGGTCGAATATTTCGAGCGTGATAACGCAGCAGTGAAAGTTCATGTCTACCGGGGGCAGGAGCTGGTTGACCTACAGATGAATGGGTTGCTGGCGGTTGGAGCAGGCAGTAAACACTCCCCAGCCCTCGTTGAAATTCGCTATGAGAGTAACCCTGAATTGCCAATGCTGGCATTGGTGGGTAAAGGTGTTACCTTCGATTTGGGTGGGATGAATGTTAAGACCGCAAGTGATATTAGCGATGCACGTATGGATATGGGTGGCGCAGCAGCTGTTATTGGCGCGCTGGATATTTTAGTACGGAATCAAGCTCATGTAAATGTGACCGCATTGATCCCAGTTGTTGATAACGTACCTGATGCTGAAGCAATGCTGCCATCGTCTGTTATACGCTATCCTAATGGGCTGACGGTTCAGGTTGCAAATACGGATGGCGAGGGGCGGCTTATTATCGCGGATGCTCTTATTCATGCAGCAAATATCGGGGCAACTAAGGTCATTGATATTGCAACACTTACTGGAAATGTTGGCGCAGCGTTAGGATTAGGTATCGCCGGCATATGGGGTGATGGAGAGATGACGCAGAGCCTCGTCGAAATCGGTGAGCGCAATGGAGAACGACTGTGGCCCATGCCGCTTATGGATGAATACGAAGTCGATCTTCGAAGCAATTACGCTGATCTGCGCAACGTTAGTACTTCACCTTTTGCAGGTGCGATTACAGCAGCGCTTTTTATACGGCGCTTTGTAGCGGAATCGCTGAGCTGGGTCCATATTGATATGGCTGGGACGGTTCAGTACAAACAGGATGTGGGGTATTCAGAAGCTGGAGCAACGGGCTATGGTGCTCGACTGCTCGCTGATTATGTTATGAAACAGGCACAACAATAACAACCGGAAGAGTGGAGGAAAGTTATGAGATTGGAAGTCATCGCTACTTGTATGGACGATGCTCTTACAGCCGAAGCGAATGGGGCTGACCGCCTGGAGCTCATTACTGCGATTACGGAAGGCGGATTAACACCAGGGATAGGATTGGTGCAACAAGTTGCCAAATCGGTTAACATTCCTGCGTTTGTTATGGTTCGCCCGCACAGCCGTTCTTTTTGCTATTCAAAGTATGACATTTTGACGTTGGCAGCAGAGATAAAGCAAATTGCAGCCAGCGGTGCGGCGGGGATTGTGCTTGGTGCGTTAACTCCGGAAGGGACTATCGACGAGCGAGCGCTTGAAACATTATTGCCGTTGACCGAGGGATTGCAAGTAACCTTCCACCGTGCTTTTGATGAGTTGAAGGATCAAATAGAAGGTTATCGAACGCTTTGTAAGTATCCGCAAATTACGCGTGTACTCACTTCTGCCGGGCCAGGTCCGGCACCTGAAGCTATTCCTGCTATGCGGAAGCTAGTCGAGGAATCAAGGGGTAAAACGGTAAGTATACTGGCTGGAAGCGGTCTGAAGCCGGAAGGTATTACTTCATTTATACATCAGACTGGAGTAACAGAAGTGCATTTTGGGTCGGCTGTTCGTTATGATAAAGACGCTTTGTCGCCAATCGATCCAGCAGCCTTACGGGCGTTAGCGGAGAGTATTCATTCTAACGGCTAATAATAGATAGTGAAAAGGTGAATGGGTTATGCAGAAGGTTGAGAGCTACGTAGTTGGAATCGATTTAGGAGGCACAAAAATTGCCGCAGCATTGTTCGATTCAAAGGGGACCGTGTTGAAACGGGAATTGATGGAAACGGCTGGGGCACGTACCGCTAAAGAAGTGGTGCAGCGAATGATCGATATGATCCGCTCCGTATCCGAAGGGCGACCACTCACAGGAGTGGGTCTGGCTTCTCCCGGAGCTGTAAATAGCCAGGACGGGATCGTTATTCACGGCACCAATCTTCCGGAGTGGGATAATGTCCCACTGAAGCACTGGATGGAGTTGGTGCTAGGCGTTGAAGTAAAGGTAGTGAATGATGCGAACGCTGCGGCTTGGGGCGAGTATGTCCGAGGTGCTGGCAAAGGTGCAGACAACATGGTTTATGTTACCTTTAGCACAGGGATTGGAGCAGGTATCGTCATTGACGGCAAGCTGCTTCTTGGCAAAAATTCATTTGCTGGTGAACTAGGTCATAATATTATTGACCCGAACGGAACGGAATGCAGCTGTGGAAGATTCGGCTGCTGGGAAGTTTTCGCTTCGGGCACAGCGATTCGGGATATGGCGCTGCGAAGTATGGAGAGCAGCCCGTCGATGATTACGGAACTGGCTAATATAAATGGAGAAAAAATTACTTCGCGGCACGTATTTGAAGCCATGGCACTTAACGATCCCGTGGCCGTCGAGGTTATTGACCGGAGTATTCATTATATGGCACTAGGTCTAGCCAATGCAGTACATACGTTCAATCCTGATCGGATCGTGATCGGTGGAGGCGTGAGTAAGGCTGGAGATTTGTTATTCCCTGCACTGGTGGAGAAGACGGATCTATTTGTCATGGATCCTTATAAGGGTACTTTTACAATTGAACCTGCCGCTCTCAAAGATGATGTAGGCCTAATTGGAGCAGCAGCATTATTCCATACCGCTTAGGTGGAGTGAAAGATTGATTCACAGCTTTCATTAACGGAGGAGTTGGAGAGATGGGTACAAGAGAAGAAAGAACGAAATGGTTCTTACAGGATAGGTTCGGGATGTTTATCCATTGGGGTTTATATTCAATTCCTGCTAGAGGGGAATGGATACGCGGCAACGAGCGGATGAGTAGAGAGCATTACATGACGTATTTCGATGAATTTGACGCCTCACGATATGATCCGAAGAAATGGGCAAGTGCAGCCAAAGCTGCGGGTCAGAAATACGCTGTGCTTACGACCAAACATCATGACGGGTTCTGTCTGTTCGATAGTAAGCTGACTGATTTCAAAGCGACTAATACGCCCGCTGGGCGTGATCTAGTGCGGGAATATGTAGACGCTTTCCGTGCTGAAGGTATTGCAGTTGGTCTATATTACTCTATCATAGACTGGCACCATGAGGATTATCCCGGTTATGGAGATAAGGCACATCCTGATCGGGATAACGAAGCGGTCAAAGATAAGCCGATTGATTTCGATAGATACTTGGAGTATATGCATGGGCAAGTAAAGGAACTGCTCACCAATTACGGTAAAATCGACATTATGTGGTTTGACTTCTCCTACGATAATATGACAGGGGAGAAGTGGAAGGCGACGGAGCTTATCCGGATGATTCGTTCCATACAACCTGATATTATTATCGACAATCGATTAGGTGGCAATATTCGTGCGGCAGAACCTGAGGAGTATGCTGGAGATTTCTTCTCCCCCGAGCAGATCATTCCGCCTGGCGGCATTGTTGACGTAAACGGCCAATCCATCCCTTGGGAAGCCTGCATTACCCTGAATGACAACTGGGGTTATCATTCCGAGGATAAGAATTATAAATCGACCAAGCAAGTCATCCGTACGATGGTCGAATGTATCAGTAAGAATGGTAACCTGCTCCTCAATGTTGGACCAGATGCCAAAGGTGAAATGACGCGGGAATCACTGGTTATCCTTGACGAAGTTGGGGATTGGATGCGCCTTAATGGAGATAGTATTTATGGATGCGGGAAGTCTTTGCTACCTAAGCCAGAGTGGGGACGTTATACGCAAAAGGGCAATAAATTGTATGCGCATGTCTACGACCGTGGAATTGGCCCGATCTATTTCCAAGGTCTGAAAGGGAAGATTAAAAAGGCAAGATTACTACGTGATGGTACCGAGCTAAAGGTGGAGGCGCCGTGGATGGCTGAGGAATATTCGGATGTTGACGGTGGAGCTTTTATTACATTAAAAGGCGCGATGTTACCTGATGAGATGGATACGGTTATCGAGCTTGAACTATTTAATTAAATCAGAAGGAGTTGTCCCATATGCCCTGAATGGCTGCTGAGACAACTCCTTTTTTTCGTATTCTTCGCCAACATTTGCACATACGAAACACCTATCGGACACAGATGACTCTAAACCCAGAAATATCGCACTTTTGGGATGCCAACGGACCGCATAGCCGCTATTGCCTTGAAACACCCCCGATATGGAGCTGATTCTAGGGAATAGCGTCATTGGAGTCCGAAGCCCTGTTCCAAAGGCAGAAAATGTGCAAATAACGTCATCTGGGTCCGTAACTCTCAGAGGGGGCTGACAATGTTGAAGTTGTTGCATTTGAAGCAGGCATTCAACGAGTCAGAAAACAAAGCGGCAATTCTCCAAATAACAGGAGAATCGCCGTTCTGTGAATACTAGAGGCGAGCCTTGCGGAAGCCTTCATATATATTGAGGACCGCAACTAAAATCAAGACTGCTATACCTCCACCTACTAGCCCCGTTTCAAATTGGTTAGCTGTAGTGGTTAATAAATTAGACATGTAGTTAATGAATTCTTGGTTAAATACATTCGGATTTATAAGGATAACAGCGAATACAATAAGCACAATGAGCTCAAGGGCCGTATTACATAATGCTAATTTTCTAGTCCATTGTCTCTTGATTAATTTATATATAGTTAACGCGACTTCTAATCCGATCACAATAAGAATAATAGGCCAATAATCAAGTAATACATGCTGATTAAAAGCTGGGGCCACGAAGTTAAGTGCGCCTTCACCGCCTCTATAGACTCTGATCAGGTGTTCAGCATTAAAATAAACAGTAGCCCAAATGGCAGTCCACAGTAAACTTCCGAACACTTCGAAGCTTGTAATTGCTTTTTTCTTATGGACAAGCGCGATATCCTTCAAATCATCAGGAGTCCATTTCCTTAATTTTGTAGTAAGAGGATGACCTTCCTTTCCTTTATCCGCCCGTTCGATAATAGCGAACACAACAGTTATCCAGAAAAAGACTTGGATGCCTACTTCAAGAAAGGTTCCAATTCCTGTACTTATAACTGCAGTAACAATATCCGCAACTGTTTTATCGCCGCTGTAGCCAATCAAGTAATCAGCAACCAGAGCGATTAAAGAAACAACTACAGCGATGGGTATAATCATTTTTAATAACGTAACATATAAATCGAAATAGCGTGGGCCGATGAGATACATGGGCTGATCGCGGTACTCACTAGCTAAAATAGCTGGATTGCCCAATTTTGCAAGGACGGCTTTTACCTCTTTTTCGTCATAATCATCCGGTAACATATCCTCGATGGTTGATCGTAATTCTAATGCGATGTCTTCCCGATTTTGTTCTGGTAACCTCCGAGTAACTTCATGAATGTAAATCTCAATCAGCTTCATGGTCATCCTCCCCTTGTAATAGGCCGTAGAGTTCTTTCGAATTCTTAAGCCATTCTTCCTTTAGCTGTAAAAAAATCTCTACGCCATAGTCACTTAGAACATAATACTTACGGGGTCTGCTCTCGGATGTGTCCCAGCTGCTCGTCACTAATTCCTGTTTCTCTAATCGGCGAAGTAATGGATATAGGGTGCTTTGATCGATGATGATGCTGGATTCCTCCAACAATTGAACGAGCGAATATCCATACTGGGGCGTTCGTAATTGACTTAAAACGGCTAGCGTTAACGTACCTCTTCTAAGCTCTGTGATTAAAGTATTTAATAAAGTACTCATTCACCCACCTCATTATTTAAAATATAAGAATTTATAATCTCTTATAAATTGTTCTTATATTTTTGGTTTAAACGCTTGCTGTCCTTAAGAGGACGTCGAAGTCGTTTATACTTACTATGTGTCATACAGTATTCGATCTATACTATGCATCATACACTATTGTTGTTCCAACATCAATTGAATAAAATAATCTTCTGAGAAATAAATAAGAAAATTTTTCTATTTTGTGAAGCAGTTTGATTAAAAGGAGGTCGTGAAATGATTCCATTTTTTAGTGACATCCCGAATGCTTCTACATGGGAGGGAGTTGAACCGGTTCATAAGGGCTGGTCAAAGGACAAGAAATATTACATTAGGACCTGCGACGGCAGAGAGTTATTGTTGAGAACGGCGGAATTCCCATTATGATCAGAAAAAACGGGAGTATGATCATTACGAAGTCGAGGAACTTGGAATTATTGATTTTAATAGATTTGATTATGGTGATCCATGGGTATTTTAATCATGATGTTCCAGATGTATTCTTTAGGCTTTATATACCGAAGTGGTATTGGCAAGTTATACTGAGTGAAAAGACTCAGCTATTTGAGAATAGTTAGGGGAATTAAGCGATGAATATACTGATTGCTGAAGATGAAACTGATATAAGAAAACTAGTGAAAATTCATTTAGAAGATCGATCCTATCGAGTATTCGAAGCCAAGGATGGCATTGAGGCTTTAGAGGTTGTTAATCAACATGAAATAAATCTTGCCATTCTGGATATTGTAATGCCCAGGCTTGATGGGCTTAATCTGCTGCGACGGATAAGAGAGAAAAGCCATATTCCGGTTATCTTGTTAACTGCCCGCGGTGAAGAAATTGATAAGATAGTGGGCTTAGGCCTTGGAGCAGACGATTATATGGTGAAGCCATTTAGTGCTTCAGAGCTTGTGGCTAGGGTTGAGGCGCAGCTGAGACGAAGAAATGTATACGATCTTAGCCAATCGATAACTGAAGAAACAATCCAACATAGAGAATTGAAGCTGAATTTAAAGGAATGTATGTTGTACATAAATGAAAGTCCAGTTCTTCTAAATGCCAAGGAATATAAGGTGTTACAATGTCTGATGCAGAGTCCTAATCAAATTTTTACGCCCAAAAAGTTATATGCAGCGGCGTGGGAAGAAGATTTCTATAGTGATAATAATACGATTATGGTTACCATCAGCCGTCTAAGGAATAAGATCGAACGGGACCCGCACCATCCCGAATATATCGTTACAGTGCGTGGACTAGGTTACAAATTCTACAACCCAGGTAAATAAGATGAGAAAACAAAATATATCCTATCAATTGTTAAAAAACTATATCGCGATCTTTCTTATAACAACGGTTATAACGATATTGGTGATTGTTGCTTTGTTTTGCATGAACAGGCTGGGATCTAAGGACATTATTTATAATCAGTTAACGGCTGCTAAGCTTATGCAAAATGACTATCAAAGAATTGACACTAGTGTTGTTAATGATGTTGGGGGCAGTTTACAGGTTGTAAATTCCAATTACGAAGTCATACACTCCATTGGCAACAATCCATTTACGTCCAAGCAGATTAGTGTCAAAGAATTTACGGATTTTCTAATGAATACTGGCGCTAACAAAGATATGATCACTGTTGAATATAATGAGCATGAACAATTTTGGCTGATCGTCTCTTTACCTATACAAGTGAAAATGACAGGCAGTTTCCATTGGAATTCAGATTCACCTATGCAGGATCATACCCTTCAAATGCTTGGGTTTATTGGGTTAGGTTATTTGTTGATTCTGATTCTAAGCACGATGATTTATGCGAGAATTACGGCGGTTAGTTTCATTAAACCCTTAGACCAGTTGTCCGCTGCTGTTAAAAAGGTTAAGAATGGGGATTATTCAGTAAGAGTGCAGGTAGGCGGGAATCGGGAGTTTAGTCAACTGGAGCAGGCTTTTAATCATATGGCAGAAGTGATTCAGATCCAGACCTCGTTAAAAGAACAGAGTGAAAACAATCGAAAAAATCTAATATTGGATATATCCCATGATTTAAAAAATCCATTAACAAGTATTATGGGTTACGCAGAGCTTGAACTAAAAGAACAGGGGAGCGGTCGGATAGAACATTTGGAATTTGCCAAAATAATATACGAAAATAGTATCCGTGCCAATGTATTGATTCAGGATTTGTTTGAATTATCGAGAATGGAAAGTCCCGAATTCCGCTTGGATGTTACAACAGATGATTTCTCAGAATATTTGAGAGAAGAAATGATACATATGTTGCCCGAGCTTGAGGCTGCGGGTATGATCCCTGATTTTGTAATCGAGCCAGAAGAAATAATTCTACAGTTTGATAAAAAAAGAATGAATCGAGTATTCTCAAACCTGCTTTATAATGCCATCGCTTATCAGGAGCAAGGTTCTACGTTTCAAGCTGTGCTGGAAAAGGTGAATGATGGAGCCAAGCTTACTTTTATTAATTACGGCCAACCATCAGCCTTGAACCCGGCAGGTTCTGGATTAGGGTTACTCATTGTTCAAAAAATAATAGCTGCTCATGGAGGGACTGTTCAGCTGAATACGCAAGATAACCAGTTTGAAATTATAATTGAGCTGAACCGGCAAATTTAAGGTCTATGTAAGATTACATTAAGTCATATGAAATTTCCCAATGCTAAAATGGTTGATATTCAGTCTATTAACAATTTTACTTGGGGGAATAGATTATAATGATTGATGAAAAATTAAGTAAAAGGCAATTGATCTTAGGCGTTATATTAGCAGTAATGTACTTTTTAGGGTTGTTCTCTATTCTCTTGATCAGGCCGGTTATGGGGATTCTCAACCATGTTTTTATTTGGCAGCCAGAACAACAAAATCGAATGGCCTTAATGTTGAATAGTCTGATCTACATAGGAGTGATTATAGGTTTTAGGGGATTCTATAAACAAGCTATTTATGATTTCAGACAATACTGGGTCCGTAATATGTTATGGATGGTTTGGGGACTTTGTTTGATTATTATCATCGGAAGTATGTTAATCCCCACACTAATTTCCATTTTTCATCCTATTACAAAGTCTGTTAATGAGGTGGATTTACGGGCAATGTTGTCCTCGTATCCATTTATTTTTACAGTGAACGTGGTATGGATTGGCCCCTTGATTGAAGAATTAGTATATCGGGTTACCATTTATAGAACGATCCGCAGGAAGAGTCGTCTTCTGGCTTATCTGATATCCTCCTTTTTATTTGGCTTTCAACATGTCTATAGAGCCGTGGTGTTCCAGAGTAACTATAACGAAATGTGGAATATCTTCTCCTATATGGCTGCTGGATTAATCTTTGCCTACCTATATGAGAAAAGAAAAAATATATTAGTGCCTATAGGCGCGCACATGTTTAGTAATGGTTTATCTGTGCTTCTCTATTTCTTAAGTTAATACGAAACTTGACTTCATATCAGATTACTAGTAAACTGATAATCAAATAGATCCAATTCCAAAGTAATGGATGTGGCATAATGCGAGACAATGGATTCACTGAAGACAACAAACTAAGCTTATTGATCTGGCTGCGGCTGGTAAGAGTTTATGACAATAGTAACGATCTTTCCAATGAGTTCTTGAAGCAGTTTGATTTAACGGTCAGCCAGTTTGATGCGTTAGTACAAATACTATTACATCAGCCTGTGACACAAATGGATATTGCCGAGCATTTAACCATTACTAAAGGTGGAGTATCACATATGCTTGGCAGATTAGAAAAAGAAGGATGGATTGAACGCAAGCAGGATTGGAAGGTGAAGTATATTTCTTTAACTGAAAAGGGCCAGGCGCTTATCGAGAAGGTGCTTCCTTTGCAATCGGATTTCCAAGCTTCGTTATTCGATCCACTGACGGACGACGAGAAGAAAGTATTTTACAGCATGCTTAAGAAGATTCACCGCCATAGCCTGAATGAGAATCGAATTCCACGAGGAGTTCAGTAGTATTGTAAAAGCTTTATTCTGAATAAAGCTTCCTTTTTTCAGCATCAGTTTACTAGTAAACCATAATTATATTAGGAGGAAATTAAAATGAGCCAACCACAAATAACCGGACAACATCATGTATCAATGATTACTAAAGACGCTAAACAAAACCTATGGTTTTATACAGAAGTACTGGGACTAAGACTTGTCAAAAAAACCGTAAATCAGGACGATCCAACCATGTACCATTTATTCTATGGCAACTCTAATGGCGCTCCAGGCACCGAGGTATCCTTTTTTGAAATGCCAAATGCAGGCCAGACCCGGAAAGGAACGAACAGTATTTCTGCAATCTCTCTTCTCGTTCCTAGCGATGAGGCTTTAGTATATTGGGCTAGCAGATTAGATACATTTGAAGTCGCTCATGAAGCAATCGTAAGTATAGAGGAGCGCAATTCGCTTACTTTTCAGGATAGTGATGAATTAACGGTTCATCTGGTGTCCGCAGAAAAAGATAATGTGACTCAGCTGGTAGAACCTTGGATTACTGATGATATTCCACCACAATATGCCATTGTTGGATTGGGTCCCGTTGAATTGACTGTTCGTGAGGCTAGCCGTACAAAGGCTGTTTTGGAGGATATTTTAGGCTATACACAAGTTCGTAGAGTGCCATCCATGGGTGACCCGAAGGTAATGGTGGATATTTATGAAACAGCTAAAGGCGGCTTGTACACTGAACTTCAGCTCAAAGAAGTTAATGATCAAGACCGGGAAAGACCGGGAAGAGGGAGTATCCATCATGTGGCTATAAGAGTGAAGGATCTGGAAGAATTAACCGCATGGGCTGCTAAAATCACAGCTGCAGGGTTCAAGAACACAGGGGTCATTGATCGTTATTACTTCCATTCCTTGTATTTCCGTGATCCGAACCATATTCTTTTCGAGCTTGCTACAGATGGTCCAGGGTTTGAGATTGATGAATCTTTTGACACATTGGGCGAGAATTTGACCTTGCCTTCTTTTCTGGAAGAACGCCGGGAAGAGATTGCATCAAAGCTTCATCCTATCCAATAATACAGCGAAGAAAGTAGGACATCATCATGATGGAACAATATAGAATCGACGAGAATAAGGGTTTAGAAATAGGTTTATACACTTTAGGTGATCATGTTGCAGATGCCTTAACAGGTAAACCAATCAGTGAACGACAACGGATTCAAGAGATCATTACTGCCGCCAAATTAGCAGAGGATGCTGGATTAGATGTATTTGGAGTGGGGGAGAGTCATCAGCCGAAATTTATTACTTCAGCAGCATCGGTCGTACTTGGAGCTATAGCAAACGCAACGGAACGAATCAAGCTTATCAGTTCAGCGACTGTATTGAGCACAGCGGATCCTGTACGTGTACATGAAGAATTTTCGACATTGGATTTGTTATCCGAAGGCAGAGCAGAAATTGTTGCTGGACGTGGATCACGATTAGGAGCTTATGAACTGTTCGGATATGACGTGAGGGATTATGAAGAATTGTTTGAAGAGAAGATTGAATTGCTTATGAAAATAAATAACGAAAAAAGAATTACCTGGGAAGGGCAATTCCGTCCTGCTCTGAATGATATGGAGATTTTTCCGAAGCCACTGAGTGGTAAACTGCCCATCTGGAGAGCGGTTGGTGGACCTCCGGCAAGTGCAGTTAAGGCAGGAAGAATGGGCATCCCGATGATGCTGGCTGTTCTAGGTGGACCTGCTTCAGCGTTCAAGACCTCTGTGAATATGTATCGTCAGGTTGCCGCACAATCAGGTTTTAATCCGGCAGAGCTGCCGGTGGGTACAACCACCCTTTTATATATCGATAAAGATTCACAGCAAGCATTCCGTAACTATTACCCATATTTAAATCACATGATGAAAGAGCTTCGTGGATCAGCGTACCCTAAAGACCAATTTGCTGAAGCCATGAGTGTGAGAAATGCGCTGCTCGTAGGCAGCCCACAACAGGTTATTGAAAAAATCCTTTATCAACATGAGCTGTACGGACACAATCGTTTTCTGGCTCAGATTGATATTGGTGGTTTACCTTATGCTCAGGTTGAGCAAATCATTGATTTGTTGGGATCGGTAGTCGCACCAGCCGTAAGACGGGCCACAGCTAAGAAATAAGAAAAACTATGAGATTGGAAAAAATTATATTAAAATTATTCCAATAAGGTTAGACGATGGTTTGAGAAGGATCACTTAAGGAGGCGAAGTGTGACGAATAAAATGATAGCTGCGCAACGTCTATATAACCAGAAGATCGTTGATTACAAGCTAATCAAGCCTGAACAGGTCGTTAAAGAATTAGGGGCAGTACAGGCGCAGGATTACATGCAGGCGATGTGGGCGATCGGGTTACGTACTCCATCTTCGAATTTAGCTGATATAGAGCGTGCTATCGCTGATCGTAAGATGATTCTGAATTGGACGCTGCGAGGTACGCTTCATTTTGTCCCACCGGAAGATGTAAAGTGGATGCATCAGCTATCTGTGCCGCGTTTAGCGGGACAAACAAAGCGGCGGAATGCAGAGCTTGGGCTAGATGATCAGACACTAGAACGTTGTAGACATATTATAGTTAATGCTTTACAAGGTGGAAAGCAGCTAGATCGTGCACTTCTACTTCAGCTTATAGAAGAAGAAGGTATTCACACAGGGAACCAGCGTGGTTATCATATGTTGTGGAATGTTGCGTACCAAGGGTTGATTTGTTTCGGACCGATGAATGGTAAGCAGCAAACGATTGTTTTGTTAGAGGAATGGGTGCCACAGTTTCGAGAACTTTCTTACGATGAGTCATTGTATGAACTCGCTCGGAGATATTTCACTGGACATGGTTTAACAACTGTTCAAGATTTTGCTTGGTGGGCAGGCATAACCCTTACCGATGCTAGAAGAGGTCTGGAAGCGGCCAAAAGTCAACTGCAATCAGAGGTTATTGATGGCAGTGAGTATTGGGTGTCTGCTGATCGGCTAGAGCCAACTGCTGAGGACTCGGGCGTTCACCTGCTTCCGGGTTTTGATGAGTACATTCTGGGTTATAAAGACCGAAGTGCCGTTCTAGAGCCCAACGTTGCTCCTTTGATAGTTCCGGGGAATAATGGTGTTTTTCTTCCAACGATTGTTGTGGAGGGTCAGGTTGTGGGTACATGGAAAAGAACCCTAAAGACCAAGGGGATTGAGATTATGATCCATCCTTTTGCCGAGCTGGGCGATACGGAAAAGTTGGTACTTAAAGAAGCTGAGCGATATGCGGCATTTATTGGGCTGCCAATACTCAAAATGAATGTGAGTGGTTCATTGAGATGAGTATTTCACTATTCTCACCAATCTCATCATTCTTGACATTCTCACCATTTTCATCTTTCTTACCATACTTTTGTGCGCATCTCTCTCGCTAACGGACACCGTTGCACTTATTAGCACCTAAATGCTGATTTGCTGAGCTTTTCGGACTCCAATGCAGTTATTCCCGTCGCAGCACCTCTTTTGACCCCTATTTTTGCGGAATAGCGGCATCTAGGTCCGATAGATTCGTAAAAAGGCTATTTTTAGCTCAATAGCGTCTCCTGAGTCCGAACGGCATAATGGGTGAAGGGTGAAGGGTGAAGGGTGAAGGGTGAAGGGTGAAGGGTGAAGGGTTGAATGGATACCGATTACCGAATAACATTTCACGAATGCACTCTGAGTAAAAAATAACCCGGCAGGGCGGACCTGCCGGGTTATTTTCATGAAGCATATAGTTAGCTTAATTAGATTCGTCTAGCTAATTCAGCGCCTTCCCAAATTGCATTCAGCGCTCTTCGCGCTTGCACCGCATCGCCAATTTCATGATAAGGGATGGAGCTTTCCTCCAAGAAGTCCTGAAGGGGTTGTTTGTTAAGGGCGCGTGAACCTACAGCAATTACTACATAATCAGCAGGTAGGCTGTGACGTTCGCCGTCTTTTTCAACAATTACGCTATCCCCTTGAATCGCCATACATTTGCTGTTGGTCATTAATTCAACGCCATGTCCATATAGACTTTCCATGACACAGATTTTCCGCAGAAGCCCTAGATCATTAGCAACATCAGCTTGCATTTCAACTACAGTGATTTGATGTCCGCGCTCTACAAGCAGTTCTGCGACCTCAAGCCCCACTAAACCACCGCCGATAATAACGACTCTTCCTTCTGGATGAACCGTTCCCCATAACACATCATGTGAATTGACCACATGTGAACTGTCGATGCCTTCCACAGGCGGAATAATAGGAGAAGATCCGATTGCAAGAATGACCTCATCTGGCGCAATTTCTTGGATTAATTCAGGTGTAACCTCTGTATTCATTCGAATGTCTACACCTTCACGTTTAGCGGTTTCTCCCATATTCAGAGCGGCTGCAGCCATTTCCTCTTTACGTGGTGCGGCACCGGCAATATAAAGCTGTCCGCCCAGAATGTCATTTTTTTCGCATAATATTGGATGATGCCCACGTCGTTTCAGGGTGACAGCTGCTTCTAATCCGCCAGGGCCACCACCAGCAATAAGTACTTTTTTGGGGATACCCGTTTGCTGCAATTCATATTCACTTTCACGGCCGGTTGCAGGATTAAACACACAGCTGATAAATGGAACATTAGGATTCACGAATCCATCGAAGCAGCCTTGATCGCAACCCACACATTTAACGATCGTGTCTGCACGTCCGGCTAAAGCTTTATTGCAGAATTCCGGATCTGCCAGCTGCGCACGCCCAATGGCTACAAAATCAGCCAAACCCTCCGCAATAATCCGGTCTGCAATTGCTGGATCATTAATACGGCCTACGGCAATAACAGGGATGTTAACCACAGATTTAATTTGTGCTGCGTTATCTACATTGAAGCCTACAGGTAAATCGATCGGTGGTACTTCATATTTAATTGCAGCGCCAGCAGGGACCCCACGAGATACATTAATAGCATCAATTCCAGCTTCTTCAGCGAGCTTTGAGAAGAGCTTCATATCTTCCAGTGTAAGTCCGCCCGGTAGATCCTCAATCGCAGAGATTCTCATCAAGATAGGGAACCCAGGTCCAACCGCTTTCCGGATAGCCCGGATACAAGACAGCGGGAAGCGGCAGCGATTCTCCCAAGAACCGCCGTACTCATCCTGACGAAAATTCATTGCAGGACTTAGAAATTGTTGGGGCAAATAACCATGGCCGGCATGGAATTCCACACTGTCAAATCCGGCTTTCTTCGCACGTAATGCTGTATCTGCGTAAGCTTGAACCATCTCACCGACTTCATGATGCGCTAGTTCACGTGGTATATGAGTCACGCCTTCAAACGGAACAGGTGAAGAGGAGACCTGAATTAGGTTGGGAGTTACTTTACCTCCATGCCATAACTGTAGACAGCTTTTTCCTCCTGCCTCTCGAATAGCTAATGCTAATTGAGCCATACCTGGAATGAATTTATCATCATAAAGGGCAGGAGCATCATCGGAGGCCGCCGTTGGGTGAATAGTTGTTACTTCTACAGTATTTAAGCCGTTGCCGCCTTTAGCTCGTGCTACATGGTAATCAATCAGACGATCACTGACGTATCCACCCGGCGCGTTCATTTTCGTGCCCATCGCTGGTAAAATGACCCGGTTCTTAAGCTCCATATTTCCGATTGTGCCCTTGCTAAATAGATGTGTGAATTCCATACGATAACTTCCTCTCTACATATAGGTTAAAAATATATAGGTTATTTTAACCTATATTAGCGAAAGAGCAGGGTGAAAGTATGTGCAAAAAATCACGAGTGATTTGGCAGGAATGTAGTAATTGAGGTAATATAAGAAAATGATGAACCGGATACGTATTCCGGAAGCCCGGAGGATGATTATGGATATTGAAGTTTTGATTCTGGCCCAATTAATGAAAGGGGCCAAACATGGTTATGAAATTAAAAAAAACATTATTTTTGTAATGGGCAATGATAAAATCGTAAACAATAACTCGCTTTATCCAAAGCTGAAATTATTTGAAAAGCGAAAATGGGTAATCAAAAAAACGGAAATTCAGGAACGCCGGCCTAAACGTTATGTATATTCTATAACTACTGAGGGTGAGGAGCGGTTTAACACCTGCTTAACAGAATTTACGCTGGAGACTATTCGAATTGATAATGAATGGTCTATTCGTCTTGCTTATTATGAGCTTTTGGATCAGGAGACACGTAGAAGATTGCTTGATTACAGAGAGACTTATATGAACGAAAAGCTGGACCATTTACAGCAGTTATCCAAAGTAGTTGGCAATAGTGAGGATATGGATTACTCTGAGGAGCTCTATTTTTACACCCGAAGTATGGTTTTACGAGAGATCGAGTTAATTAAGGAGCTGTCACGTAAATTAGAAGCATAAGGAAACCGTTGGATTAGCTATAAAAATAGAATTTTATAAACACACCTCGCTGTAATCGTTAATTAACGGTATATTTGTAAAATCGATTCATAGTTTAGCTTTAGGTTTTCCGCTTGTGATTGGTATCATCATCTTTATTTTGGGTTTGATCATATTGGGAATCGAATATTTCACATCAGATTAGTTGAACAATGGGAAGAAGGGGTGTCTTCTTGAAAAGAATATACATCGCAGTCCTAAGTTTTGTACTTCTGCTTATATTAACCATTTGTGATCGTGAGGAAGTCAGCAGCACGGCGATGCCAGAGATAACCATTCATATGGATGGAAAAGTGATTCAATCTCAGACCCTCTCCAGAGAGGTGGGCATAGAACTGGATGATGAGAGTGCGCTTTTTCAAGCACAAATGAAGGATTCTGCGGCTTCTATTCCCTATGTAAAGCTTGGTGAAACCATCCACTAATTCGCAGATCGAAAAGCAACGTTTAAACTTGAGTCTAATCTGGCAGCCTTTTTGAGTTCAAATAGTAAAGATTATGAGCCTGGAGCAACGATCAGAGGATTTCATCTGACAGGTAAATGGGCGGATCAGACTAAGGATATCCTTTTTGTTGTGCGAACAGATGCTAAGTAAATACTGTATTTTCAAATAAAAAAGACTACCCAGAAAAAAATCTGGCTAGTCTTTTTTTACTCGCTTTTATTTATTGGCTTTAAAACCTGATGCTTGCATAAGCTTGGTGAATACTTCGGTGTTTTCGTAGATTCCAGTAAATAATTGTGCATTTTTGCCCATAGCTGTAATTGGAATATCAACCGCAGTATGGCCTGAGGTCGTCCAGTCCACTACAAAATTGTGTTTGGAATTGGCGATGGCGAAAGGACCGTCTTCTTTGGATATGCCGTCACCGGACTCATCATCTGCGTCAACTGCTTCAATAGAAAATCCGCCGGTCTCATGGTCGGCAAGCACTAGAACCAGTGTATCTGGATTCTTTTTGGCGAAGTCTTTGGCTACTTGCACGGATTTGTCCAGTTCTTGACCTGATTTAATCGTCATTTTAGCGTTGTTTTGATGTGCAAATTCGTCAGTGCCTTCTTCTTCCACCATAAGGAAAAATCCTTTTTTATTTGTTGCTAGCGTATCTATAGCTTTCTTAGTCATCTCGGGCAGCGATACCACCGGATTATAAATATCTCCTTCACCCTCAGGCTTTTGCTGGAACATTTCCTCGTTTGCGAATATTCCAAGCAGCTTGCCGTCTTTTGCTTTTTGCATATCCGCTTTGTTCGTTACATAGGTGTAGCCCAATTGTTTAGCTTTATCCACAAGGTTACCTTGCGTTCCTTTGCTTTTTTCTGAAGGATCTTCAGCGGGTTCATCTGGGAATTTGCCGGGATTGCCTGCCGGGTACCAGAAATCCTCACCCCCACCGAGCAGAACATCAACCTTGCTCTTTGTCAGAAGCTGAAGAGCGATATCACTTTGCTTTGAGCGGTCTTCAACGTGAGCACCAAATGCGGCGCCAGTCGCGTCTGTAATCTGACTAGTAGTAACTACACCTGTTGATTTCCCGGCAGCTTTAGCATATTCCATAATGGTCTTAACACTTTTTTTATCGGCATCCATTCCGATAGCACCATTATAAGTCTTCACACCGCTGGCATAAGCAGAAGCAGAAGCAGCCGAATCTGTAACAGGGACAGTGGAGCTTGTATGAATTAATCCAACGTATGGCATGGAATCCATTGCTAGATTTCCTTTTTCACCTACGGTGGCAAGCCGGATGGCATCACGCTGAGCAGCACCCATTCCGTCTCCAATAAACAGAATTACATTTCTTGTGTTCGAAGATGCTGCGTCTGCTTGATTAGGTGCATTTGTAGTGACTATGCTGGATACAAAAAGAGCAGTTGCCGCTGTCGCTACAATTGCTGTTCTGACGCCATACTTTTTCGGTGATTTCATAATTTCCCTCCTAATGTATGTTTACAGTCTCATATTATAGTAGTTGCATTAAGAGAATGTTTTCTGGACTTGTAAAAAATGTAAAATGATATAGCGAATATAAATTATCGGGCTGTGATAAAAGATTTTAAAATAAAAAATATCTGGGTGTATTATTGGCATATTGGATATATTCGTCTCCGAATACGGACTTTAAATGTTGCTCTTCTTGAAGAATTAGTAAATGAATCGCGGCAATGTTAAGAATGAATATTAGGAGTGTTAACAGATTGGGGTACATCAGATACAATCCCAAAAACATGAGATCAAACCCGACAAATGCAGCGTTTCTACTATATTTATAAATACCGTGTGTGATGAGTTTGGTTACAGTAGTCTTATCAATCCCAACTCTCCATGAAGTGCGCATAGCAATCATAGCTTGAATGAAAATGGAACACCCGAGGGCAGCTACACCCACACCGCTAAAGTGAATTACAGGAATATCAAACGTTTTGTCTACAAGTGTAACCATAAAGGACTCTGCTACGGAAAAAACAAACCATGCTGCGCCCCATAAAAAAGTAGAGGTTTTTACCAATAGCTCGGTATAATGGATCTTAGATAGTTTAGCGCCTTTAGCCAGAACGTTTCCTTTAATGTGGTTTTTCTTGTAAAGTATAAGGAGCTTTAATAGATAAGAAATTAGGAAGATGCAGAAAAGAAGTAGAGATAGGATATTTTTAAGATCGCTCATTTTAATTTCCTCCTCACTAATACATATGAATGATTGCTCATATGTTTGTTTATATCTTATTTCCTAATATTGTACATGTCAACTAATTATTGATTTAGGGGGATATCGTGAAAATAAGAGTATACAAAAAACGGTGGCTATGGGTGTTGGTTATCGCGGTTATTGTACTTGCAGGTACTGTAATCGGTATGCTGGTTACGCAAACTGGGCTTGCAACCTTTACTTCCAATGCTTATGGAGTCTCTTTGAAGTATCCAACGGAATGGGTCGTAGATTCAGCAGATGATAAGAAGGGTCAGGGGGAGGATGGTTTTTTTCAATTATCCGCTATGTCTGGAGAGGGACAATCAATAGATGAAGTTGCTGAAATCGTTGCCTCCCATCAGCTGAAGCCTTATGGGTCCAATCCGCAAATTACTGAACTGACATTAGAGAGGTTGAAAGAGGAAGAGAAGGCAAAGTTGATTATGCCTTCTGCTGACCAAGGGGAGGAATGGAATCATCAAGCGGCGCTTATAATTAAATATCCCGAAGCGGTGAAAATAGGAGATGATGTATACTATTATTTTATTTTGCAGGGCGATAAGGAACATGTGGAGGAGATAGGTCAGACCGTAAGATTTACGGGTAAACCGTAAAGTGCTTGCGCACGAAGGTAGTCTACGGGTTTATTTGCAGGGATATCCAAGAAATATTCCGACTGCCATGTTTGCGTT
Organism: Paenibacillus sp. FSL E2-0177; assembly: GCF_037992975.1. Classification (NCBI taxonomy): domain Bacteria; kingdom Bacillati; phylum Bacillota; class Bacilli; order Caryophanales; family Paenibacillaceae; genus Paenibacillus; species Paenibacillus sp. FSL E2-0177. The sequence goes on along the minus strand of NZ_CP150307.1, from coordinate 4,560,576 downwards.
TTTTGAGCTTGGCGACTCGTGGGATTGTCCCAAGGCGGGTAGACTCGAAAAGCTCTTTTTCCACCTTCACCTTTATCAGATAGAATATCTTGTTCTCTTAGGACAGCTTTTGGAAAAATAAATTGGCCAAAGTGATTCCCATTTCGTGTACTTATAACGAAGAGATCAGCAGGATCTGAGATGTCATAGGGTTGGATGGGATGATCTCCAATTCGCTCCCATAGTGTCACAAATTGCCCGACTTTAGTGGGTGTGATTTTAGCCACCCGGAATCTAATGGCCAGTGCATTTAAGGTAAAGATATATGCTCCGTATTCTGCATTTTGCGGTTCAAGAATTGGATCGGAGCAATCAAACCTGCAAGGATTATATACTTCTTCCATGGTAGCAAGTAAGTCACTATGTAGGGTATCTAAAAAGCTCAGCTTCTTATCATTCATCTGTTATTCTCCCATTTGAGTTCGTAATGTTCACTATCTTAATGCAAGTGAACCGAGTTCACAAGTGTAGGAATAATAGAGAAATTGAAGTTATACTAAAGTTGGAATCTTTATAAATGGTTATGGCGGTAACCTATTCTGGGAGTTGTTTGTTTTACTTACTGGCGTTTTGTCATTTGTTGGATTTATTTTATTGATATGGTTTTCCAAAGAAAAATAGTTTTTGATTTTTGGGGGAGTAGAAATTTTGGATATGATGAACATACTGGTTGAAGAACGCCATTGTCCTTTATGTAAAGAATTGAATCGTTGTGGCGCTGAAGGCGGTGACTGTTGGTGTTTCCATACAGAAATTCCACTCGAATTGCAAGAACAGATCCCGGAAGAACTGAGAGGGAAAGCTTGTATCTGCCAAAAATGCGTAGAAGCATTTAATAAACATTAACCGGGATTTTAATTAACTCTCGACGAAAACCGTAATTTCATTGTATATAATTAAAGTGTAATCTAAAAAAATAATGGAGGCGCAGATGAGGAAGCCAATAATTGCAGTAGATATGGATGATACAATTTGCCATCTAGTGAAGCGAGCCATATACCATAATAATAATGATTTTCCCACGCATCTGCTGCGGTATGAGGAAATGCTTGATTGGAATACGGATCATTTACGTCATCCGGATTGTACACAAGAGATTTTCTATGGGCGGCCCGGTCTGTATGAAGAGCTTGAACTGTTTGACGAACATGTCGTAGGAGAAATGGAGAAGCTGCATAACGCTTATGATGTAATTATTGTTACGGCAGCCCAACCCCAGTCGGTGGTGGAAAAATGGAACTGGCTGCAGAAGCATATGCCGTTTATTCCGATTGAAAATTTCTTTACCTGTAAGCGAAAAAATCTTATTAACTACGATCTATTGATCGATGACGGGGTGCATAACCTGGTTCCGGCATTGCAGGAGGGAAGAAAAGTGCTTTGTATTCCGCATCCATGGAATTTGCGGGCCCGTGAACAATATGCTTTTCCATTATTGACCTCATGGGAAGGTGCAAAAGAGAAGATAGATCAGATGTTAGGACGTCCAGAGAACGAATGAGACTGTTTTTTTATAGATGATGTACAGAAAAATATCCTCCGCCAAAAAATGAAGGTATCCCATTAGCCATTGTGGCTTTTGAGATACCTTTTTTATGTCTATTGCAGAAGCACAATTTCATTATTATGCTCTGGATGTAAATATGTTGAATTAGTGACATTTCGATTCTTGGACTCTTTTCTTTGTATATTATTGTATATAAAAGGAGTGGAGATAGTAGTGAGAACAATCGGAATTGATTTAGGAACGACCTATAGTCTTGCTGCTTATTGGGACGGCAGTCAGGCTGTAATTATTCCCAATGTACTCGGGGAGCATGTAACACCCTCGATTGTTAGTGTAGATGCAGGGGGAGAAGTATTGGTTGGAAGAATCGCACAGGAACGACTGATTACACATCCACAGCTAACCGCCTCGACTTTTAAGCGCTTTATGGGATCAGCAAAGAAATACACGCTAGGTACGATGACTTTTACTCCTGAAGAGTTATCTTCTTTTGTTCTGCGGTCACTGAAAGAGGATGCGGAAAATCATCTAGGTGAGTCCGTAACGAACGCTATAATCAGTGTTCCGGCTTATTTCAATGATGTTCAGCGGAAAGCAACTAAGAAAGCGGCTGAGATGGCTGGCTTACAAGTAGAGCGGCTTATTAGTGAACCTACGGCGGCAGCACTCGCTTATGGCCTGCATCAGAATCAGGAGACTTCATTTCTTGTTTTTGATTTGGGTGGAGGAACCTTTGATGTGTCAATCCTGGAGCTTTTCGAAGGGGTAATGGATGTTAAGTCGATTGCCGGAGATAACTATCTTGGTGGGGAAGATTTCACAGAGATACTAGTGGCCTATTTTATCCAAAAGAATAAGCTGGACGCTGAATCGTTAACACCAATAACGAGGTCGATGTTGTATAAGCAGGCTGAGCAGAGTAAACGAATTCTTGGTACAGAGTCTGCTGCGACTATGCGGATAGTTATTAAAGAGGAAGAATACGTGCTGACTATAGAACGCTCAGAGCTTGAGCAATTGGTACAACCATTACTAATACGTCTAAGACAGCCGATAGAAAGAGCATTGCGGGATGCTTCTCTGCAGCCTTCCGATCTGGATGGGATTGTGATGATTGGGGGTGCGACTAAAATGCCTCTGATTAAGCAAATTATCAGCCGTATGTTCGGGAAAATGCCTTATGCGAATATCAGCCCAGATGAGACCGTCGCACTGGGAGCTGCGGTTCAGGTGGCGCTGAAGCAGCGTGATCAAGCGCTGGATGAAATGATTTTGACGGACGTTTGCCCCTATACATTAGGAACCAGTGTTCTGCGTAGAGGTTCAAGCGGACAAACGTCATCTGGACATTACTTTCCGATCATTGAACGTAACACTCCGATTCCTGTTAGCCGGGTAGAACGTCTATATACAGCCGCAGATAATCAAAAGATCATAAGTGTGGATGTGTATCAGGGGGAGAGTCCTCGCGTTGAAAATAATCTTTTCCTGGGAGAAATGGAGTTTCAGATTCCGCAAGCACCTCGGGGAGAAGAAAGTATAGATGTCAGATATACATATGATGTGAATGGGATTCTTGAGGTGGAGGTTACAACCGTTTCAACAGGTCAGAAGCATCAGATGATCATTGAGCAAAATGCTGGTGCAATGACGAAAAAGCAAATTGAAGCTCGTTTACTGGAACTGCGGAGTATCAAAATTCATCCGCGTGAGCGTACCGAGAACAGGCTTCTGCTTGCTAGAGGTGAGCGTTTATATGAAGAGGTGCTTGGGGACCAACGGAAATTTATCGCACAGTGTCTGAAAGTATTCGAAGATGCTTTATATACTCAGAACGAGAAAGTGATTGAAAAAGCGGCACAAGCTTTCAATGAGCAATTGGCGGAAATTGAAGGGTGGTCATACTTCACATGACAATCTGGAGTATGTTGGAGATTGAACCCACAGATGAACTAGCTATCATCAAGAAAGCCTATGCCAAAAAACTGAAATCGCATCACCCCGAAGATGACCCTGAAGGATACCAACAGCTTAGAGAAGCTTATGATACAGCTGTGAAATGGGCCCGCTCCGGGCAGCGTATAGCAAGCACTGTCCCTTCATTTATAGGTGAGGATAAGAAAGAAATAGCAGAAGCAATATCAAAAGAAATAGAAAAAATGGTGATACAAGCAGAAACAGTAATACGAGTAGATGAAGCTGAGGAGGAAGAAAGCGAGGAGGAAGAACAAGAAGTTGCGGAGGAAGACACCGAGGAAGAAGTAGAAGGGGCTACTACTATACCGCATGAAAACGAGTGGGCGCTGTTTCGCCCACTTCCCATTCAACTTGATGCTGATCTTCAAGAACAGCCAGCAGATATTTTTGACAGACAAATTAGGGAACTGTATGCGGATTTCTCGCGGCGGATTCAACAAGCTTCGTGGCATTCACTTTTGAATGAAGATTTCATGTGGAGTATAGAGCATCGTGATCGGCTAAGGGATAAGCTTATGTTGTTCCTTGATCAGCATCGGAATTTGCCTCATGCCGTATGGGAGGCGTTGGATTCATTTTTTCATTTTCGTGAGGACAAGGAAATATTTCTTCAACGTTATGATAATAAGTTAGTCGAGTACATACTGGGGCAGGTCGACGGAAGCATGGAGATGCGTTATGAGTGTTTCCTTTTGCAGGAGTCTCTTGAGTTTGACATAGAACACTATCTAAATCTGAGGCAATCCGCTCAATTCATGCTGATGGAGGATAAACATACTGAAGCGGGTCAACTGCTCGACGAAGCAAATAAGCTGTTTCAGTATGATCCTGATCTGCAATTATTGCGAGCTAAGTATTGTCTGGATACTGCTGATTATATGGAAGCGCTGGTGTGTTTGGACCAAGTAACCGCTATGTGGCCTAACGAAAGAGACGGTTACTTATTAAGAGGCCGGCTTCTCTACTATTTGCAGCGTTATGAGGAAGCGATGAAGGATTGTGAATATTTGCTGCAAGAGGATGCTGGAAATAGAGATGTGCAATGTTTAATTCTGGAATGTAAGATTGCATGTTCTCAAATTGAGGAAGCTCTTACACAAACGGAGACTAATGAGCCTAAAAAGGACGAGTTCATTCATTTTCGTTACCTTGCGAATAAGTTCATGTTGAAGAACAAAAAAATGTATCCACAACGTCTTCGTATCTCTTCGCTCGTAAGCATTGGAAAGAGCATTATAGGGTCTATATTATTCTATCTATTGGTTTTCCTGAAATTAAGCTGGTTCTATATTTTGGTATATACCATATATTATTTTTCAGTATCTGAGCTTCCCCCGCTTGTCAATGCGGTGTTCATTCTTATTTTTCTATGGAAAATCAGGAAGATTTGCAAAACAGCATACCTATTCTCGAACTAATATCAGGAGGCTCTACATGCTGAAGGAATACAATGTTAAGCAAAGAAAACGATTGGAAATGTATTTCCGCTGTCTTTCCTCTACCTGCATACGTGGTCTCTTAGGGAGATACTATGTGGTTTATGAGTTTGATTTCAGTAATGTCTTCTTCAAAAGAGGGTTAATCAAAAATGCTTGTGAAAGATGGAATATCGAGGATGCTAACTCCTTTCATCGCCAGATTCGCTGGCTTCTAGAAGATGGCAACCGTGCAGAATATAGATCTTTACATGCTCGATTAGCCACACTTTCCGAAACCTCACGCAGTAAATATCTTGAGGCACATAAGGATCATGAGGATTTTGTTAATCTGAAGGTTGTTGCACAAGGTATACATCAGTTGCCTTCTGGTGACATTTCAGCTTTTGGATTAGCTTGGGTAATTTATCTGAGCCGGATTGGTTATGTTGAGGATTATTTGAAGAAGGAAGAAGCCTGGGAATACAAAATAGAAGCCGCAAGGCAGCTACAAGAACGCTATAGTAGTTGGGCGGATTATTATATAGCCTATTCCTTGGGCAGCAAATTTTCATTAGTACAATCCGGCGGATTAGATAATCTATTTGAGACGGGATTGCAGAAGCTCATGCGAAATAGCAGCATTCTATACAGGGAAGCCGTTTGGGGGCAAAATCTCCAGCCGGAAGCCACTTAGTCCGAACTTAGGTAATTAATACCTATTGATTACCTATTGATTACCTATTGAATCCCTATCCCGTGTTGCTTAAGGACCCAGAGGACGCTATTTGCAAATTTATAGCCCTTTGAGCCGGTTTTCGGACTCCAGTGCAGCTATTCCTTGAGGAAGCGGTCTTTTGTGGTGTTTTTGATGCCAATAGGTGCTATGCGGTCCGTTAGGAATCCAAATGGGGGATAATGCAGCGTATAAGGTCAGCTGTGTCCGATAAGCTGCGTCGTAAGTGCAAATGTGATCCAAGCAAACGAAGTTTAGTAGTTTAGTGTTACAACGCGAGCAAAGGTATCTCCATGGATCAGATCAAAGAGCAAGCTAAAAGTAAAACGCAGCAGTAAGTCCAAACAGTAAACAATAAGACCAAACAGTAAACGATAAGACTAAACAGTAAATAGTAAGACTAAAACTCAACAGCAAGACCAAACAGTAAACAGTAAGAATAAAACCCAGCAGTTAAACCCAACAGTATATCCCAAAACGAGGGAGTTCCAGCTGCTATAACGTAGCTTTTGGAATTCTCTCTTTTTGTGATGCCGGATTAATCTTGACAGGATCTAATGTTTGTATATAATTGGAATAGACCGACGGTCGGTCGATAGAATGGAGGACGTTTCAGATGAGAATTTCCAAAGAAGCGGAAGAACGTAGAAATGAAATATTGGATACAGCAGAAATGCTGTTTTTTACGAAAGGGTATACCAAAACGACAGTGAATGATGTCTTGCAGGCTATAGGTATTGCGAAGGGAACCTTTTACTATTATTTTAAATCGAAGGAAGAGGTCATGGATGCTGTTGTGCTGCGATTTATTGATGCTGGTGTAGCAGCTGCTAAGCAAATTGCTGCAGATCCTAAGCTGACCGTTCATGAAAAGCTGCTGCAAATCATTATGGCACAAAAGCCGGATACGGACAGAAAAAGCCAAATGATTGAGCAGTTCCATCAGGCTGATAATGCACAGCTGCACCAGAAAAGCTTGGTGGAAACCATTTTGCGGCTAACTCCTGTTTTGACGGAGGTCATTGAGCAGGGTATAGAGGAGGGACTGTTTCACAATCCGTATCCCCGGGAGACGATGGAATTTCTATTGATCACCTCTCAATTTCTTTTTGATGAAGGGATATTCAAGTGGCAGCCTGAGGAAATCATCCAGAAGATAAGAGCTTTTATCTATACGATGGAAATTACGCTAGGGGCGGAGAAAGGTAGCTTCGACTATGTGTTTCAAATGTTTGAGTAGGGGAGAGGGAATATTCTGAACAACAAATCCTTCGGAAATTTTATGATCATTTGGATGGGGGAGTGGATATCCAGTATTGGCAGCGGGTTGACGGCTTTCACCTTAGGGGTCTATGTGTTCCAGATGACGCAGACCGCCTCTAGTGTGGCACTTTTAACCTTATGTGCTTTTCTCCCTTCCATTGTGCTCAGTCCTTTTGGCGGCGTGTTAGCGGATCGGTTTGATCGGCGATTGATGATGATAGCAGGGGATTTGTTGTCTGCTTTTGGACTTATATATGTTCTCATCATCATGCTGCTGGGTGAACCTCATTTATGGCAGATTTGTCTGGGCGTGACGTTTAGTTCGATTTTTGTATCCTTGCTTGAACCTGCCTACAAGGCTACCATTACAGATTTATTAACAGAGGAGCAATTTGCCAAGGCTAGTGGTTTAGTTCAGCTTGCTGCGTCCTCAAAATATCTTCTTTCCCCTATCCTTGCCGGGATTTTGCTTAGCTTTATGGATATAAAAACTATCCTGCTTATAGATATCTCAACCTTTCTAGTTACAGTTCTTGCAGTGATAGCTGTTCGCAGGAATCTACAGACTGAACACAGAGTTCCAACGAATCAGTCGTTTGTAAAAGATTTGAAGGAGGGCTGGGATGCTCTTATTTACACGAAAGGTGTACTGCAGCTTACGATCATTTTGTCTGTCGTTACTTTTTATGTGGGTTTTCTCCAAACCTTATATACGCCTATGCTTTTACCCTTTACGGATACGAAAACTCTAGGCACGGTATTATCTGTAAGTGCTATAGGGATGTTGCTCGGCAGTCTGATTATTGGAGTTTTTAGCATCGATCGTAAATATATCAAAGTATTAGCGCTCGGCCTAGGATTCGCCGGACTGTTTTTTTCTTTGGTGGGTCTGACCACGAATGTTGCTTTTATTACAGCTGCTGGCTTTTTATTTTTTGCAACGTTGCCTTTTGTTAATACCAGTGCTGACGTTATGATTCGCAACCATATCCCAAATGACACACAGGGGCGGGCATGGGGGATCATTGGCATTTTATCACAACTTGGTTATGTGGCTGCGTATGCTTTTGCTGGCATATTGGCTGATCAAGTGTTTAATCCTCTTTTACGAGAGGGAGGTCTGCTTGCTTCATCAGTAGGTAAGGTGATAGGCACAGGGGAAGGACGGGGAATCGGCTTATTATTTATCATCTCTGGTTTGCTCATCATTATTATGGCATTTGTGATCCCCAGAATGAAATCAATTCGCTGCCTTGAACGTGAATAATTGAATGAATTAGAGAGGAGAAGGCCCGTCAATGCTGCTACGAATTGTAAAAAGAGACCTTCAACGCAATAAAATCATTACCTTCGGATTATTTGTGTTTATCATGTTATCGGCTTTGCTTGTTGCTTCAGCGTCGCAAGTGATTATAGAATTGTCGGGGTCCTTGAATCAGCTATTGATTAAATCCAAAGCCCCTCATTTCGTGCAGATGCACGCAGGACAAATCGACAGCTCAGCAATCGAGAGCTTTACAGCCGCTAATCCACTGGTGAAAGATCAACAAACCGTAGAGATGCTTAACTTGGATGGATCTAACGTTTACCTAGGCAGTAACCAAGGCTCGGAAGCAAACAGCGTGATGGATATCGGCTTTGTAGAGCAGAACCCTTCGTTTGATTTGCTGCTGAATTTAGAGAACAAGGTGATTGAGGTATCGGCAGGAGAAATCGCTGTCCCCATTTATTATATGAAGCAAAAGAATCTGAAAATCGGCGACGTAGTTAGCGTTCTAGGTGAACAGTTCGATAAAAAGTTTGTGATTACTGATTTTGTAAGGGATGTCCAAATGAATCCAGCCATGGTCAGCTCCAAACGTTTTGTCGTAAATGCTGCTGACTTTACAGCGCTTAAACAAAAGCTCGGCGAACCTGAATACCTGATTGAATTTCAGCTTACAGATCTATCTAAGCTCAATGATTTCCGCAATGAGTATCAATCCTCAAATCTGCCCAATAAAGGCCCCTCCATTGACTATCCTTTATTTAAAACGCTGAATGCACTGACGGACGGGATTATCGCAGTTGTTATTATTTTGGTAAGTGTTCTGCTGATGCTGATTGCTATTTTATGTCTCAGATTTACGATGATCGCTACCTTGGAAGAGGATTACAGAGAGATAGGTGTCATGAAAGCGATTGGGATCACGCAGCAAGATATTCGCAGCATTTATTTAGCAAAATATATCGTGATGGCAGCAGTCTCCTCTGTATGTGGATATTTACTGTCTTTAGGTGTGGTGCGTTTGTTTACAGCCAATATTACTTTGTATTTGGGCGTTGCTCCTGCCAGTATCCTTCAATATTTTGTTCCTGTCCTGGCGGTAGGTTTAATCTTTGGAGTTGTTGTATTCTTTTGCCGGATGATTCTTAGACGCTTTAATCGCATCACGGTTGTAGAAGCTTTACGGTCAGGTACGAGGGGTGAAGCAAGGATGAACACAAGCGGATTTTCACTTAGCAAGCGTAAATTTGTTAACGTGAATGCTTTTCTCGGGGTAAAAGATGTTTACGGGCGCTTCACCATGTACGGATTATTGTTCTTCGTATTTGTGATCAGTTTGTTTATCGTTCTAGTGCCAGTGAATATATTGAATACCCTTCAGTCTCCCCGGTTTGTTTCTTATATGGGCGTCGGTCAGAGCGATATTCGCATTGATTTGCAGCAATCGAGCCAAATAGAGAAGCGTTTTAATGAGATGATAACCAAGCTTGAAAATGACCCGGACATCTCTAAATTTTCTCCACTGATTACTTCTAGATTTAAGGTATTAGGTAGTGATGGTGTATGGGAATCGCTAAATGTTGAAACCGGTGACTTTACTATTTTTCCGCTCTCGTATGTTCATGGAGGAACTCCTAGAAGTGCAAGTGAGATCGCTCTTTCTGACCTGAACGCCAAGGAACTGAATAAAAAGGTGGGGGATATCGTTCATTTAGAGGTTGCTGGGGTGGCAATAAAATTGACCGTTAGCGGGATCTATCAGGATATAACTAATGGTGGCCGAACCGCAAAAGCGCAATTGCCATATGATTCGAAGACGGTTCTCTGGTATGTAGTAGCTTTGGATGTGAATCCGGGAATTTCCGTCCAGGCAAAAATGGATCAGTACACCAAATTATTTTATCCAGCAAAAATCACTCATCTGCAAAGCTATTTAGCTCAGACATTAGGAAATACAATTCGCCAATTGAAGCTGGTTACAGGCTTATCAATCGTTATCGCATTTTCGATTTCGATATTGATTACCTCTTTATTTCTGAAAATGCTGCTTGCCAAGGATTCTTCGCAAACCGCTATTTTGAGAAGTGTTGGCTTTACGTTAGGAGATATTCGTAGGCAATACCTGGTAAGGATGCTGATAATATCAGGGCTGGGCGTCATTCTTGGTACTTTTGCGGCTAACACTCTTGGGCAAAAAATTGCTCAAATGCTAGGCTCTTTCATGGGGGCTTCTAAGATACAGTTTGTAGTCAATCCGGCGGTAGCCTATCTTATTCTTCCTCTACTTTTCATGCTGATTGTAGCGCTCACCACCGTAACAAGCACGATCTCAATCAGAAAATCCAGTATAGCCAAACTAATTGCCGAATGATAGGAGGTGGCAGAATGTTCATATTAGAGACGAAAGGGTTAAAAAAAAGTTATTCAACAGGGCAAGGAACTCCGCAGTCGATATTAAAGGATGTTCAGCTTCAGGTGTCTCAGGGGGAATTCATAGCTGTCATGGGACCTTCTGGTTCAGGAAAATCAACATTGCTGTATACGATCAGCGGGATGGATAAGTTGACAGAGGGAAGTGTTATTTTTAAAGGGCAGGAGATCAGCGGAGTTTCAGAGAACGAATTAGCCGGTCTGCGCTTAAAGCATATGGGCTTTATTTTTCAGCAAATGCATCTGTTAAAAAACTTGAATATCCGCGACAATATCATCCTGTCTGCTTATCGGGCGAGAACCAGCAGCCGTAGAACTATCAATAAAAGAGCAGCTGAGTTAATGAACAAAACAGGAATATCTGCGCTGGCTGAACGTGATATTACACAGGTGTCAGGAGGACAATTACAAAGAGCAGCAATCTGCAGAGCACTCATTAATCAGCCAGATATATTATTTGGCGATGAGCCAACCGGGGCGCTTAACTCAAAAGCAGCTAGTGAAATCATGGACATATTAGCAGATATTAATCAATCAGGAACAACGCTTATAATCGCCACACATGATGCTAAAGTCGCTGCTCAAGCTGAGCGTGTCTTGTATATGCTAGATGGCAGCATTGCAGCTGAGCAACGGCTTGGAAAATATAATCGCGTAGATGGGGAATTGAAAAGGCGGGAGGAGAAGCTTGCGGCCTGGCTATTAAAGCTGGGGTTCTGATTGGGGATCTAGCGCTGTACGAATGTCAAACAACGTTTTGCAGTTTAATATCTGCCCAGCACTAAAACCTATCCTATATGCAATAATAACCACTCAATGCGAAGGCATTAAACAATTAAAAAAACTATTAACGCACCTCGATCATTGCTGATGCTGGTATAAACCGAACAAAAAAGCAGTTGCCCCGGCACATCCGGATAACAGCAATTGCTTTTTTGTTCACTTACTGATTCTTTAGAAAGCTTACGGCACTACGTATATATTGGGTTTAGACACAGTGGCCATACCGTTGCCTAGGAAAAATCCTGTGTGCGGAGGTTGATTGTAAGCTGTATTCTGCCAGGCAATGCTTAACCGATATACTGGATCATGCATTAAGGTATATATTTTATTGGTGGTGATGTTCGTAGTTGTATAGATTCGTAGAGCCGAGTTATCGGACTTTCTCCAGATAGCCTCTTCGCGCCAGTCTCCAAGCAGGTCGGCCTGTAGGCTTGGCGTTGCTTTGGTACTATTGTTGGATGCTACGCTCGCTCCGGTTAATAAATTGGTAACGGAGTTGCTTGCAGGGTTCCATTTATCAATCTTGACACCATCCAGCAGTTCGCGGGACAAGTCGCCATCCCACCAGATCCCAAAATTCACAGAAGGCATTGAGCTGCTTATTTTGGTGCCTGTAATGGAGTATAGGCCAACGCCGTGAGCCCATACCTCTTCCCCGGGATAATTGGGATCAATATCGGCAGCCATCCCCCGGCCGGTATCTTTTCCCGTGTATACACCCCATAAGACCGTCCCGTTTGCGGCATCCCATACCGCAGCGCCATAGGGAGAACTAGTGTTTTCCATGACTTTAAAAACTTCGAGACCGGGGCGGTTCGGATTTAAATCGCCTACATGCAGCGCGTCTCCATGACCCAGCCCTGTATTGTATAAGGTCGCACCGTTATTATCAATGGTTAAGGCACCATAAATGATCTCATCCTTACCATCGTTATCCACATCGGCTACACTTAAGCTATGATTACCTTGACCGGCGGTTCCAGCATTGGTGGAGCTATTGCTATCAAAGGTCCATTTACGGGTCAAAGCACTGCCATTCCAGTCAAAAGCTACAACGACTGTGCGCGTATAATAACCACGTGCCATAATGATGCTTGGATGTACTCCATCCAGATAGGCTACACCTGCTAAAAAGCGGTCTACTCGATTGCCGTAATTGTCACCCCAACTGGATACGGTTCCTCTGGCAGGAACATAATCAATCGTGGTTAAGGCTTTCCCCGTTTGTCCGGAAAATACACTCAGATATTCAGGCCCGGTCAGGATATATCCACTGGAGTTGCGATAATCTGCACTTGTGTTTCCAAGGGTTACGCCAACTCCGTCAACTGTACCGTCTGCTGTTTTGCAGACTACTTCGGCTTTACCATCACCATTGAAATCATAGACTAGAAATTGAGTATAATGTGCGCCAGCCCGAATATTTTTACCCAGATCAATTCGCCATAGCCGAGTTCCATTCAGCTTATAGGCATCCAGATAGACGTTGCCTGTATAGCCACTTTGCGAGTTGTCTTTGGAATTGGAAGGATCCCACTTCAACACGATTTCATATTCCCCGTCACCGTCTAAGTCGCCCACGCTGGCATCATTGGCACTATAGGTATAACTTACGCCATCTGGCGTAGTGCCGCCAGCCGGAATTTGAATTGGAACGTCCAAATAGTTGTTGGCCCATACATTTGCTGCTGGGGAATCTGATTGCTCAATACCGCCGACGATTGCTCGAACTGTATAGCTAGACGAAGTTATGCCAGCGTTATCCTGATAATTCGTGCTGTCCGTGATTGGGGTAACGTTTACTTTTGTACCATTGCGGTATAAATTAAAAGAAACCGACAGTTCTTCTGTTCCGAGTAGCCGCCAGCTCACAAATACACCGCTGGATACCTTCACTGCTACTAGTCCCCGATTTAGCTTTTCCGCTTGCCGGGCAGATGCTGCCGACACAGAGGAAAGAGAGCCAAAAGCTGCCGTCCCTAAGGTAAAGACTAAAAACCAAATGATTACAAGATACCCTGATTGATGTAACCGCTTACTCATTAACGAAGCCTCCTTTTCATTTTTGGTTCACGAGGGTTACACAGGATGTCATAGTGAACAGTACATAATATTTCATAAAGATAAAAATATGTTTTAAATTTACTTGAACCATTTTAAATGAGTACGACTTTACTCACACAGAAAGGAATACATAACATGGAAAATATAAGCTATAATTTAAAATTCGCTACACTTTGTGCCAAATATAATCTGGGTCTGTTGATGAATGAACCTGAACCGATAACAGGCGGACTCTTGCACAGAATGTATCGCCTGCAAACGGATAAAGCGCAATACGCAGTAAAGGCCTTAAATCCTCAAATTATGCAACGAGATACAGCAATGTCCAATTATATTTTTTCTGAAATGGTTGCGAATCTGGCTTATCAAAAGGGAATCCATGCTGTTCCGGCAATCGTATCTAATGGCAGTAGTATGCATGAGGTTGAAGGGCAATTTTATTTATTGTTTCCATGGGTTCAGGGGAAGGCATTACCTTTAGATGAAATAGATTTAGATTGTTGTAAAAAGATTGGGGCAATTCTTGCGCAGCTCCACATCATCGATTTCTCACAGGGAACGGATGATCATCACTTTGAAACGCTTAAAGCGTCTAATGCTGCAGTTGCCAATTGGAAGGAGCTTGCTATCAAAGGAGAGCAGCAGGGTGCAGAATGGTCAAGCTTGCTAGCAGATCACCTGCATAAGATAGAGAATTGGGAGTCATTGATTCATTCTTCAGCGAGTCTATTGACGAATCATTATGTTATCAGCCATCGGGATTTAGACCCCAAAAATGTCTTGTGGGATGAGAAGAAAGTTCCGATAATAATCGATTGGGAAGCAGCAGGACCTATTCATCCTACGTTAGAGCTGATAGATGTAGCTTTATATTGGTCAGGTTCTGAATCGGGAGATTTAAGCAAAAAGGCATTCTCAAATTTGATTAACAGCTATCTGGAGCATGGCGGAGAGATTTATGCGGATTGGCAGGTTGTGCTCAACTATGGCTTTTTGGGAAAATTAGAATGGTTAGCTTACAATATCAGACGTTCACTAGGACTGGAGAGCTCGGATGATGCAGAACGGGAGCTGGGTACTCGTGAGGTAATCCGTACGATTAATGCATTACACGACTACGCTGATTTTATTCCACAATGTTTATTATGGTTGGGAGATTTAGAGGAAGGAAGTGCCTAATCTATTAAAGGAGAACTTATTTATGAATGTTGTTAACGCTACGATGGCAGATATAAATGGATGAGTGTGTTCCGATGGACTGGAAGGGGGTTCACGCCAAAAGTTTAAACTGACTGTACGTTAAAAAGGAGGACTTATGAAGAAGTTTATAGTTATATCTGGCGTCTCGCTATTTTTGTTGGCGATTTCTTTTAACCCATTGTTCAACTATATACGTGAGTACATAATCTCTGATCAAATTAATCAGCGTTATGAGATAAAGCATGCTGAAAAAGAATATAACCCAATAAACGTACAAGAGATAACGGTTGATGATAAGAATATTAAAATCAGGGAAGAAAAAACAGGCAGGAAAGCAGATTTGACCCCATGGGATGAAGAGGAGAAGGTCCCGCCTGGTGATATTGTCAAAGTTCAGTTCTTATTAAATGATCAAAAAATCTCCACCCCTGATGAAATATGGCTATCCAATCGGGACAGAGGCAGCCGGTATTTTTCGTGGATAGATATTCTCACAGTAAAGGACCGAAAGACTGGTGAGAAACAAATAAGTATAGTCCAAAGACTGACCGATGATAGTCAACCCATGGAAACAAGAAAATGGAAAATCATTACGATTGCCCAAGACGGAGAAGTAGACGAAGAGGTTCTCAGCTATGCGCAAAGAAGCAACAATCATTTAGGCGTCAGGCTAATCGAGTTCTCCGGTACCTCCCTTATGGGTATGGGCTATTATTCAGATGTTACTAAGGCCTATCCTAGTATTTTCTTCCCACTCCTTTTTCCGTTTCTAACTGGAATAGCGGGTCTCCTGTTATTGATTTTTCTGGTTGTTTTATTACTGTTTGAGCTTCATCTTAGACGCGTTATTAGAAAAAGAGGGCGATAAAGAACACAGGATACGTTCTGGAATTACTTGTAGTTTCGAATTACCTTTAATTTAGTGATAGTTGATAAGGCAAACAGCAGCAGTAAGACCCCGATTGAACCCATGACAGGACCAGGGCTGAAGAGATCAGACAAGGATGAGACAGCAGTAAGACCAATGGATGGGGCTACACTCATGATAGAACCTAATACACCGAACACCCTACCCTGGATGTCTTCTGAAACTTCCAGCCTAAGGATTGTATTAATCAGCAAAGTGCAGAATGAGAACATGAAGCCAATCACAAGAATGATAGGAATGGCAATCGCAGCGGAAGTGACGAATGATAACAGGAGGTACAGGGGACCGAGACATAGCAGTCCAGTCATAATAAGGAAACCTCTGTTTTTCAATTTGGAGCCGAGCAGTAAGATCAGACCGGATCCGATCATATAACCAAGTGGAATACAGGCTTCAATAAGTCCAAACTGAAAGGGAGTGGAATCCCACACGTTGACAGCCATAACCTGGGTCAACATCAGGGAGGGGACAAAAAATAAGGTTAAGGTAGGAAGCATAATCATAACGGCGCGTGCAAAAGGGTACCTCCAAATATAGCGAATTCCATCGATCAAATCCTGTGTGAATTTCCGTTCTTTCTTGGGCACGTTATTTAATTGAGTTGGCAAAGGAAGGGAACGGACCGCTAACACGAGCAGAAAGGAGAGGAAGAATGTAGCTCCATCAAATAAAATAGCGTCGGCTGCTCCAAAACTCGCTACGAAAATCCCACCGGCGGAATAACCAATAGTTCGGCAGATGTTTTCAGACAAGTTCAACAGTCCTACCGCTTTTTGTAGATGTTCTTTACCAACAACAGTAGTGATAGAAGCTTGGTATGCCGGGGACTGGAATAAAGCTGAAATGGTCGTAAGACCCGTCAGTATGACGACGATAATGAACGAAGTAGAGGGCAGGGAAATGGCTAAAGCTAGCGTCACTACGAGTCCGCAACTTATCAGATCTGTGATCAGCATGAGGGTTCGACGATTGACCCTATCCGCAAAAGTTCCCCCTATCGATCCGAGCAAAGAACTAAGCAATAAATTGATTATCGTGATGATGGCAATCATTTTGGCGCTGCCGGTCGTTTGCAGTACCCATAAACTTAAAGCAATACTATGAAAAGTGTTACCGAACAAGGAAATGGAGTACGAACTGAGTAGCAGCAGGAATCTCCGATTTCCCCAAAGAGAGGGATGAGCTTGAACAGCAGAGGGAACTTGTTTCACTAATACAGGACCAGGCATAAGTTATGCTCCTTTCAACTTAAACGCTTAAGTGAATAGCCAAAAAAATTATTCTACAAAATAACAATTATTTTCTTGTGCGGAGTAGTCAGAATGATGCAATAATTTGTCCATGAGTTCAAATGCAGTAGCCGCTTTATCCCCTGTGAAAATGAATTTATGAACGTCATCTCCTAATATTTCCGGACAATTGCAGGTGCAAAGAACAGAGAGTTGTTCGAACCTCCCGTTTTTTTCAACGTAACTTCCAATAAACTCATTAATGACAATGGCCTCTTTATAGCCCCCCTCCTGTAAGAATGTATTTAATTCCTCCAAATTGACAACGGTGAATATCGCTTCTTCAGGTAATGGAAGACTGTCCTGAATAAAGCGGGTGAGGAAAGAGTTATTGAAGCTCTCCATAATTAAACATACCTGTGAAAGGTCCTGTGGTTTTACCTTTTGCAGAGCTGCTCGATAGTTGAAAAAGACTTGCTTAAAGAGTTTATCTTCTATCATGCTGTCGATCAGAATCAAAGGAATTCCTTCTACAAAATGCTTGGAGATCGAATAAAAGGCTTCCTCGCGCACATCGATCAGAAATACAGCCTCCAGCTTTCTTTCTACGATAATATCCAAAGAAGGCTGGTCAACATCAAGTGAATATAGCAGCGTATGGTAACCAGCATTTGTTAACCGTTGTTCCAAGGCATGTATAAATGAGAACTGGGCATGGAGCTTCCAGTGTGGGGTATGGGCTGCTGTGTTAACAAGCACACCGACCAATCCTGTTTTCTGATTCGCAAGTGAACGTGCTGCCAGATTCGGTATGTAATGCAGTTCCTCGGCAAGCTGAAGAATCTGCTGGCGCGTTTTCTCAGGAATGGTTTGGTTGCCGACACGATTCAGAACATAGCTCACTGTTGCGACGGAGACATTGGCACGAAGTGCGATGTCCTTCATGGTTGTCTTTTTCACCAGTAAATAGCTCCCTTATCCTTGTGATATTTTCTAAAGATTAACATTCTGATTCTAAAGCGTCAATGGGGGGGAGTGAGCAGTCAGATGACCCTGTTAAGTTGCTAGAAATGGAAGAATGTAGCCCTTGAGATTCAACTCTGGGAAGATCTGCTTGATAATCGTCTTAAGCTAAATTATACGAAACAAGCTTTATGCAAAAGCTGAAAAAATGCTTATTAACCCAATGGTCATCCTTCCGCTGTATTATTTTTATGCTGGAGTTTTGCATAAACCTAACATTAAAAAAGTAAGTGTAGAGTATGATGGTTCCATATCTTTTTCAAGAGAATATCTAATCTAAAGATTTATAGTAATAAAGATTATGAGGATACTTCCGCAGTTATTGGGAGTGTCCTTTTTGTATGGAATTAAGCACCTTTGTGACCTTTCTTAAAATTTGGGTAAATAAGTATTAAGATCTATGAACTTAAAACGGGCAGCGAGATGAGGTGTTACTTATGGATACGATTCCGGATGGAGATTAGTGATCTTTGTGAAACCGCTTCAGATAACGACACAATATTGTGAAAATTTTCACCTGTTTATTAAAAATTTTAATATATAATTAATTTATAATCAAAAACAAGGGGGATTTAAAATGAAGTTATTTAAAATGATGTTAGTAGCAGGCGTCTCGGTTGCAGTCTTGTCTGGTTGTGGTGCGAATAATAATAATGCGACTAATTCGGCGGCTACTACGGCTCCAACTACAGAGCAAACGGATGCAGTTACTACAGCTTCAATCGTAAATCAAGCAGATGCGTTTACCAAGGCTGTAAGTAAAGATGGAAATTGGATTATTGCCATTCTAAATGATGTGACGATTGCCCAAGATGTTGTTGTTGAAGGCGAATTCCATGATAAAGGGGCCGCAGACGGCGACATCTACCGTAAGATTGCTCTTTATGCCCAAGACGCTGATCACAAAGTTACTGCCAATTACACACTCACTGTACCTAAGTTAACTGTACAAAGTGAAAATTTACGAGTTCAAGGCGGAACCATTAAAGGTGATGTTTATGTAGAAGCGAACGGATTTAATCTGCATGAAACCTCGACTATTGATGGAAATCTTTACTTCGCAAACGAAGATGTGAAAGCAACTGCAGGGATTGAAGGTAAAGTAACTGGGGCAACTGAAGTTAAATAAGTTAGTGATGTTTTCGATTAGTTAGATGTAGAAGTTGAAGGACTAAATAGATAGAATTATTCGGATAGGTTCAGGAAAAAGGAATCAGTATGAATGGGCAAACTCATAATGGACTACACCCCATCTAGTTACCATATGAGAGCCGACGGAAGCCTTGAAGTAACAAGTAATGGAGTATTGAAGTGTACAGTAGATGGGTTTAACTGTATTTTGTACAACTAAAATGCTCAAAACGCCCAGCCAATAAAAATAGCTGTATTTAGTACATCTATTTTCTTGATTTAATACTCTACAGGCTATTTCTCTAGTTTTTAATTGTATAGAATACACTTAAAGTTAGAATTAGCCCTTGTGGATATGGAATAAGTGTATAGAATGCAGTTATCTTACAAATTTCAACAAGATAGTGCGTTACAACGGAGTGGGTATCCGAAAGCTACGAATGATTAAGCTTAGCTCGTAACCTACTCAAGCAAACCACCGCAGACCCAAAACACCAGGCAGTGAACCTCCAACGGAGAATCGCTGCCTGGTTGTTTTTTGTGGATGAATATATGAACTATTGTTGATTTTCTTCATATTGACTTATAATATTACTACCACTACTAGGAGGAACACATATGTCTAAGGAGTATTCGCGCACATATATTGAGAGCGTAAAGCTTGAAATGTTAAATAGGTTGGGATTAAAGCAGGTGTTCTTCAAGGAGCAAATAGGGGATAGCCTAATTTTTGAAGCTGTGGGCTTTGATAAAGGGGCAAAACATCGCTTTTGCGTTAGACCAAAGACGAAAACGATTGATGAATTCATTTCAGGCAAATGGATGAAGGTCCGCAGTTTTATAATCAAAAGTGTGGATATTTAATGTTGAACCCTATAAAGGTAGCCCCGTTAATCGGAGTTACCTTTTTATTTTTTGACCCATAGTCATTGATAATGTGAAGTATCTCCATACAGATCGATGGTTGTATTGTTATCAGTTAGGGTTACTTTACATAATGCTGTAGAGAGAATATCCGGTAACTCTCCAATTTCCTGCAATGATTTATTGAGAAAATAAGCCATAATGACTTTTAAAGTCATCCGATGTGTGACGATGAGCACTTCTAGCCCTACGTTATCGTTTATGATACGCTCCATTGTCGGCACTACTCTTTGTTCAAGCTGCTTGTAAGTTTCACCTGAGGTTAGAGGAATATATAGATCCGGTCTGGTGAAAAAATGGGAATATTGTAAAGGGGATTCTAGTTGTATCTGATCCGTATTCATTCCTTCCCAGCTCCCCATGTTAATTTCCATTAAAGAAACTTGCTGATAAATAGGTAAACTCCGCTTTCCCCGTAAAATCTGCGCAGTATGCAATGCTCTTGGACTAGTACTAGAATAAATTGCGCCTAAGTTTTCTACTTCCAAACGATCTCTTAACCATTCCGCCTGCTGTTCGCCCAAGGCTGTAAGCGCAGAATTTTGATGCCCTTGCATTCGTTTTTGTAAATTCCATTCTGTTTGCCCGTGGCGGGTTAAGTATAATACTGTTTTTGTCATTAACGAGACCTCCCTTATGAATAGTTGTAAGTATAAGATAAATAAATATAAATAAACAATATATAATAGTTAACATCCATAATGTATAGTTATAGTAAAATGGCTGAGGATAAGCGGCGAATACAGATATTATTTTATGAAGTGAGGAAGAGTTGACGATGAACTATCATGTATTAAAATTGTTTTATTACGTTGCGATCACAGGTAGTGTGACCAAAGCCTCTGAACGTTTGCATATCAGTCAACCCGCTATATCAGCGCAAATCCGTAAGTTTGAACGGGAGAATCATATTTTATTATTTGAAATTAAAGGAAAGAGGATGGTGCTCACCCCTTTAGGAAAAAGGTTAATCGAACCTCTTGAGAAGTTTTTTGCCATGGGTGATCAAGTCCAGCAAATCATTGAAGACTATCACAAATTTCCTGAGGGGAATCTGCGGATTGCAGGTAATTATTTAGCGACAAGCATCCTCATTCCCCGGTGGGCGTCATTATTCAAACAATCTTTTCCGGAAGTTAACATTCAGATCACTACTACTAATTCTCATGGTGTCATGGAAAAATTAAATGATTTTGAAGCAGACGTGGCGATTTACAGTGATATGGAGTTTCCTTCGCATAATACAGGAGTGTTCGAACATCGGGAGTTATATAGGGACGAGTATGTATTCGTGGTTTCTTCCCATCACCCTATTGCCAATCAGCAGGTTAGTTTTGAAGAAGTGATGTCTGAAGCATTTATTATGAGGGAAGAGGGCAGTGCAGCCAGAGAGCAGCTTGTCCGGTTGTGTGAAGAAAGAAGTGTACAGCAGCCAACGATTGGGCTTCAATTTAATGGAGTGAATGAAGTTATTCAAGCTGTCATTGCCGGTTATGGAATTAGTTATGTATCCGCTTTGTTGGCGAAACCTTATCTTGATCAGGGAACATTAGCTAAAATAGCAGTAGAAAATGTAGTCTCCAAGCATTCGATATGGATGGGCTACAGAAAGAAGGAACTTCAAGAAAGTTATATGCAGTCGTTTATTACGCTCGTTATGAAACAATTAAGTATAAAATAATTTTAGGAAATTAAAGATAATCTCATGGTAAACTATGGATAAAAATATTAGGAGGGGTCATAATGGATCAAATTGTATTCAAACAAATTAAGTTTGTGCGAAGTGTTACTGTGCGTGCTGTCGAGGGACTATCTGAGGGAACTTTGAATAGCATTCCAGAAGGGTTTAATAACAATATCCGATGGAATTTGGGACATATTTATTTGGTGCAAGAGAAGTTTGCCTTTCATTCTGCTCGGGAGCTTATGCAATTGCCGGCAAGCTTTGAACGCTTATTTGCGAAAGGGACTAAACCAGCCGAGTGGAATGAGGAACCGCCAACGCTTGAAGTTTTACTTGAGATGCTTACGGAGCAACCCAAACGGATCCAGGAAGCTTTTCACAATCGCTTAAGTGAGCAAGTAACCCCTCTTACAACAGGAAGTGGATTAACCCTAAATTCAATCGGTGAATTCATAAATTTCACACTTTACCATGAAGGTATGCATTTCAATACAATAAAATTATTAAATCGCTTTGCAGATAAATAAATTCAAATAACAAAAGATATCGATATATAGTTGGTATCTTTTGTTAGCTTTATGTTCGAAAAAAAGATTTGTAAATGAAAAGGTTATGTGATAATCTAATTTATGTAATACATGTAACCGGTTACACATTGGGGGATGAATGAAAGAATGATGACGATCAAAGATGTCGCAAAAATAGCTGGAGTTTCGGTAGCAACAGTCTCACGGGTTATAAATGAATCTGGATATGTGAATATCGATACTCGCAAAAAGGTTGAGGCAGCGATCAAAGAAATGAATTATACCCCTAATGAGGTTGCAAGATCATTATACAAGCGGAAATCTAAATTAATCGGGCTGCTCTTGCCTGATATTACCAACCCGTTCTTCCCGCAGTTAGCGCGGGGGATAGAGGATCGGATGCAGGAGCAAGGTTATCGGATCATCTTTGGCAATAGTGATGAGAACGAGGACAAAGAGATGGATTATATTCAAACCTTTATCCAAAACAATGTCATTGGCATGATATCGTCAACCAATTTCCCTGAGAGTGACGTTTATTCTAACTTGAAGATTCCGGTTGTATTTCTGGACCGTACTTCTAATGATAGCCCTTCCGTATACGCAGATGGCAAAAAGGGCGGACGTCTTGCAGCACAGGAGATTATCGCACGGGGAAGCAAAAAAATTACAGTGATACAAGGACCGGCGCATATCAAACCTGCACAAGATCGATTTCTTGGGGCGATTGAAGTCCTTAATGAAATGGGAATCAGCTATAATGTGATCGAAACTTCATCCTTCTCCCATACAGTAGCAGAACAATGGGCAGTGGAGTTATTTGATAAATATATAGATACGGATGGCGTAATTGCCAGTAATGATATTGTGGCGACGGCAGTCATTCATGAAGCGCATCGTTTAGGTAAAAGAGTGCCGCAGGATCTGCAAATCATCGGATTTGATGATATCCCGCTCAGCAGCTTGTTGTCACCTGCTTTATCCACCATTCGCCAGCCGGCACATGATATGGGTAGAGAAGCAGCGGGTTTACTTATTAAGCTAATTGAGCAAGATAAGGTGGAAGAGAAGATTATTCAACTACCCGTTAGCTTTGTGGAGCGGGAAACTACAAGAAGTAAAGAATAGATGACAACATGAGAAAGGTTGATGAATATGGCTAAGATATGTGTAATTGGCAGCTGTTCAATGGATTTAGTAGTGACTTCGAATAAGCGGCCTCACGCGGGTGAGACTGTGCTTGGAGAACAATTCTCCACCGTTCCGGGCGGTAAGGGTGCGAACCAAGCCGTCGCTGCTGCCCGTCTAGGAGCAGAAGTTACGATGGTTGGTTGTGTAGGTGATGATTTCTATGGTACCGCTATCATGGATAATCTGAAAAAGAATCGCGTTTTTACCGCCAATGTGGAACCGGTTACACATGTCGAAAGTGGAACAGCTCACATCATTTTAGCGGAAGGCGATAACAGCATTATCGTTGTAAAAGGAGCCAATGATTTAGTTACTCCTGCATTGGTTGAACGGGCACTTGAGAATATTAAAGGCTCTGACATGGTATTAATCCAACAAGAAATTCCGGAAGAAACGGTGTCTTATGTAAGTGAGATTTGCTATAAATTCAATGTGCCTATGTTGCTTAACCCAGCACCTGCTCGGCCTATCAGTGAAACGATTATAAACAATGCCACCTATTTAACTCCCAATGAACATGAATGTGCAATATTATTTCCTGAGATGAGTACTGCTGAAGCTTTACGCAAATATCCCAATAAGTTATTTATAACCGAGGGCAGCAATGGTGTACGTTATTACGATGGTAAACAGGAAGTTTTAGTTCCCACCTATAAAGTGAATGCTATAGATACCACTGGAGCAGGAGATACTTTTAATGCGGCATTTGCTGTTGCTCTAGCTGAAGGCAAGTCTATTCCAACTAGTGTAAAGTTTGCCAATCGCGCCGCTTCTTTATCCGTCACAAAATTTGGTGCCCAAGGTGGCATGCCAACAAGAGTAGAGGTGGAGGTGAGTCTTTAATTATGAAAAAACAAGGAATCTTAAACAGTCATATTTCCAAAGTGCTTACTGACTTAGGCCACACCGATACGATTGTCATTGCTGATATTGGATTACCCGTTCCATCTGGTGTTCCAAAGATTGATTTAGCGCTTAAATTGGGAGTTCCCAGCTTTCAAGAGATTGTCGAAATCATATCAGAGGATATGGTCATAGAGAAAGTTATCGTGGCAGAGGAATTAGCAGCAAAAAATAAAGACACTTCTGAATACTTGAATGACAAATTTAAGGAAATACCTATAGAGGCGATTTCACATGAACAATTTAAATTGTTAACCCAGCATGCGAAGGTCATCATTCGTACGGGGGAAGCTAAGCCGTATGCAAATTGTATTTTACAAGCCGGGGTCTATTTTTGATAAAAAGGGGGTTCAAAGCGTATGCACATTACGATGAAAGATATTTATAAATCTTTTGGGGCTAACCGTGTGTTGACGGGTGTGGATTTTGAGCTGAAGGATGGTGAAGTTCATGCCCTAATGGGAGAGAATGGTGCAGGAAAGTCTACTCTGATGAACATTTTGATTGGACTGCATCAGCGTGATCAAGGAACCATTAGTATAGATGGTCAGGAAACATACTTTAACAATCCCAAAGAGGCTGAACGTTATGGGATCGCTTTTATCCATCAGGAGTTGAATGTGTGGCCGGATATGACAGTTCTAGATAATCTGTTTATTGGTAAGGAACGAACCTCCAAACTAGGGATCTTAAATATGAAAGAAATGAAAGCGTTAGCAAATGAACAGTTTCGTAAGCTCTCCGTAACGATTCCCTTAAATCAAGAGGCGGGGGAATGTTCGGTAGGGGAGAAACAGATGATTGAGATTGCAAAAGCGCTTATGACTCATGCAAAAGTTATCGTCATGGACGAACCGACAGCGGCATTAACCGAACGGGAAATCCAGAAATTGTTCGAAGTCATAACTTCCCTTAAAAAGGAAGGCGTCTCCATCGTGTATATTTCGCACCGGATGGAAGAGATTTTTACGATATGTGACCGAATAACGGTCATGCGAGATGGGAAAACAGTAGACACGAAGCCCATTCCAGAGACTAACTTCGATGATGTAGTTCGGAAGATGGTAGGGCGTGAATTAACCGACCGGTTTCCTGAGCGTACCTCCAAACCCGGAGAGGTTGTTCTTGAAGTTAAAAATGCCACGAAAAAAGGGCAATTTAAAGATGTTAATTTCTCCGTTCGTTCGGGTGAGATCTTAGGTTTCTCAGGATTAATGGGATCTGGACGAACAGAAATGATGAGAACCTTATTCGGATTGGAATCGTTAGACCGTGGTGAGATTATGGTGCGGGGAGAAAAGGTCACGATTCGAAATCCCAATGATGCGATGAAGGCGGGGATAGGATTCGTTACGGAGGACCGTAAAGATGAAGGGTTAGTGCTTGATTTCTCTATTCGAGACAATATGGTGCTTACAAATTTATATAGCTTCGCTCCTAAGGGTGTAATCATTGATAAAAAAGAACAAGAATTTGTAGACATACTTATCAAGCGGCTGCACATCAAGACACAGTCTTCCTCCACTTTAGTCCGGAATTTATCCGGGGGGAATCAACAAAAGGTGGTCATCGCCAAATGGATTGGGATCGGCTTAAGTGTGCTTATCCTCGATGAACCTACCCGTGGAGTGGACGTAGGAGCTAAACGGGAGATCTATCAGCTCATGAACGAATTAACGGAACGTGGAGTCGCCATAATCATGGTATCGTCAGAGCTTCCTGAAGTCTTAGGAATGAGCGACCGGATCGTAGTGGTTCATGAAGGGGAAATTAGTGGAGAGCTATCACAACAAGAAGCTACGCAAGAAAAAATCATGACGTTAGCTACAGGGGGGCAATAGTAATGACAACTATCAAAGGTGAGAGAGAAAATAAAGGTTTTCAAATCGGGCAAATTACACAGAAGCTAGGTCCATTACTAGGGCTGATTATTCTAATTGTTATCGTTACGGTGTTGAACCCAAGCTTTATGGAGCCCCTTAATATCCTGAACTTGCTTAGACAAGTTGCCATAAATGCGCTTATCGCTTTTGGGATGACCTTTGTTATTCTAACGGGTGGTATCGATTTATCGGTGGGTTCTATTCTAGCCCTATCCAGTGCCTTCACCGCTAACCTGATGTTGTCTGGTTGGGATCCTGTCTTAGCCATTATTGTAGGTTGTTTAGCGGGTGGCGTGATGGGGATGGTTAACGGACTGATGATTACAAAAGGTAAAATGGCGCCATTTATCGCTACGTTGGCGACCATGACGATTTTCCGGGGATTAACACTTGTATACACAGACGGAAATCCGATCACAGGTCTCGGAGACAGCATGACCTTCCAATTGTTTGGCCGTGGATATTTACTGGGAATACCTGTACCTGCTATAACAATGATCATCGTCTTCGCAGTCTTATGGGTTGTATTGCACAAAACTCCATTTGGCCGTAAAACCTATGCCATTGGTGGTAATGAAAAAGCATCTATTATTTCAGGGATTAAAGTCGACCGCATTAAAATAATGATCTATTCATTGACCGGTATGTTGTCCGCATTGGCAGGAGCGATCCTGACTTCCAGATTGAACTCAGCGCAACCCACAGCAGGCACATCTTATGAGTTGGATGCTATCGCAGCTGTAGTATTAGGCGGTACGAGCTTAACTGGTGGTCGTGGACGTATCGTGGGCACATTGATTGGTGCATTGATTATCGGGATTTTGAACAATGGATTGAACTTGCTCGGCGTATCCTCTTTTTACCAAATGGTGGTCAAAGGGATCGTTATTGCCATTGCCGTACTCATAGACCGTAAGAAAGCCGTATAAGGGGGATTCCAACATGAAAAAGTTAACTTTGATTCTTACTTCCTTACTATTAATTCTCATGACAGGTTGTTCCTTGGAGCCTCCAGAGTGGGCTAAGCCTCGCAGTGGTGGAAGCATGGAGAATATGAAGATTGGATTATCCATATCTACTTTAAATAACCCCTTCTTTGTATCCGTTAAAGATGGTGTTTTGGCCGAGGCTAAGAAGCAAGGCTTGGAAGTCCTTGTCATTGATGCCCAAAATGATTCTGCTAAACAAAGTAATGACGTCGAAGATTTGATGCAAAAAGGTGTGAATGCGTTATTGATCAATCCAGTGGATTCATCAGCGATCTCGACAGTAGTGCAAACAGCTAACAGTTTAAATATTCCCGTCGTTACGTTGGACCGTTCCGCAGATCAAGGGGATATCAAAGCTCTTGTTGCCTCTGATAATGTAAAGGGTGGCTCTATGGCGGCACAATATATTGTAGAGCAGCTTGGGAAAGGTGCAAAGGTCATCGAGCTAGAAGGATCCCCAGGAGCTTCAGCGACTCGGGAACGCGGTAAGGGATTCCATGAGATTGCGGACAGCCAGCTAGAGGTCATTGCTAAGCAAACAGCTGATTTCGACCGCACGAAAGGCCTGACCGTTATGGAGAACCTTCTACAAGGAAATCCTGGCGTACAAGCAGTTTTCGCTCATAATGATGAAATGGCGCTAGGTGCTATTGAAGCCATTCAAAGTTCAGGCAAGAATATCCCTGTGATTGGTTTTGATGGAAATGAAGATGCACTTAAATCCATCGAAGCTGGTAAATTAACAGGAACCGTTGCGCAGCAGCCTGAATTAATTGGCCAACTAGCCATTCAAGCCGCTAAGGATGTATTAGAAGGCAAAACCGTAGAGAAGCTGATTGCGGCACCGCTTAAACTAGTTGTTAAAGAGTCAAAATAATAACCATTATAGAAAAAGACTGCGCTCACCGATTTGGTGAGCACAGTCTTTTTTGCTATACATTGCAGCTTATTCTTCAATAACTCTATCCGGTAGCTGTGTAACATAGCTGTCTGACAAATGGAGCAGCTGTAAGGCACGCTCGAATTCGTCTTCTGTGGATTGCAGAGGTTGGTTGCCGTTACCAGATAAAGTATAATGCTGGCCATCCTCGAAGCCACTGCCGGATAAGAAGAGCTCTTCGTTATTTACGAAAGATCCTGTAGGCAAGTAATACCGTTGTGGTAGTAAGTTATAAGTTGATTGATTCAAGAGATCTTGTCCGAAATGAATATGATCTGCAAGAGAGACACCCAATAAATTAGATACGGTAGGTAAAATATCCACTTGCCCGCCTAGTTGTTCTTTTACACTAGGAGTTGTAATCCCTGTCGCTGACATGATCAACGGAATATTAATCAATTCACGTTCCGAATATTCATGGCCGAGAATCTCTTCCAGTAGGAGATGATCATCCTCTTTTAGAGAGAAGATAGGCAGTCCACGATGATCCCCGTACAATACGATCAAGCTGTTATCCCACACACCGTTTTGTTTGAGCTCATCGATAAAAAGTCCCAGCGCATAATCAGCATAATTCTGAGCCCGAATATAATCGCCAACAAGCGTTCCTTCGAATCGCTCTGGAAGTGTCATTTTGTATTTATCCTCTGGGATGGAGAACGGATTATGAGATGACATCGAAATTACATGGGAGTAGAAAGGTTGCTCATTCTGATCCATTCTTGCCAGCTCTGCAGCTGTTTTTTCATACAAAACTTCATCAGAAGCGCCATAGAATACAGTGTCTTCTTCCCCGAAGTAAGTTTTATCATAATAACGATTGAATCCCAAAGCACTATAAAGCTCACCACGGTTCCAAAAGTCGACTTCGTTCGTATGGAATGTTGCCGTATCGTAACCTTGTGCTTGCAACAGCTTGGGTAAGCTTGGTAGCTCTTTAGGAGCGTACATTTGGGTAGCTGGACCATCAGGGGGTACATAAAAAGAAGTGTTCACAATAAACTCTGCATCTGAAGTGTTGCCTTGTCCAACCTGCTGGTAGAAACGCGGGAAGTAGAAGCTGCTGGCGGCAAGCTTGTTCATATTTGGTGTGATTTCTTGTCCATCAATCTTTAGATTGATTAAGAAGTTCTGGAAAGACTCCATTTGCAGAATGATTAGATTTTTTCCTTTGGCGGCTCCAAATAAAACCGGATTAGAGCTAGCTTGAATTCCTTTAGTTTTATCAATAGTGGATTGCGTAATCTCAGAAACGTCAATTTGTTCTTCCTCTTGATCAGCTAGCAGAGAGTAGGCTTCATAATTAAGAATGCCCATTTGTTCCGCTTTAATCGTTTCGTTCATACTGGCACGGTTTGGAAAAATATTCATTGCACAAATGATGATGGAAATACAGAACAGGACTGCCACCGCTTTACGGTTACTTTTGCGCGACATAGCTTTTTTCCAATCCAGCGCTTTCTGTTTTCTAAACATCACCAAGCTGATGACAATGATATCCACAAAGATAAGCATATATTGAGGACGAAGGACCGAAAATATACTTTTCTTTACGGCTCCCACTTGTTTGACCTGATCTAATACTTGCGAAGTAGCAATGATGCCAAAATGATTATGATATACAATTAATGAGAAAAATAGAGTAGTAATCAATACATTGACAAGCATGTAAATTGCAATTTTTCGTTTCGTAGCGAACCATTCAATCAAGCAAAAGACTAGAAGTACAAAAGGGATTTCTTTAAGCCAAGTGGTCCAAGTAGGGCCATCTTCAAATAGAAAGTACCAGGCAAAATAGCTTTTTACAAGCATAATGAGAGAGAAGAATAGCAGAGATCTTTTACTAAGTGTACGAGGTTCTTTAAACGGCATTGCTTATGCCCATCCTTTTCTTTTTAGATTAGTTCATTCTATTACATTGAAGCGTTTAAAATCAACTAGATTTGGGTATGTCTGAGTGAAATTTTCCTGAATATTACAGTTTAGGTGGATTGAATAGTTCACGATATATAAAAATTTTTTATGAAGATGAACTTTTTACAGTGCTCCTGACTCATATAGGGGAGAGAGGTGAAGGCATGGATGTTGTTCGATTGGTGAAAAAAGCTAAAAAGGGAAATAAAGAAGTTTTGCTGCAATTAATCATGTATGAAAAAGATATTTTTTATAGGCTTGCGTACAGCTATATGGGAAATGCGCATGATGCTATGGATGCCATGGAGGAAATGATAGTTACGTTATACGAGAAGATTGACCGACTTAAGAAAGAGGAGTCTTTTTACAGCTGGAGTAAGACGATTTTGGTAAACGGCTGTAAAAGGCAACTTCATAAGCGAAGCAAGCTGGTGTTATTAGAGGACTGGAGCATCACTGACGAGAAGGAAAAAGCCGATGTTACATCAGGCGATCCTTATCATAAAAGTGAACAGCAAATGGATATGCAGGCGTTATTGTTACATGTGAACGAGCAGCAAAGAGAAGCAATTCAATTGAAATATTTTCATGATCTCGATTATCAAACGATAGCTGAGATCACACAGGTCTCGATCGGAACTGTTAAATCAAGGATCTACAATGGATTACAAACGCTGAAAAATCATTACAGAGGTGATGTTGATGAACAATAACGTCGAACAACGATTAGTGGATGAGAAGAGGAACTTAGAGTCCATAACTGCACCTGAGGGTTTAGAAATGAGATTAAGAAATGCTTTAGACTCGGCACCTCCAAAAAGAATAAAAAGAAAAAGCTCGCCCCTCTGGAAGATTGCAGCCGTCATTATATTAGTGATAGTAGTTTCTGGAAACAGCTATAATGCCTTCGCTTATTATGGAAAAAAGTTATTTGGTTTTGATGAGGTGTTAGAGGGAACTTTACAACAACTCAATGAACAAGGAATGGGACAAAGCATAGACAAAAAGACGACGTTAGCAGATGGAACAGAACTTACGATTAACGGAATTATGGCAGATGCCAATCAATTTATTGTGTATTACACGTTAAACAATCCTAAGGGAATAGAGGAGACGGGAGATCATTTTAGTCCTTCAAAAATAGAAGGGTTTCTCACGAATTCCAACATAAGAAGCGGCGTATCTTTAATCAACGACGAACATACAGAAATAAAAGGCACGATGACATTTGATAGCGTAAGCCCATTCTCGAAAAAACTAACACTTCATTACTGGGGACCTCCACAGAAAGGGCAGATGAGTGAAGGGAGCATAACGTTTTCTTATAATCCAAATCAAGCGATGGTGACTCAGATCAAACAGTCGATTAATAAAAAGGTCAAAGCCGACAAAGGATCAATTACCTTCAAGTCGATCACGGCCACACCCACCATGACTGTGATTAAAGGGAGTATGAATGTCGAGAATTTCGATCGAATAAGATTAGGGTTAGAAGGCATTCAATTAATTGCCAATGGAAAGCCTGTAGAAATATTAGGTAGTAGCAATAAAACCTCGCTGGGTGGGAGATCATTTGATATTCGTTATGACACCTTGCCAAAAGAATTACATTCATTGCAGCTGGTTGTTAAAGAGTTTGTTGGATATCAGAAGCTGGAAGAGAAGTATCCTCTAAATGCTGATAGTAATGAGCCGATTCTACTAGGGGATAAAGAATTATGGATTAAAGATGTGACCAAGACCGCTCAAGGGATTGAAGTAACTATTGCTACAGATGAGGATGTAATGCTGGATGGTGTGTCTATAGAAAATGCTAACGAAAACACGGCTTTAAAAACAACAATTAATCAAAAAGAGTCAGAACAAACGAACGGTAAACTCATGAAGGAACGCACCTTATTATTTGATACACAAACGAAACCTGAAAGTATTCTGATAGAAGGAATACATTATATGAAGGAATATAACAAGGTCATTGAGATTCCTGTGGATTAAAAAGAAGTGCCATATCCATAATTTATGAAATATAGTAAGCTATAATAGTCTGAGAAAGTGAGGGGGTTATGGAAAATATAGGTGCTTATAAGGTGAGTCGTCCGTCGTTAATGTCGCTTCTGTTTTCTATGATTTTTTCAAGTGGCATACTAATGTTAAATACCAGAAATAATATGGAGTATAAAGTATTACTTTATTTTGGTTATATATGGTCGGCTTTCTGTCTGATTGTTGTAATCATATTGCTCTATAGGATCATTACGATTAGAAAGTTCATTGAGGTTCGAATTCATCCGGACGCTATAATAGTAGAAAACAAAGAAATTCAAGCGAATCAAATTGATAATATTTATGTAAAGGGCTATTTCATACCCGTAATAGGCATTAAACCTGTAGATCACAAATTTCCTCCCTATAAATTATGTTTTAGTTTTCTTGACGAAGAATACAAGGGAATGAAAGAACTAACCGCATGGGCCGAAAGTAATCAGATTAAACTATCTAAAAAAAGATTTATGAGATGGCTTTAACCGGGCTCTTACCAGTCCACCATACTGCGCTTTATGCGCACAGCGGAAAGGATGGGTGTCCTAAAAGCCGAAAATGGCTGCTGGGGCACCTCATTTTTTTTGCTCCATCATCGTCCCCCAAACGTCGCTCGTTTTCTCCATCCGCGAATCCTGAAACTTCGTTTGCTTCCTCCATCATCAAGAACCCTCTACTTTTGTCACCTCCGCTATCCCCCAAAAAAAACTACACTTTCTTCGATCACATTTGCACACCCGGAAGCATCTATCGGACTCAGATGACCCTTAGACGCGTCATATCCCACTTTTGGAACCCTAACGGACCGCATAGTCGTTATTGGTCTAAAAAACACCCCGAAAGCAGCCTTTTCAGGGGAATGACTTCACTGGAGTCCGAAACCTTGCTCCAAAGCCGAAATATTCGCATATAACGTCATCTGGGTCCGAAAGTAACCGCCATCCATCATCGAATCCCCAAACCACACTTTCTTCGATCACGTTTGCGCGCCCGGAAGCATCTAACGGACTCAGATGCCCCTTAGACGCGTCATATCTCACTTTTGGAATCCTAACGGACCGCATAGTCGCTATTGGCCTGAAAAACACCCCGAAAGCAGCCTTTTCAGGGGAATAACTGCACTGGAGTCCGAAACCTTGCTCCAAAGCCGAAATCTTCGCAAATAACGTCATCTGGGTCCGAAAGTAACCATCTTCCATCATCGAATTCCCAAGCCACACTTTCTTCGATCACGTTTGCGCGCCCGGAAGCATCTAACGGACTCAGATGACCCTTAGACGCGTCATATCTCTCACTATTGGAATCCTAACGGACCGCATAGCCGTTATTGGTCTAAAAAACACCCCGAAAGCAGCCTTTTCGAGGGAATAGCTGCACTGGGGTCCGAAACCTTGCTTCAAAACCGAAATATTCGCAAATAACATCAACTGGGTCCGAAAGTAACCATCTTCCATCATCGAATCCCCAAGCCACACATTCTTGGATCACATTTGCGCGCCCGGAAGCATCTAACGGACTCAGATGCCCCTTAGACGCGTCATATCTCACTTTTGGAATCCTAACGGACCGCATAGCCGTTATTAGCCTGAAAAACACCCCGAAAGCAGCCTTTTCGGGGGAATAACTGCACTGGGGTCCGAAACCTTGCTTCAAAACCGAAATATTCGCAAATAACATCAACTGGGTCCGAAAGTAACCGTCATCCATCATCGAATCCCCAAAACCTCGTTCGCTTCCCCTTTTGGAGTTCTGACTGCCGTATAGAGACTGATTACCCCAATACGCTAATAGGTAGAATGAATGGTAAATCCTTAGTTTTTTTGTTGCAAATACAACAATTATGGTATACTATTTTCCTGTCACATCTGCATAACACCATATAATTAGAGCTCGAAATAAGAGTTTATTTGTAAATTGATATTTTAAAAGGAGAAAACAATATGGCTATCAATATAAAAAAGTGCACGGTCGAAGATCTAGGTTCACTTCAAGGAATTAGTGTTGAAACATTTAATGAGACATTTAGTAATCAAAATTCACCTGAAAATATGAAGGCCTACCTGGATAGAGCATTTAACTTAAAACAATTAGAAAAAGAATTGTCGGATAGCTCATCAGAATTCTATTTTATTTATTTTAATGAAGAAATCGCTGGGTATTTAAAGGTTAACACCGAGGATGCTCAATCTGAAGTAATGGGTAACGATTCACTTGAAGTCGAGAGGATCTATATTAGAAAAAAATTTCATAAACAGGGGCTTGGGAAATATCTAATAAATAAAGCTATAGAAATAGCGGTACAATGTAATAAAGAGAAGATTTGGTTAGGGGTTTGGGAAAAAAATAAAAACGCTATTAGCTTTTATGAAAAAATGAAGTTTGTTCATACAGGAACTCATTCTTTTTATATGGGTGAAGAAGAACAAATAGATTTTATTATGACAAAACAACTATAACATTTGTCTAAAATGATGTTAACTAAGAGGAACGATAGGAGGCTTAGAATGAAGCAACTTTATATAAAACAAAAGGTATTCAGTCTAAGTGGTAAATTCACGGTAAAGAATCAGCAGGAGCAAGATGTCTATTACGTAGAGGGCAGTTTTATGCAAATTCCCAAGACATTCTCCATCATGAATACAACAAGAGATGAAGTCGCACTTATTACGAAAAAAGTGTTCAGTTTTTTACCAAAGTTTTTTGTAGAAGTAGATGGTCGAGAGGTGTTGACGATTAAGAAGGAGTTTTCTTTCTTTAAAGCACGTTATACGATTGATGCGGCTGACATTGAGGTACATGGTAACTGGTGGGACATGGATTTTCAGGTTTTACAGCATGGTGTAGTCATCGGTAAAGTGAACAAGGAATGGTTCACTTGGGGGGATAGCTATAAGGTTCAAATATTGAAGGATGAGATGGAGACGCTCATGATTGCATTCGTTGTCGCTATTGATTGTGTGAAGGCTGACCAGGCATCTACATCACATCAGTGAAGATTCAATATTAAAGTTAAGAACTTAGTAAAGTGATGTGGACGGAATAAATTCTGCAGGTAAAGCTGAGTGTAATTGGTCAGTTTATCTAATGCGCTGAACGTACCATAAGTAGAGGCAAGTTAGGTTTCTGATAGTGCCTATGTTAGATCTTATTGTTGATTTTCATTTTTTGAAAAAACGCCTATTGCGCCCAAACGCTCTCTCCGCGAATGCATATGATGATTATGCCTACTCATTGAAAGGAGCGATCACATATGGGATTTTTTCCAACACCGGGTGCCGGCGGAGGATTTCCAGGATTCCCAGGCGGACCAGGCGGACCAGGCGGACCTGGCGTGCCAGGAGGACCAGGGTTTCCGGGTGGAACCCCCGGACAATTTCCGGGGGGTGCACCGGGAGGCGTTCAAGCGCCGACGGCTCCTCCACCGCAATTCGTGCCACAAATGTCGTCTACCACATTTGCCATTGATCCCGGCGGGATCAGACGCTGCCTGTTCCGCAACACATACATTTGGCTGAACAACGGCGAGCAATTCTGGTTCTTTCCGGTATTCGTCGGACGTAATTCTATTGCAGGGTTCAGATGGAACGGTTTTTTCTGGTCGTACTTCGGCATTGATTTGAATCGGATTAGCTCGTTCACGTGCTTCTAAGGCAGACAGCGATAGAGAACAGCCAGCAGGCTGTTCTCTATGTTGTGCAAATTATCGTGTCCCGGGAGTTGTGAATTTCTCAAAAGATACATAGTGAAGAATCGTTTCCCCTGACGCTAACGTTAATGCTGGATCAAAAAAGGGACTACTCTGCGAAGGATAGCCTTAAAGCTTGCCGTTACAGACAGCGCGTTGAGCCATCTCATAAATCACGGTAATGCGGAGGGATGGGCACGTTGGTGATCCATTGTGTTATGAATTCAATTAGTTTTTTTGCCGCTGGAGAGGCATTTTTAATGGAGGCGGCTGCAATACCAATAGAACGATAATACTCGCCTTCCAATGGGCGATAACATACATTGTCGGGGAGATGGGACAAAATCATTTTTGGGAGAATACTTAACCCTAAACCATTTTGTACCATGGCTATTATGGCATGATCATCTTCTAATTCATATTTGATCGTGGGTGTGAGTTTATTTTGCGAGAAAATTCGCTTTACATCGGTGTCACAACCCGCAATGGGCATGATAAAAGGTTCATCAATCAATTGCTCAAGGCGGATGGTTGATTGGCGCTCGAGAGGATGATTCTGCCACATAATGCAGACCATCCTATCTTTTTGAAGAGGGACCACATGAAAAGCATCTCGAGTAGGCAGATTAACAAATCCCAAGTCAGCGGTTCCATCGGCAATCCATTCTTCTATTTCAGAGTAGTTACCATCAAGTAGTTTTATTTCAATATGTGGAAACTGATTTTGAAATTGTTTAATGATTTGGGGCATCCATTGGATCGATACACTAGAGAAAGTACCTATTTTCACAGTTCCGATTTCGACACCCTTTAATGCAGCTACTTCTTGATTGAGTTTTTCATTAAGTTGCAGGATTTCTCTGATATGTGGGATTAAACGTTCGCCATCGTTGGTTAACCGGATACCCGATCTGTTTCTTATGAGAAGACACAGTCCGAATTCAGCTTCTAAGCTAGAAAGCGCATGACTGATGGCTGATTGTGTTAAATTTAATATCTCTCCTGTTTTGGTAATGCTGCCGATCTCAACTACCTTACTGAAAATTTGATATTTTAAAAGATTCATAATGATTTCTCTCCTCAATAATGTATGAAAAAAATTCATTAAACTAACAATTAATATTCATTATTTTTATCTTAATTATAATAGTATAATCTGTTTTATATAAAAACATCTACGATTAAAGGGGAGTTTGAGCGGAATGGTTCATGAATCAAATGGATCTTATTATGCAGTCATATTTTCAAGTCAACGTACGGACGGGGATAACGGATATAACCTTATGGCTGAAAAAATGGAGCAGCTTGCGTCCGGGCAACCTGGGTTTTTAGGAGTGGAAAGTGTCAGGGATTCTTCAGGAGCGGGTATTACGATTTCTTATTGGGAGAGCTTGGACGCGATTAGGAACTGGAAACAGCATCAATCTCACAAAGTTGCTCAGGAGAAAGGTAAGAAAGAATGGTACCAAAATTACAAAGTGAAAATTTGTAAAGTTGAAAGAGAGTATTCTTGAGTGGTAAAATATTACTGCAAAGTAATTGGGAATCAATCCATTGAAGCGTACAACAACAATCATTTTATTTCAAAAGGATGCGAAGAAACTTATCCGAGAAAATAGAAGAGTCCGTTACTAATTAGATAAAATATAGATATGGGATGGTTTTTAGATGAACTATCAAATTAAAAGGGCGACCCTTGAAGAAAAAGAAATCCTCAACAACCTAATGCAATTTTATATGTATGATTTCTCCGAGTATATGGATTTACACCTTGAAGAAAACGGAAAATTTAATGATTATCCTCTCAATGATTACTGGACAGAGGACTCGAATTTCCCATATCTGTTAACTCTGAATGGGAAAAATGCTGGATTCGTTTTAGTCAAATTAAAAAATAGAGATGATGATTTATACTTTTCCATTGCAGAGTTTTTTATTATAAAAAAGTATCGGAGAGTAGGATTAGGTAGACTAGTTGCAAAAGATATTTTTAATATACATAAGGGGCAATGGGAAGTTTACCAAATAGATAATAACGAGCCCGCACAACGCTTTTGGAAAAAGGTGATAGAGGAATACACTGGCGGAAAATTCACTGAACGAATTGAAGCAGGGAGAAAGACACAGGTGTTTGTTAATCGAGTTGAATCTTAAGCTAGGGTACAATAGATCAATAAAAAGCGGCAGTCGTGGACTTTATTTTCTAGTCCAGGGTTGCCGTTGTTTTTTTAGGATCTCCAGAAGTGATGTTATAGGCCAGTTGTCCGGGTATTTTTGAGTAGTACAAAATCACTTCTAATGTTAAAATTACCCAAAAAGTATTTTAGGAGGCTAAGACGGGAATTATGCTAAATATACAGCAGATTGTAGAACTTATTCCTCATCGGTATCCGTTTATTTTAGTGGACAGAATTATAGAGCTGGAGGAGAACAAAAGAGCAGTAGGTATTAAAAATGTATCCATTAATGAACCGTTTTTTAGCGGCCATTTTCCTGAGCATCCTGTTATGCCGGGTGTTTTAATTGTGGAGGCATTAGCCCAGGTAGGCGGAATCACAATGTGCAAAAACGAGAAGCTGATGGGCAAGATAGGGTTATTAGTTGGCATTGATAATGCCCGTTTTAAGCGCCAAGTAACGCCTGGGGATCAGCTTCTTCTTGAATTCGAAGTCAATCGGATGAAAGGTGAAATTGTAAAAGGCAAAGGCACCGCAACAGTAAATAGTGAGCTTGTATGTGAAGCTGAGATTTCTTTTGCATTTGTGCAAAAAGGAGGTTCAAAATGAAAAGGATGCCGTTTGTACGACCAACCGAACATTACGATCTGCAAATTAAGGATATTGACGAGCAAATATGTGCATTGATCAAGCAACGAAAGGAAATCTCGAATAATAATCCAGGATTCCCACCGTTTGAATCTATCTCTAAATGGGCAGAAAATTATGAGCTCTATGAGGATTTTTTGAAAGCGGTATTTGGGATGTTGCTAAGTGAAGATCATTTTAAACCGATGGTTGAGCCAATTGATTTTAGAAAACATATTGCAGTTCTTAAATCAATTGAGAAAGATGGATTTTTTTATACACTGACCTCTATACGCCAATATAGTAATGCTAGTGTGGTCACCCTTAATATAGATTGGGACATGACAACTGAGCTTCCAACAAATTCTCATAACCATAGCTTTTTCGAGCTGTTTATAGGAGAAGAATATGATAGTCGAATGATGAATGGCGGAAGTTCAACCGGACAAGCTTCTTATAATTACGTAATTTCTCCACCGCTTTCTGACGATCCTTCAGGTGTTATATTAGAGTTCAGGGAACATGGTAAACCCTTCAAGAACAATGAGACAGGAAATCAAATTGTTTTTAGGCTGTAGTACTTATTTCTTCTCCGGAAAATATTGCTTATAGCTGTCTCCATTGCTATTATCAAAAGTGGAGATCCGAGCGAAGTTAGTTTGACTCCGCTCTATATCACAGTTAACGGATTTTTAGTGAAATAAAAACTGGCCATCCTGAGGGGATGGCTGTTTTCTGTGAAAGACAACTTAATGATTCATTTCCGAATGCGTTCCTTCCTCAGGAGATTTGCCTTCTGGTGGGATCCAAACGGGACGAATCGCAAAGGATAAAAGCAAAAGTAATGTTAATATAGAGGCTACGATTAAACCGAGTTTTCTAATCCTCGTAGGTGAAACTAATACTATAACAAAAATGACAAGGACAAACCCAACCGACGTTACAATTTCGATTACGGTTATGGGATGCAATGAAATCCTCTCCTTCTCTCAGATACAGAAAGGTGGCAGCTCTAGATTTATGAGCCCTTAAAAACTACGAAGGTACAGTTTACAATTTAGATATTCAGGAATACGAAAATTGATGACCCCACACAGACTTCACATGTCTGTATTTTTTTGCTAATTGTGGTTCTATAGTATGATTTTTTGGGATTATTTGAAAAATGGTTGAGAAATACATAGTGTATAGTCAATACTGTGACTTATAATGTTAGCTTAGGTAATGATCTAAAACTCTTAATATAACCTTGAATATATTCATTTACGCAGTAAAAGGCTGAAAGGAAGTCATCTCTTGTTTGAAACCCTACTTTTAAATTTTTTGTTTTTGCTTTTTCCAGTATTAACATTTCTAATATTCTTTGAGAATCGGGCCTATTCCTACAATAGATTGATTCTCGTTTTTATGTCTGCAGTGACCATGAGTCTCTGTATTGCAAAACCTATCAGACTTGAAATTGGCTATATTTTTGATTTGAGGTACATTCCGTTTATTATTGTGGCACTGTTTGGAGGATATAGGAACGTTCTTCCTCTATATATTATTTTGAATGCTTACAGATTCTATGTGGGTGGAGGTGGAGTATTTTATTCGTTTCTATTTGCGACAGCGATTCTGATTTTGGTGCCGTTATATAAAAATAGATTTTTAAAATTACCATCGAAGGGCCGTGTGATTGCGGCAAGTCTGATTGCTTTGCTAATTATGGGGGTTTATCTGTTAATTTTAGGTTTTGTTCAGGATTCTTTAGACAGGCAATTTTGGATTCTTTCATTAAATGCGTTGACAACTCATGTTGGGGTGATGAGTGTCATTATGATTTTGATTGAGAAAATTATCTCCAATATTAAAAATCGGGAACGGATTGTCCAATCGGAAAGATTAAATGTCGTCAGCGAGCTAGCGGCAAGTGTATCCCATGAAATCAGAAATCCACTTACAGTGACTAGTGGTTTTTTGCAGCTATTAAATAAATCTAAAACGATGACGCCAGAGGAAAAGGGCTTTGTAGAGTTATCTCTACAAGAGCTACAGCGAGCAGAAAAAATTGTAAGTGATTATCTCTCCTTTGCCAAGCCACAATCTGAAAACATGGTTTACTCCAATATGAAGGCAGAATCAGAATATACTAAAAATATCATAATGCCTTATGCCACTATGCACAAAGTAGATGTCCAATTTAGTTTTAATAATTCGTTAAATAAAAACTATGACCGAAACCAGATTCAGCAGTGTCTAATTAATTTATATAAAAACGGTATAGAAGCGATGAAGGAAACCGATGGCGGTACGCTATTTATCGATATATTTGAAAAAAAACAAAATATTATGATCAGTATCAAAGATAACGGAGTCGGCATGACTAAAGATGAAATATCGCGACTCGGTAAGCCGTATTATTCCACTAAAGCAGAAGGAACGGGGCTGGGTATGCTTATGGTCTACAGTACCGTCGATAAAGTGAAAGGAACTATTGAAGTCGATAGTGAAAAAGGCAAAGGGACAACGTTCCTTATAAATATCCCAACATAGGCAAGTTGCAGAGAGTATCCTTTGCTGTTTATACCCCACTAGGAGTGTGTAATACCTCTCATGAATGGATTTCGTGTAAAAAGGGTAACGAGCCTGTGCGAGTCCCATCTGGAGGTGCAGCAATGGAGATATTTGTATCTATAGGCGTCAAATTGGTCATCAGCTTTTTTGGTTTGTGGATCATTACCTTTATTACCGGCCGCAAGACGCTTAGTCAATTGACACCACTCGATTTTCTGTCTTCATTGATTTTAAGTGAAATTGTCGGCAATACGATATATGATGATGAGGTGAAGATCTGGCATCTGCTGTTTGCTCTTTTTATTTGGACCGCATTATCTTATCTGTTCGAAAAGGTGACCACCTATTTTGTGAAATTCGGGAACATGGCGGAAGGCCGGACAGTGCTGCTAATTGACGATGGCAAAGTGAATCAGGATTTGTTGGAGAAATACGATATTGAGTATACCCAACTGCTGTTCATGCTGAGGCAACAAAATATCTTTTCCCTAAGTGAAGTACGGTATGCTCTGCTTGAAACGAACGGCTCTCTATCGGTTATGCGCAAGTCTGAAGCTGAGCAGTCTTCTGCTTTTTCCATAACAGTTATTGATAAAGGCAGGGTACTGGAAGAGTCCATGCGGGGCAGATCGATGAACAAGGAGCAGATTCAGGAACGCGTCAGAGAGCAGGGTTATAATTGCATTGAGGATATTGCCTATGCTGAATATAAAGAAGACGGAACGCTCTATATCCTTCCCAAAAACAAACCATAAATCAACATGATGAGACGCTGGAGCCGGGAGGCTCAAGTGTCTTTATTTGAAATCAGGAGTGCCTAGTGAATAATAAATTTTAATGGAGGTAAGGATGATTAGTTTAGGATTATGGATCTTAACCGCTCTAATTGTGCTAGTTGTTGTAATGTTTCACGCAGGAGCATTATTAGATTTTATCCGGCCTAGTGTGCTACAAACTCAAATTTTTGGTCTTCACATTACATTGTTTGGAGTAGTTGTGATATTGGCCTATGAGGTCGTCGCGGGATAGGCGTTTTTATTGGATTAATTGGACTGTTTACGGGGATCTTGGGCTCTTTTAGAGATTTCTCTAAACCGGAGGATAAAAAGAATATCTGACAGCTTATATATTTACTAACTTTCGGAGGGGTATAACTTTATGGAGATTTCTTTATGTAAAGCAGACGCGAGCGACGCAGAGTTTATTCATGAAATGCAAGTAAAAGCCTTTATGCCATTGCTGGAGAAATATAAAGATTATGAAACCAGCCCAGCCAATGAATCTGTGGAACAAATCAGGGATCGAATTAATCAGTCTTTTGCAGATTATTATATGATTAAGTATTTTGATATTGCTGTGGGCGGTGTCCGTATCGTTAAAAAGGATAATAAAGCTTATCGGGTCAGCATCATCTTTATATTGCCAGAACATCATGGGAAGGGGATTGCCCAGCAGGTTTTTGCAATGATTGAACAGAGATATAAAGATGCAAAGAAATGGGAGCTGGATAGTATTATACAGGAGCAAAGGAATTGCTATTTATATGAAAAGTTAGGGTATAGAAGCACGGGGGAAACCAAAAAAATAAATGACAACTTAACATTAGTTTTTTATGAAAAACATATGAGTTAAAGCCTTAGGGTTATACTTAAAAAAAAGACAGCGGGCAGTTCATGTCCACTGTCTTTTTCACATACAAATCAATACACTCGAATACGCTTCACAAATAACGATATAATCAATCCAATACCTGCAATTGCTGCGATAAATAAGTAAGCATGTGTAATTCCAGCGGTTAATATTTCAGGCTGTGCAGCGGTTGGATGTGTGTTTGCGAATCGTGTTTGTCCGCTAGACATTAGCGTAACAGCGAACGTTGTACCAAGAGCACCTGCAATTTGCTGAAGTGTACTCATAACAGCAGCCCCATCCGGATAGTATTTCACGGGTAATTGATTTAACCCATTGGTTTGAGCGGGCATAATGACCATAGCTAATCCGATAAACATTGCGCAGTGTATTAAAATAAAGGTTAGGCTACTGGTTTCAGTAGAGTTTCTTGTAAATAGAAAACCAGCAATGGTTGCGATAAAAAATCCAAGCGGCAGCAATAATTTCGGACCGTATTTATCGAATACTCTACCCGTAACTGGAGCCATAGCCCCGTTAATAACACTGCCTGGAAGAAGTAGAGTACCAGCCATTGTGGCCGATAACAATAAACCTCCTTTTAAATATAAAGGTAATAAAATTGCAGAAGATAAAATGATCATCATTCCTAAAAAGAGCATTATAAGACCTATCGTAAACATGGGATATTTAAATACCCGTAAATTCAGCATTGGGGTTTCCAATTTAAATTGCCGTAATACAAACAAGATTAAGCTGATGAAACCAACAATAAGAGGCAGCAAAACAATGATTTCACTCAAAGAATGATCAGCAAAGTTACTAAAACCAAAGACGATTCCACCAAATCCAAAAGTAGAAAGCAAGATGGATAAAATATCTATTTTAGGTTTTGTGATGTTGGCTACATTTTTAATGAATGTTAATCCGAAACCTGATGTAAATAACAATAAAGGTAAGCTTATCCAAAAGATATACTCCCACCCAAAATGATCTACAATTAAACCAGATAGAGTAGGCCCAAGTGCCGGTGCACACATAATAACGAGCCCCATCATTCCCATGACAGTTCCGCGTTTATGTGCAGGAAAAATAATAAGAATAATATTGGTCATTAATGGAAGCAATAAGCCTGTCCCTAAGGCTTGCACTAATCGTGCAATTAATAATGAGGTGAAATTAGGCGAGAGGGCAGCAATTAATGTACCGACGATAGATAATAGCAAGGAAGCTGTGAATAATTGTCTAGTGGTAAACCATTGCATTAATAGGGCGGATATTGGAACGAGGATACCTAATACAAGTAAATATCCTGTGGTTAGCCACTGAACCGTTGAGGCGTTGATTGAAAATTCATCCATTAAATTTGTAAAAGCCATGTTTAAGGCGGTTTCACTAAATAGCCCGACGAATGCACCTAACATAAGCGAGAAGGCCATGAGGGCTGGACGTTTAACTTGAACAGTTGATGATGATTCCATAATAATGATGAACCTCTTTTCAGAATTTTGATTCGTATTATTTTTGCATGATAGATGATATATCAACTATATGGGGGAGAGAAATGCTTTAAGCACTTCTTACATTATTCAGCACATGTGTTAGCAAAGTCTTTAACGTTGAGTAATCTGAAGCAGATAATCCTGACTCGATAATTTCGTTTAAATTGACCGTCACCTCATTTATAGTATTCTCTAATTTCCGTCCTTCTTCTGTTACATATACATTTACCGCTCGGCGATCTTGCGCACTTGTTACTTTGTGTATGTAACCTTTGCTCTCTAAGCTGGCGATCATTCGGGCAACACTGG
Source organism: Paenibacillus sp. FSL E2-0177 (assembly GCF_037992975.1). Classification (NCBI taxonomy): domain Bacteria; kingdom Bacillati; phylum Bacillota; class Bacilli; order Caryophanales; family Paenibacillaceae; genus Paenibacillus; species Paenibacillus sp. FSL E2-0177. Next base: position 4,516,104 of record NZ_CP150307.1, on the reverse strand, counting down.
CTTTGTCCTTACCAAGATTAGCAGCAATCTCGTTCTGAGATAGACCTTCTTTCTCAAGCATCAGAGCCATAAGTAGATGCTGTTCAGGTGCAAGTCGAAAAGGAGCAAGTAACTTTGTTAAATAATTTGCTATTTCTAAATGCAAATCTCGAATGACCAAACCTAAAGGTTCTCTTGAATCCATATGATCTCTCCTAATTGAAGAATAGATGATATATCAACGTTATTGATTTGTCTATATTAGCATAAAGTTATGTATGCTTGTCAAGTTAAAGAAAATGAATTGAATCATAGACTTAGATACAAGCGGCAAAGTTGTTTAATGCCCAATCACTTGATGATACATAGTCATATGCTGTTGTGAAATTTGAAAAAATTAATTAGGGAGGGATTTAAATGGGGTATAACTGTGTTGGGGGCGTTCAAGAACAAAAAAAGGCTCCAGTTTGTATTAATCCTTGGACATCAACGGGTACGATTCTTGTGCTTTACATTCTTCTCGTCATTATCCTTAAAACTTGTTGGATCTAGAATTCATGTAAATTGATGCCCCAAAGTTTTTTTCTTCGGGGCGTTTCTTTGTTTTCTTTAGTTAGATAATAGACACGTTAAGGATTCAGGATAGACTTAACGGGAATAATCGGGTTGTGTCATAGAAATAGGCTGAGGATTGGCAAGTACCCATTGCACCGCCAGCTCGCATAATCTGGCTGGTTGCTCATTGCCAGCGATGTTGCGGAACCGTTTGGCGAGTGATGTTGCCTCTTGAAGAAGGACGGGCTCTAAAGGCGTTCCCGTGCTAAAATGCCGTATCAGTGCATCCAGCATTTTACGGTAATCGGCATCCCAGTTTCCTCCGCCATTATTAAGGATTTCATGAGACACCCGCCCTGTGATGCGGATAACCTCACCCTGCACCGTTGTCGCGTGTCCTGAAGCAGGGACGAGAAAATCCCACAGCTCTTGGTGCTGTGCGGGCCATGCGGTTGCCGTTACCTCGATAGGAGAGATTCCATCATGTCTCTGCAGTTTCGCTATAGGCTCGACATCAAATTGCCGGTACAGCTCCAGGAGAGCATTTGCAGTTTCATCCAGTCGATCTTTATTGTAATTTGTTCTGACGAATTCAAAATCCTTGCCGATACGCCGCACGGATTCCTTCATCTCCGGCGTGATTACTGCTCCTGCATCCAGCATAATTCGCGAGATTTCTGCCATGTGAACTATATCGATATTCCGGCATTGTAATAATCCTTTGGCGAGAGGTGTGTTTTTCCGGTTATTTTCTGCATGGACATTTGCGCCGCGTACCACCAGATCACGCACTACTTTTGTTTTGTAAGAAGCAGCTGCTGAGTGCAGCGGTGTCTCATTCTGGTAATCCAGAGCTTCCATATCTGCACCTAGTTCAAGGAGTAAGGGGACATTTCCGGACCAGGTTGCAGCCTGAGCATGAAGAGGGGTACGCTTATAGTTGTCGGCAGCGTTGATGTCAGCACCCTGCTCCACAAGCCAGGAAACCATCTCATCCGGTATTTGCCGGAAGCTGAGGGCGGTACCTTTGCTGTAACCCCCACGGGCATCCCATTCGCATAGCTCAAATACCTCTTTTAAGGCAGATATATCATTCGTTTTAACCAGCTCGGCAAAATTGGCGGGTAATGTTTTTTTCTTTTTGCCCATCTCATTTTTCCGCTCCTTTATTAATAGATAAATAGCAGATAACTTCTTGCAAGTTTATCATATAGTAGAATTGAACACTAATTCATGCAGGACGAAAAGGTTGAAGATATAAACGTAACTTTATTGGAAAAGAGTGGGATATCGTTTATATGGCGTTCCCGAAATCATAGACTATTAGAAAATGAAAACATTAAGCTTGTGTCTTGGAAATATATTCGAGATTTACGAAGGGCATCGAAATTACGCTAACACAAGGCAGTCAGACAAAGCGATCGACTCTGCTTTTGTTGTTTTTTAAGTTCGTTCATTTCTAATTTTTCTGAACTCCTTAGGAGTTATGTTTAAGTGTTTTTTAAAAGACTGGATAAAGTGATTTGCGTTATTGAAACCAACTCGCTGTGCGATTTCAGTTATCGTGTAGTCAGTTGCTATTAACAAATCACAGCTTTTATTAATGCGATATTTAATTAAGTAGAAATACGGAGTCATATGGATACTTTTCTTAAAACCTCGAGTGCACTCCGATACACTTAGATGTGCTGTATCTGCTATTTCCTTCAATGTCAAATTATTAGAATAGTTTTTGTGAATAAAACTAAGCATTAATTGTAGTCTCTCTTGCTGGAGTCTGTTATATTTAGACGATTCCTCAGAGGATAGAGAAAAATTTGATATAAGGATTAACCATAACTGGACTGTTTTGATAGAAACTTCGTACTCCCATCCCCATTTTTTTTTCGATTCAAATTCTTTTTTCATAGCCCAAAGAATTTGTAGGATTTGATTATGCCAGTCCTTATCTCCTTTGATTTCTAAACTTAACAAGAATGAATTGGTATACGGAAGTACATACTTTTTTTCCATTGCACTATCAGAATAAAAAGCAAGTAACTTCTCTGGGAAGTTAAAACTAACATATTCACCCTCTTGGTTAAGGTATGTAACAATATGAAGTACGCTCTTATTAATAAAGATGGCCTGACCTGCTTCTAAATCATAATTGATTCCGTTGACTTGTATGGTTAGTTTCCCTTTGGTCACTAAAGTAATTTGTAGTTCTTGGTGCCAATGTAGATCGTTAACCCCTCTGCCATTAGGAATAGATTCATAATTGGTATGAGTGTACATGATGTATGGAAATGCATCATTAGGAAATTGAATGGCTTCGTGTAATTGCTTTTTCAAAGTGCTTATTCTCCTTATTTGACGATATTTCAATATAAATTAAAGATATAGTTGCACAATATTGATCTTGGCGGTGATATTATTATATCCAGCCTAGACTTATCATACAATTCTGTGCACAGGGATTGTCACACATTTTGGAGGAACTATGGCTAGTTCAAATAAACCGCCTATACTATTGCATCCGTTTATTCTGTTATTTATCAGTATTTTGTCCGTTTCTATCTCTTCAATCATGATTAAACTTTCAGATACACCTACTTCAGTGGCCGGGATGTATAGATTGTTTATTTCTGTAATCATCATGCTCTGTTTTACATCTGGGAAAATGGCTCGTTCTACTGAGATGAATAAAAAAGATTGGGTCATCGTTATTTTATCCGGCCTATTTCTAGGGTTACACTTTTTATTCTGGATGGAATCATTGGTCTATACTTCAGTTGCAAGCTCCATGGTGATCTTATCGTTACAGCCGCTATTTGTTATGATGGGGTCTTACTTTTTATTCAAAGAACATGTTAACCTGCTAAGCGTTTTTTGCCTGATTGTTGCTCTTTTAGGTTCGATTGTTATTGCATGGGGAGACATATGGGTTTCGAAAGATGCATTAATTGGCGATGGTTTATCGTTAATTGGCACATTCTTTGCTTCAGTCTATCTGTTGGCCGGGCAAAAAGTAAGCGGCAAAATCAATGCAAGTATATACAGCATTTTCGTTTTTTTTATTGGTGGTACTGTTATGCTCGTGTACAATTTGATAAATAATGTCTCATTAATTAATTATGCTTCATCAGATTGGATTTATTTTTTGCTTCTTGCAATAATTCCAACTATTTTTGGTCAATACATCTTTAACCTTTTGTTAAAGTCGATTGGAGCAACTACTGTCTCGGTTGGGATTATTGGTGAGCCTGTTCTTGCTATAGTCCTTGCATATCTATTATTAGGGGAAACTATATCATTATTCCAGTTTTTAGGTGGCATAATAACCTTACTCGGTATGGGAATGTATTTTTGGTCGAAATCTTTAAAGTACAACATTCAAAATAAGTGAATGAGTAGTTGGAAAATGTTTTAGCTAAATAGGGGGATGGCAAATGGTAACTATTGATGATTTTTTAAAACTTGATGTTCGTGTTGGAACAATTATTAAAGCGGAGTTTTTTGCAAAAGCAAAAATACCTGCGATTAAACTCCTAATTGATTTTGGACCAGATATCGGAAGCAAAACATCAAGTGCACAGATTACTAAACGATATAAGGCCGAAGAGATTGTAGGGCAACAAATCATTGGGGTAGTTAACTTTCCTGCTCGAAATATTGCGGGTTTCCAATCAGAAGTATTAGTTCTTGGAGGAATACCGGATAAAGGGGATGTGGTTCTCTTGAAGCCAGATATTAAATTACCTAATGGGACACCTATTGGGTAATATAGGGTAATTGTAGTATACAAAAATTGATAGTAATCGGAGAGAAGACAATGGAAGAATTAACAAGCTTAGCATCTGAAAGTATTGAGGCAAGTAAAACGGCGCTAGTCGTGATCGACTTGCAGCAGGGAATTGTCCACAGTCCAAAGCAGGGGCCGCATACAAGTGCTCAGGTGGTTGAGAATGCCAGCAAATTAGCCCAATCCTTTACGGAGAAAGGAGGATTTGTTGTTCTGGTGAGGGTGTCATGGCTAGATGGGCAAGATATGCTTAAACCTAAAACTGATTTGAAAATGAATTCCGTGACCTATCCAGAAGGTTGGGACGACATCGTACCAGAATTAGCGAATATCAAAAATGCACATCTGATTACCAAACGGCAGTGGGGGGCATTTTTCGGTACAGATCTTGATTTGCAGTTACGACGCCGCGGTATAGACACGATCGTATTATGTGGTATTTCTACCTCGATTGGTGTGGATACTACTGCTAGAGAAGCTTATCAGCTTGGTTATCATCAAGTTTTTGTAGAAGATGCTATGACCGCAATGGCTAAAGAAGAGCATGATTATGTATGCAAAACTATCTTCCCTCGCATAGGTAAGATCCGGTCGAGCGATGAAGTAATATCCATGTTGAAATAATATTAAAAAACCTCATGCTCTCTCTGTGATCTCAGAGATTGTCATGAGGTTTTTTAATTGAAATTATGACTTACATAAAGATGAGGAGAAGTATCCCAGCTAAGAAGCAGTAATAAGAGAAATACTTCAAATTACCTTTAGCCATAATCCCCATAAACCAGCGCATGGAGAAATAAGTGACGATAAGTGTAGTAATAAATGCAATCAAGTATGGAATGGCTAGCTGCGAGCGGTTAGGGTCGTGGGCAATATCAGATGCGCCCATAACGAGTCCGCCCAAACTGACAGGAATATAAAGCATAAAAGAAAAGCGTAAAGCAGTTTCTTGCTTCATTCCCACAGCGATGGAAGAGATGACAGTTGCACCAGAGCGGCTTATCCCAGGAATAAGGGCGACTGCTTGGGCAAGTCCGACTATAACTGCATCCTTCGCTTTTAAGTCACCATCTTGTTTACGTCCGCGAAGGTTACGGATCAACCATAGAGCTACCCCTGTAACCAGCAAGGCGATGGATACGGTATGAACCGACGAGAAGATATCCTCAATCTGATCCTTGAAGAGTAAGGCAACAATTACCGCAGGCAAGGTACCGATGATGATGTACAAAGAGAAGAGGAAATCCGACTTATATTCCTCTTTGCGGGTCAGAATAAATTGAACGAATCCAGTGATCAATCTTCCGATATCTTTGCGGAAAATAAAACAAATCGCAATTAGTGAAGCCGTATTTGTTAAGATTTCAAATGATAGCCCATTTTGTTTTAAGCCTAGCAATTTCTGTGCGATGATCAAATGGCCGCTCGAAGAGACGGGGATTGGCTCAGTTGCCCCTTGAACAAACCCTAGAAACAAGTATTTAAGCCACAGTATAATATCTTCCATTTTACCTCCCAGTATTTTTGTAATCTTTTCAATCATATCGTATTCAATAAAGAAATGACAATAGAACCATCGTGCCATATTCAATTGGACGAGTTATACTAATTCGTAAGACTATTAAATGAGGTGGAACTATTTGTAGTACATTACTAAAAATTCAGCAGCATGATATTCCAAGAGCAGCCAGTGTTCTGGCCGAAGCATTTGCCAAAAATGATCCGTTATATCAGCATATCTTGCCTGATGAATCAACCCGATTACGCGTGTTGAATATTTTTTTTCATCGTTACATTGAGATGTTGTATCCATATTCGGATTTACTAACGACTTCTACTAACTTTGAAGCAGTGGCTTTAGTGTTCCATTCGGAGCGTCAGACAGGGACAGTGATTTCGAACGTCAGGTATATGAAACAGATAGTCCTTGCGATAATTAAGTCATTGCCGATTTGCCGAATCATTGGGGTGCGAGGATTTATACGTGGTTTATCTATTTTGTGTAGTATGAGTTCCTTGTGGTTATCAATGTTTGGGGATCAGAAGTATAAACATTTGGATATGCTTGCAGTGCAGGATCAATATCAAGGTCAAGGATATGTATCAAAAATCATGACACCGCTACTCGCGGAATGTCGTATGAGCAATACGTTATGTACGTTAGAGACACAGACACCGAGCAATTTGCCCATTTATGAGCATTATCAGTTCCTTACGGTTAAGGTCATTCCTCTACCTAATAGCACACTTGAGCAGTATTGTATGGCGTTTACGCCAGGAGTTGCCGAGTAGTTAATAAAAAAGGGCGGTCCCATTCAGCCATTTCATGGTTTTTGGGGCTGTCTTTTTTTGCGGATTCTATAAGGGTTAATGAAGCTTCAACAGAAAAATCAGGGAATTTCTCCCTGTAATTCTGCGATCTTTTGTCATCCGGCTAATAATTAGGGAAAACCTCCCTATTATTTAGCTGATTTGGTGGAAAATGAAGAGATTTCCCTGATTTTTAGGGAGCAATTCCCTAATTCAGATCATTTAGAGCCAATATCGACTGTTTTCAGGGAGTTTTTCCCTAATTATGTTCTAGCGATACCTAACACTGTAAATAGTCTATGTGTTAAAGTGAAAATCCGTAGTATAACCTCTTTTTTGATAGGAAAGTGTAAACAATAGAATCTATTATTTTGTTTAACAAAAATAGCATAACCTTTGAAGGATTGTTATAATAGAAACATATATTCCCGTGCTTCAGAACCCTATACAGGATGTATAGGGGTTTTATTTCTTTTAGTGAGGGTGATGAATTGAGAGTAATTATAATTAATTTGTTGGAGAATAAGTACGGAACTGTGCGTACAGGGAGAAGAAAAATAAATCTTGACAGCATTGAACAAGAAGTCATTAGTTCTGCTTATAAAACACAGGAAGAATATCTATGGGCCGGAGGATTTCGTGTTTTGGCGGATAGTATAAACGAGCTTGTTGCTGAAGGTTTCTTAGAACCGGTGAAGTCCAGTCCGATGAGTTCTAAACAGCCTTATATGTATACATATTTTTGGTTAAATAAGAGTGTTTCAACTCAAGTGGGGTGGGATCCTTCAGCCGTGTTAAGCGTACAGAATCTACTGGATCTTCATTATTACTTGATTCGTCCTGAAACTCAGACACAAGAGGTTTGGGATCAGATTGTGCAGGTATCTAATTTTTTGCGTACGGCGAAGGATCGCGAAATCATTACAACAGAAGAAAGGTCACTGGAACTGTTTGGTAAGGAGAAGTGGCTCTCCGAAACTGAAGGTAAACAATTTCTTACTAGACTTAAACTTACGCTGGAAAGTTTAAAAAGTGTAAACGCAAGGGAGCCATTTATTTACTTCAGTTCATTAGTTCCCGTTCGGAATATTCTTATTGTGGAGAATAAGTCATTTTTCCATTCAGCCAAACGATTAATGCTTAGTGAAAAGAAGATCTGTGGTCTGTTTCCAGACATGCTAATTTACGGTGAAGGTTGGAAGATTGATAGTAGCCTACTCTTTCTTGAAGAATTGGATATTGACCCCCTTCAAACCACCTTGTTATATGTCGGGGATATGGATAAAGCAGGTTTGGACATATACGGTAAACTAAAGGTTAGTTATCCGGGTTTAAACCTTGGACTGGCGCTCCCTATTTATGAGCAGATGATGAAACTGACTGAGGAACCGTATATGTATAATGTTCCCCAGAGTTGTAACCCAGATCATCTACACAATGTACTTCAAGAATTCTCTAATTATCCCGAACTAAAGTCATATATGGAACGATTGCTGGAAGAGGATCGGAGAGTTCCGCAGGAAATTTTAAATTATGAAGTGATGGCGAGGTTAGCAGAAAGATGAATTGGTCGGATTTTGGCGAACGAAACAAACGATTGAATCCCCTGTGGAATTTGGGGGCTGGCATGAACCTTGGCGAAATCCAACCTTACAAAGAAATGGTATCTTTAAGCGTTCTGCTGCAAGTCTATTATCTGGAGCTAGAATCGAATGAGAGAAGATCCAAAGAGGATATTATTGAGCTTACTTGGACTGCGCTGGAACGTTTTAATATCGCCAATCTTGGGACTACCGAATCCGTAGAGCGTCTCGTGGACGGTTTATTGTGGAGCGGGAATGGTGGGGATTTCGAATCCTTTTTCTATGATGATGTGACCCGGCAAATGTCCGTGCAGAAATATAAGTATTTCACGGTGGACGAGGATGCGACTCGCAGCAGTTGGGAAGAGAACGGCAGAACCATCTATCGTCTCTCTGAATATGCAATGGAGCTCATTTTTATGAGCCATGAGATTATTGATGAATTTCAGATCAGCATCAAACTGCTCGAGATTCAAATGCATATAAAGCATGGGCGCGTAACTCGGGCTCTTCAGGATGTTAATGAACTGATCTCCCGTGTCCGCAAGATGACCCAGCAACAGCAAGAATACCGCAATGCGTTACGCCGCAATCCGAAGCATATTTTTAGTGAATTCGGAGTAGCTCGGCATCAGCGACTCGAAGAGATTCATCATCAGTTCGAGGAGGAACGCAAACATTTTGACAGTATTCACCGTTCTCTGGCCCGGCTGGCCAATGATGAGAAAGACGTGATCGACTTCAATGAGATCCGTATTCTCTCTGAACGAGTCGAGCTTTCTAGGCGTGTACACGATGAGCTGGCTGAGGTAGTATTGAATATTTTTGAGATGGAGACCAATTTAAGGTTGAACTTCCCTGAATTATTCTGGGGAGCAGCCGGGTTTAACTTCCGTACACATGTATGGGAGGAATGGGTGAAAGAAGAGGGTCTGCCAAGCGGTGACAGTCTTGAACTGCTGCTCAGCGGATTATTCGCTCCGAATCAGGACTTCGTTTATCCGCTTCCTTGGGCTTGGGAGGAACAAGAGGTAGGGTTTATCCCCGACTTAGTGATGGATGATTTCGAAGATGAGGTAGACACAGAGCCTGTTCAATATATTCCTAAAGGTATTCCATGGGCAAAAGTAGTAGAGCTGTGGCAGCCGGTTTTTGCTGCCTTGGCTGAGCAGGGAAGCTTTACCTTTACTGCAGACGCTTTTTCCGCCGAAGAACTAACAGGGTGGGCAAACACACCGGATGCTGTTGATCTGTGGGTGCAGTTTTTTCATACAGATATTTTAGTGCAGGAACAGGCACCAGAAGGTGGTAGCGGCGTTTCTGATGAATGCCAACAGCTAATCCAATATGTACTTGCAGAAGATCTTCTGTTGGAGAGTTTACGCGGCAAAACGCTGCGGACGAGCATTGCTCCAGAACCAGCCTCAAGGGTACGGTGTCCTGGTCTGGATATGAGTCCATATATGATTACGATCGTGGAGAGGTGAGAAGTTACTAACATGAGTTATACATTAGAACAGGTACAGCAAGCTTCGCGGCTATTTTTTGAATTGCTCCGTAAAAAAGTAATTCCTCTCGATGACCCTGCAGCGGCAGAATGCCTTCAGGATGCAGGAACTTATGATGCACTTCAGTACGTTGCTAAAGAAGGGGGCTGTCGGGTGATGAATTCCGGGCACCGTCTCCATCTGCTAGTTAATCCGCTGGGATCAGTGTTTGCAACCAACTTCACCCAGTTGAAGAACAAATATTCACGTGTTGAGCGTAAAACTCACTTACATATTATCAATATTATTATTCTGGTTTTTCTGGCCGAAATGGATCAGGATGAGACTCATTTTAAGTCTGGGCAGGACAGTATGTCCTATATTCAAATTGCTGATCAAGTGTCCTCTCTCTTTCAGACGTGGATTCAGATGGATGAGGAAGGACGATTCAGCCAGCAGTGGCAGCTTGATATCCAAGCGATGTTTAAGGTATGGACCAGTCTTTACATGCAGACTAAGAGTCAGGAAGAGAGTGATCTTCTGACCAGAGGCGCAGGCTCACGAATTGGGCTGATTCATGAAGGCATGAAACTTCTGGAGGAGGAGAAGCTCGTATTCATCTCTGAGACAGAGAAGCGTATCTTTCCTCGGGAAGAGCTTTATGAGAGAATGCGTTATTTATATCATGATGTCGATCGATACCAGGAATTAAAGAGCCTCATTGGAAGAACTTTAGCTGAGAAAGACGGTGCTACCTATGCCGCGGATTGAACGCATACGAATTACAGGACTTAAATACGAGAAGATGCTCAAGAAATACGACGACATGATTCTGGACCTCTGTAACGAAGAGGGACCCGCTAATACGCTTATTACGCTCATGAATGGCGGTGGAAAGGGCGTACTGCTGCAATCCATTTTCCAGCTATTGATGCCCAAAACACCATGGGGCAAAGACAGTGAGAACCAGGTTGAGGCTTTTTTTCATAATCATAAAAAACAACTTAAACCGTACACTTTTCACGTAGCTATCGAATGGCATCTCGACAACAATGAGCGCAATGAGTATATGACCACGGGAATCGCTATGACGGCACATAATTCGCTTGATCAGCAGGATATCAAAGTGGATTACTTGCTGTACGCACTTACAGATTACGGTGAAGCGGCTGAACTTACGCTATCAACGTTGCCGTTATTTGACGAGGTGACTGCTGAACCTACGAGTTTTGAAACGATCCAGCAATTTGTGCGCGATCGGCGGGGAGAGATTGTACCTTTTGGCAGCCATAGCTCGGATTTGAAAAGATATTATGACTTCCTGGCTACCCGGGATATCCATATCGCCGAGTGGCGTAATATGCGGCGGATCAATGGTGAAGAGGGCGGTATCAAAGGTTATTTTAAAAAGAATGATGCCTTCACCAATCATAACTTGTTCGAAAAGCTGATTATTCCTGAAATCGGATCTAGTCTGAATGAAGGATTAAAGGAAGACGACAATACGCTGCAGCGGATGTTTATCGATACAGCAACAGTGGCTCAGCGCTTGCCGATGCTTGAACAGCGGGAGCAGGTCTATACAGAGTTTCTTAGTATGGCTGCACCACTTTATGAGCTGGTAAAACTAGGCGTGGAAGCAGAAAACGTAGTTCAAGAAACGGAATTACGTGGACGCCAAATCTATACGGTTATCTATGAAGAGCAGAGAAATGCAGAAGTTGAGCGAAGTAAGATTGCTGATGAACTGGCTGGACGTTATCAGGATGCGAAGCAATTGCGCTTTGAGACAGACAATCTTAAATACTTACGCAGCAAGGAAGAAACGGAACTGAAGCAAGAAGAGTTTAAGAAGCTCAGTGATGATCAGAGCCGTGCGCGTGGTCGGCTGGAGGATTCCAAAGCGCAAGAGAAGAAGCTTGAAGTAGCTTATTTTCTGGCTAAACGGTTGCTCCATACCCGGCAAATTGAGCAGTGGCAAAAAGAAATTCAAGCTATCGAAGGTTCTCTGGAGATGAAAGAACGGCAAGAGGTCATTCAGGCAGCCAAGGAACAGCTGCGGAAACAGTGGGATGTGGTGTTTAATCTCTGGCAGCAAACGATCAGAGAGTTTGGGACAGCACAGCAAGACCTAACGGCGGAAGAGAGAAGATTGCGCAAGGAAAGGGAAAGTTTCTTGGTAGAGCTGGCCGGGCTGGATAATCAGATCAATGATTTGACCTTATCTATTCGGCAATACACGGAAGAACTCGGAGCATTCGCAGCCCAATATGGGCAGGATGCCGCCCATTCTCCGGCAGCTGCCCTGCAGCGTACGATCTCAGCGGCCAAAACGATTCTTGAAGACATTGGAGACTTGGAAGAACAGCACAAGCAGGAAGAGATTCGGAAGCTGGCACTGCATAAGAGTCATGCTGAGCTGAGTGAGAAACGGCGTTCTTATGAGCGTGAAGCGGACGAGCTTGGGGTTCTGCTTGAGTCACAGACTCAGAAAGAATCCCAATTATGGTCACAGCTCGTTGTACTGCTGGAAATGTATGAAGAGCATAATCGTTTAGGAGCTACTGGCCTTTTTGAAGAACAAGATGTTATCCCGGCACGTTTTATCCGAAAAATAGATGAAGTAGAGCAACAGACTAAACGTTCCAGAAGGGATTACTATAATCAGCTCATGGATGTGGAACTTCAGAACCAATCCTACTGGCTACCCAATTCAGATATTCTGACGGTCAAAGATACACTCGATTCGTTAAAGATTCAATCAACGCTAGGTAGTTCCTACTTAAATGACCGTCCGTATCTTGAACGTGAGGAAGAACTGGAGCAATATCCGTTACTTCCATATAGTTTGATTATGACCCGGCGCGAAGCTGATAAAATTCAGCCGGAACTGATGAAGGACACCTTGCTTAAATCAGCGGTGCCGATCTTTATCCGTGAAGAGATGGCAGCTTCGCATCAAGCATCCTTCATGCTTTTTGCGAATCAAGGGCCGCAAATGGTCTTGCAGCCGGATCGTTTCCAGGATTGGAAGAGCAGTATTCAGGGGAAGCTCAAAGAACAGGAGCAGATCCTTCAGGACTTTGAAGCTTATTTATCTAAGTTAAAATCGGTGCGTCAAGAATATGACCGTTTATTCCAAACTGAGAATACCATGACGCTTACAGCCAAGCATGATGCCCTTATTAAACTGCAGGCTGAACTTCAGCAGAGCATTAACAATCTGAGCCATGAGATGGATGAGAACGAAGGGACGCTTACCCGGATCGGACGGGAGCTCGCTGAGAACAAAGTTCTAAGTGTGGAGCATGAGCAGAGAGCGGGGGTTCTGCAAGCTTGGATTGAACGGACGAAGAAACAGGAACAAGATTATAAGGAAAAACAAAAAATAATCGAACGAAAGAATCTGGTGAGCAAAGAGTTAGCAGGTAAAGATCAGCAGCTTGAACACCTAAAGGTGCAAATGGAAAGCTTGAGTGGACAACGCAATAAATGGACGAGAGAAACCGAATATGCGATGTTCCCTAGACTGCAACGATGGTTTCCTGAGATTGTTTTCCCAACAGATCACCAGCTTTCTGATGAAGGAGAAGTCATACCTGTAGATCCTGTAGAGCAGAATCTTCTATTGCAGCAGCTTAGTACCGTGGAAAGTCTACAGCAATCATTAACTGAAAATGAACTGGAAGTTCGGACAAGAGCTGCACAGATTAAAGCAGCAAGCGAGAATCTGGCTGAGCTTGAATCCAGCCTGAATCAAGTGGATGTGAATTGGCGGAAGGCGACTGAACCTACGGAAACGTCCGAGACCATTATGGCTGCAAGAAATCGCCAAAAGACGGATACTACTTCGTTGGAGGAAGACTATCAGATTGTTCACGACGGTTACATCCGCTGCCAGACTGAATTGGAGAACTTGCAGAAAGAGTTGCGCAAAGTAGAGAAGGGGATCAAAGAGAAACATGAACGTGCCGTGGAGCTTTGGAATGAGGCGCTAGGGGTTAAGGAGACAGAAATTCAGGAGCGCTGCCAAGCGAATGAGCTTATGCTTAATCAGTGTAAAAGATCCTTGGACCGAATCGATGTCCTCCTTCAGACTTTATCCAATCAAATCAAAATAATGAACGCGCATGTTGAGGATCGCGTCAACCTACGGAGTGTGCCAGAAGAAATAACGCTGAGGGTTAGAGAAAGCTGCGAGCCTCTAGTAGCCGACTGGCTTCTCCGCATTAAGGATAGCCGGATTAGACAGGATGAGATCTCCAAAAAGGTGAAGGAAGAGAAAAATTCCTTAACCGAAAAACTTGCGAAAAATGAACGGAATTCCGAACTGGAGACCAAGATTCTAGATCGATTGAATACGGTCCATTGGGATAATTTCGCCATTGCACTGCAAGTCCTAGATTCCATGCTACGCAGTTCGCGCGATCAGATCGAGAGCATTCAAAGCGATAAGGAAGGCATGGATCTCTCCCGCAAGATGTGGGTTGGCCGGGCATCTCTACGAGTGGTACAAATCATTGATATTATGAAGCGAATGGAACGCCGGATGATTATTCATAACGAGAATAATTATGCCTTCCCGCTGGTACGTCTGAATTACAAGAATATCAATGTGCCAAGAACAAGCGATGAGGTAGAGCCGATGGTGAGTGACTACTTCAATCAATGCATCAATGAATTGCTCAAAAAGTATCCAAAGATAGAACAAGTGCCGGCGCTGGTAATCAAAGAGGTTATTAATGACGGACGAATTGTCTATGCGGCGCTGCAGAACCGCTTTCCGATACTTCAAGTGTATAAACCGGTAACGGAGAATTATTTCCTCTACGCCGCACCGGAAGATTATCATTATTCGGACTGGGAGATTATTAATCGCGGCGCACTGGATGAAGCAGTCGGCAGTGGTGGGCAACGTCAATCTGTACAGCTGCTGGTCGCAATGATGATCATGACGCATAAACGGGTGAATCGTGAGAATAAAGGCTGGACGGTCTTTTTATATGACAATCCTTTCGGAGAAATGGTCTCCAATAACGTGCTTGACCCCGTCTTCGAAATTTCCAAGGCGCTCAAATTCCAATGGCTGATTGTTACGCCGCCGGAGCTGGTGAAGAATGATGTCAGCGTGCGTTTTGGCGTGTATTGGCAGCTTTATTTTGGAGGCGTCAAAGGGGACATGCTGGAATCGACCCTGATTAAGGGAGGAAGAAAGCTTATTCCTGTCTCGTTGTTCTGAGTATGGAATGAAACTTAAAGAAGCTCCAGTAAGCATCACGCTGCTGGGGCTTCTTTTTATTAAATGTTAAAGATGGTGTGGTTATTTAGGTTTGCGTTCGGAAATATATGAACCGGTGAGCGTTAAAAAAGTTCCCGTCAGGATTGCCCAGGTGATCTTTTCATTCAGAACAAGGGCGGAAGCTGCCACTGTAATTACAGGCACAATATAGATGTATACACTTGTTTTTACAGCCCCTAGAATCCCTACAGCTTTATTCCAAGTCAAAAAACACAGTGCCGAGGCACCCAGACCTAAGAAAAGCAGGTGAGCTACATTTGAAATCTCTTTGAATCTACTCAGACCCAGCTGGAAATCAAACAGAAACAGAGGAGGCAGCATAAACAGCAGACCATAGAAAAATACTCTGCGGGTAGCCCCTATAGTATGAACCTTTAGTAGGCTTATTTTTCGCATCAACACTGAATATATTGCCCAAACCACAGGTGCCAGCAATGCCAGCAAGTCGCCGATGGGGTTCAGTTGCAGAAGATAACTCCCGTTCAGCCCAATTAATATAATTCCTGTCAAGGCTATCAAAAATCCTATAAAAAACTGCCTATGAAATTTCTCTTCTTCTAAAAAGAAGTGAGCGATAACCGCCGTGAAAAATGGAGCGATGGAGACAATCACACCTACATTGGATGCAAGGGTATAGACTAGGGCAATATTTTCTATAAGAAAATATAACGTGACTCCACAAAGACCTGCTGAGATAAAGAGTAATTCCTCTTTAAAGGATGTAGTTCGGATTGGACGTGAATAGATCAGTAACAGTACAAAGTACCCAATAAGAAAACGGAAGAACAGAATTTCCACAGGCGTAAAGTCTTTTAACAGTATTTTTGTGGAGATAAAGGTGGTTCCCCAGATTAAAATCGTAAGTAATGCCAGCAGATGTCCTGTGTTAATCTTGCGTTGATCTATCATTTCGTAAGTTCCATTGATGACTTTACTCCCGTTTGCTGAACAAATATACGCATATATTGCTTAGGGGTTAAGCCTATGAGTCTTTTGAAAAAATTTGTGAAATGGCTCTGATCACTGAATCCGGTTAGAGAGGCCACTTCTATTGGCAATATTCCTTGTTCTAAAAGCCTTTTGGCGTGGTTGATGCGAATAGTTTCCAAGTAACGGTAAGGTGATATTCCTTTCTGTCTGGTAAATAAACGCAGCAAGTGATATTTACTTAAGCCGCTCAATTCACTTAGCTGGTTCAGCGTAATGTTCTGCGCATAATGTAACTCTATGTATTCGCAAATGATTTTAATTTCAGAAGTAGGCTCTTGAGCGGGACAGAGGGTTTCTGTCTCCGTGTATTCTCTCAGAAGCTGCTCCAAGAGAAATAGAAACAATTCTTCTTTTTGAAAATCGGATTGATCCTCTAATATCATTTGGTGCAGATCGTGTAAAGGGCTCGACAGTTCACTTTGGTAGAGAACATTGTGTGTGAACCGCGGTAAGTAGTCTATGCCGGTAATTTCTAGCACATACTCACGCATGACTTCCGGCTGAATATTGATGCAGCGATAGTCAAGCGTTCTCCCGTCTATCTGTTCACAGGCATGGGGATCCGCCGGATTAAAGATGACCACATCTCCGCTGTTAAGAATATGCTCTTCTTGGTTACATAGCAGATGTCTCTTTCCTTGTTCAATAAAACCTATGACATAATAGTCATGAAAATGGTTGGGAAACTTCTGCATAATACCTTCGAATCGATAGGCCTCAAATTTTAAGTCACGATCGAAAACTACTGTTCGAACTTCACGAGTCATTGCTGCACCTTCTTTTCCAATTATGTATAACCATTATAATGTGAAAATTAGGGGCATTCTTGCATGATGTTGCGATACCTCATCTTCTACATGATAGGTTCCTCAGGTGTAATGATCGTTGGAATACTCACAGTAAAAGTTGTTCCTTGCTCCAGAATACTTTCTATAGAGATCGCTCCGCCATGATTATGTATAATATTTTGTGTGATCATATAACCTAAGCCTGTTCCTGTTTCTTTGGTCGTATAAAATGGTTTGCCGAGGGCATTGATCTGTTCCTCTGTCATCCCACAGCCTTCATCCTGCACACTGATTCGGGCTTCTCTGTCATAGGTTTGCACATGAATATAGATGTTTCCCCCATGATTCATTGCTTCCATCGCATTTTTAAGTAAGTTAATAAATACCTGCTTCATCTGATAAGCCTCACCATTGATCCAAATGGATTGATCAGTACAGACAGGGAGGATCTTGAGATTTTTTAGGGCAGCTTGTCCATTCATTAGTGTGGTGACTTGTTCCAGCAAAGACAATAAATCCACTGGTTTACTAATATGAGTGGTTTGGGGTTTAGATAAGACAAGCAGTTCGTTGACGATGAACTCGATGCGTTTCAATTCTGACTCAATAATGGAAATATATTTATCATTCATCCGCTCGGAAGAGCGCAGTAGCTTCATAAAGCCATTAATGGCTGTAAGAGGATTCCGTATTTCATGAGCGATTCCAGCTGCTAACTGTCCTGCTGTGGATAATTTCTCGGACTGTATCAGTCGTTCATCTTCCAATACTTGCTCGGATATATCTTTGAATATGCCAATGTAGGCTTCGTTTCCCTCATAAATGATCGGCAATGTAATCCCATCTACATATTTCTGCTGGTTATTTAAACAATTAATCAGGTAGCAGACAGAACCTGTTGTTCTATCAGTGTTGAATTTCTTTCTTCGTTCTGAGAGAATTTCATAATTAGAGTAGTCTACAATATCCATAGTCGATAGACCAAGCACTTGATTTAGGCTTTCCGCATGGATTAATTGTAAACCTGCCGAATTTGCATACAGAACAATCCCTCCCCTAGTGATAAGCACGGGCTGAGGCAGTTCCTCCAGCAGCTGTAGAAAAGAGCTCTCTTTTTCAAGTAGATGGGTCTTCACAACCTGAAGCTGAGTCTCCATTTCCCTGATCAGGGTCTTATTCTCGAATTGAGCAAAATAAAGTATGGGTTTACCAATGTCATCCGAAAGGATAGATATGGAGACCTTTAAAGATAACCGGTGTCCGGTTGGATGGAAATAATCTACTTCGAGTCTCTGCGGATCAGTACTCGTAGATGGAAGAGAGCTTCCTAATGAAATGAATTTATGAATCTGATCTAGAAGGGTACGGACGGTTGGAGAGGGTGTCGTTAACTCGTTTTCATCATACCCCAAGAGGTCGCATAATGCTGAATTCAGTTTTAGGAACGTTCCATCAAGCGAAATAAGGGCCATACCCATCACGGCTTGGGTAAAAACAAAGTCAAAACCTTGAAAATCATTTGTCCGCACAACAGGTTACCTCTCTTCTTTATGGGGGAGTGAGTGTTATTTCGAAATGCAATATGTCTAACAGTCATAGTATAAAACATATAACTCAATAAAACATATAAAATTTCTGGGTTATTAGATATTCATACAACAGTTAAATAAAATCAGGTAGAATGGGAAGATACGTTGCATTTTAAGACAAGTGGAGGCGTTGTATTATGTTATCAGTTGTTGGTGAAATTCAAGGAATTAATCGTTATCCGGTCAAGTCATTTGCGGGTGAAAAATTAGAAAGCTGTATGATTGAACCGTATGGAATGCTTGGTGACCGTTTTTGCTCCTTTTACGATGAGTCAAAAGAGGGCTGGCGAAGATATATCACCGCTAGAAATATACCGAATATGCTTACCTATCAAGCGCAATTTATAGATGGACAAATCCATGTAACGGCATCAGACGGGCGAACCTTTGGATGGGATGATAATCTATTGGAAGAAATCCAAAGCCAAACCAAAACTCCAATCACTATGTCTGGTCTAAAAGCTGCACATCCACAGCCAGAACATCCGCAGCTCCTATCCGTGGATGGCGCTAGTATTCTACTCATTACGGATGCCAGCTTAAAAAAACTGGAGGCAACCTGGGGGCATTCCTTGGATCAACGTCGTTTTCGCGGGAATTTTGTTATCGCGCTGAATGATGATTCTCTTTTTGAAGGAGATTGGATTGGACGCCGGCTCAACATTGGGGATGTACAGCTACAGGTAGATAGTTTTTGTGAGAGATGTGTTGTGATTACGATGGACCCGGATAGTCTCCAGAAGGACCCAGTTCTTTTGAAAAAATTACATAAAGAGTTTGATTTGCATTTCGGAGTCTATGCCTCTGTAATCAAAACAGGGGAAATTCGAATCGGAGATAAAGTAGAAATAGTAGATTAGATATATAATCCCAATAGTATAAACTTCCTTTACATTACTCCATGGATAAATTATCCTTTAAAGGATGACGATTTCATATCGGGAGGTTATGTATGAAGAAAAATTTGGCATCCTTATTAGTTGCATTGCTTCTATTGGTGTATGTCCCTACTAGTGTTTTAGCAGCGGATAGCAGCAAAGGGCAAACGTATGTGAACACTCAGAAGGTGGCAGCAGAGAAGGCGGCGTTCTTAACGGAGAAGCTGGGGACGACTAGTCTCCAATATGCTCTTATTGATGGCGATAATATCGTTGTGAGCGGTCAATCTGGATTTAGCCATGTGGAGAGTAAGACAGCACCAAGCGTCACAACGATGTATGGTATTGGCTCGACGAGTAAAATGTATACAACAGCTTCTATTATGAAGCTTGTTGAGCAAGGAAAAGTAGATTTGGACGGTTCAGTCGTATCTTATTTGAATAATTTTACGATGGAAGATTCTCGTTATAAGCAAATCACTGTACGGATGCTGTTGAATCATTCATCAGGTCTTGCTGGCTCGAACTTATCCAATTCTTTCTTATTTAATGATTCCGATCCTATTGCAAAAGATAGTTTGCTAGAGACTTTGTCAACACAACGTCTGAAGGCCGATCCAGGCGCCTACTCAGTATATTGTAATGATGGATTTACGTTGGCTGAGTTGATTGTTGAAAAGGTCAGTGGCACGGACTTTACCACATTCATTCATCAAAATTTCACAGAACCTCTAGGGCTTGAACATACGAAAACGCCTGTAGATTCTGTAGCTTCTTCTCAGCTGGCTAGTGTCTATAATGCTACCTACTCAGCAGCTTTACCTAAAGAAACCATTAACGTGATTGGAACAGGTGGTATCTATTCCACTGCTGAGGATTTGGTGCGTTTTGCAACTATTTTTACAGGCCAATCGACTGGCATTTTGTCAGAAAAGTCTGTAAAAGCGATGGAACAAGAGGAATATAAGCGTGGAATATGGCCTAAAGGAGCCGATAATTCGTTAGCTTATGGATTAGGCTGGGACAGTGTGAACTTATATCCATTTAACCAGTACGAAATCAAGGCTTTGACAAAGGGTGGAGATACAGGTCTGTATCATACCTCATTAGTTGTACTGCCCGAGCAGCAGATGGCAGCAGCAGTAATATCTTCTGGCGGATCAAGTACAACGGACCAGATGCTTGCCAACGAAATTTTACTCAGCGCTTTACAGGAAAAGGGAGTTATTAAGGAACTGAAAGCTACACCTACATTTAAAACTTCGAACAAAGAGGATATGCCGCAAGAATTGCTAAACTATGCGGGTGTCTATGGTGATTCTACGCAACTGATGAAGATAGAGGTTAGTAAAACTGGGGAATTGAGTATATCTTCAATTATAGCTCCTACAATGCCGGCGCAGAAATTTTCCTATAATTCGAACGGAGAATTCTTAGATGCAGAGGGTACAAGTAAAGTTAGCTTTGTGAAGGAGAGCAATGGCCGTATCTATCTTTGGAGTCAAGGGTATGGGGTGATTCCAGGACTTGGTGAAACTGCCGTTACCCAATATGCAGCTGAGAAGCTTGAACCTAATGCCCTATCTCAAGAGGTCACTACTGCATGGCAGCAGCGCCAAGGGAAATTGTATTTTGATGTCAGCGAGAAGTACAGCTCCCAATATTACATGAGTATGCCGGTAGCTGGAATCGCTATGTTCCCTGACGCACCTGGTTATATGGGCTCGAATAAAATAACTGGGCCTAATAAAGCAGAAATGACCGTGCAAATCCCAACCATCGCTGGGCGCGATCTTGCGGATCTTATTTTTGAAGAGAAAAATGGTGTGGAGTATTTAAAGATTGGCAATCAATTGTTTATACATCAAGATGCGGTTAAACCTATTTATGCAGGCCCGCAATCTATGGTAACTATCCAATCAGATGGATATGCTAGATGGTATGGAGTTCCTGAAACGGCAACAGGTAAGATAATGACAGTAGAGCTGCCAACCAAAAGTTCCTTTGCCGTCTATGATGAGAATGGTGTATGTGTGAATTACTTCACCATAAGCGGTCTTAAACAAGTCAAACTTCCTAGCAACGGCAAAATTGTATTTGTAGGTGATGTCGGTGCGAAGTTTGAAGTGACCCTCAAGGCGCAATAAACGTATATAAAAAAAGAATCCTGTTATCAAGATTTTCGTCTTGGTAACAGGATTTTTTATTTGAAATTTTGTGAGAATTCTCTTATTTTATCTACCAAAATCCCTTTTAGCTGATCAGTACCTTCCTTTGGAGCCTTATAGGCCTTATAACCTCCAAAAGATTCAATACAAATCGCAGCTTCTTTCAGATCATCAGGGAAATTTTTCTCTATTAATTCTTCGGTTTTCTTAGGTTTCTCGTTGCAAATGTAGTAGCCCATCTTCTTAGTCAGTAACTCATCTTTATTTTTTTTGATAAAGTCACGAATGGCTTTATATATTTTTTCATCTCTTACTCCTGCTCCTAAAATAATGCTATCAAATGCCTCGATATTCGGCTTCTCTAATTCTATATTGCAAATTTTGCTCTGAGGTAGCTCTTCTGATAATACTTTTGCACATTGTTCTGTTGCTCCAGATTTTGTAGCGTATAGAATAAGTACTGCCATTGTGTTCCCTCTTTTCAGTTAAGATTAATCGTGTTCCCGCATTGAAAAAACTCTCGCATACCAATTATCTTGATTATCAAGATATAGTATATTTTATCGAATATACTGATCATTTGTCAAGCCAACGGCAAGCTCCTGAGTGTTAATTAGATATCCTTATTATGGTATCATGGGAATAATATTAATCTAATGCTAACTATATCTTTAATGAAATATACAAAAATAAGAGGAGTGAACGTAAATTGGGGATCATCGTAATGCTAATCATCTATTTGTTGCTTGGAATATTCGTGATTAAAGTAGGCATCGATAACTCTAGAAGTACGCAACTATCAAAAGAAATATTAAATGAGTTAAAAGAAATCAAAGAACTAATGATCAGAAATAAATACGAATGAATTCTATATAAGAGTGGAGGTGAACGAAAGTGAAAATTGGACTTATACTTATAATCCTTGCTTTTTCTAACCTATTTCTAAGGATATGGATTGTTGGCCCGGATAAAGAAAAACTTCCTGAAGACGGTTATGAGCTTAATATAAAAGGGAAGCTTATACTTGCACTTGTGGGATTAATTACGGGGATTGTGATAATAATTGCCGATGGCCCAGAGGGTACGGTTATGAAGTGGTTTTGGATTGTAGTTATAATAGTAGCAATAGGATTTCAGTCGTTTATCGACTGGAAATTTCTAAAACATACGAAACAGCACATAGTTTCACTTATTCTGTTAGTCCTGGGTGTGGTATTAGTTTATTTTATATTCTGATCTAGTTTCATTCGTACCGGTATCGGACCCAGATGATGTTAATTGCTAAATAATCGCCTTTTGGGCAGCGTTTCGGACTCCAGTGCAGCTATTCGTTAGAAAGTGACTTATATTAGGTGTTTTTTATGCCAATAGTGGCCATGGGGTCCGATGGAATTCTTAAAGTGGAAATATACTGCTGTTAGTGTCAATGGAGTCCGTTAGTGGCTTTGTAACTGCTGATGGCATCGAATCATACGAAGAAAAGAGGTGTTCCGGCAGCCAGCATATGGCTTGTTGGGCACCTCCTTTTTGTGTTCACATTATACTTCTGCTTTCGTAGCCACGAGTGGACAGAATCCAGGGTTCGTTATACATAATTCTTGAGCGAATTCCGGTTGGAGCTTGGAGAGCTCGGCGAAATAGCTGCTGATTACGTGATTACCACTTGTAGATCCATTCTGGAAAGACAGTGAGTTAAAAGTATGGACATGATTGTAATAATACTTTTTTTCCCGTTTGGGGAGCTTATAGACATGTGGAGGTGCGTAGGTTACAACATCAAAAAGATTGGCATACCGGTAACTCTTCTGCACATATTGTTTAAAAATATTAACGAAGTCCGGATCACCTACCCGTGGGGAGCCATAAGTATATAGGTTAGGTGAGGTGTAAGAGGTATTTGCCGCAATATCTAAGGTACATAAGGTGGCGAGCGCTCCACCGAGGCTGTGGCCCGTAATGTATAAGGTCTTGTCAGGAGATAGCTTGGAGAGCGCAGAGAAGATGACGTCCCGAGCTGAAGAATAAATGTTGGTGAAGCCACGATGGGTGAGAGAGTCTTCTTTAAGATATTTGAACCGTTCCTGTGAAGCGAGGACGTTGGATATCCAATTGGTCGTCGTACTGGTTCCCCGAAAGGCAATAATAATCTCTTGTGGAGACTCCAAAATAAAGCCGAAACGTTCCCATACATTATTGAAGGATTGTGCTTCAATGGGATGACATAGCTGATAATCGAATGGAATGACGAAAACTCCATCTATATTTGAAAATTGTGTATAGGTTTGCCCGCAGACTGCAGCTAGAAAGATCGCCCTTTGCTCTTGCTCATCCCTCTTACTCACGTACATCCCGCCTTTCTTTCCTACACTATATTAGGGGGATGAAGGAGTGATTCCTAAGAAAAAGGATTCCCTGAAACATCTCTCTGAGTTACTATATATAAATAAGTCCAACAGCGAGAGAAAAGGGGGAAATGCATACATGAGCAACTTATTGGAAATTTTACACAAGGAAGTCGTGCCGGCAGAAGGCTGTACGGAGCCGATTGCAGTTGCGTATGCCGTCTCCTTGGCGGCAGAGCTTCTCGAGGAAGAAATTACGGGGATTCAGCTGCATCTCAGCGGTAATATTATCAAAAATGCAATGGGAGTGGGCATTCCCGGGACAGGCCAGACAGGCCTGCCCATCGCAGCAGCCCTTGGAGCGGTGGTCGGCCGTTCTCACAAGGAGCTGGAAATTCTGTCAGGTCTGACGCAGGCTGAGTTGAAGATGGCAAATGACCTGCTGGATAGAAAGCTGCTAAAAGTGGAGATAAAGGACACTCCTGAGAAATTATATATTGAAGCCCAGTTGTTTACGCAGAACCATACGGCGACTGCCATTA
Organism: Paenibacillus sp. FSL E2-0177; assembly: GCF_037992975.1. Taxonomy (NCBI): domain Bacteria; kingdom Bacillati; phylum Bacillota; class Bacilli; order Caryophanales; family Paenibacillaceae; genus Paenibacillus; species Paenibacillus sp. FSL E2-0177. Next base: position 4,491,810 of record NZ_CP150307.1, on the reverse strand, counting down.
TTGCCAGAGAGCACACCCATATAGAATATTTGGCTCTGGACGGGGAGAAAATAACACCCCGGAATTCAAAAGCCGACTGTGGCAAGCCTGGTCTTTTCGACACGGAAGAGTATGCGGGCTCAGTTGACCAGATATTCGAGTTTATCTGTACCGCTCCTTTTTCAGACCTAAGCTTTCTCTTGGAAGGGGCGCGGATGAACAAAGCGATCTCTGATGAGGGATTGCGAGGCGATTATGGCTTGCAAGTAGGTAAGAAAATGAATCAGCAATCAGCGGTGAATCTGTTCGGCAATGATGTAGCGAACAGAATTATCGCGGCTACCGCAGCGGCTTCAGATGCTCGAATGGATGGCAGTGCAATGCCTGTGATGACAACTGCGGGCAGTGGCAATCAAGGCATCGCCTGTACGCTTCCCGTTATAGCTCTGGCGGAATTGCTGGGCAAAGATGAAGAAATGCTAGCTCGGGCGCTTGCACTGAGCAATCTGGTCACTGTGCACATCAAACATTATATCGGGCGTTTGTCCCCATTATGTGGTTCAGGGATTGCAGGGGGAGTAGGAGCAAATAGCGGGATCATTTATCTCATGGGCGGCAGTCTTGAGCAGATCAAGCATGGGATACAGAATACGATAGCTTCTTTGTCAGGCATGATCTGTGACGGTGCGAATTCTACCTGTGCGCTGAAGATTTCCACCTCCACCAATACGGCGATCCAGGCAGCCACTCTGGCTATGAACAACATTGCTCCTACAACCAAGGATGGTGTGATTTTCGAAGAGGTGGAAGATACCATCCGCAACATGGAGCGTTTGGTTCAGGAAGGGCTGGCGGATACTGACAAGACCATTCTCAATATTATGCTCTCCAAAGGCGGAGCGAATTAGCTTCCAAATAAGTTGAAAACAAGATAGAACATCATAATTAAGACCGCCCGGTTCCCTGCATAAAATGGCAGGAAGCCAGGCGGTCTTTGTAACACTTCGGCAAAAACATAGGTCTGCGAGAAGATTTGCATTAAATTTTAACATAACTTATTCTGAGTTAATAGAGGCATAGAGACTGAGGGTATAAAAAGGAGATAATATGACAGAGAAAATAGATATAGGCTGGAATTTTGCGAACAGTTATACTCATCTGCCGGAATCAATGTTTACAAGGATTAAGCCAACGCCTGTGCGTAAACCGGAACTGATTATTTTTAATGAACCATTGGCTGCTACTCTTGGGCTGAATAGCACAGCACTACAGAGTAAGGAGGGTCTTGGGATTCTTGCCGGCAACGAAGTTCCTGAAGGTACCCTGTCGCTTGCGCAAGCTTATGCTGGACATCAATTCGGACATTTTACCATGTTGGGAGACGGTCGAGCAGTGCTGCTGGGCGAACAGATCACCCCTCAAGGTGATCGTGTAGATATTCAATTGAAGGGTGCGGGAAGAACCCCATACTCTCGTGGTGGCGATGGCCGGGCAGCGCTTGGACCGATGTTACGCGAATATATCATCAGTGAAGCTATGCATGGACTTGGGATTCCTACGACTCGCAGCTTGGCGGTGGTAGCTACAGGGGAGCCGCTAATTCGGGAAACGGAACAGCCGGGGGCGGTTCTGACCCGGATTGCTGCCAGTCATTTGCGTGTTGGAACCTTCCAATATGTTGCTGCATGGGGGACTGTGGAGGATCTGCGTATTCTGGCTGATTACACGTTGCAAAGACATTATCCAGAAGCTCCTGTGGAAGATAATCCATATCTTGTTCTGCTTCGGGAAGTAATGGAACGTCAAGCAGCGCTAATTGCCAAATGGCAGCTTGTAGGTTTTATTCACGGAGTGATGAATACTGATAATATGGCCCTTAGCGGAGAAACGATTGATTATGGTCCATGTGCCTTCATGGATGTGTATAATCCTGAGACAGTATTTAGTTCCATAGACCAGCAGGGTCGTTATGCTTACCACAATCAGCCCGGGATTGGCGCATGGAATCTCTCCAGATTTGCCGAGACTCTCTTACCATTGCTGGCTGACGATCAGGCACAGGCGATTAAGCTGGCTGAGGAGGCAATTTCAGATTTTTCGGAGCGGTCCTATCAATATTGGCTAACGGGAATGAGAGCGAAGCTGGGAATCTTTAACGAAGAGTTAGAGGATGTTGCTCTGATTGATACCCTCCTTGAACTGATGCAAAAATATCGGGCTGACTACACTAATACATTTCGGTCCTTAACTTTAGGCGTAACGGAAGATGCTGATCTGTTTGGCACCCCTGAATTTAAGCAATGGAATGAGCTATGGCAGGCGCGGCTTAGCAGGCAGCAGGAATCACAATCCTCTTCACAGAAGCTGATGCATAGCAGCAATCCTGCGATTATTCCGCGGAACCATCGTGTAGAAGAAGCGCTTGAGGCTGCGGTAGAGCGGGAAGATTACGATGTGATGGAGAGGTTACTTCAAGCTTTGACTAACCCATACGCCTACTCCTCTGAACAAGAGGAATACTCGGCACTTCCTGAGGAATCCGCATGTCCATATCGTACATTCTGCGGTACTTGATTTGCATATAATTTATCTGGAAAATGGGGGAAGGAAGAATGTTTCATGCTTATGATGTTCTAGCCAACCAGTTGCTGGCCAATGCGAATGATCCGAGTTGGTATGTGCCCTTTGAAGTGGCGGTTAAAGACTTAAGTGAAGAAGAAGCTTTTTGGAAGGTAACGGAAGAAAGCAATAGTATTGCTGAGATTGTGCAGCATCTGCTTTACTGGAATGAAACTTGGCAAACAAGGTATAAAGAAGCCAGTGTTCAGGCGGTTCCTCCAGTGGATAGTAATAATAATACCTTTGTCGTTGCAGAAGGGAAAACGTTCGAAGCGCTGCAAAAACAACTTTTAGAGGTTCTTTTACACTGGCAGGAATTGATTAAGAAAGAACAATTGGAAGCTGATGTTCAAGGATTTCCAGACAGTAAATGGTGGGAAGTCCTCGGAAATGTAACAACCCATAATGCTTATCATGTGGGCCAAATTGTTTATATTCGAAAGATACAGAAGAGCTGGAACCGCGATGTGAAGTGACATTGTGAAGTGAATCCTAAAGAATAGACATTTTAAAGGCGTTAGCGGATGCACATTCATCTGGCTTTCGTCTTTTTTTACGCATTAATACTTATATATACTTAATCATTAACTTATAAATGCTTGTAAATACTTATAAAATGACTTATGATGACTTTAGGAGGTGAATTTCATTATGTATCAAGAGGAACGATTATTAAAAATACTCGAATATTTGAAACAACACCAATCGATGAGTGTTCAAGATATCTGTACGCAATTTGAAGTCTCAAGAGATACTGCCCGACGGGATATTGTTAGGTTAGTACAAGAGGGCGTCGTTGTTCGGACGCATGGCGGTCTAGCGTTACCTGAATTGCAAAAAGAATTATTATCTTATCAAGATCGTTTGATCGATGAATCCGAGAGTAAGCAGAGAATAGGGAAGATCGCGGCCGGGCTTATCCAAGATCGTGAGACTGTAATTTTAGACGTATCGACCACTGTACAGTTTGTTGCAGAACAAATTAGTGCGCAGGATATTACGGTTGTCACGCACTCGATAGATAATGTAGGGATTTTATCCCATCGCGAGGATCTGCTAATTTATGTACTTGGTGGTTACTTGAATGTGAAAAACCGCTTGTTATATGGTTCTTCCATTATCGATAAACTTAGTGAAATTCGTGCGGATAAAGCCTTTATTGGAGCATCGGCGATCTGTGCTGATGGACTCTATTATCCTTATGAAGAAGATGCGCGGGTAAAAAGAGAAATGGCTCGAAGATCTGATCAAGTGATTTTAGTAGCGGATCACACCAAATTTAATGCTAAATCCTTTTATCGGCTAGACTTTGATTTCGTTGATATTTTAGTTACAAATCGAGAGCTTCCAATCGAGATCAGAGAAGTTCTAGATCAGAAGAACATCACAGTTATTGAGTGCCAAGATGAAGCTGAAGAGGTTCCAAATCAAGAGTGATAACGACTGGAGGATAATGTTTATGACTTATATTTTGCAAAATATACAAGTAGTGCTTCAGAATAGTATAATTTCAGCGGCCAATGTATGGATTTCTGAAGGAAAAGTGATGAGGATAGACTCAGGAGATATTTCTATCCCAGAGGGTGAGTATGAACGGATTGATGGCGGAGGGCATTTGTTAGTGCCCGGAATGATAGATGTGCATATTCATGGTGCTAACGGGTTTGATATGATGGACGGTACTGAAGAGAGTATTCAAGAAGTATCGAAGGCTTGCGCAGCTTCTGGTTGCACCTCATTTCTGGCTACCTCTGTGAGTTCTACGATGGAGGATCTTTTAGAGATGATTCGTAGTGTCAAACGTGTAATTGGGCATGAAGTGGGAGCAAAGATCGCAGGCATTCACTTAGAGGGACCTTATCTAAACCCCAAGAGAAAAGGAATGCAAAATGAAAAGTATCTGCGGCATCCTAACTTAGAGGAAATGAAGCTCATTTTCCAAGAAGCTGGATCACTCATAAAAATGGTTACGATTGCTCCTGAGCTGCCGGGAGGCATGGAGCTTCTTTCCTTTTTGAAAGAACGGGGAGTGGTGATAGCGATTGCTCATTCGGATGCCACATATGAGGAAGCCAAACAAGCTTTTGCCGCTGGGGCAAGTCATGTTACGCATTGTTTTAATGGCATGCGGCCGATCCATCATCGAGATCCGGGGATTGTGGTTGCCGCTTTCGAAGAGAGGCATGTGAGCCTGCAAGCTATTGTTGATAATGTCCATCTGCATCCTGCAATTATCCGCTTGATGCATACCATGAAAGGACCGGAAGGAATGGTCTTGATCACAGATGCCTTACAGGCAATGGGGTTAGGGGATGGAAATTATATATTTGGAGGACATCAGGTTACGGTATCTGGTGGCATAGCGCGATTGGAAGATGGCACGCTGGCCTCCAGTACAGTTACCATGAATGAAGCCTTACGTTATACTGTCGAAACTGGAATTTCGCTCACAGATGCCGTGCAAATGGCTTCAACTACACCTGCCAATATTCTTGAACTTCAACAAAAGGGGACGATCACCTCTGGCTTGGATGCTGACCTGGTTCTCTTGGATGATGAATTCAAAGTGCTCTGGACAATGGTAGGCGGGCAGATCTTACAGCTGTGACCGGTATTCATGTGCGGTTATTCCGAATACGCTTTTAAAATGCCTGTTCAGATGAGTTAGATCCACAAATCCGCAATCTACAACAGCTGCATAGATATCCTTGGTTCTCTCAATGGACTGCTTGGCACGCTCTACCTTGCAATTTAAGAAAAATTGATAGGGTGATATTCCTGTATGTGTCTTAAACTCGCGAATAAACTGATATTTGGATAGACCAAACTCTGTGCAGAGATCGTCCAGCTTCAGCACATGGTCTAAACTGCAGTACATCATTTCCTTTGCTTTTTTGAGAAATTTATTATTCGTTCTACGATCGGTAACTATTTCAGTATTAGATACTAAATGAACCAGAGTGAATAGCAGTTCACTGCACAAAGACTCCTCTTTGCCATTCTGAATGGCATGGTTTAGGGCTAATATGCACTGCGCCAATTTGTCATCGTATAAGATAGGAGTGGCGAAGCGGAGTTCTTTTTTTCTTAATATCTCTAACATTAGGGTTGGCTTAATATAAAGCATGACATAATCAATGCCACCTTTATCATACGCATTGCCATCATGCGTTTGTTCTGGATTAAACAACATTACGCCATTTTTATGAGAGGATTGCAAACTACCGTCAAGATTATATTGCTGAATGCCACGAAGGGTCACACCGAGTGCATATTCCTCATGGCAATGTTTTTTATAGGTGAAATCAGTAAGGCTGGCGGATAAGGACAGGATCTCTGCTGACTTTTTATAGTTAAATTTCTCCACGTTCTTAACCTCCGCGACTTTATAGGATTCCCGATATCATAATGGCCGAGTATACTAAAAACAGTGCCATCACGGTATTAAGAACTTTTTGATGATTTTTCATAAATGTTCTGAAGATTGTCCCAAATACAACCCATGTCGTAAAGGCAAAAAATCCGATCACAGTTATAATTATAACAAACATAAACAAGGCAAGCGAAGAGGTATAGAATGGCATTACGTAGTTGGGAATGACCGTTAGTGTAAATACTAGCACTTTAGGATTCACAAGCTGCATAAGCACGCCTGAGCGGAAATTGGCATTGGGGTCAGGCTGGTCTTCCATTGAACCCATTTTAAAGATTTTATAAGCAAGGTAGAGCATATATAAACTCCCAATGACTTGCATAATGATCAGGATATTTGGGATGATTTCTACTAGAACACGGTTCAGCAGAGTAGAAAGGATAAGTAATAAGCCAAAAGCCAGCGTGGATCCGTATACATACCCCATTGATTTTTTAGCCCCGGAATGCTGCACGGAAGAAAGAATAACAATATTGGTAGGACCGGGTGTAAATGTAGCGACAACGCAATAGATCAGAAAGGACAATATATTCATGATGACCTCCAGTAAAGTAGTTCTATGAATATAAACCTTTCAGTCTGAATGCTGATAGTATATTATTGCAGGATTTTTAAGAATTCCGGCCGGGAATAGAAGAGGTGTCCGAATCAATGAATAAGAGTAATCAATTGACCATAAGCACGCTTTCTCCAGCTGATTTTGAATCCACATGCTCTGTTTTTGAAACTTCAATCCAAGATGCCTTTGAAAAAGAAGGGCTTGATCATTTACAAGACGATATCCAAAGTGAAATAGATCATAAAAAGCAAATGGTGATGACTTCACTGGATACTACGACTGGGGAGCCTTACTTCCTTCTTGCAAAAATAGAAGAGCAGGTTGTCGGTACGATTTCCTTTGGACCTTGTGGCGAAGATATTCAAACCTGCACGGATCATCAGTTAGATGAAATAGGGGAATTGGGCAGTCTATACATTATGCCAAGTTATCAGGGCCAAGGTGTGGGTTCAGCCTTAATTAAGGAAATGATGATATTTCTAAAAAAGCAAGGGGTAGAGCAGTTTTGTCTGGACAGCGGTTATAAACATGCACAGGTCAGGTGGCAACGTAAATTTGGGCAGCCTTATAAAGTAGTAGAAGACTATTGGGGACCTGATTCTGTCCATATGGTTTGGTTTTGTAATGTGAATGATCATTTAAGCTAGAAATATATTTTACATGAAAATAACAGTCCCTTTGCTGCGCGCAGAGGGATTTTTTGTTTTGTTGGATAAAACGGGTGTAATGTCGTTTGACAGATGATCTTTTGCCGGGTAATATGAATCTTAGATTTAGTAATTTAGTAATTTAGTAATTTAGTAATTTAGTAAATGAGTAAATTAGTAAATCATAAAATGGAGAGTGACTAACATGAAAATTCCAACAACTCTAAAACATAAACCTGTAGTCGTGTCAGAAAATTACGAGCAGGTTGATGGCCGCTACGCCGGGGACACAGATGCAAAAGGTCTATCCCTAGGATTAGCACAATGGAACGATAGAGGAAAGGTCGACATCTCAGCAAAGGTATGGAGACATACAGGGGACAAATGGTCGAGACAGTCCGAAGAGCTGCCAATGCACAGAGTGCTTGACCTGGCAATTTTGATTTGCAGAAGTAGTTTGTATTTTCAAGAGGCCTATCGTTTTCCGAAAATGTATGATCCCGAGAGCCCTATGATTGATCGTATTGGACTGCAGGGAGATGCAATGAGTGTATCTGTATGTGCAGACAATCCCATGATTGATAATGATATTAAGCTGTTCGCTCAGGCGCTTAGTGATGATGGTGAAATGATCGGAGAACGACTTTCGGTATTGTCCCGTTTATTAAAAGAAATGGGGTACTGAAATTTAGCAGAATGGCCTGTGAAAGGAGAATCATAAATCATAATGGACAAAAGTAAACGTAAAGAACTTCAGGAGCAATATAAGCAGCTCAAGACGTACATGGGTGCTATTCAAATTACAAACAAAAGAAGCGGGAAAATATTCGTTGACAGCTATCCCAACCTGAAGAATAAATGGATGACTATACAGATGCAATTAGATATGGGCAGATTTGCAAATGCGGAGCTGCAAAAGGACTGGAAGGAACTTGGAGCAGAAGCTTTCAGCTATGAGGTGTTAGAGCAGAAGGAGTCAGAAGACGTAACCGACGTGCGCTGGGAGCTTAAACTATTGAAAAAGAAGTGGTTCGAGAAATTGCAGCCCTTTGATGACAAAGGATATAATAAGCCACTAACCCATTAAGCCAAGTATAAAGAAACCTTTAGCTTTTATAGCAAGGGTTTCTTTTTTTAGGGATCGTATTTCACTCCGGATTTTATGTGTCGTAATATTATATATGTTTTGTCGCATTTTCCTACTAAAAAAGCTGTTTATTATGTGTTATTTTTATAGCAGATGTCAGAATAACATATATACGGGAGGCACAAGTAAATGACCATTAGAATTGGTAAGCTCAGCTATTGGCATGTGCATGCATGGGATTATACCAAGCAAGCTCAGGAGCATGAAGATACCGTATTAGCTGCAGTTTGGGACGAAAACGTAGAGCGTGGGAACAAAGCTGCGGAAAGCTTGAATATTCCTTTTTTTGAATCACTGGATGATCTGCTTGCGCAAGAGGATATAGATGCCGTTATCGTGGATGCACCAACGAATATGCATAGAGACGTAATCGTGGCTGCGGCCAAGGCGGGCAAACATATTTTCACAGAAAAAGTTATTGCCCCAACGTTAAAAGAAGTTAACGCAATTATCGCAGAAGTTAACGAGAACAAAGTGAAGCTAACGGTCTCCTTGCCTCGTTTAAATGACGGCTATACATTAACTATTCAAGAGATTCTAAGTCAGGAGCTGCTCGGCAAGATTACTTACGTTAGAGTTCGCTTATCCCATAACGGAGCAACGGAAAGCTGGCTTCCCGATCATTTCTTTAGCTTGGAGCAATGTGGAGGCGGAGCTTTGATTGATCTGGGCTGTCATCCCATGTATTTGGCAAAGCTTTTCTTAGATCAAGATGTGACTGGGGTTAGTGCTAATTTTGGGTATGTAACCGGTAAAGAAGTGGAAGATAATGCTGTAGTGACATTATTTACGGATTCAGGAGCAATTGGTGTGGTGGAGGCTGGTTTCGTGAATAGTCATTCGCCGTTTACTATTGAGGTGCATGGAACTGAAGGAACGCTGCTTTACGGAACACCAGAGAATAAGCTTCTTCTTAGAACGAACAAATCCACGGATAAAGAAGAAGGCTGGAAAGAAGTAGCCCTGCAAAGCAATCGTGAAAGCGCCTTCCATCAATGGGTTGATCATATTCAAAATAATACACTCGCCACTCAAAATGTTGAAATGGCAGTTGAGCTTACCAGATTAATGGAGGCGGCGAACCGCTCGGCTAAAGAAGGCTGTGTAATTCCGATTGGGAGGAATTAACGTTGAGCAGCTTTCCCTATGAGATGATGTTTGAGAAGCAGGACATGCTTGAAAGATTGGATATCACGATTCTATGGGGACATTACGAGATTACAGTGTTTAGATTTCATTTGACATCTTTTCCACCGGGCAGAGTAGTCGAGTTCCATAATCATTCTGAATTTGAGTTTCATTTCATTCCGCGCGGGAAGGGAGAAGTCATTCTTGGGGATCAAAGGTATCCTCTGTCAGAGGGAATGTTCTATCTAACCGGACCAGGTGTTATGCATCGTCAAGAGGCAGCTGCAGATGAATCCATGGAAGAGCTATGTCTGCATGTTGACATCAAGAAGAGAATCCGGGATGATGCGGATCTTTGGGAGGTTGCGGAAGCTGAGACCAGTGTGGAGAAGCTGAAGTGTTTACCCTTGGTCCCAGCACAAGATTATCACGGGGCTATGAAGTGTTTTCGAGAAGCGTACGAAGCATGCGATGGGAAGTTGACCGGATATTATACTTCAATTAAGCATCTCGTGATTAGTATTTTATTAAAGGCCGTTAGAGCGTATGATTCAGGCGGGATCCGCACGGAGGCGCCGGTTAGAGATATGCTGACTTACCGGTATCAATACGCAATGCAATATATGGAAGCGAATTATTCAGGAACGGTTACCTTAGAAAATGTTGCGGAAAAGCTGAATATTAGTTCAAGGCAGCTGCAGCGGGTGTTTAAGCAAGTAAATGCAGAACAATCATTCAGTAGGGCGCTTGAGGACATCCGATTGCAAGCGGTCTGCCGCAAGCTTGAAGAAAGCAATTATCCGATAGAACAAATCGCACAGTCGGAAGGGTTTACCAATGCTACCTATTTGCATATTGTCTTCCGCAAGCGGTTAGGCATGACACCGGCAACTTATCGAAACAGCAAACAAATCCATTAGAGGTGAGGGTGAAGGATATGAGTAAGGTTTTTCGTGTAGGGATTATTGGATGTGGTGGTATTGCGAATGGCAAACATCTTCCAAGCTTGAGCAGACAAAGTAAGGTTGAGATCGTGGCTTTTTGTGACATTATTAAAGAACGTGCTGAAGAAGCAGCGGAGAAATACGGAAATAATAAAGCTATTGTCTATACAGATTACACTGAACTATTAAAAGATCAATCCATTGATATTATTCATGTGCTTACGCCTAATGATGTCCATGCGGAAATATCAATCGCTGCACTAGAAGCCGGAAAACATGTGATGTGCGAAAAACCAATGGCTAAGACAGCGGCTGATGCCAAACGAATGGTTGAAGCAGCGAAACGTACAGGCAAGAAGCTGACCATTGGATATGACAACCGATATAGAGAAGACAGCTTATATTTGAAAAAAGCCTGTGAGTCCGGAGAGCTTGGTCATATCTATTTTGCAAAAGCACATGCCATCAGACGGAGAGCCGTACCGACCTGGGGAGTATTTCTTGATGAAGAGAAACAAGGCGGCGGTCCGCTTATCGATATCGGAACTCATGCGCTGGACCTAACCCTTTGGATGATGGATAACTATAAACCTAAAGTCGTGCTTGGCACTAAATATCATGAACTTTCACAAAAAGAAGAAGCCGCCAACGCATGGGGACCGTGGGACCCTAAAAAGTTCACCGTGGAGGACTCAGCCTTTGGAATGGTCGTAATGGAGAATGGCGCAACAATCATGCTGGAAGCGAGCTGGGCTCTGAATTCACTAGACGTACATGAAGCGAAATGCAGCTTAAGTGGGACGGAAGCAGGCGCAGATATGAAGGACGGACTTAGAATTAACGGAGAGAAATTCAGCAAGCTGTACACTAATAAAATTGAGCTTGGGGCAGGCGGCGTTGCCTATTATGAAGGTAAAGCTGAAAGTGCTCCGGATATAGAATTAAGAAAGTGGATTGAAGCGATTGAACAGGATAAGGACCCGGTTGTAACTCCTGAACAGGCTTTTGTGGTTTCGCAAATATTGGAAGCTATTTATGAATCGGCGCAGACCGGCAAGGCTGTGTATCTGGATTAGATTTTGACAACTATAGCGATTTAGAGTAATATCCACTTGTGATTTAATTATAGGGATCTGAGACAAGACTCTCTCTTTACCGGGAGAGTTTTTTTGTTTTTTACTTGTTTAGACTCTGGGTAATAGGGGTGGAAATCGTGGATACTATTGATCGCAATCATGTGCTTATTGTGGAAGATGACGATAATATTAGACGTTTTATATCTATAAATTTAACGAATAACGGGTTTGTGGTTAGTGAAGCTGCTTGTGGAGAAGAAGCCTTGCAGAGCTTTGAGGTGAGCCGTCCAGATGTTCTGGTTCTGGATATCATGTTGCCTGATTCTAATGGGTTCGAAATATGCCGAAAGCTAAGAGAGAAAGACGCTGGGGTCATCATCATTTTCTTAACCGCTCGTGGACAGGATATGGACAAAATCAATGGCCTTGAAATGGGTGCTGACGATTACATTGTTAAACCTTTTAATCCATTAGAATTGGTAGCACGTATTAAAGCGATTTTGCGCCGTACAGAATCAGCTCTCAAGCCGCAAAAAACGATACTTCAAGCTGGACCGATTCGGCTGGATCTGAATGCAAACAAGATGTTTAAGCAGGATGACAGCATTGAATTAACTCCGAAGGAATTTCAGATGATGAAGACCTTTCTGGAGCATCCGGATACAGCACTCTCTAGGAATGAATTAATGAATCTTGTCTGGGGAGAGGATTATATTGGAGATCCTAAGACGGTAGATGTTCATGTGCGTAAGTTAAGAGAGAAAATTGAGGTTGATCCTTCTAATCCGCTTTGGATTGAGACGGTATGGGGGCTCGGATACCGCTTTAGAAAGGATGGTTGAAGAATGGGGATTCAGAAAAGATTAGTAGGAAGCTATTTTGTAGTCATCTGTCTTACTGTGCTCATTCTTGAAATCATTCTTAATGTATCTGTGCGATATTATTATTTTCATAACATAGAGGAAACCCTGATGAATCAAGCAGAGCTATCGGCTTCTTTTTTTCAGCAATACTTTGGGGACCAGGATCTGGAGGAACAATCGGATAGGTTACTGAAGGGTTTTGCGAGTCATTCCGATGCACAGGTACAGATTATTAATGTTGAAGGCCGGCTGTTGCAGGATTCAAATGGACTTCAAGGCGATCTTACTATGACTGAGTACATAGATGTGCAAGCAGCAATAAAAGGGCAGCCCGGCAGTTGGAAAGGTGCGGACCCTAACACAGAGGAAGCGATTTACGCGGTATCCTATCCTTTACAAGCGAATGGAAACATCGTGGGGGGAGTCAGATTTATCACGTCCTTAACGGAAACTATACATACAGTTAAACAGATTACGGTTTTACTGATCGGGGTGGGGATCATCGTCATTGGCATTGTCACCTTACTTGGATTATTACTGTCTTGGACCATAACTAGATCCATTAAAGATTTGAAGCAGGCAGCAGACCAGATGACCGAAGGTGATTTCAGCATCAGAGTGCATAAGCGCTATCAAGATGAGCTTGGTTCATTGGCGGATACGTTAAATATGATGGTAAGCCGAATCTCCAAGAGTGAACAGCTTAAGAATGATTTTATCGCTTCCGTATCCCATGAACTGCGAACGCCCTTGACCTCGATCAAAGGTTGGGCAATTACCTTAAAGGCGAGTGAGGTGAGTAATCAACCTCTGTTTTATGATGGGCTTGATATTATTGAATCCGAAAGTGACAGGTTAACTCATATGGTGGATGAATTATTGGATTTCTCCAAGTTGGATAACGGAAGAATCGCCGTTCACTTCACATCTGTGGATCTAACAGAACTACTGCAGCATATCGGCAGACAACTTACCCCTAGAGCGACCCGACAAGGCATCTCACTAGATGTAAAAATAGAAGAACATCTGCCAGTGATTCAAGCTGACGAGAATCGTGTGAAGCAAGTCATGATTAATCTCATTGATAATTCGCTCAAATTTACTGGTTCATCAGGTCGAATCTTTATCACCGCTCATACGGTTCCAGGGAAAGTCGTGATTTCTGTAGAGGATACAGGCTCAGGCATCGCTGAGACGGATTTAGAGAATGTGCGGCAAAAATTCTACAAAGGGGATCAACAGGCTTCGGGTAGCGGCTTGGGATTATCCATCTCGGAACAGATCATTAAATTGCATCATGGAGAGCTGCGAATAAGTAGCACTTTAGGCAAAGGAACGATTGTCCAATTTGACTTACCGATAGAATAAGAATTCAAATTTAACTATTTCATAACCACTTTCATCTCTTTCACAGATAAAATACTATATATGCGGACAAGCGAGGAGTCGATGATCCAAATGCCGAGCAAATTCATAAAAATAGGTACCCTGTTGACAACTTTATTTTTGCTCGGAGGATGCGGAGTCCCGGCGACACCCGGAGAGCTGATTAAACCTCCATCATCAGAAGCAAATCTGCAGCGAGACAAAACGAGCCAGGAATTTATTAAGTGGCTTCCAGACAAAGCTCAATTGATAACTCCGATGAAGGGACAAGAAGATAATGCCATCTCCTTTGGCGATATGGATGGAGACGGAATCGACGAAGCTGTAGTTGTGTATGAGTACAGTAAAAACAAAGGATACACTATAAAAGCAATGTTGTTGAGGCAGGAAAATGAAGCTTGGCAGAAGATTTCCGAGGTTGAGGGGTTTGGGTATGGTCTAGATTATGCCGGATTCTTTGATGTTGATGAAGATGGCCATAACGAGCTTGCACTGGGCTGGTCATTGGGTGAGGCTGGAAATGGTATGGATATTTATACGCTAAGTGAAGATAAACTTAAGCTGTTATCGAAGAAGGCGTATCAGGGCAAATATGATCTGAGGTAATCATTTAACCTAATCATCCGTAGCGCTTCATTGAGAAAAAAGAAGTAAAAGTGCTCAGCGGATTATTTGTAATGCCCATTTTCATGCATATATCCCCTACACAACAAGAAAACTACAGAAATTAAATAGAGGTTGTAAATGCTTATCTCTACCAAAATTGCAAAGCTGGACAGATCCGTACTTTTTCTCACCACCTGCTTAGTTGGCATGGGTACTGTTGCTATTTATGAAGCGACTACGGATACGCGGTTAGACGGTCTTTACATAAGTTATTTGTATTTATTTGCTTTATTTTGCCTACCCATGTTATTCATTGCTTTGGTAGATTATAAGATTCTATTAGGCAGGTTAGCCTATCTCTTTTATGGCGTGGGCATAGGTTTACTAGTACTAGTCAAGCTGGTTGGAGAAAACCTCAATGGTGCCGTGCGTTGGTTAAGTATTGGGAGCTTTCAGCTTCAGCCCTCCGAGCTGGCTAAAATATGTACGGTGCTGCTCATTGCTCATCTATTAGGTACACGAGAGGGCCAGCGGCTGCGGTTTTTTCAAGATTTAGTGCCGGTCGGTTTTGTTTTTTTAATTCCTTTCATTTTAATAATGGATCAGCCCGATTTGGGTACAGCACTCGTATTTGCTGGCATATTACTTAGTATGCTGTGGATTGGTAACATCCGTGCTCTATATATGATTCTGATCCTTGGTGTTGTGATTATTTCGATCGGCACGATACTATGGCTGTATTATGCTAACTTCGACCTGTTATCCAAGATTGTCGAGCCCCATCAACTGTCACGAATCCAAGCTTTTTTGGACCCGCAGAGCGATCCAGATAAGTCTTGGCATGTAAAAAACGCAATGATAGCCATTGGCTCCGGGGGATTATCGGGCAGTGAAGGTATTTTTTTGCGAAAAGGATATATTCCATATGCGTATTCCGATTCGATCTACGTAGTCATCGGGGGAAAATACGGTTTTATAGGTTCATCCGTGCTGCTGATGCTTTATTTGCTGCTCGTGTACCGAATGATCTTTATTGCGCTGGATAGTAGGGACCGTGCAGGTACCTATATTGTCACCGGGTTTATCGCTATGTTCATCTTTCAAGTTTCCGTTAATCTTGGGATGCATATTGGGTTACTGCCCCTAACGGGGATTTCATTACCTTTTATTAGTTATGGAGGCAGCTCGTTGCTAACTAATATGATAGCGATTGGCATAGTGCTAAGTGTTAAAGTTCATAAGGATGAAAGCGCTGATTGAATAAGCTATTGGAACTGAGTGGAGGAAATTATGTCTAACAAACGCAAGTGGACAACAACCCGTAAAATTCTGACGAGCATTGGTCTTGTCTTAGGCGCAACTATTATAGGGATTGGAGTATATGCAGGGTATTTATACAAAAAGACGGATGATGCGATACAGCGTATGGCAGCTCCAGTCACCGTACAACCCACTGCTGCTCCAGAGGAAAAAAAGGAGACGGTATCGGTTGAACCTATGATTTTTCTGCTTGCCGGGGTAGATAGCCGGGACGGTGGCGGTGGGGTAATGAATACCGATGTTCTGATGCTTGTCAGCTTCAATCCGGACACGAAATCGACGAGTTTCTTATCTTTACCCAGGGATTTGTTGCTAAAACCTAAATCGTTACCTTCCCGTAAAGCCAATTATTATTATGCATATCATTACATAAAAGACAAAACAGAGGCTATTCCGAATACAAAAGAGTTTTTCAGCAATTTACTCGGTCTGCCGATTGATCACATGGTTGTGGTGAATTTTGATGTGTTGCAGGAGACCGTGGATTTGCTTGGCGGACTGACTATAGATGTAGATATGGATATGAAATATACCGATACGGCAGATGGTACACACATCGATTTAAAGAAAGGCTTGCAGAAGTTGGATGGCCAACAAGTTCTTGATTTTGTGCGGTACCGTAAATCGAATCAAGGAACGGCTGAATCCTCCGATTTCCAGCGTAATGATCGGCAGCAGCAAGTAATCAAGCAGATTCTGGATAAGCTAGGAAACTTCCAAGGTGTGTCCCAATGGGGAAATGTATTGGATATCATTGGTGAAAATGTGAAGACGGATATTCCTCAAGCAGATCTGCAGCAGTGGTTATTCAACTTCCCTAAACTTAAACCAGAGCATATTAATTCCTTACATGTGGAATCTCTTTGGAAGAGTCCGTATGTCTATGTGAATAAAGAGGATCTAAAACAAGCACTTACTACTCTGAGTACGGAAGCAGGCGTCAGCTCCGAAAGCTCATTACACTTGGAGAATGTTGGAACGGTGGATTAACATCTATAACCCTGCTCTTAAGAGCAGGGTTTTTTGTTTGTTCTACTATAAATCCCGCTAACCAGTAAAGTAATCCGCCAAGAGGTAGAGGCCTGACTTCCATGCATAGTACCATAAACACAGCGATTATGACGAATCGTATATTGTTTCTGGTTTACTTGAGAGGAGAAGGGGATTTTATGAAATACAGACGGGGTATTATGTTTCTAATCGTACTTACAGGAATGATCTCAATAGCTGCTTTTAATCCGATTATTGGTCCGCTTGCGCGAAATTTGGGGCTGAGTGATTTTCAATCAGGATGTTTAGTATCGGTGGCGGGGTTATGTTGGCTGCTCGGAGGATATTTCTGGGAAAAACAAACGTTTATGAGCCGAAAGTGGCTGCTTGCTTCGATTATGTTCGTCTATATGGCCACACTCATCATTTTTGCACTATTGGCTGATTATGCAGTAAATGCACAGAGTAAAGAGAGTTTGTTTTGGAGTTTCTTTTTACTTCGCGCAATCGCTGGCTTTTTCTTTGGAGGAATTCCGGCATTAGCACAAGCTTATGTTATGGGCTGGAGTACAAAAGAAACCCGTACACAAGGAATGGCATTATTCGGAGCGGCCAACGGTCTTGGTTTCGTAGTAGGACCCGCAATGAGTGGAGGAATGGCTTCACTGGGCCTGACCTCACCAATGTACGCGGCAGCTATTTTATTGTTCACCTTGGCTATATTGTTTCTGGTGTTTATTCCTAAAGAAAAGAATATTGAGATTGAGCGGCAGGCGATTTCACTTTCCCCCAATGATCGACGTATACGCCTCTATTTGTGGATTGGACTTTTGCTTTCGTTTGCTCTGAATATCGTGCAGGTTACTATCGGATTTTTTGTGCAGGATAGCTTGGGTTACAGTACTCAGCAAGCCACTCAGTTAATTGGAATGGGGCTGGCGATCTCGGGAATAATGGTAGTGCTCTCGCAAATTGTAATCAGTAAGTATCTCAAATGGCATCCTAAAAAAGTGCTGCTCGTAGGACTCTTATTTGTTGCCTTAGGCTTGCTGGGATTGTTATTGTTCATCAGATTTGCGTATGTAGACTTTACATTCTTGGGTATTGGCATCGGCTTTACACTGCTCGGCTACAGTGCGGGTGCTTCAATGGCGGTTCAAGACCATGAGCAAAGAAGCGTTGCTTCCTTTATTGCGGCCCTGCAAGGTGGCGGGTCATTCATAGGGCCAGTTATAGGTACGGCCTTATACACCGTTAATATGGCGCTTCCTTATTCTATCTGCGTACTGTTGATATGTATTGTAGGTCTCGCTAATATGAAGAAAAGAGCGGCGGATCGTGTGGAGAGTTGTTAAAGAAGAAAGGCTGCTCCTAATAGCAGCTTCAGGCTGTCGAGGGTGACTCGACAGCTTTTTTTGTAGCTTTCTGCTGGCAGTGAGTTTATGTAGAAAATAAGGAGAAAGAGTTTTTTACCTCGTATTGAGCTTCCAGTTAATAGTATAATAAGAACTCGTAGGAGTTATTTCAATATGTTGTAGAGAGGGTATCCACAATAACTGTATACGAATACATACTCATATTTTTTTGAGGAATAAGGAGATGAAAGCATGACTGTAAAAACTACAGCGGAACAAATCCGCATTATCGAATACGATTCTTCTTATGCTGGGGCGGTCGCAGAAATGTGGAACCGCAGCAACGAAAGCTGGGGCGGAGGCACCAATCAAAGAACTGAGGACAGTGTGCGCCGTGAGATGGAGATCTCGTCCAATCTTAATGCCTTTCTTGCCGTTGATGGCAAAGAGGTAGTCGGCTTCTGCAGCTTCGCCCACTACCGTCAAGATGAAGGGGCTTTGTATGTCCCGCTATTGAATGTACGCCCCGATTATCACGGATACAAGGTTGGCCGCAATCTGATTCTGAACGCTGTTCGCCAAACAATAGAAGCGGGCTGGCCACGTCTTGATCTGTTCACTTGGGCAGGTAATACGAAAGCCGTACCGATGTATAAGAAATGCGGATTTTTTTGGGAGAAAAATGAAGATTACGTCCATCTGATGAACTTCATTCCAACAGTACTGCAAACGGAAGCACTTGCTCCTTATTTTGAAGAACTGGATTGGTATGCAGACAGTACCCGTGAACTTCCCATCCAGCCAGATGGCCGCCAGGAGCGTGGCTTTGATTTCTTTGATTACACTTGGCAAAAGGGAGAACTCTCCTTGCGGGCGGAATTCGAGAAGACTGGCCGTGGTCTGACCGCTCTTGATACACCAGACTATGAGATCTCTACAGAGATTGATGATCATGATCTAGTGTTTGGTTCGACCTACAAGATCCGCTATCGCATCAAGAATCGTTCGACGTCTGAGCTGGCCATTGAGATCGAAGGCCAGAACGATAAAAATATCCGTTTTGCTCTATCTGCTGCGCGAATACTCGCTCCAGGTGAAACGGTTATCGTGGAAGGTGATTTTGAGCTTGATTCAGTTCGGGAAGAGCAGAACGATAAGAAGACACACCCCGTTGTTTTCAGCAAATGGATCATCGGTGGCAAGCGTGCGGAATTCCGCATTGGCGTTGCTCCTAAATTTCCACTCAAAATGAAGATAGCGCTGCCACACCGGGAACTGTATCTGGGTCTTCCTTCGGAACTGTACCTTAATGTGGAGAATAATTTTGCTGCAGAAGCAGAATTTTCTTTTGATTTGCCAGAAGACGAATTCCTCGTATGGGCGGACCGTACAGTAAGCTTTACTGTTCCAGCTAAGAGTAAGGCTTCTATTCAAGTACCCTTTACCCTAAATTCATACGGTCTTTATTCACAGGCTATTGAGGTAACGGCCGTTCCGGTTGGAGAGAAGGCAGTCACCTTCATAAGCAAGCTATCCGTTCTAATGAAGGGAACGCATGGCCGCTTTGGCGGGGAAAACGGGGATCAGTGGGTGGCTGTGAATGGCGCCTACTCTATTCATCTTAATAATACCGACAATGGAATGTGGATTGAATATCCCGGCTCGAGCCATAATTTCTGGTTGACCCATCCGAAGTTAGGCAAGCCATTCGCAGAAGAATTCTCTAAGAAACAGGCCAAAGAAGTAAAGATCTATTCTGAAGGGGAGAGCCAGGTTCTCGAATCTCTTTACGAGTCGGAAGAATTCCCGGGTCTTGAGATAAAAAGAGTGGCTAAGCTATTTGCCAACGGAATCGCTGAGTTTTATAGTGAGGTCTGCAATACCAATAGTGATATCCTGGAAGAAGACATGTATCTGTTGACGAATTTCGGCTTTTTCGGTAAACAGCTCATCTTGCCATATCAGGGCCAATACGTGGACATGGGCGATGCTTACTCAGGCGATCCAAGTCTTTGGGACAGTGCACAAATTACGGAGAACTGGTTGTTCTGCAAGGAAGAGAACGTCACATGCGGAATCTGCTGGGATCCTTCGCTAAAATTGCTTCGTCCGGAATACCCGCTTGGGCTGGAGCATAATCTTGGCCGAATCTCAGCTGGAGATGTCGTACGGACAAAAACTATGATGTTTGCTCTTAACACCTTCCTTAAGTGGTCGGAATTCCGCGCCTTTGCCCTAAAACAGCAGAATTCGGTCATACCGGTATTGGATGATCATCTTGAGCTAACGCTCGGCGGTGGAAATCCTTTTGCGGCAGGGGCACTTCATGCCGAGCTAATCGAACGAAAGATGACACCGCTTGATGGAAGCCTTGAATTGTATGTACAGGCTGATGGAGAAGAGGAGCAAAGTGTCGCTGAGATGGAGTTGCAAAGAGGACAAAATTTGCACTCCGCTGGTTTTGAACTCTCTACTGAGGATACAGAATCACCAGAACACAACGAATCTGGCCGTAAGGTCCGGGTCGTCTATCGTGGTGAGGATCGCATTCAAGAGCGAACAGGCCTCTGGTTTCCACAAACGGAAACAAGCGTTGTTTGTGGGATAGAAGAAGGACCTGCGGGTCCCATTTACACAGTGAGCAACGGAGTTCTATCTATTGCAGCTGCTCCTGATTTCGGCAGCGTTGTGCATTCCTTGAAGCACCAAGGAGAAGAGTGGCTGGACAGCACTTTTCCGAAAGCTGAACCACGTTCCTGGTGGAATCCTTGGCATGGTGGACTCGGTGTGGGTATTTCTGGCATAGGCGGATTTAGCCGGTTGCAGGAGCCAAGAAGTGCAGCTTGGACGGAGCAGATGGATGATCACGGCAACGTCTGGAAGGGATTAAGACTGACCACTTCGATGGAGAAGCAGGAAGCAAACCGGGGGATCACGATCAATCAGCATTACCTTATGCTGCCCGGAGTTCCTGTGCTCTGTGTGTTGATTTCAGTAACCAATGAAAGTGGAATGACGCTACCGCATTATTCGCTATCCGAGGATAGTTACTTTAAGCCTTCACCAATCTATTCGGAAGGCTGGATGGAGCTCCCAGAGGAAGGCAACTTCCCTATCGGGAAGGTCGAAGCCCATCTGGAATCCAAGGGGCTTATCCGAATCGGTGCAAGTTCACGTAAAGACATGCTGCATGTGGTGCATAGTTATCCTAATCAGAGAGCTATGTCTTACGTGAACAATAAGGTATTCACATATGGTGTGAATCACCATCTACTACTACTGAACGGAGAAACCGCTTGGACACAGCCGACCTTCATGATCATGGGAGAGCTCATTCTGGATCCAGAGGCAGTTCGTAATCTTATGAAGGTGACCTTTGCTAGTGCTTCTGACAAAAAGGAGACTATAAATGCCAATCATTGATATTCACATTCATCTGTCGGACATCGATAGCTTTCATCAGACAGCACTGGACCTCTCCAAAGTTGATTACACAGCTGCTGGGCTCAAAGCGGAGTTTGACAAGAACGACGTTGTTCTCGGCATTGGAATGGGGGTCACGGAGCAGACGAAGGGAGCCTTTCCTGACTCTGCCTCTCCCAATCCGATGGGTCTCGACTTGGAAGCCAGTGTACCGCCGTTCTTAATGGAATGCGTGGGCATTAATCCGAATATGCTCGGAGGAAAGGATGCTTTGGATGAGCTGGACCGAATTGAGGCACGGCTGCAAGCTCCTGAGGTAGCTGGTATTAAGCTCTATGCCGGGTACTATCATCATTACGTTTATGACAAAATCTACTCGCCGATCTATGAGCTGGCAGCCAAGTACGGCACGCCTGTGGTTATTCATACCGGTGATACGTATTCGATGAATGGATTGCTTAAGTATGCGCATCCGCTTACCGTGGACGAACTGGCGTTCCAACGGCGCGACGTGAACTTTATGATCTGCCATCTAGGCGATCCCTGGGTGATGGATGCTGCCGAAGTGGTCGCCAAGAATCCGAACGTCTATGCCGATTTGTCTGGTCTCGTTGTTGGTGATCGGCCTCATTTTGAGCGGTTCATGAATGAACCCCTGTTTATGGATCATTTTCGCCGGGCGTTGGTGTACTCTGATCACTATGAAAAAATGTTGTTCGGTACCGATTGGCCACTCGCGCCTATTGACCTGTATGCGGAGTTCGTCCGCCGGCTTGTGCCTGAGCAGCACCACGAGAAAGTATTTTATGAGAATGCCTTTGCATTATTCCCACGCATCCAGCAGAGAATTGCAGCGCTCTGAGCGGAGCGGACAGTATATCTGAAGCGCAGGAAAATAATATAATTACGAACAAGCCATCCTTAGTTAGTACTAAAGGATGGCTTGTTTTTACATTTGTATGATGACCATGCCTATTTTTAGATTGAGTTTCCAAATTTTAATCTTCCTTTTCTTTACTTAACAGATCAGCTAGCTCAACCGAATTCTTATTTCTTAAATCCAGCATCTTTTCGCTATTGCTAGCTTTAATCAGGAAACCATCTTTCGTTTTAAAATCCATATAAAGGCTGAATCCGGCCACCTTTGAATTAGCGTAAGTAACAGTCATTCGATAAGTCGGTTCACCCACATCAACAGACCCGCGTACTTTTTTTACAGTTCTTATAGCATCTTCGAAGATTTGAAGGCTTTCACGGTCAGTATAAGTAATTTCTGTTGTTTCGGATGCAAGATTGACACTTACGATCTTTTGCGTGGGTCTGACTAATACAAATAATAAAATTAGTAAAATTATCAGTGAAAATGATAGAATACTAAATTTTTTCATAACCTGCCTCCTTACTTAAGAATAATGCAGACCAATCACTTAGTTTCCAAAATAGTTATAAATTTCAGCTGAGTGTGCGTTGGTTATCTCATTGTTGGAATCTTATAAAAATTCCTAGGGTTCTATTTATTATTTGCTACTGGACTTGTGAAACCTTTATTAAAATAATAAACGTCTAAGAATGTATACATATTTTAGAAATAATGTGCTTGATTTTTAATTACACATTTGTATAATGAATGTATTACACAAATGTATAACAAGGAGAAATATGGATGAATAACAAAATCAAACGCTTGCCAGATGCTGAACTGGAAATTATGCTGGTGATTTGGAGAGCCGAGAGTTGGGTTAGCTCCTCTTATATTTTGAATCAACTGGGGGATAAACGTAAGTGGGCGCTTGCTACTTTGATGACAGTGCTGTCACGGCTGGTTGAAAAGGGCTTTCTATCTTGCGAAAAAGAAGGGCGGAGCAACCGTTATCTCGCTGCAATTTCTGAGACAGATTATAAAGAGAGCGAAGGGAAGTCTACGCTTGAAAAGCTGTTTGGCAACTCTGTGCAGGATATGGTGATGTCCTTATACAACGGGAAGGCGATTGATAAAAGCGATCTTGCTGAGTTGCGGGAACTGCTCGATAGAGTAGATAAGGAGGAATCCTGATGATAACAGGTCTTTTTACAGATTTTCTGGTTATTTCTGTGACCCTTAGTTTAGTTATTATCGGCTTAATCACATTAACTCCCTTGTTAAGAAAACATTATTCGGCTAAGTTGAGCTATTGGATATGGTTGATCCTAACCTTGCGATTATTGTTGCCATTCAACTTTTCCTTTACCAATCCTCCTGTGGCGATTCAGCTACCCGAAGGTCAGGCCATAGCAACTGTCTTTCAAAGCTCAGTGTCCCAGAATTTGCAGGCGGATACGCCAGTAATCTCTCAGCCGGTCCAGACAGGGGATGTAAGCCATATCCCTTCTAGAATTAATATTTTAGCTTACATCTGGGTTACTGGCGCTGTGCTTTTTTTAGGGTATCATTTGCTGAGTTATTTCTTTTTCAGGAAACAGGTGTTACGTTGGAGCAGCCCTCTTCAGAGAGAGGATATGTTCTCCAAGCTCAAACAAGTCGCTAAAGAAATGCATGTAACAACCGCCATTCCGGTTCTGATAAGCAGTAAAGTTCCGAATCCGATGCTAATGGGTTTTTACAAGCCAACACTATTCTTGCCGCATGATCAATATAGTGACGAAGAGCTGGAGTTTATCTTAAAACATGAGCTGGTCCATTACAAAAGGCATGACATCATATATAAGCTACTGCTACTGATTGTGCAGGCACTGCATTGGTTTAATCCATTGGTCTGGTTCATGGCACGCGAAGCTGTCCGCGAAATTGAAATTTATTGTGATGACACCGTTGTACGTAAGCAAAATGCGGCATATCGAAAGAAATACTGCGAAGCCATTTTATCGGTTATGCAAAGTAATGCTACTCGGCATGTAGCTTTATCAACGAATTTTGCAGGAGGAAAACACTCGATGAAGCAGCGATTTGGCAGTATTTTAAATATGAAAGAAAAACGAAATGGAGTAGGCGCATTTCTTGCGGTCTTAATGGTGGTTGGTGTAACAGCAGTGCTAGCAGCCTGTACCAACCTAACCGGTCAATCTACAGATACGGCGGCGCTCAAACCAGGTACTATCTATTCCTACAGCTCTAGTGGCGAACAAGTGGTTGTGCATGACGCTGGGAATGCGTATTCCATGGACGAGGATGGTAATGTCTCTGTCTCCTATCTGAAAGGGGAGATCCAAGCGCAAACGCCTTTAAAACTTGATACGACTGGAACAGAAATGGGGATGGGGAGAGCGGATACCGGATTTTATATCTCCGAGGACAAAACTGCAATTGTATATGGATTTGCGGATGGTAAAGAATCCCCTCTACATGTATTAATCAGTGATGACATGGGGAAATCGTGGAATAACTACAACATTGCAGGTGCAAAGGGTTATGACGCCAAGTTCATCGGGTTTACCGACAAACAAAATGGATGGATCGTCTCCGGAGGTTCTGCAGGCGTGGGACGCTCATTAAATTATGTATACCAGACCTCTGACGGCGGGAAGACATGGACGGAGCTTGGAAATCCTAACGATTTATACGCGGAAAGTTTAGCCGGGGCAGGGTTTTCTAACAAGGATATCGGATTCTTAGGGTTCAGATATTATGAAGATAATGGGCCAGTTATTTATTGGACCAAAGATAAGGGACAGTCATGGGAAAAGCTCGTGGTATCCCTTCCGGAAACCTTTAATGAATATCAAAAAACGCCGCTTTCACCTATTTTTAATGGAAAAGAAGGATTGTATCCTATTCTGCTCAGCAAAGAGGGCAACACTGTAGGTACCATCTATCTGTCGAGTAAGGACAACGGCCTGAAGTGGACGTATGATCCAGCATATGATCAAATGAGCGATTCTAAATAGGAGCAAGT
Organism: Paenibacillus sp. FSL E2-0177; assembly: GCF_037992975.1. Taxonomy (NCBI): domain Bacteria; kingdom Bacillati; phylum Bacillota; class Bacilli; order Caryophanales; family Paenibacillaceae; genus Paenibacillus; species Paenibacillus sp. FSL E2-0177. The sequence goes on along the minus strand of NZ_CP150307.1, from coordinate 4,466,445 downwards.
GGAGCAGGGGGGGATCTACAAAGATCTCGCCCCTTTTTTATACGGAGAGCGGAGGAATTTAATATGTAGCGGCTTTTAATTGTATTTTGTACAGCTATTTTCGCTCGAAAAACTCGCTCATGAAGATAGTTGTATTTTGTACAGCTATTTTTTAGTTTTTTGCCGCTAAAGCTGATAACTGTGATTTTTAATTGTATAGAATACAGTTAAAGTGAGAAGTTAGCCTTTTACAGACGAAATAAGTGTATAGAGTGCAGTTATCTCATAGGTTGCATAAAGTTACAGCGATAAAATATACAGGGAGAGGATAGCGGAAGCAAGCTGCTGTCAGTGAAGAAAGCAAGCTGCTATCAGTGAGGAAAGCGAGTTGCTGTCAGTGTGGAATGGATGCTCGATCGTAATTCGGCTGGGAATTGGAAAATTCTGCGTATTTTTCTCCGAGGGTTGCCCAAAGAAGACATTAAAATCGGATAGCTACGATTTATGATTATCTGCTTAAACAAACCGCTACAAACCAAAAACACCAGGCAGAGCTTCTCCATTAATCGGATAATCCATGCCTGGTTGTCTTTTTACTATTTTTATAATAACGAGATTTTATTTAAATCTATCATCATCTGCTTTTGTATAACGCCGCCTCGTCACCGATAAAAGTCGAATAAATTACTTTTTCCAGCCTCCACCGCTATGTGAGGAGGACTCTACATAGTCTACGTTGATTTTGCCAGTGCTTGTTCCTACCTCAGTGTTGAAATTATATTGTCGCAGGTTCCAATCCTCGAAGGTTCCCTGCCAGTCATTATCTACGATGAAGGTGTAACGTGTTGTGGCGGAATTAGTGCCTCGAATATGAGAGCAGACTGCTCGTGATCCGTAGATACCCATTTTATAACCTTTGGAATTTTTAGTACTGCTGTCTAGCACTGATTTTATGCCTTGAAAATAAGGTACTATATTGTTTGTGATTTCGGTAGAGGTCATATCGCGGTCTATCGCAAAATAAATCGGAGTGCTGCTGGTTTGTCCCAAATCACTTGCTAATCCTACAGCCGTTTCAGCATCTTTAACCCCATTGGCTTTCGTAAAATGATCGAGCGATTTGCTGATTTGATAAAGGGATATGATATATAATCCCCCATCTGAAATCCGTGTAATCTCAGCTGAGGTGAGACCATCCTGGTATCCTTCGACGCGATTCAAATATCGGCAAACGAATGTGAATTTATTATTTTTAAGTGTAGTTAATCTTGCTGCTGTTACATTTGTAGCTGTATCACAACCTAAAGCCATTGTAATTGCCTTCTTTCAATTTTTTTGTTTAAGGTTTGGCGCCAACCTTCCTATCAATTTATGAGAAAACTTTCACAGATTCTTGGGGGAACAACGAAATGAGAGAAAAAGAGGCAGATGAGAGGATGAATAGAAGGAGAGACTTTGATCTTATAATTTACTATTATTGTTAACTTCTAGGAACCTTTGGAATTAAACTGCGTCTATACCCTATGAAGAATTTATGATTTTCTAACATGGAGGTTGATCAAGATATGGATAAAAGATGGTTGCTAGCGCCAATACTTGTTGCATCATTGCTTGCTGCTCCAGTTGCGAATGCGGCATTGCCCGCTTACTTCACTTTCATTATGGATGGAGGCGGGAAAGGTACGAGCGCTGCACTAGTAAAGGATGGGATTACTTATGTTTCAGCCAGTCACTGGGAAGCGGCAGGACTTAAGGTTGTATGGGATAAATCGCATCAAAGAGCGGAGTTTACTGGATGGGGAAAAAAGATAGCCGTTCGTATTGGAAGTAAACAGGGGGTCCTTGATGGTAAATTGGTAAGTGTAGAAGGTGTTCCTTTTGAAATTAATGGTCAACTCTATGTACCTGCCCGTTTTCTTGTAAATTCATTAGGAGGAACAACGGTCAGCTGGGATGCGACGAAGAGGATATATACAGCAACTGGGCTATTGAACTATGCTGATGCCAGCGCACAATTTGCTGGATCTACTTATACAGTGGATAAAAAAACAGGGGGGTTATATCTAACAGATTCCGCAGGACAAACTCGCTTGCTAACGAACCTTGGTTCGCAGTTATTCGATGCTGTTCAATTCGATTTTCAGAAGACGCCGAAAGGTCTAATCTATCTAACCGTAACAGATGTTTACGGAGAACCACATATCAATAATAAATGGTATACGATGATTATTAAGGATGGAATGGTCATTCGCCACGCAAGTGTAGGATATCATCTTCGTTATGGTGACAATGTGAAAATAGCTGGCGATCAGCTCCTGCTTACCGATGGGAAAATATTACGATTAATTGAAGATGGAACAGGGAACGTAACGGAGACGATTAATCTGAACACCCTAGGTGGTAATTCGGATAATTATTTAGTGGAGGGAATGGACGAGGATTTTCTGCTGATTCGGTCCAATCAGCAAGGTTTCCTCATGATGATAGATCGTAAAACAGGTGCCAAAACATTGTTGTACAAGGCACTTCTTGACGTAGAGCAGCAAAAATATGCCGAAACAAACGACCTTCCTTTTTTTGGAGACAATCTGAAATTCCTGAAAAGAGAAGGGGATGCCCTGCTTTTTAATAATGAATATGCAAAAGACGGTAAGGTTTATAAGTTAATGCTGGACGGTTCATAATGGGGAGGCTGAGCGTTATCTCCGCAGGTTATCATAGTAAGATTTGATCCCAAGGTTTAAGAACCTTGGTTTTTTTGCTAACTAGAATAATATAAGATCATGCTTAAACGGGTCAATGATTGTCCTGGATTATAATATACATGGGGTTTGTCTGCGTTAAACGTGATAGAATCACCAGATTTTAATAGATATTCATTATCATTGACACGCAAAGACAATTCACCATCAAATACAGTGATTAATTCTTCAGTTCCTTCCATATGTGGATTGGCATCAAGGTATCCACCTTTGTCTATCTCAACTGTATAACCCTCAAATCGTTTGCTTTCATCAAATGGGAAAGATGGGTACACCCGATATTTTCCGTTGTCTTCAAGCAGTGGTTGAATTTCATTTCTTAATACGACTCTTGTGTCAGGCTTTGGGTAATCTATCAGCGCAGAAAATGAAGTTTTTAATCCATTGGCGATTTTCCAAATGGTTGTAATGGTAGGTGCCGATTCGCCTCTTTCGATTTGACCAATCATTGTTTTGCTTACTCCTGTTAATTCAGCCACCTTTTCCAGGCTTAAATCTTTACTTCTTCTAATCTTTTTTATATTCTCCGCAATGATTTGATTTATCTCTTCCACGGTAATTCTCCTAATCCTATTTACTTTATAACGACCAGGATATACAATAAAACGCACATAAGGACGTTATAGCGTCTGATTAATACATTATAACATACAACGAGGTGGAATTCAGTGATTGTTTCTTTGTTTTTATATGCATTTGTGGCTAGCTTTACTCCGGGACCCAATAACATTATGGCAATGACTTTTGCAAACCAGTTTGGTTTACGAAAAACAATGAGATTTTGTTTAGGAGTGGGCACAGGTTTTTTCGTGATTATATTGTTATGTTGCTATTTTAATATACTTCTGATCAATTTTATCCCTAAGATTGAATCTATTATGGCTGTGATAGGCGGAGTCTACATGTTTTATTTAGCATTTAAAATTATTACAAGTAAACATCAAGAAAGTGATGGAAGTGGCGATAAACACAACAGTTTTATTGCGGGTATGCTTTTACAATTTATTAATCCTAAAGGGATATTATATGGAATCACAGTTACATCTACATTTATTCTTACCTCTCATTCTTCCTATTTTAGCTTATTGAGTTACCCTATAGTCTTAGCATTCATCGGTTTTATGGGCACTTTTAGTTGGTGTTTATGTGGTTCTCTTTTCAAAAAAATGATATCTAAATATAGAAGTCAATTTAATATACTGATGGGATTGTTGTTGGTGTATTGTGGAGTTTCGATAGTGATAGGATGAATGAATGGAGCCTCATGTCAATAACGCCATAACATTGAACCGGCTTGATAACCTGACCCCAATGTCCAAAATAATAAGTTGTCGCCACGTTTGATCAAACCATGTTCAATAGCACAATATAAGGCCAGAAAGGGACTGCTTGTGCCTGTATAGCCATATTCGTCGGCTACATAAATAATTTTATGTTGATCCAGGTTCAGCTTAGCTTGAAGTAATTTAATATTAGCCAATGTAAATTGTGAAAAACAAAAAACTTGTATATCCTCGAATGTTAGGTGATGTTTGTTTAATAATTCAACAATAGATGCTTCCGCAAATCGTACACTGTCTATTCCGCTGAATCTCCCCCAGTGTAAGTAGCGGTGTTCAGCCCCATCACGCAAAGACTTAGCCAATCCTTGAGCGGGGTACACAATTTCTTCTGTAAAACGGCTGTCCGAAAGATACCTTACGTCAATTAATCCACTCTCTGAATGATCTTTTTCTAAAATGAGGGCTACGGCGGCATCGCCAAAAATTGAATATGTTATTGGATGTGAAGGATCAGCCCATAAATTTAAAAAATCCGAACCGATAACCAACGCTCTATCTCTATCAGGATCATCGTATAAAGTACGAGCAGCCTGTTCAACCGCAATAAACATTCCTATACAATTACCATTTAAGTCATAGCAAAGCGTATCATCTTTACCTTTGATAGCTTTGTGAATAAGCAATGAATTCGTAGGTGATAAATATTCCGGAGTTGAGCTGGAAAAAAGAATCAGGTCTATATCTGCAGATTTCAATGATGCAGCATCAATTGCCTGTTGAGCGGCATTAATCGCCATCGTCAACGAGTTCTCCTTCGTTCCTTCAATAACATGGCGGTTTTTTCTGCCTGTCTTTTTAAGAATCCGCTTAATATCTATACCTTGCTTTTGAAAATGGTCAATAAAATATTGGTTGTTAATCACTCTTTCAGGACAATAAATGGAGACTTGTTTTATCGAGATACCTTCTAACATAGCATGATCACTCCTTGTAATAATTTTGCAATCACATTACATTAAGTAATCTAAAAGTATCTATTTACCTAACAAAGCCTGCTTATTTCTATAAGCTTGTTTGTCCAAATCTTATTTGATGTTATACTTTATGATCTTAACAAAGCATAACATTAATTAGTAAAAAATTCTATAAATTACTATAAATGTAACTATATCGACGCATCTAAAATATCCACTAAGATTAAGTCCACAGCAACCATGTTGCGAGTGGACTTTTTTGCTTTTTATATTTTTGAATTAGAGATGAATAAATCAGGGGTACTTTACAAAAACTTTATTCGATTAAGTCACTACTTTGCCAAATCAGGAGGGGTTCTAATTAAACCATTTATCGTAATAGTAGCGCTATTACTCGTTACTGCTTGTTCGGGTAATAACTCGGCCAACAACCAAATGACAACTCAACAAACGAAGGTTGACAATCATGCTCGTAAAACTGCCTCAAGTTCAACTTTAACGCAAGCATCTTCCATTTCCACGGAGAATGCAGGGAATACAACAATTAAGACTAAACAAGTTCCTGGCGATGTAACGAAATGGCTGGATGGGTTCATCCGTACCAATCCACCTACAGGAAGCACAACAGATCAAACAACGTATCCGCAGCAGTCGGCGAAACCACAATATTCTGCAAATCCGCAACATTCTGCTGTCCCACAGAAGTCTGCAAATCCACAACCATCCACCAATACATCCCAATCGGTACAGCAAGTATTGGATTTGGTGAATAAAGAAAGAACGAATGCAGGCTTGAAGCCTCTTAGCTTAAATAGCGAACTTTCGAAAATGGCTTTGGCTAAAGCGCAGGATATGTATGACAATAACTATTTTGACCATCAGTCTCCTACGTATGGATCTCCGTTTGATATGATGAAAGCATTCGGGATCTCATACAATTCAGCAGGGGAAAATATCGCCAAAGGTCAGTCGAGCGCAGAAGAAGTAATGAACCAATGGATGAACAGTCCTGGTCATCGTGCCAATATCCTGAATAGTAGCTTTACAGAAATTGGAATAGGTTACTATAACAGCGAGTGGGTTCAAGAATTTATTGGTTAGAGCGAGTAACGTAATAAACTTAACAGGGGTGTCCTAATAAGCTAAAAGTGGCTGTTGGGCATCCCTACTTTGCTTCGTTTGATCCAATAACACTTGCACAGACCAAGCCCATCGGACACAGCTGACCTTAAACGTGTCATGGGTCTACATTTTGCATCCTAGCGGACTGTATAGCAGCTATTCCCATAAAAAAACACTCAATATGAGTCTTTTTATATGAGATAGCGTCAGTGGAGTCCTAAACTCTGCTCCACAGGCCAAAAAATTGCAAATAACGTCCTCTGGGTCCAGAAATCTCAGAATCTTCAATCGCGATGGCAAGCAATTATGTTGAGCAATACTTTTGCTGGCGGGCTGGATCCAAGAAAAGAAGAAGCTGAAGTCTGCGAAATGAGATAGGGGAATTGAATCCGTTTAGAACGGGTTATTTTTTGTGTTGATTTATATGATAACGAATAAAAGTGACCAATAGAATCAGAAGAAACGGCAGGATGTAAGCTAGGTTAGTGAGCAAGGGCCATGTAGTATTCACGATTTTCTCAAGCTCAGACTCCTGTGTGTAAGTCGTTACAGATAACAGCAGGCAGACAAAAGCAAGTGGGAAAACAATTAAACGTTCATCCTTCAATCTCAGAAGCTCCTTTAGTACTTTAATAAGAATAAGCAGCAGGATAGAAGCCTTGAAATAGAACCCGATAATGAGTGAAAAACCAATCACGGATTCGATTCTTTCAATGGTTTCCTGAAAATAAATGAGTCTCGCCAACTGATATAATGAATATTTCAAGCTGCCGGACAGTGGTCCCAATACCATAATACTGCTAATGACAGAAGCAATTAACGTCAGGGCATTGATGATGAGTGCAAGATACATCTGTTTTCCCAGTTTAGAATTGTCTTCTTTACGTACGAACGGTAAAATCATCGAAAAAACGATAAGCTCGGAATAGGGAAAGCCATAGACTACATATGCAGCACTTAGGATAGGCCTAAATCCATCAGGCATGATGGGCAGTAGGTACTCGGGATGATACAACCCTGCTACGAGTATCCAGACTAAGATGATAAATCCGAACATTAGTGACATTAGGACGGCTGCCATGCGGGCAATCACTTCAATTCCAGCTAGAGCTGTCATCGCAATCGTTATAAAAAACATGGTGTTTACTGCGTAAGTGGGCGTTTCTTTTAACATCGTGCTTTTGAAAAAGGTTCCGATCTCAATTACAATTCCAGCGACATTCCAAAACAGTACACAAGTGAAAGGAATCAGGAGGACGAGGGTCAGTCCGTTTCCAAGTACGGAGCGGCTTTGCTCCACAAGCGAAAGATCTGGCGCTCGTCGGTTCAAATATAGAATACCGGAAAGCAGAGCCATTCCTATGGCCGAGGCGATTAAGAGGGATATCCAGGCTCCGTTGCCAGCAAAGTTAGTTAGTGACGCAGGGACGATAACGATTGAGGAACCGGTCATAAAGAAGAGAAACAGCATGGACATTTGGATCGAACTAACACGTTCTTGCTTATTCATACGTTCCTCCTCATTCTTTAAGCTTATGAAATGGCAGGGTTGATCCAATGGACGATGTGCTCAGCTGGAGCCGTGAATAAATTGAAGATGGAATCTAAATTGGGCCATGGCTTAGCTGCAATAAAGATAAATCCGAGATAAAGTACGGGTAGTAATAATACTCCATAAACTACTCGATCGCGGATGGAGGCTTGTCTAAACCTTGGGATGTCATGGGCTAGCATAGCGGAAGCTAATAAGAGAACGCAGATTATTTTTCCCACCATAGCTACTTCTCCTTTGTTCCAAATATTGTGCCTGAGTTCATTCCAGTGCTTAACACTTTGACATCAACGTTGATATCGAACTGAGTCTGGGCGAATGTATCCTTCCATTGAGGCTCTAGTTGTTTCCACAGCTGCGGATTTTTCCGGTAAATCTGATTGCCAATTCCGAGTGCGTCGATCTTTTTTGTTTTCAAAAACTTGGTTGCGTGCTCAACCTGTTGTTCAACCTGAGTTATGATACGCTGCTCAAAAAGCTTCATGTCCTTATTGTTTTTTAAATGTGAGCAACGTAATTCTCCGATCATTCCTTCAATAGCAATTTTTACACCGACGGACACAGAACCATTTTTTACGATTGGAGTAAGCGTACTGTTGAAGGTAAGCACTTCAAGCGTTTCTTTTTTCCGAAGCGGTACTTCGGTCTCATCCGGGCAAGGAAATTCTAGTACTCCATAGATATATCTATCCGTCAGCATCATGAATGCTTCGGTATCCTTCTCCTTTAGAATGTCAATCATTTTACCGTCATGAATTACAGCCAGCCCAGATATCAATGGTTTATGATCCAAACTGGTCTTATGCAGGTAAGGGATGATGGAAGTATTGGAGGGGCTACACATTTGTATAGCCAGCTCATAGAGAGGAATCTTGGAAGTTTTTGCGGCATATAGAGCACCGCTCGTCTCCATTCTCTTATACTGTTGACCAATGGTCTGCTCGATAAACGGGTTGATATCTAAAAATGGTGCCGCAGATTGCTCAGCGATGAGAGGAAGAACGGTACCACGCGGTTCTTGATCCCTGGAGAAAAAATCAAGTACCTCCCGGATGTTCGTGGTTCTGGCTAGTTGCTCCCCGATTAATATGACACGCATATGATCCCATTTGGCTTTTCGACCAAATTTTGCCGGGATCTCCCTTATTGCTTCAAAAAAGGTTTCTCCACTCGTAACGATATTAATTCCCTTGGACGCTGGATCCCCTGCTTGTCCCATTTCTATTTTGGTGGAAGGATTATAGAAATGTGTCGTGATTACAATCCGATTGTCTTCGCTTTGGTCAATGGCGACCGCCTGCACATACCCATACTCGTCCAATTCTTTATTATCCCAGCATCCGCTAGTTAGAGTGAGTACAAGAAGGGAAATTAGTATGGTAGTAAGCCGCTTCACTATATCTACTTCCTTCCCGAAGTCTTTTTATATAGGTGTCGATTCCGTGGTGAATGAAGCAGCAGTCTTCTCGGAAGTAGAAAAATAGAATCACGTACTCTTTTAAGATCTAACGGAGCTAACGAGTCTAAATACGGTTCTCCTAAAGAGCGCAAGGTAGCCAGATGGAGATAAATTAGAATAAAACCGACCATGATGCCAAGTCCTCCGAATGTTGCCGCGAGAATCATTAAGGGAAACCGTAAAATCCGCAGCGCAATTGCCATATTGTATTGTGGTAGCGCAAATGAGGCAATGCCCGTCAAAGCGACGACAATGACCATGACCGGAGAGGCAATCTGCGATTGAATAGCAGCTTGTCCAATGACCAAAGCCCCAACGATACTGACGGCCGATCCAATCGGTCTGGGTAAGCGTATGCCCGCCTCTCTCAATAGCTCAAAGAAAAACTCCATGATCAAAGCTTCAACCATAGCCGGAAAGGGGATTCCTTCGCGTGTGTTTAGAATAGCAAGCAGCAGAACCGTGGGAATTAGTTCGGAATGGAAGTTGGATAAGGCAATATAGGTACTGGGTAACAGCAGGGCGATGATGAAGGCAGCGACCCTAATCAGTCTTATCAATGATGAAAAAATAGTCCGGTAGTAATAATCTTCGCTATTCGTAAAAAACTCCATGAAATTCCCGGGACAGATCAGAATGGAAGGACTTCCGTTAACCATAGCAATAATCTTTCCGTCTAGCAGTGCTGTTATAGCTGTATCCGGTCGTTCTGTATAGCGGACTTGTGGAAATGGTGAGTAGAGCGAATCACCGATCCACTCTTCGAGATAGGAGACGTCAAGAATTTCTTCCTGATCAATACTTGCTATCCGTTGTTTGAATTGATTTAATGTTTCTGGTTTGACTACTCCATCCAGATAACCATAGGACAACGTTCTTTGAACCTGCTTACCAGAGGTAAAGAACTCGAACTTAAGATTAGTAGATTTCAGCAAACTACGAATAACACCTACATTACGCTCCAAGCTTTCTATAAAGCTGACGTGGGGACCTTGAACAGTAGGCTCTGAAATGGGCTCAGAGGTTTGGCGCTGTTCTACATCGAAGGCATAATAGGCAACGGCTTTTTGCCAACCTGTAAAGAAAAGGACAACTTTCCCATCAAGAATCCCCTTAATGGCTTGACCGATATTGTCCATTAATTCAAGCAGCGGTGATGAAACACCATTTTTTTCAAAATAGGAGATGACATCTTCAACGGTCACGTCCAAGGTGGGACCCAGCTCATGCGGAACTAAATTCTGCAAGACATCTTTAAAATAATTTGTAGGGTCAGACTTAGTAAGTGTATTGAAATAGACGGATGAGGCTTCATACTTAAGATCCGGGCCATAATGCCATGGAATAACCTTTAGGTCCGAACAATTCGCAAAACAATTATTAATAATCTGTAAGTTGTCTTCGAGAGACGCAGAGATAGCATGGGAAAAAAGATCCTTCATTGAAAGCTCATTTTCGGCTTCCAATTGAGGGTGCACCTTAGGATTAGACGGAGGTGTCTTGGCGTTAAAAAATTTCCGCATGCAATTCTCCTTAAATAAATGAGATGTTAAGTGATTTTTATCTTCTCCCTTATTTAGGAATTTATTCGGAAGATAGAGATAGATCAAATTTTTCGTAAAAAGAACAATTGGAACTGGCTCAGGGAAGAGATGCGATGTTATAATGAACATAATTTTTTCCAGGAGGTGCTCCTTGTGACCCATTCCATTCGTTTATGGTAATCAGTGGTGCAAGACAAGTGGACTCATTCATTTTTTTGAGATATGGAAATGAGTTTATTTGTGATGTGCCTGTTTCAGTGTGCCTATGCTCATGGAATGAGTTTATTTAAGTTTTTAATCAAAGGAGATGACCTTATGCAAATACAATGGGAAAAAGCCTTCGCCCTTATTTTTAGCGGACAGATTTTCTCGATTCTCACGAGTTCGATGGTTCAATTCGCGGTGATCTGGCACTTGACGGAATCGACAGGGTCAGCGGCAGTTTTGATGATTGCTGGGTTGGCAGCGTTTTTGCCGCAAGCGGTCTTGGGTCCTTTTGTAGGGGTCTGGCTGGACCGTTGGAATCGTAAAATAACGATGATTATTGCTGATAGCGCAATTGCGCTCTTCAGTCTGATATTAGGTATTTATTTCATGTGGGGGGAACCGGGACTTGGCTTTGTGTATGTCATTCTGAGCTTGCGTTCGGCGGCATCAGCCTTTCATGCTCCGGCTTTTCAGGCGGCTGTACCGTTGATTGCACCTGAAGAAGAATTGACAAGAGTCGCGGGCTGGCAGCAGATGGTGTTCTCTTTCTCGAATGTAATGGGTCCTGCACTTGGGATAGCGGTTTACTCGGCAACTTCGCTCGGGGCAGTATTACTACTCGATGTGGCCGGGGCTTTGATTGCGAATCTGATGCTGTTCATGGTGAAGATCCATCAGCCTAAAGTGCAGTCTTCAGCTGCGCCGTCTTTCGTTCAAGAATTCCGTTTGGGTTGGAACGCACTCATTCAAGCGAAACCCATTGTGTTGATTACGGGGGCTACTGCGGTGTTTAGTATCGCATTTATGCCGTTAGCGACACTGTTTCCTTATATGACATTGTCTCATTTTGGCCGTGGAGGATACAGTGCCAGCCTGGTGGAAGCGGTGTTCAGCATCGGGATGATTTTAGGTGGTCTGCTATTGTCGATGTTCTCATCTAAATGGAGCGACATTAGCTATATGAGCGTAGGTCTGCTAGTCATCGGTCTTACCTGTGTGATCAGTGGTTTGATTGGTCCGAATGCATTTGTGATCTTTGCCATTCTCTCGTTCTTGATGGGCAGTGCGGCACCCTTCTTCAACGGTCCCTTCATGGCGATGATCCAACGTTCTTTTGAACCCGAGATGCTTGGGCGTGTCATTTCACTCGTGACCAGCATTATGATGTTGTCTTCGCCAATTGGGCTGCTGTTGGCAGGACCTGTGGTGGATCGATACGGTGTGCAGCTATGGTTCCTCGGTTCAGGAATTGTGGTGATGCTGACCGCTCTGTTTATTTTCATCCAGTTTCGGCGGCTGGCGTCCGCTCTTCCGATGAATTGACTAGGGTAGAAACTTCCCTGTAAAAAAGAGTTTATAGGCCGGTCCGAGAGGATCGGCTTATTGGCGGTTCTTCATATTTTTTCAAATTATAATATGATAGAATTACGTTCACTTGGAGGGATACATAATATGAATCTTCACATTGCAATCTGTGACGATCAGAGGCAAGATGCCTCGCGATTGGAAGAATTACTCATGAAGCAGATAACCAGCCTGCAAGGGATGACTGCCTCTATTGAGATTTTTGAATCAGGCCAAACCCTGCTTCAGGCAATGACGACTACCGCATACGATATAGTTTATCTGGATATGGAGATGCCCGAGTATAACGGTATAGAAGTCGCAGAGAAGATCCGGCTCAAAGATGCCAGGGTATTAATTATCTATGTCACCAGCCATACAAGTTATATGAGAAGAAGCTTTGCGGTTCATCCCTTTCGCTATTTACTGAAACCCATTGATGAACATGAACTGCAGACCGCCACAGTCAAAGCCATTCAGCAATGCATGCAAAGAAACAACGTGCTGTCATTCTCAATCCATCATATGAGCTATAATTTAAGGGTAGATGATATTATGTATATCACGGTAGAACGAGGCAAAAAATTGGTCCTTTGTACTGAACAAGGGACTTACTCGTATTATGGCAAACTGAGAGAGTTGGAAGGACAGCTGGGATCACATGATTTTTGTCGCGTACATACGGGATTCCTGGTAAATTGGCTGTATGTTCGTTCTTTAAGCAAAGAACTTATTCAGCTGAAGAACGGGGTGGAGCTTCCCGTCAGCCGCAGTAGAAGCTCTGATTCTTTACGGTCATACCATGCCTTTATAGAAAAGAGGCTCTTAAGATAAATGTCTTTCATCCGGGAGATTAGTCCTTACTTTTTTGGTGTATTTATGCTCGTCCTTATATATGTCCCGCAAGGGGTCACATTTTATATTTTTCTCAAGAAATTCCTGATCCTGAGCAGGAGCAAACAGTCATTTATAGGTTGTCTTATTATCTTTTATATAATTAAATCGCTTACCGCTGCTAGCTTACCTCTAGTTGATTCGGTCATCCTTCACCTGCTTGTGTATAGTCTGATTACTATTTTTTATTTCCGCGGCAGTGTGCTACAAAAGCTGTTCTTTAGCAGTTTCTATACAGTGTTTACGGTGGTTATTGAGATGCTGGTATGGTCTGGGATTCAGCATATCCCACTCAATGCCGAGGGAATAGATACAGTTAATTTCTGGTGGTTATCTTTTGCTTTCCTATTTGTTGTTTTGCTAAGCATCATGTTATGTCTGCTATTGCTGCGATTGTTCAAAGTGGATACCACAACGTTACTGTCGAATCAGGATTGGGCTGTGCTGAATCTTGTTTCGGCGGGTTCTTTGCTTATTATTATTGTGAATCTGAGACATTCCAGTGATAAACCTTTTGATATTCCGTTTGATTTTGTATTCATCCTGCTTGGGATTCTTGTAATTAATGTGGCTGTAATGTTTATATATCAAAAGTTAATGAAACGGATGCAAATAGAATTGCATAATCATGTGCTTCAGCAGCAAGTGAAGGATTACACGAGTAAACTGAAAGATAATCAGGAAGCACAGCGTTTGCGGCATGATCTGAACCATGTGTTGATCCTTATTCATTCTCTGCTGGATGAAGGAGCTGTACAAGAAGCCAAGCGATATATTGCGGAGCTTGCTTCGACACAGGAGGCAGGAGAAAAGTATATTTCTTCTGGAAATATAGCTATTGATGCCATCTATAATGAGAAGTTCGCCAAAGCCGAGCTACATCAAGTTACAATGCAATCTCATTTTCGCATCCCGCAGGACCTGTCACTTGCAGGCAAAGAGGTTGAAATTGCAATTATTTTAGGCAATGCATTAGATAATGCAATCGAAGGGGTTCAGAGATTACCAGAGTCAGAGCAGAATGTTATTGAGCTGGAAGTGATTTATAGCGACGGGTTATTGGTGATTTCTTTAAAGAATCAAGCATCTCTGCTTACAGAGGACGGGCAGGGCTCTTTTTTGTCCAGCAAGCGGAACTTTGGGCGTAGAGGGTTCGGAATCGAAAGCATTGAGTATGCGGTTCAACAGCTTCAAGGAAGCGTCAGTTTCAGATATGAGAATGGGCAGTTCATGATGTTGGCGGTATTACCACTGCCTGAGTAGCAATCCGCAACCAACTACTCCACCTAACCTGCAAGTTACGGTCTCTTTCCGCTGGTAAGCAGCGGTCCATGATATATTGAGGCTGTTCTTATTAAAGGGAGGGTATTCCGTTGACATTGTCATTGCTCATCAGTGCAGTCCTTCAGCTCATCTTATTCAGCATCATTCCTTATACATACTGGTTTTTTACAAGCAGAACAACTTCATCCTTTGCCATGTGGATTGGCTGGAAGAAACCCCAATTGCTTTCTAGGAAGCAGTTCATACTATGGTTTATACTTACCATGACTATATTCACCAGCCTGGGAATGCTTACAGCAATCTATATGCTGGATAAGAATACTTTGGCCAGCTCACAGTTTTATGGTACAGGTCTTAAAGGTTTGATTCCGGCATTGATTTATTCTTGGTTGCAGACTAGCTTGTCCGAAGAGATTCTGTTCCGCGGTTTCATTGGTAAACGGTTAAGTTCGAAATTCGGATTCGGAATTGGAAACTGTGCTCAAGCTTTATTATTTGGTGTCGTACATGCTGTGCTGTTATACAGCAGTTCCGGATTATTGAATTCTGCTGTTGTAATGATTCTTACAGGTTTTGTGGGTTGGAGCATCGGAATGTTGGATGAGAAATTATCCGGCGGTTCGATCATTCCAGGTTGGGTTCTGCACGGGCTGACTAATCTGATTTCCACCATTTTTATGATGTATCAATGGATGTAGCAATCAAAGTTTTTAGAGAGTACATTTTAAAAATATGGTAAACTAAAAAAGTCTTAAATTATAAGATTAAAGTTTATATACCATTTTTATTGGGAGGTAGATATTATGAAAAACAATGTCAGCTTGCAAAATGATATGGGGATAACGTTTAACTGATCAAGCGTGTTGACGTTTCCCCACCATTCGAAAGGGGAAAATCATTTGAATCAGGTATTATTAATCATCGATGCACAACAAGAATTAATGGATGGAAACGAAAAGGAAAGTGCAGTATTCAATAAAGAGCAGCTTATCCGGAATATTAATAAAGTGATTGAACAAGCAAAAGAAGCCGATGTCGAAGTTGTGTTCGTTAGGGATCTAGATGTCGCTGAAGGAACAGGTACAGGCTTTCAAGTTCACAATGAAATCAACAGGTCTGCAAATGCCAAAATCTTTGATAAGCTGGCAACGAATTCTTTTCACGGAACTGAGCTGCTACAATATCTGAAAGATCAGCAGATTGAGCATGTGGTGATTATGGGATGTAAAACTCAACACTGCATCGATACTGCGGTTCGGACGGCTACGGTTAGCGGCATGGATGTTACATTGGTCGGAGATGGTCATTCTACAACGGACAATGATGTTTTAAGTGCAGAACAAATCATCAAGCATCACAATAAAACATTACATGGGCACTACAATGTCGAACATTTTTCTATGGTCAGAAGTTCCGAAGAAGATTTGTTTCGCCCAACGCATGACTCTTATAGATAATAATTCAGTGGCGGCACTTAAATGTGCCGCTTTTTGCTGTTTCGCAGGACCTCTGATTTTCCTCACCTATACTGATAGACATATTCGCCTAAACCATTTCCATCCCATCTTTATGGGATTGTTCTTGCAAGGGATCTACTTATAATTGTTAGTAATTCTTAAACAATATGAGTAGGGACGGGATCAACATGATGGCAGCAAAAGATATAGAGTTTAAAAGCACACACGGGCAGCGGCTGGGAATGATGGCGGCTATTTGTATGGGGGCGTTTATTTCCCATTTTACAGCTGGAATTGTGAATGTGTCGCTTCCTTTTATTGTGAATTATTTTCAGACAGAGCTTGGGAAGGGATTATGGATCACAACAGGTTATCTGCTAGTGATTACGGCTCTTCTTCCTGTTATGGGGAAACTAGGCGACCGTTATGGTTTTCGCCGGATTCACAATCTTGGATTTATTATTTTTACTGTTGGTTCTGTCCTAGTCGCTTTTTCACCTAATCTGCCAATATTGCTAACGCTCAGAGTTGTACAAGGAGTAGGAGCTGCAATGTTTCAAGCAACTAATATTGCACTCATTACCATTCATATGCCGAAAGAGCAAAGAGGTCGTGCACTCGGAATTTTAAGTACAGCTGTCGCGCTGGGCGGGATGACGGGACCTATAGCGGGAGGTTTGATTGCAGAGTGGCTGAGCTGGAAATGGTTGTTTTTAATCCATGTTCCTGTGGCGATTGTGGCTACAATTATGGCATATCGGTACATACCGAACCGTGTGCAAGAGCGCAAGCCGGGTGCTGTCAGCTTCGTGGGGGCCAGCTTGTTTATGGCATTCATCACCTTGGTTCTTCTCGTAATAACAAATGGGAGCAAATGGGGCTGGGTGTCCGTGCGGACAATGACAAGTTTGGTGGGGGTTTCCTTGTTGTTGATTACTTTTCTATTCTGGGAGCGGAAGCAAAAGAATCCTTTTCTACCCTTACAAGCATTGGAAATTCCAACTGTAGCGGGAGGCTTGATCGTTAGCTGTGCCTCTTTTATTTTATCTAATACATTGCTTGTCCTCATTCCATTTTATTTGATGGGGGCGTCGGCTCCGTTCTCGTCATCTACGACAGGATATATTATGGCGGCTTATCCCATTGCCTTGGCGTTTGCAGGTCCTCTCGCAGGCTACTGCTCCGACCGTTATGGCTCTCATCGTCTGATGCTTATGGGACTGAGCTGCATGGGAAGCGGGTTTATCTTGTTACTGGTGTATTTAGATCATATACCGATTTATGGAATCGCGGCGATTCTATCTCTTATTGGCCTTGGTATGGGGCTCATTGCCTCTCCTAATAATAGCTTCATTATGCAGCAGACACCTCGGGAACACGTGGGTTCGATTGGCGGATTAATTGCTTTAACAAGAAATGCGGGTATGGTCTTTGGCTCAGCACTTGGACTTGGTGTGATGAGTGGAGAGACAGGACAAGGGAGTCAGTTGCAGGCGTTCAAATTGGTTTTTGAGATTAATATTTTCATTTGTTTAAGCGTTATTGTATTAATGGTTGTTATAAATAGAAGGACATTTAAATCTGCTTGATCTAAAAAAATGTGTGTGTAATCACAACTCAAGCTTTGGTGTTCTGTTACGTTGGAAGTAACGAATGATTATCTAGATATGGAGGATAACGATATGTTTTGTTACCAATGTGAACAGACACCGAATGGCGGATGCACCGTTGTAGGGGTATGTGGCAAAAATGAAACCATTGCGAGTTTGCAGGATACGATGATTTTTGCATTAAAAGGAATTGCAGCGTATGCGACACATGCCCGGCAGCTAGGATATAGCGATCCCGAGGTGGATCGTATCACCCACGAAGCTTTGTATATGACGTTGACCAATTCCAACTTTAATACACAGGAACATTTGGAGATGGCGATGAAGGTCGGGGATGCGGCGGTTCGCATCATGGATGTACTGGATCGTGCGCATACGGACCGCTTTGGCATTCCGCAACCGATCACAGTCAGTCAGAACAAAATTGAAGGTCAATGTATTGTTGTAACAGGACATAATTTATATGCGCTGGAGGAATTACTGCGGCAGACAGAGGGGAAAGGCATCAACATTTATACCCACTCAGAAATGCTGCCTGCGCATGGATATCCTGCACTCAAAAAGTATAAGCATCTGAAAGGCAACATCGGCAAAGCATGGTATGATCAGCGTAGATTGTTCGAGAAGTTTCCCGGTGCAATTCTTGCTACCACAAACTGTGTAATGCCGATTAAAGGCACGTATGCAGACCGCTTTTTCTCATATGAAGTAGCGGGGCTGGAAGGTGTAGAGAAAATAACGGGCGACGATTTCTCCCCATTAATTAATCGTGCGTTGTCCCTACCTGCGGCTGATGTAGAGTCAGATCTGGTACTTACGACCGGATATCATCATGAAACTGTAATCGGGTTAGCACCAGAGATCATTCAAGCTGTCAAAGACGGGCATATCCGCCGGTTTTTCGTCATTGCTGGCTGTGATGCGCCAGGTACTGGCGGGAATTACTACCGTGAGTTGGCGACTTCCTTACCGAACGATACTGTCATTTTAACGACTTCTTGCGGAAAGTTCCGCTTTAATGACGTAGATTATGGCACCGTTGGAGACACCGGTATTCCGCGTTACATTGACCTTGGGCAATGTAATAATTCCGGTTCTACAGTGAAGATTGCCATGGCTCTGGCTGAGGCATTTGAGTGTACGGTGAACGAACTGCCTGTCAGCATCGTGCTATCTTGGTTTGAGCAAAAAGCAGTAGCCATTCTGCTAGGCTTGTTCAGTCTCGGCATTCAGGACATTCGCATCGGACCAAAGCCACCCGAGTTCATTTCAGCAGGTGTACTGGATGTTCTGGTAGAGCTTTTTGGATTGAAGCTAATTACTACTGCTGAAGAAGATATGAACGCGATGTTGGCGTTGTCGTAGAGTGAAAATCAAAGGTTGCCGCCCGGAAGGGATTGGCAGCCTTTTTTTGATAGGGGATTTAGGGGATACATCATTGTCGAAGCATAGCGATCCGTAATGGATGGTAATGCTTCTTAACTTGCCATTACAAGATGAGCTTATCGCGTGCTCGCCACATAATTATAGAGGGTGTCTCTCAACTCGAACTCGTACGTCAAACCATTAACAATCCCCACAACATGATCGTTATCATACAGGTCAAGCATGAATCCAGCCATTTCCTTCGCGGTATGATATTTCGGCACAGTCCCATGATATTCGAATTCGGGGATATCGAAAGAAAGCTTCGCGAATTCTGTTTCTGTTGCGGCAGGTGCTAGCACTTTAGCCTGCATAAGTGCACCTTGACTCTTCAACTCATGAGAGAGTCCTTCAGTAAAGGCACTCACATAGAACTTAGTCGCACAGTACGTAATGGCATTTCCAACAATCGTATAGCCGCCACCGGATGAAACGTTGATTAATTGTGTTCCTTCAACATTGGAATAATCACGAACGAATAGAGAGGAAAGGATCGTCAACGATTCAATGTTCAGATGCAGCATTGCAGAAATTTTATCTAAATCTTGCTTGGCCACTGAAGCGAAATTTCCAAACCCCGCATTGTTGATCCAAGTTTCGATTTCGAACCCTTGTAGATCCTCATAAAGCTTATAAGCATTACTAGAAACGGATAAGTCAGTTACTCGAATAACGACATCTACATCGGGGTAGTTATGATTGATTTCAGATTTTAGCTCCTCCAGTTGCTCCCTTCTGCGGGCTGTAACAATTAAGTTTTTACCGTGAGCCGCAAAGGCTAGAGCGGTTTCATAACCTATACCTGAACTGGCGCCTGTAATTACAGTATATTTCATGTGAATTCCTCCGTTTTTACAAGAATATTTAGTGTTTCAACAACGATGTAATCATAAAGCTTAGAGTTTACTCTAAGTCAAATATTTTTTATAATTATGGGGACTCTTAAAATCAACATAGATTCGGGGGCTTGTATGTATACGATCAGCGATGTAGCCAAATTACTAGGGATTACCGCATATACACTGAGATATTATGAAAAGGAAAAGATTATTGCTCCGATGCGGAATGCGAATGGAGAAAGAATATATGATGACTCCAATCTTGCTTGGCTGCGATTTGTGATGAGGTTGAAACAAACCCAAATGCCGATCTCACAAATTAGAGAATATGCGCAGTTATATTTAGAAGGAGAGCATACGGCCCAAGCCCGCTTGAACCTTCTTGAGAATCATAGTAACTCTATACAGAGCCAAATCAGAAACTTAACAGCCACAGAGAAGATGTTGAAAGACAAAATTGCAGCCTACAAAAATTCCCTTGCGAAAGAGACAGGCATTTACTAAGCAGGCGACATTAAAGTATGCCAATGATTACGATAATTGTGAGATCAAAAAAAGGGCCCTCACGATTCATTGATAGACGCTAGTTCCGCACGTATGTTTGCGGATCAGCGTCTTTTGCTTTTGGGCTAGGCTCCGGCAAAATAGCCGTATGCCTCGCTATTCGCATCCTCGTCTCATTCGGCAACACCTTATTGACAGCGCTAGACGTATTCGTTATTGTGTTTAGAAACATGATTCAATTGAGAATGATTATCTCTTGAGAATTTAAAGGGAGTTTGCGAATCAGTTATGGATGTTCTGAAACTTATACAAATATGGAACCAGGTGATTATGAGTGTACTGGACGTACGGCTAAAGCAGGCCGGAATCGACAACGATTTGAATCAATACCGTTTGCCGGCAAGCGCATTTTTATTCGCTTTTCAAGGACAAGGCGAGTTGTGGGTTGACGATGAGGTATGGCTGTGCGATCGTTTCCATGTACTGCACGCCGGCAAAGGCTCTCTGGTGACGGTTCGGAGCCGAGAAGCGCTGAATGTATATATCGTACTCTACAAAGCGTTTCTCCCCGCTTCGGCCTCGTGCGAATTTCATATGATGATGGAGGAATCCGACCCGTTTCTGGAAAGCTGGGGGTTCCCGCCTGGCGAACCGCTGGCCATGCTTGAGCTGCTTCAAACGATACGCGACGGTTGGCTTAAATCTGACGACGGATTGACCCGGCTGTCGGCCAAGGGAGACTTTATCCGCTTCGTTCACGCTGTCCTGAGGGAGCGTCTGTTCGGAGCCGGCGAGCCATCTTTATCGGAGCAAGTTATTCGACATTTGTCCAGGAATTATCGCCAGTCGATCTCGTTTGAGGAGCTTGCTCGGCAATTGAATTACAGCCAACAATATATATCGCGAAAATTTAAAGAACAGACAGGGCTCAGTCCGCTGGACTACGTCATTCGTTTCCGAATGGAAGATGCGAAGGCTCTGCTGGCCGGCACGATAGCAACACAACAGGAAATAGCATCACATGTCGGTTATCCGGACCTCATTTATTTCAGCCGCATGTTCAAAAAGCATGCCGGCATGACGCCAGGTCAATATCGTAAACGATACGGCCAGTTCGTTTCAGATTATGCAAGGAATATGTCACAATCGTCCGTTGTTCTAAGCCGGTCATTAAGCTATCCTTTTTATGTGAGTGATATTGATTATCAATTTCAACAGGATGGGGCGAATAAAATGACTAGAGCAACCAGAAGTTTTTATGCAGTGATGCTGTTATGTTTGACCGTGATGTTAACAGCTTGTGGTGGGTCGGTGAACAACGGAGGTGCAACGAACAGCCAGGTTGCCGTCAGCGCTTCTCCAACCATGATTACTCAAGAGTCAGAGGTTTTGGCATCTTCTGAGAT
Source organism: Paenibacillus sp. FSL E2-0177 (assembly GCF_037992975.1). NCBI lineage: Bacteria > Bacillati > Bacillota > Bacilli > Caryophanales > Paenibacillaceae > Paenibacillus > Paenibacillus sp. FSL E2-0177. The sequence continues at coordinate 4,444,800 of NZ_CP150307.1, read as the reverse complement.
CAAGGTAGTCAAGACCGCTTTCGGCGATGTCGAAGTTCCTGCACACCCTCAGCGCGTAGCGGCAATTTCTTATCTCGGCACCGTACTTGCTCTGGAAGTCCAGCCGATCGCAGCCGAATCGTTCTTGATGTCGAGTCCTTATCTCGAGGGAATGCTGGACGTCGTGACGGATGTAGGCGACTCGTTAGAGAAGCTGCTGGAACTCAATCCGGATTTAATCATAACGCATAATCCACAGCCTGAGGTAGTCGAGAAATATCAGATGATCGCACCTACGGTATCGGTTCCTTACAATCAGTTTGTATCCATTCAGGAAGAAATGCTGTATTTTGGCGAGTTGCTGGATAGACGTGAGGAAGCGGAGAAATGGAACGAACAATTCGAGAAGGACATTGCAGACATTCGGGAGAAAGTCCAACAAGCCGTTCCCGAAGGAGAGACGCTTTCGATTATGCAAGAGTACGATGGAAACGTGAGCCTTTTTGGTCCGAAGTCGGGACGAGGCGGCCGGCTGATGTATGAAATAATGGGGCTGAAGCCGCCGACGACGGTTCCAGAATTTATGCTGAAGGAATCCTACTATGAATTTTCGCTGGAGAAACTTTCGGAGTACATGGGTGATTATTTGATTCTGACGACGGAAGCCAGCTTGGAATCGCTGCAGGCTGATCCAATCTGGGGGTCGCTAGAGCCGATTCGCAACAATCGGGTATTTTTATGGACGGAGAACCAATCCTGGTACCGCGACCCAATCGCCGTGAAAAGACAAATCAACGATTTGACCGACTGGATCATCGAGGCAGCGAGTCGGTAACTGCCTAGAGTAAGGATTGATCGAACGGTAATATAAAATCAGAACTTGCCGTTACAGCCAGCGCGCTGAACCTTACGTAAAGTGACGACGAAAAAATTTTGTTTTGGAAAGATGAAGAGTGTTGTGGGGGTACGGAATAGTTCGACAGAGGGTGTCCTAAACGTCATAAAATGGCAGAGGGATACCCTCCTTTTTTTAAGAGCGGAGTGGGGAAGGGACTAGAGATTGTGCTGACTGGTCAAGGTTATAACTCTTTCTGTGCAAAGGTTATTTCTAAAATCCAGGTGAAAAGTAGGTAGACTCAGGACAAGCGATCACTATAATGGAAATATGAGACATTCATAGACCCGATCAATAGGATATAAATAAGAATCCGGCTGATTAAAAAAGCGATTAGAGGAGGCCATTTCGTGGGAAGATCATTCGCAAATTTGCATATCAAGTCGAACAACCTTGAGAAGACTGTCGAAGCATTAAGAGAGCTAAGCGAAGGGCATGCCAAAGTATTAGGCAAGAAAAATCATGAAGCTCCAGAGAACAAGGTTGTAATGTATGTAAGCAAAAGCAACGAAAACTGGATCAGCGTGCTCCACGATTATTTTGTATGGGGTACGGTGAAGAAGGCCGGTAAAACGTTGTCCCAGCTTACCGGGGAGCCAGTGATGACCGCCGGATATATGAATGAGGAGATATTCGAGTTGTCGTTGTTCGAGAATGGAGACATTCAAGCCGAAAAGATCTTTTGTGAGCAGTGGACGAGGGATGAATATGAACTACTCCGGGAAGAGCGTCTCAATGATGATTACTTGCGAAAAGCGTTGGATATCCGTAATGAGGATTTTGACGGCTTCATTGGCATTACGAGTCCGGGACAAGCCGTAGATAAGCTGTCAGAAATCGTAAGCATGTCTTTATGGAGTGACTGGGAGTGGATCCCGTACGAAGAAGCTCTCAAAAATCGATTTGTGAAATATGAATTTTGAAAATACACGAGTAAATGGCTAAGGACCTCTGAGATGACATTTTAATACATGGCGGTGAGCGAAAAGAAATGGATAAATTAAAGAACAGCGGATTTTATAAACTTAGATTCTTCATCAGGCCGGAAGAGTTTGAAAGCGTTTTGAAGCGTTTTGAACATAAGCAAGCGCAATTTCATCTAACCAATTATGCCCAGACAGAGCATGATCTGAAACAGGTGTATGAAGCATATCAGACCTTTTATCATTATTTTACGGCAGAGAAAAAAAGGAATGAGGGTCCCCCTTTCTTTGTTTATTCCATTTCTGTTACGTCTGATAATGAAAGCTCCGGATTTTTCGCGAGAAATGAGAGTGTCTATTTTCCATATAACGGACAATGGGCAGAGGATGAACTGCCGTGTATCTTGCTATCATTTCCTAAAGGCTTTCAAATAGATTTGGAAGATGAAAAAGGGAAGTATTATATCTATGAGGATATTCGGGATCATAAGCCGTTAACATATACGTTTTTCGATGAAATAACGGGTGCTATTAAAAAAATGACAAAGCCGCTTCGCTTCTCGGCGCATGATGCAGATGCTATGAAGGAGCAAAAGCCTTCTGTGCGTATAAGCCATGGTGCGATTCACGATTTGAGCAAATCGTGGATTTTCAATAAATATGGGCTTGTGATGGGTGGCAAATAGTTCAGGGCAAATTACACCGAGGCATTGGCCAAGCTGGAGAATTCAAAAATTGGGATTGATATGTTGCACTCTCTAAAATTTCAGTATTATCTTAGATAAAAAAGCTGCTCAACCTGCAATATTTTAAAGAATTCTCTTATCTGGAAGAGTTGCATGTTGGGGGCAGCAGGAGGAGTATTTATGTACATCGTATCTCGGCCAAAACCGCTGTCTGATGGTCAAAACCAAGCACTTGCAAAGGAAGACGCCACTGTTTATCCACCGGGCTACCTCCGGTTTTTGCGGCGATTCGGCGAAGGGACTTACAGAGGGTGGTTGAATGTTCAGTTTCCGGATGCGGAGGTGCTCAAACCTTTTGCAGAATACGGATTATGGGAGCATGACGAGTATAGCCCCATTACTGAACAACAGATCGGTGAGTGTATCGTTATAGGTACAACGGTGGACGGTGATTTTCTGGCAATACATCCCCAGACAGCTGGGCTGCTTTGGCTACCTCGGCATGCGGAGCACGTAAAGGCGATTTCCCTGCAGGCAGGGGATCAGGAAGACGAAGGGTTGTACGCCTTGGTGCTGGACGAAATTTATCGTCAGGTGTATGGAATCAGTCAAGGGGAGAGCGTCTATTATGAACCGTGGACGGGCACTCGCAGCCATCGCTTTTTGCGTTTGCCACAAGGGCAGGACCAGCTTACGCTACCCGAACTGGCTGGATTGTGCCAACATGAATTTCCGCCGGATTTGTTTATTGAGAATGCCTATGTTTGTTTCCTGTTCTACCGGCAGCTGGGAGGCTATGTACGGTTGAATTATGCCTACCAGCAAGAGGTGGCCATCTTCTATGAACAGGATATGGGGCAAGCGTTTGCCGTAATGGAGCAGTGGCTCTTGTTGAAAGGCTGCGAAGCGATTTCAGAAAATAACAGCTAATCTGGGTGCTCCGTAAGTCTGGGAGAGGGAGGTAGGCATGAAACTAGTTTTTACTTTGGATACACATGGAACGTGTGTGGGTCAATTGAGAGATGAACTGCTGCCCTTAGAGGAATTAGCAAATACATGGGAGTTTCCCTATGATATCTTTTTTGTATTGCGTATTTTACCTGAAGGTTATGGCCGAAAAACATCCAGACGGTTTGATAGCAGGGATCATACCCTCGAATTAGATATCAGCATAAGTTATGAGCAGTACCAACGGATGTCCAAGCATGAGCAACGTGAGGGATTAGGTATTCACCTTTTTAACTATTTGTCAGAGTCAGTTGCTAAATATAATAAGCATGCAGTTAAGGAAAACCAAAATCAACTACTGGACCTAGTGAAAAAATGGATGCTCGAAAACAATTGGCTAAATGGAAAGTTAAATCAAGCACGGGACCTACTTTCGCAAGACATGGATCTTTATGAAGTCAGCCAGAAATTGCAGATGCCATTAGAAGAGATTGAGTATATCCTTCTCCGTATGAATGACTATGAGCCAACTGATGTTCATCCTGATAACCTTGTAGTAGAAAAAGCACCGCCATATCATTTCTAGAAGGCTGGAGCAAATAGAAGACATCCTGCCTGAACGGATCCACTAACGGAAAGGAGGAAGCCGATGCAAGAAATAGAGAGGCTGGCGATAGAGATCGCCGATGCTGCTAGAACGTCTTTTCGCGCTCTTTTTGAAAATGGCGAACGTTACTATTACTGTACCCTTTACACTACTGGCGAGGGACATGCGCCAAGTATCTCCGCCTGGTCGTGGGAAGCTTTGGAGGTAGAAGCAGCCAGGCAAGGCGTCGAAAGTGACACACCGGCATCGACGATTGCGGAACTTATCAAATGGTCTTATGCGGATTCGCCCTATTGTTGTTTCGGCGATGAGAACTTTGATAATGTTAAACAACGATTTACCGAGCGTTCTTTCATTGCTGATCTTGAGAATGACGAAGTGAATCGCGAGTTTGATTTGAGGCTGAAGGCCATGGAGCTGGCGATGAAAATACTCGATGATGAAGGTGTGTTTGCCTTGAATCAACTGCGAGAGTCAGTATGCGTCCTTGTCGAAGCCATGCCGCCGGATGAGATCAATACTGAAATCGCCCTCCGTTTGAATCGGGCAGAATCTCCAGCTATGCAAGTATGGTTGGCGGAAGCGGCGGAGTAGAAGCCTCCGCTTTCGGAAATCGTCTACTATATTCGGATTTAAAATGAGAGGAAAATAATTTATGAGCAATCTTTTCAGATTCATTCCTATTAGCCAACTAGCAGATAAATTTCCCGAAGGATCTTGGTGGGCGAAGTTTTACCAAGATTTTAGTGACGAGCAACTTGCCGCTTACTATGAAGGGGATTTGACGCTGCCTTCTCTTAATCTAGATTGGGAGCAACCTTTCCCGCAACAAAAAGAGGTAATCATCATTTTTATAGAAGGAAATTTTACTGTAGACAATCTTTATAATAAAGAAACGGATGGTGCCATAGGGCTTTTGGTGACCGGTAATATGAGTGCGAAAAATATAGCTGTAGGCGGTCAGGAAATTTATGTTTCGGGCAACCTGATGATTGAGGAAATATTATGCGGCTCCTACAATCATGGGGAAACGATTGTTAAAGGTGATCTCAGCGCTGCGGTTTTGGTTCAGGATGACGAGTACAGTTTCAAAGTGGACGGACATAAATCGATCGCCTGCTTAGTAAATGTGTGGGAGGGGGACGGCGTATTTCAGGAGCTTCCGGTAGACATTCATGAAGTGTTGATTGATGAAGTTTTTTTGGATATGGAAGAGGATGAGGAGGACTTTTCCTTTGGCACACTGGTGAACGTAATCAAAGAAGGCCGTTCTGCTCTAAAAAAAATAAAGGAATCCCCCGCTAGCAAGAAAGCTGTTCATTTATATTTCACCCATAACACAATCGATGAAGAAAATATATTGAAGTTGACGCAGTGTATTTTAATGCCAAGTGACAAGCCTTCTTTTAATTTTCGCGAGCAAGACGTTTTTTTCAAAGTTCAACTGGAGCATATTGATGCTGACGGGGATGAGCGGGATCTTAGCGTTTATATGAATGATAACCGGCATCACTATTATATTTGGCTGGAGCAAGATCATTCTGTCGGTTTGTTGAAGAGAACCATAGAAGAAGGGTCTGAGTGGGAGGACATTACAGAAGAGTCTCAGGAACAACTAGCAGAGATTAGCGATTGCTGGACGATGTTGCTGACCTGCGTTAATATGGCTGAGCTTTATTTACGAAACATTGAGGTACAGTATGTGCAAGACATTTTGCAACACACTGCAATTCAGGGATTATATTCGGAAGTGGAGGAGAATGGCGGGTTCTGGGACGGCTCCAAATGTTACAGCTTCCGTCAAACGCATACGGACGAGGACGGAGACCTCCTACATGGTCGGGTTGAAATCAGGACTCCAGATGAAGCGTATTATTTTTATACACTGGACAATGGAACTTATGTTTCCCGGCATTATCAGCCGCCCGATCAATATGGCAAGCAGGACATGTCCTATTTGGATCTTAGGCGCTGGGAAGCATCAGAGCGGTATTTTACAAGATTCAAACAATTTATTACAGAGAAGATAGAGTCAGGTGTGAATAGTTAGATCTTGATATGCATTAGAGGAAAGGATGATAGAAATGCCAAATGATAGCCAAGCTGGTCCTTCAGCTGGTTCTGTTAGAGAAGTTGGTAGTTATCCTATCAACCTGACAGGTCCACGTAGTCATACTCTTGTCCTTAAGCCCGGTGTGGGCAGTCTATCCATGGGTCCGTCGCAATTGGGGAAAAAGGTTGACCTTCATGTCGCGTCTGATGCGCCTATCGATTGGACCGTATTCGATGTCTTTGCCACACCGGCTGGCTCTCCCTGGCCGCGATTTCTGCATTATACAGGCAGTGATTCAGGCTTCTTTGACTGGGCACAGAAACGTCCCATTGAAGAGATGACATGGACTCCGATCCTGTCTGCAGACACGGTGGCGGACGCCAGTCAGTCCAATTTGCATGGCTTACATGTCGAGTTGGAACCATCCGGGAGGTCCCTTAGCCTAATACTTCCGAAGCAGCCTTTCCGCCTGAGTGTGTCCGGCGATCTATCACGCTTCTCGGCCACAGGCGAAATGCCATCTTCTCTTACACTAGCACCGCGCACCGGCCGACGTAAGAATGATCCCCCTTTTTTGCTGCCCGATATGGGGGAGCTGCACCAGGTAACGAGCTTGACGCTACATAACGCACCGCTGGGACAGCCCATCTCGCTAGAGTGTCTAAACCGGTACCCAAACCTTAAATCACTGAGTTTGTGGGGAAACTTCTGCCACCTGAATTTATTAGCTCATCATACCCAGTTAACGAATCTGGAGCTGCGCTTCATGCCTGATCTGGGGGACTTGCCGACCTTGAACGCGTGGCCGTTGCTTGACAGATTCATCGCCTACAATGTCGAAGAAAGCGCTGGCAAGCGTCTAAAAAAGCAAATGAAAACTCGCGCTGAAACCCGTTCTTGGACCGACCATGCTTCAGTGAGCCAATTACGAAAGCCAGAGTGGTGGACGACCGAGTTTGGCCGCCCATTCTCCTCCTGGGCTAAACGTCTAGCCAAGCTGGCTAAAGAAGCTTACAACGTTGCACAGGTAACCTTGTCCGAAGCCCGTAGCTTTGCTGAAGCCGAGGCCGCCATTACCGCTTTCACCGTACGCTTCAACAATCTTAAGGGCATCGAAACCACCGAACGAGAAGACCTTGGTGAAGCGGTATGGCAACTTAGCCAGTCTGAGCACCTAATTGGCCAGCCTATCACAGAGGAGATGGCTCAACACTGGTTCGATGCAGCACGTGATTACTAAATGAATTGAAATTCACACCCCTAGAATAGAAATCGGAATGACCCAGAGGTTTGTCCAATTTCTATTCTAAGGGGTGCACTTCACTATACTGGTGGGGTTTTGTTATACGATCATCCCCATTTCTCGGAGTCTATCTTTAATTTTCTTTAAACGAGCTTCTTTTTCGGTGTCTTCAGTTAATACCTCTACAGATATTTCGTTATACTTCTTAATGATCCTCTTTAAAGTTAATTCTTTCATTTCCTTTTTACTGTGGATGGTAACATGAGGGACAGCTGTATAGGTTTCTATAGTCTTGGGATCTGCAGAAATTCGTTCTAGTAAACTAAGTAGAAGCACCAGTCTTTGCTGGCCCAACCTCGGAACTTGGTATAGCTTTTTCCATGTGGAATTTAATAGATGTTCAAGATCTGTATATCCCTTCGAGTATAGAGCATTTATGAGGCCTGTTAAATTTGGACCCCGTTCTTCTGCATGCGCCACAGCAACAATACAAGCAATATTCTTAGAATAAAGATGCAACGGAAGTGGAAAAAAATGTATTAATGCCGCATTTCCGTCAATGATGTCAATCATGATGATATACCTCCATTAAAATATGTGTTCACTATACATGTTTAGTATTCTGGCAAGGTTTGAGTCAGCAGGGTGAATTTTCCTGACTTGTACAATCGATTGATACACTCTGCATTATTAAACCCCAAGCTACTGATCATTTTCTGAACACCAGCAAAACCCGTTACATAAGATCGTAGAATATGTAGCAGATATGATTCGCTTTGCTTCATAATCATTGCTAAGTAATGATATGATATAGGTATCAATTTTGTGGGGTGCACTGATATGGATTTCCGAATCAAAGAACTAGTTAATGCTACACAGCAAACCTATGGACTGGACAACTACTACTTACATACAAAAGAAATTTATCGCGAAGTTACGATGCTGGGAGAAACCGGCTATTTGCTTAGTATGGAATGGTTTCCTTTTCACATTAAGGAATGGAAGGAAGATTATAATCCGGAAGGAACTGCAGTCATTACACTTGACTTGCTATCCTGTAACTATAAAAGTGTTATTTTTGTTGGAGGGAAATCTTATGCAAATCGAACACCATTCCATAACATTGAATTAAATGGCGTTATTCAGTGGATGGAAGCTGAAGTAGGGCTTGAATATGGTAAACAATTCTACCTATTGAAGGAAGAAAGAGGAGAATATTATTTTGCCGAATGTATAGACGGTATACCTATCTCTCCCGGCGGGCGAATGGAGTTACGCTTCGATGTGGAAGGTAGGATTATTTTTTATAGTGTCTATCGCCAGTTTCCTTCCAGTTCCCTTGTGCAAAAAGAGGATTATTCTCTCACGCTTCAAGCGGTAGAGGCACTGGCGAAAAACCAACTACAGCTTATAGAATATCCAGTGTACGAGATGAAGCATCTCCTGCCGATCTATGGGATAGAAGAAATCTACATTACAAATGATGGAACAACCACAATTCCATTTGAGATGATATCAGGAACGAGAGCACGACTGAATATTGATCAAGTAATGCAGTGGGAGCAAGCGGACACGAAACAGTTCGCAAGGATGGAGATCCGTCTGCAAGAAGTGGTTACAATCGAACAGGCAATAGCACGTGAGCCGCATCCAGATTCATTTTCAATCACAGACATAGAACAAGCCCAATGTATAACCGCAGTCGAAATTGGTTTAAGCCAGCTCTATCCGGAAGAATCCGGACAATGGATATTGAAGACTTTACATCGGGAAAGAGGACATATTCAAGCGACATTGAGGAAGAATGTATCAAGTAATCGTATTTTTCAGCGTAAGCTCCTTCTGTTCATCGATACGAACAATTATAAGGTTATAAATTATATGGATAACAAGCTAATGCTCGATACGTTTGATGAATTCAAGAGTGAAGGGAAAATTGCTGTGAGCCATGACGAAGCTTATGACAAGCTCAAGGGATGGTTCGAATTAACACCCGTCTATGTATATGATCCTGGGCAGAAGAGGTATGTGCTGTGCGGAAAGCTGGATTGTGATTATGCCGTGAAGGCCACCAGCGGAGATGTGGTAGAGTTGGGTAGTTTGGAATGATAGTGAAACCAGATTGATTTAGTCTAAAGATAACATCCGAAACTCATGTCCAAGAGACATGGGTTTTTCTTTATATAGTTGGATTTTCTTGCAGATTGTGACTAATTTAAGACTTACTAAATTTTGTCCTTTTTTTAGGTCAGGTAGTTTTTTTAACTAGATGCCAAAAATTTAGATTTAATGAAAATAATTGTATAAAAAATCTGATTTACACGCAGAGAAATTCGGGTGAATAGCGTCAAATAGAAGTAGACGTTAGGAAAAAAGAAAGTTTCGTTAGGTACAATGGATGAAATGAGAGACAATAACCGTTTTAAGGATGGTGAAAAAGTTGGGTTTCAAAATACGTAAAAACACGGTGCAGTCTGTCTGGATGATGTGGGAAAAAGCTTTTGCGTTGCTTTCACATTTTCGAGGATCGCATAAGTCACGCTTTGGTATATGTACCGTGATGCTAAAAAAGCACCGGGGACAGCCTATTGTATGCCAAGACGCCACGGTCATCAATCAGGGAGAGTGGGTGGGAGAACTCCACCTCGACAATGAAAGAATCCTGAAGTTGATCCGGTCCGAAGGATCGGATCGTGCCGCACTGCAAACGGCTCGCATGCTGCGCAAATCAATGCAGCAAATCAACGAAGCCTTCGAATCGCAGTCCGAGTTCAGGCAGGTCAAGGCTTTATTGGGGATTACACTGCTCCATCGGGGATTAACGCACGGACTTGGCTTTGAACAACAAAATATAAAGTCCGGCGTTTTCGAACGCATCACCACCATCTATCTTCGATTGCTGCTGTCTGCCATGCATCCTGAAGGGAGACAAAGAATCAATCGGCGAACAGAGCAACTGGTCCCGATGTTACTGATCCATTCACGCGCCTCACTGAAAAATCGATTTTCACCCGGACAGAACTACTCTGGATAGGTCTTATGCTTGTTATAAGGAGGTGTAATCATACTTACATATCTGATAGGAGGAATACTATGTGCCGCTACTCTTTACATGTTTATTCCAAGTTTGATTACGCGAGTGAGCGGCTTTGGTGTTTTTCGCAAAGGAACGGTAGAAAAACAGGTGGCATTCACTTTTGATGATGGGCCACATCCGAAATATACGCCGGAATTGCTGGATTTATTGAAGTTACATCAAGTGAAGGCTACTTTTTTCGTGCTTGGATCGCGAGCGGAGCAGTATCCAGATCTGATCAGAAGGATGGATCGGGAAGGCCATCAGATTGGCATCCATAATTACTGCCATACCTCTAATTGGCTGATGCTGCCCAGTACAATTAGGCGAGAACATCTGGAACGCTCCGCTGATATTATAGAGTCTATTGTCGGAATCAGACCCAATCATTACCGTCCACCCTGGGGATTAATCAATCTATTTGATTTCTTTCGGCACAAGCAGTATCGAATTGTTCTATGGTCGCTGAAGGCGAGTGACTGGAACATCCGGGCCTGTCAAACCCGGATGCAGGCCATTTTATTAGGTGGAATCACCGATGGCTCCGTTGTTTTACTTCACGACAGCGGAGAGACTGCGGGCGCGGACCGGCATGCTCCTTATTTTATGCTGCAAGCTTTAGAAGAAGTGCTAAACCAACTACAGGCAAGAAACTTGCAATTTGTTAGGCTTGATGAAATGTCTTGACGTATTCCAGTGATTTGTTATTAAGACTTAAATTGTTTGCGGAAGCAGAGCGGCGAGATGCCCATTATTAATTTGAAGGTTCGTCCAAAGTGGGAGGTGTTATCGAACCCAACCATTCCCGCAATTTCAGTAACATTAAAAGAAGAGCCAACCAGCAAATCACGCGCTTTTTTAATGCGGATGTTATTGATATATTCAATGAAGCTGAACCCGGTGGATTCTTTAAAAGTACGGCAAAGGTAGGAAGAGCTTATTTCGAATTGCCGTGAAATCTCACAGAGCTTAAGCGGTTCCATATAATGTTGATTTACATAATTAACGATGTCCAGGACTTTCTTATGTGTACGATTGGATTCTACAAATGAAGCTACGCGGCTGTCAAATAGTTTACGATTAAGATAGAGAAGCAGCTCCACCAATAATATTTGTTGGTACTGTTCATATCCGCGGGCTTGCTTCTTCCCCTCCTGGATCATTTTCTGAAAAAGCTGTTCGATGAAATATTGATCCATCCCGGTCATCTTCAAAGCGCGGTAATCACTTTTGAACAATTCGAGCAGTTCCTCACATTGACTGCCGGTGCAGAAATGCTGCAGGAATTCTTTTTTAAACAGGAGTGTAACCCGTTCATACATATTGCAGCCGGAATTGACCAGTTTGTGCATTTCGTGAATATCCATAAATAGCAGTGTTCCGCCCGCAACCTGGTAAGTTCTGTCCCCTATAAAATAATAAAAATCCCCGGATATTAAATACAGAATCTCATATGCATCATGATAGTGTCTTGAAGGCATGCTGGTGTATACCTGTTTCTTGCGGCTGATGTCAAAAAGAGTAGACTCATAAAATACCGGTTTCATTCAGCACCTCCTAAGAGGATTGTAGACTTAATCTATGGTTTGTAGCAACATATGTATAAAAATTAATATTTACAAGAAAATACGTGCTGTTTGGACAAAGTATTTGAGATAAGCTTAAATTGAATTACCAAGTGTTGGAAAAAGGAGGGCTGTCATGCTCAGATAGGTTAGGGATAAGGTTCACTGCCACTAAAAGTTAAAGCGCTTAAACTATTCAATTAAAGGAGAGATTGCTGTGCTAAATTCAACGAAGAGTAAGGTTTCCAAGAAGATGAAATTTTCATTGATGATTCTGCTCAGTTTTTCAATGATTTTTTCTTATGGCTGTCTGTCCAAAACATCTCAACAGAAAAGTTATGCGGCAGGGAACCCTGATTCTAATTTCTCACCGGCAACACTTCAATTCTTGCGTGACAACACAGGTCTGGATGGTGAGCAGTGGAACAATATTATGATGCTTGTCAACAAACCGGAGCAGGACGATCTGAACTGGATCAATTTTTACGGATATTGTGAAGATATTGATGATGACCGCGGGTATACGATTGGAATATTCGGTGCGACTACAGGCGGCTCAAATGATACCGGTCCCGACGGTCCGGATCTGTTCAAGGCATATGACGCTGCCAAAGGCGCGAGTAATCCTTCGGTTAAAGGCGCATTGGTCCGGATCGGTGTTAAGGGTTCGATGAAAGGGAAGATCCTCGAGATCAATGAAAGCGAAGAGAGCTTCTGCAGAAAAATCGGCAATTTGCAAAATGATCCCGAGTGGAGAGAGGCTATGTGGAAAACGTTCTACAATATCTATATTAAATACAGTGTGGAGCAGGCCCGCAAACGCGGCTTTAACTCGGCATTAACTATTGGTTCCTTCGTGGATGCAGCGCTGAACCATGGAGCTACCGGCGGCTCCGAGACCCTTCAAGGGCTTTTGGGTAAATCCGGAAGCAGCACGGATGAGAAGACTTTTATGACCAAATTTTATAAAGAACGGACCAAGATTGTGGATACTAATGAGTATAACTCTCCGCCTAACGGCAAGAACCGTGTGAAGCAGTGGAGCAATTTGCTGAACATGGGAGAGACAGACCTGAAGGGTGCAGATTCAGCAATCCTTCAAGTCACCGACTGGGAACTCCAATAACAGGAAGGTAAGGGTAGCAGAACCGCCGTTCTTCTCGGAGACGGCGGTTCGATGATAAGTGAGATTAAGGAAGAGGGAGATGGGCTGAATGGATAACAACCAATCTTATCTCAAAAATAGATTTTACAAGGTAATCAGTCTAATGGTTATAGGTTTGCTGTTTGCCATGGAGTTGACTGGTTTTGTCTCAGCAGGAAGGGAAGAAATTGAGGAAGACCTTGTAAATGAAGCAACTGCAGTTCAGGAAACGATTGCCCAGTGGATTTTTAAAGACAAAGGCGAAAACGGTGTATTTCCGGCTACAGGCGGGGTATATCAGACGTCTTCATCCATTCGTGATGTAGGAACTAATACGGATGCGTACACCTATGAGTCAAGTGAGAACAGCGTACGCAACCAGGGCTGGCATGAAGGAACGGGCCTAAAATACTGGCTTGCCACGCTTTCTACCCAAGGCTTCGAAGGGATCTTCCTCTCTTCACAGCAAACCTCTTCAAGTACAGGACCTAGGGATTTCAAGGTGCAATACAGTAAAGATCAACAGGAATGGATAGATGTTACGGGCGGCAACCTTGTTCTAGCCCAGAACAATTTTAATTGTTCCAATAATTCCTGCAAATTAACTAACCTCGCTTTACCTGCCGGAACAAACAATCAAGATGTACTCTATATCCGCTGGGTGGTAAACTCTGCGAAAAGCGTAAGCGGGGGAACGGTGTCCAGCTCAGGCTCAAGCAGAATCAAAGATGTGATAATTAAAGGAACACGCAGCAGCGGCGAACCTGGGAACACTCCCACACTTGAGGTAAGCAAAACTCCCGCTTCAGGGGCTGCAGATGTTCCCCTTAACGCAGAGATCACCGTGAAGTTTAACAAAGCCATCAGTCTCGACAGTAGTTATCAAGTTGTAATCACAGAAAACAATCTTCCTCTTACCAACATTTCTGCTTCACTCCTCGGTCAAGACACAGTCAAAGTCAGCCACCCTACTTTCACTGCCGGCAAAACTTACAACGTGACCGTCCCTAAAGAGCTTGTTAAGGGGACTACGGATGGCCGGACACCTGAGAACGATATTACCTGGAGCTTTAAGACGAAGTCTCCGGATACCGGCATCAAAACACCAACGCTTCTGAACATGACTTTTAATGGAGACCCGAAGACAAGTATTGCCTTTGACTGGTATACAGCCGAAACCGTCAGAGGTACAGTAGTGCAAGTAGTGGAGGCCGCCAATGCGGGAGGAAGCGAGTTCCCGGAACAACTGGCAGCTTCTTATGAGGGCAGCGTAACAGTTATTGAAACCTTAATGACATCAGGAGACAGAAGCTCCAAAAAGTATAAAAAGTTCGCTAGCCACAAGGTTATTGCAAGCGTTCTTAAGCCTGGAACTAAGTATATCTACCGGGCCGGTAACGGTGATGCGGACGGCTGGAGCGAGGCGGGTTCTTTTACCACGGACAAGGCGGATAATCAGGATTTCCATTTCCTCTATGTAACCGACACCCAAGGCTCAAGTAAATCGAATTTCGATCTGTGGCAGGATACTTTTAAGAGAGCTATTGAGAAAACGGTAGATCCCAAGTTTGTTCTTCTTACAGGGGATCTAACGGATGACGGTGATCTGGAGCAGTTGTGGCAGTGGTTCTTAGGTGTGCCGAAAAAAGAATTTGCCAATGTGCCATTTGCACCGATTATCGGCAACCATGAGATAGAGGATTATCCGAATAACAACTTCTATAACCATTTTAATCTTCCAAAAGATGTCGGGACGGGCGCTCATGACGGGTCGGTATATGCTTTCGAATACGGCGATGCCCTGTTTATGCAGATCAATTCCCAGTACGAAGGGGAGGTTAAGCCGTATAAAGCGGATATTCAGTTCACGAAGCAATTGGAATGGATGCGGAATCAAGTGGCAAAGACCGACAAGAAGTGGAAATTCGTCTCGATGCATAAGGGAGCGTATTCTTCAGGGGATAATGCTTCGGCAGAAAGCGACCGGGTAGAATTTTACCGGAAATATCTAATTCCTGTATTTGATGAGCTGGGTGTGGATATGGTGTTTGAGGGACATGACCATATGTATATGAGGTCTTTTCAAATGCTGAACAACGTTCCGATTAAGAATGTTATTACCGATGAGCAAGGAAATGTGCTGAATCCCAAAGGGACCGTGTATCTGATGGGCAACTCGGCCGCTTCGAAATTTTATGCCATTAATCCAGATGCAGACACTTTTTTTGCAGCAAAAAACGACCAGCCCAATAAGAAAATGTTCGTGGATGTTTCCATTACAAGCGACGTGCTGAAATTCACATCCTACACAGCTGTTAAAGATAAACCTCTTGCCGTCTATGATGCTTACAGTATTAAACGGACTGACGTCAAACCCGGCATTGTAGAAAATCCAAGTGCAGTAAGACAGTCAGGGAACCGTGCAGTTCTTTCGTGGAAAGCGCCAGCAAATAGCTCTGAGCCTGTGCGAGGTTACCGGATTTACGAGAAAAATGATAAAGTCAGCACAAATTGGAGCGTGTATGTGCCGACGGTAAGCGGTCAGACGAGTTACAGTTATACATTAAACGGCATAGATTCTGCTAAAGCCTACAATTTCGTGATTAAAGCAGTGGGGACAAGAAATAATTCGCTTCCAGCAGAGGCAGGAATGCAATGAATGGATAGAGGAGGCGTTGACGGGGCTTAGGCATCCGTTAACGCCTTTTTTTCATAGTTGTTGAAGCTGTCCATTCCTCCTAGGGTAACTCCTCGGAAAGATAGCTTCACTTTTTACCAGATCATGAGCAGAATCGGCAAGAGGGTTTGGGGTGGGTCCTACGAAACCTAGAATTGGGATGATAAATTTAAGTGCCATCCATATATAGACCCCAGGTAAGCCGTGAATCAAAAATACGCAGATCCATGACAGTAAAGCTGCAGCCAACATTGTACTACCTAAATACCCGAATGTTTGAGTTATTTTTTTCATATTCGCTCCTAACGTATAAGAAAGTGTCTAATAGTTAGATGAATATAACTGGAAAATCACTTCGGCTGCTAACCTATCCGAGGCTCGACCCGGTGATTTGGATAATACCACCGTAGGGAAATCTGAAAAACAATCATTTGTACAACTGTATTTGTCTTGTACCGTTCTTTGAAGTTAGTAATAGACTATATCAATCTCAGAGAAGGAGTTGATTTAGTTGGCTAACAGTGATATACGTCTTACTCTTTGGTCGGGTACTAATTTTACCAATCGCCGGATTCGATTCAGACGTGGAGGAGTTGCGGTTCGTGATCTTGGAGCGTTTCGGTTTAACAACGTTCTCTCGAGTTTCCGTCTCAGAAATGTTGTGCAGAGCTCTCAAGTAACGCTTGTACTATTTTCGCGAATTAACTTTCAGGGATCGTTCCGTGTATTCCGTGGCAGCCAAAACGTAGCGAACTTGAATAATTTTAACTTTAACAATGTCACATCTTCGTTGATATTGGTAGACCGTATCCTTACAAGCTCCGAAATTTCCCAAATTCAAAGCACGGGTAGAGCGCCTCGAGATGTCCTCGTAATAAGACAATAATAATGCAAAGGGTGCCCCTAGGGCGCCCTTTTTTTACAAATATCAGTAGCACAGGTCAAGACAAAATATGCATAGAATTTAATATAAAATAAGAGAATAGGTGCTGCTCCCGCATACAATCCTCCTTTAAACTAGTAACGTACTTAACAAAATCTGCTAGAGGAGGATTCAAATGCGCAAAAAGGTTATCGGGACAATTTGCAGTACAGTTATGGTTTGCAGTCTGCTTGCAGCAGGCAACGGAACATCCTACGCCGATGGCGCCAATAACTCTGATGCTCCTACCAACAAATCTGT
The DNA here is from genome assembly GCF_037992975.1 of Paenibacillus sp. FSL E2-0177. Taxonomy (NCBI): domain Bacteria; kingdom Bacillati; phylum Bacillota; class Bacilli; order Caryophanales; family Paenibacillaceae; genus Paenibacillus; species Paenibacillus sp. FSL E2-0177. The sequence continues at coordinate 4,427,821 of NZ_CP150307.1, read as the reverse complement.
CAAAAACGTAATCCTGTTTATTACGGATGGGATGAGCTTATCCGATGTGAACTTGGCCAGATGGTATCAGGGAAGTCAGGCGCTTGCGATGGATAAGTATTTCAGCGGGCTGGTGAGAACCTATTCTACGGATTCACTGACCACAGATTCCGCTGCGGGAGCTACGGCTTATGCCACAGGCCATAAGGTTAAGAGTGAGACGGTATCCATACTTCCAGACCGAATAACGATGCCTTTCGTAAGCGCAGTTAAACCAGAGGACATGAACAAACCTCTGCCTACCCTTATGGATGCAGCGAGAATGGCAGGGAAAAGTACAGGAACGGTATTCACTTGTGAATTAACGGATGCGACACCGGCTACATTTTTAAGTCATGCATACACGCGTGACAATGCGCAGTCTATTGCAGAACAGATGGTCTATAGTGGTGTAGATGTTCTACTTGGGGGCGGTTCCGGGTATTTGGTACCCGGCAAAGAAGACATTAACCGCAAGGACGGAGAAGATTTAACCAAAATCCTGAAATCAAATGGGTATGAATACGTAACGGATAAAGCAGGTTTAATGAATTCTAAAACGAATAAAATCTGGGGACTATTCAACCCCGAAGCACTGGATGCTGATTTTGACCTGAACCCGCAAAAGCAACCGAGCCTTGCCGAAATGACCAATGTAGCGATAGAGAAGTTGTCACAGAACGAGAATGGTTTTATTCTGATGGTCGAAGCAAGCCAGATTGACTGGTATGGTCATGATAACGATCCAGTGGGGATTATGAGTGAGACCTTAGCGTTTGATAAAGCCTTCAAAGCCGCTGTTGATTTTGCAGAAAAGGACGGGAATACAGCAGTCTTATCGGTTTCGGATCATGCTACCGGCGGGCTCAATATGACGAACTATGATTCTACCAAAGACCTAATCTCCGTGCTGAAGAAAGCGAAGCACACCAGTTATTACATTGAAGGCAGTATTAATGAGAGCAATTTTAAAAAGGTCCTTGCGGATAATTATGGACTTAGTGATCTAACCAAAGAAGAAGCGGATCAAGTCAGATTGGGAATGCAGGACAACCTTTCGCCAGTCATCGGTAAAATTTTGGGGGATAAAATAGGTGTAACCTTCTCTACGGATGATCACACATCGGAAGAAGTTGGATTGTTCGCCTACCATCCGGCTAATTTTAAACCGACCGATTTCATGAACAGCGGTGTAATCCAGAATACGGATGTGAATAAGTATATTCAAGAAGTGACCGGACTCAATCTGGCGCAGCTTCAGGATACACTGTACGTATCCAGTGATAAATTCAAGGCCAAAGGAGCTACGATTACCCTAGATAAGACCGATAAGACTAATCCGGTGGTTGTAGTGAAAAAAGCAGGCCAAGTTCTCAAGCTGCCTATAGATAAAAATATCGCCATTCAGGATGGCAAAACAACGAAACTAAATGTGCTGACAGTAATGATTAAAGATAAAGTGTGGATTTCGCAGGATGCTTTGGACTTAATTCTCTAATTCTTAAAGTTCATGTTGTGATCTGTCGCCTAAAAGTTAAAGCGCTTAAACCCAAAAACCCCTTTTTAAAAGGGGTTTTTGGGTTTAGATAAGAAATTCCGACTTGAATTGAGGCGAGGAAAGCGAAGCTTTTATCGTTTTATTGCAGGCCTTGTTCCATAGGTCATCAAGCGCCAAACCTTTTCTAAAGGGCCCATGGAAAAAAACTTGAACCAAATGGTGCTAAAAATGATTTGAATCATATAAATCAGAACTGCGATGTAGAGAATATCTTTTGGTGAAACGACTTCGAGACCTATCATTGAAATGATTGCCGTCCCTATAATGCTTTGTGCTACATAATTTGTAAACGCCATTTGACCCACCCGTGATATGGGTTTCAGGAATTTCACCATTTGTTTATTTTCTAATAGTAGAAATAATGTTGTTAAGTAGAACAAAGTGGTTGGGAGAGATCCTAAGCCCGTAACTGAATCTACATTGCTGTTCCCATTTTGAGAAGCGTTCCAAATCCATAGTGAAAAACCAATGAACAACAGAAATGATACCATTTGAATCCATCTAATGGGTCTTGTTAATCCTTGTATGTGTGTCAGCCAACCTGACTTTGCGGTTAAAAAACCAGCTAAAAACATAATAAAGATTTGTATAGCGTCATTAGAAAAAATATCAAGAATAGATGAGATTGCCCCTTGAGAAGGTAGGAATATTTTTACCACTAAGGAAATGATGTAAATGGATGTCATACCCATAAGCCACTTTTTAAGTGTAGAAACCGTTGTGTGATAAAAAGGGATCAGAAACAATCCGATAATGGCATATGCGGGCAGAATGGTTCCCCAAAAGATAAATACATGAATGATTCCCAGCAGCAAAAGGATTAGTAAACGTCTAGCCATACGCCATCTGGGTTTATCTCCCCGGCTTTCGGCTCTTGAGGCGAAAATGTATAGACCTACACCAAATAGGAATGAAAAAATAGAAAAGAACTTTTTTTGTACGAAGATGATTATCAAGCTATGGATGATTCCATTAATGCCACTATAGTCTGGTAAGGGATCTCCTTCCATAATAACTTTAAAGGCTCCAACATTTATAAGCAGAATGCCAAAAAGAGCAAGTCCGCGAATGATGTCGAGTGAAATGATTCTTTCTTTTTGCGAAATGGAGGGATTCATTAATAGTGCTCCTTTGAAAATATTTTTATTTGCCTAGGAGTCAGTATAAGTTGCGAACCTTACATTAAATTGATGCCAACATTACAGGATCCTTAAATTTGATAAAATGTTCCAACTCCAGTTGAATTAGAATCAGTTTTATGGTTAATATGAATACTAAATCATTTTGGGGTGTGAACTAGAAATGTCAGCATATACTCAACCGATCTTTGTGGCAGCGATCTTTTTTGTGGTTTTAGCATTTGCCTTATTTATCCCATGGCTCATTTATACCTATAGAAAATATAATTACCTTCCCTTTTCTACCACGTTAATTTCGTTTTCGTTTATCTTTTACTTTCTAGCAGCGTTATTTTTAGTATTGTTGCCGTTGCCGGAAATGCGTAACACTTGTTCTCTTCAAAAACCGGGTACACAACATTATTCACTTATGCCATTTCAATTTATAGTGGGCACCTTTGGGAATAGTGGCATCGTGTTATCACAGCCTGCAACTTATAGGCTATTATTTAGCCAACCCTCATTCTATCAAGCGTTTTTTAATTTCTTGCTATTATTACCTTTTGGTGTTTATCTGCGATACTTTTTTCAAGATAAGAAATATTGGAAGAAAGCTCTAGGCTTCACGTTCTTATTAACTTTATTTTATGAGATAACACAGGTAACCGGCATTTACGGGATTTATAATTGCCCTTATCGTATTTTTGATGTGGATGATTTATTGTTAAATACTACTGGCGGTGTACTGGGGTTCTTTATTGCTCCAGCTGTGTTGGCGTTATTCCCGTCAAAAAAGAAAATTAAGGAGAAAGCGGAAAGATTATTAGCACTTGATGAAGTAAGAGGGATGTCTGTGTTACTGGCTGTTATTATTGATCTATTTATCAGCAACCTAGTAGTTAAAGTTGTGTTGAGTATGACCAACGTTAATATTGTTAGTGAATTTATTGCGAGCACCATTACACTTTCTGTAACCTTTTTTATTATTCCGATGATTTGGAATGGATCGACAATCGGTACGAAAATAATGCGTTATCGCTATGACAGTAAAATAAGTCGAGTGGAAACGAACAAGCGATTATTTAAACGCTTTGGTGCCATTTACGCGATGTACTTCATAACAGTCATTGCGAAAACGTTGAATAATGTGGAAATATCAATGGATTCTCCATTTTATAAGGCATCTATATTCTTAACGCTAGGTGCTGGATTGACCTCTCTCATTTTAACGATCGTATTGTTCGTTCATGTTATATTAGTCGTGTTTGGCAAACAAAAACGCCGCTTTTACTTTGATGAAGCTTCTGATTTATATACAACCAGAAAAAAATGAATGCTATTCAATAGCAAAGGGATACTCCGTAGTCTTAAATGGCTACAGGGTATCTTTTTTTTGTAGATTTAAGCTTGTTGTAAGGTTGGCATGAATTTGCTGTAAGGTTCGGTGCCTATAGTATAAGTATCAGCAAATTATGAGGTGAAATGAATGGAACCATTATTAAAAGTAGAAAACGTAAAAAAAGTGTACGGGAAGTTAAGTGCTGCTTACACAGCGTTGGAAAACGTGTCTTTTGACATTCATGAAGGTGAGTTTGTAGGGATTATGGGACCTTCCGGAGCGGGAAAATCAACCTTGCTAAATTTGTTAGCAACCATAGATTCTCCAACAGAAGGAAAGATATATATGAAGAACAAGAGTATTCATGATCTGAAGGAAGCAGCTTTGTCAGACTTCCGGCGTGAACATCTCGGGTTCATCTTTCAAGATTACAATTTACTCGATTCCTTGACGGTAAAGGAGAACATATTGCTTCCCCTGGCGATTGCTAAAATTCCAGCGAAGAAAATTAATCACCTTGTGACTCAGATCTCTAAAGTATTTGGGATTGAAGATTTACTGGGGAAATATCCTTACCAAATCTCTGGGGGTCAAAAGCAAAGAACCGCTGCGGCTAGAGCGCTCGTGACAGAGCCAGCACTGATTTTGGCTGATGAACCAACAGGTGCACTTGACTCTAAATCAGCAACAGATTTATTGGAAAGCTTAAGTACTTTAAATGAAAATAACAATTCGACCATTATGATGGTGACCCATGATGCCTTTGCCGCAAGCTTCTGCCGCCGGATCATTTTCATCAAGGATGGTTCATTTTCAACAGAAATCTATCGTCGTGATCAGACACGCAAAGCCTTCTTCCAAGAGATCTTAGATGTTCATGCGGCCATTGGGGGTGAGGTAGATGACGTTATTTAGTCTAGCAAGAAAAAATATAGCCAGAAACTTCTCGCAATATTTTTTATACATCGCATCGATGGTGTTTAGTATCATCATTTACTTTACATTTGTGACCTTAAAATATAGTGATACGATAGCAGAACAGACGGCTTCATCCCAAAAACTGGGTTCCCTAATGAGTGGAGCGGCAGTCATTCTTATCTTTTTCGTGTTCATATTTATAGCTTATTCCAATTCATTTTTTATGAAAAAACGTAAAAAAGAAGTCGCACTGTATGCGTTGCTGGGGGTACGTAATCGTCAAATCGGTTTTATGCTCTTTTTTGAAAATTTATTATTAGGATTATTCTCTTTAATAGTAGGGATTGTATTTGGCTTCCTTTGTTCAAAAGGATTTATGACGATTTTGATTCATTTAATGGGTTATGACGTTGTAGCACCCTTTACTTTTTCAATGGCGGCAGCGATGAACACGGCTATCGTATTTCTGGTTATTTTCTTAGTGACATCGTTTCAAGGCTACCGTTTGATCTATCAATTTAAGCTGATTGATTTATTTCATGCTTCCAAAAAGGGAGAAGTGGCGCCTAAACCATCTATGATAGTAGCTGTTCTTGGAGTGTTACTTATTGTCTTGGGCTATTGGCTTGCAATGCAGGACCTTTTCACTTCTAAGGTATGGGAAAAAATTGGATTCCCCTTGACTGTATTAATTATTTTAACAACGGTTATTTTGGGTACATTTTTATTGTTCCACAGTGTGACTGGCTTTGTGTTAGCAATGATTAAGAAAAATGAAAGGTGGCTTTGGAAAGGCCTTCATGTCATTACTATTTCGCAGCTGCTCTATCGTATTCGTGGGAACGCACGTACATTAACTGTGATTGCCGTGTTGAGTGCTACGACAGTAACTGCCGGTGGAGCGGTCTATGGCCTTTATTACAATACGAATGACTCGGCGAAAACGATTAATCCGAATACCTTTATGTATCAATCCACAGATGCAGAAATGGACAAGCAAGTGAGTGCTGTAGTATCAGATACAAAATACGATAAAAATATTGAAGCACTATCCATTACGTTTCATACGAAAGAGTTAAACTCGCCATCAACATTCGATAGCTCTGATAAAAGAGGATATACAGTTATCGATGAAAAAACATACAACCAATTAGCAAGTTTACAACATAAAGAAAAATTAGATGTAAAGGACGGCTACGCGGTTATTTTAGATATCGGATATGACAAAAGGTTCTCACCTATATATACAGGAAAAACTATAACAACAGGAAACGGCCATCCTCTCACATTCCAAAGCTTTAAAACGCAAAGCGTATTGAATGTAGGTACAGCAGGTATAACCGTGGTAGTCTCGGATGAACAGTATAAAGTATTACGGAATGATGGAGAAGTGCTACGCTATCGTGTTCTTGGTGTAGAGGATGCCTCTGTGGATTTATCTGCAAAAATTGCAAACCAATTACCTGAAGAAGCGCTATTTTCAAGCAGGCCTCAAGATTACCAAACAAGCTTGGAAAGTGTGGGTTCTCTACTTTTTATAGGAAGTTTCCTTGGACTCGTATTTCTGGCTGCAACAGGCAGTATCATTTACTTTAAAGTTTTAACTGAGGCAGAAGAAGATAAAGCACAGTACAATATGCTGCATAAAATGGGTGTCAGTGCAAAAGAAATGCGGAAATCCATTGCGTCACAGGTATTCGTTATCTTTGTTGTACCGCTTATAGTAGGGTTATTGCATAGTGTAGTGGCTTTAAAAGCATTCTCTAGTCTACTGATGATAGATTTAGCAAAGCCAGTGTTGCTCTGGATGATTGCTTATACCATAATTTATGGGTTGTATTATTTCTTAACCGTAGCTTCATACAATCGTATTATCACACTAAATAATAGAACAGAAGGATGATTGAGATGAAAAAATTTCTAATTACTATGGGGATTTTGTTTGTTATTGGGGTTGTAGGTGTCTTTGCTCTAGCAAAGATTGATTTCAATCGCATGAATGCCCAAAATTACTATTTACAAATTACAGAGGATGGGAAACCCCATGAATATAAACTGAGTGATGGTACAGTGATGACTTCCTATTCCTATACACTAGAAGCTACAAATGCCAAAGGTAATACGATTCCACTGGAATTTAATGCACAAAAAAATCTTCGTAAAGGCGCCTACTTAAAAATGTATGTAAAAAAAGGTGATCAAGTCTCCTCATATGATGAAGTGAAGGTAGAGGATATTCCGCTAAAAGCAATAAAAAACTAATAAATTGAAGAAGGGCTGTCTCCAATATGGAGCACAGCCCTTTTCTCTGCCTAATGAGTAAGTAAGGCATTTGTATTATAAAAGTATAGTAATGGTTGTTCCGGTATTCTCAATGCTCGTCATATCGAGTTTCCCCTCATGAGCCCAAATAATGTCTCTTGCGATGGCCATTCCTAAACCAGTACCATGCTTACTCGTTGTGTTTGTACCCCGATAGTAGCGTTCGAAAATCTGTTCCAGATCTTTAGCTGGAATTCCATGACCATTATCAGAAATCGAAATTCGGGTATGAGATTCTGGACCTGTATCCACTCGAATCTTCACCACGACATTTTCATCGTTATGCACCAGCGCGTTGTAGATCAAGTTAAGGATCGCTCGTTTTAGTAATTTTTTATCTACTTTATGCACTGCTTTAACTACATTTGCCTCAAACTCTATCTGCCGTTCACCAAAGGTCGGGTCATTTAAAAGTTCAATCGTCATTTCTCGTAGAAACTGAACGAGATTCACCTCTTCAAATTGCAGGGATAGCTGGTGATTACGCAAACGTGTCGTTAAATTGAGGTCATCTAACAGATCTTTCATATACATCGATTTACTCTTGATAATTGACGTGTATTCCTGTAATTCTTGGGCTGTTAAATCTGTGGCACTGTCGTTAATAAATTCTGCATAACCTTGAATAGAAGCAAGTGGTGTCTTCATGTCATGTGAAACATTGCTAATCCATTCCTCACGCATTTGATCGAGACGTTTACGTTCCTCTTCATGTCGATCGAGCTTTTCAGATAGTTCATTCATATTACGAAAAACATCTTCATAAACACCTTTGGGAGTAGGCATTTTCTTAAAACGTCGTTCCCTGAGCTGTTGAATACCCTCTATTAATGTATGAAGGGGTGCAGTTAACTTTTTCCCAAATAGAAATCCAATGAGGATTACAATAAGCACATCAACGATTAAAAAAATGAAAAGAAAAACATTAACATCTTTGAAAATTTTAGCGTAGTCATAGGTCATTACGTAGCGGCCTATTTTAGGATTATTAATCCCTAAAAAGTAACTGAAATGTTGGGCTTCGCTGACAAAAACCGTCGTGCGTGCATCTAATTCTTTATATTTATACATTTGTACAATTTCAATAGGAGAATACTCTGTTTTCAATTCTTCAGGGGTATAAAATGCTGCTGCTTGCTCCCCTTGGTCATTCAAGAATTGTACCCAGGCGCTCATTTCTTGTAGTTTTTTGAGACCTTCTTCATTCACAACAGGTTTGCCAGCCTGTAATTCTACGTATTGTGAAAAGGTTCGGCTAAAGGTTTCTGCAGATGCTTCTTCAGTGCCAAAGTTATTATTATTTACCTTTATAACGAATAAGGAAAGGAACAAAATCGCGTTTACAATACCAACGATCACAACAATAGTCATAACCGATCTTAAAAAGCGGAGTGTCAATTTCCATTTCAACTAGTCTCACTCCTTGGTATTTAATTTATAACCTAACCCTTTAACCGTCAAAATAAAGGAAGGATTTGAAGGGTCTGCCTCAATTTTTTCGCGTAAGCGCCGAATATGTACCATCACTGTATTATCGGAACCAAAAAAGTCCTCACCCCACGCCTGTCCAAACAAGGTTTCTTTGCTTAGAATCTGATTGGGATGATGCATAAAACAGCTCATTAAACCGACTTCTTTGGCGGTTAGCACGAGGACCTCGCCATTCTTTTTTAATTCTGTCTCATTGGCACTAAGCTCAAAGGGGCCAGCTTGTAAGCTTTTCGGAGCTTTTTTTTCTTCTGTAAAGCCAGCTCTTCTCAGTTGTGCCTTTACCCGATAAGCGACTTCTTTCGGACTGAACGGTTTAGTAATATAATCATCGCCACCTATCGCCAGTCCTAACAGCTTATTAATTTCCTCGTCTTTTGCAGACATAAATAAGATGGGTGCATTTGATGTTTCCCGAATTTTTCTGCATAAGTCATATCCTTCTCCATCTGGGAGCATAATATCTAGCAATATAAGCTCAGGATTATACTCCTGGAACTTGTCCCAACCCTCTGCAACGGTCCCGGCAGTTACAACGTCTGGAACACCTTCTTTATGTAAAACAGCCTTCATCAGACGCGCTAAATCATCTTCATCGTCTATGATTAATACCCATTTACGACTTGCCATTTATTTCCCTCCAAATCCGTCTTTATGTACATTATTACATTATAAAGAACTCTTTATTTCTTGCGCAAAAAAATCGCAAAAGAAAGGCTTGCATGAAGATGGATATTAGTTAGACGAACATAGCAAAGCAATATTCGGTCATTTATTAAAATTCATTCTAGATATAGTCAAATCAGGTAAGGAGGAGAAATTGTTACGCCCCCTGCCTTCCATGGCATTGATCTGCACTGTATATGGCCCTTTGAAGATGTTCGCTAAAATGATGGAAGAAGGTGAGTTACTGTACTCGCTTGAGCTCGAAGAAGAACTTGCAGACAGCTTTTGGAATGCCATTAGATTGCAGCGACTTGCAAAGAGTGCAAGCAGCCTTAACAGGAACAACTGCAACCAATGCTGATTTGCAGAATATTTCACAGGATGACTTTGTACGTACAGCCGTGATTATGCTGGTCGGAATCATAATTGTGCTAATAGTCATTACGCGCTCTGTGTCCAGTTCTCTGCTCATTATTGCTTCTTTGGTGCTAGTTGTACTTACTTCTCTTGGAATCAGTGAAATCTTGAGCTGGATCGTTCCATTTTTCAGCTTCATTATGATTGCAGCCCTGGGCGTTGATTACAGCATATTCCTGATGATGCGGTATAACGAGCTTGAAGGGGATGTTGGATCACCTGCGCCGCGTTGATTCCTTCGGGCGTAACGACACTTATACAGGTAGCATTCGTATTAATCATTGCACTATTATTACTAAGTGTAGCGGCCATGCCGGTGTTCTTGACTGCATTAATGCAGCTTGCTAGCAAATTAAATGGTTCAAGTACGGTGCTACATCAAAGAATGTCGTTGACAAATCGAGTCGTATTTAGACGGCAGTAAAATTTAAAAATACATGTGTATTACGTATGCTGAGAACAACAGAAAGAATCTTCGGGGACCTTTGTGATCCCTTGTTTCACCATATCAGAAAGTATATAATTATCGACTATACCTTACAACTTTATTACGCTATAATCAACGTAAAGTCACCAGATGACCTAAGAGTAGGATGATTTTAATAGATTAATTAATATGCCGAAACGTATTTTGTTATTGAAATAGGTTGTTTATATTGTTTATGATATTATTAGAGGTGTTAATTAAATCTAGAGTAGGTAGATTATGAGTCTAAATGACAACGTATTAATTAAAATTCGTGATATGCGAGAGAGTTTTACACCAGTTGAACGATTGGTCGGAGATTACATTTTAGAAAATACGGAAGAGATCCCTCATTTGTCGATTAAGGAATTGGCTCAATCGAGTAAGACAAGCGATGCATCTGTCCTTCGTTTCTGTAAGACGATGGGTTACAGCGGATACCGCAATTTTATTGTGAGTATATCGGCATCTTTGGGTTCTCGTGATGAGGATTCAAAGGCTCAATATACAGATATTCAGCCAGGTGATGATCTCTCGACAATTATATCAAATATTTCATTGAATAATTGCAAGTCCATTGAGGATACGCTTAGTGTTATTGATCGAAAAGAAATTACAAGAGCTGTAGAATTACTATGTCATAGTAAGCGAATTGTTTTCTTTGGAATAGGTGCTTCGGGACTCGTTTGTATGGACGGGGAACAGAAGTTCTCGCGAATTAATAAGATGTGTCATGCCTATACAGATGGTCATAGTCAGCTCACGGCAGCAACTTTACTTGAGAAAGATGATGTTGCCATTTTCATTTCTAACTCTGGAGCAACTAGTGATATTATTGATGCACTGGAAATTGCCCAAAAGAATAGAGCGAAATGTATTGCGATTACGAAGTACAATAAAAGTGAGCTTGCGGAGCGGGCGGATATTGTACTGAGCATATCCACACCTGAAATAACAATCCGCAGTGGGGCTATGGGCTCACGTATTGCGATGCTTACGATCATCGACATATTATTTGCTGGTGTCGCAAGTGCAGAATATGAAGAAGTAAAAACCTACTTAACAAAAACGCATAATATATTAAAGAAAAAACTTAGAAATTAGGTTCTGATAGAATGAATGTGAAGGAAAGCATTGATCATGGATCAATGCTTTCCTTTTTTTGTATTTCATTCGCTTATTCGTGTACTAAAATGTACTACATATCAATCCATGTCAGATTATCTACATGATGAATACGTTGATCTAATGAATATAATAAGTAGTTTAATTCAATAATTAATAGCGTAGCACACAATAATGAGGAAGAAAATGAATGGAATCGAAGACGAAACATCATCCGGTTGAACGCGGATGATGTAACTTTATGTTTCGTTTGGAGCGATAATCAGCAAATAATACATTTTTTTTAAATCGCTTTAACCTTAGAGCCATAGCGATCAAAGCAATTGGTAAAAATTTAAATTGTATCTTGTAAGCGCTTTATAAATGTGGTATAACATAGTATGTAAGGAATGAAATAAAACATCAGAATATAATTTCTTTATGAAATTATATTTCAAAATCTATTGACGAAGCGATGGTGTTGTATTAGTATAAGAGCATAATAATTGTAAGTTAATATAACACGTTTTGTTAACTAGGTGACAGATTGAGACTGGGAAGAAGGAGGATGGCTATGAATGACTACCTTGCGGGATTGACAACAGAGGCTGTGAATCCAGACACATTAATGATTGATGAATGTACTACGGAAGAAATGATCCAGTTAATGAATCAACAAGATGCACTGGTCCCCAGAGCTATAACTGAGGAGATTCCGCAGATTGCAAAGGCGGTAGATATTCTACATCATAGGTTGTCTAATGGTGGAAGAATGTTTTACATAGGAGCTGGCTCATCAGGAAGATTAGGTGTTCTGGATGCTTCCGAATGTCCTCCTACCTTTGGTACAGATCCTTCCTTGGTGCAGGGCTATATCGCTGGTGGTGATATTGCTTTGCGTACTGCGGTTGAAGGCTGTGAAGACGATATGGATGAAGGGATCGCATTAATCGAAAGCATTGGTGTAACAAACAAAGATGTACTAATTGGGATTTCGGCAAGCGGTAGTGCAAACTACGTTATTGCAGCTTTAGCGAAAGCAAAGGAACTTGGAGCAGCCACTATCGGTGTTTGTAACAACAGAGGCTCAAAGTTCGAACCCATTGTAGATGTTTGTATAACACCTGTTGTAGGACCTGAGGTCATTAGCGGTTCGACTCGATTAAAGGCAGGAACTGCTCAGAAGTTGGTGCTTAATATGCTGACAACATGCACAATGGTCAAGTTAGGAAAAACGTACAACAACTTGATGGTTGATCTGAAGGCTAGTAATTTTAAGCTCGTAGATCGCTCGATTCGTATCATCATGAACACGACTGGTGTAGATACATCAACCGCCGCAGAAACACTTGAAAAAGCATCTATGAACTGTAAGTTGGCAATTATGATGATTAAATCGGGGTTAGATGCAAAAGAAGCAGAACAAGTACTTAACGCAAACGGAGGACGCTTGAAACAGGCAATCGCATCATTGGTTTAGGTGTGAAAAGTGGAATAACAGGATGGATGCTATTAATAATTGAGGGGGCTGTTTTCGATGAAAAAAAGATCACGTGGATTAACTCTGTTTTTGTCAGGAATCATGATGGTATCACTCTTATCGGCTTGCGGAGGAAACGGAAATAACGCTACAACTTCTACAGATTCCGGTAATACAGGAACTAGTAACGGTGGTTCTGAGCCTAAAAAGGATACGATTACAGCACTTTTACCTCCGATATCAGCGAACTATCAAACACGTTTTGCTGATATGGAAAAAGAATTTAATACACTACATCCTAACTTGACTTTGAAAATCGAACCAGCGAGCTGGGAAGATATGACGCAAAAACTTGATACTCAAGTAAATGCAGGTTCTCCTCCAGATATTGCTTTTATCGGTGCTTCAGGAATTTCGAAATATGCAGCACTTAATGTACTAATCGACCTTAACGGTGCCCTTTCTGATGAAGCCAAGGCCGATTATGACGAAGTTCCATTGAAATATTTCCAACTAGGTGACGCTCAATACGGCCTACCAGCATATATGGAAATCCACACTATCGGTGGTAACAAACAATTCCTTGAAGAAGCCGGAATTGATTGGAAAAGCATTCAACAAAACGGTTGGACTTATGAAGAGTTCCGTAATGCAATTTCTAAAGGCGTAGTGAAAAATGATAAAGGTGAAACTACTCGTTATGGTTTCGTGTTCGCAACATCTGGTGTAGCATCTAAAGACTATCTAGCTATTCTTGCTAAAACTGCAGGTTTACCAGATTACTTCGATAAAGATCTTAAATATACGTATACAAGCAAAAACTTCTTGGGGCTACTTACATCTATTCGCGAAATGATCAACGATGGTTCTATGCCTAAAGAGCTAAGCTCTATCGATGCTGGCAAACGGTGGAACATGTTCCTAACGGGCCAAACGATGATCACAGGTAAAGGTTTATCTGCATTTGAAAACTCTGCTCGTCTAAACAATGAGAAGATTAAAGCGAACGATGGTTCAGCTGTTGCAGATTCTATTGAAGTTGATTATATTTCACTTCCAGTCCCAACATTCAACGGTGCCGATTATGTCCCTACTTCAATCGTTGATGGTTATATCGCACTTCGTGGTAAAAAAGCTCCATCTGAAGAGCACATCAAAAATATTGCCCTAGCAACGAATTTCTTGTCTTCTGGTTCAATTGCTGCTAACTACAGTAATGAACTGTTCTTATCACCAATTACTGAATCTGCACGTAATGCAGAAGTACTTGAAAAATTCCCTCGTAACGAAGATAACGTTGCTGCAGGTAAAGCTATGATGGCAAAAGCGCTTCCGGCTCGTACAGATATTCCTACTGATCTGGCTGCTGAAGCATTAAAAATTGAAACAGAAGTTATTATTCCTAAACTACAAGCCTTACTTGCAAATGAGATTGCTCCACAAGAAATGTATGATGCAGTTAAAGCAGCTGCAATTAAATCTTTCGGTAAAGATGGTATTGTAGTTGACTAGTCTGTCGTAGGCTGACATGTGAAAGCTGTGCGTAGCTAGAACGTACAGCTTTCCTTCTAAATTAGCTAGAGCTTGTACTGTTTTTAGAAGAGAGGTGCGACCCAATGAATCAAACGTTGACTAAAAGAAAAAAATTGAAGCTCGAAAGTGACTCAGGTTGGGGATACGCGTTTATCGCAGTAGCACTTATTGCGTTTTCTTTATTTACCGCATATCCAGTCATCAATGCTTTTATTATCAGCTTACAAAAATATGGTCCATTAGGATCCACTTTTGTCGGCATGGATAACTTCGTTAACTCGTTTTCAGATGAACTTTTCTGGAAAGCGCTGAAAAACACGTTAGTATATACGCTATTAACTGTTCCGTTTAATATTCTTCTGTCATTTTTAATTTCAATTTTGATTATTCCTTTCAAGAAAAAAACACAAACGATCTTTAAAGCACTATATTACTTGCCAGCCGTAGCATCTGGTGTAGCGCTTTCTGTTGTGTGGCTGTGGATCTTCGATCCTTTAAAATCAGGTATTGCCAATAAGCTCGTGAGTTTTTTAGGTATTGAAAATCAAAACTGGCTTGGTTCCAGTGCAACTGCAATGTTCTCACTTGTGTTAATGTCATGGTTATCAAGTCATGGTACAGCAATTATTATTTATATAGCCGCATTACTCGCTATTGATAACAGCTATTATGAAGCAGCTGAAATTGATGGCGCGTCTTTCCTGCAAAAGCTTTGGTTTATCGTTGTCCCTTTCCTTAAGCCAACAACGCTATTCCTACTTGTTACGGGTGTTATCGGTTCCTTCCAAGTATTCCAAAACGCTTATCTTATGACAGGCGGTGGACCAGACCATGCAACAACAATGGTAGGTTTGTTAATCTTTAACAATGCGTTCACATATTTTGAGTTTGGTGAGGCAGCGGCACAATCATTAGTTCTAGCAGCGATTATCGGATTTATCTCATTCCTTCAATTCAAGTTTATAGGTAAAGATGTAGAATACTAGGGAAAGGAGCAGAATACTATGGGTTTGTACAACAATAGCTTAAGAAGCAAAGGGTATCTGTTTATACGTAATGGTGCAAACATTACGTTCCTTATCCTATTCGCCGCAGCTACCATATTCCCGATATACTTTATGGTCATTTCCTCGTTCGGTGATCCGGTAGAAGCTGGTGCAATGAGCTATTCTATCCTACCAAAGAAGATTTCATTTGAATCTTATAAATTCTTTTTTAACTTTAGCCCACATACATGGGACTGGTTATTGAACTCTTTTATAGTGGCAGCGTGTATCACGGTATCTAACGTATTTTTTGCTACTCTTGCTGGATATGCTTTTGCAAAAATGAAATTTAAAGGGAAAAACATTTTGTTCGCTATTTTGCTGGGATCTATGATGATTCCTGTTCAAGTTACTCAGGTTCCACTATATATTTTGATCGTAAATATTTTTGAATTACAAAATACGTACACTGCGTTGATTATGCCGAGCATAGTAACGGTATACAATATCTTCTTGGTTAAGCAGTTCATGTCCTCCATTCCAGGTGAAATTATTGAATCTGCTAAAATCGAAGGTTGTTCCCAGCCTAAAATCTTCTGGTATATCATTATGCCTCTATCTAAAACAATTATGGCAGTACTAGCAATCCTAACGTTCATGGCGGCATGGAATGACTTTTTCTGGCCGTTCCTAGTAACGAATACGATGGATATGCAAACCATTCAGGTCGGCTTGAAAAACTTTCGCTTTGCGAATACAACTTACTTTGCACCGATGATGGCGGGGGCAACCATTTCAGCAGTTCCAATGTTTATTTTGTTCTTCAGTTTACAAAAATACTTCCTTGAAGGGGTAACAGTTGGAGCGGTGAAAGGTTAATGGACAAACAATCAAAAGTGGATGCAACATACTTTGTTGGCTTGATGTCAGGTACATCAGTAGATGGTATTGATGCAGCAGTAGTTAAGCTTTTCCCATCAGCCGAAAAAGAGCATGGAGTAGAGATTGAATTACTGGCTTTTGAAAACACTCCTTTTGAGGTGCAAGTTAGAAACTCCATATTTGAGCTTTTTGATCCCGCTAGCGCTACGATTGATAAGGTTGGCGCAATGAATATGTGGCTTGGCGAATTATACGCCCAAGCCACATTATCCGTTATAGGGAAATGCGGCCTTTCGCCTTCGCAAATATTCGCAGTAGGATCGCATGGTCAAACAATCTATCATGCTCCGGAAGAGAATGTTATGGGCGGCTATAATCTGCATTGTACCGTTCAGATTGGGGATGGTGCAGTTATCGCCAATCGCACAGGAATTCCTTGCGTATCAGACTTTCGAGTTGCTGACATGGCAATGGGTGGACAAGGAGCTCCGTTAGTACCATTTACCGAATACTTATTGTTTAACAATCCAAAGAAAACACTTCTGATGCAAAATATTGGCGGAATAGGCAATGTGACTGTTTTGCCTGTAAATGCCTCACCGGATGAGGTATTTGCTTTTGATACGGGTCCTGGAAATATGATTATCGATGGCCTTGTATCGCAATTATTTATACCAATGACAATGGATGTTAATGGCGAAATTGGTGCGGGCGGTCAAGTGATTGATGAGCTATTGAAATGGATGCAGCAGGATAAATATTATACGATGCCGTTACCAAAATCGACAGGCAGAGAACGGTTTGGCCAACAATACGTGGCACAAATTATTGAAATGATGAAGGTTAATCACTGGAAAGCAGAAGATGTTGTTACAACAGCTACGTACTTAACTGCCTGGAGCATCGTCGATAGCTATGAACGGTATATTGCACCGCAGCACCAGGCTGAGCAATTGTTAATTGGCGGCGGTGGAAGCTATAACAAGACGCTTTTGCGTGATTTGCAGCACTTATTTGCACCGCATAACGTGCAGGTGCTGACGCAGGAGGATATCGGTGGTAATAGTGATGCTAAGGAAGCAATTGCTTTTGCTCTGCTAGCGTATTACACGATGGAGCGCTTACCAAACAATATCCCGCTAGTAACTGGAGCTTCACAGCCAGTAGTAATGGGCAAAATTTCCTGGCCCTATATTGGACGTTCACAGGAGGCTTAAATGATGCAAATCAGATCCTTTTCAATTGAAGATCACTCTGCAGTTGTAGAGCTTTGGAATCGTGAGGCTACAAAATATGATTATAAGCCATTTACAGAGCGAGAGTTTCAAGATACATTCATCGACCATCCTTATTTTGACGCTGACTGTATATGGGTAGGCTGTGACGAAAAAGGGATTGTTGGTTTTGCAGCTGGCTGCTGCGGTGACGATCTCCCTCTTGGAGATGTGGCCGGTTATATTACGAGTGTTATTATAGATACCCATGTGGCTTCTCTGGAGCTTTACGATGCTTTTCTATTGCGTTTAGAAAAAAGATTCCAAGAACTTGGGAAAAGACAAGCGGATGTATTGTTTTTCAACCCTGTTAAGCTGAAGTGGAGTATACCAAGTGCACCTCAGCATGAGCATAATAATGCCCCGGGCATCAGTAAGGACCAGCCATTATATGAAGCTTTAATGGCTAGAGGCTACGAAGATCGAGCGACGCAATGCGGCATGTATTTAAAACTCGGAAGCTTTATAGTTCCCGAAGATATTTTAGATAAGGAAACCAATGCAAATAGCAAGGACTATTACATTACGTCCTATGTCCCTGATTTACATACAGGGCTTGAAGCAACGCTTGCTGCCCTGCAAAATCCGCAGTGGAAGAAGGATATTGTTACTTACGTGAAGGTTGGCGCACCACTTGTAGTAGCTGTGTACGGCAACGAGGTTGTGGGCTTTGCAGGTCCAATTATTTCGCAGCCTGATGGAAGAGCATTTTTTTGCGGTATCGGAGTGCACCCAGAGCATGAGGGGCATGGCCTTGGCAGTGTATTATTTTTCCGAATGGTTGAAGCTTTTCAAAATGTGGGCTGTCAATATATCTCTCTATTCACTGGAAATAATAATCCGGCTCTTCGAATCTATCAAAAAGCGGGCTTTACTATTGAAAAACAATTTTCTATATTGCGGAGGGAACTTTAAAGATGAGCGAAAAATTCACAGTATTAGCAATTGGAGCGCATGTTGGTGATGTGGAGCTAGCTTCTGGTGGTGTACTCGCTAGTCATAGTTTAAAGGGAGATCGCATTGTGACATTAGCGTTAACTGCGGGTGAACGAGGGGTCCCGGCAGGACAGGATATGAAGGAATATCGTCAGCAAAAAGTGAAAGAGGCACAGGTTTTTGCGGATATGCTAGGTGGTGAAGCCATTGTATTCGATGATTATTGTGACGGAGAGTTGCCTGACAATCAAGAAATTCGTATGGAGGTTTGTGATGTAATTCGTCGCGTGAAGCCTAACATTATTATTACACACTGGAAAAACAGTATGCATAAGGACCATGCGCTAACGCATCATATCGTAAATGATGCCCGTTTCTTCGCAAGTCTATCATCCTTTGAACGAGCGCTCCCCGCGCATTTTGCAGCAAGATTATATTACTCCGAAAACTGGGAGGATGCGGTTGATTATGTCCCTTACGTATATGTGGATTTTGATCAAGCGGCATTTGATCTATGGATAGATGCTTTAAGCAAGCATTGGTTTGTGACGAATAGCAAATCTTTCAAATACATGGATTACTATAAAGCACTAGCAGTTGTTCGCGGCTGTGAAGCAAGAAAGACATATGCAGAAGCATTTATGGTGCCTGCTGAAACGGTGAAGGTTAGGCAGTCTAGTCTTTGGTAACTATTCAACTAGCTAAGAGGGAGTGTTTCTATGTATAGCAGGAAACATTCCCTTGTTCTATCCATTTATGCGAAAAAGCAGCTAGGAGGCAGCTTCATATGGTGTTAAATGGGATTGATTCTATAACGAATTATCGTTATTTGTTCGAAGGTAAGCGCGTAGGATTGATTACAGCGCCGACAGGTCT
Source organism: Paenibacillus sp. FSL E2-0177 (assembly GCF_037992975.1). NCBI lineage: Bacteria > Bacillati > Bacillota > Bacilli > Caryophanales > Paenibacillaceae > Paenibacillus > Paenibacillus sp. FSL E2-0177. The sequence continues at coordinate 4,408,440 of NZ_CP150307.1, read as the reverse complement.
TACGAAGGATTTTGCATCAACGATTACTATATTACATGAAAATTTTAATCTTGCTGCGATGTTTTCACCTGAGCATGGCGTTCGCGGAGATTTGGATGCAGGGGCAGTAGTAGACACTTACATGGATCCTTTTACGAATGTTCCAGTCTATAGCTTGTACCGTAAAGACTCCAAGCGTTTAACAAAAGAAATGCTGAATGAAGTAGACATCATTGTATACGATATTCAAGATGTTGGTGTACGCTATTACACATTTATTTATACGATGCTGTATGCACTTGAAGATTGTGCAAATGCAGGTGTAGAATTTGTTGTTCTTGATCGTGTTAATCCGCTTAACGGGGTAACGGTAGAAGGAAATGTCTTGAAGCCTGGCTTCAAATCATTTGTTGGAAATTACGAGCTAGCCGTGCGATACGGCTTAACAGCAGGTGAGGTAGCAACGATGGCAAATGATCAAATGAATTGGAATGCATCGCTGCATGTCGTTCGTTTGGAAGGCTGGGAACGGAGCATGTCCTTCCCGGATACAGGATTAACTTGGGTTCATCCTTCACTTGGAATACCACGATATGAAACGGCGTTATTATATACAGGAACATGTTTATTTGAAGGCACAAACTGCTCCGAAGGACGTGGAACAACGTTCCCTTTTGAAATGATTGGTGCTCCGTTCATTCAAGCGCAGCAATTGGCAGATGAGATGAATGCAAAAGGTATCCCGGGTGTGCTTTTTCGTCCAGTTCATTTCAAGCCAACGTCATCTAAACATTGTGGCGAGCTATGCGGCGGGGTACAAATTTACATTACAGATCTCCAAGTGCTGAGGCCTTTAGAAGTTGGGGTAACCTTATTATTTACGATAAGAGATTTGTACGAGCAATTTTCATTCCTGCCTCCTGTGAAGGAGGGCTCTCGTCCATTTATCGATTTGCTGGGGGGAGACAACATGTATCGTACGGACAATATTCAAGCCAAGCAGCTGCTTGAACAGTTTGCAGCGGAAAGCAAGCAATTTGCAGAAATAACACAGCAGTATCATTTATATCGCTAGAGGAAGGTGAATAATTGATGAGAACAATAGAACATATGAGCTTGCGCGAAAAGATTGGACAAATGTTCGTAACAGGCTTCCCTTCAACCGAGATCACTCCTGAGCTGAAGGAAGTTATTGAGCATTATAAAGTCGGCAATATTATTTTATTCTCACATAATATCGACAATAAATATCAATTAGGCGAGCTTGTTACTGAGCTGCAGCAATGGTACACGACACATACTGGTATCCCGGGCTTTATTACGATCGACCAAGAAGGCGGTCGAGTCACTCGTATGCCTAAAGACGCGACCAATGTTGCTGGAGCCATGGCAATTGCTTCTTCAGGACGACCTGAAAATGCGTATGCAGCAGGCAGAATGACTGCCAGAGAATTGAAAGCATTAGGTATTAATTTTAATCTAGCTCCAGTTATGGACGTTAACAATAATGCATTGAATCCAGTCATAAATGTTCGTTCATATGGTGATTCTGTTGCAACAGTATCCCAGTATGGAATTCAAATGATGAAGGGATTGCTCGATGGAGGCGTCATGTCCTCACTTAAGCATTTTCCAGGTCATGGTGATACAAATGTCGATTCACATATTGGCTTGCCTACCATTGAAAAAACACTTGAGGAATTAGAGCAGCTTGAGCTGCTGCCGTTTAAGGCCGCAATTGAGCAAGGCGCTCAAGCGATTATGAGTGCACATATTTTATTTCCGAAAATTGAAAAATCCGGTGTGCCCGGAACTATGTCTCATACCATTATTACAGAGATATTAAAAGGAAAATTAGGATATAAAGGGTTAGTTGTATCAGATTGTTTAGAAATGGACGCGATCAAACGATACTATGGTACGGCAAAAGGAGCGTTAGGAGCTGTTAAAGCAGGTATTGATTTGGTATTCATTAGTCATACTCCTGAGACAGTGAAGGAAGCGATTCATTTGATCGAAGAAGCTGTAGCCACCGGTGATTTGGATGAAGCGCTGATTGATGCAGCTGTTACAAAAATTTTAGCTTATAAAGCACAATATGCGACGATTGAGGAGCTAGATTATGAACTAGTTGGCTGCGATGTACATCGCCGAGCAAATGAGCTAATGCGTACGGAAACGATCTGCCTCATGAAAGGTGAGCTCCAGCCCATTCATACCGGTGACGAGCAAGTGTTATTTATGGGTTCCTATTCATACCGCACCGATCTTGCGTCCAGCAGCTTGAATCAAGCTCTTAGCTTTCCGCAATATATGGGGGAGCATTTCAATACAGCTTATGAGATTATCGACATTGACCCGAGCGAGGAGCAAATCAACGCTGCGCTGCCAAAGGTACAAGGCTACAAGCATATTGTTATCGGCTTGTTCAATGCGCGTGAAAACAAAGGTCAGCTTGCGCTTGTTCAGAAGCTGCTGGCAGCAGGCTGCAAAGTAACGGCCATTACATTAGGTCGCCCGTATGACTTACCGTTAATCGAAGGCGAGTTCTGCGGAATTGCGGCATTTGAGTATACACTTGATGCATTCAAATCACTCCTTCCAATCCTAAATGGTGAGGTTGTACCCACCGCCAAGATTACGATTCAGATGTAGATAAAAAGTACAACAAGGGGACATAGGTATGGCATTTATCGTTGGAATTGATGGGGGTGGCACGAAAACAGCTGTCACCATTACGCATGACCAGGAAGACTCTTTATTCACCTTTACTGTAGGGCCTATTAATTATAACGGTGGTGATGCTGATGCTATTGCCGCCTCCTTTGAGGAAATTTTTAGTCAAACGAAGCTCTACTGCGGTAATTTACAAGAAGTTGCTCATATATGTATAGGTGCGGCAGGAATAAGTAATCCGCTGGTCATCAATTTTTTGGAGCAGCATGTGAGAAATAACGGTTATATCGGGCCATTAACGATTACAGGCGATCAAGAAACTGCATTATACGGGGCACAAAATGCGATGCAAGGCATCATTCTCATTGCCGGTACAGGATCGATTTGCTTCGGGGTCAATGAAAAAGGAGAGCAGCATCGCACAGGAGGCTTTGGTCATCTGATTGATGACGAGGGAAGCGGTTATAGCATTGGGCGGGATCTATTATCCGGATTAGTTCAAGTGGAGGACGGAAGAATAACCGATACGGTCATCCCAGCGATGGTATATGAGCAGCTTGGATTAAGCACTGTGAAAGAGATTATTGGCTTTGTTTATGATAAAAATACTACGAAAAAAGATATTGCGCAGCTCGCACCGATTATGACGACCGCATGCGAGAAGGGCGATGCACATGCAATAGCGTTAGCGGAGAAATGTGCAGCCAATCTATATGAACTTGTTGTGCCTGTTATTGAACGGCTTAAGCTATATGAAAGTCCGATTGCGATTGCAGGAAGTGTGCTGCAAAAGTCTCGCTTTGTGAAAGAAGCCTTGGAGCGAAAGCTCGCACAGAGCTACCCGCAAACAAAGCTGATTTTGCCGATTAAGGATGCAGCCTACGGTGCTGTCCTGTTAGGAAGATCAAAAATGAACAACGACTAGTTTTTGTCGCTATGGAAAAATAAGGGTGTGTCATAAGTCCGAGCAGTTGGACTTGCGACACACCCTTATTTTAAAATGGTAGGAATCAAAAATGGCTTAAAATTTATCGGTCAAATAAAACACGGCTAGTTGTTTCGGAAATAGAGCTTGAAGGATGTTAGCGTCCTCAGTACTGTCCTTTGCTGCGCCTGCTTCATTATAGCCGAACATGATATAAGTCATTAGCTCGCGTTCATCTACTTCTATTGAAGTATAGGGATTGGTATGATTACTAGCATCCGAAACAGAAAGCTGCTTTTGCTTATAATCCAAGTAGATACAGTCCTCATTGCTGCGAAGTGCAATATGCAGCTCCTGGCCTGCAATTATGTTGCTACGGTTTAGGCGATCTTCTAATTCAGGCTGAAGCTTATGGAAAGTTGAACTGAGATTGATCATTTTCCACATCGCCATATTGATTTGAATTGAATTTGCTTGATGCTGTTGGTAATAGGAATATAGCTTATGGTCCTCTGGGAGCATCGCTAATATTTGCTTTGCATTTTGGCGCAGCTGACATAAGGCATGAAACAAAGCTTCAACGCCGTTTTCGGCTTCGTTCAAATACAATAATTCATTAATGAATACTTGTTCAGTATCTTTCTTTTCAATGATGCCATAAGCGACGATTTTCCCATTTCTGCGAAGGAGCAAGCAGTCAACTTTCTTCCATTCCGGCCAGGTCAATAAATCATTCCAATACGTTTTACTTCGGATCACGGTGTAGGTACGATTCTTATTAAATTGTTCATAGATGAAACGGATATCATCGAGATAACAGGCTTCAAAAGGAATGATTTCATCACTGCTTTGCTGCTGCTCCAAACTTGCTGGTTTTTCAATTGCGAAAGCAGTCTCGGGAATAAGTCTCCAGCCAGCTTTTTCATAAAACGCATGCTTACTAGCCAAAAGCAAGCTTATATCATAATCGGTTTCTTTCATATAGTTGGTCTGCGCATGAAGAATTTTGTGTGCAAGCCCCAGCCCGCGGTAATTTAGATCTGTACCGACACTCCCCATTGCACCCGTTTTCAAGATCGCTTGACCGACTCTAATATGAAACGGAAAAATTTGTACATTAGATGCAATCTTATCGTCAACCATCGCAAACCATGTTGTATCTGGATCATATGTGGTGTCTAGGTCTAATCTTTCTTGGAAAAAGGCTCGGCCTACGGAAAAGCATTCATCTAAAATATCGTAAATATTTTCAAGCTGCTCTCTAGTTGGATGGTTCATTACGATGATGTTTGGTGTCGTCGTCATCTTCATTTCCTCCTGCGCCGTAATGTTGGGATAAATTTAATGAATGAAAAAAACGATTTTTTGGAATTTAATTTCTTATTTATAGTTTAATATTGAAAGAAAAATTCGTCAATAAAAGGAACGTGTAGAATCATAGAAGTGATACAAAATTTAGATTGCTCAATATAGTCAAATGAGTATTAGGAAAATAGCGACTTGGGCTGAGCAATTACAAGCACAAAGCGCACAAATGAAGGCGCAGCTTAAAAAGAAGAATGATAAACCGTTCAAGAACTTTTTGCGAAAAATCGGAAATATTTTCATACTAATGATTCCTGCATTTGTTGGAGCGGGTATAATTGCGGGGAAGTATGATTTCGCAAATTGAGCTAGACTTAAATGAATTGCCAGAATCAGAGAAAAAAGTAGCGGAGTACATTCTTGCAAATGCTAAAGAAGTGCTGCATATGACCATGCATGAGTTAATGGAACAAACCTGAGCAAGTACTATATTAAGCATGGACGGACTTATTTATACTCTGACGCAGTAATCCGCACCATTGCAGATAAGAGGCGAGTCCTTTACCAACACAGAATTTCAAACAGATGTAATTGCCATAATTGAGTTGTCAGATGAGTAGCTTTGCGCAGCAAAAAAACTGGATAAATTGTTAATTTCACCCCTATAGTCACTAAAATCGATTATAATAAAATTTATGTTCAAGTCGATCACCTATCCTAAGTTAATAGGATCATCATACGCAAAAAGGCATAGTGCTCAATTGCCTATGCTATAAGGGTTATAGAGTTTTCAAATACACACTTATGTATAAGAGGAGGCGAATGATATGACGATAATGCCTGTTATAGTAATGATCTTTGTATTTGTACCTGCCATTGTACTCATGGTATGCATGCCTTATTTAACAAAAGAGACGATTAGTTTTGGGGTCACCGTCAGCCCTGTACAATTCTATAGTGAGCCTCTGCGCCAGATGCGGAAGTCATATGCTAGGATTAGTGCAACCTTGCATACCATCCTATTCATTGTTTGTATCATCTGTCTAATATACGGTGATGAACATTCCAAGCAACAAAGTTGGATCATTGTCACTTATTCACTCGCCATGGTCGGAATCTCCCTAGTCATAAACATTAGCTATCATTTCAAAATGAAAAGTTTACTACCTATGCTGCCTATTGCTCTGGAACCATCGATCATGGCAGTGGACACTGGATTTCGGAAAAGAAACATTGGCTTGTCTAATAATTGGTTCCTCATTCATGTTTTAATTACTGTTGTTAGTATTGTAACTGTGCTGCGCAACTACGATCTGATTCCTGATCAGATTCCGATCCATTACAACAGCAGTTGGAACGTAGACCGCTATGCAGCTAAATCTTTTAGTTCTGTGTTTATGCCTACGATCATGCAAGTGTTCATAACACTTTTGTTCATATTTGAGAATTGGAGTATTCGCAGAGTAAAGCAGCAGGTTCAACCCAATGATCCTAACCGTTCCATCAGACAAGACGCAGCTTACCGCCGTACTTGGTCATATTTTATGCTTACAGCAAGCTTCTTAATAGTTATCCTGTTTTCCGTCGTGCAACTAAACATGATATCTCTGCTTAACATGAGTTTCGCTATCCCTATTATCCTAATCATAATAGCCCTTGTCATCCTATACGCCTTGGCCTTAACGTTCTGGGCTGGTCAGGGCGAAAGCCGCTTGGAGCGATCTGCCGATAGCTCCAATGTCAGACCTGTCCATGACGATGATAAATGGCGATTAGGTATGATTTATTTCAATCGCAAAGATCCAAACCTAATCGTCAAGAAAAGGCTCGGAGTCGGCTGGGGATTAAATTTCGGTCACCCAGTAAGCTGGCTGTTTTGGCTCGGAATTATTGTACTGTTAGTTGTGGTGCGGTAACAAGGCTTGGAGGTTAATACTCACCGGAGTATAGGCGAAGTTAGAGTTTCGAAACAGAATATGTACCGAAAAAAACGCCTAAAGGGCGTTTTTTATTATCTTTAAGGATCTCAGTAATATTTTTTTTGAATTAAACCGCATATTAAAGAGTATTTCTCGTATTAATAGCTCTTTGTTACAATCAGATTGTTATCTAAAGGAGGGTATAAAATGAACTATCGCAAATTAGGAACGAGTGGCTTACATCTAAGTGAAATTGCTTATGGTAATTGGATTACACATGGTGCTCAAGTGGACAATGATACTGCCCATGCTTGTGTTCACGCTGCATTGGATGTAGGGATCACAACATTTGATACTGCAGATGTATATTCCGATACGAAAGCTGAGATGGTGCTGGGCCAAGCATTAAAAGGAGTGCACAGAGCTGATATCGAATTGTGTACCAAGGTGTGCCATCCCACAGGGACGGGACGTAACGCAAGAGGTCTGTCCCGCAAGCATATTATGGAGGCGTGCCATGCTTCACTGAACAGATTACAGACCGATTATATTGATATCTATTATGCGCATCGCTTTGACGCAACAGTATCCCTTGAAGAGACCTTTTTGGCTTTTTCGGATCTGGTGCGTCAAGGTAAGGTTCTCTATGTCGGGATAAGTGAGTGGACGGCGGATCAGATAGCAGAAGGTGTTATTTTGGCGAGGGAATTGAAGGTGCCATTGGTGGCTAGTCAACCTCAATATTCGATGTTATGGCGTGTGATGGAGACGGAGATAGTTCAAGCTTGTGAGCGGGAAGGGATTGGACAGGTGGTCTGGTCACCGCTTGCTCAAGGGATTCTTTCAGGTAAATATATGCCAGGGCAACCATTGCCAGAGGGTTCTCGTGCTTCAACCGCTGCGGGCTCACCATTTATGAATAAATTGGCGGGTCAGTGGCTTCGGACTGAGGTGCTTGCGGCGGTCTCGAATCTCTCTTCCATCGCCAGTGAAGTTGGGTTGACGCTTCCGCAGTTGGCTATAGCATGGGTGTTGCAAAATACACAAGTCTCATCTGCAATTATTGGGGCATCCAAGCCTGAGCAGGTTATAGAAAATGCCAAAGCTGCGGGAGTTCGTCTGGATAGGGAAGTGATGTTGGAAATCGATAGGGTGCTAGAAGGACTCGTTGAACGTGATCCTAGAAAAACGGGCTGAATATTATATTATTCAAGATTAATAGCTTCTGAACTCATTTGTCCTATGATCTCTAGTAACGCGGATAAGGAGGCACGATCGCAATCGGTTCTCCAAGCGGCATAAAGGGGAATCGATGGTGTGCTTTCTTCAAAGGGACGAAATGCGACACCTTCACGCTGAAAAATAGCAACTGATGAGGGCACAATGGAAACTCCAAGATTAGCAGCTACCAAGTTTACAATGGTGTACATCTGAATGGCTTCCTGTACAACATTCGGATACATGTCGTGTTGGGCGCAGAAGCTCATAATGAGGTCATGAAAAGGAGCTCCTAAATGACGTGGGAACGATATAAATGGTTCTAAAGCTAAAGAGCGAATGGATAACACCGGTAAATGAGCTAGGTGATGCTGCTCTGGCAAAACGGCAATAAGCGATTCATTGACTAAGGGACGATGGTCGATATGTTTGCCCGACTCTGTATAACGTACAAATCCAATGTGAATCGTTCCTTCATGTAAAGCCTGCCACTGCTGAGCAGACGTCATCTCATGTAATGTGAGTTGTACTTGTGGATAACGTTCCCGAAACATTTTTAACATATCAACCAATACTCCACCAGCTGCAGAATCTATAAATCCAATGTTCAAATGTCCGATAATTCCTTGATCGACTAATTGTGTTGTTTTAATAGAGCGTTCCAGTTGAGATAGAATGGATTTAGCCTCCTCTAGAAATACCGCCCCCGCTGACGTGAGACGAACTTGTCTTTTATTCCGTTCTAATAGTTTCACACCAATCTCATTCTCCAGAGCTTGAATTTGCTGGCTTAAGGGAGGCTGCGTCATATTTAGCTTCTCTGCTGCACGGTTAAAATGCAGTTCCTCTGCTACTGCGATAAAGTATTGTAATTTTTTTATGTCCATACTTTTCATTCTCCCTTGAAATGCTTCTCCAAGCAAGTATAAGGATCTTTGAACGAAAATGAAAGGAATGACATGTCGTTTCCTTACTTAAACTCTACCTCCCATCTTACTTTTAGACAAAAAAACATTTTTGCAGTCAAAGACATGATGTCTAAAAACGCATACATTTAAATAGAAAGTTTGAGGATCATGGGAGGTAATGAGGATGAAAAATAGAAAGATAATGTTTATGAGCCCACACCATGTGGAAACGGTTGAAGAGGAGCTTGTACTTAAGGCTTTAGGTGACCATGAGGTACTCGTAAAATTGATTTATTCGCTGATTAGTCCGGGAACGGAGATGGCAATGTTATCTGGCAAAGAGGATTGGGCAAAACTCCCGCTGTGTCCAGGTTATGCAAGCGTCAGTCGTATCGTAGAATGTGGTAAAGGTGTTCAGGAATTTCAAACGGGCGATGTGGTTTTTCATTACGGAACTCATTGCGAATATCAAGTGGTTGAAGCTAGGGATGTTTTCATTCGAGTGCAGGATGCGCTAGACTTGAAATGGGTACCGTTTACCCGGATGGCTACGGTAGCTTTTACATCGATACGTGTGTCGGATATCGAACTTGGAGACAAAGTGAGTGTGACAGGTCTTGGATTGGTAGGCAATCTTGCAGCTCAATTGGCGCGTTTGCAGGGGGCTACGGTAATTGGTATGGATTTGTCCAAAGAACGGCTGCGGACCGCGCGTCAATGCGGTGTGGATTACACACTGGACAGTGGCGAAGGATTGGTAAAAGAGCAGATTATGACGTTAACTAAGGGCAAGGGTGTTTCCAGTCATATTGAGGCAACCGGTGTTTCCAAAGTTGGGGTTGATAGTCTTCAATACATCGGCTCACAGGGAGAAATCATCTTTTTGGGCAGCCCGCGTGGAGAATACAATACAGATATTACGGATGTGCTTAATTACTGTCATCTGTATAACCGGGGATGCATTACATTTAAAGGTGCTCACGAATGGCGTTATCCAACAGAGCCTAATTCGTTTGTGAAACATTCCTTGGTGCGTAATTCTGGCATTGTCTTCGAGCTTATGCAACAACAGAAGCTGCACATCGAACCTTTGATTAGCCATGTCATCAAGCCGGAGCAAGCTAGCGAAGCCTATGAGGGATTAAGAACCAACAAAGATCAGTATAATGGCGTACTGTTTGATTGGTTATAAAGGGGGAGAACGACGATGATAAGAGGATTAACAACAGCGGGTTTGGGAGAAATTGCTTCTAATGAAGAATATATCAGACTTGCGAGCCAATTCGGGTTTCAGGCCATAGACGTCAATCCATTAGAGTTGGTACAGCAGTATGGCAAGGATGGGGCCATCCAATTACTGGAAAGTCATGGCATCATGTCAGGATCATTTGGTTTAGAGGTAGATTGGCGCACGACAGAGGAAAGCTTTAGGGAAAGTCTGAAATCGCTTACGCTGATGGCTGAGGCCGCTGCTGCATTAAATTGCACCACATGCTGTACCTATATTTTGCCTTCGACAGATCTTCCGGTCGCACCGTTCATGATTGCAGCCACTAGACGTTTAAGACTATGTGCAGAAATATTAGACGCCTATGGTATTTCGCTAGCCTTAGAGTTCGTTGGTCCTCATCACTTACGTACACAATGGGCAAATCCGCTAATCTGGACGATGCAAGATACGTTGGACTGGATGGATTCAATTCAAGTGAGAAATATCGGTTTGTTACTGGATTCCTATCATTGGCATACGAATGGATTAACGAGGGAGGACCTGCTGAAATTACAACCGCATCAAATTGCGTATGTCCATATTAATGATGCTAAACCTCTGCTGATAGAGGAATTGCTTGATTCCGATCGATTGTATCCAGGGGAAGGATCCATTGATCTTACCGGATTCTTGGCAAGCTTGAAAAAGATCGGATACAAGGGCGTTATCGCTCAAGAAGTGCTAGCGCCAGCTTCATCACAAAGTTCATCTGAACTATTTTCTCGTTCCAAAGCAGGCTTCGATAAAGTATTCTCATCACTGGAAATCTAACCCCATCGAATCCCACATTGGAAGGAGCGTTAAGGATGAGTCTGTTCAAGGGTAGAATCGCTGCACACACCATCACTTGGGGGCAAGCGCATTTCAAAGCGTTGGAGGAAGTCTCCAGACTGGGTTTCACGGGGATTGAGCCGTGGGCGTCTTTTGCACTTCAATATGAAGAAAGTCCAGAACAATTACAAGAGCTCATGGCTGGGTACGGGCTGGAGATGACTGCGTTGTATGGAGGTACGGCTGGGGGACAGCAGCAAAAATTCGGCAATGCCGCGAACACTTCGGGTATCATTGACTACAATGTGCGACTTGCTAAAATCATAGCGAAGTGTGGAGCAGACATCCTTGTCCTAGGGCCAGGTGGCACCCGGGATCAACCCTCATCGCTGGAAGAATTGAAGGTTGCCGCAGCCACGATGAATGAAGTGGCGGAAAGAACCTATGCCTTAGGGGTAAAGACATGTGTTCATCCGCATTTGTGGACGGAATTGCAAGACGAGAAAGAAATTGAGATTGTGATGAGCCTGACAGATCCGCGGGTGGTATATCTTGCCCCGGATTCAGCACATCTGCTCGGAGCGGGGATGGACCCGGCATCCATCATCCGAACGTATCAGGACAGGGTAGCTTATGTTCATTTGAAGGACCTGACAGACAGGTCTGCCGCTACACTTGATACACAGCTTCCTCATTTTTGTGAGTTAGGCAAAGGATCTGTTGATCTACACGCAACTATTGAAGCGCTGAATGAAATTGATTATTCCGGTTGGATGACACTCGAAGTGGACGAATCGCTAAATAGCCCGTACAATACCATGGAAATCTGCCGAGATTATGTAGAAGATCACTTAAAGATTCCGGTTAGGATATAAAATAAGATCAATAAAATGTCAGAAGAAGGAGAAGATTCGAGGTGAATGAGTCGTGGATGAACAGCATTTCCCCTTATGTTCGAGTAGCCAAAGTCATGGAATCCTCCTTACTAGCAGGTGAATGGTTGGATCAAGATCACGTGTATACCTATATAGATCAGGGAGAGGCGGAGTTTTTCTTGAATGGGGTGAAGTTCCTGGTTCGAGAAGGGGATGTGCTGCTCATGCATCCATGCTTGCCCCATATAATTAGGTCCACCTCGGCTTTACCCTTAGTGCAGTATATCTTTCATTTTGATTTGTATGATAACGAGGATAAAAGCTCATCGGATCAAGCGGATGGACTTAGGCCCGGGATCCAGGATATCATGCCAAGTGAAATGCAGCTTGCTGATATTTATCCGCTATCTCATCTGCAGCTCCCAGATCGAATCGAATTGAAGAGAAGATTCATGCAACTGCAAAAAGAGCTGCTAGATCCAACGTACGGCGGGGTATTAATCAACAAGTCTATCTGTTTGGAATTGTTGTTTCTGTTCTTTAGAAATCAGAACCTGTCCAAAGGAACGGAAGGGAAGAGAACCAAAGGATGGCCTTTAATTGAAGGCGCCATTCATCACATGCACCAGTGTTATCAAGATCCGCAGTTAAGTAATGAATCTATCAGTAGGCATGTTGGTGTGACTGCCAATCATTTGTCGTATGTGTTCAAGACTCAGCTTGGGGTGACCATTCATAATTATTTGAAGCATGTTCGTATCGAGCAGGCTAAATTGAGAATCATTCAGGGAAAGCAAAATCTAACGGAGATTGCCGAAGATGTGGGGTTTTCTAGTATTCATCTGTTCAGTCGGACGTTCAAAACAAATGTGGGAGTAATGCCTAGTAAGTTCGCGGCGATGCGATCTGCTTTAATCAATAAATCACAATAAAGGAATCGACCATCTGCTCTTTGGGATGGTTGGTTTTTTTCCTCTGAACATAGGATTACATACGTCTATAGGCCTCTTAATATAGTATAATCATACTGTATTGCTCAAAGTTGGAGATAGGGATATAGCACTATTAAATACTATTGACGAATGAGGAGTCTATGAGAACTTCGGAGAATAAAATTAAGTTAAGTCATATGTTGTACATAGTAGTATTCATCTGCCTGCTGATTGCAATACGCTGGAGCTGGTACAATCATTTTACTCTGTCCAATCCTCCTGTAGTGGAGCAAGGTGTGCTCGATTTGCGGGGAGTAGACCTTGAATCACTAAGCTCCTTTCCATTGGATGGAGAATGGGAGTTTTATCCTGAACAATGGGTGAATGCCGCCAATGTGGATGGTGTTTTAAAAGGCCAGATGCTTCAGGTGCCGGGTAACTGGAATTCTGTATTCAATTCTGCTGAGCAAAAGAAGGCGTATGGATACGGAACTTATCATTTGCGGATTCTGCTAGATCGCCCCTTGTCTGAACCACTTAGCTTTTGGTTCCAATCCATCTATACTTCTTCTGAAGTGGAGATTAATGGAACAATTCTCTCACGGTTTGGAGTGTTATCTGACGAGAAGGAAGAGCATGTTTATGTGACGAAAGCATTCTTAATCAGTTATACACCTACAGATCAGAAGCATCTGGATCTGTTTGTTCGGACGTCAAATTATGAGTCTCCACTAAAAGGAGGCATAATTCGGTCCGTGGAGTTTGGCATTCAACATGAGGTAGACACTATATACTGGAATTCCATAGGCTTGCAGCTAGTCGTAGGAGTCATGCTTCTTCTACATGGGTTGTATTTATTGATTATCTATCTGATGGATGTACGAAAAACAGAGCTGATTATTTTTTTTCTAATGATGGTCGCTGCGGCTGTATCCATTGGGGTTGAACATAATGGACTGATGTTCCGGTTTCTTCATGTTGATTTTGCCTGGATGTTGAGGTTAAAGGTTCTTTCGTATATAGGGTTTTGTTTATTCCTTTTATTGATGGGAAGAGAACTATTGGGGAATCGACGGAAAGGCAAGGCGTTTTATAGTTACATCCTGTCAGTTCTCATTTTTACTTTATTTATTATTGTAGGTCCTGAAGAGGCAGTGTTATATATCATCGGAAAAGGGTATTACATGATCCTGTATTACGTTCCAGTGTGTTGGACGGTATATTATTTTTGGAAGATGGTATCCTTACGAGCTGAAGGTGCTCTATTTTTATTGTTTTCAGTGTTAGCAGTACTAAATAATATGTTGTGGGGGGCTGTCTACTATGCCGGAAGCTCACAATTTATGTTTTATCCCGTAGATTTAATTGCTGCCCTTGCCGCATTTTCCGCCTATTGGTTTAGGAGATATTTTCATCAATCCCATCAAAATGTGTTACTGAACGCTCAATTGGCGGAATCCAATAAATTAAAGGACCGTTTTCTAGCCAATACGTCACATGAGCTGCGCACTCCACTGCATGGGATTATGAATATTGCCCAAAGTGTGTTAACAAGAAAAAAACATGTGCTGGATGAAGAGAGCCAGCGTGACATGGAATTGCTAATTATGGTCAGTCGCCGGATGTCGCTTATGCTGAATGACTTGCTTGATGTTGTGCGATTGCAGGATAAGCGGATTGTGATGAATATAAAGGCGTTGCAAGTGAGGTCATTGGCTGAAGGTGTACTGGATATGTTACGTTTCTTAACCGGTGGGACGAAGGTGGAGCTTCGAATGTCTATAGATGAGAATCTGCCTCGTGTTTATGCTGATGAGGAGCGATTGGTGCAGATTCTGATTAATTTAGTTCATAACGCACTAAAGTACACCGAACAGGGAAGTGTTGAACTGGCCGCAGAACAAGTGGGTGGGGATGTATGGATACATGTTACGGATACAGGAGTAGGTATGGATGAAGCTTTGAAAAAGCGTGTTTTTATGCGCTATGAACAAGGGGCTTACGGTCAAGGCGGCATTGGGTTGGGGCTTAGTATCTGTAAGGAGCTGGTCGAACTGCATGGCAGTGAATTATTGCTGCAATCGCAGCCGGGTCAGGGAAGTAAGTTCAGCTTCAAATTACCTGTAGCTAAAGGGAGCCTGAAGTCATCTATTCCAGATGTTCATACAGAAAAAGATTCGGATCCATTGTCACCATTCAGTACGTGGATAACTGCGGAGAAATCAGCTATGGTGGCTGCCACCTATAACACAAAGGAAGTAGAGGCACTCTCGAAGCTCGATACAGACGCTGACATCATACATGTGCTAGCGGTTGATGATGATTCGGTCAATTTAAAAGTTCTGCAAAATATTTTATCAGATGGAGCCTATCGGATTGATACAACGACTTCAGCCCGTGAGGCGCTGGATATGTTGCATCATGAGCAGTTCGATTTGGTTATCGCTGATGTGATGATGCCGGGCATGTCTGGATATGAATTGACAAGATTGATACGCGAGCGGTTCACGATGTATGAACTTCCTATTATTCTATTGACCGCTCGCAGTGAGCAGGAGGATGTCTATGCAGGTTTCTTGGCTGGCGCTAATGACTATGTAACCAAGCCAGTAGATGCCATGGAATTGAAGTATCGTGCTTCGTCGCTCACTTCTATGAAGCAAGCAGTCAATGATCGTTTGAGAATGGAGGCTGCTTATTTACAAGCGCAGATCCATCCACATTTTCTCTTTAATACATTAAATTCGATTATGTCCTTGAGTGATTTTGACACTGTCAAAATGAAAGATCTTTCAGATGCATTCACTACTTATCTGCGGATCAGCTTTGACTTCTTAAATGCAGGCAAACTTGTTTCGCTGTCGCAAGAGCTGGAGCTGGTCGAGAATTATGTATATATCCAGCAGCAGCGTTTTGAGGAGAGGCTGCAGGTTGAATGGGAGGTAGACGCGAATCTACAGCTTCTAATTCCTCCGCTGACCATTCAGCCACTGGTCGAGAACGCCGTCCGGCATGGGATCTTAAGTCGGGCAAAAGGTGGAACCTTGCGTATTCACATCGAGACACATGCGGAGGCTGTTCATTTTATCATTGCTGATACGGGGATTGGAATGGATGAAGCTCAAGTCAGTAAGTTATTGCAACCAAAAAGTCTTAAGGATCAAGGAATTGGGCTCCTTAATACAGATCGGAGATTAACACAATTATATGGACAAGGCTTGAAGATTCAAAGTATTTCTGGGGTGGGAACTACGGTATCTTTCATTATTCCTGATTAGGAGGGTTATAAAACCATCCTTTTCTGTCCAGCTGTAATTGAGTGGATGTGATTTGGATGATCAATTCTTCCACAGCGGATAAGGTTGCAACTATACAGACAATGGTTGTCCAAATGGTGTGGTTACTATGGGAAAGCCATATAGGAGTTACAAATAAGAGAAGCCCGGTGAGTTTATTGCCGTAGGTATGGATACTTGCGTAAGTTTTGAATCTGCGGAGGGCAATCCCTGTCGATGTTATGCGGATGGCCGCGATCAAGAAGATCCATAGGATGAATTCGAGGGTAAGACCCAGATATGGATACAAAGTAAATAAGCAGATCCCGATTAGTATCGTGTCGGCAGCAGAATCCAGCTTTGCTCCGAGATTACTTGTTGTGCCTGATTTTCGGGCAATTGGACCATCTATCAGATCGGTGACTCCGCAAAGGATATAAATTGCAAGAAAGGCCGAACTTAGCGGCTCGAAGAATAACAGCATTATTGCCAAAATAATTCTGCCAAGTGTAATACAGTTAGGTATAACTTTCAACTTCAATCCCACCTTTGTTCATGACCTCATTTAATTCTATTGTACCAGAGGAAGAGTATATGCTATTTGGAAAAGGATTATAAGATAGTATTGAAGAAGTAGTGAAGTAGAAGTATAGATTAGGATTCTAGCGGTAAATTAGGAGGGATTTTATGAAGCAGAATACAAACTTAAAGGTACATACATTAGCTGATATCGAACATCTGAAAATTCACGGCAGAACATCAGGGTCACTTTCTCCACTAACGTTATTTTGGACAGGCAGTGCGGTCGAATTAAATGTTAAAAGTTCTGAGCTATGGCTTGAAGTAGAAGCAGATTATGATGTTTATGAACCCTGGATTAGCATCCTGATCAATTCCGTTCCTGTTAGCAGACAAATGTTAGTAGCAGGCAGGTATTGGATTTGTGTATTTAGAGGCATGAATGATCGTGTTGTCAACAATATTCGTATTGTAAAAGATGTGCAGGCAATGAGTGGAGACCCTGGCTGCTCTTTGCAGATACATGCGGTGAAGATGGATGGAAAATTCCTGCCTGTTGCGGACAAACCCCACAAGATAGAGTTCATAGGTGACAGCATCACATCCGGAGAAGGAAGTATAGGTGCCAAGGCTGAAGAAGATTGGATTCCAATGTGGTTTAGCGCCATCAACAACTATACCAGAATGACAGCAGATGCTTTAAATGCAGAATATAGAGTTATTTCTCAAAGTGGCTGGGGAGTCCTTACTAGCTGGGATAATAATCCGCACGGTAATATCCCTGATTGTTATGAGCAGGTTTGTGGTCTTCTAACTGGAGCAAAAAACGAAGCTTTAGGAGCTTTTCAAGAACATTCTTTTGAAACCTGGCAGCCAGATGTTGTGGTAGTTAATCTAGGAACAAATGATGGGGGCGCCTTTCAATCGCCAGAATGGAAAGATGAGGTAACAGGGGAGAGCCATAAACAACGCTTAAATGAAGACGGGACCTATCATGAGGATGATATACAAGCTTTTGTCGATGCCGCTGAGAAATTTCTGATGAAGCTTAGAAAAAATAATCAACATGCACATCTCGTATGGGCATATGGGATGCTTGGTATCCCGATGATGCCAGCGATCTACCGCGCGGTCGATGTTTATAGCAAGAAAACAGGGGACAAGCAGGTTTCTGTATTGCAGCTTCCAAATATGACGGATGAGACCATAGGGGCAAGAAGTCATCCGGGAGCATTAGCTCATGAACAAGCGGCAAAAGAGTTGACGGGGTATTTGAAAGGGATTCTAGCGAGCGAAAGTTAATGAGGAATTCATAAAAAAATAAGCCGGAGCGAAAGGATCACGCTCTGGCTTGTTTTTATTTACTTTAGTCTATTTGGTGGATACAGACTTGAACCATTCGTTAACTTCTTTGGTGATTTGATCACCACCATTTGCTTTCCAGTTGGAAACAAAGGAGTCAAAGGCATCTACAGGAAGCTTACCGTAAATGATTTTGTTGAAGGTTTCCATTTCGGATTGACGAAGCAGATTCCATTTGGATACCATCGTTGGTGTCGCAGCGCCAGTGAAATAGTTCTGTCTACGAATGTCTATTTGTGACATAACAACTTTTGCAGCGGCCCAGTTTTCCGGTTTACGGAACTCAGCCATTTGTTTTTCATAAGGAGTTACAGGGGTTTCACCATCAGCAAGTTTAACCAATGTTTTCATAAACAGATCAGGAATACGAGCCGGTCCAGTTAAGAAAGGAAACTCATTGGAGAAGTCTTTAATCTTCTCTTTATCACTAGTAGGCTTTCCATCAATCATGTCCCAATCGTAGCCTTTAGCAAAGCCGTATTCAAATTCACTACCAGCTGCTGGATTAGCTAGGTTATCAAGCAAGTAGTTGTAGTATAAGAAAATTGCTTCAGGGTGCTTAGCATCTTTGTTAATCATGATACTAGCGTTTACCCCAGAGTTCTGCCATTTGGTACCGATGAGTCCGTCTGGACCTGCTGGAACCGGATAAGCTTTGATCTTCGCTCCAGGTACATTTTTCATAAGATCGGGAGCCGGCCAGTCTGGAACCCAGTTTGCCCCTGGTAGAATACCTGCGGCGCCTTTTGTCCAGCTTTCAGCAGATTTACCTTCATCCCAAAGTGCAGAGTCTGTGTGAATATAACCTTTGTCCATCCACTCACTAAGCTTAGCAAGGGCTTGTTTAGCACCAGGGTTAATGGAACCGTATTCTAGATTGCCGTCGGCATCTTTATTCCATTGTTCCTCAATCGTACCGTAAGCACCGAATAACCAGTCGAGTTGGCCCATCCAGGTGTTTGTATTATTTTTCAAAGAAATCGCAAGTGGGAAAACATCTTTAGGTGCTAGACCGTCAGGGTTTTCGTTCTTAAATTTGTCCATGATATTCTCAAGATCGGCGATTGTTTTTGGAGCCTGAAGGTTCAGCTTTTCCATCCAATCTTCACGTAACCAGAGAAGAGTATCGTCATTATCAGTATATTCAAGGATCGGCATATTGTATTTCTTACCGTCTTTTGTGAATGGATACCAAAGTTCTGGGTGTGCTGCAGCATGATCTTTTAGAATTTTATTAGCATATTTGTCGAACAACTCATCGATAGCAATGAACTGACCGGAATCAATCAGTTGATTGGTCAATACTGCATTGGTTGGTACAGAAACGAAGTCAGGCAGCTTTTCGCCAGAAGCAATGGCAAGCTGAAGCTTTTGTCTGTATTGATCGTCATTGGCAGGATACCAAGTATCTTTATGCTTCATGCCCAGTGTTTCCAGCATCCAGCGATCGTGAACATTGTTTTCTTTGGTATCACCTTGAACATATTTCTTCGGCATCAATACCGAACTGAACTCGATGGGTGGATCGTATTTACCTTTTTCAAAAGCAGCATCTGCTTCAGATAAACTAGTCTCAGACGATGTGGTATTGTTTTGTTTGGCGTTTTCATTATTTCCGCCGCCACTGCCACAGGCTGTGAGTGTGATAAGTGCTGTGACCGTTAACAACGACCACATTTTTTTGAACTTGATCATTCTTTAATTCCCCCTACTGTGTATGATCTTTACAAGTGTAACTTTAACAACTAGTCGGGGATGGCATCTATATGAGATTTTTAGTTTCGATAGGACTCTATCATGCTATTTATTATTGTCTCGATATTCCTGCGGCGTTACTCCGAACTGTCGTTTGAACACTTTTATAAAATAAGCAGGGTCCATATAGCCAATCTCCATGCTGATTTCATAGACTTTTTTAGAGGTAGTCTTCAGCTTATGGCAGGCGCGATCCATGCGCAGGCGCGAGATATAATCGCTTATTCCTTCACCCGTTTCAATCTTATAAATTTTTGATAAATGAGTCGGATGGAGGTTTACATGGTCAGCCAGAACCCGTAATGAAACATCTAAATGCAGGTTTTTGTCTGTGAAATCTTGAATCTTTTTCACATATTCAGACCTGATGTCTTTAATTTCGTTAGACGTTCCCTCTTTCAATTTGCTCAGAATGCTCAGGGACCATTTTCTAAGTTTACCGATGGTCGAGAACGCTTCACCGCTTTGCAACCAACCGAGATCGTCTCCCGCTAAGTTAGCTAGAGTATGCCCATTTCGGTGTGCGAGATTCGTGAAGGATGCAGTGATTAAAAAACCGGCCTCCATGCAATGCTCCCACGATTCAGACCATTTCTCATCCAGCTCCGCGCAGACAGCGAGTAGTTTCTCTTGCGCAGCATCCCAATGCCCACTTTCAAGCAGGTGTATTAGTGTCGGCGGGGTGTAAAGGGCATCCAAAGGTCCTTGGGTAGTGGAAGGTTCAAATTCGCTGACCCGCATTACGAATTCGCGCTCGTCTCCCACGATCTGCCGGAAATAAGCTGTAGCCTGACGGAAACGGCTCGACACCTTCTCGGGAAACTGGAACCACTCGGTGATTACTATGGACAGGGAACCTTTCAGAAATTGCTTAACCTTATACTGAAGCTGTAAAGAAAGCTTTTCTAGGATGGTTTCTTTGCCGATGTCGGATCCTTTCTCTTTAAGCTGAAGCAGAAACACAAGATATCCATGTTCCTCTTTAACGCCCCAGACCTGCATAAACTCACCCATAATCTCTTCAGCCATATTGATGATGGCATATTCAATTAAGGTTTGATCATTATTGTTATAATGGCTAAATTCTTCTTCCATGCGTACAAGCATCAAAGCGCAATCGCCAGAATGGAAGGGCAAATCATAAGTTACGAGCTTCCGTTCCCATTCGCCAGCTTGAAATTGATGACCTTGCAAGGCATCAAGCAGCAGTTGACCACGTAAAAGCGGCAGATTCTCACGAAGGGTAAACTGGGTTCTTTTAAGCGAACTGATAAGTTCCCATTCTGTGTTCAATTGCTCGATGGCAGTTTTGACTGCACCGATAATTTCATCATCGGTAGGTGGCTTAAGCAAGTAATCGACGGCATTATGCTGAAGTGCTTTTTTGGCGTAATCGAACTCCGAATGGCCTGATAAAATAATACATTTAATCTTTTTATCACGTTTTCTTATCCGCTCTATTAATTCAATTCCCGTCATTTCGGGCATTTGGATATCCGAGATCACAATATCAATAGGGTTGGTATCGATAATTTGTAGCGCTTCACGTGCCGAATACGCTTTATGCACCTGTTCAATGCCTAGCGTATGCCAGGGTTTAGTCATGGCAAGATTATCTACCCAGTGTGCTTCATCGTCTACTATAATCATTTGCATGTTGTTATTCTCCTTGATGATTCTTAAATTTAGAATATTCATCCTCCGTAGGGATTTCCCAGATAATCTCTGTTCGGAAACCTCCAAGAGGGGATGGTTTAAAGGTTAGACAGGATTGATTGCCGAACAGGTGCATGATCCGCTGATTCGTATTCCAGAGCCCGCAGCCCATTTCTTCCTGCAATGGCTCCTGCATTTTACGATTCAAAGCTTCCAGCTGCTCCGGATTCAAGCCAGGTCCGTCGTCATCAATGTAGATCTTGCAGAAGCCGTTCGAAATCTCACCACTAATGCTGATCTCACCCGATGAATACGATTTGGCCACTCCGTGAATGACTGAATTCTCCACAATAGGTTGTAGCATTAGACGTGGCACAGACTGGCTTAACATGTTCTCAGGGATTTCGATATGATAATCAATTCTGGCATTGCGCAGCTTTTGAATATCCAAATAGTTGACGAGCAGCTTGATTTCTTCATCCAGTGACGCGGTTTCCCGTTCCATTCGGGTAGTATAACGGTAGTAAGCACTTAAATTATAAGCCATGGAGACGACAGCGTCCTCATCCTTCATTTGGGCCATATTGATAATATAACCAAGGCAGTTATAGAGAAAATGCGGATTGATTTGCGCCTGCAGTTGCTTAAGTGTAGCTTCGCGGGCACGGATTTTCTCATTGAACACATTCTCTATCAGGTCTTGAATTTGATGGGACATATCATTAAAGCGATGGAATAGAAACGAAAACTCGTTCCGGCCCTCGTTATGAAGACGTACAGAATAATCTCCACGCTGCACGCGCCGTAAGCCTTTAATTAGCTTTTTGATAGGATATTGAACATTTCTGTATAGTAATATGGAAGCGGAAATTCCCATAACAAACAGCAAAATCATCGAGATATAGAACAAATCCTGACTGAGCGAAATGGGTTTTAGGATTTGATATAGAGGGACAACATCTATTAAATTCCAATCCAAATAGGAGGACTTCACAGAGCTGACCAAGTAGTTCTTGCCATTGAGTTTGACTACATCCTGGGTAGTATTCTCAGGTGAGTGTTTATCCAGGTAACGAATGAGTTCTTCAGATAGCTGCTTGTCCGCACTGCGATTCAGAATTGGCGAGTTCCCTTTATGATAGAGAAAAGGATCACCTTGTCCACCTTCCTTGTACGTATCCAGCATGTTCTGAATATTCTCATAACTGAAGCTGGCCTCAATCACCAAGTTGCTTCCCGTCAACATCCCCGGCTGAGCTAAGGAATCTGTATAGAACCAGTAGAAGGATTTTAACTCGTCTTTAGATTCCAAGCTGTGATCGCCATACGTCCATTTTCCACTCATATTTCTTTTTAAGTAATCCTCATCATACCCAAATGCTCGATTGTAGTTGGAGATGACATCTTTATTTTGCTGTGAATGTACGGCATATCTGGCAGGCCAAATATCTGCAACCCCGGATTGAAGCACCATCTTTTCCTGAATGACATACCGGGTCTGCATCTGATCATATCGATCCGCCCAAATGTTTAATCCGTTGAAGGCTCTGACATTGGGATCTCTAGAAAGGATAAGGGTGAAGTCCATCATCTGATTAATACGCGAATCAATTTGACTAGACAGAAAAGTGAGCTGCTTCGTATTGGACACCTGCAGCTCTTTGCTTACAACATCGTATGTGACGTTATTTGAAAAGGTATACATGATAATAATGGGGATGAACAAGAGTATGATCAGGCAGTTTATTTTGGCAAACAAACTAAACCGGGATTGTGTTAATTCTCTCAGGGATGTAAAGCGCTTCCAAATATTCATAAATGTACCCTCCAGATGATGTCCTAATAAAACCATATCAAGCCTAACAATGTTATATAGTCAAACCTGAGAAACGCCTGATACTATTTATAGCAGAGATCCCCATCACACACAAAATATTTTTTTTGGGAACAGGAGAGAGCTATGGAGGCTAATTCAATACAGCAGGTAGGCCTGGAAAATAAACCAAGTATAAAAAGAAAAAGAAAAAAAGGCTATAAACAACCATGGGTGCTCCACTTCATGGTATTACCGGCGGCAATTATGGTTTTTATTTTTTCTTATATCCCCATGTCAGGAATACTCATGGCATTTCAGGATTATAAGCCTGCATTAGGATTTTTTGATTCCGAATGGGTCGGACTTAAGCATTTTAGGTACATGTGGGAGAACGATTACTTCCTGCAAATTACCTGGAACACACTGTTTTTTGCTTGCTCCAAAATTGTTTTGAACCTGATTATTCCTTTTATATTCGCCTTGTTGCTTAATGAGGTAAGGAATATGGGCCTTAAAAGATCTATTCAAACACTCGTCTATCTACCGCATTTCTTGTCATGGGTTACCCTTTCAGGAATTCTGATCGATATCCTAGCACAAACAGGGATCGTGAATCAGTTTATTTCGTCCGTTTTCGGCATAAAACCGATCTTTTTTCTAGGGGACGGCAACTGGTTCCGATTTACCATCATAGCCAGTGATGTTTGGAAAGAATTTGGTTTCAACACGATCATTTTCCTAGCTGCGCTATCCGGCATTAATCCATCACTTTATGAAGCTGCTGAAGTGGATGGGGCAGGTCGCTGGAAGCAAACGATGTATATTACCATACCAGCACTTATTCCAATTGCTATTGTAATTGCGACCTTGGCACTGGGCAATGTATTGAACGCCAACTTTGACCAGGTATTTAACCTATATAGTCCTTTGATCTATCAACAAGGGGATATCATTGATACCTTTGTATATAGAGAAGGTCTTCTCAGCGGACAATTCAGCTTTGCGACCGCAGTTAATCTTTTTAAATCAGCAATTAGTTTAATTCTAATCGTTATTTCATACCGACTTGCCTATAGATTTGCAGGGTACAGAATTTTCTAGAAAGGATGACAACAAATGTACCATAAAACCCTTCCATATCGAATATTTAGCATATTCAATAATGTGCTCCTAACTATCCTTTCGGTGCTCTGCTTGCTGCCATTGTATCACTTACTCATGGTATCTCTTAGTGCGTCCGCCCCAGCCAATGCTGGGTTGGTCACCTTTTGGCCAATTGGCTTCACTTTGGAGGCCTATGCAAAAACTTTTAACAACACTAATTTTCTTACATCCCTGTGGGTGTCGGTAGAGCGGACAATACTAGGAACAGCACTTGCACTGGTAGTAAATACGGTTGCAGCCTATGCTCTTTCTAAGGAAACTAGAGTTTTCCGGGCGCGTAATATCTATCTTTGGTATTTTGTCGTAACCATGCTGTTCAGTGGGGGTCTGATTCCGGGATATATCCTGATTCTAAAGCTCGGGCTGATGAATTCTTTGATGGCACTTATCCTACCTGGATTGGTAGCCGTATTTAACATCATTTTGCTGCTGAACTTCTTCCGTGGTGTACCTAAGGACCTTGAGGAAGCAGCCTTTATTGATGGAGCAGGACATTTTAAGACCTTTTTGAAAATATATTTACCAGTCTCCTTACCAGTCATTGCAACAGTTTCCCTATTCATGATGGTGGGCCATTGGAACTCTTACTTTGACGGTATAATCTATATCAGAGATTCGGATAAGCTGCCACTGGCGACGTTTATGCAGACCATTATCGTTCAGGCAGATATGTCCAAGCTTGATCCGTCAGCTGTAGCTAACTTGTCTCAACGAACCATACGGGCTTCACAGATTTTCATAAGTGCGCTACCAATATTGTTGGTTTATCCATTCCTGCAACGTTATTTTGTGACAGGGATTGTAGTCGGAGCAGTAAAAGAATAGTCAAAAAAGAGGGAGTTACTGGACTAGTCCATGTAGCTCCCTTTTTTTTGTAGGTATGGCATGCAAATAAGCATTCCCAGATGAATTGCGCCTTCTAAAATACGGTGCTATACTTTTGGCATGAAATATGCTCGGAGGTGGTACAGTGCTAATGTTGAAATGCCCATTAGCTAGAAGTTCCTCACGCAAAGCCTAATATAGGGCGATACTTTGCGTGAGGTGCGATGGATGGATATATCGCCCAACTTAATTTTATCGTTTCTATAAATGGGCTTTGCACCTTATGAACTTTTAATATAAATAAGGGGCTGAAAAGCGATGTGTACACCATTTATTAGAAACCATCAATATAACTTAATTAAGAAACAAACGAAATTTGTTCTGCATACCCTGCGAACCGTTGCGGATCGTAGAGTCTTGGAGACTGTAAGATATAGTGCTGCTACGAACATTATTGAGGCATTTCCTTCTCTTACGGAGAATCACAAGCAGATGCTGGAACAAATATCGACCTTCGAAACTGCAGAAGATTTCCAGAGATATCTTAGTGAATTAGAACCATACCTAGAGTCATATCCGACGATTACGCTGAAGCAGATTCAGAAGCTATTCCCTAAGAATAAGAAACTGAAAGTACCTGATCTACAACTCATCGACTATCGCAACATAACGTATTTGAGTTGGATAGATATTGCCAGTAATAAATTATTCATTATCTATCCGTACGAAGGACAGTTCATTGGTATTGAGGGTAGAATCACACCAACGCACAAAAAAGGGTACTGCATGTTCTGCAATCGGCATCAAGAGCTTGCATTCTTTTATGTTAAGACCAAGAATGTGAACGTTTCGCCGGATAATATTTCTGCTGTGGGTCAATACGTATGTCTGGATAATCAGGAATGTAATCGGAGCATAACCGATACAGCTAAGCTTGAGAGGTTCATTCTCTCTGTCCGCAAATAATGTTTAGAAAAGGCTCCCTTAGTGGGAGCCTTTTTTGTTAAAAATATTGTCAGGATTTAGACAATCCGTTTCATTGAAGCAATGAGGCACGACATTAGTGGATATAATGAGATTCAAGAGCTGAATAAATAATATAAGCGTTTACAAACAGAGAATTCGAGTGGTTATAAAAATAGTCAGAAAATTTCCATATGACGTGCTTTGTTACTTAAGCTATAATGAGGTCTAAAAAAGAAAACGGGGCGTTATAATGAATCAAATGAAGGGTAACAAAAATCTTCTCTCGGAGAAGGAGGAACGCTTCTCTTCCGCGGGCTTTATTTTTGCCGCCATCGGCAGCTCGGTTGGGCTAGGGAATATGTGGAAGTTTCCTTATATTACAGGAGAAAATGGGGGGGCAGCTTTTTTCCTGCTTTTCATCGTCTGTTTAGTGCTGATAGGGTTACCGGTGCTGTTGGCAGAACTGGCTATCGGACGCAGCGGGCGTGGTAGCGCGGCGACCTCTTTTATGCGGGCTGGAGGCGGGAAGAGTTGGTTTGCAGCTGGAATGTTGCAGGTACTTGCGCCGTTTCTAATTCTCTCCTTTTATATTATTGTTGCTGGCTGGACGCTGAACTATTCGATGATTGCTTTTAATGGACAACTATTCAGCACTACTGATTATGCAGGCGAATTCAATTCGTTTGTCTCTGGATATATGCCGATCGTTTGGCAGGGGATAGCCATTCTGATTACGGCGGGTGTAGTCATCCTTGGCGTATCAGGCGGGATTGAGAAATTTAACAAAGTATTAATTCCTGGTATGGTCGTACTCCTTGTAGTGTTAATGATTCGCGCAGTAACCTTACCGGGTGCATCCGCAGGGGTATCTTTTTTCCTAAAACCGGACTTTTCAGTGTTGACAGCGGAATCTGCGCTAGTTGCATTGGGACATGCCTTCTTTTCATTATCGCTCGGGATGGGGATTCTCCTGACTTACGGATCTTATGTTGATAAAAAACAATCGCTGGGTACCGCTGCAATCGCAATCGGTGCAGGAGATTTGTTATATGCTTTTATCGCAGGCTTGATTATTTTTCCGACGACGTTCTCATTTGGTATTGCTCCTGATCAGGGGCCTTCGCTGATTTTTATCGCTTTGCCAGCCGCTTTCTCGGCTATGCCTTTTGGTGCGCTTTTCGGCGGTTTGTTCTTTATCTTGCTGGCGATTGCTGCTCTAACCTCAGCTGTATCGCTGCTTGAAGTGCCTGTATCCTTCACAATGGAGCGCTGGAATTGGAGCCGGAAACGTTCGGTTTGGATTTTGACGCTGATCTGTTTCCTTCTTAGTATTCCTTTAGCGATGTCACTGGGGATGTTCCCGGAGCTAACGATTGGTGGCAAATCTCTATTTGATGGGCTGGATTTTATCACCTCTAACATTATGCTGCCGCTTGGAGGTCTGCTGATTACCATCTTCGCCGGTTATTTCTGGAAAGGTGCAGCGGAAGCCGCTGGACTACAGGCGCGCTGGTTCCGTGTTTGGCTGTTTATGCTCCGTTATGTGGCGCCGATCCTAGTGTTCCTAGTGCTACTCCATACCTCGGGGATTATTTACTTCTAATTCTGAAATTTATTTATCCAAAAATAACTCTACAACCCCTGAGGGTTGTAGGGTTTTTTTGTGTTGAAAAGAGGGGATTAAATTGATTTTTAATTCCTACTTGACTAGGTGGAATAATTGGAATATAGTATAAAAAAGCTTGAACGGTATGGAAGGGAATGTAACTAACCAATCCATTCTTAACTAATAATTGTATACAATTATACAAATATATTATTGGGATTCGGACCCCACAGATTATCGATGAGGAGCAGTATAGAAATGGCGATACGATCACGAAGGTTATCAAAGGATAATACCTACTACGAATTAAAACAAAAAATTATTGATAGCGAGTTCGAACCGAATCAACCTGTAAATGAAGAAAATTTGGCGGCCTTGCTCGGGGTCAGCCGCACACCTCTAAGAGAGGCGATACAGAGACTGGAGAACGAGGATTTTCTGGTTCGACAGCCAAATGGAAGACTGCGGGTAGCTTCAGTAACCCTTAAAGAGGTTGAAGAAATATTTCTTATTCGCAGCATGCTTGAAGGCTATATTGCAAGAAGTGCAGCTAAGCATGCCACAGAGAAAGATATTGTGAATTTAACGACGATGATTACAAAAATGAAACACTCGTTCCAGCTTGGTGATAATCAGAATTTTGTTACATATGGATTTGAGTTCCATGATTATTTATCAGAAATCAGCGAACTAAAAACCTTCGAGAAGGTTCTGAATCAATTAAGAGATCATTCGCTTCGTTATTGTCGATTCGTCTCTATGCATGGAGATTGGAACACACAAGCGGATGAAGAACATGATCTTATTTTACAAATGATCGCTGCTAAAAATGAAGATGGTGCTGAAAAAGCCATGCAAGATCATATTTTAAGCAGTCTATCGACTGCGCTTGATCGCATCAAAGGGATTGAAGAAAAGCTGGAAGCATAACGAAAGGGGAGTACGTCACCTATGAAACCACTGACTGAAGTTGAGCAAGCTTTAGCTAATCAATTAATAGAGGTTCGCAGAAACCTGCATCGTGAGCCTGAATTAGCGTATGAAGAGTTTAAAACCACAACAAAATTACGGGAATGGCTGACCCAAGCCAATATTCACATCCTTGACTTGCCTTTACAAACCGGACTCATCGCAGAGATCGGGCAGGGTCACGGACCCATAGTGGCCATTCGTTGTGATATTGATGCACTTCCCATAGAGGAACAAACTGAATTGTCCTTTGCCTCAGAGATCCCAGGAAAGATGCATGCCTGTGGTCACGATTTTCACACGGCTACTATTTTAGGTGCTGCATTATTATTAAAGGCTCGTGAAAATGAACTACCTGGAAAGGTTAGAGTATTGTTTCAACCCGCGGAAGAAACAGGGCATGGGGCGGAAAGCGTCTTAGCCTCGGGAGGACTCCAGGATGTGGCGGCTATATTTGGTCTCCATAATTCACCTGACTTGCCTACGGGAGCTTTTGGAACAAGAACAGGAGCTTTAACAGCCGGTGTTGACCGGTTTGAAATTACAATAAAAGGTGTCGGCGCTCATGCTGCTTATCCTGAAAAAGGTGTGGATACGATTGTAACTGCGGCTCAAATCATTACCGCACTACAAACCATCGTAAGTCGCCAAAACAGCACCACTGAACCAGTAGTGTTAAGTGTTACCCGAATTAATGGAGGCTTCACATGGAATGTATTGCCGGAAAAAGTCGAATTAGAAGGTACAGTAAGAACTTACAATGAAGAGATTCGCCGCAATATTCCAATACAAATGACTCGTCTTATCGAAGGGATTGCTGCGGGAGCTGGGGCAGAGGCCCAGTTACACTGGCATCCAGGTCCACCCGCAACGATAAATCATGGGGAATGGGCGGACTTTACCAAAGAGATCGCCTCAGATTTCGGCTATGAAGTACATGATATTCCTCCACAGATGGGTGGAGAAGATTTCTCTTTTTATTTACAACAGATACCGGGTGCTTTTGTGAATATAGGATCGGGTCCAGCCTATCCCTTACATCACCCTCGTTTCGATGTTGATGAAGCTGCGATATTGCCAGCTGCTAAGTACTTCGCTTTATTGGCAGAACAAGCGCTGGTGAAGCTGCAAGAGGAAGCTTAATCCTAAAGATGATTGAGGGGAATGGAAATGATTGAATTAAAGAATGTTTACAAATCGTTCACTCGGAAAGGGACAACTATTGATGCTCTTAAAGGAATCGATTTAAAGGTCGAGAAAGGCGATATATTCGGGGTTATCGGCTATAGCGGTGCTGGGAAAAGTACATTAATTCGTTTAGTCAATTATTTGGAAAGACCCACCAAAGGACAAGTTATGGTCGCTGGACGTGATTTGGGAACATACAACGATAAAGAGTTGCGTACCGCTAAGAAAAATATCGGAATGATTTTTCAACATTTTAATCTATTAGAATCAAAAAAAGTATTTGATAATGTGGCGATCCCTCTAGTTCTCCTAAAAAAGAATAAAAATGAAATCCGCCAGCGGGTAATGGAGCTGCTAGAGTTTGTTGGATTAAGTGACAAAGCGGGGAGTTACCCGAGTGAGCTATCAGGTGGTCAGAAGCAACGTGTCGGGATTGCCAGAGCGCTTGCCTCGAATCCGTCTATCCTTTTATGTGACGAAGCGACCTCTGCCTTAGATCCACAGACCACACATTCTATCTTACAGCTATTAAAAAAAATCAATGCTGAATACAACATTACCGTGATGATCATTACACATGAAATGTCCGTGATTCAAGAAATTTGTAACAAGGTAGCGGTCATGGAAGAAGGCCGGATTATTGAGCAAGGAAGTGTTCTAGATGTATTCGGAAGTCCAAAACATCTGACCACGCAAAATTTCGTGAAGACGGTTATTCAAAATAGCATGACCTCTAGCGTGCGGAAATCTATCAAAACAGAACCCGGAAGTCAGCTGTACAAGCTTAATTTTGTGGGAGCAAGTGCCTCTGAGCCTATCCTGTTTGAAATGATTCGCTCCTGCGATATAAAGGTCAATATTTTATTTGCGAATACGACGGAGATTCAAGAAACAACACTGGGAACAGTGATCATTCAATTCGATGGTGAGGCAGCAGAGATTAACAATGCATTATCTTTCTTAACAAGAAATGGAGTCGGTGTAGAGGAGGTAGAATCTAATGTTTTCGACCACAGTAACAGGTGATCAATTTCTGCAGGCGATTATAGAAACAATTCAAATGGTAGGGTTCTCCTTGTTTGTTGGTTCCCTGATTGGGATCCCATTTGGGATATTGCTTGTCATCACTCGTCCGGGTGGGGTTTTGGAGAACAAAGCGCTTTACGCCGTACTAAATCCAATTATCAACATCATTCGCTCATTGCCTTTTATTATTTTACTGGTTGCGATTGTGCCTTTCACACGATTGATTGTTCATACTTCAATTGGGACAAGCGCAGCGATCGTACCCTTGATTATCTATATCGCACCTTATATAGGACGGTTGGTAGAGAACTCACTGCTTGAAGTGAATCCGGGAATCCTTGAAGCCGCTGAGGCGATGGGAGCCACTCCTTTTCAAGTCATTTGGTACTTTTTATTGCCAGAGGCGGTTGGATCCTTAATCCTGTCTCTTACTACAGCGACGATTGGTTTGATAGGTGCAACTGCAATGGCTGGAACGGTAGGGGGAGGCGGCGTGGGAGACTTGGCGATCGTATATGGATACCAACGCTTTGACACTGTTGTCGTAGTAGCCACCGTGATTATCCTGATTATTTTAGTGCAAGGTATTCAATCTTTAGGCAACACGCTAGCAAGAAAAATTCGCCGTTACTAGTTACTACATATTCTGGGAGGGACTCGACAGATGAGTGAATGGAGTAAGCAAGATCGTTTTAAAGCATTATTATCTGGAGAACGGGCGGATCGTCCAATCGGAAGTGGTTGGCGCCATTTTATCGACAAAGAACAAACTGCAGATGATTTAGCAGAAACTACGATTTCTTTTACGAAAAAATATGATTGGGATTGGGTCAAGATTAATCCAAGAGCGACTTATCTGGCGGAAGCTTGGGGGAATCAATACGATTTTACGGATTATCAGACCGTATTTCCGAGACAGCAAACGACGGCTATTCCAACAGCGGCTAGTCTGTGGGATATCGACGTCAAAAAGGCAGTCCAGTCAGCCCCTTTGGCAGAGCATTTAGATGCGGTTAGAAAAATTCGTCAAGGGTTACCAGACACCCCGCTAATCCAAACTGTATTTTCACCATTAACAGTATTGCTATTTATTGTAGGGCGTTCTGCTTACGTTACTAAAACGGTGTTTGGTATTGAGCACCCGGTAACTTTGGAATCCTTGTTTAAAGAACATCGAGCGGCAGCACATCATGCGCTACATGCGATTTCCTTAACCTTAGCCGATTATGTACAAGAGTTACAGCAAGCGGGTTCTGACGGTTTGTTCTACGCAGTGACGGGCACAGCTCACCCAGGATTATTTGATGAAGCTATGTTTGACGAACTGTCCAGACCTTATGATTCTATTGTTTTAGAAGCAGCGAGCTATGGAAAAAACATTCTTCATACTTGTGGAGCCTACGCCCAGCCTGAGAAGTTTAACGATTATCGGATTGACGGGATCAGTTGGGATACGATAGCCGAGGGGAATCCAGGGTTAGAGGCAAATCTCAAAGCTACTAAAGTGGGTGGAGTCGATCATGGGTTGTTTGCGGTAAACGATATTGCCCAAATCAAGCAGCAAGCTGAAGATGCATTAAAGTTAATGAAAGACCAGCCGTTTATTCTATCTCCAAATTGCGCAATCCCACTCAATGTGACGGATGAGGCGTTGGCACAATTTAAAAAATCTATATTGGAATAGGGGAAGTAAGCATGAAAAAGTTAATGTTAGTGATGATGATAGGTGTTCTTGCAGTGTTGACGGCTTGTGGCAATAAAGAGGCGGGGGATTCTGGAGATAAGAAAAAGCTTACCGTTGGATTTGGTGTCGGAACCTATGAGGAACAATTCCGCCAATCGATTCTACCGATTCTAGAGAAACAAGGGTATTCCGTTGACATTAAAACCTTCTCGCAAAACATGCAGGTCAATCCAGCAATGAAGGAAGGCTCCATTGACGCAAGCATATTCCAAAGTACAGCTTATATGGAGGCCATTAACGAAGAAATCAATGCAGATATGGTCGGAATTGCTTATGTTCCAGGTGCTCCACAAGGCCTTTATTCTGTAAATCATACCACGCTAGACGATGTTAAAGACGGTACAACCGTAGCTGTTCCGAACGATCCGGTAAACCAAGAGCGTGCACTGCGTATTCTGGAAGAATTGGGTTGGGTCAAAATTAAAGAAGGGGCAGGCGTAGCGGATTTTAATATTAATAGTATGGAACCGGATAAATATAATATTGATATCAAAATATTGGACCCCGCTCAAATCCTTGTCTCCCTTCAAGATGTTGATTATGGCGTTGTAAATGGTAATTATATTGCTAATTCGGACAGAAAGATTACGGATGCTTTGAAAATAGAAAACACACCTATGGAACACAGAATTATCGTATCGGTTAATAAAAAGGATGAAAATTCTCAGTGGGCTAAAGATTTGAAAGCTGCTTATGAATCCAAAGAGTTTGAAGAATATATTCTTGGATTAGAAAAATATGATGGTTTCATTCTACCTGAAGCTTGGGACAACAATTAATTAAGGAAGTGAACGAAGTGACCAAAGAAAAGATTCATTTTATTGGTGGCGGACAGATGGCGGAAGCGATCATCCGCGCATGTATAGCGAATAACACCTTGTCTGTAAATCAAATTAGTGTATCGGATATTAATGAAGCGCGTCTGCAGTTTTTAAATACCAAATACGGTGTAGATACGAAGAGTTCGCAAGAGCATAACCTGTCTACAGCAGATGTGATTGTAGTGGCAGTTCGCCCACAGGATGATTTAACTACCCTTGGTCAAAATGTACAACAATTCGCTACAGCTTCTGCCGCAATCGTATCGATTGTGGCGGGTGTGACGAATGATCAGTTAGCTGGTTATTTTGGAGCTGAACGGCCCATTATCCGGGTTATCCCCAATACTTTAACCGATACAGGATATGGCTATAGTGGTGTAGCGTTAAATGTTTATGCTACTCGTGATCAAGTGGAGCATTTCCTACTCGGCTTTGGAAAAGTACAATATCTGGATGAGGCGTTAATGGATGTTTTCACTGGATTTGGTGTGGCGGGTCCTAACTATATCTATTATTTCATTGAATCTCTCGTAGATGCAGGTGTACTTGCCGGACTGCCGCGTGACCAAGCCTGGAAGGTTGCACTGGAGAATATGATGGGCTCGGTAGCAATGCTGCAACAGACAGGGCTGCATCCACGACAGCTGCTGGATATTAATAATTCACCTGGCGGTGTCGGCATGCATGGCTTGTACGAATTAAACAACAGTGATTTCGCAGCGGGTCTGCAAAGAAGTGTTCTGGCAGCCGTAAAACGTACTACTGAGCTGGGAGTGAAGTAATCATGGCAACGATGAAATGGGATCATTTAGTTCACTATGTCAATGATTTGGCCAAACCGGTTGAGATCTTTGGAGCTCATGGATTGGTTGCTTTTAAGGGAGGCTCTCATAAAGATTGGGGAACCTATAATGCCTTAAGTTACTTTGGGCTAACCTATCTCGAGTTTCTGGGCATTGAGAATCTTGAGCTGGCAAAGGCAACTGAACATAATTTAGTGGTGAAAGATGCAGTAAAACTTCTACCAGAACATGAAGTTCTAAGTAGAGTAGTCATCCGGACGGATGATATTGAAGAAGTAGCGGCTTCCCTGAAAGCAGCAGGCTTATCATTATCTCCAATTATCGATGGTAAGCGTCTAGATAACGAGGGAAGATTAATAGAGTGGCGGATGATGACCATTGCTGGTGACTTTGGGGGACTGGTCTATCCGTTCATCATTCAATGGAGCGGAACGGATACAGAGCGAGTGGAAAGATTAACATCATCTGGAGTCATTAAGCCTCATCCTGCGGGAGAAGTCGAAATCGTGCGTGCTGTATTCCATGTCTCCGATCCTGAAGCTGCAGCCAACCATTGGGGAACCATATTCGGACTGCCTGTTACGAAGTCAGAGGATGATACCTTCAGCCTTAAGATTGGCGATAGATCATTTGCTTTCGTGCAAGGAGACGAGAACCAATTCAAGCAGGTGGTTTTTGAAACGGATTCGTTAGAGCTGAAAGGGAAGACGATTTCGATTGGTGATGGGGAGTATGTTTTCGTTTAAGGGACTAGTATCTTTATAACTTTAGAAATAAAGACTTACTTGAAGGGATCGATACCTCGAGTAAGTCTTTTTGCTATTCACCGAAGGTACTAATGATGCTGGCATTTTTTTGTTTTAATCAATTTGTAAGATTTATTGAATTTCATTATATGGTACGATGTCCATGATATAAAAGGAGGTGAAGATAATCGGTGCAGAACAAAAATACGTGGCCCATTTCCTCGCCGGATAGGCTTAATGTGGATCTAGCGCAGATAAAAAACCTTGATTATGCCTCTAAATTTATATTACTATAGACATTTTTCTCTTGCCTGGCGCTATGAATTTTGATAAACATAATGGATAAATTTAGATATTACATATGGAGGTAATTACGGATGAAAACTCACTATTACTTAGATTGGTTTTATGATAAGGGCTTTTCTGAGAAGCTAGTCAATGTGTTGCATGAGGATATAACAGACAGAAAATCGCTTGTTATGATTAGCGCTGAATCGTCTGATTTTAGTGATGAACAAGTTAATATTGATAGTGTTTTTGAAAGGACATGGTTTAATCAGGCTAACATTTTTTTTGATGAATATCATTTCATTGATGACCGCACGCAGAAGGAAGATGCCCAGCGATTAATTCAAAACGCCTCTGTCGTTTTTTTATGTGGTGGAACCGCTCGGGACCAAAAGCACCTTTTGACGGAATATGAATTATCGGATTTGATTAAAAAAAGCAATGCTGTTGTAATGGGAACAAGTGCTGGTGGGATGAACATGTCTGATGAATATGTGGATGAATGCACTGTTTGTGAAGGTATGGCTCTTAATCACTTTTCTTTTGAAGCTCATTTTGATCATGATAACACCGCGCTAATTGAGGGGCGTTTTCCTTTATCGAATAAAATGGATATTTATGTGGCGGCAGACAAAGATGGTGCTGTACGTGTGAAGGGCAGCAAAATCGACATTATAGGCAATGTATATTTAATTTCCCACTCAAAGATTCAGAAATTGGCTGAGACGCTCTAATTATGGTTGAGTGGTTGTGACACTGACGGTTAACTAAATGGTATTTGTTTTGAGTCCCTATTTGACAGCACCTTACGAGCAAATCGAGTTGATTACTCCTGCGAAAAAGGAAGATTACGCATAACGCGCATACGATGTTCAAGCCATCAACATTCGATCTTGAATTTATATCATTCGAGATCCATGTAAAGTTATCGGAATCTGCGATGGTAAGGATATGAAGTTTTAAGTGAAGAAGCGTTTGATACAGTGAGAGGAGAAATCAAGTCTCTTTTCTTATGTACTGGGTCTAGAAAGGAGTGAATAAGCAATGGAGTGGAAAGGCGATGCAAATGCCAATAAAAAAAGAGAGTCTCAGTTCACTGAGGAACTATCGGAGTCACAATTATCGGCTTTAGAATATGTTACGAATTACGCGCGAACTCGAAAAAGTGAAGCAGTTCAGACCATCCATGAAATTCTTCAAATGTCTAATGTGGATCGGGAAGAGTTTGAAGATGCTGTGGTCAAAATAAAGTCACATGCGAAGATTGCTCTACATTTCCATCCAGATCGACTAGATCCGGTAAAGAAAAGTGTTGCAGAGGCGCTATTGGAGCAAGGCGTGTACAAGAGCCAATTTGAGACCTTGTTATCCAGTGGTAGTGTATCAGCCTATTCTGGCGGTCCACGTGATTTGTGGGAGGAAAGACTATTTGGAGGGGCATACCAACAAGAGGGTGCTTCGAATAGCGAACGCCCTAAATATGGCGCTCTTGATTTGATGCGTCATTCGGATGGGCCAGCTCCGCGCTTTGGCTCCTGCTATTTCCTCCTATCCCCTGAGGTTTCTTATCGCAGTACATACACCTATATGGATTCGCATCAAAACCCTGTACAGAAAGGGACATATGCAGAATTTGATGATATGATGGCGGCATTACTAGAGGAGATTTTCTTAAGAGATTCCGCTCTAGGGGAAAAAAATCTTCGATCACAAAAATTAGTTGACCATCTTCGGGTCAACCTCACAATGCCGTTTACAGACCCTTCAAAGGGTGAAGCTAAACGTAATCTTAACCACTATATTGAGGCGCAAGTTCATGGAAACATCCGTCTAAAGGAAGATGTGGAAATTTTAGTTGCCGATCCTTCATTCAAGGGTACTCCAACAGGGCGAGTCCTGGAGCAAATATGTTTACAGTATGCCATCCAACTCTATTGGCACATGGGATTCGCGATGTGGGTAGACGAAGTGCCTTCAGATTTTAGAGGGCCTTCGATGCCCTCCTTGGCTAAGCGTATTGCTCATCACGGTTATATTGATGCGAGCATGATTGGATCTGCTGCTATGCACTTAAAGCATGATCCTTCAGCATGGCGGGACCGAGGAACCGAAAAAGAAGTACTTCAAGAATTAAAACTCTTATGGCATGTTTTGGTGCGGTACGGAAAGCCGCTCCGAAACTTTAAGTTGTAAGAAGAGTTGGTACGCTTGAAGTTATGGCATTTAAGTAAACAAACAAACAAATTAATAAGCGAATTTCCCTCCGTATGGGATATTTGACTTGTCATTGATGGGATGTTTGGGTGAATCAATTTTTCAAAGAAGCTTTTGCGGCTCAGTGTTGATTAGAAGTTTTTTGCGTTGAATCATGGAAATATCGCGCTACATCTTCTACCATGTTACAGTACAATGGGACTGTGGTTTATAAGACCTAGATTATAAAAATAAAACATTATGTTTAGTAAGATTCTGCACCCGGCCATTATGCAAGTGATTGCGGATGGCTCAGTCGAAAAGCTGAAGATGCTTTGCTCTATGTACCTGTATTCCTTCGAGAATTCGCTAAGGTATCTGAAAAAGTCGAAACGGGAATTCATTCAAAATAGCCTGAAATAGAACAAGTCGGAGCATGGATTTGTCATGTGCTCTGGCTTGTTTTTATTTTGTTAATTTTTCTGACTGTCTTGCGTAGAATGATGCACTTTGGGGAGAGGTATGTCTATCTCGGCCTCGGCTTGGACAGTTTGGCTCAATATCCGGGCCACATGTTCATGAAATTGCCGCAACGCTTTGTCGGATGGCTGATTACTTTCCTTGATTACATATTCACATTTCTTCATGAACTACGCCTCCGAAATTTTACAGTTGTCATATTCGATGATTTGTCATCAAAAATGCTCAACATTCTACTTGAAAGGCAGCAAAAATTTAACAGGTTTGGAGTAGAAACTATTATGGAAAGTAAAACAATTAAACACGTAGCCGTTTATTTAAGAAAATCACGGGATGATGGTGAGTTTGAAGACGTTCTCTCGAAGCATAGGGATACCCTTCTGACCTTGGTCGATAATCGAAATTGGACTTATAGGCTATATGAAAAAGTGGCCTCAGGTGAAAAGATCGAGTCCCGTAAGGAAATGCAGAAGTTTCTTCGACATGTTGAAGACCAGCTCTATGATGGGGTAGTAGTCATGGATATTGACCGTTTAGGGCGTGGAGAAAACAAGGATTGGGCACTCATTAAAGATACATTCTTAAACTCAGAAACGGTCATTATCACACCAAACAAGATATACGATCTAGAAATAGACAATGACGATGTATCCTTTGATTTCATGTCTATTTTTGCCCGAATAGAATACAAAACGATTAAGTGAAGAATGAAGCAGGGCAAGGAGGCCGGAGCGAAGAAAGGCATGTGGACAAACGGAAAGCCACCGTTTCCTTACTACTACGATAAGAACATAAGGTCGGTATTGGTGGATGAAACCAAGCGTCCGATTTATCGAGCGATTGTTGAAAAGTATTTGAATGGAACAAACCTTGGTCATATCGCCATTTGATTGACGGATAACAAGATACCTACGCCATACAACATTAAGCCCGATGGAAAGAACAAGGGATGGTCAAATATTACGGTTCAAAGATTGCTGGCAAGCGAAGTCTATTTGGGTTACATTACTTATGGAAAAAACGTTCCAAGCGTGGTTCACGAATGAGATTCCGAGTAGGTGAGAATAAGAAGCAAGGGCAGCACTGGAGTGCATTGTGCTATCACCAGTATAAAGATGGCAGTAAATGTGAGCAGCGCGGCAAGGTAATGGATGTTGATTTTTTCAATGCTCTCTATGATCGGATTATTCATGTAGACCCGAATATTTTACGGGAGATTGAATTGCATGGAAGTAGGTATAATGATACACAGGTCATTATCGAGGTCAAAGCGCAGGAATTGAAGAAGCAGAAGCGAGCGTTGGACAAGCTGCATGAATCTTATGAAGAGGACATGATAACGAAGCAGGTATTTTTAGAGCGTAAAGCTGTTCAGTCTAGGCAGATACAGAAGCTAGAGGAAGAGTTATAGGATTTGCGGAAAGTGGTAGTAGATGAAGGTAATTATCCGACTGTGGAGCAGATATATGAGCGGATAGGTGAGTTTAGGGAGTTGTGGAGCGCTTCCGTGACGAGTGAAGAGAAGAATCGGGTGTTGAAGAAGTTAGTGGAGCGAATTGTGTACGATCGGGAAGGGAGTCGGGTGGAGTTGACGGTTTGTTATAAGTGATTTGAAATAGGATAAGTCTTTGGATGCTTCTGGAATATATTCCAGAAGTATCTTTCAATATGGTACAATATACCTAAATTAGCTACTATCAGATTTATAATTTCATATAAAGAGGCAGTAAAAAGAGTAAAGAGCTTTATCGATATTAAGGAAAGTAATCTATTATCTCTTGATGTATTAGGACAAATCAGAAATAAAGTAACAATTTATAGAGAAATTGATTTTCATGAAGTTATTGGAACAATAAACAACACAATACAGCTTCTTATTGAAAGTTTATTTTCCTTCTTTCATGAATGATGGAACTGATTATTATAATTTGGATGAGCTATTTATGAAGATTAATG
The DNA here is from genome assembly GCF_037992975.1 of Paenibacillus sp. FSL E2-0177. Taxonomy (NCBI): domain Bacteria; kingdom Bacillati; phylum Bacillota; class Bacilli; order Caryophanales; family Paenibacillaceae; genus Paenibacillus; species Paenibacillus sp. FSL E2-0177. The sequence goes on along the minus strand of NZ_CP150307.1, from coordinate 4,368,504 downwards.
AAGCCATAGAATTGGTTAGGTATCAGGAGAACATATACTGGTCGGGTTATTTCGTAGAAGAGTTTCAGATCTATATAATCTAATTAACGAAGTCAGAAACGACAAGAGTTTCAGGAATTCTTAGAACAGCATAACATGGAGATTTATATTGAACTCGATTGGTATATTGATTCGAGTACGTTTATGATATTTTTCTTTGATGATTACGAGGATAAATCACTAGAGCCCAGCATTGTTGATTATCCTAGTTTTAACATAACTTTTTTTAAGAATAATTAAGAAAGGATAGTTGCTTACATAGACCATTATCATAATTTGCTAAATGACAATGTTAACGCAACATATGAATGCAGTAAAGTAGGTGGCATATCTAAGACAACTTTGATTTCTTGGGCTCGAAGAAGCAGTTTTAAAAAACAATATAGTTCCAATACTTTGAAATCTATCTTGAAAAAGAATCTTGAAAGTTAATCAGTCTGAACTTCAGTTAACCCCCGATTCAAATATCGGGACGTTCACCCCTCGGTTCGGCAAAGGTAATGGGAAGTGAAAGGATTCGGCCGATCTCCAATATTGGTATTGACAAATAAAAAAAGAAACTATATTTTCCTAATTATGTAAAAACTACTTAGAAAAGGGGTGTTTAATTTGGATTTGTCATTGATGCGTGCAATAAAAGAAGCAAGTTATTTGTCAACACAAAAGACGCACCGATATCGTCCAATATTAAGATACATGTATGAGCAACATCGTATATTTAATAATGAAGTTTTGCCAATAGAAATTTTTACGTATCTTAAACAATTTTCTGAATTTGGGGATTATACACTCGAAGAGCAAGATGCTGATTTATCGGTCTTAGTTGAAAACAATAACTTAGTGTTGAACCAAGATAATACAGATGCTGTTACATTGGAAGACCTTATTAGGAATCGAAAAACATATTCACTAACGGAATATACGATTGAATTTGAAAAAATGCTTATTTTTATGGAGAAAAAACTTTATCGTATACGTGGTGGTTCATTGGATAAAAAACTCACTGAGCACCTATATAATGCGCTTGTAAAATTAAACGGATTTTCCATGCAAACCGAGTTGGATTCGTCTTCGCTTGTTCAACTATATGAAGCGTGGGAGGAGCTGTTCGAACGTTTTACAAAGCTTGATAATGATGCTTCGGATTATTTGAATCATATCAGCGGTGATAAATTGGATAGCAAAATGGAAACCGATGCCTTCATTGTATTTAAAAATCAGTTCTGCTCTTATTTAACGGATTTTATGGTTGAACTTAACCGCAATTCGCCTGCGATAATTAATATTATTACACACATTTCGGAGAAGAAAATTCAGAACATCGTAATGCAACTCGTCCGTCATAAAAAAAATATGCCGACCACTACGGTTGTGTCGGATAAAGAGTATTCCGATACCTTTTTTGATGTATGGACAGGTATCCGAAACTGGTTTTTGGCAAGTGATACTAAATCGAGCAAAGCGTTTCAACTTGAAGTTCGTACTCGGGATGCCATCAGTAAAATGTCTAAGCTTGCGCATTTTTATGCAGAGCGACAATTTTTGAAAAAAAGTCGAGTAACAGAATTTTTACGACTTGCAGACATGATACATGAGTCCGGCAACTTGAAAGAAGCCCATCAAGTTTTTTCTTACCTATTCGGATTCGAAGGTATCCAGCATTTCAAAGTCGCACGGAAACCGTCGGAAAAGAATGATGGTACAGTATGGGATTTTGACCCGGATGAGCTAGATGTGACGTATCGTATTCGACCACCATCTGAGAGAACCATAAAACAGAATTTGAAGGTATCGAAAGTGAGCCAGGAGGCACTCGAGCAGCAACGGTTGCTCGCGGAGCGGCTGACATACGAAGAAAGTGTATTAATAGCGATCGTGGAGCAGCCTTACTTAATCTTGAAGGATTTGGAAACGAGAGTTGAGCCGTTTGTTCGAAAGGCATTATTAGTTTGGATAAGTTCGGCGCTGTTGAATCCAGTTGGCTACGGTATCTATGAGGGTACCACAGAATTGGGCGTGAAATTTAAACTTCATAAGGTTAGTAACGATATTATTGAATTGCATTGTTTAGATGGAATCCTCTTTTTGCCCGATTTCCAAATGACATTTACCGAGGTGAAAACGCGTGAAAAAGTTGTCTCAGGAGACTCTTAATTGCATTCATCAACTACTCGATAGTTTTTGGGTTGTGCGCAAGGAGAATCCAGAGCTTTTTTATGAAATTAAGCAAAACGAAGGGTTTCTGCGAGATTACTTTAAGGACTACTTCCGTTTTAAGCTGGTAGTTGGTACAGATTTTGCAAAAGTTGAGAAGTTTCAAGTAACGCCTCAACCGTCAACAGGCATATCAGATTTCAAAGAGGTGAAAGATTACGTCATTTTTTACTGTGTACTTGCGTTTTTGGATGGAAAAGCATCAAAGCAATTTACGTTGTCAGATGTTTGCCAAGCGGTCGTTTCGTACTACCCAAGAAGTTCCAAGAGATCGGTCAATGAAAACCCTCTACCATTAACATGGAAGGGTAACGAAGGCTATAGAAACCGACTATCACTTGTTCGTGTATTGAAAGAAGCTGTTCGACGGTGTCTGATAGAAGTGATTGATAAAAACATAGAAGACTTTCAAGACAGAGAAACGAATGATGCACTGCTGCGTTCAACCGGGCTTGTGAAATATTTTATGCGTAATATTGGTTTTAATATTGAAGGAGAATTGACGTTAAATGATATTATGTTGATTCAAGAAACTCAGGAACGGGAATTAGGTCTAGAAAGAAAGCATTTACTATACCGGAAACTGTTTTTAGAGCCAGCCTTGTATCGGCATGAAGTATCGACGTCAGATTTTGATTACTTAAGACAGTACAGTCGCCACTTAAATGAACATGCCGAAAAATACTACGATATGAATCTGGATGTTTACGGAAGCAATGCTTTTTTAGTAAAAGAAAACGTAAGCACGTTTCGACGGTTCTTTCCAGCAAGTAATGCTGAATCGAACCTACTTGTTCAGTTTGCAACATTGTTAAGACTTAAAATCATCGACGATGATGACAGTCTCGGTGAACAAAAAGATGGGACAGTCGTTTTAACAAATGTTGATTTGGATATTATGTGTCGACAGCTCATAGATGAAAATAGTCACAGATGGACGACGGGCCTAAAAAGTATGAGTAACACTGAAATTAAGAATATAATTAAAAATATGCTATTTGAATGGAAATTAGCGGAGACAACGCAAGAAGGTGATTTAAAACTATATGATGTAATCGGAAGATTTTTTGAAAAACCTAAAGAAGAAAATAATAAAGGAGTATGATGATGACTAATCATACACAGCGTTGGAAGCCTCATCGCTTCATCCTATTTAACTATTGGTATTTTAATTATGAAGAATATTACTTCAAGAACGGAAGACTGTTACTGCGTGGTCATAATGGTGCGGGAAAGTCGATTGCCATGAATACACTTTTTACATTCATGCTAGATGGAAACAAAGATCCTAAGCGGTTGGATCCATTTGAGTCAAGTGACCGCAAGTTTTATGACATCTTGCTTGGAGAAGAGTCGTTAAACAAGGACATTATTGAGCGCATTGGTTATGTTGTGATTGAATATAAGTTGACGAACACGGAGCAGTATATCACGACGGGATTTGGACTACATTCCAAACGGAAAAACAGAAGGTTGGAAGATGCCTGGGGGTTTGTGATTCATGACCGTCATAGGCGTATTGGGCGTGGACCAAATCCGATCTCACTCTATAAGGTAGAAGTACTAGATGATTCACCGGAGCAAATTCCCTTAGATAGAAAACAAATAACGACAGCAATTGGCGAGAGTGGTACTATCGTTGATAGTAAAGATTATGCGGAACTGATTAATAAGAATCTGTTCAAGTTTCCGGATGTAACAGGACTTAAGCTTTTTACCGATGTACTCGTACGGCTTAAGAGCCCTAAGTTAACCAAGGGAGGAGGGCCAGACGATTTAAAAGAAACTTTGAACGAATCATTACCGCCATTATCCGATCATGAATTGTCCGCTTTAACCACTACCGTGGAAGCACAAGACCAAACACAGCGGGAAATTCTAAAAACTCAAAATGACCTTGGTTTTGCAACGAAACTGGATAAAGGTTATGACGATTATGTTTCATACGTATTTGCGGAGAAGGCTAAGTATTATTTGGAAAGCAAAAATACGTGGGATACTATTGCTTTGGAACATCAGAGAGTACAAAGAGATATTGAGACCAAGAGCGTTGACTATGATGAGACAGAGCAAAAACTCCGAAACATTGAACGTGAAATTGAAGGGTTGAAGCAAGCAAGACAGGAATTGGGGCATGATAAAATAGTGGATTTGGATGATACTCTTCAATCTGCCAGACAAGAGCTAGCACGAATATTGAATGAGAAATCAGTCAAAAAGAATCGCTATGAGTTAAATGAAAAATCATTAATAGATGCTAATAGCGAACGGCGTAATATTGAAAATGAATTGTGGGCAATTGATAAAGAACTTAAAGTCGCGTTCGAGAGTCTGGAGGAACTGGGGATAGATTCGGCATTTGAAGACATCTATCTGGTATTTTCTGACCATTTCAAACGGAATGAAAACAATGGGGATTATCTTTTTATAAATTGGGAGTCTGAAATACGAATCAGACTTCAAAGACTTGGGGGACTTCTCAAACGAATTAAAGAGTTGGACCAAAAGAAGCGCGATCTAGATAGTATGAGACAACAAATTGAAGTGAAACAAGGCGCTCTTGAAAACGAAAGAGAAAGGCGCACTTCTCTTGCGAATATCTATGATATGGAACGAAACAACGCTTATATAGAGCTTGAAAACTGGATGAATGAATTAACAGCTCTTGTGCTTAGCGTTAATAGTAGTACGAGTGTGAAACGGATGTTTAATGGATATCTGGAAAGTGTGACTCAGGAGCAATTGATGTTGCCAATCTCGGGTGAGCGCGAAGAACAAGTGTCCCAATGCATTAAGGAGCAAGCATGGCTAGGAGCACAAATTCGATCAAAGGTTGAAGAAAGAGATCTTACTAAAGAAGAAGTCGTTGTTCTTGAGGGAGCTGATGAAATTGAACCTGAACTTCCGATAGCCAAGGAGAACCAGGTGCGGGAGTTCAAAGAAAAAGGGATACCGTACGTACCTTTTTACGCTATGGTTGATTTCAAAAAGAATCTTACTGAGGAGCAGAAGTCAAGTTTGGAATCGGTACTTACCGAAACTGGTATACTAACTTCGCTGATTGTACCCGCTAACCGTTATAACGAAGCGTTGTCTGGAACGGTTCTTAGTACTCATCAGGCTCAGGTACCAAACAATCTAACAAAGTATCTAGATGTTTCGGTTTCGGCTACTAGCGATGTGAGTCATGAGGATGTGCTAGCAGTTCTGAAGGGGATTTCGGTTTCTGATGAGGACGTCCATTTTGTAACGGCTGATGGATCATTTAAAGGTTCTTTTATAGCTGGAACTGCTTCTCAGTATGGTGTAGCCAAATATATTGGAAAGCATGCACGGGAACAAGAGCGGCTTCGTATAATTGCAATGTTAAAAGAAAAGATTGCTGCTCTTAAGCTTGAAATCGATAAGCTTGAAGTACTTTCTAATGAAAGTAAAACGCGACAAAACAAAATTGAAGTTGAGTACCGGTCATGCCCGAAATTTCCGGCTCTAATGGATGCCAAAGAAAAATTTGAAGTCGTTGCAAAACGCATTGCAGAATTGTTGGAGCCTGAGATCTCGTCGTTAAATGAAAAATTCAAGGAACTGAACATCAGAGTGGAGACACAAATCAGGAACCTAAATGTAGAGTTCGAAGATATCACTATCGAGAAAAATGAACAAGCCGTAAATGATGCGTGTGATGGCTTACGAAATTTTGAGCGAGCGTTATCAAATCTGAAGAGTTCTTATCGTTCCAGAGGGGATAAACAAAGTCTTCTAAAGAATCAAGATGACAAGATAAGTACTTTTAAAGATGTTGTGGATGTGGCAAGGGCCGACGTTCTGTCACTTGATGGGCGAATCAAAAGCATAGAAACACGGATAGAAAGCTATGAAAAGCGGTTACAAGATATTGGCGCGGATAATGTTCGTAAGCTTGCCCAAAGTATTAACGATAAACTGGAACAATTTCCAATAGACCAAAGGGCACTGGACAGGGAACTTAGTGAACTGAAAAACGATTTAAATAATCTTCGTGACCGTCTTTCGACTGGTGCTCAGAAAGAACTTTTTATGCAAGAGTTTGTTTTGGCATGGGAAATTGCTTTGTTTCAAGATGTAAAAGAATTCAGTGGAAAATTTGGGCTTGAATTCGAATCAGATACGGAATCACTTGCTCAGATTATCATGTCCAAGTTCGGGCAGCTCCTCTCGAAAAAGGATAGAGTAAAAAATAAAAGCGAGTTAGGCAATGTCTTTTCGGATGCGGACAAGGGTTTACCAGAATACAATTTAACAATGGAGCCGTTAGAATTTGAAGTCGATTTTTCTCATATGGCTATTGAAGATGAAAGTCGTGTGGAAATTCTTAAAATGATAGCCAGACGTGAAAAAATTACACTAGAGTATCAGTCGCGTCGTGTTTCGCCCTCATTTGCCAAAATCAAACTGACCGAGCAAGATAAAACGCTTGCAGAGGTAATGGCTGAAAAGGACCGTGAGATTTACGAAGACATCCTAATTAATCATTTGGGAGAAACCATAAAAAACAAAATTCAAAATTCAAAAGAATGGGTAGCACGTATCAATACAATAATGGAAAAGACGCAGAACTCCAGTGGACTGAAGTTTGATGTTGAGTGGTCACCGAAAAAGACTGACAGTGAACAAGAACTCGATACACTAGAATTAGTTCGATTTCTAGAGAAGGATCCTATGTGGCTTGCGGATCCCGATAGGAAAAGGATAGCCCAGCATTTTCGTTCCAAGGTATATGAGGCGAAACGTAAAGCTGAGTTGAGCGGTACATCGACCTTCATGGAAGATATTAAGTCAGTCTTGGATTATCGAGAATGGTATGAGTTCATTATTTACTACGAAAAAACAGGTGAAAAGCGTAAAGAAATGAAGAAAAGCAATTACAACACATTCTCTGGTGGTGAGCGAGCAATGGCGATGTATACGCCACTTCTAGCAGCTGTTGATGCACGTTTGCAAAATGCTCACTGTGAAGCTCCTCGTATATTTGCATTAGACGAAGCGTTTGCAGGCGTAGATGATAACAATATCAAAGAAGCATTCAAAGTTATTGAGATGTACGACTTTGATTACACATTAAACTCTCAATCTTTATGGGGATGTTTCGATGTAGTGCCTGATCTGTCGATTTATGTTCTGAATCGAATGGGGAATTCAAATCTTGTTAATTCAATTTCATACTCATGGAATGGTATTAAGAAGACACGTGTAGAAGAGCCTTATGAAACAATCGAGGATGTTCGATCTTCGCTTGCTCAGATTACATTGTTTTGAGTTATTTTGGCGTTCACCACTTGTAGCATTTGTGAATGAGATTCTTCATGAAGGCGGCAAATAGGACAAAGTTATGTGGAATAATGTGACAAGATGATGGGGTTTTCTATTACCACTACGTTTTCTTAAAAGACAAAAGAACTTAGCATAATATGCTTGCTAAAAGCTTATAGAAAAACATAACGGAGGAAACTGGATAGATGGAATCATCGTTACAGCAATTAGTCGAGATTTTCCGGAACATCGATGGCTTTAACAGAGTGTTCTTGCTTTTTCGTCAAAAATACAGAAGTTATGGAAGAATTACCAGAAGTACGAAAGTTAATCTTAAAGATCCAACATCTGATGAATTGCGGGTATTAAACGGTTTTTTTGGTGGAGCTTATGGAAATGAGAAGATAATCCCTATTGCCGCTGGCAAAATTGAAAAGGAAATTCGGAATAGTAAGTATCGAGAATTATTCGATGGATATGATCTAAATGATTTATTAAAAATGTACTACGGGGGGGAATTAACTTCAAAAAGTGAAGACAAGCAGCGTTATGATACGGAAAAGAAGAAATTTTTCCAAACACTTTTGAGTGATTATACGATGGAAAGTTCATTCTACCAATTTATTTTATTTATCAAGACTTATAAAAATGCACCATTTATTCATATTATGCACAAAAAGAGGCCGGACTTCTTAAAACATTTGCTCGAATTAATTAATAAAACATTTAATTACCTCCCTTTAAAGAGTAACATCTATTTACCAATGCTTGCTTATGAGCTAACTGGTGATTATGATTACTTCAGTCCTAAATCTGATGGCGGTAAAATGTTGTTGTTTGCATTACAAGTATTAAATCATTTGACATTAGGAACCGAGCTCATTCCAAACCCAAATGAAGAACAGATTGAAGATATTTTAAAAGGGAATAATATTTTATTCTGTGCAGATGCTACTAAAAAAACAAATCGTTTATGGATTTTAGATAATGAAGAGGAAAGAGATTATCAATTAATTCCCTTAAAAAAGATTGGTGAAGGATCCTTTGCAGAAGTATATAGAGTGTTTGATCCTATATTAAAAAAAGAATTAGCAGGTAAAGTTCTTTTCGAAAGATCCCGTATGTTTAAAAATAATGAAGTAGAAGGAGACGATCATTATCTCCGATTCAAAAGAGAAGTAAAGTTTCTAAAAGAGAAAGCTTCTCATAGAAATATAATTGAAATTAGCAAAATGCAACTAGTGAATGAGCCATTCCTTTTCACAATGCCTTTGGCAGAAGCTTCATTAGATGAATGGTTGGGACTGAATTCCAATATATCGGAAGATATAAGAATAAGTATTTTTAAAGATATTTTGAGTGGGATAGCTTATCTTCATGACCGAAAAATTAGCCATCGAGATTTAGCTCCTCATAATATCTTGTTATTTAAAGAGAGTGACGGGACTATAGTAGTAAAAGTTGCTGATTTTGGACTAGCAAAAGATAAGCGATCGCAATCGAAATCAACAGGACTCTTTGTTTATGGTTATGGAAGAGCAGGTTATACCGCACCAGAACAATTAAACAGTTTGAAGAGTGCTGATCATTTATCTGATATTTATTCATTAGGTGCAATGCTCTATTATTTATTAAGTGGGAATTCACCAGAAGAACGATACAGGAAGACAGTAAAATATCAGCTAATTGTTATGAAGGCTATGGAGGAGGAGCGTACTAAACGGTATCAGACAACTAAAGAACTTATTGACGACATTAATCTTATGGATAGAAAAAGTATGAGAAAAGAAAATTTTCCGTTTTATAGTTTGGAAAATTATGAATTTAGAGATTTCTCGGCCGATGTTAATTATGTTTTAAAGTGTATTGCATCAGTTCAAGTTGAGGATTCTGATAGGGTTATTGAAAAGTTTATAGTACCATTCAAATCAATTCCGATAAATGTATTTGTGGAGTGTGCCAAATATGACGCACTAATGATTCCTTTTGTACAGATGACTGAAGAAAATATATCTAATATATCCAATATATCAAATAATAATGAAGCGGACTGGGATCACGTATCTTTACTTATAGATTGTATTTACTATGAGACACAAAATATAGCATTACAAATAAATGTTACAAGGATATTAATGAATATTGCATTAAAATTTAATAATCTTATGGCGCAATCATTACTTGTTGGTGTCCTAGTGTCAATGAATAGTTTTACTTTAATAGCTCAACAAGTAGCATTTATAATTGAAACAAATTATTCGGATTATCGTGATTTGCTGAAATGTTTGTTACAGGAAATTGAATACCCTCATGAGATACAAGGAGTATTGAATGATTACTAGTTGAAAACTTCCAACTCAAGTCCTACCTCACCTTTTTAGCTAAACTGAGCTTAAGCAATACTTTACCCAATAGATTAGCCAAAGAAAAGTTGTCATATTTGCTGCAACATGTAAAAAAATTGGTGAACTGGTTGCCTTGATCCAATTAAGCTTTTGAAATCGCCAAGCGCAAAAACCAGGCCCGTCTTCGTATTATTGAGTATATCTACTTATTGACCCACACGTACCTCTCATTGATGGGATGTTTGTATGAATCAATGTTATTTAACTCCTCCTAATAAATATTGGTTGGAGTTTTTTTGCATGTGGATAATTTCTCGATTTGATAGATTTACAAAATATGGAATATATGCTATCTTATCTATGAAAGCGCATCCAAGAGATGGTATATTTAACTTTTATTTACCATATTTAACATAGGGAGGAAAGGTGGAAATGAAAAATTTGCTCAAGAAGGCAATCACAATGATGCTGGCATTTACTCTGCTACTTGGATTGATGACAGCGCCGCCCGTTCATGCAGACAACGCACTTTTCACAATTGAAAGCGAAAATGCTCAGCTCACCTCCGATCTTCAAGTGACGACCCAAATTTACGGACAGCCCAAACCCGGATACTCTGGAAGCGGATTTGTCTGGATGCAGAATTCCGGTACAATTACCTTCACAGTGACAGTTCCGGAAACCGGCATGTATACGATCTCCACACGTTATATGCAGGAGCTCAGTGCTGACGGCAGGCTTCAATCTTTGGCCGTTAACGGCGTTACGAAGGGGTCGTATATGCTGCCCTATACGACCACGTGGTCGAATTTCGATTTTGGCTATCACAAGCTGAATCAAGGCAGCAACACTATTCAACTGAAGGCTGGCTGGGGTTTCGCTTATTTTGATACCTTCACGGTGGATTATGCCGATCTTGATCCCCTGGATGTGCAACCTGTCCTCAGCGATACTCAAGCCACTCCGGAAACTCAGCTTCTGATGAATTATTTAACGGAGGTTTACGGCAATCATATGATCTCTGGTCAGCAGGAGATTTACGGAGGCGGAAATGACGGCAATTCCGAGCTGGAGTTTGATTGGATTCACAATTTAACGGGAAAGTATCCGGCGATCCGCGGATTTGATCTGATGAACTACAATCCGCTTTACGGCTGGGAGGATGGTACGACCGCCCGGATGATCGATTGGGTGAATAACCGGGGCGGGATCGCGACAAACAGCTGGCATATCACTGTACCCCGAGATTTCACCGCCTATCAGCTCGGGGAATTTGTAGATTGGAAGAAAGCCACCTACAAGCCGACAGAAACCAATTTTAATACAGCCAATGCGGTAGTTCCAGGTACGAAAGAATACCAATATGTACAACTGGCCATTGGGGATTTGGCGGAGCAACTGCAGATTCTGCAAAATAACAATGTGCCGGTTATCTTCAGACCCTTCCATGAGGCGGAGGGCAACGGTGGATTGAATGGAGAAGGTGCATGGTTCTGGTGGGCTTCGGCAGGCTCGGAGGTGTACAAGCAGTTGTGGGACCTGCTCTATACTGAACTTACAGAAACGTACGGTCTGCACAATTTGATCTGGACCTACAACAGCTATGTGTACAGCACTTCTCCCGCATGGTATCCCGGCGATGATCAGGTGGATATTGTAGGCTATGATAAATACAACACGATCTATAACCGCTATGACGGTTTGTCTGGTGTTCCCAATGAGGACGCGATTACCTCGATTTTCTATCAGCTTGTTGATTTAACCGGCGGTAAGAAAATGGTAGCCATGACGGAGAACGACACCGTTCCAAGCGTTCAGAATCTGACAGAGGAAAAATCGGGCTGGCTCTATTTCTTACCGTGGTATGGTGAGCATCTCATGAGTTCCGCCTTTAATTATCCGGCCACCTTAACAACGCTGTACCAAAGCAATTATGTAATCACGCTCGATGAGCTGCCTGATTTGAAGGCTAACAATCCAATTCCAAGTGCGTCTATCACACCTGCAAACGTCGAATTTGATAAAAATGCCTCCAATCAGAATGACAAAGCCATCACCGTGAATTCAAACGGCAATACGTTAACCGCTCTCCGGACAGGCGCCAATGCATTGACAGCGACTCAGGATTATACCTTGAGTGGAAATACGCTGCTGCTCAAAAAAGCATTTCTGGCGACACTGCCGGTTGGCGAGCATTCGATCATCTTTGATTTTAATAAAGGACAAGATCCCGTATTAAAAGTGAAAATTGTCGATTCCACGCCAAGCGCATCCATTGCGCCCGTGAGCGCTGCATTTGATAAAGCAGCGAATCTAGCCCAGGATATTTCCGTAGCCCTTACCTTAAATGGACACCAGCTTGCAAGTATCACAAATGGAAGTTCCACACTTCTATCGGGTCAGGATTATACGGCATCAAGCGCTGCTGTTGTTCTGAAAAAATCCTATCTTTCCACGCTGCCGCTGGGACAGAATACCCTAACCTTTCATTTTAATGGAGGAAATAATGCTGTTCTTACAGTGAACGTAACGGATAGCAGTGTTCCAGTACCCACTGGAGATTTGACGGTCCAAGCTTTTAATGGCAACACAAGTGCCTCCACCAACGGGATTTCACCCAAAATCAAAGTAGTCAATACCGGTGATTCAGCGATTCAACTAAGTGATGTGAAGGTCCGGTATTACTATACGATTGATGGCGAGAAAGATCAGAGTTTCTGGATCGACTGGGCCAGCATCGGAAATGCGAATGTAACCGGCAATTTCGTTAAGCTGGCGACTCCTGTTGCCAGTGCAGATTATGTTTTGGAAATTGGTTTCACGAGTTCGGCTGGAACACTTAATCCAGGTCAGAGCGCAGAAATTCAAACCCGTTTCTCCAAAACCGACTGGTCCAATTACAACCAGGCTAATGATTATTCGTTCAAGGCATCCAGCAGTCAGTTCATCAACAATGAACAGGTCACCGGGTATATGAATGGTCAGCTTGTGTGGGGGATTGAGCCGTAAGCTTTTAATGAAAAAAGGTATCTTTGTGTAATACAAAGATACCTTTTTTCATTTTGGGAAGAAGCAGGGAGTGCAATGGAAGAACCATTTCTGAAGTAGCCAGATTGCTCGATGATCAGTTTCTGGAGAAGGAAAAGCTTGAATTGAGCGAGATTACCATCGACTGTGTTGGCTATTTTCAGAACAGGAGCAAAGAAATTTTTGTTAAAATTAGGGATTTAGGTGCTTCTGTGGAATTTTTGTAGCCAGCCGTGGTTCTCCTGAGTCGTTCCTATGTTGTGCAATGTCGCATTAATCCGGCTGCAATGTCGCAAAAGTACATGGAAATAGAGTGTGAAGATAGATTATACTCGCTTTATTGATCTGATAATGAAAATCATTATCATACGTAAGGGGGAGACAGCATGAAAAGAACAAAGAAGAGGCAAGCAACCGTTAGAAAGGTAGAAGCTGCCCAAAAAGCAGGACTATTAATGATATGGATGATGGCGCTGGTACTTGTGCTAACGGCTTGCGGTACTGGAGGTGGAGCAAATGCGGGCACTGCCGCACTGCCATCTGCTTCAGCCGAGCCGTCACCTACATCTGAGACACAGGCTCAGACTGCAGCCTTCCCGGTTACCATCTCGCATATGAAGGGCGAATATACGCTGACTGAGAAGCCGAAGGTCATCGCCGCGCTTGATGTGAAATTCGTCGATCAATTGTTAGCGATAGGCGAGCATCCGGCAGGCAGCGTTGTGGCTGGAGCGAAAGATGCAAAGTTTCCAGAATATTTAAGTGAACAATTGGGTGATGTGAAGGTCCTGGGCACACGCGATGAGCCCAATCTTGAAGCTATTGTAGCGATGAATCCGGATCTTATATTGATGACGGACTTTCAGGAGCAGGTGTATGACAGCGTCAGTAAAATAGCGCCCACAATAGTACTCGACTTCTATGAAGATTGGCGGGATACATCGGCTACCATCGGTATGATAACGGGCAAGCAGGCGGAGGCGAAGGTAGTGCGTCAAGCCTACGAGGACAAAATCGTCGGACTGCGGGAACAGCTGTCGGCGAAGCTGGGTGACGAAACGGTAGCTCTGATTCGCCCAAGACCGGAAGGTATTCGCGTACACGGTCCCGAACATCGGACCGGAAGCATTCTTTATGAGGATTTGGGATTGAATATCCCTGCATTCGTTCAGGAGATCAAAGATGATACCTCCGTTGAAATTTCGATGGAGACCATCGCTGATATCGGAGCAGATCACTATTTCCTGTTATCGGATGAATTGTTTGCCAAAGAGGCAGAGGCAATGGCGAACAGTCCGGTCTGGAAATCTCATGATGCCGTTAAAAATAACCGCGTATACAATGTGAATTCAACGCTATGGATCGCTTATTATGGGCCAATTGCCCTCAATATTATTGTAGATCAAACCGCGGAAGCGCTGTTGGGATCGCATTAAAATGGACAACTATCTGTCGTCTGCCACCTGGAAGCAAATGGCGGAGGAATACCGTCTGTGGGTAGGTGAACCGCCTGAAGGAAACGTTCGGACAATTGCCCTTAGCCAGTTGCACGAAGAAGCTGCATGCCGCGAATATGTAAGCTGGCTTAAGGGTTATATCGGTGCGCCTGATATGCAGGTTGCCGCTTCCATGCTGGCCAAGCGGATCGGTTATCTGTGGATCGCGCCGATGCTGACCGCTATGACCCTTCATAACCGGGAAGTCTCCATCCCGCTGGAGAACTGCTTCCTCTATCATCCGGCTTCCTCAGCTTTTAAAGGGGATACGCGTTTTCCTTTCCTTGCGCTGAACGGGCTTCGAGCGACGGCGGCACCGGAAGACAGGGAAGCGTGGCGAGAAGAGATCGTAGAGGAAATTTTCGCGGTACGTCTTGCGCCGCTGCTGCATACGCTTGCTGCAATTGGTCCCGTCTCCATGGCAGTACTTTGGGAGAATATTATGGTACGTATTGCTCCGCTGTATTCTCCTAGAACAGGTGAATTAGGGCAAGAAAGGCAACGAATACAAGCAGATTTTGCCTTCCTGACCCGGATAGCTCCCGGACAATTGTTCGGCGCAAGACGCAATCCATTTACCCGGTTCACAGAGAACAATGACCTAGCTCCGGTTGCAAAAAAGAAACGTATCACCTGCTGTTTTTATTACAGGATGTCGGCGGAATATTGCGGGAAATGTCCGAAAATTGACAATGAGAATGAATCTCAATTAAAATGACAACAGCAACGCATTCACTTTTGTTGCGGACGCGCTTTCACTAAAGCATGTAATCCTATTCGAGTGCGCCCGTTTAACAGAGGATGCTATTGTCAGGAGATGAGAGAAATGCCGCTGAAAGAACAGGCAAGTTTATGGAGTGATACAACGATCAAGATGCTTGATGTGCGCAGCGGTACTTTGCCACCCGGCGGCGTTATGAGCGAAACCGGATTAACAGCCAATGTGTTGCTGCTGGCAGGCGGCGGGGAAGGTAGGCTTGTGATGAATGGCGAAATTTGCCATATCCAGGCCTATTTCGCTTGTCACGCAGTCAAGGGATCAGCATTTACTTTGACTGCTGGATCAGAAACCATTCATTATACCGTTATTATGTACAAGGCTTTTCCAATGTTGGGGGCTGCCCATGTTCTGTTTCCGCAGCGCAATCACCCGTTACGCACTTCATTTGTTCACCGTCCTGTGCTCCTGGCTGAACTGCATCAGACTGCGGAACAAATCGAAGCCAAATGGAGCCGGGGCGAAGGGCTGGAGCGTTTCCATGCGAATGCGCTACTGCAAGGAATGCTTTACGAGCTTATTATGGAGTATGAATGTGGTCAGAAAGGCACAGAGGCGGATATGGTGGATGTTGTCGCTGCCTATATAGCGGGGCATTATCGTCAGGAGCTGGAGCTTAAGGAGCTGGCAGCGCTTGCCGGATGCAGTACAAGACAGTTACAGCGGCGATTCAAACAGGAGAAGTTACTAGGACCGATGGAATATGTAATCCAGCTGCGGATGGAGAGTGCCGAGCGGATGTTGCGTCATACGGATGCTCCCATCGGCGAAATTGCAGAAAAAACGGGCTATCGCGACATGTATTACTTTAGCAGGGCATTTAAGAAATATCACGGAGTTCCCCCGCAGATCTACAGGCGCACTGCTGCTTCAGGGATCGGTGCTCTCTCAGCATATTCTGGGCTGCCGGATCGCCTGGCCTCATCGTACCAGTCGCTGCAAGGCCCGGTAATTTGTCATATGCGAGGCGAATATTGCGTCACCGCTTCTCCGAGGCGTATCGCCGTACTCGACGTTCAATATGCAGACCATTTGCTTGCGCTTGGGATATCTCCGGCAGGGAGTGTAGGAACGGGTAGTGCAGCGTTAAAATTCCCCCAATATATCAGGGAAAGGCTTAAGACAACGGAAATGCTCGGAACTTATGAGTACCCGGACCTGCAAGCTGTTGAACGGCTGCGGCCGGATTTGATTGTCTGTACTGAGGTGCATGCTCAGCATTATGAACGGTTAAGCCAGATTGCGCCAACCCTAATGTTTCAACGGAATGAGAGCTGGCAGACGATTCTGGGCCTGTTCGGTGAATTGACGGACAAGCGGACAGAGGTGGAGCGTATTATTGCGGATTACCTGCGCCGAACAGCATTGCTGTCTGAGCAGCTTGCAACGGCGCTGGCGGGTCAGAGCGTGGCCTTGATCCGTCCGCGTGAGTCGCTGGTACGGGTGCATACTGCCTCCCATCGCACAGGTGCCGTGCTGTACCGGGATCTTGGTCTGCCAGCTCCTCTATTTGTCGCAGACACTTCCGACACGGCTTATCATATTACAGTTGATAGACTGCCGGCTGTGCATGCCAGCCATTATTTTTTACTTAGTAACGAGATGATGCAGGAGGGGATATCTGCGACAGAGCAAAGCGTCCGAGGGATGTTGGATTCCGATGAGCGGCCGTATATATACCCGGTAGATGCCGCTACATGGATCGGCTGCTACGGACCGACAGGTATCAATTACATTGTGGATCAGGTAGCCCGTACCTTGCTGGCCTGAGCGTATCTAAGAGAATCCCCTAATTTCAGGCTATTTTTAGCCTAAACGTGAACAGCTCCTGTGATTATCACAGGAGCTTGTTTGTGCTGTGGATTATTTTTTGTTGGGATAGCATTTAGAATTATCTGTCTGACCTAAAATATAGTCGATGCTTACTTTATAGAAATTAGCTAGCGTAATTAAAACGGCGCTCGGAACATCCAAAATTCCATTTTCATAGCGGGAGTAGGTGGCTTGTGTAATATGTAAAAGCTCCTCTATTTGTTGCTGTGTCAGATCTTTGTCTTCGCGTAAATCACAGATTCCTGTGTACAATGCTCATCAGCATAAGAATGAAATCCTTTGAAAACTGCGATATCTACTCATTCTTTAAATTTAACTTTTAGAGTAAGGAGTTTTTTGGTTCGTTCTGTTTAGTAAATAGTCAGTACTCGTCTTATGATAATCTGCTAGCTTAATCAGAATGGCCGTGGGAATATCAACATCACCGCGTTCATAATTACTATAAATCCTCTGGCTGCATTGCAAATACTCTGCCATTTGGGTTTGAGTTAAATCTTTATCCTCGCGCAAATCTCGGATACGTTGATACATACTAAACACCTCCAAGGCAAGCATATCTTAGCGAATTATTCGCTATTGATTTTTAGCGATAAATTCGCTAAGATGATTGAAGAGATGATTTGGGAGGGATGACTGGTGAGTCTTTTGGAGGATTTATATTACGGGAAAATCTGTCCAAGTGAACTTTTGTGTTTACGCGATCCCGAGTATATACAGAACTCCAAGCTAATCTCAGAGTTTATGGACATCCTAAAAGCAAAGTTATCTATAGAAGACTTTACTATGATTGAACAAGCCTTGGATCTGAGTGGCATGCAGAACTCTATCTCATCCGCTTCCGCCTATACTCTCGGATTCAGAATGGGGGCTGCTATGATAATAGAAGTATTAGAACATAAGGATGAACTTATACACTCTAAGGGAGAAGCTATGTCTTGAAAAAATAAAGATAGAGCTATTAGAGGGTAGAAATCGAGAAGAGGAGAACAAAAATTGAACAATATTCCAAACCGCATATGTTGATAGACGAACTTCTTCAGGCAGAAAGTTGGGGCATTATTCAAGCGAAGTTGGTTCCTGCTATTAAGGAAGCTATCGCTATGGGAGAGGTTGAAAAACTCTCTAAACTTAGGACTAAGATTCCATATTCTTTCGAAAATTCATTAAAGCATTTGAAAAAAGCGGAGCGGGAATTCATTCGAAACGGATGACGGAAGTGGGGGAACCTCTTAACATGCGCTGGTTATATGAAAAAGATAATTTGACGATCAGTTTTACCGTAGTGAGAAACTAAGCCAGTCGGAGGCGTAGTTGATATACCGATTAGCTCTCTTTCTTCGCTTAGGACGGATAAAAATATCGGTATCAGAAGCAGTGAAAAGGATATCATTGCAGCTATCCCTGAGGCATCCCGCAGCGAAAAGAAAGTAGATGGTGTTGTTAACTATTGGGTGAACGTTATCAAGCTTGACGAAGGATTCTATCATCCTTCCCTTGCCTTTGTCGTCAAAGAAGACAAGGTTGAAAATCTAGAGTTAACCAAATTACTTATTGATCTGAGTGAATAAAGAAGGCAGGCTCACATGGCCAGCCTTCTTTATTTAGCTTTACAAGGCGACTTCTTTTTTGTGACCAGCTGGATGCTCCAATTGCTTCATTGGCTGCATAAATTCCCGTTAGAACTGATCCTCCTGTTTCTAAGATACCCTGGTTGATTACCGGAAGCAGCTTATAGCCTAGGGTCTTTTTTTTTGGTGCCTGTAAAATCGGGGCTTGACCATTAAGGGCAGGGCCTTCTTTACGTTATTCCAGACCATTGACAATTATTGTAAAGATGGTGTATTGTAAGTGATAAGTAGTAAGTAGTAAGTAGTAAGTTAATCAAACGCTCACCATACGGAATAAATATCATCCTGTAAATACGAATTAATGGATAGGGGTGGATGGTTATGATGGATCTTAAATTAGCACCAAGTTTTTCATTGATCGCGCTTAATGCACAGAGAAGTCTTCAGATGACTACTGTTAAGAAAGTGTCTTTGCGCTGCATGGCAGCAGCGGTTATATTGGAGCTTTACTTAGAGGGATGTTTTACACAATCTGAGAACAAGTTAACTTTGCACAAGGAAGCACTTGATCAATCTCATTCAACACTCTATAGAGAAACTGTTCTACAACCCTTACTTCAAAATAGTGCTGAGGTAACGGGTGACCTAAATTGGTGGTTAAAGAAGGCTTCGAGGAAGTCTAACCATCAATTAAAAAAGTTCGAAACCGCGATTTCAGATTATCTTCAAGCAATGAATTTGCTTGAAGATATACCAAGCCTGATAGGGAGCGACATGTATTTTGATTCTGCTGAAGTTGAAATTAGAGCCTATCGCAGTAATATGGAGGCGTACACGAGCATTACAGAGAATATGCGGGCAGAGATTTTGGAAGAGGGCCCAGTAACAGATCAGGTCATTTGTATGCTATGGCTACTTCGTGAATGTGGATGTATGCATGATTTCTTCTCGCTGAACGAATTAGAAGAGGTGAATATCAAATTACATGATCTATACCAAAGTAACTTATGGGCAAAGGCGCTGTTTCCTATACAAATTCGCCAGGGAGTTGAGTTAGGTATCAAACGTTTTTTAGCATTGAAGACAAAGTTTGCGAAGACTTTTATCGGCAGCAGTCTCAATCTTATCTTTCCTGCCCTTGAGCGATCACGAGCTGTCTTTATAGAAACAGAGTCCTGGTTTGATAATTCTAATCAAAGGTTAGACGCAGTTATTACAAGATTAATGTCCTATGGACATGAAGTTAAGGTGCTGGAGAGAGGATCGATTGCGACTCTTAAAATTGATAATTTGCTCTACGATGCGATCCCACATTTTGTAATGATGAAAGTGCCAATTCAAGGTGTGCGTCTTATTCCGAAGCGCCCGCTGTAAAGGAGTTGGTTATCAATGTCTAGACAACGATCCATGGAGAATATTATGGCGTCAGAATATGTATCGATAGGGGAATTAGTAAGAATCACAAATGCTCGTTATAGTACACTCAAACATTATACAGAAGAAGGCATGCTGCCCTTTGAACAGGCAGAGGAGAATTTAACACGCAGATATAAAAGAGAAGAAACCGTCGCGCGCATTCTTTGGATCAAAGAAATGAAAGCAAACGGTTTATCTATCCCACAAATTAAAGAAGCTTTAGGAATGAATTAAATTCCCCTTATCCTTGCAGTCAAATCTAAACCTAACTCCGCGGGAGCTTCCCCCCATACTGCGCGCGCAATTGCTGCAATTTATCCAGCTTGCTTAGACTACTGTCCCTATTCGCTAATCCCACTCCAAGGATCAGATTCTCAATAATATAGGTGGGGCCAACCATGGAATGGAACTCCCAAACCTCACCTCTCCCCGCATAAAGTACGATATCTGCATCTTGGGATCGCGGGTAGACAAGTCTATCTGTGATCAGGATAACCTGGTAATTTGCTTCACGTGCATGGTTCAGTATGACTTCAATCTCAGGCAGTATTTGTACAAACCCAAACACAAGCAAGACATCTTGTTTGTCAGCATGCATTAAGGTCTCTAGCAGCTCATGGCCGCTGGGGGCCATTTTTTTCATTTGAAGACCAAAACGCGCCATTCGATAGATCATTAGCTCTGCTAATCCGGCGCAAGGTCCAGGGCTGTATACATAAATAATCCGAGCTGTAGATATCGCATCTACTGCACGCTTTAGTACATCGTCGCTTAAATAGCGGCGTGTTTCTTGCAAATGATGTGAACAATTGTCCAGCAGCAGTTGAGGGAGTGAGGTATCGTCTGATCGCTGCATGGCATCACGCATTTTTACAGAAGGTGTGGATTCAAAGCGGAAACGGAGCCGGTTTTTAAAATCTTTGGCATGTTTGTATCCCGCAGCTTTCCAGAACCGTGAAACAGAGGCGATGCTCAAATGCAGCTCGTCTGCCATTTCTTGTTCGGTCATATAGACCACACGTTGCTCATTTTTTTGAATAAAGTCGGCAATTATCCGTTGATTAGGCGAAAAAGCGCGATGGTTCCAATCTTTATACAATCTCTCAATCCTCCTATGATGATGCGATAGATAGAATATAACGTGTGAATATGTTGTAAATATTTTTACAACGTTAAAAATATTGAAAAAAATATTACTCTCATTTAACAAATGAAAAAAGCTGTGATGACATGGCCTTCTTATAATGAAGATAAATTCTTATTGGGAGGCCAAATATTTCATGAGCACGATAAAAACGCGTTACACACTGACTCAGTCACAAAAAATGATGATTTTTGTACTGTCGATGTCGCTTTACGGGTTGTCCAATATGTTTACCGAGCTAGTGCCTGGGATCAAACTGGGCCCGATTGAATTATCCATTGAATATTTCGCCTTCATTCCTTTGACATTATGTATGTTGTTTCACCCCTTATATGCGGCGGTCGGAGCAGCTGTTGGTGAGGTAATCTTCGGGGAATTGATGTTAGGCCAATTTGGAGGTTTAGGGGAGCTAGAGAAATTCATTACCTTCTCACTGGCGATGTATACCGCAGGCCGAATGGTATCTGATCCGAAGAATCGTAGACAGGTTGGAGTGGCTGCGATTACCGGCGTGGCGATTCACCAGTTTTTTAGCTCCGTTATAGATATTGTGAAGGTATGGGTAGGGGTAGAAGAGCTAGAGGCTGTTAAAGGGCTGGCAGAAAGTATCGTTGTAATTGAGGGAGTAGGGTTCTTGAATGATGTCCTCTTCTCCGGTATTTTGTTCGCGCTAATTCCTACTATGTATCTGGTTCCGCGTTTATATGGAAAAATTGAACCATTGCTCGGCATGAAGCCACGTGAGCGGAATATGAAATATGCAACAGGAGCATGGCTATCTCCTAAGCTGGTCATTGCCGGAACCTTTCTAGTGATGGTAGCGGTGGGTTCGGAATTGTTATCGGAATCGGGCTGGAACTTCGGTGATTTTGAGCTTGCAGGCGCGGAATCGAATGAAAAGACCTTGATTTGGCTCAGTATGTTGGTAGCGGCTGTTGTAGCGGCAACGGCGATTATTGCACTGCTTCGGCGTTCGGCACGAAAAAGACAGGCGGGTCAAGCAGATGCGTAATACAATTCTTGAATTGAACAAAATTAACTTTACGTATCCGGGAGCTGAACAACCAGTACTGCAAGACGTAGACTTACGACTGGGAGAAGGGGATTTTATTGCGATCATCGGCAGTAATGGCTCCGGGAAATCTACTCTCTGCAAATGCTTTAACGGCTTAATTCCACATTATTACACTGGTGATTTCAGTGGAGAGGTGACAGTTTGCGGCCAATCTGCGGATGGAAAAAGTGTAGCAGAGCTGTCCAAACGTATCGGTTATGTTTATCAGGATTTCGAGAATCAATTGGTACGACCGACTGTGCTTGATGATGTGTCTTTTACACCTCTGAATTATGGATTTACGGATTACAAGGAACGGGGAGAGCGTGCGCTGGCGTTAACCGGACTTAGTGACTTGAGGCACGAATTTATTTGGCAGTTAAGTGGTGGGCAAAAACATCTGCTCGCTCTGGCCGGAGCACTAGCTATGGATCCGGAAATTCTGGTGATCGACGAACCCGTAGCCCAGCTGGATCCGCAGCATGCCCGTCATATCTATGATATTTTGCAGCGTTTGAATGAGGAGCATGGAAAGACCATTGTAGTGATTGAGCATCATGCGGAATTTATTGCGGATTATTGCAAAAATGTTGTCCTGATGGATCAGGGTAAAATGTGCTGGCAGAAGCCTGTGCGTGAAGCTTTGTCATCTGTACAAGAATTGCTAGAGCTGGGCATATACCCACCGGATGTGACCCGGGCGGCTTGGCTGCTACAGCCTGATGATCAGAAGCCAAAGCTGCTTCCCTTAAATGCTGAGGAAGGCAGTACCCGCATGACGCTTCGTCAGGATGCCAAGGAGACACTTCCAATCGGACGTATGCAAGAGCAGCTCCCCATAGCTGCAAAAGAAGAAAATTCTATCGTTCAGCTGGAGAATGTTCACCTCTCTTACCGTACGATTCATAAGGTGCTGCATCCTGTACTGAATGGAATTCAGCTAGAACTGGGGCAGGAAGAGTCCATTGCTCTTATTGGCAACAACGGAGCAGGTAAATCTTCATTAATGAAGCTGATTGCTGGTATTGTCAGACCTACAGCTGGAACCGTAAAGGTTAAAGAAATGACGGTGAACGGGCTACCGCCTGAACGTCTCTCCGGTACGGTAGCTTACGTATTCCAGAATCCGGAGGAAATGTTTATCGAGGATTCTGTGCGTAAGGAAATTGCTTATTATCTGAAGGCGCGGAAACTACCAGATACGGATGGAAGAGTGGATGAGATGCTAAAGGCATTTCGCTTAAGCGAGCTGGCTGAACGGGATGCCCGACTGTTAAGTGGAGGGCAGCAGCGCCGGGTATCCTTGGCGATTGGTGCCGCGGTTAAACCCGCCATCATGCTGCTTGATGAACCGACAGCTAATCTGGACATTTCGACCAAACAAGAAATGGTACATGTGCTGGAGACGCTTCGTAATCATGTGAAGACGGTCGTCATCGCAACTCATGATATGCAGCTTGTCTCTGAATGGGCCAGCAGAATAATTGTAATGCATCAAGGGCGGATAATTGCGGATGGGACGAAGGATGAAATTTTCGCTGACGGCCTTCTTTTACGGCGTGCGGGTCTGGCCCAGACTCAATTGATGGAGCTAAGTCGTATGCTCGGTCTCCCAAGAATTTGCAGTAGCTTAGAAGAGTTTGTGAGTTTAGTGGAAAAGAAGGAGGTAGCTGCAATCCATGGAAGCCGTTAAACGGGCACTTGACCGTATATCTGTAGAACAAATCAAATTGGAGTTACTCGGGACCGCATATAACAGCAGCAGCACTTTTCTGGGCAGGCTGGATCCGCGAACCCTGCTGCTCTGGTATCTCTTTTTTGCCATCGTGCCTTGGTTTGTACATAACCGGACAATCCTGTTAGGGATGTTCGTGCTTATGGTTTTAACGACCGTCCTCTCCCGGGTCAGCCCTTATATTATTTTTATATTATGTCTCGGCTTAATCAGCCAGATTGGCTGGATGTTTATATTGTCGCTTTTTTTCGGCGGGGGGATTGAATCCTTGCTGCCTATGCTGACACTGACACTTAAGCTTTCGGTGATTTCGCTGGCGAGTATAACGGTTTTCTCTAGTCTTGATCCGGAACGACTTAGTGACGGTTTACTGTCTTTAGGAATCCCTGATACTTTTGCATTCAGCTTATCTTATGGCTATCGTATCTTGCCTACTTTACTGGAGGAATTCCATCAGATCCTACTTTCCTTTAGATTGAGAGGGCAACGACCGCTTCAACATGGAATTTTCTATTGGCGAACAATAACGTATTATTTGCGAATCGTCATTCTGGCATTTTACCCGCTCATGTTGAACACAGCTAAACGTTCTCGAACTACGATTGAAGCACTTGAGACTCGGGGATTTAGCTACGGGCTTAATAATAAGAAAGTGAAGAAGATCAAGTTATCTTATTTGAAAATGAAGCGGTCCGACTGGTACTTTTTATCCGGATCCACTGCTTATGTCATCTTGATATTCTGTATTGGTTATCTCTACCCTGAACTGGTGTATTAACATAACTTATAAGCTCAAAGGAGACGAATTAGACATGATGAATATTGATCTGCATACCCATGGTAAATTATCTAAAAAATCTACGTTTTCCCCCGAATATTTTGCGGAGATGATGTTCGAAGCCAAGGCAAATGGATTACAGGCTGTAGCATTGACCGAGCATTTTAATACTTCTAATTTCTTTGCGATGTATGATGCGCTGGATCAGACTTATCCCTATAACGGGCATTATTACGATGTGAACGGACTTAAACTGTTTCCAGGCATGGAAGTGGATATCGCGGAGACAGGTCATATCCTGTTGATCGGACTGAAGGAGAATGTTCTAGCTGTCCGCGCTTTACTAGATGAGCATACGCAGGAGGGGAATTTCATACCGTTTAAGCAGTTGCTTGATATGGCCGATGAACATAATCTTTGGAAAATCGGAGCCCACCCCTTCCGAACTTCTACGCCTTTACATCAACTGGATCCGGCATTGCTTCAGCGATTAGACGCTTTTGATTTCAACGCTAAGGATATTTACATGCAGGGGGTGGAGACTTATAAGAACCTGATCACGCCCTTTGCTGAGAAGTTGGGTGTGCCTGTGATTGCTGGCAGTGACAGTCATCAGTGTTTGCAATATGGCAGTGTTGTGAATCGTCTGCAAGACTCCTGCTCAACTGTGGAAGAATTGAAGGAAGCTATCAAACAAGGGAACTATGAAATAGAGGTTTCTCCGTGTCTTCATACCAAAGTAAAGGCTTCGGTAATGATGAAAAAACTATTGAAGCAGTTAATTGGCGAAGCCCCCTCCAGAGATGAAGCGGAGTTAGGATATATGGCGTAGAAAATAGAAGAGGGTTGTTCCATAAGCCATGAAATGATGAAATGGCTACTGGGACAACCCTTTTTGTTGTTCGCTGGATTTTATTACTTTTGCATGTACAAAGATAACTATCGGACACAGATGACCTTAAACGCAGTTTTATTCCGCATTTGGGATGCTAACGGACCGTATAGCCACTAATGGCACTAAAGACACCATATATGAACCTCATTCTACGGAATAACGTCTCTGGAGTCCGAAACTCTGCTCAAAAGGCTGGAAATTTGCCAATAACGTCATCTGGGTCCTCAAATCTTAGAATGTATGAATTATCGTTTGTCTTTCGAATCTTTATTGCTGACTCGGGTGGGTCTGGTCACCCAATTCGTGCGATTCATCGGTTTTACGGTATCAATTCTTGAATTGGAAGGTTCATTCGAAGGTTCAGTGGATTCAGTTTCAGTAGAAGCTGCACCCTCTTGATCTCCGGTTTTTTTCCTTGATAGTCCTGTACCATCATGTTTGCCTCTGTTCCATACTCTACCCTTACTCATACATACACTCCATTTCTATACGCTTATTCATAAACCATATCATATAAGGACAAGTTAAGGAAGAAAGACATAACACAGATCGAAGAATTTTTCAAGTTATAAAGGTTACTGGAGATTTCATTTTATGGTGGCTATAATAGTACTGATATTGAAAGGAGAGTACTTATATTATGGCAATCAAGATCATAACAGACAGCGGTTCAGACCTACCCCTTGACTACATGGAGAAGTATAATGTTTCCGTGATCCACCTACCGGTTCATTTTGGGCATGAGTTAATGCCGGCTGATACGGACACGAAAAGCTTTTATGCTCAAATGCGCGAATCCAAGGAGCTGCCTACCACAGCTAGTCCAAGTCCCAACGAATTCCTTGAGAAGTTCAAGCAAGTGGAGGAGGGAACTGACATTATGGTCATTTGTATGTCCTCTAATATTAGTAGCACTTATCAGACGGCTATGATTGCTATGGAAATGTATAAGGATGAAGGACATACCAATGCAATAGAGGTTATAGATTCCAAAAACTTCTCAGGCGGGCTGTCATTGATTGTCGGACTGGCGGCGCAGTGGTCTTTAACTTGTTCAAGCTTGCAAGAGCTCAAGGAAAAGGTACTTCAGCAGATAGAGGAAGTTAACGCTTATTTTACGCTGGACACTCTGGAGAATGTAATGAAAGGCGGACGTCTAAGTCGGCTCTCGGGAGCCGTAGCGTCTGTACTCAATATAAAGTTGCTGCTCAAAATCAGCGAAGAAGGCACTGTCGAAGTAGTGGAGAAGACCCGGGGTCTTCCAAAAGCACTGAATCGTCTGCTAGCGCATTTGGATGAGAAGCAGCATGATTACGAGAAAGCGGTTATCGCTATTGTACACAGTAATTGTGAGAAGCTGGCACTCGAGATTAAAGAACGCATTTTACTAAAGCATCCCTTCAAAGAAGTCTTACTCTCAAGCATGGGTCCGGTTATGGGAACCTATGCTGGGGAAGGCGGAATTGGCGTAGCTTTTTAAAGTAGTGATCCTCACAATCCAGACAAATTACGATCGTACATGGGACGGTTTCCCGTGTGCGATTTTTATTTTATTCCTATGTGATAATTTAGCTATTCTTTAGATTGTGTTTAGGCTCTGTTAATAATCACAGAATATAGTTAGATGGGGGGATTATCATGTATACAATATTGATCGCTGATGATGAAGCAGAAATTGTGGAATTGCTAAGATTATATTTAGAGAAAGAGTACAACATTTTGGAAGCGAACAGTGGTACTGAAGCCTTAACGCAGGTACAGAACCATAAAGTTGATTTGGCAATTCTGGATATTATGATGCCGGGTCTGGATGGATTGCAATTATTGAAAAAGATCCGCGAGGTTCATCATTTTCCAGTGTTATTTTTATCCGCCAAAAGCGAACATCATGACAAAATTCTGGGTCTTGAACTAGGAGCCGACGATTATATTTCCAAACCGTTTAATCCATTAGAAATAGTAGCCCGTGTTGGAGCTTTGCTGCGGCGTGTACATCATTTCGATGCGCAAGTTGTTGAGGAAAAAGAAGCTGAGCAGATTGTATTAGGTGAATTAATGCTGGATCAAAGCCAGTGTCTGCTCTATCGTTCTGGTGAACCTGTGGTGCTTACTTCTACCGAGTACAAAATTTTGGAACTAATGATGAAGCAGCCTGGACGAGTCTTTACACGCAAAAAAATATATGAGGCTGTGTGGGAAGATTTCTATGTGTACGAAGATAATAGTATCATGGTACATATCAGCAATATCCGGGAAAAAATTGAGGAAGATTCCAAAAAGCCAGTATATTTAAAGACTATTAGAGGGCTGGGATACAAAATTGAAGCGCCTATGGAGCAATAGAGATCAACGACCTTTACAATCATCGCTGACGCTGGATTTTTTGTTGTTTATCTGTATTTTGTTTTTTCTCGTGATTGTATATTATTTGTTTATTAATCTTGATGTGACCCATATTTTTGAAAAAAATAAAATCGCTGATCCTGATTTGAAGGTGGAGGCTAGTGCTTATCGAGATAATCTGGAGCATGGGATAGAAACCAAACGTCTTCTGCGGAGCGGGGGATGGATCGAGGTCTTGGATCAAGACATGAAGGTCACCAAGGTTGTTGGAGAAAAAAAAGACGGTGTAACCCAATATACCAGTAACCAGCTTTTAAAAAGTTTGGAAAATGGAGAAGATCAAGCTTACTTTTATTCGTTGACCACGCTAAATGCTCAGAGCGAATCGGAGTGGCTGCTCTTGAAGCTGCCGCGGGAAGCTATCACCATCACCATTAATAGTGATCCCTTCGTGGCCTACTTTAATCATTCGCTTTCATACTACGTCTTTTTGGGTGTGGGAATGATTCTTTTGCTAATTATCGTGTACAGCTATTGGGTAGCGCGGCGAATCAGGAAACCACTGCGTATCATCACGCTTGGATTGAAGCAGATGATTCAGGGGAATTATGATACTCGAATCGCTTTATATGCAGAGAAGGAATTTTCGCAAATTGGAGAGACTTTTAATTATATGGCAGACGTAATTGAAAAGACGACCAAAGAAAAACGCCAGGCAGAGGAAAGTAAGAAACGGATGATGGTTGATCTATCTCATGATCTGAAGACGCCGATAACGAGTATACAGGGCTTTGCCCAGGCGCTTGTAGAGGGTAGAGGCGAGGATGAAGAACGCCAAAAAAGATATTTAAGCTATATTTATAATAAATCCTCACAGGTTACTAAGCTGATTCAGAACATGCTGGAGCTGTTAAAAATAGATTCACCGGATTTCTTGCTACGAATGGAGCATCAAGAACTGGGCGAATTTATTCGTGAAATCATTGCAGATACGTACGGAGAGATTGAACAAAAGAACTTTGTTTTGCATCTAAATGTTCCCGAAGAGGATGTGTTCTTGAACTTTGATGCGGAGCTGCTCTCGAGTGTGGTTCATAATTTGATCTCCAATGCACTGATCTATAATCCTCCAGGTACACATTTGCGTGTGGAGGTGATCCCTTTGGAGAAAGAAGTCACGATTGAAATCGCTGATACTGGTGTGGGTATTCCAGAAGAGCTGTGGTCCACAATGTTTGATCCGTTTGTTCGGGGAGATAAAGCGCGGACAGCTTCGGGAGGAACAGGGCTAGGTCTCTCGATAGCTATGAAAAATACAGAGAAAATGGGGGGGACGCTTCATCTCAGTCGCCGAAAGAAGGAACCTACGGTATTCACCATCCGGATTCCGAAATAACGAGCTGGAAGACATCCAAATCAGAAGACGGGAGAGAAACTATGGCTAAACTGAACAATTTCATCAGAGTTTGTCTAGCGATTCTTTTAGTGTTAGGCATTGTATTTTTAGGCTCACGCGTAGATTTTTTATTCACACCGATCCTGTCTTTGTTCAGTGTCATTATAGTGCCTTTAATGCTGGCGGGTTTCTTTTATTACCTGCTGCGGCCACTGATCGATACCTTGGAGAAATATAAGCTGAATCGTTCTTTGGCGATTATCATCGTATATGTAGTTATTTTAGTGCTTCTGTTTGCTTTTATTATCGGCGTTTGGCCTTCACTTCGCACACAATTAGTTAATTTCGTCGATAATATGCCGAATCTCATTGCCTCCTTGAATCAACAGCTATTGAAACTAGAAGATAATGAATTTCTGTCTGCGTTGATCCCTGCTGATGCGAATCCAGCCTCCACATTGACGGATTATTTGAATAAAGGGTTTACGCTATTAACGAATTACGTATCAGGATTGTTCTCTTTTGTTTCGAATTTCGCGATCATTTTATTCACCTTTCCGATTATGTTATTCTACATGCTTAAGGAAGGTGGGAAATTCGGACGTAAGATTGTAAGTTTCTTTCCAAAGAAGTATCGTGAAGAAGGAACTACAATGATGACTGAAATCGACAGTGCGCTTAGTGGCTTTATCGTGGGCCGGGTGCTTGTTAATTTAGCCTTAGGCGTTCTGATGTATATTGGTTTCCTTATTATCGGCCTGCAATATGCATTGCTGTTGACTGTAATCGCAGTTGTGATGAACTTCGTGCCTTTTATTGGTGCGATACTGTCTAGTATCCCTATTTTCATCATCGGATTCATTCAATCGCCGTCTATAGCCGTCTGGTCCATCATCATTGTTCTGGTAGCGCAGCAGATACAGGATAATTTAATCGCTCCCTACATCTTTGGGAAAAAGCTCGATATTCATCCACTGACAACGATTATCCTGGTATTAGTTGGCGGTGATTTAGGCGGGATCATTGCGATATTGCTGATTATTCCGCTGTATATGATTGTTAAAATCGTCTTGACCAAGGCCTATTATTTGTTTGTCAAGCAACGCCGGGTAGAGATAGAGGTAGAGGAGAGTCCTGATATCTCTTAAGTTAATAAAACACTATGGAGGGATTTCTATGAATGAAGGAACGGAGCAAGGACTAATTCATATTTCAGATGATGTGGTGACTTCGATCGTCGGGCAAGTGGTTCTGGACACACCGGGTATTGCCGGCATGTCAGGAAGCAGTATCTCGGACAACTGGGCTAAACGTCTAAGCGGTAAAAATGTAAAAAAAGGAATGTCCGTTGAAGTAAAAGAAGTGGATGTTGCCATCGATCTTCAGGTCATAGTTAATTACGGATGTGTGATTCAAGAGGTCTGCTATATACTGCAGCAAAATGTAAGAAATGCTGTTGAGAATATGATGGGACTGTCTCTAGTTTCCGTAAATGTTAAGGTTGAGAAGGTCGCTCTGCCATTCTAAGAATAGCCCATTTAATAGGCACCGTAATCTAGGCTTCTGCATAGAATGGAGCAAATCCATTTACGGAGGTCAGAACATCCATGTCGACATTTAACACTGGGCAGCAACAGAATGTGATTTATCAGGCCGATCCTGCTGTGATCCGGCACCTGCACGGTGTCCGCGATTCCCTACATCAATCTTGCAAGCCATACCTTAACCATAAGGTGAACGTACAGACAATAGATGGCTTTGTACATGAAGGCGTTATAGCCGGAGTAGATAATAAACACTTGTATCTGAACGTTGCAGCTAATGGGCAAATGCCCCGCGGGTTTTACAACCCTCATCAGCCGTATCATCCTCATCCGGGCCCGGGACCTGGCCCATATCCAGGACCTTATCCAGGTCCCCCATACAATAATAATGTGATTTTACCGCTTGTGTTGTTTGAACTGCTTGCTATCTCTTTAATCTAGTGCTTGGATTTAATTGAAGAAGGACATGTGCAGGATTTGCGGTCATACGTTGACGCATCCCGCCAGGTCCTTTTTTTGTAGGCGTAAAGTATGTGTTAGAAGAAGGTGTTCTCATTATCACTTTAGGGATATAATGGGTACAAACTCTGGGAGGTGGCATATGATTAGATACCCTTTTTTGAAAAAGAATGCGACGATAGGCGTTACAGCACCTTCATCTGGAGTAGGCATTCAAAATGCAGAACTACTAACACTGGCCTCCAGCCGTTTGAAGTCGCAAGGATTTAATGTCATTATCGGCGAAACGGCATGGAAGCAAGATAAGGCTAAATCTGCACCAGCCAATGTTCGTGGTCATGAGTTTAATGAGATGATCAAAGATGATGGAATCGATGCCCTTATTCCGCCTTGGGGCGGGGAATTGTTAATTGAAGCTCTGGAATTTATTGATTTTGATGCTTTGCAGGACAAATGGATCGTGGGATATTCAGATATAAGCGTCTTGCTGCTTGCGGTCACGCTGACAACCGGGTTGGCTACTGCCCACGGAGCGAATCTCATTGATTTACGGGGAGAGTATTCGGATGATACTACAGCCCTCTGGCAGGCGGTTCTAGAGACACCAGTGGGTGAGTCCATTGTGCAGCATTCATCTCTTAAATATCAGCGGGAATGGCAGCATGATGTGCCTTCGCCATGCGTTTTTCATTTGACAGAGGAGACTTATTGGAAGTCTCTAACTACAGATGCTGTAACGATGAAAGGACGTCTGTTGGGTGGTTGTATAGATGTAATTAGGCATTTGATCGGCACACCTTATGGAAAGCTCCAGCATTTTCAGCAAGAAATGATTCATGACGAACCTATTGTTTGGTATTTGGAAAATTGTGAATTGAACACAGCGGATTTACGCAGATCTTTAGTGCAGATGAAGCTGGCAGGGTGGTTTGAGAATTGTTCGGGGATTATGTTTGGCAGAAGTCCAGCTAATCGGCCTGTGGATAACTATACTGCCGAGGATATCTATGCTGAACTATTTGAAGAGCTTAAGGTACCGATCGTTTATGATATCGATTGTGGTCATGTCCCGCCGCAGGTTACTTTTATTAATGGAGCTTATGCAGAAATTGAAGTGGCAGACGGAGTAGGGACGGTAAAGCAATATTTCTATGAATAGCGTTATATCAAAAAAGGACAACCCCTCGGGTTGTCCCTTTTACTATCATTAGTTCCCTGTATTTACAATCGCTGTGATTTCCTCATCCAGGTCCAGTCTTACATCTTCACGATAGGCGCGAACACCATATTCGCTGAGCATGTAACGCAAGATCGCTTCAATCATATTGGACTCCACTAGAAATTGACTGCGGCCCTGTACCCAAACCTCTGCAGAGTAACCGGTATCTTCTTCCCAGCTCAGTTCTACCTGAACATCCTCTGGACGAACAGCTTTTCGTTCCGCCATGTGCAGACAGAGGGCATTGATGATCTCATCCATGCTTAGAACAATTGTAGACATTAGTAACGACCATCCTGTTCTTCTAAGCGGCGACGTTCTTTTCTACGACGGAAGAAGGACATCACGAGCATAACCAATACATAGATAGCTAGCATATTAACGGCAAAGCCTAGGAAGTCACCAAAAGCTCCCATTCCACCAAACATTCCACCGAATAATAATCCAGCCAAACCACCGATCATCATGCCTTTCATTAAGCTGCCGCCGCTGAAGAAGCCACGTTTTGTATTTGCAGCAGATCCTGCTGTGGAACTTTTAGTGCTGTCACTTTTTTTGATGTTATTTGTTGTTGTTGATTTTTTTGGAGTTGTTGAATAGCTGCGAGTGCCGGATTTGAATCCGCCGCCACCTCGACGTGCATCGGCAAAGTCTGGAGCAACCACTGCAAAAAACAGAGTGAAGGCCATTAGAATCATCATTACGCGTTTCATTGGTTTCATTTAGTACGAAAACCCTCCTGTGAGCATGAATTTTTGTGTATGGTCGGTAATACGCAGACATGTCCCACAAGGTTTCAATTTTATTTATCATAATTTATACTTTTATACACAAAAAAAGCGTGGATCCAGGATCCACGCAAACAGCAGTTAGAGAGTCGTCATTCGTTACTTATACCCATCAGCGACAAGCTCAAGCGCTCCGGTTGCCGGATCGATGATCATGCCATGGATAGGTACATTAGGAGGAAGCAGTGGATGACGTTTAATCAGGTCCACAGTCTGAATTACCCCTTCTTCGACATTGTCAAACCCACGCAGCCATTTTGTAAGTTTGATTCCGGAATTCTCCAGTGTAGACAGCACTTCTTCAGATACTCCACGTTCTTTAATGGAATTGATCATATGGTCCGCATTGAGGGAGGCCATACCGCATTCATAGTGTCCAACCACGATTACTTCTTCAGCATCTAGTTCATATAGAGCTACCATTACACTACGCATAACACTACCAAAAGGTTGAGAAATAACCGCACCAGCATTTTTGATGATTTTGACATCACCATTTTTGAAATTCATGGCTTTCGGCAATAATTCAACGAGTCTAGTGTCCATACAGGTGATGATCAGCATTTTTTTGTCAGGATAACGACTGGTTAAATAAGCTTCATAGTCCTTATTCTCTACAAAACTTTTATTAAAGTTAATAATTTCTGATACGTGGCTCATATTAGCTTCCTCCCTCAAATTCCTTGAATTGTACTTACGTTGCGCATATCTCTTACCATGATATTGTTGCCATAAATCTGAGAATCACTGACCAGCTTATAGGAAGAGAAACGTTCCTCTGCATCGAGTCGCATCTTGTCTTCATAAAAGATTTCCTGTTGCCGGCTTACGATAAAGGGAAGAGAATTCGTCTCTATCCTAGAATCGCCTTGCTCCACTTCTGAAACAATCAGTAACACATTAATTCCGTCACACCCGCAGCCTACCGTATCATAAAAGAGCTTGAAAAATCCTGGCTGATCTCCAAGCCTTTCCTTCAACTTCCTTTCTGCGAGAGGTGTAACTTGAATCATCATAGCCCTGTTCACGCTCCTTGATTTTTGTTCGAAGCATGGTCTGCTTCTTATGTAACTCATTAAATATTTAAAATTAGAGATGTATCTCTGAAGTTGATTATACTCATTCAAAAAAGTATCATCAAGAGGAGTCTGTAAAACAGAGAAAGCAGGTGGAGTAGAATGGAACAACAAGTAAAGGAACGATGGGAACAATTCAGCGAGTTATTAGCAAAAATTAGTGGATATTCAGAGGCCATAGAATTAATGCACTGGGATTTGCGCACAGGTGCACCACGTAAGGGAGTAGAAGTTCGTTCCGGTACGATTGGGATGCTGAGTGGAGAATTGTTCAGACTTGAGATTTCACAGGAGATGGGTGACTTTACAGCATTTTTCAGCCGTCCAGAAGTGTTGAGCCAGCTTACAGCTAATCAACAAAAGATCGTCAACGATTGCCGCAAAGAGTATGAGCGCAGTAAGAGTATTCCTTCCAAAAGATTTGAAGAGTACGCTGTCCTGTCTGCTCATTCCCAAACGATCTGGGAAGAAGCTAAGGAGAACAATGACTTTGCTACATTTGAACCTTATTTGAGTAAAATCGTAGCTCTGAAACAAGAGTTCATCGATTATTGGGGTGTAAATGGCACACGTTACGATACGCTACTAGATATGTATGAGCCTGATCTCACGGTAGAAAAGGTGGATGAAGTGTTCAGTCGCCTCCGCAGCCGCTTGGTTCCGTTAGTGGAAGCTATCGCTGCTTCACCTAATAAACCAGATACCAGCTTCTTGCAGCAGATTTTCCCTAAAGAGCAGCAACAAAAGTTTGGTAACTTTATTCTGAAGCAAATGGGCTATGACTTCGACGCAGGCCGCTTGGATGAGAGTGTGCATCCTTTTGCTACAGGGCTGAATCCAGGTGACGTTCGTATTACGACCGCTTATTTACTTGATAACGTGACTAGCGCCGTCTTCAGCTCACTGCATGAAGGTGGACATGCGCTTTACGAACAAAATATCAGCCAAGATTTAGTGGGAACACCACTGGCTCAAGGCGCTTCGATGGGGATTCATGAATCTCAGTCGAGACTATGGGAGAATATGATCGGCCGCAGCCGTGCGTTCTGGCAACGTTATTACGGTGATCTGCAGCAGCATTTCCCAGAGCAGCTTGCTAATGTAGATGTAGAGGATTTCTACCGGGCTATTAACAGTGTGGAAAATTCATTCATCCGAATTGAAGCAGATGAGCTTACATACAATCTGCACATTATTGTGCGTTACGAGATCGAAAAGCTTATTTTTAATGAAGGACTATCTGTCAAAGATCTGCCTCAGGTATGGAATGCTAAATATCAAGAATATTTAGGTATTACACCGCCTAATGATGCGCTTGGTGTATTGCAGGACGTGCACTGGTCCGGTGGAGACTTCGGATATTTTGCATCCTACTCTCTGGGAAATATGTATGCTGCCCAAATCTTGAATACACTCCGCAAGGAGCTGCCGAACTACGATGAATTGATTGCTGCGGGAAATCTTTTGCCAATTAAAGAATGGTTAACAGAAAAAATCTACCGTTTCGGAAAAAGCCTGACCCCTTCGCAAATTATCGAACAAGTAACAGGTGAGCCGCTCAGTCCAGATTATCTGGCTGATTATTTGGAGGAGAAATACACGGAGATTTACAAACTGTAATCCAGTGAGGTCCGCGTGGTATAATAGAAAGAAAGCTTAGACGGAAGGATATGGATATGGCAAATACTCACACCTACACTCGGAGAGAAGAAGTCGCGAATGCGATTACGCACGGGATCGGAGCTGTATTAAGCGTCGCTGCACTTGTCCTGCTTGTTGTTTTTGCAAGTCTGAAAGGAACGGCATGGCATGTAGTCAGCTTCTCCATTTATGGAACGACAATGCTGCTTCTGTATCTCAATTCAACACTTGTGCATAGTCTCAAAGAGGGCAAGGCGAAGGATTTGTTCGAATTTTTCGATCACTCCTCTATTTATCTGTTTATCGCAGGCACGTATACACCCTTTTTGCTAGTAGCTATTCGGGGAACACTTGGCTGGAGTTTATTTGGTGTTATATGGGGAATCGCAGTATTTGGCGTTTTCTTCAAAGCGTTTTTTGTTAAAAAGTTCTTGTTCATGTCTACGGTGTTCTACATTGCTATGGGTTGGCTGATTGTTATCGCCTGGAATCCTCTTTCAGCAGTGGTAGCGGATGGTGGCATGATTCTGTTGATGGCTGGAGGAGTGCTTTATACTCTAGGTACAGTTTTTTATGTATGGAGAGGGTTTCCGTTCCATCACGCGATCTGGCATGTTTTTGTTCTTGCGGGCAGTGTCACACATTTCTTCGCCATATTGATTTATGTACTGCCAATCCAATAATTTCAAGCGGATTTATCGCGGAAAATATGGATTTTTAATAAAGAAAGAGATGACAAGCAAAAGTGCTTGACATCTCTCTTTCTTTTAGGTATCATAAGGGACGTTGTGAAGGTGTAAAGTGTTTTTCCTTGACGAAGGGGTTGTCCTTAATGAGTCAGGAGAATAGGCTCGAGAAAACGAATCGTATCAATTTGCTTTTTGCCTTCTATGAACGACTGCTTACAGATAAGCAGCAAACGTTTCTTAAATATTATTTTCACGATGATTTTTCCTTGGGAGAGATTGCCGCTGAATTTGAAATCAGCCGCCAAGCTGTTTATGAGCATATTAAGCGCGCTGAGCAAGTCCTTGAGAATTATGAAGAAAAACTTGGACTATTAGTAAAACATGAGAGTCGTACTAAATATTTAGAAGAGCTGCGCAGACTGCCGGAGAATGGGATGCTGCCTGAGCAATATAAACTTCGGTTCGCGGAGATCGTGGATCGCTTGCAGAGGTTAGAGTAGCATGAAGGGAGAAATCTGCATATGGCGTTTGAAGGTTTAACCGGAAGATTGCAGAATGTGTTCAGCAAGCTACGCGGTAAAGGTAAAGTATCCGAAGAAGACGTAAACGAAGCTATGCGTGAAGTGCGGTTAGCCCTTCTGGAAGCCGATGTTAACTTCAAGGTAGTTAAAGAATTCGTGGCTAAGGTGAAAGAAAAGTCCATCGGCAAGGAAGTCATGGACAGCTTTACGCCTGGCATGGTAATTATCGACATCGTCAACAAGGAACTAACCGAGCTGATGGGCGGAAGCCAAGCGAAGCTGGCCAAGTCGAACAAGCCACCGACCGTCATTATGATGGCGGGTCTACAAGGGGCTGGTAAGACAACCACTTCGGGTAAGCTAGCTAAGCTGTTACAGAAGGGCAATCATCGTCCGCTCCTGGTTGCGGGAGATATTTACCGGCCTGCTGCTATCAAGCAGCTGCAAGTGCTGGGAGAACAGATTAAGGTTCCTGTATTCTCGCTTGGTGATCAGACTAGTCCGGTAGAAATTGCCAGACAAGCTGTACAACATGCGAAGGATAACGGACTTGATTATGTTATTATCGATACTGCAGGCCGCCTGCATATTGATGAAGAACTAATGGAAGAACTCAAGCAGATTCACAATGTTGTAAATCCTGATGAAGTACTTCTTGTAGTAGATGCTATGACGGGTCAAGACGCCGTGAATGTAGCCGAGAGCTTTAATAAGCAGCTTGAGCTTACAGGGGTCGTATTGACGAAACTCGACGGCGACAGCCGTGGTGGTGCTGCACTGTCAGTAAAAGCTGTTACCGGTTGCCCGATCAAATTCGCCGCTTTAGGGGAGAAGATCGACGCGCTGGAGCCGTTCCATCCGGAACGTATGGCTTCGCGGATTCTGGGTATGGGCGACATGCTGTCGCTGATTGAGAAAGCCCAGGCGAACATTGATACTGACAAGGCTAAAGAAATGGAACGTAAGATGCGTAATGCAGAGTTTACGTTCGATGATTTCCTTGAGCAAATGGATCAGGTGAAGAAGCTAGGCCCTATCGATCAAATTCTTGATATGCTTCCGGGTATGAACAAAGCCAAGGGCATTAAAGATTTAAAGGTCGACGATAAGCAAATGGGACGCGTTGAAGCCATAGTTCATTCTATGACTAAGGCGGAGAAGCAACAGCCTGAGATCATTAACCATAACCGCCGCAAGCGTATTGCAACCGGCAGCGGAACCTCAGTCGCTGAGGTCAACCGCCTCATCAAACAATTTGATGAGATGCGTAAGATGATGAAGCAATTCTCCGGCATGATGGGCGGAGGCGGCAAAGCCTCCAAGAAAAATGCCATGAAGCAGCTTAAAGGTCTTGGTGGTGGAAAAGGGCTGAAATTCCCTTTTAAATGATCTTGAATGTCTGACCAACTAATGTTGGAAACTATTATAAGGAGGTGATTTTTCGTGGCAGTACGTATTCGTCTAAAAAGAATGGGAGCGCATAAAGCGCCTTTCTATCGTGTAGTGGTTTCCGATTCCCGGTCCCCTCGTGACGGTCGTTTTATCGAGGAAATCGGTTATTATAATCCGATTGAACAACCGGCAGTAGTTAAGATCGATGAGGAAAAAGCTCTTAAATGGCTTCAAACAGGTGCGCAAGCATCTGATACCGTCCGCAACTTGCTTTCCAAAGCAGGCGTGATGAAGAAGTTTCATGAGCTTAAGCAACAGAAATAATGACTGATTGCGAGGGTCCTCTATGGAAGAATTAGTTGGAGTAATTGCTAAGGCTTTAGTGGATCATCCAGAAGATGTGACGGTACGGGCTGTGGAGAAAGAGCATTTGATTGTCTATGAGCTGTCCGTACATCCAGATGATGTAGGAAAGGTCATCGGCAAGCAAGGCAGGATCGCCAAGGCGCTCCGTACAGTAGTCACATCTGCAGCAGTCAAGAGCGATAAACGCGTAACTGTAGATATTTTATCTTAAATAATGCGTACAATGAGGGGCTAGGGATAGTATATCCCGGCTCCTTTTTGTTCAAATATATAGATGAAGCTTGTAGAGGAGAGGGTTATATGACGGAAGAATTAACCGTAGGCCGGCTTGTGAATACACATGGAATTCGCGGGGAGATTAAAGTATTATCCCATACCGATTTTCCTGAGGTTCGTTTCGCTAAAGACAAGAAGCTGTTCGTCATTCCTGCGGATGGCAGTGCAAAATTCGAAGTGACTGTAGAATCCGCTCGAGAGCATAAGGGTATGTTTATCGTTAAGCTTAAGGGATATACCAATATTAACGAAGTGGAAAAGTATAAGGGAAGTTTGCTTAAGGTGCCAAGTAATGATCTGGTTGAACTGCCAGAGAACGAATATTACTTCCACCAAATCGTTGGCTGTGAAGTTTATACGGATGATGCTGGAAGTGAACCGCTTGGCACAATTACGGAAATTTTACAGCCAGGTGCAAATGACGTGTGGGTTGTTAAGCCTGCTAAAGGTCAAGACATCCTTATCCCTGTAATTAACGATGTAGTGCTGAACGTGGACATTGAGGCCAAACGAATTACGGTTCACTTAATGGAAGGACTATTGCCATGATCAGAATTGATGTGCTAACGCTCTTTCCGGAGATGTGCGAAGGCGTATTTAGCACAAGTATTCTTGGTAAGGCACGCGAAAAAGGGATTGTATCTTTGAATGCTGTGAACTTTCGT
Source organism: Paenibacillus sp. FSL E2-0177 (assembly GCF_037992975.1). Taxonomy (NCBI): domain Bacteria; kingdom Bacillati; phylum Bacillota; class Bacilli; order Caryophanales; family Paenibacillaceae; genus Paenibacillus; species Paenibacillus sp. FSL E2-0177. Next base: position 4,328,518 of record NZ_CP150307.1, on the reverse strand, counting down.
GATTTCTCAGGAAATAAGCACAACAGTGTGGATGATACACCGTATGGCGGGGGCGGTGGTATGGTACTAAAGCCTGACCCGATCTTTGCAGCGGTAGAACATGTATTGGGGATCGAGGCTATTCCTTTGGAGAATGGATCTGAATCTGCAGTCCCGTCGCCTTCCTCTGTGAAGCCGCGCATCATTCTTATGTGTCCACAAGGAAAGACCTATAATCAGAAGATTGCTGAGGAACTGGCACAAGAGCAGCATCTAATCTTTATATGTGGTCATTATGAGGGCTACGATGAGCGGATACGGGAGCATCTGGTTACAGATGAACTGTCGATTGGCGATTACGTGTTAACGGGTGGAGAACTACCAGCACTGACGGTTATTGATTCAGTAGTTCGGCTACAGCCAGGGGCGCTTGGAAACGAAACCTCTGCGATCACCGATTCGTTCAGTACAGGGCTGTTGGAATATCCTCACTACACTCGACCCGCTGAATTTCGCGGCTGGAAGGTACCAGATATGTTGCTGAGTGGCCATCACGCCAACATCGAAGTATGGCGGAGAGAGCAAGCGTTACAGCGTACACTTGAACGTAGACCTGATTTGCTCGAAAGTGCAGAACTAACATTGAAAGACAAGAAAACACTGGAACGTCTGAAAAATGAAATCAAGCCGGAGTAAAATTTTAATAAAACAGGCATATTTTACGTCTTTTTAACGTATCTTACGTTAAGGAGGCGTTTTTGTTATGTTTACTTAAGTATAAGAAGGGCTATAATCTCGTGTTTTTTTTGCGTAATTTCCAAAACAAATTAGCATAGGTGCGTTGAACTCTTCTATTTGGGGTAATAGATAGAGGTGGCGTAATACTATATGCAGCTTACGATGCAGCAAGCTTAACTATTGAAAGGAATGAACTGAAGTGACTACGAAGACGCGTGAAGAATTCAAGCCTAGCGTGGACACGATCCACAAAGATGCGGAGCCGCTCCGCACCGTGAATGATATTATCGATTATTATACAAATCGCAAATCGTAATTCCCATTCGCCCTTTAAAGCTTGAACATATAAGATTAATAATTAAGTATGAATAAGCAAGTCCAATAAAACCATTAGAGTATAGCGAACGAAAGTTCACTACATCTAATGGTTTTATTGTGCTCTACTAAGAGGTCAAACCCTGTGATTCTGATCAGAATGTAAACGCCCACTCTTCAAGGAGAATTAAAAACTCTTTGGAAAGGGGGCGTTTGGTTAACTATAAAAATTCGTGGAGGCGCATTCTACTCTTTGCGAAAGAGGCGATATACTCCTGTAAGTAGAGCGTAAAGCGCAAAACATACGAGAACAGTAACTGCCCATGCATAGTTGCGAACGGTATAGGTAAGCGATGATAAAATAATAAAGATGGTAATACGCAGTACGCCTTCCTTAATAAACTGTTTACGTGCTACATTCATTCGATTGGCCTCCTTGAATGGATAGGATGGTACGGATAACAAGCCGAAAATATGTCTTTCCTTATATATAACCTTTGGGAATACAAAAAATGCAGAGAACGGAAAGTAAATATCGATCCAAACAAATGACCTATGTAACTTAGCCGTTACCGACCTGTACTCCTCACCATAGAGTATATCATTACGAATGAGGAGGAGTACACTAGTGGAGGCTTATTATAATTGCTTACGTTGTAAGAATAGAAGGGTACGTATCCTGACTACTGATGGCAGACAGCATGAAGGTGTGATTACAGATGTGGACAGATATAATGTTTACTTAAGAACAGGATCCAATGGACCTGTGCAGACTTCTGCATTTTTTGGTTACCCTTATGCTGCTGACAATATTTTAACTCTCAGCTTGTTCACACTGTTGGCTATTGCATTAATCTGATATGATGATGCAAAAACAGACCGTCCGCTAATCCGGACGGTCTGTTTTTAGTGGTTGGTTACTCTACTGTAATTGCACCTATATCAGAGCTTAAGGACAACAAAGGACCTCCTCCGTTAACATCACGTTTGCCACCCTCAACCCCGGTGATCTGGCCTAGATCACTTTTAGCCACCAAGCTACATTTCACGCCATCGGCTAGAACAGCATTGAGGCTACCTACATTTGTTGTCGCTTTAAGACGGCTATCACTCTTCATTCCGGCTATATCCATACGTATGCTTCCTGTATTAGACTCTAGAGTGGACTTACCGGTGATGTTAGCTCCTTCGATATCAATAGCTCCAACGTTGCTGACGATGCGATAATTTCCGTCCAGATTGCGGAGACGAATTTGCCCGACATTATTGGTGATTTGATATTCATCCATACGGGTGGGGATCTCAATGGTATAGTTAATGCTAAAATCTGAATAACCGTATTTGTCTTGAGCCCAAGTCCATAAATCCTTCTTCGGATTTGATTTGGAATTTGTAGATACTTTCAGAGTATCGCCACTAACGTCTATTGAAATCTCAGCGTCATCCAAAATTTTCTGGCGGTCAGCTTTATGAGCGGAGCCGTTATGGGCTAAGATTGTCGCACTCACATTAATTTGATCACCCGTAGTTGATGTAACCTCTATTTCTCCCACTGCATTGTTCATGCTAAGCACTGAAGCAGAGCCGATCTCTTTAGATAAGGATAGTTCTTTGCTAATGCTGTTTGCTTTAACTTCGTCGACCACCTTGGTAGCTGTATCCTGAACGGCCTGCTCCACGCTTGCAGCGGCTTTACCCAGCTCTTGCTTCACAGCCTCACCAATATTTTGCTGCACATCTTCAGTAATATTCTTTCCTAATTCATTATTAGCGGATTGCCTACCCGGTAATTCTGTGCATCCTGCCAGAAGTACGATGGACAAGACGGCTACAGCTGCCATTACGCTAGTTGTATTACTCTTTTTCATTGAATAAAATCCTCCTTATTTTTGGGTATATGTGTTCTTCCCTAAGCGCTACGTTATGTACGTACTTCTGTAAGTATAGCCTATGGGGATTTATTGTAAAAACGGCTGTAGGCGGGTTAATATACTGGACCAAAGACTAGGTATTTAAAAAGTGTTCACTACACTTCAAATTTCAATTGTGCTAAAATGAAATATAGTTCTTACGCTCACATTAAAATGGGTAAGGGTACATATAAAAAGAGCGAAGATGCTCTCATATATAATCTTCAGCAGCTACTGAAAAGCGCTTTTTATAGTGAGATGTGCTAAGGCTAGTTTGCGAATACGATATAGACCGTTGCCTTACTTGCATCACAGGGCGGTCTTTTTATTTTCTTACCTCAAGTAAATCATGAAGAGCGGAGGGAGCCAGATGAAATATGTAGTTATTTTGCTTGTCTTGCTAGCGCTGGGTGTTGGGTATTATATCGTTCAGAAAAAGAAAACAAGCAGCTCAAGCGATCCTTTGCGCACGACTAGCAGTAATGTGATCTCAATGGATAGTCATCGCAAAGCCAAACAGAGTCCAGGGGAGCAACCTTGCTCTTCTTGCAAGAAGAAGAATGGGAAGTTGATCTTCTACGCTCAAGACAATGGAACCGTGGTCGGCTTGTGTAAAGACTGCCAGTCTAAGGCAAAAAAAAGAGATATGTTACCGTTATAAAATAGAAAAATAAGTTGTATTAGCCCGTCCTTTATGATATTATTAACTCTGTTGTGTGGAATACGGTGGTCCGCTGCGGATAATGAGGGAGAGCTCAGATCTCTCCGGAAGAGGCAAGAACACCTGTACGGAAGGAGGAAGTCCTTAATGAATATCCTACAAGCTATTACGCAAGAGCAACTTCGTAAAGATATCCCTAGTTTTCGTCCGGGTGACACTTTGAAGGTGCATGTAAAAGTTATCGAGGGAACTCGTGAGCGTATCCAGTTGTTCGAAGGCGTTGTAATCAAACGTCGTGGCGGTGGAATCAGTGAGACTTTTACGGTTCGTAAAATTTCTTACGGTGTTGGTGTGGAAAGAACATTCCCAATCAACTCGCCTAAACTCGAAAAAATCGAAGTGGCTCGTCGTGGTAAAGTGCGTCGTGCTAAGCTTTATTACCTTCGTGAACTACGTGGTAAAGCAGCGAGAATTAAAGAAATTCGTCGCTAGAATAGTGACAGAGGAGAGGGGCTTGAGTTCAAGCCCCTTTCGCTTTATTTTTTTTTGAAAATATAAGAAAAGCATAAGTTTTACGTTATACATTATTCTTATATTTCTCGCATAAACGCATACCGTCCTTAAAAGGACGCTGAGGGCGTTTTAGCTTGGTATACAATGCGTGTGACATATACGCTTGGGGATAAGCTTCTCCGAAAAGGCCTCCTGAAGGAGTATCTGTGGAGGGGTTTTTGGCAGGAGTTTTTTTGTGTTGTATAGTAAGAGTAGTATTAAGAGAGGACGGTGAACTATGCAGCAGGAACAAAGCGAAACTTTGGAATCAAGCGAGCAGAACCCACGTAAACAGAAAAATGAAGTGCTGGAATGGGTCAAGGCCATTGCGATTGCTTTAGTTCTGGTTATACTGATTCGCTGGCTTTTATTCAAGCCTTTTATTGTAGATGGACCTTCCATGCAGCCTAATTTCCATACGGGAGAACGTGTTATCGTTAATGAAATTTTATACGATATAAGATCTCCGCAGCGGGGTGAGGTTATTGTATTCCACGTGCCATCTGAAGGCAGAGATTTTATTAAACGTGTAATTGGTGTGGCTGGAGATACTGTGAAAGTAGAAGGAGATGTAGTTACAGTTAACGGTGAGGTTGTTAACGAGACTTACATCCAAGGCGCTATTGATGCTGCGCATAGTAACAACGCTCTGTATAATAATAAAGATTTCCCAAATGAAAAATTCACGGATGGTACTGTGCCAGAAGGACATATTTTCGTTATGGGGGATAATCGCTCGGATAGTACAGACAGCCGGATGATTGGCTATGTGCCGCTGGGTGATATTGTGGGTCGTGCAGATTTAATCTTCTGGCCGATAAAAGATATTACACTGATTAACCATTAAGTTGACAGAAGTCAAAGGAGGTGACGGCAATGGCCATTCATTGGTTTCCTGGTCATATGACGAAGGCTAGGCGGCAAATCGAGGATAAGCTGAAGCTGATTGATGTTGTTATAGAGTTGCTCGATTCCCGTCTGCCGCTTTCCAGCCGCAATCCGATGATTGACGATATTTTGCGGGACAAGCCGAGATTAATTATTTTGAACAAAGCGGATCTGGCGGATCCGGAAATTACTCGGAAGTGGCTGGCGTACTTTAAGGAACAAGGGCATGTTGCCCATCCTGTGGACGCATCTACTGGAACAGGCGTTAAGGAGATTCCGGAGCAGGTCAAGCTGCTGTTGAAGGAAAAAATTGATCGGCAGATCGCAAGGGGAATGAACCCACGGGCTATGCGCGCATTGATCGTCGGTATTCCTAACGTCGGTAAATCAACGCTGATTAATCGAATGGCTGGTAAGAGTATCGCTGCTACGGGTGATCGCCCGGGGGTTACTAAGGGCCAGCAGTGGATTAAAACAGGAGGTAATCTGGAGCTTCTGGATACTCCTGGTATCTTATGGCCGAAGTTTGAGGATCAAGACGTGGGTTACCGCTTGGCCGTGACGGGTGCGATCAAAGAAGAAATCCTGAACATTGAGGACATTGCTTTTTATGCAGTGAAGTATTTGGTCAAGGATTATGGTTCCAGATTTCAAGAACGCTTTGGTATTGAGAAGCTTCCTGAGGATCTTGAGAACCCTGATGAGATCGTTGCAGTTATGGAAGCCGTGGGCCGCAAACGCGGTTGTCTGATTAGCGGTGGACATGTTGATCTGGAAAAAGCTTCACGTGCTTTGCTGCATGAGCTGCGGGCAGGTAAGCTTGGTCGTTTTACGCTGGAAACACCTTAAAGGCGTTTAAATGAATGGGTATGGAAGAGCCATCCGGAAATTTTCGGGGGCTCTTTTTTTTGCCGATTTGGATCAAATTGGAGTGGTTATTTGTACATGACCATGTGGGCTTTACTATGGTAAGCTGACTTATGTAGTTTATAGAATAATTTATAATTGGCGGTGACAGATTCGTGAGTACGATAGATATGTTGAGTTATGAAAAAGAGGGCTGGGAACAGTCTTATCGCCGTATAGCCGGCGTAGATGAAGTAGGCAGAGGTTGTTTGTTTGGGGATGTTGTTGCAGCAGCGGTGATTTTGCCGGAAGGGCTTATTATTGATGGCGTCAACGACTCTAAAAAGCTTACAGCGAAAAAAAGAGATGCCTTATTCGAGATTATTATGGAGCAGGCGATAGCTATTGGTGTAGGTTATGTGGATTCCCGCATGATTGATGAAATTAATATTAAACAGGCTTCTCGTCTGGCGATGAAAAAAGCGGTAGAAGGTCTTAGTCATACCCCGGACTATATGTTAATCGATGCTGAAAAAGTTGATCTTCCGTTGCCGCAGCAGGCGATCATAAAAGGGGATGCTAACAGCCAGTCTATTGCGGCAGCTTCGATTATAGCTAAAGTAACAAGAGATAGACTGTGTGAAGGGGTGTGGGAGGAATTATACCCTGATTATGGGATTGCGATACATAAAGGTTATGCGACCAAGCTTCACAGGGAACAAATTACGGCGTTAGGTCCGACACCTATGCATCGGCGCAGCTTTATTGGGAAGATTCTTGCTGAACAGCAAACCCTTTTTTAGAAATATCAGAATATAAAAGACGCCAAAGGCGTTTAAGCTTGGATAAATTCACCGCTCAAAAAAGTCGGATTAATACCGATATAGTAAGAAGAGAGAAAATGGAGGGAGGAGAAACGGTATGAATATCGGAACATTGATCCGTGGATTGCTCGGGGATAATAAACCGGGAGCAGCCAAGTCTTTGGAATTGAAGGAAGGGCAGGTTGTACGTGGTGTTGTATTGTCTGTATCGGATTCGGGAAAAGAAGCCGTTGTGCAGATTCAAGGCACACCTGTTCGTGCGGAGTTGGAAACACCACTACTGCCAGGAGAGACCCTGAACTTACAGGTTGGAGCACCCGGAGAAGGCGGATTGCCCGTATTGAAGCCGGTCTCCCTCGGCGAAACGGTGTTAGCCACCCCGCAAAACATGGGCGAGGCATTGGAATCGCTTGGGCTTACTGACTCCAAAGCGGGTCGGGAAATTGTGTTGGCGATGCAGTCGGGTGGTATTCCGCTTACCAAAGAGACAGCGGCGATTCTGGATGCTGTAATGAGTGCGAAACCTGCGGGCGTGCCGACCTCAGAATGGCTTGATGCAGCTGTCATTTCTGTAAAGCGGGGCTTGCCGGTTACCCCTGAAAGTGTGAAAGGATTGCAGCAGGCGGTTTTTGGTCCGCAGCTTCATCAGCTTTTGTCAGCGCTCGAAGAACAGATTACGATTTGGGCAGGTCAAGTCGCCGGTGAAGAAACAACAACAGCCGAAGCTAAACCTGGAATGGGTACCCCAACCGGAAAGCTGAATGCTCCTGTAACGACAGGTACGGGCGCTGTGATTAACGGGGAAGTGGTATCAGCAGGTGATGCTGATGCGGAAATGGACCAGGTGGCGGTTAAAGGAACTGGACAACCTGTAAGTAAACCTGCTGAAGGTAGTGGTGGTGTTACTACTACAAGCGGAAGTGCTGCTGCAACAGGAGGGGCAACGGGAGTCGGAGTTATTTCTGATGAACCAATAATTCCTTTGAATTCAGTGAAATCAGAAATATCAGGAAGTGTAGCTGCAAGTACAGCTGAAACTCCTGAGAATGAAACCGGTATTGTAACTGCCAAGCCAGTGGTCCCCGAAGAGGCTGGTGAGGTAGTTCAGCTCTCGAAGAGTGGAAATACTGGTGAACCTTTGACTGGGAAAATAACTTCTACGCTTGCTTCAGGAACTCAGAGTAGTGCTGCTAACACGCAAGGGGACGGAATTGTAAGCAATCAAAATAGTTCTAATCAGAGCGAAACTCATGGCAATGAAATGAGTCTAAATAAAGATAGAGCGCAGGGTAGTGTCAGTGGCGCGATTACAAGCGCCACTGGATCAGCAGGTGCAGATAGCCAGGCTGCTGCGGGAAGCCAAGCTGCTGCGCCTAGCGGGGCTGCCCTGCTCGCGAAGCTGCAGGGCGTGCTCACCGAGTTGCGCGGCAGCATGCCGCAGCTCGCGAACGTCCCGCCCGCTGACGCGGCGGGACAAGAACCTGCCCCCGCGCCGGCAGCGCCGCGCGGGGAGACCACGGCTGCTGCGGCTTCGCCGGTGCAGCCAGACACCGCCCCACCCGCGGATGCGGAGTCGTGGGTGGGGCGGGTGTTGAAGCTGCTCGGTGCGGAGCACGAGCAGCAGGCCGTGCGCGGCGGCGCTTTGCCGGCCGCGGAGACGGCGCGAGCGGCAGCGGGGACAGCTGCAGCCGCGCTAGGCAGTGTCGGCGGGGAGCAAGCTGCCGACACGTTGAAGGGCGTGCTGCTGCAGCTTATGAGCAGCAGCGAGGTGCCGCCCGCGGTAAAAGATGCCGCGAGCGGGCTAGTGCAGCAGCTGACAGGCCAACAGCTGCTGCTGAATACAGATCGGACTGCTCCCTTCGCACAGGTTACATTGTTCTTGCCGCTGCAAGGTCCAGATGGGCAGGAAACTGCATCGGTTCATATCCAGTCCAGGCGGGGCCGCAAAGGGGAGTTGGATGCAGCTAACTGTCGATTATGGTTCGATTTGGACATGAAGCAGCTAGGGCAGACATTGGTAGATGTGCAGGTTGTCGATCGAATCGTTAGTCTTAAGCTTCATAATGATCATCCGTGGGTGCTTGAGCTGCTGGAGACGCGGCGTGAAGAAATAAAAACTGCAGTAGAATCCATCGGTTATCAATTATCAGGTTTAAGAACCGAACCCTTGCCAGAATTGAATTTGCCTAAAGAGCTTGCTGGCTCCAATACTAATAAGTTTGTTGATTATGTTCCTGAGGCTTACAAAGGAGTGGATTACCGTATATGAATGAGCCTGTACAGCCAATTTCACAAGGGCTCAAAAAAGCGGTCGCTCTCAAATATAGTCCCGGACAAAACGAGGCTCCTGTCGTAGTAGCCAAGGGACAAGGCGCGATAGCAGACCTTATTCTGCAAAAGGCTAAGGAGAGCGGGGTTGCTGTTCAGGAAGATGCAGCCCTCGTGGAGGTTCTTTCAAAGCTTGATCTGGACCAACAGATTCCGTCTGAGCTCTATCAGCTGGTGGCGGAAATCCTCAGCTTTGTGTATCAGAGCGATCGTTCCGCTGGTGAACGGGGACAAGAATGAAAGAGCCCTATGTAAGAAAGCACTATAACCGCAAAGAGAAAGGAGCTGCTGCAGAGAACGGAGCTGTGCAGTACCTATCTTCTAGCGGGTATATGATATTGGAACGGAATTGGCGTTGTCGTACTGGAGAGCTTGATATCATTGCGGAGCGTGAATACTGTATTGTTGTTGTCGAAGTTCGTAGCCGCAGTGGAGAGCTGCTTCAGGGAACTCCAGAAGAATCGGTGAATGCTCGCAAAATAAACCAGGTTCGGAGTACAACACAGGTTTATTTGCATATGAAGGGTTATGAGGAACGGCGGGTTTCTTTTGATGTAATTAGCGTCTTGTTAAATGACGATCTTAGCCTAGCTTCACTTAGTCATATTCGCGAGGCGTTTTAAGAGTAACTCTATTTTCTCATGCGATTCTTTATGAATTTGCTGCTGTTCTGATAAAAAAGTCTTTACATACCTTCCGCACTGTGGGTCATTTCTCAAAAGAAATGGGTAAACATTAGGAGTAACTTTTTAATGTCATCATGAGGAGGGCTGTCTAGTGAAGAATAAACCTTCTGAAATGCAGGTTAGTTTTACATGCCAATATTGCCAGCAGAAGATTGAAGTGAAATTTAAAGCAGAGCCAATATCTGTCGTCTGTTGCGATAATTGCAATAAGACCTTCACGGTAATGCGGCCCACTATAGCGGAGGAAATATTAATAGATTGGGAAAATGAAGCGTTATTTCAAAAAATCCGGGCTGAAAAGTCGCAAAACAGCAATAGCAGTCTCTTAGCGCTTGTAATTAGAGTTATTGAACTGCTTACATGGCGTGACAAAGGCAATGGACAGGTGGAAGCGATCAAGGAGATGCGTGGCTGGCTCATTGACAATGAGGAGGCGCCTCCTTTAGCTGAACTGATTCAGAGTGATGTTAATAAACGTTCGAGTAAGCGGCGCGACTGGGAAAAGTAACATTAATAATAAAGAGGTATTCCGTCATCGCCTCATGACATAGAATGATACGTATAATTTCGTGAGAAATTAGGCGGAAAAGTCCTCGGGGCTCCGAATTTCCTAGGGTTTATGGGTAGTCGGAGCTTTTTTCATACATACTGTCATTAGAATAGGAACAAAAGGAGGGTGCACATGGCTAAGGTTTTTTTCACATCAGATCATCATTTTGGGCATAAGTTGATCATTGATTTTGAATCCAGACCCTTCAACGATGTAGAGCAAATGAATGAAGTTATGATTGAAAGTTGGAATTCGGTAGTGAATCCGGAAGACAAAGTATTTCATTTGGGAGACTTTTCTTTTCTGAATAAGGAGGCAACTCGTGCGATTGTGGCCAGGCTGCATGGATACAAAATCCTGATTCTTGGCAATCATGATCGCGGCCGCAGCCGAAGTTGGTGGCTTGATGCAGGTTTTGATGAGGTTAGTGAATATCCTTTGATTTATAAGGATTTCTTTTTCCTCTCACATGAGCCTATGTACATGAATAAACATATGCCTTACGTAAATGTGCACGGCCATATTCATGGGCAAAAATATGAGGGAAACAATCATTTTAACATTTGTGTAGAACATTGGAACTATAAACCGTTGACTTTTGAGCAGATTAGGGACTCGGTCGTAGTTAAAGAAGGAGATTGATGTAGGTCTTTAGAGATGTGCTTTCGCTTTTATGTAAAACTTGAATTTCTTATTCTAAAGATAAATTGCTCACAGATTGCGTTAGGACACAACTTCTATAATGTACTTAACAGCTAATATATATTTGGAAAATAAGGAAGCACCTTTTTTCTTGAAGCTATGACACCCCAAATTAGGGTGTAATTCAGGAGATGAGGTGTTTTTATTATGTATGGGAAAATGTTTAGCGCGTGTCTGTATGGGATTGAAGGGGTAATGATTGGTGTGGAAATCGATCTTGCAAATGGACTGCCGCAGACGAATATCATTGGCTTACCAGATTCAGCGATTCGCGAGGCTGTTGAACGAGTTAGGGCTGCCGTTAAAAATTGCGGTTACCGCTATCCACAGCAGCGTATTACGATCAATCTTGCTCCAGCTGACCTGCGTAAAGAAGGTTCCGCTTTTGATCTAGCGATTGCTTTAGGGATACTGATAACTAGTGGCCAGTTGATTATGCCTTCAGCTCAAGAGATGCTTTTGATTGGAGAGCTTGCGCTCGACGGCAGTCTGCGTCCGGTTTCGGGTGTGTTGCCGATGGTTGAAGCAGCGCGTAAAAGCGGGTTTAAAGCCGTTCTGCTCCCGCAAGGCAATGCGGCAGAAGCCGCTTTAATCAGTGGCATAAATGTTTATACCATCGACCATTTGCAAGCGTTAGCGAATGCTGCTGAATCTGTGGCTAGCTTTGGTCCGATTATAGATAAGCTAGTTCCTCTAGAAGAATCTGAAGGATCACTACTTCCTTTTCCTGTATCCGTGAGTATGGGGATGGGGGCAAAAGAACAACCTCCGGTGCTTGTTCTTTCTGTTGAGCATCTCAAATATAACCCTAAATATTCTGATTCTGAGGCTGCTTCTTCCGAAGCGAATGAAATAATGGATGATTACAGTGATGTGCTTGGACAGCAACATGTGAAAAGAGCACTAACTATCGCGGCTGCAGGGATGCATAATATTATGCTCATCGGTCCACCTGGCACAGGCAAAACGATGCTGATCAAACGCCTTCCCAGTATCCTTCCGCAATTGTCGGACAGTGAGGCACTTGAGGTAACCAAAATTTTTAGTGCGGCTGGAAATTTGAAGGATGCACACAACGGTTTGCTGCGAAGTCGTCCATTTCGTTCTCCACACCACACGATATCTTCTGCCGGATTAATTGGAGGGGGCGGTATTCCCAAGCCAGGTGAGGTAAGTCTTGCGCATCGAGGTATTCTGTTTCTGGATGAATTGCCTGAATTCTCCCGGAATGTGCTTGAAGTGTTGCGACAGCCCCTCGAAGATGGGGTGGTTACTATAAGTCGTGCCCGGGCTTCCTTTACTTTTCCTGCCAAATTCATGCTCGCTGCATCGATGAATCCGTGCAGCTGCGGCTTTTTTGGAAGCGGTATCTCCCAGCAAAATTGTACCTGTAGTCCATCAAGGATTGCCCAATATCGAGCCAAAATATCCGGTCCATTATTGGATCGGATCGACTTACAGGTTGATGTTCCCCGCCCGAAGGAATGGAATCGGCAGGGGCATGTTTTATCGTCAGCAGAGATGCGTGCGGAGGTGTTGGCTGCTCAGGCCATCCAAGCTAAACGTTACAAACGACTGGCGATTTCATGGAACAGCGAACTTTCCGGTGCTTCCCTTCGGAAATATGCAAGCCTAAACCGTGAGAGTGCTCAAATACTGTATGACATATTGGAGAATTTAGGTCTAAGCATGCGAGCGCATGATCGGATTATTAAGCTATCCCGTACCATAGCTGATCTGGAGGGTGCACAGGATATTTCTTCTGCACATCTCGCGGAAGCTGTGCAATACCGTAATCTGGATCGACAGGTATTAGTGGAGGAATAAAGATAAAAGAGCAGCGATTCCCGTTAATGAGAATCGCTGCTCTATACAATGGACCGGTAGTGACGAGCACCGCCGAACCATTATTATGCTCTGATGCTTACGGAACGGACCTTGAGGACGTTGTTTGCAAGTTTTTAGCCCTTGGAGCGTAGATTCGGACTCTGGAGACGCTATTCCTTCGGAAGAAGGTTATATTGAGTGGTTTTCATTCCAATAGCTGCTATGAGGTCCGATAGCATCCCAAATATGGGATTAAGTTGCGTTTAAGATCAACTGTGTCCGTTAGCGACTTCGAATGTGAAATGCCACGTATTCAAACGAAGGTTAGATCGTTTAGCAAATTTCACATACATTTTTCTCTATAATTTCTTACAGTACATTCAGTTCTACTTCGATATTGCCACGAGTGGCACGGGAGTAAGGACATGCGCCATGGGCAGCTTCTACCAAAGATGCTGCGGTTTCTCTGTCAACGCCTTTAACCAGCACGTCAAGCTTAACCGCAATGCCGAATCCGCCATCTTCAACTTTACCAAAGCTTACAGTAGCCGTAACTTCACTGCCTTCAATCTTCACTTTTCCAAGACGAGCAACCATGTTCAGAGCACTGTCAAAACAAGCGGAGTAGCCAGCTGCGAATAATTGTTCAGGATTAGTGCCTTCACCACCGGCACCACCCATTTCGCGTGGTGTACTGATCGTAAGGTTGAGTTTAGGGCTTTCTGATTCTATATAACCGTTTCTTCCCCCAACGGCTTTAACTGTGGTTTCATACATCTTTTGTTGAATTGTCATCATAATAAATCTCTCCTATTCACTAATTAGTTTGTGTACAATCTAATTTATCACAATTAATATAAAAGTCAAATTAATTTTTTGCTATTATTATGATATATGAGGGAATTATGATAAAATAAAGAGATAAGGCGGGTGAATAAATATGAAAATGAGTGAAGAAGATATGCAGAAAATGACTACAACCCCAGAGCTGCTGATCGAGAATCAGCTCTGTTTTACCATTTATGCTTGCTCGCGTGAGATTACAAAGCTGTACCAACCGTATTTGGATAAGATCGGTTTAACTTACTCCCAATACTTAGTAATGCTTGTGTTATGGGAACGGCAGCAATGTACAGTGAAAGAGATTGGTGAGGCGTTATTTTTGGATTCAGGAACGCTGACTCCGTTATTGAAACGCTTGCAAGCTGCAGGCCTAATTATACGTGAACGCTCGATGCAGGATGAGCGAAAAGTATTAATCTCACTAACGAAACAAGGCTGGGCACTCCAAAGTGATGCCGTGTGTATTCCCGGCAAAATGATGGAAGAAACGACACTGACAAATAATGAATCCATAGAGCTACTTGATCAGTTTAAAGACTTACTGAATCGTGTTCACGAAGCTAATATCCAAGATAGTAAAAAGTAAGCGTAGTAAGGAGTCAATGCGATCGTTCGCATTCCGGCATGAAATCAAGCGAAAAAATGTGTACAAATCATGAATATATTTAAGGTAAGCGTTTTAAAAACATGTTACACTATTCTGGGTTCCTTTGTATGGCATATAGGTAAATATAAGCTTAGTCTTATAGATTTACACAATGTCTCTTGCAGAAATAATGCCATTCTTTTTACGAGTGGTAGATCAGTTTCTGCTGGTTCCGGAATAGTGCTGCATGTATAACATCAGCCTATCCCTAACCCCGCGGCAATCAAAACGGAAAGCGAGATGACAACAGGCTGCCTGTTTAGTCACCACGCTACTTTAGGAGGCTACCGCTATGAATATCCACGAGTATCAGGGAAAAGAAGTGCTTAAGAAGTACGGTGTAGCCGTACCGAATGGAAAAGTAGCTTATACAGTGGAGGAAGCGGTAGAAGCCGCAGAGTCACTGAGCACACCAGTTGTTGTAGTTAAAGCTCAGATTCACGCAGGTGGACGCGGTAAAGCTGGAGGAGTAAAGGTTGCTAAGAATATCGATGAGGTGCGTAGTTACGCAACTGAGATTCTGGGCAAGACTCTAGTAACTCACCAGACTGGACCGGAGGGTAAGGTAGTAAAAAGACTGCTCATTGAAGAGGGTTGTCAAATTGTTAAGGAGTATTACATTGGTATCGTAGTTGACAGAGGTACTGGCCGAGTGGTCATGATGGCTTCTGAAGAAGGCGGTACTGAGATTGAAGAAGTAGCTGCAACACATCCGGAGAAAATTTTTAAAGAGATCATTGATCCGGCAGTGGGTTTGCAGACTTTCCAGGCGCGTAAGCTGGCTTATAGTATCTCTATTCCTAATGAGCTGGTAGGCAAAACTGTGAAATTCATGCAAGCGCTATATTTAGCTTTCGTGGATAAAGATTGCTCTATTGCCGAAATTAACCCATTGGTAGTGACTGCGGATGGGAATGTGATGGCACTGGATGCCAAACTGAATTTTGATTCCAACGCCTTGTTCCGTCATAAGGATATTCTAGAGCTGCGGGATTTGGATGAAGAGGATTTAAAGGAAATCGAAGCCTCGAAGTATGACCTTAGTTACATTGCACTTGATGGCAATATTGGGTGCATGGTAAACGGTGCAGGTCTCGCGATGGCGACTATGGATATTATTAAGTATTATGGGGGCGAACCCGCCAACTTCCTGGATGTAGGGGGCGGTGCAACGACCGAGAAGGTAACAGAAGCCTTTAAAATCATTTTATCCGATGAAAAGGTGAACGGAATTTTTGTTAACATTTTCGGTGGTATTATGCGCTGTGATGTTATCGCTAACGGTGTTGTAGAAGCGGCTAGTCAACTGGGTTTGACCAAACCGCTGGTTGTGCGTCTTGAGGGAACAAATGTTGGATTGGGCAAGCAGATTTTGGCCGGATCGGGACTTAATATTGTTGCTGCTGATTCTATGGCGGACGGTGCCCGTAAGATTGTGTCTCTTGTGCAATAATGGCCTGATTTAGGAAGCCAGTTATCGTATTTGACAATATAAGTAGGGATGTGACTTAAGGCATGAGCATTCTTGTAGATAAAAATACGAAAGTTATCACGCAGGGAATTACAGGATCAACGGGTTTGTTCCATACTAAAGGTGCGCTGGATTATGGAACACAGATGGTTGGAGGGGTAACACCGGGTAAAGGTGGAACATCTGTCAACATCACGCTTGAAAATGGCAGTGAGGTTAGCCTTCCGGTATTCGATACTGTTGTAGCTGCTAAGGCGGCTACAGGCGCAACCGCTAGTGTAATCTATGTACCGCCAGCATTTGCAGCAGACTCCATAATGGAAGCCGTGGACGCAGAACTCGACCTGGTGATTTGTATTACCGAAGGGATTCCAGTGCTTGATATGGTAAAAGTGTCCCGTTATATGGAGGGGCGCTCTACTGTATTGATCGGACCCAACTGTCCGGGAGTTATCACTCCTGGTGAGTGCAAAATAGGAATTATGCCGGGTTATATTCATATGCCAGGGTATGTAGGTGTTGTCTCGCGCAGCGGAACTCTAACCTATGAGGCTGTTCATCAGCTGACCACGCGTGGAATCGGGCAATCTTCAGCTGTAGGTATTGGCGGAGACCCTGTTAAAGGCTCAGAGTTTATTGATATTCTGAAGCTTTTTAATGAGGATCCGGGTACAAAGGCAGTCATCATGATTGGTGAAATTGGCGGAACCGCAGAGGAAGAAGCAGCAGAGTGGATTCGTGAGCATATGACTAAGCCTGTTGTAGGGTTTATTGGCGGTGCTACTGCCCCTCCTGGCAAACGTATGGGGCATGCGGGTGCTATTATTTCCGGAGGCAAGGGCACAGCGAGTGAGAAAATTGCCGTACTTGAATCGTGCGGAATCAAGGTTGCTCCTACACCTGCCGAAATGGGCTCAACGCTAGTAAGTGTGCTCGAAGAACGCGGTATTCTTAGCGCTTTTACAACGCATTAATTATTTTATTTAATTGAAGGAATTCACTCTACGCGAGTGGGCTTCTTTCGTGTATAATTATTTCAGAGGTAAGCAACCTTTTGTTCCTATCCAAGGGATAAAAGGTTGCTTTTTTGTTTTTTAACATAGAAAAATATTGAATTAAAAGAAAATATTGCATTCCTCTAATTCATGTTACAAAATAGGGAAGGCTAACCCTTCCATTAAAGGAGAGTAAGCTTATATGGAAGAAAAAGATCTGCTGTTTGGTTTTAATGAAGTGGAGGGGATTGGCTGGAAGAGTATCGACAAGATTCGCAGAGCCGGCTTAATGTCAGAACGAGCATTTTCCTGTAGTGCAAAAGATTGGGAAACGATCGGATTGAACGGAAAGCTGTCGAATTATCTTGCTTCCATATATACATTAGAATGGATCGCCAAAAGGCGCTTATTAATGGAAGAATGTGCAGTGAAGATGGTCAGTGTGTTTGATGCGGCTTATCCTGTTTTGTTGAAAGAGACGGCACAGCCACCGTGGATCCTTTATTATCGAGGTCGTTTGGAACTGTTATCAACTCCTAGTGTGGCGATGGTTGGCACTCGTGTGCCAACAGCATATGGACGAAAGGTAGGGGAGATTCTCGCGGAGGAGCTTAGTGCAGCAGGTCTAACGGTGGTTAGCGGACTTGCGAGGGGGATCGATAGCATTTGTCATGAAGCGGCGCTAAGAAGCGGTGGAGGGACCATAGCGGTAGTGGCAACAGGGTTGGACAAAGTCTATCCAACTGAGAATATTGAACTGGAGCGGCGTATTTCTCAGGAAGGGCTTGTCATTACAGAGTATCCTCTTGGAACTAAAAGTCATCCTGGATTATTTCCACAGCGTAATCGGATCATAGCAGGTTTATCACGGGGGACAGTGGTCGTGGAGGCTGACAGTCGCAGTGGATCACTTATTACAGCCGATGCTGCCTTGGAAGCTGGGAGGGATGTCTTCGCCGTTCCCGGACCTATTACATCACCTAAGAGCAGAGGGGCGTTAGAGCTTATCAAGCAGGGGGCAAAGCTGGTAACCAGTGGATTAGATATTATAGAAGAATATACTTCTTATTTGCCGACAAACGTAATAAAAACAGGGAATAATAGCACTACCGAACAGACAGCAGACGACTTTATGATTGAAAAGAAATTGACAAATGAGGAGTCTCACCTATACCATATACTGCATCAAGGCCCTTTTATATTGGACGATCTGCTTGTAAGAACAGGATGGGATTTTGGACATTTGCATTCAGTTCTGTTATCTTTAATCATAAAAAAAGCGGTAACACAATTACCAGGAGCTATTTATAAGGTAATTTAATATAGAGGTGCGAGTGTTAACGAGGAGGAAGAGTCTATGGCAGATGCATTAGTTATTGTCGAGTCGCCTGCAAAAGCGAAGACAATTGGCAAATATCTAGGTAGTAAATATATTGTAAAGGCATCAATGGGACATATTAGAGATCTACCGAAGAGTCAAATTGGTGTTGAGGTGGAGAATGATTTCAGTCCCAAATATATTACTATCCGCGGTAAGGGATCTATATTGAAGGAATTGAAAGACGCTAGTAAAAAAGTTAAAAAAGTTTATCTCGCAGCTGACCCCGACCGCGAAGGGGAAGCAATTGCTTGGCATTTGGCGCATGCGCTGGATTTAGATAATACACAAGAATGCAGAGTTGTTTTTAATGAGATCACCAAACAAGCGGTAAAAGATGCTTTTAAGACACCGCGTAAGATTAATATGGATCTCGTGAATGCACAGCAGGCTAGACGTATTTTGGATCGACTGGTAGGGTACAAGATTAGCCCTCTATTATGGAAGAAAGTCAAAAAAGGTTTATCTGCTGGACGTGTACAATCCGTTGCCGTGAAGATCATTATGGATCGTGAGAATGAAATCTCCGCTTTTGTACCCACCGAATATTGGAGCATAACGGCGAAGCTTGGAATCCGGGATTCCGTCTTTGAAGCTAAGTTTCATAAGCTGAATGGTGTGAAAAAAGAACTGAACCAGGAAAGTGATGTTCAGGAGGTTCTTGAAGCCATTAACAACGCATCTTTTAAGGTGAGTGATGTGAAGGAGAAGGAAAGACAACGTCATCCTTCAGCTCCTTTTACCACCAGCTCCCTACAACAGGAAGCAGCTCGTAAGCTTGGATTCCGTGCCGCTAAGACAATGTCTGTTGCACAGCAGCTATACGAAGGTGTGGAACTCGGTAAAGAAGGTACCGTAGGTTTGATCACTTATATGCGTACTGACTCCACGCGTCTCTCTGTCACCGCTCAGGATGAAGCTAAAGAGCTTATAACAGCTAAGTATGGTGAGAAGTTCTTGCCCGAATCCCCACGGCAGTATTCTAAAAAGGCAGCTGGAGCACAGGAAGCGCATGAAGCGATTCGTCCTACCTCGGCATTACGCGAACCTGAAATGGTCAAAGAGTTCTTGAGCCGTGATCAATTCCGTCTCTACAAGCTAGTGTGGGAGCGGTTCGTATCAAGTCAGATGTCTTCTGCCCTGCTGGATACGCTTTCGGTCGATATTGCTGCAGGTACTGCTACATTCAGAGCTGTTGGTTCGAAGGTTTCATTCCCCGGGTTCATGAAGGTTTACGTAGAAGGCAACGATGACGGAACTACAGATGAAGACAAGTATTTGCCGCCGCTTCAAGCGGGAGATGCTTTAAATAAGCAGGAGATCGAGCCTAAGCAGCACTTTACACAACCGCCTCCACGATATACGGAAGCAAGACTTGTAAAGACGCTTGAGGAGCTGGGTATAGGCCGTCCAAGTACATATGCCCCAACGCTGGAAACCATCCAGAAGCGTGGTTATGTGGCTATTGAAGAGAAAAAATTCATGCCAACCGAACTTGGCGAGCTTGTAATAGAGCAGATGGAGCAATTTTTCCCCGAAATCCTAAACGTTGAATTCACCGCGAACATGGAAGGGGATCTTGACCATGTGGAAGAGGGCTCAGAAGACTGGGTAAAGGTTCTTGCAGAGTTTTACGAATCGTTTGAGAAGCGTTTGGTGTTTGCGGAAGAAGAGATGAAAGAAATTGAGATTGAAGATGAAGTCTCTGATGAGATCTGTGAGAAATGCGGCAAACCTCTCGTGTATAAGCTGGGTCGCTTTGGGAAATTCCTAGCATGCTCTGGCTTTCCGGATTGCCGAAACACGAAACCGATTATCAAGGATATTGGCGTAACTTGCCCTAAATGTCATGAAGGTAAGGTTGTGGAGCGACGCAGTAAAAAAGGGCGTGTTTTCTATGGCTGCGACCAGTACCCTGGTTGTGATTTCGTTTCATGGGATAGACCTTCTATAAAACCATGTCCATCATGTGGATCTTGGATGATTGAGAAACGTAATAAGCAAGGAACCAAGCTACAATGTACGTCTTGTGATCATACAGAGGCGGTTCTAGACAACGAAGAAGAATTAGCAGATTAATAGTCTCTATGGGAGGAAAAAAGACAGTGTCAGATACAGCAAAAGTAACAGTAATTGGAGCGGGTCTCGCAGGAAGCGAAGCCGCTTGGCAAATAGCATCACTAGGAGTTCCGGTAAGATTATATGAGATGAGACCTGTAGTAAAGACGCCAGCCCATCACACGAATCAATTTGCTGAACTGGTATGCAGCAACTCCTTGCGTGCGAATGGATTAGGAAATGCTGTAGGTGTATTGAAGGAAGAAATGCGACGTTTGAACTCTCTTGTATTAGGTGCTGCTGACCGACACGCGGTACCCGCAGGAGGAGCACTTGCCGTAGATCGGGACGGATTCTCAGGTGAGATCACCCATACTTTGCATAATCATCCGCTCGTGGAAGTCATAAATGAAGAACTTACGCATATACCGGAGGAAGGGATTGTTGTTATTGCAACGGGCCCACTAACTTCACCGGCATTATCTGCTGAAATAAAAGGGCTGCTGGGTGAAGAGTATTTCTACTTCTATGATGCAGCAGCACCGATTGTTGAGAAAGACACCATTGATATGAACAAGGTGTATTTGGCTTCCCGTTATGATAAAGGTGAAGCGGCTTATCTGAACTGTCCGATGACAGAAGAGGAGTTCGACGTGTTTTATGATGCGTTGATTTCTGCTGAGACAGCAGCACTCAAAGATTTTGAGAAAGAAATATACTTTGAGGGCTGTATGCCTATCGAAATCATGATGAAACGCGGCAAGCAAACAGCGTTATTTGGCCCAATGAAGCCAGTAGGACTTATCAATCCGCATACAGGTAAACTTCCTTACGCGGTTGTGCAACTCCGTCAGGATAACGCTGCCGGCACACTTTACAATCTTGTTGGTTTTCAGACCCATTTGAAATGGGGCGAGCAAAAGCGTGTATTCTCGCTGATCCCAGGTCTTGAGAATGCTGAATATGTTCGTTATGGTGTGATGCACAGAAATACATTTATTAATTCTCCTAAGCTTTTGCACCCTACCTATCAGATGAAAGGCAAGGAAAGACTCTTTTTTGCTGGACAGATGACAGGTGTAGAAGGTTATGTGGAATCAGCTGCTTCCGGGCTCATAGCTGGTATTAATGCTGCACGGGCAGCACTCGGTCAGGAAGGACTGATCTTCCCGCAGGATACTGTTCTAGGCAGCATGCCAGCTTATATTACTTCTGCCGATCCAGAGCATTTTCAGCCTATGAATGCCAATTTCGGTCTGTTGCCGAAGGTAGAGAAGAAGATCCGCAATAAGAAGGAAAAGAATGAAATGTTAGCTCATCGCGCTCTGGACAGTCTTGCCGAGTATGCCAACCTTACAGGACTCGCTTATTCGGAGCCGGAGGTTGTCGATAGCGAACAAAGCCCATCTTAAGGAGGTAACTTACAATCATGGTACCCAGCTTTCATGCGACTACAATTTGTGCTGTAAGACATAACGGACAGGCAGCTATAGCAGGTGATGGACAGGTTACATTCGGAGAGAGTGTTATTATGAAGACGACGGCCAGAAAAGTCCGTCGCCTGTACAGAGGACAAGTAATAGCAGGCTTTGCGGGATCCGTTGCAGATGCTATTACCCTATTCGAAAAATTCGAGGGCAAGCTGGAGGAGCATCATGGGAACCTGCAGCGGGCTGCAGTTGAATTAGCGAAGGACTGGCGTCAAGATCGTATTCTTCGGAAGCTTGAAGCTTTGATGATTGTTATGGATAAGGAAGGAATGCTCCTGATCTCCGGAAATGGTGAAATTATCGAACCGGATGATGACGTTCTTGCGATTGGTTCCGGTGGTAATTTTGCGCTGGCTTCAGGTCGAGCACTCAAACGTCATGCACCCAATCTTTCCGCTGCGGATATTGCTAGAGAATCGCTTCAGGTAGCTTCTGAAATTTGTGTGTACACTAATTCCAACATTATTGTTGAACAATTATAGACTCAGTGCCATAGAGACAAGGAGGAATTCACGATGGTGAATCAATCGCTTACACCCCGTCAAATTGTAGCCGAATTGGATAAATATATCGTAGGTCAGAAGCAAGCCAAGAAATCGGTAGCCGTTGCGCTTCGTAATCGGTATCGGCGCAGTCTGCTAGCAGAGGAACTGCGTGATGAAGTCGTTCCTAAGAACATCTTGATGATCGGACCTACAGGTGTGGGAAAGACAGAAATCGCCCGGCGTCTAGCAAAGCTTGTTAATGCACCGTTCATCAAAGTGGAGGCCACTAAATTTACTGAAGTCGGTTATGTAGGTCGAGATGTGGAATCTATGGTTCGTGATCTGGTAGAGACTTCTATTCGTATGGTGAAGCTTGAGCGTACGGAGAAGGTTAAGGATCGTGCGGAAGAACTGGCTAATGAGCGGATTGTTTCTATATTAGTCCCTTCCTCTTCCAAAAATAAATCACAAAAGAATCCTTTCGAGATGATTTTTGGAGGGAATTCTGCCCAAGAGGACTCTAAAGAAGACGCTGAGCAGGATGGAAGCCTAAGTGAACGCCGCCGTGGGGTTAGATTTAAGCTGTTAGCTGGTCAGCTGGAAGATGACATCATTGAAATTGATGTTGAGGATACAGCGCCAACTATGCTGGATATGTTTGCAGGTCAAGGAAATGACCAGATGGGTATGAATATGCAAGAGATGTTCGGCAGTTTGCTGCCTAAGCGGACGAAGAAACGTAAGCTTCCTATTCGGGAAGCGCGCAAGGTACTCATTCAGGATGAGGCGGCCAAGCTGATAGATATGGATGATGTGATCCAGGAATCCGTGACTCGGGCTGAACAATCAGGTATTATTTTTATTGATGAAATCGATAAAGTAGCGAGTCAGGGAAAAGGGTCTGGACCGGATGTGTCGCGTGAAGGCGTGCAACGGGATATTTTGCCGATTGTAGAGGGCTCGACCATTATGACGAAATACGGTCCTGTGAAGACAGACTATGTACTCTTTATGGCTGCCGGAGCTTTCCATATTGCTAAGCCTTCAGATTTGATTCCAGAACTTCAAGGTCGTTTTCCGATTCGCGTAGAGCTGAGTAGTCTAACGTTAGAGGATTTCGTTTCTATTTTGACGGAACCAGAGAATGCTTTAACTAAACAATATGTGAATCTGCTTAAAACAGAAAATTTAGAAGTGGAATTCCAGAAGGATGCTATACATGAGATCGCCAAAATAGCGGCTTCAGTGAATCAAAATATGGAGAATATAGGTGCCCGGCGTCTTCATACTATTTTGGAGAAGCTGTTAGAGGATCTTTCTTTTGAAGCACCTGAGCTGACTTTAGAAAAAATGGTTATTACCCCGGAGTATGTGCGCGAGAAATTGGCAAGTATAGCTCAGGATCGTGATTTAAGTCAGTATATTCTTTAAAGCGACAAAAAAACAAAAAATCTATGTATTTTGAATTTGGGCATAACGGATTAGATAAATTACAAATTGGTGTCGTGAAAACGTAAAATTATGTCAAAACATGCAATTAAAAAGAAAAAAATGAGTTGAAAATGTAAATAAATAGTAATAAAGTGCTAAAAGCCCTGTCTTTTCTAAAAAGATAGGGCTTATTTCTTATTGTAATAATATACAAATTAAATGAAAATCAATGTATGTGAAAATGCTAAGTGTTATTCATTGCGACAGCGTTCGACGGAATACCGTAAATTTAGAGTATTTTTTTCTTTATTTGTCGAAAGCAAGCAGGTTTTTTGATGGAAGTTGTGGAATTCTTTTCATTATGATAGCTTTGAAAGGAGGAATTGTCTTGGGATTGCTGAATAGTGTCAGTTTTCAACGATTGCAGGGAGGCATTGATGCTGCCTATAAACGACAAAATGCTCTAGCAAATAATGTGGCTAATCAAGATACGCCCAATTTCAAACGTTCTGATGTTTCATTCGAAAGTATCCTGCAACAACAGGAAAGTGGAATCCAATCTACACTTAGAGCGAAAGTTTCGGATACCCGGCATTATCAATTTGGCAGCAACACAATTGTTCCCGCTGCTGTTGAAAATACTGATGAAACTACCTCTATGAACAATAACGACAACAATGTGGATGTAGATCGCGAAATGGCGTTAAGCGCAGAGAATCAGCTTAGGTATAGTTCTTATGTTGAACAGATTAACAGTCAGATTTCGATGATGCGAGCCGTAATTCAAGGAGGATAAGAGAGTATGAACTTTGGAAGTAGTTTTGGGATCAGCGCATCTGCATTAACGGCTCAACGGTTGCGGATGGATGTAATTTCTTCCAACGTAGCCAATGCTGAAACTACAAGAGCATCCGTGGTGGATGGCAAGGCTGTTCCTTACCGACGTAAGTTGGTTGTTTTGGAAACGAACGAAAGTAATAAATTCTCGAATATACTAAATTCGAAAATGAATAATAGCAATGAAGGGGTTAAGGTGCAGTCGATCATAGAAGACACTTCACCATTGAAGCCGGTATACAATCCGAGCCATCCCGATGCGGATGCTGAAGGATATGTCTATATGCCAAACGTAGACATTACCAAAGAAATGGTTGATATGTTATCTGCATCTCGCTCTTATGATGCCAATGTTACGATGCTTAATGCATCCAAAGCTATGGTAAGCAAGGCACTCGAAATTGGTAGATAAATGAATGTTAATTAACTTAAGGGGGGGAAACAGTTGATACAGAATATATCTAATGGGGTTCAGGCTGTACAGCAGCTTGCAATGAAACCGACATCTTCCGAAGTTTCATCCACTCCTGCTAATTCGATGGAGAGCTTTGGCTCTTATCTTGAGGATGCGCTCAATAAAGTGGCTGATCAGGAACAACAAGCTAAGGATATGAGTAATAAATTTGTATTGGGAGAAGTGAACATTGACGAAGTGATGATTTCTTCCCAACAGGCTCTACTGAGTTTACAGTTGACTACACAAGTCCGGAACAAAGTGATTGAAGCCTATCAAGAAATTATGAGAACTCAAATATAATAAATCCTAGCTTAGTTTCGGATGGGGTGACACTGTGAATGAAAGATTTGCCCAATATCGGGAGAAGGTTCTCTTGTATTGGAACAGATTTAGTGGTAAACAGAAGATTTTATTCTTTTCAACATTGTTTATCATTCTAATAATAATCGTAGTTATGACCATGCAGCTTTCAAAAACAGAATATGAAGTAGCATTTCAAGATTTGGACAGTACGGATTCGGCTGGAGTAATGAAAGCCTTAGATTCAGCAGGTGTTTCATACCGATTAAGTCAAGATGGAAAGAGTATTTCTGTACCAAGTACAGAAGCAGCTCGGGTCAAGGTGGATATCGGTTCTCAGGGGATTGTTCAAGGTGGCTCTATCGGATATAAAGTCTTTGACGAAAATTCGTCAATGATAGGTACAACAGATAGCGAGTTTAACGTGAAGTACAATAATGCATTAAACGGTGAAGTTGAACAGTTAATGAGACGTATGCAAGGGATTAAAGATGCAAAAGTGCTGATTAATTTGCCTAAAGAGACAGTTTTTGCCTCACAGGCTGATCAGGAGCAGGCGTCTGCATCCGTTGTGCTTTCATTTGATCCAGGATTTAGACCTACCCAAGACAATATTGACGGGTATTTCAATCTTGTGAAAACTGCTGTGCCTAATTTACCAATTGACAACATTACCATTGCAAATAATGAAATTGAATTAATGCCAACAGCTAAAGGTGGACAGGCTGGTGTCACAAACCAAGTTGAAGAAAACTTCGCTCTTCAGAAGAAATTCGAAGAAGAAGTAAAGAAAAATGTGAAACAATTCCTTAGCACTCTTACCGGTCCTGATAAAGTGGATGTTCTTGTGTTCTCAAAGTTGAACTTTGACAAGGAAAACCGGAAGGAAGATCTTGTTACCCCTGTGGATACAGAGAACATGAGGGGGATTGAGATCAGTTCACAAATAATTAGTAATTCGTATTCGGGTCAAGGTAACACGACTGGCGGAGTGGCTGGCACTGGTTCTCAAGATGTTACGGGCTATCCTTCTAATGCGGGTGCGGATACTTCTACCTCGGAGGAATCTTCGGAAACGAGGAACTTCGAAGTTAACCGAATTACTAAAGATGTTATTGCTAGTCCGTATACTGTTAAAGACTTAACCATAAATGTTGCAGTTGAACCACCTTCAGGAGAAAAAAGTTTAGATGATGCAACATCAGCTGCAATTCAAAATATTTTGGTGAATATTGTTCGCGCTTCTCTTGCAGATTCAGGTACTACATATACAGACGCTGATTTGACCAAAAAGGTTTCGGTCTACTCGCAACAATTTGGTGGCACCGATGCCAACACCGTTAAAGGTGGTCTCGCTTCTTGGATGATATGGGCTATCGGAGCAGCAGCATTGCTGGTTGGAGCAGGTGGAGGATATCTAATCTACCGGAGTCGTAAACAGACTGTGGAAGAGGAAGATGAAGACATTCCATTGCAGGTTCCTACTGAATTTCCTTCTATTAACTTGGAGAGCGTGACGAATGAAAGTCAAGTTCGTAAGCAATTGGAAAGTTTGGCCAAGAAGAAGCCAGACGAATTCGTAAATCTGCTGCGTACATGGCTTGCAGACGAACAGAGGTGAACTAATGGCAAAGGCTAGCCAGCAGGGACTTAGTGGCCGTCAAAAAGCTGCGATCCTGCTTATCACACTAGGGCCCGAGGTATCGGCGCAAATTTTCAAACATTTAAGAGACGAGGAGATTGAACAGCTGACTCTTGAAATTGCTAATGTTCGCAAAGTGGACAGCGGTGAAAAAGAGTCGATCATGTCTGAATTCCATCAGATATGCCTCGCCCAGGAATATATATCACAAGGCGGTATTAACTACGCTAAAGAAATTCTGGAGAAAGCGCTTGGGTCAACAAAAGCAATGGAGGTCATTAATCGTCTGACTGCAACATTGCAAGTAAGACCTTTCGATTTTGCACGAAAAGCGGATCCTAATCAGATTCTCAACTTTATCCAGAATGAAAATGTACAGACTATTGCACTTGTATTGTCTTATCTGCAATTTGAACAAGCTGCTGCAATCCTTTCCTCGCTTCCTCAAGAGAAGCAGGCAGAGGTGGCTAGAAGAATTGCTGTGATGGACAGTACCTCTCCAGAGGTAATTACGCAAATTGAACGTGTGCTGGAGCAGAAGCTTTCCGCTACAGTAACCCAGGATTATACAAATGCTGGTGGTATCGAATCAATTGTACAAATCTTGAATGGGGTTGACCGGGGGACAGAACGTACGATTCTGGATTCTCTCGAAATTCAAGATCCAGAGCTTGCCGAAGAGATCAAAAAACGGATGTTCGTATTCGAAGATATTGTTAATGTGGACAATCGTTCAATACAGCGCATTGTTCGTGATATCGATAATGCGGATTTACAGCTTGCACTCAAGGTTGCCAGCGAAGAAGTACGGGATGTTATTTTCAGAAATATGTCCAAGCGTATGGCAGAAACGTTCCGAGAAGAAATGGAATACATGGGTCCTGTGCGGCTGCGTGATGTTGAAGAAGCACAGACTCGTATTGTAGGCACGATCCGCAGACTCGAAGAGTCTGGTGAAATTATCATCGCTCGTGGCGGAGGAGATGACATCATTGTCTAAGCTGATCAAACACTCCCAGTATGTTCCGGTTGATGTCTTTAAGAGACTGGAACAGGCCCGGCAATATGCGGGCCTAACTGAGGAGCCCGTTCCCGAGGAGACTTTAAGCGAGACTGACTATCATGATCCCGCACGTGAAGAGGCAGAAGAGACGCGTAAGCAAATGCTTAAGGACGCTCAGGATTTTGCTGAAGAGCAGGTTCGGAATGCATCTCTTGAAGCGGAACAGATTGTAGAGTCCTCGAAAGCGGAGGCTGAAGAGTGGTGGAAACAACGGCGTGAGCAGGATGAACATCTGATCGAAGCTATCAAAGCTGAAGCTCATCAGCAAGGTTATGAGGAAGGTGTTTCTCAGGCTGAGGAAGAGATGAAGCATAAGATCGCAGAGATGATGGAAGAAGCGCGTGCTGTTTTGACTGAGGCGTATAAAGCAAGAGAAGTGATTATTCAGGAAGCAGAGCCTTTTTTAGTAGAGTTAAGCTGTGATATTGCAGAGAAAATTGTGGACAAGCAGTTAACGGTAGAACCACAATTCGCAATGGACTTAATTCGCAAAAATCTGGCTCGTAAGCGAGAACAGGGTTTGATCTCACTTTGTGTATCCCCAGCGCAGTTCGCTTTTGTGAATGCTGCTCGGGAAGAATTATCACTAGCTGTTGATTCACAGGCTGAACTGCAAATCTTGCCCGACTCAACGGTAAAAGACCAAGGATGTGTTATCCGCTCTTCCTTTGGCAGCATTGATGCTCGAATCGACACTCAGCTCGCAGAGATCAAGAAAGAGCTGGTAAGAATTGCGCTGGACACCGATGAGCAGAGAAATGGGGAAGACGATGCTTAATAGCAACCGTTATAAGGAGCAACTTCGTAATCTCGATCCGGTGAGGATCAATGGGAAAGTGACGCAGGTAATCGGTCTAATGGTTGAATCGGAAGGTCCTGACGCAAGTATAGGTGATGTATGCTACATCTACCCTTCTAAAGGAAACAAACCGCTGCAAGCTGAGGTCGTTGGTTTCCGTGATAACAAGGTACTATTGATGCCACTTGGTGAACTGCAGGCGATTGGACCTGGTTGTGATGTAGTGGGCACTGGTAAGCCGCTTAGCGTGCAAGTAGGTTCTGAATTGTTAGGAAAAGTACTGGATGGTCTGGGGCAGCCGCTTGATGGCTCTCTCATTCCAGCACGAATGCCACATAGCTCTACCTTTAATATTCCTTCCAATCCACTTAATAGACCGCGGGTGCAGGAACCCATCAGTATTGGTGTGAGAGCGATTGACGGTTTGCTAACGATTGGCAAGGGACAACGGGTCGGTATTTTTGCTGGCTCGGGGGTCGGCAAGAGTACTTTGATGGGGATGATTGCCCGGAATACATCGGCCGACGTAAATGTTATTGCTCTGATTGGTGAGCGTGGCAGAGAAGTATTGGATTTCATCGAACGTGATTTGGGACCAGAGGGCTTGCAGCGATCCGTAGTAATTGTTGCTACCTCTGACCAACCTGCATTGATTCGCATAAAAGGTGCGCTTATCGCTACAACGATTGCCGAGTATTTCCGCGATCGTGGCCTTAATGTAATGCTGATGATGGATTCGGTCACCCGTTATGCCATGGCCCAACGTGAAGTTGGACTTGCAGTTGGAGAACCGCCAGCCATGCGGGGATATACACCTTCGGTGTTTGCCAGCTTACCCAAACTGCTGGAACGCGCCGGTACAGGTCCTACAGGCTCTATAACAGCCTTCTATACGGTACTGGTTGATGGTGATGACATGAACGAGCCAATCGCAGATGCAGTCCGAGGGATACTTGACGGACATATTGTACTCAATCGAAATATTGCTAACAAAGGACACTTTCCAGCAATAGATGTTCTTTCCAGCATAAGTCGAGTAATGAAGGATATTGCTCCAGAAGAACAGATTGCAGCAGCGGAGAATGTGAAACGCCTTATGGCCGTTTATAAGGATTCAGAGGATTTGATTAATATTGGAGCTTATCAAAGAGGCTCTAATGCTCAAATTGACGAGTCGATGGAATTTATCGACAGTATATGGGATTTCACCAAACAAAAGGTGAATGAAAAAGTTACGCTGGCTGAAGTTCAACAGTCTTTAATTTCACAGTTCTCAAGGAGTTGATTCGGTATTATGAGGTTTCATTATACTTTTCAAAAAGTCGTTGACTTGAAGGGCAATGAGAAGACACAGGCAGAATGGATGCTCTCAAGCGCGCTTGGAGAATTGCAGGCACAGGAAAGAAGCCTGGATGAACTCATCTTTCAGCGGAGTGCTATCATGCTATCCTTACAAAATGCCGCAGAGCAAAAGACACCTATGATTAAGATTCGTGAAATGCAGGAGTATGTGGAATATCTGGATAAATGCATTGCCCGTAAGCATACGGACATTAGCCGTGCACATCAAGAAGTCCAGAAGAAACAAGATCAGTTAAGCACTAAGGTTTTAGATGAAAAAGTATGGTTGAAGGCAAAAGACAAGGCTGAGACACTGTTTCAGCAAAGTATGATTTTACGGGAACAAAACGAACTGGATGAGATGGCAACCGTCCGCTTCGCGATGAAATCCCTCTAACCCGGGAGGTTTCCGCTAGTGGCTAATATTGATAATGATATGGAACTTGAAAACGAAGGGTCAGCGGGGAAATTTGAGCGGTTCTTATTCTTAATGATACCGATTATCTTCACGCTAGTACTGCTTGGAGTACTGTTGACGCTTTTTAATATGGACATTCGTAATAATGTGCTTGAAGTTGCGAATAAAATTCCTATCCTGGAAAAATGGGTTCCTGATCCGCCTGCAGATCCTTCTAAACCGAAGGAAGAAAGCAAAAAGCAGGAAGTGAGCTCAGCGACAACGATAAAGGAGCTTAAAGCTCAGCTCGCCCAGCAGGAAGAAAACCTGAAGAAGGTTACAGATGAAAAAACAGCCCAGGATACCAAGGTTCAGGCGCTAGAGTCACAGATTGAGGGTATGAAGAAGGAAGCTGAAACCGCAGAGGCAAGCACAGAAGAAACTGAAGATCCTTATCAGAAACAGGTTTCTGATTTGGCTAAGCTGTATGCGGGCATGAAAGCTTCGAAGGCTGCACCGATCATGGAGAATTTAACTACAGAAGAAATGGTACAGATCTTCAGTGTCATGAATAAAGCGAGTAAAACTGCGATTTTGGAAAAAATGGATCCGCAAAAGGCTGC
This sequence comes from Paenibacillus sp. FSL E2-0177, assembly GCF_037992975.1. Classification (NCBI taxonomy): domain Bacteria; kingdom Bacillati; phylum Bacillota; class Bacilli; order Caryophanales; family Paenibacillaceae; genus Paenibacillus; species Paenibacillus sp. FSL E2-0177. Next base: position 4,297,456 of record NZ_CP150307.1, on the reverse strand, counting down.
AGATGTAACGATTAAGTTAAAAGAAACCACATCTTCGAGTGACATGGCGATCGCAGCCCTTCAATCTAGATTGAAGAAAGATGCCGGCACAACAGCATCAACAACAACCAGTAAGAATTTGGATAAGGAAAAGTTGAATCAGACCTTCAGCTCAATGACTCCTGCTAATGCGGCATCGTTACTAGGAGAAATGTACAAGATTAGCCCTGATAAGGTCGTGACGATTATGAATACCGTAAGTGATAGTGTTCGTTCATCTATTTTGGGAGAAATGACTAAAAATGATAGCGCGCAAACTGCGAAAATTGTTAATCGTCTGATGGGTGCTAAATAGATAGGGAAAGGAGGTGAAAAATAAATGAGTTTAGTCGTTCAATCGCTTGTCAGTGCAAACGCAACTGCAGTAAACGGGAGTTCATCGACTACAACGGGCACAACAACGACGGCTGCACCATTTGCTCAAACCCTGGTACAAACCATGGGAGGCAATACCAACACCCCGTCGACTCCAGCTGAACCCCTATTGGGAAATCTAGCTTCTTTGCTGCAAGGCCTGTTAAAGGAAGTGCAGCCGACTGGAGAAGAGCAAGCAGGGCAAGACACTCAGAAGGGTGAGCTCCTTGAAAAACTTGCTGCTGATGTTGAGAAGCTGGATGAAAGTATCAGTAGTGATCCAGCTCTGTTGGTAGCCTTGCAAGCTTGGATTCTTCAGGTATCTGCACTTCTATCTGGAAGCCATGCTGCAGAGAATGGTACTACTACAACGGAAGCAGAAGTGGCTGGAAGCTTGTCACCATTGGCACAGAATGCTGATACATTAAGATTTGCAGTTCAAGATGACTTGCAAAGTTTAGTTTCTATGATTCAAGAAGCTGCAGTAAGTGGCAATGAGGAAGTTGCAACTAAGGGAATCAGTTTATTGAATAATTTCACATCGCTTTTAGAAGAGTCCTCCTCTAACACTAATAAGGGGAAGGGAAAGACCAGCAATGTGAGTATTAATTCTGATTCTTCCTTACAACAGCCCGTTATTACTGAAAGCAAAAATAACCAAACGGATAAAACAATTCAGAATGTGAGCAGTCGTTCCGGAGAAGCTGTTGTAGTGAAAAATGATACGGTTGTAAGCTCGCCTGTGACATCAGGAACTGTGCAAGAAGCTGAAGCAGAGACTGCGAACACACCGTTAATCAAGACAGGCGTAACCGGGGAAACGAAGACAACAGAATCTGCTCAAGATTCCCCGCTAGGAATTACAGCTAACGAAGGGGATCATGAGGTTGTTACTGCGGGGCAGTTATCTCTGCGCGGAGGAATTACAGCACCGCTGAAGGCTGAAGTGCTAGCAGCGCCTGTTCCGGTTCAGCAATTTGCTCAAGAAATGACAGGTTTCATTACAGGCAAATTAGAGATTGTGCAAAAAGGTGGGATCGCTGAAGCGACTATATCCCTTTTTCCAGAAAATCTCGGACAAGTTGATGTTAAGATCACCATGCAAAATGGTCATTTAGTTGCCCAGTTCATGACTGAACATACCGGCGCTAAAGATATGCTGGAACAACAAATGAACCAGCTTCGCGCTGCATTGCAATCTCAAGGTCTTCAAGTGGAGAAGCTGGAAGTTACGCAAAATAATACCCCACTCAATTCGCAATGGGGGCAGGAAGGACGCCAACCTAATTCCGGAAGTGGACAGCAGGGTAGACGTTCCAAAGAAAGCAGAGAGGAAGCCAGTGATGCTGTTCTAGCCGCAGAGCTGAATGGTGAATGGAAGGACTGGGTTTCAAACGCGGGACAAGAAGATCAGTCCCAAGGTGGATCTTTTTCTGCTAAGGCTTAACTTTAATAACAAAGGAAAGAGAGGTGAGTGGTTATGGCGACAACAGTTCCGGTCTCTACTAAAGATCAGTGGAATTATACAACTCCCAACTCTAGTGCACGCACAACGGGTAATTCTACTTTAGGTAAGGATCAGTTTTTGAAGATTTTGATTACTCAGCTGCAAAATCAAGATCCGATGCAACCGATGGAAGATAAAGAATTTATTGCGCAAATGGCCCAGTTTACATCCGTGGAGCAATTGATGAATATCTCTACTCAGCTTAATGCTATGAATCAGTCCCTTGGATCTGTATCCGGGTTGATTGGTAAAGATATTACTTGGACAGACACCGCCACAAAGCTGCCTAAGACAGGTAATGTTGAATCTATCGTTGTTAGCAATGGTATTCAATATGCGGTTGTGGGAAAAGACAGAATTGCTTTAACCGATATTACACAAATTCAGAATGCCGCAGCAACACCAGAAAGCGGTTCTGGTACAGATAGTAATACTCCGGAGAATAGCGGAGGAAGCGGGGCGAGCATATGAGTGACAGGCTTACTATAGGCCAACTGTATCCTGCGTCCCTGCATTCTACAACGTTACAACGATCTTCGCTGCCTAAGCAGTCTGTGGCGGGGGAAGCTTCTTTTGAGAGTTTACTGCAACAGAAACTATTAAAATTCAGCAATCATGCTGCTAAGCGCCTAGAACAAAGAGGGATAGAGCTTGGAAGCGGTCAGCTGGATCAAATTTCATCTGCTGTGGACAAAGCTGCTGCTAAGGGAAGTAAAGAATCCTTGATATTAATGAAGGATTTAGCGTTTATCGTTAGCGTTCCTAATCGCACAGTAGTTACTGCTATGGATGGTAACTCGATCAAAGATAATGTATTTACACAAATCGATAGTGCAATAGTGATTTCATAATAGGCTGGTCCTAACGGAAAGCCGAGGCGGCCGCTGACCGACTGACGCGGTCCCAATTCACTTGGAAAGTTATTAGGACTCTATAATCTGGGAGGACATTAAACATGTTAAGATCAATGTATTCAGGGGTTTCAGGAATGAGAGGCTTTCAAACTAAGCTTGATGTAATCGGTAATAATATTGCTAACGTAAACACTATCGGGTTTAAATCCGGACGTGTTATGTTCAAGGATATTATGAGCCAAACCGTTTCTGGTGTTACTGCACCGGGTGAGGATGGTCAAGGTGGGGTAAATGCGAAACAAGTTGGACTAGGTGTTAGTATTGCTTCTATAGATACCCTACATTTAGCTGGTAGTGCTCAAACCACCAACAACCCAACAGATTTACGTATCGATGGAGATGGTTTTTTCCTGGTTAAGCTTACTGAGGATCAAGATACTGCATTTTTGACCCGCGCCGGAGATTTCCACATTGACGCTGCGCGTAATCTGGTTACCGCTGACGGACTTCATGTTTTAGATTCCGACGGTGGGATCATTCAATTAGGTGACGATGTAACGGCGTTTTCTATCTCTAATGATGGAACAATTGTTCAGACCATGGAAGATGGAACGACTGGAGCTGGGGTGAAGATTGGTGTAGCCAAGGTTACTAACCCATCTGGTCTGGAGAAAATCGGAGGCAATCTGTATCGTATGACACTTAATGCGAATGCAGAAGGCGAACTAGTTCCGACTACAGCGAACAATACAGAAGATGGCACCGGGGCAATCATCTCTGGACAGCTGGAAATGTCCAATGTGGATCTTACCAATGAATTTACAGAAATGATCGTATCACAGCGTGGATTCCAGGCGAATTCCCGTATCATCACAACTTCTGATGAAGTGCTGCAGGAAGTAGTAAACCTGAAGCGTTAATTTAATCAATAAATTCTATATTTTCTTAAATGGTTCATGCGGAGTCGTGGGGGAGTTACTCCTCCCCCTATTTTGTTAGGAGGCCTGTTATGATATCGGTAACAAGATTAAATGGAACACCGATGTGGATCAATGCCCTACTGGTCGAAATGGTAGAAGAAAGCCCGGATACATATATTACGCTCGTAACCGGAAAAAGACTGATCGTTCTCGAAAAAGCCGATGAGGTTATTACGAAGATCCGGGATTATAACAGGGACATAGGCACATATGCTGCCACCATTAAAATCCAGTCAATGGAGGAGCTAACATGAAAAAGATGATGCCGTGGCTCATCACGATATTACTAGCGATTACTCTGATCGTGGTCGCCGCATTTTTACTAATGGACAGGATCTTTCCGAAAGATACGAACGAGGTAAGTGCTGCTGTTCAAAATGTGGAAACAAAACATTTAACTGCAGATGAAATCGTCGAATTGACGGCAGAGATCATTGATATCAAAACAAATCTTGCTGATCCCGATTTTATCCTTCAAGTAGATTTCGCCTTCCAACTGAGTTCTGCGAAATCAAAGGAAGAATTCGAAAAAATAAAAGAGATCAAAATCAAACCAATAATTATCAAGACGCTTGCAGATACCAAACCTGAGGACCTTAATGGAGCGAATGGAAAAGATCAGCTTAGCAGTAAGCTTATTAATCTGATCAATAAGACATTGACTGAGGGCCAAATTACTCAGATCGAAATCACCAAATTCCTTTTGGCTTCTGTGTAGCTTTATTCCTGATAATTCTTTGATGGGGGGGTGATTGAATTGGTTGATGTACTATCACAAAACGAAATTGATGCTCTACTTGCTGCACTTTCTTCAGGTGAGATGGACGCCGATGAACTTAAAAAGGAAGAAACTCAGAAGAAAATCCGCTCTTATGACTTTAAACGGGCTGTCCGCTTTTCCAAAGATCATATCCGCAGTCTTACACGGATACATGACAATTTCGCCCGTTATCTTACAACGTATTTTTCAGCCCAATTGCGCACCTTCGTTCAGATTAATGTCGTTCAAGTAGAGCAGCTCCCTTATGATGAATTTATTCGCTCCATACCGAAAATGACGATATTGAACATTTTTGAAGCAGAACCTTTAGAGGGCCGCATGGTAATGGAAGTTCATCCTAACATTGCTTTTGCTATGCTGGACAGGTTGCTTGGAGGCTTTGGAACTGCACCTTCTAAGATTAATGCTCTTACTGAGATCGAAACAACAATTATGGAGCGCATCTTTAGTAGATGTTTTGAGAGTCTGCAGGAGGCTTGGAAAACGGTGCTGGATATTCATCCGCGGATGGAAGCTCTTGAGACGAATCCGCAGTTCATGCAGATTGTATCGCCCAATGAGACCATTGCATTAATCTCTCTAAGTACCAAAATTGGAGACACAACAGGCATGATCAATCTTTGTATACCGCATGTCGTTCTAGAGCCTATCATGTCCAGACTTTCTGTTCACCAATGGTTTGTGACAGAGAAGAAGACGCGGGATGAAGATGAGCTTCTGGCCATTAGAGCTAGAGTTCATAAAGCGAAGCTGCCGATTGTTGCTGAACTTGGAGAATCGAGCTTATCCATATCTGAATTCCTAGGGCTTAGCGTCGGTGACGTGATTTCTCTCAATAGAAACGTAGATTCTGGACTGTCGATTAAGGTAGGGGAGAAGCTTAAGTTCATCGGAAGTCCCGGAATGGTTAAAGATCGGGTAGCCGTGCAAATAGACGAAATTGTCAATGAAGGAGTTGAAGAATTTGACGAGTAAAGATTATTTATCCCAAGAAGAAATCGACGCCCTTCTGAGACAATCTGCGGAGGGCTCATTAGCTCCTACGGAGAAAACGGTAGATGACTATCTAACACCGTTTGAACAGGATGCTTTGGGCGAAATTGGTAATATAACGTTTGGCAGTGCAGCAACAGCACTTTCCACTTTACTAGGGAAAAAAGTAGATATTACAACCCCTCAAGTTTCGATCATTACACGCGGGGAGTTTGAAATCGCTTTTCCTAAACCGCATGTAGCTGTTCACGTTCAATATGTGGATGGGTTTCAAGGGATTAACTCACTTGTTATTAAGATTAGGGATGCGCAGGTTATTGCCGATCTGATGCTTGGCGGTGCTGGCGAACCTAAGGATGAAGAGTTGAATGAAATTCATATTAGCGCTGTGCAAGAAGCTATGAATCAAATGATGGGTTCTTCTGCTACATCGATGTCTACGATTTTTAATCGGTTTGTTAATATCTCACCTCCGGGTATCGACATTTTAAATATGTCCAGCGGAGAAGGAGTAGGCAGTCTGCCAGACGATGAGACCCTAATTCGTATTTCGTTCCGGCTTAAAATTGGTGATTTGATAGATTCTACTATTATGCAGCTCTTGCCTGTTCAGTTCGCAAAAGATATGGTATCCATGCTTCTTGGTGATGTTAGTCCTGCAGAGGAGGAGGCAGCGGTCACAATGGCTGAAACACCTGCCGTGACTAATTCTGCTGAGACACCACCTCCAGCACCTCCGGTGCAACAGGCGCCCTCACAGCCCGCAGGAGGAACGCAACCACCATATCCACCGCAGGGTATGCCACCGTATCCAGGGATGCCAGAAGGCGGGTATTATTATCCTCCAGCGGGTATGCCAGCATACGGAATGCCTGGGATGCCACCATACGGTATGCCACCGCAAGGGATGCCATATGGACAGACACCACCGCTTAATTCTGAGGCAAATCGCAATGTAAATGTACAGCCTGTGCAATTTGCAAATCTGAATGGTGGGGCCTTTGGTCATATTGATGAAAATAATTTAAATTTATTGATGGACATACCGCTTAGAGTAACCGTAGAATTAGGAAGGACCCAGAAGCAGATCAAAGATATTTTAGAAATGTCACAAGGCTCAATTATTGAGCTGGACAAGCTCGCAGGTGAGCCTGTAGATATTTTGGTTAACAACAAGCTTATTGCCAAAGGTGAAGTCGTTGTTATCGACGAAAACTTTGGCGTACGCGTTACGGATATCGTCAGCCAGTGGGACCGAATTCAGAAATTACAATAAGCATACTTAGGGAGGATTTTGTAAAAATGGCTAACCGAATTCTAATCGTGGACGATGCAGCATTTATGAGAATGATGATCCGTGACATTTTGTCGAAAAACGGATTTGAAGTAGTGGGCGAAGCTCAGGACGGTTCTCAAGCGATAGAAAAATTCAAGGAACTGCGTCCGGACCTCATCACGATGGATATTACTATGCCTGAGATGGACGGAATCGCCGCCCTGAAAGAAATCAAAAAAGTAGATCCGGCTGCAAAGGTTATTATGTGTTCAGCCATGGGCCAGCAGGCTATGGTTATCGATGCAATCCAAGCAGGAGCTAAAGACTTTATTGTGAAGCCTTTCCAAGCTGACCGGGTTATCGAAGCTATTAACAAAACGTTGGGCGCGTAGGATAAAGTCATGTTATATTCCGAAACGCTCGGAAGCAGTAACACCCTGCTGAATTTGTTTAAAGTTATTATTGTCCTGGCGATAATCATTGTACTTATAGTGGTACTAATTCGTTTTCTTGGACGACGTAATCAGACCTTTATGAGCAACCGTTCCATAAGAACGCTTGGTGCAATAGGGCTTGGACCTAATAAGTCGATGCAGGTTATCGAACTGGGAAGCAGTCTTTACTTAATCGGGATTGGTGAGAATATATCCATTTTGGATAAAGTCACCGATCCGGATGAGGTAGCATTGATCATTGCGGCATTTGAGGATCAGTCCTCTAACCAGAATAATTTCCTCGCACCGCTTATTGCCAAGGTAAAGGTAAAGCTGCGTGGGGAGGTTCCATCTCAGGAAATTGAACTTAGTGAAACATCATCTTTTTACGAGACTCTGCAATCCAAGCTTCGTTCTGCACCAGAGCGTAAAGAGAAAATGGAAGAGCTGCTTCGGGATGATGTTACTAAGGATGAGTCGAGGAATATATGAAAAAGAAGCTAATTCTTGCTATTCTGCTGTTCGGTATTATCAGTGTGGTTATGATGACGCCGATACATGCTGATCCTATACCTAATGTTAATATTCAGGTCGGTAATGAAGGTTCAAGCAGTGGTACCAGTTCCATATCAATTCTTCTTCTTGTTACGGTTCTGAGTATTGCTCCGGCGTTTCTGGTTCTTATGACTAGCTTTACTAGAATTGTAATCGTATTAGGTTTTGTGAGAACCTCGCTGGGTACTCAGGCAATGCCTCCGAATCAGGTGCTGGTAGGACTTGCTCTGTTTTTGACCCTGTTCATTATGTCACCAACGCTGGCCACAGTGAATGAAAATGCGTTGCAGCCGTATATGAAGGGGACAATCACTCAAACTGAGGCTTTTGATAAAGCTGCTGATCCGATGAAAGAATTTATGTTTAAACAGACGAACACCAAAGATCTTCTGTTATTTATGAAATACACCGGTTATACCGGATCTACTAAACCGGCTACATACAGTGATATTCCACTGACGGTGATGGTGCCAGCTTTTGCAATTGGCGAATTGAAAAAAGCTTTTACAATGGGCTTCTTAATTTTCATACCATTCCTGATTATTGATATTGTTGTGGCGAGCACACTGATGGCCATGGGAATGATGATGCTTCCCCCGGTTATGATTTCATTACCTTTTAAAATAATGCTCTTTGTACTGGTAGACGGCTGGTACTTAGTCATTAAATCACTACTTCTTAGTTTTAACACCTGACCTAAAGAGGAGGCATGAGGGATGAGTACGGAGTTTATAATCGGGCTAGCAAGCCAAGCCGTATATTTAGTGCTGGAAGTCAGCGCACCCATGCTGATTCTTGGTCTGGTGGTAGGGCTAATAATCAGTATTTTTCAGGCTACGACACAGATTCAGGAACAGACGCTAGCGTTTGTTCCCAAAATCGTCGCAGTGCTACTGGCTTTATTGCTATTTGGTCCGTGGATCATCACGAAGCTGATTGACTTTACAAGCCAAATTTTGGGTAATCTCTATATGTATATTGGTTAATCAATGAACATGGAGACCATACTGCAAAGTTTACCCGTCTTTTTGCTTATTTTTTGTCGAATAACCGCTTTTTTTGTTGTCGTTCCTGTATTTTCTTCACAAGGGGTCCCGACAACCTTTAAGATTGGCATTTCTTTTTTTGTAGCATTGGTTGTCTTTAGTGCTAACGGAACAGGGCTTACGATCCCGCAGGATTTCAGTTATATTTTGCTGATTGCCAGAGAGGTATTAATAGGATTATTGCTAGGTTTCGTTGGATATTTGATGTTTATGGCGATTCAGACAGCAGGTTCATTTATTGATATTCAGATTGGCTTCGGTATTGCTAATGTTATCGATCCTATGACTGGAACGTCTGCACCAATTCTTGGTAATTTCAAATATATGATAGCCCTGCTAATGTTTCTGAGCATGAATGGTCATCACCATCTGCTAGATGCTATTGTGTACAGTTATAAATGGGTTCCTATGAATAATGATTTATTTCTAGGCATGATTGACGGTAGTTTGTCAGAGTTTCTGGTTCGAACATTTGCTCAGTCCTTTGTACTCGCTTTTCAAATGTCGGCTCCTTTAGTAACTGCGCTGTTTCTGACTGATGTTGGCCTTGCTTTCTTGGCGAGAACGGCTCCGCAATATAATGTATTTGTTATTGGGGTTCCGCTCAAAATCATTATAGGTCTTGCACTGCTTTTAGTGCTGATGCCTGGTCTGGCTGTGCTGTTTCAGAATCTCTTTGATATCATGTTCGAATCCATGGAGAATTTATTGAATCTCATGGGGAAGAGTCCGTAGGTGACCGTAAGGGGAGCGTATTATGCCTAAGACGAAGCGGTATAGACTGGATCTTCAACAATTCGCCGGTGAAAAGACGGAAAAAGCAACCCCGAAGAAACGGCAAGATGCTCGTAAAAAGGGTCAAGTAGCCAAAAGTGCTGAGCTATCCGGTGCAGTTGTATTGTTATCAGCAGTAGTTAGCTTGATGATGTTTGGTGGTTTTATGAAAGAACGCTTCATGAAGCTATATATGGATGTATTTCAGAATCAAATGACACTGGAGGTAACTCCTGAGAATATAACGCTGCTATTTAATAAATATGGACTACAAATACTGATTTTGCTAGCTCCATTACTTGGAATAGTTTTTGTTATGGCGCTGGTAAGCAATCTGGCGCAGGTGGGCTTTATGACCACTGGAGAGGGGATCACCCCTAAATTCAGCAAGCTTAATCCGATAAAAGGGTTCAAAAATATTTTCTCCATGCGTTCGTTTGTCGAGTTCCTGAAATCCATATTTAAGCTTCTAATTATCGCTTATCTGGTATATAGCACTTTATGGGGAGAAAAGAAGAACTTTGCATCCCTGTCGCATATCAGTGCGGAGGGGATTTTTAAATTTGCGGCCAAGCTGACGATGAGTCTTGGCTTGAAAATCGGGGCTGCCCTATTGGCTATGGCTTTTCTGGACTACATGTATCAGAAGTACGAGCATGAAAAAAGCCTGAAAATGTCCAAGCAGGATATCAAGGATGAATACAAAAAAATGGAGGGTGACCCTCTAATCAAAGGTAAGATCAGGGAACGCCAACGTAGAATGGCCATGCAGCGTATGATGCAGGAAGTTCCAAATGCGGATGTAATCATTACGAATCCTACGCACTTTGCTGTTGCGCTTAAATATGACGGTACCAAGATGGAAGCGCCGCAGATTATAGCAAAAGGGCAGGATTATGTAGCACTTCGCATCCGGGAGCTGGCTAAAGAGCACGGCGTCGTGACTATGGAAAACAAACCGCTGGCACGGGCATTATTCCAAAGGGCAGAGATTGGAGATGTCGTTCCAAATGATCTGTTCCAGGCTGTGGCTGAAGTGCTGGCATATGTATATAAGCTTAAAGGTAAGAGGAGATAAGGCGGGGGGGTTAGGACATTGAAAGCTAAAGATTTAACAGTTTTGCTAGGCATCATCGGGATCGTGCTTATGATGATTCTGCCTATCCCGTCCTGGCTATTGGACGTTTTGCTTGTTATTAACATCTCAATCGCATTAATTATCATTCTGGTTGCTATGAATACGAAAAATGCACTCGAATTTTCAATTTTCCCTTCATTGCTCCTAGTAACCACACTGTTTCGTCTGTCACTTAACATCTCGACTACAAAACTGATCCTGACTTATGGAGATGCCGGTTCAGTGGTATCTACTTTCGGTAGCTGGATCGCTGGCGGACAAATTGCTGTTGGATTTATCGTGTTTCTGATCTTGGTAGTAGTTCAGTTTATTGTTATCACCAAAGGTTCAGAGCGCGTAGCTGAGGTAGGCGCTAGATTTACCTTGGATGCGATGCCCGGTAAGCAAATGAGTATTGATGCCGATCTTAACGCAGGCATGATTAACGAAACCCAGGCACGTGAGCGTCGTCGTAACGTAGAACGCGAAGCGGATTTTTTCGGAGCCATGGACGGTGCGAGTAAATTCGTTAAAGGAGACGCGATTGCGAGTATTATCATCTTGCTGATCAATCTCATCGGTGGATTTATCATCGGTATGATGGTTCACGGGATGGACTTTGCTACTGCGTTATCCACTTATTCTGTATTGACCATCGGGGACGGTCTCGTCAGTCAAATTCCAGCTTTGCTGATTTCGACAGCAGCCGGCTTGATTGTTACTAGAGCTTCTTCGGAAGGTAATCTTGCAGAAGAGCTGACAGGACAGTTATTGTCCTATCCGAAATTGTTGTATATTGTCGCAGTTACGGTAGCTTTTCTTGGACTCTTTACACCCATACATATGATTACAACGCTCCCATTGGCCGGTTTGCTGGCTTTTGCAGCCTACCGTATGGGACAAAATTTAAATAAGAAACAGATTGCCGAAGAGCAACTTGTTGAAGAGAAGCAGATTGAAGAGGTACGAAGTCCGGAAAGTGTCATTAATTTGCTGTCAGTTGATCCCATTGAATTCGAGTTTGGTTATGGTCTTATTCCTTTGGCGGATACAGGTCAGGGAGGCGATCTGTTAGATCGTATCATCATGATTCGACGGCAATGTGCCCTGGAAATGGGTCTTGTAGTACCTGTTATTCGCATTCGCGACAATATTCAACTAAAACCGAATGAATATGTCATAAAAATTAAAGGAAATACAGTCGGCGGTGGTGAATTATTACTTAATCATTACCTTGCAATGAGTCCAGGATATGATGATGAATCTATAAACGGTATTGAGACCATCGAACCATCCTTTGGGCTTCCAGCATTATGGATTGATGAATCGGTTAAAGAGCGGGCTGAATTGTCCGGCTATACTGTAGTAGACCCTCCATCTGTTGTCGCAACACATCTGACGGAGTTAATCAAACGTCATGGACATGAGCTGATAGGAAGACAGGAAACTAAGATGCTGGTGGACAACCTTAGGGATAATTATCCAGTGCTCGTCGACGATCTTATTCCTTCTGTATTGGCGATTGGGGATGTGCAGAAGGTGCTTGCTAAGCTGCTTCGTGAAAAGATATCGATCAGAGATTTGGTTACGATTTTTGAAACATTGGCGGATTATGGGACATACACCAAGGATCCGGATATTCTCACTGAATATGTTCGTCAGTCCTTGTCCAGACAGATTACTCAGCAATTCTCACAAGTAGGAGAGACACTGAAAGTCATCACGGTTGGACCTAATCTTGAAAAGAAAATTTCCGAGAGTGTGCAACAATCTGAACAGGGAAGTTATTTGGCCCTTGATCCAACTTCGACACAAACGATCTATCAGCGGTTAAGTGAACAGATCAATCGATTGCTGCAGACAGGGCAACAGCCAATAGTGCTCACATCACCAACCATTCGTATGTATTTGCGGCAGGTGATTGAACGAACGATGCAGGACATTCCTGTACTGTCTTATAGCGAGCTAGAGCCTAACATTGAAATACAAAGCGTCGGAGTGGTGAATTTATGAGAGTGAAGCGTTACGTGGTCGATTCGATGCCTGACGCCATGCTTTCCATTCGCAACGAGCTTGGGAGCGAGGCCGTCATTTTAAGTACAAAGGAAATCAAAATCGGCGGATTTTTAGGGTTATTTAAGAAGAAAAAAATAGAAGTTGTAGCAGCAGTAGAAAAGGCAGAGAAGAATAATGTTCCAAAAAAGCCGGCTGCGCCAGCGATGAACATTCCACGGAGTGCAGTACCACAGGCTTATCAAAAAGCGTCATCTGCTTCAACTACACCTTCTATACCTTCCGTACCTTCTTTTTCATTAGAAAAGCCAGAAGAGTCACGGACGTTTGCGGAGATTGCCGCAGCCTTATCGGAAGCTATCAATGTACAAGAATCGATAGCCAAGCATCCGGAGCCAGTACCTGAGCAAAAACTTCCTGAATTAAATCTGGAAGATGCACCTTCTGTATCAGCGTTGTATGAATCATTAGGATTAGAACAATCGCCAGAGGTTGCCACTGCTCTCGAAAATGATGTTCTACGTGAGATTAGAGATATGAAGCTCTGGATGGAGCGAATTGCCAGACAATCCTCAGGTGGAAGAGAACTGCCAGACAGTCTGCAGGAGCTACGGGATCTTTTATTAGAGCAAGAAATGGATGCTGTGCTTGTTGAGGAATGGATCAGTAACATCTCGGAACGTTGGGTAGATGAAGGGCGTACTTGGGGACCTGAGAAATTTATGGGATCTCTTAAAGAACAGATTGATGGTTTCCTGACGGGACGAATTGCTGATGGAATTGCCCGGGATACTCAAATTGTATATATTGCCGGACCCACTGGAGTTGGAAAGACCACAACCATAGCTAAGCTTGCGGCAGAACAGCTATTTAAGCACGGACGCAAGGTAGGTTTTATCACCTCCGATACGTATAGAATCTCAGCTGTTGAACAGTTGCGAACCTATGCTGCTATCCTCAATGTTCCACTGGAGGTTGTCCAATCGCCAGGAGATTTGCAAAGAGCACTCTTTCGCTTGGAGAGTTGTGATCTAGTATTAATGGATACAGCTGGCCGAAATTATCGCAATGATATGCTAGTAGCAGAACTGCAAAGCTTGCTTGCGAAGGAATTGAGAAGTGAAACCTATCTTGTGCTTAGCCTGACCTCCAAAAGCCGTGATATGAAACTTATTGCAGAGCATTTCGGCAGATATAGACTGGATAAGGTTATTTTCACAAAGCTGGATGAGACGGGGAGTTACGGCCCGCTCTTTAATGTCCTGAATGACTTCCCACTTACCTTGTCTTATATGACTGATGGTCAAAATGTACCTGATGATCTGCTTATGGCTACCAAAGGACAGCTTAGTGAGTTGCTTCTTGGAACAGGTGAAACATGATGGATCAGGCACAATCCTTAAGACAGCTTGTATCCAGTCAGGATTCTAAAGTAGCTGTAAGAGGGGGATCATCCGCCAGGATCATTACGGTGTGTAGTGGTAAAGGGGGCGTTGGTAAGTCGAATTTTACACTTAACTTCGCTCTAACTTTAAAGGCTATGGGCAAACGGGTTTTGCTGTTCGATGCAGATATCGGCATGGCTAATATAGATGTGTTGATGGGCGTATCGGCGAGATATAATCTTTATCATTTGTTAAAAAGAGAAGCGGATATCGAGCAGATTATTCAATACGGTCCGAATTCGCTCCCTTTTATAGCTGGTGGCTCTGGAATGGATGAGCTATTTACTCTTTCAGAGTCTGATCTTGATTATTTCACAAATCAGATAGCACTTATCGCGGACAGCATGGATTATATTTTGTTCGATACAGGTGCTGGATTATCTAAGGAAACGATGAAGTTTATAACTTCTGCCGACGATTGCTTAGTCGTTACTACACCAGAACCAACAGCTATCACAGATGCATACGCATTAATGAAGGTTGTGAATCGTACCTATCCTGAGACTTCCTTTAAATTGATTGTGAACCAGGCAGGTGATGAAAGGGAAGCTATATCGACAAGCGACAAGATCCGAATGGCCGCCAGTCGTTTTTTGCAATTAGATATTTCTTATCTTGGTCATATAAGCTCAGATGCCCATGTAGTGCAGGCTGTCAAAAGGCAAACGCCTTTCACATTGGCTTTTCCAAACAGTATTGCTGCAAAGGATATACATCGGCTTGCCCTAAGTTATTTGACCATTGATTCTAAAAAGACCACAAAAGTCCAAGGGATTAAAGGCTTTATCCATAAATGGTTAAAGCGAAGTAAATAGTTGTTCTGAATTTGGGACAGAGGTGGAAATGATATGAAGCCATATAAAGTATTGGTTGTTGATGATTCGGCATTTATGCGCAAGATCATTTCCGATTTAATTGAAAATGACGCTGACTTTCAGGTGACGGCAACAGCAAAAAACGGTCGTGAGGCTATCGAAAAAATTAATGAGCTTCGTCCAGATCTGGTTACTATGGATGTAGAAATGCCAGAAATGAACGGCCTGGAAGCGCTGAAAATAATAATGGCCTCAGACCCTCTGCCAGTGATTATGCTGTCAGGGATCAATGAAGAGGGCATGAAGGAAACCATTCTTGCACTGGAATGGGGCGCTTTTGACTTTATTCGTAAACCTTCGATTACCAACTCTCAGGATATCATGGGAGTGGGAGAATCCTTAAGGGAACAAATGAAAGAGGCTATGATGGCCCGGGAGCAGCGCGAAGCACGTGCTTCTGCATTTAAGTTGCCAGACATACCGCCAGTAGAAGTCGCACCGCCAACTGTACCGAGAGTGATGCCCGGCAAACCCAAGGTAGAACCTAAAGCTTCACTCAAAAATGAAGTGACCAAAAAACCGCGGGTGAAGCAACCGTTAGATCATACTGTTCCTAAAAGAGCAGCAAAACCATTAATCTCTACTCCACCACCTTTATCAGAAAAGAGTAATGCAAGGTCAAGAGTAGAGAATAACGCTACCCCACCAAAACCGTTGCCTAAACCTAAAGTGGAAGTGTCTTATGACGCTCCTGCAAATCCTCAGGTCCGGAAGTATGGGAGTAATGATCTGCAAAAGTTGGTTGCCGTGGGGTGCTCTACAGGTGGACCACGTGCTCTAAAGGTATTTCTGGAGAAGATTCCTGCAGATTTTCCAGCGCCTATTGTTATTGTGCAGCATATGCCGCCTAACTTTACCAAATCACTAGCCCAGCGACTGAATACCTTCAGCCCGCTAGAAGTGATTGAAGCTGAGCAGGGGATGATATTGCAAAAAGGAACTGCTTATATAGCACCTGGAGGCTATCATTTACAAGTTGTCCCATCCTCTAGAGGGCAATATGCGGTTGTACTCACAAAGGAGGAGGCACGTAATGGCCATCGACCTTCTGTGGATGTTTTATTTGAATCATTGCTGCCGCTCACATCGTTAGAACGTCATTTGTTACTAATGACAGGGATGGGTAGTGATGGGGCAAGAATGATGAAATCCTTATACGACTCTGGGGTAACCTCAACCTTTGCTGAAAGCGAAGAAACTTGTGTCGTATATGGAATGCCGCGATCTGCGGTGGAATTACAGTGCGTCCAGCACGTACTGCCTTTGCAAGAAATTGCTCCAAGGCTGGTGCAAGCTGTTAAATAACAGAAAAGCGAACTCAAAGGGGAGGTGCTCACTGATGGACATGAACCAATATTTATCCATGTTTATTGATGAGTCGAACGATCATCTGCAGTCATTGAACGAGAGCATGATGGGGCTGGAAGCGAATCCTGAGGACATTAGTATTGTACAGGTAATATTCCGCTCTGCGCATACCTTAAAAGGTATGGCAGCAACTATGGGCTTTGAAGATTTGGCTTCACTCACACACCAAATGGAAAATGTTCTTGATTTGGTACGCAACAACAAACTGCGCATGCAGGATTTCATTTTTGATACGTTGTTCAAAAGTTTGGATGCCTTGGAGTCTATGGTTGAGGATATTACGGGAGGAGGCGAGGGTAAAGCGGATGTTTCGTCTATCGTCTCCTCCTTACAGGCTATAGTCCGGGGAGAGATTCCTGTTGCGGGTGGTGAGGCAGCTTCTGTCTCAGGACCTGCTGCACAAGCGGTTGAAACCCCGATTCATTTAGATGAGTTTCAATTTTCTGTTCTAGAACAGTCGATTCAAGAAGGACATCAAGTATTATATGTGGACGTAACCATTCGCAAGGATTGTCAGCTTAAGGCAGTACGTGCATATATGGTGTTTGATCTTTTGGAGCGTTCAGGTGAAGTGGTTAAATCCTTCCCATCCGTTCAGGATATTGAACAAGAGAAATTTGATCAAAGCTTCTCTCTCTATTACATAACTCAAAAAAGTGCTGATCAAATTCAGGCTATGATACTAAATCTGTCTGAGATTGATAAGGTATCGGCAGTAGCATTGGATCAAGACTCTCTGCAACAGCTGGGTCAAGAAACAGCAGCAGCAGCCTCTGAAGTGGCTGCCACGACTACTGAGGCTCCAGCAGCTACACCTGCGGCTTCTGCCGCTAAACCCCTGCCAACCAAAGAAGAAGGGAACAAACCGGCAGCTCACAAAACAGGTGGGGCACCATCACGTACCATTCGTGTAGATATTGAACGTTTGGACGTGTTGATGAATTTATTCAGTGAACTTCTTATCGACCGTGTCCGATTGGAACAGCTGGCTTCTGAGGTTCAAAATGGTGATCTTACAGAAACGGTTGAGCATATGGGCCGGGTAAGCGGAGATCTCCAGAATATTGTAATGAAGCTGCGGATGGTTCCAGTAGATACAGTATTTAACCGATTCCCACGTATGATTCGTGATCTAGCCAAGTCACTAGACAAAAAAGTAGATCTTATCATCACAGGAGCAGAAACTGAGCTAGACCGAACGGTCATTGACGAAATCGGGGATCCGCTGGTGCATTTATTGCGTAATGCAGTTGACCATGGTATCGAATCCATTGCGGATCGTGTTGCTGCTGGTAAGCCTGAGACCGGAACGGTCTATTTGCGGGCTTTCCACAGTGGTAATCACGTCTTCATTGAGATCGAAGAAGATGGAACAGGGATTTATCCAGAGAAGGTTCTGAAATCTGCTGTGAAGAAGGGTGTTATAACACAAGAGCAGGCAGCCAGTATGTCGGACGATGAAGCTTTTCAGTTGTTATTTGCCCCAGGCTTCAGTACAGCAGAGGTCATTTCTGATGTTTCAGGCCGCGGGGTAGGGCTGGATGTAGTGAAATCTAAGATTTCTTCTTTAGGCGGCAATGTAACGATTTATTCTGCTCCAGGTAAAGGAACAAATTTCTCAGTGCAGCTGCCTTTAACTCTATCAATCATTGCTGCAATGCTTATCCGATTAGGTTCCGAGAAGTATGCCATTCCTTTGACCTCTATAGTGGAAACCGGAATCGTGAAGCAATCTCAGATCCGTACAATCCATGGCAATAAAATGGTAGAATTCCGTGATTCGCACATTCCTCTGGTTTCGCTAAGTCGTCTCTTTTCAGTACCAGATTATGATGAGAGTACCGAAGAAGAAACAGAAATCGTAGTGGTGCGCAAGGGAGAAAGATTAGTTGCCTTAGCAGTACAGGATTTTATTGGCCAGAACGAGGTTGTGATTAAGAATCTGGGTAAATATTTGCCTGATGTACAAGGAATATCTGGCGCAACCATTCTTGGTGATGGTCAAGTAGCACTTATTATTGATCCGAACGCTTTTATTAAATAACTAGGATAGAACAGGGAGGTTCATTCCATGGCTGAAGATATTAAAGTGATAGTGTTTAAATTAGGCGTAGAGGAATATGGAATTGAAGTTGAAAAGGTACAAACTATTGAGCGCATGATGCCCATTACTCGTGTACCTAAGACCTATTCATTTATCAAAGGTGTAATTAATTTACGTGGGGTTGTTATTCCTGTAATTGATCTACGGGGCCGTTTCGGCATCGAAGAGGCTGAACACACCGATCAGACAAGAATCATCATCGTGTCTGTTAATGAAATGGAAGTAGGCTTCATTGTAGACTCTGCAAATGATGTTATAGATTTGAACAGAGATTCTATTGATACACCTCCTGATGTTGTTGGCGGCATCAAGGCAAAGTATTTGGATGGGGTGGCCAAGATTGGAGACGAGCGCTTACTGATTATGCTTAACTTGTCAGAAGTGCTTAACAAAAGCGAGATCGTTCAATTAGAAAGCCTAGAGGGCTAACCTGTGGAACTATTTAAGCACTATAAGGATTTCAAAATGGATGTGCTTAAGGAAGTTGGGAACATTGGAGCTGGAAATGCAGCCACCGCATTATCACAGCTCTTGAATAAGCCGATAGATATGGCTGTTCCTAAGGTACAGCTCCTTAACTTTGAAGAAATAACAGATAAAGTTGGCGGAGCCGAAGAACTTGTATATGCGGTGTTTCTACGTGTGGAGGGTGAAGCTCCAGGTAACCTGTTTTTCATTCTGTCACCAGAAGCGGCTATGAACTTGCTTAGTCGTATTGCGGGCATTGAGCTATCGAGTAATGAAGAGCTTGGAGAAATGGAGCTCTCTGCACTAAGCGAAATTGGCAATATTTTGGCAGGATCGTATCTTTCTTCTCTAGCAGATTTCACCGCACTTTCTATGTATCCAACGGTGCCGGCCCTTGCTATGGACATGGCTGGCGCTATCCTTAGCTACGGTCTGCTGCAATTCGGGCAGATGGGGGACGATGCATTGTTGATCGACACTACCTTCTTCGAAGGGAAAAACGAAATTGAAGGGCAATTTTTCCTTATTCCCGATCCGGAATCATTCCCGAAAATCTTCAAATCGCTAGGAGTTCCTTTTGAAAATGATTGAAGAACAAAGCATTATTAAAGTAGGGATGGCGGATCTTAACGTGGGTAGCCAAGACAGTTTAATTCGTACCACAGGTCTTGGCTCCTGCGTGGGATTAACATTGTTTGACCCTGGAAAAAAGCTTGCAGGGATGGCGCATGTAATGCTCCCATCATCTGAGATTGCTAGGGAAGGGCAGTTAAACATCGCTAAGTTTGCAGATACTGCAGTGCCGGAGCTCTTATCCCGTCTGCTAGAGCTTGGGGCGGTTCGGAGCCGGATCGTAGCCAAGATGGCCGGAGGTTCACAAATGTTTGCCTTTGCCGGGGGGAGCGACACCATGAGGATCGGGCCTCGTAATGTTGAATCTTGTAAACTAGCACTTGAAAATTTAAAAATTCCGTTAATCGCAGAAGACACAGGCGGCAATTATGGCCGTACGATAGAAATAGCCTGCAACACTGGTATATTGTTTATTCGCAGTGTGCAAAAAGGCGCTAAGGAACTATAATTATGAATATGATTGGAAACATTTTGATAAACTTGGTGTCGGGTTTGGTAGGTTTCATATTTACCTTTTTTGTAACCTACAGTAACAATGTATTGGGTACTAGTTTATTAAGAAGCCTAATTGCATTTATCATCTGGTTTCTGCTTGCTTTCCTCGTAAGATGGGTATTGGGTTTTATTATGATTCAAACATCGCCTCCGGATGAAGTGGATACTGGTGGTGAAGAACTTGGGGCGAAGCTGGATATCAGCACGCCTAATGAGGATGAAGAATTAATCAATCTACTAAAACCGAAGCCAGGACAAGGAAACGAAAATAGCGAGGGATTTAAGCCTCTTACACCTCCTAAGCTAGTTTCGATGAAGGATCCTGAAGAATTGGCCAAGGCCGTTCGTCACCTGAAAGAAGAATAAGTGAGGGCTGAGGCGGAATCGGTGATCTTATTGGAAGGTACATTTCGCCGCGAATGCTCGCTGACTAAACTTTGGGAAGGGTGAAAGCTATTGAACGAGCGTAAAGCTTCTCAATTGGAAACTGACGAGCTATGGGAACAGTGGAAAGAACACAGAGACCCTGATGCCAAAAAGAAGCTGATAGAGAGTTATCTCCATATTGTTGATTATGTATCCAGTCGTTTGGCTGTGGGATTACCCAAAAATGTATCCAAAGATGATTTAGCCAGTAATGGGGTTATGGGACTAATTGATGCGATTGAGAAATTCGACTACAAACGAGGATTGCAGTTTCAGACCTATGCGTCCTGGCGTGTGCGTGGTGCGATATTAGATTCATTACGCCAAAGTGATTGGGTACCTAGATCCGTTAGGGAAAAAGCTAAAAAAATTGAGGACGCTTATCAGCAGCTGGAGCAGAAGCACTTAAGGTCAGTTAGTGACGAGGAAATGAGCCAATACCTTAATATTAGTGAACTGGAATTTCAAAATATGTTGCAGGATGTGGCTGTGATGTCACTTTGTTCACTGGAAGACCCGATTCGTGAAGAGGAATCAGAGACCCGAATGTCCATACTGGTGGACGATAAAGCTAAGAATCCGGATAGCAAGGTAAATGAATTCTACTTGCGCGAAGCGCTCACCAAAGGTATTGAGAAATTAACGGTGAAAGAAAGGACCGTTGTGTCCCTTTTATATTATGAAGATTTATCTTTAAGTGAGATTGCTGAGGTCATGTCGTTATCTCCTTCAAGAATTTCGCAGTTGCATTCCAAAGCTATTTTGCGGCTGAGGGGAACGCTCGAGAAGAACCGTGATCTCCTTATGCAGAACGATTAACCGTTAGCGGTGACAAGGGGGAGCAAAATTTGATCGGTCAATATGCTTTGAATCAGTACTTGAGTATAACTTTTTCGGAGGACAAAGGAATCGCGTATTTGCAGTTCTCCAAAAAGGATGAGAATTTTTCCTGCTCATCTACAGAACTGGAAGCCTTCCTGCACAGTCACAATATTCGCTACGGTATCAAGAGTGATGTTGTCGAACGTATTAGTAGTCATCCTGAGGAGTTTTTTTGGAGTAAAGTTCCGATTGCTGCAGGTTATCCTGCTGTGCATGGCACAGATGGACGAGTTATGCTTACAGTTGATCTGGAAGAGGACCGCAAACCGCTTGAGAAAGCGGATGGTAAGGTCGACTACAAGGACTTGGTCCGGCTTCGTAATGTGCTTAAAGGAAAGTTAATAGCTAAAATTATCCCTGCCCAGCCTGGAAAGTTAGGGATGACTGTAACTGGTGATGAGCTTGCTTTCAAGGCTGGAAAGGAAGCTCATTTTAAAATCGGGAAAAATGTACTCATTGATAACGATGGCACTTCGATGTACGCAGCGATTGATGGACTGGTCACGTTAACTGATAACGGGAAAATCAATGTGTTTCCTGTATATGAAGTGAATGGTGATGTCGATTACGGCACTGGAAATATTGATTTTGTAGGTACAGTCGTCATACGTGGGAATGTCCTTTCAGGCTTTACGGTAAAGTCTGCCGGTGATATTCGGGTTGTAGGCGGCGTTGAAGGTGCAGAGTTAATCTCTGGGGGCTCCATTGAAATTACTGGTGGAATTATCGGATATAACAAAGGCCAAGTTACCGCTGGAAAAAGTGTGAAGGTTTCTTTCATTCAAGATGGAAACGTAACCGCTGGGGAAGATGTAATTGTCTCTCAGAGTATTATGCACTCCAATATACGTGCTGGTAGAGATGTTATCTGTAACGGCTCTAAAGGTTTAATTGTGGGTGGAATCGTTCAGTCTGGAGAAAGAGTTGTAGCAAGAACTATAGGTAACACCATGTCCACTGCGACTGTGATTGAGGTAGGCGTGGTTCCAGAGCTTAGAAATGAGATTAACGAACTTCGTCAAGAGCTGCGGCAGCTGCTGGAGAACGAGGATAAAACCTCTAAAGCTTTGTATCTATTAAATCAATTGGCTACTAACGGTCAGCTCCCTGCGGATAAAGTGGCGCTTCGCGTCAAATTAAATGCTACTAAACAATCCCATCAACGTGAAGAAAAAAGAATTAAAGAACGAGTGCTAGAGATAGAAAGAATGTTAGAAGATACAGGTAGAGCGAGAGTTGAGGTTATCAAAACCATTTATGGCGGTTCAAAGATCATGATCGGCAGATATACCCGATTTGTTAAGGATGCTACGGAGCGGGTTGTGTTTATTTACAGTGATGGGGATATATCTTTAACGCCGTACAATTAATCGGGCGGGCAGCATTTGCGGCCGGCCATTACTTGTGAGAGAAGGGTTAAGATGAGCCTAAAACCGGTGGAACTGCAAATTGCTTTGCCTCGCACCACGGAGGCGGGCAAGCTTCAGAATGAATCTCAGCAACGTCCTGCTATCGACCAACATCAATTGGCTGGGCAAAATGTAAAACAAAGTCAGGAATTGGCCATGCGGAGCACTGAAGTGGATGAGTCTTCTGAATCAGCTTTACGGGATGGCGGTGGAAAAGGCAATCAGCATTCAGGTGGCAATTCTTCGTCAGATAAACATTCGAACCCGCCTGCAACCCGTGATGCTGAGCATCCTTACAAAGGCCAACGCATTGATCTAAGTCTTTAATAAGAATCTACACGAATCTACATCTGATATGTAAAAGGAGATAAGGCACTTGCAACCATGGGTTTATATTGTGCTAGTAGGTGTCGCCGCTATTCTTTATGCCCTTTTACTTCCCGCACGTGTAAAGGAAGGAAAAGCTAATCAGCAAAGCCTCAAAGAAACAGAGGCTGCGCTTGAGCTATATATGGCAGACATAGAGCGCGAGAATGAGGAACTGGTACAATTAGTTAGTAGTATTAAACAACAATCGCAAACTAATCATAATGTACTGCAGGGACAGGTTAATGAATTACAGAGTCAAGTGGTAGAGTTGCAGAACAGCTCTTTAAAGCTAGAAGCACGAGTGGCCGAGGAAGAGAAGAGTTTGAAAGAACTTGCAGTGTCGGTTGAACAAGGTTCGAAGGTTAAAGTTGGTGTAAACGAAGATCCGTCTCTCCCAGCAGAGATGAGTTCAGTGTCGCCAGATGTGAAAGCGAAACCTATTAGTTCGATAAAATTACGTTACCCAAGATTGTTTGAACTGCATGAGCAGGGCAAATCGATAGACTCCATTGCCAAGACAGCTGGACTTCAGCGAGGGGAAGTGCAACTGATTCTGCAACTTGCCAAACAGGAGGAATCGGTATGATTAAGAACCGTTCATTCTTGTTCGGGCTAGGCACAGGACTAATTACTGGCGCTTTATTACTTCAACTAATGATCTCCGGTGGAGCGGCTCCACTTACCAAAGAACAAGTTCTACAGGGTGCGGAGAAATTGAATATGAAAGTCATCGATGAAGCTGCAGAACCTTCCTCGGGGGAAGCTGAGAATGATAATAAAGAGGAAGTCACAGAGACCGGGGGGGCGACAGCAGAAAGCAAGGAGAACGTCAGCCCCTCTGCGCCGGCGGCTGCAGCCTCCCCCACGCCGGCAGTGTCACCTACAACGCCTGAGAGCTCTGATAAAGCCATTGCGCCGAACAAGCCATCTACGCCTACTAACGGCAAGGTTGAGCAGCCAAAGGTCACTCCAAAGGCCAGTGCCGCTCCAACCGCTGTAGCTCCTGTAACGCCTAAAGTCACAGCAAATGCTAGTGTTTCTGTTCGAATTCCATCTGGCAGCACATTGACCGCAACAACAGATATTTTAGCGAAGGCTGGCGTCATTAAAGATAAGTCTACTTTTCTAGAGGCTGCAAACAAACGTAAGATTAATACCAAAATTCAATCCGGTTCTTATAGCTTTAATAAGGGAGAAAGTATTGACTCGATAATAGAGAAATTAATAACTTTAAAGTGATCGTTGCATACACTGAGATAATATGGTATAGTAATTGACGGTGTTAAAACACACGCCGGTTGATTTCGACAAGGGGTGCTTTCTTCTGAAGAAAGTCTTGCTGAAAGATGACGCATGGCGGAGGAGACACACAATAAACCAAACTTAGGAGGTGTGTGAAGATGGCAGTAATCTCCATGAAACAGCTTCTAGAAGCTGGGGTACACTTCGGTCACCAGACTCGTCGTTGGAACCCAAAGATGGATCGTTATATCTTCACTGAAAGAAACGGAATTTACATTATTGACTTGCAAAAAACAGTCAAAAAGGTAGAGGAAGCTTACAACTTTGTAAAAAGCGTCGCTGGTGACAACGGCACAATCCTATTCGTAGGAACAAAGAAACAAGCTCAAGATTCCGTAAAAGAAGAAGCAGAACGTTCCGGTATGTTCTTCATTAACCAACGTTGGTTGGGCGGAACTCTTACTAACTTCCAAACTATCCAAAAGCGTATTGATCGCTTGAAGAAATTGGAATCTTGGGAAGAAGACGGTACTTTTGAAGTGCTACCTAAGAAAGAAGTTATCCTTCTTCGCAAAGAGAAAGATCGTCTTGAAAAATTCTTGGGCGGTATCAAGAACATGAAAGGTCTTCCAAGCGCGCTGTTCATCATTGACCCGCGTAAAGAGCGTATTGCAGTTGCAGAAGCTCGCAAATTGGGTATTCCAATCGTAGCTATCGTTGATACTAACTGTGATCCAGACGAAATCGACTACGTAATTCCAGGTAACGACGACGCTATCCGCGCTGTTAAATTGTTGACTGGTAAAATGGCAGACGCTGTTGTTGAAGCTCACCAAGGCGAAGACACAACTACTGCTTAAGTAGCGACTAACACATACAAGAACTTAAATGAAAAGGGTGGTTGGCAGGTGGATAACCTCTCACTGCCCTTTTTTTAGGATAAAGGCCTTGAATAATGTAAGAAAACGACAATTACCTGGAGGGAATAAACAATGGCAGTTGATGCAAAAGCAGTAAAAGAACTTCGTGAAAGAACAGGCGCTGGTATGCTTGATTGTAAAAAAGCGCTTGAAGAAGCTAATAACGATATCACTAAAGCAGCAGAATTGCTTCGTGAAAAAGGTCTGTCTGCAGCAGCGAACAAAGCAGGACGTATTGCTACTGAAGGCGTTGTAGAATCTTACATCCACGCTGGCGGCCGTATTGGTGTACTTGTAGAAATCAACTGCGAAACTGACTTTGTTGGTAAAACAGATTCCTTCAAGGAATTTGCTCGCGATATCGCTATGCAAATCGCTGCAGCAAACCCACGTTATGTTCGTCGTGAAGAAGTTCCACAAGAAGATGTTGAGAAAGAAAAAGAAATCCTGAAAGCTCAAGCTTTGAACGAAGGTAAGCCTGAGAAAATCATTGAAAAAATGGTTGAAGGACGTATTGGTAAATATTACGAAGAATATTGCTTGCTTGAGCAAACTTTCGTTAAAGACCCTGACAAAACAATCTCCCAATTGTTGAATGAAAAAATCAGCACCATCGGAGAAAACATCTCGATCCGTCGTTTTGCTCGTTTTGAACTTGGCGAAGGTTTGGAAAAGAAAGTGGATAACTTTGTTGAAGAAGTTATGGCACAAGTTAATCAATAATAGTTTCATCATAAATGTGAAGAATTGAATAAAGGCAAGCATCAGAAGAGCGGAACACGTACACGTAGTGTTCCGTCTTTTGCAGAAAGTGAGGGTATACATTTGGAACAGCCGGTATTTAAGAGAGTAGTCCTTAAGGTAAGTGGAGAGTCTTTGGCAGGACAAAACGGATATGGTATTGATGCCGACATGATTATTTCCATCGCTGAACAGATCAAGGAAGTTGTAGAACTTGGCGTTCAGGTTGCGATTGTTTGTGGCGGGGGGAACATTTGGCGCGGGATCGCGGGCAGCGCAAGCGGCATAGATCGCGCTACTGCAGATTATATGGGCATGCTGGCAACAGTAATGAACTCACTTGCACTGCAGGATGCATTGGAGCAAATCGATGTGCCAACAAGAGTACAGACTTCGATCTCGATGCAGCAAATTGCTGAACCATACATTCGTCGTCGTGCGATTCGCCACTTGGAGAAGGGCCGTGTTGTTATTTTTGCAGCAGGCACAGGTAACCCATTCTTCTCAACAGATACTACTGCAGCACTTAGAGCGGCAGAGATCGAAGCAGAAGTTATTCTGATGGCGAAAAATAAGGTTGATGGAGTATATTCTGCTGATCCGTTCAAAGATAGTACCGCTGAGAAATTCGAACAGCTTACTTATATGGATGTTCTGAACAAAAACCTCGGTGTTATGGATTCAACAGCTTCATCTTTATGCATGGATAACAATATACCGCTCATTGTATTTGCCATTACAGAACAAGGCAATATCAAACGTGTCGTTCTCGGTGAGAAGATCGGAACGATTGTTAAAGGGAGTGTAGATTAATGCCACAATCGGTCAAAAAAAATGCTGAAGAGCGTATGGAAAAAGCGATTTCATCGCTGAAACGTGACTTGGCGACATTACGTGCAGGACGTGCAACAACATCGCTTCTCGATCGTATTCAAGTTGAATATTACGGGGCACCTACTCCAATTAATCAGCTGGCCAACATTAGTACTCCGGATTCCCGGACACTGTTGATTCAGCCGTGGGACAAAACATCGATGTCTGATATTGAACGGGCGATCATGAAATCCGATATCGGATTGACACCTGCCAATGACGGCACCATTATTCGTCTTTCTATCCCTCCGCTGACTGAAGAGCGTCGGACGGACTTGGTTAAGCTGACTAAGAAATTTGGTGAAGAAGCGAAAGTAGCGATCCGCAACATTCGCCGTGATGCCAACGATGATATTAAAAAGATGGAGAAAAACGGTATCTCTGAAGATGAGTCCCGTGGCCATCAGGAAGACATTCAAAAAACAACGGATAAGTTCATAGCCGAAGTTGACAAAGTGCTTGTTTCCAAAGAAAAAGAGATTATGGAAGTTTAATGATATTCAAGAGACTTAAGGCCCCTCCGTTAATGGTGGGGTTTGTCTCTTTCTGATAAGAGCTTGGAGGAAACGGAAATGATCAAACGGATTCAAGCGTGGCTGAGCCGTAAAGACAGGCAACAGTCAGTCGAGATTTCACCGGATAACATTCCCCGGCATGTGGCTGTGATAATGGATGGTAATGGACGCTGGGCTAAACGGCGCGGCTTACCGCGCGTTATGGGTCATCAGAACGGCATGAAGGCTGTCAAACGTGCTACGATCGCTGCAGACGAATTAGGTATTAAATACTTAACGATGTATGCGTTCTCGACAGAAAACTGGATACGCCCGAAAGAAGAAGTCGATTACTTGATGCGTTTGCCTGGGGAGTTTCTGGCGATTGAGCTTGATGAGCTAATCGAGAAGAATGTTCAAGTACGCATGATGGGTGACGCTGACGCTTTACCTTCATATACCCGTAAGGCTATGGAAGAGGCGGTAGCTAGAACAAAAGAGAATACTGGATTGATCTTAAATTTTGCTCTTAACTATGGTGGACGCAATGAAATAGAAGGCTGTATGCGCAGCTTAGGGAAAGATATCCAAGCTGGTATATTGTCGCCAGAAGAAATTACATCAGAGTTGATTAACAACAGACTATTAACTGCTGGTTTACCCGATCCTGATTTGCTGATACGTACAAGCGGAGAAATTCGGCTTAGCAATTTTATGTTATGGCAGGTTGCCTATAGTGAACTGTGGTTTACTGATGTGTACTGGCCTGAGTTCGACAAAGAGCATTTGCATCAGGCCGTTGCTGAATATCAACGACGAACACGCCGTTATGGTGGACTGAAGTAGCTTGTTAGGAGATGGAACCTTTGAAGCAGCGATTGATTACCGGAATTGTTGCCGGAGTATTATTTTTAGGGTTATGTGTACTGGGAAACTGGCCGTATCAGGTTCTGCTTATTGCTATGGCTCTTATAGGTTTTTATGAATTTGTCAAAATGATAGGTATTCCTACGCTTTCCGGTACTACTGTTCTGGGTTACGCAGCTATTCTAAGCTTCATGATCCCATGGAATTTGCTTGGTGTTAATGAGCCGTTGTCCTGGGAGCAAGGGATTTGGATTCTGCTGTTATTGTTCCTTCTGGTCACCGTTTTTACTAAAAATAAATTAGATATTCGAGTAACAGCCTTGCTGTTTACTGGTATTGTATACATTGGAATGGGCTTCTCTTATATGGCCGTGGCTCGTGCATCGGATGACGGACATGGTTTGTTCTGGACTTTTTTGCTCCTGTTCTGCATTTGGGGCAGTGATGCGGGGGCATATTTTGTAGGCAGAAGCTTTGGCAAGAACAAGCTCTGGCCGGCCATCAGTCCTAACAAAACGGTGGAAGGTGCTGTTGGCGGGGTACTGATCTCGATGCTTATTTCTATCGTGTTTGCGCTGCTTGCTCCTGAACACTTGACGATAGGACGAGCATTGCTTATTGGGCTTTCTTGTGCGATATTAGGACAGCTTGGAGATCTTGTGCAGTCAGCTTATAAACGTGCGTATGGCATTAAAGACTCAGGTACACTTTTGCCAGGGCATGGCGGTATTCTTGATCGATGTGACAGCTGGATTATCGTATTTCCATTCGTACATATTGTAATGCTTATGCCTTACTATTAAACGAAGGGAGAGAGAGTATAACTATGAAAAAAATAAGTGTTCTAGGTTCGACGGGTTCGATCGGCACTCAGACTCTAGATGTCATCGCAATGCACCCAGACTCTTTTGAAGTAGATGGCTTGGCGGCCGGAACAAATACAGCATTATTACTGGAGCAAGTTCGTCGTTTTAACCCGCGTAGAGTCTCTGTGGCAACGAAAGAGCTGGCAGATGAGATTAGATCCAGCCTACCTTCTGGTATAGAGCTTTACAGCGGGAATGAAGGGCTTGTTGAAGTGGCGGCTGGCGGCGATGCCGAAATGGTCGTAACGGCTGTTATGGGAAGCGTAGGGCTTCAATCAACACTAGCGGCAATTGAAGCTGGCAAACATATTGGACTCGCCAATAAGGAGACATTAGTAACGGCCGGACATTTGGTCACTGATCTCGCTAATCGTAAGGGAGTTAAGCTGTTGCCGATTGATAGTGAGCATTCAGCTATTTATCAATGTCTCAATGGCGAGAACATCTCAGATATTGCCTACATCACTTTAACAGCATCCGGCGGCTCATTCCGTGACTTTACGCGTGATCAGCTTAAGGATGTGACGGTAGAAGATGCGCTTCGTCATCCGAATTGGAGCATGGGCGCGAAAATAACGATAGATTCTGCTACAATGGTGAACAAGGGCCTAGAGGTTATTGAAGCACATTGGTTATTCGGTCTTCCGTATGAACAAGTGAATGTGCTGCTGCACCCGGAGAGCATCATTCACTCTTATGTTGAATTCCGTGACAGCAGTATTATTGCCCAGCTTGGCAATCCCGATATGCGTGTCCCGATTCAATATGCACTTACTTATCCAGCTCGTTGGGAATCTCCGGCACAGCGGTTGTCGTTAGCTGAGATAGGACGTTTGACCTTCCGTGAAATGGACTTTGAACGTTACCCTGCACTGAAGCTAGCGATAGATTGTGGAAAAGCTGGTGGAACGGCGACTACAGCTTTTAATGCTGCGAACGAAATAGCTGTTGCTCGATTCTTGAGTCATGAGATCTCGTTCCTGCGTATTGAGGAGATTATCGGAGAATTGCTAGATCGTCATAATAACGAGCATAATCCGAATCTGGAACAAATTGAATCCTGTGATAGACGTGTTCGAGAACTGGCAGCTACGCTGTAGAACGTAGAAAGATATCCTTTTCAAAATATAAGAAAGTATAAGTTTCACTTTATACATTATCCTTATATTTCTCGCGTAAACGCGTACCGTCTCCTTAAGGGACACCGATGGCGTTATTGCTTGAATGGAAATACTTACTTTGCCCTAAAAATAGGTTGGGACAGTTGATTCTCTTGTGCCTGATCGGAGAATAATGATAAATTAAGAGGACATACTTCGGTCTTACACCTAAAGGGGGATGATACGTTTGGAAATGGTTCAGGTCGTTTTTTTAACGGTGCTCATGTTTTTTGTACTTGTGACTGTACACGAATGGGGTCACTATTATTTTGCCAAACGCGCCGGTATTCTCGTGAGGGAATTTGCTATCGGTTTCGGTCCGAAACTGTTTTCTTATAAACGGAATGAGACTCAGTTCACTCTTCGCTTACTGCCTTTTGGCGGTTATGCCCGCATGGCTGGTGAAGATCCTGAGATTGTCGAGATAGGTTCTGGACAGACCATTGCGGTAAGGCTCGGACAAGACAATAAAGTTAAAAACATTTATCTGGATGCACTAGACACCCGTAGAAATGTTATCCGTGGTGAGGCGCTGAATACCGATCTCGAGGATAAATTGCAGATTACCTTAGATGTGGACGGAGAAGTTACAACTTATGATGTTCATCCGCAAGCGATGATGATTAAAGGAACGCAACAGACACAAATTGCACCTAAAGATCGTCAATTCGGCAGCAAGACCGTGGGTCAGCGTGCGTTGGCTATCGTTGCGGGTCCTGTGATGAACTTTCTGTTAGCCTTTGTACTCTTTGCCATCCATTTGCAAATGGTCGGTATTCAAGTTGAAAATCCTACTTTTGTTAAGATTGGTGACGTCTCCGAAGGAATGCCTGCGCAAGAAGCAGGACTCCAAAAGGGTGACATCATTGTCTCTATCAATGGTGAGAAAATCGGTGCTGATTACAAAAAAATGATTAGCTTGACCTCGGAGTCCAAAGGGAAAGAAATGAACTGGACGCTGCAGCGGGGAGAGGAAACCCTTAACGTTACGCTAGTTCCTCGCAGTATGGAAGGACAAGAAGGCGGTAAAATAGGCATCACTCCTGAGCTGCCTACTCGTAAAGCTGGTTTTGGCGAGACGATAACGGGTTCAGGAAAAGCTATGGTCGATACGACAGAAGCTATCTTTTTGGGCTTTAAACAATTGATCAATAAATTCAATATGGATGATATTGGAGGTCCGGTTCGTACGTTTGAGGTAACCGGTCAAATTGCTCAACAAGGTATTCAGTATCTTACATACTGGGCCGCTATTTTGAGTCTATATCTGGGGATATTTAACCTCTTGCCGATTCCGGCACTCGATGGAAGCCGTCTGGCATTCCTAGGTGTAGAGGCACTGCGTGGCAAACCTGTGGATCCGGGTCATGAAGGCATGGTTCACTTTGTAGGTTTTGCACTGCTATTTTTATTAATGATTGCTGTTACGTATAATGATATTTTACGTTTGATCAGCGGCTAATTTTCTTCGGGAGGCATTCCATTACATGGCAAAAGATAAACAATTCGTTACGGAAATCACGCCGCAAAGCGAGGATTTCTCACGCTGGTATATTGATGTTATTAAAAAAGGAGACTTGATGGATTACTCTCCTGTTCGTGGCTGTATTGTATTTAAGCCAGAAGGCTATGAAATATGGGAGCATATTCAGGAGGAAATGAACCGTCGACTCAAGGAAACTGGGCATCGAAACGCTTATTTTCCAGTGTTCATTCCAGAGAGTTTCTTTCAGAAGGAAAAGGATCACATTGAAGGCTTTAATCCAGAGCTGCCATGGGTAACAGAAGCGGGTGGTGACGTACTTGAGGAACGTCTCGCAGTTCGTCCTACTTCAGAGACCATGTTTGGCCACATGTACTCCAAATGGATTCAATCTTATCGTGACCTTCCTGTACTTATCAATCAATGGGCGAACGTGGTTCGTTGGGAGAAACGTACATTGCCATTTATCCGCACTACTGAGTTTCTTTGGCAAGAAGGGCATACCGCGCATGAGAATGAAGCGGAAGCTCGTGAAGAAACTATGCGGATGCTGGATAACTACCGTGATTTTGTCGAGACCTATCTTGCCATTCCGGTTATTACCGGACAAAAGACACCTTCCGAGCGTTTTGCCGGTGCGGTAGATACGTATTCTATTGAAGCGATGATGAAGGATGGACGCGCTGTTCAGGCTGCTACTTCACATTACCTTGGCACCAAGTTTGCCACAGCTTTTGAGATTCAATATTTAAGCCGTGACAATAATTTGGAGTATGTACACACTACTTCATGGGGCTCAACCACTCGCTTGATTGGCTCCTTGATTATGGTACATGGAGATGACCGCGGTCTTGTTCTGCCGCCTAAGGTAGCTCCAACGCAAGTTATTATGATTCCTATCGGACCTCCTAAGACCCGCGAAGCTGTGATTGGGCGGACGGACGAGCTGTTCAAGGAATTGAAGAATGCTGGCGTACGTGTACGTGTAGATGATCGTTCAGATGTTACCCCAGGCTGGAAGTTTAATGAATATGAAATGCGTGGAGTGCCAGTACGTTTGGAGCTTGGACCACGCGATATGGAGAATGGCGTCTGCGTTCTCGTCTCACGTGTCACCGGAGAGAAGAAGGTTATTCAACAGGAAAACCTCGTAGAAGAGGTTCAAACAATGCTTGAACAGGTTCACAATGAAATGTTCGAACGTGCGCTGAAATTCCGTGAGGACCATTTCTATTCTGTAGATTCCTTGGAGGAAATGAAAGCTTCGATGGACGAAAAACGTGGATTTGCTCTAGCGGGATGGTGTGGTTCCGAAGAATGCGAGTCCAAAGTTAAGGAAGAGACAGGTGCGGGTAGCCGCAATATTCCTTTTGATCCAGCGGAGACTAAGCAAGTCTGCATTTGCTGTGGCCAACCAGCCAAGCATACTGTGGTTTTTGCAAAGGCGTATTAATCATTAGGCACCGATCAACAGTCTTGTAGTATTTTAATTTAGCTTCTGGCGAGAGGAGTCGGCGGGCCGTAAGAACCCAATGCTTTTTGAAACCAGAAGCTTTTTAAAATATAAGAATTTATAGGTTTTCGCTATAAATTCTTATATTTTTACGAGAAACAGTTGTCGTCTTTAAAAGTCGACTACATCGTTTCTTCTTATCATATTGTACTTTCACTGTATATCATGGATAGTTTTAACTGGGTTATTAAAGGTGGGAGGAAAGCATGGAACAAAACCAGGAGAGAAGAAAAAGGTTCGAGCTCTTGATGAAGCAGGGTGAAATTCCGCCTGCAATCATGGACCCCTACTTTTTGGATGGGTATATAGAACGTGTTGAGATCAGTCGCGGTAATCGGGACTGGCAAATCATTATTGCGAAAGAAAGTCTGGTTCCAGCACAGGTATATCGGACATTTTGCCTTAGAATGCGTGAGAAGCTACAGCATATAGCTAAAGTAAGCTTTTTGTTCCTATATGATGAGAAGGTTAGCAGAGCGGAGCTTGTCCAGGAATATTGGGGACTGTTTCTGGAGTGGGTACATCGGGAGATCCCATCGGTAAACGGCTGGCTGACCCGCTCCTCACAGGAGCTTAAAGAGGATACTTTAATGTTAACGATGAGTGATTCCACTTCGATGGAGTTGGCTCGCAAAAAAGGCATCGATGGAGCAATTATTAAATTTTATGATAAGTATTTCGGTCTCTCCTTAAAAGTTAAATTACTAATGGCGGAGAACGAAAATAATAATGTTGAAGCATTCGAAGAATTTCAGCAAAAGCTTCAGCAAGAACAACGCGAGATCGTTGAGCAGATGATGACTGCTGTGGAAACAGAAGCTCCTGCTGATGATAGCGATCCTAATGAAGTAATTAAGCTTCAAGTGGGGTATGAAATTAAGGAACAGGCCGTGCCGATTCTTGAAATTCAAGATGAAGAGAAGAAAATTACAATTCAGGGTACCATTTTTGGTCTGGATCGTAAGGAGCTTCGCAATGGCAGTACCTTGTTCACTTTCAGTCTGACCGATTTTACGGATTCTCTACAAATGAAGATGTTCGCGAAGACTAAAGATGATCTGAAGGTTATGAGTCAGCTAGCTAATGGCAAATGGGTAAGAGCACGCGGGAAAGTAGAATATGACCGTTTTATGCAGATTCCTGAGCTCGTGATGATCCCTTCAGATTTAACGGAAGTTAAGGCACCGCCTGCGCGTAAAGATACAGCTCCTAAGAAACGGGTGGAATTCCACCTTCACACTACGATGAGTACGATGGATGCGGTCACTCCGATCACTACCTATGTCAAAACAGCTGCCCAGTGGGGTCATCCTGCGATTGCGATTTCTGATCATGGCGGCGTTCAGGCTTTTCCTGATGCAAACCATGCAGCTCATAAGCATAAGATAAAAATGATTTATGGTGTGGAAGCTAATGTTGTGAATGACTCTGTGAATATTGTCGAGAACGCTCAGCCTTTGGACTTGAAGACAGCTACCTATGTAGTGTTTGATATAGAAACCACGGGTTTATCGATTACCCGCAATAATATTACGGAGCTGGCGGCCATTAAAATGTGCGAAGGCAAAGAAGTAGACCGTTATTCTACTTTTGTTAATCCGCATGAGAAAATCCCTTATCATATTCAGCAATTGACCAATATTACGGATGAAATGGTTAAGGATGCTCCGGATCTTGAACCAGTGCTGCGTAAGTTTGTTGAATTTGTGGGTGATAGTATCCTTGTAGCTCATAACGCCAGATTTGATATGGGTTTTATTCAGGCCTCGTTACGTAAAATAGGTGAACCTGTGCTTCTGAATCCATCTCTTGATACGCTTGAGCTCGCGCGGTTACTATATCCAAGCATGAAGAATCACAGGCTGAACACATTAGCCGATAAATATAAAGTTCTTCTGGAAAGCCATCACCGTGCGATTGATGATACCATAGCACTCGGCGGTATATTAACAGGATTGCTCGCAGATGCTGAAAAGATGAAGGGCATGACCCGCCTTGATCGACTAAACGATTATGTGGGTAATGATCTTTCGAACACACGACCGTTCCACTGTAATATTTATGCACTAAATCAAATAGGGAAAAAGAATCTCTATAAGCTCATTTCCATGTCACATACGGAATATTTCAAACGTGTACCTTGTATTCCAAAATCCAAGCTGGAAGAGCATAGAGATGGACTGCTAGTGATTTCCGGTTGTGAACGTGGAGAGTTTTTTGAAGCAGTACTCAACAAAACGACTGAGGAAGCCATGGAGGTTGCTCATTTTTATGATGTGCTGGAGATTCAGCCATTGACCATGTACATGCACTTGGTGGACAAGGGCTTTGTAGCAGGCCCTGATGAGCTTCGCGATGTAGTCCGGAAGGTTTGCGAAATAGGGGAACAGTTGAATAAACCTGTTATCGCAACGGGGAATGTACATTATCTTGAACCCCGGGACAAGCTGTATCGTGATATTACGATTAATGGGATCACGGGCTTTAGTCCGCTTAAAGACCAACGCAAACCGGATGCACACTTCCGCACAACAGATGAAATGCTGTCTGAATTCGAATTTCTTGGTGCTGAAAAAGCGATGGAAGTCGTTGTCACAAATACAGTTGAGCTGGCGGAGCGTTTTGAAGAACTGGAGCTATTTCCAGATAAGCTATTTACACCAATTATTGACGGGGCGGACGAAGAAATTCGCGAGACCTGCTACAATACTGCCAAATCCATTTACGGTGAAGAGCTGCCTGAGGTAGTTATTGCCCGTTTGGAGAAAGAGCTTGCACCGATTATTAAATACGGGTTCTCTGCCAACTATTTGATTTCTGAACGTCTCGTTAAAAAGTCAAATCAGGATGGGTATCTCGTAGGCTCCCGGGGTTCCGTAGGTTCATCTGTAGTAGCTACATTTCTAGGAATTTCAGAAGTTAATCCTTTGCCTGCGCATTATATTTGCCTAAACCCCGAGTGTCGCCATAATGAATGGTTCCTGGACGGTAGTGTGCGGAGCGGATTCGATTTACCAGATAAAGTCTGCCCGGATTGCGGTCAGAAGCTCAAAGGTGAAGGCCAGGATATTCCGTTCGAGACCTTCCTTGGATTTAAGGGGGATAAAGTCCCCGATATCGATTTGAACTTCTCAGGGGAATATCAGCCGAATGCACATAACTTTACCAAAGAAATGTTTGGTGAGAAAAATGTATTCCGTGCCGGAACGATTGGTACCGTAGCTGAGAAGACAGCCTTCGGATTTGCAAAAAAATACGAAGAACTTCACCAGAAACGTTGGCGTGGAGCTGAAGTTGGCCGTCTGGCGGCTGGCTGTACAGGCGTTAAACGTAGTACGGGACAGCATCCGGGTGGTATAGTCGTTGTTCCAGACTATATGGAGGTAGAAGATATTACGCCAGTACAATTCCCGGCGGATGATGTCAATGCTGAATGGAAGACCACACACTTTGATTATCACGCTTTTGACGCGAATTTGCTGAAGCTTGATATTCTGGGTCATGATGATCCGACGATGATGCGGATGCTTCAGGATTTGACAGGTGTTGATCCAACTTCTATCCCGATGAATGATCCGAAAGTAATGAGCATGTTTAACTCTACAGATGCACTTGGAGTAAGACCTGACGAAATCAGATCACCGGTTGCGACCTATGGTGTGCCCGAAATGGGTACCAAGTTCGTACGTCAAATGCTTATTGAGTCGAAGCCGTCCAGCTTTGCTGACTTACTGCAAATATCAGGTTTGTCTCATGGTACTGGAGTTTGGCTTGGTAACGCTCAAGAGCTTATAAAGAATAACACTTGTAACATTAAGACCGTTATCGGTTGTCGTGATGACATCATGCTCTTCTTAATTTATAAAGCGGGAATGGATGCGAGCTTGGCCTTTAAAATTACCGAGAGTGTTCGTAAAGGTAAAGGTTTGTCTGACGAATGGATCGAGGAAATGAAAAAGTGCAAGGTCCCACAATGGTATATTGATTCTTGTCTAAAGATTCAATACATGTTCCCGAAGGCGCATGCTGCTGCATACGTAATTTCTGCAGTACGTACCGCCTACTTCAAGCTGTATCATCCTATTGAATATTATGCGACTTATTTCTCTGTACGTGCAGCAGATTTTGATATTGAATTGTGCTGTAAGGGGTATGAAGCCATCAGCCGTCAGATCGTAGAAATTGAGCAAAAAGGATTTCAAGCTTTGCCTAAGGAAAAGGCTATGTTGCCTGTCCTTGAGATGGCTTTGGAGATGACGGCACGTGGGTTTACATTCAAAAACATTGATCTTTACCGCTCAGAAGCGAATAAGTTTATTGTTGATGACAAGAGTTTGATTCCTCCGTTTTCTGCTTTAGCGGGAATTGGTGAGAATGCTGCTATCAACATAGCTGCTGCGAAAGATGCTGGCGAGTTCCTGTCTATTGAAGATTTCCAGCAGAAATCAAAGGCAAGTAAGACGGTTATTGAGCTGCTGACCGGCATGGGCTGCTTCCGCGGCTTACCGGAAAGCAATCAACTTTCCCTATTTTAAAGGCTTTAACAACACTTATTTCATGGCTAGAAAAGAGTGCTCCAAAGGGGGAGTCAAGGGCTAGCACTTGTCAGTCCAGTTTCCCTATGGTATAATTTCTTTGGTAATAATGAGATAAGTCCGTTGTGTAAAGAGTGGGGAAACCCACTCTTTATCTTTGGTATATAGCAAAAGACAAGTTCGTGGAGGTAATTTTCTTTTGAGCACACCCAAATCTAAAATTAAACAAACGGTAGAGCAGATGCTCGGGCCCTATCTCGACGACAATGGTTTCGAACTGGTGGACGTTGAATACGTGAAGGAAGGCTCCAATTGGTTTCTGCGTATATTCGTAGATAAAGAAGGCGGCATTGATATTGATGACTGCGGGATCATTAGCGAATATTTCAGTCAGAAGTTAGATAAGAATGATCCTATTCCTGAGGCATATTTCCTTGAGGTTTCCTCGCCGGGAGCAGAGCGTCCTCTCAAAAAAGCTTCGGATGTAGCTAAAGCGGTAGGTAAGGACGTGTATGTGACTGTTTATGAGCCGATTCAAGGACTCAAAGAATTTGAAGGTCGTTTGCTCTCGTTCGAGAACGAGGAACTGCTCATCTCCGCGGGCAAAAAAGAACATGTAGTACCGTACGCCAAGGTCGCAAGTGCGAGATTGGCCATTATTTTTTAACGTCTTGAAAGGGGGGCCGGAAATTCATGAGTATGGAGTTTATTGAAGCAATGAATGAGCTGGAGAGGGAGAGAGGCATCAGTAAAGATGTGCTGTTTGAAGCGATTGAAGCGGCGCTGATCTCTAGTTATAAACGTAATTTCAATGCAGCACAGAACGTGCGTGTTGACATGAATCGCAATACAGGTGTCATTAAAGTGTTTGCCCGCAAGTTAATTGTTGAGGAGGTCCTGGATACAAGGACTGAAATCTCGTTGCCGGCAGCCAGAGAAATTAACCCGCATTTCCAGCTGGAAGATATCGCTGAGCTTGAAGTGACACCGCGTGATTTTGGACGTATTGCCGCACAGACTGCTAAGCAGGTTGTAACTCAACGAATTCGCGAGGCAGAGCGTGGACTTATCTATAATGCTTTTATCGACAAAGAAGATGATATCGTTACTGGACTAGTTCAACGTCAAGATATGCGGAACATTTACATTGATCTTGGTAAAATCGAAGCGGTTCTTCCGCTTAGCGAATTGATGCCAGGTGAAAAGTTCAAACAAAGCGAACGCATCAAGGCTTATATCACAAAAGTTGAGAATACAACAAAAGGTCCGCAGATTATGCTCTCCCGCAGTCATCCTGGATTACTGAAGCGTCTGTTCGAGCTTGAAGTTCCTGAAATATTTGACGGTGTAGTTGAGATTCGTTCTGTAGCCCGTGAAGCTGGCTTCCGCTCGAAGATTGCTGTGTATTCCCGCAATCCAGAAGTAGATCCCGTTGGTTCTTGCGTAGGTCCAAGAGGCACACGCGTTCAGACCATCGTTACTGAGCTTCGCGGTGAGAAGATCGATATCGTCCGTTATTCTGATCTGGTGCAGGAATATGTTGCGAATGCACTTAGCCCTTCAAAGGTTCTTGAAGTTCAAGTCTTTGAAACGGAGAAGATGGCGAGAGTTATCGTTCCTGACTATCAATTGTCACTGGCTATCGGTATTAAAGGGCAAAATGCACGTCTTGCCGCTAAACTTACCGGCTGGAAGATTGATATCAAGAGTGAAACTCAAGCGGAGCAGGAATACGGCAGACCGAAATCTTCTATTGATGAAATGCATCAGGATTCCGTCTCCATAGATTAATTAACCTGCTTGACGGGAGGCGTTTGTAATGAAACAAAAAAAGGTGCCGCTGCGTAAATGCGTTGCTACCCAAGAGATGATGCCTAAAAAAGAGCTGATTCGTGTGGTAAGAACGCCTGAAGGTGAAGTGCTGATTGATCTGACGGGCAAGAAGTCAGGCCGTGGTGCTTACATATGCGGCAAGCTTGAATGCTTTCAGCTGGCACAAAAGAACAAAGCACTTGACCGTGCATTGAAATGTCAAGTGAGTCCTGAAATCTACGCCCAGCTAGCCCGGGAGTTTACTTCCGTGGAAGAGCAGTTTCTAGCAGCAAAGGATAGTGAGGATAATGAGTAAGGCGCTTTCTTATTTAGGGCTTGCCATGAGAGCAGGCAAGATAGTCACCGGTGACGAGGCTGTACTCAAAGCTGTACGGTCTTCAGAGGCGAAGCTGGTCGTTCTGGCAGGTGACGCTTCAGATAATACCCAAAAAAAGTTCCGTGATAAATGCGGAACTTACGATATTCCACTAGTAATCGCATTTCACCGGGATGAACTCGGTGCAAGTATTGGTAAAGACCAGCGCGTAGTACTGGCCATTACGGATAAAGGATTCGCGGAAATGATCTCCAAGCAACTCGGAGATACTGTCGGAGGTGGATTTATTGACTAAAGAAGAGAACAAAGATAAATTGCGCGTGTACGAATACGCCAAGTCACTAAACATGAGCAGTAAAGAAATTATTACTATTCTGAAGCGTTTGAATGTCCCTGTGAATAATCATATGAGTGTCATGGAGAATGGATCCGTGAACAAAGTTGAACAGTTCTTTAAGGATATCAAATCAAATGCTGCAGCCAAGCGGGATACCGGCACCAGCAGCCGGCCGGTAACAACCGGTGCGGTAACAGCCGAACCTCAAAGTGCTCAGAATGCCAACAAAAATCAACAGGAAAAGCAGGTAGGTATGAACAGTAACCAAAACAACAACCAATCGACGACGTCCCCAAGGCCCCAAAGCGGACAAGATTCCCGCAGAACACAAACAGGTTCAACGCAGAATGCACGTCCGCAACAAAGCGGTGCTCCACGTACTAACAGTACTAACAGTACTAGCAGTACTAGTAGCAGCCGCCCGCAAGGCAGCAGTACTGGCGGCAATCGCCCACAAGGTAGCAATACCGGTGGCAGCCGTCCGCAAAGCAGTAATACTGGCGGCAACCGTCCACAAGGTAGCAATACCGGTGGCAGCCGTCCGCAAGGCAGCAATACTGGTGGTAGCCGCCCACAAGGCAGCAACACTGGTGGAAGCCGTCCACAAGGTAGCAATACAAGTGGCAGCCGTCCGCAAGGACAAAGCAGTGCACCACGCACTGACAGCCGTCCACAAGGTCAATCTGGCACAGGCGGAGGTTTCACACGCGGTGATGACAGAGGTCCTAAAAAGAACACAACTGGTGGCAGACCGAATAATAATCAAAGACGTTTCGATGATGGTAAAGGTGGTAACTACCGCGGTCGTGGTGGTAAGAATGGCCGTGGCAAGAACCAGCCAATGGTACACCGCGAGAAGATCGATAACACACCTAAGAAAATCATCGTTCGTGGCAGCATGACCGTTGGTGAAACAGCGAAATTGCTTCACAAGGATGCTTCTGAAGTAATCAAAAAGCTGATTTCGATGGGTGTTATGGCTACCATCAACCAAGAACTTGATATCGACACCATTTTGCTACTCGCTGCTGAATTTGGCGTAGAAGTAGAAGTGAAGATTCCTGTTGACGAGGACAGCTTCGAAACAGTGGAAGAGAATGACAATGAAGAGGATCTTCAGACTCGTCCTCCAGTAGTTACTATTATGGGTCACGTTGACCATGGTAAAACTACACTACTTGATGCTATTCGTTCGACCAATGTGACGCTAGGCGAAGCCGGCGGAATCACTCAGCACATCGGTGCTTATCAAGTCGAAATCAACCAAAAGAAAATCACGTTCCTTGATACACCTGGTCACGAAGCATTTACTGCTATGCGTGCTCGTGGTGCACAGGTTACGGATATGACAATTATCGTAGTAGCTGCTGATGACGGTGTTATGCCTCAGACCGTTGAAGCTATTGCACACGCTAAGGCTGCTGGACTTCCGATTATTGTCGCTGTTAATAAAATCGACAAACCGGGTGCAGATCCTGATAAGGTGAAGCAAGAGCTTACAAGTTATGAACTTGTTCCTGAAGAGTGGGGCGGAGATACCATCTTCGTTAACCTCTCTGCGAAACAACGTATTAACTTGGAAGAACTGCTGGAAATGATCCTGCTCGTAGCTGAAGTTAATGAGTACAAAGCGAACCCTGACAAACGGGCACGCGGTACTGTTATAGAAGCTGAGCTTGATAAATCCCGTGGACCAGTTGCTCGTATACTCGTTCAGAACGGTACGTTGAAAGTCGGCGATGCCTTTGTAGCAGGTAACTGCTTCGGACGTGTACGTGCGATGGTCAATGATAAAGGTCGTAAGATCAAAGAAGCTGGACCATCTACTCCAGTAGAAATTACTGGTTTGACTGAGGTGCCACAAGCTGGCGATCCGTTTATGGCTTTCGAAGATGAGCGTAAAGCGCGTGCGATTGCTGATAGACGTTCTACTTCCCAACGTCAATCTGAGCTGAATACGAACACCCGTGTAACTTTGGATGATCTGTTCCAGCACATTAAAGATGGCGAGATCAAAGACCTTAACGTGATTATCAAAGCTGACGTACAAGGTTCAGTCGAGGCGCTTAAAGGATCCTTGGCTAAGATCGAAGTGGAAGGCGTGCGCGTGAAGATCATTCACAGCGGTGCTGGTGCGATTACTGAATCCGATATTACGCTTGCAGCAGCATCGAATGCTATCGTTATCGGCTTTAACGTTCGTCCAGACGCACAGACCAAAGCAGCTGCTGAGCAAGAAAAAGTAGATGTTCGTCTGCACAACATTATCTACAATGTAATTGAAGAAATCGAAAGTGCCATGAAAGGTATGCTCGATCCTATCTATAAAGAGAATGTTATCGGTCACGCCGAAGTTCGCAGCGTGTTCAAAATCAGCAAAGTGGGTACCATTGCAGGATGTATGGTTACTTCCGGTAAAATTACCCGTAATGCTGAAATGCGCTTGATCCGTAGCGGAATCGTAGTGTTCACAGGTAAGGTTGATACTTTGAAACGTTTCAAAGATGATGCCAAAGAAGTGGCGCAAGGTTATGAATGTGGCATAACTTTGGAACGCTATAATGACGTCCAAGAGGGCGACATTATCGAAGCGTTTCTTATGGAAACTGTAGAGCGCTAAGCGAAGAGGTGAATATAGATGTCTAAAATTAGAGCAGGACGAGTGGGCGAGCAGATCAAGAAAGAGCTTAGTCAACTTATCCAAAGCGGTCTGAAAGACCCTCGAATCGGTTTTGTAACTGTAACTGGCGTAGACGTGACTAACGATCTATCGCAAGCCAAGGTATACCTAAGCGTGTTCGGGGATGAAGAGCAGAAGTCAGACTCGCTTAAAGCGATTGAGAAAGCCAATGGTTTTCTTCGCTCAGAGCTTGGCAAGGCCATTCG
Organism: Paenibacillus sp. FSL E2-0177; assembly: GCF_037992975.1. Lineage (NCBI taxonomy): Bacteria > Bacillati > Bacillota > Bacilli > Caryophanales > Paenibacillaceae > Paenibacillus > Paenibacillus sp. FSL E2-0177. The sequence continues at coordinate 4,254,193 of NZ_CP150307.1, read as the reverse complement.
CCTTCGGCATACACCGGAGCTGATCTTCAAGTTCGACGAATCTGTCGCTTATGGCAGTCATATTGAGAAGCTTCTTGGAGAGCTTCATAAGAACGATTAGAAATAAGTGATTAAAGTGGGTTCAAAATAGCGTTATGCTATTTTGAACAACCTTTAAAAAGGAGACGGCGAATGCAGAGCTATGAACAAAGTCTCCAGCAGACCCGTGAGTTTCTGCTGGAACACGACGATTACCTTGTAGTGTCGCATGTTCAGCCGGACGGAGATGCAGTCAGCTCCACCCTTGCGGTGGGCTGGCTTCTCTCATGTCTGGGCAAAAAATACACTATGCTGAATGAAGGACCAATCCCGAAGCGAATGGAATACCTATGGCATTCGGATGAAATCATCAATATGGCCTCTAGTGAACCGCCCCGTCAATACAGCAACGTCATCTGTGTGGATTGTGCGGATTTTCAGCGAGTAGGGCTGACAAATCGCTATTTTGCGAATGAGGCTCTTATCCTGAACATTGATCACCATCCAACAAATAACGGTTATGGATTCGTTAATTTAATCAAACCGGATGCAGCTGCGACAGCGGAAATTTTGTTCGACCTGCTGAAGACATTCGAGATCGAATGGGATATTGATATCGCCACAGCTATATATACGGGTCTGTTAACAGATACCGGTGGTTTTCGTTATACCAACACATCACCAAAAGTAATGGCAGCTGTATCTGAGCTATTATCCCTTGGGGTTAACGGTCCTGAACTCGCTGAGACATTGCTTGAAGAAATGACGCTGCCACAGGTTAAAATATTAAATAAAGCCTTAAATACGCTGGAATTATCTCCTGAAGGAGATATTGCCTGGCTATATGTTACACCCGAGCATATGATCGAATGTGCTGCTGCTAATGAAGATTTGGAAGGAATCGTAAACTACCCTCGTAATATTCGGGGCGTGGAAGTAGGCATTCTTTTTAAAGTTATTCACGAACATGCGGTCAAGGTTAGCCTGCGTTCTGCCGGTAAAGTAGACGTGGCTGCATTGGCGCAAACGTTTGGAGGCGGCGGTCATACCCGTGCTGCAGGTGCGCGTATAGAAGCTACGCTTGAAGAGGCAATAGCTCAGGTGCTTGAGGAGGTAAGACGTCATTTATGAGTGAATTAGAAGGTGTTCTGGCGGTTTATAAACCGGCAGGCTTCACTTCACATGATGTTGTAGCCAAGGCACGTCGGATTCTCGGCATGAAACGAATTGGTCATACGGGGACACTAGATCCCCAAGTGACTGGTGTATTGCCGCTTTGTCTGGGACGTGCGACTCGCGTTGTGGAGTATATTCAGGAGCTGCCCAAAGAATATGTGGCAACACTGAGACTGGGGATGTCCAGTGATACTGAAGACTTAACTGGAACCATTACGGAAACTGTTGATGAGGTTCATGTAACTGAGGAAGAGATTCTTGCAGTGCTTGCCTCTTTCAAAGGCGTAATTTCTCAGGTTCCTCCCATGTACTCTGCGGTGAAAGTTGACGGCAAACGTCTTTATGAATTGGCTAGAGAAGGCAAAACCGTTGAACGGAAAAGTCGCGAAGTAGAGATTTATGAAATCGAAATGACGGATATGACTTGGGAAGGTAATCATCCCGACATCACTTTCCGGGTATTATGCTCCAAAGGCACGTATATTCGTACACTTTGTGTAGATATCGGTCGTGCGCTTGGACTGCCGGGTGTAATGGTGAAGCTGGAGAGAACAATGTCGGCAGGAATTTCTGCCAGCCATTGTTTATCCCTTGAGGATATTGCCGCGCACAAGGAAGCCGGAACATTGGAAGATCATTTAATCGCTGCTGATGAGGCAATTTCGCATTTGCCTAAGCATACCGTTATGGATGAGAAGAAGAAGGCAGCACTGCAGGGTCAACGTTTGTCTTCGCGGTTCATTGCTCCAGAAGTGAAGACAACAGGTCAAATTCGGCTATACGATCTTCAGGGATTGTTTCTTGGCATTTATGAGCTGGAAGAGACAGGTGCTATTGCCCCAGTAAAGGTGTTTGCACAAGCTTAAATCAATTTTACCAAGTGAATTGTAGGTGAGAAACAGCGTGAGAACCGTAACGTTAACCTATCCGATGTCGCCGGAGACTGCTGCCGAATGGGCACAACCTCAAGTGGCTGCTCTAGGGCAGTTTGACGGCCTGCATCGTGGACATGCCAGCGTCATTACATCCGCTGTAGCCTTAGCCCGTAAACAAGGTGTGCCGGCTGCAGTCCTTACATTTCATCCTCATCCCAAAGATGTTATGGGTAAGGGAGATTATGAAGGGTACTTGACGCCACCCTTTGAAAAGCAAGAGATTCTTGCCAGCATGGGTGTCGATATCCTGTATGTTGTTGAATTTAATGAGCAGCTTTCCCGGGTTAGTCCACAGAATTTTGTCTCTGTTATGCTTTTGCCGCTACATATTGTAACTGCAGTTGTTGGCTTTGACTTTCGCTTTGGCTACCAAGGTGAAGGCGATGTTGAGATGCTTCGCAAACTGGGTGAAGGTGTTATGAATGTGGAAGTTGCTCCTCCTTTTCTGCTTGAAGGTGAAAAGGTTAGCAGCTCCGGCATTCGTAAAAGTCTCCAAAATGGAGATCTGGGGCTGGCAAACTCCTGGTTCGGACGTTGCTATCATCTGCGTGGTGAAGTGGGGCATGGTGAGAAGAGAGGCCGCACAATTGGTTTTCCAACTGCCAATTTGAAGCTCAGTGATCATTTTGTCATTCCGACCAAAGGTGTATATGCGGTCCGAGTCTTTTATAAGGATAAAGTTCTGTACGGGGTTATGAATGTGGGTGTTAAACCAACCTTTCATGAGGGTGTGTTAACTCCGAGCTTTGAGGTTCATCTTTTTGACTTCGAGGGTGACCTGTATGATCAAGAGCTTAAGGTAGAATTGGTATCTTACATTCGTCCAGAACGGAAGTTTGACTCCATTGGAGCATTGATTACTCAGATTGGCGAGGATGCAGAAACCGCGAAGAAGATTCTGGAGTATAATTTATAGTCATCCCGGACAAGCCGTTTACTTTTGTTAATGGAGATGCTATACTAAGTAACGTTGCTGGCTTACAGCATCATAACCTTAGCTTGGTTGCACGTTCTCACCGACGGTGACGAGGCTAGTGGCGATTATATTGAAGGAGGTGAACAGGATGGCATTAACTCAAGAACGTAAACATCAATTGATCGACGAGCACAAAACTCACGAATCCGATACTGGATCCCCTGAGGTGCAAGTTGCTATCCTAACGGAGAACATCGTTAATTTGACTGACCACTTGCGTACGCACAAGAAAGATCATCACTCCCGTCGTGGATTGTTGAAAATGGTTGGACAACGTCGTAAACTTCTGGCGTATTTGAAAAACAAAGACATCAGACGTTACAGCGCCCTGATCGAAAGACTGGGATTGCGTCGTTAATTTTCCATAAGATTACTCTTAAAGCAGCCTGGTTGTATACCGTATGTCCTTCTCGGAGCGACAGCGGGACAGCTGGGTTGCTTTTTGAAAATTTAGGGAAAACTTAATATTAGGATCGATGAGATTATTCGCAAAAACGGCGACTTTACTTTTCAGTAAGGCCCAGCCGTTTCTTCTTATATGCATACAGAATAGGCAGCCTCCCTTTGGGACAAGCCTTTCCAATTCATTTAGATCGATATGTGAACCTGCTATTTTAGACTGCGGGTCTACTACTATTCAAGGAGGTATTTATGGAAAAACGTGTAGAAATGCAGCTGGGTGGAAGACGCCTTGTGCTGGAAACGGGCCGCCTGGCTAAACAAGCAAACGCAGCCGTTATGGTGCGTTACGGGGATACTTCGGTATTATGTACCGTTACGGCTTCAAAAGAGCCTAAGGATCTGGATTTTTTCCCGCTTACAGTTAACTATGAGGAAAGATTATATGCGGTAGGTAAAATTCCTGGCGGATTTATTAAACGGGAAGGTAGACCGAGTGAGAAAGCGATTCTGTCCAGCCGTTTGACTGACCGTCCAATCAGACCACTGTTCCCTGAAGGTTTCCGTAACGATGTTCAGGTATTGAACATGGTAATGAGTGTGGATCAGGACTGCGCACCAGATATTGCTGCTATGATCGGTACTTCAGCAGCACTTAGTATTTCCGATGTGCCTTTTGATGGACCCATCGGCGGCGTTGCTGTAGGTCGGATTAATGGAGAGTTTGTGATCAATCCGGATATGTCTCAGCAAGCAATCAGTGATGTTTATGTGGTGGTTGCTGGAACGAAGGATGCAATCATGATGGTTGAAGCAGAAGCGAACGAAGTGACGGAAGATGTGATGCTCGAAGCGATTATGTTCGGTCATGATGAAATCCGCAAGATCGTTGCAACCATTGAAGAACTGGTTAAAGTGGCTGGTAAAGAAAAAATGGCTGTGAAGCTGCATACAGTGAATGCTGACGTGAATACTGAGGTCCGTGCATTTGCTGAGGCTCGTCTGGTGGAAGCCGTTAAAATAGCTGAAAAACATGCGCGTCAGGAAGCGATTGATGTCGTTAATGATGAAGCGGTTGCGTATTTCGTAGAGAAGTACATAGAAGCACCGGAGCTTCTGAAAGATGTTAAAGAAGTCCTACATGATATCGTGAAGGATGAAGTAAGACGTCTAATCACACATGATAAGGTTCGTCCAGATGGACGTAAACTTGATGAAATCCGTCCGATTGAATGTGATACAAGTCTGTTACCGCGTACACACGGTTCCGGTCTGTTTACACGTGGACAAACACAAATCCTTAGCGTTTGTACTCTTGGAGCACTAGGTGATGTGCAAATTCTTGACGGAATCGATCCTACTGAAACGAAACGTTTCATGCACCATTACAACTTCCCGCCGTTCAGCGTAGGGGAAGCTCGTCCGCTTAGAGCACCAGGACGCCGTGAAATCGGTCATGGAGCACTTGGAGAACGTGCATTATCCAAGGTTATTCCTAGTGAAACTGAATTCCCGTACACGATTCGTCTAGTATCAGAAGCGATTGAATCTAACGGTTCTACTTCCCAGGCAAGTATCTGTGCCAGCATTCTGGCTATGATGGACGCTGGTGTGCCAATCAAAGCACCTGTAGCCGGAGTAGCAATGGGTCTGATCAAAGACGGAGAGCATGTCTCCATCCTGACGGATATTCAAGGTATGGAAGATCATCTCGGAGATATGGACTTCAAGGTAGCTGGTACAGCAGAAGGTGTTACAGCTATTCAAATGGACATTAAGATTGCCGGTATCGACCGCAAAATTCTTCAGGATGCACTTCAGCAGGCTAAAGAAGGCCGTCTGTTCATCTTGGACAAAATGAATGAAGCGATCTCTGCGCCAAGACCTAATCTGTCCAAATATGCTCCAAAAATCATTATTATCAACATCAATCCGGACAAAATCCGTGATGTTATCGGTGCTGGTGGTAAGATTATCAATAAAATTATTGAAGAAACCGGCGTAAAAATCGACATCGAACAAGATGGCCGTGTCTTTATCGGTTCTTCAGATGAAGAAATGATCCAAAAGGCGCGTTCGATTATCGAAGGACTTGTGCGTGAAGTACAAGTTGGAGAAATCTATGTGGGTACAGTTAGACGTATTGAGAAATTTGGAGCATTTGTTGAACTAATTCCGGGTAAAGACGGATTGGTACACATTTCCCAATTGTCTACTGAGCGCGTAGCTAAGGTTGAAGATGTTGTAGCTGTCGGGGATACAATTACCGTTAAAGTTACCGAAATCGACCAACAAGGCCGGGTTAACCTGTCGCGTAAAGCGGTATTGACTTCGGAAACTGGAGCTAAAGCTTAAGTTTCGATTGTAGAGGTACCTTTTCTAAAGTACCTAATAGCATAATAAAAGGAGACAGAAGCGATTGCGTTCTGGCTCTTTTTTTATATGAAATAAAGTAAAGTGCATCATATCACGCCTCTGGCCTCTGTTCTTATGACATAAATTCCTCTCTTGTCTCATAGATTGGGACAAAGTGTCTTTGTATTCGTGTGGAACGGACTACAAGTCGTTTCTACCGGGGAGGAAGTCGTCATGAAGACGGAAAAAGTGGGTTTAGTGGTTGCTTGTATTGCGATCGTGATAGGAATTGGCAGCACTCAGGGACCCGTAAAGGACATGCTTGCGCAATTGAAGCCGCAGGATGACCTAGCTGTGTGGAAGGATATTTCTAAGGCGGAGAACAATGATCTTCGGACACGGATTGAGACCGCCGCAGCCAAGCTTAATGCCCCTCCAGTGAATGCTGTGGTTGATCGGGTATGGAAGGCGATTCCGGGTTATAACGGGCTTGAAATTGATGTAGAGAGTACATATCGGAATGCTCTTTTGGCACCAAAAGAACCTATAAAATTTGTGTATCGGCAGATCGAACCACAGATATCCCTGAATCAACTGGGAGCTGAACCTATATATCGTGGGAATCCGGCTAAGCCGATGGTATCGCTGATGATTAATGTGGCGTGGGGAAATGAGTACATTGTGCCAATGTTGGATGTTTTGGATGAAGAAAACGTTAAAGTTACGTTTTTTCTGGATGGGAGCTGGCTGAGTAAAAACCCGGAGCTGGCTAAAGAAATGCTAAAACGCGGTCATGAGATGGAGAATCACGCTTATACCCACCCTAATATGAGTACTTTAAGTCGTGCACGAGCTACTGTAGAAATTGAGAAGACACAAAAGCTGTTAAAGGAATCGCTTGGAGTCACTAATAAATGGTTCGCCCCCCCTTCTGGTGATTTCGATCAGGAGACCGTAGAAATTGCAGGCAGTTTAGGGCTCAAAACCGTACTTTGGACCGTGGATACCGTAGATTGGCGTAATCCGTCTCCTGAATCTGTGGTTGCCAAAATCACAAGCAAAGCGGAACCGGGCACTTTAGTCCTAATGCATCCCACAGCCGCATCCTCCAAAGCTCTGAAGGCCATGATACGTGGAATCAAAGCAAAAGGGTTACAGCTAGGCACAGTAAGTCAAACGCTCTCAGCAGAGCGGCTAATCCCCTCTAATGTTGAGTGAGAGCTGTATTTCTGGTAGGATTATAGGCACGTGTAATTAAATTAGATAGAACATGGCTATTAGCCAGGAGGACTTGAAGTGGAAAAAATAGTGTTATCCAATGGTTTACGAGTGGTAATGGAGAAAATCCCGACCGGCCGGTCCGTTTCTTTCGGAATCTGGGTAAAGACAGGCTCTCGGAATGAACATCCTGGAAACAACGGGATATCCCATTTTGTAGAACATATGCTTTTTAAAGGTACGGATCGGTACAGCGCCAAGGATATTGCTGAGCAGTTTGACGCCATCGGCGGCAATGTAAATGCGTTTACCTCAAAAGAATATACATGTTATTATGCTAAAGTATTGGATGAGCATCTGCCCATCGCTGTAGATGTGTTAGCGGATATGTTCTTCCGTTCACGGATGGATGCTGAAGAGCTGGAGAAAGAAAAGAATGTCATCCTTGAGGAAATTTCCATGTGCGAGGACACGCCGGATGATCTTGTGCATGATTTGATGTGTGCTGCTGCCTACAAGGACCATCCGCTTGCGTATTCCATCCTTGGCTTGAAGGAACGGCTAATGGAGATGAAGCCGGATGATCTTCGGGCGTATATGAAGGAACAATACACGATTGAGAATACGGTTATAAGCGTTGCCGGCAACATCAGTGATGGATTGATTGAACTGCTGGAACAGCATTTTGGTTCTTTTGATAATCATGGTACAAGTGCGCCGCTGACTCCACCAGATTACTATGGAGAGCTCTTATTTCACCGCAAGAAAACAGAGCAGAATCACATCTGTCTTTCCTTACCAGGTGTCCGTTCTGGCGATCCCCTGCAGTATGCTATGGTGCTGATTAATAATGCCGTAGGCGGAGGGATGAGCTCCCGCATGTTCCAGGAAATTCGTGAAAAGCGCGGATTAGCTTATTCGGTGTATTCCTATCACAGCTCCCAGGCAGATTCTGGTCTGTTTACGGTCTATGCTGGAACAGCGCCCAAGCAAACAAAGGATGTCATGGAGTTAATCAAGGAAATGATGTACGAACTTGCTACCAACGGCCTCAGTGAAGATGAGCTGAGAAAAGGTAAGGAGCAGCTTAAAGGCAGCCTCATTCTTAGTCTCGAAAGCACTAGCAGCCGAATGAACCGTATCGGAAAAAATGAACTTATGCTCGGAAGACATAATACATTGGACGATATGATCGCCAAAATTCAGCTAGTGACGATGGACAATATCAACAGTGTGCTGGACCATATGTTCGCGGAGCCGCTTTCTTTAGCGATGGTAGGCTCATCAGATAAAGCTATTGCAAATGTTAGGAGAGATGATCTTGTCTTATTACGTACAAATCAATAAACTTGCTGGAAACGAGGATGTAAATCTTCCTTGTAAAATGTCGGAGCAAGCTTCCGGTTATGATCTTTATGCTGCCGTTGCGGGTGAAATTGTACTTGCACCAGGAGAGCGGGCATTAATTCCAACAGGGATTTCACTGGCTATGCCAGAGGGGCTTGAAGCGCAGATCCGTCCGCGTAGTGGACTGGCCTTGAAGCACGGGATTACCTGCTTGAATACACCTGGAACTATAGACGCTGATTACCGCGGAGAGATCAAAGTACTCTTGATCAATCTGGGGCAGGAGCCTTTTGCTATCGCTCGCAATGAGCGGATTGCCCAAATGGTATTTCAAGCCGTTCCAGTGGTTAATTTGGTGGAAGTGGAAGAATTGTCCGAAACACAACGCGGAGCCGGAGGCTTTGGTCATACTGGCAAGTAAGATTGTTGTTACAATTCATTTAAAAAGCTTACGAATTCATGCCCAAGGCATGATTCGTGAGCTTTTTTTGATATGCAGAGTTAATTATCCAAAGTTTTAATTCTTCGATTGTTATACAACTAACCCCGACTTCCCCCATCGAATAAACTCAGCATTTTCATTGGCGCTCTGCCACTACTCTAACCCTACCGTCAAAGTAAAGACGAAGCCCCTATCGGACCGCAGTGCTCTTATTTATAACAATTCTGCTTAATTCGGCTGTTTTCGGACCCCAGTGTCACTATTTGATCAATAACACCTGTTATCGAACCTATTTACATCGAATAAGAGCTCTCCAGTCCGAAACTCCTCCTAAAAGGCAAAAAATACACAAATAGTTGCATCTCGGTCCTTAACTCATCAGCCGTAACCCGTAACCCATTAGTTCATCATCAGCCTTGCGTGCCGGGGATTTCATTTCCGCTCTTCACCCATTAACTATGCCCAGCATAAGATGCTTTATAGTCGATAGTGTATGTTGAAAGGAGCGTCATCCCTATGCTTACTGGCGTCAGGATCGTGTTCCTGGGCGGGGACGCGAGACAGCTTGAAGTGATTCGGAAATGTGTGGAATTGGATGCGACGGTAAGCGCTGCCGGGTTCGATAAGTGGGAGACCCCTAGCCCAGGGGTGAGCCTGGAACAATTGACGGTAGAGCTGCTGAGTAATGCAGATGTATTAGTGTTGCCTACGGTAGGCTGTGATGATGAAGGAAATATTAGTGCTCTATTTTCTTCTGAGCGTTTAACGATTCTGGAGGAGCATTTCACTGCGCTGCCATCCGATTGTTTAGTGTATACCGGTATGGCTAAAAGTTACTTGCGCGGGATGTGTACCAAGCACTCACTGAAGTTAATCGAACTGCTTAATCGTGATGATGTGGCTATTTACAACTCTATCCCGACAGCGGAGGGAGCGCTGGTAATGGCCATTCAGAACACGGATTTTACGATTCACAGCTCGAAATCAATGGTGCTTGGTTTAGGTAGAACTGGATTTACAATGGCTCGAAGTCTACAGGGACTGGGGGCCAGTGTAAAGGTTGGTGTCAGAAAACAAGAACATTATGCACGTGCTGAGGAAATGGGCTGGAAGCCTTTTATGACCAATGAGCTGCTGCTTCACGTACCGGATGTGGATCTTATATTTAACACGATACCAAGTATGATCATCACCGCGCAGGTGCTCTCGCGGCTTGCGCCGCATTGCGTAATTATTGATTTGGCATCTGCACCAGGCGGCTGTGACTTTCGTTATGCTGAGAAACGTGGGATTAAGGCGATGCTGGCTCCAGGACTCCCTGGCATTGTAGCTCCAAAAAGCGCTGGGATTATTATGGCAAATGCGCTGGTACAGTCGATTTCGGACGAGGCTTTAATCAAGGGGGACGAATAAAATGGATTGGCACGGAAAAACAGTAGGGTATGCGATCACTGGATCTCATTGCACTTTTGCTGAGGTAATGCCACAAATTCAGCGCTTCGTAGACGGGGGAGCAAACGTAGTACCTATAGTTTCTGCCTCTGTACTAGGAACAGACACCCGCTTTGGGACATCGCAAAATTGGTTAAAACAGTTGAAAGATATAACAGGGAATGATATCATTTCTACAATTGTTGAAGCGGAGCCGCTGGGTCCTTCCAAGCTGCTGGATGTGCTGACAATAGCACCTTGCACAGGAAATACAACGAGTAAACTGGCTAATGCCATGACGGATAGTCCCGTGCTAATGGCAGCTAAATCACAGATGCGCAACGGACGTCCACTAGTTCTAGCGATATCTACAAATGATGGATTGGGCCTAAATGCCGCGAATATTGCTAAGCTTCTGGTGGCTAAACATATTTATTTTGTACCATTCGGTCAAGATAACCCTGAGGGTAAACCTAACTCGCTCGTGGCACGCATGGATCTTATCCCGGAAGCTTGCTATGCCGCTTTGCAAGGTAAACAACTACAGCCGATGATCATCGAACGGTTTCATTCAGCATAGAAAATTGACAGAGCTCGGCTGATTTTGTTGTGGACAATAAAAGGGGAGATGCACCAAATGAGCAATGAGAAATGCCAAGATAACGTAGTGGAACCAGCTAAGTTCATTGCTATCAAAAAAATATAAGCAGTATTGCTACCGTCCTCAGGTTCGAGGGCGGTACAGCCATTTAACAACTTACTTAACGAATAAGCTCACGTACCGTAATCTTTTCACGAATGATTAGTGTGTTTGCTTTGATAATAATGGGGGAATTATACATGGGTATTCTGGTACAAAAATTCGGAGGAACATCGCTATCCACACCGCAAGCTAGAGAACACGTAATCCGCAATGTCAAAAGGGAGCTGGCTAGTGGCTATAGCCTTGTAATTGTTGTATCGGCTATGGGCCGTCGTGGAGAGCCTTACGCAACTGACACTTTGCTGGATTGGGCCGTGCAGAACGGAGATGCACTTCCAGACCGGGAAAAAGATCTCTTGATGTGCTGTGGTGAAATTATTTCAGCTACTACTCTATGTGGGCTACTGGAGAATGAAGGCATCGCTTCTACAGTATTAACGGGAGCTCAGGCAGGATTTCTGACAGACAGCAACTACGGTAATGCCAGAATTCTGGATGTACGTCCGGAACGCATTCTCCGTGAGCTGCGTGAGGATAAGGTGGTTATTGTTACCGGGTTCCAGGGCCAGACTGAAGCGGGTGATTTGACAACTTTAGGCCGTGGCGGCAGTGATACCTCTGCTACAGCACTGGGTGCTGCTCTTCATGCTGATATGGTGGATATTTATACGGATGTTAACGGGATTCTTACAGCAGATCCACGGATCGTTGAAGATGCTAAGCCATTAACTTACGTTAGTTATACTGAAATTTGCAATATGGCTCATCAGGGAGCAAAAGTCATTCATCCACGTGCGGTTGAGATTGCTATGCAGGCACAGATCCCAGTTCGTGTTCGTTCAACCTTTTCAGAAGCTGAAGGTACGTTGGTTACGAATCCAGAAGGATTTAACGATATCCAAGCAGGGGGAATTGTGGATCGATTCGTTACAGGGATTGCTTATGTCAGCAATGTTACACAGATTTCTGTGGAATGCCCGGACGGTAACGGAACCGGAGTGCAACTGCAAATCTTTAAGAGTATGGCAGATAACGGGATAAGCGTTGATTTTATTAATGTAACACCTACGGAAGCTCTTTATACGGTTTTTGATGACAAATCAGAGAAGGCTATTTCTGCTCTACAGCAGCTGGGTTTGCGACCTAAGAGTTTGTCGGGTTGTGCCAAAGTTTCTGTTATCGGGGGCGGAATTAATGGTGTGCCTGGTATTATGGCGCGCATTGTTGAGGCGCTTAGCTCGCAAAACATTCAAATTCTACAATCCGCGGATTCGAATACAACGATATGGGTGCTTGTGAAAAAAGAAGATATGGTGCAGTCCCTGCGTTCGCTGCATGCTATGTTTGAATTGCACCGCTGACAAGGAGGAATTCAAAGTGGATTTCGGAAGATTAATAACAGCCATGGTAACCCCTTTTGATGGGGATGGAGAAATCAACTGGGATGTAACTTCACAGCTTGTCGATTATTTAATTGAGGTACAGAAATCAGAGGCTTTGGTTGTCTGCGGAACGACAGGGGAATCGCCTACGTTAAGCGATGAGGAAAAGCTGCAGCTGTTTTCTTTTGTGCTGGAAAAGGCGAATGGACGTTGTAAAGTTATTGCTGGAACTGGCAGCAATAACACGAAACATTCCATTCAGCTGACGAAGGAAGCGGAGAAAATAGGCGTAGATGGAGTGCTTTTGGTCGTTCCTTATTATAATAAACCGAATCAAGAAGGTCTGTATCAGCATTTTTCCACGATTGCTTCAGAGACTTCATTACCAGTGATTCTATATAATGTTCCAGGTAGAACAGGTGTAAGTATGAGCGTGGCCACTACCCTGCGGCTTGCTGAGATTCCGAACATCGTTGCTACGAAAGAATGCGCGTCTGTAGATCAGGTAACACTTATTGCCTCTGCTTGTTCAGATGATTTCCGTGTATATACGGGTGATGATGCCTCAGGTCTTGCCAGTCTGGCTGTCGGTGGATACGGAATTATAAGTGTATCTAGCCATGTGGTTGGTGCGCAGATGTCAGAAATGATTTACGCTTATACCTCCGGCAATGTTCAGCTTGCTGGAGAGATTCATCGCCAGCTGTTCCCGATTTTTAAAGGAATGTTTGAATGCCCACAACCGCTGCCCAATCCTTCAGCTGTAAAATATGCTTTAGGACTCAAGGGGATCCCTGTGGGCGGAGTCAGATTGCCGCTTATTTCGCCAACGGAAGCGGAAGCGGCTTTTATTGAAGCACTTTTTCACTAAGAATTAATCATTGCTGATGTACGTTCTAAACCGGCTACTCTATTGAGGGAGCCGGTTTTTGCATTTATATTTTTTTTCTGAAATATTGAGGCGAATTTAAGGAAAGAATTTGGATACGAGGCGGATGACTTGTCTTTTGCCAAAAAAATCATGTATAATGATCTTAAGTGACTGGGTGCGGTTAAAATTAAATATGCGGTAATCTTCCGTCAATGTAATACATTGTGAGACAGGATAGGTCCCAAGATGAGTCTGTTTAAATAAATGACATGTCTTCGCGCGAGGGGCGCGACGGTGAATTTTGACGGCGTTTGTCCGCTTCAATATGAACTTTACTGCCCGGAATCGGGAGCTTTCGCATTGCGCATTTTACAGATTTCAGGAATTTCCTCGTCGATTGGAAGTTATTGGCTGTTTGAAAGAAATGTGTTCAGCGCCGCTGAAATAATCGAAGTTCGATATTTACCAATAAAAGTATGACGTCCAACATCATAGGAGGGTTAGATTCATTTGTCCAAAAAAAACAACAACGATAAATTGACGATTTTCGCATTGGGCGGAGTCGGAGAAATCGGGAAAAACATGTATGTTATTCAATACGGAGCTGACATTGTAGTCGTGGATTCGGGACTCAAGTTTCCGGAAGAGGATATGCTCGGTATTGACATCGTAATTCCTGATATCTCGTATTTGACAGAGAACCGTGACAAGGTAAGAGGTATTGTGCTTACTCACGGACACGAGGATCACATCGGTGGTCTACCTTATGTCCTGAAGAATTTGAATGTTCCAGTCTATGGAACAAGATTGACTTTAGGTCTTGTAGAGAACAAATTGAAGGAAGCGAACCTGCTGGGTGACACCAAACGGATTCTGATCAACGAAGATTCAGAAATTCAATTGGGGAACTCACTTAAGGTAACTTTCTTTAGAACCAACCACAGTATTCCTGATTCCGTGGGTGTATGCATTGAGACTCCGGAAGGAAATGTTGTTCATACGGGCGATTTCAAATTTGACCACACCCCAGTCAACGGTCAATTTGCAAATCTGCATCGGATGGCAGAGATTGGCCAAAAGGGCGTACTTGCTCTTTTGTCGGATAGTACGAATGCTGAGAAACCAGGCTTTACCCCATCTGAGAAGAATGTCGGTATTGTGCTAGAAGATATTTTCCGCAAGGCTGAGCAACGTGTCGTTGTAGCAACTTTTGCTTCCAATGTGCACCGTATTCAACAAGTGGTTAATGCAGCAGAATCTACGGGTCGTAAGATTACAGTAATTGGCCGTAGTATGGTCAACGTTGTATCCATCGCTTCAGAGCTTGGATATTTGAACGTACCTGACGGAATGCTGATCGAACCGGAAGAAATGAATAGAATGGCAGCAAATCGTGTAGTTGTTCTTTGCACAGGCAGCCAAGGCGAGCCAATGTCTGCATTGACACGTATGGCACGTTCTAGTCATCGCAAAGTAGATATCCTGCCAGGCGATACCGTTATTATTGCAGCAACACCTGTACCAGGTAATGAGAAGTATGTAGGCCGTACTATTGATGAATTGTTCCGTCTTGGAGCTAATGTGATTTACAGCGGCTCCAACTCCGGCGTTCACGTATCCGGTCACGGTAGTCAAGAAGAACTTAAGCTTATGCTTAACCTGATGAAACCGAAATTCTTCATTCCGATCCACGGTGAATACCGCATGCAGCGCAAACATGCTTTGCTGGCAGAATCGGTTGGCGTAGAGCCACAGAACATTTTCATCACTGAAATCGGTGAAATTGTTGAAATCCAAGGCGGTGCCGCTCGTAAGGCTGGTAAAGTAACAGCTGGTAACGTATTGATTGACGGACTAGGTGTAGGCGATGTTGGTAACATTGTATTGCGTGACCGTAAGTTGCTGTCTCAAGATGGTATTTTGGTTGTCGTGGTTACACTTAGTAAGCAGAATGGTGCAATTGTTTCTGGACCTGACATCATTTCACGTGGTTTCGTTTATGTTCGGGAGTCCGAAGGGCTGCTCGACGAGGCTAACCGAATTGTATCCAGTACATTGCAACGCCTGATGAGTGAAAAAGTAAATGAGTGGGCTTCCCTTAAAACAAGCGTAAAAGATTCGCTGGGCCGTTTCTTATATGAACAAACGCGCCGCAGACCGATGATTTTGCCAATTATCATGGAAGTGTAAGGAGAGTTTCTCCTTCAATGAATATATAGCTAGGGCTGAGCCCCTTTTCCCCGGAAATATTGGACGGTTTCCACGGGAGAAGGGGTTTTTGTATGTTCATAAGCTGAAATTGCATAATGCAGCACCCTGAAACGTCATACTAAGGATTGTTAGTAAGGCAACAGCAGACTAGAGCTGCATATAACAAGGGAGAGCTGCGAAGATGAACTACATCGAAGGATCAAATGGAGCAAAAAATGAGGAAGTTGTCCCAGGAGAAACTAATCCGAATCCTAATGAAAATATGCCGCCCACTACAATGGGAGCGATTAAGGAGCTTGGACAAACAGTAGTCCCAAGTGGAGAGCCTGATATTTTTTGCTTAACGATTATTGGTCAGATTGAAGGACATATTGTTATGCCTCCACAGAACAAAACAACAAAGTATGAGCATATCATTCCGCAGCTGGTGGCAGCTGAGCAGAATAAAAACATCAAAGGCCTGCTTATCATTTTAAACACGGTAGGTGGAGATGTAGAAGCGGGATTAGCAATTGCGGAAATGATTGCATCCCTCTCCAAGCCAACGGTAACCGTAGTCATTGGAGGCGGGCACAGCATCGGGGTGCCGATTGCAGTTTCCTCCACTTATTCGATTATTGCTGAAAGTGCAACGATGACGATTCATCCGATTCGAATGAATGGTTTAGTGATCGGAGTGCCGCAAACTTTCGAGTATATGGAGAAAATGCAGGAACGTGTCGTTAAATTTGTGACTTCCCATTCGCGTATTTCTGAAGAACAGTTCCGTGATCTCATGTTTAAGACAGGTGAGCTCAATCGTGATATCGGGACGGCTGTGGGGGGCTTGGATGCCGTTAAATATGGTCTGATGGATGAGGTCGGCGGGATCGGAGCGGCACTTGCGCATCTTAACCGAATGATCGGCGGGGATTTCTCAGCATCGACTCCAGGAGGGATTACGCAATGACACTGTACACAGTAGTTGCAATGGAACAGGTGTGGGAGGGGGCATTTAACAATTATGCCGCAACCCGAGAAATTAGTGTGCAGGGCATGCTGATGCAGGTTGAACCGATGGAGGAAGGACGTGCGCGGATTGTGAGATTATTGGATTGTCCGCTGAACCGTTATCTAGATCCGGCGTTCTCTCCAGGTTCGATAATTACATTAACATAAAGATTCATTTTCTGACAAAAGAGAACATAGGTACGCCACGCCATTATATGGTATAATGTTGTTCCGGGGGTGGCTGGCGTGGCTAAACGAAAAAAGAAGAAGAAAAAAGCGCTGCTCGGCAGCGTTTTAAAATATGAAATATATGGAATTTTATTAATAACTATTTCCGTCATTGCACTGTCTGGTGAAGCAGCCGTAGGGCGCTCACTTTCAAGTATGGCGGGTTACTTATTAGGGAGATTTTATTTTGTGTTGCCGCTTATCGGCATTTTTTATGGACTTATGGTGATGATCCATCGAAGATGGCCTTCCTCGTGGAACAGCAGGCATACTGGCGTGCTTCTGCTTCTATTGTCTATGTGCCTTATGAGCACAATATCTGCAATGGAGCAGAAGCTTGGCCCGTTGTCTTTGTTACATCCTGGCAATGTAATGACACAAATACATAATGATCTTTCGGGATCACTTTCACCTGGCTCGAACGAAAGCAATGTCTATATGCTGGGTAAGGATATAAGCGGAGGGTACATCGGCGGGTTGGAGTATGCAGCGCTGTTATGGCTTTTTGGTAGTCTGGGCGCTAAGCTGCTTATGATCGTCATGCTGGCGATCAGCTTTATGCTAATTACCAACTTGTCCTATGTGGAGATTTTTACGCTTTTGCGAGTGCGCTTGGTTAAGTTTGTGGAGGGGATTCGTCTCCATGCTGCAAACCGTCCTAAGGCGGTTCCCGTAGCGGCCAGACCTTCTAGAGCCGCTGCCCCAGCTAAAGCTCGGCAGGTGAAGCAGCCTGTCTATGATGACGAGGAGGAAGAAGACGAAGACGATCGGTATTTGCCTAATCGCAAACAACCTGTCCTTTTGAAAAAAATATCTGGCTGGTTCTCAGGGTCCACGCGTTCACAGGTGGAAGCAGATTCTGAGGATGACGATCAGGGTCCAATTGTGACAAGTGCTTCAACCGGTCCGATTATTTCGGGATTAACTCCAGATAGTCATGTAATTCCATTAGACGATATCGATCATGATTTTGATGATGCGGATCTGGATATTGAACCTGTGACGCCTATTATTCGTGACTTCTTTGAACATATCCGTTCAGAAGGGTTAAACGAAGAAGACCGGGAAGAGTGGAGTGAATTCTCACCCGCAGCTCGTGGTGAAGCAGCTAAACCTGCTGTAGCCGGACCTAATGCCGTTAAGCAGCAGCCTACGGATGAGTCTGAGGAGAATGTAAGCATAGACTTGGAAGGCCTGCTAGGTGCTTCTCCAGATGGAGAGATTATTCCTGCTCCTCCAGCACCACCGCCACCGAAGCCATATAAGCTGCCATCGTTCCGTCTTCTAGCCAAACCTAACAATGGTGGCAAAGCTGGAGATCAGAATGATTATATGCAGACTGCCCGTAAGTTAGAAGCAACACTTGAAAGCTTTGGGGTACGGGCTAAGGTGCTGGAGGTAGTAAGAGGCCCAGCGGTTACGAGGTATGAGATACAACCGGATATTGGGGTTAAGGTTAGCCGTATTGTAAATCTGACGGATGACATTGCCCTTGCACTTGCGGCCAAAGACATTCGGATGGAAGCGCCGATTCCGGGTAAATCTGCAATAGGAATAGAAGTTCCGAACTCTGAGGTGTCTATTGTTACCATGCGCGAAGTTATGGAAACACAGATTTTTCAGGAGGCTGAATCCAGATTATCGATTGCTTTTGGCCGTGATATTTCCGGCCAGACCATTATTGGCAATCTGGCTAAGATGCCCCATTTATTGGTGGCCGGTGCAACTGGCTCCGGTAAATCTGTCTGCATCAACGGGATTATAACAAGCATCTTATACAAAGCTAAACCTGATGAAGTTAAATTCCTCATGGTCGATCCTAAGATGGTAGAGCTGAATGTGTACAATGGAATTCCCCATCTTTTGGCTCCGGTTGTCACAGATCCAAAGCGGGCTAGCCTAGCTTTGAAGAAGATTGTTGTGGAAATGGAGAAGCGTTATGAGCTATTCTCCAAATCGGGAACACGGAATATGGAAGGTTATAATAAGCTAATGGCTGAGAATCCAGCGGCAATTCTCCCGTATATCGTTGTTATTGTGGACGAGCTTGCGGATTTGATGATGGTTGCAGCCAATGATGTCGAGGATGCAATTTGCCGACTTGCACAAATGGCGCGGGCGGCTGGAATTCATTTAATTATCGCTACACAACGCCCTTCAGTAGATGTAATCACAGGTTTAATTAAAGCTAATATTCCATCCCGGATCGCTTTTGGCGTATCGTCCAATGTGGATTCACGTACCATTTTGGATATGCCCGGTGCAGAGAAGCTGTTAGGCCGAGGTGATATGTTGTTCTTGCCAATGGGCGCATCTAAACCTATTCGTGTACAGGGAGCTTTTATGAGCGACCAAGAAGTAGAGACTATTGTTCAATATGTCAGCAGTCAAGGTGAAGCCGAATACGATGAGTCCATCGTTCCTGAAGTGGATGATACAATCACTGAGGATCAGGAGCCACAGGATGAATTATACGAGCAGGCCGTACAAATTGTGCTGGAGGCTAAGCAGGCTTCAGTGTCGCTGCTACAGCGTCGTATGCGTGTCGGTTATACCCGTGCAGCCCGGTTGATTGACTCTATGGAGGCTCGTGGAGTCATCGGTCCTTACGAGGGCAGCAAGCCGCGTGAGGTGCTTGTGTCACTTGAGCAATATCAGCATAACAAGATCAGCTCCTAAGCTGGACAAGCCCGTCGAAACCTTCAATAGACAGTAAAAGAGATGGCCACTTTATGAAGTGGACCATCTCTTTTTTGTATCCTGAGTACTTATTTGACTCTTGGTGCAGCAAGCAAAGCCTCAACAATATAATCCAGTTGCACATTTAGAGAATAGATATCACTGTAATAACCTAATCCAAAATCAATTTCCATCAAACGGCCTTCTTTCACGGCAGGGATATTGTTCCAAATTGGGTTTTGGGTCAGATCAGCCATACCATCATAAGAGGAGCGGAAGATATAGTCACCGCTGTATTTGCCAAGGACTTCAAAGGATACGGATTCGCCATCCGCACCAGTCGCCGTATCTATTTTCTGTTGAATGATTTCCGGCGCCTTCATGCCTAAATATTCATAAATGATTTGCGAACCACGTCCGAATTGTTTGCTTGCCACAACAGCCATACTGTTGTCTTTTCCACCTTCCATGATGGATATTGTGTGATCCAGAATACCAGCTTCTTGCAGCTTTTGTTTGCTGTCTTCAACTTTTTTATGGAAATCAGTAAATAATTCTTTTGCTTGATCTTCTTTGCCTACGACTTGTCCAATAAAGGACACCCGTTCTTCTGTTGACATTTTTTCATACGGAACTAACACTGTTGGTGCAATTTGGTGGAGGGCTTCATAAGTTTCCTCTGACGGCACGATGATAAGATCAGGATTTAGAGCAAGGATTGCTTCAGGGTTAGCCTCAAACCAGGTGCCAAGCTTTTGCACATCTTTTAGCTCATCTTCAAATGCAGCACCCTCGGACACATCGGATACACCTATAGGTTTAATGCCTAGAGCCAGTACATCACCGAGTAAATAAAGAACTACGACTCTTTGTGGACTAGTGGGAACGGCAATGTCTCCTTTAACTGTGGAAATTATCCGGGTTTGTTGTTCGACAGCAGCTTTGTCTGTATTTGCTCCTGTACTTGTTTCTGCTGAGGGGGTTGGTGTCCCATTGCTTGACGCATTTGAATTTGTGGTTCCCGTGGAACAAGCGCTTAACACTATGGTAAAGCATAATAACAGGGTGAGCAGTAAGGATGGTTTGGCATTTCTAAACATTGGTAATTCCCCTTCTCCGTTATAATGATAATGATTATCATAATCAATATAACGGAGAGGTTGTGTTCGGGCAATGTCAGTTTGCGCACCTTGGGATGGCATATCACGCCAACTGGGTTGGGTGATCAATTTATTTTTGTATCGGACAGGGGAGGTTCCGTAATATTTTTTGAACATTTTTCCTAGATAATAGCCATCAGGATAACCTACTGCAATTGCGATGTCATGCAAGCTCGCCTCAGTGTTCAGGAGCAGTATTTTCGATTTTTCCATGCGGATGCTGATTAAGTACTGAGCAGGGCTAGTCTGCAGTCGTGTTCTGAATAATCTGGATAATGTTCTAGGGCTGCTGTTTACCGCTTTAGCTAATTTTTCAAGAGAGAAGGTTTCCTTATAATAAGTCTGCATATAGCGAATTGCTTGATTTAGCGGATCAGGTTGGATTAACTGTGTTTCCAGCGTATGCAGCTGCCTAAGCAGCTCATAAATCCATTGATAAAACAGTGTTTTAACATGCAGCCGATCCAAAAGACCTGTTTTGCCCCAATCAGTAAACATGTTCTCCATCTTATCAAATAAGGGCAGTGGACTAGTAGGCGTAAATCCATATTGGAGATTGAAGGGATTATTGTGTTCCATAATTGCTTTTAGATTGTTGCGTGAGGCGAGTGAAAGGTTAGCTTTATATAAAATTAAGTAATACTCCAGTAGTTCCTCCGTGCGTAAAAATTGAATGTTCATTCCTTTTCCACCATGAAGGATATGAAAGTTGCCGATCTCATGCGGGATCTCGTCAATCAGTATTTCGGCTTTGCCGTTTATGATCAACAAGAATGCGCTTGAGGGCAGCTGATAATGTGAATTCAGATCACTAGATCGTTGAAAAGTATGGCGTATATCAATAATTTCTATTAATGCGTGGTTCCACAATAAAATGTGGTCCTTTAAATTCATGATTAATATCAACTCCAACGTTTTCTTATTTCGATTATAGTTGATAATTATTCTCAATTACAATGAAATGCTATTACTTCTTTTTTAGTAATGCATAGGATGTCCTGACAGTCGTCATAATAACTTTAGCCATCCATGCAGAACTCACAAAAGAAAGGTAGAGCGAACCCCTATGAAGAAACATAAGTTGTGGATCTTTGCTTCTTTAACCCTTGCACTTGCTGCCGCGCCGTTTGCAGGAATGCTGCTCCAGGGTAATGGCATAGTACAGACCAAGCAAAGTGCTGCTGCGTCATTTGTCCATGAACTAAATCATCCTGAAGAAGAGGCCTTGCCTGCCTTCAGCACGACTCCGATTAAACTCGGTTCTTCTGGTCAGGATGTTTATGAGTTGCAAGGACGTTTAAAACATCTGGGCTTTTATGAAGGGAAAATAGACAGTCAGTTTGGTCCGAAAACGAAAAATTCAGTAACGTGGTTTCAATGGAAGTTTGGAATGAAGTCTGATGGCATCGTAGGCGCTAAGACTAAGCTGAAATTGTATAACGCAACTAAGAACTGGAAGCCAACAGAGTCGGCTTCAGCAACCGGAAATAATACAGCAAACAACAACACCGGTAACAAAACAAATACAACCAATAATTCGGATTCAGCGTCTCTGTCTTCAGGGAATACGATGGGATTATCAGAAAATGATCTCAAAATTATGGCTAATGCCGTCTATGGTGAGTCAAGAGGTGAACCTTTCGAAGGACAAGTTGCTGTTGCTGCAGTAATCTTGAACCGGGTAAAATCTCCGAGCTTTCCAAATACGCCGTCTGGCGTTATTTTTCAGCCGGGAGCTTTTACAGCTGTAGCTGACGGGCAGATTTATTTGGAACCAAATGAGCAGGCACGAAAAGCAGTGCAGCAAGCGCTGAATGGCTGGGATCCTTCGGGTGGATGTTTGTATTATTTCAACCCTAAAACGGCGACCTCCAAATGGATTTGGACTCGTCCACAGGTCAAGACTATCGGCCAGCATATTTTCTGTATGTAGATAAGTAAAGAAGTAAATCCAGAGAGCAACCGGGAAGAGGCATCCGGTTGCTTCCTTACTTTGGAATGGTTTAGAATGGTTATTAATTCATAAACATGTTAATGAGCAACTATCCACGCGGTAAAGGAGTTTTGGACTTGACTAATAATGTATTTCAGCATGGCAACGTTGCAGGTATGCGTATTCACGTGATGCCTACCAAGGCGTTCAAGACCTACGCCATCTCACTTTATGCCGGCGTCCCACTTAATGAGGATACGGTAACCCCTACAGCACTTGCCCCATTTGTGCTCCGCAGAGGTACCGCTTCTTATCCAGAGACTACTCAATTTCGCGAGCGTTTGGAGGAGCTGTATGGCGCTGGATTTGGTTTTGATATTTATAAAAGAGGCGATTATCAGATTGTTCAGTTTCGCATGGACACCATTAATGACTCCTTCGTGCAGAGTCAGGAGAGCTTACTTGAACAATCCTTTGCTTTCCTAGGAGAAGTCCTGACCCGTCCGTTGGTGGAGGAGGGAAGCTTCCGTCCTTCCTATGTTGCAACAGAGCGTGAAACAGTGCGCAAGAAGCTGGAATCTATCGTAAATGATAAGATTCGTTATGCTGCGGAACGCTGTATCGAAGAAATGTGCCGTAACGAGCCCTATCGTCTTCATCCACTGGGTCAAAGAGCAGATTTGGATCGGATTACCCCAAAAAGTTTGTACGAATCTTATAACTCATGGCTGGATGGAGCTATTTTGGATCTCTATGTTGTGGGAGATACGACTACTGAGGAAGTTGAAAAGCTTGTGCAGCAGCACTTCGGACGCATTCAGTCGGAGGTGGGCTTATATAGCTCCAAGTTTGTCCCAGTATCCGTCAGCGAGGTGCGGACGGTAGAGGAGAAGCTGGATGTCAGTCAGGGCAAGTTGAACATGGGTCTGCGCACATCGATTACGTATAAGGACGATACATATGCGTCCGCACTTATGTACAACGGAATATTAGGAGGGTATCCACACTCCAAACTCTTCGTCAATGTACGGGAGAAGGCCAGTCTTGCATACTATGCTTCTTCACGCTATGACGGTCACAAGGGGATTGGAACGATACAATCAGGTATTGAAACGCAAAATTACAACAAAGCTGTTGAAATTATAGAGAAACAACTGGAAGAGATGAAAGCTGGCAATATCAGTGATCTGGAGTTAAGCCAGACCAAAGCCATGATCCGCAATCAGCTTTCCGAGATTCCGGATTCTGCTTTTGAGATGATCTCTTACGACTTCAACCGCCAGTTGTCAGGAAAAGAACGGACAGCGGATCAGCTGCTAGAAGAGGTGGAACAAATCGGTGCAGGGGAAGTAAAAGCTGCAGCGGAGACCTTTCAGCTGGATACGATTTATTTCTTGACAGGGAAGGAGGAATAGAGATGGAACAGATTCAATACGACAGACTTCAAGAGACCCTTTATCATGAGGTGATGGAGAATGGGCTTCAGGTTTATGTATTGCCAAAACCAACATTCAAAAAAACTTACGCCACATTTGCAACTAAATATGGTTCTGTAGATAACCATTTTCATGTCGCAGGTGGAGAAGAGACCACTGTTCCTGATGGTATAGCTCACTTTTTGGAGCACAAAATGTTTGAAGAGCCAGAAGGCGATATTTTTGCCACTTTTGCCTCAAATGGAGCTTCAGCTAACGCCTTTACAAGTTTTGATCAGACGGTTTATCTTTTCTCGGCAACAGAGAACATAGAGACCAACCTTAGTACACTCGTTGATTTTGTACAACGACCTTATTTTACGGATGAAAATGTAGAAAAGGAAAAAGGGATCATTGGTCAAGAAATCAATATGTATGCAGATAATCCAGACTGGCGCGTGTACTTTGGCCTTATTGAGGCGATGTATTCGAAACATCCGGTTCGGATTGATATTGCCGGAACTATAGAGTCGATTAGTACGATTACGAAAGAAACACTGTACACTTGTTACAACTCTTTTTATCATCCCAGCAATATGCTGTTGTTCGTAGTGGGTGGTGTGGATCCGGAGAAGGTATTCTCCTTGATTCGCAGCAATCAGCAGGGGAAATCTTATGGTAAACAAGGTGAGATTAAGCGTATTTTTGAAGAGGAGCCGGAACAAGTCGCTACGAAGCGCTTAGAAAGCAAACTCGCTGTTTCGATGCCTAAGATTATGTTTGGATTTAAGGAAAAAGTTGATGGTCTTACAGGCGAAGCTGCGCTTAAGCGTGATCTCGCCACAAAGCTTATGCTTGATTTGCTGGTTGGCAGCAGCACAGCGTTGTACCAAAAACTCTATGATGAAGAACTGATCTCAGACAGCTTTGGCCATGAATTTAATAGTTCAGAACAATATGCTTTTTCAGCTATGGGTGGAGATACCAAGGACCCGGATTTGCTGCTAAAACGAATTAAAGAAGAAGTGGATCAGATCTTAAAGTCTGGCTTTGCTGAGAAGGACTTCGAGCGGGCACGGAAAAAGAAAATAGGCGGATATTTGCGCATGCTGAACTCCCCTGAAAGTATCGCACATGAATTTACACGTTACCAATTCCGTGGTGGTGACCTGTTTGAAGTTCTGCCTATTTACGAATCGATTACTTTAGCTGAAGTGAATGAGCGTTTACATGCCCATGTAAATTGGGAGCAGCTCGCTGTTTCACTAGTGGTGAGTCCTTAAATGGCGCTTTTGGGAGAGAGCAACAAACCATTAGGAGAAATGACAGTTCTGGTGACAGGGGGCAGCGGGGGAATCGGTGGCGCCATTGCAGAACGGTTTGCCTCTGTAGGCATGAATATTGTTATTCACTACAAGCACTCACATGAAGCTGCTAATGATGTCGCTCGGCGTTGTATGGCACTTGGAGCAAAGGTAATGACTGTAAATGCGGATATGAAGGATCGCAGTCAGATTGTACGAATGGCGGAGAAGCTTGAAAGTAATGGAATGCAGCCGGATATTCTTGTCAACAATGCCGGTAAATCTCATTATGGGATGCTGGCTGATGTGAGTGAAGAGGAATGGGACGATATTATGGCCATTAACTTGAAAGGTACCTTTATGTGCAGCCAGATTTTTATGCCG
Organism: Paenibacillus sp. FSL E2-0177; assembly: GCF_037992975.1. NCBI lineage: Bacteria > Bacillati > Bacillota > Bacilli > Caryophanales > Paenibacillaceae > Paenibacillus > Paenibacillus sp. FSL E2-0177. The sequence continues at coordinate 4,228,636 of NZ_CP150307.1, read as the reverse complement.
TACATGGTATCCCAGCGTTATGGTCGAATCATCAACGTTTCTTCCGTGTGGGGAATATCGGGAGCCTCTTGCGAGGTCGCTTATTCAGCCAGTAAAGGCGGAGTAAATGCGTTTACTAAGGCGTTAGCCAAGGAACTAGCACCTTCTGGCGTAACTGTGAACGCGGTAGCTCCAGGAGCGGTTAATACGAATATGTTGTCTAACCTACAGGAGGATGAGGTCCGGATGCTGGAGGATGAGATTCCGGCGGGACGTTTGGCTACACCGAACGAGATCTCCTCACTGATTTACTTTTTAGCATTGCCTGAATCCGGGTATATTACTGGGCAGATCATTAGCCCTAACGGTGGCTGGATTACGTAATGCTTAACTTGGAGAAAAGCTCCAGCATAAGAATCTATCGTCTGAGACATATTATAAGTGTTGTTTTTTAATCTCTCGTAAGGCGGCTTACAGCCTGTATGCAGGTGTTTGACCGTAAACATGAAGGAGGATTTAAGATGACACAAGACGATAGCGTAATCAAAAATTTTGACACCTGGAAGAAATTCCTAGGTAAACGGGTTGTACAGGCAGAGAAACTTGGGATGAGTCAAGATACAATCTCAAAGCTGGCTTTTGAAATCGGGGAATTCCTTGATGAAAAAGTGGATCCAGCAAACACTCAAAACCGTGCGATCAAAGAGCTATGGGATGTCGGCAACGATGAAGAAAAGCAAACGATTGCTAAACTCATGGTCAAGTTGGCGAAAGACAACGCCTAAGCTTGCGGAAAAGCTCCCCCTGTGGGAGCTTTTCTGCAATTATTACAGGACTGACCTTGCCTTTCATTTTTATTTTATATATCATTAACATGACCCGTGTAAAAGACCGCTTTGCCGGGGCAGCTTTTTTTGCTGTATTGGCAAAGGGTAGGGAAAAGGAATCTATGAGGTGTACAAGTGGAATATAAACAGTGGTATATGGAATACAAGATTCACAAGAACAGACCCGGTCTGCTTGGTGATATCGCTTCAATGTTAGGGATGCTGGAAGTTAACATTCTGACGATTAATGGAGTTGAAGGAAAAACTCGCGGAATGTTGCTGGAGACCAATGATGATGAGAAAATTATGCTGATGGGCGAAATGCTCAAAAAAGTTGATAATATTACAGTTTCAGCTCTGCGGTCTCCAAGGCTCGTGGACAAGCTGGCTGTGCGCCATGGGCGATATATTGAACGGGATTCAGATGATCGGAAGACGTTTCGTTTCACCCGCGATGAGCTAGGTCTATTGGTTGATTTTCTCGGTGAGCTGTTTAAAAAAGATGGGAATCAGGTTATAGGACTTCGTGGTATGCCCCGTGTAGGAAAGACGGAATCCATTATAGCTGGCAGTGTCTGTGCTATGAAACGCTGGACATTTGTCTCGTCCACACTATTGCGGCAGACGGTGCGCAGTCAATTGGCTGAAGATGAGATGAACCCACATAATGTATTTATAATTGATGGTATAGTCAGTACGATTCGCTCTAATGAGAAACATTATAATTTATTGCAAAATGTTATGAGCATGCCAAGCACAAAGGTTATTGAGCATCCAGATATTTTCGTACGCGAATCTGAGTATAGTTATGATGACTTTGATATTATTATTGAGCTGCGGAATAATCCAACTGAAGAAATCTTGTACGAGTCATTTACGACGAGCTACAGTGATGATTTATAGAACACAAACGATGAAGAATACACTTCCGAGCATGTTTTTTTTATAAAGCTGGTTAAGGAAGTTTACATTCATAGAACTTACAGGAGGTGATGGTATGTCGGAACTGGGCCGGCAATTGAAAGAGGCACGTCTGCAAAAAGGGATGAGTCTTGACGATGTCCAGGAAGTAACAAAAATTCGCAAAAAGTATTTGGAAGCCATCGAGTCTGGAGACTACAAGGTGCTTCCAGGAAGTTTTTATGTGAGGGCGTTTATCAAAACGTATGCAGAAGCAGTAGGCATGAGTCCTGACGAACTGCTCGAGGAGCATGGGAACGTACCTGCACCACCCGCAGACACGACCATGGAGACGGTGATTCAAAAGCGCAGCCGTAGACCCGAAACCGAACGGAATGCAAAATGGCTGCCAACGGTGCTGATGTGGACATTCCCTATATTGATTATTGTGGTGATTTACATTTATGCTTCTAGTTTAAACAAAGCAGACCCTGATCAAGTTGATCAAACAAATATCACCAATAATGTGCAGGATCCTAATACAGCACAAACATCTCCACCCGCATCAGGAGGCGGTGTAGTAGCGCCTACTTCCTCGGCAGGTGCAGAAGCAACTACTGAGCCAACTACGGAGCCAACACCGACACCAACGCCGTCTCCTCAATCGATCACAGTTACACCAGATGGGAAGTCAGGCAAAACAACGAAATTTAAGGTTACAGCTCCTGCCGGAAGCGAAGTTAAGGTTGAGATTGTTGCATCCGGAGTAAGCTGGCTTGAAGTTTACAAAGGCGAGAACTCTAAAGGTGAAAAACTCTCCTTCGGAAATACAGCAGCAGGAGAAACTATGAACTTCGTTCTGGGCAGTGAAGGCATGTATATTAAGTCTGGGTATTCCCCAGCAACTGAGATTACCGTAAATGGTCAAGTAATCACGGATGAGAAGACGTCCTCACGTCTCCTGCTTAATCTTGACGACGGTTCTGGAAGTGAAGGTACCCAAAGTGAAGGGACAGGCGAATAACAAATAGGATGTATAGACTTTGGCTTTAGGGAGAACATAAGAATGTTTTCAGTTTTAGCCAAAGTGAGGTGTACATCTTATGACAGTTAGCTGGATTGTAGCTGGCCTTGGGGTTGTTGTCAGTCTCATCGGATACTATTTGACACCAGGTGCTTGGGGATACGGAATTCTCGGATTCGGTATTGCACATATTGTGCTAGGAATTCTGGATATGTTTCGTAATCCGGTCCGAAGCAGATAGAAGCTGTAGAAATGAACGTCTCCAACGGCGTACTTCCGGTGGAGACGTGTTTCTACCCTTTGAACCAAACTCACTCGAAGGAAAAGCTCCACTTAGTGGGGCTGTTTTCTATGTCGGGTGAGCTACATAATGATTTATCCAAAATTAGACTTAATAGTACCATTCTCTTATAATAGTAGCAGACTAATTGTATAAAGGACGTGGAGTTTAATGAGTTCAGAATGTTCATTTGATATTGTATCCAAAATGGATATGCAGGAGTTAACGAATGCTATTCACCAAACAGAGAAAGAGATCGACAACCGCTTTGATTTTAAGAACAGCAAAAGCAGTCTGAAGCTGGAGAAAGACGCACTTATTATCGCCTCTGAAGACGAATATAAGCTCAACGCTGTTATTGATATTTTACAATCAAAGATGGTGAAAAGAGGCATTACCCTAAAGAATCTGGATTTCGGTAAAGTAGAACCGGCCTCCCTGGGATCTGTACGTCAACGTTTAGGGCTTAAGCAAGGCATTGATCAGGAGAATGCGAAAAAGATTAATATTCTGATCCGTGATTCAAAATTAAAGGTGAAGAGCCAGATCCAAGGGGATCAAATTCGTGTGACCGGTAAGAGCCGCGACGATTTGCAGCAGATTATTCAGATCTTGCGTAAAGCTGATTTGCCGCTGGATCTACAATTCATGAACATGAAATAGAATTTTGTGCCCCGCAGTGCTTATTAGCACTAACAACGCGGGGTGCTTTCTGTTTTTTTGACACCTATTTATTGCTATAATATACTTGCTTAAGTAGAAATGGATTAGCCTGATTTAGGCAATTTGTATGAACGATTTAGGGGAGGAAAACTTCAGTGAATTTGCCCAACCGCATCACGCTAGCTCGTATTTGCCTGATCCCGATTATGATGTTTTTTTTACTGGTGGATTTCAGTTTTTATCCAGAACCGATACATTGGGGCTCGTTTCAGCTATCTGTTAATCATTTGGTAGCAGCTGTAATCTTTTTGCTTGCGGCCAGCACGGATGGAATAGACGGCTACATTGCTAGGAAATATAATATGGTCACCAATCTCGGTAAACTCCTTGATCCACTTGCGGACAAACTGCTGGTATCTGCAGTTCTGATTTCACTTGTGGAGCTGGGCAGATGCGATTCATGGATTGCTATTGTAATCATCAGTCGTGAGTTTGCAGTCACCGGACTTCGCCAGATTGCATTGCTAGAGGGAAAAGTGGTTGCCGCCAGCAAATGGGGCAAGATAAAGACGGTTGTACAAATTGTTGCGATCTCACTGCTGTTGTTGAATAATTTCCCATTTCAATTTGTCAGTATTCCTGTAGACGATATTGCTATTTGGGCCGCAGCGCTGATCACTATTTATTCTGGAATTGATTATTTTGTGAAGAATAAGGATCTGCTACAGCTGCATAATGCGTAAGCATGTAAGCTGGATATACAAGGAAAGGTAATAGGTGAAGCACCTATTACCTTTTTTGAAATCCAAAAGCAGTGTACCTACATTATAACGAGGAGGCGAAAGCCAGGTATGAAAGCGGAGATTATTGCAGTAGGGACAGAGCTTTTGCTCGGTCAAATCGTGAATAGTAATGCCCAGTTTTTGTCTATAGAGCTAGCTGCCATCGGGATCGATGTATACTTTCAAACCGTTGTCGGTGATAACAGCAGCCGCCTGCAGCAAGCCATCGAGATCGCTCAGAGTCGGGCCGACGTTATTATCTTTACGGGCGGAATTGGCCCCACTGAGGATGATCTGACTAAAGACGCACTGGCTGCATCGCTAGGTAGAACGCTCCATATTGATCGTTTGGCGATGGATCATGTACAACGCTTCTTTGATGATCGTAAGATCGTTATGACCGAAAATAACCGCAAACAGGCACTTATAATTGAAGGAACTACACCGTTGCCGAATGAAATCGGTCTTGCGGTTGGGATTGCTTTTGAGCATGAGAAGAAATATTATATTGTGCTTCCAGGTCCACCTCGTGAGATGAAACCGATGTTCGTAGATAAAGCAGTACCGTGGCTACAGCAGCACGCCTTGACGAACGAAACACCGCTTTATTCAAAAATGCTCAAATTTGCCGGCATCGGAGAATCGTTGCTGGAGGACAAGCTCATTGAACTGATTCGCAGTCAGACTGATCCAACGATTGCTCCGTATGCCAAAGAGGGAGAGGTAACTGTTCGTATTTCGACAAAGGCCCCTTCTGAGCATGAAGCTACAAAGAAGCTGGAGATACTGGAACAACAAATCAAGGAGATTTTGCCGGAACATTTGTATGCGAACATTGATGTGCCGCTGGAGCAATTGATTGTGGATTGGATGGCGGATGCCGGCCTGACCTTAAGTGCGGCAGAGAGCTGCACCGGAGGTTTGCTGATGGAGAGCATAACAAATATTCCAGGCAGTGCTTCGATGTTTGCCGGCGGTATCGTCTGCTATTCGAATGACCTAAAGAAAAAGCTACTGAATGTGCCAAGTGCTTATTTGGAGGGACCCAATGCTCCTGGAGCCGTAAGTCGAGAAGTTGCCGAGGTGTTGGCTGACCAAGTGAGAATGATTGCAGACAGTGATTTCGGCTTATCTGTTACAGGTGTAGCCGGACCGGGTTATTCTGAACGCAAGCCTGTTGGACTTGTATTTATCGGCTTGGCTGAACGGGGACGTAAGACAGAGGTCTATGAGCTTAATCTTAAAGGTACACGGGAAAATATCCGGTTGCGTACTGTAAAGGCTCTGCTGTATCGTCTGTGGCGGAGACTTGAGGAACGCAAGGTGGAGACACCTCTTGAGGGTTCAGACTTGTAATGGGAGATTAGCCCAGTTATAATAAACACATACGGAAGAACCGTGGCACTGAGATTTCTTTGCTGCGGTTTTTTGTATATTTGCAGAGATTTTGATCACGATGGCTACTCATGATCATAAGTCGTTGATGTCCGGTGAAGTGGGGAATTTAATTAACTTCTATCTCCGGAGGGAGGCTTACAATAAAAGGGATAAATAACGCCCAAGACAAAAAAAACGAATGTATGTTCGAAAAAAAGCTTGGCAAGACCTTAAAAACACGTTATTATATTACTATAAACAGTGAAGGAAGTGGTCTGATTGTCAGATCGTCGTGCAGCGCTTGATATGGCGCTTCGTCAAATAGAAAAACAATTTGGTAAAGGTTCGGTAATGAAACTGGGAGAATCCACGCATATGCAAGTGGAAGTTGTACCTAGCGGATCTTTGGCACTTGATATTGCGTTAGGTATAGGCGGACTTCCAAAGGGACGTATTATTGAAGTATATGGACCGGAATCTTCAGGTAAAACAACAGTTGCTCTTCATGCTATTGCAGAAGTGCAAAGACAAGGCGGACAAGCTGCATTTATCGATGCCGAGCATGCGCTTGATCCGAAATATGCACGTAACTTGGGCGTAAATATCGATGAGTTGCTGCTTTCTCAGCCAGACACGGGTGAACAAGCGCTGGAAATCGCCGAAGCACTCGTTCGTAGTGGAGCCGTTGATATTATTGTCGTTGACTCCGTTGCTGCTTTGGTACCTAAGGCTGAAATTGAAGGCGATATGGGTGATTCCCACGTCGGATTGCAGGCTCGCTTGATGTCTCAAGCACTTCGTAAGCTTTCTGGTGCCATTAGCAAATCCAATACGATCGCTATCTTTATCAACCAGCTTCGTGAGAAGATCGGTGTTATGTTCGGTAACCCTGAGACAACTCCGGGTGGTCGTGCATTGAAATTCTACTCTTCTGTACGTTTAGATGTACGTCGCGTAGAGAGCATCAAGATGGGGAACGATGTGGTTGGTAACCGTACTAAGATCAAGATTGTGAAGAATAAAGTAGCCCCTCCTTTTAAACAGGCTGATGTTGATATTATGTACGGTGAAGGGATTTCCAAAGAGGGAAGTCTTGTAGATATCGGTACTGAAATGGATATCGTGAATAAGAGTGGTGCATGGTATTCCTACGAAGGCGAGCGTCTCGGTCAAGGCCGTGAGAATGCTAAACAGTTTTTGAAGGAACATCAGGATATTGCCCTTATTATTGAGAATAAGATCCGTGAAGCAAGTAATTTATCCACTATTGTTGCTGCGCCGAAGAATGAAGATATTATTGCAGAGCAAGAAGAAGAAGAGAAATTGCTTCTCGAAATCGAATAGTATATTAAGCAATAGGACGCCCTGTGATTGATTGTTGCAGGGTGTCTTTTCTTAACAAGTAACGAAAGTAAGACGATAACCGATCTATTGCTACGAGGTGACAAACAACTATGGTAATACAACTGGATTTTGAAGCAGAAGAACAAGATGAGCAGGTGTTATCTGATTTTCCTGAAGGAGAACTCTTAGAGATCACTAAAGTAGAACGTCAAAAGAAATCTGACCACCGTTATATCATACATTTCGGAGCATATAACATGACTGTGCACGAGGACGTCATGATTAAATATCGAATGATTACTGGTAATTCTTTTATGAAGGCTGATTTGGTGGAAATTGTTGTAGCTGATGAGCGTCAACGAGCTTATGTAGAAGGCCTCCGTTATCTAGAACGTAAACCACGCACCGCTATGGAAATGACTCGCCGTTTACGCCAGAAGGAAATAGGAGAGACTATTATTGCGGAAGTGGTGCAGCGGCTGCAGGAGGAAAGACTTCTTGATGACCCTTTATATGCTAAGCAATGGGCAGAGCAACGAATAGCGAACCAGCGGAAAGGGAAGATGTGGATTCGACAAGAGCTACGTGAGAAAGGGATAGACAAAACCCTTATATCGGAAGCTTTGGAGAATATTACTCCTGAACAAGAGCTGGAGAGCGCACTCGAAACTGGGCGCAAGAAATGGAATCTCATCCGTGGAGAAGCTTCAGATAAGCGAAGAAAGACTGGAGCCTTCCTTATGCGCCGTGGATTTTCGGGCGATATGGTTCGCCAAGTGATCAATACTTTACTTGCGGAAGACAATTATGAAGGTGAAGATGAGGAGTTTTACTAGAATCACTGATTCTCTTGACATTAATGCGTATATCGACTCTCTTGACAATGTCTTTTTATAAATAATAAAATATAACATGAATCGGCATAAAATTAGAATCCTTTTTCCTTCCCAAAAAGGAGACTGTTTTAAACGGTTCACGTACAACTCATATGAAATGTAATCGCCGGATAAGGCGGGCAGTGTGCATGTGCAGCATGTGCAGTATGGCAATCGGTTGTTTACCGGTTTTTTGTATGGTGATGAACGGATAGTTAAACAACTGCACAATTCCCAGGGATATACCTTGGAGAGGAACCAACGAGGAGGTGAACAGATGCTGGAATCATGGATCTGGGTCATTATCGTTCTCGTTGTAGCTGCAATATTCTTTGGGTTCGGTTATTTTATTCGTAAATCCCTTGCAGAAGCTAAAATCCAAAGCGCAGAAAGAGAAGCCGTTGTCATCGTTGAGAATGCGAAGAAGGACGCTGAGGCGCTGAAGAAAGAAACAGTATTGGAAGCTAAGGACGAAGTCCATAGAATCCGTACTGAAGCTGAGAAAGAAACTCGTGAACGTCGGAATGAAATCCAACGGCAAGAGAGACGTTTGCTGCAAAAGGAAGAATCTCTGGATAAAAAAATGGAATCGCTTGAAAGAAAAGAAGAACAAGTAGCTAACAAAGAGAAACGAATTGATGAAACCCAACAGCAAATTGATGTTATTTACAAAAACCAAGTCACTGAATTGGAACGTATCTCCAATTTAAGCATCGAAGATGCAAGAAGTATCATTCTTAGCAATGTTGAGCAAGAAGTTCGCCATGAAACGGCACAAATGATCAAAGAAATTGAACAGCAGGCGAAAGAAGAAGCGGATAAGAAATCCCGTGAAATCATCACACTCGCTATCCAACGCTGTGCAGCTGATCACGTAGCGGAAACAACGGTTTCAGTTGTTACGTTGCCGAATGAAGAGATGAAAGGTCGGATTATCGGTCGTGAAGGCCGTAATATTCGTGCTTTGGAAACTCTTACAGGTATCGACCTCATTATTGATGATACGCCGGAAGCAGTTATTTTGTCAGGATTTGATCCAATCCGCCGTGAAGTGGCCCGTACGGCACTTGAGAAATTGGTGGCTGATGGACGTATTCACCCCGCTCGTATTGAAGAGATGGTGGAGAAATCCCGCAAAGAAGTGGACGAACGGATTCGGGAATATGGTGAACAAGCTACTTTCGAAGTGGGCGTTCACGGTTTGCATCCAGATTTGATCAAGATTCTGGGGCGTCTGAAATTCCGTACAAGCTATGGTCAAAATGTATTGAAGCACTCCATGGAGGTTGCTTATTTAACAGGACTGATGGCCGGTGAGCTTGGGGAAGACATCGTGCTTGCAAAACGTGCAGGATTACTCCATGATATCGGCAAAGCGCTGGATCATGAAGTGGAAGGTTCGCATGTTGAGATCGGCGTTGAACTAGCGAAGAAATATAAAGAACATCCGGTTGTTATCAACAGTATCGCATCTCATCATGGAGACTGCGAAGCTACCTCGGTTATTGCTATGTTGGTTGGTGCCGCTGACGCATTGTCGGCTGCTAGACCTGGTGCTCGCCGTGAAACACTGGAAACGTATATTAAACGTCTAGAGAAACTGGAAGAAATCTCAGAGTCATTCGAAGGCGTAGAGAAATCATTTGCTATTCAAGCGGGCCGTGAGGTGCGCGTGATGGTACAGCCAGAGAAGATTGACGATGCAGAGGCATTCCGTCTTGCTCGCGATATTACGAAGATGATTGAAAGTGAACTGGATTATCCAGGACATATCAAGGTTACCGTTATTCGTGAGACACGGGCTGTTGAATACGCTAAATAGGCAATAAGTAGATAACATACTCTTGGGAAATAACGATATTTATGATCGTTTCCTGGTATATGTTTCTGCTAGGAATATAAGGTTAAAGGATAAGATATAACTTATACTTTCTTATATTTGATGAAAATTGGCCCCTAAGCGGGGCCTTTTTTCTTTTAAATATGAAGACTTATCCGTTAGATGCAGAGGTTAAGATTAGGAGGAGAGAAACATTAAAGTACTATTCATTGGAGATATCGTAGGTAGTGTAGGTAGGAAGGCACTTCGGGAGATGTTGCCCTCATTAAAAAGCAAATATCAACCACATATAATCATAGTTAACGGTGAGAATTCTGCTGCCGGTAGAGGTATTACTAAAGCGATCGCAAATGAATTTTTTAACTGGGGCGTTCACGGAATCACCATGGGTAATCACACATGGGACAACAAGGATATCTTCGAGTTTATCGACGATGAGGCCCGGATTATCCGTCCTGCTAATTTTCCTCCAGGAACACCGGGAAGAGGATATACAGTTGTTAAAGGTAACGGCAAAGAGCTAGCTATAGTTAACCTGCAAGGCCGTACATTTTTGCCTGCGATTGATTGTCCTTTCCGTGTGGGTGAAGAAATTGTGGAAGAGCTACGTAGAGATCATAAATGCATTCTCGTTGATTTCCATGCAGAGGTTACCTCTGAGAAAATCGCCATGGGCTATTTCATGGATGGTCGCGCATCAATTGTAGTAGGGACCCATACTCACGTTCAGACGAATGATGATGTGATTTTGCCGGGTGGAACGGCTTACTTGACCGATGCGGGCATGGTTGGTTCAAGCGAAGGGATTCTGGGTATGGAAAGAGATGCAGTACTTTATAAGTTCACTACACAGCTTCCAGCACGATTTGTTGTTGATGAAGGCAAGTGGCAGCTTCATGGTTTATTTGCAGAGTTAGACGAGAGTACTGGCGCGGCTACCCGTCTGGAGAAAATACGGCTACGTGAAGATGAATGGGTAATGAGCTAGTAGTAGGATAAGATAAGTGATTTTCCGGGTAATTTCGCCGAATAAGGGTAAAGTGTGATATTTATTATATCGAAAAAGAGTATCTATTGTACCATTTTCTCCAGAGTAGTCCGCAAAAAGAAGGAATTATTTCTTCTCTCGCGAATAACATCTAAAGTAGTGGAAGAACACCATTATTTTCCCAGGGGAGGTACTTACTATGGATGTATTAAAAGTATCAGCTAAATCCAATCCAAATTCCGTCGCCGGCGCTTTAGCAGGTGTTCTTCGTGAACGTGGATCGGCCGAATTACAAGCTATTGGAGCTGGAGCACTGAATCAAGCAGTCAAAGCAGTTGCCATTGCCCGGGGATTTGTTGCACCAAGCGGAGTAGATTTGATCTGCATTCCGGCATTTACAGACATTGTGATTGACGGAGAGGATCGAACCGCGATTAAATTGATTGTAGAACCCAGATAATAGAAGCATAGAACGGATGAACCTGTTTACTTATGTAAACAGGTTTTTTGCTTTTGGTATATAGTCTGGCGTTTTTAAGCATAGAATCTGGAATAGGGCTGCATGAAAGCGAGGGCTTGGGATGAGAACCGATAAGCTACAGGTTGCGGATTTTCATTGTGATGTGCTGAGTAAAATGCAAGCATCACCAGATATGGATTTTAAGAATGATCCTCGGCTGGATGTTACCGGAGAGCGGCTGGTAGCGGGCGGTGTGGAATTGCAGATTTTTGCAATATACCTTTCGGCAAGTAGAGGAAGACCTAGCTTTGAGAATGCTTTAGGACAAATTGATTTGTTCCGGCAAAAAATAATAGGCGCAGAGAGCCTTCAGTGGCTGCGTTGGAAGGAGGAGGTAGGAAAACGAACAGCTGGAGCATCCCCATGGGGAATGCTCTCTCTGGAGGGTGTAGACGGTCTAGAAGGGAACTTGTTTTATGCACAGCTCTGCTTTGAGCTTGGCGTGCGGTTTTTGGGAATCACTTGGAATTATGCCAATTGGGCAGCGGACGGTGTTCTGGAGCAGCGCAACGGCGGATTTACGGAAAAAGGGCGAATGCTGATCGAATGGTGCAACGACAGTGGAATGCTGCTTGATGTGTCGCATTTGTCTCAGGCAGGTTTTTGGGAGCTAGCCGACTTAAGCACACGTCCGTTTATAGCTTCCCATTCGAACGCCGCAGCAATCTGTGGGCATGTTAGAAATTTAAATGATGAACAGATTAAAGCTTTGATTGCAATGGACGGAAGAATGGGCCTGACCTTTTATCCGTGGTTTGTATGTGATGATGGAAAAGCTCGTATGGATGATTTATTAAAGCATATTGATCATGTATGTAGTCTAGGTGGCGAGAAACATATGATGTTTGGTTCGGATTTTGACGGCATTGACACTTGGGTAGAGAACATGGAGCATCCGGGAAAATACCCTGAGCTCGCGGAGCACCTGCTTCGTTACTATCCAGAAGCTTCCGTAAAAGGTTGGTTATATGAGAATGCGGTCTCCTACCTGCGCACAAACTTACCTTCTCAGGTGTCTAAATCATGACAATCCTGCTCTAAAAGTATGAATTGTCGAAAAAAAGGCCCTCGTTATGATGTGGGGCTTTTTATTTTTGGTTAAGAAGATGTATAATGGTTAATGGCTTGTACAGATACTAGAGAAAATACAAGGAGTGACTTTACTATGAGTAAGACTGTACCCGTAGGTGTGTCGGCTAGACATATTCACCTTACGCAAGAGCATGTGGAGGCTTTGTTTGGCCCAGGATATCAACTAACGGAGTTCAAACCCCTTTCTCAACCAGGACAGTTTGCAGCAAATGAGCAAGTAGCAGTTATCGGCAGCAAAGGTAAATTTGACAAAGTAAGAATTTTGGGACCTGCTCGTCCGGCTTCCCAATTAGAAATTTCCCGTACTGACTCCTTCGCACTTGGCGTGAAAGCTCCAGTTCGCGAATCTGGAAATATTGATGGAACACCTGGCATTACGCTTAAAGGACCTGCTGGCGAAGTAGAATTGGAACAAGGCGTTATCATCGCCGCTCGTCACATTCATTTCCATACTTCTGAAGCTGAAGCTTGGGGCATTGCTGATAAGCAATTGCTTAAAGTTCGCCTCGGAGGCGACCGTGGTCTCGTATTGGAGAACGTAATTGCACGCGTATCAGACAGCTTTAAACTGGATATGCATATTGACACTGACGAAGCTAACGCTGCAGGTGCCAACAACGGCGATACTGCTGAAATCGTAGAATAGTCATCATAGTTATAGCAAAGATAAGAAGCGGGGGAGAAATCCTCCGCTTTTTTTGCGTGTCTGATCTGCGTGCTGTAAGGATTGTGTGTCTGATCGGCGTGCTGTAAGAATTGCGTGGCTGATCGGCGTGCTGTAAGGATTGTGTGTCTGATCGGCGTGCTGTAAGGATTGTGTGTCTGATCTGTGTGCTATAAGGAATGTGTGTCTGATCGGCGTGCTGTAAGGATTGCGTGGTTTACCCGACGGCTTGTACTTATCGGACTGTATTGCAGCTATTTCAGCATTTTGATCTATTTTGCCAAGGTTTCGGACTGCATAGCTCTTATTGCCTTATATTTGTACTGAATTGGGCTTCGAAGGTGTGAATAACTGCATCTGAGTCCGATAGCATGTCCAAAATCCACGAATTTTCGAAATAAGGGCGTCTGAGTCCGATGGCTCAGCAGTCTCAGCAGTCTCAGCAGGTTCAGCAGTCTCAGCAGTCTCAGCAGTCTCAACACGATCAACAAAAGATACGCCGCAGGATAAATTGAGGAGGAGTATTTTACGGTTAGTAAAAATATTTTTGTAAGAGCAGAACGGATAGTATCCTGAAATGGATTATTAATGAAAATTGGTGTGATGATAAAGAAAATCTATTATTATGTAACTTATTGTGTTATGATTATGGTTTATGACGTGACAAAAGGATTTATTGTTAAGAATATATGTATTAGAAATTAAGGAGACCCAATGACATTTAATGAACTGAATATTGTGCCTGCAATTTTGAAGGCTTTAAGCAAAGAAAACTATACATCACCTACACCAATACAGGAGCAGTCGATTCCAGCTGTATTAGCGGGTAGAGATTTACTTGGATGCGCGCAAACGGGAACAGGAAAAACAGCTGCATTTTCCGTGCCTATTATTCAATTGCTAAGCGAACAATCGAGCCCAAACAAATCCAATAATGTGCGACGCATTCGCTCGTTGATTTTAACACCGACAAGAGAACTAGCGATTCAAATTGCTGATAACATAAAAGCGTATAGCCAATATACAGATATCCGCTCTGCTGCCATTGTTGGCGGTGTGTCACAGAAAGTGCAAGAGCGTGCACTGAATCAAGGTGCCGATATTCTTATTGCTACCCCCGGTAGACTTATCGACCTGATCAATCAGAAACGTGTAGATCTGCAATATGTACAAATTTTAGTTCTGGATGAAGCTGACCGGATGCTGGATATGGGCTTTATTCATGATGTGAAACGAATCATCGCCAAAATGCCTACGAAGAAGCAGACTCTGTTTTTCTCGGCAACGATGCCAACTGAAATTTCTAAATTGATCAAAACATTGCTTGTGAATCCAGTCAAGGTGGAAATCACACCTGTGTCATCTACTGCGGATAGAATCAATCAATCGATCTATTTATTAGAGAACGGAAATAAGCAAAACCAATTGAACCTGCTGTTACAGGATAAATCCATCGTCTCAGCTTTGGTGTTTACTCGTACCAAACGTGGTGCAGACCGTGTTACCCGCGATCTGGCTAAAGTGAACATTGCTGCTCAAGCCATACACGGCAATAAATCACAAAATGATCGCCAAAACGCTTTGCGGAATTTTAAAAGCGGTGCGACTCGTGTTCTCGTAGCTACGGATATAGCTGCCCGGGGAATTGATATTGATGAGCTGTCTCACGTAATCAACTTCAATTTACCGAACATTCCGGAAACCTATGTGCACCGGATCGGTCGTACAGGCAGAGCGGGATTGAGCGGAACGGCAATTTCTTTTTGCGAAGCTGAAGAGCTTCCTTTCCTTAAAGATATTGAAAAATTGATTGGAAAATCGATTCCGGAAGTTAAGGACCATCCTTATCCGATGTCTCGTAAAACGCAAATGAAGACAGATCGTTCGGCGAAACCGTCAGGTTCGAAAGCAGCAGCTTCGAGACCATCGTCTTCCAGACCGTCGAATTCCAAACCAGCAACTGCTAAACCTGCGGCAACAAAACCGGCAGCAACAAAATCAGCGGCATCTAAACCAGCTAAAGCAAAACCTAAGTCTAACCCTCCATTGAAGCCAAAGTCCGAGTGGTTCACAAAAGGAAGACAAAAAACGAGCAGCAGATAAGTTAGTTTGAATGCGTATCGTTTCTATAGCAAAATAAAAAAACCGTCAGAGTAAATCTGATGGTTTTTTATGTTTTATTTCCTGATAATTTACAACAAAAAACAGCCGCTAAACAGTTCCTCACTGTACAACGGCTGTTGTTATTTCATTTATGCGGTTGCTTCAATTGTATTCTCCTGAACATAGGGGCTCAGTTCTTGCTGAAGTCCTGCGCTGATGGAAGTCATAGGGAGGCGAAGCGTATCCGAGGACAGTAGGCCGTTTTGGCTAAGCATCCATTTAATTGGAGCGGGATTCGATTCCTTGAATAATAGGCGGATGATCGGCAGTAGTTGTTCAAAGATTTCTTTAGCGAAGTCCACTTGACCAGATGTAAAGGCTTCAAAGATACGAAGGCATTCTGCCGGGAAAACGTTGGCAGTAGCAAGCATACCCCCAGCTGCTCCGCAGCTAAGCATTTCATAAAAGAGGGAATCATCGCCGCCAAGCACAGGTTTAGCACCTGTACGGACTAACTCTGTAACCATTTTTGTACTGCCTGAGCAGTCTTTTAAACCGACAACATTATTCATTTCTAGGATGGTACGTGCAGTATCTACCGTCATGGCCGTACCTGTACGACTTGGAATATCATAAGCCATGATTGGTATGCCTACTTCTGCTGCTTTGCGGAAATGGGCAATGATACCCTCTTGTGAGGGACGACTATAATAAGGTACGACTACTAGTGCACAATCAGCACCAAGGTTTGCAGCAATTTCCGTGCGTGCAACCGTAGAGGCTGTATCATTGGTACCTGTACCAACTACTAAGGGGATTGATGTGGATTGTAGAAGCTCACGGGAAGTGTTTACTAGAAGCTGCATTTCATTTACGGTTACAGTGGGCGATTCTCCGGTGGTTCCATTAACGACCAGACCTTGTATGCTGTTGTTAATAATGTTCTTTACATAACGCTGATACGAATCCAAATCAACTTCACCAGCAGCATTGAACGGGGTGACCACGGGGACATAAACTCCATAAATCTGTTGTTCTGTAAGCATAAATTATCGGCCTCCAAAATATTTTAATTCCTCTACATACACTTTACCATGGAAAGTAGCATCGTCGTTAGCTATAATAAATGATATGGATCATCAAAAATATTGATGTTAGGGTGAGGTAATGGATTTAACCTATTTACGAACCTTCCGCGAGGTGGCTAAACGTCAGAGCTTTACGCGAGCTGCTGAAGAATTGGGATATGC
The DNA here is from genome assembly GCF_037992975.1 of Paenibacillus sp. FSL E2-0177. Lineage (NCBI taxonomy): Bacteria > Bacillati > Bacillota > Bacilli > Caryophanales > Paenibacillaceae > Paenibacillus > Paenibacillus sp. FSL E2-0177. The sequence goes on along the minus strand of NZ_CP150307.1, from coordinate 4,212,128 downwards.
ACAATCAAGTGTGACGATGCAGATACAGAAGATAGAGAAGGAATATGGAGTACCTTTAATAGAGAGGCATGGCCGTCAGCTGCGGCTTACCCCGCCAGGAGAAGAGTTATTGAAGCTGTTCGTGGAGATTTTGGATTTATATGATCGTTCAAAAGAAACCATCGCCCAGCAAATCGGAGGTACGTTAACTATTGGGACGATAGATTCTTTAGCGGCCTTTTATTTACCTCCTTACCTGCAGCAGCTAAGGACTAAATTTCCGAAGCTGGATATTCATCTGCAAACGATGCAGGAAGCTAATCTTCTTGCCAAAATAAAAGATGGCGAAGTAGATCTAGGCTTAATGTTGGATCGCACCACTGCGGATTCCATCCTTGAGCGTACGATCGTCAGAGATGAGCCGCTTGTTTTGATAGCTCCCATTCATCATCCGCTTGCCCAGATGGATACGGTAACCCTACAGGATCTGAATAACTGTGAGCTAATAGTCTCGGAGGAAAGCTGTATTTACCGGAGTTTGTTCGAGAATTTGTTAAAAGAGCACGGGATCATATTCCGCATAGGTTTTGAGCTTTCGAATCTGGAGGCCATTAAACGTTGTGTAATGAATGGTCTTGGCATTGCTTTGTTACCCAAAATCGTGGCAGAGGAAGAAATTGAACGGGGAAGCTTGGCTGAGCTGTCCTTTGTTCATCCCGAAATTCATTTTGATCTGCAGCTTCTCATGCACCCTAAGAAGTGGAAATCACAACCACTGCAATTTTTAATCCAAATGCTGTTTGCAAATCATTAGTTTATTCCCATCAGGGTCTTTTACTACAAACCATTTTTGATCTTGAATTTCGGTTACTATATCTACACCGAGCTCCTTTATATAGTTGAAAGAGGCTTGCAGATCATCGGTTATAAGCATAAGAGCAGGTGTTGTAATTGGAGGAGCCCCTTCAGGCTCTAAACCTCCCCACATGGGCATGGTGTCCAGAATGATCCCAGTGCTTCCTTGCATAGTTAACGGACATAAATGACCGTTTATAATCGAATGATCTGCTTCTTGGAGTCCTAGGACTTGGCAATACCAGTTACGGGCTTTTTCAATATCGTGTACGGGGATAAATACACTGCCAATCAAATTCTTAATGGGACTTGTTGCTGAAGAATTTACAATGGACTGTACTTGTTCATGCATTTGAATCCCTCCAGAGAAGATGCTAGACCTTTATTTGTAATTTATGTATCTAATCTATTTAAAACATAGAATCATCCTATGTGCAAGTTGAATGTTATTTATCGATCAAATCCTAAATTTGTATGCAAAATTCAGCTTTATTTAATGAAAGTCGCTGTAAATATTGACATTGAAAATGAGTTTATGTTATATAAAAAGAAGAATTAGCACTCATCTAAGAAGAGTGCTAATCACGATGTGCTGGATAAGAAGGTTATTTTGAAAGGAGATTTATTTATTCATGGCCAAAAAAGAGTTTAAAGCCGAATCGAAAAGATTGCTGGAAATGATGATTAACTCCATTTATACACAACGGGAAATATTCCTGCGTGAGCTGATTTCCAATGCAAGTGATGCGATTGATAAGATCTATTACAAAGCATTAGCTGATGAAGGCCTGGTCTTCAATAAAGAGGATTATTATATTAAAGTGACCGCCGATAAGGCGAACAGAACCTTGACGATTTCCGATACAGGTATCGGGATGACACAAGAGGAGCTGGAGAATAACTTAGGTACAATCGCGAAGAGTGGATCTCTTGCTTTTAAGAAAGAGAACGAAGCTAAAGATGGCCACAACATCATCGGGCAGTTCGGGGTGGGCTTCTACGCTGCGTTTATGGTGGCTGATGACGTTATAGTGATCAGTAAGGCATTAGGCAGTGACGAGGCCTTTAAATGGGAGTCTAAGGGCGCTGACGGCTATACCATCGAGACTGTCGAGAAGGATTCTGTCGGCACTGATGTGATTTTGAAGATTAAAGAGAATACGGAAGAAGATCAATATGATGAATATTTGGAAGAATATCGCCTGAAATCTATCATTAAAAAATACTCCGACTTCATCCGTTTCCCAATTAAAATGGACGTGAAGGAGCAAAAGCCAAAAGAAGGCACGGAGAACGAGTTCGAAGAAGTTATTCAAGAACAAACCGTAAACAGCATGGTGCCTATCTGGCGCAAGAACAAAAGCGAGCTGACTACAGAAGATTATGATAACTTCTATGCAGAGAAACGTTACGGCTTCGATAAGCCGCTTAAACATATTCATATCAGTGCCGATGGTGCTGTAGTGTACAATGCAATCCTGTTCATTCCAGAAAATACGCCGTTTGACTATTACACAAAGGAATATGAAAAAGGTCTTGAGCTCTATTCCAATGGTGTGCTGATCATGAACAAGTGTGCGGATCTGCTGCCTGATTACTTCAGCTTTGTAAAAGGTATGGTGGACTCAGAGGATCTGTCCTTGAACATTTCCAGAGAGATGCTCCAGCATGACCGTCAGCTGACTCTGATCGCTAAGAACATTAAGAACAAGGTGAAAAGCCAACTGCAAAGCCTGCTGAAGGATGAAAGAGAGAAATATGAGCAGTTCTATAATGCTTTTGGTAGACAGCTTAAGTTTGGTGTCTATAACGATTATGGGATGCACAAAGACACCCTTCAAGATTTGTTGATGTTCTATTCCTCTAAGGAGAAGAAGCTGGTTACGCTGGACGAATACGTCTCAAGAATGCCAGAAGATCAGAAGTATATCTACTATGCTTCCGGAGAGTCGATCGACAGAATCGAGAAGCTCCCGCAAACCGAGCTTGTATCGGATAAAGGGTATGAAATTCTCTACTTCACTGATGATATTGATGAATTTGCGATCAAGATGATTCAGTCTTATAAGGAAAAAGAATTTAAATCCGTATCCAGCGGAGATCTGGGGATCGAAGCCGACGAAGCGGACAAGCCAACGGAAGCGGAAGAGAACGAAAACAAGGAGCTTTTTGAAGCGATGAAGGACATCCTGTCCGGCAAAGTGAAAAATGTTAAAGCTTCCAAACGTTTAAAGACTCATCCGGTATGTCTCTCTGCCGAAGGTGAACTGACAATCGAGATGGAGAAAATCCTGAAATCGATGCCGAATGGCCAAGAGGTGCAAGCGGATAAGGTACTCGAAATCAACATCCATCACGAAGTGTTCCAGTCCTTGAAGGCGGCAGCAGAGAACGACAAAGAAAAGCTCGGTTTATACACGAACCTGCTGTACAACCAAGCCCTGTTGATCGAAGGTCTACAGGTTAGTGATCCTGTTCAATTCACCAATGATATTTGCAAAATCATGAAATAATATGAAGTACAGAGACCATCCAATTGTATTATGATTTGATTGGGTGGTCTTTTTTATTTCAGTATTTCATTTTGTTGTGCGAAAAAGGTAGTAATCAATTTCAGAGTCATTATTTGTACAACCGCTGATCGAATAGATAATTTCACCTTGTGTGCTTTTTTTACTCGTCACTTCGGAGCAGGTATCGGTTCTGACTCCTGTGTTGCTTCCACCGAATGCATCATTAGAAGCATCATAGCTGTAATTAATCACGTTACCGTCAAATTTTAAATCCTTAAATATGGGATCGCCTTCATCTGTGTAACTTGTAACGCGTATATTGTCTGCTTTTTTGCTGGAGAGATTAGTTATAAATTTCTCGAATTTATCGAGGTTGTACACTTTTTCAAAAGAAACAATATCCCCTCTACTGATGGCTTCTTTGGAAGTATAGGGTTCACTTTTGGGAACAGAATTAACTTTATGATCGGAACAACCCCATACTCCTGCTAGTAAAAGAACAGAGAGTGTAAGCAAATTTACTTTTTTCACTGAGGGACCTCCTTGTAACGTATTTATATAAAAGACGGAGATTAACTGGAAAAGTTACAGAGAGCTTGATGTTTCACATTGACAATAAACAACAAATTGAGTATTATTTTCTCTTACTTGAATATGTAAAAGCAAAGAAGAGAAAGAGTACCACGGCAATTCTTTCAACAGAGAGCTCCGGTCGCTGAAAAGGAGTAAAGAAAACCCTTGGGAATATGGTCTCAGAGCTGCGCATCGAAACCTTATGGGTTGTAGGCTGCGCCGGAACCTGCATCCGTTACAGTGCTAGGGTATAAACGTTAATTAACGTCGTACCTGAAGAGGTAAATGTTATGAGGCATTTATAAAATTAGGTGGTAACACGTGAGTAGAACTCTCGTCCTTTGTGGATGGGAGTTTTTTTGTTGTCTAAAAAAAGGAGGAGAAGGTTAATGAGTAATGTGTTTATAGGTGGCGCTTGGCCGTATGCGAATGGATCTTTACATCTGGGGAGATTATCAAGTGTGTTGCCTGGGGATGTGCTGGCACGATATTTTCGCTCCAAAGGGGATAACGTATTATATGTATCAGGCAGTGATTGCCATGGCACACCCGTAGCAGTTCAGGCTGCGAATGAAGGGATTACGCCGGGAGCTTTTGCAAGCAGATATCATGAAGAGTTTCTGAAGTGTTTTGAACAGCTGGGATTTAGTTATGATCTATATACTCGAACGGATCAACAGCAGCATCATAAGGTTGTGCAAGCGTTGTTTACAAAGCTGCTAGAGAATGGTCATTTATATAAAAAAACCATTGCTCAATGCTACTGCGAGGTGGATCAGCGCTTTTTGCCAGACAGATATGTGGAAGGGACTTGTCCGGTATGTGGTGAGCGGGCGCGAGGGGATCAATGTGATTATTGTTCTACGATTCTAGATCCTGCCGATTTGTTAGACAGAGTCTGCAAATTATGTGGGAATACACCAACAGAAAGGCCGACAGAACATTATTATCTTAGCTTATCTAATTTTCAGTCTGAATTAACGGAATATGTAGAGGAAGCACAATTTTGGAGAGAAAACGCTATAAAACTGACCAAACGTTATTTACAAGAAGAGCTGCAGGACCGCGCGGTAACAAGAGACTTGTCTTGGGGTGTAGATGTTCCTGTGGCTGGATTTGAAGATAAAAAAATTTATGTTTGGATTGAGGCGGTAAGTGGTTATTTATCAGCCAGTAAGCAGTGGGCTGCACAGTCCGGAGGAAGCTGGGAGGATTTTTGGTTAGAGGAAAAAGGGGCGATTACCGCTTATTATGTGCATGGTAAAGACAATATTCCTTTTCACACCTTAATATGGCCGGCTGTGTTATTAGGAGCAGGAGGTCTGCATTTACCGGACAGGATTATATCTAGCGAATATTTAACCCTTGAAGGGCAGAAATTCTCCACTAGCCGAAATTGGGCGGTCTGGGTACCTGATATTTTAGAGCGGTATCAGCCAGATTCTATTCGTTATTTCTTAATTGCCAATGGACCTGAGAAGCGGGACACGGATTTTTCCTGGAGAGAGTTTATTTATAGCCATAATGGAGAGCTGCTTGGAGCATTTGGTAACTTTGTGAACCGTTCTTTGGCTTTTGTAGATAAGTTTTATGAAGGGAAAGTGCCAAATGGGCAATTAGATAAGGGGTGGAAGGACAATATCGACCTCTTGTATCTGGAATCAGGACGACTTATTGAGGCTGGGAATCTAAAAGATGCGCTGGAGTTTATTTTTTCTTATGTGCGCAAGGCAAACCAGTATTTCGATCTGCAAAAACCATGGATACAGATAAAAGAGGATCAGGTTTCTTGTGATTCTGCAATATACACATGTGTGCAGATTATTGCGAACTTAGCGAATTTGTTGCATCCGTTTCTACCGTTCTCTTGTGACAAGATCAGGGGGTTCCTGTCGTTAGAACTACCGAATTGGCAGCCTTGCTCGGTGCCCCCTTACCAACAGGTTACTGATTTACAATTATTGTTTGAACGAATTGATATTAGCCGTATTAAAGAAGAAGAGGATAGGCTAGATCAACAGCAAGTGAATAAATAGAGCTGGTATTTATCCATTCTTGAAGCTTTCAATAAACTTGGAAGCCAATGATGATAAGTATTTATCCTTAATCCAGACGGCGGCGACCCGCGTGCGTAGTGATTCACTACTGATTTCTTTATAGACCAAATTACGGTTACTCGTTAATTCGAAAGCGGATTTGGGGATGATTCCAATGCCAAGACCAGCGTTTGCCCAGAGCAATGTTGTTCTAGCATCATCATTCATACAGAAAATCAGCGGATCAAAGCCGTTCTCAAGACATGTTTCCCGGATAAGCTGCTCAAAACGGCGGTAGATAATAAGCGGCTTATCCTTTAGCTCACCGATCTCAATAAAGGTTTCATCCGTTTTCCAGTCATACTCAGGTGTCATTACGGCAATCATAGGTTCAGCTTGTGTGTAAAGACATTCTAAATTTGTGCCATTAAAGGGTGTCCTAACAATCCCGACTTCGACAATACCTTTATTCAAGAGGTCAATGATTCTAAAGGTATTTCCTTCATGAATCTCAAACTTCACACCTTTATACGTTTTGTGGAACTCACATAGCCGATCTTGAAGCAACGTAGCTCCAGAGGAGGAAACTGTACCAATGGATAGGGTTCCTTTTAAACCTTTGACAAAATCAGTGAGCTCACGGGCAGTGGAATCTGCCAGCTCCAGGATTTGTTGGGCACGGTCCCGCAATATGGCTCCAGCTTCAGTGAGCTGCACGCTGCGTGGACCTCGTTCCACTAGCTTTACACCGAGTTCTTCCTCTAGGAGCTTTAGCTGCTGGCTCAGCGGAGGCTGGGCCATTTGCAGTTTTTTGGCTGCAGATGTAATCTGTCCTTCCTCAGCTATCGCCATAAAATATTTAAGTTGTCTAATATCCATATAAAAATCCTCCGAACTTGAGATATGCTAATCGTATGGGAGCGATACGAATCCAATATTATTAATATGTGAGTAGATATGCCATAATCATAACTGTTCTTATACATATTTCAAGTGGTTAAATACTTCTTATGTTGGGTGTGGATGAATTTGTTCAAAATTGCAGTATATTTAAAGCCGTACAAAAAAGAAGCGATCATTGGACCGATCTTCAAACTGATGGAAGCGATTCTGGAGCTGATTTTGCCTACCATTGTCGCATTGATCATCAACAACGGGGTTGGTAATCATGACAGCGCCTATGTTTACCGCATGGGTGGCCTAATGGTGCTGATGTCACTGCTTGGCTTCGGCTGCTCCATGGTATGCCAATACTATGCAGCCCGGGCTTCACAGGGATTCGGTACGACACTACGCAATAAGATGTTTAGACATATCACATCTTTGTCGTATGCTGAGCTGGATACCTTAGGTACGCCTACACTGATTAATCGGATTACCAATGACGTAAACCAGCTGCAAATTGCTGTGGCTATGCTAATTCGTCTAGTTATTCGTGCACCGTTTATCTGTATCGGGGCTATCCTAATGTCCATGATTTTGGATTTTAGATTATCGCTGATTCTAATTGCGGCAACACCGGTTTTTGGCATTATTTTATATTTTATTATCACCCGCAGTGCTCCTTTGTACCGAAAATACCAGCAGAAGCTGGATGCCCTTGCGCTCGTACTGAGTGAGAATTTGTCGGGGATTCGAGTAATTCGTGCTTTTGCCAAAAGACGTACAGAAAAAGAACGTTTTGATGCTTCGTCCGATGATTTGACTACTACAGCGATCCGGGTTTCGCGGATATCTGCTTTGCTTGGGCCGATGACTACACTTGTAGTAAATGCGGCAATCATTGCTATTTTGTGGGTAGGCGGAATTCATATCGATGGGGGCCGATTGTCTCAAGGGGAGATCATTGCCTTCATCAATTACATCACTCAAATCTTGCTGGCGCTGATAGTGGTCTCCAACTTGGTTATTATTTTTACAAAAGCCTCATCCTCAGCTAATCGTGTGAATGAAGTGCTGGGTGTTAAGGTCTCCGTGTCTGAGGAAGGAAATGCTGTGATTGCTGAACCTGCCCCTGCTGCCCCTGCTGCCCCTGCTATACAATTCGATCACGTATCCTTTGGGTATAATACGACAGGTGAATCGGCATTAGAGGATATATCTCTAGTAATTAATCGCGGAGAGACCGTGGGCCTGATTGGCAGTACGGGTTCAGGTAAGTCTACTTTTGTGAATTTGATCCCTCGTTTTTATGATGCGGTGCAAGGTGAAGTGAAAGTGGATGGTGTGAATGTCCGAGATTATAAGCTGCATCAGCTTCGTGAGAAGATCGGGATTGTACCGCAGAAAGCTGTGCTGTTTACAGGAACGATCGCTGAGAATATACGTTGGGGCAAGGAAGATGCAACTGAGGAAGAAATCATGCAGGCAGCCTCTATTGCTCAAGCGGAGGAGTTTATACGTAAATTACCCGAAGGGTTGAATACGCAAGTATCTCGTGGGGGATTAAATTTATCCGGTGGACAAAAGCAGCGCTTAACCATAGCTCGTGCAGTAGTAGGAAAGCCATCGATTCTTATTTTGGATGACTCCTCCAGTGCGCTGGATTTCTCCACAGATGCGGCACTTCGAAAGGCTCTCAAAGAGAGCAGCCAGGAAATGACCGTACTCCTTGTCTCGCAGAGGGTAAGCACTGTAAGACAAGCGGATAAAATAATGGTATTTGAGGAAGGGCGGATCGCCGGTGTCGGAACCCATGAGGAACTGATGCGTGGTTGTGAAGAGTATAAAGAAATCTGCCTGTCCCAGCTATCAAGTGAGGAGTCGGGCCAATGAACAAAAACAACATTTGGAAAAGACTAATTGTATACACAGGGCATTATAAAAAAATAGCTATAGGTGCAGTAATCTGCGCAATACTCAGTGTGATTGCCAGTCTAATTGGCCCGCTGCTCATCGGCAGCGCCATCGATTTTATGATCGGGCCGGGAGAGGTTGATTTTGACGCCGTACTTAGACTGCTTTTGATTCTGGCAGGGGTGTATATTGTCGGCAGCTTTTTCGGATGGCTTCTTACCTACCTGACTAATCGAATTGCCTACCGGACTGTATATGACTTACGGCGGGAGCTTTTTGATAAATTAAATGTTTTGCCGCTAAAATTTCATGATAACCACCCGCAAGGGGACAGCATCAGCCGGTTTGTTAATGACATGGATGCGGTCTCTGATGGACTGCTGCAAGGCTTCTCAACACTGCTCACGGGGATCATCACTATCGTGGGGGCAATTGTACTTATGTTGTACATTAGTCCTTTAATGACCCTAGTTGTTCTTCTGTCAGCACCCGTTACATTTTTTGTGGCAAGATTCATTACGATGCGCTCCCAGAAGATGTTTAAGGAGCAGGCTAAAATTCTGGGCGGTCTCAACGGATACGTGGAGGAAATGATTGGCGGACAAAAAGTGGTCACAGCTTATCATTATGAAGACCGTGCACTGACCCAGTTTGAAGAACGAAACGAGACTTTGTACCAGACTGGTGTGAAATCACAATTTTACGGTTCCTTGTCCAATCCGACAACACGGTTAGTAAATAATATTACCTTCTCTGTTATCGCGATGATCGGTAGTGTTATGGTGATTCGCGGGCTTGTGACGGTAGGGGATTTGTCCAGCTTTTTGATCTTCTCCAACTTGTTCGCTAAGCCGTTTAATGAAATTACAGGTGTGATTACGCAGCTTCAATCGGCAACGGCATCAGCGCAGCGGATCTTCGCCATTCTAGACCTCTCGCCTGAACCAGCGGATGCAACAGACGCCAAAATTATGAATACAAGCCAAGGGACGATTACCTTTGAAAAAGTATCCTTTGCTTATAATAATGAACGTCCTCTGATTAATGATTTCAGTCTGGAAGTGAAACCAGGTACCCGGGTTGCAATTGTAGGGCAGACGGGAGCGGGGAAGACCACACTGGTTAATCTGCTTATGCGTTTTTATGATGTGGATAAGGGTTCCATCAAGATTGACGGTGTGGATATCAAGACGATTACCCGTGACAGTCTGCGGCGTAATTTCGGGATGGTGTTGCAGGACACCTGGCTTTTTGGCGGCACAATTAGAGAAAACATTGCCTACGGCAAACCTGAGGCTACCGAAGAAGAGGTCATCGCTGCTGCTAAGGCTGCAAATGCTCATAGCTTCATTAAACGCCTGCCTGAGGGATATGATACAAAGATCAGTGGCTCAGGAGATAATTTGTCGCAAGGACAAAAGCAACTGCTTACCATAGCACGAGTGATGCTCGTAGATCCGCCTATGCTCATTTTGGATGAAGCCACCAGCAGTATTGATACGCTGACTGAGGTACGGATTCAGAAGGCCTTTCTAAAAATGATCGCAGGTCGGACCAGCTTTGTAATTGCTCACCGTTTGTCAACGATTCGAGAATCGGATCTCATTCTTTTCATGAAGGACGGAGACATTGTCGAAAGTGGCACGCATGACCAACTCCTAGCCAGCGGTGGATATTACGCCAGATTATATAACAGTCAGTTCGCATCAGCGTAGACTTTACATTTAGAAAAAGAGCATTCAATCCCTAATTTGGGGGTGAATGCTTTTTTTTGGTTGGCTCGGCTTACCCTTACGGACTGTATTGCAGCTAAATTGTGTTTTTGGTGCCTTTTCCCAAAGTAACGGACTGCATAGCACTTATTCGCCTGATTTTGCAGCAAAAAGGAGCGGATATGGCACAATAGCTGCATCAGAGTCCGAAATGGGTGGAAAAGAGCGTGATTTTACGAAATAAGAACGCCTCGGTCCGATACGTAGCAATGGCTGCCACCACCAAAGGTAGATTGCTTCTGATTCGGAGTAGAACGCTTAGAAAGTAGTTTGCTCAGCGTTCCAATGTAGTTGGCTCATCGTCAGTTTGCTCAGCGTTCCAATGTAGCTGGCTCATCGTCAGTTTGTTTAGCGTTCCAAAGTAGCTAACTCACCGTCAACAAAGTAGTTTGTTTAGCGTTCCAAAGTTAGCAATCTCATCGTCACCAAAGATTTGCTTAGCGTTCGAAAGTAGTTAGCTCCTCGTCACCAAAGTCAGTCTGCTTAATGTTCCAAAGTAGCTATCTCATCGTCACTAAAGTAATTTGTTTACCGTTCCAAAGTAATTGTTTACCCTTACGGACCGTATTGCAGCTAAATTGTGTTTTTGGCGCCTTTTTTCGAGGTAACGGACTGCATAGCGCTTATCTAGCTGAAATTGCAGGAAAAAGGAGTGGATATGGCAAAATAGCTGCATCTGAGTCCGAACGGAGTGGAAAAAGGCATGAATTTGCGAAATAAGGGCGCCTCGGTCCGATACGTTGCAATGGCAGCCACCACCAAAGGTAGATTGCTTCTGTTCTGGAGTAGAATGCTTAAAAAGTCGTTTGCTTAGCGTTCCAAAGTAGTTAGCTCATCGTCACTAAAGTAATTTGTTTACCGTTCCAAAGTAGTTTGTTTAGCCTTGCGGACCGTATTGCAGCTAAATTGTGTTTTTGGCGCCTTTTCCCAAAGTAACGGACTGCATAGCACTTATCTAGCTGAAATTGCAGGAAAAAGGAGCGGATATGGCACAATAGCTGCATCTGAGTCCGAACGGAGTGGAAAAAGGCATGATTTTGCGAAATAAGGGCGCCTCGGTCCGATACGTAGCAATGGCTGCCACTACCAAAGGTAGATTGCTTCTGATCCGGAGTAGAATGATTAGAAAGTAGTTAGTTCAGCGTTCCAAAGTCAGCTATCTCATCGTCACCCAAGTAGTTATCTCACCGTCCCCAAAGTGGTTTGTTTGCCCTTACGGACCGTGTTGCACTTAATCGTAATTTTATCCCACCCGTTAGAGGTGAAAATCTCAAAATAAAATATTTGCAAACGAATGAACTATCTGGACGGGCTAAACGTATTATAAGAAACGTATATTGAAGACGACGAAGCTACAGTAAATATGGCATATTGAGAGTGTTATGAGATTGGAAGGGGAGTGGCAAGATGTTGACAATCAAACATTTTACCAAAAGCTATAAGGGTGGCAAGAAGGCGGTAAATGATCTAAATTTAGTGGTCGAAAAAGGTGACATCTATGGCTTTATCGGTCATAACGGTGCAGGGAAAACAACGACTATCCGAGCAGTGGTCGGAGTTTTAGATTTTGAGGAGGGGGATATCGAGATTGGTGGGTACTCCATTAAAAAAGATCCCTTAGCCTGCAAAGCGATTACTGCGTATATTCCAGATAATCCGGATTTATACGATCATCTGACGGGCATTCAGTACTTGAATTTTATTGGTGATCTTTTTAGCGTATCGAAAGCGGATCGGGAGTTACTGATAAAGAAATATAGCGATGAATTTGAGATTACCTCTAATCTGGGGGATTTGATCTCCGCGTATTCTCATGGTATGAAACAGAAACTCGCGATTATCTCTGCGCTTATTCATAAACCGAAACTGCTGGTTCTGGATGAACCCTTTGTGGGACTTGATCCAAAAGCGGCACACACGCTCAAGAGAATTATGGCGGATATTTGCAGCCAGGGCAGTGCGATCTTTTTTTCGACGCATGTACTGGACGTGGCCGAGAAGCTCTGCAATAAGATCGCCATTATCAAAGCGGGTGAATTGATCACTCATGGGAAAACAGAAGAGGTGAAGGGTGACAGCAGCCTTGAAGATGTGTTTTTGGAGTTGATAAAACATGATTAATATCTGGAGATTGACGAAAATTCAGCTAATCTCATCCTTTGGGTTAAATAAAGCTTTGCATACACGAGATATGAAAGAAAGACGAAAAATGCTTTTGCTGAGCATCGGTATCTTAATAGGGATTGTCATGATGGCAGTGGTTTCGTTTGGATATAGCTTCATGATAGCAGAGACCCTTGAACAGATAGGCCGGCCAGAGCTGCTGCTTGCGATTATGATGGCTGTTACTTGCTTGATTGGATTTTTTACAACGATCTATAAGGCGAGTGGGGTATTATTTGGCTCCAAAGATTACGATCTCGTAATGTCGCTGCCTATCAAAACGAGCCATATCGTAGCAAGCCGTGTAGTTCAGCTCTACGTGCTGAATATACTGTTCTCATTGATGGTGATGGTGCCAGCAGGTGTAGTTTATGCTATAAAGGTAAATCCGGCAGTAGTATATTATTTATTTTTCATGATAACGCTGCTATTTATCCCATTAGTGCCGATCATTGCTGCAACGATTATAGGGGCATTGATTAGTTGGATTTCCTCACGTTTTAAAGGAAGTCGTTTAATAAGTCTCATTCTGACTTTTGCCGTAATCATTGTTATTATTTTGGGTTCAGGCCAAATGAATGGGAATGACCCGCAGTTACTTGCGGATATGAGCACACAAATTGCCGATCAAATCTTCAACTTATATCCTTTGACGGTCATGTATGTAGATGCTGTCTGCTCGTATCAGGTTGCTCCTTTATTATTATTTATAGGGATTTCGTTACTTTCTTTTATGTTGTTTACCCTTATTCTTGGCAGCAAATATAAAGCAATACACACAGGCCTTACGACTTCTTACTCAAAGAATAAGTATCAAATGAGGTCACTTGCAGTCTCTTCACCGCTTTACACATTGTATAAAAAAGAGCTGCGCCGCTATTTCAGTTCTTCTATATATGTGCTAAATACGAGTATTGGTATGGTCATGTTACTTGTCATGGCGATTACCCTACTGTTTGTTAGCTCAGAGCAATTAGGAAAAATTATGGAAATACCAGAACTTTCTAACTATCTAAGCAGATTGGCGCCATTATTTGTTTCCCTCTTTGTTGCATTAAGCTGTACGACCTCGAGTTCGATTTCGCTTGAAGGTAACCATATTTGGATTTTAAAAAGCGCCCCCGTTCCGACAAAAACCATATTATTAAGTAAAATCGCAGTGAATCTCACCGTTACTGTACCGATTGTGATCGTGAGTAGTGTGCTTCTAATGATTTCTTTGGGCACAGGCTGGATGGAGAGCTTGTTATTGCTAATAATCCCCGTCCTATACGCTTGTCTTACCGCAATGGTAGGTGTGATCGTAAACTTGAAGCTTCCTAAACTGGAGTGGACCAATGAAGTCTCTGTAATTAAACAAAGTGCTTCGGTCCTTGTAGCGATGATTATAGGATTTATCAGCTTGCTGATTCCATTTGGTTTGAGTTTTCTTTTATCTGATCTAAATGGTAATCTCGTTATGTTAGGTATTGGTGTGGTGATATTAGTAGCGTGTGGAGTGATGTATAGATACATCCAGTCCAAAGGAGAATTTTTATTTCGGGCTCTTTAAAAAAAGGGCATTCCAAAAGCCGAAATTGGCTGCTGGGATGCCCTTTTTTTGTGCAAGATTTATTTTCGTGAAAAATCCCTAAGTTCTACCGTCGCTCTTGTTGTTCTTGTCGCTCATTAGCTAACTGTTCAATTCCGCCCACCAATATTTTTAGACCTGTATAGAACATCTTATCAGAGCCAATTTCATTAAAAATATTGTTTTCGTACATTCGTTTTATAACATTAGGTCCATCCCCGGATAAGTGCTCAAGCGATTGTTTAAAAACCACTCTAGCATCTCCATTAGGTTCATTTTTCATGGCTAAGTCAATTCGATCCTGCTCATATTTGTCCAATTCGAAAGAGATCACATAGTTTAACACGCATGCAATTAAGGAGAATTTATCACTATCGCTTAAAGGAAGATGATCCACGATCTGAAGCAAAGTATTCAGTAAAGATAGATAATTAGGTTCAGAAGGCAAGGTTCTCATCATCAGCTGAGCCGAGCAAGGATACTTATGTAAAACCCCACGAATTCGGTCTGCAAAATTAAATAACTGTTCTTGCCAAGCACCTTCGAGATTCGCAGTTTCGAGGGCTTCTTTGGCGACCTCATTAGCAAGCGTCTGGAAAATGCTCTGTTTACTCTTAAAATGCCAATACAGAGAGGCGGCTTGTATTTTTAGTAGTTCTGCTAATTTACGCATACTAAATGCCTCTATGCCGATATCATCCAACAGCACCCAAGAAGCTTTTATTATATCTTGTTCAGTGATTTGCAGATTTTTGATTCTCATCGAAACGACCTCCTGTTACTGTCTTTCTTTATCATAAGCGAAGATGAATGGCTGGTCTACCATCGTTAGATTACTGCTTTATCTTACAGTGTTAGATATTTTTATTTACAAGCAAATAAACGGGTGCTATATTAATCTTACACTGTTAGTTTAAAGGTGCGATTTTTAAAAAAAGGAGGCAGCAGTTAGCAATTTTATTAGTAAAAATTAAAAAGGATGTGTATAGACCCATGAGTAATCTTCAAGTGGAACAATCCCAACCAGTCACCAAAGAATTTTCTATAAAAACAATACTTCCCGTAATACTGGCACTTATAACAGGAATGCTGCTGGTTATGCTCGACAGTACAATTATGAATGTAGCGATCCCGCAGCTTGAAAAAACCTTTGATACCAGCCTAAAAACAATACAGTGGGCCATTACGGGTTATACGCTGGCTTTATCCGTAATTATCCCATTGGCCGGTTGGTTCTCGGATAAGTTTACTGCCAAACGTGTTTTTTTAGCTTCGATCGTATTGTTTACCATAGGTTCTTTATTATGCTCTATGGCACAATCCACAACAGAGCTGATAATCTTTCGTATTTTGCAGGGATTAGGCGGAGGGATGATTGCTCCAATTGGTATGGCTATGTCATTCAAAATCGCACCTCCCGATAAAAGAGGTTCAATCATGGGATTGCTTGGACTACCGATGTTAATTGCGCCTGTTCTTGGCCCTGTACTGTCAGGATGGCTGTTGAAATATGCCAGCTGGCATTGGATTTTTCTGATTAATGTTCCCATTGGCATTATTGCAATGATTGTTGGAGTGAAATTTCTTCCGGTAATAGAGAAGGGGAATAAAGCTAAATTGGATATTTGGGGTGTGATTTTATCACCGCTCGCCTTCTCCAGCTTGGTATTTGGGGTGCATAGAGGGGGAGTAGATGGCTGGGGGGATCGTATAACGATTATATCTCTTGCGTTCAGCTTCATTGCTTTAGCCTTGTTTATTTTCGTGGAATTGCGCCAAAAAGAACCGTTATTGGAACTTCGCTCTTTTCGATCTCTAGAATTTAGTAAAGGTATGATTTTGACCTGGATTAATCAGTTCGCCTTATTTGGTTCGATTCTGTTAATTCCAATTTTTTTGCAGCAGGTCAGAGGTTTTTCTTCCTTTGAATCGGGGCTTTTAGTTATTCCCCAAGCATTAATATCCTTTGCTGGCATGATTATTGGAGGAAAGTTATTTGATAAGTTTGGAGCTCGGCCCGTTGTGTTCTCTGGACTTGTGCTGCTGTCCACCGGACTCTTTCTCTTGTCACGTTTACAAAATGATACAAGTGTATACGTTATGATCAGTTATTTTGCCATTATGGGACTTGGCCAAGGATTAACTACTATGCAGCTCGGTACACATGTGCTTAAGGCCGCTCCGAAGGATCTGATCAGCCGTGTTACCCCACTTACTGCCTCTGCGCAACAAATTGTGGGTTCCTTTGCTGTCGCTATAATGTCGGGCTTATTGACTTCCAATATAGCTACACATATGAGTCAAGGGAATCAGAAACTACCCTCAGCGGCTATGGTTGCAGGATTCCACGATACGTTCCTAGTTTCATTGGTCTTGGCGCTGTGTGGTGTGGTTCTTAGTCTCTTTTTGCGTAATCCGAAGAGCTGATCCTATCGTACTCTACCAATATTTTAGCGATGTTTATTGATTGTATCCTTGGTATAATTCAAAGATTGATAACCAAGGGGGAATCTCTTAACCCGTGAAAAATATATTTGCTAGATTTACTATAATAACCCTCGCTGTCGTGCTAGCCGCCGGAGTATTTATTCAGCATATATCGGCCGATAACGGGGTTCCTTTTGAGGATATAAACACTAGTTATGCAAAAAAAGAAATCATAGATTTATATAACCGGAATATATTAACTGGCACCTCGAATACTAAATTTTCACCTACTCAATCGATTACTAGAGCTGAATTTATAACAGTACTTGATCGACTGTTGAAGCTTGATCCAGCGTTGAGTCCGGTATCTCCTTATACCGACGTAGCCAAAAGCGCTTGGTATTACGGCTGGATTCAGGCTGCGGTTCAGCTTGAACTGGCGAACGGCACTTCGGCAACTACTTTTGCACCCGCAAAAGCAGTCACTCGGCAGGAAGCGGCTGTGTGGATAGCCAAAGCTCTAAAGCAAACAAACACTGCAACTGCCGCACAAACTAATTTTAAGGATCGGCAACAAATTGCTAGCTGGGCAAGTGCTGCTGTAGCTAAGGTTAATGATCGCGGATTAATGAAAGGCGATAATAGCGGAAATTTTCGGCCCACGGACCCGATAACAAGGCAAGAGACGGCAGTGCTGATGGATCGGGTGCTGCAACATACAAGCTGGGCGGCAGAGCTGGAAAGTAATCCGGACAAACGTATTGTTATAGGCTGGCAGTATGGTCTCACGACGGCACAATTTGAGAATCATGTTCTGCAATCGAACGTCAACACATTATCACCACGTTGGTATTATGTTGGGAAAACAGGGGCAGTAACGGATTCGACAGACGCCTCGCTGGTGACTTGGGCAAAAAATAATAAGAAGCAAGTCTGGGCGATGGTTGGCAATCGATCGGATCAAGAAGCGACGCATCAGATGCTGTTGAGTACAACCGCAAGGAATACGGCAGTTAATCAGTTAGCTGCTTTAGTGAGTAAATATGGATTAGATGGACTAAATATAGATTTTGAAAATGTAGCGGCCGAAGATCGTGTGTATTTGACTTCGTTTATTACTTTATTAGCCGAGAAAATGCATTCGCTCGATGTTATCCTGTCGATGGATGTATCTCCTGATCTTGGAACGGATTGGACAGAAGCTTTTGACTATGCTGCCCTAGGCAAGCAAGTGAATTATATGGTGATGATGGGTTATGATGAGCATTATGA
This sequence comes from Paenibacillus sp. FSL E2-0177, assembly GCF_037992975.1. Classification (NCBI taxonomy): domain Bacteria; kingdom Bacillati; phylum Bacillota; class Bacilli; order Caryophanales; family Paenibacillaceae; genus Paenibacillus; species Paenibacillus sp. FSL E2-0177. The sequence goes on along the minus strand of NZ_CP150307.1, from coordinate 4,194,172 downwards.
CGGGAGTCAAGTTCCGGGGTCCAATGCCTCGCTTTCTTATGATCAAAAGGCTGTGAATACAATCCTAAAAGTTGTACCTAGTCAAAAAGTTATATTGGCATTGCCCTTATATAATCGGGATTGGACATTGAACCAGAAGGGGACGGTTTTATCCTCTCAATATATTACGCTTCCGGAGCAAAATCAGATTATCAGCAGCTATGCATCGAGACCCGTGTGGAATCCTTCGCTGGGACAATATGTCGCGGGCTACTCGAAACAAGCTATAAAACATACGATCTGGATTGAGGATGGGCGTTCATTAATAACAAAATACAACTTAGCGGTTACTAAAAAACTTGCTGGAGTAGCTTATTGGTATATAGGCGGAGAAAGCTCTGATGTATGGTCCAGCTTAAGGAATGCAGAGAAATTTTACGATTATACTTTTTAAAAATATGAAAGACTGGATGCGAATAGCCGCTTAGCTATATTGCTGTCCAGTCTTTTTATTGGGTTATTAATGCATAGCTGGTAGAATTAGATTGATTAAATCAGCCTCGCGTTACGTATTTTTTGAAGTTTTTCACGTTTAGAACTTTAACATTTTGAGCTAGAAGTTTCTTGTCGCTAACGACCCAAGTGTGATCTTTGGAGTTTTTTCTACGAATCGCAGCGAAGTTATACTTATTTCCTGCATAGATCTTAAAGCCCTGTGCAGCACAATCCGCACAAAACTTAACGCATTCACCTTTATTCCAATCTGGAAAGGAAATCTGCTGGAAGACATTTCGTTTTACGAGTAGGGTCGCACCCTGAACATTGGTTACCTGTTTATTTTCCATATGAAGATAACGAAGCAAAAGTAGCTTCTTATCAGTTAAATACATATAGTGAGCTCGTTTTCCAACGATATCAGCTTTAGTTTTATGGAGGATGTTCATACTATCCGTTAAATAGTTGGCAGAGTAATAATCGTCGTCATCAAATTTAGCGATACAGCTATAATTCGCTAAGTGCACACCAAAATTCAGACAAAACCCCAGTGAACGATATTCTGGTAGTTTATAGATCCGTACGTTTTTATGTTTTTTTGCAGCATGTATATAGTCTTCTATTTTCAAGCTATCATTATTAATGATCACGATAAGCTCTTTAGATTTGAAATTCTGTCGTTGATAGTTATCAAATATTGTTTTAATACAATCCATTCGTTTTGTACAAGTTAGAATAGACACAGCAGATGAAGTAGATTCAGCAGTTAATTTCATAACGAAATCTTTGGACGGCGTCCAACAAAATTCCTATAGTTTTTAATATTCCGGATGATCTTATGGTTAGCTATTAGTGTACTATCACTGATGATCCATGTATGTTTTGAAGAGTTTTTTCTACGTATGGCAACGAAGTTATTTTTACTTGCAGAATAAACCTTATAACCTTTCTTTTTGCTTCTGCTGCAAAAGAGATCATCTTCACCTACGTTTTTATTAGGAAATTTCACATGATCGAATACTTTTCGTTTGAAGACGAGCGTAGCGCCAGGGAGATGGGTAACCATTCGGTGTTCATCATTTGCGAAACGAAGAATCAAAGTCTTTGAACCTAGTAAATACATATAGTGAGCCCGTTTTCCAAGGATATCAGCTTTAGTTCTTTTTAAGGTCAGAATACTTTCCGTCAAATAATAAGGGGCATAATAATCGTCGTCATCAAATTTGGCAATGGTATGATATTTGCATTTTGTTACGGCATAGTTTAAGCATGAACCGAGAGATTGCTGTTCAGGTTTACGATATATCTTAATATTTTTGTGTTTTTTAGCTAAGGTTTGGTAGGGGGATAGTGGAATTTTATTATTATTGATAATAATGATAAGTTCTTTATTGGCATATTTTTGTCTGCTGTAATTTTGAAATAGGTTGTTTAAATAATTATGGCGATTGGTACAGGTAATAATAGAAATACCTTGTTGGTTCGCCTTGTTGTGAGGTACAGCACTCATTTAACCAACCCCTCATATGCATTTTTGGGAAAAGTCTCATAATACGATATGTCCAAGTTAGGATAGAGTAACGGCATATCAACCTCTTAAAAGCAAAAATGGACTTGTTTAAAAAACACAAAACCCACAGTGATAGCTGTGGGTTTTGTAAGAGAGACACATCATATGAAACACTTTGGATGTTTGTTCAGAAATAAGATTCAATGATGGATACGCCATTCTCGATTCTCGCCTTACTCTGCGTTAAATAATCCTTGGTCCAATCATCTAGGTTAGACATATCAAAACTCCGGTACATCCCCGTATAAACAATAATCTCTCTTAATCGAAGAAAAAGAGGAATTAACTTCAGCTCATTTTCTGAAATCCTGTTCTCTTTAACGTAGCCTTTCAGAAAATGCTCCATAAAACGCTGACATTGAAGCTGCCTGTCCTCCATACTATCATCCCCGTAAACGTAGACTAGATAATACAGTTGAATGGCGATATCTTCTACAAACCAGCTGTACTGAGCTTCATCAAAATCAAACAAAGTCAGCTTACCATTGTCGACCAAAAAGTTGCCTACATTGATATCCCCATGGATGAGACCATAGGTATTTATTTCAGCGTCGAGATGCTTTAGCCGATTCATAAGCGCCTTACAGCTTTCCAAAACGCCACTTTGGGATGGAGGAATAAACCTGGTTACATTCTGTAGGTAGTAGTTCTGATGCCACGCATGTCTTTTGGACTGTGGTTTATAAGATTTTGCTAATCTGTGCATTTGTCCAGTGATCATGCCACACTGCTCATAGAGGTCTAGATCCTTCAGGCAGTCTGGGTAACCTATTCGTTTCCCTTGTGCTTTTTCAAAGGAAGATACCATAAAGCATGAATCACCAATCTCTATTTGCTCAACTAGATTACCCAGAAGAGAACCTACGGGTCTTGATACGGAAACGCCATGATCTGCCAGGTATAGAATCCATTCAAGTTCAGCCGTTAACAATTCCATACTGCGCAGCGAGCTATGAGTAAATCTTAGAATATATTGATGATTGCTAAGTTGATATTCATAAACAAAATTTTGAAATCCGCCAATGAAGCTTAGCTCATCTATGGGGATACCGTATTTCGTGCAGGCAGCACTTACAATCTGGTCATTAAATAAGGACTTAATCTTTTGTTCCAAGGGTTCTACTCCGTTCTACACTACAATGATTTTATCGAAATCGTTCTGGAGCTTTCCTGGACCTCAATAAGCAGCGGCCGTTCTTGTGGGTTGAGATTTGGGGCATGAATGGCCAGCATAAGTCTGCCCGTCAAATCACGAAACAACATTCCATGTCCGCCATCTTTGGCATAAAGAGGCTCAGGATCATGTTGCCAAGGTCCACTAATGTCACCGCTGACGGATCGGGTTATACCCATGGCATAACCACTAGCTCCACTGCTAGACCACAACATAAGCAGCTCACCACTGCTAGTCTGATGCATAAAAGGACCGTCAGTTACGTATTGCCCTTCTTTGCCGCCTACCGTCCAAGGAGCTTGTGAAGCCTGGAAAAGCAGCATAGGTTCGCCAATAGTAGCACTTAAATCCTCCTTCAGCCGAACGGCATACATTTCTCCATCCGTCACTTCAATCCATTCACGGCAAAAGATCATCCAAGGTTTGTCTTCTTTATCTACATATAACGTTCCGTCAAGGCACTCCCAAGAAGCAGGGGTAATCGGATGATTGCTGATAGGGAGATAAGGACCCTCAGGTGTTTCCGCGCTTAATATTTGTGTCCCCCGTGGAACGCCATGTCTTTTAAAAGAAGCGAACATATAATATTTTCCGTTGTAGCGGTGAACCTCTGGTGCCCAGAAATGATGATCAGCCCAAAAATCAGTATCTGGACGAAAAGCAGCAATGGGCCCGGACCATTCCTGAAGATCTGAGCTGATATATACATCGAAGCCGTGAGGTGCGCCACTCCAAGCTGTTAGGCCATCTGTGCCAAATAAATAATATTGACCAAGTTCAGGAACAGATAGGATATAGGGATCTCTAAAGTTAATATCAGATAATGTTTTCATTAAGGTGCCCCCAATTTACAAGCTATCATCTGCTTAATTTTACAATATCTTCTTTAGGCTTGGAAGCGTTACTTCATTTGCTCGTCTTGTAGCAAACGTATTTTCATTACTCCGGGTGTACAGCCGTAGTTTTTTCGGAAGACACGTATAAAATAATTAGTCTCCATGCCCAGCTGAAGCGCTATATCTTGAACGGGAATCTCCACATCCTCCGTCATTAATTGCAGCGCCCGCTCCAGCCGCAGATTCTGCAAATACTTATGCGGAGTGACCCCATATTCCTGCACAAATAAACGCTGGAAATGCTGCACAGAGTACCCGACTGCTGCTGCAAGATTGGAGATCAGAAGCGGTTCTGTGTAATGTTCGTTGATCAGCCCGACGGCTGTAGTTAGGGCTTCATTTCGGACCGACTCGAAGGCTAGACGATTACCGGAGACTTCTGAACTCTTGGCAGGGCGCAGCATCAAGAGCAGTCTATAGAGTGTGATAGACAACTCTTGCATCCACATCTCGTCCTGCCGATTGGGGGCAGGAGAATTCACCGTATGCCAGATTTGGCCGATTTCTTCCCAGCATTGTTCAAAACGATCCGTTCGATAAGGAACAGAAGGGAGCAGTTCAAGCGCTTCCAGCAATCCATGAGCTTGACTGCCTTGAAAGCCGATAAAGCCAACATGCCACGGTTCATGAGAGGTAGGATAATATTCATGACCACGATCGGGCGGGAAGGCAAAAGCCATCCCCGGTTCCAGTATGATTTCTGTGCCACTTTCCAGATCACGAAATAACCCGGTTCCGGTCCGGATTAAAAAGATTTGATACACAGGAAATCCTGCTGGGCGCACATGATGGAATTGGATATGGCGACCTACAGAGTAGGGGGATAGGGGCAACGTTCCAGAGTCGCGCGGTAATTCAATCAGAGAAAAAGGCAGCAGGTTTATCACCTCATCTTCATTTTGTGCTATCACTTCGAGACTATATTCCTACTGATTGAAATGAATTTTCTTATATTATAAATAGTATAAATGATGATTCCTGAATAAGATAGCTTACGCTTCTAGCCTATCATCAGAGAATAGTCCCATTCTATAAATGGGCAGAATTGAGAGGATGATCGTACACAATGAATAAAAAACATTCCCCGATAAGCAGAAAAGCTGGTGTTATGCTGCACGGTGCTGATTATAATCCTGAACAATGGCTGAAATATCCGGAAGTATTGCGTGAGGATATCCGATTAATGAAGCTGGCGGGCTGCAATGTCATGTCCGTAGGCATTTTTTCGTGGGTATCTCTTGAACCTGAAGAGGGTGTGTTCACTTTCGAATGGTTGGATGGTGTACTTGATTCTTTTGCAGAGAATGGGATTTACGCTATCTTGGCAACGCCAAGTGGTGCCCGCCCAGCATGGATGTCGCAAAAATATCCAGAAGTCTTAAGAGTGGAGCGTAACCGTGTTCACAATTTGCATGGCTTCCGTCATAACCATTGCTTTACCTCACCAGTGTACCGGGAGAAAACTGCAATTCTGAATGCAAAGTTAGCGGAACGGTACAGCCAGCATCCAGCCATTATCGGTTGGCATATTTCGAATGAGTTCGGTGGGGAGTGTCACTGCGAGCTCTGCCAGGATGCTTTTAGAGAATGGCTGAAAGTGAAATATAATAACAGTTTGGATGAGGTGAATCATGCTTGGTGGGCTACTTTTTGGAGCCATACCTACACTTCATGGTCACAGATTGAATCCCCAGCTCCACATGGTGAGACACAAGTACACGGCTTGAATCTTGACTGGCGGCGTTTTGTTAGTGAACGGACAATTGATTTCTGCCAGCACGAGATCAATACGGTTCGTCCTTACAATCCAGAGCTGCCTATCACGACGAATATGCATATGATCGATGGCATTGATTACCGCGAGCTGGCCAAAATCCTGGATGTGGTCTCATGGGACGCTTATCCAGACTGGCATTATACCGAAGACGGTGACGATACTAGATTGGCAGCATGGACGGCGATGCACTACGACTTAATGCGCTCTTTTAAAAAGAAACCGTTCCTGCTGATGGAAAGCACGCCATCCCTTACGAACTGGCAATCGGTCAGTAAGCTGAAACGTCCCGGAATGCACAAGCTGTCTTCCTTGCAAGCGGTAGCGCATGGTTCGGATTCTGTGCAGTATTTTCAATGGCGCAAAAGCCGCGGATCAAGTGAGAAGTTCCACGGCGCAGTTGTAGACCACAGTGGCCACTCCGAGACTCGAGTATTCCAAGATGTAGCGGAAGTAGGAAAGACGCTGGCGGGAATGACGGAAGTAGTGGGTACGTCCACTCCGGCGCAGACGGCGATTATTTTCGATTGGGACAACCGCTGGGCGATAAAGGATGCGCAAGGCATCCGTAATTCCGGATTACGTTATGAGGAGACGGTGCTACAGCATTATCGTGCACTTTGGGAGCTGGGCATTCCAGTTGATATTGTAGGCTCTGGAGATGATCTGTCTGCCTACAAGCTGGTTGTTGCCCCTATGTTATACCTGATTAGTGAAGAGAATGGAAAGCGCATTGAGAAATATGTGGAGCAAGGCGGCACTTTCCTCGCAACCTATTGGTCAGGAGTAGTTAACGAAACGGATTTATGTCATCTGGGAGGATTCCCTGGTCCACTGCGCAGAACACTGGGGATTTGGGCAGAGGAGACAGAAGGGCTGCACAGCCGTGATCTGAACGGGTTAGTAATGGAGGTAGGTAATAAACTTAAGCTAAGCGGTGACTACGATGCGCATGAGATAGCCGAGCTGATTCATTTGGAAGGTGCAGAGGCTTTGGGGCATTATCGCAACGATTTCTATGCGGGCCGTCCAGCGCTTACAGTCAATCGTTTTGGTGAAGGAAATGCGTACCATCTTGCTACCCGTGTGAAAGACACTTCGTTCTATGTTGAGCTATACGCAGCGATCACATCTAAGGCAGGAATTACCCGTGCGATGGATAGTGAGCTTCCAGCAGGTGTGACTGCACAACTTCGCACAGATGGCGAAAGTGATTATGTTTTTGTGCAAAATTTCAGCGGCAGTCCGCAAACGGTAGAGCTGGATGGAGCGGAATACACAGACTTGGAAACAGGTCTTTCAGCTCCGGCCCTATTGAATCTAGCGGTGAATGGACTTGCGATGTTGAAGCGTAAAGCATTAGTATAATAAAAAGGCAGGACCTGAGTTTCAGGTTCTGCCTTTTTTTTGAATAGAATCAGTTCTTAACTCTTCCCATCATAATGGTGTTATACAATTTGCCGTCCGATAGAAGTTTATCTTTCTTTAAAATCCCTTCAATTTCAAAGCCAAGCTTTTGATATAGCTTAATAGCGTTGGTGTTCGTTTCCAGCACATTTAGGGTGATCTTTTGAATACCATTAGTGTCAGCCCAGGCAATCGATTCGGCGAGAAGATTTTTTCCAATACCATATCCCCAATAATCCTGCAGCACACATACTCCAAATTCTACTTTATGAGCAAATCTTTTTAAGGGATAACCTTCGCATCTGGAGAACGCAACGATTTGATTATCAACTACTGCGACTAGAAAAAGGTTATTATTTTTCTCAGAATCGGCTTGAATAAGCTGTTCAAATCCTTTTTCGTCAATAAAGGCTTCGCCTGGTTCCCGATCTAAATTCTCGGTTTCTCCATCGATCCGCACCCTTAATTCAGATAACACTTTAGCGTCTTTAGAGGCAGCAGATCTAATGCTGTATTGGATTCCATTCACTGTAAATGTTTGAGGATTAATGATCATATGTCCTCCGTGACGATGGGTGATGTTAGAATTATTGCTTCGATGCCCTCAATGATCCGAGTGAAATAAGCTGCTTCATGAGGCACAAAATGAGTCCGATCCACACTTTGTTGAATGTTGATTTTTTGTCCGTTTGAATCCACTTTGAAACCATTGATTTGTAGACTATGTATTTCTCCCTGCCAAAAGCTTCGGAAGTCCGCAAACCTTGTGATAACTATTCCTGCAACCTCTTCTTCTTGCAGCTTAAAATCGTCCAGAGGATAAGGATTGTTATAAACAAAAACATGCGCTCGTTCTTTATCGATAAGATTTTCTTTGATCATACTGTAAGGAATTGTAGCTAAGGGAATCAGCTCATCAAAAGCTAGCTCCAAACCGAGTTCTTCTTGGACCTCGCGAATCCCGTCCTCTACCGTTTCGTGTGTCAGCAAATGTCCAGCGGCCGTGATGTCCAGCAATCCTGCATAATCTTGTTTCTGCTCACTACGAAGCTGTAAATAAATATAGGGGATTTCTTGGGTTTTGCTTATAAACCAGCAGTGGAAGGTCTCGTGCCAATGTCCTAACCGATGTACTTCTGCCCGTGGAGCTGTACCGATTCGGTGACCCGCTTCATCAAATATAGTAAGTATCTCATTATGCATAGAAAAGCTCCTTTGTGAAAATATCTACTGCTTAAAGCCTATCATAAAAACGATCGAATTACTTAATGTCCCCAAGTGATTTTTATTGACATCGTTAAGAAATATATGTATATTTTTGGATGTTAATCAAAGGAGGAGTTAAATGAATTTAGTAGCCATGAAGCGGGAAGACTTGGACACTTTAAGTGATGAAAGGTTAGGATGGGCCTGTATGGAGCCTACCTTTCAGCTGATTCGCGGAAAATCGCCATCGACCAAATCAGAAGTGATCTCGAAGCTCACAGAGGGGCAACAAGCCTTATGCATGTTCAGAGTGCTATATGGTCACAGCTGTAATTCCGAAGGGGAATATTATGCTTGGATTTCCTACATGCAAGACCTGCCAGGGTATTGGACAGGGGTGATAGGAGGCATACGATTTTTTGACGATTCACCCATGATTCTTTTGCTTCAGGAAACAAAGACATTTCTCGAGGAAAGAAATCATCGACTGGGTAAAGAGTGGGCGGATGCGGCCATCACGGATTTGGATCGAGACCCTCAGCTGTTAGAAGTAATTAGTGAGTTATTCGAACGATATAAGAACCTGACACCAAATACGCATAGAATTATCGGCAATTATATTCGCACTCATCCAGAGGAGTTTGTAGAAATAGGGTGTTCATAATTATGAATATGAAGAAACGTTATGTATTTCTCGTACTCATTTTTTTATTAATCGAAATCCCTGTAATCATTAATCTCTACCATAGTTATAATTCATTTGAGAATTTAGTGTTGGATCAAATCGATGAAACTGAAATCACCTCAATCGAGATTGAGAAATCTTTAGTGGATGAAAAGGTAGTGATTGAAGATCCGAAGGAAATTGAAAAGATCATTTATGCTTTTTCAGATGTAAAATTGAGAAGAAGTAGTGCTTTGGACAAATCTACGGAGACCTACTGGATAAGTATTATTGTAAATAACAGCTTGAGGTTTGGCATGAATCTTACGGATACTAACTTCCTGTATGTGACGGATCTTGATAAGAAGGATAAATACAATTCGGGAAACTTTAGAATGACTAGTGATTTTGATGTGAATTCCATTGCAAGCTTATTTAAATGATGCAGAACGATCCACAACCACTGATACTGAGATTTTCGGACCCAGATGCCCCTATTTGCGAATTTATCGCCTTTTGAGCAGGTTTTCGGACTCCAACGTCGCTATTGCTCATGAAAGAGCTTATAATTGGTGTTTTTTGCGCCAATAGCGGCTATGAGGTCCGATAGCTATCCAAATAGCGGATAAAACGGTGTATAAGGTCAGCTGAGTCCTTTAGCTACTGCGTGTGCAGATTGTTCAGTTGAGTCCGATAGTGCTTCATATCCACACAAAAAATGGGAGCCCCTATGGGACCCCCTTTTTTGTATGGATTATCTAGCCATCCATCCGCCATCCACATTAAGAACGTGACCGTTCAAGTAGTCAGATGCTGCGGAAGCCAAGAATACAGCAGGGCCTTTAACGTCATCAGGCGTTCCCCAACGTGCTGCAGGGATACGGTCTAAGATAGAGTCCGAACGACTTTGGTCGGCACGGATTGGAGCGGTATTTTCAGTAGCCATATAGCCTGGTGCAATTGCATTGATGTTCAGACCGGAGCCTGCCCATTCATTGGCAAAAGCTTTAGTAAGACCCGCAACCCCGTGTTTACTCGCAGTGTAACCAGGGACATTGATTCCGCCTTGATAGGAGAGCATGGAGGCGATGTTAATGATTTTGCCGGATCCTCTTTCCAGGAAGTGGCGGCCTGCGATTTGCGACAGAAGGAAAACTGTGTTCAGGTTCAAATTGATGACATCAAACCAGTCTTTTTCACTATGATCTTTTGCCGGTGCACGGCGGATCATTCCTGCGCAGTTTACGAGAATGTCAACATGTCCGGTCAGCTCTAGCGCTTGGTCAAAAGTGCTTTGCAGCTTGCTGTGATCACTTAAGTCAGATTCGATACTAACTGCTTTTACTCCAAAAGCTTTTGCTGCATTTACAGTTTCTTCACTCGAATTAAGGGAGACAGATGCAACGTCTGCACCGGCTTCTGCAAATGCAAGCGCGATTCCTTGTCCAAGACCTTGAGCTGCGCCTGTTACAATAGCTGTTTTACCTGCCAAGCTGAATAATGATGACATATAAATTACGCCCCTTTATTGTAAATGGATTGTTATTCCGGGTTTACCCGCATTCAATGGTAACGCCTGCACTGCGGAACTGATCTGCCGTTTCGGGGGAGAGCCCTTTGTCCGTCAGAATCACGTCAACTTCTTGTAGGGAAGCAAAGGTACGCAGTGCAGTATGGCCGAATTTATGATGATCTACAACCGCGAATACCTTACGGGCTGTAGATACAAGGGCTTGCTTGAACTCAATTAAATCTCCGGTATAAATGGAGAGCCCATGCTCTATATGAATAGCAGTCGATGAAAGGAATGCTTTTTGAATATTAAGCTTTTGTACATAGGAGACGGCTTCAGGACCAGCCAACATATTACGGACACGATAACCACCGGGAACGACCAGACGGATGTTATCTTTGGGAACCAGTTCGCTGATGATGTATACATCATTGGTGACTACCGTTAGTGGCATATTGTCCAGACGCCGAGCAATTTCAAGCGTAGTGCTACCGCCGTCAAGAGCGATAATATCGTCCGGTTCAATATGAGCAAGCGCACGCAAGGCAATCTCCGTCTTCTCGTCAGAGTATTTATCCAGCGGATCCTTGGAGGGCAAAATACCAAACTGGTCGCTTTGTGCCAGCACAGCTCCGCCATGTACACGTACGATCAGCCCTTGTTCCTCCAGCCTGCTTAAATCCTCGCGTATTGTTTTTCCAGTAACCTGAAGCTTATCGCTCAGTTCATTCACCGTTACATCTTTTTGGTTCAGCATAACTTCCATAATCATCTCGTGTCGTCGTATCGGGTTCATCCGCCTGCCTCATCTTTCCGTAGTTGATTTATCTCTATTGTAATTCTTTCATGGATACGGGGTCCATATCATCATATCTTTTATTATCGCCAGCCATACTCCAGATAAAAGTATAGTTATGAGTGCCGACACCACTGTGGATGGACCAGCTTGGAGAAATAACAGCTTGTTCGTTATGCATTACGATATGGCGGGTTTCGTCAGGTTCTCCCATCAGGTGGAACACAACGGAATCGTCCGGAAGATCAAAATAGAAATAGGCTTCCATCCGGCGTGGATGGGTATGTGCTGGCATGGTGTTCCACATGCTGCCTGGTTTCAGTTGGGTCATACCCATAACCAGTTGGGCACTTTGCACACCATTTGTGTGAATGAAGCGGTGGATTGTCCGCTCGTTAGAGTTCTCCAGACCACCCATCGCACCGGATTCAGAATCGGCCAGTGTGGTTTTGGTAGTAGGGTAGGACTGATGGGCAGGAGCAGAATTCAAATAGAATTTAGCAGGCTTGGAAGCGTCTGCACTTTTGAAGACTACATCTTTAGAGCCTTGACCTACATAAAGACATTCTTTGAAATCCACTTCATATTCTGTGCCATCTACAACCACGGAGCCTTTACCACCGACATTGATGATGCCCAGTTCACGGCGTTCCAAGAAATAAGTAACCCCAAGTTCTTTAAGGTCAGTAGTTAGCGCAACCTCTTCTTTTACAGGATTAGCTCCACCAACGATCATACGATCTTCATGGGTTAGGACAAGCTTTAGCTCATCAGGAGCAAAAATAACGGGAATGTGGAATTCCTTACGGAGGCGCTCAGTGTCAAATTGTTTTACTTCATTAGGATGGGATGCGAAACGTCTTTCCATTGAATGTTCAATCTCCTTTGTGTACATATTATCGTTCGTATAGGTACACTTTAGTCCATTTATGTTCATTTTACAAGTACTAATCTTTTTTATTTCGTTTATTTATGTTTATTTATTGGTTTTTCCAATTGCAAAATGAACGGAAAGTGTGCACAATAGAGCTATTATGCTCGATTTTCATGAATGACGGAAGATGATATAAAACTGAAATGATGGAGGTTGAAAAGTAATGCCGGGGTTGAAAAATATCCAGAGTACTTTTAAGGAACGTCAGCAAGAAATTATTTTTAATATAGCACTGGAAGCAGAGCAACGCCCTTTATTGGAAAGTGGACTCTGGTTCCATGATGATGTGCGAAATAACTTTTATTATGCTTCGTATCTTTTTGCAGCGGCTGTTGATGATTCTTTTGAGCTGCCTTTTGATCGTGAGCAAGCGAAACAGAAAGCACAGGATGTACTGCTGGAGATCTTAATGCTTCAGAACCGGCAGCCCGGCACAGAGTTATACGGTCATTGGCCGCTCGGTTTGAATCCGGTTCCGCGAGATGCGTCACCGCATGAGTTACCAGTGGAGCTTATGGGCAACCTGATGGCGTATTTTTGCAAAAGATACGGAGGAGCATTAAATGCTCAACTTCGCATAGTTCTGAATACAGCGTTTGGACATATTTATCGCAGTGATTTCTACCGTAAGCCGGTGGTTACTTTTGGGCATCATGAAGCTAAATATACAGCTGCTAAGCTGATTTTTGGCACCCTGTTTGCGGATGAAATATTGCTTGAGGATGGCCGGCAGAGTCTGAAGGATACGCTGGCTTATATTCGTACTAAAGGGATGCCGGAATACGGCAGTCTACCGTGGTTTTGGCATTGGGTGCAGGCATTCACCTGCGCGTTGGAACTTGTCCCGCCTGAGGATACGGAGCTTACTACGAGCCTTAAAGAAATGCTTGACCATTTATGGAATGTACGAGCTGAATTCTATCTGCGTGGCGCTTGGGTTGGTGCGCATTCTAGAGGCTGGCCGCATGATGTTCCCGGCGATGCTAATGTACTTCATGATTATGTTCAGTTTGGAGATTTCCAGCTGCCTGAGAGGATGCCGCGCACTGAGTATGCCGGTTTATTATTCTATCAAGCATCCGATGAAATATTAGCCGCAGCCATGAATCGCCAGACACCAGTGGAAGTAAGGAAGATTACTCAGAAGGTTGTCCCAACGGATCCACAGCCGCAGCCTTTGCTTCATTCCTATGCTTATATTACAGAGGAGTTTGCAGCAGGCGGGATGTGGGAGCGGGTTGAGGAATTCGATAATGAGCAGCTTCGCTGGGCTTTTTCGTTACCTGTGAGTGGAGAGGGAAGCGCAAATCAGCTGTATTTCTTCCACCCGGGACAAGGCTACAATGAGGGAGATCCCCGCCATCAAAGCCGTTATATGGAGGTTCTCTATCACAAGAATGTCATCATTTCTTTATTCCCAATCCCCCAGGGTGAGAAGAATACGATCATAGGTGTACTTCCCCAAGGGGAATGGAAACAAGAGCCGTATACATTGTACGGGCAAGTTGGTGAGACGTATTTTGTTATTTATTTATCTCACCCTTACCAGCTGCAGGAACGGTCCAGATTCATAGAGGTATCCGTCGCAGGGACGCCGGGCGGTGTGATCGTTGAAGCATTGGGCATTAAGAAAGCTGCCGAATGTGGTATTATTGGTTTAGAGGCTTTTGCCGCAGCTATGGCTCATAAAGAAAGGAATTTCGAAGTGGGAGAGGTATTAGCAGCGAATTATACCAACATGGATGGTGAAAGCTTAGTTTTGAGTATTAGTAGGGAGTTAGAATTACCGCAAGCTCAGCTTAATGGAATTCAGATCTCATTAGATCATTATTCAGTATAAAAAAACACAATTACTGTGATAAATAGTAATCCGAGTCGGCCTTTTTGGCCGGCTTCTTTAATAAGGAGCTACATGAAAGGATGAGATGCCCCATTGCACAGCCCGCAATAGATACCTAAGTATCCGTAAACGTGATTTTGTCAAAAATACTTATAATTGGGGTGAGCGACGATTTATCTGGATAAACTAGACCTAACGATTTGGTAATTCAATCCTCCCTAAGCACATTTCCCTTTAGAATAGCGGTGTCAGGTTACTAAATAGTAATTAATTACATTAAACCCTATTTTTCTGAGAGACATTTGTCACAATAAAGGTTAATATCTAAGTGAGATAGAAATGATTGCGCTTACTTATTTTCTAATAAACCTAATCATAATGAATGCGAGGGATATAACAGTGATTGAAACTGAATTTCGTGTAGAAAATGACTTTCTAGGCAGTAAACAGGTAGATAAGAACGCTTATTATGGGATTCAGACACTACGCGCAGTCGAGAACTTTCCTATTACGGGCTATCGGGTTCACAAAGAGTTAATCAAAGCGATGGGGATTGTAAAAAAAGCCGCTGCGCTTGCAAATATGGAAGTTGGCCGTCTCTATAGAGGGCTTGGAGAAGTTGTAGTGAAAGCAGCAGAAGAAATCATCGAGGGTCAGTGGCATGAGCAATTTATTGTAGATCCTATTCAGGGTGGTGCGGGTACCTCGTTAAATATGAATGCGAATGAGGTTATTGCTAACCGTGCCTTAGAACTGCTTGGCCATGAAAAGGGAGACTATCGTCACTTAAGTCCCAATTCACATGTAAATATGGCGCAGTCTACAAATGATGCGTTTCCGACGGCAATTCATATTGCCACACTTTCACTGCTGGAGCAGCTACTTGTAACGATGCACAGAATGCATGATGTGTTTGCGGTAAAAGCGGATGAATTCGATCCTGTGATAAAAATGGGCCGGACACATCTTCAAGATGCAGTGCCGATTCGTCTGGGTCAAGAATTCGAGGCTTATCGCAGAGTGCTTGAAAGAGATATCAAACGTATTGAGCATACACGCCATCATTTGTATGAAGTCAATATGGGAGCAACAGCAGTGGGTACAGGATTAAATGCTGATCCTCGTTATATTGAATTGGTGGTAGAGCACTTAGCTGAGATCAGTGAATTGCCGCTCGTAACGGCAGATCATCTCGTCGATGCCACCCAAAATACGGATGCCTATACAGAAGTGTCTGCTGCTCTAAAAGTGTGCATGATGAACATGTCCAAGATCGCTAATGATCTGCGGTTGATGGCCTCCGGTCCGCGGACTGGGTTTAATGAGATTTCATTGCCTGCACGCCAGCCTGGATCTTCAATTATGCCGGGCAAAGTTAATCCGGTTATGGCAGAGGTCATTAATCAGGTGGCTTTTCAAGTTATAGGGAACGATCATACGATCTGTCTGGCTTCCCAAGCGGGTCAACTGGAGCTGAATGTTATGGAGCCAGTGCTTGTGTTCAATCTTATTCAGTCCATCAGCATCATGAACAATTCCTTCCAAGTCTTCACAGACTTCTGTCTGGCTGGGATTGAAGCCAATAAGGAGAAGCTTGAGCGGGATGTGGAGCGGAGTGTCGGAATCATTACGGCTGTGAACCCGCATCTGGGGTATGAAGTGGTATCGCGGATCGCTAGAGAGGCGATTTTGACTGGGGAATCTGTACGGGAATTGTGCATTAAATATAATGTGCTGACCGAAGAAGAGCTTAATCTGATTCTGGACCCATACGAAATGACACACCCGGGAATTGCAGGAGCAGCTTTATTGCATAAAGAGTAGGATGTTCCGGAGGAGTGAGCTTTTTGCTTGGAAAAAGAAAACCCCCGCCACCGTTTAGGGTGACAGGGGGAGAGCTTAAATATGTTTTTAATTTATATGAATCTACTTCGCGATTGTCTGAAGTAGGTTCTTTTTTTACATTTCAGGCTTAAAAGAAAAATAAAGAACGTAACAGGCCGCGTTTTCTTGGCGGAGCCGTTAGTCTGGTAGTGGCAGTGGACTGGGAATTTTCATAAGAGGTGAGCGGTTTGCCGTTAGACACTTGCAACGGTTCTATTGATGCCGCGATTTGCTTGATCATTATTCGTAGGTCCTCAAGCTCCTCACGCTGCTGGAGCAGTTGGATTAATACTACTTCATCGGCTTTTTGATCGAGTGCACGTTCAACATTGTTGATGCGAGACAAGATATCCTTCATAGGCTCAGCATCTGTGTGCTGTAGTGGATTTTCCTGTTGTGATGTGGAAATTTGCTGCTCATTCGTGAGTGTGAGTTGTATACATTCCAAGGCCTCTCCGTGATTAATACGGTCTTTAATATGATTGAGCAGGTCGATTTGCTGCTCCGAGAAAACATAATGGCCAAATCGGTCTTTTGGAAAAAAATCAGGGAACATGGCAGCCCAACGTTTAATTGTGGTTAGACTAACTGACAGCAGCTCTGCGGCATCTTTTGTTTTTAGAATATCCATTTCGATTCCTCCAGTTCACGTAGTCATGTTATGAGTAATATTCGTTGTCCAGCAGCGGCTCCCTGCACGGTTGACAAAGGTAGTGCGTATTCGCTAAACAAAGTGTAATTACGAGCAATCTCACCCTTTTGGATTTCACTATCTTGCTTTTCCATTCCAAATTGAGTACAGATGAGCCTGCTCAGGGGTATAATTGCATTAGAGGTGAAGGCGATGAACAGGATTGAAGATGAGGAACAAATGACTGAGGAGCAATGGCAGGCTATTTTGCAAAACGATGTTGCTTATAACGACATATTTTTTTATGCGGTGAAGACTACAGGAATTTTTTGTCGACCCTCCTGCAAATCCAAAGCACCCAATCGGGAGAATGCTTGTGTTTTTCAGAATGCTGAACAAGCGCTGGCAGCCGGATTTCGTCCTTGCAAAAGATGTAAACCGACAGGTGAGCGTCTTCCTGATAAGGAATGGGTAGCTGTGATGACGGAGTACATTGATCATAATTATATGGCCCCCCTCACCCTTGAAACGTTAGCTGAGGTATGTCATGGCAGTCCTTATCATTTACATCGAACCTTTAAGAAAGTAACAGGAATCACTCCCGTGGATTATATACAGCAAAAGAGAATCGCTAAGGCATCTGAGTATTTGCTTACTACAGAGCAGGCAGTTGCTGAGATTGCATTGCGCGTGGGTCTGCCCAATACATCGTATTTTATTACTTTATATAAGAAAAAAACAGGGTATACGCCCACACAGTTTCGTCAGCTTAACAAACAGAAAGTAACGTTGGCTTCTGATTTTAATTTGGAGGGACCGAATCATGGAGAATAAAACAAATGCTATTCTATACTGGACATTATTAACCGATAAGGACTGGAGTTTTTATATTGCAGCCACAGAGAAGGGTTTAAGTTATGTGGGTTCGCAGCAGCAACCCTTTGAGGAATTAAGCGAATGGGTTAGACGTCGTTTTCCGGGGAGTGAACTGGTGCAGAACGATGAGAAGATGGCGCCTTATGTGAGGGAGCTTAGTGAATATTTGCAAGGGAACCGGCAGAGCTTCGGCATTCCTTTTGATTATCAGGGAACTCCATTTCAGCTTGCGGTGTGGAAAGCGTTATGTGAAATTCCATATGGACAAACCTGGTCCTATTCGGATATTGCCACACATATTCAAAAACCAGCTGCGGTGCGCGCGGTAGGGACTGCCATTGGCGCGAATCCGATTCTGATTACGGTGCCCTGCCACCGGGTTATTGGTAAGAATGGGACATTAACAGGATACCGGGGTGGTTTGGATATGAAGACCAAGCTACTTCAGTTGGAGAGAGGAGAGTATACAGCAGATATATGAAAATAGAGTCCAATTACACCTCCCCAAAAACCTTGCTGAATAAAGGAACAGGTTATCTGTCAGGCTACAGTCATTCCTTAAATCCATATACGGGCTGCACTTATGGCTGTTCCTATTGTTATGTACGCCAGATGCCTGTCTCGCTGTTCCGCAAAGAGGAGTGGGGGACGTGGGTAGATGTTAAACAAGAAGCGGCTGCAATATTACAAAAAGAACTGCACAAAGCGAAGGCGAAAGGTCCCGTCTCTATTTTTATGTCGTCAAGCACAGATCCCTATCAACCGGTAGAGCACAAGGAAGAGGTGACGAGATCTTTACTGGAGGTTATGGTTCAAGATCCGCCCGATTTCCTATTCGTGCAGACGCGTAGTCCGCTGGTTCGCAGAGATATAGATTTATTATTACGTTTAGAGGATAAGGTTCGTGTAAGTATAACTGTAGAAACAGACTGTGAAGATATTCGCCAAAAATTCACACCAAGCGCTCCTCCCATTGCTGCAAGACTGAAGACGTTACAGCTTCTACGTGAAGCTGGCATCCCCATTCAAGCTACTATAGCGCCAGTACTGCCAAGCAGTCCAACTTTTCCAGCAACCTTAAGGGCTTTGGTGGATAGAGTCTGTGTGGATGACTATTTTATGGGCGACGGCAGCGGCGGCAAACGCACACGGAGATTAGGGATTTATTCCCTATATGAAGAGCTGCAACTGGAAGATTGGTATGATCCTGCAGCATATCGCAGAGTGTATGAAGGACTTCAGCAAGTTTTTTCCGAAGAGGAGCTATTCTTGAGCCAGAAGGGGTTCGAGCCTTAATCTGAAACATGGTATAATAAATGAGAGCATTCATACTTAGTATTTAATATACTTAATATCCGTAATAGCTTATTGGAGGATTAGTGTGGCAAAAGCAAAGGTGGCCAAGCGGCCCACAAGAGATGAATTTGTGCTTGAGGAGTTAGGTAATCAGTTAGTTGAAGCTAAGCAAGAAGGTTCTGAGATTTTATTGACCGTATGGGGAAAAGAAGAAGAGGTACGCGGCATGATCGTGGAAATGGATTCGCGAACCGGGAAAGTACACCTTAGTAACCATGAAGAAATCATAAAAGTTCCTTTTATGGATATCATGCAGGTTAATTATCCCAGAGATTAATGGGCACGGCAGCAACAGGAGGTCCTGAAAGCTATCATAGCTTTGGGGCCTCTTTGATCATAAAGATAAGGAATAGAGGATATAGAAAGGGAGGTCAACAATGCAAGTAACCAAAACCAACGCGATGCGAATGCTGGATGCCAAAAAAGTTGGCTATGAAGTGTTCGCTTATGACAATGAAGATGGACTAATCCATGGCACGGCTGTGGCTGAGAAGATTGGAAAGGCGGCAGAGACGGTTTTTAAAACGTTGGTCGCTCATAGCGGCGCAAATCTTTATGTATTTGTTATCCCAGTTGCCGAAGAGCTGGATCTCAAAAAGGCGGCCAAAGCCGCCGGAGAGAAAAAAATTGAGATGCTGCCAGTGAAGGATCTGCAGAAATGGACAGGGTATATCCGCGGTGGTTGTTCACCTGTTGGAATGAAAAAGCTGTACCCCACGTTCATTGATAGCAGTGCAGAAGGGCTGAACACGATGGCTGTCAGCGCTGGGAAGATTGGCCAGCAAATGGACGTAGCCCCTCAGTTACTCGCTGAGGTTGTGCATGCGAAGTTTACAGAACTAATCAAATAGCCGAGCAGCAAGCTGGCCTAAATATTCCTTCAATGCTAACCCTGTTGTAGAGATCGCTCCTGGGGAGGGACTTAACTTGGCGGGCTGCAGTGCAATATCAGCGCTGGCGATATAATCCGTAGGATAGGCTTGCGCTGTTAGCCCCGCATTCTTAAAGTGCAACATCGCACGGGACATATGAAAACCTGAAGTAACTAATATAGGTTTTTTTAGTCCGGTTTGTTGAAGGATGGCTGCGGTATTTACAGCATTTTGCTCCGTGTTGAGGGATTGATTTTCGATCAGGATGTCCTCTTCGGGTATGCCGAGACCCAGTAGTTGTCTTTGCGCGATATCCGCTTCATTACCACTGTCGGAGAATACTTGTCCGCCAGAAAATAAGATTGGCAGACCTGTCTGCCGATGGAGGCGAACAGCAGTAAGCAGGCGATTTGCTGCTGATCCGTATAAATTGCCTTCGCCATCTATATCCGGTGTGCCAGAGCTGGCGCCCCCGCCGAGTACGACGATGACATCTCCTTGCAAAGTATCCGGCTGCGGATATTTCCGTTCTAGACTGCCGATCAGCGCATCGCTGACTAAGGGTGTCATGGAGAAATACATTAATAGTGTAACCCCGAGTAGAACTAGTGCTGGCCGGCGGTTTTTTTTCCATAACCAAATGACTAAACCTAGCAGAAGCACGATAAACAGGCCGGGAGGAAGCACAAAGCTGTATACAAATTTGATGATGTAAACCAACAGTATCAACCGCCTTCTAAAAATATAAGTTCAGGTTGTATTGTAACATGAGATTGCAAGATTACATATTTACATGCGTATCCTTATACAAAACGGATATTGCCGCAGCTATCAGAATCATCCCCATAAAAGCGGGTGCAGTATGGCCAAGTGATACATATATTTGACCTCCAATCACAGGCCCGATCATTCTTGCTAAAGCCTGAATAGATTGGCTACCTCCTTGAATCCTCCCTTGTTCACTAGAATCGACAGACTTGGAAAGCATCCCATTGAATGAAGGCCCAAAGATCGAATCCCCAAAACCAAATATAAACATTCCAGCGATAAAAAGCGGATAGTATGAGAACAAAGCAGATAATGCAATAAGGCTGTAGCCTATAATCTCCGAAACCATTCCAAGAATTGCGATCTGTTTATCCCTAAATTTCAGCAAAAGCTTAGGCATGATGAAACCCTGTGAAATGATGTCTTGGAAGCCCATAATTGAAAACATCAGTCCGATTAGTGCAGGCTTCCAGCTGAAAGTATCCATTGTGAATTGTGAAAAAACAGCCTGTAAAGATCCGTTGGGTATCCAAAGTAAGAATGCTGAGACCAGTAGCCTTTTTAAGTTTTTTATGGACAATATGCTTGCAAGCTGGGTAAATGGATTCAGTCTTACCAAGGTAATTTCTTTTAGTCTGTTGTTCTTGTCAAGGCTCTCAGGCATAAAAAAGAATCCGTAAACAACATTTAATAAGGTTATTATTGCTCCGAAATACATAGGTACAGAATAACCAAACTTGGCAAGTAAACCGCCTAGCGTTGGACCAATGACGGTGCCTACACCTACAACCGCACTCACCCAGCCAAAGTATTTGGTTCTCTGTTCTGGTGGAATGATGTCAGCAAAATAGGCGAAGATAGTACCTATGCTTCCGCCCGTTATACCTTCTATTAAACGTCCAACAAAGAGAACCCATAACGCTCCTCCTATCCCAAAAACTAAGTATCCAATCGCGGAACCCAAAAGGCATACCAAAAGTAATGGACGACGCCCGTATTTGTCACTCAAAGCTCCAAGTGCAGGGGCTGCAAAAAATACGCAGACTGCATAAACAGACGTCAGCAGCGTGACAACTATAGCCTGTTCACCCGGATTGCTTATATAAGGCTGCACTAAAAATGGGACAACGGGCATGATGATACTGAAGCCTATTCCGCACAGAAACACAGAGATCAAACCGAAGATTAGAGCGTGTTTATCTACGCTTTGCTCTGTGTTCTGTTCATTATGTGATCTGAATTTGAACATTAAATTCTCTCCTCAAAAGTTGTTTTTTTGATTCCTTGGAAACAAATTTGGCACATCACCATTTTTATCACGGTTTTGTTTCCGTGTCAACAAAATAATGACCATAAAAATGCAGCCTTTCTCATAAGAGCCCGGCTGCATGGAGTTTCATTTTCATTATTCTAATTTATTCGGATTAAAATCTATACCCTGTTTCTTTATTTCTGCATCCAAATGCCTACTATACTTTTCTACGAAGCTAAGCATACTGTCAAATTGCTCCTCAGTTACCTGCTCAAATACGGCTTTATCCCGCTCTTGGAACTCTTTGTGCAGGTCCTCATGGATTTTATAAATTACTTTCCCTTGCTCAGTAAGCTTAAAATAGATTTCTTTTTTGTTATCCGATTTTTGGTAGCTTTCGATGAGGCCCTTTTGGATGAGCTTCTTAGTTAATTTACTTATGGCACCGCGAGTCATATAAAAGGACTCTGCAAGTTTTGTGACGTTGGAATCTGCATTTTTTTCAATGTATTCGATGCAATGTACTTCAGAAGGTTTATAACCCTTAAGACTGTCTTCCATCTTATCCTTATTAAGCCAAACCATCTTGTTATATACGTCCCTGAAACCCATCATGACCTGATCTTCTTTGTTCATGGCCTGTCCTCCCAGCGCTCTTACATTAACAAATTATATTGATTTTTTGTTTCTATTTCAACAATATTAAAGTTGAGGATAGTTTGTTTCATTGAACTTTAGATAAAAATAACAGGTGAGTAGTAACAAGCGTAGATATAATATTCTTAAGAAACTGCGGTTTCTTCTTAAGAAAGTTCATCCGCTTGAAGCTGCACCAAAGATTGTTTGTCTGTTATCATAAGATTAAGATGATTGGACAGCTGTGGGATGATTTCTCTAAGGTAGGAGGACTGCATAGTGAAGAGTATTCGGGTACTGCTCGCAGATGATGAACCGGTGATTTTGCGAGGCCTAAAAAAACTGATTTCATGGGAGAAGCTTGGACTAACCATTGTTGGAGAGGCCAGTGATGGAATTGAGCTGAAACAACAGATCGAGGATTGTGATCCTGATCTGATTATTAGTGATATAAGCATGCCAGGATATACAGGGATTGATATCATCCGCGAAATTCATGAAGCTGGCAGAGCGGTGAAGGTTATTTTTATAAGCGCTTATCAGGAGTTTACGTATGCCCGTCAAGCACTGCAATATGGTGCGCTGGATTATTTGGTGAAGCCCGTGAACAAAAATCAGCTGGAACAGGTTGTGAGCAAAGCCGTCTCCCTTATTCGTCAAGAAACAGAAGGCGAGCGCAACAAAGAGAAGCTGAACCATTATGAACAGAGAAACCGCAGATTAACGATCGAAGAATTGCTCGACAAGCTGACGGACGGCAATAAGGGAACAGCAGACACCTTACTTGATATGGGGATTATTGCGCTAAGTCGCTACGTCAGTATTTGTTTGGTAGAGACGGACGAGTCGTCGGGGCAGCCTTCCAGATGGGAAGAACGCGAACGTAAGCTAATTGATTTTGCACTGTCTAACATTATTAAAGAAACCGTGGAGCAAAGCGATAATAGCTATATGTTCCGTAAAGGGGAACGTTTTTGTATCCTGCTCCAGCATGAATATGCTGAGGAACCAGCGGGAATTGCCTTAGACCTCCATGACAAAATTACAAGTTTTCTGAAATTAAAGGTGACTCTTGGGGTAGGCAATCCTGTTGACGGTATGGATGATGCTGATGAATCTTATCGCCAAGCTTTGAAAGCGCTAAATTATAAATATTTTACAGGGCCTAATCGTGTGATTCCTGTTAAAGAGAGCAGGTATGAGAGTGAATCATTGATTCAAGCTCCGCTGCATGAAATCCAGTCCGCCCTTGGGATTGCCATGAAATTACAACACAAAGAACAAATTGAGCAAGAGTGCCTGCGATTATTTCAGACGATCCGGCAGACGGCAGGCGGGAATAGAAACCAAGCCGTTTCTACCGTATACAATACATTCTTGCAGCTTGAACAAGAGCTTATTCAATTCGGTGTGGAGGCAGGTCCATCACTTCAGGATACAAATCCGATTCTTGAACGATTGGCTAATTATTCTACCTTCCAAGAGGTGGAGGAAGATTTCCGTGTGCTTTTGAGCAAAATGTCCGGGCAAATTGGCAGTCGCATGGGCAGTAAGGAACTGAAGCAGCTATCCCAGGTGAAGGCTTATATTGAGGAGCATTATCCAGAAAATATTACACTGGAATCTATGGCAGGGATGATGTTTATGAATTCCTATTATTTCAGCAGCTTTTTCAAAAAACATACCGGACAGAACTTTAAGAATTATGTCACTGAGGTGAGGATGAATCATGCCCTTCGTTTATTGCTGCAAAGCGATATGATGGTTTATGAGATTGCCGATAGTGTAGGCTACAACAATGCCCGGCATTTTAGCGATATGTTTAAGAAGAAATATGGCAAGCTGCCACAAGAATATAAGCAATCCTTCAAAAGCCAATAGTCAGATGGATAGCAAAGGGGATGCCTTCATTCATGTTTATCTGGGGCCGAAGATCCAAAAGTATATTTGTTAAATTCTCCGCTTCCTTTTTATTAGTCGGCCTAATTCCGCTTTTTGCACTTAGCTACATTTCTGTGCAGACGTTTTCCGGATATGTCGAGCGTTACACAACAAGCAATTTGCAGCAAATGGTGCTATATATGAGCTATAACCTGAATTCAGCCTTTAATCAGTACAATGAGGTCTCTAAGCTGATGTATACGGGACGATATGAAGGTTTTATCGAGAGTTATTCGCAGAATCAAACCTATAATGTAAATGAGCTGGAGCAGATCAATACGATTCCTATTGAAACCTTTCTAAAAACAGTTCTCTACAGTGATTCCTACATCACCAGTGTTTATTTTCATAGGGAGTCAGACGATAAGCTCTACTATCAGGAAAAAGAAAACAGAGGGGTCAATTTTGATTTGCTGCCTTATCAAGAGTGGTTAACTAAAATGGCTCCAAATCCTTCACAAGTGGCAATTTTCCCTACCCATTCCGAAGAATATTATACAGGTTCAAAGCGCAGTGTGTTCACCATCGGCCGTACTTTAATTGATATTTCCGGGCGTGTCACCAAAGATCCCAAGATAGTAGGGACCTTGTTTATGGATGTGGATGTTTCGTTATTTAATCAGTTCTTCAGAGAATTAAATCTGGGGGGACAGGATGAATTATTCCTGCTGGATGGCGACGGAAATGTATATTTCACGAATGAGACAAGGTCGGCGAATGGAGAGGCTTTTCGGGCTAAAAAGGACGAGGAGATGATCGTTCTCAGTGAAGAGATTCCTTTTCTTAAAGGCACGGTGACTGCCAGAATTCATCGAGCAAATTTATTCGATCAGCTTTTTTCAGCTCGTACGACGGTGTTTATAGCGATGTTTATTTGTGCGATTGCAATGATCATCATGGGCGTCTGGTTCTCTAGGCGGCTGGCTGCTCCGATTGGGAACTTAATTAAGCAAATGGCTATCGTAGAATCCGGTAATTTGGATACCCAGATGGTCGTGAACAGCAATGATGAAATGGGTAGACTTAGCCATGGTTTTAACCGAATGGTCGAGCGTTTACAAGCCTATATCGATGAAGCTTACGTTGCCCAGATCAAGCAGAAGCAGACGGAGTTAAATGCTCTGAAGAGTCAGATTCGTCCGCATTATTTATACAACACCCTGGAAGTCATTCGAATGAATGCGGTGGATAAAGATAATGATGAGGTCGCAGATATGATTTTATCGCTCTCTAACCAGTTGAAATATGTAATCGACTATGGAGAGGACAGGGTAAGCATACGACAGGAGCTGGAGCATCTACGGGATTATTTCTATATTATCTCTGTGCGGTATGAGAATAAATTTGAGCTTGTAGTCGATCTCTCACCCGAAGTGGATCTGAACTGGTACATTCTGAAATTGTCACTTCAGCCGATAGTTGAAAATGCTATCCAGCATGGCTTACGCAGTCAAGGCAGAGGGACAGTTGGATTGACGATCGAAAAGAAAGATGAAATGCTGTTGGTTACGATCTATGATGATGGAATCGGTATGAGCAAGGAAAAGGTACAGCAGTTGGCTGAAACCTTGGAAGAGCCTAGTTCGCCTAGCAAAAATGTTGGACTAAAAAATGTACATGAACGAATTCGTACAGTGTACGGTGCAGAATACGGGGTATCTATCAGCAGCCGGGAGCATATTGGGACATCAATTCTATTGTTGCTTCCGATTGTAGAGGATCCGTATAAAATCTCGGATTCGGAGAATGCGTAAAGGATAGACGATGAACGGAAGACTGCGGTCTTTCGTTCTTTTTTTACTTATTCTTAAATTCACCGCATATCCCGCTTAAAAAAGTTCATTCTAACTATTTATAAGGAATGCTATTCTATTAGCAACGGAAACGCTTTCGAGAGATGATGCGCACATCTTGCTTCAGTTTCCACGGTTCACTAAAAGGGGAGGCTATTATGATATGTACAAAAAAACAATGATGAAACTATCCGTATTGTTACTTGCCACAACAACAGTTTTGACTGCTTGCGGTGGAAATAATAATAATGCAGGAAGTAAGGCAACTAATACGCCAGCATCCGAGACGCCTTCAAATACACCGCAAGAGACCAAAAAAGAGGTTAGCTTTACGATAGGTTACGCCTCCGGAGATCCGGCCACCAAAAAAGCTATCTCAGATACGGTCAAAAAGTTTACTGCAGCTAATCCGAATGTCACTATTAAAGATTTGAGCGAAACTTCATCCGCTGCCTATCTTGACTGGCTGAAAACCAAGGATGCTGTGGGTGAATTCCCGGACCTGGTGGAAATGCGGGATACAGAAGTTTTTGCCGATGCGGGTAAGATTGTAGAGCTGCCTTCCGATCTGCTAGATTTGTTCGAAGCCCCTCCACAAGTGGATGGTAAGGTGTGGAACGCACCGCTGCAAGTGAACGCTCCCCAAGGGATTATCTACAGCAAAAAAGCATATGCGGATGCAGGGATCACCGAGCTTCCAAAAACCTATGACGAATTCATCGCCATCCAAGAAAAATTGAAAACATCAGGCATTACTCCGATTGTAGTAGGCGGAAAAGATATTTTCCATATGGGCTTTTGGGTTAACAAATTCCTGATTGATGAGGTCTACTCGAAAGATGCAGATTGGAACTCCAAACGTACCGCTAAAACGGTCAGCTTCACGGATGCTAATGTAGTTCAAGGCATAACGGACTTCAAAGAATTGTTCAAGAATTATGTAGATAAAGGTTGGCTCAGCACGGGCGACAATCAGACCGCTTCGATTCTTGTTTCTGGCAAAGCAGCACAATTGTACTCCGGTACGTGGATGTTTACACAAATCGCTGAAGCAGACCCGAACTTTGAATTTGGCTTCTATGCTCTTCCTGACCGTGAAGGGAAAATCAATGTCATAGGTCTTCCGTCACCTGCAGGCTGGTCTTTATCGGCTGAAGCCGCTAAGGATGCAGACAAAACAGAAGCCATCAAAGACTTTATCCGTTTCTTCTTCGCCCCAGAACAGTATTCGAACTATTTAGCAACGATAAATGCGATTCCTTCAACAAAAGAGAAAGTAACCTATGACACAAGTGAACAAATGCAGGTGGCTTTGGATCTTATTGCTGACCCGAATGTAGTGAAATCGTTGGCGATCAATAACTGGTGGGGAGACAATCTAATCCCTCCACAATTCCGTAACTGGTACTACAAGCTGTTGCAGGATCTCGTGGTAAAAGATGGAGATGTAGCGAAGTACATGAAAGATGCGGATACAGAGTATGACAACCAAGTGAAAGCTAATCAGATGTAAGAGCAGCGCCTGATCGAGCAACCTCTGCTGCTGCAGAGGTTCTCTTTTTAACAAGCGCGGTCTTTAAGGGAGGGAGAGTAGCCATGGCTACATCCGCAGTAAATGCTGACAAGTCATTGATAGGCACTGTGCAGCACAAAAAGAAAAAGAAAAAATGGCAGTCCTACGCTCTGCTGTTCATATTACCATCATTTATTTTGTACACCTTGTTCGTTATCGTCCCTACGGTAGGCAGTGTCTATTTAAGCTTCACCTCATGGGATGGCATTAGCGACAACGTAAGGTATATCGGCTTCGCTAACTTTGTGGAAATTTGGAATAGTCCAAGGGTGCATAACGCACTGAAAAATACGATGATCATGACCATTTCACTTGTTGTTCTAGAGAATATTGCAGCAATTGCAATGGCTATGATGGTCGATAAGGTACGCTGGTTCCGGAATTTATTCAGAAGTGTATTTTATTTCCCTACGTTGCTTAGTGGAATCGTAATGGGTTTCGTCTGGGCGATGATCCTGAATTACAACTTTGGTGTATTTAATCAGATTCTGGAGTCTGTTGGGCTTGGAACCTGGATTGTGGATTGGTTGGGCAATCCTAAATATGCGATGCTGTCGATTATTTTGTCTACCGTTTGGAAAGGCGCGGGGTATTATATGATCATTTATCTCGCTGGATTGCAAGGTATTCCGCAGGAATTGAATGAGGCGGCTAGTATTGATGGAGCAGGGGGCTGGCAACAGTTCCGGCATATTACCTTTCCGCTGCTTGCGGGCTCAATGACTGTATGTATGGTATTATCGATGATCAGCGCCTTGAAGATTTTTGATCAGATTGCCGTCATGACTGATGGTGGTCCGGGCTTTGAGACGGAGACATTAACTTATATTATTTATAAGGTTGGGTTTGGTGAATTAAGACAAGGTTTTGGTACTGCGCTGGCGATGGTCTTGTTCTTAATCATACTTATCATTACAGTCTTCCAAGTGAAGGTTCTCCAGAAGCGGGAGGTGCAGCTCTAAGATGACGATGCAGACACGCAAAAGAGTTGGACAAATCGCACTTTTCATTGTTACATTATTAGTGGCTATTATCTTTTTCTTTCCTATTTTCTTTAATTTGATGTCAGCCTTCAAGAGTAATGCAGAGATTATGAAGGATGCCATTGCTTTTCCGAAAACTCTTTATCTGGACAGCTTTAAATATCTGTTAACCGAAACAGAGTTTCCACGGGCTATCCTGAATAGTCTGATTTTGACAGCAGTTTCTATTGCGGCACAGGTCTTAATTATTCCGATGGCGGGCTACGCAATTGAACGCAGAAATGCCAGATGGACTCGGTTCATGTTCGTTTACTTTTTAGCAGGAATGATGATCCCTTTTCAGGCGTATATGATTCCTCTGTTTAAAGAGCTTAGAATGCTGGGGTTATACGGCAGCCTTGCCGGTCCAATTCTAATTTATGTAGCCGGTGCGGTGGGTTTTGGATGCCTGCTGTATACAAGCTTCGTCAAAGGCATTCCTAGAGAAATTGAAGAAGCGGCGGAGATCGACGGATGTTCTCGTTATGCGATATTTTGGAAAATTGTTTTCCCGCTGCTAGGACCCGTCACAGCCAGTATGGTGGTCTTAAACGGACTTGGAATCTGGAATGATTTCCTGATGCCGATGCTGGTATTGCCTTCAGGACAGGCTAAAACTATGGTCGTGGAAATTTACCGTTATATCGGAGAATTCTCCTCACGTTGGGATATGATTTTTGCAGGAACAGCAATGTCGGTTGTGCCTGTGCTGATTGTGTTTATCGCCTTGCAGAAGTATTTTGTTAAGGGGATTGCGTCTGGTGCAACGAAGGGTTAATTCATAAAAAGGGATATATCCTGTGACCACTTTGTGGGCTGCGGGGTACATCCCTTTTTTTTGTATGGAAAACAATCACTAAAGTGTATTTGGATTCGCGGTTAAACGGCGGTAGCCCATTGGCGGGAGACCTGTCCAGCGTTTGAATTGCTTGCTGAAATGGGACACATCCCGGTATCCTAGCCGGTGGGCAACCGATTCGACAGATAGACTATTATCCATTAGCAGCAGTTTGGCGTGACGAATGATCAAGCGGGATAAATATTGTCTTGGCGACATGCCATAAATTTGGTGGAAAACACGATTGCAGTGAGTTGTACTGTATCCGAGTTTTGCCGCAATGTGCTCAATACCGCCGCCTCTTTCGCCTGTGCTTGCAGCGGAGGAGACAGATGCTTGCAGCAATCCTTCGATGGCGTTAGCTAAGGCGACGGTATTTTCCGTAGCTTCTGTATCTGCCAGGCGGGGCATCTCCGAAAGTACCCAGCCGCTGAGTGCGGTTAGAAGTTGCAGCGAAGCATGCAATGTAATCAGGCGATTTCTGTGAGTGTCCTTTGACTCTGACAGGATGGAAGAATTTATGATTACATCTAGAGCGGAACGAATGGCTCGCAGCTCCGGGGTATTCCCACTTAGACTAACAGCGTCTGCTGTTAGTAAAGCTCGCCGTAAAATCAGATCATCAATATCAAAATGCAGGCAGTAATAAGTCATGTCACGACTAGCATTCGAACCGAGGCTGCTATGTTCTACACCGGGACGAATGAACAAAATATCACCGCTTTGCTGGATAAAAGATTTATTGCCGACCGTCATATGTTGCTCACCCTGCAGTACAACGTTAATCTCAAACATAGGATGAGTGTGTACGGGATATTGCCAATCCGGATTTACTTTTCTCCAATGCGCGGCGAAGATATGGAAAGCCGCTTGGATATCTGGAGACATCTGACCATCAATAGAATTATGAAAAGCGGGATCATTCGAGATCATTTCAATCCTCTTTTACTGTAAAGTTTGGCTTCATTATAACATAGGTTTTTATCGATGTTTGATTTGCCCAAATAAAAGAAGGCTTTAACCCTGTTGTACTTCCGGAAAGATCGATAACATGGAGATATAGCCCGGAGGTATCCGGGACCATGCTGGAAGGAGTGTTATTATTTATGGCGCATAATCAATTTTTTAATGCCCATCATTCACCGATTGGTGCATTTGCGAGTTTCACTTTAGGATTCAAAGGAGCTAGTGGAGGTTTCGATCTGGAGATTGGAAAACCACCTAGACAAAATATATTCATAGGATTAGAACGTGCTGACGGAAAGGGATATGATACACTGCCATTTCATGAAATCGGGGGAGAGGACGAAAGTAAACGTTATGATATTGAGAATCCGGATCCTAATCCTGACAAGGAGAATATTCTGTTCCCTTTTCAAGAGCGTGAGATTTCCAGAGATTTTCATGTAGCCACAGACAGCTGGAGTGCGGGTGATTTGACCTTCCGGATTCTGTCCCCCGTTCGTTCTGTACCGGATCCAGAAACTGCCTCTATAGAAGAAATGAAGGATGTGCTGCTGCCTGCTGTGCTGGTTGAACTCGAAGTGGACAACTCCTCATCCGCAACCTCGCGCCGTGCATTCTTTGGTTTTCAGGGAACAGATGTGTATAGCGGAATGAGAAGACTGGATGATGTATCATCGGAGATTACAGGCGTTGGCCAAGGAAGATTTATTGCGATTGCTGCGGAAAAAGGAACTGCAAAGTCCGCACTGCATTTCACGATGGAGGATATTCTAACGGAGGAGCTGCAGGAGAATTGGACCTTTGGACTGGGACGAGTCGGCGCTTTGATCATGGATGTTCCAGCCGGAGTAAAAGAAACTTACCGTTTTGCTATTTGTTTTCACCGTTCAGGTTATGTCACCTCAGGAATGGATGCTTCTTATTACTACAATCATTATTTCAACAATATAGAGGCAGTGGCTGAATATGCATTAGCTAGATTTGATATCCTTAAGCAAGAAGCGGAGCAAGCTAACGATAGATTTACTCATGATGACCTATCCGCAGATCAAACCTTTATGTTAGCGCATGCGATTCGTAGTTATTATGGCTCCACGCAATTGCTGGACTACAAGAATAAGCCATTTTGGATCGTCAACGAAGGCGAATACCGGATGATGAATACCTTTGATCTTACCGTCGATCAGTTATTTTATGAGCTGCGTTTGAATCCTTGGACTGTACGTAATGAACTAGATATGTTCGTGGAAAGATTCAGCTACGAAGATACGGTGCGTTTCCCGGGTGATGATACAGAGTATCCAGGTGGAATTAGCTTCACACATGATATGGGTGTAGCCAACGTAGTTTCACGTCCGGGATATTCTGCTTATGAGGTCTATGGCATTGATGGTTGTTTCTCACATATGACACATGAACAATTGGTTAACTGGGTGCTGAGTGCAGCAACTTATGTAGAGCATACAGGCGACCGCGGCTGGATGGAACGTAATCTGAGTATTATGGAGAAATGCCTGGATAGCATGGTAAATCGCGATCATCCAGATCCTGAACAAAGAAATGGTGTCATGGGGCTTGATAGCTCACGTACGATGGGCGGAGCAGAAATTACTACGTATGACAGTCTGGATGTGTCTTTAGGTCAGGCTCGTAACAATATTTATCTGGCAGGAAAATGCTGGGCTGCTTACTTGGCTATGGAGAAAATATTTGCAGAGCATGGGCGTGCGGAACAGTCCAAAACAGCAGGGGATCAGGCTGAAAAATGCGCCGCAACAATGGTAGCAAGTGTTACAGCAGACGGATATATTCCGGCTGTCATTGGAGAAGGAAATGACTCCAAGATCATTCCAGCTATCGAAGGCCTTGTGTTCCCTTACTTTACAGGCTGCAAAGAAGCTCTTGATCGTAATGGACGGTTCGCCGCCTATATTGGCGCACTCGACAAGCATCTGCATGCGGTGTTACAGCCGGGAGTATGCTTATTCGAAGACGGAGGCTGGAAAATCTCTTCAACCAGCAATAATAGCTGGCTCAGTAAAATCTATCTCTCCCAATTCATCGCCCGCAGCATTCTGGGACTGGAATGGGAGGAACGGGGAGCGGCAGCGGATCGTGCTCACGTAGCTTGGCTCACCCATCCGGAGCTTTCCATCTGGAGCTGGAGCGATCAGATTATTTCCGGTGAGATCACGGGCAGTAAATATTATCCGCGTGGCGTTACAGCGATTTTGTGGTTGGATGAGAAATAAGAGTAGATAGTTTCAATAAGTAGAAACGGAATATGCAAAAATACTAAGAGGGGGCTACCCCTCTTTTTTGCTGTTTCGAAGTATACACCTTTCGAATCTGAGAGGAAATTAATATAGCTTTTACAGCTCATTGACGCGGAGCGTATATAGGCTTGTTATATTGAGGGGAAAAGGGGGATGAAATATGAGAGAAATGGAAGAATCGTCCTTTACCACTACCCAGCCTGTTCTTGCAAGCGATACTTATGGTTGGGATAAGCTTCAGGTTTCACAATGGTATAGCCCGCAGCAAGCTTTCACCCCATCCTCGGAGTCAAAATATTTAATTGGGATTCACTGCACAGCCTACTACGAAAACTATTACACCATTCATATTACCCCTTGTAATGAGAGCCTTCTTTGTCCTTGGGGCAGAACCTCGCTCTATTTTTTGAAAATTGAAATTACACCAGCGGTCATCGAAGAGATTGCTCGTGAATCAGGTTATCTGAAGGAAGGCCATATCCAATTGGACCGCAAATTTCATGTCAAGGATTCCAAGCTGCTGCAATTAGGGCTTTGGATGCTGGAGGAATTGCAGAATGGCGGTGCCAAAGGGAAAATATACAGCGACTCTTTATCAAATATGTTAATTATTCATTTGTTACAACACTATTCTTCTGTGATCCCCCAGCACTCAAACAGTAAAACGCCCGCCAACCAAGAGATATTTCAGGTCATTCAATTTATGCGTGAGCGGTTGGAAGATGAGATTCAACTGACTGATCTCGCAACCATGGCTAATATGAGCCAATCACATTTTATTCGGATTTTTAAACAACAGACAGGATATACCCCCCATAACTATTTAATCCGGCTGCGAATCGAACGTTCTAAATTTCTTATTCGTTCCGGGAAAATTGGGTTGAAGGAAATTGCGTCTCAGGTGGGTTTCGCCGATCAAGGACATTTTACTAGATTGTTCAAACGAGAAACCGGCCTAACCCCAAAGCTGTATGCGAATCAAAGCGCCTCCAAGCCTAATCATATGGTTTATTAATTTTATTCTTGTAAATGAGAGTTTTATTCAAGGAATGAAGTGTTTTGTTCAATTAGAGAGCTGCAGCCAGCTCCTATAATAAGGTTGAAGTAAGGCGTACAAATGCCGAACTACAACCTTATTAGGAGGAGAGAAAACATGAGATTAAAAAGATTATTCAGTCTGATTTGCGCGGGGGTACTTACGACCAGTTCTTTATCTTTAGTAGCATCTGCCACACCTGTCGGACCGGATAACCTAGTAAACACCGTGGTAGAGTCCAGCGCAGAGTCAACTTCAGATTCAATGATCACTGCTGGATGGCATGAAGTATCCAAGCAAACCTTTTGGTTACTAGATGCTCTTGAAAGAGGACAAGGGGTGGCTACAGACGGGAATTCATGGATCTTTAATTCCTCGTATGGGCTCTTACGGACTGGACTTGATGGAAAATCCGTAAAAGCAAGGAATGAATTGGCTATTCCACTGGAGATTGCCTCTCAAGGTGGAGACCATATCGGTGATATTTCCTACTATAACGGTAAAATATACGCTCCTATTGAAGACGGTAAAAACTATCAGCATCCTTACATCGCCCTTTATGATGTGAACACTTTGAAATATACAGGCACATCCTATGCTTTGCCGCTGAATTTGCATATTGGCGGTGTACCATGGGTAGCGGTGGATGCCGCTCGCGGTCAGGTTTATACAGCTCAGTGGAGTAATGCAAGCGTCTTGAATGTCCTTAGCCTCGACGATATGCATGTAATCACAACCGTTCCACTTTCCCAAAGCATTGATCGAATTCAAGGTGCCGAAGTGTACAACGGTATTCTATATGCCTCTACGGATAACGCGACCCAAACGGTTTACCAGATTGATCCGGAGACTGGAAACGTATCTGTGGCCTTTGATCGCAATCTGCCTAGTGGTACAGAGGCTCAAGGAATTGCTGTATTGCCCACCGCTGATGGTGCCCAGCTTCATATTCTTGATGTAGGCTCAAATCGTATTAGTGTGAACTTTCGCCATTATGCATTCTAATTCAAATCCAAGCGAAAAAAGGGGCTAACAGAAATGCTAAAGCAATCCAAAACCATTCTAACGCTATTATCCATTTCCATGCTAGCAGTAGCGGGCTGCGGTCAAGCCAATAACAGTACAGTTGAAGCCAAAGCGAAAACTAATAACGCTCAGCCTACAGCAATCGCAGCAACTCCTGAATCCACAGAGACTCCAGCTACTAAGCCGGTGGAGATTACCTTTTATTATCCGGTTAATGTGGGGGGGCCTCTTACTAAAGTAATCGATGGGATGGCTAATGCATTCATGGAACAGCACCCGGAAATTAAGGTTAATCCCGTGTACACAGGCAATTACGGTGATAATACCGTAAAAATCCAAGCGGGTGTACAAGCCAAACAGCCACCGGATGTCGCGGTCATGATGTCAACAGAGCTGTACAGTATGCTCGATATGAATGCAATCATTCCGCTGGATGATTTTATTGCAAAGGACACGAATATTCAAATGGAAGACTTTTATCCCGCCTTTGTGGAAGATACTCAGTCTGAAGGTAAAACGTACAGCCTGCCCTTTCAGCGAAGCACGATTGTTATGTATTACAACAAAGAAATTTTCAAAGCCGCAGGACTTGATCCAGAGAAGCCACCCACTACATGGGATGAGCTTGTAACTTATGCTGAGAAGCTGAACAAAAACGGTCACGTTGGGCTGGAAATTCCGGGCAATGATGATTCATATTGGATGTTTCAAATGCTTGCTCGGCAAAATGCTTCTGATCCGAAGCAAAACATAATGTCTTCTGATGGCAAAAAAGCGATGTTTGATACACCGGAGAATGTGGAGGCATTGCAATTCTGGTTGGATTTATCCCATAAATATAAGGCGATGCCGGAAGGTGTTATTGATTGGGCTACGGTTCCAACGGATTTCATTCAAGGTAAAGCAGCCATGATGATGCACACAAGTGGCAATTTAACCAATGTAAAAAATAATGCGAAATTCGAATTCGGTGTAGCGTTCCCACCTGCACAAAAACAATTTGGATCACCCACTGGTGGCGGCAATCTGTATATTTTCAAGGACAGCTCTCCTGAAAAACAAGCTGCAGCTTGGGAATTCGCCAAATACATGACGGCTTCGGAACAGGCGGCCCTCTTCAGCAGCTCATCCGGTTATGTTGGCGTAAGAAAATCCGCTTATGATACAGATGCAATGAAGAAATATACGGCGGATTTCCCGCAAGCATTGGTTGCAAGAGACCAGCTGGAATATGCGTTCCGGGAATTATCCACTCATAATCATGGTAAAGTATCGACGGTAATAACGAATCAGATTCAAGCGGCATTGGCAGGAGAGATTGATGCCGCAGGTGCGCTCAAAAAAGCGCAAGCAGAAGCAGATCAGGCACTAGCTCCCTTCAATAAGTAATTATTAAGGTATGGGGTACGCCAGGACAGCCTTGGTAGCATGTTCTGGCGTCATTCCATTATTCAATAATCGTAGAAACCTTTAACAGGGAAGGATTGAATGGTATGAATGCCGGATGGAGTGAGAGGCTTAGACGAAACGGATTCGGCTGGGGACTTGTGTTGCCGTCGCTGCTTTTTCTTTGCTTGTTTACTTATTACCCTATGTTTAAATCGCTTTGGCTCAGCTTTTATGAGAAAAACTTAGCAACTCCTGAGCCTTTGTTCGTAGGATTTGAGAATTACGCTAATCTATTGCATGACCATGTTTTTTTGAAGGTGTTCAGTAACAATATATGGTTCGCTCTTGGCACAGTACCAACCTCAATAGTTTTGGCTTTCTTGATGGCACTGTTTGCCGACAAGGCGATAAAAGGGCGGGGACTGGCACGTCTTTCTTTTTTCTATCCGAATATGATCCCAATGATCGCGGTGGCGAACATTTGGTTGTTTCTGTATACCCCTCATTTTGGGCTTTTCGCCAGATTGGCTTCTTGGATCGCGGATCAGCCTATGAATTTGCTGGGAACCCCTGATACAGTGATGGGCGCATTAGTCATCATGATGATTTGGAAAGAAGCCGGATATTTTATGATTTTTTATTTAGCAGGAATGCAGCAGATTCCTAAGGATTTATATGAAGCGGCTGCAGTAAGCGGAGTTGGTACGTTCACCTCCATCCGTAGAATTACAATTCCGCTTACGATGCCAACTACGCTGTTCGTGGCTGTTGTGGCGATAACGAATTCCTTTAAGCTGGTTGACCATCTCTGGATTATGACAAAAGGCGGCCCGAACAATGCAAGCAACTTGCTGCTTTATTATATCTACGAGTCCACTTTTAATTTCTACGATCAAGGAATGGCCGCATCGATGACGGTGGTCATGATCGTGTTGCTGCTCCTGATTTCCTCTTTGCAGTTTTTTGGCTGGGATCGGAAAATTCATTATGAATAGGAGGTGGAATCCGTGGAGGATAATCCATTAAAGCTGCCCTTAGTATTAAGGCAGAATACACGTAAAGCTTTAGAAGAGGAGCGTATGTTGAACTCAGAAAAAACGAAGCGCCGAATCCAGCAGATACTGTGGCATGTGGTTGGATTTACTTTTGCCGCGGTCTGGATCATTCCCTTCCTATGGGTGGTCAGAACGGCTTTTTTACCTAAAGACGTCGCTATCGATTCGGGCTGGTCTTGGGGCTTTACGTTCGAGAATTTGATTCATGTCTGGAATGGAGCGCCTTTTGGACGATTTTTAATGAATACATTGCTGGTGTGCGGTGTTGTGCTAGCTGTGCAACTCGTTACGATGACAATGGCTGCTTATGCGTTCGCACGAGTACGTTTCTTTGGAAAAGAGCTGCTATTCCTGTTATTTTTAGTGCAAATTATGGTGCCGCCAGATGTTCTTATCTTTTCCAACTATCAGGTGTTGAACGAAATGGGTCTGCTGGATACCAAGCTGGGGATTATGCTGCCTTACTTTGCCTCCTCCTTTGGAGTGTTTCTCTTAAGACAATCCTTTAAGCAATTACCCTATGAGCTCGATGAAGCTGCCCGGGTGGAAGGCGCCTCACGGCTGCGTATTCTTTCCAGAATCTATGTTCCACTGTCACGCCCGATTTATGTGTCCTTTGCCATCGTGTCGGTCAGCTTTCATTGGAATGATTTCTTGTGGCCGTTAATTGTAACCAATTCAGAGGAAAATCGCTTGTTAACTGTAGGATTGGCGATGTTCGCAAAAGCCACGGAATCAGGCGCACAGTGGTCTGATGTATGCGCGGCTACGCTGATTGTCTCGGCACCCTTAATGATTGGATTTTTATTGTTCCAACGGCAAGTGATAGGTAGTTTTATGAGCTCTGGCATTAAAGGTTAGGAGGAGGCATTTATGAGGCTGGCGATTATCGGAGACTTACATTATCCGGACGAATTGTTAAACAACAAGGTTTTGATTAAAGAGGCACGAGATGCTTTTTACGAGCAATTTATGAATCTATTTTTGTCTATCCCAGCCGATTATCATATTTCTGTGGGAGATATGGTGCATGCAGGAGAATTTAGCGAATTTAATTATATCATGGGTAAGATTAAGGACAGCAAGCATTCCAGGCGTTTTCTACATGTTCTTGGCAATCATGATACGTACACTTATCCTAAGCAAGAAATCCTTTCCGTCACCCGGCAGCAGCGATACAGTGTGATTGAAGAGACCCATGCGATCATTATATTGCTGGATACCGCACGGGAAAATCGTGACGATTGGAGCGGAACGCTTGATGATGAACAGTTAGCCTGGCTCGAAGCACAAATGAAGCGGACTACAGATAAGCCACTATTCGTCTTTGGCCATCATCCCTTGTATAATACGACGGCTAGATCAACTGAGCCAATGATGTCACTGGATCCCAGCTTGGATATTTGGCCGATATTGAAGCAATGGCAAGGTGTGGGTTTCTATTTCAACGGGCATAATCATGTGCATTCTATCGTTAGACAAGAAAACTGGCATTTCATTCAAACGGCCTCCATTCTGGATATTCCTGCTGCTCGAATTCTCACTGTGCTTGAAGATGAGATTCGGTTAGAGATGGTGAGTCTGGCGAGCGAGCAATTAAGTAAATGGTCTTCATTATTTACCCTCAGCATTTTTGATTATGAAAAATATCCGCAGGCTGAAGGGAAGGCGAGAGATCAGGAACTAATCATCAATCGACTTCAAAGGGACAGAAAGCAGGTGGACCAGCAATGAATCGCCAGCCAGTAAGATTAGCCATAGTAGGCGGGAATCGCGGGGCCAGTTTTATGAATGCACTATACTCTCTATCGGATCGGATACATCTGACCGCTACTTGTGACTTGAATGAGTGGGTTCTTAATCAATGGAAAGAGAAATTTCCGGACATCCGAACCTATCGGGATTATCATGAAATGTTAAAAGATTCGGCAATTGATGCGGTGTTTATCTTAAGCCCCATGCATTTGCATGCCAGACAATCTATTGATGCTTTAAAAGCGGGTAAGCATGTCCTAAGCGAAGTGATTTCGATCCAATCTTTAGAGGAAGCTTGGGAGCTTATCGAAACTGTTGAACAAACTGGACTTAAATATATGATGTCTGAAAATTACTGCTTCTCGCGCTCCAATCTGACGATTAAACATATGGCGGATCAAGGCATGTTCGGTGAAATTACTTATCTGGAAGGCGGATACATCCATGATTTGCGTCACTTGACTCATCATCCGGATGGATCTCTGACTTGGCGGGGGCAATTACATCAGCAGTATAACGGGATCAATTATCCGACGCATTCTATAGGTCCAGTTGCCCAATGGATTAATCTCAATAAGCCTGATGGAGATCGATTAAAAAGCATCTCGACTTTTGTTTCAAAATCAAGATCCTTACAATATTATTTTGGAGAGCATTATGGAAAAGATCATCCGGCAGCGCGTGAAGGTTTCTGGCGGCAAGGCGACAGTGCGGTTGCGGTCATCCAAACGGAAAAGGGTGTACTGATTGAGCTGCGTGTAGATTGGAGCTCTGTACGACCACATAATAAAACTCATTATTTGCTGCAAGGAACTGAAGGGGCGTATATTACGGGCCGCCATCAGCAAGAGGAAGATTTGATCTGGTTCAGGAATCTTTCGCCCAAAAATATAGCGGATGGAGAGGAATTGTGGGAGCCGTTAAGCAGCTATCAGCCACTTTATGATCATCCAACATGGAAAAAATGGGGCGAATACGCTGCTGGGACGAAACATGGCGGAGGTGATTTTATGGTGCTTGAGGAATTCATTTCCGCGATTCAGGAGGATCGCACCCCTTCGGTGGACGTATATGATGCCGTTACTTGGAGCTCTGTGTTTACATTATCTATGGAATCTGTAGAGATGGGTGGGAAAGTTATAGCTTTTCCTGATTTTAGATCGAAGGTGAGAATTTGACGGTGGAACAGGCGCTTTCCAAACTTGTAATGAAAAAAGAAATGCTGTCCGACTTGCCTGCTTTTCATTGCCCCGCTGGGTATCGGCTTACGTCCTTCCAGCCGGAGGACGAACGAAATTGGGAGGATCTTATCCGTCATTCTTTTACGAGAGAAGTTAAATTCGTAGATAAAATCAGTGATCATGTACCCTTGTATTCGGATCGCTTGTTGTTCATTTGCCGCGGGGATCAGCCTGTAGCGACAGCTACGGCCTGGGAATTAGGCAGTGGAGACCCTAAGAGTTGGTACTTGCATATGGTTGGAGTGCTTCCGGAATATTCTGGCAAAGGCCTCGGTTATGCTGTAAGTCTTGCTGGTTTGCACAAAATAAGAGAATCAGGTGGAGCGGCAACCTCTTTAGAAACCGATGATTTCAGATTGCCCGCCATCCGTATTTATTTGAAATTAGGATTTCAGCCGGTGTACTTAGACGATAGTCATCCTGGAAGGTGGGAACGAATCCTGCAAAGGCTTTGATTTTGATAATGATAAATGCGAGGGATTAGGGGGGCTATACGCCTCCTTATTTCATTCCTGCACCTACTGAAGGAGCTTGATTCAATAATTAACTTGTCGTTAGATCGTATTGCTGCTATAGTCATACTGACTTATTAAACGCGTTTAATAAGTCAGTATGACTATAGGTGAGAGGATGGGAGAGCCATGGCGAGTGAGAAACGACTTCCTTCACAGCAAATGAAATCTGAAATTATCCGAAATATTCGAACAGCATTATTAGAACTAGGAAAAGCAACGAAGGCAGAGTTAAGCCATAAATTGCAATACAGTTTCCCAACGATAAGCAAATTTCTAATGCAGATGGAAGAGGCAGGGGAAATAACGGTCAGCGGTCTGGATGAGTCAAGTGGGGGAAGAAGGGCAATAAGATACACCTATAATCCGAATTATCGGTTAGGGATGGCTGTTTTTTTGGAAAAAAATGAAACCAATTATACCATCTATAATTGCATTGGTGAGGTAATCAAAGAAGGGAGTTTGCCCAGTATTCTTGAGGAAGATGTTAGTAAACTGGTCATGCTTATTGAAGATGAAAAAAAGGCCAATCCTAAAATCCAATCTGTGGCTATTGGAGTTCCAGGTGCGGTGAATCATGGGCAGATTTTTCTGATTCCGGGTTATGAGAAATATCAGAATTTAGATTTGAAAAGACACATAGAAGATCAACTATCTATTCCGACAATCGTGGAAAATGATATGAATGCCGCTGTAATCGGCTATATGACGCAACGAAATTTGAAAGAGAATATATCTCTAATGTATCTGTATTTAGGGAAAAATGGTCCGGGGGCTGGGATCGCGGTCAATGGTGAAATCGTGCGAGGAAAGACGTTTTTTTCAGGAGAAGTTCAATTTTTGCCACAGTATGATCATAAAAATTTCATAGAGGCATTAACTGGAGATCCTGGTGGATCAAATATGCAATCGAATCATAGTGTGGATGCGATTAGTCGATTAGTGGCTACTATGACTTCTATTTTGAATCCGCATTATATTATTTTTTGTGAGGATGAATTAGCTCCAGCCATGCTTAATCAAATCTATGAACGGAGTGCAACATACGTTCCGAAGGAGCATCTTCCAGCGTTAGCGGTAAGTAACTTGAAACGTGATTATCTGAATGGATTACAAAGTCTTGGATTAGGCTTATTAGTTTCACAACAAATAGATGAGAACAATTAAGGAGATAACTATGGCAACTTTTTTTCTTATTATTATTTATTTAGCATTTATTAGTTTAGGCTTGCCGGATTCATTGCTTGGCTCCGCTTGGCCAGTGATGAGAATGGACTTAAATGCTTCATTAGGTACTGCTGGAATTCTTTCGATGGTTATTGCAGTAGGGACAATTGTGTCCAGTTTAATGAGTGGTGTTATCCTTAAACGTTTTGGTACAGGGAAAGTAACTCTTATTAGCTGTATCATGACTGCTGTAGCGTTGCTTGGTTTTGCAGGGTCACCTTCGTTAGTCTGGTTAATTATTGCTGCAATTCCACTTGGTTTAGGTGCGGGATCTGTAGATGCCGGATTAAATAGTTATGTGGCTACGCATTATAAAGCCCATCATATGAGTTGGTTACACTGTTTCTGGGGAGTGGGCGCCACGCTGGGTCCTATTATTATGGGCTCTTTTATTTCTGGAGAAGGTCTATGGCGGCAAGGTTATCTTACGGTTGCTTACATACAATTGAGCTTAGTCATTATTCTATTCGTTACACTGCCTTTATGGGATAGAGTGGCTGGGAGCAATAACCACCCGAATGCTGAAAGTGATCCTGAGTTCAATCATCCGGAGCTAGAGCATGCCGCAGAGAACACAAAACCATGGAAATTAAGAGGGGTAAAGCTAGCAATGTTAACCTTTTTATTTTATTCTGCCATCGAAACGAGTATGGGCTTATGGGGGAGCAGCTTTCTTGTAAACATTAAAGACATTCCTGCATCAACTGCAGCGACATGGGTATCATTTTTTTATCTAGGGATTACCTTTGGTAGAATGGTGACGGGTTTCATTACTTTTAAAATGAGTAATAAACAGCTAATTCGATATGGCCAGCTCATTGCTTTAATCGGTACGGTGCTGTTAGTATTGCCGCTTCCAACTACAGTTTCACTTGTAGGATTTATGATTATAGGTTTAGGGTTAGCCCCTATTTTTCCGTGTATGCTACATGAAACCCCTGTACGATTCGGGAAGAAACATGCTCAGTCGATTATGGGCTTTCAGATGGCAACAGCTTATACCGGCACCACGCTGATGCCGCCTTTTATCGGCTTATTAGCTTCGAAATTCACGCTGGGTATTTTTCCTGCGATGATCGTTTTTTTCGCCATCGTTATGCTCTTGTGTACAGAAAAGCTTAATCAATACTCAGCAAAAGTAAATGTCGGTTAAATTTGAATTGAATATATTACGGACTAACCCTTCATATATATAGCTATAGGAGGGGGGAGCTGTAAATGTGGTTGTTAATTATTATAGGTGTTGGATGTCTCTCCGGTTTTATATTGTTTAGAAAGAATATATTGGCCGCCGATCACGAACATGTTCAAGGACCGGAGAAATTGTCTATCATTATCCCCGCAAGAAATGAAGAATACAATTTGCGTTTTCTGCTCGACTCACTCCAGC
The DNA here is from genome assembly GCF_037992975.1 of Paenibacillus sp. FSL E2-0177. Taxonomy (NCBI): domain Bacteria; kingdom Bacillati; phylum Bacillota; class Bacilli; order Caryophanales; family Paenibacillaceae; genus Paenibacillus; species Paenibacillus sp. FSL E2-0177. The sequence continues at coordinate 4,150,609 of NZ_CP150307.1, read as the reverse complement.
TCCAAACCATTACCCCCTATGAAATTATTGTTGTGGATGATTTCTCGGAGGATCGGACCAAGGAAATTGCCGAAAGCTATGGAGTTAAGGTTATTGCCAACAGCAGTCTCCCTGAGGGATGGACGGGCAAGAGCTGGGCAATCTGGAATGGGTATTTACAAGCCTCGGGCGATATTTTTGCTTTCTTGGATGCAGATATCCGGTTAAAGCCTAACGCTCTGGCCTCATTATTAAAAGCAAGGGAGCTATCGAAAGGTGTCATTTCGGTAGTTCCTTTTCATCATACAGAAAAGCTGTTTGAGAAACTTGCCTTAATCATGAATATGCTGGGGATCTTCACATTCACCTCTGTTTTTGAAAAGAATAACGCTAAAAAAGGATTATACGGTTCGTGTATTCTAGCTTTAAGGCAGGATTATGAAAAAGTTAATGGCCATCAAAGCATTAGATCTGAAGTGCTGGATGATTTGTCTTTAGGAGAGAAGTTTATCGCTGCAGGTGTTCCCATTAGAAATTTTATCGGTTATGGCTTAGTATCTTTTCGTATGTATCCGAAGGGGATAAAAAGTGAGATTGAAGGCTTCAGTAAAGGGGCTGTCTTAAGCACCTCAACGATAAGTCCGCGGACAATTATTCCAATCGCGCTTTGGGTGATCGGACTCATCATCTCAGAAACTGTGTTTATTTTTGCGAATACTACCTGGTTTATGCCTTTATTGATCGGTTATCTCCTTTATATGTTCCAGCTCTTTTATTTTATAAAATATGTAGGTGTATTTGGCATCGTTATTCCTGTATTTCACGTGGTGGCAACTGTTTTCTTTATCTTGATCATGCTGTATTCGATTTATCAGGTTGTTTTTCTGAGGCATGTAAGCTGGAAAGGAAGGCATATCCAGGTGGGAGGCCCTAGGGACTAATGATCATATTGTGGGTCGCGGGTTTATTTTTGTCGGGATCTCTTATGTTTTCCTATTGGCTTGGTCTTGCGCGTAAAAAGAACTTGAAAGACATTGGCGACGGTAATCCGGGGGCTTTGAATCTATGGAAGTCATCTGGCTATAAATTCGGAATTTTTGGGGTATTGTTGGATTTTTTAAAAGGATATTTGCCTCTTTTATGGGTAATGGAAAGTCATTATAGTCAGGGTTATTTCATTATTCCGCTAGCCTTAGCTCCTATTGCCGGTCATGCCTTCTCTCCATTTCTTAAAGGAAAAGGAGGGAAGGCGATTGCCGTAACCTTTGGGGTATGGAGCGCGTTGACAGGATTCAAGGCCTCTTTAACATTAGCAGTTATCCTGGCAGTGTTGAAAGTGCTCGGCAGCGGGTACAAAAGCAGAGGGAATTCACCTGTCTCGGATGGTGTGCAAGTGGTTAGCGGAATGCTGCTCCTTTTTGTTTATTTGTGCATCAGTAAGTGGTCTGCTCCTATCCTGTGGGTATGGTTTGGGAGCTTTGTGATCCTTATGTATACGCACAGGTTAGAATGGATTGCATGGGTGAAGGAATATTCAAAAAGGGAGCGGGGGCATTGAAGTTACTTTCTTTGTCGCGATAGATGTTTTGTATAGGTTAATAAACAGGTTTCCAGCGATTAATTTCGGGGAAGCCTGTTTTTTTCGGTTTTATAAGATGCGTTATCTTTAAATAGAAGATTTTATAATGGCTAAAGTTGGTGCATTTTAGTATCTTTAATTATAAATGCTTTCAATTTAGAAAGTTACAGAGATAGGGTTATGAACTAAAGGGGGGCTTGTGATGAAGATCGGCGGCAGAGTAAGAAATGGAGGCACATGGTTTACCCATCTGATTTTTTCATTCACATTATTAGCCGTTGTTTTAATCGGACTTGTGGGCAGTTATCTGTATGTTCAGGCTAATCGCTTAATGGTGGATGAGATTGCCAGAGACAGTAAGCAACGACTGATGACTTCAAGTGATTTTGTGGAGAATACGCTGCTGCAAAAATACGAAAACAGTATCCGCAACCGAGCAGTGTCTACCTTGTCGTTAGAAAATCAGTCTATGCTGAATTATTTACTGGACAGTGAATGGGAAGGCAATACGAGCAGAATATTAGCTTTTCGCAAGGATCTCGAAATTTTCAAGCTTACTAATGAAGGCGTTTACAAAATATCCACATACTTCGAGAAAGGAAATTATATCATCGATAACAGCCAATTTTATTCGAAGCTGGACAATTCTCCAGATGCTTCCTTCTTGAAAACTTCAGTGACACCAGCCTTAAACCGCTGGACATATAGAACGTTATCGGATGAAGAAGAGGTGTTGACTTACGCAATCGCCCTTCCCTATGGTGCTTTATCAAAAACATCAACAGGCACCATGTACATTGACGTTAGCTTAGAATACATCAATAAAATGATTTCCAGCACGATGAGCTCGCCGATGGAAAAGCTATATGCTTTTGATGAAAAGGGCAGCCCTATTATCCATACGGGCTCGAACGTCGAAGAGGGGCTTAAGACTGCTAAGCAATGGATGAAGTCAGCAGGGAATAATAAGGAAATTCATTATAATAAACGCGACAAATATGTGTTGTCTTTTAAAAATGACCAAACCTCGAATAATCAATGGAAATACGTATTAATACGGCCTATGAATTCATTTGTATCCTCATCAAAGCAGCTGAAGAGCCAAATATTTGTCAGCTGTATCCTGGTATTGTTAATTGGGCTTCTATTCGCTTATTTGATTTCCAAACGTGTATATGTTCCGATGAAGAAGCTTGTTAACAATGTTCGCAGCTTTTATCATCCAGGCACCGTAAACTATTCGCAAAATGAATTCGCTATTATTGGTAGTACAATCTCAAAGCTAGGTCAAAAAATCGAAACCTTAGAATCTAAAGCTAAAGTGAATGAACTAAAAAATCTGGTATTAGGTGCAGGCGTTGGCTCGGATTACTACGATTATTTACCTTTGCAATGTCATTACATGACTAGCTATATTCGTATAACTAAGGGAGATTGCGAGGAATTCAGGGCTTTTTATGAACAGCATGCTGCCTATAGCTTTTATAAATTCGTCAGCTTAAATACCCAGGAAGCGGCGCTTATCTATTTCAGTGAGTTGAATAAGGATCACGAAGAGCTGGAGCTTTTATTATTGAAGGAACTGGAGCTTATAAAAAATGTGTTGCCTGAGCAACTACACTTTGGAGCAGCGCTTGGATCGAAGGTTCAGGCACCTGAAGAAATCCCCTTTTCGTATCAAAATGCCTTACATGCCTATCGATATCGGTTTATCTATGGTTCGGAAGCTATTGCGCGGTATTCACATATCCCGCTTAACGATGTTACGCCACACTTATTCTCTTTTGATCTTTATAAAAATGCCTTAAAGGCGGGCAATGACGTTACGATGAACAGGTTTATGGACGATTTCCAAAGGGTCATGGAGAAAGGTGATGTCCAATTGGAGACGGTTGAGTTAGGCCTGCTTCAGTTGGTTACGGTCCTGTATCAGACCATTATTGAGCTTGATCTGCAACAAATCGTTTCGCCTTCCAGTCTGTTCGATGAGTTCAAAAAGGAGACGTTGTCCGAAACCCTTGATTCCATTCGTGATTTATCGGCACAAATTACAGCTTATATTCAAGAGTCAGGAAATCACGCACATACAGAGATCATTCATAAATTAAAAATCTTTATCGATGATAATATTCAAGAGGATTTATCGCTAAATAAATTATCTGAGGTTGCTTCGTTGGCGCCATCGTATATTTCTACCTTGTTCGGAACCGTTATGAATGAATCGTTCACTGAATATGTAACCCGAGTGCGGTTGGAGAAGGCGGCTGATTTATTAAGAGAAAAAAAGCAGCTGTCCGTGGCTGAGATTTCTGCTCAGGTGGGTTATCGTAACCCGCAATATTTTCACAACAAATTCAAAACACGTTACGGAGTTACACCGGTCCAGTATAGGAACGCAGGCAATGCAAACCATTCGAACCATTCAAGTGCATAATTCTCCAATCCATGTGGAAAAGGCAATCGTCTCGCGATTGTCTTTTCTTTTGTTCGAAAAATTATAGCCCCAATACGAAGATAATTTACTGATTTTAATGAATTTACAATATAAAAAGCGCTTACAATGCCCTAACGTAAGGGGTGTTCAGACACAGTCTTAACGCAAAATCGTATTCGGAAGGAGAAAACAACTATGAACCCGGCAAGCACTGCTGGCATTCAAAAACAGGGAGAGAATCTTAAGCCGAAAGTCTCGAGGTGGACACATACTTGGCGCCAATACAAAAAAAACAAATATTTATTCTTATTACTAGCTCCCGTGATCATCTGGTATACCGTATTTGCTTATGGCCCGATGTATGGCATTCAACTGGCCTTTAAAGATTATTTTATTCGTGATGGAATTTGGGGAAGTCCTTGGGTCGGCTTAAAGCATTTCGAATACTTGTTCACAGCTTCACCCGACTTTTGGAAAATCATTAAGAACACGCTTATTATCAGTTTTTACCATATTATTTTTGGTTTTCCTGCACCGATCATATTGGCGCTGTTATTTAACGAACTTAGGTTTTCCTTCTTCAAGAAGGTTGCACAGACGATATCCTATTTACCCCATTTCTTATCCTGGATCGTTATAGGGGGGATATTGATCACTTTGTTATCTCCGAATTCCGGTGTGGTCAATTATATTATTCAGTGGCTCGGCTTTGATCCCATTTACTTTTTAGGCAGCGAGAAATATTTCCGCTTTACGCTCGTTATGTCAGGAATATGGAAGGAAATCGGCTGGGGAACGATTATATACTTAGCTGCATTAGCAAGCATCGATTCCCAAATGTACGAAGCTGCAGTTCTGGACGGAGCCAATCGCTGGAAACAAACGTTATTTATCACCATTCCTTCGATCCTGCCGGTGATTGCTATTCTGCTTATTCTTCGGGTAGGGAGTGTGCTGGATGCTGGCTTCGATCAAGTCTTAACACTTTATTCACCAGCTGTATATGGGGTGGCGGATACGTTAGATACTTATGTGTACCGGATAGGTCTGCAAAACTTTCAGTTCAGTCTAACGACGGCTGTTGGATTATTTAAAAATGTGGTGGGTCTTATCCTGGTGTTATTTGCTAACTTCATAACGAAAAAAATGGGGCAGGAAGGTCTTTATTAATGAATGAATGTAAGGAAGGAGTAACTACAATTGAAGCTATCCACTGGTGAAAAAGTATTCCAAGTCTTTCTAATCCTATTTGTAATCATTCTTTGTATTACGATGATTTATCCCTTCTTGCATGTGCTCTCTATATCGTTTAGCACCCCTGCGGAAGCCCTTCGGCCGGGAATTCATTTCTATCCCAAAGAAGTTTCCTTCTTTGCTTGGAAGCGTGTACTGACAACAGATACGGTCTGGCAAACGATGGGGAATACGGTTTTCCGCACAGTTGTAGGAACAGTTCTGACACTCGTGTTTCTGTCACTGGGAGCATATCCGCTATCTCGTAAATATTTGCCGCACCGGGGATTTTATACAATGTTCATTGTCGTAACGATGTTTTTTGGCGGCGGGCTTATCCCTACCTATCTGCTAATCAAAAGTCTGGGACTTATAAATTCGTTATGGGTTTATATTGTCCCCGGCCTGCTCAGCACGTTTAATCTTCTGCTCCTGCGAAATTTCTTTATGGGTATACCGGAGGAACTGGAGGATTCAGCTAAAATAGATGGGGCTAATGATATGCGGATCTTATTTACGATTGTTATTCCGCTGTCGAAGCCTGTTCTAGCAACATTAGCCCTATGGACTGCAGTAGGGCACTGGAACGCTTGGTTTGATGCAATGTTGTATATGCAGGATCAATCAAAGATTGTACTGCAGCTTTTCTTAAGACGGCTTGTTATTTCAGCCGAAGGAGATCCGATGTTACCACTTCCTACCAATGAGCAGGCTCCTGAAATGGTCAAAGCGGCGATTATTATGTTTACAGCGCTGCCTATATTAATGATCTATCCATTCCTGCAACGTTTCTTCGTCAAAGGAATTATGGTTGGATCACTTAAGGGTTAGAAGGCTCAGAACGGTTTAAACAGTCCGCTATATCCGCGGGTTGTCTAAATATATAGATGAACAAAAAAAGGGAGGAAATAAAAGAATATGAGGCATACATCCAAGAAATGGTTGGAAATTGCTGCGATAGCCCTATCGGCTTCACTTGTCATGAGTGGTTGCGGCGGGAATGCGGCGAATAATAACACTAACGAAACGAAGCCGACGAATCAAGGTCAAGGGGGGGCATCAGCAGCTGAAGCTCCGATTGAAATTATTTGGGCGAACAACTTTAATACGCCAGAAGAAGACGGTAACTATGTGCAAACCGAGCTCGAGAAGAAATTTAATGTGAAAATCAAAAATATTAAATTGGAACGTGGAACTTGGAAAGAACAATTTTCAGTGCTTCTAGCTTCTGGAGATATTCCTGATATCTTCCCGGTCGATGCAAACGAAACGGATATGGTGCAATGGGCAGATCAAGGGATTATTGCGACGATTGATAAGGCTGAAATTGAATCCCTGATGCCGAAATATGCAGCAGCATTGGATTCGGTTGATTCCGGGGCATGGGGCGTAGGCTTATACAACGAAAAAAACTGGGGGATCCCGAAAATTTGGCCAGGTGGTCTTGATGGATTTATTCCGGGCTATAATGAAGCCTGGCTGAAAAATATTGGCTACTCAGAACCACCCAAGACATTGGAAGAGCTTGAGGATGTACTCACCAAATTTGTTAATGAAGATCCGGACAAAAATGGGAAGAAGGATACTTACGGTTTAATCGGCCGCGGCAAGCTTCCAGAGCAATTGTTCACAAGTGTCTTCTCAGCATTTGCTGTTTCCCCTTATCAGTTCAAAAAGGATGCTTCCGGGAACGTAGTTTATGGAGGCATTACAGAAGAGACGCGATCAGCATTGGCGTTATTGAGCAAATGGTACAAAGCAGGTCTGATTGATCCTGAATTCATAACTAGTGATAATAACGAAATCAATATTAAATTTGCTGACCAAAAAGTGGGTATGGTGGATAACGGGAAGTGGGGCAATTTTTATAAAGAATCTGGGTTTGTCGCAAAACCTGGTCTAGAGAAAGGTCAAATATTCGTGCCTGGCAAGCCGTTTACAGCTCCAGATGGCGTTGCTTATTCTTTCGCGTATGGTGCAAGACAGGCGCCAGTATTGTTCGGTGTTCAACTCGAAAAGGATGAGAAGAAACGTCATAAGATTATGGAAATTCTCGAATATGTGTCTACGGATTCCGAAGGTTTTCTGCTGACAGGTTTCGGTCAATTGGGTGTGAGCTATGATATGGAAGGGGACCTTGCCATTCCAAAAGCGGATGAAGAGGTTAGTGCTCCGAAGATGGGAGCAGGTAATTTCTATAATCCACTTAGCTCCACAGACACTTCAATGGAAAAACATACGGTAAAACAAGAATTGCTAGATTTGAGAGACAAGATCACTCCAGGTGTTACACCATTGCTAGATGTACTGGGACCAGCGGTATTAACAAGCAAACCCAAGTATTGGGGCAATCTGAAGACGTTGCAAGATACGTTTGTTATCAAAGCAATTACAGGAGAAGCGAACACGGGTAAAGATTTTGATAATTTCAAGGATAGCTGGCTAAAGGCCGGAGGTCAGGAAGTAACGGATGAGGTAAATAAAGTGCTGGCAGATCGTAAATAGCAGCGTTCGCTGATTAGTACTGGATGATAGGCTGGAGCAAAAGCTTGCTCCAGCCTATTTATTAAACCCTTAAGTGAGTTGATTCTAAGATAACGGAGGTAGAAATGAGCGAATTAATTATTTATGAGCAGCCGAATGAAGCCCTGGGGAAAGACGATTTTACAGTGAGTGTACGAGAGCCTGGTGGGTTATGGCAAGCACTGTTTGTTTTTGAAGCAAAGGTGGATATGCATCAGGTTCGATCGACATCGATGGTTTATTTTGATATGGAAGGCACGGTGGAGGTCTCTGTTCATTGTAATAACCGGCAGATTGAACAAGCGGTTATTCGCCCTTTGGCAACCCATATTCCCTTTCAAATCGAAGAGAATACCCTTTTGTTCACATTGGAGCACCCGTGTAAGCTTTCCATTGAAATCAATCGAGAACGTTTTAGTAACTTGCATCTTTTTGCCAACCCCTTGGAGACAGCCCCACCTAAACTTGACGATGATAATGTAGTGCTTGTCCAACCAGGAATACATCAATTTGCGGCTATCGCAGAACAAGCTCAGCATTTGTCAGAAAGGGCTAATGGGGAGCGTCAGACGATATATTTTATGCCCGGGCTTCATCAATTCGAGAATCCAATGCTGCATATCCCTTCTGGGACCACAGTTTATATTGCCGGAGGCGCGCTCCTTTGCGGATCCATAATGATTGACCATGCTGAGAATGTTGTTGTTCGCGGCAGAGGTGTTCTGTATTTGGCGGATATGGAGAAAACCACTTATTTAAGAGGCGTTCAAATCCAGCATTCTGAACAGGTTGAGATCGAAGGGATCATCACGCTTGATCCTCCGCATTACAGTATATATATCGGAGCGTCTAAGCATATCCGCATTCATAACTTCAAAGCTTTCAGTACACGCGGCTGGTGTGATGGAATTGATATGATGGCTAGCTCAAATGTGGATATTAAAGATGTGTTCTTGAGAACTTCTGATGATTGCATTGCCATATACGGCAGCCGTGGAGAGTATTATGGAGACTCACGCCATATCACGGTTAAAGATTCCATACTCTGGGCGGACGTTGCTCATGCCATGCATGTCGGTATTCATGGTGATCACCAACATAATGGCGATATTATAGAAAATATTTGGTTTGAAAATATCGATGTGCTTGAGCATCACGAGCCGCAGGAAAATTATTGGGGGGTTATGGCAATCTGTGCAGGGGACAACAATACCGTTCGTAAGGTTACTTTCAAAAATATCCGGGTGGAGGATTTTGAACTGGGGCAGCTGTTTGATGTCCGCGTGGTGTGGAATAAAACCTATAATCCGGTGCCAGGACGATGTATCGAAAATATAGAGTTTAGCGATATCACCTACAATGGGAAGAATATCAATCCTTCCCGGATATTCGGCTATGACGAGGAAAGAGGTGTGAAGGATATTTATTTTTATAATCTTCAGATTAATGGAGAGGTTATTGTCGACCTGAATAACAAACATTTTGTAGTGAATGAATTTGCCAGCGGTTTTTATTTGCATTAAATCAGAGGATGTAAATGAATGGAGGAGAACAATGAATTCATTTAAAGAGCTACTCTTTGGAAAATCGCTTAAACGTATTGTTAGGATCACAGTTTCCTTAAGTTTGTTGGTAACGCTAGTGCCTTTATCGGCAGAAGGAGCCGCAGTAGAATCGACAGAGCTGTCGATAATTACGGATTACCAACCTACCATTAATGAGGTTATAGATGAAAGCGGATTCAAACATCCGGGTGTTGGCCTGACTAAGGAAATTCTTGAGAATATTAGGACACAGGTACGGGCGCAAAAAGAACCCTGGATCACTTACTATAATCAGATGCTTCTCTCTCCGGCAGCTTCAAGGACGGTCACTTCCAACAATCAAAGTGGTGCGGATCCGTTGAAACCAGCGAGCGATGCTTTTAATAGCCAGGGCTTTAATTCAAGATTTATAGCGGATGGTTTGAAGGCTTATACACAAGCTCTATTGTATGTAATATCGGGTGATGAGGTTTACAGAGCCAATGCCATGCATATTATCCGGATTTGGTCACAGATGGACCCTGAGAAATACGTGTATTTTAATGATGCACATATTCATACAGGAATTCCACTTAATCGAATGGTTACTGCGGCGGAAATCTTAAGGTACACAAGTGCTCAAACTGAAGAGCTGAAATGGACGGAAAAAGATGTCGCTGATTTTACGAATAATCTTATTAATCCGGTTATTGAAACGTTCCAACACACAAATGATCGTTTTATGAACCAGCATCTTTATCCGCTGCTTGGAGCTATGTCAGGTTATATTTTTACAGGAAATACAGAGAGGTACAATGAGGGAGTTGAATGGTTTACCGTCAATAAAACCGCTGTCGATCAGGGGCAAAATGGCGCGATAAAAGCTTTATTCAGATGGGTTGATAGAAATATTGTAACAGGGGAAAAAGTTAATCCACCCGTAGTTCAGCATGTTGAAATGGGCAGAGATCAGGCGCATGGCGCTGGGGATATAACGAATGTAGAGATTTTATCACGTTTATTATTGGCTCAGGAAACAAAGGTAGATCCGGTAGAGGGGACTGTTTCTAGTGCGCCAAATGCGGTGGGTCCGTATGAATTTCTAGATCAACGGATTTTAAAAGCTGCCGACTACTTTGCTCAGTATATGATTGGCCATGATACACCCTGGATTCCAGTGGCGGCACATACAGATGTAAATGGAAATCCAACGATTATCTATAAACACTTGGCTGGCGGTTACAGGGGGAGAATTGGCGGTAATGTCTATGACCTTTATTATTATTATAAATATACAGCTGGAATAAATATGGAGGTTGAAGCTCCTTATTTTAGCGAGATGTTTGCTAAGCGATTGCCTTTCTATTGGGAGTCTCCGGATGGAGGCGGGGATTATTGGCTGTACATTCCTAAAGAAGCAGAGGGCGAGGGTATGCTCAATTTGCCAAAGGTGATAACGAATCCAGATTTGAGAGAACTAGAAGACCGGTACACGAAGCTTGATGGTCACTCCACCACAAAACAAGAAGGAGACACTACTTACGTTGAAATTACCGCTACAGATGAGGGCAGTAAAATTGCTTTTGTGGGTGCAAGCAGTGGCGAACGAATCATTGCTTTTAAGATTCGGACTAAAGGCATAGCAACCATGGAGGTGTTTGGCGATACCGTTACGCTGCCTGATACAAAGGGGCAATGGAGGTATATTCAGTATGAGTTCAATGAGTTCCAAGGCTTCAGCGATCTTGTCTATTTTAATGTAAAAGGAAATGGAACAACAGTCGATATTGACCATATTAATTTAAAAGCTGGGGCACAGCTTACCCCTCCAGTATTTACATCAGGAAAGGCACCAGTATCTTTATTTACCTATGAGGGATCTACAGCTGCAATTCAATTTGATTTCTCTGCGACAGACGCAGGTGCAACGGATGTTGTTACCTATCAAGCGGATCAGTTACCTGAGGGTGCAGTGTTCAATGAGACTTCAGGTGTTTTCTCTTGGTCTGGAGCACATGCGGGAACCTACTCCTTTGTAGTGAGTGCCGCAGATGGAACTTCGGTTACAGCCAAGGATGTTAGTGTTGTAGTAGCGAATGATCGGCAATCTGCCGTCAACGCCGTCATTTCTCCTTATCATGTTGATGTGCCTTACATTTCGGCAACGTTAGCTTACTATAAGCAAGTGCACGCTGAGGTAATGGATGTAATTACTACTGCCACTGACGAGGTCTTCTATCAGAAGTTATTTGACCTGAATCTCGCAGTGCAAAGTCTTAAAGAATTGACGCCATTAATGAAAGATGGAAGTGTTAATTTTACGAATTTGTTTGTTAGCTCAACCTTTGGTAACGCTGTCCCGAACCTGCTGGACAACACAAATGATAGTTTTGTGGGGTATTATACAGCGCAGGATCGGGCGCATTACATGGATTTAGGACCGGATTTTCAAATATCAGCAGAAAGCTTTGAGCTTCAGGTAAGAGCTAGTTTTCCGGAGAGAATTGGTGGCGTTGCAATGTTCGGATCGAATGACAAAGAAAATTGGACCCGCTTAACCCCCGGCTTGACAACAGTTACTGAAGAGATGCAGAGACTTGAGGTTCAAGCAGGCCTGGAGCATGAAAAATTCCGATTTTTGAAAATGGAAATGATAAAGCCTTCGAGTACTATGCTGGAAATTGCTGAATTTAGAATCTTTGGCCAGCGGTATGAGACAGTAAATCAATTAGAGTCCGTGTCCATTCACTCGGATCAAAGCTTAAGAAATCGAATTATACCAGGGGATACGATTCAAGTATCCTTTAAGTCTACAGAAATGATCCATAATGCCACGGCCCATATACAGGGTCAATCTGTTGCAGTCAGTTCTGTGGACAATATCAACTGGACAGCTAAGCTTGTGGTGAATGAATATGTTCCATCAGGTATTGTGAAATTTAAGATCAATTATAAAACGGCAGCTGGAGCGGATGCAGTAGAGACTATTTTTACAACAGATGGTTCTACTTTATTCATTGCAGATCAGACGGGACTTGTCGCTAATGTGCTTGAGATAGCAAACCTAATCGATTCCAGTGGAAGAAATCCGGCTGATCTTTTGGCAACAGCAAAAGTTTTATTTGATAATCATTTAGGTTCCATCACTGATTTTCGTTTAAATGGCAGTGGTTATGGTGCATATCTAACCTTTGACTTTAAAGAAGGCGGCCAGGCATTGCTGTCTAGGGTAGAAGTAATCGGAAGGCAAGATAATTATGCGGGCAGAATTAATGGAACAGTGGTGCAAGGCTCCAACGACAATGTGACGTGGATTACGATCTCTAATGTAGCAGGAAATACGCCGGAATGGCAGACGTTGACGATTAACAGCACAGAACCCTATCGTTATATCCGCATCACCAATGGAAACAACTGGTATGGAAACATGGCTGAACTACGTTTGTATGGTGATGTTACAATCAATTCAAAGCTTGATGCGGTGTCCATTAGCTCCGACCAAAGTATCCAGAAACGAATTGTGCCTGGGGACACGGTGAAATTGTCTTTTAAAGCAAGCGATGCAATTAACCAAGTGAATGTCATTATTCAGGATCAAGTCGCAACCGTTGCTACTGTCGATAAGATCAATTGGACGGCTGAAGCGGTCATGGGCAATAAGGCACAACCTGGACTTGTGAACTTTAGTATTAAATACAAGTCAAAGGAGGGAATCGAGGGGCCGGAAAAAACATCAACTACAGATGGTTCCTCTCTGTACATTCCCGATGAGACTGAGTTGATTAGTAATGTGCTTGCGATTACTAATTTTAGTGATTCCAGTGGGAGAACACCCACCGATCTCAGGAATGTTGTGGGATCATTATTCGATGGAAATGCAGGCACAATTACGGATTTTCGGGTAAATGGCAGTGGATATGGAGGATTTATAACGTTTGATTTTAAAGAAGGGAATAGGGTCCAGCTGTCCAAGGCAGAGGTGCTTTCCAGGCAAGATAATTATTTTACACGAATTAATGGGACTGTGGTTCAGGGTTCGAATGATCATACAAGCTGGACGACAATCTCCTCTCCTGCAGGAAAAACGATGGATTGGCAGACCTTAAGTATTAGTAACGCAGAAGCCTATCGTTATATCCGGATCTATAATAGTAGTAATTGGTTTGGTAACATGGCGGAATTACGCTTTTATGGCGTAGTGAAAGGGGCGGACCCAACAGCTCCGGTGACAACGGATGATGCGCCACAAGGTTGGACCAACAAGGATACGTTGGTAACCTTCACAGCTACAGATGCGGGCTCTGGTGTTGCGGCAACCTATTTCACAGTAAACGATGGCGAGCAGCAAACCGGGAATTCAGTTATTTTGTCCAATGAAGGAACACATAAGTTAGTTTATTGGAGCGTTGATAGAGAGGGTAATGTGGAACAGCCGCAGAAGACTGCTGTGGTGAAGATTGATCGGACCGCACCACAGGTAGTAATTAAAGGAGAGAGTTCCTATACCATAGAGCAGACATTAAACATCACCTGTAGTGCAGCTGATACTGTATCAGGCATTACTTATTCGCCATGTGATTCAACGCTCGCAGATGTTAAAGCGTATACGCTGGAAGCGGGAACTCATAGTGTAACTGCGAAAGCCGAGGATGCGGCGGGCAATGTCGGGCTGGCAGAGCATTCGTATAGTGTATATGCGACATTTGACAGCTTGTCGGCATTATCCGAAAATTTTGCAGCTGAGACGGGTGCTCCAGATTTAGAAAACGTAACCAACTCACTTAAGCAGCAGCTGGCGATCGCCAAAGAAAAAGCTCAGCAGCATGCTGGCGCAGAAGTTCACAGCTTGCTGGAAGCTTTTAATAGTGAAGTGAATCTCCAGAGCAATCAGGTGTTCACTTCTGAGCAGGCAGAGGTTCTAGTCCGTTGGTCACAATGGCTCCAGAGTACAACTCCGCTTGCTGGTGGAGCCCCTGGAAAGCCAGTGTTATCTGACAATAATGGGCACGACACCGGGCTTCGAGATGGCAGCTATGCCGTCACGATGAATCTTTGGTGGGGGAACAACGGTACCGAGTTTAAGCTCTATGAAAACGATGTACTGATCAGTACCCAGATGCTGACGGACAGCTCACCGAATGCACAAGCCATGAGTACGGATATTGTGGGCAAATCAAATGGAACCTACACGTACACGTGCGAGCTAGTCAACAGCTTCGGTTCGACTGCCTGCGATCCGCTAATCCTTACTGTTACAGATGCAGCGCCGGGCAAGCCTATAGTATCCCACGACAACTGGAGTGGGGATGGAACTTACGACGTTGTGATGAATATGTGGTGGGGAACCAATGGTACTGAGTACCGTTTGTATGAGAATGGAGAAGTAGTCGACACACAGACACTAAGCACGGCTACCCCTGCGGCTCAGATGACAGTTACGAAACTTAAAGATAAGACACCAGGTGTATATGAATACTACGCGGTATTAGTCAATGCATCAGGCGAGACATCTAGCGAGAAAATCACAGTAACTGTCAAGCCAAGAAACTGACCATAGAGCTGATGTAATAGAAGGCCCCTTCTTCGGGATGAACGAGGGAGGGTTTTTTTTATAGCAGTTAAAGGATACTATTGAGGGATTGAGACGTTGAATAACGAACGGAGAATTAGGGAAATCTGTAAATTGACATAACACCTATAGGTGTTATAATGAAAAGCGAACCCAAAAGGTGTTATATTAAATGAATGCTGGAGGCTATTTATTATGCAAACTCAAGAACCCTTACAAGAAATTCGTCAAACGATTTTACTAAATGCGCCAATAGAAAAGGTTTGGAAAGCTGTTGCCACGGCAGAAGGAATGGCAGCCTGGTGGATGCCTAGTACATTTGAGCCTGTTGTTGGGCATGAATTCATCCTGCATGCTGGACAATTCGGAGATTCTCCTTGTAAAGTAACTGAAGTTGATCCTCCGAATCGTGTTGGTTTTAATTGGGGGAAGGATTGGCATCTTGCTTTTGAACTGAAAGAAATCGAAGGGAAAACGGAATTTACCTTGATTCATTCTGGATGGGACCCTGAAAAAGTTACTGAATTTGGACAACCACATCCAATCGTACGCGGCTTTATGAATAGCGGCTGGGAAAAAATCGTCCAAGAAAAACTTCCTGCTTATATCGAGGCTTAATATGCCGGTTGCTGAAGCAGGACATGATGTATTTCAAGCGATAGCAGATCCTACCCGACGCAGTCTGCTAAAGCTGCTCGCTAATAAGGAAATGTCTATAGCATCTATTACGGATTGCTACCCGATCAGCCGAACCGCTGTTAATAAGCATTTACAGGTATTGTCCGATGCGCAGCTTGTTAGCAGTCAGAAAGTCGGACGGGAGACCCGGTATAAGCTTCAGCCAGAACCTTTGCTGGAGCTGCAAGATTGGCTTGCCTTTTTTGAAGGTTACTGGGCTAATAAATTGTTTGCGCTTAAAGAATATGTTGAGGCTGACTCAGATGAGAAGTGATAAACCGGGTGGCGTGAGATCGCGCTCCCCGGTTTTTTGTGTTGTTTAAATTCAGTTTATAAAAGGGAGTTACCATCACAATACAAACTAAAACGTTGGAGGAATTGTAATGGTAAATGAACGCAAAAAAATAATTGAGCCCAACCCTGGAGATTGGGCCGTCGAAGCGCGTGGGCTCGTCAAAACGTTTGGTGACAATCGCGCAGTTGATGGAGTAAATCTGAACGTTAAGGCAGGCACGATTTTCGGCGTTCTCGGTCCCAATGGGGCAGGAAAGACGACGGTAATTCGGATGCTGGCTACGTTACTTCGTCCGGATGCGGGGTCGGCGCGAATCTTCGGGCATGATGTGGTAAAGGAGTCGCAGATTGTCCGGCAATTGATAGGGGTTACGGGACAATATGCTTCTGTGGATGAGTCACTTAGTGCTACAGAGAATCTGATTATCTTTTCACGTCTTTTAGGGTTAGGGCGGGCAGAGGCGCGGCAAAAGGCAGCGGAGTTGTTAGAAGAGTTTGGTCTGACGGAGGCGGCGAAACGGCCGCTTCGAAATTTCTCTGGCGGTATGCGCCGACGTCTGGATCTTGCAGCGAGTCTGATTGCCCAGCCCCCGCTTATCTTTTTGGATGAACCAACAACAGGTCTGGACCCACGGACACGTTCGCAAATGTGGGATACCATTCGTCGGTTGGTGAACACAGGATCAACAGTGCTGTTAACTACACAGTATCTTGAGGAAGCCGATCAGCTGGCAGATCGCATTGCAGTTATTGATCATGGCCATGTCGTTGCAGAAGGCACCGTGGATGAGCTAAAAGCTTCAGTGGGCACCACCTCGCTGCACTTAAAAGTCCAAAATCTTAAAGATATCGCTCAAGCGCGCCGGATTGTGGAACATGTGCTGCATATCCAGTCTATTGTGCCGAATGAGGCTGGAAAAATTACTGCACCGATGGCGAATGCTGATTTAGTCACTGATTTGCTTATTGCACTCCGCGAAGCGGGGATTCCACTCGCAGAGATGAGTGTGCAGAAACCGACGCTTGATGAAGTGTTTTTGACGATCACTGGCCATGGAGTTACGGATGAGGCGTCCCAAGCGTCACAAGAATCAATGAATAAGGAGGCAGCAAGAGCATGAGTATGAGAACTTCTACTATTAGTCCAGGTGCGACCCGACAATTGAAAAACCATACGAGCTTCAAGCAATCTGTTCGTAACTCGTTAACGATGGCTTATCGCGGGATATTGAAAATCCGTCGCACACCCGAGCAATTGTTCGACGTAACGCTGCAGCCAATTATTTTCACATTAATGTTTACTTATATTTTTGGTGGAGCCATATCAGGAGATGTAGTGAGCTATTTGCCCGTTATTATTCCTGGTATTCTAGTGCAGACTGTAATTACGACCTCCATCGTCACTGGTGTCCAACTGCGGGAAGACATGGATAAAGGGGTGTTTGACCGCTTTAAGTCATTGCCGATTGCCCGTATAGCCCCATTAGCCGGAGCTTTGTTGGCAGATACGATTCGATATACGATCGCTACTGTGCTTACTTTTGTCATGGGCTATATTATGGGTTACCGACCTGATGGCGGTCTGGAGCATGTCGCAATTGCTGCGCTTTTGGTTATTGTCTGCTCCTGGTCGATTAGCTGGATTTTCGCTTTCTTTGGTGTGATTGCGCGAACCGCTTCCAGCGTACAAGGGATATCAATGATTGTGTTGTTCCCACTCACGTTTCTATCCAACGCCTTCGTGCCTGTAGATACGATGCCTAACTGGCTGCAATGGTTTGTCAAAGTCAATCCAATCTCGCATCTTGTGTCAGCTGTCCGTGAGCTTGCTAACTCTGGAACCGTAGGTTGGGATTTCGCTATTTCACTTATCGGAGCCGCTGTGATTGTTGCGGTTTTTGCACCTATCACTGTGCGTGCATATATGCGCCGGACATAATTAGAGAGATGAAGAAGCGGCAGAAATGCCGTTTTTTTTGTGTTTTTTTAGCATGTTAAAAAAGCCGTGATCTAAGGATATCCCAAGATTACGGCTTGAATTTGTTGAGTAGGGACTTGCAAAGAGGCCTTTTTAGAATTAATAATCTTTTTTAAAGAAAGTATGAATTAAATTGGAAACCGATCTATCATACAATATTTTAGCCGTTTCCTCGTTTTGAATATGTCCCCCTAAATGCAGATGAATGACGCCATGCAATGACGCCCACACCAGGTTCACAACAAGCAGAGGGTCTTTTTCGTTAATAAATCCTTGTTCGATGGCTTCTGTAATAAGGGCTATCACTTGTTGTAGTGCCGTAAAGATAGCATGTAAGCTTTCCTCCTCCGGTTTGAATTCGCTAAAGGCTCCTCCGAACATAACCATATAATAGCTAGTATGATTCCGTGAGAAATCCCAATAAGCTTGTCCAAGCTCGCGAAGATATAAATTTAGATTGTCTTGTTTTGGAACCGCTTGAAAGGCAGCAGCCAACAATTTACACCCTTGCAGAAAAAGCTCCTTCGCTAAACCTTCCTTGTTTCCAAACAAGTTATAAATGATTTTTGTGGGACATTCCATTTTTTCAGCAACCTTACGGATGGTTACACCTTCGGGTCCGGATTCATGCATAATGGCCGCAGCGGCTTCGATAATGTTCAGTCTTAATATTTCCGCATGCCGTTGCTTTGCTTTTGGGTAGGTTGTAACGGATTCAGCATCTATAGAAGATATTTTGGACGATTTTTGCATGTAGTTTCACTTCCTTAGAACTTTACTTTAGCTTTTTTTAGATAGCCGTTATTTCTAACCCTTATTTTACTGATGTAGAAGAGAAATAGCCAATAATTAAATGTGTAGAACTTTATTTGACAACACAACCTCACTTGGATACAATGATTCTTATTGAAACACTGTTTCTAAATGGTCGTTAAAGGGAGAGAGGATAGCAATGATTACAATTCAAAATAAATGGACGTTGATTACCGGAGCTTCTTCGGGTATAGGTGAAGCGTTTGCTCGAGAACTTGCAGCCAAAGGAAGTCACTTAATTTTAGTCGCCCGTTCTGAAGATAAACTGATTGCTTTAGCGGAAAAATTAAAACGAGAATTTCAAATTCAAGCGGAGGTTCTAGTTGCTGATTTATCTCAAGAAGGTTCCCCTGACAGGCTCTATCAACAATGTGTAGAACGTGGCTTGAACGTTGATATTCTTATTAATAATGCAGGTTTTGCTACGCATGGGCTTTTTGAACAACTATCTGGTTCGAGACAACATGAAGAAGTGATGCTAAATGTTTTGGCGGTTGTAGATCTGACCCATTTGTTTTTGCCAGAGATGTTAAATAGAAAAAGTGGAGTGATTATAAACGTTGCATCAACAGCTGCATTTCAACCTCTCCCTAATATGGCTGTATATGGAGCGACAAAAGCTTTTGTATTATCATTTACTCAAGCGCTATGGGAGGAAAATCGGAAACGGGGCGTACAATTTCTTGCGTTATGTCCGGGGTCTACGGAAACAGAATTTTTTAATGTCGTGGGAGCAGATGAGGCTTCGGTAGGCAAACGAGACACGCCAGAAAATGTCGTTCAAGTGGCTCTTCGGTCGCTTCAGGCTAAAAAAGTATTTGCTGTCCCAGGATTTACAAACTATATTTCTGCTCAAATGTCACGTTTTTTTACACGTAAACAAATGCTTTATTTTGTTGGACGTATGCTCCGTACACGACATTAATAGGTCAACGTATTCAAGTTGGTGTATTCCTTAGCAATGATTAACTATTTATTAATTATCAAAAAAACAACAAGGCAGCGGTTTTCCTCATAATTGGAGAACCGCTGTTTTGTGTTTTGACTTGCTGACTTTGACTCCGTTCGCTTGAATTTACATCAACAACATCAACATCAACAAAATCAACATCAACATCAACATCAACATCAACATCAACATCAACATCAACATCATCCAACATCACTATCAACATCAACATCAACATCGTCAACATCACCAACATCATCAACATCAACATTCGACATCTAAATCTCAATCACACCGCCGACTCATAATCATACATTGTGGTACGGACCCAGATGATGTTATTAGCATGTTTTTCGCAGTTCTAGCGTAGTTTCGGACTCCAGTGCAGCTATTCCCTAGAAGTGGGCTCGAATATGGTGATTTGTGCGCCAATAGGTGCATTGGGGTCCGATAGGATCAGAAAAGTGGGGAATTTCTGCGAATAAGGTCAACTGAGTCCGATAGTATCTCGTCCAGGGTAATTAACTAACTAATGTATTAAGGTTCAATAAAAAGGAAAACAAACCAGCGTTGGTTTGTTGCTTCAATAGATAATGGGGCAAGCAAGGCTAACGGACCCCAATGACACTATTAGTATGTTTTTCGCAGTTCTAGCGTAGTTTCGGACTCCAGTGCAGCTATTCCCTAGAAAGGGCCCTAAATATGATGTTTTGTGCGCCAATAGGTGCATTGGGGTCCGATAGGATCAGCAAAATGGGGAATTTCTGCGAATAAGGTCAACTGAGTCCGATAGTAGCTCGTCCGGCAAAGTAAGGGGAAGTAAACACCTATGTTCTTGCAGTCAGCCTTATTGTATTAAGGTTCAATAAAAAGGAAAACAAACCAGCGTTGGTTTGTTGCTTCAATAGATAATGGGGCAAGGAAGGCTAACGGACCCCAATGACACTATTAGTATGTTTTTCGCAGTTCCAGCGCAGTTTCGGACTCCAGTGCAGCTATTCCCTAGAAAGGGCCCTAAATATGATGTTTTGTGCGCCAATAGGTGCATTGGGGTCCGATAGGATCAGCAAAATGGGGAATTTCTGCGAATAAGGTCAACTGAGTCCGATAGTAGCTCGTCCGGCAAAGTAAGGGGAAGTAAACACCTATGTTCTTGCAGTCAACCTTATTGTATTAAGGTTCAATAAAAAGGAAAACAAACCAGCGTTGGTTTGTTGCTTCAATAGATAATGGGGCAAGTAAGGCTAACGGACCCCAATGACACTATTAGTATGTTTTTCGCAGTTCTAGCGTAGTTTCGGACTCCAGTGCAGCTATTCCCTAGAAAGGGCCCTAAATATGATGTTTTGTGCGCCAATAGGTGCATTGGAGTCCGATAGGATCAGCAAAATGGGGAATTTCTGCGAATAAGGTCAACTGAGTCCGATAGTATCTCGTCCAGGGTAATTAACTAACTAATGTATTAAGGTTCAATAAAAAGGAAAACAAACCAGCGTTGGTTTGTTGCTTCAATAGATAATGGGGCAAGCAAGTCTAACGGACCCCAATGACGTTATTAGTATGTTTTTCGCAGTTCTAGCGTAGTTTCGGACTCCAGTGCAGCTATTCCCTAGAAAGGGCCCTAAATATGATGTTTTGTGCGCCAATAGGTGCATTGGGGTCCGATAGAACCTGAAAAGTAGTAAAATGCCTCGAATAACGCCAACTGAGTCCGATAGTACCTCATCCGCCAAACTAAGAGTAGGTAAACGTCACCGTCTATGCAAACAGCCTACTAGTAAACACCCCGCCCTCGCAAACAGCCTACTAGTAAACACCATCGTCCCCGCAAACACTACTGGCCTGCACCTTCGTATACCTAACCTCATATTGGAAGCTACGTCATGCGCAGACAGCAATTGTGATTTAATCAAGGAAGGTTCGGTCCTCAAATTATGTTAGCCTATTTTTCCATTAACTACTTCATCTGTCGTAGTAATTATGTTATACTGCAACTACTACGACAGATGAAGTAATCATGGGGGGATATTTTTGATCAGCAGTGATGTTATACGCGGCTACAATGATACGATGATCCTCTACATGCTGCTGGACGGGGAATCTTACGGGTACGAGATTTCCAAAAATATCAGGCAGTTAACACAGGAGAAATATGTTATGAAAGAGACAACATTATATTCTGCCTTCACCCGACTGGAGAAAAACGGGTACATAGAATCCTTTTATCTGGATGAGAGTCTTGGCAAGCGGCGTACGTATTACCGGATTACCCCTTTGGGTCTCGCCTATTACCGAGAAAAATGTGAGGAATGGAAGGTTACACAGCAAGTTGTAAACCAATTTATCAAGGAGTGGTGATAGAGCATGGAGACGATCATAGTATATCTGGATAATATGTTTGCGGGTCTGCCAAAGACTCCGGAACTGGAACATCTGAAGCAAGAGCTGCTATCAGGGATGGAGGAGAAGTACCTGGAGCTGAAGCTTGCTGGCAAGTCGGAGAATGAGGCGATTGGTATCGTCATATCGGAATTCGGCAATATTGAAGAGCTGACAGCGGAGCTTGGCATCGATCCAGTTGCGCCAGAACAGGCTATTCCGGTGCTGACGGAAGAAGAGGTTTACGCTTATGCGGCGGCCAGACGAAGCGCTGGATTATGGACGGGGATCGGCGTTTTTCTCTGCGCATGCGGAGTGGCGTTTTTGATCACCCTGGATACAATATTTGAAAATAAGGCTGTTATGAGTGATAAAGGTTCGATGCTGGGGCTGGTCGGAATGTTCGTGCTGGTCGCTATCGCGGTCGGGATGTTTATACACAGCGGAATGAAGCTGGATCGCTTTAAGAGTCTGGAGCAAGGCTTTCAGCTGCCTTATGCTCTAAAAATGGCGCTTCAACGCAGCCAAAGTCTTTATGCTCCGACTTACCGTCTTTCTCTGATTACAGGAGTCTGCCTATGCGTGCTGTCGCCGGCTTTTATCTTTACCACTAGCTATGTCAACGATGACTATGCTCCCTATGGAGTCGCTGCTTTTCTGTTTATTGCAGCTGTGGCGGTGTTTTTGTTCATCTATTACGGGAATATCCAGGGTACTTATACGAAGTTGCTGGAGGAGCCGAATATCACTGCAGAGAAGCAGGAAGAGAACCGATTTGTTGGAGTTGTTGGGGCTGTATTATGGCCTTTGGCGACGGCGATTTTTCTGTTCACGGGTTTTGTCTATGGGCGCTGGGACGTCAATTGGGCAGTATTCCCAATTGCTGGAGTTCTATCCGGCATGTTAAGCAATGTTCATCATGTTCTGAAACGTAAAGATATCTCCTGATGGTGTTAACTGCACTTGTACATTCCTGAACTAGATAGATTATATGTAAGGTATTCTACCAGTTGATTTTGCTGGAAGAATGCCTTTTTTTGTTGGATTTTAACAGGTGAGCTAAATGAGCCCTTTAATAGTTTGACATTTAAATTTTAAGTACGGACTTGGACATATGTTGAGAGAAAGAGAATATGAATATACAACAATAATCTTGTTAAAGAGGCGACAATACATTAACTAGTTAGGAGAAATGATCGATGGAATTCGAACTGGGCAGCATTTTGAAACTAGTAAAACGTAGGCTGCTGTTCATTATTGTATTATGTATCGCTGCAGTCGGGCTCGCTGGTAGTGTTAGCTATTATGTTTTACAGCCGAAATACGAGGCGACAGCTTCTATACTTATTCAAGGAGACAGGCAGCAGAAAGCAATTAATGACATTATGGCCGGACAAAAACTGGTAACCACTTACGGGGAGATCATTCGAAGCAGCAGGATAGCGGAAGAGGTTGTCAGAAAGCTGCAGCTAAAAATGACAGCGGAAGAGTTACTCAAAAATGTGAAGACAAGAACCAATAGTGAATCACTCGTAACAACGGTAATTGTGACCAATTCAAAAGCTCAACGGGCAACAGATATCGCGAATGGCTTCGGAGAAGCCTTTAATGCGAATATTCAATCGATTATGGGAGTGGAGAATGTTGTATTTCTCGACCGTGCCAAGGTTCCTTCTGATCCTGTCTCACCTAAGCCGGTCTTCAATATGGCTGTTGCCTTCGGATTGGCGCTGATTACCGGGATCGCAATCTCTATCCTCCGGGAAATGATGGAGAAACCCGTGAGAAGTGCCAAAGATATTCAGCTTGATTTGCAGCTTCCGCTTCTGGGAACCGTGGGCAAATTGAAGCCACGTAAACGGCGGAATAAAGCGAAAACCAAATCAGCAGAAGGAGCCACAAGTTATGAAGAAGAAAACGCCAAAATTATATTGCCTGGAACAACCGAAGTCATCTAACGGAGATCAATTCCGAAGCATACGCTCCAATATTCGTTATACCCGCGTTGGTGGAGAGATCCGCTCTTTATTAGTCACAAGCTCGCTTCCGGATGAAGGGAAATCAACGGTAGCGATAAACCTGGCGATTGCCATGGCAGAAGCTGGTAAGACAGTTCTACTCATTGATGGGGATCTACGTACGCCAACGGTGCATAAGGCATTTGATCTGCCTAATTGGATCGGGCTTAGCAGTATCTTAGTGGATCATACCCGCTTAGAGGATTGCATTATTTCTATTGAGGAAGCAGAAGGTTTGTCTGTATTGACCTCTGGTCCGATTTCACCAAATCCCGCTGAATTACTAGGCTCTGAAGGAATGAAGCGATTATTTACAGAGCTGAGCGTGCGTTTTGATACGATTGTCATCGACTCATCCTCTGTATTAATGCCATTTTCGGATGCCCTTATTTTGGCAACGATGACTGAGGGGGTATTGCTAGTTGTGAAATCCGGAAAAGTACTCTTAAAGCACACGAGTTCTGCCAAGCACTTGCTAGAGCAGCAGGGAGCACATTTGCTGGGAGCCGTATTGAATTATCGGAAAAAGAGCAGGCGTTCCAAGATTCGCGGTGAAGATTTTGCCGAGTGGGCCTCTTCTTCAGGAATGGTCTGACGTCTATGTCATTTGCTTCTCTTCGTTATTTGCTCGGGAATATCACTTACGCTGGTGCTCAGTTTGTGATTGTGATCCTGCTGAATAAATTCGGGTCATCGGCAATCGTGGGGCAATATTCGCTAGGGCTTGCAGTTACTGCTCCGATCTTTATGCTGTCGCATCTACATCTTCGTTCCGTATTAATCGTTGATTCATCGGGGAAATACAGTTTTGGAGACTTTCTGGGCTTACGGCTGATAACAACCGCCCTTGCGTTTACGATTACCGCAGGTTTTTGCATAATGAGTGGTTTGGATTGGAATACAGCATTGGTTATTTTCTTCATCGGTCTGTATAGAATCGTTGAATCAATCAGTGATATTTTATTAGGCATCGTTCAAAAGGAGGAGAGATTAGATCAAATCTCAATCTCCAGAATGGCAAAAGGGTTATTCTCCATTCTAATCTTCATCCTCGTATTTATCCCTACACAGAGCCTTATTCTTGCCTTGTTAGTCATGATTATCGGATGGTTAGCGATAACGATTGGATATGATGCTCGTAAAGCGAGAATATACACTTCTCTCAGGCCACTCTTCAACAAAAGAAGCCTATGGAGTTTACTGATCGTCAGTTCACCGCTAGGCGTGGTGTTGGCGTTGATGTCGTTAAATACGAATATCCCATTATACGCGATTTCCTATTTTAAAGGGGAGCATGACTTAGGTATTTATGCTTCACTCTCATATATGATTGTTGCCTGTAATGTTGTCGTCACCGCACTTGGTGAAGCCATAACACCACGTCTTGCCAGGTGGCATTCAGCCGGGAGACACAAGGAGTTTGTCACTTTACTCAGCCGAATGATAGCGATGGGTTTGGGTTTTAGTTCGGTCGCTTGTTTGATAGGGTGGTTGTTTGGACACAAGCTGTTAACCTTATTATTCAGTTCAGACGTGGCAGGAGAGTTAGGGTTGTTTCAATGGCTGCTGGCGTCCACCATGCTGGTATTTATTTCATCCTACCTGTGGTACGCCATAACGGCTACCGGAAGGTACAAAGCCCAGATTCCATTGTTTCTATGCACAGCATTCACTAATGGCTTATGTTGTCTGATCTTCGTACCTCATTACGGGGTAGTAGGTGCTGCGATGGGAGCTAGTTCGTCGTTATTTGTACAGATGATTGGCAGTGTAGTTGTGCTGTATCGTGTCATCGGAAAGGTAAGAAATCGGGAACAGTCGGAAGCGGCAGCATAAGTTCTTTGTTTTATAGGAAAGTAGGAAAGTAGGAAAGTAGGAAAGTAGGAACTTGTATGACATCTGTATCTGTTGTAGGGAAGCCCTACACCATGCATAATTTATTTCTGTTTGCGGTCATGGGGTATATCATATGCCTTCCGGCACAGTTTGATTTTGGTGGAGCCTTCCGTATCGCCCCGTCGGATCTCTTCTTAATGTTAGGTTTGTTTGCCGCTGGATTCCATCTCAAATTGGACCGGAGGATATTCAGTTCATGGCATTGGGGCATGTTGTTCATTTTTGTTCTAGCTTCCTTTGTATCCATTTGGCGCAACGGCTTCATAACCCAATACGCCTTACTGCAAAAAGATATTGGATTCATACTCCTATTGTTGACCTACATCATGCTTGTGCAAGCCGTAGATAGCTGGGAACGGTTATATAAGATGCTCCGATTTTTCCTGATCAGTGTGCTGCTCTTAAATGGTGTTGCCCTATTCGCTTTTTTCAGCGGAGTAAAGGTTCCGTTTATGGTGCAAGACGGGCGGTTGTCCGGCATGTTAATTGATCCCAATGCATACGGGGGATTGCTGGTGACGGCTTTTGCCATTCATATCATGACGAGTGGGGAGAAGATAAAGCTGCTGCGGGGATGGGTCAGCATACTAGCGACGATAAGCTTAGCCGGGGGCATTATGATGACTTTCTCGCGCTCGTCTTGGATTGGTCTCTTCCTTGTATTACTTACACTTTTGATTACCAAACCTTCCAGACTGATCAAGATCGGTATGGGGTTTGGTGTGGCTTTTATAGCTCTGCTGCTGTATAAAGGCACCGCTTATCTAAATGTGCTGGAGTCTATGTCCAGCAGACCTTCCCAGATCCAGTCGCGTCTTGACATCATTGACAAAGCGGTGGATTGGATCGCACAAAGTCCATTATTAGGCATTGGGCTTGGTTCCTATAATTACGAACTGCGCATTATTATCCACAACACGCCAATATGGTTTTTGACTGAATTCGGCTTATTGGGCTTGATTGTATATGGAGGATTTATGATTTGGTTCTTCATTGTGGGTATCCGTTCTTATCGTGCAGCAGATTCCATTCATAGGCCAATTATTATGGCATTGCTGTTGTCCCATGCGGCGATGATTGGGTTATCGATGGGTATTGAGGCGTTATTCCAGCGGTATTGGTGGTTCATGATGGCGATGAACGGAGCTTGCATCCGGTTAACAGACAAAAACCTGAAAGGAGAGATGCCCTATCGAACCCAACACGTTGAACGGTCAACTGGGCGCAAGCTTCGACAACGAGCAGAGCAACCTCAATAAAAGCTCAAGTAAGGACATCGGGAGTATTCCAGCTGAGGGTGGCTTACAAGCAAAGGTTGCTTTTGTAGCCTCCATATATGGGCATTTCGAGAGTTTTCATTTACCTTACATGGTGTTATTGCTGCAAAAAGGGTGTGAAGTCCATGCTTACGCTCAGCCGGGCGAAGCCAGACAGCGCTTGGAACAGCGGGGAATTGTATGTCACGACGTACCTATACAACGAAGTCCTTTACAGTTGAAGAATTGGACGGCTCTGCGGATCTTAACGAAAAGCTTCCAAGCGGAAAAATTTCAGTTCGTCCATGTACATACACCAGTGGCTTCGATTCTCGGACGGATTGCAGCCCATAGAGCAGGTGTCCCTAGCGTATTGTATACAGCTCATGGTTTTCATTTTTTTAAAGGTGCTCCTTTTCTGAACTGGATGCTTTATTATCCGTTGGAGTATTTGATGGCACGTTGGACGGATGTACTGATCACCATTAATAGTGAAGATTATGAGCGTGCTCAGAAATTCCCTGTCCGAAAAAAAGTAACTTATGTGAGCGGAGTCGGGCTTGATCTTCAGGTATACGGTAGCGGTGAGGGGGATAATGAAATTGCAAAAATGATGGGGGAAAGTCGTTACCAGCTATTTGATTTACCTAAGAGTGACAATGATAATCCTTCATTCGTTGTTCTCTGCGTCGCTGAGTTAAATGCTAACAAGAACCAAAAACAGTTGATCGAAGCACTACATCATTTGGGTGATCAAGCAAGCGATATTCATCTAGCATTCGCAGGTACAGGTCCTTTCGAGCAAACCTTTATAGAACTTGCTACACGGTTAGGGGTTAGGGAACAGGTACATTTTCTGGGGTTTCGAAGAGATATACCGGATTTGCTACAAGCGTGTGATGTTGCGGCACTCGTGTCCTATCGTGAGGGGTTACCCCGGGCGATTATGGAGGCGATGGCAGCAGGCAAACCCGTGATCGGCACACATATTCGGGGCATTCGCGATTTGATTGAGCATGAGTCAACGGGCATGTTGGTTCCAGTAGATGATATTGCCGCTACGGCAAAAGCACTGGTTCAACTGAGAGCGGACGCAGCTTTGACCGCAGCAATGGGTAAGGCGAACAAGGACAGGATTATTCGCTATGGATTGCCAGCGGTGCTTCGTGAAATGGACTCGATTTATATAGAAGCGCTGAAAGAACCAGGGATAAAGCCATTTCCGTCTGAATTACAAACGGGTCTGACAGCAGATAGATAATTCATTCTCACATATACGACAACAAACGAATAAACGAATAATTAGTTAATTAGGGAGAAAGAAGTGATGAAAATGCGGATCGTACGTTTAGTCATGTTGGATGCGGGAATTATAGCGGCTTCAGTGTGGCTTGTGTTTTTACTTCGGTTTGATTTTCAAATCCCTGAGCAGTACATGTGGATGCTTCCGTGGGCGATACTCATTCACATTATGGTGTACGCAGCGTTCTCATTTGGATTCAAGGTGTATAACAATATTTGGCGATACACCGGTATAGGTGAGTTATTGCAGCTGCTAAAAGTGAGTGCTTTAACACTCTGCGGAGTGGTCGCTGTCAATGTATCTGCGCATGTATTCGTCCCTTCCTATCGATTGCCGATTTCGATTTATTTTGCAGCGGGTTACGTATTTCTCGGCATTGCCGGCTTACGTTTAGTTAACCGCCTCATCAACGATAGATTCGAAACACTGGGAACAAAGGGTTCATCCGAAGGCAATCTGCTAATTGTTGGGGCGGGAAAAGCAGGCATCCTCGTTACCAAAGATATCAAGCATTCAAGATTTAAATTCATGAACCCAGTTGCCTTCATAGATGATGATATCTCAAAGCGCAAGCTGGAGCTTATGGGGTTGCCGATAGTCGGTAACCGTAACTTCATTCCCCAGGCAGTCGAGGAGCTGGACATTTCGTTCATTATCATCGCTTTGCCTACGGCTCCTCAAAAGGAATTACTGGAGATCATCGAAATCTGCAAATCTACCAAAGCTCAGATCAAGTTAATGCCTAGTATGACCGATATTTTGGACGGGAAAATGGCCATTAACATGATCCGTGAAGTATCCGTAAATGATTTGCTGGGGAGAAGCCCCGTAGAAATTAATACGGAAGAGATTCGTGAGAATCTGGGAAGCGAGTGTATTCTCATCACGGGTGCAGGCGGTTCAATTGGTTCGGAATTATGCCGGCAATTGGCTGCGTATCGTCCGAAGGAAATGCTGCTTTTGGGGCATGGAGAAAATAGCATTTATCTTATTGAACAAGAGTTGCGGCAGTTATATCCCGATCAGATCATTCATCCCATTATAGCGGACATTCAGGATGTATCGCGGATCGATAACGTTTTTCAAAAGTTCCGCCCCTCCATTGTGTATCATGCCGCTGCTCACAAGCATGTTCCTCTTATGGAGATGAATCCAGTAGAGGCAGTTAAAAATAATGTGATCGGCACAAGGAATGTAGCGGAAGCGAGTGCTAAATATGGCGCTAAACGGTTCATCCTCATCTCATCGGATAAGGCGGTTAATCCTACCAGTGTTATGGGGGCCACGAAACGAGCTGCGGAAATGATCATTAATGATCAGAATTCCTTAAGTAAGACGGTTTTTGCCGCTGTACGTTTTGGTAATGTGCTGGGCAGTCGGGGCAGTGTCATTCCGTTATTCAAAAGACAAATCGAAAACGGCGGCCCGGTGACGGTTACACATATGGATATGGTGCGTTACTTCATGACGATACCCGAAGCGGTACAGTTGGTTATTCAAGCAAGTGTGCTGGCACAAGGGGGAGAAGTGTTTGTGCTGGATATGGGTAAGCCAGTTCGTATATACGATCTAGCGAGGGATTTAATCCGCTTGTCGGGTCTCGAGCCTGACAAAGATATTCCCATTGTGGTCACTGGCATTCGTCCTGGAGAAAAATTGTTTGAGGAGCTTTTGACTGAAGAAGAAGGGTTATTGGTCACTAACAACTACCGTATTATGATTAGCCGCCCGCAAAGTGTCTCCAGATCTGAACTGAATTTGGTGTTGGGGGTTCTGGAGAACCTGTGCAAACGGTATGAACTGATGCCAAGCAGTCATCAGATCAAAAAACTGCTAAAGCAGCTAATTCCAAGCTATTCGGGTTTTCAGGAAGAACCGCAGGTGGGCACACATGATCTTGAACGCATTAAATCCGAAGTTCATGCGGGAATCTGACCTATGAAGTCGACTAAGCATTCATGGATGACAAGATTATGGGGCAAGCGCGACAAGGCAATTACAGGTAAACGTTCATGCATGCGGCGGGTGGGACGATACAGCCTGATTGTTATTCTTGTTGTGGTTGTAGTTGGGGGGATCTGGATTGGAGGGATATTGAATCCAGAGCATCGTTTTAATAAGGCGATTCTTAACCCCTTGACGATCCCTAGCTCTAATGTGGTTACGGACAATGAAGCGATGGTGCAATCGCTCAGCACACCAGCCCCACAAGCTCAAACGGATGAGCTTACCCTTACAACGTCTACACAGACTCCAACTGCGGCGATATCCCCAGCAGATAAGAAAAGCTCATCCTTTAATGTAGTGCTAATTGGAACAGACACTTGGGGGGGAGAAAGCTCGCGGGCAGATACGATCATGGTTGCCCATGTGATGCCGGATCAACGGAAGGTGAATATCGTATCTGTGCCGCGGGACACGCGGGTTTATGTGCAGAATGTCGGTTATACCAAGATCAATCATGCACATATCGTTGGTGAAACAAAGGGTGGGAATCAGCAGGGTACGCTGACACTGATTCAAGCCGTTAGTGATTTTATGAATATTCCTATTCATTACTACATCAAGACGAACTTCTCCGGTGTTCGTGATTTCATCGATTCGATCGGCGGGATCGATATGCTAATTGATCAGGATGTGACCATCACTCCGGAGATCACCATCAAGAAAGGTGAGCAGCATCTGGATGGTGCCCACACGCTTTATTTAGCAAGGGAGCGCTACTCGACTCCGGAGGGTGACTTTAGCCGCCAACGGGAGCAATTCAATATCGTTCGGGCTGTAGCCAAAAAGCTATTAAGTCCGGAGCATATTCCTGATCTAGCTGGACTGCTACTGCGTGAAAAGAAAGACATTATTGATACGAGTTTTAGTGACAGTGATTTGATGAGCTTAGCTTGGCTATTCAAGGGAATGGATTCCGCGGATTTTGCTTACGAACAGATTCCTGGCCATAACAGCTCTGCTCTAGATCCGCTCGTCCGAACCAAAGTGTATTATTGGAGTGCAAATCCGGAAGAGGTAAAGTCACTTACAGAACGTCTTTTTACGGAATAAGAGAAAGGCGGGGGAAAGACTACCATGTATCGCCATATGAAGCGGGGCTTCGATTTGGTGGGAGCGATCGTTATGTTAGGTGTGTTTAGTCCGGTCATGGCTGTGGTGGCGTTGCTGCTTCGGATAAAGCTGGGAAGTCCTATTTTGTTCAAGCAGCAGCGGCCGGGAATGGGAGAAAGACCCTTCTACATCTACAAGTTCCGAACCATGGCTGAAATGTATGATGCGCAGGGCCAGCCGTTATCGGATGCTCGGCGTTATATCAAATTCGGCGGATTGATTCGAAAGCTGAGTCTGGATGAGCTCCCGCAATTAGTAAATGTTGTGAAGGGAGAAATGAGTCTGATCGGACCAAGACCTTTGCTCATCCGTTACAGCCCGCATTACTCTGAACGGGAGCGGCTGCGATTTACTGTAAGACCCGGAATAACGGGATTGGCGCAGGTATCTGGACGTAATACTTCGGAGTGGAAACAGCGGCTCTCCTATGACGTTACCTATGTTGAGAAGCTAAGCTTTAGATTAGATGCGTTGATCTTATGCAAAACTGTGCTGAAGGTGATCCGCCAAGATGACGTTGTGGCCAATCCGGGTGAGCATAGTCTGCCGCTCGATGAGTACAGAATGAACCAAAAGGAGGGGTCGGCATGAATTTGCGGTTTAGTCCGCTTCAGGAAGATGATATTCACCTTGCATGCCGGCTCTTACAGAGCAACTTGCCAGAGTCGGTCTACAATCAAACCATATTCGCCTGTGGCGGTTATCCCGAATATTTGAAAGCAGCATGTAAATGCGGAAGCCATTCAGCAACACTGCTGATTGGTGCCTATTCTGAAGAGCTTCTTATTGGATTCGCTGAATGGCGAAGAATGGAGCAGATGCTGGTTCTGAATAACTTGAATGTGGACGCAGCTTATCGAAAAGATGGCATCGGCGGCAAGCTTATGGCGTACGGGGAGACATTAGCCCAAAAGGATGGCATTTCGAAGCTGGCACTTGATGTATTTTCGTGGAATGAGCAAGCTCATGCTTGGTATTTGCGGCTTGGTTTTGCAGAGGAAGGCCGGACTTACTGGTATGTAAGAGATTTGGCTCCATCGATTGATAGGGATAGAGAAGCATTGGCGTACATCATAGATGATTATCCGATGGCAGAGGCACATCATCAAAAGTATGGATTCTCTTCTCTTAAGATTAGAACGAAGGAAGAGACTTCAGTTGTGGGCCGGTTAGGTGAACAGTATTATCGTATCCAACTGCAAAGTGGAGGGTGGAGTGGCTGCAATCTTTTGACAGACGTATTAATGGATTTAGACCGGGAGAAAAGGCTGCTGTTGCTTTCTTCAGATGCTTATTTGCGTGAGCGAGACCCCGGGCTAATCTTAAGCACTGAAAGTATACGTATGATCAAACTATTGGAGAATCAAGAGGTGTTGTATGAGTAACTTCATCGTGTTAGGCAGCTCTAGTTCAGCGGAATGGGATGCCTATTTGAACCAGCTAGAGACGAAGGATATCTATTTCTCCTCAGCGTTTTTTCGGCTGTTTGAGGATGGAGAGCATCAGCAGGCAGAGCTGTTTGTTTTTAAGCAGGGAGACCAGCTCATAGTTTATCCTTACTTACTTCGTTCCATAAGCCATCTTCCTGCCGTAATCCAACTGGGGCTTGAAGGCGATTGGTACGACATTAGTACACCCTATGGATACGGGGGACCGATATCGAATCTCCCTCCGGGAGCCGAACGAAGTGAGCTGTACCGGCAATTCAGTGAAACGTTCACGGATTACTGTAGAGAGAAAAAGATCATGACCGAGTTTGTAAGATTTCATCCCTTAATTGGCAACGCTACGGAATATCAAAGTGGTCTGACCACCGAATGGAATAGGAATACAATTTATATTGATTTGACTGTGGGTTCGGAGTCAGAGCTCATCCGGCATTATGGCAGCAATCATAAACGGAATATTCATAAATTAAAGTCCGCACCCTTTACGATTCGAAACTCGAATCTGAAGGATCGTATTGAGTCCTTCAGTGAATTGTATTACGGAACACTAAACGATTTACAGGCGGATTCTTTTTATTATTTTCCCAAAAAATTTATAGAAGATACTAGTCATCTACTTGAGGGGAGAGTAGAGCTATTCGAAGCTATGGATGGGGAGAAAACGGTGGCGACCAGCATCGTGTTACATGAACGACCGTGGATGCATTATCACCTATGTGGTTGGGATCGCGCCTATCTGCAGTGGTCACCTACCAAATTGCTAATACACGCAGCAGCCAAGTGGGGGATGGAAAATGGCTTTGAATGTTTTCATCTTGGCGGGGGATATAAGGGGAATGACGACTTATTTCAATTCAAGCATAGATTCGCGACACAACTGGAACCCCTTGACTATTACTTAGGTAAACGAATTTTTTTCCCAGAGTTGTATGAGCGGATCATATCCTTTTGTGACACCAGAATATCAGGAAATTACTTTCCGCTCTATCGGCATCCAGATCTCGATATGATATGTATTCCATCTGAAGAAATCGGGCCAAATGGAGAAAGGAGCTTCGCATGAGCATTCGTCAAACGAGCATTCTGCCACGAATCTTGTTATCCCCGCCGCATATTAGTGGACGTGAGCAGGTCTACATGGAGGAGGCGATACACTCTGGTTGGATTGCTCCTATTGGTCCGCAAGTTGATGCGTTCGAGCGGGAGATGGCCGCCTACACAGGATCAAAGGGTGCACTAGCGTTAAGCTCTGGCACGGCGGCGATTCATCTCGCACTTCGTCTAGCCGGTGTCACACAAGGAGATTACGTGATCTGTTCTACGCTCACGTTCGTTGCTAGCGCCAATCCTATTTTATATTTGGGGGCCACCCCCGTATTTGTCGATTCAGAGCCTGAGACCTGGAACATGTGTCCGCTAGCTTTTCAGCGGGCCTGCCAAGCTTTGAATGACAAAGGACTGCTGCCAAAAGCGGCTGTTGTCGTCAATTTATACGGACAAAGTGCAGACATGGCGCCCATTGTAGAAATAGCTGACCGATATGGAATTACCTTGATTGAAGATGCTGCCGAATCACTAGGTGCTTTCTATCAAGGCAAGGCCAGCGGAACCTGGGGCCGATTCGGAATCTATTCTTTCAACGGAAATAAGATTATTACGACGTCAGGTGGGGGCATGCTCGTATCCGACGATACCGAAGCCTTAGATCAAGCGCGCTTCTGGTCTACGCAAGCCCGAGACACTGCCCCTCATTATCAACATTCCGAAATGGGATACAACTATCGGTTAAGCAACCTGTTGGCAGCCATAGGACGCGGTCAATTAGAACTGCTTGAAGAGCGAGTAGAGCGTCGCAGATCTATTGGCCGGCGATATAGGGAACGGTTAGGTTCCATACCGGGTCTTCATTTTATGCCGGAAGCGCGCAATTGTCGCAGCACGCACTGGTTGAGTGCGCTGACCATCGATGAAGAAGTGGCGGGGTTCTCTTCACAACAACTCCTGTCATGTCTGGAACAGCACAATATCGAAGCTAGACCTGTATGGAAACCGCTGCATTTACAACCCTTGTTCGAGAGCAATTACTACTATCCTTACAGTGAGGAATACAGTGTATCGGATAAATTATTTTCAACAGGTGTCTGCCTGCCTTCTGGAAGCTCTTTATCGGATGAGGATTTGGAACGTGTCGTTTATGCGATAGAGACATGTAACCAATACCGTTGATTCATCTTATTTAGCCTTCCATCCGCTGGCAGCTGATCCGCTTTCCTTCACATACAAAGTGGCTTGTGCCGTGCCATCCGTTCGCATGGCCAGACTGCCAACTGGGGCGGTTACGACTCCCTCGGGCGAACCCTCTACTATGAACACCGCGGGCAACACTGCCCCGCCAGTGAGGCGAATGGCCCGTTTGAAGTTACCGTAGGTCGAGAACCATTCAGGGAGCGAATATGGATTATACAAGGTTCCTAGTGATGTGCCTTGCATGCCGATTAGTGTTTCGAATTCTAGAATTCGCTTTACCTTCACTGCTCGGGTATCAAACACCGCTACATTATTGAGGCGCAGAGACGGTTTGGCTGCACCGTAAGAAGAGACTAGCACTACCTGATTGGTTCCGCTATTGCGGACGATCATATTGTCGACAGTAGCCATCGCGTCAGACTCCGTTGTGAATAAATGCAAGGTATTGCCCGTTAAATCCTGTGCATCTATCGTCCCCACATAAAGATCTCCTCCGTCGATTCGGACACCACTTGCTAAGGTGGAACCCGAACCGTACATTCCTAACGAACCGATATGCAATCTTGGTTTACCTCCGGCAGCATTAAACGCTGCATAGATCGCAGGGCCCCCGATGCCATCGAACTTGGCGCTAGCGATATCAATAAATTGTGAATAGATCGTCTGTAGACCGAAGTTAGCTTTATGATCGGTGGAACGGATAGCCAAATGATTGATTTTCAGCGTCAGTCCATAGGACAGTAAGGCTGGACTTACCGATCCGCTTACACGCATATCTAGTGAACCGATGTCGAGTGTCCAGAGTCTAGCGATAGCATCTGTAAGCCCAGCTGATAGGTCGTTACCGAAACCTATGGTAGTCAAGGAGTCGAATCGCTGATAAAAGCTGCGCGTTCCTTTAAAGACATCGGGTTCAAGATCGAGAGAGTTAGCACCAGTAAAACCAGGCGCGCCACCGCGGCTATTATTCAGAACCGCTCTGTTGACATGAAGCTGGTCTACAAAATGGACCACAAAGTTCTTTCGTCCAGCAGTCTCACAGCGTGCATATCCGATGTGCACATTAACGGAGGGGATTTCTTCTGTCCCCCCAATGAAGATATTATCCCCATAGCAATCGTGAGAGTACACTGACTCTATCGTTATATTTTGCGAAGAAGAAATGAACAAGCCGTGAAGCTGATCGTTGACGGCTGTTTTAACAGTCGATGCACTTCCATCAATTTCAAGGGTGCCCGCGATTGTGATATTTGAGGCATTTAAGATTACTAGAACCCTAGTGTCTGAGGGTGGGTTCGGGGCAAGCACAAGTTTGGAGCCGGCTTCAAAGCTTAAATTCGTTTTGGACGGAATTCGAAGACACCACCAGTCGAGGACGGAGGGGTTACGCATGCGTCCCGAAGATACCTTATATACACCTGGAGGAAAGATTACTACTTTGTTTTTGGCGTTTCCCGCATTGATAGCATTTTGAATCGCTACTGTATCGTCCTTGATACCGTTTCCTACAGCGCCGTACGATCGGACGTTCACATAACCGTTAGTCTCAGGGTCTAATTTAATAGATGTGACCGCACCATCAGAAAGGATGGACGTAGTCACCGAGCTGTCTGGAATAGGGGCAGTAGCCATATACTTCACTCCTTTATCCTTTGATTTTGTATTTTATGTGAATTTTTCGGGGAATGCACGGTACAAAGATCACTCTTAGCGGGCGAAAGGAGTTTTTTATTTTGAAGGTATTGGTAACTGGGGGGTTAGGCTTTATTGGATCCCATGTGGTTGATCGGCTAATAAAAAAGGGCATAGAAACTGTGATTGTAGATAATGTATCCGGAGCCTCCGGTCTGACTTATATGAATCCTGCTGCGGTTCTGTATAAGTACGATATTCGGGATGAGACTTTGCATGAGGTGTTTAACCTTGAAAAGCCAAATGCAGTCATTCATCTGGCTGCACAGATCGACGTCAGAGAATCACAGCGGAACCCGTTATTTGATGCGAATGTGAATATTGTTGGCACGCTGAATGTACTGCGCATGTGCGAGATCCATCAGGTTCAAAAGCTAGTTTATGCCTCGTCGGCAGCGGTTTATGGGAACCCGGAATATTTGAGCATTGATGAGCAGCATCCCTTAAATCCCGAGTCCTGCTATGGTGTATCCAAAAGTGTACCAGAGTCATATATTCGGA
The DNA here is from genome assembly GCF_037992975.1 of Paenibacillus sp. FSL E2-0177. Taxonomy (NCBI): domain Bacteria; kingdom Bacillati; phylum Bacillota; class Bacilli; order Caryophanales; family Paenibacillaceae; genus Paenibacillus; species Paenibacillus sp. FSL E2-0177. Next base: position 4,113,200 of record NZ_CP150307.1, on the reverse strand, counting down.
TGTTTGCCAGCTTACATGGGCTGAAATATACGATTCTGCGTCTCGCTAATGTATATGGGCCAAGGCAAAGTTCGCATGGAGAAGCTGGCGTTGTCTCCGTTTTTCTGGATCGTATAAAGCAAGGGAAGGATCTCGTTATCTATGGGGACGGTGAGCAGACTAGAGATTTCGTCTATGTGGAGGATGTGGCGCAAGCGTTTGTTGACGCGGTTCAGACCGAAGGCAGGGTGAATAATGAGACGATGAATATTAGCTGCGGAATACCAACCTCGATAAATACGATGGTTCGGATGTTAAGCGACATCACGGGTGGTGATTTCCTGACAACCTATGCGGAGCCCCGTCCGGGGGATATTCTCCATAGCTACTTAAACAATCAAAAAGCCCAGGAATTATTGTCTTGGTTCCCTAACCATAACTTTCATACCGGGCTGGAAAAAACAATTACTGACCGCTTAAGTGTAGGAAGCGCAGTAGATCATTAAAAGCACCCATTGAAAGGGGCACTCCGCATGGAACGCAAAATGAACTCGGAAATGTTCGTTCTTCGTAGTGTAGCCTGCTTAAGTATAGCCCTGCTGCATGCTCTTTATCGGGTTTATGACGATGGAAATACACCTTGGGTAGAGTCGGTGGGTTTACTGCTAACGTTTGGCACACCTGTATTCGTATTTATCTCCCAATTCGTGTTGTCATTTGCCTATCCCAATGAAATTCCAGCGAGATTTTGGGAGAAAAGAATCAAGTATATTTTATTGCCTTACTTTTTTTTCGGGACCTTGTACGCAGGACTAAAAGGATTGGAGCTGTCGAGTAGTGACGGCATTCCTTTGCTGCAGGCTTTTTGGTATTACCTCTGGCGTCATTTGCTGATTGGAGATTTCCATGGCTATTTTATACTGATTATCTTTCAGTTTTATGCTTTATTCCTCTGGTTTCAGACGTATGCGAAGCGGCTTAACCCCCGCAATATTCTAATCGTATCGTTCCTTATTAACGTTATCTATTTGGGTTTCTTCAACTTTACTACGCCCGCAGATACGGCTGCCGCCCATTATTTCTGGGATAAAATGTACTGGATTTTCGCACCTGGTTGGATTTTTTACTTTACAGTAGCCTATTACCTGGGACGAAATGAGCTGTGGTTCCGGGAAAAATTAAAAAAGTTCCGCATAGCCGTATACACGCTCCCGGTTCTGACAGGTGCGCTAGTGCTGTTCGTGAATAGTCAAGGCTGGATAACGGCGCATAGCTCCAAAAGAATTGATATGCTTCTATTCGCCTTAAGCATGATTTTGCTGCTCTTCTCCGTGGCATCGAAAATGAAGAAAGTGCCACGTGTGCTGGAATGGAGCAGCAGATATTCTTTTGGCATATACTTGCTTCATCCTTTGCTATTGGCTATATTCGTTAAGCTTCCAGCTTCATTTGGGTTGCAAAACCTTGGACTATTTAGTGTTCTGCTACAATTTGTCGGTTGTGTGGTAGGCTCGGCACTTATAATGAATTTAGCGAATCGAATTCCTGGCGGAGCGTATGTATTCGGTCGGATCGGCGTTGGGATAAACCCAAGCAAACCACCGAAATCGCTGGATAAGCCGATAACTCCGAATATTGGGAATGCAAACTAGCTTGGATTTGACCGGCCGCTAATCGTCTGTGTTTAGGTGATTAGTGGTCTTTTTTGTTTTTGTATTATTGCGATTACTTCGCTATTACATCGCGATTACATCTCACTAGCAGCATCCTCTCAATTCTCATTAAAAAAGCAAAATAGTTGTAAAAAGTACAATTAAGCTCTTATGCTCGCAGCTTTGGGGCAGTTTAATTGCATATTTTACAACTATTATTCTAGAATCCCGCCATATTGAGGCAAGTGCTCGTATTTAAGTGTACAGAGTGCAACTAAATCCACAAAGGCTACCTTCAAAGCGTATATAGTTGCACAAAATGCAATTAAACAAACTTCGTCGTTACCACGCCTTAGCTGTACTCTGGCACATAGGCGGTAAAGTCCCAGTATAATTGTTGTATTGTGGTCAGTTCACACGAGGTCTTGTTTGTTCGGACCGTACTGCAGCTATTTTCACTTTTTAGTTCATTTTGCGATAGTTTCGGACTGTATTGCGCTTATTTCCATAAAAACACACATTATGGAAGCTACTTTGCATGAATAGCTGCATCTAAGTCCGATAATTTAGCAATATGAATGAAATTATTAAAATAACGGCTCCTCAGTCCGATCTATAGTGAGGGGGATCTAATTAGATGAACTTCGATTATAGTCGAAGGGACCTAAATTAGTTAGTCTATAATTAGGTAGTCCCTTTATGGTTTTTTACATCCAGAGAATAATGCATCGTGCAGAATATTAGGAGGAAATGAATAGTGGAACTTGGAGTAAGCACATTTGTCGAGACCACACCTGATGTCCAAACGGGTGAGACAATAAGTCATGCAGAACGACTACGTGAAGTAGTGGAGGAAATTGTACTTGCCGAAGAGGTGGGATTAGATGTATACGGAGTAGGTGAGCATCATCGGCATGATTATGCGGCGTCTTCACCTGCGGTTGTACTGGCTGCGGCTGCTTCGTTGACTACTAAGATCCGGTTGAGCAGTGCTGTAATGATTCTGTCTTCAGCCGATCCGGTGCGTGTGTTTCAGGACTTTGCAACGCTGGACGGAATTTCGAACGGACGTGCGGAGATTATGATCGGCCGGGGTTCGTTTACAGAGTCTTTTCCTCTATTCGGATATGATCTGAAGGATTACGAAGAACTGTTTAATGAGAAGCTGGAATTGTTATTAGCCATCCAAAAGTCAGAAAAAGTGACCTGGAAAGGCAAACACCGAGCAGCTATAGAAAATTTGGGGATTTACCCGCGTCCGGTTCAAGATCCTTTACCGATTTGGATCGGGAGTGCAGGAAGTCCAGAGTCTGCGATCCGCACAGGATCACTAGGTTTGCCTTTTGTTTTAGCGATTATAGGGAATGTTCTACCACTGGATTATGCGTCACATGTACAGCTTTACAAAAAAGCAGCAGCTGAAGCCGGGCATGATATTTCAAAATTTCCAATCGCTTCGCATTCACACGGGTTCATAGCGGAGACTAATCAGTTAGCGCTGGAGAAATTTTTTCCTTCAACGCATGCCCGGACCAATGTGCGGGCGAAGGAAAAAGGAACACCTCCGTACCATCGTGCAGATTATGATGCAGCGTGCAGCTTAGATGGCGCCCTTTACGTAGGTGATCCAGAAACTGTCGCTAATAAAATCATTCATCTGCGCAAGCATGTGGGAATTACGCGATTCTTTTTACATGTGCCGCACGGTACTATGCCTCATGAGGATGTTATGCAGGCGATTAGACTGCTGGGCACCGAAGTGGCCCCACGTGTGCGGGAAGAAGTAGCGCGCTGGGAAGCAAGTAACCGGTAATTTAGTAAGCTGCGTCCTTAGGACGTGGCTTTTTTTGTAAGGTATACTGAAGAAATGAATAGCGTTTTATACAGGAGGGGCAATGGAAAAAAATCATTATTTATCTCAATTCAATTTGCTTCAATCGTTAGGACTGGAAGATCTAATTGAAATGGAAGAATTAACGCGAATAACAGTAGTCCCCAAAAATACATATATCCAAACACCGTCAACCTTTTCTGAAGGACTGTTTTTTGTGAAAAAAGGAAAGGTTCGCTTATACCAATTAAACGCAAACGGTAAGCAATTTACATCGGATATCCTCAGTGAGGGTAATGTTTTTGGTGAAATGGGTATGATTTCTTTTGGAACGAAGGAACATTATATTGAAACGATTGAGGAAAGCCATATCTGCACAATTGATCCTGCAAGGTTTGAAGAATTCATCTCTCACCGGCCTAGGTTTATGATGTCATTATTGCAAGTATTGAGCGACCGCATAAAAAGTATGAGTCAGTTAACTCAGAATCTAGCCATCGGAAATCTGCATGATAAAATATTGTGCGTTCTTTTAAAGCTAGCGGATCAGCATGGGGTTGAGCATGAGGATAATTGTTACAAAATTAATGTTCCTCTATCGCATCAAGAAATCGCTAATTTAATTGGAGCCAGCAGAGAAGCTGTAACAGTGGCATTGCAAGAATTGGTGAAAGCGGAGGTTATTCAGACAGGGTTCAGAACTATCTATATCCAGCGAGACAAGATTTTGGAAAGAAATATAACATAGCTATCGAGTTGTAAACGAGATTACAGCTTCATTTTTAGAAACAACGGTATCCTAGCTATGACATGAAGGTGATTTAAGCTTTCAAATCATAGTGAAGGGACGATTTCCATGGAACACAGGAAGGGCGCTCGAAAGGTTACTGAAATTCCCGTTGAGATTGTAGAACTGCTGAATAAAGGATATTTACAGACCGTGAATTTAACGGAATGGCTTGCTGTGGATCATCTTACATTGCTGGAAAATGTACTGAATGAGCTAGGTTTTGAACAGGAAGCTAAACCAATTTTACAAAGGCTGAATGCGTTATCGGAAAAGAAAATCATGAAGCTCATCCCGGTGATTTCACGTGAGTGGCAGCTTCTATTTGACTGTAAATCAGAGCTGGAACGTTCCCGATTATTTGCTGTGTTAGCTCATCATAAATCCGATAGTGTTCGCTGCTGGGCTGCTTATATCGTGGGCCAGAATCATCAATGGAGTCTAGTTCAAAAACTAACAGCAATCCGTCCTTTTGCAGCGGATGGTCATTTTGGGGTGCGTGAGATTTCATGGATGGCTTTAAGGGAATCAGTCATTGCCGAGCTGGATGCTTCCATTGAATTATTAAAGGCTTGGGTTCATGATCAGGACGCAAATATTAGGAGATTTGCGATCGAATTGACGCGTCCACATGGGGTATGGGCAAAGCATATTACAGCACTCAAAGAAAATCCAGCGATTGCCCTTCCGCTATTAAAACCTCTTAACTCTGATCCGGCAAAATACGTTCAGGATTCTGTAAGTAATTGGTTAAATGATGCTAGTAAAAGCCATCCGGCATGGGTACAGCAAATTTGTGACGATTGGTTGTACCTATCAGGTACCAAGGAAACAAAGCGGATTGTAATCCGGGCTACAAGAAGTATTACTGATCAAAAATAAAATAAGTGCATCACTTTAGACTGGATAATCAAACGTCAAACACTATGGGCTAATAAGTGTTGGCGTTTTTTTGTTGTGGAGTTAACTTGGATAATTCAAGAGAAAGACTCCTTCGTGTTTATTATTTAAACCAAAATTCATGAAAATATTTATATTGTTAATCCTCAGGTCATCTGTTATACTCAGAAACACCAAATGTTATAAAAACTAACACTAATTATAGGGATGGAGGATTTTCGTATGAAAAAACAAATAATTCGTAATGTAGGTGTCACGTTATCCCTGTTTTTAGGGGTGAACTCGTTATCGAGTGTTATGTATGCTAACACATCGAACGATGCGTATAAACCCAAAACCCATGTACTGAAGGCGAATTCGGAAACTGTTCGATGGGGGAATATAGGTAAGGGAGATCCAGCTCTAACTGTGCATTCGGGAGACATCGTAACGGTTGAGGCCATTACACATCACTCAGGGGATGATTACGAGCGGATGATTAAAGGAGATGCGGGAGTAGAGGATATTTTCCACTGGATTGAAGGGGAGAAGAACGAAGCGCTCCGCGGGCCAGGCGTACACATTATGACAGGTCCTATCGCTGTTGAAGGTGCTGAACCAGGAGATGTGCTGGAAGTTAAGATTCTGGACATGAAGCTGAGACCAAATGGGAATGACCAATACGCTGGCAAAACATATGGCGTGAATGCCGCAGCGAACTGGGGCTATCTATACGGAGATATGGTAGAGGAGCCGAAAAAGCGTGAGGTAGTAACTATCTACGAGATGGATACGGAGGGTGGAACAGATTATGCAACAGCTGTATATAACTACAAATGGTCTGTGCAAACCGATCCAGATGGTCAAGTGCACCCGACAATTGACTACCCGGGTGTTATCGTTGACCATAATACGATTGATAAGAACTTCGATGTGCTAAAAGGCGTGAAAATTCCGGTACGTCTCCACTTTGGTACAATGGGTGTGGCGCCGAAAGAAGCGGATGTTGTTGACTCCGTTCCACCTTCTTACAACGGCGGTAACGTAGATGATTGGCGGATTACCGAAGGTGCAACTATGTATTATCCAGTATCCGTAGCTGGTGCACTTCTGTCGATCGGTGACCCGCATGCCGGTCAAGGTGATTCGGAGATTAACGGAACTGCGATCGAGACATCGGTCACTGGGGATATACAAGTCATTCTTCATAAAAAAGCATCGCTTAACAACAAGCTGAAAGGTTTAAACTTCCCATTACTTGAAAATGAGAACGAGTGGGTTGTACATGGATTCAGCTACGCCAATTATTTGGAGGAGCTGGGGGCTAGTGCTCAGGCGGATATCTTCAAAAACTCGTCCATCGACAAAGCCATGAAGGATGCCGCTCATAAAACAAAAGATTTTTTAATGGCTGGAATGGAATTGAGCGAAGATGAAGCGTACTCTCTGATGTCTGTGTCAGCTGATTTTGGAATTACACAAGTGGTGGATGGAAACTGGGGCGTACACGCCTTAATTGATAAAGGTCAATTCGGCGATTCCGAGCGCAAGCCCGTGGTTTTACGGAGCAGCTTTGAGAACTTTGGAGCAAAGGTTGGCTGGCAGCCAGCCACTAAGACAGTTACGCTAAGCTACAATGGCAATGTTCTGGAGATGAAGGTTGGAGCGACAACGGGGATTTACAACGGAGAGACAGTGAAGCTTGTAGCCCCAATAAGTGTTGTGAACGGGAAGATCGTGGTCAGCGAATATTTCGTGAACTTTTATAAAGCTAAGCTGGCTAAGACAGAGTAGGACGAAATAGCAATTATTCGATAATCCTAAAAAAATCCATATGAGAAAAGAACCGTCTTTATAGGCGGTTCTTTTTCTTATATATTCAATCCGTCCTGATTTTTGTGGCGTTTTAATAAGATTTGGTTTTCTACACGTACCAGTCCATCCAGACAGTAGATTGATTCATGCATAAACCGTTCCATCTCTTCAAGATTCTCTACCAAGATGTGAATATGCAGAATACATGGTCCCGTCATTTCGTATAATACAGCTACGCGTTCGTTTTCCTTTAATACATCGACGATATGATTTAAATGAGCAGGTTCTACTTCAAGTTCCAGGTAGGCGGAGATTTTCTTTCCTAGCTTTTCAGCACTGATGACAATCGAGAACTGTTCAATAATCCCTTGATTGACTAGCCGATCAATACGATCTTTCACCGCGACACTTGATAAACTGACTTCTTTAGCTAGATCAGTATAGGAAATTCTGCTGTTTTGGGCCAGACGCATCAAAATATGGTTATCGATAGGATCTAGCATGCGGATTCGTTCACCTCTTTTTTCGTAATTGTATCAGAAAAAAAGTGGAAATGCCTAGTAGCGCTTTACAGTAGAAGTGTGTGACGGCATTCTCTGCTGAAGATAGTTGACATAAAAGAATTATTTCACTATACTGGCTGTAATCTTATATACGATATACGTTGAAGGAGCCCAGTAGTAACTTAGTCCCTGTTCCAGAAAGCCGGGGGTTGATGAAACCCGGTACACACTAAGCTTGCGAATTACACTTTGGAGTATCTCGGGTAACACCGAGCGGAATGGCGAACGATATCTCGTCAAGAGTGGTATCAATGGTATGCTTGAGCATAAGCGTTTCATGGATGCAATCTGGGTGGTAACACGGTTATTCAATCGTCCCTATGTCTACAATAGACAAGGGGACGATTTTTTTTGTTTTTAAATATAAGGATTTATAGGGTTCACTTCATCAATACTCCTTATATTTCTCGCTGAAACGGTCCCGTCCTAATCAGGAGGGCGAACCGTTTCCGCTTGGCGGACTGATGTTTCATTTATAGGATAACTACTAATTTTGAGGGGTGTAAGGCAATGAATATTATCGACGAACTAGAATGGCGCGATGCCATCAATCAACAAACAGATGCCGAAGGGCTTAGAGAACTGACCAATCAAAAATCGGTATCCCTGTACTGCGGTGTAGATCCAACAGGTGACAGTATGCATATTGGCCACTTGATTCCATTCATGGTGCTCAAAAGATTTCAACTGGCAGGACATCGTCCGGTGATTCTTATTGGTGGGGCTACGGGAACGATTGGTGATCCAAGTGGGCGTCAATCTGAACGCTCTTTGCAAACGCTGGAGCAAATCCAAGCCAACGTTGACGCACTTACAGCACAGATGAAAAAACTGTTCGTGACTGATGGCGACAATCAAATCCGCATGGTGAACAACTACGATTGGACGCATAAAATCAATGTTATCGAATTTTTGCGTGACTATGGTAAAAACTTCAGCATCAATTCGATGCTTGCCAAGGATGTTGTAGCGAGCAGATTGGACAGCGGAATTTCCTTTACGGAATTCTCCTACCAAATCCTGCAATCCCTGGACTACCTGCACCTGTTCCAGCATGAAGATGTGCAGCTGCAAATCGGTGGTTCTGACCAATGGGGGAACATCACAAGTGGCTTAGATCTGATTCGTAAAAAAGAAGGTTCTGAGGCGGTAGCATTCGGACTTACCATCCCGCTTATGCTGAAAGCCGATGGTACAAAATTCGGTAAAACAGCTGGCGGAGCCATTTGGCTGGATCCGAACAAAACGACAGCTTTTGAATTCTACCAGTTCTGGGCGAATACAGATGACCGTGATGTTGTGAAATACCTGAAGTACTTTACATTCCTCTCTAAAGAACAAATTGATGCACTTGCAGAAAAGGTGCAGACCGAACCGCATAAACGTGAAGCGCAAATAACACTGGCTGAAGAAATGACCAGATTCGTGCATGGTGAGGAATTGCTGGAGCAGGCTAAACGTATTACTGCCGCTCTGTTCAGTGGAGATATTAAATCTCTGACCGCTGACGAGATCGAGCAAGGCTTCAAGGAAATGCCGACCTACGAAACGACATTGGAGTCCAAAAATATCGTGGAGTGGCTGGTAGATCTAGGAATTGAGCCATCCAAACGTCAAGCGCGTGAAGACATCACCAAAGGCGCAATTTCCATGAACGGTGAAAAAGTTAGCGATGTAGCATTTGAAGTTACAGCCAGCGAAGCCATCGGCGGACGTTTTATCATTATCCGTAAGGGTAAGAAAAACTACAGCCTGGTGAAATTGTCCTAATAATAAGAAGCCTTCCTTATGAATAAGGAAGGTTTTTTGTTGTATTTTAAGTATAGAGGCCGACTATTTGCATATTAAGTGAAATTTGAAAGGTGAAATCGTCAAAATTATGGTAAGCTTAGGATTCGTGTGATTTATGGATTAACATGATATTCTACAACTATAACAGAAAATTAGGAGTGGTAATTTGAGAAGACAAAAACCAATGACCATGGAAGAATTAATGAATGAGTTACAAGGACAGAAAACGTATCAAGAAGATCCCAATCACATCTCTTTCGAGAAATTGTTTAATGAAGCGTTTATGAGTAAGTATTCCAATTACAAAAGTTTCGATGAGTTTGTAACCAAAGGGAACTTTCAAGTAAAGACAGAAGAAGATGTTGCTGACATACCTGATGAACTGTTTGATCGTCATGTTGTTAGGGAGACGAAGTTTGCGGATTGGAAATCCATGTTGGAAACAGCAAATAGAGAATACGTCCGTAATTAATAAGACTAGTCTCTAACTACCGTTAGACTCATCCACAAAGAAACTGCACACCCTTATTGCTTTGTCCCAACGGACAATGGGGAGTGCAGTTTTTTTTTTGCCCAGTTATTTGACCAGCTATGATGTTTTACTCATTGTTGACTTGCAGATCTATGATTTAATTGAACAAATAGGAATTAGGTTCTACAAAGATAGTATTACATAGGAGGGGCAGAATCGTATGACTGCATGTATACAAACCTCTAAGCAGGAGACCCTTCATGTCATGTGGAAAACCGTCTCAGAGGATTGTAATCTAGCCTGTGATTATTGCTATTACAGTACTGCCGGGGGACATCCTCAGCAACCGATCCGGGTGATGGATACGGAGCTTCTGGAGCGGTTTATCGCTCAGTACATGAAAAGATCATCAGGGATAGCGACTTTCTCTTGGCAGGGTGGGGAGCCATTATTGGCCGGACTTCCGTATTTTGAACAAGTGATTTCATTTCAAGCTAAGTACGCTCCGCCTCATACGATGATCAGTAATGCACTGCAGACCAATGGAACGCTTATCCATGAGAAATGGGCGAAATTTTTTAAACGGTATAACTTTTTGGTCGGGATTAGTCTGGATGGCCCAGAGCCTATTCATGATGCTCATCGTGTAACGGGTTCGGGGAAAGGCAGTTATGATCTAGTTATGCGTGGGATTCGTCATTTACAGAATGAGGGTGTGGAGTATAGTATTCTGACGGTGATTCATGAAGATAACGTGACGAAACCAGATGAGTTGATGGCATTATATCTAGAACACGAATTTCCTAATATTCAGTTTATCCCCTGCATGGATTTTGTTTCTCAGAAAAGTGAAGTAGCGGGACGTTTCCGAATTACACCTGAACAATACGGAGTCTTTTTATGCCGTACATTTGACCTTTGGTACAACGGTGGGTACCCAGAGCTTCCTATTCGTATTTTTGAGAATATGCTTCTTGTATTCATGCATCGTGAGGCAGAGTTATGCGTTCACAACTCATGTTGCCCGAAGATGATGGTGCTTGAAACGAACGGGGATGCCTACCCTTGCGATTTCTTTATTGATGAAGAGAATAGGCTAGGAAATATCGGCCAAACTGACTTGGAAGCACTGCTAAGCAGCCCAGTATATGATGATTTTTTGTTAATGAAGCCCAATATGAATGAATCATGCTATAAGTGTGAGTACCTTAGCTTTTGCAATGGGGGATGTCCGCGCAACCGGAATTGGCTTGATGTTAATGATCGGACTGAGGTTGATTATTTCTGCCATAGCTACAAAATGTTCTACTCATACGCCTATGAACGCATGTTATTACTGGCGAACCGACTTAGATCGGAGCGGATGCTGGAGTACAGGAAAAGTGCAAAACCACTTCCGGGTCGAAATGATCCATGTTTCTGCGGAAGCGGGAAGAAATTCAAAAATTGCTGTCAGGCATTATAGCTTTGACTAGATAAGGTTGTCCCAACAGTCATGCAAAGGATTGGGAACAACCTTTTTGTTATGTTATAGAACCATATGATTTCTCGCCATTATTGCCGCACCCGTCACCACAGCTTCTTCTTTTAATATACCTAGGGAGAAGTGAGGTTGGTATTCAGGATAACGGTAAGTGTTTCTCTGTGCCACCTCCACCGCTGTTTGGAAAAACAACTCGTGAGAGTGAATGAGTGCACCGCCTAGAATGATGGTCTCTGGATGAAACAGGTTGATAACGTTGGCGAGTCCGATCCCGAAGTGGCTGGCAGCTTGGGTAAATAATTCACGCGCGTGTGGATTACCGTCTCTAAAGGCTTGTACCAATACATCATAAGTCAGCTTCTCAGGCGCCACTTTATATCTTTGGAGGATCAGATCGTTGTCCATTTTCGCCTCTGAGCGCGCACTTTGTTCTAGTGCCTGCACAGATACGAATGCTTCCAGAGCCCCGTAGTTCCCGTCATGATTTAATCGGGGTCCATCTGTCTGGATGATCATTTGACCAATTGCATCTTCCATATCCATTGTGCCATGAACAATACTTCCATGCGACATCATCGCATAGCGGAGTCCTGCTCCAGCATGTACATAAAGCATATGCTGAATGTTTGCGTGACGGATAGACCATCGTTCCCCAAGCAGTGCAGAATTGGCACCGTTGTCCAACCATGCCTTGAACCCCGTCCGTTCCTCTACCAGTTTGCAAATCGGCAGATTGTTCCAGCCTGAAGAAGGGAAGTGCAGCGGTTTTAGGATCAAGCCTTGTTCCCGATCAAGTGGCCCCACAGCCCCTATTCCTATCCCGATGATTTGACTGTCCACTAACTGATGGTCCCTAAGGAAAGCCCGTATTTGAATACTGATATGATCTATAAATCTTTCAGGTGTGAATGCCTGATCCATTCGCCAGTGAACTATTGATTTTGGGTTCATTTGCATATCAAATAAACCAAGGGAAGAATACACCCTGGAAATCTCTAAACCGATTATATAACCGTACGAAGGATTGATCTGGTATAAAATAGGTCTTCTGCCTCCGCTAGATTCTCCAAATCCGCTTTCTATCAGCAAGCCTTCTTCCGTCATCTCATCTAATATCCGGGTCATTGTGCTTTTGGTAAGCGAAAATGTCTGTAAAAGATCCAACTTGGAAACAGTGCCTTGTTCGGCGATTCGGTCGTATAGGAGTTTTTTTGGTGACGGAATATGTGTCGAGCGCTTTTCCACGATATACCTCCAAGCTATATATAGGATGAACTTGTAAGATCGTTTTTTATATAGTTTGTATTTATTAACATGAATATAGTATAACTCATAAACCCTTGGTTGTATTTTACCGTTCAAAAAACTTAATTCCATTTTGGGAAAAAGTGATATAATGAAATTACGACAGATTATATAAGGGTGGATTCCATGAGAACAACTATGAAAACAAATATGATACCGAATACAGACCTGAGGATAAGTCTATTGTTTCAGTTGTTTTGGGTATTTGTTCGAATTGGTCCTGTAACCTTCGGGGGAGGTTATGCGATGATCCCTATGATCGAACGGGAAATTTCCGCTAAACGAAAATGGCTGGGTGAAGAGGAGATGGATGAAATTCTATCTTTAGCTGGTGCTGCACCTGGGGGTGTAGGTGTAAATGCAGCAGCATTCATTGGTTATCGTCTTGCTGGTGTGAAGGGTGCGATTGCTGCAATCGCAGGGATAACGATTCCGACCTTTATCATTGTTTGTTTGCTTAGCGCCGTATACTCCCAACTGGCAGACCAGCCAAAAGTCATTGCCGCTATGAAAGGGATAAATGGTGCTGTTATTGCCTTGATCCTAGTAGCTGCATATCGAATGGCCAAGAACGCTATAATTGACAAGACTACCGCTGTTACGGCGTTAGTTATACCGGTTGTTTTACTGGTTTTCGGAATTAATCCCATTTACGTGATTGCAATTGGTTTATGTATTGGGTTTGTATATCTGCAAATTAAACAGCTCTTAGGGCTCCAAGTTCGAACGGAGAAGGAGTCCTTGAAAGCTTCTGATGAAGAATCGAATTATCCGGAGTATTACATCTAGGGGGAAGCGATGTGATTTGGAGTTTGTTTTTCACTTTTATAAAAATTGGCCTTCTCTCGTTTGGAGGAGGGTACGCCATCATTCCGATGATTCAGCATGAAGCCATGGCTGGGGGTTGGTTATCCGAAGGGGAATTCCAAGAGGTAGTTTCCATCGCAGGGATGTCACCCGGGCCTGTTGCAACGAACAGTGCAACCTTGATCGGATATCGTATAGCCGGAATCGAAGGAGGGATTGTGTCAACATTAGGCATGGTTCTGCCCTCATTTTTAATCATCATCGTTATTTCCGTCTTCTTTTATCGGGTGAGGGACAGTCAATGGATTAAAACGTTATTTTATGGTTTGCGGCCAGTGATTACAGGCTTGATTGCCTATGCTGCGATTCGTTTTGGCTTAAATAGCGTGCAACATGCTTTTATTACTTGGCAGACCCTTGGCATGTTGATCATTGTATTCGCTGCACTTTATGGTTTAATGAAATATAAGCTGCATCCGCTCACCATTATCGTTGCTTCTGGCATTCTTGGGGTAGCTTTTTTTTAGACAGAGCCGGGACGATCCCAGATTGGAGGTAAATCATGTCAGAGAATATACGGGCTTGTTGTTCAGCTAGTCGAAATCAAGTCGCGAAACAAGAATCTATTGATGTTTGTAAGGAGAACACAACGGTTCAAGGAGTAACAGGGGTGAAAGATTTCTCGGACATGATCCTTATCCCTAGAGGCACTTTTCTTATGGGGACGGATGATAAGGAAGGGTTCCCCGCAGATGGAGAAGGTCCGACTAGGAAGGTTACCTTATCTTCCTTTTTGATGGATGCAACGGCGGTTACGAACAAGCAGTTTGCTGCTTTTATCAAGGAAACAAACTATGCTACAGATGCGGAACGTTTTGGATGGTCTTACGTGTTTCATTCTTTTGTTTCCATGGAGACTGGGAAAAAGGTGACCCAAGTAGCCACACAAACCCCTTGGTGGTGGGTGGTGGAGGGAGCGGATTGGTGTCATCCTGAAGGTCCGGATTCCAAAGTAGATGAACGACTTGATCACCCGGCTATTCACCTATCATGGCATGATGCGGATGCATATTGTCGTTGGGCTGGTAAACGTCTGCCTACGGAAGCGGAGTGGGAGTATGCCGCACGAGGAGGACTGGTTCAGAAACGGTATCCTTGGGGGGACGAATTAAAACCAGACGGAGAACATCGTTGTAATATATGGCAGGGAAAGTTTCCCGATAAAAATCATGCCAGCGATGGTTTTGCAGGTACCGCACCTGTAAGGTCCTATCTGCCTAACGGCTATGGTCTTTATAATATGTCAGGAAACGTGTGGGAATGGTGCGCGGATTGGTTTACTAAGGACTATCATTTATCTTCCGAAGCCGTGAATCCGAAAGGTCCAGTAAGTGGTGTCGCAAGATCGATGCGTGGAGGATCATATTTGTGCCATAAATCTTACTGCAACCGTTATCGGGTGGCGGCTAGAAGCAAAAATACTCCAGACAGCTCTGCCGGAAATATTGGCTTTCGATGTGCGGCTGATTATACAAGTTAGAGCACTTTTACGACTACTACATAAGAAGGAGGAACTTCCTTGTCCTCTATCATCCATAGTCAGTTTGACATCAGCGTGCTGGACGTCCTAAAGATTCAATATCAGAAGCGGATCCTGTTCGATTACGTCCAGTCTTGTTATACCGTCTCTTATATCCAAAAAGGTGAGGTATTGACGACATCCTTCGAAGGAGAATATGTTGCTTCTGCCGGAGACGTGATGATCCACCGTCCTAACGAGCCTTTCAATGTGATCTCCAAAACGGATGGGATACATTATCTGTTTAATATTAACGCTAAAGTTAAAGACGGAGATGACTTTTTTAAGTTATTCCCTTTAGGCAAGGTGATTCGGGTCCGGGATCGAAGCGAATATGAGCGAAGGTTTGACGAGTTGCGAAGCCTGTGGTTGCAGGAGGAAGATGATTTCAGGAATGTTCAGGTCGGTTCATTGGCATTTTTTCTTCTTTATGAAATTATGGAGAGTACCAAGCTTGGCGGGCGCCGCTCTTCACGAGATCCCTTTATCACGGACCGCTTTAACGAAGCGTTGCAATATATGGAGGAGAGGCTTGATCAGGAGATTAGTAGAGAGGAACTTTCCAAGCTCTATCATATGAATCCTGTTTATTTTAGCCGGGCATTTCAGAAAATATATAAACTGACACCCATGCAAATGCTGCGAAAATTGCGGCTGCAGCAAGCTAAACAAATGCTGGAATATACGGATTATACAATCGAGCATATCTCCCAGAGATGTGGTTATTATGATGCTTCACACTTCAGCAAGGTATTTCGTGGCGAATACGGCAAGGGGCCGGCAGAGTACCGGAAAAGTATCGAATTTACAAAAACAAACATCGCTGCTCCATAGCGGAGTTTTCCATATTCATTTACTCTTATAAGCATGAGCAGATCATTCTAAGCTCCCCGAATCGAGCGTAACCATTTCGATGAAAAGGAAAGGCAGGGAATAACTCATGAGAATCTTGTATTTGGATTTGGATTCGCTTCGCCCGGACCATCTGGGATGTTATGGCTATCATCGGAATACCTCCCCGAATATCGATTCAATCGCTAAAGAAGGTGTCACCTTTACCAACTACTATTGTTCAGATGCTCCTTGCCTGCCGTCTCGTTCCGCCTTAATGTCGGGGCGATTTGGCATTCATAATGGGATTGTAGGGCATGGCGGAACCGCTGCTGATATGCGTAGAGAAGGAGCCAAACGTGAATTCAATGACCGTCTGGGGATGGAGAGCCTTCCGGCTATATTAAGGCAAGCGGCGATGAAAACCGCATCGATCAGCACCTTCTCCGAACGACACTCGGCGTGGACCTTTAACGCCGGGTTCCAAGAAGTGTTTAATGTTGGTGGCAGAGGGCATGAGACGGCAGAGCAGGTGCTTCCAGTGGCACTTAAATGGATTGAGGATAACGGGGAGTCCGAAAATTGGTTTCTGCACCTGAATTTCTGGGATCCGCATACACCTTATCGTACACCCGAGAGCTACGGTAATCCGTTCGAGAAGGAGCCTTTACCCGATTGGATCACGGAAGAAGTGTTTGAGCTTCACCGAAATAAGAAGGGGCAGCATAGTATTGAAGATATGAATGCGCTCGCGAAATCGCATTATCAGCAGCATTTCAGGCATCAGCAGGAGATAGAGAACCGTGATGACCTGCGTGTTATCTTTGACAACTATGATGCTGGAGTTAAGTATCTGGACGAGCATCTCGGGAAAGTTTTTTCTAAGCTGAGAGAACTTGGCGTGATGGAAGATACGGCTATCTTGATCTCTGCGGATCATGGAGAGAGTCTGGGTGAACTAGGAATTTACTCCGAACATGGCACAGCAGACGAGGCGACTTGCCGTATTCCGATGATTGTTCGCTGGCCAGGGGGCAAGAAGGGAATCGTGGAGGAGGGGCTACATTATCACCTTGATCTAGGACCTACATTAGCGAGCCTTTTGAATTTGAAAGCGGCTGCTTCTTGGGATGGTGAAAGTTATGCAGGTGCTATTTTGGAGGGGAATTTGGGAGGGCGTGAGTATCTCGTAATCTCACAATGCGCGCATGTGTGTCAACGCAGCGTCCGGTTTGCGGATTGGTTATATATACGTACCTATCATGACGGACACCATGGATTCCCGCAAGAAATGCTGTTTGATTTGAAGCATGATCCTTATGAACAACATAATCTCGCCGAAGTGCGTAAAGACGTTTGTATGGAGGCTGTCTATCTGTTGAATGAATGGCATGATCATATGATGGGCTCCATGGATTGTGATATCGATCCATTATGGACGGTACTTATGGAAGGTGGACCCTACCATGCCAAAGAGTATCTGAGCTCATCCTTATAGGATGCTTAATAATATCCTAGTAAATGCGGTGAATGAAAGACATATGAAAGGGAGGTTGCCCTGAATGGGCAACCTCCCTATTTATGTTCTCGCTTTTTGTGGATCTATTAAAGATCCGGGAAGCCTCAAAACGGTCTTCGTCCCGCTACCCTCCTTACTGTACAGCAGAACGCCGCAAGGATCGCCATACTTAAGATTTAGACGATTATTGACATTTAGGAGACCGATATGATCTCCTGATTCTATATTCTTACCAGCCAGCAACTCCGTAAGTTGTTCCAGTCTTGTTGTATCGATACCTACACCATTATCTTCAACCACGATTTCAAGCAGCCCCGCTTCGTTTTTCTCTACGGAGATCAGCAAAATTCCTTGTCCTTGTGCCTCAAGCCCATGACCAAGCGCATTTTCAACAATAGGTTGAAGGATCATTTTAGGCACGGGAATGTGTAGCCATTCCTGTGGACACAACAGCTTGTAAGTAAATTTGTCCGGGAAACGGCCTTGGTAAATCCTCACACAAGATTCCGCGATTTTCAGCTCTTCCCCAAGAGTTACCTCCTCTTTGCCTTTGATGCTGTACTTGAGCATTGTGCTTAAGGCGGTAGTCATCTCGAAGATATCCCGATTTCCTTTTACGATCGCAACGCCCTTGATTGTATCTAAAGTATTGCTTAAGAAATGCGGATTAATTTGACTTTGTAAATACGAATATTCCGCCCGCTGCTTTTCCAGATCGGTCAGATAAAGTTGAGTTGAAGCATCGATTAATTGGTCCGTCAAATCGTGGATCCGTGTGGTCATATCGTTGAACTGTCGAGAGATGATTTCAATCTCAGCATAGCCCTTTAAATCGACCTTGTTGTTCAATATCCCCAGACTTCCACCCTTTAATTGATTCATATAGCGCATAAGCCTAGACAACGGTCTTAAGAGATTCATCATAAGTACAGAATAGGGAATAGAGACGACCAGCAAGATTAAGGCTAGAAGAGCATAGCTGACCTTCTTCAATTTCTCCAGTTCTTTCATTAAATTATGGACAGGAACAGCAGTTATGATTTTTCCAGAGATCTCCGGTAAGCTAAAGGACTGAATTGCATATTTCTTTCCATGAACCGTCTCGACGATGGACTCTCCATCCCTTCCAGTTGCCCGAGTTTGAAACTGCTGGAGCATATCCTCCGGCTCATTGCTATTAGAGTAGATCATGCCTTTATCATCCATCATAAAAAAGCTGGTTCCGACCAATCGGGGATACTCAGAAATTTCAGTTTGAATGGCTTTCATATCTACAATAACTGCGAGATAGCCAATTTTTTCACCATATAGGGACGTGTCACCTGAAGCGAAGATGTTCATCCCGAAAAGCAGTTTTCTCTTGTCGATGACTTTGTCTGGAGGACTGTATCCGCGATAATGAACGATTCCATCCTCCTCAGCTGTTTTCATAAGATCGATAGCATATTTTGTTCTTCCTGCTAAGGAAATACGTGTGTTTGAGCTACCGATAACAATAATATCTAAGATATCCGTGTTCATATTTCGGGCGATGCTCAACAATCCTTCAACTTTTTGGGATAGATCGTAGACTCGAAGCTTATCATTCTCGACTAGGAACTTTTGGACGGTCGAATCGTAACCCACATTCATCATCATGGAAGAGACGTTGGCATAGTTGTCAGAAATCCGTTGTTTGAGGAGGGAGACCAGCTCCGTATTGTATTGCGTATTTTGATTAATGATAGTCTCGCTTGATAGTTGGTAGACTCGTGAAACGATGATTGGGATAATGGCAACAATAAATAACCCGAATAGCAAAACCTGAGTACGGATGGATAGTCTCTTAAATGTCTTCATTGTTTTGTTCCCTATATTGTGTAGGTGTCATTTTGAGATGCCGCTTAAAAATTCGTGTGAAATAGAAATAATCCTGAAAACCGCATTTCTCACCGATTTGGTAAATGGAAAGGTTGGTTTCGATCAGCGTTTTACAAGCGTATTCAATTCGTAAACGACTGATATGTTCGATGATGGTCTCGCCGACCTCTTTTTTGAATAATTGGCATAAGTAATTTGGGCTTAAAAAAAACTGATTGGCTAATTGCTGGATCGAAATTTCTTGATTGAAATGGTTGCGGATGTATAACATGATTTCTTTGACTTTGTGGTTTGAGATTCGTGAAATATCAGATTCGTTTCTGTTCATAAAAATATCAAGTGTCATAAGAATCAGATCATCGATCATAGCTTCAGCCGTGCCGTACCGATAATAGAGCTGTTCATATCCTTCAAAAAAACGGCCGCTAACCCGAGTCCCTTCCCGAGGAAATAAGTAGAGGATCGATGTATAGAGCAAATAGGCTTCTTTAATGGTGAACGTTCCCTCTTTGAATAATTTCTTTATCGATTCCATGGCTGCTATGAAACCGAGACGGTCTTTATTATGAAGAATCCGGGAAATCTCTTTGAGCTTCTCGTCGATCGGTATTTCCTGTTGTGGATTCACCCGGTAACATCCGGGCATCCCCGTTGTGAACATACTGAAAGCAGCATGAGAGGCGGACTCTAAAGACGCATCCAATTGGTGTATATCCGAAATAGGAGGACCGATCCCGACTCCGCACTCTTGTACAACTTCTGTTTGTTTAAGACCCTGGAGGAAGACTTCGTATTGGCACTCTTCCAATAAGTAACCATACCGACGGCGGCTCATTGGGAAGACCAGGGAAGAGAACTGCCTGACATCTACAGGTGAACTTAACCCTTGGATAACAATGGGGATATGAGGGGTATCTTTCGACAAGGGTATTTTCTTCTCATCCAACCATAAGTTAATTCGTTCAAGATCTCCGGAACAAACCGCTTCATAAAGTTCGAAGTCGTGGATAGGTTGTTCTTTAACTGTCTTGGAATCGTGTTGCTGGGCTATTCGGTTGAGCATTCCTTCAATTTCTTCGATTTCAAAGGGTTTGAGACAATATCCGAAAGTACCATAATTCATTGCTTTTTGTGCATAAGCGAACTCGGCATGTCCGCTGAGTACGATAAAGATCGTATCAGGCGCGATGGCCTTGCCACGTTGAATGAGCTCTAGTCCATTCATAACAGGCATCTTGATATCTGTTAGAACAAGGGTGGGGCGAAGCGATTGAATTAATTGAAGGGCTTCTTGCCCATTTTCGGCATCGTCGATCACTTCAAAGCCGTATTTCTTCCAATTCACTCCTGCTTTAATTCCTTCTACAATCCACTTCTCATCATCTGCAATAATTACTGAACGCATAAGTGAATCCCCCTCTCTTTATAGAGCTCTTAGATTTATCCTAGCGATTGTGGACCAAGGGGGGTATGGACGATCTTACGCTCACTATGTCCGATATTACGTGCCACAGGAAGGTCTCCCGCAAAGGTGTGAAAAATCCACATGATCGGAGTTGTATTCTCTATACAAGAGAATTTACACTCCCGATATAATTTACCATATAAATCGCTTACAAGCATAACAAACTCATACAGAAAGGTGGGGAGAAGATTGGCTGATTCTGTAACCGCTCGTACACCTAAACGAAGCTTAAAAACTCGTGCTCCAAAGCAAAGTTTAGGAAAAACGATTTTACAGTACAAGTATTTTTACCTCATGGTTCTACCGGTGTTAATCTGGTATGCCCTCTTCAGCTATGCTCCCATGTACGGTGTAACGCTAGCGTTCAAAACATTTAATTACAGTGAGGGGATTCTGGGAAGTCCTTGGGTTGGCTTGGAGAATTTTCAAACACTGCTGACCGACCCCGATTTTCGCAAGGCGTTTTGGAATACGGTCATTATCAGCTTGATGAAGCTGGTCACTCATTTCCCGATGCCCATTATCCTGGCGATTGTTTTATATGAGTTTTCCAGGACAAAAATGAAGCGGTTTTTTCAGACGATCCTGACGTTCCCGCATTTTATATCGTGGGTTGTACTGTCGGGGATTATTATCAATATTTTAAGCAAGGACGGGATTTATAACCAGATCATCATGCTGTTTGGTGGAGATCCGAATTCTCCTCTTGTCGATGAAAATGCATTCAGACCCGTTCTGTATATCACGCATGTGTGGCGAGAGATCGGTTGGGATTCAATCATTTACCTGGCGGCTCTGGCAGGGATCAATCCTGAGCTGTTTGAAGCGGCTGAAGTGGACGGAGCGAACCGGTTTCGCCGTTTGCTAAACATCGCATGGCCGGGTTTGAAGAGTACAGTCGCAGTTCTGTTAATCCTTCAAGTTGGACAACTACTAACCCAAGGTTCGAGCTTCGAGCAAATTTTCAACCTGTATAGTTCGCCGGTATATTCGGTTGCCGACACGATCGATACTTACATTTATCGGACTTCCTTCACGATTGGAGGAGACTTTGGATATATGACCGCCGTGGGTGTCGTCAAGTCCATTATCAGCCTAATCCTTTTATGGGCGGCCAATACGTTCGCTAAGAAGATGGGCGAGGAAGGGCTGTATTAATCTGCAGGAAAAGGGGAGAAGCAAGTGACCGACACAACGGTTAAAAAGAGAAAAAAGTGGAGTGTCTTCGATATCGTCGCATTCGTGGTTCTGGGGCTCCTAGCAATAGTAACATTTTTTCCTTTCTATAATGTTCTTATTATCTCTGTGGCAAAGTTCGAAGCGATTAGTAAAAGTGACTTTTATATTTTTCCGCTTTCGTTTGACCTGTCCGCTTACAAGCTTTTGCTTCAGGATATGAAGTTTTGGACTTCCATCTTTAATTCTGTCATCGTAACTGTGGTTGGCGTGTTGTTCAGTATGACAATCTCTGTGGCGGGAGCTTACGCATTATCCAAGCGGGGTATGCCCGGCAGAAACATAATGCTCAGCTTGATCTTGTTCACTATGTTTTTCAATGGCGGTTTAATTCCTTTTTACTTAGTCGTTAAGGATCTAGGATTCGTAAACAATATACTCGTCATGATCATCCCCGCGGGTCTCAATACGTTTTATCTAATCATTATGAAAAACTATTTCAATACCATTCCAGAAAGCTTGGAAGAATCGGCTAAGCTGGACGGGGCGAATGATCTGTACATTCTTTTCAAAATCATTATTCCGATCTCTGCTCCATTCATGGCGACTTTTGCTTTGTTCTATGCAGTGGAAAGATGGAATGAATGGTGGTATGCGCTGATTTTTATCAGTGACGCTGCAAAAGCACCACTTCAGATTTATCTGCGGGAGACACTTATTACTTCGAATTCCTTGCTAAGCCAAATGGCACAAACGATGGCCGAGCAGGAGCAGACGGGGAAGGTCTACACACCTGCACTTCAAATGGCAGCGATTGTAGTTTCGAGTATTCCGATTATTGTTGTTTATCCGTTCCTGCAGAAGCATTTTAATAAAGGGATTATGGTGGGTTCAATAAAAGGATAAGAAAGATTTTAAATAGATTGATTCTATCCTAAAATAGTATAAAGGGAGGTTTCAAGCATGCATAGAAAGAAAATAATGACATTGGCATTATGTATAACTTTGTTGGCTTCAGTACTCACGGCTTGCGGTGGAGGCAATAACGGCAAAGGGCAGGCTGGTTCAAACGGTGAAACATCTCCGAATTCTTCTAACTCCACGGATAATCCTTACAAGGATCCAATGACCATTTCTCTTGGGTTTTGGGATGCGGATGCCGAGATTGCTAACATCGAAAAGGACCCGATCGCTAAACAAGTATTGGAGAAATTCAACATCACACTAAAACCTGTCAATTTGTCTTGGGATGACTATACCCAGAAGATTCAAATGTGGGCCGCTTCCGGCCAATTGCCAGACATTTTCGCGATCGACGCCGTCGGCACGCAATATCAGCGCAAATGGGTGAATCAAGGCGTTGTCAAAGCGCTCCCGGATCTTTCAAAGTATCCAAACCTTGCAAAATACTTCGAATCGCCAGATATTAAAGGATTAGGAGTAGATGGAAAGTATTATACTGTGCCTCGCCGGATGTTCCCGAGTGTTGATTGGAGCGCACTGGATCGTATGGTCTTCTATCGTTGGGATCTTGCTCAAAAGGCCGGGATCACCAAAGAGCCAGAGACATGGGAAGAGTTTGAAGCCATGCTTGATGCAATCGTAAAGTCGGATCCGGAAGGCAAGCATGTTACTGGTCTTACGACGACAACTACCAAGATGCTGGGCGGATTCTTCTGGTTGTATGGCAACCCGGTTGCTACTAGTGATGGAAGCGGCAGTGATTTTAAATGGATCAAAGAGGATGGAAAGTTTATCCCTGCTGTATTCTCTAAAAATGCGCTGCCAGCGCTGCAAAACATGAAGAATATGTACGAAAAAGGATTGATCGATCCAGACATCGCGCTCGTCAAACCAGCAGAGTCCTATGACAATTTCGTAGCAGGCAAAGCAGCTGCTCTTCTAAGCGGTGGAGGTTTCATAAATTTAAATAGCGATATGTATGAAAAACGCTGGAAAACAGCTTATCCGGATAAGGATATGACGGAGAGCGTGAAGGCGCTCAAGCCGCTTATCGGTCCTGATGGTGAACGCTCACATGCCATCTTTAAAACATACTGGTCAGAAAGCTATTTCAGCAATAAGATTGACGATAAAAAGATGGATCGCATCATGGCACTCTATGATTATGTGTTGTCTCCTGAAGGCAAGGATCTGTTGACTTATGGCATCGAAGGTGTAGATTATAAGCTCGAAAATGGGCAGAAGGTTGTCATTGAAAAGGGTTCATTAAATGAGAAGTATCCAGCTAGCAGATTTCTGAAGAATTTGGTGGCTTATGAAACTTCAGATAGCTATAACATGGATAACCCGACGATTGCTAATGAAGGAATCCGCAAAGAAGCTGTCGATTACATCGACTGGATTCAGAACAATACAAAGGTGCCAGAATACGACATTCGGTTAACTTATATGTCCACCCCAACAAAGGATAAATTTACTGTGCTTGACCATGATGATTTACTTAAGATCATGCTTTCCAAAGAACCCGTTGAGAGTTACTGGAATAGCATTGTGAACGATTATAAGGCTAAAGGTCTTGATAAAATGATAGAGGAAGTAAATGAGAAGGCCAAGGAACAAGGTATTGAATAATGGATGAATAGAGAAGATCCGGGCGGAAGTAGCCCGGATCTTCCGTTTAATTATTTGAAGTATGGCTTAGACTGTGCGGCGCTACTGACCGCATACTTATAAGATTGGGAGGGTAAAGTCTATGAACCTTAGCATTCACTTGACAGGGTTAACCGAGAAACAGTTAGCAGCTGTTTCAGAAGTAGCGGGAATATTGAGTATTCGAATGGAACGCTCAGGGATACCAGTGATTTGTAAGAAGCAAGGGAAGGGCATTCAAATATCTTACGATGAGGCTCAGGTCACCATTGCGTATGAACAGGAGCATCAATTGTTCCGGGCACTCAGCCGATTTCTTGAGAACGTACGCCGTGGAGAACGAGTTGAAATTAATGAACGGCCGGTTTATGAACAGTTAGGCTTCATGGTAGACTGTTCGCGAAATGCGGTTCTTAACTATGAAGGATATAAGGAATTGATCCGGCGTTTAGCGCTTATGGGATATTCAACGGTTCAGTTGTATACAGAAGACACCTACGAACTGGAGGGATACCCTTATTTCGGCTATTTGCGAGGCCGATATACAGGAGATCAAATTCGGGAGCTGGATCAGTATGCCGCGTTATTTGGCATAGAACTGGTTCCTTGTATTCAGACCCTGGCCCATCTCGGCCAAGCGTTGAAATGGCAGGCACATGCACCGCTTGTGGATTTCCAGGATATTCTCCTTATTGATGATCCCAGAACTTATGAGTTAATTGATCGAATGTTTGCTTTTATGTCGGCTCATGTAAGCAGTCGCCGCATAAATATCGGGATGGACGAAGCTCATATGATGGGACTTGGTAAATACCTGGATAAGCATGGGTATCAGGATCGAACCTCATTAATGTTAAAACACTTTAGCACTGTTATAGAGATCGCCAGAAAATATGGTTTCCAGACGATGATGTGGAGCGACATGTTTTTCCGTCTGGCCAGTTCCGGAGAATATTACGATGCTGAAAGTCCAATTAGCCCTGATATTGTAAAGCTGATTCCTGAAGATGTTACCTTGATCTACTGGGATTATTATTCGGAAACGCAGGAGAAATACGACGGGATGTTAAGCAAACATAAGCAGTTGAATGATCATATTGGATTTGCAGGTGGTGCTTGGAAATGGATGGGCTTCGCTCCAAACAATGAATTCAGTCGCCATGTCAGTCTGCTGGCTCATGATAGCTGTGTTAAGTATGGAATTCAAGAAGTGTTGATTACCGCATGGGGAGATAATGGCGCTGAAGCTTCCGTTTTCTCGGTTCTTCCTACCCTTCAACTTTGGGCGGAGCTCTGCTACACGAGATGTTTCGTGGAGAACCATGTCAAAGAAAGATTCAGTAGCTGCGTGCAAGGCAATTATGATGACTTTATGGCACTCGATGCGGCCAACTTGGTTCCGGGTAATTCGGCACCGGGGGGATGTTCTATCAATCCGGCTAAATACTTGCTTTATCAAGATATTTTATGTGGTTTGTTCGATCGACATGTTATTCCTAGCGCGTATTCGAAGCATTATCAGCAAAGTGCAGAAAAGCTCGAACAGGCGATCACTCGCAATTCGCCTTGGCAATCCTTATTCTCTGTACAAGCCAGCTTGTGTCGCTTGCTCGAAATAAAGAGCGAAATCGGGATTTCTATACGCTAAGCTTATCATCGTGGAGATTTAGAGGAATTGGCTCACTTTGCCAAGGTGACTTTGCCACAATTATCTGATTTGGCCAGACAATTCATGGACGACTATCGAGTGCAATGGTAGCAGGAAAATAAGGTGTTTGGTCTTGATGTCTTTGATCTTCGTATGGGAGGATTGCTTCAGAGAATCAGAACGGCGATTCATCGAATCAATCGCTATGTCGAAGGGAACGTGGAACAGATTGCTGAATTAGAAGAGGAGCTTCTGACGTTCGACGGCCTTGTTGACGAGGGCAACCCCAGGGCGATAAGTGCGAATTTATGGCACACGATTGCAACACCATCCGTGATCGCTGGGGTTTAAGAAGGGGGTGAGGTTATGATTGATACTAATCTGGACAATCAAAAGGACACAAAGCAGCCTAACCTTCTGCTTATCACCGTAGATCAGATGCGTTTTGATTGCCTGAGCATTATGGGACATCCCGTCGTTGAGACACCCAACCTGGACGCTCTGGCATCAAGGGGGATCTTATTTGAGCACGCGTATTCGGCTACCCCCAGTTGTATTCCCGCCAGGGCTGCTATCATGACAGGAATGGGGCAAAGATCACATGGCCGGGTTGGTTATCAGGATAAGGTTGAATGGAATTACGCCCATACGATTGCCGGAGAGCTTGCTCAAGCTGGTTATCATACGCAGTGTGTTGGCAAGATGCATGTGTATCCTGCACGTAATCTATGTGGATTCCATAATGTGGTGCTTCATGATGGATATCTTCACTACAATCGGGATAAGAACCAAACGTTCCATGGTGAACACTATGATCAAGTGGACGATTATTTGCAGTGGCTGCGAAGACAAACTGATACCAATTCGGATATCACTGACTTAGGCCTCGATTGCAACGCCTCAACGGTTGCCCGCCCCTGGCACTTGCCGGAAGCGATGCATCCAACGAATTGGTGCGTAACCGAGTCGCTAGACTTTTTGCGAAGAAGAGATCCTGGGAAACCATTTTTCCTATGGTCTTCCTTCGTTCGCCCGCATTCCCCCTTGGATCCGCCACAATGTTATCTAGATATGTACAAGGACTTGGAATTTCCTGATCCTCCAATCGGAGACTGGGTGGACGAGAGTGCGGCCTTAAACGCAGCTAAGGATCCAACTTCTTCGTTCACTAATTTGCCAAAGCGCAGATTGGATCGTGCCCGTGCCGCGTATTACGCGCTAATTACGCATCTTGACGACCAAATTGGGAGGTTGATCAATGGGCTGCAGGAGTATGGAGTTTTAAATGAAACTTTGATTCTATTTACTTCTGATCATGGTGAAATGATGGGGGATCACCATTACTTCCGCAAATCTCTTCCTTATGAAGGAAGTGCTAAGATTCCTTTCATAGTGTTTGATCCGGGAGAAACGCTTGGACTTCTTGCCGGCTCCCGGCTTGATTCCATTGTAGAGCTTCGCGATATTATGCCCACATTTCTTGAAGCTGCTGGCGTCCAAATACCATTTACAGTAGAAGGGCAAAGTGTGTTGCCGCTGTGCAGGGGAGATCAGACATT
Organism: Paenibacillus sp. FSL E2-0177; assembly: GCF_037992975.1. Taxonomy (NCBI): domain Bacteria; kingdom Bacillati; phylum Bacillota; class Bacilli; order Caryophanales; family Paenibacillaceae; genus Paenibacillus; species Paenibacillus sp. FSL E2-0177. The sequence continues at coordinate 4,085,586 of NZ_CP150307.1, read as the reverse complement.
GTGGCGATCTTATATTCATGGGGAACAAGCCTATGGAGAAAAGTCCCACCACTTCTTAACGGATGGAAGAGAGAAATTTATTTGGTATTCTCAGACAGGGGAAGAGCAGTATTTTGATTTAGCGGCAGACCCCTCAGAGAAGATTAATGCGATAGGCTGTATTGATAAATTCGAGCGCATAAAAGAATGGAGAGAGCGTCTTATTCACGAGCTGGAGGGACGAGAGGAAGGGTTTGTAAACAACGGCGAATGGATTGCCGGACGCCCAATTTCTCATATTCTAAAGGCATCCCAATTGGGGGGGATAATCATAACTTAGGGCAACCTGAACTTTCAGGTTGCCCTAAGTCTGTTAAGGATAGAAAGAAAGGTTAGTGAATTTACCAGCTACTCCGGCGTTCAGGCAAAGGGTCCTGATCTTGAATCATTCGATGGACGAGCAATTCAACCATCGAATGGCGAATATCACTATAATCGGGATCTTCAAAACGATTGGAGTTCTCATGAGGATCCTCTTTCAAATCATACAATTCACCGTAGGTCTCACCTGCGAAGATCACCAGCTTATAGCGTGTTGTACGCAAACACTTAGCGTTAATGCCGCGATCATGAGCAATATAAGCGGTTAGGGCAGAATTGCGCACATGGGACTCTCTTCCAGCCAGCACCTCCATCTGTGACACACCTTGAATTCCGTAGGGAGTTTTGAGACCTGCGGCTGCAAGCAGTGTGGGGACAATATCAACATGTTCCATCAAAGCAGGGACCCGTTGCCCGGAAGCAATCCCAGGACCGCGTACGATCATCGGGATTCGTGTTAACCCTTCATAAAACCACGGCCCTTTGTAAATCAGCCCATGGTCACCGAGCAATTCTCCGTGGTCGCTGGTGAAGAGGATGACTACATCATCGTACATATCTTTTTGACGCCAAGCTTTTATAATACGTCCGATCTGCTCGTCAATGAAGGTAATCATCGCATAATAATTTCGGGTGAGCCGTTTCATATGCGCTTCATCAAGAGAATGCTCCTCACCGCCACCAGGCCAATATCCTCCCTGACTCTGACGCAGCAGATGTGGAGGACGAAGATGCACGTCGTCTGCTTCGCTGGCTGGAGATGGAATGTCAGTGTCAGCGTACATATCCGCGTAAGCTTTTGGAGGGTCAAAGGGGTGATGTGGATCGACGAAACTGGTCCATAAAAATAGCGGTTGTTCGGTTTTGTGAGAGAGGATCACATCGATGCTCCGTTCAGCAATCCAGTATGACTGGTGTAGCTCTGGAGGGATTTCGCTCTCCCACACATCGTTTTGAGCATTAGAAGCTCTGTAACGGTCCTTGCTGAAACGTTCTGCCGCTTCAGGGTTGCGCTCTCTAAGCCACTCCATATATTCCCCGATACAATTATCTTCCGTAATATGATGTTCATCAAATCCGTAGTACGTTCCATCGGAAGCTCTTCCGCGGTCACGATAAGCAGGCTCTTCATATTCTTGTGAAAAGTCCCCCTTCATCTGAGGGCGGAAATGCATCTTTCCTATACCGATGGTTTTATAATCCGCTTTCTTTAAATGATCGCATAAGGTAAGTTCGTCTTCTCTGAGTGTGGTACCGATGTTCCAGGCACCGTGAACATGCGGATACCTGCCTGTAAAAATGGAAGAACGTGAAGGCGTGCAAACAGGACTAGCGCAGTAAGCACCAGTGAAGAGTGTGCCTTCCGAAGCAAGCTTGTCAAGCTCAGGTGTCAGTACGGAAGCGTTTTCGATACCTAGTGCGTCCGCACGCATTTGATCTGTGGTAATTAACCAAATATGAGTTCTTTTTGACATCCGTAACAACCCCCTATGAATATAGTGTATAGCATCACAAAAGCCTCTAGCAACCAATGAATTCTCCATATATTTCATTAGAATCGTCCATATGGGTTGATATTTTTATTACCTATAATTAAATAGTCTATCTCAATGTTGGAGGAGAAATTATATGCGAAAGTTATCCATATCAGGGGATCATTTTACATTAGAGGAACAACCCATCCGGTTGCTTTCTGGTGCGCTTCATTATTTCCGGATCGTTCCGGAATATTGGCAGGATCGTTTGCTGAAGCTGAAGGCTTGTGGATTGAATACTGTTGAAACCTATATTCCTTGGAATTTACACGAACCAGAGGAGGGGAGCTTCAATTTTGCTGGATTTGCTGACATCGAGGCTTTCGTTAGACTTGCTGGAGAGCTTGGTTTGCACGTGATTTTGCGGCCAAGTCCTTATATTTGTGCGGAATGGGAATTCGGTGGATTGCCAGCTTGGTTACTTGCGGACAATAACATACAGCTGCGTTGTAATGATAACGTCTATTTATCTAAGTTGGATGCCTATTTCGATGAGTTGCTTCCACGTCTGCGGCCTTTGTTAAGCACTAACGGTGGGCCTGTGCTTGCTCTTCAGGTAGAGAACGAATATGGAAGCTTTGGTAGTGATAAGACTTACCTGAATGATCTAAAAGCAGGAATGATCGCCCGCGGCATGGACGTTCTGCTGTTTACTTCAGATGGAGCTGAAGATCATATGCTCCAAGGGGGCATGATTGACGGAGTGTTCGCCACGGTGAATTTCGGTTCACGGGCAAAGGAAGCCTTTGCTAAACTACGTGAATATCAGCCTACGGGACCGTTGATGTGTATGGAATTCTGGAATGGATGGTTTGACCACTGGATGAAACCGCATAATACACGCCCCGAATCTGAAGTAGCGGAGACTTTGGATGAAATGCTGGCTTTAGGAGCCTCTGTTAACTTCTATATGTTCCATGGGGGGACGAATTTTGGATTTATGAATGGGGCAAATCTTTTTGACAAATATGAGCCCATCGTAACCAGCTACGATTATGATACGCTGCTGGACGAATCCGGTAAGCCAACTGCAAAATTCTATGCAGCTCGGACAATAATTGAGAAATACGTAACGTTGCCGCCCCTGGAATTACCGCCGTTAATAAAGTCACAAGCTTATGGTAAAGTGTTGATGACAGAAGCAGCACCACTGTTCACTCAGTTAGACGTTTTGTCTCACCCAGTACATAGAGCATGTCCCGAGCCAATGGAGAAACTGAATCAGAATTATGGGTTCATTTTGTATTCGACGAAGATCAGTGGACCCCGCAGCAGTACGGAGCTCGTCCTTCAAGAAGTACGTGATCGTGCGCTTGTATTCGCGAATGGGGCCTTTGTCGGTACAGTTGAACGCTGGGATCCGCGAGGAATTCCATTAGAGGTTCCAACGGAGGGACTGCAGATCGACATCCTTGTGGAGAATATGGGGCGTGTAAATTATGGCCCGCTGCTTCGTGATCCAAAAGGCATAACCTGTGGCGTTAGACTCGGCTATCAATTCCTGCATGATTGGACGATTCGTTCTTTGCCTTTAACCCATCTTAAGGGATTATCATTCACACCGATAGATTGCGAGCAACGTCAGCAGCCCACTTTTTACCGGGGGAGCTTTCAAGTCAGTAAGCCTGAGGATACTTTTTTGCAGCTGGATGGATGGAGTAAAGGTCAGGTTTTTATAAACGGCTTTAATTTAGGGCGCTACTGGGAGAAGGGTCCAACTAAAACACTGTACTTACCAGCGCCGCTTCTGCGTCAAGGTGATAACGAGCTAATCTTATTCGAACTACATGGCGTAATGGAGCCAGTGGTTACTTTTGTGGATACACCGGAGCTCACATGATATTTAACGGGTGAGGAAGTATCATGATTCTATAGTATGGGTCTGATGATTTTTAATATATAATCAAAACAGCCCAACAATTTATAGGAACTGAAAATGCACGATTAGGGTGGGTTAGAGGAGGATTTTAAGTGAGCTATGATTTGATGGCATTCGAGACGTCTAAAGCACCGCAAGAGAGAGCAGCGTTTATGGAGTGGTATGAACAGCAAGTGCAGTGGTCGGAAGACCATGCCTATAATGATCCATCAGTTTTATCGGAGGCGTTGCAACGCTTTTATAGTGAGTTGTCTGAGCAATTTCCTAATATGAATGTAGAGGACGAGATTTTTGAAGCGATGAAGGAAGCCGGAACGGATAACCGGTTGACTGACTACTCGCTTGGCTCATCCGTCATCTATGCGGCTTTCGCTTATTCTGTAGCTGAGGAAGCTTATACGGCGATGCGGGAGTTGGCTATAAAACACAAAGTAGGATTTTTTGATGTAAGCAGCAACGAAGGCGATATTATTTTTCCTCGAAGCAAAACGATTTAGAGTGTAGACAGCTGGTTGCTCTCCTAGTTGTTAATGAAGTAGTGGCAACCAGCATGTTTTCTATCTTCTTTACTCTACAACAGACGGAATAATACAATCCTTAATCAGAGGCCACCGGTCACGAGGCTGAAGTGTGAATTCTGAGGCGATGGCTACGACAAGTTTTTTTCTGGAATGCAGCAAATGACATTACCACCATCACCTAACGCTGAGTAGGTGTAAACCCCGTCTTCTTCGCGTAGCCACCAGAAGTAACCGTAATGATTAGGGTTCATCGCTGTTGATTTCTCAATCCATGTCTCCGAAATGATCTGATTATTCTCCCATTGTCCATGGTTCAAATATAATAAACCAAAACGCGCCATATCGCGTGGAGACAACATAAGTCCCCATCCTCCTGTGGTGATACGATTGGGGTCTTCCACCCACCCCTTCACCTTAACCCCAAACAAATCATCGAACCCAAATGAGCTCATCTCATAATCCGGGATTTCATTCATTCCGATAGGTTTAAATAAACGTTCGTTGGCGAACTCACGGGCACTTTGTCTAGTGCTGCGCGTGATGATGGCAGAAAGCAGATGTGCTCCAGCGGTAGAATATTTGAAATCCCCAATTGTTCCTTGTTGGCCTAGCATATCCAGCGTATATTTTACCCAGTCAGGCTGCATACACATTTGCTCCAGCGGTTCGTGCCAATCTGCAAAAGCATAAGGTGCGGTCATCGTCAGGAGATGGCGTAAGGTGATTTCTTGTTTTTGCGGATCTTGAGCAGCGTTTGGAACATAGTCCGGGAAAAACTCCAGTACCTTTTGATCTGCATTGTTAATAAAGCCAGCCTCTATGGCAATGCCTATGAGCGCGGATATGATACTTTTTGTTACAGAGGCCACATGATGTGTGTCATTCGGGCTAGCGTCATTATAATATTTTTCATAAGCAATAGTTCCATTTCTTACCACAACAATCCCGTTGATATTGCTATACTCGGATTTGATCCTTGATTCTAGCTCTGAAAGCATATTAGCATCCATTCCTAAGTTTGCGGGGGCTGAGATTTGCCAATCTGAAGTTGGATAATTGTTTTTGAGCATGAAAGGTACTCCTTTATGAATTTTTTTTCTTTACTGGAAAATAGACCTCGGTAACCAGATCCTCAGGCACAGCAACCTGTGTCGGGTCCGTTAAGTAGATTTCATAAGGTGAGTTCACCCATTCATAACCTTCATTTTCTATCCATTCTCTCAGCTGAGCATAGACCGAGGTCAATTCTGAATAGGCGCCTTTAAGAACAGATCTCGCACAAAGAGCATCAGGCAAATCTCTTGTACCTTTTACACCCTCTTTTATGGGGAGAGCAAACTCTGTATCATTTCCGGCTGGATTATATTCATGGCTGTGATATATCGTTATTGGCGTACCGAGCAAAGTGAGTTTTTCCGTGGCGATTTTTTCATATAGCCTGCTAAAATAATGTTCATAACCTAGCGCATAGTCATTACTACTCAACATCTGACGCATAAAAAGAATATTCATAGGCTGAGTTTCAACAAGCTCTACTTTTATCTCATTCAGGTAGGACATCATGGGAATACCTTTCTCCAAATTTAAAACATCACTATTGATTTGTTGTAAGGTGTATTCATAAGCGCTTATTTTCTCCTGTATTTCTTTTTTCTTGAGATTAAGGGCTGAGTAGAGCTTCTCTTCTGAATGATTCTGTTCCCATTGTAAAATGTCTTTGATTTCTTCCAGCGAGAAACAATAACCTTTCAGACGATTGATAAAAAGCATTTTTTTAAGTTGTTTAATGGAGTAATACCTATAACCGTTCTCAGGGTTAATCTCATCGGGATGAATTAATCCGATCTCATCATAATATCGAAGCGTCTTCGTAGAAACTTCGCATATCTTCGAGAATTCTCCAATCGACAGCAAAAAGTCATCTCCTTTTTTCGTTTTAATTAAGCTTCCAAGCCAAAACATCGATGTTTGGTTCTAGCTCTACTTAACACCTTACCCTAAGGTCAAAGTCAACAGCAAAATAGTGAACCGATTCTAAGGTTACGACAATATATAGGTGAATGGCCATTCAGAAAGGAGTAGCCTACTTGGAAATTGAAGAGTTGAGTGACCTAATAAAATTACATGGCAAAGCAATTTACGCATTTTGTTTTACGCTTGCGGGGAATAGGGTGGATACTGACGATCTCTATCAGGAGACTTTTTTAAAAGCTATGGAAATGCGGCATAAAATGGACCTGAACCAAAATCCGAAAGCGTTCCTTATCTCGATTGCTATCTCATTACGCAAAAACAAACGCAGAAAATGGGCATGGCGGCAAAGAATTGCACCTACAGCAGATTATAATGAAGCGGTCGATCTGGCGTGTACTTCCGATGGAGAGGTTATGCCAGAGGATGCATTGCTATCCCAGGAGCTTCGGCACATGATTCATGCTGCCGCAGACCGGCTGAATGAGAAACTGAAAATACCGCTCTATCTGTACTATACCGCAGAAATGACCGTTGATGAGATTGCTTCAGCGCTAAGGATTCCACCGGGCACAGTTAAAAGCAGACTTTTCCAAGCCCGCAAGGCGATGAAAAAGATTTTGGAGGTTGAATCCCAATGAATGACTCCGAAAAGTTGGATCAACTGCTAAAGCAAGCGCTAGCTTCTACAGCAGAGCCGACAGAGGAATTAAACGAAAGAATCATCCAACAGTTTAAGGAGACTAAACCAATGAAACCAGCCTATAAAAAAAGAGTTTCGATTGGACTAATGGTTGCTATATTCACGCTTGTAATGTCTTTAACGGCTTATGCAGCTACACAGCTATTTAGCCCCAAGCAGGTTGCTGAGCATCTGGGCCAGCAACTGCTGGCAAAAGCATTCGAAAGCAGGGATGCTGTTGAAATCAACCAATCGGTTATATCTGGTGATTATAACGTGACGTTGAATGGAATAGTCTCGGGGGAAGGTCTTTCAGAACTGAGTAAGTCTGATCAGAATATTAACCCAAACAGATCCTATGCCGTTGTATCCATCGCCAGAATAGACGGTGGCCCCATGCCTGCTACAAGTGAACCGGAGTATGGCCAGGATCCATTCTTTGTGTCACCGCTTATAAAGGGACTAAAACCATGGCAGGTTAATATCACAACAATGAATGGTGGCTATAGCGAGGCTGTTATAGATGGAATTATGTACCGGCTGATTGAATGTGATGGAGTGGAGATGTTCGCTGACCGAGGGGTATATCTAGCTGTCAGTAATGGTAGTTCTTTTTTCAGCAAAGATGCGTTTGCTTATAATGAAAGTACAGGGGAAATTAGCGCTAATAACGATTACAAGGGAACCGCTATTCTATTTGAACTTCCGCTGGATCCAACCAAAGCTGACCCTGTCAAAGCTGAGAGCTATTTACAGGAGCTGTTGAAAGAACCCTCTGCCGACAGCAAAGTTGATTCAGCGGTTTCAACAGATGCAGCTGCCTCTATTGATGATGATGAGAAGGAACTAATTAAAAAAATAGAGGATATGAAGAAAAAAATCTCCACCGGCACGATTATCCCTGAATCTGTAAAGGAAGTGCGTGTTGATGAACAAGGGGCTTTCAATTATGAATACGATAACTGGAGTGTTAAGCTTTTTGTCCAAAATATGTTTGAGGAAGGGCAAATCGGTTACTCGGATTCCGTAAGCTTCAGTGCGGACGATAAAGAAACTAGGGTACTTCAATTTTCCAGAGATGAAAAGGGTGTAATCACGGGCAGGATTATTATTTTGAATTAGAGTATCATTCAGATAACTTTTCACAAGACTTATCTATATTCGTTTTATTTATCGTCCATGACCTTCAGATCAATTCTTTGATCGGTCAGTAAAGAATTTAACGAAGAATTTAAAGCAGGAGAGATTGTTGAATATCAAATCATAATAGAACAAAACGAAGTATCTATTCAAAAGATTAAGGCCAATAAGTAGCAGACTCAATGATTGCAATGAAAAAAGCAGGTGGACTAGCCACCTGCTTTACCGATCACCACACTTTAATATAATTTTTGCCCTTATTCAAAAGTGTTAGAGGTCCTAAAGTGCTTTTATTCTCTTTCTTGTTATCCAGAAAATCTGTATCCAGGATTATATTGCTGCCATCCGGATTCTCAAACTCGGCATCCACGATGCGCACCCGCGGCAAAGTTTCAGTTGAATGTGCTTCACCTAAGAAGTTAACGAAGCTTTCAGGCAGAGCAATGGAAAGGAATCCCTCATCTCCTTGATCTACAATAAAGAAGTCTGGATCAAAGCTTTCCTCAACCAGCTTTACATTCTCTTTTTCGAAAGGCTCTGCACTGTTTAAGTAAGCGTTGTTATTAATGAACATAGGCTGTTCAACGAGTTCAAACTCCTCAAGATCACCGTGTAACTTATGGACATTCTCGATATACTCCGCCAAAGAGGTGGTGTAGTTATTGAAATGTGATGTGCCCACGCCTGTCCATCCGTCTTTTCCAACAATGATATTGTTATAGAACCGATCGTCCCCACCATAAATAAGTGAGAAACCGGCAATTTTTGTACTATGCGGAAGATGATATTGCGTGGACCGGTTTAGTACCTTTCGATGAACCATCCTGCCGCCGATCAGATTGTTGATATAGGCTCCACCTTGGGCTACATTCTCTAAAGCATGTTTAGCTGTCAAGATATTATGGTCAACAATGTAAGGGCCATGGCTTACTTCTATAAACAAATCCCGATGATTTTGATAGAACAGATTTTTGCTGATTCTTGTCCCTTGGGTCTGCCAATCCAGCCATAAACCTAAAGTACAATCGTGAATCCGGTTATGGTGGATGTGAGTATCGATCGGTGCGTGAAGCTTGATCCCGGCAATTTCGTGGCCCCAGAATTCCCGTTTTGTCGCAATGTTGTAAATATGGTTATGATGAATTTCGCTGAAAATACAACCTAAGTGGCCGACGATGGCATTTTGGCCGCAATCATAAATGGTATTATGGCGGATAAGATGTGAACCGATCGATTCTTTGCTCCAGCCCTGACGCTCAGCAGTAAAGACGGATTCAAGCTGATATTGATATCCGGGTTTGTCTTTTCGAAGGGTGCGGTAATTATGGCCTGTGGAAGCTTCTTTGCCGATACTGATAGCGCTGCATTTGGCATCGTGAATGATATTATTTTCAATAATCCAGCCTTTGCTCCAGTTAGTGCCCAGCAGTCCGGGCTGGTCTGCCGTTGGAGGTGCCCAAGGTGTTGCCGCATGCGCCATTTCAAAACCTTTTACAGTAATATAATCAATTCCGGTTTCTTCAGGGTAGAAACAAGATCTGCGTACATTGATTTCTACCAGTTCTTTGTTCGGGTTGGCACCTTGGAAATTAGCGTAAATCGTGGTGTGGTCAGGGCTTACTTCGGCAAACCAAACGTAGGTCGTCTGTTTTGGATTTTGGACCGGAACCATCTCTTGTGTCCAGAGATCCTTGAACTCCAGCTTTTCGACAGGAGCTGCCAGTTGATCATACTGACTGACCTCATAAAAAGACATGCCATTTAGATATACATCCCCTAGGTGTCTTGTCTCCTCTATAGTGACGAGCCAATCGCCAGACACTTCCTCAACAAACGGATTAAAGCTGCCAAAAAACGTGTTCGGCAAGATCACTTTCCATATTTGGTTCTCAACCAGCTGCCAATCTTGTATATGCTCAGAGCCTTTTATGACAACCTGTTCGTCTTCAGCGGCTTGATAAATAATTCTTCTTTGTTCGCTTAATCCTTTGTATCTCGGTTTTACCCACTCGCGATATATCCCTTCATGAACGATAACCTTATCCCCAGCCACAGCTACTGAAGCCGCTTTATTGATGGTTAAAAAGGGATCCACCTGAGTGCCTTGACCTTGATCTGAACCGGTTTTTGATATGTGATATTCCATTGTCCTATAACCTCCGCTTGGTTGACTTTATCCAATATTATAGGAAATAACGTTGTTAGTTCTATACTTTATATAGTACACTTTAAGACAAAATTAGTGTTTTCGTGAAGGAGAATCTACTTGTGGCCCTTTTTTGAAAAACATGGTGTCAGCGAAAAAGATTACTTTAAACTCATTCCATTGAAAAACTATCATTTTCCACTTCATTTTCATCGGGCATTTGAGATTATTTATGTCAAAGACGGGCAGTTATCTATCACCATTGATGGGAAAAGCTATCAGGTACAGAAAAATGATCTGGTTTTTATTTTTCCTAATCAGATGCATGAATTTGAGACGATTGATTTTTCGGAGATTATGGTAATCCTCTTCTCCACAGAATTGATAGGTGATTTTCACATGAATTATAAAAGCTTTATACCAAATGATAATGTTCTCCATGCTGTGAATGAACCTGATTGTACAAAGCTGGATTCAATTTATAGCCAGAAAAGTTTCCTGTATGGTGTATGCGCGCAGTTGATCTGTCAGACATCATTTGCTCCGGTCAAACAGTCCCCGCAAACAAAGGTGCTCTATAAAATCCTGCTTTTTGTAGAACAAAATTATTCTGCCGATTGCACATTAAAAGCTGTAGCAAAACATCTGCAATATGATTACCCGTATTTATCAAAGCTATTTGTCCAGCTGATGAAAATGCCCTTCACAGATTACTTGAATCACTATCGGATCTCACAAGCATGTTATATATTAAAAAACTCGAATCTGACTATTGGTGAAGTTGCCAACCTTTGCGGCTATAGTAACTTACGGTCATTTCATCGGAATTTCCAGAAAATCACCCATCAATCGCCGAAAGGGTATCGGGTTTCCAATCCTCCTGATAAGGAAATGAACTAGAAGACTTAAAGGGGGGAGGGAAGAGGATAAAAAAGAACTCCAAAACCACGAGTATAGTGGTCTTGGAGTTCTTTTTTTTATTTTTGCATCATAATTCTGTAAATCAGCATGGCGGCTTCGGCACGTGTGGAATGGGCAGTTGGTGTAAGCTGCTGCTGAGAGTCTCCTTTAATGAGACCTGCTGATACCAGCGCCGCAATATCATTTGCCGCATAATTAGAAATTTGATTATAGTCAGTGTAGCTGTCTAATGCAGAGGGGGAGGAAGCGGTCGTATTCGATTCCCATACCTCAGCAGCCTTCAATGCCCTAGCTGCCATAACAAACATTTCTTGTCTGGAGATGGAGTCATGAGGGTGGTAAAGGCCGTCGGTTTGGCCCGTAACGACCCCTAATTTCTGAGCTGTCATAAGTCCCTCATAAAAATAATCGTTAGGTGACACATCAGCAAAGCTATTTCCTTCTGCTGCAGATAGACCTAAAGCTCTAACCAATAAAAGTGCGAAATCTGCACGTGTAACAGTCTGGTCGGGCCTAAACTCTGTTTCTGTTACACCATTAATGACACCTTTTGATGTTAGTACTTCTACAATAAACTTCGCCCAATGAGAATCAGATATGTCCCTGAACGTTTTGTGATTGTAGACGGCGGCGTATTGTCCAGATGAATTTGTTGTTGAGAAAATAGCTTGCTTCTTATCTGAATCATAATTCCCGCCTACTACCGGTTGGATGACTCCGTGCTCATTGACGTTCCACACTACAATAAAGGCGTTGTTCAATGGAACTACAGCAGCTGGATAAGGAAGCCCAATTTGTATGGCCGAATTTAAACTCTCTAATTGAACTGTTGTACCATCTAAAAGTAACTCGTAATCAATAAGCAAACCTTCACCCAATCGCTTCTTTAAACTTCCTGTTGTTTCGACAGGTTTGAGGAGCAAGGTAACCATCTTCACATTGTCCAGTGTCTTCGCCGGGAATAGATTATCCGGAAGTACAAAGGTAGCTAGTGATGTATTGATCTCCAGCTGCAGTGTGGAAATTCCAACAAGAAATACTGCGGCAGGGAGAGTGACTTCAAATGAGCTAACATTTGACGATTGTTCCTCTGCGAGCTGAATTCTTAGGATTTTGTGGCCTGCGGAATTAGGTTTGGCTAAAGCAATAATCTTTTGTAAGGAAGATTCAGTCAATATTGCGCTAGCTTTTTCTCCATTCATAGTAGTAGGTATCTCAATCCTTACGCTACCGTCCAAATGGAGTATAGTAGTGGCCGAATCTCCAACCGATGTTCCGGAACTGCCTGCACTCACGGCAGCCGTCGGACTTGGAGAAGCGGTCGGACTCGGAGAAACAGTCGGACTCGGTGAGGCCGTCGGACTTGGAGAAGCCGTTGGGCTCGGAGAAACAGTCGGACTCGGAGAAGCCGTCGGACTTGGAGAAGCCGTCGGACTCGGAGAAGCCGTCGGACTTGGAGAAGCCGTCGGACTCGGAGAAGCCGTCGGACTTGGAGAAGCCGTTGGACTCGGAGAAGCCGTCGGACTTGGTTCCGGCCCATCCAAAGGAATGAACTTCAAGAAATCGCCCCAGATTATATTCCCGTCAGCATCCCGAGAGTAATTGACTACAGGATTTAAGCTGACAAAGTTAGAATCACTCAGTTCTAAACCTGATTTATTCGCCGATCGCGTACCGTCAAACATGAAATTATTGTCCGCAGCTAAAGAAGCTGGATATTGGTCTTTTGCAATGTTGGCAGTTCGGTAAGATAAGAAACCGTCAATCGTAAAGTCTGCAGTAATGTGATCATAAGTGGTGAAGCTTATATTACCACGCGTATTGTTAAATCCGATGTTGTTGATGGCGATCACACCTGGATTACTATTACTTGTAAAACCATAAGCGCCATTACCAAAAGCGATGGAATCGCGGATGGTATGTGTGACATGAATGCCTTCGCCACCAAGCTTGAAGCCATTTTTATCACCGGCACCTACGGTTCCGTCTGTTAAGAACCCATTGTTGAAGGCGGCGCTGTGCTCAATCAACACTGAACCTATTGCACCTGAGCCTGCTTTCGTATATAAGTCCCAGCCATCGTCGATATTGTTATGCGCCAGACAACCTCTGAAAATATTACCAACACCCGCAGTCAATTTTGCCGCGAAGCCATCGGCATTATTGTCAGATGGATCACGGTTGTCGAAGGAGGTACTGTTGAGAATTAAGTTGTAGGAAGGCCATTCACTGATTTCTATCGCGGTACCATCTGTTCGGCTGATTTGTAGACCAGTGTCACCATTCGCATAGAAACGGCTATTTTCAACGATGTTATAATTGCCTCCCACTGTAAAGCCCTTGGTATTCCCAGCTGAGCGAGTGAAATCAAGTCCCTTCACATGCCAATAGTTTCCGCTCAAGAGAACGCCTTCTGTTTTTTTGTCAAAATCAAAGATAGGTCTTGCTCCTGGTGCTGCTTCTATATACTTTTTGGCGGAGGCTTTGCCATCATTGTACTTTTTAATCTCAAGTGGTGATTTCCGCACATAACGACCCTCAAGCACAATAATATGCTGACCTGGTTTAACGAAATCAATCGCAGTATCGATATCAAGTGGGAGATTGATTGTTCCATCTCCGGAGCTTGATCCGGTGGGGGATACGTAGATATCATCATCTTCGTTATAACTTTTTAGGGTGACGGTAAAGTTGCTGATGATCTTCTCATAAGAGGTCAAATACTGAGTATCATCTGGTAAAAAAGTAATGCTGAAGTTCGTATCTCCTTGATCAAGAAGTCTCGTGGGAATAGAAAGACGTTTACCAGCTATTGCCTCGATATCCTGAGCGATGATCGTAGAACCTTGCTTCAACGTCACCGTTCCGTTGACATTAGAGCGCACAATCATTTGGTAAGCTGGATCTGAGGTTTTACTTAGTGAAAGTATATTTAAGCTAGGTGTGACGGGAGTCGCAGGTGGTTCTATTTTAGGAGAATCTGTAGCTGCTGAAGTGACTGTTAATTGAATATTGCTTACATTAATTGTGGCTAAACGAGCAGCATAGAATCCGACATACATTTTTGAATCCTGTACGCTTAGAATGTCTGGTGTGAAATGAATAGCTTGTTGGCCATTATTGAGCTGTCCTGTAAAACCACTATTCGTCTTTGCTAAGGTTAAATGGTAAGGTGCTGCTGGAACAGTATTGGCAGGTGCCGGACGTTCTTTTTGAAGCATGATGGTTTGAATCCCTTTACTGCCAGTCCCATCCGTTTTTTCAACTCCCGTACGGACAAAAAGCTGTGTGCCCAGATCGCTTTTCGTCCCGCCGCTATAACCACCGATGGCAGCTATATTGGATGCAAAGACGCTAGAATTTCCTTGTGTGCCGATGACGTCACGTGCCATAATGCCAAAAGATTCTTGCCCGTCATATGGATTTTTTGCAAAAGCCAACACTTGGATATCCGCAGACAGCACGAAATTATCTTCCGCAGCATCTAGCTCGGTGTAATAGAAGGTAATGCCGTCATGATCTTCGGTGACTTTACCGCCGCCTTCCAAAGCGATCAGTTGGGCGGATCCATCCTCGTTGACAATCGTCTGATTGTTAGCAGCTGAAGTGGACTGACCGAATTGAATGCTTTTCCAAACGGGATCCATCTTTTCTTTTACTGTAACGGAATACGTAATGGGCATAATAGAAGAATCGGTAGGGAGTATGCCAATTTCATACACTCCAGCTGCCTGATTGTTGAACTTGGAAGTGTCGAGCGTATAGCTGTTTAGCTTCTCTCTATCTGAATTATCATACACTTTGGATACGAAGAGATCTTTGCTGTCAAAGTTTTCGTTAATAAAAAAGGTAGTTTTAGGATAGCTGGTGACTTCGATGCCTACTAGTTTTTTAACGTTGACCTTAACTTGAAAAGAGGTTGTTAAGCCTTTATGCGTAATTGTGATTTTTTTATCCCCAGATGTCGTGGTGTCGAGAGGAGAGACTTTGTATTCATTGTTCAACAGCCGAATCTGTGTACCATCACTGTAATGAGCATAAACCACAAGTCCTTCTAGTTTGAGGGAGTCCCCGATATAGTAGAGTGTTTGTTTAGGTTCATTTCGAATTTCTAAAGCGGATAACGTCGCTGCTTTTACTTCCACGTTAAAGGTCGTTGTGATTGCCGGCGCCTCTGTTGAAGTAACGGATACCGCTGTGGAGCCTGATTGCGTAAATAGATACGGTAATAAATCGCTGACCGGTTGTCCGTTAATGGAGAGGGAATAAAGATCACTGGTCAGTTCTTTGGTCAGGAAGCCGTCGTTATAATTGGCAACAAGAACAAGACCTTCTGGATCGAAGGTATCCCCTGGGTAATATACGGTTTTAGCTGGATAATACTTCACTGATAATGAGGTCATAGATAATGGAACGATTTGCAAAGGAATGCTCACGAAAGCACCGTTGTAGTTAATGGTTATGATATTTTCTCCAACCTTGCTGCTATCAAAGCCTGTAACAATATAATCCGTAGAAGATAAAACTGCCTCGCTCTCATCAGAAAAAATAGCCTTAACGACTAATCCAGTCAAATCAAGGGGTTCACCAACCAGATAAGTGGTTTTCGTCATTGCGCTCGTATCAGCGGTTAAGCTGGTTACGATTTTGGATTCAAGCTGGATGTCTATGTCACTGAAAGTAACAGTTGCATCTCTAGCTACATAAATTCCGGCAAAAAGAGTATCTGTGAACGTATCGTCCAGTGTTATGATTTCGGTCTGATCACCCACACTTAATCGATAAGTATCTCCTGATTTTTTAATACTTAGCGAATATACAGCTCCTGCGGACGGAGCCTGGATATCGCTAAAAGGATTTAACTTCACTTGGGTGTCTTTTTTATAAAAACCTTTCATTACCTGATCCAAAGCACCCACCGCCGCATAGTTAGAAGTGGTTGTGCTTGTATCTCCGTTCGTCCCAATACTGTCGCGGAGCATAAGACCGAAGGATTTCTGGTTAGGTGTGCTGACAGTGCTATTGCTATTAAAAGCAATCACTGAAGCGGTCGCTTTCAGTTCAAAGTTCGCTTCCACAGGAATCTCTTTCGAATAAAAAGATAATCCCTCATCGCTGCTGGAGATTTTGCCGCCGTAAGTCGTCATCGTTACAGAGGTTGGACTTTCAATAATAGGTTCGGGGTTCTTTGCTGGACTAGTATTGCCTCCGAAGGCGCTGAAGCCCCAAGGTCCTAGCTCGATTTGACCTTCTTGACTGAATTGAATATTTCGGAACGTAACCGTAGTATTTCTAGCGGTATAAAGGCCCGCAAATTGAATGGAGCCGTCAAAGCTTTCGATCGTTTTGGTTTCATTGCCGATGCGGACAATATACAGATTTCCGGTCTTTTTGATGCTTAATTCGTAATTCTCTCCTTGGGCAGGGCGATTAGTGTTATCAAACACGTACCCAAGTTTCTGTAGGCTTGTATTTTGCAATTTGTGAAACGCTTTCATTTCTTGATCCAAAGCACCCACGGCGACATAATCACCAGAGTAGGCTCCGAATTGGTTATGCCACACATTGCCGCGCAGCATTATTCCGAAGGAAACTTGGTTATTGGCTGTCCAAGCATCCACGTGAGCCGTTGCCTTTAACTCAAAATTAACACTTGGATCAACTTCTTTAAAGTAATAAGCGATACCTTCCGTGCTGCCCGATACTTTACCTCTATCGTTCGAGCTTCGCAGTGTTGCTGATCCATCCGTGTTCTCCGTAATGCCAAAGTTGGCCGCAGTAATCTTGTCTTGCCCCCCAACATCACCAAATACGCTGCCTTGCCATTCACTTTGAATGTTAATCATTCCTTCATAAGAATCAGGTGCTTCCTCTGCAAACATCGATAACGGAAAAGAGGAACACAAAAGCAGGAAGGTTACGAGCATGGCTAACAAACGTTGTTGTTTTCTCAATGATTAAAACCTCTCCTTATATGATCGATTTTGACCAAAGCTAAGCTTGATCATCCGAAATTATACGTTATCACTAAAGCGTACAGCTATAATCAATACGCCATATAACGCTGTTTATGCAGCAGGAGAGGGAGAATCTGAGTTAATGACACCCGGTTTATGCCTTTGCTTCTGCTATTTACGTGGAGTTTTCGGAGTCTGTTGCTGGTGGTTAGTACGCTGCGTGGTGGTTACGGGCGCCGAAACTGCCGGTAAGTATGCTCGCAGTAGAAGTCCGCGACCGTTTGAGTCAAAATTACATACTCGGTTGTCGTTAGTGAACCTAAGCTGCCGATAAGTACGTTCGCAGTGGAAGTCCGCGACAGTTTGAGTAAAAATTACATACTCGGTTGTCGTTAGTGAACCTAAGCTGCCGGTAAGAACGCTTGCAGTGGAAGTCCGCGACCGTTTGAGCCAAAATTACGCCCGCGGTTGTCGTTACGGACCGTAGTGCAGCTATTTCAGCTAATTCGCTCATTTTCCCTGAGTTTCGGACTGCATAGCTCTTAATGAGCAGAAAAAGTGGAACTGAGGAGTGTTTTTGAGTAAATAGCTGCGTATGAGTCCGATAAGGTGGCGAAAACGAGGAAATTCAGCAAATAAGGACTATATAGTCCGAACGTAGGGAGTGCATTGGTGATAGTCGTAGATGTTCTGTAAAATGCGTAGATTCTGGGGAGATTAAAGCCAACATATGGGTTTGAGCTGTTGTTAAGTACTTTCCGCATGGTGGTTACGGACCGTAACGCAGCTATTTCAGCTAATTCGCTCATTTTCCCTGAGTTTCGGACTGCATAGCTCTTAATGAGCAGAAAAAGTGGATCAGAGCAGTGTTTTTGAGTAAATAGCTGCAACTGAGTCCGATAAGGTGGCGAAAACGAGGAAATTCAGCAAATAAGGGCTGTACGGTCCGAACGTAGGGAGTGCATTGGTGATAGACCTAGGTATTCTATAAGATACGTAGATTCTGGGGAAATCATAGCCAATACACGGGCTTGGGCAGTCATTACTTCCGCGGTTGTCGTTACGGACCGTAACGCAGCTATTTCAGCTAATTCGCTCATTTTCCCTGAGTTTCGGACTGCATAGCTCTTAATGAGCTGAAAAAGTGGATCAGAGCAGTGTTTTTGAGTAAATAGCTGCAACTGAGTCCGATAAGGTGGCGAAAACGAGGAAATTCAGCAAATAAGGGCTGTACGGTCCGAAAGTAGGGAGTGCATTGGTGATAGTCGTAGGTATTCTATAAAATGCGTAGTTTCTGGGGAAATCATAGCCAATACGCGGGCTTGTGCTGTTGTTAAGTACTTTCCGTGTGGTGGTTACGGACCGTAACGCAGCTATTTCAGCTAATTCGCTCATTTTCCCTGAGTTTCGCACTGCATAGCTCTTAATGAGCTGAAAAAGTGGATCAGAGCAGTGTTTTTGAGAAAATAGCTGCGTCTGAGTCCGATAGCGTGGTGAAATCGAAGATAATTGGAAAATAAGAGCTATACAGTCCGAACGTAGGGAGTTCAGCTGGCGAGAGTGCATAATGGATGGCAAACAGATTAAAACTGGCTTACAAAGTGAACCAAATCATCTAAATATGGCTCAACAACAATATGTCGTGGAAAAAAGACAGCGGTCAAATATGTTCTTAATGGTGATGAGGCATTCTTTTTTGAGAGCATGGAGTGATCAGCATCAGGAATATAGAAGACGGAGAGTAGGTTTTCAGGAATTTTTTCACGGTAAACACGTTCGGTTTCCTCAACATCTACATTTATATCTTGCCCGCCAAGAACTAAATGGACAGGCGTAGTGAAGTTTTTTAAATCCCCGCTCGCATCTGACTGATAATTTTTAGCGAAAAAACCCCATTTTTCTTTGGAAATTAAATCGTCCGATTGTGCAATTCGCAAGTACTTTTCATACGACGCCTGTTCTTTAAGTAGCAGTAGGATTTGCGCGTTATAATCTTCTCTCTTTTTTATCTCCTGTTCTGAAAAACCTTCTAAAATCATCTCTTGTCTGGTATTGTATTGTCCTTGAGAAATCCATTGAATGGCGGGGGATACAAGAATACTGAAGGCGAGATCAGGCACTTTTTTAACAATCTTAGGAATCACCCAGCCCGCCTGACTTGCTCCCCACAAACCAATAGCTTGAGCATCAATCATAGGTAAGGCTTTAGCCCAGTTAATCGCATAAATAGTTTCTTGCGCTCTATCCTCCATGCTTTGTTCTAGCCAGTTCCCTGAGGAACCCCCAATACCCGGTTTGTTAAGAGATAAGGAAGCATATCCGGCAGAGGCGAGCTTTTCCCACAAAGGTTTATATCCATCATCGTAAGTATCATTAACTGGGCCATCCCCATGAACAAAAACTACCAGTCCGACGGTTCCAGAGTAACTTTCGGGCAGAACTAAGGTTCCTGTTAGTTGACCTTGAGGTGTATCTATTTCAATTTTTTGCTCAGTCATTGAAAAAGAATGTTGCTGTAGTACGAACAGGACCGCTGCAATCAACAACGAAATGGTAATCATCCAGACAGTTAGCTTAATTTTCTTTTTCATTCATTGCTCCCCCAGATTGTAGCGATGTTTTTCTTATCATGTAATGCCAAACAGGCTCTTTAAAAAGTAAATGTCTTACCGCGCTATAGTCAGATTTATGGATCTCAAAGTTCAACTGCTGGTACATATTAATGGCTCGTTTATTATTGTTAGCAACATGTAGCGTTAATCTTTCAACCTCAGAATGACTGTTGACAAAATCCGCCGCCCAAACCAGCAACTCTTTGCCAATTCCCTTATTACGGTGACTGGACCGAACAGCCAAATGAGCCACATAACACTCTTTTGCTCTAGGTTGATAATCCAAAAAATATAACCCAAGGATTAACTTACAAACATTTAAGTATCCAAATTTCTTGAATAGCTGCAAAAAGGGAGCCCGATTCAGTGGTTTAATTGATCCTTTTTTAAGGGAGAGCGTATCCTGCCATTTTAAGTAGATAGTGCCAACCACTTCTCCGTTTTCATAAGCGATTATTTGTTTAGATGATAAGGAAGAAGAATCTTGTTCCCAAAGTCTTATAAGTAGATCAGCAATTTCATTGTCCTCGAGAGAGAGAAGAGAGTGGAATTTCCCGTGAAATGCATCTACCAAAAGCCTGCTTACAGCCTCACGATCTTGTTCCTGGTAATGGGCGATGATAACCTCGTTTGTACTCATTTAGTGGTATCATCTAAGGCATGCTCGATTTGAATTTGAAGCTCATAATGAAGCTTGTCGTTGTTAAACATGGATAGGTACGATTTCTCCAAAATGATGATTGGTCCCAATACCATGTAGTGATGCCCATTTAAAAAGTGTTCCAGCTTGGCAATCTCATGATCTACATCCTGATCGTCTGTTACAAAAAATGCTTTATAGAGATAACACCCTTTTTCTAAAACAATGTCAGGGGCGGGAGTGGTTTCAATGGTTTCAAAGCATAAGGTTACTTGTTCAGAATCGTATACATAATGCAAATCTGTTTCAAATAAATGATGGTAATGCGGTCTTTTTTCATATAAACTTCGTGCAGTTAGTGTTTCGTTATCCTCTAGCACCAACCACTTTTTCAGATAACGATTGTCCACATGTTTAATTTGATAATCCCCCTTCATGTTGCCATAATCTGCATGCTCTTTTAGTACCTTTTGTATAAATTGTTGCAGCATTATTAATTGGTTTATTTCTGAGTTGATTTTGTTTAACGATTTCTCTAACAGCAGTTGGTAGTCATTCGTTGCGGATTTATTCATACTTTGGTTAATGGTGCTGACAGGGATGTTTAATTTGCGGAGCAACAGGATATGTGCCAATTGATAGATCTCATCGATGCCGTACATCCGGTACTGATTATTGTCTATATAGGATGGAAACAGGATTTCTTTTTCTTCAAAATATCGAATCTGGTGGATAGATACATTCATAAGTTTTGATAGTTCGCCAATTGTAAGGTACGGATTCAAGGGCGGTGCTCCTAACTGTAAGTTATTTGATAAAATAACTATAAACCTTAGGTCAGACCTAAGGTCAAGTGTTGATTAAAATACGGACTAAGCAGAGCACTTTTTTTCTAAATAATGATTAGTAATAGTAATGGGTGGTATTGAAAAAGACTTAGATTTTGGAAGGACAATGCGGGGGTGCAACGGATTAGATTCAGGATCATTTTTTTGTATGAGCCTTGCTGGTATGACCCTAGAGTTGCCATTACGGACCGTAATGCAGCTATTTTAGCTAATTCGCTCATTTTCCGTGAGTTTCGGACTGCATAGCTCTTAATGAGCTGAAGAATTGGGTCAGAGCAGGGTTTTTGAGTAAATAGCTGCAACTGAGTCCGATAGCGTGGCGAAAACGAAGATAATTGGGAAATAAGAGCTATACGGTCCGAACGTAACTTTGTTAATCAAACCATACTAATCAAAACAAACTAATCAAGTCATCACATTCTAAGCTGATGGGTTCGATTGCGTACTTTTCCACCGACGATCTCTAGTAGCTGCTGTTCAACTAACTCATGTAAAACACGTCGGGCATGGCGATTAGTGACTCTAAGATGGTGGGTGAGCTCTACAGGTGTGAACGGACGCAGAAGACGTCTTGCGAAACGAAGTGTTTCAGCTTCTAACCAAGTTAATGAAGAGGGCGCGTCTGAAGCCATGAATTTGCCGATGAATGCGAGTACTAGTTGTTGACATAGCTGAGGCTCGTCCGTGATTGAAGGATAGGCGATGGATAGGAAGGTCCAACCGTCTAGCGATAATAAGGAATGGCGTCTACATAAATCTTTGAATCGTCGTACATCAAGATCTCTAGCATGCGGACCGTAGCCTTGAATCTCAATTCCACCCTTTGCTCCACCTGGCATATAGGCCAGATCAAGATAACGATAACCATTGTTGAAATCGCGCACTTCCCATTCGGGGAACAAGTAGTTGAAGTTTCCTACAGCAGGAAACCATACGGCACGCAGAAATTCGACTGTTCCATAGCCCAACCCTTTTGCAAGAAGCTCCTGTCTGCGGGGATTGTTCTCCTTATCCAAGTTGATCTGTAACCATTCCTCTAGTTGCTGTTCGAATCTGGACATTTTGTATATCCTCCTTAAGTAATTTTTTGAAAAAAGAAAAAGCCGCTCCCATACAATTCCTCCTGAGCTTAACCCAGGATAGAGATTGTATAAAAGCGGCGTGTTCTTCACGTCCTATAGTTGCTATTATAACGAGTGCTGGGGATTTCTTCAATGAGTTACTGTGTATAAAGATGACGAATTCTAGTAGGTTTTAAAGGAAGGAAGCTAGCAGGGTGAACGAGCTGAATTTGCTGAAGTTAATAGTTACTCTAAAAGCGGATTCTTCCCCCGCGCGGCCGCATGGCTTTTCTAGGACGATCATCATATGCTTACTGATCCGCAAAAATGGATTACGTGCTCTGCGCAATATCATTATTCATTTTCGAACGTTGCGGACCGTATTGCAGCTATTCGTACATTTTCGCTCGTATTCCAAAAGTTACGGACTGCATAGCTCTTATTAGCTGCAAATCGACTCAAAATGGGGTAGTTATGTGCAAATAGTTGCAACTGAGTCCGATAGCGTGTCAAAACCCTCGTTTTTCAACAAATAAGGTCTTTTGAGTCCGCAAACGCGCGGTGTAAGTATTCAGAGTTCCCAACGACGTCAGAATTGTCTATCTAGTCCAAGATGTCAGATATCATTGTTTTCATGTCTTCCATGTCACCAAAGTCATGTAACTCCGGGATGAACGGACAGTATTGCAGCTATTCGTACATTTTCGCTCGTATTCCAAAAGTTACGGACTGCATAGCTCTTATTAGCTGCAAATCGACTCAAAAAAGGGTGGTTATGAGCATATAGTTGCAACTGAGTCCGATAGCGTGTCAAAACCCTCGTTTTCAGCAAATAAGGTCTCCTGAGTCCGCAAACGCGCGGTGTAAGCATTCAGAGCCGCAAGAATTCTCAGACCCTCTTTTCATACAAGTCCCGCTTTTTCCGAAAAAAATCCTAATAAAGGCCTATTACTTTGTCGAATTGTGAAGGAAATTAGAAAATTTTATAGAATTATCTATGTTCATCTAAACTTTTTACTCTACATCACGTGTTGCAGGATGGCCCTGGTGATTGCTGCAGCTTTACTCTTCCATAAAAGGGGCCGATACGATGCTCAAAAGGACATTACTTATCTATCTGATTGGTTTAATTTTATTATCTGCGATTCCTCTATCCATTCTTATGGGTCACGATAAACAAGGAAGTCACCTGCAAGTGCAGCATGGAGTCATGGATCTCGCGGCTTGGGATTACGAACAGGATAAGATTATCAAGTTAGATGGTGAATGGGAGTTTTATTGGAACCAGCTATTAACTTCTGAGCATTTTAGGGCGGGTAGCGCAGATATACCTGATTCTACAGCTTGGATGGAGGTGCCCTCCCGGTGGAACGGCAACATCGTTAATGGAAGCCCTTTACCCGCCTTCGGTTCCGCCACCTATCGGATGGTTCTAAAAAACCTGCCTGTAAGCGGGGTATTCGCCTTGAAAAAAACTAATATCCGCTTTTCAAGCAGGATTTTTGTTAATGGACAGTCAGTTATTGAGGATGGTAATCCTGCTGCTAATGAAGCTGATTATCGGTCAGGGAATATCCCGCTGATTGGGCTTTTTTCGTCTGATAAGGGAGATGTAGAAATCATAATTCAAGTCTCCAACTTCGATTATGTAAATGGGGGCATTCCGGTTTCTTTATCCTTTGGTGAGGAAGCAGCAATGATGGAGGTTCAGCAGAAGAGTACGGCCCGTGAATTTAGCACCGTTGCTATTTTAGGCACACTTGCCCTTATCTTTTTTATCTGCTTTGGGGCAGCGTCCTTATACCGTAAGCAGGATTACTCTTTACTTGTATTTGCTACTATTTGTTTGCTGTTTGCGATATATCATGGGTTGATCGGCGAGCGTTCACTCTTACTCTTTTTCCCTAAACTTTCGTTCATAGTGCTCTACAAAGTAAAGGATATAAGCTCCATCTCCTGCTTTATTGTGCTCGCAATATTTTTTTACCAAATGCACAAAAGCATAATATCTTTAAAATTTACTCAAGCCATAACGATTGTTTTAGGCAGCTTTATAATTCTGGTCGCCATCCTGCCGATTCGTTCTTACACGGTCATTTATCCGTATGTGATTATTTTATATGAGCTGATGTTAATTTGGATGTTATGTAGAGTGGCCACCCTGTATATCAGAAGCGCAGAAGTAAATAGAATCAAATTGCTGCTGATGTTTATGGCGATTCTAGCTATTAATCTATATTCCATAGACATTATTTTGTTTGCTCTTTCTATAAAAGAGAACCTTTGGCTCGGGCAGTTTTACATTGTGGCTTTTAATATCATCATGATCGTGCTGATTGTTCTACGTTTTTTTGAAGCCTACCATACCATAGACGAGATGAAAAACCAGCTGATCGGGCTGGATAAAATTAAAGATGAATTCCTTTCCAACACCTCACATGAACTAAAAACACCTCTAAATGCCATAGTGAACATTACAGCTACGCTGCTGGATGGGGTTGAGGGTCCAGTTAATGAAAAACAAGCGCAGAATCTAGCGATCGTAATAGGGAGCGGCAGAAGATTAACACATATGGTAAATGAACTACTTGATTATTCCAAAATGAAGTATGGAGACATCACATTATACAAAAGCAACCTGGATTTGAAAGCCGTTGTTGATTCCGTCATGGGTATTCATTCTTTTTTGCTCGGAGAAAAGTCGATCCTGCTCGTTAACAGAGTCGCTTCGAATTTTCCTATGGTGAATGCAGATGGCAATCGTCTGATTCAAATTTTCCACAACTTGGTTGATAATGCGATTAAATTTACGGAACAGGGTGAAATAGAGATTAGTGCCAGAGTTATTCAGGAGTGGGTGGAAGTACGTGTGGCAGACACAGGTTTGGGAATCTCACCGGATATGCAGGAGCGTATTTTCAAAGCTTTTGAGCAGGTGGATGAGGCGGAGATTCATAGTCATGGTGGAACAGGGCTCGGATTAAGTATTACTAAGAAGCTAGTAGAACTGCATGGTGGGAACATAGCTGTGGAATCTACAGTGGAAAAAGGTTCGGTGTTTATTTTTACACTTCCACGGTGGGATAAAGCGGTTAAGCCAATCTCGAGGCCAACCCTTAAGGCGGCACATTCTTATAAAGAATTAAGTTTCTCCCATGGTAGTTATCCCCTTTATATCAAAGGCGAGATCAATGAGCCCATTTTAGTAGTGGACGATGATTTTGCCAATCTGCAATCTATGATCAATCTGTTTAAGCTAGAGAAATATTCTATTGTGGTTGTCAATCGCGGGCAGATGGCACTTGAGGAGCTAGCGAAAAACACAGACTTTTTTCTGGTGGTACTGGATATTACCATGCCGGACATTTCGGGTTACGAGGTTCTGCAAAAGATTAGAGAGAGATTTACTCCTTTTGAGCTGCCTGTGTTAATGCTGACGGCAAAGAACAGGGTGAGCGATATGAAGATGTCCATGGATAACGGTGCGAATGACTATGTGGGAAAACCTTTTGAAGCTGAAGAGCTAATGGCACGTGTTAAAAGTCTGACCCGATTGAGAGCTTCCGTGAAGACTGCCAAAGACGCCGAAATTGCTTTTTTACGATCCCAGATCAAACCTCATTTCTTATACAATGCTCTGAATTCAATTGCTGAACTATGTGTGGAAGAACCTGAGAAGGCCGAAGAGTTGACACTGCAGCTGTCCCAGTATTTGCGAAGCAGCTTTGATTTCAAACAACTGGATTCACTAACGAGTCTGGAGAGTGAGCTTGAGCTGGTAGAGGCTTATATCAATATTGAAAAAGCACGCTTCGGTGCCAGATTAAATGTGGAATATGATGTGAGAGTGAATACGGATTACCGGATTCCTCCGCTGATTCTACAGCCTTTGGTCGAAAATGCAATAAGGCATGGCCTAATGTCCAATTTGCGGGGTGGCACGGTAATTATATCTGTAAAAGAATTAGAGAATTCTGTGATTAGCTTTATTGTGGAGGATAATGGATCTGGAATGAGTGAGCATAAATTGAAAGAAGTAATGCAGTCAGATGTAGATAAAAGAGGGGTGGGGCTGTGGAATATCAGTCAGCGCATCAAGCTCTTATATGGAAAAAATATTCATATTCAAAGTGCTGAAGGATTAGGCACAACGGTATCTTTTGAAATTCCAATACAGCAGCTTAAGCGGATGGGAGGTTGAGGCATGCTGCGAGCGATTATTGTAGATGATGAGGAGTTATCGGTAAAACGCCTGAAGCGGATCTTATCGCAGAGCGGAGAGATTGATGTCTATGAGACGTTTTTGAATCCTGCGGAAGCTTATGCTTTTGCGAAGGCCAATCCGATAGATGTAGCTTTTTTGGATATTTCTATGCCTGAGACGAATGGGATGAAGCTTTCTAGCCTTTTGCATGAATTGGATGAATCGATAGATGTGGTTTTTGTAACCGGATTTGATGAGTATGCGCTGCAGGCTTTTGACCTGAGTGCAGTGGATTATCTTTTGAAGCCTGTAACTGCGGAGCGGTTGTCTAAGACGTTAGAGAAACTCAAAAAAATAAATCGAAATACAACGGCTGAGCCTACGTTAGAAGTTTTTTTATTTAATGGTTTAAAAGTGTACCGCAGAACGCAGAACAGAGAGCTAATCAAGCTGAGAAGTCCAAAAACAGAAGAATTATTTGCTTTTCTGGTTAGTAAAGGGACGGTTAGCCGGGAGGAAATTATCGACACGTTGTGGAGCGGATTGGAGCCTGAAAAAGCGTGGAAGAATCTGAACTCGACGCTGTATTATATTCGAAAAGCAATCGGCGCCAATTATATAAAAGCTAGCAGGAATGAAATTCATGTAGTAGAAAGCAGCATTTATTGTGATCTGTATGAATTTGAGCGATTGTTAAAGCAAATCAGGCAAACCTCTGAAAGACATGTTGAATGGATGATTCAAGCAGAAGTTTTATACACAGGAGCATTACTCAAAGGAAAAGCCTATGAATGGGCCAGTGGCAGGACGCGCAGACTCGAGCATGAATATATAGGATTGCTGGAGCTGGCTGCAAGATTTCATTTGGAGCAGAATCAGCAGCAAGCACTGCACTATTTTGGAGAAATATTAAAATTAGATTCCTTGCGAGAGGACATCTATCATGAAATCATCAACTTATTAATTGAATTAGGGCGAATGAATGAAGCACAGCGGAAATTTGGTCAATTGGAAGAGATGCTGCAGCAAGAGCTTGGAACAACACCCGATCCTAAACTTAAAGCGTTAATGAAACAGAAGTTATTGTAATGGAAGGAACCTTCGAAAGGATGGCTATCGAGGGTTCTTTTTTTGTTTATTTTTTGTTTATCTTAATTTTGTATAATACTCTCGATTATTGTCGAATTAAGGACATGATTTATGCTAGAGGGGGAAATAGAGTTTGAAGCCATCATTTATGAAAATAGGCATTAGTATTTCGTTATGTACTGGACTTGTGGTGCAGGGGGTAGGTCCTATGCAAACTCCAATCATAAGTGCAAAAGCTAGTTTCGGTTGGATCGAGAATAGCCCAGCTATAATAACGTCCATCAATGAAGATGACTATTCCAACGCAGGAGTTGAGGTAGCCAGCTTTTTGACAGGAAAAGTATCGGATCCAGCGTCAACAGGGATTGCTGTAGTAGCTTTAGATAATACCAAAGGGGCCTGGCAGTATTACAACACGGTGGGACGAATTTGGTATAATATCGAGCCGGTGTCGAACAGTAATGCTTTTCTGCTGCTGAAATCGGAGAAAATCCGTTTTGTCCCGGCGAAAGACTGGAACGGAACGGCATCCATTAGCTTTAAGCTATGGGATACAACAGCATCCGGTTATCAAAATTATCAAAAAAATGCGAATACCACAGTATCTGCCGCGTTCAGCTCAGATCCGGGTATAGCCGTAATTACTGTAAATCCAGTGAACGATGCACCTTATCTGACAGAACTAAATGGTGGGGACTATCTTAGTTTTGACGGTAACGGGGATTATGTGACCTTCCCGGATCAACGGATTTATGGGAATTCTTTTACAGTTGAAGGATTTTTGAAGGTAGATGCTTTTCAGACATGGATGAGATTTTTTGAATCATCGATCGCAGAGCAGAACCACAATATTTTTGTAGGTTTTAACGGTAAACGGATGAATTTCACTGCCTACACTAATAAGGGAGATATTAATGTCACTGAGGATTTCCCGATTTCTAAATGGGTTCATGTCGCAATTGTTTATGATCACAGTCAGAAAAAGGGACGGATTTATTGGGATGGTGTACTTAAGGCAGAAGGGGCCATGGATTTAAGTACAGTAGGAAACGTTGCACGTCCGAATAACTGGCTTGGAAAAAGCACGTGGAGACAGGACGGAGATTATAACGGCGGAATGAGAGACGTTAGGTTCTGGAGTAAAGCCAAGACCCAAAGTGATATTGTTCGAGAAATGAATGTCGACTTGACAGGCTCGGAGCCTAATCTGGCTTTAAACTATAAATTAGCGAATAGCAATGATGGGAATGTCGCTATTAATACCTCTGGTCTTCCCCTTAAGAACGGTACAATTACTGGGGCAACCTGGAAGCAGGACACAGGTTTTATGGGGAATACTACAACCGATAAAAACAAGTCGGTCTCACGATCCTTTAAGGTCCTCGATGTGGATGGAGATGACCTACAAGTATCAGCTACTTCCTCGAATACGCTCTTAATTCCGAATAATGGACTGAAAATAAGTGGAAGTGGTGAGTTACGAACTTTAGAAATAACACCCGCAGCGAATGCTTTTGGCACCAGTGTGATTTCTGTTAAGGTAAGTGATGGAGCATTAAGCAACACCTACACTTTTAATGTGACCGTGAACAATACGGGGGATGTAATCGTAACCGGAGTGACCCTGGATAAACCATCACTCAGTTTAACGGAAGGAGAAGCAGGAGACACGCTTAGTGCCGTAATAGCACCTATTAATGCCACGAACAAAACAGTAAATTGGAGCTCTAGTGATGAGACTGTTGCAACCGTTGTAAACGGGGTGGTAACTCCAGTTGGCGTTGGAACAGCGATCATCACGGTAACGACTACTGAGGGAAGTTTTACAGCTTCGTCTGTAGTAAATGTGAGTGCCCCAATCCCGCCCGTTGTGGACGTAACTGGAGTGAAGCTAGATCAGGAGACACTGAATTTAACAGCTGGTGAAGCTGATGGACTCCTCAAAGCAACAATAGAGCCTGCCAATGCAACGGATAAAGACGTGATCTGGAGCTCGAGCGATGAAACAGTCGCGACCGTTGTGAACGGAGTAGTAACTCCGGTTGGAGAGGGGACAGCAGTTATTACGGTAACGACGAAAGATGGAAGTTTTACAGCTTCGTCTGTAGTAAATGTGAGTGCCCCAATCCCGCCCGTTGTGGATGTAACTGGAGTGAAGCTAGATCAGGAGACACTGAATTTAACAGCTGGTGAAGCTGATGGACTCCTCAAAGCAACAATAGAGCCTGCCAATGCAACGGATAAAGACGTGATCTGGAGCTCGAGCGATGAAACAGTCGCGACCGTTGTGAACGGAGTAGTAACTCCGGTTGGAGAGGGGACAGCAGTTATTACGGTAACGACCAAAGATGGAAGTTTTACAGCTTCGTCTGTAGTAAATGTGAGTGCTCCAATCCCGCCGGTTGTGGATGTAACTGGAGTGAAGCTAGATCAGGAGACACTGAATTTAACAGCTGGTGAAGCTGATGGACTCCTAAAAGCAACAATAGAGCCTGCGAATGCAACAGATAAAGACGTGATCTGGAGCTCGAGCGATGAAACTGTAGCGACCGTTGTGAACGGAGTAGTAACTCCGGTTGGAGAGGGGACAGCAGTTATCAAGGTAACGACCAAAGATGGAAGTTTTACAGCTACAACCACAGTTAATGTAGCCGCTCCTAAGCCACCTGACGTTATCGTAACTGGGGTGACTTTAGACCAGACAGAACTTAACTTAACGGTGGGTGAAGGCGAGGGAACTCTACAAGCGACAGTAGCACCTGCTAATGCAACAAATAAAGGTATGATCTGGAGCTCGAGCGATGAGACAGTAGCTAAGGTTGTTTATGGAGTAGTAACGCCGATTGGTGAAGGAACAGCCATCATAACGGTAACGACGAAAGATGGAAGTTATACGGCTTCTACAACCGTTACTGTGAAGGCACCTGTTAAACCAGTTACAGCACCTGGAATTCCAACATCCGTAACTGCAACTGCAGAGAATGGTCAAGCAATCATCACCTTTATCCCGCCGGTGAACGATGGAGGCAGCGAAATCACAGGATATATTGTAACTGCTAATCCGGGAGGTTTGACGGTTACAGGAACTGGAAGTCCTCTGACAATCAGTGGTTTGACGAATGTAACAAGCTATACCTTCACGGTACAGGCAATCAATAAAGCTGGCATCAGCGAATTCTCTGCTGAGTCCAATGCAGTTGTTCCTAGCACTCCATCTGGTGGTGATGTTGTTGTTCCGTCGCAACCAACCCCATCACCAACCCCATCACCAACTCCGGCACCTGTGGTAAATGCTGCTTCCATTCTAATCAATGGTAAAGCTGAAACAGTGGGAACGGCAACGAATGGTAAACGGAATGAGCAAACGTTAATCACTATTGTGTTAGATCAGAAGAAGCTAGAGGACAAGCTCGCCACTGAAGGTAAAGGTACAGTAGTTTCTATCGGTGCAAATAGTAAATCTGATGTTATAGTTGGCGAATTAAATGGACAAATGGTTAAAAATATGCAGGGTAATCAAGCGATTCTTGAGATTAAAGCGGGAAATGCGACATTTACACTGCCTGCTCAACAAATTAATATTGACGCTTTGAACGAGCAAATCGGCAAGTCGGTAGCTTTGCAAGATATTAAGATACAGATTGAAATTAGTGCTCCTACAGCCGATAAAGTTAAAGCTTTAGAAGCAGCTGCGCAAAAAGGATCCTTCTCATTAGTTTCCGCGCCAGTTAATTTTACGGCTAGAGGTATCTACGGAGATAAGAGTATTGAACTTTCCCAATTCAATACGTATGTTAAACGTACCATAGCCATTCCTGAAGGGATGGACCCGAACAAGATTACAACTGGAGTGTACGTTGATTCCGAAGGTTCGGTACACCATGTTCCTACTAAAGTGGTTGTAATTGATGGCAAATATTTTGCTACTATCAATAGCTTAAGCGGAGGTACTTACTCCGTAATCTGGCATCCGCTTGAATTTAGTGATGTAGCTAATCACTGGGCAAAAGAGGCAGTGAACGATATGGGCTCCCGATTAGTCATTGAGGGAACAGGTAGTGGTCAATTTACTCCGGATCAAGCCATTACCCGTGCAGAGTTTGCGGCGATTGTTGTACGCGGTCTGGGACTTGAGATGGAACAAGCTGCAACACCATTCTCAGATGTAAAGACCACGGATTGGTATAACAGTGCGATCAACACGGCATTTACTTATCAATTAATCAATGGTTTTGAAGATGGCATGTTCCGCCCTGATGAACATATTACCCGTGAACAAGCGATGTTAATTATTGCTAAAGCGATGAAAATTACAGCGCTACAGACTAAGCTTTCTGTTCAATCGGCTGACGTTTTGTTAGCTCCATTTACAGATAGTAGTAAGGTTTCTAACTGGGCAATCAGTGGAGTTACTGACACTTTGCAGGCAGGCATTATCATGGGAAGAAGCAGTAAAGGGCTTGCTCCGAAAGATGATATGACCAGAGCTGAGGTTGCAGAGATCGTGAAGCGGCTACTTGAAAAGTCGGATTTAATCTAATCTACTGAGCTCCAGAATTGTGATCATTAGAGGATTCGTTCAAAGAACATTGAACGAGTCCTCTTTTCTTTTTATGGCTTAGCTCGTTTATACGATAATTAATCATTAATGATGTATTTCAGACAGCATAATCAGGCTATGCAGAACGGCTGAAAGAAATCCTGAAAGCTCATCCGCACCTTGCGAATATGGAGAATAATATATTCGATAGTGATGGTTATACTTCCTTACATTCTGCTGCTTTTCATACGGATAATGTAGAACTAATAGAGTTGTAAATCGAACATGGCGCCGACATTTCTGCTAAAATAAAAAGTGGTGAATCTGCATGGTCGGTTGCGATTAAGCAGAGTAATCATAATGTTGCAGAAATTCTTCGCGGAAAAGGAGTAGTCTTGAATGAAAATCACAGTGGATGATAAGAATGATTCAACGGTAGCTATAATCTCTGGTGAGGAGATCATAATCAATAATGTAAGGGATGCCTTAGACTTAATGATGAATGTGAAATACCAAGGATGCGATAAAATGCTTCTGAGGAAGGAACAGATTACGGATGATTTTTTCGAGCTAAAGTCTGGAGTTGCTGGTGAGATTGCACAAAAATATACAAACTATCAGATGAGAGTTGCTATCGTAGGAGAATTTACAAGCTATAACAGCAAAAGTCTGAATGATTTTATTTACGAATGCAATCAAGGCGATAAAATGTTGTTCAAAAGTACTGAAGCTGAGGCTTTAGCGGCCCTACATTTATGCAAATCGTGGAGATGATCCAGAGAGGAGTTATATCATGGATGAAAGTAAAATCACATATGAATCGATCAATGCCTATATTTCCGGGTTTTCGCTTGAGGTTCAGGAAATCCTTAATACGTTAAGAAAGGTGATAAAAGAGGCGGCACCGGAAGCAGAGGAAAAAATAAGCTATCAGATGCCTACTTTTGCATTACACGGAAATTTGGTGCATTTCGCTGCTTATCCCAAGCATATTGGATTCTATCCAACTCCAAGTGGAATTAATGCTTTTAAAGATGAATTATCAGGCTATAAAGGTGCTAAAGGTTCCGTTCAATTCCCTATTGATAAGCCTATGCCTTATGAATTAATTAGCAAGATTGTAACCTTCAGAGTCGCTGAGAATCTAAAAAAAGTTGAAGCAAAATAAGGTCTCTACTGGTATGAAATAGAGAGGTCCATCTGGTCAGGGCTGGAAGTGTGCATCCATTGTTGATGTTCTTCTTGATGCTGGTGAACATTGGATCCACTTCCGAGGCACTCCTGCCTCTTTTTCCTCATTTCGGACGTCGTACAAACGCCAGTATGATATCCTGGGCATAGTCCCCGAACCCACTTCCGAACAGATTTAGTCCTCGTTTATTGAGTGCATCCTCCCGAATTTCAAAACGTACACGAATAGGTTCATTAAACGCCAGCTTTAAAGAGCTGATTGTAGTGGAAGATGAGAAAGAACCATTACAGCTGCTGCCCGATTCCGAGACACTCCATGTAGTAAGAGCTCCATATTCAGTTCCACTTCTCCAACGTTCAGGGGTCAGTTTCCCTTTGCGGTTCCCGAAATCGGAGGGACAGGTCCAAGTTCCGACTAACTGGTCATTGATGGATAAGCTGATATCACTGGCCCAATCCTCTCGAAATGAAGGGGCTTCTGAGCATACTTCTGCCGAAATGCGTATTTCGTCCAACTCGACGCCTGGAGGCAGGGGGTTGGCAAAATAGTATTCGACATAACCGGCTTCTGCGAACCATAAGAGAGAGGCATCGACTCGTTCAGGCATGTAGAATGCTCTTGGATCATCCTGGGAGCCAATGACGCCACCATCTTTTCCGGCCATCCCGCAGGACGGTTGTATGGAGCAGTGGGAGAACATTCCGATGGGCATATGTATTTCCTCAGTTTGATGCAGCCCATCCCCTAGCTTTGAAGGGAGATCGAGTTGAATAGAGCGACAGGTGACCGCACAGATTTTTTCGCGATTTGCACCTTGTGTAGACGAGATAAGATTAACCTGTTCTAACGTCTGGACATTGATAGATATCGTTGGCTGAGCTACACCTAACGTCTCAGCTAATTGACTGACACTCATAGGCTTCTCTCCAAGGGCTTCAAGAATGCGGACGCGAACGTCACCAGACAGTGCTTTAGCTACATCTAAAATGCGTGACGCGGGATAACGTATCGTTTCTTGTGAAATATCATTCATCATATTTGTTCCTTTTCGTATAGGATGGGTTGAGGTTATTGTACAATGAAGAACGAGTATTGTAAAATCATAATAAACATTGCGAAAAACATATACTGGTGCTAAAATGGGCTCAACTTCTTATTTTGAAAGGCTGTGCTCGCCATATGACAACTTCTATATTAGCTTCTGAGACACTTGCGATTCCTCGTTCTGAACACCCTCATCCACATTGGCAACGTCATGAATGGATGAATTTGAATGGGCAATGGTCATTTAAGTTTGATCCGAACAATGAAGGTATGAAGGCGTTATGGTACTCCAATCCTGAAATCGCTTACGACTCAATGATCACTGTACCTTTTTCTTGGGTAAGTCCCTTATCCGGAATTGGCTGCGATCAACAAGGAATAGGCTGGTATCGCCGCACCGTGAATGGGCAGGCTGTTGACCAACAAACACGATTGTTTTTACGTTTTGGGGCAGTAGATTATTCATGTGATGTGTGGATAAATGGAGAACATGTAGGTTCACATCAAGGTGGATATGGTTCATTTGAATTTGATATTACACCTTACTGGGCAGCTAATTGTGAGAATAATATTGTCGTAAGAGCTGAGGATTTCGATCATGCTTATCAAGCGCGGGGCAAACAAGGATATGGAGAAATCCGTGGAATTTGGCAGCCTGTATGGCTTGAAGCACGTCCCGAAACTTATATGAAAGATGCAAAGTTTGTGACCCGTATAGATGGACAGGTGAAGGTAACTACAAGAATAATTGCGCATGAAACGGGTTCGGCAGAGTTTACGCTGCAATTCGCTGATCATTCTGTTGTTCATACAGAGAAGCTGCAGCTTATAGCAGGGGTGAACGAATGTAAGCTGTCTATCGATATTCCCAATCCGCATTTGTGGAGTCCAGAAAATCCTTATTTATACGAAGGTGAATTGCAGCTTAGTGGATCGTTTGGTACAGATACAGTCAGCACTTATTTCGGAATTCGCGAAATTCAGACTGCCCGCTTTGAAGATCGTGATTATCGGTGGATCACCTTAAATGGTAAACCGATATATTTGAACGGTACTCTTGATCAGTCCTATCACAAGACAGGGTTTTTCACCTATCCAACGGATGAAGACATGCGGGATGAAATATATCTAATGAAACGTTTAGGGCTAAACATGGTGCGAATTCATATCAAGCCCGAAGAACCCCGTAAGCTGTATTGGGCGGATAAGCTTGGCATTCTTGTTATGGAAGATATGCCTTGTTTCTGGGGTAATCCGGATGACAAGGCCAGAGCCTCCTATGAGAGAGAAGCCCTTGAGGTGATTGAACGAGATTATAATCATCCATCTATTTTTTCGTGGGTTATGTTCAACGAGACCTGGGGTTTGAAGACAGATGCTCAGGAGGCTAGCCTCACAAGTGATGTACAGCAGCAGAGTAGTTATCTTAAAGAGACACAGGAATGGGTGCGGGAGAAATATCGCTGGGCGAAGCAGCTTGATCCGACTAGAATTGTTGAGGATAACTCGCCGTGTAATTATGATCATGTGGAATCGGATATTAATACATGGCACTTTTACATTAATGGTTACGAGCAGCTGCAAGCCCACTTAAATGAGGTTGTAGATAAAACATTCCCGGGATCGGAGTTTAACTGTATTGGCGGCAACGTACAGTCTGATGCCCCTCTAATGAACAGCGAATGCGGTAACGTGTGGGGGATAGAAGGTGGTGCAGGGGACAGTGATTTGGCATGGCATTACCGCTATATGATGAATGAATTCCGGCGGCATGATAAGCTATGTGGATTCGTATTTACTGAATTCCGTGATGTTACGAATGAGTTCAATGGTTATTACCGGCTAGACGGGAGCGATAAGGATTTTGGATATGGGGATTTTGTTCCCGGGATGACGATTGCGGATCTGCATTCCCCAGATTTTATCGTGTTAGATGCTCCTCCATGCCAGACAGTAGAAGCAGGGCAGAGTGTTAAAGTACCTTTGCTAGGTTCCAGCTTCGCGGACAGCTATCACGGTCATAATTTGAAGCTGAAATGGGAACTGTGGTACGACAATTTGGGGACTCGGGTCACTGCGCAAAGTGGACATATGTCTGTGAAATGGGATAACTTTGGAAACACTATACTTCCTTCTTTGAACATTACAATGCCTGGTCAGGAGGCGGCTGCAATACTTGCTGTTTCTCTGATTAATGAGAAGGGTGAAGCGATCACGCGGAATTTCATTACTTTTGATGTAAGAGGCGGTAATAACACTGTATTGTTTAAAGGTGAAGGAGAATTTATTCAAATTCCAGTGGGAGCTTATACCGATCATAACTTTAAGCATCAATGGGATGCTATCCAAGGATTTAAGATCAATGGTGCTGGGCAAGGTCAGTATGTATACGAGGTTACACTGCCAGATGCAGCAGATAAATCAATGATTGGTGAGATCGAAATCATGTTCGAAGCAAGTGCTAAACGATTGCTGGCGCGGCATGTTGAAGGTACGAAGCTTAATGATATGGGCCTTGATCTTATGCATGGGGCAGATGCGAGGGTGGAATATAATCCGAATACGTATTATATGACGGATGAAGAGCGTCATCCTTCCCGAGTGAACGTTCTGGTGGATGGGCAGCGGATTGGTTCTTTCTATTTACCGGATGATCCGGCTGATAGCAGAGGGATTTTGTCTTGGCATTATCAGCCAATAGCGAATAAGCTGGATGAGGCTGGATCTTATGGCTACCTATGCAAGGCAAGTGTACCGGGGCAGTTAGCAGCGAAGCTGGATCGCAATCGTGTTTTCCGTTTGGAGCTGCAAGCAGAGGACGGCGGGCTAGCTTTGTATGGCCGTAATGCAGGTCGTTATCCACTGGACTTGTTGATTCGTTATCGCTAAATAACCTTAATATGAAAATAAAGCAATCCCAGCTAAGAAGCAGGGATTGCTTTTTTATCGGTACTGCAAGGTATTATTAAAGTTCTTTATCATTAATGCTGTTTAACCAGCTTTCAATCTCCCCAATGACCGAACTAATGCAGCCATCTTCAAAAGGTGAAGTCAGGCCCGCAAGTTCAACCAGCTTGATAAAGGATTTGCTTCCTCCAGCTTGACATAACTCCAAATAATCACTCCAAGCGGATTTAAAATCTTCATTTGAACGTTTCCAGAACTGGAAGGCACATAGCTGTGCTAGTGTATAGTCAATGTAATAGAACGGGGAGGCGAAGATATGGCCTTGCTTATGCCAAAATCCACCCTGTTCCAGATAAGCATTACCTTCATAATTGCGGTGCGGCAAATATTTTTTCTCGATTTCTCGCCATGCTTGCTTACGTTCAGCAGGGGTTGCTTCAGGATTGCTGTAAACAAAATGCTGGAATTCATCTACAGTAACTCCGTAAGGAATAAACTGAAGGCTATCTGCCAAATGATTGAAACGGTATTTGTCTGCATCCTCTTCAAAGAACAATTCCATCCATGGCCAAGCAAAAAACTCCATGCTCATGGAATGGATCTCACAGGCTTCATAAGTAGGAAAAGCATATTCAGGTACATTAATATTTCGGCTTTCATACACTTGGAAGGCATGCCCCACTTCATGGGTCAAGACATCAATATCCCCTGAGGTTCCATTGAAATTTGAGAAGATAAAAGGTGCTTGGTATTGGCTGAAGTAAGTACAATAGCCACCGCCTTGCTTACCTTTTTTACTTACTAAATCCACTAGATTGTTATCCAACATAAAAGTAAAAAATTCATCAGTTTCCGGAGAGAGCTCTTTGTACATCTTGGATCCGTTAGCTACAATCCAGTCAGGATCTCCTTTAGGAGTGGCATTGCCAGTCTTGAAGCTGAAGTTCTCGTCATAAAACTTCAAGGCATCCAGACCTAGGCGTTCAGTCTGCCGTTTCTTAAGCTGTTGGGAGACGGGTACGATATGCTCCAGAACTTGTTTCCGGAAGTTGGCTACCATGTCGGCGTTATAATCGGTACGCATCATCCGGTCATAACCTAGCTCAACAAAGTTGCTGTAACCAAGCTTTTTAGCAATGCGGTCACGGACTTTAACTAGCTCGTCATAGATTCGATCAAAGTCACTCTCATGTTCAGACATAAAATCATATCTGGCTTGTGAAGCACGTTTGCGCATATCGCGGTCCGTGGACAATTCAAATGGAGTAAGCTGAGTCAGTGTCCGTTCTTCGCCTTCGAATGGAATCTTGGCGGACGCGATAAGCTGAGCGTATTCTGTAGAGAGTTTGTTCTCCAATTGTAAATCTTCGATGATTTCTGGACTAAAAGTACGCAGAGCTACTTCTGCAAGCTGAAGCAGCTGCGTGCCCCATTCTTGTTCGAATTCGGCTCTGTATTTGGAATTGACGAGTGCTTTGTAGTAGTCCGTTATGTATTCCTGAACGATAGGGCCAATCTCGTCCATGAATTCCTGTTCAGCCTTGTAGAATTCATCTGTTGTATTGATCGAATGGCGAACGCTAACCAATGTCTGCAGGGTGTCAAACTCATTGCGAAGCTTGTTAATAGCGGTAACGGAAGCCTTTTGCACTTCTAATGGCTCGGTGTCATTGAGATCTTTAAGCAGGTTGTTAAAATCCTGTTTGAACTTCTCTACATCCGGGCGCTCATAGCGATAATCATTAAATTTCATTAACTATTCAACTTCCTTTCTATACCAGATAGTCTCTATTATATATTCTGAACAGCAATTTACGATAGACCTGTGTTAGCTGTTTTTGAATAAAAAAAGAACAAATGGACAAAAGTGTAAAAACTTGTTAGATGAAATACGGTTTGATATTATCTAAGAATATAGTAGAAATGATATTTATAGCGATTACTTAGCCTTTATTTAACCAGCATTCACTGAATACGGGTTATCTCTGTTTATATACGAAGTTTTGTATTTTTCCACTTTACATCCTTCCTCCCTCTTTTTTTGCTGTAGCCGCACAACTGTCGACAAACTTAATATATCATGATATATTATTATGTATAAGATGAAAAAATTAGAGTCAGGAGATAACGAAAGTCATGAGTGAGACAACATCATCCAAACCGATGTATGAAAAAATATTTGATGAAGTGAAGCAGCTTATCGTTAATAAATCCTATGGACAAGGGGAACGGGTTCCCTCAGAGAAAGAACTGGCTGAAGCCTATAATGTTAGTCGGATTACGAGTAAAAAAGCTCTGGAAATGCTCGCCGCGGAACAATTAATTGTGAGAAAACCGGGGAGAGGTTCATTTGTGGCAGATCCAGCAGTCGATTACATGGAATCAGCGATACCTCCGGGGACGGTCTCCGACGGAACTGTTTTCAATTCCTTTAACCATGAGGAAAAGACGATCGGTCTGGTTATTACCGACTTTGGCAACAGCTATGGCACAGGCTTAATTTATGGCATGGAGCAGGCTTCACGTGATAATGATTGTTTTCTGGTTTTAAGAAGAACGTTTGGGGTGCCGGAGAACGAAGAGAAATCTATTCAGAAGTTGCTCAGCTTAGGTGTAGATGGCCTGATCATTTTTCCGGCTCAAGGCGAATTTTTTAATGCGGAGATTCTAAAATTGGTGATAGGGCGGTTCCCGCTAGTTCTGGTAGATCGCCATTTAAAAGGAGTGGCAGCAGCATCGATCAGTACTGATAATATGCAGGCTGCACTCAAAGGTACGGAGTATTTATTTGATCTCGGGCATACTCATATCTCCTTTCTCTCTCC
Source organism: Paenibacillus sp. FSL E2-0177 (assembly GCF_037992975.1). Taxonomy (NCBI): domain Bacteria; kingdom Bacillati; phylum Bacillota; class Bacilli; order Caryophanales; family Paenibacillaceae; genus Paenibacillus; species Paenibacillus sp. FSL E2-0177. Next base: position 4,045,512 of record NZ_CP150307.1, on the reverse strand, counting down.
ACCTCCAGCGGATACCACAGCTCTTGAAGAGCGGGTAGAGGGATTTATTCAAGCGCATGCGGAACGGGGAATAGCTGTAGACAAGGGATTGTGGGTCAGCGATTTGACCTCAACACTACCGGATTCCTTCAACGATGAGAATATTGAACATGACATTTCGCGGCTAATTTCTCATTTGCAAAAGAATCCAACAATAACGGCGCTTTTTGCTGTGGAATATAATATTGCGCTGCTGGCTAGAACTGCGGTCCAACGACTTGGGCTACGAATTCCAGAAGATATTTCGATCATTTGCTTTGATAGTCCGCCAACTCCACTTGGTTCGGGTTATGCATTTACCCATTTACGGCAAAATGAAGAAGAGATGGGGCGGCTTGCAGTAGAAAATGTATTGCGAATTATGAACGGGCAGAGTGTGTCCAATAAGATAATGCTGGAAGCTGAGTTAATTTCTGGTGAATCCACAAGCTCCGCTAAACAATCTATCTCTAAATAGAATTTTGGCTTATTCTCCAAATTAAACATATATTAGTTGTTATAAAAACCTATCTTTTTGGATGGGTTTTTTTATTTGTTTTAGATATGTATTTATCATTATAGATGTATTGATATATCATTATAATAAAATAAACATATTGACATACTAATCACATGACAATATACTAATCAATGAAAGCGCTTCAAATTTAAAAAGAAAAAGGGGGTATTATAACTGAAAGCAGCTAGAGAAATACCCGAGTCAATGCATAAACTGGCATCTAGCGTAAAAGCACAGCTGAGTGATCGCCCGAAATTTGCCGAAATGTTCGAGAAATGTATGGCCAACACCTGGAACACAACCTTAAAACGAATGCCAAACGGAAGCACTTTTGTTATTACCGGAGATATTCCAGCGATGTGGCTACGGGATTCCGCCGCACAGGTCAGACCTTTCCTAATCCTTGCCTCCGAAGATGAAGAAATTGCAGACATGATTGAGGGACTTGTACGTAGACAATTTACTTACATCCAGCTTGATCCGTATGCTAACGCATTCAATGAAGAAGAAAGTGGGCATGGCCACCAAGAGGATCTGACGGAGATGAGCCCGGGAGTCTGGGAAAGAAAATATGAAATTGATTCGTTATGTTATCCAATCCAACTGAGTTATCTGCTCTGGAAGAATTCGGGCCGTACTAGTCAGTTTAATGAGTCGTTTGTAACAGGCGTAGAAAGAATCATAACATTATGGACTACCGAACAGAACCATGAGCGCGATTCAAAATATCTTTTTCAACGGATGAACTGTCCGCCCACGGATACGTTAGCTCGAGAAGGCAAAGGGACGTTGACGGCTTACACCGGAATGACTTGGTCTGGATTTCGTCCTAGTGACGATGCCTGTGAATATGGGTATTTGGTTCCGGCCAATATGTTCGCGGTGGTTGTTTTACGATATGTGTGTGAAATTGCCCGTGAGATTTTAGGTGATCAGGAGCTGGAAAAGAAAGCTAGAAAACTATCTGACCAGCTTAATAAGGGAATAAGTGAGTATGGAATTGTAGAACATCCAGAGTTTGGAGCGGTCTATGCTTATGAAGTAGATGGTCTGGGACAGGTGAATTTTATGGATGATGCAAATGTACCTAGTCTACTCTCTATCCCTTATTTGGGTTATGTGACTGCTGATGATCCTATTTATAAAAATACCCGTGAACTTATTTTAAGTAGCACTAATCCTTATTTTTTCGCAGGAAAAGCGGCTGCTGGCATTGGAAGTCCGCATACGCCAAATCGGTATATCTGGCCCATAGCTTTAGCGATGCAGGGAATGACATCTACCCGCTTTGAGGAACAGGAAGCCTTACTTCATCTGCTGGAGAAGACGGATGCAGGAACTGGATTTATGCATGAAGGGTTTCATGTGGATAATTCTGATGAATTTACACGTCCATGGTTCTCTTGGGCAAATATGATGTTCTGTGAGCTTGTACTCATGCGCTGTGGTAAGCAGATTAAGCGCGGTTGAGACCAACGAGGTTTGAATAATCGACTCTAAAGGGGATAGAGAACATGAAAAAATGGCTGGTTACCTCAATTGTTTTGGTAATGACTACTGCACTTGCTGCGGGCTGCGGTGGCAATAACGGATCTGCGGACAAAGAGACCGGAAACACAAGCAAAGCTGGGAGCAGTACCGGGAAAAAGACAGAGCTTACCTTCTGGGGAGATTGGGGCGGTGAGGGGCAGAAGCAATTCGAGACCATGGTGGATGCTTTTAATAAATCGCAGGATAAAATTCACGTAAAATATGTGCTGCAACAGGATATGATCACGAAATTCCTAACTTCTGCGACCAATGGCGGCACTCCTGATGTACTGTTTTGGGACCGTTGGAGAACTTCGCTGTATGCCCCGAAAAATGTACTGCATCCGGTGGATGAATACTTAACGCGTGACGGTATTTCCGAAGATGATTTCTACAGTGAATCCCTACGGGAGCTTTCATACGATGACAAATTATATGGGCTGCCGCTTACAGTAGATGCCCGTGCTCTTTTCTATAACAAGAAGCTGCTCGCAGAGGCAGGACTTCAGCCTCCAACAACTTGGGATGAGCTAGAGGCAGCGGCTACGAAGCTAACGAAATGGAATGGAAATAAATTGGAGACTGCAGGTTTTTCTATGGGAGATTTGGGACTTTTTAATATGTATCTCCAACAGGCTGGCGGCACCATGCTTACGGAGGATGGAAAGACCAATTTTAATAATGAGCAGGGCAAGCAGGTGCTTGAGTTCTGGAATCGCCTAATGAACAAGGACAAAGTGTATAAAGTAGGGTTCGAACTTGGACTTGGTGAAGGGCAAGATGCTTTTGTCACAGGTAAAGTGGCTATGCTGTATTCCGGTCCGTGGATGCTCAGCACCTATAACAAATATGGTAAAGACCTGGATTATGGAATCGTTCCTCCTCCAGCCGGACCAAATGGTGATAAAGGTAGTGTCATGGGTGGATTTGGGCTAGTGATTCCAGAAGGCTCCAAACATAAGGAAGAAGCATGGGAGTTCATCAAATGGTGGACAGCGAACAAGGATAACGCGTTGCTCTGGGCAAAGACGAGTCTAAACCTGCCGGGTTATAAGCCATCGATGGAAGATCCATTTTTCAAGGATGATCCAAAGTGGCAGCCGTTTCTGGAAACGTTGGAGTTCGCCAAGGTTCGTCCGAACCACCCTGGATATTCGGTAATGGAGACTGATGCTTTGGCCCCTAATTTGCAGCTTAACCAGCAAAACAAGATGAGCATTGATGAGACCTTGAAGAAATCGCAAGAAGAGGGCGACAAAATGCTGAAGGATAATGAAGGAGTGAAATAATAAGTAAGACATTTGAAGTGAAGGGAGGTTTCGCCTCCCTTTTGCTTAGGAGGGGGTAGCTGAATGGCTTCCATCAGAAAGCTAGAGAAACATCAGGCGCGGACGGCTTATCTGTTTATTACACCCACGGTATTGCTGTTTACAGTATTCACAGTCATCCCTGTGGTAATGGCGCTATATTTAAGCTTTACCAACTACGATGTACTTAGTAGAAACGATTGGATCGGTTTTGATAACTATCGCCGTTTGATAGAGGACAGTTTGTTATGGAAAACATTCCGAAATGTATTTCTGTATTCCATCATTTTCGTTCCATTTAATATTCTGATTTCGCTTCTCCTCGGGATTCTGCTTAGTCGATCCTGGCGTGGGGTAAAGTTGTTCCGCACATTGAATTATCTGCCTACCCTTACATCCGCCGTTGCTGCTGCTACCGTTTGGATCTGGCTTTTGCATCCTGAATTTGGTTTGGTTAACGGATTGTTGTCTTATGTTGGGATTACGGGTCCAGCTTGGTTATCCGAGACCCGAACGGCGATGTTGTCCATTATTATGCTTACCCTCTGGCAATCGGTAGGTTCTAATATGATTATCTACTTGGCAGGTCTGCAAGGCGTGCCTGACTATTTGTATGAATCTGCACGGTTGGACGGTGCTAATAAGCTGGCTTGTTTCCGGTTTATTACTTGGCCGCAGCTGCGACCAACAACCTTTCTTGTCAGTACGATGTCAATCATTGGTGCGTTGCAGTTGTTCGACCAAGCTTTTGTGCTGACGCAGGGTGGTCCGGCGAATATGACAAAGACCCCAGTTTATCTGATCTATCAGCAGGGCTTTAATCAATTGCAAATGGGGTATGCGTCTGCACAAGCATTTGTGCTTGCTGTGGCGATTCTCATTTTCTCACTAATAAACATGCGGATCACAAAGGCGGAGGAGTCCATTGTATAAGCCGGGCTTGCCATGCAGAAGGGGGATAGAGGTATGGATACTAGCGGAAGTTCGTTATTAAAAAGAAGCTTAAGCAAATCTATCTATTATATAGTGTGCATAGTTATAGCTATCGTAATGTTTCTACCTTTTTATTGGAGTGTTCTTACATCCTTGAAGCCTGACGAAGAGATCTTCGCCATGCCCATCCGGTGGTTTCCTTCACATTTGACCTTAGAACACTATCGTAAGGCATTTACTACGGTTCCGTTTGCGCTCTATTTCTGGAATTCGCTTGTACTTGCAGTAGCGGGTGTATTGGCGAATCTGTTCTTTGGTTCTATCAGTGGTTATGCGTTCGCAAAATTGAATTTTAAGCTCAATAAGCCGATATTCCGCGTGCTGCTTGCGGCGATGATGATACCAGGCATTGTGACGATGATCCCCACGGTTTATGTCATGCGCCATATTCCTCTTTTTGGAGGAAATGATATTTTTGGTAGCGGGGGTAACGGGCTGATGAACTCATTCTGGGGGATTATTCTTCCGGGCGCTTCTGGAACCTTTGCTGTGTTCTTCATGCGGCAATTCTTTCTCACCTTACCTAGTGACATGATGGAAATGGCCCGGATCGAAGGCTGTGGAGAGTTTAAAATTTTTTGGCGGATATATTTGCCGTTGACTAAACCAGCGCTGGCTACTTTAAGTATCTTTACCTTCCAAGCGGGCTGGAACAGTTTCTTATGGCCAATGATTGTGCTGAATGATCCCGACAAAGCAACGATTCAAATGGGACTTCAAGCTTTTTCCTATAATTTTCAAACAGACTACGGTCCAATGATGGCTGGAGCGCTAGTAGCAATCTTGCCGATATTGGTGTTGTTTTTAGCGCTTCAGCGTTATTTTGTACAAGGGATAGCCTTCAGTGGTATTAAGGGCTAATGCAATAAAAATCGAACCAGGGAGAGAGTCTATATGAATCAATTGGAGATAGGGATTTGGGAGGAACGGGCGAATCAAGCACAAGCTGCATTGGATTCATTCTTCTGGAATGAAGCGATCAAAATGTACAATATAGAAACACCTTGTCCAAATGGAGAATGCAACACGATTTTTCATTATTGGTGGATGGCCCATGCTGTGGATGTATTGGTAGATGGACTACAGCGGACTGGAGAGAACTGGTATGCCAAAAGGCTTTCCGCATTTCATGAAGGTCTGCTACAACGAAATGGTGGTATGTGGCCAAATGAGTTGTATGATGATATGGAATGGATGGCTCTCGCGTGGCTTCGTGCTTATCAAGCAACAGGAGTGGAAGGTTATAAAGATACAGCCCTTCTTTTATGGAACGACATTCAGACAGGTTGGAACGAGCATATGGGCGGTGGGATTGCTTGGCAGAAATCACAGTTGGATTATAAAAATACACCAGCCAACGCACCGGCAGCTATACTTGCGGCACGCTTGTATCAAGCTTTTGGTGAAGCTAGCAATCTTGAATGGGCGTTAAAAATATACAGATGGCAAAAAGAGCATCTAGTAGATCCGGCAACGGGTTTTGTATGGGATGGCATGAATCGCACTGGCGATGGAAAGATCGATAAAGATTGGAAATACTCCTACAACCAAGGTGTTTTCATTGGCGCAGCAGTTGAACTGTACCGTATCACTAAAGAGCAGGAATATTTAGAGGATGCTCGTCTAACCTTTGCTGCCGCAGCCCATGAACTTGCTGACTCTGAGGGAGGTGTGCTGCCAGATGAAGGAAATGGTGATGCGGGACTGTTTAAAGGAATCCTGATTCGCTATACAGCTGAATGGGTCAAAGCTGATTCCGCAGCAGTTAAAGCTGTAGATTTCCTGCGAGCGAATGCAGAATGTCTCTGGGAACAAGGAAAGTCAGAGGATAAAGTGTTGTTTGGCACAGATTGGACTTCGACTTCCGCTGGTGTGATTCAGCTCAGCTCCCAGCTTAGTGCGATCAAGCTGCTTGAGAAGATGGCTGAATTAACTAAAGAACAGGGTTGAGGTGAGTTCTTAATGACACAAGCAAAGGAAGCCATAGAAGCAGTCAGTTGGCAGGAAAAGTCCGAGTGGTTCCAACAATGTCTACTACGTAATTATTATAATGCTGAGACGGGGATCATGAACCAATGGTATCCCAGAGCGTACAACGTTGCGGGGGAAAACTTTTATTATTGGTGGCAGGCTCATGTCATTGATATTTTAGTAGATGGTTATGAGCGTAGTGGAGATCCTGTGTATTCCTTGAAAATTAAGGAGCTAAGTCAGAGTCTGCAAGCTTATAACGGGGGGACTTTCAGGCATAATTACTATGATGATATGGAATGGACAGCATTGGCGTTGCTGCGTGCTTATCGGGTTACAGGACATGAAGCCTATTTAAGTGCTGTGCTTGATCTATGGGAGGATATTAAGACGGCTTGGAATGAACAGTTGGGTGGAGGTATGGCGTGGAAGAAGGATCAGCTAGATTATAAAAACACACCTGCCAATGCACCTGCCGTCATCCTTGCAGCCCGGTTATATGAACTTTTTCATAAGCAAGAGGATCTGGAGTGGGCGCTCCGTATCTATGAATGGAACAAGACATATTTGATGGATTCTACGACTGGTTTTGTGTGGGATGGGATGAATAGACTTGGGGATGGCCAGATCGATTACGACTGGGAGTTTACTTACTGTCAGGGAGTGTTTCTAGGCGCTGGCTTAGAGCTTTACAAGAATACGGGTGATGTTCATTACTTAGAAGATGCGAATCGAACGGCTAATACATGTATTGATCGGTTATGCGATCCAATTAATCTGATGTTGCCTGATGAAGGCGTTGATGATACTGGATTGTTCAAGGGCATTCTGATTCGTTATTTGGTTCAGCTCTGTAAAATATCTCCTGTAAATATCCGTATTCGTGAGGTTATATTGGCCAATGCAATGCACTTGTGGGAAAAAGGTCTGGATAAACAACTGGGTCTATGCAGTTCATCGTGGGAAGTGAAACCGGAGCTTCCGGTTCAGCTGAGTATTCAGCTCAGCGGCTTGATGCTGCTGGAGGGTGCTGCGGCACTGGTGAACGAATAGCCTGAAATATATAAAGACACCTCAAGAGAGGTGTCTTTTTGTTGTTTAAATTAACTATCTGAAATTAGAAAATCCGATGTTTCCAGCCATTTAATTTAGCGATAGCTTCAATATAATAGTAGTCTCCATAGATCAGGGATACATCAATGAAGGAATTGCCACTGCCAGTTCCGTGCAATAAAATCGCTTCATGCTCTGGTTGCTCCCAGGTTGCGTAATTTTCGGTCAGTGAGCGCAGAATTCGTTCCGCTGCATTTGCATATAGACTTTTTTCGCCTAAGGGTACGATATCTGCAAGCTCTAATAATCCTGAAGCGGCTATAGAGGCTGCGGAGCTATCTCGGAACATCCGGGTATCATCCTCTAGGCGGAAATCCCAATAAGGGACTTGATCCTCAGGCAAAGCAGAGATAAAATAATGTGCGATCCGCTTAGCGGTGTTCAGGAAACGTTCATCTCCAGTGTAGCGATAAGTATTGATAAAGCCGTACAATCCCCAAGCTGTTCCTCGGCTCCAAGAGGATTCAGCCGAGTAGCCTTGACCGCCAAAATTCTCAAGATAAGCACCTGTCTCTGCGTCAAAAGAAATAATATGTTTGGTGGATCCATCCTCACGTATGCCATATTGCATTGTCGTTTCGGCGTGGCTAATTGCAATATGCTTATAGCGGGGATCACCTGTCACTTTGCTGGCCCAAAACAGCAGGGAGATATTTAACATACAGTCGATAATTACCCAGCCGTATTTATCTTCATTCCATGCGCGGATGAATTTGCCTACAGGATTATAGCGGGCAGCGAGGAAATTCGCTGCTTCAATCCCTCTGCGCAGGGCATCTTCGTCACCTGTAATTGTATGTTTGATTACAGCTGTCGGAAGGAATTGGAATCCCACATCGTGATGCATCTCAACCGTTGGTTTAACAAACCATTCCTCCAAGGTACCGTCCCAATGCCAAGCAGCCTCCTTGTAAAGATCTTTTCCGGTCATATCATGCATGATCCAGAGGAGTCCAGGCCAGAAACCTGTGGTCCACCAGTCTGAACCGATATCATCAAATTTGCCATCTTTTCCGGCGAAATGCGGGCACTTATCACCGATTTGCTCTATCATACGTTCTACTTTTGTATCGAGTCTCCCCATGATCTCCTGCCAATAAAGGTTTTTCATTATTACTGCCTCCAGTGAAATTAGGATGTTATGAGTATAGCTTTCTAAAGCTCAGGAAAGTTGTGTTTTGATATAAGGAAATGTTTGATTATTGTCATGTTGAAGTTGGCTTATAATCTAAAACTGACAAAATACAAACATTTCTGCATAACACATTAAAACTTTATCGGTGTTGGAAACGATACAATCGAAATGAACAGGAGGATGGTAAAGTGGATGATTTACAAGTATATAAAGCATCTAAAGATATCCCGGGACGTGAGGATTATAAGGTTAGAGTACGGCAGCCTGAAGGAGAATGGCATAGCTTGTTTATTTACGAGGTTAAGGTAGATATGCATGAGGTGCGTCTTGCATCCATGGCTTATTTTGATCTGGAAGGTACAGTAGAAGTTGAAGTCACCTGTCTTTATACGGAGATTGATTGTGTGAACATTGCTCCGGCTTCGCGAGGGATCTCTTACGAATATCATGGAAATACCATTTTGTTTAAGCTAACAGGTCCGCAAAAGTTATCGATTGAGATCAACGGTGATATTTTTCGAAATCTGCATTTATTTGCTAACCCTAAGGAGAAGGATGCCCCTCAACCAGAGGATGCTAATGTTCTAGTAGTCCAACCGGGTATACACCGGAAACCTGATCTTTTACGGCTGCTGGATAATGCCGCTGCTGATCCTCGTGAAAAAAGGAAGGTGCTTTATTTCGCTCCAGGCACACATTATATAGAAGAAACAGTATTGCCGGTCCCTTCGGAAACCACGGTGTATCTTGCCGGAGGTTCAGTGCTTGTAGGTTCCTTGGTATGCGAGGGAGTTCATGATGTATCCATTCGTGGTCGCGGTATAATTTATCTTGCGGATTTTCATCGATTCTCGGCCTTTCGAGGGATACGAATTGTTTTTTCACGATCTATAAATGTGGAAGGTATTACCGTGATTGATCCGCCACATTACAGCATTTTCATCGGGCAGTCTGAGCAGATTGTGATTGATAATTTCAAATCGTTTAGCACTCGGGGGTGGTCTGATGGCATTGATATTATGTCTAGTTCCGAGGTTAGAATCCGGGATGTTTTTATGCGTAATTCGGATGATTGTATTGCTATTTACGGCTCGAGATGGGATTTTTATGGGGATACCCGTAATATTAGCGTTCGTGATTCCATTCTGTGGGCGGATGTCGCTCATCCATTGATGATTGGTACACATGGGGATCATGAACGGAACGGAGACACCATCGAGTCTATTGTTTTTGCAAATATTGATATCTTGAATCATCACGAACCGCAAGAGAACTATTGGGGGGCACTGGCGATTAATGCCGGGGATCGAAATAGGGTATGTAATGTTCTATATGAAAATATACGTGTAGAGCGTATTGAGCGGGGGCAGCTAATTGATGTGCGGGTGGTCTATAACAAGGATTACAATCCAGAGCCGGGGACAAGCATCCGGAACATTACATTTCGCGACATCAGCTATAGCGGGACGGCCAACCCTTCACGAATTTATGGATATGACGAAGAGAGAGCTGTTGAAAATGTGACCTTTGTCAATTTAAGGATCAATGGTGAACTGGTGGACGCCCCCCGCCCAGAGCTGATAGATATTAATCATTTTGCTAAAAATATACTCTTCGTTACTGAAAAAAATACGGTTGTGTAGATTGGATCTAATTACTTTTTCTATATTTTAATGGCGTCGTCCCTAGGACTCTTTTGAACAGTTGATTGAAATAAGAGGCATTTGGAAAACCAACAGTGATTCCGATTTGCTCCACAGGCAGGTCTGTCGTTCCTAACAAGCGGCAGGCCTGTTTGATCCGGCGGGCAGTCAGATAATCAACAAGCCTTCCTCCGGTTTCCTGATGAAAGATTCTGGAGATATAGGATTTGGACAAGTGAATCTCCTCAGCTAACTGATCCAGATTAACCTCCTCATGATAATGCTCTTCGATAAAACTCATGATTTTCTCAGAATAACGCAAGGTTCGCCGTTCTCCGGATTGGAATACATGCTGATCTTCAGTTCCTATATTGCTCAATAATTGAAGAATTAACAGTGAAATGTCTTCGGTATCCTCAGTCAGACTGACTTTTTTATTGTGATTATATTGCTCCAGAATCCACTCCACAGACTCAACGTGATCCTTAAGATCAAAGGCACAATGTGTATTTTTCCCTTGCCAAAGCGCTGTGAATAAAGCCTTTCTTTTCGCAAAACCCTCCAGCAGGTGTTCAGCAACATGTGGATCAATGTAGAAGATGGTTCGTTCAAAAGGACATTCGGGAGAAACCTCAGAATAGATCCGGTGCAGCTGATAGGGCTGGAAAAAGAATAACATTCCCCTGCGGATATCGTACATCTGCTGATTCACAACAACGTTTCCCTGTCCGCCATACACGAACATGACTTCACAGCATTGATGCCAGTGATAATAACCTTTGTAATAGTCGTCGGTATATATTTTATAATCCCAAATCAAGGTCTTATGTTCTTCAAAAACAACAGGTTCGAACAGCTGCTTCATAGGCCCTCCAAGATGACAAAATACAAACATTTTCTTATATCTCATTATAACTTTTATCGTTATGAAAGCGATACAATAAATACGTTAAACTATGAAAAATCCGGTAGTGGAGGGTAACATTATGACGCAAAAAATTGTTAATCCGGTGTTGGCAGGTTTTCATCCAGATCCGTCTTTTATTAGAGTAGGGGATGATTATTATATCGCAACCTCTACTTTTGAATGGTTTCCAGGTGTAGAAATCCATCATTCCAAGGATCTAGTTCATTGGCATTCCATTTCACGTGTGCTGACAGAAGCCTCACAAGTAGATCTGCGTGGTAATGTAAGCTCTGGTTCCATTTGGGCACCCGCGCTTTCTTATGATCAAGGCGTATTTTATCTGCTATTTACAGATGTGAAATCTCGCAAAAGTGTATATAAAGATCTGCATAATTATTTAATTACAGCGACGGATATCATGGGCCCGTGGAGTGAGCCGGTTAGACTAAATGGCAGCGGATTTGATCCATTTTTGTTCCATGATCTGGAAGGGACCAAATGGCTGCTTAATATGCGTTGGGATTTCCGTAAAAATCACAATAACTTCTCTGGCATCATTATGCAGCAATATGACCCGGAGACTGGCAAATTAACGGGACCTATCCATGAAATTTATAAAGGGACACCTATCGGAGTGACCGAAGGTCCGCAATTGTACCAGAAGGATGGGTACTATTATTTGCTGACAGCAGAAGGGGGCACCGGCATCAACCATATGGTCACCTTAGCTAGAAGCCGAAGCCTCACAGGTCCTTATGAGACTGATCCGGATTTCCCGATTATGACCACGGCGCATGATCTGACCTACCCGTTTCAGCAAGCAGGGCACGGATCGCTCGTAGAGACTCAGAATGGGGACTGGTACATGGCACATTTATGCACACGTCCGATTCCGGGAACGGCAACGATGAATCCGTTAGGCCGGGAAACTGCTATTCAACGCTGTGAATGGACAGAGGATGGCTGGTTGCGATTGGCCCACGGAGGGAAGTTGCCTGCATTGGAGACCATGGCTCCTGACCTGCCGATATTCACTTTTGAGGAGCTGCCAAACAGAGATGAATTTGATGGAGAGGTTCTTGGATTTCCATACCAAAGCTTGCGTGTGCCTTTTGATGAATCTTGGGTTAGCTTGAAGGAACGTCCGGGTTTTCTTCGTCTGCGCGGCAGAGAGTCGTTAGCTTCACTGCATGATCAGAGTTTAATTGCCCGGCCGATTCAACATTTTGAATGCTCAGCTACAACCTGTCTGGAATTCGAGCCGAATAGCTTCCTGCAAATGGCTGGGTTAGTCCTCTATTATGATGACAGTGATTACTATTATTTGCGTGTTACCGCAGATGAGATTCGTGGAACTAGTTTGGGCGTTGTGCTGTGTAGAGGTGGCAAATACGATGAGATTTCCTCTATGCAGCTATCTGTGAAAGATTGGGATCGTTATTATCTAAAGGCGGAAATTCATGGACGTGATCTGTTGTTTTATGCTTCATCAGACGGGGTGAATTGGACAGCTGTCTGTACTCCCTTAGATTTTGGTACGCTTTCGGATGAATATGGCGGCAAGCTTGGCTTTACCGGTTCCTATGTCGGGGTATGTGCTCAGGATTTGGATCAGCAAGCGAAGCCGGCTTATTTTGACTATTTTGAATATAAAGCTTTATAGGTGTTCGGAAAAACCATAACATTCTTCATATTCTATTTTAGGATAAAATGTTAATTTTTACTTACCTTACATAGAAAGGGATGTTTGTGATTTTGAAAAAGACTTATAAAGTCGCAATAACCTGCACGCTCTTACTGAATCTGGCCCTGTCCTCTGCTGCAATGGCCGCACCCATCGACGTCGACGTGAGTAATTTGAAAGAAGTCCAAACTTCTGGACCGGAAAAGGCTTGGGTTGGAGAATGGAAGGGCGACGATACGATTATTGTGGACACACAAGGAAATGTTACTACAGTTGGAGAACTCAAAGAGTCATCAAGCTTTGTACCCCCGGCAGATGACAATCTTATTAATAATGAATTGTTAGCACCGGAGCTAATAACACCTACTTTTGAACCTGATTCTCCGCAAGCAACTCTAGCTTCCGCTTATGGTCATGCGTGGCCGTATACAGCCGAAAATAGTTATGGGATTAACTGTTATGGTTATGCCTTAAGATTTCCAGGGGCAATCAACCCTGGTGATGGAGACGGGGTCTCAAATGTCAGAGATCCTGCCTATTTTACTAACGTGTATTATACTGCTGGTCTTGTGGTTCAAGATGGCAATACGAATCCTTTATACTTTAAGCCGGGTTGGCGGATACTTCCGGGCCGAACTGCAGCGATTAATTCCGATGAACATCGAATTGCACTAAGAGTGGGATGGATCGACTCAAATGGTAATGGTAAAGTCGATATTCCTGAGGATAACGTTGATTACCACTTCATGCTTCAAAATAGCTCAGGTCTATGGTCAGAGAAACATGGACATCAAGCGTCTCAAAATACGGGAATTTCAGATCCTAGCAATTTCGTCTGGAGCAATGGCTCTCTTTATGGTTTTTACAATAGCGTAACCGTTTATATTGCTGCAAAAGTATTTTAGAATTTCATAAAACATTACGTATGGAATAGCGATAGTCTTTTTTTTGAAGATTATGGCTATTCTTTTTTAGTGTCGAATTGTTTATGAGATGTTGTATACACTTTTGAGTTTTAATGTGATACAATTAAATTGTACACAAATTAAATTAAGGTGGTTATTTTGATGGTATGGGTAGCTAATATTATGGTCGGTGTTGTTGCGTTAATACATATCTATATTGTTTATTTAGAAATGTTCGCTTGGTCAAAGCCAAAAGGGCTTCGAGTCTTTGGAATGACACAGGAAGTTGCGGATGCTTCTAAAACACTGGCAGCGAACCAAGGGTTATACAATGGATTTTTGGCGGCAGGTTTAATTTGGGGATTGGTTCATCCGAATGTAAATTTCGGCCATCAAATTGAAATCTTCTTCTTATCAACTGTTATAGTGGCAGCGTTATATGGAGGACTGACGGTGAAAAAGTCTATTTTATTTATGCAAGGACTGCCAGCTTTAATTGCATTAATCCTCGTGGTTTCGATTTAAGATAACATAGAAGTAATCGATTAGGTTTCTATCTCGCCTACATGCGTGGTGGAAGCCTGTTTTGCGTAAGATCAAGAAATTATTGGGTAAAGAAATGCACTGGATTAAAAACAGGAATTATGGATGGTGTACCAAGAAACAACAGAGAAGTGGTTGATTAATGTGTTTTAGCTACAGGTGTGGTCCTTAGATAAGATGTAAGGGACTTTAACAAACCCATTGCATGCTTGTGTGGGCTGAATGAGTAGACAGAATGGCGTTTAATCTGAAAGTTCTAGACTTTTAAAGTAAATTCTCATCATAAAAAAAGAGCTGCTACCCAGCAGGGAACACCTGTCAGGGAAACAGCTCTTTTTATGTGATGGTTTAAATGAGGATCTTATTTAATAGAGGCTGCATAAATCGCTTCTACAGATTTGGAGAGGAGCGCGTTAAACTCTTCTTCTGACTGCCCAGCACTTAGTCCCTGCGATAACGCACGTGAGAAGCTGGCGATCAGTCCTTGATTATGGGCGAGCTTATCGTTGGCCTCCGCTTGTGTGTAACCGCCGGACAAAGCGACAATTCGCAAAACATGAGGATTCTCCATTAATTCACGGTAGAAATTATTCTCCGTTGGGATGGAGAGCTTAAGCATGACCTTCACGTCTTTGCCCAGCGTAGACAATTGGGCTGATAGTTCTTCTTTTAGCAGCTTCTCTGAAGCCGTTTTATCAGCACTGTGGATATCAACTTCCGGTTCGATAATAGGAACGAGTCCCGCTGCTAAAATCTGCTTGCCGATTTCAAACTGCTGTTCAACCACCTTTTTGATACCGGAAGGATTAGCCTCTTTAATCACCGAGCGCATTTTTGTACCGAAGATGTTACGTTCGTTGGCCCGCTTCAGAAGATCACTCAAGCCGGGAATAGGCTTCATTAGTTGTACTCCGTCTTCAGGGTCGGCAAGACCTTTATCGATTTTCAGGAAAGGCACAATCCCTTTTTTCTCCCATAGAAAATCGGCAGTATATTGCCCGTCTATGGAACGATCCATTGTGTTCTCAAATAAGATTGCACCCAGTATATGCTTTGAATCAAATGCAGGGCTCTTGATAATGCGCGTTCTCATCTCGTGAACCAACCCATACATTTGATCTTCATTAGAGTAACTGTCCTCTGCAACACCATATTGCAGCAGCGCTTTTGGTGTACTGCCACCACTTTGATCCAAGGCAGCTATAAATCCCTGTCCCGTCCGAATTCGTTCCCATTGCTCCATATTCATGAAAATTCTCCTTCCTTTCGTGAACTGAATGAAAATTTATATGTTCATTAACTATAACACTTAATGTACCGGCTCTAAACAAATGGTATTGTAAACTTGGCAGGTAACTAGTCTAATGTGAGTGGTTTGAATCTGCGATATAAGGACTTCCGAATCTGATTGATCCATGGGGATGACGAGGTATCTACGTGTAAGGTCTCCTGAGTCCGATCTCAAGATGGTGCAGACTTGCAATCTTAGCATACGAGAACGAATCGACGTTTGAGGTCACTTTTTGGTCGAGTAGCTGCATCTGAGTCCGATAGCATGGCGAAATGGGCTAACTCTGCGAAATAGCGTCTCCTGAGTCCGGACTAGCAAGATTGAAGATACTAGATCACCGTTCGGACTGTATTGCAGCTATTTGGTGTTTTTGGAGCATTATTCAGAAGTATCGGACCGCATAGCTCTTATTACCAAGTTTTTGCTCCAAAGAAGAGTGAATTTGGTGCAATAGCTACATCTGAGTCCGATAGCATGGCGAAATGACCAAAATCTGTGAAATAGCGTCTCCTGAGTCCGGACCGTCGATGGCGAGGACTCGAAGCCTCCGCAGACGAGTAAGTATCGAAGTAGAATGTCACCTGAGTCCAAACCCATAGTTAGTGAAAACATGTAGCCTCAACTGACGAGAACGAATTGACGTCTGAGGTCATCTGAGTCCGGACTAGCAAGATTGAAGATACTACATTACCGTTCGGACTGTATTGCAGCTATTTGGTGTTTTTGGAGCATTTTTCAGAATTATCGGACTGCATAGCTCTTATAGCCAAGTTTTTGCTCCAGAGAGGAGCGAATTAGGTTTAATAGCTGCATCTGGGTCCGATAGCATGGCGAAATGGGCTAAATCTGCGAAATAGCATCTCCTGAGTCCGGACCATCGATGGCAAGAACATGTAGCCTCCGCAGATGAGTAAGTATCGACGTATAATGTCACCTGAGTCCGGACTAGCCAAGATTGACGATAATACATCATCGTTCGGACTGTATTGCAGCTATTTAGTGTTTTTGGAGCATTATTCAGAAGTATCGGACCGCACAGCTCTTATTGCCAAGTTTTTGCTCCAAAGAGGAGTATATTTGGTCGAATAGTTGCATCTGAGTCCGTTAGCAGGGCGAAATGACCAAAATCTGTGAAATAGCGTCTCCTGAGTCCGGACCATACATGGTGTGGACATAAAGCCTCGGCAGACGAGTAAGTATCGAAGTAGAATGTCACCTGAGTCCGAACCGATAGTTAGTGTGGACATAAGGCCACGGCAGACGAGAACGAATCGACGTTTGAGGGCACCTGAGTCCGTTTCCTCCATGGTGTGGACATAAAACCACCGCAGATGAGTAAGAATCGACGTCTAAGGTCTCCAAGGTCTGATCTCGCCGCAGCCGGAGATGCGGGTAAACATAAATGTTACTCCAAACTGGATCTAAAGACGCTCTATGCGAACTTTTAAGTGATCCCCCAAAGCGCACACTTAGCAAACTACACTCACAGGGTACTCTTAGCAAACTTCAGGACATTCCCAATGGTTCACCTAGCAAACTCAAGACATCCACAGGGTTCACTTGGCAAACTTCAAGACATCCACACGGTTCACCTAGCAAACTTCAGGACAATCCTAATGGTTCCACTTCATTTCACAAGGTTCGCTTAACCTATCCCCAATGGTACTCTCTGCAAACGTTATCTCATCCCCAATCGTTCTCTTCACAGACTCCAAATCACTCCAATGTGCTCAGCGAAAATTCCTTCGAAGTTTTCTCAAGTAATATTCCTCGAAGCAGTCACTTTTTATGCTTAATTCCCAAACTTGGTATCAAATCGCATAGTCTTCTTCGAGGCGCGCGAGACCAAACCACTCCATTACTAAAAGTTAGTTTGAAACACAGTGGAAGGATGAGCTTATTTAAGCGACTGGGAATTTTGTTTATGTTGTAAACAGCTTTGGATGAAGAATTTTAAATCAGAGTGTGTAAATTCAGAACGCCAAAAGCCATGCTGGGAGCGGATTGTTATCTTATTTGCGGATTATTTCCTAGTAAATTAATACGAATAATCCAATAAGATAATTGGTGTGACATTAATCATAATTACCAATTCGAAGCTTTGTGAAAATAATAACTTTTCGTAAATGTCGAAATGAGGTTGACGAATAAAAATATCAGTCGTATGATTGATTCTACTGAGTATGCTAGTAATTAAAAGTAAGTTAATAAATAATATATAATAGCGGGAGGAATGAAAGTGGAATCATCAACATTTGTGCTTTTTGGCGCTACAGGAGATTTAGCAAAACGTAAAATCTATCCTGCACTATATAACCTCTTTTTAGATGGTCAAATTTCAGGTCCTCTCTCAGTGATTGGATTAGGAAGAAGAGAAGTTTCAACTGAAGCTTTCCGTAAGCAAGTCCTGCAATCTTTGCAGACATTTTCTAGACAGCCGGCAGTAGAATCTCCACAGTTGCAGGTTTTCTTGGAAGCTTTTGAATATAGCGTTCTAGATGTAGGTAATACAGAGGATTATTTGAAGCTCCTGGAGCATGTTAAACGTCGTGAGCAATTTTTTAACATTCCGGAGAATCGGATGTTCTATTTATCGGTGGGTCCTGAGTTTTTCAAGGAAATTGCCGCCAATATTCACTCCAGTGGTCTGGGATCTACGAAGGGCTGGAAGCGTCTGATTATTGAGAAGCCTTTTGGTACAGACTTGCAAACAGCAAGAGAGTTAAATGACAGCTTGAATGCCGTATTTACTGAAGAGGAGATTTTCCGAATTGACCACTTCTTGGGTAAACCGATGGTTCAGAATCTGGAAGTTCTAAAATATTCAAATCCTGTGCTTAGAGCACTGTGGAAAAATCGGTATATCGCAAATGTGCAAATTACGGCGAGTGAGATTGTTGGCGTTGAAGAACGGGCAGGCTATTATGATAAAGCTGGGGCACTTCGTGATATGTTCCAGAACCATATGCTTCAATTGCTCATGATGATGGCGATGCAGCTTCCAAAAGGCAGTACACCTGAAGAGATCCGTGGGAAGAAAAGATATGTCATGGAGCGCCTCATTCCGCTAAGTAAAGACGAAGTTAATCAATATGTTGTCCGCGGACAATATGCTGAAGGTGAAATTAAAGGTAAATCTGTTGCAGGCTACTTGGATGAACCCGGAATTAGCCAATCCTCACAAAATGAGACGTTTATTGCAGCGCGTTTGTTTATAGATGATCCATTGTGGAATGAAGTTCCGTTCTATATCCGTACTGGCAAGAGAATGAAAGAGAAATCAACAAGAATCGTTATAGAATTTAAAGAACCGTTTAATGATAACAATAACAAAAATAAAGGGAATGACGTTCCAAATCTGCTCATCATCGAGATCGGTCCAACTGAAGCCATTACGCTTCAGTTGAATACGAAGGATCAGCTGCAAAAAGGGAAACTTGAACCTGTCCTCGCTACTTATGAAGCCGGAACTTCAGACGTACCAGAAGCTTACGAAAATCTGATCTTTGATGCACTTCGTGGTGACGCCACTTTCTTCGCTCATTGGAAAGAAGTCGAGCTGTCATGGCAATGGGTTACACCAATCCAGGAAGCTATGGAAGAGGGGCTAATGCCACTTCATACCTATGCTTCAGGTTCTTATGGTCCAGATGCGGCTATGGAGCTTTTGGGTGAAGACCGCTGGTGGTTTGATGATACAGATCAGGAGTCAGATCTTCTCGACGCTCAAGCAGAAGTTGCAGCAGCGCAGGAATCTATACGGCCAGGGGCTTAAGCCCCTGCCTGTTTTTTTTGCCAATTTAGCTAAAATACATCACAAGAATCTATAAATCGGAGGGAATTTACATGAAAGTAGGATTAGTTGGGTTAGGAAAAATGGGTTTTAATTTGGGTCAAAATTTGCTGGATCATGGACATGAGGTTGTTGCTTTTGATCTGAATGCACCTGCTGTAGAAGAAATGAAAGCTAAAGGCGCTAGTGGAGCAGTAACGCTTCCAGAATTGGTACAGCAATTGGAAACACCAAGAATCATTTGGATCATGGTTCCGCATCAGGTCGTTGATTCTGTAATCGCTGAACTTACTCCACAGTTGTCTAAAGGTGATATCGTTATTGAAGCAGGAAACTCGCATTATAAGGAATCGATTCGTCGGTATGAGGAATTGAAGGAGCACGGAATTCACTTTATGGATGCAGGTACCTCTGGCGGTATGGAAGGGGCGCGTAATGGCGCTTGTTACATGGTTGGCGGAGATCCCGAAGCTTGGGAAGTTGTGGAGCCTATTTTCCGTGATACAGCTGTAGAAAGCGGCTTTTTATATGCTGGTAAAGCAGGTAGCGGCCATTTTCTAAAAATGGTGCATAACGGTATCGAATACGGCATGATGGCTGCTATCGGTGAAGGTTTTGAGGTTCTGGAAAAGAGTGAATTTGACTACAACTTTGAGGAAGTAGCTCGGGTGTGGAATCACGGCTCTGTAATCCGTTCGTGGCTGATGGAACTTGTGGAACGCGCCTTCTCGAAGGACGCTAAACTAGATGAGATTAAGGGCATTATGCATTCGTCTGGTGAAGGCAGATGGACGCTTGAAACCGCCTTTGATTTACAAGCGGCGACTCCGGTCATCGCTATGGCGTTATTGATGCGTTACCGTTCCCTTGAGACCGACACATTCACTGGAAAAGTAGTTGCTGCACTGCGGAACGAGTTCGGCGGACACGCTGTGGAAACTAAATAAGATTGGCCGACTCTGAATTGAGTGTTTACAAGCTCGAATTTCCCGCAATTTATGTTGCGGAGAAATTTGGGCTTTTTATTTTAAGGGGAATAGATAATGGGAAGTATAGATGGAGTACGAATTTAATGCAGTTTACATATTTTAGGGGTAGAAGGGTAAGTTAGGAAGCAAGGGGGAGATTTCATGCAAAGTGGAATTCGTGAGCGACTTCATTTTCTAAATAAATTTCTGCATGCGCCCCGACAATATGGTAGTGTGACTCCCAGTTCACATTGGCTGGCCCAGACGTTGCTTGATCCAGTGCCTTGGAACCAAGTGCATTCTATGGCTGAGTTGGGTGCGGGGACTGGTGCAATCACAAGGTTTATTCCGCGTGGAGAAAAGACCGGTATGAATGTTCTTTTATTTGAAATAGATCCTGATTTTCGCAGTCAATTAAGAGAGGAATTCCCCGGATGTTTCTGCAACAATGATTGTCTCCGGCTGCGTCTTGCGCTTCATAACAGCAGTCTGGAGAAGCTGGATTGTATCGTGAGTAGTTTGTCTTTGATGAATTTCTCGAAGCCAGACCGCACTAAGTTTATGGAACAGATCATTTCTTCTTTAAAAGAAGGAGGGTGGTTTATAACCTATGAATATTTTCCGCGGATGAAAACAGAGTTGAGCCAGCATTTTGAGATCCTACACACGAAGTGGGTGATGTTGAATTTTCCACCAGCGCTTGTATATATTTGCAGGAAAAAAACCACAACGCAAGTGAAACGCGAAAATTCCAAATCAACCGTCGACGTAGTCCCAATCTCTCAGGTTTATACAAAAAGATAATCATCTCCATACAACAAATGCCGTCACCCATTACTCATTGGGGAACGGCATTTTTAATTGGGCACCGAAGGCGTTTGAGTCCGATTAATAGAGAAGCTCAATATTCTCTTTGTTCAGGCGCTTCAACCAAACCTCAGAAGGCTGGCGGTCTGTGATCAAAAAGTCGATTTGGCCAAGCTCGATCAGCTTCGTAAAGGCGGTCTTATCGAATTTGGTGTGATCGGCCAGGAGTATGACCTTGTTAGCTTGACGTAGCATATATTTCTTGAGCTCACACTCCGGTTCATTAGAATCTGTGATGCCTCGCTCCATATCTATTCCTTTACAACTGATAACCGCAGTGTCCACATTGTATCTTTGAATGGTGTCATGTGCTACAGGACCCACGAGTGACATGGATCGGTAACGTAAAGAACCTCCGGTAGAGATGATATCCATCCCAGAATTCGAGAACTCATGCAAAATATTAATCGAGTTCGTGATAATGGTCAGATTGTTTTTATTGCCAAGCAGTTTTAGAAACTCAAAGGCTGTGGAGCTAGGATCCACCATTAACGTATCTCCATCATTGATTAAATCTAGCGCCTTAAGGGCGATTCCCCGTTTGATATCTGTATTCAGCGCATTGCGTGTAACAAAAGGCAAATCCTCGTTCGTGTGACGATTCAGCATGGCCCCGCCATAGGTTCGGCTTAGAATTCCATCCTTCTCCAGCTTCTCCAAGTCTCTGCGTATCGTCTCTTCTGTAACTTCAAACATCCGGCTTAGATCAGAGACTAATACTCGTTTATCCTGATGAACAAGATCTATTATTTTTTTTCGTCTTTCAGCTGCAAGCATAGGGATCACCTTTCCGAAATCTGTATATTCCTTAATCATAGCTCCAAATATCTGTGTTTTGCAATAAAATCAACGTAGAATCATGTTTGTTTTCCAATAAATATTCACAAAACGGATATAAAACAAATAAAAACAACATAAATAATATTTAAAATGTTGACAACAAAGATTTGCGGGCATACGATGAAGGAGAAAAGAAGTCCTGTAGTGGTAATTAGATTTGAAAGATACCAGAGCCGGCCCAGTTGCGATTTAGAGGCCAGCCTGAGGCGCTGCAGCCGGAATACTACGCTCTAGCTTGCAGAGTTGTGTGTAAAACTTTGGTGTTGATAAATTAACTTTAGGAGGCTGGTCAAGCATGAGCACGCATGTGTATTATGTTCCATCGATCAATATTATGGGCAAGGGATGCTTGCAGGAGATTGGTCCATACATCCAAGAGCTTAAATTAAAAAAGGCGCTTGTTGTTACGGACAAATTCCTTATGAAAAGTGGCATTGCTGGTAAATTGCTGACGGTATTGGACGAAGCGGAGATTGAATATGCCATCTATGATGAAGTGAAACCCAATCCGACCTGTAAAAATGTCCACGATGGCGTTGATTATCTCAAAGCGCAGAATTGTGATTATCTGATTTCCATTGGCGGTGGATCACCACAGGATACTGCCAAAGCCATTGGTATCATTGCCACAAATGGCGGTCATATCAAAGAATATGAAGGTGTACACAAGTCTAAGCATAAATCACTGCCGATTGTCGCCGTGAATACCACTGCTGGTACTTCGGCTGAAGTGACCATTAACTATGTAATCACAGACGAAGAACGCAAAGTGAAGATGGTTATGGTAGATAAGAACAGCCTTGCGACGATTTCAGTCAACGATCCTGAGCTTATGGTTGATAAACCCGCTGCACTTACCGCGGCCACGGGTATGGATGCATTGACTCATGCGATTGAAGCGCTGGTGACGCCGGGAGCATATCCGGTAACCGATGCTACGGCACTAGCCGCAGTGGAGCTTATTTTTGCTAATCTGGCTCGTACTGTGAAGAATGGCCATGATATCGAAGCGCGTGAACAGATGGTATACGCGATATTCCTTGGCGGATTGGCTTTCAATAATGCGGGGCTTGGTTATGTGCATGCGATGGCGCATCAGCTGGGCGGCGTATACGATCTGCCGCACGGCGTATGTAACGCGATGCTGCTGCCTTTTGTGGAAGAAGAAAATGCCAAATATGTGCCTGAGAAATTCAGATCCATTGCTAAAGCGATTGGACTTAATGTAGAGAACCAAACGGATAAACAATGCGCAGATTTCGTAATTGAGTCGATCAAGGCGTTGTCTAAAGAAGTAGGGATTCCAGCCAAATTATCCGAGCTTGGTGTAGAAGAAGTAGATCTTGATCTTCTGGCTGAAAATTCGATGAAGGATGCTTGTGCACCAGGGAACCCTTTTATTCCTACTAAAGAAGAAGTTATTACACTGTTCAAAAAAATATTATAAATCACCCCTTATCATAGGAGATTGTTTATGAATAACCACATCGCCGTTGACATCGGCGCCTCAAGTGGGCGGCTGGTGCGCGGAATATTGCAAGAAGGTATTCTTTCCTTAGAAGAGCTTCATCGCTTTAGCAATAGCTTTACGGAACAAGAGGGTTCCTGTTTCTGGGACATTGATTATTTAGTAGAGCAGATTATGATCGGGCTTCAGAAGGCTAAAACCGATGGAATTATTACCTGTACGCTCGGTATTGATACA
Organism: Paenibacillus sp. FSL E2-0177; assembly: GCF_037992975.1. Classification (NCBI taxonomy): domain Bacteria; kingdom Bacillati; phylum Bacillota; class Bacilli; order Caryophanales; family Paenibacillaceae; genus Paenibacillus; species Paenibacillus sp. FSL E2-0177. Next base: position 4,021,779 of record NZ_CP150307.1, on the reverse strand, counting down.
TGGGGTGTGGATTATGTGCTGGTAGATGCGGACGGGAATCGTGTTCATGAAGTATACGCCTACCGGGACCGCAGAACGGATCTGGCTGTGGATCAGGTGGCACAGCAGCTTTCACCACAAACCGTCTATGAAAAGACAGGAATCCAGCAGTTATCCATCAATACCTTGAATCAGTTATATGTTCATAAAGAAGAAGAGCTAGCGCAAGCGGATCAGATTTTACTTGTACCAGATTATCTATATTACCGACTGACTGGCCGTAAAATCAACGAGGTTACGATTGCATCTACAACACAGCTGTTGAATCTGGAAAGCCGGGATTTTGACGATGACCTATTAGAATTTTTGAATATCAGGAAAGATCAATTTGCAAAATTAACTGAGCCTGGTGTAGTGGTTGGTCCTCTTGACGAAGCTTTAATCCAACAATATGACCTGCCTGAATGCCAGCTGATCTGTGTGGCTTCCCATGATACGGCCTCAGCAGTGCTAGGTGCTCCACTTCAAGAAGGCTCAGCTTATATCAGCAGTGGAACTTGGTCTTTACTCGGTGTAGAAAGAACGGAGCCTCTAAATTCTCTAAAAGCCATGCAGGCTAACTACACCAATGAGTGGGGAGCCTACGGAACTTATAGATTCCTCAAAAATGTAATGGGCTTATGGCTTATTCAAGAGGTTCGCAGATTACTGAACAATTGTTATAGTTTTGCGGAGCTTGCAGAGCTTGCACAGGGAGAAGAGGGGTTTCGCAGCCTGATCCCTTGTAATGCACCAAGGTTTCTTAATCCATCGAACATGATAGAAGAAATCCGCAGTGCCTGTATGGAGAGTGGGCAGCCCGTTCCGGAGACACCTGGACAGTTAGCACGTTGTGTTTTTGACAGCTTGGCGTTATCCTATCTAACTTATTTGGAAGAGTTGGAGGAGCTGACAGAACGTCGGATCGAGGGATTGCAAATTGTCGGCGGCGGGGCGAACAATCGGCTTTTATGCCAACTAACCGCTGACGTTATCGGCAGGATAGTAAAGGCTGGACCAACGGAAGCGACTGCTCTAGGAAATATAGTAGTGCAGATGATTAGCACAGATTCCATTGCAGACATAACTGAGGCAAGAGCTATTATCGAACAATCTTTTGAAATAACATCATACATTCCGCAGCCGATCAAGCATTTTAATAACATTCTAAATCGTTGGAGAAGCCTTCATCTGTCCAAGGTGAATGAGCTTATCTAAGCGAAACAGACTTGCACTAATTTAGGAGGATAAACAGCATGGATCAGAGCATTATCACTAGTTATAACGAAGCCAAAAAACTATACGCAGCCCACGGTATTGATGTGGATAAAGTGCTGGAGCGACTCGCGCAAATTAAAATTTCCATACATTGCTGGCAGGGTGATGATGTAAAAGGTTTTCTTTTTAAGGAAAAAGAACTAAGCGGGGGCATTGCGGTAACGGGAAGTTATCCGGGCCGGGCGGGTACACCAGATGAACTACGTCAAGATTTAGAAAAGGCGTTATCTCTTATTCCTGGTAAACATAAGGTTAACCTGCATGCTATTTACGCAGATACAGATGAACCTGTAGATTTGGATGAACTAGAGCCACGACATTTTCAATCCTGGGTGGATTGGGCGAAGGAGCAGGGCTTAGGGCTTGATTTTAACCCTACTTGTTTCTCACATCCGAAAGCAGCCGATGGATTCACTCTCAGTCATTCGGACGCGGAGATTCGGAATTTCTGGATCAGACACTGTAAAGCTTCGCGTACGATCGCTGAGCATTTTGGGCGGGAGCTGGGTCAGCCTTGTGTGACGAACTTTTGGATTCCAGACGGATATAAGGATACGCCAGTAGATCGGCTAGCTCCGAGAGTACGTTTAAAAGAGTCGCTGGATGAGATTTTTAGTCAGGAAATAGATCCGCTTTATAATATGGATGCCTTGGAAAGTAAACTGTTTGGAATTGGTTCTGAAAGTTATGTGGTTGGCTCTCATGAATTCTATATGGGTTATGGTTTAACAAATGGAAAAGCGATCTGTTTGGATGCGGGACATTTTCATCCTACAGAAGTGATTTCGAATAAACTATCTTCGATTCTGATGTTCAGTGAGCAGCTGCTGCTGCATGTCAGCAGACCTGTCCGCTGGGACAGTGACCATGTGGTAACAATGGATGATGAGCTGCTGGAAATCGCCCGTGAATTGGTTCGCGGGGATTTACTTCCTCGTACGAATATTGGATTGGATTTCTTTGATGGCAGTATCAATCATCTCGCGGCATGGGTCATTGGCACCCGCAACACTATTAAGGCGTTGCTGCGTGCGATGCTGGAACCAGTGGAAGAACTTAAGCAAATCGAGCGGTCCGGGGATTATACTTCACGTCTTGCTCTGGTAGAAGAGTTCAAATCGTATCCGTTTGGAGCGGTCTGGGATTACTACTGTGCATTACAAGGTACACCGGTGCGTGAGCAATGGCTTACTGAAGTGAAAAATTATGAACAAGACGTTTTGTCTTTAAGATAGAAGTGGATACGGAGAGCAGCAAATACAAAGGAGAGAATAGACTATGAGTACATCCTTGTTAGAATCAAAAGGTTATATTGCCAGCAGTGAAGCTCCATTTATTCAGGAAATGTCAGAGATCACCCGTCATATGTGGGAGCTTGGCTGGGATGAACTGAATGGTGGGAATGTCAGCTATTTACTGGATGAGAATGAGGTGGCTAAGTATATTAATGTACTGGAGCCGTTGCGCACGATCAAACTCACCTTTCCGGTAAAAGAATTAGCAGGCAAGTATTTTATCGTAACAGGTTCGGGCAAATATTTCAGAAATGTGATTAAAGACCCTGAAGCGAATCTGGGTGTGTTAAGGGTTAGCGGCAATGGCGAAAGTGTGGAAGTATTGTGGGGATTGCGGAATGGTGCAGTTCCTACGAGTGAGCTCGCTTCGCATTTTATGAGTCATATTGAACGTCTGAAAGTAGATCCCACACACCGTATCGTGCTGCATACACATGCTACAAATGTTATCGCGATGACCTTCACGCATGATCTGGATGAACTGAAGTTTACCAAAACGTTATGGGAAATGTGCACAGAGTGCCTTGTTGTTTTCCCTGATGGCGTCAGTGTTATTCCGTGGATTGTTCCGGGCAGCAGTGAAATCGGCCGTGAGACTGCCAAAAAAATGAAGGATCACCGTTTAGTCATCTGGCCGCAGCATGGGATTTTTGGCACTGGCTCCACCATGGATGCTACCTTTGGTCTAGTAGAAACGGTTGAAAAGGCTGCGACGATCTACAACTTGATTGGCGGTAGAGAAATCAAACAAAAGATCACAGACCAACAGCTATGGGATTTAGCTAAAGCATTTGGAGTTACACCTAAAGCGGGGATTCTTGAAGTCTAGAGAGTCATTATAATTTGGTGAAACCGGGCAATCGTAGATTCTGCGAGGTCCGGTTTTTGTTGTCTTTTTCTTAAAATTTGCATTTCCCATCTTTTGGGTAGATAATAAGCTTACTTAAAGTAATCAATTAATAAATTGGAGGTAACATATGAATACAGAGCAACTATTTTTACCTTTTCAAGTGGGGAATCTTTCGCTGTCGAACCGATTTGTAATGGCGCCGATGACACGCGCGCAGTCTCCGAAGGGTGTGCCGGGAAGCAATGTTGCCGCTTATTATCGTAGACGTGCAGAGGGTGGAGTGGGATTAATTGTTACTGAGGGTACTGCGATAAATCATCCAGCGGCTGTCAGTCACCAAGATATTCCTAATATACATGAAGAAGCATCTTTAGAAGGCTGGAAGAAGGTTGTGGAAGAGGTTCACGCAGCTGGCGGCAAGATCATCCCGCAGCTTTGGCATGTGGGGATGGCGCGTACAATCGGCGAGTATCCTAACGTTGAAGCCCTTCCTGTAGGCCCTTCGGGTCTGAATTTAGCAGGTGAGCCGGTGACAGAGCCGCTGACCACAGAAGAGGTTGAAAGCTTAGTAACAGCCTTCGCTCAAGCGGCGGCAAATGCCAAAAGCGTTGGCTTTGATGGCATTGAGCTGCATGGCGCACATGGGTATCTGATAGACCAGTTCTTCTGGGATAGAACGAATAAACGTACCGATCGTTACGGTGGCGATTTGGTAGGAAGAACAACATTCGCTGTCGAGATCATTAAAGCATGCCGTCAAGCGGTTGGACCAGACTTCCCAATCGTGCTGCGCTTTTCCCAGTGGAAGCTGGGGGCGTATGATGAGAAGCTGGCGAAGACTCCAGAAGAACTTGCAAGTTTCCTGGCACCGCTTAGCGAAGCGGGTGTAGATATCTTTCATTGCTCGACCCGACGCTTCAGTCAAGCTGAATTTGCTGGCTCTGATCTTAATTTAGCTGGGTGGACTAAGAAGCTTACCGGGAAGCCGTGTATTACAGTAGGCTCTATTGGCCTGCAAAGCGATTTCTTCGAGGAAGATAAAGCTCAGAAGCCTGAGGATAATATTGACGAGTTAACTGAAAGGTTCGATCGGGAGGAGTTTGATTTGGTTGCAGTGGGCAGAGCGCTTATTAGCGATCCTGCTTGGCCTGCCAAAGTACAAAGTGGAGCGATAGACGAAATCATCCCATTTACTCCTGAAGCGACGAATACGCTTTACTAAAACTAGCAGAATATACAATGACTATTTTTTTAGGTAAGAGGTTGTGTAACTGTTTCAAGAGTAGTGTATCTGCTTATAATAGTAGCATACCCCCCTTAATATGATAGAACTTGACCCTGCCAAACGTTGGCGGGGTATTTTTTTGTCGATATGCAACGCTTCATTACATCATTAATAGACCGGGCACTTCTATGTTAGGCCAGCATTATGTTATAATTTTAAATTAGCAAAGTATAAAAATAATTGTTGAACAATAGAGGACGTGAAAACAGCATGACAAAGGGGAACCATAACTCACCGGACTTAAAATCCGGCAAGGGTTCTAAGGATTATTCGAAATATTTTGATTTTAGTGATGCAAAGGTAATTAGTGAAGAGGAAGGTAAGGTTACTTACCGGATTAAAGGAAGAAATGTGCAAATTAATAGCCAGCCTGACTATAAAGAAGGAAAACGGCGCGGCAAGGAAGAAATAGAAGTGCATTATGATTTCGAGATTCCTGAAGAGATGCAGAATTTCGGAGTGGGCAAATATTATCATATAACGACTTATGGCTGCCAAATGAATGAGCATGACACGGAAACGATGAAGGGCCTATTGGAACAGATGGGCTACCGCAGTGTCGCTGACCGGAATGACGCGGATCTCATTTTGCTGAATACTTGTGCGATTCGGGAGAACGCCGAGGATAAGGTATTTGGAGAGCTAGGACATCTTAAGAACCTGAAGATCGAGAAGCCGGGTCTGTTGTTAGGGGTATGCGGTTGCATGTCCCAAGAGGAAGGCGTAGTCAACCGGATTATGTCAAAGCATGGCTTCGTGGATATGATCTTCGGTACGCATAATATTCACAGGTTGCCACACCTCATTAAAGAAGCGGTATTTAGTAAGGAGCTTGTGGTTGAGGTATGGTCCAAAGAAGGCGACATTATTGAGAACTTGCCGAAGAAGCGGGAAGGCATGCGCGCTTGGGTGAACATTATGTATGGCTGTGATAAGTTCTGCACGTATTGCATCGTACCGTTTACACGCGGTAAAGAACGCAGTCGTCGTCCAGAGGACGTTATCGCTGAGGTGAGAGAGCTTGCGCGCCAAGGCTTCAAGGAAGTAACGCTATTGGGGCAGAACGTAAATGCTTACGGTAAAGATTTTACGGATATTGATTACACCTTCGGGAACCTGATGGATGATATGCGTCTGATTGATATTCCGCGCATTCGCTTCATGACATCGCATCCACGAGATTTTGACGATAAATTGATTGAGGTTTTAGGCAAAGGCGGCAACTTGGTGGAGCATATCCATCTGCCGGTTCAATCGGGAAGTACTGCCGTTCTTAAGAAAATGAGCCGTAAATATACCCGGGAAGCTTATCTGGAATTAGTACGCAAGATTAAGATAAGTGTGCCGAATGCTGTATTAAGTACCGATATTATCGTTGGTTTCCCTGGGGAGACTGATGAGCAATTTGAAGATACCCTATCGCTTGTGCGTGAGGTTGGGTATGATATGGCATATACGTTCATTTATTCTCCACGTGAGGGCACACCAGCAGCGGCGATGGAAGATAATGTACCGATGTCGGTGAAGAGTGAACGTCTGCAAAGATTAAATGATCTCATCAAAGAGAACAGCCGGATCATTAATGACCGGATGCTGGGTGAAGTTGTAGAGGTGCTGGTTGAAGGGGAGAGTAAGAATAACTCCGAAGTCCTTTCCGGCCGTTCCCGCGCTAACAAGCTGGTCCATTTTGAAGGTCCTAAGGAGCTTATCGGCACATTTGTAAACGTGAGAATTACAGATACCAAAACATGGTACATTAAAGGGGATATTGTGGTCGAGGCCGCAGCTGTTCATTAATCACATACGAATGGGGAGATGACTAATGAGTACAGAAGAACAACAGTTGAATAAATATGGAATGAAAACTTATAATACCCGTGATCTGATCGTTCGCGAGGATATTATGGGCAAAGCTAAAGAACTAGCATCATTAATCTCAACCAGTGAAGAGGTACGCCATTTTCAGCAGGCTGAGCAAAAAATTCTTAATCACGAGCGTGTGCAAGGACTGATTGCAACCATTAAGAAAAAACAAAAAGAAATCGTGGCCTTCGAAAGCTTCAATAATAAAGATATGGTCGCCAAAATTGAACGTGAAATTGAAGTGCTGCAAGATGAGATCGACGGTATTCCAGTCGTGAACGAATTTCAGCAAAGCCAGAGCGACATTAATTATTTGCTCCAGCTGGTAATTTCCGTGATTAGAGATACCGTTTCGGAAAAAATAAATGTGGAAGCCGGCACTGAAGCGCCTCCGACCACATGCGGATAACCCACACTCAGTTCAGGGGGCGGATGCAGATCCGTCCCTTTATTTCAATATAAGAGGTAGAAGTAAAGTACATGAACATACATAATCCTTATAATTCAACGACAACGTCGTTTCTCATATAGTCTTTTTGTAGGATAATGTAAAATAATGGAATTCGGTGTTGATTTATGAAGAACATGTTTGGTACATTTAAAGATACGAATAAGTAAAACTACAGCTTCGGAAAAGGATGGGGCAATTATGAGCGACAATGGGGAATTAACCTATAACGCCAAAAAATATCGTACACCGGATGGTGTTCCGGCCGACATTGTAATGTTTACACTGACCAAACGCGAACGGAAGACGGTCACCAAGACGCTGCCTTTACGTGAGTTGAAGGTAATGTTAATTAGACGGAAAAAATGGCCATGTGCAGGCATGTGGGCTCTACCAGGCGGATTCTGTCAGGAAGATGAGTCTATATATGATGCTGCAACTCGTGAGCTGAAAGAAGAGACTGGTGTCGATGGAGGTCACTTAGAATATCTTGGGGTTTATAGTACACCTGGCCGCGACCCTCGGGGATGGATTATCAGCCATGCCTTTTTCGCTTTAGTAGAAGAGTGGATGCTGGAGCAAAGACAAGCTTCCGACGATGCGGGTGAAGTGGGTTTATTTACGTTACAGGAAGCGTTAGAAGAACTGGAGCTCGCTTTTGACCACCATGAAATCATCAAGGATGCATACGTACGTATCCAACAGCAAATGCTGCAGACAACGATAGCAAGACAGTTTTTGCCTAGGCATTTTACGCTAAGTGAGCTTTATCAGGTGATTCAGACAGTAGTGCCGGAATTTAAAGAGCCAAATTTTATTCGTAAAATCACGTCAACACGCAGCCGTCAGGGTATATTAAAAGAAGTGAGAGATGAAGAGGGCAATGCACTCAGCTCCAATCAATACTCACAACGCCCGGCTCAGCTGTATATGTTTACAGATCACGAGCCATTGTTGTCTATTTATACGTAGTGTCTTAAATCAGGGGAGGGACGATTCTCATGAGAGCACTAATAGTAATTGACTTTACCAATGATTTTGTCGATGGGAATTTACCGGTTGGGCAGCCTGCAATCGATATCGAGCCAAGAATCAGCCAATTAACGTCTGAGTTTGTCCAAAATGGCGATTATGTTGTAATGGCTGTTGATTTACATGAAGACAATGATCCTTATCATCCCGAGAGTAAACTGTTTCCACCTCACAATGTACGAGGGACTAAAGGGCGGGAGCTTTATGGAAGTTTGAAAACTGTTTATGAAGCTGACCAGGATTCCATCTATTGGATGGACAAAACTCGATATAGCGCTTTTAGTGGAACTGATCTGGAGATTAAGCTGCGGGAACGTGGCATTACTGACCTTCATTTGATTGGCGTATGTACAGATATATGTGTTTTGCACACTGCGGTGGATGCATATAACAAAGGTTTTACTATTACTGTGCACGAAGATGCGGTCGCCAGCTTCAACGCGGATGGACATAAATGGGCACTAAATCATTTCCGGGGAAGTTTAGGAGCAGACGTTGTTAAGGCATAATACTATAAAAAACATACACATACAGCAACGTGGATATTAGGAGATGAGGACTTGAAGAGAGAACTTGCGCTACATACAGATAAATATCAGATCAATATGATGTATGCCCACTGGGTGAATGGAAGCCATAAGCGAAAAGCTGTATTTGAAGCTTATTTCCGCAAATTGCCTTTCGGAAACGGCTATGCCGTGTTCGCAGGATTAGAGCGTATCGTTGGATACATCGGCGGCTTGCGTTTCACCGAAGATGATATCCGTTACTTGTCGGAGCAAGAAGAAAATTACGCTCCTGCTTTTTTGGAAGAATTGCTGCAATTTCATTTTCAGGGCAACGTTTATTCGATGAAAGAAGGGGCGTTGATTTTCCCGGATGAACCGCTAATCCGTGTGGAAGGGACGATCATGGAAGCGCAGCTGGTGGAGACCGCTATTCTGAACTTCATGAACTACCAGACGCTGATCGCTACAAAGGCTTCCCGAATCAAGCAGGTAGCTCCGAATGATATTCTGCTGGAGTTTGGTACCCGTCGGGCACAAGAAGCGGATGCGGCGGTCTGGGGCGCTAGAGCGGCCTATATCGGCGGCTTTGATGCAACCTCCAACATGCTGGCAGGTAAAATGTTTGGCATCCCTACCAAAGGTACACATGCTCATTCTTGGGTTCAGAGCTTCAGCAGTGAGCAGGAAGCTTTTGATGCGTATGCCAAGGTGATGCCGGATGAAGTTACACTATTAGTTGATACCTTCGATACGTTGCGCAGTGGTGTGCCGAATGCGATTAGAACCGCTAAAAAGCTTGAAGCTCAAGGTAAAAAGATGATCGGTATCCGCTTAGACAGCGGTGACTTGGCCTATCTATCCCGGCAGGCACGGAATATGCTGGATGAAGCGGGGCTCGATTATGTGAAGATTGTGGCGTCCAACGATCTGGATGAGAATACAATCATGGATCTGAAGCTGCAAGGTGCAGCCATCGACACATGGGGTGTAGGCACACAATTGATTACGGCTTCGGATCAACCCTCTTTGGGTGGAGTTTATAAGCTGGTAGAAATTGAGTCCGCAACTGGAGAAATGGTACCGACAATCAAGATTTCTTCTAACCCTGAAAAAGTATCCACACCAGGCAGCAAGGACGTATTCCGGATTATCGGGAAAAATGGTAAAGCGCTAGCAGATTATATCTGCTTCCCGGAAGAGGAAGCTCCACGAAACGGCGGTCGGGTGAAGCTGTTTAATCCGCTGCATCCATACATGCACAAGTATGTGGAGCGTTATGAAGCGCTGCCTATGCTTGAGCCGATTTACGTGAACGGCTTCCAGGTCTATACTTTGCCGGATCTGAATGAAGTTCGCCGTTACCATCGGGAGCAGAAGGATCTGTTCTGGCCGGAATATCTGCGTAAGCTCAATCCAGAGGTGTACCGGGTGAATCTGAGTGAGAAGGTCTGGACCAGCAAGCAACAATTGATCGCGGAGCATATTCAGCCGGAGATCGAGTAGATTTTGTAGTTTCGATGGAAAGAAGCACGGGAAGATTAGATTCCCGTGCTTTTTTGCGTTTGGGTGAAGCCGACGTTTGGGTGAAGCCGACGTTGGGTGAAGCTTTCGTTTGTTAACTTCGAACGCCGTGAGTTTATTTTCTGAAAGTATATTAAGCTAGTTTGTCCGCGTATATCTGATTTGGCTTTTGTTGCATTTTGTGCAACAGAACACTAGTTAAAGTATATCGACAAATTATCATACCCCCAAAAGAATAAGTACATCCCTTAGAATGAGGCGAATCCGGTGCGATTAGGTAAATCAACGGTATAAATCCCGTAGAATGAGGCGAATCCGGTGCGAGTGAGCAAATCAACGCTATAAATCCCGTAGAATGAGGCGAATCCAGTACGAGGAGGTAAATCAACGGTATAAATCCCGTAGAATGAGGCGAATCCGGTACGAGTGGGCAAATCAACGGTATAAATCCCGTAGAATGAGGCGCATCCGGTGTGAGTAGGTAAATCAACGGTATAAATCCTGAAGAATGAGGCGCATCCGGTGTGAGTAGGTAAATCAACGGTATATATACCGCAGAATGAGGCGAATCCGGTGCGAGTAGGCAAATCAACGGTATAAATCCCGTAGAATGAGGCGAATCCGGTGTGAGTAGGTAAATCAACGGTATATATACTGCAGAATGAGGCATATCCGGTGCGAGTGGGCGAATCAACGGTCCCTTAAGAAAAGGTGTATCCCCGTTCTACGCGATCGCGAAGAACAATGGATACACCTTTTTTCATGTAAGTGCGAGATATATATTTTAGTTCTTCTTCCGGAATTTAGCGAATGACCAGATGGTAAGCATCAGCAGGAAGCCCAGACATGTGCCTATGCTGATCCGGTTCTGAGTGTCGAAAAGGAAGGAAATCGTGATAACCGACAAACAGATAAGCGTCAAAATCGTAATATAAGGGAACCCCCACACTTTAAAGCTTGGCTCTTTAGGATAGGTTTTCCGCAGCTTCAGCTGTGATAGACAGATGCTGATCCATACCAAGCTTACTACGAAGCCGGGAACAGCCATCAGCAGCCGGAAAAGTCCATCCTGTGCGAAGTACGCTAACATAGAACCAACAAAAAGAACTATAGCGCAAAGTTTAAGACTGTTGATCGGCACACCTTTTGCTGAGGTCTTTGCTAAGCTACGTGGAGCTTCACCCTGTGAAGCCAAAGAGTGCAACATCCGTGTGGCGCCGTAGATACCAGAGTTAGCAGCAGAGAGCACAGCCGTAATCAGTATGAAGTTCATAACATGGTCAGCACCCTTAAGTCCTGTAGCTGCTAATACCTGCACAAAGGGGCTGGTATGCTCGTTAAGCTGATTCCAAGGAATTAACCCACAGATGATCAGAATTGGAATGGTGTAGAACAGAATAACACGTAAAATGAAGCTTTTGACAACTCTAGGCAACACTTTTTCTGCATCTTGAGTTTCTGTTAAAGTTAGTCCAATCAGCTCAGATCCGCCGTAGGAGAACATGACGACCAGAAGGGCAGAGAAGATAGGTGTCCAGCCTTGTGGGAATAATCCGCCATAATCCGTAAAATTACTTAAATAGGGAGTCCCTTCAGACATAGGCAATAGCCCAAACAATAATGCAGCTCCCAGAATAATAAAGATGATAATCATAGCTATTTTGATTCCTGCTAACCAAAACTCCGTCTCTCCATAACCGCTTACACTCATCATATTGATGCCAATAATTAAAGCACCACTTGCTAGACTCAGTAGCCATAACGGAACATCCGGTAACCAGTATTGCAAGAAGCTTCCTGCCGCCAGCACTTCGATCACGCAGACAGTCAACCACATGAAGCAATATAGCCAACCCACGATAAAGGAGAGCCGTTCTCCAAAAGCCTCGCGGATGAATTCCTTCATATTTTTGTTCGGGTATACCGTGGCCATTTCGGCAATTGCACCCATAACGACTAGTAGCAGCAAGCCTGCCAATACATAGGAGAGAACAACCCCAGGTCCAGCAATGCTTATCGTCTCAGAGCTTCCTTTAAAAATCCCCGTACCGATTACGCCGCCCATCGCCATAAAGCTGATATGCCGTGGAAGCAATTTTTTCTGTAATGATGCTTCGTTTGACTTCACATTTAATGCCTCCTAAGTAGGTTCAAAAAATTACACCAAGAATCAGTTTATCCTGAAATGGACTAGTTGAAAAGTATAAATGATACACATTTGTAGAAATAGAGGTGATTTTTCATCGGTGTGTGATATTTATCATGAAGAATGTGATGAATTTAACATCTTAATTTTTAATTTTATTGCTAAATGAAAGTAGATAAATAAGCTTAGGCAACACTTGGAAAATGCAAGATTTGTCACTTCGCGTCTTGCAAAATCAAGTTACAATCGTTGAAAAAGTCAAAAGGATATTATACTAGATGACATTCTGAAAGGGGCTATGTCGGTGGTACAGTTACCAAAAGTGAACGAGCTCGGATTTTTTGAGATTCGTCTGGAGTCAATTGGAGGGTTGGGTGCGAACCTGGCTGGTAAAATGCTTGCAGAAGCAGGTGTTGTCGGTGCTGGAATGAATGGGGTCAGCTTTTCGTCATATGGTTCGGAGAAGAAGGGATCAGCGGTAAAAGCGCATATCCGGTTTTGTGATTTGAATACGCCTATTCGTGACACGTCTCCGGTTGAGCGTCCGCATGTTGTTGGGGTATTTCACGAAGCACTAGCAAAGACAGTTAACGTAATTAGCGGAATTTATGAACATAGCACAGTATTGGTGAACTCAGCAAAATCGCCGGAGGAATTGAAATCCTCCCTGAATATGATGGCAGGAACTATTGCAGTCGTAGATGCTACAACGATCGCCTTAGATGAGAAAAACCGCGTTAATATGGCGATGCTAGGCGCGTTGTTCCGGATGTGTGATTTCTTGGACCCTGAAATTATGAAAGGCGTTATAGAGAAATCACTAGGCAAAAAATATCCACAGGCAGTACAGTCAGCGCTGACCACTTTCGACCGTGGATTTAATGAAGTTAAGTTTATGCATTTCCCACTGCCTGCAGGCGTGACAATGCCTGAGTTCGTGCGGTCTGATATTTCCGCATTGGGTTATGAAACACAGCCAATCGGCGGTACCATTACGAATCCTGGCAGCAGCTTTTTAAAGAACTTGAGCATTTCTCGCTCCGGTTTGCTGCCTCATTTTAAGCAGGAGGATTGTATTCATTGTGCGCAGTGCGATACGGTGTGTCCTGATCTGTGTTTTGTTTGGGATGAGCAGCCTGATAAGAAGGGGCGTCCACAAATGTTCCTGCAAGGTATTGATTATCAATACTGCAAAGGCTGTTTAAAATGTGTAGAAGCTTGTCCTACAACTGCCTTGTCTGGCGAACGTGAGGAAGAGGGCTACGCAGAGAGTCATACGGTCCGGCATATTTTTGATCTCGTTACTGAGGCCTAATTAACGGAGGAAAGGTGGAATACACGTGGCTATAGATTATGAAAAAGAAGTAGGCTCTGCTAAAGTAGAGCAGAAATTCCTATATGAATCCGGCAATGAAATGGCGGCTTATGCTGCTCATCAGATAAATTATCATGTAATGGGGTATTTTCCGATTTCTCCATCGACAGAAGTAGCACAATTTCTTGATACGATGAAAGCGAATGGCCAGCATGATATTATGCTGATTCCGTCAGATGGCGAGCATAGCTCTGCTGGTATCTGTTATGGCGCTTCAACGGCTGGCGGACGTGTATTTAATGCTACCAGTGCCCAAGGTTATATGTTCATGCTTGAGCAATTGCCTGTACAAGCTGGTACGCGTATGCCTATGGTTATGAATCTAATCTGCCGTTCGATCTCTGGACCGCTGAATATTCACGGGGACCATTCAGATTTGTATTTTGCTTTGAATACAGGTTGGCCTATTTTAATGTGCCGGGATCCACAATCTGTTTATGATATGAACCTAATGGCATTGAAGCTTGCGGAACATGCTAAAGTTCGTCTTCCGGTAATGGTGGCTTCAGATGGATATTTCACCTCCCACCAGAAACGCCGCGTTCAAGCTTTTACTCATCGGGAGGATGTTCATAAATTTGTTGGACCACAACCTCCAACAGGCTTTACCGATACTTTAGACCGCAATAATCCGGTAACGGTTGGTCCTTATATGAACGAACCTGACTATATTAACAACCGCTATCAGCAGTCCGTAGCTATGTACAATGCGGGTGAAGTTTTTGAAGAAATTGCGAAGGAATTTGCTGAGTTAACCGGACGTCATTATCCAATGATCGAGGAATATCGGATGGAAGATGCTGAAGTAGCCGTATTCTTGATGAATTCTGCCTCTGAGATTATTAAGGATGTTGTGGATCAGCTTCGGTTGCAAGGGATCAAAGCCGGTGCAATCTCGCCGAATATGATCCGTCCTTTCCCGCAGAAGCAAATTGCTGAAGCACTGAAAAATGTTAAAGCAATCACCGTTGGTGACCGCGCAGATTCTGTAGGCGGACATGGTGGTAACATGGTCAATGAAATCAAGGCAGCGCTGTTCACATATGGCAACACTACGACTAAAGTAATTAGCCGTATCTATGGTTTGGGTGGTAAGGACTTCTACGCAGAAGATGGTCATGCCTTTTTCCAATTAGCAATAGATGCTGTTGCTGCAGATCGAGTAGACATACCATTTGATTATTATGGCCACAATCCGGGTACACCAGATAAAGCTCCGCAACGTCTTCTGAAGCCAATGGACTTTGACTCACTGAAGACAGGCTTAATCACTGTGAAACAGGATGAAGCAACAGGCAAATTAAGCGTACGGATTCCGCCGCTGCGCAGCTTGACGAAGAAACCTAAACGGCTCTCCCCAGGGCATGGTGCGTGTCCAGGTTGTGGAATTTTCTCAGGACTGGAGACTTTCTTCAAAGGAATTGAAGGGGATATCGTCGCACTTTATCATACAGGCTGTGCCATGGTAACGACTACGGGGTATCCGTATTCCTCCCATAAATCAACGTTTATCCATAATCTTTTCCAAAATGGAGCAGCTACCTTGTCCGGTGTCGTAGAGATGTTCTGGGAACGCAAACGTCGCGGTGAGCTGGATGGACTAGGGCTTAAAGAGGACTTTACGTTTGTTATGGTAACCGGAGATGGCGGTATGGACATCGGGATGGGACCGGCAATTGGAGCTGCACTGCGTGGTCACAAAATGATTATTGTAGAGTACGATAACGAGGGTTACATGAATACTGGAGCACAGCAGTCCTATTCGACACCACTGGGTCACCGTACTTCAACCTCCAGTATCGGCAAGCAGCAGCAAGGTAAAGTTACTCAGCATAAAGATACAGCACAAATTATGGCGGCTACTAACATTCCTTATGTCTTCACGGGTTCGGAGGCTTATCCGCAGGATCTGGTGAAAAAAGCGGCAAAAGCACAGTGGTACGCACAAAACGAAGGTTTGGTGTATGGTAAAATCCTGATCGCATGTCCGCTAAACTGGATGTCTGATGATAAGGAAGGCACGAACATCGTATCATTAGCTGTTGAGTCTTGCTTCTTCCCGTTATATGAAGTAGAGCATGGTTCTACGAATATCACATATAATCCTGAAGATAAGGGCAAACGTGTTGAGCTCTCAGCATGGCTGAAGACAATGGGTAAAACTCGTCATTTGTTGAAACCTGAGAATGAGCCAGCTTTACACAGCTTCGAAGAAGAAGTTGAGCGCCGTTGGAATCGTCTCAAGGCAAAACACGAACATCCTGACTTATAAGCTGTGTTTATCTCCAGTATATAAAATATGAAATAACCCGGCAGATTTGTCTGCCGGGTTATTTTGTGGTTAGGGAGCATTTGCGCGTAAGAAGCAGTTTTCGGACCCCACTGACCTTAAACAAAGCTTTCTCTCCCGTTTGAAATTCTAACGGACTCCAAAGCAGTTATCGGCCCTAAAACTCCCAAAATGAACCCTTTTTGAAGGAATAGTGTCACTGGAGTCCGCGAAACTTCTGAAAAAGCTAAAAACCAGCAAATAACGTCTCTTAGGTCCTATGTGTTAAAGACTTGGTCATTTACAGTTAGAATAAAGTCCAGTTTCCTTTTACTCTTGCATGTTGTTCTGCTCTAACCAGAAGATAGCGGGTACAAATGACAAGACAAGCACTACCTACGATTAAAGCGCCGAGAGCCCACCACCAGCTAGTACCGATATTATCGTATAACGCCCCGCGCACAAGAACCAGACTATATGTGAGTGGAAACAGAAGGGATAAACCCGTTGCCCATGCTGGGAATACTGCTGGTGGAATACGAACCCCGCCAAACAGCTCCATTGGTGCTTGAAAGATGTAATAGAGTAGCCCTGAATCCCTTGAGAATAGAGATATCGCACACAGCAAAGCTCCCCATATAACCGCTGATATCATGATAAGTATTAATACAGGTAATAAGGCGCCCCAGTTAACAGTCGTTACGTCCGCAAGAAAAATGAAAGTCAGAATGGAGAAGCAAGCGAACATCCATATTCCGTGAAATAGTGAATATACGGAACGTCCATACAGGAAGGCCATTTTTGACGCTGGCGTTAGGAACACTACCTCAAGTGTGCCCCTTTGCGTTCTTGTTCGAATAACCATGCGGCTTGCACAACCGTCCAGTATAACTGAAAGACGAGATATCCGCTCAGCAGAAAAAGGGGAATCCGTCCATCTGGTATTACTTTTGAGAGTGCTGATCCTGCTCCGGTTCTAAAGGGCTGCATAGTAAAGTAGGTGGTTAAAAAGGTGAGCGCCGGCCAGAGTAGAAGTGAAAAAAACACTGCGCGTCCCTTAACTCTATTTCGATGCTGCTTAGTGATCTCCGCGCTAAGGGTAAACCATAAGCTATGTAAGTTCATGATACCCTTCCTTCCGAAAGGAGGATAATCGCATCCTCCAAAGTAGGTTTTTCGGATGCGAAGCTTTTAATGCTAAGCCCCTGCTCAGTAGTCCATGGCAGCAGCTCTGTAATGATTCTATCAGCCGAAGGTGTTTTTACAGAAATGCGCTGCAGTTCATCACTTCGAAGTTCAAGTTTTTCTGTTGCGCAGACACCCATTAATTCCGCAGGCTGAGTAAATGTTCGTAGATGCTCCAGTAGCTTGGGACGAAGTGATTCATGCCAGCCTGTAACCTCTAAATGAGCAGTTTGCGAGCCTGCAACCTGATGGACAATCCGCTCAGGTTTGTCACAGAGCAGAAGCTCGCCTCGATTCAGTACATAAACTCGGTCACAAAGTTCTTCGACCTCCTGTAAATAATGACTGGTCAGAAGGATACCCTTTCCACTGTCCAGTGCAAGCTTTCTTATCGTACTGCGAAGCTGCCTGGCAATAGGGGCATCAAGGCCAAGTGTGGGCTCATCTAGAAATAAGTATTGTGGATCGTTGATAAGTCCGCGGGCGATTTGCAGCCGTTGCTTCATCCCTTTAGAATATTGTTCAACGGGTTGGTCAGCAGCTTGGGTCAAACCTACTTCCTCCAGAAGACGTTCTGCTTCTCTAGCGATGTGAGGGCTGTTCATTCCATAGAGTTTACCGAAGTATTCAAGATTCTCTCTACCAGTGAGTCGCCAGTACAACATTCGTTCTCCTCCGGCAATCATATTTACTTTTTGCTGAATGGCCTGTCGATTCTTGTGTAGTGACATTCCATCGACTTCAATACTGCCGGAGGTTGGCTCTAGGAGAGTAGAAAGCATACGTATTGTTGTGGTTTTTCCAGCGCCATTTAGACCGAGAAGACCTACGATTTCCCCTGCAGCGATATCTAAAGACAGTGATTTCACTGCTGTCACTGATCTTTTTTCCGAACGGAACCAGCTCAGTTTATGTTTGCTCTCGTAAATCTTAGTAACTTCATGCATATTAATCAATGGTTTCACCCCTCCAAGGTTTTAGAATCGTTCGAACAACCCGCGCTCTATGCGCCGGTTTGTCCATTGACCAACCGTTATGTATACAACACTAAGCAGTATGATTGGCCATATGTCAGGTAATCGTATTGCTTCTCCAGTTAGCAGCGAGCCTCGAAGGAGTTGTAGCGCATAGGTCAATGGGAAAATCTCACCTATAGCCTGCAAGTAGTCAGGCAAGTATTGCCTTGGAAACTGAAATCCACACAGTAGAGCAGTTAGCGTAAATAGAGTATTTTGCACAATGAAGGTGTCCCTTGTATAAAGCATAATGCTTCCTAGCACCAGCGCCATCGCATAACACGATAGTAAAAATAGCAAAATTCCCATGAAGACAGATAGGAAGTCAACGGAGGGGAGTCGAAGTCCTGCTAAAAGGCCAAAGAAGAGAACTACCAGCAATTCCGCCCCACTTCGATACAACTGCTGGACAGCGTTTCCTAGAAAATAACCGCTCCGGCTTGAAGGGGAGAGCAACAGTGCCTCAAGTGTACCTTCCCTCCATTCGGTAATAAGTGCCCTGGATACATTCATCATCATACTGACGGAAAATATACTGAGCATACCTCCAATAATTACATAGGTCAGATAGTCCTCACTGCCACTATAGATAGCAAATTTTGAATCTATATCCCCTTTGATTAGATACACATAAGAAAAATAAGAGATGATGACTAGATAAACTCCATCAATAATGTGCCCGAATGTAAAGGTCCAGGGAAAGGCTCTAAGATTAGATTTTTGGTTTCTTTTTAGGGTTGCGATAGCGATATGCCACATATGTACTCACACCTTTCATTAACCTCATTGTTCAAGGTACTGCCTTTGCAGGATGAGCAGATTATCAAAGACTTCTTTGTTCACTGAATAAAATAAATAATTCCCTTTTCGCTGTGATTGGGTAAATCCTGCTTCACTTAGTTGTTTTAGCTGTTTAGAGACCGCAGCTTCAGAAATACCCAATATTGGCGCAAGCTGCTTGGTACAATGCGGCCCTTTCCACAGCAGTTTCAGAATTCGCATCCGCGTATCATCACTTAAAGCTTTGAGTTGGCGCAACAGGTCACTCGGCGGTCCCTCACTAAAGGCAAGACCGGGAACATCCACCGTGAGAGGCAAAAATAAAGTGTCTTCGAACCAGCCAACAAGCAGATGCGGAAATATGAATGTAGAAGGAAAAACGTACACTTGTCCAAGCTGGTCATAAGGAAAGTAATACGTTACAGCCTTTTGTACTGTCAGAGTCCCGTTCTCTGAGAGGAGGCGTGGGTGGAGCGTATTTAATGCCTTTTCCGGGAAACGACTGGCTAAGTCTTGAAACTGAGCGGCTGAGATGTTCATAAATGGTTCGATATAGTCCCATTCCTGCCCGAAATAATCATGTTCGTATGTAATTAATGTTGAGATTAACAGCTTGCGAACACTAGCCAGATTGTTTATCAGGTACTTCACGTTTCCACTCAACTTCATCAGCGAACGTTTGCTTTCAGATTCATTCAGCCATTCGACTATGGTACTTAGTGCAATTTCTTGATTCATAAATAGATACACTAGCTCTGCATCCGGAAGTTTTTTGAGTAGGGTGATTCCTTGATTGCAAGAAATAGGGACACCCATACGGTCCGGTAAATCTAGCAGAGCGATCCAACGTTCTGACAACTGCCCAAGTGTGTGGATGTTCTCCTGTAGAGCAAGAGGCATTCTTTTCTTGAGCTCCAAAGCCCATGGTAATCTTGTTGGATGGTGTTCTGGTTGATGGAAGACATGCAGACTGCATAATAACTCATGAAAAGGACTGACGACCGTTTTGATCTTTCGATTTAAAGTTTGGAGTGAGCTCATCTCTTTCCTTTCCGATTAACTGTTTGGTTAATCAAAAACCACTTTCGCGTAAAGTGTTCAAAATTATAGGGGGAATGGTCAGGATTGTCAAATCTTTTATGCAGAAAAAAGCGAGAGCACATCTCCATGTGTTGGACATGGATGTTTCTCTCACTTATAGGATTCTTTTAATAGAGTTATGAAGTAGAGTTTTATCTTCTGCCTCTAGGCATCATGGAGTTATCGCACATGATATCTTTAACAGAATAGGTGTAGCAATGGCGAGGAACTGGGACACAGTGATGGCGTCTAACGATTTCTACCGGGTGAATAACATTCACAACTTGAGGGTGGTAATAATCTTGATAAACCACCTTAGGTGGGTCAGTGACAGTTTGGGCCGGACATTTTGGACATTCTTCTGACATTTCCTTCAGCTCCTTTGTGTGTGAACTTACCGTATTATACGCACAGAACAAAGGTATGCTTGGTTATTTGTCTAGTTTATAAAAAAATGGGTGGGATTATTGTTTGTATATCTCTCGCATTACATGACGAAGCTCCGGGATAATTAGCCGTTCCATAGCCAATTTAACGGCTCCAGTGGAGCCGGGCATAGAAAAAATAGCTGTGTTGCCAATCGTACCTGCAATTGCTCGACTAAGGATTGCCGCCGAACCTATATCTTCTGTGTAGCTTAACATTCGAAAAATCTCACCGAAGCCCGGCAGCGTTTTATCCAGCAAGGATGAAACTGCTTCGTAGGTGGTATCACGGGGAGAAATTCCTGTTCCACCCGTGAGCAGTACGGCTTCAACTCCAGTGTGATCAGCGTTTTTATAGAGTAGTTCACGAATGTCTTGATAGTTGTCTTTGATAATGGTACGGCCTATAACTTCATATCCGGCAGCCTCAAGCATGGATTGGATTAAAGCTCCACCGGTATCGGTTTCGGTAGTTCTGGTGTCGGAGACGGTAATGATATAGCAGGATACGGATTGTGGTGCTTCCTTCCGATGTTCTTCAACGGATGACAATGAGATCAGCTCCTAAATTAGAGATGTTCTCATGATAGGGTATGGAGGAAGCAAAGACAAGTTTCGTTATCCAGCGCTAATCTTTTGAGGTTATAGGGATGCCGCTTGCGTGCTTTGGCATCATGTAGTAAACTCGCTACCATACCCGTAATTTGCAAGGAGCGATGAATCATGGAACAGGTTGTACCTGTGTATATATTGTCAGGATTTCTGGGAAGCGGCAAAACTACCCTGCTGCAGCGCCTGCTGGAACATTGGAAAGATCAGGGCTTACGCCCGGCAGTAGTGATGAATGAGCTGGGTGAAGTGAATCTGGATGGGCTGCTGGTTGAGCAAACCGTTCCTATGGCTGAGCTGCTCGGCGGCTGTATCTGCTGTTCTATCCGAGGAGATCTCAGTACAGAGCTAACTACTCTTATCAAGAAGGAATCACCGGATGTTGTTGTTATTGAGGCCACAGGTGCGGCGAACCCGCTGGAAATTGTAGATGGCGTAACCGAAACTTCACTGTATCAAAAAGTAGAGCTGAAAAGCTTGATCACTGTCGTTGACGCCGCGCATTTGCTCGAATTGTACCGTGCGCAGCAAGGCGCAACCTATCGACTGATGCAGGAGCAAATTCGCTGCGCCTCTGTTTTGATTCTGAATAAAACTGACCGTGTCTCAGCAGATGAAGCAGAAGAGATCACAACCGTTCTGCGAAAATGGAATTCTTATGCACCGATTATGCCAGCGGAGCGTTGTGAGATCGACACAGAGGAGCTCCTGCGTAGCGCAGGTGGAGTTCTTACGGATTCACAGCTTGAAGAGGGCGACAGTGAAAGCCATGTGCATGAGGAAGCTCTGCAACCTTCTGGAGGCACCCATGCTTCCCACGATCACGTGATGGCATACACACATTACTTCAAACGACCTGTCAACAGCGAGACCTTTGAGCAGTTCGTCAAGGAGCTTCCGCGGGATGTTTATAGGGCTAAAGGCATTGTGACCTTTAATGACACCTCCAGTCGTTTTCTTTTTCAATATGCTTACCGTGAAGCTGATTTTATGAAAATCACACCTCAAGGCGAAGTGCCAGACGTAGCTGTATTTATCGGGGAACATTTCTCATCCAGTGAGTTACGCACGAAGCTGCTGGAGATGGAAGGACGTATTTTAGTTCGGCCTGGAACGATCAAAAGAAGCCTGTAATCCGTTCTGCTTCAGAAGAAGCTGTGGTTCATTCCTAATCTTGTAGGTTAATAGTAAGGCATACCATTAAAAATGCAGGAGGTTGAAGGCTATGACCCGAATTCAATATCAGGAGTGCATTGACGCTTGTCTCGAAAGTATGAATGCCTGTAACTACAGCTATGTCTCAAGCCTAAAAGAATATGATCTTGCATCTCTTCGTGAGAGCATGCGGCTCGATCGTGAATGTGCGGATATTTGTTCTTATGCCATTCAAGCAATGACCCGTCAAAGTCCGTTTGTATCTGGAATTCTAAAACTATGTGCAGAAATATGTGAAGCATGCGCGGATGAGAGCAGCAAGCATATACATAATCACTGCCAAGAATGTATTAATGCCTGCCGTAAAGCTGCAGAGGCATGCCGTTTGATTAGCGATGCTGTTGAGGTATATGCGTAAATCGTATAACTTAACTCTCATATATGAACTAATAGCCAGACTGTTGCTGTAGAGATATAGCAATAGTCTGGTTTTTTATATCCAGGTCTGTTTGATTCATGCTATTGGTAGAAAAAAAGGAAACAAGCATGTAGAATGCTAAATACATACAGATTTAACCTTTTACATATTATTGATAGCGCTTACAAAAAAGATTGGAGGAGCAGTATCATGCAAAAGGTCCTTTTAGTTGATGATGAATTTATTATCCTGGATGGCATCTCATCGGTAATGAACTGGGAAGCATTGGGCACAGAACTTATTGGAACCGCGCAAAATGGCTTGGAGGCATTAGAATTAATCAAGCAAGCTACACCTGATATTATTATTACCGATATTCGTATGCCGGGAATGGACGGGCTGGAGCTGGTGGCGACGGTTACAGCACTTCATCCTGAGACCTCTTTTATTATGCTGACAGGCTTCTCAGAATTCGATTATGCTAAGATGGCGATGCAGTATGGGGTTAAACATTATTTACTGAAGCCGTGCAGCGAAGAGAGCCTGAATGAAGCGCTAAGCGAGGTAGTTCAGAAGCGAGAGGAACGGCAGTACGAGGAGAACTTTATCCTATCGATAAAATATGGACTGGAACGTGTACTTCCACATGCCAAAGAACAATTCCTGAAGGAGCTTGTGACGAACAAGACCTATGGTGTGGAGGAATGGAAATATTTTGGTGAGCTGTTTGGACTGAATTTTCAGAGTCAACGTGTTAGGCTACTGCTGGTAGAGATTGAAGGAGAACATGAATATGAGCATTTGTTCGCGGTCAGTAATATTGCGGGAGATATTTTTCAACATCATATTTTAAGCTCCACTGTAGGGCGGCGTGTTCTGTTATTAATGGAAGATGACCTGTCTGAAGCTGCTTTATTTGAGAAAATAGACAGCATCCGCGCTACCTTTATGAAATATTATCATATTGATCTGACGGCCGCATTAAGTGAACCTGGAGAGCTGACGCAAGTAAGGCGTTTATTCAAGCAGACGATCGAATGTCTTAGCCATAGATTTTATCTGGGGGAAGGGAGCTTAATTACAGAAAAAGATATCAGCATTCCAGAGGATGAGGAAGGTCTAGAGCTGCAAGTGGATCTCGAACACCTCGTTATGCTCATTAAAGCGGGGCACTGGGCAGATGCTGAATGCGAGCTGCTGTCACTTTTGCATCAACTTCTGAATCTTAGATATGACATTGCCAAGACCAAATCCTATCTGATCCAGATCTTCATGGAGATTATACGTTTGAGTGATCAAAACAAGATGCAAACATATATTGATAAGCTGCCCCGAATGATGGAGACTAGCACGCTCCAGTCTTTTCAGCAGTTTGTAATGAGTATTGCAGAAGAGATTACCCTTGATCGTTATAGCCGCAACCGCAGTAAGCAATCGCAAATGGTGGCAGAGGTAAAGCGTATCGTGGATAGGCGTTATTGTGAAGAGACATTAACTTTGCAGACTGTTGCACAGGAGATTTATATGAATCCTGATTATGTTAGTAAGATGTTCAAGAAAGAAACGGGGGAAAAGTTTACGAATTATGTTATGAAATGCCGGATGCAAAAAGCGCTCGAAATCATCGAAGGATGTGCACATTTTACGATTGGACCTCTAGCTGAAGAAGTCGGTTTTGGAGATAATGTATCCTACTTTAGCAAAGCCTTCAAGAAATTCACGGGTTTTTCTCCTTCCGAATATAAAAAAACGGCTCCATAATTGTTTCATTTAAAGATAGCCCATATACCCTACGTACTTGATCGATAAGTACTGTGGGGTATTTTTGTGTGCGAGGACAAAGAGGGTTCCACGGTTTTGAACAAATAATTACCGGATATGAACATGGGGAAAGGACAGCTTTACCTGTAAAGTTATGTGCATAAGGAAGCTAGTCATATTACATACGGGGAGGCCAACCAATGGAGCTTAAGCATCAGCTGCTGACCAAGAAGTCCGGTATGAAACCCGGCAAATGGTCTTATGTGAAAAAAGAACTGCAGCGGAATAAATATGTGTATATCATGTTAATTCCCGTGGTGCTCTTTTATCTGATTTTCAGCTATGGGCCGATGTACGGTCTGCTAATGGCTTTTCAGAAATCCTATAGTCCTATAAAAGGGATTATGGCGGGGCAGTGGATCGGGTTTGATAATTTTAAAATGTTTTTTGAAAGCTACTACTTTTGGCGGATTATTAAGAACACACTGATTCTTAGCTTTTACAGTATTATTTTCGGATTTCCGGCACCCATTATATTGGCTTTACTGTTAAATGAGGTCCGGAATAAGTGGTTCAAAAGCACGATTCAAACCGTTAGCTATATGCCGCATTTCATTTCAGTCGTGGTTGTTGTCGGTATGTTAAAAACATTCTCAGCACTTGATGGCGGGTTGTTTAACGTAGTTCGTAGCTTTTTTGATCTACAGCCTGTGATGTTTCTGGCAGAGAAGGATATGTTCCGGCCACTTTATATTCTCTCCAACATCTGGCAAGGTGCGGGCTGGGCTTCCATCATCTTTTTGGCGGCGCTTAGCGGAATTGATCCCCAATTATATGAGGCTGCCAAAATAGATGGCGCAGGTCGCTGGAAACAGCTTCTGAACATTACCCTGCCGGGAATTATGCCTACTGTCGTCGTTATGCTGATTCTGCGTCTGGGCGCGGTTATGAATTCCGATTTTCAAAAAATATTACTGATGCAGACCGCTCCAACCTATGAAACCTCGGATGTTATCTCAACCTTTGTATACCGTTCTGGGGTGCTGGAAGGCAATTATACGTATTCCACAGCCATTGGATTAATTAACGGGGTTATAAATTTCTCACTGCTTTTGCTTGCCAACTCTATTAGTAAAAAAGTGAACTCCACCAGTCTTTGGTGAGGAACAGGAGGTGAACCTATGCGACGTTCGGCAGGTGAACGTATCTTTGACTGTATTAATGTGTTGCTGTTGTTAGGCATCATGGCTGTATCGATTTATCCGCTCCTGTATGTGCTGAATTCCTCTGTGAGTGATCCGAACGAACTGCTGCGTTCCAGGTCATTAATGCTGCTGCCTGAAGGCTTTCAGCTCGAAGCTTACAAAGCGGTATTTCATAATTCGAAAATCTATAGTGGATATTTAAATACACTTTTTTATGTAACTGTTGGGACAATCGTTAATTTATTGATGACATCAATCGCAGCGTATTCCTTGTCCAGATCAGATCTTTTCGGTAGAAAAACACTGATGAAGTTAATCACCTTCACGATGTTTTTTGGCGGTGGGATGATCCCGACTTTTCTGCTCATTCAGAACCTCGGGCTGGTCGATACCCGCTGGGCGATGATTATACCTGGAGCGATTAGTACTTTTTATTTTTTGATAATGAAAACTAGCTTTGAGGGAATACCGATCAGCTTGATCGAGTCGGCGAAGCTTGACGGAGCTAATGATATCTTGATTTTATTCCGAATTGTACTGCCACTGTCCAAATCTATTCTCGCGGTTATGACTCTTTATTATGCGGTTGACCATTGGAATGATTATGTAGCCCCGATGCTGTATTTGCGCAGTCAGGATCTCTATCCGATTCAAATTGTAATGCGGGATATTCTGATTAGCAGCAGTACAGAGTCAATGGGAGCTGGGGTAGATACAGGCTTCGCTATCGGTGAGAACATCAAATACGCCACTATCATAATCTCAACGTTACCAATCATGCTGGTGTATCCGTTTATCCAGAAATATTTTGTTCAAGGTGCTTTAATCGGTGCCGTGAAACAATAAATAACATTTATTTATGGAGGCGATTTTGGGTGAAAAGAAAAATAGGGGCCATGATGTTAAGTTCCGTCCTTCTTTCTACAATGCTGGCTGGCTGTTCAGGCAATAATGATGGAACTAGTGCGGGTAATAAGGCGGGAGATCATAAGGGGAATACTACCGCAACTAATACGCCGGTGGAGAAGCTGACAGAAATTCCACTGCCAATTACAAAAGACGGAATGACGATTAATTACTGGCGTGCCAATGATGGTAAGCTTACCGCTTCTTTGGAGAGTTTTGGTGATATGGCCAGCTATAAAAAGAAAGAAGAGTTGACTGGCATCAAAGTGAAGTTTACGCACCCACCACTTGGACAGCAGAAGGATCAGTTCAACCTGTTGATTTCTACGAAAGAGCTTCCAGATGTCATTTATTATAATTGGGCGGATGCGGTTGGTGGGCCGGAGAAATTAATTGAGGATGGCCGAATTATCCGTTTAAATGAGCTGATAGAACAATATGCACCGAATCTTCGCAAAATCATTGAATCCGACCCGGATGTAAAAAAACAAATCACACTGGATGATGGAACGATCTATATGTTCCCTCTTCTGAAGCTGGATGCGCTGAAGCTGAATGCCACTTCAGGGTTGATTATGCGCAAGGATTGGCTCGATAAGCTGGGACTGAAGCCGCCGACCACCATTGAGGAATGGCATACTGTTTTGAAAGCGTTTAAAGAAAAAGATCCTAATGGCAACGGGAAGGCCGATGAGCTGCCGTTCACTGGAAACTGGGGTCCTGGTGACCTGACGAAGCTGCACGATTTCTCACCAGGGTTTGGGGTAATCGGCGGTTTTCAGATGAATGGGGATAAGGTCGAATACGGGCCGATTCAGCCAGGTTATTCAAGCTTCTTGGAAACGATGGCCACATGGTATAAGGAAGGGCTTATTGATCCGGAAATTATGACCAACGATGGCAAAGCCTTTGATTATAAAGTGACGAATAATTTAGCCGGTTCTTATGGCGGTGGTGTCTTTAGCGGTATGGGCAAATTCTTCAACCTGATGCGCGATACCGATCCGAACTTTAATCTTACAGGTGTACCTTGGCCGGTTTCTCCTAACGGAACAGCTTATGCTACTTTTAATATGAACAATAAAGTATTGACGTATGGTGAAGCAATCACTACCGGAGCGGATAAGGATAAACTGAAGGATATTGTCCAATGGATGGATTTCAATTACAGCCCACAAGGACATGAATTGTTCAACTTCGGAATTGAAGGTGAGAGCTATGTGAAGGAAGGAGAAGGAATAAAATTCACAGATGTCATTACCAACAATCCTAAAGGTTTGACTTACGATCAAGCGTTAGCCTCATATGCGCTTTCGATTATGGATGGACCCATCAATCAGGATAGCCGTTATTTGGATGCTTTATTGTTCGATGAGGGGCAACGAGAGGCTAATGCTTCTTGGATGAAGGCTAGCTCTGATTTGACGCTTCCTCCGTTTCGTTTGAGCGTTGACGAAGCCAGCAAAAGCACTTCCATTATGAGTCAGGTCAACACGTATCTGAATGAAACGATGACAGCAATCATTAATGGCCAGAAACCAATCTCAGAATTTGAAAAAATGGTGGATACGATCAAAGGAATGGGCATTGAAGAAGCTATAAAAATCCATCAGGCTGCGTATGACCGTTACATGGCTAAATAAGCGGATTAAGAAGACTATCCGGGTTATCCATAATGTGGTATACAAGTTATATTACAGTGACAAAGGAGAGCCCGGATGAAAGTTTATCGGAATTTGAGTATTAAAATGAAGGTGTTCCTGATGATTGTTCTGATACTGATTCTGATTATATCCATGGCGTTCGGTTCTTTATATTATGCCTACTCTATTTATGACAAGCAGCTTTATGACAAGTCGTATCGGCTGCTTAATTTGTCTTCGACTACGATTGATATGGAGCTTAAAAAGCTGGAATCCATGACTTTGACGATGATTGCTGATCGGCAAATTCAAGAAGGCCTTAAGGAATTGCGCAAAGATGATTCCGATTTTACTGGATATGTTACACGGCAGATGATTGCTGATCGGTTATGGACGCATATCAGTATGGACGAACGTTACATTCAGTCTGTACATTTGATCGATTCCCAAGGGAAGGTCAGCAGATACGGAGAGACGATTCTGTTCACAGAGGAGAAATCGGCACGAATGACCCGAGAGGCAGAAGCGGGGAATGGTGCTGTACGTTGGTTGTATCCTGACGATTCAGATCCGATGCTGGTCATGGTCCGAGAAGTGAGAGCTTATGATCCAATGACGCTAGATAAGCTGGGCACGCTCTATTTACGCATTAATATAGGGAGGTTAGCCCAAGATTACGCTGGTGTGGCCGCAGAAGACAGCGATATTATTTTGAAAGCAGGTCAGGAACTGGTTTATCCTTATCGGAAAGTGGCGGACGGTGTAACAGCGGTTTTACAGCCTTTAAAATCAGGGGCTGGATACGAAATCAAAGAGATGAATGGAGAAGTTGCCTTTGTATCACAGAAGCAATCTTCCTACTCTGGATGGACTTACTACAACTATGTTTCTTATAATGATATTTTTGAAAAAACCATTTGGCTGAAGAATACAATGATCATTGTATTTGGAATTGCGATTGTGATTATAATTGCGCTAGGGATGAGCTTTGCCCGTAATCTGACACAACCGATTCGCTCGCTGATCAGTCAAATGAAAGAGGTTCAATATGGAGATCTGGACAGTATGGATACTAAGCTGATGGCTCCTCCACTTCAGCAAATGGATGAGGTGGGGTTATTACAACGGACATTTCGTCAGATGATAACACAGATTAACACATTGATCAAAGAGAACTATGCCAACCAGCTGATTATAAAAGAGACAGAATTTAAGGCTTTGCAAGCGCAGATTAATCCTCATTTCCTCTATAACTCACTGGATTCGATCCACTGGTTAGCTAAAAAAAGTGAACATGCACAGATTTCGAGCATGGTTGTCTCGCTTGCTTTTCTTCTTCGGTCATCGATCAGCTTGAAACAAAATGTAATCACAGTCGCGCAAGAGCTAGAAATTGTGAAGCATTATATCACTATTCAGAATTATCGGTTTCAGAAACGTTTGGATTTTCATATGGAGATTCCAGAGGTCTTTAATACTGTCTCTATTCCAAAGCTAACCCTGCAACCGCTGTTGGAGAATGCTATTCAATATGGTGTTGAGACGATGATTGAACCTTGTCAAATTCTATTATATGCTGAACCATTTGATGGCAAGCTAGCGATTGTAGTTGAGGATCGTGGCCCCGGAATGGAAGCAGATTTCCTCAAACGATTACTAAATGGGGAAGTAGAGACTAGAGGCACAGGTATTGGCTTGCTTAACATCCGTGACCGGGTCAGACTTGCCTTCGGTGAGGAATATGGCATTTATGTTGAGAGTACGGTTGGGTTTGGAACAAAAGTCAGTGTTCTTTTGCCGTTCCCGCAGGAGGTGTAGGTGATGCGCAGATTCATACTTAGCTTGGCACTGCTATGCATGATTACAACTCTCGGAAGCTGCGGGCAACAAACGGACCTTCCACCAGAGAATGCAGTAGAAAAAATTAACCTCCGGATTGCCTGGTGGGGAAGTGACTTCCGGAATAACGCTACAATTCAGGTTATCCAAATGTATGAACAACAGAATCCTCTGGTGAAAATTGAATATGATTACAGCGCCTTTAATGAGTATTGGAAAAAGCTTGCACCTAGTGCAGCAGGCAATGTTCTTCCAGACATTATCCAAATGGATATCTCTTACCTTTCGCAATATGGAACTTTGAATTTATTGCAAGACTTGTCACCTTATATTAAGAGCGGACTTATAGATACGAGCAGCATCAGCGACAACAATCTTGCCGGAGGTAAACTAGGCGAGCAGCTATATGGTTTTAATCTAGGGATTAATGCTTTGTACAGTGTGTATGATCCAGAAGTTTTTAAGGAGCAGGGAATTGAGCCTCCAGGGACGGATTGGAGCTGGGAGGATTTTGAGCAGATCGGCGTTACTTTAAAGGAACAGGGGAAAGGAATTTATCTGGGAACTTATCTGACGCCAGAACAGTTTTTTGCTTATTATTTACGGCAGAATGGAGCGTCATTGTTCTCGGAAGATGGAATAACCCTTGGCTATAGCGATGATCGCTTGTTTGTAGAGTATTTCGGACGTATGCAGCGTCTGATGCAGGAAAAACTGATTTTCGAACCTGATATCTGGACGTTAGATGTTAACAAACCGGATCAAGACCCTTTTTACAAAGGGGAAGCATTGCTGGGTTGGGGATATTCTAATCAGTTTATTAGCACTGTTCAGCGTTACGGAAAACCGCTGGCTTTAGCCACCATGCCAGGCCCGCACAATGATCGCGGCTTATTCTTGAAACCAGGGATGTTTTTTTCGATTTCAAAAAGCTCTAAGCAAAAGGAGGAAGCAGCAAAATTCATTAATTTCTTTGTCAATAATCTGGAAGCTAATAAAGTGCTTAAGGGAGAACGTGGCGTCCCGGTGTCCTCAGCTATTAAAGAGCAGATGAAGCCATTTCTAGAGCCAGAGCTTGCACAGGTTTTTGAATATATTGACTGGGTGGAGCAGAATAGCAGTCCGATGGATCCACCGGATCCGGTGGGTGCTTCAGAAGTAACTAGCGTATTACGTCAATTATATGATCTGCTTATGTTCAGCAAAATCACTCCTGAAAAAGCTGCCGAACAGTTCCGCCTTCAAGCCGATGAGATTTTATCTCAGAATATAAAATAAACAAAAAAAGGGGAGAAATACTGGATTGAAAGTAAATTTTAGAAAGGGCTGCTATGGCAGTTCTTTCTTTTTTTTGATTCCTAGAAGAGGAAATTCGTAGGGAACCGGAGAATTAACAGTAGATATGAAGGGAGAATGTTAAGTGGCGAACTTAGTAGATCGTAACTTTGCCGGCGGTAGTATAGGTGTTGCTACTTCCCTAATTGAATTAGAGCAGATCAGTAAACAGTATGGACGCCGACCCGTATTGGAGGATGTATCGTTCACTATTGAAAAGGGAACTGTAACTGCTCTGATCGGACGAAACGGATCCGGCAAAAGTACCCTGTTGTCAATCTTAGCTGGACTTGTCCACATTTCCTCAGGAAAGCTGAGTTGTAAGGATCCAAATCTGAGAATTGGTTATGCACCTGAGATGTTTCCAGGGTTGAAGCTGACCCCAGAACAGTACTTACGAAGTATGGGTCAGATTAGCGGCCTTGCGCCAGTCCTGATCGAACAGGAGCTAACAACGTTATTTCAACTTTTTAAACTGGAGCACTTTCGCAAGCAGTCGATGCTAAATTTCTCCAAAGGAATGCTGCAAAAAATTAATTTGATTCAAAGCTTGTTGGGAAGTCCCTCGTTGCTGCTTCTTGATGAACCTATGTCGGGCCTTGATCTCCCCTCAATGAATAAGTTAGCTGATCTTCTCATCGTTTTGAGAAATAAGGGGACTGCTATAGTCTTCTCTGTACATGAACCCCAATGGATTGAATTGCTTGCGGATCAGGTTCATGTGATACATGAAGGGAAAATTGTAAAGTCAATTCAGGGGTCAGAGAAGCTAAACATAAAACCCTCTACATACATACTATTGTCTAATCTGTCGATTCAGAAACTGCAGCAATTGAAGGAAATGGCAGGTTTCATTTCAATAAATACGTTTAAGGATAGTTGTAACATAGAACGTACGGCGTTGACAGTAACAAGTTCAGAATCAGATACTTTTTTGCGGGTTATCTTGGAGTCGGGTGGTTCAATACAATCGGTAGAACCTCGCGGAGGATCGCATGACTTAGAAAAATGGATGAATCCTAGGAGTTGAACAGGGGGTCTTACGTGTATCCGTTTATCGTTTACATGCTGCGAAGTTATACTCGATCTCAGCGTTATTTCGGCCCGTTAGCAGGGATTGTGATTGCAGTCTTGATATTGTATTCTTATAAGCCCAATCCAGTTATGAATAGCTATGCCGCTACAGCAGTAATGCTCTTTATAAGCTGCGCTTGGATGAGTCTTAGTTTTTTGAATCATGAGCACGCTGTTCATCGGCAGATTGCAGTTGTTCACATGCGAAGTGCGGCTAAACATAGTGCAGGTGGTATCTTAACGCTTGCATTTCTAACGCTGCTGCTAGATCTATTGATTGTCCTTTATCCTTGGGTAACGGGTCATTTTGCAGAATCACCCGGGGGATATCGGTTAATTCTCGCGCTCATAGGACATGGATTATTGGGTATGCTTGGTGTGGCTATTGCCCTATTCTTTCAATCTTCTTGGGTTCAAAAAGGCAGTCATGCGACAGGTATGTTGTTAGCTATCGTTATACTATCACTGGGCGGAGCACAAATCAGCGAAAGTTTGCCTGGTATATTTCATTTTTTGATCTGGTTGTTGCCGCCAGTAACTCCTGTAATGGAGGCCATGATGAAAGCTGATACTTTGTCATTAGCGGAGTTGTTAGGTTCCTTTGCACAAGCATTAGTATATATAACACTGCTTATCGGTTTTTATTTGTACAGATCAAGACAGAGGGATTACAACAAAACATAACTTGTATAGATAAAAGGAACAAGGATACAGAAGTGGGGGAAAAGATGAAGGATACATATGTACCTGAGAGTGAACAATCAAAAGAGTTATTCGCCTATTTTGGACTGGCAGTTTATTATGGACAGGCCCTCGAGCAGCAGCTTACCAACTTGCTATTGCTTACTAAGCTATCACAAGGAAAAACGCCAACAGAAGCAGATCTGACAGACCTTTATCAGCGAAAACTCAGCAATTCACTCGGCCAACTCATCAAAGAAATCCAACATCATTTTCCTTTCTCGGAGCAAGAAACCGCTCAGTTGGAGGAAGTATGGAAACAACGTAATTACATCGTTCATG
Organism: Paenibacillus sp. FSL E2-0177; assembly: GCF_037992975.1. Taxonomy (NCBI): domain Bacteria; kingdom Bacillati; phylum Bacillota; class Bacilli; order Caryophanales; family Paenibacillaceae; genus Paenibacillus; species Paenibacillus sp. FSL E2-0177. The sequence goes on along the minus strand of NZ_CP150307.1, from coordinate 3,988,436 downwards.
ATTACTTTAAAGAGCGTATACAGGAAACCTTTACGCCTGCCGGAAGGGCTAAAATGATTCGGGAGCTGAAACGTTTTAAAAATAAAGCAAGTAGACTTGAAGTTAAACTGCAAGGCTACTGCACAGAAATGTTCACGAAACTTGGATTAGAGGAGGAAAACTTATTGTAATAATCCTTCTAATCCGCAAGCTGTTACAACCTCTGGTCTAAAATGAACCGAAGAAGCTCTAACACAGCGAGAGAGTGCAGTTAAAGCTTCGCCTAATGCCGGAATCATCTCCGGTGTTAGGCTTTCTCCAGGTTCCCACCACCAATTGTTAATATTCAATGTTTGGCTCTTCTTATCCATCACCGGTTCAAATCTGCCAACAAAACGATCATTATATAATATAGGCAGTACATAGTAACCATATTCTCGTTCTATTGCCGGCTTATAGACCTCCCAGCGGTAATGAAATCCGAATAATTGCCGAACCAGCTCACGTTCCCACAACAAATTATCCAGCGGAGCCAAAACGGCCGCAAATGAATCACGTGGTTGAAGCCCAATCTCTTCAGATTCTTGCAGTATCACAGACTCCAAGGTTGGAGCATCTATACTGCGGATATAAAGCGGAACCTTAATCCCCTCGACCCAAACTTTTCTGAGACTATCCTTCTCCAGCAATCTCTGAATCGCCGCCGCACGCTCTTTGCTCTTCAGTCCGGATATGCCCAGCCATCCGTCTCCAGATTTATTCCATAACAAGCCGATACTTCCTATTCTACGTAACACATACCAATCATGAAATTGTTCTTCCGTGACATTTGGATCGGCTGAACTCAGCAGCTCTGAGGGTAACAAACGTTCAGCGAAATCATAATATCGCCGGGTATGTACACGATGGTGGACAACAATCTCTCCCCAAAAGTACATGCTTTCCATTGCAGCTCGTGATAATCTTGTCGGAGCCCAAGCCCAATCTACTTTTTCCTTTCCGTCTAAATCCAGAGAGGAGAGGGGGCCACGCTTCTGAAGCTCTTCACGAACCTGTGCTACAGCGACCATTACAGGCTCATTAGCCTGATGGTGGGAGGCAGCAGCTGTTCTTCTCCGCTTAAAATAAGGCCAATCCTCTGTACAATAAATTGACATGTTCTTGTCCCAGCCATCAACGAGCAGTCTGTCTTCATACAGAAGCTCTTGGACCAGTTCTGGCGTAAATCCCGGAATCCGTGCCTGGAGGACCAGCTCATGATTATGGCCAGCGATATTAAGGGGGTCATATTGGATGCAGCCTACGTGACGAACATAGTCATAAATACTAAGTTTTCCAGAAGGGATAGCTCCAGCAGTTAACTTTTGATGAGATAGCAGAAAAAGCCTGGCTTGTTTCTTAGTCAAATTATAAGTAAGCATCGTTTGCTCCTCCAAGGTTATGTATTAATTTCCATAATACAGAACATCTGTTCTAAGATCAAGCAGGAAAAAACCCTGAATCACAATGAAGTGACTCAGGGTTGTAAATTACATTTTCTCAAGAGAGGGTTGCAAGTTTCCGAGTGCTGGACGGTTGCTTGCGCCAGCGTTATCGTCAGAGCTGTTAGCAGCAGCACCTACTTGCAGCTGGTACATACGGAAGTATCTTCCGCCAAGCGCCATCAGTTCATCATGGCTGCCGCGTTCTACGATCTCTCCGTGATGCAGGACTAGAATCTGATCTGCACTGCGAATCGTGGATAAGCGGTGAGCGATGATGAAAGTGGTGCGTCCTTTTTTGAGAACTTCCAGCGCATCCTGAATGACGCTTTCCGTTTCTGTATCGATGTTGGAGGTAGCTTCATCTAGAATGAGAATAGCTGGGTCAAAGGAGAGAGCTCTCGCAAAAGAAATCAATTGCCGCTGACCCGCAGATAAAGTACTTCCTTTTTCGATGACAGGTTCATCAAATCCTTGTGGAAGATGAGCGAGTAACTTATCCGCACCAACCTCACGCAAAGCACGTTCTACCCGTTCACGGGAAATTCGTTCATCCCCTAGGCTGACGTTCGAAGCAATGGTGCCCGTGAAGAGGTACGGATCCTGCAGCACGATGCCCATGTGATTCCGCAGCCACTGCTTCGGAATATCCGTAACCTTTTGACCGTCAATCGTAATATCGCCTTTTTGTGGATCATAGAACCGGAACAGCAGATTGATGATTGAGCTTTTGCCGGAACCCGTATGACCTACAAGAGCGACAGTTTCACCCGGGCGTGCTTCAAAGGAGATATCGCGCAGGACGTAGTCTTTTTTATAAGCAAAAGATACATTCTTAAATTCCACTTTCCCTTTGTAGCGTGGCATGGAGCCGTCCGTAACATTCTCTCCAGGTTCATCCATAAGCGTAAACACACGTCCTGCAGATACCATAGAAGTATCCAGGTTCGCCAACTGGTTCACCATGCCTGTGATAGGCTGGAACAAACGTCCGAGCACATCGACAAAGGCATACAGAACGCCTAAGGATACAAAGGTTGAACCAGTAATACTGCCATGTCCGAAATACCAAAGCACCATCACAAAAGAGAGACTGCGAAGTGAGTTCACCAGATTGTGGGACGTGAAAGCATTCAGATTTAACATTTTATTCTGATATTTCAAGTAATCATCGTTCAGGTTCTCAAATTCTGCACTAAGCTGCTTCTGACGGCGGAATATCCGGACGATTGACATCCCCTGAATCGATTCATTAATAATGGCGTTAATTTCACTTAGACGTGAGCGAATGATCGTATTGTATTTGGTCGCAATTTTGCGATAGAGCACGATCCATAACACAAGAATAGGTACAATGAACAAGCTGATCAGACCCAGACGGACATCAAGTAAGAACAGAGCGATATATACGCCAGTTATATTGATAATACCGGTGCTGAAATTGGAGAGGACGGCAATGAATAGATCCTTAATCGCCTCGGTATCATTTGTAACCCGCGACACTACCTTACCAGCAGGCAAATTGTCAAAAAAATGAACGGGTAGTCGCTGGATATGCGCGTATACATCTGTCCGCAGCTTCCGGATTACCTGATTCGCCGAAGATTGCAGCCAATAGGTTTTTCCGAATTCAGCAAAGATGGAGATTACAAGAAAAATAGCATACATTCCGACCAACTGATAGATTCCAGGAAGCTCGGGTTTGTAAAAAGCGAACAGCTCATCGGCCGACAGCTTAACCGCGGGATAGATAACTTCGTTATCACCACGGGTGATATGCATCTCTCCATCGATGAACTTTCGTTCACCGTCAGGCTGTGTTACAGCTTCGTTAATAAAATAGAAACTTCTCCCTGCTTGAAGAACACGAATTTCTTGGCCTTTAGTTTCACCAGGCTCAAAGCGATCGCCGCGTTTGTATAAATTATTGTTATATTCAGCCGCCTTATCGGGAGACGTGGTGCTGAAATAGGGCTTCTCGATGGCCAGCATGTGATTGTCGATCATGCTTTTGGCTATAAATGGACCTGCCAGCTCTGCCGCTACCCCGATTGAAAGCAGCAGAAGGGCTGCGATAAAGGTTTTCTTTGCGGTCAATGCATATTCCAGCAGGCGTTTGCCTGTACTTTGTGTCAACCGTGACACCTCCTAAAATGTTTTGCGTAGTCGTAGCTCGTTTATTTATGGTTATAGTTTAATCATTTGATAAGTTATTTTCGACTTGCTGCCGATCATATTGTTCACGGTACCAGCCATTCAAATCCAATAGTTCCTGATGTGTACCTCGCTCAACGATTTGTCCGTTATCCAGTACAACAATCATGTCGGCATGTTGGACGGCAGAAAGACGGTGAGTAGAGATTAATGTGGTTTTTCCGGCACGTTCATTCCGGATATTGTCGATAATCTGAGCTTCCGTACGAGCGTCAACGGCTGATAAGGCATCGTCCAGAATAAGAATATCAGGATTAGCGATAAAAGCTCTGGACAGAGAGACACGTTGCTTTTGTCCACCGGAGAGAGATACACCACGTTCACCCACTAGAGTATCCAGACCATCGGACAATGTGCCCAGGTCGTTCTGGAAAGCGGCAGCTGTAATGGCTTGCATAATCGTATCGTCATCGGCGTTGTCTAGACCAAACTGAATGTTTTGCCGAACGGATTTGGAGAAAAGGATTTGCTCTTGTGGAACATAACCCATCCAGCTATGCAGCTGATCCAGGGAAATCTGTTGAATAGGCACGCCAGAGATAAGGATTTCTCCATTACCTGTCGGATATTCGCGGAGCAATTGTTTGAGCAGTGTAGATTTCCCGCTTCCTGTACGCCCGACTACACCTAATGTCTGCCCTTGGTTCAGGGTTAGGTTGACATGGGTTAGATTGTCTATCGTCGAAGAAGGATAACGGAAAGTCACATCGTTAAGCTCGATTCGAGTAGGGTGGGGAACTTGAACGGGATGGGCAGCATTTTGAACATCGGGTTTGGAGTTTAACGTCTCGTCGATACGTTCGAGGGAAGCTCCACCACGCTGCATAATGTTGATCAATTCTCCAATAGCGAACATCGGCCATACAATCATACCGAGGTACATATTAAAGGAGACTAGATCACCCAGTGTGATCTGATTGCGGAATACAAGGTATATCCCATAAGTAAGACCAATAATGTAGCTGAGTCCGACGCAGAAGCGGATGGTTGGTTCGAAGAAAGCATCGACACGAGCTACGGCCATATTTTTGTTGTAAACATCTTCAGTAATATCCGAGAAACGTTTTTCATCAAGACGCTCTTGGACATAAGCACGGATTACGCGCACACCAGAGACAGATTCGAGCACTTGGTCATTCATATCTCCGAATGCATCCTGCGCTAAGCTGTACCGATCATGAATAGCTTTACCATAAAAAATCATAGCTATTGCAATTAGGGGTAATGGTAATACTGCTGCAAGGGTCAATTTCCAACTCACGAGAAAGCCCATCGCAAACAGCACAACCGTGAGGTAGATTGTAGAATCCACCAGTGTAAGCATCCCGAATCCTACGGTAGCTGAGACGGCTCTGATATCATTGGTTGCCCGGGCCATGAGGTCACCAGTTCTATTTTTTTCGAAGAACGAAGGTGTCATAGTCATAAGATGATTCATAAATCGGGAGCGCAGCAGGCGCTCAACAAGGTTGGAACCTCCGAAAAGTTTGTGCATCCATATGTAGGTAATCCAATAAATAACTAGCAGCAAAATGAATATCATGCCGATATATTTGGCAAGCGAAGCTGTAGTAATCGAACCGCGTACTATGTCGTCAATGGCATTGCCTAGCAGACGTGGAGGGAGTAATTCAAGAACGCCCACACCTATGAGTAATATGAGTCCAATCAGGTAACGCCTTTTTTCTCGGCGAAAAAACCAGCCGAGATCGCGAAGAACAGAGAACAAGTAAATCCCTTCCTTTCAGGTTGTAATGATTGCTTGTGATGCTGATAAAAGCGCAAGTGATTATCTCTTCAGCAAACAAAAAAGGCATATCATCCGAAAACGGACGATATGCCTGTAATTTACAGCTATCATGCGCACGGTGCGTTACAGCACCAAGCATGTGAGAGACCTTCAAGAACTAAAGTTATACGGTCCATAAGACTCGCAAAAACTTCAGGATGGCTTAATCACTTGGGCTGCTTCGGTATTCGGTTGAGTAAAAATTCCAACAATAGTAAAATAATATGGCTGTAACTTCGTAAACACCGCGCTCACCCCTTTCATTAATTTGGTAATAACTAGAAGACGTTTAGTTATGTTCAGAGTTTATCATCCGGTTCGCGAATTTGTCAAACTTAATTTTAAATGGATTGGGAAATCATTAATTGCATAAAGTTGTTTGAATATCGACTTATTTTCGTTATGATTAGAATATACAAAGGAGCTGAGAGAAATGAACATGGAAATTAGTCAAGCAGCGGCAGCTTGGTTTAAGAGAGAATTGGACCTTAAGAATGGAGACTATATTCGTTTATTTCCCCGTTATAGCTCGGGAGGTGGACTTCACCCCGGTTTTTCGCTGGGCATTGCTACAGAAGCACCTGGGCGTCCAGCTATTCAGGTCAAACAGGATGATATTGTGTTCTATATGGAGGAGCAGGACTTATGGTATATGGAAGGTTATGACCTATCTATCGTATACTCTGAGTCAGAGGATGACATTGAATATAAGTACGAACCAAAGCCGGTATCCGGCGAAGTGCAGGTATAGTTGTCTTAATGATTGTTTATTTTAATCAGGAAAAGCCCTTGCCAAAAGGCAGGGGCTTTTCAAATGCTGTCTTTAAAAATGAGGGTATTCCAGTTGGAAATACATAGGTGTTATCAGTGCAAATTGCGAGAGGTTTCTTCCTCCAGAGCGAAGTCGAAGTCGTCAATATCGTACACCTGAACTGGAACTCCACCCTCGATGATCCGTTGAATCAATTCAAATTGATCCGTTAGGATAGGTACTTTCTCACGTTGTGAGGACAGCAGAAGCTCTGTTTCGATGGGATCGAACATCTCACCGTAGGCAGCGGTATCCATACTGTTAATGATGGTGATTTTGGATTGCCCGCCAAGGAGAATACCTGAGCTTTTCGCCCAAGGCACAGCTAAACAGCGGTTGATCTTCTTCGCGTTGAGCGGTTCTTCAAAATAAGCAATGAGCTCACTAATCTTCAACTTAACATGCTTGTCGTCGTCCGGACGGTTCATCAACGGATCATCGCTGTCTCGCAGTTCGTATAGTTCCATCACGGTAGTATAAGGCACTATATATTCTACAGGGCTGCTCGATACGAGAAGCTGGCCGTAAATCGCCATCATGACGGCTTCCGTCACAAATTGTCTAGACATCGTTATCCTCCTGAAGTTCGGTACTGCAATTGTACTTATGATCTAAAATTATAAAAACACTGTAGAGAGCAAAAGTCAACTGTACTTAGCAACTCACTAAAGAGAAGGGACAGAATATTCCTGTGAAGCAATGGAAATCATATTTTACTTTTGTACGACCTTATATGAAATTGATTGTGTTTACGCTGTTTATCGGCATGATCAAATTCAGTATTCCGCTAACACTGCCAATGATTCTGAAATACGTGGTCGATGACCTCCTAATGAACCCGAGCATGGGGATTGAGGAACGGGTATCACATTTGATGCTTATTTTGGGTGGTGCCTTAATTTTATTTGTTATCGTAAGAGGGCCCGTAGAGTATTATCGCCAATACTTTGCTCAGCTTATCACAAGTAAAGTGTTGTTCGATATGCGAAATAAGCTTTACAGTCATTTACAGCGGCTGTCACTGCGGTATTATCAGAATACCAAGGTGGGAGAAGCCATCTCCAGATTTATTAACGATGTTGAGCAGACCAAAAATTTGGTCGAAGTCGGCATGATGAATGTATGGCTCGACACGTTCACACTAGTTTTTGCTTTGGGATTTATGTTTTATTTAAATCCGGTGCTGGCGCTCGTGTCTATCTCGGTATTACCTTTTTACGCAATTGCAGTTAACAAATTGTATAAGCGGCTTAAGCTGTTAACGAAAGATCGTTCCCAAGCTCTGGCTGGCATTCAAGGTTATCTCCATGAACGGATTCAAGGGATATCAATCATCCGCAGCTTTACGATGGAAAAAGTGGATCAGAAGCAGTTTGAGGACATCAACGGTAACTTTCTTAAAAAAGCGATGGCGCAAACCCGCTGGAATGCTATGACCTTCGCAATTATTAATACATTAACGGATATAGCACCTCTTTTGGTCATCGGATATGGTGGTTATCAGGTCATTCATGGCAATTTGACAGTAGGTACCTTTGTAGCTTTCTTTGGCTATCTGGACCGGATGTATTCCCCGCTGCGGAGATTGATTAATTCCTCGACGGTGCTTACGCAAGCCTCTGCTTCTCTTGAACGGGTGCTTGAGCTGCTGAATGAGCCTTATGATATTGTAGACAAGCCGGGAGCAAAAGTGCTAAAGGATTCACGTGGTGAGATTGCTTTTGAGAATGTATGGTTTAAATATAACGAAGAGAATGATTGGGTCTTAAAAGATATTAATCTGAGTATTCAGCCCGGACAGACCATTGCGTTCGTCGGAATGAGCGGTGGAGGAAAGTCCTCCCTTATAAGCTTGATCCCGAGATTCTATGACATCAGTAAAGGCAGCCTCCAAATGGATGGTTATGATATACAGGAATTAACACAGGAAAGCTTGCGTAGGTCTGTCGGCATGGTCCTGCAAGATAATTTCTTATTCAGCGGATCTGTGCGTGAGAATATTTTGTTCGGTAATCCTAATGCCACGGAAGAAGAGGTCATTTCAGCAGCAAAAGCTGCCAATGCGCATGATTTTATTGAGCAGCTGCCACTGGGTTATGAGACAGAAGTGGGAGAACGTGGTGTTAAGCTATCCGGAGGACAGAAGCAGCGGGTTGCTATCGCAAGGGTATTTCTCAAGAATCCGAAGGTTCTTATATTAGACGAAGCTACTTCGGCGCTGGATCTGGAATCGGAGCATTTAATTCAACAAGCGCTGCAGTCTCTTTCTTCGGAACGTACTACACTAATTGTAGCGCATAGACTGTCAACGATTACACATGCGGATCAGATTGTCGTACTTGAGAATGGTGAAATTACTGAACGGGGTACGCATGAACAGCTGATGGCGATAGAGGGTAGTTATGCGCGATTATTTAACGTACAGCATTTAGACGCTTAATATTTTTTTGGAAAAATACTTGAACACCTTAGTGGTCCTCTCGAAAGAGAAGGCCACTTTTTTTGAATTCCAATCAGGGTGGCGGCACACAGTAACTTATACTATGGCAAAAATTCTAAACGGAATCTGAGTCTTTTCGGAGATCATGTGCGTCTAAAGCTTATAAACATCATGAAAGGAAGTGAGGAACGTGAATAAAACCACACTTGAGGAAAAGGCGATAGCAGGTGATGAAGACAGCTTTACTGCGCTTATTGACGGCATGCAGGAGCGTTTATACCGAATGGCCTACTCCTACGTGCGGAATCAAGAGGATGCGCTGGAGATTGTGCAGGAGACCGTCTTCAAAGCCTATATCTCCATTCATAAATTGAAGCAACCGCAATATTTTAAAACTTGGCTCACCAAGATCGCTGTCAACTGTGCGCTGGACTTTATCCGTAAATCTAAAAAAATCGTGTATATAGATCAAGAGCTGGGAGGCAGCTATGCTCCGAAATCTAGGGAAGAAGTTATGGACTTGCATGAAGCGCTCAGCGGCCTTGATGAAAAATCAAGAATGGTGATTGTGATGAGATATTTGGAGGACTTGCCCATAAAGGAAATTGCAGAAGTTCTCGATATGCCCCTGAGCAGTGTCAAAACCGTTATTTATAGAGGTTTGGAAAAATTAAAAATAAGTATGGAGGAGAGTGAGTACTTTGGATAAGCAACTAGAACGTCTACAGCAAGCCTATAATGAGATTGAAATTCCTAAAGAACTATCATTCGCTTCTCGTAAAGGAATTGAAAGAGGGAAAATCTATAAACAGAAAAATAGTTCTTCAAAACGTGCCTTGAAATGGACAGGATCAGTAGCTGCGGCTGTATTGATTTCTTTTACGGTGGGTGTAAATACGGTTCCTGCTTTTGCGAGTAGTATGGATCAAATACCGGTTCTAGGTAAGCTGGTCAGTGTTCTGCAATTTACGGAAGGAAGTGCAGGCGGTGGAACCATTCAGGATGGAGTAGATGTGAACTTTATTTCGGTGAAACAATTGAAGAATAGCGATCAATTGATTTTGAATTTTGCAAATCCAGATGAAACACAACAGTTAGCAAGCTCATATAACGTAAAGTTTACGGAAAATCCGGCAACAATGACGATTACAGTAAGTGGGGCCAGAAAATTCTCAGCAGTCAAAGATCTGGAGACATTAAAACAAAGCCGATATGTTCAGGATGCTTATCCACTAATTACACTAGATGATTCGGCTATTCGGTTCAATGTCACGCTTACGGACTCGGTTGCTTATGAGGTAAAGGAATATAAAGAGCCAGCACAGGTAGTGATTACGTTAAAAGAGAAAGGAGACGAAGTAAAAGGGGGCTCTGTATATTCGTTAAGAACGGTCTCACAGCCTTCTGGTGAGGCGCTGGGTATGGCTGAAGAAATGTTATATGGGTTAGAGGATGTGCGGATGTTAAAGGATGAGAAAGGCTTATATCTCGTGGAAGCAGGATATTTTAATACAGAAGAAGAGGCTTTGAAGCAGTTGCAGAAAATTAAGACAGAGTATGGCGTTGAAGATTTATTAGTCGTTGAAAAAAGAGCGGTGCAGCAAATTCCGCAGTCCATTTCTCAGGTGGAGGAATAGTGATGTAGTGGCTTCTATAAAAGGCACACAAAAAAGACCGCCAAAAGCGGTCTTTTTTGTGTGCTGTTCTATTACATTTTGCCGATCATAAGTGATAAAATGCCGGCTGCGATCAGCGGACCGACCGGAACGCCTTTAAATAACGCAACCCCGATCACCGTGCCAATCAGTAGACCTGCAACAACTGTGGGTTGGTTGGTCATGAGCGTAGCACCGCGGCCTCCAAGAAAAGCGACAAGAATGCCGATAGCGATAGCAAGCAAGGACTTCCAGTGCAAGAAGGATTGACCGACTGTCTGCAGCGATATTTTGCCGCTGGCTAATGGGGTCATGACCCCGATGGTCAGGATGATAATCCCGATGGTTAAACCGTATTTTTCTAGCCAAGGAAAAGTTTGCTGTAAGCCAAGTACTCTTAGCAATAATAGGACGACCATTGCTATTGTTACAGGGGAATTGCTGCTGATAATTCCAAGCGCTGCAAGTCCAAGCAAAAGCAAAGAGGTCATGTCCATCTTAATGTTTCAACTCCTTAGGATTAGAACTTTCTTTTGACACAATGTGATCTGCAATAAGCTTACCATGCCCTCTTCCGGTCTCAATAAACACTTCGTTAGCATTGCGGCCGGAGGCGATTACTCCAGCAACATACAACCCTGGAACATTACTTTCCATGGTAGAGGTGTTAAAAGCAGGCTTATCCATGTCGTCATCCATGATCACACCCGCTGAAGTGAGGAGGGTACGGCTCGGACGGAAGCCAGTCAAGGCAAGAACGAAATCATTATCCAATGCTTTCTTGTCCCCCTTATGATCCGTAACAATTACTGAGCTTGCAGTAATTTCAGTGACACGCGAGCCTAAGTGCAGAGTGATTTTCCCTTTTTGCACCATGCCTTCAAAGATTGGCCGAACCCAAGGTTTAATATTCTCTGAGATGCTTTCACCACGATATACCATATCTACCGTAGCTCCTACACGCATAAGCTCCAGTGCTGCATCTACTGCGGAATTACTGCCGCCAATTACAGTTACCTTCATTCCCGTGTAAGGATGGGCTTCACCGAAATAATGAGTAACTTTAGGTAGTTCTTCACCTGGAATGCCAATCATATTAGGCTGATCAAAATAACCTGTTGCTATAACTACATTTGCAGTGATACGTTTCTGATGCTCACCACGCATATTTGACGTATGTACGGCAAAGGTTCCATCTTCAAGCGGCTCAATGGATAAAGCTTCTTCATAAGCGGCGATCTCTAGACCATATTGCTCGGCGGCTCGGCGATAATAGACAAGCGCTTCATGACGGTAAGGCTTGTCGTTCGTCGAAGTGAAAGGAACATCCCCGATTTCTAATAACTGAGCCGTACTGAAAAATTGCATATTTGTTGGATACAAATAAATGGAGTGCACAATAAAGCTTTTTTCAATGATAAGGCTGGACAGGCCTTGGCGTTGGCATTCGATAGCTGCCGAGAGGCCGCAAGGACCTGCACCGATAATAATGACATCTTTCATAAAGCGGGTTACCTCCTGATTGTTACTATCTTTTCTTTAAATCCTACCCTAAATTCATGAATTTTTCCATAAGAGCAGATTGAGTATAATAACCATTGCAAGAACAACGTTGATTATTATATAATTAGATATATATCTAATGTATCAATTTATTGTGAAATTCTAGGAGCGTGAACCCAGTGCAGTTGGAGAAAATCGTGAGTTATCATAAAGCTTTAGCTGATCCAACGCGTCTTCGCTTATTGTTGCTTTTGTCCCAAGGAGAAATGCACGGGCAAGCGCTGGCTGAAAAGTTGAATTTATCGCAGCCTACAGTCACTCATCATGCGGCTAAATTACGTGAAGCGGCTCTAATAAAGGAAAGACGCGACAAAAATACAGTTTACTTTAAACTGAATCCGGAGTTTATCAATAATGGGGCTGAAGCTTCACTGCAATTTATTTTTTCGAAAGGAGCTGAGAATATGGAAGAGCAATTGCCTGAGAATAGTCTTCAGGATACTGTAATCCGTAATTTTTTCTCTAAAGATGGACGGCTGCGGCAAATTCCCGCACAATACAAGAAGAAATTGATAGCGCTTCAATACATGGTTGAGAAGCTGGAGCCAGGTGTTGTTTATACGGAAAAGGAAATCAATGAGTTTATTAAGCAGTTTCATGAAGATTTTGCCACTATTCGTCGTGAATTCATCATGCATCAGTTTATGTATCGTGAGAAGGACAAGTATGAACTAAATCCTCGAGAAGTATGGACTCGGTGGGAATATGTCAAATAATGATCTTTTAAATATTAACATTCTGTGTCGATTTGAAATGTACTGATTAATTATTCGAATTTCGAATAAAATGGAATTGTAAGCGTTATCTGAGACATATTTAGAAAGGAGACTTTCGTTATGTTATTTAAACGCACAAAAAAGCAACCCAAATCAGATCATGTAACCGTCACATTACCTCAAGTGAAACAGGCGATTCGAAAGTTCGAAGAAGATATGCCTGGACCTATTAATAGAACAGCATTAATCTTAGAGGACAAAAGAATCGATATGAGTCGTCTGAAACGTTATTTAGGTGGAATACCCGAACGGAATTTCTATATGTCTCGAGAGACCTATGAAATTTTCGAGGAAGAAGACAAGTTAGTGCCGTATTATCTGGATTTAGTTCAGGCTGCTGTAGACAGTTATATTAGTGATACAGGCAAGCTACCGCTGCTTGAAGACACCTGGTTGCCAGAGGTTCATTATCGGTTGTTATCTACAGAAAGTTATCTGAAAGAAACACCTCCTTTTCCGCTGTATATTACGGATGAAGAAATGATGCTGACCCATCGGGCAGAGCATTTCGAGTAAAGGAATGACGCAGATACGAATCTTCACAAAGACTGTTCAGTAAAAGGGAAGCCACAAATCCTTTTTGTTGAATAGTCTTTTCTTTGTCTCTTAAGGCATAGTACAATTACATTCTGTAGGTTAGGTTTGAAAATTAACAGCATGTAAGGGGAATTGCTTGATGAAGGAAGTACAAGCTATTTTATTTGATCTGGACAATACTTTAATGGATCGCGACTATACATTTCGCAGCTTTAGCACTCAGTTCGTGCAGGATTTTCTTGGGCATCTTGAACCTGCGGAAGCGCAGGCCGTGATCGAGGATATGATCCACAGAGACGCTGATGGCTACCGTGATAAAGACGGATTTTTCTTAGAACTTAGTGAGATCCTGCCTTGGGAAAAGCCTGTGACGGCTGAACATATCCGAGCGTATTATGATGCGAGCTACATCAATCATGGTGCAGCCATGGAGCATGCTTTGGAGATTCTGGAGTATTGCGTGGAGCGTGGATATACTTTGGGGCTGGTCACCAACGGTAAAAAAGAAATCCAGAACACCAAAATTGATATTCTCGGCCTGCGAGAGTACTTCAAGGCTATTGTTATATCTGGAGAAGTTGGCATTGCGAAGCCTGATCCTGCGATTTATCAATTGGCACTAGACAGGCTGGGTGCCTCCGCGGATCAAACCTTGTTTATAGGGGATCATCCGGTAAATGATATCTGGGGTGCAGGTAAGGCTGGACTTGAAGGGATATGGCTGCAAAGGAAACATCCTTGGGACGATCAGCTGGACATCCAACCTTGGAAAATGATCCGTGAGCTGAAAGAATTAAAGGCTATTTTGTAATCTGGAAAATTTGGGGTTGACATTTTACTGCTGCACCAATTATGATAACAGCATCTTAAATTTCGGAAGGAGACGATGTTTTATGACAGTTTTAAATGTAATGAACTCAACTGTTGTGGATACGTGTCTTCCGGGAACAGCTGCTGCCGAATAATTGATTCGGGCAGTTTAGCAGGTAAGCTCAATTACGCTTATTAGAGCCACCGGGAACCGTATAGGGTCCGGTGGCTTTTTTGCGTGTGTAGAAAGATTGGATTTGGTGTAATAAATCCACATGTCTATATACCGCCGCCGGAGTCTTTATTTCCGGCGGCTTTTTGTGTTCTCGGAAAACGCCAAGGGGCAAGAAAAAACATAAACATATCTTTTAGGAGGAAATGAATGAATAGCATAAAGCAATATGGTTGGAATGAAAACTGGAGTACAAAATGGAATGAAAAGTGGAGTCATGCAGAGGATAAACAATTTATTCCCGGGAGAATCGTTGGTGACTTTGGCAGTAAGTACAAGGTGTTAACTGATGTAGGAGAGACGTGGGGAGAGCTTGCCGGGAAGCTGAGACACACATTTGTAGCCTCGGGTGATTTTCCTGCCATTGGAGACTGGGTAGCATTGGCGATGCAAGATGGCGGCGAGCATGGAATCATACATGGCGTATTGCCTCGGCAGAGTGTGATCTCACGCAAGGTCGCAGGAAATACACAAGATGAGCAAATTGTTGCCTCCAATGTAGACACGTTATTTCTGGTTAGCGCGTTGAATGATGACTTTAATGTTCGCCGGATGGAGAGATATCTGATCATGGCTTGGAATAGTGGGGCAAATCCAGTTATTCTACTCACTAAAGCGGATCTTTGTCCGGATGCAGACAGTAAAATCGCTGAAATGGGGAGCGCGGCTCCCGGAGTATCAGTACATGCTGTTAGTGCAATACAAGATGAAGGACGCGAGAAGCTGCTGCCTTACATTGGTGAGGGTCAAACAGTAGCTCTTACGGGCTCTTCCGGTTGTGGGAAGTCGACAATGGTCAACTGGCTATGCGGGAAGAACCTTCAGATTACGCAGGATGTTAGAGAAGGGGATAGCCGCGGACGTCATACTACTACCCACCGTGAACTGTTTGTTTTGCCGGATGGGGGGATTATCGTAGATACACCGGGGATGCGGGAGCTGCAGCTCTGGGAAGATGAAGGTGGTCTTGATCTAGCGTTTAGTGATATCAGCGGTCTAGCTTCTAAGTGCCGGTTTAGTAACTGTAGACATGAACGCGAAGAGGGCTGTGCTGTACTGGAAGCAGTCCAAACAGGTGAACTGGAAGAGAAGAGACTATTCAACTACCGAAAAACACAACGAGAAGTATTGTACCAAAATAATAAAGAAGCCAAGCTTAAGAGAAAAAGCGCAGCTTCCACTAAAGTGAGTTCATCCAGAACGAGAGGATACGGATGGCGTAAAGAGCTGGATGAATATTAAAAAGAATTGATATAACGGCATAGACATTGAAAAAGGGCGCCCCTTAGCTTTTGACAGCTAAGGGGCGCCCTTCATTATTGAATTGAATCTAAACGGTTATGGTTTAGAAGGATGCAGCAGTTTCCTTAGCCAGTTGCAATCCGTTTTCAATGATTTCAGCGGATTGTGCTGGAAGTTGGTTGTGGCCTTCGATGATTACTTGTGTAATATCTTTAATTCCCCACAGGTTAAGGTTACCAACGATGAAGTTTACTGCCATTTCAGCACTTGCAGCAGGACCTTCAGAGTAGATACCGCCTCTTGCATTCAGAACGATTGCTTTTTTACCTGTCAAAAGACCAACTGGACCTTCAGCAGTGTAAGAGAATGTTTTACCAGCTTGGCAAAGGTAATCTACATAAGTGTGCAATACAGCAGGTACAGTCATGTTCCACAGTGGGAAACCGAATACTACCTTATCTGCAGCGATGAACTGATTAAGATATTTATTAACGATAGCGGCACCAGCTGCTTCCTCAGGTGTTGCTTCGTATCCTTGAGCGGCTTTATACATACCAGTGATCAGGGTATTGTCGTAGTATGGAAGTTGCTCTGCGAACAGATCAAGCTCAGTGATTTCATCTTCTGGGTGGTTGAGTTTGTAGCTCTCCAAGAATTCATTGTACAGCTTAACACTTACGGATTGTTCTGCTGGACGGTTGTTTGCTTTAATAAATAGAACTTTAGACATTATGATTTCTCCCTTGCATGTGTGTATTTAATATTAACTATATTTAATATAGCATGTAATCTTTTGTTTGTAAATTATTTTTTTGTTCTTGAAATTTGTTTGCGCTTAAGGAGTTTGAAAAAATGAAAACAAGGTTAATAGGTGATACAAGAGAACAGGAAATAATTTCCTGTCTCTATAAGTTCCAGAATGATCTAAAAGGAGCGATTGACATGTCCATCGATCGGTTTATCATTAAAAAATTGGACAGCTGTCACGAAGAGCATACGCGTCAGAATTTAGTGAAGCTATTTAGACTTCGAATCCAGAAAGCTGAAAAAGCAGAGCAGAAGAATTACAAGATCAGCTGATAATTGCTGAGTTCTTCTTAATAGTAGATTTTTCGCTGAATGAGACAGAGTCCTTGGGTTAAAAAAGTCCGTAAATATAGCAGAGCAGTGATCCTCCCGTTAAGGGGGGATCACTGCTCTGCGTTTTTTAGTTCTGGCAGATTGCTTCAGCATAAAGGGGCAGCAAATGAAAGCCAACCTACGACAAACGTCACTTTTGGCAGGTGACATAGTAGGGTCAGGCCACCCGCTACATCTAATCTGATGACCCATGCAAAGTCATTTGTTGAGTTACACACTAAGTCAACTGCTAAGTTACACACTGAGTCAGTCACACGCCAAGTTAACGGCTAAGTTACTAACTGAGTCACATAACTAGTAACGTGTAGGTCACTAACTGAGTCACACATTAAGTCAACCGCTAAACGACTTACTAAGTCACACAACAAATCTCCCGCTGAGTTACCCACTGAGTCACACACCAAGTTAACGGCTAAGTCACCTCACTGACTAACACAACTAATCACCCGCCGGGTAACTCACTGAGCTACACACCAAGTAACACCAAGTCACCCGCTGATTAACTCACTGAGCTACACACCAAGTAAACGGCTAAGTCAGACAACAAATCACTCGCTAAGTGACCTTCCAAGTATCCTCAGCGGCCAACGGACTCAGATGACGCTATATGCGGATTTTTAGTCATTCGAGCAGAGTTTCGGAATCCAGCGCAGCTATTCAGCTTTTTGAGGTCGATAATTAGTGCTTTTTCGCTCCAATAGTGACTCTGGGGTCCGATAGGATTCCAAATGAGCCCAAAAGTTACGATTAAGGTCATCTGAGTCCGAAAGCAGTGGCTATGAGTTCAAAAGCAGCGACTAAAGCTCCGACAGTAACAACTATGTACACGATAGTAGCAACTATGCACGCGACAGTAGCAACTATGTACACGATAATAGCAACTATGTACGCGACAATAGCAACTAAAGCAAACTGAGTTTCGAATTTAGATTACTGCGGACTCAGATGACGCATTTGCGAATTTATGAGCATTAGAGCAGAGTTTCGGACTCCAGCGCAGCTATTTAGCCTTTTGAGGTAGATAATTAGTGTTTTTCGAGCCAATAGTGACCCTGGGGTCCGTTAGAATTCCAAATGAGCCCAAAAGTTACGATTAAGGTCATCTGAGTCCGAAAGCAGTGGCTATGAGTTCAAAAGCAGCGACTAAAACTACAACAGTAGCAACTATGTACACGACAGTAGCAACTATGTACACGACAGTAGCAACTATGTACACGACAGTAGCAACTATGTACACGATAATAGCAATTAAAGCAAACTGAGTTTCGAATTTAGATTACTGCGGACTCAGATGACGCTATATGCGAATTTATGAGCATTAGAGCAGAGTTTCGGACTCCAGCGCAGCTATTCAGCTTTTTGAGGTAGATAATTAGTGCTTTTCGCGCCAATAGCGACTCTGGGGTCCGATAGGATTCCAAATGAGCCCAAAAGTTACGATTAAGGTCATCTGAGTCCGAAAGCATCCAACTATGAGTCCGAAAGCAGTGGCTATGAGTTCAAAAGCAGCGACTAAAGCTACAACAGTAGTAACTATGTACACGATAGTAACAACTATGTACGCGACAGTAGCAACTATGTACACGACAATAGCAACTAAAGCAAACTGAGTTTCGAATTTAGATTACCGCGGACTCAGATGACGCTATGTGCGAATTTATGAGCATTAGAGCAGAGTTTCGGACTCCAGCGCAGCTATTCAGCTTTTTGAGGTAGATAATTAGTGTTTTTCGAGCCAATAGTGACCCTGGGGTCCGTTAGAATTCCAAATGAGCCCAAAAGTTACGATTAAGGTCATCTGAGTCCGATAGCAGCCGGCTATGGGGATGGCCGGCAAGCAGAAATCCAAACGTGCCATGAAATAGCACAAATCAGTACAAAGTGGCATCAAGCAGAACCAAGTAGAACCAAGCAGAACCAGCGAACCAAGGTCCCTGACTTTGAGAGTTGAAGCTATGTATGCCTATGTATGCGCAAATAGTATCTAAATCAAACGGAGTGTCATTTTGGATCAAGTTTAGCTTCAAAAAGACAACGAGTCCAAGCAGCACCACTTGGATACTTAGGACGTTCCTTATTAGAAAGCTGAGGACAGCAATGTTGTGACAAAAAAACTACCCCTCCATTAATAGAGGGATAGCGCCAATGAATCATTTTCACTGTAACTGTGCAATATAGCTTCAGAGCCTTTAATTTCGATACTAATCAGAGAATTGAGGCATTTCTGGAGGGCACTTTTGCCCTTTTGAATTTTGAGCTCCAGCGTACTGTTAAGTAATCTAAGTACTTTTTGAGTGGGCTGTTTATTTTCTGTTGTGAAATACACAGGTACAAGTTTGTTCTGAAATGTGATGAGCATTCTCATTTTGAAATCACCTCGCTACAAGTATTTCATGTTAATGATCATACCCCTTGTTTCTTAATTTTACCTTAAAATTAGCTTATGATAACATAAAGATTGCTAGTTTAATATACATTTATATGTAATACAGGAAGGATACAATAATGTGAATGAAAAAGAACGAACGGATTTAACGGATTTAACGGAATTTTTATTTCCAGATCGGGTAACCGACCAAGTAGTATTAAATGAATTGTTAAATACTGCGTCTACAGCAGAAAGGATAGGTAGATTCAAATATAGAGAGAAGGAGAAAACTAAAGATCTGTGTTTACAAATACATAAGGATAAAATACTAGCCTACTGCAATAATACACCGGACTCTCCCCCGTGTGTGCTGAAGAACAGAGATGAAACAGAGAGCTTTTGTCTCGAGTTGTTCGAATGTGAGAGAGCGATGGAGCCCTTTGCTCACGGGATTCCGGCGTTACTAATGTCAAAAAAAAGGTTCGAGGAGCTGAAAAAAGGCTCTGATTCCTCTACGGTTCACAGACTCTCAGAGTGTTTAGCTGCAGAGACAGGAGATGATGTCCATTCCAACCATCTTGCACGAGTGATGAAATGCTTCGACGCAGAGGGAGAATTGCGACTCTGTATTTCTAGTGAAAATGGCTGGAAGTTTCAGTATGCTAGCTTCATAAGTGATCATTCAAGTGGCTGGTTGCTGCGAATGAGCAGCGATCCTTCCCAAGACTGGATTGTAGCTCTTCCTATATCGAAAGCACAATTATGTGGTTCTGTGGCAGAGTGGGTGTTTCATTCCTCCGCTTTTCCTAGTCCACAATAACCGTTGAATAGGGAGGAAGAGTAAGCTGATCTGAATTTAAGGTCACTTTGTCAGCAGTTGTCTTTTGGATCTTGGTGTAAGAGATACCCTCAACATTTGGATGAAGCGTAATGATTTGTTCATCTCCAGTTAGGTTATGAACAACGAGGAGTTGATCCTCTGTTGTTATACGTTCGTAGGCCATTACCCCTGCATTGCCAGAAGTGTAGTCTCGAATTCCGCCATCACGGAGCGCTGGGACTTCGTTTCTTAACGCAATGAGTTCGCGGTATCTTTTAAGCAGTGAGCTGCTGTCGTTAGACTGGCTTTCGACATTAATGCTAACATCATCAGCGTTATTGCTGCCGACCTCCCAAGTAGTCTGCCCCTCACCCTGATCCGCTGTCATCCATCTCATGGGCTCACGAATTCTTTCATCTGGTTTTACACCAAGCATTCCTATTTCTTCACCATAATAAATAAAAGGATTTCCAGGTAAGGTTAACAGCAGGGCTGCTGCCATTTTTGCATGATCCAGATTGCCGTCTAATTGACTCATGACTCTGTTTTGATCATGATTTGTCAAAAAAATTGCATCGGTAAAATGGCTATCAGATATTTTGGAGTACAAATTATACGTACGTTCCAGCGTAAAGGCAGTCCCGCTGTCTTTTTCAGTTTTCACGGAATTAATAAGGGTCTCGGCTAACCCAAAGTTAAAGCTAGAGTCGAAAGCTTGATCCAAATAAGCCCCTACGGTGACTGCAGAATTCTCCCATACTTCGCCGACAATATAAGCTTGAGGATTCACTTCATTCATCGCTTTGCGGAAATCCTGCCACCAAGATACATTTTTATTGGTTGTGGCTTGGCTTTTGTCGCTTAGAAGGTCTTCGTATATATGTTTAGCAGCGTCTAAACGGAATCCATCAACCCCTTGTTCCAGCCAAAACTTGCCGATATCTTTCATTTCATTACGAACTTCCGTTTGATCAAAATTTAGATCAGGCATGCCTTCCCAAAAGCCACCTAGATAATGACTACCCAGTAAAGAGTGCCATGCACTGCCACTACCAGCGGCACTAGCTCCATTGGCAGGGCGTCCTTGATCTTCAGCCCATATGTACCAGTCGCGATATTTGCTGTCTTTATTTTTAGCGGAATCTACGAACCAAGGATGTTCTTTGGAGGTATGATTCACGACCAAATCCATAATTACTTTAATCCCACGTTTATGCGCCTCCGTAACGAGCTCTTGTAAATCCTCCATCGTCCCATAATCTGGATTGATTGCACGATAATCTGTCACATCGTAACCATGATAGCTTGGTGAAGGGTTAATAGGCATAAGCCAAATCCCACCGATCCCCAGATCGTCTGTGGTGTCAGGATTTCCGTCATTTAAGTAATCTAATTTCTTGGTAATCCCTTTGAGGTCACCGATGCCATCCCCGTCAGAGTCATAGAATGAACGAACAAAAATCTCATAATAAACCGTTGAGGGCTGTTCGTCAGTGGTAATCGTTTTTGCAGCGGGAGGTGTTGTAGTATTCTGAGCAGTATTTGCTTTTGGCGATGGAGAAGGGGAGGCAGAGGAAGGAATATTGTTATTATTTCCTGAACAACCGGATAGCAGAACGGCAGTTAAGCTAAGAGTCAAAAGTCCGTTTATTGTGTGTTTTTTGGCGATAGATGTTGCTAGTTTATCCATATAAAATAACCCCTTCTGCTGCAATTTTCCTATAAAGGAAATGGTAAGCGCTTTAATTCTTATAGTACTGTAATCAAATCCTCAGGTAAAACGTTTGCACAGATATAAAAACAGCAAATCCAATGATATTTATCCATAAAATCAATAAAAACCGCTGATATCATGGATATTCTTTTAATTCCCCACGATATTCGGGATTTTAACCTTTCAGTAGGCATGTGCATATGCTTTAAGCAAGGGCGAAGGACCCGGTAAGAAAGGAGAATGAAGAATGAAGATTCGGAAAAAGCTGTCATTGTCGCTCATGATCATTACTTTATGCTTTTCAGTACTTGCCGGTTGCGGCGGAAAGTCAGAGACGGTAAAGGTGAAGATTGGGGAGGTTACCCGCTCTGTCTTTTATGCACCCGAGTATGTTGCCTTGACTCAAGGTTTCTTCAAAGATGAAGGGCTGGATGTAGAACTGCAGACGATTCCCGGTGGAGATAAAACCATGACTGCATTGCTTTCAGGAGCTATTGATGTGGCGTTGGTTGGTTCAGAAACCTCCATTTACGTGTATCAGCAGGGCTCGGATGATCCGGTCATTAATTTTGCACAGCTGACTCAAAGGGATGGAACATTCCTGTTCGCCCGGAAGGCTGATGGAGATTTTAATTGGGATAAAGTGAAGGGCTCTACCTTCCTTGGTCAAAGAAAAGGCGGAATGCCACAAATGGCAGGCGCGTTTACTTTATCTAAAAAGGGAATTGATCCTGCGAAGGATATTACCTTGATCCAAAATATCGATTTTGCTAATATTGCCGGTGCATTTGCTTCAGGTACTGGGGATTATGTGCAGCTGTTTGAGCCGCAGGCCTCTATCTTCGAACGAGAAGACCGGGGAGCTGTAGTGGCATCGTTTGGGGTGGAGAGCGGTTATTTACCTTATACGGTATTCATGTCAAAAAACAGCTACATTAGCAAAAATGGAGATACCGTGCAAAAGTTCACTAATGCCATCCAGCGTGCCCAGCTTTGGGTGAAGGAACATAGTCCTGAAGAAATTACGGATGCCATAATAACTTATTTTGATAAAACGGATCGTGACATTGTGATTTCTGCTGTAAAACGTTACAAGGAGCAGGACACCTACGCCATTAATCCGGTTGTTGATAATGAGGAATGGAATAATCTACTAGATGTTATGGACAACGCAGGTGAACTTAAAGAACGTGTTCCAGCAGAAAAAATCGTGAACAATACTTTTGCTGAAAAAGCTGAAAAGACCATAAAGAGCAGTGGCTCTAAATAAGAGAGATAAGATCCTAAATGGATTTTGTTAACTATAAGGAGGGGATGACCTTGCTTCCAGTAGTGCAATTAAAGGGAGTAACGCATGCCTATCTCGGCGATCGGGAAGCTTCACTGGCCGTTGAGGATCTAAATCTTAATGTCGAGCAAGGAGAGTTCGTCAGCTTAGTAGGCCCAAGTGGCTGTGGCAAGACGACTCTCCTATCGATTATTGCCGGACTGCTGCAGCCCTCTGAGGGAGAAGTATTCGTAAATGGCCAACCCATTCTAGGCCCTTCACCTGAGGTTGGATATATGCTGCAGCAGGATTATCTTTTTCCTTGGCGGAGTATTCTTGACAATGCCGTGCTTGGACTGGAGCTTACCGGAAGCTTAAACGAAGAAAGTCATAAACGGACTTTGGAGCTGCTGCGCGAGATGGGATTAGAAGGGAAAGAACAGGCCTATCCTTCTCAGCTATCCGGAGGGATGCGGCAACGGGTGGCTCTTGTACGAACATTAGCTACCAATCCAGGACTGCTGCTGTTAGACGAGCCGTTCTCGGCACTTGATTATCAGATCAAACTTCAGCTGGAAGATTTAGTCTCAGAGACCTTACGCAGCCGGGGAACCACGGCTATTTTGGTCACGCATGATCTGTCAGAAGCGATTGCGGTCAGCAGTAGGGTTATTTTATTGCAGCGAAATCCAGGGAAGATTCGTAAAGTTTTTCCTGTTCCGGAGCTAATCCGCTCAGCCCCACCGCTGTATGCGCGTGATCAGCCAGGGTTTGCGGAGCTTTTTCATGAAGTATGGACAGAGATGGAGATCGCAGGGAGGGAAAGCTAATGAAACGAACAGAGCAAGCGGGAGTCTTAGCTTCCCGTGAACTGTGGCTGCAGCAAATGCATGTAGATTTCAAAAAAACTAAACAGCGCCGGCGTAATCAGGTTATTGCTGTAAGAAGCAGTCTGTTGCTGCTGTTCTTTGTGTTGTGGGAAGCGGGAGCAAGAATGGGCTGGATTGATGAGTTATTGTTCAGCTACCCGACAAAAATCTTCAAACAGATTTGGCAGGATATGATCAGTGGAAGCTTGTGGCCTCATTTGGGGATGACGGTAGGAGAGACTGCGGTAGGCTTTGTTCTGGGAACCTTGTTAGGAACGCTGCTGGCAGTGATTATTTGGTGGTCTCCGTTTTTATCAGCGGTGCTTGATCCGTTTATGGTTGTCTTTAACAGTATGCCGAAGGTGGCCTTGGGGCCGATTTTTATCGTAATGTTCGGGGCGGGTTTCACCGCTATCGTTGTGACAACCTTATCGATTACGGTGATTATTACTACACTTGTTGTTTACAATAGCTTTTGCAGTGTGGATCCTAATCTGGTGAAGGTGGTCCGCTCTTTTGGAGCTTCTAAAGTTCAGGTGTTTTTTAAAGTGATTCTTCCGGCATCTTTTCCAACGGTGGTCTCTACCCTAAAGGTGAATGTGGGAATGTCATGGGTCGGGGTAATCGTAGGAGAGTTTCTAGTAGCAAAATCCGGTCTTGGGTACCTGATCATATATGGATTCCAGGTGTTTAATTTCACGCTTGTAATGTCCAGTCTGCTGATTATTGCAGCCGTAGCAACGGCAATGTATCAACTGGTAGTGTATCTGGAGAAGCGCTTGTTATACCGGCGGTAAGTCTAATGTAACGTTGTGTCCATTCACAAAATCTTGTAACATGTCTATATCTTTACCTATTAACGGTTAGTGCTTTTAAGGAGAGATAGGGTTATGGGATTTCGTGTGATTAAAACAGCTGCTGCGACGTTAATGTCCGTTCTTCTCGCGTCTGCAGTAGGCATACCCAATGCACAAAGTGCAGGGCTTTTAGCCATTCTGGGTGTGGAGGTTACCTTGAAAAGGAGTTTCCGGACGATAACGGCGCGTTTTTTGGCCTCGCTCGTGGGACTCTTTTTTGGGTGTATTTTATTTTGGATATTAGGGTTTCATTACTGGGTACTTGGACTGTACGTTCTTGTTGGCTTTCCGATGATTGTGAAGTCTGGCTACAAGGAAGGGATTGTCACTAGCTCTGTTATTGTGTTTCGTGTGTTTGGACAAGCTGAGTTATCGCTACATGTGTTGTTGCAGCAAGTAGAGCTACTGGCCATAGGTCTCGGTTCAGCGGGGGTGGTCAACTTAATTTACATGCCACAGACTGGGGGAGTTATTTATGGAATCCGCAAGGAAGTGGATCGATACTTTTCAGTTATTTTTACTCAAATGGCCCGTACTTTGCGTGAGCCTGCGTATATGTGGGATGGCAAAGAATTAATTGATGCGGATAATGCAGTGCAGCGGGGACTGACAGCAGCTACTCGCGAGATGGAGAATCATGTAATTCATCCTGATGAAGCTTGGAATGTCTATTTCTATATGCGTAAGGAGCAGCTGGAATCGATACAAAGCATGATGCAGCTGATTTCTCAAGTATATCGCCATTTACCGCATGGAGAGATGGTAGCTGAATTGTTCGACCAGCTTAGCGGAGATGTTTTGGCTGAAGAATATACAGGCCGCACGGAACATTTGCTGGAAGAGCTTGAACATGAGTTTGAAAGCATGGATTTGCCAGAGACACGTGAGGAATTTGAAGTGCGATCAGCGATTCTGCAGCTTTGCAGAGAATTGGCACTGTATTTAAAAATTGCGAAACGCCATAAAATACCGGTCAGCTATAAGCCTGAGAAACGTTTGCTCACCCGGAAAAAAGCTTAAAATTAGGCTTTAATAAAGTGAAGTATTAACATTCGCCCCTGAAATCACGATAAAATATGTATGAACTAAAAGTTGATCTTCGAAAGGGATTAACAATTATAGGGTGAGTTCAAATTCAAGCAGGGAATTCATATACGAATTTTCCGCATTGGCAGGTGAGGCGTATGGACAAAGATATGGAATCATTTATCGGAAAACAACTTGTAGCTAACCTCTTTAATGACAAAGGAGTATTTGTTTTACCCGCATTGACTTTATTGAGTGCTGAACATATTAGATTAATTCGTCAACATAAGATCACTCTGGAATCTCATGACGTCGTCCAGCTGGATAGCGCGGAATTTTTCCAGCTTGCAATTGATGATTGTACAGCTGCGATTGAGAATATTTTTGAACAGATTCGTCATAACAAAAATAAAAGAATTCCTATGCTGGAAGTTAGAAATGAAGTGATTCCGTTTATCCAGCAGGTAAGCGAAAAGAATGACTTCTACGGAGTATTGGCTGCTTTGCAGACCAAAGATGATTATACATACAGACATAATGTAGCTGTGGGCATAATATCTACCCTGCTAGGCAAATGGCTGAAGCTAAAGTCTGAGGATTTGAGCATGTTGACCATTGCAGCAACTCTTCACGATATCGGCAAAATGAGAATCCCGGATGACATATTAACCAAGCCCGGTCCATTATCCGACGAAGAGTTTCAGCTGATGAAAAAGCATACGACCTTTGGGTATGAGATGATCAGGGATACGGTAGGCACAAACCATACTCAAGCGCTAGTAGCCTTACAGCATCATGAAAGAATGGACGGCAGTGGTTATCCATTTGGTGTGCTTGGAAACCGGATTACTGATTTCAGTAAAATCGTTGCTGTGGCTGATGTGTTTCACGCGATGACCTCCGACCGTTTTTATCGCAAAGCGGCTCCTTTATACGAAGTATTACTGCAAATGGAGGAGAGTGTGTTCGGTAAGCTCGACCCTTATATTTGCAGAGTGTTTATTAATAAGTTAATGCAGTCAATGCTAGGGAACGAAGTGGAATTGACAGATGGGCGAAAAGGAAAAATTGTTATGATTCTTGCTACAGACCCTTTGCGGCCACTGGTGAATATTGATGAGGATTTTATTGACTTAAGCAAACACAGATCGCTTGGAATTGTGCGGGTAATCCCGCAATAGCTGGTGTTTTAAGGTTTTTTGAGGGGGTAGGAATGGCTCCGGAACAGGTTGGACCATTTTTGGAATCTACTCATATATGTACAAAATTTGAAATAAAATGAACTATGAGTCTCCTGAAAAAGCCTTCTTGAGGGCTTACTCAAATTTATTTATAGTCTAACAATCAACAAATGCCTAGAACCTGCATACACTTGATAGTGAATGATTGTATGGAGGAGGTTCAAAGATGTCATTAAGCCATAAACGTCAAACAAGGGAGATCATTACGAAGGCAATTTGCGGCAAAGGTCGTAAGTTCTCTACAGCAACCCATACCGTGACTCCGCCACATCATCCGACTAGTATTTTGGGGGCTTGGATTATCAACCACCAATACGAAGCGGTTGCCGCCGGGAACGGAATCGAAGTAATTGGTACTTATGATGTAAACATCTGGTACTCGTACGACAAGAACAAGCAGACCGAGGTAGCAAAGGAAACAGTCTCTTATGTGGAGCTCATTCCGCTTTCCTACCTGGACACGAGACACCGCACTTCAACAGTTGAGGTCTCTGCGGAGGCAACGCAGGAACCCAACTGTGTAGAAGCGGGCGTATCGCCAGGCGGAGGCAGTGTGACACTTCGCGTAGAGCGCGAATTCGAAGTGGAGTTGGTGGCTGAGACCAAAGTCCGTGTGTATGTCACTGAGCAAAGTGATGATCCAGAAGACAAGGATTATGATTTTGAAGGTGATAGCTTCGATTACGATGATCTGGACCCTGACAATCTGGATGATGAGCTGTAAGGAAGGATACGCCGCCGTTAACTGAGTATCAATGGGTTATGGTCCATTATATGTAGGGAGTGCGGCGGCGTAGAGGGCGAATGCCCTCCTTTTTTTTATTTATTTTTAGGATGAAAAAAGGTTCACGCTCGGATGGAGGCGCTAAAGAGTATGAATGAAGGTCTTAAGGTGTATTCAGAATTGTCTGTGGCAGAGAGAGAGTCTAGATTGCTTAGAAGCGGGGTTGAAGCAACGCTGACGCCCTCTGGAAAACGGTTTGTCGATACATATGCTTCACATGCTACTGAGAAGGGCCACAGGCAGTGTTATAAGATATTGGTTTATCATTTGACTGTCCTCCACATCTCTTTGCTTGGAGCAGGTCTTGGAATGCGTGCGGCCGCCGATAATTACAGCGAAGCTGTGAGGATTGCTAATGCCGAGAGCAATACCACGGGAGGCCGAGTGCGGGGAGAGCTTCGCGGGGTGATGAAATTGCTCCAGCGGATTGCTGTCCGCACGCTGTACAGCTTGGGGCTGGATAGCGGTGAGGTCCTGCTGAGGGCAATGGGGAACCGGAGGTATGTGGTGGAGGGAGTCACTTCACTAGTAAAGACCTCCGGGCAACGATTGCCCGAGCCTTATCGGTCCGCAGCGCTAGCGCTGGAACGAAAGCTGGCTCTGGAGCAGCCGGGCCGCAGCGGACTGCTGATGGGCATGGACCCGGAGTTTATCATCCTCCGGGAATCCACCGGCCGCGTCGTGCCTGCGTCGCGGTACCTGCCCACGGACGGCGTCGCTGGCTGCGACGCCGGACCTCCGAACGCGCGGCGCGTTCCCGGTCGCCGAGCTGCGCCCTCAGCCGCGCGGGGAACCGCGCGCACTGCTGGCGCAGCTGATGTCCGCCGCGGCGCTGGCGGACCGGCTCATCGCCGACCGCTCGCTGCGCTGGCGGGCGGGAGGCATGCCGCTGACGGGCTGGGCCCTCGGCGGCCATCTGCACTTCAGCGGCGTGACGCTGACGGCGCCGCTGCTGCGCGCGCTCGATAACTATCTCGCGCTGCCCATGCTTCTGCTCGAAGACGTCCGCGCAGGGGCGCGTCGTCCCCGATACGGTGTGCTCGGCGATTTCCGGACTCAGCCGCATGGCGGCTTCGAGTACCGGACCTTACCGAGCTTCCTGGTATCCCCGGTCATCGCTAAAGGCGCGGTCTATCTGGCTCACCTAATCGTGAGCCATTATGAGGACCTGACGCAACGCCCGCTCGACCGGGAAGACCTGCATATCGCCTACTACAGCGGCGATAAATCTCCGCTGCGCGCCGCAATCCCCCCATTGCTGGCGCAGCTGCGTTCCCTAGGCGGCTACGAGATTGCCGCCCCCTATATCGAGCCTTTATTCGACTATATTGCCGCTGAACGGACGTGGGATGAATCACGGGATATACGTGAGTTATGGTGCAGCAAAGTAAAAGTGTGATTTTACTATTTGGTCTACATGTTAACAATGGTCCATGAACCGATATCTTGAAAACCAAGTCGTTTATAAATAACTCCGGCATGTGGGTTGTCATAAAAGAGGCACAATGACTTTCCTTCATAGAGCAGGTCTGCACATAGCTGTGCCATTACGCGCGAAGCAAGGCCTTGCTCTCTGAATGCTTGATGTGTGGCAACCCCTACAATCATCGCTGACATGGAATTTTCCGCTGAAGTTGAAGCGGTGACAATGACCTTATCTTCCCGTTCCATATAATACGTGCGGCCGGTGTTGCTTTCCAGCGTTTTACGCAGGCTGGTTCTAGAACCATTCCGGCTGCTTTCAAATTCTTCAATGGTATCCGTAAGTGCGCAAATCGCTTCTACATCCTGAACCGTAGCTTTTTTAATAGGCTCAGCTGAAGAGAAGGACTCACTTATTTTATTGTTCATTTCTTTTAATTCAGCAAAATACAGCTGTTTTACTTGTTTGAAATTAATTTCCCCGTCAAAAGCCTTCACCACCTCTGAGGCTCCGGAGATCATATGTATGTCATTATCCTTTCGGATAATCTCAGCGAACCCCTCGACATCAAAAGGGCCATCTGCATAAGGAAGGTAACTTCTATAGAAGCGCAGCAGAACGGCTTTTATCCGCCCGTCGGCTGGGTCAATCTCTCCCCATAAATCCATGAAATCCTGCTCAAACCCAAAATTCTCCACATCGCCAATGATAAATAAATTAAGCGCCGGCTCTTTCCGCAGCAATGCCATCAGCAGCTCTTGATCATCCTTCGTTAGCTTTCGTATCATATTGTATTCTCCTTTGATTTTTATATGGGCTGACGCTCTGTGTTAAGATTTTACAATATTTAAAAGCAGAAGAATATACCTCAAGTAAGTGTTTGTCTGATAAGTATTCTAGTCTTTCGTTGTACTAATGTGAGGTTTCAGGGTAACTTTGTCCATCAATTTTCTGGTATAATGGGGGACAGCATTAAATAGGCATGGAGGTTGACCATGGCACAATATACGCCGATGATAGAGCAATATTTAAAGGTAAAGGAAGGGGCTAAGGATGCCTTCCTATTTTTTAGACTGGGCGATTTCTATGAAATGTTCTTTGAAGATGCCATATTGGCTTCCAAGGAGCTTGAGATTACGTTAACAGGCCGCGAAGGCGGGGGCGAGGAGAAAATCCCTATGTGTGGAGTGCCTTACCACGCCGCCGAGGGATATATTCAACGCTTGATAGAAAAAGGATATAAAGTCGCCATTTGTGAGCAGTTAGAGGATGCTTCAGTCACTAAAGGCATGGTGAAGCGGGATATTGTACGCGTCGTGACACCAGGAACCGTGATGGATGGAAAAATCATTGCTGACAAGAGCAATAACTACCTCGTTTGCGTCACCGAAAGTGACGGAATGATGGCATTAGCTGCCTGCGATTTAACAACTGGTGAGCTGTATGTTACTTCGGTATTATCTGGAGCCGAATGGCTGCGTGATGAGATTGGCATTTATGAACCGGCTGAGATCATCGGAGACGCTGCACTTTTGGAGATCCTGCGAAGCGAAACGCCGCTGTTAGCCAAACCTGTAGTTTACACCCCTTGGGAGAAACGCGAGGAGGAGCTGGCACGTCGTCAGTTCGGTGAAGCGGCATGGGTACGTCTAGAGAAGGAACGTGGACAATGTCTGGCGCTTCTGATCTCTTATCTGAATGAGACCCAGCGGCGTTCGTTAGGGCAGCTTAGTCAGATTTCTCCTTATGAACCAGGCAATTATATGATTCTAGATCCATTTACACGCCGGAATCTTGAACTAACCGAGACGGTTCGCGAACGCTCCAAAAAAGGATCCCTGCTCTGGCTGCTGGATCGAACGGAAACGTCGATGGGCGCCCGTCTGTTGCGCCGCAGAATTGATAAGCCGCTATTGCAGCGAGCTCCGATCGAACGGCGCCTAGAGGCTGTCGATTATTTGTACAATCAGTTTATCGTTCGCGAGGACCTGCGTTTAGCGCTTAAAGAAATTTATGATTTGGAGCGTTTGGTGGGTCGTATTGCTTTTGGCAGCGCCAATGGCCGTGATATGAATGCTCTGAAATTATCGCTGGCGCAAATTCCTGCATTGAAGGATTTATGTATGACCTCCGGTTCAGCTACTTTACGAGAGATCGGTGCAAGTATGGATGAATGCGCTGAGCTGCGAGAGGATATTGACCGCGCAATCGTCGAGGATGCCCCGGTGTCTGTGCGCGACGGTGGCATTATCCGTTCCGGTTATCATGAACGTTTGGACGAGCTTAGGGAAGCTAGCAGTAACGGTAAACGTTGGATCGCTGAACTGGAAGCTAAGGAAAGACAGGCCACTGGCATTAAGTCACTGAAGATCGGCTATAACAAAATCTTCGGGTATTTCATAGAGATCACCAAATCCAATCTGGCTGCACTGCCGGAAGGAAGATATGAACGTAAGCAGACGCTTGCCAACGCAGAGCGTTTTGTCACTCCTGAGCTTAAGGAGAAGGAAGCACTCATCCTTGAAGCTCAGGATAAAATGACGGATTTGGAATACAGCCTCTTTACCGAACTGCGTGATCGCATCAGCGGGCAAATTCCCCGCCTGCAAAATCTTGCGGAAAAGGTTGCCGAGATTGATGTGTATCAATGCTTGGCGGCAGTTAGTGCCGAACATCGTTTTGTGAAGCCAGTCCTTTCGGATGGTTATGATCTTCGGCTTGAAGGGGGCCGTCATCCCGTTGTGGAGGCGGTGCTTAAAGATTCTGCTTTTATTGCAAATGGAAGCACGCTGAGTAAGGGAGAAGGTAATATTCTTCTAATTACAGGTCCTAATATGGCGGGGAAAAGTACTTACATGCGTCAGGTGGCGCTGATCTGCATCATGGCTCAGATTGGATGTTTTGTACCAGCAAACAGTGCTGAAGTTCCGCTTATAGACCGGATCTTTACTCGTATTGGAGCAGCTGATGATTTGATCGGTGGACAAAGTACATTTATGGTGGAAATGGCTGATATCCAGGTTATGACAGAGAAAGCAACAGCTCGTAGCTTGATTATTATTGATGAGCTGGGAAGAGGTACCTCGACCAGTGAAGGTATGGCCATCGCTCAGGCGGTTATTGAATATGTACATGATGTTATTTCTTGCAAAGCTCTAGTTTCGACGCATTTTCATGAATTGGCTCATTTGGAAGGGAGTCTTAAAGGACTGCGGAATTACTCTATGGCTGTTCAAGAGAGCGGTGATAAAGTTAACTTCCTGCGCAAGCTAGTTCCTGGAGCGGCTGACAGCAGCTATGGGATCTATTGTGCACGTCTTGCGGGTCTTCCTGAAGGGATTATTGACCGAGCTTATGGTCTCTTGCAGAGCATTGAGCAGGCAGCCCATCCTGGTGGTTCTGAACTTCATTACGGGGGAAGCCTCGAAAGACAGGCGGCTGTAAGAGAGGTTGCTAGCGCATCCTCGATAGCGCAAGCCGTAAGTGTCATCACTGAGGCACCTGTAGAAAATGAGGTTGTTCAGTTGTCTATCTTTGGTGAGGAAGAACCACGCAAGAATCGCAAAGGTAGTGCACATCAAGTTGCGGTAACTGAAATCCAAGAGAATCCTGCGCTAAAAGAGTTCATTTCTTCTGTGCGTGACGCTGATCTTATGAATATGACGCCGCTGCAGGCGATGAGTCTGTTGAACGAGCTGAAGATGAAGGTTAAGGATCTGCAATAAAGATTTTATAATAATTGATTGCCTAAATAAGAGGTGAATGAAATGGCCAAAATTCATATATTGGACGAGCATATTGCCAACCAGATAGCTGCGGGTGAAGTAGTAGAGCGGCCAGCTTCAGTTGTAAAGGAGCTTGTCGAGAATGCAATTGACGCTGGCAGTACAAGAATTGAGGTATCGGTAGAAGAGGGGGGCTTGCAGAGCATCCGCGTTAAAGATAATGGCTCCGGGATTGATCCTGAAGATTGCGAGACCGCCTTTTACCGGCATGCTACAAGTAAAATTCTGAATGGCCGCGATCTATTTCAAATCACAAGCTTAGGCTTCCGCGGAGAGGCACTTCCCAGTATTGCCGCGGTCTCCAAGGTATCGCTTCTAACTGCAACTGCCGATGACGGCAAAGGGCGCCTAGTAGACATTGAGGGTGGCAATCTCATACGAAATGAGGACGCTCCTTCCGGCCGGGGAAGTGATCTTGCCGTTCGTGAATTGTTTTTTAATACGCCGGCAAGGCTGAAATATATGAAGAGTATTCAGACGGAGCTGGGCCATATCTCAGATGCCATGTACCGCATGGCGCTGGCTCATCCGGGGATCTCTTTTACCTTGCATCATAATGGCAATCAACTGCTGCATACGCTCGGAAATGGTGATCTGCTGCAGGTCATCGCAGCTGTTTACGGAACCAATGCCGCCAAAGCAATGCTGCCGATTACGGCAGAAGACTTGGATTACCGGATTTCCGGATATATTAGTCGTCCAGAATGGACACGTTCCAATCGAAATGCAATCACTACTATTGTCGGTGGACGTTATATTCGCAGTAATGGACTGAACGCAGCAATCATGCGTGCTTATCACACCTTGCTTCCGATTAACCGTTATCCGTTATTAGTTCTTGAACTGGATATGCACCCCTCTTTGGTAGATGTCAATGTACATCCAGCAAAACTCGAGGTTAGATTCAGTAAGGAGAATGAGCTTTACACCTTTGTTGAGCAGGAGATCCGCAAAATACTGCTGGGGCAAAGTCTGATTCCACGTCCAAGCAAGGAAACAATCGGACCCAAGGGCAGCAGCTCCTTTATCCAGGAGCAATTTGCTTTTTCCAAAGGAGCTGTTCCGCCGTCATCTTCGAATGGTGATGAGAAGGATACAGCCCCTACGGGATCTGCCAGCTTCTTAAGTGGACTACAGTCATCGAACCCTGACCGTAATTCCCGTGATTTTAGCAAGGAAGGTCAGGCAGATCATCAGGTAGCTCGCGAGGTAGCTCCAGCTTACGGATCAGGCTATCCGTCTTCATCTTCGCAGGGGCGCCAAACTAATGCGAATACTAGTTATTCCAATAGCTATCGCCCGCAAGAAACGTCAATGGCGCAGAAGCAGCTCCCTTCGGTTGAGAAGCTATGGGCTCCACCACAACAAGAAGAGCCTGGACTTCCGGCCTTTCCTGAGCTTAATTATATAGGCCAGCATCATGGGACCTATATTATTGCCCAGAATGATGGAGGACTCTATTTAATCGATCAGCATGCGGCACATGAACGTATTAATTACGAATACTTCTATGAGAAATTTGGTCGGCCGGAGGATGCCTCACAGGAGCTGCTACTGCCGATTACACTGGAGTTCACGCCTTCTGAAAGTCGTCAGCTTAGTGAACGTCTACATTGGTTTCAGCAGGCCGGGGTATACCTTGAGCACTTTGGCGGACAGACCTTTCTTGTTCGTTCTTTGCCCTATTGGTTTCCTGAAGGGGATGAGAAGGCGGTCGTTGAAGAAATGGCGGAGTGGGTCTTAAGCGAGCGTATGATTGATCTTGCGAAGCTACGAGAAAAGTCATCGATTCTGTGTTCATGTAAAGCCTCGATTAAGGCCAACCATAAACTAACAGAACAGGAAGTGGAGGCTCTGTTGTCCCGACTGGCAGAGTGCAAACAACCGTATACTTGCCCACATGGACGGCCGATTGTGATCTCTTTTTCATCCTATGATTTAGAGAAATTGTTCAAGCGGGTTATGTAATTATACATTTTTTGAAATTTGTTAAGAGCAAGACTGGAGGCACCATGATTATAACTACGGGGTATAGCCCGATAATGGAAATAGTAGAACGCGCGCAAAGCCTTGCGGAGAGAACGGGTTGTAGTTATGCTCCACGTGAGAAACTCTCCATTACAAGGATGGTTGAACATTACGGAGATGAGGATATTCTGATTCTATCTCAGGACGCTGTTCGACTACACCGCTTAGGAATGGAGCCTATGGAGTTTCATCCGAGCATGGGCTTCGTTCGCGCTAAACGAATTCTAAAGGGTGAGATCGAGCCGATGCTTGTTGCGGCTCGAATGCTTCCCGGAGATAGTGTATTGGATTGTACAGCTGGATTAGGAGCTGACTCCTTACTGTTTGCTGTACATGGTGGTGAGTCCTCAGAGGTTACCGCTTTGGAGAGCTCATTACCGCTGTACGCACTGCTCAGTGAAGGGATGTCTCATTACACCTCTGGGCAAGTAAAGGTCAATGAGGCTTTACGCAGAGTTAATGTCGTGCATAGTGAACATTTGGATTATTTACGGTCTCAACCAGATCGAAGTGTGGATATTGTTTACTTTGATCCTATGTTTCGCGTGCCTCTGACGGGTTCTGCCTCGATTTCCCCGCTGCGGCAATTCGCTAACCGTGCAGCCTTATCGACAGAGAGTGTAGCCGAAGCGGTTAGGGTCGCCCGTAAGACTGTTCTTTTAAAAGAAAAGGCTTTGAGTGGGGAATTTGAACGCCTAGGGTTTACTGAGCTGCTCCGAAGCAACTCCAAAACATCGTACGGGGTGATACACATTGACAACTAAAGAAAGGCATAAGGTTCTAGTGCTGTTAGGACCAACTGCCGTAGGCAAAACCCGGTTAAGTCTGGAGCTGGCAGCGGCTTATAACGCTGAGATTATTTCCGGCGATTCGATGCAGGTTTATCGTGGTATGGATATTGGTACAGCTAAGATTACACCCGCCGAAATGAACGGCATTCCCCATCACCTGATCGATATTCATGATCCGCAGGATGCGTATTCTGCCGCTGAATTTCAAGAGCAGGGCACTAGACTCATCGAGGAGATAAGCGCTAGAGGGAAGCTTCCCTTTATCGTAGGGGGGACTGGACTGTATATTGAGTCTTTATGTTACGGCTTTCAGTTCTCGGAAGCAGTGGCTGATGAAGCTTTCCGTAAAGAGCAGGATCAATTTGCGGAAGAACATGGAGCGCTTGCACTGCATGCCAGACTCGAGGCGGTTGATCCAGTCAGCGCAGCCAAACTTCATCCTAACGACCGTCGCAGAATTATCCGTGCACTGGAAATTCAACACCAGACAAACACTACACTTTCCGCTTCTCATGCTGCTCAAAAGAAGGAATCTCCCTATGACTTATGTCTCATAGGTTTGACAATGGACCGGAAAATACTATATAAACGTATTGAGGACCGAATTGATAGCATGCTGGCGGATGGTCTCGTTGCTGAGGTGAAGGGACTGCTGGATAACGGTTACAGCAGAAGCCTTGTGTCCATGCAGGGATTGGGTTACAAGGAAATTGCCGCTTACCTGGCGGGAGAGCTGACGCTGGAAGAAGCTGTGATACTGCTTAAACGCGATACTCGCCGATTCGCCAAAAGACAGTTGTCATGGTTTCGCCACATGAAGGAAATCGAGTGGATCGATGTCGAAGGTGAACAAAACTTTTCTGAGAATTTCTCAAAAATACGTGGTATAATAGCAGGAAAGTTTCTCTCAGGTCTTGAATATACTTCTGAACAATCTAATTGAACCATTGGGGGTACGTCATATGAACAAGTCCATTAACATCCAAGATACATTCTTGAACCAACTACGCAAAGAAAATATCCCTGCTACGGTATATCTGACCAACGGTTTTCAAATCCGGGGAATAATTAAAGCATTCGACAATTTTACAATCGTCATTGACAGTGATGGACGCCAGCAAATGGTGTATAAACACGCAATTTCCACGTTCACACCACAACGTAGTGTATCACTGATGCAAGACAGCAGTAGTGAAGAATAACATTTATCAAAAATGAATTGAAACCTTTCTTGTTTATAAATCGTTTGAATAGAGTGTGAGAGAGCAACCTGTGAAGGTTGTTCTTTTCATTCATGGCAGACCATTTATGTTTATTTCCGAAAGGGAGTCAGGAGGCATTATGTCTAGAGACGATACATCCAGGACGAATCACAATAGAGATAGAGGATCGTCCAGTTCCAAATCAAAACCAAAATCAAAACCAAAAAAGAAAAAGAGATTTTTGACGAAGAAGCGTGTGCTGTGGAGCTTGTTCTTCGCTACGGCATTGGCCATTTTCTGTGCACTAGGTGGATATCTGTTCATTATGCTAAATGGTCAAAAGCTTCTGCTTGAGAACCAGGATAAGCTAACAGTGAATGAAACGACTAAGGTATATGACCGCAATGCTAATTTAATCGGCGAATTATCACTGGAGAAAAGTGATCCAGTAGAGTATGAAGAAATTCCACCGTTATTGGTTAACGCTTTTGTAGCCACAGAGGATAAACGTTTCTTCGAACATTCTGGTGTGGATTTATGGTCGATTGGCCGGGCAGCAGTAAAGGATATAGCCGCACGAAGTATGGTAGAGGGCGGTAGTACCATTACTCAACAGCTCGCCAAAAACATCTTCCTGACACGGGACAAGACGTTTTTCCGTAAAGCTACTGAGGTGTCGATTGCCGTAGCCCTGGAGAATCAGAAATCTAAAGAAGAGATTATTACCATGTATCTGAACCGGATTAACTTCGGGGGTACAATTTACGGAATTAAAGCAGCATCAGTAAGATATTTTGGTAAAAGTGATTTGAGTCAGCTTAAGGTTTGGGAAATCGCGACATTGGCGGCTATGCCAAAAGGCCCGTCTCGTTACAACCCGCTGCGTAACCCTGATCTTTCGAAGGAACGCCGGGCAGTAGTGCTTCAGCTTATGTATGAGCAAGGGTACATTACGGAGCAGGAAAGAGACGAAGCAAAAGCCGTAGATTATAACTATAAGCCGCCAGAAAAGAAACAGCGTTATCAAGCATTTATTGATTTTGCAGTAGATGAGGCGGAAGAAAAATTTGGATTGTCAGAAGATGATCTGAATATCGGCGGATACAAAATTTACACTACCATGGATAAGCATGCTCAAGAAACGGTTGAAGATGCTTTTGCAGATAGTGATAATTTTGAAAAGAGTGTAGATGAAGAGCTGGTACAAGGCTCAATGACGATTGTGAATCAGGAGAATGGCAGCATTGTCGCACTCCTTGGCGGACGGAATTATGAGAAAAAAGGCTACAGTCGTGTAACTGGCAGCCGTCGTTCTCCAGGTTCTGCTTTCAAACCAATTGTCTCTTATGCTCCAGCGCTGGAAACTGGGAAATTCACCATGAATTCAACGCTAAGCAACGAGAAGCAATGTTTCGCGAACTATTGTCCAACCAACCTGCACGGATATTCTAAGAGCATCAACATGAGTGATGCCATTCAGAAATCAGAGAATATTCCGGCTGTTTGGCTGCTCAATGAAATTGGTGTGAATACCGGATTTAAATTTGCCAAGAAACTAGGCATTGGATTGGAAGATGAGGATAAGAACCTATCGCTGGCTCTTGGAGGCATGAGCAAAGGGACCAATACGCTGGAAATGGCGCAAGCCTACAGCGCTTTTGCAAATGGCGGCGAACTAAGAGAGGCTTATTCCATTAAATCCATCTCTGATAGCAGTGGTGAGACGGTCTACAAAGCGAATACAACGCCTGAGCGAGTGATGAGTAAGGAAACAGCTTATCAAATGACTGAGATGATGCAGAAGGTCGTGGAGAGCGGTACGGGTAGAAAAGCTAGGATTGACCGTCCTGTTGCCGGTAAGACCGGTACGACGCAAAGTGGATATTCTGGAATCAGCTCGAACCGTGATGTATGGTTTGTAGGCTATACGCCAGAATGGACTGCAGCAGTCTGGATGGGTTACGACAAGCCAAGTAAAAAGCATCTGCTTAAGAACAGCAGTCCGCTTGCCGCTGCTTTCTGGGGTAAGGTCATGGAGGAAGCGCTGAAGGATGTTCCTAAGAAATCCTTCCCGCACCTCGATAACGAGATTGCCCCTGAGCCTACTGAAACACCAGAAACAGCTCAGACTGTTACTGGACTATCAGCAGCATATGATCCTTCTACGATGACTGTAAATCTCAATTGGGAGGCAGTTCCTGTTGCCGGCGTTGAGTATCGTATTTATCGTAGAGAGACATCGGAAGCTGAATTTGGCTCACTGTTAAATACAGTGACTACCAGCGCAGGCGATTTTAGTGCACTGCCTGGTTTGGTTTACGAGTATTATGTAACTTCTTATGACCCTGCGCTAAAAGTGGAGAGCGAACCCTCCAATGTGGTTAGTGTATCCGTGCAGGATGAAATGCCGACCCCTGAACCCACCATAGATCCTAATCTTCCGACCCCGACCCCAGAGGACGGTGGCAACAACGGAGAGAATGGAAATGGTGGCAATAACGGAGGCGGCAATGAGGGTGGCGGAAATGACGGTGGTACTACAATCCCTGAAATCACCCCGCCACCGCCAACACCAATGCCGACCCCAACTCCAGAACCCACTATCGGTGGAGAGGGTTCCGGCGATGAGAGTGGGAATGTATCCACAAACCCTGATCCAGAGACAGGTTTTGTGAACGGGGATTCTTCCACTCAATAAAACGAATTTGAATTTCAAACAATGGCTTTTTCCATGGCAGTCCAGCTTTGCTTTATTTATAGAGCGAAGCTGGACTGCCGTTTTTATTAGGTTTAGAAGAAAAATTTCTTGTATTTTGCGGGATATTTTGAGTGTATCCTCTAAATGTGTTAAGCTGAATAGACCATACTGGAGAGGGTAATTTCTATGAAACGTAAATTCGGAGACCGGGCCAACTGGCGCCGGATTACGCGTCGCCATTTTGCCTGCCGCTATGTGGAGAGCCGGGAATTCAGCGGATATATTACGCTTTATACCATCTACGGGCTGAAAGAACCACTGTGGAAGAGCTATGGACGACATACATATCGTATTGCAGATAAAGGTTATTCCTGGCTGCAATATTTTCCGAAAGATAGTCACTATATTGTGACGGCTATGTTTGACGAAAAACAAAATATTGTTCAATGGTACATAGACACCTGTAAAGTGCAAGGCGTTACTGACCAAGGTGTGCCTTGGTTTGACGATTTGTATCTGGACGTGGTAGTACTTTGGAACGGCGAGGTGTTTTTGCTCGATGAGGATGAACTGGAGGAAGCACTGGAGAGGCAAGACATCTCAGAAAACGATTATAAGCTAGCCTGGGAGACTGCCCATACTATTTTACGTGGCATCGATGCTCATGCTTTCCCTTATTTCTCACTCTCTTTGAAACATCGTGCCGAATTATTTCATCATGGAGAATTCAGGAGGAAATAAAGATGGAATGGTACGTTTATGGAAGAGACTCTTCCCCGATTCGGATTGTTCGCAAAAAACGCCGAATTTGGTCTAAACGAACGTTGCTTATTGCTTTAATGGTTATTGTTGTAGTTGGTTTGTTGTGGTGTGCGTACGCATTGAGGAATATCAATAAAGCCGCAACGACAGATCCTATGCTCAAAGCCGATACAGGGATCATTCTTGGCATGTCGATGTGGGGAGAAGAACCTAGCCCGGGATTGAAGGAACGATTGGATTACGGGCTTAAGCTTTATCAAGAGGGGATGTTCCCGCATATCATAGTTTCTGGAGGTTTGGATAAACCTGATCTGAAATATACCGAAGGTCAAGGTATGCGCAATTATTTAGTAGCTCATGGAGTTCCGGATAGCGCCATTTCTGTTGAAAATAAAGCTACCAGCACTTACGAGAATCTTCTGTATAGCAAAGCAATTATGACAAGTGAGGGATTGTCCTCAGCAATTATTATTACGCATACATATCATGGATGGCGTTCACACGAAATCGCGGACGAGCTCGGTTATGTGAATCCTGAACTGGGACTTACAGAATCCACTGTTCTGTCGATGACAAGGCATAAGTCGCGTGAAATTCTAGCCTATACGAAATGGAAAATCCAGCAGTTGTTCCTGTAATTGTTCTCAATTATCAGAATCTTCTAATAATGCTTCCTATTCCGGAAGAGACTTGATTAGAAAAGCCAGCCCCCAAATGGACTAAACTCTAAAGGGGGGCTATTTGTTATTTGTATATCAAAAATAATGGGGTTGTGAAATGATAAAAAAATAAAGTTCTGCTTATGACTTTTATGCATTTCGGTCATTCTATCCTCGTGTACCATCGTAGAAGATGCGAGAGATAGCAGGGAATCCAATGTCGAAACCCCATTCTTTAAAACAAGTGCATGATGTCATTCAGTTATTGCATATAATGCTCTAACGAGGTGATTACAATGGGTGAAGAAAATTTAAGAAAGATAACCATTAATGATTCCAGAATGAATATAACTTTCAAAAATCAAGACCCAACAAATATTACGAATGAAACATTGGAGAGCGCGCTGGCTCAAAATAATCATTTAGAATCTACAAAAGAAATCCTGCAAGAGCTTCATGAGCTTATCGGTCTTGAAAAGGTGAAGGATCTCATATATGAAATTCATGCGCTTATCCAAGTGGAAAAAATGAGACAAGAACTGGGGTTAAATGTAGTTAATCAGGTTTATCATATGTTGTTTAAAGGCAACCCCGGGACTGGAAAAACAACTGTAGCAAGAATCGTTGCCAAGCTGTTAAAGAATATGGGCATATTAAGTAAAGGTCAATTAATCGAAGTAGAGAGAGCGGATTTAGTGGGGGAATACATAGGGCATACAGCTCAAAAGACCAGAGACCTTGTTAAGAAGGCTATGGGTGGCGTATTATTCATTGACGAGGCTTATAGCTTAGCTAGAGGCGGAGATAAAGATTTTGGAAAAGAGGCAATCGACTGTCTTGTAAAGGTTATGGAGGACAGGAATGATGATCTCATCATTATCTTAGCGGGTTATCCAAATGAAATGGAGATGTTCATGGAGGCTAATACCGGGCTTCCCTCACGTTTTCCAATTCAACTCGATTTTCAGGACTACACAACAGATGAACTGATATTGATTGCACATAAAATGGCTGCTGAAAGAGACTATATAATTACTCCAGAAACAAACGGGAAACTAAAAGAGTTAATCCTTAATGAGAAAATTATTGAAGAAAACTTTAGTAATGCCCGTTATGTACGCAATATCCTCGAACAGGCAATCCGCCATCAAGCGGTTAGATTAATAAGCAGGCATGTCAAAATATCTAAACAATCTTTGATGGAGATCTTACCGAGAGACCTTGTTCTTCCGGTCGATGATTATTCAAAAGGGGAGAGTATAATCTCTTAAATAAATTGACACCAGCTAAGTTTATACGTGCTTAGTCGGTTTATCTTTTATAAAAGATTGAAGATTATCATAATGTAAATGCTGACAGAATGGTGAGCCGTTCCATTATCAGCCTATATTACCAATGAAACTTATGATAAAATGTTTTGAAGCGCTGTGAATGAACAGGTTCATCTGTATAACATCAGCAAGAAGTGAAAAACTGATTAAATGGTACACAAAGATTCTATTACCGTCATAAGGAGCATGAATAAATGGCAATAACTACGCATGATACAGAAACGGATATTCAAGATCGGGCGATATTGGTCACTCTCGTCACAGATAAAATTAAACGTACCGGTATTGACCCAGAGCTTTCTCTGCAGGAATTAGTACAATTAGCAGAAACAGCAGGTGTTGAAGTCCTGGATGTGTTGCGTCAGAATAAGGAAACACCGGATTCAAAATGGTTTATCGGGAAAGGTAAGGTAGAAGAGCTCCGCATGGCCGCTGATGGTCTTGGAGCTAATACGGCTATTTTTGATCAGGAATTATCTGGAGCGCAGGTACGGAACCTTGAAGAGTCTCTGGATCTGAAGATTATTGATCGGACGCAGCTCATTTTGGATATTTTTGCTGGGCGGGCCAAAACGCGAGAGGGTATTATTCAAGTAGAGCTGGCACAGCTGTCCTATCTTTTGCCGCGGTTATCCGGTCAAGGCAAAAACTTATCCAGATTAGGCGGAGGTATAGGAACCAGAGGACCAGGTGAAAGTAAGCTTGAGACCGATCGCCGTCATATTCGCGGTCGGATTACGGAGTTGAAACGCCAGTTGGATGAGGTAGTTAAAACCCGTGAATTGCACCGTGAACGCCGCCGTAAAGCAGGGGCAGTGCAGGTTGCTCTAGTCGGCTACACGAATGCTGGTAAATCGACGCTGCTTAAGCAGCTTACGGATGCGGATGTTTATATTGAGAATCAATTGTTTGCTACGCTTGACCCTACTTCACGCGTGCTTCAACTAACGGGTGGCAAAGAGGTAGTGCTTACGGATACTGTAGGCTTCATTCAGAATCTTCCGCATGATCTTGTGGCATCTTTCCGCGCAACGCTGGAGGAAGTCAATGAGGCCAATCTGGTGTTGCATGTAGTGGATGCCTCATCTCCAATGCGTGAGGAGCAGATGGAGATTGTGCAAACTATTTTGCAAGATTTAGGGGCAGCCAGCAAACCGCAAATAGTGCTTTTTAATAAAATCGATCTATGTGAGCCTGAGCAACTGGAAATGCTGCCAACAGGCACAGGTTTTTTGAAGATCAGTGCATTTAACCCGGAGGATTTAACCCGGATTATTGAAATTATCTCTGATGAATTGGCTGGAGATACGCTGAATTTTCGCATTCCTGGAGACCGAGGCGATATTTCTTCCCTGCTTTACAGAGTGGGTGAGGTTCTGGAAACTACCTATGACGAGAACGATGTTATCTATAACGTCCGTCTTAATAAAGAGGATTATGATAAATGGAGTTACATGCTTGCTGATTTTGTGGACCAGCCGTAATCTTCTTTGTTCCCCTAAAGTGGAAATGCTTGTTGTATAGGTATAAAATAATAGCTAATGACAAAAAGCGTCAGGCAACTGTCGCTTTCTGTCATTATGATGGCAAGTAAA
This sequence comes from Paenibacillus sp. FSL E2-0177, assembly GCF_037992975.1. Lineage (NCBI taxonomy): Bacteria > Bacillati > Bacillota > Bacilli > Caryophanales > Paenibacillaceae > Paenibacillus > Paenibacillus sp. FSL E2-0177. The sequence continues at coordinate 3,944,547 of NZ_CP150307.1, read as the reverse complement.
TGTAAGGAGCGAATAAGAACTAATGGCAGTTTTTGCAGAAGATATTTTAGGAGCGGCAGAGTCCGCAGAAGTTGAAATCGAAGGTGCAGTCAAAGCTCTTGATCGAATTGTCGATAAGAATCAATGGAAGGTTATTGAAGCGTTTCAACGTCATCAGGTCAGTGATTATCATTTTGCGGGTTCAACGGGGTATGCTTACAACGACCGTGGACGCGAAGTGCTGGATCTTGTCTATGCTGACGTTTTTGGTGCGGAATCAGCTTTGGTGCGCCCGCATTTTGCTTCAGGAACACATACCATTTCAACAGCCCTCTTTGGTGTGCTGCGACCAGGAGACGAGCTTTTATACATCACAGGTCGTCCGTACGATACCTTACACAAGGTGATTGGCCAAGCAGGAGATGGGACAGGCTCACTCGCAGACTTCGGAATTACATATCGGGAAGTTGCCCTTACAGCAGAGGGTAAGATTGATTGGGAAGAGGTAACTCTCTCTATCAATGAGAAAACTAAAGTAATTGGAATCCAAAGATCGCGTGGTTATGATTGGCGCGCTTCCTTCACAGTAGCCGAAATAGGTGACATGACAGCGAGAGTGAAGTCATTGAAACCGGATGTTATTGTGTTCGTTGATAATTGCTATGGTGAGTTTACTGAAGAGCTTGAGCCTCCGCAGGTTGGAGTGGATCTAGTAGCGGGTTCATTAATTAAAAATCCTGGTGGTGGAATTGCTGAGACGGGTGGATACATCTGTGGGCGCAGAGATCTAGTAGAGCTTACAGCGTACCGTCTTACAGCTCCTGGTATCGGTGGCGAGGTAGGCGCAATGTTAGGAACTACCCGCGGGTTATACCAAGGTCTGTTCATGGCTCCGCATACAGTTGGACAAGCCCTTAAAGGCAGTATTTTTGCGGCAGCTGTATTTCAGCGCTGCGGGTTTGAGACGAAACCAGCGTGGAATGAACCTCGTACAGATTTGATTCAGGCGGTTTCCTTTGATGGACCGGATCACTTGATTGCCTTCGTGCAGGGAATTCAACGTGCTGCGGCGGTAGACAGCCATGTAGTTCCAGAACCATGGGATATGCCGGGATATGAACATCCTGTCATCATGGCGGCAGGTACGTTTATACAAGGTGGTAGCTTAGAGTTATCGGCAGATGCGCCTATCCGTGCGCCTTATATTGGCTATATGCAAGGGGGATTAACCTACTCCCATGTCAAATATGGCGTTTTGATGGCACTCCAAAGTATGCGTGATCGAAAATTACTGTCAGAAAATCTTACACACCATTGACACGCTGTATTAGGAAATGTACAATGAGATCAGAAAAAGATCATTGGAAGGTTGGATGAGTCATGGGTGATGAAATCCGCAGAAATATGGCATTATTTCCTATTGGAATTGTAATGAAGTTAACTGATTTATCTGCAAGACAAATTCGTTATTATGAACAGCATAGTCTAATCGTACCTGCACGTACCTCTGGGAATCAACGTTTGTTCTCTTTTAATGATGTTGAGCGCCTATTAGAAATTAAGGCCTTGATTGAAAAGGGTGTTAACATTGCTGGCATCAAGCAAGTAATGAACCCAGTCTCGAAGGAATCCGAAGAAGCTACTGTGATTACCCCTGACACAGAGGTTAGACGTAGAGAGCTATCAGATTCGCAGCTTCACCGTTTGCTGAAGCAAGAACTAGTTTCCGGTAAAAGACCGGGACAGGTATCGCTTATTCAAGGTGAGTTATCCCGGTTTTTTAATAAATAATAATATACAGAGTTTTGAAAGGGAGAGGATCACGTGAGCTTTTCTAAAGAGGATATTTTACGCATTGCCAAGGAAGAGAATGTTCGTTTCATTCGTCTGCAATTTACAGATTTGTTAGGTACTATCAAAAATGTAGAGATTCCGGTTAGCCAATTGGAAAAAGCACTCGACAACAAAATGATGTTTGATGGTTCCTCCATCGAAGGTTATGTACGGATTGAAGAATCCGATATGTATCTCTTCCCAGACCTTGATACTTGGGTAATCTTCCCTTGGGTGACTGATAGCCGTGTTGCACGTCTGATTTGTGACGTGTATATGCCGGATGGTACTCCATTTGCTGGAGACCCACGTGGTATCCTGAAGCGTTGTCTGAAGGAAGCCGAAGAAATGGGCTTTACAGCGATGAATGTTGGACCTGAACCTGAATTCTTCTTGTTCAAAACAGACGAAAGAGGTAACCCAACTACAGAATTGAATGACCAAGGTGGTTATTTCGACTTAGCTCCTACAGACTTAGGGGAAAACTGCCGTCGTGAAATCGTATTGACCCTTGAAGAAATGGGCTTTGAAATCGAAGCTTCTCACCATGAAGTGGCTTCCGGCCAGCATGAAATTGATTTCAAATATGCTGACGCGATCACTTCTGCTGACCAAATTCAAACCTTTAAGCTCGTTGTGAAGACGGTTGCCCGTCAACATGGCTTGCATGCAACTTTTATGCCTAAACCATTGTTTGGTATTAACGGATCTGGTATGCACGCTCACCAATCCTTGTTTAATGGCAAAGAAAACATGTTCTACGATGAAAGTGACAAGCTAGGTCTGAGCAAAACTGCACGTTATTATATGGCTGGTATTTTGAAGCATGCTCGTGCTTTTGCAGCGATTACTAACCCAACAGTGAACTCTTACAAACGCCTTGTTCCTGGCTATGAAGCACCTTGTTACGTAGCTTGGTCTGCAAGTAACCGTAGCCCGATGATTCGTATCCCAGCTTCGAGAGGGCTTAGCACACGTGTTGAAGTTCGTAACCCGGACCCGGCAGCTAACCCATACCTCGCACTTGCTGTTATGTTGAAAGCAGGGCTAGACGGAATTAAGCGTAAGCTTGATCTTCCAGCTCCAATTGACCGTAACATCTATGTGATGTCTGAGGAAGAGCGTATTGAAGAAGGCATCCCAAGCTTGCCATCCGATTTGAAAGAAGCGCTAAGCGAAATGATCCGCAGCCATGTAATTACCGAAGCTCTCGGCGAACATGCGCTGGCTCACTTCTACGAACTGAAAGAAATCGAATGGGATATCTATCGTACACAAGTTCATGAGTGGGAAAGAAACCAATACATGACACTTTACTAGTTACATCAACCCTTGGCGCTCTAAGCGTTGAGGGTTTTTTTCTGTAGGGGTAAGGATAGGAGATATTGTAGAGGTTTATGAACGCCCCCGTAATGCCCCCAAAAAATGTAGTGATCATTCGAGGATACTTCTCATATGAGCTTCAAATTTATCCATGCTGCTTTCATTTATTTTCTTTGAAATATGTGTGTATATGTTCGCTGTGATTCTCATACTACCGTGACCTAAACGTTCTAGTACATACTTCATATCGTTACCAGCCTCAAGTATAAGAACAGCATGAGTGTGACGAAAAGAATGAATCGGCATCGCCGGGAGACCAATACGTTTCAAAATTCGCGAAAAAGAATTGAATAAAGAAGACTTTGGCATGAAGTTTCCATCATCTCTATAGGAACCCTTCCAAGCTAATTTATTTTGGTTCTGATATTTAATGTGTTGCTTTAGATCGCTAATGATAGATTGACTAATTTTTATCGTTCGTTGCGAATTAAACATTTTTGTATCTCCGAATAGAGTTGCTTCATCCTCAGCTGAAAAATCTAACGTCTTACAAATGTGGCAGCCGGTTTAGAATCTGAACCTCCACCGTTGTGGTAATGGTATTCTCCGTTTTCCAGTCCCCACTTTGCGCAATTTGTGCGGCAATAATGACCCCCATTTGCATCTGTGCGTCCTGGATGTGCCTCAGCAAGTACAGGCATCAATAATAAGAAAAGTGACATGAAGCTTGAAACAAAAATTCTTTTCATAAAAAATAAATACCCCAATGTTTGATTCTTGGAGTAGTCTATCAGAATACATTTTCACTTATCCCTTATTAAGCTAACGGGGCAGGATAGTTGAATGATTTCGCGAATAACTTAAGTCATGACGAATTTACGAAGTTCCCAAAAAGGCGTTAGCCGAAAGAAGTTCTTAGTTTAGGAGGAGTCTATATGATATTAGAAAAAGTTATAAATAGAATTGAAATACAAAGTGAATATAAGGATTTTGTTGATAAGTATATAGATAATATACTTACCGAATTCAAAGGTAAGATTCATAGCATTTATATGTGTGGCTCGATTCCAAAAGGAATTGCTAAACCTTTTACGTCAGATGCAGACTTTACTATTGTATGTGTAAATCCCAAAGATATTGATTACGAAAGATTGTCAAATATTAAAGACAGGCTTTTGGAAGAATATCCAATAGTAACTAAGATTGATACGATAATTTGCTCGATTGACGATGTATTAAGTAAACCAAATGAGTGGGGTTTTTGGGTAAAGATAATTTGTGTTTGCATATATGGTCATGACTTTGGTGAAAAAGTACCACCGATAATTATTTCTCCAGAGTTCATTTTAGACTTAAATACAGAGACCAAGGAGGAAGTAGATCGTATACATAGTTTACTTTCTAATGCTAGTGATAACACAATGAAAATTAGATATATTAAAGGTTACTCTAAGAGATTAATTCGTGCATTATACTCTTTGGTTTTAGAAGATACAGGTGTATGGCAAGATGACATTATTAAGATGAAGAATGCCATATTAAACTATTGTGAGATTGACTCCGCTTTAGTTGATTATCTGTATGCTTGTTACTTGGATAGTAATGTACTTGTTGAAGAGTTTCTGGGAATTGCAGATGAAGTATATAGCTATTTTGAGAACGCCTTAAATACAATGGCTGCTTCCAGAACTTCCTTCGACTAACACCATATTGACGCTCCGGGTCACTCTGAGAAGCGAGTGACCACATCCAGCCCCCTAAGCCCGTCGGGACGTCACTGCGTTAGGTGTTCGGCAAGCCTCACAACTATAAGCAGCGACTCTAATTAAAACATAAGACTATTGAGCTAACGGGAACTTTAGTTGAATAATACACATTAATGAGCAGGCGCTACGGTAGCCTGCTGTTTTCATTGAAGTAACGGGCAGATTTGCACAATAGTCACCGCAGTTTAATGCGACTTCAAAATAAAAAGGAGAGAAAAGACCCATGAATACTACACTTGGCAGATTAACAGGTCGAATCGCAATAGTAACAGGTGCAAGTCGCAGCACAGGAATCGGTGCTGCAGTGTGCAAAGAGTTGGCCTATCTAGGCGCTGATGTATTTTTTACACACTGGGTTAGTTACGATCAACAGATGCCCTGGGGTAGCAATAACGAGGAGCAAAAGCAACTTTGTGAGGAAATACGTTCCATGGGCGTTCGTTGCGAACACCTAATGATGGATCTTTCTGTACCTGAAAGCTTTATGGATTTATTAAATAACGTTGAGCAGAAGCTAGGAGAACCTTCCATTCTTGTTAACAATGCTTGTTATTCGGTTAACGATGACTTAACCACGATTACCCCAGAGTCTTTGGATGCACACTACGCAATTAATGTTAGGGCGGTAACTATGCTTAGTGTGGAATTCGCTAGACGGTTTACGCAATCGGCAGGTGGTCGAGTTATTAATATGACATCGGGCCAATCACTAGGCCCCATGGCTGGTGAAATCTCTTATGCCACAACGAAAGGGGCAATAGATGCTTTCACACGAACTTTTGCAGCAGAGGTGGGTCCGAAAGGCATCACCGTAAATGCGATAAATCCTGGACCCACAGACACCGGCTGGATGACTCCTGACCTACGACAGCAGTTATCTAAGCAATTTGTAACAGGTAGAGTAGGATTGCCTAAGGATGCAGCTCGTCTGGTTGCATTCATAGCCACCGATGATGGGGAGTGGATTACTGGCCAAGTTTTACATTCCACGGGTGGATTCAACTAACGGAGAACGATAGCTCAATGAGACACCTAGCTAATACGATGTGAAAATCGCCTCGTCAGTGATAATGCTGACGAGGCATTATAATTTGATGGGTCTTATATCAAATTCAGCCAGTCCTGGTGGCAGTGATTAGAAGTCGACTTCTTCGAGGGCTTCTGGTTAAATAATTATTAGTAACGGTTCATATATGTCAATCAACGCACCTATACGTTCGCTGATACCAATAAAAGTACCAATAGCTACAATACTTCCGCACCTTCCACCAAATCCGCTATCGTGATTGTCACAGATATGCACGGACTGTCCCGGCTTTAAATCTTCCCATCTCATAATTTAGAGGGTGCTCCTTGTTCTTCAAAAGTTCTCTGGGACATTCCAAAGTAAGCAGCCCTGTCATTTGAGTAATGGTTCTGTCGTTGTATCGGTAGCATCAGTGGCGTCTCCGGGAAACTATTTTCGTTTGCCGCGCGGGCGACGTTTTATGGTTCCTTTTTTCTTGTCCTTTAGTAGTAGATAAGCTGTGTAACATTGTATTGCTGCTGTTAGGAGTTGTACCATGTAGAAGAGTCATCACAGGGATAACCTGAACTGCTCTTTTATTGCTAAAAAAATTTTGTTTTATCTGTAATCAACTCTACGAGTAAGCGTCATAATAAAACCTTGCTGACCATGATGGTAGCAGGGTTTTTGTTCATACATTAAATTTCTTCCCTCACGGAGGCAATGGATCCTATGATACATCCACCAATGATTCCGGAACGAAGCCAATTAGCGATGGTTATCCGATATCTAAAGTTAATTTTAACGGCGATGATTCTCCCAATACGATTTTCAAGCCACTTTTAAGATAGCGATATTCTGGATTCTATTCCCTAGATTGAAATCTTCAATTGCATTTGTAGTACCTCTTCTGATTGAAAATTGGGCTATATTTCCTGCACACATAAACGCCCACAAAATGCTCACAAATAATAGAAGGAAGACAATGAAATCCGTAATCGTTTTCTCAGAGAACCCTTTATTTTAACGGAATTAGGTACTATTCAGACCATTATAAAAAGGCAAACTGTAAACCGGACTCGGTTCACGAGTGGGAAAGTAACCAATATATGACGCTTTACTAGAACCTTTAAACCCTTAACGCCTTTGGTGTTGAGTTTTTTTTGTGTGTGGGGGTAAGGATAGGAGATATTGTAGAGGTTTATGGACGCCCCCGTAATGCCCCCAAAAAATGTAGTGATCATTCGAGGATACTTCTCATATGAGCTTCAAATTTCTCCATACTGCTTTCATTTATTTTCTTTGAAATATGTGTGTATGTGCGCTGTGATTCTTATGCTACCATGACCTAAACGTGTTATTCCAAAGCTTGAAAGGGGTAATAAGCTGGCTAAACGATTTTATGAATTGGACTATAAGAATGCTCTCCAACTTGGGACAAGCCATTTTCGCGACAGGTAAAACTTCTTAGCCTCTTATAAGGAGAATGCTATGACTCAGTCAAATGATTGAATTTTTGAATTGCGAGCTCGGCCTTTTGATAAATTTCACTCGTATGTTTCGTTATCGATAATCAATTCAAAGGCGAATCCAAAGCATGCGTTACCTTTGAATTCGTTCTTGACTAAAATGTAAAAAAGCCAGAAGGCTTAACACCATCTAGCTTAGCTGCATAGCGAAAAGTGGATTATTAAGATGAGGGCAAAGAATATGGTTTTTGAGGAATTGTGCTGCAGACCATAGTTCGACAGTTGGAAAGTAAACGTTCGATCATATACGAAGTATCAGAAAGAAATGCGGGGAATAATGGTGGTATGGATAGAGCTGACGCATCGTTCACACACATCGTGGGCGGGACATTTGATTGGATCGAGAATGTGGATGAGTTCAACGTGTTAGGGAAGGCGCCGTCATGACACAGGTACAAGATAAGACTTACATTTGCACTCGAGAGAAGGCAGAGGGGACACGCTTAATATTATGAAAGTAAAGTTGTGTATTTCTGAAGGGCAGTCGATACAATGACTACTGATTTGCAGCTGAATTTAGTAGCAATAAATTATTATACTTCGCTGCATGCTTTTGCTCATCGAGAATAATGCCATATAAAGTATCCTTATAAACGCCATACGGAAGACCGAACCATATCTTTCGATACTTTTCAACCGCTGACAATTCACCTTGAAAGGCTTTTTGCAAACCATTGTTATACGAATTAACTTGTTCAGGGACTTCGTCGCTAACTCCTGTCACTTCATGTCCTGTCAATTCTCTGTACATTTGTCGAAACATAAGATTATGCCCACGTTCATCATTCCGAATAGAAGTAATAACTTCAGCTTGTTCTTTATTCGGAGCAAGTTGAATGAGTTGGTCATAAAAAAGTTCGTCATTTCGTTCACCTTGGACTGAAGTCCTCATTAATTCAAGAGCCTCTTGAGTTGAAGTTGCCCAAATGGGGACAAATTGAGATCTGAACCAATAAGGATACACCATATACATTAGCAAAACCTCCAATAATTTATAAGTATTCTATCAACAATCATATGCTCGCTAACTGATTGTATGAGCATGATCTCACTTCTTACTTTTTCTTAATTAGACCAAAGTCAAAAAAGTGGACGGTAAGAAATAGATTTTCTAGTAAATTGCTCAGCAAAACGAGCTGGTGAAAGATACCTTATCGATCCATACATTCGTTTGCGCACAATTGGTTTTCCTTATGATTTTCCAGTCGCCATCCAATGATTTCACGTGTTCACAGATTCATTACGCTAGCCAGATACAACCGACATCCCCGGCAAGGAATATATATAATGACAATGACCCAAACCCTGTTGGGTTTGAGAATCTTAAATTGTTGGTTTAAAGTGTTTGTAGCGATGGGATTATCATGCTTTTACGAGCTCCTCCGGTTGTGGAATCAACAAAGTCAACGGGCTATGTGGGAGCTGCAGCTCAGGGAAGATGAACGTGGATTTAATCTAGCTTTTAGTGATATCAGCAGCTTAGTGACTAAGTGCCGCTTTAGTAACTGTAATCTAACTGTAATCTTAAACTGATAAAACTTTAACGCCTTTGCCATTGAGGGTTTACTTTGTTTTTGTATAGGCAGCCTGCTGGCCTTTTGAGTATCATTTATGATATACCTATAAAACGCCTACAAACAGTTTGTTAATCGAGGATATTATACAGGCTAATAATTTTGATGTGTAAGAAGTTGTTCATTTATCATAAATAATGGGATATCATGGGAGATAGATGAATTAAATGCAGAGACGGAGGAGTGAATTTGGATATAGTTTGGTCAAACTTAATATTAACTTTGATAATTTTCGGGATATTAGTGGTTTTGATTTTTAAAGGTATTAGTTTATTAGTAAGAAGTTATAAATCAAAAAAATAACTCTATAGACGATTATACATAGTCATGGTCAGTCATTGGTTATATTCCCGCATCGTGACTATAAAAGAATTTATCAAAGAGTATTGACACAAGACCTGAGTTACAGACCATTAAGAATGGCGATTTACAGACCCCCCCCGCGGTTGGCTGTGAGTCGCTATTTTATTATTTTTGTATATTCTAAAAGTGTTAAAGTAAAAGTGATTGTAAATTTTTTTTCACTTTAATTGTTTTATCGTCTACCTTGCTCTTGCTCAGTCCAATTAACCTTATGAAACCGAGAAGAACTAAGATCTCATGGGTCACTTTATGGAATCTGGTGGCATTAATTAAGATAGTTGGTGCCCGAATCGTCCGGGAACAATTTGAATTTCGAGCACAACTCCATAGCTGTAAATAAGAACGAGTCGATTGTTTGAAATTTTTCAATCCGTAGCAATAAAATTGAGAAAAGGTTTGAAGAATAAGAGGACACGTCACTCATGTGGGTAATAACTAATATAGTAATAAGGAGGTGCGTAATGAAAAAAATATTATTAACTACAGTTATTAGTATTCTTCTGTCTTCCTCAATTCTCGGTGCATGTAGTAACAATAAAACAACAGACGAGGCAAAACCTACAGCGTCAAGTGCAGCGACAATGCCAGTTGTTGAAGCTACAAGCACTCCTGAACCTTCTGCTACTCCTTCTATGGAGGCGCAGGAGTCCGCCAGTCCGGAGGCCACTGATCCTCTAACATCCGATCGGCCAAAGACCAAAGCATTTGGTGAACAGGAGGGAGGGGTCTCAGGGCAAGAAGGTACACTTGGGAAAGGTGATGGATATTCCCTGTATGTTTTTCAGGGTTTCACACTAGACTCACAGTCTGGTCGTTTATCATTAACTGAGGATCCAACCTATTATGCCGAAATTAAACACTTACCTGCCGATTACGATCTCACAGCTTTGAAGCAGCAGGGACAAACCGAGCTTTCTGCAATTGGCAAAGCCAACGACCATAGCGGGGAACTAATTGAACATCCTCTAGGTTTTGCTGAACTATATCTGCAGGCAACCGGTGATAAAGGGATAGAAGATTATATGGTCTGGAAGAATCAGGCGGGGGAAGCTTTTCTTTTTCGGATACACAATCCTAAGGGGGATTCGTCGAATAAGTTTGCACCTTGGGTGATGGTTTCACTGGCAACACTTGAACTTGAAAGGAATTAAGTGTGATCAGAGCCGAAGGAGTTGTGCGGAGTAGAAGGGGTGTGCCATAACCATAATCAAAAAAATGGTTGTTGGCACACTTCTTCTTCTTTTTGGTACCTTACTTCATTCGAACGCCAATTTTCGTTTGCTGAGGTTGCAAATTTCGCGTATGAGCCTGCTATAGGATCCAGCAGACCTTATACGAAGCTTTACCCTACATTTGGGATAATAAAGGACTCCATAGTCGCAATTGGCAATAAAAAGACCTAATATGAGCTTCTTTTTTAGGAATAACGTCACTGGAGTCCGAAACCATGCTCCAAAGGCTGAAAATTAGCAAATAGCGTCATCTGGGTCCGAAAGTCAGGGCACGTAGTAGAGGGATTTAATGTTAAAATATCTTATATATAGATAACTAATTCTTTCCTGGGAAGGAGTAAGTTCATGCAAATTTTTATTTACATAGGATTGGGCTTCTTTATAATTTCAGGTATATGTGTTGGAGCCTTCACGACAGGTACACAACAAAGAGGTAACTTTTATTCGGAATCTAAGCAAGACCGTAAAGCTAAAAAAAAAGTAGCGAATTGGTCCGCTTTAGGTGGTCTTATTTCATTAGCTGTAGCTGGGATTCTTTATTTGTTGTAAATGAACGCACAACATAAGGAGGAGTGTTGCAGATGGTGAAGATTTTTAATGAAAATACGGTCTCTTTTACACAAAAACAGTCCCCGATCCCAGAGTTTGCTTGGCATACGAGTGAAAGGTTAGCTGAAATGGTGGGCTCCAAGCATTTAGTTTTTGATATCAGATCTTTAGATCCTGATAAATATTCTTTTCCTTATCATTTTCATAGAAATGCTGAAGAAATATTTGTGATTTTAGCGGGAAAAGCGATGTTAAGAACACCCGAGGGTTTTACGGAGGTTACTGAAGGGGATGTAATATTTTTTGAAATGGGACCGGAAGGGGCGCACCAGCTTTATAATCATTCCGATGCACCATGCAGGTATCTGGATCTCCGAACGAATCAGGGAATAGATGTTTGCGAATATCCAGACTCAGGCAAAATCAACATTTTGCCCTATCAAGAAATCTATCAAGCAGATGAACAGGCGGATTATTGTAAGGGAGAAGAGCATGTAAGGGAAAAATGGAATGGGGGAGTGTAATTGATTAAAGATCGTTGGTTTACAGTAACTGAAATTGATCCGACCACCTATGCAATCAGTGAATATGGACATTGGGAAAAGGTGCATTCTTTTTTACTCTTGGGGCAAAAACAAGCCGCGTTAATTGATACGGGATTAGGTATTGATAATATAAAAAGAATAACGGACCAGTTAACGGATTTACCTATCGCTGTCATAACTACGCATGTGCATGCAGATCATATTGGCAGTCATGGGCAATTCGAGACAATCTATGTTCATAAAGCGGATGAGGATTGGCTGATTAACGGAATAAAAGGCTTGTCCCTTGCCCAGATTCGAAAAGATATGAGCCGGGACATCACCCTTCCTGTTCCTGAAACCTTTGATCCTAACACCTACATACCTTTTCAAGGGAAACCAACAGCTCTTTTACAAGAAGGGGATGTGCTCGACATAGGCGGGCGCAAAATAGAAATTTACCACACACCAGGTCATTCGCCAGGTCATATCAGCCTTTTTGATCATGCCAACGGATATCTGTTTACAGGTGATTTATTGTATGACGTTACGCCAATCTATGCCTTTTACCCTTCGACTAGTCCGGTTGATTTAGTGGCATCCTTAGAAAAGATTACGGAAATTCCAGGAGTTACCCAAGTATTCGGTTCTCATAATACACTGGGTTTAGATCCATCTATTTTACAAGAGGTCGAAAAGGCAGTTCGTGAGTTACGTGAGCAAAAGGTAGTGGAACATGGTACGGGCATTCACCAGTTTGATGGGTTTAGTGTGCAATTTTAGATTTTTCTATGTCGAAAACAAATGGGGGTATGGCGATATGGTGTCTACATCAAAGGCTTTTGCGAAAAATAATTCACACATCTTATTGCGCAAAAAACAACTTAATTATTCAGATACGATTGACCTGAACAGTGCATGCAATTGTTGTACTTGGGAGTAAGCTTCCTTGTACTGGTTGTCGGATTGTTGAATAGGCAATAAACCCGGCAAGAAGGAGATACAATACACAGGCGTTTCTTTGCTGTTCATATATATTTTAAGCGTAAGCTCTTCTATCACATTAGCTTCTTCATCGGTGTCCTTAAGGACATTAATATCTGCACTTGTTGCAGTAGTTTTGCTGTTTTGATGTCTTTTGGAGACTTTTGAAAGGGTGAGTGCGTTAACCACAATCTCGGATCCCATTACATTATCAAAAGAGTATAGCTTTGCTACTGCTTTTTTGTTACTCTTCGGATTTTTGGTGCCAATTGCTAATTTTTTATTAGGCTCGTTAAGTGCGATCAAGTGAGATTGATTGGGGGGAATGAATGTTTTGGTGAAGCTGATGTTAAAAGATGAGGTCGCATTAACTAGCTTAGAAATTTCAGATGAAGCAGATAGCGTTTTCAATTTTATAATGGCGGCACTTAGAATTAAAACAACTCCTAAAATAGCAAATAAGTACATCAGGATAATCAGCATATAATCACACCTCCTAGTTATCTCATTAGACTCAAATTGTTGCTTATTGAAAGATATGCCTGAATGATCTCCACTAGTATCTTTTAAAAGGGAAATTCGTGGAATTATAGGATCGACTTCACGATTAACCCAAAAAAAGCACCCAGAGAAACCTTCCGATTCTGCAAATGATGCAAAATTGGGGGTTGCTGCAAGAGTGCTTTTTAAGGTGATTATGTAAACCTATAGAAAATTGAAGGCAGTGATATGATCGGTATAAACAATCAGCTGTTTGTATTCGATCGGAGTCCCATAACTAGCATAAGGTCTTACAGTAACGTCATTGAGGACAACAAAGTTATAGCTGAAATTTTTATCAGGGTGTTCTGCTCCCAAATAAGATATGTATTCGTCTACAATTACATCATCCATCAACGATTTTAAATCAAATACATCCTCTTTGTTGGAGACGGTTGGAGAGACGATTCCCTGAATGCTGCCAAAAGAGGTGAGCAAATTCACTTTTTTTCCACTAGCTTGTTCATCATTTAAAAGTAAACCGGACAGCTTACCCAGTGCATCGACTTTAAAATCGACGAGGGTTCTAATTTTTGAATTATTCAAACTAAACACATCCTTTTCAATTTGCAATCCTGTTAACAATATTCGACATATAATCATCAAACTCCTAGTATGCTAATGAAAAAATACTTACTTATGTAATGACCCCCATTTTTTAATGTGATTTGGGGGTTGCCGAGCCTCCATTCGAATTTAATTTCTTATCGTTACTCGTGTGCCTATAGGGACAATAGCAGCGAGTGCTAACACATCCTCGTTGTACATCCGGATGCAGCCGTGGGACACCTCTTTCCCAATGGAGGAAGGGTCATTGTTTCCATGAATTCCGTAGTGTGGTTTAGACAGTCCCATCCAAAAAACACCGAAGGGACCCCCTGGGTCGGGTTGTTTGTTAATAATAGTGAATTCACCCACTGGGGATTGGGTTAACATCTTACCGATGCCGACAGGGAAACCTCTAATCACAATATCATTGTCCAGAAGATATAACATTCGTTGGGTCAGATCTACAATAATTCGGTAGTTGGGCATTATACGCAACACTCCTTTCTAATTAGGATATGAGCAGAACGCCTAAAGGGTTATTCATAGAAAATGGCCATTTTAGCCATTGGGAACAAGTGTTCGTAAGTGGTTGGAAAAGCAAAAAAACGTAGAAAAAAGGCTGGTCCGCATATGCGGACCAGCCTTTTATGTTAGAAGTGCATACTTAGTGAATATCTCGAAACAATCCGATGACTCTTCCGAGAATAGTTACGCGATTAAGGCGAAGCGGCTCATAAGCTGGATTCTCCGGCTGAAGCCGTATATGATCACGTTCCTTGTAAAAGGTCTTAACGGTTGCTTCATCTTCTTCCGTCATGGCTACAACGATATCTCCGTTGTCCGCTGTTTGTTGTTGGCGAACAATCACATAGTCACCATTCATAATGCCTGCGTCCACCATACTATCACCCATGACAGACAGCATAAATACTTTGTTGTCACCTACATAGTGAGTAGGAAGTGGGAAGTAGTCTTCGATATTCTCTGTAGCAGTGATAGGTACCCCGGCGGTAACTTTACCTACAACAGGAATCCGTGAGATGGTCTGCGCGAATTGGTGAACATTCTCTGAATCCTCTTGGCCTAGTAATTCTATTGCACGTGGCTTCGTTGGATCTCGACGAATAAGTCCCTTCTTCTCAAGCCGGTCCAAATGACCGTGAACTGTGGAGCTGGAAGCAAGGCCAACAGCTTCTCCAATTTCCCGGACGGAAGGTGGATAACCCTTGCTGCGGACTTCGCTTCGTATAAATTCCAGGATCGCCAGCTGGCGACTTGAAATCTTTGACATTGGAATCAACCCCATATAGTAATGTTTGGGAAAATTATAACATAGAACTACCGTTCGCACAAACATAAGTTCTAACTATTATAAATATTAATCTGCTAGAGTTAAAAAATGGTAGACAAATGATAATAAAATGAACCGCTTGAGTCTCTCGAAAAAAAGAGAACAATTGTTCTGAAATAGTATTGAACAAAACACATGTTCGTGTTATTATAAATTCGAAAGTAAGAACAAGTGTTTGGAGGATGATGATTATGCTAAAATACAGTACATACCGCAGCATCTACGACAAGGCCCCTGTGGTTGAATCTATAGGACATAATGACGTTGCCCGTAATTCCGCTAAGGTGAAAGAGATAACGGAACGTTTGCTTGGAGGGATGATTTCGTTGTTCCGTCAAGATTTCTTTATTAAGTTAATATTGATTTTCGTGCTAGTATTATCTGGCCTAACAGTAGTGGGAAATGTGTTTGCAGGATCGACGACTATAATGAAGGAAGAGAAGCGGATTGTGGTTGAACGTGGAGATACACTATGGAGTATTGCTCTTAAGAATAAACCAGCTGATATGAAGACAGTTGTTTATATAGAAGGAATTAAACGTTCAAGTGGGATTAAGAGTAGTCAAATTAACGCTGGAGACATACTTACTTTACCTATTTATTAATTTTCTGAGAACATAATAGAATGACCAGTAGAGCTTGCAGGGAGTAGACCTTGACAAGCTCTTTTTCTCATGGCAGAGTTAGAATTAATTTATAGGGGGAGGGAAAGTATTGAATATTGATGAGTTGGTCGCGCGAATTAACGAATTGGCACGCAAACAGAAGAGCGTAGGCCTTAATCAAGAGGAAGTGGCGGAACGCGCCAAGCTTCGTGAAATTTACCTGGGGAATATCCGCAATAACTTCCGAGCACAATTAAATACTATTGAAGTAGTAGATAACGATGAGCATGAACAAGGTAACAAGGGGCTTAAACATTAGCTCGCTGTTCCTTTTCATAGATATTTCAGGATGACTAGGGGGAACGCACATGGCCCGTTCTTGGGAAAGAATGGTTCAACGCAACACACAGCAAATCAACAAGCAAAGAAAGAAACAAGGCAAGGATACGATTTATGCCTCTAAATCTCCTACCCAGAATGCCGAAGTCTTTAAAGGTCGCAACATTGCATTTCCGGTAGTGTTAGTGATACTTGGTACTATGTTTTGGGTAGTTGGTTCTATTGATCAGGCCAAAGGCAATGGCATGCTGGCT
Source organism: Paenibacillus sp. FSL E2-0177 (assembly GCF_037992975.1). NCBI lineage: Bacteria > Bacillati > Bacillota > Bacilli > Caryophanales > Paenibacillaceae > Paenibacillus > Paenibacillus sp. FSL E2-0177. The sequence continues at coordinate 3,928,247 of NZ_CP150307.1, read as the reverse complement.
AATTGGCTGGGAGTAGTACTGTACTATTTGCTGGCAGCGCTATTGTTCTTCCGTCGTCCGTACTTGAAGGTGGAAAAAGCAAGACTGTCCACTATTAAATTCAATCGCGAACGCGGACTTCCAGCTGCAGATATTGAGAAAATCACCCTTTCGCGTGGAGCTGTAGTCATTAAGCACAAAGGGAAACGTACGAAATGGATTTTCACAAAACTTATGAATCGCTATGATACTAATGCGATGAGTACACGATTAGAAGCATTTGCTAAAGCTCACAACATTGAAGTAGTTCACGAATAGAACTAGACCAGTTAAAGGGAGAGGGAGACCTGTAATGCCAATTTCTGCTGTACTATTTGACCTTGATGATACATTGCTGTGGGATGATCGGAGCGTCGAAGAAGCATTTCGTTCTGCTTGTGAAGCCGCCGGGGATACGATCGATCCACAAGAACTAGAAGTTGCAGTTCGTAAGGAAGCAAGTAGCTTGTATGAATCTTATGAGACGTTCCCATTTACAAAGATGATCGGAATTAATCCTTATGAAGCACTCTGGGCTAACTTTACGGCAGGTGAACAGCCAGAATTCCGTCAATTGGAGCAGCTTGCACCGGTATATCGTAAAGAGTCTTGGCGTCGCGGACTTGCAGTGTTAGGGGTGGAAGACGAAGCACTAGCTGAGACCTTGGCAACTAAATTCGCAGCAGAGCGCAGAAAACGTCCATACATCTATGAAGAAACAATGCATGTACTGGAACAGTTACGGGGTCAAGTGAAGCTTTTGCTACTTACGAACGGCTGTCCTGCACTGCAACAAGAGAAACTAGATGGTGTGCCCGAGTTAATTCCTTTCTTTGATCATATTGTGATTTCCGGAAGCTTTGGTAAAGGCAAACCGGATAAGGAAATTTTCCTGCATGCTTTAGAGCTTCTTGATGTAACGCCTGAGCAAGCGGTTATGGTCGGCGATAAGCTGACAACGGATATCCGTGGGGGGCTGGCAGCAGGGTTGACCACGGTCTGGATTAATAGAAAAGATAGAGCACCTAGTCTTGATATTCATCCGGATCATGAAATCAATCACCTTGAGGAACTTCTTCCACTAGTTCAATCCTTGTAAGATATATAGAGCTATTAGCTCCAACATAAAGACTTTATAAAAGCAGCGAGCTTCTGAGATCCTAAGAAACTCGCTGCTTTTCTGTACATACATACTAACATAAGGATTTCATTAGATTTTTAAGTAAATGATTTAAGTCACAAGACTAATGCGGAATTGATGCAAAATACTGAAAAACCAATAATAATGTGTATAATAGATGGAGATGTATAACATGAATTGGTAGATTTTTATTATTCGATAATGATTGGGAGGGCTCCGAATGATGAGATCGAAGAAATTAGTCGCTGTATTATTAGGTGCAACACTTCTAGTACTAGGTGGATGTTCTTCAAATGGAACCAAGCATTCAGAAATACATAACATGAATATGAACATGTCTATGGAACCTATCAAAGTCGAACTACAATGGAGTCCTGAAGAAGTTGTTGTAAATCAAAAGGTAACCTTTGAAGCTGTGGTGACCCAAGATAACGAGGCAGTAGATGATGCAAAAGAGGTTCTGTTCGAAATTGTGAATAAAGATGATGAGGGACAGAAAGTAGAGCTTAAGGGAAAGCTAATTGGTAAAGGAGTCTATCAAGCAGAAGGGACCCTTGAAAAGGAAGGACAATATAATGTCACTTCACATGTGACAGCCCGGACACAGCACTCTATGCCTAGCAAAGAGCTGTCTGTGAAACCATGATTCAAAGGTTCGCAAAGGTTACTGAACAATAACAGATAAAGCAGAGTGGAAAGGAAGGCTTTTCGAAATTCCTTTATTCTGCTAAACTTACTCTAATGTTTTACTGGGGGGACTATTAGTTGGCTAAATATACACTTGAGGAAAGCTTACAACAAAGGATTTTGATCCTTGATGGCGCAATGGGCACGATGATCCAACAGGTGCCTCTTACTGGAGAAGATTTTGGAGGCGATGAGCTGGACGGCTGTAATGAAATGCTGGTATTAACACGTCCAGAAGTCATTCAGACGATTCATGAGCAGTACCTCGAAGCAGGGGCTGATCTCATTGAGACTAACACATTTGGTGCAACCTCTGTTGTGCTAGCTGAATATGATATTCCTCAGCGGGCACGTGAGATCAATCTAGCGGCAGCAGAGTTGGCTCGCAGAGCAGTAGACAAATATGACACACCTGACCGTCCGCGATACGTCGTGGGGGCTATGGGTCCAACAACAAAAACGCTCTCAGTAACTGGAGGCGTTACTTTCCAAGAGTTAGTTGATAGCTATGAGGAACAAGCAGTGGCATTGATCGACGGTAAAGTAGATGTTTTGCTGCTGGAGACCTCTCAAGATACACTTAACGTTAAAGCTGGAAGTATTGGTATTCGTAATGCTTTTGAAAAGACTGGCATCACATTGCCGGTTATGATTTCCGGAACAATTGAACCAATGGGTACTACATTGGCGGGTCAGAATATTGAAGCATTTTATATCTCATTAGAACATCTGAAGCCTATCTCTATGGGCCTCAACTGTGCGACTGGTCCTGAGTTCATGCGGGATCACATTCGTTCGCTTTCGGAGATCTCCTCCGCAGCCGTGAGCTGTTATCCAAACGCAGGATTGCCGGATGAGAACGGACATTATCATGAATCTCCAGATTCTTTAGCTCGCAAGATTGCAGCCTTTGCCGAAAAAGGCTGGCTGAACATTGCGGGGGGGTGCTGTGGAACGACACCAGAGCATATCCGTGCGATGAAGGAAGCACTTTCTGAATATCCTCCACGCCCGCTGACAGGTAATCATCCGCCTGCACTTTCAGGCATCGAGCCTATCTATATTGAGAACGACAACCGCCCATACATGGTTGGTGAACGTACGAATGTACTTGGCTCTCGTAAATTTAAACGTCTTATCGTCGAAGGTAAATATGAGGAAGCCTCAGAAATTGCCCGTGCTCAGGTGAAGAGTGGGGCACAGGTTATTGACGTGTGTGTACAAGACCCTGACCGTGATGAGATTGAAGATATTAAGCTTTTCTTAGAACTGGTTGTGAAAAAGGTTAAAGTACCCCTGATGATCGATACTACCGATCCTAAGGTTATCGATTTGGCTTTGCAGTACTGTCAAGGTAAGGCGATAATTAACTCCATTAACCTTGAAGATGGTGAAGAAAAATTCGAGCTGGTGACGCCGATCATTCATAAATATGGTGCAGCTATTGTTGTGGGTACCATCGATGAGACGGGACAAGCCATTAAGGCGACAGATAAACTGGAAGTGGCTAAACGCTCCTATGACTTGCTAGTAAATAAGTACGGTTTAGCAGGAGAAGATCTTATTTTTGACACGTTGGTGTTCCCTGTAGGAACCGGAGATGAACAATATATCGGTTCAGCAAAAGAAACGATTGACGGCATTCGTTTGATCAAGGAAGCACTTCCAGGCGTTCATACGATCTTGGGCATTAGCAACGTCTCCTTTGGATTGCCGGAAGCGGGTCGTGAAGTGTTGAACTCCGTATTCCTTTATGAATGTACAAAAGCTGGATTAGATTATGCGATCGTAAATACAGAAAAAGTGGAGCGGTATGCTTCCATTCCTGCTGAAGAACGTCATCTTGCTGAGGAACTGATTTATAATACGAATGATGAGACGCTTTCTGCTTTTGTAGCTGCTTTCCGTGGTAAAAAAGTAGAGAAAAAAGAGAAGATTTCCAACCTGTCACTTGAAGAACGTTTAGCTTCCTATGTGGTTGAAGGTACGAAGGAAGGACTCATTCCTGACCTTAATGAAGCATTGACTAAATCTGGTCCGCTGGAGATCATCAATGGACCGCTGATGGCAGGGATGTCGGAAGTCGGCCGGTTATTTAATAATAATGAATTGATCGTTGCTGAGGTGCTGCAAAGCGCTGAAGTGATGAAGGCTTCTGTCAATCATCTAGAGCAGTTTATGCAGAAGGATGAGACAGCGGTTAAAGGAAAAATTATGCTGGCAACCGTAAAAGGGGACGTGCATGATATTGGTAAGAATCTAGTGGAGATCATCCTCTCCAATAATGGTTATCAGATCATTAATTTGGGTATAAAAGTACCACCAGAGACCATTATCGAAGCCTTCCGTCGAGAAAAAGCTGATGCGATAGGATTGTCCGGGTTGCTTGTGAAATCTGCTCAGCAGATGGTCCTCACCGCTCAGGATCTACGTACAGCAGGGATCGATGTTCCGATTATGGTTGGCGGCGCAGCTTTGACCCGTAAATTTACGAAGACCCGTATTCGTCCAGAATATGACGGTCTAGTATTGTATGCTAAGGACGCTATGGACGGGCTGGATATTGCCAATCGGCTTATGAACCCTGAAGAACGGGAGAAGATTGCCGAGGAAATTCGTGTGGAGGCAGAAGCAGCGGTTGCGGTGGCGCCTAAGCAAGAACTGCCGAAACTAACCAGAGCAGTGCGTTCCAAAATATCTCCAGATGCACCTGTATTTGTTCCACCGGATTTAGAACGCCACGTACTGCGTAACTATCCATTGGGGCATATTATCCCCTATGTGAATATGCAAATGCTGCTGGGTCATCATTTGGGGTTACGGGGTTCTGTAGAAGCCCAATTAGCTGCTGGAGATCAGCGGACTGTTGAACTGAAGGGTACCGTAGACGATATTCTCCATCAAGCGATGCTAGAGGGTACCATTACTCCACATGCTATGTATCAATTCTTCCCTGCACAATCGCAAGGGAATGATATTATAGTGTATAATCCACAGAATACGTCCGAGATCCTGCATACCTTTACTTTCCCGAGACAAGGGGTAGAGCCTCATCTGTGCTTGGCGGACTTCTTGAAACCTGTTGACAGTGGTATTATGGACTATGTTGGATTCCTAGTTGTAACAGCAGGTCACGGTGTACGTGAATTGTCTACTCAGCTGAAAGAAAGCGGAGATTATCTGCGTTCACACGCCTTGCAGTCGGTTGCACTTGAAGTGGCAGAAGGACTGGCGGAACGCGTCCATCATATGATGCGCGATACTTGGGGTTTCCCGGATCCGGCGGATATGACGATGAAGCAAAGACATGGGGCAAGATACCAAGGAATCCGTGTTTCATTTGGTTATCCTGCTTGCCCGGATTTAGAAGATCAAGGTCCACTGTTTAAGTTGTTATCTCCGGAGGATATCGGTGTTCACCTTACAGAAGGCTTTATGATGGAGCCCGAAGCTTCCGTTTCGGCTATGGTATTTGCCCATCCAGAAGCGCAGTATTTTAATGTAGAGAAGCTGTAATTCTTTCATTTATATACCTGGTCTGTAGGGGATTGTATCCCTTTCAGCGGAACCTCCCGTAACTGGGGGGTTTTTTGCTGGAAGAAGGTCGTTTAGAATTGAAAAGAGATGGTTGAGCCAATAAGCAGAAGGGAGGAAAAAGAATGGATTTATATTTTTTAGGTACTAATGCAGGTGTGCCAACGCTACAACGCAATGTAACATCCGTTACATTAAGACTGCTGGAAGAACGTCGCAGTATTTGGATGTTCGATTGTGGGGAAGGTACACAACATCAGGTTCTTCGTTCACCGATACGGCTAGGAAAGCTGGAAAAGCTATTCATTACCCACTTGCATGGTGATCACCTATTTGGTCTTCCAGGTCTATTATCAAGTCGTGGTTATCAGGGAGGGACAGCGCCGTTAACGGTGTACGGACCCCCTGGATTAAAAGCTTACTTAGAGATCTCCTTAGCTGTGAGCCAATCCCGAATTCCTTATAAGATTGAGATTGTTGAGCATACAGGAGGAATTATATTCGAGGATGATAGCTTTAAAGTTGAGGCTGCATTACTTGAGCACCGCATTGACAGCTATGGCTACCGGGTAACGGAAAAGGATAGTCCCGGAAGCCTCAATACGGAATTGCTTAAGAGTTATGGTTTAAAACCGGGACCGATTTATGGAAAATTAAAAAAAGGTGAAGATGTTGTTACGGATGAAGGTGTGCGAATCTGTGCTGCTAATGTTGTCAGGGAACCCAAACGAGGACGTATTGTTACTATCCTTGGAGATACAAGACCTTGTTCGGGAGCCTTAGAACTCTCTCTTAATGCAGACCTTATCGTTCATGAAGCAACCTTCGCCCATGATCTGGCTGACATGGCGTATCAATATCATCATAGTACAGCCCGTCAGGCTGCAGAGTTAGCAAAAGAAGCCAAAGCAGGACAGCTGTTGCTGACTCATTTCAGTTCTCGTTACAGCTCGCATGAAGAGTTAATTCCTTTGCTTGAGGAAGCTGAACTCCTATTCCCAGAGACATTATTAGCTGAGGAATTTAATGCATATCCGGTACCTCGCAGACTAAATGGGCAATAGGGGGAATGATTATTTTCCGGGAAAGCGCAGGAAATGACAGTGCTATGCTAAAAAATGCTGGATGGGACGGTTGTTCGATTTCATTCGACGAAGTGTGTTAGATTTAAAGTAATCACGGAGTAAAAGACGAACGAATGGCTGGACATATTGCCGAAAATCAGTAGGTGATATCTTCCACCTAAAGGGATTGAGTTTTCCTGTAAATCCAAGCAGGGCAAAGGCTACGAGTTTGTTAATACTATTATTTATTTATTATATTAATTAAATTTATTGTGGAAACTGAGGGGTTAGTGATGGAACAAATTGAAGGATTATTGATTGATCTAGATGGTACATTGTACCATGGGCATAAAATGATTCCCGGTGCTGATCTGCTGATAAAAGCTCTTCGTGAAGCGGATATCCCTTTTTTATTTGTTACTAATAACTCATCGCGTACGGCAGCTAACGTTGCTGCCCACTTAAGTGGAATGGGAATTGAGGCGAAAGCTGAGGAGGTATGTACCTCTTCTATGGCAGCCGCACGTTACATAGCTGAGGAATCACCTGGGGCTACAGTGGCGATACTTGGAGAAGAGGGACTGCGTATGGCTTGCGTTGAGGCAGGGCTCCAAATCGTTACAGAATCCCCTGATTATGTGGTGCAAGGTATCGATCGTTCTTTTAATTATGCTTCGTTAGCTCAAGCTTCGCGTTGGATTTTGAGCGGGGCAAAGTTTGTGCTCACCAATCCAGATTTAATGTTACCATCAGATGATGGGGTTATGCCGGGTGCGGGTACGATTGGTGCAGCAATTGAGGCTGCAAGTGGAGTGAAGCCAGTAGTGATCGGTAAACCTGAATCCCACCTGATCAAATATGCGACAGATCTTCTGAACATTCAACCTGAACATGCTGCTGTTGTTGGGGATAATATGCGTACGGATATCGCTGCGGGTGTTAATGCGGGCTGTCGTACAATCCTTGTTCTTACTGGTTTAACCACTACAGAGAATCTGGAGCACTATAAAAGCATCACAGGGATCACTCCCGATGAAATATGTGCCGATTTAGCTGAACTTAAAATGTTTCTCGGTGTATAATAGCTAGGGTCTTATTACTTCACCAACTTAGAGGGGACGATGAGTATGCCAGAATTGCCGGAAATGGAGAATTATAGACAGCTGCTTAGCCAGCGTATTATAAATGTTCCGATAACTAATGTAATTGTGAACAGAGAAAAAACAATTAACATGGAAACAGAAGCTTTCATTAATGCCTTGATCGGTGCGCGTGTTGTTTTTGTAGAGCGGCGCGCCAAGTATATTTTGTTTCATCTCCATGATGGACGAAGATTACTATTGCATTTAATGCTGGGTGGATTGCTTTTTTATGGTTCAGAAGAAGAACGGCCGGATCGTAATACGCAAGTAGAAATCGCATTTGGTGATCAGATCCTTTATTTTATGGGCCTGCGGTTAGGGTTCTTACATTTAGTATCCGTGAAGGAAAGCGAAGCAACGATGGGTAAGCTTGGACCTGAGCTGCTGGATCGACGGATGACGCCGGAACGTTTTGCAGGAATATTAAAAGGGCGGCGTGGTGCGTTAAAAAGTCTGTTAGTGAATCAGCATGTAATGGCGGGTATTGGAAATTGTTATGCGGATGAGATTGCTTTTGACGCAGGGCTTCTGCCTTCAGTTTTAGTACAAAATTTATCACCTGAAGCCATTTCCCGCCTGTATCAAAGCATTCAAAAAGTATTAACTGATGCGACAGAGATTGGCGGATACATGGAAATGCCATTTATGACCGGTGATACGGTTACGGGTTCTTATAATGATCAATGTAAAGTCTATGACCGTGAGGGCGAGCCTTGCCTACGCGATGGGGGAACGATTATCAAAACAGAGCTGTCTGGACGCAAAGTATTTTATTGCCCAGACTGTCAGCATGAAGCCTAAACCCAAAATAGGGGCTCATGTCAGCATTCGTGGTGGATATGGGAGAGCTGCCCGATTTGCTTGGGAGAGCGGTGCAACAAGTTTTCAATATTTTCCGAAAAATCCGCGCAGTCTGAAGTTAAAGACGGTTGATATTCGAGATACAAGGGATTGTGCACTCTTTTGCCAAGAAAAAGGGATCACCTCTATCGCCCACACCCCTTATGCAATCAATATGGCTGCGAATAGGGATGACGCTACCCCGCGAAAGGTGTATGTAGACTCCCTACTTAATGATCTGGAAATTGCTGAAGCCTGCGGTTCCTTAGGCATTGTTGTTCATTTTGGACATTTTGCTGGAATGGAGCCGTTACAAGGCTATCAAAATATTATACAATGTATGAATGAGACGCTGGAGTCCTGGGAAGGTAACGCCAAGCTGTTAATCGAGAATCAAGCGGGCAACCATGGTACCGAAGGGATTACACTTGAAGAATTGGTGAAGGTTCGTGAGCTTAGCCAGTTTCCCGAGAAGATTGGATTTTGTCTGGATACCTGTCATGCTTTTGCGGCGGGAATTTGGAATCCTGAGCATACGGAAGACTTGCTTGAACGAGGAAACCAGCTTGGATTTTGGACGCATCTTGTAGCTGTTCATCTAAATGATTCTAAGTTTCCCTTTGATTCGAGACGGGACCGGCATGCTGGAATAGGAAAAGGTTATATCGGCGAAGAGGGTCTAAAGCGCTTAATAACTTCTGATCCATTACGTAAAAAATCTGTTGTTTTGGAAACTGAAAAGGGTCCAGATGGCAGTCATCGGAATGAAATAGCTACTGTTCGCAGTTGGTTTGAAGCGGGGGCTAGAAAGTGATTCATATCTATATGGACGATCTCCGTAAAGGTCCGCTTGGATTTGCTTTAGCCAGGACAACAGAAGAATGTCTTCTGATGCTGCGTGAGTGTGAGGTTGGTATTTTATCGTTAGATTATGATATGGGACCGGATGATTATTCTGGTGGGGAAGTGGCCAGACGGATTGTTCTGGAAGGGCTGTACCCCCGTGAAATCTATCTACACACCTCCAGTGTTTTAGGGAGAAAAGAAATGTATGAAATCTTATACGCGGCTAAACCTGAGGGGATGATCTTGTTTAATGGTCCCCTAAGTTCTGATAAGCTTTATGATATCGCTGGGGAGACGGATCTGAAATGAAGGAAATGAATGAAGCGGATTTACTGGAGATACTCACGAGACCGGGAGAACCGCTGGTAGTATTTTTGCATACTCCGCTGTGTGGTACCTGTAAGGCTACAGAACGCATGTTGGAAGTAGCGGCACATCTATTGCCTGCTGAACTCCAAATGGTTGCCGGAAATGTAAACATGTTGCCTAATCTGGTCCAACAATACCGTATTACCAGTGTCCCTGCTCTACTTGTGGCTTCTGCTGACCGGATAGAGAATCCGCATATTTATTATTCAATGGTTTCAGTTGAGCGGATTCTGGAATACATAAGGAGTGTTATATCATGATCATTTCATTACAACATTTATCTCTGCGCAGAGAAGAAAGCCTAATCTTGGACGATGTATCGTTAGAAGTGAAGGAAGGCGAAAACTGGGTCATTTTGGGACGAAATGGTTCGGGCAAAACAACAATTTTGGAGATTATGACAGGTTATTTATTCCCTAGCAAAGGAACTGTTGAGGTATTGGGGAATAAATATGGTCAATGTGATTTACGCGAGGTTCGTAAAGAGATTGGTTATATTGGTCCTTCCTTAATGGAGAAAATGTCTTTAAATGATCCGGTGTGGGAGGTTGTAGCTACAGGAGCTTACGCTTATTTGCGTTTCTACGAGAGCATTCCACACGAAGTGAAGGAGAAGGCAATCCGCTTGCTAGAGGATATGAATCTGGGCAATATGGCACTTCATCCTTTTGGAACCTTGTCACAGGGAGAGCGAAAAAAAGCAATGCTGGCAAGATGTCTTATGGCTGACCCCAAACTACTGATTATGGACGAGCCTTGTGCAGGTCTTGATCTGTACGAAAGAGAAAAAATGCTGGCTGAAGTAGACAAGCTGAGACAACGTAATGTCTCCGTTGTATATGTAACTCATCATGTGGAAGAAATTGTCCCGCTTTTTACACATGTTGCTTTAATTCGCGACGGTAAGCTAGCTGGTTCCGGACCGAAAGAAGAAGTATTAACCAAAGAAATGATCTTGGCCACCTATGATATTCCTGTTGATGTAGAATGGGATAGCGGTCGTCCCTGGATTAAAATTAGACCTGGAGGCAAAACGATTTGAACGAATTAAGACATGATAACGAAGAGCAGACCACTGCTCCGGAAGAAATGGTGTACTCCCGATATATTTGTACAGCTAATCACGGCTTTGCGCCATATGCTCAGGAAGAGCTTCGGCGCTTGTTCGGCGCAGTGAAGAGTACGCTGCTGCTGCCGGGAGAAATCTTTCTAGCCACCTTGCAGTCTGAACCCGAGGAAGTATCACGATTGCTCACACAGAATCTGCCCATTTTCCTTCGTCATATACAGCCTGTGCAGTTTCAGGATGAAGGAACCATGGATGGGTTACAGCGTTTGGCTGTGTATTTAAGCCGCCGCAGTGAGCTAGAGGGGGAGAAAATATCCCTAAATGTTCGTAAAGGGGATCCTTCCTTCTGGCAGGAAAGTCCGGGCGAACTTCGTGAATGGCTGCAGGAGCAATTGCAGAGCTTGGGTGCAGAATTTACAGTACAAGATCCGGCATGGGTCATTTCTGTCTACGCAGACGGGAATGCCTTATATGCAGGAGTGTCCAGACCAGAAGAGAATCTATCCGGCTGGAATGGCGGTGCAATCCGTTTCCGCAAGGAAGACGGACAAATCTCACGTGCTAAGTTCAAGCTGATGGAAGCGGAGAAGGAGTTCGCTATTCCTTTTTACAGCTTCCGTAATGCGCTTGATATCGGTGCCTCTCCAGGGGGCTGGACTTCTTTCTTGCTGGAGCGTGGAATGAAGGTAACAGCGGTTGACCCTGCTTTGATGCATGAATCGCTGCGTAATTACCCGGGTCTGAAGATCCTGCGCAAAAATGCCGGAGAAGTGAAATTCCGCGACAATGAATTTGATCTGCTTGTATGTGATATGAGCTGGAGTCCTAAGCTGATGGCGAAGCTTGTAACCGGGCTGCTGCACAGCCTGTCCCCAGGTGGAACAGCGATTGTGACTGTGAAGTTGATGCATAAGAAACCACTAGCGATGATCAAAGAGATCATTGCAATGTTTGAGGGCGAACGTATGCAGATTCAACGGGCCAAGCAGCTGTTTCATAATCGTGACGAAATAACACTTTATATGATTAAATACTAAGTTAGATCCTAATTTAAAAATCTTAAGGGAAAGCATCCCGTTATTAACGTTATCGTAATCTGCGGTAACAACGTTAATGGCGGAAGCTTTCTCTTTTTTTATGTGAAAAAGGGGGGAGTTCAGGTGAATTTTGCATCGAAGCTTGGGGTAGGGCAGATAATGGACGCCAGATACAGAATTATTGATCAGATTGGAACAGGTGGAATGAGTATTGTCTATCTTGCGGAGGATCTGCGTTTAAAGGGGAAACGCTGGGCTGTAAAAGAAAGTGTAAGCTCAGAAGAACTACCTTCAGACATTGAGGCGGAAGCGGAGATGCTAATGGGTCTGGATCACCCGCGGCTTCCCCGTATTGTTGATTACTATCTTTCGGATAAAGAAGGGTATTCTTATTTAGTTATGGATTATATTGAAGGGATAACTTTAAGTCAGCTGATGAAGGATAATCCCGGACCTTTACCTTGTGAGTTCATCCTACAAATAGCTAAACAGCTTTTAGAAGTTCTGCAATATTTGCATGGTCATCATCCGCCCATTGTTTATCGTGATTTAAAGCCCTCCAATCTTATGTTAACTAAGCAAAAAGAATTGATGTTAATCGACTTCGGAATCGCTCGGAATTTTAGAAAAGGAATCGTTGAAGATACGGTGAAGCTTGGTACAGTAGGATTTGCGGCTCCTGAGCAGTATGGGAATGGGCAGAGTCAGCCGGTTTCTGATTTATATGGTCTTGGTGCGTTACTTTTGTATATGGCTACCGGAGGCTTATGCAGCCACTGGGAGTCTGGAATGGAAAATAAGTTGCGTGATCATGTTCCCGCAGCTTTTATTCCTATAATTAGACGTTTATTACGGCCTCATCCGGAGGAAAGATATCAGGAGGCAACAGCTGTTATTCAAGCGCTGGTTCGTGTGGAGAATGATATGGATGAAGGTAATCCTTTAGCAGTGTCTGTGCCCCTAGCGGTTGATAAACGGAAGGCTAAAGTGATCGCCTTACTTGGAGTAAGGCCGGGACTTGGAACAACACATACTTCATTTGCAATTAGCAGTTATCTGGCACAGATCGGTTCAACAGCTTGGGTTGATCTATCACCGGATTCATCGGTTTATGAGCGCATGCACAATATGGTTGATGTGCAGAGCGCTTCAGTTCCTGATGAGAGCTCTGAGTCTGTATTTTCCTGGAGGAAGGTTCATTACTGGAAGCGACCTCACCATGGGGATGTAGCAGAGCTTATGAGAGGGGCTTATCAATTTGTTGTCTTAGATCTGGGCACGGGTGGATTTGATGGAGCGCTGGAAGAAATCAAGCATAGCGATATTCCCATTCTGATTGCTTCTGGCGCCGATTGGCGATTGGAGGAATCTTTATTATGGATTAAACGGAGTGGGCTGCAGCCTGAACGGGAATGGAGAGTGGGGTTACCACTTGCTGAATACCAATCTGTTGAACTATTGCGAAATTCTTTAGGTATAGATAGAGTTTATAATCTACCGTGTCAGCAAGATCCATTTTTACAAAAAGGGAAGTTGGCAGATGTAATTGCTGAGCTGTTAGGGGACATTAAGGGCGAGCGAAACGTTAGAAAACGCCGTGGTTTTTTCTTAAGATAGACTATTGGGACTAACATTTAATTCAGTGTTCCGCTAAAGTATGATAAAATATATATTTATACGTGATTTGATTTACGCATTATTTAAGTATAGACAGGAGCTTGCGGAGAATTTATGAGTTTACTTACTGTAGAAGACGTTTCCCACAATTTTGGGGATCGGACATTGTTCAAGAACGTGTCTTTCCGGTTGTTACCAGGAGAACATGTGGGAATTGTTGGAGCAAATGGCGTTGGTAAATCGACGCTAATGAACATTTTGACAGGAAAGCTTTTGAAGGATAATGGTAAAGTAGAGTGGACCCCTCGGGTGCGTTACGGTTATTTGGACCAACATACGATTCTTACACCGGGCAAAACGATTCGCGATGTTCTAAAGGACGCTTTTTTGCCACTGCTTGAGTTGGAGCAGGAAATGCTGAAGATCACAGAGCAGATGGGTGATGCTTCGCCTGAGGAACTAGAAGTACTACTGGAGCAGATGGGAGACATTCAGGAACAACTGGATATCGGAGATTTCTATCTGATTGATGTAAAAGTAGAGGAAATGGCCAATGGTTTAGGCCTGTCCGTGATTGGGCTAGATCGTGATGTTGCTTCTCTCAGCGGTGGTCAAAGAACCAAAGTGCTGCTGGCGAAGCTGTTGCTGGAGAAACCCAATGTACTATTGCTTGATGAGCCTACCAACTATTTGGATGTTGAGCATATCGATTGGCTGACCAACTATTTGAAACAGTACCCATATGCATTTATATTGATTTCCCATGACACTGAGTTTATGAATAAAGTCGTTAATGTCGTTTATCACTTAGAGTTCGGTAAATTGACCCGTTACACGGCGAACTATGAGAAATTCCTCGATATGGCGGAGATGAACAAAAACCAGCATATCGATGCCTATGAGAAGCAACAAGATTTTATTAAAAAACAAGAGGACTTCATCCAGCGGAATAAAGCGCGTGCTTCAACTTCAGGCCGGGCAAAAAGCCGTGAGAAGCAGCTTGATCGTATGGACCGAATTGATCGGCCTGAAGAAGCTGCTAAGCCGACCTTTAAGTTTAAAGAGAGCCGGGCAAGCGGGAAAACCGTCTTCGAGGGAATTGATTTCGAGATCGGTTATGATCGTCCGCTGCTGCCACAGCTAAATATGGTCATTGAACGTGGAGAGAAGATTGCTATTGTTGGCTGCAATGGTGTGGGTAAATCGACACTGCTGAAGACAATTCTGGGAGTGATCCCAACATACAGCGGCAAAACCTATCTTGGGGATTATCTGAACCCTGCATATTTCCAACAAGAAGTGAAAGCAGCTAGTCTTACACCCATAGAGGATGTCTGGAATGAATTCTCCAGTTTAACTCAGAACGAAGTTCGTGGACATCTGGCACGCTGTGGCCTAAAAAATGAACATATTACACGTCCGCTTAGTATGCTGAGTGGTGGGGAGCAAGCGAAAGTGCGACTTTGTAAGCTTTTGATGCGCGAAAGCAACTGGGTACTGTTCGATGAACCTACCAATCACCTTGACGTTATTGCTAAAGCAGAGTTGAAGCGCGCTTTGCAAGAATATAAAGGCACAGTCCTGCTTGTATCTCATGAACCTGATTTTTATGAAGATTGGGTTACGAAAATTTGGGATGTTGAGCAGTGGTCAGCTGTACAGGTATAGAATAATCATAAATCCGGAGAATAGCAGACATCCTGCTGTTCTCCGCTTTTTGGATATGGGGAGGAGATAATGTATGTTTCATAACGCTGGGCGAGAAGATCGATACTCACGACAGATACGTTTCGCGCCGTTTGGAACTGAAGGACAGCAGGGTCTCGCAAAATCAAAAGTGCTTGTAGTTGGTGCGGGTGCGTTAGGTACAGGGATTGCAGAGACATTAGTCCGCTGTGGGGTTGGGCATGTTCTTATCGTTGACCGCGATTATGTAGAGTGGAGTAACCTGCAGCGCCAACAGCTGTATACCGAGATGGATGCGCAGGAGAGAGCTCCAAAAGCCATTGCAGCCCAGAACAGACTGCAGCAGATTAATTCTGAGGTTGTCATAGAAGCGCATGTTATGGATGTGCGGAAGGAAGAGCTGGAAGGACTCATCTCAGGGGTGGACCTGATTATGGATGGGACTGATAATTTCGATACACGTCTCATCATTAATGATATTGCCCAAAAGAATAATATCCCTTGGATTTATGGAGCATGTGTAGGAAGCTATGGAATTACATATACGATTTTGCCTGGAGAAACGCCATGTCTTCATTGTCTTTTAGGTACAGTCCCACTAGGGGGAGATACCTGTGATACAGCGGGTATTCTCCCACAGGCCGTGCAATTGGTTACTGCAAATGCTACGGCTGAGGCGTTAAAACTTCTCGGTAACCGTAAGGACCAATTACGAAATAAACTGCTGACTTTCGATGTATGGCGTAATGAACATCAAGAAATTGGCGTGAAAAGTGCTAAAAAGGAGAATTGTCCTTCTTGTGGGACTCATCCGATCTACCCTTATCTAACAGCCTCAAATACGGAACGAAGTGATGTGCTTTGTGGCAGGGATACCGTACAGATCCGCCCTGCCCGGCCGCAGAAACTTAACTTGCAGGAAACAGCCAGTCGTCTGTCTCGTTTAGGAGACGGTGAGGTAGAGAGCAATCCTTATCTGATTTCCTTTAAGGAAGGTCCTTACCGGATGGTGATCTTCGCAGATGGCCGGGCATTGATCCATGGAACGAAGGATATTGCCGCTGCCCGTAGCTTTTATCATCGATATTTTGGATAAAAAGCATAATAAACAGATCTTCAGGCCATTTCATAGGAATGGTCTCTTTGTTTTCCGGGGATTCTATATCTATTAATGGGATGCTGATGCATGTCTGATGGATACGGGGGATCTTCGTGAGTGAGCAAATGATATGGTACATGTCTGCGGGAAACGGAAGAGGAGAGGAAGAACTAGACGCTATTGCGAAAGTGTTTAATGATATCGGTCTGCAAATAACAAAAAGCGAAGATCCCGAAGATCTTCGCTTATCCATTTCTGAAGTAGAACCGGTATTACTGCTTGCTGATTTAGGCGAGGTGGGAACATGGGAAGGATGGAAAATCATTTCCGCAGTAAGAGATGAGGGAATGATTCTTCCGGTCATGGTGATTTCCGAAGAATTATCTGGTAACGGAGCAGTTGCGGCCTTTTTAGCCGGAGGGAATGATTTCATGACAAAACCACTACATACCGGTGAATTTAAATGTAGAATTCTAAATTTATTAACCCTCACGGGTCGGCGTCGAAATTTAAAACATCTGTTAAAGGTAGATGGTTTAATGCTCGATCCCAGCCGCAGGCTGGTCACCCGTGAAGGGATCGAGCTTAAGATGACGCATAAAGAATTCGATCTTCTATATTATCTCGCTGCGAATCGAGGGATTATATGTTCCCGCGAGGAAATACTCAAACAAGTATGGGGATATCAATTCCATGCAGATACCAATGTTGTAGATGTATACATCAGGCATATCCGCTTAAAAATTGATAAAGGGTACCGGAACAAGTTGATTCATACTGTTCGCGGAACAGGATATGTAATGAGGGTGCCCGAAGGCAGCACCACATCCTGAGACTAATTCTCTTTTATAGAAAAGACTCTACTATAGAGCTGTTGTTTACAGTACGCGGCGAGCCTTTAGATAAGTCTTTTTCCATGTACCAGAATTAAGATCAGAAACCGTAACACCTGGTTTACCGTAAGTGTGCAGAATTTTACCGTTTCCAGCGTAAACAGCTACGTGAGTTACATTTTTACCAGTTGCTCTGCTGCCGCTGGAGAAGAATACAAGATCGCCGACACGAAGGTTAGCTTTGGATACAGCAGTTCCTACTTTTGATTGAGCCGCAGCTGTGCGGGGTAATGATACATTATATTTATTAAAGATATGTTTCATAAAGGAAGAGCAGTCAAAAACCTTAGTAGTAGAAGTAGAGGCTCCGAATTTGTATGGAGTTCCCATAAAGTTTTTTCCGAAATTGACAACGCTTTGTCCTTTGGACACCGTAGCGGCTTCAACTTTAGTTGCACCTACACCAGTTGCCATCATTGTTCCTAAGCCCATTGTAGTAACCATTCCTATAACAATCGCTTTTTTTATCCATTGTTGTTTATTCATGTTGTAAGTACCTCCAAAGTTAGTATATCAATCTGTCTTGCTTGGCTTGTCTTGCTTGCCTGATTCGTAGTATAGCAGGTTATCTATGTCATAAAATTTGGTAGAGCAGCAATAAAGTGAGGCTGGGCCTGGGTTGTAAGCGTTTTATTAAAAATTCATTAAAAGTTACAAAAAATTAATAACTTGATATTTTGAGCAATAAAATAAGCCGCAAACCCCTTGATATATAAAGGATTTAACGGCTTTTTAATTTTGAAACAAAAGTTACAAGGATGTTTCTATATCACTATGTATTTAGTCTTTGCTCTGGATAATCAGCAATAATCCACTACGTATTCTAACTGTTCCAGTGGAGGAAATCAGTTTGTTGCTTACACCTAGAGATTGCCCTAGCTTTAAAGTAGCATCATTCAAAGGATATTGAAATCCTTCTAATGTAATCCCTGTTACTTCAGGAGTTAATGGAAGCAAAGATACATAGGTGTAGCCCAAATCTTCAATGACTGTTTGGGATCCGGTAAGTGTCACATAGTTATTAGAATCCATCACGTAGCAATTGATTTGACGTTGCAGAGCCCTTGTCATCATTTGAATGCTGGCTAAGGAGTGATCAATTCGAGTGCCTGTAACTCCTAATAGTAAAATAGAATCAGGTTGCTGATTCATTGCAATATCGAGTGCCATCTCACTGTCGGTTAAATCCTTGTTCACGGCGTCACAAGTGATTGTTTTTTTACTTTTGGATTGAATATCCTGAAAAGCCTCAGGCGATACAGAATCAAAATCACCTACCGCAATATCGGGTATATATCCATGTGAGATGAGGAATAATGCACCCCGGTCCGCACCGATAATAAAATCTTCTTCATCTAATAGAGCGAAATATTCCGGAGATAGTTCTCCACCGGCAAAAATAACAACTCGTTTGGATGGCATAACATCCATTCCTCCTCTAAAACTCTAGTTGGTTATCCTGTCCCAGTATAATGCAGATCGAAAAGTTGCACAATTGACCAAGACAACGCTAAAATGATAGTGTGCGATTTTTTATGTGCATAAATTCATATTTACTAATGTTTTAACAATTGGGAGGTGAATGAAATCGTAAACGTGCTATTTGTCTGTCTGGGTAATATTTGTCGCTCACCAATGGCGGAGGCCGTTCTGCGCCATAAGATTGATGAACGAGAGCTTTCACATAAGATTCTGGTTGACTCTGCAGGAACTGGAGATTGGCATATAGGTAAGGAACCGCATGAAGGGACTAGACGTATACTTGATCAAAACAAGATTAGTTATGCAAATATGGCAGCGCGTTTGGTCAGTAGCGAGGATTTTCAGAAGTTTGATTATATCGTCTGCATGGACAAGTCTAATGGAGAGAATGTTCGAAAGGTTCCTGGTGGGGAAGAGGCTAAGCTTTTGTTCTTCATGGATTTATTGCCTGAGGAAGAATTGAGAGAAGTACCAGACCCTTATTTTACAGGTAATTTTGAACAGGTGTATGATTTGATCAATGCAGGCTGTGATGTTTTGCTAGAAATGGTGATAAGAGAAAAGCTGTAACCCGGTTGGGTTCCAGCCTCTCTGATTAGTATTAAAGTAAATTAAGGAAATTTGCTGGATTAAACTGTAAGCGTAAACACGGCTGAAATCTACATACGTTCTTTAGATGTTCATTTTTTGCTTCTATCAATAAGGCATTATGTGTTTAAAAAATAGAGTAGAGATTCAGGGAGTTCCTTTTGCCAAAAGCCCCAGAGATGACGACCGTCTTTCTCCCGGTAGGATACGGTAGCTCCACGTGCTTCAAGCAATGCTTTTGTTTCTCTGTTCATCTGAACAAAATCATAGGTCCCTGTATCAGTCTGGTAATCTGTTTCCTGCAGTCCAACGACCATATTAATGTTGAGCCAGGAGAGATCTTCTTCTTTAGCCAGCATGGCTTGTGATTCGGGATAGAATGCACCGGATAGGCTGATGATACGTGTGAAGATAGCTGGATAAGCAAGAGCGAGATGGAGGGAGACGCTGCCTCCAAGGGAATCACCGGCTAAGATTCGTTCGTCGGGTGTACGGCGTACGGGATAATTTTTTTCAATGAAGGGAATAATCTCTTCGGAAAAGCAAGATAGGTACTCCTTGAATCGGCTGCCGAACGGAGCGTATTCTTGAGTCCGAACAGCGACGTTAACTTCTACACCAACGATAATGAAGGGCTCGACATCTTCTTCTATAATAAGTTGTCCAGCAAGTGTAGCAATGCGTCCAAAGTTGAAAAATTCTTCTCCGTCTTGGCAGTACACCACGGGGTAACTCAGAACTTCATTGTAGCCTGGGGGCAGATAGATACGTAATTTACGTTCCTCCTGCAGATGTTCACTCCAAAGCGTTTCTTTTACAATTGTGCGTTTCAGAAAAACAGAATCGCTCATCGTTGTCACGTCACCTTTCTTGTCGAATTTTGCAATACACACAGGGTTACGCTAAAATTATTAAATGTGTAACTGTGTTATTAATCATTTACTTGTTGGAAAAGTGTTAAACTGTTATATAAAATTTTCTCACCTGTTATACATACAAAATTTGAAGGAATATAAATTTTATAAGTATTTCTTTGACGAAAGTAACTAAACAGGTGTATAATAATATTATAACAGAGGCAGCTGATATTCAAATTTTTTTATTGAGGTGAAGATAATGAGTAAAGTTCCTTATGAAGTGTATACAGAGGACGTCGAGGCTCTATCGGTACTTTCCCCGGATGGAGAAATTATCAATAAGGATAAGATGCCCGATTTAACCGACGATCAACTGAAAGAAATTATGTATCGTATGGTATTTACCCGTACTTGGGATGATCGTGCAGTAAACCTTGGCCGTCAAGGTCGCCTTGGTTTCTACGCACCGGTATCCGGTCAAGAAGCTACCATGATTGGTAGTGAGTTCGCTTTGGAGAAAGAAGACTTCTTATGCCCAGGCTACCGTGATATTCCGCAGCTAGTATGGCACGGACTTCCATTGTACCAAGCTTTCTTATATTCCCGCGGTCACCAACATGGTGGAGCTATTCCTGACGGGGTTAATGTATTGATGCCACAAATTATCATCGGTGCGCAAATCCTGCACGCTACTGGTATTGCTATGGGCTTCAAATTGAAAAAACAAAAGAATGTTGCAATTACTTACACTGGTGATGGCGGTTCTTCAGAAGGTGACTTCTACGAAGGCTTGAACTTTGCTGGTCGTTTTAAACTGCCTGTAATCTTCTTTGTTCAAAACAACGGGTATGCGATTACGACTCCGTTCGCTAAACAAACGGCTTCCAAATCGATCGCTCACAAAGCGGTTGCAGCTGGTATTCCAGGGATTAAGGTTGACGGTATGGACATCTTTGCAGTAATCAGTGCTGTACGTGATGCTGCAGAACGTGCACGCAACGGCGAAGGTGCTACATTGATCGAAGCTGTAACTTACCGTTTCCGTCCACACTCCCTTTCTGACGATGCAAGTAAATATCGTTCGAAAGAAGAAGAAGGACAATGGAGTGAAAAGGATCCAATCGCCCGTCTTGCCAAGTATTTGGAGAAGAAAGGTCTTTGGACTGAAGAAGATACACTGCGTGTGAAAGATGAAGCGAAAGCTACTGTTAACGAGCAGATCAAAAAAGCTGAACAAACCGAAAAAATGACAATACCTGGCTTGATCGACAGCATGTTCGAAGTAACACCTAAACATCTGGAAGAGCAAAAAGCCGATTTTGAATAAGGGGGATATCAGGCAATGGCACAAATGAATATGAAAGAAGCGATTCGCGACGCGATGCGCGTTGAACTGAATCGTGACCCTAACGTTCTTATCTTCGGAGAGGATGTTGGTAATGTAGGCGGCGTTTTCCGTGTAACTGAAGGTCTGCAAAAGGAATTTGGCGAAGATCGTATTTTTGATACACCACTAGCTGAGTCCGCTATCGGCGGTCTGGCATTTGGTCTTGGTGTACAAGGCTTCCGTCCGATTGCTGAAATTCAATTCGTAGGTTTTATCTTTGAAGCACTGGATCAAATCGTTGTTCAAGCAGCGCGTTTGCGCTGGCGTTCTGGCGGTAAATATAACGCTCCAGTAGTATTCCGTACTCCTTTTGGTGGCGGAGTTAAGGCTGCTGAGCTTCACACTGACTCACTCGAAGGTTTGATCGCACAAAGCCCAGGGATTAAAGTTGTAATTCCTTCAAACCCATATGATGCGAAGGGACTTCTAATCGCGTCTATTCGCGACAATGACCCTGTCTTCTTCATGGAGCACTTGAACCTTTATCATGCATTCCGTGCTGAAGTGCCAGAAGGTGAATATACAGTTGAACTTGGTAAAGCGAACGTAGTACGTGAAGGTTCTGACGTTTCGATCATTACTTACGGGCTGATGGTACATACAGCTACCAAAGCAGCCGAGCAACTCGAAAAAGAAGGCGTTAATGTTGAAATTATCGACCTTCGTACTGTAAGTCCAATCGACATCGATACTATTGTAGCGTCTGTGAAGAAGACTAACCGTGCTATCGTGGTGCAAGAAGCACAAAAGAGTGCGGGTGTAGCTGCTGAAGTTATCGCACAAATCAATGAAAAAGCACTACTGCACTTGGAAGCACCTGTGCTTCGTATCGCAGGTCCTGATACTGTGTATCCATTCGCACAAATAGAAGATACATGGCTTCCAAACCCTGCACGTATTATTGCAGGCGTGAAGAAAGTTTTGGAATTCTAAATATTTTTACGAGAAACAGTTGTCATCCATATGGATGACAACGTTGTTTCATCTTATAAAGTTTAAATCATAAGGTTAGTCCCAATTTCACGAGGAGGTTTTCAAAGTGGCAAAGTTTGAATACCGATTTCCTGAACTAGGTGAAGGTCTGCATGAAGGTGAAATCATCAAAATGCATATCAAAGCCGGTGACAAGGTAACGGATGATGATATCGTAATGGAAGTTCAAAATGACAAGGCGGTAGTTGAGGTGCCTTGCCCAGTAAACGGTACTGTATTGGAAGTTCTGACAAAAGACGGTCAAGTATGCCGTGTCGGTGAAGTAGTGGCTATTATCGAAGCAGAAGGTGACGTGCCTGATCAAGAGGGTGCTGCTACTGAAGCTCCTGCTGCTCAAGCGCCAGCTGCACCAGCTGCTCCAGCATCTAACAAAGCATCGAATTTTGAATATCGCTTCCCTGAGCTGGGTGAAGGTCTGCATGAAGGTGAAATCATCAAAATGCATATCAAAGCCGGTGACAAGGTAACGGATGATGACATCATCATGGAAGTTCAAAATGACAAGGCGGTAGTTGAGGTTCCATGTCCAGTGAATGGTACTGTATTGGAAGTTCTGACTAAAGATGGCCAAGTTTGCCGCGTAGGCGAAGTTGTAGCTATTATCGCTGCTGAAGGCGACGTTCCTGAACAAGAAGGTCATGCATCTGCTGAAGCCGATGCAGCAAAAGGAAGTGCAAACACTACTTCTTCCCCTGCAGCAACAAGCCCTGCTGATGCTAAAGAAGGCGGATCTGCAAGTGTAACACCAGCTCCTGACCGCGATGTTTTGGCTACACCAAGCGTTCGCAAATTTGCTCGTGAGCAAAAAGTGGATATTTCCAAAGTGAACGGAACTGGTAAAGGTGGTAAAATCACTCGTGAAGACGTAGAAGCCTTCTTGAAAGGTGGTTCTACACCAGCAGCTCCTGCAGCAGCAGCGTCGTCTGAAGCTCCTAAGGCTGCTAAAACCGAAGCTAAAGCAGCACCTGCAGCAGCTAGCGGTAACGTTAGTCTTGAAGAAGAACGTGTACCATTCAAGGGTATTCGTAAGGCGATCTCCAACGCAATGGTTAAATCGGCTTACACGGCTCCACACGTAACCATCATGGATGAAGTAGATGTTACTGAACTGGTAGCATTCCGTACACGTATGAAACCTATTGCTGAGAAAAAAGGCGTTAAGGTTACTTACCTTCCATTCATCGTTAAGGCACTTGTTGCAGCTTCCCGTCAATTCCCAGCACTCAATGCTATGATTGATGAAGAAGCAGGCGAAATTGTCTACAAGAAATACTACAATATCGGTATCGCTACTGATACACCAAACGGTTTGATCGTTCCAGTTATCAAAGACGCTGACCGTAAGAGCATTTGGATGATTGCTAGCAGCATCACTGACTTGGCCGTTCGTGGCCGTGACGGTAAATTGTCTGCTAACGAAATGAAGGGCAGCACGATCTCCATCAGTAACATCGGTTCTGCTGGCGGTATGTTCTTTACTCCAATCATCAACTTCCCTGAAGTGGCTATCCTCGGAACTGGCCGTATCAGTGAAAAAGCAGTTGTGAAAAATGGTGAAATCGTAGTTGCTCCAGTAATGGCGTTGTCACTCAGCTTTGACCACCGTATTATCGATGGTGCGACTGCTCAAAACTTTATGAACTACATTAAATCGCTGCTCAATAATCCTGAGCTGCTGGTTATGGAGGTATAATTATGGTAGTAGGAGACGCTTCACTAGATATTGATACATTGGTCATTGGTGCAGGTCCTGGTGGGTATGTGGCGGCAATTCGTGCCGCCCAGCTCGGCCAAAAAGTCCTCATCGTGGATAAATCGGAACTCGGCGGTGTATGTTTGAACCGTGGATGTATTCCTTCTAAAGCCTTGATCGCTGCTGCGCATCAATTTGAATCCGCACAGCATGGTGAAGTTTTCGGCGTTACAGCTGAGAATGTTAAAGTGGATTTTGCCAAAACTCAAGAATTCAAGAACAGCGTAGTTAAAAAAATGACTAGCGGTGTGACTAGCTTGATGAAGGGCAACAAAATTGAAGTATTTAACGGCGAGTGCATGTTTATCAGCGACACAGAAGCACGTGTGTTCAATGATCATGAATCTCCACGTTACCGCTTCAAACACTGCATCATTGCTACAGGTTCCCGTCCAATTGAACTTAAACCTTTCCCATTCGGCGGACGTATTCTGTCTTCGACTGAAGCTCTGGAACTTCCAGAAATTCCGAAGAGCATGATCGTAATCGGTGGTGGATACATCGGTGCCGAGCTTGGTCAAATGTACTCTAAATTTGGCACTAAAGTAACAATCATCGAAGGTTTGGATACTGTACTTCCAGGCTTCGATAAAGATATGACTCGTCTTGTTGCGAAAAACATGGCTAAAACTGGCATCGAAATCGTAACTAACGCTAAAGCTGAAAGTGCTGTTCAGAACGACAAAGAAGTAACCGTGAAATACTCTGTTGGTGGCGAGTCCAAAGAAGTTACAGCAGATTACTTGCTTGTTACTGTAGGTCGTCGTCCTAACACTGACGGTGAACTTGGTCTGGATCTGATCGGTCTTGAGCTCGACGAGCGCGGATTGATCAAAGTTGATCACCAAGGACGCACAAGCATTCCTACCATCTTCGCTATCGGCGACGTTGTTCCAGGTCTTGCTTTGGCTCACAAGGCTTCTTACGAAGGTAAAATCGCTGCTGAAGCAATTGCAGGACTTACATCTGTTGTTGACTACAAAGTCATCCCAGCTGTTGTATTTACAGATCCTGAGTGTTCAAGCGTTGGTTTGACTGAAAAAGAAGCAAAAGACAAAGGCTACAAAGTGAAAAGCGGCAAATTCCCATTCGCAGGAAATGGTCGCGCAGTATCTTTGAACAGCCCAGAAGGCTTCATCAAAATTGTTGCTAACTCCGAGAACAATTTGGTACTGGGAGCTCAAATCGTTGGTATCGAAGCTTCTAACTTGATCGCTGAACTTGGTTTGGCAATCGAAATGGGCGCAACGCTTGAAGATATCGCTTTGACTATTCATGCGCATCCAACCCTTGGCGAAATCGTCATGGAAGCTGCTGAATTGGTTGAAGGTCACCCAATTCATGTAATGAAATAATTTTTCTCCAAAAATTGCTCTAGCAGGCAACAGAAAGGCGGACGCAAATGCGTTCCGCCTTTTTTTGTGTTTTCCACTTTTTTGAAAAGAGATATACTGGGAGGAAGAGCAATTACTTAATCTGTATTTTATAAATATAGGGAGGTTCAATGATGAGAGCTGATAAATTAAAGCCTGGAGATGAGCTGCGTATTATCTCTCCTTCCAGAAGTTTGTCATTAATCGATGCTCAGCAAAGAAAAATCGCTAAAGAGCAGCTTGAACGGTTAGGTTTTCGGATATCCATTTCAACAAATTCTTTTGAGACGGATGATTTTGTTTCCTCTTCTATTGATTCGAGAATTGAGGATTTGCACGAAGCCTTTTTAGACCCCAAAGTGAAAGGAATATTAACGACCATTGGGGGCTTCAATAGTAACCAGCTCCTGCGTTATATCGATTATTCAATCATTGCAGAGAATCCAAAGCGTTTATGTGGTTATTCGGATATTACTGCACTAAGTAATGCGATTTATGCTCAAACAGGATTAGTTACATACTCCGGACCGCATTTTTCCACATTTGCGATGCTCCACGATAATGAATATACCATCGAATATTTCCGCAAGCTGATGATGGACAATAAAGAAATTCTAGTGCAGCCTTCCAGGCATTGGAGTGATGATGAGTGGTATCTGGATCAGGAAAACCGGATATTTATTAAAAATGAAGGTCCTTTCATTATCAATGATGGGGAAGCGAAAGGAACGATTATTGGTGGCAATTTATGCACTTTAAATCTTTTGCAGGGAACAGAGTATATGCCAAGTTTAAAAAATTCTATCTTGTTCATTGAGGATGATTATGAGTCAGCACCTGCAACCTTTGATCGAGATCTGCAATCCCTAATTCATCAGCCTGAGTTTGAAGAGGTCAAAGGGTTGGTGATCGGCAGGTTCCAAAAAGAATCGCGTATGTCAAAGAAGCTACTGACCACAATTATCCGCTCAAAAGAAGAATTATCCGATATTCCTGTGATTGCAGACGTGGACTTTGGACATACATCGCCGATGATTACCTTTCCTGTGGGTGGACAAGCAAGCCTTCGGGCTTATGGGGCAAGAGTGGAGCTTAGGATAGCGGAGTAGAGATACAATTGCTGAATCAATCCTTTATAATTGAATAGGTAACCCGATTATTAAATATATTTAAAAATTATCTTACCTTCTACAAAAATCGGATTTTTCAGATATAATATATGAGGTGAAATATTACGGAGGTGCAATACTTTGACGAATGAGTTAGAACAAACCTATTTGAATTTTTTACAATATATTTTGGATCATGGTGTGAAAAAAGAAGATCGTACAGGAACTGGTACAATTAGTGTATTTGGTTATCAGATGCGATTTGATTTATCAAAAGGCTTCCCGCTGTTTACAACAAAACGTACACCGTTTCGCTTAATTGCAAGTGAGTTATTGTGGTTTATTAAAGGCGATACCAACATTCGTTATTTATTGAAAAATAATAATCATATTTGGGATGAATGGGCTTTTAAAAGATGGGTTGAATCGGACGAATATGCAGGCCCGGATATGACAGACTTCGGGAATCGTTGTTTAGTTGATGAAGATTTTAATCAATTATATCAAGCAGAGATGAAATCATTCTGTGATCGTGTCTTAGAAGATGATGAGTTTGCTGCGAAATATGGCGAGCTAGGAAACGTTTACGGTAAGCAATGGCGGAATTGGACATCTTCAACTGGCGAATCAATTGACCAATTACAAGACGTTATTCATCAGATCAAAACAAATCCTGATTCTCGGCGTTTAATTGTCAGCGCATGGAACCCGGAAGATGTTATAAATGCTGGGACGAAAGGAAGCAAAGCAGCGTTACCGCCCTGCCACGTTATGTTCCAGTTCTACGTTGCAAATGGTAAACTAAGCTGTCACTTGCTGCAACGCAGTGCGGACTCTTTTCTCGGGGCAAACTTCAATATTCCATCTTACTCCTTACTTACACATTTAATCGCATACGAATGTGGGCTAGAAGTAGGCGAGTTTGTATACAGCATTAGTGATGCGCATATCTATTCAAACCATGTTGAGCAAGTGAAAGAGCAATTATCAAGAGAATTAAGAGCATTGCCTACACTGGTTATTAATTCACAGAAGAAATCAATTTTTGATATTGAACTGGAAGATCTGGTCATTGAGGGGTACAATCCGCATCCTTCGATAAAAGCGCCGATCGCAGTATAACGTAATTGTAAATGAAGATTCGCAAATATAATTTTTGGCAATATAGTTTTTTACTTTAGTATGGAGGAAGGAGAGAACTTCATGAGTATTAGCTTAATATGGGCAATGGGTGCCAATCATGTCATAGGAAAAGATAACGATATGCCTTGGCATTTGCCGCTGGATTTTGCTTATTTCAAAGCAGAAACATTGGGCAAAAGAATGCTAATGGGCCGCAAAACATGGGATTCGCTCGGAGGCAAGCCCTTGAAGGGCAGAACGAGCCTAATTCTAACTAGGGATACTGATTATTCAGCTGAAGGTGCAGAGGTTCTACACACGCTTGAAGAGGCTCTCAGCGAGGGTAGAAAAGAAGATGAGCTGATGGTAATCGGTGGTGCGGAAATTTACCGGTTGATGTTGCCGTATGCTGACAAGTTGATGTTGACGCAGATCGAACAGGATTTTGAAGGAGATACCCGGTTTCCTGAGATTGACTGGAGGATGTGGAAAGAGGTCTCCAATATCAAGGGAATTCGTGATGAGAAGAATCCGTATGATTACCGTTTCCTTGTTTATGAACGTACGGAATAGCAATAAAACGTTTTCTCTGACATAACATGTGAAATAGTACAAATAATCAGTAGATTTATCCATTACTGTGCAAAAGTGATGAATGTTACTATAATTAAAATTAGAAATGATTATGTATAGGTATAGAATAGAATGTGCAGGTACTTCATTGCGTTGCTGACAACCATACGAAGCCGCAATATGCTACAATGTACTATACTTCAACACGAAGAGAACGGATGGGGGAAACGTAAACATGTCTACACCTACAGGTTTTATGGAGTATAAACGGCAGCTCCCAGGTGATCGGGATCCTGAGCAGCGGGTAAAGGACTGGGAAGAATTCCACCATCATTTATCCGAGGACGAGCTTCGGACACAGGGCGCACGTTGTATGGATTGCGGAACCCCCTATTGCCATACAGGTATTGATATGGCTGGCGGGACCTCAGGTTGTCCAGTACACAATTTAATTCCGGAATGGAATAACTTGGTGTATCGTGGACTCTGGAAAGAAGCACTGGAACGTCTGCATAAGACAAACAACTTTCCTGAATTCACAGGCAGTATTTGTCCCGCTCCCTGTGAAGGCTCTTGCACAGTGGGCCTGATCGGACAGCCGGTAACCATCAAAACAATTGAACTTGCGATCGTTGATAAGGGTTTTGAAGAGGGCTGGGTTGTACCTAATCCTCCGGAGAAACGGACTGGCAAAAAAATTGCAATCGTAGGCTCTGGACCTGCTGGACTTGCCGCAGCAGCACAGCTTAACAAGGCTGGACATTCTGTA
Organism: Paenibacillus sp. FSL E2-0177; assembly: GCF_037992975.1. Taxonomy (NCBI): domain Bacteria; kingdom Bacillati; phylum Bacillota; class Bacilli; order Caryophanales; family Paenibacillaceae; genus Paenibacillus; species Paenibacillus sp. FSL E2-0177. The sequence goes on along the minus strand of NZ_CP150307.1, from coordinate 3,899,199 downwards.
ACTGTATTTGAGCGCAGTGACCGCATTGGCGGACTGCTGACATATGGAATACCTACTATGAAGCTTGATAAAAAAGTTGTACAACGTCGTGTAGATTTGCTGGCTGCTGAAGGGATTAACTTCGTAGTGAACACTGAGATTGGTAAAGACATTCCGGCTCAGCAGCTTGTTGATGAGTATGATGCGGTCGTTCTGTGTGGTGGAGCTACTAAAGCACGCCGTTTCAACATTGAAGGCAGTGAGCTTAAGGGCGTTATGTATGCCATGGATTATTTAAATGGCACGATCAAGAGTTACTTGAATTCCAATCTGGAGGATGGTAACTATGTATCCGCTGAAGGTAAAGATGTAATCGTCTTGGGTGGCGGGGATACAGGATCTGACTGTGTTGCCACAGCGCTTCGTCATGGCTGCGGCAGTATCACTCAATTTGGTACACATGAAAAAGCGCCTCTGCAACGGGATCCGATTGCTAATCCTTGGCCACAATTTCCGAATGTGTACAGCTTGGATTATGCGCAAGAAGAAGCGAAAGCTATTTTTGGCGATGATCCGCGTGAATTCTCTATCATGACCACTAAATTTGTTGGGGATGAAGAGGGGAACTTGAAGGAGCTTCATACGGTGCAGATCCGCCGGATCGTGGATGAGACAGGTCGTAAAATCTACCAGCCCGTTCCTGGAACGGAAGCTGTATATCCTGCTCAACTCGCTCTCATCGCTATTGGTTTCGATGGACCGGAGCAAGATATTGTTGAGGAGCTTAACCTGGAGACTGATCGTCGTACCAATGTGAAAGCACGTTACGGCAAATTCAATACGAACGTGGATAAAGTGTTTGCTGCGGGCGATATGCGTCGTGGTCAAAGCTTGGTGGTCTGGGCCATCAACGAAGGTCGCGAAGCTGCACGTGAAGTGGATAAATACCTGATGGGCTCAAGCGTTCTTGTCTAGGCATTAATTCAAGAAGCCGTTTCAAAAGCAGTTTACCTGCTGGAGAAGCGGCTTCTTTTTGGAGCCGACGCTTGACGGAAATATTATTTTCATATAGATTTAATACAATATTTAAATGACAAAAGCATTGACCAAGGACTTACGATCCTAGTAGCGTTAGAACAGAGAGGGAACTCACCGGCTGAAAGGTTCCTCAAATACGTGTGGATGGTATCCTGCCTGGGTAGCTGCAGCGTATAACCGCTGCCGGAATCGGCCGTTATTCGATCGAGGATTGCCATGTAGACTTTGTACGGGCTGGCGGTTAAATAAGGGTGGTATCACGACACATTCGTCCCTGACGAATGTGTCTTTTTGCGTTTAGAGCGTTCATTTTTAGGGAGGGTACAAATATGCGTCAAAGTAATCTTTTATTAACAACTCTGCGTGAGGCACCTTCAGAGGCGGAGACAAGCAGTCATCAGCTGCTGCTGCGTGCGGGATATATCCGCCAATTAGCAGCGGGTGTGTACACTTATTTACCGCTTGGCAGACGTGTTTTACGGAAAATAGAAGCGATTGTGCGGCATGAGATGGATGTCTCTGGGGCTCAGGAGGTATTGATGCCATCTATGCAGCCTGCGGAGCTCTGGAAAGAATCAGGCCGATATGAGGTATACGGTAAGGAGCTGATGACGCTGCGGGATCGTCATGAGCGGGAATTCATACTAGGTCCTACACATGAGGAAGTAGTAACCACACTCGTCCGGAATGAGATCAGCTCCTATCGTAAGCTTCCTATTACCGTATATCAGATTCAGACCAAGTTCCGAGATGAACGCCGACCACGTTTTGGACTGCTGAGAGGCAGAGAGTTTTTGATGAAGGATGCTTACTCTTTTGACACAAACCTGGAAGGTCTAGATAAATCATATATCCAAATGTTCGAGGCTTATCACCGGGTATTGGAGCGATGTGGATTGAAATTCCGTGCTGTCCATGCGGATTCCGGTGCGATTGGAGGCGAGGGCGGCAGTCATGAATTTATGGCGCTGGCTGATATTGGGGAGGATACGATTGCAGCATGCACCGTTTGTGATTATGCGGCCAATCTGGAACAGGCAGAGTCCGTGCGGCCTGTAAAAAATGAAGTTGTCATACAAGTACCGGAGATAGAGAAATTCCTCACTCCTGATTTGCGCACAATTGAGCAACTAGAGCAGGAGCTAGATATCCGGCCAGACCAGATTATCAAAACATTAATCTATGAAGGTGACGGACAGATTTTTGCTGTACTGGTCCGGGGTGATCATGAAGTCAATGAAATAAAGGTAAGTAAATATTTAGGAACGAATGAGATTAAGCTTGCTGACTACGAGTCTGTGAAATCCTTAGCGGGCGTTGAAAGTGGATTTGTAGGACCTGTAGGCTTAACGCTTACTGTCCTAGCAGATGCGGCAGTAGCTGATATGACTCAAGGGATTACAGGGGCGGGAGAAAAAGATTATCACTTCCGTAATGTCGTACCCGGCAGAGATTTTTCGCTTGGGCATGTGGGGGATTTTCGGAATGTAGCAGAAGGTGAAGTTTGTCCGCATTGTTTGGAGGGTATTTTGCATTTTCATCAAGGGATTGAAGTGGGTCATGTCTTCAAATTAGGTACTAAATACAGTGAAAAGCTAGGCGCTTCTTACTTAGATTCTTCAGGCAAAAGTCAACCTATGATTATGGGCTGTTACGGAATTGGTATCTCACGGCTTTTATCCGCTATTGCTGAACAGCATCATGATGAGGATGGATTAATGTGGCCAGCAGCATTGGCACCTTATCAGGTTCATATCTTGATAATGTCCGGCAAGGATAGTGAGCAGCGGACGGTTGCCGAAGGTCTCTATGATCAACTAACCAAGCTTGGCATTGAGACGCTGATTGATGATAGGGATGAACGCGCTGGCGTGAAATTTAAAGATTCAAGCTTGATCGGGATACCTCTATCAATAGTTGTGGGCAAGGAAGCATCACAGGGAAGAGTAGAGTATCTGAAACGAAACACAGCGGGGAAAGAAGTCTTAGAAATTATGGAAGCTGTGTCTCGGATCAAACAATTCTATTCACCGCTGATATAAATGATCTTTTTTCATTTAATGGGAATGCCAATGATCAGGGCAGGAGAGTGTTGCTGGTAATTTTGTGAGAGTATTGCCTTTTGCCGCATTGATCTGTGCCTGAGTGAGAAAGAGAGCTTCTGCTAAATTAGCACCTCTAAGGTCAGTATCGCGAAAGTCTGCCCCAATAAGGTCTGCACCTCTGAGATCAGCGTCCCTAAGGTCTGCGGCTATTAAATAGGCTCCTCTCAAATTGGCGCCTCTAAGATCGGCTCCTTTGAGCTTAGCTCCCATAAGGTCGGCACCTCGACTGAAATTCTTCGCTGATTTCTTTAGTTTACGGCGAGCCTCAGTTCGTACAAGCTCACTGACCTGCAACAGTAACATATTGATTTTTGCTCGATGAGCGGCAACATCCACTTTTACAAGTGCTTCAGGATTAAGTAAAGTGAGCTGTTCCGTTTCATCGAGAGCTGTTTGCAGCTCCGTATGGATTGTACGGGTTATTTCTAAGTTTAAAGATTCATGTAAATACCAGAGCAGCTCGTGCAAATGCCACATGATCGGAAATACCTCGAACATTTGCTTCGCAGTTTTCGGCTTTTTCCTCCAGTCTTCTCCAGCATAAGTGACTTGAGAAATCTTTTGCCCAGCTCCAAAACAGTCATAGACCGTACAACCACGATAGCCTAATTCTCTTAGCTCTGTATGTACACCACAGCGAAAGTCCGACTGTAGATTGTGACATGGCTGTCCAGCGTCTTTGTCTCTAGCGAAATCTATGGAAGCAGCAAAAGGCAATGCGGCACAACACAAGCCAAAGCACTGCTCACAATCCGCCTTCAGGGCGGTGAGGCTTCGATCTGAAAAAGGTTCTGTAAATCTGTGATTCTCATACAAGGTTTGTTTCCCTCCGATACATGAATACGCTTATACCAACTTATTTTAAATCAAACGAAAGACTATGAAAAGTCCGGTCGATTAAAAAAAACCGAGGTTAATGTTATAATAGAGTACTGGACCTGTTTTGGACTTAAGAACGAGAAGGTAAGGAGCGAATGTTTTTGAAGACACTTATTATTGCGGAGAAACCGGACATGGGGCGGAATATCGCCGCCGCAATAGAACCAAAGGCTAAAAATTACCGTTCCTATCTTGAAGGGGAGCAGTACATTATTACATGGGCAATAGGGCATCTAATCGGATTGGCTGAGCCGGATGCATATGATGTGAAATACAAAAAATGGAATATTAATGATCTTCCCATTATTCCGGACCAATTCAAGCTGGTTCCTAATGCGCGGACCATTGATCAGCTGAAGGTAATCGGAGAGCTGGCTAAACGAAGCGATCTGCTGGTAAATTCTTGTGACGCCGGGCGAGAAGGCCAGCATATATTTTCGCTCATTCAGCGGCATTTGAAGCTTGAACATCCTGTGAAACGGCTGTGGATTTCCGATTTGACACCAGAGACAATCCGCAAAGGCTTTCAAGAGCTAAAGGATGGGGCGGAGTACGAGAATCTAACTAAAGCGGCAAAAGCGCGCAGTGAAGCCGATTGGCTAATCGGTATGAACGGATCACGTGCATTTACTACGAAACATAATGTTCTGCTGTCTGTGGGGAGAGTTCAGACCCCAGTACTTGCACTTATTTATGATCGCCAGAAGACGATTGAGGCGTTCTCATCCCTTAAGTTTTTTGAGGTGGAGGGCCATTTTACACAAAATGAAATGACTTATAAAGGTATGTGGCAGGGTGACCGCCTCACTGATGGTGAGAAGGCGGAGGCGCTGGCTGACAAGGTCAAAGGAAAACCGGGACGAATTGACTCTTATGAGGTTAAGGAAACGAAAGAGTATCCGAATAAACTGTATGATTTAACGCTGCTGCAGCGGGAGGCGAATGGGAAGTACGCTTTTTCCGCTAAAAAAACACTCGATATCGCACAAGCCTTATATGAAAAGCATAAGGTGATATCCTATCCGCGGACGAATTCTAACTATGTTACAGAACAAAATATTCCGGAGATGCATAAGACTTTATCTGCGCTCCAAGGGACGGCTTATGATGAATGGGTGAAGGGCGCGAATCGTAATCTCGTTCATAAAGGAAACAAATTTATCTGCAATCCCTCCAAGGTCGAGGATCACCATGCGATTTTGCCTACATATCGGAAAGCAACAGGGCTTAGTGCGGATGAGGGGAAGCTGTATGATTTGATTGTGCGGCGCTTTTTGTCACAGTTCTATCCGGCTGCGGAATATAAAGTGCATACGGTTATGACTGATGTAGAGGACGAAAAGTTCAAAACTACTGTTAAGGAATTATTAAGTCTCGGTTGGAAGGTAATTTACGCGGACCAGAAAAAAGATAAAGCGAAGTCGTCCAAGGGAAAAAACAAGGATGATGAGGAAGACGAAGAGATTGAAGTGAATGAACCGTTCGCAATCGCTCCGGCAGATGAGGTGATCTGTAGTGACGCTATCGTTAAAGAGAAAGATACACAGCCGCCAAAACACTATACGGAAGGCACGCTGCTTAGAGCGATGGAAAGTGCCGGAAAGCAGATTGAAGACGAAGAGCTTCGGGATGCTATGAAGGATTCAGGGCTGGGTACTCCCGCCACCCGTGCTGCAACCATTGAACGGCTTAAGAATGTCGGATACATTGAAATGCAAGGTAAAAAAATCGCCATCACGCAAAAAGGACGAACGGCTATTGAACTGATACGTGGAGCGGGCATCGAGCTGTTGACTTCACCTGAAATGACCGGTCAGTGGGAACGTCGCTTGAACGAGATATCCAGAGGTACGGCGTCGGACGGACAATTTATGGAGAATGTAAAAAGATTTGCCTGCATGATCGTGGACAAGGTTCGTGTGCAGTCTCGGGCGTCCAAAACTTCTTTTGAAGGGGAAACTCCTTCTGTGAACACAGGGGCTAAAGGTCGGAATGGTGGAGGTACATCTCGTAAAACCAGCGATAAACCTGCCGCGCCAAGAAAACGTAAACCTGCTAACGAAGAAGAATCAGCAAATTCAGGTCCGAAAATTATCGGAAACTGCCCGCGTCCTGGCTGTGGCGGGATGATTTTTATGGGTAAAAAAGGCTACGGCTGCTCTCATTACAAAGAAGGCTGCAAGTTCGTGATCTGGAAAGAGAACCACGGGCGTACCCTTACAGATACACAAGTAAAGGCATTAATTGAAAAGGGCCGTACGGGTAAGCTGAAGCTTGCGAGCGAAGACGGCACCCCGCTGGAAGGTAAACTTGTGCTTAATAATATGGATACGGGTCAATTAACAGTGGAGTCATAGTCTAACTGGAAGTTTATATGGAACACGGGTGATTACATCACATTTGCATGTACGAAGCCGCTAGCGGACACAGATGACCCTAAACGCGGGAATACGTCCTTTTTGGAATGCTATCGGACCACATAGTCGTTATTTGCATGAAAAGGGCTATATATGCACCGCTTGCGAGAGAATAGCAGCGCTGGAGTCCGCAAACTTGCTCCAAGGGCTATAAATTCGCCAATAGCGTCAGCTGGGTCCGTAGTCAAGACTATTAGTCGGACTCGCCGTATATGGGATATGGTTTCGGTGACAGCTGTGGGAGACTATATATTTTACACATAAAATTCATTAGTTAAAGAGTGTAGGACATACCTATCTTAAACGGGATGTAGTAACTTGTGCGCACAAGATATTATGATTACGTAGGGGGCTGATCTTCACTCTTTTTCTATCCTGCGGGATAAATCCAGAGGTTACATTATGATAGGGCAGTATAGTCACTACTAGAATGGAAGGAAGGATGACAACATGGGAATGCGTGGATATTACTTTGCTATGGATGACAACCTAGTGCAACAAATTGTTACAGGCGACATTGCATTGAATAGCTTGAAAATAGACGATTATCCCGGACTGGACATTGATAGATCCTGGGAGGCGATTCACTACTTGCTTTGTGGAGTTATTTCCGATGGAGATGCCCCTCTTAGTTATGTTGTTCCGCTGACATCAGACAAAGGCATCGATTTTGGCTCATTCGGGGCGTTTTCCTTACGTGCCAAGCAAGTTGCAGAAGCTCATCAGGTTATTTCTGAGCTGGATGAAGCGCAGCTCCGCTTGCGGTATGATTTCCCGGCCATGGTTAAGGAAGAAGTATATCCTCTTGAACCTGATATTGTTTCAGACGAGGATAAGGATGCGTTCTTTGCCTACCTGCTACAGCATTTTAACGAAATCCGGCGTTTCTACAGCCAAACTGTAGCCGAGGGCAAAGGTCTCATCTTTTATATTTTCTGATTCTAACCAAAAGACGACACACGTCTCCTGATTCCATTGAGCGCGATAAAAAATAGAACCTTTGACTGATGAAGATTATGATGATTTGTGAAATAAATGACCAATTACGGGAAACGGTAGGTTCAATTAATCAATGAGACGAAGAGGGGGAAACGAAAATGAAGACGATCAAGTGTATGATGGACCACCTGTACTGGGCGGACGCACAAATCTTAGAAGCGCTCGAGGAGAGTGAGATGAAGAACAAGGACCTTCTGAAGCTGGTTCGGCATGTTGCGGTTGCGGAACGAGTCTGGCTGTCCCGATTGCAGGGCAAGGGTAGTGCGCAATATTCGTTGTGGGAGGAAGCGGAGGACCTGACGGCGATCCGAACGATGTTCGAAGAAAACGCCGAGAAATATCGTGTGTATATCGAAGGGCTCGAGGAATCTGATTTGGACGTGAGGGTCGATTATGCGAACCAGAACGGAGTCCCGTTCCAAACGTCCGTCCGGGATATCTTGTCGCAGGTCATTTTACATGGGCAATATCACCGGGGACAGATCAACCGGGCATTTCGGATGGAATTGGCAGAACCTGTCCAAGTCGATTACATCACGTTCGCCAGACTCTAACAGGGCCTAATCATCACCATTACCCGGAATGAGATGGGCATTGAACTCCTCCGAAATGATTTAGTTTACTCATGCAGGCTCATGAATTCGTAGGATTTTACCCTTTAGCTAAATGTGAGATAAGAAGGAAATTGAGGAGGCGGTGGCTTGGAACAACTGTAGGGGCATGTCATTTTCACTCCCATGTCTCAACGGGTCCGAGCCCTTTTGTTTAATGCCTCCCGATACTCCATGCTTCTTGTCCATCCTGCGAATGCAGGACAGGCTTAAGCTGCTTGCGGAAATAACTTTGACAGAACGATAGAGTTCTACACCGACCACTAAATGCAAAGAGGAGTCTGAGATTCAATATGTATTCCTTAACGATCCAAACGAAATAGTGGTACCGTTTCATGATGAGATTCCGAAATAGTAGGACCAAAACGTTTGAATTGTCATCTCTTTTCCGCAAGTAGAATCAAGCAATGCAAATTCCATTACTCTACAATGACTATAGAGTGGTTGAAACGAGGTGAACAGACCAATTGTACGAGTGGCACAAGCAAATCCAAATAATCGTTAATGAAATTGACGAGTGTATTAAGAATCGTAACAGTGAAGCAATAACGCTACGATTTCTTTCTCACAAGTTAGGTTATTCCGAATTTCATACTACGAGAAAATTTAAGGAAATATCGGGAATGCAATTTAGGGATTATCTACGGCATAGAAAATTAGCCTTTGCACTAAAAGAGGTTCGGGATAGTGAAAAGAGCATTTTGGATATTGCTTTTGATTATGGTTTTTCATCACATGAAGCTTTTACCAGGGCTTTCAAGGGAACATATGGTGTAACTCCAAGTGAATACCGGAAAAAGCCTATGCCTGTCGCCCTTCGTACAAAAATAAACTCTTTCGACCGCTACTTTTTCGGATTTGGAGAGATTGGTATGATGAAATCTACAGATGATCTTAACATTTATTTTGTAACCATTCCTACTCACAAATTTTTGCACATTAAAAACTATGAGAGTAATGGGTATTGGGATTTTTGGCAAAAGCAAAGTCTTATTACAGGACAGGACTGCGAAACAATTTGCGGCTTACTCGATAGTATCAAGGGCAAATTGGATGACGAGGGCGGGAGTGAATCTAACGGTGGCAGCGGTCAGATTATGGCTTACATTAATGACCCGGATGGCAGACTCTGCGATTGGGGTATTCCACGTACAGAGTGTTTTGGTGTACGTCTTCCTTTTGATTATAAAGGTGAAGTACCTCCACAAATGCTTATGATTGATGTTCTCGAAGCCGAGTATATTGTTTTTGAACATGGGCCATTCAATTATGAGCAGGAAAATCGTAGTGTAGAGGAAAAGATGGAAAGGGCAATGGCAACTTTTAATTTTGCAGACACTGGTTACTGCTTTGATACTTCCGCTGGGAGAATCATTTACGTTTATCACGATCCGGAGCGGTTTTTGAAGTATATCAGGCCAGTAGTGAAGTTGACCTCTAAGCTAATCGAAACAGATTAAGCAGGTAAGTAAAAGGTTGGTGCTATGTGCTGATGAAGAAAATAAGCAGACTGGAGTGTAGTCTCCGCATTCATATCGTCGCATGATTAGTTAGTTAGATTATCTGCTTTAGAAGCAATATAAGTTTAAAGGTCCTTATTGTTGTTTGAATTATTGACAGATAGATCTGGAAACGCCGTTCAGAGAACTGCCGGTTGGTGCGAGGCAGCGGATATCCGAATCCAAAAATCACCTCAGAGCAGTCCCCCGAATTATAGTAGATGGGACCGGGATTCTACCGTTACAAAGAAGCATCGTTGTTGGACGATGGCAAAGAGGGCGTTTATTATAAACGTCAATCAGGGTGGTAACGCGGAGCAACTCCGTCCCTAATGGGATGGTTTTTTTTGCGTCTTCATAAATTAATTATTAAATTGGCAGGCGAAAAATCAACAAACCGTAAGAAGAACGATTAGTTCGAAAAATCCGGAAAAACGTTGACCAGATGAAAGGGGGATATTGCAATGCAATTCAAGTTGTATACGGATGTGTATGAGTTTTACAATGATACCTATGGTATGCTGATGCGTCATGAAGCACAAAATTTGATTCCTCTTGGCAATATCATAATTGGACATGAAGGAAAAGACAAAACAGACTGGCGTGACCCTGTAAATTGGCTTATGGTAACTATTTCGGATGCTAAGGGCATACAACTTACCGCCATAATGACACCGCCACACAATATTACGCTTTATGCAACAGACAACATAATTAACCCAGAAGCTATAAACTGTCTGGTAGATGGGCTGAAAGACCGTGAAATTCCAGGTGTGATGACCGAAAAAACCTTGGCAGAGTATTTTGCCAAAGAATATACTTTGCGCAAGGGAACAACCTTTAAAACAATCATGACCCAACGTATATATGAACTTACGGCAGTAAACCCAGACATTCAAAAGGTTGGTATCGTTCGATTACTAGATAAAAAGGATATTCACTTTTTCCCTTACTGGGCTGAAGCATTTTATGCAGCGGGGAGTTATGGTAAAACAGAAATGTCCATCCCGCAAGATGCAGACCCTTACCTCTACCGAATAGCATCGAAAAAACTATATATTTTAGAGGACAACGGGATACCCGTTTCTATGGCAGGATATACAAGGGAGATGCAGACGGCTATTGGCGTGGCATTTGTATATACCCCTCCATATGAGCGCGGAAAGGGTTACGCAACTTCAATTGTGGCGCAAATAAGCCAACTTGCATTGGATAAAGGGTTTACTAGATGCGTCTTATATACCGACTTAGCAAATCCCACATCTAATAGCATTTATCAAAAGATAGGCTATATGCCAATCTGTGATTCGCTTCAGTTAAAATTTGAATAGTAGAATGATGCGGATAGAACTTCTACTACTTTTGAAAATAAGAGCAGAATATTCACTACGGATTGAAGATCTTGAAGGTCGATTGATCAAGCTTTGGGAGAAATATAGAGTTACAACCAAATGCAACTGTTTAACTCCAGGGTTGACGAGGTATAAAAAAATGAGTTGACATAAAAGTAGTTAGGGACCATACTACATATATGAACAACAATAATAAAAAAATAAACGACATTGAGGCTATTCCCTCGCTTGTACAATCCAAGCGTCAGATTGATCGCTATAACCTAGACATAGACGCACAGGCTATACTCGTCGCGTCTAGGCTAATGGCAGCGGGAGCCATGCTTGGACACGCCTCGGAGATTCATTTCTCTAGATTCGGTTTATCAACAGGGCGTTATCGTTTATTGGCAGATCTTGAAGATAACGAAGGAGAAGAGTTGCCTTCGCAATTAGCGGAGCATCTAGGAGTTACACGTGCTACAGTGACTGGTCTTATCGACATTCTTGAACGAGATGGGCTAGTATCTCGGCGATTAAGCTCAGACGATGGCCGTCAGAAATCAGTTGTTTTAACGGAAGAAGGAGCGAAGAAGCTCCGTGAAATGGCTCCTGAGCATTTCGCTCGGCTGGAAGCTATGGTGGGGTTGCTCAACATCGAAGAACGCAGCGTATTTCTCGACTTGTTAGGTCGAGTTACACAAGGCATTTCAGCACTTACGGGCGAATTAGGCTCGAAACCAAAGGGGAAACATCAGTAATGAGTAGAATTGGGCTAGTGAAGCTAGCCTATTTTTACTCTTATATAGTTAGGCGCCTAATTATAGTTCGCTGAAATCAATCGTTGAACTATTTCAAAGAAGAAGGGAGCAAGTAAATGAACCAGATGAAATACCCGAATCAGACAGATGATGTTTACAGCATCAAGGCTGTTGGTTCCAAGAAAAAGACTTTTGTACTATGGCGTGAAGTTGTAATGGCCTATGCTGCTCCTGCCATTATGGCAGGTATCGGGGGATTGGTTACTGCAGATAGGGGGCTTCAAATAGCGGCATTGACCACTATTGGCGGTGCATCCGCCTTGATGGCCTTGATGATTGGACTTTTGTTGCATAGTCGAGTGGGCCATTTGCGATGGGTCATCGGTGCACCTCACTTGGTTGTGGTAGGGGTATTCGCAATGGCCGGGTCCTCATTTGGGCTATACGCTGCATGGGTGACATCTGTTGTAGTAGAAATTATGATTCCGAGTAATCACTTGGTCTGGGTAAATCGTGTCTGGATCGATTTCCCGTTGTCTGGATTCATAGCGAGCACGATAGTGACATGGCGGTGGCGACTTGCCGTCACAACTGATTTTTCATCCAAAAGGAGAAGATAAAAATGATAGTTATTATGGGAGCAACAGGTACGATTGGAAGTGCGCTTTTGGAACGTTTGGTTGATCTTGGTGTACCTGTCAGGGCGCTGAGCAGAGAGCCAGAGAAGTTGCGTGATCAAATCGGAGAAAAAAGCCGATCAATTATCGAGGTCGCTTTTGTGGATGCTTCTGACCCTACATCGGTGCGCCGCGCGTTTACAGGTGCTAGCCAGCTCTTCCTTGCCATGTCCAACAGTCCAAGACAAATCGAATTGGAAACCTCAATCATTCAGATTGCCACCGAATCTGGAATCAAACATATCGTAAAAATATCCAGTCCAGCCTTTGAGCAGAGCGCTCCAGTGGCAGTGGCGGGGTGGCATCAAGAAATTGAGAACACGTTGAGAGTATCGGGTATCACCCATACCGTATTGCGCCCTTATGCGTTCATGCAAAATTTAATGCGCTTTGCACCAACGATCACAACCCAAAATGTTTTCTTCGGCTCTATGGGCGTTTCACCGTGTAACTTTATTGACTGTCGCGATATTGCAGACGTTGCCGCAGAAGTTCTGACCAACGACAAGGTATCAGGCCATATATATACGCTTACTGGTTCGGAGATTTTCAGTTATCCCCAGATCGCGAGTCGACTATCTGCCCTGCTTAATCGGCCGATAAGTTACATCAACATGGACCCTCAAGTACTACTCCGTAATCTTATTGAGCATGGGAATCTGCCTCCTTGGCTCGCGAACCACGTTGTGGAAATTCAAACCATGTCTAGGATGGTGCCAGAAAGTCCAAATGACACTGTGAAGCGTTTACTCGGCAGAGATCCACGCACACTAGACGCCTTTCTACATGAGTGTGTAGATAATTTCCGGTAGAGGCGGAGTCCACCTATTCTGATATTTGTATCGATAACAGTATTTTATTCCGATTCCCATATCTAAATGGTTCAGAGTGTATCCCAAAGGTCATAAAATGACTGCCGGGATGCACTCTTTTTATTATGTCCTAAGGAACTCAACTCATAGAACTAGTTCTTCTATAGCATTTATATCAGTATTACAAGAAATAAGCTAAAATTCGTCAATAAGTTAGTGTTATTTACGAAATAACACTAAAAAAGCTAATAAAAAATTAACGAAAAATTCATATTATAAGATTAAGTTATATTAATAATAACTAGTTATGCTAACTAACGTAACATTTTTTCTTGACAATCTTTGTGGAAAATTTTAGAATGTAAGCGATTACTCTTAGTTTCCTAAGTGATATTCAAAAGAAGATATTCGTAAGTTCACCAACAAACATCGGAGTTTAAATTTAGGGGGGCAAAGCATGAAAAGGTGAAGGATAACATCATAGATAACAAGATAATAAAATGTTAGTTTTTTTGTTTCATGACTATGTATGAGGGGGTTCACTTGAGGATGAAAAAAAAGAACGCGTTCTTAGCTCTACTTCTGTCATTTTCTTTGTTATCTGTGACTGCTTGCAGTAATTCCTCTAATAGTGCCAATGAGAACGGTAAAAATGCTGCAGGTAATAGCAATACTTCGGTAAAAGCAACCAGTGATGTGGGTCAAACGGCAGTTAAGAATGAGGGCGCTTCTGATCTTGAAATTAAAGCGGGAAGTTCGGTAACCGTTTTCAATCCAAAGATCCCGACGCTCGATCCTACACAATGGCAAGGACAAATTCTGGTAGGGCAAGGAACTTTGCTCGAAGGGCTTTATGGCTACAATCAGGATAATGAAATCGTTCCGAAAATTGCGACAGGTTATACCGTTTCCGATGACAAAAAAACTTGGACATTTACCCTCCGTAAAGATGCCAAATGGTCAAACGGCGATCCAGTAACCGCCCATGATTTTTATTTTTCTTATATGTATCAATTGGATCCAGCTAACACAACCGCACAACTTTGGCTAAGCGTACTTAATTTTGTGAAGAACGGATATGCATACCATGCCGGATCTGTAAGTAAAGAAGAAGTTGGTCTAAAAGTAGTTGATGATTACACGCTGGAAATTACGACCACGCTGCCTCACGCTATTCTGGGGGATATGGTTCTTTCCGGGTCGATGCCTATGAATCCTAAAGCGGTCGAAGCGAACCCTGGTAAGTGGTTTGAACCGGGGAATTTTGTGAGCAACGGCCCTTACATGGTTAAATCTTTTACACCTAACGGTGAACTCGTCATGGTGAGCAATCCGAATTATGTAGGTGCAGCCGGCCAGCTTAATCACGGCAATGTAGAGACCATCCATGTTCTTCCGGCGACAACCGTGCCGGTGGAGGATTATATGTCCGGCCATGCAGATGTCGTTCTAATCCAAAGCGCGTCTGATTTACAATACGTGAAGAAAACGGAGGAGCTAAAGTCCCAGCTGTATACTGCAGCGACTTATGCGATCAAATATTTGCTCTGGAGCAACCCGACAACGGAATCTCCATATGACAAAAAAGAGGTGCGCCAGGCTATCGCCAAAGCGATCCAGCGTAAACCGATCGTAGAATCGGTGCTGAACGGCATGGGCGGGGCGACCAATATCTTTGCTTCACCAGGTTGGCCAACGGAAAAACTGGAGCAAGGACTTCCGGAAGATCTCGAGGCAGCCAAACAATTATTGAAGGATGCTGGTTATGAAGGCGGTAAAGGTCTGCCAACCCTATCGTTGTATGTTGGGGTCAAGCAAGTAGATGCTCAGGGTGAACAAATCGCTTTGGCGTTAGGTCAATTACTGCAACAAAATCTTGGTATCAAAACAGAGCTAGTTCAGCTCAATGAGGCGCAGTTTAACGCTTATCAGTACAGCGGACCTCAGGGCGATGCAAAACCAGGCTTTATTCTGGCGTCGGGCGCAACCAACTGGAGTGAACCAGGAAGTTTGGACATGGGTGCAACGCAGCAACTATATTCCATAGGAACACTGGATGCCCCGCTAGAAGCTACGAAACAATTCGTGGATTGGACCAAGGAAACTTATTATAAACCGGCTATTGAAAAATATGGGGATCCGGATAATAAGAACGCCGGTGTAGAATGGAGCGAATGGGCAGCATTAGAAAAAGCTGCTAATGAGGATATCGCCTTTTTGGATAAATGGACAGCAGAGCAGCCTGCAGATTGGCAGCCTTATTTGAAACAACCGGGGCTTCCAACGGCCGCTGAACAATGGCAACAGATTGTAGACCTTTGGAAAAATGCTAAAAATAACGATGAAAAACATGCCGCCTTTGTAACCGCTTGGACCTTCGTAGCACCAAACGCGCCAGGTGGCAAGTTGAATCAAAATGCACTTGATGTACAGGTATATTACAACAGTTATCAATCTGATACCTTAAGAGATTTGAGAATGTGGCAAGCGCAATTCGTAAATGCGCTGACCGTCGAAGACGCTGCTCCTATCGCGGCTAAGGTAGTTAATAACCTGCTCGAAGAAGCTTATGCTGTTCCGTTGTATTATCAACAGCAATACTTCTTGGTAAAACCCGGCATTACAGGAGTGCAATCAAATCCTTGGGCATGGGGCAACTTCTATGGGCTACATCTTTTATCTGTAGAATAATCCTAAATGGGTTGAATAATTACCAATCACGGGCGCCAATTATGGTGCCCGTGAATCGGTAAAGGAGGGTCGGATTTGACCATATTGAAATTTATTTCAAAGCGCATTTTACAAATTATTATCACTTTAATCTTGGTCATTTCAGTTAGCTATACCATGATGTATTATTCACCTGGCGGTTTCATGAATACGAATACCATGGCTACGGCACTGGCTCCGCTGCAAGGGCAAAACCCTGTTCTCTATCAACAAGTCATGGACCAGTTTCAAAGCCGGTATGGTTTGAATTTACCGCTGTGGCAACAAATCATGAAGTATATTTGGCATCAATTAACCTTCGATTTCGGTAATTCGATGCAGAATCCGTCTTTGCAAATTGCGACTCAACTGAAGCAGGCTTTGCCGATCAGTACACTTTTGGCCTTTGGATCTGTTGTTCTTTCGGTAATTATCGGGGTTCCGCTTGGCATTATTGCAGCACTCAAACGTAACACTTGGATTGATTATGTGGTAAGCACCATCTCATTGACGGGTCAGGCTATTCCGGCATTTGTTCTCGCGGTGATTATGGTTTTGTTATTTGGTGTTGTGTTTCAAGGGATACTGCCCGTAACGGGATGGGGTCACTGGAGGCAAGCAATTTTGCCGATTATTTGTCTATCTGCGGCGAATGTCGGTGTTGTTGCCAGATATATGCGAGGCAGTCTGATCGAAACCATGAGGTCGGATTTTATGCGAACCGCAAAAGCTAAGGGTGTCAAATATTGGCCGATGATTTTTAAGCATGGTGTCAAAAACTCGCTGACTGCGATGATAACCGTCATCGGACCACAATTTGCTTTTACCGTGATGGGCACGATCTGGGTGGAGCAAATTTTCGCCATTCCAGCGCTTGGTCAGGTGATGCAGACGGCATTTACCAGTTTCGACTATCCGCTCGCCATCACATCTGTATTTCTGCTGGGATCCATGATTATGATTATGAATTTACTCGTTGACATTATTTATGCCTTTATTGATCCGCGTGTCAGATTATAAGCGGCACAGACTATACGAACCTAGGAGGGGGAGCAATTGGCTGGCACAGTTGCAGCAACTCAATCGGATGTAGCTTTGAAGAGAAAAAAGAATCTTCAGAGATCCCAGTTTTATCAAGGTTGGAAGCGATTTAAAAGACATCGTCTTGCCGTTATTGGTTTGGTCTGGGTTATCCTTTTTTTGATCGCGGGGATTATTGGACCTTGGGTGGCCCCATATGACTATCGCACGGGGGATTTTTTGGCCATCAATCAAGGGCCGACCTGGCAGCATATTTTTGGTACGGATAATGTAGGGCATGACATGTTCAGCCAGATTCTGTTCAGTGTTCGAAGCGCTCTGATTATTGCTTTTGGCGCGACTTTGGTCAGCTTCATCATCGGGATCATATTGGGCTTGTGGGCCGGATTGCGCGGCGGAATCGCCGATATGATTATTATGCGTGCTGTGGATTTTATGATGACCTTGCCGGGATTTTTGTTCGCCTTGATATTAGTCATTATGCTGGGACGTGGGTATTTATCTTTGATTCTAGCAATTGGAATTCCGGGTTGGGCGGGGTATGCACGCTTGATCCGAAGTCTGGTCCTAAGTATGCGGGACGGGGAGATGGTGGAAGCGGCAAGAGCGTTAGGCGCATCTCAGGCGCATATTGCCAGACGGTATATGTTGCCGAATGTTATCGGCAGTATGGGTGTCTCTCTCGCCTTCGGGATTCCCGGTGATCTCATCCAGATTGCAGGCTTAAGTATTTTTGGCATGGGGCTTCGGCCGCCAATCCCTTCATTTGGGAGTATGATTGCTCAAGCCAGTGAGAATATTCTCGGCTTTCCATGGCTGCTGTATTTTCCGGCAGGTATCTTTGCAATAACCTTGCTTTCGTTTCTGTTTGTAGCAGACGGTCTCCAGGAAGCATTCAGTCCGAAAGGAGGCAATTAATATGGGTGAACCGCTACTTTCTATTGATGATCTTCATGTGAAGTTCTCCCGGAGTGAAGATGAAGTTTATGCCGTAAACGGCGTCAGTTTTTCGATCAATGAAAATGAATCCTTGGGGATTGTTGGTGAAAGTGGCTCCGGTAAGTCCGTTACATTGATGTCATCAATTGGGCTCATCCGTGAAAATGGAAAAATAACATCGGGGACAGCTCAGTTTAATGGTAAGGACTTACTTAAAATGCGTCCCAAACAATTAGAAGATATTCGTGGACGTGACATCGGCGTTGTTTTTCAAGATCCGATGACCAGCTTGAACCCGATCATGCGTATTGGGGATCAAATTATGGAAGCCATGCTGACACATCAATATGCAAACCGGAAGGAAGCTTTTGACCGAACCATTCAGCTCTTGCATGAAATGGGGATTCCGGATCCTAAATCACGGTTTAAAAGTTATCCTCACGAATTTTCCGGGGGGATGCGCCAACGTATCATGATTGCTATTGCTTTGGCATGTGAACCGCAATTATTGATTGCCGATGAGCCAACAACCGCGCTTGATGTCACTGTGCAGATGCAGATTCTTGCACTATTGCAGGAATTGCGCAGAAAACATGGGATGAGCGTAGTGATGGTAACGCATGATTTTGGCCTTGCGACCAACTTTTGTGACAAAATCATCGTGATGTACGGGGGCCAAATCATGGAGAAAGCCACTACGGACAAGTTCATAAGTGAGGCGGCGCATCCCTATTCACTTGGATTGAAACGCTCCATTATCGAAGTGGGCCACAAGGGAAAAGAAATAATGCCTATTCCAAAGACGGCAAAGACACTTACACAGACATTGACCGGCTGCCCATTTGCCGATCGTTGCTTCTATACAACTGAACGGTGTCAGAATGAAGTTCCCAAGCTTCGTGATTTTAGCACCGATCATCAGATCGCCTGCCATCATGCTGAGGAGGTCGCTTCCTATGCCCAATAATCCGCTCTTGCGCGTAGAAAATGTCTCGAAAACTTTTCGGGTACAAGGAAAAAAGCTGCATGCCATCGAGAATGTTTCTTTTACCCTGGAAGCGGGGAAAACACTGGGGCTTGTTGGGGAAAGTGGCTCAGGAAAATCAACCTTAGGGCGAATGGTTCTGCGTCTACTCGAATCTGACAAAGGAAAAATATTTTTTGAGGACGTGGAGCTCTCAAAGGCAAATAAAGAGAAGCTGCGGGCGATGCGCCGGGATATGCAAATTATTTTCCAGGATCCCAAGGCGAGCCTCAGTCCGAGAATGACGGTAGGAGACGCTATTGAAGATGCAATGGCTATCCACAAAATCGGAACTAAAGTAAGCCGGCATGAGCGTGTGATCGAACTACTTGAGCGGGTCGGTTTGCCTTCTGAAGTCCAATACGCTTATCCGCATGAACTGTCAGGTGGACAATTGCAGCGGGTTGGGATTGCCAGAGCGTTGTCACTGAATCCCAAATTGCTCATTTGTGATGAACCGGTGTCCGCATTGGATGTATCTATTCAGGTTCAAGTCATTCAACTACTAAAGGATTTGCAGAAGGAGTTTAACCTGACTTATATCTTTATTTCGCATAATTTGGCAGTAGTGGAGTATTTGAGTGATGATATCGCGGTTCTTTATTTAGGAGAGGTGGTTGAGCAGGCTCCGGCGGATGAATTGTTCAAGAAACCTACGCATCCTTACACGCAGGTCCTGCTAAATTCGATTTTGAAGATTCCGGATAGTGTGGAGCAGAAGCAGCAGATGGTATCGATTCAAGGTGAGGTACCATCTCCGCTCAATCCACCAAGTGGCTGCACTTTTCATCCCCGGTGTTCTTTTGCCTCGGATGTATGTATGGCTGTCAAGCCTGAACGGAAAATCGTGTCAGAAGGCCATAGTGCCGTGTGTCATTTGGTAGAATAAGCAGAGGCTTAATTAAGTAATCAGCAGATGACTTCTGTATATCATAGAAGTCATCTTTTTTAATTCATACACACAAAAAAGCCCTGTAAGAAGGTCACTTTTTTCAAAGTGAACAGCTTATAGGGCGCAGTTTAAAGACTGCTTACTGCTTGTCAATCGCTGCTGCTAACCCTTCATACGAAGAATCCTGAAGCAGCACTCCGTTCACCATAAATTTAGGAGTACCGTTCACTCCGTAGGAACCAGCGATCTTAAAGTCTTCTTTTACATCGAACATGTAGGTATGATTCTTGAGATCTGTTTCAAATTGGGCGTAATCAATGCCCTCGATGTTATTCTTAACGAATTTTAAAATGAATTTCTGAGTGGCCCAAATTTCGCTCTCATCGCCTTGATTAGCGTACAGCTTATGAAGGTATTCCCAGAACTTCTCGTTGCTTTGCTTGTAGATGGCTTCGCCGGCGCTAGCAGCAAGATAAGAGTCCCGGTCCAAAAATGCAAAGTTCATGAAGAAAAGTTCCACTTTTCCGGTATCTACGTAGTCTTTAATAAAAGTATCCAGATACTTTTCAGTCCACATTTTGCAGGCGGGACATTTGAAATCTGCGAATTCGATAACTTTAACTTTGGCATCAGGACTTCCAAGATGAGGTTGCTTCTCATATTTCAGCCCATCAACAACAATGCTTCCCTTTACGTCGGTGTAGTTGGGTAGATCTGCTGTATCATCAGTCTTATTGCTTAAGATGAAAACAATTACAGCGAGAAGGATTACAACAACGACACCTAATATCATGGGAAGCAAAGGTCTTTTGGTCTGAGATTGTTTAGCTGACACTTTCTTATTCATATCTCACCTCCTAGACAATATAGGAATACTATAAAAATAGTATAATCATCCAGTTGGTAGTGTAGATATGTCATTTGTAACAATGCTACGTAACGTTGCAGCTAGATTATTAGTTTTTGAATTTAGCGGCTGAGCGAATGACAGGGGGCACCTCGTGGATGGACGAAATAGTCATCACGGCTTGCTGCATCTCTTGCTCCAGCTCGATAAGGTTATAGCTCCATTCATATTGCTGCTTCAGGTAAATACTGTTGATGCCTGCGGTAACTGCGGGAAGTACATCTGTACGTAACGAGTTGCCAATCATCCAGGTACGTTTGCGGTCAAAGCTTTGGGTAGCCAAAATATTTTCAAGCGCCTCAACATTTTTATGCTTCCGAATATAGATACGATCGTCAAAATAAGCATCCAGCTTCATTTGTTCAATTTTACGTTGCTGAATGGTGTCGTCCCCGCCAGTATACAAGAATAAATGGTGACCCTCTTGCTTCAGCGTATCGAGTGTTTCAACCATGCCAGGGTAAGCTTCAATTTCTTGGTCATAGACGCTTAGGCCGAGCTTGTGTAATTGCTGCTCTTGAAAGCGATCTGTCGGACGGTTATATTTGGCGCAGAAATAACGGTAGGTGGCGATTAAGGATTTGGGAAAGTTGTCGCTGGCCAGGCCACTTGTGTTGACGGTATCAACATCAATTTCTATTTGCTTGCTGCGTAATTCACTGGTGCTTGGACCAAATTCATTAAACCAATCAGTCATGAGCTCGAAATATTGCCCTAAAATTAAATCGAAATATTTGTTGCAATGAACCAGCGTATCATCTAGATCGAAAATTACTTGTTGAGTTGTGTATTTCATATCTCTCACTCCTTGGATCTGTATCTGTATAGTGTTCTATAGGTGAATATAAGATTCTAGAAACATTTGAAGCTCAGAAGCGCCGTCTGGACGGATACTGAAGCGCTCGTCTTGTTCCCCGCGAAGATGGATACGGAGTAAACCGGCTACGCGTAGGATCATTAGGTGATGCATAAGCATTTCTCTGGATTGATTTAGATCGGACTGCATCTCCCATAGAGATTTGGGTTCATGGGCGACATACCGAAGCAATCGGAGTCTGGTTGGATCTGACAGTGCCTTGGTCATGCGCAATAGCACCATCGGTGGTTCATTTTCATCTTCCAATGGCACATCTACAGGATACTGTACAATCACCATAGTTTTGTAGAAGCAGTAGGTGTTAATTGGTCGATTATGAACGGTAGGCAATAATACTATAGTCTTAAGATCCCGTATATCCTCGAAAACTACACCACCGGATGCATATTCAATTAAAGAAATAGGGTCCATTTTGCTTTCCAGCATTTTTTTCTCAGAGGCATCTTCAATTAATAACGGTAAAATCTTGTGTTCTACATGACGAAAATATTGCTCATACCAGAGTCTAAGAAGCGGACTATAGCTGCTCTTGATCCGGGAAGCTTCATCTATGGTGAAATCATGAATTAACGGTGCGATCTGCTGATAACACTCTTCTATAGAAGCTGAATCCAGATCATCCAGGAAATGCAGCACTGATGTTGCGGGCCCCCGGCTGTAAACCCAAGCATATAACACATCATAATCTGTAAATGGCCACTCGGCAGCTTGCATGAGAGCTGTTACTTTATGAGGAGTAATGCGATCTTCCACATCACTAACCCAGTGGGGACCGAGGTCTAAATTGGAGATCCATTTTCTGGTTACATATATCATAAAACTGTCCAACAGTTCATAAACCGGCGATACGTCGATTTTTAATTCGTAATCCATGTAACATGCACCCCCAGAAATCCGTAACTTCTACATATTATCTCTTGTTTTGAAGAGGGTTGTCCACTATAATGTTCGGTGTTTGCCAATTGGCGTTAGATCACATCATTGTTTTTATTATAGGGGGATATCATCCGTGTCAGACCGGCTTAAAGTATCTATACGAAGTAATAGCAAAATGACTTTCATGATTCTTATTACCGCTACTATAGCCGCAGGGCTTAGCCAAGGGCTGTTGCTGCCCATTCTATCCATTCTTTTGGAGCAAAAAGGAGTGTCCTCGTCACTGAACGGACTGAATGCTGCTGCACTATACATAGGATCATTTGGGATGACCTTGATTGCTGAACGTGTTCTTGGAGCGGTTGGATTTAAAAAATTGATAGCTGGTGGGATTAGTTTAGTCTTAGTAAGCTTGCTCATGTTTCCCTTTTTTACAGGGATCAAGGTATGGTTTGTATTGCGTCTGCTTGTGGGTGTGGGCGATGCTGCGATTAATTACGGGGCCCAGCTTTGGGTTCTGCTTATGACACCTGCCGAGCATCGCGGACGTAATCTTTCACTATATGGCATGTCCTATGGTCTGGGTTTTAGCTTAGGACCACTTGGGATAAGTCTGCTGCGTTATGGACAGGCCGTGCCTTTTATTGTTCTCGCATTTCTATTTTTGTTAGTCTTAATCCTTGTGACTACAATTCTGCCGGATTCCCGGCCAGATAAAGCGGAGAGTGGTGAAAGCCAGGTTCGCCGTTTCGGTCGTTGTTACAGCTTAGCCTGGTTCGCTTTAATTCCAGCCCTTTTATATGGCTTTATGGAAGCCAGCTTAAATAGCAGCTTTCCGGTATATGGTCTGCGTATCGGTTACAGCACAGATCAAATTGCAGCGTTATTGCCTTTTGCAGGGATCGGAGGACTACTTCTGCAGTTTCCATTAGGTCTGTGGAGCGACCGGTTTGGCCGCAAGCGGGTACTGATTATTGCCGGGATCGGAGGCGGGATCGCCTTTGCGATGTTGCCGCTGGCAGGTGATCATTTTACGCTGACAATGGTACTTCTGATGATCGCAGGAGGATTAGTGGGCTCCTTTTTCTCATTAGGGCTAAGTCTGGCCGCGGATATTTTACCAAGACATCTACTGCCTGCTGCCAATGTGGTTGCTTCTTTCCATTTTAGTATTGGTAGTATTATCGGCCCCGGCATTGGTGGTTTGTTGCTGCAAGTGGGCTTAAGCGGCGGTATTTTCGCCCTGATGGGTGGTTTATATATCGTGTTCGGCTTGCTGGGGTTATTATTCTCGCCACAACCTAGAAATTGAGGTAAGATAAGAACGAGTGCTCGCATGGAAATTGAACTCACATTCAGAGTACACTATAGATTATAGATGAAGACAGGGAGAGGCTGAACTATGATCACAGTTGAACACTTAGCCAAGGCAGTTGGGGAAGACAAAAATCCGGTCCTGCAGGATATAGGATTTCAATTAGAGCCGGGTGAACTCGTAGCCATACTTGGAGCGAGTGGGAGCGGTAAGACCACTTTATTACGCTGTTTAGCGCTGCGAGAGAAGTGGGACAGAGGGAATTTTAGAGTGGACGGTACGGATATTATGGCGAGTGCCTTTTCCGGAAAAAGAAAAATTCGCCGGGAGTGGGCTTACCTGGAGCAGAATGCAGAGCTCAATCCTAACCGCACAGCGCTGAAAAACGTGCTGATCGGCCAGTCCGCACAGACGCCAATGTGGCGTATGGTTACAGGGATGGTTCGTTCAGATGATTATATGGGTGCGATGGATGAATTAGATGCCCTTGGACTTCTTGACAAAGCGAAGATGAAGACTAGCCAGCTAAGCGGTGGTGAACGTCAGCGTGTAGCGATTGCTAGAGCATTAACTCATGGTGCAAAAGTTATTTTAGCGGATGAACCGGTTACGGGTCTGGATCCCAAATCGGCAGAAAGTGTATTGGAAACTTTGCGCAGACTGTGTAAAGAGACGGGTCTTACCGTAGTGACGGTGCTGCCTATTGAACTGGCTGAACGTTTCGCTTCACGTATATGGGTACTAGAAGATGGACGAATTAAGCATGATATAAAGGGACGTAGATTAACGTCTCAGGAACGCGCGAATTTGTAAAGTTCGGACACGGATAAGGAAAAGAGTGATGAGGTTGAGTATAAAAAGTCTTAGGTGCCTGGCAGCTGCAACACTGTCGTTATCCGTACTTTCGGGTTGTACTTTCATCAGTGATCCCGTTTCGAAGATGAAAGCTCCGCAGCTGTCTGCTGACAAAGCAACACTTATGGCTGCTATTAATTCACATATTCCAGCGGGTACGGAGTTGATCCGTCCGGTTAATGATGAGAGCTCAATTTTCACAGAGGATCTTAATAACGACGGAATTATGGAGTCGTTGGTGTTCTATAGAACGCCAAGCGAAGCTGTAGAGATTCACGGGATGATCTTAGAGAAGCAAGGAGATGCCTGGGTCAAAAAGCTTGTTTTTGATGGGGATGGAACTATGCTGGAGTCCGTCGATCTGAAAGATATGACAGGTGACGGGAAGCTGAATATCATTACAGGTTATTCACGCGGGGAAGAAAAAGGCCTCGTCGTGTATAGCTATTCCAGCGGATCATTGGAAGAAGTGCTTTCACTTCCTTACACCAAATATATGCTTGATGATCTTAACAAGGATGGAATTGAAGACATCACCGTAGTTTATTTTAAAAGAAATGAATTTGCAACCATTTCGATCTATCAGTACAATGATGGCTTTAAGGTGCTCGATAAGATTGAGGATATCGATCCGTATTTTTTTAATTATTACAATATTGTCGCAGGAAAGATTGCCAAGGATAAAGAAGGAATCGTATTGGACGCTTCGGTGGATTTCCAATCCGCCTACAGTTTAATTGTTCTTATGGAGCATAACAAGCTGCGTGTGGTTTTGCCAGGTGATACGAGGACTTACAAAGATCGTCTGATTGCAAGCGAAGATATCGATCATGATGGCATTATTGAAGTTGGATTGCTTGAAGCGCCAAAAGGATGGGAGTATTTCGACCCCGCAGATATTCCTTATTTCACCTCCTATTATAAATGGGATGGAAAAGATGGCCTAACCTTTGCAGTCCAGCTATATCGTGATCCATCGGATCGCTTTACTATTAATTTTGATCCAGAGCTGCATGGAAAGGTAAGTATTGATACGAAATCTGTTCTGGATAAAAACCTTAAGTTCATCATGACTGATACCGGAGAGACTTTTGCTGAGGTTTCCTTCTTTTCTCCTTCGGAATGGGATAAGGCTAAGAATGAAGGCTGGGAGCTGCTTGGACGGGATTTAGATAAAGTCATCGGCTACCGTGGTGAGCTAGAACAAAGTACAACTAAAGAAGGAAGCAATAAGATTGCCTCCCCTATTGAAAGGAAGGGAATAGATGAGTAAAGTTCTGATATTGGAAGATGAAGAGTCCATTCGCAGTTTCATAGTCATTAATTTGAAGCGTAATGGTTTCGAAGTGCTGGAGGCTGCTGACGGGAATGAAGCATTGCATAAATTAACCACTATACCTGATATTGATATTGCATTATTGGATGTTATGGTTCCCGGCATTGATGGATTTGAAGTTTGTAGACGGATTAGGGAGACTAATGAACGCTTGGGAATTATTTTTCTTACCGCCAAGGTTCAGGAGCAGGATAAAGTTTACGCTTTGTCCGTAGGTGCAGATGATCATGTTAGTAAGCCATTTAGCCCAACGGAGCTAATTGCGCGTATTCAATCTTTGCTGCGCCGAGTAAATGTGCATCGTGAACAGTCGGCCAAGGTTTCTTTTCATTCGGGGCCTTTCAGCTTGGATCTTATTACCAAACAATTCAAACGTGATAATGTAGCCATTGAACTGACGCCTACGGAGTTCTCTCTGATTCAATTCTTTCTTGAAAAAGAAAACACTCCACTTAGCCGCGATCTTCTGTTGGATCATGTGTGGGGCAAGGAGTATATGGGTGATCCCAAAATTGTAGATGTAAATATCCGGCGCTTACGCCAGAAGATTGAGAACAATCCTTCGGAGCCGGAATTTTTGCAGACTGTATGGGGGCACGGATATAGATGGAAAGGCCAAGGACAATGATTAAGAAGGGGATGCGCAGACAGATTGTTCTGCACTACATTCTTGTAGTTTTTTTGGCGCTTCTCCTCGTAGAAGTTATCTTCCTGCTGGCCATCAGAACATATTATTATGACAGTGTATACAGCAAGATTAAAAATCACATTTCTGTTTCAGAGTCGTTTTTTCAAAAGAACATGATACCCAGCGATAATAGCATCTATCTGCTACAAGAAGTACTGGAGAGGTTCTCATTGAGCAAGACGGAGCTGGAAATCTTATCGCTAAATGGGGATATCATCACTAGTTCCACTGGCTTTCAGCCGGATCGGACCATTACGACCAGTGATGTACCAGAAGCCGTTGGCGGCAGCGTTGGACGCTGGGTAGGGCGTCAGGCAGGCACGAATGAGAGCGTAATGGCGGTTTCCAAAATGCTGCAGATTCATGGACAGGATAAGTATGTCCTAAGGTATATTACTTCACTAGAAGAAATCAATAATGATTTGCTTAATCTAACTTTATTGTCCACTGCTATTGCTGCAGCTGTTATGGCTGTAGTTGTTGGGTTTAGCTTCGGACTGGCCAACTCGATTGTGAAGCCGCTGAATAATATTACGGCAGTTTCAGCTCAGATGGCGAAGGGGAGATTCAACGTACGGATTAAGGGAGACTATAAATTTGAGATTGGTGATTTGGCTTCAACGCTGAATTATATGGCTCAGGAAATTGTACGCAGTAATCAGATTAAGGATGATTTTATCTCGTCCATTTCTCACGAGCTGCGGACACCTCTTACAAGTATCAAGGGCTGGAGCGAAACCTTGGTTTCCGGCGGGTATGATCCGGAGGAGACAAAACTTGGAGTCAGCATCATCTCCAAAGAAAGTGAACGTCTGATTGGGCTGGTGGAGGAGATTCTCGACTTTTCTAAGCTGCAGCAGAACCAAATGAAGCTGTCGATTGGGGTTGTAGATGTAAAGGTGCTGCTACAAGAGACGATACTGAATGTTTGGGCTAAAGCGGAAAAGAAACGAATTCATCTGCTGCTGGAATGTGAAGACGCGATCTTTGTTAAAGGGGATGCCAATCGATTAAAACAGGTATTCTTGAACTTGGTAGACAATGCAGTAAAATTCTCACATGAAGATTCCAGTATTGAATTGTCAGCAAAGAGGCTGTCTGCTACAGAAACAGCGATTATGGTACGAGACAGCGGGATAGGGATTAGTGAAGCGCATATCTCCAGAGTTAAGGACCGTTTCTTTCAAGTGGATGCACTTAATGGAGGAACAGGCTTGGGGTTAGCGATCTCACAGCAGATTGTAGAACTTCATAATGGGACACTTGATATGGCAAGTGAGCTTGGAAAGGGAACGGAAGTAACCGTCATCTTGCCTCTTACTGAACCACAGCCGGAAGTTAACTCAGATGAGGTAACTCAAATTACAGCTACCTTTCCTGAATTAGATGATTGGGAGACGTGACCTGAGATGGGGATAACGAAGAATTCGATCCGTATAGTTCGTGGAGAGCCTGATCGGGTTAATGACATCTTGAGGCTGTTGCAAGAAGCGGCAGGATGGATGGAGCGTAACGGGATTAACCAATGGACACCCGGACAATTTAATGAGACCGATATTGCAGGATATTTCGCTGACAGACATGTTTATTTAGCCCTTGACGATGGGGCTGTAGTTGGCATGTTCACGTTGCAATTCAGTGATCCACAGTACTGGGGCAGTAAAAATGATGAGTCCTACGCTTATTTGCACCGATTGGCTGTGAAAGACTCCCACCGCGGCCGAGGACTTGGACAGCAAATGCTTAAATATGCAGTAGTTCTAGCCAAAGATCTAGGCTGTAAGAGTCTTAGGTTTGACACTGTGGCACATAACATTAAGCTTAATCGTTATTATCAGAGCATGGGTTTTCACTACATGGGCACTAACGATATGGGAAATGGTCGTTTAGTGAACTTATATGAGCATTTTGAGGAAGGTGCTGAGTCAGACCGTCTGATCCTAAGGTTTATATCGGAATCTGATTTTGAACACTTAAAGCGCTGGAGTGTTTCTCCAGAGTATCTGAAGCAGTGGGCAGGACCTTCGTTAACTTATCCTTTAGATGATGAGCAGCTTGTTAAATACTTAAAGGATGCTAATCATCCAGGCTTATCCGATCGCCTTATCTTCTGTGCAATTCAAGAAGCTACGCAGCAGGTAGTGGGCCATATTAGCTTTTCAGTCATTGACCGGGTTAATCGTTCTGCACGTATCGGCAGGGTAGTAGTAGATCCTGAGTTTCAAGGTAAAGGCATTGGCAAACGTATGATGCAAGAAATGCTTCGAATCGGATTTGAAGGTCTGGACCTGCATCGTCTGTCTCTGGGTGCTTTCGATTTCAATACGGCTGCCCTGAAAGCTTATGAAGCTGTTGGCTTTAAGCGGGAGGGTGTTCAACGTGAGTCTGCTTTATTCGGTGAGCAATATGTAGATTGTGTGGAAATGAGCATATTAGACAGAGAATGGACGGCTAGCCGTAATTCATAAAATCACTAATTCTTTATAACCGAAGGGGCTGTTGCTCTGGTCATGATCGACCAGGACAACAGCCCCTTTTTATATAAAGTATTTTTCTATATAATGGTTGTTATGAAGGAAGAACTTCACGCAAACGTCCTGTCTTCTCATACACATCCTGAAACAGACGGGAAGGTTGGTTTCGGACCGCCGGCTTGGCAGCCACAGTCTCATGTGGTCCAACGACAACGATATTATTTATGCTTCCCTTGATGACTGCTCCATCCTTAATGATTGCCCCTTCACCAATAATGGCATTCTCAATCAGCACTCCACGGCCAATGCGAACTCCAGGCATAATAACACTTTGTTTGATCTGGCTCATCTTACCGATTTCTACCCCATTAAAGACTACAGAACGTTGTAGACTACCTTCTTGGGAGCAGGATTCATTCACGAGAGAGTCCGTTGCTGGGTTCTGTACACGTGGTTTATGAACTGCAAGCTTAGTCCGGCGAACCCGACTATACATAGGCCAATGAGTCTTGTCTAACTTCATGCCATTGTCTTTTTGCAGAAGGTCCATATGTGCTTCCCAGAGACTGCCGACTGTACCTACATCTCTCCAGTAACCCTTGAAACGGTAAGCGAATAAATCATCGTTCTGATCCAGCATGGTAGGAATTACGTCTTTACCAAAGTCATGGCTGGAATTAGGATTAGCTGCATCCCGCAACAAGTGTTCCTTCAGATAAGCCCACTCGAACAGGTAGATACCCATTGAAGCAAGATTACTTTTTGGTACTTTAGGTTTTTCCGCAAATTCGGAAATTTTCAGATCATCGTTTACGTTCATTACTCCAAAACGACTAGCCTCATCCCAAGGAACCTCCATTACGGAGATGGTTGCTTTTGCTTCTTTTTCAATATGATAATTCAGCATCTTACGGTAATTCATATGGTAAATATGGTCACCGGATAGAATGAGCACATGTTCTGGGTTGCGGCTATCAATAAAGTCAATGTTTTTATAAATCGCATCAGCAGTCCCTGTATAACTGTCTCTGCCTTCAACACCTGAAGGAAGCAGTGTGACACCTTTATCCTTTTGACTAACTAAGCCCCAAGGCTCACCTTCACCGATATGATTATGCAAAGAGTCAGCTTCGTATTGTGTCAGAACACCTACTGTATCAATGTTCGAATTTACACAGTTACTTAGCGGGAAATCAATAATTTTATACTGTCCACCGAAAGGGACTGCAGGCTTAGCCATACTGGAAGTCAAGGGAGCCAATCTGCGGCCTTCCCCTCCTGCCAATAACATGGCGATACAATCTTTTTTGTTGTTCATTTGTTATCCCTCCCATTATTTTGTCAATGCTTGTAATATAAACTTACGACAAGCGCTTGAAACGACATAGGTGAAATATATTGCTTTGTAAACAGAAAAATTACAATTAATATTTCTTTATCAGAAAATCTTTTCTTTTAACATCAAAACATTTTCAAAATGGTAATATTCGGGTAAGGTAATAGGTACAAGCACATTGAAAAAGGTGGTGTAGAATTGGCTGAAAAAGCAAAAATCGAGACCCTTCCGTCAGCTGCTGATATCTATCTGTTCCATGAGGGCACCAATTATCGCAGCTATTCTATGCTGGGTGCACACACTGCCGCTGAAGAAGGCGTTACCGGTGTGCGCTTTACCGTGTGGGCTCCTCATGCGACATATGTAGGACTAGCTGGTGATCATAATGATTGGGACGGAACACAGGGCGTGGACTCGTTATATAAGATACCCGATTCAGGATTTTGGAGTCGTTTTTTTCCGGGAATACAGCCGGGAACTTTTTACAAATACAGGATTCTTGCCTCAGATGGATCAAGTTTCCTTAAAGCGGATCCTTTTGCTTTCAAAGCTGAGGTTCGACCGGCAACGGCTTCGGTAGTAGCAGAACTGGATGGCTACCGCTGGGGAGATGCAGCATGGCGTAGGAAAAGCAAAGCTCCATATCAACAGCCAATGAACATTTATGAAATGCACTTCGGTACCTGGCGTCAAAAAGAGGATGGTGAGTTCTATACTTACCGGGAAATGAGCGAGCTGTTAATTCCTTATTTGGTGGAGATGAACTATACACACGTGGAATTTATGCCGTTGGCAGAACATCCATATGATCTATCCTGGGGTTATCAAGGGACGGGGTATTTTGCGGCAACCAGCCGTTATGGCGAACCCCATGAGTTGATGTATTTGATCGATCAGCTGCATCAGGCAGGTATCGGTGTGATTTTAGATTGGGTTCCCGCTCACTTTGCCAAAGACGCACACGGATTACGTATGTTTGATGGAGCGCCACTTTATGAATATGCCGATCCAATGTTAGCTGAAAAACCAGGCTGGGGGACACTTTCGTTTGATTTCAGTAAGCCGGAGATTTCTTCATTTCTTATTTCTAATGCGCTGTTTTGGTTCGAGTATTATCATATCGACGGAATGCGTGTAGATGCGGTTACGAGTATGCTTCGATTAGATTTCGAAAAGCGGGATCATCAATATCGGCGGAATGTTAATGGTGGATTGGAAAATCTGGAGGCCATCAAATTTATCCAGAATCTGAACAAGGCTATCTTTCATTATTTCCCAAAAGCATTGATGATGGCTGAGGAGTCCAGTGCTTGGCCGGGGGTTACTGCACCAGTGCATGAAGGGGGCCTTGGCTTCAATTACAAATGGAATATGGGTTGGATGAATGATACGCTAGGCTACATAGAACATGATTTTGGTGGGCGCCCTTATCATCATAATTTACTTACGTTCCCAATATGTTATGCTTATGCCGAAAATTACGCATTGCCGCTATCGCATGATGAGGTTGTTCACGGCAAGAAGTCTTTGTTAGACAAAATGCCGGGTACTTATGAACAAAAGTTCGCAGGTCTCAGGCAGCTGCTGGGATATCAGATCTCTCATCCCGGTAAAAAGCTTCTGTTTATGGGTGGGGAATTCGGTCAGTTTATCGAGTGGAAGGATCAGGAGCAGCTGGACTGGCTGCTGTTGGATTATGAGAGCCATCGTCGTATGCTTGCCTACACGGCTGCACTTAATAAACTGTATCGCTCCGAAAAAGCGTTGTGGGAGCTGGATCATTCTCAAGAGGGTTATCAGTGGATTGATGCGGATGACAATGATCAAAGTGTGATTTCGTATATACGCCGAGGGAAGAAACCAGGAGATACGCTGCTTATAGTCATCAATTTTCAACCGGTAGAACGGCACAATTATCGTATAGGCGTGCCACGGGCCGGGACTTATGAAGAGCTCTTTAGCTCAGAAAATGTAGAGTATGGTGGCTCCGGATTGCACAATGTCCCTCAAAAGAGCGTTAAGCTGGAATGGCACAATCAGGTGAACAGCATAGAGCTGACTCTTCCGCCCCTTAGCTTCCTGGTGTTTAAAAAAACGTCACGAATGGGTAAGAATAAAGAGGCAAAAGAGTTATAGATCTAAGTACGAATAGAGAATCCGTACAGTTTAAGGGGGAAATAATCATGAAAGTTTTATTTGCCGCAGCTGAAGCCCATCCTTTTGTCAAAACGGGTGGTTTGGCCGATGTCATTGGAGCATTACCTAAAGCGCTGAAGGCTGCCGGGGTAGATGTACGAGTGATTTTGCCTAAATATCGTGGGATTCCTGACAAGTTCACCGCTCAAATGGAGCATTTAACGGAAGTGTATGTTCCAATTGGCTGGCGAAAACAATACTGTGGAATTGAACGCATTATCTATGAGGGTATCCCCGTTTATTTTATCGACAACGAGTATTATTTTGGCCGTGATGGAATTTATGGTTATATGGACGATGGTGAACGGTTTGCGTTCTATAATCGTGCAGTGCTGGAGTGTTTGCCAGCCATTGATTTCCAGCCTGATGTACTGCATTGCCATGATTGGCACGCGGCCGTAATTCCAATGCTGCTACAGGGGCATTATCGCCACAATCCATTTTACAGTGAAATGCGGAGTGTATTTACAATACATAACCTGTTGTATCAGGGAGTGTTTCCTTATGAGGTACTTGGAGAGCTGTTAGGTCTGGATAGCAGCTATTTTGGTAGTGTGGAGTACTATGGTAATGTGAATTTCTTAAAAGGCGGGATTGTATTCAGTGATCGGGTCACGACCGTCAGTCCGACTTATTCAGAAGAAATTCGCACACCTTATTATGGTTACGGTTTGGATGGTTTGTTGAACGCACGGTCAGATGTTTTAAGCGGGATTGTGAATGGCATTGATACTAAAAGTTATAATCCAGCGACAGATTCGAGCCTTGTTACCCGTTATCGTTCTAATTTGACCAAGAAGACGGAGAACAAAGTAGCCTTGCAGGAAGAGCTGGGATTACCTGCGGATGCTAATATCCCAATGGTAGCCATGGTCACGCGTCTCGTGGACTCCAAAGGTTTAGATCTGCTTACCCGAGTGCTGGATGAGCTGCTATATCACGAGGATATTCAATTTGTGCTGCTTGGAACAGGTGATGAATCCTACGAGCGTTGGTTCAAGGAAGCGGCATGGCGGTATCCGACCAAGCTGTCTTCACAGATCTTATTTAATGATGCACTCTCACGAAAAATATATGCTGCCAGCGATATCTTCCTTATGCCGTCTAAGTTTGAGCCCTGTGGCATCAGTCAGCTGCTCGCTTTACGGTATGGTAGCATACCCGTTGTCCGTGAGACAGGTGGCCTAAATGATACTGTGCACGCTTATAATGAAGAAACCGGTGAAGGCAATGGCTTTACGTTCAGCAATTATAATGCACACGATATGATGTTTACGCTGCGCCGGGCGCTTTCTTTTTACAAGCAGCCTGAACATTGGAAAAAGATCACAAAAAATGCTTTCGCGGGAGATTATAGCTGGAATGTATCCGCTCAGCAGTACATGGATATCTACGATGATATAACCAGATAAAGTTTAACGAATTCTGTAATGGGTTAATAAGGGATTGCACCTGGGAGTATGGTAAATACTCTGGGAGCAGTCCTTTTTTTATGAAATTAGGAATAAACAGTCGAATGATTTAGCCAGTATAGGGGATAGTAAAAATGTATAAATTTAGCTTCAACGTGAATAAAAGTGATTTTTTTGCTGCGTATTATAGAATTCCCCTCATAGCAATCCATTAAAAGGAAGTTATTGTCACAATTATGCCTTTGCATATTCATGCGTTCTGATTTATAATAAGTCAGTCATTGGGTCAACTTAGATTTTTTCATATGAATAGGGGAGATATAGAAATGAACAAATGGGGTAAACTTAGTTTAGGAATGGTATTAGCGGTAGGTCTGCTTTCAGGCTGCGGTCAAAATAAAAATGATAATGATACCGCTGCTAGTGGTAATGCAAATTCCGGTGCAGTTACTAAAAAGCTGATTATGGGAACAAGTGCAGATTTTCCTCCGTACGAATTCCATAAAGTAGTGGACGGAAAAGATACCATCGTAGGTTTTGATATCGACATCGCTAAGGAAATTGCTGCCGACATGGGCGCTGAGCTTGAAGTTAAGGATCTGCCTTTTGATTCACTGCTTAACGAATTGTCCAGTGGACGCGTAGATATGGTGATTTCCGGTCTTAGCCCGACTGAAGAACGCAAAAAAGCGGTTGAACTTTCAGATATTTATTACAAAGCAGAGCAAGCTATTGTAGTACGCGAAGCAGATAAAGATAAATACGCTACTATGGATGCGGTGAAGGGTACAAAAATTGGTGTACAGACAGGCTCTATTCAAGAAGAAATCGCCAAAGAGATTGAAGGCGCAAAGATCACCTCTCTTGGTAAAATCTCCGAGATCGTTCTGCAATTGCAATCTAACCGTATCGATACAGCAATTATTGAAGGACCTGTAGCCAAATCTTTTGTTAAGAATTTAGCGGGTCTTGTAATTACCGATGCTAAGCCTGAAGTAGAAGATGATGGATACGCAATTGGTATTAAAAAAGGCAATACAGAGCTTCTGGATAAAGTAAATGCTACACTTAAACGTCTAGAATCAGAAGGTAAGATTGATGAATATGTAGCGGCTGCCAGCGAGCTTGCTGAAAGCACGAAGTAAGGAATGTATATTGTTTTAGGTCTGCTGAAGTAAATTGTATGTGTATTACAGAAAATAGCGGAACTTTGCTATTTTCTATTTTTTTGGAGATAGGAGGATAAGATATTGGATATTACTTTATTTAGAATGGCTTATGATTATCGTGATCTTTTCTTGACTGGACTACAATATACCTTGCTACTTGCTGTTCTTGGTGTATTATTTGGCTTCATTCTTGGGATTATCGTCTCTCTACTACGCATGTCAAAATGGAGAGTGTTACGTTTCTTAGCCACAGCTTGGGTTGAATTTTTGCGGGGCACTCCAATGCTTGTGCAATTGTTTCTCATCCATTACGGGCTGGCGACGTTTGGGATTGAGTTTACTCCGATTCAGTCCGGGGCGATTACACTCTCCATTAACAGTTCTGCTTATCTGGCAGAGATTTTTCGTGCCGGGATTCAGGGTGTCGATCGTGGACAAACGGAGGCCGCACGTTCACTTGGAATGAAACAAGGGATGACCATGCGTCATATTGTACTTCCTCAGGCACTTAAAAGTGTTCTTCCGGCAATCGGTAATGAGTTCATTACCATTATCAAGGAATCATCGATTATTTCATTTATCGGAGTAACGGATTTGATGTTTCAAGCTCGTACAGTTACAACGATTTCGTATGATGGCATGACACCACTCGTGATTGCTGCATTTATGTATTTTGTTCTAACATTTACGCTTTCCAAGATCCTAGGTAGACTCGAAAGGAGGCTGAATACCGATGATCGCCGTTAAGAACCTGCAGAAGCATTACGGAAAGCTGGAGATTCTCAAAGGAATCGATTTGGAGATTAAAAAGGGTGAAGTTGTCGTTGTAATCGGGCCCAGTGGTTCGGGAAAAAGTACCTTTCTGCGCTGCTTGAATTTATTGGAGCAGCCTACAGGTGGAGAGATCACTTTTGAAGGGGAATCGATCACCTCAAAGAAGCATGATATCAATGCAACGCGTGAGAAGATGGGGATGGTTTTTCAGCAGTTTAACCTTTTTCCGCACAAAACCGTTCTGCAAAACATTACGCTCGCACCGATTAAAGTAAGAAAACAGCAGCAGGCCGTAGCCGATAAATTCGCAATGGAGCTCCTCAAGACTGTAGGGCTTGAAGATAAAAAGGATGTTTATCCAGCTCAATTGTCCGGTGGACAAAAGCAGCGGATCGCGATTGCTCGTGCATTAGCCATGCAGCCCCATGTGATGCTTTTTGATGAGCCTACCTCAGCGCTTGATCCGGAAATGGTAGGAGAGGTACTTGAGGTTATGAAAAAGCTTGCCGAAGACGGAATGACAATGGTTATTGTTACACATGAGATGGGCTTTGCCCGTGAAGTGGGTGACCGCATTCTGTTTATGGATGGCGGGTTCATCGTTGAACAGGGTACTCCTGAACAAGTATTTGGTAATCCTACACATGCTCGGACTAAGGATTTTTTAAGTAAAGTATTATAAAGAATTCGTCAAAACGGCCCTGGACAAGTATCCAGTGGCCGTTTTGTTATAGGGTCCTGAGGGTAATGTGGGAATATATCGCTGGGGGCTGAGTTCATTTATTTATGTAAACCATGTATAATAGATGGTCAGTCAATCAACAGGAAAAGGAGTACATACATAATGAGAGATGATCTACGCCGGATAGGCATTATTGATATTGGTTCGAACTCCATTCGTCTTGTAATTTATGATACAACGCGCGAAGGAGGCTATAAGATCATCAAGGAGTGTAAGTACTCCGCTCGCCTTAGTGAGAAGATTACGAAGGAGAATAGACTGGAACAAAAGGACATGGAAACGATTGTTCCGGTCTTGCGGCAGTTTAAGGAAATCTGCAATGCTTTTGCAGTGGAAACCATTCGTGCGGGTGCAACGGCAGCCATTCGTAATGCGGCTAACTCAAGTGAAATAATAAGCTTTTTGTCACAATCCTCTTCCATTCCGATTGAGGTGATCAGTGGCCACCAGGAGGCATATTATGGCTTCTTGGGTGTTATTAATGCCTTTAATGTAGAGGATGGTTATGTCATTGATATTGGTGGCGGGAGTACTGAAATCACTCTTTTTTGTGAGCGGCGTTATCAACACAGCATTTCTTTCCCGTTCGGGGCAGTAAATACCAACCTAATGTTTGGCCAAGGTGGGAATTGGAGCGATGAGCAGATTCACAAGCTGCAGACCTTTGTCCTGGGCAGACTGGTTGAGCATGATTGGCTAAATGCCAAAGCTGGACTTCCTTTATTCGGTTTAGGAGGGACGGTTCGTTCCTTAGGGAAGCTGGATCAGAAGACACGAGCATACTCATTGCCTAACTCCCATGGCTATACGATGACCAGTGAGACGATCGAGTACTTTATGAACACCCTACCTTCAATGCCTTACGAAAAACGTAAGGATTTAGATGGATTATCTAAGAGTCGGGCGGATATCATTGTATCCGGGTTGATTATTTTCCATACGGTGTATCAGTATATTGGGGCGAGTGAGGCGGTAATCAGCGGGGAAGGGCTCAGAGAAGGCTTGCTGCATGATCTGCTGGAGCCGGAGCAGCCAGTGCGTGATAGTGCATTGGAATATAGCTTAAACACGATCATTCGCTTTGATATTCATACTTCTAAACGGTATTTAGATCATATCAACAAGCTAGCACTCAGCCTGTTTGACGCATTTAAAGATGAATCGAATAGAGCAGAGCACGAGATGTTAATTTACGTGTCCATCATGCTGCATCGTACGGGAACGAATATTAACTATTACCAATCCAAAAGACATACTTTGTATTGGTTGATGAATTCACCAATTCGTGGACTTACCCACCGTCAGCTTATTCTTTGCGCCATGATTGCCTCATACAGCACAAAAAGCCGGAAGCAGAAATTGTCCCAACAACATAAGGACATTTTGCTGCCATCCGACGAAGAGTGGATTCATAAGCTCGGGTCGCTTGTCCAGCTTAGCATTGCGTTGGACAGCACGGAGATTGGAATTGTAAGCGGCCTGAAGGCCAATCTGCACGGCAATACGCTTCATCTGGACTTAGAGGGCGCATCGTCACTGCTAATTGGCCTAGAGGACATTGAGAACGCGATAAAAGCATTTAAGAATGCTTGGGCGGTGAAGGTAAAACTCGGCTTCCCTTCCAACGTGTAACATCCATTGCAGCAAACTGGCTCCGGAAAGGGGCCTTTTTGTCGTCTGGTTGTTCGTAATATCCATTAGCCTGCAAGAAGCTGGCTTTAACATTATCTTTTAGAGACAACTCTAGAATCTTGACGATCTGTTTACGGATGCCGCTGTCTCTGACAGGACACATCAGCTCAATCCGGCGGGTTAGGTTTCTAGTCATCCAGTCGGCACTGGATAAATACACCTCAGGTTTGCCGCCATTTTCGAAATAATAGATCCGGGAGTGCTCCAGAAAACGGTCTACAATACTGCGTACGGTAATGTTTTCGCTTAAGCCCTCTATTCCCGGACGTAGGCAGCAAACCCCTCGCACG
Source organism: Paenibacillus sp. FSL E2-0177 (assembly GCF_037992975.1). NCBI lineage: Bacteria > Bacillati > Bacillota > Bacilli > Caryophanales > Paenibacillaceae > Paenibacillus > Paenibacillus sp. FSL E2-0177. Next base: position 3,860,547 of record NZ_CP150307.1, on the reverse strand, counting down.
ATTAAGTCAATGGAGACTCCGGCTTGGGCTGCGCTATATAAATCGTCTATTACTTGCTGATTAGAGAGCGAGTTCATCTTGGCGATTATGCGAGCGGGTCTGCCTGCCCGTGCATGTTCAGCTTCACGCATCATTAGCTTTTGCAAGGATAAGCTCATATTCGTCGGTGCAACAATGAAGGAATGCCAGTCAAAATTAGCCGAATATCCAGTCATTTGATTAAACAGCTCAGAAGCGTCCAGTCCGATATCGCTTTGGGCGGTGAATAGACTGAGATCCGTGTAGGCCTTGGCTGTACTGTCATTATAATTTCCTGTGCCTACATGCACGTAACGGCGCAGTTCAGGGCCTTCCTGGCGGACAATCAAGGTCACTTTGGCATGCGTTTTGAGTCCGATCAGACCATAAACGACATGACAGCCTGATTTTTCAAGCTGGCGTGCCCAAGCGATGTTCCGTTCCTCATCAAATCGAGCTTTTAACTCTACAACCACTGTAACTTGCTTACCAGACTCCGCAGCATTGGCTAGTGCAGTAATAAGTGGAGAATTTCCACTGACACGGTATAAGGTCATTTTAATCGCCATCACTTGCTCATCCTCTGAAGCTTGAATGATAAAGTCTGTCATTGCATCAAAAGACTCGTAAGGGTGGTAGACTAATACATCCCGTTCACGCAGCACCTCGAAGAAATCCTCATTTTCTTGAAATTCAGCAGGATAAACCGGCTCAATAGGTGGATAGTTCATGTAACCAAAACCTTTTAAGCTTCCGGCAAAATTACGAAGAAAGCCTAGATCAAGCGGACCTTCAATTTCAAATACGAAGTCCTCCAGCTCAAATTCCGCTTGCAGCTGCTCAAGAGCATAGGGATGGATACCTTTTTGTACTTCCAAACGGGCTGGCACCCCGCGACGACGCTTGCGCAGCTCTTTTTCGATCTCTTCCAGTAGATCCTCTGCACCTTCCTCATCGATTGTAAGATCTGAGTTACGAGTCAAACGAAACTCACTAACCGCAACAGGTTCGTAACCGCTGAATAAGGTTTGAATGTGATGGCGGATCACATCTTCAATAAATACAAATTGTCTTTTCTTACTATTAGAGCGGTGGGGAAGAGGGATACATCTTGGCAGATTCGAAGGAATTTGCAGGATAGCAAAATAAGGCTCCTCTTCAAGACCATTCTTACGAGTAAGAACAACAGCTAGGTAGATAAACTGGCTGTGCACGAGTGGAAACGGCCGGCTCTGATCAACAGCCATTGGCGTTAGTACAGGATAGATGATATCCCGGTAATACTGTTCTATGGACTGCTCTTGGGCATGGGTAAGATCCTCATAATCCACAAATACGATGCCTTCTTTATGCAAACTCCGCGAAATATCACGGAACGTCCGGTATTGATCGGCAATGATTTTGGTTACGCGTTTGATGAGGCGTTTATACAGCCCGGAAGGGGTGTAGCCTGTGAAATCTTTTTTAGTATAGCCCGCCCGGATCTGATCCTGAATTCCCGCCACACGAACGCTTATGAATTCATCCAGATTGCTCGAGACGATCGCCAGAAATCTGGCACGTTCCATTAAAGGGTTATCAGGGTCCTGCGCCTCCTTGAGTACGCGGCGGTTAAATTCGATCCAGCTCAAATCCCTATTGAGGTAAGCAGTGGCTGGACTGCTCTGATTGTTTTTAATCTCTTCTGTATTCATGGGACCTCCAAATATGCTTCGATGTCTATATCTCAAATCTATTTATCATATTCTATCATTTTACTATTGGATGAGGCACGAAATGTTAAATCTATGTAAAATCTCAAAGAATATTATTTAATTATCTTATATAATAGGATGTGATTGTCGCTATTTAGTTAACATAATCAAAATTACGTTAACTTCTTAATGGACAAAAGACAATAATTAAACATGTTATTTCAGAATGGTAACAATTACATACGCATAGGTTACAAAATTGTGATATATTAAGTCCTGTCAGTTTTACAAATGACAACAATACATCAGGACATCACACAAGATGTACATAAGTACAGGAAATGTACACGAGCGTATACGGAAGTCATACCGCTTACGCCCATCTAAAGAGGAGGCATTTATGAAGAACAAGTTCAGAACCATTAAAACCCTTGCTGCAGTTATGGGAATTAGTGCATTGCTGCACACCGCTCCTGCTTTTGCAGACAGCGTTCATATTGCAAAGGAAGGCAATACTTTCTATACTCTATCTCAGCAATACAATGTCGGTGTTAATGATTTAATGAAAGCTAATCCAAACGTTGCTGCTCTTAATATTTACGATGGACTTAAAATAACGATCCCAAGTAAAATGCAAGCAGAGTCTGTGGCTACGACAGAAACTCCAGTGCTTACACCAAGCCTGAATGTTACTCCAGAATCAAAAACAGTTGAAGCATGGGGCAAGTCCTTTAACTACGAGAAATCGATACAAGTTAAGGCTTCTGCTTATTCCTCAGCGGCTAGTGAGAATGGAGGCTGGGGTGCCGTTGATTATTTCGGGAACCCACTCAAGCTAGGAACCATCGCAGTTGATCCAAGTGTAATTCCTCTCGGAACAAAAGTATTGGTTACCGGACATTCACACGCAGGATTGCCTAAAGAAGCTTTTCTGGCTACTGCAACCGATATGGGAAGTGCCATTAAAGGTAACCGGATCGATATCTTTATCCCAGGCAGCCAAAGCTTTGTAGCCGATTTTGGTTATCAATATGTACAATTATACATTGTTAAATAGCTAGATAAAAATATAGAGATATGAAATGGTTTTAAATAGGTTAAACAAGAAACGGAGGGAGTCCTTAGCGGCTGCCTCCGTTTCTTGTTTATTTATTTTTAGAGACCTGCAGCAATTGAGGAACGGTAACGAAAGAATAGCCACGTTTACGCATAATCGTGATAACCTCAGGTAAAGCCTGAATCGTTCCGCGAAGATCACTACCCGGCCCACCTCCACCATGCTGAAGGATAATTGCTCCTTTTCCAGCATTAGCTAAGATGTTATTTCTAACTTGAGTTTTGGAAAGTCCCTTCCAGTCCAACGAATCCACATTCCAATTTACAAGCTTATAACCATGATTTTTTGCCCATCTCAACTGTTGCTCAGAGATATCTCCATAGGGTGGACGAATCAAGCGTGGTTTATATCCGGCTAAGGTTTGAATAATGTTCTCGGTCTCAATGATCTGTGATCTGAAATCATGCATCTTTAGCTTTACAAACTGAGGATGATCATAAGAGTGATTTCCAATAGCATGTCCTTCTCTAATCATCCTCTTCACTAGAGCGGGATGTTTCTCAGCTCGGCTTCCCACCACGAAGAAGGTTGCTTTGACATGATATTTCTTAAGAACATCTAGCAATTGGGGTGTAAACCTTGGGTCAGGCACATCATCAAAAGTTAATGCGATGACTTTATTCCGAGGACCGCTGGTCTTAAAGGTCTCGGGATATTTGTGTAATAGCTGACTCAGAGACAAGCCCTTAGTGTTCTTATTGTTGCTGCTCGTTGAATTATTTGTAGTAGAAGTTCCCGCAGATATCGCCTTGTCTTCGTCAGTGGTTTGCGTGCTTTTAATTTGATCCTGCGAGGATTTCTGACTCTGAGCTGGGGCTGAAGCAACCTCTGCTGAAGAGGTTGGAAATAGCAGGACAATGATTGATCCTAATACTACTAGCAGTTTCTGGACTCTCCGTTGATCATACATCCCCATATGCCTCCTTTACTACCTGATCATCACCATATTCTTCATTGTTATCTCCATTGAAGGATGAATTTATGCCGTTTCTTCAAGGGCTCTGGTAAAGATTTCTTGCACACCCTAATGCGTGTATACTAAATAGAACGGGATATTCCCGGGCCAATTATAGACAGGTGGAAGGATGGGGACAAGGATGTCAGAATTGTTTGCACCTTATGAATTGAAGGGTTTAACGCTGAAAAATCGTATTGTTATGCCGCCTATGTGCCAGTATTCGGTGGATAAAGAGGATGGAATTCCTAATGATTGGCATTTTGTTCATTATGTAAGCCGTGCTGTTGGAGGTACTGGTCTAATCATTGTCGAGATGACTGGAGTCCATCCAGACGGTAGAATAACGAACCGGGATACAGGGATTTGGAGTGATACACATATAGAGGCTTATCGTAAGCTCACAGATAGTGTACATGCCTATGGGGCAAAAATAGCCATTCAACTAGGTCATGCTGGACGTAAAGCAGTCGATGCTGAACCGCCGGTTGCCCCTTCTGCAATTCCATTTGATGCTCGTTCTAAGCAGCCACAGGCGCTTTCTAAGGAAGGCATCCTTGAGATGATAGAAGCCTTTCGTGCTGCCGCTCGTAGAGCTGTGGAGGCAGGATTTGATACTGTGGAGATTCATGGTGCGCATGGCTACTTAATTCACCAGTTTCATTCACCTCTGACCAACATCAGATTGGATGAATATGGACAAGATCCAGCACTTTTTGGAGTACAAGTAGTTACAGCAATCCGAGAAGTAGTGCCAGTAGATATGCCCTTGATCATGAGGGTTTCCGCGAAAGAATATGTTGATGGTGGATATGATGCTGACTATGCCCTGGCGTTTTGCCGCCGATATAAGGATGCTGGAGTGGATATGTTCCATGTGTCTTCAGGTGGTGAAGGTCCCATTGGCTCTAATGGTGGACCTAATGCGGGCCCAGCCTACCAAGCAGATCTGGCAGAATATATTCGCAGTGGATTACAAGTGCCAGTAATTGCGGTAGGACGGCTTGAAGCCTATTCTGAGGCACAGTCCATCATTGCAGAAAAAAGGGCGGAGCTTGTAGCTATTGGCCGTGGGATGTTAAGTGATCCTTATTGGGCTTTACATGCTGAAGAAGCGCTTGGTGGCGTACATGATGTACCTAAACCTTATGAACGTGGGATTTGGAAAAGAGGCTAGAGCGTTTTGGATGTGAAGTTTGTCACAGATTTTATGCTCCTTCTAAGGCAATCTTAATAAAGATAAAATTTGAAGGAGCTTGATAACGTGGGGACGGTTCTAAGTAACGAACGGCTGACAGATGGTGTGTATCACCTTAAGGTAGAGACGAATAGTGGCGGAGCAATGGGTCAATTCTACATGTTACGGGCATGGGGAGCTTACCCCATCCTATCCAGACCCTTAAGTATACATGAAGTACACGAGGATAGTGTTGAATTTCTGTATCACGTCGTTGGGGAAGGTACGGAGATATTATCACGACTGGGTTCAGGTGATTCGGTAGAGCTTGAGGGCCCTTTTGGAAATGGATTTCCACAGGTCGAAGGGAAGGTTGCACTCATCGGCGGTGGGATCGGAATTGCACCGCTTTATTATTGCGCGAAGCAGCTTCCGGGGAGTGATATTTTTTTGGGCTTTAGCCGTGAAGCTTACCGGACAGAAGCGTTTCGCCCACTTGCAAGTGAGCTTGTAGTCGATGTTGGCGGTTTAATTTTGGATAGTGTGGATTTCAGCCAATATGATCATGTCTTTGTCTGCGGCCCACACCCTATGCTTAAAGCTGCTCAACGTAAAGGCATTGCTGCTGAAGAAGCAGGCAGTAGAACGAAAGTATACCTTTCTCTAGAGAACCGAATGGCTTGTGGGATTGGAGCCTGTCTGGTCTGCAGTGTATCCTGCCGTGATGGCCAAAAGAAGGCCTGTGCAGACGGACCTGTGTTTCTTTCTGAGGAGGTGCTTTTCCATGACTAAGTTGAACACAACAATTGCTGGCGTTCATTTTAAAAATCCAATTATAATGGCCTCTGGAACGTTTGGTTTTGGCCGTGAATATGGCAAGCTGTATGATGTGTCTCTGCTGGGCGGAATCTCTGGCAAGGGGTTAACCCTCAATCCGAAAGCGGGGAATCCCGGCACTCGTGTATACGAGACAGCTTCTGGTATGCTGAATAGTGTGGGACTCGAGAATCCGGGTGTAGCTGCATTTTTAGATAAAGAATGCCCTTATTGGGAAACACTCGACACCGCTCGTTTGGTCAACCTGGGTGGAGGCACACTTGAAGATTATGTTCTTGGAGCTGAGATGATTCAGCGGGATGCAGATGCTCGTGCGAGTGCAGGTAAGACAGCAGTAGACATGATTGAATTGAATATTTCTTGTCCAAATGTTAAAGAGGGCGGCATTGCGTTTGGGATCCAAACTTCAGAAGCTCAAAAAGTAGTACAGGCTGTTAGACGCGCAACTAAACTGCCCCTCGCTGTAAAGCTGTCGCCGGGAGCCGAAAATATCGTTGAAATGGCACAAATGTGTCAGGAGGAGGGTGCAGACGCTGTCTCGCTCATCAACACTATCTCAGGAATGAAGATTGATGTCCGGCGCAGAAGCAGTGTATTCAATAACTTATATGCTGGATTGTCTGGACCTGCGATTAAGCCTGTCGCTCTGCGTATGGTGCATCAAGTTGCACAAAACGTAACGATTCCCGTGATCGGAATGGGTGGCATCACTTCAGCAACGGATATCATCGAGTTTATTATGGCAGGTGCTGCAGTTATCCAAGTGGGAACTTATAATTTCATGAACTTGCGTGCAGGTAGTCAGCTAGTTGCAGAGCTTGAGCAATTTATGGTTGAAGAAAATATTCAATCACTAGAGGAAATACGGGGCATTATATAAAGTGAAGTAGTGAGGGGAATACTATTGACTACTAACCAGATTGATCCTGAGAATATTGAGCTGAAGGCGACGGCTGTCGGACGTGATCTCTTGCTCTTAATTAGTGGAGGGGTTCGGCATATTGGTGCCACGAGTACTGCTTATCTGGAGGGGGAGCAGATTAAAGTACTGACTTCAGCGGTTCCTCATCATAAAGAGCACACGATAAGCGAGCCCATTGCGATCAGAGTAGCTGAAGCGCTGAACAAGACGGTCACAGTAGTGATGGGGATTCATTACGACAATCTCACGAAAGAAGGTATTATGGAAGTCGTGGAAATTGTGAATTTAAAAGTAAATCAATATTTAGCGCAACAAATATGAAACGGTAGTGGCAATTCTACGTAAAAGATAGCATGTGAGGAATTAAATTATCTTTTGGAGGAATGAAACCATGTCTATATTTAAAAGATTGCGCGATTTAACCATGTCTAATGTGAACGCGATTATTGACAAAGCAGAAGACCCGATTAAAATGACAGATCAATACATTCGTGATATGACCGAAGATTTAGAAGATGCAGAAAAAGCTGTAGCGGCGCAAATCGCCATTGAGAAGAAATTCAAACAGCTGTATGAAGAACAAGAAGCGCTTGTTAACAAACGCACCCAACAGGCTCATGCAGCAGCTCAAGCGGGTAATGTTGACCTTGCTCGCCGCGCTCTGGAAGAGAAAAATGCTGCTGAAGCTAAACTGGTAGAATACAAAGCCAGCTTTGATCAGAACAAAGCCTCTGCGGATAACCTTCGTGGCAAGCTTGAAGAGATGCGCAAACAGCTTACCCAAATGAAGAACAAACGTGAGACATTGGTTGCACGTTATAACGCTGCCAAAGCTCAAACCGAGATCAACAAAGCAATGAGCGGATTTAGTTCCGATTCAGCGTCTGCAGGACTCAAACGTATGGAAGATAAAATGCTGCAAGCAGAAGCTCAGGCTGAAGCCAGCAATGAGATGAGTTCAGGCAATAAATCTCTGGATGATGAATTCGAGAAGCTGAACAAAGATCAAGCGGTTGAAGATGAACTGGCGGCTCTGATGAAACAATACGAGAAGCAATAACATTTGATCTTTAGCCGGTTCACGGCTGGTGTTCACAGGCGAAGGGGAGACAGAAATTCGTTTCTTCTTCGCTTTATCTATGCTTATGAAAGGCATGCAAAATGATTAAGCGGGGGCTATAGAATGGATCTCCATATTCTGGTGTCCATGGTCGTGTGGACGGTGAGCGGCGCTGTGTTGCTGTTTGTACTGATGTATATAGATTCACTTTTTACTCGTTATAACGATATAGAAGAGTTAAAGGCTGGAAATATGGCGGTGACTACACGGTTTGTAATGAAGCTTTTAGCTCAGGCCTTCATTTTATCTTCATCGATAGCGGCTTCCAATAGTTTGCCAGATGCGTTGCTGATTTCGTTGGTATCATTTTTGCTTTTGTTAATTTTAGAAAGAACGGTTCGACTTCTACTAGCAAATTGGGGGAAGCTGGATCTGGATCATGGTACACAGCTTGGTAAAATCGGATATGGCCTGCTATCAGGTTCACTGCAAATTACGGGTGCTTTAATTATTACTGCCTTTATGTAGGAGGAACGATCAAGTTGAGTATGTGGAAACGTATAGGTAACCTTTTCTCTAAGCCAGCGCCTCAGGAAGTTCAAAAAAGTATGCTTAATTTGTCTCCCGGAGACATTTGTGAAGTATCGCTTGTCACCTATGAAGTTACTGGCCGGACACATAATCGGGGCCGTAATGCTGTTGTTCTGACCCTTAGAGATGGAAGCCGGATAGCTTATCTTCATATAGAAGAGCGGGAACAGCTGCAATATGGATTGTACAGACCAATCGATGGGCGGTTAGATAATCCTGCTGAGGTTCCAGCAACGCTTGAGCTCGATGGCTATACATTTTTCCTGGAGGAAGAATATGAAGGTTTTGTTGCTGTTGCAGGTCAGACTCCATTTATGAACGGTGGAGAGCAGCATGTGTGGCAATATCAATCAGATGATTCACGTCTACTGCGTGTAGAGTGGCAACATGGACGGTTTATGCTTTATGAAGGGGAGAAAATAATCCCTGGGGATGTAAAGGTAATTAGAGCATCCTAGACTAGTAGAGAAGTAACGGATCACTATACCGGAAAAAATATTGTAGAAAAGGCTGCTGCCCATAAACATGGATGGTGGCCTTTTGTGTTTATAATTTTACTTCAAGAGGTCTCATGTTAAAATAATACCTATTACTGCAAACATCGAAGTTTCAGAACGGAGGTCTTTATGAAGGATAATAGATTTCAGCGTGAAGCGCTGCAAGTAAAAGAAGCTCAGGCCAAAATAATCAAATATGCCAATCCGCTAGAATCAGAAGACGTATCGCTGGATGAGTGTTGTGGACGTTATTTGGCTGAAAAAGTGATCGCTTCACACCCATTTCCTGCGTTTAATCGTTCGAGTATGGATGGATATGCGATTATCGCGGGGGATACCCGTAACTGTGTTAATGGACAAGTGGTATGGTTAGAAATTGTGGATAATATTCCGTGTGGCGCAGTGCCTGCGGTAGATATAACTCCGGGAACAGCCGCAAGAATTATGACGGGTGCACAAGTACCGGTTGGTGCAGATGCTGTGGTGATGCTGGAGGTCACGGAGAGACGTGAAGAGGAAGGAAAGACTTACGTTGGAATTCGAAAAAAACTAGAAGCAAACAGCAATATCACACCTCAAGGTTTCGAATTAAGCCAAGGTGATCTTGTATTGCCTACAGGAAGGTTAATCTCTGCGGGGGATATAGCTGTTCTTGCAGCGTTTGGATTACATACCGTGAAAGTCTATCGTCGTCCCAAGGTAGCCATCTTTGCCACAGGAACAGAGCTGCTGGAAGTGCATGAGCCGCTGGAGCCTGGCAAAATCCGCAATAGTAACTCCCCTATGCTAGAAGCTCTAGTCAAAGAAACAGGGGGTGTTCCAGTAATGTTAGGCGCTATTGTGGATGATCTGGAGCTGGCTAGAAGTAAAGTACAGATGGCGCTGGAAACTTATGATTTTGTGATTACAACGGGTGGCGTTTCTGTGGGGGATTATGATATCATGGGCGACTTGGTTCGCGAACAAAGTGGTAATATGTTGTTCAACAAAGTGACGATGCGTCCAGGAAGCGTAACTACTGCTGCGGTTAGAGGGGGTAAGCTGCTGTTAGCTTTATCCGGGAATCCGGGGGCTTGTTTCGTTGGGTTTCAACTGTTTGCACGGCCTGTGATTTCACTGATGCAAAGTGCTTCTCAGCCTTTTTTACCGGAATGGAGCGCTACACTCGGCACAGATTATAAAAGAGTGAATAATTTTACTAGATTTGTGCGAGCTCGGTTAGAAATTAAAGACGGCAGCCTGTTTGCTTATCCGGCAATCATTGATGAATCTTCCGTAACGGTCACGATCAAGGATAGCGACTGTTTGATAGTTGTACCCCCAGAAGAAAAAGGGCTATCTGCCGGAGATAAGGTAACAGTGATCAAGCTGCCAGGAGAGATTCGGGGCTAGATGTGGAGGGTACTCTGGCCATCGAGGATTAAAAGGTATTTGATATCCACGCACGCACAGAAATCGCCATATAATTGCTTAGCCAACGTTATTATTTCCAACATTTCAACATATGAAAAATTCACAATAGATAAGCAAAAAAATAGCGTTCGTGCTAACCCAATAGTCGCTTACAACCGGTTTAAAGGGGGATTTTACCCCATAAATTAGAATAAGAAAACCCACTTGCGTACCGTAAGTGGGTTTTTAGTGCAACTATAAAAGGGTTAGGGGTGCCCGCCGGATGTACTCAAATTTGAAAAAAAGCGAGAATGAAATGTCCGGGTAGGCGACACTATCATAGCAATTCTCCTATCGGAAGAGTCGCTGCTCTGCTGGTTGGAGTTATTAGCCTGCACCACTGCCGAGATTAATCCCCCGCGGATGCTTAAGGACTCAGATGATCTTATTTGCAAATTTATCACTTTTTAAGCGGGGTTTCGGACCTCAGCGTCGCTATTTCATAGAATGGAGCTCATAATTGCGTATTTCAGGCCAATAGCGACCTTGGGGTCCGTTGGCAATCCAAATGTGAGATAATCCTGCGTTTAAGGTCCGCTGGGTCTGATAACAACTCTGCACTAGCGAAGAGCGGCTACTCATCCGAAGTATAAGCTCCCCTTGGTGATGATTAATTATCGGCACGCCGCTCGATCGCCTCGGACATCGTTTTATCCGTTAGATGAGCGTAGATCTCAGTTGTTTCGGTGGATGCGTGCCCGAGTTGTTCCTTCGTTTTATAAATATCATTTTGCAGATAATAATCTGTTGCAAAAGAATGACGCAGCTTATGAACCGTAAGATACGGTTTACCAAAGCGTTTAGCGTACTTAATAATCATTTCTTGAATCGCACGTTTGGTCATACGTTTGCCTTCTTGACGCCCGTTAGGGAGAGAGATAAACAAGGCTTTTTCTCTCTTGGGTGTTTTGTAGCGGGATTGGCGCAGACTAAGATAAAGAGCTAGATCATCTTTAGCTTGCTCTCGAAAATAGACAGGTGTCTTGAACGTTTCGTCATTATTCCCTTTGCGGGTGACATATAGCAGCTTGTTGTTAACATCCAAATCGTCTACGTTTAGATTGACTACCTCAGACACACGCAGGCCAGAGTTCAGAATTAAGCTGGCAATACAGGCGTCGCGCTCATGATTTAATTGAAACGAATAATAAGCCTGTTTGTTACCTTCCACATCCCGTCCATAACCTTCATAAATGTACCCCACAAACTCCAGTAATTCCTCATCTTCCAAAATCTTACCCTTTAACTTAGCGGCAGTATCCTTTGGCTTATGTGTTCGTTTGACCTCAACCTTAGCCATAATGTTGCGTTTAAGCAATGGATAAAAGTTCTCATCCTCGGCGATTTGACTTAAATAATGAAATAAGGAGCGTAATGCAGATAACTTACGGGATACAGTAACTCGAGTGTTCGTTCCCTCGGCGCGGGTAGTTAGATGCAACCGGTATCCGACAATACTGTCCATATGTAGGGTTTCCAATTCTAGAAGTGTGATCTCGGTATTTGAGCCGGCTTGAGATAAGCCCTCTGCACGCAACCAGCCGAAAAAAGATTCATAATCCCGGATATACTCCAGCAGTGTGGAAGGGGAGAGATCAGGGCGTTTATAATCAATAAACTGCTGAACGAACCAGGGCATGAGGGGTAGCTTTTGATCAAGTTTTTTACGGTCATCGTTCTTTTGAACGCTCATGTGATTCACCTTTTTCCATAGATTGCATAAAATCTCTTCCTTCTATCTTAACATGTTTTGTCCCAGATTGGACTTCGAATGAAGGGGAAACTAGGTCCGAGCCTTGCTCCTGATGCCGCTAAGCTTTATGATGTGAAGTAAACATAAATGTCAGAGGTGCACATAATGAAACTTGAAATTGAGCTGGTTCCCAAAGAACATAAGCATACTATAAGCAGATTAATGCAGTTCTACCTATATGATTTCACCCGTTATTTAGAATTTGATGTCAATCAAGACGGGGTATTTCCGGCCTATCCGGGTCTAGAAGCTTATTGGAGTAGCGGAAATAATAAATTCGCATATTTGTTTAAGGTGGACGGGCATATTGCTGGTTTTGCTTTGGTGGACAGGTTATTGCGTAATCCTGAAGGCCAGTTTTATATGACTGAGTTTTTTGTGATGCAAAAATACCGCCGAAGTGGTGTAGGTACATGGGCTGCGCATAAGCTCTTTGATATGTACTCTGGGGAATGGAAGGTTTCACAAGTCCGTGCGAATATACCTGCTCGTGATTTCTGGCATAAAGTGATCGGGGACTATACCCATGGAGAGTTTCAAGAGCGCTTTAATCCACAGCAAGGCAACCCCAGCCAATACTTCAACACATTAACTATTAATAGGATTAAGAAATAAAAACCGTTATATTGCTGGTTTCTTTTAGCTATGGAGCTTGCTACTAACGGCAAATGGATTGAAAAAGGGGCTAAGCGAGTGAGCGCTAGACAGTAGAGAATGACAAAGAGAGCGTCAAGACGGAAGGTCAGGAAATTGTGATTTTTTATAAAACTGGCTAGCTATTAAGAACATATACGAATTGTGATGTAGGGAGCATCTTATGCTCTCTATTGGAGTTAACATAACATTTATTATGTCAACCTATTAAACCATTCACCATAAAAAAGGTCGTTGGTTTATTTTTTGTGTTCAAAATACCCAGTCAGTGAGGGCAATATTGCATATCTTATGATGTACTCAATTACAAAGGAGGAGTCAACAATGGGCGAATTTGCAGGAGGATACGGTGGTTTCACTTCCACAGGAGCTATTCTGGTTCTGTTTATCCTGTTGGTTATCATTACTAAAACCCTCTGTCTGTAATCCTTTAACTTCACAAATTAAAGGTTCCGTCAGTCTAAATGACTGGCGGATTTTTTATGTCCGATATGTACATTGGGGGAGGAGAATACATGTGACTAAGGAGATTGACATAAAATAATTCAAAATATATATTAAACAATGTTCAAATATTAAACGGTGTTCAATCCACAAGGAGACGAATTTATGACTAAAGAACAACGAAAAGTACGTGAGCGTGAAGAAATGAGAAATCTGATCCTGCAAAATTCAGCTTTATTGATTGCCGAAGAGGGAATAGAGAAGCTGTCTATCCGAAAAATCGCTGAGAAAATCGAATATTCACCGGGAATTATTTATCATTATTTTAAAGGCAAAGAAGAGATTATCGAGAACTATTTGCAACAAAAATATACGGATATGCTTTCTGAGCTTCAGTCTGTGCAACAAGAGGTACAGCAGGAATTACCTCCAGATACACTTTTAAAACGATCATTGGAGAAGTTCATCAGGATGTCTCTTTCTATGGGTGTAGAATACCGGAATGTCATGCTAAACGATGCACCGGTTGTTCTTAGTTACACGGCTGTTCTATTTAGAGGAGCTGCACAGGAACGTAAAGCGATTGGGATGCTCTGCCAGGGCCTGCTCAGATTTGAAGCACAAAAAAACCGTGAAGAAGCTTTCGTAGAACTCACAGCTCAGGTGATATGGAGTGCAGCGTTCGGTTTAATTATGCGGTTGCTTGTCGAAAAGGATCTGCCTAATGATCAGGTCGAAGCTCTGATTTCATGTCATTTGGATTCAATGGTTGCTATTGCCTCCAGGTGAAATCTAAATATTTTCATGGAGGAGGGGGAGGGTGTTATAAAACATATAAGGAAAGTCGTAGTGCTGTCGGTGTTGATTTCGGTTATTGCAGTGTTTGCAACAGCAGTTGGGTTGTTTTCAGATGGGATAAGTGATGGAACAAAATATACTTTCACGTCAATATGGGGCGAGGATGTAAAGCTTCAGGGGTCAGGAGTGTACAGCCATGATTCTGTCTCTGCGGCGGCACAAGCTAAAGCACAGGATGGAGTTACATTATTTCTTGCCATACCTTTACTGCTCAGTTCACTCATCATGACAATTAAAGGCTCGATAAAGGGGAGGATGCTCCTTACGGGCACTTTGGGGTACTTTTTATATACTTACGCATCCTACAGCTTTCTGACGATGTACAATTCATTGTTTTTAGTTTATGTGCTGTTGTTTTCTTTAAGTTTTTTCGCATTCATCCTAGCCTTATTTTCCTTTGATAAAGAATCCATACATACTTACTTTAAAAACAGTTTACCTTCTAAAGGAATCGGCTTTTCCCTATTGGTTATTGCTTTTATGATTTTATTGCTCTGGTTAGGGAAAATACTGAATTCACTACTGGGGGGAACACCGCCACAAGGGCTAGAGCACTATAGTACATTGGTAATTCAAGTTTTGGATCTTGCGATCTTAGTCCCATTAGCAATTGTAACGGGGATTATGGTCATTCGTAGACAACCTTTTGGGTACCTACTGGCAACTGTCGTTGTTTTTAAAGGAGTTACATTACTGCTAGCAATTACGGCAATGCTGGTGGCAATGATCTATAGCGGTGTGGCTGTGTCTATAGCCGAGTGTGTAATTTTTCCGACGATGACTGTAGCTATTGCTGCTTGTATGGTTATTTTGTTAAAGCATGTACGTGAACCCTTAAGATAATATGTGACCAGCGAGCGGCAGGGAGTGATTAGAATGAAGACAATAATTATGTATACCTCGAAATATGGGTGTGCGGAGAAAGCGGCTTATTTATTAAAATCTCAACTGGGCGAAGAAACCGAAGTAGTTAACCTGATGCATGCTAAAGAGCCGACACTGGAACGATATGATACGGTCATCTTGGGAGGATCTATTTATTATGGAAAAATCCAAAAACAAATGACTGATTTTACAACAAAACATCAAAATGAACTAGGGAAAAAACGAGTAGGATTGTTTGTTTGTGCAGGAGCAACAGGTGAACAGGCCTCACAAGAATTGAAATCTGCGTTTCCAGAAGTGTTATATGACCAATCGGTGACGAAAGAAGTTTTTGGAGATGAGATCTATGAAGAGAAGCTAACTTTGTTAGACCGGTTTGTACTGCGGATGGTAAAAGGAAAAAATAAGAACGTAAATGGGTTATCCAAAGAGACGATAGAGCGTTTTGCTCTTGCTATGAAAAGGTTGTGAAAGTGAGTGGACGATCGAGCTTCTGAACGCACTTCGGATCATAGTTAACATAATTATTATTATGTTAACTGTGATTTTGACATTCAAAAAAAGTAGTCCTTCTTGTGAGAAGAGAGTAACTTCCTCGTATTGAGTCTCTGTTCATCGAAACATGAAAAAACCCTACAGAATCGTGCAGATAAAGTCGGGAAGATAAAAACCATCTCTGATAACCTTATAATTAACGAGGGGAGGCAACGTCATGGATACGCTGGTACAACTGAACAAAGCAATAAACTATATTGAGGAGAACCTAACAAATCCCATTGATTATCAGGAGGTTGTGAAAATAGCCTGCTGTTCGGAATATCATTTTACTCGCATGTTCTCATTCCTAGCAGGCATTACTCTGTCGGAATACATCCGGCGTCGACGTCTAACTTTGGCAGCACTCGAGCTTTCACAAAGTAATATCAAAATTATCGATACCGCTCTGAAGTATGGTTATAATTCGCCGGATTCCTTTTCTAGGGCTTTCCATAGCCTGCATGGGGTTAGTCCTTCAGAAGCTCGGGTCCATGGACATTCCCTTAAGGCGTTCCCTCGGATGTCGTTTCAGCTGACTATCAAAGGAGGAAATGAAATGAATTACCGGATTGAAAACAAAGAGTCTTTCCGCATCGTGGGCATAAAAAAACGGGTTCCAATCATTTTCCAAGGGGTCAATCCGGAGATTGCGTCTATGTATGAAGGGTTGACGCCGGAAATGATTGATGAGATGAAGAGATTTTCTGATGTTGAGCCCTCAGGGTTTATAAGCGCCTCTACAAATTTTTCTGAAGGACGTATGGAGGAAAAAGGAGAGTTCGATCATTATATTGGCGTTGCCACTACAAAAGACTCATGGAATGGCTTGGAACAGCTGGAAGTGGCGGCCTCTATGTGGGCTGTATTCACAGTCGTCGGCTCTTTTCCGAGTGCGCTACAAGAGATCTGGGGGCGAATATATTCGGAATGGGCTCCGTCATCGGGATATGAGCTAATTAAAGGGCCTGAAATTCTATGGAATGAGCACAAAGATATCACATCGCCAAATTTTAAAAGTGAAATATGGGTGCCTATCACTAAGAAATAAAAGAGTTTGGTTGGACTATTGAAACTGAGCGCTGAATATCCTTTCACAACGAAGCTGCCGCGAAAAATCATTCCGGCAGCTTCGTCAAGCTATAGGCAGGATATTTCGAAAATGTTGTAGAAGTACAACCTATCGTGTTAATGACAGAACGGGAAAATCATATTTACTCCGCATTCATGACCCTTTTATAGAGGACATGAAAGGTCTGCAACATACATACAGCGGCATTCTTGGAGAATTGCAAATGCTTGAGAAGCTGGGAAGCTGGAGCACCAACGAAATACAGGCTCCCGTAAGAAACAATGAGGGTGAACTTATTACGATCATTGAATACGAAGGTGAACTGCTAAACTGCTCCGTCCTCACCTGGTTGGATGGAAGAGACATGAATATGAATGATGTTAACAATCTTGAACTGGTAAAAGAACTGGGATCTCAAATAGCAGAACTGCATACTTTTTTTCGGCAGTACGAACATTCAGGTATGGAGATTCGCCCGAGTCAAGGCAAAGCTTATAATGAACGGATGATCCGTGTGATTCATTCGGGTGTGAAAAAGAATTTATTTACGCCTCCTGATGCTAATGTCATTGAACAAACGCTGCAATTGATCAACTCCCGGTTAGATGACCATGGCGGGGAGGCTGGCCCGGACCTTATTCATGGGGATTTGTGTATGGGTAATATCATCATCACAACCGAAGGAAAGGTGCGTTTTATCGATTTTGGCTTTTTCGGAAAAGGTTATGCTTTACTTGATGTAGCCATGGGAGCTATGATGCTGCCTTCCGATCGAAGAGATACTTTCCTAAAGGGTTATTACAGAGAGTGTGAAAATACAGCGAGTGATCTACTACAGTTAGAAGGTTTAATGTTGGTCGCTATTATTGGGTATTACGTCTTCCAGATAGAGAATGTACATGTTCATGATTGGATGCGTGAAAGAATGCCCAAATTATGCGCTGAGTATTGTCGCCCCTTCCTCAATGGTGAAAGTATATTTTATAAAATATGAAATGGAACGTTCAGGTTGAACTAACGAGGACTGGTATGTTTGATAAAAATTGATTATAACCGTTTATCACCAAACGTGTTATCAAAAAAATAGTAAAATAATACTGTTAAGCGCGATGGCTGTCGATTAGCATTTATTTCGATTATATTCTAACAAGGAATGAAAGGGGGAATGGTGTTGATTGAACATAGCAATCTTGAAGAATTTCAAGATCCGGTAAATTACGATCTTGAATTTGACGGTGAAATGGACAAATATCAGTTCTATCTTGAGCTTGCCAGATCGAGTCCTGGGGAAGTGTTAGAACTTGCTTGTGGTACAGGCTTAACAACGATCCCCCTCTCGAAAGCCGGTATAACAATGACCGGTGTAGATATCTCTTCAGCGATGATTGCGTATGCGCGGTTGAAGGCGAAAGGGCTGACTGTTACTTTTATGGAAGGTGATGCCCGTACCTTCGAATCGGACAAGCGATTTTCGATGATTTATTTGACTGGTAATGCTTTTCAGGCATTTTTAAGTGATCAAGATCAAAGCGATTTGCTCACGACCGTTCACAAACATTTACAACCTCATGGAATCTTTGCATTTGAGACCCGAAATCCGGAGGGAACGGATTTATCCGATCAAGAGGAGACAGAATGGGGATCATTTATTGATAAGGATGGAAATAACGTCAAGGTATCAGGCACCCAATGTTACGATGCTGGCCAGCATATCATGCATTGGGTCACGATGCGTGATTGGGGGTATAAGCGAACGACCTCCCGAATTGCTTGTCGGTTCACGGATCCGAATACGCTACATTCTTTATTAACTCGTCACGGCTTTTGCGTCGAACATCAATATGCTGACTGGGATAAAATGCCGTTTTCTCTGTCATCTTCATCTATCATTAGTGTTTGTAGGAAATGTTAGGAGAAACGTAATGCATTGCGATAGACCCCCCCCTCAGATTGAGGGGGATTTTGTTGTTTCTAAGTTTAGCATCCTTTTCGCATTAAGAATTTAATCGGTCCGCGGGCCATTCGTTTTCTGCTCAATAAATAAAAAAGAAGTCGACCCTCTCGTTGGTCGGCTTCTAATTGTTCTATTGCGCGGTCAGGATTTGTGGTCCTTCAGAGGTGATGGCGATCGTATGCTCGTATTGGGCGGCGAGCTTGCGGTCCAGCGTCCGGGCGGTCCAGCCGTCCTGATCAATTGTCATGTTGTAGGTGCCTTCAGTGATCATGGGCTCGATCGTGAATACCATGCCTTCCTTGATGCGGGGGCCTTTGCCGGGCTTGCCGACATGCATATAGGTCGGCTCCTCGTGAAGGTCACGACCGATGCCATGAGCGAGAAGGTCGCGCACGACACCGAAGTTGTTCGATTCGGCATGCCGCTGGATTGCGCTCGTCACGTCTCCGAGCCGATTGCCGGGCTGTGCCTGCGCGATGCCGAGGTCAAGGCACTCCTTCGTGACGCGCATCAGCTTCTCAGCCGTCGGTGAGATCTTCCCGACCGCATAGCTCCAGGCTGAATCGCCGAGCCAGCCGTCGAGCTCCGCTACCGTGTCGATCGTCACAATATCGCCTTCCTCAAGTGGCTTATTTGTAGGGAAGCCATGTGCAATTACGTCGTTGACGGAGGCACAGGTCGCATATTGATAGCCATTGTAACCCTTCGTGTATGGTTTGGCGCCGTGCTTCAAAATAATATCCTCGAATATGCGCTCAATCTCGTTCGTTGTGATGCCCGGTTTGATGAGCGGGGCAATTGTGCGATGGCATTCGGCCACAACCTGGCATGCCTTGCGTATGGCTTCGATTTCATACTTGCTTTTTAAGATAACCATGTTTGTATTAGGACTCCTTTGTAATAGCTTGCATCGCGAGCTGGGCAATTCGATCGATGTCCAACTCGGAAGTGTTCGCATAGTAGTGCAGACCGCAGCAGCTGACCAACACGGCAAGCATAAGGTCGACGCTGTCGTCTTCGCGCTGGATGATCGATTGGAGTGGAACATACAGTCTTTCCGTGAATCGTCTTTTGGCAGGATGCCGATCTTTCTCTGGCAAGCCTGTAAAATGTTCCGCTGCCATTTTGTAGACGAGATATGCGCGGGCATCTGACTGCCACAACCGGAGTAACGTCTTGCAATACGTTAACAACTGCCTGTCGTCAGGGGTGTCCCGGCTGATGTTCGCCCATTGAGTCAGGGTTTGCTCACATCGCTCGAAGCCGCTGCTCAGCACATCTTCTATTAGTAAATGCCGGTTGGGGTAATAATGGTATACCGTGCCATAACCGAGACCAGCCTCGCGGGCGACGTCGCGAATATCAAAGCTTCCGCCCGTACGGAAGTAGGTGCGCGCGGCGAAGTCCAGGATTTGTTCCCTGCGCTGCATGCGTATGAGCTCATTTTGTTCTTTGGTACGGGGGCACATGGGCGCGTTAACCTCCTTTTTATAGACCTGCAAATTTGTCAATGTAAAGAGTGTAACGCATGAGGCGGAGAAATGCAATTGTTTGTTGGCGTTCGATGAAAACAACAAGGACACCATCATTGCGTCGTTAAAACGAAAGATGAAGAAGCTCGAAGAAGAAAATAAAAAGTTGCGAGAACAACTTAAGTTTTCCTATGCGGATGTCTATCAAAGGATTCGAGGGAATGACTGTTAACTTATTCACTTACGGGCAGCTTAGTTTAAGATCAGACTCGGTGAATCGTATCATAAATAGGGGCAAGTTTAACCCTTGAAACCAGTGAGCTAGGATCAATTTCGTTTCGAGCTAATGTAAATAGTAGCCGTTATTTTAAAATATGCGACAAGAATTGCATTTAAGGAAACAATATTGTATGATTTTGGTGTGTTAAAAATTGGAAAATTTAATCGTCATTGTGTGGACAGTACGTAAACTACTTCAGCAGTTAATTATGGCGTAACCAAAGTTTCTTATACTCATTAACTAAGGAGAAGCAGCCTTGCGTAAGAAGAAATATGTTAGCATTGCCTCAATTACATTGGTTGTGATTATGGTCGTTCTATTCTTCAGTATGAAAAATGTTCTTTTCGACGGCTCTTCTAACAAATCAGAGGAACAGGCCGCCACAACAACCAGTGAGATGATTAACGAGACAGAGAAACCAGCCGCTACAATAACGAATAAGGTAACCAATGAAAAGAAGAGCGTAACCGCGATGGAGGCACTGCGCCTTGGGTACTCAGAGGCGAAGAAGCTGACGGAAGAAGAGCCATTACTTATTAACATAACAAGCACGGATGACACTTCTGTTTCCCAGGAACGAACCGATGGTTCGGATGGAACAAGAGATGCTTGGAATCTCGAATTTGGCAGCAAGAAAGGGAATGTTTTTATTTATATCAAGATCGATAATGGAATGGCCATTAAGACTGATGTGAAAAGGCACGATAAGAATTTACTTGTAAAAGGACAGTATGCGATATCTGATATTCAAATCGATTCTTCCGATGCAGTTAAACAAGCTGTTGAGAGACTGGGGATGAAACCAGGAAATCCTGCTATAGCTGATGACTGGATCAAGGGGTATCATTTTACTATCAGCGGGTATAATACTGATCCTAACTCCTCCAAAACACGTCTGCTGCTAAGAGTTATGGGCATCTCGCCGAATTCTCCTAATCGTGAGAATGACAGTTTGAGAATGAGCGCTTTCTTTGATGTCAAAACAGGCGAATTGATGAGCGCTACCGAGATGACAGGCTTCGACAAGGATGGGAATACCATGTGGAAGGATATTGAGCTTAAATACTGATGACGGCATAAATAAATGAAGAAGGAAGATATTTTCATAAAAATACAACATATTACCAAATAAAGAGTTATTATTGATGGAACTTACCGTGCGTTACTGCTCATGAGCAGACGCATGGTAAGTTTGTTTTTGTGTAAAGGCGTTATTAACTGTCTACTTGGTAAAGGCTATACGCATCACTCAAGTTTATTGAAACTGGAAATATCCATTCTTCCAGGTGATGTATATGCTGTGTATATTCTTTAGTCCCCTGAACGGCGGTTAGGGTAATTGGAACCTAGCGGATCAAAGAAAGAGCATTCTGCAAAGGATGGTCCAAAAACTTACCGTTACAAACAGCGCGGTGAACTGTATCACAAGTTGTGGTAAAGTAGATTGTTGGGTTGAGCTAAGAGCAGCAATGTTAAAAATTGCAGATTGTTGTTAAGTTACGGGAGTCGACACACATTGAATGCTACGTTTGGATTGAAAGGCTGAAAGATTGATGAATAAAGGGATGCAGCGATTCGCAAAGCAAATAATTTAGTGCGATCCTAATAAAAGATGAGGTATATGTGATGCCAAAAAACGATAATATGCTGGCAATCCTATGGATGCTGAATTCGGGTGTTAAAATGACCGCAAAACAAATATCCGAAAAGTTAGAAATAAATATAAGGACAGTCTATCGGTATATTGATGCGCTAAGTGCCAGTGGAGTGCCTATAATATCCGACACTGGTCATAATGGCGGGTATAGCTTACTGAATAATTTTATCAGAGCACCTCTGCTATTTGATATTGAAGAAAAAAAAGCACTTCTTCATGCTGCTGTTTTTGCAGAAGAAGCCGGATACCCTTTGAGTGAGGCTTTAGGTAATGCGACATCCAAATTGAAAATGTATTCGAATCAGGAACAGGAAAGTGTTCTCAGCCGTCATTTAGCCGGATTTGAAGTTATAAACCGTAGGGGAGACCCTTCTATTCAGCCAGTATTGGCGGAATTGGAGCAAGCTGTAGCAAACGAATTCTCTGTAGAAATTGATTATCACACACGCCGTGATGATCAACCCAAGACTAGGGTGATAGATCCCTATGGAATGGTGTACTGGAACAATAAATGGTATATTGTTGCATTTTGCCACCTGAGAAATGAGATCCGCAGCTTTCGGGTAGAACGGATTTTACAAATCAAGCGGACTCAAAACATATTTAAACGTTCCGAAGCTTTTTTGGCTCGGGAATTTTTTTTGCGAAATCTATTACCTGATTTAGTCGGCAAGGACGGGTTAATTGCTTTAATTATCGAAGGTAGGTCAGAGGCGTTGGATGACTTATGCCTGCATTGGTTTTTGGGGCATCATCTGAAAGAGCGTACATCAAATCAAGCAATCTTTTTACTTGAGGAAAAATCAATTCATACCTATGTTCCTAATTTTCTCTTATCCTACGGGAAATCCATTCAAGTAATCGAACCACAGAGTTTGAAGGAAAAACTTGTTGGTGTTGTGTCGGAGTTAATGGAATATTATCAACTTTAAAAACTTCACTGACAGCGGATGTCAGTGAAGTCATTTTATAATGATGATAATCATTGATTACCGATGGTTGGTATCACTTGATGAATTGTAAAATAGGGAGAACTTGCAAATGAATAATACGGTATATCTTTATGTGTTTGACACAATGGCAGACTGGGAAATAGGTTACTTAACTGCCGAACTGAACTCGGGAAGATATTATAAAAAGGGGCTGGCCCCATCAAAAATAGTTACCGTGGGAATTGATAAGACTTCAGTAACTACAATGGGCGGATTAAAAATATTGCCTGACATCAAATTGGATGATTGCAGTATTGAAAGATCCGATCTATTGATTTTACCCGGTGGAGATACATGGACAGAAACCATTCACCACCCCCTCTTAAAAATCGCTGAAAGGTGTTTAAGGGAAGGTATATGGGTTGCAGCGATTTGTGGCGCTACAATGGGACTTGCCCAGACAGGATTGCTGAATTCACGTGGGCATACAAGCAATGATCTGGAATACCTTAAAATGATCTGTCCCACTTATACAGGAGAAAAGTATTACAAAATGGAGTCTGCTGTAACTGATGGAAAACTGATCACCGCATCTGGAATAGCTCCGTTGGAATTTTCTGCACACATCTTGAAAGCTTTGGATGTGTTTTCTCCAAAAACATTAGACGCCTGGTATAGCCTTTATAAGACTAGTGATTCTAAATATTACTATGAGTTGATGAATTCAATACAATAAAAGATATGGGAGTGTCAGGTAAATATACAAGAATGGAACACCCAACGACTTTACATCTATTACCCCATATATAACAGTGTGTTATATATGGGTAAGGACAAGATGCCGTATGAGTAACAATGCGATTTAAAATATTCGTTCCACAGAAATCCTAACGGAGTACGATAGTTAAGCATAAAGGGTTCCACATATTAGTCATGACTAATATGTGGAACCCTTTATTATATCTGACTTTCCTAAATCTAGATCTTGATAAATTTAAAAATAAAGTTGTAGACTGCACGCTGGCGTTAAGTTGTCTAAGAATACATTTGGATAAAGTGGGAGATATTACTGAAAACTTCTCCAGATGGGCGGTTATTATGAAAAAAATACTGATATCATTTTTGGCGATACTTATTTTTTCCACTGTTACAGTAGAGGCTGCGCCTGAATACGCAAAATGGGGCAAAATTGCAGTAGAGGAAACACAAAAACGATACAATGCAGTCATAATTGATTATAAGCACATTGGTCGTACTGAACTAACACCTAAAAAGTCTGAAGAGAAATTCAAACTATGGATTAGAAGCAAAGCAGGTAACGAGTTTGGAGTTTTTGTATCGATCCAATTTGACCCGCTAACTGATACAATCCAATCGATTCAGTTTTCTGAAACTAATCGTTAGATTTAATAAATCTCGCGATTACGCTAATGGGGCACGATAGCACAATGACAACAGACTGCCGAGATCATAGGCAGCCTGTTCAGCTAACGGGCAGAATACCGTGATGTAGGTTTGTACTTTAAATGAGAAGAGTAATAGAGGTGGATTAAAGATAGGACTTTATTTCCCAGTCCAAGACTGCCGCTGGTTTTATAAGGAGCCATTCTAATTTTGAGAATTTCCATCGTATGACTAGTTTATCCTCTAATTGAACGCCCTTAATCCCAAGGATGAAATCCCTCCAAAATGCTGTGAAATAACAGCTTTTTATGAACAAGAACTAACCATAGCGTTCCAAAAAGGACTAAATTTACTAATTTATTCTACAATTTCAACATATGAAAAATTCACAATAGAAAACTCAAAACCTATTCCTCTCCCTAGCTACTATCCACTAATTCTACAAATTCTACGCCCATACAAACAAAAACCATGAAAAAGGATACCTATCACCAACCCTTATGTTTAAACAAGCTTTTTTTCTATTTTTATTGCTAATTCCATAGCTTGTAAGGCATAGTCTAACTCGATTATTGATGTAGAACCCTCCTCTAAGCACTGGAGAGCATGCGTAATACTCTTTTCAAAAGGATTAGCTTGTTCTAACAAAAGTTGCTGTTTACCTACAGAGGTATATTCAATTAATGATCCTTCAACCATGCCATTCATGTCGTCACTTTCTTGATAGACTAGCTTTCCTTGTTCAAAATAAGCCTCATACCCTACGGAAAAAGGATAACCAGTTGGCATTTGTGAGGATACAACGATCTCTGCGGAGACATTCGTTTTCTGAAAATGGGTACGCACTAAAGCTTGTTCACTTCGTCCACCATCGGTTCCCCACACAGAGTATTCTTCTAACGATCCAAGCAGCCACGTTACAAAATCAAGTTCGTGAATCATCAGATTTGTGGAGATAGAATGAAGTCCGAGATCCCCCCAGAGAGGAGACGTTTCTCTTTTTAAGGTGAAGGCTAAAAGCTTTCCATATTTCTCATTAGAAGTGGTTTCGTATAAATATTTGTACGCAGGATCAAATTTAATAAATTGGTTCACGAGAATTCGTCTGCCATACAATTTTTCTGCTTCCTTCATCGCAAGGGCATCTTCAATGGTAAAGCATACGGGGGTCTCACAGAATACATGTTTTCCATGCTTAAGCGCCTCAACGGCATACTGTCTATGTAAAGTCACGGGCAGACAGATATCGATCACATCAATCGTGGTATCAAGCATGATATCCTCTATAATTGTGGTAATCTCAACGCCTAACGCTTGTTTTAAATTTTGCAGCTTAGCTTCATTTCTACCATAAACAATAACTTTGTCTACATGCTTATTTTTCGTCAATAATTCTGCATGATAAGCTCCGAACCCTGTTCCTAATACGGCAATTTTCATATGTTTCAGCTCCCTTTATGTAATGAACTAATCATAACCTGTTATTGTTGACAACATCATGGCAAGAATTTTGAAGTATACTAGATAAAAAAGAAAAGCTCGGAGGTTCTCATGCGCTTACATCGTTTGATCGCTATTTTATTATTAGTGGAGTCGAGAGGGAAAATGAAGGCCAATGAACTAGCTCAAGCCTTGGAAACTTCTGTACGTTCTATCTATAGAGATGTAGATGTACTAGCTGAAGCTGGTATTCCTTTGTTGTCTATGTCGGGGCCCAATGGTGGTATCTCTTTAATGGAGGGATACACAGTTAACCTGAAGCAGTTACATGGTGAAGATGTAATCAATCTATATTTAACAGGTATGGGCATCTATTCTGGGGGACATTCTGAATCGGGTCTTAAGCTGAAAACGACGCTGTTGAAATTACAAAAAACATTGCCCGCATCCTACCAACCTGACATTCAGAAAGCGCAAAAACGCTTTTATTTCGATGACACACCTTGGTGGACAGAACGAATAGAAATTCCCTGTCTTGAATCTATTCGGACAGCCGTTTGGCGATCTCAGAAACTACAGATTGCGTACCAAAAGGTTAGCGGAGAAATATCATGCAGGAAATTACAGCCCTATGGTCTTGTGGTGAAAAAAGAGGAATGGTATCTTATAGCCTACTGTGAAGAAGCTAAGCACATCCGCACATTTAAATGTGAGCGAATTGCCTCTACGCAGCTTGTGGAAGAAGAGTACTCTATACCTATGGATTTTTCATTAGAAGAGCACTGGAAGCAGCAGGGACAGGTTTTTAAGCAAGCTTGTAAAGAGGAAGAGGTCTATCCTGTTGTGATTAGAGCCGATAAGAGAACAATGTCTTCTTTATCTCAGCTAGAGGTCATGGAAATGAGAGAAGAAGGGGATGCATTCATTTTAAAGGTGAATATGTTTGGTTATGAAAGTGCATGTGCTAATATCTGGAGCATAATAGGACATTCCGAAATCATGGAGCCATTAGAGCTAAGGCAATATGTGAAAGGCCAGTTGAGTTTTCTGCAGGGAATATATGATTAACCGTTTTTTCTATGTAAAAGAGACCGTAGCTATTGCATATTCTGCAAAGATACGGTCCCGGTTTTTTGATAAATGAATTAATTCATATATTCGGTTAACATAATGATTATTATGTTAACCATGATGAGAATGATCCAATAAACATAATATTGGATTGGATAAGTTATCCTTTTATTGCTCTAGTTTCAACACCAAGTGTTAATTTCTCTCTGGCAACAAGTCTTTTGTGCGCTACGAGAAGAAAAGGAAGACCAAAAGCTGTTGTTAAAGCCAATGGTACGAAGATCGCAAGGCCATTCTGAGCGCCATAATGGTCTAACAACACACCCCCGAAGATAGGTGCCATAACACTCCCTAAATTATTAAAGCCAATCGTACCAAAGTACGTCCCTTTCATTTCAGGTTTGGCAATCCGATCGATCAACATATCCATCATCGTAAAGAGTAAGACTTCCCCTATAGTGAACAGAACTACACTGATCATTAATAGAGCCACACCACCTGCAAGCCCCACTAAGAGAAGACTAAGTGCAACGCAGATATTCCCAAGGATTAAAGGGACAATCGGCGGGAATTTACTTGCCGTTCGTACAATGGGATACTGCACTACTAACACGGTTATAGCATTCAGTGACAACATATAGGAGAACAATTGCCCACCATTGGTGAAATGCGTATTCATCGCTAAATATTGAGCCATTGTTGAGCCGAAGTGACCGTATCCTAACACACAAAAGATGGTACCCAGAAGTACAGGTAGGAACACACGGTCTTTACCGGTGATTGTCAAAGCTTCGAGTAAACGTGGTGCTTGAGCTTGTGTACGGGCGGGCATGCTTGAACGATGTGCCTTAAATTGCATGAATAATACAATTCCATATGCAACATAAACGATTCCTGCGATTAGAAAAGGAAAAGTTGATTCCGCAGAGCCGAGCTGTAGCCCAATGATCGGACCAAATACTACACCAAGATTAATTGCTGCATATCTAAGATTAAAGACAAGCAGTTTGCTCTCGGGAGGTGTAATATCAGATAAAAGTGCCCGTGAAGTAGGCTCGAATACAGATCGACATAAGCCGTTCAAGGTGTTCACCAGGAAAAATACCCATAGATGTTGAGCCACTGAGAATCCGAAGAAGACGGCTGCCCAGCCAAATACCGAGATTAACATGACGATTTTGCGGCCAACAATATCAGAAATATAACCGCCATAAAAACTGGCCAATACGCCTGCCAGCGAGCTAACCGCGACCGTAATCCCTGTTTGTGTCGGGGAAGCTCCGAGAACTTGGGTTAGATAGATGGATAAGAACGGGATGCTCATCGAGGTTACCAGACGTCCGAACATGGTGCCGATGATAATTGTCCAGGCTAGTGGGTGAATGTGCCTTAGATGCTGATTCATAATGATTACGATCTCCTAGTCTTATTGCTCTAATATTGTTGCTGCATATTCCTTGTTGATTTATGTATAATTATAATGATAAAAGGGGGAAGGAAAAGTGTAAGGATTACATTGACCATTTCACCTTTAAAGGAGTGAACCATTTGGACCAGATAAGTAATCATTTTTTATGTTTAGCAGCAGGCGTTACTAGTTCGTTCAAACTGAATGAACCTGTTCCTGTGACGATAGATTTATTGGCTTCGATCCTGATTTGCACTCCACGTAATGTTAAATTCGTGCTGCGGAAACTGGAAGAGCAGGAATATATTCAATGGCAGCCGGGGAGAGGCAGGGGGCATATCTCTCAACTTACTTTTTTAAAAAGTATTGATGAGGTATTCGAGGATAGCTTTCAGGAGTTAGTCAGTAAAGGAAAGATAAAAGAAGCTATCGAATTGATGAGCAGCGATCAGGTGACCGGACCCTTAAAGGAACGATTGTTAACGATGTTAAATAAACAGATGGGTTTCCGTAGTGAAGCAGAGTCAACCTCAGGGCTGGACGTCCTGCGGATTACCCGTAACCGGCATATGGAAGTACTGGACCCTGCTTATGTATACACCGCTTTTGAATCCTATTTGCTGGGTCAGATCTATAGCACACTAGTTACTTATGATGCAACGACCGATACCTTTCTTCCTGGTTTGGCCCATATGTGGGAAGCTAATGAGGGCCATACAAGTTACATTTTTTACCTCCGTAAGGGGGTGCGCTTTCATCACGGAAGAATCATGACCTCGAGAGATGTAAAAGAGACGCTACAACGGCTTATCGACTTGAACAGCCCTGCGGTTAGCCTTTATAAGGATATCGAACGAGTAGAGGTTGAAGGAGATCATCGAATCCGGTTTGTGTTGTCACGTCCAAATCTCTTTTTTCTGCATCTGTTCAGTTGTATTCACATGTCCATTCTTCCTTACGATATAGACATCACTAGTGAAGTAAGCGGTACAGGTCCCTACCGTTTATTGGATCTGAATGAGGATGTTTTGGTGCTCGCAGCTTTTGATTTTTATTTCGGAATTCGGCCGCTTCTGGATCGTGTTGAGATTTGGTATTTGCCAAAAGAGGCTTCTAATGAACGCCAATACCAGCTGCCAGATCCTGAACATGGGGAACTTTTACCTGATATCATCAGCAATCACAGTATAGATTACCCAGCCTTAGGCTGCAGATATATTCTGTTTAATTTTCATAGAGAGGGAATTCATCAGCAGCTGTGGTTTCGCCAAGTGATCCGTATCCTTTACAGTCGAACGGCTTTAATAAAAGAATTGGGTGGCAATCGTATCACTCCAGCAGATAGCTTTTTGCCATGGGAGAGCAGTAAGAGAGAGCTTCTAGATCCAACTTTGGAACATGCCCGAGCGCTTTTAGCGGAAAATGGGTATCAGGGAGAAGTCATTACTTTAGCAACTAAGGATAAAAAAGAAGAACGAGAAGAAGCGTTATGGCTCCAAACACGCGCTGCCTCCGTAGGTTTGCAAATTGAGTTATATTTTTTCAATGAATTTAAGGCAGATCATATACAGACAACAGCCGAGATCCAGCTTGCTGAAGAGGTTTTAGAAGATGATTGGCAATGGGGAATGATTAACTACTTTAATAATAAATCTAATTATTTATTTTCTTTGCTTAGAGAGGACCAGATTTCATTGTTTTCGAAGGTATTAGGTCCTTTCACAGAATCTCCAAAGGATGAACGGGTGAAACTGCTGAATCAAGCAGAGGGGATTCTTCGAGACAATTACTGGGTGCTACATGGCTGTCATATGAATAAAAAAGCTCAGCTAAATCAAAGCCTGTTTGGTCTGCACACCGGTTCCTTCGGGTTTCTGGACATCTCTAAGTTATGGATTAAAACTAGGCTTTAAGGTTTTCTTTTGTTATACTTTCCAAGGAGGCTGTATCGATAGAATCGAATGGCGCTCTAGATGGATCAGATTTATGAATAGTAATTTATTTGTAGCCATGGAGGTGAACTCGTTGGATTTTGCTCAGATCCGTATGGACCGAGACAAAAGAACGGTCGATACTTGACTCTTTTTTTGCCATTCGGACCTGTTTAGCGGATAAGCTAAGCGGTCTTTTTATTTGTTAAAAAAAGGTGGAAAAAGGGGAGACTTACATGCGTTTTCTATTCGTGGGTGCAGGAGCTATTGGTGGTTATTTTGGAGGGCGTCTGGTTCAAAAAGGGGAAGATGTAACTTTTCTAGTCCGTTCTACTAAACAAAAGCAGTTAGAAGATGAAGGTCTGGCAATAAAAAGTGTGCATGGTGACTTTCAGACTCCCGTTCGGACGATTACATATGGGGAGAAGGCAGCGCCTTTTGACTGTATTATTATTGCAGTGAAGGCCTATCATTTGCCTCAGGTGATGATGGATCTTACCCCTTTCGTCGGTGAACATACTATGATTCTCCCGCTCCTTAATGGGTATAAGCATTTTGGTATTTTGCAGCAGCATTTTGGAGCAGAAAAGGTACTGGGTGGTCTTTGTTATATCGAAACAACGTTAGGTTCTAATGGAGCTATCATACAAAGTAGTTCTTTTCATAGTATTGTGTTTGGTGAATGGGCGGGTGGGGAGTCAGAACGAACGCAGAAACTTCTCAGTCATTTGGATAAAGCAGGATTCACTGTGATACTAAGTTCTGATATTCAGCGCGAAGTGTGGCAGAAATATATATTCGTAGCTAGTTTAAGCGGGATTACAACTTTAATGGATAGCTCGGTTGGACCCATTTTAGCCTCATCTACAGCGCGTACTATTTATGAGCAGCTTCTGAATGAGATCGTGAGTATAGCGCAAAGTGCAGGTATGCCTGTTGGAGCAGATATGGTATCGGTCACGATGCAAAAGATGGATTCGGTGCTACCCGAATTTACTTCCTCTATGCATAGGGATATGCTAAAACATCTGCCAGTGGAAGCTGAACATCTGCATGGTGCACTTTTGGCGATGGCTGTACCTGGTCAAGTTATGTATCCCATTCTCGAAACCGTATATGCCCGTTTGAAAATATATGAAAGCGTTAATGATATGAGATGATCTGTATAAAATTACTTTAAGGAGCTGGAAGATTATGAAGGAACTGAATCAAAAGATAATGACATTTCTAATGTTCGAAGGAAAGGCTGAAGAAGCTATGAATTTCTATACTTCTTTATTTGATCACTCCGAAATCATCAGTATTAAACGTTATGGAGCAAATGAAGCAGGCCCTGAAGGGACTGTCATGCAGGCTACTTTTTCATTACATGGACAAGTTTTTATGTGTATAGATAGCTATGTGAAGCATGGATTCACCTTTACTCCAGCAGTATCCTTGTATGTGAATTGTGAAAGTGAAGCCGAAATTGACCGCGTCTATGCAGCATTATCCCAGGGTGGACAGGTGCTTATGCCACTAGGCGAATATCCATTCAGTTCGAAATTTGGCTGGGTAGCGGATCAATTTGGTGTGTCATGGCAATTAAATCTTTCGGGAAATGTGTAATCGATTGATGTGTTGCACGGTCAGATAATATTCTGTATCACAAGGGGCCGAGTTCGTCTGTAAATGACGAGCTCGGCCCCTTAGTGTCAGGCAGCGGAAAGGTCTGAGGAATCTTCTGATTTTAAATTACGATTGCAGCCCACGTAAGACTAATGATGAAATTCTCTCGGCGACTTCTTGTTGATTTATAGTATTATTCCCTGTTACCCATTGATAGACACCTTCATGGATCATTTGTGCGATGATAGGTACATAAAAGCTTTTCCCGTGATCTGGGTAGATATCTCCTAAAGCGTTAGATAAGTGAACCTTCAGCTCATTTATAATCTTCTCTTTCAATTGAGGGACAACCATCCCTATATAACTGCTGCGGCATTGTATGTTAGGTTGCTGATAGAAATCGAATACCGATAATACGAGTTGAGTGATGCCTTCTTGATCGAATTTAATTTCACCTTCAGTATGTTTTACAATAGCAGCGGATGCCGAATCACCCATAATATAATCCAATAATTCATATTTATCATTAAAGTGTGCATAGAACGTGGCTCGATTAACTTTAGCTCCCTTTGTTATATCGATGATTGTTATTTTCTCAAAATCCTTCAGGGAAACTAACCGTAAAAAGGAGTCAATTAAAGACTGTTTAGTCTGTGTCAGCCGAATATTGTTTACTTTAGTAGCCATTACTTCACTCCTACCCAACAATTTAGCAATCTTGTTGCTATAGCAACAATTGCAGGTTGATTGTTGATTGATACATTAAATTAGTAGCTGTATATTAGCAATTAAAGCAACAGCTGTTACTTTAATATATCATAGAAAAGGAGTTCATCAAAAATGAGAAATATTGTTATCGTGGGTGCAGGGCCTGGGTTAGGATTGTCTCTAGCTAAAAAATTCGGAGTTAATGGATTTAGGGTGGCTGTCATTTCACGCAATCCCGAGAAATTATCAATGATCATTAGTGAACTTAAGAAACTTAATATTGAAGCACAATCTTTTGTAGCGGATGTGACAGATTTAGCAGCTCTAAAACAAGTCTTTCAAGCGATAATAAAAGAGTTTGGTTCAATCGATGTACTAGAGTTCAGTCCGTATGCAGGGTGGGATAAATTCACTCATGTGCTGGAAACTACACCTCAAAGTGTGTTG
The DNA here is from genome assembly GCF_037992975.1 of Paenibacillus sp. FSL E2-0177. Classification (NCBI taxonomy): domain Bacteria; kingdom Bacillati; phylum Bacillota; class Bacilli; order Caryophanales; family Paenibacillaceae; genus Paenibacillus; species Paenibacillus sp. FSL E2-0177. Next base: position 3,827,715 of record NZ_CP150307.1, on the reverse strand, counting down.
GAACAAATAAACAGTTACTTGCTGCCCGCCGTTCTTTCGGTTAATGAAGTATTACCCGATATGATCCATAGAGGATCAGGAGCCATTCTTTTTACCACTGGTATTTCTGCTATGTTCCCTTTGCCTTTTGTAGGAAATGGCGGCATTGTTATGTCTGGTATACGAAATTATGCTACTGCTTTACACAATGAGTTAATAGATAAAGGAGTATTTGTCGGCCATCTTTCCATAGGGACAATGATACAAGCAGGAACAGCTGGTGATCCTGATGTTATTGCAGAGACTTGGTATAGCTTATATGAAAAGCAAGATAACTTTGAGGAAGTATTCCCTCTAGGATTGGATCCGACCCATCTTCCAAATTAAAAAACTAAATCTTATTTGATTAGCAAGTCGCCTTAATGGCGGCTTTTTATCCTATTAGAAGACATATCTCTCATCAGAGTGAAGCAGGATTGAAGGTCAGATGTGAATGGATTTAATTACATTGCTGAACAACGGTTGTGCGTTCATTAGTAATCGTGACTTTGGAATGACCTGATAAATATTCGGTATAACCGCACACGGTTTGTTCTTTAGACTGTCCGTTAGAGTTGGTATATCGAAGATATATAGCACCTTCACCATTTAAACTCAATTTTGGTTTGAATTTTTTCTTTTGTCCTGCTTTTATTGGACTTGTATACAATTTCTTTGAATCCGCACCAATTAATCCTACTTCGAAAGAGTTAATATCAACATCAGATTGATTATCTACGATGACTGAGAAGCTTTTAAACGGACTCAGAAGATTTGATATCGTCCCTACACCAAGAGCAACTCCACAAGTAATCAGAAATATCGTAATCCCTATAAAAAATCGTTTTCTCATCCTTCAGTCCCCCTATATAAGTAAGACAGGGGTTACTTAAAAAATGTTACAACAAGGAGAAGTTAGTTATAAAAATTCATTACCAAATCAAGCGTGGACTTGCATGTTATTATAAATATATTCCATATTAATGATTTGAAAAGGGGTTTTGTATTGACTATTATCCGTCATTTTGAACAAGGTGACATGCCATTACTTGGTGAACTTTATAACTCAGTATCTTCAAAGGGAAATGTTGTTTTTTGGTGGGTTGGCACTGAGGAAAATTGGGAAAATGTATATTGCGCTTTCGAGGACGGTAAAATGGTGGCCAAAGGTCAAGTGAGCATCATCAATATTGTTCCGCCCGGCCGTTCCAAGGATAGCAGACATTCGATCTACCTGAACTTAAAAACAATACCAGAACGTGAAGGCGATTATGATTTATTAGAAAAAGTTTATCAGTCACTCTTATTAAGAGCACTCGAATTAAAAGAAACGTTATCAAAGGATTACAAAACTACTCTATGTATAGGGAACGATTCGGCAGAAGTCTTGAATGCTCAATTTTTCGAAAAAGTGAAGGGCTTCTCTCATTATAATAGCTTATTTAAGATGAAACACAATCTAAGTGATGGCTTGTCTGAACCCACTCTGGCTAAGAAACTTGAATTCGCAACCTGGAATATGGAGACGCCTGAAGAAGACGAGCATTATTTGGAATTAGAAGCTGAGATTTGGCCGGAAACTCCGCTAGGGAAAGAACGGTTAGCTGAATTTAAACAAAATCCGCTCTGGACATCACTTGTTGTTCGAGAAGGGGAGAAGGTTGCGGGTAGCTTAATGGTCTGGCAGGAAGAGAAGGGTGGCTACATCGAAAATGTATTTGTACTTGAGCCATGGAGAAGATCCGGAATTGCTAAGTACATGCTTTTTCAAGCATTAAGCTATTTTAGAACCCACGGACTGGAAGAGGCATGTCTGATGGTGCTTACGGAAAATGATTCTGCATTACGGCTATATGAATCTGTCGGATTCATTCTAACGAATGAGGAAAGACGCTATCGGATTGAACTATAAAAGTTTTTGAAAGTGAAGGATTACCAAGCAAAGTGCGATAGCTTTTTTGTCGAGCTTAGGTTCGAGGTTAAGGTCGCACTTTATTTGGTAACCCGTTCTGTGAATTATCTGCTAAATGCTTTCATACCTTTTGCTTCCCATCACATTTCTTACATACGTTAAGCTTTTCACCTGAAATGCCTTTCCCGAAGTACAACAGCTTAATACGTGTGCTGCCACAGATCGGACATGTTCCTCTGGCCCGGGATGGAATGCGCCAAAGTGCTTTGCCACGTTTGTTTTTAGACATGATTTGCCCCCACCTTTACTCTGGATACTCCATCTTATGACCAAGAGGAACTTAAAGTTCGAAGAGCGAAAAGAATAGAAAATCGGATGAAAAAGGGGCAAAAAATACCCTCAAAAAACAGCGTATAACTTAAATTATACGCTGTTTTGATTTTAAGACGTTTTTTTAGGGGGAATGGGGCACTTGGACGAGTAAAACAGGTGGATTTTAAAGGAATATTTTATAAATAACGGATGTCGATGTCTTTGAATCTTCCCGCTGACATTTTAGGCATTCTGAATTGCAGGGAACCTTGTTTATAAGTGCCTCTGCTCTGATCTGGAATGACGGGAACTGGCAACTGAATAATCTCGCTATGATCTTTTCCTAAACCTGTTAATTTAATTTGTGTGCGATTGATTTGTGCCCATATACTTTCGGGGTGAATTCCGTTCGGAATACGAATTTTGGTAATCAGGTGATTATGAGTGTCGATATGCTCAAAACTTAAACTTGTGGTTTCGTTCATAAATGAAGAGGAGGTCGCTGCAGTTGCTTCACGGATTACTTTTTCGACATACCCGTCAATTTGGTTAGGATCCAACTTCCACTGCTCTTCAAGAGCTTTCAAGGATAACTTTTTCTTAAAAAAGGGATCTTCATTCATCCAATCTAAAGGGTTCGTCTTATTGGGACTCATAGCTCTGCGCCTCCTACGGTTTTTTATCCATTGTATGGGCGTTTGACTTATTCAGTGACATCTGGGCGAATATCTACATAGAATAGCTTATCATTCCGAAAGGAGGAGTGGTTTGGTGGTTTCAATCATCGGCAATATTAAAATCAATAGCGTAGGCCCCAGCTCCACAGTCTTAGTAGGAAATACGGCATCCGTTATCCTGAGCAGCAACTCTAAAATTTATGCCGGTGCCAACTCCTTCTCCATAGGTGACTCCATAGGTACGAATATAACGAATAATGCGGCCAGCAGTACAAATACGATGGATTCAGATGTGGTGGATCAAGTATCACCTCCTTAAGGGTGGGGTTTAAATGAACATTACGGTATATCAATGCATATCGATCTATAATCTAAAAATCGGCACTATCTCTAATTCCTCGGTACTTCAGATTGGTACATCGGGACGAATCAATACTTTGTCTCATAATTATGAGACCTCTGGAGCTCCATCATCAGCTCCAACGACTCCAGTGGAAAAAATGGCTTCACCCCTTGTATCCTTACCGCCAGCGGCGGAACTATATGCACATCTGAATTAGGCTCTATGTCCCCGCATACAATAAACCATAGGAGGGGGTTGTATGCATCCGTATTATGCTCAGCAGGTTTTTAATACACTAAGGTTGCAAGCGGAGAAGATTCAACAGCTAGAGAAGCAACTTCGCGATTTGCAAGGCGATGTAGACAGCATAAAGAACAATAAATCTGCAAGTATAGGACCTATCAATTATCATTTTGAACAATTAAAAATCGAAAAGCTGGAAGGCACTTTAAATATAGGCATTACACCGAATGAGGGAAACAATCTGGATGAAGCGATGATCAACGGTAAACCTATTGGAGAGCAGGAGGTAGGTACAACTGATTTATCGGATCAGATTCGCCCACAGATTTTGAAGTATGTGCAAGAAGAGGTTCCCTCGCAATTTTCACGTATAGAAAAAGAGAAGAATTTAAGCATTGATGAGCAATATATCCAAATGGTGACTCAGGATCTGCTGAATCAGATGGATGGACGGATTAACGAGTATGTAAACCAACTCCCTACCACAGAAGAAGGGCTTGGATACACTGACGAGGAATGCGCTTCTATTGTAGAGCAAATCAAACGAGATATCGTTATGGCAGTAGAGCGGCATTTGGAAATAAATATAACCGGAAGGCGGGAGACGAATGAAGATAACGGTGATCAATAGAGATATTAGTGTCAATGCAGTGAAAGTCGTTTCGATCTCAGGTTCATCAGTATTTTTAGTAGGGGATACTCAATCCATTCATTGCTCCTCGGCGTTTGACAGCGTAATAGAATATACTCAGAGCGCTCCAGATCAAGTCAAAAAAGGCAGTTAACCTATGCACACCTCACGCATACAAGATGTTTATATCAACAATCTGTCCGACAGTTCTATTTTTATTTGTGGATCTGTAGACCGGGTTCAATCTAAATTCCTGGGAAGCAAGGAGAATTATCTTTTTAACATAAGGGAGATTAATAATCACCCGAAAGATACTACACTCATAGACATCCCTATCCCTGTATGGACAAAGCAAGGGAATGAAGCGGATGAATTTGTGATATTAAAGGATTCCGCAGAATCAATGATTAATATACAATATATAAAAATTCTGTCGATTGGGTCTGGCACGACCTTCCAGATTGGAAACAGCGGGTCAGTTCATCTGGAGAGTCGAACCAGTGAGTTTAAACGAGAAGTGGCTGCAAAAGATGAGGAGTAACAACAACTATTTTAATTCTTTTGGCAGGGAAATCGCGAATATATCATGCTCCGTCTGGATGTAGAGAATACCATTCGCACTAAATAGTGTGCCGTATTGTTGTGCTCCGGTCTTTACTTTGCCAAGCGCTTTGCCTGTTTCTGCATTTATGATATAGAAGTAGCCATTCTCATAGCCAGTGTAAATCCCCTTACCGATCAATTGAACACTAAGCGCTGGACTGTCCGGTCCGTTGAAGCTTATAATGCGATTATCGTTCATTTGAACGCCAGTGATCTGTGCACCCTTTTGGAAAAAAGCCATGTTATTTACTGGTCCAGCCACCCAATTTCCGTACTCCTGATAACTTTTGGGTTCACTCGTTGTTTCTTGACCTAAGGTAAAGCGGTATAGTGGATGACCACCCCATTGGTCTAAACCTCCATCGACTGTATATAGATACGAGCCTTGAAGTGATGTGAAATAATTACCGAGTCTACTGACATCTTCGAGCGGTTTATAGTTCTTTTTGGTCTTCGCTTTTCCAGTTTTAACATCAACATGTACCAGGGTCAACTGATAGCCTTTAAGAGGCACGTTAGAGGCATCATTTGCAGCATTGGCTTGTTCGCGGAGTAATAATTCACCATCCCGGTAAGCAACAAAGCTATAAAATCCCTGAATTCTCCATAACTTCTTGCCTGTAGCCGGATCGAGACCGAAAAACTGTGTGCGTCTATTATCAACGGTACTGGATACTACCAATACCCCGTTATAAAGGCCGTCGATACTTCCTACATACATAGGGATGTCTTTATTCTCCCAGATCTTTTTACCAGTGACCGGATGATAAGCTGCAATTCCACCATGCTCGTTCCGGAAGTACAACACTCCGTTAACTAACTCCGCGAAAGCACCGATCTCAATCGAATCTTTGGCAGCCTTAACCTTCCAAAGCAAATTCCCCGTTTGAGCATTAACTTTTACAAGATAACCCTCATAAGTGATAAAGAAAACCGAGTTATTCGTTATAATCTCAGGATTTGTTCCGTTTTTGTAGGACCATTTAACTTTGCCTGTGGTGAGATCGGCGGCCTTTAGTGTCCCGCCTGATGAATAATAGAATAATCCATTTGCAATAGGGGTCTGTTGGCTATAAATCCCTTGACCATCTGCCTTGTCGTGCCATAAGGGTTGAATTGTGGTGATAGAGTCGACGGTTGTTGAAGAGGAGGCAGAGGTTGTTACTGCTGCTTGAGCACTAGACAAATATATACCAGCTCCAGATACGAGCAAGGAGGAAGATATAACGGTCTTTAGGATAAACGGTACATATTTCACGATTTTAGCTCCTTATACATAATTTATAATATATTGACGCAGAGAATGGATATTTGTTTCTCAATTGTAAAAATACACTTGTTAACATAATAAATATTATGTTGACAATAAAAAGCGAATCAGTTTCGCACAAGAATTCTGTGTGAACCAATTCGCCTAGTAAAAGAATATGTCAACAGTTGATTTGTTTAGAAACCTTCACGAAGCCATGTTGTCGCTAACTTGATAGCTCCTTTTTTAGCATGAGTCTCGGCTAAAGGATTCAGCATGACAAAATCATGAATGATGCCTTGGAAGCGGACAGCCGTAACATTCACGCCAGCTTCCCGCAATTTGGCGGCATAAGCTTCACCCTCATCCCGTAGCACATCTGCTTCACCAGTAATGACCAGTGCATCTGGTAAATTCCGTAGCTGTTCTAGGCTAGCCCGAAGAGGGGAGGCCGTGATTTGATTACGTTCCTCAGGGTCAGTAGTATATTGATCCCAGAACCATTTCATGCCGTCCCGCTGCAAGAAATAGCCTTTGGCGAACTCATGATAGGATTCAGTATCAAACGAGGCATCCGTTACCGGATAGAATAATAGTTGTTTCGCTATCTTCGGCCCACTCCGTTCTTTAGCCATTAGAGTAATAGCAGCGGCCATATTCCCACCAACACTGTCTCCGGCTATAGAAAGCTTGCTAGTATCTAATCCGTGCTCGCTTCCTTTTTCAGCTGTCCACTGGAGTACTGCATAGATTTCTTCAATAGCTGTAGGATATTTAGCTTCTGGAGAGAGGCTGTAATTTGGGAAAATAATTGCTGCCTCCGCTCCGACAGCTAGTTCACGGATCAGACGATCATGGGTATGAGCATTCCCAAACACCCAGCCTGCGCCATGAATGTACAGGATAACAGGCAGCGACGCTGATGAGGAGCTTGGGGGACGAACGATTCTTATGGAAACATCACCGTTAGGTCCACCTGGCACCATTAGATCTTCAATATCAACTTCAGGTTTATATATCTCACTGGATTGTACGCTATCTACCGTTTCACGGCCTTTTTCTGGCCCAAGGTCAGGTAGAAAGGGAGGTTTCGCATTATCATCGGCAAATTTTTGAGCAGCTGGCTCAAGAATAATCTTAGTTTTGTTTGGCATGATTTATCGTCTCCTTTGACTGGTCATAGTCTAGTATACCCTCTTCATTCCATAACCATCTAAGCAGCTGCTGAAACGAATGCCCGTTTAGGACTAGTTAGAGCCTTACAACACCTTTTGTTGTTCCTCATGCGTTTTAGGACCAATCTCTTCACTGACACGTATCCTCTGTTTACGCTTATTACGGATAATCCAAACGAACACCAAAGTGATGAGTAGCGGATAGCCTATTGCCCAGCCCGTAAAAGGAAACACAGCAGCTGTTGCTAAAAAAGAAATCCAACTTATCGTCACACCTAAGCGACTTCCTTTGAGCAGACGTATTCCTGCAGCACAACCTCCGATATAAGTCAGGATAAAAGTAGCATTCGGAAACTGGATCAGAGTGGTGATGGAAAGGGACCCGCTGCCATACAGCGTCATCACCGATACAAAACAGAGCAGAAGAAAAGCTATGCCACCGATAGGGGTATGATACTGTTTGGATATTTTACCCATCCATTTCGGCGCAGAGCCTTGGCGGGATAAAGCATAAGCCACACGTGAGGCAGCTCCTGTATAGGCAATAATTGTGGCTGTACAGATGAACAGACCGGTAAGTCCGGCAATAAATCCTCCCCAGCGCCCAAGAGGCTGACTAATAATCCAGACGAGTGAAGTGCTTGATCCACCTTTGAGGTAGCTTTGTGTACCAACAGTTGCTAGTGCGGAGAGAAAATATAGAATCCCTACTATAATAGCGGCGATAGTTACTCCTTTAACGGCGGCACGCTGTGGGTCCTTGAACTCCTCAGATAGGTGTGAGACAGCCTCCCAGCCAATAAAACACCAGAATAAGATTGCAGCAGCCTGGCCAATGCTCATCCATCCATGTGGGATAAAGGGAGTGAAGTGTTCGACTTCCATACGGGGCAGTGCAGTAGCAAAGGAGAAGACCAGCACAGCAACAATCGCTATAACTACCGCTATTTGTACCTTTCCAGCTACCTGCATACCAATCCAGTTCGTAATCAGGCCAATGACCAACATAATAGCGGCAATAGTAATTCTTGCAGATTCGTCCCAGCCCATAGCGGCGGTCATATAACCAGCTCCAGTCAGTGCAGCAACAGGTGCGCCAATCGGAACGGACATCAGAAAGAACCATCCTACCAGTGAGCCAGCTTTTGGACCAAAAGCAAGCGTTACAAAATGGGACACGCCTCCAGCGTTAGGGAATTTAGCAGAGAGCAGACCCATTGATAAGGCCATCGGCAAAATCAGCAACGACATAAATCCCCACGCCAGTAATGAAGCGGGACCCGCCATTTCTGCAGCTAAACCAGGAACAATTAAGACCCCAGAACCCAACACAGCCCCGATGTAAAGGGCAATAGCCTGAGGCATGCCAATGTTTTTTTGTAAAGTGTTTGAACCGGATTCCTTCATGTTTTTTTATCCTGCTTTCCTTGTCTTTTGTTCTAGAGTAGCAGATAATAGATCCATTGGAAAAACAGAATTTTTGAATAGTATCCATTCGATATTCCGATGGTTCATTTTCATTTAGGGGGAAATTCATGGAGTCACGTCATCTTTTTACCTTTTTAGTGGTAGTGGAGACGGGCAGTTTTACTAGAGCAGCACAGAAGCTTGATTATGCACAGTCCAGTATTACTGCACAAATCCAAGCACTAGAGTCTGAAATTGGTCAGCCATTATTTGATCGGATCAGTAAAAAGATTATCCTAACCGACGCAGGGCGTCGGTTGCTCCCGTTCGCTCAAGAAATATCCAGAATGCACACTTTAGCAGAGGACGCGTTACGTTCGGATAGTGAACTTACGGGTTCTTTACGGATTGGGGCTCCTGAATCTCTAGCTGCTTTTCGCTTACCAGGTATTATTAAGGAGTTTCGCGCTAAATATCCGAAGGTGCAAATTCTTCTGAAGCCTGGAGCTTGCTGGGAACTATCAGATTTTGTCCGTTCGGGTGAACTGGATTTAGCGTTCTTGTTGCAACCTGAGACGGAAGATAAAGATTTAAATATAGAAACATTAGTACATGAGCCGATGACGCTGATCGCAGCGCCAGATCATCCCTTATTAAATCTTGCTGAGGTAGAACCCCTTCATTTAAAAGGAGTGACCATACTTCATACCGAAACGGGCTGTTCCTACCGGACTTTATTTGAACGGCATTTGAACAGTTACGGTGTTTTTCCTGACCCCACGTTAGAGTTTTGGAGCATCGAGGCGATAAAGCAATGTGTGATGGCTGATCTTGGCATTGCCTTTCTTCCATTAATTACTGTGAAAAATGAACTCTCCGAAGGCAAACTTGCCAGGTTGAATTGGAATGATGAATCACAGCGTGTGGCGACGCAGATCGCCTATCATCATAAGAAATGGAAATCGCCCGTACTGACGGAGTTCTTACTTGCGATACAAAAACATGCTGAGCAATGGAGAAGTCTAATATAGATCAACGTTAACAAGGAGGCTCTAAGGCATGAATGAGTGGTGTGAAGACTACGAAGAAGGGCTGGAGGCCTTTCTCATCTGGATGAAGGATGCCGGGTACACTCCCTATACGCAAAAATCCTATTTAGTAGATGTGAAACAATTTTTAGACAGCCTGAATGGTAAAAAGCTTGAGACGGTGAAGAAGCTGCATGTCATTTCTTTTTTGACCTCTGTCCGCGAACGTGGAGTGAGTGATGCGACCCGTAACCGGAAGCATGCTGCGATTAACTGTTTTTTCAAGGCATTGATCGAGCTGGAATTACTTCAGAACAACCCGGCAGCCGGGATTAAGAAATCCAAAACGGAGATCAATCGTGAGCCGGTCTACTTAGATGAAAGTGATCTGGGTCGGTTTTTATCTTCTATAGATGGTAAATACAAAAAGCGCAATTTAGCAGTTTTTTTGTTGATGTCCTATATGGGGCTTCGGGTGGGGGAAGTCCACACACTGAATTTGAGTGATTATAATGTAGAAAGACATTCTCTCCGTGTGTTTGGGAAGGGGCGTAAATGGCGTAATGTGCCGGTTCCCGAGGATGTAGTGCCTTTTCTGGACTCTGCGTTAGCAGAAAGGTTAGATCCTTGGCGCAGTAAAGAGGAAGCGATGTTCATTTCACAAAAAGGACGCAGGTTGTCGATCCGCGGCATTCAGCAAATTGCAGCAGATACCTTTGATCGTTTCCAAAGGGATGTGCCAGCAGCACAGCGACGTCCGTATTCAAGTCATAAGCTCCGACATTCCTTTGCAACCATGCTGCTGAGAAAAGGGGCAGATCTGCGCACTGTACAGGAACTGCTTGGTCACTCCTCGATCCAGACTACAACCGTATACACACATATTACCAGTCGTGAGAAGGAAGAGGCTATGTCTAAATTGCAAATCCAGCTGTGATAGAAAAGAAAGAAACCTCCTCAGAAAATTGATAACAAAAATAACTTGTTATTATAACGGTATTGATTTATTCTAACAGTTATTAAGAGTTTTTTATAGGAGGTCCTAATCGTGAAGGATGTATTTCTAAAAGGGATGACTTATGGCTGGGGATCAAAACGAGGTGAATACCGTACAGAATATGCAGAAGATTCGATGAGAAAGCTGGCGGAGACAGGAAGTGAATGGATCGCCTTATCTTTTTGGACATGGCAAGACACAGTGCATTCAACAGAAATTCATTATGATTACGGTTACACGGTGACAGATCGTGATCTCGCACATGCGGTACAACAGGCAAAACAGCTTGGTCTTAAAGTTTGTCTTAAACCGGTTGTGAATTCGAGGGATGGCATTTGGAGAGCTAGGATTGGATTTCCGGAAGAGGGAGAGATTTATTGGGCAGCATGGTTCCGTTCTTATACAAATTTCATTAAACACTATGCAGAGTTGGCGGAAGAGCTTGAATGTGAGATGTTCTGTATCGGCTGCGAAATGGTAGGCACAGAGTCTAGAACTGCGGAATGGAGACAATTGATTCAAGAGGTCACCAATCTTTATACAGGGCCGATCATTTATAATGCCAATCATGGCAAAGAAGAAGGAATCGAGTGGCTGGATGAGGTGGATTTTATCGGAACCAGCGCTTATTATCCGGTAGCTTCCGTGCCGGGAGATTCTTATGAGAATATGCTGGCAGGTTGGGAGCGGCAGAAACCGCGGCTTAAGTCACTTTCTGAGCGATTTGGCAAGCCTCTCGTATTCATCGAGATTGGATGCCGAAGTGCGCATGGATGTGCCACCATGCCATGGGACTTTACATACACAGACTTACCGTATTCAGAAGATGAACAAGCCAACTTCTATCGGTCAGCGCTGGAAGCATTCTGGAATGAACCTTGGTTTGCCGGTTACTTCTGGTGGGACTGGAGCACGAAATTATATGCCTTGGAAGAGGCTTCCATTGACCGTGGTTTTGATATTTATGGCAAAAAAGCCGAACAAGTTCTCAAAGAATATTACAAGCAACCTATCACTAAATAAATTGATAAAAAAGATCCGGAATTTCAGGTGAGCCTGGCCTGCTAAAGGATCTTTTTGTCATTGGCAGGCTAAGTTAATTCGTGTTATATTAAAAACCGTCCTTTTCATAGTGGAGGCAACGCTCCACATATAAAAAGGACGGTTTCTTGTGTCTTTTGTAGTCAAAAAGGGCTGTTTCCAGCCATATTCGCTTACAATTCTAGCTTAGCTATTTCTGCTTTTAGCTTCTCAGCGGATTTCTGGAATAAAGCCTGTTCGGTTTCATTGAGTGGGAGGTCCAGTACCTGTCGAACACCCGAGCGATCTACTACGCAAGGCGCACCGAGATAGACATCCGAAACCCCGTTATAGTTATTTAATAAAGTAGAAACATTCAACACGGCGCCTTCATTATGAAGAATGGAGACTACAATTCGGTCCAGTGCAAGAGCTATTGCATAAGAGGTTGAGCCTTTGGCATCAATAATTTCATAGGCTGCATTCTTGGTATCTTGGAAGATTTCTTCGCGTTCTGCTTCGTCAAAACCAAGATCAATCCCAGCTACATTCGCAAGACTCCAAACCGGAAGCTCTGAATCTCCATGTTCACCGATGATCTGTCCGTGAATACTGCGAGGATCGATTTCTTTGTGAAGACCGATCAAATAACGAAAACGAGCACTATCAAGTACCGTACCAGAACCAATTACACGTCTGCGGTCAAACCCACTTATTTTCAAAGTCGCGTAAGACAGAATATCTACAGGGTTAGTTGCAATAAGTAGAATGGCATGTTGGTTATACTTTGTTATTTTTTCAATGATATCTTTAAAAATCGAAATATTTTTACGAAGCAGATCTATCCGGGTTTCTCCCGGTTTTTGTGATGCACCGGCAGTGACTATAATGATATCTGCTTCACGGCAGTCTTCATAAGTACCAGCCCATAACTTCACACCGCCGACAAAAGGCATGCCGTGATTCATATCCAGTGCTTCGCCAAGTGCTTTCTGATGATTAACGTCAATAAGTACGAGTTCGGGCATACGTCTACGTAACAATAATGTATAGGCTGTAGTTGTACCAACTGCTCCAGTACCGATAACTACGACCCGATTGGGTTTTGGGGGGGCCATGTCTCCATCTCCTTAATATTTCAAATTTTTGGTTTCAATCTTGTCCATCATAATCGTTAACGGTAGTGTTTTCAAGCTGATCTTATTTAATGCATTACCCTAATTAAGGCCATACTAAAATGTGATTTTTATTTCATTATCTTAGCAAGACTAGACAGGAGAGAATGTAAGGATGGATTTATTTCGTAAAAAGGCTCTACACATACCCACAAGTTCTGAGGGGACGCAGTTAAACAAGACGTTGGGTGCCCTGGATCTAACAATGCTTGGGGTAGGAGCCATTATCGGCACAGGTATTTTTGTAATGACAGGAGTTGCCGCAGCAGAACATGCAGGTCCTGGTCTTATAATTTCTTTTTTACTAGCGGCGTTTGCCTGTGTGCTCTCGGCATTATGTTATTCGGAATTTGCTTCGACCATTCCTGTTTCCGGGAGTGCTTATGCTTATAGTTATGTAGCCTTTGGAGAACTATTAGCTTGGATCTTAGGCTGGGATCTTGTCTTGGAATACGGAGTTGCCGCAGCGGCTGTAAGCAGCGGCTGGTCAGGGTATTTTCAGGGGTTATTAGAGGGCTTTGGGATACATCTTCCAACCGCACTATCGGGGGCTTATAATGCACAAGCGGGTACAATAATAAATCTGCCTGCAGTAATCATCATTTTGTTAATTTCCTATTTACTGACTCGGGGAACCAAAGAAACGGCACGCTTTAACGCAATCATGGTTTTTATCAAAATAGCAGTGGTGCTTCTATTTATCGTAACAGGATTTTTCTATGTGAAGCCAGAGAACTGGACTCCGTTTCTCCCTTTTGGGTACCATGGCGTGATCAATGGCGCGGCCACAGTGTTTTTTGCCTACATAGGTTTTGATGCGCTAGCAACCGCTGCTGAAGAGGTGAAAAGACCACAACGCGATTTGCCGATTGGAATTATTTCATCCCTTGCTATCTGTACTGTCTTGTACGTTCTTGTCTCACTCGTATTAACGGGTATTGTTCCATATACTGATCTCAATGTTAGTGATCCTGTATCTTATGCGCTTCGCTTTGTAAATCAGGATATGATTGCCGGTCTGATCTCTGTTGGAGCCATTGCGGGAATGACTACGGTACTGCTCGTGATGTTATTCGGTCAAACTCGGCTGTTATTTGCCATCTCACGTGATGGCCTACTGCCCATAAGTTTATCTAAGATTAATGCTAAAACACAGGTACCTGTACGAAGCACATGGATGGTAGGTATCTTAATAGCTGTGTTAACGGGTTTCATCCCACTGGACCGGTTGGCAAATCTGACAAGCATAGGAACATTGTTTGCCTTTTTTGTAGTGTCTTTAGGGGTAATCGCGCTTAGATATATTCATCCGGATTTAAAAAGAGGGTTCAGAGTTCCTTGGGTACCTTTCATTCCGCTGTTAAGTGCGGCAACTTGTGGTATTTTGATGTATAATCTAGGAAGTGAGACTTGGATTGGTTTTCTAATTTGGACAGTTGTTGGACTTCTAATCTATGCACTATATGGCTATCGTAATAGTAATTTGAATCATAAATAAGATTCAATCCATCCGAGAGGAGAGAGGTTATTGGCATCTAAGATTGCTGGATTGAAGGGAATAAGATTAATATTGATGCTGATTTTGTTAGCGTGGGTGGTCACGGCTTGTTCATCTCCTCCCCCTGAACCTACTCAGCAGCCCCAGCCGACAGAGGCACCTGAAGAAGGACAGACGATAACCCTGATTACTCCAGACGCCAATCATATTGACAATGATAGCGCTCCGAAATATCAAATTCAGACTCGTCTTACAGATTTTCAGCTGCTTAGTGAAAGTGAGGGTCTGGCCTGGGGGGTTACCAAAAACGAACTCCGGTTGTACTTGACCCGGGATAACGGAGCAACTTGGGCTAATATTTCACCAGCACCAAATGTGCAGTTCCTCTCCAATCCTGTGTATGGGAAGGGGATTTTCTTCACGGATCCATCTCATGGTTGGATTATAAGAAGTGCTTTTGGCTCGACAGAAACGATTGTGCTGCGAACCACAGATGGTGGCCAAAGCTGGAAAATCTCATCTTTAGGAGATGTGAATACAGTATCCTCTGTATATTTCAACTCACCCAGAAAGGGTTGGCTAATGACCTCATGGAACGCTTCTTCCAATAAAGAGAACAAGGCACTTTTTTCAACGACAGACGGTGGGGCCACTTGGGAAGAAGTGATGCAGAATGAGCAATACAATCCGAATTTCCCAAATGATTCGATACCGTTTGCCGGGGTCACCACTGGAATGATTTTTCGCAATAGTACACATGGATTTGTGACACTACAGACAGGTGCTCTTCCCAAAATCTTTATGACAAAAGATGGCGGTAAGAGCTGGAGCCTCGGGCCAGCTTTTCTAGTTAACGAACGTTTAGAAGATTGTGACCGAGTAATTACTGGCAAACCGGAGTTCTTCGATGCTAGTAAGTCTACTGGTTGGATGTCTGTTGGCTGTCAAAAGGATAAAGAAAAAACGATCACTTACCATGGATATTTTACAGCTAACGGCGGCTCTAATTGGAAATTCGCTTCCTTTGGATTGAACGCACAAGCTGGTGTTAATCGTCTAATTGCTCCGACTTTTTTGAATTCACAGATCGGTTGGACCATACTCGGCGACACCCTTTACCATACGATTGATCAAGGAGCGACCTGGTTACCTCTTAAAGAGAGCAGTGTACTGCGATCTAAGCTTTTGGAATATCCGGAGATTGTAAAGCTGCAGTTTTTTTCCACTGAGGTGGGGTGGCTTTTGATTGAGAAAAAAGAGGACAAGCGCTCGATACTGTTACAGACTACGAATGGTGGTATCAGCTGGCGCGTAATGTAATAAGGAATAAGAACCTGCCTGATGGTAGGTTCTTTTGTTGTTAGAAGAGTGGGGGGTTATTGTTGTTTGTGAATGATTGAATATAAGGAAAAAACTTATTTAAAATTTTCTTTATAAATGTGAAAAAAATCACATGACATTTAAAGAATCCTGTGATATATTTAACACATAGAAAACAAGTTCAAATTTTCACAAACTCAGACATCGAATAGGAGAGATTACAATGAAAACATTCGAAACAGATTATATGACAAGAAACCTTTTGCAACTTTGCTACAACTGTGATGACGCTCATCTTTGTGAAACTGAAGAACAATGCAGAGCTTGCTGGGCTGAGAATGGAATGTTAGACGATCAGACGGACGAAACTAAGAAATTGCTAGACCTAGTTCATGCTTAATTTAATAACTGAAAACTCTGTATAGAGACCACTCGAATTCTTGATTTCTAAGAAAACGAAGTGGTCTTTTTTGCATCTAGTCTCACTTATTTAATGCTTTCTGGACTAGATGAGGCATATACATGTACAGAAGTACCCAGAACGCAGCAATTAGGCTGAATAACAAGAGGAAGAAGGGGGAAACTGTCATGGGAATGGGCCCGGATCTTTCATGGATGTTTGATTTTGCCGGAACGGTGATGCCGATCTTTATCGTTGTTATGATTGGTATTCTTGCTATATCAGCAGGCAGGGGCTTGCTTCAATGGGGCAGGAACAATGGCTCCCCCATACTAACAATCCCTGCGCATATCGTTAGCAAACGGACTGAAGTACGACAGCAGCAGCTTCAGGAAGAGAATGGCTCAACTCGTACTAGTACAACTTACTATTTAACGTACGAGCTGGAGGGCGGTAGTCGCATGGAATTTAAAGTAGATGGCCATGAATATGGCTTGAGTGCTGAAGGCGATAGAGGAATGCTTACTTATCAAGGAACCAGATATCATGGATTCCAACGACAGGCACAATACTCAACTGCGGAGTAGTCATATGTATTAAATCAAAACAGCGATCCTCATGCTCATGGTGGATCGCTGTTTTGCGTTTTGGTTATGTACCATTCAAGCTCATTGATTCTGTAGCTCTCAAAGCTCACTGATACCGTAGCTCTCAAAGCTCACTGTAGGTGCGATCATCTATTAAGTGTCAGATATTCATTACCCTCTCACCTTGCGGACCCAGATGACGTTATTTGCAAATTCACAGTCTTTTGAGCCTAGTTTCGGACTCCAATGCAGCTATTCATTAGAAAGAGGCTTATAATCGGTGCTTTGCGGGCCAATAGGGGCTTTGGGGTCCGTTAGAATCCGAAAAGTGGATTAATATCGCGAATAAGGTCAGCTGTGTCCGATAGCGCCTTTTGAGCGGGTGCTGACATTGACATCGATATCAGCACCGATTCGACGCTGCCACCGACCCCGACTCAGACGCTGCAGCGCAAATGTAATTGGACATACGCAGCTTAGAGTGTAGATAATGGGGATTTGCTGAGTGGTTAAAAGGAAAGATCCCTACTCTAAAAAATAGGCGGGAACTGTCACCTCTTAGGCGAATGCACATACTATACAGCATGCAGTTAAGAACGAGGTTGCTACAAGAAGTGACCCCAAGGAGGAGACAGCGTGGCCGTCATCAAAACGAACTCGGAAGATGTGAAGGTGCTGGCGCGGTTGATGAGAGCGGAAGCTGAGGAAGATGGAGATCTCGGCATGCTCATGGTCGGCAATGTTGGCGTCAACCGGATTCTTGGCAATTGCTTGGACTTTAATAACATTCGGAATGTGAATGATATGGTCTATCAAAGTCCTGGAGGTTTCGAAGCGCCGCAGAAGGGATACTTCTACCAGCGAGCCAGAGAAGCAGATATCCGTCTAGCCAAACGTGTAATTGCTGGTGAAAGAACCTGGCCAGCTACCAATGCTTTGTGGTTCTTCAGACCCGCAGGTGATTGTCCTGCAACCTGGTATAACCAACAAAACACAGGCCGCTTTAAAGCCCATTGCTTCTTTACTCCGACCGGAGAAGATTGCCCGACTGTATTTATCGGCAATTAGCATGGTAACTGTGCAAAGAGAATTACTCAATAAAATGAGTAATTCTCACAGAAAGTTAGTGTGATTTCAATTGTGTCCAAATGTAAGTTTCATTAGTGTCCAAAGGAGCTCATGCTCTGATAAACATTTAGGAGGTTTCAGTAAATGATCGTTCAACCTTACCGCCCCGTAACTTATACCATCGGTAGTGTCTCTTCTTCAGGTATGCCAATGTCTTCCGGAATGCCGATGTCATCAGGAATGCAAGGCATGGGCAGCATGCCACCCCAAGTAAGCAGTGGTAGTCCAATGACTCCAGGGGGAGTAGTAGTTCAGAATCCACCACAAACGTTCGAACAATCCTACATTGAGAATATTTTCCGCCTGAATTTAGGAAAAGTAGGTACGTTTTATTTTACTTATGAGAACAATAAAGACTGGAATGCCAAAGTTTACAAGGGTGTGCTGGAAGCGGCAGGCCGTGACCACATTATTATCAGTGACCCTGCGACTGGCCAACGCACCGTCTTACTTATGATTTATTTTGATTATGCTACCTTCGATGAGCCCCTTACTTACCAATACCCAGGTGTAATTGGCAATCCTCCAACGATGAGAAATTGTCGCTAAATTTAACCTATCTTCAATGAGAAGAACTCCAACGCCAAACGGTTAGGAGTTCTTTTTTTTTGTGATGAATTTATGGAATAATCTTGATAATCATCGCCCATTTTTTTTCAAAAGGACACGCATGCTTGCGGTTTGCCCCAATATATTAATATAATAAAGTATATATTCAAAAACGTGATTCTAGACTGGAGATGAAACCATTGGGAAATTGATACTGAAAGGAACAACCGGCAAGCATTTTGCCAATACTCTGAAAAAACGAAGGAGGTGGGCCTATCCATCCATGTACGGAAAATGGTGGATAGGAGTATAAATTGAGCGACCCTTTACCCGGTATATTACATGTTGGTCTTATTATTTTGTTGGTATTGTTAAACGGATTTTTTGTTTCAGTCGAATATGCAATGGTGAAAGTACGAAGTGGTAGAATTGATACCCTGATTGAAGAAGGTAGTAAAAAAGCTTTTAATGCAAAAAGCATTGTCAGCAACCTGGATGGCTATCTCTCAGCCTGTCAGCTCGGCATTACATTGGCTTCGCTTGCATTAGGGTGGCTGGGTCAACCAGCTATAGCTAATCTTATCGGGCCTTTATTAGGAAGCATAGGTTTAGGAGAAACTGCTGTTAATGTTGTATCTTTGGTTATTGCTCTTATGTTCATTACTATCTTGCATATCGTATTAGGTGAGCTTGCACCTAAGACCATTGCTGTTAACAAGGCTGAATCTGTCCTTTTACTAACAGCAGGACCGATGAATGTATTTTACAAAATCATGTATCCAGTGATATGGATCGTTAATGGGCTGGCGCGTGGTTTACTGCAAATTTTCCGATTAGCCCCGGCTTCAGAGCTGGGAACGGCGCATACGGAAGAAGAAATTCGTATTATCATGCAGGAAAGTAACAAAAGCGGCTTTATCGATAATACTGAAATGGCGTTAGTTGACAATATTTTTGAATTTGTGGATACCATGGCTCGGGAGATCATGATTCCGCGGACAGAGATGATCTGTCTGAATAATCATGTTTCTGCTGAGGAGAACCTTGAGATTGCCTATGATGGCATGAGGACACGTTATCCCGTCTGTGACGGTGATAAGGATCATATTTTAGGCTTCATCCATATAAAGGACTTAATTAAGGATCGTCCACAAAGTTATCAGAAATTAATTCGTCCAATATTGACCGTGCCGGAATCCATTCAGATTAGTGCTTTGCTGAAAGTTATGCAGCGTGCGAAGACACAAATCGCCATATTGATCGATGAGTATGGGGGTACTTCAGGAATGGTGACACTGGAAGATATCATGGAGGAAATTGTTGGAGAAATTCAGGATGAATTTGATGAGGAACGTCCCGGTGTTGAGAAGCTTGGCGAGGATGAACACTCCATTGACGGTTTGATGCTTATTGAAGAGATTAATGATCTTTTAGGTCTTCATATGGAGACTGAGGATTACGATACGATAGGCGGCTGGCTGTATTCTAAATTGGAGGTTAATCCACCTCAAAAAGGGCAATCCGTAGAATTTGATGATCATCTATTTATTGTAGAAGAGACTGAGAATAAGCGAATTTCTCGAATTAAGCTATTGCGGTTACAGTTATTGAATGAAGAAGCTGGAGCTTGATGGAATTTTATATTTTTAAAATAAGAGCAGCGTTTCTCCTTTTGGAGTCACGCTGTTTTTTTTGACCATACTGTTTGCCAAAAAGAGATTAATAATTATATAATTTTAAATGTATATGATAAAAACTACATTAGTCCCTAGAGGACAGAAAGGAATTCTCCTTGAGTAAACCTAAAAAAAGTCCAAATGTTCCCCAGTTGAGCAAACAAGAGAAACGACGGGTAGAACAGGAGCAACAGAAGCAGAAAACGAGAATTTTAGTTATTAGTTCAATAGCTGTAGTAGTTATCATTTTTGTTGGATTGTTTATGTTAGCTTCGAAAGATGCAGCAAAGAATGTCTCTACAGGAGAACCGGTAGAATTCAATTACAGTGAGCTACCTAGGATTGGTAATGAGGATGCACCTGTTAAGCTTGTTGAATTTGGTGATTTCAAATGTCCAGCTTGTTCCCAGTTTGCTGGCTCCATGAAACCGAAAATTGTTCAAGATTTTGTCAACGAGGGAAAAGCAGCTCTTTACTTTGTAAATATGGCTTTCGTTGGTCCTGACTCTGAGACAGCTTCACTAGCTGCATTGTCTGTATACCATCAGAATAAGGATGAATTCTGGAAGTTCTATGATGCTGTGTATGCGCAGCAAGGGGATGAGAGCGTGGAATGGGCCACTGAGGATTTCTTGGTAAGCCTTGCTGAAAAAGAGAAATTAGCGATCGATTACGATCTGTTGCGTAAAGACATCCAAGAGAAAACTTATGCAGATGAGCTGAAGAAAGACATTCAGTTGGCAACTGACGCAGGCGTGACAACTACGCCTTCGCTCTACATTAATGGAGTGAAAACGGCTGAACCTTTCGATATTGAAGCGATTACATCTGAAATTAACACCGCCGCAAAAGCAGTGGAGGCAAAGTGACAAAATTCCTATCTTTTTGCAAGCGTAACTGCCTCTATCTGGCCTGGTTCGTCTCTTTGGTTGCTGTAGCTGGTAGCTTGTATTTAAGTGAAGTCTTGAAGTATGAACCTTGTAAGCTTTGCTGGTTTCAGCGGATTTTTATGTATCCGCAGTTATTTTTGTTGGGAATTGCCACTTTCCGTGGAGATAAGCGCATCATTCCTTATGTGCTTCCATTAAGTTTGATTGGTGGCAGTATCTCAATCTATCATTATGCGGAACAGAAGATTCCAGCGTTAAGTAAAGTTCTACCTTGTACAGTTGGTGTTCCTTGTAATAAAGATTACTTGAACTACTTCGGATTTATAACGATTCCTTTGTTAGCTTTAATAGCGTTTGCTCTAATAAGTCTCCTTCTTTGGTATGGACGTAGGGAAGAAGAAGTGATTGAAGTAGATGCTGAGGAGAGCTTAGGATTTTAGTTTTTACTTTGGAAGGTACAAAAAAGCTGAAAAGGTATTAAAATCACGGGCTAGAGGGATAATTGAAGATAATGAAAGAGAGCATCCAATAAGACGCTATATTTGAGCTTATTGGATGTTTTTTCATTCTTTTTTCATTTTTTTCAACGCTTTACTGTAGGCACTTTGTAGACTAATATTAGACCTTGTGAGAAGTTGAATATGCGCTGAATTTTCTTAGGAAAAACGGGGGAACCAAACTTGGCATTCATGCCAATGGGGTGAATCGGAACCGGGTCGAACAGACCTCTACCGTAGGGCTATAACCACAGCCCGAATCCGCCAGCTAACCTCGTAAGCAAGGTGGGAAAATGACCATGCATAAGCATGCGGATCATTTCCGTATGCTTATTTTTGTGTCTGCATTTATGAAATCCACCGATGAAAACAGCGCACGGAAATTCCGTTTCAGCTCCCAAAGAAAGGAACTGTATCCACCATGGTAAGCAAGGTAAAACGACTATTGATCGGACGTCCGATGAAGTCGAATGAACTCGATCATGAAAAGTTATCCAAGGTTAAAGCACTGGCTGTCCTGTCTTCTGATGCGCTCTCGTCTGTAGCCTACGGAACGGAACAAATTCTGATTGTACTGGTGGCTGCCGGGTTTACTGCCATCTGGTATTCCCTGCCAATTGCATTAGCCGTATTGGGCCTGCTGGCCATCCTGATTTTATCCTATCGGCAGACGATTTTTGCTTATCCGCAAGGAGGCGGAGCTTATATCGTAGCCAAGAGTAATCTTGGTATTCCGACAGGGCTGCTCGCTGGGGGTTCATTATTGGTGGATTACATTCTTACCGTAGCGGTTAGTGCCTCGGCAGGGACGGATGCGATCACATCGGCTTTTCCAAGTCTTCATAATCATACTGTTCTCATCGCTGTATCTGTTATCGTTTTATTAACAATCATTAATCTTCGCGGAGTGACTGAATCGGCTTCATTTATCGCAATTCCAGTGTATTTGTTTGTGGTTTCGATTGTTGTTCTGATTATCTCCGGTATCGTTAAATATGCAATGGGTGGCGCGCATGCGAATGTTCCTGAAATAGGCAGCGCCGTATCTAATGTAAGTTTGTTTCTACTATTAAAAGCGTTTAGCTCTGGTTGTTCAGCCCTAACGGGGGTTGAGGCCGTATCTAATGCGATCCCAAACTTTAAAGCACCCGCTGAGAAGAATGCAGCCAAGACGCTAATGATCATGGGACTTATCCTTGGCTTTATGTTTACCGGAATCACTGTGCTGGCGTATTGGTATGGTATTGTGCCAGATGAAAAGGCTACGGTTGTCTCTCAGATCGCTGAATCGACCTTTGGCCGTGGCGGATTGTACTTTTTCATTCAAGGGATTACAGCAGTGATTTTGTTCTTGGCAGCTAATACAGCATATTCAGCGTTTCCGCTGCTCGCCTTTATGTTTGCAAAAGATAAATATCTGCCACATGCATTTATGGTCCGTGGTGACCGCCTGGGCTTCTCAAACGGCATTATTTTTCTAGGAGTTATGTCTATCATACTTGTGACTGCATTCCATGGGAATACGGAAGGTTTGATTCCACTATATGCGGTAGGCGTGTTCATTCCTTTTACCTTATCCCAACTGGGGATGATGGTGCATTGGATCAAAACAAGACCCGCTGGATGGGTGAAAAGATTTGTAGTAAATACCATCGGTATGCTGACTACATTGACGATTACGCTTATATTTATCATTACTAAATTCTCGAGCGTATGGATGGCATTCATTTTCTTACCTGCTGTAATGTTCGTGTTCCACCGTATTCATAAGCATTATTTGAACACTGCGGATCAACTGCGTATATGTCCGGCTACTGATAAACCTGTAATTAAAGGAAGTACTGTAGTTGTTCCTGTTGCAGGGGTTACACGTGCTGTATTACATTCCATCAGCTATGCGAAGTCTCTAACAGATAATGTTGTTGCTGTGTATGTAGGCTTTGATGAAGAAGACATTCATAAGATGGAGCAACGGTGGGAGGAATGGAATCCAGGTGTACGCCTGATTGTTCTTCGTTCCAGATATCGTAGTATCATTCGTCCGTTAGTGAAGTTTATCGATACGGTAGAGTGGAAGACCGCTGCGACGGATCACATCACGATTCTGATTCCACAGTTTATTACCAAACATTGGTGGCAAGCCGTGCTTCATAATCAGACCAGCTTTTTAATCCGCTCGTATCTAATGAATCAAAAGGACGTTGTAGTAGCGACTGTCCCGTATCATTTAAATAAATAAGTAGAAGATTAAAGATGAGGTTATATCCGGAACGTTCGGAATATAACCTCTTTTGTATTTTATATGAAGGAAATTGTTGCAAATCCACAGAATTTGAAATTTATATGTTGACACAGAGAATGAGAATCAATATCATTTAAAAGTGAAGCAGAGGTAAAGGTCACCTTTGAATATCAAAGCAGTTACATATAGGAGGGTTTTTAATGTTTTGGCTTAACAGAAAAAGATCAGGAAGCATGAAAGTGACGATGAGCGGACTAATAGTGATGACGCTAATACTTTCCGCTTGTGGTAATAATAATGCTGAAAGCTCATCAAATGCAGGAACAGCGCCTACAACAGCGCCTACAGCAGAATCTACAGAGGCACCTGCTGCACCTAAGACGTTAACAGATGCAATGGGTCATAAAGTAACGATTCCGGCTAATCCACAGCGCGTTCTGGGTTCATATTTGGAAGACTCTTTGGTAACTCTGGGTGTAACTCCAGTAGCTCAATGGTCAGTTACAAACGGCGTTCAGGATTATCTGGCCACTGAATTGAAGGATGTTCCTACAATTAGTTACGACCTTCCGTTAGAGGCTGTAACCAGCTTTGCTCCGGATCTTATTATCATCCCATCGGAGTCTTCTGTTCAGAACGGGATTTACGATCAGTTGAATAAGATTGCACCCACTTATGTAATTGGGGATGAACTAAATCAAGATTGGCGCAAATCGTTGCTCAAGATGGGTGAGATTTTGAACAAAACCCCTGAAGCAGAAAAAGCCATTAAAGATTATGATGTTAAAGCAGCGGCTGCGAAAGAACAGCTTGCAGGAGCTATTGGACAAGAGTCCGCGGCTATTTTATGGTTGGTGCAAAAAAACTTCTATATTGTAGACGAAACCCGCAGCAGTGGAGCTGTATTATATACAGACCTTGGCGTAACGCTGCCTAACTTAGTAACAGAGATCCCAGTAGGAACAAGAGCAACTTGGAATCCGATCTCACTAGAGAAGCTTTCTGAGCTGACCGCAGATCATATTTTCCTTGTAAATAGTGATAAGACTGAGGGTTCGGAGATCCTAGATAGTGCAATCTGGAAGGGCATCCCAGCTGTAAAAGCTGGAAATGTGCATGAAATGAGCTCAACAAGCAGCTGGCTTTACAGTGGTGCGAACGCTGGCAGCAAAATCATTGACGATGTGCTAAAAAGTCTTGTGAAATAAAAGTCGTAATTCACCATGAATGAGACTGATCATTTCGGTGGGGAAGAGCGTGCAGATCAAGTATCTCGTGATACAAAGATCTGCACCATTTTTTTATAAACCAATCCCATAGTACGGAAAAATCGATCCTGCAATTGTACAACATAAATATTTTTGCGATAATGAGAATGATTGTTGTTATCATATAAACCATTGTAACTATTGAATAAGGAGACGACTCATGGTTTCACCCTCAGATTTCGCAAATCGTATTAAAAATGAACCCAAAAAAGCTCTACATACCCGACCGGCAGCTGCCATTGGTATTCTTATTTTTGGACTTGCTGCCATTGCCTTCGGATTGGCACTTTCGGTCTCAGTAGGTGCAGCAGATATCAAGTTAGCTACGGTATGGGAAGCTATATTTCATTTCAATCCAGATTTACAAAAACATCAGGTAATTAGAGAACTGCGATTTCCACGTGCTATTGCTGGCGCCTTAGTCGGTGCTTGCTTCGCAGTAGCAGGGGCTATCATGCAGGGGATGACAAGAAACCCGCTTGCGGATTCAGGGCTGTTAGGCTTGAATGCAGGAGCAGGGGTAGCGCTGGCCATAGTATTTGCTTTTGCACCCTCACTCTCATTCACTTCACTAATGTTGTATTGCTTTATCGGTGCCGCTGTGGCCTCTTTTATCGTATTCGGAATCGGTTCGCTTTCTTTTAATGGCCTGACCCCCTTGCGATTGACATTAGCAGGTTCGGCAGTTAGTGCTTTATTGGTTGCTATTAGTCAGGGAGTAGCTATTCTTTTCAACTTATCTCAGGACATAGCCTTCTGGTTAGCTGGTGGGATGGGTGGAGCTAGCTGGACTCAGATCAAGATTATATTCCCTTGGGTGGCCGTAGCCTTAATTGCAGCAATGATGTTATCACGATCCGTCACATTGCTCAGCTTAGGAAGAGAAGTAGCGGTTGGTCTGGGGCAGCGGACAAGGATAGTTCAATTGGCATGTATGATTGTTGTGGTTATCTTAGCTGGAAGCGCGGTTTCAACGGTTGGCCCGATTGCTTTTATAGGACTAATTATTCCACATGTTACACGTTATTTCGTTGGAGTGGACTACCGCTGGATTATCCCTTGCTCGGCAGTTCTAGGGAGCTTATTGATTATCTTTGCAGATATTGCCGCAAGAATGATAAATGCACCTTATGAGACACCGCTAGGAGCTTTAATTGCCATCATCGGCGTACCGTTCTTTATTTATTTAGCGAGTAAGCGGAAGGGGGAGCTGTAATGCCCAAATTAACCCTTACTCCAGATGAAAAAGAACGCCGCACACGCGCCCTAACGGTGTTATCACTCCTTGCTATACTGATCGTCGTTGTGTTTATAGTCAGTATGAATACAGGGTTTATGCGTCTATCCCCACTAGAGGTATTACATACACTCATGGGTGATGGAACACATCAGCAAAAGCTTATTTTATTTGATTTCAGACTACCCCGCATCGTAATTTCATTGTTAGTAGGAGCGGGCTTTGCAGTATCGGGCTGTATTCTACAAAGTCTCGCACGTAATGCACTCGCAGAACCGGCTACGCTGGGCATAAGTGCTGGTGCAGGTTTTGCGGTAATCATTTTTATCTCGTTTTTTCCGGCTACAACAGCAGCTCCGGTATTTGTCTTGCCTCTCCTAGCGCTTGGTGGGGCTGGCCTGACCGCAGCTTTAATCTATATTCTTGCCTACCGGAAGGCAGATGGTCTGTCTCCTACAAGGCTGATCCTTATCGGGATTGCGGTCGCTGCAGGAATCAATGCTTGCCAGCTTGTATTGGCACTTAGGCTTGATCCTAATAATTATCAATTTGTAGCTACTTGGATCGCCGGGAAAATATGGGGTGGGGATTGGAGATTCGTCCTTGCTTTGCTGCCTTGGATCGCGATTCTGTTACCGTTCGCCTTCTATAAAGCCCGGGTTCTAAATGTATTGAATCTAGGGGACCATACTTCATTAGGTCTAGGAATGCGTGTGGAGAAGGAACGTATTCTCCTTCTGGTAACAGCCGTAGCGCTTGCCGGCTCCTGCGTCGCGGTAAGCGGAGGTATTGGCTTCGTCGGCCTGATAGCACCACACCTGGCTCGCAGGCTCGTGGGACCCCGCCATCAAGTGTTATTACCTGCTAGTGCTTTGACAGGGGCGCTTCTTATGATTACCGCTGATACCATCGGCAGATGGGTGCTGCAACCTGCGGAAGTTCCGACTGGCATTGTGGTTGCGATTATTGGCGCACCTTACTTTTTATATTTACTCGCCAAGTCTAAAGCGTAAATTAGTTCATACTTAGGAGCATAGCTCCATAAAACTTTTAAGGGAGTTGTAGATCATGTCAGAACGTTTGAATACAGAAGAATTAAGTATTGGGTATGCAGAGGCTACTATAGTTAAAGGCTTGAACTTGTCTATCCCTACGGGAAAAATCACCGCACTAGTGGGCGCTAACGGCTCCGGTAAATCTACAATCCTCAAAACGATGGCCCGGATTATGAAGCCGAAGAGTGGCACCGTAATGCTGGACGGCAAATCGATTCATAACTTTTCAACTAAAGAGGTTGCTCGTCAGCTAGCGATTCTACCGCAGAACCCAACGGCTCCTGACGGTCTGACGGTATCTGAGCTGGTCAGTTACGGTCGCTTCCCTCATCAAAAGGGATTTGGCACGATGACCGCAGAAGATCGCAACATCATCTCCAATGCCATCTCTGTTACGGGCATGGAATCTTTTCATGATCGCCCTATTGACCGTCTCTCTGGTGGACAACGTCAACGCGCTTGGATCGCTATGGCGTTAGCTCAAGAAACAGATATTTTATTCCTTGACGAGCCTACAACGTTCCTAGATATGGCGCATCAGCTCGAAGTTCTTCAGCTTTTGCAAAAGCTGAATGAGGAAGAAGGCCGTACCATCATCATGGTCGTGCATGATTTGAATCATGCTACTCGTTATGCGCAGCATATGGTAGCGATTAAGTCCGGTACTGTGGTTAGCGAAGGCTCACCTACTGAGGTTATGACACCAGATGTATTGCGGGAAGTGTTTGGAATTGAAGCGGATATCGTTCCGGATCCACGTACGGGTGTGCCACTGTGTCTTCCTTACGAGCTTGCTGCCTATAAAGCTGTGTAATTATCATCTAAAATCATACAACGAACAGGCTCCCGTCATTGACAAGGGAGCCTGTTCGTTGTTACAGTTGTGGTTGCCTACAATTTCATAATAACTCTTTAAAATAGATCAAGGACCATCATTTATACATGGTTAAAGGAGCATGAAAACATGAATATTGATAAAATTCAAGATGATCTAGAGCAGCTAATGACCGCAGGAATAGTGAAAAGTCATGAGAATTTAAAAGATCACGTGTATACTAAAATGGGCGGCAAAGCTGATATTTTGGCTGCACCAGCTACTTATGATGAAATTCAAAAGATCGTTACATATGCAGAACAAAATGGGATAACCCTTACGGTACTTGGGAATGGCTCCAATGTGATTATCCGTGATGGAGGTGTACGTGGAATCGTTCTGCAAACGGCAGGACTGACCGAAATGGGAATTCGCGACAATCTCTTATATGCGCAATGTGGTGCCAAAATAATTGATGTTTCCAGATATGCGCTTGATAAGGAGCTTACGGGTCTTGAGTTCGCCTGTGGCATTCCAGGAACAGTTGGTGGAGCGCTCTATATGAACGCAGGTGCGTATGGCGGTGAGATCAAAGATGTCCTGCATAGTGCACTAGCTATAAATAAGAACGGGCAATTGGTAACTCTGCAAGGTGATGAGCTGCAATGGGGTTACAGAAAAAGCGTGTTCGCAAGCGGTGAGTACATTGTACTTGAGGCCAAATTTGCTATGACTTCCGGTGATGTTTTAACGATCAAGGCAAAAATGGATGAACTAACTTATTTACGTGAATCGAAGCAACCGCTTGAGTATCCATCCTGTGGGAGTGTATTTAAGCGGCCTCCAGGCCGTTTTGCAGGTCAGTTAATTCAAGAGAGCGGCTTACAGGGTACAAGAATCGGCGGTGCTGAGGTATCCAAGAAGCATGCGGGATTTATTGTGAATGCAGATAATGCAACAGCCAGTGATTACATCGGGCTAATCCACCATGTAAGAGCGACTGTGAAGGATAAATTCGGTGTAGAGCTGGAAACTGAAGTGGAGATCATTGGAGAAGAATAAACGATAAGCAAAAAGAGCCCGCAGATCGCTGTGGGCTCTTTTTGCTTATCATAATCATGTTCGTTTAATCTACTGAAAGGGTGTAATTAGCTCTGTCCGTAGTTATTTCTGCCTTGCGGTCGGCTAAGTCTACGATTTGAAGACCTTCAACAGCTAAATCATAAGTGGATTGTGGCAGGGATACCAGTTCACCATCGGCGTTAAGTGTGCTGCCGAAACCTCTTAATATCAGTGCACTTCCAAGATATTCATCAATTACGTCGTCTGCACTCCGGAAATCTACGGACTCTAAATTGAAATGAACTTTATCCAAATCACGAAGTTCTTTCTTTTCAATAGCGATTGTTTCATTCAAATGATTGTTAAGCCAATCCATAAGCTGCTGTATACTTTGTTCCATAAAATGCTCCCACCCTTAGCTCGAAGATTATTATGAATAAGTTACCCCTTTCTTAGGATTTGAATCCTTTTTTTTGCCACATCTTAATTAACCATATGAATAGTTCATGTGATTAAAAAGAAATCCGCGATCAAATTGCCGTGGTTTTTGAGCTTCCTAATCTCTACATACGCAGGTCTATCCACGTTAACCTGGAGTTATTTGCTGATCTATATAAGGTAACAGTAAAGAGTAGAACTTGTCAGGAGCGGGCTACCCATGGTATAGTTCAAGACGCAATATGCTTTAAGAAGAAGTCTGCGCTAAAGTTGTGCAGGAGAGGTTCGCGAACTCCCTCTATAAAAAACTAAGAATATATTAAACAGTACAAGCGGTTGCTGTCCTTTATACGGACGTTGCTTCCGTTTCTTCTTAGTGGAGCCAAGTTTTCGAAATCTCGTTCTTCTTTCCATTACCGGCCAAGGCCGAAGGAAAAGAGAGGGGTTTTTTGTCGTGTCAGAAGGAAGATTGAAAGAGGAAATGCAGGAAGTTACTTTGCTTGGTAATCAGGGAACACAGTACAAGTTTGGTTATGATCCAGACATTCTGGAGGTGTTTGATAACAAACATCCCGGGCGTGATTATTTTGTTAAATTCAACTGCCCTGAGTTCACTAGCTTGTGTCCTGTAACGGGTCAGCCGGATTTTGCCACGCTGTATATTTCGTATATTCCTGAACAAAAAATGGTGGAATCCAAATCATTAAAGCTGTATCTGTTTAGCTTCCGCAACCATGGTGATTTTCATGAGGACTGTGTCAACATTATTATGAATGATCTGATCTCACTGATGGATCCGCGTTACATTGAGGTATGGGGCAAGTTCACTCCGCGCGGAGGCATTTCAATTGATCCTTATTGCAACTATGGAAGACCGGGTACGAAGTATGAGGCGATGGCGGAACACCGCTTAATCAATCACGACCTCTATCCAGAAAAAGTGGACAACCGCTAAATTCCAACTTGTGATAAGGAGAGATTCATATGAACAAAAAAGCACTCGTCGTATTCAGCGGCGGACAAGATAGCACCACTTGCCTGATTTGGGCATTGCAGCAGTATGAGGAAGTGCAGGTAGTTACCTTCAACTATAATCAACGTCATGCGGCTGAAATCGAAGTTGCAACAGAGATAGCAGCTAAGTTTAATGTAAAACAGCATATTCTTGATCTGGGGCTGCTCAATCAGCTGGCACCCAATGCACTTACCCGTCAGGATATAGATATCGTGGCTGGTGAAGGAGATGAGCTTCCAAGTACTTTCGTCGATGGACGGAATTTGTTGTTTTTATCTTTTGCCGCAATATTAGCTAAACAACTGGGGTACTCCCATATCGTCACTGGGGTTTGCCAAACGGACTTTAGCGGTTATCCGGACTGCCGTGATGTTTTTGTGAAATCATTGAATGTTACGCTGAACTTATCTATGGACTATGAGTTTGCGATCCACACTCCCCTAATGTGGCTGGATAAAAAAGAAACGTGGAAAATGGCCGATGCACTGGGGTATTTTGATTATGTTCGCGAACACACACTGACCTGTTACAACGGTATTATTGGCAGTGGCTGCGGTACTTGTCCAGCCTGTCTATTGCGTCAGCGTGGTCTTGAGCAATATGAGGCGGAGAGAATGGAGGCCGGTTCTTAATGCTTAACGAGGTTTCAGTCTGCAAAATATTTACGTTCGATGCGGCACACCAGTTAGTGGGACACAAAGGGAAATGCAGCAATCTGCACGGACATACTTATAAGCTCGAAGTAGTGCTTAAGGGCAAACCTATGGCCGCGGAAGGCCACTCGGATGAAGGTTTCGTCATTGATTTCAGCGATATCAAAATGACAGTACAACAAAGCCTTGTAGATCGTTTAGATCACGCTTTTCTTGCCATGGGAAATGAACCTGTGTTAGAGACGTTAACGAATACGGGCTCCAAAGTAGCCTTGTTGTCTTTCCGCACCACAGTAGAGAATATGTCTTCATATATTGCCTACAAGCTTAAGCAAGCAGGGTTGCCTTTGTACTCGGTAAAGCTATGGGAGACTCCAACCTCTTGGGCAGAGGTGCTGGCTGAAGATGTTCCGGATGAAGGGCCATCCTACCGTTTGTATGGAGGCTGTGATTGTGAGTAAGATTCCTGTAATTGAAATGTTCGGTCCAACTATTCAAGGCGAAGGTGCGGTAATTGGAGTGAAGACGATGTTTGTCCGCACCTATGGCTGCGATTATCGCTGCGGCTGGTGTGACTCCGCTTTTACTTGGGATGGTACGGCTAAGAATAAGGTTCGCATGATGGAAGCAGAGGAAATCATAAATGAATTATTGGCGTTAGCTGGAGATAATTTCGACTGTGTTACGATTTCAGGCGGTAATCCTGCCTTGATTGGTGAAGGAATGGGTACCTTCATCAATCTGCTTCATGAGCGTGGAATAATAGCAGCGATAGAAACTCAGGGGAGTAAATGGCAGGATTGGTTCAATGACGTGGATGTGCTGACAATTAGTCCTAAACCCCCAAGCTCAGGAATGACAACGAATTGGGAAATGCTAGATAACATCATGAGTAAGATGGAGAAACTGGGTCGTTCTACGCATAGCTTGAAGGTCGTAGTGTTTGATGATAAGGATTTTGATTATGCGAAAAACGTTCACCAGCGATATCCGAATGTGCAGCTCTTTCTGCAGCCTGGTAATGATGATGTCACGGAAGAGGGCAACATTTCTGCTCGGCTTCTGGGAAGGCTGGAGTGGTTGTTTAATAAAGTAATCGTGGATTCGGATATGAACAAGGTTCGTGTACTTCCACAGCTGCATGCATTGATCTGGCATAATAAGCGTGGCAAATAAATGATTGATGAAATCGTCCGGGTATCTGCTTACAGATACTCGGTTTTTAGTTTTAACATTTGTAACTTCTAGTAGGTAGATAGTCTGTCACAGTTTCTGGTATGATTTTAAAAAAAGCTCTTGGAGGTTATTCATTTGGAACAATCAACAGCATTATTAATTATCGATGTTCAAGAAGCCATGTTCTCCTATGATCTAAAGCTGTACGATGAAGAGGGTGTGATGGACAGGATTGTCTCCCTTCAGCAAAAAGCTCGATTAGCAGGTACTCCTATTGTGTATATTCAACATACCGAAGATGAGGAGTACACAAAAGGTACACCCACTTGGCAGATCAGTCACCGCATCACACCGCAGGAAGGCGAAGTTATCGTTGAGAAGCCTACTTGGGATGCTTTTCACCGAACGGAACTGCAAGATGAACTCCAAAAGCTCGGGATCACGGATCTGGTGATCTGTGGGATGCAAAGTGAATTCTGTCTGGATACGACAATAAGACGCGCATACAGCATGGGATATAAAAGTGTACTGGTCTCAGACGCTCATAGCACCTTTGATAATGGGGTTCTGAGTAGTAGGGAGATCGTTAAGCATCATAATGCGATAATTGGAGGTAGATTCGCCCAGTTACGAGCTGAAAGCGAGGTTCAGTTCTAGATGAATACACCCCAGGCTGCCATGAAGCCTATTCAGCGTTCTCGCCTTAGATTGTTTGCTGGCAAACGATATTTTATTTGGAAAAGATATTTGAAATGGTGCACTGGACGAAGCAAAATAGCGAGGCAGCGTACGGATGAAACATTATCTTATGCAGCTATGACTCATGCTACCCCGTTATTAAGAAGTCTTCGGAATGTAGATATGGTGCTTCAATACAATAAAATAACTAACTTACGGCTGGCAATTGCGAAGCTGGATGGACTTGTTGTGCACCCGGGGGAGACTTTTTCCTACTGGAGAAGTATTGGTAAGCCCACTAAGCGAAAAGGGTATCTGCAGGGTATGGTGCTGCATTATGGTGGTTTTCATTCCGGGGTTGGAGGAGGCTTATGCCAGTTGTCTAATCTGATCTATTGGATGGCACTGCATACGCCACTTACCGTTATGGAACGGCATCGTCACAGTTATGATGTATTTCCAGATGAACAACGTACGCAACCTTTTGGAAGCGGGGCGACCTGTTCTTATAACTATTTGGATCTTCAATTAAAAAATAACACCGCTCAAACGTATCAACTAAAGCTCTGGCTGGACGATAGCCATTTACACGGGGAGTGGAGATGCAATGAGCAGGCCCTTTATGATTATGAAGTATACGAAAGTGATCATAGGATTAGTCTAGAGCCTTGGGGCGGATATATACGCAGTAACAAGATCAGTCGAAAAGTATATACACGCTCTGGAGATCTAATTGGAGATGAAGCTGTAACTGATAATTACGCACTAATGATGTATTCTCCGCTTCTTCATGGATAAGGGGTTAGGGCTTAGGGATATAACATAGAAAGGCATGAAAATTATATCTCTAGACCATCTCCAAAGGAGCGGATTAACAGCATGAAAGCACTAACCTACCAAGGGAAGAAAAAAGTGAAAGTTAAAGAAGTAGCTGATCCGACACTTGAGAAAAAAGATGACATCCTTGTTCGGATTACCACTACGGCGATTTGTGGCTCGGATCTGCACATTTATAACGGGGAAATTCCAGGTATGCATGATGATTATGTTATTGGTCATGAGCCGATGGGGATTGTTGAAGAAGTGGGTCCTGACGTAACTAAAGTCAAAAAAGGTGACCGAGTCATCATCCCCTTTAATGTCGCCTGTGGGCAGTGTTTTTTCTGCCAGCATGAGATGGAGAGCCAATGCGACAATGCAAATGACGCCAAGGACACAGGCGGTTATCTTGGTTATTCCGATACTTATGGCGGTTTTGCAGGCGGACAAGCTGAATTGCTGCGGGTTCCTTATGGTAATTTCGGCCCTTTTGTCGTTCCTGAGGATGCAGAAATGGAAGATGAGCGGCTTCTTTTCTTATCGGATATCGTTCCTACTGCTTGGTGGGGAGTAGAAAGCGCGGGAGTGAAGCCGGGAGATACAGTCATTGTTCTCGGCTGCGGGCCCGTTGGACTGCTAACTCAAAAGTTTGCTTGGATCAAAGGTGCCTCTAGAGTCATTGCTGTTGACCATATCGGCTACCGATTGCAACATGCGAAGCTGACCAATAATGTTGAAGTTTATAATTTCGAAGAGATCAAGGACATTGGGGCTCATTTGAAGGAGATCACTCGTGGGGGCGCAGATGTGGTTATTGACTGTGTGGGTCTAGATGCCAAAATATCTGCCTTGGAGAAAGTGGAAACGGTTCTGAAGCTGCAAGGAGGCTCGCTCAGTGCATTCAGAATGGCCGCAGATATCGTACGTAAATTCGGAACCATCCAGCTTGTAGGAGTCTATGGACTTAATTACAATATGTTCCCGCTGGGTCAGCTATTTGAACGGAACATTTCATTAAAGATGGGACAAGCGCCGGTGATTCACTATATGCCGTTGTTGTATAAGATGATTAAAGAAAATAAATTTGATCCTACAGATATCATTACGCATCGCCTGCCAATTAGTAAAGCGGAGCATGGCTATGACGTTTTTAGTGAGAAAAAAGAGGATTGCATCAAGGTTGTTCTGAAGCCGTAGCCTTTTAAGAAGCATGAGCTTTCGTCAGAAATGACATTGCTTGTGCTTTTTTTAGTGAAATCTTATGAAAATAGATGCATTTTTTCACGGTCTGCGTTAAATTAACATAAGTGACTTAAGATATTGAAAGGACGCGTAACATGTGAAACTTAAAAAAACGCCACTTCCGATTCCACTATTAATGTTGATAGGGATTGTGGCCATCTCTTTTTCCGCCATTTTTATTAAATGGTCTGATGCACCTGCATCTATACAAGGCATGTACAGATTATTATTTACCTCACTGCTGATGCTGCCTTTTGCAAGACCCTATAGTGGAGCTGCTTTTGCTCTTCGTAAAAAAGACTGGCTAATGCTCATCCTCTCAGGCGCAATGCTTGCGCTGCACTTTTTGCTATGGATGGGATCATTAAAGTATACTTCGGTAGCTAGTTCAACAATGATCATGGCGCTGGAGCCTGTATTTATTATGCTGGGTGTTTATTTTTTGTATAAGGAAAAGACAGCTCTGTCCGCTATTCTAGGGCTTGGCATTGCGATTGGCGGTGTCGTGTTTATCGGCTGGGGTGATATCGGCATCTCTGCGGATAATCTAAAAGGTGATCTATTATCGGTCGGAGGTACTGTCGCGGTAGCTGTACATATGCTGATCGGTCAAAAGCTAGTGGTGCGCATGCCCTCTTACTTATATAGCTTGATTGTCTTCTTATCAGCCGCTGGCGTGTTTGCCGTATACAATCTGTTCATGGGGATTTCCTTTTTTAATTATCCGGCCAAGGAAT
This sequence comes from Paenibacillus sp. FSL E2-0177, assembly GCF_037992975.1. NCBI lineage: Bacteria > Bacillati > Bacillota > Bacilli > Caryophanales > Paenibacillaceae > Paenibacillus > Paenibacillus sp. FSL E2-0177. Next base: position 3,791,944 of record NZ_CP150307.1, on the reverse strand, counting down.
GGGGAATCTTTGTATTGTTAGCAGTGGTGCCAACGGTGTTTGGCCATATTTTGTTTAATTGGTTACTACAATATGTATCCGCGACTACGGTTTCAATGAACATTTTAGGAGAACCAGTGGGTGCCAGTATCTTAGCGTATTTACTCTTGGGTGAGCAGCTAACAACCTTACAATGGGCAGGTGGGCTGCTCGTTATGATTGGCCTCGCAGTATATTTGTACGCGGGAAGAAGGAAAACTATCCGGATGGCTGATGCCATTCAGAATGCTTCATAACAGATATTTTACACATAAAGGGGTAGCAATGGATGGAAGAGCAGAATCAATATTCAAATAATCAGGCAGAAAAAAACGCTGTGCCAACAAGCGAAGAGCTTTGGAACGAAGATACTTATACCGCTTGGGTAACTCGGTTTGGTACACCGTCAGAAGCAGCTGCAAAATTAATAAAGGAACCAAGTGCAAAGCTTCACCCGCTCCTTTCTTTTTTTGGAGAGGTGAAGAGTAAGAAAATGATGAATTTAATGGGCTCAAACGGGATGAAGGCCGTGGCACTCTCATTACTAGGTGCGGAAGTAACGGTTGCTGACTTCTCGGAAGCCAATGCGCGATATGCGGCTGATCTTGCCCAAGAAGCAGGGGTACCACTAACCTATATCGTCTCAGATATTCTTAAGCTGCCAGAAGACGTCCTTGATGGTTCATATGACATCGTCTTTGCAGAGTTAGGAATTGTTCATTACTTTACCAACCTTACACTATTCATGGAAACGGCTCGCCGATTGCTATCTCCTGGAGGCGTATTTGTACTCCGCGATTTTCATCCGGTAACGACCAAGCTTATTTCCTCGAAGGGATCTACTGCGAAGGTACGCAAACACAAAGTAAACGGAGATTATTTTGACTCTTCATTGGAAGAGAAGAAGGTATCCTATTCCAAGTATTTGCCTTCCACAGGTAAACCAGCAGGTGAACAAGAGCATAGTGTTGTGTATTGGCGCCGCTGGACACTCGGAGAAATTGTAACCGCAGCAGCTAATAGCGGACTAGTGATCCGCCAATTAGTAGAAGAACCTAATCTATCTTCCGACGTGTATGATAAGGGAATTCCTAAGACCTTCACATTGGTGGCTGGAAATGGCGCAAGCCTTTAGGAGGGTTCGCTGACATGTGATTTTTAGGGTATAACATTTGTGCTGAACTGAGGTGCTCTCGGTTCAGCTTTTTTTGTATGTAAAACATAAAATTTTAAACTTTTTTACGGAGATTATTCCATTACAATGGCAACTTATAGGGAATACAATGATTTTACATTCCGGATTGAAAGCGATTACTTTAAGGGTTAAGGCATTCTCAAAGAATTTGAGGTGGATATCAAAATGAACGAAGTGTTGCTTCGTATGGAGGGAATCAACAAGTTTTTCCCAGGTGTTCATGCTTTGAATGAATGTCAATTTGAGCTGAAGCGTGGGGAAGTTCATGCGTTAGTAGGAGAAAATGGCGCTGGCAAGTCTACCCTTATGAAGATTGCGACAGGTGTCTATTCCAAGGATACTGGTCAAATGTGGTACAAGGGAAATGAAGTGGAGATTGTTAATACCCGTGAAGCACAGGAGCTTGGAATTAGTATCATCCATCAGGAATTGAATTTAATGCCTCATCTTACGGTCGCCCAGAACATTTACATTGGACGAGAGCCGCGTAAAGCTCTGAAATGGTTCGTTGATGATGTGGAGATGAACCGAAAAGTTCAGGTACTGTTTGATCAAATGAATCTGAAGCTGGATCCCAGAGTTTTGGTATCAGACCTGACCGTTGCTAATCAGCAAATGGTTGAAATCGCTAAAGCTTTGTCTTTCCAAGCCGAGGTATTGATCATGGATGAACCAACCGCCGCGTTAACAGATACAGAAATTAACGAGTTATTTCGAATGATTGAGCAGCTACGAGATAAAGGTGTGGGAATTATTTATATCTCTCACCGCATGGATGAATTGAAGCGAATTACAGACCGCATTACAGTTATGCGTGATGGTTGTTATGTAGATACCGTTCGTACCGATTCAATAACGATTGATCAGATCATCAGCATGATGGTTGGACGTGAATTATATCAAACGTCGAAACCAACGATTGCAAAACAGACTCAGCAAGTTGTCTTAGAAGTTCGGAATCTTTCTAGAGGGCATGCGTTCAAGGATATTAGCTTTCATCTGTATAAAGGTGAGATTTTGGGCTTCGCTGGTTTAATGGGAGCTGGACGTACCGAGGTTGTACGTGCCGTATTTGGTGCGGATCCCATCGATGAGGGTGAAATTATGCTCCATGGAAAATCGGTTCGGATACGTCAGCCACATCAAGCGGTACAGCATGGTATTGGGTATTTGTCCGAAGACCGCAAACGTTTCGGATTGCTTGTGGATATGGATATCAGCATGAATAATGCGATTGCCTCCTTTTATAAATTCCGTAATTCATTTGGCTGGATGAAGGAGCGGGAGATGCGAAGCTCAGCGGAGCAGCATGTTGAAGCGCTAGCCACCAAAACTCCAAGTGTAGGTCAAAAGGTTAAGTTTCTGTCCGGAGGTAATCAACAGAAAGTGGTCATCGGCAAGTGGTTGACTAGAGACTGTGATGTACTCATCTTCGATGAGCCCACACGAGGTATTGATGTAGGCGCGAAAAGTGAAATTTATAAGCTGCTGGATCAGCTTGCGAGCGAAGGGAAGGCGATCATTATCATTTCTTCAGATCTTCCTGAGATTCTAAGAATGAGCCACCGGATTATCATTATGTGTGAAGGGCGTATAACAGGAGAACTCCCCGCAGAAGAAGCATCGCAGGAGGCGATTATGAAATATGCGACGAAACGTTCATAACTGTTCAAGAGTTAACCGGAGGTGTCAGGACTATGAAGATCGCGGATAAAGAGATTAGTCAGCCAGCGGGTATGAAGCAAACGGGAGGGCAATCCGGATTCAAACAAAAATTATTGGCATTTGCCAGTCTGATCATATTGGTCATCGTATTTTCTATATCCTCTAGCAACTTTTTTCAATTCTCAAATCTTGTCGGAATTCTAGTTTCTACAGCTGTAATCGGAGTATTAGCGCTTGGAGCTACCTTTGTTATTATTACGGGCGGCATCGACCTTGCTCTGGGTACTGTAATGACATTCTCATCTGTTATGGTTGGAGTCATTATTACCTTCTGGGGTCTGCCCGTCCCGTTAGGCATTGTAGGTGGGATTCTGGCTGGAGCACTGTGCGGCTTTATCAGCGGTTTGATGGTGGCGAAGATGAACATTCCACCCTTCATCGCCACTCTGGCGATTATGATGGTCACCAAAGGCTTGTCGCTTGTCATCACCGGTGCCAAACCTATATATTTCAACGATGATCCGATCTTCGCCAAGATCGCCATGGGTAAAATGATCCCCGGTATACCCAACACCATCGTTATCTTCTTATTACTCGGTATGATCGCAAGCATAATCTTGTCTAAGACGATTATTGGGCGTTACAACTTCGCGCTTGGCAGTAATGAAGAAGCTACTCGCTTATCAGGTGTGAACACAGTCAAATGGAAGATTATTATCTATTCCATTACAGGGATTTTTAGTGGAATCGCAGGTATCCTGATGGCATCACGTCTGAATTCAGCACAGCCATCACTGGGCACCGGTTATGAACTAGAGGCTATTGCGGCAGTGGTCATTGGCGGAACTTCCTTAAGTGGAGGTGTAGGTTCTATTCTAGGCACGATTATTGGCGCACTGATTATGAGTGTGCTGACGAATGGCTTACAGATTATGTCCGTGGCTCAGGAATGGCGGACGGTCATTGTCGGTGTTGTAATCATCATTGCGGTTTACGCTGATATTCTACGCCGCCGTAAGCAATAAACTTGGTATGATCTCCATCCGGAGTGATATACAAAGCAAATGACGAGGGGGAAGATTCAAATGAAACTGCGTCGTAGAGGGTTTATTATGCTTGCCAGTCTATTGTTAGTCACTACTTTGCTGAGTGCATGTAACAACAATGATAGTAACAAGAGTGCATCCGGTTCAGACAAACCATACATTCCAGTCATATCAAAAGGGTTCCAGCATCAATTCTGGCAAGCGGTGAAGCAAGGAGCGGAGAAAGCTGCTAAGGAATTTGATGTTGAGATTACCTTCGAAGGTCCAGAAAATGAGAGTCAGGTGGATAAACAAATTGAGATGCTGCAAACCGCTCTCGACAAGAAGCCAGCTGCAATTGCGCTTGCCGCACTGGACAGCAAAGCTGCGATTCCTTATCTAGAAAAGGCAAAGGAAAATAAGATTCCGGTCATCGGCTTTGACTCTGGTGTAGACAGTGATATCCCTGTAGCAACGGCAGCGACTAACAATAAAGCAGCAGCGGCGTTGGCCGCAGATAAAATGGCTGAACTGATTGGCAAGAAAGGTAAAGTGGGTCTTGTCATACATGACCAAACAAGCAGCACGGGGCAACAGCGTCGCGATGGCTTCTTGGAACAAATGAAAGAAAAATATCCGGATATTCAAGTGTTAGAGCCGCAATATGGGGGTGGAGATCAGTTAAAGTCCACAGACCTTGCGAAAGCGATGATGCAGGCAAATCCGGATCTGAAAGGAATCTATGGCTCTAATGAAGGCTCTGCTGTAGGTGTGGCTAATGCAGTAAATGAATTGCAAATGAATGGTAAGATCGTAGTCGTCGGCTTTGACTCTGGCAAGCAGTTGATGGATGCTATCCGCAGTGGTGTTGTGGCTGGTGCTGTTACACAAGACCCCATTGGTATTGGCTATCAAGCTGTGAAGGCAGCTGTGCAAGCGATTAAAGGGGAAGCGGTTGAAAAGAACATCGACACGGGGTTCCACTGGTATGATAAAAACAATATGGATTCCGATGAGATCAAACCTCTACTATACGAATAGAGTTTAATAATAGAGGTTGCCTCACGCAGGCGGCCTCTATTATGCTTATGCTGATAAGTTCAAAGTTGTGGAGGTGTTGGATGTATAAAATAATTCTGGTTGATGATGAAGATGAGGTTCGTGAAGGGATCAAACAGAAGATTACATGGAGTAAATATGGGTTTGAGCTGGTTGGTGATTTCGATAATGGCAGAGATGCACTGGAAGCAATCGAGCAGCATCGGCCTGACGTAATTATTACTGATATTTGTATGCCTTTTATGGATGGACTGGGATTGGCCAGAGCTGTGATGGATAGGTACCGGGAAATGAAGGTCATTATCGTCACTGGATATGAAGACTTCGAATATGCGAAGCAGGCCATAACACTGAAGGTGACTGAGTACTTATTAAAACCGATTAATGCACGTGAGTTTGCTGAATTTCTAAGTAAGATGAAGCAGGATTTAGATGAAGAGCATCTACAAAAAGCGAATTTAGTTAAGCTTCGTATGCAACTTAATCAGAGTCTTCCATTGCTGCGGGAACGATTCTTGGAGCAGCTGGTAACTACTCGAATGAAAAGCGAAGAAATCGAGAAAAAATTGAGTTATTTTCATATTCCGTTGCAGGGTCAAGTGTACCTTGCGCTCGTTATAGATATAGAACTGGAGAAACGAAGCCAGGACCTAGCTTTTGATGCAGAGCTACTGCGTTTCGGCGCCTTTAACATTGTTCAAGAGCAGCTGGAGAAAGAGCAAGAGGGAGTGGTATTCCAGACGAGAGATGGAAAAATCGCTGCGATAAGATCCGGCAATTCGGAGACGTTAGAAGTAGCAACGCAGCTTCTTGCAGAGCAAGTCCAGGGTAGCTTAAATAAATATTTGAAGCTGTCATCCACCATAGGCATCGGTAGAAAATATAATACTTTGCAACAAATTCCACAATCCTTCCAAGAAGCGATCTCCTCCATAGAATATCGTTACCTTTTAGGCATAGATAAAGTTATCTCCATACAGGATCTTGAGTTTGGCAAGGGATTGGATCAGGCGCATTTCACCTCATGGGAAAAGCAATTCATATCCGCTTTAAAGACAGGTAAAGCTTCTGCTGTATCGGAAATTCTGTTGAAGTGGTTTCAGGAGCTTAAAAGTAATACCTCCTCTATAGAAGGCTGCCGTAGCAGCATCTATCAGCTGCTGGTTTCTTTGATGAACTATGTGGTCGACATCGGCTTCCCAAATACAGTAGTTGTTTCGCATAATATGTTTGCAGAGGTTGCTGCGCTTAAGACTCTAGATGAAGCAAGGAATTATCTGGAGAGGACTTGCCATGCGCTGATACTTAAACTATCGGAACAGAGAACAACGGTTCGGACTTCTCAGATGCAAGCCGCAGAAGCTTATATTCGCGAGAATTATTGTAATGACAGCTTTTCACTCAATGAGCTGTGTAGCCATATTTTTATGAGCATCAGTTATTTCAGTGCAACTTTTAAACAGCATACCGGTGAAACATTTATAGAGTATCTGACTCGACTCCGTTTGGAAAAAGCAAAAGAACTCCTTACGGTCACACAGTTGAAGACATATGATATCGCTGCCAGAGTTGGTTATGCTGATCCACAGTATTTTAGTGTTATTTTTAAACGTAATGTAGGAAGCACACCGAAGGAATATCGACACCGGCAGAAGGAGAATCTCTCTCTATGAGATCACAGCGCTTTTTCCGCAGCCGAAGTATTCATACTAATATTGCTATCTCCTTTTCACTTCTTATCCTCTGCACAACTATTGTCCTGAGTTATACTTCCTATCGCCTGTCCTCAGCCGCGGTCAAGGGAAATTCTGTAGCCTATACTTCACAGTTAATAGAACAAGTAAAACTGAATATCGAGAATTACATTGGCAATATGGAGAGCATAGCTGCTCTAGTGTTAACTAGCAGTGATCTAGAGAAGTATATAAAAGGCTCGAATTTAGATAAAGAAGAGGCACTTAAGAATAAACTGCTTGCCAGTCATTATCTCCGGTCAGTCGTTCAGTCCCGCTCGGATATTTCCTCTATATTATATGCAGGCTCAGATGGCATGACCGTTTCGGATCGACAGCATGCTGTTTTGAAACCGCTTCCTGAACTAATAGCTCAAGATTGGTATCAAAAAGCTATGAATCAATTAGACGTTGCAGTTTCTTCCTCTCATGTGCAGCACATCTTTCAAGATGAATACCGGTGGGTAGTCTCGATCAGCCGAAAACTCTCGAATGCGAATGCTATGACGGAAGCGGATCAACAAGGTGTACTGCTCGTAGATCTCAATTACAGTGTAATTAATAATCTATGTAAACAAATCGAACTGGGAAAACGAGGTTATGTTTTTATCGTCGATCCCGCAGGTAGCCTTGTCTATCATCCACAACAGCAGTTGATCTACTCCCAGCTCAAGTTCGAACAATTAGAGACGGTCCTTGGGATCAAGAGTGGATCTGTTACGGTTAATACGGGGAATGATCAGAAACTGTACACTGTGGACACTACCAGCTTTGGCTGGAAAATAGTTGGAGTCACTTATCCGGATGATTTGGTCGCGAACAAGCAACGTATGCAAGGAACCGCCGCCTTATGGGGAGCAATTAGTTTGATTTTTGCTATGGCTATATCGATATTTCTCTCTTACGCACTGACCAAACCGCTGAAGAATTTGGAGCTGAATATGAAAAAAGCGGAACGTGGAGAGTTCGACATACGCGTGGAGATTGAGAGCACGAATGAAATCGGCAAGCTTGCTCGTACGTTTAATCTTATGATTATGAAGATTAAAGAGTTAATGGGACAGATCGTTCTGGAGCAAGAGATGAAACGTGTGAGTGAACTGAAGGCACTGCAAGCGCAGATTAAACCTCACTTTTTGTACAATACACTTGATTCGATTATTTGGATGGCAGAGACAGGAAAGATGGAGGAAGTGGTGGAGATGACTTCATCTCTATCCAAGCTGCTTCGTTCAACAATTGGTGAGGGTGAGGAATTGATTCCGCTGGCCAAAGAATTAGAGCATATTCGGCACTATTTAACGATTCAGAACATGCGTTATCGTAATAAATTCACTTATTCCATAGAGGTACAAGAAGATATCCTAACCTGCAGCATTTTAAAAATGGTACTTCAGCCTTTGGTTGAAAATGCGATCTATCACGGCATAAAACATAATCCTGAGCAAGGGCACATTCTGATCCGAGCAAGACAAGAACAGAACGATATTATCGTACAGGTCATTGATGACGGTATTGGGATGGATGAAGAGCAAATGGGTAAGGTACTGCTGCAAAAATCAGATTTCAAGACTGGCAGCGGTGTAGGTGTCGCGAATGTGAACCATCGTATCCAGCTGTATTTCGGTGTGAAATACGGTTTGTCTTTTGCAAGCGAGATGGAGGAAGGAACGACGGCCACTTTACGAACACCTGTGATTTATGAGGAGGAGAGTCAATGAGCGCTTTACGGTCAAAAATTGGCCTGTATACTCTGCTACTGCTCTTCATTGTTACTTTGGGTTCATTAGCCTATCGTATGTTTACAAATGAGCTTGACGCAAAGGTTAGGACCATTATTTATGTGCCCAAGACTATCGATAGCAGTATTGAATTCTGGGAAGTGATGAAACAAGGTGTGGCAACAGCGGCTAAGGAGTTCGGCGCAGAGGTTCGCACGGTTGGAACGGATACAGAGCTTGATGTAGATCAACAGATAGAACTGCTGGAGCAAGCAATTAAGGAAAAGCCTGACGCCATTATTTTATCTGCTACGGATTATTATCGCCTCATTCCAATCGCGGAAAAGATCAAATCAGCTGGCATTACACTTATTACTGTAGATTCGGGCTTAAGCGGTGGCGTATCAGAGAGCTTTATTGCTACAGACAATTATGAAGCAGGACGTAAGGCAGGGCAGGAGTTAAGAAAATATATCGATCCAGAGGATAAAGTCGCTATCGTTAACTTTGTACAAGGCTCTGCCACCGCAATTGAGAGGGAAAGAGGGGCTCGTGATGCCCTTTTAGAGAATGGAGTTCATGATGTGCAGCCTACATTATACAGTGATGGTTCCGTGCGAAAAGCGTACCAGTTAACTGTTGATTTACTAAAGGACGAGCCAAATCTAAAAGGGATAATAGGTCTTAATGAACCTTCTACACTAGGTGCTGGGCAGGCGATTATGGATATGGGATTTCAGGACAAAGTGAAATTATTTGGGTTCGACAATTCTAGCAATGAGGTGAAGCTCCTCGAAAAAGGGATCTTGCTTGGCACGGTTATGCAGAAGCCTTTTAATATGGGGTACTTAGCTGTGAAGACAGCGATTGAAGCTGTTGAGGGTGAGAAAGTGGAACGGATAATAGATACAGGCTCCGTGATCATCACGAAGGAGAATATGTATTTAAGTGAAAATGAGAAATTAATGTTTCCTTTTATAGAATAAATGAACAAGGTAGCTTCTAAAACCGTTTGCGGCTTTAGAAGCTACCTTGCTTTTTTAAAGATCAAGAGTCGTTACTATATCAACAAAGGATTGCTGCAACGGTGTTAAAATATGATCTTTACGCCAGCCGAGCACAAACCCGCCGCTTTCAGGCAGAATCCCTGGCAGGTTGGCATAGCTAAGCTTGCCTAGCTCAATCTCAGCTTTAACAGCCGCTTTAGAACATATGCCAACACAGTCACTCCCGCTAACTAGCTGCTTAATCACTTCTGGAGAATTCAACTCGGATCGGTTCCATAAACGGATTTGATTGAATTGTGCCCATTGATCGGCATACCCTCGTAAACAAGATCCTTGCTCATGCTGAATCCACGGCTCATTGGCAATTAGTTCAGGTGTTAATTTCTCTAGGCCTTCAAATGGATGACCAGTTGCAAAAATTAGGACAGGTTCATCACGGACAATAAGCTGAAAATCAAAAGATTCGTCCTGCCAATCCGCAGTATGTAAAATGGCCATCTGAATATCCCGACTACGGAGACGCTCACGTAACAAAGCATCGCTTTGAACAGTCAAAGAGTTGTTAATCCCCGGATAGAGTTTCATGAATTGGATTAACACATTAGGTAAAATATAAGTTGCAGGAATAAAACTGGCTTCCAGCTCTAATATTCCTTTTGAGGGGGAAGAAAATTGTTTAACTGTGCGCTCAGCTTCTGCTGTGAGAGAGACGATTTTGAGGGCGTATTGATAAAGGGCTCGTCCAGCATCCGTAAGCAGCACTCTTCCGCTTCGGTAAAGAAATAGAGGGGTTCCGAGCTCAGCCTCCAGATTCTTCATATGAAAAGAAACAGTTGGCTGTTTAAGGCCTAATTCTGCGGCTACATCGGTTACTTTTTTATATTTTTCAATTAGAACTACGATGTTCAATTTCATAATATTCATGACTTTCCTCCACATAATGCTAAGTTGGATTATAAATTATATCTCCATTATAGATTATATCTATATAGATATACACTTTATATTGGTATTTTTTTCGTTCGCTTTACAAAGATAAGAAGTTTCTCTAACGAACGAGCTCTAGAATAAGAAGAGTCAGAGGGGCCAAGAAGTCCCGGACAACATATAACATATGCGTTTGATGAACTTTTACAGTAACCATGCATATGGGGGCCAAGCTCCACAACACCATGTTAAAGCTTTCGAAGCCAGTTTGGTATGAACTGATCAGGGAGCCATGCTAACAAACCATTTAGGAGGAGACAAAACAATGCAATTCAAAAAATCATGGATCATGACTTTGGCTTTAACAAGCGTACTGGCACTATCGGCTTGCGGTAACGGCGGGGCAAACAACACAGGAGGAAACGCTGCAGCAACTAACGAAGGAAGCGGCGGCGCTGAAATAAGTGGTTCGATTCTGGCTTCAGGTTCAACAGCATTACAACCCTTGGTTGAGCTGGTAGCAGAGAATTTCATGGATAAAAACACTGGCGTGGACATTCAAGTTCAAGGCGGTGGCAGTGGTACTGGTCTTACTCAAGTAGCTGAGAAACAAGTAGATATCGGAAACTCTGACGTATTCGCAGAAGAAAAATTAAAAGATGCAGATGCAGAAAAAGCAGCAGCACTCGTAGATCATCAAGTAGCAGTAGTAGCGATCGCAGCAGTATCTCATCCTGATGCTGGTGTGGATAGCTTGACTAAACAACAACTGGTGGACATTTTCACTGGTAAAATCACTAACTGGTCTGAAGTAGGCGGAGCGGATCAAAAAATCCAAATCATCAACCGTCCAGGCAGCTCCGGTACTCGTGCAACCTTTGAAAGCTTTGCACTTGGAACCAAAACAGAAGATATCCCAGGTTCGATTCAAGAAGATTCCTCCGGTACGGTTAAGAAAATGATCGGTGAAACTCCAGGGGCAATCGGATACCTTGCTCTTTCTTACCTGGATGATTCCATTAAAACACTTAGTCTTGACGGTGTAGAAGCATCTGTTGACAATGTTGTTTCGGGTAAATACCCAGTATGGGCTTACGAGCATATGTACACAAATGGTGAACCTAATGCAACAGTAAAAGCATTCCTCGACTTTTTCTTAACTGACGAAGTGCAAACAGGTGAAGTTGTTGAACTTGGATACATCCCAGCTGTTAAAATGCAAGTTGTTCGCGACGTTGCAGGAACTGTTACCGCTAAGTAATTTAATTCTAGGCAATGTTATTGATTAGAATCTCAAGTGATTAGAGGCGGATACATCTGCCTCTCTTTTCACTTTAGAAAGAGGGAGCAATTGAGGGTGAAACTAAAGAACTCACGATTCGAAAAACATCATATTGAAGATTTTGTTGGACGTACTTATATGTCCTTCTGTGTATTACTGTTGATAACAATCATTGTATCGATGGTATATTTTGTAGCGTCTAAAGGAATTTCAACCTTCACAAGTGGCAATGCTACAGTTTCTGAATTTCTATTCGGTACAAAGTGGTCGCCAGAAGCGGATACGCCTTCCTTCGGAGCCTTTCCATTTATCTCGGGTTCCTTCCTGGTTACTTTGCTTGCCGCATTGATTGCTAGTCCACTTAGCTTATGCGCTGCGTTATTTATGACTGAGATTGTTCCAGGGTGGGGCAAAAAATTACTTCAACCTGTTATTGAGCTTTTGGCAGGGATTCCTTCGGTAGTATATGGTTTCATCGGATTAAGTGTAATTGTACCGTTTCTACGCAACAACCTGCCGGGCCAAGGCATCGGGGTAGCTGCAGGCGCGCTTGTGCTCTCGGTAATGATTCTTCCGACGATTACAAGCGTGGCTGCAGACGCGCTGGCTTCATTGCCGCAAAACTTAAAAGAATCTTCCTATGCGCTTGGTGCCACCCGGTGGCAGACGATTTCGCGGGTGATTATTCCAACAACCTTTCCTGCCATTATGACAGGGATTGTATTGGGAATGGCTCGTGCTTTCGGTGAAGCACTCGCTGTACAAATGGTTATCGGGAACGCGCCATTCGTACCAAAATCACTCTTTGAGTCAGCTTCTACCTTGACCAGTGTAATCACACTCGGTATGGGGAACACGACCATGGGCTCACCTCACAATAATGCACTGTGGAGTATGGCACTGGTTCTCATGCTGATGACTTTCGTATTTGTCTTCTTTGTGAGAATGCTTGAAAGGAGAAATAAAATTTGAAGCCGAGAACCGTAAATAAAATTGCCACCAGTCTTATTGTATTTTTCGCGATGCTCATCGTTGTCATTCTACTTGGACTTTTGGGATATATCCTCTTTAGAGGCTTAAGCCATATCAGTTGGGATTTTCTTTTCTCCGCACCGCAAAAGATTCGTGCAGGTGGAGGGATCGGACCGCAGCTATTTAACTCCTTATTCCTGTTGGTACTGACACTTATTATTACCGTTCCGCTTGGACTGGGTGCCGGTATTTATATGGCGGAATATGCTCGTCCCGGTAAGATTACCGGCTTTATTCGCTTGATTGTTGAAGTGTTGTCATCTTTCCCTTCCATCGTAGTCGGCTTGTTTGGTCTATTGCTGATTGTTAACTATTTCAATCTGGGCTTCTCCTTAATCTCTGGTGCGCTGGCATTAACGGTCTTTAATCTGCCGCTGATGGTGCGGATTACGGAGCAAGCTTTCCGTAGTGTTCCAAAACAACAAAAAGAGGCTGGTTTTGCATTAGGATTGTCCAAGTGGAAAATTGTTACCTCGGTGTTGTTTCCGGTAGCATTACCTACAATTATTACAGGTACTATCTTGTCCGCTGGCCGTGTCTTTGGGGAAGCAGCTGCGTTGATGTTCACAGCAGGGATGAGTAGTCCAAGATTGGATTTCACCAACTGGAATCCACTTAGTGCGAATTCACCACTGAATCCCTTCCGTCCAGCGGAAACGCTGGCTGTCCACATTTGGAAGGTCAACAGTGAAGGTCTAGCTCCAGATGCTGCACAAATTGCTGCGGGAGCTTCGGCGGTGCTTGTAATTATGGTGTTAATCTTCAATCTGGCAGCACGTTATTTCGGAAGATTTATTTATCGTAAGCTTACAGCTTCAAAAAGAATGAACTAATCATACAAATTAAAGTAGAGATGTAGGAGGAGTAATCGATGGGAACGTCGGCAACAGCAGTGCGTGAATCTTTTCAAACCGAAGACCTGAGTATTTTTTACGGAACATATGAGGCAGTAAAGGGGATAAGCCTTCCATTTGCTGAAAATACGGTTACTGCACTGATCGGCCCCTCCGGCTGCGGTAAATCAACCTTTCTTCGTTCTTTGAACCGGATGAATGACGAAATTTCTGGCTCAAAAACAAAAGGAAGCATCTGGATTGATGGAGTGGATATTAATGCTCCGGGTACGGATGTGATTAAGCTGCGTCAGAAGATCGGGATGGTATGGCAAAAGCCAAATCCGTTCTATAAATCGATTTACGATAACATCGCTTTTGGACCTAAGTATCATGGCATTAAAGGTAAAAAGGCTCTTGATGAGATTGTTGAGAGCAGTCTTCGCAAAGCAGCATTGTGGGATGAGGTAAAGGATCGTTTAAAAGATTCAGCGCTTGCACTTTCCGGTGGACAACAGCAGCGTCTTTGTATTGCTAGAGCGTTGTCGGTTAACCCGCAAATTCTGCTCTTGGACGAACCAGCATCAGCTCTAGACCCGGTCTCCACAGGTAAAGTAGAGGAGCTAATCAAGGAGTTAAAAGAAGAGCTTCGCATCGTTATTGTGACACATAATATGCAGCAGGCAGCTCGGATCTCTGATTATACTGCATACTTTTATCTTGGCTCCCTTGTCGAATATGATAAGACGGATAAAGTCTTTACCAATCCAGAGAATCAAATGACGCAAGAATATATCATGGGCCGATTCGGCTGAAGCTGTGAACATCGTTCCTTCAGGAACGGTGTTTTTTTTGTGAATTCAAAAGTTAATATGCAGAGAAACAATAACATCCGAAAGTTTCTGCGAAGTATATCGGTTGTTTTTATATGAAATTAACTGTGATTCGAAAGGTTACCTGTTATTTGCAAAAGGTAGAAAGATGCTGTATCATTTGTGATAATGATTATCATTATTACTATAATAGGGAGTGGATCTTATGACGCAATCTCAACAGACTCAACAGAATAGTGTGGCCGAAATAATAAAAGAACGACGCTCGATTAAGCTTTTTAAAAAAGATCCACTTCCACAAGGCCTTTTAGAGGAATTATTAAATGTAGCGGTATGGGCACCGAATCATGGTGTGCGTGAGCCGTGGAGATTTATTGCTTTTCAAGGGGAAGGTTCGAAATTCCTAGCTGAATCTGCATTTGCTTTTGTGAAACGTGCTATAGCTGATCCAGAAGTGGCTGCTAAACGTAAAGAATATATCTCGAATATTCCATTAACAGTAATCGTAGTGATGCCTGAAGATCCTCGGCAGAGAGAGTGGGACGAGGATTTTGCAGCAGCGTCCGCACTTGTACAGAACTTCCAGCTCGCAGCTTGGGAGCAAGGTGTAGGGACAATTTGGAAGACTGATCCATACATCAACAACCCTGAATTCCGCACTAAAATTGGTGTGAAGCCCGGCGAAAAAATTGTAGCCATGATTCATGCCGGATATCCGGAGACTGTACCTGACAGCCGTCCACGCACAGACGCTTCGGAGCTGCTGAAGATCGTAGACTTCTATCCAGAGAATGGCGTAGTGGAATAAGGAAAGTCGAAGGCATTCGTATATTAAAAGCGGCGAAAGATCAAAAATATCGAAAAAGCGTCGAAAGATCAAAAAGATCGATAGATCATTAGCATCGAAAGATCAAAAGTATCGAAAGATCATAAGCGTCGAATTATCAAAAGTATCCTTAGGGATGCTTTTTTTTGTTGCTTAGAATAGCCGTAGTCGGGTGAGGGGGGAAGGGCTACTGGGTGCTGATCACGTTTCGCTGCCGGTCCTCTGCTTATGTGGCTCAACCTTCTACTTACTTCATAGTATCTCCTATTGACCTTCTGCGGGCTTCCTACTGACCTCTTGTGGGCTTCCTACAAATCTCCGTATCGGACTGTATTGCAGCTATTTGAGCTTTTTGAGTCATTTTGCCGATCTATCGGACCGCATAGCTCTTATTACCATGTAACTGTGCAGAATTGGTGTGGTTATGAGTAAATAGCTGCAACTGGGTCCGATAGCACGTCAATTAGCTGCAAATCTACGAAATAAGGACTCCTCAGTCCGATGCAACGGCGAATAAGTGAACTAACTCCAAACTAACCCAAACTAACTAAAGACCCTCAGTATGTTACGGACTGTATAGCAGCTATTTGAGCTTTTTGAGTCACTTTGCCGATCTATCGGACCACATAGCTCTTATTAGCATGTAGAGGCGCAGAATCTGTGTGGTTATGAATAAATAGCTGCAACTGAGTCCGATAGCTCGCCTAAAACGTTTGAAATGGTGAAATAAGATCAACTGAGTCCGAACCATCGGCAAAAGTGTGTTCACAAGCATGGGGGATAGTTCAAATCGCGCAAGAACCCAAAGTAACCTAAGTACCAAACCAATGATGTCCAAGTTACCGAATTAACCCAAGTAAGCAAAGAAGCTCAAGTCACAAAAGTAGTCAAAAAAGTAAAAAGAGCCAAGATAACCTCAAGAATCTGATGAAGCTAATGAAGCTATTGAAGCTCAAGTAGGCTCAAGTAGGCGTATAACCCAAACTAACTAAAGACCCTCAGTATGTTACGGACCGTATAACAGCTATTTGAGCTTTTTGAGTCATTTTGCAGATGTATCGGACCGCATAGCTCTTATTACCTTGTAACGGCGCAGAATCTGTGTGGTTTTGAGTAAATAGCTGCAATTGAGTCCGATGCCCCGCAGAAAACACTCGAATTTGCATAATAAGGTCATCTGAGTCCGAAATATTGGCAAAAGTGTACTTACATACTAGCAAAGGCGGCGAGTTAGGCATCGCAGCTGACTGGCTATGGACTCAGTTACAATCACTCTTCACCATTTGATCCAACGGTGGGGAGAAAGTATTTCCTGACGGAGA
This sequence comes from Paenibacillus sp. FSL E2-0177, assembly GCF_037992975.1. Taxonomy (NCBI): domain Bacteria; kingdom Bacillati; phylum Bacillota; class Bacilli; order Caryophanales; family Paenibacillaceae; genus Paenibacillus; species Paenibacillus sp. FSL E2-0177. The sequence goes on along the minus strand of NZ_CP150307.1, from coordinate 3,775,466 downwards.
GGGAATGGAAAATGAAGTCTGGATCCTAATATGAAACGTTGATCTTAATATGAAACGTTGCCCCTAATATGACACGTCGATCCTAAAGTCAAACGTTGATCCCACCAATTAAATGCAATATATAATGTACATAATGACCGATATAGATTACAATGGTGGAAAATGGAATGCATGACAAACATTAAAAGGGGTTATGGAGTGGGAGAGAACAAAAACATCAAGTTGAAGCTGGCTAGGATCCAAAAGAATCTTTCCCAAGAACAGTTAGCGGAAGTTGTAGGGGTTACACGGCAGACGATCGGCTTGATTGAAGCTGGTAACTATAACCCGACGATTAAGCTGTGCATAGCCATCTGCAAGGCGTTGGATACGTCATTAAACGATATTTTTTGGGAGGATTAGTTGTGAAAGGGCCAAAGATTAAAGACGAACGAATTATCACAGAAATTCAGAAGTTTAGTACGCACGGATTGTTGATTGTGTTAGTGGGATTTATGATTAGCCTTTTGGTGAAAGTATTTATCCTGGAGTGGGACATCAAATACTGGGTTGATACTTTTGGGATTATGCTGTTAGGTTGCTTGTATGTTACCGTTCGTTGTGTCAAAGATGGGATATACCTGCTGCCAAGTAAGGAAGGAGAACTCAAACGGTTTAAGAAGATTCATTTAATATCGGGAGTTATCAGCACGATTATTTGGGCCACGCTAACATTTTTGCTTGATTTTAGAGAAGCGGGAGAAGTGGATATTAGAAAAAATATATCGAGTACTCTCGTGGGGGCGGTTGTATTTTTCATAGGGGTCACTTGGGCGATGTGGTACATAATTAATAAATCCAACAAAAATGCTGACAAGAACATTGAGAATTAAATATTAAGTATTAAATATTAAATATTAAATATTAAATATTAAAAATAACTACCTCTTGAAAAACTAATGTCATTAGTTTATATTTAAGCTAATACCATTAGTTTATCGGAGGGGTAAGGATGAGAGTAACACGTGAAGGTCATTTACTGCAGTTGACTTGGATGCCAAATTTTTTTCCAGTGAATTGTTACATTATTGAGGAAAACGATGGATTGACTTTAATAGATGCCGCTATGCCATTTAGTCTAAAAGGAATTATGGAGACCGAAGCGAAGCTAAATAAGAAGCTTACACGCATAATCTTAACGCATGCGCATGATGATCATATTGGGGCACTGGATGGACTAAAAAAGCAACGTCCAGAGGCTCAGGTGTACATCTCTGAGCGAGATTCGGCATTACTTCATGGAGATCGTTCACTTCGGGAAGGAGAACCTCAGACCCCTATTAAGGGAGGCGTGCCGAAGAAGATAGCTACCAAGCCAGACGTCCTTCTCCACGAAGGGGATACCATTGGCTCATTATCAGCGATTCACACTCCAGGACATACCCCCGGCTCTATGTCTTTCCTTGATTCACGCAGCGGTGCTGTAATCGTGGGGGATGCTCTTCAGACCTTCCGGGGAACTGCGGTGGCAGGAACCATCATCCCCCTGTTTCCTTTTCCAGCAATGGCTACATGGAATAAAGCTCAAGCTCTGAATAGTGCGATTAAGCTTCTAGAGTTATCTCCAGCTTTACTTGCTGTGGGTCACGGCAACTTACTTAAAGCGCCAAAGCAAGAGATGGAGAAAGCCATAAGTAAGGCACAAATGATTCAGGATAGGAGTAATTAAATGTCACCTAGAGCAGGATTAGATCGTCACACGCTAGTGATTAGAGCAGCAGAAATTGCCGATGCTGAAGGTATAGAAGCTGTTACCTTGGCTGCACTAGCAGCTAAACTAGGTGTTCGTTCCCCGTCACTATATAACCATATAAATGGCCTGCAGGATTTGCGGACCGGGCTCGCCATTTACGGTTTAGAGTTATTATTTACATGCATGTCGAACGCAGCTGAGGGATTAAATGGAGATGCTGCTGTACACGCGATGGGCCGAGCATATGTGGATTTTGCTAGAAGTAGACCAGGTTTGTATGAGACTACACTACGAGCGCCTGAACAGGAGAACACGGAGCTTGAAGCGGCTGGTGAGCATATTTTGCAGTTTATAATTCAGGTGATGAAGAGTTATCAATTAGGTGAAGAAGGAGAACTTCATTCCGTAAGGGGATTACGGAGTATTCTACATGGATTCGCCTCATTGGAGCAAAAGGGTGGATTTGGTATGGCGCTCGATACTAACGAGAGTCTAACCCGCTTGATTAGCACTTTTATAACCGGAATTGGAAATATGAAATCAGATTAAATTAGATCTAGGAGATGATGAACAAATGGGTCAGGAATATGAACAAGGTAGTGTCACCACTTATGGGGAAACAGCAGAGATCATTGCGAAATTGGGGATTTTACCGCTTGCTGCGCTGATTCCCGGGCACCCGTCTTTAAACGGCTTAACTAAGCCCGAGAATTGGCATACTGGAACAGATTTAGATCCGTGGTCATGGCGTGCGCAGTTTCCAGGTGAGGGTCTTGCAGGATACGGAAAGTTTATTAAGAAAAAGGCTATTTTGGTCTCAAGGGAGTGGTTTCCGGCATTTGTAGCAGCAGTAGGCAGTACCAAATCTATTGAAGAGCGGTATAAGGATGGGTTGGCTAGTAAAGAAGCTGTGACCTTACTGCAGATTGTTCGTGAACATGAAGGCATTGATACACGTAAACTTCGGGCAGAGGCTGATATGAAGGCAAAAGAAAAGAAAACAGCCTTCGATAACGCGGTTACTGAGCTTCAAGGATCGTTAGATATGGTGATCTCAGGCATCAAGCAACGCCTGAATGATGAAGGTGAAGTAAATGGCTGGAGCAGCACCTCGTTCGAGACGGTCAGTCACTGGATGTCAGATAACGGTCTATCCGCTTTTGAAGGGGATAGAGAAGAGGCCAGAGCTTGGATACAAACGAAGATGAACGGGGTATGGTCGCCAACAGCAATAGCTTGGACAAACAAAGCATTCTCATGGAATTAATAAAAACGGTTAATCACTGCTCCATAGAGAGTGATTAACCGTAAGCGTTTTCCAATAAAATTATATCCATCACATTAAGGTTCCAACATAGGCGCCAAGTAAGCAATCAGGAAATACAAGAATCCAAAAAGCAGCATAACATAGGCAGTGTATTTAATAGCATTAGATGCAACAATTCTTGAATCTACCGGTGGTTGAATTTCTAGCTGTTCTTCTTCGAGGCTGTCAACTTCTTTGGATACTGGGTCTCTCAACATGATAATCCCCTCCTTGGAAATTCAATCCTTAACTGTATTGTGACATATTTGTGAACGGAAATCAACAATAGTGTGAACAAATATTGAACTTTTATTCAAATTTGGGCATTTTACCACCTGAAATGTTGCTGTTAAAACAAAAACAACCCGCTAACTCTCTAATTAGAGAGCTAAGCGGGTTGTTTGAAGTTGGTTCTATCTAGGATCTAACGGGTGTTGTTTAAGCCTTAAGCCCAATCCCCATTACGGAAGATAGGTACTGTTGTTCCATCATCGTTAATTCCGTCAATATTCATTTCAGGTGAGCCCATCATAAAGTCAACATGGGTATGGCTTTGATTCATTCCTTTTTCCAACAGCTGTTCTTTAGTCATCGTAATTCCTTCTTGAATTGTGAAGGCATAAGCTGCACCTAAAGCCAAATGACAGGAGGCATTCTCATCATACAACGTAGTGTAATAAAGAATACCGCTCTCAGAAATCGGAGAGTGGAAAGGCACCAAAGCAACTTCACCAAGATAGGAAGAGCCTTCATCCAGTGCGATTAGTGATGCCAGAGTTTCTGCGCCTTCTTCAGCAGTAAAATCAATCACTTTACCGTTCTCAAAGGTCAGCGTGAAGTTATTGATTAGATTGCCGCCGTAGCTAAGTGGCTTAGTGCTGCTCACTTTACCATTAATACCAGACTTCAGAGGGGCAGTAAACACTTCTTCCGTTGGAATGTTGGCTAGGAAAGGGACGCCCTTACCGTTCACAGCTCCTGCCTGACACCAGATGTGTCCTTCCGGCAACTCAATAGTTAAATCTGTACCAGGTGCTGTATAATGCAGCTTGCGAAACTTACTTTCATTCAAGGAAGCGCAACGAGTTTTGAGTCCATCTAAATGGCGGCTCCATGCTTCAATAGGATCTTCCTGATCCGCACGTGTGGCTTTAAAGATGGCGTCCCATAATAGTTCAACCTGCTGCTCTGATGGAGCGTCAGGGAACACTTTTGCCGCCCAAGAGGCTGATGGGAAGGCAAGGCCGCTCCAGCTCGCATGATTCCCCATTAAGTACTCACGATAAGGTGCTAGGGTCTGCCCAGAAATACGTTGATTATCTGCAATTCTTCCAGGTTCAACGCCTTTTAAAAGATCTGGGTCAGCGGAGATAATGGTTAGAAATGCGGCTCCCTTTTTAGCAAGATCCTCTAATTCATCGGCTTGCCACTGCGGCGGCTCCAGGAAGGAATCAGATGGAGCAAGATCATAACGTGTACGTAATACAACTTCATCACTATAATTTACCTTTACAAGTCTCGCGCCGGCTTCATAGGCTTTACGAACCACAAGTCGCACAAGCTCTGCGGATACAATATCTGCATTCACAACGAGTGTCTGACCCGGTTGAATATTAACGCCAATCTTCACGGCCAGCAATGCGTAATTCTCCAGCTTTTGCTTGAAATCCAACATAGTTTCTATTCCTCCCAATATCCTGTATCTCTTGTGTGCTTAAATTAGAACGCCCAGTTTCCATTCAGGAAGACAGGTTCTTCAGTTCCATCAGCAGTTATCCCGTAAATGTTCATCTCAGCTGACCCGATCATGAAATCCACATGGGTAACACTATTGTTGAGGCCATGCTCAATTAACTGCTCTGGATTCATGTCTTTACCGCCTTCTAAACAGAAGGCATAAGCCATACCTATAGCAAGGTGATTAGAAGCATTTTCGTCAAACAATGTGTTGTAATAAAGAATGTTGGATTCAGAAATAGGGGATTTATGAGGAACCAAGGCAACCTCCCCTAAGTATTTCGCTCCTTCATCCATGCTAATGAGGTGCTCTAGCGCTTCTTGACCTTGCTCAGCAGTAACACTTACAATACGGCCGTTCTCAAAGCTAATAGAGAAGCCATCGATGATGTTGCCGCCATGACTAAGTGGCTTTGTGCTTCTTACAGTGCCATTAACACCAGTCTTTAGTGGTGCAGTAAAGACTTCTTCGGTAGGCATATTGGCTACAAAAGAATGACCTTTTGCATTAATGCTGTCACCTTGTGCCCAGATATGGCCTTCAGGAAGCTCGATGCTAAGGTCAGTGCCAGGTGCTATGTAATGCAGCTTTTTATATTTTTTTGCATTGAGTACATTCGCTTTTTGCTCCAAGGTGTCAAGATGCTCCTGCCATGCAGCTACTGGATCTTCACGGTCAAGACGCACGGTGTGGAAAATGGCTTCCCAGAGTTTATCTACACGTTCTTCGGCTGGAACCTCAGGGAATACTTTATCCGCCCAAGCTTGACAAGGAACAGCTACAATACTCCAGCTCACTTTGTCGGACATTTGCATTTCACGATATTTGGTGAGGGCAGCTCCGCGAACTTTTTGGAAATTGGAGATACGTACTGGATCAATACCTTTAAGTGCATCAGGATCTTCAGCGATCACGTTAAGGATAGCCGCACCTTTTTCGGCGAATTCAGTCATTTCACCTGCGTACCAAGTAGGAGGCTGAGTGAATACCTCTGGTGCAGCGTGTTCAAACTGTTGGCGTGTAATGCTTGCATCACTCCAGTTCACCTTAACTAAACTTGCTCCGATAGCATATGCCTTAGCGGTAATTAGACGTACGAAATCAGCGGCAAGAATCGGTGCATTCACCACTAGAATTTGCCCGGGTTGAACATTAACACCTATTTGTACAGCTAAATCTGCATATTTACTAAGCTTAGCCTGAAAATCAGTCATTGTAATTTCCTCCATTTACTAATAGTTTAGTACTTTACAAGCATTGTACTAAATTATTAACCGCCGGATGAAAAAAGTCAATTACGTGGAATTTACAGTGCAAAGAGAAGGAATTACATTCATTTCAATGATATACTGAAAGGGTAGCTGATTTGATGATAGGAAGGAAGATAAGTGGATGAATTTAGAGATCGTAAGTGCTGAAATGAGCCGTAAAGAAGATAAAAGTTATGTAGGGAGGACTGTATTCACTCTCGAAAATCATAAGGCTCCATATGAAATTACTTTCTTCAGTACAAGAGGAACGGAATGGGATTACAGTCTAAGCTTTGCGGGTGAGCCTGGGAGCGAGGAACAGTTCTTAGAAACGGATGCATTGCTGGAGAATAACGATGATGTGTACAATCAGTTGCTGGATGCTGCACTTGATCAACAAGAAATCGTGGAAGAACAATAATATTATTGATATGACGCCAGCGGCATTATCTGGTAGCCGCTGGCCATATCATGATTATCCAATCGTTATCTTACCTTCTGGGTAACGGTACAGTTCTTTACTACCTTTTGGTTTCAAAGCATAAGCAAGTGTAAGTGGTCCGGTCCGGCCCATAAACATCAGGATAATTACTAGAACCTTTCCTGCCGTAGTCAGTTCCGGAGTAAGGCCCATAGATAAGCCTGAGGTACCAAAAGCAGATACAGCTTCAAAAAGTACAGTTAGAAATTCAGCGCTCTCGGTTAAGGATAATAACATCGTAGCGATGACAAGCAGCATAAGAGACATTAATGTAATAGTAAGGGCTCTATATACATTTTCTTTAGCGATCCGGTGGCGGAACATTACAATATCTTCTTTCCCCCGTAATCGCGCAGCTACTGCAGTAACCAGTACGGCGAATGTAGTGATCTTGATTCCTCCACCCGTCGACCCAGGTGCAGCTCCGATAAACATCAATAGAATCATCAGAAATTGTGTGGATTGCCGTAAAAGTGGAACTTCAATGGTGGTGACACCACCAGATCGCGGAGTTACCGCTTGTAAAAAGGTCGCCCAAAACTTTCCGCTTGCACTCAAGGGCTTCAGCGTAGAATTAAACTCCAGTAAAAAAAACAGCCCCGCACCAATAACAATCAATATAAGAGAAGTCCAAAGAACAACCTTTGAATGAAGGGTGAGTCTTCTGCGTTTAGGAAAGTCCATAAGATCAGACAGAACGATAAAACCAATCCCTCCAAGAAATATGAGACTCATTGAGGTGAAGTTAACAATGGGATCATTTACAAAACGAGTAAGTCCGCTAAACGGCCCATGAATATCACCGAAGAGATCAAAGCCTGCATTATTAAAGATAGATATACTGTGAAAAATCCCATAATATGCTGCTTTCCCAAAGGGCATATCCATCATAAACCTTCCAGCAAACAACACGGCCCCCGACAGCTGAATAACAAGAGAATAGATCAGGACTCTACGGATTAAGAGTACAATTCCCTGCATCGAATTTTGGTTCATGGATTCTTGCAAAAGGATTCGCTCTTTCAAGGATATCCGTTTATTAAGGACCAAGGTAATCAAAGTAGCCATCGTTACAAAGCCTAATCCTCCGATTTGAAATAAAATGAGTAGAACAACTTGTCCGAAGGTAGTTAGCTGAGTTCCCGTATCAATGACCGCAAGGCCTGTTACACAAGTGGCTGAAGTCGCCATAAATAAGGCATCGATAAAGGATATTTGTCCGGATGTTGAGGAGACCGGGAGACTAAGCAGAAAAGTCCCGGCAGTGATAAGGATTAAGAATCCTAGTGATAAAACTTTGGGCGGGGTCATTTTAAAACCACCGAAGTTCAGGTTAGCCAATGTAATTCTCCTGACGTACGTGATATTGGAGTAATGCTCACAGAATTATAACACAACTTACCAGCCCTTCCCTAAATGGAGGGAGGTAATTGACATATTTTATCGAATTATTCTAGAATAACACCCTATCCGTCAACTTAAAAGAGGAGGCTTTCTTAATGATGATAAGTCCGATTCTGAATCAGATTGGTGCTGTTTTTATTCCGGTAAAGGATATTGAGAAATCAAAACAATGGTATTGCCAATTGCTTGGACTCCCATTAGATGGAGAGGTATTATTCGGTCATTTATATGTAGTCCCTATGCAGGGACCGGGCATCGTTTTGGACAGTAAGATTTACACCGCTGAATCTGTTCTAAACATCCCTTCGTTTCATCTTAACACCGAGGATATTGATGCTGCTTATGATTATGTAAAGGCCAACGGAGGAGAGATTCTCACGGATATTGAGCATGATCATTGGTTTAATTTTAAAGATCCCGATGGAAATGTGATTATGGTCTGTCGTTGTTAATCGTTGTATAGAAGGGAGTAGACGAATGATAAGAGAAGCAGTGCCCGAAGACGCTACCTTCATTGAAGAACTTTATCGGATTTTGCTGCCTGAGCATCCAGCTATTCATGTATCTCCTGAGCGGCTGAAGCAGATAGCAGATCATCCGGAGAGTTTTCTATATGTGTGCGAAGAACAAGAAACAATTGTCGGGTCGTTACATCTTCATTTTTGTATGGATGCTTTGTGTGACGATAGGCCCTTTGCTGTCATAGAAAGAGTCATTGTGGCTGAAAAAGTACGAGGAAAAGGGTATGGCGCAATGCTAATGAGACATGCCGAGAATGTAGCAATCTCCAAGGGAGCCCTTAAGATTATGTTATCAAGTGCTGCAAAGAGAGAAGAAGCGCATCGTTTCTACGAAATTCTTGGTTATGATAGCAGCTCCAGTAAGGTATTCAAGAAGTACTTATAGTTATTTACGATTGGAAGTGATGATATGATGGTTACACTTAGAGAACTGGTGCCGGAGGATGCAGGTGAACTGCTTCGACTTCAGCATCAGTTAGACCAAGAGTCCAAATTTATGTTATTGGAACCGGATGAAAGACAAGCTAGTCTTTGTCAAGTCAAAGAAATGCTTGAAAGCTTTCTGGCAGCAGAAACTTCAATTCTTATAGGGGCAGAGGTTGACGATCATTTGGCAGGTTACTTGTCTGTTAGAGGTGGAAGTGTTAGACGTAATAGACATAGCGCGTACATAGTGATTGGGATTCAGAAACAATATCAGGGGAATGGGATTGGGGCTGGCCTGTTCCGTGAGATGGACATCTGGGCTATGAACAATGGGATTGTTCGTCTTGAGTTATCCGTCATGACCCATAATCAAGCTGCTTTGGGGCTGTATACCAAGAGCGGGTTTGAAATCGAAGGGACGAAGCGGAAATCTCTTATTATCGATGGTGAGTGGGTGGATGAATATTATATGAGCAAAATTCTCCAAAAAGAAAAAAGGATAGAGTGTCAGATTTAATCTGATGACCCTATCCTTTTTTTATGAATAAAGGTTATGATTTCGTGATTTATGATGATTCAGTGTTGCTTGATTGTTCGATAACAACTTCAACCTTGCGGACACGGTATCTGTTCATCTCGCGGATGGTCAATGTTACATGGTCACGAACAATACTTTTGCCAATGGCTGGATCTGCGATATGACTGTATACCCAGCCTCCAACTGTGGTCACTTCTTCATCTTCGAAATCAAGCCCTGTAAGATCCTTGACCTCTAACAGAGATACCTTACCATCGAACAGATAGTTAGTATCGCTTATTTTTTCGACTTCTCTGCGTTCATCACCGTCAAACTCGTCACGGATTTCACCAACGATTTCTTCCAAAATATCTTCAATCGTGATGAGACCGGATGTTCCACCATATTCATCAAGCAGCAAGGCAATATGCACACGCTCCAACTGCATACGAGTTAGAAGATTCTTGACCGGTGTCACCTCAGATACTGTCAGTACGGGTTGAATTAAGCTATGAAAATCAAAATCAGGATTGTTATCATACTGCAAATAGAGCTGTTTCGTGTTGATCATTCCGATAATATTATCCTTGCTGCCTTGTGCCACAGGGAAACGAGTATATTGCTCCTTGCGGATAATTTCGAAATTTTCTTTCAACGAATGATTGGTGAAAAGACATACCATATCGGTTCGCGGAACCATGATTTCTTTGGCGAGCATCTCATCAAAAGTAAAGATTCGGTTAACATAGCCATATTCGGCTTTATTGATTTTCCCGCTTTCGTAACTCTCGGACAGGATCAAACGAATCTCATCTTCACTATGCGCGTCTCCATGCTCACTAGCTGGTTTCATCCCAAAAAGACGAACAAGCATATTAGCGGAACCGTTCATGAACCAAATGAGAGGGTACAAAATTCTGTAGAACCAAATAATCAGCGGTGAAGTAATTTGACCGATTTTTTCCGGAATGTTTATAGCTGCCGTCTTCGGAGCAAGTTCTCCGACAACGACGTGCAAGAATGTTGCAATGATGAATGCGAGTAAAAACGCAAGAGGGTGACTCACACTAGAACTGATATTGGCCCAGTCGAAAATAGGAAGCAATAACTGTTCGAATGCAGGCTCTGCCAGTGCACCAATACCCAGCGCAGTGATAGTAATCCCGAGCTGACAAGCGGATAAATAGCCATCAAGATTAGCGGATACCTTCTGTACTGCCAAGGCATTCTTCTTTCCGTCAAGCACCATTTGACTGATCTGGCTACCTCTAAGTCTCACCAATGCAAATTCTGTTGCTACAAAAAAAGCGGTTAAAATAATCAAAATAACCACCAACGTCAAACTAAGTCCTATACCCATATAATCTTTACCATCCCTTTCGTTCCTAAAATAGGTTATACTCATTATTATGAGTTCTTATGAACTATTCTACGAACTTTTTAGTAAAATATCAAATGGTGGAGGGAAACAGATATGGAATCATTTGCATTGACTCGTGTGGAGATGTCCAGTCTACTGCTCTCATTGACCGGATTGTCAGACCGGAAACCGCTGAATATCCTCCAAGAGGCATGGGCAAAGTTTCACCGTGAAGAATTACAAAAGGGGACTTCGTTACCCGCTTTTTTATCAACCAATGTTCCACCCATATTACAAAAGATCATTAAAGGTGGCCATGTAAAAGGCTTTTCACTTGGTGAAATTGCTTCATTGGGCCATCTTATAGAGTATTCCACATTGACCGTCACAGCTATGCAAAATTGGGTCAAGCGCGACTTCAAGGAATATCTCGGTTCGCCTAAAGAAGGAAAGAAATATTCGGTTAATCAGGCGGCGCTTTTGTTTATTATCGATGATCTCAAATCCGCTCTTAACTTTGAAAGTATCCGCCAACTGTTCCAGCTAATGTTCCTAAAGCCGGATCGCGATGATGATGATCTAATTGAACCGGCCAAGCTGTATTACGCCTATGCAGGGCTTTTTGAGGAGATCAAAAGCAATCCATCGATTCAGACGCAATGTAAAGTAGATCAAGTGTTGCACAAGGAGTTCTCTTGGAAAGAAGATACCTCGTTAAAAAGCTCTATAGATCGTGTAATTAACCGGCTGACACATTTATCGAGAGCGCAGAGAGAATCCGTTCGTAATATGCTGCTTATCGCCACAATTTCTGTGCAGACCTGTTATTTTCAATCGCTGGCTAGGCAATACTTTAATGCTGCTTTATTTCTTGATTTTTGAGCACTTCAATTTTAAAATGTATAAGTGAAACAATCAAAAGTAAGTTTATTGGTTAACAGGTTGAAATAAGGGGGCTTCGAAGTGAATCAAATGACACTGCTGCGGAATCCGAAACAAAGGAAATTACTCTTCAGCGCTGGCTTGAGCTGGATGTTCGATGCGATGGACGTCGGAATGATTTCTTTTGTTGTAGCAGCTTTAGCTAAGGATTGGAATCTGGGACCGGAGCAGATCGGTATATTGACTAGTATTAATTCCGTCGGTATGGCAGTAGGTGCTGCAGCGGCAGGGATATTAGCAGACCGCTTTGGCCGTAAACCGGTATTGCTGTGGACACTCCTTATTTTCTCGGCGGCAAGCGGATTATCTGCATTTGCAACAGGCTTTGCGATCCTCTGTGTGCTTCGTTTTATTGCTGGGTTTGGTCTTGGCGGAGAGCTGCCTGTCGCTTCTACCTTGGTCTCAGAGAGCATGCCTGCTCAGGAGAGAGGCCGTGCGGTTGTGCTTTTGGAGAGCTTTTGGGCAGTCGGTTGGATTGCTTCGGCATTAATCGCGTTCTTCATTATCCCTGATTATGGCTGGCGTATAGCTTTTGGAATTGGGGCTGTACCTGCACTCTACGCTTTATATCTAAGACGGGCGATTGATGATTCACCGAAATTTGCTGAGATTAAAAAGGCACCCGTTTCCTTAAAGAAACGAATCGCTACCGTATGGTCGCCAGAATATCGCCGTTCTACAATTATGTTGTGGATTTTATGGTTTACGGTGGTGTTCTCGTATTATGGCATGTTTCTATGGCTGCCTACAGTTATGGTACTTAAAGGCTTCAGCTTGGTCAAAAGCTTCGAGTATGTGCTTATTATGACGCTCGCTCAGCTGCCTGGATATTTTACTGCCGCTTACTTTATTGAAAAGTTCGGACGTAAATTTGTCCTAGTCATCTATATGCTGTTCACTGCAGTTAGCGCTGCATGGTTCGGAAATGCGACTACTGAAGGCATGCTGATGGCTGCAGGAATTTGTTTATCCTTCTTCAATCTTGGCGCTTGGGGTGGCATGTATGCTTATACGCCAGAGCTGTACCCAACGGCTATTCGTTCCACAGGCGCTGGTTTAGCAACTTCCTTTGGCCGGATTGGGGGCATTATCGCACCTTTGCTGGTAGGGGTTCTAGTAGGTAAATCTATGGCGATTGGCTCGATCTTTATGCTATTTTTTGTAACGATTATTATCGGTGCATTAGCGGTATTGTTCCTTGGCAAAGAAACAAAGGGAACCGAGCTTCTCTAAAGTGAGATTCTGCATTACATACTTGATGTTAATCTATCAACAATGCTAAAATATCAAGAAGAAACGATGTTGTCGTCCTGTATGGATGACCACTATTCACGTAAGAACAAAACGGTTCCTTCACAGTTGTGAACAGGACCGTTTTTTTACATTAATCCTTATTTATAAGGACGGAGCGATCGCACATGAGTAATGATAGGAAGCAGCCGCATTTCACAGAATTAGTCTGGGAAAGTACGGAACAAAATGTACCGATTCCGCCGCGAAATTCCCCTGAACCTGCGCTGCCTAAGTCATCTTCTAAGAATAATGGCAAAACAAATTCAACCCCTGAACCTTCATTACAGCTGCAGCTTTGGGATACAGAGATGGAAACGCCGGAGCCTGTGACTACCACCGAAGGGCAGTTCGTAACAAGAGCGAAGGAATTAGTTGAAAAAACTGAGGACTCAGCGCTTTTTGTTCCTTTTAAGAGTTACTGGCCTACATATGGCCATATGACAGGCACGCAAAGCAGATGGTATTTTTATTGGCGGAATGAAGTTAGACAAGGCAGATATCTGAAAACAGATCTTTCTTATATTTTTCTGCATGTATATGAGCTTATTAATGGCGTGGGGTGGACTGACCCTAATGATGGCTATAGGCAGCTAAATCTGATCTGGGAAGCTTACCGGGAAAGTTATAAACGTTTGGATCAATATCTTGGCGGCTGGATCGCGGACTTCTCTTTTGTACATCATTTGGATGTCCCGCTTTCTATCATTGTGGCTCGTTCACGTGGTCTTGCTGGGGATCTGGCGGAGCTTGAATTAATGAGAGGACTGACGACTGCTCCTGAGCAGCTAACCTTCGCAGTATTAACGGCAATGTCGGACTATGATATTAGTAAATCCAAGTTCTACATCGGAGAAGGCAAAGAAGCTCTTGAACAATACATTCCGCAGGTCGTGGCGTTAATTAATGCTTATGTCACCCGGAAACACGGCTCCAATCTAGTTGAAATGTTTCCGCCTGGACCAGCGGTGATGCGGGAGCGTTATTTATTCCGAAGTGCCGTATATGATATTTCATTATATGGCTATTCTGTTCTTATACCGGTTGTACGTATTAGTAAATCTCCACCACTTCGCAGTCTGATTACAAGGTTATTTCGTCTGACTGAGAATAAACTCCGGGAACTGATGGGCTACCGCGGACGACTTAAAGGTATTAATGTAGATGCCGATATGGACGATTTGATCACTCGTTTTCTAAAGCGTGAGTACCTTAAAGAGACGCAGGAAGACAAAGGGCCGACAGTCGTCATAGATCCTGAGAAGCTAGAACGCCTGCAAAGTGATTCTGAAATTGTACGGACGATGCTTACGGTTGAGAATATGGACGAGCAAGATTACGAGGATAGCAAGCTCGAAGCAACTATCGGTGAAATTGATCCAATACAAGATAGTAAGGAAGAATTGTTGCCTGTAGAGGTGATTGAAGAAGCTCAAGCGGTTAGCATAGGATCGGAGGCAGAACAGTTTGCCAATGCTTTAAGTCCACTACAACGGGAAGCACTGCTTGCTCTTTTGGATGAGGATGGAAGTCAAGCTTTACTGAAGCTGGCTGCTGCTAATGGCACGATGTCAGAGCTTCTAATTGATGAGATTAATGAGATCGCAATGGACATTCTTGGTGATCTGATCATTGAGGGGGAAGACATTGTTGAGGAATATATCTCTATGCTGCGCAATATTTAATGAGGTGAACTTTGGATGAGTGAATTAAAAATACCTAAACGAATGACAACTGCGCTAGTCAATTCGTTGACGGCTGGTGTTGTTCCGCGTATCGGACTAGAGCACATAGCCGTTGGCCGTCGGCCGGAGATTGAGGCCATATTAAGAGATATGGAGAACATTGCAGAGGGTGGGGCAGCTTTTAAGCTGATTACAGGCAAATTCGGCAGCGGCAAAAGCTTTCTGCTTCAGATGATCCGTAATTACGCGATGGATCGGGATTTTGTAGTAGCAGATGCTGACCTGTCCCCTGAGCGTAGGTTAGTAGGAACTAAAGGACAAGGCCTAGCGACTTACCGGGAGCTAATGAGCCATTTATCGACCCGCACACGTCCAGATGGTGGAGCGTTGGAGATCATCCTGCAGAAATGGATTATTACGCTACAGCAGTCCGTGATGCAGGAGAAGGAATATGGGCCTGATCACCCTCAGCTTGGTGAAGAAGTAGAGAAGCGAATTTACGCTGTAGCCTCTGAAATGCGTGGTTTGGTACATGGTTTTGATTTTGCCAAAGTGCTCGCCTCTTATTGGAATGCACACAAGCTGGCCGATGATGACCAGAAACAGGATTCGCTTCGCTGGTTGCGTGGAGAATTTGCAACTCGGACAGAAGCCCGCAAAGCGCTTGGAGTTGGCGTGATTATTGATGATGATAATTGGTATGACTATATGAAGCTTTGGGCGGAATTTACTGCGGCTATTGGCTATAAAGGTCTGCTGCTGTTTATTGATGAAGGTGTCAATCTTTATAAAATTACGAACAGTATTTCCCGTCAGAGCAACTATGAAAAGCTGCTTACCATGTTCAATGATACGATGCAGGGGAAGGCAGAGAACTTAGGGATTTTTATAGGGGGAACTCCGCAATTTGTGGAAGATGGACGGCGTGGTTTATTTAGTTATGAGGCACTGCGATCGCGATTGGTTGCTGGCCGGTACGTGGCGGCGGGTCTGAACAATTATACTGGACCTATCATTGCACTGGACATGTTATCACACGAGGAAATTCTTGTACTGCTGCAAAAGCTTAAAGAGATTCACGCCCTACATTATGGTTATGAAGCACGTTTATCACAGGAACAATTGGTTCATTTTATGGAGGAAGCGGTTGGAAGATTAGGGGCTGAGGAACTCTTGACTCCACGGGAGGTAGTACGTGATTTCATGGATCTGCTGCATACGCTCCACCAGCATCCGGAGATTACTTTTGAACAGCTAGTCGGCGAAAAAACGGCTAAGCCAGCTGAGACCGAGCAAAATGAACTGGATGGATTCCTGGCGGAGTTTGAATTATGAGTGATAATCCGTTCTATAGGCTGGCTCCCTTCATTAAAGAGTTTATTTATAAGAACCGCTGGGAGACTTTGCGTGAGGCACAGGTGGATGCCTGCCGGGTGCTTTTTGATACCCCGCATCATCTGCTGATTGCCTCAGGTACCGCTTCAGGTAAGACAGAGGCAGCTTTTTTCCCAGCGCTTACTGAGCTGTATGAACGTCCTTCCGGTTCGGTTGGCATTTTGTATATCGCCCCTTTGAAAGCTTTGATCAACGATCAATTTACACGTTTGAATGATTTGCTTCGTGAAGGCAACATTCCGGTGTGGCACTGGCATGGAGATGTACCACAAGCCGATAAAACAAAACTGGTGCAGAATCCTTCAGGCGTGCTGCAAATCACCCCTGAATCGCTTGAAGGATTGTTGATGAACCGCCCGAATGCTATTCCAGCGTTGTTCCATGATCTACGTTTTATTGTCATTGACGAGGTGCATGCCTTTATGGGAGCTGACCGGGGGATCCAGGTGTTAAGCCAGCTGGCGAGAATCTCACGAATGGCGGGATGTCATCCTCGCAGAATCGGTCTATCAGCTACGCTGAGTGACTACGCTTCTGTCACAGAGTGGCTGGCGGCGGGCACACGGGAGAGCGTTGAAGTGTCCGCTCCACAAGGCGGGCGTAAGCTCCGTTTAAGTGTGGAGCATTTCTCTTTCCCGGATGCACGGGATGAGGTGCAGGCGGAGCATTTAGAACGTGCGAAGCAGTCTTATTACGATTTCATTTATGATCATACGCATCTGAAGAAGGCGTTGATCTTCACCAACAGCCGCTCAGATGCGGAGACGGCGACCCTAGAGATGCGGAGAACGGCCGCGAAGCGTGGTGAACGGGATGTATTTCACGTTCACCATGGCAGCATCTCCGCGATGCTGCGTGAAGAGACGGAAGCCGCGCTGCGGCAAGGCACCGGACCGGCTGTTGCCGCAGCGACGTTGACGCTGGAGCTGGGCATTGATCTGGGCGAGCTGGAGCGAGTGCTACAGGTCGGCGCTCCCTATAGCTGCGCAAGCTTTGTGCAGCGGTTAGGCCGCTCGGGCAGGCGTGGAGACGCTGCATCCGAGATGATCTTTGTCACGCCCGAGGAAGAGGACGAGGAAGCTCAGCTTCCGGCGCGGATGCCGTGGACACTGCTTCGAGCGATAGCGGTAATTGAGCTATATGTGCGCGAGAAATGGGTGGAACCCCTGGTCGTGCGTCAGCTGCCAGTTGGACTGCTGTACCATCAGACGATGAGCATTTTGAAAAGTATGGGTGAGGCCGAACCGGATGATTTAAAAGAAGCGGTTCTGAGTTTGCCTTCGTTTAAAACCATAGATCCTACTGATTATGATATTTTCATGACCTATATGTTAGGCATGGGACAAATTGAGAAGATGGACGAAGGCAGCTTGATCATCGGGATGGCGGGAGAGAAGATCGTGAATAACTTCCGCTTCTACGCGGTCTTCAAAGATGATGAAGAGCATGTGGTCTATAACGGGACTGAGGAAATCGGATCGATCACAACGGTTCCACCACCAGGCTACTGTTTTACTCTGGCAGGTAAGCTTTGGAAGGTAGAAGAGGTGGATAATCGCCATAAAGCCGTTTATGTGAAAACCTCACGCGGCAAAGTAGATACGTTGTGGCTTGGTGCGGGTGGGGATGTACATACACGCATCATGAACAAGATCCGTGAAATCTTAGGAGCCACTTCATTGTATCCGTATTTAGCTCCGAGTGCGGCTGCGCGGCTTGAACGAGCCCGTCGTTTAGCGAAGGAAAGCGGAATGCTTGTGCGATCCGTTATGCCGGCGGGTGGAGATTCCATGTTCATTCTGCCCTGGGCCGGTAGTCGGCAATTCCGTACGCTGGAGCGCCTTCTGAAGAACAACCTGAAGAGCCCTCTGGGACTGCGTTCTATCGTTCCCATGGAACCTTATTATATGGTCGTTGCGGGTAAAACAGATGCAGAAACGCTGGAAGCAGAGATCATTGCCGAAAGTATGGCTGCCACAGATCCATTATCATTGTTATCCCCAGATGAAGCACCCTACCTCGGAAAATACGATGAGTTCATACCGCATGAGCTGCTGCGCAAAGCTTTTTCCTTGGATGGATTAGATGTCCCGGGTCTGATTGAAGTTTTAAAGCAGTGGCAGCAACCTAATTAACCTTAAGCAGTACCTGTTGAAAATACTCTAAATTGCAGACGTCCGCTTATGCGGGCGTTTTGTTATGTCCGGACCAATGCTGATATATGAACTTTCCTTAAGTTTCAAATGTTGCATAAGAATAGGGTGGAAGGAGAATAGTACTAACAGATTCCTATAGAGGATGATTGCGATGTGGCCTAAAATAGTCTCTTATATTCCGGACTGGACAATTTTTATGCAGGCGGCGATTACGCTGCTCTTTCCCGTAGGGATTTTTTATCTTTACAGGCATTTGTATTTTTATGTTGGAAGCGGACGCTCCAAGGAAACAGAGGCCAAATCACAGGATGCGGAACTGAAGAAGAATGACAATCGGGAAGTAAATCCGCAGCCTCCTGTGTCTACTGCTTTTACCCAGGACTATGATGCCGATCTGACAGCGATAAAAACGGCATTGGGGGAGAACAGTGATGTACATTTTCGTGAATTCTCAGTTAAAGGTATACAGGCACGTGCCGCATTGGTCTATGTAGAGGGGATGCAGCACGAGGAGCTAATCAATCAGCAGGTGCTGCAGAATCTGATGTATGCCGGCGAAACGCAGGCTTCAGAAGGAATATACAACTACTTGAAACAGAATATGCTCCCCTTAGCTCAGCTTAGTGAAGCCAAGGATTTAGACCAACTGCAGGAGTTTGTCCTATTCGGATACACTGCGCTGATTGTCGAAGGCATGCGTGAGATGTTGCTGGTGGGTTCTCCGCATGGATCCGTGCGCGCGATTACTGAGCCGACCTCGGAGGCTTTACTGCGTGGGCCTCGGATTGGCTTTACCGAGGTGCTTAGTGAGAATACCTCTATGCTGCGGCGCCAAGGGCTTAATAAGAATCTGGAAATGAAAATGGTTGAAGTAGGCAGCGAAATCAAGAAGAACCTGGTTATCGCTTATATGAAAAACATTGTAAATCCTGATCTGCTCCAGGAAGTGGAGGAACGTATCTCCAAAATTGATATGGACTTTATTCTGGAATCCGGCTATGTGGAACAGTTGATCGAGGATGATTATTTAAGCCCGTTTCAGCAGACACAGAATACGGAAAGACCCGATCGGGTAATTGCATCCTTGTTAGAGGGAAGAGTCGCTATTTTGCTGGATGGCACACCGTTTGCACTCGTTGTTCCAGTGACGTTCAGTATGCTTTTGCAGTCTCCTGAGGATTATTATGAGCGCTGGATTCCGGGTACACTTTTGCGGATACTCCGGTTTTGCGCATCATTTCTGGCTCTGTTGGCTCCGGCGCTGTATATTTCCTTTATCTCTTTTCATCCGGGACTGATTCCTACACAACTGGCGATTTCCATTATCGAAACACGCCAAGGTGTACCCTTTCCTGCATTAATTGAAGTGTTGATTCTGGAAATTTCCATTGAAATCTTGCGTGAAGCTGGAATTCGGCTGCCGAAGCCCATAGGTCCGGCAATGGGGATTGTCGGAGGTCTAATCATTGGAGATGCCGCGGTACAGGCTGGTATTGTAAGTCCTTTTTTGGTAATTGTTGTAGCCGTGACAGCGATCTCTTCGTTTTCCATACCGATGTACAGTGCGGGGATTACTCTCCGGATCTTACGATTCGCAGGCATGTTATTTGCGGCGGTCCTGGGCATGTTCGGAACCATCCTTTTCTTCCTGCTTATTTGCAGCCATCTGACTCGGCTTTCAAGCTTTGGAGTTCCTTACGTCACCCCTATTTCCCCTTTCCGCTTAAGTGACTGGAAGGATTTGTTCGTTCGTGCACCGTTATCGATCATGAAGCGAAGACCGGAGATGCTGAAGACCCAGAAGAAAAAGCGCAGGTCCTAGAGAATGTATTCTTAGCAGGAGCAGAGGGGAGACCACAGTGTTTAAACGAACTGATGACAAGATCACAACCTCGCAGGCTTCCATAATCTTGACCAATTCAATGCTAGGTGCGGGAATTTTGACTTTGCCCAGAAATGTTGTAAAGGCTGTGCAGACTCCCGATGCCTGGATTTCAGTAGTGCTGGGAGGTATCGTCGTATCTTTGGTCATATTGGTTATGGTGAAGCTTAGCCAGCAATTTCCAGGGAAGACTGTCTTTCAGTATTCTAAAAGAATTGTTGGGAATTTTCCAGGCAGTGTAATGAGTACAATATTGATTCTTTACTTTATTGTGATTGCGGGTTTCGAAATCCGCGTTCTGGCGGAAGTAACATTGTTCTTTCTTCTGGAAGGGACACCGATCTGGGCGATTGTGATGCCGTTCATCTGGGTGGGCACTTATTTGGTGTATGGCGGGATTAATTCCATGGCCCGCGTGTTTCAGATTGTATTTCCGATCAGTATTTTTATTCTGATTATTTGTTATATCTTAAGTACTAGAATATTTGATATCCAGCATTTGCGTCCTTTTCTGAGTGAAGGCATGATGCCGGTGATCCGAGGCATGAAGTCGAGCATCCTGATTTTTACTGGTTGTGAGGTTGTGATGACAATGACGGCCTTTATGGAGCATCCGCAGCAAGCGGTCAAAGGAATGATGGTCGGTTTAAGTATCCCGCTGGTATTGTATCTGGTTACTGTTGTGATGGTTATCGGCGGCCTATCCATCAATTCTGTAATCACCAGCACCTGGCCTACGATAGATTTGGTACGGAGCTTTGAAATATCAGGGTTCTTTTTTGAACGATTTGAATTTCCGTTGCTCGTCATTTGGCTGATGCAGATGTTCTGTAATTTTTGTAGCTTTTTCTTTAATGCGTCACTTGGCATCTCTCAGGTATTCCACCTAAAGATCCATCCGGTTATGTTCGCTTTAATGCCCATCATCTTCATCTGTACGATGATCCCTCAGCGCATCAATGATGTCTTTAGTCTTGGTGATGCGATTGGCTATATGGGTGTGCTGATCTTTATAATGCTGCCACTGTTATTGTCGATTGTATTAATCATTAGGAAGAAAGGACTCAAGCAGAATGTTTAGACAGCGGGTTATTCGCCTACTATTGGTATTCGTGATTCTGCTTACGCAGTCTGGCTGCTGGAGCAGTAAGGAGATTGAAGACTTGAGTGTTTATACGGGATTGGCGCTTGACAAGGGGGAGCCGAAAGGAGTCGAACGGGAGTTTGAGGAACTCGGAGGAAGCTATTTTAAGAAAAATAAATTGACGGCTACGGTACAAATTGTGCCTGAAAAAATACTCGGAAACTCTGGCAAAGATGGCGCAACACCACAAACTCATTATCACAATATTTCTGAGACAGGGGATTCTCTGCTTGAGATATTCCGCCAAATCTCAATACGTAAGAACCGTCCGATTATAGGTCATCACCTCAAGGTTGTTGTCATATCTGAGAAACTGGTGCAACAGGAGAAGATCAGACGGCTAATGGACTTTTTACTGCGAGATAATGATATCCGCCCTAGCTGTCTTATATTTCTTAGCCAAGGGCCTGCATCCGACACACTTAAAACAACTTCGGAGGAGATTCCTTCTTTTCGTCTGGCAGACATGATTCATAACCACTTCAGAACCAGTAAAGTTATGAAGGGCATAACGTTGTCTAATCTAGATGCACTTATGTACTCCAGGCAAAGCTTTGTTTTACAGAACGTTGTGGAGGCACAAGGTGAGGTGGAATTTTCCGGAGCAGGTATTATCAAGGGAGACACAGGACAGTGGATTGGCAATATTGATCAACAGGATGTGGAGAGTATTGCCTGGATCAAAGGGGACATAAAAGGTGGGAGCATTAAAGCCTATAATCAGTTGAATGAAGCGATTACTTATGAAATTAAATCAGTTAAGAGCAAGATTACGCTGAAGGAGACTGCGGATGAGAAGTTCTCTATTCATGTAGCCATTGAGTCTGATGGACGTCTTATTGAGAATTGGGATGATAATGAGCATTCCGCGGAAGTTGCCTATTTCAAAGAATTGGAGAAGATATTCGAGGAAAAATTAACCGAAAAAATCAATGCTCTTATTCACAAAATGCATTCTACCTACAAAGTGGATATAGCAGGGTTCGGAAATTGGT
The DNA here is from genome assembly GCF_037992975.1 of Paenibacillus sp. FSL E2-0177. Classification (NCBI taxonomy): domain Bacteria; kingdom Bacillati; phylum Bacillota; class Bacilli; order Caryophanales; family Paenibacillaceae; genus Paenibacillus; species Paenibacillus sp. FSL E2-0177. Next base: position 3,753,242 of record NZ_CP150307.1, on the reverse strand, counting down.
TCAGCATAGAAAAACCGCAGGTTTGGAAAAAGATCAAGGATCATTGGGACGAGGAATTTATTCGGATGCCATTGACCTTTGATGTTAAGCTTAAAATCACCGATTTTGGTTCCACGACTGAATGAAGGGTTCACTTGATAGCGTGTTAACTCGAAAAGGATCTCAGCAGCCGATGATGGCTATTGAGATCCTTTTCGTGGTTAGTAAGTAGAAGCTGCAAAAACAAACACAACGACGAATAATATAATAATTGCGTACATCAGCGTGCCCACAATTCCACATACCAGGCCTGCAATCGCTAGGCCTTTGCCTTGTTCATAACGATTACGGATTTCCTTCAGCGATAAGGCGGATAGAATAATCGCAATAATTCCTAACAGAAAACCAATATAAGGCACAACAATAGAGAGGATTCCCAAGACAAAACCAGCGATTGATTTACCATTCGTCGGTGCCGGAGGGGGTGGAGGCTGATAATAGTTCAAATTGTCGTTTGGTGGATAGCTCATTAAAATCACCTCCAATAGAAATTGTTATTGAATGTAGTTAATCCAGTGCTCTAGCTGCACACAAGGGACAAGCCCAATAGATTCAGCTAGACGAATGGACGCTTGATTTCTTTCAAGGACGTGATAGCGTGGAATAAAGCCTCGTTCTAACGTTTCTTGTATGGCTGTGCGAACTACCATTTTCGCGTATCCGTATCTTTGAAATGCTTCTAAAGTATGAACAGCGCCGATTTCCCAAATCTGCTCTTCATTTCGGAACGCTAGGCAGGTACTAACCGGATTGTCGCCCTGAAAGATTGAAACGGAAAACGCTCCTTTTTGGAAATATTCCTCAATTTCTTCCTTATTGTAATGGTTAGCAGCCCAAAGTGGAAGTAGTCTGTCGTCAAATGAATGATTGATTGACACCTCTTTGTCCTTACTATACCTTAACCCCTCAGTTGTGCTGTAAGAGAAAAACCCCCGAGTTTTTTCTAAAGAAAAATGCGCAGACAGTGCCTCTTGGTACTTCACATCCTGTAGTTTAAAAACAAGCTTCGCCTGTGCTGGGAGCAGTGGTAGTAAAGCTGGAAATATATCGGGGCAGCTGTAATCCAAAAATACGATGTAATCCGCTTGAGGATATACCCTATGATCATATGCGTATGCTGTGGCTGGAAGAAGTAATACAATACCCCACTGATCACCATGCTCAACTAGATGTGTTTCCATGACTTCGTGGAAGGAGTTTAACATTTTTAACAAGCTTACATTCTTTAAGGGATTCGTTTGTAATTTGTTTATGATTCGTTCGTTCTGGTGCACGTTCATCCACTCCTAGCTCAGATTTATATATTTTACTATAAATTGTACTTATGCAGATATTTATATTTTTCCCTTTACTAATCATTAATCTATTGAAGAAGGAAGGTTGACATTGACTGTTATAATATATTAGGGAAAATAAAGCTCGCTGTTTGAAGCAGCATACGTGAACGGAGGCACATAATTTCATGACACAATCTATCACAGGCGCTGCTGTTCGTGTAGGAGAAGGTCTATCTAAGCAATTCATCCTAATTCTAGCCATTGCATCAGGACTAAGCGTGGCAAATATGTATTATAATCAGCCGCTCCTAGCTGAGATAGGACGCACATTTAATGCTTCCTCTAACGCAGTGGGATATGTATCGATGCTTACTCAAATCGGCTACGCGCTGGGAATGTTATTTTTTGTTCCACTAGGTGACATTCGTGAACGCAGAACACTGATATCAGGACTTCTTATTGCTGTATCACTGTCACTAATTGGTTTCGCTACCGCACAAAACCTCACTTGGATGTATATCGCCAGCTTTGCTATCGGCATAACTACGGTGGTGCCGCAGGTCATCATTCCTCTCTCGGCTGAGTTAGCTTTACCGGAGGAGCGGGGGAAGGTTATAGGCACTGTAATGAGCGGATTGTTTTTTGGTATTTTGCTAGCAAGAACAATATCCGGAATTATAGGGGATATGTTCGGCTGGAGAGCGATGTACTGGATTGCCGCAGTAGTCATGTTATTGTTATCCCTTATTCTTTATCGGCTAATCCCGGCAACGAAACCAGACAATAATTCCTCGTACTCAGATCTGCTGAAATCAATGGGACAACTGATTCGCAGATATTCGACGCTTCGTGAGTCATCTTTAATTGGGGCTTGCATGTTTGGCGGCTTTAGTGTGTTCTGGACTTCTCTAGCTTTCTTTCTGGAAGGAGAACCTTATCACTACAGTAGCTCTATTACAGGATTGTTTGGTCTTATTGGTGTAGCAGGTGCTGCTGGTGCTCCATTTATCGGGAGGTTAGCAGACAGAATTGCTCCCAAAAAGATTGTAGGAATCCTACTATTAATTACATTAATTGCTTACGGATTTTTTGGTTTAGCCGGATTTACGATCTGGAGTTTGATTGCTGGAGTTATTATTCTGGATCTTGGGGTACAGGGGTCACAGGTCAGTAACCAAACACGGATATATGCACTTGAACCAGCGGCTCGCAGTCGTATTAATACTGTTTTTATGGTCAGCACTTTTACAGGTGGAGCGATTGGATCCACGCTGGGAAGTTTTGCATGGCAGCATTGGGGCTGGAGTGGTGTCTGCTTAATGGGGGGAACGCTAGTTGTAGCCGCTTTATGCATATGGATCGTCTATAGAGTGATCGAGAAAGAGGATATACCAGAGACTAGCTAGAAACGTATTACAGTACCTTTTATTATACCCGGGAGGTGTTTGATCATCGCTGAGAAGACGAAAGTTATAGAGGTTGTCCCGTATAACCCAGAGTGGAAGGCAGAATTCAATAGATTAAAAGAACAGCTCTTATCTTATGTCGGAGATCTTATTATTTCTATCGAGCATGTGGGCAGTACTTCGATTGAAGGGCTAGCTGCTAAACCTATCATCGACCTTGATCTTGTGATGGACAGCTACGATGTACTCCCACAAATCATAGAACGTTTACAACAGCATGGATATGAACACCAAGGGAACTTGGGAATAGAGGGAAGAGAAGCGTTTCAAAGACTTCAGGAAGATGGATTTATGAAATATCATCTGTATGTATGTCCTAAGGATGGAAAAGGCTACTTGGAGCATATCGCTTTCAGAGACTATCTGCGATCGAATACAGCAGCGCGTCAAGCGTATGCAGAGGTCAAACAACGCTTGGCAGAACAACATCGTTATGACATTGATGCTTATTGTGAAGGAAAGACAACGTTTGTTAGCTCAATTTTATCTAAAGCCATGAAAGAAACGTAAGATACATCAATCACTTGCCCGTTCGAAGATGATTTCGAAATTCACTGGGAGACATGCCGCTCCACTTACGGAACTGCTTGGAGAAGTATAACGCGTCATTGAAACCGACCGAGGAAGAGATCTGGTCGATGGTCAGCGTGCCTCCTAGCAGTTTTTTTGCTTTATCCATACGAACCTTTAATAAATATTGTTTGGGAGACATGCCGATCTTTTGTTTAAAGACTTTAGAGAGGTGCGCCCTATGATAGCCTAGAGACGATGCCATATGGTCGATACTGATCTGTTGATGAAACTGTAGAGAAATCCAACGGATCGCTTGATCGATCTGGCGGTCGATAACATCCGGTAATTCTATCGATTGAGAGGGAAGCGAACTTATGTTCGCAACACCGAATTTGTGCACTAGCAGCCGCAGCCAACCCGAAGCTTCTAAGCTCTCCAGTCGAGGATAAGCAGATTGCTGAAAGGATAAACGAATATGTTCATATACTTTATGTATCTCTATTAGGTTATCTAAGTGGATTATTGGCTTGTCCCTTGTAATTCCCACTTCGTGTAGTAGCTGTTCAACCGCTTCCCCTTGTAAGGCCACCCATACATATGTCCACGGACGATCCATGTCTGCCTGATAGCTAAATAACGCCCCCGGAAAAATAACAAAGGTATCCCCCTTACTACATCCCTGCGAATTACTGCCACTTTGAAAAACTCCTTCCCCATCAATTACTGTATGAATGAGATAGTAATCATGAACAGATGGGCCCATTTTATGGCCAGGAACGGGTTTGCCTTCTCCGCTGAATAATACAGATAGGTCATGATCATCGGGAGCCAGATTAAACCCTGCTGTAAAATGATAATGCTCTGAAGCCATTTACTTAGAACCTCCCCAAGATTGCTTTTATAATACATTTAGATTATAGGATTGAATATACAAATGCAACAAACGTCCATATATCTCTTGTATTTCTCCATACTCATTGGGACCGCTCTCATTTATAGTGATTAGTGAAGAGAGCAGACGGTTATGACCTGACATCCTAGTGTTTATAAGGGAATTATAGTTTACTCTATTCCATAAAACTGCGATGTTAATACCGTTCACCTCACCTATAAGGAGGAATATTTCACATGTCTAAAATTACATTTATCGGAGCGGGTAGCACCGTATTTGCCAAAAACGTGTTGGGAGATTGTATGAGAACGCCAGCCCTGCAAGGGTTTGAACTTGCCCTGTATGATATTGATCTACAACGCCTGAAAGATTCCGAGAATATGCTAAATAATATAAAAGAGAGCAGCGGCAGCACTTGTGTTGTGAAATCCTATACGGATCGTAAAGAAGCTTTGCGTGGAGCTAAATATGTCATTAATGCAATCCAAGTGGGAGGTTACGATCCTTGCACCATCACAGATTTTGAAATTCCGAAGAAATATGGCTTGCGGCAAACGATTGCGGACACAGTTGGCATAGGTGGGATTTTCCGTAACCTGCGTACTATTCCAGTGATACTGGACTTTGCTGCGGATGTACGGGAGGTTTGTCCGGACGCACTCTTTATGAACTATACGAATCCTATGGCAGTTCTGACCAATGTGATGAATACCTATGGCGGTGTAAAGACGGTGGGATTATGTCATAGTGTGCAGCATTGTATTCCGGGCTTGTTCGAGCATCTGGGTATGGATCAGACAGGTGTTCAGGCTAAGATCGCTGGGATTAACCATATGGCTTGGTTATTGGAGGTTACTAAAGACGGCGAGGATTTGTATCCGGAAATTAAACGCCGTGCCGCTGAGAAGCAACAAGAACATCACGGAGACATGGTCCGTTATGAAATGATGCTTAAATTCGGTTACTACATTACGGAATCTTCGGAACATAACGCAGAGTATCATCCTTATTTTATCAAACGTAATTACCCAGAGCTTATCGAACGGTTTCAAATTCCACTCGACGAGTATCCACGCCGCTGTGTAGATCAAATTGAACGTTGGCAACAAATGCGTGAAGAATTGGTTAATAACAAAGAACTTAAACATGAACGTTCGCATGAATATGCGTCTTATATTATGGAAGCTATCGAAACTAATGTGCCTTTCAAAATAGGTGGCAATGTTATGAATACAGGTCTTATCACTAATTTGCCAAAAGAAGCATGTGTAGAGGTCCCTTGTTTAGTAGATAGAAGCGGAGTAACTCCGACCTACGTGGGAGATCTGCCTCCACAGTGCGCCGCACTGAATCGTACAAACATTAATACACAGTTGTTAACGATCGAAGCAGCGATTACCCATAAGAAAGAGCATATCTATCACGCCGCAATGCTCGATCCACATACAGCAGCTGAATTGTCGATGGATGACATTACAAATATGTGCGACGAGCTGATCACAGCCCATGGAAACTGGCTCCCGGCGTATAAATAAATTAACTAGTTAGGACTAAGGAAGCCTGAGAAATCAGGCTTTTTTTGATTGTATTTCTACGAAAACCGAATGCTATCTTTAAAAAAGACCACGTCGTTTCTTCTTGCTTATCTGTCTAGGACAACTGGGAGACATCGGAATACACATATATGGATTATCTAAATGTGGAGGTGATCCTTTATGATCGTTGAAAGCTATACCTTAGCATCGTCCACAGCTTATGCTACTCCTTATTATGTGATTAGAGGTGAGCTTCCTGGTCCTGTCTTTATGGTGGTGTCGGGGATACATGGGAATGAGACAGGAAGTATTCGTGCCGCACAGATCATTGTAGAACATTTTAACCAGAGAAGGTTGTATATACACCGGGGCACGATCATTGTAGTACCTCTAATGAATCAAAAAGCTTACCGCAAACGGATCAGAGGTGTACCCGATTTAAATCGCACCTTTCCACGTTCTAGCAAAACGGCGGCAAAACATCCATTAGCTTCAGCTTTGCTACAGCTAGTACTAAGATATCGTCCCACCTGGTTTCTGGATCTTCATGAAGCAAATGGGTTGTCACAAAAAAATCCGAAGCGACTTGGCCAGTCGATCATCGTCACTCCGGGAAGCCGAGGAACAGGTACAGCAAAACGTGTCATCAAAGGCATTAATCGAACGATTCCCAAAACCGCTTATCATTTTAATATCCGTTTACGGGAGCGCCCCGGCTCCTCAAGGGCAGCCGTTACCCGTATATTAGGGGCTAAAGCATTTACTGTGGAAACCTGCTGGAGCCTTGATCGTGAGCTACGGATTCGCTATCAGATAGATATTGTTAGCCGTTTTTTAAAAAGTGCGGGATTATTGTGATAGAGAAAATATCTGATAACTGTGTTAGCTGGTTCTTAGATCCTAGGAATCAGCTTTTTTGCCGATACAAGAAAGGTAATTGACAACAATGGGTATAGTGTATATATTACATATATACATTGATAACACATAAACTAGGAGTGAGGGCACGATTACATGAACATATTGATATCCAACACTTCCGGTGAACCCATCTATGCACAGATTGTCAGCCAGATCCGCCAGATGATTCTGCAAGGAGAGTTAGTGTCTGGCACCCCATTACCTTCTATCCGGCTATTAGCCAAAGAGCTGCAGATTAGCGTAATTACAACGAAACGAGCCTATGAAGAACTGGAGAGAGAAGGGCTTATCAATTCAATTGTGGGGAAAGGTTCCTTTGTTTCTGGTGCAGATCAGGAGTTTATTCGGGAACAACGGCTACGGATTATGGAGAACAAAATGAAGGAGATTATCGACGAGAGTAAAATGCTGGGGATTAATTTTGCTGAGTTTAGTGAGATGTTGAAATTGCTTTATGAGGAGGAGACAGAATGAAAGAAGTCATTCAATTGGACCAAATATCTAAAAAATATGGCCATTTTAGCCTATGCGAACTTACGTTCGGTATCAAAGAAGGGTATATCACGGGGCTAATTGGACCGAATGGGGCAGGGAAAACAACATTAATAAAAATGATGATGGGGATGGTGTTTCCTGATCATGGCAGCGTCAAGATTTTTGACCAAGAGATGTCTATCCATGAAGCAGAGAATAAGGATCGGATTGGCTATGTCTCCGATGAGAATTACTTTTACGATCAATTAACCATCGATCAGATGAGTAAGATTATTGCTCCTTTCTATAGTCGTTGGGATCAAGAAACGTATAGGAAATACATAGAGATGTTCAAGCTTTCCCCGCGGAAAAAGATTAAGGAGCTCTCCAAAGGAATGAAAATGAAGTATTCGCTCGCCATTGCCTTATCACATGGTGCAGATCTGCTCATTATGGATGAACCTACTGCAGGACTTGATCCTATATTCCGAAGAGAGTTGCTTGATTTGCTTAGTGAGCATATCCAAGATGAGAAGAAGTCTATTCTTTTTTCAACGCATAATACGACTGATTTGGACCGGATCGCGGACTATATTGTTTTTGTGAACGAAGGGCATCTAGTATTTAATGAAATGAAAGAATCTCTAGCCAACAAATACATGCTGGTAAAAGGCAATAAAGAGTTGCTTGATCGGGATGTACGAAAATGGTTCATCGGGCTTAGAGAGACGGAAGTTGGTTTCGAGGGTCTTCTGAACAATCGCTCTGAGGGGGAACACTTCTTTAGAGGTCATGCCATATGCGAAACACCTACTCTGGAAGAAATCATGTATTTTACGGTAAAGGGAAACGCTTTGTATGTTTAATCTCTTGTTGCTGATTCGAAAAGACTTTATTCTCCTGCGGAATTTTATCCCTATATTTCTCTTGAGTATCTTGTTCATCGCATATGTTCAACTGGATAACTCCAGCATGTTTGCTACTTTTCAATCTTTACTGTTGCTCGTATACTCCTGTTCTATGGATGCACAGAATAACAACACAAAGTTTGTGATAGGGTTACCAGTAAGACGGCAAGAGATTATCTTGGCTAAATACTTATCACTTATTCCTTATTGTTTCATCGGTTTGGTTTGCTCTTTAGCTTTGTTACTAATTTCCTTTTCATTTGGATATTCCATTAGCTCGTTTTATTGGATAGGGGTATCTTTAACGTTACTTATGATTCCTTTGGCTGCGTCTATTTATCTGCCGATTCATTATTGGCTTGGTTCCAAAAACTATTACTTCAATATCCTTTTTAATGTAGTAATAACGATTACCACCCTGAACACTGGATCTTCACTCTCAAATTCATCCTTTTTCTTAACAATTACCGACATAAAGCTGCAGGATCATCTGTTGTCGATTGGTTTGATAGGGATTGTTTATCTCTCCATATTGTACTGCTCTTATAGGATTTCACTACGATTGTTTAGCAAGGAAGAGTTATAAGCTAAGGAGGACGTAAAGTGTATAAATCATTTTTTTTAATTCAAAAAGACTTCATTCTTCTGCGTAAATTTCTGATGCTGCTAATCCCCTTTTTTATTTTTATAGCTTACTCGAACTATCATAGCTTCAGTTTATTTACGGTAATGCCACCCATGCTGTTATTGATAAGCTCCTGCTCAATGGATACTCAGCAGATGACGCAACGGTTTCTCGTTAATCTCCCTGTAAGGAGACAAGAGCTTGTCCGTGCCAAATATTTTTCGATCCTTCCGTATGCGCTTGTTGGGCTGGCAGCCACGTCCTTTACCTATCTCCTGATTATTGTAACAGGTAAAGCCGTAACCCCTCATTTTTGGCAAGAGGTTGGTATTACGTTATCCATTTTCCCTCTCCTTGCGATGCTTTATTTACCGATTCATTACTGGTTAGGGGCAAAGGGAGCGCAAGTGGTTAATCTTGTTTTTATGATGATTGTTATGTTTGGACCGAACGTGTTTAGCTTTTTGATCCAGTGGATACCTGATGTGAACAGATGGCTGAGTTTTGGAGTGAAAGGTACGGTCATTCCCTTTATAATCCTAGGGCTGGCTTATATATTCTTGCTTAGCTGTTCATATATCATTTCTCTGCGGATTTTTGTGCGGAAAGATCTTTGATTCGAAGGATTTGAGATTTTGAATGAATTCATATACCATTGTCACTACAAAGATAAATAGTAGGGGAAGGGTATATAACCAATGCCTAAAATGATCTATAGCTTTCGCACAAAAATGATTATGCTGCTGATGGCCAGTATGCTTGTATCCGGTGGAATTACCTTTTCAATCTATAAAATTCTGCAGAGATATTATCGATCAGAGGTCTTATTAGAAAATCCATTGACTAAAGTTCGCTACTTGATGCGGGATATCGGTGATGTTAATGCGTTTTTGATTATCTTCATTCCTTTGGCCATCTTATTCTTTTTTATATTTACTAAACCATATGCAAATTATTTCAAGGAAATCTCGAAAGGGATCCATCAGCTGGCGTCGGGTGATTTCTCGGAGCGGGTGGATATCCCTTCTAAAGATGAGTTCGGCCTTATTGGCCATGATATCAATCTGGCTATTGATCATCTACAGGAAGCTATCGAGCGGGGCGACTTTGCGGAGAGCAGTAAAGATCAACTTGTATTAAATCTGGCACATGATCTGCGTACACCACTTACCTCCGTTATAGGTTATTTGGATTTTATCCTGAAGGACAATGAATTAACGCCAGAACAGACCAGACATTATACAACGATCGCTTATACTAAATCTCAACGTTTGGAAAAATTAATTGATGAGCTATTTGAAATCACAAGAATGAACTATGGTAAGCTTACGCTTGAAAAAACCTCGATCGACCTGAGTGAGCTTCTTTTGCAGTTAAATGAAGAGTTATATCCCGTTTTTGAGAAAAATGGTCTTACTTCCCGCTTGGATGTAACCCAACCTCTGAAGATAGAGGGTGACGGTGAGCTGCTGGCGCGTGTATTTGAGAATCTCCTCACCAACGCAGCGCGATATGGAAGCGACGGTCAATTTATTGATATTCATGGGTATTTAGAGGAAAATGAAGTCGTTATTGAGATCATTAACTATGGAGATTGTATTGATCCGGAAGAGCTCCCGCGTATTTTTGATATGTTCTACACCGGGGATCGAGCGCGAACGCATCCCACAGGGAGTACGGGACTGGGCTTATTTATCACTAAAAACATTGTGGAACAACATGCTGGAACAGTTTCTGCACAAAGCAGTGTAGTGCGGACGATGTTTGAAGTACGGCTTCCACAAAATAATTGAGAACGAAGTCAAGTGTCGACTAAGCAGGAGTAAAACCGAGATCTATGTGATCTTGTGGTTTTACTCCTTTTTTTATGGTTTGGTCAGCAGACAGGATGAACGTTACCGGACATTTATTTGAAATTTTTAATAAATCGTGATATTATTAGCTTGCTAAGTAATTTGTAAGGCAGTACGGAGGAAATATCTGTGATAGAAGATGAGATAAGGGAACTACTGGATAGAATATCAGCGGAAATGCGTAGAGATTATGCAGAACTGCTTAGAGAACTTAATCTTCATGTGGGTCAAGAACAGTTATTATGCCGGTTATGGAGAACAGATGGAATGACACAAATACAGCTAAGTGAACGCTTGAATTGTGAGCCTCCAACCATAACAAATATGGTGAAATCTCTTGAAAATCATGGGTTTGTTGTTCGAAAAAGAGATTCTGAAGATGGCAGAGTTAGCCGAGTGTATCTAACCCCAGCCGGACGTAATCTCTGCGAACCTGTGGAACAGATCTGGAACAAACAGCTGGATAAATTACTAGCCGGAATTATACCTGAAGAACGTTTATTATTAAGAAGACTTATGAAACAAATGGCCGATAATTTAGCTTGAATCTGGGACTAATCGCCATAACCGTTAGTAAGCTAATTAAAACTAAGAAAAGAGGAACATAGATGATTACAAGTTTGACTCGCATCAATGAATTAGCTAAGAAAGAACGTGAAGTAGGCTTGACACAAGGCGAATGGGTTGAACAGATCGCATTGCGTGAAGACTATCTGCGTGAAATTCGTGGACAAGTTCGTAACAGTCTTTCTGGCGTGACAATTTTAGATCCGGATGGAAACGATGTAACCCCTGAGAAGCTTCGTGCAGCGCGTAAATAATCAATGAACTAATAAGTGGAAACTACACCTTTAGATAACATTAGATTAGCCTATGGCTGATCGACGGATATCTAGAGGTGTTTTTTGTTATATAAATCTTAACAGAAGCTTAATTCGTTATCATTAGGAGCTGGTGAAAGTTAAGAATCAATTAAACTTGCGTTACACAGGATCTAAGACTGGATTGTTAGAATGAAATAGACAAAAGATAAGGGATAACATGAAGGGGTGCAGAAGTTGGAGAAACTAAAAGAAACATCAAGGAAGGAAATGAAAGTATGAAAAAAACATTATTAATTTTACTTAAAGTAATAGTCGCTATAGTCATACTCCTAGCACTTTTTCTGGTCATCGTTTTTACAGTCAATGTGATCAGCAATAAAGTGGAGAAAGGAAAAATAGAACCCTATGGTCAGCTTGTACCTGTCGACGGGAAAAAGATGAATGTTACCATACAAGGGCAAGGCAAGGAAACAGTCGTGTTACTCCCAGGGTTTGGAACCGCATCACCCGTAATTGATTTCAAACCACTTGTAGATGAACTGACTCCTTTCTATAAAGTTGTAGTAGTTGAGCCGTTTGGTTATGGACTAAGCGATGTCACCACAAAAGAACGAACGGTCGACAATATCGTGAGTGAGCTTCATGAAGCCTTACAAGAATTAAAGATAGATCGTTATATTCTGATGGGACATTCTATAGCGGGAATTTACGGACTGGACTATGTGAACAAATACGAAAACGAAGTTAGTGCATTCGTAGGCATCGACAGCAGCGTACCCACACAAGGGGGCAACGATGAAGAATTTCCATCAGGAACCTATAAGCTGCTTAAAAACTCAGGATTTATGAGATTGCTGGTAAAGCTCAATCCAGCCCAAATCGTTACACCAAGTGATGATGAGGAAACTAAAGAACAAAATAGAATGATTTCACTTAAAAACATGATGAATCCAAATATCATCAGCGAAGCAGAGCATTTTAAAAGTAATTTCAAAGCCACGGAAACATTAAATTTCCCAAAAGATCTTCCTGTTATTTTCTTCCTAGTGAAAGAAAATACGGATGTTCCAGGCTGGGAATCCCTGCATAAAGAACAGATTAAAGACTCCTTACACGGGAAATTGATGTTGCTTGATGGGGAGCATTATTTGCACCATACCCGATCCAAAGATATCGTCGAGAACTTTAGAAGTTTTATGGGAGAGATAAAGTAAGAATGAATGAGAAAAGCCTGCTAATACAGGCTTTTCTTTTTTTGTATTTTCAAATAAGTGAATCCTTTAGAAAAAAATGATAAATTTATCAAAGCAATTATGGGCACTCTATATCCTAATCTTTATTATAGGAAGGACTACCATAGTATGTGCGGAATAGCAGGAATATTAAAATATAATGGACAGCCACCACATGAAGAAACCTTAAAACAAATGACAGGGGTTATGAATCACCGAGGTCCCAATCATGAGGGAGTATGGCTCGATTCTCACATTGGACTTGGTTTTCGCAGATTGTCTGTAATTGATTTACGTGATGGTAATCAACCGATGACGAATGAAGATCGTACCCTTTGGATTGTTTTTAATGGTGAAATCTATAATTATAAAACACTACGAAATCAGTTAAAGCTAAAAGGACATCACTTTCAGACGCAATCAGATACAGAGGTCATTGTGCATTTATTTGAGGAATACGGCAAGGACTGTGTCCATCATTTACGTGGAATGTTTAGTTTTGCGATTTGGGATCTTAAGGAACAATCTCTTTTTGCTGCCAGAGATCATTTCGGGATCAAACCTTTTTATTATTACAAAGACGAAAATAATCTTTTATTTGCTTCGGAAATTAAAAGCATACTTGCAGTGCAAGGGGTACCCAGAAAGCTTCAATATCAAAGTTTATTCAGCTACTTAACTTTTCAGTATGTCCCGCATCCTGATACGATGTTTGAACACATTCATAAATTAGGACCTGCGGAGCGATTATTTGTTAACTCGGATGGTGAAATGAAGATCGAGAAATATTGGGAACCCCATTTTCAACCGGTAGAACGATCTTTAGCAGACTATGCCGAAGAAATTCAGTGGAAATTGAAAGAGTCTGTAAACCTTCATTTACAAAGTGATGTGGATAGAGGATGTTTTTTGTCCAGTGGAATTGACTCCACCGCAATAGCTGCAATGATGAGAGCAGAAGAATCAACAAAAACCTTTTCGATTGGATTTGAAGGGCTGAACAATGAAACAATCATCGCAAATCAAACGGCAGCCAAACTGGGGACAGATCATTATTTTCACATTTTATCGCAAAAAGATTTTTTTGAAAGTATCCCGAAAACGGTCTGGCATCTAGATGAGCCTGTTGCAGATCCTTCCGCTATTGCACTCTATCATCTAAACCAGCTTGCAAAAGAACATGTCACGGTGGTCCTATCAGGGGAAGGCGCTGACGAATTATTCGGAGGGTATAGAATCTATAGAGAGCCAAATGCATTAAGACCGATAACCTGGATGCCTAACTTCATAAAGGATTCGTTACGAAAATCATTATCTGTATATCCCTATCATTTTTATGGCAAAAATTATTTACTTCGGGGTCTGACACCTTTAGAAGAGCGTTTTTTCGGAAATGCTAATATTTTTAACAAAAGCGGTAAAATGAACTTGCTTCACGAATCGGTACACGCTCAGAATAGCTTTTTACATCCCATGGATATCGTTAAGCCTTTTTATGATAAGACAGCTCACCTAGACCCTACGACAAGAATGCAGTTTATTGATCTGAATTTTTGGTTACCTGGAGACATTTTATCAAAAGCAGATAAGCTGTCCATGGCACATTCATTAGAATTAAGAGTCCCGTTTTTAGATAAAGAGGTTTTCGAAACGGCTAGTAAAATACCTGTGTCCAATCGGATTGGGCAAAAAACAACAAAACTTGCTTTGCGTAAAGCTATGGAAGGAATCGTTCCGGAAGCAATTGTGAATCGCCCGAAACTAGGATTTCCCGTACCCATTCGTGATTGGCTCAAAACTCCAATTTCAGATATAATGTTCGAACAAATACGATATAGTGGCATTGAAGAAATATTCAATATGAATATCATCGAAGAGATGTTTACCCAGCATCGGAGTAATAAAGGCGACTATTCGCGTAGAATATGGATAATTTACATTTTTTCAGTATGGTACACTCTTTTTATAAAAGAAGATCTGAAGCAATTAAATAGTGCCGTGTTGTAATGGGGGAGTGATTCGTTGAATATTGAGGAATATGCATGGAATAAACATGAACAGCAATTAAGAGAAACTAACATGTTTACTTATACTAGTCCAAAGATAAAGATTGTAGATAACCATGAATTAAGAAATCGGCTTGAAGAAACGCTTGAAGAGCTGCCGCAGAAGTTTCTGGCCAAATGGGCTTTGAAAGTAGCAGTTGAGCACCTGGATCATCTGGTCCAGCAGCTTGTAAATGACCCGCGGATTGATTTAGGTATAGAAACGCTAGAAAAGCGTATAACTGGTGAGATTAGAGCCTTTGACTTAAGAAAAGTTGGATTTATTGTCAATGAATTAGCCAAAGAGTCCACAACCGAGGCTAGTAAGTATGCTGCCCGTTCTTTTGCACAAGCCATTGCAACTGGACATATGCGAGGACACGCTATGGTTTGCAGTGACTATGCAGTAAAACTGGTGAATTACATATCAGATCATTCTTCAGTTGCAGAGGCAGCTACTAAAGAACGTGAGAGACAATTAAGGTTAGCTGAAGAGTTACTTTGAAATTGAAGGTTTAAAGATGAACATGTATGAGGATGATTCTAAAAGTTAAATAATGGTAATAAATAACTTTTTATATAATTGAGAGTTATGTAATCTAATGCAAACAATAATGCGTGACTTGATGAGCTTTAAAGCTTAATACTCGTTTTAGATAATACGATTACTAAATAAGAATCAATTGCTTAGGAAAGGGCAGTTATTTTGAACAGTTTTGAACATTGCCAAGATATCAGTTATGGATAGCTAATTAGTAATATTATGGAACTAATTGGTTGCTTCCATTAATTTATACACTACTTCCTCACAAAACCCGTATTTTGTACATATGTCACTAAGATGCGTTCTACTTAGATTATACATAGTTCTTATGGATTTGTCTGAGGACAAGAACTTGTACCCATTGACGATTTACGGTGTTCTTCCCTTCATACTAAAAATGCTTCTTTATTATAAATAAAAACCCGTTAATTTTCAAAAGATGAAAAATTAACGGGTTTTAAAAACTTAATCTTTTTACATATTTATCAACTGACTTTTGTAGCTTTAAGTTCTCTGATTTTAAATGGATGACCAATATAATCCTGCGATGCTAAGGGTTCCTTAGATATAGCTCGATTTTCGTTCTGTTATTTTTATAAGATCCCTCCCCATTCTCGCAGTAAAAAAGCAATTCGGATTAAATACAAATTGCTTTTTCATTGAATACTGTGCTCCGGTACCTGAAGTATGTTGGGGATGACTCGATAATCACCTGTAGAACCTTAATTTGGATGTCATAATCTAGTTGAATCACGATGCGGGAGCATTCGATATTCAGGTAATGATGAAGAAGCTCCACTTCCTTATCCAATGCAATATAGTCTCACCTTTGTCCAGAGCAAGCCGATAATACCGTGCGGACAATTTGGAGATTCGTTCAGTCTCCTGGACCTTCTCCTTTCGTGCATTCCATGAGATCAGTACCAGCGTTAATATAGAAAATGCTGACGCAAAGGCCCCCATTTCCACTTTACGCTTGAGTTGTTCGGTCTCTCAAGTCGTTTGAATCGGAAGCTATGGCGGGAAAACCAGCATGTACTGAACCAGTTCCGATGAATACCGCAGATCTTCCTATCGTAGAGTAATTGAAAACACTCATTTTCATGGAGCTGCACTCTAACTAGTAAAACGTTGGAGTGCAGCTCCAGTTATATGTAATGCGTCAGAACATCCAGTGCTTTTAGCTGACGAGCTGCGTAATACGAAAATTACATGTCGTAGATTGAGTGAGCACGCTTCTGTTTTATTAGTTACCTATATAATTTGACTCGCTAACTTCATTTTTGACCTGTATATAAAACAAAAAGGCATCAAGATTTGCTGTCCTGATACCTTTGAATTCTCCTGTATGAAATTCCCGTTTCTCCTTCAGATCAAGGCTATCCTTGGTTTCTTTTTATAACCAGAATAGATCTCTAAGAAAATTAAGCAACCGTTCCCCAGCTTTAATACCGAGAAACGGTTGCTGTTTAAAAGGGACTTTTTAAGTTTGTCTTCTTGATTGGGTGTGTATGACCAACTATGCGACTTCTGTTGTTATTGTCGTCCGACATCATTTCTCGTACTACATTTTATATTCAACCTTTTGGCGGTTTATTATAGTCTTTCCTCATGTCACTCATAAGATGTTCCGTATAATAGACAGATTACTTCCTGTCTATTATGGGATGATTTCATTACTTATACGTCAGCTTGTTTTTTTAATCTTCGAGCTCTTTGATGATTTTCGGATATTTCTTATCCAAATCATTAAAATACAACAGGTGAAGATCGGGGATCTGATGGTAGTTGGGCGGTATATGGATCGGATTCGAGCGATTGAGCCTCTCCGGACAACGCCTGCTGGCACCGTTTTTTGGGATATTCAGATGCTAGGTTTGAGGGGGACCTCGGCGGCAAGAAAAATTCGGACGATCATGCCTCAAGCGCGAATTGTATTTACTACGGCGTATTCGGAGTATACGTTAGAAGCGTTTGAAATTCAATCTATCGACTATAAGCTATATCTGAACGTCAAGTCCGTACGGATGCGAATTTCGGCAAGCACCCTATATTCAGTGCCTCGGGGGAATTTCATATTCATTTGCCGTATACCGAAAGCAGGCAACTATCATGGAAAACGAGCAAGGAGAAGGAGATTAACGCTTTTTTGATCCACTAAATAGGGAAAGCTGTGAATGGCACGCTTTTGATAAAGTCGCTTTGGCCGGGGTTACAAAATTCAAAGTATCGCTTTTAAAGACCTTAGCAATTATTTATTTTTTGATAAATTGCATGATTCCTTTAGGAAAAGTATCCTCTACCTCTGTTCTTTTATCATACAGATTGTACCAAGCCTCAGCCACTTGATCAGGATCAAAACTTGTACCCTGTTTGATTAAAGGACTAATGGATAAATGGCCCACAAATACTCCAAGAGGAAGCAAACGCTCGTGTAAACTAAGAATATAGTTTCGGAGTCCAGACATGGCGATACCCGAATTTCCAAACATCGAGCTTGGACTCATTGCGGAAAGATCGCTTGTGAAAAGAAGTGCTCCTTCACCCCGTTCAATCATTTCTGGAAAGACTTGTCTAGCTGTATTAATAGCTCCGATGACAACATTGTTAAAAAATTGAAGTGCGCTCTCATCAGTCGTTTCCAGAACAGATGTTGTAGTAACATTTCCACTATGCGGGCTAAACTCCAAGACATCGATTGTACCGAACGTATTCTTAATTTCTTGAAAAGCTCTCATAAGTTGCATTTTGTTAGTGATATCGGCAGCAAAACCCTGAGCTTCAATTCCCATCTCACCAAGCTGCTCTGCATATTTGTCCAATTTCTCCTGTGTTCTTGAAACTAGGGCGATACGGAAACCGTTTTTTCCAAAAGTCTTGGCCAGCGAGAATCCCAGACCTGGTCCTGCACCGATAATAACCATTGTTTTCAATGTATACTCACCTTCCATAGAGACATTAATAGTCATGATATAGCCCAACATTGCCAAAAAGAGTTGCATAAGAGTTCAAAACCATATCAACCTTCTTCTATTCTCTGAAACAAAACGATTGGTTTTCGTGACTTCAATCGCAAATGGGAGTCAATTTCCTATAGATACAAATACTCTTCTGTACGATTATTTGTATCTAATTTAGACAGTGGAAGCCCTCCCGGCTTCTCTTACTTGATAACGATCTTCAGACATTGAACCTATTTAGCTGATGTCCCATCAGGACTACTCCTCCCTCATTTGTCAGTGTCATCTTTCACTTTCTCTAAACGAATAAAAAACTTCTTTAATTCTGTATTCACAGTCTCTTGTGCTCAAAATGATCTTATCACATAAGAAAAAATAAATAAAGTTGAGTTACTTGACTTTGCATTATTGTTCGCTTATATTTGTCCTTGTAAGTATCTTGCGATGGAGGTTTTAACATGACTAGACTTAATGGTAAACGAGCACTTATTACGGGTGGCACCAGCGGAATTGGCTTGGAGACAGCCAAACAATTTCTGGCTGAAGGTGCTGAATTGATTGTCACCGGAGTAACTCCGGCAAATGTAGAAAAAACGCAAAAGGAACTTGGAAATCAAGTCCTTGTGCTTCAGGCAGATTCCCGAGACCTCAATGCTCAACGTCAACTGGCTGATCGAGTTGAACAACATTTTGGCAAACTGGATATTGCCTTTTTAAACGCAGGCGTATCTGACTGGCGTCCATTCGAGCAAATCGATGAAGAAGCCTTTGACCGCTTGTTTGCCATCAACGTAAAAGCTCCATTTTTCTTAATGCAGGCATTAACTCCAGTGATGGCGAACCCATCCTCTATCGTTTTAATGGGATCGAGCAGTTCTCATGCTGGATATGCACATTCCAATGCTTATGCGGCTACTAAAGGCGCCATTTCCACTCTGACCAAAGCCTGGAATTCCGACTTATTATCGTCTCACGGAATTCGCTTCAATACTGTGAGTCCTGGACCGATTGATACCCCGCTTTACGATAAGAACAAGCTAGGCGTGTCTGACGAAATTCGTGAGATGGTTATTAACCGCATTCGTGACGGGATTCCGGCTGGACGCATGGGTACTGCCGAAGAGATTGCCAAAGCTGTTGTTTATCTGGCTTCGGATGAGTCACGCTTCACCATTGGCGTTGACTTGGTTCTGGATGGCGCTCAAACGATTCTCTAATAGGTTAGCCCTATTGCTGCTTAAGCCCTCCGAGGGTGCTTAGGCAGCTTTTTCTTTTAGAACACGATCAACTGTTGTATAGTAGTGAGGAGGGTGCTATCCCTCTGATAAGACTTAAATCCAACTTTGGAGTGGAATTATGGGAACTAAATCAACTTACCATGAACGTATAAAGGAAGAAAAAAGGGCGTGCGCGATTGCCGCTGCACAAGAACTGTTTTTTGAAAAAGGGTATGCGCGGACTACTTTAGCTCAGATTGCAAAACTTGCTGGTCTCTCTACAGGTACACTTTTCAATCATTTCCCGACGAAGGAATTGATTTTTGAAACCATCGTCAAGCATTTTTGGGAGCTTGATCCCGAATGGGACTTTCCACCGGAGCTCGGCTCTCCCCTGCAAGGATTAATAAAGTTCGGACGAGACTACGCATGCGTGCTGACTCGTGATGGAATGGCTCCTTTATTCCGGGTCGTCATTGCAGAAGCCAAGCAGTTCCCCGAGCTCAGTCTTTTTCATTATGAACTGGGCGAAGGCGCCGTGCATCAGAAATTGACGCAATATTTAGTAGATGAAGTTCAATTGGGTAATATAAATCTGCCGCATGCATCAAAAACGGCCAACGAATTTATGAGTCTCATTTCCGGGCAGGTGCTATGGCCAAAAATGTTGCTGCTTGATTTCAGTATTTCACGAGAGCAGGCTTTTCAAATAGCGGATGAGGCTGCTCATACGATTATAAACAAGTATGCCGATTAAAAAGACGAATACGAGAGATCTCCCAATATGAGACTCCCTCGTATTCGTTTATTTACGTTCTTTGTAGAAATGAAGAACCATCAGGGTTTATTGATTATCACCGTATTTTTAGAGCGACTTTTGCTTCAGAGAACTCACCTCTATCTGTGATGCGGTTCTCCGCACTTTCTGTCATAATCCAACCTTTAGTGTGGTAGCCACTCAATAGAGACTCATAATCTACTTAGATATACATCTAATCTGTAATCGGGCTATATTCTTGTCCATTCCGGTAATCGGTACAAGTTCTTGTCCTTGGCTTGGGACAAGAACTTGTACCGATAAAACAAAAAAGCCGCTATAATAGCGACTTCAATGGGATCATGTTCTTGTCCCTCGACAGGATTGTCTCACAATCTAGAAGTTTATATTATTTGATCTATTTATCACTTCCTCTTCCGAGTTCCGAGCAATAACCACATCATTAATTAGAGCCTTGCGATCTTTGCTGCGTTCTATAGATATCCCCAAAAGTCCCGACAACAATTGTAAGTCTCTTTTGAAGAGTACTATTATTTTTTAACTAATCAGCGGAAAACGAATCATAACTGTCGTACCACACCCTACCCCGTTGCTAATGTGGACAGTACCTTGATGTTGATTGACGATCCAACGTGCGATCGATAGCCCTAAACCTGCTCAGTGATCCCCTCTACTTCTAGAGGAATCTCCCTTATAAAAGCGATTAAATACGAGTGGTAATTCATGTTCCGAAATACCCACTCCGTTATCCTTGACGGTTACAAGAACTGATTTCCCCTGCCTAAGACACTCAAGATCGATTTGCCCATCCGCCTGCGTATATTTAATGGCATTGTCCAACAAAATCATGAACAACTGTATGAGACGATTCTCATCTCCATTCATGAGCAATTCCGAGCCTTCGACATGAAGCTGTACCCGCAACTGCTTGTAATCCATTATTGGCTCCATTTTTTTGGCGATCTCTTTAATGATCTCGTCAATTCACACAGGTTTGCATGAGATAACTTCCTCATGTGAATCGCCTCTTGCCAGAAGAAGTAGGCCGTCTACCATGTTGCTCATTCTTTTGGTTTCTTTCAGAATGGCTGAAATTGGAGCACTTTCTTCCTCGATCGTATGATCGGGATGGCGTAACAATATTTGTGTTTGCCCTCGGACGACCGAGGGCGGACTTCTCAACTCGTGAGAGGCATCTGCAACGAATTGCTGCTGCTTATCCCAAGCCTTCTGAATTGGTATGAGCGCCCGTCTAGCCAAAGAGTAACCTGCGATGATAGATAATAACGCGCCGACACCGATTCCAATACTAATACACCATAATAACCGGTTCAAATAATACACCTCGGCGGAAATTTCCGTAAATATCTGAATTGTTTTCAAAGGAATGTTCGACAGTTTCTCGACTATTGGCAATTTCCCCTGATAGGGTCTGCTCACGAATCGATAGGTTTTCTTACCCACGAGTATCGACTCGGGCCGTATGTGGTTTTGTTTTTCCCGAAGCATCGAACTCAATTCGATATATGGTACTTTATAATATACGCTTTGAATCAATGCATCGTTGGAATCCCAATAAAATGACATCATAAACGTTCCAGTTCCTTCGAATCAATGTTAAGTACTTGCTCCCCGTTACTTAGAGAAATTTGTTGCATGTGGTCATTATTAAACACCAGATGACGGTCAATATCGGAATAGATCCGATAATGTGCCAACCCATATAACGCTCTCCCCAGTGTGACGAGCAAGCAAAATACGACCGTGCTGTTCCATATCGTCATTCGTACTAACGTGCGTTTAATCATACCGGGGTTTGCTCTCCTTTTATTTGGCGGATTTGATGTATTGATTCACTTGCTGCTCCAATATTGGAAATGGCATATTCCCGTTTCGAAGAAGAACGGAATGAAATGCCTTGATATCGAAGCGATCCCCGAGTTCGCTTTCCGCCTTCTCCCGAAGGGATTGGAATTGCTCCGATCCGATCGCATAGTTTTCGTTAAGTTCAGGATAGGCAATGACACTGTCGATCAAAGCATCGTTCCCCGTTCCGGTAACACTAACCAGATACTCATTAGCTTGTTCTCTTGTCCACTTCAGCCCATGGATACCTGTATCTATCACGGTACCCATGGAATTGCCCAGCAAACGGTTTAGTACCATATTCCGATCAAGCAACCCCTTCTCCGCGCATAAGCTTTCCATATAGACCGCCCATTCCTCTACGTATCCAGCCGTCATCGTTATTTTGCGGATTAATGGAATGGATGGTTGATCATATTGAATCGAGAATTGAAAGTGATGTCCTGGAATACCCTCATGCAAGGCAAGCAATTTAACTATTTCTTCGGAGGTCGGATTTTCGAGTGGAATGACAAATCTCCCGCTCCTATCACCATCTATAGATAAGGGGATATACATTCCACCTGCCGATGCGAAAAGAGCCGAATACGCCCGCACATCCACGGGATGGTCCGGGATAAGCTCCTCTTCAAACCAATCGGACAAGTAGGGCGTGGCATCCGACAAACTGCTGTTTAAGACAGCTTCTTTCGAAGATAATGGACATAGAGCTCGACGATGCCAATTCCCGCTTCTGAATCCAGTCCCCAAATTCGGTTATAGATTTGCTCTTTCGTCACGATCTGCTCTTTATTCATGAGCAGGTACTCAAGCAGCTCATATTCCTTTTCTGTTAAAGTCAGCTCTTCTCCTGTGACCGTTATTGTTCGATTTCGAACTTGAATAGCAATCGGGCCGTAGCTAATCTGCTCTTCTTAATTAACCTTGCCATAACGGCGCAACAGCACTTTAACTCTGACAATCAGCTCTGGAATTTCGAATGGCTTCACCACATAATCGTCCGCTCCGATCGTTAACCCCTTTACCCGGTCGTTCAATCCGTCTTTTGCCGTCAGACAAAGAATCGGGGTATCCACTCTTTGCTTCCTCAGCTCTTGGATGAACGTAATTCCATCAACCTTAGGCAGCATAATATCCAAAATAATTTAATCGAACTCGCCGTACAATGCGTGATGCAAGCCCTCTTCTCCGTTATGACACTCCGTAACCTTATGCCCTTCATCCTGCATAACTCTTGCAATTGTGTGCGATATTCCAATATCGTCCTCTACGATCAACAGCTTCATAAGTCCCTCCATGAATGAACAAATATGGGGTTAGACATCTCAGTTCCTCCTAAATAGTGCCATATTGCCTGCCCGTCAGCTTATGAACAATGGCATCTTTTAACTTTCTGCAGTAGATGAAATCATATTGGGAATGTAACAAAGTTCGTGTCAACCGTTAAAAAAGAACCCTTAAAGTACTTTGGGTTCTTTTTATTAAACTATTTATTTGAAGTATTTACTTGAAGTATTTACTTTCATACTTGTCAAGAAGCACCGACATCTTATCCAATTGCTTAGCACCTTCTATAACCTTCTTGTTACCCGTTTCGAATTTGGAATAATTAATTTTGGTCGTCTTCAGGCTGTCCCGCATTATAATGAACCCTTCCAGCTGGAGTTTTGCCCCTGCCAGATAGTAGTTATGTATTTCTTTTAACTCAGCATTATTGGGCTTGAGGTTTTTTACCCGGATACAAACTTAGTATAGTTGGGCACTACAGTATTGTTTAAAGACAGGAAGAATGTTTTTCTTGTTGAATTGTTTGGGCCTCTATTTTGATGTAATGCAGTTATAGCTTTCTCTTCATTGTTTACTAGCGGCTTCAACTGTTCAGTGTAATCTACCATCTCCTGCATCATGATTTCTTCGTGTGTAAGTTCCTTTACAACTACCGGCTTTGTTGGTTCAGAAATGACTGTATAATCATCCACTACTTGAACAGTGAATACATAAGGTTCAAACTTATCTCCAATATTGACAGTCAAGGTAGCAGTCCCTTTATTAATTGCATGAAGTTCAGATACCCAATTCGTTTTGCGTACTACCATGACAATGTTGTGCGAATTTCTTTAATAGCGATTTACTTATTTGAGGCGTTTTTTTTCTTCATGGGGTAAGGAGCGCCTGGGCGCCCCGCGTTACCAAATAGACTTCATATCCCATATTTCCATGGACTTCACCAATGACTTACCATCTCCCCAGAGCTCAAGTCCTAATGCATCCTTACGGCTGGGATAAACCCGGGTCGTCAGGCTTTTCAAACCGTTGGCATAGGCTTCGACCATAGAGCGATCCAAATAGATATGCAGCTTCAGATTCTCTCCTAACAATTCCAGCTTCCCTCCTTGAACCCCACTACACTTTTCACCTAGATGCAGTGTCGTTTTCGTACGGTCGACAAGGAACTTAGCTTCATTAAAATCATAATACAGCAACGTTTCCTCTTCTCCATCCGGTGTACACCGGACCTTGATTCCGAGTTGTGTGGCACTGCCTCGATCCAGTTCCAATTGAATCTCAAGCATGTCGCCTTGAACATCCCTCAACTGTACATTTACCTCAGCCAATGACGTGTCCCGGAGCGATAATCGTTTCCCACCGCGCAGCGACTCTAGCTCCTGAACCGGCTCGACTCCGAGCCGCCCATCCTCCCGCAAATAGACGTTTAGCGGCAAGCCGCCGTTATGAGCCCAGCCTGACTGGTATTCCAATTTAGAAGTACGATCACCCTGTGCAATCGTAAAGACGATATTTCGACCAGTCTTCGGATCAACCATGCCGCTCGGACCGGTAAAATGGAAATCACCGACATCTATCAATTGCGGTTCTTCTAGATCCGGGATAAATGAAAGATTGTCTTGATCCAGCTGCCCGATCCAATAGAATACCTCAACATCGGCACCCTTTCCTACAGGACTAACCAGCAGAAGATGCTTGTTTTCCCCCTTGTTGTCAGTGCCTAAGGGAAGAAGTACAGGCAACTCCCAAATGGGTCCAAGATAAGGGTACTTCTGAATATCCGCCTGATGGAAAGGCCCTTTGTATGTCCAATTCAGCATATCCTGCGAGGTAAATGCCAGCGCTGCCCCGCCTTCGCCTTCAATCCCTGACCCGACCAGGGCATACCAGCCGTTCTCATCCTTCCACACAAACGGGTCCCGAAAATCTCCGAATGCACCCATTCCCTTCTGCTGCACGATGAGCGGCACCGGGTGTTTAATCCACGTAATGAGATCCGGGTCTCCATCCTGCGGATAAGTGCTACGGGCAAGCGCGACGCTCTGATTCGGTGAAGCACTATCATTGCCTGCCGTAAAGAACAGCACTGGCAGTCCCTCTGCATCATAGGTTGCACTTCCAGACCATATCCCGTCCGGTGCGAGCTGATCCTTCTCAGGTGCCAGCGCTACAGGAAGATCACGCCAATGCACCAGATCTTCACTCACCCAATGTCCCCAATGGATATGATGAAAGTACGGTCCTTGCGGATTGTGCTGATAGAACAAATGATACTGCCCTTCAAAATAAATTGGCGCATGAGGCTCGTTCATCCAATGTGCCGGCGGGCTGACATGATACTGCGGTCTGTGCCGATCCGTAAGCAGAGGTGTACGATCCAGCTTGATGTCGTCATATCTCAATTGCGGCCGGACGCCTCCATGTGCGGAATCCAACACTTCCTGATAAAAAGCTGCTACGTCCTCATTACTTAGGGCACGGTTATAAATCTTCAACTCATCCATGATCCCGCTGAACATATGAAGGCTGAACACTTCGGCAAGCCTGCTGCTGTGATTATTCCTGCCGATGAACAGATCCGTGTCCAACGCCTCAGCCAGGCGGGAACCGCGGGGCACCGCTGCCGATATGATTTCGGTGCCGTTCAGGAACAGCTTGATTTCACCCTCTTCTCCATCGAATACAGCGTTCACATAAGACCACTCATTCTTAGGAAGTTCATAGCCGTCCGGCGACCAGATTTCCTTCCATTCTCCTCCCTCAAGCCCGATTTGGAAGGACCAGGAGCCGTGACGGAACATGCCAAGCAGATATCCCTGCTTAGCCTTGTTATTGTAGCGGTTCACTATGGCAGCCAGTTTGCCTTCATTTCCCCACTCATAGGTTCGCGGGGCAACCCAAACCCCAATGCTGAGAGCCGATAGAAATTCCGGCTCTCCGTTACACTCTTCTCCGTGGACAGAATGAGCAATATATGTTGAGTAACCATCGAAGAGGAGACCACTTCCTGTTACCCCCTGTCTCCACAGCGGAGTACAAGGGTCGGTAAACTCTGCGTTGTTGAATACATAATGAATCTCATCTACCGTCTTAGTGACGCTCTCCATAGCGCTCGCTCCGGTCCCTTCATCAAAAGCCCAATGCATCATTAGTCCCCGGTTACCGACTTGGCTACTCATGCCTCATTCCTCCCTGAAGACTGCCCTGTGCTAACACTCGGAATCTGTATGGACTTCAGCGTATGGATTTGAAGCGAGTTCAGGACAACCTGTCCTGATTGTGTACTTATCTGAATATTCTCAATCGGAGCATCCGGGAAAATCTGATCGGTTAACACAACCAGACCATTAGCCGCATAAACTTCAACTGCATTGCGATCCAGCCAGATGTGCAGCTTAAGCTTACCGTTCGTAGCGGCCAGGCTGGCACCGTGACGGCTTGCGAACGCCGGGTGGAAATCAGTCAGACCACTTTCTGAACGGTCGGTAAACAGCCATTCCTTAGCAGGGTCATATCCGATAATAATTTCGCTCTGCTGTCCGCCAGATTGCAGATGGATACATATCTCGTCCCCGGATTTGATATCAATCTCTCCTTTAATTTCTAACAGATCACTATTCGTCTGCTGTATAAAAGGAGTCTTCGGCGTAACTGTGACATCGTTCCAGCTCATAGATTCATTACGCAGCTGCTCTATTTCCCGGACAGGCATTTGGCTCAGCACGACACTTCCGTTCTTACTAGTCAGGGACAAGGCGCGGGGCAAAGTCATTGCACCTCTCCAGGAGCCGGTAGGCGTCTCGTTGGCATATTTCCAGTTGCTCATCCATCCGATGATTACGCGGCGTCCATCCTGCTCCGGAATATCGGACCAGGTAACTCCCGCATAATTATCTCTTCCATAGTCTAGCCACAGTATATGATCCGCAGGATTGTCATTGATGAACGTCTTTCCATCGAACTCTCCAATAAAATATTGCGTACGCGATCCCTCTGGACAATTGGGATTATCTCCGATGCTGATGATCAGCACCCATTTTGAACGCCCGGTGTCATCCACCGGCAGTTGAAACAGATCAGGGCATTCCCAGACGCCATCATGTGACCCTTCATTTATACCAAATTCACCGGTCAGCGACCATTCACGCAAATTCTCGGATGCGTAGAACAGGGCATGATCTCCAGCGACAATCACCATAATCCACCGTTCACTTTGCGGATGCCAGAACACCTTAGGGTCCCGGAAGTCTATCAGTTCTTCCTCGATCAGCACCGGATTTCCGTCATACTTATGCCAGGTCTTGCCCTTATCGCTGCTGTAAGCCAGGCTCTGCCGCTGGCGCGGCTGCCCCGTGTCCGAATGGTTATCGGCATGCGTAAAGATCGCGACCAGTCCATCTGAATCTTCGAATAAGCCGCTGCTGTTATTCCAATCCACTACACAGCATCCCGAAAAGATCGCTCCGTGCTCATCCGGGAATAGAGCAATAGGCGCGTGCTCCCATTGAATCAGGTCTTCACTGACAGCATGGCCCCAGTGCATTGGTCCCCATTTATTACCGTAAGGATGATGTTGATAGAATAGATGATAGCTTCCCTCATAATAGACTAATCCGTTGGGATCGTTTGCCCAGTTTGAGGGAGGTGTGAAATGAAACCCCGGTCTGAACCGCTCATCATTGAATTGTTTGCTGGACTCTATCATATCGTTAATCTCATCTGTCGTTGGCATGGACCCAAGAGCCCCCTTTCGTGTAGTTACCAGCGCTCCGGCGGCATTGGCAAAGGTCAGCATGTTGGTGATTTGCAGCTTGGTCAAATCCTGTAAAGAGCTTCCGCTTTCCAGAATCTTAAATAACATACTGCCCAGAAAAGCATCACCGGCTCCTGTTGTGTCAATGGTCTTGACCTTAAAGCCCGGTACATATCCCTCTTGACCAGCCAAACGGTAATAGCAGCCTTTTTCCGCTAGAGTGACGATAATGAGCATGATATCGAAGTTCTGCTGGAGCTCTTGTGAACCCTGTTCAACATCACTAGTTCCGGTTATAAAAGAAAGCTCTTCTTCTGAGATTTTCAGAATATTAGCATAATTCAGGCCCCAAAAAATATTCTGTCTGGCTTCTTCCTTGCTCTCCCATAAAGAAAACCGGATGTTAGGATCGAACGACAGTAGAACTCCTGCTTCCTTCGCCTTAAGAACTGCCGTCCTGGTAGCCGTGCGAGCAGGTTCATGGGTCATCGACAACGAACCAAAATGCAGCGCCTGACATGCTTCAATCCGCGCCAGCGGAACATCCTGCGAGTGTAAGAAGGTATCCGCCCCCGGTTTCCGGAAGAAGCTGAAGGACCGGTCCCCCTGATCGTCCAGATGGACAAAGGCCAGCGTTGTACTCGCTTCATTGGTAACCGAAACTCCTGTTACATCTACCCCGCTGTTACGCAGAGCATTTTGCAGCAATAAACCGAATTGGTCTTCCCCAACTTTGCTGATCAGTGCTGATCTGGCCCCCAGGCGGGATAGCGCTGCGGCTACGTTAGCCGGAGCTCCCCCCGGATTGCATTCAAACTGATCATTCCCCCCAGTCGTCCTGCCTGCCGGTGTAAAGTCTATCAATACTTCCCCTATAGCGATGACATCAAGCACAGTTTCTCCCCACCTAACTTCTATTTATTTTTTCAGATTTTCATTATAGCGATCCAGCCCTTTTTGATAGATCTCCATCAGTTCATTCAGGCCCATCTTTTCCAGTGTTTTAATGTAGTTGTCCCACGCCTCATCTGCGCCGCCATCCACAATGAATTTTCCTCTTTGGGTATTTACATATTTAATCAGTTCCGGCTCAATCTTATTGATGGTGTCCAGTTCCTTCGGCTCAAAGAAGATGTTCGGATAGTTTTCTTTTTCCATATACGGATTGTAGTATTTCTCCAGGTCCTCAGCGCGCTGCTGAGCCCGGGGTTCCATATCTACCACTTTTCCGAAGTCATCGAAAGTAATGATACCGGGTGCACCTGATCCCGGAGCAACCTTCTGTCGGAATTCACCTGCTGAGGCTCCTTCAGGAAGCGGTAAATTCACCAGTTTTCCGTTTTCGTCCTTCTTGTACACGACATCCAGTGGTCCCCAGTGGATTTGAGCAGCCATGTAAGGTTCATACTGCTGGTCAATCCAACGCATGGTGATTTCTGGATTGCTGTTCTCTTTGGTAATGACAAAAGACCCGCGCCCCGGACCGCCGCCATTAGCGCGTCCAATCGTCTGCTCGCTATCCGCGCCTTTAAGCGGAGACAATAGCACATAATCCTTGGCACGTTCGGTTCCGACAACTTCTTCGGCTTCCCACCAGACATAAGATCCCAGCGTCTCATCTGTCGTTTTACCTTTGGCCAGATACTGTGCTGCATCCTGAGTGAAGGATTCCGGATCAATCAGGCCCTGCTTATACCATTTTTCATGGAAATAATTCAAAGCATCCTTATATTCAGGCTGAGTTGCGGTGAAAATGACTTTTCCATCGCGGACGACACGGTGTTCCAGATTATCCGGAAGACCAAAGGCCCCGAATAGTCCGGCAATATCCATGCACCACTGCATGTGCATAAAGCTTAACGGGATTTCATCCTGCTTGCCGTTGCCGTTCGGATCTTTTGTTTTGAAGGCAAGCAGCGCTTCCGTGTATTCATCCAGCGTTTCCGGTACTTTTAGGCCAAGCTTATCCAGCCAGCTTTTATTAATGACGTGAAAGAAAGGGTTGGTTCCAAGGTTGTTTTCTTCCCAGGACGGCAGACCGTAGATATGCCCATCCGGCGCTGTGATCGATGATTTGATATCAGGACGACGCTCCAGAAGCGCTTTCAGGTTAGGCGCATATTGATCAATTAAATCCTCCAGCGGAATTAGCGTTCCATCTTCACCATAATTGATAAGCTCGTAATCAGTGAATCCGGCTGCATAGAAGGCATCCGGCAAATCGCCACTTGCGAGAAGCAGGTTTTTCTTTTCTGTATAATCGGTATCCGGAATGTTCTCCCAATTAATCTTCACGTTGGTTTCTTGCTCCAGCCGCTTGAAGATTTCCATCTCTGAGAACTCTGGTGCCAGGGCCGCCTTCGGGGCTACCATTCTTAACGACACTGGTTTGTTTACAACGGGAAGACCGGTTGCATTGAAATTGTCTTTCTGATTGGAATTTTCCGCCTGATTGTTTGTCCCGTTACCGTTACCCGAACATCCGCTCAGCGCAAACGCTCCTGCTAATACCAGAATCCCCGCATTTTTAAATAAAGAACTCATTTTCGATAACCTCCCTTTTGTTCATCCCGCCAGCTAATTACTCCTGTTTTGTTTTCATATATTGCTCTGTATACGCTGTGCATCCCCCCTTTCAAGTACCGCGTCAAAGTATTATCCTTTGATGGAGCCAATCATTACGCCTTTAACAAAGTACTTCTGAAGGAAAGGATACAAAATCAACAGCGGAAGACTGGATACCATAATGACCCCGTATTTGATCAGTTCCGTCACACGCATCTTGGCTGCATAGGATTCCACATCGATCATCATGCCGGAGTTGACCTGATTCTGGACAAGGATGTTGCGTAGCACTAATTGCAGCGGATACTTGCTCTCATCATTTAGGTAAATCAATGCATCGAAGAATCCGTTCCAGAAGCCGACCACATGGTATAACACCATTACCGCCAGGATGGACTTGGACAACGGCAGAACGATGCTCCAGAAGAATCTGGTGTTAGAACATCCGTCGATTGAAGCCGCTTCCCACATTTCGTCTGGTATGGATGACTGAAAAAAGGTTCTTACAATAATGACGTTAAAGACACCGCCTGCCCCGGGAATGACCAGCGCCCACATCGTATTTAGCAGGTGCAGATCTTTAATCAGCAGATAGGTGGGAATCAGCCCGCCGCTGAAAAACATGGTAACCAGCAAAAACCACATAATCAAAGACTTCCCGGCCAGATCCTTCCGGGCTAACGGATAGGCTGCAAATACTGTCACGGCTACTCCAATTAATGTTCCCAGCGTTGCATAAAGAATGGAGTTGCCATATCCGATCCAAATGGAGGAGTCACTGAATATCCGTTCATAACCGTCCAGCGTTAAGCCTTTCGGGAATAGCCAGACCTCACCGGAGTAAATGTAATTGGGGTCACTGAATGAGGCAACCAGTACAAAATACAACGGGTACAATACTAGCAGCATAATAATGGTCAACAGAATGTAATTGATGATGTCAAACCATACATCCCCTCTGCTCTTTCGCTTCAATAATTGATTCATAATCGTCTCCTCCTTACCACAGACTGGTCTCTGTCATCTTTTTAGCGATCCGGTTAACGGTGAAGATCAAGATAATATTAATAAGGGAGTTGAACAGGCCGACTGCCGTAGAAAAGCTGTATTGGGCTTTCTGAATCCCCATCTCATATACATAGGTAGGGATAATATTGGAGGTGGCGTAGTTTAGATCACTCTGCATCAAAAAAGCCTTTTCAAAACCGATACTCATAATGTTGCCGAGTGCGAGAATCAGCAAGATAACGATCGTCGGCAGTATGCTGGGAATATCTACATACCAGACACGCTTCCATTTGCTCGCCCCATCCATAATGGCCGCTTCATGCAGCTCAGGATTGACTCCCGCAAGTGCAGCAAGATAGATAATCGTGGCGAAGCCTGTTTCCTGCCAGATTCCTGATAAGATATACAAGGGACGGAACCAACCCTCATCAGCCATGAAGAGAATAGGCTGTCCGCCAAACGAGGTAATAATATGATTCACGATTCCGCTGTTTGGAGATAAAAAAACATTAAGCATGCCAACGAGTACTACGGTAGAGATAAAGTGCGGCGCATAAATCACAGTCTGTACAAATTTCTTATAGGACTTGCCCAGCATCTGATTCAGCATAATTGCGATGATGATTGGAGCCGGGAATCCAAATAACAGCGAAAGAAAACTGAGTGAGAGCGTGTTTGTGATGATTGTCCAGAAGTTATAGGAATTAAAGAAATCTACAAAGTGCTGAAATCCTACCCATTCACTTCCCCAGATCCCCTGGCTGGGTGAGAAATCCTTAAATGCAATTTGCACCCCATACATCGGATAGTACTTAAATACGAGGTAAAGAATAATGATTGGCAGTAAAAACAGGTACAGTTCGTAGTCGCGTTTGAACCTGCTCCATGGTTTACGTTTTGGTTTGATCATGGAATGATTCGCCCTGTTAGTTGTTGAATTCACGCGTATTCTCCCTTTCGTGTACAATTAATTACTTTTGAAACGTTTCCAATTTGAATTTAGAAAAAAACATTGGATAGATCTTTATCAAGAATCACCCGGATGTGCACATGTTTTCCAAAACTTTTTATAAGAACTGATCTATCTTAATTATTTTTGAAACGTTTCCAATTTAGAGTGAAAAACATCAGTTAGTAACGTGCTTCCACAGAATGAGCTGAAGTTTTTCGATTAAAGGGGATCATGTAGTTTCACCTTGTTTGAATTTAACGGGGATACGATAAACTTGTTTATCTAAAGGAATGCCATCAATCTTGTTATAGAGCAGTCTAATTGTCATGCGTGCCATCTCTTCCACCGGTTGCCTGATTGTTGATAGAATAGGATGAAAATAAGGATTATCCTGAATACCATCATAACCGACGACCTTCACATCTTCTGGTATACGAATGCCCTTCCTGCGTGCTTTGTCAATATAGCTGGCAGCGAGCATATCGGTAATGGCAAAGATACCATCTACATCGCCATGTTCGTTGAGGAACTCGTTAATATAGGCATTGTCATCTACTATTGGATCCGGCTTCTCGTAGATCACATAATCGATGCCTAAAGCCTCCGCTTCATGAATAAATCCTTGCCTGCGGTTCATGGTTTCGCTGAAAACGGAAGTGACACTCCCCATAAAAGCCGGTTTCCTGGCTCCTGCTTTCACCAGCTCTCTTAAAGCAAGACGTCCTCCCTCAAAATTATCTGAGGTCACACAGGTAATCTTCTTGTTAAAGTGCCTGTCGATGCTTACAATCGGAATGTCGTTGCTTACATTATTCTCGATATCGTTGTAAGTTATGCCAACAATACCAGCCACTTTGTTCTGCCGGAGCATTTCCAGATAATATAGCTCCTTTTCAGGCTTGCCTCCACTATTACATAACATAAGCTTAAAGCCTTCCCGGTCCAACTCATCCTCAATGTAATAAGCCAATTCAGAAAAGAATGGATTCCAGATACTTGGAAGTAGTAGAGCCACCATCTTAGATTTCTGCATCTTGAAATTCCTGGCCACTTCATTAGGGAAGTAATTCAGTTCTTGTATAGCTTCCTCCACTTTTTTGCGTGTCTTGGGTTTTACAGCGCCAGAGTTGTTAATGACTCTGGACACGGTTCCTACAGCAACGCCTGCTAAGTTTGCAACATCTTTAATACTTGTCATTTAACACCCCCGACCTCTCTATGGAAATTATAATATCACCAAAATGGAAACGTTTCAATATTTATTTTGGAAACGTTTCAACTTTTCTTCTGCTTGTAACAAAGATCTGTTTTTACTGCTATGGATGTTCTAAGGTATAGCCTGCAAAAATCAGATCAGAAAATTAGATGAACATAAAATCGGCAATAGTACCATATTCTTGTCCATTATCGGCATGGGAGCAAGTTCTTGTCCTGAGCAAAGGACAAGAACTTGCTCCCTTAAAACAGAAAACCCGCGCTTGGCGCGGGCTCTAATGGGACTATGTTGTTGTCCACCGACATACAATGACACAAAGTTACCTACATAAATATAGATGTCATCCTCCCTATAATGATAACAAAAAATCTATCTTCAAAAAAATTCTTCAATTAAAAATACTATATCTATTAGGTAATAGCCTACGGATTTTTTATGTTGTTCTAATTCAGTCAATTTATATTCGAGATACAAGTTCGAGTTAATCCGATATTTAGGCATTTTAAATATAGCTTCATCTTTGACCGCCACATATTCAGCGAAAACTCCTATTTTATTCACCGGCAACCTCGTATAAACTCGGTTACCAACCTGAAAATTAACAACATCTTTACCACATGCTTCTATAACACCAGATAGTTCATTACCTAATGTTAATGGGAAATCATAATCAGTAATCATTCGGATACTGCCATTTAAAATTAATGAGTACCTCACGATTATCGATTTCCGGTATCTTAACATTGTTTATTTCCAAATGAATTTCTTTTGAGTATTGTATTTGAGCAGCTCTCATGTTCTGCCAGCTTCCTCTCCATTTGAAAATTTTATGGCGTACAATTTTCAGTTGTACGCCAGTTGTGATTCCACATATTCTTATTGATGTTGAGTTTTTAATTCTTCCATTCTAGGGTAGTCTGTATAACCTGAGCTTCCGTTACCAGAGTATAATGTTTTAGGATCAACTTCATTTAAAGGTGTTCCTTTTTTTAGTCGTTCCACAAAATCCGGATTAGCTAAAGACCAGATACCGACTGGTACGACATCAGCAGTACCACTATCAATATCTACACTAATATCTTCAAGTGCCCGCCCTACTCGATTGACCAATAATGGATTTGTCCAAATTGAACGAATTTCATGGAGCAGTATTTCATTCCCTAAATGCATCACATGGAGGTATGCTAAATTATAATTAGCTAATTCTTTTACAAGATGGCGATAAACCTCTGGTCCTTGTGCGCCTTCAACAATCCCACCAAGAGGTGTTCCTGGTGAAATACGGAAACCGGTTCTTTCTGCTCCAATTTCTTCAACGACTGCTCTTGTTACTTCAATTGCAAACCGAGCACGGTTCTCCACAGATCCACCGTATTTATCGATTCGTTTATTAGAATTTTCACTAATAAATTGATTAATTAGATAACCGTTGGCTCCATGAATTTCAACCCCATCAGCACCTGCTTTAATAGCTGCTGCAGCTGCTCTTCGGAAGTCTGCAATAGTATTTTGAATATCTTCTTCACTTAGCTCTCGTGGGACGGGTATTTCCTGCATTCCTTTAGCAGTAAACATTTCTACACCAGGTGCGATCGCAGAAGGTGCAACTGCTTGTCGATGATGCGGAGTATTGTCGGGGTGCGATATACGGCCCACATGCATTAATTGTATATACATAAAGCCACCTGCTTCATGCAACGCATCCGTAACCTTTTTCCAACCTTCTATTTGCTTTTCAGTATAGATGCCAGGTGAATTTAAATAACCTTGACCATCATCAGATGGTTGTGTACCTTCACTAATAATTAATCCCATTGATGCTCTCTGAGCATAGTAAAGAGAGCTTAGTTCTCCAGGTGTGCCGTCCTTCTGTGCTCTACTACGTGTCATAGGTGCCATTGCTAAACGATGAGGTAATTCCATATTTCCAATTTTCGTATTACTCCACAATTTGTTCATTTATTATTCCCCTTTATGAATTAAATTAGAAATGAAATTGTTATTAAGAAAGATGAGGGTACAGTGCAGGAACGCCACCTGCAAGTCCACCTTGTATCATTCGGCTGTTATCATCAGCAATAATTTCAAAGCTGCCAGATTCTATGCCATTAATAGCTATTTTTGCGATATCTGCAGGGCTTGCTTTGGGGACTTCTAAGCTGGTTGTCATGTCTGTATCCATAAAGCCCACATGTAATCCTGATACTCTTATATTATGAGGATATAGATTTAAACGTAAATCGTTCGTCAATGCCCACTCTGCAGCCTTTGCAGCTGAATAAGCACCTACAGTTCCTGAACTAAACCAAGATAATGCGGAAAGAACATTTAAAATAGATCCTCCCCCATTTTTTTCAATTATTGGTGCAAAAGCACGAACCATGGACAGCGTACCGAAGAAATGCGTATCAAACTCCAAATGTATTTTTTCTACCTCATCGTCCAGCAAAGTGGCGCCAGTAGCTGAGCCTGCATTGTTGATTAAAAGCGTCACGTCCTTAGCGAGGATAACAGCTGCTTCAACTTCTTGAGTGTTGGTAATATCAAGCTTTACTGGTATAACGCCTGGAATGTTAATGGTTTCCGGATTTCTTGCACCACCATAAACCTTAGCCCCTCTGGATAAAAGCTCCAGCGTGAGATGGCGGCCAAAACCTCGATTTGCTCCAGTGACAAATGCTACTTGTTCAGAAATTATCATTTTTGTTACTCCTTTTATTCATCGTTTATTCACTATATGGGAATGATCATTCTAAAAAACATATAAGAAGGATCGTTTAAAGAGATCTTTAAACGAGACAAGACTCAGTTATGAGAACAATCATTCTAGAATATGCATAAGCAATTATATTTAAATAATAATTACTTATATAAAAGTTTAATTGATAAATCGGCTATTCGATGTAATTTTTCTTTAGGCACTGAGGTCCTAGTCATTACCCTTAATCCCACAAAAACAGAATGCAGATGTTCCGCTAGATCGTCGGCATTGAAATCCAAGCTAAATTCTTCATCCTGCTGGCCCCACAGAATAATATCTTTGAGCAGCTTCTCTGATAATGTGAACGATTCAATGGACTTCAAATCCACATTGGCATCGCGCATTGCTAATTCCACCGCTGAATTCACCATCAAACAGCCTGAGGGCGAATCTTCTTCACCATTTATTATGAAACTAAAGATAAGCTGAAGTGCCTCAGTTGCAGTCTTGGAACGTTTAACTTCTCTTGAAAGCTCAGCATTCACTTTATCGCGAAAACGGTCCATGGCTTTCAAAAACAGCGTATGCTTGTCGCCAAATGTGTCATATAAACTTCTTCGATGAACTCCCATATGCTCTACAAGATCTGTCAAAGATGTCTTCTCGTAACCCTGTTCCCAAAAAAGCTTCATCGCCTTATCTAATACTTCGTTCTCTTCGAATTCTTTGCTTCTTGCCATTCGATTCCCTCCCTAATAGTAAATGTAACATATTGAGAACGATCGGTAAAGAATAGATTTTCTAATCACTGTTGACGATGTGCTCTCTTAGCTTTCTTCTTCACTCCTTCCGACTGGTCTGTGGTGACTTACCTCCGAACGGATCCCTTCCCCATCATAGCGCGACTATGTAGGTAACTTTAAGTCAATAAACCACAATGTAGATACATTTGTGCATTTTTTTTGACACAAATGTACCTACATAAAAAAAAGAAAAGCCTGATTTAACAAGCTTTTGTCGAGTAGCTTATGTTGGCACTTTTGTGTCTTTGGACAGTTCGTTATATAACATGTCGGTGGACAAGAAGATTGTCTACTTCGGCTACGGTACTTAAAAGGGTAAAGTTAACGGGTGGCCGTTAGCTTAATAAAAAGACAGCCGATCATCTAGACGGCTGCGATCGTGTATGGATTGATCGTTCCCCATAAGCGTAATGATGTTGCTTCAGTCAAAAATAACTGCAATCTTATTAACCTGCTCGGTAATTTATAGCGAGGTTACGAACTTCACCTCCGGAAAGCGGCTATCTGGTCCTTTCATTAAGATTCCGTCTTGATTTTTCAGATACATATCGAAGAAATTCAGCATATAGGTATTGGTAACAGAGTCCGCTCTATCGGGCTCAATCTTTCCTGTAATGCCCAGCATTTTGAAAATCGGAGAAATGAACTGTACGTCGGTAAAATTCAAATGCTCCGTATTTTCGATATAGAGGACTTGTCCCCCTTCGTCGACCGCTTTGCGCATCCGTTCAAGCTCCAACTTTTTATCTTCCGTTACTTGATCCTCCCACTCTCTGGTTGAGCCCATACGGTTAATTTCTGCATCCGTGTAGACCCGGTTATCCATCACCATTTTTAATTTTTCGAAATAGCTTTCCGAGTTGAGGAACAAAAACGGCTTTCGCAGTCCCTCTCTTTCACGCAGACGATAAAGCCCTCCATCCAGATCTATGCCAACCGCGATTCGCGGATCGTAAGAAGCGTCATAAGCCGTTGCTCCGCCGATAGAATGACCGAACACCCCGACATGGTCGAGATCAATCCAGCCTTTTAGATGACTTGGAATCTGCCCCGATTGGATAAGCTCGAATTGGTCCAGCACAAACACCACATCGTCGGTTAAAACTTTCCCTAACTTGTCGCGATTTCTGCTTTCCGTCCGATAATTATGGTCAGGCGAGAATAAGTCGTTGGTTGTGCTGGTCGTGATTCGACCGTCCGGAAACTCGGTTGCAAATGTGTTGTAGGTGTGGTCGATCATTGCCACGATATATCCGTGGCTCGCGAGATATTCGGCTTGCGAAGTGTGGAGGAATCTAGAAGAGCCGTTGCCGGGATTCCCAAGGATCAGTGGGTATGAAGTCTGTGCCGTAGAGATTTCCGCCTCCGAATATGCATAACTGGATACGTACTTCAGGTGTTGAAAAGTAAACCCGGGAAGACCATAGTTTGCGGCCATATAACTTAAAATCCGCGTATCGGGAATAAAAGCAGTTCGCTTGCCACTACCAGCTTGAGTCGGATACCATACCTGAACCATCAATTCTCTTTTACCCTCTCTTGCTTTATCAAAAATCTCTTCTCTATTGGTATCCACAAAATGAAACGTTTGCGTTCCTACCTTAAATTCCCCTGTCAGTTCAGGGAGTTTAAATACAGGAAAAGCATACATGAGAACAGCTGTTCCGACCAGCATGATCGCTATAGCGGTATAAGCTGAACCCAACAGGAATCGAGGGATTTTTTGGAAACTGCTTTTTTTAAAATAACTATAACCTGAAATGGCTAAAAAAATGACCGTTATGCAATATGGGAAAAACAGCTGAACTCTGTATCCTTCTACCGTCCAATGAATGACCAGCAAAACTGCGGCGATCCCGCTTGCAACGAATACTGGAATAATACGCTGACCTTTTTTTAATACAACTGTTAATACAAATAAACTGATGTTTGACAAATATAGCAATAATTCAAACAATCTCATCTCAAGTCTCCTTTAAAAAAAATTCATTTTCATTTGTTCCAATCATTCCTACCTAGCTAGCCTAACCCCCCTCCTTTTGCTGCTTCAGTATAAAGACGGTTTCTGAATCCAAAATGTATCAGTTTCGTTTCTGTAAACTGCTTATTAGCTTAATAAAAAGGCAGCCGATCATTTGACCGGCTGCCTTTTTATTTTGATTGAGCTATCGTTTCCCATTATCTTAGCTTAATAGATCACATTCGTAGTCTTAATGCAACCTACCACTTATTCCATTAATCTCCCTTTACTTCATTATCATTCGGAATTAATTCATACAAGGCACGAACATCACAACCGATGGAATCGGCGATCGATATGGCAATTTTGAGTGGCATCACTCTTTTGTTTTCAATAAAGTCGTAAACTCGTTCCGGTTTAAAAAGCAAGTCTTTTGCCAGCCATTCCGCAGACTTCCCGGATTCCATCAATCGTTCATTCAGTAAGCAACGTCCTAGTTCAAATTTCAAGAAGTGATGACCTCCCGCATAAGATAATACTTAACCTTAAGCGTTGTCCATTGCCAGCATGAATATACTTCATAAAGGGTCCTATAACGATGAAGTTCCCCATGTTTCCCGTTAGTTCAATCTGTGGTTTTCCTATTTTCAGCCCAATTTTCCTGTTCACAATTGAGATTAATGATGCATAATAGCACTGTGTAGAAAATCTGCTAAATCCTCATTGCTATATTGATTAATGATGTTCATATCTCTCACTCCGTACATATATAAGCAATAACGCCCCATCTCGTGGTCTATAACATCGTCCACCTTAAGAGTAAGTTAGGTCAGTTTTTATGGAGTATATTGTGTAAACAAGCTTTTGCGCGCTTTTTTATTGTTATAGAACATATGGATTTGGTTTGAATGACAGACTCATTCTTTAAAATAGGGCGTAATCCCTCTTGAATATAGGTTCTCCACTAACTTGAAAAATTCTTCTGACGATAAATCCTTTTGACGCTGGAGCCAAAGACGAAACAAAGAAAGAGCAGTTGTCAGGTAAAACTCAATGAAGTATGGCGTTAAGGATTGGTTTTGAGGAACGTCTAATTCTAATTGATCCAAAGCGATTTCTTTTTTTAAGCGTTTTAAAAAACGGGCACTTCCATAATCACCCAAAAGGGCGTTGAGAACCAGGAGATGTTCTTTTTTGTCCAGACAATTGAGCGTATCTTGAACCGTATCCTTCGATAGCTCTTTATTCGCCAATTCTTTTTTCATGTCATTCAATAAGTCATTTTCAACAGAGTCTAACAATTCGTAAATGTCAGTAAAGTATTGATAAAAGGTGCTGCGGTTATATCCTGACTTATTCGAAATTTCCTGAATCGAAATTTTCTCAATCGGCTTTTGGCTATACAACTCACAAAAAACTTCTACAAATTTTTGTCTCGTTTTCTCCGTTATTTGGGGTTGCTTTTTCATGTTTCCCTCCTACTAGTGAATAAGAATATCATCCGACAAATCATAAAAAACTGATGGTTGATCAAGGAATAATGAAGATTTATAATCACATCATACAACATGTTGTCGGATAATAAAAAGGGAATATTAATAAGTAGAGGTGGTTTATATGTCGGGAAAACAAGATAGAATTTTAATTTTTGGTGCAGGTGTCATCGGGAGCATGTACGCAATAAAGCTTATTGAAGCAGGGTATGACGTTAGCCTGTTTGCACATTCGAATAGATATACATCATTAAGAGAAAATGGCCTGCAGTATATAGAAAAAGGTACAGTTAGATCGATACAAGTGAATGTCATGGATACGCTCGAAAATGACGATGTATACGATTTTATTTTCGTTACTGTTCGTTATGATAGGTCCGAATCAGCATTGTTAGCGCTAAAAGATAATCAAAGCAAAAATATAGTTACGATGATTAGTAATTCAATTGGATTTTCTTCGTGGCTGGATATCGTAGGGGATAGACTTCTACCAGCTTTTCCCGGCTTCGGAGGACAGATTAAAGATGGAGTATTACATGCGCGATTTCTACCAAAGTTTATAGCGGCAACTGCATTTGGAGAAATTAATGGTGCAGTGACAGAACGTATAGAAAACCTCGCAAAATTATTTAAAACTGCAAAGCTTCCCTACGTTATTAAAAAGGATATGCAAGCGTATCTAATCTCACATTCCGTATCAGACATTGCCATGTTGAGTTTTTTGCATTCTGAGAATAAGATCATTGACGAAAAAACAGCCAGAAACAGAAAGACGGCACGCAAAATAACAGTCACTTTAAAAGCGTATCTAAGGGCAATACAAAAAGCTGGCGTTTCAATTGATCCTCCAATGCTTAAAATGGTGCTTAAATTTCCAAACTTATTTTTGGATCTTTTCTTTATGACATGGCTACGAACTAAGATGGTTAGGGATATGATGTTGCCGGATTATGCGAATAATGCTAACAATGAGATTGTACAGCTGAGTAATGATTTAATGAAATTTTTAAGTCAACATGATATCAAATCGGAAATACATGTTCAGTAATTTTTTGTTAAAATAGTATGGTGTTTTTTTATTTATTTTCATTAAATCCTTCAATCAGGCATTAATCTGAATATGAAAATCTAAATATATAGTTTTTTCGTAGCATCCTTGAATAAACTAACGGGAAATGATAATTGAACAGCGGCAGTCTAAGACTTTATTTATCAAGTCTTGGACTGTCGCTGCTTTATTATCCTGGACAGTCAGCTGATAAACGCATTTCAGTATTCAAAGTTTTACTCACACCTGGGGTGATTCCTATCTTGGTTGTGGTTCTTGCCTGGATGCTGACTCATAATATTTTGTACACCTATATCTCTCCTTTCCTGGATGATATGGGGCTTGAACCCTATCTCGGACAGGTTCTGCTTGTTTTTGGAATTATGGCACTGGTGGGAATCTGGGTGATTGGGATTTGCTCTGATATCTCTTGTACTAGGACTTTGGAGTGAGCATGGTACTATTATCTTCATTTCTGTTGCGCTGTGGGGGCTGACATTCGGTGGTGCGGCAACATTGTTGCAGACAGCACTTGCTCAGGCTGATGGGAAGCAAGGTGTGGATATCGTGATGCCTATCAATACAACGGTTTGGAATCTGGCTATCGCCGGCGCCGGGATGTTGGGAGGAGTCCTTCTGAATCAATGGGGCACCACCTCCTTTCCTTGGGCACTTCTGCTTCTCTTGCTTCTTGCTCTGTCTCCTTTCTTTTATAAAAATTTCACCCTATTTTGATAAAGCTCAGTGTAGGCAAGCTTCATTAATCTTTCCATGTTACCTGCCATCCATATGACTGAAGTTTAAAGTATTTATTAAACTCCGCAACTACGGACTTCGCGTTCTCTTTCGATGTTGCATGAAATATAGTTATATCGACTATATTACAGTCTGAAATTTCCTCCAAACCTTTAAGTCTTGATGCATCTACTCCAATCTGCTTTAGACTCATACAATTTTTGAGTATTGTTAAATCTCCAACCGGATAAGTGAACTGCTTTAATTTCTTCAATTCTCCTATAACCTCTATATGTGATTCATCTATTGCACAGCTATCTGTCTCAAAAACCGTTAGATTCTTTAAAGCTTTTAAGAATGATAAATGTGGTATTGTCACTTGTTTGAGCTCTAGTTTTATTAACTTACTAAGGTTTGAAATATAAAGCAGGTCGCCAACCTCCATTTCTTCTAAACTTAGTTCCTTCAAATTTTTTATAGTTCCTATTAATCCCCTATCAATTGAGTTCATTCTACATAATCTCAAACTCTTTAATTTCTTTATATCTTTCAGTGTATGTATATCTTTTAATGGAAGTCCTATTAATGTTAGCTTCCTTAACCCATCTAAAGAAACTAAGTACTTCAAATCAGACTCTTTAAAAGCTTCTGATCCTATCACAAGTTCTGCTAAAGAGGCCAAGCGTTGAAGTACATCAAAATTAGTAATTTCATCCGCATGTATAATAAGTTCTTTAAGATTAACCATATGGGTTAAAATATCCAAAGATATTGCTCCGTATTTTTGAGCTTGATCAGCTCTAATAAATACCATTCTCTTTTTTTTCAATGTTTTTGAAGATACAAAACCACTTTCAACATCGTCTTTAAAATACTCTTCCCAAAATCCGCTTACAGGGATAAGGCTGTTCTCTTCGATATTCAAATTAGTCAAAGCCAAAATATCATCTAACAAACTTCCACTTTCACGGGATAATATGATTACATCTTCTTCTTCACGAATACCAATACTACTATTTCTGAGACTCGAATCGATAAATTCAAAGAAATGTCCCAAACTTTCTGCAATAACATAGGAAAAATGAGAATTATGATCTATCGTGATAATTTGCCCATAAACGCCCTTTTCTCCGGGGTCTAAATCTATTGCCAAAAATGAGCCACCACCATCTTCAGCAAAAGGAATCCAGCCTTCTCTGTAGTTCCCGTCTTTTATTACATCTGATTTGCTGGATATAATATCATAAGCTGATTCTAAAAGGGACTTCCAGTTGCTTACTATCGATTCAATGTTCATCCAACCAAGACCAGCCATAACGCCAAAAATCTGCTC
This sequence comes from Paenibacillus sp. FSL E2-0177, assembly GCF_037992975.1. NCBI lineage: Bacteria > Bacillati > Bacillota > Bacilli > Caryophanales > Paenibacillaceae > Paenibacillus > Paenibacillus sp. FSL E2-0177. Next base: position 3,709,419 of record NZ_CP150307.1, on the reverse strand, counting down.
TCCTTCTCCATTAGAATTCATGTATAACTTTCTGAAATCTTCTGGAAATTTGCAGTTCATCATGCTCTCGAAAAGATCTATTTCTGATTCCTCAACTGCTGGATTCAGTAATTCCTCTACATTTGGTATATGCGATTTTAATGTCTCGATAAGGAAACACTCTTCTTTTTTATTAGCTAATGACATATAGTGGCCCCCATTCTACAGAGTCATAATAGTTTCAGTAAACATTCTTCGTTGATCATCAATCATTTTGTTATGATTCATCTTCAACAGTTCTATCAATAATTAATTCTATCTTAAATATGGAGCATCTATCTCCCGATTTAGCAATATCGTATCATGAATTTGTAAATATTGTTGTATTAAGTCATATGAAAAAAACTAAGAGTCATCTTAGGGGTTAATTTTATCTCTATATAAACTTCATTCACAACTAATTTTCACCCTATTTAATGGTACGGTTCAGCGTAACATCTATAGAACGCAGACACCTACACAAACACCTGCACCATTGTCTCCACAAGCCGCGTTGGATACGATTAATGCTTACTACGTTCAGCAAGCTGGCGATGCGCCTGACCACTCAATATTTGACACTACTGGAGTAACAGATGTTACTCCGTCGAACTTAACCTATGTTGATTATGCATTGAGCGAGGACGAGACATCTCCATGGACAGTACTTGAAATTCAAGAGATTGTTAATGAAGTTCATTCAGGACTCGTATTGACAGCGATCGGCACGGGGCTTTCCCATGCCGTTTTGAATTCCATTTTTATTCCCGTTCTTACCTTTGAGCTTAACTTAATGACCTTGCCTGTTTGGGTGTCCTTATTGTTTTTCTAAGTTTTGCTTGCTAAGCGACTCTATTCAGCATCATTCTGCTCTTCCAGCCATCTCAAAATCGCTTGGTTTGTTTCTTCCGGCTTTTCTTGCTGGATCCAATGACCGCAATCCAGATTGACCACTTCTGCATTAGGCACGAACTTTGTCAGGTTTTCAGACCTCTGGACCGTATCCCGGTCACCATAGATCATGAGGGTCGGCTGTACCATGAAAATGAAGGGGGTTGCGATTTTGGATGAGCTGTTTCATCCCTTCTTCATTTAGCGATTTGATTTATGCCTCGCATTTAAAACGTTCTGACTTTTGATGAGAATTAAACCCTAATTGATTGAGAAATACAGTAGCTCCTCTCTCCTATAGATCAGGGAAACAATAGACCCAGATTTATGCAGTACCAAAAATCCGTTTAACCATTCTTTTGTTATTTATATTTCCTTATTCTGTAATATATTTTTTGCAATGTTGAAATTTTAGCCCTTCTTCAGATGAAGCGATCAATATTCCAAGCCTTCTTAATCGTGTTTCTTCTTTCTTGGCGCTCATTACCCACCAGATTGAATCTCTTTTATAGGATGGTGATAAATTAGTGAAGAATAGCCAGGCTGTTTGATTTGCCTTGATTTGTTCTTCATATTCTTTGGCAAGTTCCACGTTTCTTTGTTCAGAGGAATAGCCTTGTGCATCGGTTCTGTTGTTAAAGACGTGCATTCCTTCTGGTCTCATCTTTCCAAACTGTATTAGTGCTTTTACCTTCTTTACGTTCACAGCACTCCATACACTATTTACTTTGCGCGGAGTAAAGCGAATCTTATAGCTTTGTTTATCAATGGTTTTTCGTATACCGTCAATCCACCCAAAACAAAGAGCGGCATCTACTGATGCAGACCAAGTAAGGCTTGCACGACCTGTACTTATCCCAAAATAGCCCACCCAAATTTCACTAGCTTCAGCATGATGTTCTTCTAACCAATCGTTAAACTCTTCTTGGTTGTTGAAAAAAACTACATCTCCCATTGTTCCAGCCATTTTAAAATCGCTTGGTTTGTTTCTTCCGGCTTTTCTTCCTGGATCCAATGACCGCAATCCAGATTGACCACTTCCACATTGGGCACGAACTTTGTCAGGTTTTCAGACTTCGCAACCACATCCCGGTCGCCGTAGATCATGAGGGTCGGCTGCTGGATGATTGGGTTCACTTTCGCCAATAAGCGCCAGTTGCGGTCAAGGTTCCTGTACCAATTTATGCTGCCCGTGAACCCTGATGTTTCAAAAGCGGAGACGTAAACGGCCAGCTCGCTTTCGCTCAATACGGGCTCACCGAGCGGTGTTTCTGCTCTGGCGAGATTGATCAACGCCATACCTGGCTCAGGTGCTCTGAGAGGCTCGCTCTTCCGGTACAGGTTGCGAAGGAACCTGTATGTATTGTCTTCGAATACGGCGTCCGCGACGCCTGGCTGTCGATTGAAGTGGACGAAATAGAAATCGCCGCCAAGTATTTCTTCCATGAACTCGATCCAGGGTTTTTCTCCGCGCTCTTGGTAAGGCAAGCTCAGATTTATCACTTTATTGACGCGGTTTGGATGCAACAAGGTCAGTCCCCAAACGACGAATGCACCCCAGTCATGACCGACAAAGGTAGCGTCCTCGTATCCATAGTGATCGAGAAGCGCGATGAGATCACCCGACAAGTGTTCAATGTCATAGTCTGTTACTTCGGTCGGACGGGATGAGTTGCCGTAACCCCGCTGGTTGGGGACGATGGCATGGTAGCCCGCTGCGGCAAGTGCGTCCATCTGATGGCGCCAAGAAAAGGCATGCTCTGGCCAGCCGTGGCAGAGTACAATAGGTTTTCCTGCGTTTTCTCGGCCTGCTTCAAACACTTCGAGTTCCACACCGTTGGCTGAAATAAGGGTGGGCTTGGGAAAATCGGTTGGATTAAACATTGAATTAAAACCTCCTTCTTGTGATACTTGTAGTATAATGAATAAAAGGTGACATCTAGGTGTCACCTTTCTGAAATCATGTAAAAAAAGAGGGCAATTATGGACAAAGTGGAGAGACTCATTTCGATTATCATGATATTGCTGAAAAAAGAGGTTGTTTCTACAACGGAATTCTCACAACTATTCAATGTCTCCAAAAGAACGATCCTTCGCGATATGGAAACATTGAGCTTATCGAACATCCCGATCTACTCTGTCAATGGGGTCAAAGGGGGCTACGGCATAATGGATGAATACAAGGTTGATAAACGCCCTTTAAGCAGCTCCGATTTACAGAATATATTAACTGCGCTCGGCGGATTGGAACAAATCCTCCGTACTGAAGAAGTTGAAAGAACGATAAAAAAAATAGAGGCAATGGTTAGTCCATTGTCTCTAAATCGTTCCATTCAACTGTCGTTTTATGATTGGGAAGGTCGGTCCGAGATTCTTGAAACCTTAAAGACATATCAAGAATCCATTTCAAAAAAGAGGCTGGTTTCGTTTGATTATACAGATAAGGACGGGGCTGTAACGAATAGAATGGTCGAGCCCTATGAGCTGCATTTTAGCGAATCGAGTTGGTACTTGAAAGGATTCTGTTTACATCGACAGGGATATCGAACTTTCAAGTTATCTCGGATCGATCATATTACTATGGATGAACGCGCGTTTCATCCTAGAGACGATTGGTCAGAGCAAGTACACGAAGCAAATTATCTACCTGAATTCGTCACGATTAAGGCCTGGATATCGCCTAGCATAAAAGATCAAATCATCGAAAGGTATGGTCGAAGAAGTATTGAAGACCATAATTCTGGATTTTTATTAGCAACCATTTATGTCCCACAAAATCGTATGGGATTTCAACTTTTAGCAAGCTTCGGCACTCATCTAAAAGTTGTAGAGCCCAAAACCTATGTTGAAGACTTTCGAAATTATTTATATCAAATGATGGAGAACTATTCCTGATATATTTAGCATTAAAGCTTCAACCTTCAACTCAACTTTTCACCCTATTTATGGTACGGTTCAGCCCGATTTGTCTTCACCGTGTGATACATCTGTTCCAAGATTTCAGCCACGTTTAGATTCTATTGTGATTGTGCGCCTGAGTCTGAACCAGCTGATCTTCTCAACTGCTGTGTTGCGGTCCCCATCTGCAGTTTCCGGGCAATCTGCTTGTTGCGCATTCCTCTGATACCTTCAATAGTCCTCCTTGCTTCATTTAGAGTTATATATACTGGTTCTCTCAAATTAATCACGTAATCTAGTGCTCCGAATAATAAAAAAAGCCCGCAAGCTAGTTACCTGCGGCTGTGAATTTAGGATATGTTGTTATTTATTATTATCTCTCCCCTCTGCAACAAGCCTTAGCCCACTTTCATGGAGTTAGTTGCTTGTGGAAGCTACACCAAAGGCTATACGCGTTGAATCGTGGCTATCATGACACCGGCAAATCCAATGCCTAACTGCACCAGTATTTCCGTGCGCCTAGGAGGACACGCTATGCGATTTTCAAGTGGCAATCGCCTCCTTCTGTTCCTTAGCTTTTGGGAATCCTTGATCCACACCTTGTTCTCTACGATTATCACGCAAGAGCTCGTACGTCACATACACCGGTCGCCCTGTTCGTGGTTCCAGCATAATCTCGGCATCAATGGCAAATACCTCACGCAGCGTCCGTACCGTCATTACACGCTCTGGCGAACCATGCTCCACCACCTGACCCTCACGAATCGCCACCATATAGTCGGAGAAGCGTGCTGCCAGATTCAGGTCATGCAGCACCATCACAATCGTCACCTGTTGACTGCGATTTAGTTCATAGAGCAGTTCCAGCACTTCAAGCTGATGCGCCAGGTCCAGATAGGTTGTGGGTTCATCCAGCAGGATCAGATCGGTTTGCTGGGCGAGCGCCATCGCAATCCATACGCGCTGACGCTGACCGCCAGATAGCGTATCGACCTCACGATGCTCAAACGCTGTAAGCTGTGTAACCGATAGGGCCCAGGCTACTACTTGCTTATCCTCTTTGGAGAGCTTGCCGAAGCCCCGTTGATGTGGAAAACGCCCATAGGCGATTAATTGACCGACCGTCAAACCGCTCGGTGCGGTCGGCGTCTGCGGCAGAATCGCCATCTGCTTGGCCACTTCCTTGGTGGACAGCGTACGGATATCGGCGCCATTCAGATAAACCGTACCATTATTCGTCTTGAGCAACCGACCGACTGCCTTTAGTACGGTTGATTTGCCGCATCCATTGGGACCAATAATCGAGGTAATCTGTCCACGCGGAATCTGCAAGTTCAGTTCTTTTACGATAAGCGTGTCATTATAGGCAATATCGATTTGTTGCGCTGTAATACTTTCCATGACGTCCTCCTAATTGGCCTTCGATAGTAAATAAAGAAAGTACGGAACACTGATGACCGTAATGACGATTCCCGTCGGCACATCTCCCCCCAAGCTAACCGTGCGCGTAATCGTGTCAGCCAGCACCACGACTAATCCTCCGGTCAGGCTGGCAGCCGGAACGAGCAATTTGTGATCGGGCCCGACCAGTTTTCTTGCCACATGCGGAGCGATCAAGCCAACGAAAAAGAAGCTTCCGCCCACGGCCACACTGCCAGAGGATAAAGCAACCGCAGCGACCGACAACCCCAAAAACTGCCGCTTCACGGCAAGACCCAGCCCTTCTGCCGTCTGATTGCCCAGATGGAGGGTGTTGAGTATGCGAGACTTGTAGAAAATATAGCCGAGTAAAATCAAGACCCATGGTGCCAGTACGGAAATATAACGCCAATCAGCGCCCCATAAGCTTCCCGCCAGCCAATGCAGCATGAAATCCATCTGCGAATCATTCAGCTTGAGAGTCAGGAAGGTGGTCAGCGCTTCATACCCGCTTCCGAGTGCGACCCCGGTTAAGATCAAACCGATTGGCGAAATATCTCGCCCACGGCGATACGATAATAAGAAGATCAATCCCGCCGCCAATAATCCGCCAACAAAGGCCAGTAGTGGTAGGGCAATAAAGGAGCCCTTTCCTGTCGATGCGATGAATACGACGAAGAACAGGACAAACAAACCCGATCCCGAACTAATCCCCAGCGTCCCTGGACTAGCCATGTCATTACGCAGCAAACTCTGCATCACGACCCCAGCCGCTCCCATTCCCAGACCTACCAAGATCGACAGTGTGATTCGTGGCAGGCGAAAATCGAACACGATCAGATTTTGCTTATCTGTACCGTTTCCGAGGAGAACATTCAGCACTTCTAGCGGTGAAAGATTCATTTTGCCAGAATTCATGCTAATGACAGCAAAAATAAGGATGAGCACCATAAGCACTATATTGACGATAATGCCCCTTTGCACCGTATAACGCTGCTTGATCATTCAGATTCCCTCCTTTGCTTGCGAGCCAGGAAGAGAAAGTACGGCACACCAATGATAGAAAATATAATACCAATCGGTGTTTCGAACGGCTTATTGATCAAGCGGCCAGCCAGATCGGCCGACACGGTCAGCAACGCACCATATAGTGCAACTGCCGGAATAATGTAACGATAGTCGACACCGACCATGTATCGCACAATATGTGGGGTAATCAGACCAACAAACCCGATCGGACCAACTAAGACAACAGCTAATCCAGTCAGCACGAGCACGATAATCGTCGATAAACCTTTGACCAGTCCGCTACGAATACCGAGTCCACTTGCCACATCATCCCCCAAACTGAGCAGTGTAACAGAAGGAGATAGCGCCAGCGCCAGCAGTACACCACCAACAAATAGCGGTGAGATGATCAGCAATTCCCCCCACTTGACCCCCGCTGTACTGCCTGCCGTCCAGAATGCTAATGCTCGACCCAGATTATAATTGATCGCTAAATACTGACTGAGTGCGCCAAATAGCATAGAGATGGACAGTCCTGCCAGTACCAGCCGCTGAGGCGTCATCCCGCGCTTGCCCAGTGACGCGATGAAGTAAGTGATCCCGGTCGCGAGTGCTGCTCCCAGACAAGCAAACAGCATCATATGCCCATACGAATAACCCGGCAGAAAGGCCAGGCAAAGAGCAATCGCGAATGCTGCACCAGAGCTGATGCCCATCAGCCCGGAGTCAGCCAGCGGATTTCGCGTCGTTCCCTGCATAATAGCCCCACATACCGCAAGGCTGCATCCGACGATCAGATCGGCTACGGTACGCGGAAGACGTAGGGTTTGTATAATTTGATGCTCAGTGAGCGTTGGATCAAATCGGAAAATAGCCTCCCATGCAGTCGCTAACCTCATGTCGGCGGCGCCGAAGCTAATCGACGCCGCCGACATGAGAACCGTTAATCCAAGCCCTACCACCATGTACATGGTGAAATTCACCGCCCCACGGCGTTTTTGTTCAGGCTTGTTTTTCATTACGCTTTCCTTTCCTTACCTACTGATAGTCATATTTACAAATTGGAGTACTTCTTTTTACCTCGTCAAAATCCTTATCTAGCCATAGCCAGCAATTGATTTACAATATGATCAATCAATGCACTGGAAGTCATTATATCCGTGGACCAAGATAGCGATGTACCCACCGATATGATCCGATTATGTTGCACAGCAGGTAGCGATTTCCAGACCGCATTATCAGTAGGGACTTCCGTATCTCCTATAGCGATTAGATAATCCCCTATGTAAGCAGCCAAGACCTCCATAGAGATATCTCCCCAATATTTATCTGTGTCAATAATATCAGTTTGAACTTTTGAAGGTGCCTTCATTTTAAGTCCATTATAAACAAGCTCGCCAACCGCATGCTTGGCTCCAGCGATGTAGTTACTTTTATCACTGAATTCCCCCATAGTAATCGTCACGTCTGAAAGACCTGCATTCTGAAGGGCTAGCTTCGCTTCTTCTATTTTTCCGGCATAAGCACTCAGAACAGCCTTAGCCTCTTCCTGCTTGTTCAAAACATCACCAATAAAATGTATCCGCTCTTCTGTAGTCATATCACCATAAGGGACATAAATTGTCGGGGCAATTTTGGATAAATCTTCATAATTTTCATCGCCCCATGCTAAAATGATCAGATCAGGCTCAAGAGTCATGACATCTTCCGGCTCCATAGCTATTTTAATAGAGTCTGTAATCTGGTTAGCAAAAACAGCCTCTTTCCCGTCCCTTGCCGCTCTCGCCACCCCTAAAGGAGTTACACCTAGGGCCACCACATCACCAACCAAATAATCGACTACAACACGCTGAGGGTTGTTCGGTACCTTAACGTCACCCTTTACTGTGGAAATCGTTCTCGTCTGCGAGACTGCTTCTGAAGCTTCCGGTTGTGTCGTCTGTTGTGTCTGCGCAGGGTTTGAATTCACCGTTCCCCCGTTATTCGATGGCGTTCCCGACGCACATGCCGACAATAACAGCATCAAGCTCATCGTCGCCGCCAAGATCATTTCTTTACTTCTTACTTTTCCAAACATGGTTGATTCCCCTTCTCTATAAGACTGGACTAGACCCGCTAGTTCCCTCTCATAGTAAAGAAAATGAGAATCATTATCAATACCATCAACCTGCATAGATAGTGCGTTTATTTTCCGATAATCACTTGGCGTCATCTTGTAATACTTCTTAAACATCCGAAACAAATTTTTCTCATCTGCAAAACCAGATCCTGTTGCGATCTCTTTAATGGTTGCTTCTGTATGTTTCAAGTCATGGCAGGCAGCTTCAATCCTTCTCTGAATGAGGTACTCCTGTAAGCTGATGCCTTCCTTTTTTTTGAACAGCCGCGTCAATTGCCCGCCACTGATCCCAAACATATCGGCAATTTCTTGGAACATAATCGGCCGCATGTAATGTTTATCGAGATATATCTTGGCAGAACAGGCTGGATCTGGCTGGAGATACCGAATCTCCCCACTCTCAAAATCTCTGTACACCCCATGTATCAATTGATATAGAAAACTTTTGGCCTGCAGCTGATCCATCGCTTTGCCGCGGTTCCAGCCATTCATCATCTGTTGAAACCAATCGAGTAGCAAGATAGGATTACTTGGTGTATAACCATACTGTTGAACAAATGGATTTACTTCCTCGAGTAATTGCTGCAGGTGCCTCTTGAAAAAAAGAGGTAATTCTGCTTTATAAAATACCATAAAGGTCTTCACATTCTCCCCTTTAGGCGAAATACTGAGCAGGCTCCCCTTCCCTCCGTGAACTAAACCAAAGCGTTCCATTCCAAATGTGGTTTCATTCAGTTGAATTTGTGCTTCTCCTCCACATGCATAGATAAACATGCTACTAGGCATTTTATACTGCTCCAACGGGTATTGGGACGCTACATTCTGAAAACGTACATCTATTAATGTAATGATCGAACGTGTCCAAATGTGGGCCATCGTATCGATCATCTCCGGTGTAAATACCTGACTTGCTGCTGCTTCGTCTTGCATCTATCTGCGCTCCTTCATCTCACCTTTTGCAATTTATATATCACCTATCAATTCAATTGATATTGATTATCAATATCATAATTAATGAGGTAAGTATATCATCATTAAGTGACATTGGGGACAAGTTCTTGCCCTAAACAAAAGACAAGAACTTGTACCGATAAAAAAAGCCGCGCACAGCGCGGCATCCCGTGAGACTATGTTCTTGTCCTCTGAGCGAAGAATTGTTTCTATAATCTCAGTAGAAGATATTATTTACAGCTAAATATTCCGAAGCAGTGAAAGATTTAGTTCCGCTCTCCCTAAGTAGCCGCTGCAGATAACGGGGCGGTTAATGATTTCATACATTTTTTTAAGATCCGAAATGTACTCTTGGCTCCAAGTTTCAAAAGAATCGAATTCCGCCTTAGAAATTTGATGGTACTCCGGGGAGTCGGTTACCCCCGTAAGGACCTCATATGCATAAATATTATCGCCAAACTTTCCTACTGATTGGTATCTTCCTGTTTTCAGGCAGATATAATCGGTATATTTCACGGTCATCCCTCATCCTGTCATTGATTTCCTCAAGTCCATTAATTTAATCTTGTATAAATCTAACTCCGCAGCAACTCGTCCCGCGCTTCCGTCAGTGCGAACCCCAGCAGATTTCTGCCCCGCCATTTCATGGGATTCTCAGCATCCGGATTGGACTGGCCCATGCCGATCCCCCAAATACGGTCCCGCGGGCTAGCCTCGACGAGGATGCGGTTCTTCGTCGAGTTAAGATAATCGTTAAGCTTCGGATTCTGCGAAAATTTGGCCAAGCTGGCTCTTTTGACGATGTTGTAACATTCCTTATCCCAAATATCTTTGTCAAAGTTTTGGACCGCACGTCCAAAAGCCTTCATCTCCTTTGGATGCTTAGCTTTAAGGATGGACTCCAGCATTTCGTCATCGCCGAACAACCTTGCCTTCTCGGCCATCATAAACTGCTCGGCGCATGAGTACTGCGTTCCCTCTACCGTGAACGGGCACAGCCACCATTGGCTGAAGCAGCTTTTATCAACGCTCCCGTCCTTAGGCGGTGTATGTCCCCAAAAAAACACGAATTTGAACTTTTTTCCCTCGTTATATGCTTTTCTTAACTCATCGATATTGTAAATCATCGTTAACCCTCCAAATTTCTCCGATATAAGCGGGATGGTCTATGCCCCGCATTTTCGGTATAATGATCGGTCTCCACTACAAGATCGGCTACTTTACGCCGGAAGGCCGCCTTCAACAGCTCTTTATCCATAATTACCTCATAAACCTGCTGCAGTTCCGTCAAGGTAAAAAGCTTCGGCATCAAGTGCAGTGCAATATCGGTGTAATTCACTTTTCCCCGTAACCGATCAATAGCGCATGCTATGATCTTCGCATGGTCGAAGGCCAATCCGTCATTCGATACGATCTCATAATCCGTGCCAGTCGATGTAGTCTTCGCTGTCATAGTCCTCGCCACGACCGCCGAAAGTTCTTCTTCTTCACTGCTTAGTTTGAGTTCGTACTCCAGCGTCTTGATGTATCCGTCCACAATCAGTTCTTTTTGCTCCCGCAGCGGCCGATAGGATACCTTGAACCAGGCGGCGTCTGCTGCATCATCTCCTGCCTTAAGCTCCAACTTGTCGCTATTGATCAGAGCCATATAGCTGCAGCTTATTACCCAGGTTCGTGGGTCGCGCCCGATATCACTGAACGTATATAGCTGCTCCAGATAAACGTCTTCTACGCCAGTTTCCTCGCATAGTTCCCTTACTGCTGCCTGCTCAGTCGTCTCATTCGGCCGGACAAAACCGCCAGGCAGCGCCCATTTGCCCAGGAAGGGGTGAGCCCCCCGGCGAATTAATAGGACGCGTAGCTCTTTTTCCGGTAGTTTGCGATAACTGTCAGCCTCTTCTTCCGTCACAGTGAAGATAACCATATCCGTCGTCACTGAAGGACGCTCGTAATCCCCTGCCCTGTATTGCTTCAAAAATTCAGATTCCGTAAGTCCATCCTTATCCAACAAATCCAAGTGGGTATGCCTCCTTTATATTTGATTTAACCGTTCAGCTCTCCGAAATAGTTCCCGTAGGGCTCGAACTTCGCCAACACTTCATCAACCCTGCGAATACGTTCCTCCAGACTCCCCCGCAGCGTAATATAGGGGATCCGCCGCTCCTTCAAATCCGCGATAATCTGTTTATGAAAGATATGCCGCTTCTGATCCCCGCTGCGGTCCCACGTATCGTCGTAAGGAATATCGTCAGCGCATAAAAAGAACAGATCATAACGTTGCGCGTTCTCCAGAGCGATGCGGGTTAACAGCTCGGGGGCCCGGCCGTGGTAATCCAGGGCGAACATATACGTCGTGATCGCATTGGTATCGACGAACAGAACCCGGTTCGCCGCATGCATTGCCTGTTCTTCGCGCTCGATATGACCCACTGCGATTTCATCGAACGCTTCCAAGCCGATTCGGCGGTCCACCTGATGTTCGGTCCAATAATCACGTCCGTATTCGCTCGCAAACGTCGTGCAATATCGCCGTGCCAGCGCTTCGGTGATCGTCGACTTACCCGTCGACATTGCTCCAACGAACACCACTTTCGTGATCAAATCCCGGTACACGATATCACTTACGAACTCCCTGTACTGATATGGATTGGAACGGACCATCGTCGCTGAGATCGGGACCCGTTCTCGGGCTTCATCCACCCGCCGGTCTATTGCACCCAAAGCGAGACTCATATGTTTGCCGTAGAATTCGCTCGAGTAAAAATGCGTTACTTGCTCTCCGTTCAGCAAACCGAGTATATACTGTTCTTCCCGAACCTCATGCTCCCTGTCATCCGAATACCCATCCGGACCATCCCAAGCTTCGATTACCCGGACTTCCGGATAGAGCCTGCGAATCCAATTTGCCCGGACATGAAGCGGGATCGGAGTGACTGTCGTTTCGTAAATGACCAGGATCAATTCATCGACCTCTTGTAGCGCCGTTTCAATCATGAACTGATGGCCTTTATGCAGCGGGGCAAACTTCCCCAGTGTTAGTCCAAGCGTGCTCATGCCGCCACCTCCTTCGCCCCTTTATTCCAAATATAGTACCCGTAAACTGCGTTGACCAGATACGCGCTCCACATCACGATCATCAGTAGGCCTTCCCCGCTGCCCTCCAGCATGCGAATCGCCCACAGCAGCACCGTAAAGAGATTTAGCACGATATAGACCAGCCATTGTTCCTTGAATCTTCTAACCATTAAGAAGGTCGCCACAACAGACAGCACCGTTGTAGTGGCATCAATGTAAGGCGAATTCTGTCCCGGAATGAACGAAAGCCCAAATCCGAGCACTAAACAGCCGATTACACAGACCATCCCAACGAGGAGCAGTCTTCTAAGATCCATCTGCCGCATGGTCAGTCTACCGTCTTTTTGGCGATTATTTTTCCACATGTAGAAGCCAATGACATTCATTGGAACAAAGAATAGCAGATTCAGCATAACCTCTCCAAACAAACCGTTAATATAGGCCAAATAAGCATAACCGATGGTATTGTACATGCCGAAAACATAGCTCATCAGGTTGCCCTTCGCTGCTAGCACCACGCATAACACCCCAGTAATAAATACCGTGAATCCGAATAAAGAGTCCTTTGTAATCACTGTAAACCCGACAGCGATTGAGGTAAATAGTATCAACCACGTAATTTCGAACAGATTCCAGTTAGCCGCTACCTTTTTCATCTTACATCCCTCCGCTTTTTCCACTCATTCATAGAGCGAAAAAAAAAATTAGTTATACTTAGTATCATTTTGTTAATAACATATTGTTACTATCAAAAATAACAGAAAATTCTGCGAAGGGCAAGCAAATTCTTCCTATTTCCACAGGCAGGTACTTATTTAAGGCTTCTCAACAGAACTAACTTTAAATTTGTAAAAATAAAAGGAAACCCCTATTAAAAGGGATTTCCTCTAATCTTGTTCAACTAACGTACCAATAGGTGGACTGTTTTTTAAGGTTTACTATTCCGTCTTTCTACTCAAATAAATAATCACCCTCTTTTTCTAAGAGAACAGGTAAATACTGAGTTACCATTTCAGTAAACACGAAATCATCCCCACAATTAAATTGTGTACTTCATTACATAAACCCGTCTTCGGGTTCACCAACATCAAATCCTAATACTTTTGTCGCCTCCAATTTAAATCTCTCTATCCAAGAACTCCAATCACTATTACTCATCTCTGCATAAAATGATAAACCACTTGGCTCCACTGAAGCCACAATAAAAACATCATCATCTTCCTGCCCGAACCAATAGGGAATTCCATTTTTTATATATCGTAATCAACTTATAAGAGTCAGTAGCTCCGATAGAATAACTCTAAGTTCAAGTTCCGTCTGCTCTGACTTCACGGATTTTTCCAGCTTTGCACGGCTTCCGAATATCCGGTATATAACCTGCTCCCGTTCATATATTTCTTTAGGCGACAGCTCTTGAAGCAGCGCTTCTGCAAGCTCGACCCGATCGATCACGAAGTTTTTGACAGATCTTGCTTCCTCATTTCCTGCTAGCAGGATGTCTACTAGGACTGGCATAAGCTCAGCCTCCACGGCGTGCGCATCAATAAAGGTCTCCGCATAACTATCCTGTATCATTTGGTGCTCCGAATCTACCATCTCCATATAACGAGAGACGAGTGAGAAATATTCCTTGCTATATAATCCTAATCCGAGTACAGCATAGGTACTAGGCATGACCGACTTTTCACCCGGTTCCGTGTCCTTGTACCACGCATAGGGCTCCATAGCGATATCCGCATACGCAGCCAGCTTAGGAAAAAGAGACGGATAGGCTAGTGCACCCGCAAAAAACTGATGAAGACCTGATTTAGCCATTTTTTTTAGAGGAAGATAGTTCTTTTGTTTGCTTTTCAGCTTCAGGTTATATTCCTTCGGGAATCCCTGCTGCAGCAATTGGGTAATGTGATCCAATGCTTCTCCATAAGCTGCTTCCTCCTCGTTCAAAATCCGGACTTCAATGCTCTGCGTTACATCATTATTATCAACTTCAACACGGGTCCCTTTATATACTGGAGTGAATTTCCCGCTTCCCCCCTGGATATACTCCGCTGCGTGTTTTGAACCAAGCTGGACAGCTAGTTTCAAATATTGTTCCCGGATGTCCGGTTTCGTTTTTCCAATTTGCAGAGTGGCATATACAAAAAAGGAAAGTTGATCCGCGTTCGGATCCATAAGCGCCATATTCTCTTTAGGTATCCAATCCATTCTAAAGCTGCCTGTACGCACAAAATAGCGCGGAAGAAAAATATTATGAATCCAATTATCCATAGCCAAAGTATACTGGCCAGTCCATTCGTCTAAGCGTCGCCTATTACTTCTGAGCTTGTCGGATAAATGCTCAATTAATGGGCCAACCGTATTTTCTTCTTGCTTCATAAGATCAGGGTTCATCAAGTGATGAGAAAAGAAAAACTGGTCATCAACACTCGGCAATACGGGAAGATTAGACATGATTTTGGATGTTATAAACTTCTGTAATGATTTGCGGAGTTCGTTCAGCTTCTCTTCGTTAACCAGATGCACGCAAAGTGTTAAGTCTTCGTCCTCCATTTCAAAGGAAAGTACGATCTGGAATCGGTAATCAAAAAAACGAGGACCTAACTTCTCTGATAAAAAAAGCTCCTCCACTCTCTTGCATAAAGCCGGGTAAAGTTCAGATCTAATTAATTCATCCGTGAGTTCGGCGATATAAGGACCTGCTTCGATTTTATAAGAGCTGTCTGTCCAATCAAACGGTTCTTCAACATCAATATGTATTTTTCCGTCACGCCAAGCTACCTGAAGATAATCCTTTATCCCTGCCTGGAGCGGACGATTTCCTATGAATTCATTTATTCTTATAGTCTCTTTGTTGTATATGGTTATCATCTCGCTCCACACATCGTCTAAAAACCTCTGTACTGCTGCGTTCATTCCCACTCCTCCTCATTGTTAATGCTAATAGAACTTAGTACACCTCATGCAGTTTGAAGACGGAGAAGCAGTTGATCAACCAGATCTGCCTCTCGCAGCTGGTTGATCCAGCGCTGAGGGATATGCTCATAGCCATATCGGATTCCGGCAAGACCACCTGTGATACAGGCCGTTGTATCCGTGTCGTTGCCTAAGGCAACTGCTCGTTTGACGGCATCTTCGTAGGAAGTGCAGGTTTGGAGGATCATACACGCACTGAACAAGGAATCCACAACATAACCAGATCCTTCGCCATAGAATACTTTATCTGGCTGAATGTTCTCTTCGAGCTCCCGTTCATGCTCAGGCATCTGCTGGTAGATCGTTCGAAGCTTGCTAAGAGCAGTTCGGTAGCACAGATTGAAGTCTTGCTCTTGCAACAGTTCACGTGCAATTAACACATAGAAGGCACAACATACCTGATTACAGATATGTGCATGAGTTACAAGGCATTGAGTATGTGCATCCTGAACAAGTTGTTTATCTGTTCCTTTGTGCCACAAGGCAAGTGGTAGCACGCGCATTAGCGCCCCATTCCCTTTCCCATCAGGAACTGTATTGCCACTCTCGTAAGGGGACATTCCTTGGTAATAAGTAGACAACGTACGACTGGTTTGTATTCCAACATCAAAAACTTGTTGGGCTACTGCCCATCTACCTTCATGATACCAGTCGACCAATTTGTCAGCAAAATCAGTTAGCTCCAGTGTACCTTTATCGATCAGACTCTCCAGCAGACATAGTGCCTGCGCACCATCATCCGACCAGGTGCCGGCAGGAACATCTCGGTAGGTGGGCTGAAAGCCCACAGGAGGAGTAAACTCAATCTGCTCCAGAGGTGGGAGCTGCTCCGCTGATCTGAATTCATAGGGGACACCAAGAGCATCTCCAATCAATAAGCCGTAAAGCCCACCCTTAATCTTATCCCACATGTTGTATTCTCCTTATCACTTGATATAATTTGGATCAAGCTGTCTACAAATATATAAGCCTACCCTATCAATATTTAAACTGTTTTGCATCATGTAAATAAAAATTGAAGAAATAAGCTTCCAATGAACAATACGATAGTAATCTAAGCCCTTTTTGAAATCAATAATATATAACAAAAGATGAGGCTGTTTTTAAAATCAACAACCTCATCTTTTTTATGAATACTTCCCGAATAATTACGTGTCTCTACTTAAATAACCAATCAACTTTTTCAGCGTATTCGCAGTTTATTTTAGTCCCTATGATTAGCTAGGATGAAGTGCCCGGGCCATCGCATCCATATAGCCCTGAACAGCGCGCTGACTCACTTCTGTTTCTGGAGCGAAAATTTCGAAAAGGTGAAAACAACCGGGATACAGGTGGAATTCAACATCTACACCTGCTTGTGCAAGTCGTGCCACATACTCCATTGTCTCGTCTCGGAATAGATCGAGCTGACCTATACAAGTATAGGCTGGCGGCAAACCTGCCAAGTTCTCCGCTCTCGAGGGTACTGCATAAGTAGATTTTCCTCTGACGTCGCTCTCCTCGCCCAGGTACATGTTCCAAGCTGCTATGTTGTCTGTTCGGTTCCAGATTGCGCCTGCTTCCGTAATCTCATGACTGGACGGTGTGATGTTACGGTTGTCAAGCATCGGGTATAATGGCATTTGGAAAATAAGAGACGGTCCTCCTTTATCACGCGCCATCAGCGCGAGTGCTGCTGTCAGTCCGCCGCCACCGCTAGCACCGGCAATTGCAACCCGATCCACATCAATGCCAAGCAAGGCTGCCTCCTCCGTCATCCATACCAATCCAGCATAACAATCTTCGATCGCCGCCGGATAAGGGTGCTCGGGAGCAAGCCTATAATCAACCGATACGACTATACATTCAGCTGTCTGAACAAAACGTTCGCATAATTCGTCGTCCATATCCGGATGTCCTAACACGTATCCTCCCCCGTGAATCCATAGCATGGCAGGTAACAAGTCATTCGTTCGCCCGGCAGGCTCATAAATTTTCACCAGCATCTCGCCTCCATCCCTCGGGATTTTGCGCCTGGTTGTGTTTACATGCTCTGTTCCTTCCACGGATGCAGCTGACACTAAGCTCCTGCTCCACTCTAAATTCTTCTCCAATTCAAATCCAGGAAATTGTGAATAAACCTCTCTTAATTCTGGTAGTATACGTGGTTCAACACTCATAATAATCCCTCCAAATAAAATAATGAATTCGTTCGTTTACGTCTTATTCATAGATAATCCTTATCCCATTTGAGCTTCCCACTTGGCAATTTCCTCTCGTACTCGCGGCGCAACCTCTGTACCGAGCAGTTCTATAGCCCGCATAACCAACTCATGCGGCATCGTACTTAAGGGAACATACATCATGAATCGTGTAATCCCTACATGCTTACGCAGATGGATTATTTTTTTGGCGACTGTTTCCGGATCCCCTACATACAACGCACCATCAAAGCGTCGGGCAGCATCATAGCTGGAACGATCGTAGTACGCCCACCCCCGTTCTTTGCCGAGCTTATTCATACCGTACTGGGTAGACGGAAAAAAGAGTTCTGCCGCCTGTTCCGTATCTTCTGCAACAAATCCGATGGAATGTGAACCTACCTGAAGCCGCGATACATCATGTCCGGCATGAGCTGCCGCCTTTTTATACAGTTGTACAAGCGGTGCAAAATTGGTTGGGTTTCCACCGATAATCGCCAGGACTAATGGCAGGCCCAGAAGTCCTGCACGCACGGCAGACTCCTGGGTACCGCCACTACCAATCCATATGGGTAAAGAGTGCTGAACAGGGCGCGGGTATACACCCAGATTATTTATCGCTGATCGATGTCCTCCACTCCATGTAACTTTCTCAGATTCCCGTATTTTCAGAAGCAGCTCGATGTTTTCATTAAATAAATCCTCATAGTCATGCAAGTCATACCCAAAAAGCGGAAAGGATTCAACAAAGGAACCCCGGCCCGCTATAATCTCGGCACGTCCATTGGATAAGCCGTCAAGCGTGGCAAAATCCTGAAACACACGGACAGGATCAGCTGATGAAAGAACCGTCACAGCACTCGTCAATCGAATCCGCTTTGTTAGGGGGGCTGCAGCAGACAACACCACTGCTGGTGATGAAGCTGCATAATCTTCACGATGATGCTCACCTATGCCAAACACATCAAGTCCTACCTGATCCGCAAGGACGATTTCTTCGACGACTTCTCGTAATCGCTGTGCGTGACTCATCACAACTCCGGTCTCAGTATCAGGCTTTGTTTCTATGAACGAAGTAACACCTATTTCCATAGTTAATCTCTCCTTATATTTTCTCTTGCAATTCGCCCGACATCATCGGTGCAACCCAATTTTTTAAGAAGAATGCTCAAGACAACGGATTAAAGCCGTCCAATCCAACTCACCATAACCATTGGCAATTCCTTCAGACAAGTGATGGTGGATAAGCTGACCTAAAGGTAGAGGAGTTTGAACGGACTTCGCTGCCTCAATAGCCAATGCAACATCTTTTAACCCAAGCTTCATTTTAAAACCGGCCGGTTCAAAGCGTTGTTCGCTCATGATCGCTCCATAGTTCTGATATATTGGAGATTGAAAAAGAGCATTCACGACATTCATAAATCGGGACGAATCAATACCGTGCTTTTCTACCATTAGCTGCACTTCCGACAAAGCTTCCAGCATTGAAGCAATTAGAAAGTTAACGCCAATTTTCACAACGTTCCCTTCTTCGCCGTGATCCCCAATCTCTACTATCTCTTGACCCAATGCTGTTAAAACGGGAAGTACCCGTTGTCTTGCTTGTTCCGGACCAGCTAAAATAATACGCAATTTAGCTTCTTTAGCGGCATCTGGGCGCCCCATCACCGTGGCAGACACAAAGTGTTGCTTTCGCTCCGCATGCGAGACGGATAATTTTCGAGCCAGATCTACGCTGATTGTACTGGCAGAGATGTGAATTCCATTTTCCGACAATCCATTCAGAACACCATCTGGTCCCTCGACGACCTCCTTCAAAGCAGCATCATCAGAAAGCATGGTAATTACAAGATTGCTTTCTTTCACTGCCTCTAGCGGTGTTTTGGCATATCGTGCTCCCTGTTTCATTAAGGGTTCAACTTTTTCAAGGGTTCGATTAAAGATGACTAATTCATAACCCGCTTTCAACAGATTTTGGGCCATTGGGAGCCCCATATTTCCAAGCCCAATAAACGATACTTTCATTAGACACCTCTCCTTATTTTGAGGGATTTCTCAATAATGGAATGATCGTTCCGTAATAATTAAAAAAAATATAGTCTAACACATACTCCTTAATTAGCACCTTCAAAATATGGGGAATATGATAACGGAACGATCGTTCCGAAATAATTAAAAAAAATTAGATTCCTGCTATTACAAAGCTAATCATCTCTTTTGCACGTTCCGGATTCTGATCTGCTTTGGCCATAATATTAATGCTTTGATGTAAATTCAACAATAAATAAGACAACACTTTGATATCAGTCGTTTTATCAATTTCTCCCCGTTGCTGGCCCTTTTCTAAAAGGTCACAAAAAGCTTGCTCTAATTCCAAAAAACTAGCCTTTATCAACTCATTAATTTTTTCATCTGGCGACTCCAATGTTGTAGCTACATTCGTAACAAAACACCCGCCCGGCAGGCTGGTATCGTATGCTGAAGCAATATGATACTCAAAAAATTGAAGAATTCCATCTCTAACGCTAGATGCATGTTCAAGAATAGCCTGCTTATTGAAATTCCCCTTTTTATAATGCTCAAGGGCATCTGTATACAAGGTTTGCTTGTCGGAAAACGTATCGTAAAGGCTGGATCTGCTGATGCCCATCACCTCTAGTAAATCCGGTATGCTAGCCGCTTCATATCCTTTTTTCCAAAACAACAGCATGGCTTGATGCAGCGCTTGATCTTTGTTAAATTCTTTTGTCCTAGCGATAAGTAACACCTCCCGTCATTGAAATATAACATATCTGAACTGATCAGTCCAGATTTATAAAATAAACGGACACTCATATTGGTGTCCGTTCTTAAGAGCAAATACTTATTTATTGAATTGCTCAAAAATATCTTTTATCCAAACATCAATGTTTGTTGCATATTATTCTAGTTTAATGATCAAATCAGCTAGTTCAGAGTTAGGCATCTCGTTTACGGTAAAATATAATAGCTGCTGTAATAAAGATCAGTGTCCATAGCAGGGAAATACCTGTCCCTTCCATTGGTGTAAGGACATTTATTTCATTAGAGGAAGGTGGCATATACATATAATATCCTGCTGTATCCGGAAAAAAATATTTAGTATTGTGTAGAAAATCTTTCGACAATGGACTGACAATGAAGTAATAGCCAAGCAGTACCACTAAAGCAGGAGTAGTTCGTCTTAATAATGCACCTATAGCTGCACTGAGAAGTGTGGTTAAAGTTAGATAGCCTGTTGCACCTGCTAATGATTTTATCATTTCGTCTATTTCAATCACTACTGCTGTGTCTTTCATCATGATAAAGGTATATAGCACACCTGATGCAGTAGTAAAAGACGCCGCAGGAATGGTTATAATGGCCAAGGCCAAATACTTCGTGGATAATTGGAACCCTCGCCAAGGTATCGTAGTTAAAGTAGTTCGAATCTGTCCCCCTGTATACTCTGAACAAGTAGCTAAGATGCCAAGAATAATGAACCCTGCTTGTAGATATCCCATAGAAGAAAGTCCTGTATTCAGTATATTTTGCGTTCCTGCTGCCTCTTGTAGATCAACAGAAGTAAAAGCTGCGGCTAAACCTAAATTAAGAATGAATGTAACCAAAAGAGTGAGCCCTATCAATGGTAATGTAACTAATTTATCCAGTTCAGCACCCAGGATTTGTGTTATCTTTCTACTAGATGAGACACTCATGCTGCAACGTCCCTCCTATGGAATACAATAGCTGCAACAATGAAAACAACGACTACCCAGGCAAACATGACTAAACCGCCTGTGAAGGGGGTGTGAAACCTCTCGAATAAACTGCCTGTGGACGTGTTGTCCGTAAACATAAACATTTCAGCGCCAGCCCTATCTGGTAAGTAAAACGCCAACTTTGTAACCCTATACAACAGGACACTAAATGATACAACGGATGAATTTATTATGAGCACAGCAAGCGGGAGGATGCCATTCTTAGTTAGAAAAGTAATTCCAAGTGCTAAAAGAGCAGTGAATGTCCAGTAACAAATGGCACCGATAAGTCTGGACCATTCAAATGCAGGGGCATATTCACCAAGAATAAGATGCGTTGCAGACACAGTTGTCATAATAGCAACAATACAAAGCAGTATGCTGATCAAAGTCACAGCACCTGCTTTTGCCAATAAAAAATGATGTCGGGATGAAACAACAGTTAAACTCGTTGTAATCTGTTGTCCTCCACCAGATTCACTACTCTCTGTCATATACTCACTGCTGACAGCAAGCACACCAAGAATAATAACGCCTTGAATACCAAGAGCTAACCCGATATAGCCAACTTCCGATAGCCGCGTGCTAACTCCAGCTATAATCTCTTCTTTTTGTGCTATGCTGTCCAAGGCAGAAATGAGTGCTGGGGCAAACGCTCCAATGAGAAAAGCAAGCCAAATACCCGGTAAGGAGAACAATTTAGATAGTTCCGCGTTAAATACTCTCATACAACATCACCTGTAATTTCAGATGTCAGGGCAAAAAAAGCTTCCTCCAGTGTGGAATGGTTACCTATTACTTCTTCCAATGTTCCATCTGCAACGATGGTTCCATGCTTAATAATCACCACATCATCAACCGTCTCTGCAAGCTCTCCCATTAGGTGACTGGATAACAACACCGTATTTCTAGACTCAGCACGTTCACGTAAAAATGTCCGAATCCACCGAATTCCTTCTGGGTCGAGCCCATTTACGGGTTCATCTAAAATCAATATTTTTGGATCACCGAGTAGCGCAGCTGCTATTCCAAGTCTCCTCCCCATACCAAGAGAATACTTCCCAACTCTTTTTCCGGCTGCATTAGTAAGACCTACTATTTCCAGAACTTCCTCGACACGTGAGTTAGACAATCCTGCGGCACGAGCAATCCAACGCAAGTGTGCCCGTCCTGTTCGCATACGATGAGCACCGAATCCATCAAGTGCGGCACCTACTGTTGATACAGGATTATGTAATTCTGCGTATGGCTTTCCATTGATTAGTGCACTCCCTGAGGTAGCACGATCTAATCCAAGCAGGATGCGAAGTGTAGAGCTTTTACCTGCTCCATTTGGACCTAGAAAACCAGTTACTCTGCCAGGTCTAGCTTTAAAACTGATACCTGATAAGATTTTCCCAGTTCCGCGATGTTTGACTAAGTTATTAATTGTAAGCAACCATAACACTTCCTTTCTGTTATGGTTCTAATTATAAAGAAGCAAAGTTACATCTCGGTTATCCTGCTGTTTACTTCTGGTTTAACTTTAGGTTAAGCTCTACCAATAGCCACTGTTGTGCCGTTTTCATTTGATGTAAAGCCAGCTTTCAGCTTCATTTTATTCAACATATAATTTGAAGTCGATATACCTATCCCCGCCCCACGCTCATAGGAAGAGTTATCCATCCCCGGACCTCTGTCTGCAACAATGATCTGTTCTTTTTCTACATCAACCACAATGTTTACATATTTCCCCTCTGCTGCATGGCGAAGAATATTCTGAAATAAATTATCCAGAACACGTGTCATCCATTTAGGATCTGCTTCCCAATAAAAAGTCTTCTCTGTCGGTAAATCAACCTCGATCCGGATTTCTTTTTCTTCAAATACAGGATACCACGCAGCAACAGATGCTCTTACTAAACGTCCAATATCTGTTGAAGTGGGCTCAAAAGGATGTTTTCCTGATGTAAGCAATGTATAGGAAAGTAAATCATCCATTAGATCTCCGACTCTAGTAATCGTATGGTTCATCTCTGATAATGAGTTTTGTCCTTCTAGACTCATTGATTCTTTATTTAATCGGGTGACATGTCCTCTCAAAATGGTAAGCGGCGTTCGTAAGTCGTGAGATAAATTCGCGATGAGTCGATGTCGTAACAATTCCTCTTCATGTTCTCGCTTGCGACTGTCTTCAAGCTGTTGAATCATCCAATTAAAAGAACTTCCTAACTGGTCTATTTCATCCATACGATCACTTTGAACAGCTATTGGTTTAGGAAATGAGTTATGATTAGCTGAAAATGACATGACTTCCTGTAAGCAGGTGAGACGTTTACGAAGTCTCAAGAAGAAAATCCAAGAGATTACCACAAATGCGACAATAATAAAACCAAACACAAGAAGTACAATGTAAAAATAATTTAACTTATTCAGCTCTTCTTCATTAAAAGGAGACGCAATGAACGCAGATAAGAAAATAAGTACGATCGGAGGTAAAAAGATAAATAGAAAATGTCCTTTTAGAAAACGACGAAATAATGATTTAGTCTGTTTCATAGTTTCACCCGATAGCCTATTCCCTTCAATGTTTCAATAATCTCTGGGGAGTCTGGATGGCGTTCCAGCTTTTGACGCAGTCGATGAATATGTACCATTAATGTTTTATCACCTGTGATATAAGCTTCTTCCCAGATGGCTTCATAGATTTGTTCTTTTGGTAAAACTTGATTAGGGTGGCGTAAGAAGTACATCAAAATATGATGTTGTTTCCCTGTCAATATAATTTCTTCTCCTGTGTGTTTGTCAAATACCATTTGGATTTCTGGATCTACTTCAATATAATTCCCTAATGAAATGCGTTCGGAATGTGTTCCGCCCTTTCGACGGATTAATACTTCTAATCTAGCAATTAGTTCATCCGTATGGAATGGTTTCGTTAAATAGTCATCAGCAAATTGTAACCCTTCTACCTTATCATCTATCGATGTTCGAGCAGTTAACAGCAAAATAGGAACAGCAGGAGCTGCCTTTTTTAATCGTTTTCCCACAGTAAAGCCGTCTAAACCGGGTAACATGATATCCAAAATAACGATTTCATGCTGATTTACTTCTTTTTCAGCTCCTTCACCAGAAAGCAGCCACTGTACTGAAAATCCTCGTTGTTCCAATTCTTCCTTTACCCAACTGCCTATCTTCTCATTATCTTCAATATATAATACGTTTCTTTTCAAGTAACTTCCCTCTTTCTAAACCGAGTTCACTATTAGACAGATTAACACAATCTAAAGAATTGTTTCCAGTTAAGATAATTTTATCGTTCGTGCGGACTTTCACCGCCAAGTTATCGTCCATGACTGGCGCACACTAGAAAACCCTCTAACATGGCAGTGCATGTTAGAGGGTTTCGAGCGTAGCTGCTAATTTTAGGAAATACTACTTCATGATACTAATAGATTTCAAAGTATTATCAAAGAATATATTTGCACCAAAATACTCAACAATGAAACGTAATGGGAGCATAGTACGACCGTTTACAAGTTCAGCTGCTACATCCATTCCTGGTGCAAGTTCACCGATCTTAATCGATAAAGTCTGACCTTTCAAGGTGATCATTACGGTTTTCGTAACGTTATCCCAGCTTACATTTGCTCCTAAGCTCTCGGCAATGAAGCGCAGTGGGACTAACGTTCTGCCTTTAACTACCGTTGAAGCAACGTCCATACTCATTTCGATTCCGTTTAATTTATATCCTGTCTTTCCTAAAGTGAATTCCAATTTCACAGGTTCAGGCTTGGCTGTAATGAAGATATAACCTAGTCCTTTTGCCGTGAAAGTAAATTTACCTGTCTCACGCTCATAGTTGCCGCCTAAACGCTCCATGTTACCGTTCAATTGAAGCATAACACCGCATAACATGTTAAGCTCGTTTGTCGACAGCTTCTCTTTTGACAGATCGAAGGTTACGGGTATAAGCCCTGTATAATCCGTTACTTCCCGGCCATCCACGAAGATCTTTAACTCATATCCCCGCCCTATAGCTCCGCCTCTTTCATCTACAGGTATAATGACAACCTTCATCCGCTTTCCTGTATTCAACTGCTTCAACAATTCAGCGGACAATTTAACAGATATGGTGTCATTCGTAACGATTAGCGGTTTGTCGGCATTAATAATCGCACCGATCGTATCGCTTTGAATCTCAAGCTCATCTTTTCCGGCTGACATCGTCAATTCAATGGAATTACCCTTCTTCAGCTGCTCTTTGATTGTAGCATCAATACGCTCCGCTACTGATGACTCTGGCGAAGGAGTCGGCGTACTGCTGTGGCCATTTGAATTGCCGCCATTGTTATTGCCATTATTGCCACCACTGTCATTTGTAGTAATTACAATAGTTAACTCTATCGTATCCATGCCAGCATGATTGGAAGCCGTAATATTGAATTTGTAAGTTCCCGCTTCAGTAGGCACGCCTGAAATAATACCCGTAGCTCCTTCTAAATTCAGCCCAGCAGGTAAATAATTATCACTCACTTTCCAGGTAATCGGTTTGTCGCCGTAAACCGCTAATGTTACCGTATACGGTTGTCCAACGTTGCCGCTTAGAAGATTCTTAGTGATAATCTCCGGAGCTGTATCCACTGGCTTATCTTCTTTAATCTCGATGCTCAATTCTCGCTCATCTTTACCAAAATCATTCGTTGCTACAACAGTGAATTCGTAATATCCCGCCTCTAGAGGCTTACCCGAGATAACGCCTGTTGCTTCATCTAGGTTCAAATCTACTGGCAAATCTCCTCCCTGGACCTTCCAAGAAATCGGTTCACTGCCATATACCGCTAGTGTTACTGTATACGGTTGTCCAACTTTGCCATTTGGTAAATTCTTAGTGATAACCTCCGGAGCTGTATCAACTGAGACATCTTCAGTGATCACTATATTGAACTGTTTTGTGTCACTGCCAACGTCATTGTTTGCTTGAACTTTGAACGTAAATTGACCCCATTGATCCGGTGTACCAGAGATAACACCAACATCTTCATCCAAGCTCAATCCTGATGGTAATTGACCCTCTACAACAGCCCATTTGATCGGCTTATCGCCATCAGTGGTAAGAACTGCCGAATAAGGTTGTCCTACCTTGCCATCCGCAAGCGAATTCGTCGTAATCGTTGGTGCCGTACCTGCGTCTTCAGCCCATTTCGCATATAATTCAATATCCCTTGTAACAGGATCAGCATCGAAATCCCAAGCATCGTTTAATCCTTTATCTTGATACCAACCGCCGAAAACAGTTTTATCTTTTGTCGGCGCTGTTGGCTCGGTAATTGTACCGCCCATGTCAGCGAACTTCACCGCAACTTCACTGCCCCCATTGGAATCAAAAGTTACCGCATAAGGGTTGTGCGCGCCGATGGAATGCGTTCTAGCGCTAAGTGAATTGCCGAAGAAGTCTGTTCTCTCCGTCATATGAGGCAGAGCATTCGCCCGATCCACATATGGGCTTACAATCTCGGCACCTGCACCATAGGCCAGGTTATTACCATCCGCAAGACGGAACCCGTTCATCGCACTGTAATCAAGCTTGGCATCCACTGTCCCACTGTTGGTAATCCAATGTTCAGGCGCAGATTTATAGTCTTTTAATATAGAATTCAGTTCCTCTTCCGTTACATAGCGGTTGTCTGTTGCTGTTACGCCTGCACCTAGATATCCGCCTCCACCTGCGTTCATACTGCCAAAAAGATTAGCCGGATATACAATGTTGTTCGTAAACCGTCCGGCTGCAAATGGAGCTGATGTTCCCCCGCCTTTCAGACCAACCTGGTTGTTTGCCCCAGTGTAGGCAAATATATTATTTTGGAAATAAATGTGCAAGTTGG
Source organism: Paenibacillus sp. FSL E2-0177 (assembly GCF_037992975.1). Lineage (NCBI taxonomy): Bacteria > Bacillati > Bacillota > Bacilli > Caryophanales > Paenibacillaceae > Paenibacillus > Paenibacillus sp. FSL E2-0177. The sequence continues at coordinate 3,682,265 of NZ_CP150307.1, read as the reverse complement.
AGGCTGTCGGGTCAAATACTAACGAACTGCTATTCTTCAATGGTGTGACGATGACATTGTTATAGTATAAGCCACTTAATTCCTCGCTCGTTGAAGAACCTCCTGCAAGCAATATTAGACTGTTAAAGCTCTTGTTAAAATCGGGGCTGCGGCCGTCGTTCACGCTAATATTATAGCGAACGATATTGCCCTTGGCAGCATTCATCTGTAAGTACCAACCACCATAGTTATTTCGGCTGTAATTGTATTCATACACATTGTCCTGACAATAGTTGTCAATGTCCCAAGCCATACCGTCATTACTTGCATGATAAGGGTTATCCACAGCTTCATTATAGCGGAAGATGGTGCCTTTACTTGCCATAATCCACGCAGCCGCATAGTTTTGCGAACCTAGATATGTTGGTGTTGTATTATTTGGCCCCCAGTTCGTAACCAGATTGCCGCTCTTATCGCTTAAATAGCTATAACCGTTGTCTGTGACCACATTTCGTTCCACAAGGGAGTTGTTCCCGCCGGACATGACAATGCCATCTCCAACCGAACTAGAAACCCAGTTGTTTCTAAACACAGCGTTGGATGCCCAAGGATAGCTAGAATTACTCCAAGTAATGCCTGTGTTATTAGTCCCAGGATTGCTTGGCCCGTAGGCATTATTGCGAATACCTTCGTTATCACAACGAAGGGTTTTGTTGCCTTCAACCAATATATCCACATAACCATTAATAATGATGCCGCCGGATACCTTACTTGCTCCATTTGCTTGGTGCAGCCCATTAACATCATGAACATAGTTATCTCGAATGACGATTCCTTGCATACGAGCATCAGCATAATCTTGAATATTAAACTGACCTTGTCCCAGCTTGGAAATCCGTGACATTACAGCGATACCGGAGCGGCCGTCACCTGCCGCATTGCCGATGTTCGTTACTTCAATTCCACTGACTACCCAATAGTTTACGTCATATAACTCTATGGTACCGTTTAAGGAAATGCCTGATGGGCTCGACGCTGTTCCTCCACCATTAATTACCGGGCGTTGGTTAGGGTCGGTCGTATTATATTTTGTAAGCGTAATCGGATTTCCTTCCTCACCATTGCCGCGCAGTCTGATTTGTTCGTTCCATACGCTATTCGCATCCAGATAAATAGTTGAACCTGGCATAAATACATATTCATTAATCTTGGAGATTGATTTCCATGCCGTAGCTGGTGTGCGTCCATCTGCATGATCGTCACCGTTATTGGAGAGATAATAATCACGGACTTCAAGGGGTACAATGTTCAACTCGAAGGTGATTTCGGCAGGATACAGATCAAGTCTAACGGTATATTTTCCCGGCACGATATTATTTCTTGTGAATGATTCTTTGTTAATCTTCAATACATTACCGCTAACCGTATAATCCACATCCCGCAGCAGAGTTACAGCGCCGATCTTCACTCCAGCCAGATCCGTTAAATCAGGATTTACGGTGATATTATAGTCATCCAGACCAATAACATATGTGCTGTCTTCCAAGTGACTATACTCTTTAGGCAAGAGCTTTAGCGTAATAGAAGCTGTTCCGGTTTGGGCTGCTATTCCACTATCGATAACATATACGTCATCGATAAAATGCCTGTTCTGTATATCCTTAACCGTTCCAGGTTTGTTGCCCCAGTTCGTAGCAAGCTGCAATGCATCGATCTTGGAAATATTGTTCTTAACTGGAGTATCAAAATTTCCGCCAGCTGTTGTTTGCCTTTGAATGTCTTGTCCATCGATTTTATAGGTTGTTCCTGTTGATGTAACGAACCATTGAAATTTATGCCAACCTTCGCTTCGCTTGACATCTACAGGATAGAATCTCCCGGATGAACCAGGCCTGACTGCGTAATTGGTCAGATTTGCCGCCCAGTCACCATCTCCATTGCCATAATTTATTGCGATATGTTCATTGGACGATGGGGTTAAGCCAAAGACAGCGTGGTCATTGGAAGCCGCTCTGCCATCATCATAGTACCAAGCAGTAACGATTGTTGTCTTACCGGTTGCAGGGGCATAATTATAGGTACCTGGAACAGTCGCCACCTGACCGGCGCCGCTTGATGTCGCGGCCTTTCCTCCGGTACGGGACATCACATCGCTGTGAACATATCCGTTCGCACCATTTGAAAATTTCTTCTCCCCTTCAAATCCATCGTAAAACTTAGTGTCAGCCTTATTGAAGTAATCAACGCTCACATGTACAGTAACTTCTTCGTTCCCTGTCGGAATATAACCTTTCTTAACCGTCACGAATCCGGCATCATCAACTTCAATCTTATCCTTGTCTTGATCCGCCGGACTGAAGCTGATGTTATCAGCAACGAACATATCAGCTGTGTCAACCATTAACCGCGTTCTATCTCCTGCCCGTAATGTATCGTTCTGGCGAATTAGCGCAATGTTCGCTGAATATTGTGCACTCTCCCCTGACTCATCAGAGTCTAAGAATCGTGACGTTGCGTTGCCGTTTGCTTTTATTTTAAATGTATCATTTAAAGTCGGGGACAAAGCCGCATCATTGCTTGTTGCTGCAATCGGGCTTCCTTTAGCCACTCCATTACTGAAGAGTTGAACCGAATAGGCAGATGCGTTAGCGACGCGATCCCATGTAGCGTATGTGCCGTTCCATCTGGCATTTGCCGGTACAGGCAATTTCTCAATCTTTAATATTCCGGATGCTGCAACTTCTTCACTGATATCTCCCGCATTATTTATGACAATAGCTGTAACAGTGTAGTTGCCCACTCCCAGTGCCCTTGCATAGGGCAGAACATGATGCCTTTCATGATTGTTAGGCTGGTCGGGTCCCCCATTTTTCGATAAATAATAACCAACAGGTCCACCGTCTTTGAACAGTGTTACAAGGGTATCCCCGTAATTGGAAGCGCCATTATAAATACCCGTATCCGAGTCAAGCGTTGGATTAATTGGTGCATTCACCTGCGTATTGGTGGTTATCAACAACGGTACAGCATGGGATTTCACTACAACTCCCTCTGCCGAGGAAACTTCGCAATAATAAAAATTGCCTTGTTGTGAAGCTGCGTCCACATTGGAAAGTGTTAATACTGCCTTATCAGCTCCGCTGACTTTTGTCCCGCTCAAGCCAGTCTCATCATCAGATACATACCATTGATAAGCAGTAGCAGCGGCTGATGCCGTAATGCTAAATGTTGCTGTCTCACCTTGTTTCACTTCTGCAGCTGTTGGCTGAGTGCTTATTTCTAAATTTGGCAATCCGCCGGGAGGCACCAAATTCACTGTTAATGTTCTGGTTCCTGTTGTTGTAGCCACATCTTTTACAACATAAAAATCGTCGATTAGATGTTTATTTTTAATATAAGCTTTGTTCCCTGTCTGGCTATTCCATCCTCCCGCTATTTTAGGCTGAATGGTTGTACCGCTCTTCATAGCTCTGTAAATATCACTTTGCGCTGAATCGGATATTAATGTTCCGTCTATTTGTAACGTCGCACCATTTGGTGTAATAAGCCACTCGAATTTATGCCAGCCTGTGGAACGTAAAGCCCCGCTATCTTTCCAACGGTTGCCTGCTGTACCCGCTGATGATGGTGCATAAGCCCAAGTATATTTCGTCGGGTTATGAATAACATCAGCCTCTGAACTTTGATAGAATGTCCCGGCAAAGGTGGCATTTTTGCCATCTACAATAGCAAATTGCGTTCTATCCGTCGCTGTCTTCTCCTCATTAGGATACGGGTCAAAATACCATGCCGTCATCTTATAATTGCTGCCAGCCGGCAATGGCACGTCTTGGGCTACCTTTTCATTATTCGTATCATCCGAAGGTGTAATCGCTTTCAATCCAGAGCGGGACTGTGCATCGGACAGCGTGAATGACGAACCTAATTTGCTCATCGATGTCATCGGACCATTGTTGTTCTCGAAGTCCTCCATGAATAACACTTCTGAGTCAGGGTAATAACCCGCCCTGGCCGTGATTGTCACCGGGACGCCCGGAGCATCTGGCGACGCAAATGTATAACCGTTAGATAAAGTAATGTTCCCCTGATTATTAACAGTTAAAAGTTGCGAATTGCTGGAATCATAACTTACCTCGTCAATAACCGGTCCTTTAACCAGACTGCTTAAAGGTGAACCTTTATACGTAAGATTTACCCTACCTGTTTGACCTGCCGCTTGTGTCAATTCTAGTACAACGGAGTCAAAAGATTCACTCCCTCCCGCAGCTGACACTTCGGATGAAGGTGCCAAGCCGAACAGACCAGGGAATGCCAACGTTGTAGCCGTAACTATCGACAAAGCTTTTTGCATCCATTTCGATCGTATCATTCCAAAATTTCCTCCCTTTGAAATTAATAAATTTATACTTTATAAAAAATCTGTATCTATGGAAGTCTCAATAGACATAGATTTTTATAAACTTAAAAACTAACTATTCTAGTTCACTACTAACTCACTGAATCGATTACCGTTATACACGATCTTCAATTCATTCGTATTTGCAATTAACGCTCGCAAGTCAGACTCCGCCGATCCGTATAGAATGGAATCTTTCACTTCTTCCAGTTTAAGCTTGGTGATTTCCGGTTTTGTGGTTAATGTAGCAACGACATCCTCACCCATATATTTACCGATTACTGTCTCACCTACAGAAGCAGCAGATAAAGACTCCCAGAACTTAAGAGACTCGGTATCTTCTTTGGATATATCCAAACGATTTAGCACTTTTTCTTCTTTGGCCTGCCCCGCTGTCGCTAACGCAGCCGTTAATTTATCAGCAACACGAACATATTCCGCACTTTTTGATGCATACTCAACTTGTAACTCGGTGTCGCTCATTTTCGTTTTCTTTACCTGGGTTTCTATCAAATCCGGCCAACGGGCGCCACTTAAATATTGCATGTATTGATATAAATCAAACTGAGGCAACCCATAGTAAGTCTCTCCTGAATCATCCATCTTAGCTCGCTTAACATTTTCTTCTTCCATGTCGGATTTAAGCTCATCAAAGCTTTGGTAAGGGGCGATTCCTCGCTTGTCTGCAATAAATTGCTCCTGCTTGGACATTAGCAATGCTGTCATCGCAGAATTTTTGGCGTATTCAGAGGGGGTTTCATGATTTTTGCCGTATTGACGTGTCCAGAAGCCCTCATCTACTTGGGCCCCATAAGTTCTGAAGAAATAGTCTACCGTTATAGCTCTCTGCTCTTTGACAAAAGATTGAAATTCTTCCTCTGTTACGGCGTATCCATCTACTGAAAATATCCAATTTTCAGGCAGTTCCGCCTTTTTGTTAGTTAAGCCCAACATGAGTAAAGCAAGAACAATCAGAGCGGTAAACAAGATAATCACTGTTGGTTTTCGTCTTGTAATCCCCATGACAGCCTCCTCTCCAATATTCAACCTAGCTTTGCATGAAAGCCATGACAGTGAAATTCTTCGCCGTTGCAGGAGAAGTTCCCAAATTTAAATGGTTAGACATTATTGTAAGTTTAGCCACCCCCTAATGTAAGCGCTTATTTATACTGAATTAGAACAAATTTGACATGTTCAAATTACCACGTTTGGTTGAAAACGCCCTGCTAATCTAGCATGAGCAGTATTATGTAGATATCACCCAGTTGAGAGCCTTGAAAGAATAGCTTTTTGTATAGCTCTATACTAAATTCCAGGAAATAAAAAAGCCGAATGGATTGTTCTCATCCACTCAGCTCATAAGTTTATTTTACAATAATCTGTATCGTATCACTTTCCGTTGTTCCACTTCCATTCATAAACTCACCGCGATAGTGATAGATGCCAGGAGATTTCCCTGAAATTTGTGTAATGGCCGATTGAGCACTTGGTGTTTGTGAAGATAAAGATTGCGTCTCAATAAGTTCGCCATTTTCATATAATCGATACTGTACTGCGTTCGTGCCCCACCACATATTAGCAGTAATACTATAGTCGCCATCTTGATCCCAGTTGTCACTAGACAACACAGGTTTGCCGGGATTCGCCTCAGCCACGGTGACGGTGTGTGGATCACATGAAGTCGTTCCATACAAATTCGATAACTCACATGTATACACATAGGTTCCATTCGGCTTTCCTTGAATAGGAATAATGGAAGTCTGGGCGGCTGGCGAAACATCGGCCAGTGACTTCGTTTGGATCAATTGACCATTCTCGTACAACTTATACTGTGAGCCATTGTTTCCCCACCACATATTCATTGTAACCTCATAATTGCCATCATTTATACCTGTCGCAACACCGCTATTATTCGAAAGTATCGGTTTACCTGGCACCCCATTTGCAAGCAATTCCGGGCTAACGGAATGCCGTTCGAACTTGACTGCATCAGCCCTCGTATAAATCATATCGGCAGGTAGAGTTGGTGGATCTACCGTTGTCGGAGTAACCCTGGTTAGACGAACGTACTCGCTGCCGTCTCCAGTAAAGTCGAACGTTCCTAGATTAACCCAACCTGATGAGCCGACGGTTGCATCAATATACGTAACCTCGGTAACCGACTGATGCTTCACTTCCACTTTGACATAGTTATCGTTTGCCGTCGTATGGACGAGTTTGTAAATGGAGACCGTATATTTCCCCTCTGGAAACTGGCCTTTCCACGTCGCTGATGAACCTTGAACGGTAGAATAACGGGACTTAACCCCAATTTTGTATCCAGCTAAATTGCTTTGGCTCCAAGATCCTTCTGTCGTGTATAACCCAGTTGTATTCGTGCTGTCGACAATAACCGTTAAGTCCCTGATCGCAATTGTCATAGAAGGTGTTGTTAAGGTCACCCCGTCAATCGTTACAGTGGCCCATACCTCAATATGATCCGTTTCTCCGTCGAGAATTAGAAGGGTCAACATACCGCTACTGTCCACTTCAGCCAGATCGGTTCGATCAACGAAATACTGCACATTTGCCTGTGATAGATCACCAATCAGACCGTTATCCAAATAGCCGGTCACGCTTAGTTGTGCGGTTTGAGTCATTTGCAGTTCATCCCGATCCGACAGGATCACCACAGACTCCAATTGCGGCATACTGTTTGGATCCACCCACATCATCGCATCGGCAACTACCCGTGACTTGTTGGCCTTATTGGTTAATTCGACATATCCGCTATCGCCTGCTGCAAAAGGATAATCTCCCAGGTGCACCCAAGTCCCATTGGCCGTTGTCTCATCAACGGTAACCGTCTCGGAGCCTCCACTATAATAAACGGTAAATGAGGCATTCGTTGCCCAATTTTCACTTGTAGCGGTTATTTGCGGAAGCTTGTAATACACACTGTAAGTAACACTTTCCGGCAGCTCAGGCCGCCATTTAATTCTGCTTGTCGCTGTGCCGGCAGCCGATTTGGCGTACACATAGTTATCATAGTAATAGTCGTTAGCCGTTGTATCCCGTATCCAGACGCCTTCTGTCTCTGCCTCCGTATTATCCACAATGATCGATGAACTCTCCTGCCAATCCGGTTGAACTGGAGTTTCTTGTACTTGATCAGGCAAATAGAGTGTCCGCTTGCGGGTCTGTTTCCCATCCGATTCCACATAATAAGTGAAGGTTTGGGATAAATCGTTTACCCGTATCGACCATTCCATCGGATAGATCGTATCTGGAATGGTTGTATACGTTACTCCGCCATCCAAGGAATAATGGATCGTCGCTGGTTTTGTCGTTTTTGCCTGCACATAAGCATCATAGGCCGTTTCGTCGGGCTTGACGATCAGCATACCTTTAACCGCATCTATTGGACTGTGGATATCGAAGAAATAGCTTGCATCCGATGTATCAGCAGTTCTGACCTGGTGCAGCGGCACATCAATGTTGAGTCCTTCTACAATGATAGCGGTTATTCCCTTGCTTGAAACCGTGGCTTGAATGATTCCGCCACTCATAACCGCTTGCTCTGGTATGCCATTGTCGCGGATGATGGTTACGGTATAATCTTGTGCCGGGTTGAACCCAATGATTTGCGCATTCAATTCGATCGGAGTCTGGACTTCAGCTGACGATTCGTTACTTAACCCGATGTAGAATTTATTCCCGCTCTCTCCCGTTATCCAGTTCAATTGAGGATGGTTGGTCTTGATAATCCCCTTGGGCATCCAGAGCCAAACGTCGGAATTACCGTAAAAATCCCCTGGTTTATTTCCATAAAGGTGATATTTGAACCATAAAAAATTAGTTTCAAAAACAGAAGGAAATGTAATACTACCATTCGATTTCAACGTTTGTTCGCTGATCAAATAATCCATCGTTTGCCCGAGCTGTCCCGGGATATGGTGATAATAGATGGATGTAGCCCCGCTTGGGCCTTCCAGAGGAAACTCTGGCTCAAGTTGGCTAACGGCGAAGCCCTTATAGTAATAACCTGGATAACTAGAATATCGTCCAATAACTGCATTATGAGCAATATCCTGCAGCAGTTTATCACCTGTATAGAGCGACAATCTCAGCATGAATGGAGCTTCCTGAGCATTCATCCGATAATAGCCAGTTGTACTTCCCGCTTCAAACGTCAATCCATTGGGAGAAACAAGCCAACTATCCGCTTGTACGCCTCCGGCTACATCTTCTGGGAGCTTGATCCGAGGATATTGATATTTACCACTTTCCGGCCAATGGAACGACTCCGCGTAATTATACGTCTCAGGCTGCGGAATCGTAACGCTACCTTCAGGAACCGGACGAGCAACGAACATCGTTGCATACCGTTTGGCTTCCTTATAAGCAGCATTCAAGTATTTGGGATCCTGAGTTTCCTCGTAAAGCTCCAAGATCTCCATCCACAGCTTGCTATAATAATAAATGAACTCATTTTTACTAACATTAACAGATGCAGGCGTATCAATATGCTGCATGATATAGCTGTCGGCTGCATCCTTGGCAGCCTGTAAATACTGCGTTTCTCCCGTCATACGATACATCATCAGGGGTTGAATAACAGGACCCCGGTCTTTCTGGTCAGGATCACGTACGAGGTACTCTTCTTGTGCCAGCGCCCCAATTCCTGCCGAAGTACCCATCATCTGATTGACAGCGGTTACGCTTGAAAAATCAAACGGCAAGGTTGCCATTTTCCATAACGACGGCACACCGTATACTGGCTTTTGCGTCGGCGACCAGCCTATACCATTTCGCGATAAGCCATACTGGACGGACGGCAATGCTCTCGTATCGTAGAGCTGGTCATCCCCAGTCAAATAGTAAGCCCCCAAAAGAACCGCATTCGAGCTTGTTCGAACGCTATCCTCGTTTTCGATGTCAATAAAGCCCTTGGCACGGCTCCACCACCCGCTGGGTGACGGGACATAATCAACAGAGTCATCCCCTTGCGGCTCTATCTTAAGTAAATCGATCATATTGAACATCGCGTCAGTAAGCGACTGATCTGATACATTTTCCCGGTATGCAGAATAACCGTACTCTTTGCGAAGAATATCCGCGTAGGACTCATACAATTTGCTTTTTTGAGCGATTAGTCCCATATGAAATTGATAAGTGCTTTCTGCGTTCATTTGCGAATAGGTCCCTAATTGAGGAGCATACAAGATTGGCTGCACGCTGCCTTCGTTGTTGACAAGGCTCATGCCAAGCCTTTGCTTCGTAACGCCTCCCGTCGGTTCAAATTCAACCGGAAGCTCATCCGACGGTACAAATACCCCATATGTCAATGGATTCCCCGAACCGTCATTCTTCTCAATTAGACTCATCGGAGCGCTTAGTTCCCTTAAGCTTGTTGATTCCACTGAACCTACCATTTTGGCGTGTGATCTGAAACCATTTAACACTTCATTGACGTCTGAGATTTGCTCTGTTGTGAAGGACTGATAACCGATTACATAATTGCCATCCTTGCGAGGTGTAAAGGCGAAGGAAACATCAGGTTTGTCCCCTGACATGGACCAGTTCACTTGTAAATCGTAATCGCTTTCATGTGAAGAATCGGTTAATATCGCCGTGTGGCTGTCTGGGAAATTGATCTCGTCGAATGTAATCCAGCGTTTGTTCATCGTATCGTAATAATTGGTTCGACTCCCCGCATTCCCATCCAATAAGACCCATTGTTCTTCAAGTCTTTCCGCCACATTATTGACAGGCACCCAGTTCCCCGTATCCGTATCCTTGTAGAACATATCACGAACGATGGTTTTGCCTTCATCCCAAGCAGCTTCATAAAAGGAAGCCTTATAGCTGGCATTCTCGATGCTGCCTTTTTCCGTGTAACTGAGATTCGCCAATGTACGGCTGCGCAGCGGAGGCAACGGCGGAGCTTGCTGCCGTATATTTCCTTCAAATTTGACCGCATCGGCCCGCGTAATGATTTTTCCGGTCGTAGGTTGTGTTCGGGTCAGTCTGACAAATTCGCTATCATCACCACTGAAATAATAGGACCCCAAATCAACCCATCCGGCCGATGGCCCCGACGAGGGTCTCAGATCCATAAACATAACATCCGTAATCCCATTGTGAACAATTTCGATTTTAACATTACTGTCTGCTTTATCCGCCCAATCAAGCTTGTTGAATGAAATTTTCGCCGTCCCTGCTTCTAATCGCGGATTCCATGTGATGCTTCTTCCTACTGCATCGGTAAATTTGGAACTGGAATTATTATATCCCTTCACTCCCGTACTTGTAGTCCAATCAGGAGCGGAGAACCCGTTATTTGCGTTATCTACATCAGTGGTGACGACATCATCAATCGTGAGGCTTCCATCATCAATGATGATCGTCTTATGAGGCTCTTTTTGCTGAATATTCCCTTCGAACTTGACCGCATCTGCACGAGTAAGTATCGTGCTGGTTGTGCTGGTAGACCGAGTTAATCTAACGAATTCGTTACCAACTCCGGAAAAATAGTACTCTCCCAAATCAACCCATCCCACAGAAGCGCCAAATGAAGGTCTCAAATCCATAAAGAGAACATCCGTCGTTCCATTGTGGACGATTTCAATTTTTACATTGCTATCCGCTTTATCTTCCCAGTTAAGCTTGTATAACGAAATTCTCGCCGTTCCTGCTTCCAATCGTGGATTCCATGATATCGTTCTGCCTGCTGTACTCGTATATTTGGAGCTGGAGTTATCATACCCCTTCACCCCTGTACTTGTGGTCCAATTTGGAGCCGAATATCCGTTGTTCTCGTTACCCACATCAGGTGTCACAACATCATTGATCGTGATGCTCCCGTCATCGATGATAATCGTCTTATACGGTAAGGTCTCTGCATAAGCGGTCCTTATTCCGTCTAGGCTGAAAGGAACTAATATCGTCACGATGAAAACGATTAAGAAAAACAGCTTCCTTTTTATCATACAACTCACAGCCTCCCTTAAGTTGATAACGCTTACAAAATAATAAAACCCTCCTTTGTTCTAAGATCATAAAGAAGCAATCAGCCGTATTCTTCTGGCTAATCCCGCTCCGTCGTTTTTATCATAGCATGTCACATAACTGTGAAATTTCTTTGATTTCAAGAATTTCTTATAAGATTTTAAGCAAGAAGAAACGACATTGTCTTCCTTTAAAAAGAGACCTACATCATAACTGGCTGCTCAACTGCAGTCAGTATGATATAGGTCTTTCAATTGGAGAAAACCTTATGATTAATTATAATGGCGGCTGCACCAATAACAACTTCCCAAGCTGGATCACCGTTTGATCATACCAATCTGGATGCTGCCGAACATGCTCAATACTTCGTTCATTGTCGCATGCCTCAAATACAGCCGCTTTGTCTGTCTTTTCGGTATCGACTTCGAAGCGCACCGTATGTTTCCCATTCGGGAGCTCCGGCAAGAATACATACTGATTACGATTATGATCGTTGTGTAGTGTGAATCGATCGACAATAAAGGGTTCCCCACCATCCACCGACACCTTCAATCTGCCAGAATCAGGCCCCCCGATATCGAATAACCCGATATGGGTTCCCTCGAACTGCACCGTAATAGCCTCTCCAGGATCGACTGCTCGCCACAGGCCGGGGAACAACCAATTGTACTCGCGTACTAAAGCACAATCATCGGGAGTCATGTAAGACCATCCTGCGGAAAAATCGGTAAGACTATCCAATGACAGCATGCTCGCATATTCCCAAGGATTAGCCGGGACCAACGGATTCTGAGGTAAGTGATGTACTGACCTTCCTGGATGATCCTGAAGTTCTCTAATTTTCTCAAATGACCGGGTGATCGTATCCGTGTAAATCTGATGTCCTTCGGGAATAGTCGGATGGATCGAATCATGTGTAAAAACAACGGCTCCGGAAATGGACACGTCTTCCCTTGAGGTGAAAACGAGTTTTCCCTCCGACACCAAGTGACTGACCGCTACGCCCAGATGAATCGAAGGAATACCGTAATAGTCGGCCACTTCCTCTTGCATTAGAGCCCCCTTCTGGTATTCTCCAGACTGAAATAAGGCCACATCCCGCTCCTTCAGCGTATAAACGAACAGGATATCGGTAAACCGGCTCCGCTTGCGGATCTGACGGACAATCCCTTCGATCCGCGCCTTGGATTCGGGATCTCCGCCATCATTACCGACAAATTCAACAAATACTAGATCAGGTCGATGACGCAGTACATCTGTCTCCAAACGGGCACAGCCCAAATCCGATCCTGTCCCATCAATGCCTGCATTCACAGAGCGGATATCCGCCTTAGGATATTGCTTACGAAGCCAATCCGCCGTCATAACCCTGTAGCCTTCAGAACGTGTATTACTGCCGCCGAAATAGACGATTGTTACGGTATCCCCATTTTCCAATTTTTGAATTATATTGGGGAGCCCTTTACGAGGGAATAATTCCTTCATCGTGACTTCACCTGTCCTCATTTATCGATTTTAGGAGCAAACAATTTCACAGCAAACACTTCAAAATAAGGCAAACCATAAGTTGCGCAGAAATTAATCCGGATTCGGGTTACACCGTTCGCATCTATCTTATGTTTATTCAACGTGAGATAATTTCCACGAGTTATGATTGTCCTCTCGGTTCCGTCTTCTAAGGTCAAGGTCATATCATAATCTTGGATAAGGGACTCAATCGGGTCGTTGAAATGCTCCAAATCCAGCTGCGAATTAAAAACAAGATGAATTTCGTCCAGATTTTTGGGGCTTGCAAAACAGAATTCCAACCATTCCTGTCCTTCCGAATGTTCAGAAATCCAGCCATTCGGTTGGCCATAAGGTCTGGAGTAGCCATTGACAACATTCTCAGGACTATACATATTCTGAGCTGGCACCAGGTCCTTAAAGCAAATGCTCTTATTGAATTTCTTCAGCCTGGACGGCTCTTCCGGCCTATAGTGGAAGCTGACCGCTCCTGTCAATTTCTCTTCATTACCGTATATGGCAAGGCTCGCCGTGCCCTCCAATATGATGTAGATTTTGTCGTCAGCCGGTTTCTTGCAGTCCAAGTCTAGCGTAATCCAGTCGTCATGACCGGCTGTAATAACCAAGTGGTAGTCTCTCAACTCGCTGGTTGGAATGTAGTTTTCCTTCCATTCCCCGCCAAAAAGCTTCACATGTAGAGTTTCCGAATGCTTGGAGCTATTTTTAATTTTGAACCGTACGCTTTCAGCCACGGATGTCTGAATCGGCAAGACCAAACATAACCCTTTCTCCAAGGAAATCTCTTCGGTTGGATGAAGATTGTCATAGCTGCGCTGAGACGAGGCACGAATAGTTAATCCGTCAGCGAAGTAAGGATCCAATTCCTCTTGAAGGCCTACAATGGTTTGTCCGTCTCGAAGCAATAGCGTCTGCAGCTCCCCCATATGAGCTTCGACTATGGCCGCGGGGTCTACCTCATATTTCGAGCACAACGAAGCAGCCGTTCCAACCGCCTGCCCCATACAACCGCAGGTTGCCATAACCCTTGTAGATCCGAAAGCCACATGGGTAGCACTTATATTGCGACCAGCGAACATGAGATTAGGAATATTTCGTGAATATAAGCTGCGGAAAGGGATATTGTACAATCCAGGCACGAAATTCCAAGCTGTAGCCGGCCCCTCATCGTAGATGCCCTTATTAGCATGTAAATCCATATACCATCCACCGACCGATACAGCATCTTCGAAATGCGGCTTTGCTGTGAGATCGTTCTGAGACAACATGTGATCCCCAATAAACCGCCTCGACTCCCGCTTTCCCGGGATCGGGCATACATAATCCAAAATGAGATTGTCTACATCATCAAATTCACCGCTATTTTTGAGATAATCCCAAATCCCGTATACCAATTTCCGCAGCTCCAACGCGATGTCTTCATTATTTTTGATAATATCCATATGTCCGCCGTATTCCAGCCACCACAATCCGCCAAGCCCGTTGATTTTTCTTGGAAAAGCCCGATGGTTTAAGCCTTTTCTGATACTATCGAAAAAGGCCAACTTCGTAATATCATACGCAAAGCCAGGTCTTTTGTATGGAACGGAATATCCTACGTCACGGGCTTGAAACAGGATCGTATCGCCCATGGTGTAATGGTCCGCCACTTCAGGAGCCAATTCTTCCTTGTATTCATGTTTCGCTTCTCTCCCCCATCGGAAGAGAGCACCTGCCTGATATCCGACAACTCCATCTCCAGAGCAATCGATATAGGTTCGGCTTTCAAAACGGAATTTCCTTTCGGAAGCCAATTGAAGGCCTTCCACCCATTTAATTCTGCCGTTCTCCATGCCCGTCTCATGCACGCATGTATTCAGAAATAGAGAAATGTTAGGCTCAGCATAGACCATATCCAACAAGACCGTATCCGAAAGCGAAAGCATCAGCTTCTTGTTGTATAACGGATTATAGTGGAAAATCTTCAACTTGAGTTCTTCCACCAACCCTCCTTCGCGTGCATAATAGGATGGACTGTTTCCGAGATATGCCGACCCGTTGATATGAACCCTGACCTCGCTGCTCGCATTTCCCCCAAGAACCGGTCGATCATTAATAAGTGACACTTGCAGCCCTTGGCGTGCGGCAGCAATGGCAGCGCATATCCCAGCAATACCTCCGCCGACGACGGTTACATCTGCTTTAATAAGCTCCATTTTGATAACCTCCATGATTAGATCCTTCTATCATGGTAATCCTTTTGCTCCCTTTTTTTTTACATGATTTCGCGAAAAAATCACACATTTTTTGCAACCTTAATTGGATTCATACCGTGTCATTTTTATCCGATATTGCTTAGGAGTATCACCCGTATATTCCTTAAATAATTTACAAAAATAACCTTCATTCACAATTCCTACTTCTTCGCACAATTCCAATATAGAATAATCCTGAACATTTAACAGCTCGAGAGCTAATTGGATTTTTTTACGATTGATGTAGCTGATAACGCCTTCATTCATTGTTTTTTTGAATAAGCTGCTAAAATACGATGGAGCTAAATTCACTTCCTCGGCAATCGCCTCGAGCGTTAATCGCTGTTTCAGATTTTTCTCTATAAACCGCATAGCACTCATGATTTCTATACGATGCAAAAGTTGGCCAGCGTGCACATATTCAAAGGTAAAGTCGCCAATATAGGCAAGCTGCTCCCGAAAGGCTAAAAATTCTATAGGAAACTCTGCTACTTCCGTGGCTAACTTGTTCCCCGATTTAAACTTCACAATAATGTCTCTGTATAAGTCTCTTAGCATAGGCGCCATGATGGACTTATGGATTTTATGGTCCGTAACAAATTGGTTCAGATCAGCAAATGCTTTCTCCAGCTCTTCCTTGGAAACCTTTCTTTTCACCCCAGCAAGAAAATCAGCCAATTTCTGCTGAACTTCTTCTTTTCTGTCATTATGGTACTGGAACCGATGCATGGGTGTTTTTACAACTTTCTCTGTATGATAATAGAAATCATCACTCACATTTTGTGCTTCCGTGTAAGCTTGTTTGATGGATTCCCAGCCTCGGTGCGGACCTCCAAAAGCGACGGATACTCTTTGATTCAAATATTGATGCAAATGGGAGACGATCTGCCCCCCCAATGTCTGGCAATCATATTCCGTTTCCAGATCACTGCGATTATTTTCCCAGGATAGAAAGCCAATAAAACGATTATCGGATAGATCCGCAGCTACACCACTGCCACCATTCATCACCGTTTCTTCGATTATATTTGTAATCGCATACCTCAATATGTTCTGATCAGACGCTGAATAATCATTTCGGAAACTTTCATACATATTCATCTCGACAATGAAGCAGCGATAGTTGGCTTGAAAGAAATGAAACTGCATACGATTGGCAAAATCTGATGCCCGATGAGAAGGGATTTCACCTCTGATAAGCTCGTTAAAAAATTGTTTGCGGACTCGATATTTATTTTCAAGCACGGATACGTTTAAAGATTGAAATTCCGCTTCTTTTTTCTTAACTTCATTTAAAATCCCGGCTGCCTTATCTAAAGCTCGATCCAAATCCGCATCTCTGAGCGGAACCTTAACAATGTACTCCAATACGTTGGCTTGAATAGCTCTCTGGGCGTATTCAAAGGATGAATAAGCGGTCAAAAGAATGAATTGGGTATGGGGAAGCTTTGGCTTTAGCTGCTCAATCATGGAAATCCCATCCATTCGCGGCATGACGATATCAGATATTACGATATCCGGCTTAAGCTTTACGATCTCCTCTATCCCCTTCAGCCCATTATTCGCTTTTCCCACTAAATGAAATCGCTTATCCCTAAGGGAGCGCTCGTGAAAAAACAATTCCAATCTCTGAATGATTAGATCTTCATCGTCAACAATGAAGCAGGTGTAGTCTCTCATCATCATGCATCTCCTTTAAACAAGCCTGCTGGGAATAAGGCGCGAACCCGGGTTATTTCCTTAGGTATGCTTATGATTTGGAGCCCGAACTGTTCTCCGTAGTGAAGTCTGATTCGGTCATGAATATTGTTTAACCCGATTCTTTTCCTTTTCAATTCCACATCCCCCGGTTCTGAAATTAAAATATGCTTTATTTTATCAGTTGGAATTCCCTCGCCCTGATCAACTACTTCTATGATGACGTTGCCACCCTCCCTGTACGCATGAATAGTAATAGGGCCTTCGATCCCCCCTCCGTTATAACCATGGAAGATACTATTCTCCACAAGGGGCTGCAACAGCATTCGAAAAACCGGAAAATCTATTAGCCCTGCTTCAATATTTTCGATTAAGTGGAAGTTTCGGTTATAGCGGATGTTCTGGATCGCGATATAGTCTGATACATTTTGCAATTCCTGACGCAGTGATACCTTCTCCGAAGCGTCGGCTATCCCATATTCCAATATTGAAATGAGAGACTCGATCACCACATCTACTTTCTCTATTTGTCCGAGTCGTATGACATTGCTGATAGAACCAAGCGTGTTATACAGAAAATGAGGGTTTATTTGAGACTGCAGCACTTGAATTTCCAGCTTTCGTTCAAGTTCGTTATGAAGCTCTGCTCCCCGAATCAGTTCCACAATTTGCTGCAGCATACGATCGAATGCTCGGGAGAGATCTCCAAACTCATCATTTCGGTTAATCGATATTGTAGTTGTGAGGGAGCCTTGCTCCACCCGCTTCATTTTTGTTTTGAGTGCATAGAGCGGGTTCCTTATATATTTGGCAATAAAGAAGGAAACGAACAGACTTAAGAGAAAACCAGCAGCTAGAAGCTCGATATAATAGGTTTCCAATCTGGATAAAGCAGCTTTCAAGCGTGATTCATCGTTGATTGAGATGATGGTCCAGTTGAATTTTTCAGTCGGTTTTTTTAGAAGGGAGACTTGAATCCCCTCCTTGGTGTGCAGTTGAAGGTTTGTTTCTGTAGTATCCAGAATTTCTTCTGCTGACGTTTCACCGATTGAAAAAGTATGATCTTGAACATTCAGGGGGCCTTTATTTTCCGAAAATCCGGCAATGATTTTTCCCGATGCGGTGATTAGAGCCAAATTCATTTGTTCTTTTTTATTAATCTTGAACAAGGTATCTTCAATGGCATTTAGATCTAAATCTACTGCAATGGCCATAGGAAACGGAGCACTGTTCAGATATCGGACCATCGTAACTGTCCAGCCGGAATATTTAGATTTGTAAGGATCACTGACAAATGTAATTCTTCTATTCTTGTCAGCTGCATTAAACAATGGTTCTCTTTCAGCTAAAGGTTCATCAAATATTCGGGTAGGTGTACTTCCGCCTAGAATAGATAAATCGTTTTTGATCAAATAAATATTACTGACGTAATTACTGTTGAGTTCATAGAGCTCTCTTAATTGCTTTTTAATCACGTCCGGATTGTCAATGTTGGCTTTCACCGATGACTCGACCGAGAACAGCATCGTCTGGAAGGAGGAAAAATTAACTGTGAAATACTGATCAATCTTATCAAGTATTTGGTTGGTGTAATAAATGTCAGAGGTTCTTATTTCCTTTTGGACATAACGATAAGACAATTGGCTTATCAAGATTATGCAGCTTAATACAAATGCAAACACGATAAAAAATAGTTTTAAAGGCAAGCTGATTCTTCTTCGCATCGATCATCTTCCTTTTAAATCTGTAATAAACAAATAATAGCATATGATAAGAAGAAACGCCTTCGGCGTCCTTTTTAAGGACGATAAGCGTTTCTTCGAAAAATAGAAGGATAAAGTATAAAGTAAAACTTATACTTTCTTATATTTCAATAAAGAGAGGGGCTAATTATAGCCGCTCTCTTCGTTTGATTTACTTGATTAAGCCTGCTTCTTTAAATTGCTTGATTACTGAATCTTTATACTTCTGCATGTCAAACTTAGATTCCAATGTATTAAGGAAATTGTCCCAGTTCGAAAGAGGCTCTTTGCCAGTCATAAATTTGACCAAGCTTTCATTAATGTAGCGTTGGCGGTCAGCAGCCAATGAATCGTTCGGGTCTTCAGTCAATAAATTCCCGGGCAACGTAGCCGCCACGTATTTCTGATTGTTCTCAAAAGCTTCTGCCGTCTTAGGATTCTGGAAGCTGAAGTACTCAGCATCATCACCACGACGCGGCATTCTATAATGATCGACCCATAAGTACTTTTCTTTCATTTCCTTTGATAATTCGGAGGTTTTATTTTTGATCTTGCCGTCTACCAAATCCCAATGAATCCCTTTAATTCCGTATGCAAAATTCGGATATGCGTCTTTGTCGGTAAAGAGATAATTCAGCATGGACAAGATCCGAATGATTTTGTCCTTATCCGCTTTCTTGGATATGGCCCATGAATTGCCTTGGAACGATTTTCTCTCTACAATTTGATCACCATAAGGACCTGTCATTGGAGGGATGACGATCCATTCCGGCACCTCTCCACTGATTTCTTTCATTTTTTGCTGATAATCTGGTTCCAGCCTGCGGGCATCTCTTATCATAAAGCCAACTTTACCCTTAAATAACTTTTGGTCCAATAAATCGGGAGTATTCATCGTCACCCAGTCTGGATCTACAACTTTAGCTTCCATCATTTTATTGATATAAGCGAGCGCTTCTTTCATTTTTGGGTCGGTAAACAGGAACACCGGTTCATTGTCTTTCACATCAATGGCTGAGGGAGGATTGACTCCAAACATCCACATCAAACTATCGAAGCCATAGGTTTGCAGATTGCCTTCTTTATTCATACCGCCTATGAATCCGTACGTATCATTTTTGCCATTGCCGTCCGGGTCTTTCTCTGTAAAGGCTTTCATAACTTCAAATAGCTCGTCAGGTGTTGTTGGCACTTCCATATTCAGCTTTTTCAGCCAATCATTACGGATAAAGAAGCTTCGACTAATACCGTTTACATTATCATAACCTGGAACTCCAATGGTTTTTCCCTGATAGGACATCGCCTCCCAGGAGTCGTTGCTAAAACGTTTCTGCAATTCAGGAAATTGATCCAGATACGGTGTCAAATCCGCAAGAACGCCTTGGTCATAATATTGCGCGAGATCAGCACGGCTCTTCAAAAAGATCAAATCTGGAATATCTCCGCCAGCAATGAGCGTATTTAATTTAGTCGTTGCTTGCCCTGATTGAGGAATCATCATTTCCAAGTCGATATTTACTGCTTTCTCCAACATTTGGCGTTGGATATCTTCTTCACGGGGAGGAATCGGAGCAGCAGCATTGAAAGTTCCTTGGTTAAACATCGAAATTTTCAATTTGGTTTCAAAGGGACTAGACTGGCCTTGTGAATTACCCGAAGCTGTCGATGTAACCTCTTTTTGTTCCCCACAGCCTGACAATACTGTTCCCACACCGACCATTGCTGTCAGAATAGCAAATGTAATCGCTTTACGTTGCATAATGACCTCTCCTTTGCTTCTATATTATCACGGTTTCCCCGTAACAACTCAGGTTGGAATATCTTTTTAACCTTTAACCGATCCCAAGAGCACACCTTTGGTAAAATGCTTTTGCATAAATGGGTAAACGATCAAAATCGGAACTGTAGTCACGACAACTGCTGCCATTTGTATAGCGAACGTACTAACAGCTCCGGTATTGGCAAGCGAATCAGCACTTTGTGTTGCGACGTTAAGCAGGATGTTGCGCAAGATCACTTGGAGCGGCATTAAGTTGGAATCATTGATATAAACAATAGCATCGAAGTAACTATTCCAATGCCCGACTGCGTAAAATAATGAAATTGTGGAAAGGACGGGCAAGGACAGAGGTAAAATGATCCGCCATAACGACTGAAGTTCACTTGCACCGTCTACCCTCGCTGATTCCTCGATTTCAGCAGGCAATTGCTCGAAAAAGCCTTTAATGATCACCAGATTAAATGCACTAATGAGATTTGGAATAATCAGTACCCACGGACTGTTTAGCAATCCCAGAGAGCGGACTAGTAAATAAGTCGGAATTAATCCTCCCCCAAACATCATGGTAAAGACAATGAATAGTAAAAATGGGCTGCGACCCGGCAAATATTTTTTGGATAACGGATATGCCGCGATTACCGTAAAGAACACATTGAGAGCAGTGCCTACAATCGTTCGAAACAATGTGATTTTATACGCCTGCCCAATACCATGAGAAATGAATACTTCTTTATAGGCTAGAAAGGTAAAGGTTTCTGGTATAATAACAATTCCTCTTCTTAGCACTTCCGATTCTGGCGTTACTGAAACAGCAACCACATATAGAAAGGGTAGTAAGCAAAGTAGAGCTAGCAAAATAAGAATAAAATAAACGAATGCTTGCCAGACCTTTTCTCCGATTGTCAAATTGATCATTTTGATAACCACCTCACCAAATTTGCCCATCGAATTTTTTGGCGAGCTTATTCGCTGCCAACACTAAAACAAATCCGATGACCGCTTTAAATAATCCCACAGCAGTAGCCAAGCCAATCTTAAGTCGCTCGAGCCCTTCACGGTATACCCATGTGTCGATAATGTCGATCTTCTCCTGATTAAAGCTGTTGGCAAACATGAATATTTGGTCAAAACCAGCATCCAGAATATGGCTTAATTTAAGGATCAGCATCAGAATCATCACGCCTCGAATGCCGGGAAGTGTTACATGCCATAGCTGTCTCCACTTGGAAGCGCCATCAATTCTAGCCGCTTCATATAAGCTTGGATCGATTCCTGCTAATGCTGCAAGGTACAATATCGCTCCCCATCCAATATCCTTCCATATTTCAGATAAGATGATCAGCAGTCTGCCCCAGGCAGGTTCCGTTAGGAATGAGATGGGTTCAACTCCAGTTTCCTTCAAGATCATGTTAAAAAGACCATCCCCTGGGGCTAATAATGCCACCATCATTCCATAAACAATGACCCATGATAGAAAGTGGGGTAAATAAGTGATCGTTTGTACGATTTTCTTAAACCATTGGGTATAAACTTCATTGAGCAGCAAAGCAAGTATGATAGGAGCTGAGAAACCGAACAACAGCTTATACAGGGATATGATAATCGTATTTCTCATGATGTCCCAGAAATAAACGCCGTTCATAAAATCTGTGAAATTTCTAAATCCCACCCATGGGCTATCCCATAGTCCCAAAGCTAGGTTATAGTTTTTAAAGGCAATAATGATTCCCGCCATAGGAATGTATTTGAATACGGCAAAGTAAACTAATGCCGGGAACAAGAGAGCGTACATCACTTTATACTTTTTTATCGTCCTTATCCATGAGTTCCGCTTTTTGGGGAGGGGAATGGCGTCCGCTGCCAATTTTGCTTGCATATCATCACCTCGTCTTTATTTGTATTTGTATAATAGCATCCCCCTATTGGATAAATTTCTGTAATTTCAAGAATTTCTTATAAGATATTAAGTAAGTACAGCCCTGGATAATTCCAATGCAATAGGCATGATTGTCTTGATTTAAAGCTGTACAATAACTCTGGCTCGAAAGTTTGAGTATAGACCAAATACAATCCTGAGGTCCCAAACAAAAAAAAGCCCTAGAAAAAATTGGGCTTAATTTAATGAGTCATGTTTTTTATATAATGCATCCACGTATTTTATTTTCCATTACTAAAAACTACATTCATGAGCAAAAAAAAGGTATCCTCCATCCCTGTTCACGTAAGATTAGACTTCCCAATATATAAATCAATAATGCTTATGACTGGGCTAAAATTCCTTTAACAAACAATGAGACACTATGCTTGTAGAACTCTTCCTCGGTGACGAATTGGGATTGATATTGCCGGTGAATCAGCTCGCTCATCTGAAATCCGTAGCACATCGAGAGAAAAGACATTGCGACAAGACGCTCATCCTGTCTGGCGATAACTTTTTTCTTCTGCAAGCGTTCAAAATATTCAACCAGCAAGGAGTGAAGCTTCGCCGGCGGATCGGCGAGCATTCTGTCTAATTCGGGAAGCATTCCTTTGTCGCGGATGCCAATCAAAATGATGTCCGCATTTTTATGGAAAAATAAACGGTACTGCTGACTTACATTCAGCAGATCGACTTCCGGATTATCGGTCGCTTCCTCTTTTAACAGCTTCTCAAATTGCGGAATATCCGAATGTCTTTCAATGATGGCTTCCAATATGCCTTGCTTGCTTCCAAATTGCCGAAAAATCGTAGATTCATTGACTTTAGCTTCCGTTGCAATGGCTTTGGTGCTTACTCCCCGATAGCCATTCTTTTTGATGAGCTGTGTCGCGGCTTCAATGATTCTGTCTGAAGTTTGCATTGTAGTTCTCCTTTTGCATATGTTAATCCTATTCTACTACAAGTTCTGCATATGCAGCAGGGTCGGGGTTCATCATTTTGATAAACGTTTTTTAAGGCAAATCGCTTCTTTTTTCCCAGCGGCTTGGTTCCGTAATCTTGATATGATCAGGCACCAATTGCGTGAGCGTGCCTAATTTATCAAATGTAATCTGGATTCGGTCAGAGGGCAACAGCCATTCTTCGGTCTCGATTGCGCAGCAATCCGGTATCGTCCCCATTCCTATAATCGTGCCCGGGAGCGGCGTGAAAACTTTGAGAACCT
Source organism: Paenibacillus sp. FSL E2-0177 (assembly GCF_037992975.1). NCBI lineage: Bacteria > Bacillati > Bacillota > Bacilli > Caryophanales > Paenibacillaceae > Paenibacillus > Paenibacillus sp. FSL E2-0177. The sequence goes on along the minus strand of NZ_CP150307.1, from coordinate 3,658,779 downwards.
CCTCCATCACTTTTGCAGGGTGTGCAGAATACTCGGATGTGCTCCCCTTCCAGTGCAGTCTCTCCCCGATGCATACATTCACATCCAGTACCAGCGGATTGTCGATTTCATCCGGCGTAACCAGAAATGGCCCTATGCCTTTGCTGCGATCAAAATCTTTGCAGCGCGTCGGTCCGGTCAGCCCCTGGAAATCCGGCCATTGCACATCACGGACAGTACTGTCATTAAAAATAACATAACCTGCAATGCAGTTCTCCATCCCTGTAACAAAGGCCAGCTCCGGCTCAATATCCAGGTAGGAAGAGTACGAAGGCCAATGAATTGTATCTCCATCGCCAATTAATGCATTATGGTTACATTTGTAATAACTGAAAGTTACTTTATTCGGATCTTGCTGGAATTTTTCAGTGATTTTTTGTTTAAGCTCTTCTCTTTCCGACCCTGTATATTCTCTTTGCAGCAGATTTACGCCAGCATTTCTCAGATGTCTTGGCGTCAGCCCGAAATCGATAAGCGCAGCCGGATTTGGAACTGGCGGCAGCAGTTTTACTGCTACAATCGGGCAGATTTCATTTTCATTAAATTGATGCGACTGTTCGACAGCATATTGCATCAATTCCTTAGCGGCATCATAACTTGCCGGCAAATAATGAAGATAGCTGTCCATACTTTCAAGACTGTCAACGAATGTTCCCTGCTTTTTCATGATTGCGGCAAAAGACACGACAAATTTCTCGTTAATTACAAGCCCAAACAAAGGTTCCTGGGATATTTTGGTTTGAAAGGTTACTAGCTTCATGTTGCAGCGCCTCCATACATGTAGTGTGATGTTGTTCTGTTACTATCATATCGTACAGCATAAATGCATGCAAGTACATGCTTGCATTTTTGTTTTCCGTTCTCTATAATAAAGCCATAGTCAGTATGCCTTATCCTAAAAACATATACGTAAAGGAGAATTTTTATGAAGTATGGACGTATTATCCAAAAACCTCGCGTTAAATTTTTTGAAGTCGCAGATGGCGTCTTTGCTGGTATTTCGCCGTATCGTGGGATCAGTTGGGCCAATGCCGGATTCATCAACAAGGGTGATGGGTTGGTGTATGACACGTTCTTCGATTTGTTCCATGCGCGGGAAATGCGGGAGGCTTTTATGGAAGTAAGCAACGGCGGCTCTCCCGCATATGTGGTGAACTCGCACTATAACAGCGACCATGCCTGGGGAAACAAAGTGTTTGAAGATGCTTGTATTATTATGCACAAGGAAGCCTCTAGAGAGCGTCTCACCGAAAATATCTCTTGGATGGACAGCGTCATCAGAAGAGGAAAGAATTCTCCGGAATCGACTCCGGGCGAGCGGTTTTTTGCAGCGGAATTTGAAGGATTTGACCTGGAAGGCGTAGAATGGGTGCTCCCGAATATTGAGATAAAGGACGATATCAACATCCGTCTTGGCGATACAGAAGTTATGATTCAGAACGTAGCTCCAGCCCACTCTGATAGTGACTTACTGTTGTGGATGCCAAAAGAAAAAGTACTGTTCGCTGGCGATGTCGTGTTTAATGGTTGTACGGCATACAGCGAAGAGGGAACCCTCAATTGGGTTAAAGTGCTTGATCGCATTATTGATGAAATTAAACCCGAAATCGTTGTTCCAGGGCATGGCGCCATTTGCGGCTTGGATTTCGTAAAGGAGCAGAGAGACTACCTCTTGAACCTGATCAGCGAGTTCAACAAGCATTACAATGACGAAATCGATTCCTTGTCCCTGACCAAGCAAATGGATATTTCCCGCTTCCTTCATTGGATTCAGCCAGAACGCTTGTATGTTACAGTGGATATCCTATTGAAAAGCAAACGAGGGTTACCACCCCATCCAGTTTGGAATGAGGTGCCTGCTAAGCTGGAAGACATGAAAGCTTTTTTGGCTGGAAAATATGACAATCAGATCAAGCCATGGGACCCTATGAGTGTTTGGCAAGAATAGCAATTTACAGCTAACCTATGAAAAACAAAAAAACGGCCCTGTCGCAAATGATGCGAACAGCGGCCGTTCTTTTGCATTGTTCCACGGAATTAAAATCGGTGCTTAGAAACGATTATGATAAAAAATGAAGAAGGACTATGGTTTACTAGAGGGGAATCCCCCCAATTGGATGGGAGGAGATTCCCGTTGTTGTTGTATTTATTATTCCAAATAGCCTTCGGCAAGTTTCATTAGGGTTTCTTTGCTTACTTTATTTAGGTCACCCCGTAAAGTATAGGCGTATTTCACCTTTTTGTCTGGGCTCTCGTATACCCATTTCAGCTCGTGCGTCTGCGAAGGAGCAAATTCTGTATGCAGCATCTCTACTCCCTTCACTTGAACCTTCTCCTGCTTAAATTCAACCTTCTCGTCAATATACATTGTAGGATCGCTCTTTCCACTCAGATTAGTGATATCAACCCCGATTTTATCTTCGCCATTTTGATACGTAGCAAAGAGAAGGAAAAACTGATCTGTCATTTCAACCGGCATCATGGCATATCCCTGATTGGATTCTTCCGCCTGCCTTCTCAGCTTTTCTGCCATTTTCTTTTTTTCTTCCGAAGAAGGAGGATTCACTTCCTGAGCATTTTTAAAGATTACGTCCGCCTTTTGGAATGTATAATTTCCATTGATGTTGTCTGCGATCTTAATGGATTTATCCGTAATCTTATCGCGCAATTGAGATGGATCATGGAAGATCGTCAACTTTGTTCCAAGATCTGTTTGATGATTCGGGTTATTGGCAACCATATAGAACAGCCCAGCTTCCCCGTTCTTAAGCACCTTTTCCTTCACTTCAAAAAATGCCTTGAACCGCGCTGCCTCATCTTTCGTTTCTGTTTTTACGTAATCTTTTGTAGATTTAGTTTCATATACGACTTTGCCATCTTTATTGGTCAAAGAATGATATTGAACTGCCGCATAACCCGTGGAGGCCATTAACATCATCCCTACACACGCAGTCAGAACAACTTTATATTTCATAAAAAACCTCTCCTTTTCTTTTGGCTTAGCATGTATTATTCTCATTACTTTTCCTGTCAAGTCGGCGTCGGGAATGCGCGCGTCATCAAACAGTTTTTTCAAATCCCGATCCCTGTCCATATTCATACACTCCCACTCCCTTCACTTGCGCATAATACTTTCGAAATTTTGCAGATGTACGTTCGTATCTTTTACGAAGGCTGGCGCTGTTTTTACCGAGAATCAATCCGATCTCCTGATAGCTTTTATCCTCGACACAACGTAAGATTAACAAATTACGCTCTTCCGCCGATAATTTTGCCATGGCCTGATGTACGGATTCATCAAAATAGTTGGCTTCAATATGCAAATCGACTTCATTATTTTCTTTCTCATCTTGGTAAAAGAAAGGCAAATATTTCACCAACTTTCGCTTACGGATGATGTCGATACATTGATGGTAGGCAATCTTGTATACCCAGGCACCAAAATCCATCTGATATTGGGTATATTTTTTCAAGGTGCGGAAGGTCTTCAAAAATACCTCCTGTGCGTTTTCCTCGGCTTCGGCATAATTGCCCAGCATGTGATAACAGTAGAGAAAAATCGGTTTTTGATAAATCTCCATGATTTTCTCGAATTGTTCTGTGTTCCCATCCAACACATCTGCAATGATCTGATTTAACTCCGTATCATTCAAGCTGTCTCCCCCCCTTTCACTCTATACAACGAAGAGCTCGACCTAAAATGTGACAGCAATAAAAATCTCAAGAATAAATCTTCTTTATTAACCCCTCGTTTTTTAGCATCTCCCTTGGCACATATAGCTTTTCAAACTTTAATGTTAATAAACATAACAAAGAAGCCCTTCTTGTGAGGGCTTTCTTTGTTTTTCTTACTCAAATATCAGGAGCCTATGAATAATTATTGAGGTTGAAAATCTGAGAACCCTGAGATTAGTACCCTCAACCCCTTGCTGACGCTATCGACCTTCCATACACCATTCGTAAATACGAGAGTGATCGTACGATCCTCGGCATATTGATCTTCTCCTGTTAGACCATTTGCCAATATAACCGATTGCGCAAGCGTGGCTAAAGTCTTGTTAATGTATACTGGCGACGAGGCAGGCGATTCATAGGTACTAGCTGTATTCAAGCCTTTATTTTGAACGATAGACTTAATTAATTTATCGGTAAAGTACGGTTTGAAGTAGGAACTAATATTTTTAATTGAAGAGATATCAGCTGCTTGATTTAATTTATCGGAGAGTTGTTTTAACCGTGGATCCATAATTTTCTGCTTATCAGAGATTTGAATAGGTTGTTGCTCCATGTTGACTACGAGTTCCTTACCCCCCAATGTTATGGTCGCCTGCTTAGACTGTTGGTTCCATAAGACATTTGCACCTAGCGATTGACCGACAAAGCGTAGCGGAACATAGGTTGTTCCTTTAATGACCTGCGTGGCAGTATCTATATCAATATATTCCCGGTGCGGAATATCCGGGTTATCTGTAGTCGGTGGTGATTCAATAATTGCGCGTTTGAAATTTGCAGCAAGCCAGAGGGTCGAGTCTCCATTTTTAATCTTTACTTCTTTCTCCGTTTGAAACCATTCCACACTTGCGCCTAAATTTTCTGAAACAGCTCGTAACGGAATGAGAACTCGACCGTTGTTAATTTGGCCGTTATTTATGATCGTAGGTTTGGATGTATCCGCTGCAAAGCTATGCACCGGTATTACTGGAAGCACAAGTAAAGCTGAGGCAAATAAGGAAATCATCAATTTTTTCTTCATAATAAAACCTCCCATAATAGATTTATCTTAATAATAGAAGTTTTCCTTTCTTATTTTGTTTGAGTTGTTTGAATACCCAAATTGTTATAAGTTTATCCAATATTTATACACTATTACATGCAACGAATCTAGAGAAACTTCCATACTATTAATGAGCTGTAGCGTAAGCGATGCTGTATCTCAGAATCGCGTCCGTAGAAACATCAACAAATTGCCGAAAGCTTTAAGCGCTTTATTTGACTTGAAAGATTTAAGTACATCCAATGCGCTAGTTGAGAAGCACTGTCCGGGCCGGCGTTCGAGAATAAACCTGTTCATCAAGTCCTGCCGATCAATCTTTAAGTTCATATGACCACTCCGTTATATGACGAGTGTTTTCAAAATTTCAATACCAAATTCATCGCTGCATATTCTGCTTTCTCCAGGCCTTCGGTGTCACCCCTATCATTTTTTTAAATACTGTAGCAAAATGCTGACTTGTCTTAAATCCAAGTTCCATGGCAATATCCGTGATGGACATCTTCGATTCCTTCAGCATCTGGCTTGCACAATCTATACGAACTCGTTCCATATACACTATAGGCGATTGTCCATTCGTCTCTCGGAACACACGATAGAAATGCGACTCACTCAACCCGAACTCCTTTGCAAGCTGTTCAATTGAATAACGAGCAGATGGATTCTGCTGAAGTCTGTCCTTCAGCTGCTGCGTGTAGGTATGCATGTTTGGGGAATGCACAACAAGCTGCGAATGATGAAATAGATGCAGCAAAATTTCCATGACATAATGCCGAAGTTGAAATTCCAGCAGTACCGTACTCTGGTTCTGTAGAAGCTGCTTCAATTGTTTGAAATAGACGACAACGTCCTTGCTGACCAATTGAATGCGTGGACAGTTCTGCATCCAATTAACGAAGATCTGACGCTCCTCCTCTTGAAGCCCGAACCATTCCTTGTTTCGGGCTGGGTCGCGAATAATCATCCACCAAATGGTGGATGGACCAATATAATCAAATTTGGCACGGTGCCGCTCCCCCGGACTTGTATGTATAACTTGCTGGGCATTCGTATGGTATGTTTCGTCTCCGATCTCCCAGTCGACAGCCCCCTGATCAACATAGACGAATTCGTATGCATCCTCATGCACATGATTCGTTAAAGGCATCGCTTTGCTAAAATGGTCATACCCCATTAACAATAAATCCTTTACTCGAGCCGAGTTGCCATTCTCTCCCTCTATGACATATACCCACCGTTCATTTTTGATATGATTCGCCACAATCTATACTCCACCTCTGCATGATTTGTTTCTGATCCTATTCAATATAAATCGAAAAGTCAAATGAGATAAATTGCTATACACTGAAATCGTGATTATGAGGAAGGAGCGATGAACTTGAATCAGAGCGCAACACACATTCACGTTATATTCAAAACACACTTGGATATTGGCTACACGGATTTCGCGAAAAATGTGACGGACCGATATATGGGGCAACTTTTTCCAAGTGCGATTCAAACAGCGAAATATTTTGCCGAGAACCCGGAGAAAGGTTCCTTTATCTGGACAACGGGCTCATGGTTAATCCATCATCTATTAAAGCACGGTTCCGACGAAGTAAGACAACAAGTCGAAGAAGCGATTGCAAAGGATTATTTAAGATGGCATGGTCTTCCTTTCACCACATATACCGAGTTATATGATCGCGAATTGCTTGACTATGGCATTCAAATGGCGACGCGACTTGATGAGCGATTTGGCAAGCGTACGATCGCAGCCAAAATGACGGACGTTCCCGGTCATACACGCTCGTTAATCACGCATATGGCAAAGGCTGGTCTAAAGTATTTGCACTTAGGCGTTAACCCTTCCAGCTATGTTCCTCACGTTCCTGAAATGTTCTTATGGCGAAATACGGACGGATCTGAAATTGTTGTCCACTACAGCAAAGATTACGGCACAACCTTTGACATCGAAAGTTTGAACGATATCCTTTACTTCGCGCATACCCATGATAATCATGGCCCTTCTACGGTGCAGCAGATTGAAGCTGAGTTCGCCAAGCTGCGAGAAGCTTATCCGCAGGCAGTGATACAAGCTTCCACATTAGACCAGTATGCCGAAAAGGTATGGGCTATTCGTAATACCTTAACTGTCGTAGAAGAAGAAATCGGCGATAGCTGGATTCACGGTTCTTCCACCGACCCTTACAAATTAGCATGTTACCGAGAATTGCTACGCTTGAAGAGTAAGTGGCTGCAAGAAGGGGCGTTAACAGACAGCGATGAAGAATATCGCAATTTCTGTGATGAGTTAATTATGATTCCTGAGCATACGTGGGGTGTAGATATCAAAAGATATCTTGCAGATTATATCCACTATGGTAAAGATGACTTCCAAGAAGCGCGCAAACGCGATAAGGTCGATATCAACTTAAACCCGCTGGAATATCGGTTCTACGAAATGAACTCCCGCGCTGAAATGATTGAAATGTTTGGTGAGGAAGCCGATGCCAAGCTGAATGCACGTTCCTTTAGTCTTATAGAGAAGTCTTGGCAGGAACAGCGTGAATACTTGAAACAAGCAATCCAAGCACTTCAACCTGAACGACAAGAGAAAGCCGAAGTTGCCCTGCTCGCGTTGAAACCATCTCGTAGCACTCTAACGGATGCAACTATCTTATCAAGTGACCAGCCTTATGTATTAGGAGATTTTGAGGTTGTGTTTGAGGATAGTGGCGCAATTGTCGGACTGAAAGATGCTCGCGGTCGGGCATGGGCCGGTCCAAAAAATCAAATTGGTTTATTCTCCTACGAAACTTATTCGCAGGCCGATTATGACCGATGGTATCGTGAATATCATCTCAGATGGAGACATACGCATGTGTGGGCAACCGGAGATTTTGGGAAACCAGGGATGGACTTAACCCACGAGTGGATAGCACATGAAGTTATGACACCAAGGCTTCAGTCCTTGCAGGCTGTCTTTTGTGAAGAGCAGGATGTCGTGCTTGCAAACCTACGTATGCCGAGAGCGGCATGTGAGCGTATGGGCGCTCCACGGGAATTAACGCTTGAGTATGTCTTTAAAAAACATACGCATACAGTGGAATGCAAGCTGCAGTGGTTTGACAAAGATGCCTATCGCCTTCCTGAAGCTTCTTGGATGAGCTTTAATCCGATCGTGAACAATCCAAATCAATGGAAGCTGGACAAAATCGGACAACTCATCTCACCTTTGGATGTCGTTCAAGGTGGAAATCGCAACATGCATGCGGTTCAGCAAGGGATGTACTATGCAGCAGCAGATGGAAAAGTGCAAATCGATACGTTGGATGCTGCACTTATCTGTCCTGGGAAGCCACGCTTGCTTCAGTTTGATCATACTTTTGCTCCGCTTACCGGAGGTATGCATGTGAATTTGCATAACAATGTATGGGGAACGAACTTCCAAGCATGGTATGAAGAAGATGCTTTGTTCCGCTTCAAGCTGTATTTTCAATCACATATATAATTTCCCTTCGTTTATATCTCGATTCGATAATCCTGTAATTCCGAAAGGAGCTCTACGATGAATCAGCACAAACCTTGGACAATTTACGTCATTCAACATTCCCATACCGATGTCGGCTATACCGAGCGTCAAGAAAAAATTCGTCAATATCATGTCAATTATATTCGGCAGGCTCTGCAAATTGTACGTGATATTGAGAGCGGCGCCAGACCTGACTTAAAAGGCTATAAGTGGGTATGTGAAACCTATTGGCCTGTTGAATCCTTCCTATTGAAAGCCACAGACATAGAAAAAGAAGAACTCGCTCATGCGGTGAAGAAAGGTTATATCGGTCTCTCCGGCACCTATCTCAATTTCGGTGAGCAATTAAATCAAGAGATACTCTCTATCATGATTAAGCGGATAACAGATTATGGACAATCGATTCAATTCCCGGTACGTTCTGCGATGACGGCAGACATTACAGGCTTTGGTTGGGGATACAGTCAAGTGCTGGCGGATGCAGGCATCGAGAATTTGATTACATGTATTCATACGCATCATTCCATGTTTCCACTGTGGAAGAAGCAGATTCCGTTCTGGTGGGAAACGCCGAAAGGAGATCGTATTCTCACCTGGAGCGGTGAGCATTACATGTTCGGCAATGATCTTGGATTGACCCCAGGCATTGGCGGATCTTATACGATTCGCGATGATCATGATGTCCGAAACGGTGTATCCTTTGAAGTGGCCGAAGCACGTTTTGATCGTTATTTACAGCAATTGGTTGCTGATGGTTACACGTTCCCGTTCGTACCGGTGATGGTGTCCGGACTTCCTACCGACAACGGCTCGCCGAACGCAGCGTTGATGGATTTTGTGAATCCATGGAATGAGAAGCATGGCGAACGCATCCGGATTCAACCGGCGACCTTGGACGATTTCTTTGCAGATTTGAGAGCTTATGCAGAGGAGCATCCCGAGGAAATCGAGACCTTCCGTGGGGACTGGCCAGATTGGTGGACAGATGGCTCGGCGACGACGCCGATGCATGTACAGATTTTCCGTGAAGCACAGCGTGTCTATACAAAGGTGAAGCTATTAGATCCCGCATGCGAGATCGTCTCCAAAGAACGTCTTGAAGCAATGGAATATGAGCTAGCGCTATTCGCTGAGCATACATGGGGTTATCATTCCTCGGTCACCGAACCTTGGAATCCGTTCGTTCAAGAGCTTGGCTGCAGGAAAGAAGCCTATGCGGCCAATGCCAGCTCACTCGCTCATACCGCTTTATACGACATCCTTGAGGCTCGCGGTGACGCTTTGCTTCGTCCTAATTGTCCAATGAAATTTGAGTTATATAATCCTAATGATTTTTTGCAAACTGATTATGCTGAACTCATTATGGAAGGCTGGAATATATCGGAATTGAAGAACGGTTTTGAAGTCATGGATGAATCGACGGGCACTGAATATGAGGTGCAAATGGTTACAGGGCACCGCGGTGTCATCCTTACCATTCCGGTAACGCTTCAGCCAAAGCAGCAGGTACAATTGACGATCAAGTCTCTTATCAATCACAAACCTGTAACTGCGTATCGAACAGATTACGTAGGCTCGGATCGTATGTTGGATATCATCCCGCCAGTCGCACCGAAGCTTCAGGTTACGCCGAAATATATGGAATCGCAATACGTAAGACTTGAATGGGAGATCGGTGCTGGCATCACGAAATGGATCGACAAGACCGTGAATCAGAACCTGCTTCGTGCAGATCGGAATCACCATGCATTTTCTCCTGTTTATAATGTGACTCGGGCAGCTAACGAATTTGGTATGTATGATGTTCGGCGCAAGATGGGACGCAATCGTAGAGGCCCTGATGCAATTACTTCTGTGGGAACACTGGTTAATGTTGATATTGTTGAAAAAGGCGCACTATACGCTAAAGTTCGTCTGACATACAGCGTCAATGGCTGCAGTCATTATTCCTTACTTGTCACCTTATACAGTGATCGTGCGCGAATTGATGTTGCCGTACGCATGCATAAGGAAAGTGTATGGGACCCAGAAAATCTATACATTTCTCTTCCGTTCGGAAGTGCTCCCTCTTCACCGCAGCAAGAACTATGGATTGAAAAAACCGGTGCGTCAGTACGACCGCGTATCGACCAACTCCCGGGTTCCCTTGCCGATTTCTACTGTGTTGATGAGGGTGTGGCGTATATCAGTGAAGGACGAGGGATTGCGATTGCCATGCCGGACACGCCGCTGATTCAAATCGGTTCATTAGACTATGAGGATCGTCTTCTGAGCGGCCATCCGGAGCTTGCCCATGATCCAGCCCACCTGTACTCATGGCCCATGAATAATTATTGGGAGACAAACTTTAAGGCGACACTGGGAGGATTCTATGAATTCCGATATTATGTTACTTGGGGTGAGGAACTTCATACCCCAGAATCTGCAATGAAGGCGTGCAGGAGCATGAACGCGGGTATCCTGTCTTGGAGAACAAATTTATAAGCAATAATCATTGAAAATAATCTCCCTACAAGATGTCTCTTCTGCCTTAACATAGTAAACTAAAAAGTTGATCTGCAAAATAGATCAACTTTTTAGTGTCACGTAAATTGAGGGCTTCTCCGAGATTAAACCTCCCCATCGTTCAACATGCCATCATTAATGGATATAATGGATATTTTACTGTTTAATTTTATATATTGCTTCTTCCAGACGTTCCAATTTACGTGTGCTAATACAATTTGAGCCGGTTTAGCGTTTTTCTCTGAAGCGATTTTTACTACCAGTTTTTGAAGAACTGCTCATCGTTTAAGACAAACGTGGATTATAGTCTAGGCGAGAATCGCAAAACAGGCTAAAGAACTGCTCCCGATATTACACCGGAAGTTATTCTTTAGCCTGTTGCTTGGTAAGATTGATCGAATGCTCAGAGGAGCTCTTGCTTTTTTTACACTCCAACTTCTCCGATCATTTGCTGTTCGATTTGTTTCATCTCATAAAAATAGCCTTTTTGCCCCATCAACTCCGAATAGGACCCCGTTTCGACTAGCCTGCCTTGGTCCATGACCACAATCTGGTCCATCTCTTCCAATCCGGTTAGCCGATGACAAATCAGGAGAAGCGTATCATTAGCCGCCTGTGCGTAGAGATGCTTCAAAACATGATGCTCTGTCACATAATCCAGCGATGAAGTGGGTTCGTCCAGAAGCCATACCCGTCCTTTGCGGAGCATCGCTCGCGCCAGAGCCAACCTCTGCTTCTCGCCGTCTGACAGATTCTCCCCTTTTTCATACACCATATCGGTCAACGATGTATCGGGCAGCTGCATTTTTGCTAGCACATCCAACAATTGTTCGTCTGCATGTTCTTCTCCATTCAGCAGCAGGTTGTCCCGGATCGTTCCCCGGAAGAAATGACTTTGCTGAAACACTACAGTAGCCGTTTGCCAAATGCTCGTTTCATCCAGTTCCTTCACCGAAATGCCGTTTAACCGTATATCACCGGCCGTTGGTGTTCGCAGCTTGAGCAGCAATTCGATAATCGTTGATTTTCCTGATCCACTCGGCCCGACAATCGCCGTTTTGGAACCAGGTAAAATGTGCAGGGATACATCCCTGAGCGCCGGTCTCCACTCCCCTTCATATTGAAACGTAACATCGGATAGCTCCATCGTAACGGCATGATCAACAGACAATGTGCCACTTGGCTGCGAAGACTGCTCATCAAAGGTCTGAACTGTTTCCGTCAGTCGTTTGGCTGCGTGTTCGCTATCCTCTTTATACGCGGGTAATGTGGCCATAGCCGCCGCTTCTTCAAATACGGTTTGTGATGCCATAACCAGCATGGCAAGAAATACGCCTGCAAGCGCTCCTTCCATAATTAAATAGGCGCCAAGCGTAAGCACTCCCCAGGAAACGAAAAACGTAACAAAAGTGTGCATCGATTGCCCGCGCAGCAGTTGCCCGGCTGCTCGTTGCTGCTCAGCTGCCAATACAGTGGAAGCATGCTGGAGATGTTCCTCCCGCTGTGCCAATTGACCATATACTTTTAAATCCCGGAAACCGTACAACACTTCGGTAACTTCCGTGGACAGCTGCGCCCTCTGCTCACGAACGCGTCCATGTATTCTCCGCTGCCCGAGTAACACAATTCCCGGTACAACGAATGCCGTTACCAGCATACCTATTACAAACAAAACGGCAATCCAGATCGAAAAGGTAGAAGTAAACAGCACCGTAGCCAAAAACACCATGACGACCATGATCGGAGGATAAGCGACTCGCAAAAAATAATTTTGCAAACTTTCCACATCCCCAACGATCCGCGCAAGCAGATCCCCGCTTCGATTTTTGTTCAATATACCAGGCGTTAAAGGAATAAGCTTGGCAAAAAAGGATGTACGTAAACGGCTAAGTATGGAGAATGTCGCCCGGTGAGAATACAAGCGTTCTCCATAACGACTCGCCGCCCGAAGCAGACCCAGCAGTTTGACCATGGAGGTGAGTACAATTAAAGTATAAAGCGGTGGCGCAAATACCGTTTGCGAAATCAGATATCCGCTCGCAGAAAAGAGTGCCACACCGGCTATGCCGGCGATAAATCCACCCAAAATCGAAAGAATGATATCCTTGCGCTCCTGAATCATCGCCTTTGACAGAACAGCCAGTTCATTCATGAGGATATCCCCCCTTTCCGCTCTACATCAATCATCTCGGCATACTGAGGCAGGCGCTCCAGAAGCTCGTCATGTCGTCCCGAGTCCACCAACACTCCATTGTCCATAAACAAAATCTTGTCGGCTTGTTGAATCGTATATAATCGGTGAGCTACCGTAATCATTGTAGCCGTTTTTGCCAGTTTGGCTATGGAGCGTTGCAGTACCCGCTCGGTGTGCAAATCAAGTCCAACTGTGGGTTCATCAAACAAAATGATAGCAGGACGCTTCAAAAAAGCGCGTGCTAAGGCAAGCCGTTGCTTTTCCCCACCAGACAGTCCCCGGCCTCCTTCACCAACAAAGGTATCAAATCCATGCTCTAATTGGGCTGTAAGCGCAGCGAGTCCTGCTTCTTCCCCCGACCGCTCAATTTCTGCTCTGGAGATGCTCCTACGAGCACCAATCGCAATATTTTCAGAAAATGTGCCTGCAAAAATATACGGATGCTGTGTAATGTAGCTAACATGTTCGAACCATTCGGTTTCATCGTATTGCGAGAGTGGACTTCCATTCACCAGAAGCGTTCCCGATTCTGGTTTCAGCAGACCGGCAATGAGATGTAGCAAAGTCGTTTTGCCGGAACCGCTTTTGCCAACAATGGCAATGTGTTCTCCTGGACTAAGCTGGATCCGCCCCGTCTTAAGCTCGAAAGAATCTGGAGCATACTGAAACCGGAGTTGGTCAATTACGATGGACGGCGGTATTAAAAGGTCTCCAGAATGGGTGAGTTCCAATTTGCTTATTCTGTCGGTCCTATCACCGACCTTATCCATGCTGTCGATCTCGTCGATTCCATCGGTTGTTAATGCTCCTTCAATGCCATTAGCGTCCCTGCTCCCCCCTGCCGTTTCCTCAAGCATCTGTTCTACCTTACGAACCGCACCCATACTTGTCCGGCCGCTGTGAAAGGCCGTTCCCGTATTCTTTAACAGGTTGTAAAACTCGGGAACGAGCAGCAAAACGAGAAAGGCGGTGTGGAACGTCATAGATTTGAAAACGAGCAACTGGATGGCCAGTTCAAGAGCGACAATGCCAATGCTTAGCATCACGATCGATTCCAGCATGAAGGTATTCGTAAACGCAATCTTCAAAATGCCCATTGTGGCATCACGATAACCCAAGCTACTACGCTCAATCTCCTGTTGCTGACGGTGAGCCCGTCCAAATATTTTCAATGTCACCAGTCCTTGAAGAGAGTCTAGAAACGTCCCTGAAAACTCAGCCAGTTGCGCGTATTTTTCTTCGGACTTGTTCTTCGTTTTCAGCCCTACCAAAATCATGAACAGCGGGATGAACGGAGCAGTAAACAATAGAATGAAACCTGTGTTGGCATGTTGGATAAATGTAACGACCAAAATCAGAACCGGGATGATAGCAGCTTCCATCATACGCGGCATGTATTGACTGAAATAACTATCGGCCTCATCCACAGCATCCAGAGCAATACTGACCTTTCCTCCCGTCTGTCCACGAAGGGTTGAAGGCATGGAGGCATGAGTCAAGTTTTGCAGCACGGCAGCGCGCATATTTGTCTTAGCAGTGGCAGCCATATGTAAGCCAACTATACCGTTTCCATAAGACAACAGTGTGCGTACAGCCATAACAGTTAGAAGTATGCCGAGCAACAGGATAACCGATGAAAATGAAGCTTTCTCGACAAAAATCCGTTGGACTGCTTCAGCAAGCAGTCCAGCCTGACTCACAATAGCTATACCGAGCGCGAGCGAAATGATTGCGAGGAGAGCCCTGTTTTTCCTTTGTGAAGACATTTGTTGAGAAATCAGACTGGATTTCCTCTTCACAGATCACACCTCCTTTATCTATAGGCTTGTAGGGAAACCTCAAACATGCCGTAATGGATTAAACAGCTTTATTTTTTCCCTTTTACATAATCCGCATCAAACAGGAAGAGTTTGAAGACCAGAATAAGGGATGGGATCAACAGGCATAGACCGCCGATAAACACAATTACTAACGCTAAACCCATTGCCGGTGAAGTTGCACTGCTCTGAATCGTGATATACGGATCAAGAATATAAGGGTATTGCCCAATCCCATAAGCGAAAAAGGCACAGAAAAACTGCAACATGACGCATATAAAAGCTAATCCGTAACGGCGTCCGTTATATAACAGCCACATCGCGATCATAAAGAAAGCAACGGAAAGTGCCAGCAACCACCATAAATCCATCATATTTTGAAAATGGCGCTCATTGTGTTGACCCAAATAGATAAATGCTGTCAGTGCGAGGATTATCGTCGGTGTGCTCCAAAACAGGGCGTAGTTGCGCATCAGCTTCAACGCGGAATGATCCTCCGCCCGAGAAGCGTAAAATGTCAGAAATGAGCCGCTAATGAACAAAACGGACACGATTGCCAGTCCAACGATACTCCACGATAACAGATTGGTAAACAGCGCCCAGTAATCCAGAGAAACCGTCTCCCCCTGCTTCACGATAAAGCCGCCTTCAGACAAAGTTAGCGCCACTGACAACGATGCTGGAATAAGCAAACCTGTAGCTCCGTACAAAAAAAGATATACTATGTTTTTCTTGGAACCGTAATTTTCAAAAGCATAGAATGAACCGCGAATCGCAAGAAGAATCACTGCAATGCTTCCCGGAACAAGTAACGCGGAGCCATAATAATAGGCTGTGTCCGGAAAAAATCCGACGATGCCAATATAGAAAAAGATAAAAAATACATTTGTAATCTCCCATACGGGTGATAAATATCGGGAAATCAGACGATTAATGAGATGATCCTGCTTCGTTAAACGTGCATAAAAGGCGAAGAAGCCCGCTCCGAAATCAATGGAAGCTATAATTAAATAGCCGTACAAAAACAGCCAGAGCACCGAGATGCCAATCAATTCGTAACTCATCATTCAGTGCCCCCCTTTTCCGCAGATTGATTAGGATGATCCTTCATCCATTTCTCCATCTCAGCTTCTGCCGGATTATTGTTGAACAAGCGTCTTAGCACGATTACACACATACTGCCGAGTACGATGTACAAGAGCAATAAGGCGAAGAATATAATTCTTACATTCGGTGAAGACGTGGCCGCCTCCTCAACACGCATATATCCACGGATAATCCACGGCTGTCGGCCAACCTCCGCATAAAACCATCCCAGCTCAACAGCCAGAAAAGCGAGAGGGGCGCTCAGTGCGATGATGCGAAGCATCCATTTGTTAAGCTCATTACGCTTTTTCCAGAACACAAACAGAAAATATAGAAACGAAATCGCGAGCAGAGTAAATCCAATTCCGACCATTAAATCAAACAGATAATGAACGAGAAGCGGTGGCCATTCTTCCTTGGGGAATTCCTCGAGCCCCGTCACCTCTGCATTAAAGTCACCAAAGGCCAGGAAGCTGAGCAGCTTCGGCAGATGAAGAGCCCCTAGAACTTCATGCTCTGCATTCAGCCATCCCAATAGTACCAAATCCACACTGCTGCTCGTCTCAAAATGCCACTCTGCCGCTGCAAGCTTCTCTGGCTGATGCTCGGCCAAAAACTTGGCGGACACATCACCGGCTAACGTGTTCAGCAAACCGAATAGTAAAACAACCGCCATCATGAGATTTAAAGATTTTTTGTGGTATGCGGACACACCTTTTCTCAGCATCGCGAAGGCTGCAATCCCGGCTAACAAGGCAGCTCCTGTCAAATAGGCCGAGCTTAATACATGGAACACTTTGGAGAACGTCGCCGTATTCAGCATCGCTTGCACCGGGTTAATCGCTGTGAATTGGCCTGCTTCCATGACAAAGCCCTCAGGCTGGTTCATGAATCCGTTCACCGTCGTAATAAAAACGGCAGACATGCCTGCCCCGGCGACAATCGGAATCGTCAGCAGCCAATGGATATACGGATTTTTGAAGCGATCCCACGTATACAAATAAATGCCCAAGAAGATAGCTTCAAAAAAGAACGCGAACACCTCCATGAATAACGGAAGTGCAATGACATTCCCAGCCAGTTTCATAAAATTCGGCCATACCAGGGCCAGCTGTAGTGAAATCGCTGTACCGGTCACGACACCAACCGCCACAGAAATGACAAATCCTCGAGACCACCGCTTTGCCATAAGTGTATAATGGGGGTCCTTCTTCCGAATCCCGATAAACTCTGCTATAGCGATCATTAGCGGTATACCGACGCCAATCGTCGCAAAAATAACGTGGAACCCGAGAGTCAAGCCTGTCACCAGCCTGCTCCATAGCACCGTATCAATTGCCATTCTTTAATGCTCCCTTCAAAACACTGTTCATTTTTCTATGATTAGGCCTGCTAACTGTTGGCTGCATTCAATATCAGGTTTAGCAAGGTTCAGCGACATCGTTGCCTGTTCGTTTTAGTATGACGTTCATCGTTCTTTGCTATGTAAAAAGAGAAAAAATTCACAAAGCAAGAGTTGGCGAGCCCGATTTACCTGATACTGAACAGTCAAAATTATAATGTGACCTAATGATTAAAATCATCTTATCTTAAATTGCAAGTAATTCAATCACAGATATCTCTTAATCCCTAAACGTTCAAGAAAGGGTCAAATCTTTCTGACAACTCAGTGAATAACACAAAAAGTACCCGAAGGAGCTATTGATTGATTAGTGCATATGTGATGTCACAAGTTCCCTCCTACTTCGATGCTGGCAAAAAAACGATATTTTCTCATTTTGAGCCGTAATATATCCCCTTTTTTGCAACAAAAAAACACTGACTCAAATCATCAGTGTTTTTTGAATTAAAGCTAATGTCATCTTTGTCATGACAAATCTTGAACTGCTACTATCATTTAGTACGTCCGTAGAAAAAAGAATACCCATCTGATTTCCCAAGCTTAGTCGTCTCCGTTCCGTCCACTAGCTTGACCGCTTTCAGCAACGATACAATTTGCGTATGCATTAGCTTTGCATCAAATTTGTCCATCTCTCTGTTGTCACTATCCACGAGCAGATAGTCGGGCATTGGAATGAAACCAATCACCGGTATCCCTGCTTCAAATAAGGGCTGACTCTCTCCAAACTCAAACTTGTTATGTCCACGCAATAATACAGTACGTGTGCTATCTGTCTTTTCAATAGCCTTCAGCCAAATGCCTGCCATCATTTCATTGCCTGCATAGGTATATTCTGTACTTATTTGTCCAGTTGGACCATAATGACCCGTATCATCGTCCTTCCACTCCATGCTGCCTAAATGCTCAACCGTAATTCCAGCTACAGCTTTTAAATGGCCATTCTTGCCATCCCACAGCTCTCGATGCCCCTCCATCCAGGTGGAAGTTGCCTGAGAGGACCCTTTGAACTCCGGTAATCTAAAATGCCCTGTCACAAAAGCAAATATCATCGTACGTTCCGGCTGCTCTTGCTGTAAGTAACGAATCATAGACAGCATGCCCACAGCGCCATTCTCCTCCACCACATTTATCCCATCCGTATGGGTATTTACGATAATTGCTTCGTCTTTATTCTTACCGTCAATTTTCACATAAAAGGATTCTGTTGGGGCATCTTTTTGTATTTCCGCTTCTAAAATAACCGTACCTTCTTTATGCTCCTGAGCTGCGCTGATCACCTTTTTCCCTTCCGTTTCATTAACCCAAATCGCAGGGATTCCAGCATAATCGGTGGTAAAAGGCACATATTGCTCTTCAACCTTATCGTCAGATACCCCTTTCCAGACTAAAACAACAGCTTTTACGCCCATTTCCTTCGCTTGCTCCAATTTAGCTTCTTTTAATGCTGTAGTGAGGACCAGATCGCCTTCATTTGGGGCAATTTGGTTGTCCATTGGTGATGAATCCCGCATATTCATAACGATCCCACTTGGAAAATTTCTGAAATTCTCAATTTCAATGACAGCAATTTTTCCGCTGGCCTGGCCATATTCACCACGCTTCGTATACACCAGCTCCCCAGTTACACCTTTTTCGTCAGTTTCCCCGGAATAGGGAAAAGCTGAAGAGACATGAATTTCCTGCTGATCAATCATTAAAGCACTGTTCTTTTCTTCCCATCGGTCAAAAGTATAGCGATCACGATAAACTTGCAGCCCCATATCCGATACCTGCTGCTCCAGCCAAGCAATAAACTGATTGTGACCCTCAGAGCCGGTTGTACGGCTTCCAAAAGAATTCATTACTTCAATATCTTTGAGCATCACTGCTGCAGAATCCAAATTGCGTTCATCGATCGTCACTGTCGTATCAGCAGCTAATGCTACAGGTGTTGTAATAGGTTTTGCATAGACTCCAATACCCCAAAGTGCAGTAACGATAAGTGCAGCAATGCTGAATAACACTTTACGAACCACTAGAAACGGAGTAACTCTTCTGCTTACCTTTTGCCCCAAGAGTCCTCTCCATATGCCCGCTATGATCAGCAAGAGGATAGAAAGCGCAAGCAGCCAAAAATTTCTTGTTAGTAAGAATAACCCTTCTGCCACCATCGCACTAATAAATACTACATGTAACTTCTCACGCTTCTTTAATAGTAAAAAAGAGATGCCTAATTCTGCTAATAAAAAGATGATGGTCACGATTGAGATTACCGTTTCTTCGCCAATGAATACCGTAGCACTTAGTGCTAGGATCAAAAGCAGCACTGCTGACAATCGTCTATATAAGATTTCTAACATGACGCCCTCCCATTTTAACTAACGATTATTTTGACATTACATTTGTAATGCCTTATGGTTTTAGCATATTGAAAAGACTCATGAAAAACAATGAAACGAACATCAGAATGTACAAACGGAGGGGAAATGTCATCTCAAATCATGAATTATACAGTCCAAATACCTCTCAGCATCGTTCCAATAAAGAAACCAACCGTTTGACAAGAGAAGCCATCTGTACGGCATTAGTCTTCTTGATCCAGGAACAGCCTTTTGACAAAATCACCATCACCGATATTGTGAAGCGCGCAGGGGTTTCTCGAACAGCCTATTACAACAACTATTCCTCCAAGCAAGAGATCCTGGTGGATTTGGTCGATTCGCTTATTTTTGAAATTAATCAAAAACTCTTACCTTACACCAATGAATTAACAGGCAAAGCTAAAGAACCTCAAAAATTTATCAAAGTGCTTTTTGAAGTTATTTTTCAGCAGCGGAACATCTACAAAGCACTTCAGAGTGCAAAGTTTGATCATGTAATTCTGGATTGCTTGAATGAAATGATGCTTTCTACTGCTCATGACAAAAGCGACGAGAATGTGTACCGAATATACTTTAAAGCGGGGGCCCTCTATAATGTTCTCCTTAAATGGATACAATCAGACTTTGCAAAATCCATAGACGAAATGACCAAAATTTGTCTTGAGGTATACCATACTCCAATGTCCCAGGAATAAGGTTTAAAAATCGTGTTTATAAATGAAAAAACAAAGAAACCACGGAACCAAGTTCGGCTCCGCAGTTTAATTATCAACCCTACTATTGAATTTGAATTTGTTTCATGTACTCTTTGAATGCCTCGGCGATTTCTTTGTATTTTGTATGATGCAGATAATGTGAACCTTCCATTGGGATCATTTTGCCCTGTGCGGATTGTTTGACTTGCTCCTCATGCAGCGGAATCCACTGTTTATTGTGCTCGTTATTTGATTGAACGAAGAGAAGCAGCGGCAAGTCATTTGGCATTGTGATTTTTTCTCCATTTTTGAAATTGGAACCGAGGTGGCCCAGTTCATTCATCAACGTTGGATTGGTCGCGACTTGATTCGAAATCAAACGCATCTGTTCTTTGGTATGCTCATCGAACGCAAGCGATTCATAGGGATCTCCGCTCACTTTTTGGACCAATCTCATTAGACCTGATTTTTGAAGAAATTTCATGGCGTTCAAAGGTAATTTGACATCCATTCCGGGTTGATTGGGAACGCTGCTATCGATGCCGACAAAAGCAAGAACTTCATCCGGATATGTGTTCACATAGGTCGCTCCGTAAAGTCCCGCGATGGAATGTCCCATTAGAATGTAACGGTCTACACCCAGTTGCTGCAATGCTTCGTGAACCTCACTTACTATATTCTCAGTCGTTCTCTCCTTCTCGGTTTCATCGCTCAAACCATAACCGAAAGGCTCGACCACCACGACTTTATAATTAGGGGTAATTTCATCGATCAGCAATTTGAAATCAAGTGCAGGCGTCGGGGTTCCTTGTCCCGGTAGGAGTACAACAGTTTGTTCTCCACTGCCTTGAATAAGCACATTCATCTTTTTCCCATCCACATTGACATACTGGCCATACGATTCGATTTTCTTTTTCTCTACCCCGTCGCTGATTGCATCAACGATAAAAACGATGCCCATGAACAGCACGAGCGCCCCTACAATACCTCCGATTATTTTTAACCATAGGTTCCGTTTCTTGTGGCTCTTAGTCCCTGTTGTTTTTATTTCCACCTTATTTGCCACGTTCATCTCTTCCCTTCCTTGTCCCTGTATCTGAAGTGCCGCCTTGACGACATATTCAAAGTGTAATCAATCAAGATGTACTCTTCGTGACGACAATATGAACGGAATATGAACAAGCCCAAAAAAAAGAAGTTTTAGATTAACATCAAATCGGAAATGAAATAATGTTCTTGTCCTTTACTCAAAAAGCAGCGCCTCTCATTAGAGATCGCTGCTTTTTATTGTATACTTCATTTAATATGTGTAGGTTCTCACTTTTCTATTATTTCTCAGCACAAATCATGAATATCGGTGTTGACCGGTTTAAGACTTGCTGTTTCTCATCCAGAATTTTTGAGTTCAAATTCTCTTCAGCAAAAATATTAGCGAAGCCTTCTTTTTTGAGAGTCCGTATATCCCACTCGGGACGCCATTCTCTGGTCAGCGGCAATACAAGACTCAGACGGTCTGTCTCCTCTATGTCCTTGTGATGCGGGAGTTCACCAAAGCCCTTATCTACATAGGTTTGCTGATCCTCTACTCGCTTTTGCTGCATCTCTTCGTCCCAGAGATGGCGATTCCAGTTGGCATCAAAAACCAGCAGCCGTCCCCCAGGCTTAAGTACTCTTCTCCACTCTTTGTAGGCTGACTGCGGATCGGTAAGGCTCCAGGTGACATTGCGGCACACGATTAGATCGAAGCTCTCCGCAGCAAAGTCAAGCTTGTGCGAATCCATCTTGCGGAAAGTAACGGTTACACCTTCCCGAATGGAGTGGGCACGTGCTTCTTCCAGCATATTGTCGGTACAATCGATCGCAGTAACCAGATGCCCGGCACTCGAAAGAATCACAGAGAAGAAGCCAGGAAACCCATTTATCATTCACTCCTTCTTGGCAAGTATCATGAACCGGTTTACATTCTGGTAACCGTATTTCAAATAATCTAGCGGCATCGCACGGGCAGGGATAAAGTTCCGGTGAACATCTATGGTTCGGAACCCGGCCTGTTTCAGCGCTGTCTCGTCAGCTTCAGGCCGTAATACATTAACATATGGCAACTCGCTTAGCAGGCTTTTATCTTGACTGCTTCGCTGGCGGATTCTTTGTTCTGTGAGCAGAATCAGTGTCCAGGACAAGGCATACCAAAGTCTATGGAATACAGTCTTGCTCTCTTTATACAAATAGTTGCCGTCAAAAATAATCAGGGTCCCGCCCGGTTTTAGAATCCGATACCATTCAGCATAAGCCCTCTGTGGATCAGGAAGCGTCCATACTACATCCCTGCAGACCACTGCCTCAAAGCTATTCTCTAGCTCCATATGCAAATCGGCAGCATCAGCGACATAAGCTGGAACTTTATATCCATAACTCTCAAAATTTCGTGAAGCTCTATCGATCATTCCCTGAGAGGTATCCACCGCTGTAGGCAGATGACCCATCTGTGATAAGAGTATGGAGAAAAAGCCAGGCCCTGTTCCCACATCCAGCACCTTTTGCTGGGGAGTTGTTCCCAACCCTTTAATAAGCAGTTGTTTCCAGAGGTTTATGGTTTTTTTGCTGCGGAATTGAGTCTGTATGACTTTGTCATAACTCTCCGAGCTTGATGTCCAGTATTTCGAAATCTCTTTTAACATCATTTTTCTCCTATGTCGAGTAGATTCCAGAAGACCGGCATAAAGGTGGAGTACCCCGGTTTAAATCCAGTCACTCTATTATTTACTGCCAAGATATCGTCAGGAAAATAAATAGCTGCAAACATAGCCTCCTGATACAATTTGGAGAAAATGGAGTCATATGCGGTCTGACGTTCCTGAATATCGGTTGTTCCTACTGCTGTGTCAATCAGTGATTCTAGTCCAGGATCAGACCATACGACAGCAGATGCGTCAGCTGTTTTATGAAATAGGGACAGCAAGAATGCATGCGGATTATAGGCATCATCATAAGTCCGGTACATGATTAGATCATAGGCTTTGCTTGTCCATAAGGCATCGTAATAGGCATTCGGCTCAAGAACCTGAAGATTCACTCTAATGCCAATCTCCTTTAACTCAGACTGAACCAGTTCACTAATCGACTTCCATTCGGGATATTCAGCCTGCTGCAGCACGAAATTAAGCTCAAGCGGCGCTCCGTCCTTCTGTACAATTCCATCTCCGTCCGAATCCGTGTAACCGGCAGCTGCTAGCAGTTGCTTCGCTTCCAGCAAATCAAAGCCGTACCAAGTATTATTGGACTCCGTCACATAAGGAACTGTCAGCGGGAACAGGCTTTGAGCTTCACTGCCGATACCGTCCATAAGATCTTCGACAATGTTTTTTTTATTAATTGCCAAATTGATAGCTTTGCGCACATTCAGATCTTGAAGTGCGGGCGTTTTGTAGTTAAAGATCATGAAATGAGAGCTTGTTCCTTGTGCTTTTTGCAAGGTCAGTGAAGAATCCGCTTCAATCACTGGCACGCTTTCGACTGGAATCTTTCCCATTTGTCCCCCGGCAATGTCAATGTCTCCAGCTTGCAGCGCTAGTACTCTGGACTGTGGATCTGGGATTACCTTCAAAATAATTTTCGACAGCTTCGGCATTTCTCCCCAATAATTCGGATTTCTGACGAGTATGGCTTCCTGATCTGTTTTGTAGCTCTCTGCCATCCATGCGCCAGTTCCAATCGCTTTGATGAATTTACCCGTAATATCTCCTGCGGGTTCCACAGCGGAAGGGCTGATAATTCGGACCGGTCTTGCAAAGGATAACTCGGTTAAGAAGGGATAATACGCTTTGTTGAATGTCATTGTAATCGTATGTTCGTCCACAACAACAAGGGATTGCATCGCAGTTGCTACATTTAACGAATTGGCTGGATCCTTAATCCAGCGTTCGAAGGAGAATTTAACCGCGTCGGCATTAAACTCCGTACCGTCAGAGAATTTGACGTCATGGCGAAGATGGAACGTATATACTTTCCCATCTTCTGAAATATCCCAAGACTCCGCAAGCGACGGCAGTATTTCGCCTTTTTCACCATACTCCACTAACCCCTCATATATCATCGCGTGCACATTCATCGAACCATCATAGGCACCGGCATCCAATCGGTCTATACCGGCATCAGACGATATAGCAACAGTGACTGTCTTGTCCTGAGCTTCAGATCCTTGTGCAGCTTCATTATTGGCGGTATTATTGGCTCTAGCCGTAGAATTGCTGTTATTACTGTTGCTGCAACCTGATATCAACACAACTATTACAAGAAGCATAAAGAATAACGATTTTGATAATAGTTTTTTTGTCTTAGGGTTCGTTCTCATTCTTGGTACATCCTTTCTCTACTTAACATCATAGGAATGGCTGGGTTGCCACTCCTCTCCCAGTCTCTTCTTTCTTAAGCGGGGGTCCTGCACAGGTACCGAGGAGAGCAATGTTCTTGTATAAGGGTGGTCTGCTTGCTGCAATATGGTTGCACCCGATTGCTTCTCTACAATTTCCCCTTGACACATTACAGCCACACTGTCGCAAAAACGATTTACAACTGACAAGTCATGTGTAATGAATACATAGGATAATCCCAGCTCATGCTTCAACTCCTGCAGCAGATCCATCATTTGCTTTCGCAGGGTGACATCGAGACTTGAGAAAGGTTCATCGCAGATAATCAGCTCCGGCCGCAAGGCGATTGCGCGCGCAATTCCGACCCTTTGCTGCTGTCCGCCGCTGAGTTCATGCGGATAGCGGTGAATATGCTGCCGTTCAAGTCCCACAAGCTCAAGTGTGTCTGCTACCGTGGCCCTGCGGGCTCCAGCCTTCCTCTCTCCGTAGTTCTGAAGAGGCTCCCCGATAATCTGCTCTACCGTAAACAACGGATTAAATGAAGCCAGACTGTTCTGAAACACCATCTGCATCTTCCTGCGGATCATGCGCATTTCGCTAAAGGTCCAATCCGTATAATCCTCGTTCCGGTACATAACTCTTCCGGAGGAGGGTTTCTCCAGTCCCAGCAGAAGTCTGGCCAAAGTGCTCTTACCACAGCCACTTTCCCCCACTAAACCAAGGGTCTCACCGCTCTCCAGACTGAGAGACAGGTTGTTGACGGCATGAACACTTCTGGCTTTACGTGTGAACCACCCCCTTTCCAACTCATATTTCTTGTTCAGGCTTACCGCTTCCAATAACTTCAAGATCACCACGTCCCTGAAAAATGTAATATTACCGTTGTTATCTGCACTCCATTAAGTATTTAGTATAGGGATGCACGGGATTAGAAAAGAGTTCAAACACATTGCCTGATTCCACAATCTTCCCGGACTTCATCACATATACATAATCTGCAAGCTCCGCAACAACGCCAAGATCATGGGTAATTAATAGAATGCCGACATTGTTCGTCCATCTGATTCGGTCCAGCTCTTTAAGAATCTGGGCTTGAATGGTTACATCCAATGCCGTTGTAGGCTCATCTGCAATTAGCAATTGTGCTCCGGATACCAGGGCGATGGCGATCATTACTCTTTGACACATACCACCGCTAATTTGAAAAGGATATTTATTGAAAAGCAATTTAGGCTCGCTGAGCCCTGCTTGCTCCATCTGCCTCATGGCAAGCAGCTTTGCTTCTTTTCCCGATATACGCTTGTGCAGTTTAATCGTCTCCATGATCTGCCTGCCAATAGTAAGTACCGGATTCAGCGCGTTCATAGGATCTTGAAAGATAACAGCCATTTCTGTTCCCCGAAGCTTCTGTAACTGACGGCTGGAGCACTCACGTAGATTGTTACCCTTAAGCCAGATTTCTCCACTCTCAACTATGCCTGGAGAATCTACTAATCCTAATATGGACATTGCCGTAACACTTTTACCGCTTCCGCTCTCACCTACAAGTGCGACAATCTGCCGGGATTTCACCTCGATACTGACATCATCAACCGCTGTAACTTTATAACTGCCTGTGTGAAAGCAGGTGCGTAAATGACTGACCTTCAGCAGTGGAGACTCTGCCATCATATTCTGGCCCCCCACTTTACTACAGAATTGAAAGCACGCTCTGGTTGTCGCAAGCCTTCTCCCAACAGATTAAAGCCCAGAACCGCCAGCATGATCATCATTCCCGGAAATAGCATCAACCGCGGCTCCGTTTGAATATAGGCACGGCTGTCGTTCAGCATTACTCCCCATTCCGGTGTAGGCGGCTGAGCTCCCAAACCCAGAAAGGACAAACCCGCAATGGAGAGCATAATCGTACCCACTTCCATAGAAGCAAGAACCAGAATAGGCCGGGCTGCGTTCAGCAGAATATGCCTGAAAATAATTTGTAAATGAGAAGTGCCTAACGCTTTGGCCGCTGTAATATATTCACTTTCCTTGATTTGAAGGACCATACTGCGTATCACTCTGGCATACCCCGTCCACCAGACAGCAGCAAATGCGATTAGCAGATTCTTCATACTGGGACCTAGCATGGCTGTAATAGCAAGTGATAGGATTAAGCTGGGAAAGGCAAGCAATATATCTATGATCCGCATAATCAAATGATCGATCTTGCCGCCAGCGTAACCAGCCAGTAAACCAACAGGGATGCTAATCGCAAAAACAACGATCAACACCATAAACGAATAATTTAGGGAGGTTCGGGTCCCATAGATTAATCGGGATAAGACACAGCGTCCCAGATGATCCGTACCGAGCGGGTATTGCCAGGAAGGTATAGCCAGTTTGTGTTCCATGTGAATCTGCAGCGGATCGGAAGGTGAAAGCCATGGGGCAAAGAGTCCAACGGATATGAACAAAAGTACTATGCCCGCTCCTAACCTTGCTCCCTTATTCTTAAATAAGCTAATACGAAATATGACAATCCGCTCCTTCTAAATCGTCACCGCAGCCTGATTCGCGGATCCAGCAGCAGATGTAATAAATCCACTGTCAAGTTAATCAGGACAACGACAACAGCCATCCATAATACGTAACCCTGAATGACAATATAGTCTTTCGCAAAAATCGCCTCAACGGCATACTTACCAATTCCCGGCCAAGAAAATATAGTTTCAACAATAACGGAACCGCCTAATAGCCCCGCTATGTTAACCCCAAGGAGGGTAAGACTCGGAAGAAGCGCATTACGAAGTGCATGCCGAATGATTATTCTCCATTCCTGCAGCCCCTTAGCTCTAGCTGCTGTGATGTAACGCTTGCCCAAAACGTCTAGGAGACTGGAACGAATCAAGCGGATGTAGACTCCTGCCATACCAAATCCTAGTGTGAAGGCAGGTAGAATGACACTGGATACCTCATCCATTCCCATCACAGGAAATAGCTTAAACTTCACCGCACCATAATAAATCAGAAGCAGACTTAGCCAGTATCCTGGCATTGAAACACTGAGCATTGCACATACTCTTCCCAGTCGATCAAGCATTCTACCCGGATATAATGCAGACCCCACTCCTATCGGCAGGGCAATAAGAATAGCGGACAATACGGAACAGGCACTGAGCAGTATAGTTGCCGGAAAACGACTCATCAGCTCTGTGAACACTGGACGACCGCTGCTGTAAGATAAGCCAAAATCGAGATGGGATACCCGGTTCAACCAGTGAAAATATTGCTTATGTACAGGACCATCCAGACCAAGTGTATGTCTGGTCGCCTCAATAGCTTCCTGCGTAGGTTTGATGCCGTCAGCACGCAGCATGATCTCCGCTGGATCACCTGGTGTTAAATGCATCAGCGCAAAGGTAATGCAAGAGATGCCGAGCAGCACGGGGATGAGCTGCAATAAGCGTTGCAACAAGTATCGATTGATGGCATTCAACTCCAAAATCTTAATCGTAATAATTACGATTATAGCATAATCTATTTAAATTAATAGTCTTAAATTGATTTATTTTATGTAGGACATAAAAAAATCAACCCCTATTAAATGAGTTGATCTTTAAACATTTGGTCTCTGCACAGTCGCAACTATTTTTCACAATAATATTGTCAAATCCTTAGGAATCATGTCATTATAAGTAGGTTCATATTAAAAATAACAATAAAGGAAGTGTGTATTTGAGTCGGTTCAATCTAGTCCTCATCTATGTTTTATCCATCATGATAGCTTTTCTTTTAGGGATTTACGTGGCCCCTAGCGTTGAAACACGCTTGAATGGGCAGACTGTGGCAAGTAATCCCGTTATCGAAGAAATACCGCCTAGTACCGTAGATAAAGCTGCTATTGCTGCTGAATCCAACACTACTGGATCCAATCCTACTGAATCTTTACCTTCACCTTCCCCGGAAGCCGTTGTCTTGGAAGATATGCCTTCGGACGATGATACTGGACCCGTTGGTGATGACTCTGAAGATCTGTCAGTAGCAGATACCCCATCCGGGCAAGGGATTGGTGCGCCATTAGAATTCAAGTATAGTACGAACTCTGCCGATGCTGTTAAGCTTACTTGGGAAGCTGACAACTTAACTGGAAAAAGGATCAATTATTACACAGCCCACATCAGCACGTTTAATCCAGTAGGCGATCCTTCCAATGATCAGCTGAACGGCAAGAGCAGCTTTTCACTTAAATATGTGGGGCCGGTTGAGCCCAATGATACTTTATTTATTTTCAGTGATTTTACATATCAGAATACAATACATACGATTATTATTGACCAGCTCACACTTCAATATGATGATGGTACTATCGAGACCTTCGACTATGGTTACGAAACTACCGATGATAGCGGCCTATAATCCACATGATTTGCAGCCCTGGTGCGAACCAGGGCTTTTTGCGAGGCACAATTGAACTAATGGTAAAGTAAAAAACGAAGAGCGGCCTGGAATCCAGCGCTCTTCGTTTTTTACTTTTATTGTTACTGTCAGTCTGTTTAGCGGATGACCGTTACCTTGATCGTATCACTGGCAGTCACTCCCGCCGCGTTGACCAGCTCCGCCCGATATTCGTACACACCGGCAGTGCGTCCGCTGATAGTGGTTGCTGCACTTTGTGCCGAAGGCGTATGGGCATTCAGCGGCTGCGAGTCGATGAGCTCCCCGTTCTCATACAGGCGGTATTCTGTAGCGTTAGTCCCCCACCACAGATTCATCGACACCTTATAGGTGCCATCTCCGTCCCAGTTATCTTCGGATAGTATCGGCTTGCCCGGCGCGGAGTCACTTATGGTGACCGTAAGCGGATCGCTCTTGGTCGTGCCATATTTGTTGATTAACTCCGCAGTGTAAACATAAGTGCCGTTCACCTTACCATGAAGCTCTGTACTTGCCGTCTGGGCAGCCGGCGATACATCTTTCAGTGTCTTGGAATCAATCAGTGTGCCGTTCTCATAGAGTTTGTAACTCGTGCCGTTATTACCCCACCATAGGTTCATGGTGACTGTATAGTTACCATCACTAAGTCCATTAGCATAGCTGCTGTTGGAGGATAGCACAGCTTGTCCTGGCTTACCAGTCGCAATCACCTGGCCGCCAATAACCTGGAACGTATTGCTCTTTTCAGTCGTATTGCCGGCTGCGTCATGCACGATGTATTTCACGGTGTGGGGGCCGGCGCCTAAATCGGCGGCGCTCAGGGTCTGGCCTTCGGCAATCGGTCTTCCATCTAATAGAAGCTGTTTCGAGGTGACACCTGACAATACATCGTCAGCAGTCAATTCAAAGGAAAGCTGTGCTCCTTCTTCTACATCTCTCACCTCATGACCGGATTCTTTCAGTTCGGCAACCGGTGGAGCCGTATCAATATTGAGGTTCAGCGTCTTTAGATCTTCCGCTTTGCCTTTTGCCGGCACAGCATGGTATGTCAATGTATGCCGCCCGTCTTCCTTCAGGTCCACAGGTGTACTGTACTCAGCGTCCTTGTTGCCGTTCAGCGAGTAATAAACATTAGCTGTATCTGTATTCGCCTTCAGGGTAACGGTGACCGGCTGGTTAAACCAGCCGGAATCATTAGGCTCGGCAGAAAGCGTCGCCGTTGTTACCGGAGCCCCCTCTTCTGCTGCTGCGGCGAAGTCATCGAGGCTTCTCGGCTTGAGCTGGTAGATGCCTTTAAAAATTGCGGCAACACCTGTAATATTAAGTTTCTGTCCCTCTGTATAAGGGAAGATATCCTTAGTAATGCCTGTCCGGGCATCCACGCGCACATGATTGCTTGTCCCGTCGGCATTGACGGCGTCGAATTCAAAGGAGCCGCTTGGCGTAGCGTTGATAATGTTCGCCACGGTCACACCGTTCAGTTGAACCAATTGGCCTTGGTTGGCATCATTCACCATGCTCGCTGCAATCGGCTGCGGCAGTGTCGCCGTGCCCGTCTTCGCAATTTGCACTGCTTCTGTCAGCTCCTGCTCTGTGTTGTACAATGCGGTGGATGCTGTTACCTTGACCTTATCGCCCACGTGGAAGCCGCTCTGACTCTGAAAGACATAAACCCCACCGGTTCCATCTTGGAGATAGAAGGACTGTCCGCCGAAGATACCCGGCTCAGTCGTCACGGTCCCCTCCACCGTTACCAGTGATCCGGCTGCCTTAGCCCGGGAGTCGCTGATAGAGATTGTAGCCGGAATGGGATCTTCCTCAGCCGGAAGCGGTTCAGCAGGAACATTGCCCAGCGTCACCGATTCAGTCTTGAGGTTTGTACTGTTCTGGCGAAGGCGCAGATTGGATGCAGCTGTGGTGCCCGGCTTGATCTGGATCGTCAGATCCTTATAGGCATGACCGTTCAGATCAGCTGTCAGATTGAATGAGGAGCTATAGCCGTAGCTGCTTGGCCAGGTACCGTCGCTGTTCTGAATCTTGGCGATTTGGGCGCCGCTGCTTACCTGGTAGACACCTACCTGGAAGCCGGATACGCTTGTGCCTGCAGGAAGATTATCTGCACTCACCCGAATCTGAAAATTCTGTGCATTTGGCAGCACAGCCTGGTGCGTGAAGTTATAAACCGCACTTGCAGTGGCTGCCGGTCCGCCGTAGGAGCCTGCTTTGAAGGTGCTGCGATCATACCATTTGTAGCCAGCATTAGGTTGAGCCCAAGGCTCCGGCTGCGGCTCAGTGGACAGCGCCGGCTCCTCGAATGGCAGCAGTGTTGTCGGCTGATCTAGCGTCAGGCCATTCACCTGGGTGAAATCCGTATAGCTCTCCTGCTCGGCGAGCCAGTTCACGGTGTTAACCAGCAGTGTGGCATCGTCTACTTCCTTGAAGCCATCGTAAGTTGTTTTCTTGGCGCCGGTATCTTCGCGCAGGTATTTCGGTGTTGCATCCTCTACAGGAGATGAGTCACCGATGAAGGCTGCCTTGCCGGCGCCTTTTTTAGCAACTGCCACATAGGGACCTTCTGCCACACCGCCGCCGTTATAGACCCCCTGGTCTACGGCATTGGCCCAGGCAGCATTGGTTTGCGGCAGGTAGACGATACCTTTCGCACGGGCTGGGTCTAGAATGGCCAGCGTGGAACCGGCATGCATAGCTACCGCTGATACGCCCGTTGTAATGCCGAAGGCTTGATCGGGAGCCACGACGTTGGTTGCGTTAATGTCGCCAAGCGCATTGTAGCGGAAACGGACACCGAACTCGTCCGCCAGCCAGTCAGAGCTAACCACACCCTGCATGGCTGAAGAAGCGACCTCATCGGCATTCATGCCTTTGGCTGGATTGTCCCACGCTCCACGGCGGTAGCCGTTGAAAGCTTCTGAACCATCCCAGCGGTTTTTGTTGCGGTCGGCGTTATAATGGTCGCCGATGAAGAAAATACTGCCGCCATCCTCCACATATTCCGCCATCGCAAGCTGCTCGCTTGCTTTGTAGGGCACGTTGGATTCGGCGACGATGTAGACATCATAATCGGAAAGATCACTCAAAGTAATTGGAGTCGTCTTGCGGAGTTCTTTGACATAATAGCCTTCCTGGGCAAGGGCATTCCCAAAGTCTGAAAAAGCGCCGTCAATCACCCAATCGGCTGCTCCCGCAGTCTGCTCATGGGTGTTGTCGAACAGGATCTTCTGGCCTGCATGCTCATTGACGACTTTGGCCTCAATGTACGGCGCAGGATCGTTTGGTCCTTCTGCGAATACCGCCGAACCGGCTCCGAACGTGAACAGCTGAAGTGGTACGGCCACCGCCACAGCTAGAGTGCTGTTCATCAGCCTCTTTTTCCAAACTGAATTCTTCTCCTTCATACCCTTCCTCCTCAAGATATAGTCCGGTGAGTAATTACCATAAATACCCACCTGCTAGACATCTACTATCCTATCTCAAAACAATTAAAAAAAAGATAGATTTATGTAAACTGCTGTAAAAATTATACTTTTGGCCTATAAAACGGGTCGAATATAGAAAGGGTATTATGAAAAAAGTCACAGTTGCTGAGGCTTATGATGAAGGATTGGACTATCGGGATATTAGCAAAAAAAAACGAAACGGATAAATGCTCCGTTTCGCTCTCTTCCTATGTCGCCGCTGGCAGTTTCTGCTTGTTGTCCTGGTATCAATATTCCAGAAACATCAGTGGCTTAAGTATATCTATTAAACTATTTACTAGTGCCAAGTAACAAATTCACAATCGTATCAAGCTGAAGCTCTAATGAAAAAGGATCTTCCATTACGAATTCATCATGATAATTATCACCATACAAATAAACTTTGCCATTTTTCACTGCAGGGATGCCTTTCCATATGTTACTTTCCATTGCTTTATTGGTAGCATCCGCATCGCCATTATAAACAAAAACATAATCACCTAAATATTCTGGAAGCACTTCTAATGAAATCGATTCAAATCCCTCCGCCATATTTTTTGCACTTTCTGTTGGAGGCAGCTGAAGCATATTATATATAGTGGAAGAACCATAGTTTCCTCCCTTTGCCGCTAAGACGTATACCGCCTTTTGTGAAAACTGAACAATCGAAACGGTTTCCCCTTCCTTGATAACCCCGGCAAGTTTAGACTTTGCTTCAGCTACTTTCTGTTCATATTCCGTAATCCATTCTTCTGCTTCTTTTTCTTTTCCGAATATTCTGCTTACACTCCTAAATTTATCAAGCGGCCCTGCTGTTTTTAACCCCTCCCAATAAGGCAGAAATACAGTGGTCCCAATTTTCTCATATTGTTCTATGTTCTCATCGATCGAACCGATAATTAAGTCCGGATCTAGCATCGTTAATTTTTCCAGATTTAAAGGGAAATCCCCTAAATCCTCAATTTTCTCGATCGTTTCTTTGGGTATGTCCGCTTTTTCCATCCAGCCTTCATCCAGCATAAACGTTCTTGCTCCGATGGGTACAATTCCTAATTTCAATAAATGCCCCATATATTGGTCAGCCGCCACTCTTTTCGGCTCTGCTGGTACTTCCACATCTCCCTTAGGCGTTGATACTATTCGAGTGTTCGTACTTTCTTCTGATGTTGTTTGATTTACGGTTCCATTCCCATTACTTTGTTCCTTCGTAGCAGTACCCGTCCCACTTGAGCAAGCACCTAATAATAGAGAACCGCAAAGCAGTAAAGCGGCCGTCGTCTGAGATTTTGTCATTTTAAACATATGTAATTCCCCTTTTTCCGTATTATGATAATGATTATCATTATTAATATACTGTTGAACGATGGGTTCAAAAATAGAGGATGTGGGGAAGTTTAATGGACTTTCAGCAACTTTTGGCCGCTGTGACTCTTTTGTTCTAAAATGTGCAGGGGATACACCTTTTCTTTTCTTGAAAATTCGGCTGAAATAATATACGTCTTTATAACCAACGCTTGCTGATATTTCACCGACCGAAGCATCTGTTGTTATTAGAAGCTCTGTTGCAAGTTCAAGCCGAAACCGAATTAAGTAATCAATCGGACTCATACCTGTGTACTCTTTAAACAAGGATGACAAATGATAAGCACTGAAATTAAATACTTCCGCAAGAGAATCTAATGTAATTGGCTCCGCATAGTACTCCTGAATGTAGGTGATTACTTGGACTGCAACACTGGTCTGTTTCACCTCAGTCTCTTTTCTATGTAATTCTTTTAAAACCTGATGAATGAATTGATAAAAAAGTGATTTTACGTTGAGTCTCTCTTCTTGCTCGTTCCATTTTAGATACATCAATTGCATTTTGTTATAAAGTAAAATGGGTGCATCAGGGGAAAAACAATATTGTGATTGGAACAGATCCTCCTCTTGAATCCATGCACGGTAATAAATGATATAGTAAACAAAATTCTTACTTGTCGGAACAATATTAAGTATCGCCCCTTTCCCGCTATGCAGGACTTGAAATCCTGTAAAAGAAAATTCAGAGTGATCTAACTGAACTTGAGCGCTCCCTTGTACCGAAAGTAAAAATATACTGGCAGGAATCTTGTACTTATGAAGAATTTCGCCTTGAACCCTTTCAATATGGCGCACATCCAATAACTTGACCGTCGCTTGGTCCCAAAGCAATATTTGATTGCTTTTGTGCATAATGACTACCCCTCCGTTATCTGTCTAATCCTCATCATAAATGATAACCATTATCAATAATAGTCAAGATATTTAACTTAATAACAAAAATCCGATTGCCCTAAAAGGTGCAATCGGATTTTTTAATATAAATTTATTGTTCAGACGCCAATTGCAGAAAATGATCTGCAGCCAAACGGACAGCCAGGATACTTGCGCTATTAAGTGAGTTATCAAAGATAAGAACATGATTATTTTTCACTGCTTCCAGTGAGTTCCACACGTTCGAAGTTTCCTTGTCCTTGATGGCTGCCTTTGCGATATTCATATCATGCTGGATAATAATATAATCAGGATTCATGCTGTATATCCCTTCCAGAGAAAGGGCCCCTCCCTCTTCAGGATATCCCTTCGGTGGCAACAACCCGAAGCCTACAGTTTGATTGTAGTACATCGTGTTTTTAGAGCCTTGAGCATTAAAATTAGCTTTTCCGTCGACCCGTAGTAAAGCAAAGGTTTTATTCTCAAGACTACTTAGCTGTTCTTTTGTTTTTGCAATCATTTCTTGGGTTTCCTTAATGGCTTGTTCCGCTAATGTCTCTTTACCAACAATCTGAGCACACAGCATCGTCGTTTTTTCCCAGGTATCGGTGTAGTCAATTAAGATGACTGGTGCAATCTTATTCAACTCTTCATAATTGCTATCAACAGAACCCTTGAAGGTTACAATCACATCAGGCTTTGCATCCATGATCATTTCCAGATTCGCATTGCTGCTGCCCAAATCAATGATTTCAGCAGTTCCAGCGTAAGGCTGTAAAGTAGCAAAATCCTTCATCGCTTCCGCTGCGTTAGTTGATGCGATTGGAGGCGTATCAAGAGCAAAAAAGTAATCTAAATACAAGGGATGCAGAACCGCTATACGCTCAGGTCGTGTCTCGAGCACCACTCCATTGTCGCTGGCATCCGCAATTGTTCTTGGCCATCCTGCTTCTTCGATCTTGCCAACTTCTGGTGTAGGCGTGACTGAAGTTTCGGAACACCCAGCCAGTAATCCTGCTAGTATAATTAAGGATGCAATCCATCCATATAGTCTTTTCATTTGGCTCCCCCTTGAGTTGTTATCATTACTGTCTGTATAAATGCTTCATTAAATCACGGTTTTTCTGCGTGAACAGGTCATTATGTGAAGACACCATCCCGGACGAATTTGCCTCCGGTGTGATGTATTGTTTGGCTTGGTTTACCGCATTGGCAGCATCCTGGAATGCCCCCGCGATCAGGTGCAGTTTCCCCTCATGATGTAGAACATCCCCTGCCGCATAAATACCCGGCACGGATGTCCCGCTCATTACTGATCCTGAAATCCGGTGTTCCCACAGATCCATTTTAATTTCACTGTTCACCAGCAGTTCTTTGTCGCGCTCATAACCGTGATTAATGATGACCTCATCGACAGACAGCTCAAATCCCTCTCCGTTGTCATTACTTTTTAGCAGTACAGTCCCTATTCTTTCGTGATCCGGTGTTGCAATCAACTTTTCGATTGAAGTATTTAACAAGCACTCTACGCCATTGTTTGCCAAGCGTGAAATATCGGCTTCATGCCCCTTTAAGTTCTCTTTCCGGTACGTCAGAAACACCTTTTTGGCAATCGGAGCCAGTTCATTCGCCCAGTCTACAGCAGAATGGCCGCCTCCCGATATTAGGACAGTCTTCTCTTTAAAGCGGGCAAGTGACTTCACCGTATAATGCAAATTTGTGATTTCGAATCTTTCGGCACCCTTGATTTCGAGCTTGACCGGCTTCAGAATGCCTCCTCCAATGGCCAATATGACAGTTTTAGTGAAATGCTTCCGGTTTGCGGCCGTGTGTAAAATAAAGTAACCTGCTTCATCTTGCGAGATGGATGTGACCTTTTCATTAAAGGCAACCTCCGGTTGGAAAGTCATCCCTTGACCAACCATTTGTTCAATAAGCTGCGAGCCAAGAATAGGCTGTAAGCCTCCCACGTCCCAGATCATCTTTTCCGGATAGACATGCACCTTGCCGCCAAGCACAGGTTGGAATTCTATAATTTTGGTTTTCATTTCACGGAGTCCGCTATAAAATGCAGCAAATAATCCAGCCGGACCGCCGCCAATAATCGTAACATCAAACAATTCCTCTTCATGCATCGTTCAATCGCCTCATTTCTCTTTTTTAAATCCCTAAATGCTCACGGAAAGTGCTACCCGTATATTCGCTCCGGAATAAGTCTCTTTCAACCAGCTCCGGTACCAACTTCTCAAAAAACAGCTCCATAGATTGTTCCGAGCCGCCTGGCAGGGCGATGAAGCCATCTATAGCCCCCGCTTCAAACCGTTCAATAATATCGTTCAGCACATCCTCGACTGTCCCGACAGATACCCAGTGTGCAGATCCGACAACCTCCGGCCTGTCCAAGATTTCTTTCACTGTAGGCTGGTTTTTGATCATATACCGCCGTAACAATTCGGCATGAGTCCGGCTGCGGACAGCCTGACTGGAATCGGGTAACATATCGGCAGTTACTCGCTTATCTAAGGGATAACCGCTTAAGTCAAGACCCAGCACCGATTTGAGCGATGCATGTCTGCGTTCAAGGCTTAAATTCGCATGTGCAGCTTTATGTAATTCAAGTGCTTCTTCGCGCGTATCGGCCAGGAAAAAATATAAGCCCGGCAAAACTTTGATAGCATCCGGATCACGGCCCTGCTCAGCCGCTCTTCTTCTCAGATCATTCCTTAGTTCCACTCCCGATTCGATATCCGGCATTGCGGCAAAAATAGCATCAGCTACAGATGAGGCGAAATTCCGTCCAATTTCCGAAGCCCCAGCTTGGAATAGCGGCGGCGTTCCTGACTTGTGAGCAGGCAAAGTAAGCGGCCCTTTTACACTGAAAAATTCCCCGGAATGATTAATGGCAGTCACTTTATCCTTATCCGAAAACATACCTGACTGACGGTCGATAACAATCGCTTCATTCGGAAAACTCTCCCAAAGCTTGCATACAACATCCGTGAACTCCATAGCCATGGCATATCTCTCTTCCGGTGACGGCATGGGTGAGGCGCTGAAATTATCGGCGCCTTCAATAGAAGTGACAATATTCCAGCCGGCGCGTCCATTGCTCAGCCAGTGTAAGGACTGCAGCTGCCTTGCAACAACATACGGCGGATTAAAAGTAGTGGAAATCGTCGTTACCAGTCCGATCCGCTCGGTTTCACGAGCTATCGCTGCAAAAAACAATGCAGGGTCTGGGCTGCCGAAATTTGAGGAATCTCCTAACATCTGCGGGCTAACATACAGATAATCAGCTCTGAAAAGAAAATCGAGCTTTGAATTCTCAGCCATTTTTGCCAAATCAATATAGTAATCAATAGAATCCATCTTTTCTACTCCGCTATCCGGGTGCCGCCAGCCGTCTCCTTTCATCCAGGTTGCATTTAAGGACAAGCCAATACATAATTGTTTGGGTCTTTTTTCTGTCATATCTACCAGCCTTTCATTTATAAATCAATTTACTGATAATGATTCTCAGTTACAAAGGTGAGTTTATCAAAAATTTAAATAAATTCAAATGTACAAATCTCAAATCCAGCATGCATCATTATTTAATCTAAATAAAAAAAGTCTGCACTTCTGGCTTATCACCAGTAGCTGCAGACGTAGTTCAAGTACAAGAAGCTCATTATGTACATTATTTATAGGCAGAGGGAGAAACACCGAATTTCTTTTTGAATAATCGGCTGAAATATAGTGGATTGTCATAACCGACACGGTCAGCAATCTCGCGGATAGGAAAATTACCTGCTTTGAGTAATTCACAGGCCCGTTCCAAACGATAATTAACAACATAGTCGATGGGTCGTAGTCCCGTATATTTATGAAAGAGGTAAGAGAAGCGGTTGGCACTCATTGCATGCTGTTCCGCTAACTCACCGAGTGTAAGTGAATTCATATAATGAAGTTTAATATACGCAAGGGCTTCGTCTACCATTCTTTGATTCGGAGAACGATCGTTCTCTCTGTAACTGCACGCAATCAGAACCTGGTGCATCAGGCTTAAGAACAACTCCTTGATACGCAGCTTCCCAATTTCTCCGGATGGATGGGCATTCTGATGGAGCATAATTAGTAATTCAATAATTTTTAGATTCGCTCCCGGCTCCAGCTTGAAATGAGAGTCAAATTCGTGAGTACTATTCAATTCTTCCGGCATATCCAATTTATAAAAAAGGGAGTAATACTCGAGCTCAGATTGTCCTATAACCTGCGAATCCATCTGCATGCCCGGAGCAGCATGAAAAACTGATCCTGGCCGTAATTCATATACCGTTCCATTCACACATATTCTGGCTCCCCCGCGAATGATAAATAGAAATCCATGCTTAACGGTGGTGAATTCACTTAATAAGCTTTTGGGCTGGATGACTAAGCGGCTTCTATCTTCTATTTCATAGACACCTTTAGTAAATGCCTTTGCTAATTTGTCCAAATTTATCAATGCTCTGCACCTGCTTCCTAGCACCATGCTTCTTATAAAAATCAGATCCAATTCTGATATTTATTTAAAACAGTATAGACAATAGTATGCGAAATTGCTAGAAGTGTAGTAGATATTCTACTGTACACTGCAACCCAAGAAGATGCTCAGGAGATTTTGCTTGAAAATATGCCGTTTTCATTACAATCAATTTGAAGAAGTTCATCCTGTAAAATCCAAACATCAGTTTTTTCAACAAAGAAATGAAATCCGCCAATGGATTGAACCCATGCGGGATCGATCGGTGTAGCACTTGCATTAATTCCAACAGTGAAAGCATCAGAGCCTCCACCGGCATATTTTGCGTAAATTCTTACATATTGCCCCTCTTCCAAACCCCATTCATTCTTAAATGAATCCAATGCTTTTTCGGATACTGCAAATGATATCATTCCTCTTCTCTCCTTCCTGCTGTTTAATCACATTTTTTTATTTCGCCACGATAATTGGCCATTCTGAAACTGGCTCCGCATCCACATGAAGCTTTTGCATTAGGGTTATTCATAGTGAATCCGCCTACCATTCCACTCTCTTCATAGTCAATTTCAAGACCGTCAATATATGGAATACTATTCGGGTGAACCAATATACTAAAATCTTGTTTATTTAATATAATATCCTCTTCTGCTTGCTGCTCATCCACGACTAGGGTATAGGATAGTCCACTGCATCCCCCTTCATCAACACCTACTCTTAGAAATGGATTTCGGATATTCGCACTTGATAAGATTTCGGCGATTTTTTCTGATGCTTTGTCACTGACCTCGATGATCATTGTGAACTCCTCCTTCGTTTATTTGTTTTTCAAACCTAAAGATTGGATACCTGTTCCTATTTGTTCAGCTACTGGTGAGATCCGAGTGCTCGCAAATAAACTCATTACAATCAACAAGAGATGGAAACCCATTGCTACAATTAATCCGGATTGGAGTGACATTCCGCCAGCCTGACAAACCACAAGGATGGAACCGCCGATCCCGATAACTACACCGGGTGTAAAAGAATCCGCAAATTGCAGATTAGCCGAGGTGTTGCCGACACCTCCTTCTCCTGTCTGAGAAAACGCCACAACACCGCTAATCGGATGCGCCAATCCAATGCCGATTCCAGCGATGATCTGTCCAATAACTGCTACGGTAACGGTCACAATGGGTATCCAAAATACGATAGTAATTCCTATGGCAAGCAGCAATACACCCAGAATAATTCGCGTATGCCGTCCACGGCCCTGATCAGCCGAATCCCACCGTCCTTGCAGATACGCTATGACGCACCAACTCAACGCAGCACTCGCTACAATCAATCCGGCCTGAGAAGGCG
Source organism: Paenibacillus sp. FSL E2-0177 (assembly GCF_037992975.1). NCBI lineage: Bacteria > Bacillati > Bacillota > Bacilli > Caryophanales > Paenibacillaceae > Paenibacillus > Paenibacillus sp. FSL E2-0177. The sequence goes on along the minus strand of NZ_CP150307.1, from coordinate 3,618,054 downwards.
TTATTCCTTTCACATCGATTAGAGCCAATACCAAGAAATTCTGTGTGCTGGTATAGGCAGCGAAGAACAGCCCACGTGTTGCCAGAATAGCTGGCATGCCTCTTCGAAGCGTAAGAGTTCCCTTCGGTAGCAGTTTGCGGAGCGGAAATATCATAAGTACTAAGCCGATAATGACTAAAACAAATCCCATAATGCTCGGAAGCATGCTTAGACCAACTAAGAAAATCCCTGTACCCATCGTTAACAGTAACGCATTCCAAGTTGATGAAGCTCCGATATCCCCTTGCGTCTTCGGTGTTTTTAATTTCGTGAACGCAGGTAAACTAAGCAGTGCTGAAATTATCAGGATCGGTAATATTCCCCAGAAAACAAACCGCCAGGACCACTGATCTGCGATAAGACCTGCAACGTATGGACCGAGCATGGACGGAAGAACATAGGCCGTACCAAATGCTCCGAGTATTTTGGCGCGTAATTCATCCGGGTAGCTTAAGGATATTGCTGTGTACACACAAGTCATCATAGCTCCGGCACCCAAACCCTGCATGGCCCGTGATCCTATCATGGTATACATATCGCCTGATGTTGCGGCAGCAATCAACCCAACGATAAACAAAAGAAGTGCGATAGTGAACGGTACTGCAGGTCCTCTTCTATCTATGATTCGACCGACGACCAGAGTCCCGATAATCTGCGCAAGCAGATACGTACTGAATATCCAGCCAAACAGGCTAAGGCCGTTCAAATCTCCAGCAATTGAAGGAGCAATGGTGGTTACGGACAGGCCTTCGAATCCAACGGCCATCACTGACAGAATAATACCTATGGATAGTGCAAAATAACGTGGGCTGAAAATACTTTGATGATTAGACGACATGAAATGTGACCTCCAAGAAAATTGGTATGTATACATCGTATCCGGACACTTAGTAAACATTTTTGTTTATAATGTCTAAGCTACAGTTCAGCTTTGACTTTGTCAACATTTTTGTTTAAAATGTAGTCTGTGATGTAGATTTAGTTGCTTCAAAAGGAGGTGCACCTTGAGCCGAAATCAAACCAAAAAGGATGTCTCAACCAAGACCCGAAGAGCGATCATTGATCTGTTAAAGCAGCAAGGGGGAATGGATGTTATGGCACTCTCCTCGCAGTTTTCGCTATCTGGAATGGCTATTCGTCAACATTTGAATGCGCTGAAAGAAGAAGGGCTGGTTACTAATAAAGAAGAGTCCCGTCCCATGGGGCGACCCACCAAGCTATGGATCTTAACACCCGCGGCCGATCGGTTTTTTCCAAGCGGATATTCGGATTTATCCGTCAGTCTGATCCATTCCATGAAAGAAGCTTTCGGAAACGAGGGGCTGGACAAGCTGCTGGCTGTTCGAAATAAGAATATGCAAGAACAATATCTTCAGCATCTTGGTGATACAGCAGACGTTAGAGTGAAGCTGGAGAAACTAGCTGAGATTCGAACAAGTGAAGGGTATATGGCCGAGGTTAAGGAGCAGGATGATGGCAGTCTTTTATTCATTGAGAAACATTGCCCGATCTGTGAAGCTGCTGCTGTATGTACCGGGTTATGCAAAAATGAGTTACATCTATTTAAAACTGTTCTAGGTAATAATGTTCATATTGAACGGGGGGAGTACATATTAGCGGGAGGAAGAAACTGTGTTTATACGGTTAGACTCTGACAATTGCTGTGGCACTTTCCAAACCCTTTCCATGTCACACATGAGCATCCAATGACTAGCGATATGAACCATTATCATAATATTCATTACAAATAAATAACAACCCACAGCCGAGATTTATAATAAATATGATCTTGGCTGTGGGTTGTTATATTTTAGCTTTTACCCTCTAATGGTTTATAACGCAGGAATACTTCAATCAATCCAAGGCTTACGAACCCAACCATCTGTCCATTCAGACGCTTGAGTTATAGCACCGCTTAATTTTTTGAAGTACCACTTTCCATTTACCTTAACGAAATGATCAACATAGTTCCCGGTCATTACTACTGCGTCTTCTTGGGATCTATCATTTTTATTAATAATGGTAGCAAGACAGTTCAAATAAAACTTTCCAATAGCACTATTCCCATCAGAAGCTATTACGATTTCTGGTGACGTTATATAATGTACGACCCATACAATATCCTTAGAAGCTGCAACGAAATGCTTCTTTATCTCATCATGGCCTGTTGCCTCGCCACCAATACCAGTAACTAACCAATGTCCATCTGGTATGAATAATGAGGCGATTCCATCCGGGTCATAATGGTTATCACAATAACGTGCGTACTGATACTTTAACTGTTTGATTGCTTCAATATCTTCTAACCGAGCTATTCTTTGTTCTAAGCTTAGATTATCGTTTAATGATTCATTTAAATTCAACATTTTTGACTTCCCCTTCAATGATAAATTTGATAGTTGTGCTCCGTTTTTCTAATCCTTAATAAAAATTATAATTCTTTCAAATTAAAAGCTCGCGCCAGCAGTTCAATAGATTTAACTCTATTATTAGCTCCTGAGATATTTGGCAGAATAGTTACTTCGTTCACTCCATATTTTTTTGCAAGATTCTCAATTTGTTCCTTAACATGATTTACATCACCAACTACAACGCGACTGCGATTACGATGAATAGTTTCTTTCTCAAATGAACTGTATGAATAGATCTTTGCAGTTTCAATTGAAGGGTAAGAATTTGGAATTTGTGCAGACTCAGCTTTCAAAAGCCATAAATCAAATGCTTTTGCGAGCTCTTCTGCCTCTTCATTTGTTTCTGCGATTACAGCAAATACAGCAATCATTACATGAGGTTCTTTAAACAATTTGGATGGTTTAAAGTTTTCTCGATAGTGATTTATTGCTCTTATCCCTTCTCCATAAGGATTAATAAAATGAGCAAACGTATATGCAGCGCCATTGTCAGCAGCTATTTTGGCACTTCCTCCTCCCCCACCCAAGACCCACATTTCAGGAGTTGTAGAAATATCAGGCGTAGTGAACAAATCTTTGAAACGATGTTCTTCTGGAAAATCATTCGTTAAGAAACTTTTTAGATCCATAACTTGTTGCTCATAGGAAAGTGGTCTAGTTTTCTCTTCATTAAGTGCGTGAGTGACTAATCTATTTGCTCCGGGAGCTCTTCCTATACCTAAGTCAATACGATTAGGGTACAGAGCCTCTAGCATCCGGAAGTTTTCAGCCACTTTATACGAGCTATAATGAGGAAGCATCACTCCTCCAGAACCGATTCTTATGTGATTTGTTGAAGCCGCAAGATGCATCATGAGCAGTTCAGGAGTACTTCCTGCTAAGGACTGCATTTGGTGATGCTCTGATACCCAAAATCTCTTATATCCAAGTTGATCCGCTCTTTTTGCCAACTCCGTTGTCTGAATCAATGCTTCTTGTGCATCGTAATTTTCGTCCACTGGCGAATAGTCCAATATGTTTATTGAAATCATGTTTCTCAAAGGGCTCCTTTTATAAGGGAATATTTATTATCCTCGTATTGAACAATTAGTTGGCGTATTTATTTTGAAAACACCCATATATTTGCATGCGCATGCATATAAAAGGTTAATATGATTATCCTGTTATTTATGTTTACTAGTTTTCTAAATTAGAATGTTTTGCTTTACTTTGAGATTTTAATCCATAGTTCCGCCCTTACACCACCCTATTCATTTTTTTCGCCACGGGTACCCAACCTTCGATAAAAAATAGTTTCTCCCAAGCAATATCTCCTTCATTCCCATCCATCACCTTCTTCACCCGATGCGGTTCCACAATAAATTCCCGACCCATGGCAACAAGAGTAATCCCACTGTTTAGGATGTCTAGCATTCTTCTGGACTATGAATAAAACCTACTGCCACTAGGGGAAAACGATCACCGTGTAAAGTACTCAAACGCTCAGTAAATAGTTTTTCATCCTAAGGTCTCCATAAAGACCCCCGGTTGGCGTTGCTTAGAGAACAAATAACCATTTCTAGAACGTGTTCTAAATTTAAAACAAAAATCCATAGTTGTCAAATAACTATTTCCAAAAATTTATTCGTACAAAGCTCTATACGCCTCTGTAACTATACTATTCAAATAAATCCTTAAGATTTTTTGAACATTCTTTTGTAGGTCATAGCTCCCATCTGTCAGGCACCACTCGAAGATGAGTCCTTTAACTAAAGTGCAAATATCATTAGCAGCTTCATGTATATCTACATCTGGCGATATAAATTCCTGTTCTTGCCCATGTTTTATGGCAATGATCGACTTTTCAAAAAATGGAACCTTGTGGATTTCTTCTGGGGAATGTTTATCACGTGTATTTAAGCTTTTATTTTTAGTGGAATAGTAATTTGATAAAAATTCAATACCCATCTCCATACAATAAGAAATGTAAATATGATAAATTTGAGCGATGTTCTTTTTCACATCATCATCAAACAGAATCTCGTTTTCATCCATGTACTTTTCGTACCCGTATGCTAAATAATAGGTCAAAAGATCATCTTTGTTTTTAAAATGATGATAAAACGTACCTGTAGATACGTTGGCTTCTTTGCATACATTACGAACCGTTAAATAGTCGTATTCATATTCTTTCAGCATCCTGATGGCTGCATTATGTATATTTTCTTTGACTTGTTGCGATTTTAACTGACGTTCAGTTAGTACCTTTTTCTTCATTGTAAAACTCCCCCCTGATCAAACCAATACATTCAGAATTCTTATATCAGCCATTTTACTTGATACTCTTAATGTTGTACATGTCATTGGAAATAAGTCAGCCTTGGAACAGGTCTGCGGAGTTCGACCAGAAATCTAAGTAAAGTTTTGCCTAGTGTGTATACCAGTTCACGCATTTCTTCACTAAAGTCACTGTTGATATTTCATCGACACATAGGGAGCGTCTGTATGACAAATGCTGGGATTAATTTAACTATTAGTCAGAGCAAATACTCATTACAACCCTGCAGGTGTTATGTTTCTAATATATACATCCACATATGTTTTTTTGACTCGGACCAAACAGAACAGATCTACGTCCTCTGACGAATTAATAAGTTCGATCGATAAATAGGATGACATAGATAAAGGACGGCACGCGAGAGGTCTCTTCTTAATTTATCTACCCTGGCTCTTCACATGAGCAACCCAATCGATTCGAAATTATTTTCTTAATGTCCATTCCTTTCTTCTATTAAACTGCATACTTTATTCTATCAAAAAGAAAGGAGCTGAATGCAATGGGACTTAGTTTTCGTAATAGTACCAGTGTAACCATATATGTTGCCTTTGCATATTACTCCTCTGCAAGCTGTAATAAGGGCTCTATCCCCTTAATACCTTGGCCCAGCTGGTACGAAGCGGTAGGTTGGTACACAATTAATCCAGGTCAAACGGTAGAGGTATTGAATGGGGCAGTCAACAATCGTGAGATATATTACTATGCCGAATCTGCAGATAGGCGTCTTGTATGGTCAGGTGTTAACTATCTTACTCTACCGCAAAATGCTTTCAAACTTTGTGGTGGCGCAGGTTACTGTGCTGCTCCGCTTTGTAGAAGGCTTGGATTGAGAAAAATCAGTATTGGTAACTACAGAAATTACACGGTTAATATTGTATCCACTAGTATTCAAAGTCAATCTAAGTTTTTAAATGTCAACACGGCAGTTCCTGGTAAAAGGAAAAATGTTGGCCGGAGTACCTCTCCTATTAAAGGTCTTCGAGTAGTACAACCTGCTGCAGGCAGGAAATCTATCTCGAAACATTAGGCGGAAAAAAGTAGAACAGTCTTGGACTTTCGTATTCAGTCCAAGACTGTTTCAACTTCTCTCATATACAAAACTTCAAGATACAAACCCCCAGCCTCTTCCTTACCGGAAGAAGGTTGAGTTACTGATTATCACTAAAGATAAGGGTTCCTTGTTAACCCTGCTGCCGGTATTATGCGTTCTTCTGCTGCTGTCCCGCTGCTACCCTCTTTCTTTTGTAGTACAATCGTGAATTCACCTATGCCCGGAACGTAGATACGTGCTGCAGAATGCTCTTTGTCCATACTCGACAATAGGATCATAATTTCTTCTGCCGATTTTATTTTCATCGTATGATTCACCCCCTGCGGTAAGATGAAGAACAGAATTTAGAGTGTACTAAATTCTTTGTCCTTGCTTCCTACGGATTGACACCGACTGAGAACGGACGTGCACCTACAGGAATAACACTAATCACAGTCTGGGTAACCCCATCAATGACCGATACCGTGTTATCATCCTGATTGGTGATATAGATGCGGTTGGTCAATGGATTAACTCCTGCACCATTAGGATTATTCCCGACCGGAATGGTAGTAATCACCGTATTCGTTAATCCGCCAATCACCGACACATTGTCGTCATCCCGGTTTGGCACATAGATGGCATTGGTTGATATGTTCACTCCCAATTCAGCCGGAGTCGTTCCTACAGGCAAGTTAGTTATCACAGTATTGCTGGCTCCATCAATGACTGAAACGGTGTTACTGGTAAAGTTCGAGACATAAATCCGGTTCGTTAAGGGATCAACGCCCACCCGAAATGGATTAACCTGAACGGGAATCTGCATAATAACCATATTCGTAGACCCGTCAATGACGGTAACAATATCCGAGTTGAATTCAGCTACATAAATAGTATTGGTTAAGGAATTCACGCCGATCCCCGTTGGAAAAGGAGAACCGCCGGCGGGAATAATGGTAGTCACCACTGTGTTGGTTAATCCGTCAATGACAGTAACACTATTATCATTAAAGTTAGCAACATAGATAGCATTGGTAGCAGTATTGACCGCGACAGCACCTGCTCCATCCCCGGCAGGAATGGTAGCCAGCACCGTATTGGTCGCTCCGTCGATAACGGATACGTTGTCGCTGTTCAAATTAGCAACATAAATACGATTAGTTAACGGGTTTATGGCTACTCCCGCAGGATTCACACCTACAGGGATGACTACTATCACCGCACCTGTTGCCCCGTTGATCACAGAAACATCATTGCTATTGAAATTGGAAACATAAATGCGGTTAACGGAGCCTGTGGCTCCCCCATTTTCAGTTCCCAGCAGCTCAGATGATACAAGCCGGTGGGCGGTAACCAGCTCCCCGTCTGTATTTTTGCCCCACATGGAAATTTCCGTCTGTAATTCTGCAAGACCTTCCGTTGTAAAGACAAACTCATAGGCATCCAGATTGGCAAAGTAATTTCTTGTAATCACCTCGTCTGGAGAAATAGTAACAAGCTCGCTTACATACAAGGTCCTTGTGAGGGTTAAATTGTACCCTTGGATCAGAATTGCGGACTGATTTAACGCATCCCGGTTATCAATCTTGACCGTCACCTGTTCAGTAGGTCTGAAACCGCTCACAGCGCTATTATCAATAGGTCCTGATGATAGAATGGCCATTCTAGTGAATCCTCCCTTAATTAAAGATTTAATATAAACTACCAGTCTCTCTTTAATGTATGTAAGAACTGTAGTCGGGATTGGACTATACAATAGCTAGAATTAAATTATAGCTTGACTGCCTATTTATCTAGGAAAGGTGTGTGCGAGTCCAGTTGCATGCCTAGAGCAGCATGAAAAACTGATCCTTCTCGTAAATTAAAATATCGTAACATTCATACTTATTCTGGCTCCCCCTGCGAGAGATAAACAGAAATTCATGCTTTATTTCACAATTGGAAATTTTAGCGGGAAATTTTGGATGGATATGTTCATGGGAAAATGGTAGATTATTCTATGGTTAATCCCTCAGCTTGTTCGTGTTCGATATATGTTATTGGGATTACGCGCAAGTCGGGAGATATGTTTAGGCTTATATAATCTATATTTGGGGCGGGTGTCTGCATGGACAAAAATTCTGGTTATAGAACAAACGTTATAGGCGCTGGTGAGGTTGGCGTCGCCATCTCGGTCGATATGGATACGAATACTATTCATGAAACAAACAGCTTATTTTGGGATACAAAAGGAAATGAAGTTTTAGGAGCTACTGCACTTCCTCTTTATGGAGCATTTGTATCGGAAGAACAATGCCAACTTTTTGGTGATGTCTCAGGGAAAAAGTTGCTGGAGATAGGCTGTGGAAGCGGTCAATCTTTGCAATATCTGGGGGAACGCAATGCATCTGAACTATGGGGTACGGATATAGCAGAGAACCAAATCGAAAAGACTAGGCAACTTTTGACGGAGCACGGTCTTTCAGCAAAATTGATCTGCTCACCTATGGAAGAAGAATGTGGCCTGCCAGAGGATTATTTTGACTTTGTATATTCGGTTTATGCCATAGGCTGGACAACTGACCTTGAGGGTACTTTTAGCCGGATTGCTTCTTACCTTAAAAAAGATGGATCATTTATTTTCAGCTGGTCTCACCCTATACACAAATGTGTTGTTGCAGAAAATGATATGCTTGTTTTTAAAAAATGTTATTTCGATGAATCTTGGTATTCAGTATCTCTTGATGAAAGTACGCTAACTTTATCGGATCGTAAATTATCAACTTATGTGAATGCGCTATCTAAAGCTGGATTTGTTATTGAGCAAATGATTGAGCAATCTGATGATGAACTTATGCAGTCGCGGGACGATAAAAGCGATTTTGCAAAAAAAGCAAAGATGCTTCCTGTAACTTTTGTAATTAAAGCAAGAAAACTCTAGCATCCGATACCTATTGAACAACCTTACAACGTAAAAATTTATTTTTCTAAGCCGATCCAGAAAAGGATCGGCTTATTTGATAGCTTTTTAAGATCAATCTTGTCTGTTCTCAACAGATTTCATGCGGTTTTGATCATCTGGCACTCGGTCATTACTGAATTCCTGGCCTGCTTCTGCTTCACCATGACCGGAAGCACTTCGGGCAAAATTTGTGAACTGCCTCTTCTGCTCATCCAGCTTGTGTTTACTTTTAAGAAGCTCCTGCGGATCTTGATTTGTCATCATTATCACCTCGCAAAATAGATTCATGCTGTTTATTCGCACTACATAAGTTTTCCATAATAGGGCGGTGCTTATGCAAGATAAAAAAACTCCTGCTCACCATAAGCAGAAGTTTCTAAATGAAGTTCTAGTTAACGAAAAATATCAATTATTTTATACAAAACAAGGTATTCCAAAACAACAATCCCACCGCAAATGAGTATAAAAAACTGAAGCCTTGCCGTATTCATTCTATCCTTCCAATACTCTCCCCGGAATAATGAAATGATGTTAGGTGTAAAAGTATGCCTAATCGATTCGCTATAATCATCTTTATTCACGAAGAACACGCGAAATAAAAATTTATATACTGGAATATTTAAGAACAGTAATAAAATGATCATCACAAGACTCAATGTCCTCGCCTCCCAAGATCCAATTATCCTAATTTTACCACATGGATAACTATAGAAATCGGAAACTGATGACAACTTTATAACCACTCCATTAAAAAAAGACCTTCCTTTTAGGAAGGCCCTTTTGAGTAATATTCACTTTCAGCTGCGTAAACGACTATTTATGCTCCAACCACTTACACTCTGTAATTTCCATTTCGGTGAAAACACCTTTAAATGAAGAATTCTCTGGGCTACAAGCATATAAGCCAAAATTTATTTCCTCATTCCCTTCAAACAAATGAAAAATACGCATCTGTTCAAATATAGTCCCGTCCAAAGAGCTTTCAATACAGAAATCACTTTCGCGTCGACTTAGTCTATAATACATAGTTTTAATGTTTGCATCGATATCAGTTGTTGCCCAATCTGAATATCCGTGATTTGTAACCACACTTCCAAGTCTTTGGAATTCCTCATTTTCATATTCTACCGATGCCTTGAACCAATTATCACTGTCCTGATAGATGACTATCCCACACTGCTCGTATCTATGTGTACTATCATAATCTGTTCTTACTATAAATGAAAAATACTTCTCAGCAGTTTTCATTAACAGTGCAGGTGAATTATCATTTCTAAAACCATAATAGGTTCGTTGCCAAAAATCTGTATTCGGCATCGTTACAAATTCAATCCTGTTTTCTGTAATAGAATAATCATTGATTGGATTTATCCAAAAAAGCTGTTCTTTATCAAAGTTCATTGCTCTACTCCTCACTTTTTATAAAGTTTTGTCAACTATTTTCATTGCTAAGATTCCAAATACATTTTAAATAGTTTTCAGCAGTTCATCCTAATAATACCATTTGAAAAATATAACGCACATCATTTTCTAATCTTTTATATTGAAATATCCAGAGAATTAAATAAAAAGGTTGTCCCGTTCACATAAGCTCTCAAAATCGCTTGAGCATATGGCTGCTCTTCAATTAACCCCTCGGTCTCCAGCGGATTCTCTGCATGAAAGCTATAGGCTTCGATTATCGCCATGACTAAGAAGCACTCTAGCTTCATTATATGTTCATCTTCCAGCTTCCTGATTCTCTGATATCCTTCGACGAAATAAGCTCTTTGTGTTGGGTATAATCCCATAATAGCCTGAGCTATATCGTAAAGATGATAGCCGAAGCCACACCTGCCAAAATCGATAGGATAAGGTTCATTATCCCGAAAAATGACATTTCCATTATGTAAGTCCGCGTGGATCATCCCATAATTTTGTTCATGTCTTGTGAACGTTTCGAGACATGTTGCCACTTTAGTGGCGGCTGCGGAATATAACTTAAAACCCTCATCCGATATGAAATGTTTGCGATGTAGACTTAGGTGATCCCAGTCCCGTTTAAAGCTCAGTACACCCCAAGAAGGACGAGTAAAACCGCTGGAAGGACTAAAATCAGAGCTGGCCTCATGAAGCTTTGCCATCAATGATCCTGTTTTACGGATACCCTCCTCCGTTAGTTCGCTTTTGTCTACATGCTTTCCCTCGACCCATCGCATTAAGCTCGAATAAAACCGTTGTCCGTCACACACCGATGTTTCCGTAATAAAGGCCCCTTCACGATTGATTACAGCTTCGGGCAAGAGGAGGCCCTTGCTCTTCAAAGCGAACAACCACTCAATTTCTGAAATGGTTCCTTCGCGTTGTTTGTTATCCGGGTGAATGCGGAGCAAGAACTGTTCCCCCACATCGCTTACAATGCGGAAGGTGACATGTTCGGATACTTGAATGAAGTGAATGGAGTTCCAGTCTATTTCATATTCCTGTAAAGCATGAAACGCCGCTTGTTTTACTTGCCTCAGAGTTCGGTGTCGGTTCTCCTCAGTATTGATCCGAAAGCCATTATTCATTGCTTATCTCCTTTGTCTACCATACTTCCATCATTTTAACAGTCTAGACGGATAGCTGTAATGATAAAGAATGAATATGAAAAGAGTTTTCTCTTTTTGACTCACCTATAAAAATAGGAAATTCATTGCCACTTAGGCATGAAATTCCCTACTCTTCAAATCTAATAAGATTCTTCTACAAGCGAAATTGCAACAGGTTCTATGACATTAGTATAAGTGCCATCACCAAGCTGGGCTAACCCATTATACCCCCAGGTCAACAAGGTCCCCTCCTCACTAACCGCACCGCCGCTCATATAACCTGCACTAATAGCGACGATACGATTTCCAATGGTGAGCTTAGAAGCAAGGGAACGCTCCGATTCAGCGCTACCGCCGAGCTGGCTCTCATTGTTCGCTCCCCATATCCATACGTTTCCATCGCTTTTCAGAGCCATGCTATGCAAGGCACCAGCGGATACACTGATAACTGAACCAAGATCCAAGGCTTGAACGGGAGTATAATGATCTTCGGTTGTCCCATCCCCCAAGATTCCCTTAACGTTCGTTCCCCAGCTCCATACGGTTCCGTCTTTTTTCACTGCCATGCTGTGATAAAAGCCGGCAGATACGGAAGTAACGCTGCTCAACTCAGCAACCTGCACGGGAGTTGAGCGGTCGCTCTTTGTGTTATCACCGAGCTGACCGTAAGCATTGAATCCCCATGCATAAACCTGACCATCGTGGCTAACCGCTAGATTATGAAAGGCTCCGGCTGAGATCGATGCGATTGAGTCCAAACCTGCAACCTGCACTGGTAATGCACTATCCTCGGTGGTTCCATCTCCAAGCTGACCATATGTGTTAAGTCCCCATGCCCACACCGTTCCATCGGACAATAACGCTAACGAATGCTGCTCACCTGCTTGAACAGCTATGACATTCACCAATCCAGGCACTTGCTGCGGCACAAGCTGGGGCTCCGACGTACCATTACCCAGCTGGCCCACGCTATTGCTTCCCCATGTCCAAACCGTTCCGTCCGTCGCGAGTGCGATGGAATGGTCTTGTCCAACGGATGTGGCGCTTATCTCCGGCAAGCCAACAATTCGCACAGGCTTATTACGAGCAATAGTTGTGCTATCACCGAGCTGCCCCTTCCTATTATTGCCCCAAGCCCATACGGTACCATCCGGCTGTACAGTCAATGTATGAAAGGAATTCCCGTTGCCCATGCTCATAATGGGACCAACATTACTTACAACATCATGTGTACTAACCTTCAACTCGTTACTAATTGCTGATTTGTTCCCTGCTTCGTCTATAGCTTGTACTAAAAAGGTATACTCCTGCCCAGCCTTCAAGTCGACGGCCGTGTAGACAGTTGTGCTAACCGTTACTTCTGCCAACAGATCAGAGTCCTTATATAGAACATATTCCGCAACTCCGACATTATCCTCGGATGAACTCCATGCCAAGCTAATGCTATCTGATGTGCGACTGTAAAGAGTTAACTCGGGCGTACTCGGTGATTCTTGATCGGCTGGAGGGAGTTCCTCTTCCTTCGTTGTTGGTGGGTACGCTTCCGCTGGAAGCGTACTTGCGGTTAAAGGTGGACTTGTTTTTGACACGGGTCCGGATATGTTTACGGCTTGGACCGTGAATGTATAGCTCTGGTCGGAAACCAATCCCTTCACCGTATACTCCGTTAATTCGCCTGAATCGAAGGTATAGACCACATCGGTTACGCTAGGGTTGGTAGACTCCATTAGATTTACCTTATAACTCACATCCGTGTTAGAGGTTCCCCCTACGGCATCCCAGGTAAGGCGAATGCTTGAGGAGGTTGAATCGCTGACTGCCAGATTCGCTGGTGCAGCCAATAGCTTTACTTGTTCAAAAGAGCGTCCTTTTGCATCTCCTACAGACGGGAATTGAATGACGGATGGAAATATAAGAACTAACACCAACATTAAGCTCAATTTTTTTATCGGAAATAGCTTCCTTGCCATTTTTAATCACTTCCTATCAAATAAAATGAATGGTTCCTACCTTAAATCTTGAATTACTTAATCTCAATTCCGGCGCTCGCATAACCTGTTACAGTATTTATCAAGCTTAGACCGGAAGCCGTCGAAGAGAACACTAACATTAAGCGATCGCCAGCCTGAACAGCCGTATTTATGCCTTTGACTGATCCGTCACTAGTAGATCCAATAGAAATTATTCCTGTCAAACTAGGCGTCAAAGATACTGCTGAACCAATAACAGGTGTAAAACTGTTGCTATTACTATCCGCTTTATATATTTCTGCTTGAACGTTTACGGTCGTACCTATTAAAGAAAAAGCTAATGTTGGGCTGAAAAAAGCATATATTGAAGTGATCGTACCATTACGTGGAACGATAAACGCTTGGTTGTATGGATCTTTTGTAGGATCAGAACCATTACTTTTGGTTAAATCTATTGTTCCACCTACTATACTAGCTCCTGAGTACGAACTGCCAAATCCAAGCATCGCAACTGTCCCTTTTAATCCCCCGGCGATTGTTGTTACAGTAATTGGTGATCCGGAAGAGAATGGAATTATAGTTGATGCGCCAGATGCCCCGGTAGCTCCGGTTATCCCTTGAATCCCTTGTACACCCGTAGCTCCGGTTGCGCCAGTTACTCCTTGAATTCCTATTGCCCCTATGGCTCCGGTTGCTCCAGTTACCCCAGTTACGCCTTGAACTCCTTGTGCGCCTGTATCCCCAGTTACGCCTTGAATTCCCTGAACTCCTTGGGCTCCGGTAGCTCCGGGTTCACCTTTAGAGACAAGCAGGGTGAAGTCGTTATTTATATCAGAAGGTACTCCAGATGGGTTGTTTATGGTAACGATGTAGATACTTCCTAAATAAGTAACGACTTGTCCTGCATGATAGGAAATCGCTGAACTAAACGGAGTAATGCTATCAAGACCAATGCCAGTTGCACCAGTCGATCCGGTAGCACCGGTTATCCCTTGGATACCCATTGCACCTGTTACGCCAGTTGACCCCATCGCTCCATTAGCGCCTGTTACACCGTTAGCACCGGTCGCCCCATTTGCTCCGGCTGCTCCAGTAGCCCCGACAGCACCGGTAGCACCAGTTGCACCAGTCGCCCCTTCAGCACCAGTTGCACCAGTCGCCCCTTCAGCACCAGTTGCTCCGATAGCACCAGTCGCTCCGATAGCACCAGTCGCTCCGATTGCGCCAGTTGCACCGTTAGCACCAGTAGCCCCTTCAGCACCAGTAGCTCCGATAGCCCCAGTCGCTCCGATAGCACCAGTAGCCCCGGTTGCGCCAGTTGCTCCAACAGCCCCAGTCGCGCCGACAGCACCGGTAGCTCCGGTCGCACCAGTTGCTCCAACAGCCCCAGTCGCGCCGACAGCACCGGTAGCTCCGGTCGCACCAGTGACACCTTGCGGTCCAATTGAACCAGAAGTCCCGTTTTGACCCGCTGGGCCGGTTGCACCTGTGTCTCCTTTTTCCCCTTTTGGACTAGTCTGACCTACAGCCCCTAATCCCAACACTTCAACGAAGGATGCCATTCCTCCATTATGAATGAGCGTCACCAAAGCCCCCGTAGGAAACACGCCCTTGCCATTGTCCCCGAACAGAACAGATTTGCTATTGATTTCGAACTTCTCTGTCTGACCGCTGCTGCTTAAGAGTTCGATCGAATTTTTGGACATCGAGACGACAGAGCCATGGATAATCCGATCGGATACCTTACTCGCAAATATTTCTGTCTTAGACAAGATAGCTGCAAACTCGGCGCGAGTAGCCGTCTGCTTAGGCTTGAAAGTATTATTAGGGAAGCCAGATATGACATTGCGGTTAACTGCGGCATTAATGTAGCCTGCTGCCCAGTCCGATGCATCTGATGCATCTAAGAAACCTATGTCGCTATCCTTAAACTCGATGGCCTCGGATTCTTTGCCTGCGGCACGAATAATTAGACGTGTTATCCACTCTCGACTTGCTTGCTCTTTTCCCCAGATGACGGTGTTGGGTCTCACTTCCTCGCTTGGAATCACGAGGCCGATGTCAATCGCTTGCTGAATCCAAACAGTAGCCCAAGAATCTACGGTGAAGGGCAGGCTGCCGCTAGTAGCCTTAGGCTGCTCATATCCCATGAACCTGAGTACCATAACAACCGCTTCCTGATTCGTGACTGGTCGGTTAGGGCTAAAGTATCCGGAACCGTCTCCTTCGATTACCCCAAGCGCGGAAGCTTTAGTGATATACTGATATGCCCATGAGGTAGAATCGACATCACTGTAAGCTGCTGCACTTGCCCGGGGTAGAATACTGCTATAAGCAGGGCTGAAGGGAGCAATCAGCTGACTCATCAGAATAAATGCCATTGAGCTCTTGTAAGCTAACTGCTTGCCACTTTTCTTGCCACTTGCTTTCGTCCTCTTCAATCTTGCCATTACTAAATCCCCCTCAAATTTATAAAGTTATGTATTGCTTCAAATAATCGCGATTAGCTATGACGCTCGGATAATCTGGTACATAGCTACCAGCTATCTCGTTGTGACAGTGAGCTTGTTCGTATTGTCGTAAGCGATCGTAACAGACACATAATTGCAAATGCGGCAGCCACGCCCATGCCGGAAAGTCTACTCTAGCGTTAGGCTCAGTCGGCTTTGGTACTTCCGTGGCTAGCTTGTACCAAAAAGCAGCATTCTCGAACCGTTGTTCGATTAGCTCGTAAGACCCTAATTGACAACAGGCTTCGGCTCGGGGAGGCGACAAGGTAAAAGCTTGAAGTACTTTAAGCTTGGCTTCTTGAAAGAGACCTAATTGTGACAACGCATCTCCGGCACGCCGACTCGCAAGTAGCTTGTCCTCCATCCAGCCATTCGGCATGGCAATGAAGGCATCGTATTGCTCTATCGATCGCTGCCATTGGCCGTGATCGTATAACTCGTTGGCATAATAAAATACATCCCGCGGAGTGAACCTCATTTGCGCTTCCAACATCCCCTCATAGATGAGAAGATTACGCGAGGACTGCGTATGCTTTCGATCATGTGTTATACCTAACTCGGCATAGAACACATTGCCTGCGACCTCAAGGTACTCATGAACGACTCCAATCCAACGGAATTCACAACTTCGTCTTACCAGACGATTACGTCTCAAGCTCGAAGTTACACTTCCGTCTTTATCACGGTCGAGATAATAATGCATCGATACAGCATCGATATCCCATGATAGTTCGGATACGATGGACTGGAGAGCCTCTGCATCCTCTGAATGCAGATAATCGTCCGCATCCAACCACAGCAGGTACTCTTGAGTAGCGAGACTGAAGGCATAATTTCTTGCCTTGGAGAAATCGTTCACCCATTCGAAATCATAAACCCGCGCTCCATAAGATGCCGCGAGCTCTTTGGTCCCATCACTCGAACCTGTATCCACAATAATGATCTCATCGACAAGCTCCCTCACGCTGGATAAACAACGCCCTAAGGTGTGCTCTTCGTTTTTTACAATCATGCATAGGCTGACAGTGACTTTCCTTGTGCCGCTATACAAGGAAGAAGTTAAATCGAATCCCCACTTGCTTATGGCCATAGCACGATTCAAGATTAATCGGTTATTGTACCAATCAGAATCATTGGGATCTACTGAAGGAGGTTCCTTCCGGAAGACTACGCATCCTTCGGCGATGTAAATATTCAGGTTCATAGATAACGTGCGATAACACAGATCGTCATCCTCGTAAGATTCGACTTCAAATCGCTCATCAAAGGACCCAATCTGCTCAAAGTAGCGACGGGGTATCATCATTAGTAAACTGACAAGTCTAGGAACCCGGGTCCAAGACTTTGATTTTCCGATGGCAAGCATCGATGACGACTGATAGAGTTGCTCCATGTTCTGATATACAATCGGAATCCGTTGAGCGCCGCTAACATCATTCATCCTCGGACCCACGATTGCAGCATTCGAATGATGGTCCAGACAGCCCGACAACTCTTCTAACCATCCCTCGTTTACCATAATCTGATCGCGGATGAATACAAGACGGTCTCCCGAAGATGACACCGCGCCCAGATTGAATGCTGCTGCAACCCCTTTGCTCCGGCTATGAATGACATGAACGCCGCATTCATACGCAACGTACTTCGACACTTCGGCAGATTCGTTATCCAAGACGACAATCAGCTCATAGGACATAGGCGTATATTTCTTAATCCGATCCAGACATTGTACGGTCAGGTTAAAATGCTGAGCCAACAATATAATGCTAATATTCAATTGATTTTCCTCCTATATTCGACATTTTCCCTAAATCTAGCATTCTATTAGCGTTGCATTCAAGACAACCGAAGTTGCTATTAGCCAGTTTCACAAATCATGATAAGCTCAAAAAGGCAGCCGGGAATCTAAGATTTTCCACCCATTTATTCTGACTTGCAACGTTTACCGTATTTGTTACGACTAGCTATGAAGGTATCGCTGTTTCCATATTCCAACAATATATATGTATAAAGAACATTTAAATAGTGTGGGTTGTCATCACTTTTGTCATATGACAATATGGTATTTAATGGTTTTTACATAAAAAAACTGCCTCTGAGGGCAGTTTTTTTTCTTAATATATCGTTTTTGCGAATGGAGCGAATGAACCTCTAAAGCGCTCTTGTATCGAAAATTTGCACAGTATTGGCTATATAACTCCAACACACCTGATAGTGATTGAAAGGGATAGAGATTTCATATTTCACAATCGGATTGTATTTTTTTCACAGGGAACTCTCATGAAAAAAGGATATCCCAAACTGGGACACCCTCGGATCAGCTTATCGTCTCACCCTCCGAGCAAAATCCACAAACTGGAATTTATCCAGCCGGTGTCTAGACTCGGTATATTGGTAAAGCACCGTGTTCTCCAAATACACATAGTTTCGTACTACTACAATATGCGTAAGTTTCTTCAAATCGAGCAGTCTATGATCCTCCTCGGTAGAAGGCTCAACGGATATCAGCTTCTTCGCATAACTGATCTTAAGACCCAATTCCAGCTCCAGATATTCATAGATTGAGCCTTCCGCGATTTCCTCACTCAGAAAGGAAACAATATCCGCACGAAAATAATCCTTATCCAAAATGATCCGTTCACCTTCAATTTCCCTGGCGCGAACAACCTTCCAAATCAGAGTTTCAGGTGGAATCTGCAGATGTCTTGCGATTGCGGAGCCTGCCGGCTCTTGTATCGTCCGCTCTACCAGTGTCCGTGAGGCAGTACCCAGGGTATCGGCCATCTCTTTAAATGAAATCAAACCGGTAACAGGGAAATCCATTCTGGTCATGTCAAGCACAAAGGAGCCTCTGCCCTTAATTTTGTGAATATATCCTTCACGGAAAAGTAGATTCAGCGCTTTGCGCACGGTCTCTCGTGAAGTGGCGTAAGCTTCGGCGAGTTCACTTTCGGAAGGCAGCTTGGTTCCCGGCAGCAGTTGTCCAGAATGGATTTGGTTGCTGTATTCATTATAAATTTGCAAATATTTATTTTCTCTCAATTTTGATCACCGCCCTTTATTGTATCACGTCATGCCTTTGGAAGCATCGATTCAATTGGAGGGGAATTTATAGCGTTGAACATATAAATTCTTATATTTATAGAAAAACAGCCCCCAAGGGGCTGTCTTTCTAAAGTATAAAGTCTTTGCCAATATAGCCTTTATCAACCCTTGAGATGAATAGTCAAGATACTTGTTTGTTTGGCCGTAGCTGGTCCGGTCTTCTCCTCGATCTTCTCGACCATCTCCTGACCTGCAGGAATGATGATTGGAGTAATCACCGGGTAACCTGCTGCGCGGATAGCTTCCATATCAAATTCTAGTAGAAGCTCTCCTGCTTGCACCTTATCACCAATATTCTTCAGGCTGGTAAAACCGCTACCTTTAAGCGCCACCGTGTTAATTCCAACGTGGATTAATACCTGAACACCGCTGGCATGCTCCAGTATAAGCGCATGTTTGCTCTTAATCACATGGGCTACTGTAGCATCAAAGGGAGCATATACTTTCCCCTCAGAAGGTTCGATTGCAATTCCCTCACCCATTTGCTTTTCAGCAAAGGCAGGATCGGGCACCTGTTCCAGCGATACTGCAGTTCCACTAAGCGGTGAGACAAGCTCCAGAATATTAACTGATTCCTGTGACCCTTGAACTGAATGACGGCTGCTCAATTCCTCTGGTTCGCTCGTAGTACTAGAAGCCTCTGTAGCTGTGTTCTTTTCGGAACGACCCACTACAGAACGTCCGTACAATACTGTGGCGGCAAATGGCACAACGAGAACAATAACCATGCCAATAAAGAAAACGCCCCACTGATTCGGGAAAATCGAAAGGAAACCGGGAATTCCCCCTACGCCAATGGATGAAGCTCGAACCTGGTTAACGGTAAGGAGCATACCGGCAATTGCTGAGCCGATCATCCCGAAGATGAAAGGATAGCGATAGCGGATATTCACCCCAAAGATTGCCGGTTCAGTCACACCGAGGAACGCAGAGACGGAAGACGTAGCCGCCAAACCTTTTGCCTTTTGTTCTCTAACAACGAACATCATCGCCAGTGCCGCAGCGCCT
This sequence comes from Paenibacillus sp. FSL E2-0177, assembly GCF_037992975.1. Classification (NCBI taxonomy): domain Bacteria; kingdom Bacillati; phylum Bacillota; class Bacilli; order Caryophanales; family Paenibacillaceae; genus Paenibacillus; species Paenibacillus sp. FSL E2-0177. The sequence goes on along the minus strand of NZ_CP150307.1, from coordinate 3,598,153 downwards.
TGCGCAATATTGGAGAGCGCCAGCATCGGCCAGAGGAAGGTGCCTCCCTCACTGCCGATGAGCTGAACATCGACTGCCAAGAAAGTATGATGCATCCCAGTGATGACCAGAAGTGCATAGAATCCACCATAGATCAAACCACCAAGGAGCGCAAAATGATCAAATACATAGATCAAACCCGAGGTGATAGCATTGGCAATGGCGAACGTAACGGGTCCGATAATGGTGAAGGCCAGAAAACCTGTAACCAGCAGGGTCACTGGAGCAACGACCAGTAGTTTAATGGAATCAAGCACCCGGCGGTTGAGGAACTTCTCCAGTCTAGCCAGAATATAGGCCGAAACCAGTACAGGCAATACTTGCCCCTGATAACCGATCTTCTCCAAATGCCAGCCGAACAAATTCCAGGTCGGAACGGTTCCCTCAGTTGAAGCACTTGCATAACTGTAGGCACTTAATAGATCCGGATGTACGAGAATGAGACCCAGCACGATTCCGAGCAGAGGACTGCCCCCGAAACGTGTAACAGCTGCCCAACCGATAAGGGCTGGTAAAAAGGTGAAGGCTGTGCTGGCAATCGTGTTAATAATCGCAGCAATGTCTTTCCATGCAGGATAGACATCTACCAATGACTTACTATCAAAAAAGATACCAGGTCCGGTCAAAATATTATTAATCCCAAGCAGCAAACCTGCGGTTACGATGGCCGGAAGAATCGGAATAAAAATATCAGCCAGTGTTTTGATCGCCCGCTGCAATGGATTCTGTTTCCGTGCTGCCGCTGATTTCACGTCATCCTTGGAAGAGCGGGCACCACCAGTGATTTGAATCATTTCATCGTATACTTTATCTACAGTTCCTGGTCCGATAACGATCTGGAACTGCCCTTGCGTAGAGAATTGTCCTTTTACGAGTTCGTTACGGTCCAGGGCTTCCGAATCCACCTTGCTCTCGTCATACAGCGAGAATCTCAGCCGGGTTACACAATGCGTCGCAACCTCAATATTCTCCTTGCCCCCAACCGCCCGTACAATATCTTCAACATTTTTGCGGTCTATAGCCATATCTTCACTCCTTACAAAATTGTTGTGTGCTCCTTCTCAAGTACACCTCGTTAGCGGACTAACCACATGTAGGAAGCATAAGGACTAAGCTGAAGCTCTTGTGTTAATGATGGTGCATCTGCTGTATTCCCAATCAGAAGCTCGTCCTTACCACTTGGCGACAATTCAGTCCAGTGATTGTCTTTAAAGCGGAAAGAGATCTCTTTACTGCTGAAGTTCGAGACCACAACAAGTGTCTCTCCATCTCCTGTTCTGGCGTAAGCGAAGACTTCAGGATGACCTTCATCGAGTCTCTTAAAAATACCATCTATGAATACTCCATACTCCTTGCGTAGTGCAATCAGTTTGCGGTAATGGTGGAAGATGGAATCAGGGTTTTCCAGTTCCTTCTGCACATTGATGTCTGGATACCGCTCATCTACCTTCAACCATGGAGTACCAGTGGTAAATCCGGCATTCCGGCTGTCATCCCACTGCATCGGCGTACGTGAATTGTCCCGCGAACGCTCCTGTAGAATGCTGAGGGCAACCTCCGGGCTTTTCCCCTGTTCACACAGAATGCGGTACATATTTAGTGACTCAATGTCGCGGAACTCATCGATGCTTTTCCATACCGGATTCGGCATACCGATTTCTTCCCCTTGATATACATAAGGTGTTCCCTGAAGGCCATGCAGAGTTGTCGCGAGCAGCTTGGCGCTTTCCACACGGTAGACCTTATCATCAGTGAATCTGGAAAGAGCACGCGGTTGATCATGATTGTTAAAAAATAGTGCGTTCCAGCCTCCGCCTTTCTGCATTCCGGTCTGCCATTGCGCGAACAACCGTTTCATTGCCTCGAAATCATAAGGCATCAGTTCCCACTTCTGTCCATTCGGATAGTCGACTTTTAAATGATGAAAATTGAAGGTCATGGAAAATTCCCGCTCTTCAGGACTTGAGTACCGGATACAATGCTCCAGTGTAGTTGAGGACATCTCTCCTACAGTCACCATCTCAAACGGACCAAACACCTCTTCATACATTACTTTGATGTATGCATGGACCTGTGGACCGTCAGTATAGAATTTACGTCCATCCCCCGGTGGAACACTCCCGTCATCGTTAGGGAAGCGCTGATCTTTGGAGATTAAATTAATTACATCCATGCGGAAGCCGTCGACACCCTTTTTAGCCCAGAATAACATCATATCATTCACTGCTCTACGTACCTTCTCATTCTCCCAGTTCAGATCCGCTTGGGTTTTATCGAAGAGAGTAAGATAATATTGTCCCGACGCTTCGTCGAACTGCCAGGCAGGCCCACCGAACTTCGACTGCCAGTTGTTGGGTAAGCCGCCGTCCGGAGCCGGGTCCTTCCAGATATAGTAATCACGGAAAGGGTTGTTCCTGCTTGAAATGGACTGTTTGAACCACTCATGTTCAGTCGAGGTATGGTTAACCACGATATCGATCATTAGCTTCATTTCGCGTCTATGCAGTTCCTGTATTAGCTCGTCAAAATCCTCCATCGTACCGAAATCCGGGTTGATATTTTCATAATCTGCTACATCGTAACCGTTATCATGTTGCGGCGAAACATAAACCGGCTGTAACCAAACAATATCGATTCCAAGCTTCTGCAAATAATCTAATTTCTCAATAAGTCCTTTAATATCTCCTGTTCCGTTGCCTGTAGTGTCCTTAAAGCTTTTCGGGTACACCTGATACACCGTGGAGCGGCGCCACCATTCCGAATACTGGGACTGACTCAAGTTGAACACCTCCAAAAAGAATTCCTTTATTTCAACCATTAAACCTGTATATACAAGTTCAAACACTTCACACAGTTTAAACCTGTATATACAGGTTGTCAATACTATTACTATCGAAGGAGTGGCATGAGTAGAAACTAGATTATTTATAACGTTGTATTAGAATGCGATTCATCGAAAAAAGGGTTAACGACAGGTGGCTCTAAAATTAACCCCTTTAATAATTGATTATTACCCTAGTATTTGATCCGTAATAACAAAAAAAGCCGCTTTCTCGGCAGCTTTTTAGATACAAAGATATGTAGATAAAAAAACAAACAGGATACCTTTTACTAATACAAGTTAGGTATCCTGTTTCTATTCAAAGTGTCTATTCAAATTATAGTTTATTTAAGCTCCTGTAGGAGGCTCTTACCAAATTGGGGCATGGCCACAACAAAGTTATCAGCAACTGTTGCTCCAATATCCGAAAAAGTCCTCGATATAGGCAGCTCCCCTTGTCGATTGAAACTCTTACTGTAGAGGAGTAAAGGAACATATTCACGGGTGTGATCCGTGCCCGCATGAATGGGATCATTCCCATGGTCTGCCGTAATTATAAGAAGATCATCTTCACATAGCTCCGCTAGAACTTCATGTAATCGATCATCAAATTCTTCTAGCGCTTTCCCATACCCGATCGGATCTCTACGATGGCCATAAAGTGCATCAAAATCGACAAGATTCAAGAAACTAAGTCCTGTAAAATCAGTATGAAGGGTCTCCATGAGTTTATCCATGCCATCCATGTTAGACACTGTTCTGAAAGACTTGGTGACACCTTCCCCATCGTATATATCTGAGATCTTGCCAATCGCTAGTACATCGAACCCGGCATCCTTGAGCTCATTCATCACGGTTCTTCCATACGGCTTCAAGGCATAATCATGACGGTTCGATGTTCTTTTGAAATTTCCGGGCTGCCCGAGGAATGGTCTAGCAATCACTCTTCCTAGCATGTACTCCTCACGTAAAGTAATCTCTCTGGCAATCTCACAGATTTGATACAGTTCTTCCAAAGGAATAACCTCTTCATGAGCCGCAATCTGAATCACGGAATCTGCAGAAGTATAGACAATGAGTGCACCTGTGTTCATATGCTCTTGTCCAAGCTCATCGAGAATAGCTGTACCACTAGCGGGTTTATTCCCAATCACCTTTCGTCCTGTTCTTTCTTCTAATTCATTAATTAATTCATAAGGAAACCCTTCAGGAAACACTTTGAAAGGAACATCAATTCGTAGGCCCATGATCTCCCAGTGACCTGTCATCGTATCCTTTCCATTAGAAGCTTCCTGCATTTTGGTCCAATAAGCTAAAGGGTGCTCTACGTTGGGAACTCCGGGTATTGGGTCAATATGACTTAACCCTAGCTTGGATAACGCAGGAACATGTAGCCCATTCATTTTTTCTGCAATATGCCGTAATGTATGTGATCCTGCATCCCCAAACTTGTCAGCATCTGGAGCTTCACCAATGCCTACAGAATCCATAACGATGACGAAAATCCGCTTAAACCGGGGTGTTTGTTTCATGTTAATACTCCTTGCATCAACTAGAATATGATACCGATAATCAAAGCTGATAAAACGCTTACAAGTGTGGCGCCAAATAACAGCTTTAATCCAAATCGTGCGACGATATTCCCTTGCTTTTCATTCAATCCCTTCACTGCACCCACAATGGTACCAATCGACCCAAAGTTAGCAAATGAGATTAGAAAAACGGAGACAATGGCTGTAGTACGGCCACTTAAACCTTCTTGAATCTTAACAAAGTCAAGCATAGCAACGAATTCATTCGCAACAAGCTTTGTCGCCATAATACTACCGGCCTCAACAGCTTCATGCCATGGCACACCGATAAGAAAGGCGATGGGTGCAAAGACGTAGCCTAACACTCCTTGGAACGAGATTCCGAATATGCCACTGAAGACTCCGTTAATTAAAGCAATGATTCCTACAAAACCAACTAACATTACCCCAACTACTATGGCTACTTTAAAGCCATCCATAATATATTCGCCCAGCATTTCAAAAAACGTTTGTTTTTCTTCTACCTGAACTTCAACAATATCTTCTTCAGGTGTAACTTCATACGGATTAATGATGGATGAAATGATAAATCCGCCAAATAGGTTTAATATCAATGCAGCTACTACATACCGAGGTTCTAGCATCGTCATATAGGAACCAACGATTGACATGGATACCGTAGACATTGCAGACGCACATAATGTATACAAGCGATGTTTTGGCAATAGTCCAAGCTGGTTTTTCACCGAAATAAATACTTCATTTTGTCCGACAATTGCGGCTGCAACTGCATTATAAGATTCCAATTTACCCATGCCATTTATTTTACTTAGCACCAAACCAATATACTTTATAATGAATGGCAGTATTTTGTAATGTTGCAAAATCCCTATCAATGCTGACATAAAAACAATGGGCATCAAAACATAAAGGAAAAATGTATGCGCCCCTTCATTTGCAATGCCGCCAAACACAAAGTCAGTACCTTCATTGGCGTATCCAAGTAATTTTGCAAAACTATCAGCAAACCCTTTAATCAAAAATTCTCCAATGCTCGTTTTTAGGATAATTAATCCCAAACCTATCTGAATAGCAATCATTACAATGATTGGACGATATTTAATCTTTTTCTTATTGTTACTTCCTAGCCATGCCAGTAATAGAACAATAACCAGACCAGCAATAGAAATTAGATAATGCATTTTTAGCCCTCCAAATTATCGGTTAATTTTCTTGGAATCCTCATATCGAAATGCATCTTTCCACATTAACCCTTGTTCCAAAATAATCGCTAACAGGCTTCCGCATATTAATCCATTATTTAAAATGGCTATCACAATCGGAGATAAATGGGCCGTAGCTGATGCAGGAATAAACATTAAACCTACACCCACTAAAAGGGAAAGCCCACTGACAATAAATGTTCGCTCTTCATGAATAACCTTTTTCAATTCCTTTAGCGCTAGTCCGACCATCTTCACAAAAATGACGAAGGTAACAGAATAGCCTATGGGAGCTGGAATCGCAGATATGAAATTCATCATAGGCGGAAACAAGGATATTGAGATCACTAAGCTGCAGCCTATTAAAAATGATTTGCGCTCCCTCATCCCTGTTTGCTCAACATATCCCGCCGCTCCCGAAATAGGGACTGAGCCGACCGCTCCTAAACCACCACTAATAAGATGCGTAATTCCAGAAGTAAACCCGGCGCGCAAATAACGACGATGATCCCCTTGCTTTGGTTTCATAACGGTCTCCATCAAACGGATGGATGCCACTGCATTGGTTATTAATAATAGGGTTAGTAAAAATGCAGTAGTAATTGTCCCGGCATCGAATCGGGGTGTTCCAAATGGGAATATTTCCGGCAGCTTAAATAGAGTATCCGCACGAGAAACCGCCGGCATACTACCGCAGATTATAAATAATAGGCAGCCTATCACTATACTGAGAATTATTGAAAACTGGCTTAGTAATACAAAGCGGCTGTTGCCTAACCAAAAGGTAATGCAGACCACGATCACACTAAGGATGAATACTTTAACATCTAACATGGTGTGGGCTATGGTAATCCCCATCATCCCTTTCATAAAAGATCCGCTTAATTGAAAGATCAATAAAAGTAAATAAATAAAGGTGATGGTTGGAGTAAAAAGACGAGCGATTTTATCCATTAGCTTAAATGCTGAAATTAGGATAAACAACACTCCGCTAATGATCATCGCTCCACTTAAAGCCTGTAAAGCGCCGTTGTTAGAGGAATAGAGTCCCCCCACTAAACTCGCGTAAATGGTAAAAATGCTCCACCATAACCCTGCTGGACCTTCATGAATAGGGAATTTATGACCCATCAGGCCTTGTAAAAATCCAGCTATTGCTAAAGTAATCATGGTGCTCTGAATGAGTCCAGAAGTCTCTATGGGTGTTAAGTTATATAAATCTGCGATAGCAATGGGTGCTGCAATTGCACCAGCGATCATAAAAATCATCCACTGCAATCCTGACAGTATTACCTTCATTTCTTTCTCACTCTCTTTTCTAACAACACTGCACTCTTATCAATAAATCAGCCTTCAACGACTGTGTTAAGAGCTACTTCGACCATTTCATAAAAGGATTGTTCACTTTCTTTATGAGTTAGGTGCTCCTGTCTTAACAATTGACTGCCGACGGTCAAAATCGATAACGCTTTTACACCATATTTAGCGGCTAAAGTGTATAGGGCGGTACTTTCCATTTCTACAGCTAATACACCGAAATCCATGAACTTATGAAGCCGATCTAAATTTTCACGATAGAATTCATCAGAATTATAGATGTTACCAACAAACACCTTTGCATTTTTAGCTTGTGCTTGTTGATATGCTTTCATTAGCAATGAGAAATCTGCCGTTGGTGCAAAATTACAGCCATGAAAGATCTTTTCCGTCATATTACTGTCTGAAGATACTGCTTGGGCTAATATAATATCGCGGATATTGATATCTTCCTGCATCGCGCCACATGTACCAATGCGAATCAATTTCTTAACTTCATAATCGACGATCAATTCTGTTGCATAGATACTCATCGATGGATTTCCCATCCCTGTCCCCTGAACCGACACAGGCACACCCTTGTATAATCCAGTGTATCCATACATCCCTCTTACTTCGTTATAACAATAAGCCTCCTCTAAAAAGTGTTCTGCCACAAACTTTGCACGTAAAGGATCTCCTGGGAGCAAAACGAGCTCTGCTATTTCTCCCTTATTTGCACCTAAATGCCTACTCATAGTTCTTCCTCCAACTTTTAATAGTAAACTGAGGTTTACCGAAATCGCTTTCCACTTGCCTTCAAGTAAAATCAGTTTCGAAACTAGATTGATCATAAGGTTTTTTAACATTACAAACTAGACCAAAAACTTACGGAGCTTACGGAAAATAATTGGTCAAATTATAAAAGCAGTTCTTTACGAATGTTGTCTAAATCTCTTTTAGAGGGGATCGTGGAAATAATAACAACAGGCACTGTCGTTAATGCAACCGGGATATTACTAATGACAAGATCGATATTATTTTGCTGCATGATCTCGTCGGTCAAGCCTTTCATTATGGAAGTATTAAGGATCAACTGATCCCCAATCTCCTTCTTTATCAAATCTGCTATGTAATGACGAATTGAAAATTCTTCCCCGATCACTAAAAAGGCCCTCTTACTTTTATAACGTAAACTCGAGCGGACAATTAAGGTTAGCTTTGTTAAATGAAAATGATTAAACAAAACGGAAGGGTAAGTTTTATTCCACGTTTGCATACAGGTTTGCAATTCTTGATAAATCTGTTGGCATTCCTTTTGAACATATGTTGTTAAATGACTTGTTGAAATCATCATCCATTCAGGAATGGCATTTTCGATTAATAGCTTGTCAAAGAAACCGTAAATCTCCAAAATAAACCGTTCTTGCATATCTAAGTTCGGGTATACCTTTGCTAATAACATTAGAAGTAGATTCCCCATTTGATATTCTTCTTTATCCTTGTGTAATTCGACTTCTTTCATCGGAGTGATCTCTGACCCTTCATAATAATGATATTGGCTGAGACTAACCATGGATTGCATAAAGAATATTTCACTGTTTGGAAATTCAAGGGACAGCTTGTCCTCAAGACGTTTTGCAATAGTTTTCACTGGGAAATAAAACATCCCCTTTTCCCAAGGGTAAGCATTTTCGTCGATTTTCACACATTTTCCTTTAGCCACTCTTTCTATAACAATGGCCAACAAAAACGATAATCTCCTTTTGGAATTGATAAAATATACAATGTTATTCTCATTTTCTATATTTGTGATTAACTGATTAATATAAGCAAAATCAACATTCGCAAAGGGCCAGCCTGTAAACTCATACGCATCACAATATAACTTCCAATAAAAATATCGAATATTCATTTCATTCCCTTTGATCATGGGGGTAGAAAAACTAATGCGTAGCTTATAAGCTTTTAGATCATCATTATTTAATTGCACAATCAATTTCTTCAAAGACGAGGTACTCATAAACATGGCTTCGGAGAGCTCTTCCACTGACAGTCGACCCACATTCGTAAACAAAAAATCCATCAGCCGATAAAAGATGGTTTGTCTGAACATAGAAGAAATCACTTCACTAATCGTACTTCGCCCATCACGTTGAAGAACTATTCCCTTTCCTCTAGAAACCTCAATGGTTACAGTAGATGGTAATTGCTTGCTGATTTCCTCCACCATCTTCCGGATGGTCTTATCAGAGATCCCTAAACTTTTTTCGATTTCCGCTAAGGTAAACCATCTATATTCTGTATCAAGCAGCGTTAATAGTTGACTAGCTAAATTAAATCCCTTATCCATTTTTCCACACCCACTTCAATTTCGTTTTAATTTTTATAGTATAAACAAATTCGCAACCATAACCCTATTATTTTTCAATAAAAAAACCCGGGTTTTATTTACCCGAGTTTCACATCACATTATATTTGTGTTTTTTCTTCTATAGGGCTTATTGCTTTCAACTGCATCGTTATGACGGCTGCAATAACGGCTTTGATGATGTCTCCCGGAAGAAAGGCCAACGCTCCGACAAGACCAGCCCAGATCGAAGTATTGGTTATCAATGCCATGACAGGGGCACCAATCAGACTCACTAGTAATACACCGAAGATTATGTTGATAGCTACCAGCTTCCAAGTTCGAACCTTCGGCCAGATTTTTTCGGAATACCAGCCAATAAGGCCAGCCGCGATTGGAAAACTAAATATGTATCCTGCAGAAGGTCCAACTAACACCGCGATTCCGCCGCGACCGCCAGTCAGTACAGGCAGCCCAATGGCTACTAGTATGATGAAAATAATGAGACTGAGGGCGCCCATCCGTTTCCCCAGAAAACATCCAGCCAACATGACGCCAAGCGTCTGGGCAGTGATCGGAACGGGGATGAAGCCGAGGGGGATGGGCGGTATCATCCCCAACACCGCGATAAGTGCTGCGAATAATGCAGCATAAATAAGTTCTTTTGTCTTCAAAAAAATGACCTCCATTGGATATCAATGATTGTATTCTGGTTAGTAAATACGTCCAGTAAGCTGAATTATAATGGAGATATTCTTTATTGTAAACCATAAATTAATATATGGTTTACAATAGAATGAAATACCATGCTTGAGTTTTTCATATTGTTATATAGAATTAGAGTATCAGTCGCAATCGTTGGATGTTAATCTATTCAATGGGTTTTGGTCGGAGAGTTATACTTTTGGAGGTTTAAGTTCATGACAGTAAAAGAACATATTCTTGCCTTGCTCGACAGTAATAAGGGTGAATATTTTTCCGGCGAGGAAATAGCCGTTCAGTTATCCGTGACGCGCAGCGCGGTCTGGAAAGCCATAAAATCTTTACAGACAGACGGTTATTCCATACAAGCTGTAACCAATAAAGGATATTCCATGTCACCACAAACGGATATCTTATCAACCAGTGCAATTTCAAAGTACCTGGATACTCAGGGGCAAAAGTTACGTGTTGAAGTCTTTAAGACCATATCTTCCACGAATGAAGCCGTAAAAAACCTTGCCTCAAATGGAGAAGCTGAAGGTAAAGTGATTCTTTCGGAAGAACAAACAGCTGGTCGCGGGCGAATGGGCCGGAAATTTTTTTCTCCACCTGGAACGGGTATCTATATGAGCATCCTGCTGCGTCCCAAGCTGTCCGCAACAGACTCAGCTTTATTGACCACTTGCGCCGCTGTAGCTGTAGCCCTTTCTATCGAGAGCGTATCCGGTAAAGAAACGCAGATTAAATGGGTAAATGACGTTTTTATGGAAGGTAAAAAAGTATGCGGGATCCTTACCGAAGCATCCGTGTCACTGGAAAACGGCTGGCTTGATTATGCTGTTCTCGGCATCGGTATCAATGTAGCCCTCCCTTCCGAAGGCTTTCCCAATGATCTTACCGAGATTGCGACAACTGTAATTTCCGAAAACAATCCTTATGGTGATCTCCGCAACCGTCTCGTTGCAGAAGTACTAAACCATTTCATGAGATATTATGAACATTTAACGGACAGATTGTTTCTTTCCGAATACAAAAAAAGGTTAATTTCACTTGGCGAACCTGTGACCGTGATAAAGGATAATGAACAACGTAAAGCAACAGCCATTGATATCGATGACGATTGCCATCTGAAAGTCAGATATGAGAATGGTGACGAGGAATATCTTTCAAGTGGAGAAGTCAGCATTAAAATTTAACTGGAGCTTCGCCTCCAAAGCAGCTAGTGCTGCCTCATGGCAGGCTGCTTCATCATACGAGCCAAAAAAACCTTGCTGATCCAAGGTTTTTTTAGATGAACTTAAAATATCAACTTAAAGCTTAGGATTCTACTGTACTAAAGTATCTAAATCAGGCTGCAATTTGTTCCGCAGAACATACAGCATGATGGCACCCACAAGGAACGCAACAGCATCTGAAATGACGAGCGACCAGACTACTCCGTGGAAACCGTTCATTCGATTAGCGATATACAATACTGGAATCAGAGTAACACCTTGAATAATTGACATAATAAAGGCGGCGGTTCCTTGTGCTGTCGCTTGGAAGATCCCCGTAAACAACGCGGTCGTTCCTGAAATGAACAGGGATAAGAACGTTACATGAAGAATATAGCTGCCCAGTTCAATTAATTGCGGGTCATTCGTAAATAAACCGATTAAGTGGTCGGAAATCAGATATACAATAATGCCGAACACGGCTGCTAATGCCACAGTCACTTTGATTGTGAATGTAATGGTATGCTTCATGCGTAATTTATTGGCTGTAAAAGAGAAGGCAATCAGCGGCACGACTCCCTCACATAAGCCCATCAGAATAACCTCTGGAAATTGTAATAATCGTGATGAAATTCCGAAGGCCGCAATGGCCTGCTCCCCATATTCAACCAGAAAACGGTTAAAGATAAGTGACATTGCACCCATGAAGAGACTCATAACAAAAACGGGTACTCCAATTTTAAATACATTGCTGAGAATGTCTTTGGAAGCTTTGAACCATTTTACAGAGATGGTTAAGAATTGGCTCTTATATCCCATGTGGAAGGCGTAGAATGCACTTGCAACCAAGTTAGAAATGACTGTAGCAGATGCAACCCCGATCACGTCCCAATGGAAGACGAAAATGACTAGCGCATCGAGAATAATATTCACAACAACACTGAGAAGCATGCCGATCATCGAAGTGATCGCTGCCCCCTCCGAGCGCACGATATTCTCCAGCGTGAAGAATAGAACGACGAAAGGTGAACCAATAAGCATAATCGTGACATAGTCCTTCGTGAACCCGAAGGAGTCAGGCGTCGCTCCCAAGCCATGAACGATTGAATCGATCAACGGGATGCCGGCAGCCATCAAAATAAGACCGAGAGCTAAACTGCTGTAAAAGGCGAATGAAGACACATGCTTTACATCATCATATTTTTTCTCTCCCAGCAAACGGGAGATGAATGCACTGCTACCGATACCAATCAAGTTACCTAGCGCCATAATGGCGGCGAATAACGGTAAAGTCAGTGCGAGTGCGGTTAACATCGCAGTATTGCCCAGTGTACCAAGGAAATAGGCATTCAAAATGGAGTATATGACACTCATCGACATGCCTAGCATCATCGGTACTGCGAAGTGAGCTACGGCTTTTGCGACAGGTGCTTTTTCAAAGTAATGGAGGTTTTCTGCATCCATAAGGTTCACCACTATCTTTCTTTATTTTGTTTTTTGAAATTACTTAGAATTCTAACTATCGGTCCAATATGATCCGTGACGCAGCAACAAGCAAACCTGTACCCTAACGACGAGTTTTCAGATTTGGCGTACGAAATTTGACTATTCTTCAGTTTCACATTACGCTGCCTTTGCCGTTCATCTTTCTCTGGTGGAAAGGCAGCGCCTCAGCTACTGTTTGCTAAAAGACTTTAATTACTTATCGTCTGGGCCATGTGATTTGTCAGGTGACGAATTACTGTCATCGCTGGAAGGCCAGCCGAATCCGCGCATGTCACCACGCCCTTCTCCGCCAAATCCAGGGAACCTTCCGCTAAAGCGTTCGTCCCTAGAATTTCCCCACATTCTGTGCATTTGTCCGCGCATAGCCATCATTTTTTCAAATTCCTCTGTTCCCATACGCGCCTTGGCAGCTTCCATCCACATAGCCATCAAATCACGTTCTCCGTCCGATCCAAGTTCTTCCTCCAAAGCTGTAATGACGCGAGTTAGGTAATCCCCGAAAGCTATCTGCTCTTCTGGCGATAAGCGAGAAAATATGTTGCCGCTGTCTATCTCTTGTTTCTCTTCCTCTTGTCCTTTTTGCGTTAGGTAAATCAACATGATACGTTTGTCTGTTTCTGAGGGTTTACGGGTGATGTATTCTGCTTTCTCCAGTTTACCAAGCAATTCATTGAGGGATGATACACGGATGTCCAACATATAGGATAAGTCTTTGGTGCTGATACCGTCTTTCATCCGAAGAAACGCTAATATCCTCCCTTGCCCACGTGATGCGTCGGCCATAGGACCAACCGCGGCATGAGACTTCAAGTGTTGCCTTTGCAACAGCCATTGCAGTTTCGCGAGTTTTTCGTACAATTCAGTATTCATGTCCATAATGAATCCTCCATTAAGTTTTTACGGTACCTGTTTAACTTTATAACGGTACCTGTTGATTTGTATTATAACGGTACCTGTTAGATATGTCAAAATGTTTTTTACAGGTACCGTTAATATGTTGTTTGACTGTTTATGGACGTGGCTTATAAGCTTGCAAACAAATATAAAACCCGCGCGGTGCGCGGGTTATTTTAAAATTATATTGTGATTAGTTTTCATTTTTTATATCTGCAAGCAATCCTTCAAACCACTTCAGAACGGTTTGCTCGCCTATTCGATGTGCCTTGATATTCTACTTATCACCGGCAAGTGTAAGCCACTTGCGGTTATGATGTTCCTGTACTTCAACGGGGGTATCAAAGAAATCACTCAAAACATCTGACTGCAAGCAGTTTACTGTCTCGTCACCTTTGTAGATTTCACCGTTCTTTACCAGCAGCGTGTGCGTGAAGCATGGTGTTATCTCCTCGATATGATGGGTTACATACAGCAAGGTTGGTCCACCAGGTTGCTTTGTTATCTTCTCGATCATCTGCAGCAGCTGTTCACGGGCAAAAATATCTAGTCCCGTGCACGGCTCATCAAGGATTAGTAGATCTGGATTGGCCATTAGTGCGCGTGCAATGAGGACTTTCTGACGCTGTCCTTGCGACAAGGTATCATATGTACGACCAGCCAAAGAAGAGCAGTCTAGAAACTCCATTAACTCCTCGGCTTGTTTTTGATCCTCTTCATTCGTCTTATCATACAGACCAATGGTCGCAAATTTTCCGCTTAGGACGATGTTCAGGGCAGTCTGATGGCCGTACAGCTTCTGCTGCAAGGAGGTGCTTACCCAACCGATTCGTTTGCGTAGCTCTCTCAAGTCCACATCGCCGAAGCGATGGTCCAGCACCTCGACTTGTCCTGTTGTCGGCCAGATATAGCCGTTCACTACATTTAGCATCGTCGTTTTTCCTGAACCGTTCAAACCGACGATACACCAGTGTTGTCCCTGCTTCACTTCCCAATTCATATCGCGTAAGATCATTGTCGTATCACGTTGCCATGATACATTTTTGAGTGATATAATCATGCCCAATTTTCCCTCCTTAAACATGCTTCAATGAGTTCAATATTATCATGGGAAAGTCCTTCCCGTAAAAAAAACATAACCTCAAGATTTTTTTACCAGCGGTTCTACGGACAATTAATCTTTGATTCTCTGTTTGTTTCGGTATACTGTCGGAGGGATCCCGTTAAGCTGTTTAAAAATCTTACTGAAATGATATTCTTCGTAGTACCCGCATAATTTGGCGATTTCCTTAACTGGATAATCGGTAAAAACCAGATAACGACAAGCTTGCTGGTTCTGTAAGTGCATATGGTATTCCTTCGGCCCCATCCCCGTAAATTTCAGAAACATCTTCCGCAAGTAAGATGGCGAAATGCCGTATTTCTCCGCTAATTTCTCGATCCGGTGATGATCCTTATAGTCGTTCTCGAGTGTTTTCTTGATCTGTTCGAAGGCGGCAAAAGCTCCAGACTCCATCAGATTCCAGTCCGGTTGTACGGTCTGGTGCAGCTTATGCAGCAGGATCTGCATTTTAGCCCGGGATACAGCTATGCCATCGGTTAGTCCGGGCAGCCAGTCCTGGTGAATCCCCCAGACCAGCTGGCTAATTTCCTCAGCTTGCTGTTGGTTATATTGGCTTAAGAAGGGAAGTCTCAGTTTTACGATTGGCTTGACTTCCTTCCATACCGCATCATAACTAAGCTCTGCACAATCGAAGAGCAGCATCGTTATGCGAAGTGGAGCATCCATCTGCGAGCGCATGGACAGTTTAAGGCCTGGTTTTAAATAGATTAGCATTCCAGCCTCTACTTTGTGCTCAACATTGGTCAGGAAAACCCCTTTACCTTCATGAATCCAGTACAAGCTGTGCACATTTACCATGTTACGGATGTCCTCCCAGCCGGGATAAGTAGCTTTGTCGAGTACAAAATGGATATGCACTGTGAGGTCATTCAGCTTGTAATCATTTTCTTCCAATTAATATCCCCTCCTGCTGCTAAAAGAGCGATTTAAACAAGACGGCAACGTTTTTTTCTATTCAATGCTTAAACTCCAAATGTTACTATCCATATTATCAAGATGTCTGAAATTCACAATACATTACAGGAAAAAAAGGAGGAACACACTTGTTAAGGACTTTTAGCGAGTATCAAATTCGGAGAACTGCACTGTTGGATGGGCCTTGGGATTTCATGAAGGATCCGTTAAATACGGGTGTTCAAGAAAAATGGTTTGAGCGATTTCCACATTCTTGGCAGTCTCTTTATGTGCCCTCGTGCTGGAATAATGAACTGGGAATGTACGATTATGAAGGTGTCGGTTGGTATCGTAAAAAAATACAGACTGTGAATTCGCAGCATGTCAGACTCATCTTTCATGCCGTGCTGGGCCATGCCGACGTCTATTTGGACGGGCAGCACCTTGGGTATCACTATGGAGGATTTACACCTTTTGAATTTATTGTTCCTTCCTTAGGGGCAGGAGAACATGAGATTATCGTCCGGACGGACAGCACCTTGGACCGACTTACGATTCCTACGGAGCAGGTGGATTGGTTTCATTATGGGGGAATCATACGGTCGGTGGAGCTGCAATATTTGCCTGAACTTTACATCGAACAACTGAAGATTGATTATGAACTGCATGGACCAGATGCCGATGTCACTGTTCAGGTGAGGCTCCATTCCTTCTTTAAGGAGCAGCACACTACAAAGATCACATTCTCCGAAAGCGGACATGAATTGCACTCGGAAGAAGTACAGATTGAAACTGGCCAGACCCTCAGTCATACGTTCAAGTTGCTTATGCCTGAAGTACGTTTGTGGAACGTAGGTCTTCCAGAACTGTATACCTTTCAACTGCGGACAGAGGAAGACGACAAGATTGAACGGATCGGTTTTCGCTATATTGAAACAAAGGATCATCGGATTCTAATTAACGGTTCACCCGTTTATCTTAAGGGGGTGAATAGACATGAAGAGCATCCTGAGTGGGGTTTCGCCTTCCCTCCGAAGCTGATGCACAAGGAGCTCAGTATCATTTTGGAGTTAGGTTGCAATTCCGTCCGGGGTTCTCATTATCCCCAAAGCCCATATTGGCTTGATCTACTCGATGAGCAAGGGATTGTATACTGGAGCGAAATTCCGATATGGGGAGCCTTTCTGCCGAACGAAACAGTAAGTGAGCCGCTCTTCCAGGAGCGTGCACTGACTATGATTGAAGAAATGATCAGCTTGCATATGCATCACCCAAGTGTGATCTTTTGGTCCGTTCATAATGAGATTGATACCCGGACGCAAGAAGCATATGCTTTCACACAAGCTCTAGTCGGATTGGTGAAGAAACTCGACAGTACTAGGCTTGTCACCTACGCTACGATGCATCCACTCGAAGATATTCTACTTCCTTTATTCGATGTTATCGGTATTAATAAATATTTTGGTTGGTACGAAGGCGATACAGCCAGCTTTAAAGACATGCTGGAACAGTTCCATGTGCGTGCGGAGCAGATGGGAGCCGGTGACAAGGTAGTGCTCATGACCGAATTCGGTGGTGCTGGACTATTTGGGGATGTGGGCTGGGAGCAGAGATTGTTCAGCGAGGATTATCAGGCAGATATTGTAACTGAAGCACTGGCGATCTTCAAAAATGATTCGAAAATTGGCGGGACTTACATCTGGCAGTTTGCAGACATCCGCGGCGATCTGAAGAGCAGCAGCAAGAACTTTCGCGACCGTGCCCGCGGCTTCAACAACAAGGGTCTGGTTAATGAATACCGCAAACCTAAACAATCCTTCCGTGAAGTGCGCCGTATCTATCGATCTTGGACAGATTAATATCCACATTGACTAAGAAGCCCATCGTCAACATGGGTTTTTTTAGTGTCTGCATTCTTAGTTCCTTACAGCTGGTGTCGGACGCGATATTTATATAGTTAAGCTGGGCGTATTAAGTCGGTTCTATTCTTCGCGTACTCGGGTAGCAGTAAGTTGATTGTCTATTTTCGGCATTCGATACAAGTGCTTGTCCTCTTACACTGCAGATAGATAAAGGAGTTTTAATCTAGAGTGATCAGTATGGTATGAATAATACTTGTTAATTTCCCATGGTCCGTTGCCGTTTTTACCATTGTACGTAGTCCTAACCAGGCATTCATTAAATAATGGGAAATAGCCTCGGGCTCCAGTGAATTTCTAAGTTCACCTCTTTGCTGGCCAGTCTGAACGAGGTCATATAACAACTTCTCCGTTTTTGAATAGCTATTCTCAACAAAGGATGCAACCTCCGGATCCAGTACTCCCAACTCCACACCCGAATTAACTATGAAACATCCTTGAGGTTCTCCTTCGCTCCTCATCGAAGATTCTAGAAATTGTCGAATGATCTCCTTTACGGGTTCTTGTTTCTCAACCAAGAATCTCATTTTTTTGTTTTGAGTAGATTCGTACCGTTGGAGTGCCGTCAAATATAAGGCGTGCTTATCACCAAATGTATCATAGATACTTCTTCTGTGAATTCCCATACAGTCTACCAAATCTTGCATTGAAGTTTTCTCGTAACCTTGCATCCAAAATAGTTGTATCGCTTTATCTAGTACTTCATTAATTTCAAATTCTTTGCTTCTTGCCATTGTAATCACCTCAAGCAATCATTATACATTTAAGTAAACGATCCGCAAACTAATATATAAAACGTAAATAAAATCAAGCAAGATGCTTGATTTTATTCATAACATGATAACTTAACTGATGCTTACCGAAGAATTCTTACTTTGTCTGCTTATAAACAATCCAGAGTCCAATCTTTTTCCAGCGTATGCAAAAAAGTTGTACCCCACGTTTAAGAATAGGGAAGCCAGTTCTTTTTGCTCCAGTTTCTTCAACGATCGTTTTAGTGACTAATATCTAATTCGATTTAAAACTCAGATATAATTGGATAGATTTGATCTCTCAGATTGAAATCATAGTTCTGGTCAACAATCCCTATCATATCATTGCTATCATAAAGCTCTACCATGAAACTCGCCATTTGTTTGGCAATGTGGTATTTAGGCATGTTTGCTTTGTAATCAAATTCTTCAGCATCTATAGATTTCTTTACAAATTCCGTTTCAGTTATTGCTGGTGCTAAAACCTTTGCTTTTAATTTCGCGCCTTTAAGCTCTAGTTCCTTTGCAAGCCCTTCGGTGAAGGCACTAACATAATATTTAGATGCAGAATAAGCAACGCTCCCAACAGCAATGGCATATCCGAGTGCGGATGATACGTTAATTAACTGAGTTCCTTCTACATCAGCATAATCTCGCACAAATAGTGTTGAAAGGATCGTCAAGGATTCGATGTTAACACGTAACATAATTTCAACTTTATCTAAATTCTGTTCTACCACAAAAGAAGCTTCACCAAGTCCTGCATTATTAATCCAGGTTTCTATTTGGTATTCCTTCAAAGTGTTATACAGTGTGTAAGCCTGCTCTGTAATAGACAGATCATTTGAACGAACAATAACATCTACATTAGGATCAATATTCTGAATTGTTGATTTAAGTTCTTCTAATTTATCTAATCTTCTAGCTACCAAAATTAAATTTTTACCGCGTGCAGCAAACGCCAATGCTGTTTCATACCCAATTCCTGAGCTTGCTCCTGTAATCACTGTATATTTCATATTATTCTCTCCCTTTTAAGTTTTTTGATCAATTAACAACATTTCAATAGAGTTTATATTCACGATTAAACTTGTATCTCATTCACCCCCTCCCTTAATAAATTTCTTCAAAATATTCAAGAACGATCATTCTAGTTAAGGTAAAAAAACTACACTATTAACTCTAATTTGCATCAGTATATCAATTCTAGAATGATCAGTAAAGAATTTTTTGACAACAATTGAGACCCTCCTTAAAATCTGATAATAACTTTTCCTTTAGGATGACCTTCAGCAACAAAAGTCAGTGCTTCGTTAATATCTTCTATGTGGAATTCTGTAGGGTCCACTGCTGGTACAATCCCATTATCTTCAATAATCTTCGTAATTTTCTTTAATTGTTCGCCATCACTGCGAACAAAAATGAAATGATATTGAATCTTCTTTTTCTTCGCTTTATGATCATACTTAGCCCCGGCGATGGTGAAGAGCTTTTGTTTCCAGCCAGAGAAGCCCAAATCTTCTGCAAAACGTTTGTTAGGACCGGTCCGCAGAGAAAGAAGGCGGCCTCCTGCTTTAATAATTGAAAGTTCATGATCAAATTCGCTGGGTCCCAAGGTATCCATCACATAATCAACATCACTAAGCTGTTCCCAATAGTTCGTAGTCGTATAATCAATATATTGGTCTGCACCAGCGGCCATTGTCCGTTCACGTGCTTCTGGATTTCCACTGATGATGACCTTGAGCCCCATGCTTTTGGCGATAGGAATGGCCATTTGGCCAAACGAACCAGACCCTCCAAGGATAAACACGCTTTCGCCAGCTTTAGCATTTAATTCTTCATTTAATCCTTGATAGGCTGTCAATCCTGTTAATGGCGCAGCAGCACCAGTCACAAAATTCAGATTGGTGGGTAGGTACCCGATGGCATCTGCATTAATTGCCGCGTATTCCGCAAAGGCACCGATTTTTTGTAGTGGCAGACGTGAATAAATTGCATCGCCAACTTTGAAACCTTGCACCTTCTTACCCACTTTTTCAATAACACCCGTCAGCTCGTTACCAAGTACTAATGGGAATTCATAATCCTGAATCAGCTTTACACTTCCGGTACCAATAAGCAATTCCAAATGATTAACTGCTGCTGCTTTCACCTGAACCAAGACTTCGTTATCACTTATTTCTGGGATTGGAATATCGTTCACTTTTACTATGAACTTTTTTGAATATTTGGTGATCTGTGCTGCTTTCATGATAAATGACCTCCTATGCGTTAAAAAAGTAACATTTATTTATTTTTGTAACTTACACAACAAGCATAAAACTATAAGTTACAAAAGTCAACAATTGTTACTGGATATTTCATATGTTAAAATACTCGCAAGTGTATAAACGACAAAAAGGAATTTATTGAAGAAAGAAGGGTTGACAGTCGGTGGCTAAAATCACTCAAGAGCTTGTTATTGAAACAGCTGAGGCATTAATTAAACGCACGGAAAAATCCGAAGTGACACTCTCACAAATTGCGGATGAATTAAGTATCACCCATGCAGCGCTCTATAAGCACTTTAAAAATAAGCAAGAGCTCTGGGCAGCTGTATCTAAGAGCTGGTTCAACCGGATGATTTCAGAACAAATTAAATTAGATATGACTAATTTAACTAAACCGCAAGAATTGCTTCACGATTGGCTATGGGCATTTGTTAACGCAAAAAAACGCGCTTATAACGAGAATCCCAAGATGTTTGCCTTGAATACTCAATACGTGGATAGCAATCCACTGGTATTACGCGATGTTCTCTGGGATTCCTACCAAATCATTGACGGCCTCATGGACTATCACGATCCCCACTTGGAACGGGCTGAGGCGATTCTCTCTGCGTTTGCAGTATTTAGCCTCCCATCCTTCAAAGAATCCTGGAATTTACCTGACTACCAAGACAGGTTTGAACGCATCTGGAGTTTAATTAATAAGGGTCTTTGAATTCAAATCCCTTAGTTTTAAAAAAATTATTCTTCAATCATAAACATGGTCCAGAAGCTTCTGTCTTCTGAAGTACTGTAGTTGTTCTCCCACTTTTGTCCGGTTCCGCCAATTTTCGTAAACTCGGAGTAAAATTATCATTGCGAAGTCCTGCTTCGGTGGAATACGCGGAACTCCTCACTGAGCATGCCAACATGTGCGGGTTACGGACGACTCTGGAACCTGTGGCTGGTGCTAGATATGCGCCGCACGGCGTAATCCTTTATTGGTTCTTCTAACTCTCCTAAAGATGATTTGCTAAAAAAATGTAAAGCCGGTTATTCAGGCTCATCCTGAAACCGGCTTTTTATTTGAAACAAATTAAAGGTATAAATTTTTTGACGAGTCTGTAAATACAGTCCCAGCTCAGGATCCTAATCATAAAAAGGGCCCCTACAGTTCCCTTTAGCTCTAAAAAGTTTAGCTTTTTTTCTCGGCTTCTATTCCGCAAGCTTGTAAGTCCAAGCAACTCTAAGAGACCAACCACCTCCTATTCTCGATACTCATCCCCGACTGCCTGCGCTCGGTTCTACCGCTGTTGAATTATGATTACCCGTTGCATTAATATTCCTTGCATACAGGTTATCCTTTGTTTGATTAGCTGAGTACTTACCAAAGGTGTTGGAAGTCTCAATGACTCCCCATCAATCCCTGCCTCGGTTGGAGATACACTCCACCATCTCCAGTGATAAGCAACTTCATTGAATGCAAAAGGCATTTATACTTCCAATCATCACGTTGAAAAACATTTGATTCCTCCACAACTCGTGTTCAATTTTATCGTTCCTTATTTTCACATTTATCCTTAAACTTGCACGAATGACGACGCCTCAAATTTACATACCTATTTTATGCGAAAAGCTGCAATTTCCGTGTTTTTGTGGGCATGCTAATGTTTGTTCAAATTCAACAATAAAGGAGACTGTTTATGACAGGGATTCTAGGCGGTAACCCCAAAGAAGAACCGATGCATTATGGAGAGATTTTTACGGTTTGGCAAGCCTCAATGGTAGCAAAGGGAGCACTCTCTTGTTACAGAGCTTATATGTATCACGCTGGTGACAATGACCTAAAAAAAATATTAGGAGCTTTAATTGATCAAGCGGAGCTTGAAATCAGTGAGTGTGATACACTGCTCTCAGAGCAAGGTATTGCATCTGCACCAGTAATGCCAAATCGGCCCGATGCCAAGCTTGAAGATATTCCTGTAGGGGCACGTTTCACAGATCCTGAAATTGCTGCCAAACTTGCAGCTGATAATGCTGTTGGACTTGTGGCATGTAGTCAGGCAATGGGACAATCGATCAGAGAAGATATAGGGGCTTTGTTTGCTAAATATCACCTTACCAAAGCAGCCATCGGCCTTAAAATTCTACATTTGACTAAGAAAAAGGGCTGGTTGATTCCTCCACCTCTTCTTGTCAAAAGACCTGAATCCGTTAAGGCGTAATCCTACTCACTCTTCAGCTTCTTATAAAAGAAGGCCTGCAATCACTCGCGGGCCTTCTTTTGCTTGTCCTACTACGACCTTTATTGGAATATGTTATCTATATAAAGGAGGAGGACAACATTAACGTATTTATAGGTTATATGATTCTAGGATTATCCCTCTCGGCACCTCTCGGACCCATTAATGCAGCACAGCTGGACAAGGGACTCCGCGGAGGATTTATGCCTGCCTGGATAGTTGGTTTAGGGGCGGTTAGTGCCGATATCATCTATATGCTGCTTGTTTATTTTGGCCTCATTCATCTGCTGGATGCTCCGTTTGTTAAAGTGTTTTTATGGTTGTTCGGATTCTTTGTCCTCGTCTATTCAGGTGTAAACAGCATTAAAAATACAAGAGAAATTTCAGGGATTGAGATGAGGGGAAACGATGTCTCACTGTCCAAATCTTATCTTTCGGGATTTCTGATGTCCTTGTTTAATCCCCTCTCCATCCTTTTTTGGCTGGGTATATACGGCTCAATATTAGCTAAGGTGGTTAGCGAGTATCCAATGCAGCAGTTATTGATCTACAGTGGAGCGATCGTCCTCGGGATTTTACTCTGGGATGTAGTCATGGCTGCCGCCTCCAGCCTCTTTCGTAAATTTCTAACTGTTCGGGTATTGAAGGCGATCTCCGTTCTGTCAGGTCTGTCGCTGATTGGCTTTGGTTTTTATTTTGGTGTACAGGCTGCCCGACTTCTCTTTTTTCATTAAACCTTGTTTTTTCGCATCCTGATGCCCTTAATCCGAAATTCAGGACCGCCCGGTAAAGAATGATATTCATTGGACTGTTCGTCCGTACTGTGATCCTTAACAGAACCGCCATTCTTGTTATGGTTATGTTGAACAATCCAATCACTCAACGCAATCAGTGAAACAATTAACAGACTGATGTAGAGGCCTGGACGACTGAGCGCGTGAAATAGCGTACCTGCTACAGCAGTAGCGATCAGCACTAAGCCCAGCCAGCGTTTCACCCCATTTAGAAGACTGGGCTTAAGCAGCTTGCGGGAGGAGAGCAATATAAAGGACCAGTTATAGAGGATCATCAGTCCGGCAGCAGTTGTAATGTATTCGTATACTTTTCCTGGCAACCACAATGACATCATAATGGCACCCCCTAAACCTCCAGCTATTAAACAAAGGGCAAAAAACGGATATTTATCCTTCCATTTCTTCGAAAAAACCTTGGGTGCATCCCCTTCCTGTGAAAGAGTGATCATCATCGAGGTAATGGCATAAAGCGAAGCTGTCATCGTGGAGAACCCAGCTATGATCAACACCCCGTTAAACAAATGCGGAACAAAGGTCAGATGGTCGCTGCTGAGCGCGAGCACAAAAGGACTTTCTTTTGGATTAAAAGCTCTAAGCGGCACCATGATTACTGCAAGCCCGATTGATAGAACATACACCGTAGCCAGTCCCAGCAACATCACCTTTCCTGCTTTTGGAGCTTCCTCAGGTTTCTTTAGCCTGTAGGACATAATTCCCAGCACCTCAATGCCACCATAGGCATAAAAAGCAAAAATAAAGGCAGACCACAACCCGATACCTCCAGATGGAAACAACGCTTTAAACCCAAGTGGAACTTTCGGTGAGAACTTAGAACCTCCGATCCAACCCGTCAGAAGTACGGCAGCAATAACAAGGAACATTAGTATAGCCGCCACTTTAATGATGGCCAGAATATTTTCAACCCTGTCAAAGCCCTTATTGCCAAAAAACACAATCAACAGGCTCACAACAGCGTAACCGGCAGCAAACACCCACATCGGTACGGCCGGGAACCAAAATCGTGAGAATATGGACAATGCTGTGAGCTGACTTCCCATAATCAACAGTTCCGAAAACCAATATACCCAGCCGCTCCCGAACCCTGCCCAATTTCCAAATGCTTTTTTTGCATAGGATCGAAATGAACCCTGCTCCGGATCTTCCGCTGTCATCTGAGCCAGTGCATCAAATACGACATATGTTCCAATAGCAGCTAAAATGTAGGCTAGCAGCACTGCTGGCCCTCCCATAGAAATTGCTAGACCTGAACCCAAAAAGTACCCGGTTCCTATAGTGCCAGCAATGCCTAACAAGCTTAGTTGCCACCATTTCAGTTTATCTTCTTCTTCAGTTTTACTGGAAGGTTGCTTCATGAATTCCGTCCTCATCCTGATTAGAATTTGAGATGTCTCTCATCTCTAGAATTCCCTTCAGGCGGGTCCCTTATTTACAGGAATCATAATAAGTAAGCTTCCTGACCAGAAAGGCTGACAGGCTTATAGTTATTCATACCGGGCGCTGTTCTTTTAAGAATAGCTAGGATACCCAAACGTGCTTCTACAATCATTTATCTCACTCCTAAATACTCCAAACCGTATCCAGTAGCTCGTCCACTGCTTGAATTCTGGTCACAGAGGGTGTTTGTATTAAATTCCCTCTGACCATAACCATAGCTACATCAGACAAAGCTTTTATGTTCTCCAATGGGTTTTGCTCCATCATGATTAAATCCGCATATTTGCCAACTTCTATTGTCCCTGTCTGGTGATCGATTCCCAAAATCTCTGCATTTGATTTGGTTACTAGTTCAATAACCTGACTTGCGTTCAGCTTTGTTTGTCGCATGAAATGATCAAGCTCACGCCAAAGATCATAGTGGGTTACATAGGACATAGCGGCATCCGTGCCCACACCATTTTGATATCATGTTCTATAGCCTGCTGTAGCCCTTTTAACATAGAGCCATACACAAGCCGGGCATCTTCCTTAACGGTTGTATTCAACTTTGTCAGGCTCGGATCTAATTTCGCACTGGG
This sequence comes from Paenibacillus sp. FSL E2-0177, assembly GCF_037992975.1. Taxonomy (NCBI): domain Bacteria; kingdom Bacillati; phylum Bacillota; class Bacilli; order Caryophanales; family Paenibacillaceae; genus Paenibacillus; species Paenibacillus sp. FSL E2-0177. Next base: position 3,572,566 of record NZ_CP150307.1, on the reverse strand, counting down.
ATAAGCTGCTTGTAAAGTAGGGATCACAGCGGTGTAGCCCTTTAAGGCTCTGGGATTATTTTTGTACAGCCTGATCATTTCCTCATCCATCTCCGCGCCGTGTTCAATAGTATCCACCCCACCCTTTAATGCAACTCTTACACCTTCGGTACTTTCTGCATGTGCCGCCACACGCATCCCAATTTTATGAGCTTCCTCGCAAATGGCAGCCACCTCTTCTTCCGTCATTTGCAAGCGGCCTGCTTCTCCGACCCTTTTGGCATCGGTAACCCCGCCAGTTACACATATTTTGATTAGGTCCACTCCGTTTTTTACATTGATTCTTACATTTCTTCTCCCTTCCCATGGTGAATCACCGACCAAAGCCAAATAAGGTGCACCGTGGCCATCCGTTACGCTCAGGAAATACCCGGACACCAAAAGATTAGGTCCAATAAATTGATTTGCCTTAATCTCATCCCTCAAAAGAACATCAGTATAAAAAAATTCACCTACGCTACGCATCGTTGTTACTCCGGAATGCAGTGCGGTTAGGGCATTTTTTTTCATCCGTTTCTTCAACACGTTTCTGCCCAGTCTCGTATCCAAAATATGATGAAACGCAAAATTCAGCAGCCCTTCACTGGCAGATAGCGTAAAAGGCTTCCCATCGGCAAAAAGATGAACATGCGCGTTGATGAGACCGGGCATCACATATTTCCCCGAACAATCGATCGTTTGGTAATGGTTCGGAACAGTTACAGCGCTTGCTTTCCCGATCTCTTGAATCAACCCGTTTTCCTGAATCAAAATAGTCATATGGGTATCTGTTCCTTTTATTGCATCTCCATATATAACATTGCAGTCCTTAAACGCATAACCTATCTTCATCGTAGCTTCCCCCGTTTCATGATTACACCTTTCAATAGTGAATTCATTATTCAATATTGGATTAAAAAAATAGGGACCCTCGTAGATGCTTAATGTGCATATCCACTTAGTTGTCCCTCATTGCAGCGTTGTGCGCCAGTTCCACCCCACACCTAAATTCGGCGCATTGACGTTATTCGTTTAAGCTTTTTAGTCCATACAGCCAGTATAAGCTTAATGCCTCAAAAATCCGTTTCCGGCTATCGGCGCTCATCTCGTGCTTTAATAAATCCAGAATCATATTGATGACATTGTTCGCGATGATCTTCAGCAGAATCATATTTTCTTCGGTTCCGATTTCGTATCTTTTATAATGATCCTTAATATAGGGCCTTTTAGTTTCGATCATCAGATCGATCAGCTCGTTTTTGGCATTGCTATATACGGTCCCTTTATTCTTTTCAAAAATAATAACAATCTGCCTGCTGTACTGGGTTAATATAGTTATTTGCTCTTGAACGATAGCTGATTTTTTCTCATTATTAACATCATCAAAAAAAGTCTGGTTATCGATGCGAATATTTTCCACTAACACATTCTTCAAATAGTCCACTAAAGACGGCGGAACAACTGAATAGAACAACTCTTTTTTATTTTTAAAATAAGTATAAATATTTCCAACAGAAATTTGAATTTCATCGGCAATATCATTCATTTTGGCATCAGAGAAGCCTTTTTGGAAAAATACCTTTAAAGCGGCGGATTCAATTTCCTGTTTCACTTCATCTTTTTTAGACTGCATATTGCCCCTCACCTTTAATAATGAATTGATAATTCACTATTAAAAATAATTCAAAAGATTGAATTTGTCAAACCACATTCGTGATTCAGCCATTACAATATCTCGATATAGCCTTCTGTTCCATGCACACGAATTCGTTGCCCGTCTTTTATCAATTTGGTAGCATTCTCCACTCCGACAACTGCTGGCAAGCCATATTCACGCGCAATAACTGCCCCATGGGTCATTAGTCCACCAACTTCAGTAACTAGGCCTTTTACAGATACAAACAATGGAGTCCAGCTAGGGTCAGTAAATAAGGTAACTAATATATCTCCGTTTTCTAGATCAGCATCCTCCATGTTTAAGATGACACGCGCACGTCCCTCTATAACACCGGCAGAAACCGCTAAACCTACAATAGCTTCAGTTGGGAGGTTTTCTCGTTTATACTTCCCCGCAATGATTTCACCTTCAGACGTAATAACACGTGGTGGAGTTAGTTTTTCAAATAATTTGTACTCTTCTTTGCGTTTGCTGATGATCTGGTAATCCAATTTATTTGTGCTTGCAACTTCGCATAGTTCTCCAAAAGTGAGATAGTATATATCTTCTTTTTCAGGAATAACTCCCGATTGTATTAGTTGTTCAGCTTCTTTCAGTAAAGCTTGTTTATAAACGAAGTAGCGATTAACCATACCGTATTTGGGGTATTCCCTATACCCGCTGAAATTCCGGATGAGATCAATCATTCGTTTTGTTTCATTCGCTTTTTGTTCACCATCGGGTAATTGCTTCAATCGATCTAATAGCTCTTGTTCTTTTTTCAAAGCTTCCTGTCGACCTTGCTCAAATTTCCGATGGCCAGCATTAGGTTTAAAGTTTTTGATATTACTGAGAATCATGGGGACAAGTGTAGTTGGTTTTTCGCTCCAACGAGTTCTTGTAAGATCGATTTCTCCGGTACATCGCATTCCGTATTTACTGAGATAGTCATAGAAAGCGTCTTGGGTTTCCTGCCCACCCTCAAAACTAACCAGTTCATTTAAGAAATTATCATCTTTAACCTGCTGTAAATAATCAATGACTTCCGGATATGGCCGAATCACATCAGCGAGATTGAGTAGCGCCAGACCCATTTCTGAAGTAATATTGCCCTGTACAGATTGAGAAAGCGTATCCGCTGCGTTTTTTTCACCTAACCACTCATTTATTTTTTCATTGATCCATGCTGAGGCATCCATAGCCGCCATAATCACACGCATACTTTGTGGGTTGAATAGAATCTTCTTTAATTGCTGCATATCTTCCAGAATAAAATCAAACAACTCCGCCCCTGATTTGGTTTGAATGATTTGTTGCAACTCTTCTATCGAGGCTTGGTTGCTCTTAATGAGGTCAGAAACGATTGTCGGATCATTTTCCAGTTCTACTTGAGAATCACTAGGTGGCAGGCTTGTATTGCTCTTACTCGGAGTAGAAGCCTTTTCATTATCTGCCGAAAATTTTATAAAATCTTCTCGCTCTACGATGGTTATGAGTGCGTCTTTTATGAGGGGATCAGATTTACCTAAGGCTTCTATGATCATTTCTCTGCTGCCAGGTGAAGCAAGACTTGATGTGACATCAACAAACAATCTTCCGCCAGCTGTACGCATAGGTGCAGGAGTCGTTAACAGGTAAAAAGCCAATCCCAGCGGTTTCATGGGATCTGTCATCATTTGTTGATGACCAACAGATACATAAACGTGGTTTTCTTGATCATTCGCTTCAGGGATGGGGAATAAAGTCGTGATCGGCCGACTCTGGACGATATAAAATGTATCCTCGGCCAAACACCATTCGATATCTTGTGGGCAACCAAAATAAGCTTCAATCTGTCTGCCTATCCTTGCTAATTGTAAAATTTGTTGTTCAGTAAGTGTTTGAGTCTCTTGCTGATCGAGTTCGATCTGCCGGGTCTCTGTTCCGCCTTCTTTTAGTCCGTAAATAGCCAATTTTTTGGTTGCTATTCTCTTATCGACAATTTTCTCTTGCTGTACTTTATAACCATCGGCAGATACCAAGCCAGAGACCAGAGCTTCGCCAAGTCCAAAACTGGCATCGATGGATAGCAGTTTTCGGTTAGAAGTAATCGGATCAGCGGTAAATAAAATCCCTGAAGCCTGTGGAAAAACCATCCTTTGAACGATAACGGATAAATAAACTTGACTGTGGCCAAATCCATTTTGCATGCGGTAGATTACGGCACGATCCGTAAATAGAGAAGCCCAACATTTGCTGATATGCTGAAGGATTGCTTCTATGCCGATGATATTTAAATAGGTATCTTGTTGACCTGCAAAAGAGGCATGTGGTAAATCTTCAGCGGTCGCACTAGAACGCACTGCATAAGCATGTTCATCACCCAGCTGGGTGAGATAGTGAGAAACTGCCTTCACAACATCGGAAGGAATTTCTGCTTCCACAATGATTTGCCGAATCTTCTTACTGATTTCACCGATTTGATCCCGATCTTCTACTTTTAGCATAGTTAGTTGATCCAACAAAGCATGATACGTTTGGTTCTGTTCGAGGGCTTGGTGATATCCTACTGTTGTAATACAGAATCCTTCTGGTACTTGTATTCCTTCTATTTGTGATAGTTTCCCTAAATTTAACCCTTTTCCGCCAACGAGCAAAAGCTGTGTATTGTCCACTTCCTGAAAACCGAGAACTAAAGAACGCATTTATTATCGCTCCTAACTATTAAATTGAGAAAAAAATTGACAAGAATTTAACGGTATGATAATATAAATATATAAGATGCAATTATTATGCCTAACTATAGAATTTCAGTCGTGAGTTGATTATATCATCGTGTCTTTTCATATGCAATATATAAGAATCTGATGAGATAAATCAGGTTCTTTTTTTGATTTCAGCTATCATTAGTGTTAAAGCAAATAAACCGTAGCCCCTCAAGTGGCCTACGGTTTATTTGCTTTAATATTAGAATGACGTAATAGGGTATATTATAATCCCTTCACTTCAAACTCATAGATCCGCGCTGCCGTATCGGCTCCCTGCGTAGGTTTGAGAATCAATAATTTTACATAGCGGGCTTTTACTAACGCAATTGAATCAGTCGACTCGGCAGCCGAGTTTCCTTGGACGTTGACGACATCCGTCCAGTTCGTTCCGTCGCTGCTGACCTGAATCGTATAATCACTGGTATTAAAACCGGACCACTCTCCTCCGCTCTCAGCATGCTTGATGACAAAAGCGCTGAGTTGATGTTCGGCGCCGAGGTCGACTTGAAGCCAATGGGGCAGATTGCCAATTGCGCACCATTTACTGTTATCCGTCACTTTACCATCTACGGCGTTAGGTGCCCCTTCCTTTTCCCCGCAGGCATGATCGGCTGTTGCAGTTTTACCAAGTGCCAGATTTTTCACTGCTCCAGCTTCCTTACTCACTGTGATGAGCTCTTTTTTCGTAATTGTGTCTTGGCCCGAGCTGTTAGTTGCAGTCAGTGTCACACTATAAACGCCTTCCTGAGCGAACGTCACAACTGGGTTCTTTGATGTGCTGACCGCGGGGCTTCCGCTTTCGAAGGTCCATGACCATCCTTCTGTCACTTCAGTCGACAGGTCGGTGAAGTTTACGCTCTCGCCTGGAGCGACTAGGGTTTGATCAGTTTTGAACTCCGCAGTCGGCTTTGGATAATCCGGCCAGCTGATCTTCACGCTAGAGGATTGACCTTGCTCGTATCTTCCATTGACGGCAACAACCTTCAATACTGTGATAGTTTCTTTGTCTATTCTTCGCATCTCAGGAACGTAAAACACATGATTTGGTGTTGCACCTATGAACATCTCACTGCCATCTGGAAGCACTCGATAGATTTCGTATTGCTTGACCTGTTGGTCAAGCTGTTTCCACTGTAATCTGGCATCTCCATAAATACCATTGCGAAAATCAGTTTGAGTGACCTTAAGATCGCGAACCGCGGGTAGTGGTTTGATCGGGTCATTAGCATTTTGAATGGAGAGCTGGCCAATTTGAATGTTGTAATTATTAACCTCATTCTTAGAATCAAAATACAGTGACAACGCTACGATCCGTTTCCCTTTGTATGGGGTCAAATTCAATGTTTCAGTTGTCCAGTCTGGCGATGTCTTATCCTTCACATTAAGGAAGATATTTTGATCGGGCTGATCTGCGAATGCAAGACCAACCTTCAGGCTTGGCTTATTTTGTGTTTTGTACGTAATAGACAGCTTTGTGCTTGCTTCGATCTTAAGGTCGGTCTTGTAGAGCTTCAAATGTGTCGCATTGTTAGGGTTCAGCACGCCTGATACCTTCAACGAACTGCCGCCGTAATAGGCATCGGACCAATCGAGCACTGGTGAAAGCGGGGTACCTTTGCTGTCTGCAATCCAGCGCCAGGAGGGAAGAATATCCTGCAGACTCCGGTTGTTCCAGCCTTTATCCCGCACCTGCTTCCCTCTTACAAAATATTTCTGTCCGCTTCCCGTGTTGAAGTTGGTGGTGAAAGGCAGCTCATTGATTGGTGATGATTCGATCACATCGTTAGCGATACCTTTCCAGGCTTGATCACTCGAGGTGTTACTCGGATTCCCGTTTGGACCCACCCAGAATTTATTCTCGCGTACGAAGAAATCTTCCATACTCTCTGCGCTGTTAAAAGCCCAATCGGGGCGGTAAATACCAAGGGAAGTAACGGCAGGATCTTTATCCGGAAACAACAGATTCCAGTTCACCTTTGTATCGTAACCCTTGGCTTCGACATCGATGCCTGCATACAAGTCATATGGACTTCTGCCCAAGCTTCTAGCCTTCTCTGCCGAGCTTTTAAGATCCTTCCACCAAAAGTTCAGGAACATATTGTCTGTAATTTGCTTTTTATTGTCTTGCAGGAACATCGAATTCTTGTCGTTAAGTGCATTTTGCCAACTGATACTGCCCTCATTGGTCATGGAATCATACCATACGATGTGCATAGAATTTGACTTGTGTGATTCCAGATAACTTAGGAAAGCTTTCATTTGCTGTGCGTCGGCCGGCGTTCCGCCCTCAGTCTCCTGGTTAATAAACCAGCCGTCAAATCCGTAATGGCTCGCAACCTGGATCAACTTGTCAGCAGCAGGAAAGGAGCCGTCACTATTCTGCTGAAGCATCTGCTTGACCCATTCATACTTCCCGCCATATACGGTTGGTGGAAAGAACACCGTTCCGATGATCGGCACGCCATTTTTATGAGCCGCGTCGATCGTATCAGCGCTTGGAGGTACGATGATCCCTTCGCCCGCGGAACCACCCCAATAGACCAGCTTGTCAACATATTGCCAATAGGTAAATGTGTTAGCTTCGAATTTGCTTGAACCCTGCGATGGAACTCCGCTTGTTCCCGGGTTCAGTGCTGATAAAGCCATGACTTTTGGCGCTTTGGTTGCATGAGCGTTGACTCCATCTGCTACAAAACGGTCCTGCAGCGGGACTGTGCTCCGGTTAAATGCCGCATCCGGGTCGGATGCCGGACTCCACTGAAGCAATTGCTCCGGAAACCAATAGGATGAATAAGGCTGTTTCGCGAACGCAGTTGTGGATAAGGCTGCGCACATCACAAGTAAGAATATAAAACCTGCCCCAATCTTTTTCATGCCATACTCCTCCAATCGATTGATTAAATGATTGCGCTTACATTTTATCAAGTTGGACAAAGCTATAGATAGTGGATTAATGGCAAGTTCAGGTGCATTTATTACAGGTCGTCAGCCTAGGCTATAATCCCAGTGGGGAATTTGCTCCTTGAAATTTGATATTTATATACAAAAAGCCGCAATTATGCGGCTATTAAATGTATAGGATAAGGTAAAGCGTTCAGTTATTACACTTTTAGGTTTAAAAGAAAATGCCGTGTGTCCTGATAAGCCTCTGTCCAGCCCATCTTAGCATAGAATCGAAGTCCATCGAGTCCCTTAAAATAATAGGCACCGATTAGCCGCTCCTCAAAATTCGGGGTCACTATTCTAGCTTTCTTTTGATAATTTTGATATGTGTTAATGACATCACACCAAGGCATATGCTTGTCGAGAACCGCAAGGTCTATGAGAGAATCGCCATACATGCAATTTCCATCAATAATGCCGGTTATCCGTGTTCCGTTGGACAACATATTCCACTGTTGAAAATCTCCGTGAATAAAGCTTCTATTAGATTCATTATAGGGTACATAGGTCATCAAACGACTATAGATTTCTTCGTATACGTCTCTTTCCAAGCAAGACGTGCGGAAGAGTTCATGCCAATTCTCCCAGAATGTCCCCGTCTGATCTTCCGCATTTACGGCAATGACGAAGTCTTTCCAAGATGAATAGGAACCATTGCCGTCAGGTCCGATCCAACCATAACCGTTAGTTCCCCCAATATCCGCTTCGGCTATTCTTGTTAAAATGCCGATAATTTCTGGCATCAGACGGGTTTGTTCCTCTGCTGTACAATCGGATAGATTGCGACCTTCCATTCGCTCCATGATCAAATAGGTTAACTGATTAGTCCTCCCTAACCCCAAACATTTTGGGAAAGGGATACCTTGGTCGAGTAGCAAATTAGATACAAATTGTTCGGTCTCATATGCTCGTTCCAAATCGCTGAATTTCACAACATAGTCTTTTCCTTCTAAAATAAAAGAAAACACGTTGCTTATATTGCCGCCAGACAACGGTGTAATCTCAGCCGCTCCCTGTCCAAGATGATTCCACAGTACTTTTTCAATTTCACTCATGGTCAATTCCGGTTTTTCGTAAGCCATATTTACTCCAACTCCTGCTTATTTGAGTCTACATATGAATTTATCCGCAGCATATCAAAAACACCCTCATCCTAAATATCTCGTTTCTCATACTCAAAGGGTTCATCACATGAGTAAATTTCATGGAAAAATCCTACATATGGGATATCGTCTTCTAGACATTTTATACGATATGACAGCTCTTCATCGCATTCCGGGTCTTCACCATTGTTCCGCATTACCTCGAATGCATCAACGATGTTTTCCATGAGGGTTACTTGGATAAACAATGGCAATGTGTCTAACATCGAATCTTCGATCCTGGTCTCGGATCTGTAGCCATCAAGGACTGTTTTAAAATAATCATCCATAAACTGTTTGCGTTTATCAGTGTCTTGTTCAAATTGTATCCAGCCCACTCCAAGTGTCCAGAGATTTGCCAGGTCATACATATACCAACAAAAGCAGGAGTTATCGAAATCAAAAACAGTTATTTGCCCTGTATCAAAATCGATCATATAATTCCCATCGCAGTAATCAAAATGAACCATCCCAAAAGACTCGTGATTCCTGTCCATCCCTTCTAAGGTTGTTAAGAGATCTACCAGTTTCTCTTTCAACAGAGATAACGAGTCAGGTATTAGCTTATCTATATAATCGGCATTGTATTTATCAAAAAAATAATACCGGGAATGGACAGGTGTATAACCCTTCGATAATTGATGCATTTTTCCAAGAACTTTGCCACAGTTATAATAGTATTCCGTAATAGGAACGCCTTCCCGATACTGATAATTATTTTCCGCGAGCATACCCCCCTTGGCCTTTTCAAACAAGCAGACAAAAAAGGTATGATTATTAAGAGTTATCGTTTCCAGCAGATTCCCCTTCTGGGAGTTGACCACATTCGAAACACTGCCTCCATGCTCGTACAAATACCTGATATATTCCACTTCACCCAAAATATCTTCTCGGCTTCTGTCACTTAAGAAGGCAATTCTGATTATTTTTGCTTCAGAATCAGCTTTATCACAGTTATATGCGACATTCCGTCCTCCTTCATGTGCATTGATAAGCCTGATTTCATAACCTTCCAATCCGTACAATTCATTCACTAATGGAAGTAAGTGTGTATCAGCGATTTTAATAACCTCGTTATAATTCAGAATATCTCTCCTCTCAACTTCTTCAATATATGGATAGTTTACCAGCTCCAGCTGATAAACTGGATGGAGAAAACAACTATAACTGAACTATCCTGCTTCATTAGGTCATCGTTCCTAGGTACACACGAATTAAAATATCTTGGTCATGGTTACCGAATCCAGCCCCATAAAGTGTCAAACCACCAACATTAACAGCCTTCTCGTCAACTGCGAACCGAAGCGTCCAGAATTGTTCCCGTAGCAAAATATCTGCGACAGTAATGTCCGACATCCTTTCTTCATCAATAAATGTGCCCGAAGTGTCAATGCGGAGCGTCTTCAATAACCCGTATTGATTTACATTCCGATGCCACCAATCCGGAGTATATATGCCTCGTGCCGCTCTTCCAAAGTCTGCCGGACTGGTCCAAGTTCCAAGCTTCACACCGTTAAATAAGAACTCAATATCCGAAGGCCAATGATCTTTCAAGCCTGGCGCTTCAGAAGCAATTTCCATTGAAATCTCGATGGCCTCGGGCATTTGACCGGGAAGTAAGTAGTTAGGCGTTTTGTACTCTACGTAACCTCTCCCAAACCACAAAATGCCGGCGTTGACCCGCTCGGGATCGAGAAAATAGCGGGGATCGTCCCAAACCCCAATCTCTTTCTCTTGTGTCCCAAGACCACATGTAGGATGGACATCAAACGAGGTATAATGACCGACTGAAATGCTCTGCTCTCTGATCCTCGGAGTTTGAGTGGCAGTGGGGAGTTCGATTTCAACTCTTTTTTGTTTAAGGAAGCACATTTTGTGTGTTCCTCCGTTTAGGCGTATCCTGTGACTTCCTGTAAGTCCAGCTTGTTCGAGCTTTCGGATATGCATAGTAACTATGGAAGGGCTAAGCTCTAACTTAGCCGCGATCTCCTTCACATTCATTTCATTATCTGCAATGAGGCTCATAATCCTCCATCTGACTTCGCTTGCCAGCGCTTCATACAACGACATGAATTTTGCTTCGCCGTTTGCTTTGATCATCATCATAATCACCTGACCTGTGCTTATTGAAATTACATATATATTAATTTAATAAATATAACGTATATCTTCAACCCCGATTCATTGAAAACCTATAAGCAATAGTGTTTAATTTTCTTAGTAGTTAAATATATTGAATTCTTATTTATATGAATTTATTAATGAGGTGGAGAAATGAAATACAATAACCCGGTCATCAAAGGGTTTTATCCTGATCCCAGCGCATGTAAAGTTGAAGACACTTATTATTTGGTCTGCAGTTCCTTTCAGTATTTTCCCGGTGTTCCGATTTTTGAAAGCAAAGATTTAATTAATTGGACCCAAATCGGTCATTGCTTAACCCGAAAGAACCAGATTCAACTGGATACTGTGGACAGCTCCGGTGGTGTATTCGCCCCCACCCTGCGGTACAATAATGGACGATTCTACATGACGACCACTAATGACACTCTGCGCCAGAACTTCTATGTCTGGACTGACAATATTTACGGCGAATGGTCTGATCCGATTAATGTAGATCAAGGCGGTATTGATCCGGATTTGTATTTTGAAGACGGCAAAACGTATTTCATGAGTAATGGGACAGACGATTACGGAGTTAATGGTATAGTCCAATGTGAAATTGAAATTGAAACTGGGCAGAAGCTGTCGTCAAGCCGTTCAATCTGGCAAGGATCCGGTGGGCGTTATTTGGAGAGTCCTCATTTATACAAAATTAATGGACAATACTATCTACTAGCTGCTGAGGGTGGAACCGAATATGGGCATATGGTTACTTATGCAAGGGGCAATTCTCCTACTGGCCCATTCGAAGCCTACCCGCATAACCCCGTATTGACTAATCGAAATTTAGGCGGTTACGAGCTTCAGGGAGTTGGACATGGAGATTTGGTACAAGACCATGAGGGGGATTGGTGGCTGTTACATCTTGGATTCCGGCAGACTGGCCAGTATCTTACCTATCACCATTTGGGGCGCGAGGTTTTTCTAACTCCGATTACCTTTGGCGAGGATGGATGGTTTACAGCAGGTCATGAAGGTACCACACTTATAAGTTTTGAGACTGATCGTATTGCGGACACAGTCATTCAGCAGGAGAAAAGAGTCTTTACGTTCGAGAACACAGATTGGAATTTAGACTGGTGTTACCTGCGTCACCCGGTTACAGAAAATTATCGGTTAGAAGCTGATAAAATAAAGCTTAAAGGAACTGCAGTTACGTTAGATATCCCGGCTACTCCGACATTTATTGGTATTCGTCAAAAAGATTTTAACGCAATTATTTCGTGCCAAGTCAGCCTTACGAATGGTGAAGCCGGAATTACACTTTACATGGACGAAAATCACCATTATGATTTGGCCTTGCGTAAACATCCAGAGGGTTATGAGATTATCGAACGGCTGAATATCGGAGATATCAAATCCATTGAAAAAACAAAAAATATAGGTCAGTGCAACCATGCTTCATTAGTTGTCAAAAGCAGTCCAACGCATTATCAATTTTATATCCAGGTAGACGGTATTGAGATCTTACTCGGAGCTGCGCAAACCAAATATCTATCCTCTGAAATAGCCGGAGGATTCACAGGTGTGCTTATTGGTTTGTACGCCACTGGAGAAGATCAAGATTATAATGCGATATTCACAAGCTTTAGCTGCCTTTATTCTTAAACCTTCAAATTAAAATGAACTGTTCAAGGCTAAGGGTCTTATAAATAAAAGAGGGGTTAACCCCTTAATTATGGTTAACCCCTCTTTTATCAAAACCAACAAGATCCTAAGAAAAATTAGATATCCAGCTTCCTTGTACTTAACGCTTTTACCATTACAGGATCTCTATGTGAAAAGAACAAGCTCTCTTTTGTGTCTAACAGCGCAATTTGTTCTATATCCTCTGAGTTTAATTCAAAGTCAAAGATATTAAAGTTTTCAATTATTCTTTCTTTCCGGACAGACTTTGGAATCACAACAACTCCTCTTTGCGTCAACCAGCGTAAAACCACTTGGGCAACAGATTTATTATATTTTTGAGCTATTGATACTAAAACTTCGTTCTGAAACATGTTGTTTTTACCTTCAGCAAATGGACCCCATGATTCAATCTGAACATTGTTTTCTTTCATGAATGCAGCACTTTCAATTTGTTGGCAGAATGGATGTGTCTCAACTTGATTAACTGCAGGAGTTACTTCATTATGAATAATCAAATCAATCAGACGATCGTTCTGGAAGTTACTTACGCCAATCGCTCTGATTTTTCCTTCACGGTACAATTCCTCCAGCGCCCGCCAAGAACCATGCACATCGCCAAATGGCTGATGAATTAAATACAAATCCAAATAATCAAGTTGCAATCTTGAAAGGGATTTTTCAAATGCTTCCTTTGTACGTTCGTATCCTGTATCTTGAACCCATAATTTCGTAGTAATAAATAGATCCTCTCTTGGTACTCCACTCCGTTTGAGGGCTCTTCCCACCGCTTCTTCGTTTAGGTATGAGGCTGCGGTATCTATCAGTCGATAACCTGACATGATCGCATCGTAAACAGCTTGTTCACATTCAGCTTCATCATGAATTTGAAAAACCCCAAAACCAAGTATCGGCATTTCAACACCATTGTTCAAAATAACTTTTTGCATAAAAAATCCTCCTATTAGTTGATGATATAGCTCTATTTAAAAGTGTGAACTATCAATATCCAGTTTTGACAAAGCTTCATTTAGACTATCTACATCTTCCTTTGTTAATTTGAGATCAGCTCCATATAGGTTTTCTTCTAATCTGTTTAATTTTGTAGTGCCTGGAATTGGAATGATATATGGTTTTTGAGCTAATTCCCACGCGAGTACGACTTGAGCTGGTGTTGCATTTTTGCTTTTTGCAACTTGAGTAATTAAATCTAATAACACTTGATTATGATCAATCACATCAGGTTTGAATCTTCCCATGAAACTTCGATAGTCACCTTCATCATATTTGGTTTCCTTGGTATATTTACCACTTAAGAAACCATTTCCTAATGGACTGTAAGCGATAAAAGCAATTCCTAACTCTTCACAAAGCTCAAACAACTCTTTTTCCGGTTCACGCCACATCATGGAGTACTGATTTTGGGTTGCAGTAATCGAACATACAGCATGTGCACGTTTCATATAATCAATCGGTGCATTAGAGACTCCCCATGTTTTAATCTTCCCTTCAGCTATTAAATCTTTCATTGTTTCTGCGACAGCTTCAGGTTCGACATTCGGATCCACTCGGTGCTGATAATATAAATCAATGCAATTGACCTCCAACCTTTTTAATGAGCCTTCTATTTGTTCACGAATAGAATCTGGTGTGCTATTCAAAATAAGTTGAGGTTGACCGTCTACAGCTTCTTGTCCTAAAATTCCAAATTTAGTTGCAATCACAACTTGATCTCTTAGTGGTGCAAGGGCTTCGCCTACTAATTCCTCATTGGAATCTCCATAAAAAGCAGCAGTATCAAAGAAATTACATCCTAGTTCAACTGCTCTGCGAATTAATTTAACCATTTCATTACGATCGGCTGGCTTTCCATAGGCATGATCCATTCCCATACAGCCAAGCCCTATTGCCGAAACTTCCAAGCCACTATTTCCTAATTTACGCATTTGCATCTGTGATCTTCCTTTCGCATGAAGTTCAGTCAAAGTTCAACGTTCAAGTAAGCTGCATTATTGTTCAGCACGTTAATCCAGCTAAATTAGTTTGGGTACTATTTTAGTATGCAACAATTTTTCACAAAACAGATATCATAATAGTATTAAATCATTGCCTATTCCTCTCATTTCATTGAATCCTCCCTATGTATGAGTCACTTTATATCGACTACAAGGATTTCAAACCAAATCTTAAGATTAGATAAATATTGATTCTGCTCCCTTTAAAACAAATTCCCCACAGGTAATAATGGATACAAACCTACTATTGGAGTGAACAGTAATGATTAACATACTCGTAGTTGAAGATGATAAGCATGTAAGAAGACTTCTTGAAGCTGTTCTGAAACGCGAAGGATATGATGTTGTAACTGCTGAAGACGGAGTTAAAGCTTTGGAGGTCCTTGATTCACAGCATATTGATCTAATCATTCTGGATATCATGATGCCTAATATGGATGGTTATGAATTCGCCAAGGAAGTAAGAGATGCCGATAGCTTGGTCCCCATTCTTATGGCTACAGCAAAACAGCTGCCTGAAGATAAGAAAAAGGGGTTCCGGATTGGAACTGATGATTATATGACCAAACCCATTGATACCGAAGAAATGCTGCTCAGAATCCAAGCACTGCTTCGCCGTTCGCAAATCGCAAGTGCCCGTAAATTAGTAGTGGGTAAAGTGATCCTTGATTATGACGCATTGACAGTAACCCGGGAGGACGAGAAACAAACGCTTCCGCAAAAAGAATTCTATTTGTTGTATAAGTTGTTGTCCTATCCTGAACGGATTTTCACGCGCATCCAGCTTATGGACGAGATATGGGGCATGGAAAGTGAAAGTACGGATACAACCGTTAATGTGCACATCAATCGCCTGCGGAAACGGTTTGACGCTTATCCAGAGTTTGAACTGGTTTCCGTCAGAGGTCTTGGATACAAGGCGGTGCGAAGCCAGTGAGCAAAATAAGTAACAAGCTCAGCAACAGAATCAGCCTTCCCATCTATTTTTCTCTTATCATATTTTTCATCTTTCTTATTACCGTTGTGATTACAGGACTACTCTTCTTTCTCGCACAGGTTTTTGGTTTGTTGAACGAAGAGCTTGCCCAGGATGGATTCGTACTACCCATAATGGTATTAATCGCTTGTACAATTATCGGTACCACGATATCAGCCATCACAAGCCGGAAAATGGTAAAATCCATCCGGATATTTATAGAGGCCACAGAGCGTCTTGCCAGTGGTGACTTCTCCATGCGGCTCCAGCTCAAAAGCCCGCCAGAGTTTGAAATTCTATCAGAGAACTTTAACCGTATGGCTGAAGAGCTTGGGGGTATCGAAATTCTGCGAACTGATTTTGTAAACAATTTTTCCCATGAATTCAAAACACCGATTGTATCTATTAAAGGGTTTGCTGAAGTCTTAAAGAATGATGATCTTACTAAAGAGGAACGTGATGAATATCTAGATATTGTCATTGAGGAATCGACCAGACTTGCCTCCCTTGCTTCGAATGTACTGGAGCTGACGCAGGTTGAGACGCAAAAGATTCTGACAAACAAAATGCGGTTTAATGTTGGGGAACAAATTCGCCAGTCTGTGCTTTTACTGGCTGCCAAATTTGAGAAGAAGCACCTGAAGCTGAATGTTAATATTCAGGATTATGAACTCTCCGGCAATAAAGAGCTTTTAAATCAGGTTTGGTTAAATTTATTGGATAACGCGATCAAATTCACTCCTGAGCATGGTGAAATTGAAGTTAAGATGAAGAAAAACGAAGATAACCTGGTGATTCTAGTTCATGACTGCGGAAGCGGTATTCATCCTGAGGCTCTTCCCAAGATATTCGATAAATTTTATCAGCAGGATACTTCCCACTCGACTGCAGGCAATGGACTTGGATTAGCAATTGTTAAAAAAATCATTCATCTACACCATGGAACCATTTCTTGCGAAAGCATTCCATTACAAGGAACCACATTTACAGTTACGATTCCGATTGGAATGTAGTGCGAGCCCTGGAGAACCTCATCGTTCTTTCAGGGTTTTTTTATTTTTCAGAAAAGTTAACTTTCAGTTTATCTTCTTTCGTTATCATTTAAGCAACGCCACATAAAGGAGTCAGATGTATGGTAACTATACTTAAGTACTTAAAACCGAAGGAATGGGCCCTAATCGGTATCAGCATCCTATTCATTGTCACACAGGTATGGCTGGATCTGGAATTGCCCGGTTATATGAGCGAGATTACTCGTCTTGTACAGATACCAGGGAGTGAAATGAGCGAAATCATTGCAGCCGGAGGCTGGATGTTGCTCTGTGCCCTCGGCAGCTTAGCCACATCAATTATAGTGGCAGGGATCGCCGCTAAAATTGCCGCCAACTTCTCTTCAAGATTACGCTCCAAATTGTTTGATAAGGTACAGTCTTTCTCTATGGAAGAAATCAACAACTTCTCTACAGCTAGTTTAATTACCCGTTCAACAAATGACATTACACAAGTGCAAATGCTGATTGTCATCGGTCTGCAACTGCTGGTGAAGGCTCCCATCCTTGCCGTTTGGGCAATGCTCAAAATTACAGGCAAGAGTTGGCAGTGGTCGCTTGCTACCGGTGTCGCCATTGGGGTATTGATTCTTATTGTCGGCATAGTGATCGTGCTAGTGCTTCCGAAATTCCAAAAATTGCAGCAACTGACTGATAATCTTAATCGTGTTGCAAGAGAGAATCTTACCGGCCTTCGTGTCATTCGTGCGTATAATGCGGAAAGTTACCAGGAAGATAAATTTAGCGTAGCCAACAGCGAGCTTACCCGAACGAATTTATTCGCCAATAATGTACTGTCCATGATGATGCCAAGTATTTCTCTGATTATGAGCGGTTTAAGTCTCGCAATATATTGGATTGGTGCTATTTTGATTCAAAATGCCAATGGTACGGCGAAGATGGGCTTATTTTCAGATATGATTGTCTTCTCATCCTATGCGATGCAGGTGGTTATGGCATTCATGATGCTGATCATGATTTTTATCCTGATGCCTCGTGCCCATGTATCCGCTAAAAGAATCAATGAAGTGCTGGATACTAAGCCAAGCTTAGAGAACGGATCACTTACTTCCTCCAAGGCAAATCGGTTGGGTGAGGTCGAATTCAAAAATGTCAGCTTTAAATATCCGGATGCAGAAGAATACGTTATTGAAGATATCAGCTTTACGGTGAAAAAAGGAGAAACTGTAGCCTTCATCGGTTCAACCGGATGCGGAAAAAGTACCGTCGTGAACCTGATTCCTCGCTTTTATGATGCTACAGCAGGTGAAGTGTTGGTGGATGGAATTAATGTTAACCAATATGAGCAAACTGCACTGCGCAATAAAATGGGATATGTATCTCAGAAAGCGATTTTGTTTGGCGGCACGGTGAGCTCTAATGTTGCTTTTGGCGATAATGGCAGTGATCTGTCCTCTGATGTTGTTGATGCCATTTACACCTCTCAAGCTTCAGATTTTGTTGAAAAGATGGAAGGAAGCTACGAGGCTCATGTCTCTCAAGGCGGTACGAACTTGTCTGGCGGTCAAAAACAACGTCTTTCCATTGCCCGAGCCATTGCCCGTCGTCCTGAAATATTAATCTTCGACGATTCCTTCTCAGCGCTTGATTATAAGACGGATCGCAAATTGCGAAGTGAATTGAAGAAAAAATCCAGCGGTACAACGATACTAATCGTTGCCCAACGGATCGGTACAATCAAAGATGCAGACAAAATCATTGTACTGGAAGCCGGACGAATGGCAGGCATGGGAACACATGATGAATTGATGCAGACCTGTGATGTCTACCAAGAGATTGCTTACTCACAACTTTCAAAGGAGGAGCTAGCTTAATGAACAAAAGCAAAGAGCAACTCAACACGTGGAGCAAACTTCTCCACTATTGCAGAAAATATATCCCTGTAGTTCTTATAGCTATTATTAGTGCAGCAATCGGTACGGTTCTGACTCTGCTTGGACCGGATAAGCTTTCGGAGATGACAGACTTGATCACGGCCGGCCTCGTCACCGGAATTGATATGGAAGCAGTAACTTCTATCGGCCTTTTCCTTGTATTTATCTATATCCTTAGCGCTGTGTTATCTTTGGTACAAGGATTAATTATGTCCGCAGTTACGCAAAAGGTCTCCAAAAACTTAAGAGCCGATCTCTCACGCAAAATGAACAAACTTCCGATCTCTTATTATAATAATTCTACAACCGGTGACATCCTGTCCCGGGTTACCAACGATGTGGATACGATCGGGCAAGCTTTAAACCAAAGCGTAGGCACATTGGTAACTGCCCTTGCCCTCTTTACGGGATCCATCATCATGATGTTCAAAACAAATGTAATCATGACTATTACGGCGGTAGTTGCAACTATCATTGGCTTTGGCCTCATAGCGGCAATTATGAAAAAATCCCAAAAGTATTTTCAAAGTCAGCAAGAATACTTAGGGAAAATCAATGGCCATGTGGAGGAAGTATATACAGGACATACTGTAGTGAAAGCCTACAATGGTGAATCACAAATGCGCAATACATTTGAATCCCTGAATATGAATCTCAAAGATAGTGCATTTAAAGCGCAGTTCCTCTCCGGTCTTATGATGCCGATTATGATGTTTATAGGCAATCTAGGTTTTGTGGCCGTTTGTGTAGTTGGTGCTGTACTTGCTATGAACGGAACGATATCCTTTGGGGTCATTGTAGCCTTTATACTGTATGTCCGTTACTTTACACAACCGCTCTCTCAGATTGCTCAAGCCGCACAAAGTCTGCAATCGGCTTCCGCGGCAAGCAAACGTGTATTTGAGTTCCTCGATGCTGACGAAATGGACAATGAAAGTCATAAAGAAAGACATCTTAAAACTGCTGTGGGCAAAGTTGATTTTGAACATGTGCAATTTGCTTATGAAAATTCAGATAAACTTGTGATTAAAGATTTTTCTGCAGAGATTAAGCCTGGGCAAAAAATTGCTATAGTCGGCCCTACCGGCGCAGGTAAAACTACACTGATAAATCTTCTAATACGGTTTAATGAATTAAAGGGCGGAGAGATTTATATTGATGATACCCCCATCAGCAGCTTAACAAGAGAAAACATCCATGATCTATTCTGTATGGTCTTGCAGGACACCTGGCTTTTTGAGGGCACTATCAGGGAAAATCTGGTGTACAACAAAACAGGTGTAACCGATAAAGAAGTTGAAGATGCTTGTAAGTCGGTAGGCTTGCATCATTTCATTCAGACCTTAAGTGCCGGTTATAATACCATACTAAATGACAAAGTTAATTTATCCACAGGCCAAAAGCAACAGCTTACGATCGCCCGCGCGATGCTCAAAAATGCCCCAATGCTCATCCTCGATGAAGCTACAAGCTCAGTCGATACAAGAACAGAGCTCTTGATTCAGCAGGCAATGGATAAGCTCATGGAGGGAAGAACCTCTTTTGTTATTGCGCATAGACTCTCAACCATTAAGAACGCCGATGTGATTCTGGTTCTGAAGGAAGGCGATATCCTGGAAAGCGGCAGCCACGAAGAACTACTTGCCAAAAATGGTTTTTATGCGGAGCTTTATAATAGCCAATTCGACCAAGCCTCTTAAAGCCTAGTTGACACTGTGAATTATATAACGAAAGTCAAAAGGACCTACTCATTGTTCTTATCCAGAACAATGAGTAGGTCCTTTATTTGCTATGAACACATATCATCTACTGGCAAGGAATTCATCAAGCTGTTTTTGCTTTTCAGCAATGACTTTATCTAGGCCAGCCGATTTTTGGGCGGCGATAAATTTCGGCAATTCTTTGTCCAGATCAACCGAGCCGGTCTCAAGCATCTTTTGATATTCTCTTAGAACGTTTGCTAGTGCTCCGACTTCGGATTTGACTGGCTCGCTGTCAAAGGTGAAGCCCAGTGCCGGCGATGATTTAGCGCCTTCGTTGAACTTTTTGAACTGCTCCCACTTGTCTGGAGCTTCCGAACTCCAGACATAGTTCAGGAATTGATTTCCCAGCTCCCAAGCGACGCCCGGTGCGTACTGTCCTGACTTCTCCGTCTGCGTCATAACATTACCATTAAGTGTAAAGTGTGTACCTTCAATACCGAAGTTAAGCAGATTAATAATTTCTTGATCTGTATGAAGCAGGTTAATCAGCATCATGGCGCGTTCCGGGTTCTTAGACGTTGATGAGATGGCTAACATGGCGCCGGTAGTCTCCGATGTGGCGACCGTTTTACCTGTTAAAGTAATTTGTGCAAGCTTGCCATCAAGTCCTGTCGCGGATGCGATTTCTTCTGCTTTGCCTGGCTTAAGAGGCTCTACAGTGGAGAATACGTTGCCAGTCTTATAAGCATCAAGGGATGACGTTTGGGAAGTGGCCGCATCTTTGTTAAGATACCCCTTCTGGAAGAAATCACGGGTTACTTTTAATGCATTTAAGTATTGGGGATACTCTTCGGCCGGTTTGACTGTCGCTTCCGTGCCATTCTTATCGATAGCGCCAGGTATCGTCGTATCACCTAAAAAATCCAATTCCACAAAGGAGTGAGAGGCGAACGTGCCACCCGTTGTATACAGCGGATACATGGTTGGCTTCTTCTCTTTAACGATCTTATAAACAGCATCTAAATCTTCGATTTTTTGCACTTTACTCATGTCGATGCCGAGTTCATCGGCAATGTCCTTCCGGTACACAATGCCCCCTGACGATGCCAATTCTTTATTAGTAGGGACTGCATAATTTTTGCCGCCGATTTTGGAGCCATCTAGAAAAGCTGGATCCAAGCTATCCTTAATGCCCTGGCCATACTGATCGAGCAAGGGACCGAGATCTAAGTAAGCACCTTTGGCAACGTTCTTTGCATACCCGTTCCATGAGGCTGTAAATAGAATGTCTACGGGCTCTCGAGAAGCGATGATGAGGTTAGTCTTATCATCCCATGCTCCCCAATCGATTGGTGCGATATCTACCGTCGCGTTGATTTTTTCGGTCAAGATCTTGTTCAGCGCTTCCTCGACGATAGCCTCGTCCGCCTGTGGAGCTCCTTCGTAGACCAGCTTTAGTTTATAGGGCTCCAGCTTCGAGGGCTCATTGGATGTGTTATCGGTGGTTGAGTTCGCTGATGAGCTCGGTGTGGCGCCTTCTTTTCCGGCATTATCCGGTGTAGCGTTGTTCGAGTTGTTTGAATTGCCGCAAGCCGTAGTGGCTAATGCTGAAATAAGCATCAGTGTGAGAAGCAGTGAAGCCTTGCTTTTCGTATCCTTCATTTTCAAGTAATCCCCCCATAAAATAAAATGATATGCTAAACCATATACTGGTTTTAGCCGTTTCCGTGCCCACGTAAGTGATCGGCAATCTTAGCCTTTAACGGAGCCTACTGTCAGGCCTCTGATAAAGTATTTCTGGAAGAACGGGTAAGCAAATACGATAGGTCCAACACCTACAACCACCATCGCCATACGCACGGTTTCACTTGGGAAGTTGATCATTCCGCCAGCTCGGGTAATTTCAGCCATCGCGTTCGGGTTACTGGATAAGTACTGGATGTTGACCATCATCTTGTAAAGAAAGTACTGCACGGATATATTGTGGTTGTCTGTAATAAACATTAGGCTTAGGAACCAGTCGTTCCAGTATGTCAGTGTTTGGAACAGTGCAACGGTTGCTAGAACCGGCAGAGATAATGGCAATACAATTCGGATAAATATCCGTAGCTCCCCTGCCCCATCTATTTTTGCTGACTCCAGCACAGCTTCAGGTACGGTCTCCTTAAAGAAAGTGCGCATGATCAGTACCCAGAATGCGGACATGATCAGCGGCATGATCAGTGCCCAAAGTGTATCTTTTAATTCCAGCATCTGTACGTATACCAAGTACCAAGGGACTAAGCCGCCGGAAATCAGCATCGTTAGAAAAACAAAAAATGTAAAATACTTTGCCTGCGGAAAATTATTCCGTGAAATGGGGTACGCATACAGAGCTATTATGATGACACTTAGTATCGTACCTATCACCGTGACGGTTAGTGAGATTCCATAGGAATGAACGATTTGACTGATATCTTTCATTAGGAATCGATAGGCTGCCAGATTGAAATTTTCGGGCATAAATCGATATCCGTGTGTCATAACGGACTGCTCATCGGAGAACGATACCGAAAGAATCAGCAAAAGCGGTAGGATACAGAGCGCCGAATAGATGACAAAGAAGATGTTGATGAGGGTTGACGCCCATCCCGACAGCTGATTCTTTGGATTGGACCCAGATAAGGATTTACTCATTGTATTGGTCATAAGGGCTCCTCTCTTAGAACAGCGCGTTCTCTCGGTTAAAGCGGCGAACGACCCAATTAGATACAAAAACCAAGATGAAACCAACGACTGATTGGAACAGGCCTGCTGCTGAGGAAAGTCCGATATCCCCAACGGTCAGGAAGGTGCGGTAGACATAGGTATCGATAACGTTTGTCACAGGGAACAATGCCCCCGATTCACGTGGCACTTGGAAGAATAGGCCAAAGTCGGCATTGAAGATCCGGCCAACCTGCAGCAAAGTCATAATCGTGAGGACAGGCATGATCAAGGGAATCGTGATTTTCTTGATCTGCTGCCACTTGTTTGCCCCATCAATTGTCGCGGCTTCGTAGTACTCCTCGTCGATACCAATGATTGCTGCCATGTACACAACCGTGTAGTACCCCATGTTTTTCCACGTGTTAATGATCGGCAAAACGATCGGCCACACTTCTTTCGTGAAGTACCAGCGTACGGAATCAAGACCAAGCGCCGGCAGCAACGTGCCGTTGAAGTATCCTCGCTCGTCGCTCATGAACCCATACACTAAGTACGAGATGACGATCATCGACAGGAAGTATGGCAGGAACATGATCGTTTGGTGTAGCTTCGAGAGGAAGCGGTTCTTCATCTCGTTAAGCATCAAGGCGAACCCTAGAGGAAGCGCCATGTTCAATACAATAAACAGCGAATTATAAAGCAATGTGTTGCGAATGATGATGTACGAATCCTTCGAGGCAAACAAATATTCGAAATTCTTCATCCCTGTCCATGGGCTTCCCAGGATTCCGTCCTGGTAATTGATTGTTTTAAAGGCAATAACGATCCCGAACAAAGGGATGTAGTTATTTATTACAAGCAGAACGATTCCCGGCAGCATCATTGCGTAGAACATCCAGTAAGTACGAAGATTCTTCACGATGGAAAAATTACGTACAGTACGTATTGGTTTCTTATTTGTAGGAAGCGGCATAGCTTTCAATAGAGTTGTTGCACTCCTTTCACTGTCTTACACACTCCCCACACCGTTGTTTAGGCGGTAATGGGGAGTTCAGGTTTTCACTATTGAGCCGTAACGTCAATTGTGACGTTACTTATTGAGGTTCTGTTCCCCACTGAAGAGCGCCTGCGATATAGCCAGTTGTATGGCTCCAATCGGTGTAAGTCGAATCGGTCGGATCGAAGGAGTAATCTCCCGTCTGCGTGTAGTTCGTCCAATCGGTCTTGTTCACGCGGATCTGAAGCTCAATGCTGGCTCCAGCTGCCAAACTTCCGGCTCCGCTCGTAAAGCCGATTTCCAGATAATGATCAGCTCCTGTCAAAGGAGCCGGCAACTTGACGAAGTCGCCAGTTACGTTGCTACTGCCGACAGTGGACCAATCGCACCAGAAATTCTGGTCCTTCTCCCCATCGATCGTGTAATAATAATGAAGCTTCACGTCGGACAGATTGATGGCAGTGGTACCGGTGTTCTTCAGCTTTATCCGTGGGCTCAACGAATTGCTCGTTGCCGTAACAGGAGAATTGTACTGCTGCACTTTGATAGATCCACTTTCGGCAGTGGGGGTATCGACCACGGAGACCTCAAGATTCGCACTTGCTCCTGCGCTAAAGTTGAACGTCAGCGTCGTTGTTCCCACCGGTTGGGCAGCCAGATATGCCTTCTGAATCGTCACTGTCGTGCCTGATACGGTGTAGTCCGTACCAGCAACTAGGGCAGTCGTGCCATTATTAATGCCGATGAGTGTGTTATCGTTCAGCGTCAAGGTCACCGGAATGTCGGTCTGATTCGCGATTTGCTTGTCAAAGGCAGCGGTCGTCGGACTGATCGTCGAGTTAATAACCGACGAATCGTTCACAGCAACGGATAGCGTAGCAGATGAACCGGCGTTAAACAGGAAAGTGAGGTTCGCCTTGCCGATTGGCTGCTGCGCGAGATAGCTCTTGTGTAGAGTGACCGTGTTGCCCGAAACGGTATAGTCCGTGTCCACAACGAGAGATGTCGTACCGTTCTTAATGTCGGTGAGCGTGTTGCCGTTCAACGTTAGAGTCACCGGAATATCAGCTTGATTTGCTGTTTTCTTATCAAAGGCAGCAGTCGTTGGACTAATGGTCGAGTTGCTGCTATTTCCGGTTGCGAATGCGGCAATGAATACCAACCCTGAATTCCAATAAACGGTATGTTCATTTGTAGTCCATTCTTGGAAGTTATCGGTATAGTTTTTGGCTGCAAATCTTGATATCTGGTTTCCTACGGTTATGTCGTTGGAGTATTTATTCGGTCCTCCGACAAGATATCCCTTAGGTACACCAGGTAATCCATCTGTTCTATACATGATGCTGAACGGATATTTCACGCTGTTATCGCCGTAACCTGATACAAAAGATACGCCTACCGGGTTCTGGCCAAGAATCCAGTCTAACTGACTATTGTTAATCTCATTAATGATAGCGCGGTTGCTCTCAAAAGTTCCCAGTAACTTCGTACCGATGATCATTTCCATCGGTGTGTCCGCAACCTGCATGGTGATTCCCCAATAGTAGTTACCATCTTTTATGATGCTTTTCCAAGGGCTATCGTTATATCTGCTCACTTTGTCATTGAACCATTGCTGGAATTTATCCGAATACCAGCTTAAGACTCCGGAGTCCGGATTAGCGGCTTTCAGATAACTGAAGAAGCCTGTATTCCAGGTGTTTGCCCAACCACTGGCGAAATCAAGGGTATCCTCAAAAAATATTCCCATATCGGTGTAATTCGCCAGGAAATAATCATTGTATTCGGCATCGCCGGTCGATCGGTACAGGGAGCCTGCAGCCCACAGACGATTCGAAGCGTCATCCGTCACATCGTAAGGCCATCTGCCCGTGTTAGGCGTCCGAATATTTTCCGGATGTGCTTCCAGGTACCCCCATGCGTCTATTGCCGCATCCAAGCAACTTTGGGCAAAAGCCGGATCAATATTCTGATAAATTAAGTAGGCATGTGCCAATACACCGGCTGCGGTAGCTGTATCGGCGGTCGTTTTGATATCAGTCCGCGAGCTTACCGTATCCTTATCGATAATTTCTCTGTCTACCATATTGTCGTCATCCTGAAAGGTCACTCGCGCATAGAAACCGCCAGTTGCAGCATCCTGCATTTTGAGCATCCATTCCAGTTCCCACCTTGCCTCATCCAGGATGTCGGGAATGCCGTTTCCGCTCTCAGGAATATTAAATTGATTGTCTGTAAATTTCTCCGGCATCATTTCATAGGCCCAGAAGAGATCCGACAAGGCTTTGGCTCCTGCGTTAACGTACTTGCCTTTATCGCCCGCATCGTACCATCCCTTGGAAACATCTTTTTTGATGGAAGGGTTGGACATTAAAGGTACTGCGGTGTCAGGAGTAAAATCTGTTCTTTGATAATTTTGAGTGTATGGGCTGGTAATATTAATCCCGGTTCTCTGGTAATAGAAGTATCTCGTTACGTCATTTAAAAAGGGTTCATAGATTTCGTTAGCTTCGCCGATAGTGAACTTGGGCGAATTCTGAAGACCCTGCACTGAAACATAATATTTTCCCGGAATCGTTAAATTTGTGAAATCGGCGGTAAAAATACGCTCCCCGCTATCGATAGCATCATAATTTTTGGTGAGTACAAGCGTTCCGGAGTAAGCTGTCGAATTATTTGTGGCGTTAATAATGTTAAACGTAGTACCTGCATCGACCGTGAGCACATCCTCAAAACCGGTTACAAGCGCTTGCTTTACTCCATCTACGGGATACCCTAATTGATTGACCTTGATGGGGGCGTACTCTTTCTCCTTATCGGGAGACGTAACCCTAATGTCATTAAGCCACACTTTTAAAGGTTGAAAACCATTATTCTTGATGGATAATGCATCTATGGAAGATACATCAATTCCTTGGGAGACCTGAATTAGATCCTTTAACGGGATCTTCACATGGGTCCAACTTGTAGTAATGTTGACGTAGTTGTTAATGTTTACTGTAGTGGTAATTTCATTGCCGGCAGCTCTTTCGAATACCCGGTCTTTGAAGCCCAGTAAAAAGGACTCTCCGCCCGCATTTCCTTTGATATTAAACTCAAGGAATCCATTTGGATGGTAAGAGGTAAAGTCATATGCTTTCCAGCCGGCAACCGTAATTAAAGCGTTGTACCAGGAAGGACTGGTAGGCGTCTTCGCATTCAACAATAATGAAGGCAATCCATTGTACATTGCTGTAGAATCAATGGGAAGCTTGCTGTTCTCCGTCTCCAATCCAAACCCGCTATCTCCTGCCCAGCCGTCGGATATATTACTGAATATTTGGTAATCTAGTAAGTCTCTCCACCCTGCAGGCGCTTCTGGGGTTGCCGCATTAGTCTTGATCGGATTTGAAAAAAAGATAGTCACAAACATAGTTAATGCCAGAAACACGCTTACTTTTTTCCTCATTACCTCTCCTCCTAAAAAGTTTTGTGAGCATAAACTGCTTCGCTCCGCTTCATACAAAAATCAGTTCGAAAGTTTACACTTAGTTAGTGAGAGTTACTCTATGATTAACTTCGTATACCATCACCTCTTTTTTTGAAAACGCTTTCTAATAAAATCATTTTAATTCACGAAGTTAATCCTGTTATATAGAAGAAATAAAGGAACATAGAAGAAAACAAGCCACAATATTATGGCTTGTTTTCCATGTACCAATTATTTACTTCTCTCGTGATTACGTCGCCGCCATTCTTGTAAAATTGGGCTACGAACTCATCAAAGTAGGAGATCGGCTTCTCGCCATAAATGATGCTCAGATAACTCTCCGTTGCGAGTTTCTGCAGGAACACTCCGTGTTTCTCCATCCCGTCCGTTAAAGGTCCGTGGTATCGGTTTGGGATTTCGAGTCCCTGCTCGGCAATCGCCACCCCAGCCGCCGTAAGTTGAGCCGAATTTAAACCTTTAATGGCTTGTTCGATCGGCGTCGTCACTATGGCTTCCGAATTTTCAGATAATTTTCTGATTGCATCCGCATTCATATAAGGCAAGGCTGGAGCGCCACCTGTCAGCGGATAGAGCATCCAGCGCATATCCATTGAAGACCCGTCCGCAAGCGGCCACTTATCATTTGGCACGCCTTCAGTCGCGAAATTGACAGTAATGACCTTGTCGTTCATGATCACATAATCGTAACCTTCGTGAAACCCTTTTGCGAATCGGGGATCGAAGTACGGGTCATCCGGGCCGAAATTTTTGGCAAGCAATTTGTTATAATAAGCGAACCAGGCTTCCATATTCGTGAAATCCTTGCTGAACACCGTGTAGATACCGTACAACGGCTTTTGTGCCTTGCCCTTTAACCCATCTGGTCCGGCAGGAAGGGGGTAAGCCTGCCAAGCCGCTTCGGGATCGACCTTCACTGTATCGCCGAGCGGCCAGGCTCCCATCCAAAACGGGCCGAACATGACACCGGCCATTCCGTTAACCGCCAGTTCGGACGCTTGGCTCGGGTCCTGCATGCCTGCATCCCTGTCCATATAGCCCTTCGCCATCCAGGATGCCATCGTTTCCAGGTATTTCTTAGCATCCGGGTGTACGGCGCCAAAGATCAAGCTGCCCTTCTCGTCTTCATTCCAGAACAGTTTGATGTCAGACGTGCTAATCATCTGCCTTGAAAAAGCTCCGGCAATCGCATCTGTCTGCCCCATCCAGCTCCAGGGACCTTCCTTCAGCGGAACCGCTAGACCAACTTCGTCATCTTCGCCATTCCCATTAGGATCTTGTTCAGAAAATGCCTTCAGCACGTTCTCCAACTCACTTATCGTCGTAGGCGGGTTCAGCGACAGTTTCTCAAGCCAATCCTTACGGATCCACATGACCGTTCCCTCATCTCCTGCACTAAAACGGGGAAGTCCATATATCTTGCCGTCTTTGGTCACTTCTGCCATGGTATAAGCGTACTTCTCCAGCGCTTCTTTTAGCTTAGGATGAGCATACTTCTCGATGGCATCATCCAGCGGAAGCAACTTGTCGGCTTTGAGCAGATACTTCAGGATGTCTCCTTCAGCGCTAAGGGTGTCCGGCAGCTTGCCATTCACAGCCAGCGCGAGCCGAATTTTGGTATCTGCATCTTCGAACTTGCTGACAATCCAATCAAACTTCGTGACGATTCCCAGATTATCTTCCATCCAGCGGGTATGCACGTTGTCTGTAAGGCTTTCATCTGGCTTGAATGCGTTAGGCCGATTCTCGTCTACGATTCCTGTTGTGATCGTTATAGGCGGATCGTATTTAAAGTCCCATACCGGCTTCTTTTCCCCATTGGATGTACTATTCTGTGCCGTTTTCCCTGTGCTACTTAAACAGCCGGAAACTAGCAGCACTCCGCTCAGAACTGCCCATAGAAAGATGGCCTTTCTTTTTTGCTTCTTCACCGGCCCAATCCCTCCATTCCCGATCGGTATCTGTCCCTGAATTCCTGCGGCGTCACCTGATAATAGTCACGGAATTTCCGAATAAACCAGTTAGTATTGGGATAGCCAATGCTTTCACCAATATGGTAGATTTTATTATTTGTATGCTTGAGCATCTCGCAGGCTTTGAGCATACGCTGCTCGTAAATATATTGGGATACGGTAGTGCCTGTACACTGCTTAAAGATTTTTGACAGATGGTTAGGATGTACGAAGACGCGTTTGGCCAGCAAAGTAAGTGACAAGTCCTTGTCCAGCTCCTTCTGGATGTAGAGTTGCGTCTTCCGGACGATCACCTGGCTGTGGTCCTCGGTCTCCTCCCCTAGCTTATCGCGAAGTGTGCGTAGTAAGTCGAGCGCCCAGCTTTCCAGCTGCGACGCGTGCAGCATTGCTTTTCCTTTTACGAAAGCCGATTGCTCAGGAGTGAGCATTTGGGCCAGCGTCCTGCCACTGCGATTCGCGATATACTGGAAGGCATTGGAGAGAAAGAAAAAGACGTCGCGCATGAGGTAAGGTGAACCTGTATGCATAAGCGGTGACACGAACGCTCGGATCTTAGCTTCCGCCGCTTCCCATTGCTCCGTTTCCAAAAGATGTGTCAGCAGAGGCGTTTCATAGAGCTTGCGCATAAGACGCGCTTCCTCTTCATTCCGCTCTGGCACCTGCCCATCCGAAAAACTGTCACTATCCAATCGTGATTTAGCTGTCATATAACTAGCTTGCAGTTCTTCCGGGAATAGACAGTCGGTTTCTCCTACAGAAATTTCACCTTTAAGCAAACGCTGTACTTCTTTCTTTAATCGCTCTATCCGCTCAAGCACCCATTCCGGTTCGGGTGGTGCTCCTGATAGGTCGTATACCAGAGCGAGCAGGTTTCCTTCATCATCCGCAGCCGACCAGCAGTCATAGCGGTCCATCAGCAATTCTTCCAGCATGTTTGTTATCGCGAACCGGATCAGTGACTGCGAATAGAGATCTTGTCCGTCGAAAGGGGAACCCAACCGGACAAGGCACATCGAGACATGACCTGGTATTGGAAGAGGGAGGTCAAACAGCTTTAACTTCTCCGCAAGCGCCTTGCCATTCAGATTTCCGCTGAGCACTTTGAGCAACAACCCTGCTTTCAGTTCTGCACTATTGTCTCGGTAGATACGGAAGCCCTGTTCGATTGATCGCTCCTGCTCAAGCTGCTTAATGATCCGGCCCATTGCCGTAAGTAGCTGCTCGTCCTTCGCGGGCTTCATCAGGTAATCGAGCGCTTGCAGCTCAATCGCTTTTCGGGCGTAATCGAAGTCCGCATAACCTGTGAGCAGCAGGCACTTCAGCCCTGGAATACGAAGCCTGGCCTGTTCGATCAGTTCCAAGCCGTTCATGCGTGGCATACGGATATCCGTCATAAGGATGTCAATGGGGAAGGAGTCTATCAGAGCAAGTGCCTCGCTCGCGCTGTAAGCCTTCCAAACGCGGGAGATACCAAGTGTCTCCCATGGAATCGTATCTGCCAGACTGTCCGCATAATGTTTCTCGTCATCAACTACAAGCAGGCTATTCAATGCTCTTCCTCCTTCGTTTCTTCTTTCATCCCCTGTCTCCAAATCAGCCTCACGTTTAGACCACCCAGTCTGGACGGGCAAAACTCAATTTGAGCGTCTGAACCGAAGTTGCCTTGCAGTCTTTGATATACGTTCCAAAGACCGCAGCCTGCATATTCGCTGGCCGGAATATGAAGCTCCATTTGCAGTTGGTCCATCCGTTCTTTATTTAATCCTTTTCCGTTATCCACCACTTCCAAGTGCAATTGGTCTTCATTGACGTAAACTCTAATTTCAACCCGGCCTGGATATTCGACGTTCTCAAGTCCATGCACGATCGCATTCTCCACGATTGGTTGGATAAGAAGCCGGGGAATTCGCAGCTCCGCCAACTCTTCAGGCAGTTCGATGCTGTAGGACAGTGTCTCATTGCGAAGCCGTAGAATCTCGAGGTGAATGCGCACGAACGCCAGTTCTTCACCCAGGCTGACTCCTTGATTATCCATTCGCGTCGTATACCGGTAATAGTCGGCCAGATGATACGCCATGTCTATAACTGCCCGATTCTTTCCCATTTTGGTCATATTAATGATGAAACCCAAACAATTGTACAGAAAATGAGGATGGATCTGTGCTTGTAGCTGTTTTAGCGTGGCATCGCGCGCAAGGATACGCGATTGTAGGACATTCTCGATGAGATCTTGGATCTGCGTCGCCATCTCGTTAAAGTTCTGCATCAGGAACGTGAATTCATTGTTTGATTTCTTCGGTAGCCGGTACGCGTAATCGCCCTCCTTAATCCGCTGCACCGCACGCACAAGTTGGAAGATAGGTCGATGTACGTTCCAGTACAAAGCAGACGCGGCGGTAATACAGGATAGGAGCAAAATAATCGAAGAAGCTCCAAATAATAACCTCTGTTGCTTGATAGGTCCGATAATCTGGTTAAGTGGAACAGAATCGACGAGATGCCACTCAAGAATATTGGAATAATAATAGGTAATCAGATAAGGCCTGTCGTCGAAGGAATGAATTAAAAAACTTGAATCCCGGCTATTGATCCTGTCGCCTAATTCCGCGATAATTTGGTCCATCTTGGGCCCATCTGCGGATCGGCTGGCGATGATGGCATGTCCTTCTTTGTAAAAAAACGGGTTGTCAGAGTGACCAGATTTGTAGGTATCAAGCAAATTTTCAAAGCTCCACTTGTAGAGGTTAATGCGAACGGCAACATCCAGATCGTCCGGACGGGCTGGTTTGTAACCCGTAGTGACATAAGTTCGAGTAAAACCGGAGCCAATCTCCAAATCTTCGCTGTAGCTCCACCCTAGCGAAAATCGGCTATCAAACTCTTTAAGGTCATATTCATAGGAGGGGGAAGAAGAAATACTATCGTCTCGTTGCGGGAAATAGACGGTCACGTCATTGCGCCAGTTGCCCGATGCGCTGGCCAGTGACAGCTTCTCTTGGATCAGCAGCCTTGTCTTCATTAGGGAATAATCGCTCATGTTGAGGTTGTAAAGGTATTCCAGCACGTTCGTGTCAACGAGCATAGGTGCGGAGACTAAGTCGAACTTCTCAATGCTGGCATCCAGTTGTGCCACGAAAAGCTCCATCCGGTTCAGGCTGGCTTTGATAAGCTCCTCCTGTATGACGTTGATGCTCTTAGAGGTAGAATAATAGTACAGCGCCACGACCGGAGTTAGCAGAATCAGCAACAACACTAACATTTTCTGAAAAATATTAAATTTGATCCGCATGGGATTTCCATCCTTGTTTTGTAATTACACCTCAACCTGTATTTTACAATGGATAGAAAGCGTTTTCTATACAAATTCTTTGCGTTTCAGCAAATTAAAATAACCTCATTCCCAATGAACTCTACTTAGGAATGAGGCTGCGTTAAAATTTGAAGGCATTATCAACCGTTATTTTAGGACTCCCCAAAAAGAATCTCCGCATTAAATATCTTGCGATCCTGCTATTTCCCATCAGTTTCATGCAGGCTAGCGAGAATTTTTTAACCCCTTTAGGGGATTTAACGGTCATGCTGATTATCAACTGTTGAGCAAAATGCACAAAACGAATTTCCCGATTACGAATGGGCTGCAAACGATCTAAACACTTGTATTCATGATTTGGCTCTAATTTTGATGCAACAATAAGTTCAGCAGCGACCAGCGCTGTTTCAAAAGCCAAGGACAATCCGATAGCTCCGAGTGGTGAGGAACAATGTGCAGAATCACCGATTAGAATACAACCCTTATTATGCCAATTGTCCACCATGAAAGTCTCTGATTGGATAGAAACAAACGATTTGAAATCAATGATCTTTTCAATGTCTTCTTTAAGCTCGGGAAAGGCCTTTATGAATTCAAGCTTTAATGGTTCGATGCCTTTGCTTTTTATGGAATTCCATTGGTCTTTCTTCATTGTAAAACCTATCTGCACACAATCAGAGGAATAAGGAAGCCCGATGAAGTTACTAAAATCAGACAATCTGAAAAGGAGTTTTTGATTTAGCTTGAACTCATTAGTCGATATTTTGCACCAGATTAAATCAAAATCTTCTTTTTTATACTTAAAAGAAAAATCGCTTGTCTTCCTAACCGTGGACATCCGTCCATCCGCTCCGACTACTAAAGAAGCATGGATCGCAGTCATTTGTCCATCTACTAAGGCGTTTACTCCGACTGTTCGATTTGCACTTTTAATAGTTGAAGTGACCTTTGCGTTAAAAATGAGCTCAAAATTACTATAATCCTTTGCCAGATCATAAAGAAAAGTTAACAGGACGGATTGTTTTATTTTAATTGCGTAAGGTCCCTCCGGCATTTCTTTTTCATAATCAATTTGAGTGATATATTTCTTATTATTCCATATTTCAGCATTAAATAATTTTATATGCTCATACTTTTCAAGACGCTGTTCCAGATTCAACTCTTTCATGAGCCTTACAAATCGAGGCTGAAGAACTTCTCCTCTGAACTTGCGATTAAAGCTTGTTTGACTTTCCAGTACGGTAACTCTAATTCCGTTTTTGGCTAACAGCAGCCCTAGAAAGAGACCAGAAGGTCCACCACCAACAATGCAAATCTCCGTTTCTTTATTCATTCCTATCACTCTGTGGGTAAAGTAGCAGCCCGTTCATTTTTCACTACTGGAACCCTAGCCGATAATCTAAGAAAAAGAGAGATTAAAAAACCTAATAAAAGAATAGAACCTAATATAGTAAAGGATAACGAATAATTTTCTGTTTTTAGTAATTTCAAAGCTAATATCGGGCCTGTGCTAGCGCCTAGGAATAGAATAAATGCATTGAATGAAATCGCAGACCCTCTTGCATTTCCCCCTAATTGACTGACGATTGAGATGATAACGGGAGTTACCAGCGCGATACCAGCCACAAATACAACGCTCATTAGGACAAGAAGTGGCAGGTTCGTACTAAAACCTAGAGCAAGCAACCCAATTGCAGCTAAAGCTAAGCCTCCCCTTAGAACAGCGGCCATTCCAAGTTTTTGAGCAATTCTTCCGGAAAAGGGTGATAAAAGCATCCCCGCGATTCCAAATGCACGAATATAAAGGATATCCTGTGAGGAAAGACCAAACTTAGCTGAGCTTAAATAACTTCCCAAAACGGTGTACATGCCAACTAAAGTTAATAGAAGCATAAAGGTTATCGCAAAAGCCAAAAGCAATTGTGATTGTTTTAGCAGAATTGTCATTTGTTTAAACTTCCGCAGAACATTTTCTTTCGGTCTTTGCATTTCATCTTTAGGAAGGAACCTCATTACTATCACTGAAGTAATACCATACACAATTCCCAAAATAAAGAAAATAGCACGCCAGCCAAGAGCTTCGTTAACAATCCCACTAAAAACCTGGCCTACTATACCTGCCATTAACAGTCCTGAGCTTATAAATCCAACGGCTGTTAGTCTTTTATGAGGCGGGAACATCTCCCCTGCATACACTAGCGCAATAGGTGCAAAAGCAGCAGCCACTAAGCCTTGCACTCCTCTGAGCATAATAAGCCCGTAAAAACTATCCACAAATCCTAATGCAAGCGTAACTACGGTTAACCCAATAATGCTGGCTACTAAAAATACTTTACGTCCATATCTGTCTGAAAAAGGTCCATACAAAAGACAGCCCAGAGCATAACAAAGAGAAAATGAACTCCCAATCCAAGCCGCCTCACTCGAGCTAATCTGAAAGGCATGTGAAAATACTTCGGATAATGGAATTGTAATATACATGCTAGTTAAAATAACTAATCCACACCAAAATAAAATAATCGTCATTAATGAATAGTTCTTATTGTAATTCTGAACGTCTATCGTCTGATTCATAAAGTAAATATCCCCCGGTTTACTATTAATTTGCAACAGTGATGCCTTCCAAGACATGGATCAACAAATCGTTTATGTAATCCGCATCCGGAATTTGTTTATAGATGAGAATTTGAAAGTATATGGGACCATAAAGCAGATCTAAAGTTATATCAAGGTTGATTGCTGGTTTCAATTCTCCCATATCTATGGCTGCTTGGAGTAATTGTTTGGCTTCATTTCTTTTTGTCATTAAAAACAATACGTAAAAATCTTTCGCGATTTCTTCGCTCTCTGTAACTATAGTTAAAGTGGATTTCCCGATTTTGCTATTGAGGATACGAGCTAAAGCTTCAAGCTGTTGTTTGAAGTTATCCTGAATGGATTTATTACTATCAAATTCAAACTCTGATTCTACGGTCATTAGAAAAGCGTCCAGTACAAGACGCGCTTTATTTTCCCACCATCTATAGATGGTTGTTTTGCCTACTCCAGCTTGTGCTGCAATCGCCTCAATCGTTAAAGTTGAATAACTGTTGGATTCTAACATTTCAAGTGTTGCAGTAAGAATCTCTTTTTTACTTCGAGGTTCTTTGTTTTTCACGTTCATATTCATTTCACCTCCTAGATGTTATTTAAGTTATTAAAAGGATGTAATTATAGAACGATACGTATCGTTTCATTTGTTACACTATCTTATATCATTTTCATAAAATTTAAAATAGTTAATTTGAAAATTATTATTTTCTGGATTTAGGCATGCGGTAGATGACGAAAAATAACTTGCGCATACAAAAATTAACGCTTCGGAATGGTCCGAAGCGTTAGTTTTCGTGGATATTTGCAATTAAGGATTCGATGACTGATTAAATATGTGCGATATGTACAATATGATCCTTTTTATTTAAATTTTCACATATAAATCATGGATATCAAAGCTAAGTTAATCATTGTTTTTTCTTTGTTCTTTTTCTCTTGATTTTATCAACTATAAACATAATAAAAATAATAACAAAAATAATTACGATAATTATACCTACTGGTGATTCGAAAAAAATGAGCATGAAAAATAGTAATACCGTCTCCCAAAATGACCAGTCAAAATCAACCATAGGTTCCACCTTTCTAATAATCTTGGCGAAGTGATTAAATTTTAATGTTCGTGGGATTTGTCCCGAGAGTAATACTTGTAAGCGCTCCTATTCTATCTTATCAAGAGTCCCAGGCCACTCATTACATAAGGACGAACAATGTCCACAAGTAAATCGGTCTGATCAGCCTCCCCCTCAATTAACCAAGAAAATGCAGCGCCATAGATCGCTGAACCTGTCATTGCTGAAATGATCTTTGTATGTTGGCGGTCTGCAATATCGTATTTATCCCCTCTCAGAAATATGTTTTCAATGATTTGCTGCAGCATATTTTTCACTTTCTCATCCACCAGCTTAGCAATGGATTTGGAATCCATTCTGCATTTCTGATAAAAATCAACGATGTACTGATGAGTCAACAAGATCAGCTGGTTACATATTTCATCTGAAAACTCCCGTGCATTTATTACTTGTTCAGGAATCATTTGATGAAAAGACTGTTCTGTAAATTCATTGAGTAAAGCATATTTATCTTCATAATGAGCATAAAAAGTAGCCCGGTTTATCGTAGCTTTCTGTGAGATATCTTTTATTGTCATTGAATCAAATCCTTTAGTCTGTAAAAGATTTCTGAAAGCTTCTCTTATTAACAGGCGAGTCCGTATTACTCTCGGATCTTCTTGATGTACCATCTGAATATCCCCTTTCTAAAACATCAATTATCGGAATTTGTTGTCTATGCAACTCTTTTCTTACACTGACGGTTGTAAGCATAAACTTGCCATACTATTATCTTATCAAACAGATGTTGCTTAAACAATCAGTGACTAGTTAGTAGGAAGGAATGATAATAGTGAATATAAAACAAAATAGACTTCTAATATTTGGCGCTGGCGTAATTGGCAGTTTATACGCTCTTAGATTTGCACAATCGGGGTTTGACGTCACTTTACTGGCTCGGGGAAAAAGGCTGGATGAACTTAAGCGGAAGGGTTTGAGATACAACGACAACGGAAGGATAAAGCAACTATCCATTAAGACGGTCGAAAAGCTTGCAGATGATGACATCTATGATTTTATCTTTGTTCCTGTACGATATGATCAGGCAGAATCTGCCCTGTCTGCGATCAAAAATAATCAGAGCAAAACAATAATTACACTGACCAACACTATTGGTTATAATTCCTGGCTAGAGATCGTAGGTGATCGGTTACTTCCAGGTTTCCCTGGTGCAGGTGGAGACATTAAAGAGGATATTTTATACGCTCAATTTGGTTCCAAAACTTATTTTGGTGAAATAAATGGACAAACGACCGAAAGAGTTAAGGAGCTTGCTTTGATATTCGAAACAGCTGAAATGCATTATGAAATACAAAAAGATATTCAAGCATTTCATGTTTCACATGCTGCACTCGCTGCAGTCAACAAGCATTTTTATACGAATGAAGGAATGGTAGATATTGAGACAGCAATAAGTGAAAGCATTCTTAGCAAAGTAGCTACAGATATCAAACAAAATCTTCACTTGGTAGAGCAAGCTGGAATCCCTGTAATCCCGACCGAAACGAAGTCAATGGGAGAATTGATGGAAGAAGAGATTATATCCCGGTATCGGCAGATGCTGAGTGATGAATTTATCATTGATGTTAAGTTTGGAAACCAAGCTATCAGCAGAAAAGCAGAAATAATGTTATTGGATGAAAAGTTTCATGAGAAGTTTTCGTTTTTGTCCAAGCAAATTTTTCCATAAAAGTTATCAAATGAGTTCATAGCCCATATTACTTAATACTAAAACAACGTAAATATGGAGGTGTTAGATTGCCACTGAATCAAGATCAGCAGATCTTTCAACAAAGTACAACAACTCAAAACTGGGGAAATATTCAGGGACAGACCTTAGTTGCGGGCCAGGGTAGCTTGAGAAGAGGAATGAACTATAAGTTAGGCGCACAGGCTATGGCACAAATCAATAATTTATTAAATAAATGGGCTGAATTAAAAATATTGGGGAGTGCCGAAGTTTCACTTCTTCTCCAAGTACAGATACAAACGCCCCTGGATCTATTCGACGAAGCCGGGCTAGCTGGACGACTTCAAGCCGTTCTTAAAGCGGCGGTAGCGGCTGGATTAAGCATGAATATGACCGTTAAAGAGTTATTGAAAATCCTGAAGAATAAACCGTCAGGAAATGGTTTATCCGGTGAATTGATTGAGCTATTGTTAGAAGAATCAGAGCTCGAAGGTTATTTGTACGCCCAATTTGCGGTTGGTTTTATGGCGTATGCCAATTTTGTTATGCTTGGTAATTTACATAAGACAGCTACTCTAGGGGAATCTGGATTCCAATTTGTCTATGAGGCGGGAATGGGATTTATTGCGGGGGGTGGCTATAGAGGTGGCATCAATTTTAAATTCCCCGATCCTGCAAAACTGGTCAATCGTTATGGGAACGGCTTAATTGAGGGCATTGTTAATAAAGCTATTGACACACAGCAGGAACAAGCATTAATGCTCGGTACTATGCTGAGGATAGGAGTGAAATCAGCCTATGAGGTCAGTAGACAATTAAATGAAGGTACCGGGAGCAATACCGAAAAACTAGCGCAAACCGTTCTTACATTTATTGGGGGGCAATTCCAATCGTTGTTCTTCTTGACTATGAATGTGTTCTTTAAGGAAGAGATTCTTCGTTTAATTGGCCTTTCTTCTTTACCAGCTGAACAAACCACAGAAGTCATTCAAACCCTGAAAGGTTTTAATTCTTTTCAGTTAGTGCCGGATAACCATGAAATCTTTGTTCGTTTAGATTCATTATCAGCATTAATTCAAAACGAACAGCTTAAGAAGGAGTTTGTCCGAAGTATTTCTGCTTTGTGGGTATCAGCTTTGTTGCTCCCCCTTGCAGTGGAAGCGGCAGATAAAGCAACCATCCCTACTTTTACGGCACAATTGTCTTACCAACCTCCTCCCGCTGTCAAAAGTGCAATTAATACAGATTTGAACCGTCCGTCTGACACAAATTTGAACCAGGGTGATCTTCTTTCATTTCAACTTGATAAACCTTTGACGATTGCCATTCAACATGTAGATAGCGTTCGGGAGATAGCAGCAATTCTGAAACCTGCCGTTTCAGGAACTGCCCAAGATGCAATGAAGTTCTTATTTAGTCCCTCATTTCCTTCGACTACAGGGGAAAACTCTTATAGATCAACGCTTGGAGCCATAAACCAAGCTTTCGATCATTATGTGGATACGGAAATAAGTGCTAGAAAAACTGCAATCTCGAACACTTTGGCTGGCGAGGAAGAGATTAAGATACTGTTTGAGCAAGCCCTGATTCCCTGCATACAACTGACTTCTGATGTTCTGATTCCAGAGATCGTTAATGGATTTCAAAATTTTGATATGAAAACTATGCAAGAAGCATTATCCAGCGTATTACTCACAATGCTTGGAAGAAGCGTTATTCATGTCATGGACGGAATTCAGACTTCAGTTAATGAACAAATCGAGGGTCTTCTTCGCGAAGCTGCAGGTCAGGCTGCAAATGTTCTTGGACCACTTGGAGCTCAAGATATTTTAAAGAAACCGTTGGAGGCAGCTGTTAAAATTATTGCGGAAATGGTAGCGCCTTTGACACCTGAAGCACAAGAACAGCTTTTTGAAAATGCTCTAAACATATTTACTCCAATAAAAGGTAACGCCGTGGACTTCGCCAACCATTTGCAAAGCGATCCGATGTGGATGCCTCAAATGGCTGAAATAGAAGCAATAGCCAAAATATTGATAAATCATTTAACTGATCATATGATTCAATTCGCTCTAAAACTGATTCCAGCGTTGTTTCAAGCCTTGATCGATGAACTACTCGCCATAATCGAACACTGGCTAAATGAAATAGCCAAGATATTAAATACTATTACCGATTTCATAACTAAGCTGATGCAAGAAAAACTAATGAAAGAACTGATTGAACCGGTAATGGAAATCGCTGAAAAAGCCGCTGACATATTAACGTTTAACATTTTTTCTCTAATCGGTGCCGGTAAAGTAAAAGATGAATTTTTCAAAGGGTTAAGAGGAGCAGTCGAAGCTATAATTCAAGAAGCAATCATCCCTCCTGTTGTTATGACAGTGAAAGAAATCAAGTTCAATCCTCGTAAGCTCGTGGATCTTTGCCGAGACGTTTCCGACTTTACTTTTACAAAATTTTCTGAGATTTTTAACGATTATATTTTTGGGGAGATCCAGAATCAACTTGAAAAAGGTTTAAATATGAAAAATTTCAAATTGGATATTAAAGTCCCGGTTTCTTTTTCGATTGACTTACCATGGCCTTTAGGGTCACAATCCTTTTCTCATACGTTTAGACTTACAGATGTCCTCATTCCGTCATCAATCGTTTTGGACATTGTAATGAATTTAATACGTAACAATCTAAAATTAGGAGGAACATCTGAGTATCTTTTCCAAATGGTTGTAGCAACTATCGATAATTTAAAAAAAGTAGATCAATATAAATTGGATATGGCAGATGCTTTGAAAAAGTATAGTAATTAAAGGAATATTCAAGATTCCATTCCCCTTATATTGCATTTTATAATACAAAAAAGGCAACCAGTCATCCCTGTTTTTTCGGCGACTGGTTGCCTAAATTTGTTATTTTTTGTCCCTGTTCTATTCCTTAACGACTACGGTCATTTCTTTGCTACGTGTGATCCCGCTGCTGTTCGCCAGCTCAGCCAGATTCATCGTGATTTTGAAGCTGCCGTCACCGTCCCAATTATCATTTCCGAAAGCAAAAAGAGCTGGAGCCAAGTGAACTTGGCTCCAGCTCTTTTGTGGTGCTTACAATTCCATTACTCTGTAAATTAAAGCAGCGGCTTCCGCACGTGTGGTCAGGCTCAGTGGTCTGAAGGTACCGTCGGTATAACCGTTGACAATTCCTGTCTCCCGCAGGTACTCAACCGCATCCATCGCGTAAGAACCGATTTGATTCTCATCGGCAAAAGTTGCTGCCTTGCCGGAGATATCCGACTGGAGAGCAGTTAAGCTCAGAGCGCGAAACAGAATAACAGCCATTTCTTGGCGGGAAATAGGTTCTTTTGCGGCAAATACGCCTTCGCTACGTCCGTTAACAAGCTTTAGCGCCTGAGCTGTTGAGACAGCTTGGTAATACCAAGCATTTGAACTCACATCTTTGAAAGTACTGCTACTCTCGGCTTGAAGTTCTAGCGCTGATACTAACAGTTGAACAAATTCCGCTCTTGTAATTTGCCGGGCAGGCTCGAATTTGCCCCCGCCTGTGCCATGAATAAGATCACGGGAAGCCAAAGTTTCCAAGATGACTGTGGAGCCTGAATCAACATCGGAGAAGTGGATATTTGCATTAGCTGCAGCATAGAGTCCAAAATCCCTTGTTGTAAACGTTGTTTTGCCTGTTCCTGATACGTATTTGGAGTTTTTGACCACTTCGGCCACTCCCTCACCGGTAACAGAGTAGACGATGGCTTGATGTGGGACTTCATCAGGGTTTAATTCATATCCAAATGATACCTTCATTGCCGCAGAAGGGCTTAATGTTTCTTTGGACTTACCGTCAACCGTCATTGAGATCCGGAACAAAGCATGCGTTTTCCATTTCTCTTGTAAGGCAACTGGAAGGGTTGACGCATCAACAAAATGGATAGATAGCTCCAACTGCCGGGCACCCTCTGGAATATTCTCACCTAAAGTGTTAATTGGAAGTGTTATTGTGGCAGCACCTGCTTTTACAGTTAGGGAAGTAACATTATCTTTTAGTTCGGGAATGGGCACTTGAAAAGCCACACCACTGGCAGTCGCATCCTCTTCAGCAAGCTCAAGTACTAAAGCTCCATCTTGCACTCCCTTCATCGCTTTTTGGAGTTCTCCTGTGGGAAGCTGTGCAATTTTCATTCCTTCAGCACCGGGTGAACCCTGAATGCGAATACGGCCCGCTGAAATTATATTCACTGGATTAACTATTTTTCCTCCACTACTCTCATTTGTGTTGCCACTATTATTGCTGCCGGACGAATTGCCGGGCGTATCTGTTCCCCCACCTTCTTCACTCCGCACTACATTCAAAGTGTATGTCTTAGTTGTTATGCCGTTCGCAGCGGTAACTTTAACATCGATTCTGTTATCTCCTACCTTAAGCTCACTTCCGCCTGTTACCGTCAATTTGGCTTCTGCATCAGAAGGTGTCCCAGTTACAGCCACCGCTGTCTTGGAAAAGGGCACATTTATTGTATAGGTCAGTTTCTTACGGTCAAACCCAGGGATGTCTGTACCGTCCATACTCAAAACGCTCAAATCGGCATTATCACTCAGTGGGGTCTCTTCTTCACCTTCTACGTTCATAAACTGGAAGGTGCGGAAAAGTGAGGCGTCCTTCGCAGCGCCAATGCCTGATCCCCATTCAATATATCCTTTTCGACCCGCGCCATCATTATCGTTAACCAGCATGGAGAAGCTTAAGATATCGCTCGCCGCTGGACGGATCGGGCTTATTTCGCTCCAAGGTAGTGCCAATGCATATGATGTAACCTTGGTCGCCTCATCTCTGGTCACACTTAAAGTTCCCTTAGTCAACACTCCGGTAGCTGCACCTTTCATAGACAGCCAACGATATATTTGCGGCCCCTCTGGGGTTTG
This sequence comes from Paenibacillus sp. FSL E2-0177, assembly GCF_037992975.1. Taxonomy (NCBI): domain Bacteria; kingdom Bacillati; phylum Bacillota; class Bacilli; order Caryophanales; family Paenibacillaceae; genus Paenibacillus; species Paenibacillus sp. FSL E2-0177. Next base: position 3,529,855 of record NZ_CP150307.1, on the reverse strand, counting down.
CGAGATTCCGTATTCATACCAGGATTGACTATCGCCCGGTACACCGGGAGCAAGACTGAACTGAATACTGTCATTTTGCCAAATATTAATCCCGGCGGCATTATGGCTGAATACATCATCGCGGATATCGGCGGTCAAATAAATGTGTTCTTCATCCCAGCGTAGTTGCGCTGTTCCACTAAGATCATCCGCACCCTTATATCCGTTGAGCAAAGGGGTTCCGTCCGCAAGATCAATCAGAGCTGGACTTCGTGTATCGGACTGATGCTGCATCCGGTTAATATCTATGTTTTGCTTGAGGTGAACTGTCTCATAACCTTCAAGGTCAACTGTCAACGCAAGAGGATATTTAACCCCTTCAGAGAATCCCGGCAGTGGAATTGAATAAGTAAATCCACTATTTGGGGCAATTTCAGACAATTGCGATTCACTACCGCTGATCTGACCAGTCTCTTCCCCTAGGGTCCAGGAAATCTTTTTAATTCTCAGAGGATCCACACTGGAACTGTTCGTAAATTGAAGTTGTAGCGACATGCCGCCGTTATTACCATCTGTAATATGAGGAGCAATTTTTAAACCTTGAAAATATAGTCGCAGATCATCTACAGGGGCTTCTGGAAGCGTAGCAGGATCAAGTCCGGGTCCATTATAAGCTCCAATATTCGGTGGAGTTGCTGCTGAAACGGGATTGCCCCAGTAGTCCCGCCCACCGTTGTCTGCAATGACAGCACCGGCCCCAAGTGCAGGAGACCCCTCTCTCAGCTTGTAACCGTCCACTGTATTCCAGCCCATTCCGGCGGTGCCCTGAGCAACTAAGAGTGGATTTGCTGTGATAGGATTGGTATTTTCCGGCTCGCTTACTGGATGGTTGCCATATAATAGATTATGGTCGAAGCTACCGTTCACCCCTGGCAGATTATAACCTCCTTGACCAAGGTTGTAGACCAGATTGTTCCTAAAAGAATATGGAGCGTTAATATTTCCTGCGTCATCCCATTCATGATCGATAATTTTGGTGTTTTGCCCAGCTCCGATATAGATAGTATTGTTATAGATTTGTGTATCTGGCGTAACCCCGCCTGCAAAATTAAACGTATGCGTTAGATCATTCTGGCTGATGTTGTATCTGACTACATTGTTAGAGGAGCCTGTCAGCACGCCTGGAGTCAAACGGGCATCGACAAAAAGCATGAATCCGCCTTTGTTGCCATGGCTGTAATTATATTGAACCACACTGTCCATCGTATCGATATCCAGATTGAAGCCTTGACCATCTCCCTCTGGTTTGTTCGTGTTAAAAGACTCATTGAACTGGACGATATTATTCTTGCCGCGAGTCGGCCAAATTGCGGCAGATCCGTTAAACTCGCCTTCTTCGGAATAATTTCCGCCTTCCTCCGCTATGTTATGCTCAATCACCGCTCCATCCGCACCGAAGGTGAGAATACCGTCGCTGTCGGCTTGTTTGACATAATTTCCACGGATCGTAACATTGACCGTAGCATAGTCTGCTCCGTTAAAACGCTGATCCCATACCACAATACCGGTCCGGCCTATCCGTTCCACTGTATTGCCCTCGATCCATACCCCATCGAACTTGTCCGTGCCCGTCGTTCCGCCCACATATACGGAGATACCTCCAAACGCATGTGGGCCACCTTCGGCTCCGGAAACCGTTGGATAACGGAAACTGCTTGATACATCATGGACATAGTTATCCTGAATGCGGATATTACTTAATGTTCCTCCATTAGCATTCTCCACCATAATACCTTCCCGGTAAACACTTCCCCTCTCGGAAGCATAATTAGTGACCTCAAGATCCCGAATCACCCAGTTCGAAGCGTTACGTAGGTATACAGCTGCTCCGGCCATGCCTCCACCGTTGATAATCGGTTTGCTTCCACTCCCATAGGCAGATATTGTAATCGGTTCTTCATCTGTGCCGCTGCCCTTAGGATATAATTGTTCGTTCCAGATTCCACCCTTCTTTAACAAAATACGATCCCCAGCTTCAAAGGTAGTCTGATTCACTACAGAGAAGGTCTTCCAGGCAGTCTCCGGTGTTTTTCCATCGTTGTTGTCGCTGCCTGCAAATGAATCCACATAATATTCTCCGTCTCCACCGCTGCTCCCTCCATCTCCAGGCAAGCGGTTGGATAAAGTGACCGATCCTAGTTGCATCAGCCAGGGTGCGGAATCACCGCTAAGCTCGATTTTTAAATAATGAATGCCGGAAGGTATCCCTTGTGCCGGAGTATAATTCGTCCCAGTCCAAGCCGCATCACCAGTGGCCTGTGGAGGTTCATGAACAACAGAAAGTTCTGTCCAAGTGGATGCATCCGCCGAACCATAGAACTTGATAGTCCCACTAGACCCGGCAAAGGAATGCATGCGGGCTGTGAAATGTTGCAGATTATGCAAATGGTACACGAGTGATTCTGCTGAGTCTGCTGTTCTCACCGCACGAGAATGATCTCCACCAAAAAAAGCGGGATTACTTGTATCTAAAGACCAATTTGTACTGTGTGCATAAAGCTGTGCAATGTCGTCAAGCTCATCAACAATCGTTTGTGGTGCAAGCGACAGATTGGAGAGTGTAAGGTGCCCAAGCTGCATCAGCCAGGTATCGAGGTCACCACTGACTTCAATTTTGAGATAATTGACACCATCCGGCAGCGCCCCCGAGGGTGTATATATTGTTCCGTACCAGCCAGAACCGGTTGCGGTGGGACTGTCGTTGATGGCTGGAAGCTCCGTCCAGATATCTGCATCTGGCGATCCGTAGAACTTGATAACAGCCGTGGAACCAGAGAAATAATACGCTTGAAGCGTAAACGACTGAACTCCAGTCAAAGGGTAAATGGCATAGCCAGTCTCCGTGGAGGTTCTGACCAGCCGGGCTGCATCTCCTCCGAAAAATTGAGGATTACTACTGTCAATCAGCCAGTTCTCGGACCTGTGTTCCGCTGCCGGTAGGGTTGAGAAATCATCGGCATTCGTCTCTTCAGCATGGGCAGAAACGCCCATTACGGGAAGCAGCGCTGTGAAGATCAGCACCATTATAAGCAGTGATTTTGCGAGTTTTTTGAACATTATTGTATTATTCCCCCTTGAACATTTATTGGATGGTATGGTTTGCGAGATCTTCAGCCATCGGGTAATTCCATTCCACGACAGCTTCGGACAGCTTTTCGTCCACAATGGATCTATACTTCTGCTGCGCCAAATTCAGTGCGATGGCATCCTTCACATGATCGAACGGCTGAATAGCTGCATCATCTGCCGACAGGCAGTAAAGTAGGTGGATAGCCCCATTTTCAGTAAACAAACCGCTAAACTCTCCCGGCGCCAGTTGCTCTGCGGTAAGCAATACCTTTGGATTTTCCAGAGCTGCTGTTCGCCGTGAAGCACTTGTTATTTTCACCTCGCCAACGTTTACGCCAAACTCTTTTGCCTGGTCTTGGAAGCCTGTGCCTGAAGAATCTGTTGCTGCTGTCGCTGTTGCTATTGCATGGAGCTTTTCCATTCTTTCTAAGGCTTTTTGCTGATCTTTGTACTCTGTTTCTGGGCCAAAGGGAAGCGTTGCCCATTCCAGACGAATCGTTCCCGGCAGAGAATATTTCGCAATTAGATTTGCTGCATATTCCAATTTCACCTGTTCGTCTGAAATCACGATACTTCCGTTACTGCGCATGGCCTCAATCGTGGCATCCTCAAGGTTGCTCATGTAATAACTGAAATAGGCCTGCGCCTCCAGATGAAGAGGACCATACACCACCTCCTTATTCGCTGCTGCCTGACTCCGCCGATTATTCTCGCGCTCCATCTCCTTGAGAAAACCTTCAAAACTGATATCCGTTACGACTCCTGCTTCTTGAGCAAGCTGTAGCTCCATCCGCTTCGTCAAAAGCTGAGTTTGAGCTGTATTGATCCATTTCTGCATTGGATTTTCGCCGGAATAGTAGGCAGACCAGAAGTCTTTTGAATAGTCGGCGTTGTAAGTTTGTTTAAAATAATCAACAATCAGTGCCCGATTCATTTGAAGATGCCAGTTGAACTCCGCTGCTGTGGCCTCCTGCCCGTTAAGGGTCAGAAGCATTTCTTCTGCTTGTGGAGCTTGCAACTTCTTCGCACCAATCAGCAGCAGGCTTCCTGCTAACAGAGCGGTCAGAATAACGATTAGCTGATTTCTTTTGGAATGAAGTTTTAGAGTCATAAGTTATTTCCTCCTCTCTCATCCTCGATGTTAAGCGCTTTCATTATCTTCGATATTAGACATGTTCACCTTGAAATAACAGGCGAGAAAGCTGCGAAATGGTTTGCCATTTCACGATTTGACTGTAAAGCCCAGTTTTCGCCCCATAAAAAATGCTGCGGAGAATAGAGAAGTTACGTATTCGAACGTGGAATGTTGTACAATGTGCAGGAATTCAGCGCGTTTGTCGGGATTGAGCAGCAGATTGTTGTATATCAAGCATGATATCCATGCAATTACGGGATCAGAGTGATTTATAGAAAAGTCGATTTGCAATCATCACTGATTCAGTGTGTTCCTCAATTTTTTTGATTGTAAAATCATCTAATAAAAACAAAGACAGTCCGGAATTTTCCAGACTGCCTTGCATTGTTCTTAAGACTGATCTGTGCCCGAAAACATACAGAAATTCAAGGCTCCACCTTTGACAATCTCGTCATGTGACAGAGAGTGGTGCTCCCATAGCGATCCGTTCCAGTGGACGGATTTACTGTACACATTGGCGGGGCTGTTGTTCTCTGCTTCAATGATCCATTGCTGCCCATTTTCAAGCTGAATAGTTACCTTATCAAAAAGCGGGCTGCCGAGCACATATTCAGGAATTCCGGGACTTAAAGGGTACAGGCCGATGGCGCTCCAAATAAACCAAGCACCCATGCTGCCGTTATCTTCGTCTCCGGGTAAACCATCCATCTGGCTGCTGAACAGTTCGGCCATGGTTTTGCGGACCCAATATTGCGTTTTGGACAGCACACCCAGTCTGGCAAATATATAAGGAATGTGGAAGCTCGGCTGATTGCTGATGGCAAACTGCCCCAGATCGGCGGAGGCCATTTCTGACATTTCGTGTATTTCCAAACCATAGGATCCCACTTTAAATACCGGTTCCTCGGTCATCAACTGATCCAGACGCTGGACAAAAGCCTCTTCACCACCCATCAGCCCGGCTAGTCCCGGGAAGTCGTGGGGCACTGCCCAGCTCCCCTGCCAAGCCCCGCCTTCACAAAACGGATTACCCCACTCCAGAGGATCAAATACTTCCTGCCAAGTACCGTCCTCATTGCGACCTCTCATAAACCCAACTGTCAGATCAAACAGCAGCTTATAATTCTGTGCCCGAGCCATAAAACGCTCATAATCATCCATTTTGCCAAGTGTTTTGGCCATCTGCGCAATACAGAAATCTCCGTATACATAATCCAACGTGTTGCTTACACTTTCATGGAAACGGTCATGCGGCAGATAACCATGCTGCAAGTACAATTCAAGGCCCCTTCTGCCCAGCTTCTCGTCCACTGATGGACGATCTGCATGCTTCAGAAGACCTTCATACAGTACCTCTGTATCAAATCCGCCGATGCCCTTAACCACGGCATCCGCAGCTGCGGCATCAATCAGTGTGCCGGGCATGGCACTGCGCTCCCCTGGTGACAGCCACTTTGGCAGCCAGCCGCTCTCCTTGTATGCCAATGTCCACGCCTGCATAATCTCACCCAATAAAGATGGGAATAGGATACTGTATAAAGGAAGGCTGGTTCGGTATACATCCCACAGCCCGATATCCGAATACATCGGACCCTGGCAGATGCTGCCGTTAAAGGGGCTGTAATGGATCTGCTCGTTCTGCTCATTATATTCATGCCACGTTCTCGGGAACAGGCAGATTCGGTACATGCAGCTGTAAAAGGTGCGGAGGTTCTCTTCATCTGCGCTTTCAGCAACAATGCGCCCCAACCGTTCTTCCCAGCTTGCCTTTGCTCTATTCAAGATCTCTCCGAAGCTGTCTTCCCCAATCTCTCGGTTCAGATTAAGCAGCGCCTGCTCTCCGCTAATAAAGGAAGTCCCGCACTTCACTCCCACTATGCCAGATTCCGGTGCAGCTATTCCTACGTAAGCGCCCAGTCGTTCGCCAGTCCCTTCATGGGTCTCCAGTGGCTGATAATCTCCGTTAAAGATTCCCGACTCCTCCATGTGAAAATCCCTATCGAACTGGAACACGAAATACATCGCGAAATTATCGGGCACCCCGGCGGTATGGCCTCTTGTGTAGCCGGTGATTCTACGTTTATCCGGCTGGAAGGTGAGATGTGACTCACCTTTCAGAGGTGCTATAATAAGCCTGTTCTGCTGCCTCTCAGCGAAAGTTATTCTTATCGCTGCACAACGTTCGGTTGGAGTCAGCTCCAGCCGGGTGCGGTAACGTTGAAGAAACACATCGAAATAGTGAGGGGACACTTGCATCTCTTCCGTTTTGAAGGAAGAAGAACGTGAACCGGGACTGAGGAGCAGTGGACCTGTCTGCGGCAACAGGGTCAGATGCCCATAATCTCCGATCCACGGGCTGGGCTGATGGGTCAGCCGGATGCCCTCTAGGTGGCGATGGCGCGGGTGGAAGAACCAGGTTCCACCTGCTTCATAGGTTTGCGGGCACCAAGCCGCCATACCAAATGGCATCGCTGTAAGTGGCAGTGTATTGCCATGTGAATACCGGAAATCTGACTCCGTTCCCTGTAATGGATTTACATAATCTAACCAACCCAAATAGATACACTCCTTTAGCCAGTTTTCACCGGCTCTATATTCTCCGCTCTTTACTGATACCGGTTAAGATAATCGGAATACTTGAACATCTCCAGCTTCCACCCGCACAGTCAGTTTTGTAGTTGTGGGTTTCAATAGATTCATTGGTTGAATTTCAGCGCTGCCATCATCAAACCACGGTTCGACAGAAGTATAAACAATACCCAGCGTAACGTCAGCCTTAACCGCCATATCCCCTTCATTATGAACAAAAAGAAATGCCCCTCGGTCCTGCTCACCTTCCCACTCGGAGAGATCCGCGCGGACACCGCCGCTTGCTTGTACATACGGCTGCAGCTTTAGTTCCTTCTGTAATAGATCCCGCACCAGCTGAAGCGTTCCGGGATGTCCATCCTGCCAGTAGGCAGCCGCAAGCAAGGTACCGAACCATACGGCACGCCCGTTGCCATAAGCGGCGGTAGTCAACACAGGCATGCGGTCCTCGGCAAATTCAGCCAGTACCTTCACATGGCTTTCCAGCTCGATATCCGATTTGTAATAGGATCCGTGCGCCGTATCGTCTGCTGCCGATTCCTCCGCCTTGCTATGCTCCATAATATTCCGCAACGGAATCGCTGTCCGTGATTCGAACGCAACCTGATGATAGCTGTGATCCAGGTTCTCAGCGGAATGAATCCAAGTCTCACGGACCCCGAACACCTGGTCAAATCCATAACCGGGCACCGTATAGCTGTGGCAGCCATTCTCTGCCTGAAGTGCACCGAACGAGCATTCCGAAATCAAGATCCCGCCCTTTTCCACCCACTGGCGTAGGATGTCACACAGTTTGCGGTTCAAATATAGAGGATAAGGCATCCACAAGCAGTGGTATTGCTCCAGTGTCTTCACGTTAACATCCGTCTCATGCAGAAATTCAACTTTATAATTGAGCTCATGCAGTAGTTTATGGGCGCCTTGTAAGGAATCGTTGTAGGTGTCCAGATGATCATGTGCCGCAAAGTTAGCAACCTGGTTCTGCGGACTGAACAGAATGGCAATCCCGTCTCCGCGCCGTTTTGCATGCATCAGCTCTTGCTTATTGTTTTGCACCAGCTTATTTAGATGAGCCATATCCTTGTACCATGGGGTTGGACTTCCGTCCAAATATACACTGCCCCATGCAGGGGCCTCCTGTCCCAATATCTCTGGTCTGTACTGCCAGAACAAATATCCCGTGATGCCACGAGCGAGCGGGGTCAGAATATGCCGTTTCATTTCCCGCAGTTCCGGCTGACGCGGCTTCATTGCAGTATTGCCTGGCAAAGCATGAATCTCCGAATTGATAATGGGTTTACCTTTGGCGGCAGAGATCAGTAGATCAGCAGACCAGGCCGAGGACCCAAGGCTATTGCCTGTCAAGTCACAGGGCTCAGCCAGCTTGAAGTCGTCCGAACCCGCTGTAATCATATTAAAGATAGGGGCGGGCACAGTGTGGGCCATAACAGGATGCAAAAGATCCAGTGACTTCACTATATCTACCCGGCTCCGCAGCTCATCCGTTAAAGTACCGGACATGAACAGGCGCCAGTCCACCAGATCATTAAATACGCCTTGTCCACGCGGTGCCTCTACTTCCTCCCAGCTCCCGTAAGTCCGCTGCCATGATTCATTGAGGGCTTCCAAAGTAACATATTTATTTTTTAGCCATTCTTGGAACACCCACAGCGATTGCTCGCAATAACACACCTGGTTGTCAAAAGACAACTTGCGCTTGATTCCTGTGGTTAGTTCAGGCTCATTCCATAAATCCCAGACCCAGAGCGCCGGATGATCCTTAAAAGTCTTCACCGTCTCCGCCAGAAACTTTGCCTTTTCTTCGGCGGCAGCTGGATGATGATAACAGGGCCCCGGCGCTCCGCCGATCTGGCGGCAGTTAATCGCCCTTGGTTCCAGAATGGAACCGTCCGCTGTAACCATTTTGGAATCAGGATATTTTTTATAGAACCAGGCCGGCGCCACGTCGAAAATTACATTCAAAATGACCTTCAAACCATTCCTCTGCGCAATATCCATTAGCTCCTGAATATCATCGAAATGATAGGTCCCTTCTTTGGACACACTCGCGCGCCATTGTACCCAATATTTCACACAATTGAAGCCCTGTCCGGCAATATTGCTTAGGTCTTGTTCCCATTGATCACGGAAGGGGGTCGGGGAACGGTAATATTGAAACCCAAATGGAATAAATGAATCTTGCATCTAGTGTACTCCTCCTACAACGTTCAATTTCGATCTCTCTATGTTTATAAAAGCGCTTACTGCTCTTTTACGCTTAAAGTCTATCACAGTGGATTTTGCAAAAGTTAGGATGGAATCCTATGAAACGGTTTGCGAAGCTGTTGAAATGTTTGATCCTTACGCTACGTGGCAGTCACTGCGCAGAGTCACCGGGGAATATACTGCGAAATCGTTTGCGATCCTGACAACCTCAGAAATTATACCTCCTCTTTAAGAGGTTTCATGTTTATAATGGCTGTAAGACATATTAGAAACTACTTCGAGGTGAAGCCAATGTTGAAAGCGCTTGTAGTGGATGACGAATATCTGGTCCGCATGGGCATCACCCAGACCATAGACTGGGCAGAATACAACGTCGAGATCATAGGAGAAGCCAGCAATGGCGAGGAAGGATTGGAGCTTGCCCTAGTGCACCGTCCAGATGTGATCATTACCGATATTCGTATGCCGTATATGAACGGTCTTGAGCTCATCGAAAAAATACGGGAACAGGACATGCTCGTAGGGATTGTCGTGCTCAGCGGTTATGACGAATTTCAATATGCGCAGGCTGCTTTGCGTTATGGCGCCTCCACCTATTTGCTAAAGCCCATTAATATAGAAGAACTTGCAAATACAGTTCGAAGCGTCGGGGATGAAATCCTTGGCAAAAAGCAACTCTCCAAGCGGTATTCACAGCTTAATGAGGAATTGGCCTCGATCTCCAAGCAGTTCTGGCAGGATTTGCTGCATGACCAACTGCATGACGAAGAGTTTATTTCAAATAAGATAAAATTACTGGAACTGCAATTGGAACCTGGAAAAGCTATCCTACCGCTGTCCATTACCTTTCCTCCTGATAACGGCCTTCAAGGAAATACTGTAGGCAAAGCGCTGGAGGATGCAGCGGCGACTATTCTGGAAGCGCATTCTTTTGAGCAACTGTGTCTATTCCGGGACAGCCATCTGGAGTGGGTTATGATCCTTCGGACCGGGGAACCAGAGCTGGCCGGAGATTCTGCACGAAAATTGGGCAAACAACTATCTGAATGGAGCCAACAGCACTTCGGCCAGGCCTTAAGCGTCGGCATAGGTAAACCTGCGGGAGAATGGAACGGGATCGTAGATTCATACCGGCAGGCTGTACTTGCTGCGCAGCGTGCCCTTTCTGGCATTGAACGTGTGCTGTATGCTGAAGAAGAGGCTGGGGCTCGGTGCCGGCGTGAAATCAGGGACGCACTCGCTTTTATTCGGGAGCACTATGCCGGAAACATTACCGTTGAGATGGTTGCTGCGGCGGTCTTCGTCAGTCCAACCCATTTGATGCATCTATTCCGTAAAGATCTGAACAAAACCTTTTACGAATGTCTGACGGAATACCGTATCGAGGAAGCCAAACGTATGCTGCGCAATCCGAAGTATCGGGTGTACGAGGTTGGCAATCAGGTCGGCTTCACCGACTCCAAATATTTTAGCCAGATCTTCAAAAAAATGACGGGCATCCCGCCGAGTGAATATGCAAAAACCTATGGGTAAGCGGAGACTAGCCAACCGGATGGATTCCTGGATGAGGCGGTTCAAGATCAAAAGCCGGATTGTTGTTGTTCTGTTAGCAGGACTGTCTCTGCATCTGGTGCTGATGCTCGTTATTTTCAATTTTTATTCCTATACCTACCTGCAAAAGGATCTGTACCGCCATATCGTTCAGACTCAGCGCCAAATTGGGCTTAGCGTGGAGCTCATGGTCGATGACATTCAAATGTTGTTTCTGCGGTTTCTGGTGAACAGTGATATCTACCAAATCATCAATAATGATTCCCTGCCGTCAGCTGATAAGGAATCGCGAATCGGAGCTATCATCGACGGTATGCTGGCCCAGAACGACCTGGTGGGTAACGTGATTATCAGCACCAACGATAATATGCTTTATTCTTACCAGTCTAAGGAGCAGATGCTGGAGGTGCCTGAAGCCCTGTTCATCAAACGAATTCAGGAGAGCAGCATGCCTGTTGTCGGTGAGATCAAACGGGATGGAGAAGGCAATGCGTATATTCCATTCGGCCAGCAGTTCCGCAATTTCAATACAGGGCAAAATATCGGGGTCGTGATCATTTATGTCAGGGAGGCTGCTTTGGCGGACCTGTATTCCTCCAGCTTCACTGGCATCGGCTACTCCTTCCTGACTTCCGACAATCGGATTATTTCTCACCCCGACAAACGGCTCTTGGGCAATTTTTTGGAGGAAAACGCCCCTCTTCGCCCAGGTAAAAAAGAAGGCTATCGTACCTGGTCAGATAACGGAAATTCCTACATCATTGCTACTTATCCTTTGAATCCCCGGTTGGAGACACTTGGGGTCAGCTGGGAATTCACCAGTGTGATTTCCAATCACAAACTGCTCTCGGGAATCGCCAAAGGCAATCAAAATGCGCTTCTGTTCGCCAGTGTTACCTTTATTGTGCTGCTGATTTTTTCCTTCTATCTGGCAGCCAAAATCACCCGTCCACTGCTGAACTTGAAGAAGAAGCTGAGCCTGTTTGGCAAAAAAGATCTGGCCGCTGTTTATGAACAGCGCGGTCAGGTTGATGAGATTTTTCAGCTTGAGAACAGCTACTATCAGATGGTGGAGCGGATCAGCCAATTAATGCTGGAGAAAGATGAGGAGAAAGAAAAGCAACGGAAAGCTGAGCTGACCGCACTTCAATCACAGATCAATCCCCATTTTCTCTACAACACACTGGATGCAATTGCCTGGATTGCCCGACTGAAGAAGCAGCCCGATATCGAACGGCTGATTTCTTCATTAGCTACCTTTTTTCGAATCAGCCTGCATAAAGGCGACAAGTTCGTGACCGTGGACGAAGAAATCCGCTTGGTGCAGAGTTTTGTGACAGTTGAGCAAATGAGGTTTCCGGATAAGTTCGAGATTGAATACGAGATTGAGGAATCGCTGCGCAAGGTTCGCATTCTGAAGCTGATTCTTCAGCCTATTGCAGAGAATGCGATCAAACACGGCATCAGCGAGAAACGCGGGATGGGCCGAATCTGGATTAAAGGCGAATTAGTGGCAGATGAGATTCGCTTCACAGTGACTGATGACGGGGTGGGATTTTCCAACGGTGCGACGCTTAGCCAAGCCAAGGAAGATGTGTTGTTTCAGAGCGGGTATGGACTAAGAAATGTGGACGAACGAATTAAACTGGAATATGGTCCTCAATATGGTTTAAGTATCTCCAGCACACCGGGGCAAGGCACCACAGTTACGATCAACTTGAAGAAGGAACTGCCCAATTAGCGAATTTAGTTTATAAATGCGGACATAACAAAGAAATCGATCCTTTTTGAGTGGGTAGGCGGGACTTCTACTTTGCTTAAAAAGACGATTTCTTGTTTTATTCTGAGTAGTGGCAAATTAAAGATACTTTCGAGAATTATAGGTGCTTTAGTTGTATTTAATACAGCTAAAGCACCCTTTTTTTGCAGCGAGCAGAAGTTTAAGTGTATTTGGTACATCTATACGTTCCAATTCTGTTGGCAGCAACTAACTTTCCGAATAATAAGTGTACTGAATACAACTATATCTTACTTCATCCGTTTATTGCCCACGCTAGATGTATGAAATACACTTCGGTTAGCGATTTTCATGATTCAGACTCCATCTTATCTTAGTCTTTCATTGTTGAATTAATCTTCAGGTACAACTGCTTCAGTGGATTACCTATACTGCCGCTAAGCACTGAGATCAGCAGCCAGAACACTATGAACACTACGATGTTCAGGGCGAGCATTAAATACTTAAACGTTCGCAGCTCTGCATTCATGCCATCTGCTGAGATATAGGTGACAATCCGCTCTGCCGATTCCGGTAGTGGATAGAGCAAAATCAGGCCGTCAGCCGTTTCCCGCTCCAGCAGATCTGCATCACCTCTGCCTGTACTATTTTGATCGATACCCTGTGTCACTGGCTCAGCCAAGGTAGCTTTTTCCGAAGTAACTAGTGCTGCTTTGATCTCCTGCAGTCGCTCCTTCGGGACATCGGCAGCACTCAATAGCTTCCCGTTTCCGGTCAGTAGGTAAACTTCATTTTCCCCGTAGATTGTATTCTCGCCAGATAGGTAGAAGCTGTAAAGCTTGTCAATCTCCACTTCGAGCGAGAGCAGACCGAGGACGTCTCCCATCGAACCCTTAATTTTTACTTCAAGCAACAGACGGTCGCGCAGATCCGAAGGTGCATTCATTAGATGCTCCCGGTTCAGCACCGTCCAGCGCAAAGCCTGCTCTCGGTTATTTAGAAATTGTTCCATCCCTGGTTCTTTTTTGATCTCTGCAAAGGGCAGCAACCCGGAAACATTGCTCGAGGAGTAAGTTCCCCCTGCTTCTCCCCAAATGTAAATGCCGAGAATGTCACTACTGGAAGAACGTATGCCCTCAAGTATCGGAGAGATTGCCCCGTCATATGTTGGTTTTTTCAGCGCATTCTGCACCACCTGGTTGTTGGATATAAGCTTCGAGGTCTCCTCCAGCCAGTTCATGAACAGAAGTGTGTTCTTATGCTGCTGGCCAGTGTACTGAACGGATAGCTGCCGCAGCATGTCAAGGCTTCTATGCTCCATAGTACGGTACAGAATGAAGCTCGAAGCGACAATATAGACAGTAATGAACAACACCAGGACTAGGCGGATATTGCGGCCGAACGATCTGAACATATGACTTCCCCATCCCCCTCCGGTGTATGAATCATGAAAACAAAATCAACTGAAATCAGACTAACAGCTAAGGTGACTAATGTCGATCTCCTTGTAAAAGGAACCCTCATCTGTCTCATGCACTTCATGATTAGGCAGAATTATTGTAATTGCCGATCCGGCTTGCCAAAAAGCTTTCATGTGGAAGATCTCCTGTCCTGTTACTGAACGGATCTCCCATTTGATGTTTATTGGGCCGATACTTGTACTTACGGTTCCGCTGGCCTGCCGCAGTTCTCCATAGTGGGGCTTTATAGTTATTCCCTCTATTCCTTGTTGGACACCCAATATCCCTCTGGTGAACTCAGTGATCGGCAGTGCGCTCCATGCGTGGCAGTCACTTCTGGTGCCGGTTGAATCTATTTCTGGAAGTGTAGTGAGATTAAGCTCCAACTGCTTCAACCACCGTGTCCATAGTCCGAACGAGCGGTCATACATTCCGCATTTCTCTAGCGCGCGGAATAGATAGTAGCTCATCGGCAACGAAAGCTTAGCCAGTGATGTGTCTGTTAACGTTGACTCCAGCAGTGCCGCCCCTTCTACAACATCCACTGTGCCCGCCAAAACCGCCCAGACCTGCGTGTGCTGGCTATGCTGCGTTCCCGCAGTTGCCTCCGGACTGTCGCGGAACAGCAGACTGTTCGTTAGCCGGCAGCAATCCATTACCGCAGCGTTGACCGCCGCTTTGCGTTGACGCAGTTCACCAGCAATCTGTGTCCAACCGCTGGCTGCAAGCAATTCAGCCGCTTGCTCCAGCGCGGCCGCATACATCAGGCTCAGTACGGTTGCGGGTGCATCATCCGTACAATCCGGTGCGCCGAGCGGCCATTCCTCCACCCAATCGAAGTAATTCCAATATTGGCGGGGCGTTCTGTCCACCAGACCCTCCGGAGTCAGATGTTGATCGAACCAGTCCAGCACAGATAACAGCGCTAACCGGTACTGATTCACCAAGGCCATATCCCCGAAGGATCTGTAGTGGTCATGAATCATTCCGATCCAATATAGGGAGAAGGAAGGAATGACCTGCGGCAGCACTGAGGGATAGCGACTTTGCAGCATCCCGTTTGGTAGCTGAGAGGCCTTATAATCTTCCATAGCTCTCCGCGCTAACCGGTCGTCCCCTGATAATAGGTACGTAAACTCCATCATCAGTTTGGTATCCATGGTATACTGCAGCTGTTCATAATACGGAGTATCCTCGTAGGTCTCATGCATGCAGCGCTGAAGTGTTCGTATACTGAGCTCCCATAGTTGGTTATATTGTTCATCGGAGCAGTGAAAGTTTCCTTCCGGCTGCAGTGGATATCCGGTCTCCCTATAGCTAAAGCTGGAAATCGTTAGAGGCTCGACACCAGCCTGCACTTCCAGCCGTACATAGCGGAAGGTACGGAACCAGAACGGTTCGTAGATTTCCATCCGCGCAGAGATGCCGTAACCTGCCGGGTGATAGCTGTCGTAACCGCCTCTTAATACATGTTCCTTCGTATTATCGCGGACAGCTTTGCGGCGAATCTCATCATCCCCCGTTTCTTCTTCATAACACTCAGCGCATAGTAGGGTAATCCGGCTACCTTTGCCTCCAAGAAGTCTAAGCTGCAAATACCCTGTGGTTAGCTCGCCAGCATCCAACTCCAACCAAAAATGTTGCCCTGCTTCTATTGTTATTCCAGCGGAAGGCAGTACTGCGTTGGGTGAAGCGCCGCCATCTCCATTTCGCAGCTCCAGACTATGCCCTTCCTCAAAAAAGGCATGCCCTTCCCCGCTGCTGCTGCGCATCAGCTTCAGAAAAAATTGCTCCCGCTCATACAACAGCGGAATCGGACGCCGGGCCAGCTGCCAAGGGGTTAATTGGCCATATTCATCCCGCACCGGTTGCACAATTCCGGTAGCAAGCCAGGCACTGTCATCATATTCGGGCAGTGTCCAATCCAGCAGCGCTTCGACACCCTCCACCTCTTCCAGTCCACCCATCCAGCGTATGATCGGAAACTGCTGGAGCTTATAGCTGCGATCCTTAATACTTTTCCATGAGCTATCCGTATTTAGCTCCTGTACTAGCTGCCCGCCTTGTGTAACTGCCGCTTCCACAAGCAGCCCGCCTTTTTGCGAGCGCCAGACGGACAAAGGTCCGTCTTCACCCAGTTCAAAGGGCGTAGTCCCTGCATAATGAACGACCATAACAGCAAGCACATTTAAACCTGGTTGTAGAACATTGTCCAGACTGAATTCTTCATAATACTGTATATGACCATGTCCTTTACAAGGACCGGCCCATAAACGCTGCCCATTGACGAACAGCCTGTAGCGGCTGTCTGCGGTAATGGCCACATCCAGGGTGCAGGTCTTTCCGATACCAGCTGGCAGTTCGAACACTCTGCGAAAGTACGCACGCTCGTGCTGCTGTTCCCTATCCGCTGATCCTTGCTCCTCCTGCGGCCAGATCCAGCGTGCTCCCCAGTGTCCCCATTCTTTTGCTGCCATGTTATGCATATCTCCTTTATCTCATTTAAGTAGTTAAGGCAATCTACGCAGAAACGGCATCGCCGCCCTTCAGAAGGACGACGTCGCCGTTGGTCTGCGTTTTATTTAACCTTATCGAGATAATCACGTTGGAATTCTTCGGCAGCCCTATCCAAGATCTGTTGCGGATCTGCGTTCTTGTCCGTCAGTACGGTTTGCAGTACGATATCCAGCTTTTGGTACAATTCCTGTGCGTTGACTGGTTCTTCCGCCCGCATGCCTTTGCTGCCATTGTCCATATAATCACGGAACAAATCCAGATTGACGTTGTTGTATTTGTCGAGAATCTTTTGTTCTTCTCCAATCCGTTTCTCATCAGTCCAAATCCGCAGCCCGTAAGGCCCTACGATCAGCCCTTGATCGCTCAGTGTCTTCTTCTCAATATCCCAACCGGTCAGTGCCTCTTCAGAGGACTCTGGTGTAAATCCGTAGGTTATTAGCCATTTGAATCCGGCATCAATCTGCTCAGGTGTTACATTAGGCGAGAACATATATAGGCCGCCACCGAGCAGGGTTACAGGTTTCCCGATTGGTCCTACTGGAAGCGCGGACATTGCCACATTGTCCTTGGACATCTTAGTCTGTTGCTGGATGACCGGTGACCAGTCATTCGTGCCGAAGCTCATAGCGACCTGATCGGTTCCGAACAAGCGGAACATATCGTTCGTAACATCGACCAGATTGTTGTCGGGCAGTACATCATATTTCCATTTTAAGTCCTTCACATATTGCAGGGCCGCTGCTGCTTCCGGCGAATTGAACACCGCCTGCCATTTCCCGTCTACCTGTTTTTCAAATTCTGCTCCGTATGCCCAGGCAATGTTCATGAACATCCAACCGCCTTGACCACTTTTTGTAGGCAAGAACATTCCGGCTTTACCGGTCTTTTGTTTAATAATCTGCGCAGTTTCTGCTAGCTCTTCATATGTTTTAGGAAATTTAGGAATCCCCTTGTCGTCCAGCAGTCCAGCCTCCTTGAAAAGATTCATATTGTAGAGCATACCGATGACGTATCCGTCCTTCGGAATCCCATAATACTTGTCGTCCTTGGTAACCATTTTCAGCAGATCTGGATTGATCGCCTTGTCGTAGCCATATTTTTTCATCGTATCCGTTATGTCAGCCGCGTAATTTGCCTTGATGATTTTGCTTGTTTCTGTAAAAAAGGTTTCGTATACCGTCGGAAGCTGGCCGCTGGCCGCTTTTGGCAGGAATGAGCTGACGTCATACCCCCATTCATCTTTGTCCACAATAATTTCCGGATAATTGGCTTTCATCTTCGCCATGACCTGCTCATACTGGGCGATTTTGGCTTCCTCATTCGGCTTTGGCCAGTTACTGACCTTGATCGTCACCTGTTGATTGCCCGCTGTCTCCGTCTTTCCTCCGGCATTCTTCTCATTGGAGCCGCCTCCGCAGCCAGCCAGTCCGGCAGAAAAAAGCAGCGTAAGTGCCAGTGTAGCTGTCAGGTTCTTGGTGTGTCCTTTTTTCAATGTAATTCCCCCTAGTCTTATTGTTAAAGCATTCTTCGCAACATGTAAAGCGCTTTCTTTTTGAATCTGAAATCATCTTAACATGCACCTTCTGCAGCACCCTACGGGGCAAAACTGTGAAATGGTTTGTGATCGGGTGATGTTACCCTTTAATACTGCCGCCGAAGGATTGCCCGTTCATAATGTACTTTTGGAAAAAAATAAACAGGATAATCGGCGGCAGAATCGCAAAAGTCAACGCAATAAACTGTATGTCCTGCGGCAATGTCGCCTTCAGATTGTAAATAGCCACAATGACCGACCAGGTCGATTTATCCTTCAGCACCATAAAGGGCCAGAAGAAGTCCTGCCAGACACTGTTCATCGTAAGGATTGTAATTGTAGCCATAACTGGTCCGCTGAGCGGGAGAATGACTCGAATAAAAATACCGATGGTGCTCGCTCCGTCAATTTTGGCTGCTTCCAGCAGCGCTTGTGGGATGGTATCGAAAAAGTTTTTGAAGATCAGAATTACCACCGGATTCACAGCAGCCATAAACCACATCGGCCAGTAAGTATTGGTCAGGTTCAAGTGCAACAGCGGAAAATCAATCAGATTCTTAAACAGCGGCACCATGCCCACTGTATTCGGCACCATCATGGTCCACACGATCAGGGCAAACAGCAGGGCACTGCCCCGCGGCTTTAGCTTGGAGAAGAAATATCCGGCCAGTCCGTTAAAAGTAAGGCAGAACAGTACAGAACCTGCGGCCAGATAAGCCGTATTCAGATAATAACTGAGGAAGTTAAACTCCTGCCAGGTCTCCCATAGCTTGCCAACATTGAACGAGCGGGGGATCAGGGTGGGCGGGATTGCATAAAACTCTTTGATGTCCTTCAGACTTGAGACCATAATCCAGACCGGAGGCAAAATACAGACAGCGGCCAGCACAATCATCAGAATGAACATGCACCAATACAGCAGGCGCACCCAAGGTGATCTGTATTCTATATTGCCGATAATGCCATATGCTTCTTTAGTTTTCATAGCTTCTACTCCCTGTTCAATTTCTTATCCAGCCGGAAATAAATAATGGTAAGCACCATCAGGACTAGAAAAGTAATAACCCCGAGCGCCATTGAATGGCCTGCTTCAAAACTCCGGAACGCATAATAATAGCTTTGCAGCATCAAGGTCATTGAGGCATTGTTCGGTCCACCCTCAGTCATTACCAGGGGTTCATTGAAGATCTGGAATACACCGCTGATCTGCAAAATCATCATCAGTCCGATCATGCTAGAGATTTGCGGAATGGTGATACTTTTGAATCTCCGCCATACATTCGCACCGTCAATCGAGGCTGCTTCGTACAGATCATGATTAATACTCTGTAGACTTGCCAGATAAAGCAGCACTGTTCCCCCGAAATTTCGCCAGGTAATCGTGAAGATAATCAGCATTATCGTCATTTGCGGATCCTGAAGCCATTGCTGCACCGGAAATCCCATGGCACTCAGCATAATATTCAGCACGCCACCCTTTCCGGGTTCAAACAAAAACATCCATAACATCGAAGCGGCAATGCCGGGAACCATACTCGGAAAAAAGACCGAAAAGCGAAAAAATGACTTCCCATGTCTCAATTCATTAATCACGACAGCGACAATAATGGGTACGGCAAAACCGATCAGTAGTGACCAGAACACATACACAAAAGAGTTGGTCAATGTCTGTTGAAACGCCGAGTTCTGTATAACATCCTTGTAATTCTGCATTCCGGCGAAGCTTACGGCATTATAACCCTCAGTATTGAAAAAAGAGAGCACAATGCCCTTCACGAGCGGCTGCCAGGAAAAAAAGAAAAAGGCAAACAGTGTGGGTACAATTAATATCCAGGATGACCAATCTTTGAATAAACGCCGTACAGGATAACCTTTCTTTTTCTCTGTCATTAAAGGATTTAGTTCACTGGTTTTTCCAATCATGCTCCTGTCCTTCCTTCCTCCCGGAATCAAGCTTTAATCCGGTCAGGCGTTGTATAGTTGTTATACCTAAATGATAGCGCTTCCTACTGAGCGCCGAAATCCGGTAACCCTGCGAAAGCGTTTGTAAAGCTACTTATTTGTTGGCAAAAAAAAGCAGTGCACGCACCGGAATGGCCGCACACCGCTTATGTTCATGTTATGGTGAATCGTTTAGGCCTCACTTAACCCTGCGCTGATGCAGAGGACGGCCGCTTCCGCCCGAAACGCTTCGCTCGCCGGATTGGGCTGCTCCTCCAAAATACGAAGCACCGACTGAGGCTCTACGCCGGGCTGTGGCACACGGGAGGGAGAAACTACGCTCCACTTCTGCTCACCCTTGAGCCTGTATGACAGCTCATAAAGATATAAGCCCGCATGTTGTCCGTCAGTGAGCTGGCTTACGCCATCCTGCCACGAGCAGAGTTCAAGCGGATGCTGTTTGTCCGGCAATACACCGGACGCCAGTGTGATGCGCTCATTTCGAACTACCTGCTGCTTCTGTTCCCAAGCCTGCTGATCTAGGATTCCTAGATCCAGGCGGTATTCCATTCCCGGCTCTCCATAAAGAGTCCAAGCCACAGGGCTACCCACCGCTACGAACTTAGGTGCTTCCAGAAAAACGGGTTGATGAGTTGGGACAAAACGTTCGGTCTGCTCCCACTCTCCCGCAGCCGGACTGCGTCTGCGATAATGCACCGTGCCCGTGAATTCGAGCTCCTGTTCCTGTAGCAGAGCTGTTAGACATAGAGTAGCTTGCTCGTAAAGATCCGTGCAGTTGTTATGGCCGAAGCGGTATCCGATCTCATGGCGAAGCGGTATCCCGCGACTCCGGAGCAAAGCCGCGAAGGAAAAGCTGAAGCGGCTGAGGGTAAAGGCATCATGCGTGCCATGGTTAATCAGCAGCTTTGTGCCACTCGCTTTAAGACCCTCCAGAAAAAATTCGGATTCCAGTCCGGTCGTTTCCTTTAGACTTGCAGAGTCAATAGTTCCCGTCAGAGTCTGTAGCAGAGTCTCGATTCCCGTGCTGCCGTTCTGTGGATGCTGCCAATCTTTCTTCCAGATTTCCCGGTAACCGGTGTCTACTTCCGCCACATGCCAGATCAGTGGGCAAGCTCCTTCGGCAAACTCACGGGTGAGCCCGTTCAGAATCAACGGCGGTGCATAACACAGTGTGTAGCGCACCCGATAGGGTAAGCAAAGCGGATTGCCTCCAGCCAGCAGCGCAGTTAAGCCGCCGCGCGAACCACCTACAGCCACTACCTGCTCTGCATCACCGCCATAACTTTCTTGACCTCTGGTAATTGCCGCCCCAATGCCAGCATAGATGGAGCCTTGCAAGGAACGGCTGCCGATATATCCTCCTCCGTTCCACAGAATGCCGACAACGCCTTTGCCGGTGCTGGCCAGAGTCTTGCCGATGATTTCCAGAAATGAGGGACCTACCGTGCTGAAGGTATTCTCATTGGCATCATAATAACCATTGAACAACAGTGGATATCCCTTAACATTTGCCGCACTCCAGAAGGGCGGCAGAATATAGGAAGCAAGGCTATGCTGGTCATTCTCTATAACTAGCAGACTGCCGCTGATGAGCTGAAATACAGGCGCATTGCTTAAAAGTGCAGCATTGTCTGTGGATGCATTGCGGAAAACCACCGGAAATCCGAAGGTCTTAAGGATGCGGTCGCTCAGGGAAACTGCAACTAGATCATCTACAGCATAGAGACTGTAGCGGTCACCGATATAATGCTCGAATTGCGGAGTTTTAAGATTCTTATTCCCCTCGTTGCCTCCGAAAAGCTGATGATCTTCCGTATTGTATACATAAGGGCTATCTGGGTCGCTATTGTAGAGCCGCGCATGCTCGGAAACAACCTTTTCCCCGGCTTCGTCCATCCGCAATGTCCCTATGCCATCTGTTCCGCCATAACGGAAGCCTCCTTTTCCCTCAGCAACGCTATTATCCCAGTGAGACACTACAGGAAGCATATTGGTCAGCAAAGGACTGACTAATACAAATACCCCCTCCCCTTTCTCGGAGATCTCTTCTGCTGCTTCAGCTTCAACAGTGTCTTCATGGAGGGTTGACCAATTCGCTTTCTGATAAGCTACTTCGCCGCCTCGCAAGCAAGCAAGCAGCAGTGGAGCGTTGTGCAGCCTTAAGTAATCAGCCACTGCTCTGCTAACAGGTATAGCGACAGGTGTAGATCCCTCGGCTTGAATAAACCGACTTAGCGGAACATATGCCTCCGGTACAAAACACAATGTTTTACTCACGATTTTTTTCTCCTCCAACCTGTATCATTCTGCTCTGTGCTGTTAGGAACGACATGAATCTAATTTCTGGCAAGCCATCTGTGATCCTATAATTTTCCCCAGACAGGAATCCTCCTGAGAGTTTAGGAGTGCAAGTAACCGTTACTGTTTTGGTCTCACCCGGAAAGAGGGTATGGAACTGCTCATCCGCTTCCATCCAGTAGCGGTCTCCCCTTTCCTCTGCATGTACATGCAGCAAAACTTCACTACCGGTATTTCGGACTGTAAAACGGGCCTGCTGGCTCTTCTCCTGAGGACCCGTCGGCTGCCATAAACTCTCCTGACGCACCTCAAGATTGCCTCCTATAAGTGCAAGCGCGGGAGCATATGGATGCTTTTTATTGGTAGAGAATACATATAAATTCTGCTGTGGTGCTTCATCGCCGTCCTGGTAGGACAATCTGACGAAATATAAAGCATCGTCATGCTCTGGCACGTTGAAATTCAGCACCCCAGCGCCGACAGCCTGATCTTTGTTTCCCTCTGCCTCAAATGATTGCTGATAGATGCACCGTCCGACTGCATCGAAGACTTCCGCGTCGACTTCTACCCTGTGTCCATTTCCTCCATGCACGTATACATCTCCCTGAAATCCGGTGCTTGGTGTAAGCAGTAGACTGCGGTAGTCCAGCGAAACATGTAGCGGACGGAAGGCAGATTTCACCCAATGGTAGGCCATCTTCGTTTCACCGTAATAATCGACAAGGTTAGTGCAGGACACATTCGGCCACGGCTCGTTGAATTGCCAGACAATGCTGCCGCTGTTTCGGAACTTACGGCGGCGGTTAGCCTCCAGCACGAACCGGATTCCTTCCGCCTGTATCCACTGGCTGCAGGCAGAGAACTGCTCCAAATCTGTCATGCTGCCGAACATTTCTTCTTCACGGCTCAGCGTATCCCACCACTCCCCGTGATGTCTCCATATCGCGTTGTTCTCCATAGAAACCGGTCGCCGGTTGGTCTCACTCAGAAATTTCTCCAGACTTTTGAGAGAACTCAGACCGTCCACCCCAAATTCGCTGTGCAGCAGATTATCGTTGCTGCCATATAACTCGTAGTGATAAGGGTTTCCCATATACTTCCAGTAACCGTGCACATCATGCCCCTGACCTTTTGCATCCGTAATATATTCTACCGGGCCGGAAGCTGAGGTCGGTAGGAAGAGTCGCTGCGGATCATACTGTTCTACCAGTTCTTTCAACATCGCCAGATTGGAATCGCTGCTGTCGGAAGGCTTATTTGGCTCACTCATTAATTCATTGCCGCCGCTCCATACCGTTAGCGATACATGATTGCGTTTGTCACAGAGCGCTGTGCAGGCAGTCTTGTGAAGCAGCTCCAAAAACTCCGGCTGCTTCGAAGGGATATTGTCAATACCTGAACTGGACTGAATGAACTCCTGCCAGACCATAATGCCGTTTACATCACATAAGTCGTAAAAAGCCTTTTTCTCAATGATTCCACCGCCCCATACCCGAACGAGATTAATATGAGCTGCTTTCATCAGACGAATCATCAGTTGATATTGTTCAACCGTTACATTACCGTAGAGATGGTCCAGAGGGGTCATATTTACCCCTTTCATATAGATCTTGCTTCCGTTAATCACCACTGTATATGGTAGGGCGTTGTCTGGACTATCTACATTGTGGATATAATCGAGCTTGCGAATGCCCGTTTGAAAGCTCTGGGTATCCAATTCCATTCCAGCTTCATCCAGTAGCTTTAGTTCAAGATTGTACAGTGGCTGCTTTCCATAACCGTTTGGGTACCATAGCTCAGGTTCGGGTATTTCCAGCTCCGCGTTCAGAAGCTCTCCAGCTCGAACTGGTCGCGATTGAACCAGCAGCAGATTCCCCTCCGGATCAGTACAGGTGATGCTCGCTGTCAGTGTCCCATCATCTTCAGAGCCAGCCATTCGCTTGATTCCTGCTTGAATGGTGATTCGACCAGACGAGATCTGATTTCTATCGTTCTCGCCAAACTCCGCATCTGTAGTGATCGACACATCATCCCAAGAGCACTGTTGATGTACCCTCAATACCACATCATCCCAGATTCCGACATTGACCAACCGGGTAGAGAAATCCCATTTATAATTAAAACGGCTCTTCTGCGTGAAGGTAGCCGAGGTTTTGCCGATTTGCCCCATTTCATCTGGCGCCTGCTTCAACAGCACTGAAATTTCAAGGCTTTCCCGCCCGGAGAGCAGGTCTGTAACATCAAATACAGCCGGCTCGAACATACCTTTATGTTCACCCAGCAGTAAATGATCAGCGTATACCGAGGCTTCATAGTCCAGTCCCTGAAAGACCAGTTCAACTCTGGCTGCTCTCAGCTCAGGCTGTTTCAAGGTCGTACGGTAAACCCACCAGCGGTTCTCCACCCATTCACAACTCAGGCTATTTAACTCTTGATAAGGGTTGGTAATCCAGCCCTGTCTGAAGAGATCATAGTGAACTCCACCCGGCACAGTGGCAGGCATCCAGTCCGTAACCCCCATCAATTCCTGTCCCAGCTCCATACTGGTGCCCTTTAGCGGAACCCAGGGCCAATACCCTTTGACTTCCCACTTCAAATCGTTCAATAGAATTTCATTCATGTCTTCTCCCGTTCCCCCAAACCCTGCTAAATTTGGCGCTGTTCCTGACGATGAGCGGCTCTGGCGCCATTCGTTAATGCGCTTACAACTTTAGGTGTGTAGCTTCATTACCAATGATAGCACCGGGTTAATGTTTTCAAAGGTCTCCAACCCTGTGAAATCGTTTGTAAAACTGCTCAGTTGCTGATAAACACAAACAACCCCTCTAGGCTGGAGTGAGGGTTATCAGCAATCATCTATAGAGGTGACTTTTTAAGGCTTGTTTTGTTTCGGAGCCTCTGACTCCCGTGCTTTACCAATACGTGTAATACGTCGAACGCGAAAAAAGGAGTTCCCTTCAGCCGCGAAAGGCTGCTTGGTGAACTCCTTTACTTTTTGTTCGATAGAAGTTTTAAGAACTATTGCAACAATGTAGCACCACCTATCGGACATAGATGACGCTAAAAGCAGTATTATTGTACTTTTGGTGGGCTAACGGTCCCCATAGCCACTATCTGTATGAAATACAACTCATATGGACCTCTTTTTAAGCAATAGCGTCACTGGAGTCCGAAATGTTGTTCAAAAGGCTGAAAATTAGCAAATAGTGTCATCTGGGTCCGAAACCCTCAGAGACTCAGATAACGATACACTGTTAAAGCTGGCGGCTACCAATAAACTAAAAGCAGCAAAAAACTAAGAGCAGCGAATCTCTCTTTATTATGAGAAACGCTGCTCTAGAGTTTTTACGATGAAACCTTCTGTCTTACTCAATGAAGAAAGTAGTTTTTAGTATAGCGCCCTTGGACTGTTCATTCATATGAAATGCGATAAGGAGCCTTAGTAATCGCCTGCCTCTGCCTATTGGATCAGCTCTAGTAGCTCCGCAACATTGGCCTTGTACTGTGGTTTGAAATCGTCTGATTTCATATAACCCGCAAGGCTGGATAAGAACTGTCTGCCTTCCGGCGTATCGCTAACCTTAACAGCATCCAATGCGCATATCAGCAGGTTGCCTGCTCTTACACTGCATTCCACTAGGAAACTCAGCTTATGATTGCGTTCAAAATTATCGATAGTCTGCACTACGGGATTCCAGTTGCGGTCAGCTGCATCCATGATGAGCGATTTCGAATTCTCAACAATACTCCACCAAGGATAAGTAGAATATTCCTCGCTCGGGAACTCACGCAGCGCCGGGTGGTTGTTATCAATCAACAGCCCCATAGTACCAATGGGTACTGGCCGGTTCATGCTCTCTGAGATCGAGCGGAACATTGGATAACACCAGAAATCTGTGCAGTAATAACCTTCAACAGCATTTTTGAGAGATTCCGGTTTCGGCATAAGCAGTACATTCTCACCTTGCTCCAGCAATGCAAGTGCATCATCAGATAGCTTGTCGAAGACATGGACACCCTCCAGCATGTTGCCACTCTTCACTGGATAAATCCACAGGTCATAGCTCTTACGGATATCTGTTCCCTGTATGGAGAGGGACAATACGATAGTACTCATCCGGTCAACTACAGGTAGTTTTATTGCCAGATCGCAGATATCGATATAATTCGTTCCTGCAGGTATGTCCACCTCGGTTGAACCTGAGGCGAGTATACCGTAATCCTCGGTAAGCTCCCAATGCAGTTCAAATGTACTCGGCATACCACTGCGGAAACAGCTCAGTTCGACATGGGCATCGAACGTTTCACCAGAGACATAGTTATACTTGGGAAATCTCGCCAACAGAACGGCATCATTACAAA
Source organism: Paenibacillus sp. FSL E2-0177 (assembly GCF_037992975.1). Classification (NCBI taxonomy): domain Bacteria; kingdom Bacillati; phylum Bacillota; class Bacilli; order Caryophanales; family Paenibacillaceae; genus Paenibacillus; species Paenibacillus sp. FSL E2-0177. The sequence continues at coordinate 3,503,375 of NZ_CP150307.1, read as the reverse complement.
AAGTTCTCCAGTCCTCAGCACTTATCATTCCTTTGGAATCCATAAAGGCGTTGAGGACACCCACCAGCGCCGTTCCCTGGCCACTGAAATCCTGCAAATCAAGCAGTTGGAAGCCCGCAAGCCGCCGGGAGCGGAATGCCGCCTCGAGTTCCTCTTTGTAGCAAGCTACTGCCAGTTGCCCCGAGGATTCAAAATATTTGGCGGCCAAATGACCCAGCCCTTTACTTTCCAGTCGTTCACGGAAAATTTTGAAATTCTCAGCTTTGAGCGGACCGTTGTATTTATCGATTTCCTCATAATTAGGATAGGTAGCATACTGTCCAATCTCATGCGAGATTACCGGAATGTGCGGTATCCATTCTGCGGAAGCGTCTCCAGCCTTCACCGTCTTGGCTTCCGTACCATACTGGATCTGGATCTCGCCGCCAGCGGCAGCTTCCATCCCCTCTTCGTTGAAGAAATCCTGAGGGACAATCTGATCGTCATAGTCTTTCATCGTGCCTGGCAGATCAATCTGGACATGACCTAATGGAGCATCACACATCGCATAGGAGCCTCTGAACAGCCGATCTCTGGAGAAGCGCACGCCGCTGAAGAAATCGTCATGTTCAAGAATTTCTGGCACCCATTGGTGGTTATTGGACCCCTGTGTATAGAGAATCCGGTTATCAAATGCTTTATAGTCCTTTAGGAAGGAATCAATCTTGGCTTTGCTGCCCCACAGCTCGTTGCCAAGCGACATCATCACGAAGGAGGGGTGATTGCCAAAAGCCTGAAGAATGGCATAGCCTTCGCTGATCAGATAGTCCTGCTCTGCCTGATTATGGCCCTCGTCGGTTTCTTCCGTGATTGTTCCCCAGAAGGGAAGCTCTGGTTGCATGTAGATACCGAGCATATCCGCTGCGGTGAAAGCAGCTTCCGGCGGACAGCAGGTATGAAAGCGATAATGATTGATGCCGTAAGACTTGGAGATGCCCAGGATTCTTACCCATTCCTCGACGTCAGTCGGGGCATAACCGGTAAGCGGGAAGATCAGGCCGTCATGTTTGCCGCGGAGGAAGGTTTTTTCTCCGTTGATTGTAAACTTATCGCCCTCTGCCCGGAATTCCTTCAATCCAAAAACGAGCTCCTGTCGGTCCGTTATATATCCATCGCTGTCTTTCAAAACAAGGTTTATGTTATAAAGATTGGGAGCGCCTTCACTCCAGAGCAGCGCGTCTTGACCTAGCTCATAGTTGACGGAAAAACTACCCGGTGAGACTGGGTACTCCCGCTCGTCCACAGCATGTGTATTGTCGCTGTTGAAGCTCTGAGCAGACACTGTAAGTATAGATTCATTCCTGCTGTCCAAGGTTGCCGTGATTCGGACTGAGCGGGCTGAGAGATCCGGATCGAGCCGGATGCCGCTGAGCCGTGACTCACCATAGAACTGAAGCTCCATACGTCCGGTAATCCCGTTCCAGTTGGTTTGGGTATCCTGCGACGTTAAATGTCCACCTTTGGTTGGGTAACCAGTATTGTCCACGCGGATGGTGAGCGTATGATTCCCAGGTTGAAGCTGCGGCAACTCATATATATGTGGGGTATTTAGACTGTTACGGCTGCCTATTTCCTGATTGTCCAGCCATAGAGTCGTCAGTCTCGTACGTTCCAAAAATAGGAAGCAGACTTTGCCGGCTAGTTCTTCCGGAATGACGACCTCTTTTGAATACCAGACTTGCCCTTCAAACAAATACTCATCCGTTAATGCGCTTACTAAAACATCCTCGTTCTTCGGACCTTTGCGTGCGTAGGACGTTGTTCCGGGCAGTGTGATAACATCTGTAAAAGGCAATGCCAGTCCTTGTTTTCCCTCATCCAATTGCAACTTCCATTCGCCTTCCAGGCTGATCTTTGTCTGCAAAATATCACTCCTAATAATGATAATCTCTGAACTCCTGAGGTGTAGTGCCGGTTGTTTTCTTAAAAAGGAAGGCAAAATAAGCCGCGGTCTGAAAGCCCACCTGCTCGGCAACCTCGTAAACCTTAATATTGGGGTCACGAAGCAGTTCCTTGGCTTTGTTCATACGCGCTTCCTGCACGAAGTCGGAAATCGTCCGGCCCATTTCTTTCTTGAAGAGAACACTTAAATAGCTGTGATTCAAGTGGAACTGCTCAGCAAGCTGCTTAACAGTCATGTTCTCATGCAGATGCTCCTCCAGTTGGCGGGCGACCCGCTGGATAAGGTTATGCTGCTGAGCGACCTGCTCTCTTTGATTAAGCTTAGCATATTGCGCCAAATATTCCAGTACGACCTTCCTGACTTCATCTACGCCTGTACAGTCGATCAGCCGCTGCCACATGAGGATGTTCATCTCTGTTTCCTTCTCATGTACACGCTTCAGTTTTCTGGCTAGCTCGCTAAGCAAACCCATTCCGAAAGCCTGCACATAGGAAAAGGATACAGGCTCTCGTGCAAGTAACACTTCGAAAGCATGATTGAAATAAGCGGAAGCTTTATCGCTCTCTCCTCTGTCCAGTAGCTTAACGATTTCCGGAATGTATTCTTCACGCAACCTGAAATCATGATATTCATTCATCAAGTTCCGGTCGAAATAGAGGATTTGTCCGTAGCCGGCCAGCCTGGCACCGCTCATCATATGCCTTACTTCCTTATACAGCAACGGTATTTCCGTCCAGAACAAACACTCTCTGCTGATTCCGACCGAGACGGAGGCTTTATACTGCTCTCTTAGGATATCTTGGATAAACGCAAGCTGCTTCTCAAGTCTTGCCCGCACCAATGGCGTTGCGTTCAGCACAATGACGGCCAGTTCATCCGCTCCTGTCTTCCCTATATAGGTACCGGAGAAACCAGATAGACCAGTCTTAACGCAGTTCAATAGCCCTTCGCTAAGCAGGATCCGATCCTTGGCATCATGCGGATTATCTAGGAACCTGCGGTCATATCCGAACAGGAATAATGTTGCCTGCCATTCCCCATTAGGCAGATCCAGCAGGCGCCGCCAGGATTCGAGCAGCTCTTCACTGTGGATCCAGCCTTCAACCATATCTTTGACGAAACGTTCCTGCAGCACCTCATAGCTCTCTGTAACTTTCTCCCTAAGTACAGTGGTTTCCTGTTCAATCTGTTTTTTCTTCTCAACTACTTCTCTGAACACAGCCAGTTTCATTTCGAGTTCTTCCGTCTTGATGGGCTTCAGAACGTAAGCTTTAGCTCCCAGATGTATAGCCTCCTGCACAAATTCAAACTCGTCATATCCACTGATCATCACAGTCTGTAAAGACTGGAGTGTCGGATAATCCGCTCTGCATCTGGCGAGCAGTTCGATCCCTGTCATACCGGGCATCGAGACGTCAGCGATCATCACATCCACAGGAGTTTCTCCTAGAATCGTTAGTGCTTCTTCACCAGATAATGCAGTTAACGGTTCCTCATACCCCAGAGCTTTCCAGCCAATATGACGAAGAAGCCCTTGAATCTGCATAGGCTCGTCGTCGACAATTAATGCCCGCATTAAGCTCCATCCCCCTTTTTTATCTCAGGACTTTCCTTGCAAACAGGGATATCAATGGTTACACAAGTCCATTCGTCTTCTACACTTTCAATCTCAAAGCGGCCCTCTGTGCCAAAATACAATGCAAGACGTTCACGGATATTGTTCATCCCGAATCCGTTTTGCGTACCCGTGTAGCTGCCGGCACGGATCTGTTCCAGCTTCTCACTGCCAATCCCTTTTCCATTATCAAAAATCTGAAACTGCACCGTATTCTCCACTCGTTTGATCGTAATTTGTATAAAAGCATGAGTTCTAGTTGTGATGCCCCCGTGCAGATAACAGTTCTCGACCGTTGGCTGTAGGATCAGCTTAATGCTGTACAGGTCAAGAACGTCCGGCTCTACCAGCCACTCTACGGATACCTGACCGGGATAACGCAGCTGCTGAATTTCGATATACGCTTTCAGATGCTCAATTTCGTCACGGATCAGCGTCACATTAACCCGGTTATTGAGTGCCAGCCGATAGAATGTCGTCAGCGCATCTATGGTTCGGATTTGCAATTCGTCCTGCTGATCTAATGCCCGCCAACGGATCAGGCTTAACGAATTATAAATAAAATGAGGGTTAATCTGTGCCTGCAACGCCCTGAATGATTGCTCCCGCTCTTTGAGCATGGCCTCTGTATGTTCTTCGACCAGTTTTCTCAAACGGCCAGACATGGAATTGAACAATACCTCAAGCTCCCCCAGCTCATCGTTGTCACGGTTTCTCACTGTAACTTCGAAATAGCCCTGTGAGATATCTGTCATCCTGGTGCCCAGCTTGCGGATCCGCCAAATCACATTTTTAAGTACAATCATGATTAGAAAGATGGACAGCAGCAGGAAAAAAGCAATACCTGCTCCGATATAGTACATAATCCGCGTAGACTGCTCCTCCAGTCGGTCAAGATGCACAAGTGCGGCAACCGTCCAGCCAGACTTAATCTCCTGAGTGATCAGCATCATCCCGCTTTTTGTCGCTGAGGTTTCCAACGAGTTGTTCCAGTACTGACCTAAGGAGGATGAGGATAACCGGCTGCCAATTTCAGAGGGCTCCGAGGATGCAATAATGCGTTCGTTGTCGTCAACGATATACAATTCTCCGGCCCCTTCAAAAGGATGTTCGAACGATTCCATGAAGACACCGTTATAGTTCAGTAACAGGTACACAATCCCGTAAACATCTCCATACGCGTTCAGAATTTTATGGGATACCACTAGCTTAGTCCTGTCGTCAGCTGCATTAGTCCATACCAGATTGTCTGTTGTGCGAAGCATTTTCGTATACCAATCCCGCTCTCGAATTCCCGAAAGGCTCCGTTCTTCCGGCTTCCACAGAAGCCCTCCATCTTGCACTAGTGTATCGTTGGTATGATAGATTCGGAAATTCTCAATCCCTGGCAAGTATTTACTGGTGAGCAGGAAGGAACGGTCCACATAATTGACCGTACCCAATTGTTCATCGATATCCGCATAGTCCCTGGCTAATCTAGAGATCAGCTCACCATCCGTAGCCGTTCGGGTAGCCAGCAGATCATAGCTTTGCTTCCTGAATTCAATACTCTGCGCACTTTGCCGAACGGCTTCCCTGATCGTAAGCATATAATTGGCCCGCACCGTATGAAGCATCATGTACCCTGCACCTGCAGCCAGCAGTACGGTGGGGAGAAATACAATGAGTCCGTAGAATAATACAATTTTACTCCTCAGGTTCATGGAACGGGTCATACGGATGATCCATTTCTCTATTTGTTGTTTAATCATAGATTCCCCCCATGAAGTGCAAAGGGAGCCCCCTCCAAGTGAGAGGTGCTCCATTAATTTTTTATCGTTTACGATCCGCGACTGAAAGAGCATCACGGTTGTCTATTGCAAGGCTGTTACTTCCTCCTTGTACGTATCCAGCCACTCCTGCTTGACTTCACTCCAGTGCCCACGCTTCTCTAGTGCTGCTTGGAAATCGCTCCAATTCTTTTCGAATTGCCCCTCGTCTTTGGCCATTAAAAGCTTGGCTCGATATTCCTTGCGGATATTTTCGATCTCCGGTGAATATTTCTCCCATGCGCCGCCCTGTTTCATCTGGAATAGATCATAAGGCTCTGCCACGCGGATCGTTCCCATTTTGCCGATAGCTTCAGTGAACTTAATGGTCTTAGCAGCTCCGGCTTTTCCTGCATCCTCTGTGTTCCACCATGGGTACCATTCATTGCTGTAAGAGGCAGTCATGTAAAGCTCAGGGGTGACTTTAGCTTTTTGTGCGGTGTCTCCGGAATTGCGGCTCGTCTTGTAGGTTTCGTCTGTGAATTTCCATTTGCCCAACGGTTGATCAATCCAATCCCAGTATAATCCCGCCGGTCCTTCATTAATGACCTGCTGCTGCTCGGGTTTTGGCTGCAAGGTATAATCGAAGAATTTCAGAATAGCTTCCAGATTTTTAGTTTTTTCACTAACATAGACATCATAGCCTGGATTCGGATTGGTAACCTGGTTAATTCCGACTTTCTCTACACCATCCACTTTAGGAAAAGGGATCGCTTCGTAAAACCACCCTGGCTCTGTTGGGCCGTCCAATGTCTCCCAGGCTGAGGCAGGAATGTTCCAGAAGCTGCCGACATTGAAGGCAATACGACCCGATTTGTTCTTTTCTGTATACTGTTCTCTTTTGCTGGTGACGACCTCTGGATCGATCAACTTCTCCTGGTACATCTTGTTCATCCATTGATAAGCTGCTTTATAATTGGGATCGTCGTAAGCGAATACAAAATCATCGCCGCGTTTGTCAACGCCATTACCTGCTGTAGTCACCCCGAATGCTGTCAAAATCGCGTTTTCATCGCTCCAGCCCAGATTATCACTAGTGTCCATCAGGAATGATAGAGGAATAAGCGATTTGCCGGAAGCATCCTTCTCTTCTGCAGCTTTCCGAAGGAAGATCTCAACTCCTTCTAACGTTGCTAAGTCCTCTTTGGTCATACCTGTTTTCTCCAGCACATCACTTCTGACAATCCAGGCTTGAGATGCCCAGCCTGGCCACGGATCTTCCGGGTTTTGGTCAAACCAGGTAGGAATGGACCAGATATGGCCCTCATTATCCTTCATAAGTTCCAGATACTGCTTTGGAATAGACGCCAGTCCTGGATATTTGTCAGGCATGTCGAAATACTGCTCTAGCGGCATAAGCTGTTTCGACCGGTTCATCGCGCTTTTGACCGTTTCGTTTCGGCTGAAGATAGCTGCATCTTCAAAGCCGCCTGTGTTTATCTTCAAATTAAGTGCAGTCATTGCGTCGCCTTGAGTGGTTTCCAGCTTCACATTTACTCCAGGCTCCTGTTCACGCCAATATTTCTGGACCAAACTATCATTATTGATGGTTGCCGTCCATCCAAGCCAGAGATTAAAAGAAGTCGAGCCACTGGCGGGCTGGTTACTTGACGTTTCATTGTCGCTTCCAGGCTTGTTCGCAGTATTCCCACCTGATCCGGAGCATCCGGCAATAGACATCAGTAAGGTTGCTGCAGCCAAAGCGGCTAGACCCGTTTTTTTGAATATCATTGATTTTTCCCCCTGTTCTATTATTGAAAATCAACCTTTTACTGACCCTACAAGAACTCCTTTCACAAAATATTTCTGCAGGAACGGATACACGCACAGGATGGGGATTGCACTCACCATAACGACTGCCATCTTAATCGACATCAGCGTAATGTTCTGCATTTGTGAGCTTCTCGCCAAAGCCTCCTGATTGGTATTCGAGCCAAGGACAGCGGATAAATCCTGTGCAGCGAGCAATTGCTGCAGGAAGGTCTGCACCGGAATCAGGTTCTGCTTCGTGACGAAGAAAGCACCGGCGAACCAGTCATTCCAGTGTCCCACTGCGGTAAACAATCCAAGTGCGGCAAGCATAGGTTGAGAGAGTGGAATAATAATCTGAATCAGAGTACGAACAGGACCGGCTCCATCTAGTTCAGCGGATTCTACCAGAGCTTCAGGGATTCCCTGTATAAACTTCAGCATGACAAACATGTTCCAGACCGAGAACAGCCCGGGGAAAATATACACCCAGAACGTGTTGATAAGCCCGAGATTATTAAGCTGAATATAGAAAGGAACCAGTCCTCCACTGAATAACATGGTTAAAAGAACATAGCCTAGTATCGTGCTTCTTAATGGAAGACCGCGGTAGGACAAGCCAAAGGCCACCAGAAGTGTGACGATAAGTCCTGCGAATGTGCCAATGACTGTCCTAGCGATTGTAATTAGATAAGACTGGCGGATAATCTCATTTCCTAATACAATCTCATAATTAATTAATGTGAAATTCTTGGGCCATAGATACACGCCACCTTTGGCCGCACTTGCACCGTCATTCAGTGAGATGGCCAGCATGTACAGGAATGGATATAGTACAGACAAGCACAGACCGGCCAGTACTATGACGATGACGTATTGAGCTATTTTTTCACCTCTGCTGAGCTTCATATACCATCACCATAATCCTTCACCATTTATTTTTCTGGATAACTGATTAGTCGAAACAACCAATATCAAACTGATCACTGAGGATAACAATCCCACTGCGGTCGCCATCCCAAAATATCCCTGCTGCAATCCGTTGCGGATGATATACGTATCCAGTACATCCGCGACCCCTTGATTAGCAGAATTCATCAGCGGATAAATCTGATCCATCCCTACTGAAATCAGGCTTGGGATACTCAGAATTAGCACAATCGATATTGTCGGTAGAGTACCCGGGAAGGTGATATGCCGAATCTGGGCTAGCTTTCCTGCACCCTCTACTTTGGCGGATTCATACAATTGCGGATCAATCGTTGTGATCGCAGCCAAATAGAGAATCGTGTTCCAGCCGGTCTCTTTCCACAAGCCGCTTAATATAACCATGGGCCGGAACCACTCCGTGGAACCTAGAAAAAATACAGGATCACCGCCTGCTTTCTCGATGAACTGATTGACCAGCCCACCATCCAATGTCAGAAAAGACTGCAGGATGTAAGCGACTACAATCCATGAGAAAAAATGTGGCAAATAGCTGACCGATTGCACGAATCGCTTAAATACAGGCCGGGTTACCTCGTTAATCACCAGTGCCAGTAGAATCGGTGCCGGGAATCCGAAGATGAACTTAAGCACAGATATATATAACGTATTTTTGACGACAGTTAAAAACTGGGGATCTTGCAGGAAAGAAAAGTTGTCTAATCCCACCCATGTGCTGTTCCAGATCGAGGTGCCAATCTGAAAGTCGCGGAAGGCGACCTGAATCCCTGCCATCGGAATATAGCTGAACAGAAATAGCAACAGCACTCCCGGAAGAATCATTAAATATTGCCATCGGTACTTGTAGAACTTAGCGTACAATTTACATCCCTCCTTGATATTTCTATCATAAGGTGCAGCGGGAACCCTGCCTATATAACAGTGATTGGTTATCTATTGCTCTGATTGGTTCTTTAAAGCGCTTACGTTGTTAGACAAGCTCCGCGCGCACGCAAATAAACGCAGCCTTAAACGGCTGCGTTACATTTTTTATGACGAAAGCTAATTATTCGATTCAAATTATTATTGTTAATGTACGGCTTTTTGCCCTACCGGTTGTGAAGCCTTGGAATAGCGGTTCTCTGGCAATGGAATACCGAGATTTCCACGCAGGGTGCTACTTTCGTATTCAGTGCGGAACAGGCCCCGCTCTTGCAGAATCGGCACTACCCGATCGACGAATTCCTCCAGTCCATTAGGAACAGCAGCTGCGATCATAAATCCGTCTGCTCCTCCACCCTCAAACCAGGTTTGAATCTGATCAGCCACTTGCTCAGGTGTGCCAATAAAGCTGCTGCGCGGGGTAGCGGATTGTAAGGCGACCTGTCTTAGTGTTAAGCCTCTCTCCTTCGCGTCCTTTTTGATTTTATCCGTGCCGCTCTGAAAACTATTGCGCCCCAACTCACCAAGCTCAGGGAACGGTTCATCCAGCGGATATTGCGAGAAATCATGATGCTCGAAGAATCTGCCCAAATAGTTCAGTGCATTCTCAATCGTCACGAGACCAGCAACCTCCTGATATTTGCGCTCTGCTTCCTCTGATGTGTCGCCAATGATTGGTGCAATACCAGGAAAGATCAGCACCTCATTCGGATCCCGGCCAAATGAAGCTACCCTTGTCTTAACATCGCTATAGAATGCCTGGGCATCTTCTAGCGTTTCGTGGCCAGTGAAGATAGCATCCGCTTCCTTTGAGGCGTAATTTTTACCAACTTCTGAGGAACCTGCCTGAAACACGACTGGCTGCCCCTGCTTCGAACGAGCAATATTGAGCGGTCCTTTCACGGAGAAGAACTCTCCTTGATGGTCCAGGGTATGCATTTTTTGCGGATCAAAGAATACACCTGTTTCTTTGTCTCGAACAAACGCATCATCCTCCCAGGAATCCCATAATCCGCGTGTCACCTGCAAATATTCGGTAGCAATACGGTAACGCTTGCCATGGTCAGGATGCTCTGTTTTGCTATAATTCGAGGCAGAGCCTTCCAGCGGTGAAGTCACCACATTCCAGCCGGCCCGGCCACCGCTGATTACATCCAGTGAGCCGAATTGACGCGCGACGGTAAACGGTTCACTGTAGGAGGTGGACAGGGTACCAACCAGACCGATGTTGGTGCTGACGGCGGCGAGTGCGCTAAGAATGGTCAGCGGTTCAAACCGGTTAAGGAAATGCGGAATGGACTTTTCATTAATGTACAAACCGTCTGCGATGAAGATCAGATCCAGCTTGCCTTCTTCTGCCTTCTGTACCCACGCTTTGTATAATTCAAAGTTTACACTTGCATCCGGCTTAGCATCAGGATGGCGCCACATCGACGTGCTGCCTCCTACTCCATGCAGCAGTGCGCCTAGCTTCAGTTGTTTTGGTTTGGTCATGTTCATTCCTCCTAAAAGTTTTGTGAGCATACGATTCCCAGGTTTTACTTCATGCAAAACTAACTATGAAAGTATTCATTGCACGAACGATGCATTAACTGCGCCCTGCTTGATTCGCTCAATCTGACCAAGATGTCTCTCTACATGTGCGGTGAAGCTATGGACGATATCGGAAATTTTAACGTTTTCCCCCTTGACGTTAACCCCGCTTTTCTCCCAATCCTCTGCGCTGAGCCGTTCAAACAATAGACTGTTATAATAAAGCAGGCTGCGGAACAACTCCAGACTATCGGAAGCACTACCACTATTGGCGTACTGGCCGCTGACCCAAGCGTCCTGATTGAAGACTGGCAGCTGCGCAGTTGTAGCAGCGAGAATATCACGTATACGGAACGAAACCACAATGCTGTGATCAGCTAGATGGGCTAAAACCTCAGTAATACTCCAACTCGTTGGTGCTGCCTTCCATTTCAGCTGTTCCTCTGATAACCCTGCGGTTGCATGCACCAGTTGGTTGTGCGTACTTAAAAAATTGCTAATTTGAACTTTGCTCATTAAATCCCCTCCAAAATAAGGCCTGCTTGCGAATGATCAGGTGTAAAACGTGATAACGCAAAAGGTTGAATGTTGTGGTTGGTAGCTCCACTTGTCGCCAAATCAGCAAGTATTTCACCTACAACACTAGAAAATTTAAAACCATGCCCTGAGAACCCTCCGGCTACCAGCACATTGGAGTGGAGCGGATGGCGGTCAATAATGAAATCTTCATCAGGTGTATGCTCATATTTGCATACAGAGCCTTTAAGTAATCGGCCAGCTGCACCCGGCATGTAAGTCTCCAGTACTCTTCGGAGGTCTTGCTCATCGCTGGTTTCACTGCCAAAGGGAGCAAGTAGTGTGCCTGGTTTCCATTCCAGCCCCGTATCGTGCCGGCCGATCTTCAGACCGGCTCCAGCAATGCTGGGAAAGCCATAATAGCCACCTTCCTCAACTCCTAGCGTGAAGCCAGGGAAGTTACCGGCTGCAAAAGCAGGTGAACTCTCAAACCAGCCCACAACTTTGCGGATCGCCTTGATTGGCAAATGCACAAAAGGCGCTAACGCACCAAACCAGGCTCCGGCACTAAGGATAGCTGACGCTCCGTGATAATCGCCGTTTGTTGTATGAACCGTTACACTGCTTTCGCGGGCGGTGATGTTTACTACCGAAGTGTTCGTCAACAGTTCCGCACCCTGTCCAAGGGCAAGCTGGCGGTAGGCGGTGATACAGCGCTCGCTGTACAAATACCCGGCATCCGGTTCATACATTGCTGCGAATGTTTCCGGAATGTTCAATCCCGGCCAGCGCCGCCGGATCTCTCCGGCATCCAGTTGCTGGACCGGCACCTTCCGTATCTTTGCTTCCGCGAGACGACCGCTAAAGGAATACACTGCACTATCTGCGAGATTCAATACACCCGAGCGGACAAGCAGTTCTATTCCGCTCAACTGCTCAGCTTCTTTCCATAAACGATCTGCCCGCAGAGCCAAATCAATGTAGGCGGGATCACCACTGTAAGCATGCCGGATCAGCCGCGTTTCCCCGTGATGGCTTCCCTGTGTATGTGGAGGATCAAAGGCATCAATTAGCAGCGTCTTCACTCCGCGCCTCGCAAGATAGTAACCGGCACTCATGCCCATCGAGCCTGCGCCGACGATAATTACATCGTAACTGTTATGTTCAGCTATAATTCTGCACCTCCATCGGGACTGTACTGCACTAGGGATCGTACAGCTACATCCGCAAGGAAACGTGCTGCCACAGGGAGTGCGCGTTCATCCAGATTGAAGGCCGGATGATGCCATTCCTGGCTTCCTTCAGTACCTACAAAAACGAACAGTCCGGGTACCACGCGCTGATAGAAGGCGAAATCCTCTCCAGCCAGAGAAAGCTCTGGCTGAATCGCTCGGTAGCCAAGAGCATCGACCGATTCACCTCCAAGCGCTGCTAGGGAGGGATCGTTGATAACCGGAGGTGGCCCTTCTATCCAGCGAACGGTAGCTTCTGCTCCAAGAGCCGCTGCTACACCGACCGCCACTTCCTGAAACCGGTCCAGCACTTTGCTGCGCACCGTTTCATCAAAGGTGCGGATCGTCCCTTCAAGCACCGCTTTTTCGGGGATAATGTTCCATGAATTGCCGCTGTGAATCTGCGTCACACTGACCACCGCACTCTGCAGCGGGCTGACATTGCGACTTACAATGGACTGGAATGCCGTCACAATATGCGAAGCCGCTACAATCGGGTCTATGCCAGCTTCCGGAACGGCAGCATGAGAACTGCCACCCTGCACTTCTATCACAAACCCGTCAGCTGCTGCCATTAAAGGACCACCCTTAATACCGATGGTTCCGACTGGCAGGTCTGGCTTGTTATGCAGCCCGATCACTGCCCGGACGTCTTCTAGTGCCCCGCTAGCAATGATTCGTTGTGCACCCTGCGCCTTCTCCTCGGCTGGTTGGAATAACAGGCGCACCGTTCCCTGTAATTGCTGCTCTCGCTGTTTCAATTGATAGGCGGCACCAATCAAGGCAGCCGTATGGAAATCATGCCCGCAGGCATGCATTTTGCCGGGATATAATGAAGCAAAGGATACTCCGCTTTCCTCCTGGATTGGTAAGGCATCAATATCTGCGCGCAGTGCGATGACCGAACCGGGCTTTTTGCCGCCAATCTCTGCGATCACGCCGGTAGACAGACCGTATTCTACGATCCTGACTCCTGCCCGCTCCAGCAGGGAAATAATATATTCTGTTGTGCCATATTCTTCATTGGACAGTTCCGGGTGCCGGTGCAGATGACGGCGTATCCCGATTAATTCTTCTTCAAGCGCTTCCGCACTCAACTCTTTAGCTTTACTTGTCATTTACAGTCACCCTCCTTTACACGATTTCCTGTGTGATACCGAGCCCGCCCGCTTTATGCCTCTGCAGCCACTTCAGCGATTGCTTCGCTCAGTAGCTCAAAGGATCGGAGCCGTTTGTCAAAGGGATGTACATTCGTCGTTATGATGAACTCCTCGACACCGGATGCCTCTGAAAGTTCCAACAACTGTTCACGGACAGATGATTTTGTTCCCTTGGTAATCTCCGGTTCCAGCTCTTCAATCGTGTAGGCTTCATTGCTCTGGCGGGCAAATTCCTCCGCCTGTTCCAAGGTCCCTACTGTCAGCTTCTTCCCGCTCGCCAGTTGAATCCGGATCAGCTTATGCGCACCTGCCAGTTCTTTCGCTCCCTCCTCAGTCTCAGCCACCACTAACGCTAAAGCGATAATCGCTTGCGGTTGTCTGCCCTGTGAAGAAGCGAAACCGCTGCGGTAAGCACGAATGGCATCCAGCGCTACCGCCTTATCGCTGTTAATAAACAGGGAGAATACGTACGGTAACCCCAGTTCAGCGGCAATTTCCGCGCTGCTTACACTCGCGCCAAGGACATACAACTCAGGAGGAATACCAGGAAGGGGACCTGCCTTCAACCCTGCCAGCGGATGGTTTTCTTCGAGGCGGTTATGTACATACTTTTCAAGCTCGATGATTTTGTCCGTCAGGTCTGGGGTTTCAGCTTTTCCCTGCTGTAGTGCCTGTGTGCTACGTGGGAGTCCACCGGGAGCACGTCCCACACCGAGATCCACTCGTCCAGGAGCCAGTGTAGACAGCACATTGAAGTTCTCCGCTACCTTATATGGGCTGTAATGCTGGAGCATGATGCCACCGGAGCCAATGCGGATTCGCTCTGTTTTAGCCAGAAGATGTGAGATAAGTACTTCCGGGGAAGAACCGGCTACCTGCTCGGAGTCATGATGCTCCGAAACCCAGAACCGGTGGAATCCAAGCTCTTCGGACAGTTGTGCCAGCTTGATCGTATGCTGGAATGCTTCCTCCGGCGTTTCTCCCGGATAGATCGGACTTTGATCAAGTACGCTGATTGTAATAGCCATTGTTTTGCCTCCTATATAGAATAGTTAAATTCAGGTGTAATCCGCTTCAGGAACTGCTTCGTTCTTTCTTCGCGCGGATGGTTAAACAGCTCTGCCGGAGTCCCTTCTTCAACAATGACGCCTCCGTCCATAAAAACCACATGATTCGCCACATCGCGAGCAAAGCCCATTTCATGAGTCACCACGATCATTGTGATGCCTTCCTTGGCAATTTTACGGATGACGGCCAGCACCTCACCCACTAACTCTGGGTCCAACGCCGATGTGGGTTCGTCGAACAATATAACCTCCGGCTCGAGCGCCAAGGCACGGGCAATGCCAACCCGCTGCTGCTGGCCTCCGGACAGCTGACTTGGATAGGCGTCCAGCTTGCTGCCAAGACCAACCTTTTCAAGTAAGGCGATACTCCGATTTTTCGCTTCGTCCTTCGGAAGCTTTTTGACAATCAGCAGTCCCTCCATCACGTTCTCCAGTGCGGTTTTATGGCGGAATAAATTGTACTGCTGGAACACCATTGCCGTTTTTTGCCGGAGCAGATGAATCTCCTTTTTGCGGGGATGTTTGCAGTTCACTTTGAAATCGCCGATGGCGATCTCTCCGCTGCTTGGCTTCTCCAGATAATTCACACAGCGTAAAAGTGTCGTTTTGCCTGAGCCGCTGGGACCGAGAATGACGACAACTTCACCCTTCGTCACCGTTAAATCTATATTGTTGAGCACCTGATTCCGACCAAATGACTTCGAAATTTGCGCAAGCTTGATCATGCTACTCCACCTCGATTGTACAGATTAATTCTTTTTTCAATCAGCGACGTCACGCGTTCGATTAGGAACGTAAGTCCCCAGAAAATCAGCGCTGCCGCCAGATAAGCCTCAAAAAACTTCCAGTTCGTTGAAGCTACAATTTGCGCCTTAGCATTGATATCCACCACCGAAACGGTAAAAGCAAGGGTAGATCCATGCAGCATACCGATTACCGAATTTGACAGATTAGGCAGACTCGCCGCCAGCGCCTGAGGAAAAACAATCCGCCGCAGTGCCTGGGGTGTGGTCATTCCGATAGAATGGGCCGCTTCCAGCTGACCGCGATCCACAGCAAGCAGACCGGAACGGACGACCTCGGACATATAGGCTCCCGCTGTAATCGAGAATGAAATATAGGCAAAACCGATCATCGGAATGGCTACCGACCTGAAGCTCCAGCCGAACTGCACTGCCAGACCATCGATTAACACGGGAAGCCCAAAATAGATAAGCAAAAGATGCGTCAGCATCGGTGTCCCGCGGATGAACGTAACATAACCGACAGCCAGCGGATACAGCAGTGGAATTCTGTATATCCGGATCAACGCTACAGCCACACCAATCACAAATCCAATGAGTACTGAGACAGCAGTAATAGATAAGGTCACAGGAATTGCACTTAAAATTTGCACCAGAGCAGTCCAGATAAAAGATGGATCCAGCTTCATAATCCGCTACCTCCTTTACCCGGTCCAAGTTCAGCAATGATGCGGCGGTAGGACCAGCTTTTGTTGATTTTGAACGATTTTTTCTCCGGTGTATTCCGTTTCTCATGCCGCAGCAGCCGGCGTTCTGCTATAAGCAGCAGTTTCTCAATTGTAAAGCTGATGACCAGATAGATTAGCGCAAGCGCGATATACGTTTCAATAAAATGCTGAGTTAAGCTGCCTAGCGTCTGTGCTTTACCTGACATTTCCATCACCCCAAGAGTAAAGGCCAATGACGTATCTTTCAGTAGAGCAATCACCAGATTGGAGAATACCGGAACTGCGATTCCGAGCGCCTGCGGCAGCACGATTCGCGTAAAGGCTTGAAACCCCGTCATCCCTGTAGCATAAGCAGCCTCTACCTGCCCCTTATCCACCGCCATTACAGAAGCCCGGATCATTTCGGACATGTATGCTCCCGTATGCAGCCCGTAAGTAAGAATCACAAAAACAAGCACCGGAGTCCGGGTCATATCGACATGAACCAGCTTCATAATTTCGGGCAGACCATAATAAAACAAGAAGAGCTGGATAAGAATCGGAGTTCCCCGAAAAAAAGAAATATAGATTTCGGAGATGGTTTTTAACACAGGCACTTTATAAAGTCTTGGCAGAGCTACGAGAAAGCCGACAAGAATTCCTGTCAGTAGAGAACAGGCGACAATCAGAAGCGTGGTGCTTAAAGTCCCTAGTAACTTAGGCAAAAACGAAAATACAAAGCTGATATCAAACTGTGCGCCCATATATTCCCCCCCTTCCCGTGCTCACCGGCTCAATCATTTCACCGAATCCGCTGTAACATCCGCACCCAACCATTCCGTACTAAGCTTGCCTAGTGTGCCGTCTGTCTTCAGCTCTTTAATCGCACTGTCAATCGCATCTGACAGCTTTTGTGAATCGGCATCATCCTTACGGAAAACATAGAGAATATCCGCGGATGACAGCTCGTCACCCGTAGCTTTTAGCTGACTCTGCGGATCAATGATCGGCAGGACAAAATCTGCAGCCAGCGTAGCGTCCACACGCCCAGTACTAATCTGTGCGACGGTATCATTCGCTGCACCATTCTGATACACGATATCAATCGCATTGTCATTCTCTTTATTGTAGTTCTCGAGTATTTGTGCTTGTGCACTCGTTGCACCTACAAGTACCTTTTTCCCTTTGAGATCATCAAGCGATTGGATTGAATTATTATCCTTTGCCACTACAATGCGGTTTCTCCAGTGGGCATAGGCTTCTTTGTTAAAAGAGTACTTCAGCTCCCGTTCCGGATTTTTCTCCATGACATGGGCGACCAAATCGATTTTTTTGGTTTCCAGGCTCAGCAGCAGATTGCTGAAATCCATGGTTTGAAATTCGAATTCATATTCTGGCAGCTGCTTATCGATTTCTTTGAGCAGTTCCACATCAAATCCGGTGAGTTTGCCGTTCTCATCTATGAAGCAGACTTTCGGAAAAGCAGTACCCGTGCCCACAATGATCTTAGTTACCTTTGCCGAATCCTTTGCCGGTGCCGCAGCTTCTGCTGCATTTCCATTCTGATTGCTGCTAGCGCTGTTACTGTTGTTTCCGCAGCCGGCAATCGCCAGTGTCAATACCGATGCAAATACTAGTGAAATGGACTTTTTCATTGTTTTATCCCCTTTGAATGAACTGTGGTTTGTCTGTAAGTGTTTTTTTCATCAGATACATAATGCCGTCACCGTTCTGCTGATCCAGTTCTAAAAACCGTTCGTACCCCCGGCGTTCATACATTTGAACCAACCACGGATGTTTCTTCGCCGTTGCCAGCGTGACTGCAGCCGAACGTAACTGTCCAGCAATAATGTTCTCTTCAACCCAATCCAAAAGTTTTCCACCATAACCTTTGTTACTGTAATCTGGATGAGCAGCAAACCATTTGATAAAAGGCAGTGGGCTAATCTTCTTAATCTCTTCTTCCTTTGAAAGGGTTATGGTTGCAACTATCGTTCCGTCAACTTCAAGCACATAACACTCATTCGTAGCTATATTGTCTTCAATAAGCGCCAAGTCGGCTGTGGCCGCCGGCCAATGCAGCCCGAGTTCACGAATCAGCTGATAGGCACGATATGTAACATCTAGCAATTGCTCCGCATCCTTCAGTTCTGCTAGCCTGAATACCTCACTCATCACATGCCCTCCAGCCTTTCGGAAATTAATTTAATAATCCCTATCGAAATAGTCGTGATTATATGCAATTAACTTTATCACTGCATGTGTCCACGCGCTAATAGAGTTTTTTAATACATCTATACAATTAGTCGATCTCCCACTTTACCAATCCCCAGTTCAAGCAAGGTTTCGATGAATTCTGCGTTCTCTCCATTCAGTGAAATCAGGCTGGTTCGCAAGGAGATGCCTTCCGTCTCCGCAATATCCACCCGGATCAGCGACCCCGTCGCCACTTCCTCTTGCACACTGAGGGCGGGAAGGAAACAGATGCCTGCTTTTTTCAATACCAGCTTTTTGGCTGTCTCCAGGTTATCTACCTGATATTCAATCTTCGGTGGCTGTTCCATACTCTCAAATACACGATGCAGCCGCATCCAATCCAAAGATCCGCATTCAAAAAAAACCAACGTCTCCTGGCGGATATCCTCCAGTGAAGCCCGCTGTGCTTTAGCAAAGCGGTGTCCCTCATGTACATACAGTGAGATGGGGTCCTCGCAGAATGGAAAGGTTTGAATTGCCGGATTTACGACCTTACGGATAAAAGCCAAATCAAGCTCTTTCGATTTTAACTTTTCAGTCAATACTTCCGTAGAAGCTGTCATAAGCTTGATTGTGATATGAGGATATCTGCGCTTTAAATGAAGCATCAGATGGGGCATTAAATAATTGGAAACCGAGACCGTACTGCCGATTCTCAGTTCATTTGGAATGTGCCCCTTAGCCTGAACCTGATATTTACCGTTCTGATAAATCTGAAGAATCTGCTGCGCATAGGGTAGAAACTGTTTACCTTTATCCGTCAGGTTAATCTGCTTCCCCAACCGATCAAACACTTTGCAATCCAGTTCCCTTTCTAGCGATTGGATCCGGGCCGTTACTGTCGGCTGTGAGATATATAGGACTTCGGCCGCTTTATTGAAGCTTCCATAATGATTGATGTAGACAAAGGCCTCAATATTTTCAATGTTCATCCCTAATCCCCCTATGCTTTTATTAATTTTACTATTCCGATGAAAAAACAATGAATTATAGCGATGCTTTCCTATAGATTTTGTTTATATCTTAGTCATCGCCCTATTTTTTGTCAACAATTAATTCCGTGTAAATCAATCGGATTTTGAATCAAACGTTATGTTTATTTCATATAGAACTTTTCTATTCCTATATCAGAATTATAAAACACCTCTTATTCCACTGGGAATTATCATATATAATAATTTCATTCGAATGAACATTACATTTGTCTGAAAGGGGATAGCGAAAACATGTCACAAAAGATCATTATCCGTGAAGCTGAGAATAAAGATCGTAATGCTATCGCCGAAGTGCTGTTAGATGCATACCACCAATATTCGGAGATCATGCCTGAGCCGTTGTGGCTGGAGTATCGGAAATCGCTTCTTGATTCCGTTCATGGTGATACCCCGCTCGTACGGATCATCGCTGAAATCGACAAGAAAATCGTTGGTAGCGCACTCTTGTTCAGCTCCTCGGAAACGGCTTACGGGAAACCGGAGCTCGGGATTCACTCCCCGATCCTACGTCTGCTAGCCGTATCTCCATCCGCTCGTGGTCTTGGCGTTGCAACCCTTCTGATTCGCGATGCTGCACGGAGATCACTACAGTTGGGTGCCACCACCTTGAACCTGCACACCTCGGAAATGATGTCTTCAGCCATCAAACTGTACCAGCGCTTAGGCTTTAATCGTGCATATGAGACCGATCTTATGAACGGTGACACTCTAGTACAAGGCTTCCGGCTAGACCTGCTGTCCTCCGTCCGTTCTACAGCGGGACAAATATAGAATTCGAGAATTCTTAAATATTTGTCTTTTAAATATAAAAAGAAGCCTCGGAAAGCTTCCCCAATGATCTTGTGTGATCGTTACGGTGAACTCCCGAGGCTTATTTATTTTTCTTTTTTATAAGTGATTTCTTTAAAACTCACAGTGATTTCCCCCGTATTATCGGCATCGCCCATTCGAAGATCTGTAGTAACGATAGCACGGGAAGGGATGGACGAAAAGCTTGCCCCCTTCTGCTTCTTTTTTACATCATAGAGATAATAAGAAACATCCTTAACATTAAGCCCTACATTATCCTTGTGTATAAGTTCTACAGTATAGGATTTTATCACGGCTACATTAGCGTCCATCCACCCCACAACTTCAATAGCTGTATCTTCATGGTTGCCTTCAGTCTTAATGGAGCCGATGGAATGACCATCCTGATTATAAAAATTAATTTTTTGTGCAGCTATTTTCAGATAATCGATATCGATGTCAAGAATTCGGTTTTCGTTGATCTCTGCTGAATCCATCCAGGCAATCGTGCCCGCGGGGTTCCACTTTATTTTCTCAGAAGGTACATATTGCTCTTGTGGTAACGGAACAGTACGAAGAGAAACTCCTTTATTATCGTAAAAGGTTAATTCGCCGCTCTCATCATCATGTACAAATCTTTTAAAAGTTGGTGAGAGGAACAGGGATGGCGCCCCGGTCGTCGAATGTGGGATTACGCGATATTTCAGAAGATGGACATCGTCCTTTCCCGTTTTCAGATCAAAGATCCATACATTGCCGAGATAACTCTGCATAAACAATTTTTGCTCATCAGCTTTCCATTGAAATTTATAAATGTAATCATAATCATCAGAAAGCGGCCAGAAGTTTTCCCGAAGTCGTTCAATCTTTCCTGTAAGAACATTATATGAGGACAAATGATATTGCCCAGCTTTTTTCGTCACATCCGATTCCAGAAATAATAGATGATCCTCATCCAGCGGGATTAGCATATTATAGTTGCTCATAAAAGCATTATTCCATAGATTATTGGAATCGTTGAGCTCGTCACTCCATTTCACCTTTACCTCATCCGTAGCAGGATCATGGGCTAATAAAGCGTTGACAGCATTATGGTCGCCATAGAAAAGATGAATGGTATGATAAGAGATCCCTTGCAGTTCAACTACTGCTCCACCGTTTAACAGATAGTTATTTTCGGATAGGCCAACCGGTTTGGCCACCAGATCTCCAATAGAGTTCCGTTCTGTATTAAACTCCAAACCATTAAATTTTGCTTCCGAGAACAGAATCTTCTTTAACTCGGCAGTTGATTCCTTAGTAAGTGTGTAGCCTGTATCCGTTTTGTTCACATTCATTAACATGCCTTGCTCGCTTGTCTCGTTAATCCATAAATGAAAGGCATATTTATTATTATCTGAAATTAGAACGATATCGTAGTTAGGCGTTGCGGTATTTAAATTCCCTGGTATTTGTTCAGCAGTACGGATGGCTCGGACGAAAGTATCTATGGTTTCATGATCTGTGTATTCATCCTTTATGTTAGCATTCACTGAACCATGTGCTAGAGCGTTTGCTAATGTGATTCGCTTGATGGTCTCATCTAATTTTAGATTATCTGATTCTACTTGTTGTTCAGTTGATTGAAATAAGGTAAGCAAAGCAGCCTTATCCGTTTCAGATAACTTGTAATGCCCATTTACTCCTGATTTGGTGAAAAGACCATTATTATTGCCCATAATCCAGAATGAGAATTTTTCGTTTTCTTTACTCTTCAATTCAACAGTAACCTCATAATCAGGTGCTGCAATATCAAGCTTCGCGTTGTCATACTCAGCAGTATGTATAGCTTTATTGAAACGTTCTATTAGCTTTTGGTCCGTTATGGTTATTAATCCGCCGCTATCATTATGGATTGTAATGGAGTCCACAGAACTCAGATCGATTAGCTTTTTATTCGCTTTATCTTTACTCCCTGTATTGGCACATCCAACAAAGATTATTGAAATAACTGCTAAAAGGGCTAGTAGATTTAACTTTTTCATATAGGCTCCCCCTTCTTATTCTCTCTTCTTTGACGCCGGATAGAGGATAAAGTTGCAAAAAATGAGATTTTACACCTATTTAAAAAGATCTAATTAAGCCAAATCTAGCCTGTAACCATTGGATCTGATTCTTGGCCTGAACAAAAGTACAGTGTTTGTAGCGATAAAAAAAGCCACCGCACAGGCCTGTTCTCCTGTAAGGCAGCTTCTTCTTTATCTCATTATATCTTTTACAGCACCCGTCAGTACACCAATAACTTCTTGCTCGGAGGCCAGCGGAGAGTCTCCTTCTACTGTGTGGGCTAGCATTCCGGCCGCGGCCGCAAAGGCTACAGTATGCTGAGGATCAAAACCTTCCAGCTCACCATGAATTATACCACTGGCATAAGCATCTCCAGCCCCGACTCTATCAAGCACCGGAAAGCTTAAGGTCTCGGAATATGCGAAGCGACCGGATTTGAAGATATAACCGCGCAATGAATGGCGGTTATCATCATGGATGGACCGATGCGTTCCTGCTACCGTACTTAGACTGTAGCGTGAAGCTACTGTGGGAATCAGCTCCTGAAGTTGTTCTTCTCTTGAAGTTCCTTCGGGCTTCATACCAAGGATTAGCATTGCGTCTTTTTCATTCATCAGCACGATGTCGGCCAAATGCAGCATGTCTTCGTAATGGGAGCGCGCCAGCTCATAGCCTCTCTCCCCCCAGAGCGATGGGCGGTAATTGCAGTCAAAAACGACTAGACCACCGTGTTGCTTAACCGTTTTTGCATAAGTTTTCATCGCTTTTCGCACATCATCGTTCATTGCCAGTGTTATCCCGCAGAAATGAACAGCATCCGCGAGGTCTGCCAGCTCTGCGAATGGATAAGTACCCGGAGGAGCAGTATTGAAGCTGCTCTCCGGGCGACCGGAATAAGTCACTCGGGAGGGGCGAGCCCCGAATCCGTTTTCAAGAAAGTACATCCCTATACTTGAGCCCCCGCGTTGGATATGCTCCGGCTGGATGCCCAGTCGCCGAAGATAGGCTGTTGCTGCGTCACCAATAGGATTCGCAGGCAGTCTGGACACCAAAGTCCCCCGATGTCCGTATCGGGACAATGCGGACAGTACATTGACTCCGGTGCCGGAGAACGAATACTTCAGCAGGTTACCCTGAGATAACAGTTCAAAGCCCGGTACCTGTAGCCGCATCATTATTTCACCAAAAGCGGCGATATGTTTAGGCATATTGATCTGCCAGCTTTTTCATCGTCCGATACAGCTGTTGTATGTCCGCCACTCTCGTTCTTCCGCTCTGCGGATCGATGATCGATGTATAGACATGGGGAATCACCTGCGGCACTCCCGCTTCCAATATAATAGACAAGATCTCTTCAAAGTTGTCCAGATCGATACCGCCGGTCGGCTCCAGCGCAAAACCCTCTTCCGCACAGGCTTTGGCCACAGCGATTAGCTCCGCTTTACGGCTCAGCCCCTGCATCGGAAAATACTTTAAAGCATTTCCGCCCATATCCCGAACCAATGCAATCGCCGCATTTACGGGAATTACAGCGGGTACAGATTGTGCCGCACTGGCCGGGCCGGTGGAGATATTCACAAAACCAGGTTGTCCCGTTGGTGCGATCATGCTGTTAATCCAACTATCTTTCGCTCCAAGGTTAGCACGGGTCGCACCAACTGCTGGGAATACCTGATTAATGTGGCTGCCAGCATAGGATTTGACAATCTCTGCAACAACAGCAGCTTGCCGATTATCACCCGCACCTAGTCCTATTGATACCGCACCGTCAATTTCCCGCCCATATGCCTCCATCGCCTGCACGGCTTCTTCTACCGTTGCATAGTCTTTGGACAATACACCGACCAGTACATAACCTTCGGCAGCAGCAAACACCTCTTTGGCATTTTCTATATCCTTAGCCAATACGTTTAAGGCCACCCGACCTTTATAGAACCGCTTGTTAATTTCAGACATTGCTTGCCCCTCCTGTCAATTCCCTTATCCTCGCTGTAATCATTTCTATGTCATCACCCATTAGCGGACGCGGGTCAATATCAAAATAACCTTGCCTTACCCCATAGTCTCTAGTGTAAATAGCCACTTCACCTTGTTGAAGCTGCTGGGACAGCTCAAGTGCTGTTATTGCGCACTGATTCGGGTCCACATGGATGCGTCCACGGTAAATCGCCCGGCCTGCTTCATCCTGCACGATAGTTACCCGAATTCCGGGAAGCCCATCGAGCGGCATCAGCAATTGGAGCGTAGCTTTTTCCTTTTCGCTTGTATCCTGTTTGTGAGCATATTCATCCAACGCTTGCATCAGGCCGAAGGATGTTTCCTTACCAACCTTCATGCTGCGTCCAATGCCGTGAAGCTGCACTTTTAGCCATTCAATATAAAGACGTTTTCCCGCCACAAGTCCGGATGTTGGACCTTCTATGGCTTTGGAGCCACTATAAATGACCAGATCGGATATTTGCACGTATTTCTGCAGATCCTCTTCCGCTGCAGCATCTACAATAAGCGGGACGTTATGAGTTTGAGCCACAGCCCAAGCTTCCTCTACAGAGATCATATTCTTCTGAACGGCATGATGAGATTTGACATACAAGATAGCCGCAGTCTGATCCGAGATCGCAGCAGCCAAATGCTCCGCCCGTCCTTCATTGGCATAACCTGCTTCCACCACTTTACCGCCGCCGAGATAAACCATGGTTTCCACTGGTGCACCGTATTGTACGTTATGACCTTTTAACATCACAATTTCATTTCTAAAAATGCTATCCTGATGGAGCCGTAGACTTGTACGAATATTACCGCGGGTTACCAGCGCCGCCACGGATAAAGCAATTCCACTGGAAGCCGAGTTCACGATCACCGCTGCTTCAGAACCTGTATGACGTGCAACATAATCCCCCGCTTTATCCACCAAATCGGCGATTTCCACATAACTCTGTCCGCCTTGACGCATAGCTTCCATCACCGTATCGGTCGGTGCCGATACCCCGAGGATGCTCATCCGGCCGCTTGCATTAATAACTCTTTTCAGGCCGTATTTCGCATTCCATGTATTTGTCACCTATGATCACTCCTATTGCTTGAATGGTTTGCTGTGCTACCCGGCGTTCCCCCTCAGAATCTACCAGTTCAATCTTCTTATCCGTCACACGAAAAAGGGTCAGATTCGCCTTGTTATTGATCCGAATCTCCCCAAGTTCCGGGCGTCCCAGCCACTGGGCTGCTCTGCTTGTCACCCGTGCAATTGTATCTTCAAGGGAATATCCCAGTGCAAGGAATTTGTTCAACAGATTCGCCATGGAGTAGACGGGACCATTGATACGGTTGCCTCTGTATATGTCTGTGCTGATCGTATCCGGATCAATACCGTTTTGTTTGGCCGCCTCGGCCACAGCGAACGAGAAGCTAGCCGTACCATGTCCCACATCCAAGTGAACTCCACGCTCAATAGCATCTCTCAGCACTTGGAGCGGTCGATTCTCCTTATCGAACAAATTGTTGCTTTTACCATTTAGATAATGGGTTATCACGTCGTTGCGTTGAAGTAGCGGTAAAACCTCACGGATATCCGGCGGTGCGGAGCCTATATGTACCATCAGCGGCAGCCCGGTCTTTTCCGAAAGCTCCAGTGCATGTTGAAGCGGTTGAATGCCATTGTCACCCACTACGCTTTTGCTGATTCTGGCCTTCAAGCCTACGATAAATTCAGGATAAGCAACTACCGCCTGAAGCACCTTTTCATGATCAATCCACTCTAGTTGGGACAACTCGTCAATTCGCATCAGGCCAATCTTTGAAATGTTAAGAAAAGCAAGCAGTTGCGTTGCCGACTTTTTCCCCGCCTCTGCCAGCTCACCAATACGCTCCGCTCCGCAGCTACCTGCGTCCACGAGCGTAGTCACGCCACATTTGATTCCGATTTCATCGATCTCGTCTCCATACGGATTCAATTCTGCAAACGCATGTACATGCAAGTCGATCCAGCCGCTAGAGACATACGCCCCATTGGCTTCCACGACCTTGAAACCATGGTCTTCGGCGGTGCCTCGGGGAACAATCTGGACTACGTTGCCATCAGCTATGACAATGTCCACTTCCGCTCCATTCAGGACTTTCGCCCGGCGGAGGAGCAAACGTTCTGCTGTCATCGTCACACCTTCTTTCCAAATTCAGAACATTACCGTCCTAGGTCTTTCCCGCACAATCTATAACACAAACAGTCCCAATGGATGTAGGATCTTTTTTCACAGGGACTGTTTGGATGAACTATTTATTCTTTATCACTACCGTGTTCAGACCCGAAAACCCTTTAAAAAATTCACAGCCTGGCGGATATCTTCCTCCGGATTAGTGCCAACTTCCCGTTCTATGGTCAGGAATCCTGTATAACCGATGTCGTTCAGTGCTTGCAGATAGTTGTTCCAATCAACAGAACCCGCTCCGAGCGGAACTTCACGGAATGCCGAGCCGGTCTCGGCCATTTCAGCGATTTTCTCATGGTCTAATGCTGGTGCTTCATAACCATATTGACCGTAAACATCGCGTGGATCGATATCGGCAAGCTTGAGACCATCTTTAGCATGGGTGTGTACAATGTAGTCTTTTAGAGTATGAACACCTTGCACCGGATCATCACCAGTCACCATGACCATATTGGCCGGATCAAAATTAACGGAAACCCCTCTGGAACCCAGACCGTCGAGGAACGTCTTCAGACGTGCAGCGGGTTCTGGCCCAGTCTCAATCGCAAAATAAGAATTCATCTCATGTGCATATCTGCTAAGTTCCTCACAGGCAATGTGCATGGTTTCATAGATTTTACTGGCAGGGTTAGAAGGAACAATACCGATATGTGTAGTTACGATATCTGTACCTAGCTCCTTGGCCAGCTCCATAATGCGCTTGGACTTTTCAATTTTGGCACGGTTCTGGGCAGGGTCCTGAAAGCCATGTCCGCCTAAATCTCCAACGATGGCAGAGATTTCTAAACCTAGCGAAGCAATGTAATCCTTCCATTCACGGCGTGCTGACTGAGAGAGAGTAGCGGGATCAAATTCGCCTTGTACCGCATAAATCTGAACTCCATCTGCCCCAGCTTCTTTTGCCTTGCGCAATCCCTCTTTCACTCCCACCTGAAAGCTGTCTACGATAACACCGATTTTATTAGTGATAATTGGTTTAACCATGGCATAATCCTCCAGTATAATGAATTAGATTTGGTTCCAAACCCGCTTGATGTATTCCAGCCCCAGTCTTGTTCCCTTACGGCACTCTTCCATTCCCTCAAATTCTACAGAGATATATCCATCGTAACCGCTTTCCTTAACGATTCGAATTACACTCGGCATATCGATGTCTCCTTGACCAACGATGGCACCTCTCAACCAGTTCCCACCGGAGGATTGGAACCAACCTTCGCCAGGCTGGCGGTCTTGCGGACGAATATAGAAATCTTTGAAATGCACCATTGAAGCAAGCTTGATGTTGTTAGGTACAGCTATTAGCGGGTTCTCATCTGCGCACAGGAAGTTCCCAATGTCGAGTGTTGTACGGAAGTTGTCTCTACCCACCGCATGAACCAGCGCCTGTACACGATCGCTGTGCTGAATAAAGTATCCATGATTCTCCACACTGGTCGTAATGCCTAAACCTGCGGCATAATCAGCAATTTCTCGGCAGGCTTCAGCCAAACGTGGAAGCTCTTCCAAAAAATGCGTGATGGATAGATCGTTTGAGGAGGCTACATCATGCCGCATCCGCTGAATGCCTAATGCCGCGCACACGTCTACTTCCCGCTTTACCCGCTCGACTTCCCGCTGCATTTCCGCTGTCTCCAGCCCGGCAAAGTTCGCCCCGATAGCATAATTGGATAACTCTAGTCCACGACCCGCTGCTGTTCGTACAATCTGATCAATTAGCTCAGGATTTTCAACCAAATTGATACCCAAAGGTACAATCTCCGCATGTTCTGCGCCCAGATCGGCGATCGTCTCAATGACTCCTTCAAGCGTGAGCTCACCCGTTGAAAAAGCCGAATGCAGACTGTAAGTGCTAATTCCTAACTTCATAGTTTCACCTCTTCACCTTTGGCTGCGGATTCATAGATCGCGCCGAGTATCTTCATGATTGTAACGCCGTCTTGCACAGGACTAATTGGTGTAGAGCCGGTACTGATGTTGCTAGCAAAATGATTAATTTCATTCTGGAATGCACTGTTGAACTCAAACCCCTTATTATCGGTCTGCGGATAGGTATTGACGATCGTATCCGCCTGTTCTTTAACAATGACTATCTCAGGATCAATTTCAAAACCACCCTTGTCACCATACAGGCGTACCGAACGCTCGTCTTCTTTGGCATGCAGTGTAAAGCTGACATCGACCATTAGCGAAGCTCCATTCTCAAAGCGAATCAGTGCATTCGCTAAATCTTCCACCGTATTGTTCGCTGCGTCGTAATCGGCGGCTTTATAGAATGAGAGATTCTTAATATTAGAACGATTGCCGAGCTTCCGGTAGGTATTAGCACTTACCGATACTGGATTCGGACGGCCCATCAAATACCAGCATAGATCAATCACATGGACACCAATATCGATCAGCGGTCCGCCGCCGGAGCGTTCAATATCACTGAACCAGCCGCCGGGATTGCCTAGTCTCCGGAACGTCGTTGCTTTTGCATAATAGATTTCGCCGAATTCTCCTTGTTCCACCAACGTCTGAAGGAGCTGGGCATTGGAGTCATAACGTCGTACAAAGCCTACTTGCAAAATCTTGCCGCTCTTTTCCACTGCTTGCTGTACCTGAAGCGCTTCTTCAACCGTACGGCAAAGCGGCTTTTCCACAAGCACATGCTTGCCTGCCTCAAGCGCCGCGATACTGATCTCGGCATGAGAGTTGTTCCATGTGCAGATGCTGACTGCATCTATTTCAGAATTGGCCAGTAATTCACGATAATCCGTGTATACCTTCTCGACGTTATATTCTGTAGCAACTTCGCGTGCACGCTCTTCATTCAGATCACATACCGCATATATGGTTGTCTGCGGATTATTCCGATAAGCACTTAAGTGCATGCCGGAGATAGAGCCCGTACCTATTACGCCAATTTTGATCTTATCCATTAACACTCTCTCCTTTATTTTGCATAGGTTATGATTCGTATTATAATGATTTCAACCCTAAACACCATGCAGAGCCTTGCGGTTTCATTTGTACAATTGTGCTATAGGAGGTGCAGTCTATAAATGTTGGACTATGATAAACATCTACAGGAACCCATGGACATGCCGGATCCCGAGTTTCCGATTAAAGTACATACCCAGCGTTTCCACCAAGAAGGAGTTATGTTGTTCCCACATCATTGGCATGAGCATCTTGAGTTTATATTTATTGAAAGTGGTGAGGCTGTTTTTGAGTGCGGACGAACACCGATCAACGTTCGGGCTGGCGATTTAGTTGCTGTGAACAGCAACGAGCTGCATTATGGGGTAAGCGCTTCTTCTGATTTATTGTATTATGCGATTATTGCAGATACTTCTTTGCTGCATAGTGCGGTAAGCGACGCTGCCGAAACCAAGTTCATCGCCCCGATTCAGCGGAACCAGCTGCTGTTACGTAACCATATCCGGGGGGATCAGCATATTACTGACTGTGCTTTGGCGATTATTCGGGAACTGGAACGTCGCGAATTTGGTTACGAGCTGGCCGTCAAGTCCGAGCTATACCGCCTGTTAACGCTGTTGTTGCGCAGACATATCGTCACCGTACTCTCACAAGCTGAGCAAGAGAGGCGTATTCAGACCGTTGAACGCTTCGCACCTGTTTTGCGATATATCGATACCCATTACCAAGAACCGATTCAAGTTGACGAACTTGCGGCGCTAACGGGGCTAAGCCGCTTCCATTTCAGCCGTCTCTTTAAGGAACTAACTGGGCATACGATATCTGAATATGTAAATGCTGTCCGTTTAGACCGTGCAGATTATTTGCTCCGCCATACCCAGCTAACGATTTCTGAA
This sequence comes from Paenibacillus sp. FSL E2-0177, assembly GCF_037992975.1. Taxonomy (NCBI): domain Bacteria; kingdom Bacillati; phylum Bacillota; class Bacilli; order Caryophanales; family Paenibacillaceae; genus Paenibacillus; species Paenibacillus sp. FSL E2-0177. The sequence continues at coordinate 3,473,328 of NZ_CP150307.1, read as the reverse complement.
ATCGCTACCACTACTGGCTTCAGCGATATCTACTATTTCAGCCGCACCTTCAAAAAGCATAAAAAAGTAACCCCTAGCAGTGTGAGGGGATTCTAGTTAGAGTGAACAAAGGACTGCCTCTTGGCAGTCCTTTGTTAGTGTATACAGCGTTCCTCTAGTTAAACTATTATTGCCATACAAGCTGTCCCTTTCTTATTTTTGCTGCATAGATGATTTGGCCTGTATGATAATGGACTTCTCTCACCATCGCTATCATGAGATTAAGAGCAGTGGTCTCGTTATTTACTTGGCTATATGTAAGGGGTGGCAAATTAAGAAAGGGTTGTGACATCAATAACTCCGGGTTAGATTGGAGCCGTTCAAGGTATTGGATAATAATATCAAAAGCATCCCTGGTCATGGTTATAGCTTGTTCTTTTGTCATTTCTAGACCTCTTTCAAACTCCCTCTCTCTATCTCTTGTATCAGGAATATCTAAAAGAATGGTTTCAATTCGTGAGTGTACTGCCCCGCTAATATGAGCAACTAAATTTGCAATACTGTTACTTTCCACGGTTGGGGACCATGTAATATCCTCTTGGGTACATTGCTCGATTGCTTGGAGCGTCCATTTCTTTTCCGATCTAAATTTAACCAACATACTTTCAATTAACTCAATGGCGATATCCATTGCTAACCTCCTATTGATATAACCTATGTAAATTTTACCAAACTCATCTCTACTGTCAAATGAAATCCAGTACCAATGCTATTTTTATGCCACAATGTTTTGTTACATTCTTATCCGAGCTCCTGAGTAGAGTTAATTGATAACGTTTGTTGGCCTTAAAAGAAGGAGTTGGTATATGACACTGGATCATTCAGATTAGTACAAAAGAGACTGATGAGATTATCTACTATTTTTAGAAAAAGGAGATACGAAATGAAACTTAAAAAATGGATTGCCCCTATCCTCACATGTTCTCTGATGAGCCTCTCTTTCGCTACAGGATCTGCAAGTGCAGCAACTAACAGCGAGTATAGCTTGAAATTCAATGCGACTAACTATACTACAAAGACCATAACGGTGGATGGTCAATCCGTCACTTATCGGGCATATGAGAATATCGTTTATGTAAAGAACCCTGTAGATATTAATTATGAAACTATGAACGTCTATGTCCCTGAGGAATACTTCCAGGGTAAGTCGATCGGTAGTTACACCGCCGATACCGCACCTATCTTCTTCCCAAACCAGGTTGGCGGGTATATGCCTGCTCAGCCAGGTAGTACTGAAACAGGTAAAGGAATGGGTATGGGGGCAGGTCCACAGAACGGCGCTCCGAAAACAGACAAGGAATCCGCAACAGCCCCAGGCGCCGATACAGGAACGGAATTGAATAAACCCGCTGCGGGTAAAGACGAAAACGCAGGAACACCTTCATCTGAATCTCCCAGTGCTATCGCAGTTGCCCTGTCCAAAGGTTATGTGGTCGCATCTCCAGGCGCTCGCGGTAGAACTACAAAGGACGAAAAAGGTGTTTACACTGGTAAGGCACCCGCAGCTATCGTAGATCTGAAGGCGGCTGTCCGCTACCTTCGCTTTAACGACGACATTATGCCTGGTGACGCCGAGAAGATCATCTCTAACGGCACAAGTGCTGGCGGCGCGCTCTCCGCATTACTGGGTGCTACCGGCAACAATGCGGAATATGAGCCTTATTTGGAAGCGATCGGAGCAGCTGATGAGCGTGACGACGTTTTTGCCGTTTCGGCCTACACGCCGATTACGAATCTAGATAACGCAGATGCAGCTTATGAGTGGCAATTCAACGGAATTAACACTTATGAAAAACTTGATTTCTCCGGAAATACGGATTTTAACATGGAAAGAAAGTTGGTAGAAGGAACATTGACGGAGGATCAGATTCAGGTATCTAACGAACTGGAAGCTATGTTCCCTGAATACGTCAATAGTCTAGGACTTACGAATACTGACGGAACAGCTTTGAAGATGGATGCGGACGGCAATGGCACCTTTAAAGATTACATCAAAGCTTTTGTGATCGCTTCAGCGCAAAAAGCGTTAAAATCGGGTACAGATCTGTCCGACAAAACCTGGATCACCATTGAAAATGGCACTGTTACGGATATCGACTATGATCAATATCTTGCATACTTGGGCAGAATGAAACTGCCTGGAGCCTTTGACGGTTTAGACCTGAGCAATGGTGAAAACGATCTATTCGGCACAGCGAATGTCGCTGCACAGCATTTTACTCAGTTCGGTTTGGAGCATGATACAGCGGGGGGAACACTTGCTGACCAGAATCTAGTGAAAATGATGAATCCAATGAACTATATCAGCACTGAGGGAACAACCACTACAAATAATTGGCGGATTCGGATGGGAACCAAGGATAGTGATACTTCCCTCGCTGTTTCTACTATATTGGCAACAGAGCTTGAGAACAAAGGTTCAAACGTTGACTTTGCAATGGCTTGGGATATTCCACACAGCGGAGATTACGATCTGGATGAGCTTTTTGCTTGGGCGGACAAGGTTAGTGCTACTTCACCAAAAGCATCCGCAGCTGCCATTCCTTCCAAATCATCATTGTTGGTGAATGGTAACAAGATATCTGTTAACGCGTACAATATCGACGGCAGCAACTATTTTAAATTACGGGACATTGCTATGGCTGTAAACAACACTACACAACAGTTTGAAGTGACATCGGATGAAAATACGAATACTTTAAACATTACATCTGACAAAACGTACACTCCGACGGGCATTGAACTTTCAGCATCTGTAAATACTAGTTCAAAGACCGGTGTTATGACAGCCACTAAGATAACTTTGAACGGACAAGAGATTTCAGTAACGGGCTATAATATCGGCGGTAGTGAGTATTTTAAGCTGAGGGATATTGCAAAATCACTTGATTTTAATTTGGAATGGGATGCTGGAACGCACACCATAAGTATAGATACTTCTAACATCTATAAGGACAGTAATAAATAATAGAACAGTAACTTATTCTGGTTACAAGAGGCCGATCCTTCAATCGGTCTCTTTCCATTCCATTTAGAATGCGATTATTTCCCTCACGAACATGCAGTCTTCCTTGCTCCTTTTAGACAATTTACATACAATAAGGTCCAAGATATCGGAATAAAGGTGGTAGCTATGCAGGGTAAAGTGAACATACTAATTTGTGATGACAATATAGCTGTACATGAGAGCATATCTGCTTATTTACAGGCGGAAAATATGGAATATGAATCCGTATACAATGGTGAGGAAGTTCTTTACAAATTGGAAGATCAGCATTTTGATCTCATAATTCTAGATATTATGCTGCCTGGACTTTTTGGGACAGAGGTCTGCCGTAAGATTCGCTTGACTAGTAACGTCCCGATTATAATGCTGAGCGCAAAAGGTGAGGAAACTGACCGCATATTAGGCTTGGAAATTGGTGCAGATGACTATATTACAAAACCGTTCTCCCCCCGGGAGGTCGTCACAAGAGTAAAAACCATTTTAAAACGCACTCATTACACCTTTCCAAGTGAAGACGCCATCCTGACGCTGGGAGAAATGAAGATTGACCGAAATGCTTTTAATATCAAAATTAATGGATCACGAATGGAATTTACACCTAAAGAGATCGAATTGCTTATCTATTTTACAATTAATAAAAACAAGGTGCTTTCAAGAGAACAAATCTTAAATAAGGTCTGGGGTTATGATTATTTCGGTGATACTAGAGCCGTTGATAATCTCATAAAAAGAATGAGGAAAAAACTGCCTGAAAAGAATTTGGGATTTGAAATCAAGTCTGTTTATGGGATGGGCTACAAAATGGAGACTTCCACATGAAAAAAGTAACTTCCAACAAAAAAGTGATTTATCTGGCCATCCTCTTTTGTTTCATTTTAGGACAACTTGGAGGAACCTTGATTATTAAACAGCTTTTTTTGAATTATAAATTAAAAGATATGCTGCCTCAGGCCTCTGCTATAGCTGCTGAAATGGCACAAAATGAGATGAGCATTCGAGGTTTTAAACCGTATCTTATGAAGGTGTATGATTTAGAGGGGAATGACCTTTCACCTGGTGACGAAAATAAGCATCTTTTTTTCAATGTTACATCGGAAGAATTCAAGGATGCCCTTATAGATTATATTCCCGAAGTAATTAAGTACAATAAATTCGCTGCGATTAAAAATATTAATGGGTTTCCGAGTAAATCCATTGTCGTAGGTGCACCTATTATTCAGGATAAACAAGCGGTCGGAGTCGTCTTTTTATTAGAACCTGGTAGTGAATTTCAGGCGGTATTGAATGGCTTCTATTACGTTTTTACAGGTACCCTTCTGTTAGGCACACTAATAATCAGCTTCTTTATATCCTCCTATCTAAAGGAGATGAAGCAGCTTGAAAAGACTCGTCGGGATTATATAGCGAATATTAGCCATGAGCTGAAATCTCCCATTGCCTCTATCAGAGCTTTAACGGAGACGCTGGCAGATGGAATGATTCAAGATGAAGAAAAAACAAATAAATACTATGGAATTATTTTATCCGAATGTGCGCGCTTGCAACGATTGATTTATGATGTACTGGAATTATCAAGAATGCAAAATAAAAAAGAAACTTGGAATAAAGAAAAAATAGATACTCAGGAATTAGTCATGCTTATTGAGTCTAAATACTCTTTCTTGTCCGATGAAATGGGCATTGTATTTGAGATTACAGATAACGCCAGAAACCTTCCAGATGTTTTTTCTAATAAAGATAAAGTGTTGCAATTAGTCAATATTTTGATGGATAACGCCATGAAATACGTTCAGGAGGATGGGAAAATAACTTTTGATGCTATTGTGCATTCGAGGGTTGTAACTGTGCAGATATCAGACAATGGACCCGGCATTGCAAAAGAGCACCTCCCTTATATCTTTGAAAGATTTTACAAAAGTGAACAGTCCCATAATGAAAAAGGAAGTGGTCTTGGGCTTGCTATCGCCGAGGAAATTGTAAATGGTCTGGGAGAAAAAATATTGGTTACAAGCAAACCGGGAAAAGGAACGGCTTTTCAATTTACCATTAGACGGTTCAAATAATAACTCTCTCATTTAACACCAAGAAGGTCAGGTAAGGGTATTTCCCTCTACTGACCTTCTTATATTTTATTAATTGTGTAAAAGAAACTATCTTCCATCTTATGGGTATAATTAACATAAAGCTCTATAGGAGGGAAAATCATTGAGAAAAATTAGGAAGCTGATTCTTTTAGGATTTTGCATCATGATTTTACCGGGAACCGTGATTTATGCTGCAGCTGGCTCATCTGAAGTTTCATTATATTTGAATAATGTGCTTCAAAAACAGCCCGCAATATTTTCCGAAGGTTCGATTTCCTTGACGACTGAACAGTTGTCTAAAGATTTATTTGCACTATTCGCCTTGGATGAATCAGGTAAAACCGTTCGAATCTACAAGCCTAATATAAACATGGTTATGCTCGATAATAACGGAGAGATTTTTGGTAAAGTAAAAAGCCCGTCACGTTTTGCATTTTCGACTCTATTACAGGTGGATCATTTAAAAACAGAAATTTCAGATATTAAGGTTGTGATCACCGATCCTGCGGATAAAACAGAAACCATTGATGCTCAACAAATTAAGAACAGCGAAGAAAACTTTTGGTTCAAAACCAATGAGTATACATATTCCTTTACTACAAAGGGCACCTACACTATTCAAGTATTTTTTAAAGATGTGGCTTCGAAAAAGTGGTTTCCTGTCTCCGAAATTGATATATTTGGCATTTGAATTCCAGTTATAAGGGACTCCGCTCATTCTATTCTTATCGCGATATTACCAAATTGTTCTCCCTGCTGCATTCGGTGAAAGGCTTGAACTGTGTCTTGTAAAGGATACACTCGATCAATGATAGGTCGAATCGAATGGTGTTCCATAAACTGAAGCATATCCGCAAACTCTTCACTACTTCCCATTGAGCTACCTATGATACTAATTTGCGGGAAAAATATGGCTCGCGTCGGGATTTCGATTCGATCTCCTGAGCTTGCACCAAACGTAACAATACGTCCATTGGGTTTAATAATATCAAAGTAATGTGGGAACGTCGCAGGCCCAATGCTGTCGAGGATGAGATGAACGGTGTCTCCTTTCATTCTTTCCTTCCAGTTGCTATGACTGTCAAACGCATGATCAGCTCCATGAGCGAGTGCAGCTTGTCTTTTCGTTTCACTGCGTGAAGTGACACTGATACGTGCACCCACCGCTGAAGCCATCATCATGGCATAAGTCGCAACCCCACCACCAATGCCAGGTATAAGAACATGTTCACCTTTCTTTAAGCGGCCTCTAGTGAATAGCGCCCGATAGGCTGTTAAGGCAGATAAGGGCAGCACGCCGGCTTCTTCCCATGACAGGTAAGCTGGCTTGCTGATGGCATTTTGCGCAGGAATGATGATTGACTCAGCGAATGTGCCTTCTGAAGGTCCCCCTACAATGGCTGGAACGTTTGGAATATTGTCGCTATATTCCCATCCGATGCACGGATTAATGATGACATCTTCACCTACATTATGATCCAGCACACCTTCACCTATTGCTTCAATTCTCCCCGCGCCATCAGAGCCGATAATCAAAGGAACATCCTGTTTTGTTCGGTCATCCATGATAAACAAGTCCCTGTGGTTCAGCCCTGCAGCCATTAACCTAACCTTCACTTCTCCAATCCCCGGTTTTTTATCCATAATCTCTTTATAGTTCAAGCCCTTCAGGCCACCTTCTCCAGCATGTACAATGGCTTTCATCATCCAAGCCCCTTCCTCAAGTTGTTATTAATGAATCTATAATAAATTTTACATAGTGGGTGTAATCCAGTAAAATGATCAAAACTGAAGGTGACTATCATAAATCATCATACCAAGAAGGTGCAAAGGAAATGGAAAGTGGAGATTTGAGAATATTTCAAGCGGTTGCTCGCGAGGGTAGCATAACGAAGGCTGCTCAAGTCTTGAATTATGTCCAGTCAAATGTGACGAACCGGATTCAGTATCTAGAAGCTCAGCTGAAAATCCCCCTATTTCGTCGATCCAATCGAGGGATGACGTTAACGCCGGCAGGTGAGAACTTACTGGTATATACAGACAAAATATTATTACTAATGGACGAGGCTGTGATAACCACACAATACTCTGAGCACCCTGCTGGTCCGCTCCGTTTAGGTTCCATCGAAACAACAGCGGCTACTCATCTGACACCTCTGCTAACCGAATATCACTTACGATATCCCGGGGTTAATCTATCGCTTATAACGGGAGAAACGCATAACCTCTTACAAAAGGTGCTTGATTACCAACTAGATGGAGCCTTTGTTTATGGACCCATTGACCAGCCTGATATAGAACATGTTGTTGCTTTCGAAGAGGAGCTGGTGCTTATCTCACAACCAGGTAAGAGCGAAATGCGCGAATTGCTTACAAAGCCAATGTTGTTTTTCGACGTCGGATGTACACATCGTGCCAAAGCTGAGAGTTTCCTAAATGAAAGCGGGATGAGCTCTTATAAGATTATGGAATACGGAACGTTAGATGTAATTCTAAGTGGGGTTTCAGCTGGACTCGGCGTGTCAATGCTGCCCCAATCTTCGATTTCCAAGGCCGAAGAGGCGGGAGTAATTACTTCCCACCGTCTGCCTGAAGGATATCGAGATTTGCAGGTATTGTTTGTGTATCGCCGGAACGCGGTTTTTTCTAGTGCGTTGTCAAAATTAATCCAAATGATCGAAGAAATATAGCAAACATACATATTGGGGATTGATTATATTCGAGCGCAAAGCTTGTTTATTAATCAAACCCTTTTCAGCTTTTTACGATTATACTTGGTATGTCTTGTTCCCATTTACTCACCACGAATCACTCGAAAACCTTGATCAGGGCCCATACCATTCGCTTCGAACTTTCCCCGAAATGAAATCTCGTTGTTGCTAATGCCGCCGATCCACCCGCCACCCTTTACAACCCGAAAAGAACCGCTCTTACTATCTATATCTCCGTACCAGTTCCAACACCATTCCCTAACATTCCCTGACATATCGTAAAGACCTAGCTCATTAGGTTTTTTGCCACCAATAGATTTTGTTTTGTTATGGTTGTTTTCTATGATCGGCCAGTTCCAATCTCCTGATAAGTATTTGTCTCCAGCGTTTTGCCAATACCATGCTACTTCATCTGCTTTATTGCTTCCACTGTAGGTGTAACTTTTGCTTAACTGTCCTCCACTTGCAGCATATTCCCACTCTGCTTCAGTAGGCAATCGGTAACCATTAGCTCCTGCATTGAGCGTTACTGTCCATTTTAAATTATCATTATCACTCTTATTATTCGGATCTTTTTTATTTTTATCTATATTGTAATAGGGTTTGAACCCCTCTTTTATACTTCTTTTATTACAGTAATCTATTACGTCATACCAGTTAACCATTTCTACTGGCAAGTTGTCGCCTTTGAATGCTGAAGGGTTGCTTCCCATTATTTCAACCCACTCTTTCTGAGTAACTTCATATTGCCCGATATAAAAATTTGATATAGTTGTACTTTTGTAGTTGGAATTTGTGTTAATGAAAGCCCCGCCTTTGACTAATACATAAGTATCCTTCTGTTCAGGCTTTTCTTGCGAACAAGCGCTGATAACAACTACTATTAAAAGAGAAATTAATAGTTTTCTCATGGATATATCTCCTTTCCAACCACTGGTATGTAGTTAAGTATCATTTGTTGAATGATCTAGAATGATCTAAGGCTGCCGGCTGTGGACCGACAACCTTAGCAATGACAGTGATTAATAGTTATTTTAATCATCTGGAGATGCCTGAGCTGGTCCGATGCTCAAGTTACCATACTGTTACGTTTGAGCTCCCGCTACTTTGATATCCTTCTGTCGCTAACACCTGATAAGACCAACTGCTGCCCAGATTCATTCCGTAACTTTTCCAAGCATTAACGTGGTTGGCAAAAGTGATCGCGACATTGCTTCCCGTTGCTCGTTTGGATTGTCTTACACTCCAAAACTGTGTGAAGGTTGCCGTACCATCAATAGAAGGGGCGTTCGTTCTCGTAGTCGTATATATATCATATGTGCCTCCATCACTGGTCACGGTACCTTTATAAGTTCCAGTAGGTCTATAAGTGCCCCAGCTATCAACGACGTAATATTCTATGAGGGAGTTTCTCGTCCACCCATAAAGAGTTAAATACCCATTGCCGGATGGTGCCCAGACGCCTGCATTGTAGTTTATTGTTCTAGATGGGGATCCAGTATTCCAACCTTTACCAACAACAAAGTTACCAGTATTTGACCATGTAACACTGTAATTCCCACCAGATCCATTAGTAGCACTTACTGTCCCGCCACCATCGGTCCAATTTTGCCAATAGTCTGTCGCTGCACTTGAGGTTGCTGCAAACAAGCTGAAACTCATTGAGGCTGCCATAATTACAGTCACGATTTTCTTGTTAAATTTAAACATAATCTACCTCCTGAAATTTTTTGTCACTACATACCTACATACTGCTTGTCTGTATTTCTAGTAGTCGAAGCAATTCCTTGTTGGGGCAGATTCGCAACACCACTTCCTTCCATATATATTAATGTAAGCGATTACATATGGAATTTTATCATAGATCGTTTACTATTTAATCTCTTCAAATTAAAGCTTTTACCCTAAAAAGTATTGTTCTTTTGGGATACCTTATTCACTGGATTTTTGTATCTGCCACAATTACAATCCAGTATTTTTTAGTAACACGTTCATAAACCAAGGCTTAATCAGTGGTAAGGCTACTGCTGGTTGCATAGCTTTTGTATGGTCCATCTGGGCTCCCGAAAGGATTTCAACATCCCAGCCTAAATCCGCCAACTGCTCCTTATTCTTTTTTAACAACCCGACGATGTCAACGGTAACGCTCCCGAAATTTTCACCGTAAACAATCGTATCATTTCCACCTGCAAAAGCTAGTTTAGGGAGACTAAGCAAATGTTGAATACTGCGATCATCAAAGGCTGTGAGGCTCTGGTATAGAGAGACAAATTGTGCTGTAACACGGGTATCTATGGTAACCTTTATATTGTCCCAATCCATTTCGTTTGGATTCTCCGATCCTGTTGGGCTTTCTACAGATTCATTTTGGTTACTCAAAGCTTGTGTATGTGTTTTATGGGTCACAACCCTCATTTCTTGATAGGGGCCATTATAGGGTGGAAAACCTCCCATTACCAAACTCTCCAAGCGATCTGTTCTTATAGCCATTTGCAATCCAATCAACGCAAGCCAGGAATAACCGTAGTAACTAAAGCTTGTAACATTCATTTCATCCGCAATGTGGAGAAGATCCTTCACAATATGATCTGCTGTTAGATTTTCCTCTGGATATTGAAATAGATGACCTTCATAATCGAAATAAAGCACTTGAAACGTATCCGCTAATCCTTCAACAAAATGTTTGCCTAATTCGGGATCTACTCTCCATAGCTTTAAGTTTTCTGCTTCCTGATTGTACACAGATTTTTTAGCGATGGGTAACATGAGGGTTGGACAATCTGGAAGTCCTGCCATACCTACTTCTATTTCTGATTGGTTTGCTAATTGTATTATCTTTTTCAATGAACTCACTCCTTTGTGTTCTATAAAAGTATCATATAACATTCATGCAATCTTTCGGTTTATCCCTCTACCTCCCTTGATATATCTACCTAAATTCGATTTAATATTGTTGTAGCACTTGAAGGTTCAACTTTAATGTTTTGGGGTGATGATGTTTATGGAAGAGATATATACACCTACACTGATAGCTAAGCAATTAAATGTGAGTACCACTACTTTAAGGAGATACGAAGATCAAGGCTTAATTCCAGATGTATCAAGGACCGCCAGCAACCGCAGATGTTACACTTCCATCCATGTGCAAGCTTTTATTACCATTCGAGCATTATTGCAGGGATATGAAATTCCGGTTGTGTACGATGTGATGAGGAAGATAAAAGGCCAGCAGATGGAGTCTGCTCTTTGGGCAATCAATCAAGAGCAACATAAGACCCAAGTGGAAAAAGAAAGGTTAGAGGAAGTCTTACGCATGTTTCGGGATGTTGATTTATCTAAATACAAAGATTTAACTGTATCAGATTCAATGACGATTGGTGAAGTTGCACAAATGGCAGGAGTTAATCCATCAGCTATTCGGCATTGGGAACAAGAAGGGCTAATCTCTTCGAATAGGAACAAAGATAATGGCTACAGAGTCTTCACTTTAACGGAATTAAGAAAAATTATTCTTATCAGCAGTTTAAGGAAAACTGTTTATTATATCGAGAATATGAAACAGCTTTTGAATGAAATAGAAACACATAACTACAAAAAAGTGGAGGTATCCTTTCAGCTTGCCTTACAAAAATTGAATTCTCAATTAATGAAGCAGTTTATCGGGATAGCTGAACTTACAAACTATGTGAAATTGTATAAAAGTAATGCCAAGTAACATAATGATCATAGAAAAAGGGCTACCTTGCGGTAGCCCTTTTGTGCCTATTTGAACTTGATGTCAACAATCTTCCCTCTTTCCACAAAACCAATATTTCGATAAACCTTATTCGAGTCAGGATTCTTTAAATCAGCATAAAGCATGGGCACTAAATCCTCCGATAAAAGAACAGAACATAACTCTGCTACTAGTGCACTTGCATAACCTTTTTTCCGGCAAGACGGAGGTGTGTATACCGCATTTAATCTGGAATATCTTGCCGACCTATGTGCAATGTACGCCATCGATACAGGTTTATCGTCTACAAACCATAAATACAAGTTCCCTGTCTCAATCATCCTCTTGGCATCTAGAATTTTAGCTTCTGGGTTCACCCAAACCCCATAAGCCCCCTCTGAGAAACCCGCCAAAAATTCTGCTACAATGGCCACGTTTTTTCTCGTTGCTTGCTGCATTGTACCTTTTACGTTCAAAGGTTTCTTTGGATCTGTACAGAAATAAGATTCTATAGTCATCGTGGACTCATATTGAAGATGATTTGCCTGAGAATACAGCTGTGCAAAACGTTCTGTTGTTTTTGGTTCTCCAGATACTCCCGGTAATGTAGTCTCTTTAAGAAATTCTATAAGTTCTTCGTAGAGAACGGCCTTCTTATCCTCGACAATATCCTTAGAACTCCAAAGCCATGCGTTATGTCCCGTTGACTGGGCATAAATCATTGTTTCATCAGAATCTTTTAAGCAAGTAGAACTCTTCGACTCGCAAATAAGGTGAATCAGGTTGTATTGAACCTCATCAGCAATAAACATATCCTGGCTAAGTATTCGATCGGAGACATTGATTTTTTGAAACATTGTTACTCCTCCTTATTTATTTATAAGAACGCAAAAAACTCCGTCCCATTAGGGACGGAGTAGATTCCGCGTTACCACCCTGATTGGTGTATTTATGAATACACCCTCTCTGCTGCCATCGTCCAACAACGATGCTTCTTTGTAACGGCAGAATCCCGGGCCCGCCTACTATGATTTCGGGAGCCAGCTCTGAGGCGATTGTTCGATTCGGGTGTCCTCTGCCTCGCACCAACCGGCAGTTCTCTGATCGACATATCCGGATTTACTTGTCCTCTTCGTCGCATTTGATTGCAATGTAATTAGATACAATATAAAGTAATAGGGATTTTATGTCAATAAAAAATATGTAAGTTGGCGACGTTAAACAATTATTATTCACTGCGAAAAAATACTAAACACCAAATTGTCTTAAATGATGGTCTAGATGTTTATAAATCCCTTTACCCCATTGCTCCGGAGTGAATTTTCCGAAAAAAGGATGTGGATGGGATGAACAATTCTCCGGACCGTTACTTTGAAAAGTTATAATTTTTTGTTTCAGTATTTCTTTTTCTTTTCCAAAATCTCTATCATCTAAAATAAGTATGGTCGGAATTGTTGACATATTATGTGGTACTGGCTTGTCATTGTAAAAAATAGATTTCACAAACCCTCCTATTAATATTCCTAGCCAACTTCTAGGAGGAAAGGAGTTTCCATTTGCGATGTCTTGAAATGCTGAACAGTGAGCCAACATTTGAGAAACATTCATTTTTCCCCACTGTGGGTTTGAATTAGGACTTAAATTCTCGATACGGCTCAGTATTTCCGCTGTATGTAATTTGTTATATATATTTTCCATAAACACACTTCCATTACGTTTTTTGGGTTTTCGATTTTTTCATTATTAGTTCTGGTGATCCATATATCACGATAAGCTATTGTATTCATGATTGCATCATAATAATTTTACAGTATACTGCCGATCTAATATTCGCCATTTCCATTATTCTATCCTTTATTCACTATCATGTCCTTTAACGTAATAAAGCTATCCATCATGGAGGTAGCTCCTCGTCTTAAACTGTTATTGAACTATTGTTTCCCTTTAGCTTAATATACTACGGAGAAATTTAATCCACTTCGGCTCGTATGCTTCACTAATTGGAATCCCTGTATAATAACTATGATAAGGGTCCATTTCCCATATCTTTAAAAGCCCCTCGGAAACTTCATACTTAAATATGGGAGAGCTTTTGTCCGCCCTAATATAATACTTATTGCATACAACACAGTACAAAATCTGCGATTCATCGGAGAAATATGAATAAATATTAAGCTCAGTGTTACAGGCTTCACATCGACGTATTCGATCGCGGTTTAGCCATTCAATAATTAGTTTCAGATTATCATCTCCTCCGTAAAACAAGGAATATCCTTCGCAAACTAACGTGTCCGTCAGTTCAACAACCTACGGATTTCTGCAATACAGAAATACTTTCCTTTAGGAACGCCCTATTCTTTTCAATCCCTCTATTTTTACACCAGACAACAGCACTAAAAGCATCGTAAAAATCATAAAAGGGTAGTACTGTTTCCAAATCCATTAGAGGACGAATTGTTGAATATCCCTCTTTATACGAAATTCTACTTTGAGGATTCACTTTCCAAACATATCGGTTAATTTTTGTGAAATCAATTTCCGAGGATCCACTCCGTGCACTCTCAAAATCAATAATTCCAACAACCATATTATTATTTGTTAGTATATTACCTTGTCGAAAATCCATATGAACAACACACGGGCCATCAGGAGGAGGTAAAACTGAGAAAGCACCCTCAAAGTAATTAATACATTTTTCGAAAAGTCCTCTCTCAAGGACTTCCTTGCAAGGTTCTATAAATTTTTCAAAGCTATTTCTTATATAAAGTCTCCAATTGTTCTGATTAAAAAATTGAAAACCGTCTAATCCTTCCACACCATATCCCGGCATTTTAACTTCATGCAGCTTTGCGTGAAGTACTCCAATTTGAAATGCTAATTCATCGTCAATAGCACCTGTACATGGTATACCTTTAATCTCAGATAAAAGTAATGCACCAGAAATTAAGTCATCCCCACTCCAGAAGTCTAACACCTTTGGAACCGGTAATACCTCCCTCAACAGTTCAAGCATACGATATTCGCGATATAGTTTATCCCTGTTATAAGGGATCTTCGCATACAGCGTTTCTCCATCAGTAAGATTCAGCTTGTATACTTGTGAACTAAAGGACTCAGGAACATTATCTATACTTAATACATTAAGGTTAAATCTTTTTATGATTGTTTCTACTAAATTCAACTCGCACCTCACATGTTATGAATGAATAGTAATTAGTTCAGCTATCTTATTCTTAATTTTATTGAACTATCCTAACCATTAGTGTAATAAAATTACACTTAGCCCTTTTTCCTTCTTGCTCTCAGGTAAATGACCGAAATCACTATTAGTCCTATTGCAATTACAATATACAAATCAATATCCTGCTCAAACATTAACCACATCTTGTATTCTAGGTGTACTTGCTGTTTGGGTCGAAGTCCTTCACCGAATAGTTCTGTTGCTTGGTTAAGGTTATTCATTTCAATTGTTGAACTGCATGGACTACTGCTTGATTCGCCATCCACTTCGCTAATGTATATTAAGTATTTATTACCTTCCTTGAAATCAAAACCCCAAGTGTAGTCTGTTCTCACAATAATTTGAGAGTCAACTTCAGTTTTCCAACTTCGTTCAACATCCACTAATAAATATCTGATTTTCTCTTTTGGCCCCGTAAATCCTTCTTGTTTCAAATCGACCTTTATTTGTTTTACTTCACCGTAAATTGCTCCACCGTAGACCTCTAGGGCTTCTTGGGGACTTCCTAACTCGACACAGGATAAAGCTTTAGCATCTTGTCCATTTGCAATAAAGAATGCGAATGTGAATAAACATATTAACGTGATTAAACGAAGTTTCAATTTACCACCTACTCTTATGATTTTATTACATAACTTATTTATTGACATAAGTTATAGGTGAAATGTTGCACTAATTTTCCAATTCCTTCAATGAAATAGGGAGTACACCTCGACGGTATGCTCCCTATTTGGGTTGACAATAGTATTTCGTTGGCCGTGGATGCAGTGCAAGCGCCGCACCCCAGAATATAGAAGTTAAAGTTCTTTCTGGGAGCTGAAAGCTTTGAAGAAATATTCCCCACGGATTTGACAACTTTATTCCCTAATTCATTTACAATTAGATATTGAACTGAGCTTTTATAAAAAAACGCACCTGTTAGCTCAATAGCAATAATCTGCAACTCCTTACTTCTCCCAAAGCTCGATCAGTCGACCTTCTGGATCTTCAATCCAAATAAACTTTCCAAATTCACTAATCTCTATTTTCTTTGCAAGAGGTACACCAATCTGTTCAAAATGCTTAATCGTCTCGTTTAGATCATGCACTTGGAAATTCAACATCACTTGTTGTTCTATTGGAAAATAACTGTCATCCTCGGTAAAGAAAGAAAAAATAGTCTCATTTCCCACTTGAGGTTTTATCACAGTCCCATTCCAATTCTCAATGTCAAGCTTCAACACCTCACTGTACCATTTTTTTGTAGCTTCAAGATTCTTAGTTCTCCAGAATATTCCTCCGAAACCTTTAATCATCGTATCTACATTCCTGTCTGCATTGAATTTTCTAATAATATACCCTTTAGGATTAAGGAGAATCCACCGTTAACCTCCAGTCATTACACCGAAGGTTAGTACTAACGGGGTATTCAAAATCACATTCACAATAAACGAGAAGCCAAGCATATAACAAATGGCATTAGAAGCAGGAGTGAAGTCTATCGGACCCTATAGTCGCTATTAACCATAATTCGGCTCATTTGAGAACCTATCGGACTCTATAGTCGCTATTGGCTCGAAAAGCCCTCATATCACGCATGTTTGGAACAAATAACGCCTCTGGGGTCCGAAACACTTCTTAAAAGTCAAAATTCAGCCGAATAGCTGCATCTGAGTCCGATCGCTCATGGTGAAGATAGCGTGTGGGAATACAATACGCACAACAAGCAGCATAGTCGCACATCCGGTATCACAAACGCCAAACCAGCAGCATAGTCACAAATTAGGTAACACAAACGCCAAACCAGCAGCCAAATAGCACATTCGGTAATCCAGACGCCCAACAGAGAAGCACCAATCAAGTATCCGAGTGTTCGAGTGTTCGTGTGTTCGTGTGTTCGTATGTTCGAGTGTTCGTGTATTCGTGTGTTCGTATGTTCGTGTGTTCGAGTGTTCGTGTATTCGAGTACGCAAATGTTCAAGGAGATACATCATGCTTCTTCCATGTGGAGAACATTCCTCTTAGCCCCACGCAGTGTCCGTTGCTCACTACTTCTCCTTCTTATGTAAATAATCTTCATTTTAGATTCTAGATTAGAATTATTTGCTATAATGTTCTCATGAAAAATAAAACTATCCTAAACAAATTAGCTATCATTCTACTTTTTATAAGCATTCTCTTTGGCCTACGCTGCATTTGGTTGAGTATATTTAAGGTTTCCGACACTGTACCTGTGATTAACAATGGGGTACTGGATTTACGCGGCCAGGATCTGGAGCAGGCTAACTTATTCAGGCTGGATGGTGAATGGAGCTTCTATCCTTCGCAATTCGTTTCATCGAAGACTTCTACTATACCAAAGCTATCCCACTCGCTTCAAGTTCCTGGAAATTGGAGCCATGTTATGGGAAGCGATCAGAATTCTTCTTATGGTTATGGTACGTATCGTCTGCGAATTTTGGTAGACCCGCTTCAGCAACCTGTCTCTTTCTGGATCAAACAAATTTATTCCGCTTCCAGTGTGGAGATTAACGGCACTCCTATTCTCAATAATGGGGTAATAGCTCTTGATGCCGATACATATGTACCCAAAACCACCTCATATACAGCAGCTTATTTTTCAAAAAACACCACAGTGATAGATGTATTTATTCACGTAGCTAACTTTGATCACCCCTATAAGGGCGGTATAAAAGGCCCTATTTTCTTTGGCTCTCAGGAACTCATTGACCGGACATACTTTTACACTGTCGGATTTCAAATGCTTACAGCAATTATCTTACTACTGCATGGGCTTTATGCCTGTATTCTGTACTTATTTAATCCTAAAGAACGTGCTCTGTTTCTTGTAGGGTTAATGACCTTATCTGTAGCTGTAATCCTTTTAGCTCGAAATGACAACTTAGTGCTTTCATTACTGCCGATTAATTATACTTGGTCCTTAAAAATCCGTTTGATCGCCTTCTTATGGCAAAACCTTTTTATTCTGCTTGTTTTCAGGAAATTCACCTCAGGTGCCAAAGTCAACAAGTGGTTACGTGCTTACACATGGTGTCTTTTCCTTTATACCTTGTTTATATTTATTGTCCCTGCTTATTTAGTCAGCACATCCATTCATTTGGGAATCATTCAAGTGTTCCAGTATATTCCCTTCATTTGGTTGCTCTATAGCTTAGGGCGCTTATTGTTCAAAAAGCAAGATGATAAAGATGTTGTTTTTCTGCTGTTATCAGGTGCGGCGATCGTTTCTAATTTGTTATGGAATTTGTGGGATAGTAACGGACACTATTCAATTGTCTATTATCCTTTGGATATTATCGCAGCCATCGTGGGCTTCTCAGCTTATTGGTTTAAAAAGTATTTTCAAAATGCTAAAGAGAACATGGAACTAAATGAGCAGCTGAAAAAAGCAGACAAACTTAAGGACCAGTTTCTCGCTAATACCTCACATGAGCTGCGTACACCGCTTCACGGAATCATGAATATCGCGCAAAATATTGTCACAAAAGAAAAGGACAGACTTTACGAAAGTAGCCGTCAAGATATGGAACTGCTGATTACAATCAGCCGCCGTATGTCTCATATGCTTGGTGATCTACTGGATGTGGTCCGTCTTCAGGAGCATCGTGTTATTTTACAACAGGAACCTATTTCGGTTCAATCGGTAGTTCCCGGTGTGATTAGTATGCTTCAATATATGATTGAAGGTAAGCCAGTACAGCTATCTATGGATATCCCGGAAGCTATGCCGCCAGTTCGTGCGGACGAGAAAAGACTGGTGCAGGTTTTATTAAATCTGGTGCACAACGCGCTCAAATACACCGAAGCAGGACTTGTAACTGTTAAGGCTGAGGAACAGGACGGACAGGTTCTTATCTATGTGACAGATACCGGAGTAGGCATGACTGAAGAGACTATGGCACGGATATTTCTACCCTATGAGCAAGGCCCTCACGGAATAAATGACGGGCGTGGAATTGGGCTGGGATTAAGCATATGCCGGCAGCTGGTAGAACTGCATGGAAGCAGCCTAAGCATTCAATCAGAGCTTGGTAAAGGTTCAACTTTTAGTTTCACACTCTCTCTTGCCGATTCTTACAGCGAACAGATAATAAAACAGACGGAACCTACAGTTTCGTATATGGCAGATGAGATTCATAGACAGATGACTGAGTGGGGAATTTCCGAACATCAGCCAAGTAATCACTCTGAAAAAATTCCGCCGCTTTTTACAGAGATTAAGGTAAATATTCTGGTGGTAGATGATGATCCTGTCAATCTGAATGTACTAAAGGGTATTCTTGAAACCGAACCTTATATCATAACTACCGTGAACTCAGCCCATGAAGCATTAGAATTGTTGGATAAAAGGAACTGGGACTTACTTATTGGCGATGTTATGATGCCACAGATGTCGGGATACGAATTAACACAGAAGGTTCGTACTCGTTACTCCTTATATGAGCTTCCGATTCTACTGCTTACTGCCCGTAGTCAGCCTGAGGATATTTATACTGGATTTTTGTCCGGTGCCAATGATTATGTCACAAAACCTGTAGATGCAGTGGAGCTTAAATACCGTATTCGGGCTTTAACTGCAATGAAGCTATCCTTCAATGAACGGGTGCGGATAGAAGCAGCCTATCTTCAAGCACAGATACAACCGCATTTTTTATTCAATACGTTGAACTCTATTGCCGCACTCAGTGATTTGGATACTAAAAAAATGCAGGAGCTCATTGGTGCGTTTACTTCTTTCTTAAGAATCAGTTTTGACTTTTTAAATATCGGAGAGCTCGTAAACCTCTCCCATGAACTGGAATTGGTAGAATCTTATCTGTATATTGAACAGACTCGATTTGCAGAAAGGATATCTGTTGTCTGGAAGATAGATCCGAATATTGACATCCTAATCCCTCCTCTATCCATCCAACCGTTGGTAGAAAATGCTGTTAAGCACGGTATACTTAAGCGCCAACAGGGTGGGACTGTTGAAATACGTATTATCCGTCTGCACAACGCTGTAAAGATTGAGGTGGAGGATAATGGGCAAGGTATGGATTCCGGGACCCTCTCTTTACTGCTGAAGCCAATGATGGAAGGCAAAGGTGGCATCGGGCTGGCCAACACCCATCGGAGGTTAAGTCAATTATATGGTCAAGGTCTCTCGATCCAGAGTAAGCCTGGAGAAGGCACCTTGGTATCCTTTGTTGTACCAGAGGACAGTGATAATTTTTCAAGCAAAAAAGCCGCTCCATAAGGAGTGGCTTTTTTGTATCGTTATCTATATCCTTTTAGAGTAAGCTTAAAAAATAGTCGGCACCATTCCCCCATCCATGCGAATTGGAGAACCTTTAAATGCAGAGGCATAAGGACTGCATACAAATGCTGCTAGTCTGCCTATTTCAAAAGGTTTAGTAAATCGTTGTATTTCAGATTGAGGAAGATTTGTAGTCATGAATTTTCTTTCTTTTTCTGAAAAAGTCATATCTTCATTGGAGTATATCCCATCAATAATTTGATGCACATTTTCAGAAAGTGTTGGTCCTGGCATGATTGTATTGACTGTAACTTCAGTTCCTATCGTTAACTTAGATAAGCTTTTTGACAATGATAATAACATTGATTTGGTCATTGCATATTGAGGCATTTGGCCTGAAGGCATAATGGCTTCTTCACTAGCAATAAAGAGAATGCGGCCATAATCTTTTTGTAACATTTTAGGTAAATAGAATTTTGTTAATCCATTCGCAGCAAGGACATTAGTACGGAAGTATTTTTCGAATATTTCGTCGTCAACGTCCTCATATTTCATAATTTCATAGATACCCATATTATTAACTAAAATATCTATATTAGGGTATTTTTCGAATAAGGCTTCTCTTTGTTCAATATTCACAATATCCGCTGTAGCATTTTGTGGAGAGGTAGCCGGGAAATTTGACTTTATTTCATTTACAGTTTGTTCTACCTGATCATAATTCCGTCCATTAATTAGTACATTAACTCCTTCTTTAGCAAGTTCAAAGGCGATTGCTTTGCCAATACCTTTTGTTGATCCTGTAATTAAAGCTGTTTTATTATTTAATCCCATATCCATATTACATTTCTCCTTTTATCACGGCGTGCTGAGTAGTTGTCATTTTAAGAACAGTCCTGTGTGCCGGCTAGGATTATATTATCGTACCGGGGTTGTTCAGTAACTAGCGGATTGCGCCAAAGTTCTTGTTTAACACGCCAATGATAAATCTCTGAAATACTGTCTTTATGAAGAGGGTATCGAGTTTAAACCTAAATGTTCAGTGCGCCAATTTGAAGGAGTATCACCTTCCCAAAGACGAAAGGCACGGTAGAACGAGTTCTGGTCTTCATATCCAATCAAGAAAGCCACTTCTTTAATATCAAGCGATGGATCTGCCAGATACTCTCGTGCTTGCTCATGTCTAGCTTGTGTCAGCAATTGCTTGAAGCTTGTGTTTTCTTCAGTAAGCCTGCGTTGCAACGTACGGTCACTCATACTTAATGCCTTCGCAACAGCTTGAATGTCAGGGCGTCCTCCGCTGAAGCTGCGTTTCATGATCCATTTAACCCTCTCGGTTATAGAGCGAGTGCCCTTCTGTTCAGCAAGCGTCCGGTCCAAAACGGGAGTCAGAATCTCCAGCAGCTCTTCGTTGTACGAGATAAAAGGCCGATCCAAATCATTTCGACGCAACGTCAAACGATTATATTGAGCACCTATCTGAATTCGGCAGCCGAAATAAGCTTCAAGAATCTTTACATTTCCTATAGGCTGTGAAAACTCGACAAGCTGTGCTGTCAAAGGTAGACCTGTGCCTCGCCGCCCAAGCTCTAGAAGAAATGCCAAAGTGAGGCCTAGTAGCAGCGGTGGACCAAAATGCCCGGGATGCTGCCATTCCAATTCGATTGTACATAGCTCGCCTTCTTCGGTAAAACGCAAGCTTTCAGGAGGGCACATTTGTTTGTATCGTACCATTCGCTTAAGAGCATCGCGATAGTCCTTAGCATGGTATGTTGCTAAGACCGTAGGCGGATATTGTGTAGTTTCAAAGACGGTTGCAAGCTTAATGATTCCTTCGGCTGGATCCCCAATGAGATCGGAATATGCCTGCCAGACTGCGAAATATTGGGCGGTGGTGACTTCTGACTCTGTGATCTGGCTAAGTGGAAGATTTGCTTTGCTGGCTACATCTTGTGCAGTTATTCCTAATTGACTTAATCCAGCCCAAAATCCTGGTGGGATTTTAATTTGATCAGAGGTATGAGACTTCATACATATGGACCTCCTTTATTAAGAACTCCAGCACGCTTGGGCAAGCAGTTCGAACGAATGTAACCGTTTCTCATAATCTGGAATCATGGTAACGATAATGAATTCATTAACTCCATACAAAAGAGATAACCGTTCCAACTTACCTTTAACACTTTCCGGAGTACCTACCAGCAGCTTGCGTTCCAAGGGCTCCGACTTCGCTTCGGCAGAACCTTCTTGTTGGAATAATGCCGTACCAGATGAGGCCAATCGCTCTGCCTCTTCCTCAGTCTCGGCGCAAATGACGCCAACAGCAACCATGGCCTGCGGTTCAGGAGAAAGTGAAGAAGGAGTAAAGGTTTCACGGTAAGCCTGCAAAACCTCCTCCCCTGCTACATCGCTCATGAACTGGCCGAACACATAACCTGCTCCAAACTCGGCAGCATATGCCGCGCTTTTCTTGTTTGTACCCAGCAGCCATAGCTCTGGAGATACGGGAGGGACCGGACGGGCGGTTATTGAACGTCCTTCATAGGAATAGTTACCCTGCAATAATTCAGTGACGCCTTTAAGCAGTTCTGGCATTTTCCAAACATTTTCGAGAAAATTTCCACTCAGTGCTAAACTTACTTCAGCAGTACCGCCGGGAGCTCTGCCTAATCCAAGGTCGATGCGTCCCGGGTACAAACTGGCCAGCAAATGAAATGCTTCCACCACCTTTAGCGGCTTATAATGTGGCAGCAATAAAGCGCCTGAGCCAAGGCGAATGTGTGCTGTTTTCGCTCCAATATGCGATAAAAGCACCTCCGTAGAGGTACATGCTAATCCCGGCATATCATGATGTTCAGCAACCCAATAACGAGTATATCCCAGTCTTTCTGCTGTCTGAGCCAGCTTCACTGCTTGTCCCAATGCGGTACTAGCATCCACCGTATTAAAAACAGGTACAAGATCTAATACACTAAGCTTAATGGATGTTGTTGTCATGGTTAAGTCCTACTCGAGGGTTTCGGTAAAATTCGATCATATCGATAAAAATAAGCTTGTAATCAACTGCAACCGCGGCCAGATCATACATTCGGCCATGGCCGTCTTCTTTGGAGGCAAAAACAACATCGTGCCGCAGCTTATCCATAATCATTTTGCCGATGAACTGATGCTCGTATTCCGCGTACTTCTTTTTGAAAGCTTCATTAAATTCCCACAGCTCTTGGTAAGACCGCTCTAGCATTGCGTTTACCAAAGTCAGCTCGTTGCCCTCTTTTTGTACAGCCACGTAATAATTTCCGCGCTCATCCTTGATCAAATCCTTATATAACTCAACGTTCAAAGTTAACATCTCCTCTCTGATTACCTAGGACTCAATTTTATAGGCTTGCAGTCAG
The DNA here is from genome assembly GCF_037992975.1 of Paenibacillus sp. FSL E2-0177. Classification (NCBI taxonomy): domain Bacteria; kingdom Bacillati; phylum Bacillota; class Bacilli; order Caryophanales; family Paenibacillaceae; genus Paenibacillus; species Paenibacillus sp. FSL E2-0177. Next base: position 3,449,897 of record NZ_CP150307.1, on the reverse strand, counting down.
CACCGTTGGCTCTGTCGTGATTTCTACATTTCCTGCAACGGCTCTGGAAATCATGCAGGAGCCTTCTGCTTTATGGGCAATTCGGATGGTTTTATCGATATCGTCCTGTGACGCATCTTTGGTAAGGGTGATTAGGGGTGAATGTTTGATGGCTTCATATGTAAAAATGTTATTCGTTACATCGACCGTCGCCTCTGAGGTTAACGTCAGCTCTGAAGTCGTAAGCCCTGCCCGCTCCAGCATTGCTGCAAGTGTAATGAGATAACAGGTTGCTGCTGCTCCCAAAAGCATCTCATCCGGATTCGTTCCTACTCCGGGTCCTCCCATTTCCTTCGGAATGGAAATTTGAGTCTTAAGCTGTCCAGCTTCAATAGTTCCGTCACTGTTACGGCCACCGTTCCATACGGCGTTCAATATAAATGGGTGCTTCATTTTTATATATCCTCCCTAGCTTGATATTGCATGATATATTTTTCATCGAATACTTTACATGCTAACATAGAAGAATGTGGTGAACAAACAGGCTCAGGCCTACTATTCATGAAACTTATCTATAAATTAAAATTCAGGAGGTTCTACCATCATGATAAACGACACGGATATCAAACATCTTAAGCGTTGTATTGAACTTGCCCAAATTGCACTCGAAGCTGGGGACGAACCCTTTGGTTCCGTCCTTGTATCAGCAAGTGGCGAAGTGCTGGCGGAAGACCGCAACCATGTAGGTAGCGGTGACCATACTCAGCATCCCGAATTCGCTTTAGCCCGCTGGGCAGCTCAGAATATGACACTGGAAGAACGTAAGCAGGCAACAGTGTATACCTCCGGAGAACATTGCCCTATGTGTGCAGCGGCACACGGTTGGGTTCATTTAGGACGAATTGTATATGCCAGTTCCTCGAAGCAATTATCGGCGTGGTTAAATGATATGGGAATTGCAGCATCACCCGTCCGTAATTTAAGTATTCAAGAGGTTATTCACGATGCGTTCGTAGATGGTCCTGTACCCGATCTTGCAGAACAAGTACGGGAGCTTCATCTACAATTTCACGAGAAAAGACTTCATTAGTATGACGAAACAAAAATAATTGATTTTTCCGTAAAAAAAGAACCTTTGGATAAAGGTTCTTAGGCTGTCGAGAAAGTCTCGACAGCTTTATTTATGCCCAGAAAAGGGTGATTTCACATCCCTTTACCTTTTATTATTCTTAATTACTTCGCTAAAGCGGTCAGGGAAATTTGTATGTACACCATCTACACCCCAAATTACGGCTTTATCCATATTCACTTGATAATTCACAGTATATGGAAACACCTTTAGCCCTGAATTTTTTGCCTGCGCGACATATGCCGCATTTATTTTTTGAAAGTTAGGACTTATGCCTACCGCATAAGTTTTTAATCTATTCACATAGGATTCTGATATTTTATAAACAGGGAAATCATACCATACAATTTGATAAAGAGGGACTGCTGGATTTATGGAATGGAATCTACGTAAACTCGCTTCACTAAATGAATGAATAGCAACATGAGCCGACAGATCATAATTTAAAATTTCTTCGTTTAACAATGCCTCGATGTTCGAATTCGACGTGGGATCTTTAATCTCAATCATATAGTCCACTTCTTTTCCGAACCTTTCAAATACCTCTTTTAGTGTCGGAATACGTAAATCTACATATTTATCTCTAGCGAACATGGGATATTGTTCATTAAACCATGAACCCGCGTCTAATTTTGAGATCTGCTCTAAAGTAAAATCCTTTACATACCCTTTAGCATTCGTGGTACGGTTTACGGTCCCATCGTGAATAACAACAGGAACATGATCTTTTGTTAACTGAATGTCTAACTCGATATAATCGGTCTTCATATCAATGGCTAGCTCGAATGCAGGTATTGTATTCTCAGGAGCATATCCTGAAGCACCACGGTGAGCGATGGTATATACTTTATCCGCAGGCATGATAATTTCCTTTACTTTAATGCGAATCCAGGGGGAATAAGCATACAAAGAGGTGAACAATAAGATTAATAAAAGCACATGTATACCTATAAAGTAGGTTCTGGAATTTTGAATTTTTTGCATTAAGCTGACCTCATCTTTTTAAAAATATAATGTAGAATACTTGGTGTCTTTCGCTCTAACATTCATTCTTGTGTAAAATTATGATTTATATTCCCTTATGTTAATCTCACCTCATCGTATTTGTAAGGTCAAAGTTTGGAGATTTCTATTGTACCAGATTATCTAGAGAAAATATTGTGAGGCAGCATAAATGGGAAGGGATCTGCAAGGTCAAGAAAGCAACATCTAAACTTTGTGGGGTATAAACTATAGTTGCTATATATACAGAGTCCTAAAGTTCTTATACCATTAACTTTGTAAGCGATTAACTTTATAGGAGGAAATGACTTGACAAAGCCAGTGCAACCCAATGAACCTCTCGTAACTCATATTTATACTGCGGACCCTTCTGCTCATGTATTTGAAGGCAAGATTTATATTTATCCCTCTCATGACCTGGATCACGATATGATCTCTAATGACAACGGTGACCAATATAATATGGAGGATTACCATGTTCTGTCTATTGATGGAGATGGCTCCCCTTGTATCGACCACGGTGAAGTGCTTCATGTGAAGGATGTCCCATGGGCTAAACAGCAAATGTGGGCTCCGGATGCAGCATACAAAAACAATACCTACTATTTGTTTTTCCCAGCCCGAGACCATGACGATATTTTCCGAATTGGGGTTGCAACCTCAGCGTCACCTTCGGGACCCTTTACACCTGAACCGAACTACATTCCTGGCAGTTATAGCATTGATCCCGCTGTTTTCGTTGATGATGATGGCAAATCATATATATACTTTGGGGGTCTTTGGGGCGGTCAACTTGAAAAATGGCAAACCGGCTCATTTGTTGCGGATGCAGAGGGACCGGCTGAAACGGCACCTGCTCTAGGACCTATCGTAGCGGAGCTGAGCGAGGACATGCTGAGCTTTGAAGGTGAGCCTAGAGAAATATCCATCGTCGATACGAACGGAAATCCGATTCTTGCTGGAGATGAAGAGAGAAGATATTTTGAAGGTCCTTGGGTTCATAAATATAACGGTTATTATTATCTTTCTTATTCCACGGGTACTACCCATAATATTGTATACGCTATCAGTAAAGATCCGCTTGGGCCTTTTGTATATCAAGGAAAAATACTTACACCCGTCCTGGGCTGGACAACACACCATTCTATTGTTCAGTTTAAAGAGAAATGGTATTTATTTTATCATGATAGTTCTTTATCTGGTGGTGCTGACAACAAGCGTTCTGTAAAATATACGGAGCTGAAATACAACGATGATGGCACCATTCATACCATCCATCCTTAGTTTTTATTGAAATGGAGTGCATGCTGTAGTGCATAGGAGGGGAAATATCATGCCAATAACACAACAAGGTGCTTTTTATACGGGGAAATATCGCAATTTATTTAAGGAGCTCGGCTTTTCTGAAGATGAAATCAACGCTAAACTCGAAGAAACTTGGAGTGATTTGTTTTACGGAGATCCGAACGTACGAATCTACTATCCGCTGGACGAGGATAAAAGCTATATTCTGGATACAGGTAATCTGGATGTTAGGTCTGAAGGAATGTCCTACGGGATGATGATGGCTGTTCAAATGAATAAAAAAGATGAGTTTGATCGTTTATGGAACTTCTCTAAGACGTTTATGCAGCACAAAGAAGGCCGTTATGCCGATTACTTTGCTTGGCACTGCAAGCCTGACGGTACAAGAATTTCTCAAGGACCCGCACCGGACGGGGAAGAGTTTTTCGCCATGGCTTTGTTTTTTGCCTCAAAACGTTGGGGGAACGGTCCGGCACCTTATAATTATTCCGAGCAGGCTCGAATAATATTGCGTGCTTGTGTACATAAAACTGAAACAGGCGCTGGTGACTCAATGTGGGACGCGGAAACGAAACTGATTAAATTCGTACCGGAATCCACCTTCAGTGATCCATCTTACCATCTCCCCCATTTCTATGATTTGTTCGCTTTGTGGGCTGATGCAGGTGACCACATGTTTTGGCGAGAAGCGGCGGAAGCCAGCCGCTCATATCTACACACTACATGTAATCCTATAACTGGTCTCGCTCCCGAATATGCTAATTTTAACGGCACCCCGGCAGAACCCCAGCCTCATGGTGATTTCAGTCATTTTTTCAGTGATGCTTACCGGGTTGCGGCTAATATCGGTTTGGACTGGGCATGGTTCCAAAAGGACAGCTGGCAGGTCGATCAATGTAACCGGATTCAAGCTTTTTTTAGGAATATCGAAGTTTCCAATTACCGGAGGTATACCATTGAGGGACAGGCATTCGACGAACCGGCGCTGCATCCGGTAGGCCTTTTGGCGACCAACGCTATGGCTTCGCTTGCTTCTGATGGCCCGGAGGCAGAGCATTTTGTCCGTTTGTTTTGGGATACACCTTTGCGAACTGGACAACGTCGTTATTATGATAACTGTCTGTACTTCTTTAGTTTACTGGCCCTAAGTGGAAACTATCGCATTTATTGAAGTAAATCGAACAAAACAATAGGACTCCATTCCTCAAAAAGCCGAGGAATGGAGTCCTATTAATCGTAATAAAGCTTTGCTATTATTTAATAACTACATATTCCAAGTTAACAAGTTTTGCGTAAGCAATAATTTGGTCTGTTGTAAGAGTTAATGAAACAACGGTGTGGTGACCGCCACCATTTTCGATCCAAGCTTTAACTCCGTCTTGGAAGTTTGGTTTAACATTCCAAAGCACACGAGCTACTGGAAGGTTTGGAGCTGGAACAGTTGGTTCAAAAGCAGTCACTTCATTAATCAAAAGTTTGTAATGCGTACCGAAGTCAGCCATGGAAACCACTACACCGTCTCCTGCTTTGCCGTCAAATACTAAACGGGCTGGATCGTCTTTACCACCAATACCTAGTGGAGACACGATGATTTTTGGTTTGTTGCTTGCCAAAGTTGGATCTACTTCAAGCATATGGGATTGAAGAATAGATTCTTGTCCAACTGTCAATTCATAAGTGTAATCTTCCATAAAGCCAGTCGATTGGTTATGGCTCATCACTTTAAGCAAGCGGTCGAGAGCTGCAGTCTTCCAGTCTCCTTCTCCAGCAAAACCATATCCTTGTGCCATCAAACGTTGAACAGCAAGTCCTGGAAGTTGTTTCATTCCATGTAAATCTTCGAAGTTTGAGGTGAAGGCATTGTAGCCACCTTGATCAAGGAAACGTTTGATAGCAATTTCATAGCTTGCTTGAACTCTTACGCTAGCTTCCCAAGCTTCTTTGCTGTTAGTGCCATAGTCGAATTCATACAGCTCTGCATATTCAGCAAACAAACCATCGATTTCCTCTTCTTTAACTTCATTAATAACTTGAACCAGGTCACCAATACCAAAGTAGTCAACCGTCCAGCCAAATTGAATTTGGGCTTCAACTTTATCTCCTTCAGTTACACCAACGTTACGCATGTTGTCACCAAAACGAGCAACTTTGATATTGAAGCTTTCGTTATAAGCAACGGCTACGTCCATCCATTCTGCAATTTGCTTTTGAACTTCAGGGCGTTCCCAATAGCCTACAACCACTTTGTTTTGTTTGTTCAAACGGGCGTTAATAAAACCATATTCACGGTCACCATGAGCTGCTTGGTTCAAGTTCATGAAGTCCATATCAATTGTTGCCCATGGAATACTTTCATTATATTGCGTAGCTAGATGAAGCAAAGGTTTTTGCAGCATTTTTGTTCCGCGGATCCACATTTTTGCAGGTGAGAAAGTATGCATCCAAGTGATGACACCGGCAACTTCGTCACGGTAGTTAACTTCTTTCATAATGTTGGTGATTTTATCTGCGCTGACAGCCAAATCCTGCAATACTAGTGGGTAAGGCAAAACTCCGCTTTTATTCAAAGCATCTGTCATCGTTTGTGCGTGCGCTTTAACTTCAGCCAATGCTTCTTCCCCATAAAGATGTTGCGAACCTACGACAAACCAAAATTCTTTTGCTACTGCTGTTGACATATTCATCCTCTTTTCATAATTTTGTGGTTTGATTATTTTTGACCGTAATAAGCGTCTTTCCCATGTTTGCGCAAGTAATGTTTATCTAGAATACGTTGTGGCAATTCTTCCGCAAAATGGTTCAACTCTCTAGCAAATAAATTCATTTTCGATACTTCATCCAACACTACGCTGTTCATTACAGCGGATTTTGCATTTTTCCCCCAAGTAAAGGGTCCGTGGCCTTTAAGCAAAACACCGGGAACCGCCATAATATCTATCCCGCGTTGTTCAAAGGTTTCGATGATTACATTACCTGTTTCCGCTTCGTAACCCCGATCGATTTCCTCTTGCGTCAAGAAACGCGCACAAGGAATGGAGCCATAGAATGTATCAGCGTGCGTAGTTCCCATTACAGGAACGTCAAGTCCTGCTTGTGCCCAGATAGTCGCCCAAGTGGAATGTGTATGCACGATTCCGCCAATTTCGGAGTAATGTTTATAAAGTACTGCGTGAGTAGGTGTATCGGAGGAAGGTCTCATCTCCCCTTCAACCACATTGCCATCCAGATCAACAACTACCATATCGCTGGCTTTCATTGTTTCATAATCTACACCACTAGGTTTGATTACGAATAATCCACTTTCGCGATCAATTGCACTCACATTTCCCCATGTATACTTGATTAGTCCATGTTTCGGCAATTCCAGATTGGCTTGAAAAACCTCTTCTTTAAGTTGTTCTAACATCTTGGTCCCTCCATTTTCAGACTAAATTATCAACAGCGGATTGCTCAATCGCCAGACCTTTTTTATAACGTTCGATAAAGGTTTCAAAACCTTTAATGTCGGTTGCATCGGGATGAATTTCTTCTCCCTTTACATCTTTGAACACTTTTTGATCGAGGAAGTCTTCCAAGCTTTCTTCCTGATTTTTGTTCATCATGTAGGAGGCAAGAATAGCCATTCCCCATGCGCCGCCTTCTCCAGCTGTCGACATTACGGAAACAGGAACATTCAGTGAAGCTGCCATCATTCTTTGGCCAACAACCGGAGTCTTAAATATACCGCCGTGTCCTAAAATACTATCTATGGCTACATTCTCTTCTTTCGTCAAAATGTCCATTCCAATTTTCAAAGCACCAAAGGCGCTGAACAAATGTGTACGCATAAAGTTAGCCAGATTAAATTTACTCTCAGGCGAACGTACAAATAACGGACGACCTTCTTCTAACCCCGTAATGTTCTCACCCGAGAAATAACCGTAACTGAGCAATCCACCGGCATCTGGGTCTGCTTCCAAAGCTTTATTCAGCAGTACGCTGTACAATTTGTCAGCTTCGACCTTTTGCCCCATCGCTTCATAGAATTCACGGAATAATCCGAGCCAGGCATTAAGGTCACTTGAACAGTTATTAGCATGAACCATACCTACTGGACTTCCGTCTGGCGTAGTCACCATATCGATTTCCGGATAAACCTTGGAAAGCTCTTTTTCCAATACGATCATGGCAAAAACAGAGGTTCCTACGGAGACATTCCCGGTACGTTTTCTTACACTATTGGTAGCAACCATACCGGTTCCTGCATCCCCTTCTGGAGGACTAAGCGGAATCCCAGCTTGTAATTGCAATGATGGATCCAGAATTTTGGCTCCTGCTTCGGTTAATAGACCTGCTTGCTCACCGGCAACATACACCTTAGGAAGAAGGTCGCTGGTCTTCAGCGAATAACCTTTGCCAGCAATAAGCTCATCAAACTGTTGTATCATAGATTCATTATAATTTCCTATGGATTCATCAATCGGGAACATACCTGAAGCATCTCCAACACCAAGTGCTTTGTTGCCGGTCAATAACCAATGAATGTATCCTGCTAACGTTGTAACAAACCGAATCTGCGGCACATGTTCTTCTTTGTTTAAGATCGCCTGATAAAGATGAGCAATACTCCAACGTTCAGGAATATTGAATTTAAATACATCTGTCAGTTCTTTGGCTGCCTTACCCGTTGTTGCATTACGCCAAGTCCGGAACGGAACGAGCAATTGATCTTGGTCGTCAAAAGCCATATATCCATGCATCATTGCAGAAAACCCGATTGAACCAACGGTTTGGAGGGTGATTCCGTAATTTTGTTGAACTTCTTGCTTCATCTCACGATAAGCATCTTGTAGACCTTTGATAATATCTTCTAGGCTGTACGTCCAAAAGCCGTCTTTCAACTGATTTTCCCATTCATAACTTCCAGAAGCGATCGTTTGAAAACTATGATCAATAAGTACTGCTTTAATACGCGTGGATCCAAATTCAATCCCTAGCGAAGTTTCTCCCTTATTGATTGCTTCTTCGATGATTAATCGATTCGATATCACGTTGGTCACCTCTCTGACAGCGCTTTTTTAATATAAAAGAATTCGCTTTCTTAATTGACAGCTTTAGTATAATTTTTTGTACGTACATTTGTCAATAAAATAGTTATATATACATACAAATATGGAGAAGATAATAATTTAACTCCGGACTTAGTTTGTTTATGATGATCTAAAGGTACGAAATATTTACATTTTTTCATAAAAAAAGAGCCCCTTTATATTTAATTCGTAGTCATGCTATAATTTGTACATACAACTTAACGAAATGTACGAATTATAAAGCGAACAAGTATGGAAAGAGGAATTACATGAAACCAAAGTATCAAGTGATTATAGAGGATATAAAAAGCAAGATCCTTTCAGGAGATTACAATGTAGGCGAACAAATCCCTACGGAGTCTGCCTTGCAGTCCTTGTACGAGGTTAGCAGACAGACTGTTAGAAAAGCCATTTTAGAGCTATCCAACGAAGGATTCCTCCGCAGCGAAAAAGGTTCTGGCACGTATGTCAGCAACCAATATCGCACAAAGACCGGCGGGAGTTCCCATAAGAAGACGATCGGTGTAATTACGACCTATATCTCTGACTACATCTTCCCTTCTATTATCCGGGGGATTGAAAGCCGAATGAATGAGGATAACTATTCACTACTATTGGCTAGTACCAATAACGATGTTGCGCAAGAAAAAAAAGCTCTCGAAATGATGTTGTCCTACGGCGTAGATGGTTTAATTATTGAACCTACGAAAAGTAATCTGTATAATCCCAATATTGCGTATTATCTGTCGTTTAAGGAGCAAGATATTCCACTCATTATGATTAATGCTTTTTATGAGGAAATAGAGCTCCCCTTCCTTTGTCTTGACGATGTGCAGTCCAGTTATCTGGCAACAAAAGAATTGATCTCCAAAGGCCACTCTCAAATTGGACTTATCGCAAAAATGGATGATTTACAAGGCAAATATCGAATGAAGGGTTATATCAAAGCCCTCGAAGAAGCTAAATTGCGGTTTTATCCAGAGCAAATATTTTCGTTCAACACCGAGACCAAACAAACCTTAGCCACGAACTTGAAGGATTTCCTAAATAAAAATAGAGATACCCTCTCTGCGATTGTCTGCTACAACGACGAGGTTGGTCTGGAAGTGGTCAATGCTTGCAGACAGCTAGACATTTCTATACCAGAGGAATTATCAATTATTGGCCAGGATAACTCCTATATTGCCCAAAATGCAAACATCAAACTGACCACTTTAACACATCCCCAAGAAACTATGGGCCGTGATGCAGCGGATTGGGTCATTAAAAAATTACAAGGAAAAAAGGATCTTCCCAACAATACTTATTATCAACCTGTGTTAATTGAAGGAGAAACAGTAGTCGAGAGATAGAATAAATTCTGAGGGATTTTGCGTTTCTCTTCATATGTAAATGTAATAACCCACCAGTCGTGACTGGTGGGTTATTTGCAACTGTTATCTCCGTATTCTTTAAAGGTTCGATTCGTGTTTTGAAGTCATCAGTACAGAAGAAGCAAACTGTTTCACAAGCTTGCCGGGATTGATCCCGTATTTCTCCCGAAACACCTCCGAGAAGTGACTTGAGTTGGAATAACCCACAGCACAGGATGTCTCATTAACGTTCAAATCACCTTGCTGCAATAGGTGTAGAGCCTTCTCCAGCCTTATATCCCGCAAATAGCCGAATACAGTTGTTCCGAACATTTCTTTAAAGCCAGATTTTAATTTGTTATCATTCATGCCAATCAATCGGGAGAGCTCCAACAGGCTTGGCGGATCTATCATCCGTTGCATCATGATGTCCCGCGCTTCACTAATTTTTGTCATGTCGCTTTTCGACAGCTTTGTTGTCCCAGAAGTACCTTCTGTTAGAATCGATTGAAAGCCCAACGACAAAAGCTCTAATGTACTACATTCGATCTCCAGATTTTTGGTGCTGCGGTTTTGAAGAGCTGCCAGCATTCGCTCAAGCACGATAGCAGTAGACGGCTGCATCGTTTCCTGAAAAACACGAAAAGATGCTTGGCCAAGAATGCGGTCAAAATCAGCGGATCTCCCACCCCCGCCTTCTTCCATGAAGTGATGGAAAGTCGAAACAGGAATACCTATGCCTAACATCAGATAAGATTCATTCCCCTGAAACTCAAATTGAGAGCCAACTTCATTCATGAGTTGTAGCGTACAGCTTCCCGGAACAAACTCATACTGGACACCATCAACAGAGACTTCTCTTTTCCCTTGCAAACAATAATTAAGCTCAACCATTGCTGTTTTGGTTACGAGAGGCACGCTGTAATCCTGGCGAAAGGTAAAATCGGATACCACCACATTGATATCAAAGCGTGGGACGAATCGACGAACGAACCCTTCTCCCCTTTGCGAATGTAGTGCCATGTGCTCTGTACGATCTCTATTCTGCCGCGGCAGCTCAAGCCCATCGAAAAAAAGATTGAAATTGTGATGAAAATCTATTCCAGTCATTGCTACCGCTCTCCGATCAAGTTTTTATAATAGTGAGAACCATTCTCATTATTATAAAGGATCCTCTCTTTTTTGACCCGCTTGAATATGGTGTTATCTGGATACGCCATCTAGGAAACACTAACATTTCTTTTACTTAATTTCTTAAATACCGAGTATTCCTTATTGGACTTAATAAAACTTAATATCTTTTCGGCACATTCTATTGAATTCATCTCTTCCGTATTTACTTCGAGGTCATATTCATCAAAGCAATATACTTTGCTAAACTGTGAAGCTGCTAGTCCAATCTTTCTATCTCCTCTTGTTTGCTCTCTTCTTATGAGTTCTTCTTTCGAGCATATTACACCTATAAATAACGTAGGCTGATCGAAAAATTGCTCAAGAAACACATTAAACCTCTTATCATTGTCGATTACGGTATCTACTATTACATTAAAACCCATTTCTATTAACAATTTAATTGTCGAGCGGTACACTGAGAATATGGAATCATCTAATATTTGGGAAACGACTTGATGATCTATTTCTCTTGTAGGTTCATCTGGAAATTTATTATTAATAAAATCATTGTAATTATTAAAAAAATCATCAATTGATAAATGATAAAAAGGAATCTCTTTCTGTTTTATCAGTTCAGTCGATATGGAGGTCTTTCCGGAACTTGAAGTTCCATTTAGAAAAACTAATATCCCTTGCTTCAATTTAATCATCCCTTCAAATAATAATCATTGCAACTCAGAGAATATTCGAGAAAAGATTAAATTATCCTTTACTGTTTGATATGTTCCTTGATTTGTTCGGATATTTGCTCCAACAATGCTTCTTTTCCTAAAGCAAAGAAAGCCTCATTATAATTTTGTCTGCTTGTCATGCGATATATATTATTCGATTTTGCAGCTTTCAGATTACTCCAGACCTTGCTTTGGTCAAGAACATTCTGGTCATTATCGGATAATAAAATGATATGGTCTGGATTAAAGGTAGACAGTGCTTCTAGACTTGTCACTTTCCCTCCCCATGGATCTGGCTCCGGTGTACCTGGCGCGAGGGGTAATCCTAGATCATTAAAAATCATATCCGCAATACCTGTGCGGGAATAGATGCGTATTTCTTTCTCTGTAGCTTCGATTACCGCAAACGTCTCTTCCTTGGTTATCTCAGTGATTTGATCATGTAGTAGTATAGCACGTTGATCATAGGCCTTCAGCCACGTTTCCATTTCCGCTTTCTTATCAAGCACCTCCGCAACAAATGCAAATCGCTCTCTAAAAGCGTTAAAGCCATAAGGCACCCTCACTGTTGGAGCAATCATATTTAGTTGATCATAGATTTTTTCTTGGGTAGGTCCTGCCAGTATCAAATCAGGGCTTGCTGCAATGATCGCTTCTAAGTTGACTTCCGTCTGAAACCATCCAGCGGGAGTTACATCAGGCAGTTCTTTTTTGAGAATAGGAGTGATTTCTAATGAATTAGCCATATCTGTATTCCCAGTAATAACAGGTTTATATCCAAGCACCAGAAGTTCTTCCGTTGAGCCGGATACATCGGCAATTCTAACCGGGTTCACCGGTATTACAATATCCCCTTTAGCATCCTTGAGGGTACGTGTTTCGGTCGAATTAGTAGCGACGGGTTCTGAATTTACCGCAGGTTGAGAATTTTCTACCTTAGCCTCCTGACCTGAATTCCCACACCCGTACAGCATCACCATCATGATTAAGGCGATTCCCACAAAAGAGATCTGTTTTAAACTGAACATTTTTCCAACCCTCTCCAATCTACTGATAATCATTCTCACTTCTAGCAAGTCCGATCATACACTCTGCTGATAGGACAGAACTACCGGCAGAGGGATTGAATAACGGTTTGGCGGATATTTATTTAATTTTTATCGTTTTTTAATTACTTCTGAAGGATTAATTCCATACTGCTTCCGAAAAGCTTCGGCAAAATGACTAAAGTTGTTGTAACCTACCATCGTCGCTGTTTGGCTGACACTAATCTCCCCGGTACTTATGATTTCCCATGCTTTTTCTAAACGTTTGTTCCGTAAATATGCAAATACAGTTGTTCCGTACTCTTCCTTAAATCCAACTTTTAATTTGTATTCGTTAATGCCTGCCAGCTTGGACAATTCGATTAGCGAAGGTGGGTTTGCCATGTGGTCAAGGATGATATCCCTGGCTTTTCGAATGTTTTCTCGGTCACTACGTGATAAATGCAAACTCCGTTTAGTATGTTTCTGCTCAAAAAGAAATGCGTCAAAATATACAGATAGGAGTTCTAATGCCTTCCCCTCTACGTACAACCGGCGCATGGAGGTATGATATGGACAGTCTCTCAATTGCACCAATAATCGGGTGGTTTCTGGAAGAATAGGCATACGGAACATTCGAAAAGCACGTGAATCTAACAGCCCGGATAAGCTGCGAGCATGTGAAGAGCCTTGATCCGCCATCCATGAATCGAATAGTGTAACCGGTACACCTATGGACAATAAACGGATAGGTTCAGCACTGCGATAGTGAAATTCCGCTTGGAAATCCTGCATGAACTGCAATGAACAACTATCGGGCATTAACTCATGGCTGGTATCTGTTACATGAACTTCCCCGCTTCCCTGCAGACAAAAGCTTAACTCAATCATCGCCGCTTCGGATTGAACCCGAACTAGGCGATCATCAGCAAAACGGTAATCACTATCAACAATTTCGATCCCGGAGGGTGTGATCACTCTATCGACGTATCCTTGTGTACTGGATTGTGCAAAATGTTTCCTCTCTGTAGTGCCCCTCATAGACGGAGCCTCAAACAAAGCATCGAAATACCCGTTATAGATGTTATGAATAGATGAACTTGTCATTCTGTTATACACTCAGCAGGTAAGCTGCACTCCGTAATCCCAATATTATGTTTTATCATGAGCAGATCACCTTTTCTCTTCTATTAAATGATAACGATTATCATTTAGATCATTATATGCGAGATATTAGATAACCTGCAATGTACAGTTTTTAAGGATCTCTTATCTCCGCCTTCTCAGTAAAGCGGTAGCACTTCTTGTGTCAGCCCTGAAAAGAGGTCGCTGGTTTGATCAAAAAAGGCATCAGGCAAATAATAATAAGCATCACCCATAGACACCACCTTTAATTCGGGAATGATATACATGGCGATATAAGTCCCGTCTTTGAGGTTGAACTGTAATTGATATGATTTTCCTTGGGATTGCGCCGCTGCAAGAGCTTCATATTCCTTAATGCTTAGCTCTGTTTTTTTTGCGCTGTACAAACCTTCGATAATGGACTCAACAATAGGATGATCAGTGATAGTCTTTTGCACGTCATTCCCCACATGATTCAGAATATAGATATCTTTTGCATGCTCCTTCAGATTAGCCAGATCTAGATACTCCTTCGCGCTCATTGCAGAATCGTCTACCTTCGCCACAATTTCAGCTAGATAATAATATTGCTCATCCTTAACTGCAATACGAAAATGGGATGGGTATGTTGGGATTTCATACAGCTTTCCACCCATAGCGAACGTAGCGGCATAATCTTTTTCCGCATTCTTATCCCCGTCATTCTTTCCGGGCTCTTGGTTGAGATCAAACTCTAATGCACCAAGCGATTTGTCAGGCTCCATACCTGTGAACTTAAACTGAGCGCCATCTGCTACGAATGCATAACGGTATCCATTGTAATTCAGAATTTTGCGAACCCCTGTGGGAGACGAGACTGGTGTCTGCTGTGATATTTGTGGTGAATTAGGCAACGGATTCTGCGGAAATTTATAAACGGCCACACCTAACACCAATGCAGCACAAGCTGCGAGTGAGCCCCACTTTACATAAGCTTTTTTATTAGTGCGTCTCGCGGAGTTGGCTTTTTCTATCAGATTTTCGTCTATGTAACCGATTGTTTTGAAGAGTTCTTTATTATTCAAAGGAAATAACCCTCTTTCTGAAGATATATTTGGAGTTTTTTGCGTGTTCTGAAAAGAATTGATTTGGTTTTACTTTCACTGATTGAGAAGCGTGCGGCAATATCGGCCAAAGAATCAGAATACCAGTAACGCCTCAAAAAAACATTCCGCTGATCTTCCTTAATGTTGTGTAGAAATTTGCTTATAGATTCGGCTATTTGTGCTTCCTCGTATTGGGTTTCAACGTTGTCTGAAGAGGATAAACAATCGTTTAATTCATTAAGAATCGTATCGAATTTTTTATTCCGTTTTTTAGCCATGTAATAATCGTATTTGTTCAAAGCAATATTTCGTGTGATTCTCCCCAGAAAAGAGGACAGCTTTGCAGGAGACTTCGGCGGTATTGCTTCCCATGCACCAAGAAAGGTATCGTTAACACATTCTTCCGAATCTTCAGCATTAGACAAAATGTTATGAGCGATCCGAGTACAATAATTTCTATATTTTTTCGATGTTTCTTCTACTGCCCTTTCATTACGTGCAAAATACAATTGTATGATTTCACTATCTTCCACTCCATCACTTCCGTTCGATTTGATTAAGCATTCACTTATAAAGTAGGAAAAGAAGTGTTTAGGTTGCATAAAAATATAATTTTCTATAAGCTTCGGCATTCAACGCTGATAATATGACATAAAAATACAAATAACCCCTCATCCTAAGGGATAAGGGGAAGTTATGATATCATCTAATTTTTAATTAATTCTACTTCCTTCATTGGAGCCCTTGTCTTACGGAGCATCATCCAGATCCCCCCCAGACAAAATAAAACACTACATCCCATGCCAAACAACGCGCTGGCGTTTAATGCCTGAGGTGAGCCTTTCATTGTAAGCACAGCCATTTGAGTGACAACAATGGAGACTAAGGCATCAGTAAAGCTAATCATTTTTAATGTTGATATAATGGGATTTTTGAGATGACGGTTAACAATATTTCCATGAATGGCAAAACCAAGTTTTGTAAAAGCGATCAGTGCTAACAAATATACAATGTAACCTTCATAAACCAAAGCGTCTCCGACTAGATAAATCCGCAGGCAGACCAACAGATAAGAAACCCCTAGAAGACAAAGTAAAACACCGCCACGCTTATAAACATAAAGCTCCATGGAATACCTTTGCTGTGGTGAACTGACTTTTTTAGCTAATGTATATTTATGAAGCACCTGTCCTTTGGCTATACACAGGATCAGATAATAAAGTGCATTTGTGATGAACCATCCGGATAATAGATATAACCCAAGAATTAACTTGCCTATACCAATAAAAGCATCGATGACTAAGGAAGCAGCGTTGAACATGGCGGTTCGATCTTGCGGATTTCCGAAGTACCGAACTAAGATTGCCTTAATATATATCATCCTTTCAAGAAAACCTTCATATCTCATTTTATGTTTCTAAGGGGACAATAGTATCATACTTGGCTCAACCCAGCAATAAAGCAATTAAAGTTCTGATTTATGATATATTAGAAAAGGTTGTGCAAATTCGGCAAGAGGAAATAGCAACAGCAATTGTTAATGGAGGCAGGTCGTATATGTTTAGAAAATTAACAGCAGCAGAGTTAGATGTTATTTTAAGCTCGATTAATAAGGAACAGCATTTTTTATATTATTCATACCTTACTTTTCGCAGACAAAACACAGTGCATTACGGTCAGTATTCTGACCAGGGCGAGTTGCTTGGAGTATTAGCCTTTTTAAGTGGCCTTCCGTTTAATGCTTTTTCTGTATATCCAGTTCAGCAATCCTTTTGTCTCAGTTCAATGTTGGCGTTCATGAAAGATGAATTACATCTACATAACCATGCGGTGGGTAGCTTTATTATTAACGAACAAGAGCTGCAGGTCTTTGCTTCTCAGCTTGAGTTCTACAATCCTCCCCAAAAATTACTTCTAATGAAACATATTCATGAAGATGTTCTACCAACAGCGGACAAGCATGTTATGCACTTAGGGCCTGCTCATTTCCAGCGAATTAAAGCAAAGATGAACGAGCTGCAAACCATGGCTTTTTCAAAAGAAGAATTACAGAATCCGTTCTATGGTGTGATGGCACAAGACGAGCTGATTGCTGTAGGAGGATACCATATATATAGTGAGGATTACGTTGAACTAGGAAATATCGGAACAGATGTGGCCTGGAGAAGAAATGGTTATGGTAAAAAAGTCTGTGCAGAGCTAACACGCCAAGGACATGCCATTTCAGCTAACGTATATTTGAATGTTTTTGAGGAGAATGTAGGAGCCATTTCTCTATATCAATCGCTGGGATATGAACTCATTTGCCAACAATACATCGTTGAATTTGTTATTTAAATTAAAAACGTACTGCAGCTAATGCAGTACGTTTTTTCTATCTAAACCTCTTACGCCGTAGGCATATTCTTCGTAGAAGATCTCTCAAAATGTAAATGTATTGGCTGCGCCCATCATCACAATAATCATACAATTCACCATGGCTCCCAGCCATATTTTTCCTGTGCACTTAAAGAGGTAACGCGAAATATAAGCTGCAATAAAAAGCTGGAAAACGAGAGGGAAAAGGACTAGTATTCTGAGCCAATCTTGATTTTGCCAAAAAGTTACGCCTGTTGAAAATAACGTTCCGTATTGTACCCCAATGAGCACTAGAATTCCAAGCACACCGCCTGTCCCGCTAATGAGCAGATCCCTCCATTCTTTCTGCCCTTCAACTGGGGTGGTAGAGTTCACGGCAATTGACTGTGCAACATAAAATATAAAGAAGAAAAGCATATAACGTAAGCCAATTAATAATTGATTCGGAGTGAATACTTTAATTGCCAGTACCCATAAGCGGAAGTCTGTCTGAAAGAAATAATCTGCAAATGCAACCAAAGCATAGAATCCAGTGAATATACATACAGCAAGTGCAAAAGTCTTCAGCAGTTCTTTCAAATTTGTTTTTATTCCCCAGCTTTCAGAGTGCTCATTATAATTTTTTCCTGATAAACGAGTGGTTAACCAGAATAACAATAGACCCACAAGGCCGTTAAAGATTGCCCAGATTAAAATAAAGTTCATGGCGGTTTGTGGAAATAAACTACGAGGCTGAAGGATATTCTGTCCAGCTATAATACTCCAGCGACTGATCGGAAGGTATGATATTGCCGAAATTACCCAGCTCATTATCCAAGAACCCCAAAAAAGAAATTTGCTTTTTCTGGTCTTAGGATCCGGTAACTTGGCAGGAGTAGGTTGAATTAGACTATTGAAACAAGGAAGCTTGAGGAGCAATACCGCAAAGGGGACAATAAATAAAAAGGATCCTAACAAGCCGATAAAGTTAAAGATCTCTTTCCATAACCATAATTGGTTGCCGGAAGATAACGGATTATTGATTTGAAACGCTTTCGTAAAAAAGTCTGCTAAATAACCAGTGCTCGCCACCGAAAAGTGTTGCCAAGGGTGGATCTCCGCTGGATTGTACACGACGCGCAAGGTTTGATCAGCTGCATTACCGTAATATTTGCCGATTTCCACAGCGTTTATCTTTTGATTCTCCGGCATTACTGAATTTATAGCAGCTAGTGATTCTGGGGCATCGCCAGAAAGATCGGCATTCCCTCTCACAAATCCGGAGCCGCCTTCATCATATTTGCCTACATTGATGCCTACATTGGCATGGATGTTTTGAAAAGTCTCATCGGTAGACTGTTCGACCTGAGAAACAATGAAAGCGGATGCAACTTTATTCAAAGCATCAGCCTTGGCTTGTTCACTTACCGTAATAACTGCGCCCTCTTCCGAAGAGGGATCTTTCGCCGCTTCGAGCTCCGCCAAATAAAGTTGGCCATAATACTGGAGTGTACTCCAGGTAATCATTCCACCCATAGAATGACCACTTATGCCGATTTTTGTAGAGTCTACATAATCAAGACTGGATGATGCATATTCCACTAGAGGAATCATCCCATTATTCTCTGACATTATCGTTGGGAAAAATGGCATATCAGGAGAGCTCGAGCCTCCATGCCATAAGAAATCCATTGCAATCACAGCAATTCCCCGACGGGAAAGTTCGATTGCGGTACTATCCTGCATCTCTTTATTATTTAAAAAACCGTGACTAGTAATGACGAGTGGAACTTTATGCTCTGCATTTGCTGAGACAGGCCTGAACAGGTTTCCCTCTATCCAAGTACCATTATCGGACGGAATCTTAAACTTACTAATCTGGACCTTGCCGTAATCTGTTTGCAAGAAAGAAGCTCCCACACAGCTGATCAAAACCATGGATAAAGCGACACATAAAAATTTCAATGCTAATCTCGTAGACAGAAACTTTTTCATCTGGTCTCCCCCCCAAAAAAAGTATCAAATGTGTAACACAAAATGGGCAAAAAAAATAACCTGAATCCGAAAAATTCATTAGTAGACCCCATGAGTAGATATCCCTCGGATTCAGGTTTATGTGTAGTTCTTATTTCATTGCTTTTGCCAGCTCTGTGAAAATAACCCCCAGCGCATGAGCACCCGCATCTGGATAACCGATGCTGCGTTCCCCCACTGTGCCGGCTCTTCCCATACGGGCAACGATTTCTATAGTATTTTTAGAACCTTGGACAGCTGCTTCCGCTGCTTTATTTGCCGCCACTTTGATATCGTCGCCTTGTTCTGCACTTTGGGTCCAGGCATCTGCAAACGGTACAAGCGCATCAATCAATGTCTTGTCTCCGACGACAGCCCCTCTGCCAAAAGATCTTTCACCCGTATCTTGAATCCCTTTGACAACAGACTGCATCATATCAGCAAACTCCTGAATGGTCAGCTCTTCCTTCTGCTGAACATTTTTGCTCGCTGCGCGGAAGCCTGATCCCCAGATCGGTCCGGATGCTCCGCCGCAATATTCCATAATGACCATGGAGCAGGCGTCAAGGAACTCACCGATATTAGTGAGATGATGAGCTAAAATATCTTCCCACTCGACTTTCAGCTGTTTAAAGCCCTTAGCTACACTCATCCCGAAATCGCCGTCTCCAGCGTGGGAGTCAAGCTCACAGAACGGAACTTCATTCTCGATAATAACCTGGCTCATTTGATCGAGCAGATAGACGATATTTTGCAAAGTAAACCGATTGTTCTTAATCACCGCTGCAGCAGCATCCGTATTATTCTTAAAGGATACATTGCTGTCTGCTTTCTCTTCTTGGATTACTTCAGTATATTTCACAGGCTCAAAAGGGCCTTTAATCGACAAGGCTGGTGTATCACAAGGCGCAGATAACCATTTCTTCAGTGTCTCATCCAGCTTCATTATCGTCACCGATGCACCTGCCATGTCAATGCTGGTCATGTAGTTACCAACAAACACTTTAAACACTTGCTTATTCTTAGCGGTTAATTCGCGGATGACAGAATTGTTCAGCAAATATAACTCTTGCAGCGGGGTGCCGCCAAAACCATTAATTAATACGGCTACTTCCTCCTGCTTCTGATCATTCATTTGGAAGTTGTCTAGCAAAGAGGTAACTATTCGCTGTGCTAATTCATCTGCGGGTACAATTTTCTCCCTGCGTATTCCAGGTTCTCCATGGATGCCAACCCCGTATTCCATCTCGTTCTCTTCAATATGAAATGTCGGAGTACCTTTGGCAGGCACGGTACAAGAGGTATAGGCGAAGCCTATGCTGCGCACATGATCAATTGCATGTTGCGCCGCTTCTTTCACTTCCGCTAAGGACAATCCAGCTTCTGCTGCTGCTCCGGCTACCTTATGAACAAGCACTGTTCCGGCTACGCCTCTTCTCCCTACTGTATAAAGGCTGTCTTCAACGGCAATATCGTCGTCTACTTTGACATAATCCACTTCGATACCGTCTTCAGTTGCTAGATGGGCAGCATTTTTAAAGTTCATGATGTCACCGCTATAATTCTTGATAATAAGCAGCGAACCTTTGGTGCTGGCTGTGCGGCGAATCGCTTGATAAACCTGAATTTGGGATGGAGAAGCAAACACATCACCGCATACAGCTGCATCCAGCATCCCGGTTCCTACAAACCCGGCATGAGCCGGCTCATGCCCGCTTCCGCCACCACTGATCAGGGTAACTTTATCTTGATTGATCTCTTTCTTAGAAATCACTTTGAATTTAGGATCGAAATCCAGCTCGGGATGCGCCAAGACAAGCCCGTTACACATTTCCCTAACCAGAGTCTCCGGCTTGTTTATTATTTTTTTCATCTTAAAGCTCCTTACTTGATTTATATTGACGGCCTAATTGATCGGCTGCCATAATTGCTGATGCAACCGCATCCTCCGTAATTGGGAACGGCATCGAATGGATAGATTCCTCAGCAATGCAAGCTTTTTTAGCAACCTCAAGCAGTTCCTCATAGGTTACATGCTCAACACCAATATCCGCTAAGCATACTGGGAGGCCAATCGAAAGACAGAAGTCCAACACTTCTTTTAATTCAGTCCGGTCTGCATTTTCAAGAACCAATTGAGCAATCGTGCTGAAGGCAACCTTTTCACCATGATAATAATGATGAGTTCCTTCCAAAGCAGTTAACCCATTATGAATCGCATGAATCGCTGCCAAACCACCACTTTCAAACCCAAGACCCGATAAAAGAATATTCGTCTCAATTATATTCTCCAAAGCTGGGGTTACGATATTCAGATCGCAAGCTTGCTTCGCCTTGAATCCATTCTCAAGCAATGTCTCATAGCAGAGCTTCGCAAGTCCCAACGCTGTTACTGTTCCTTTAGCTTCACCGCAAACCCCTTCACGAACTCCGCAAGGTAAACCTGCATTCACATTGGAGTAAGAATTTGCAGTAGCTCTTGCTTCAAAATAGGTTGAAAGTGCATCTCCCATACCTGCCACAAGAAATCTTGTAGGTGCATTGGCAATAACTGTTGTATCAATCATGACTACACTCGGGCTTTGCTTGAAATAAGCATAATCATCGAATTCACCTTCCGGAGTATAGAGCACCGCTGAGTGGCTTGTCGGAGCATCAGTTGCTGCTATCGTTGGAACGATAATCAGCGCTTCTCCTTCAGCTACACATTTTGCCGTATCAATCGCCTTACCTCCACCCAAGCCAATCGTACATGCACATTGATGTTCTTTGGCTAGCGCTTGTAATCTGGCGACTTCTTGTCTTGAGCATTCCCCGTGGAAGCCGCTTTCAACAAGAGTTATATTAAATTTCTGTTTAGTTGACTCCAGTTTGTCTTTCACACGTGTTACATCATCTGGATGGGCAATTAACAAAGCAGAATCACCAAATGTTTTTACGAAGTAACCTAAGTTCAATAATTCATTCTCACCTTGTACATATTTCGTCGGACTGATAAATGCTCTTCTCATTTTTCGTTCCTCCTCAGTTGTTTATAGTTATCATTATAGATTGCTCTAATTTAAGAAACATGAAACAATAAAAGCTTATTAAAGCGTTTTCTTATCGTATTTTTTTGTCATAATCGTGAAAAATCGAACTTTCATGTCATTGTGTTGAATTATTCTGTATAATGTTCATTAAGATTCTATAACTTACATAGGAGAATTTTGTGATGTCAAAATCCCGGTTCAATCTAGAAGAAATTATTGATTTGAAGAAATGGGAAAAGCTCCAGGATTCCTTATCTCTTGTAACCAAAATGGCTATTCTTACTGTTGATTACAAGGGTGTTCCTGTGACCAAGCACAGCTATTGCCAGCCATTCTGTCAAGGTGTGCGCCAGGACTCCCATCTCTCTCAATATTGTCAAAAATGTGATGCCCGCGCTGGGATTGAAGCGGTTCGCCAGAACAAACCGTTTATTTATTTATGTCATTTCAATATTATAGATATCGCGATTCCCATCATTATAGATAATCAATATCTAGGTGCAATTATGGCCGGACAGCTCAAGCTTCGTGAACCTGACGTGCCACAACTGGAGCAAATTGTCTCTCGCCCGCCGAATGTGGAGACGAACATGAAATTTAAAGCACTCAAAGAGGATTACCAGGCACTGCCTGTTTTATCCTACGATGAAGTAACAAAGTGTGTTGAGCTGCTGCTGCAGTTAAGTACCTATATCGTGGAGGAAGCCATTCAAAAGCATACTACTGTGGATTTGTATAAAAAGGTTCTGACCACCAATATAGAAGCACCCGCTTCTGCTGAAGCAATGGACGAGTCAGACCGTACGTATCGAAAAATCCAATCCATACAGCAGGAGTTATCCGGGGCCTTGATCGAGACCAAATTAAAGAATGGTGTACAAAAGTTCGTCTCTGTAAATTCTGTGCTTCAGCCTGCTTTTAATTACATTTATGCACACAAAAATGAGAATTTCAGCCTCAAAGAGATGGCTAAGCTTTGTCATATCAGCCCCAGTTATTTCAGCCGTATTTTCACTAAAGAAACTGGAGAGAATTTCTCCATCTTCATTGCCAGACTCAAGATTGAATGGGCTAAGCAACTGCTGGAATCCACGGATTCCCCGATCAATCAAGTCAGTGATGATTTGGGCTTTTGCGACACGGGCTATTTCATTAAAACCTTCAAAAAATACGAGAACCTCACCCCGGCTGTATATCGGAATATGTATATGAGGCGATCAGCAAAAGAAACCCTCCGTTAATAAAATTAACGAAGGGTTAGTTCCTCATTCCCACCAATGCTTCATTTCACTAAATCCTACATCCCATAACTTCACATTCCCTTTAAGGATAAAGGTTATTTCTTTTACGGTAACTAATGCCGTATTGTTGAGTTCGGCTTGGGAACTATATTGTTCACTGGATTGAAGGATCATGTTACCATCAGCTATAATCATTAGTTCACTGCTAGAATTTTCATTTTGCGGGAATCCAAAGCTGAAATATAACCATACCTCTTTTTTATCACCCAAAGTATAGGTGTATTTTTTAATATCTTCACCTTCACTGCTGTACAAATTCATTTTTGGTATTATATTTTTACCTGCGATAGTGAAACTGGGAAGATTATGCGTGGTAGGCATGCTTCCCGTAAGCTTTTCCAACGTTTGTAATCCCTGCACGGGTCTTTCACTTTTCTTCAGAGTTAAATCAATGATCTCAGAGATTCCCATGATTCCAACCAATAGCACAACAACAGATAATGCCGAAGTAAAAAGTGATCTCCTGGTGATTTCCGGGGAAAATCCAATCTTATATGCACAAAATCCGATCATTGCCCCTAACGTATTGGAGATGACATCGGCTACATCAAAGGAACCCAAAAAAGTTAAAGCTTGAAGACTTTCCAGCACAAAAATTGTTAAGATAAACAAACAAATAAACTTCTTAAAATGTGTACGATACAGCAAAGGAAATAATACGCCAAAAGGAATAAAAGCAGCGATGTTCCCAAAGTCATAAACCCAAGAAAAGGATAGGTCAAAGAGATCAGGAAAAAGAAGCGGAACACTTTCTGGAATCAACATAAACGTATATTCATACTGGCTTGTTGCATGCTCTACTC
Organism: Paenibacillus sp. FSL E2-0177; assembly: GCF_037992975.1. Classification (NCBI taxonomy): domain Bacteria; kingdom Bacillati; phylum Bacillota; class Bacilli; order Caryophanales; family Paenibacillaceae; genus Paenibacillus; species Paenibacillus sp. FSL E2-0177. The sequence continues at coordinate 3,425,496 of NZ_CP150307.1, read as the reverse complement.
TATTGAAAGCAAAAAACAAAAAATATAAGATCAACAGTGTATACAAAATAGTTCCTATAATAAGAATCTTTCGTAATTTCACTCCCATAATAACTTCACAATTCCCTCCATATGTCGATGGAAATAGTATATCTCTCCAAAGTGACATTCCCGTGACACTGAAGGTGACGATTTAGTCATTCAAAGCTTATATCGACCAAAAGTCATCACCCTTAATTTAAGGTCGATGACTTTTGGTTACATAAATTATCTATTCGAGACTAGTTTCCAGTGCTGGCCAGCAGAACCTGTATTATTTGTTTGAATAATATTTGCCCCCTCTGTCGTCGAACCCTGATCTACTGCCAGAGCTTTTCCACTATTACGATTAATAATATTGTAAAATTCACCTGAGGACTCCAAAGTCCACTGCTGGTCATTCGATCCGTTATCATTCCATTGTACACTTTGAGCACCGTTAGCTAATGAACCTCCTAAAATGCCCAGGTTTTTACGACTATTAGTATTGACCAGCTTCGTATAGCCATCAGCTGTGCTGACTACAAACCAATTTTGGTCATGGGATGAAATTCCGCTGGTCCACTGAACCGCCTTCCCTTCATCCGCCATCGAACCTTGATAGATACCCAACACCTTACCACTGTTCTCATTAACTAATCGATAACTGTCCACCATAATATGTCCTTCATCTGGAACCAACTCCCAGAGCTGATCAGTGCTGCCTGCATCAGTCTGCTGTATAACTTGGGTACCCTCTTCAGTAGAACCCTGCGCTATACCTAACGTCTGACCACTGTTACGGTTAACAATCTTGTAGTAGTTACCAGAGGCTTGTAAAGTCCACTGCTGGTCATCGGAATGGTTTTCAGTCCATAAAACGGCTTTAGCTCCTTCTGTTATTGATCCTTCTAATATTCCGGCGACCTTTCCACTTTTTGCATTCACAATGGATTTGTAACCGTTAGGAGCATAACCACTTTCCGCTGTGGAAATGAGCCAATATTGATCCAAAGAATTAGTCCCGCTGCTCCATTGGACGAGCGGATTGCCATTCGCAGTTCCACCTTCCAATACACCTAGAGCCTTCCCACTCTTCACATTAATTAATTTGTAGTAACCTACGGACATATCACCATATTTCACCGTGTTTTTCCCACTAAAAAATCCGGCTTGAGGGATAAATAAGCGGCCATTGCTAAGCGGCAGTAGTTGGCGGTTATACCCTGCATCTACGGGCGGATTATATGGAACCCAGCTTCCGGATGCATCCAATCTAGAAGAGTTGATCAGCACTTCTTTTTTTCCTGCAACGTTTAATACGAGTCTCCCATCTCCCAAAGCAGAAATATAGGGACTTCCTCCGTACCCTACAAGAGATCCTACTTCAGTTGGATTCCAGCTCTCAGGATCTGCTGAAATTTTCAAATAATTGGGCACGCCCGGGTATCCGACCATCTCATAGGTCATTGCGTAATTACCATTGCCCAGCTTAGCGATTGTAGGCATTCCTGGACGTAATTTACTGTCTGCAAATGCCACATCAACTACCACAGGTCCCCAGTTTGTACCCTCCAACGTAGTCTGATGAACTAACTTCTGGGCATGGGCAGGATCACGTTCATCTGAATAATAAACAATGAGTTTGTTGTTGTGAACCAAAAAGAAAGGCTCCCAAATGGGATCGTAACCAATATCGTTTCGTCCACCTTCAGCAATGGTGCTTACATATGTCCATGTTCTACCTAAATCATTGCTTTTATATAATTCCAACTTGGTAGCTGCTTTGTTGCTTGGCACAGAATTTCCTGCAAGAAGCATAGTACCTGCAGGCATGTTACCTATAGATTGGGGGAGTTCAAACAATTCAGGGCAATTTAACATTCCCCAACCGTTTTGAGTATCCTCCACTTCTCCAGCCTGATTCCAAGTGACACCATTGTCAACGCTTTCATAAATAGGGAAAACAGGGGTGGTATTAGAGGTTTGTTCAAATGTAGCATACATTTTATTATTGTTGATGCCACTATATTTAAGCTGGATTGCCCTAGGTGATAAAGCCCCATAGGATGGTGAATCTGCTGGTGGTACATATAAGACATTAGGACCGAAAGCGTTTACAATATTGCCGTCAAAGCTAATCCCTGTGCCAACCACTGTCACTAAAACCAACAAAAAAGACAAAACCTTCCTCAGTTCTCTTCTCAAAAGTAATTTCTCCTTTACTCTGGTTTTTTTAAACGAATACAGCTTCAATATAATTAATAAACGGATAAATGAGAATGTAATATCTCGACCGGATCATGCAATATAATTACACAAATAGACTCTCATCTTCGAATTCAAGTTTTGAAATTAGAAGAGGTAGATGAACAACCTTTGATAATCAAAAGTTGTTCATCTGCCTCTTAACTTATTAGGAATCTACTTTTTCTTCTTGATGTGATTTCTTTTCATTGTGATAAAGGACGAATTCGTATTTATTCCCCGTTAGTTGATCATTATAAAATACAATTTTACGGTTCAGTATATCTAAGTTTTGTTGCAACGCCTTAATTTCTTGTTCCACTTGTTGCTTACGCTGTTCAAGTAAATTTTTCCGTTCAGGAATTGTCTCGTCCCCCATAGCCCGCCACTCGGTATATTGCTTCAATTCTGCCATCGTCATTCCTGAATCTTTTAAATGAAGTAAAAATTGAACCCAACCTATATCCTGATCTGTATATTCGCGTAAATTATTGTCACTTCGATGTGGAGTAAGTAAGCCTTCCAATTCATAATATCTGAGCGTGCTCTTGTTAACACCGACGATTTCTGCAAATTCTCCAATGGAATAAGGCATGATCCCCACCTCCATTTCTAATTTTGTTTCTATTCAAAGGATATACTTAAATTAATAAAAAACCAAATGGCGGAGTATGAATCCATTTTTATGGCTTGCCTTAAAGTGTACTTTAAGGTCTATACTTCATTTTGAAGCAGTTAATCATCGATGAAAGGGATGTTCTTATATGGCTGAAAAACAAACAGCAGGACGAGACTTGTTAGGAGAATTCGCTCCGAAATTTGCTGAACTGAACGATGATATCTTATTCGGTGAAGTGTGGTCAAGAGAGAAAGAATTATCTGCACGTGACCGCAGCATGATTACAGTTTCAGCATTAATATCAGGAGGAAACTTTGAACAATTAACTCCACATCTGCATAAAGCAAAGGCAAACGGAGTCACAAAAGATGAAGTAGCGGAAATCATCACGCACCTTTCGTTTTATATAGGGTGGCCTAAAGCTTGGTCGGCATTTAATATTGCCAAAGAAATTTATAAAAATTAAACGAAAGAGGTTTTTTTATTATGGCTAATGAGCAACTAAGCAACAGTACTATCTTTCCACTCGGACAAAAGGTTGAATCTAATTTTATAGGTGATGCATACTTGCAGATGATTTATACTGATGCGACACCTTTGAATGCGCCTATTGGGAACGTAACCTTTGCCCCGGGAGCTCGCAATAACTGGCACTTCCATAAAATCGGACAAGTATTATTAGTTACCGGTGGTGAGGGTTGGTATCAAGAAAAAGGCAAACCAGCTCAATTCCTCCAAAGCGGGGATGTTGTGAATATTCCAGCGAACGTAAAACATTGGCATGGTGCTACAAAAGACAGTTGGTTTGTCCACTTAGCCATTTCACCCGGAGAAACAGAATGGTTAGAACCTGTTGATGATGAGCCTTATAATCAATTATAAAAAAACGCATCGAGTCTATAGACTCGATGCGTTTCTTTTCTATATCGTCTTTTTGAGAAAACTAAACTTTATTGCTCAAGAAATTGGTAAACTGCCATCATCTCTTGTTTATTCAACTCACGAATACGATTGAAAATTGGAATATCAGCAACAGCTTCAATATTTAAGCTTTCAGAAATAACGTCACTTACTTTACCCGTTAGCCAAGTTTGAACATCTATACCTTCAACGACTTCCTTACGCCCTTCATCATTGATTCCACTCGCATAACAACTAACACAGGGAATCGTTAATTTATATACGCCATCATGAAGTCCATCTTCCGAAATAACTTTTTTCCCTTTACAGAATGGACAGGGATGGCTTGCTTTAACCTTATTAATTAAGGTGACGATTTTTTTGTAACCAAACGCTTCATAGACATAAGTCAGCTTTTTATATTTTCCATTAGTGAAATACTTATCTATGATATTTTCTCTTGTTTCGTGGATATTGGCAAAATCACAGATCGTAATCCGGTTTTTCATGCTGATGGTTTCGATACTGCCGCTAATGCTGTCCCAGAATGGCAGGGCATTTTGTAACACCATTTCATATTGCGCAAAACTTCCTAACTCTAGTTCAAGCATTTTTAGAGCGACTTGTGTTTCCCTGGGTAATAGAGAGACCTCTTCTGTCAAAACCATATCGCCGCCCACGATGGCTTTCATTTTTTCTAGTACCTGTAATTCGCCAACAGTGCTAATAACTTGATCAAGGGGCATCCCGATAATCTCACGAATATCAGTGTCGCCGTATTTAAGCTTTTTATGATGATTTAATACCGTTCCTTGACAAATTGGACAGGTAATCATTTTTTTGGATGCTTTAATATGCTCTTTTATAATCGATTTCGAGATAACCATATAGTTCCCGATAATGGTATTAAAGCCATCCCAAGTTCTCGAGGCTTTAGCTGCTTTATCATAGAAGGACTTTTCCCAATACCCGTATAAAAAGGTGTGTTTTTCAGCTTCTGTCATCTCATTATAACTTTTGCTAATATCCTGTCCGAGCTCATTCTTTAACTCATCAAAGATGAATTTTATTTTTGGTAATTGATAGAATTTCAGAATCTCCATCGCATCTGGATGTAATGAACCGTCCCAAAAGGGTACGTTCTTGTCCTGAAGAACAATATCAAAGTCAAATTCTTCAATCACACGGCGGCCCTTACAGCTTGGACAATGATTGTCTGATTGATAGAAATCAAAACTTTTTGTATCTTTATTAGTGGGATGCGCTGCCACAATATGGTTGATCAAGCCACCCATTTCATAAAGGAAAGTAAACTGACTATACAAGTGTCGTTCCAGATCAATGGCGATGACAGGCGCAATCGTATCCGATTCATATTCACCATAAATCAGGCGGGCCATGGAGGATAAGCTTTTTAAGATGCCACCTTTATAGATGTTCTCTGCATTTTTAAAATAGGGGATCTGACTTTCTTTTAAATAGTCAATTCCATTTTGTAGCTGGAGTGTTGAAGAAATGTGCGCAGGTGCCACACTATCAGCAGGATTTTGTTGACGATAATAATCATCTTGACTGAGAACATCAAGATGCTCCACAGGTGCAAGCTGTCTTTTGCCAAAATCAACGATAAAATCAGAGTTCTCTAACATATAGGAATTATGTTCAATCATGATTATGGAGACATATTCATCCTGCAGAATGTCCCTAATGCTGTCAATGAATTGATTTAAAATATTTTGTGATAAACCTTTGGAAGGCTCGTCAAAAATAAAAAGTGTATGTGGATTTCTTGAGCCCGCAAACAGCTCAGAAACTAAATGGACACATTGAAATTCACCCGTGGATAAGGACTGTGTTTTTCGCTCCAACGTCAAATAACCAAGTCCAAGCTTGATCAATAAGCTTAGTCTTTTATGAGCAATGTCCTCATTTGGCAGTTCAACAATAATATCTTCAATCGAGCGCTCAAAAATATCATCAATATCCTCACTGTACTTTGTGAGTTTCCTTTTAATATCAAGAAAAGTGGCAACGGTCGAGCGACTGGTAATCGACTGATTTCGATCTTGCCCTACGATCACCAGCTTATCTTTGGAATAACGCTTTAGAAAATCTTTGACCATACATTCATTAACCAGTGTAGATTTACCACATCCGGACTCACCTGTAAAAGTTACCAGTCTATTTTGAGGAATCTGAATTTCGGCCATTTGAATATTACGACAATAAAGATCATGAAATTGATAATATTCTGCAGGTGCTGCCTGATTTAGTTCTCTATTGATGGGCTCAGGACGTGGTGATTCTTCAACAATTTTCCCGCCATATTTGCCACTGCCAGGTCCAAAGAACAAGTGTTTATCCGCTGTGTCCAGCACCGTGTCAGAATGGTCAATGAGCCAAATTTGATTTTTATATCCCAACTGTTTAATCTCCGCTAAAATCTTCAATAGGGTTTGGTGATCGAGACCCACGGAGATTTCATCAATGATAATCACGGTATTTTCACTTGTTGCCATGAATTCTGCCAAGTAAAGTCGTGTTAATTCTCCGCCTGATAATGTACCCATAATACGATTTAATGTTAAATAACCAATATTCATATTGATTATATTTTTCAGAATTTGTTGTTTACCTTCACTTATTTTTAGAATATCTGCCTGTGATAAAATGGTCTCTATACTTAAGTCGTTTAGATCAGAAATACTCTTTGCTTGATCCAATAATTCAATTTTATATTGTTCAGCTGCTTGATTATAGCGTTTCCCCTGACACTTTTTACACTCGACATTTTTTGTAGTTCCACGACCCTTACAATCAGGACACCAACCCAATTCATTATTAAATGAAAAAACCTCTGGAGAGAGATTATATTGTTCAGCAAGAGTGACACGGATTTCAGTAAACACACCTGTATGTGTGCCAATGGTTGACCGAGGATTTGAAGATATGGATGATCTACCAAGAAAAAGAACAAGTGGCATTGCTTCCATTTTGATCGCACTGAAATTAGTCTCCATAATATTGGGGAATAAATACTGGTATTCAGCTTTTGGCAGTAAGGAAACGAGACGTTTTTTTGATTCTTCCCCAATCGTTTGACAAAAAGTTGTTTTACCAGATCCAGACAAACCAGCAATTCCTAACGACTCATCAACTGGCAGTACCGTTTCTAATCTGTTAATATTGTTCGCAATTAATTGATTTATTTTCATAGTAAGCTCATCTCATCTCCATTCTCTTCATCTAGTATTGCCATGATTTATTCCATTAAAAAGGGCACTTTCCTTGTTCCAGAAAAGCGCCCTATTCTTGAAATTATAATTCTGCTAATACCTTTTCGAGCTGACCACCCATATTTGTCCAAGCATATTTAGCACCTTCGATGGCTCCTTGGCGGGCTTTCGTCTCTTCACTAAATCCTGATTGATCTAAATGGAGATTAACCTTCCCCTCTGAATCTTGACTCAAAGTCCAAGTAACAGTTGTACTTTCTCCCGCACTATTCCAAGTATAAGATAACGTATGCGGCTCATCCACGACGAGTACTTCGCTATCTACAATTCCATCCCACCATTCATTTGGCTCAGCACGGAATTGAAATTTATGACCAACGACGGGTTTAAAATCATTACTCCAGATCCATTTCGCAAGCGTATCCGAATCCGTTAAAGCATTCCATACCTTCTCGATCGAACTTGTAAATTGAAAATCTAATGATACATCTGGTTTCATAGTTATTCCTCCAATATAAGTTTTAATTTATCAATTCTTTGTTTCCAGAATCCTTCATAAAAAGATACCCAATCTTGAATTTCTTTCAAAGGATTGGCATTCAACCGATACCTCGTCTCTCTGCCAACCTTTCGAGCAATTACGAGACCAGCATCTTTAAGTATATTTAAATGCTTCGAAACGGCTGTACGACCCATTTCAAAATGAATCGTTATCTCATACAGAGGTAATTCATCAACATCAGCCAGAATTTGAAGAAGTTTTCGTCTTGTTGGATCCGCAACAGCGTCATAAACATCTCTCACTTGACTATTGTCGCTCACAACCACCCCCACCTTTTCCGTAATATTTCCTGTAATGTCACCTAGTATCCATCATTATTAATTAATAGGACACCATTTGGTGTCTAATTGATTATAAGACACCAAATGGTCACATGTCAACAATTCAGTAAAAAAAGCATTACCAAAAGCGAGTCCAGCATAGGACTGCTTTTGATAATGCCTCCAGATAAATCATTTCGTTGTACGCTTTAATAATTAATCTAATTGTTCTCCATTAGTAGCGATAACATTTTTGTACCAATAAAATGATTTTTTCTTTATACGACGTTTTGTACCTCTGCCCATATCATCTTGGTCCACATAAATGTAACCATAACGTTTGGACATTTGATTTGTTCCTGCACTCACCATATCTATGCAACCCCAGCTTGTGTAGCCCATTACATCTACACCATCTGCAATGGCTTCTTTTATTTGCTTAATATGTTCTTTTAAATAATCAATTCGGTAATCATCCTCTATAACATCGCCTTCTTGTAATACGTCTAAGGCACCTAGGCCATTCTCTGCAACAAGTACCGGCTTTTGATAGAGGTCATACAATTGGTTTATTGCAGTTCGTAAACCCTTAGGATCAATCTGCCAACCCCAATCACTCGATGGTAAATAAGGATTTTTCACTCCGCCTGTAAGCAAATTCCCTTCAGCGCCTTCTATCTTTTCTGGATGTGCACTGACTGCACCAGACATATAGTAGCTAAAGGATACATAATCCACTGGATAGTCTTTCATGATTTGTTCATCCTCGGGCTCTGTTTTCAGAACTATATTTTTTTCTGCAAACATTCGAGCGGTGTAAGCCGGATAGTAACCTCTCGCTTGAACATCAGTAAAGAATAAAGAGGTACGTTGTTTATCAACTGTGGCTTGAACGTCGTCAGGATCACAGCTATAAGGAACAAGAAGTTGATAACTAACCATACATCCAACCATTGCTTGAGGATTACTTTCTTTACACGCTTTGGTTGCAAGTGCACTTGCGACAAATTGATGATGCGCTCCTTGAAACATTGCTTGTTCAATATTCGGGTGATTTTCTTCGATAACCCCTAAACTTACATATTGGTGGTGTACTACACAGTTAATTTCATTAAAAGTCATCCAATATTTCACTTTATGCTTGTATCTTTCAGCTACAGTGGTTGCATAGCGAACAAAGAAATCTATAACTTTCCGGTTCACCCAACCTCCATACTTAGTTGTTAGATGAAGTGGCATTTCATAATGGGATAAAGTAACAATAGGCTCAATTCCATATTTGTTCAATTCATCAAACACACGATCATAAAATGCAAGACCTTCTTCATTAGGGATTAATTCATCCCCATTTGGAAAAATACGAGTCCAAGCAATGGACATACGGAAGGCTTTAAAACCCATTTCGGCCAATAAAGCAATATCTTCTTTATAGTGGTGATAAAAATCCACCCCATGTCTTTTGGGATAATACTTTTCACTTGCGGGATCTTGTGCTTCTTCTATTTGTTTATGAGTCATGAGGTGCCACTGGTCAGACCAGTTTTTTTTAGGGGTGTTTTCGTCAAAAATATATACATCTGCTAGAGAAAGCCCTTTACCGCCAACATTACTTGCTCCTTCTAGTTGATTGGCAGCTGCTGCTCCTCCCCATAAAAAGTTTTCTGGAAATGTCGTTTTCAATTCAAACATGTGTAAACCCTCCTTGTTGTTAAATAAAACATATGCTACGGATTAAACCTGTTGGATAAGGGCATCTTGTTCTTCTTTATATTTTTGATTATCCATTATTCTAAAGAACGGATAGTAAATAATAAACGCTACTGCAAACAGTACAATTTGTAAGATCATTCCCGAGATACTACCTGTCATCAAATATCCGCCGATAATTAATGGCATTGTTCCCGGAGGCAGTACACCTATTGGCAACGCTACTAATCCAAAATCCATGGAGAGATAGGTTATCAAAACAGTAACAATCGGTGTTATAAGAAATGGGATTAACATCATTGGGTTTAATACGATAGGCATCCCAAAGATTAACGGTTCATTGATATTAAATAGTCCTGGTCCAATCGTCAGTCGACCCATTTGTTTCAGCTGTTTGCTCTTCGCAAAGAATAACATAGCAATCGTTAGTCCTAGAGTTGCACCAGATCCACCGATAAAGATAAGATATCTGAATTCTGCTGTAACAATATTATGGACGGGTGAACCCGCTGCGTAGGCTGCAGCATTTTCTGAGGTCAATTGCAACCAGATAGGCAACATGACAGAACCTACAATGGTGGAACCATGTAATCCGATTGCCCATAATAAGTTGATTAACAAGAACACAACAATTGTTCCCGCTAAGCTTGTTCCAACAGTGGTTAATGGTTGTTGAAGAAGCTTGGCAACAATGGTATGCACGTTATCAAAACCAGTAAAGTTCTCAACAAGTAGGCGAACTCCCCAGACACTCACGATAACAAAGAAACCAGGAATAATCGCTGTAAAGGATTTAGCAACTGTTGGCGGCACACCATCCGGCATTTTAATAACTATATTTTTTTGTACGATTCTGCGATATATTTCTGTTGCGAAGATTGCGGTTAACAATCCTACAAATAATCCTTGACTCGAAAAATAATTCACGTTCATTGCTTTTGTAACAACATCATCTACTGTGAAAGAAGTTGATGGAGTGACTACAAAATATGAACATAATGCCACAGCCCCTGAAGAAAGCGGATCCACTTTATAGCTCTCTGCTAGTCTATATCCCACGGCAAATGTTGCAACTAATGCGACAAGGTTAAATGTACCATTGTACGGATATAGTAAAGCTGTTTTGATATTTGGATGGGCGACCAAGAAATCTAAATAGGCTGGAATTGGCAGGTTTGCTAAGATTAAAAAAATGGAACCGATAATAATAAACGGGATAGTTAAAACCATTGCATCGCGAAGCGCTTGTAAATGCCGCTGACCAGAGATTTTACCTGCAACTGGCATTACCTTATCTTCTAAAAATTTCGTTATTTTATCCATAGTTTCTTGCACGCTCCCGAAGAAGTATTTTCTTATTGCGATGCCACTTCTTTTTGATCCTATTTTGAAAGCTTATAAAGTTCAATGATTTCCGTAACAAGTAAAGAAATGGTCTCTACACTCATTAGTTGGTCTTCAGCATGCATAAGGATCAGTGAGAATTGAAGCTGTTCGCCATTTGCTTCTCTTTTGATTAATGATTTATGCATTTTATGACCTTCTCTAAAAAATTGCTTTGATTCTTCTAATTTTTCTTGTGCCTCTTTAAATTCTCCCTCTTTGGCTGCGTAAAGCGCCTCCATTACTAAGCTTTTAGCTGCGCCTACATTACTGATAATGTTAAAAGCCACAGTATAGTATTCCTCTTTCACTTCATCTACCATTTCTCTCTACTCCTCTCTTATCTCTATTTACTTTCAATTAATTGCAAGGCTTGTTCAAGTACTTTTTCACCGTTCATCATTCCGTAATTCAACATATCAATAGCTTCTATAGGAATGTTTTTATCTGCTAATCTTGTTTCTAATTGCTTTTTCATATATTTCACCTGAGGTCCTAACAATAAGACATCAACCTTTTTCTCTTGCAAAGTAATATCAATTTCAGATGCTGATTTAGCAAAAACATCGACATCCAACCCTTTTTCTTCAACAACCTTCTGCATTTTTGTTACTAAAAGGCTTGTACTCATTCCTGCTGAACACACTAACATAATTGTATTCATATTGACTTCCCCCTAAAATTATCATTTATTGAACACCTTTAGTGTAAACTTAAATCGCTTTCTTTTTAAGCTAACCTTTTTCCAAATCAACAGGAAACGGTTACATTGCAAATAGTAAGGCAGTACCTAGTTTCTCACTCACTCTAGTTTAGTAATTGTATAATTTCTTCCACAGAGTCCTTAGCAAGGATCTGCACAACAATCTCTTTATCCTCTATCAATGATCCTAGCTTTTTATACATTTTATCTAGGTCGACATTGTTTCCTTCTTTAATGTTTAATAAACAAATTAATTGCACCATTTGCTTATCATTCCAACGAATAGGACGTTTTAACGTACAGATTGTCCAAAAGGTTTCCGAGGTAACAGGAAGTGAAGGATGTGGAACAGCGACAAGATTTCCAAAACTAGTGGGTGCATAGGACTCTCTTTCAACTACTAAGGATTCATAATGCTCTGGTACAAGTCCTTGTTTTGTTAGCTCATTGCTTAAAAAATGAATCACACTCTCCTTTGTGGTAAATTCTTTTTTCACGAATACTCTAGATGCGTCAAGGTAAGAATGAGTTTCTGCCACCTGTTCTGAAGACAGTAAGACGTCCTTGATTCTTTTGAGGTCTTTAGCTTCTAGAAAGGTATTTACAACATAGACGGGAATACCTATATCTTCATTGATCGGAACTGTACTGATAATAAAATCAATCGAGGATAGGTCCGTTTCTGCTAATTTGTAAAAACTAATTGTGTCTACAATCTGCAATAGATTCTCAAATGAATTGATCAATCGGTAATAAAGTAATTTGGCACTTCCAACACCAGACGCACATACAAGAATAACTCGTTTTATTTTTTTGTTTTTATTTTTCATTCTTTCTAAAGCAACCCCAATGTGCAAAGCAATGTAAGCAACTTCATGTTCTCCAACTTCTGAATCCAAATAGTAGTTAATACATTTACTCGCAATAAGTGCTCCTTCGAATGCGGCTGGAAAACTCGTCTTAATATCATTTAACAGAGGATTTCTAAAATTCATGTTGTATCTTAATCTATTCATCGCAGGCCTAATGTGAAGGGTCAGGGCTTGAATAAATTCATGGTCATGGCCAAAATCCCAATTCAACTCAGTTTGTAAACTTTTTAAAATACAGCTGACAATGGAGTCCACTTCATCGAACTTACTGTACTCCGTTAGATTTTCTTTCGGCAGCAATTTTGTTCCAACCAAATGGATGATAATATAATTAATCTCTGAATCGGAAAAGAGCAGATCTGTGAACTCTTCTATGTCTTTAACAATTTCATGGGTAACAATTTTTTCAAAAGGATACTCTTCCATAAGATTTACCGACGGTTGTTCGATTAAAAATCCCTCTTCGATACGTTTACAAGCTATTATTAAGTGAATAGCGAGGTTTTCCAAGGAAATATCTGAAATCTCAATTTTGTATTTATTTACTTTGCCGATGATTATTTCTTTAATTTTCGTGTATACCTCTTTGTCAAACAAAGTAAAGTTATCGAAAGTTGGATCGGAGTTTTCTTCTCTTTTGTATAAAAAATTAGACAAACAAATTCGTTTCTTAAATTCATCGCCCTCTATAAACAGGCCATAATGAGGCCGATTAACTAAATTCAGGTTGTATTTTTCCAGTATCTTACGCACTTCTTTTAGATCGTTTTGGATTGTCGATTTAGATACAAACATCTCATCTTCAATAGTGGCCAACTTGATATACTTATTTTCTAATAAAAACCGACTCAACAAATAAAGAACCCTATTATCTTGTTCAGAAAAGTCTACTGTAGAAGGATTGATTTTATCATTAGTTAACTCATGTAATTTTTGAGAGAATGTATCTTTATCGATGATTCTTATAACGAAGCCTTTCCCACGAATTAACTCTATTTTTAGTCCTATTATGGCGGATATATTTTGTAACTCTTTCAAATCATTACGGATCGTTCGATCGCTAACATTCAGTTCCTTAGAAATCCATGCAGCTGTGACAGGTTGATTAGAATTAATTAAGTATAAAAGTATTTCTTTTTGCCGTTTTGAAAACAATTCTATCCCTCTTTCTTATCCAGAGTATGAATATGAGCTAATATTAACTGAAGCATACATTTACATACATTTGCTCATTTTTTTATATCGGTTACAATATCACTTCCTAAGAAAATTTGATAGTGTTCTTACAGTAACATACGAAACAGGCGTCCTCATTTAAGAAGACACCTGTTTGAATTTCAGCTTCGTTTGAGGAGTTATGGGCAAGAAATATGCGGGTTAACTCAACTTCTGCTGCAGTATAATTGCTAGTTCTTCCGCTGAATCCCACACAATAGGACGAATATCCTTAAGCTGTACAAAAAGTTTATCCGCCTCAATACTGTTTACGGTCCATAATACGGGTATGTTTAAACCAAGTGCATATCCCGCTGAAAAATACACCTCTGGGGATTGCCCCGTTAAATCTGCGATAATCAGTTTGCTTTCTGCGATTTGATCCAACTCGTATTTTTCGCCGTTTTGAGTTTTCGTATGTGTTAATAAGCGCGGCAGGAAACCACACTGCTCTATTTTGGGCAATAACTTCTCCAGCCATGTTGTAGACAAATTTTCTTCATCCGACACGAGCACGAGACAAGGTTTTAGTTTTTTACCTCCAGCGCTTTCCGCAGCTTCATTCCAGCCGGTTTCAGTAAGCTTAAAGGTCATGCCTTCCCTGATCAGAAGCTGATCACTAATCAACTTGTCTATGATGTATACCAGCTCTTGCAGATTGGGAGAATACGTCAAGTTATAGCTGCTAGAGAGGGGTTGAATGACAACCGCTTCCCCCGGGCCTTCAGAATGTCTATATAAATATTGCAGTAGACGGTTTCCTTTATCTTCAATGCTCACAGGTATTTTGGGTGAATTTACAATGGACTCTAAATCATCAGCAGATATAGTGATCTTTTCATCACAATCAGTCAGCTCACGTATGTAAGCCGATACTACATGCAGCATGTCGCGTTTCTTTTGATGCGGGAGCGAATTAATGGGTTCGTAGCTGTCTCTACGTAGACTATAAAACCCGCCTGGTGAACAAGAACAGCCTATATATCTATCGTTATCGCCTTCTGGTTCAATGGAAACAATCTCATCACAGAACAAACAGTGTTTCTTAATCATGACAACTCTTCACCTCTTATTAAGTGTTAGCCTCTACCTTACCAAGATTTTTTTGAAAAGTAGACAAGAAGATATTTCCTGTAGCAGGTTATCCCAAGGCGTAAACGTATTATTTCGAGGCTCGAATGTAGATTTTATTCAATAAAAAACCGACATAAGAATCAGCTGTAAACTGAACCTTCTGTCGGTTGATATAAGCTTGGAGCCAGGCATTTAGGATTGTGATAAACCTTCTATAACTTTATCAATATTCCATTTGATCATCTTAATGTATGTGTCGCCCTCTTCGCCTTTCTTAGCTAAAGAATCGGTGAAAATCTTAGAGTGTATCGGTACTCCCGTTTCATTTGCGATAGTTTCCATTGTTTTTGGATTTACGCTAGTTTCCAGAAATAATGCAGGCACTTGATTTTCATCAATGATCTTAATTATGTTTTTCATTTGTTCAGGCGTTCCTTGACTATCCGTATTGATCTCCCAGATAAAAGCTGATTCAAATCCGTAAGCTTTGGAAAAATATTTGAATGCTCCTTCGCTGGTAACAAGGATACGTTTCTCTTGTGGAATTTTTTCGACTGCTTCTTTTGCATATTGATCCAATTCATTCAGTTTCTTCACATATTCCGATTGATTATTAAGATAAAATTCTTTGTTGTCGGGATCTTTTTCGATTACACGTTTTGTGATGATATCTACATATTTTATTGAATTCTGAATATCCAGCCAGGCATGAGGATCTACCTGTGTTTCTTTTCCTTTTTCTGTTAGGTACATTGGAGATACTTCATCTGAGACTGCAAAAGCAACATCCTTTTTATTAGTCACATCTAGAAGATCTTGAAACCACCCCTTACCTGTTTCTAGGTTCAAACCGTTATAAAACACTAAATCTGCGCTAAAAACCTTACTTGTATCCTTGGGTAATGGATCGTACATATGCGGATCTGTTCCGATGGGTACCATACTGTAAACTTCAGCTTTCTCCCCTACAATGTTTTCGGTCATATCAGCGATAATGGAGTACGTTGCAACAATCTGCAGCTTATCATGGTCTGCTTCTCCTTCACTAACCTTTGAGCATGCGGTAAGAAGTACGATAAACATTGTCAAAGAGAGTATTTTTATGGTCTTCATCCTTGTTTCAACCCTTTCCTGAAAAAATTATTTTTGGGTGAGATTATAAATGAAATTCCGAACATGCTTACGCCGACCAGAACAATCGTGGCACTTGTAGGTAAATTGAATTTAAAGCTTACAATTACACCTATAATCCCGGATACAGCGCCGATTGTAGAAGCCAGGATAATCATGTGGAACAGCTTATTCGTCCAGAGATAGGATGTAGCAGCCGGAATAACCAGCATTGCAATCACAAGCACAATTCCTACTTGAGATAACGAAGATACGGTAACCACAGATAGGAGCATCATCAATAAATAATGATAGAACCCTGTTTTTAACCCATAGGCTTTGGAAACAACCGGATCAAACGAACTCATTAAAAGCTCTTTATACAGCAATGAAATGATGGCAATAACAACAATCATAATAATAAAGGATTGCATTAACTCCGACTGTGGGACGGCCAGAATATTACCAAACAGAATGTGAGTTAGATCAAGCCCGCTTTTGGCAAAAGTAATTAGGACGATACCTAGCGCAAAAAATGAGCTGAGAATAATGCCGATAGAGGTGTCACTTTTAATATTGCTTCGACTTGTAATAAATTGAATGAGAACCGCTGCTAATAGTCCAAATAGTGAAGCTCCAAGAAGAATGTTGATGCCTAAGATATAAGATAATGCCACCCCGGGTAACACCGCATGTGATAACGCATCTCCCATTAATGACATCTTTCTAAGTACAATAAAGCTTCCTAAAACCCCTGATACAATTCCAAGAATGATAGCAGATAATCCCGCGTTAAGTGCATATATCGGAATGTTTAATACTCCTGAGAAATAATCAATCATGATCTGTCGCCCCCATCCCTTTGATCACCAGATTACCTAAGGAGGCACCATAGGCGCTGAGGATATTCTCTGGCGTAAAGGTGTCTTTAACGTCACCAAAAGCAATTAATTTCTTATTGAGAATGATGACTTTGTCAAAATATTCTTCGACCTCATGCAAATCGTGATGAACGATGAGTATGGTTTTTCCTTCTTCGCGAAGTTGTTTTAGCAGCTTTACAATGATTTTCTCACTGACTAAATCTATGCCTACAAAAGGTTCATCTAAAAAAAATACATTTGCTTGTTGTGCAAGTGCCCTGGCGATAAAAACTCTTTGGAGTTGTCCCCCGGACAGATTGCTGATTTGTTTATTCGCAAGATCACTTATATCCACCATCGCCATACATTCCTCGACTCTTTGCCGCTCTGTTTTTCCGGGACGCTGGAAGATTCGCAAATTAGGGTAAGTTCCAGTCAGCACTGTATCCCTTACCGTGATTGGAAAAGAAAGATCAATGTCATTCTTTTGCGGCACATATGCGATCTTCCGTTTGTACTCAGAAATATCTTTTCCCTCCACCATAACTGATCCTGTTCTCTTCTTTATCACCTCTAGCAATGACTTGATGAATGTAGATTTTCCCGCACCATTTGGTCCGATAATTCCGATTGTATACCCAAAGGGGATATCAATATTTACATTTTCTAGTGCAGAATTACCGAAATAATCTACGTTTAGGTTTTTGATTTCAATCATAAAAAAACTCCTTATCTCTGTTAAGTTCATATGTAGCACTGTTCTGTTCATCCTGTTAATTTATTTCCCAATAGAAACAATGATTCCTTTGATTCAATTTGTTTCCCTAGGTAAACTTTTATTCTTATATACAATATATTTACCCGAGGGCAATATGTCAACAATATTCCTTAAATCAACAAAAAAAAGAACCCAAGTGATTTGAGTTCTTTTGCATTATTTCAATATAAAAATCTCATAGTTGCAGTAGTTTTAAACATCTAGGCTGCATCAAATAACCTCCTGTAATACCCTCTGCCTGCAATTGAATCGTATATTCTCCTGCCGTGGGGAAATACAGCTCACCTACTTGAAAGCTTTGAAAATTACTAACCCCATCAGTAGAATGAACTTTAGCTTGTAAAATTTGATCCGCTGCCTTGATGAGGTAGACTCCGCCACCACCATTCTCTCCTTCTTCGCTGCGATATTCGATACTAACCTGAAATCTTACCGGACCTAATGTCCGGACATGCCAAATTGCGGTATCCTCTCTATCCTTCCAGTCCAACAGATTATCATGGTCTTTTTTTCCTGTATCGTAACGGAGGGTTGGACCAACGATCTCACTTTCAAATACCCCTAATTCTTGTAAGGTATCTTCTCCAAATTCCAATAATCGGACTGGATTACCTTCTACAGGTTCTGCACAGACAATTGCGATGACCAGCGGCATGTTGTTAGAATTTTCGGCAAAGTTCGGTAAGCTGGGGAGTTCGACTTCCAGATCCTGCTCAGATAGCTTTGTGAAAATCAGCTCCTCCCCTCCATCTAAAGCAAATACCTTTTGAACAGCGGTCTTCAGACCGGGGACGATTAGCTTATTTCTCTTCTTAAGATCGAAAACATGCAGATATAATGTGTTTCCTTTCAGAGTGCATCTGCCCCATGACGGTTTGGCTGTGGGCGATTCTCCAGCACCGTAAATGCTATCCCCATTGGTATTTAACCAATCTCCTAAATCAAGCAAAATGGATTCGGATACCGGATCCCATTCCCCTGTTGCTGTTGGGCCGATATTGATTCCCAGATTTCCATTTTTACTTACAACATCGATGATCTGGCGGATGATAGTTACAGGGGATTTCCAATGGTGATCGGATCTCTTATACCCCCATGAGTCGTTTAACGTAATAATATTCTCCCAGTACTTACCAAGGTTACGAGTCGTAAGTTGATTATCAGATGTATTTGCATAATCTCCAAGTGGTGCTTTCCATACTCTGCTATTGACCAAACAATCTGGCTGAATTGCATGAACCGCCGCCAAAAACGCTTCTCCTTGCTCACGGGTCAGTTTGCCTCCGCAATCAAACCATATTAAACCAACTTTGCCGTAGTCCATCAGCAGCTCACGGACTTGAGGGATTGATTTGCTGTGCAAATATCGTTCAAAGCGGGTGCGTTTATCGGTATCATTTATCCACGTTTGAACGTCATCGTAAGCGCCGATATTCAGTGGATAATCCCAGGTATTCCCTTGAGAGTCTGGATCATGCCAATCCATCGCATGAGAGTAGTAAATTCCGAGTACCATTTCTTCCGCACGACATGCCTCCATTAGTTCCCAAAGGGGATCACGGCCCAATGAGGTGTGCTTGACGATCGAATATTCGGATACACTCGAGTCATACATCGCGAAGCCGTCGTGATGTTTAGCTGTAAAGATGATATATTTTAGGCCAGCACGCTTGGCAGTCCGCACCCACTTCATTGCATCAAAAGCTGATGGATTGAACGCTGCGGCCATTTCCTCATATTCAGCCACTGGGATCTTCGCGCGTAGCATAATATGCTCACTGTAAGAAGCTTGTATTTCTTTTCCCTTCCATTCACCCGCAGGCAGGGCATAAGGGCCCCAGTGAATAAACAAGCCGAGCCTGGCTTCCTGCCACCATTCCATACGCCGAGCCTGCTCGTTATCTATCGGAGTTTCGACCGACTGTATACTATACGGATCATCGAGAAGGTTTTCTGTTGTTTTTCCGTTCCTTACCATAACTGAAGAACGGCTCCGCGGAGTTTAGATACAGCCTCGACGAAGAAATAATCGCCATATATCAGTGGCGTATCAATGTGCACACCCCCTGGAAGATTGGATGTTCCAGAAAGAATCAAGCCCTCCTCTTCCGGAATGTCCCAAGTCCCATAATTCTCATAAAGTGAGCGAACGATTTGTTCTGCGGCTCGTAGGTAAAAAGAGGCTTCCGCCTGTGGTACGATCTTTGCCAGCTCAATCAAGCCACATGCCGCACATGCACCAGCAGAGGTATCACGCGGCTTTTCGCCTGCATCAGGTGCCCTGAAATCCCAGTGAGGTACATGATCCTCCGGAAGATTAGCTAAGAAGAAGTGCGCAGCTCTTTTAGCTCCCGTTAGAAACTTATTCTCTCTGGTATAGTGAAAAGACAAAGTAAGACCGTAAATCATCCATGCGCTGCCCCGTGCCCAAGCGGATTCTTCCGCATAACCTTGGCCGGCCATAGCGCCGATTTTTTCGCCTGATTCCGGGTTGAACTCCAGAATATGATAACTTGATCCATCCGGACGTAAAAAATGCTCAACTACCGTTTCCGCATGCGCAGCGGCGATATGCCGGAAACGCGGATCCTCTGTAACTTCCGATGCCCAGTATAGTAAGGGCAGATTCATTACAGTATCAATGATGGACCATCCCGCCCGGTTTATCTTCTCCGTGTCATGCCAGGCTCTGATAAATGACCCTTTCAGGTTAAAGCGGCTGGCCAGTTGAGCAGCAGCCATCAACCCGCGCTGCTTGGAGCGTTCATTACCAGTCACTCGGTAATTGGCCAAAGCTGAGAGTGTCCATATAAAACCAGCATCATGATGTACGGTAAGGGCATAAAGAGGTTCATCCAATTTCTCTTCAATTTGCTCGGCGATTTCTTGCAGCGCCGGATGATTACCTTCTGCGGCAATCTGCCACAAAATACCCGGCCAGAACCCTGCTGTCCACCACGATGGACGCATGTTGTCGTATACTCCGCTCACGGAAGCATGCGGAAAACTAACACCAATTCGCTTACTAGTCATTTCCACTTTATTTACAATTTGTTGCCAAGCGCCATCCGCCCATTCCAGAGTAGACTCCGAAATTGCCAGTCCGCGAGTTTGTTGAGTTGGTATTACTTCACTCATTTTAGTTCCTCCTGTAAACACTGATGATATTTATGAAATTTAATTTCTTAAAGCGTTGTCCGTAGTGGAATTACCATATTCCAAGTGTGCTTCGCATTTCGAAACCCTCCCGGTCCATCTGCTACTGCAGCGAATAAATGGGTAGGGACCCCTTCTTGAAATAATAGGAACGGACGTTCAAAGCTTCCCATCCACTGCTCTGTGCCGTCCTCCCAGAGTACCCGCCGGGAATACGATTGCGTTGAATCAGCCAGCTGCCAGTCGGTTCCATCCGTAGATGATGCAAATATCCCACCGTGCTTTTCTCCACATATCCGGCCATCCATATCCTTGGCGATCATTTGGTACCCGTCCGTGGTCCGCCAGATAAATGGATCTTCAATATGAGACCGCTCTGGTGGAAACAGCGGTGCGTTGTTAATTACTTTATATGGCCCTTCGTCCTTAGATGAACCGGCAATGCCAAGCGTCATCTGTCCATAGGAATTGCCCTCGTATTTGCGGGCTTTATATACCAATAGCAAGGAGCCATCTTCGCGGATACAAGGAGCCGGATTGGATGTGAGAAAGCTGTCGAACCTGCCCGGACGTGTAGGCAGAATAGGTGCGTCCATCCTTATCCATGGTCCGAATACACTGTCGGCTATAGCTAAGCCAACACGTTTGTTGGCACGAGCGGCAATCACCCGATAGTCGTCAAATTCCACTGTTTCATTAGGCTGCGGCTCAGCGAATGGATGAGTTGAACCCATATAATACAACAGATACTTATCACCATAACGAAGGATATGCGGATTATGGGTGCTTCGTCCGTCCCAGTATTCCGCTCCCCTTGCGGGTAGTACGGTTTCTTGGTACGTATAGGGTCCTTCCGCGTTATCGGCAGATGCGCGGACAATTTCTGAGCGAAGTAACCATCCCGGATGCATCGGCAGCCACTTCGGCCAACGGGATGCAAATAAATGAAAACGCCCATCCTCGCCATGCACAGCTGAACCGCACCACACCCACCAATCCTCCATGCGGAACCCTCCGTTCAAAGGAGCAGGCAACATTCGGTCCATCAATGAAAAAGTCATATTCTCCCTCCACGGCTTATTGCTTTACATCTGTTAGTCCATAACGTTTAGCAGCACTGCCATGTAGCCATTCCGCAGCAATATTCAGCGCCTCCTCCCGGCTGATCCAGCCTTCCGCTATTTGACTTTCCAAAAATCGCGCAAGTATTTTTTTAACGATCAGCAGCTTGCCATATGTCCATTCGATACAGCGCGCATCCGAGACAATGAGCGAACACTTGAGCGGGGCGAGTGCCTCCAACCGATACTGCATGCTCTGCAAATAGGTACTGGGTCTGAAGTTATACCACCACATCCCACCTACATGAACGTTAGGGAAATTCCATGCAGCCTGCACAATATCCAGGTTATTTAATTCTGAAGCCACCACCAGCTCAAATGGAATGGAATACCGTTCAAACAAACCATACAGTTTAACAATCCGTAGCGGATCGTTAACTGGCGCAGCCGATGTATTACACCATCTGCGTTCGACGCCGAGAAACAGCTGCAAGAACATTCCTCTTACTTGCAGTTCCGAACAGATATGATGAAGGAGCAGCATCATGATTTCATCCGGTTCAGTTACGCTGCTAAGATTGTAAACATCATGAGCATTGGCTTCAAAGGCTGGCAACGTAGTCATGATTCCCGGACAGCCCATCGTCTGATATGAGTGCAACTGCTCGCTAATAAACTTTTTCGCTTGAGTATAAGCCGCTTCCCGGCTGGGATCAGAGGCATCTGCAATATTCTTTGCCAGCTCAGGCAGCCAGGAGTCAATTCGAGGAATCAGTAGAGCATTTTCTCTCATGTGTGCAAAGTTGGCATGCTCCGGACGGTTTACAATAAACCGCTGCACATGCAGACGGTCAGCTACGTTTTGCGCCCAGCCGGGATCGTTACTTTGCTGTTTAACCGTTATATCCGCTTTGAACACCGACTCTGAATCAGTGATGGAGATACCGTACAAATCTTTCATGATTGCTGTAAAAGCACGATTCATCATCGTATTACGGGAAGCGTGGTAAGCTCTAACAAAAGAGTCAGTCCGCTTCTCTTTCGAAAGTTGGTCCGCATCCGCCGGATATCCTGCTGACTGAAGCTCTTGGTTCAACCAGAAATAATCGGCTATTTCCCAGAAGTCAGCCGCGTTTAGCTTATCGCCGACGAGATGGGTATGTGTATCGATTACAGGCAGACGCATGATTTCATCACACAGAGCAGTTTGACTCATTGTTCTCCCTCCTAACTGGCAGGAAGCCCTTCGAATGAAGAGGCTTCCTGAGAATCTATCTATTTCCGGCTTTGCTGATTAAGGATTCCCTCATTATTTTTGTAGCGTTCTGTTGCTTCTTTTAAGATTTCTTCGCCGCCCTTTTGCTTATATTCCTCGATGACTTTTGGGAAATCGCTAATCGGTTCTTTGCCATAAATCATTTTGACCATATGGTCTATGATCAGTTTTGGTGCCTGATCGGGACGTTTGGAGGCAAGATCAGGGAACTTGCTGAAAGACTCCAGATCAGGTACAAATCCGATGCCCCCTAAGCCTTCTTTACTCAGAGTTTCATCCAATGCTTTCAAAACATCTTTACCACCCGTAAGCAGCTCAGTTCGTTCGCGGTTGATTGTTCCGTCCCCTACCCAGCGCAGCTGTGTGCGGAATTTCTCTTCATCTTGGGCAGCCTTGTTCTCTGGCAGCTTATAATCAACTTTTCCGTCTTTTACCGTGTAATTCTCGCCTTCAATCCCAAAGCTATAGAAATTACTGGCTTCCGGGGTCTGCATCCATTCAAACATTTGGACAATCCGGGCAGCCTTTTCTTTACTGACCTTATTGTTGATATACAGTGAGGTATTGACCGAACTATACAAACCGTATCCTTTTTGTCCATTGTCACCGGTTGGCGACGAGATAATATCCACTTTCGCTTCCGGATTGGACGCGGCGATCTGGGTCCGGAAATCCAGGAGATTCTGCGCATTAGCTGTCCAGATCCCTGCATTGCCTGCAGCAATATTTTCACCATACTGTGCCGTTTGAATTGTCGCAAAATCCTTCTGAATGAGGCCTTCGTCATACATCGTCTTGTATACGTTCAGTGCTTTTTCCATATTCTCGGAATTATAAAATTTGGGTACGATCTCTCCATTATCCTCTGTAAACTGATAGCCAAGCGCGTCATATGCACCAAATGCGATATCTGCATACTTGAAGTTCTCACGCATCTGATAAGGAGCGCTCACACCGAGTTTCTTAAAAGCGCGCAGCACATTCAAGAAATCTTCAATCGTTACTGGTACCGGAAGGCCAGTTTTCTCCAATAAATCAGTTCGGATAAAGGTGGCACGTCGAGACGGATTGCTGAGCCAAGTCGGAATGCCATATATTTTTCCGTCGTAGCTGACTTCATCCCATGCTTCCTGCGGGACAACCTTCATCAGGTTGGGCGCATTCTCCTTCAGCAGATCATCCAGCGGCATAAAAACACCAGCCTGAACCGACCCCGCCATCGATTTATCCGTAGCCCCTCCGACATTTTGAACCACATCCGGGATATCACCGCCGGCAAACATAACAGCCATTTTGGAATCAAAGTCCTTCAAAGGAATTAACTTAATGTCTAAATCGACATTCGCCCGTTTCTCTAACTCCTTGACCCACTTATCGGTGTTAATGTCTTTAGAACTTTCCGTGTAAGCGTTTCCGCTTGTGTTTAACGAAATACTAAATTTAAGCGGTTTTGTTTCGCCTGCTGCATCGACGTTACCGTCCGATGTTTCATTGCTTCCGCATCCTGCGACGAGACTTGAGACAAGCGCCGTGGATAGGATCAGACTAACCCATTTTTTCATCTGGATAATCCCCCTTATTAGTATAAAAAGGTATTTGGTTTACCTGTACCCATCATAAAGCTGTATCAACAGCACTCCCATGGGGTGGATTATTGTGGGATGTGTTTTTTTGTGATCGGTTATCGTTTTAAAAAAAGGCCATCCCCAAAAGTCCGCGGCTCGGACCTCAGGACAGCCTTTTGATCCTCTTTCTCTTCGGCGATTAGCACCTATGCATTAAGTACTTGATGTTCCTTCCTTCCGGAAATCGGCATTCTCATGATCATGCGTGTTCCGCATTCTGGACTGCTTTCTACGTCAACGCCGAATTCTTCTCCGAAGACAAGCTGAATCCGGCGATGAACATTTTGCACACCGATGCCGCCTGGGCTTCCTTTCCCTTCCTCCACATCGGCGAGTCGATTTTCACTCAGTTTGAGGCGAAGTTCTTCAAGCCGCTCCGGGGTCATCCCGCTGCCATTATCCGTAATGCTGACCCAGAAGATATCGCCATCCTCTCCAGCATCAATCGTAATTGTGTGATAATCTTCAACACCATAACGAAAGGCGTGCTGGAACACATTTTCCACAAGTGGCTGTAAGGTCAAGCGAACCATTTTGCGCAGAAGCATTTCAGGCTTTATCCGCACATCGATTTCAAACGGCCTTCCGATCCGGTGATTGATAATGACCATATAATGGATGACATGCTTCAGCTCATTTGCTACGGTTATCTCTTCAAGATTGGTGCGCACCGAATAATGCAGCATGTAGGACAGGGCTCCGACAATTTCTGATATTTCATCTGAATCCTGAATTACTGCATAGCAGACCACCGTTTCGAGCGTATTGTATAAAAAATGAGGGTTGATTTGCAGCTGTAAGGATTGGAATTCGGCCTTCTGCCGCTCAGCTTCCATTTCCTTGTTCTTCAGTTCTGACTGATACACGGTGTCCACAAGCTCTGACAGGCGGGTTACCATCAGATTGTAACGAACGATAAGCCCAGTGACCTCATCCTGGCTTTTCGGAAGGGAGATTAATTCCCAATTTCCTTTTTCGGTCTGGCTCATTCCTTTCATCAGTATACGGATGGGTGTAGTAACGGACTTACCAAATCGGCTTGCCAGAAACAGCGCTATCATAAATGTCAAAATCGCGACAACAATAATATAATTCCGGATGGTAATTAGCGGCTTTTGCAGCTGAGTGTCTGGGATGGATACAACCAGATGCCAACCGGAATATTCCGCATTACGGCTGATATAAGATTTTTCCACGCCCTCTGCCGAACTGCGGAACATCGCCTCTCCTGCTTGCTCAATTTGCTTGCCAAGACTATCGGGAATCAACGTCCCTACTTTGTTTTGATCGTTATGATATTGAATCCTGCCTTCGCCATCTACAATAAAAAAATAGCTTTCGGGACCAAGATCGATTCCTTTCCATAACGTAGAGAGCTCCTCCGCTTTGACTTCGATGCCTACGAATCCTTTCATCTCTGGTGACTGAAGACCGCGAATGCTGCGGATTAAGGTCAACATCGGCGTTTGATCCCCACGGATACTGTAATTGATTACATTCAACTGTCCACTGACATCTGTATGTTCTTTGAAATACCGGATCTGTCTAGCGGTGTCTTCCTGTGTAAAAGATGGCGCTGAACCGCCATTATAATAATAAAGCGCATTCCCGGAATACCCGATAATATATAGGGCTTCAATCTCGGGATTGCGAATCCATACAGGTTCAACAATAGCATCGCGAATATCGGTCGTGTAGCGGTAATTTTCATATTCCTCACGATCTGCTGATAGATCAATATATCTTTTAACTCTCAAATCCGTTAGTAGCGCCACGGTCGACCGTTGATAGGATGAAATATATAGATTGGTATGATGAACTGCATTATTTACGATCTGAATCATTTGGTTTTCAGTGCTTGACTGCAATTGCTTGGCAGAAATGCTGTAAAAGGAAATCCCCAGCGCTGACAGGGAAAGTAAGATGACAATGGTAAAATAAAATAGCAGCTTCCGGCTGAGGGTTGCTCTCATTATTCAATGCCAAACGAAGCACGGTATTCCGAAGGTGACACACCCACGAGATTTTTAAATGTCTTCGTAAAATGAGGATAATCCTCGTAACCTACATGAATCGAGATGTCACTGATTGTCATGGTGGGTACGGCAAGAAGTCTGCGCGCTTCCTCCATTCGTCTCCGGATCCGATAGTGTACGAAGGTTTCCCCCGTCATTTTTTTGAATAATGCGCTGAAGTAGGTGCGGGCAAGTCCCACCCGTTTGGCTACTTCTTCTAACGACACATCCTCAGCCAGATGTTTATCAATGAAAGCTTTTGCTTCTTCAACCGGGTCCTTATAGTTGCCTTTGCGAGTAAGCTGCAGCTCCGCAAGTATACCGTTTATTATCGCGACAAATGCTAACATCGTTTCTTTTTTCGTATTGGGGGCTTTTACCCCTCCACAGCACCGGGACGGAGGCTTCCAGCCTCGGCGTTCCAAGCGATCTACGATCATTTGCAGACAATCATTCAGCACTGCATCCATGCTAAAGACGTTCAATCCTTCAAATAAACCCGATGTTTCTCTTTCATCAAGCAGACGGTTTGTCTCATCACGTTGCAGCAGCCAGATGTGTTGTTCCAGCTGTTCGGCCCAATCCACGTATTTATGAACAGGAATAATGCTGCCTGTCATGCCGGATATCAGTTCTCTCAGCATATCATGCACATCCTGCTGGAGAACCGGCTTCAGTAAATACCGCTTAACGCCATAAGCCATTGCTCGTTGTGCATATTGAAAGTCATTGTACCCGGAAATGACTGCCACCTGGACATGACTGTAATCACGGTGAATTCGTTCACATAAATCAAGGCCATCCATCCGCTTCATGCGCAAATCTGTCAGCACTAAATGCGGTTCTAGCTTTTGGATAGTTTCTAAAGCTGCTTCTCCGTCGTCGGCTGTATAAATCGCGGTGAATGAGACCGGATAACGCTGGACCATCTTCACCAATCCTTTTTGAATGACAGGCTCATCTTCTACAATCAATACTCGCACTTGTATCAAATCCCTTCCGGAATGGAATCAGAATCAGTTGTCTTGTGGTATGAAATTGATTTGAAGTTGCGATTATTGGCAACGCTTCCATTTTTGAGTTTGGATTATATCTTACCATATTTTGATAAGCAGATGGCTGTTTCTTTTAAAGGATGATGCAAGCTGATTAATTTAAGACTTAATAGATCCGATTAACATCCCTTTGATAAAATACTTTTGCAGAAACGGATACACGATAATAATCGGTATGACGGAGACGACAATAACTGCCATTTGCACACCTGCCGGAGATACTTCATTTACGTTTTCTAATAAGCTGCCCGCTTGCCCAAGGTCGTTACTCAGTACGATTTCCCGAAGCCGCAGCTGAAGTGGATAAAGCGCTCGTGTATTGATAAAATACAACGCCGATGAATAAGAATTCCAATGGGATACCGCGTAAAACAAGCCCATAGTTGCCATAACTGGTTTGGACAAAGGAAGGATGACGCTCCACATCGTGCGCAGCTCTCCCGCTCCATCCATTCGCGCGCTATCTATCAGCTCAGTAGGCAGGGCTGAGAAAAAAGAACGCATGATGAACAGGTTATATGCACTGATGGCCGATGGGATGATTAATACCCATAAAGAGTCGATCAAGTGCAAGTTTTTGATGACCATATAGTTCGGTATGAGCGGAGCGTGAAATATCATCGTAATTAGGATTAAAATCAGAACTCCTTTGCGCATCGAATATTCGGATCTGGATAAAGGATAGGCCAGTGATGCAGTTAAAATCAGATTAATAAGCGTTCCGACAACTGTAATAAATATACTTACCATGAAAGCTCTCCAGATGGAGGTATCCCCAAGAATAACTTGATAATTCATAAGCGTCCAATCTACAGGGAATAGCTTAACCTCGCCTGCATTAATGGCATGAGTGCTGCTAAATGATTTGGCGAGCACATGCAGCAGAGGGAAGACCATCAAGCACCCGACCAGCATCAGAAACATATAGTTGAAAACGTCAAATAGGCGACCTTTATTTTTCATTTACTCTTCGACTCCTTTCTAGTAAAGTCCATCCCCTGATGCTTTTTTACTAAGCGTATTCCCGATCATGACTAGCAACAGTCCGACGACCGATTTAAAGAGGCCTATAGCTGTTGTATAGCTGTATTGCTGATCAATAAGACCCACTCGGTATATATAAGTATCGAGAATATCTCCATTGGTCTCATTAAGCGAATTGATAAATACAAACACTCGCTCAAAGCCAAAATCAAGGAAGTTACCGATATGAAGCAGGAACATAATCATGATAGTAGGCAAGATCGTCGGGATCGTTATAGATAAGGTTTGTTTCCAACGATTTGCTCCGTCAATCCGAGCCGCTTCGTACAGCTCAGGATTCACAGCAGCGAGTGCGGCTAAATAAACAATAGTTCCCCATCCACTGTCTTTCCATATGCCTGTTCCAACCAGGATGGTACGAATATACGAGTCCTCGCCCAGAAAATAAACGGAGTCGAGCCCAAAAGTATTTAAGATCTGGTTCACGATACCTGTCGTTGGGGACAAAATGCCAATCATAATCCCCCCAATAATGACCCATGAGAGAAAATGGGGCAAATAAACGACGGTCTGCAAAATCCGTTTATAAAAAGCTTTTCTCACTTCATTAAGAAGGAGGGCGAATATTATGGGAACCGGAAACGCAAAGACCATATCATATAGGCCGATCAGGATAGTATTTTCAAGAATTCTCAAAAACTCTGGATAGGTGAACATCCGCCGGAACTGATCAAGGCCAACCCACGGACTGCCTGTAAAACCTTTGAATATGTTGTAGTTTTGAAAGGCCATGATGGAACCCGCCAAGGGTAAGTATTTAAATACGATAAAAAAAATAATGCCTGGAAGTGAAATGAGATATAGCGCCTTATATTTGCGCAAATTGGTCATTCGTCTTTGGAATGGGGAAAGATCTGGCCTGCTCGCTGGCAATGCGGCTGGCACTTGTTGTGGCATAAATATCGCTCCTTTGGTTGCAGTTTGGATTTTGTTGTATGGCTAATGTTAATCCAATATCCAGGTCTTCAAAATGGAGATTTTTCGGCTTGCCTGTGTTTTATTACGATTGACTATTGTGCACAAATCTTGCGGGACTTCCCTGCAACTGAAGAAAAAGTATATTCAAATCCCTGACCATCGCTAATAAGAGATTGTTCTGGCAGATCGAGCGGAACGGCAGACCAAATTCGATATTCAGCGGTAACCGTAGAGTGAATCGTCGCTTCATCCAGCTTTCCTTGGCTCCAAAAAAGATCAACGGTAAAACCACCTCTTGCTCTCATCCCCCTTATGCTGCCTGAAGACCACTCCTTGGGAAGGGCAGGTAATAGTCGAAGTTCTCCTCGGTGGGATTGCAGCAGCATTTCTGCTACCCCTGCTGCTCCACCAAAATTGCCGTCTATTTGAAAGGGTGGATGGCAGTCTAAAAGATTCGAATACGTGGAGGAGGCTAACAGTTTAATTAAATGCTCATAGGCTTCCGTACCCATACCGAGACGGGCATAAAAGTTGACGATCCATGCCCTGCTCCAGCCGGTATGACCTCCACCTCCGTCAAGGCGGCGTTCAAGCGTTCGCCGGGCTGCTGCAGCAAGCTCAGGGGTGTGCCTCATGTCAATCTGTTCCCCCGGATGTAATGCGAACAACTGAGAAATATGCCGGTGACCTGCGTCTTGCTCTTCGTAGTCAAACAGCCATTCCTTAATCTGTCCATGACTGCCCACACTCGGCTGTGGAATGTGTTCAAGCATCTCATGTAGTTCAGAGAGAAACATTGTATCTTCTTCTCCGATAATTAATGCCGCTTCTGAACAGGCGGATAGCAATGTATATGCGATTTGCAAATCCATGGATGGTCCCATACAGAGGCTGCCGTTGCTTCCGTCCGAAAGTAGGAAGCGGTTTTCCGGGGAGACAGAAGGCCCAGTAATTCGTAAGCCACCTTCCTCTACCATGTAATCAAGCAGAAAAATCGCTGCTTCCTTCATCACTGGATAGGCCCTTTCCTTGAGAAAAGAAAGGTTCAGTCCAAACCGGTAGTGTTCCCACAAATGAAGGCATAACCAAGCAGCACCCATTGGCCAGACCGTGCAGGTAATTAGGATGCCTTCTGGTCGGGTTTCCGCCCATAAGTTAGTGTTATGATGAGCAACAAAACCGCGACAGCCATACATTTCTTTTGCCGTTTCTTGACCGTTCAACTGCATCCGTTCGATCAGATCAAACAGCGGTTCATGGCATTCAGCCATATTTAGGACTTCGGCAGGCCAGTAATTCATCTGGAGGTTAATATTAATTGTATATTTTGATTCCCATGGCGGGGTAAAGCTATCATTCCATATGCCTTGCAGATTAGCAGGCAACGTACCTGGTCGAGAACTGGAAAGCAGTAAGTAGCGCCCATACTGTACATATAGTGCAACTAGTCCCGGATCACCAGACTCATTGGGATTGCTTCTTTCATCTTTTGCTTGCTGTAAACGCTGTAATCTCTTATCGGTAGGAAGCTCTGCGAACGGGTCTCCATCCCTAGTTAAATCGATTGAAAATCGAGCAAACCGGGACTTGTATTCCTCCTTATGCTGCTTTATTAGAGTTGCAAAAGACTGAGCCGTAGCTTGATCCAATTGCTCTAGACAGGCTTTTTCAGGTTGATCTACACGGAAGGTACTCTGCGCTGCCAGCATAAGGGTGACGGAGTCTGCCCCCTCAATAGAGATGAAATCCCCGATGAGCCTCTGGCGGCCCCCTTGTTGAACTGCCCTTAGTGCTGTGCAAAAGCGAACGCCATCCGCTCCGCATTCCCCATTCATTAAAACTGTGTTTGCAGGACCAGTGCTACAGCCGGTATCGAACGGACGACGCATAAGATTCGCAGCCAACGTGATCTTGCCAAGTCTGTCAGCTGTCAATCGGACTACCAATACACCGTCCGGTTCACTTATAAAATATTGCCTGTAATAGCGAACCCCGCCACAACGGTACGATACCGTAACGACCGCTTGCTCCAAGTCGAGCTCCCGCTCGTATTTTTCTATAACCTCACTGGAATCCAGAAACTTTAAAATCAAATCTCCAAGTGGCTGGTACGGCTGCTCATATTTTGGTGAAGCAGTCATAGCCATTCGTGCCAAATGTTCTGCCTCCGCCTGCCTGCCGTCTTTCAGCATTTGCCGAATCTCTGTTAAATATGGCTGAGCTGCAGGATTAGCTGCACGTCCAGGGCCGCCGTACCAAATTGAATCTTCGTTAAGCTGGATTTTATCTTGGCCGATCATACCGGACACCATTGCCCCGAGGCGCCCATTTCCTATGGGAAGAGCCTCATTCCAATTTGACGCCGGGCTTGTATACCATAATCGAAGACGTTCTGATTCCTGCTTGGTTGCCGGTAATGCTACCTCTTGTTTCGCTCGTCTTCTTTCACTCAACTCTTGTTCACCTGGCCTTTCCTATTTTCAGTTCATATCATTCGTCAGTAACTCCACTTCCTATGCTACTCTTGATCCTGATGTCTCTCCATGGCATAGATTGTTAGGGGTTGTGTTTTTTTATGATCCAAACTAAAAAGGATGCGGAAAATTCCGCACCCTACTGTAAATTATTTTTTTATATTATTGAGCGCATTTCGACCTAAACGTTCCATCAGCTGCTGCTTGTAGAGACTATTAATGACGACATGTTGACCGCAACTGCACCAATATCCATCTTCACGGGGCCGGGAATCATAATCGTTAGGAAGCAGTCCGGGTATCTTGCTACCAACATGGCCAATGGCGTAGTTTTGAGCGGTTGGTGGCCGCTGTAAAGTGAGCTCTCCTTGTGTATTCCAAGTCACATAATTCGCACCTGCCCAGCCATGTCCGCTGCCTAACCACGCCCTATCCCGAATAGAGATGGGAGCTTTGATATTATCGAACAGGCCTCCGACTGACCAGCGATGATGAGGTTCACTGGTGTTATAATTTTTAACAGCTTCTCCATCCAGAAATACATTCGGCCCCGGTACCCAGCTATCGACGGTGAACGCATGCCGCGCCGTCTCTGTATAAATACGTTGAGCGAGATTTAGCTGGCCCATCTGATGTATGACATAACGGCGACCCCCAGTAACCACACTGATCATATCGTACATTTGACAGTCCTGAACCGTAACCCATTTGGAATAACGCTTCATTTGAACGAGAGAATAGGACAGATGGTAACCTCTCACCTCTCGAACCCAGCCATTCTTCACACTGTTGAACACGACGAAACGTTCAGCATGTTTTTCGTCCGCATAATAAGGATCTGTTGTATCGTTATCCATCTTAATATCTATAATACTTGGGTCAAAATCGGACTCTACCCTCATTTTCTCTACCCCCACCTGCTGAATGCGGGCATGGTCTGTATATTTATAGATCTCTCCGCCGCCCCACTGACGTTCGATAGCATTCGCCAATGGGGCATCGACCGTAATCGTATTACCTACAATAGCAGTGATGACTCGGTCAAAATCCAGATTGAACGGTGACCATTGGGTTACGGTTCCACCCGGGCGCTTATATATGTTATCCATACCAATTTCGTGAATCCAGTTTTTATTACCTATTCTGCGGACTATGATCTGATCGCCTACATTGTAAGCACCCCCGTCTTCTACATGGAAAGAACGCGAGCCTGAGGGCACATACAAATCTGAAATCATCTGCTTCGAGTTGCTGTCCAGCATAAGATCTGCATTTTCACCAATTTCAATTAGATTTCGCAGTTTCGCTCCGGTACCATAGAGAATAGTGCCCTCTTTGTCCTGACCTTCACCGCGAAGGACGATCCCGCTTTCTTTAATGAACAACGTGCCTCCGACTTCATATCTGCCTTTTTTCAAAAGGACTGCCCCGCGGAATCCGTTCTTATCGAGCGGGAGCATAGCCAACTGGTCAATTGCCACCTGAATACGGTCCGTCGCGTCTCCGTCCAAGGGTAGAACGGTCGACTTAACGGGAATATTCGGGATCTCAACACCACCACCCCTATAACCCGCATTAGAAAAGTCCAAGATCCGATTACCTCGATAATCACCGATATACATCATCATTCCATCGTTACCAAGGAAAGCGATTGTGCTCTGTCCCGCGGGGATGCTCTTTGGATCCAGCACGGTAAAATAATATGAGTCATACTGAGGAGCTTTTCCGTCCTGCTTGAGGGTCATTCGCAGTTCATAAGTACCCAGTAGATCAGCCGTGCCTAACGGTGTCCATTCCATTAACGAGTCTTTAACCATAGGAGTCTCAGGCAACTCAGTCACCAGTTTCGTTCTATCAAAAATCAATTCACCGGCAACCCTTCCGTTAACACACGGTGTGAAGGAAACCGTCGGGTACACCTGACTTGGATTGAGGATGGCTGGTTGGCCAATTTCAGTATTCATGTGCGTATGCTTCAATGTGGAATTAATAATAAAGAGTTCATCTCCTTTTCTATATTCACTCTCACATATCGGATACATATTACCTTGGCTTAAGAAGAATTAACATGTCATTTTTATCGATTGGAATGTGTTTTCTTATTCACCTATTTATGCAAACCCTTGCACCCGCATGGTGCTGAGCAACGATTAAGCCAAACTAAAGACAAGTTTCTAAAGGCACTAAATGGTAGATGAAAGTTTAGCTTAGGTAAAAAAAAGGCGCGATCCCCAAGGGTATCACGCTTTTTATCTAGCTTAGATTTCCTATAACTGGGTGTGGCACATAAGGCTCTTCCAGACTCGCTATTTCACTTGGCTCCAGCTTCACTGATACCGCTGCAACGGCGTCCTCCAGATGATTTGCTTTGGTTGCACCAATGATAGGCGATGTTACTTGCTCTTTTTGCAGAACCCAAGCAAGCGCTACTTGGGCACGTGGAATCCCGCGCTTTGCCGCAATTTCGGCAACTACCTCAACAACCTTGCGGTCAGCCTCAGCCATTTTTGCATAAAATGCCTTTCCGACTTCGTCTATCTCTGAACGAGCTGTTTGTTCATTCCAATCACGGGTTAGTCGACCTTTAGCAAGCGGACTCCATGGGATCACACCGATTCCTTCTTCCCGGCAAAGAGGCAACATTTCCCGTTCTTCTTCCCTGTAGAGTAGATTCAAGTAATTTTGCATAGAGACAAATTTAGTCCAACCGTTACGCTCAGCAACATGCTGTGCCTGCAAGAACTGCCAAGCATACATAGAGGACGCACCAATATATCTAACTTTACCTGCCTTTACTACGTCATGAAGGGCCTCCATGGTCTCTTCGATAGGAGTGTCATTATCCCAACGATGGATCTGGTATAGGTCCACATAATCTGTGCCCAGCCGTTTTAGACTGTTGTCTATTTCGGTCATAATCGCTTTGCGTGAAAGTCCTGCTCCATTTGGTCCCTGATGCATCCGGAAAAACACCTTTGTAGCAATGACTACCTCATCGCGGCGAGCGAATTCTTTTAAGGCACGTCCGACAATTTCTTCGCTTGTTCCGTCAGAGTATACATTAGCCGTATCAAAGAAGTTGATGCCAAGCTCCAGGGCTCTTTTAATAAAGGGTCTGCTCTGCTCCTCATTTAGCGACCACGGAGCCATTCCACGTTCAGGTACTCCGTAACTCATACAACCAAGACAAATTCTAGATACATCCAAACCAGTACGACCAAGTTTTGTATATTCCATTAGTTTGTGTCTCCTTTAGATTTTGGGTTTGTTTACTCCTAAACTGCGGCGAATTTCCATATCTGGTGACTCGGCCAATTTAACAACTAATGCAGCCACACTTTTTCGCGACACTTCTCTCCCTTTAAAAGGTTCACCTTTCTGAGTTGTTTCGTAGTCTATCTCGTCTTTATAGGTAAACCATCCAGGTCTCAGAATTGTATAGTTAAGATTTGAAGCTTCAATAATTTCTGCAGATTTACGATATGGATCCAATATACTGCTGTACTTCTCTCCTGGAACTTCATCGTAAATGCCCATTGAGCTGATAAAAATCAAACGTTTAAGACCAGTGGTGTTCATTGCTTCAACGATAGTCTTAGACATTTTCTCCAAATTACCTGCCAGATTAGCATAAACAACATCTTGCCCGATCATCGCTTCTTTTAATTGCTCACTATCCAACACATCTCCTTCAACTACTCGAGCACGGCTGGATGTTATATGGCTTAATCTGTCCGAGTTACGGAGATAAAGTGTTAAGCGGGCATCGGTTTCGTTCAAAAACAAATCAATCGCATGTCGTGCAATTCCGCCATTAGCGCCTATGATCAAAACATTGCTCAATTTCAAAACCCCTTTCTTAGTTCTAATTATGCGATAAATGAAGTGAACGCCGTTATCTCAATTATCTTAAATGATTGCCTATTCCTCTCACTATCACTAACACAAAAGATGTTTTTACTTTATAATTGAATAAGAACAAAACATTAGGAGGAGCACATGTCTAAAGAATTACTAGAGCGGAAAGAAGAACTCGCCAGATTGATTGAACATCATTCGAGCCAGGATGGAGTATATGAGACCGCTATCCCCTCATTGTTTGTGATTCGTAACTCCAATGTGACCGAGCCAGTATACAGAGTATACAAACCTTCTTTATGTTTCATTGCGCAGGGAACAAAGGAGATCTTATTGGCCAAGGAGCGTTTTGAGTATGGTCCCGCAAATTATCTAATATCATCAATGAATTTACCCGTTATCGGTCAGATTATAAAAGCTTCTCCCAACGCACCCTATTTAAGCTTTAAGCTAGAATTCACGCAGAGTCAGATTTTGAAAGTACTAAATGATTCCGAATTTAAACTCGCTCCGAAAGAAAATGCTAAGCGCGCTATGTATGTCGGGCAGATAGAGTTACCACTATTGGATGCGATCCTGAGATTGGTACGTTTGCTGGATGATCCCAAGGACATTCCGTTTTTGGCTCCGATTTATACTGATGAAATTCTATACCGGCTTCTACAGGGACCCTATGGAGTTACACTCGCTCAAATTGCGATGGAAGGTAGCAGCACCTACCGCATTCGGGAGGCCATCGAACAGATTATCGAGAACTGTGATAAACCTTTGCGGATTGAAGAGCTTGCTGAAACAGCCAGTATGAGTATTTCTTCGTTCCATAGACACTTCAAAGAGGTAACTGCCATGAGTCCTATTCAGTTTCAAAAGCATCTGCGCTTACAGGAAGCTCGCCGCCTTTTATTATCTGAATCAGCGGATGCAGCGGATGTCGCGTTCCGAGTTGGCTATGAAAGTGCATCACAATTCAGCCGCGAATATTCTCGGATGTTTGGTTCACCACCTAGAGCAGACATCAAGCGTTTGAAGGAAGATATGCTCATTGGATAAAAGCGAACGTGTTCGTCATTCACAATATGGAACTATCAGCTTAACACCAACTTGTATGGGTAACCTTTGCGCACAGGCTGATTCTATCGGGCTGGTCCTATCAGGTTTATCCTATCTGCTGATCACTATCGGACCCATGGGACCTTAAACGTAGTATTATCTCACATTTGGGATGCTAAAGGACCGCATAGCCGCTATTGGCTCAGAAAACACTCAATATGAATCTATTTCGAAGTAATAGCTGCATTGGGGTCCGAAACTATGCTTAAAAAGGGATTAATATGCAAATAACATCCTCTGAGTCCTTAAGCCCAAGAGGTTGATAAATACAAGCTGAGGGAGACAACCAACGACGACAAAAAAACAACGATATCCAAACAACAACAACAACAACCAAAAAACACAAAGCAGCGATTCATCCATACTTGGAGAATCGCTGCTTTGTATTTTTCACAAGCTAACACTGCTTTTTCTGACGATCACGTAGCCGACCGCCTTTTATTTCTTTTGATAGCTAAACCAATCATAATAAGCAGTTGTTCCATAAGGAGAGTAGTTATACATGCCGAAGAATACTCCAGTAAATCCGCCTGCGACTTCAGTAGATATCAAGTGTGTCTCGGCTTCGCCAAGCAGATGCCATATTTGATCCACACCTCGATAGTAAAATATATATTTTTCAGGTAATGCCTGGATTCTCAATTCTACCCCTGTACCTTCGAAAGCCGAAGAATATGCCACATCACTAATGCTCCCTACCTGTCTGCGCAGCGTAATAACATTTTCACCTTCCATCTGCGTTAGTCCAATTGCGTAGTGATACTTCTGATCCATAAAAACTACAAGACCAGCTTCGTCACCCTCAAGAGGGCTAAATTCCATTTTGGTGGTAATTTCACAATTCAAATGCCGCTGTCTACAGCCAATAAAAGCAGGCGTACCCTTCTCATTTAATCTCACATCTGATCCACGTAAAGCTAGCCACCCTCCCCGTTCCTGCAATGACCAATCCACCTTATTAGCATTACGAATGAAATTCCAGCTCATTCTTAGGTCAGATTGATCAAAATCGTCGGTTTCAGGCTCTTCTTCCCACGGCATTGGTGAGGGCAGGTCAGCTTCCATTTCTAAACCAACCACTCCGTTATCACCAATCATTGGCCACCCCTCCTCCGTCCACTGAACCGGAGCCAAATATGTCTCTCTGCCAAGATGATGACGGTAAGGATAACCTACTGGTCGAATCCCCAGAAATACCGCCCACCAGCTACCATCCTGTGCTTCAACTAAATCGGCATGCCCTGTAGCTTGAATGGGGTAATCTGAACTTCGATGTGTCAAAATGGGATTGTGAGGAGACGATTCATAAGGCCCATATGGCGATCTACTTCTTGCCATAGTCTCCATATGTCCATATTCTGTCCCACCTTCCGCACACATCAAATAGTAGTAATCGTTTATTTTGTAAAGATGTGGACCCTCAGGGAATTTCCCTCCGCTGCCAGTCCAGATCAAGCGTGTATCGCTAAGCTTTTGACCCGTTTCAATATCAATCTCACATTGGTAGATCCCCATCCCTTGCTCGGAGCCTGTGCTTGTGAAATAAACCTTTCCATCGTCAAAAAACAAGGAGGGATCAATGCCTTCCTGCTCCACATAAAGTGGATTCGACCATTCGCCTGCCGGGTCATCCGCCCAAACGTAGAAATGACCTCCGCTATCCTGATTTGTCGTAACCATATAAAAACGACCGTTATAATAACGAAGAGTCGGCGCCCAAACACCTCCGGACACCACGGATTCATCAAATTGAAGCTGATTCTCACGAGTCAAACAGTACCCAAGCTGCTTCCAATGCACCAAATCCTTGCTGTGCCAAATGGGTATTCCCGGAGAATAGGCAAATGAACTATTTACCAGATAAAAATCCTCGTCTACTCTGCAAATGCTTGGATCTGGATAAAACCCCGGGATAATCGGATTGTTATATTTCATGTAGTATTCTCCTTCTCTATCTTAATCACTGAAACCTATGTCAAGGATTATACTGCTTCAACTGGATAGAAAGCCTTGATTATTCGGTCCTAAAATAGCATGATATAGACATTCATCTAGACAAGCTTTTGGAGGGTAACGAGTTGAGTGAATTTTATTTAAAATGGTTTACATCTGATCGTCAATTTCCATTTTTTATTCAATACGGCTATCATGACGAAGACACCGATCTACATAGACATGCGGACTTTTCAGAGCTCGTAATTGTATTGAGTGGCACAGCTACACATATTGTTAATACTGAGGAGTCTTTTATCAAAAAGGGAAATGTGTTTGTAATTAATGGTTCGACCCCGCATGCTTTTAAAGATCCTCAGGATTTCAAGATCTGCAATGTTATGTTTCAGCCTGAATTGCTATCGACGGCCGGAGCGGATTTGCGGACATCCAACGGCTTTCAAGCCTTATTTGTGTTGGAACCCCTGTATCGTCATAAACATTCCTACACAAGCAAACTCAGCTTGCCGATTCCTAACCTGGAGTATGTCTCTTTTCTCATTGCGGGTATGATTGAAGAATATCACAACAAGCTACAGGGTTATCAGACCATGCTGGGCTCCAAGTTTATGGAACTGGTCGTCTATTTGTCCAGACATTATGACCCACAGGAAA
The DNA here is from genome assembly GCF_037992975.1 of Paenibacillus sp. FSL E2-0177. Taxonomy (NCBI): domain Bacteria; kingdom Bacillati; phylum Bacillota; class Bacilli; order Caryophanales; family Paenibacillaceae; genus Paenibacillus; species Paenibacillus sp. FSL E2-0177. The sequence continues at coordinate 3,385,771 of NZ_CP150307.1, read as the reverse complement.
AAGGGATTCAGGGGAACCATCTGATGCATTTGGCGAATGCACTCTCATATATGGAAGATCGTTATCTTGAGCCGTTAACACTGGATCAGATCGCCAAACATTCGGACATATCAGTCAGACACTTAAACCGGATCTTTCGCTCCTACTATCAGACAACCCCGATCGCTTATCTTCATCGTTTACGTCTGGAACGGGCTTGCGGGTTATTAAAGCATTCTAATCTCAGTATCACCCAAATCTCACATGAATGCGGGTTTAGTGATAGTAATTATTTTACTCGCCAATTCACTAAAATCTATGGGATGTCACCCAAGGTCTATAGGAACAAGCTTTGAGGGTAAAAAAAGAACACCAGGCAGCGATTCTCCTATTATTGGAAAATTACTCCCTGGTGTTTTTGAATTAATGCGCATTACCTGATCAGATTATGGGCAAGTGAATATAAACAGACTAATGGTCGCTAATCGCTTTTAACAAACCTTGGACTTGAAGCGATCGGAAGTTCCTCTCCGCATTCATGTAGCTCTACGTTTTAATGGAATCTGGGAGATAACTGCATTCTATACACTTATTCCGTACGCAGAAAGAACCTTCATACTTTAACTGCACTTTATACAACTAAAAACATCCAAACCTACCTAATGGGTAGAAAATCAAGGAAATAGATGTACGAAGTACACTTATATCCCCGAGCTGAGTGATTTGAAGGAATATAGCTGTACAAAATACAGTTAAACGTTGGTAAACATCGCTGACTTCGGCTCTACGGGATTATCCTCCCCATTGATTTTTTATTAATTAAAACCAACGATGGAATGAGGTACATAAGGCTCCTCTAAAAACGCAATTTCTTCAGAGGTTAAAGTAATGGATAACGCACCTACGGCATCTTCGAGATGCGATGTTTTTGTAGCCCCGATGATAGGTGCTGTAACAGGTTCTTTTTGAAGCAACCAAGCAAGAGCGATATGAATCCGTTGAACACCGTGTTTTTCGGCGATTGTCGCAACTCGCTCCACGACTAATTGATCGGTATCGGCAGTTCCATCATATTTAGATTTTTGAATCTGATCAGTTTCTGAACGATGAGTTGATACCGCCCAGTCTCGCGTAAGTCTTCCTGATGCAAGGGGACTATAGGGAATAACACCAATATTCTCTTCCTTACAAAGCGGCAACATCTCTCGTTCTTCTTCACGATAGATAAGATTGAGATGATTTTGCATAGATACAAATCGGGTCCAACCGTTTTTCTCCGCTACATATAACGCTTTTTGAAACTGCCAAGCATACATTGCTGAGGCACCTATGTATCTTGCCTTACCAGCCTTCACTACATCATGAAGAGCTTCCATCGTTTCTTCGATAGGTGTGTGATAATCCCAGCGATGAATCTGATATAGATCTACATAATCTGTTCCCAACCTCTTGAGACTCTTATCAATCTCACTCATAATTGCTTTCCGGGATAATCCTGCTCCGTTCGGACCTTCATGCATACGGTTAAAGACCTTAGTTGCTAAAACAATCTCGTCTCGATTGGCATAATCCTTAAGCGCTCGTCCAACGATTTCTTCACTCGTTCCATCGGAGTATACATTCGCTGTATCAAAAAAATTAATACCCAGGTCAAGCGCTTTTTTTATGATAACACGGCTCTGCTTCTCATCAAGCACCCATTGATGGATCCAACGTTCGGCAACGCCAAAGCTCATACAACCTAAACACAGTTGGGATACGTCCAGCCCCGCTTTTCCAAGTTTTGTATATTTCATTTATCTCGAATCCACACTTTCCAATTAAATTGTAATATCTTAATGCCCTATCTTAAAGGGGTACATATTAATTCATAAAACAGCTCCAACGCATACCGATGAAAAGGAACTGGGGAATAGTTAACACTTCCGGCAGTACATTGCACCTAATCGATGATTTAAACGGCGTTTGAATAAACTGAATTTATATTCAATCCTAGTCCATGTCAAGCCTATTAATCAAGTAATAACAGCATTTGAATCAAATCTTGTTCATCCGCCTCTTTCCGTGTAAGTCTGTGTCCGAAGATTCTTCATTTCATAAAATAGCTTAATAAGTTTTCTGCGCTTCTACTTGGGAATATGAGGTGACATGATGTTATTTTCTGCACAAGGGGTACCACCCCAAGGATATTACCAAAGCATCTGGGACTTTACTTCCCACAACGAAAACAGTACAAAGGAAGCTGGGAATGTCGTTCCTTTTGACTTCGGACGGGCGGCTGAGTTCAGAGCGCCTAAAAGCATTGAAACGAGTATTGCTCCAGCACTAACACCTTATTGTTTAAAGCCCTTTGGCGGATACGTTGCCACCATTTCCAGAGGGAAGGTATGGGGAGAATCTGGTGCCGTTCTAACACCAGAAGGGAAATTGATCTTTGATCTTTCCCAAGAATATGATGCCAAGCAATATAGGATGCTTGAAGCAGATGAGCACCCAGTGTTTCACCGGTGGAACGGTCCGCAGCTTCAACATTTTGCCGGGACCGCGGCGGTGTTAACCTTTTGCGGAGCCCATAACTATTTTCATTGGATGTATGATGTGCTTCCTAGATTAGCGATGCTTCAATCGAGCGGAATCACTTACTCCACTATTATCATGAATCCAAATCCGTATGGACCCTTTGTGGAACAAACGTGGGCCATGCTTGGGATATCCGAGTCATTGGTGATCCGGACGAATTCAGAAGCATATGTTCAGGCTGACCAGCTACTCGTCCCTTCCTTAATGATGAATTCACATTATCCTCCTTGGACCACGGATACACTGCGGAGATTTTTGTTACCGCATAGAGAAACAACACTAGTCACTCCGGAACGTTTTTATATCTCACGAAAAAAAGCAAGCTCAAGACGGTTGGTTAATGAAGATGATGTCATCCGCTGCCTTGAGAATTTTAATATCGTACCGATTTGTCTAGAGGACTGGACGGTTTCCCAGCAAATCCAATTATTCGCCTCAGCGAAAGTAATCGTAGGTCCACATGGTGCTGGACTCGCTAATCTGGCTTTTTGCCAGCCTGGAACACAGGTCATTGAAATTTTCCATGCCCAGCATGTTGTTCCAACCTATTGGATGATCAGCAACCATAATAATCTCGAATATTATATGGTGTACGGGCAAGGTGTAGCCGATCCTGCGATTCGTTTTCCAGGATTGGAGGACATCTATGTGAACGTAGATCGTCTGAAACAAACGATGCATCTGGCAGGCTTGGAATGAGAAGATTGGTTACTACTTTTTCGAAATCAAAAAAGCGCAAAGCATATTTTGCTTTGCGCTTTTTAAGAAACATAGATTTAATCACGCCGTGTTACATACTTCAACCATAGCCCATCATCAGCAAGTTTTTCTACACTCTTCAAGCTGAAATTTGCTGGGGGCTGTTGTTTCAAAGATGCATCCATTTCAAATAAGGTCACCAAATTAGAGGCACCATCTGCGATGGGAACTATAACCAGGCTCAACTCATCAATTAAATCTTCATTCAGGAAAGACCCGTTTAAAACGCCCCCACCCTCCAGCATCAATTCATCGATTGAGAAATAATTGAGTACTTCAATAATATGATCCTCTGTTCTATTGTGACTTCCTTCTGAAATTCAAAACTCAAGATGCGCTTAAAAAGGCTGTTATTGTAAAGGTGCTCCTTATTTCCGAAATCGTTTCTTAAACTTTCTTCTCGACGAGTTTCGGCATGAAGTAAATGTCACCGCAGGAATAAACCTAGGGTTAAATGAAGAGGTTATTATTAGTTTTGTTGCATCAGCTTATGCAGGGGTAGTCGAATGGTGGTTCAAGAATGAAAGACCTGTGACCTATCAAGTCTTGGCTGAACAACTCGGAACGTTATTAGAGAGGAATTTATAAAAAAAAGCGGCGATTCTCCTATAATAGGTGAAACGCCGCTCTTTTTTATCGGGCATTAATTACGCCGATAGATTACACATCTTTTTAAGGACTTCGGTCCCAGATGACGTTATTTGGTAGTTTTCAGCTCTTGAAACAGGGCTTCGGACCTCAAGGACGTTATTCCTTAGAAAGTGACTTATATTTGGTGTTTTTCACGCCAATAGCTGCAGTGGGGTCCTTTAATCTTCTTAAAATCAGAAAATCTCGCCTTTAAGGTCTGATGAGTCCGATAAAAGCATCTACTTACAAATGTTATCGGTTCAAGTAAAGATTCTTTTAAATCGCTCGTTTGAACTGGGTATTGTACAACTCGTAATAAACGCCTTGCAGCGCAAGAAGCTCTTTATGACTGCCTTGCTCGGCAATTCCGCCACCCTGAATAACGAGTATACGATCAGCATCCTGGATGGTACTAAGCCTATGGGCGATCACAAAGCTTGTTCGTCCCTTCATTAGCTTTTCCATCGCCTGTTGAATATGCATTTCCGTACGCGTATCCACACTGCTGGTTGCCTCATCTAGGATCAAAATAGCTGGATCAGCTAGAATGGCGCGGGCAATCGTTAAAAGCTGACGCTGGCCGTGGCTCAAATTACTGCCTTCCGCATGGAGAATAGTCTCATATCCATGCGGCAGTCTATTAATAAAGGCATCTGCATTGGCCAATCTTGCCGCTTCCTCTACCTCTTGGTCAGTCGCATCAAGACGGCCAAAGCGAATATTTTCCCGAATCGTTCCCGAGAATACATGCGCGTCTTGCAATACCATTCCCAATTGACTACGAAGTGCATTTTTATCCAGTTCTCCAATATCGCGGCCATCAATGAATATGGAGCCGCCGCTCAAATCATAGAATCTGATCAGCAAGTTGACAATGGTCGTTTTTCCAGCTCCCGTTGGGCCAACAAGCGCAATTTTCTCTCCGGGTTTTGCTTCAAACGTAACCCCGCTCAGAATCGGTGAATCCGGCTTGTAAGCAAATGAAACGTCTTTGAAAATAACATTCCCTTTTAACCTTGGCAGATCGTCACTTTGTTCATCACCGTCACCGTATTCGGATGGCATATCCATAACTTCAAACACACGCTCCGCACCAGCAATTGCCGACTGAATTAGATTGTACTGGTTAGCAAGATCGGAGATCGGTCGTCCGAACTGTTTGGAATACGTAAGGAAACTAACGATTACGCCAACCGTAGCCATGTTATGAAAAGCCATCCAGCCACCCACCCCGGCAATGATCGCAAATCCAAGGTTATTAATCATGTTCATGACCGGTCCCACTAATCCGGAAACAATTTGTGCTTTAATGCCGACTTTATTCAACTCTCCACTGATTTTGCGGAACCGTTTCACTTCTGTCTCTTCCCTGCTGTATTGTTTGACTACTTTTTGTCCGCTGATGGTTTCTTCGATAAATCCACCCAACTCACCTAGATGGCGTTGCTGATTTTTAAAATAAGTTCGACTTAAACCTATGATTTTACGGCTGGACAATAACACAAGAGGGATCGTTATCAGTGAAACTACGGTCAACGGAACGTTCATCATTAACATGATCACTAGTGAACCGCTTAGGGTGATCAAACTGTTTAATAACTGGGTCACACTCTGATTAAGTGTACTGGATACGCTCTCTATATCGTTGGTTGCCCGGCTCATTAGTTCTCCGTTAGCTTGCGTGTCAAAAAACTTAATCGGTAGCTGTTGATATTTGCTGAACAGATCACGACGCAGCTCAAACACGGTATTCTGTGAGACGGATGTCATAACATAGGCTTGCACCCAAGCAACCACACTGCTTAGCCCATAAATACCTATTAGGAGTAGACAAAAACGAATAAGACCCTGATAATCGTGAGGAATTACCGCAGTATCAATCGCTTTACCGATTAGATAAGGCCCAATCAACGAAAGAATTGCATTTAACACAGTAAATACATACACAATGATTAACCCGAACCGCTGGCGGTTCAAATACATCCAAATGCGTTTGAGTGTGCCCGCTTGATTCTTAGCACGTACGATTGGCACAGCTCCGCCCCGTCCGGGACCAGATCCCGGTCCAGATCCAGATCCAGGTCCGAATCCGCCTGATCGATTAAAAGGAGTGGTGTTCATGCCATTATTAAGCTTTGACATAAGGCACCTCCTCTCCCTTCATCTGTGATCTCCAGATATCTCTGTATATTTCACTGCTGTTCATAAGCCCATCATGTGTACCTTGTACAGCAATTCGGCCATTTTCTAATACCAGAATACGATCAGCATCAATTACAGAGGTGACACGCTGAGCTATCAAAATATTCGTGCTGCTGCGCAGCCGTGTTTTTAACATCTGCCGGATTCGTGACTCTGTCGCTGCATCGAGCGCACTAGTGCTGTCATCCATAATGAGGATTGTTGGCTGAATTAAAAGTGCCCGTGCAATCGAAAGCCGCTGCTTTTGCCCACCGGACAGGTTAATGCCACGCTGGCCGAGCTCTGTATCGTAACCCTGTGGAAGTTCTAAAATGAAATTGTGAGCTTCAGCGGCTATTGCTGCTTCTTCCACTTCCTCATCTGTGGCATCCGGTCTGCCGTATCGGATATTATCGCGGATAGTACCGCTGAACAGAATAGCCTGCTGCATAACATATCCGATTCTGCTACGCAAATCTTCCAGAGCAATCATACGAGTGTCGGAGCCATCAATTGTAATGGATCCAGAGGACACTTCGTAAAACCGGGGAATGAGGCTGACCAATGATGATTTACCAGTACCGGTGGCACCAAGAATGGCCACTGTTTCTCCTGGCTCCGCAGTGAAATTAATATCGTCTAACACTAGATTTTCATCCGAAGGATTATAAGCAAAAGATACATTGTCAAATACGATCCGACCGTTGTGTATGGCATCTTTTTTAGCGTTGGCAACTTCTGTAATCTCACTAATGGTGGAAAATACTTCATTCTCCCGATCGGCAGAAACCTTGGCTCGTGAGAAGAAGGTCAACATATTGCTTAACATCAGCATTGACATCAACAATTGGGTTATATAGTTAATAAAAGCGATCAGCTGACCAACTGGCAGCCCACCGTTCCAGCTTTGCACTCCCCCAAACCATAGTACAGCAACAATACTGGCATTTAGTACAAGCATCATTAGCGGCATATTTAATGACATTAACCGTACCGCTTTTATCGCAATTTCTGTATAATCCTTGTTAGCTGTATTAAAGCGTTTCTGTTCATGGTTAGCGCGGACGAATGCTTTGACTACACGAATGCCTGATAAATTTTCCTGCAACACTGTGTTCACACCGTCTAATTTGACCTGCATTTTCTGAAACAAAGGAAAAGAAAGTCGGATTAACCCATACAAAATTAAACTCAAGAGTGGCACGGCAACGGCTAGGATGAGGGTCAGCATAGGACTAATCCGAATCGCCATCACCAAGCTTCCGACTAATAGCAAGGGAGATCGAATACTCCGCAAAATCATTTGCACAAAGGTTTGCAGCTGTACCACATCATTTGTTAATCGTGTAATCAGTGAGCCCGTCTTCAATTGATCCAGGTTCTTATTAGAAAATTTCTGAATATGTTCAAACAAGCTAATCCGCAAATCATTTCCGAAGTTTTGAGAAGCAATACTCGAAAAAATAGTGCAGCCCACCCCACCAATTAGACCGATAAACGCTACACCAAGCATGATCAGTCCGGTCGAGAAAATATGAGACAAGTCTTTTGTCATGACACCCTTATCCACAATGCTCGCCATGAGCGTGGGCTGCAGTAAATCCATAGTTACTTCGACCAGCATCAGCAATGGTGCCAACACACACCACACCCAATATGGCCTCAAATAATGCTTAAGCTTCCACATTCCGCCACCTTCAATTGTTTAAGATAAATACGTGATTTTAGAACTAATCGGTGTTCTGGGTTTCGCATTCGGCACTTCCTCCGGATACCCCATTCCAAATATCCCAATAACATCGTAATTTTCTTGAACACTAAGAATCTCACGATTATGAGGCAAAGCCCCCAGCGAAGCCCAATACGTACCTACACCTGCTTCATGTGCAGCTAATAAGAAATTTTGTACGAAACAAGCAGCAGCCATAACATTCTCATCGCGTTCAAACGCAGTTGCGGCAGGCCTAGACAGAACTGCAAAAACAACAGGTGCGTTGCCAAAATCCGTTTTATGCTTTAATTTCGCTCTAGTATTGGGTCCGATGAAAAGAAGCTCCCAAGGTTCGGTCATACGATGATTAGGAGCGTAACTTGCAGCCTCCAGCCATGAATGTAACTCCTCTTCACGAATTGGAGTCTGTTTGAATTGTTTTGTACTTCTACGGGTTTTAATGAGCTCAGTTATTTTCATCTTTTTCTTTACTCTCCTCTTTATTAACATTTGATGTTGTATCTTCTGGAGCGATCTCATGAATCTGAAAGATTTGTTTAAACTCTTCAATGATCGCTTCCGTTGCTTTTAATTCACCGCTAACCACTTGTTTAATCGATTCAAGCTCAGGCTGATTTAACTGCCGCTGTAATGTAGCCCGGTTAACCATAAGCTTATCTAAAAAAGCGATGGCTCTGCCACGGCGAAAAGTTTGAGCACTTTTAGGATGTGGATCCATTGATTCCGTCATCCCATGTTTCATAAAGCCACGATCTCTGTGTTCGCCACGTCCCTCACGATCTCTGTGCTCTCCATGCTCCCTATGACCGCCACGTTTGCCGACATGTCCTTCACGCATTTTATTTCCTCCTTTTACGGTGTATACATTTGTATACACGCTCTTCATGTATACAAATGTATACGATAGAAACCATTTCTGTCAAGATCATTTTTCCATTTTGTAACATCATTATTGCTTACTTTATATCTAAAAAAACAATAAAAAACCCGCATAAAGTGCGGGCTTAAAGAGAAAAATTATCAAATTCAACGGAGTGATTTATAGGGAAAAGCTATTTTTCTTATACTCCTGAACGGATACTCCCATTACTTTTTTAAAACAGTTACTGAAGTAAAATGGATCTTTAATGCCGACCTTTTCAGCAATTTGATAAGCTTTCCAATCCGTTTCATTCAGAAGCTTCACCGCTTTTTCCATTCTGCACTTGAGAAGATAATCCGTAAAGCTAATCCCTGTGTCCTGCTTAAAGATCCGGCTAAAGTAACTGGAATTCATGTGGAATTTATTCGATACATAGGATAAAGACATCTCCGGAATGTGCATCTCCTGTTGAATAAATTCTTTAACTTCATGGATAATATTATTAGTTTTTTTGCTTCGTGCCCGGGTTACTTGAGAGGTTACCTTCTCTGTGAGTTCAAGTAATGTCTGTTGCATGTCTGGCAGGCTATCGAGCTCAAAAATCCTTTTATATGGCGAAATATCGAAAGAAAGATTATTATCTAGTATAACTCCCATTTCAGCGAGTGAATTGATTAATGTGGAGACAAATTGGGCCGAAACCAGCCTAGCTCGTTCCACAGAAAAAGCCTTGGACTTCTCCAAATCCTGAAACATTTTCTCAATGGATTGCACAGCCTTGTCTAAGACACCAGCTTTTACAAAAAACAAAATTTCCTCAATTTCATTCGTCTTAACTTCCCAGGATCGGCCCCCGAAATGAATTTCATCATTAAAAAAATAGATGGCGTTACTGCCCTTTAACTTACCATATCTAACTGCCTCCAGCGCCTCTTTATAGGATTCTTTGATCCTATTGAAATCCGTACAGGTACTACCTACGCCAATGCAAGCTTTACATCCAAGCTTTTCATGGAGCGATTGGGCCAGCCACTCTCCAATCTTCGTAAGATTCTGATTATCTTTTCTATTAAGAAGGACAATCCGTTGACTGTTATCAAAAAAAACTTCGATTCCCTCATACTCTTCAAGCGCGTAATCAATAAACCTCTTACAACGCAAAGACTGCAGGATACGTTGTTCCTCCCCTTCTTCTATGGGAATTTGAAGTTCAATAAGCATGATTGAAAACAAGCTGTTCACTGATTCAGGAAAAAAGTAATGGAATCGGCTATCCAGCTGATCGGGGTCCCAGAGGCCTGATAACAAATCATTTAGAAATTTTTCTTTTAGTTGAACGGCGTGTTCTTTTAACTGTCGATTCAGCTCCTGATATTCGTTCCACCGCTCTGTCTCTTCCCGGATTTTCCCATGAAGATCTACCGCAACTCTTCGTACCTCCTCGGCTTGGAGCGGCTTCAAGATAAAATTTTGTACTCCAATGTCCAGGCTTCTTTTTGCATATTCGAATTCGGGATGTGCAGTGATGATCACAATTTTGACTAGCGGATACCTTTCTTTTATCAACCGGCTTAATTCCAGTCCATCCATAAAAGGCATACTGATATCTGTAAATACTACATCCGGTTTCATGGTTTCGATCAGATCTAACGCTTCGCTTCCATTCGAGGCCTCACCTACGAATCTGTAACCAACTGCTTGCCAATCTATAATGATGGGAACAATTTTTCTCGCATTAATTTCATCATCCACAATAATGGCTCTGAGCAGTTCAAGCTCCATGACTATTCCCCTCCTCAAGCGGTAGTTCCAATTCAATCCGAGTTCCTTCTCCCGGTGCACTGACCAAACTACAATTCATGTCCGCCCCATAGTACAGCTTCAAACGCATCAAAGTACCGCGCAACCCAAAACTGGACTCATTTTGCCCATAGGGCTCAGCTTGCATTTCCCGACGTTTGTCTTCATTCATCCCCACACCATCATCTTCCACGACTAGCTTCAGTCGATTCCCCTGAATTCGGGCAAGGATGCGAATCTTACCACACTCCCCTAAAGGGCGAATACCATGATAAAGCGCATTTTCTACAAGCGGCTGAAGCGTCAATTTGGGTATCCGAACATACTCAGCTTCTTCCGACACCTCAATTTCACTGATGAAAATTTCTGGATAGCGAATATTTTGTATACTCAGATAACTTTTAGTGATCTCTACTTCTTCTCTTAACGTTACTACATCACTGCCCTTACTAAGACTCTGACGATAGAAGGCTGCAAGCTCAGAAATAATCTGGTACGCCTCATTATTATTTCCTGACAAAGTTAAATAGCCAGCTGATTCTAACGTGTTATATAAAAAATGTGGTTTAATTTGCTGCTGCAAAATATCCAATTCGAGTTTCCGAATCAATTTCTGTTCTTCTTTCTCCCGCTTAAGCGCTTGCTCAATGGTCATAATCATATTGTTATACCTATCTTTCAACTGGTTCAGCTCATCCGTTCTCGCCTCGTACCGAACCAAACTGAACTCTCCAATCTCCACTTTTTTCATGGATCGCAGCATATGTAAAATAGGTGTAGTAATGAATCTAGAAATCCAGACGGAACCTAAAAATATAGAAATGAAATTAAACAACATAATCATTAACAGCATCAGATTAAATTGACGATAGGGGCTTTCCCATTCCCCCAAAGGCTGAGCGCTAGTAAACCTCCAACCACGATCCATTGAAACCAGAGAAGAGATCAGATAATTATGATCTTTGATCTTTACGATTTCGCTACTGCCGAGCGGCACATCAAGCATAGAAGAGTTTGTATAGTTCGATAATTCAGGCCGTGTAAAATCAAGGAGTGTCTCATATCCAGTTTCGATCATTAAATCAGGTTTATTATCGTTGATCGAACGTTCATAGCTTTTTTTCAGCTCCTGAACCGTAATGTTCACGACTAATACTCCTATTTTCTTGGAAGTGTTCATGTCGTTTACGATACGAATCAGAGAAATATATTGTGGATCCTGCTGGGGTTCCTTCGTCTCAAAATTGAAGATACCTCCGGCATTTTTCCTCCAAATTGCTTTTCCGTCCAAGGCGACTGCCTCGGAGTACCATTCCGCTGACTCGATCCCATCTGTTCTGATCGGTTTTGCAGACTGCAAATCAATCGCAAACTTACGTCCTGCATTATCGAATAGATAGACAGAAGAGATAGAGGGCTCTGCGAGCATAAAATCTGACAGAGCAACCTCTAGCTTGTAAGTTAAAATTCCGATGTCGTTACCCGCCAGATCACTGCCCAAAATTTCCTGAACCGTATTGTTCGACACGATCATCTTGGAATAATTATTCGTGCTGTCAAGAAGTGATTCGATTCCGGAATTCATGGCGTTCAAGGTTTGAAGCGATACCTCACCTACCTTTTCCTCGGTGAATTTCTCATTGATTCGTTGGTACATAATACCGCTTGCAATCATGGAAACCACTAATAAGACCAAGTAGTAAAAAACGATTTGTGATCGGATACGTGCAAACCTCATCGGTAACCTCCTGGCCGACATTAAGCGAATACGGACTTTTATTTATAGCTTCTTCAATACGACACTAGTATAGCATTTTTCGAAAGATTCCTATCCCATTGCTTTAACCCTTAACTGCCCCGGCAATAATGCTTTTTTGGACTTGATTACTTAGGAACAAGTAGATAATGATCATGGGTAGTGTAGCCACAACCATTCCTGCGAACATAGGTCCGAATTCTGTGGCATAGGCACTTTTAAACGAATTGATGGCGACGGTAATTGTTGCTAAGTCAGGATCATTAATGAATGTATTGGCAAACATCAGTTCGTTCCAAGCAGATAAAAAAGTAAAGATGGAAGTGGTTACGATAGCCGGCTTTACAAGCGGAAGCATAATACGGAAAAAAACCTGATAAATATTGCAGCCGTCTACAACGCTGGCTTCTTCCAACTCCCCTGGCAGCGCTCTAAAGAAACCAATCATGATAAAGATTGTAGTAGGAAGTGCACTAACGGTATAAGGAATGATTAAGGCCCACGGCGTATTCAGCAAGCTTGTCATTTTTAACATCTGAAAGACAGGTAGCAGCGTAGCATGAACGGGGATCATCAATCCCAGCATGAAGAAAGTAAGCACCACATTATTAAGCTTCCACTTCATTCTTGCGACAGCAAAAGAAACCATTGCCGATAACAGAGCAGAAATAATGACGGTTACCGTTGTATACATAAGGCTGTTCAAAAAGTTACGTGCGATATTCCCCTTAAAAAGTGCGTAGTCGTAGTTCGCCCACCGCCACTCATTAGGCAAGCCCATCACATTTGAGCCTGTAATTTCTATGTTTGTTTTAAAGGAGGAAAATACAAGCCACACGAGCGGATACAGTTGAATAACTGCGAAGATTAGAAACGCAATCTGCAAAACAACCTTTGGCCAGCGGCGGTTATGTGTTGTTGTCATTAGCTCTCCTCCTTATCATCGTAGGTTCTGATCAGTTTTTGTAGAACTAAGTAGAAAAAGAGACATTCCACAACCATAAACACGGCCATCGCGCTGCCGTACCCATACATATTGCGATTAAAAATCGACGAATACATCAATGTACTTGGAACACTAGTTTCCGGTGTAGGGTAGCCATTGGTCATAATGAAGACTAAATCGAAAAACTTCAATGATCCCAAAACAGCAAATATGACGCATACCTTCAGGATCGGTGAAATAAGTGGAATAGTGATAGAGAAGGCGGTTCTTATACTTGATGCTCCGTCAATTTTTGCAGCCTCGTACAAATCTTCAGGAATCCCTTTGATGGCAGCGTACATTAGAAGCATATGGTAGCCGATATATTGCCAAACGATTGGAATCATAACACTTATTAGTGCAGTTCCGCTTTCCGTTAACCAATCATGTGTCCAGGAGGACAAGCCTAATTGATTGAGTATCGTATTCAGCAAGCCATATTCAGGCTGATAGATTTTCAGAAACATAACCCCGATGACAGAGGAGGATACCAAGACTGGAATGAAATACAAAGTACGATACAGCTTTTCACCCCACACCCCTCTGGCAAGAACCAGAGCGAGCACCAGAGCTATCGGAAGTTGCATGAAAACAGAAAGAACTGCCAGATACAACGTATTAAGTATCGAATGATTAAAATCCATGCCGTACGTATCTGCAAAAAATAAATCCTTATAAGAAGCTAAACCAATAAATTTAGCCGGTTGTATCCCATCCCAGTCCAGCAGACTGTAATACATAGACTGAAGGATCGGGAAAAAACCGACAAGAATGTATAAAATCAAAGCAGGAACAACAAATACGGCGATAGCCTTTTTGTTTCCGAATACTTGATGCATGCTTCACTCCACCTTAAATCGATCAGGCGGCGAACAATTCTCGCCGCCTAACGCAGATTATTGTCCTTGATTGACCTTGCTCTGTAGTTCTTTCGTGTAGTCTTCAGGTGTTGTTTTTCCGGCGACGAATTTCATCAGCGAACCGAACATAGATTCAGTGTCATTACCATTCAGCAGTTGATCCCACCAGTAGGAGAAACCAGTTGCTGATGAGGACAATTCACCAATTTGCAGAGCCAGTGGATTCATTTGAGAAGTGTCACCTACATCAACTTTCCATGCTGAGGAGCCTGAACCAGCCAGAAATACTTCTTTAGACATGGTCTCAATAAAGAACTTGTATACTTCCCATATTCTTTCCTTGTTTTTCAGATCGGCATTGAGCACGAATGTTTCACCCGAACCTCCGAACCACTCGTCAGCATTTCCTTTCCCCCCTGGAATGGTTGGAAATTTAATCGGTACCACTTTACCTTTGACCAGAGAGTTATCATCTTCAATCTGTCCGTTGACCCAAGCGCCCATGAACATCATAGCTGCTTTGCCTGATAGGAACATATTTGTCGCGTCATCATAAGAAGTTCCAACAAAATGTTTGCCGAAGGAGTCCGCATCAATCAATTGTTTGTATTTCGCAGCAGCTTCTGTGAATTCAGCTGTGTCGAATGATCCTGTTTTCGTTAAAGCGGCATTTACAGCATCCACGCCTGCCATCCGGATGGCTAGAATCGCGTTCCATTGCATTGCTGGCCATCTGTCTTTAGCCCCAAGTGCAATCGGCTGAATGCCTTTTGCTTTTAGTGCTTCAATCGCAGCAACAAGCTCATCCCATGTTTCCGGAATTTTCGCTCCTGCTTGCTCAAATAGTTCTTTATTGACGTACATTTGAGCAGTAGCTATATTGATCGGCAGACCGTAAAGCTTGCTATCGAAGATGAAATTGTCTGTCGTACCTGGTACAATTTGGTCCAGCGTTCCATCTTTTGCGAGATCATCAATGGACAAAATCCGGTTCCCCGCTATAAATGGCTCAGAGAATCCGCCACCCCAGGTGTAAAAAATGTCGGGCAGCTCATTGGCGGCTGAAGCCGCTTTCACTTTTGTTTTATAAGATTCGCCCCCAACACCCACATGCTCGATTTCAACATTAGGAAATTTAGCCTGGGTTGCTTCAAGTGCTTTATAAAAACCAACAAACCCGCCGTCTTTAGAATTTGGATCCGCGAATTGGGACCACATAGTAATCTTGAGCTTCTCTTCCGCCGCAGGGGTTTTTTCCGTTTTGCCTGCGTTTGCATTAGCCTCAGAATTCACGTTATTCCCGTTGTTCCCACCACAAGCAGTGATAAGCATGGACATAGCCATCAACACTGTTAGAGTTAGGTTAATCCTTTTTTTGTTGACTTTTTTCATTCTTTTTCGCCCCCCATTTTTATATTGCTTACAGGACTAATTATATAAATCAATTTATCGAGTGAACATGAAAGCGTTTTACTTAATGATGTATTCTCTTTACATTAGACATTTTTCTTTATTAGCTACACATAAAGAAGACCTCTGATTTCTTCAGAAGTCTTTTTTTCATTCATATCAAAACTTAGGGAATGAACACCTCTATATAGCTGAGTGGCTTAGGTTCTATCTTCTCTCTTCTCTATTATCAGAAGTTATCTCATGAATCTGAAACATATGTATGAACTCATCGATGATCGCTTCCGTAGCTTTTAGTTCACCACTAATGACTTGTTTTGTCGTTTCAATCTCTGACTCTTTTAGCTGCTGCTGCAACGCCGAACGATTAATCATTAGCTTGTCCAAAAATGCGATAGCCCTAGCACGACGAAAGGTCTGAGCGCTTTTGTGAGGATGCTCCGAACCCTCCTTGACTCCATTTATATTCATTTCTCCATGCTCTCCGTATTCTCGATGCTCGTTATAACCGTGCTTATCTATGTGCCCTTCGCACATAATTATTCCCTCCTCTAATTCCACTTACAAATCCATAACTCATTAATAAGACCGGGCAAGATGGAAGCCGTCTGACTCCTTATCCCAAATAACAGGTTTTAGATCTCCATGTGATGAGTTATTAATTATAGCATTGTATAGATCCTCAGTTACAGGATAGGGTGCAAGAAGAAACGGTTTGATTTCTGCTTTCCATCTACGCTTTATCCGATCGTCTCTTAATTCTATTTCTCCCCCTAAAATTTGCAACCTAGGATAGTCCAAATAGCTCTCAATTTCGGTCGACACTCTAGTTGTCTCCTAACTATTATTTTAATCATGTATTGACGGGTATACAGAATAGAACTATAATCTATACAATTCCTAGAAACATACTATGAATTACAAAAAATAAGAAACATTAAATCATCCTTAGTTTGTCCACAAGAAGGAGTGTAAACACATGCCAAATGTTCAAACTTTCAAAGCAACTGCTCATTTGCAAGACGGCGTAAAGGTCGTTACTAATGCAAGACAATTCGAGCTGGTCATCGATGAACCGACAAGTCTTGGGGGCACAGATACAGGAATGAATCCTGTTGAAGCTTTGCTCGCTTCTTTGGGTGCCTGCCAATCCATAGTAGCTCGGGTCTACGCCTCTAAATTTGAGGTGGAGCTTGAAGATTTCAGAGTAGATGTGGAAGGTGACTTGGATCTCGACGGATTCTTCAACCGCTCTGAAGTACGTCCTGGCTATTCCGATATTCGGTATACATTCTACATAAAGACTCCATCCCCTGCTGAGAAGGTCGAACAGTTCGTACAATTTCTGGAGAGCAAATGCCCTGTAGGTGACACCATTGCAGCTCCGGTTAATCTCAAGCTAAATCGTATTGTGATTGAAAATTAACCGTTTTATAATGCTAAGACGGAATGTAAAAAGGGCTGCAAAGTTGCTTAAAAGCGACTAAGCAGCTCTTTTTCATGTCCTGTTCTCCGACTTCATATAATGTTAAAAATAATGCCTTCGGAGGAACCCAAAACATGACGGATATACTAAGTAAAGTAGATGAAGAAATCGAACGTTTGTCAACGTTCTTGCTACAACAGCAGAAGGATGACGGCTCATGGCATTTTTGTTTTGAGAACGGGATTGTGATCGATGCTTATATGATCATTCTCTTTAGGGTGTTGAACCTGCAGAATGAAACGCTCATTCGGCAGCTACATGATCGCATTCTTGATGCACAACAGCGAGAGGGTTGCTGGCAGTTATATAAGGACGAAGAAGCTGGGAACTTATCCACATCAGTCGAAGCTTATTATGCCCTGCTCTATTCTGGATACAGTAAGATAACAGACGAGCCAATACTGCGGGCTAAACGTTATATACTGTCTAAAGGTGGATTAGGCAAAGTCACAAGTATCTTAACTAGAGTCATACTCGCTGCAACGGGTCAAAGCAAGTGGCCTTTAGCAATTTCTTCGATTCCACTGGAGGTGCTTTTGTTTCCCTCTTACTTCCCTATTAACTATTTCGAATTCTCTGGCTACTCTAGGGTACACCTCACTCCTATGCTCATTATGGCCGATCGGCGATTTTCGATCACTACAGCCCATGCTCCTGATCTGTCAGATCTTATAGAGACACGATTGGATACAGATGAATCGCCCACCCGTGGATATCAGGAGATGCAGGATGTTATTCAAATGGGTTTGAGCAGATTACTCGGGAGTCCACACTACATACATGAAGCTGCCAAAAACAAAGCGGAACAATATATGCTCCAGCGAATCGAATCCGACGGTACCTTTTACAGCTATGCCAGCAGTACAATTCTTATGGTTTTTGCCCTGCTTGCTCTCGATTATGATCGGCAGCATCCAATAATTACACAGGCCATTCAAGGTCTCACCGCACTGCAATGCCAATCAAATCATAATACTACAATTCAAAACTCTCCATCTACAATATGGGATACAGCGTTAATCTCCTATGCTTTACAAGAGGCTCAAATTCCGGTTGATCACAAAGGAATAAAACACGCTGCATCTTATCTTCTGGATAAACAGCATCATAAACCTGCTGATTGGAGCATCCATAATCCGGATACAGTTCCCGGTGGATGGGGATTCTCTGAGTCTAATACAATCAATCCGGACGTAGATGATACAACGGCAGCCTTGCGAGCCATCCGAAGCTTATCAACCATTCACCCTTCATATCTGGAATCATGGAATCGCGGACTGAATTGGGTCCTATCGATGCAAAATAACGACGGCGGCTGGCCGGCATTCGAAAAAAACACCAATAAAGAAATGCTCACATGGCTCGCTATCGATGGTGCTAAATCTGCAGCCATTGATCCTTCGGAAGCAGATCTTACCGGACGAACTTTGGAGTTTCTCGGAAACTTCGCTGGTTTAAATACACAACACGAGTTCATTAAAAGGGGTACAAAATGGCTGATTCAACATCAGGAGAAGGATGGTTCGTGGTATGGAAGATGGGGGGTATGTTATATTTATGGCACTTGGGCATCATTAACAGGCCTGCAGGCTGTTGGGGTCCCTATAAATCATGATACATTGCAAAAAGGAGTGAAGTGGCTTCTAAGCATTCAGAACTCGGACGGCGGTTGGGGGGAGTCTTGTCACAGCGACCGGCTTCTACAATATGTTCCTTTAGGAGAAAGCACACCTTCACAAACCGCCTGGGCACTTGATGCGATTATCGCCGTTCAGCCAGAGTCAACAGCTGCGGTGGAAAAAGGAATTCAAAGACTAATCACGTCTATTCATGAAGAGGATTGGAAAACTTCTTATCCCACTGGCGCTGGTCTCCCCGGTAATTTCTATTCCAATTATCATAGTTATCGGTATATCTGGCCACTACTCACACTGAGTCATTACAGAAAAAAATACGGTCAAGGTTAGTACTCGGTAATACTCGGTAATAACTAGCGTTGTCCTGCTCCACTTTTTAACTGTCTCGTAAAAGCTTGAATCGCACCATTTGCCGTCCTTTACGACAAACTCTCCTTATCAGTACTTACTTAATAGTATACATCTCCATTACAGTCAGTCCGTAAACGGGTACGAACCAGTAACGCAACCAAATCATTCATTAAATGCCATAGGGATTGGTATATCAGCTCCCCTACCCTCTCCAATAACTTGCTCCAGTACGTATTCATCTGTTCAAACTATACTACATGTTTTCATTCCATAAAGACCGCCTACTATTTCTTTTAGTAAAAAACAGCAGAGCAGCGATCATCCGTTATAGGAGAATTGTTGCTTTGCTGTTATGAACCGGGGGTCGAATGCTTTTATCCGTTGCACCTACCTAAATCACCCAGTCTTAATCAAGATTAGAGCTTTAGGACTCAGAAGACGCTATTTGCTTGTTTTTAGGCTTTTGAGTTAGGTTACGGACTCCAGTGCAACTATTCCTTAAAAAGAGAGTCATTTCGGGTGTTATTCATGGTAATAACTGCGATGGGGTCCGTTAAAATTCCAAATGTAAGCTAAATCTGCTCTTAAGCTCAGCTGTGTCCGATAGCAAATACGTGTGCGCAAAATGTTACCTAATCAATCCAACTTGCCATATGGATCATCCCTATAGGAATTACTAAAATTACTTATGAGATAGACTCCATTTTTTCTTTGAGTCAATTGAGTGTAGTTCACACATAGTCAATCAGGCAGCAATCTCCAATAATCAAGGATCGCTGCCTGATATTTTAGATCACTGGCGTTTTGCCTGAGCAAATTATGATTGTAACTTCTGATATCCACACTCCGTATATTTGTAGCTCAGGATTTTAACGTAATCTAATGAAATAACTGCATTTTATACACTTAATCGATATTGCTAGGGAATAACTCCGACTTTAACTGCACTCTATACAATTAAAATCAAGAGAAATCACCTAATAGGCTTTAACTCGTGAGAATAGATGTAAGAAATACAGCTATTTTCAATACACAACTGTTTTGAACGATTATAGCTGCACAAAATACAGTTAAACATCTCGCTGCTCCCCATCCGTTACC
Source organism: Paenibacillus sp. FSL E2-0177 (assembly GCF_037992975.1). Lineage (NCBI taxonomy): Bacteria > Bacillati > Bacillota > Bacilli > Caryophanales > Paenibacillaceae > Paenibacillus > Paenibacillus sp. FSL E2-0177. Next base: position 3,365,662 of record NZ_CP150307.1, on the reverse strand, counting down.
TTCATCCGCCCCCATACTGGTACACAGAGGGTTGCATTATTACTCAATTTACTTTTTGGAGCACGGTACCGGAATATCAGAAATATTCCTTTTCAAGAAACAGGTGTAATCGTTGGTGGTTTCGGTGCCCTTTCCCACGCATGGGTTACCTGCAATGTTGCTGCATAGGTGATTAACGAAACAAGCAACGCTCCGAACAGTTCAATGACCTGCCCCAGGTGCAATCTTTCCAGAATTCCGTGAGCCGCCAACCCGCTAAGCGCCATGACAATTCCTCCTGCTCCCACCTTGAATACAATACGAAAGTCAAAATAAAACCCGATCGTTCCTGCCACAGATAAAAAATTCAACAGTGTCAGCAGCAAGAGCCCCAGTCCGAATCCCATGGCCACCCCTTCGATTCCAATATTAGAACCTAGAACAAAGATCGCAATCACTTCAAAAATATTCGTAAGAATATGATTCCACATAACGGTTGATGCTTTCCCCAAACCAAGCAAAATTGCTTGCAGTGGCGCTCCGAAATAATAAAGAAAAAATAAGGGTGCAATTAACCTTAGCAGCTCGCCCGCTTCTGGCGAATGATAGATCATAGTTGTTAAGGGTACAGCCCATAAGTACAGGATGATTGTACATGGGAAACCTACTATAAGCGCGGATCGCATAGCCATATCCATCCGATTATGCATAAGCTTGCTATTGTTGCTCACACTTGCTTCGCTGATCGCCGGAATTAATGCAGTCGACAACGATTGTGTGAAGAAGCTGGGGAGAAACAACATGGGAAGAGCATAACCCGCTAGAAGTCCGAATTGCTTGGTCGCCATCTCAACACCTACACCAAACAGTACTAGACTTTTCGTAATCAGCAGTGGTAGAAAGGCATGATAGAGCGAATGAATAAAACCGCTGCCTGTCATCGGTAAGCCGATACGCAGCAAATCTCTCAACGTACTGTCTCCTTTAAGTGAAATTCTTGACGTAGGTGGTGGAGAGGTTTTGACCTTACCTCGATTTGCCCATTTGAAAACAGCAAACAAATAGAGCAAACCAAAACCTTCCCCAACAACGGAGGCAGCCATTGCGCCAGCAGCCGCATAGGCAATACCGTAGGGCAACAATACGTTGACAACACCGATAATGACAATGATTTGCGCCAGATTCTCAATAATATCGGAAAAGGCAAGTGGGTTCATGTTCTGTTTTCCACGAAAATAACCTTTCAGTACAGCAGACATCGCAATAATTGGAATGATCGGCGTAATAGCAACCATAGCATAATACGCCCGCTGATCGGCCAAAAAAATCGATGCGATCCATTTTGAGCCTAATAGAGCCACTAAAGTTAATATAATACTCAACGTACCCGTAATGCTTAAGGATACTGTGAGAATACGCTTTACTCGCGCTTCATCCTGCTTAACCTCAGCTTCCGATACAAGCTTTGAAATCGCAACAGGAAGCCCCAGCTCTGTCAGCGTAATAAATAAGGGAAGCAGTGGATGAGCAATCATAAGCAGCCCTACTCCCTCTGCTCCCAAAAAACGTGCCAGCAAGACTCCGTTCAAAAAACCAAGCCCTTTTGTGAAAAATGACGACACGGTTAATATGAACGTGCCACGAATAAAACTTTGTTTACGCATCCCCATTTATACGCATCTCCACCTATGGTTTGTCCTGTCCTTCTTTCTAACTTATTCGAACAAACACAAGTACATGCAGACAAGTATTTGTAAAGTATTAAATCAGCGATAAGCCCAACACATCTTAGCCGGTGTACCAGGCAATTTCCCTCACTTTCATTAGCTTCTGTAGCAATAACATTTTTCATAGACCAGAGATACTTCTCTGTATTGTTCATTAGTACTGTTTTTGTATAAATTTCATCCTCCGCAATAAAAGATATATTAAGAAATAAATAGATAATTTACCAATGGCATGTTATCATTTTGAATGCGATTTCAATAGCTTTGTTATTACAGTTTTTTTACTCTTCTTCGTGAATGTCTTTTTGCAAAATCTTTGATATGATAAAAAAGAATACAAAAGGCTTTACGGAAATCATTCACATCGTTAATAACCACTTCTAAATTTTCCAAAGATAAAGGAGAACTTCATTCATGAGTCAGAAAACAAGATTAAATAATGACTGGTTATTCAGCAAACAGCCGCTTAAGTCCACTTTAGAATCGGTGATAGCAGCTGATTCGGAGTGGATCGACGTAACCTTACCCCATGACTGGCTAATTTTTGATACACATAATCTATATGAAAGTGGAGAAGGCTGGTACCGTAAAAGCATAGTTGTAGATGAGAAAGTGCCAAATAGTCGTGTCTCGCTTCGTTTTGAAGGCGTATACATGGACTCCACTCTCTATGTGAACGGCCATATCGCAGGCGTCTGGAAAAATGGATACTCCACTTTTGAAATAGATATCACGCCATACATATTTGAAGGTATCAACGAAATCTATGTTCAAGTGGTTCATGAGTCTCCTAATTCACGCTGGTATTCCGGTGCGGGCATCTATCGGAGTGTATGGCTGAAGACGTATCCAGGGACACATATTGTGCCTGATGGTATTTATATCTCTACTCACAAAAAAGAGGATTCCTGGAATGTTGAGGTAGATACCGAAGTCTTGTGCAATGATCTATTGCAAAGCGCAAAGCACTACATAATTCGTCACAGTATACTGGACGCTTCAGGTATCTGTATCTCTCATGCAGAAAATGAAAGTCCAGTACAAGTCGGGTCTGCTGTATCCAGCTCTGCCCTCTTATCCGTCAATAATCCAATGCTCTGGGATATTAACCAGCCTTACTTATATTCCCTAAAAACTGAACTGCTGGAGAATGATCAGGTAATTGAAGAAGAAATCCAAACCTTCGGATTCCGTACGATGGAGTTTGACAGCCAACAAGGTTTCTTTTTGAATGGCCGAAAGGTGAAGATTCATGGCGTATGCCAACATCATGATTTGGGATGTTTGGGGGCTGCGGTGAATAAGGTAGCTCTAAAAAGACAGATTATCCTCCTGCAGGAGATGGGCGTAAACGCTATTCGTACGGCCCACAATATGCCAGCCGTTGAACTGATGGAACTAGCGGATGAGATGGGCGTGCTCATAGTTTCCGAAGCATTCGATATGTGGGAACGCAGTAAAACTCCTTTTGACTACGCCAGATTTTATCCGGATTGGTGGAAACAAGATATTGCCAGCTGGGTACGCCGGGATAGAAATCGCCCCTCCATGCTCATGTGGAGTATCGGAAATGAAATATACGACACCCATGCTGATGAACGTGGGCAAGAGTTGACCATAGAATTACGCGATCTGGTGCAGGTTCATGACCCTAAAGGAAATGCAGTAGTTACTATCGGTTCCAACTATATGCCATGGGAGAATGCACAGAAATGCGCAGATCTAGTGAAGTTCGCAGGATATAACTATGCTGAAAAATACTATGACCAGCATCATGAGGAACATCCCGACTGGATTATTTATGGTAGTGAAACTTCGTCTACTGTACAGAGCAGAGGCATCTACCACTTCCCTTATGCTCAGTCTGTATTGTCTGACGATGATGAACAATGCTCAGCCTTAGGGAACAGTTCTACTAGCTGGGGTGCCAAAAACACAGAAGCTTGCATCATCGCAGATCGTGATGCGACCTACTCGCCGGGACAATTTATTTGGACTGGATTTGACTATATCGGGGAGCCAACCCCGTACTTCACTAAAAACTCGTATTTCGGTCAACTGGATACCGCAGGATTCAAAAAGGATTCCTATTATATTTATCAAGCAGAATGGACGGATTACAAGGTCGCCCCGATGATTCATATTTTTCCGTACTGGGATTTCTCTAAAGGGCAGCTTATTGATGTGCGAGTATGCTCCAACGCACCACAAATCGAATTGTTCTTTAATGATCAATCCATGGGCACGGTTAACATTGACCATAAACATGGTAAAAAGCTGCTTGGGGAATGGCAGCTCCCCTATAGCGATGGTACTCTGCGAGCAGTCGCTTATGATGAACACGGAGTGCAGATCGCTGAAGATACGGTAACTTCTTTCGGAGATTCGGCCACTGTGGTCATGAATCCTGATAAAACTCAGTTGACTGCTGACGGATCGGACTTGGTATTTGTTGAGATCTCGACTCTCGATCAAGAAGGACGTCCCGTGGAGAATGCCAATAATCGTATTCAAATCTCTGTAGAAGGGCCGGGGCGTCTTGTTGGTTTGGATAATGGTGACAGCACTGACTACGATTCATATAAAGGAACAAGTCGCCGGATGTTCAGCGGCAAATTGCTTGCGGTCATTGCCTCTTCATTGGAGTCAGGTACAATCGTTGTACGTGCATCTTCCCATGGCTTACAGTCTGCTGAGCTTACACTGACTTCCGAAGCACGAGAGCTAGATCATTCTAAGGACGAAGAGCTTATACTTTATCAGCATTCGTCACAATCACTATCGGATGTGAGCGAGTTATCCCAAGACTATTTATCAGATGAAATTCCCGTTCGCAAGCTGGAAATCATATGCCCACAAGGAAATCAACTAACGAAGGACACTCGAGCACTTCCGGTTCGTGTGCAAATTCATCCAGAGAACGCAACCTATCAGGAAATTGAATGGCGAGTTACGAATGCTGCCGGTATTGACGCCAATATAGCCGTTCTTGAGGCAAATGGGCATGAAGCAGTAATATCGGCATTGGGAGACGGAGACGTCTATGTACGGTGTGCAACGAAAAACGGTGCAGATCAAGTGCGCCTGTACTCGCTTATGGAATTCCATATTCGAGATATGGGAGCTGCCTTTTTGAATCCTTATGAGTTTGTTTCCGCTGGTTATCATAGCAATACGAGCCGGAACTTAACAAATGGGAATGAACGCGGAGTGGCTACTGCAAGAGAAGGAGAAAGCTGGATCTGTTTCGACAACATCGATTTCGGTGATTATGGAGCTACTGAACTTACCCTTCCTATCTTCGCGCTAGATAACGATAAATATACGATTGATATATGGAAAGGTACTCCGGATGCTCCAAACGCAGCTCTGCTGACACAGGTAACCTATCAAAAACCTTCCATATGGAATGTATATCAAGAGGAAACCTACTCATTACCTGAGCGAATAAAAGGTGTCACCACCCTTTGTTTTGTTCTTCATAAAAAGATTCATCTCAAGGGCTTTCAGTTTAACAAACCTTTAAAAGCGTACGAACAACTTAACGTTCTGGAATACAATCAGATTTATGGGGATTCCTTTACACTGGCAGATGGACAAATCAAAAATATTGGTAACAACGTCTCTCTCATCTTTAAAGATATGGACTTCGGTGATACTGGAAGCACTAAACTAACCTTATGCGGGCATTCGCCTATCGATAAAAATACTCTGCATATTCTATTTAGCGGACCAGAGGGTGAAAAGAGACAGCTTGTGGAGTTTACACAGTCAAGTGATTATTGCGAAAGAGAATTTGTATTGGAGCGCATAACCGGTCCGCAAACCGTCACCTTTATATTTCTACCGGGGAGCCAGTTTGATTTTAAGTGGTTCCGGTTCCAAGCAGAGTAAGGTATTTTCAACTTTAAACTAATCGATTAGCAAAAGGAAAAACCCTGCGCATTAGCGCAGGGTTTTTCCTTTAACTTATATTTAGAGCTTACTTAGTCAACTTTATTAAATTCGATCCAGTCGATCTGTAAACCTGGTTTAATGAATTCCAGTTTCATTTCATAAAGACCTGCTTCGAGTTCTACTTTCACAAGCTTTTGTCTAATCCATTGACCTTCTGTCCCGTTGGTTTGAATGGTTGTCATCAATTGATCATTCAAATTAACATTGCATGCACTTTGAGCCAGCTCAGGCTCTGTTGACATGATATGCACGAGGATCCGATATTGTCCAGCTTGGCCAACTTCAAAGAAAGTCGATCCTTCAACGGCTGGCTTAACCTGTGGATTTTGAGATAAGGATTGTACTTGTTCTGCAGTAAGTGAAGGATTAGCCTTAAAGGACTCAACCGTTTCAACAATTTGCTGTTTTCTCGAGAATACTGGAGCATGTATGATGAACTCACAAATATTCATTGCAGAACGTTGCAGCTCTCCTCTAGTCAAAGATCCATTTTCCAAGGATTCAATGGTGTTGTCATTCCATCCATTAATTTCGGCGCCATAGTTAGCTACAACCATGTACAGGTCATTTTGTGCACGGACCATCCAATTTGTAAATTTCCGGTCTGCAGCTCCACCATTAACGACATCATTCATGATGGCCCACCAGTCTGTCATGACAATACCTTTGAAGCCCCATTCTCCGCGGAGAATTGTAGTGTTCAAATCGTAATTTGAAGCGGCCCAATGTCCATTAACAGGGTTATAGGAGGTCATAATTGAATTCGCTCCACCCTGCTTCACTGCAATTTCAAAACCTTTCAAATAAATCTCGCGAAGCGCACGTTCCGACACAACAGCGTCCACTTTACTGCGATGTTTCTCCTGATTATTGCAGGCAAAATGCTTCAGCGTGGCATTAGAGCCACCTTTCATAATCCCACGTGTACATGCAGCGGCAAACACCCCAGAAATCAAAGGATCTTCAGAAAAATACTCAAAGTTGCGGCCATTAAGCGGGCTGCGACGAATATTTAGACCTGGTCCAAGCAAGGTGTCTATGTTGTTTCGTACCAACTCTTGTCCTTCTAACACATACAGCTCTTCGACTAATTCGGCATTCCAAGTAGCTGCAAGAAGCGTTCCGATCGCAACCTGAGTCGCTTTTGCTCCACTATCCATACGAATTCCTGAAGGACCATCTGCCGTACATGCAACAGGGATTCCTAAGTTATATAGACTATCACTTACTCCTCCAAATGCAGAAGCTGTACCCGGTGTAACCAATGGGCTGCTCATACCTTCACCCCGTACAATGGCAGCCAAATCATCGTCACTAAGCTGGGCAATAAAAGCTTCCATACTAACTTTTTGTTCAAATACATCTCTTAATTTATGCCCTTGATTGCCTGTCTGGGAGATCGTTGTTGGTAGATTGCTCTCGATCCGTTCTGCTAACGAAATCTTGCGTGTTGGAACCTCTGCATAAACAAGTTCATATGAACCGTCTACTTTTTGAACACCTGGTTGCATTCTTGTAAAGCTTTGCGTGGGTGCAAGAGCTTCTTGTAACTGTTCCACAACTTGAAGAGTTTCCACGACATAGCCGCTATTCCCTTCAACTTTGACTTCCTCCACTTTTTTAACACTCGTTCCCACAAATATGCGGTACGTGCCTTCTTCTAGCACATAAGCGGAAGCATGCCCTGACACACCAGCATCATCATAGGAAGCCATTGAATGAACAGGGAAACTCACGGTAAGACGTTGAGCTTCGCCTGGCTGAAGGACTTCTGTTTTTGCGAAGGCTGCCAAAGCTTTAGCAGGCTGTCCCAATTTTCCTTGTGGAGCTTCATAATAGACCTGAACAACCTCTTTTCCAGCAAAGGTAGTTCCTGTATTAGTTACGGTTACGCCGACTTCAACATTAAGTTCGCCAGCTTTGTAAATAAGTTTAGCTTCTTCTGGCTCGAGCTTAAACGTGGTATACGATATTCCATAACCAAATTCATATTGAACCTTTTCTGGGCAAAATGTCTCGAAATAACGATAACCAACATAGATATCTTCCTGATAAAGGTTTGTAAATTCATTACCGTAGTTGTGTGTTGACGGGTAATCGTTGATGGAATATGCGATCGTGTCTGTTAATTTTCCGCTAGGAGTTACTTCTCCAGCCAGCACGTCCGCAATTGCATTACCACCTTCCATTCCCCCCTGCCAAGAGTAGATGACAGACGAAATCGGATTTTTATAGCTTTCATCGTTCAGCCAGCTCATATCAATAATATTAGAGACGTTCAGTACAACAATCGTTTGCTCAAAATATGTAGTTACCTGCTTCAGCATCGCCTTTTCATCAGCTGTTAGTTGGTAGCTTCCTGAACCATCGACATTATCCTGATCTTCTCCTGCTGTACGTCCGATTACAATGATTGCTTTGTTCGATTTACTTCTAGCCTCAGCTACCAATTCGTCGGATAAAAGCATTTCCTTCTGGTTCCATGGCTCTGCAGCCCAAACGCCGCCACCATTATCAAATGGATTTTGCTCAATCCACTTCTCATATACTGCTGCCAAATCTTCGTTGATCGTAAGGTTCTTTTTACTGCGAAGACCGCCCAGCAGGTTGGTCGTATAAGTAACATGAACACTACCGCCCGAACCAGTACCACTGCGATAATAATTCACTTGAGTTCTGCCAAAAACAGCAATATTATCACTTTCAGCAAGCGGAAGCACCTGATAATCATTCTTCAACAGTACCGCACCTTCTGCTGCTACCGTTCGGCTAAATTCTGCAAAACCTTCTAATGGAATTCCCACACTCTGTGTACTCAACTTGTTTCCTCCTGTTGTTCAATTCTATAGGTTGTTTCTTTAGGCATCAATTACATATCATAAAGTTTAACTATACCATTATAGTACATTGGATAACTGTAATATATATAATAATTATCTTTATTAATATAATAATATTGGTCTGTTAGAGTTGGAAATTTTCAATCGATGTTAAAAATATCAGCTAAGTTCAATGATCTTCGTGGCAACATTATGGCAAAATTCGCGATCATGCTCCACAAAAACGAGTGTTGGTGTATATTCAAGCAATAGCTCCTCAATTTGCATACGTGAAATAACATCAATAAAATTAAGCGGTTCATCCCAAATATACAAATGAGCTTTTTCACTAAGACTTTTGGCGATCAGGACTTTTTTCTTTTGGCCGCCACTGTAAGTGGATATATCCTTATCAAATTGAATTCTAGAGAAATCAAGCTTTCGCAGAATAGATTTAAAAAGACTTTCATCTATCCCATTCTCTCTAGCATAATCTGTTAAATCGCCCCGTAGATCTGAAGTGTCTTGTGATACGTAGGAAATGATAAGCTGGCTATCCTTAGTGAAGGTTCCGGTATAATCTATCTCCTCACCGCAGATCAATTTGATGATACTTGATTTGCCGGAACCATTTTTACCCGAGAGTGCAATTCTCTCCCCTTGCTCAATGGTAAAGCTTACTTCTGAACATACCCTTTTCTCTCCGTAAAAAACCGAAACATTATCCAGCTCCGCAAGATGACGTTTATGATAAGCAAGCTGCGTAATCTCTAAGTTCTCAGAATTTTCGATGTTTTTAAGAAGCTTAGACTTTTCGTTGATGGCAGATTGCTGTCTCTGCTCGATGGCTTTAGAACGTTTCATCATTTTAGCGGCCTTGTGTCCAACATAACCTTTATCTAACTTAGATCCAGAATTTCTAGTTCCATTTTTAGTTTTTTCCACCTCATGTGACCAGTTACCTGTTCGTTTAGATGAGGCTGACAAGCGTTTGATATCTCTTCTAAGTTTTTCGTCTTCCGCTATCTCAAAGTTATCTTGTCTGACTTTATTCTCCCACCAGCTAGAAAAATTGCCCTTTTGAATCTCTATATTGGTTTTGTTGATTGACAAGATGTGGTCCACACAATTATCAAGAAAGGATCTGTCGTGAGAGACCAGAATATATCCACTTTTCGTATTGAGGTAATCACTGACAAGCTTTCTTGCCGTCATATCCAAATGATTTGTAGGTTCATCAATCAACAGGAAGCTATTTTCCTTAATGAATAATGTGGCTAACAGCACTTTCGTTTGCTCTCCGTTAGACAATGAATCAAAGGGACGATATAACACATCCTCAGAAACCTTTAGCAAAGAAAGCTCACGCATTAACTTCCAATGAATATAATCCGGAAAAATCTCGCTGATCACATCTATGGTGTTAAGCTCCTTGTTATTCACCTGAAAAGGGAAATATTCAAAGCTGACATGAGCAGAAATATTTCCGCTGTATTCATGCTTTCCAAGCAATAAGCTAAGAAATGTAGTCTTTCCTCGACCATTTCTCCCTGTGAAACCTAATTTCCAATCGGTATCGATTTGAAAGTTTACGTTCTCAAATATGTTATCGTAGCTGCCTTCATAGGCAAAGGTTAGATTTGTGACATTTATTAATGACATAAAATAATCCTCCTGTATTTTAACAAAATAAAAGCCACAAGAAAGTTACTTTCTTGTGACTCAAATAAATACAGCAAATCCAGCCCCAAATGGAGTTAGATATGGATATATTTTCGAGTGAAAAGAAGTAGTAACTTTCTTGCATACAAAGAATAAAACAAACGAAATAAACCATTGTTGTTGTTTTATTCATCATGGGACGCAAGAATAATTACTACACTATACTTTTCAACTCCGATCATTAATTTGTAATTATGTTATCATGCATACTTATTATTTTCAACTTCCTACCCATAATTCGTTAAAAAAGTTCAAATTCTTCTTCTGTAAGATCCATATTTACACTCATAGCCGTCCGACTCCCGTCAGCCGCGGCAAACACAAGCTGAGAAGGCATAAAATAAGAAACATCTCCAGCCGAATATAATCCTGGAATCGAGGTTCTCCCCGACCCATCCGTGCTAAACCCACCAGAATCATTCCGCTCTACAGTCAAATGATCTACGATTGATGCCGTTTGGATCAAATTCGGAGAAATAAACCCTCCCGTTCTTAAGATCTCAGTACCATCTGCAAAGCGAACCGCCTGAAGTTGCCCGTCATGACCCATAAAAGAGGAAACTGATTGTTCATTGACTACAACCCCCTTGGCCTCAAGACTTTTTTTCTGTTCATCTGAAAGGAATGTCTTGCCGTTCGTGCAGATAACCAAATCTTTACTCCAATTGAGCAGCATTTTTGCCATATGAAAAACATGTGGATTTTCGGAAACAACGACAAGGGGTTGATCTCGTAATTCCCAGCCGTCACAATACGGGCAATTAAACAGACTTTTTCCGTATAATGGTCGTAAGCCCTCTATCTCAGGAAGGACCTCCTTTAACCCGGTCGCCAAAATCAATCTGCGAGCTTCAATGTGACGACCAAACGAATCATGTACCGCAAATCCAGAATCATTTTTGTTAATCGAAATAATCTCAGTCTGGATATGCTCAACTGACGGATAACGTAGTACCTCCTCATACGCAATGCGACGAAACTCGGCTGGTGTAACCCCGTCTCTTGTAATAAAACCATGTGATGCATGGGTAACAGCATTCCTTGGCTGATTATTATCAATTAAAGCTATTTTTCTTCTTGCCCTACCAAGAACAAGGGCTGCGTTCAAGCCTGCGGGTCCACCACCAACAATAATGCAATCGTAAATCATATGAATCATCTCCTATATGCAGATATTAAAGACTCTTTTTGTCTATTATTAAACCAAAAAAATATTCGTTCCATCATAGACTTAACGAATCTATAATATCTCCAAATTAACTAAAGTGTCAACCCAAACTTTCCGATCCTCCGTGAGTTTTATTTAGTGTAATACTAGAAAAAAGTAAATAAGCCCATTACCGTATGTTTGGAGGTAACTTAATACTCCAATATATCAGGTAAGAGCTATATGTTGAACTTACTTGGCAGTGCAGGGCTTCCTCACTTATCAACCTTCACCGTTTGCTAATTCTAAATCATCAGCCGAGGGTCCGTAAAGACCAGGTACCGGCACGTCAAGCAGCCGCAGATAAATTCCAAGCTGCGCCCGGTGGTGAACCATATGATTCAATCCGATGGTACGAAGCGCAGCTGCCCGTGTCTGACGACGGATGATCTGCTCCCCGTTCCGCAAGGTCCACTCCGCGCCGAGCATCTCCACATTGCTTGCAGTAATTAATTCCTCAATCTCACGAGCTTTCAGGTCGAACTCTTGTAGAACCGCGTCGGGACTCTCCAGTGCTTCTCGTCGATATGCCACAGATGCCAAATCAAACTCCGAGTAAAGTAGAATTGCAGATTGCCAGCTCAGAAGGTTAACGAGGTGTGTGGCCAGCCCACCCAGGCTCATTGACTTAGAGTGTGGTTTCCATGTCATATTCTCTTGAGGCAGCTTCTCCAGTATCCGACGTGTACCAGCCAGCTCTTGCAAAACATCCCCAATGATCAGCTCTTTAACCATTCATCTCTCTCCTCTCTTCTGTAAAGCAATTTCTTTTGATCATTCGTGTGATACTTTTGATTTCTTTTCCCAAACACTTTCTAACTCTCCGCTAGATCGGACCGAGGTGCACTTATTTCGTAGATTTATAGCATTTCACCAGGTTATCGGACCCAGATGCAGTTATTTCCCTAAATACACTCCAATTCTGTGCCAATACAAGCCAATAAGAGCTATGCAGTCCGATAAGCTTGAAAAATGCAGCGAAAATCTAAAATAGCTGCAATGGAGTCCGATACGATGGACATTTGGCGAAAGTCCAATACAGAATACATCAGAAGGAAGATCTAATTGGATTATGAATAACGACTTCGACATCGCTTAAGAAACATCCTGCTGAGCATTCGTTTTTCAAGTCTTCTCTCTGCAACTTTTTAGATACTTTCTGCCAATTGCATAGTGGTAACACATGTATTATCACTCTTAAAAGTGGAAAGCTCAGATTTTGCTGCTTTTCCATCCTGCTCAATGGTTACGTTATATTTTTTGTCCCGGGGTAACCAAAGATCAATAAATCCGTTAGATAGCGATTTCATTTCTTGATCCACAATCACATTGCCTTCGCTGTCTTCGATATATACTTTAAACTCATCATCCGTTAATTCCCCTTGGCAGCCAGTCAAGCTATGTGTTGCGCAAGGATGCGTATTCTCCACATATGGAGCTATAGAAACAAAAAACTCATCTTTAGGCAAGTCGTAAGTTTTCTCTTTATTGTTACTATCGGTTACAATAAGTTGCTCAGAAGTGATAGACGCGGACAGGTTTTCCAGACTGCTTGAACTATATTCTTGCACTAATTGCTTAATGTCGGTTGTATCTTGTGCTGAAGGCGTATCCTTATCGATACCTCCCAATAACAAATACGCACCTAATGCAACAACCGCCGCTCCCGATACCACCAAGATATTTCTTTTCATTTGTAATCATCTCCTTCGCTTATTCGCCAGATTATGTACTCACTCAAAGTATCTTCCATTTCTTTTAGTATAACTAGTTAAACTAAACTAACACAATTATGAACAAGGCAAAATAGTGAAAAGTTATGTATTTGATTCATCCTCTATCAACACAAAAAAAGGCCTCCTCACTGGTTTTTCAACCTCGAGGAAGCCTTTTATCTTTTATATTATTATGCTTGTAAATTACCGACCATAACACGAATGACATCCGCAAGAGGAGTAGCTGAACGTTTCAGCAGTTTCTCTAAATCGCTACTTTCAATATTAAGCCAACCTTCACGAATCCCACGTTGTATAGCTACAACTATTGGAAGCGCAGCTTCTGGGACACCCACCTCCGACATGGTCTTGGCATAAGCCTCGTCGTCAACCTGGATTACTTTGATTTCTTTACCGATTACACTGCCTATGATCTCAGTCAATTCCTCTTGTGTTAAAGGGTTGCCAGACAATTCATACACTGTGTTCTCATGTCCGTCACCTGTCAGAACATTTGCTGCAGCTTCTGCATAATCTCCGCGTGTAGCCCAGCCAACTTTACCATTCCCTGCTGAAGTCACCCATGGGGCACCTGCTAGAGCACCTTGAATGGAGCCGATCTCATTCTCCAAATACCAGTTATTACGGAGGAAGCTGTAAGGAATGCCAGTTGCGCGAATAGCTTCTTCGGTGATGCGGTGAACTTCAGCAAGAAATAGCTCACTCTTGTCTGCTTGTCCTACACTTGTGTAGGCAATGAAGCCGACGCCTGCTTTTTCCGCAGCAGCAACAGCTGCTTTATGTTGACGAATCCGGGTTTCATTATCACCATCTGCAGATACAATTAATAATCGATCCACACCGGCAAATGCTGATTCCAGCGTCTCAGGTTGATCAAAATCACCATGACGGACTTCCACTCCACGTGCCTGAAGATCACTTGCTTTTTCTGGGTTCCGCACACTAACTACAAGATCACCTGCAGGTACAGTTTTAAGTAAAGCTTCTATCACCAATGATCCGAATTGACCTGTTGCTCCTGTTATTGCTATTTTCATTTTTACTTCCTCCTCAAATTAGGATGATAAATTTATTTTAACCACTACCTGTAACTATTGTAGTTACAATCAGTTTGGATGTCAACTTATTTATGATCCCAACTCTGGCTGGATAATAAACAGGAGAATTAAAAAATTATATTCAGAACAAAAAAACCACCGTCATTTCCGTTAGGAAAAACGCTGGTTCTATGATTAGCTCCAACTCAACTTAATAATGGTCCCTTGTCCAGGGCTACTCTCAACAGCAATTCTGCCCTCCATACATTCGATTAATCCCTTGGAGATCGCCATGCCAAGGCCGGATCCGTTGGAGCTAGATACCGTGTCCGTTCCTCGATAATAACGTTCAAATAGACGGTTAAGTGTGACTTCATCCATTCCATCGCCATCATCGGAAAATTGAATAGTAAATCCACTGTCCAAATCATTCATAGTAAGCGAAACCGTTAAAATCGTATCCGAGGGGTTATGAAGTAAAGCATTCGCAGTCAAATTGTTGACCACCCGCTCTAGCCATGGAGTATACAATCGGGCTCTCACTTCGTTTGGTGCCGGCACAAATATAATTCGTTGCTTCCCATATTCGGGATTTGCAGCAGCTTGATCAAGGGCTTGATGTAGCCAAGAGTTCAATTCCACCTCCATCAGCTCTGGTGGCTTGATCCCTGTTTTTAGCCGATAGGTCATGGCAAGATCACTGATCAGCATGTCCATATGGGCTGATTTATCCAGCATCGTCCTTGTAAACTTGCGAACTTCCTCTTTCGACCAATCATACGAAGGCTCCGCCAGTAAATGGGCATAACCAGTTATAGAAGATAAAGGAGTTTTTAAATCATGTGTAACACCTGCGATCCATTCTTCCCTCAAATTCTCTGTTTGTTGCCGCAACGCCTGATCTCTCTGCAAATTAGCAGATAATTTCTCTATGGATACCATAACATCAGAAAAAACCCGGTATCTCCGCCTCCATTTACCTACGTGGGTTCGACTACGACGATTTCCTTTACGGTCCATAGGCTCTGTATATATGGCATTTCCAATGGAATCGAGCCATACAAGCATATGCAGCATTGGCGCTCCAAACCTATGAGCTTGCCATAAAGAAAGCAATATAAATGCAAGCAATAAAGCCGCGAGCATCGCTAATGAGCCTTTAATAACAATTTTAACCTCTTCAGGTACCCATACCTTTTGTCCTGTATCTGCACCCTTTACGTTCGGTTGTCCAACGATCCATGTTTGGCCCGTTTGTTTATCAAAAGAAGATCGGACATGATAGCCGTAACGTTCACTGTAGAGAGTGCGTAGTGCTAGCTCTGGCACTGAGTACTTGGTGGGAATCATCTTTGGCCTATTATAGGAGAGCAGCTCCGTACCCGATGAATCGATGAGTTGAACAAAAGCCTGTGATGATTTAATTTCTCTTTCAATCGAATCAGGCAGAACCAGATCTCCATCTACTGCATCAAATGTACCTTCGCTCATTTTTTTTAACAGAGGATCTAGTATATTTGGCGCGCCATAAAGAAGCGTGAATTGTCTCCCATTTTTCTCTTGAATCCATACAGCCAGAGTATACCGAAAAGGCTGAGTCCCTGTCCAATAGGCGACTACTTCACCCGGTCCATATTGAATTGGGACATCTTTTGGAGTGTTGTAGGCACTTTCAACTTTTCCATTTTCATCGATGTTTTGCAGCCAGCCCTTATTCTTCTTCACTTGCTCCAGCAAGCTCGGGGAAAATTGAATGCCCTTCTCATCAATTTTGGAGGATTCAACCAGTTGCTCTAAGCCAACATTCGCAAAATCACGCGTAATACTGATATCGAGAAAACGCAACAGCATCCAAGTAAACGTTACTGCTGCAATAGCGAGAACAACCATTCCCGTAATTGCTAGCTGTAGAACGAACCTTAACGTTAACCGACGTTTGATATTCATGGCATAGACAACTCCTGGCGGTCTACCTTCACCAGCTTATAACCAAGACCCCTAACGTTAACAATAAATTTTGGATCGGACGGGTCTGCTTCGATACGTTCTCTAATTCGATGAATATGAACCATGACCGTATTATCATCGCTCAGTGCTTCATCGCCCCATACTTTCTCATATAACTCACTTTTGCTGAAAATCTGATTGGGATGTTTGCATAAGAAGACCAGCAGTTGAAATACAAGTGCCGGACAAGCAACAGACTGACCCTCTACCAGGAGTTCTCCCGCTGTCTCATCTAGCTTAAACCTTCCGTAATCATATACATTTGCAGAATTATGGGGGACTATTTCTACACTCTTGCCAGTAGCCTGTTGGTTAGCAGAAGCAAAATATCTCCGCAGTTGTGCTCTTATACGAGCCACCACTTCAAGCGGGTTAAAGGGCTTGGTAATATAATCATCTCCGCCTATAGCAAATCCCGTTAATTTATCGAAATCAGACGTTCGAGCAGTCAGAAAAAGAATAGGGGCATCCGTCGTCTGACGGATAAAAGGGCAGATTTCGATACCACTTCGTCCGGGCAGCATTACATCCAGCACAATTAAATCATATTTTTTGGATTCACAGGCACTTACTGCTTCTTCACCTGTTTGCACTGTATCTATATTGGCGTAGCCTTCCTTACGCAGCACTGTCTCCATAATGTCTAAAAGCGATACCTCATCATCAACCAATAAAATTGAAGCCTCATTCATATAAATTTTCCCTTTCACAATAGACGTTTTTATCATCATAGCATGATTTTTTTGGCTAGCAATCTTACTAATCTTAACGGAAGCTTAATTCGTATTCATTATATAGCTAGTAAATTATGTAAGTGTTAATATAGAATTTCAGAAGCGCTAAGGATAGACTGCTACAATCGTAATACTGGGAGGCGATATATATGAACAAAAAACCTAAAAAAATCATTCATAAAGTTATTTTGAATACAAGAACTGCCTTGGCTGTAGGGTCATTGTCTTTATTAATGGCTGCCTGTGGAGGAGAGAATGCAGATGTGCCGACTACTGAAAAGGCGGAGCAGACAACAAGCCCGGCCACAGCTGCCATTCTGAGCGGATTTGCTCCAGATGAACTATCAAAGATTCTACTGGACGGGAAGTACAAGGAGTTGTATGCCCGCTTTAATCAGCCTTTAAAAGATGAAATAAGTGAAGCAGAATTAACAGAGACAGGAATAGAATTCACTAAGGGTATCCATACATTGGAAAAGGCATCGACCATGCAGCTTAATGGATTTGATCGACGCACATGGGTTAGTGATGCTGGCAATAAGGGGCTTGTCGGGATGTTTGATACGGATGGGACGATTACATTAATTCAAGTTCAAGAGCTTACCCCTTCTCCTGAAACCGACAATGTACTAAGCAAACATGAATACGCACTGCCGTTTGAGGGAGATTGGTATGTATTTTGGGGTGGTGAAAATGTGCTTGTGAATTATCATTATGAGTTAGAAATCCAGCGGTACGCTTACGATTTTATCCAAACCAAAGATAACTATTCCTATACAGGAGATCCACTAAAAAATGAAAGCTATTATGCCTTTGGCAAAAACATTCTCGCTCCAGCGGACGGCACCGTTGTATCGGTTGTGAATGACATTAAAGACAATGAGCCAGTTGGGGTCATGAATCCGAATCAAGCTACCGGAAATATCGTTGTCATTGATCATGGCGGGGAATATAGTCATTTGGCGCATCTCAAACAAGGGTCAGTTACTGTAAAACCGGGGGATAAAGTCGAAAAAGGTGAAGTTATTGGCTTAACAGGTAATTCTGGTAATACGAGCGAGGCCCATCTACACTTCCAAATCTCAGATGGAGCTGATCTATTCACTTCCCGGGCAATCAGAGTTAAATGGGAGAAAAATTTAAAACCAATTCAAGGTGAGACTATTTCCGCCGCTAATTAGCGCTAAATTCCGGGTCGCTAAGGTTGTCTCTCATAAATAATAAATCAGATGAGACAACCTTGATCTTCCCTAAAAAACATCCTACTTTCTTGTAATACCAATACATATAATCCGGGTAATTCACAAATAATAATAGACATATAGGATATATAGTGACTAAATATGGCTCTCTTTTCAGAGGAAAGGAAGTGTCAACCCCGATGTCTTTACTCCTAGGCTCTCATGTGTCTATGACCGGAACAAAAATGCTCCTTCGAGCTAGTGAAGAGGCAGCCTCTTATGGAGCGACCACCTTCCTTTTTTATACCGGAGCCCCACAAAATACACGCCGCAAACCCATTGAAGCTTTGAATATTGAAGCGGGACATGCTCATATGAGAGATAACGGTATTTCTAATATTATTGTTCACGCTCCATTTATTGTTAACTTAGGAAATACACTTTCGGCACAGGTCTTTAAGCATAGTATAGGATTTCTTCAATCAGAAATCATAAGAACAGAAGCTTTGGGTTCAACCCAAATCGTCCTACATCCTGGCTCCCATGTTGGTGCTGGCTCTCAAGCTGGAATCTCTCGGATCGTGGAAGGCTTAAACGAAGTGCTAACAGATAAACGAAATGTTCAGGTTTCATTAGAAACTATGGCTGGAAAAGGTAGTGAATGTGGAGTCTCTTTTGAAGAACTTGCAGCTATTATTGATGGAGTGACCCATAATGAGCGTCTATCAATTTGTTTGGATACTTGCCATATCCATGATGCCGGTTATAACGTAAAAGAAGATTTTGATGGCATATTGGATAAATTTGATCGATTGATCGGAATAGAGCGACTAAAGGTAATTCACGTCAATGATTCAAAGAATATCAAGGGCTCACATAAAGACAGGCACGAAAATATAGGACACGGATATATCGGCCTTCAGGCGCTTCGATATGTGGTCCACCATCCTCAACTATCAACCATTCCCAAACTCCTAGAGACTCCCTCCATCGGTGAAAAGAAATATGTAAACGCACCCTATAAGCATGAGATTTCCTTGTTAAGGGGAGAAACAAATGAGCTGGTAAAAAAATAAAAACCGCCAATTACGCGGTTTTTCATCTGTGCAGCCATGATCGACTATCCTTTTGTGGAATCAATTGTAATAGGTGCGGTTCCATTTAGCTGGAGTTTTTTTAACGAGTTTTTCTTTGCTGTTAATTCTTTGGAAAGATCAGCTTGCAGGCGATTCATGTTTTTAATTTCATCGTTAAGCTTTTTGATTCGCGTCATTTTACTGCTCAAATCTGTGTGAGACTTGCTAAATTTCATATCCTGTTCTAATTGATTAATTTTGAATTTGGATTTTTCCTTTTTGTTCTTCACGTTTTTGAGTTTGCTCTCTACCTCTATGATTTCTTGTTCTAACCTTTGGATCATTGGTTTGGTGAAATTAATCGCCATTCTTACACCCCATATCATTTAGTGTTGCCGAGAATCAATTCTACTATAAAAGAACAAAAAAGCACACTCATTAGAGTATGCTTTTTAAAAATAATCAGAGAAATAAGGATGTTCTGGCCTGATTAACCCTTCCAGGAATTGAACTGTAGCTTCATCTGCCTGGATCCGACCGATCCTAGCCAAATAGGTAGGTCGCTTATAGCCCATTAACATCGTGGTTAAAGTAGGAATGTCAATCAACAAGGAAGGGTTAGTCCCTCCTGCGTGCAAAATACCTGTTCCATCCTTATCCACATTAAGCGTAAATGTACCCCGGTTCCATTCCAGCATCGGATCACTCAAGGTGAAGATAAGGCAACCATCTTTATCCTGTTTTTTAAACGGATACTGTTCGATAAATAATTGCACATCCACTATCCGGGCCATAAAATAAGGAGCAATGGTTTCCTTGATGTCACCATCATCTAAAACGAAGGAAAGCGGCTCCCCTTTATAAATATCCCCTTTGACAAGAGTAATCATCGAAAAATGTGCACTTATAAAGTTCCATAATCCCACGCGAGCTTCTTCGTTAATATATACCATTTCTTTGATGTAAAAGATCTCCTCAGCAACCCAATACAACAAATACCCTGTGGGCAAATCATCATTGTTATAGTAGATGCCCACTGTCATTTCATCCAGATCCCAGCGTAAATATTCTTCCCAAGCCAACTTATTTCGAAGCATAGCTCCATGATGCTGCATGGAGAACTGATCATATATCTCCTTGATATCTGGATGTTCAATAGTTACCCGCTCCACGTTCCCAGGAACTTTTTTAGTTTTCGGCAGCTGGGTATCCGGAACTTCAAATGAGATTTTATCGGTAATGATCTCCCAGCCTTTCCGCCTATAATACGGAATAGAATACGGAAATAGATAAGAAATTGATTGCTTGCGGCCCCGCATTTTAGTTAATGCATGCAACATCAGCTTATTCATTAAACCTAAATTAGCATATTCGGGATAGGTTCCAACACCCGTCAGGCCACCCATCTCATAAATTCGCCCAAAAATATTTACTTGAAATGGGTATACTGCTAACTGTGAAATCAATTTATCACCATCAAACCAACCGACCACATCAGCATACTTTAGAACTGGCAGCTTCGCTTGGGTGATTTCACGATTTTCCCAACCAAAGATTTGTAAATCACGATTCGTCACTTGAAATACATAACGTAATAAATTATTAAATTGCTCTGCATGTTTAGTCTCGACATTTGCTAACCTGATTCTATCCTGCAACTTATTGCGACTCACTAGCAATACCCCCGCTGAATTCCCCAGATATAAATCAGAAATCACTCTTATTATTCTTAATATCCGTACAATAAATACATTCTTTCAGAGAAGGTTAGCCTAACGAGTTCTTTTGCAGCTTCGGGATCAAAGCATACGCAAACGTGATGAATGGGCTTAACCACAAAAGGGTGGCATAAGGTATATATTCAATTACCGGCACACCTAGTGTAGCAGCGAAAAAAGCACCGCTAACTCCCCAAGGAATTAAAGGATTAACAAGGGTTCCACAATCCTCTAACGTACGGGATAGTGTCTTTGCTGGAATGCCTCGGCGATTATATTCATCTTTGAACATTTGACCAGGCAACAAAATAGAAAGATACTGTTCACCAGTCATCCCATTAACCGCAATGGATGATGCGCCGCTCATAAGCACGATACTGCTTTTACGTTTGAGGGGTTGAATGATTTTGCGAAAAAAAGCCTCTATGACACCACATTGTTGTATTAGTCCGCCTAATGATAAAGCAATCAAGATAAGTGAAACGGAACTCATCATTGATTGCATTCCACCTCGGTTAACGATAGAAGCAACGGTTTCATTGGCAATAGTACTTTCGTATCCATTCTGCATCACACTGAACCAGACACCGATTTCTGCCTGCTGCTGAATAATAGCGGTCACTAGAAGACCAGTAACAATACCAACTATCAGTGTAGGAAGGATTGGGATTCGTTTGATTGAGCAAATAATAACGGCAAGTGGTGAGATCAAAGTCAACCAGTGGATATGAAATCCATCTTGTAGAGCAAACTTAATCCCCTGAATCGACGATAAATCAATCGCATCGGCTTTTGGTGCGAACAAGAAAAAGACAGTAGTTATTATAAGCGCCGGAATCGTTGTGTACATCATATTACGAATATGTGTGAACAAGGATATACCTACCACTGCAGGTGCAAAATTCGTCGTATCGGATAAGGGTGACATTTTATCACCAAAACAAGCTCCGCAAATGATCGCTCCAGCAGCAAGTGTGGGAGAAATCCCTGTCGTCAAAGCAATACCCATCAAAGCTACGCCGATCGTGCTAACGGTGGTGAATGAGCTTCCAGTAAACATAGAGACGACAATTGTGACATATAACGCGCTTACTGCAAAGTAGTTCGGATTAATATAATCCATACCATAAAATAAAAGTGTAGGCACCGTACCACTCATCATCCATACAGCGATCAATATTCCGATTAGCATGAGGATAAGAATGGGCATTATAGCTGTTTGGATGCCTTTAATGATAGCTGCCTCAATATCTTTCCATGACACGCCAAATAAACCCAATAAGACTGCTGTGCCAACTGTGGTTGCGAGAAGGGGGATATGAGGTTCTGCTTTTAATAGGAAAATAGATACAAAAAGAAGTGCAAAAATAAAAGCGATGATAATCATACTTTTTGAAAAACTAAGCTGACGGTCCATAACGATAGTGCTCCTTAACATTGTGATTGGGATAAAATTCGGAGATTGCGGCGCTTCCTTACTTTTAAGCTTTTAAGCTTTTAGGCTTTTGGGCAATGAAGCACAGAGGTAATATTAACGATAAGATAGAGAAGAGTCAATGTTAAGAACATACAATGAAGGTTTTTCCATTAAAAAAACAGAGGGCAAAATGCCGCTCTGCTTTATATTCATCCTATTCACTTTACAATTGCAGCTTTAAAATATCCTGCGGAGTTTCAAATTTATATTTCGCGGGAATATGCTCATGCTGCTTGCATCCCCATAAAGCTAATCCAAAATCGACACCAGCATCTCGTGCACATTCATAATCATAAATCGTGTCCCCTATGTAAATAGATGATTCAGGGTTTGCTTTTGATACTCTAATAAATTCTAGCAAGGGGTCTGGATGTGGCTTATGCTTTGCTGTATCTTCTGCGATAACGGTATATGATAAATATTTAGTTAAGCCAAATGGAACGAAATCATCATTTAGCTCAGCTCTTGTCTTGGAAGTCACAATTCCTTGAACGATCTCTTTTGACTGTAATGAACTCATTACATCTACAATTCCGTCAAAGATGTTAATAGTATCATAGAAATCTTTCATGAAAACATTCCATCTCTCATTGCCCTCATGAATATCTTCGATCCCAAGTTGTGGTAATGAAGCTGAACCGGGAATACCTAACACAAAATAGAGCTCTGACAATTCATACTCTCTGTTATGATCCACCTTTAACATCTTTTGCAGAGAACTCAGAACAGCGATTTCTGTATCAATTAAGGTTCCATCCACATCAAAGATTACAGTGTTATATTTACGCATAACTACCTCCTATAGGATTACAACAAATACAAGATTATTAATCGTTAAGCTTAATCTATTACTTAGAAAATAACTCTACGGCTTGTGTATCCATAATCGGATTGATATATTTCTCTAGCGTAATCGTTAGGGGTTGAGGATAATCTTTCGCTCCCTTTCCAAAAGTATAACGCATTTCATCCACGGCTGTACCCTCCTTTGAAGTCATGTAGCCACCGAAGTTTCCTGCCGAAGTTGTTTTGATTGCTCTTTTATGCACATTTCCTTCCGCATCAGTAAAAGTCTCAGCAAGTCTAGTATAGTATTTTAAATATTCGGCATCAGTAATTGTATGCCGTAACAAGATCTCTCCTTCATCTGCATAATTCTCTTGCGTTGGAGAAACAAGCTCAAGGCCGCTTCCCGGTGCTTCAATGATTTGCTGCTTATTGAGATCGACAACAATTTTCATTTTATTCTTTTCCACTGCCGAGATACCAAAGGTTTTTAATGAAACGGTGTCTGGCTGACGGTTTAGGCTGCTCTGGCTGTTCCTGAACACCAGCGTAAACTTGGTGTTGTCCGAATAGACTTCAGAATTGTCAGAGTTGACGATGTCGGGGTAAAATAATTTTTCGGTAGCTCCCCCATTTGTATTAATCAGAACTGGATTAATCAATTGAAAAATTTGTTTATCATTGTTCAGATCATACTCCAAATCTACATAGGTACTAAGCGGTGTATATTGCACTAGATTCACTTTAATCTTTTGCCCGTCAACTGTCAGCGTTTTATCCGTTTTTAGAATTCTTTCCTGTGCTTTGAGCATATCAGGATTAAGTTCGAAAGCAACATCCAGATTAGTCCGGTACTTATTACTACTGGATTGTAGCGCCTTATCTGAAGTTTCAGTGAGAATGACATTATAGTTTACTTCCTTTGGATATTTAACCGTTGGTGAAAGACTAGTAGTGTATATAAAATCCTTAGACTGGCCTGGTTGAATTCGGTTATCGCTGGCAAGCATACTTAGTGCAGCACCTTTATGTAGATTCGACTCCTGTATGCCTTCATATTGAAGCGCAAAATTCGCATGTATAACTTCTTTGTCTGTATTGTTCTGAACACTGTATAGAATATACACCTTCCTTCCATCTGTTACTGCACCAGTTACATCTACTCGGTACCCCTTGTTTTCCGCGCTCTGACCCACCGGCATCACGAGATTCTGTTCCAGAGCACTAGCAAGCGCTGGTTCTAACCTTGAAAATGAACGATACGCTGCAAAATCATCTGTATTTTTAGGGCTGGCGGTTTGAACTGAAGGTTGAGCCACTTCCTTGGCCGGTAACCCGATTGAAGAGTATGTAAATAATAGGGCTGCGGCTGCAGCTGCGATCACTCCCAAACCTGCGGTATAAACGCGGCGTTTCTCACGTTTTTTTCCTTCCATAATTCCCTTTCGCATCGCGTTATAAATTTTCATTTCCTGTAAAGTTTCAGTATTCTGATTCATTTCATCAACATTTTTCTGCAAAATACGATCTTCTTTATCTGTCACTCTATTCACCTCCTATATCACTTCAACACATTACGAAGCTGTTTAAGTCCCTCGCGTAACCAGGTTTTGATTGTGCCTTCAGGTTTTTTTAGCACTTTTGCGATTTCGATTGTAGTCATGTCATTGTAATATTTAAGAAGTACCACATGCCGATATTTGGGCTTTAATCGGTTCAGAGCACGTTCCAGATCAATCCGGTCGTTACTTTTCATTTCCTGAGTTGCAACCTCTGCCAGCTTCTCCGTAGGAATCACTCGTTTTTTTCGTCGTAGTTCATCCATACAGCAATTGATCGTAATTCGAATCAACCAAGGTGTAAATGACTGTTCATCTTTAAGCTTCTTACGTTTCATCCAGGCTCGACATGAAGCCTCTTGTACAACTTCTAACGCGTCCGCTTCTGTCCGTAGATAACTATAAGCGACGGTGTACATTTTCCGATGCTCCACATACAGGCGTTTAAAGAAAACTTCCTCATCCATTCGGGCAAAATCAACCATTCTGACCTCGTCCATCGTCCTATCCACCACTCACCACACCCCCTCTTTTTTTGTCAGTGTCGGTATTAGGATAAAGTCATCGTTCTGATGTTCTTATAAGTAAGACGGAGTTGAACGTAAAAACGATTGATTTTTTTCATAAAAAAGTGCTGGCAAAGATGCCAACACTCCATTTTCATATTTATCGATCACGATTAACCATATAATTCAATAGATGTTTTAAAAAATTGATATTGCGGGGGATCTCTTTTAGCGCCTCCATGGCAAGACAATAGTGCTCCCACATCTCTTTTCTAGCGCCTTCTGAACCCAGAATGGATACAAACGTTGCATTGTTATTCTCAACATCCTGCCCTGTGGGCTTACCCAGTAATTGTAAATCCCCTTCCAAGTCGAGTAAATCATCTTTAATCTGAAAAGCAATCCCCGCATGATAAGCGAATTTCTTCAAAGCTTCAATTTCTGTCTCCTTAACCTGTGCGAGAATCGCTGGCATAACTAGTGAAGCCTCGAACGCAATGCCCGTCTTATAGAAACAAATCATATTTAATTGCTCTAGCGTCAATGCTTTTCCTTTAGAATTTAAATCCATTGCTTGCCCCATGCAGGTATCTTCCGCCTTTTGAGCTGAATATTGCATTAAAGCAATTACGGATTTAGCATCGAATGTAGAAAGGGATGCCTGTTCCTCAATCGACTTCTGAATTAGAAAGAGTCCTGTCAATTCTGCCGTTGCGCTATTATACACCTCATGTAGAGTTGAACGGCCTCTTCGAGTGGGGGCATTATCCTGAGAGGGCAGATCATCGAAAATTAAGGATGCAGTATGCATATATTCCAAAGACCTCAAAAGCGGCACAATTGCCGCGCTGTCTAATCCGTATTCGTTCACCCCCATAACCCAAGTCAGAATAGGTCGTATTCGCTTGCCATCACCCTCTAAACTATAATTGGCTGCATCAATTAACATTTCTTTCATAGCTGGTGTCCCAACAGGTTTATTAATCGGCAATTGATTGTTGATTTCACCACGAACCTTTTGAATCGTATTGTGAAAATCCACCTTTTCCTGCTTGTTGTTTTTTAAATTCGTGAGCATTTGATCTCTTAGTAGTTTGTCAAAAAAATCCACATCATCAGCTTTCAACACCATTTGCTGCACGAGACGATTAAATTCGGGTTGACCCGAAGCAAAGATCTCCATAATCTCTTTATACTTTTCAGTACCCACACGTTCTTTACAACGCTTCAAACCGTTAATTGCTCGATCTAGAATCACTTCACGGGTTTTGGCATCGGAGTGATATACGGAATGGATTAGATGAGAGATGACGGTCCAGTATAATTCAAAAGGGTTTATCAAATCTGAACGTTGATCACGGTATTTCAGAAAATAGGTATACGGCGTTACCGCTCCCTCTTTCATATCGTCAAACATATCTGCAAAATCATCAGCCAGTTGATTGTAAAGACCATAATAAAAAGTGCGTTGATCAAATCCATCATCTGTAGGTGCACTAATAACGGATCGGACAATTAAACGGGAAGAAGAGGATTTTAAGATAATGGGGATATAAAGCTCTTCATTGGTGTATTTAGCATTGGAAAGTTCCTTAACACGGTCCAGCTCCTGAGATTGAAAAAACACAAAGGATTGCTCGAAGAATATGTTCTGCATTTCTGGACGTTGATAGCTTTTAATATATTCGAAAGCTTCACTAAGCTCCGAATGTACGTATCGAATGAATTCCATGTTCTCTCCGGACCATTCTCCAAGGTCAGGCACAGATCTAGTAAGGATAGCGTCGCGTATCATGAGGGAAAATTGCTCTTTTTCTTGAACCGTTAAGACACTGGAATCGAGAAGATCATCAATAAAAGGGTAAGTCAGCCCATAAGAATAACCAAGTCTAATGGCTTCACTAAGCTTCTTAGAACGTTCCAAAGGTGGGGTACTCTCCCCCATTTCCTCCATTACATGCAGAATGACCCCGATAATGATCTTAATTAACTTACGCTGCGCTTGTTCGGCATTCATTTCCTGCGGAATTTGGGTTGATACGTTCTTTAGCTTGTCGATCACCCAGATGGTGGCGGTCTCGACGCCTTCTTTCTGCGCCCAGCGATATACTCCTGCCAAGCTCATAAATTCCGATTGATCTCTTATCGTTGTTGAATCGTCTGGGATCAATTGAGATCTAATGTCAGCAACCATTCGCTTAATCCTGTTTTGTGTATCAGTAGAATCCAAGGCTTTGCCCAGATCCCTCATATATAAATAGGACACGCTGCGATCTAAATAATCATCCAATTTACCGTTAAGATTCAGCCAGCCTATATACCTATGATAATCCTGCGAATCAGGTTTCCTTTTCCCTCTAGAGAAAAATGACAACCATGAGCGGCGATGAATATGATGTTTTTTCCATAATTGAATATCTTCAGTGAGAGTAGATACATAAGTTTGTTCTTTGAACTGCAATTGCAGTGAAATAAAATACTGAGCCGCCCTCTGCTCGGCTAGCGAATAGGCTGAATTGGCATGATCGGTTACATTCACATTCATAGGTGGATTACCTCAACTTCTCTTTTGGTTAATTGTCGGTCATGTTCATATCTTATACGGAGAAGTGTCTTTATGGTTACGAATTCTTCGCCATACGTTTCCCAATAAAGTCAAAGATCAGACCCGCTGTCCTTTTTATAGGACCCAATGAAACAGGATAATAATAACCCGACTCAAACCAGCCTTGTTCTTTGTAATAACGATAATCCTTGGAATGATCATCAAGCATTGTTTTTATACTTGTACGTGACATTCGAAACAGCATTAATCTGAGAAAAGAAGGAACTGGAGTCTTGGGCGACATAAGGTCCTTATAGAATCTTTCGGAGGCCTTCTTTATTTGTCTCGTCATTTTTTTCTGCGCAACTTCTGTTCTTGGCTCCAAAGTAGTCAAGACACAGCCTTTTGTAACTTGAAATCCGAAATTCTCGCCCATATTACTAAGGTATTTCACAATTTTGCTGCCTCCAAAGATCCCCTGATTGACAATAGCCGTGAAGGTTTTCCCGAAGAATCGAGGTCTATGAAATACAAAAGCAAGCCGGTCCAAGAGGGTCTTCATCGGTGCCGATACATGAAATGCATAATTAGGCGTGGCGAAAATAATTCCGTCAGAATGGATCATTTTCTCCATCAATACATCGCGATCATCCTTTAGTGGACAATATTCCTCACCTTTATTGAAACATATCTTGCAGCCCCGGCAATATTCAAGCCGATAATCTTTTAAAAAGACATACTCAAATTCAATATCACCATATGCTTTTAAATTATTGCCAAATTCACAAACCGCTTCAAAGGTCGCATGCTTTTGTTGATTCCCAATAAATGCAGTAACTTTTTTCATTTGAACCCCTCCATATATGCATATTTTGAATAACACCCATCAATATGAATGAATAATATTTTATTCATTCATATTGTAGCACCTTGATCCCTTTTATGCGATATAATTCCATTTGAGAATGCAAAAAAAAGAAGCCCGACTTGACCAGGCTTCTGTTAACTTCCCTCTATATCTTTTTAGCGTAATTATGTGTAACAAAATCAACTAGCAGATTCACACTGCTCTCCATATCGTAAATCTCTGTGTTAACTGTCAATTCGGCATGTTCAGGGGCTTCATAAATAGCATCAATACCTGTAAACTCACGAATTTCACCTTTTCTAGCTTTCTTATACAGCCCTTTAGGATCACGTTGTTCGCAGGTTTCTAATGAACATTGCACATAAATCTCTGCAAACTCGCCAGACTGAAAACGATATCTAATCGCTTCTCTAGCAGCTGAAGAAGGTGAAATCATCGGGACAAGCACTATAAAGCCTAGATCCAAAAACATAGATGCTACTTCGGCTGCGCGACGCATATTTTCTTTACGATCCTCTTCTGAAAAGCCTAAATCAATATTCAAACCTTTTCTTAGCTGGTCGCCGTCGATCACAGCACATCGGATGCCTTGCTTAAACAATTCTTTTTCAGCTTGTTGTGCTAGTGTACTTTTTCCTGAACCTGATAATCCTGTGAACCAAAACACTCCTGCTTTATGACCGTTCAACAGCTCCCAATCTTTTCTATTCATTCTAAGACGCCCCTTTCTATATGATTAATATTATACTAGTTTACCGCAGTCTTGAGAGAAATGGCTGATCCTAATTCCTTCTGTATATACGCTATATCAGTCATCTGCTCAATATGGTAAACTCCACCTGGGGGTGGTGAATCATATAGATGTTTTGCTACTGCCGCTGTTACTTTTGCCGTAATGATAGATTGATTCTTTCCTTGTAATAAAAAATCCGCATGAAGTAATTGACCTTCTGAATTTCTTCCATGTGCTTCAACCTTAATAGCGAACCCATCATCCCCCAAATGCAGCCGCCCCATAACACGAACAATTGAATTCTTCAGCCAGCCTATTTGCAGTAAGCGAACGGCTCCAGTTCTTTTCGTTATTGCCAGTATTTTAGTAACTACAGCTGAATCAAGACAAAATCGTGTAGAGATAGACGATGATTTCAGTGTTCTGCTAAGTGTCTGTTGATCTGAAAATGGAAAACGGTAAGCATATCGGTTACCCATCTCATCACCAAAATGATACAACCTTCTGTCTGTAAAGCTCTCCACCTCAACCTGGCGATTATCCTGCTTCACTTCGAACTTAGCTGCTAAACTGTCAACTGTCCATTCTAGCGCCGCTTTGCCATGAGAATCACCTAATCCGAGCATAATCGCAATTTCTATCTCCTCAATCTGATCCATCTGCCGCTCTGCTTCAAGGGCCAGGAGATTAGTGATGCCGGGAGCAAGTCCTACACTTAAGACAGCACTTGACCCATTGTCTTCAGCTTCTCTCTTGTATTTCTCAATTTCATTCAAAAACAAACCGTTCGCAGATACATCCACATAATGAATACCGCTTCGAAACACCGCTCTTATAAAATCCGTATCCGTTTGATCTAAGCACATAATGATTAATTTCACTCGTTCTAACTTATCAGTAGGTAAAGGTTTATTAATATCCAACTGCATCGGCTTAATTTTCCCATTAGTTGCTTGACTGAATTGCTTTGCTTTTACAAGGCTTCGCCCTGCAGCATATACTTTTCCAGGATATTTTTTCTCTAAGATTTCACAAATGGTACGCCCTACATGGCCATATCCACCGACGACTACAATATCTTCTTTTCTCTGCATTTTATCACCGCATCCTATATAATAGAAATAATTAAGAACCATTCTCAATTATACGGATATGGTTTACATTCACTATCCCATAAATGTGGGATACTTGTTTTTATACTCCATGACTAGAGGGCTGACCTATGAAAACCATAAGACAACTTAATCATATTAAACAACAAATCATACGGTTAGGTGCTGTTTCTGATTCTTCACATAGCTACCGTACTTCATTACTGTCGATTTTACGCGAGGCTGTACCCTTTGATGCTGCCTGCTGTACCCATGTTGATCCACAGACACTACTCTCGACAGGTGCGGTTACAGAAGATAACGTGGAATCCATTCATCATCACTTGTTCCAGATCGAATACGGTGAAGACGATATTAATCCCTATGAGCAAATGGTTCATAGTAAAGTGCACGTAGCTACTTTATATGAAGCAACCGAAGGGCAGCCAGATTTGAGTGCCCGCTATCAAAAAGTACTGTCTCCGGCAGGATTTGAGGATGAATTACGCGCTGTACTTGTTCATGGAGATGCGTGTTGGGGATATCTGACACTTTACAGAAAGTCGGGTCAGCCTGTATTTTCACAGGAAGATTGTGTACGGATAGCCTTAATGCTTCCTGAGATTGCCGCAAGAATGCGGGCTTTCAGTCTTGAGTTGCCTGAGAGAAATCAGACTTGGCTGGAAGAAGATTACGGTTCCGGAATTGCCGTCCTTTCTGATCAACTAGTTCTCCTCTCCTCCAATCCTACAGCAGACCGCTGGTTAGAGAAACTTCGTTCATTAGAAAAAATTGATCACCATATCCTGCCACGACCAATTCGGGCGGTGAGCACACAAGCAATCAATAGTCCCTCTGAATCTTCGGGGATGGCTAAGTCCTGTATCCGGATGTCAGACGGACCTTATCTAGTGATCCGGGCTAGCCGGCTTCATGCATACGACGGTCAGACGCAAATTGCCATTTCATTCGAGCCTGCACGTCCAGCAGACATGCTTCCTATCATTGCAGAAGCGTATGATCTGACGAAACGGGAACAGCATTTACTTGAAGGAGTAATTCGCGGATTATCTACTAAAGAATTGGCTGCTGAGTTACATATTTCTGCTTACACGGTTCAGGATCATTTAAAATCCATTTTCGCTAAAGCAGGTGTCAGCAGTCGTAGAGAGCTTATCTGGCATTTACATTCTCGTTATAGCATTTCAGAGAAATAGGATCGCCGAGCTTCTTATCAAAAAAGCCCAAGCCTTTATTAACAAAGGACTTGGGCTTTAATTTTTATCTTTTATTTCCTTAATGCGATGCCGTAAATTCTTCCAGCTCAGAAGCAGGGTCAAACTTCTCCCTGCTCATCACAAATGCTGCCATTAGAGCTATAACAGATGGAATAATCGCCCAAGCAAAGGTATGAACAAGAGAAGAAGATAATCCTTCGGTGATTTTATCAAGAACCTCAGAGGGAATTTTGGCCCGTGTGTCGGGAGTCAAAATTGTACTTGGATCACTTAGATTAACACCTTCTGGCGCCGCGCCTCCCTTACTGAACATGGAAGCTAGTTTATTCGAAAAAATGTGACTTTGAATAATACCAAATACCGTAATGCCAAGTGTCATTCCCAGCTCCCGTGTGAAGCTAAGTGTCGAACTTGCAGAACCCCGTTGTCTTGCTGTAAATCCATGAATCGCTGCATTGCTTAGAACAGAAAATGATGAACCTATGCCAAGACCCACCAGAAACATAAAAATAGTGACCATAAACCGGGAGGAGTCTGGTGTTAGTGTGGTAAGTAGAGCCATACCTGCTACAAGGAGTACTAACGTAGAAATCATGATCGTGCGATAATTAAATTTAGAGAGCAAGAATCCTCCGCCAGCAGCAGTGATAACAGAACCAATCATCATCGGAAGTAGAACAAGCCCCGAATTTGTGGCAGACCCGCCAAGAACCCCTTGAATATAAATTGGAATGTACACCGAGGCTGTAATAAATGCCGCTCCGCTAAATATCGCCATAACATTACTCGTAGAATAGAGACGATTCTTGAACATGCCAAAGGTAATGATTGGCTCTTCTGCACGACGTTCGATAACAATAAAACCAATTAAAAACACAACAAAAGCCATAAACAATCCCAGAATCATTGTCGAGTCCCAAGCATATTTCTTACCCCCGAGCTCAATCGCAAACATGAGACAAAGGATTG
The DNA here is from genome assembly GCF_037992975.1 of Paenibacillus sp. FSL E2-0177. NCBI lineage: Bacteria > Bacillati > Bacillota > Bacilli > Caryophanales > Paenibacillaceae > Paenibacillus > Paenibacillus sp. FSL E2-0177. Next base: position 3,332,990 of record NZ_CP150307.1, on the reverse strand, counting down.
AAGCTACAAGTGTAAAAGCCCCAAGATAATCAATTTTCTCTTTGGAATGCTCAACAGATTCTTTGTAGAAGAAAGCGATCATAAAGAATGCAATAACACCAATGGGTAAATTGATATAAAAGACCCAAGACCAATGAATATAATCCGCTATATAAGCGCCAATAAGGGGACCAAAAATACTGGAAATACCATAGGCAGCACCGAATAACCCACCGATTTTCCCACGTTTTTCTGGGGCCACTACATCGAACATAATCGTGAATGCAATAGGAACGAGTGCCCCTCCACCAATACCCTGAATTGCCCGATAAATACTAAGCTGGACAATAGAATTTGCCGTACCACATAAAGCTGAACCAATCATAAAAACAATAATACCGAAAATAAAAAATCGCTTACGTCCATACATATCCGATAATTTACCGAAAATCGGCATACCCGCCATCTCAGCTATCATATAAGCGGACGTAACCCACATCAATTTGTCAAAGCCGCCAAGGTCACCTACAATGGTTCCCATTGCGGTTGCAAGTATAGTATTATCCATTGATGCCATAAGTGTAGTCAACAATAGAGCTACTATAATAACCCCAACTTTATTTTTCTTTTCCATGCTCCTTTTTCTCCTCCACTTTTCCCAAATGTTTAGTTCTACTCTAATTGTTAAAGGATTGTGCACAGGCTTCATTCCAAACCATGTGATGTTATACCCTTTGCAAATTAGTGAATAATTCGATAAAATCAAGACAATTAATTAGATGTTCATCAAGCATCTCGTTCATTGATTATCTTGACTATCAAGATATAAACATTTTAAAAGGAGGGTCCTCTTTTGTCAAGAGATCGACACAATCAAGTTACAATTCAGCAGGAAGACTTAACTTTACGCATGCGAGGCCTAGGCAGCCGAACGGTTTTGTATCAGCAAAAAGTAGCAACTTCTCTAGGGTTATACAATAACGATTTTCTATCTATAGATATCCTTCATGAAAAAGGTCCTATCACCGCAGGCGAGCTATCCAAATTAACTGGACTTACTACAGGCAGCATTACCACATTAGTTGATCGACTTGAAAAAAACGGCTTTGTTCGCAGAGAACATGATCCCAATGACCGTCGTAAGGTGATTATTGTTCCTTTATATGAGAATAACGAGGTTGGAAATGCCTACCTTCCTTTGCACACTAAGATGGTTAAACTGGCGTCTTCCTTTACTGAGCAGGAGCTTGAGCTTATAACAACATTTTTAGGCAAAGCAAGTACCATCCTGGAAGAGCAGATTCACTATCTCAGCACTACAACGAGTAACTAAAACTGTATAATCGTCAAAAAGGACGATCTCCCATGAAGTCAAATGACTTTGAGATATCGTCCTTTTAATATAAGTATGGATCAAAGTGAAGCTGAAGCTTGAGCAACTAAAGAGACCAACTGTGTAGAATCAAATGTGTCTCCTTTTCGAAGCTTCAGGGTTTTCCTTTCAGGTGGTCCCTCAAATGCTCCCTCTGGAAGCGTTAGCTCGGTTGTATTAAAGATTACAAAGCTGACTGCGTCTTTTGATGTCGAGATGGCCGCAGCGTATTTTCCATTTTTCAAAAAATGAGGTTTCTTATACTGAATACGTTCCTGCACATCCGGTATAGCCTGATGAACAACCTCACGTAGTGAGGTGGACAACTCCACCTGCCATGATTCTTTTAGCGCTTCAATAAAATCGATTACTTCCTGATTCATTTTTCATCTCTCCCTTTAAGTAATTAAATGGTTTGCCTGAATAAGCGCAGTAAGTTGTTTAACAAAATCAGGAGGTCCTTTGAGATCCGACGCATCTGCTATGACGAACATAAGATGATGAAATCAACACATCTGCAAAAGAATTTCAAAAATTTAATAGTTTAAATTCCCCTTATATTAATTTCTTGTTCATGTAGTCATTATCCTTCTGGCAATTTAGAGATATCCAGCTCGTTACAAGCTAAAAGGGAAAAGCTCCTAAGAGCTTCTCCCTTTTAGCTTGTACATAAAATTAATGAATCGTTAGATTAAAACCGCTCTGAATATAATTCAGATTCGGATAAGCAATGTTGGAAGTTGTCAGGTTATTAAAGGTTGCAGCACCATTGCCTGTATAGGTGTAAATAGCTGCACCTTTATGTGGACCTGAGAACCGTGAAGTTGTTATTCCATCAAGTCCTGTACCGTTAATATTGATGTTGTTGAACACGATGTTCTCGAATCCACCACCATATCCAAATTGAATCGCATCACGCTGGGTATTAATGATGTCTATGTTATTAAATGTAACGTTCTTGATAGCATCATTTGATGCTTCAAGATCAATTGCGCCACGTTCACCCCCATAAAGATCTTTACTCGTACCACTGTTAATAATGGTTGTGTCTGAGAAAACTACACCCGTATTATTCTGGAAATGATAACCTGGAAAAACGGTATTCATACGTATGCCGGAACCACCAACTGTATCAATGATATAGTTATGATCAGCCTTATGACCACTTCCTCCAAAGAAAGCAATCGCTGCCGCACGCCAGTTATTCTCAATGGTGTTATACGAGAAGGTATTATTCACACCAGCAGGTGCACCATTTGTGTTACTGGTCCATACTGCAAGACCATCGTCACCATTATTTCGCACACTGCTATTGCGTACAATTGAATTGCTAGTTCCTTGCGAGAAGTTGATGCCGTCTGCAAGATTGTTCCGAATCCGACTGTTTTCAACTACCAGCCCGGTAGCATAAATCGCAGGTGTATGAGCGTAGTCGCCTACCCACATTCCGCATTCAAAATGCTCTACCCAGACATCATGGATAATAGAGTTGGTTCCAAAGTTATCCATAAAACCTTTGTAAATTGCATTTTGTCCATAACGTGAGCGCAAATTAGAATTCATATATACATTACTGAAATCTAGCTTACCTGAAATACGGAGTGAAATACCACCGCCCGCAGCATTAGGATTGGTGAACTGAATATTGGTGTGCCAGAGACCAGCACCAGTAATAGTGAGGTTATTGATCATATTACTAGCAGTACCAATCTCCCACATACTGCTAAGATTAAAGGTTCCTGCTGGAATATAAATAGACTTTCCGCTTGCCACGGCTGCATTTACAGTAGCTTTAAAAGCTGCCAGATCATCTTGTCCGTCGTTTGCCACAGCACCGTAATCTGTTACAGATACGGAGTTAACTGGGCGGGCAATTGCTGTTGGAACAGATTCAATTTCAATGAAATCCACACCATATTCCAAGCTATCTCCATTGTTCTTCTGGATTCGAATCTTATCCCCAGGTTGGAGGGGTGTATCCATCTTCCAGTGAACTTCATCAAAACGGAATAGTGGACGTCCAGCACTAGGTGTATCGCCAGGCATATCACCTGAGAAATACTGCCAGCTGTAGTATGAGGTTAAGGAAACTGTTTTTACTTTCGCTCCATTCACATACACATCCAGTGAACCATTCAATCCCATCCCATCTGCAGAGTCAGGCATTGTAAATCTCATAGTTACACCTGCGCCGCCTTGACCCTGTCTGACCGTCCACTCTAAGTTCGAACCATTCGAAGGAAGAGCTATATAACGCTGGCCAGAAGCCTCAGAGGCGATTAATCCTTGATCAAAGGTTGGCGCCGATTTCAATGTCGCGCCACCCCCGAGTGTAGCATCCTCGGTATCATATCGACTATACGGCATGCTTGCACCACGCGCAGCATAGACAACGAGATTAGAAACACTTACATTATTCGCTTGCTTGGCAGCTATCTCATTAGCATCCACTTCAACAGTAGTGGTGACTGTGTAGTTACCATTAATCGCTGTCCAAGTCCCTGGAATCGCTACATTAACTATTGCCCCCGCTGCTAAGGCACCGTTATAAGATCCATTATAGGTTTGAATAGTGGAACCCGCAGAGTTTTTAAGAACAACGCTTATACCATGTGAACCACTTGCAGAGGCAATGGTTCCTTGATTCTTAAGATTTACATTAAACGCTACATTGTTATTAGCAACAGGATTACTTGGTGTCCATGTAACAGTTCCCACTAAGTCAGAGCTGGACACTGGAGCGATAATAAGTGACGCTGGGTTCGTGTAGCTGTTATTCGCTTCATTTTGTTCGATAACTAGGTTGTCTTCATCAACTTTGGCACTAACTGAATACGTTGCGGCAGGCTTAACTCCTGCGGTAAGTGTCATCGATGCTGTTGTCGATGCTCCAGTTGCTAGTACACCTACCGGAGCTGAGCCTACAAGCTCATTATTTAAATAGAAATTAACAGTAGTAGCTGGAGAGCTGGCATTGCCGATATTCTTTACGATTGCGTTCAGCGTAATCGCATTAGACTCAACCGGATTCGTTGGTGACCAGGACATGCCAGTAATCACCAAATCCGGATTCGGAGCTGGAGTACCGTATACTTCAAATTCGGCGATCTGTCCAGCTGGAGCACCCGAGTTGGCAGTAATATTAAGCTGTAGACGTTTGACAGTTGCGGTAACAGGAATGGTTACTGTATTTCCTGAAGCTGGATTAAACGAATACGATTGTGCTGACACCAGATTCCCAAATGTCGTTGTGTTCTGATTGTGACCGAGCACTTGAATCGTTTGGGTACGTGCTCCCCATGCAGCGGCTGGATTTAACTTTAGAACGATGGAGGAAACGTTGTAGTTTGACCCCAGGTCAAGTATCAATGAACTAGGATTACTGCCACCTTCCCAGTATGTGTTGGTGTTGTTGTCATTAGCATTTGCTGCCACAAATGATTGCGTATTAGAAGATGCGGTAATCGATTTGCCAACCGCGATATTACTGCCCGCAACAGGTGTGGCCGTTGGCGTTGCTGTCGGTATGGCTGTTGGCGTTGGTGTGACTGTTGGTGTGGCTGTTGGCGTTGGTGTCGGTGTGACTGTTGGCGTTGGTGTGACTGTTGGCGTTGGTGTGGCTGTTGGCGTTGGTGTGACTGTAGGCGTCGGTGTGGCTGTTGGCGTTGGTGTGGCTGTTGGCGTCGGTGTTGGTGTACTAGCTCCATAAATTTCGAACTCAGATACTTGCGCTGCCGGCCAACCCGTATTACCTGTTACATTCAGGCGTACATAACGAGTGCTGGTTGCTGAAAAATCAATCTTAACGGTGTTCCCTCCTGCTGAAGGATTGAACACATAATCAGCTGAACCAACAATGTCAGTGAATGTAGATCCATTTGTGCTGCCTTGAACGGCGAGTGTTTGCGTACGCGTCTCCCAGCCCGTTGGAAGCTTCAATACGATTTGGTCAATACTTGTCTCTGTACCGAGATCTACTTGGATCCATTGCGGAAATGCATTATTGCTGCTTTCCCAATACGTCTCTTGATTGCTGTCTTTCACATTGTTTGGACTATACGTTTGTGATTGACCACTAGCCGTCACAGTTTTGCCCAGCGTCAAATTCGCGCCACCAGAGGCACTAACAAATGTGAACGGACCCGCTGCCAGGTATAAACTTGAAATCAACAGGGTTACTACAAGCGACCATACGACATACTTGTTGCGCATTATAATCCTCCTCTTAATGTAGATACTCACTAACGTGTCGCCTTATCGGAGTGCTCAAATGATAGCGTTTACAATCAAATTCATCTCAGAGCACATTAAATAACAACCGATCCTCCTTTCAATGTGAGACACTCTCATTATAGAGAAAGAGCGGATCAAGCTATAAGATGTAATTCTACGGAAAAGATATGTGATACCAATATCGCGAAACTACCCTAAATATGGAATCTATTAACATCACGTCCATCAAATAAAGGCCTGATTTCTCAGGCCCTAGTTTTTTATGAAGATTAACTTGTCGTTTTAAGTTCTTTTTCATTAGCTGAATCTGGAGAGTTTAATAAAACCACACCTCCAACTATTAATACTATGCCTGCAAGTGTAAGCATACTAAATGGATCCCCCCATATTACGATACCAACGATTGCGGTTAGAACTGTACCTACACCTGCCCAAATCGCATAAGCTAGGCTTAAAGGTAAAACTCTGAGACTTATGGACAAACTATAAAATGCGATAATAAAACCAATAATAACACCTATAGTAGGCAATATTTGTGTGAACCCTTCTGACATTTTCAGCATAGTTGTACCTATTACTTCGCTTATAATAGCTACCCCAAGTACCCAAAAACCCTTATTCTTGTTCATAACATTTCCTCCAAGCTCTAATGAGATCCACCAGAAAGTTTCATAATGACTACTCCACCAATGATAAGAATCAGGCCGAGTAGTTTTTTCAGATTGAAGTTTTCTTTATAAATGATGACTCCAATTAACGCAGTTAAAGCCGTACCTACCCCCGACCAAATAGCATAAGCCGTCCCTAGTGGAATCGTTGAAAGCGCTAAAGAAAGACAATAAAAGGCTGAACCCATGCCGAGTACGACTCCTATTGAAGGTAAAATCTTTTTAAACCCGTTAGAAACCTTAAGCATGGAGCTACCAAATACCTCGCAGATAATCGCTGTTGCCAGTAACACATATGAATTCAACAATAGCCCCTCCTTACTCCGTCATGTTTATTAATTCTTGAATTACTTTATCTCGTAAATCCTTATCTAAAGCTCCTAATCCGAACATTTCTGAATACCATAAACCGTCCGCTGCCAGCCTGACAATTGTGGAACGTACAGGATCTATTCCATCGTTCTCTATATTGTTTTGCCATACTGAGTATTGATCTTGAAATTTCTTAAGGATATCCGGATTCGTAAAAAGAGCAGCCGAAAGCGCGGTGCTAATCTCTTGCTCTTCCTTAAGATCGTCGTCAATCGCCTGAACAAACGCTCGTCCCCACTTCCCCGTTTCTCTAGATGCATTCGCTACTCTTTCTTGAACATTACTGAAAAAATCACTTGTTAACTCTTCCACCATACTTTTTATTAAAGCTTCCTTATTCGGAAAATGGTGCAGCAGTCCACCTTTACTGACCCCCGCTTCTTTGGCAACGGCTTCAAGCGTAAGCTTCTCCACCCCATTATTTTTAACTACTATAGAAGCTGCTAATAAAATACTACTTCGTTTTGAATTACTGTTCACGATAATCACCTCTGTTATTTACTATACCGTCTGGACGGTTTTATTGTCAAATAAAAAATCATTACCTTAGATCAAAAAAAGCCTGGTAATCCAGGCCTCCAACATTTTTAAAGCAATTCACATTAAATTTTTAATATACCAAGCATCACAAGCGAAATGCTCCGACCCCGCAAGCGGTTCATCCAAAAGCTCAAATCCATTTTTCATATAGAAACGGTTAGCTGCGTGCATGTTTTGAAGTGTCTCCAAATAACATTGGTTGTAATGAAGCTTAGCAAAGTCCAACGCTGTATTTAAAAGTTCTTTGGCTATCCCGTTACCTCTAATCGACTGAGATAAATACATTTTTTGCAACTCACATATCTTGTCATCATTCCCGAAAGGAGCAATGCCACAACCCCCTAATACTTCCCCTCCCTCTTCGACAACCCAATAAGCCCGATTCTCACTATGATTATAATCATCTGATAAATGATGCAGGCTGTCATCCTCCCAGGCTAGACCCGAGCGATTCCCGCCAAACTCAATTAGGCAGTCCCTAATGACCTTTTCAATGGAGCTATTATCTTTCATTTGTAATAGTCGGATATTCATGAGTAACGTTCTCCTATCTTTCGATTAGCTTTCTTCAGTTATTATATTGTATCAAGCTTCAGAATGGATAATTATAATGGGATTCAAACATAATATAGAGAAATTTATTTAGGAGGGGCTTCAATGAAAATGGCAGCTAAGCAACTCTCGATTGCAGCATTAGGCGGGGTTCATGAAATTGGTAAAAATATGTATATCCTGCAATACGCAGATGATATTGTTGTCATTGATTGCGGCTCTAAATTCCCAGATGAAAGTCTCTTAGGGATTGACCTAATTATTCCTGATGTTTCGTATTTATTAAATAATATTGATAAGGTACAAGCGTTGGTGGTGACTCACGGACATGAGGATCATATCGGCGGGATTCCTTACCTGCTTAAACAGTTGAATATCCCAATATATGCTTCCCGTTTAACCTTAGGATTAATCGAAAATAAACTTAGGGAACATGGAATTTTACGACAAACGAAACTCCATTGTATTAATTCAGAATCTACGTTAACCCTGGGAGCCATTACTACAACATTTTTTAATACAAATCATAGTATTCCAGATTGCCTTGGCGTAGTATTCGATACACCTGAAGGTATCGTAGTTCATACGGGAGACTTCAAATTTGACATGACGCCTGTCAACAAGCAGTATCCAGATATACATAAAATGGCCGATATTGGGAAAAACGGTGTAAAGATCTTGCTGTCAGAAAGCACTAATGCTGAGCGTCCTGGCTTCACCCCTTCTGAAAAGCTTGTTGGCGCTCACATAGAAGAAGCCTTTTTAAAAGCAGACCGTAGAATTTTTATTTCTACCTTCGCCTCAAATGTACATCGTCTACAGCAGATCATTGATGCTTCTCACTTAACTGAACGTAAATTGACCTTACTCGGCAGAAGTATGGTAAATGTAGTCAGAGTGGCCCAAGAACTCGGTTATTTGAACATTCCGGACGATATGCTGATCGAACCTGCAGAAGCTGCTAAGCTCACTCCGGCACAGGTAACTGTTTTATGTACAGGCAGTCAAGGAGAGCCCATGGCCGCACTATCCCGCTTAGCGAACTCAAGCCATCGATTGATGGAGATCCAGGCTGGGGACACTGTGCTGCTCGCAGCCAATCCCATCCCGGGGAATGAACGGAATGTTTCAAGGATTGTCGATAATTTATATATGCTGGGCGCTAAAGTTATCTATGGTTCACGCAGTGAGCTTCACGTCTCCGGGCATGGCAGCCAAGAGGAGCTTAAGCTAATGCTGACTCTAATGAAACCTGAATACTTTATTCCGATTCATGGTGAATACCGTATGCTGCATCATCACAGCTTGTTAGCGGAGGCGGTAGGCGTCAAACCGGAAAATATCTTTATTCTAAAAAATGGAGACATCGTTGAGTCATCGTCTGGTGTTGTCCGCCAATCCGGTCGAGTGACTGCTGGGCAAATTCTAGTGGATGGCCTTGGGATCGGAGATATTGGAAATGTTGTGCTTCGCGATCGTCGCCAGCTGTCAGCAGACGGCATTCTGATTACAGTGATTACACTGAGCCAAACCGATGGACGTCTATTAAACGAGCCAGACACTATTTCCAGGGGATTCGTTTATGTCCGTAACTCCGATAATTTAATGGACGAGATCAACCAGCATGTAACATCGACCCTTAAAAAAATGAACGAAACGGATCTCGGCCAATGGAATATCATCAAGCAGACCATCAAAGAATCATTAAGTAAGTTCCTATACGAAAAAACGAAACGGCGGCCAATGATTCTTCCAATCATCATTGAGGTTTAATAAAAAGGAGTTCCCGTGGGGAGCTCCTTTTCTCTTCGTATCCAGTTGTAGAGGATAGATTTTAACTATATTTTAACTAAATTGCGCCCATGTATTCATCTTGATACATTCTGTCGCCATATTCCGTTGAATATTAATAATTTGCTCCAACTGGGAAACTCGATCTTGAAGCTTTAGGTTAGTTGGATCCGTTTTTAACTGTGCGGCCAATGAAAAGTATTGAGGCACTTCCCAGACACAACGTAAAGCAGTGCCTAAACAATAACCATATCTTGCAAGGGACTCGTCCCCCTGCCATCCTGAATCTTTTAATCCCTCGATATAGTTTTGGAATAAAGACTCTTTATATTCCTCGTAGCGATAATTAGGAAAAACTCCTAAGCTCATATTTACGCCAAACATTTTGCCAAGGTCTTCACCTATCCCCGATATACTCATAAATTGCCAGTCAATTAATATTAGCCGTTCGCCGTCCGTATCACTTTGAGTTAGCAGCATATTCATTTGACTGAGGTCTTGGTGTGCAAGCACTCGCGGCAAGCTATTCAAAGAACGCAACCTTCTGTCAATCTGGTCTGTGAAGTCTTGGAACCATGTCCAGATACTACGTTCATTATCATTGTGTAATTGATTTATATATTTTGCTGGATTAGGGGCGTAGATTTTACTCGAGGTAGTCCATGATTTAAGCCAGTTTCTGCAAATCCACTTCTCATCAGGAATTTTTTTTCCTGTCAGATAAGTTCCATTGAAACGACCTAACTGTTCAGCGATGTAATCAAACTGTTCCTTTGTGTAAGCATATTCCCCATCTATTCGTTCCATCCATAACCATACGGTACCATCTGCTTGTTCCTCAACAAGATAACACTTAGGTGCCTTGATTGAGCTAGGAAGCTCGTCGAGAATCTTGGATTCAAAGACTAGAGCTTCTCGTCGCCAGTAATTGTGATGCTGAAGATTATCTTTCTCCGCACTATCTGGCTTGATTATCTTTAATATGATTGACCATGGAAGCTGCTTATGATTAATAGATGCAAAACCGCTTAGACGAAAGATACCCGCTGTTGTAAAGTTAGGTGTTTTATAATCTAAATCTTCACATGTAAAATTGACTATCTTTGCTTCGGATTCTTCAAAAATCCGCTGAACACAGCTGTTAAGCTGATCCATTTTATTCTCTAGCACATAGACCCTCCCTGTCTCTGTTAAGATCCCATTCTATTCCGCTAAAAAAAGCCTATGAAGCGTAACAGATTCGTTATCACTCATAGGCTTGTTCATCAAAGACTTACTTATTAGAATACTTTCGTTGTCCAATCTTCGCAATTCCAGATATCGGTTACGATGTCCTGATAAAAATCGGGTTCGTGAGAAATCATAAGAATGCTTCCTTTGTATGCTTTTAGAGCGCGTTTCAGTTCATCTTTGGCATCGATATCCAAGTGGTTCGTTGGCTCATCTAATACAAGAATATTAGTTTCGCTATTAATCAGCTTACATAGACGAACTTTAGCTTTTTCCCCACCACTTAGTACAGCAATCTTACTCTCAATATGCTTCGTGGTTAATCCGCATTTAGCTAGAGCAGCACGTACTTCGAATTGTGACAGAGACGGGAATGTATCCCAGATTTCCTCAATACAAGTCTTGTAATTGCCTTCCTTCATCTCTTGCTCAAAATAGCCAATCTCCTGATGATATCCACGTTCTACTGAACCAGACAATGCAGAGATTTCACCTAAAATACTGCGCAGCAATGTTGTTTTACCAATTCCGTTTGCCCCAACCAACGCGATCTTCTGTCCACGCTCCATCAACAAATTAAGCGGTCTGGACAATGGAGAGTCGTAGCCGATAACCAATTCTTTTGCTTCGAAAATCATCTTGCCGGCAGTTTTACCTTCTTTAAAGTTAAACTGTGGTTTCGGTTTCTCCTTGGCAATCTCGATGATCTCCATCTTGTCGAGCTTCTTCTGTCTGGACATCGCCATGTTACGGGTAGCCACGCTGGCTTTGTTACGAGCTACGAAATCCTTCAGCTCTGCTATTTCTTGCTTTTGGCGATTATAAGCAGACTCAAGCTGTTGTTTTCTCATTTCGTAGACTTGTTGGAACTGCTCATAATCCCCCACATAACGGGTCAGCTTTTGATTTTCCATATGGTAGATCAGGTTGATAACACTGTTCAAGAATGGCATATCATGTGAGATCAGAATAAAAGCATTATCATACTCTTGAAGGTAACGTCTCAGCCATTCAATATGCTGCTCATCCAGATAGTTCGTAGGCTCATCGAGGAGCAAAATATCTGGTTTTTCAAGCAATAGCTTAGCAAGCAAGATTTTGGTACGTTGACCACCACTAAGATCGGCTACATCGCGATCCAATCCAATGTCAGTGATCCCTAGTCCACGCGCGGTTTCTTGTACTTTCGCATCGATCATGTAAAAGTCTTGATTTGTAAGTGTATCTTGGATGGTACCTACTTCTTCAAGCAGCTTTTCCAGCTCTTCAGGTGAAACGTCACCCATTCTGCCATACATATCGTTCATCTCTTGCTCAAGATCGAACAGGTACTGGAAAGCACTTCTGAGTACATCTTGAATCGTCATTCCTTTGGTTAACACTGCATGCTGATCGAGGTAGCCAACACGCACCCGCTTGGACCATTCGACTTTACCTTCATCAGGTTGCAGTTTGCCTGTAACAATATTCATAAAAGTGGATTTTCCTTCGCCGTTAGCGCCGAATAATCCGATATGCTCGCCTTTTAGGAGACGGAATGAAACATCCTTAAAGATCGCACGATCTCCAAAGCCATGACTTAATCCTTCAACATTTAATATGCTCATTTATGGACACCTTTTTCTTATTTTTCTCGCTATATTATAAGCAGGATTAGCTAAAAACTCAATGGAGAAGCAAAAAAATATCATTTTATGGGCTAATCCGTGAGCAATTTTAGTTTTGTGGACCGTCACTTGCCGAGAATGGGATTACGCTGGCGATTGCTCGTCATCTTTTATATGATAGTATGCATAGATACACATTGGAGTTGACTTGAGAACTAAGGAGAATTAGAAATGAATAAACTTGTATTTTTTCTTGGTCCAGCTGGAGCAGGCAAAACAACGTTAGCTAAAGCGATTGCTTCGCGGCGCAAAATACCTTTTTTCGATATGGATATTCTACTACGGCCTGCTGCTGACGCGATAATGACTTTACACGGACTGGATCCGGCAGATAGAGACTCAGCTGAGTACAAAAGATTATGCCGCGATTTAGGTTATCGAATCACTATGGATGCTGCGCTGGATAATATAGGCTTGGACGTCGATGCTTTTGTAGTTGGTCCCTTTACCAAAGAGGCAGCCAATCCTGACTGGATCAGCCATGAGTTAGCTCGGATCGGGCGTTCTCTTCATGATGTTGAGGTCAAGGTTGTCTTGGTAGGGTTAGCCAACGAGGAATTGTACCGGGAACGAATTCAAGACAGACAATCACCACTTGATGAATGGAAGTTCCAGCATTGGAATGAATTCCGCACTTCTCTTGGCAACCGTACGGTAGAATGGCCGCTCCCGGCTGAAAATATTGCGTTGATCGACAATTCTAACCCGGATATCAATGCTACTGTTGCGGCAGTAGAACGATTTATTTACGGCTAAACTTTCGGACCCAGATGGCCTTATTTACACATTTAGCACCTTTTGTACAGAGGTTCGGACCCCAGTGCAGCTATTCGTTAGAAAAGTGTGCTTGGGGCGTGGTTTTCGTGCCAATAGCGACTATGCGGTCCGATAGAATTGCAAAAGTGCGATAATGCTGCGTTTAGGGTCAGCTGAGTCCGTTAGCTACTGCGTCACCCGTAAAATAATGAGAGCAAACGATGTTTGTGGCTTTGACGAAGAGTTTTGGTTAGACTATCGGTCTCAGATGACCTTATTTCCACATTTATCACCTTTTGTGCAGAGTTTCGGACCCAGTGCAGCTATTCGTTAGAAAAGTGTGCTTGGGGCGTGGTTTTCATGCCAATTGCGACTATGCGGTCCGATAGAATTGCAAAAGTGCGATAATGCTGCGTTTAGGGTCAGCTGAGTCCGTTAGCTGCTGCGTTCGCGTCAAATAATGAGAGCAAACGATGTTTGAGGCTTTGACGAAGAGTTTTGGCTAAACTTTCGGACCCAGATGGCCTTATTTACACATTTAGCACCTTTTGTACAGAGGTTCGGACCCCAGTGCAGCTATTCGTTAGAAAAGTGTGCTTGGGGCGTGTTTTTCGTGCCAATAGCGACTATGCGGTCCGATAGAATTGCAAAAGTGCGATAATGCTGCGTTTAGGGTCAGCTGAGTCCGTTAGCTGCTGCGTCCCCCGTAAAATAATGACATCAAACGATGTTTGAGGCTTTGACGAAGAGTTTTGGCTAAACTTTCGGACCCAGATGATCTTATTTCCGCTTATATCCCCTTTTCTGCAAAGTTTCGGACCGCAGATGACGTTATTCCCAGAATTCTTTTATTGAATATACTTCTGACTGACCAAATCATCAGCAAGCACCGCGGTTGGTATCACAAATTCAACGGAGCCCATATAACCAGGTGCGACATCGTATTTGTTAAACACAATCACAAGCTTACCTTCGGTGTTGATATAAAAGCTCTGATCCTTCGTAATGGAGGTAAACTGATCCGTTGGCACATCATCGCCATACTCAGGGATCCAGTAAACTTTCTCAGAGTCTGCTTTCATTTGAGCAATCATCTGTTCTTTAATATTTTCACTGATGCGTTCAATGTATTGATCATCTTTAAATAGCATTGGCAATGTAATAAGGATCTGGTTCACTTTGTCTATCGTATCAAAAGTAACTTCCATTGAAGATGAACCAGCGGTTTCCTCAACATATCTGCCAATGGAGAAAATGCGCTCATTATCCGTTTTCACTTCATAACCTACATCCAGCCCCAAATGGCCCCCACCTTGTTCCTTCAACGCTTCGATCTCCGCTTGGAACTTTTCGTATAGTGCTTTATTCTCACTTAAATATTTGCTGTTCAATCCAAGCTCCAGTTCTTTGTTTTCCATATCGGTAACGGCTGGAACCTTGATATTAGCATCGTAGTTCTCTTCTTCTACAACGTATTCTTTAATAGTTAGTACTTTTATTATCCGATCAACGCCTGGAATGGAAGATAATGCACTAGCTACGGTTGTACTAGTGTTTATGGCTACTAGAAAAATAACTGCGGCCGCACCAACACTAGCCACCCACTTAGTTGTCGTGTGTTTTTTTCTATTGGCTTTAAGTGACTGCTTTATAGAGCGGTTTACAATCAAATCAAGTTCTTCCGGAATGGGAATATCGGTATACTCTTTATGTAATTCTTGTATTCTTTCGTCCATCTTACTTTATCTCCTTTAAGGCTTCATCATTCAGCTTCACCCGCAATAACTGAAGGGCCTGATACAGCCTTGTCTTTATTGTATTGGTGTTCTCGTTAAGAACTTCAGCCACTTCATTAATCTTCATATCCTCAAAATATCTAAGCACAATCACACTTCGGTATTTCGCCGGCAGCTCTTCCAGTGTTCTTTTCAAATCCATATCTGTATAGCTATCCTCAACAGCCGGACTATAGGTTTCTATTATCTCTGGCTCCATCGTCTGAACCTTCTTGTTTCTGCGCAAAAAGTCTAAGGAAGTATTCACGACAATCCTGTAAAACCAGCTTTTCACGGCATCGTGATCCTTTAGCAAATCCATTCGTGTCATCGCTTTATAAATAGAATCCTGCACAATGTCGAGGGCATCCTCTTTGTTTTTCACATAACTGTAAGCAAGCCGGTATACATTTTCTTTGTTTTCTTTGATACATCGCGTCAATATTTTCTCGGTTTTCCTATTCAACATGGTCGATTATCCTTCTCTGTTTGTGATCTGGTGTTGTAACAGGAGTAAGACGTTTGGTGAGTATAAAAAAGTTTGGAGATTCCAAATAAATTATTTATTTTCTTTTTCCAAAGCTTTAATTAGAATTGATGCATAATACTTGGCACCCTCACGTTTCAAATGAACACCATCTTTGTAGAAGTAGTCGTCTTTTCCTTCACTAGCTGAGTACCAGTCTACTATGGTCGTATTCCTGAATTCACTGGAAACTTTTGAAAGGGTGGAATTCACAGTCTGCTCCCACTTTCTCGGCACACGTGTATTGACCAAAATAATCTGCTCCGCATCGCTTAACGAGTTTAGTAGTTTACGTAATTGCTTGGAGTTAAAGGCTCCATTCGTCCCCAGCTCTATGATCATCCGCTTCCCTAACCGTCCTTGTGCTCTAAGCTGATCAATTACCTCCTGTGCCTGCATCATCTGTCTGCCGACCTTTCCATCGATGACAATACCAGGGAGACTTTCTACTAAAAACGGTGCTGCATCCAAAATGACAGAATCGCCAATGGCCGTAATATTCTTTCCGGTTTGATTTTTCTCGGTTACCGCTATGTTTCCTTCTGGTTCAACTTGTTGCTCTTCAGTGTCAGGTTTTTGCTTCTCAACATCAGTCGTATATTTTTCTGCGGGTGGTGCCAATGAATTGTGATCTATTGGATCTTGCGCTGTTCTCTCTTGCTGTACATTCTGCTTATCTGCAACTTCGATTGTAGGTGTGTCAGATTCAGCATTGGATAAATATCCATTGCAGGCAATCGGAATAAGAACCAAAAAGATCATGGTCATAAGAAAGACAGGGCGGTAGCTGCGGCGTTGCTTTGCACTCCAATGGTTCCAAATATCTCTTAATGATCTCCGCCGGAGCGGCTCCTCCACATATTTGTATGATAAGGCTGCCAGTAGAAAACTTCCTGCTAACTGAAGGATAATTCGAAGCACGCCGCTCTCATCTGGATTCCCATTAGGGCTAGTAAGAATAATTACGGGATAATGCCAAAGGTATAAGCTATATGAACGTACACCTATCCATCGCAAGGGTTTACAGCCCATTTTCCGTCCAAGAGAACTGGCAGGATGAGCAAGCACAGCAATCACTACTGCAGTAATGATAGAGATGATCAAAAATCCACCCCGATATAGTGATTCATCAAACTCGTTAACCCGGTAAACTAGCACCATTAATACCAGCAGTCCCAGAGCACCAATGATATCAAACATATAACGAGATCTTTCTGTGACTGTATTTTTAAGTTTCTGACTAGGCCATGCAACGGCAAGCGCCGCTCCAATTAGAAGTGCAAATATGCGAGTATCTGTTCCATAATAGACCCTGCTTGGATCTGTGCCCGGTACATAGAACATAGCCATAGTTAAAGCTGAGACAGCAGCACAAACCAGAATCCAGGCAATAAGTTTACTTCGACGAGGTATGATCTTTAGTCCTAATACGAGCAGCAGCGGCCATAGAATATAAAACTGTTCTTCAATAGAAAGTGACCATAAATGTCCGATCGGTGATGGAGGTCCAAAGCTTTCAAAGTACGAAACATCATGAAATATTAACCACCAGTTATTAACGTAAAATAGTGATGACATGAAATCTCCTGTCAGCCCATTTAATCTCGTGGGATCTATGATTAAGAGCCATATGGTGACAACGATCAGCATGACTATCGTCGCCGGCAGCAACCTCCGTGCTCTACGTATCCAAAAGTCCAGAAGGTCCAATCTTCGATGACGCTCCCATTGGTTAATGATTTGGTCTGTGATGAGATAACCCGAGATCACAAAAAAGATTCCCACTCCCAGCAGTCCACCCCCAGCCCATTTCAAATTCAAATGATAGGCTATGACAGCGAGTACGGAAAAAGCTCTTAGTCCATCAATACCAGGCATATAACGCTTGTTGTCATTCATTCTGTTTCAGTCCTTACCCTTAATTTGTTGTTCATAGGCAGGACGCAGGAGCAGCTCAAAAAGTTCTTTAAACTGGCTAATCTGTTATCAAAAGTAAAAAACACCCGCGCAAGAATTACCCTGCTGGATGTTTTTAATAATTCTAACTACTTTTACAAACTTCTAAATGGTTATTTCTGAACTTCAACCTGTAGAATTTCTGATACGAATTGAACAGGTACATAGGTTTTGTTATCTTGCAGAACAGGTGCGGCACCTAAAGCTTTAGGAGTCATTTTTGCGAAGAAGTATGAATCTTTGTTAAGCGTAACACTTGTCCACTGCGCTCCTTTCATCAACTCAGCGGTTTTGGTAGACTGATTCCATTTCAATTCATAGTTTAGTTGACTGGCCACATCACGAAGCGATACCATGAGCACGCCTTTCTTATTCGTGAAAGTAGCTACTTTTTTCAAATCTAGCTTAGTTGTATCCGTTGAACTATGATTTAAGCTGAACCGAAACTCTGGTGAACCTACATAACCTGGTGCAATGCTGTATTTAGGGAATACGATTACTAAGTCACCTTTATCGATATAGAACGACTGCTCAGTTGAAGTTCCTGTGTACTCTTCTAAGAAATCCTTATCTGAATCCTTTTTAATCTCTGCCAGAATGTCTGCATCGAGCTTCTCTTTGTAGTTAGCGCCCAGTAGATCCGTTAGTGCAACAGGTTCTGCCTCAGCTATATTTTTCACATTATAAGTATCGATCCGCGGCATGCTTGTTCCACCTTCAGAACCTTCAGTAGTAACAGTCAAGGAGATAACGCCTGCTGGAGAACCTGTTCCATCTGATTTCAGATCATAAGTAATGTAAAGAGTATAAGGATGAAATTCCATTTGATCAGCTTGTGCTTTTTTGCCCATTTCTGCGGCGTCTTTCTCCCACTGTGCCAGATCCTTTTCAGCATGAGAGAGGATAATATCGTTCAGTTCATCTTGATAATGAGTATCCAGCATTCCTGTTAGCTGTGGTACTTTTAAATCTGCAATCAGGTATTTACTTGTTGTGTTAAGTACTTTTTCTTGTACTTTAATGTCAGCAAGGGCTGGTGTCTTGGACGGTAAAGCCGCAGAAACATTAGCTGTTACTTGTGTGGAAACCATAGCATGAACCGGTAAAGAAGCTGCACTCACTCCCATAATGGCTACACATCCAACTGCACTCATTTTAAATAGATTTTTTGTTCTTTTGTTCATATCTCGTCATCCTCCATCTCTATTTATAAGTGCCTTCCGATGACACTCATTAGCTAGGACGCAGGAGGACCTCTAAAAAGTTTGCTGGTTTTCTAATTTAAATATAATTTTTTCAACTTCTGTACCCCGTAACTCTACGTAAAAAGGCTGCACCTTATCATTTAGACAATACTCCAGCCGCAGTCTGAGGTTTTTCCATGTGACCATTTCCAATGCTTGTTCTATCGAAAAAAAACCAACTTCTAAGCTCTCGGAACTAGTAGCAGGTTCGCCGCCGATGGCTTTCCCTAGAAATAGGTTAGTACAAATAGATCGATCAACATTTTGAAAAACTCCGCAGAACTTATTTATCTCTATATCAATGCCCGATTCTTCTTTGGCTTCCCTGATTGCTGCTTCTATAAGGGACTCCTCCTCTTCAACCTGTCCACCTGGCAACTCCCAGCCTCTACGTGGACCTTTTATTAATAAGATTTCTTCTTGATCATTGAATACAACTGTAGCTGCTGAAAGAATATGTTTGGGGGGATTCATATCCATTGTTACCTCGCTCTAAATTTATTCTAAGCCCTAATTTATTCTGAATACAGGTCCTTTGGGTGAGAAAGGTAAGTCATTTCCCTTGGGCAAAATATAAGCATGGTCTCTTTTAATGGTCAGCTTGTCACAATAACCATCTGTAATAATTAGAAGTGGTCCTTTTTTCGGAAAATCCTCAGCTTGTTGAATCAAATCAATAGCTGGTTGTAAGATCGTTCCCCCTCTTCCCTTCACTTGTACCCGATCCGCGATAGCCTCCGGGGGCATGAAACCTGCATCATAAGGACAAGCATCACAAAAGATAATCCGTGCAAAAGGAACATCACGAGCCTGCGCATAACTTGAAATGGCTCCTAATGCTTTGGCCAGAAGCTTTTTATCCATTGAGCCTGAGGTATCTAAAATAACTCCAAAAGTACGGCCATCATCTGCAGCACCGCTATGAACCCACTGTGGTCGAGGGATATCAGGTGTAGAAGATTGACGTCTGCTAATTCGTGAATAAGATCTGGTCTTCTCAAGCGGTGAGAAATAATGATCAAACCACCGAGCAAGCTCTACATCCCATTTAATAGGTGGCTGGCCTAGCGCTCTAATCTCTTCAACTAGGCCTGATGGCAAAAGACCGCGGCTTTGCTCTTCATGATACATAAGTCCTTGTTGCATAGCATTTTTACAGAAATCATCTAGTGTCTGTCCTTCTCTCGCATCCCAAAAACTTGATGAACCGTTATCTAAAATGTCACCAAGTCCATTCCCTCTCAAGGTTGCCAGTTTCTTATAAGTGCGGATATCTCCGACCATACGATCATAAATCGTTTCAGCAGATAAACCTTTAAGCTCAGGATCTAATAAGAGTCCAATTCGCGGATACTCCCCTACACTCATTTCTACTAGCCATAGATTTATTACGTAGTCACAAGCCACATTCCAAAGATAATGATCCCGGCCAAGACATCGCTCGTGATGCTGAAGCCCCGCGTGCAGAAGCTCATGCGCCATCACGAAAATACACTCCTCATCGTTTAGTCCGGCTGCAGGGTTCATAAATATTTTGCGCTCAATAACGTCAATGGCAGCTATGGAAATATCAAATCGCCGACATATCGCTGGATCTTCTATAATCTCAAAGCCGGCGGCAAGCGCACCTAATAAAGGATATCTGTCCATAAACCATCGTTTTGCACGTTGTGGAGCGGTTAATGAAAGTGCAGGGTCACTAATAGTATTAGCATGGCCTCCAGCAACACTTACTGCATTCGTCACAGCATTAGATAACCCATAAGCAAAATAGGCTTCCCAATCCGGTGCTTTTCCCCAGTATCTTTTGGTGGTTTCTCTAACATTCATATCCAGTTTTGAAACACCCGCAGTCCCAAAATATCTGGAGGTGTCCGGAATTCCTTTTATCATAAACTGCTCGTAAAGCTGTTGTTCATCTTTAATTGTAAGATCAATTCGCGACTCCATATCTGCGGGTACTTTCCCAAGCTTCAAGTCATTTAAAAACTTTGCTATGTACACATCACATGCAACGTTCCACGCCACTTGATTCTCTTTAATCTTTAAATGTCCAAGACCTAAATGAAGAAAACAATGTGCCAAAACGTACATCCATTCAGCAACCTCGCCACGCCGTTTAGGATGAGTGTAAATATAACCGTTATTAGTGACAATTGCCCAGCCGTCTTCAGGATAGGGACTATTTTCATTATGAATAATCGAAGCTCGAACAGATAACGGCGCAAAAATAGGATGATCCGCGATTAACGAACATGCTTCATTAAAATTTTTCAAAGCGGGATTATCTGGAGTTGTTTTTTTAGCCATATTTACCCCCGCTCTTTTATTGCAAGACGTGGTAAATCACGTACAATTTCAACCATTAACCAATCTGGAATATTATCACTTTGCTCCTGCTTAGCAACTACTAGCTGTGCAATTTCAAAGCTAATGACGGACAGGTCTTTAATCAGCTTTTTAACAGTGTGTGCAAATTGGCGATGTCCATCTCGTACGTTATCTTTAATCGGAGGGAGTTCTTTGATAATCTGGGCACGCAAGGATTGCGCCAGGAAATACAGGAGATCCCGATCTTCTGGAGCCGTTGGAAATGAGGATTTACCATCTATAATTTGATTAAGTTCATATTTTCCAGTTAGATTTTTATAAAAAGCCCTGAATTGTGTGGCGTGAGCA
The DNA here is from genome assembly GCF_037992975.1 of Paenibacillus sp. FSL E2-0177. Classification (NCBI taxonomy): domain Bacteria; kingdom Bacillati; phylum Bacillota; class Bacilli; order Caryophanales; family Paenibacillaceae; genus Paenibacillus; species Paenibacillus sp. FSL E2-0177. Next base: position 3,311,650 of record NZ_CP150307.1, on the reverse strand, counting down.
GGTGTCAGTGAACCATTCGCTAAAATCCCCACGGTATCCGCATTTATATCATCGCCAAACTCATGTAGTGCATCACTAAGCATATGCCAAGAGCGTGGCGTGGAGAAAGGCTCTTCAGTCTTTGGAGGTGCACTCCACAAATGATCGGGACGCAATTCCAGATATTCAATAACCATAGGATGAATGCTATGCTCATATGCCCAAGAGATCCAATTTTGAAACGATACATTTAACTGTATATGGAACATCCGATTGATAAGCGCGGATGACATAGGTTTAACAATTGCACTATCTTGTGCACGGTTACCAGCTCCTATTACTATAGAGCCCTCAGGTAGGTGATAATCGCCTATGCGGCGTTCGTGGATGAGACTATAAAAAGCTTTTTGCACTTCTTGAGAACAGGCATTAAGCTCGTCCAGGAACAAACAATAAGGTTCATCCCGAGCAATCATTTTTGGAGGACAGAATTGGCTCTTACCGTTAACGATTTGCGGGACTCCAATGATGTCTTCAGGTGCTAATTGAGAACCTAATAGAGACACACAAGGAAGACCCACCTGATCAGCAAAAGCTTCTACTAGCGAAGATTTCCCAATACCAGGCGCCCCCCATATAAAAACAGGGCGAATCACAGAAACGTTTAGAAGTACTTGCATAAGTTGAATAGGTGTTACAGGAGTTGCTAGATTCAAATAAATGCTCCTTTTTTAATGTAATGATAATAACGATAACTATACACAGTATAACAAATAATTCATTAGCTCAGGAACGAACTTCAACAACAGATGAATAACCCCACATCCTAGTCGAGGGTTACTATTTATTTCAGGGGAGGTTGTTGCGCAGATTTTAATAATTTCCCACCGTCATAATGTTTCCCATATTTTTTCACTATTTCTTTAATTTCATTATCTTCAGGAATTGAGTTTGAGATTTTCCATGTTAAAAAGTAAGCCTGTACTTTCCCGCCATAAAAAACCCATGAAAAAAATCTCATAGCAAATTTATGTGCACCTTTTTTCCTGAAATTATTCATGGAGCTTCCTTTTTTCCACACCGTTATAGTCTGCCCGACACCTCCCTGAAGTTGTCCAGAGAGCTCAGCATATAGGAGATTTTCATTTTTCTGAAGTTGCTTCTTAACGAAATTATTAATAGTTCCATTAATCATAATTCTGAATATATTGAAATTTTCTCCTCGTGTTACTGAGATAATCGCCGTTTGGGGTAACTCTACATCTCTATCGCCTAAAGTGAACTTTGCACCGTACTTATTGTTTGGATCTTGATGCTTAACCCATTCTCTCAATATAAACTCCCCCGATCCTTTCCCTATATATATTATCAACCCACTCTATTTCATTCGAAAAAACAAACCTTTTCTTGACGAGATATAAAAAAGGATGATATATTGTTTCACGCTTTAATAATTAAGTAGTTAATCATTTAGTTGTTATCTAAAATTTAATGGAATTACTTATTCCGCCCTATTTCATAACTTTAGGAGGCGTGATTTGGCTAATAATGAAGATTTTCTTCAGATATCTACTATGTTCAAATCCTTTTTAAAAGGAATCTCTCAAGATTGGAACAAACAAGACTACCCCCTAAATATTACACAGTTCAAAACCCTCAGGACTTTATCTAAGAACGGTCCACAAAACGTATCACAGATTGCTGCAGCTCTTGGTATTACCTCAGCAGCAATTACAGGCGTAACAGACCAATTAATCGCTGAAGATTACGTAAATAAGGAACGCGCCAAGGATGATCGAAGAGTGGTACACATCACCATTACGCAGAAAGGAGAAGCAACGATTAAAGAGGTGCAGGAACGCCATCAAGAACTTATGGAATCTTACTTTAAGATACTGCCCGATGAAGATATTGAGCATTTAAGAAGAATTTTCGCAGTTATAATTTCTGATTTAGACAAGAGATAAAATTTAAAAAGTGGCGGGGAAACAATCGAATGGAACATTTATCCAGCAAACGAAAACTTAGTATTATGATAGCTATTATGGCTGCAATGCTGTTCGCAGCGATTAATCAGACAATTACAAGTACTGCTATGCCGCGTATAATCGCAATTCTTGATGGCATGGATTACTATACTTGGACTATTAACATTTATTTATTAACATCAACAATAGCGACCGTTCTTGTCGGTAAGTTATCTGATATGTTCGGACGTAAACCCTTTCTATTAGCAGGTATTCTATTATTTATGGTTGGGGCTTTTCTGACAGGAACATCTTCCGATGTTTATCAATTTATCATTTATCGTGGGATTCAAGGGGTAGGTGCAGGTATTATTCAATCCACCGCATTTACTGCCGTAGGTGACTTATTCCCTCCGCGTGAACGTGGTAAATGGATGGGGTTGATGATGGCCGTATTCGGTTTCTCCAGTGTGCTTGGACCAACGCTTGGAGGCTTTTTGATCGACAATATGGATTGGCATTGGCTGTTCTGGATCTTCCTACCGCTTGGTGTAGTGGCCTTCGTGATGATTCTTACCTTATTTCCTAAAGGCAAACGCGGAGAGTCAACCAGCATCGACTATTTAGGTTCCTTGTTAATGACAACTACCATCGTTCCTCTACTGCTTGCCTTCACCTGGGCAGGTACAGAATATGATTGGGGTTCTTCGCAAATTCTCGGCCTGTTGGCGGGAACAGTCGTTTCGGCACTTCTCTTTATTTTTGTCGAATCCAAAGCTAAAAATCCAATACTCCCGCTTCATCTATTTAAGAATAGTGTAGTTACCATATCTAATATTATTGGTTTTATTATGAACTTCGGTATGATGGGAGCTATGATCTATCTTTCCTTCTTCGTACAAGGTGTTCTGGGGATCTCCGCGACTTATGCAGGGTATGTTACTATGCCAATGTCGATCGTTATGGTTGTAGCCAGTGCCCTTACCGGACAAAAGATGGCAAAAAAAGGAAAGTATAAACGTTACGCATTAATTGGAATACCCATTATGATTGCTGGTATGACAATTATGGTATTTATGAATAATGTACCGATGGCTGTCCTAAGTATGATTGTGTTTGGTCTTGGGTTAGGATTGGGGATGCCAGTATTCTCACTAGCTACTCAAAATGCGGTTTCACACACCGAACTAGGTGTAGTAACGGCCTCCTCACAATTATTCCGTAATTTAGGCGGTACGATCGGTATCGCAGTCATGGGTACCGTTATGTCCAATAGTCTTACCAAAAACTTGAAGGAAGCTCTGCAATCGTCATCAGCGCCGGATTTCACACAGATAGATCCAAAACTTGCTGAGCAAATGCTCTCCTTCGCTAATCCACAGGCATTAATGAACAAACCATTGCTTGAACAGACTCAAGCTAGTCTGCCAGCCGATGTACAGCCTGTCTTCTTACAAATGATTGAGGGTATCCGTGATGCTTTAGGACAGACATTGTCATCCGTGTTCTTAACCGGGACCATTGTGCTTGTTGTAGCTTTCGTGCTTGTCTTCTTCCTGAAGGAGCTTCCACTTCGTACTTCTAACCAAATGCCAGTTCCTGAAGAAGCTGAACAGGACCTGTCAAACATGAAATCTTCAAAACTTGCAGTGGATAAAGCCTAACCGCAAATTATTTTTGAAGCTGACTATAAAACAACAAAAACTGCAACGTACTCATGCGTAACTGAGTAAGTTGCAGTTTTTGTGTTGATCTATTATTTTACAGGTGAAAGCTCATCTTCTGTTACCCACTTATGATTTTTCACTTCATCTCCACCCGTAGTAGGTTTGTAATTAATCATATAGACAGTGGTTTTTTCTGCTGAGTTAATCTGAGCCGTTGCACCCTTCATATCCTTCATATGATCAGATTCCATAATGACCTCTGAGCCTGGTTGATAGGATATATCCTCTGCTTCTTTTATTTCTTCATGAATAATCCACTTATGATTTGTGACCGGCTGACCTCCTGTAGTAGGTCTATAGGAAACATTATATGCTGTCGTCTCATAAGCTCCCACAATTGTCGCAATGGCTCCCTTCATCCCTTCCATATGGTCAGTTTGGATCACAGCTTCACTTCCTTCTTTGTAAGTAGGATTCTCCGCTACCCTCAGATCTTTTGGAACTTCACCTGAACTTGAATGTGAGTTATGTTCCATTTGTGTATCGTTAGAAGACATCTGATTGCCATAGCTATTGTCATTACTACAAGCACTTAAGCTGAAAGCAGCTGCGACGACTAGTAGAAATAATTGCTTTTTCATATAAAAGACCTCCGAAATTTTATCTGCCTATAAGTATTATTTTACCCATTTCAGAAAATCACAAACGGAACTAAGGATTCACAGTTTGTAAAACAGTAATTTATTTTCCATTAAATGAGTATTGTCTCAATGCTTAAACTATATTTATAATGTTTTCAGAAAGGAGGCTGCTATAATGAAGACTAAAATATTCACTTTGTTGCTTCTTTTGGGTCTGGTGAGCATGGCTACTATCATCGGTTCTGCTAATGCAGCTCCGGTATTAACCATAGGAAGTTCTTCAGGAGATGTATGGGATCTACAATATAGATTAAAAACCCTTGATTTCTATACTGAGCCCTTAGATGGGGTATACGGATCACAGACGAAAGCAGCGGTTGCTAAATTTCAAAAGGCCTATGGCATAAGCGCTGATGGGATTTCGGGGACAAAAACTTGGAATATTTTAAAAAAACACACGCTTAATATTAATGAAATGGATATTTTGGCTAAAGTTATCTACAGTGAGTCTCGCGGTGAGCCTTATGTTGGACAAGTTGCAGTGGGTGCAGTAGTCATGAATCGTATACAATCTAGTCAATTTCCTGACAATATCAAAGAAGTTGTATTCCAAAAAGGAGCTTTCACAGCCGTATCTGACGGCCAGTATTGGCTTACACCAAATCAGACAGCTTATTTAGCTGCTCTTGATGCTGTTCGAGGTTGGGACCCGACAAACCATTCAATCTATTATTTCAATCCCGATACAGCAACTAGTGCATGGATTTGGTCACGTCCTCAAAACTTAAAAATTGGTAAGCATATATTTGCGAGTTAAATACTTCAAATAGTTAAGATCAACAAAAGCCGATCTAACTACGATAGTTAGATCGGCTTTTATTATAAAACCTATTCGGTTGTGTTAGAATCCATTCCAAGCACTAAAGCCACTAAATATTGCAGTGAATTGTACTTATAAGCTTTTGCCTTTAGGAATGAATTCTTAAACATAACTTCGAAATCCCCTTTTATGGATTCGATAATTTTGTTTGGTTATTGAATGTAAAAATCATCTTTAATTCATCATCATATGACTTCCCGCATTCCTCTAAATAACTATCACCAGTGTATTCTTTTAAAGTTTTCCTCCAAAAATGCTGTGCTCTCCTATTTGTATCCGTGGGATTCGTTTGCAGCTCCCAGTTACCCAAATGAAGCTTAAAGACTTCCTTAGCCGCATATTCAGCGATCCCCTTACCACGGAAGGGCCGTAGAATAAAAAATTCATTCAAATAGAATTCACAAGCAGACGGTGTGTATGGTGGTGTAGCAACTAATGCAAACCCTACTGGAATATCATTTTCTTTTATTAAATAAGGATACAAAATGCCAGCTTTCTCCCACCAAATGTCGAAGACTTTATTCTGTTCCTGCAGTGACTGTGTCTCGTCCTCCTCGAATATCCCATATCGATTAGGAATCGTCCCCCATATTTCTGATAGATCGTGTAAGTATAGTGGGTAAAGGTTGTTAATAATAAACTTCGAGGCACTGTCAGTTAAGGTGATTGTGATATTCATGTCGTTCCCTCCTTACCTTCTGTCGAATTCCTGAATATATTTATGGAGATCACTCAAATATTATGGTTACTGGAACAAGCTTAATCTCCATCATACCTCCACAATTTCTTGTCTATTGTCACTTCTTTTTTAGTATAATTACGACCTCGCTCTAGTTATATGCCATATTCGATTAGAATTGATTTTTATATAATGTCACCATTTATATTTGATAATTAAGTTAAGCGTACCTACTGTACTTCTATATACTCGTCTTAACTTTTGCGGATATAGTACAAACCTCACGCAGATTATAATTGTATGAAAATGGGGGGTGTACTCAGATATGCCGGATCCTTTTGTTTCGAGACCTCTAGATGAAATAAGATTCTGGTCACGAATCATGAAAGAACACTCTTTTTTTCTTAAATTAGGGTTTCGTTGTGAAGATACGCAACTAATTAATGAAGCAAACCATTTCTATGCCACATTCGAAGCCATAGAGAATAAATCACTCGGATTCACTGTGGATTCTGATCCAGCAGTAATATGGAAGTTTAATGAGGAAGTTCATAGTGCAGCTTCACATATCTGGGCGTTTAAAAGGAAAATACTAGGTCTAATTCTACAATGTAAGCTTCCAGGCGGAACGAACTTTCCCTTATTAGTGGATCATGTCAGTAGGGAAGCCAACTATTTTCGAAATCGACTGGAAGAACTGAATCAGGGTAGGTTAGATCTTTTATCAGACGCAATTATTAATGAAAACCAAACCCCTGCTCAGTCAGCAACTTGACGAGAATAAAGTCTCAGTTAAATCTCTCCGTGACTTTAAGAAAGCGGCACGTGATCTTATTGAGGAATGCCGAATAAAGAGCATCATCCATCCATTGCTTGCGGATCATGTATTCCGAGAAGCAGAACGATTCCTGTATATAATTGATGCATTTGAAGCCTCTTTGAATATGAATAAACAAATCGTATAGCATTACATATTTAATGGATAGGGCTACTACTTGTATCAAAAAATACAGGTTGTCGCCCTATCTATCTTTATATTTGACTTCATTTAATTCAGTAATCCATTCCCAATCGATGTATAGAGATTTAAAGCACAAAAAGTAGTTGGTATTTGAGAAGAAACACTTTATAGTAAAACTCAGGGAGGAATAGTAAGTTTATGGAAGACGAGATTGCTACCAGTAAATACAAAATCAATAGATAAGGATGATTGAAAATGAAAAGGTTTGGTCGATATTTGATACTATGCACTATGGTTATTGCTCTATTAATGCCATCCACTGTGTTTGCTGCTGATAAGAAATTGCTCAACGAAGCGAGTATTACTTTATCTAGTGATGTTATTCCCGTGGGTGGGACCACAAAAATAAAAGTTCGCTTACTAGCTGAAATGACCAGTCTTACATATGCAAAATTGACACCTGAAGTTTCTGATGAATCTATACTTACCATTGAATTGGATGGTTACTCAGATTATATTATTACAGGAGTTCAAGAAGGTTCTGCAGAAGTAGTCTTCAACATTCCTGGTTGGTCTGAAGAAAGATTCCCTATTACCGTTCTATCTGAGGCAGATTATGAAGAAAAGATGAAAACGCCACAAGAAGTAATAGATTTCACAACCTATTCTAATCAAATAGCAGCGATTTTTAAATTTGACGAAATTGCCTCTGAGGCATATGTAAAGAACAGAATAGATACAGGTAACAATAGAAAACAACGCTATACAGCTTTTAATAATGTGATCATTCCTAATTACACTAAGTTGGTAATAGAGGCGAAAAAGATTAAAGCACCCAATACAGAATTGCAGGCGTTACATGAAATCTACTTAAAAGCGATTAAGTTGCAATTAGAAGCAATGACAATGATGAAAGAAGCACTATACAAAACAAAGGTTTCTAGTACAGCTATTAATGCCGCAAATAAAAAGATGGAAGAAGGCGTGAAGTATGAAGGACAGTTTGTAGATGGGATCAATAAATATCGGAAAAAGTATGGTATTTCAGATTAAATTATAATTAAATTCCAAAAACCACGTCAGAGTTTCCTCTAACGTGGTTTTTTTGGATGATAAGCTATTTTTTTGAATAAATGATTTTCTTAATACTATCCCTAGATAGGCAATATTCATCTGAAAGCTGGTCAACCGTTGCACCCACAGCAAACCTTAGACAGATTTCGATGTTTCTAGATCTTAAGTATTTTCTGCTCCCTGACTTTTCGCCCCATTTTACATGTGATTCTTCAGGTTTAGGGATATAAACCATACCCCCGTTGATATATTTCTGAATTTCCTCTAATAATTCTTTTGGGAAAATCGTATCTGCATTTACATATTTCATAATCGCTCTGCTCCTTAAACTTTTTATGAGTTTGAAGGTAGCAAAGTCTATTCTTTAAACAACCCATGCACACTGCACTAGCGGTAAAATCAATTTTTCGCTCTATACAAACAACCGCCGTTGTTTATAAGTCTAGACTTTGCATAGAGCTGATCGCTAATCTTCTCACGATTGTACACCCTCCTTTTTAATGTGTAATTACTTGTTCCAAAATACGCTCTGCTGTTTTTTCTCCATTCGCAATACAATCTGGAATGCCTACACCATAATAGGAGCATCCAGCAAGGATAACATTAGGATACCTGTCTGTCATCTTCTTCTCTAAGGATACTACAATTTGATGATGAAGTTTATGGTAATTTGGCATTACATCATGCCATTTGGTCACATCGTAGGTAGCTGGCTGTCCTGTTATCCCGAGACTGGTCTGTATATCTTTCAAAGCCACCTTCAATAGTTCCTCTTCAGATAGCTTGATCAACGAATCATAATGAGGGTTTGAGCTTTTATAAAAGAGTCTGACAAGCAGACGCTGTTGTCCTGACGTATGCTCCCACTTGCGACTTGTCCACGTACACGCATTACATAGAACATCATCGCTGTTGGCAGTGATGAACCCTGTGCCATTCGCAGGCAGCTGACTGTCGGGGATATCAAATCCTAAATATACACTAATCATAGAACTATTATATAACTGATTGAAATCTTCATTTAGTTCTTCGTCTTGAAGTAGCGCTTGTGCAGTAGAATGCATCGTTCCAAGTACGACAACATCGGAGTCTATGATTCGTCCATCTGCCAAAGTTACCTGGTACTGCTCTCCACGCTTCTCAATTCTTTCGGCACGAATCCCTTTGATGATCTCCGAATTAGAAAGATGTTCTTCCATAGAGTCGATCAAGGCAGATACACCTCCCTTGAATGACATGAACTTCTTATCACCATTCCCTTGAAATTTGGCTTTATTTGCGGATAAGCCTTGAATAATACTGCCGTATTCATTCTTATAATCAATCAAATAAGGCAGCGTTGAGGCTATTGTAAGTTCGCTTAGCTTCCCGGAATATACACCTGAAAGAACCGGTGAAATTTGCTTCTCGACAAGTTCTTTTCCAAAGAAAGCTTCTAGAAAATCACCCACGGAATCGTTTTTCGTAAACTTATTATTGGGAGTGTAGAAATCTTTGAGTGCTTCAACCTTTCCTTCAGCTGAGATCAGTTCTGTTGTAGCAAGCGACTCCATACTGAGCGGAATGCCAAAGACTGCATCTTTAGGAATTTGCTTCAGTTTACCTTCTGTATAAATAAAGGATATTCCTGTCGCGTTATATACAACCTCATTTTGTATACCCAACTCTTCAATCAGAGGTGCAACATTCGTTTTACGGGTGACAATAGAATCTGCCCCAGACTCCATAATGAAGTCTTCTTGTTTTAGTGTTCTGATTTTGCCGCCCAGTCTATCGCTGGCTTCAACCAAAATGATTTTTACATCTAGCTTGTTATGCTCTATAGATTTCTGTAAATAGTAAGCGGTAGACAATCCAGTAATTCCCCCGCCAATCACGACAACTGTTCTCAATTCGTTGACACCTACCTCGTGGTTATAATCTGTTCAATTCAATTGTGTACATTATATCATAGGAATTTATAAGAATTTACATACCAACGTGTCAGATATGACACAAAAAAGCCGCGTTAAACGCGGCAATGTTGGGGTAATAGTTATATATTTTCCTGTTTCAATGCATCGATAATGTTCTCTTTTTTCACTTTAGAGCTTGAATATAACATGGCTGCACCAACGATGATAAATACTGCCAATATGACACACAAGATACTCATCCACGGAAGTGTGAATCCATAAGAGAAGCTGCTCATCATTGATCTATAGATCAAGTACATAATAACTATACTAATCGGAAGCCCATATAGTAGTGACTTTATTCCATAAAAAACACTTTCGTAATTAATCATTTTATTAAAACCATTTGGTGTCATGCCCACAGACTTCAGCATCGCAAACTCTCTTTTACGAAGAGATATGCTAGTTGATATCGTATTAAAAATATTCGCAATTGATATTAAAGTAATCAAAGCAATAAAACCATAGGTGAAAATAGACATTAACATGATCATCTGCTCACTATTTTGTCTATTTTGATACACATTTTGAACATAGATATTCCGCTCTTTCATTTCCTCTATGGCTTGTTGTGTTGCTAATGGGTTTGTGCTGTTCAAGTTAAGCCGGCTTTGAATATCTTTGCTCATCGCATCATTTGTTAGTTTATCGAAGACTTGTTCAGAGACGATGATGTTTATTCCACCAACCATTGCTGAATGTACTCCCATTGGACGTTTATCAGTTAAAGCGACAATTTTTACTGGTGATAAATCCGTCTCTTTTTTGGTATCCCAATCCGTATAAATAAGCTCAAGCTTTTGGCCGACTTCAGAGTGAAAAGCTTTGGTCTCAACAATTTTTTTGGCTTTCTCATCCTCAAAGGTAACCGTATCATTCACAATAGCAGTCATCTGATCAAGCTTCGTTAGTTGTTCATAATTTATACCGACCGTTTCTGCATAGGTTTTCAAACTCTGTTCATTTAGTGCAAAGATCTGAATATAGTAAGGATATTTCCCGTTCTTTAGAACACTCTTATCCGCCTGCACAATCTCTTGCAATTCTTTCGCCATATTTTTCTCATCAATCCATGAACTCACACTAAGTTCCCTAGTCACATTATATTCCGTTATATTAGGTAATTTGGATATCGATTTCGTCAACCGGTCCACTTTTTGAGCGTCCTCAGTCCCCATATATACTTGAATATCATAGTTCAAACCATCCTGTGAGAGTTCTACCGACCTTCTCATATTAGAAGTGAACGCTGATACAGATAAAAACAAAACAATACTAATGACAAGTGAGAACACGGTTGCTTGGTACCTGCGTTTATTTCTCTTTAAATTCTTCAAACCAATTTCTGCTTCAATACCAAACAATCTGCGCACGAACTTGGATGTTTTCACCGCTTTACCTGAGAGCTTAACATCGGTTGTTTGTCTGATCGCATCAATTGCCGAGATCTTTGAAGCCTTTCTGGCTGGAAGATAGGTGGATATAAAAATTGTCAGTATTGAAACTAAACAAGCGGTTAGTAGAGACAGAGGTGTAACAATCAACGTTAATCTCTCAGTTATCCCTAATACATCTTGAATCATCGAATTGATAAACATAAAAGTGATCCCGATGCCTGCTATACCGCAAATGATCCCAATTGGAATACTAATTAAACCGATAATCATTCCTTCAAAAAACACTGAATTCTGCTTTTGCCATTTTGTAGCCCCTACACTGGAGAGCATCCCTAAATGACGTGCACGCTCCGAGACAGAGATCGCAAAAGCATTATAGATTAAAGAAACGGAACCAATGATAATCACAACCATAATAATTACTGACAATGAAAGAAGTGTGTTACGTAAGCCATCGTTATTCGTCACACCATAATAGCGGAGCAGACTATTATTATAAGAGATCGACTCGATCTTATTTTCTTTTGCCAATTCCTCTGCATGCTTGTATATGGAGCTGTCCACCTTTTTTAATACAACCGTCGCTGTGGTTTTTTCAGCTGCTCCAATCATGCTTTCATCCACATAACTTATGGCAGTATAACCCGGAGACCATGTTGGTTCCCAAGTAGGACGTTTTATCACTCCCACAATCGTATAGTTCATTGATTTTTTATGAATAATCTTTTCAAGCAGGGTATCCTCTTCAGTCCGTAATCGTTCATTCTGAGATAGGGGTTGGCCACTATTTTCATCATCGCTAGTGACACGTTCACCCACATCAAGCGTTAAAGTTTCACCAATCTTGTACGAGACTTTTGCATTTTTTGCAATCTCCTCAGAAATGACTACTTCGTGGTTTGTCTTCGGGAGTCTACCTTCCAGCAGTTCAATCGGAAATTGTTTAAAACCAGCTGCATTATATTCCTTGATATACCAATAGGGTTTATTCTCATTCTTCCCACCCTCTAAAGGGGCGTAGCCACGATCGTTGGAGATCACTAGGGCTTTTGTCGCATCATCTGTTTCTATCGCTTTGAGCTGAGCTTTAGTAACATTTCTATATTGGACATGCCATTCTCCATTTGTAGAGATACTTTGCTTCTTCATTAATTCCATAAAAGAAAAACCTAACGTCGCCACAGCCGTTACCATAGCTACTGAAATGATGACTCCAATGATAGTAACCAATGTTCTTCGCTTATTCTGTTTCAAATGTCTTATAGTTAATTTGTTTACGATATTCACGGACGAATCACCTCATCTTTAGCGATCCTTCCATCTTCAATAGTAATGACCCGATCTGCTTGCAAGGCAATACGTTCATCGTGAGTAATCACAATCAGTGTTTGATTATACGTTTTATTAAACATTTTTAATAATTCAATAATTTCACTGCTATTCTTGCTGTCTAGATTACCAGTTGGCTCATCTGCCAGCATAATTGCAGGGTTACTAATTAATGCTCTGCCTATGGATACCCGCTGCTGCTGTCCGCCTGATAGCTGATTCGGCAGATGGTTTAAACGATTTTCCAAATTTAACGCCTTCACGGTATCTGCAAATTGCTTCTTATCCACTTTATGCTGATCGAGCAGCAACGGAAGTGTGATATTCTCTTCAACCGTCAGCACCGGTATGAGATTATAGAACTGATAAATAAGACCAATTTGTCTGCGTCTAAAGATCGCCAGCTGTGTTTCATTCAAATCATAAATATCCGTGTTATCTACAAATACTTTACCACTTGTCGGTCTATCCACCCCACCTAATAAATGCAGAATAGTTGATTTTCCTGAGCCGGATGGTCCAATAATCGCTACGAATTCACCTTTTTTAATTGAAAAAGATACATCATCCAGAGCCTTTACTGCGGTCTCGCCTTTACCATATGTTTTAGACAGATGTTCAATCTTTAAAATATCCATTGTTAGACCCCCATTTGTTGATGAGATCAGTATATCTGTCTACAATGACTCTTCAGTGACTCTTAAGTGACATTCTAGTCACTAAGCCATAAGTGTTAAATCACTTGCTTGTAAAATTTGATCCGAAATTGTGTACCCTTTCCTACTTCACTCACCACATCAATCGTGCCGTTTTGTTCAGTGATAATACTTTGCGCCAAGGCAAGTCCAATTCCAACGCTGTCTTCGTTTGCATTTGTACCCTTGTAGAATCGTTTGAAAATATAGGGGATCTCTGCCTTAGGAATTCCTTTGCCATTATCAGTAATGACAATTTCCGTGAACAGCGTGTTTTCTGCAAAAGAAATCGTAATCTCTCCCCCAGCAGGTGTATGCTCTACACAGTTTTTCAGAATATTAATCATCGCCTCAGTTGTCCAATTGCAATCGCCTATAAATGAGGTAGCGTCTTCACCTTCGATTTGGATCCGTTGCTCTTTAATATCCATTGGAATCAGTATGGGCTCCATAGATTTCTGAACAAGCTTCTTTACTTTTATTGAATCTTTTTTAAATTGAATGGTTCCGGCATCGATCTTTGAGAACTTTAATAATGAAGAAACCAGCCAGCCAATTCGATCGAGCTGAAGGCTGATTTTCCGCGTAAATTCTATTCTTTTCTCAACGTCCAGATCAGGATCACTTAATAAATCTGCCATCACGGTCATGGAGGTAAGTGGTGTTTTGAGCTGATGGGAGATGTCGGAGATCGCATTGGTAAGCTTTATTTTATCCTCTTGCAAAAGCAAACGCTGCTCCGATAACATCAACGTCACCTTATAAATATCATTTTTCAGGATACTAAGCTCGCCTTCCTGATTATCACGAACATCGAGCGAATAATTACCGCTGCTAATTTGACGTAGATACCCTGAAAGCTTCTCAATTTCGCGGTATCTCCAGCGGGTAAATAATAAACAACAACCTATAAGCAGAACTGAAGTTACCGCCGTGATCCCCATCGCTGCTGATGAAATAAATGCCGTTCCTATAATCGCCAGAAGGCTGATCGTAGTCATCGTTAGTAATAACCATCTAAATTCTCTGTTTCGTAACATCTAATCACCAACCTTATACCCTAAACCGCGTACTGTTTTGATCAATGTGGGTTCTTGCGGGTTATCCTCTAACTTTTCCCTTAAGCGTTTAATATACACAGACAATGTATTATCATTTACAAATTCTCCGGCGACATCCCAAATCCGCTCTAACAACTGATTTCTGGAAAGGACTTGTCCCACATGATTAGCAAATATCAGAAGCAGACGATATTCTAATGCTGTTAGCAGAACTTCATCGCCGTTCTTATAAACTTTTCCTTCAAGCGTATTAATCCGTATATTCTCTAGTTCAAAATTAGATGGAGTTTGAGCCTGCTTGTTATATCTCCTTAACACCGATTTAATGCGTGATAACAGCTCGCGAATCCGAAATGGCTTAGTTATGTAATCGTCTGCTCCCATATCAAGTCCCATCACTACATTAACTTCGTCATCAATCGCAGTTAAAAAGATGACCGGAATATCGCTCCGCTCCTTCACGATCTTACACAGATCATATCCGCTGCCATCCGGTAGAGAGAGATCAAAAATGCAAAGTGTTACTTCAGATAACCGCTCCGCCAACACCCTCCTAGCAGAGGTTGCATCATAACATAAAATAGTTTCAAAATGATCCTGCTGCAAGGAATATTCAAGTCCTGAAGCAATCGTTCTATCGTCCTCTACGAGCAATATTCTCATAATGTTCATCCTAACCTAATAATTTGCGAAACCGTCATATTGAAAAAGCACTACACTTATATTGATGAATTTGCTGAAATCCTAAACGGAGCGCTAGCTTTCGGGAAGCTTCATTATCTAATGAACAGTCCCAGTAAGGCGTAAAACCATTTGTAAGTATATCCTCCGCTACTAAGGCCACTAAATGAGTCCCCACTCCTCTATTCCGATACTTGGAGAGAGTTTCAATTCCGATAGCATGTGTATCCTCCGTAACGAAACTAGAATAACATACACCCATAATCTCAGTTCCCTCAACAGCAGCATATCCATAGCCTTTTGCCCTAAAGTCTTCTTTCGATGACCAGAATAAATCAATATTATCATGTACAAATTCTATATTCTTTAGATCTAAGTCCTCCCAGTCCAGCATTTTAAGATTTATAATTCTAATCGCATTATTAAGGGACTCAACGGGCTTGTGGAATAACTTGAACACCATTTGTTCAAAAGGATATAGCTTCCTAGAAGGAAACATCAATGCCAGATTCCATTCATTGTGTTGACCTGAGACTTCAAAATACTCCAGCCCAAGCTTTTTCATCCTCGGTGCAATATGACTGGATATATAACTATCTAAGCTCTTAATAAATAACTCATTGGTGTGATCGCCTATAATATAAAATCCTTGCATCCCCTTACTCCATACCAACGCGCTTTTTGGTGTTACAAGTTGATCTACAAAAATCCAGCCCGGATTATTTCCCTCGATAATGGAGAGAATTTCAGGATGAATAGGAGCACCTGTAAGTAACGGTTTCACTTCATTAAAATCCTGTTGAGATAATTCATGCATATGAACACTCCTCGCCAACAATTTATCTAAATCACTGATCAATACTTAAAAAGATTAAATCCCCTTTGTATATTCTATAAGATAATTCAGCAAATTGCTTATTATAAAATCCGATCCGGGTATCCTAAATAAAAAAGAATTGGACCCAATGCTTGACGCACAGGCCCAATCCTTTATTTGAAGTATCCTTAATGATCGAAATCAGCTTGCATTATTGACCTATCATACCACCATCGACTGTATATAGAGAACCCGTTACGAATGAAGCCTCATCCGAAAGAAGGAAGTTCATCACAGCGGCAACCTCTTGCGGTTCTCCGTAGCGTCCCATAGGTGTTGCAGCTTCGTTAGCTGCCTTGTATTCTTCTGCGCTTCCAAAATTATTTTCAATTTTACGCATCATTTGTGTATTGATCGTTCCTGGGAGTACCGCATTTACACGAATACCAAGTGGTGCAAGCTCATTTGCAGCTACGCGAGTCAGACCAATTACAGCATGCTTAGACATAATATAAGGGGCCATACCTGGTGCACCCATGAGTCCTGCCAGAGAAGAAGTGTTCAGAATAGCACCTGAGTTTTGTTTTTTCATCACAGGAATTACATAATGTAGTCCAAGAAATACACCACGTACATTGACGTTATATACAAGATCGAGTGCTTTAACGTTAAGCTCTTCGATTTGACCTGCTGGACCTTCAATTCCGGCATTGTTTGCAAAATAATCAATGGTTCCAAATTTTTCTACCGCTTTATTAACATAATTCTGAACGTCTTCTTCATTAGAGACATCCGCAGCTACAGCTAAAGAGTTAGTTTCATTTAAGCCTAAATCTTGGATGACATTTTTTATCGCTTCTTCATTCAGATCGACAAGTACAAGATTCAGTTTACGATCAGACAATCGACGGGCAAGCTCTTTACCTATTCCACCTGCAGCTCCAGTAATTACAGCAGTTTTTACATTTGATTCACTCATTGTATGTTCGCATCCTTTGTTATGAATTGGCTATATATTATAGTCTTAGGAGATGGGATAACCTATCTCTATTACTAGAGTACACCCCATTAGTTAACCTATTCAATAATCAGAATTTTAAGTAATGTCGCCTAACCAACATACTTGCTCTCCGTGTTTACTTATGTCTAAATCTTGAACATTAGCTGATCTTTTGTTACTTTTAAAGTAAGAACTATAAATGAACGATAAAAAGATCATAGCTGGAGGTAGTTTTTTTGATACAGGAAGAACATGAAGACAGAAGAACCAGAAGAACACGCCAAGCTCTGAAATCTGCATTCGTTGAGCTAATATTGGAAAATAGTTATGATTCAGTTACGATTTTGGACGTGACTAATCGAGCGGATTACAATCGAGGGACTTTTTATAAGCATTTTGAGAGTAAAGAGGCTTTGCTTAAGGAAATACATGATGAATTTCTACAGGGTATAGGTGAGGCGCTATTAGACCCTTATGAGGGATTGGAACGTATTGAGGCAACGGAGGTCTTCCCTTCCATTCTGCAGCTGTTCGAATATATTGAGGGGCATAAAGCGGAGTTTTTAGCCTTATCCGCAGTGGAACGAGGGAAAATGACTGTTGAACTGTTCGACCGTTTACGGGAATCCATGCGTGAGGATATGCGAATTGAGATAGAAGCTGATGCTGCTCCTGTGGATTATGAAATTATGTTGAGTTACCAAATGTCTGCTACAGTAGGTGTCATTATGCACTGGGCTGAAGTCAATTTCAAATATTCGGCGAGCTATATGGCAGAACAGTTAATTACACTGGTTAACAGCAAAATAGACCATATAGCTTTTATGAAAAAACCCAATGGGTAAGAAACGAATTGCAAGTGCCATATATAGGAACGAAATTTAAAAAACCAGCGCATTGAGAGATGATCTCAAATGCTCTGGTTTTTAGTAGCAGTGCTCTACTCAGCGAATATCTTTTACTCGAATATTGCTTCCTAACAGGCCCGAATCACTACTTAATCTGAATGACGGGTAATTCTCATCTGCTTCAAGTCGCATCTGTTCATCAAATAAAGATTCCTGTTGACGGTCCACAAAAAAAGTAAAGGGCTCTTTCTGAACTTCAATATCTGTAGCATGGGGTTCACTAATAATCTGAATTACGATCACGCCATTACAACCACAGCCCTCTGTATCGAAGAACAATTTAAAATAACCTGGTCGTTCACCAAGGTTTTCATTTAACTTTTCTGTAGTTAGAGAGTTCAATTGTATGAACATTGGATGATCTGCTCCTTATTTATAATTGAGTTACTACTTTCCCAAAGTATAGATTGATTTGCTTTCACTCTCGTGTGACTGCCATCACTTCTATTTTGACAAACATGAGTCTGAGGATAAATTAAGCCGACTTTTGAGTCTCCCGGGCACCACCTAGCTTAAACACTAGAATACCGCCAACAATCACGAGTACTCCGACCAACTGCTTCCAGGTGAATGGAACCTTTTCAAGCCCTAACCAGCCGAGGGAATCCCACAATAAAGCAAACCCAAGCTGAGAGATTAATACGATCGAGATCGCATAGGTTGGCCCAAGACGTTTGGTGCCTTGCACGAGACAGATTACTACACCCACCCCGATCAATCCGCTGATCCAGTACCAAGGCTCCATATTTCGCAAAGTAAATATTCGGCCGCCTTCAAAGATAAGACTCATGATAAAGGAAGCCAGAAAACCCAACCCTAATACTAACGTCGTTGTGGCCCAAGATCCAACCTTTTGATTAACCTTCGTATTAAAAATATTTTGTAAACTAACGAATGAACCCGCGACAAGCGCTAATATTAACCCTAAAATCATAACGTAACTCCTCCAGTTGTTGATTGTATTCTCAGAATTTCAAAATCACTACTCCCGCAATCATCAACCCTATCCCAATAAACTGTGGGAGTCTCATTTGTCGTTTTTCCATCCCAAACCAGCCTTTAATATCAATTAAGAAGGTCAAGCATAGCTGTGCAATCAGCAATGTCGATATAGTAAAAGTAACGCCAATCTGTTGAATGGCAGTGACTTCACTGAAAATAACGACTGCGGCAAAAGATCCGCCAATTAGATATAATGGTTTTACTTCTTTTATTCCTTGCCATTTCCCATCTCTAACAAATAAGAGGATTAGTAACGACATGATAAATCCTGTTAACTGTGTAATTGTCGCAGCTTGCCAAGTCCCAATATCTTGACTAATTCGAGCATTAGATACTCCTTGCAGAGTGATACAAGCCCCCGCTAAAAACGCAAATATAATTCCTCTCATTTCTCTCTCTCCTCAACTTCGATCTCTTACATATTAAAAAGCAATTCAGGCCTTTAAAAAAGGACATCTGTCCCAAAGCAAAATAAACGATGTTGTTGCCCCTATAAGCCTTTCGTATATTTTCAAAAAAAAGACCGCCTCAAGCCATCTCTTAGGCTTAAAACGGGCTTTCAGAACTTTAAATTGTGGATTAGGAAAGTAATTTATGCTCATGCAATTGATCAAAAATGATCTGTGTAACAACTGAAACACGATTTCTATCCTTATAAGATAACCAGGATAACTCTTCAATTTCCGACGCAGGACTAAGTGTACCTTCAAAATCCGCGATATAACATGTCATTTTAACTATGACGCCTTCCTCTTTACCGTGAGCTTCCGCTTCAAAGGTTCCAAAATAGGAGATGGTTTCTGGTTTAATACGAACAGAGATCTCTTCCTCGATTTCGCGCACGAGCGTCTCCTCGTCTGTTTCTCCAGCTTCTCTTTTTCCTCCAGGCAAATAATAGGTATCTTTCCCTTTGGAACGCGCACACAAAACTTGTCCATTCTGAATATGAATCCATGCAATTTTATCAATGATTGTAGTCATACAGTTCTCCCCATATTTTTTTCTAATAATTATATCATACAGCCAAGACCATCTATTTATACAACGTCTATATTTGATTTTTGTATGTGCAGCTTAGCTTTGGCCTGAGGTACATGATGAAGCAAATAGTACGCAGCAAGCGAAAGAAGTGTTACTCCCCCTGCAACCTCATACATCATTCGGTAATCCGTATAAGAAGCAATTAAACCCATGAAATAGGAGCCCGCTCCATAACCCAAATCAAATAACAAGAAAAAGGTCCCATTCGCACTACCTCTACGATCTTTAGCCGCTAATTTAAGCGCAAGAGTCTGGAAACATGGCATAAGTGCACCATATCCAATTCCCATAATGACACCAGACATCATTAACATCAAACCAGACCGAGCTTGACTTAAACTAAGCAATCCAACGGCGAAGATTAGAATTCCGGGATAGATGAGAATATGCTCATTATATTTATCGAATACTTTACCTATAACCGGGCGAAACAATACAATCATAATTGCAAAAGCCACAAAAAAATAACCAGTTAGCTGTGATTGATGAATTTCTTTCGTAAAAGAAGCTATAAATCCAGACAAGGAGCTGTAGGAAAAAGCAAGCGTAAATCCGACAAGTGATATCGGCAAGGCTTTCGGCTCGATTACGTCTCTCCAGCGAAGCCCTTTTCGCGTCTTAGCAGGTTCCTTAACAGCTTCAATAACGTTAGCCTTATCTTCTTTTGGCATCCGAACACCTAACGTGAATAACAGCGAGAGAGCGGCAATCACACACACGCCTAACAGTAGTACATTAATATTCTCATCTTTCCAGAGAAAAAGACCCAATGCGGGTCCAATGACCATAGCAATGCTCATAAACATGCTAAAATAACCGATGCCTTCTCCTTGACGTGAATAAGGAATTAGCGTCGAGGCTATTGTACTAGTAGCTGTCGATGCAACAGCATAACTCATTCCGTGAAGGAAACGAATTACCAGGAATAATACAATTCCATTAGATCCGAAGTAACCAATACAGGCGATTAGAAATATGGTTAGCCCAATAACCGCCATTTTCTTTTTGCCGAATTTATCGACCCATTGTCCCGAAAAAGGACGGATCAATACTCCCCCTATTACATAGATAGTAATCGCTAACCCCATTTGCTGCTGATTCCCGTGTAAGCTTTCCTTTACGTATAACGGGAATGCAGTTGCCAGAATGTAAAAGGTCAGGAACATAAAAAAACTACTTAAGCAAACAACAATAAAATTCCGGGTCCATATTTTCTCTCTAATCACAACAGACTCTCTCCATCCTACCTATAACTTTTTATATGTTACAATAGTATAGGACTGAAAATTAATTAAGTAAAATACATATTATATGATCGATAGATCACATTAGAGTTATAAGTAAAGTGAGGTTTTTGTTATGGAATTCCTTCAGCTTCAATATTTTCAGGCAGTTGCACGCCATGAACACATGACTAAGGCCGCAAAAGAATTAAATGTATCTCAGCCCTCCCTTAGTAATTCCATACAGCGTTTAGAGAAAAACTTAGGTGTTCCCTTATTCGAGCGACAAGGCAGAAATATAAAATTGAACGAATTCGGAAAAACCTATCTGCAACGTGTCGAGCAAGCTTTTATGGAACTTGAAGAAGGACAGCGTGAGCTCACAGATATGGCTGGACTTGAACATGGTGTAATTTCCATTGCGGCCACACTCCCGTATGTATTGCCCACTTTACTAAAAGAATTTCTTACCCTTCATCCGCATGTACGGATCATCCAACGTCAGCTCGGCTCTGCGTTAGAAATGAGAAATGATTTAGAGAGTGCAGCGATTGATTTTTGCATATCATCTACACCTGTTACCGGACCAGATATCGAGTGGCTTACCTTAGCAGAAGAAGAATTATGTTTAACTGTGCCCAAGAATCATCGCTTTGCTAATCGAAAGAGTATTTCTTTGATAGAAGCTGCAGGTGAGAATTTCATTTCTTTATCTTCTAGATATAATTTCCGTGAAATTTCAGATGAATTTTGCCGACAAGCTGGATTTGAACCTCAAATTACGTTCGAGCTTGAAGAAGTAAGCGCCATTCAAACCCTAGTAGAAATGGGACTAGGAATCACCTTCACCCTCCCTCTCTCCTTAGGCAGAAGAAGTCAAAATACAGAAATTGTTCAATTAAAAATAACAGAACCACTATGTCAACGCTCTTTTGGCATCGCATGGAGCAGAAAGCACTTTTTATCGCAAGCAGCTATACATTTCCGGAAATTTGCTGTGGATTTTTTCAGTAAACCTCATGAATATAATTAAGGTAAAAACTACTATGCTAAGCATTTTTAGTTATACCAAGATGATTGTAAAACGTACATATCTGCATAAATCCCTTTATTATTTATTAAGTCTTGATGCTGCCCCACTTCAGCTATACTTCCATTATCAATAACATAGATCGTATCAACATTTTTCGCCCAGCCCAGTCTATGTGAAATGAAGATGGCAGCTTTATCTTGGCAGATATCTAATAATTGTGTATAGATCTGCATCTCAGCATTCGGATCAATCGCAGAAGTAGGTTCGTCAAACACTATAAGATCCGCATCATTATATAACGCACGCGCTATCGCCAGCTTTTGCCACTGTCCGCCTGATAGCTGCCTGCTTCCTTCAAGCATTTGACCTAACCTTACATCTAGTCCCCCTAATTCGTAAAACAAATCCATCAGCTCACATTTTTCCAGAATACTTAGTATTTTCACATCGTCCGCCGAAGATTTGGCATCACCCAACAGGATGTTTTCTCTTAGTGTCATTTCGAATTTAATAGAATGCTGGTACACGACGGATACTTTACCTTGAGGTTCTGGACTGTCTTTCCAGTAAATAGATCCAGAACTAGCAGTGTACTGCCCTAATAACAATTTGATCAAGGTAGACTTTCCTGCTCCATTTTCTCCAACGATGGCTATTTTCTCACCGGGCTTTATGACCATATTGATGTTAGATAAAACAGACTTACTGGATTTGGCGTATTTAAAATAGACATTTGAAACGGTAATAGGAAGCATAGCTTCAGAGCTGTTATTGATATTATTTTTTCGGAAATCTCTATTTTTATAGGTAAGCACTTCATTTAAGTCATATAATTTACTGCTGCTGATGTAAAGCTTGCTTAGCGGCCAAGTCAAACTCATGATTTTACCACCACAAGTTAACAAAGCCAGAAATAATACTGAGATTGTCCCCACAGTAACTGTATTTGACTCCCCCATTTTACTTAACAGATAGACCAATACGATAAAAATAGCACTCGTCTGAACCATAGCCACAATCATCCCTGTTTTGATTTCGAATTTCCTCGCACTATACCTTTTATCATGCTGCTTCTTCATAAGCTTTGCCCAGAGATCCGTAAAATAGGAGATAGAGTTATAGATTCGCATTTCCCTAATCGCATTAGGATCTTCCAAAGTTACAGCTAGATAATCCCCCATTCTTCCGTCAAAAGTAAGCTCTCGCCCTGTTCTTCTAACTTTAATCTCAGTAAACATTCGAAAAGATAAAGTAGATACGATCATTAAACCCACCACCAGTGTGACTAAAAAATATCCACTTGTAGCCGATAACCAGATGATACTTATAAGTCCTGAGATATTTCCTACACTGGACACCAAAAAACCAGTAATTCCCTCTAAATCTTCTCCAACTATTGTTTTAGCTCTTTGCAGCTTGTTCCCAAACTCTTCATCATCAAAATCCTCAAAGTCAACTTGGTTTGCAATATCTATCAGCTCGGATTGGAAAGCGAGAGTTAGTTCCGCATTCATTCGACTTTTCATTATGTTGGTTATACTCAATGAACAGGCTTGTACTCCATGAATTAAAACAAACCATAGAATCGGAATAAAGGTTATCGCACCAGCAGCTACTGCATTAATGATATGAACTTGAACAGAATACGAGTAAAAAGTTAATAATCCACTGATTATAGGAACTATGATCGTTATTGTTGAGATTACTGGACTTTTTCCAATCATCCGTGCCAGTATCGTTAAAATATTCTTAAGGTCTCTTCTCAGCAGAATCTCTCCTTTCTCAGCCATATAAAGAGGACTGGCGGTTAAACATTCCCCTGTACTTACCATCCAATATCATTAATTCTTCATGTGTTCCACTTTCTACGATTTCTCCATGCTCAAACAGAAAAATTCTATCAACAAATTTGGACATATATAGCCGATGTGTCACAATAATGGAGGTCTGCTGCTCTCCTAATTTCATAAAGGTTTCAAACGCCTGCTGTTCCGCGTAAGGATCAAGGGCTGCAGTAGGTTCATCAAAAATCGTAAGCGAGCCGTTGTTGAGGTAAGCACGTGCAATCGCAAGTCTTTGCCATTGTCCACCAGACAGATCGATCCCCCCAAACTGTGGACCTACTAAAGTGTCCAACGCAACACCATAAGAATCGGCTTCTGCTTTTCTCATCGCAGCTAATAATCTTGAATCGTCATACATGGCAGCAATATTCCCCATGGCTATGTTTTCTCGAATTGGTCTATGTAATTTAGTGAAATCCTGAAATACAACTCTCACACCCTTTGTGACGTTATGAGCCAGAACTTCCTGCTCTCCATTAAACCATTGGATGTTTCCCGCTGTTGGATGGTATAACCCTGCTATCAGCTTGATGAGCGTGGATTTTCCTGAACCATTCTCACCTACAAAAGCAACTCGTTCACCAGGTTTGAGGGTCATGTTTATATTTTTAAGCGTGTCCTGTGCATTGGTCGCATAACGATAATTCAACTGCTGAATTGTGATCTGCATCGCATCGGTATTCCTTATGGAATCTTCCGGATCTCTTTGAACTTGCTCTTCAAGTTCCAAATACGCACTATACTCATTGAAGCGCACGCGACTTTTGGTCAGATCAGAATACATCCTTGTTAGTGCAGGAATGACAATAAATAATTGACTAGATATCTGAAGTAATAATACGAAAAGTCCGGCGCTCTGCCCGCTACCTCCAAGCGTAATTGCTAAAATAGCAATCGTAAGCCCGTTTAATAAAGTCATTATTATACTTTGGGAGAAGCTTAAGGTCTCAGATAAAATAACTTTTCGGTGCATTTGTTTGAAATTTCCATTAAAGATCTCTTTCATTGTGGTAACCAAGTAGGAGGACATTCCGTACATTCTTACTTCCGGGAGGGTATTTCTACTAACCAGCAAATCAACGATATAATTAATCATTCGTACAGAGGAGGTTTGATTCGCTGAAATGGCCTCTACTTTCCGAGACATCCATCTCATGAGGTAAAGCTGCAGAATTTGTACAACTAAAATGAACACTGCCAGGATATAAAAGCCATAACAGGATAGGACTACGATAAGTGCGATTAATGTTATAAAGTGGATTGTCATTCCGGTCCATTGATCTAATAAATCGATCAGGGAAAGCCGTTTTGCTTTTTCTCTAATCGTTTTTGTTGCGGGGTCTTCTAATAAAGCCGTCGATAATTTAGAGGTCTTAGCCAAAATACTATGTTCCAGTTCATAAATACTGGTTGCCGTTAAATTGGTTACAGAAATGGCTCGAAGAGAACCATTGATGCCAGCCAGATATAAAATTAACATCAGTGAACTTACCAATAGTAAGATATGTAGGTAGGCGTTAGTCGTGAAGTTCTGAATGAGGTCAACCACATATTTCGTTATGAACAGCTCTGCAAATAGAATTGGTGGGCTCAGCAGGTTAGTGATAAAATATAAAAGTGAGTTTCTTTTGTCTTTTACATAGAGTAGTTTTACAACGTAGAGAAAGTCAGGCAGATAGCATCTCTCCTTAAGTGTATATTTTTCACTGAAAACTCTTTCATTTTTAAACGTGGAATCTGATTATAACGTTAATTGCTTATAATTGGAAGAAGTAATTTCGAGCTTACCAAATTATAGGAGTGTGAATTCATGAAACTTCAATTCAACTTATTCCCAGGCGGATTATCTAAGGCGCTCACTATGAGCTATGATGACGGCCAGAAACACGATATCCGCTTGGCTGGTATTTTTGATCAATATGGAATCAAAGGGACCTTCCATTTAAATAGTGCAATGATCAATGCACCTGGGTTCTTATCGCCCGCTGATGTTAAGCATTCGCTCAGGAATCATGAAGTGTCCGCCCATTCCGTTACTCACCCACATCTAGAGCGTCTTCCTTTACCGATGGTAATTGAAGAGCTGTTCGAAGACCGTAAACGATTGGAAAAGCTGGTGGATTATCCAGTGCGAGGCATGTCCTACCCCTACGGTACATACTCTCAGGAGATAATTGCACCACTTCAGTCCGTTGGAATTGAATACAGCCGCACTGTTCACTCTACTAAACAATTTGATATGCCTCTTAATTTCATGGAATGGCATCCAACCTGCCACCATATTGAAGATCTGCATCAGGTTTGGGAGCGATTCACAATGGAAGGACCCTCCCAGAAACTAAGACTCTGTTATGTTTGGGGCCATAGCTATGAGTTCGCACAGCAGAACAATTGGGAGCTAATCGAAACTTTTTGCCAACAAGCAGGTGGACATTCAGATATTTGGTACGCTACTAATATTGAGATTTATGATTATGTCACTGCCCTGTATTCACTGAAATTAAGTGCCGACAAAACGATTATCCGCAACAATTCTGCCATAGATGTTTGGGTATCTATAAATGATCAACCCGTTCAGATTAAGGGTGGAAGTATGATGACAACGAAATAATCATAAATACATAAAAAAGAGCGATGTTCAACATCGCTCCTTTTTTGTACTAATTATATTGATGTGATTCCGAATTATTTCGCTAGAAGTGTATATGTCACTGTTTTTGCTTTTTCCTCAAGGATTGGCGTATAGGTGAATGTCAGCACATTCCCCTTACGGCTTTTCATCCCTAACATTCTGCTCAGAATGTATTGATCTCTGTCATCATTTACTTTATCCCATTCTTTACGATCCTCACTAGTAATCAGTTGTTCACTGAGATTGACGATTTCTCCTGTACTGCTGTAGACAATATATAATTGTGTTGTATCTAATAAGCGAACAAGTGCCACATCCTCCGCGGCGTACTCCACTATGAAATCACCGGTTGCCCCGGTTAATTTCTCCATCTCAAACAACTTGCCCAAACCGCCATCCTTAGTAATATACTGAACATTCTTCCCATCGGTCATATACACCTGAGTGGAAGGTACTTGAGGCGCATGTGGATAAGCAGAAATCATATAATGATAATCCATTTGCTTAATTATTGTACCTGCTTGAACTAATACCTGATAGCTGTTGCTGAAATCATTAAACATTGCATAGTGATTGTCCGTTAACTGGAGTAAGTCCGTGCCATTTCCAAGTTTTTTAATCTCAAATCCATGATTGTAAGCTGACTCCTTAAGGGGTAGTTGGCCAATAATTACTGGTTTCCCAGCTGCCGTAGCCCGGTAATATAAATTAGCGTTTTTTTGAGATATCCAATAGGATCTACCTTCTACAGAAGCAGCAACAAATCTAGGTTCATCTACGATTTGGATAACCCCATCCGTTTTATTAAGCGCGGTTTTACCCCCGAGTACACTGACTGCAGAGACCAATGGCAAGTACAACGAACCTTTTATGATACGAGGAGATTTTGTTAATGCCATCGCTGCCCCGTTCACTTTTGACGTTGCATTACCCGCGGTGAAGATGACTTCACACTCTGGACGTACCAGCTTGGCCATTTTGGATTTTTGATCCCACGATAACGTATAACCCATAGCATCTGCAAGTGATTTCAAGGGTACAAAAGTTATATTCTCCGCGATCACTTGTTTACTGCTGATTCCAATTTCTTTATAGTTAAATTGAATTTGCTTGTCTGCTTGCGCAGATACCGATCCATATCCAGTACTTAAAATCAAAACAGCAAAGATTCCTAGCGTTACCTTCCATTTAATCATTTCTATCCGTCTCCCTCGACATTATAATCATATGTAATTAGACGGAAGATAATGGAAAAAGTTTCTTCTCACCCTCTAGCAAACTCATAAAATGCCAAAGCATCCTCCCAAGTTGGGAATCCTGCTTGCGCCAGTTTATCGCTGCCCCCGCCTTTACCATTATAGCTGCCTAGATGAGCTTTGAAAAAAGCTCCACAGGAAATCTCCGTGCTCCCGTTCTGCGCAAACACAACCTTATTCTCCGCAGAAGTAGCTAATAATACAGGAAGATCACATTTCGAAGTCAGCTTATTAGCTAAGCTCTGTAGATCTTTTAGCGATTTATCTTCAAATACTTGTGCGATCATCTTTCCCGCTTGCTCATTTAAAAGCTCTTGCACAACATAGTCGTCATTTTTTTCTTTAAGCAGGTAAATTTCAGCTTGCAGCAGCTTTTGTTCATTTTCCCATTTTTCAATTCGATCAATAATCTCATCTTTGCCTGTGTTGAATTTGGAAGATAGTGTACCAAGGATTTGCTGACTAGTATTAAATTCCTCTAAAGCACGATATCCACATTTAAAATAAATCCGTGTGTTCCCTTTTATTTTCTCAGCTTTCAAAAGCTTAATTATCCCAATTTCACCTGTTGAGGACACATGTGTCCCCCCACAAGCGTTGTATTCAACATCTTTGATCTCAACAATCCGGATGTTCTCTGTCACTTTTGGCTGTTTAACCAATTTAAGCTGTGCAGCCTCTTCCCCTGTTACAAAATAACTGAGAATATTGTGATTTAAGTAAATCTGCCGATTAACTTCTCTCTCTATGGAGTACAGTTGATCAGAAGACAGTTCTGAAACTTCTATATCAATAGTGCAATAGTCCTCACCTAAATGAAAGCTTAAGGTCATAAAGTTATGTTTTTCTAGACAAACCGCTGAGAGCAAATGCTGGCCACTATGCTGCTGCATATGGTCAAATCTTCTATTCCAATCGATCTGACAAGTTACCGATTCCTCATTAGGTAAACGTTCCAGCTTATGCAGTACAAGCTCTTCCTCACTGATTACATCAAGCACAGGGATTCCCTGAATAGCTCCAAGATCACAGGGTTGTCCACCACCATGCGGATAAAAAGCCGTCTCTTCTAAAAGAACATAAAGCCCATCTTCTCGTTCTATGGTTTCAGTCACACGGGTTTGCCAATCAGTCTGGTATGTAGAATTGTAGTATAGTTTGTTAGTCATAAATGGTTTCCTCTCTTTTTTACGTTATCGACATATTAAGTTTATAGTATCATAACGGATAGTTTGAATCTTATTATTTCAAAAAAACCAGCTCCACGCAAAAACTGCGTAGAACTGGTATTAGGGTAATTAACAAGAACAAGTAGCATCTTTTAAATTTCTAATGGCAATTGCATTTAGTCGAAGCGCTTCTACTATTGAGTCTCTTACTGCTAACAATTCAAATCTTTCACGACTGCCAATAGGCAACCTGCAAAGAATGGCTTCAATTCTTTTAAGACTTTCTTTCAGAACCACTCTTTGCTTACGCAATGCGTTCAAAGCTCTTTGAATTTTTCTCTTCTCTGCAGCAGTCATAAACTACCACCTCTTTTCGATTGTGATAGTATATGAGATGCTTATTCCCCCTTATTTGCTTGTACAATCCGGAAACCAAATAACTATATTTACTCTTTTTTGCTAGCTTCCATGATAGGAACGGACCAGTCTACATTAGAATACATTCGATTGTTTATCGTGCGCACTAATTGAAGCTGCTCGGGAATTTGTGTAAGGCCATCGGCACGGAATTGGAAATATTTCTTTTGATTATTTGACTGAGACTCGATAAATTCAATATAACCATCTTTCCATCCTACCCCTTTAGTAGTAAAAGCTCCTTGTTCAGTGAGTTTGTACTCCTTGCCATCTAGTGTCTTAAATATCCATTCACTATTTAAAAACTCATTTCTCAATCTTCCTCTAAAATGTAATACACCTTCCTTCGCTGATACATTGTTATCGGGAGATGACTCCACTGTAAAATCATTTAACATCAGTTCATCCCCGTCAAATGCAAAGGGAATCGGCTGTTCTTTCAACTTGGCAGGCTCAAATTGCACACTAGAACCATCCTTCTCTGGGATGAAATATCCATCCAATACGAAAGTATAAGGCGTATCCTGAGGTAAATATTTAAACGTATAGCTCCAGTGCATAAGTCCCTTTGTTGCCCCGGGAAGGTTAGAGTAGGACATCACGCTATTCTTATTAGGAAACTTTCTAGCATTAACACTGTGAATCTCTTCGCCTGCTGTATCCTCAAAATGGAATTTCAAGCCCTGTTGCTTCCATAGTTCGCCAGGAGAACGGGTCAATGCCTCTTCACTCAATTGCGTATCAAACTCAAAACGAACACCTTGCACCATATGAGTTAATTTTTTCAAGGTCACAGTTAAACCGTCCGGGGAGGTGTAGATACCCGTTAGTGGCATGGAGGTTGTTTGTTTATTCGCTTCTGTCATATCCATAGAAAAATTGAAATTCCAATCGCCTTTAAGAGTAGGGATGTTCTTGCGTTCACTTCCCAATTCAGTAATATGACCTTCGACCGTAATTCGATCAGTTTGCAGAGGTTCAGTGAAATTAGCGATCAAATAGTAAAAGTCACTGGTAAATCCTATATCGTATAACTCCCCAACAACCTTCCCTTGATCATCCTTAATCGCAATACTGTTCCCATCATTAAGGGCCAACCGCTTTTTATCATGCTTTCCATCTGGTCCAAACAACTGTAACGCAACAATTACCCGTGTAGGATCTGCCACTGCTTCATCTATTTTGATTGTGTAGCCCTTATCCTTCACCTTAATATTAGGATGCTCTACCAACCCAAATTCTTGTGCTCGTAGAAGGCCAATGTCCATGTTGTTTTTTACAAAAAGAGAACGTAAAGTCTCTGCCAGTGTAGGAACGGAATATAAGATCACGGCACTTAGCACAACCAGTAACAACGCCGCACCCATAAATAATCTCAGCAACTTATTGCGCTTCGGATGCTTGCGATTCCTTTGTGTTGGAGTAAATTCCTCAAGCTCTACTTGTTCCAAAGAAGCCATTACTTGGGCAGTAAATGAATCTGGTAAGCGCTCTTCATACATAGCCTGCGACCATTCTGCTTGTTCTTCAAGCTCTGCTTCGTAGATCATATTACATTGCGTACAAGTTGCCATATGTTCAGCTACGGCTTGATCTCGTAAGATAGATTTGCTTAAAATATATTCTTCGATCTCATAGGAATTTAAGCACCTCATCGGTCTTCACCTCCTGGAGTGTAATTAGCTGCTTCAAACGCTGTTTAGCCCGGTATAAATCATTTTGAATCTTGCTTAATGGAACATCTAGAACCATACACATTTCTTCATAGCTTAAATCATTGGTATAACGAAGCAGTAAAGCCGTACGATAATTAGACGGGAGCTTCTGCATCAGGTGAAGCAGCTCTGTGCGATGCTCCGATCGCATTAATTCTTCTTCTGGATTATCCGAAAGAGAATGTTCGGCATTGTCGTCTGGCAAACTCGCTGTCGGTCGGTCTTTTTTCCACAAATCCTTCAGTAAATTAGTCGCGATCGCATATAGCCACGCCGCAAAATTCTTATCCAAATCATGTGAGGCCAGCTTACGGTAAGCTTTAATAAACGTCTCCTGCGTTATGTCTTGTGCATCTTGATGATTGGCTCCCATTCCTCGCAAAAGCCCATAAATTTTATTCTTATATCGATTTACAAGATACGAATAGTCTTCTTTATGTCCATCGAGAACATTTTGGATCCATAGCCTCTCATCCTCTTTTTCAACTTTCGGTACATGTCCCTTCACCTTGAAGCCTCCTTGAAGCACGATACTATATAGACGATCCCTATTAAAAAAACTCTCACTTTATACAAAAAAAAGTAGATCTTCAAATAAAACGAAGACCTACTGTGTAATCTACCGATTACGTTTTAGAACAAAATACAACAATTGATCCATTTCTAAAGCCATAGAATCACTGAAGCGCTAAAGAAACCACTTTACTCCAATAAATTAACTCTTCATCCCTGCCATATGCCCCGATACATTGAAATCCTAATGGCATGTTATTAATAGAGGCAGCTGGAATACTCACCGCAGGCGCTCCAGCATATGACCAAATGGCCGTCATTCCGGTCCATCCGGTTCGTGTCCCCCACAGCGGAGCTGTTCCTGCCTGAGTCGGCGAAACCCACAGATCAATCCCCTGTGACTTCTGCACATCTAATAGATCGTTTCTGAGCTTGATTTGTCCGCTACGATATCCTTCCAGTTCTTCCTCAGTGATGGTTCGTCCAGATAAAATAGCCTGCCGTACGGTATCCTCATAAAGATCTTTATAAATATCAAATAGTGAATGATGGACTTGCGCCATTTCTCCGTGAACAAACCGCACCATGGCATCTCCGTAGATAAAGCTATCTTCCCACGGCATCGCAACTGTTTTTATGCTGAACCCTGCTTCCTCAAGCTTCTTAAGCTGCTTCTGAAAGGTTATCTTGGTGTCATCCTCCAATAATGTCATGTATACACCTTCGGGTATCCCTAGCACAGGTTTACGAGCTTCTTTAAAAGGTCTCCATTCCGTTACAAGCTCAGCGGCGAGAAAGTCCATACCCTCCATATCCTGAGTGAAAAATCCAAACGTATCAAAAGATGGCGACATCAATCGGACACCATCTATAGGGATACGCGCATAACTAGGTTTAAAGCCGACCACTCCGCAAAATGAAGCAGGTGCCATAACAGAACGCAAGGTTTGTGTACCTATCGCAAATGGACAGATACCCGCGGCAACCGCAGCAGCAGAGCCTGCACTAGAGCCGCCAGGCGTATGATCCAGCTGATGAGGATTACGGGTCGTGATAGGTCCGGCATAAGCAAATTCCTCCGTCACTGTTTTGCCGGTGAACCAAACCCCTTTTTGCCGAAGCTTTTGAATAAAACTGCCCTCAGACTTCGTCAAAGCTTGTGGGGGAAGGTTCGACCCTGCACAGGTAGGCAACCCGTCTAAGTGAATTAAATCTTTGATTCCAACAGGTATTCCATATAGCGATGGTTTAGGAAATTCCGAATACTTCTCTCTTACCCTAGCCACTTCATTTTTTATTCTATCTGCTCGGTTCTCCTCTGGCACAAAAGCACGCACGTGTGGTTCTACTTTATTGTAAAGATCTAAATACTGCGTAAGATATCTATCCATGGTCACATCTGAGGTCTTATTGCCCTGAGCAAACTGAGCTAACGAAGATTTATTAATGTACATGTCTGATTGGAGCCCTCCTTAATATTCACTTAAACCAGGAAGCCATTTAAAGACGATTGTATTAATTTGGAACAGCTTCATGTTACTAGGCAACCTTATCTATGGCTATACTTTAGTTCTCTATTTCTATTTTCATCCACAATATTGATTACACGATCCACCCACCCTTGATAAAATTGCTCCTCATGAGAAACCAGAATCACTGTACCTTTAAATTGGATTAAAGCATTCTGTAAAGCATCTTTTGTTTCGGCATCTAAGTGATTAGTGGGCTCATCTAAGATTAAGAAATTACATGCTGTAAGCAATAAAAGACACAGCTTAACTTTGGATTGTTCGCCACCGCTGAGTGTACGGATAGGCTGTGTAACGTGACTATCTTTTACAACACATAATGCTAGATGACGACGTATTTCCTTAATAGTCAATTTTGGATAAAACGATGAGACGATTTCAATAGGTGTCATGTTATCGTTTTCCCAAATTAAATCTTGCTCGTAGTAACCAATAGAGACTTGTTCCGCAAAGCGGAATGCCCCGTCAACACTGGGGATTTGACCAACTAATGTTTTCAGCAATGTTGATTTTCCGATGCCGTTAAAGCCTGCTATGACTATCTTTTGTCCTCCTCGAATGGAAAATGTTAATTTTGGCAGCAGCGGCCTATCGTAACCAACCACAAGATGGTCTACTCTAAGCGCAACTTGTGCAGTAACAGGAAGCTCTTGAAAACGGATAGATGCTTTAGTGACAAACGTCGGTGCAGCGATTCTCTCCATACGATCCAGCTGCTTCTGACGGCCACGGGCAATTCTAGAATTAACACCAGCACCATTTTTCCGGATATATTGCTCAGTGGCTTCAATTTTTTTCTGCTGTGCATGGTACTGCCGGATATGGCTTTCGCGAAAATGCTCCTTCTGTCTCAAAAAATCAGCATATTTGCCATGATATTTTTTAATCGTTTCCCCTTCAATATCGCAAATGCTTGTTGATATTTTATCGAGAAAAGTGTAGTTATGAGAGACCACAATGAAGGCTTGATCGAACGCTATCAGATATTCAGCAAGCCAGTTAATATGCGTGGTGTCGAGATAATTGGTGGGCTCGTCGAGCAATAACACATCAGGTTGTTCAAGCAACAGCTTTGCCAATATAACTTTGGTTCGCTGCCCCCCACTAAGCTGATCAATAGGACGGTCCATCCCCATTGCATTTAATCCTAGCCCCGTAACCACTTTACTGATATTGCTCTCGATAGAATAATAGTCGAGCGCCTCAAGTCGTTCCTGAAGGTCTGCTGCCTTCTGCAAAAGCACTTCATTGCCAGTAACAGCACATTCCGCATAAAGTGCATTCATCTTTTCTTCCATTTCGTATAATTCAGTGAACGCTCTCCTTAAATAACTTTGAACGGTACTTGACCCATCAATAACCGCGTATTGATCAAGATGACCTATTTTGATATTGGGCTGCCATTTAATCGTTCCACCATCAGGAATCACCTCGCCCGTCAGAATACCAATCAATGTGCTTTTCCCTGTTCCATTCTGACCCACTACACCTACATGCTCCCCTTTGTAGACTTCCAAAAAAACCTGTTTATACAGCACTTTATCTCCAAAAGCATGTGATACATTAGAAACCTCGAGTAAACTCAATTGCTTTCCTCTTTTCTATAATTGTTTTTAAGCACAAAAAAAGCAGAAGACACCGCGCCCTTGGGCGCAAGCCTTCTGCTTATTAGTGCACAAATAGACGGCACAAATAGATAATTGTCAGTTTGGAAACTGAACATTATAAACACAAAAGGCTGTAGACGAAAATTGTCTACAGCCTCTTAATCATTAACATCGGAAGATGGCGTAATCAAATAAGCATGAATAATCACACTAAAATGACCTAGCTATCTTTCGATGATATAAAAAGCGATTCGCTTTTTGATTAAGCTCCGGACAACGTTTCATCGTTTGTATCCGATTGTTCGGAGCAGCTTCTGGTATATAATTTTTCAGTTTCCACATGAATCATGTTGAACCATCCCTTCGTTTGGCTACATTTTAAATCGTGTATCCGCACTTGTCAACCACCATCCGAGAGGTGCTGTTATTTTTTGCGGGCGCGTTTGACCGTACCGATCCTAGTCCCTTGAGGAATAGTAATGAACTGGCTCTTCGATACACCAATAAGCTGTGAAGTATAAATACTACTATGTCCGGAGAATAAATAACTCACCACACAAGCGATAAACATGTATATGGCTCCTTCCGAACCAAACAGCTCGATCCCCATTAAGAAGCAAGCGATAGGCGTGCTAGTAGCTCCACAGAAGACAGCAATAAAACCGAGGGCAGCTAAAAAGGGTCCATACAAATGTAATATTCCAGCCAAAGCATTGCCTAGTGTGGCACCAATCGTAAATAACGGAGTAACCTCACCACCCTGAAATCCTGTTCCTAAGGTAAAGGCGGTAAAGATCAGCTTCCATAAAAAAGCGAACGGCGAGACATCTCCCTCAAAAGAATCCTTGATTAATGGAATTCCGAGGCCTAAGTAATCACGAGACCCTACAAGGAATACTAAGGCAATGATAATTAATCCACCTACGGCACCTTTTATCATTGGATTGCTTATCCTGGCGGTGAAGATTCTTTTTAGAAAATGAGTCAGTTCACTGAAAAGCATACTCACGAGACCAAAAATTACAGAGGCCAATACCACTTTTAGAATAATCATTAAACTTAAAGCTGGAAATTCATTCACTACATAGTGTGTATGATGAACACCCCACAATCGAGTGGTGACCAGATCACCAACAAAGCTAGCCACAAAACATGGAAGTAATGCCTGTTGGCTAATAAGTCCAATGGTTACTACCTCTAGACCAAATAAGGTTCCAGCCAGCGGTGTTCCGAAAATAGAACCAAAGCCTGCACTGATCCCGCACATTAACAGTATCTTACGATCCAGAGGACTGATTTTAATCAGCTTTCCGAACCATTCCGCAAGGCTTCCGCCCATTTGAACAGCTGTCCCTTCACGCCCAGCGGATCCACCAAATAAGTGGGTTACCAGTGTCCCAAACAATACTAAGGGTGCCATCCGTAATGGAATGGTCTCGTTACCATCCTGAATTTGTTCTATAATAAGGTTATTTCCTTTAGCGCTGTTTTTTCCGTAACGCATATATAGGAAACTAACAAATACTCCCCCAAGAGGCAACAAATAAAGTAGCCCTGGATGCTCTAAACGTACATCTGTTACGTAATCCAAGCTTTTTAGAAAAAAAGCAGAGGCGGTGCCAGATAAAATACCAACTACACTGCCGAGCACAATCCATTTGATAAATGTACTCCAAAGAGCAAAATAACTTCGCTTCTTAGTGATTTCAAACCATCGGGTAGACCATGGATTCATCTCGACAGCTCCTAAGGACAAAATAAATTAGTCTCAACAATAAAACAGACTCCTACCAGGGAAGCTCGCACTGGTAGGAGTCATTAGTCTCAGAGAGACAGTTACGGCGAACTCCATCGCCCTTTATAAAACTTAAATTATTCTTCTTCTGAATCTACGTTATGATACACTTGTTGAACATCTTCCAGGTCTTCCAAAGCATCAATCAATTTCTCGAATTGAGCTTGAGCATCTTCTGGGAGTGCCACATAGTTTTGTGGAAGCATGTTTAACTCAGCTACAGTGAATTCAGTGATGCCTGCATTCTTGAATACTTCTTGTACTGCATTGAACTGATCAGGTTCTGCATAAACAATAACTGCATCATCCTCTTCCAGCACATCGCGTACATCAAGTTCTGCATCAAACATCATTTCAATTACTTCATCAGCAGTTTTACCTTCCACACCTATAACGGCCGTAGAGTCAAACATGTAAGCTACTGATCCGCTGACACCCATATTTCCGCCATTCTTACTGAAGGTTGAACGAATCAATGGAGCTGTCCGATTAACGTTATTTGTGAGCGCATCAACGATGATCATTGAACCGCTAGGTCCAAATCCTTCATAACGAAGCTCTTCATAATTTTCTTCAGCGCTACCTTTAGCCTTATCAAGCGCACGGTCAATGATCGCTTTTGGTACATTGTAAGTTTTTGCACGTTCTAATACAACTTTCAGGGCCCGGTTCGCTTCTGGATCGGGTTCGCCCTTCTTTGCTGCTACATAAATCTCAACACCAAACTTTGCATAAACACGACTTGTGTTTGCGTCTTTGGAAGCTTTCTTTTCTTTAATATTATTCCACTTACGACCCATATTGTTCCCGCTCTCTTTCAACATGAATTAAAAACAATTGTTACTTATTATACCCTTCTTCGATAGCTCTAGTAAAGTGCAGTAGTAGGTTAATCCTCTAAGCTGTCACAATACAGATAGAAAAAGCCCCTGATTCAATCAGGAGCCTGCTAATTTTTTATAGATTACTGCCAAATTTCATCTGCAATCTCTTTAATAAACTGCAGTTTATCCCATTGCTGTTGATCTGTCAGATGGTTTCCTTCTTCCGTAGAGGCAAAACCACATTGTGGGCTCAGGCACAACTGATTGATATCCACATATTGCGAAGCTTCTTTAATCCGTCCAATGATTTCTTCTTTATTCTCAAGCTCACCTGACTTCGAACTGAACAAACCTAAAACTACTTGTTGATCTTTAATAAATCTAAGGGGTGCAAAGTCTCCGGCCCGATCCGTATCGAACTCCAGATAGAAACCATCTACATCCACCGTTCCAAATAACACTTCTGCGATAGGCTCGTATCCGCCGGATGCTGCCCAAGTGGACGCGTAGTTCCCACGGCATACATGCATCGTGATAACCATATCTACTGGATGATCTTTTATCGCTTCGTTATTTACAAATGCATATAACTTAGCGATTTCGTTAACATCTACACCCTCTTTTTGACGGGCTTCCCAATACCCTTTATCACAGAGCATACCCCATGTGCAGTCGTCCAATTGCAGATTACGGCAACCTGCCTCATAGAAATCACGAATAACTTCACGATAAGCTGCAGCAATATCAGCCACAAGTTCATCCTGCTTGTCGTAAACAGCTACAGTAGTCTTTTGATTGCGCTGAAGTTCAGCAAGGAACTGCGCTGGCGAAGGAATCGTTTGGCGCGCTACTACATCATTTCCCGCTATGCTAACCAATTGTCTGTAGTCAGCGATCATTGGATGGTTAGTCCCACGAATTTTACCGGATAATTCTGCAGTTTCCGCTCTGGTCTCTACACCATTAAACAGGTAGCCCACTGGGCTGACTTTCTTTGTTACCCCTTCAAGGCCCCACATAAAATCTAAATGCCACCAGGAGCGGCGGAACTCTCCATCCGTTACACCTTTTAATCCAACCGCTTTTTGTTTTTTCACAACTCTGGCAATCTCTGTATCTTCTACCTTGCGCAATTCATCAGCGGAGATTTCATTATTTTGATATTGGACACGAGCTCTCTTAATCGTTTCCGGACGTAAGAAGCTGCCAACGATATCTACTCTGAATGGCACTTCAGTTCTTTGTTTTCCTTTTTGGATGGTACTCATAGGGGTTCGGCCTCCTTTATTGTCTGTGCTTTTCTGTTGAATTCACTATAGCACTGTACAATCAGGACAGGGTAACTCCTAAAAACTATGGCCTACCATAAGCTTACGCTATAGCAGGCCACCAAATTAGCTTATTTAATTATAACCAGACCTCTCGGGCGGTTTCGATCACAAGGCGTATTTTATCCCACTGCTCTTCTTCAGTTAGAATATTTCCTTCCTCCGTAGAAGCAAATCCACACTGAGGGCTTAGGCACAGCTTTTCAATATCTACATATTGTGCGGCTTCTTCGATTCTTGCCTTAAGCTGCTCTTTACTCTCCAGACCCCCATGTTTGGTCGTTACTAATCCCAACACTACAAATTGGTCTTTAATAAATCGTAAGGGCTCGAAATCGCCAGCTCGTTCATTATCATATTCCAAGAAAAAGGCATCAACTTTGGTATTGGAAAAAAGCACCTCGGCAACAGGCTCATAACCGCCAGCAGCGAACCAAGTGGAGCGAAAATTACCTCGGCAAACGTGCAGCGCGATGGTCATATCATGCGGACGATTCGCAATACTCTCATTGATCAGCCTAACGTAATCCTTTGCTAACTGATCGGGATCTGTACCTCTACTTCGTAAATGGGCGCGATGTCGGCCACTGCTCAGCGTTCCCCAAGTTGTGTCGTCTAACTGAAGATAACGGCAGCCTGCATCGTAAAAGGCTTGAATCGCAGTTTGGTAAACCGCGATGATATCTTGAAATAGAGTTTCCTTATCAGGGTAAACTTCATTTCCATTAAACTCCTCCACAAAGTGAAATAGGGCAGGTGAAGGGATCGTCATTTTGGGTAACCGGTCTCCCGCCATTTCCTTGAGCTTTATAAATTGCTGTAGCATGGGATGATCTTCAAAGGAAATCCGGTCAACAATTCGGAATGATTCTGCACGCTGAACCGTTTCCGCTCTTCCATTCCCTTGATTTAAGTTAATCTTTTCAGTTCCTTTAATTCCGACAAAGAAATCAAGATGCCACCAGGAACGGCGAAACTCACCATCTGTTACTGCTAATAATCCTACTTCCTTTTCTAATTCCAGTAGTTTAGCAATCTCAATATTCTCTATTTCATAAAGCTCACTACCTGTAATTTCACCATTCTCATATTGGAGGCGGGCTGCTTTAATCTCTTCCGTACGCAAGAAGCTGCCGACGATATCATAGCGAAAGGGTGGAGCATTTCTCTGGGTGCCAGTTACGGGTCTAATCATACCGATCCTCCTACAGCTATAGTAAAAAATGATTTAGATCAAAATAACTTCCGGAAACCAAGTCATTTAAGATTTCTATATACTTGGATGCCATCACACTAGGTCTACGATCTTTATGCGCAATCCAACCAACCGTGAATACTTCATTACTCTCAAATGGAATCGTCTTCAGTCCATTACCGTTCAGATCGGATGCCATGATTCCTGTACCCACTGTATAACCGTCCGTGCCCATTAATAAATTGGTCAAGGTTGCCCGGTCATTCACTTTAATATTCTTCTCAATCTGAGAAAAACTTAACATTTCCTCCGAGAAGTGAAGTGAATTGTTCTCACCCTGTTCAAAAGTAATATACGGAAAAGGTAAAATATCGTCCTGCGAGATCCTTTCCTTCTGGGCAAGCGGATGTCCAGTTCTAACATAAAGATGTGGGTCAGTATTAAAGAGTGGCGTGAATTTCAGATTACCGTCACTGAACAGCTTATTCATATGCTTATAGTTGCTCTCGTTAATATAAAGAATCCCCAAATCGCTACGGAGAGTACGCACATCTTCGATGATGTCGTAGGTTTGCGTCTCTCTCAAGCTGAAGTTGTACTCTGAGACATCACTTTGCTTCATGAGACTCACAAAAGCATCTACCACAAAAGCATAATGCTGAGTCGAAATGGAAAAATAGATTGGGCTACGCTTTTTCCCAGTATAACGATTCTCCATAAGCTCTGTTTGTTCAATGATTTGACGGGCATATCCGAGAAATTCCATTCCTTCTACAGAAATGCTGATTCCACGGTTCGTCCTTTCAAAGATGGTAATCCCAAGTTCATTTTCAAGCTCTTTAATAGCGTTGGACAGGCTCGGTTGAGAAACAAAGAGTTTCTTTGCCGCCTCATTCATGGAGCCACTATTTGCAATTTCGATAGCGTAGCGGAGCTGCTGCAACGTCACTCCTATTCCCCCTGTTCCAGACCTATTCGTACTACATTCTGTTTCATACTAGCTGATATCGTAGCATAAATACACATCTCATTCCAAGATAATCCTTAATATGTGCCCAATAACGCGTACTTATTGTGTTCTCTTTTTCCCAGCATCAATCTTGGCAGGATCTAGTCCTTTCCAGATATTTGGCATATCAACCTGTTCTGGATGCTCAAAAACTAAAAAAGCTGTAGGCAAATACCGCTCACCATATTGGGATGAGGGTTTATTCATAATCTCATTGTCTTTTACTAGTACCGTAGAAGAACCACCATCCAGATTAGCCGCTATCACGGCTCCATGCTTAAGCAAAATCTGCTGCACATCATAGAGATTTGCTCCAATACTATAAGTAGGCTGTCGACCGTCAATTACTACAAAAATAATAGCGCCATCTGCCCGCTGACCCATTGCTGTTCTAGGTGCAATCCCCCAACCTTCCGCTGCATTCTTAATCAATCCTTTGCCATTGACGATTAGCCGCGGGCTAAAAGTAACTGCCTCCTGAACCCCCATTTTACTAATCTCATCTAGCGTATAATTCCCTGCAACCATTTTTCCTTGTTTATCCAGACCAACAATCTGTGTAGATTTTTTACCGCCAAGACCGTTGTAATATAACTTACCTTGTGAGACTACAATTCCTATGGGTTTAAACCCGTTACCTTTCCAGTTCGGATCAGCGAACCCACCACCGTTAACTCCAGCGATAGCGCCTGTACGCTTCACCATACTGGTTACTTTTTCACCTGAACCAATCTTATTAGGTATTCCTAGCCGGACTTTGGTTGGATCATTAACAATCATTACATATCCGGTATAGCCACTGCCTGAGACATTCTCAATCTCGACAAGCGGCTTCTCTACCACCTCAGGTTCGGGAGCGATCGTATGTGTATCTATTTCGTCCCCCATCTCTTCAAAACGGGCGGTATATTCGGTTACCCTGTCCTTCAGTTGATCTTCACCTATAATATATTTAGCCATATAGCGATGTTGTGTTGTAATTAGCGTATCTGCGATTGTATAACGTAA
This sequence comes from Paenibacillus sp. FSL E2-0177, assembly GCF_037992975.1. Classification (NCBI taxonomy): domain Bacteria; kingdom Bacillati; phylum Bacillota; class Bacilli; order Caryophanales; family Paenibacillaceae; genus Paenibacillus; species Paenibacillus sp. FSL E2-0177. Next base: position 3,269,819 of record NZ_CP150307.1, on the reverse strand, counting down.
GTTCTGAGCCGAGGGTGCAAAATAAAGCCATCCACCAGCAGCGATCATTAAGAATAAGCAGAATAAAAAAACTTTGGATAAGGTACGAAAAAAACTTCGTTTCTTCCGCTTTTTTATTGGTTTCTTTACAGGTTTCTTATTGCGTGCATTGGAACGTTGAGGTAATGATGAAGTGCTCACTTCTGAGTATTCCTCCCTAAATATTACTAATTTGATAATATGTACAACTCGTCCTTATCATAGACGATGATTTTCGTTAAAAGTTTCTATTTGAGTAATAGTCATCATTTCAAAAACAAAAAAGAGCAGGTTTCCAATATCTTGGCTACCTGCTCATCTAAAGCTAAACAAAATCTAATGTCTTCCTACTCCACCGCCGCTGCTAGCGCTACCGCCGCCGCCTGATGAGCCACCACCGCCGGAATAACCGCCACCACCTGATGAGCCTCTATCATCATCATCTGAGTAGCTGCGGCTGGATGAGCTTGAAGAATGTCTTCCTGCTCCTCCACCACTGCTGGAACCTCCACCACCATGGTTCTCGTTGCTTGAGGAATACCGTCCTGCACCGCCACCGTTAGTAGAGCCTCCGCCACCACTGTTTCCCCAGAAACTTGATTGCGAATTGTTTGTATTCCTATGGTGGTGATGATAATAACGTCTGTGCCAGCGTCTGCCATAACCGTAATCCGCTTGACCATGCCAAGGACCATAACGGCGTATATTCCTTTGGCTATATGGATTAAATGGCAAACCATACATTTCTATATATCTATTGCGTCGTGAAGCAGTAAATCCAAATAAGATAAGCGAACCAAAAATCGCTGAGAAAATTAGAAAAGCCTTGCTTTTACTAACCGCCTCACCTCCACTTGTAGCTGTAGTAGAGGAAGAACCAGAGTTCGTTGTAGTTCCAGGATTAACATTGTTTCCGTTGTTTCCAGTAACTCCTTGCGGATGATCCGCTCTCGCTAACAAGAAACTGTAGAACGAATTAACTGTCGTTGTAGCTCCCGTACCGTAATCTTTTTTCACAAATTGGGGTTCAAGCACGGTATTTAAAATATTACTAATAGCCTCATTGGTTAAAACCTTGTCGATATCCTTGCCTTGTAGAACATGATAGTTGTCTCCGCCTATGTCCAATACCAGCATAACATCCTTAGGACCCGCACCTACCGAAGCAAACTTCATATAAGTATAGTCCTGCAATGTTTTATCCCCAGCATTTTTTACGGTGACCACATAAATTCCACTTCCGGTTGTTGTTTTATATCTGTTGCTGGAATCGTTCAGATAGTCTTTAGTTACTTTTTTGAGCACACCCGCATTATCGGATACGTAATTTTTGGTGCCAACATTTTCTGCCCAAGTGCCGCCCATAGCTTGAATAAAAGCTCCATACGTCTTCCTAGCACCATTACTGTATGTTTTAGCTGCGAAATCCGGCTCAAGATATTGTGAAAGAATCTCTTTAATCTTACTGTTAGGCAATGATTCCTCTATACCTTTACCTTGTACCGCCCAATAATCATCATCTTTTATAGAGAGCAGCAGCAGGAGACCATTATTTTTATCCGCAGCCCCCACACCCCAGCTATTGAAAAGCGATTTTGCATACTCTTCCATCGAAACCCCTTCAGTAGAATCCACAGTTACAAGCACAACTTGAGCTCCAGTAGCCTGATGTAATCGAATACCGTAGTTCACCATGTAATTCTCTGCTTTCTCGTCAATCACATTCGCAAAATCATTCACATAAAATGACCCTGTATGCTTAGGTACAGCAGTTTTGGCTAAACTTACAGCCGGCAAAAGCAATACACTTAACAATAAGGCAGCAAGTGTGGTATGTAGCAGTATTTTTAGAGTTCTCGTGTTCATATGTACCTCCTGATCTATCATTATCTCTCTTATTTATCGGTTACGCGCGGTTAGCGGAATAGTTCCATTTTATTCTAAACTGGAAATTACACAACAGGAAAAAACGGTTAGAGTTTGTGAGGCGGGTGATTTGAGGCGTGCGAGTCGCTTTAGGGGCAATCATCGTGTTGTGTTGATGGATCACACTCAAGATCATTGGAGATTTGGAATTCCCTACTGAGATAACATACTTTTCGCCGATGGATCGGACTCAGGAGACGTTATTTTGTTCATTTGCGGGTTTGCGGCAGGCTATCGGACTCAGTTGCAGCTATTTACTCAAAACCACACCACTTATCCGCAAATGTTGGCCAATAAGTGCAATACTGTCCGATACCTCGGCAAAATGAGCTGAAATGCTGAATTAGCTGCAATACGGTCCGTAACACACTGAACTCTCTTAGCTACTTGAGATAATGGGAGTTTTGGAATCCCCTGCTGGATAACACACTTTTCGCCGATGGATCGGACTCAGGAGTCGTTATTTTGTTCATTTGCGGGTTTGCGGCAGGCTATCGGACTCAGTTGCAGCTATTTACTTAAAACCACACCACTTATCCGCAAATGTTGGCCAATAAGTGCTATACAGTCCGATACCTCGGCAAAATGAGCTGAAATGCTGAAATAGCTGCAATACGGTCCGTAACACACTGAACTCTCTTAGTTACTTGAAATAATGGGAGTTTTGGATCCTTCTTAAACTTCTTAGTTACTTGAGGTACATTGGAGTTTTGGAATCCCCTGCTTGATAACACACTTTTCGCCGATTCATCGGACTCAGGAGACGTTATTCTGTTTATTTGAGCGTTTGCGGCAGACTATCGGACTCAGTTGCAGCTATTTGCTCAAAACCACACCACTTATCCGCAAATGTTGGCCAATAAGTGCTATTCAGTCCGATAACGCAGCAAAATGAGATTAAATGGCGAAATAGCTGCAATACGGTCCGTAACACACTGAACTTCCTTAGCTACTGAGAAAAATGGGGTTTTGGAATCCCCCTTAAACTTCTTAGCTACTTGAAATAATGGGAGTTTTTGAATCCCTCTTAAACTTCTTAGTTACTTGAGGTACCCGTTATCTGGAGATATACAGCCAATACTCCAACAACAAAAAGGCTCAGCCTATAGCTGAACCTTTTACTTGCTTTTTAAAGCCAATTACTTGGATCTAGCGCTCATGTTCCGTTAAAAATCAAACAGCGTAGTGGTTAAGTAACGTTCACCGGTATCCGGCAGAATCACCACGATGGTCTTGTCCTTATTCTCAGGACGCTTAGCGATTTGTGTAGCTGCGTAAACAGCTGCTCCGGAGGAGATACCCACCAGCAATCCTTCTGTTCGCGCAAGTGCACGTGATACGCTATAGGCATCATCATTTTTCACCTGAAAAATCTCATCCACTACTTCATTATCGTAATTCTCAGGAATAAAGTTTGCTCCAATGCCCTGAATCCCATGTCCCTTAGGACGGCCTCCTGATAAAACAGGAGAGTCAAACGGCTCGATGGCGACAATTTGGACTGCGGGGTTCTTTTCTTTCAACGCTTTCCCAACACCCGAGATAGTGCCTCCAGAACCAACACCCGCTATGAAAATATCAACATCTCCATCGGTATCCCGCCAAATCTCCTCTGCTGTAGTCGTTCTGTGTATTTCCGGGTTCGCAGGATTGCTGAATTGTTGGGGAATAAATGAATTTGGAATTTCCGCAGCTAATTGTTCTGCCTTTCTTACAGCTCCGCTCATTCCTTCAGTTCCCGGTGTTAACACAAGCTCAGCACCTAATGCCAGCATTAATTTACGGCGTTCAATACTAAATGTATCTGGTAGGACGATGATCAGTGAATACCCTAAGCTAGCAGCTGCAAAAGCAAGTCCTATCCCAGTGTTTCCACTAGTAGGCTCAATAATGACAGAATCTTTATTAATGAGACCTCTCTCTTCCGCATCTTTGATCATTGCATATCCAATACGATCTTTAACACTACCTGCAGGATTAAAAGATTCCAGCTTGGCAAGAACTCTTGCTTCTACGTTTTGGGTTTTACTATACTTTGAAATCTCTAATAACGGTGTATTTCCGATCAGATCGGTTAAGCTCTTATAAATATTAGCCATAATGATCCGCACCTCATTTCTTAATTTCCAATCAAATTACTCTGTATTAAGTCTAGCAGGATTTAAAGGATTTACAACCTATTCATTCTTAGTAGTCGCAAACTTAAGGTCTTTAATTCGTACTACGTCTAACCGAAACACTTGACTCTCGCACGATTAATCGCGGATCAAGCTGCACCCTTTGATACTCCCCGGTAATATTATCCTGAATACGTTGCAAAAGAAGCTGTGTGGCTAATCGTGCCACTTCATTCCCCATGATGGAAACTGAACTAATCTGAGGCGTTGTGATAGTAGTCCATGCGTTATTATCTACCCCAACCACCGCCACATCTTCTGGAACACGAACGCCTAATTCTTTAAACCGATTCACAAGACCTATGGCCACCATGTCATTCACTGCATAAATAGCGTCTGGCATATGCGTCAGGCTGTAGAAATAGTCAGCGGCTTGTAGTCCAGTTTGCAAGGAAAAGTCTTCTCCAAAATAAACAAGCGAAATATCCACTTGATTTAAAGCTTGCTGATAAGCAAGATAACGATCTTCAATAAGATCTTTTTGTGCCCCTGCATATGCAATTCTAGAACGACCGATATTGATTAAATGCTCCATCACTAATTGTCCTTCAAAACGTGACAAACTAACGACGTCAGCTTTCACATTTTCTGTGATTCTTTTCCCGTAGTTAATGATGGAGACCGGAACACTCGATTTATTAATTAACTCTACCATGGTCTTTGGATAAGCAAGAGGCATGATAATGAGTCCATCTACATGTAATTTTTTGACCTCACGAATCGTTTCGAGCTCAGTGCGCGGGTTGCCAGAAGTATTAATTTGAATTACCCGATAGCTATGTTGTTTGGCGGCTTGCTCTACGGACCAGGCGATATCCGGAATAATTGCGTTGCGAATGTCAGGAACGGCCAGAGCAATCTGCTTCGTTTGGCGGATTTTGAGGCTTTGCGCAGAGGTATTTGGAGTGAAACCCATCTCCTCAATCACTTGCAGTACTAGCGCCTTAGTCTTGGAACTAATTCCCTCTGAATTATTAATGGCTCTTGAGACAGTAGCAATACCTACCCCCGCCCGTTTCGCTACATCCTCTATGGTTACTTTGTTTTTATTAGCCACTCTGATAGTCCCCTTATTTCCGGAATCGTTTTCGTATTTATCTCTATTCCAATCATCTAAAATCAAAATTCCACTCATCTAAAATCAAAATTCCAATGTATAGATTATAACATAATAGTACATAGAAGAATACTTATCTCAGCTGCCACTGTGAGCCTAAAGGCTTGATATAACTCTATTTTAGTGAAAAATTTCACTAATTTTCAATATTAATATTTTCAATATTTAAATTTGACAATATGAAAATTATGTGACATATTTGTTCTCGGAAACGTTTCCTCTTTTCCAGAAATAAAATACTATTTATTATTATTATTAATCTAGGAGATGAATGATATGCAAGCATTAAGATGGCATAACGTCAAAGATCTACGGTTAGAAACGATTGAAGAACCAGCAGCCCTTGAAGGAAAAGTGAAAATCAAAATCGAATGGTGCGGAATTTGTGGCAGCGATCTTCACGAATATGTAGCCGGTCCTATTTTCATTCCCCAAGGAACAGATCATCCCCTTACTGGTGAAAAAGCTCCAGTCGTAATGGGACATGAATTCTCTGGACAAATCGTAGAAGTAGGTCAAGGCGTTAGCAAGTTTAATGTTGGTGATCGCGTCGTCGTCGAGCCTGTTTTTGCATGTGGTGAATGTGTGGCTTGTCGACAAGGTAAATATAATCTTTGTGAAAAAATGGGCTTCCTAGGTTTGGCTGGTGGTGGCGGTGGATTCTCAGAATACGTCGCAGCAGACCAACATATGGTGCACAAAATTCCAGACAGCTTATCCTATGAACAAGGTGCTCTCGTGGAACCTTCTGCCGTTGCTCTACACGCTGTTCGTTCCAGTCAACTGAAGGTTGGAGATAAAGCTGTAGTATTCGGTGCTGGCCCAATCGGTTTGCTGGTCATTGAAGCTTTGAAAGCATCCGGCGCAGCTGAAATCTATGTGGTAGAACTTTCCGAGGAACGTAAGAGTAAAGCTGAAGAACTTGGTGGTATTGTAATCGATCCTAAACAATATGATGTGGTCGAAGAAATTCAAAAACGTACCGATGGTGGCGTAGATGTTGCGTTTGAAGTGACAGGTGTACCTCCCGTTCTAACCCAAGCCATTAATTCCACTAAATTGAGTGGACAAATCATGATCGTTAGTATTTTCGAAAAAGATGCTACGATTACTCCAAACAATATCGTACTTAAAGAACGCAACTTAACTGGTATCATTGGTTACCGTGATGTTTTCCCCGCTGTAATTAGCTTGATGGAACAAGGGTACTTCCCTGCTGAAAAACTTGTTACTAAGAGAATTAAACTGAATGAAGTGATTGATCACGGGTTTGAGGCTCTTTTGAAAGAAAAAAATCAAGTAAAAATCCTTGTAAGTCCTAAACAATAACCATAAGCAGCCTATTGGCTGAATCATAAAAGAAGGCGCTGCTCCAAGCAGCTCTTTCTAGAATTTGTAGCGGTCTCTGTTATTAAAAACACCAGGTAGCGATTCTCCGGGATTGGAGTATCACTGCCTGGTGTTTTTGATTTGTGGGGGGTGTTTAAGCAAATTTATGGGCAAATCCTTATACGCTCTGGCTTAACTCGCTTAATCATCCGCTGATCCACCAAGTATATTCATCCTCACTAAGCAGGAGTTGCAAGTCTGATGCCTTGAAGAAATCCTTTCAGACAGAACGTAGCTTCCGGTGCATCCCCTCTTGTTATACTTCTAGCACCTAATTTAAAGGATTCGAATGAGATAATGGAGAGTGATATAGGGTAAATGTGAAATAACTGTATTCTGTACACTTATTCCGTGTGCAAAAGTAACTATTCTTGTTTTAATTGTATTCTGTACAATTAAAACCCTGAAAATCCACCTATAAGAAATTAAATGAGGAATATAGATGTACTAAATACAGTTATATCTATACCCCGACCAATTAAGGAATTATAGTTGTACAAAATACAATTAAACGCTCACTCTGCTTTAACAAATTGCTTCCGTCACCACTCTGATTCATCAATTATAGATGAAGTGTAGCTCCCTATGGAACGGCCCCTAGCCCGTTTGTTTGCTTCATCTATACTTATGCGTATTTATCATTTATCAAATAATGCAGATTCTCTTTTACAGCAGGCCATTCGGTATCCAATATGCTAAAGACCACATTATCATGAATCGATCCGTCAGACTTGATTCTATGCTTACGCAGAACCCCTTCTTTAACCGCCCCTATTCGTTCTACTGCTCTTTGTGACCTCAAGTTGTTCGCGACCACTGTAAATTCAACGCGGATCAGCTTTAGTTCTTCAAAACAATAGTGTAGCAGCAGCGACTTGCCTTCTGTGTTCACACTAGTTCTCCAATAGTCTGGTGAGATCCAGGTACATCCAATTTCAGCGTTACGATGAACCAAATCCGGATGCATAATACGAGTGGTTCCGATAATTCGCTCCGTTGCTTTATCAATGATAGTAAAGGTAATTTGTGAACCGTTCTTTTGATTCGCTAAAGCTGTTGAGATTAATCCTTGCACCTGCTCGTCCGACGTTATTTTTCGCCAGGTAAATTCCCAGATGTCTGGATTTCTTAACACTCTCGCCAATCCTTCTGCATGACTTTCATCTATTGGAACCAGCTTAATCGATTTCCCGTCAAGCAGTTCTGTATTCATAACATTCATTTGGTACACCGTTCTCTCAATGAAATATGCTGAATGATATCTGCAATTTCTTCCACACGAAAGGCGATATGGTCTGCTCCGGCTTGTTCAAGCTCTTCCTTAGGACCATAACCAAAAGTCACTCCAATGGATTCGACACCACAGCCAATAGCACCGATGATATCATGCTTACGGTCTCCTATCATTACCGCTTCCTCTGGATGTATATCATTCTCATCAAGCACGTACTGAATAACCTCTTGCTTCTTAGAACGGGTACCGTCCAGATTACTTCCTCCGATATGTTTGAAATAATGATCGAGCTTATAATGCTCAAGAATCTGTGCTGCAAAAACAGTCGGTTTGGAGGTTGCTACATACAATGAGTATCCATTCGTCTTAAGTCCCTCCAGCAATTGGGGTATACCTTCAATCACCATATTCTCAAATAATCCCGTGGCACTGTAACGCTCCCGGTAAAAAGCAACCGCTTGAAGCGCTTGTTCCTCAGTGAAATGGTGCAGCTCGATAAAAGAATCATATAACGGAGGACCTATGTAAGGAAGAAGCTCATCCAAATGTTCGATCTGTATATCAAATTTGTTCAAAGCATATTCTACGCTTTTGGTGATGCCTTCTTTGGGGTCTGTTAAAGTACCATCTAAATCAAATAAAATGTTTTGTAATCCTCTTCCCACGGTTGTCTTGCTCCCCTCGACTGTTATTATTGCATATATTTATCATACCTTCGTTTCCACATACTTTCCACATACTTCTCGAATACGATAAGTAACCGAAGCTATTACATATTATCGGAGGAGTATCTTATGAACATGACGCATTACATGTCTTTGCTAGCGGACAACCAGCCTTGGAACTTGATTATATTCATGGCAATCCCCGTGATTTTCGCTGAGACGATTACCATTACAGAGTTTATTATTTTGTTCACCAAGAATCTAACAGGCCCGCTACGATCCTTCAACAAAGTCTGCAGCATACTCGCAGGGATATATTTCACAGGTGTATTCCTCTACTTGTTCCTAACTGCGTTTATTCCTTTGTCTGTGAATGGGGATTGGCACACATGGGTTGATATCGTAGCCGTGGGCTTCTATTTAAGCGGAGTACTCTTCTTATTGCCACTAGCTTTGTTAGATCTTGGTCTGATTGCCCGTAAACGATCGGAAGAGCACAAGATGAAGCTGCATTTTCTGCTTATTAGTGGATTCTTGGTCGTGGCGCATATCGCGATGATATTCGGGATGATTAATCCGGAAATTGTAGGCAATATGAGTGGCATGGGCGATATGATGCATTAAAGTTTATTAACATAACGTAATCTAAGTCAAAAAGCAGATCAAGGATAAACCCTTGATCTGCTTTTTTTATCGCACCGGTCATCCCGCGTTTTGTACAGTTACCACAGTACGCTTCTTGCGTAATAAAAACATCAGTGGAAATCCAAACAACACAATAATGGAACCCACCACGAAAACATCATTCACCCCCATCGTGAACGATAGTAAACGTATCGAATCTGTATTACTTGCGCCGGATCTGATCAACTCTTTAGAGTGGAGTAAAGATCTACTCGACAGCAGGGAGGTGAATACTGCAATCCCAAGTGAACTTAACACATTGCGGACCCAGTTATTGATCGACGTAGCATGCCCAGACCATTCGACGGGAATTTCCTCCATTGAGGCTGTACTGCTTGGAACATTGGCTAGTCCAATGCCGAGATTACGAACGACCATCGCCCACATAATAAAGCTATAAGATATGTTCGTTTGCAGCCGACTAAGCATGAATAAACCGATGAATATAAATAAAATACCCGCAGAAATCAACTTCACAGGTCCGAACTTTGGATACAGCTTACCTACGATTGGACTCAGCAAGGCAAGGAGGATCGAGGACGGCAATAAAATCAGCCCTGTTTTAAGCGTTGTAGCCCCTTCTACCGTTTGTAAGAACAAAGGGGTTAAATAGGTTCCGGCATACATCGCAATCGTAACTAAACTATAGATACTAAGCATGGCGGTAAAACGGCGATTACGGAATACACGCAAATTCAGCAGAGGTACCTCCGCCTTCAGCTCGCGCAAAACAAACAAAGCTAACAATACAACTCCCAAAAGGATTAACGATAAGGTTTTCCACGAAGTCCATCCCCAGCTATTGCCTTGGCTAAATGCAGTTAATAATGATAAACTACCGAGGACAACGGTAAGGAAACCAGGAATATCAAATGACTTCGGAATATTCATTCGATAATATGGAATTAACGTTAGGGTTAGAATAACAGCTATGATTCCAATAGGGATGTTAATTAAGAATAACCAATGCCAGCTGGCATATTGGAGCAGCCACCCGCTAAACGTTGGTCCTATGGCTGGCGCGACCATCGCGGATAACGACCAGAGGCTTACTGCAAAAGGTCTGCGTTCTCCCGGTATTACTTGAAATATGATGGTCATTGTACAAGCCATGATGAGACCGCTGCACGAACCCTGTAGCATCCGAAATACAATTAATGATGTTGGATCCCATGCTAAAGCACAAAGCAAAGAGAACATGGTGAATCCCATCAAGGCGAAAAGATAAAGCTTTTTGTAGCTGAATCTTCCTCCGAGATATCCGGCGAGTGGTGCGGTTACTCCTGTCGCCAGCATAAAACCCGTGACCATCCATTGCATGGTGTTCAGACTCGTATTGAAATGATCCATTAAAAGAGGAACAGCAATGTTGATCGTCGTTGTACTTAAGACAGAGACGAAATTTCCGAAGAATATGGCAATCATGATCGGCCAAAAATGTATTTTGCTTGCTTGATTTTCTTCCATGCTTCCCCTCCTCATTATTTTTTATATGTCTACTTTTACATATATAAGGTGACTTGAATAATGTTATAATCGTATGATCAATATGTCAATGATGACATATCCCCGAAAAATTCAATGAAAACGGATTTATAATAACTGGAGGGCTTTATAGTAATGAATACACTGTCTTATGGACTTCTAGCTTTACTTAGCGCTAACTCATTGTCTGGATATGAATTAACTCAGAATATCAAGCCGCTCTGGCGTGCTGGACATAGTCAAATCTACCCTCTATTAATGAGCATGGAGCAGCAAGGTTATATCACCTTTAAGCTCATTGAACAGACCGATAAACCGGATAAAAAAGAATACTCCATTACGAAAGCAGGACTGGAGCAATTGCGGCAATGGGTGGAAACTACTGCAGAGCCTCCGGTGCTGCGGGATGAGCTGCATTTTAAGCTATATAGCTTATGGCTATCCAACCCGGAAGAAGCCAAGGACCTATTGCTAAAACGTGCAGAGTTTTGTAAAAGTGAGCTGGAGCGATACAAGGTTTTGCTCAAAGCAAACGAAGTCTTGCGTGATGAACGCGGTGAGACTCGTGAGTTAAAAGCCACCACTTTCGGACGTTATTTACTGATCCACAAACGTGTGCTTGATATGGAGAGCTCTATACAATTTTGCGAATGGGCACTTGAAGAGCTTGAGTCGAATAAATAACATTATAAACAAGCAAAAAAGAGACCTCATTTTGTATCTGAAGTCTCTTTTTACTTACATTTATTCGGATTTAGATAGATTCAATAGTTGCACCTCGCAACGAGTACCCGTTCCAGGCTGGCTCATCATTCGAATCTTGCCTCCATGCAATTCCACCAGCTTTTTAACAATGGAAAGTCCCAGACCTGAACCACCGTATTGTCTTGAACGTGATTTCTCTACCCGGTAGAAACGTTCGAAGATATAGGGAAGCTCTTCCTCAGGAATACCTATTCCTGTATCTTCAACTATTAGAGTTGCAGCATCCGCTGTAAATTCCACATGAACAATAATCTCGCCTTCATCCGTATAACGAATTGCATTTTCCAGAAGGTTCATTATAATCTGTTCCATACGTTTTTGATCTCCACGGATCATATATACATCTCCGCTAAGCTGAAGCTTCAGCTGCAACCCCTTCTCTTTTGCTTTCAGTTCAACTCTGCGCACGGCTTGTTCCGCTAGCTGACTGAGATCGATCCACTCTTGGGTAAGTGTAACCTTTCCTTCCTCCATCTTTGCCAGTTCAAATAAATCATCCACCAGATGCTGGAGCCGATGTGCTTCCTGATGAATGATATCCAAGTATAGATCCCTTTCCCCCTCGGTCTCGTAAAGCCCATCTTTTATAACCTTGGTGTACCCCTCCAAATATGTAATGGGCGTTCTCAGCTCATGTGAGATATTTGCCAGAAATTCCTGCCTTGTATCCCTGTATCGTTGTAGATCGACAGCCAGATCATTTATGGCTGCAGCCAAAAAACCAATCTCATCGTTACTACGTATAGAAAGTCTCGTTTCCAGCTCGCCAGCCGCGATTTTCCGGGTTGCCTTTTGCATCTTGATCAGAGGTCTAGACAAAATCATGGCGATCACACCAGTGATCCCTAAAGCCAATATAAAAGCCCCTATTCCTGCAATCAGCAGGAGGTTCCGGATGGAAGCCAAAGATTGCTTCATACTCTCTGTAGAGGACATTACATAAAGTGCAGACTGAGTTGTATCCCCCTCCATTATTGGTTTTCCAATGATAAAATAAGAATGTCCAGCAGGATCTTTATACTCAAAATCAACACTTTTCCCAGCAAAAATCCTACTGACATCCGAAGCATGGATGAATGAACGATCCATACGATCATGCACACCCGAGTGGAGTATCATTTTGCCATCCTTCGAGATATTAAAGATACTGACATCCGAAAATTCTGCAAAGGTACTCATCATCTGCTCGTTTGAACTATCCTGCGATTCCGCCATTCCAATAAAATGTGAGGTGAGTTCCTCCGTCTCTTTTTGCATCTCGTTGTAATAGAAGCTTGTAAACATCCGGTCTATAGTAATTCCAAGAACAAGCAAAACAACCACAAAAACAGACATAATAACAAAACCGAGCTTAAGTCCGATGATGTTATTTTTCATACCTGATTACCGGGAACATGAAATTTATAACCTAATCCCCACACCGTCTGAACCGGATTATAGGCTAGGCCTGCTTTATGTAGTTTCTCGCGGATATTCTTAATATGGGTGTCAATAACACGATTCTCCCCCTCATAATTATTCCCCCATAATCGCTCCACCAGTTCTTCTCTCGTAAAAACCCGGGTAGTGTTTTGCGCCAAAGTGGCCAGTAGATCAAACTCCTTGAGCGTGAATTCAATGGATGTATCCTGAATATGTACCTCCCTAGCTTCTGGGTATATTTTAAAATCAGGGTATGTGAGCACCTTTTCCTGAGGTTGTTGAACAAAAGTAAGTGCTGAACGCCGCAGCAGAGAATAAATCCTAGCCACTAATTCTTCCGGCTCAAACGGTTTAGTAAGATAATCATCTGCGCCTATACCGAGACCACGTACCTTATCCTTGGTTTCAGAACGTGCGGTTAGCATTAGAATTGGGATAGAGCTTGACTCCCTCACCAGCTTGCAGACCTGCCAGCCATCCATATCCGGCATCATCACATCCAGCAAGATTAGGTCAAAGCTGTGTTGTTTCAACAGTTGGAGTGCCTCATGACCCGTTGACGCCTCTTTTGTAGACATCCCTTCTTTACTTAAATAAATCCGCAATAAATTCCGCATGTTCCATTCATCATCTACGATCAGTATCTGTAGCTTATTCAAGCCGTTCACCCTCTTTATGACCTAGTTCTTCTCATTATACAAAAAAAACACAGAACAAGCCGACATCATCCCTAAATGATGCCAGCCTCTGATGATGGTTAGTGACCGGAATGCGGATTGCCTCCTGCAGCAGGTGAGATTTCTAGCATGTCATCGATTTCACTTTGTGCTCGCTCATTTATTGTAAGGTTATCCCCACTTATCCAAGCATGATTGTAAGGACCTTCTGCTGGTGAATCTTGAAATTTAGGCTGAAGCTCCATCATATACTCCATTACTGAATCTGGCAGCCCGTCTTTTTCCGTAAAAATAAGCGGCGCATGTTTCCCCAAATGAGAAAAAGGCGCAGCGGCGATAGCGAGCATCGTTGAATCCGTGGTTAACAAAGACAGGTTATGACCGGGTGTAGTGATTCCCCAGCCGAATCCGTTATTGGCATCCTTAAAACTTGCAAAAGCTATAGCGTTCTTAAAAACATCTTCTCCAGCTATACGGAGAACTGTTCCGTATTCTTTTAATTGCTTTTCTACATCTGCTGAGACAATGTCTTCTGGTCCGAGGATGTAAATGGTTGCGCTACCTCCACGTTCTTTTAAAGCCTCGACCGTTGAGTTAGGAATTTCGTCTTTGGTTACAAAGAGAAGAGGTTCAGGCATATGTGCGATCCAATTCACTGCTGGCAACGTGTACTCAGGGCTATCCATAGAACCAATAATGACCGACTTTGGAAGTTCACCCGCTGCTTTGGCGTAATAAGTATCTATAGCCTGAGCTACTGCCGCTGGCTCATCCCCTTCTATCCGGTCTACTTTTAAATCAATGGCCTTTAATTGTTGTTCGACATTGGATGCCATAGGCCCAACAAGCACTACCTGAACCCCTTTATTGCCTTCAGCACCTATTGGATTCAGTCGCTTAAGTTCAGCGAGAGTAACCTCAGGAACCCCTTCTTTTGTAGTATACAGTACAGGCCCATTACTGGGATGATGAATCAAATCTGCACTAACTGCGGCGATCTGCCAATTACTCACATCCGTCAAAACTACACTTGAAGGTCTATTATTCTTTGTTTGCGCAGTCCATAAAGTCTGAGAAACTAACACTGCGGCTTGAATCGGATCTGAAGTGTTAATACGAGTAGTATTCTTCGTAGCTATCCATGGTTGCTCCACCGTTGCAGAACTAGCTTGCGAATTAACCTTAGATGGAACATTATTGCCTGATTGGCAGCTTGTTAACACTGTACTCAAAAGCAAACTAACGGCAACAAATGGTATGATTTTTTTCATCCTAAACCCTCCTGTATGATGTTCTCGCTTGATTTAGAGTAGTTTAGTCTACAAATGTGTGGAAAGTATGTAGAATTTAAAATAAATAAAATTTGTATATAATGCAAAAAGAGCATCCCGTAAGCCATGAATGACTCAGGATGCTCTTGGTTTAAAGTTTTTTCAACACTTACCAGTGTTTAGCGATAAAAGTATCCCGACCGGATTGCTCCCGATCTTCTTTGTAGTGCTTGGGATTCTTATGATGATAATCCTGATGGTACTCTTCTGCACGATAAAAAGTTGGCGCCGGAAGAATTTCCGTAACGACTGGACCGGAGAATCTGCCACTGACCGCAACCTGTTCCTTCGAGGCAAGAGCTGCTAAACGCTGTTCTTCATTATAATAGAAGATCGCTGTCCGGTACTGAGTTCCTCGATCCTGGAATTGCCCACCATCATCGGTAGGGTCAATCTGAGGCCAATATAATTCAAGCAGCTTCTCGTATGAAAAAAGCGCTGGATCAAACGTAATCTGCACAACCTCGTAATGCCCCGTTGTTCCGGTTTTGACTTCTTCGTAGGTTGGATTCTCAGTTATCCCTCCCGCATATCCCGATACAATTCCATGAATGCCTGGTAATTCCTCAAACGGTGTCACCATGCACCAAAAACATCCGCCTGCAAACATCGCTTGTTCCATATGATCCAATCTCTCCCTATCTATCTTCATCTAATTAAGAATATATGCTATGACGATAAAGCCAAAAGATCATAAAGTCAATGGAAGTCCGAAGCACCATTAGAATTCAATTCTCCAAAACGTTATAATATAACAACAACAGAAGTAGAAAGGAATGCGCTATGAGAAAAAATCGTTTAGGACAATCCGATTTGTATGTAAGTGAGATAGGACTTGGCTGTATGTCTTTGGGTACGGATGAGGCGAAAGCCATTTCCATTGTTCATGAAGCACTCGATCAAGGAATCAATTTTGTTGATACAGCAGATCTTTATGATGAGGGCCGTAATGAAGAAATTATTGGCCAAGCCATTCGTCAACGTCGACAGGATGTAATCCTGACCACAAAAGTTGGCAACCGCAGAATTCCCGGCCAAGAAGGCTGGAGCTGGGACCCTTCAAAAGCCTATATTAAAAATGCAGTCAAAGATAGTCTTAAACGGCTGCAAACCGATTACATCGATCTATACCAGCTGCATGGCGGCACTATTGAAGATCCAATTGACGAAACGATTGAAGCTTTTGAAGAACTTAAGCAAGAGGGTCTTATCCGCTATTATGGGATCTCTTCTATTCGTCCTAATGTAATTAGAGAATATGTGAAAAAATCAAATATCGTAAGTGTTATGAGCCAATATAGCATTTTAGATCGACGTCCTGAGGAAGAAATCCTTCCTCTGCTAGCAAAGCATGGAATTAGCATGATCGCACGCGGGTCTCTAGCAGGGGGCATTCTATCAGAGCGTGGTCGCAGCAAGGCGGAGAAGAATTACTTAGATTACAGTAGTGAGGAACTTCTGAATTTGCATGATCAGCTTTCGCAGGAAACTAGTGACTCTCGCAATCTTGCACAAACAGCGCTTCATTATCCACTAGCTAATCCATCTGTAGCTGTTATTATTCCTGGGGCAAGCAGTCTGGAGCAATTAAAAAGCAATGTAATGGCTGCTGATGTAGCTCCACTCACTTCGGAGGAACTTGCAGACATTCAGCGGATAAGCAAAGCAAATCGTTACAAGCTTCATGTATAGATTAGTCACTTTCGTTAAAAACAATGAGGTGTCCATAGCCATACAATGGCTGTTGGGCACCCCCTACTTTTTGAAGCTACCTGATCGCTGATCTAATCCTTAAACTTGGTTTAATTAAGTACTAATCACACTTATGAATCGCACTATAGGACACAGTTGACCTTATACGCTACTTTTTCCTATATTAAGGGTGCTCGCGGACTCCATAGTCGCTATGAGCATGATAATCACCATATATCACCCTCTATTTAAGGAATAGCAGCACTGGAGTCCGAAATCATGCTCCAACGCCTAAATATATACAAATAACGTCATCTGGGTCCGAAAGTATTCTAGTCACTCCGCGTGACACATCCAGCCTGCCATAATTCCAGTAGAATAAAATCGAGTGATTCTTGTGAAGCCTGATTCTTTCAATAACTCTTCAATTTGTTTTTCGGGAAGGAAAGAAATTTTTGTAATATTGCTACTTACATTATCAAACGCATCGGGAGATTCATACCCTGCAACCCAAAAGCTTTTCCATACGTTTATTCTGTCGTGGAGTTCAGGATCATCCAAATCTCCATATGCACTTACGAGAACAAATGGAGCACCCGGTTTCAGATTATCCTTTATGGAGCGTAGCAATTTCAATTTTTCTTGAACATCATGGATGAAATGAAGGACCAAAATACAACTTGCCACATCGAACTTTGAGTCCTGCTGAGGAAGATCATCGATTTTCCCAGAAATCAGACTGACACGGCTCTCTAAGCCCAGTTCATCTATCTTTAATTTCGCGATCTTAAGCATATCTTCCGAAGGATCCACTCCAGTAAATGTCCAGTTTGGGTTAGATGGCCCCCATGCCGAAAATTCATTTCCTCCGCCCGCACCGACCACGAGCATAGATACAGGGATGTCACCTAACTCGAAGCGAAAATAAGATTGGATCATCGAAAATAATGAATCATAAGAGGGAATCGAAATATGAGTGGTTTTTTCATAGGTCGCCCTCTTGGCATTTAATTTTTGCTCTTCAGTCATTGTAATCATCCTCCATTGTTTTAAACTTCACATTTTAGTATCAAAACCCACATTAAAGACATTACGGATTTATATTATCTCTAATAAACCCGAAAAAAGAACGGATCTTTACTCCGTCTTCATCGTTTTTGCCAAATCTGCAATTTTCGTGTTCTCTAAGTACTGCTCCATCTGTCGCTCAGCGTCAATCACAACCTGTTGAATCAGACATTCACTTCCGTGATCTAGACTGCATTCAAAAAAGGAAGCCGTTCCTTCGATTGCATGGATAATATCCAAAAAAGAGATTTCTTCCGACTTGCGTCTGAGACGATAACCGCCATTAGCACCAGGTGCAGATTGAATCAATCCAGCCTTCACTAGCTTAGTCATCATTTTGGACAGATAGGTTTGGGAAACACCTAACTTCTCAGCAAGCAATTGAACACCCACCGGCTTATCAGACGCCACCGTCACCATATAGAGCATTGCATGAAGTGCATAATCTGTCGCTTGGGAATATTTCATTCAGCACCTCCATTAACGACTTTAGAAATCTATGATAACTCTAACATTGCTAAAAGGCAAGTTTGTTCGCTTTTTAAAAGAGAAGAAGCTCAAGAATCTTTGTCCCAAGCTGGCTCATTTCTCCCTTCAAAAGTAACGATAAAAACCGGAGTTTTATTTAGATATTTTTGCAGTTGCAGCGTATTATTTTTTCCAGAGCTTGTTCTGAAAATAATTCAAAATTAGGGTTAGACATTAATAGATACTCAGCCTTAATATTCTTAACTGTGATCATCCGAATGAACTCCCCTCAACTAATTGGAGTATACTCACCATTAAACTCAAATTCATAGTCATTAGCGATACGGATATAGCCATATACGCAATGCCAGCGATCTCTGTAGAAAACACTGGAATAATTCTGATTATCCCTATTTCCTTCAGCAACTAAGATCTCCTTGTCATCGCATGCTAAAACAATACCTGTATGATCGTGAGGGTCATTAGTTAGCAATTTTTCATAAATCACAATATCACCACGTTGAGGAGTAAACCCCTCTTGCCCGTCAAAATAAAAAAATGCGGTCTCAGGTAGTTGCGCCCACTCTAACCAAGCCCCTACGCCAGCTAATCGAAAATCAGCATTCGGATATCGAATCGGCAGCAGAAATCCAGCTTGCATACAGCAGTAATATACAAATGCTGCGCACCAATTGTTTTGTAATACTTTATAAATCTCTTGGTCAGGCCAATATTTACAGATTTCTCGATATCGTTCGTTTCCTGGTATTCCAACAATGTTTTCTTTTCCAAATGTTTCAGCAATATTAGCTAACTTACCTCGTTTATCCGTAGGCTGGAGAACTTCAGCCCCGCTACTGTAATCTACCTTTTCCAAAAAATCCTCTGGAATCGTCATTTCACGAAGTACATTCCGAAGTCTAGTATTGTCCTGAGGCATTAAGATACAATTCCTATTCTGAAAATATGATTGTAGAACTTGAGCATCCTTTAGAATCTCTTCATAGGGACCCTGAACTTTATTCCTGTCCCCTTGATGGAAGATTGCCTTTAGAATTTGAGTCAGCTCTTCTTTGGTAAACATATTCAAGTCTCTTAATAAAGGCCTTACGGTATCAGCACTGTTGGGACCTGGAAATTCCTTGACTCCGGTTTTGAAGAAATAATAATTATGAAGCAGTCCTATAATGGCTGCCAATTCCTGATTTTGTTCTCTTTTCATGGCAAGCAATGAAGCGAAACTAGACACTCCGTACAGGTGAACACACGCTTCCTGTTTCCGTTGTTCGCTACCTATAGACATGATCATTTCTTGAACAAGCACACGCACACTATCGAGGCGCTGGTTTACTTTTGTTATCAGGCGTTGAGTCACTGGAAACCTTCCCTTCCGTTACTACTCAGCTGTAATAATATTAAAACTAATACTGACATGAATCTTTTTATTAATTCAGTCCCTAATGACTTCCTTTTTATGTCCATCCTTGACGAACTCCACACCAAAATAATCGGTATTACCGTTCGCCCCGAATTCAGCAATCCGAGCGTCAGACTTACTCTCAAAGTGAATGTTATGTTTAATATTAGATCTTGGTAACAAGGTAATCTCTTGCGGCTGAACCTCTGCGAATGACCAGATCCCTTGAGGATTACCGTACTCTCGAAAGATTGGACGGATCATAACGGTTTCATTTTGCCCGCCATAGTTGATTAGCCTGATTGTACATTGAACCTGCACAATATCCTCTTGAGTACCGTACATACAGTGCGAATCTTTTTCCAGAAAATCCACAACTTCAATTCCATCATTGTTTATATTCACAAGATAATACAATCGTTCTGTTAGAAATGGATATAATATAATGAAAATGATGATAGCAAGCAAAACGGTTCTGCCTACATATTTTTTATAACGCTGTCTAAAGTGCTTTATAGTTAAACTCCCACTGAAAATTAACAAAATGATCCCGAATATTGCTGAATAATGTAAACCATGGTTTGTCGCAGGTTCGCTCCAAGGCGGAATTCCAATAGTTCTGAAGAGGTAATCCCCAAACATAGTACCCTGATGTGTGATTCCCACAAAAACTAAAGAAAACAGCAAAAATAAAACAGCTATCCAACCTTTACCCTTGGTCATTTCATCCCTCCCAACCAATAACAGTTATGTATTCTCTATCCTCTAAGGAAAGATTCCTATGCATATGCAGTTCAATTTTTTTACCGCTAAAACTCAAAGTGTAATCAACTACGTAAGGGGTTTCAATGTAATATACCGTGAGGATTAATTTGGAATCATCATATTGCCAGCTTGCAGATGTACAAACTTCCTGCTCACTAAGGGATAAGTCTTTAATAAATAAACTTTTTGCATGGGTAGGCCTTAAAAAATCGAACGGAAATTCATCTAAATGATCGTCGTAAAGTAAAGAAAAACTAAGGTGCTCTTCTTCAAACTTCAGTGTTAATTCTTTGATTTTATGCTTATTATCTTCAAAGATATAAATTCCACTGTACGATCTATAATCTACTTTAACTATCCTGTTTACTAAGGAGGTAAATGTAGGAGGTTTAATAATGTTAGATGCAACCGTTGGCCAATCAAAGTTCAGTAAATTTGCATATATGATATCTAAAAAATCCTGTAACTTCTTCATCTCGGTAAAACTTGAAGTTGCAGCAATCACAATCTCTTGACTCGGATCAATGAAACACAATTGACCAAAAGCTCCATTCCCCATCTTACATCCATTCCTGCACATAAAGAACTGATAACCATATCCGTTTGACCAGTCAGCCTTATTTTGTCCCCAACGATTATCGCTTTGTTCATTTAGCGCCAGCTTTAAATAATCTTTCGAAACAATTCTACGACTATTGTAAACC
The DNA here is from genome assembly GCF_037992975.1 of Paenibacillus sp. FSL E2-0177. Lineage (NCBI taxonomy): Bacteria > Bacillati > Bacillota > Bacilli > Caryophanales > Paenibacillaceae > Paenibacillus > Paenibacillus sp. FSL E2-0177. The sequence continues at coordinate 3,248,815 of NZ_CP150307.1, read as the reverse complement.
CCTTGATTGAGGAGCATCTGGCCAAATTTCGCGATTCCATCTGTTGGTATGCTTAGTCCCATTCCACCAGCAACAATTCCTAACGGGCAAGTCTCCCATTCCGGTCTTTCTATGTCCAACGGGGCAAATAATCTTGGCATTAGAAAATCAACAAGATTTTCTCCAGTCGTCTTTTCGATAATAGCCGAAACCATATAAGTGGCGTGTGTATTGTAATTGTAATAACTTCCCGGTTCATCTTCTACGTCCAAAGCTAAAAAGGCACGAACCCAATCATTTTGCTTGGCTATCGCACCATATATATTATTGTTATGTCCTGTATTCATGGAAAGAAGATGATGTATCGTCATCTTCTCTAAATTAGGTGAAATTGAGCTAGGAAGCTGATCCGGGAAAAAAGAAACCACTTTATCCGTTAATTCAAAATAACCGTTATCCCATGCTATGCCTGCTGCAATAGATGTAAAGCTCTTACTTAGAGAAAATAAAACCTGGGGAACGTTTTTGCGGTACGGTTGACGATAAAACTCGGTAATAACTTCTCCCTTACGCAATAGCATAAAAGTATTAACCGGTAAATCAGATCGTTCAAGTTCTTCATAAAACTTAGACAGCGCTTGGGTCAAATTCTCTGGATTATCCATTTAAACCTCGCTTGTCGTTATATTTTGAGTTTTTAATAATTCTCAGGTAGAGCACTAAGTCTCGTGTCAGGTCTCCTCCATTTGTTCATTTAGACGGCAACCTTGTCATACTTAACCTAAAGACTTGTTATACCAAAAATAATCTTCAACGTTTTACGACTCTTCTTACATATTTTCAAGCCTTGTTTTAAGTCTAGAATGATTACAGTTTTGCCAATCCAAATCCTAAAATATAACGAGCGGAACTTTACCGGTGTCACTATGCCTTTTTCTTCATATTCCGTTCCATCCTCTAACTCCGTTTCAGTTCTAATTAGCCTGCTTTTATTGCTCAATAGTTTTTATAAGATAAAGGCAGAGATCATCGTCGACACAAACATGTGCCCCAGGCTCAATAGGCTTATTATCGTACATGATTCCTCGCCCATCAGGGATAAAACCACGCTTTATATACATCCGTTGTGCGGTTCCATAGTCAGCGTATAATCCAAATCCAATACCAATAGTATTAGATATAGTAAAAGCATCTTTTTCAAGAGCTTCAATTAATACACTTCCTACCCCACGTTTCCTAAATGGCGGGATGACGTCAAAGTTTTGAATTTCAGGTATATTATTCTCTGCAAAATAAGGATATTCCGACCTGTATACCACATGTCCCCATCCAACAAACTCATTTTCACAAAAAGCTAAAAGTGTAACTCGCTTTTCATTTTGATTTTCTTGCCAACAACGTTGGACATAATCAAGAGGTTGGCTTACGTCATGCTCAGATAACCCCATATGTATAATATCAATATCGTTTTGTGTCATTCGACGGATTTGTAAAGGTAAGGCCATAATATAATTTCCTCCTAACTTATTAAATGAGTCCATTCCTATATTAACATACTAATTAGGATTAATCTGGTAAAAAACAATTATTGTTAAACGAACCTGTCAGATAAAAGAACAGGCTGCCGAATATACCGGCAGCCTGTGCTGATTTTGTTATTTTTTTATTTCTTTAAGGTAAAAGTCATATAATTGATCAATAGATGAACTGGAAAAGATAGACGTGGCTTGTTCAATTTTCTCACGTTTCCAATCGAACCAGCGCATTTCCTTTAACTTTTCGATTTCTTGATCTGTAAACCGTTGCTTGATCACTTTAGCAGGATTGCCGCCTACTATCGTATACGGTGGGACATCCTTTACAACAACTGATCCTGCCGCAACAATAGCACCTTCGCCTATTTTCACACCGGGCATAATCATTGCATTCATCCCAATCCAGGCATCACTAGCAATGATTGTATCCCCTTTGGATTCGTAAGAGTTTGCAATCTGGTCTACAAAAGGATACACGGTAATCCATTCAGGATGATGATTGTGATTCCCACCCATGAGAATAATTACACCACTAGCAATACAAACATAATTTCCTATAATCAATTTATCTAAATGCCAACCATAATCTTCACTGGGATTAAACAACTTTCTTGATTGTTCATCACCCCAAAGGTATCTGACACACCCATCTTCAAAATCAAGATTATCGTAATAACCAGAGTAGTAAGAGTACTCTCCTACCTCAATCATTGGGTTGGTGACAATATCCTTTAAATACTTAATTTCAGACCAGTGGCTGAACTGATGTTGTTTCATTTTCTTTCCCTCGCTTCTAAGTAATGTAATTCATTTATACTTAGAAGCTTGATGCAGTAGCGACATTCTTAAACCTTTTCAAACGACGAACCATCGTCCTCATCCTTTTCCTAATTGATGCCGTCATTGTAACAAACGAATGATTTATTCGTCAAATCAACCGTATTGTCCCAACTCAGCTCAATTATGAATTTATCGGATTACGGCTAGCCTTAACATGTTTAAGCTGGGCAACTATAATGACGCTAATGATCACTAGAAGGAACCACGAACTGATCTTACTGAAACTAACCAGTTGCCACGTTTGATATTGATCAGGATATTTCCATGCATTAAAAAATGTAGCGATATTTTCAGCTAACCAGATAAAAAATCCTACAATAAAAAAGGCCAGTGTCAAGGGCATTCGATAGGTAACCGTCCGTACCCTATAAATGATCCATGTTTTCCAGAAGACAACAACCACAAGCGCTGTCAGCCACCAACGAAAATCAGGAATGAAATGATGTGTGAAAAAATTTAAATAGATGGCTCCTCCCAACAATCCCGCTGAAGCAAGCCCCGGCCAACCGGTCATATCCATTTTCAATCTTCGCCATATCTGGCACATAAAGCTTGCGACACTTGCATACATAAATCCACTATAGAGGGGTACACCAAACACCTTCGTAAACCCTGGCTCAGGGTATGCCCATGAACCCATCTTTACCTTATAGATTTCCAGCAATAAACCAATAACGTGGAACACACAGATTACTTTTATTTCATCCAGCGTCTCTAATCCAGTACGGTACATGAGGTACTGCACTGTAAGCAGTATTAGAAGAATGGCATCATAACGGTAAAGAAAAGGCATTTCTATTATGTTAGAAAGAGCTAAAGTCCCAAAAATCGCAACTGGAAATATGCAACTCATCGCCTGATGATATCCGAAATGCAGCAATTGTGTTATTGACTTCATTCTTATGTTTCCTCATCATTTTTGTATTCTAATAGATCTCCAGGCTGACATTCCAAAGCCTTACAAATTGCCTCTAACGTTGATAATCGCACCGCTTTTGCTTTTCCATTTTTCAATATAGAAAGATTAGCCATTGTTATTCCAACTCTCTCCGAAAGCTCAGTAACACTCATTTTTCTTTTGGCCAGCATCACGTCGATATTAATTATAATCGCCATTGTTTCACCTCAGACAGTTAAGTCATTTTCTGATTTTATATCAATAGCTTCTTTTAAAAGCTTTTGTAGAACTGCAGCAAAAACGGCAATCACCATGGAGGCAAAAATGATAATCAAGCCGATGACTATAATCCCTGGGGCATCATCTTTCTCCGCCATGAGGTAAAAGAGTGGCATACCAACTACATACAAGCAACTGATGATGATTGCACAATATTTTATTTTCTTTAAAACCTGTACAGACATTTCCGAGAAAGCATTGTTCTTGTCAATATAGCCTAACAGTTTAAAAGCTTGATACAGTGCAAAGTAAAAAGGTATCGCCGAGGCATACAAATCAATGGCAATGAGATATTTCAATAAACTATAATCCGGATACAGTTCTGCTGCGAAACTCGCTATTTCCGGCACCACAAATATGCACAAGGCAAGCACCGGGATACCAATAAGAATAACCGCTGCCCTTAAAAAAAGTGTTGATCCTCTTTCCATAATAAACACACCTCACAGATTTATTGTGAATTGAATTTATCATATTATTTATCGTTTTACAATATATTTTAATCGATATACAGTTATTATTGGTTGTTTTATAACTTTCGACTAAAAAGCCGAGCTAATTGACTTTTGAAGTCACTAGCTCGGCTTATTTCACCTTTTCATATCTCTTTATCTCTATTTTTCTATTCTACAAGTAATTCTAATACTGACCAAGATCGATAAAATTCAAATCCATGTTAGCTTCATCTTCAGCCTGATTTGCAGCCTCTGTAGATACTGCTTTTCCTTCGTATTCAAGGTTACCGCTTGTCAAATTGAATACATATAGACGATTACCTTTGAAGTACTTATTATCCATATTCTTATAACCCACAATATAGAGATAGTCTTGTTTAAAATCATAGGTAATGTTTTCACTTAAATCTATATTTGTATTCTTCAGAGTAGTCTCATATTCTTTACTCACGAGATCGTAAGAAATAACAGTAAATCCTATATTCTCCTTACCCGATACAGCTTTTTGCAGGAAATAAATTTTCTGTCCATACGCATTCATAATATTATTCAATAACATTTCATGCCCTTGGAACGCGAGCGGCGAGATTTGTCCTGTTGCAACATCTACTTGATATGCCTTTTTATGATTATCTTTACTAACCGTTAAAATCCATTGATCCGAGTGATCCAGATTTTGATTGGCTAACCTAACGAATTGATTATCCCCATTTGCTGCTTCAGATTTAGCTCCTGGTAATACGAGCGGCTCATTCGTAATCTCCTTTGTTGTTAGATTAACACGGATAATCTGCGGTTCAGTTACATAACCTTTGGCGCCGTGATTCAAAAACACCATTGCAACAAGCTCTTGATCAACAAGCTGTACATTTTGTACATAGATATCTGAAATATCATGATCCACATTGATATCGGATCTGATTTCCTGCGTATTATCCTTTTGCTTATTAAGCACAGAAATACTGAGTCTAGCATTTTTCTTCGCTGATGGATCATTTGATTGCTGCTTATCTACGGTCCAATTCACGTAAGCAAGCATATCCTGATTTTCATAGAACCCAGCTAAGTTCTTCTTCCCACGCATGAACTGACGATGCTGATCCCTCCATTTATCCAATTGTGTGTTCACTGGTCTTCGGTTTAAGCTTTGGCTGATCGTTAACTTTTCATCTGGATAATCTGTACCATTTGTAGTGATATTAGCTCGTTTGATGCCAAAAACACTATCCTTAGTCAGATAATTTCCGTATAAGGCTATACCTTCAACGAGGGAAGCATCCCCTTGAACCATCGTCAGCTTATAATTAGGTAGTGTCTCTTGTGAGGCCTGTACATAATACGTCCCGATTGTAACAACCGAGAACACTACAAGAACGGCGGTAACCATATATTTTCTCATTCCTTAACCTCCATACCCCTTCAATTATACCGATATTTTCTTACGCAATAGATATAAGCTGTACCAAAGCGAACCTCCAGCAATAATCACTATTAATCCGAGACAAGCACCTATGATCTCTCCGGGATAGAAGTAGCTATCATATCTGCTATAACCCATAAGATAGGGTATTGAGGCTAATCCAGCCAGAACCGCTAAGTATAATATGATAAAGCCGATCCCTTTCAGTCTGTAGCTCCGCTCCATTAGAATCGCTGTGAACAAGACGATCAAGCCCGTAATGCCCAGTCCATAATATAGAACAAACTCAGAAAAGTAGGGCGGAACCAGAACTTTAAGCACAGTAGGATACTTCAAATAATCAAATACCGAGATGTTCCGATATAGTTCAGCAGGAAGAATCGACTGTGCTATCAAACGCTCCAGTGGCACAAGGACAATTTGCAGGGCAACAAGTCCAAATGCGAATAGCAAGATCGTAACCAGCTTGGCAAAATACAAATTCGCCCGATTGGATGGCAAGGTGAGCAGGCGATATACTATCGTATTTTTACCTCTCCAGTCACGGTACCAGATGAAGCAGCTATATATTAGCAACACTGTTATGCTCAAAAATATGGGTCCGAAATATAGAAGTCCATTATAGCGAGCATACATCATACTGTTTAGCTGAATATATCCAGTCACATTGTGATATTGCTCAAGCGTCCATTGATTCACTCTCATTGCCTCATTCGCAGAATCCAGCCAATGATTAGCACCGATGGTGACTGCTGCAAGCTGCAAGGCAACTGTCAGCACCATGAGTCCAATATATATTTTGGCAAATCGGTTCATTTCAAAATTCAATAGCTTCACAAAAGCTCTCATTTCATGTACACCTCTCTCATTACGTCCGTAATGGACTTACCTTCCTGCTCGCGAACTTCTTCACAGTAGAATTCACGTTCTACCTTCCCATGCTGTAGCAAGACCGCTTTATCAATTAAATGCTCAATATCGTTAATTTCATGAGTTGTAATAATCACACCACGATCCTCGATCAATTCACTCGTGAACACATCAGTAATTTGCTCGCGGCTGAACATATCAATTCCCGAGAACGGCTCGTCCATTAGGATGTAATCACAATCCAAGGCAAGTCCCAGCAACAAATTCACCTTCGCAGCCATCCCTTTCGACAATGAGGATACGCGATCTGAAGAGCTCAGTCGGAAGAACTTAAGCATTTCCTTTGCACGTTCAGCGTTCCAATTCCGATAAAAGTCAGCCATAAAGCTCAAGCAATCAGCAATTCGCATATTAGAGGGCATCGTTAACGAATCTGGAATGAAAGTGATTTTCTCATACATCGCAGGTGTTAGTGATACATTATCGATTAAAACTTCCCCTTTGAATGGTGTCAGTCCCATGATGGACTTCAGCACTGTTGACTTCCCGGCACCATTGATTCCGATCAGGCAGGTAATCTCTCCCTTGGCAGCAGTGAAGCTAACGCCATTTAGTACCTTCTTGAATCCATAATTCTTTACCATCTGATTCACTTGGATCATCTTGTGTCACCACCCTCTGGAGATAACTTGCGCTCGGATGTATATTTTGTCTTTATGATCTCTACCAGTTCTTCAACTGGAATTTGAATATTCTGAATGGAGCTGATGAATATATCCACTGCACTTTCGATTAATTCAGCTCGAATCGAGTTTAGTATTTGCTGATCCTGTGTAATTCGGCTCGGGGAATTCCCTTCTGTTACGATCAAACCCTGTTCCTCCATTTCCTTATATGCCTTCTGCGCCGTGTTCGCATTAATCTTCATTACTGATGCCAGTTCACGCCGTGAAGGAATTTTGTCTCCCGCTCCGATTTGCCCTGTGGCGATCTGTTCCTTGAAATGACGCACAACTTGAATATATACCGGCTCACGAATATTAAAGCTGACGCCTGATTTCTGTTCTTCTGTCATACAACCAACTCCATATACTAAGTGTGTGTACTAAGTGGTTCATACATCTCATTTATGTACTATACGTGTAATACACTTTTGTGTCAATAGTTCAGATTTGAGCAAAAAAAAAACTGCCTCTCGGCAGCTCCTTTATTACTAAAACACCTTTTGATTAAAAACATGTTCTTTTCCACCTAAACCCAGTGTATCTGCTGTTGTAGTGTGAATTTTCTGCAGAAGCACGGGATTATCCATTAGTGACAAGCCATAAGAAGGAATCATTTCTTTTATTTTGGGTTCCCATTCTTTTATATATTGAGGGAAACATTTGTTAAGCACTTCAAGCATCACGTGAACAGCCGTAGAAGCTCCAGGGGAAGCCCCTAACAATGCTGCGACCGAACCATCAGCGGCACTAATAACCTCCGTACCAAATTGAAGTGTGCCTTTGCCAGCTTCTGTATCTTTGATAACTTGCACACGCTGACCAGCTACAACAAGATCCCAATCTTCAATTTTGGCATTGGGGATAAACTCTTTCAGTTCTTCCAAACGTTTTTCTTTCGATAACAGCACTTGTTCGATCAGGTATTTTGTTAATGACATATTTTTAGCACCTGCCGACAGCATTGTTATGAGGTTATCCGGTTTCACAGAAGTTATTAAATCAAACATTGAGCCCGTTTTTAAGAATTTAGGTGAGAATCCGGCAAATGGTCCAAATAGCAGTGATTTTTTATTGTCGATAAATCTTGTGTCTAAGTGCGGTACGGACATTGGAGGGGCTCCAACTTTAGCTTTGCCGTATACTTTGGCATGATGCTGCGCAATAACTTCCGGATTATTACACACCATAAAAATACCGCTTACTGGGAATCCACCGATATGTTTTCCTTCAGGAATACCGGATTTCTGCAGTAAGTGCAGACTTCCTCCCCCGCCACCAATGAACACAAATTTCGCTGTATGTTGTTCAATGTTACCGCTGGCATTTCTGATTTTTAGATCCCATAAGCCAGCACTGTTGCGCTTCATACTATTGACACTATGTTTGTAGTGAAGATCGACGTTTTTACTCTTTAAATGCTCAAATAAGATACGCGTTAAAGCACCAAAGTTAACATCCGTTCCAGAGTCAATTTTTGTAGCCGCAATGGATTCATTCGCAGGACGATTTTGTATAATAAGCGGAATCCATTCCATCAGTTTTTTAGAGTCAGCGGAAAATTCCATCCCTTGGAATAATGGATTTTTTGAGAGCGCTTCAAATCTTTTCTTTAAAAAAGCTATATCCTTCTCCCCTTGCACCAAACTCATATGAGGTAACGGCATAATAAAGTCCTGGGGAGTATGTATCAGCTTGCGATTTACAAGATAAGACCAAAACTGCATCGAAAGCTGAAACTGTTCATTAATCTGAATAGCTTTGCTAATATCTATAGATCCGTCTGGCTTTTCAACAGTATAATTAAGCTCACAGAGCGCCGCATGCCCGGTTCCTGCATTATTCCATTCATTAGAGCTTTCTTCCCCTGCTTTTTCAAGCTTTTCAAATACTTTAATTTTCCATTCCGGTACTAATTCCTTCAAAAGTGTTCCTAAAGTCGCACTCATGATTCCGGCACCAATTAAAATGACGTCTGTATCAGTTGCACTTTTGCCCATTATTACCATCCTTATCCCCTGAATTTTGCAGAAAGGATGTGGGCGCTCCTTCTTAGGCGTCACACCTTTTCTGTATCAATTATAACCTTATCATGGTGTATTACAATTATTTATAAATTTAATATCTACTATTATATGAAAAAAATAAAATATTTAAAAGCTTGTAAAAAAGATAGAAATAAGTCCTCAAGATTTATGGAACAAAAAAAGGCTTTATCATGCCCTGTTCTCATTGTAGACAATTCCGTTTTGATAGCCCAACCCCACTATTGTTTTTTGAATTTCCTGATCTACTTTTCTTTTAAAAGTTGCAAACTCTATTGTGGTTAAGCCGATTGGAAGCTCTTGTTCTATAAATGAATCAAAATCGATCGCCGTTTTGAAAATACGAAGCTTGTGCAGAAAAGGTAATTGCTCCATTCCCGTCAAATGAGCCAATGTTTTGCAATTCATAATCGTTAGCTCTTCCAGTGCCTTCATCTGCTGATCAAAGTTAATCTCACGTAACTGGATTTGATCTTCAATCACAAGCTTTTTTAACGCACGAAAAACCGAAATATTACTCAGGTCATGAAAGCCACGGACTCTACAAATTTCCAGGCTCTCGATTTCATTTTCTTCGATGTCCTGAATATGTTCTCTGCCTCCAAGTAAAATACGTAGGTCTTTCAATTTCTTTAGCCGATTAATAAAATGTAAGGGTTTATTGCTGATGGAGTGCAGCGCGAGATAGGTAAGATCCTCCAGATCTCCAATAGCATCAAGGTTTTTAACCTTACCTATAACATGCAACTGTTCTAAACGAGAGAATTCTTTTAGGTATTCCAGATTAAGCATCTTTTTCTCCGAGCTAATATTTAAAATACTTAGAGACCGTAACGTATCTATACTCAGAATTTCCGGATTTTCAAGCTCATATATCCCCAAGCTCAGACTATACAGGTTATTCAGCTTAGCCAATACGTTCGTGTTATGTGCCTGGTGAAGACAATTCAGCAGCAGCATTTTAACATTTGGAATCTGCAGGAGTGTCTCACAATCAAAGGATACAGAATAGTGGCCATAAAAACGCACTCCAAAATTTTCATCAAAACGCGCGCAAAGCTCATTTACTTCATCCAGAATCGAACCATAGGTCGATGGATCAGAGAACTGGACAATAACTTGGTTGCCGCTGTACAAGTCTTGCTGAATCTGAACTGGATCTAGTGAAATAGGATCATTGATCAGAATCCTTCTTTTCCATGTAACACTCATTCCTAATCCCTCCTACTTGCCGTTAATCATCAGTGTATATTTATTGTAAATCTACGAATTACTTACCCAAGAACATAATTACATAAATCAACCCCATGGACAAGCTACCAAGGAAGGTTACAGGTTATTTAGAGTTTCGTTGATTTAGGAGGATTGAGTACAAGTGTTTTACATTAAAATACAATAAGCTGTATCATTCGTAGATTACTCTACTTTTGATACAGCTTATTTATTATTTATTCAGCCTTCTGCGATGAACTATAAATCCCCGCCACCAACTCCAGCGCTTTTATCCCTTCAGCACCATCCAACCAAAACTTTTGACCCCTGGCGACATGTTCATAGAAGTCCTCAATCAGTCTCTTATGCCCGGTGCCCCAATAGGATTTACCTTCCGTGGCACTGAAACTAGGCTCGCACAGCAAGGTTTCCTTTCCATCCTTCCAAAGATACAAATGATCTCTGCGGAGGTTGATAGTACCCTTTTCAAAAACTAGCTCCAGCTCCACTGGAGAATTCTCCAGATAGGTATTTGTACCATAAAAAAGCCCTCTGACATTACTAGTGAAATCGATGCAGGCATGGGCGGTATCTTCTACCTCTATGACCCCATTTAGCACATCCGTGGTAATACTCCCTTTCACCGATGCCACCTCTCCACCAAACCACTGAAGTAAATCCAGTGTGTGAATGGTTTGGTTAATTAGCAGACCTCCACCTTCCGTAGACCAGCGTCCTCTCCAGTTACTATCGCTATAATAACTTTCGCTACGGTGCCAGGTTACGATTCCTTTCATACAGAGCAGCTTCCCATATATTCCTGAGTCAATCACCTGCTTAATATACATGGAGGCATCATTATAACGGTTCTGAAACACCACACCAAGCTGACCTGTGCTTTGCTGTGCGGCTTCAAGTATTCGTCTGGCTGAAGGAAGATCTGCCGCCATAGGCTTTTCGGTAAGGACATGTTTTCCTGCTTGTAACAACTCCGTAGCCATCTCTGCATGTAAATAATGAGGCGTACAGAGATGTACAACATGAATACGGTCATCCTTTAAAATTTCTCTATAATCATTAGTGGCTTGGCAGTCATATTCATTAGACGTCTGCAATGCTTTATCAGCATCAATATCTGCAACCGCAAGTAGTCTCACACCATCGATGCCTGTTAATGTTTTTGCATGAAGAGGGAAAATGGCTCCGCATCCAATAATGGCTGCTCCAAGTTCTTTCATCTATATTACCCTCCGTTCATCATTCCATCGTTATCTGAGTATTGCTGGGGTTAGATTGATCGCTTGCTCTTGAGCCTTCAGACATAGCTCGGCAGCTTTGAACACATGGGTCTGTGTCATCGCCAGCTCTGTCCGATTCAGACAGTCAAGGATTAGCTCACCAAAGAAAGGAAAACCAACCTTCCCTGCTACATGCTCATAATGTTCCCCTTCCCCATTGACCCAGTACACATGATCCGGTGTATTTGAACGACTTATATCAGTATATTTACGCAGTTCAATGTATCCTTCAGTCCCCATAATCATCGTGCGCCCGTCTCCCCAAGTGCCCAGCCCATCAGGGGTAAACCAATCCACGCGAAAATATTGTGTTGCCCCATTGTCCCCTACAAGAGTAGCATCACCAAAATCCTCTAATTCGGGATAAGTCGGATGATTGTAATTGGCCACTTTACTATGAATAACCGAAGCATCCTGACAATCAGCATAATACAAAAATTGTTCTATTTGATGACTGCCTATGTCACATAGAATCCCACCATATTTCTCCCTTTGGAAAAACCATTCCGGCCGGTTAGGAGCATTTAGACGATGTGGCCCTAATCCAATGACTTGCAGAACACGGCCAATAGCACCTTGTTGAATCAGCTGCCCTGCATAGATAGCGCTTTCAACGTGAAGACGTTCACTATAGTAGACCATATATTTCTTATTGGTTGCAGCTGCCATTGCTCTAGCGGATTCAAGCTGTTCCAGGGTCGTAAAGGGGGCTTTATCCGTAAAATAGTCCTTACCGTGAGCCATTACTCTATTGCCTAAAGGTCCTCGTTCAGATGGAATTGCGGCCGCTGCAATTAATTGTACTTCGGGATCTTCCAGAACTTCTTCCATTGATCCGGCAGCTTTGACACCGGGATATTTACTAATAAAATTTCTGACCTTTTCCTCGTCCGGATCATATACCCATTTCAGCTCTGCCCCTGCCTCAACCAGTCCGTTACACATCCCGTAAATATGACCGTGATCTAGGGCAATAGCGGCAATGATGAATTCCCCCGCCTTCACTACGGGTTTGGATTCATACGTTGGTGCATAGGTCATCCCATTTTTTCGATTCATAGAAACCCTCCTTCTATTAGTATTACTCCATTCTATAAGGTATTAAGAAGATACCGCAGACTGATCTCCAAGCTTTCAAAAGGATCACGGCGGCAAACATCCTGCTCCACTACGAACCATTCAACACCCGTTTCGCGACAGACATTGATAATTTCTTTATAGTTCATATTCCCTTCACCGATTTCAGCAAAGATCTGTTTTCTATTAACAATCGCCATATCTTTTAAATGCACTACCTGCATTCGACCTGCAACTTTGCGTATCCATTCGGCTGGACTCCCTCCGCCCGCTTGAACCCAATATAAATCCAGCTCAAAACCAACGGCAGGATCAGACTCAGTGAGCAGAATTTCCATGCCAGTCAATCCATCAAACCGTTCAAATTCAAAATCGTGATTATGATAAACAAATTGCAGATCATGTTGTTCTTTTATTGTAACTGCAATGCCCGACATCAGCTTGGCGAATTCACGGTAACCTTCTTGCCCCGTACGGAATTTTTCCGGTAAACTTCCTAGTCCAATATTTTTGCAGTTCCACAGCTTATGTTCAGCGGCTAAAGCATCCAAATCGCTTACTAGCCGATCCCAAGACACATGGGTTGCACATATTGCCAGACCTGCTTCATCCGCATACTCTTTTACGAGCTTCGGATCGATTGGCCCGATGCCTGAAATCTGAATAGCTTCATAACCCATAGCAGAGACCTTTTGAAAAGTGGATCTTAAATCCTCCGCAGTTTTAGTAAAATCACGTAATGTGTACATTTGAGCAGCAATGGTTGAACGATTCATAGGATCTTTCCTCTCTGATTAAAATTTAATGAGTTCCCTTAACATCAAAGGTTTGGGCGGCTGTGGTTTCTTTGTTGAAGTTAGAATTCTCCACCTTTTCCATGAGCTTCTCATAAAATAAATCTTCATCAATCGGTAACTCCACCCAATCGTCGGTCCAAGCCGATAAATACATCCCATTAGATAACGTTAGACCGTGAATGCCTTCCTCACCCGGAGCTAACAATTTCTCATCGTGTAGAATGGCATTCGTAAAGTTCCGCAAAATTCCTTTATGCTGTTCCCCGCCACCCTCTTCTACAGGAATCTCACATTTCCAACATTCTGGACTGCCGAATCCTCCCGTAAACTCTGCATTGAATTGCGGCTCCGGCGTGCGTAGACGCCAAAAGGTTAATTTCCCGTCTTCCACTATGATTTTTCCATGATCACCAGTAATTTCGAAACGGTTAGTTCCCGGTGCTTCACCTGTTGTGGTGATAAAAAGCCCTGTCGCACCATTTTCATATTCCACATAAGCGGTTACATCGTCTTCAACCTCAATATTGCGGTATTTACCAAAATGACAAAATGCTCTGATCCGCTTAGGCATCATACCTGTCGTCCACTGCCATAAATCTAGTTGATGAGGATCTTGATTCAGCAACACCCCACCACCTTCGCCTGCCCATGTAGCCCGCCAACCACCGGAGTTATAGTAACTTTGTGATCTGTACCAGTTGGTGATAATCCAATTTGTGCGGCGGATTTCGCCTAGTTCACCAGACTGAATGAGATCCCTAAGCTTTTGATACAAAGGATTCGTCCGCTGGTTATACATGATTCCGAATTTGCGATCAGACTTTGCTGCAGCTTCGTTCATCTGCTTAACAGCTTTGGTATAGACCCCAGCCGGTTTCTCAACCAATACATGATAGCCATATTGAAAAGCCTCGATAGCTAAAGTTGGATGATCATAATGTGGAGTACAGATTAATACTGCATCTATGAGATGAGACTCATATAACTCTTGGGGTGTTGCAAATTTCTGTACACTTTCCGGTAAATGCTCTTCTGCCCATTTCAAACGTTCTTCCCTTACATCACATACAGCTGCAAGCTCAGCATCTTTAATATGATTCAACAGACTTTGTGCATGTGCACTCCCCATATTCCCAATTCCAATAATGCCATACCGTACTTTATTCAATCAGATCACTTCCCTATTTGAGGTTATGTTATGAGAATATACTTAATTAATAGACATGAACATGAGCGAAACTAAGCATTATTTGCACAATAATAAGATGATTTAGTTAAATTAATTCGTTATAATAAGGATAATCAAGTCATAGAGGAGCTAGATGATGAATAATCCAGGTAACCTTACCGGCAGATTCCTCCAGAATCTTACCGTAAAAGTGACCCATGCCCAACTTAGAAGCGGATATAGCGGGTGGAATCGTACGTTGGAAACTCCAACATTTAATCGGCTGTATTTTATTGACCGCGGTGAGGGAAAAGTTATCATTAACGGTGTTACTTATTATCCGAGAGCAGGTCAGCTAATGATCATGCCCGCAGGAAGCACTCAAACTACAGAGACGTCAATGAATGATCCCTATACACGCTATTTCTGCCATTTTGATGCTGATATTGGGGAGTGGCCCTTATTCCATTCGGCAAACAAACTGTTTATCTGTGATGCGCCCAACCCAGATTCCGTACGGGTTATTTTCACAGAAATGATCGAACAGTTTCAAAAAGATGATGTATTGTCCATTCTGCGTACTCAGGCGAACGTCCTCAATCTAATTGCTACTTGTCTTGAATCGAACGAGAATATCAAAACAGACTTTATGCAAGAATTTATACATACGGGGGATCAAGGAAAGCTCGCCTATGTGCTTCAATATATTGATGAGCGGCTGGATAAACCCATAGAAATAGAAGAGTTAGCAGAAATTGTCCACTTACATCCGAACTATTTCATCCCCTACTTCAAGAAATTTATAGGGGTTCCCCCCATGCATTATGTACAATTGAAAAGAATGGAGCATGCTAAAAGACAGCTTTCTTATAGCAATTTCAGCATTTCAGATATCGCGGAGCAAGTCAGTATGGAATTAGCCCATTTCTCTAAATATTTCAAAAAGACAATAGGAATCTCCCCTTCTGCCTATCGTAACAGCACTAAGTAAATTTATTAGGGAATGTCTTAATCTATGTGATGAACTATAATAAAAAGGCTCTAACCTTCAATTTTGAGGTGGTGAACGATATTCTTATCAGAACAGCATCTATAAGCGACATTCAAGAGATAGCAAGACTCTCAAGCCAGCTTGGATATCCTTTGAATATCGATCAATTAGGAGAAAGACTACAAGAAATCGGAACACACAAAGATCATACTGTATATGTAGCTGAATCAGATCACCAATTGGTAGGATGGATACATGCGACCGTTCGAATCTTACTTGAATCTCCTTCATTTATTGAAATAGGAGGTCTTGTTGTTGATCAGACTTGCCGCGGAGAAGGAATTGGCAGACAGCTTGTAGAAACCTGTGAACGATGGGCAATCCAAACAGGGTTTAGCAAAATTAGAGTACGTACCAATCAAACCAGAGAAGATGCTGTACGGTTCTATAATCATATAGGATTTTCGCCAAAAAAATCACAGCATGTACTTGATAAGGAACTTTAATCACACTCAGGACTTTTAGGGAGGTTCAATGGTTATGATAGAATTAACTTTGCATCCAGCATTAGAAGGGAAAATCGCTGTGATTACCGGAGGAGCCGGTGTATTATGCCGGGTTATGGCGCTAGAGTTAGGTCGGCAAGGAGCTAAAGTCGCGATTCTAAATCGCACCGCAGCTAAGGGAGATTTGGTTGCCGCTGAAATTACAGCCGCAGGCGGTCAAGCGATTTCACTTTCCTGTGATGTTACAGATCAACAGAGTGTTATGAAAGCCGCAGAAGCTGTTAAGAATCACTGGGGTCCTTGCGATCTATTAATTAACGGTGCTGGCGGAAATGATTCCTCAGCAAATACGACCCAAGAGATTTTCAAAAATGATGATCTGGAGAACCCGGACATATTTACTTTTTTTGACCTTAGTGTAGATGGATTTCGCAATGTGATGGACCTTAATCTGATTGGAACATTGATCCCAACCCAAGTTTTTGCCAAGCAGATGCTCGGCAGAACGGGCACATCTGTTATTAATATTTCATCCATGAGCGCACCTTCTCCAATGACCAAAGTACCTGCCTACAGCGCTGCCAAAGCAGGAATTAATAATCTCACCCAGTGGCTCTCCGTTCATTTCGCTGAGTCTGGTATACGTGTGAATGCCATTGCCCCTGGCTTTTTCCTTACTAAACAAAATGAGAAGCTGTTGGTTCGTGAAGATGGCGAGCTTACAGACCGTTCCCAAAAAATCATCTCTCATACTCCAATGCGCCGCTTTGGACAGCCGGAGGATCTGCTTGGCACACTACTCTGGTTAGCAGATGAAGCAATGTCCAGCTTTGTGACCGGAGTTACCGTCCCCGTTGACGGTGGATTCTTGGCTTATTCGGGAGTATAGACTAATCTAATGAGGGATTACAATGATTGTAGATCCATTACGCGTATTCGTTACTGTAGCTGAACTGAGTCATTTTTCCAAAGCAGGAGAAGCGCTGAATTTATCTCAACCCGGTGTCAGTCTGCATATCCGGAATCTTGAGAATGAGCTCGGTGCTAAACTCCTGCATCGTTCTTCTAAACAGGTTAGATTAACAGAAGCCGGCAGTATTCTTTATAAACACGCCAAACAAATATTGGCTCATTTCGATGAAGCAAGTCAGGAAATCCATATGCTTCAGGACGAAGTCACTGGGAGTATACATATCGGCGCTAGTTTTACTATAGGTGAATATATTTTGCCGGCAAGACTTGCTGATTTTGCCAATCAATATCCGCAGGTCAAGCTGCAAGTGACGATAGGCAATACTGAGGAGATTATTGGAGGCGTTAAATCCAACGAACTGGACATAGGGTTTATTGAAGGTGAGGTCCATGAGAATGATCTGAATGTCACTCCTTATATGAAAGACGAGATGATTATGGTCGCTCCTGCTACCCACCCTCTGTCAAAAGCGATTTCTGTGGAGCAGAGCATGTTGCAGGATCAGGTTTGGGTGCTTCGGGAGCACGGCTCGGGTACACGAGCTTTCAGTGATCATTTCCTACAGGAGGAAGATATATCTGTTAAAAGATCCTATGTCTTCAACAGCTCTCAAGGTGTTAAAGAAGCTGTAGCCTCTGGCCTCGGAATCGCCATGCTCTCCAGATGGATTGTACGGAAGGAACTAGAAAGCGGTGAGATCAAAGAGCTGCCAATCAGGCAACATCATCTGGAAAGGCAATTCTCAATCATCCGACATCAAGAATGTTCTTCTTCCTTAGCTACCGATGTCTTTATAAAAAAGCTACTTGTCTTTAGAAAAGACAAGTAGCTTTTTTTCTTCCACACTATGAAATTATACTTGATGTTCAACCAAATGCCCGTCTTCCAGATGCAGAACCCGGTCACACCATTCGAGCATCCGTTCATCATGAGTGACCATTACCGCTGCTTTACCTTCACTCTTCACCTCATCAGCGATCATGCGTACAACTTCTCTTCCGCGTTTGAAGTCCAGACTGGCTGTCGGCTCGTCTGCAAAGAGAATCGCTGGTTTATTCATCCACGCTCTAGCGATAGCTACACGCTGCTTCTCCCCACCGGAGAGCTGTTCCGGATAATGATTACGCCGTTTCCAGATATCCAGCCGCTTCATCAAATCAGCAGCCCGTTCCTTCGCTTCCTTAGCACTCATTTTCGCCTGCTTGGCTACAAAAAGGAGTTGCTCCTCCACCTTCAAATAAGGCAACAACTGAGCGCTTTGGAACATAAAACCTATCTTCTCTAAACGGAGCTCCGTCAGCTCACTTTTACTTTTATCTGTAAGTGATTCCCCATCTATAAAAATTTCACCACTAGTAGGTGTTAGAAGTGCACCAGCCGCTGAAAGGAATGTACTTTTCCCTGTTCCCGAAGGTCCAAGGACAGCAACGAATTCCCCTTCATTAACGATCAGATTCAAATTGTTCAGCACAGACACCGTTGTGTCGCCATCACCGTAGTTTTTGGTTACTTGCTTCATGATTAGTTTTGCACTCATGCTCCAGCCCTCCCAATAGCTTCTAATGCATCTACTTTTGCCACTTTAGCGACAGAAATTAGTGATCCTAAAAGAGACATCCCAACGAATAAACAGCTGGTTAAAAGAATGGTGGAAGGCTCCAGTTGGAATGGCATCGAATCAGGCAGAACCTTATTCATCCCAAAGGTAAGCAGTAAGCTAATGCAAAGACTTGAAATAGCTAAAATCATAACCTGCCCTACCACACTCCAAGCCAAGTAAGACATTTTGGTACCCATCGCCTTCAGAATACCAAACTGACTAGTTTTCTGAATCGTAATGACATAGAAGAATACTGCCAGAACAAACGCTGCGATCACAAACAGGAAAACAATCATCATTAGCAGTGAACCCTGCTCTGCCGAGTAGCCCGGAATATTGGAAATAGCTACTTTTTGCGTAATGACCTCTACATCTTTTACATTCGTTGAAATCTTATTTACTTGATCAGCATTCGCATTAAGGGCAATCACATTAAACGGTACCGACGAAGAGGTTTCTTCTCCTTGGTTAACCCCCTGCTTCATAGCTTGCCAATCCTGATTGTTGATATAAACTACTGGGGTATGGCTGTAAGAGCTATCCTCAACAAAACCTGCGACAGTAAATTCCATCCCGGTTGCCTGATCACGAATGATACTGCCAAGTTTGATTCCTGACTGTTCCAGGTCACGATCAACAAGGACTTTACCGTTTGTCTCGTTTGTAATCTTGTCACCTTCAACTACTTTAGGAGCTAATAACCCATTCATATCTACTGCAAAAAAAGTAATATCTGCTTTTACGTCTGCCTCGTTAGCAGTGACAGTGCTCATCTGCATTGCAAGTGAAGATGCATTATTGTCTCCAACTACTGCACGTACATTCTGGAGCTCCGTATCTGTTAACTGAGAACGTCTAAAGGTCTGATCCGCATCACCTTGCACTACAAAATAATTCGCCGGCATGTTCTCTACTGCAGAGATATTTGCATAAGCTAATCCTCTGGCTAGTCCCGTGACGAAAAGTACAAGAAAGGAAACCAATAACATGATAACCATAATTAATAGGTATCTGGCTTTAGAATGTCGCATTTCCCTTAAGGCTAAAAACATATTACCACTCCTTCTAATCTGTATAGTCACAGTTTAGAAGATGAAAATGAACGGAGTATGAATAATGAATTACAAAAGCGGAAGTGTAACTGTAAAGGTAGTCCCTTCACCCAAAGTACTGGTTACTTCAATGGTTCCGTTATGCGCTTCTACGATTTTTTGAGAAATCGCAAGTCCAAGTCCGCTGCTATGTGTTTCCTGCGTACGTGCTCGATCTACTTTATAGAAACGATCAAAGATTAACGGCAACTCCTCAGCTGAAATGCCTTCACCCGTATCAGACACAGAAACAATACAGTTCTGTTCCACAAGCTTCGCGGAAATCATAATGGAACCTTCAGCAGGTGTGTATTTTATGGCGTTGGAGAGCAGGTTCATCCATACCTGGAACAATAGATTTGGATCACCTAGAACGCTGATATCTGCAAGATTCAAACGCACGGCCAGTTGTTTCTCTGTTAATCTCCATTCCATGATTTGTACGACCTGTCTTAGTTGTGCACGCAAGTCTGTCGACTTTTTCTGTATGGAATTAGGATCATAATCAAGCGAAGACAAGGTAAGCAGCTGTTTGCTTAGCAATGAAAGACGATGGCTTTCTTGGTCAATGATATTGAGATACTGTAACCGTTCATCCTCAGGTAAGGTTGAATCTTGTAACGCTTGGGCAAATCCCTGAATAGATGTTAATGGCGACTCAATTTCATGTGATACATTAGCGACAAATTCCTGACGTGCCCGATTTGTTCGTTCCAGCTCCCGGCTCATAATCATAAAATGGGAAGCTAACTGACCAATCTCATCACGCCGCCACGTATTCAATTTGATATCGTATCTGCCTTTTGAGATCCGTTTAGTGGCCGTCGTCAAACGTGTAATAGGTCTAACTACATGCAGTACGCTAATCATTACAAAGCCTAAGCTAAACAACACGGTGAACCCAATGATCACAGCAAAAAAGACGCGCAGCTCACCGAATTGTACTTCAGCATCCGGACGCATAAACAAAGCATACGTCTCATTGTTTACTTTTACAGGAACACCAATTGAATTACGCAGTTGATTATCAAAAAATCCGGTAATAAATGCACTGTCCGGGAAATCCGCAACCCCATGATAAATTTGCCCATTCAGAACCTTCTCTAGTTGCTGCTCATCCAAATCTTCTTTTCTAAAGGGCTTACCGTAGAATCTTGATTCCCCTTCAGCATCTGTTAAATAGATTTTATAACCCAGCTTGGCTATACTCCGCAAATAATCCTCCATTGTCTCCGGATGTGATTCTGCGAATTGTTGAACCTCGATAGCCATTCCGGTAAGTTTGGCATCGTTCTGAGATTTAATCTGGGCTTGATAGTAAATATTAGACACCAAAAATCCAAGAAGGCTACTCACCACAATTACTGAACAGAAGACAATACACATCCGGACATACAAGGATCTCATACGTTAACCATCTCCAATTTATAGCCAATGCCTCGAACAGTTCGGATCACAAAATCTTCCTGATAATCTACGAAGCGCTGACGCAAACGTTTGATATGTACATCGACTGTTCGCTCATCCCCTTCATAATCCATGCCCCATACCAGTTCAATTAACTCACTACGTGTATATAACCTGCCTGGATATTGTGCGAGTTGAGCCAGAAGCTCAAACTCTTTTACCGGTAGCAGCAGAACCTCATCACCATCGGTTATTTCATAATTTTTGCGGTCAATAACTAGAGAATTTAATCGAATCCGATCATCTGAAGCAATGGAATAGCGGCGAAATAACGCTTTGATCCGAAATAGCAACTCTTCAGGCTCAAAAGGTTTCGTTAGATAATCATCCGTCCCCCGCAAATAACCTTGCTCTTTATCACTCAGCTGCTGACGTGCTGTCAATAAAATGATCGGAATATCATACGTTTCTCTAATATGCTGACATAGCTCTAACCCATCTACATGTGGCATCATTACATCTACGACCGCTAAATCCGCAATACTGTCCTGCAATTTATGTATCGCATCTCGGCCATGACTGGCCTCCATCACCTGATATCCTTCCCTTGTTAGTACATGTTTTAATAATGTTCGAATATTCACATCGTCATCTGCTACTAAAATCTTCTTCATCATTTACACTCCCTGAATAATGGATGAACTCATAGTAACAACTTTATAACGATAGAACAACTAAAGTCAGATCAAACAAAAGGCTTAATACTCTCTCTAAGTGTGGTAACCGGCCGCTCCATCAGTCTCTCCAGATCTTTTGATGTAGAAGCAGTATCTATCTTCGCTAGAAACGTATAAATCCAATGCTGAATACTTGAATCCTGGCGAAACGTAAATTTTTTCCCTGATAACTCTGATAATACATCAACTAATTCGTTGAAGTCCCAAACGTTTGGTGCAGCTAGTTCGTAGACTTGGTTCATATGTCCATTCGTTGTAAGAACCTTTGCCGTAGCTAAAGCGAGGTCCTCACGAGTGACTGAATTAAACTGCCAGTTCCCTGGATAAGTGGGTAGCTCGCCGCTTTCCATGGCTTCCTTCAACCCAAGCACACCCACAAAATCTATATACAAAGCGTTACGCAGAAACGTATAATCTATCCCTGATTCAAGAATCATCTGCTCAGTTAGTAAATGAACATGATAAGAAGGAATCGGACCTTTGGGTGGAAAGGCAAATCCAGTATAAAGCAGATGCTTCACATTGGCCTTTTTTGCTGCATGAATGACCTGAGCATGCTGATATAATCTGATCTTATCATCGGTATGAGAGCTGGAGATTAAAAGTAACGTTGTGACCCCAGTAAAAGCTTCAATCAGCGTATCTAACTGGTCATAATCGCCAAAACGGACTTCGAACCCTTTTTCTAAATAATTAACAGCTTTCTCTGGCTGACGAACACAAGCAATAACTTGACTAGCCGGAACGTACTTCTCAAGCTTCTCCATAATTAAGCTGCCTAATTGACCTGTGGCTCCTGTAACCATAATCGACATACATAATACCCTTTCTGTTATTCGAATGTACTCAGTTTTTGTAATAAAAAGATAAGTTGATGAAGCTCCTGATCATTCAGATTCTTCATTCTCTCTGCGACAGCCTGACGATTCTCTGGAAGATGCTCCAGAAGTAATTGCTGGCCTTCAGTCGTAATCGAAATGACGCTTTTTCTGCCATCCTTGGTATCATTCGAACGGGTTATTAATCCGTCTCGCTCCAATGGTGTTAACAGCATGCTTATATTAGCTTTGGTAACTCCAATAATGTGAGCCAATGTAGAAGGTAGAATCGCACCTCCCTGTTTAGAGATCTCCACCAAGATACGAATTCTTGCTCCATTCAATCCTTTCGACTGCCAATATTTCTCAGAAACAGAAACTAAATTTGCAGTAGCTTCAACTAATGTAAAAAATGCTTTGGTATGCAATGGCTGATTCAGCACAAACTGTTGTAAATGATCCATTTTCTATAATTCAGCTCCAATATAGTTAAGTCCTTAACTAATTTTAAACATACTACACTCCCCATGAGTTGTCAAAAAAAGAAGCTGCCTCACCTGGCAGAATAAATCTGCTGATGAAACAGCCTCTACATATAAACTCACCCTAGATTAACACTGTTTTTGTGGAAACAGGCTCTTCACTGTATTTTTTAGAACCCTCCAGCATAACCTCCAGCTTAATGATCTCCGACCGGCTTGCTAAACGAATTGGGGGTCCCCATGTTCCATAACCTGACGACACGACTACATGCAAATTGTCCTTACGAAGATATCCCCAGTCCAGTTCGAACAGACGTTTAGTGATCCAGTGATTAGGAGCAATCTGTCCTCGGTGTGTATGACCCGAGAGTAGAACGTCTACCCCAGCTTGAGCGGCTACGTCGAAGCCGGTAGGCTGATGATCCATCATAATCACAGGACGTGTAAGATCAAGTCCTTCGAGCAAGGAGCTTACACTTTGTCTGCCACCGGCTTCCATCGCCTCGGCTGTCTTATCTTTTCGGCCTACAATATACGTTCCTGCGACTTCTTCAACCTCATCTTGCAGGACCTTGATCCCAATACTACTCATCAAATCGGTATATTCCTTAATTGATCCACCATAATATTCGTGATTGCCCAGTACTGCGTAGACTCCATAACGAGCTTTTAACTGTTTAATCTGTTCACTCATACTATTGCGGATAAAAGGTTCAATGCTGTCATCCAAGACATCTCCAGCCAGCAAAATCACATCGGGTTGCATCGCGTTCATTTGTGCCACCATTTTTTTGAGATGACGATTGCCCACGATATTCCCTAAGTGCAGGTCTGAAGCAACCGCGATCGTTAATGGCGTGCTGGTGCCAATAGATTTATCAATAGGAATGGAATGTGTGCGGATCACGGTACTCCAGGCGTTGATTGAACCCCAGACCAGAAAGACTGCCAGTAATATCAGAATTGTCCCGCCCGCTTCTGCGATGTAATAGGTACGATCGATTCCCGACCATCCCAGTATCACATATAATAGGTCTGCCAAAGGTAACGTAATGATAGCAAATTCCATACACGCTAAATAATACGATCCAATCACTTTAAAGAATCTGGCGATCGGTTTAACCGATTTTGGCCATGGAATCATTCCAATGACATACGCAAAAGCGATGAGCATAAATAATGTCCAGAATACTGCTGACGAAACACCAGAAAACCATTCATGAATAAGTAACCAGCCGTGATAGCCAATGTAGAAATTAACAAGACCCAGAATGAGCAGCATAGCAAATCCTGAAGCTAACATTCGTAATGTTTTCATCGTTTCTCTCCCCTTTACCTAACTACTTCTCTACTTCTTATCTCAAATCATAACACAAACCGTTAACCCAGTATAAACTGCAATGCGGTGTTCGGAAAACATCGGAACTAAAAAAAGAAAATGCCCATAGGCATCTTCTTTGGAGGTTTATCTTATATCGCTTTATCACGTGTGGCCATACATTGACCAATCAGCTTATCGCATTTATTGATGTGATTTATCAGCCAGTCTGTTAACGTTCGATTAAGCTTGATGGTTGAGAGTACGGATACTCCCTTTGTTTTGACCGTTTCTTCCAATTCGAGAACTGCCTTCACGAAATCAGCATGCGTCTGACGATGTTCAGCTAGTTCAGGGAAGTTGATCTCCTCCATCAGCTGCTCTTCATTACTGAAATGTTCAATCGTGTATTCTTTTAAGAATTTCAGTGTTTCCTCAATCTTTTCTTTCCCTTGCTGATTACTGCATGCTTCAAAGAATTCGTTCAATTTCGCTAACAACTGTCTGTGCTGGCAGTCAATTTTTTCTACACCGATATCATATGAATCTTTCCAAGCGATCATGAAATCACCATTCCGTTTCTTGAAAATTACATTTTAATTTTATTTTCCACCTTTCTCCACAAAAGAACTATTAACAACATCACAGGTGCTTATATTCAACCATTAGCTGTACATATGGCACCTATTGATAAATCTCTACTTCATCACGGGTTCGATATGTACAAGTACATTGGAAACTTGGTGCCGGTCTTTTAACTGTTCTTCAATTTCTTCCGTAATATCATGACTCTGCACTACACTTAGCTGAGAATCCACTAGCACAGTTGTGTCTACTAATACGTTATTCCCATGGATACGGGCTTTGATATCTTTTATGGATTGTACACCATCAATTTCTGCTACAGTTTCTTTCATATGTTCAAGCTCTTCCGCATCAAATCCGTCCGTCAGATCATGCGTAGCTTTGCTAAAGATATCCCATGCCGTCTTACAGATGATTAGTCCGACAATGATGGCTGTAAGCGGGTCAAGCCAAGGAACGCCCAAGGAGGAAGCCACAATTCCGATAAAAGTGCCCACGCTAACTATAGCATCTGATCGATTATCCAGTGCTACTGCCCGCATTGCGTTACTGTTAATGGCACGGGCCAGCCTAATATTATACATATAGACAGCCATCATAACTACAGCACAGCCCACTGCCGTCCACGCTGCTATGAGATCAGGACTTTCCAGTGCTGGTTGAATAAATTTGTTCACAGCTTGGTACAAAACTTGAAGCCCTACGGCAATCATAATGAATGAAGCAATTAATGAAGCCACGGTCTCCGCTCTAAAATGCCCGTAGCTGTGGTTCGAATCCGGCGGTCTTCTGGAAATCTTCAGGCCAATTAGTACCGCGATAGAAGCAATAATATCTGTACTGTTATTCAATCCATCTGCAAGCAACGCTTGAGATCCTGAGACCGTACCTATGAACAGCTTGATAGCTGATAAAAAGATATAAGCAACGATGCTTAGCCAAGCTCCTTTTTCGCCTTGTTTAATGTCGTTATAAGTTTCCAAAAAAAGAACCCCCAAAGAATAGTATTGTTCTATACTACACTTTGAGAATCGGGTGGGTCTAGAGAAACAGTGTTGCTACGGGGCGCAATAGTTCCCTCTGTCAAATAGAGTTGCAAGGTCGTAACTGTTTTGCAGGACGCAACATAGTTTGCCCCCGTTCAACTTTGCTTCCATTCTTCTGGAATAGTAACTTTTTGCTATTTTTATTGTCTAATTATAGTAATGACTAATTCAAAGGAGCGTGGAGTGATGATTCAGTCTTTGCCGAAGAAAATTGTTACATGTTTAGCTATAGGGAGTATTTTAATTCCAATAACAAACAGTGGATCAATGTCAGTCATTTCTGCAGAAAAAGCAATTGTAAGCCTAAGTAACACTTATTACAGTGAAGTCACAGCCCCGATCCTAAAACCTGTTTGGTCAGCACAACTCGCCATTTTAAAAAAAGACAGAATCACCGGACAGGACATTACAGCACTCGCGGAAAACGGAAAGATCTTTGCGTTGCAGCGCAATGAAAAATTAACCGCAATGAATGCGGCAACAGGCAAAAAAATATGGGAGTTCGGAAGTGGATTAGCGCCGCTATTCACGTACAGCAATGGATTTATCTACGGTCTGACCCAAAGCGGCTCCCTATATGCCGTTAATGAGGCAGGTCAAAAAGCATGGTCGGCTTCCATAACACTCCCCAAAGCTACAAATATACAGCGTTTAGGATCTACTATTTATGTTACTCAAGAGGAACAATTAGCAGCAGTTGACGCCGTAACCGGAAAGATCAAATGGAAGGCTGTAGAGAAAAGCAATAACTTTACAGGCTTATCAGAGGTCATGGAATCAGATGGGGTCGTTATTCGCAGCTATCTGTCTCAAGGGGCCTTAACAACTGCTGGACTCGCCGCTTATGACAGTCTGACAGGAAAAAAACTATGGGACCAGACCCGGCAGTGGATGCCGTTAGCAGTGAAGGATGGGCTCCTCTACTCTATCACGAATACATTTATGATGGATGATGACCCGGTAAATCGAAAAGTCAAAGTATCCGTGTTCAACATAAAGACAGGTGAATTAAAAGGAGAACGTTTATATAAATGGACAGATACCGAGAATAAAGATGGTGTGTACAGTTATAATGAGATGAATGGAAACGCGTTTTTGGATGGAAAGGACTTTTACATCTTTCAGGGCAGTAAGTTTGTGAAATATGATTTCTGGAATTATTCTGCAGAGGGTAAACCGGTGCAAACCTGGGCCTCGATGGTTAAAGAAAAAGACTCTCCATTGAACCAAGTTTATCAACAAAGAATGTTATTTCAAAATCAAGATAAAGGTACTTTATCCGCACTTAAGCTAGGAACCGGCCAGCTTGTCGACCTCAATATTGGAGAGAATCCAGTGGTACAGACGGATCTGTTCGGAAACGTGGTTTATAGTGGACAATCTGATGGCCTATTTCACGCTTATGACATGTTAACTCTAAAGCCTATTTTCACTGTGAACACAGGCTCTCGTAACTTTGCCCCTTCCCTTAAAACTGGAGGGATGCTGATGATTCGGACGGATAATAAGCTGCTCGCGATTAAACTTCCTACATCTATAAAATAAAAAAGCCTGATTTCTCAGGCTTTTGGGCTTCAATAACTTATTCAGCCGGAGCTGTAAAAGTACGTGCAGCAAACTCGGCATCCAGCATGTAGAAGGCGTTGCTATCTTTTTCAATTCGTTTCAGTTTACTGATGATGTTGCTAAAGAGTGCTTCTTCTTCTACTTGCTCGTCTATAAACCATTTCAAGAAATAAATCGTCGCATGTTCACGCTCATCCAGAGCAAGGTCAGCCAAATGATAGAACCGTTTAGTGTTCTGCTGTTCATGCGCGAAGGCATGTTCAAAAGCATCTAACATCGAGTTATATTCGTTCTTCGGCTCTGGCAGTGCTTCTAGCGTAGCACGGTTATCCCGGTCGTTAAGGAATTTATAAATCTTCATGGCATGGAACCGTTCTTCTTCGGCTTGAATTAGAAAAAAGTTTGCAAATCCATCCAGACTTTCGCCGGAACAATAAGCAGCCATCGCTAGATAAACATGAGCGGAATAAAACTCGAAATTCATCTGTTCATTAAGTGCTTGTACTAATCCATCTTTCATTGGACCGTCACCTCATTATTCAAATTTAATATGTAAATATTTAAGTTTATCTTATCACCGTGCTTCTAAGTCAGCAAGGATTCCTCTCCCAATATCTAATTTAGCTAACGAAAGGACGACTATTCAGATGATTAGATTCACCCGTCACAGCCTAAAGCCTAAGATTTCCGGTACACTCTTCATTATTGCAGCTATGGTGTCACTGTTCCTCATTGCTGGCTGTTCTAATAGCAGCAGTAATTCACAGTCCGAAGCTACCGATTCACCGACCTCCCAATCCACACCTGCACCAACCACCAGCTTGGCTCCCACCCCCTCAGCAGTCAGCGATCCAATTGCTCTTCAGGTTGCTGAGATGACTTTGGAAGAAAAAATCGGACAAATGCTCCTAGTTGGAATTGATGGAACTGTCCTTGATGAGCAAGCTAAAAAGATGATTACCGAAGACAAAATAGGTGGAATCATCCTCTATAAGGACAATATTAAAAGCCTGAAAGGGATGATCAGTCTTATCAATTCTATGAAAAAGAGTAACACTGGCAACCCTGCCCCACTATTCATGAGTGTTGATCAGGAGGGTGGAAAAGTCAGCCGGATGCCTAAAGAATATGCTACATTCCCTTCTAACGGAACAGTGGGTGCAAGTAATGACGCTGCTGCTGCCGAGAAAATGGGAAAGCTGCTCGCAAGAGAAGTACGTTCAGCCGGATTTAATATGAACTTTGCTCCCGTTCTCGATATCAATAGCAATCCAGACAATCCAGTCATCGGAGACCGGTCGTTCGGCAATGCTGCTGACCAAGTCATTCAACTAGGAATTGCCGAAATGAAGGGAATTGAGAGCGAAGGCGTCGTTCCTGTTGTCAAGCATTTCCCAGGACACGGAGATACTTCTGTCGACTCCCATCTGGATCTGCCGATTGTGAACAAAACAGCCGGTCAGCTAGCTGACTTAGAATGGCTCCCCTTCCAAGCAGCCATTAAAGAGGGGACGGACGCCGTAATGGTCGCTCATATTTTGTTTCCAAAATTAGATCCAGACAAACCTGCATCCTTATCGCGTACCATTATTGGTGAACAGCTTCGAGATGAAATGGGCTACCAAGGAATCGTAATTACAGACGATCTAACCATGGGAGCCATTATGAAGAACTACGATCTGACTACAGCAGCAGTAGATACTGTGAATGCAGGTAGTGATATTCTCCTTGTTGCTCACGGCTATGATAATGAAAAACGGGTCATGGACTCCCTCCTGCAAAACGTAAAAAACGGTAAGATTCAAGAAACACGGATTGATGAAAGCGTCTATCGGATCTTAGCCTTAAAAGCCAAATATAACCTTTCCGATGAGCAAATCCCGGTTCCTGATCTTACCGATCTTAATAAAGATATTAACGTTTGGCGTCAAACGATTGAGAAGTAAATCTAAGCGTTAGTCATTTTTACTGAAGAACAACAACATCTCCAACCTTCAACCCAGAGAGAATCTCTGTTTTGTCCGTAGTTTCCAGACCCACTTCGATATCTTTTCGTTCATATTGCCCGTCCCCTTTATCCAGCATAACGTAGGAGAGGTCTCCTTCATGCATTACAGCTATGCTGGATACAACGGTGGCATTTTCTTTGCGAACTGTTTCAATTTCTCCGTTTAAGCTTAAGCCACCGATCAAATGCTCGTCAGGCTGCAGCGTGATAACCACTTCGAATTGAGGAACCGAACTGGCAGTAGCATTCTGCCCTGAAGCTGTCTTTGCAAATTTCGCTACCTTCGTAACTTCTCCAGATAACTTCAAATCTTTTATAGCTGTCATTTTTACGTCGACCTTCATGCCTGTCTTTATACGGAAGACGTCTTGTTCACCTACAAGAGCAATGAATTCTAGCTTGTTCATATCTACTATTTTTCCGATATATTGATTATCTGTCACTGTTTGCGGAATTTCGCTTGCACTGTCAAATAAGAAAATGCCGGTTGCCGGAGCATAATAAAGTGCTGTTTTGAGTTTGGCTTTTTTCTCTGTTAATTCGCGTGCTTGTATTTCGGCATTGACCTGATTAAGCTCGTCCCCTAGCCGTGTTGCTTCTTGGGCTGTGAGTGCTTTAATGCGTTCTGCTTCAGTCGCACCAAGGGCTGCATTCTCCTCGTCTTGCTGGCTCACAAATGCATTCAGCTCTGCTTCCAGCTTTGCTTTACGGATGGTCGCCTCTTGTGTAGCAATCTCATTCTTCAAGGCTTCCTGATCGAGAGTAAACAGTAAATCACCTTTTTTGACCTGTCCACCGTTCTCAACCTTCCACTTTGTCACCTTTGAAGCATATGGAGCATAAACAAGCGTTTCTTTCTCATAATTAGAATTACCTTTAACTTGTATGGAATTGGTAATGGTCTCCTGTGTGACCTCAAAAGTTATGGCTTGTGGGGGTTCAACAGGCTCTAACTGCGCTTCAGGCTTATACATCTTACTATATAGAAAATAACCTGCTGCAATTATAATCAGTACCAATACAATCCACTTGATTCTCCTCTTCATCACTTTGGCTTCCTTTCAACTTAAAAATAGCTAATCCCGTTTAATCGCCGTGAGTGCATTCGTTCTGGATGCACTGATCGCCGGATAAATACCCGATAATACCCCTGTCATTACCGCAAATGCGATCCCTACCGGAAGAGTCATCAGAGGAATATAAATCACCAAAGGCTCGCCTCCACCCATTCCTGAAGAGTTACCGATGAGCTTATTAATTCCTAATACAATCAAGTATGAAAAGGCTATGCCGAGCAATCCGCCCAACATCCCGAGCAATGCCGCTTCTGTAATGAACATATTGCGGATCTGACCCATATTGGCACCTAACACTTTCATAATACCGATCTGCCGTCGTCGTTGATGAGTGGACATAGTCATCGCAACGATAATGGAGATCGAAGCAATAATCAGAATAAATACACCTATACCGAGAGCTGCTTTCTTGACCATGCTGAAGGTATCAGCGAGTGCCTCTTTTTGATACAAATTCGTGCTTGTTGTTAAGGTGAGTTTCTGAATAAGCTTCTCTAGTTCCACGATATTCTCAGTGCTGTCTACCTTTACAATCGCTGAGTTATAGACACCCTTTTGCCCAGCGGTTCCACTCGATAGCTTCATTTGTTCTACAAGCCGCTCGCCAGTCTCTAGTGACACATAGATCTTCTTGTCGTACATAGCCATATTCTCGTTCGTTCCACTCGGGTTGTCGAGGATTCCCACCACTTGAATCGGTGAGCTAACCAACATCCCTCCAGTTTGAGAGGCGGGATCAAAAGACTGTAATTGAACCTGCTGCTTGTACATATCTGTTGGAAGCATGCTTAAGCTGTTGTACTGTTCCATCAACTTATTGTTATATGGATCTGTACTCAGTTGTTCAAAAAGACGCTGCCGAGTTTCGTTATCAATCAGTCCAACGGTTGCACCATAGTTCAGTACAGCCATTCCTACCAAATCAGAAGCTCCGCCTTGTTTGAATTTCTTATCATATTTCGTTAACAAGCGTAGGTCCGTTCCAATAAGCTGTACATCTGTTATTTTATTATCGATAGTCAACATCTGTATGTACCCTAGCTCTTGAAAGGGAGCTGCTGCAGTTACATGCCGCAAGCCTTTAATAATCTCCAGCTTTTGCGCCGTCAGCCTGCCGGGATCAAGCTTTTCATTGGCCGCAGACGATCCGCTGCCACCGCTGCCTCCTCCTTGGGAGGGTATTCCTCCGTTGGGAGACACCGTAATTTCATCCATTTTGAAATTGCGGTTGATTTCCCGCTCCGTGTAGCTCTGTGCGGAGTCTCCTATACTTAATGCAACTATGATTGCAGCACATCCAATGGATATGCCAGCCATACAAAGACCTGTGACAACTTTCCGCCGTTTGACCTGTTCCCAAGCCAAGCGGGAAATATCACTAATCCTCAATGAGTATACCCCCTTCGAGTTCAGTATTCGAAGAAGTTTGGTTTTCAGTAATCATATATCCGTCCCGAAGCGTGAATATCCGCTGCATTTGCTCCGCGACTTTTAGCTCGTGAGTTACAACTATGAAGGTAGTCTTCATCTTCTTGTTCAGGTTAAGCAGGATATTGATAATTTCTTCTTCTGTCTTCGAATCTAGGTTTCCGGTTGGTTCATCTGCAAAGATAACAGATGGTTCCGTAATCAAGGAGCGTGCAATACTAACACGCTGCTGCTGTCCGCCAGACAGCTGGGAAGGGAACAAGTCGGCTTTATCAGGAATGCCGACTCCTTCCAACAATTCTAAAGCTTTTTGTTTACGTATAGAGGGTGCAACGGATTGAAAAACCAGCGGCAGCTCTACATTTTCACGGACTGTCATGCTAGTAATCAGCTCATAAGCTTGAAAGATAAACCCGATATTTTTTCTGCGAAATTCCGATAGCTTATTCTCACTCATCTTCACGATATCTTGATCGGCAATATAAATATGGCCTTCCGTAGGTTTCATTAGTCCTGCCATCAGATTGAGCATCGTTGACTTACCGGAACCCGAGCTCCCCAGCAGTGCTACCATCTCCCCCTCTTTCACAGAAAAGTCAATTTGATGAAGCACTGCTGTAGTTTCATTACCGTTTTTATAAGAATGCGTTACATTTTCCACTCGCAACATTGGAGCTGCTCCTCTTCGTACAATAATAGATATGAAATGCTATTTCTCAGTTACAACTGCTCTATCAATCTTGATGTTATAAGCTTGACTAGCCAGCTCGATCCGTTCGCCTTGGAATTCATCGTACAGCGTGATCCGGTAGGTTCCTCCTGACAAATTCTTATACATATTATTGCTAAAGCTTGCTGTATACGAGTTGTTGGTCCCTTCAAGAATATCGGTGCCAATGTTCAAGCTTCGTTCCTGAGATAGACCATATGGATCCGTCATTTTGAGAACCAGCTTATGCGTGAAGGTTCCCATATCATAGCTGCTGTCACGAAGAAGATTGTAATTCATAACTATATTTATAGAGTCACTGCCTTGTAGTGAGCGCCCTTCCGAACTTAGAACGGACATGGTATACGGATAAATAGCCACCTTCGTCAAGTTCTTCTCTGGTGGTGTGATGACCGGATTTAATGACAGTGATGCCATATTAATAAATCCAGTGGATTCCTGACCGGGTTCCGTCAGCTTATTCCCAGTAATCCCTGGCCCAAGGAACAGGCTTACATCAGAAGCATTAACAGCCTTCGGAACCTTAGCCCAAAAGGTGATTAATTGCTTACCGCCTGGAGTAGCAGACGTATCCGGCTGATTGGCTGTAGCTTCGAATAGCTGACCATCTCCCGTTTTGTAATAAGCTTGGAGGCGAGCCATTTTGCTTTGTCTTTTCTCTTCACTGCTCAGAAGCAGCTCTGTGTATACGAGATTGGAGTTAAGTCCTTCATAAATAATGGTTTTGTTCTCTTGCACTTTTGCGTTCTTGCCTTTACCAGAGATAACATAACTTCCTCCAGTTTCAATAGAAGCTACAGCGTTCATCATGCTGTTCGTAGTAACTGACAGGAACGAGCTTTTCTCTTCTTTTACCATAGAATAAAGATTTAATTTTAATTTATCGAACTCTTGTGTATAAGGAATTTTGGCAAACACATAGATTTCAGCGTTTTTACCGGGCCCAATCGTTGAAGTTTCCTTATCCATAAACAATTCCGTTGAAGATGACATGTCCTCATTGTCTACCTGAACAGCTCCCTTTAATTCCGGCAGGGACAAGGCAACCGATTGGGTATTCGTAATATTTAATCTGGCAACAACGATATCATCGTCTTTCCATGGAAAACGCTGCAAGGAAACTAAACTATAAGTAAACGTCCCATATTCATTTGTTGCTCTATATTCCATACCTTTCTGTATCTCAGGACGCAAGGTATAGGAGATCGTAAAGTAAGCAACCGGAACCGTTAGTTTAGCTGTGTTGCTCGTAGCGACATTGGTTCCACCAGTGCTTCCAGTTGCTGCACCTTCTCCAGTAGTTCCCGTTTCACTATTATCTGGAGCAGAAACAGCCTCAATCATCTGCAATTGCAGTGAATTCTGTTCTACCTCAAGGGGTACCTGTGCGGTAAGCGGGATGATTTTTTCCTCCAGCGGTTTTATGGTTAATCCGCTCAAGCCCTTAGAATTGATCGGAAAGGTTGTCCCCGTTGAGGATTTGACAGCAAGCTCATAAGAAGGTAACGTAACGGCTGTCTTTCCTGTATTCTTCACTCGCAGCTGAAAAGTCCAGAATCCCTTATTGTTCTCTGCGTATACGGTTGCGTTATTTAATTGGGTTTCAACCGTATTGTTATTGATGGTAATTTTCTTGATTACACCTTTGCCAACTACCAGATTTGGTGTAGTAGCCGCAGGCAGCTTGTACGAGGATTTGGCAATCTCCAGCTTCAGCGCCTCATCCTTTTGGGTGAATTGCAGTTTCATATTCTCCGTCTTCATATACGAAGGAATTTCTGTAAGATAATAAATGGTTTTTTTCTCTTGGGGCTGAATTTTATAACTAAGCTGAGAACGGTCAAGGGCTAATTCATACGAACTTCCCCCTGCCGAGACCAAATATGCTGCGTAACCAGGATCACTTAATACTTTGCTGCCTTTATTGGTCAAGCTTATGCCCACCTTGGCATAAACCTTTCCGCTGTATTTGTAGAGCTCCAAGGATTCACTTTTAGCAATAACCGGAATGTCATTCATTGTAGTGCTTACATTTTTTCCGTTTACAGCGGTTGGCGAATAGTTGGCGGGTATATTAAAAGTTCCTACTTGCTTGAGATACCCCTTGGTTTTGGAATCCCAAACGTACATTGGAATCTTGATACCTTTTAACGAATTTACCTGGCCGACATTAACATAATATGTAACGCGTAAGCTTTCGTTAGAACCCACTTTTTTCTTAGTAGCGTCCGCACTTAGTGGATTCCCTGGAATAACAGAGCCGCCAGAGGTCATAACTCTCGAAAAATAATACAGTAGGCTAGCACTTTTGCTGCTGCCATTCGAATAGTTAATTGTATAAGTTAAAATATTGCCTCCAGGCTGTGACCAAATATTTACATCTTCCAGTGTAGCTTTGATATTAGCTCCTAAAGAAACGGAACCCAGATTACTAGGAGCTGTTACAGTTGCAGCAGCTACCGCCGATTTTGGCTGAACAGAACTAACTGCAGCAGCCGAAGCGGTATGCCCTGTCAACTGGCTTATGACAAAGGTGCTTAAGAGTAAAACAACATATGTACTGCTATGCTTTCTCATTGACTTCCCTCCACGAGTATTTTACTAGAATTATTATAGTGGTTAGCACAGATCCAATTGTATCCATGTTGTAACTCTTACAGGTCTTTTGTAACCTATTTGTTCCAATTTGCATATATTCTGAAAATGATTCTATAATTTCAGTTGATTTTTCAAAGCTGCAATATCAGAAGCGGCAGGCTCGTCTTCTCCGTATCTAACTTTTTCATATATTTCAATCAATTGATCTGCTGCTAAAGAATCATCATCACCCTTACGTTTATGCTTGCTACGATCTCCCCATAGCAAAACATCCCTTTTTGTTTCCTGCGGCGTAAGATAACTTTTCATTTCATAACCGTTATCGCGCTTTATATTAAGCCACCGCCGATAAAGCCAACGGACACGTTCCTGCTCGCCATTCATCTGATCCCAGCGATCCTTACGATGTTTTGAAGGAAGACGAGAGCTCCAGAAATCCTTTAACCCTCGAACGGTTTGTTCCCAAGTAAAGACGCTTTTCTCCTCGTCAAGATATGCTGTATTATTCTTAGGGGTATGTTCCCTACGTAACATCGATAACAATGCATCTATGACTTTCCGCCACTTTTCTCCAGCATTTCTGTACAACCAGCGAAGTGCATAATAGGCTGCAAATCCCAATAATACCGCCGCCAAAATATAAAACCCGTATTCTAGTATAATAGCTAGCCAGCCACGCTTTTGCTCGCCAATTGGTGGTAACATCGGAGTTGCTGGCGGCAATTCTGCTGGCGGAGGCTCTGGTTCTTTTGTGCCAGAAAATAACTGATTAATAAAATTGAAAAATGAGCGTAAGAGTCTCCATACCAATGATCCTATAGCTTTACCGACACCTGCCGCTAGTACAGCTGCAATAACTCCAATCACAATGACATATATACGATTATTCCGTTGTATCCCTTTGGGCAGCGTTTCATTCTCTTCAGTAAGTGCGCTGTATCGTATATAGCTGCTATTAGAAATAAGTAAAGTCAGTATTAAATACAGACTGCCACACCAGGTCAATAACGGCACACTTGGCTCCAATTCAGGAACTCTATGAAACGCTATAGTTGCCACAAAATAGATTATTATACCTATCCAAAACATTCTGAATCTATTATTTCTAGAGTCTACCGTCATCCCTAAGAATGTACATATAATTCCAGCCACACCTAAGGGAAGGCTTTCGATGGATAAACTCCCTGAAGCCACACCTAATAATGCCCCGAGGATTAAGGCGGCAAGTAATTGCTTCCATCTTACATTGCAAAAATTGCGCAAAAGAATGCCTGCTAAAGCTAGTATAGGCAGCGCAATCAACCATATTTGTTCATCTTGTTGGGGCAACAAATAAATCTGAAATAGAACCCAAACCGGTAGAAATAGCAACAATTCAATAATAGACCACAACCAGAGTTTCACTGTTTCCCTTACATAGCCAGACAACGTAAGCTTCATGCGCTCTCTCTCCCTTGTTCCGGAATATCCAGCCATTCCACACC
The DNA here is from genome assembly GCF_037992975.1 of Paenibacillus sp. FSL E2-0177. Lineage (NCBI taxonomy): Bacteria > Bacillati > Bacillota > Bacilli > Caryophanales > Paenibacillaceae > Paenibacillus > Paenibacillus sp. FSL E2-0177. Next base: position 3,211,776 of record NZ_CP150307.1, on the reverse strand, counting down.
ATTGCCTTGCTGCATTAGGAGATCCGTCGCCTTTTGCAATTCTGCTCCCCTATGGCAGCTTATGATTAGAAAGTCTGTGTCACTAATTCCACTCTCAACCTGCAATTCCAATAGTCGACTCATAGGAAGTGTTCTATCCAGCTTCAGCCTTGCCAGGAGCTCTAACATATCTTCGAGCTGAGCCATCGGCTCTGCTTCAATTGGATCTCTTTCGCCAGCATCGTCCAATCTGCCATTACAGATTAATCCGGTCTCAATTCCATGCTGCATTGCGTATTCAGCTATAGTCGCTGCATATCTTATTCCTTGCTCGATTCGTTCCACATCAGTCACCGTTCTCCACATGGAATCACTGTCCTCTATATTCAGACAGATGACGAGCCGGGAATCAGCCGTGTAATCTTTTTTATGAACCTGCATAACACCAGTACGTGCTGTAGCCTTCCAGTTTACCAATCCCATAGAATCTCCTGAGCTATATTCACGAATGCCAGCAGTCAGAAAAGGGTCTTCAACGATCCATCTTTTCACAGGAAGCTCACCCAGCCAGCTATGAATGGGCAATGGAAGCTCGTCTAGATTCAGCAGAACGGGATAGATCAACAACTCTAACTCGAGTGGATATGTTTTGTTTTTTCGAGTCAAACCAAATGGATCTCCCGTTGTCATAGTCACGGATTCTAAACGATATAAACCACGACGCTCACATGTCACTTGATGCCGTCTTTTAATATGACGATAAGATTTTAAATAGAATAAACTAATATGATTCTGAGAGATTTCTCCTGTACTAATCCCAAGATTATCCTGACTTCCAAATTCCAGACCTCTCGCAATACTAGACTCCAATCGGAGCCACGGCAAAGGAAGAAGCTTCGCATTAATGATCTCCTCGATCATCTCAATACGTTCTCCTTCATAAGCAGTCTTACTTGAAAAATAACGAGAATAACTAAGCGCTTTCAGACCATTCCGTTTATAAATGTCAGCAAGAAGTAACACCAACGCCACTGTAATGAAAATGAACCAAGGCAAAGCCATAGGTCATTCCACCTTTCCGCCTCTTAAGGACGTCACGGGTTCAGCAGGCACCTCAACTTCACGAAGCACTTGCAATACAATATCCGCGGCTTGTCCCTCTCTTGAGCCTAATCCCCGATGAAGCAGCAGACGATGTGCAAGCACGGAAACAGCCACGGCTTTGATATCATCCGGTGTTACATAGGATCTGCCTTGAATAAGTGCATATCCCTGAGCTGATCTAAGCAACGCGCCACTGGCACGTGGACTCGCACCCAGTTTTACTGCCGTAGATTTGCGTGTAGCTTCCGTTATCCGTACGATATAACCTAATAAATCATCACTGATACTTACCGATGCGGCTAAACGCTGTGCGGCTTGAATATCTTGTGCCGTTGCTACAGGAAAAGACTCTTCGAGCGGATTATTCTCACGAAAACGCTGCAAAATATGTATCCCTTCATCAAAGGTAGGATAACCCGTAGTAATCCGCATCAAAAATCGATCTAATTGAGCCTCAGGCAGTGGGAAGGTCCCTTGGTTGTCTATCGGATTCTGAGTAGCAATGACAAGAAACGGTGCTTCTAATCCGTGCGTTACCCCATCGATAGTAATTTGCCGTTCCTCCATACACTCCAGTAGGCTGGATTGGGTTCTAGGTGTTGCACGATTAATTTCGTCAGCCAGCAGTATATTAGCAAATACCGGACCTGGTCTGAACTGAAACTCTCCCGTCTTCTGATTGTAATAGTTGATCCCGCTTAAATCGGAAGGCAATAAATCCGGCGTAAATTGTATGCGCTTAAATGAACAATCCAATGATTTGGCAAGAACCTTTGCCAGCAAGGTTTTACCCGTACCAGGTACATCTTCCAGCAAGACATGTCCATTCGCAAGTAATGCGGTCAGCAGCAGGTCTACTCCCTCCTCTTTTCCTACAATGACTTTGGCAAGATTGGCCCTAATAGATTTGATAAGTTCAGTTACTTCTTGAAGATTCATGTGAATACACCATCCAATCTGAGGATAATTATGTAATAAGTGCTTTAATCATAACAGAAAGCGTACCCGATTTATAATTCACAAAAAAAGCACTGTCCGTAATTAGACAGCACCCGTCTTCCATTCGATTTTCATTTCGCAGTCTTATGCCGATATCGAAAAAAGGCTACAATCCCATAATAGATGGGTATGCTTTCAACGATTAGCCAAATGATCACAATGGCAAAGCTTTTGTAGTGTTCGTAATATCTGCCGACGTCGCGTGAATATAAGTATGCTATTGTCACTGAAGCCAGTGTTAAAAGGGGAACGTAAAATTTTTTACTATTAGTATTAAACAAACTTGCTACACATTTTGAAGCTACATAGATAAGGAAAGCGCTGTGAATAAACATCGAAGACGACCATATTCCAATCAAAAGCGGGTCAGTATTACCTAATAAATTATCTTCTTTTGAACTACGCACCATCTCAAGAAAAGGATATTGGAGTTGCTGGCCTAAATGTGGACCAAAACTCATCATTGTCAATAACCATCCTATTAAGACCGTAATTGAAACATAGAACTGCGCAAATACTAATCTTTTCATCATTTTCGCTTCAATTTTTAAATCAGGTGCAATGAACAAAAGCACAATCCATTCTCCAAACCATGACATGACCACAATAGAATCTTTCAGGGCGATTCCAGGATCATGATAATGAAAGAAAGCAGGTACCATATTAAAGTCCGCGTTTGGAAGGAATAAATTAAATAATATGATCACGGTAATAAAGAAAATAATAAATAATCCATCGGCCATATATGTAATTGTTGCAAATCCTAGACTTGCCGTGTACATGATTACGAGACCAACGACACACTGGATAAATAGAGGTGGAGTTCCTCTTAAATAATTCGAGCCGAAAAATAGTACGAAATTCTCTATATCGAAAGAAACATAATAAACACACCAGCATAGTAGGAGCAGAATCATAAATTTATGTGGCCATTTGCCAATGATCTCTTTTCCAAAGTGAACCCAAGCTTGATTAGGTCGCAGCTTACCAACATAGATTGTAAACCACAATAATATCAATCCTAATAAGGAGCCAACGATTAATGCAATCCAGCCTTGATAAGAGGAAGTAGCAATAATAGCTGGTATCAAAAAAATGGTGGTTTGTGAGCTAAAAAAAATGGTGATAAACCGGAACAGCTGCCACTTTGTTGTACGCATAACTTCTCCTTCCTCAGTTCTTTATTTTGCTGTCCCAAAATCCACAATCCGAAAGTCCGTCTTCACCTTAATATCTGCCTCATGAGCGTAGTAATTATCCCAACGTTCTCTTAATTGCTTCCAAAGTTTCGGATCATTCCATTCCAGCAACATGCCGAGCTGTAGAACATCCGCACCTGCTTGCTGGGATAAACGTATAGCTTCGGTCAGATTAGCAGTTACTTTATCGCTTAGTTTCTCTGTAATGATATTACTGATCTCCTCTAGATTTCTTTTCTTAGGATCCCTTAAATAAATCACACTAGCTTTTCCCTTTAATTTCACTGTAAAAACTGGACCCTTATCCGTTATTTTTACTTTTTTCGAAGATTTGGTGCTAACAAATACAACACTTGCTGCACTTTCTCCACCATCCCAGGTAACAGAATAAACCGACAGCTTAAGCTTGCCTGCGGCCCATGCCAATGCCCTCCCCTCTTTAAGCTTTAGTATTCCCTTCATTTTCTCATTCTGAAACAACATAGCTCCTTGAATGCCTGCCCAATATTGTGGTTTGCCTTCTTTTGTAGTTTCTTCTTTTTTGCCAAATGAAAGATTATTTATAGCAAATCCAACGCCCGAAGCCTCAGCGAATATGCAGTCCTTAATTGTAGTCGAAAACATGTATTTTTCTGTTCCAAAGCTCCTCAGTACATCAGAAGGCAATTGTTCATAGATAGGTGTTAATGTATTCATCTCTTTTGCACTGCCGGGACTAGCCATGACATAGGTTCCAAGGGGGAGACTTGGCTCTCTTCTAATCCATAATAGGAGTTCACCAATCCCTTGTTCTGCATAAGCTTTCCCTAAGACAATTATTTTCAATTGGGAAAGACTAAGTTGACGTGTCAGATCTTTCTGAACTAGTAACATGGCGTCTGCGATCGTATCTGCGGTCTTAGAAACTGTAGAATAACTATTCCCATCACCGCCACCACTTGAGGGCTGGCTTCCCGAGTTGAGACGATTGGGCAAAGGAGAGTTAATCGTAATTTCAACGGTGCCTGCTTCTTTGCCTACATCTATAAATAAGCCGTACACAAAGGTTAATTCGTCCAGTTCCACCTTTGAAGACCAACAGCCTGTTAAATTTAGGAGTAGAAGTATAACAACTCCTATCTTTAGAGTTCTCATTTTTGATTCTGTCTCCTTAGATTCCTGTTGCTATAAAGTTTGCTGCGTTTCTTCATATAGTTAGAGGGAAAGCGAGATAATGTGTCCTTCCAATCTTCTAACACCAAAGGGGCAACGGGTTGTAAATACGGTGAGCCTAACGGTCTAAGATTAGCTAAATGTCCGTAAATCAAAAAAGCTGTAATATATACCCCGAGCAATCCCATTGTTCCCCCCATAATCAATAAAGGGAAACGAAGTAAGCGAAAAGTCAGACCGAGCTCATAATGGGGAATAATGTAGGTGGCAATTCCGGTAATGGAAACAACAATAACCATTGGAGCGGATACAATTCCCGCTTGTACCGCAGCCTGACCGATGACTATACCCCCAATAATAGAAACGGTCTGGCCCACAGGCTTTGGTATTCGGGTTCCAGCTTCTCTAAGGGCTTCGAAGGTAAGCTCCATAATCAAAGCCTCAGTCAATGCTGAGAAAGGAATGTTCTCTCTGGCAGATGCTATCGTAATTAACAGGTTTGAGGGAATGATCTGAGGATGAAAGGTTGTAATCGCAACATAAAGCGATGGAAGAATCATCGATAGGATGGAGAACACAAATCGAACCATTCGAATCCAGCTTGCGGCATAGAAGCTTTGATAATAATCCTCAGAGGATTGTAGCATTGTAAAAAAAGAGGTAGGTGCAATCATTGCAGTGGGTGTGCCATCCTGTAATATTCCGATCCGGCCTTCCATTAAAGAAGCTGCCACCGAGTCGGGACGTTCTGTATATTGAAATACCGGAAATGGTGTCAAGTTCCCCTTCCGTAATTGTTCCGATATATAACTAATGCCCAATATGCCATCAATATCTATTTCATTTAGTTGCTTTTCAATTTCAGTAAGAACTTCTTTTTTATAAAGTCCTTCAATATATACAACATACACATCAGTTTTTGTATATTTACCAATCGTATAATGAATAGTCTTTAGATCCGGATGTTTAATTTTGTGTCGGAGCAGGGACAGATTTGTTTCAATATCTTCAATAAATGCTTCTTGTGGTCCAATCACCACAAGTTCATTTTGTGATTCCGTAACCGATCTTTTCTGATATTGCGTGATCTCAAAATAATAAACATAAGGAAGCTCTTCAAAATAAAGCACTACTTTTCCAGCGACAATCAAATCCACAGCCTTGTTTATGTCAAACTCCTTAAGATACGGGATGGGAAAAACAGCTCCTCGATCCAGTCGTTCTAAAAAATCCGGCCATTTGTGCTCTGAATTTGCTTCATTTTTTAGCGGCAATGCAATATCTTTATGAAGACTCAGGGAATTTACGATGAATGGGATATAGATCAAGTCACAGGAATGCCCATGAAGGCGAATGTTTTGAAAAACTGCATCACTAGATCCTTCCAGTTGTTCTTTTATTGTTTCAATAATTCCAGACATCTGCAGACTACCTCCAAAATTGTGACTTGTTAATCTGGCTTAGTTTGCCAACGTGATGGAAGGTTTATACTTAAAACAAACCAAATAGGCACAAATCCGGTATAGTACCGGACTCATGCCCATCAAAATATCGAATAAAATGACCTATCTAATCCTACAGAGTCAATTAAATAAGGAGCTCATACCCCTAGCTTTCAAATCACGGAAAAGTTGCACCAATATTAGTTCCGCTAGGTGTTCCAGTTCCGATTAGATCGCTACCCCCAGTTAATTTGAGGAAACTGCCCAGACTAAAAGAACCATCTGCATTTCGCACCACTGAAGGTGTAAGACTTACAAAATCAGCCGCACTGGCCACCAAACCCTTGGCATTGGTACTTGCATTACTTTTCCACCACACATTAGTACTTAGAATATCGGTTCCACTTGTTTTGTCACTCGATCCTCCAGCAAAAGACAAGTTGTTCGTAAATTGGTGAGTACCGGCATCAAAAGCAAAGTTACTCTGTCCGTTACTCCAAGAAGTATTATTTGTTAACTGAATGGAACCTGGATTACTATTGTAAGTGAATCCGTGTTTTTTATTTTGAAACGCTATGCTATTCAGCACAATGTGGTTTACTGCAATTTTTTCACCACCTAGTTTGAATCCATTCCCATCACTGTTTGCCGTTGAATTTCCATCTGAGGTCTGTCCGTTCTTATAGGAGATACTATTCTTGATCGTCACCACTCCGATGGGGCCTGTTTCTGATTTACTGTAAAGATCCCAGCCGTCATCTGTATTCCATGCAGCTATACATTTATCGAATACGTTACCAGGACCTATGGTCAGCTTAGCAGCAAAACCATCAGCGTCTTCCCCGTTATCCGGATCATAATTATCATGAGAATACACTCCAATGATCTGATTATAGCTCGGCCATTGACTCATGCTGGTCAGTGATGAAGCATAACGGCTGATTTGCAGTCCCGAATCCCGATTATGGTGGGTTTCAACATTCTCAATAATGTTATAGTTCCCGCCAATAAAGATCCCATTGTCTCCTGAGCCTCTTATCTCTAATCCTTTTACCTTCCAGTAGTTACCGTATATCTGCAAACCACGTTGAGCTGGGTCAAATGGCTGAGCGTAAAAATCCAATATAGGCTTCTCAGTCCCATATGCAGTGATGTTCTTTCGTAAGTTAGAGCTTCCGCTATTATCTTGTCCAACAATTATTGTTGAAGAATACGTGTAAACCCCTCCACGCATATAGATGGTTTCCCCGGGGGCTACCTTCGTAATCGCTGAGGCCAGTGTGGTTGGACTACCAATTGTTCCTGCGTTGCTGTCCAGACCATTTGGAGCTACATAAATAGAGCCTGCAACTGGTGTTGCTGTTGGTGTGACGGTTGGAGCTACTGTCGCAGTGGGGGTTGCGCTTGCTGTTGGAGTAGCCGTAGGAGCTACCGTTGGTGCAATTGTTGGAGCTATAGTAGGCGTTGGTGTCGGAGTGCCCGTGGTGATATCGGAGACATTGATATTGTCGAACTTCGCTGCTGTCTTATAAGCTACAAGTCCTATACCTCCTGCTGTCAAAATGTTATCGTGTGCATTTAGCTGTAAAACATCATTAACATACATTTTAAGCGAATCTCCACTAAGCTCTAGCCTAACTGTATAGGCAGTCCCTGTAGTTATAGGAAAATCAGTTTTACTAGCCAGTGTTGAACTTGAACCATTCACTTTTTTTCGTATTTCAAGCGTCCCACCATTACTGTTAGACAGAGATGCAGCATAATAGTTATTTCCGTCAACATAGCGCCCGCACACATAAGTTCGATTAGTCCCATTGAAATCATCAATCTTCACATCAGCTTGAACGCTGTAATCTGTCCACGTGTTGCTACCGGAGAACGAACGTCCTTCGTTTTGACTGGATTGGTAATACACATGATTGCCACCTTCTTCAACTACAGACCAAGTTCCTGTTGTACTCATCCAATTGTCGGCACTTCCATTCTCAAAATCATTACTGAAGATATTTGCTGCCTGAGCGGTAGGGTTACTCCATGCCAAATTACCTAGAACCAGCGAAGTTGTAAGCGCAACCATAATTCCGAATGAAAATCTTCCTTTTAGTTTCACGTGAACATCTTCCTCCTTGTTTTCTGATGTAAATAAAAAGCGAAGGCATTCCTCCAATCTTGTGTCATCTATAACTCCAGCCTAATCTCAACTATAATTAATATTTCGAAGTTGTACAGCTACTTTATGCCCATATTATTACATTTATTTAAATTAATATAAAAAACACCCTCGATCTTACTCGAGAGTGCCTTTATCTTTACCCTTAGCTTTGAATTAACGGTTTCAAAACCTTCAGTGAAGCCTGCAATTGCTCCGAACATTGTTCATACATTTTTTTAGCTTTTTCGTTATCTGTTGATAAACTGAACATCTCTAAATCAGCTTCACACTTTTTCAGCAAAGCATATAATTGAGGCTTATCCTGCGGCTGTGGGACTTTAAAGTTATCTGCATACAAATCGACAGTCAGCTCACCATAAGAATCAACTTGTCCAAGAAAAACATTCTCAACCGTAAAACCCATTTTCTCAAGGGCTCCATCCAGCCAGCTTCGCGTCAGGTTTAGGGTGTCTAATGGTTTGTCGAGCACTTTACCATCCATAATGACAACTTGCGACTCTTTCTCCGGGGCAACCTTTATACCCAATTGCTTAGGGGTTACCGGCTGATATTCACTCTTGAGTAAAACATTTATGGCTCCATCAGATTCCATAATCGCAAATTCCACTTCCGATATATTGAAAACGTCTTTTTTGCGTAATTCCTCCAGCAGTTCATCTGTGGTTAAACGTTCTTTTTTCATATGATCTTCGAGTATTTTTCCGTCCTTAATTAGTACGGTGGACTTGAAATCAATAAAGTCTCTTGCTTTTTTACTCTTCATCTGAAGGTATTCGATCCCTAAAGAACAAGCCACCCATACAATCAGTGCAATGAGCCCTAAATGCCATAACTTATCCGTATCCAAAGAAATGTAAGCGGCTAAGCTGCCGACGGTTATCCCCGTTATATACTCGAAGAACGAGAGCTGCGATACTTGTCTCTTTCCCAGTAATTTTGTTAAAAAGAAAAGTACAACCACAGCAAAGAGCGTTCGAACTACAACCTCTAACCACTCCGGCATTACAATTACCCTCCTTTTGAATCAAAACTTGTTTACTAACACTCATTATTTGTCAATAAAGGCGCATTCAATCCGGAATTTCACTACTTATTTATGGAAAATCATCTATTACTAGAAGTATGAATTTTTTTCCTGCATAACGCTAGAAGCATTTGAGGACAATAGCATTCGTCATGCTAATAATCCAACACAGAGGAGAGAAACTCAATGACAGTAGCCTCACAAGTTAAAACATGTTTATCTTCTTTAAAAGGTGCTCAAGCCAGTCTTGAACAATTTGCACTAGAAACACAAAACGAGAGTGCAAAAACCTTGTTCACGAACGCAGCCGAGCAAACACAACAAATCGTAACTCAAGTAGAGAACCGGGTAACCGAATTGGAGTCCGAAGAGCCTCAATATAAAGGATTTTAATTAAAATTAAAGGGGTCTTAGGCTAGAAAAACTAGCTTTAAGACCCCTTTTCATCATGTACAACATTCGAACGAATGCCACGCTTGCCCTTATTAGCAGGAATTAGTATCTGAACAGAAGTGCCAATTCCAACACGGCTAAAAATGGTTACGCCGTACTCAGATCCATATTGCAGTTTAATCCGCTGATCTACATTACGGACCCCATAACCTGTATTCGTGTGGCCCTTTGGATCAAAAATTTGATCAATACGTTCCTGTCTCATGCCGATTCCATCATCAATGATGCGGAATAGAATATCATTGCCCTCTTTACGCCCAACAATGCGTAAATGAATGTGATCACCACACCAGGCGTGCTTCAGCACGTTCTCGATAAAGGGTTGTAGAATCAGTTTTATAGTCTCATAAGGCCAGATTTCTGTATCAAAATCAAACATAACTTCCAGACGATCACCGTATTTAATTTTCTGAATTTCTAAATAAGCGTTTGCCTGCTCAATTTCAGTCGGGACCGGAATCATGGTTCGTCCTTCATTAAGCGTCAGGCGATAAAACTTCGCTAATTCCAGCACCATCTGCTGCAGCTTCTCATTTTGACCAAACTTGGCTAATTGAATAATAGATGACAACGTATTATATAGAAAATGAGGATTGATTTGTGATTGCAGAATTTCAAGCTCTGCTTCCTTCTTCTGGAGCTGCGTCAAATATACCTCTTTAATCAACATATCGATATTTTCGCCCATATCATTTAATGCGGTTGCAATCTGAGAGAATTCATCCTTGCCTCGATAGGAAATACGCTTGTGAAGATCACCTTCCCGATAGGCATTCAGCACGTACACGAACTTATTAATCCGAATTGAAAAATATCGGGATATAAATATGCCGACAAAACTAAAAACTACACAACAGATGAGACACATCAAAATAATAAACAGTCGTACCTTCACTGCATCCTGTTCAAGAATCGTAATTGGAACTAGCGCGTTTAATTGCCAAGCTTGGTTAGAAACTGTAACTGTTTCACTAATCGTCAGGTAATCCTTATTAAGTTCGGCTTCGTTGGAATAGTGCTCTGGTAGTTCTCCCGATTGGTACATCGTTCTTCCGAACTCGTTTTTTAAAATTAGAATACTTCCTTTTCCTATCTTCGTATAATTCACACTATTGAACAGATCTGGAATGCCTACATTAATCCGCAGGAAGCCAATCTCCTTAGGTACAAGAGGATCATATGTATCTATTAATCTACGTAGCAACGAGATACGATTATTTTCTACATCGCGCTCAATCTGCCACCATTTCATAGTCTCCGCATATTTCTCGGTTGGAAAATCATAATACCAGGATTTCCCTTCAATCCGGTTCATATGGTAAAGATGATAGAAGCTACTATTATCCAGATAGCCCTCTAGTGAATTCGAATAGATCTCAGGAATGGATTCATTCTTTAAAAATAGCGACATCCCAATCCTCATACCCGTTGATTGAATAGCTACGTCCAGCTTTGGAAGTACCTTCATAGACATCCGGTCATAATTCTCCCAGCCTTCTTCATAGCTTCGCAGATTCCGATAGAAATCATAATCACTATATAATTGCGTGGATATCCGGGTAACTTCCCCCATTTTATAATCAATATTATCGCGAATTTGCAACAACGTACCTTTAATATTCGAACTTGTATGCTCGCGTAATGAATCATTGTACATAGAGTGAGAGACAAAACCTATCACAGATACTGGGATAATAATGAAAAAAATATACGTCAGCATTAATTTATACCCTATCGGCACATACTTATGTTTACTTCTTGGTTGTTTCATGCAACATCATCCCCCATCACTTCTCCCGCTTACGATATTCCATAGGTGTCATACCATAGGCTTCTTTGAATTGTCTGCTGAAGTAAGGAAGATAACGGTAACCTACCTGGCTCGCGATTTCATAGATTTTACACTTCGGATCTTTCAAAAGCTTGCCGGCTTGTTCCATTCGCAGCTGAATGAGTACTTCGCTGAACGTTTTCCCAGTTTCCTCTTTAAATAGATATCCCAAATAGTTGGGTGAGAAAGAGAACTGCTGTGCAATATCCTTTAACGTAAAATTCTCGCTCATCTTATCCTTCATCATTTGCATAATTTCTCTAATCAGTTTATTGTTCACTGACTCTGTTTTACTGCGTAGATACTCGGATATTTCAAACGTTTTGAGTACAAGCCAAGAGCGTATATCACTGATCGTATCGAATTGAAGCAAAATATCTAAACTATGTAACTCCATACCTAAGATTTCAAATAAATCCTCACTAACCTCTTTCAACTGCTGATCCAGCTTCCATATAATATACATGGCTAGATTATGAATCGTGAATTTAGATCTTAAACTACTCACGGATTTAAACAGCTTATCGATCTCGTCATAAATAAGGACTAACTCATATTCTTTCATCGCTTTAAAAAGTGTATCCATACGGGCATCCAACGTACGGGCATCAATCATTCCAGGTTCGCTGCTAACCGTTTCATACATAATTAGTTTGCCCTTGCCGAGAAACATCTTTCCGTCAACGGCTTCCATAGCTTGCCGATAGGAGGTGTGGACCTGGTCCATAGCAAATGTAGGCTTCCCTACCCCTACGGTCATAGTGACAGGAAATTTTGTGCGAATTGACTCATAAATTTCTTCAATAAACTTCTCCATCTCCTGTTCGTTAATCAACAACGCGATTCGATAAGAAGATACCTTATAGCAATGTGGCATACCGTGCTTCTGAGCAATAGTATTCACTTCATACAGAAAGTCCTTGGACATTAGATGTTTAGTTAGATTATCCTGTTCTTGCAACCAGTTGAAATAATCCAGCTCCAAAACCGCCACACGTATAGGCCATTCCAGCTTATCCAGACCGTAGGACTTCATAAGCTTTAACATTCCAGCTTGAGTGTCCCCCTCCCATTCCCCTTCAAATAAGCGGATCAACAAATCATTCTTGGCCATAGGAATCATATGCTGATAAGCTTCTTCAACGTCACGCCGTTTACTTTCATCATCTAAATCCTGCTTTACTTTCTGTAGTGCAGCAATAAGTTCCTTGTCATCCATTGGCTTAAGGACATAGCTATATGCTTTTAGTGAAAGCGCCTGTTTCACATAGCTGAAATCCTGGTAACCGCTTACAAAAATCACACGTATATCGTTTTTTTTCTCTATGGCAATCCGAGCCAGCTCTAGACCCGACATATTCGGCATATTCACATCACTAACAATAATATCAATAACATGCTGTTCTAAAATATCGCATGCCGTAAACGCGTTATTCGCTGCCTCCACGACCTGCATACCCAGTTCATTCCAAGGAATGAATTGTCTCATGCCTTCAAGATCAAGCATCTCATCGTCTACTAATAATACGTTGTACATCAACACAATCCCCCTTTGAAATGTTTTAATCCAACCAGCTGAATTCTACTAACCAATCTTTTTCAGTATACCATTCATTCTCTTCCCTAACAGCTGATAAAACAATGAGTACAAGAAATGGGACGTAAAAACGAAGGCTTGCTAAATAGCAAACCTTCGTATTACAAATTATTATTTACCTAAAGCTTTCTTATTTTCTGTCCATACTTTTGTTACATAATCAAGGAATTTCTCATAGCCAACCTTGATAGAATCTTCATGTGCTTTATCAAGAATTGCTAATGCTTCTGCATCAGTCTTCGCATACATCGATTTTGCTCTTGCTGTTAACCAGATATCTCTGACACTTTGTCTGATAATCCCTTCTTCACTGTCTGGAGCCGGATCCCAATTCAGGAACTCCGTAAAGTCACCTTGCGAAGCCCAAGTTACTTCCATCTGCCAACGGTTACTAAAGTCAATCTTGTCAGCTGGAAGGGTTTGCAACATCATTTTCTTTGTATTATCCAAGAAAACAGTATTACCTACCCATACCAAGTCACCGGCTTTTCCGTTAATTTCGGACAGAGCTTCTGGCTCATTCAGATATTTATCTTTATTAAATTTAGGAGTAAGTCCATCTGCTTCAAATCCATCCCAATACCCTTCTGGTCCTGGAGGACCCCAGTTAAGAACCATAGAACCTTCTGGTCCTGTCATCCAGTCAAGCATAGCGAATACAGCCTCTGGATTTTTAGCGTTTTTAGTGATTGTAGCAACGTTCCAACCTAACTGATTATACGTTCCTGGAGTAATCTTACTTTGATCCAAACCAGCTTTGTAAATCGGTTTAATAAACATATATCCAGCTTCCGGATCCGTCTTCTTCATCTCTTCATCAGCAGTGGCGAGCAATTTCATTGGATCAAAAGTCGCAATAACAGCAAACTTGCCATTCATCGCTTTCTCTCTAATTTGATCTTCTGTTTGAGTATTCGCATCCTGCGTCATTAGCTTCTCACGCATTAATTTAGCAGCAAATACAACTGACTCACGGAATCCTTCATCCTTGTATATCGAACCCATTTTATCGCCATCAGGTACGGCGTATATTCTAGTATACGACAGATTACTCTCTTTAAAAGAGGAGAATAACTGGTCAATTCCGTTACCATCTCTCGCTAAACCCGTCTCGAACGGAATAACGTCAGGGAACTTTGCCTTAACAGCATTTAAATAAGCATACAAATCATCTGTCGTTTCTAGCTTAGGAGAACCAAGCTCTTTGTAAATCTTTTTATTAATAGCATAACCGGCGTTTCCGTTTGGTTGAGTTGTATAATAATTCGGCAGCTGATAGATCTTCCCATCAGGGGAACGAAGCAATTCCAAATGTCCAGCTGTTAAGTATTTCTTAAAGTTTGGATATTTATCAATATATTCATCCAAAGGAACTAGCATATCCGCTTGGCGAAGACGTTCTACGTCAGCACCTTTCTCGGTCCACACAATATCCGGCAGCTCGTTACCAACGATCATCGTTTGCAGCTTTTGAGCGTTATTACCACCAGAGCTAATTCCTGTGACATTGATCTTCAGATTATCTAAAATCCATTTAGAAGCAGCATCTTTGCCCCATTTCGGCATTTGATACCAGCCGTAATTTCCGTAGAATGAGACTTCAAGCGGTTCTTTCCCTAATTCATACAAATCAGCCGCAGGTGCTTCAGTTGCTGTGTTGACCGCTGTTCCTCCTTCTTTCTCTGGTTCAGCAGTTGCCGCCGGAGCGCTTGAATTGTTGCCACCACAACCCGCCACCAAAGTCGTTAATAGCAAGGTAGACATCATACTGAGAAGCATCTTTCTCTTAGTCTTCAATGTATTTTCCCCTTTCAATTTGTAATCTATGTTCAAAGCAATACGCTCTAAACCCATTCTCATTCTATCATCCTACTCTTTCAATGATCCGACCAAGACCCCTTTAACGAAGAATCTTTGTAGGAATGGATACACACATACAATCGGAATGGTTGCAACCATGATCGTAGCCATCGTTAATGACTTCGAGGTTATTTTCTTTGCCGAGTTAATATGAGCAATGGAGCTTGCATCTACATTAGACAGCTGTTCTGAAGCAATATTAGAGAACAATATCTGTCTTAAGATGGTCTGAATCGGCATTAACTCCTCTTTCGTAATGTAAATACTCGCTACGAACCACTCATTCCAGTGATTTACTGCTGTGAACAAAGATAATGTTGCTATAACTGGTCCCGACAAAGGAAGCACGATGCGGACAAAAGTCCCCCAATATCCGCAACCGTCAATCTTTGCTGACTCCTCTAAACCTTGTGGAAGACCTTGAAAGAAGGTCCGGAATATGATCATATTCCATACGCTGACCAGTGCAGGAATTATAAACACCCAAAATGAGTTGAAGAGACCTAAACTTCTGATAAGCATGTATGACGGAATGAGTCCCCCACCGAAATACATAGTAATGATACACATAATCATGTAGTATTTGCGACCCATCAGTTCACGCTTCGACATTCCATAAGCGAATATCGAAGTGGCCAGTATCGCTGTTACTGTACCGATTACTGTCCGCAATGTAGCAATGACGAATCCACCCATTAGACGAGAATCTTCAAAAACGATCTTATAATTCTCAAGCGTGAACTCACGGACCCAGAAAGTAACTCCACCTTTCGAAGTATCCATCCCCTCATTAAAGGAAATAACAAGTGAGTTCCAAAATGGATAAAAAGCGGAAAATGCCAGTAAGGTCAAAAATACATATATGAATCCTATAAATATTCGATCTCCTATATTAATACGTTTCATAGTTTGGTCCCCCTATATTGAGTAATTCATTACCACAAGCTGTTCCCTGCTCTTCTGGCAATGAAGTTGGCAAAGGTAAGTAATGTCACGCTGATCACGGCCTTGAACAATCCGATAGCAGTCGCATAGGAGTACCTGAAATTGTCTATACCGACACGTACAACATATACATCAACTGAATCTGACACTTCTCGTAGAGCTGGATTGGAAGCTAGGATCAAAATATCTTCGAATCCTGCATTCACCAGATTACCGATTGCCAAAATCATAAAGATGATTACAACTGGCATAATTGAAGGCAACGTTATCAAATATATCTGTTTAAACCGACTTGCACCATCCATCGAAGCCGCTTCGTATAAATGCGGGTCAATACCAGCAATGGCAGCTAAGTACACGATTGAAGCAAATCCAATTTCTTTCCATACATTGGTTGTAACTAAAATGCCCCAGAAATATTCTGTCATGGAAAGGAAGTTGATCGGTTCATCAATGAATTTCAATTTCTCAAGCAGCATATTTATACTGCCGTTATCTACGGATAACATCGAGGTAACCATTGAGCCGATAACTACCCAAGATAAGAAGTGTGGCAAGTAAGTAACGGTCTGAATCACCCGTTTAAAGAACATCTTACGGACTTCGTTCAGCATTAACGCCAAAATAATCGGTGCAGGAAATCCAAAACAAAACTTCAGTAAGCTGATAATGATTGTATTTTTCATAACCACTTCAAATTCAGGAGCATTAAAGAAGTAAATAAAGTGCTTTAAGCCAACCCAGTCACTGCTAATAAAGCTATTTCCTAACTTGTAATCCTGGAATGCAATTAGAATCCCGTACATGGGGATATAGGCAAAAATAAAAACTAGAACAAGTGCTGGTAATACCATAAGCTGTAGATCTATTTGCTTAAAAAAGCGTCTGATCCCGCTAGTTCGTTGCTTGTTGAGATTCGGTCCGGATCTCTTGTCTGGTGCGACGCTTGCGTTCGCCATAGGTGAATCCTCCTTGTGATGATTTTGAAGATATGTACAGATAATTGATGTCCTTTCTCCCTCCGCTATAGTTGCAACATTTATAAAATAATCATAAGGTTTAAGCGCTTTCAAAAATATATGACAAAACAACTATTATTGATACTTTGACACTCTCTTGCATTAGCTCGTCTCATATTCCTTAAGCTTGAATAAAAAAAGACACATACAGAGATAACATCTGTATGTGTCTTTGACTTTCTCCTTAATTAGCAAGAGTCCTCAGTATTTCTTCATTTATCTTTTCAGTAATTACTTTTTGGACCTTCCCATTATCCAGATAAACAATAGAAGGAACTGAATCTATCCCTAGCTTGGCAGCAAGTCCGGGTGACTTATATACATCTACCTTTGTGACCCTGACATCCGAATGGGATTGCTCAAATCCCTCAATTAGAGGCAATAACTCCCGACAGGAAGGATCTGTGGCATTCCATAAATAAACAACAGATGCTTTGCCTTGATTCAGAATTTGATGCTCATACACCTCACATTCAGATATATACTTCTCTGCACCATACCCTGCAATGGCACCATCGCCAACAGCGGTAGCAACTTGTTTAAGAAACTTATCGCACACATCTCCTGCTGCAAAGACCCCAGGTATATTCGTTTCCATTTTCTCATTAATAAGTACATATCCATTACGATTTAGATCTACTACCCCTGATAAAATTTCTGTGTTAGGGGTGTATCCAATAAATAAGAAACATGAATCGACCTTTACGTTTTGCAGTTCATTAGATTTTAAATTTTTCAGGACGACGGAATTCAAACGTTCCTCACCTTCGAAAGAACTTACCACCGTATTCCACATGAATTCCATTTTAGGGTTTTCTAGTGCCTGCGTTTTGGCAATTTCATTACAATCCATTTTCCCATGATCATGCATGACAGATACGATCACTTTATCTGCAAACTTAGTCAGAAACATCCCTTCCTCAATAGCTGCATCACCACTGCCAACGACCATAACTGTTTTTCCCGTATTTGCCGCAGCGTCACAGGTTGCACAAAAGGAAATTCCTTTATCATATAAGAACATATCTTCATTAGCTGCACCTGTAATTCTTGGTTTTCCTCCACTGGCTATGATAATGACTTTACATTCATATCGAACCCGAAAGGTTTCCACTACTTTAATCTCTTCCGCTGCCGAGACAGATTTGACATCTGTCATTTTGAAATCAACACCAAATTTTTTGGCTTGTTTATGAAATAATCCCATAAGATCTGTTCCGGTCGTTCCTTCAGGAAAACCAGGATAATTTTCTATTTCATTAGTATAAGTCGCAAGACCGCCTACCAGCGATTTTTCCAAAAGAAGTGTCTTCAATTTTGCTCGTCCACAATAGATCCCTGCTGTTAATCCAGCAGCCCCGCCACCGATAATGACGACATCATACTGTTCTGTCTTCTTTTCCATTTCAATTGACCCTCCTGTGTAGACTATGATTTCAATAAAATAGGCTGACTCTCGTCAGCACTATAAGCTCAGCCTATTTCACTTTTACATAAAGAATTTGGCTAATAATTTACTGCCTATAAATGCACCAACCAGCAGGAACAATCCAAAAATCCAGCCTGAAAGCGATAAAGAAGCTATAGCCGTAAATAATGCACCTATATTACATCCATTAGCCAGTCTAGCTCCGTACCCCATGAGCAACCCACCAAGTACAGCCGCCACTACCTGCTTTTTGGACTTAATTTTCTTAAGCTTGAACTCGGAAGCAAACAATGTCGCTGCTAATGCACCTAAGATAATCCCTACATTTCGAATAGACCCACCATCATTCAAAAATCCGGAAGATAATGTTTTTTGAGCTTTCTCCGTACTAAAGTAAGCCCAGTTATCTACATTTCCTCCTACCAGTCGATACGCCCAAGCTCCCCAGTCCGCGAAGGCGCTGGTTACTCCCCATCCTTTTGAGAAAACAGCCAGATGTGCTGTAGCGAACACAGCGAGAAGTACAGCTCCAGTTACATAAGTAAACGGTTCTTTGAGCAATTGCTTGTAAAAGCGGTTAGACGATATCTTCAACCAGAATTCGTTCACCGTTTCATTCACCGTCCTTTCCTACTTAGCGATCCTATTTTACCTTCTCAATAACAACTTCCCACTCGCCATCATCGACCTCTTCGATTTCCACATTATGTCCCTGTTTTCTCGCCCATTCTGGTACGTTTTTCATTGCGCAGCTATGATCAATAGCAACAACTAGAACGTCTCCAACATTTAGTTCAGTCATTTTCTTTTCTGTTCTCATTAACGGTACCGGACAAGCTTCTCCCAGGCAATCAAGTGTAAATTCAGCCATCTTAAAAACCACCTTTTATATTTTTTAAAATTCCTAATAGTGAAAATATTCACGTAATAACTTAAACTAATCTGCGCTTCCCATCTTTTTCTCTTGCCATTTAACTGCAGCGATGTACAACAGAAGAATGATCAGGAACTGAACAACTAGCGCTCCAAGCCAACCAAAGACGTCTGGTAAAAATACAGTGGGTGCATCCTTTATAACGTTAGCTCTCCACCAACCCATATCATGTGATCCCCAAAGTGAACCAATGACAAAAAACACAAGTGACAACATCTGCATCGTGAATCCTTCACCTACACGCATCAATGTACCCGAAGCGCAACCCCCTGCAATAACCATGCCAATTCCGAATAATACTGCGCCAATTATCAAAGCAAAACTGATTTGACCCACATTATCCATCCCAGGAATCGGTTTACCTTCCAGGAACGCTGGATACTTTATGGCTGTAAATCCGATCGTAGCGAGAGAAAATGCTATCAGTACAGCTCTTGTTACCGATGTGCTGCCTGTAATACATGGATCTCTAAGTGATGCAGTAAAGCAGAAACGTGATCTTTGCAAAATAACGCCAAACGAAATACCGAAAAGCAGGTAGACAACCATTTTATCGTGGGAATGGTCTAGGAAAAAACCAAACCCAATAATGAGAACTGTGACCAGCAACGCGATGGGCAACTGACTCTTTTTAGGTTTTCTAGGAGCTCTGGTTCGGGTTGATTTCGTTTCGGGACTTACGGTTTGCCCCATAGTCTAACACCTCCATCGTTTTATGTAATTGACTATGTGAAAATAGTAACATACTTATTTGCGCTGTGGTTATCTGCTTTCTTTATGCTGTATAAGTGTTACTAATGGCACAGATGGAGCGTAATCAAGTATGCTATAGTTTGCACTAACAGCGGGCAACAGGAGGAATAAGTATGAATATGGAAACGCTTAAATTATTTTTAGATATTGCTTCGTTAAAAAGTATATCTAAAGCCGCTCAGAAATCTCATATCACCCAATCCGCACTGAGTCAGCAGTTGAAATCCTGGGAGAATACCTTGGGTTCTGAGCTTTTTGTGAGAAGTAATAAAGGGGCCAGCCTAACAGAAGCAGGGATTATAGCAGAGAAGTATGCGGAGCAAATCTGTAAATTGTATGATGATATGGTCACAGAGATCAATCATTTACAGCCAACACAACATGAGCTGTCTATTTATGCGATTCCAGAAGTCTGTAATTATGCCCTGCCATGTACCTTATATGAGGTAAAAAAGCATTTTCCCAATTGCCATATCACTCTAAACGAAGGGGCATCGTCACTGGTAGAAGAACGTTTGCTTCTTGAAGAAGGTGATGTTGGCTTTATTTCCGGGCCTTCCCCGAAATCTGAATTAAGCTCCAATATGGTGTTTTCTGATCAAGTTATGCTAGTGGCAAGCAGTACGACCGTTTGTCCTGATAAAATCACACTGAATGAGCTCCCTAAATATCCGTTAATCTGGTCCTCACAGCTTCATTGTGTGCAAAGGGCTTTAAATAACATATCTGCGGGTGAGCTTAAATTAAACATACTGTTTAATCTGGACTCCCTTGAGGCGGTAAAGCTTGCTGCAATTAGAGGACATGGTGTTGCCTTTCTGCCTTATATGTCCATAAAAAAAGAGTTGTATAGTAAACAACTCAAGATTATTCATATTGATCAGTTCCAAGTAAATAACGATGTCTACATGGTAAAAAAACATAATCAGCGTTGTGACAATGATACGAAACAATTAATTCGTTATATAGAAAAGACATTGATTGATACATTGTGTTGAACTTATATCTCAATCGTAATCTCCCATACCCCATTAATAACTTCTTGGATGGTACATTTCAAATTTGAACCACGACAGTAATCCGTGATGGAAACTTTTGCGCAGCTATGATCAGTAACCAGCATCACCTGTTCGCCATTTTGAATGGCTTTTTGATGTTTTTTTA
The DNA here is from genome assembly GCF_037992975.1 of Paenibacillus sp. FSL E2-0177. Lineage (NCBI taxonomy): Bacteria > Bacillati > Bacillota > Bacilli > Caryophanales > Paenibacillaceae > Paenibacillus > Paenibacillus sp. FSL E2-0177. The sequence continues at coordinate 3,190,719 of NZ_CP150307.1, read as the reverse complement.
ACATCATTACTGGTACTGGACAGATTTCTCCCAGACAATCAATTTCAATCATGAAGTTACCATACTGAATTGAATGGGTAGCACCCCCACGTTTGTTTCGATCTTTATCGAGCCAGCCTCACCAAGGATCCACTTTGTTTTTAAAGCAAATAAAGATGCCATTGTAGCATGTCCACAAAGATTGATCTCATGGGCTGGCGTAAAATACTTAAGCCTTAAATCAGCTACATCTGATGAGACTACAAAAACTGTTTCGTTAAAACCGACCTTATGAGCTATCGCTTGCATGTCACTTTCCCTCAAATGAGCCGCATCTAATACTACACCAGCTGGATTTCCTTTGTTGGAATAAGGAGAAAAAGCATCATAATGAAGTACTTTTATGTTGTTCATTGGTTAGTCTCCTTTCAATTTATTTCAATAAAGCTTGATAACTTCACGAAGTGAGAAACTCAGCAGTAAAAATTTCTATTTCTCTTAAAACTTCTTGGCGGTTAGATATCGCATTACATATATAAAAACGGTCTTTATTGTGCTCATGAAACTGTTTAATTACATTAGGCTGCTGATTTAAGAATTCTTTATGAAGAGCTTCACAATCAATTTCAAGATGAGTATCATGAAGTTCCTTGAGTTCAAATACAAGGACATCTTTTTTGTGCTGGATTATTTCACAGACCACATCTTTTGCGTATATACCGTGAGTTAATAAGATTCTTAATGCCGATAGGTCATTGGCTTTTTCCTGTGAAATCTTAATTAATTCTGCTTGTATCTGTTGGACTTGGTTCGTGTTCCAATGATCAATTAATTTTTCGAAAATCCAATACACCCATTCTTGATCATCGCTGTGTTGATTTAGTACATCTTTAACATATGGAATCATCGGATCCCCTATTTCAAGTAAAAAACCAGCTATTTCCCCCGCACCTGGCCAATTTAAATCTTGTATCCATTCAAGCAAACCCGGCAATATGCTTTTCACACGTGGATATCCTAAACGTATGACTGTTTCAGCCGCTCCATCCCAATAGTCTTTTGATATAGGTTGTACTAATAAATGCAAAGCTTCATCCTTTATATATTGTAGCTTATTAATTGCATCTTCCTTTTCCTCTTCGCGTGTGTGCCATGATAATTTTTTGATTAGACTAGATGCTTCTTCCACTAGATTCACCCTTTGAACTTGAATTTTCCACCACGCCGTTCTAGCTACAACACTGCTTTCTTCCGCTTCATTATCCAAATTATTAATAAGACGATAACCGATGTCCCCAATAAGAAATACATCCAAATCGTTTTTTTAACCAATTCATCATTGGGATAATGGCCTTTATTATAAGCTTTTACAAAGATATCCTCTTGGGTCTTAATAGCAATGTAATCTTTTGGATCCGTATTGATAATTGAGTAGTAGGGCGTACCTTTAGGATAAATATTCGAGAAATTTCCCCTGTACGTGCCTTCCTCATCGGAATATTTAGTTACATGCCCTATCTTCTTATCGATTTCTTCGGAGGGGATGAGTTCATCGTCTGATATTTCGTAGATGTCACCTGAATAAACAACAAACGAACCGGCCCAATCCGCGGAGACCGCATGTAATGGCAATAAAGCAATTATGGCTAGAATTACAATAATGAATTTCTTCATCTCAACCTCCTAGCTTTGGGATTCGATTGATTTATAGATTGTTTTGAAATATTTTCCATTATTTAATCCATCAATAAGCTCCACTAAACCTGACAAAGATTCCAAACCATCTATTAATTTCTGAATGGGCGATCACATCCGCGTTAAATCCGTCTGGATCAATATCGTTCAAAAGTATCGTTGTTGTGACCTCTGTAAAATCTGGTTCTACATAACAGGTTGAGGATTTATTATATAGACTACAATCAGCATCAGAAGCAAAAATGAAAGAAATGCGGTGATGATTATGAGTTTCTTTCTTTTTTTGATCATAGGGATTAACTCCTTACGGTTTAGATACAAAGTGATTTCCGATAAATGTATTTATGATCCTCATCCATATCCGATGATTTCATATACCCCACACTGCGCCAAAACCTTTCATTTGCATCATTAGTCGGGGTTAACTCGATATACTTTGCACCGTCTGCATAAACATGTTTTTCGACCATTGAATAGGCAAATTCACCATACCCTAAATTCCGATACGTAGGTTCAATATAATACTCCATTAAAAAACACTTTCCACCCTCATCAAAATAAGTAACATACATTAAAAATCCAAGCACAGTACTGTCCTTATGTATAAGAAACAAATTTAAAGGATTTATATCTCTTGTTCTTAGCTCTTCAATGATCTCTCTATACTCGTCTGAATAAAAGTAATCCAGGTCAAAATCATCGCCCATAGATACGTGGAGAGATAATTCATTAATGTAACTATTAAAAAGTCCCCAAAATATATCTACATCCGATTGATCTTTTGCTGCAAAAACCTCTAAATGGATCGTATTCATTTCAACCTCCTTAATCATAGTTTTTAATGAAAATCTTAAACGAGCTCTCAATTGCGTCAAAATCAGTCGAGCCAATAATTTGATCCATAACCTTGCCATCAGAGTTTATAAAAAACAACGCAGGAAAAGCTTGTTCACCAAATTGTTTATGGAGATCACCTGTTTCATCTAGGAGAACAGGATACTTTATGTTGTAATCCGCCACGTATTGTTTTACTTCAGAAAGATCATCTTGATAAAGCAAATTGATTCCGTATATGTTCACTCTATTTTTATATTTCTCATACAATGAGACAATCTTAGGAGCGTCGTCATTACAATATGGACACCATGAGGTGAAAAATACGAATACAGTGGGTTTCTCCGTGAAGTCCACTTGTATTTTGTTTCCATTCGCCAACTCTTTTAGTTCAATGTTCTCAGGACTCTTAATGGGTTTAGAAGTGTTGTTTACTACGACAAGTATAATCGAGCTTAATGCAATCAAAAATATAAATGTACTTACAATAATAGATATCTTCTTCAAAAATAATCCGTCCTTTTATACTTCCTTAGTTACATTAAGCTTTTTCCATTTGCGAATCTTAGAACGAAAAGTCTTAAACGGTGCTACTGAATTAATATGAATCCATTTGACCATTGGCCATCTTGGATTGTTTCCTGTCCATTTCCGCACGCCTTGCGTAAAAAGTTCTTCATCACTTAAAGAATCAATCCAGTTCTGCCACTGATGTTCTGTCTCTTGAAATAAAGATCTTAACTCGTCTAATGAGTAGGCAGCATATGTATGATAAAACGATTGATATAATCCGCCAAGCTGATTCCATTTATAATCCGGTGAAGGTGTAATAACGGTTAACCCTGCTTTTTCATCCTTATCCCATTTCATAATAAGATTCAACCAGCCCAATTGATAAGCAATGATTTCTGCTGGGGTACGATCAACCCCTTCCATACGATTGTCTCTTTGGGAGTGCTCAATGCCATCAAATTCATGATCAAGAGACTGATAGGCAATATGAATCGCATCTTTCAATTCTTCTTTTGATAGATAATCTTGTGTAGACATCATACCCCTCCTTTAAAACACTTTTTTAAATTACTTTACAAACGTATTATGTACTCGCTCTGATTTCAATAAATATGCAGTCCAAATTGCACACGTAAACACTGACCTAATGATCCCTTTGAGTGAATCTCCATTTCCAAGTTCTCTGGCAAGCGGAATTTGATAAAGAATTTCACAAAGTGATTTTATTGCCCACAACAATACACTTACTGTTACTGCCATGCCCAAGCTCAGCTGTCTTTATGATAGGAATGGAGGCGGAATGGCTAATTTCCTTCACATACTCTTCTACTATCGGGAATTCATTAAAGTTCTCAAGTTCTGAAAACGACCCTAGAATCAATCCAGCACAAGCATCAAAATATTTCAATTGCTGGAGCTGAGCAAAAAAGGAGACTATTTTGTTAGCTCTGCCACTTAAACTCTCCAACAATAATATTTTGTCACAAGGATCCGGAAAATAGCTTGTCCCTGCCAGCTTCAAAAAACAGCGAATATTCCCCCCGATTACTATCCCGCTCATCTGGTTACCACGAACCCAATGATACCGGAAATCGTAAAGATCGTTTTGACCCTCGAAGAATGTTCGATAAAAAGCCCTTTGCTGCTCCGCCCCATCAGAAGACACTAGATTCATCAACTGATAATGATAGGATTTCGAATTATTTTGCGTATATAAAGCGTTCAAAATAACTGACAAATCACTTATTCCGAAAAAGGGTTTGGGGTTCATTCGGATACTTTCATAGTCTATGTACTCTAAGATCTGATTGGCAGAATCCCCACCTGAAATATCGAATATCGCGCTAATTTCAGTATTTTTAAATAGTTGATTCAGCTCCGCTGCTCTTTCCATGGGATTGCCGCTGAAATAACCCTCTTTTCTAAACAAAGTATTAGCCACCACTACATGGAGTCCAAATGAATGCAAAACTCTTTTTAATTCCTCTACTTTAGCTAGGTTTTCTACTCTCACACCATCTGAACAAGCAATCAGTCCTACTTTATTCCCGCGAGTAAATTTTAAGGTTGTGTTCATTTTAATAATCCTTTCGATGCTACTTTTTAGTTTAATCTCCTCAAATTTACGATCATATTTACACCATACCATATTTAGGGATTTGAATCATTTTCTTCTTGAAATTTTGAAACCACAACATGGTAATATAAGTATAATAATGCAAGATCAAATACATTGGGGGTGTACTAATGCGTAAATCACCGTTGATATTAAGCATGATATTATTTTCCCTGGCGTTAATTATGGGATGTAGTTCAGAAGTAGATGATGCTACTAAAGCCGCAGAGAAATATAAAAATGTAGAATATACCGTCAAGGCTTCTGAGGATTTAATGTCTGATGAATCCATTCTTGCGCGAAATGAAGAGATGAAACCGTATTTTACAGAATACTTTTCCGAAAAGGCTATAGCGAACCGAATTACAACTATCCCATTTAAAATCGCTGATACACAAAAGCTTTCTTTAAAACCGGAAAACCTAAAATTCAACCTTTCCGAACAAAAAAAGGATATTGTCGAGTTAAAATATACGGTGGATCTTGTTTTATTGGATAAGGATGACAAAGAAAGTAAACGTGTACCTTTGGAAGGTATATTGACTCTCTTTGATGTGGACGGTAAATGGTTAGTTCAAGGGGATCGATTTGATACTGTAGCATTAATGAACTTGATTGATGGGTGAATTTGAATATCCTTCTTATCATAAAAAGCAGACTGCTCTAATGAGCAACCTGCTTTTTTGAATTACATTATTTTTTTGCTCATCCTATAATTGACCAACAGAACACCTTTTCGTTCTATACTTTGTTTCGCAATAAGCTGGTATCCCAGTCGTTCAAAAAAAGGTTTAGCAGTGATGCTTGCTTCGGCATCCATTTCATAAAGACCCTGTTCTTTTGCTTTCAATTCAAGCTTATTCGCCAATGCAGAGGCTACACCTTGCCCTTGGTAATCTTTGTGAACATATAATCGATCCAAATGTCCTTCTGCTGTCATATCAGAAAAGCCCACAATAATATTATTAATTTCGGCTACATAAGTGATATTTTGACGTAAAGAAGCTCTCCAAGTATTAAGCTTAAGTGCCTCTTCCTCTTTAGGTGCCCAAGCATCCAGCTGTTCCTGTGAGTAGTCTTGTTTGTTTACGGAATGAACTGTTTCGTAGAACAATGAGATAATTTGAATAAGATCCGATTCTCGGTAAGCTCTAATATTCATTTTGATCTCCTTGCTGGCGATTGTAGTAACAGAAGTCAATCTCAAAACTCCACTAGATCGATTTTCCGGCCAGATTCAGCACTTTCCAGCGCTCCGAACACCATTGCCATACTATACCGATTATCTCTACAATTCGTCTCTGCAGGACGTTGCTCTGCCAATGACAAGAACATCTCATCCAAACACCCTTGATGGAATGTTTTACTCATCTCAACGTTTTCACCCTTTACACGCTTTACGTCACGAATGAACATATCGCTCTGATCTCCTGCAGTAACTACCTCAGCATATGGCAGCTCATGACCATCCCAGATTGCGGTTCCTTTCTCCCCGTTAACCCGCCAAGAAGCTTCCCATGACGTGGATGCACCTTCTGCACACCAAGATCCCTGATAGGTAAATATTGAACCGTCGGACATCTCGAAAATGCACACTGCCGACGCATTCCCCTCATACCATGAACCGGGAGGATTAAACTCCTGACAGTATACGGACACAGGGTTCGCGCCACTAATAAACCGGGCCTGGTCGAAGGTATGAATCGCCATATCCAGCAGCAACGGACTTTTCATAACATCACGGAACCCCCCGAAATGAGCCCCAAGGAAAAAGCTTGCACCGATAAATCCTGTTCTACCAATCGTTCCTGATTCTATGATTTTTCTTAAAGAACGAATACGAGGATCATAACGGCGGTTCTGCATCACCGCATGAGCGTTTCCAGTCCGTTCCGAGATCTCAACAATCTTATTACATTCCTCCATAGTCTCAGCTAAAGGTTTCTCACTAAACACATTACACCCAAGTTCCAATGCAGTGCTAGAAATATTGAAATGACTTCCGGGAACAGTAACGTCAAAGACGAGATTTGCTGCGGTCTCCTGTATCGCCTGCTTAATATCCGTAAACGTCAGACATGAAATCCCATGCTTCACGGCCATCGCCTCAGCCGACTCCAACCTTATATCTACTAGAGCAACGATCTTAGTATCTGTACGCAATAAAGCGTATTCAATCCATGCATTAGCCATTCCTCCGCAACCTGCAACTACTACCCGATACTGTGCTGTCATATTTCTCCCCCTGACTTATTAAAGCGGATTAGGCACAAAGCTGCCCCCGCGGCATTGTTTTAAATGATTCAAGGCATGTACTTGACCCATCATTTCCAGTTCATCCCGATAGACAGGATCATGCCAACCTTCAATATCAATGGTTCCTTTATAACCAGCCTGACGCAAAATGGAGATAACATCCGTCCAGTTCGTATCACCAAAACCCGGAGTACGGTGCCATACATAAGGTTTCGGGCCGTGGATTCCATATTCTTTTACAATATCCCAAGCGATGGTGGCATCCTTGCCGTGTACATGGAAAATCTTATCTGTCCATTTGCGCAGCTGTGGAATCGGGTCAATCAACTGCACCATCTGATGGCAGGGCTCCCATTCGAGTCCCATATTGTCAGCAGGGACAGCGTTAAACATCTTTTCCCAGGCTATTGGATGATGAGCGATATTCCAGTCCCCTGAAGTCCAATTGCCATCCATGGAACAGTTCTCAAAAGCAATTCTTACTCCGCGATCTGCTGCTCTTTTTGTCAGCTCACCAAATACCTCGGCAAACTTCGGAATCGATTCATCAATGGACACTCCTGGTAGTCGTCCCGTGAATCCTGATACCATATCAGTACCAAATACATGAGCATGATCAATAAGCCGTTCCCAGCTCGCTAATGCATCGGAATTGTCACCCGTATTCGTCAAAGGATTGCCAAAGATGCCAACCGATGAAATCACAAAATCATGTTTTGCCGCAAGTTCTTGCACACGCTTACCAGTTTCCACAAGATCTGTTTCACCTGTAGTCTGCCAGAAGGTTAAGCTAAAAGATTCGAAGCCATGACCTACGATTTGCGGAATCACTCTAACAGCATCTCCGCCTCCAACTAATGTGCCTATACGCATTGTATCCTTCATCTTGTGTACCACTCCAATATTGGTTTATAGTAAGTTCTATAACCCGAGTATATACTGCATTTGAGCTTAAAACTCTTATTATATTGTGTTTATATAGTCGTATATTGTGGGAGTTGAATAAATATTGAGCTATCCTAATGATCTTAAAGAATACCCTCAATTAGAAGGAAACACCTATCCGTTTCGATTGTTTTTTAATGAATGCAGACATGCGAAAATCGGCCAGAACATCCTTTTTCTACACTGGCATGAGCATTTCGAAATCATTATCATGCAAGCAGGCAGCGCCATTTTCCACATCGACAGCAAGCCCTACGAACTGCATCCCGGAGAGGTTTTGTTTGTTCCTTCTGGAGGTTTGCATGTTGGATATAGTCTGCGGGATGATCATGTCCGATTTATATCCGTCGTATTTCATAGTTCTTTATTTAAAGATTGGAAGCAAGATCCTCAACATGAACAATTCGTAGCTCCCTATTTGGAGAATCGATATCAGCTACCAGTTAAACCAGCGGCACTAGTTCCAACCTGTTCTACTTATTACTCTCTTCTGAACACTATCGTGGATGAAGTGCATCAGAAAGGTCCTGCATTTCAGTTGATCATCAAAAATCAACTTCATCTACTTTTTGTATTGCTCTCCCGTACCTTTTTGCCTGAGCAGGTTTCTGGCAGAACAAATGAACGTCAATCCTTCAATCGTGAGCGTTTTAAGCCATTGCTGGAGTACATGGAGAACCATTTTGATGAGAAAATGACTATTGAAAGCGCCGCGAGATCCGTTAATCTAAATCCATACCATTTCTGCAAAACCTTTAAGAAGCTCACCGGCCGAACCTTCATCGATTATGTTAATCTTTGCCGCGTAAATGAAGCAGAACGACTGTTGCTGGAGACAGATTTTACTGTAACGGAGATTGCTGGACGAGTGGGCTGCGACAATCCTAATTATTTTACCAAGCTGTTTAAGCAATATAAAGGAACTACACCATCCGGTATTAGAAAATAATTCACACTGGAAAATAGGAGATTATAAAATGAATTTAAAAGAAACGTTGATATGCATAAAAGAAAATGATTACCAAGCACCTTCCGATACCTTCCAGTTGGTACAAGAAATGATAAATAACATTGGTTCTTTAGATGCCCAACTACGGGATGAGCTAATTTATACAACTTTTTCTCATTGGATCCCAGGTAATTCTCTAACTACAAACGGACTGGAACAACTTATACCCGTTATCTTGGATAAAAACCATTTGCATTTTAAGCTTGGCGAAACCAATACAGACTCTGTCTTTACCAGATCTTTCTCTATGCTAGTTATCCCACTCCTCTTCATGAGGCATAAAGAATCACCATTTCTCTCAAGAGAGCAAATTCATCAGATAAAAGAGAAGGTATTTTGCAGTGTGCAAAATGAGCGGGATTACCGGGGGTATGACGAAGAAAAAGGCTGGGCTCATGCTATAGCCCATGCAGCAGATACTTTAGATGAATTGGCTCAATGCTCCGAACTGGATGAAAATGACCTCATAACTATCCTCGATTTGGTTTACGAAAAGATGACCATAACAGATCGAATATACTCCGATGGGGAAGATGAGCGAATGGTAAGATCCATAATGAGTGTTTTAGATAGAAAAATGCTTAGTCAGACTTATGTAGAGCAATGGATTCAAAGTTTTGGTGATGTGGAGAAAAATCCAGAATTTCTTCCTGCCTTTAAACAAAAAAATAATATAAAGAACTTTTTGAAAAGTTTATATTTTCGAGTTAAATATTACAAAGTACATGCCAATCTCTGTCCAACAATCGAGCATACATTATATAAAGTAGAAAAAGTATACTATTCCTAATTAAAAAAAGTGAGGGTTAGAGCACCCTCACTTTCCATCTACAGTTCAAATACGTGGAGCACTTGCTACCTGTTGACGGGTCTATTAGATTATTCAGTAATTGCTAGCTCCATCCTCCGCACACTCGCAAGCGCGGGAAAAGATTCCAGCACCATCCCTGTATTCCATAACTTAACCTGCTGTCCAACCTGTAAATCCTTAAAGCTGATGGTCTCTCCAGCTTCATTAAACATTTCAGATTTCGCATTGAATGTGAACCAGTAAGATGGATCTTCGTTACCAGGTTCAAGGATTAGAATCCGCTTCGCCTGTTTAGTATCGATATCAACGATTGTACCTACTACATGCGGATCACCTATTTCTGAAATATCATAGGTCAACATCTTTGGATCGATCCACTTTTCAATTTCAAGCTTAGCTGCTTCCGCATCATCTGACGGAATGGTAATAGTTACTTTATTACCAATCGTATCTACACCAGAGCCGTAGAGATTCAGCTTCTGGTATAGTTCTTGTTCATGCAACAATTCTTGAGCAGCTAATAACTCTTGCATCGTATATTTCACATCATGAAGTTCATAAGTACCTGCAGTGAAAGTCTGAGCAAGGCTTTGCTCAATCTCCGAGTTCAAACCTACAATATTAATATGAACCTTGTTATCTTGCAGATAAATATCTCCGTTAGGAATCTTCTGAGCTGATAAGAAAGTCTTAACCGCGCCTGGATCATCCATTGCGGGGTTCGTAGAAGCTAAAATTTGTGGTTCTGAACTAATTACAGGAGTTGGAACCGGCTCCTTATTCGCTTGTTGAGCCTCTGAACAGCCACTGATTAACAAAATAACAACGGGAATCCATATCCAACCAATAATTATCTTACGCATCCTATTAACACCTCCACTCTTCATCTTCTCAAACGAAGACCGGAAGTGATAGGTTGCAGATTCAGGAAGAATTCTCTAATCCAAAGTATAAGGAGCAAGACCGATTGGAAGTGCCGCAGGACGAGTGCAGGTGCTTTCCATTTCGTAGAATGAATGAGCATCAGAAGAATCATGGAAAGCCCACATTGCTTCTAATACGTGATAAGCCAGTTCTCCACTGGCACGATGCTCTCTACCCGTCCGAATGGCGTAAGCCATATCTGCTGGTCCAATCCCGCGGGTATTCTGATCATACCCTGACAACAACGGCTGTTCCGTCCACTCATTCTCACCCATAAGCCGGAGTTTCACGGGACCCCCAAAGTTATTCGGGTCTGGAACTTGAATCGTTCCTAGCGTTCCGTAGATTTCTATATGCGGCAGGTTGCTCCCGCCAAAGATATCAAAGCTTGTAATCAACGTTGCAATGGCACCATTTTCAAATCGTAAGGTTCCGGCTACGTGAGTTGGAATTTGAACAGGAATTTTATTCCCAAATTTCTTCTCGCTTGTAATCGTACGTTCTTCCAGCGCTTTCCCAGTCATTCCGCTAACCGTATGAATAGGACCCAACAGCTGCACCAAAGCCGTCAAATAGTAAGGACCCATATCGAACATTGGACCTCCACCAGCGGCATAATAAAATTCCGGATCTGGATGCCAATGCTCATGTCCACGGCCCAGCATAAACGAAGTAGCTGCAACAGGTTCGCCAATTACTCCTTCATCTATCAGCTTCAAAACCGTTTGAATTCCCGCTCCGAAGAATGTCTCCGGTGCACTGCCCACAAGTACTCCCTTTTCCCGCGCAGCTGACAGAACTTTGCGGCCTTCTTCTCTCGTCACAGCTAGAGGTTTCTCAACGTATACATGTTTACCTGCTTCAATAGCTTTTAGGCATACTTCCGCATGAACAGCTGGAATCGTTAAGTTGATTACGATTTCTATCTCTGGATCATTCAGTAATTGTTCTGTGGTATAGACGTTTGGAATATTGTATTTATCCGCTTGTTCTTGTGCTCTCACCAAATCTAAATCCGCACATGCAACTAGATCAAGGATCTCGAACTTTTGACAGTTCTCCATATAGATACTACTGATTTTACCGCATCCAATAATACCAACTTTGACTTTATCCATTCGCTGATCGCTCCCAGAATTTATTGACTGTCTGCCATTCCACTATAGCTATTCATAACCTCCGAAACATTGGATAATGCTTGCGCTTTACCTTCAGCTGCCCATATTAATCCTCTGCGCATCATTTCACGCACTTGCGGCTGATCTACAATGTCCGCATGATGCCCCAGTGAATTATAATAAACTCTGCCCAAGCCCCAACGTTTTGTCCAAGCTACTGGCATATCAACAGCCTTATTATACGAATGAGGCCCTTCAACTACTGGAAAACGAGTCGTAGCAAGAACTTCAACAGCTGGATCTACATGCAGATAATATTGCTCTGAGCAAACACTGAAATCTTCTAATCCTTCTACCAGAGGACTTGAGCTTTGACAAATCTCTACGGTATAGTTAACGCCGTCATTCCCAGGATGAGCTACCCATTGTCCACCCGTCATAAACTGCCAATCTACATTATTACGAAAAGAATCACACATCCCGCCATGGCAACCGGCAAGACCTGTTCCATGCTGTACAGCTGCGGAGACATGATTCACAAAATCCTGCTCGATTGTGCCCATTGTCCATACCGGCACGATCAAATCTAGTCCAAGAAGCTTATCTGCATCAGCAAAAGCCTCCAGTGTATTCGATACTTCAACTTCAAACTGTTCCTCTTGCAACATTTTAGCGAATATATCAGCGACCTGCTCAGGCTCATGACCCTCCCAACCGCCCCATACAATCAATGCTTTTCTCATCTTCAGCACTCCTTCTAAGGTTAGATTACATCTCGGATAAATCGACCCACCGGCGTTCATCAATAGAGCGTTCTACAGCCTCTAACACCGCTTGGCATTTCACTCCATCATTGAAATTCGGTTCTGGCTGACGACCTTCTTCAATTGCGTTAGAAAGCTCCAGCATTTCGTGAATAAACGTATGTTCAAAACCAATCGTATGACCTGGTGGCCACCAAGCCTCTGCATACTCATGAGCAGGATCGGTCGCCAGCACACGGCGAAAACCTTGTACATCCTCTGCATCCGAGGTCAAATAAACTTCTAATTCATTCATACGTTCGAAGTCGAATTTCACACTGCCAAGACTCCCATTGATCTCAAAAGAATTGGTAGAGCGATGACCCGCTGCGAATCTTGTAGCTTCAAAGCTGCCCAGAGCACCATTATCAAAACGGGCTAAAAATAAGGTGGCATCGTCAACGGTAACCTTACCCTTGGGTGCATCCTTATCTCCTTTAGCGCTTAAACCAGTCATTTCAGCGGCGAGCGGACGCTCTTTTATGAAGGTCTCGCTCATGCCGATTACTTCCTTCATATCACCTACTAAGAAATGAGCCAAATCTATGAGATGCGCCCCCAGATCTCCATGCGAACCTGAACCGGCGATATCCTTCTGCAGTCTCCACACTAAAGGGAAATCCGGATCTATTATCCAATCCTGTAGAAACCAAGCCCGAAAATGATAAATCTTTCCCAGCCGCCCACTCTCTATGAGCTTCTTAGCCAGTCGAACTGCCGGAGAAAAGCGATAATTAAAACCAACCATATGTGTAACTCCCGCGTCTTCAGCAGCTTGCAGCATTTCACGGGAATCCGCCAAGGTCAGCGCAAGTGGTTTTTCACAAAAAATATGTTTACCTGCTTTGGCTGCTGCCAAAGCTATCTCCTTATGCGCGTTGCTGGGAGCATTAATATCTATAAGATCAATATCCTCTCGAGCGATCAGATCCTTCCAGTCCGTAACACAATCCGCCCAGCCTAACTGCGATGCAGCTTCTCCAAGCGCTTCACTATTACGTCCACAGATTACAGACATTTCCGGTTTAAGCGCTTTCGGGAAAAACATAGGCAAACTGCGATAAGCATTACTGTGGGCTTTACCCATAAATTTATAACCGATCATTCCAATGCGAAGCTGTTTCATCTTATTCCTCCTAAGTGTTGATAGATTTAGATGAAGCTCGTATAACTAGTTCTGTCGGTAATTTGATCTGTACGGCTGGTGCGGGTACTTCTGCCAGATTGTTTCCCAGCAATTCAATGATTTGGGCTGCGGCAAGTTCACCTAGTTCGTAAAAGGGAACCCTCACACTGCTTAATGCAGGTGTGGTAAGCTCCGCAGCTTCCGAATCATCATAACCCACAATAGCTGGCAGGCGATCCCTTGGTATTCCTAACTCCTGTAGTCCTTGCTGCAAACCTATGGCCATCCGATCATTGGCGGCCATAATCGCATCAATCTCATTCAGCAAAGGCAACATTTCTTTGGCAGCTATAATTCCGCTTTTCCGGCTGAAGTTACCTTCGAACAAAAGTGAAGAGTCTACAGAAAGATTCACCTCTGCCAAAGCGCGGGTATACCCCGTTAAACGATCTCGGCTGTTGGAATAAGATTCTGGCCCATTTAGAAAAGCAATCCTCTTAAACCCTTGTTCCAGTAAGTGTTTAGCCGCTTGCCAGCTTCCTTCGACATGATCGGCATCCACCTCGTGAAAAGCTTCCCCAGCAAAATGCTGATTAATCAGACAAAAAGGATGGTCTTCTTCCTTCAAACGGCGGAGTGAGGCTAGCTCACCTGGCTCTTCTTTAGCGCCAAGCACAATGCAAGCATCGATCTTCCGCATCTTAAACAACTCGTTATAATCCATTGGCGCTTCGGCATTCCGAAACAGCATTAACAGATCATAACCCTCTTCTCGCGCCTTGCTCCCTATTCCACTTAATATTTCCGAAAAATAATAAGTGGAGAACAAGCGGGCTTTCGGCAAATAAGGCATCACTACACCCAAGTTCCCGCTCCGTCTACGAGCAAAGCTCTGAGCAAGTGAACTAGGGGTATAGCCTAGCTTCAGTGCAGCTGCCAACACACGTTCCTTCGTTTCTTCCTTAATCGGACCAACATTGTTTAACACGCGAGATACTGTGGCTTCTGAGACACCTGCAAGCTCGGCAACCTCTTTACGGCTGGCGATATAAATTCCTCCTTCTCATAGGTTATGAACAGTGACATTTAGCCTCGTTCAATTCGCTATTCGAAAACGCATTCATTTAATGTACGCGCGTACATTTTCTCATGAACAAGGCTCTTCGTCAACCCTAAGATTGGATAAATTTAAAAGACGTTCATATACAGTAAGGGGGAAGAACGTCTTTCTTTTTCTTTTCAACTATCCGCGAGGCACTAGCATTAGGACACCAAGTAAAATGATAATCAGAAATAAGTAACTCTCAAATTTTTTAGCAGGAATACGTTTATTCACATATACCCCAAGGACCGTAGCTAAGAGAATTGCTGGAATAGAATATCCATAAAGAACAAGAGCATCCACCGTCCACAATCCCCCGATAGCATGACCCGTTACAACGAGTACACCCGAAATAAGAAAATGAGCTTGCAACGTACCCCGAAAACGATCCGGATTCCATTGTCGTAAAGTACCATAGATCACGACAGGGACACCATTAAAGTTATAAGCACCGCCAAGTACACCCGAAGCGAATCCGAAAGGATACACCCAGCCTTTTGCCTTAAGCAATGGATGATCGATCGTCTTAAATATTCTCTTCTTTATCACCGAATAAACTCCATAAACAATCAAAAATATACCAAGGCCAGTCATAATTACACTTGCCGGTGCTAAATAAAGCATGACTAGTCCTACAGGAATTCCTATCACTGTTGAGAGTGCTAATCGAATCAAAATAGGTCGTTCTATATGCCGCCACCCACTCACAACTGTAAGTGAGGCAACCGTGAGGCCTGCCAATCCAATCAAAGAAACTGAGGTATGTATAGGAATCGGGAGCAGTGCAAGCAGTGGCATGCTCACAATCGCTTCACCAAAACCAAACACGGTTCTCATTAAGGCACCTATAAATACTGCTACTACGACTAGTGTAATTATTGTAACGCTCAATCGCTTAATCCTCCTCCTAATCTTATCCATCCGTAATTGTGCATAAAGTCCTCACATTTCCAGAACATCTGAATACATTCCTTATTTCCACTCTTCTAATTATAACATATTAATTATTCTAAAACAGATATTAATAGAGGATTAACATGCAATTTAACGTCTCTTAAACCCTATATAACGCCGCCAAAACTATAAGATAATGGAGATATACATATATTTAACTAAAATCCTTTAAAATCGATTATAGCAGCTTGTGTGTAGTTCCTGTTTCCTGAAAAACTAGCTGAAGTACTAAACAAAAAAACTGATCCCTCTTAACTTTGATGAGGTATCAGTTTCTTATTTTTTGACGTATTTATTTAGGTGTTATCTTTCAGCCACACTTGCACATGCTTTAGAAATTTTTTGGTGACGGGAGAAGCGTATTTCATAGAGTGGACAGCAATTCCTAACGATCTGAAACTACGTTCCTCCAATTCTAGCATGGCCACATTATAATTTTGCCGGGTCAAGACAAGCTCTGGCAAAATACTAATGCCAAGGCCTTTCTCCACCATCGACATAATGGCATAGTCATCACCTGCTGAGAATTTAACATTAGGTTTAATACCCGCCTTATCCAGCACACGTCTAACATCATAATCCGAGCCTGCTTTCGGGATAATGAAATCCTCTTTAGCAATTTGCGATAAGGAAAGAAAGGGTTCTGCACTAAGTGGATTCTCTTTAGATACAATCCCTAACATCCGGTCTTTTTTTAAAGGAATTACGTCAAACTTCTCACGTGTAGGCAGTGAAATAAAACCGCAGTCGATCACTCCAGCCTCTATCCATTGCTCAACCTCCAAATAACCGCCTTCCATCAGCTTGATTTCTATATATGGGTATTCACTGCGAAATTGCTTAATCATCCCTGGCAGCCAATGCACTGACACACTGGTGAACGTACCGATGGTGATCGTGCCAATCTCTAGCCCGTGGATGTCCGCTACCTCCTGCTTCAATTTCTCGTTCCACTTCAAGATTTCACGGATAGGCTGCAGAACTTGTTCCCCGTTTACCGTCAATTTCACACCGGATCTATTTCTAATTAATAACGCGAACCCAAACTCCATTTCCAAGCTGCTAATGGTGTGACTAATTCCGGATTGCGTAAAACCCAGCATTTCTGCTGCTTTTGTTAAGCTGCCTAGCTCTACAACTTTCAGAAAAATCTCATATTTATTAATGCTCAACCTCTGTTCCCACCCTTATAATTACATAAGTTTTACTCATGTATCCTATGATAAACATTCAGTTACCTTATGTATAGAGCCGTATTATACTATATTGAGTTGAAAATGAAGAAGGATGGATGAAGAGATGAAACCGCTCAAAGCTGAGCTGCTGCTGTTAGTTGTAACATTATTTTGGGGCTCCTCCTACATATTTATGAAAATGGGGTTAGGTACGTTAGGCGAATTCAATCTGATTGCACTCCGCTTCGGACTTGCTTTTATATTAGCCGCTATGATATTCCACAAACGATTAAGACGAGTAGACATGAGAACATTAAAATATGGTGCTCTCCTCGGATTCCTCCTGCTAGGTGTATTCACATGTATAACCTTCGGACTTCAAACAACCACCACCTCAAATGCAGGATTTTTAGTTGCATTGACGGTTATTTTTGTACCGATCTTGGATCGAGTTATTTTCAAAAAAAGAGTTGCACCTCCGCAAGTGTTCGGCTCCATCCTCGCCATAGCCGGGATTGGACTTCTTACCTTAAATGCAACCTTAACTATTCAACCGGGTGACTTTCTGTGTATTCTTTCGGCAGTGTTCTATGCGGTACAGATCTTATTTACAGGCAAGGCGGTAAAAGAATGTGATTCCCTGAATATTGGAATCTTGCAGTTAGGATTTGCCGGAGGGTTGGCCTTAGTGTTGTCCGCAATCTTCGAGACACCTTCGCTCCCCTCTACTTTGCCAGGTTGGGCAGCAATTCTAGCGCTTGGTATCCTATGCAGTGCCTGTGGCTTCATCCTGCAACCTATTGCTCAAAAATATACTTCACCAACCCGCACCGGACTAATCTTCTCCCTTGAGCCGGTCTTCGCTGCGATGTTTGGTTATTGGTTCGCTGCTGAGAAGTTATCGATGCAAGGCTATGCTGGCGCAGCGCTTGTTCTGCTGGGAATCGTGGCTTCTGAGCTGCTTGGTAAAGCAAGTCTCCCCGCATCGTGGGCTCAGAAGAAACCAGAGCATTTATAACAATAAAGGCGTCGTTCAACTATACAAGCTGAACGACGCCTTTTCTATATTATCTATGTTTTTGGGTTCAATTAATGCCCCATCATCATCGCCGCATCTGCCTTCTGTCCCTCTCCAGAGGTAGGATCGCCAGCAGAAAGCTTAGGCTTGCGCAAAATAATACTCATCAATACACCTACCACTCCTATGCAACCAGACAGGAAGAACACATCATCAAAACCACTAACTGCGGCTGTCAAAGGATTACTTCCCGCTTTCAGTGCTCCCATATGAACAGCGATCTGACTAGTCAGGTAACCTGTCATTCCAGCTATAGCAAATGAAACAACGACTTGTTGAGCAGCAGCAGTAAGTGAAGTTACACTTCCCACCCATTCACGTGGAGCAGCATTCAAGACATGAGTATTCAAAGGCATCATCGTTAGACCCATCCCAAAGCCTAAGAAACCCAGGTATGTCATAATTAACGATAAATTTGTTGTAACACTAATTCCGGATAACAGGAACAAGGTGACCGTAATGATACTAAGTCCAACAAACGCCAGCGGACGAGCCCCGATCTTATCAAACAACCTGCCGCCAATCGGCATTCCGATTGCTGAAGCTAAAGCCTGCGGAAGTAGAATCAAACCGGTCTCCAGCGGGGTATAGCTTCGAATCTGCTGCAGGTAAAGGGGCACAAATAACATGGACCCAAACAAAGCAGCTTGCATAACCCAAGTTAAAATAATACCCCGAGTGAAATCCGACGAACGGAAAACTCGCAGTTGTAAAAGCGGATTTTTGTGAAGCAGCTCCACAATGACAAGAAGGATCAATGCAACCCCTCCAACAGATAAGCCAACAATAGCGGGAGTAGACGACCAGCTTGTTCCACCGCCTTCATTCACCCCATAAGCCAACATAGAGAAGGCAATTGGGGCAAGGATAATGCCTAGGATATCGAGTTTGCCTTTGCTCTTTTGTTCAGACTTCGGCAAATATTTAACACCAAGAATAATGCCAACAATTCCAATAGGTACATTAATCAGAAAGATCCAGTGCCAGCTTACGTACTCCACCAGCCAACCGGATAAGACTGGACCGAGTGCCGGTGCTAAGAGCATTGGAATACCAAGCATCCCCATAATAGAACCTCGACGTTCTACTGGAGCTAATTTAAAAACCATCGCCATCCCAATGGGAGCAACCATCCCCCCGCCAAGACCTTGAATGACTCGAAAAATAATGAGCTGAGATGAGCTTTGTGCAACCGAACATAACATAGAGCCAAGAATAAACATCGTAAGAGTTGCCAGAAAAACTTGTTTCGATCCAAAACGATCGGTCATCCAGCCCGCGAGTGGGATTACTGCCGCTAAAGCTAAAGTATAACCCGTAATCGCCCACTGAATCGTTTTGAGATCGGAAGCAAAATAATCAACCAGCTTGGGAACGGCCACATTCACAACAGTACCATCCAGAATAACCATAATCATACCGACAATAATAGCAAGAAGCGGGGGGATGATTGCTTTTAACGAAAAGGGTTGCTCTTCTGCAGAACTCATTCCGGTCAATGTTTTTGTCATCCAGTACTCCACTCATTTCTCTAATTTAATTAAATGCTTTATTTATTATTTCAAATTTTAATTTACATTCGATGAATCTGGAAGTCAACAAATAAAACCATTTTTTACATTAAAAACACATCGGGTTTACGATACCCTTCAGAAATTATCTGGGAAAGTATATTAGAACAGCAAAAAGACTATGCATAATCCCCTAAAATCTTCTCGCTTGGGAAATGTGCATAGTCATCATGGAATCATTTTCCGATTAGAGTGTCTCTCTAAATTCTATAATTTTGCCCGATGTGTTCAAAATAATTTCAAGTGGAATCTCTGTCTCTGCAAAATCCAATACACAGCGGATAGAAAATTGATCCTCGTTATAGCTACTTTTTGTAGATTTAATCCCATGATAATTCCCGGCTTTTATCGTAATTTGCTTCCAGTCTTCCAGTAATCCATTTGAGCTTGGCTTATTTACGACCACATCATAATGATATCGCTCCGATAATTCATTATATTTACCGCCGACCAGTAACCCCGCTATAACACTCGCTGTCACTTCAGGGGTATACACTTCAACTTGATTGGACTCCCCATCATATGAGGTTAATAAACCAATTGTCTTAAAAAAGGAGATTGGAACATAGATATGATCCTGTCTGAATTCGAAATCATCTTTAAAAACCAACTCTTGTGCATTATTGATGCTAACTAAATGTTCGTTAAGCTTCCATTTAATTATTTCATTTATCTTTGTTAGTGTTATAGTTTCTGAACTTTTTTGATATGTTGTTGTATATTTCAGTGCATTGGAAGCCTCTCTGAGCGGAATCATGACCGTGGAACCCTTGTTGTAGGCTGAATGGGGATCAGTTTCCAGTAGTTTACCATTCAAAATCACGCTAACCTGGCCGGAGTCTGCCCATACTGTTGGAGCGGCAAATCCACCAAATCCATTAGTTAAAAACAGAACACCTAACACAACTACCGCTGCCATTTTGATCATCGCTCGAAACCTCCCTTTAGTTATTACAAGTATTATGTGCGTTTCCAGCATGTGCTAATCCTAAGGATAATAAAGCCAAGAAAAAAAAGAAGCCGTTCAACATTATGTTGAGCCACTTCTTTAGAAATGATTATTCCACCTTGAAGTCAAAATACTGCTTAGGAAAAGGTTCTTTTATCAGCGTAAAATGCCACCATTCCTTACTATAAGGTTTAAAGCCTTGCTTCACCATAACCTCTTTGAGAATTGCGCGATTTGCTTTCTGAGTCTTGGTGATCAACGATGTATCATAAAAAGAGATCTCTCCGAAAAAATCAAACGGGCTGCCCATATCTACATCTACACCGGTCTCTTTATTGACGATCGTTAAATCGATGGTACTGCCTCGAGAATGTCCTGATTTTTTCGCTATAAATCCGAGTTTGAATAAATTACGTTTATCCAGTAGCGGGTAATATTGCTGCTTCATCTTAGTATCCGCGGAATTCTGTGACCATCTTACAAAATGATTCACCGCGGTCTGCGGACGATAAGCATCATAGATTTTTAGGATATATCCTTTTTTGGCTAAATCCTCACTTACTGCCTTCAAGGCTGTAGCTGCAGTCTGTGAAAAGATCGCTAAAGGCGCTTTATAACCATCAATCCGCTTCCCTACAAAATTATTGTCTCCGTAATAGCGAATTTCAAATTGGGCAGTAGGAATCACTTCATCCAAATAGACAAATCCTTGCGGCAGGCGGTTTTTCTTCTCCAGCTGCATTTGCTGCAGTACATTGTCTGTAGATGATCCAACGTAAGCTGCATCTGCGCTGCCCATAAAAATCGTGTTTGTCCATAACAACAGCACAAATGCGAAAACTATAATTTTTGTTCCTCTAAATCCGCTTCTCAATAGATCCCGCCTCTTCATTTCGAATTAACCGTTTGATTCAGAAATTTCTCCACTTCAGGTGTGAGTTTATTATTCGTGGAATCAAGTAACTGCAGTAGTTTTTCTAAAATCATTAGGATTCTGGTGTCGCCTTTGTTTCCTTTTAATGCATTCTCATACGCCTTCTTTACTTCAGGTTTGATTACTTGCTCATCATAGTCATAAGCTGGTGTGTTGCTTGATCCATATAATAAGCGTGAAGTTGCATTGAGCAGCTCTTTTTGAAGAACGGTTGACCGATTGGAAGCTGGGTATTTCGTCACAAAATCCTCCAGTGCAAGCGCCCTGTTCGTTAACTCTGTCCAACTAATCACAATAGCTGCATCAAAAACACTTGGTTGATTCGATTCAGTGGCCATGATATCTATATAAGCAGCGATGTCCTTCGTGACATACGGCTTAAAGCTTTTGAACCCCTCATAATGCATCACTGGATAGTACATGCCCTCACTAGTCTCCAGCTTATACCCCTTATCCCGTCCTTCAATTAACATATTGCGTACATTGGGATCTTTGATCGCATTAAGGAGTGTGCTGTATGTTAGATTTTTGCTTTTGGAAAAAGCATTATTTATCTCTTTCTGAACATTCTCCGGAAAAACCTTCTCAGAGTACACAGGTAAATATGCCTTCTGTGCATTTTCGAGCTGGAGTGTCATCTGAGTTGCTGTCCAGGTATCCACTTCTTTGATATGGTTAATCAAATAATTCCGTGCGTTAGCAAGAGATGCCGGTTTCTGTACATATTGTTGGAATTGGTTATAGACTTTTGCAGATTCTTTCACAGTTGCGGCAGCTACAGTATCAGTTGTATGTATACTCCCAAACCCTCCCATAGAGCCTAGGGCAAAGGCAATACTTAACAAGCCTGTTTTTTTCCATCCCATTAAAAGACCTCCCTTAAGTATTCATACTTAATAATTAGACATACGAGAGGATCCTGAATCTAACTCAGTACAGTATTATCCTGGACGGCTCCAATGTCCTTCCTACGATAAATGCCCATCAAAAGTCCAATAGCCGCATATTCAAACCACACATGACTCCCATAGCTCAGGAAAGGGAACGGGATAGAAGTCAACATCATTCCGCCGCTCAAAACAGCAAGACCATAGGTTAGTCTTATGGCTAGTAAAAATGCCAAACCCAACACTAAAGCTTGTCCATAGGGCTCACGAATCGCTCGTATCGTAGATAGAAGCTTGATAAAGAACCAGGAGATAACTGCAAGCAAAAGCAGCGCCCCCGCCCAACCAAAACAATGAATAAGATAGACAGGCAACATATCTGAGTAAACATACGGCAGCTTTTGTTCTACTGCTCCGAATCCGTGCCCCCACCAACCCGCTGAGCTAATAACTTCACGCATTACTTGATATATATAGCCATAACCTTCTGGATCTAAAGATGGATTTATTGCACTAATAATTCTGACCATCAGGTAGTCGCTATTGAAGATGAACATTAGTCCAACTATTACAAAGAACCCTAATAATACTACACTCTTTATCCAATCGCGAGTAATCCATACATATAATAGTAGTGAAGAGATTAGATACACTACAAGCTCTGGAAGAGAGTTTAAAGAGATAAGAAGCCATGCAGGTGCTAACAGAAGGCTTATGTCGAACAACCCACTTCGCCAAGTTTTCTTTTTAGCCGATTCCTTACGATTCACTAAAATCCCTGCTAACGCGACTATCAAAACATAAGGACGATAGGATGTCATATCAGGTAAGATCAAAAAAATCCTAGGACCATAATTTACTCCATTTATTGTTATCCCCCAGAATATACTCGACAGAATTCCTGCTATTGATGTTCCGTATAATACCCACGAGAAACTTCTCAGCTTTCTGAAATCAATGAAATACAATCCAAACATCAATACAATTCCAATAAGTATATTTATCGCTTGGCGTCTAAACGCATTATCCAAAAAAGCACCTTTAACAATATCACTGTAGCCTACATCCACAGAACTCATTCCGATCAGACTGATCGCGGATAATATAGCTACAACGCCAAACAATCCCCAAGGTACATGTGGTTTATGTATTAGATGAAGTTCTTTTCCTAACGTTTGCGGATTCCCCATTTGTGCGATCGCCCAAGCTATGGCTTCTTCCCGTGATACACCGTCTGATTCTTTTTCACAAATTAAATCTTCTAGATGACTAGCTAATTCTTGACGTATCTCTGGGTGAGTTTTTTTCGCTTTAATCTCTGCACACACTTCATCCAAAAATTGCTGTTGCCTCTCTTTCATCATACACCACCCTCTCCCAGAACGGAGTCAACTGCACCTTTAAACATAACCCATTCTGCTTTTTTCTCCTTGAGTTTCTCTTTACCTTCATCCAGAATTCTATAGTACTTACGCTTCCTTCCCTCTACCTCCATCCAGTAAGCCTCTACCCAGCGCTCACTTTCCATCGCATGCAGAATTGGATACAAGGTTCCTTCTTTTAATGAAAAAACACCCTGTGATCTCAGCTCCAGCTCTTTGATTAACTCATAACCATATAATGGCTTCTCCTGTAAAAGAGTCAGAATTAATGTACCCGTACTGCCCTTCAGCATCTCTTTACTTACTTTCAACGGCTAACACCTCCTAAATTCTAACTTTACAATTGGCGTGGGACCGGATTCCGCTCATTCTACGGGATATATACCGTTGATTTGCTTCGTGGGACCGGATTCGGCTCATTCTACGGGATTTATACCGTTGATCTGCTTCGTCGAGCCGGATTCGGTTCATTCTACGGGATATATACCGTTGATTTGCTTCCTCGGTCCGGATTCAGCTCATTCTACGGGATTTATACCGTTGATCTGCTTCATCGGTCCGGATACGGCTTATTCTACGGGATTTATACCGTTGATTTACTTCGTCGAGCCGGATTCGGCTCATTCTACGGGATTTATACCGTTGATCTGCTTCCTCGGTCCGGATACGGCTTATTCTACGGGATTTATACCGTTGATTTGCTTTCTCGAGCCGGATTCGGCTCATTCTACGGGATTTATACCGTTGATTTGCTACCTCGGACCGGAAACGGCTCATTCTACGGGATATATACCGTTGATTTGCTTCGTCGGACCGGATTCGGCTCATTCTACGGGATTTATACCGTTGATTTGCTTCGTCGAGCCGGATTCGGCTCATTCTACGGGATTTATACCGTTGATTTGCTTTTTTTCCCATGACTAATATCTGTATATCATGAATATTAGTTATCCTTTTATACCTAGGACAACTATACATCGTAAATCTATGTATGTAAAGTTTCTATTAAGAAAGCCCTTATTCCCTCCTCATTCATGTATAATAATGGTAATACAAGCAGCATGTTGAGGAGATCAACGATGAGAAAAACAACAATAACAATCTTGAGTTTTACCGTTCTTTTCATATTTATTTTCGTTGGATATATGCTCCGTAACAATTCAATGAACTATTATGAGACGTGGAAGATAAATTGGGGCATATCGATCTCTAAACCTACAGAGTCAAAGGTGATATTTGAAAGTCCACCCAGTTTCCATGGGGATGGCGAAAGCTATTACGTATTAGATTATGACGAAAAGCAATTCAAAGAAATCAAAGATGCAGCATTTTGGCATCCCCTCAATGTTGAATCCATTGACCCCTTAAAAGAGAGAATATCAAGTTTCAAAGACTCTGTGATTGCCATTTATCCAAATGAAAAAGAAAAATACGAAAAATTATTTTGGGCTAACCCTATAGAACTCGAAGAAAGAGGATTCTATTACTATAAGAAAAAAGATGATGGTAGCTACTGTATCGTGATCCTTAACGTGGAGTTACAACGAGTATATATGATGGAATGGACACAATGAAAATTTAATAAGTGAGAATTAAATGACGATCGCTCCCCGGTATTCTGCCAGGGAGCGATCGTCGTTTTTTCGGGATGTCTCTTAATTATTATGAATACATAAAAAAACAACTCCAAGTATCCTTCCAATATATATTTACTCAATATATAAAGGTCTGATATATTGTGATAACGATATACAAATATTTAGAAACTTAAAGGAGGCCCTATTTTGAACAGTCAGGATGTTATTTTAGGCATGCTTATGAAAAAATCGTTGACTGGATACGAAATAAAGCAGTTATTGGAGGAAATATTCTCTAATTTCTATAGTTCTAGTTATGGAACGATTTACCCTACACTTGCTCGCATGGAAAAGGAGGGTCTGATTACTAAGGAAAACATACCTCAGGAAGGTAAGCCTAATAAAAATCTTTTAAACATCACGGATAAAGGAAGAGATAGTTTTAATGCCTATTTACTAGCCCCACTAGAGGCTGACAGTATTAAGAAATCTGATTTTATGATGAGGCTTTATTTTGGTGAATTTGTCGGGTATGAGAAGGTGATTATTTGGTTGAAGCAAGCTCAAGAGGAATCACAACATAAGTTAGATCAATTACTCGCTCAGTATTCGCTTTATAAAGATGAAATGCATCCAGCACAGATCATCTGCATTCAAATTGGCATAGAAGAATATAAGGCTAAACTAACAACCATTGCTGAGGGATTGTTAAACATGGAGAAGTTAGTACTTACGAAGTGAGTTTTAATACGAACCAGGTTAAGATGTACCGCTCATAAAACTTTTAGGAGGAATTGTAGATGAAAACAATTTTTATAACGGGTGCTTCGTCTGGTATCGGTAGAACTACAGCAAAACATTTTGCTGAAAGAGGATGGAATGTGGTAGCCACGATGCGTTCACCTGAACAAGAAAGTGAATTCACTACACTTGATAATGTGTTGGTGTTACGGCTCGATGTTGAGAAAGCAGACACGATTCAACCTGCGTTAGAGGAGGCGATCAAACGGTTCGGTAAAATTGACGTTCTTCTCAATAATGCTGGTTATGGAACAATGGGACTTATAGAAGTAGCTACAGATGAGCAGATCAGAAGACAGTTTGAAGTCAACGTTTTTGGTCTTATCAGTATGACTAAAGCCATGCTGCCACATTTTAGAGCTAACCAAGATGGTTTGCTGATCAATATCTCTTCTATGGGTGGGAAAGTAACCTTTCCTACAATGTCTCTGTATCATTCAACGAAATTTGCCGTAGAAGGTTTTTCTGAATCCGTATCTTATGAATTAGCATCACAAAACATCAAAGTAAAGTTAATTGAACCTGGTGCCATTCAGACGGACTTTGGTGGTAGATCGATGGAGTTCTTTTTTAATGATGCATTAACGGAATATAAACCTTTTACTAATGCATTTTTGGGTAAATTGGGTGAGATGGAAAAACAACCTGCCTATGCTTCGCCTCCAGAAATTGTTGCGGAAACAATATATCAAGCTGCTACAGATGGGACAAGTCAATTCCGATATGTTGTTGGTGAAGATGCAAAAATGCTCATTCAAATGAAAGAAAATACGGCCGAAGAAGAATATCTGACTAATATATCCCAGCATTTTTCTTAAAAAAGAAAGCTTTAAGTGGAGTCGCTTTTCGGTATTCTACCGAGGAGTGGTCCTCTTTCTTATTGCGAACAAAAAAATCCCCTTCGATCAACAGTGTTAGGTCCATGAGATCATGAACTTTTTTTCACTGTCTATCCTAAGGGGATTTTACAAACTAACCTATTCGAACACCTTTTCTTGCGTCAAATTTATTTATTAATGCATCGGGGTATTCATTTTATGATTAACAACTACTCTTTTTATGAAGAAAGCAAGAATTAGTCCTACAATCGCCATACTCATTCCGAAAATAAAAGCATTTTGTACACCGTTCGTGAACGCAGGTAACATATTAGCTGGATCTGCTGGGTTCTCCACAGTTTTCATGTAGCTTTTTGAACCCGCGGTCATAATGCTGACTGCTAATGCAGTACCAATGGCACCAGCAACCTGCTGCAGTGTATTCATAATAGCTGTACCATCTGGATAAAGTTCTAGTGGCAACTGGTTAATACCATTCGTCTGTGCCGGCATAAATACCATCGAAATACCAATCATAAGCGTACTGTGAAGTACGATTACGAACACAACCGTAGAAGCTACAGTAATACTGGAGAAGAACCACAAGGCTACTGCT
The DNA here is from genome assembly GCF_037992975.1 of Paenibacillus sp. FSL E2-0177. Taxonomy (NCBI): domain Bacteria; kingdom Bacillati; phylum Bacillota; class Bacilli; order Caryophanales; family Paenibacillaceae; genus Paenibacillus; species Paenibacillus sp. FSL E2-0177. The sequence continues at coordinate 3,163,247 of NZ_CP150307.1, read as the reverse complement.
GCAATAATCAGACCTGGAATCACGAGCCATTTCGGACCGTATTTATCAAACATACGACCCATAATTGGGGACATCAATCCGTTTATAATTCCGCCTGGAAGCAGCAACAGACCCGCTTTGAAAGCTGTATAACCTTGTCCTTGTTGAAGGTACATCGGAAGAATCAACATGGAGGACAGAATAACCATCATACAAATAAATACCATAGCTACACCAATAGCGAACATTGGATATTTAAAAGCACGCAGATTAATCATTGGCTCCTTCATCTTCATTTGACGAAGCCCAAACAATAACAGTGCTACTACACCTACGATGATTGCAGTGATCACTTTCGGACTTCCCCAGCCCGCTTCTTCACCGGCGCTGCTGAAACCAAACACAATACCGCCAAACCCGAGTGAAGATAACACAATGGAGAGGATATCAATCTTCGGTTTCGTCACCTTTGTTACATTCTGCATGAACAGAATCCCGAATATCAATGCAATCACTAAGAATGGCAATGACAACCAGAAGATCCAGTGCCAGCTGAGGCTTTCAATTAGCAGTCCAGCAATGGTAGGCCCAATCGCCGGAGCAACCATGATAACCAGACCGATCATCCCCATTGCTGCCCCCCGTTTTTCAGGAGCAATGATGATAAGGATTGTATTAAACATCAGTGGCAACAGAAGCGCTGTTCCCATAGCTTGAACCACTCTTGCTGTAAGTAAGAACTCAAAGTTAGGTGATACTGCCGCTAGGAATGTTCCTAGGATTGAAAAACATAAAGCCGCTATAAACAGCTGTCTCGTCGAAAACCATTGAAGCAGCATCCCCGAAATTGGTACTAGTATACCCAGTGTAAGCAGATAAGCTGTTGTCAACCATTGTGCTGTTGCTGGGGTAATTTGTAGGACATTCATAAGATCACTTAAGGCAACATTTAATGCCGTTTCACTGAACATTCCGATAAAACCTGCTAGTAATAAAGAGACAAGAATTGGAATAGTCTTAAACTTCTTGACCTCTTTTTGTTGGTTCCCTTGCATAGTTGCTTCCACCCTTAATCCTCCTGATAATCTTAACTATTTGTCTGTATCTAACCAAGTATTACTGGGATAAACTTTGCCGCCGCGAGAAGCGGTTGTTCCTCCCGAAAAGTCAGCGTCTGGAGAAGCGCCCCTTCAAATAAAGAGATTACCACTGAAGCCTTATCGGCCGCGGGCTTGTTCTCTACGCCCTCATCCAAAAGACGTTTCTTGATCACATCCTGCAAGTCCATAAACACAGATTTACATGCAGTCCGCAGCTCCTCACTAATACAGGATGTCTCCGCCGCCAACCAAAAACTAAACGGAACAATCCCTTCGTATGAGGATTCCACAGCATCTTTAGCCATTCCTAGAATGAAATCCTCCATTGCCTCAGACGCACTCTTGCTGTTCTCCATATGATGTCTAAGCTTCTGCGCGACAACTTCACTAGTCCGGTTAATACATGTTAAAGCCAGTTCTTCTTTACCGTGAGGAAAGTAGTAATAAAGAGACCCCTTCGGTGAATCGCTGTCTTTAATAATCTGATTCAGTCCTGTTGCATGATATCCCTGAGAAAAAAACAATTTCGAAGCTGTGTCCAAAATCGCCTCACGCGTATTCGGCTTGTTCGACAAGCTGACACTTCCTTTGCATTATAACAATTGGTCTACATAATAAAACCATATTTCAAAGAGATATGTCAACACATAAATTACTTAAATTCAAAGTAATTTTGGTGGAATATCGTGGGGGTTGGGTTGGGTTGGGTTGGGTTGGGTTGGGTTGGGTTGGGTTGGGTTAGCTCCATCCTCCCTATCGGACTCAGATGCAGCTATTTGCGCTAAAACATGCTTTTGGGCTCATTTTCGGACCTGAGCGCCGCTATTCCCCTGAAACCGGACTTTTTTTATCCCTTTTTGTGCTCATAGCTGCATTGGGGGCCGATAATTACTCAAAAGGTTACTTTTCCAGCATATAAGGACTCTGGGGTCCGATAGCTCCTAACTTCGAACATCCTTCTACTTCACATTTACTTCTCATCGAGCTATTAGCTTCATTAGGTCGCACACATGCCTCACCCTATTTCCGCGCATGCATTTGTCCGTGTACTCCCTTGCTTCACACTTACTCCCATACTTTTGTTTTCCATGTACTACACTTGCTCTCAAGCTAACATTTCTATCGGACTCAGATGCAGCTATTTGCGCTAAATCATGTCCTTTCACAATTTTTCGGACCTCACCGTCGCTATTCCCCTCAAACCGGACTGTTTTCATCCCATTTTGTGCACATAGCTGCAATGGAGTCCGATAATTACTCAAAAGGTTACTTTTCCAGCATATAAGGACTCTGGGGTCCGATAGCTCCTAACTTCGTACATCCTTCTACTTCACATTTACTTCTCATCGAGCTATTAAGCTTCATTAGATCGCACACTTGCCTCACACTATTTCCGCGCTTGCATTTGTCCGTCTACTCCCTTGCTTCACACTTACTCCCACACTTTTGTTTTCCATGTACTACACTTGCTCTCAAGCTAACATTCCTATCGGACTCAGATGCAGCTATTTGCGCTAAATCATGTCCTTTCACAATTTTCCGGACCTCACCGTCGCTATTCCCCTCAAACCGGACTGTTTTCATCCCTTTTTGTGCTCATAGCTGCAATGGGGTCCGTTAATCTTTCAAAAGGTTACTTTTCCAGCAAATAAGGACTCTGGGGTCCGATGGAGTGAAGGCGATGAGGTGAACGAGATGGTATGCAGGAGATGGTGTGAAGCAGATGAGGTGAACGAGATGGTGTGAACGAGAGAAGGCCCAATGTGCTGTGGAGAGGAGGTGAGGACGTAATGTGCTGGGTGGGTGGATGCTATTAATGTCCATCTGTATTTTCGCAATAAATTACTACCTGCCTCCATCCAGCCCATCTGCTCCTTCTGTCCCCACTCGCCCCATTTGCTCCATCTGCCCCCTTCTAGCCCGTCTGCTTCATCCGCCCATCTGCTTCATCTGCCTCCATCCGCCCCATCTTCCCCATCCGCTTCCAGCCATCTCCATACCTTCTCTCTCCCTCCCTAAATCAACTCCCGACACCCCACGTCCGCTTGAAATTATCTACTTCCCATTCCCACAATCACAGCATATACTATAATTATTCCAATGAGAAAGGTGTGAATAAAATGCAAAACGTGCCCAAAGGAATTCCCCGGCCATTAGTAAAAACTAATCAGGCGTTTATCGTCATTTCTGTAATATTAACATGGCTAACAGGACAACACTGGATACTAGCGCTGCCCTTGTTTGCCGGATTGCTCGGTCTTTTGTTCGGTTATAATCCCATCATTAAGCTAGCTGCCAGGTTTCTGACAAAAGAGCGTTCCCACTATGTACTCGAAGACTGGTCACAACAACAGTTTAATCAAAGCATAGCTGTCTTCTGCCTCGCAGGGGGTCTGATCAGCTTCATCGTTGGCTGGACGATCGCAGCTTACATTTTCACAGCGCTCGTTGCGGTGGCCGCCACTGTGGCAATCCTAGGTTTTTGTATCGGATGTTTTATCCATTATCAATGGAGAATGTACAATTATAGACGTAAACAAAGCAGCACAAATTAAATTTGTTAATCTTAATCTCTCTCTTCTCCAACAACATCCCAGCGATGGCGAAATTTTAGTAACCGTGGATGCAGTGATGAAGGTGCAGATGGCAACAATAACCGAATCTTTACAATCCACTCTTCAAAAGAAGAATAAGACGCAAACTGATTCGCCACCTCAGGCGTTAAATACAGAAAAATCGGCGAAGGATAGATCTCCAAAAGATGCCGCAACGCTGAATCAAGCGGAGTATACTTCTTTCGCTTCCCTTCCAAACTCTCTACCGTGATAAAGCTACGCCCTTGCTCCCTTTTCCATTCATGCAGCCGGTCCTCTCGCTTATAATAAGCGCTCACCGGCTCTTTGGTCATCCGTCGCACCGTTTCCTCATGAAGTGGATATAACACCAGTTTGGTGAAACGCCGGTCTGTTGCAGTTTTTGCCGCCACTTCAAGCTCTTGATCTGTTATATGTTCAAAAGAGTCGTAAAACACTAAAGTCCCTTTACGTTGCTCAACTGGTGGCTCATAGCCATACGGTACATGCTGAATGTCTCTTTTCAATGAAATCCCTCCTGCTTGTTCTATTTATTAATCATATCATGTGACAACAGCAGGGCTATCATTCTTATCCTACAGCTGAAGATGAATGGTTAATGAAATCCTGAACTTTTGATATCAAGGCTGGGTAAATCAAGGGATACGTCAGCTCTTTTGGTATCTCAGTAAATCCTCTGATTTCTGCCATCTCATAAGGAGGAAGTTCTGCGAACTGTTCCACATTTGCAAAATATAACTTACCATAATTTTCTGGAGCGTCGATACTAGTGACCCTATAAATAGCTATTGGAAAAAGTGAGAATTGTTCCGCACCCGTTTCTTCATATAATTCTCTGGCAGCAGCCTGCTCCGGGATTTCGCCAACCTCTATATGCCCTCCGGCAAACTCCCACGTCGAACGGTTCTGATGTCTCGCTAAGATCCATTCTTCACCATGTTTAACCATAATAACAACGTACTTCAGCTCAACTTCTTTTTCCTTATCCAACTCAAAAAAGTTTACCTGCAAATTATATCCCTCGCCTTCCCACCAGCCTCAAACATTTTTTGCCGCATCCCAAGCCAATTTAAATTCTGCTACATTCCGATACCGCTGCTCCCTCACCGCACTGACAGCCCGCAAAGCAACCTCGTAGAGGGCTTGGCTGGTTTCCCATTTTGCAAACGATCGATCGGATGCTCCTCCTAACAAAACAAATGCTGTGGCGCCCATATTAAATACATTCGTAACTTCATCAATCGGTGCATCCAAGATAAACTCTTCCGGTGACTTAAATCTGGATGAACCCCAGAAGTTCTCTCCTAGATCATTTACAGTAGGCTTACGTCTATAATAATCAATATCACAAATTTTAGTTTCATCGTTTACAAAATCATATAGAATACTTCCATCATAAAAATCGACAGCCACATAACCCTGTAACTCCACATATTCATGAAACGAAAAGATTACATCTAATGAAGACAGACGTTTTTCAACGGATAATTGCTTATAACGAAAAAAAGGCGACTCCGGATGACTCAGCTTCGCTTCTCCCGCAAACAGCCAATGCGAATGTAAACATTCACCTGCAAACCAATCAAAGACTGCTACATACCCCGACTCAACCTCATAATGCGACAGTAGCGTGATCAGCGCATCATATCTAAGTTCGTTATATAACGGAATAGCTTCAATTAAACGGTTAACAGCATCCCGAGGATTCCCGGCATAAGTCAAAGGTTTCGCCCCAGCAAATTTCACAAAATACTTCTTCCCATCCTGCTCCACGCCAAAAGAAAGATTTCCGGAGTCTTGCTGATCGAACACTTTAAACACTTTTCCCAGCTTAGTTAACCAAGCAAAATCACAGGCTTCCTGTAATTGAAAAGTTATCGCATCGATTTCATATGTATAATTTTTTTCGCGCAAATTAACCTCCTGCATTCACTTTCTAGATTAAATTTATAAGCTTCATTCATGGTCTTGTTCGATATTTAATCACTAGAATAATAACCAGCAATACAACACATAAAGACATCGTATTCGTAATCAAAAAAGCTAATCCAACCCCCGTAACCGCCAAACTGATCGCATAAGCTTCCATTAGACTAATCCCGAGCAGCATAAGTAAATACGATTTGAGATTTAAATCGGCTACGGATTTTGATTTGAGGATTTGAACAATCTGCGGGATCCATCCCAAAGAAAGAATCACTCCACCTATTAATTGCATGATTGCAAACATAAGAGCACCTCCACGGTTTTATACAGTTGTATTCCGGGCGGCTCGATCTGGTTCCATTTCATGTAAAAAAACAATTAACACTAAGCAAAGTTTAATTTCCCTGCATCTTGCAGCTTACTATACGCATAAGAGGCCGCACCTATAGTTCCTGCTCGACTCCCAAGCTCTGCTTGAACAATTTTACACTTACTGCTTGATAGCTTCAACGCATGCTGATGCACAGTCTCTCTTACAGGTTGGAGCAATTTATCTCCCGCCGCTGCCATTCCCCCACCTACAATAATAAGATCCGGGTTGAGGATATTCACAACATTCGCTAATCCAAATCCAAGTATAGTTCCAGTCTCCTGCATTACTTCCATAGAGAGAGCGTCTCCAAGTTCGTAAGCCTCAGATATCATTAACGCGGTAATTTGCTCAACTTGATCCTTAGTCCAAGTCTGAATAATACTTGTTCGACCTTCTTTCAGCTTCTCTTTAAAAGTATTCACCATGCCAATCGCGGACACATATCGCCCCAAACAACCGGAGCTTCCACATTTGCAGGGACGCCCGTGCCTGTACATATTCATATGCCCAATTTCACCAGCGCTATAAGACGTACCGTAGATCACTTTTCCGTCGTTCACAATACCCGACCCTAATCCCGTTCCCAAGGTAATCAGAACCAGATTGTTATACCCTCTTCCTGCACCTTGTTGCCATTCACCATAAAGATTAGCCCTAACATCATTATCAATAAAAGTAGGAAAGTCATAGAATTTTTTCATCTCATCTACAACATGTACATGCTCCCAATCCGGAAAATTCGGTGAGAAAAAAGAAATTCCCGTTACTGGATCAAGTAATCCTGGCACTCCGATTCCCATTCCTTCTACCAAATCTAATGGAATATTCGCTTCATCCGTGATTAAACATACTGCTTCTCTAATCCGTCCCAACACATGGGCTGGGCCCTTAGCAGCCTCTGTTGGTATAGATCTTTCTTTTACAGCTATAAAATCAGTATCGTAAATCCCTGCTTTAATATTGGTTCCGCCAAGATCAATCCCTATCATATACCGTTTCATAAAAACCTCCAGAATTAGATATTCTATCGCTTTCGATTAAGTTCTAGTACTAACTGCCGCTTCCGTTTCAGCTAACATCAAGCGGTTCACACCCATCTTAATCTGATTCTCGGTGAGATTAGAATAACCAAGTAGAAAGACAGGACCTTGAGGTTTACTGCCCACGAAATAAGAAGACGCAGGATAGACCCGAACTCCATATCGTAACGCCAATTCAGCTATACGATACTCTTCGGCATTGGATTCCAGTTCAATTAATAAATGAAGACCCGCCTCTTCCCCATAATAGCGTACACGACTGCCAAATTCAGCATCTAAACTTTTTACTAGACAAGCCCTGCGGGCAGCATAAAGTTTCCCCATCTGTGTAACATGCCTTGCATAATGTCCATTCTGAATAAATTCCGCCAACGCTTCCTGATCCAGAGCAGAAGACATACGATCTGTTATCCATTTGACCGCCAAAAAAGGTTGAATCAAAGTCGGAGGCAATACAACATAACCTATGCGCAGAGAAGGAAATAACACTTTACTAAAACTGCCTACATAAATTACTCTACCGTCAACATCTAGTCCAGCAAGTGATGATAGCTTCGGACCCTCGTACCTGTATTCACTATCATAATCATCTTCAATAATAAAAGCTTGATTGGCTTTGGCCCATTCCAGTAACTGCACTCTTCGTTTCATCGACAGGGTCACCCCGAAAGGAAACTGATGCGAGGGAGTGACATAAGCTAGTTTTGGTTTTTTATGAGGACCTTCTTTGATGGTATCACAGCTTACTTGAAGCTCATCTACAGAAATACCCTCTAGGTCAACCCTTATGGGTGTAACCACCGCTCCAGCGAACGAAAAAATCTCCCGCACAACGTTATGTGATGGATCTTCAACAATAACATGATCACCTTTTGAAACAAAAATTCTCGATAATATATCCAATGCCTGCGTAGCCCCAGATGTAATCACAATTTGCTCCGGAACCACGGGCATCGAACGTGTGGACCGTAATAAACGTGCAATCTCTTGGCGTAGTCCCAAAGAGCCCTCGACCGGGCCGTAACCCAAAGTATCAGGAGATGCACGACGACAGGCATTCATTAATGCTTTTTGCCACTGATCCATTGGAAAAGCGTCCCATGCAGGTACACCGTGCCGAAAATTACATAATACTGTGTTCAAGTCGTTTTCTATAATAGAAGAAGGATTGAGTGTAAGGAAATCAGGACCTTTCGTTATAAAATTGTAAGGGTTCTCAGAATCCTGGGGGTCTTTCTCCTCCACCGGCAGCCTCGCTATATAGGTTCCTGCCCCTTTTCTCATCTCCAGATAACCCTCTGCTTGTAGTAGCTCGTAGGATTGAAGAATTACACTTCTGGATACTTCCAGTTGATTAGCCAAAGTCCTTGATGGAGGCAGTGAATCCCCCCCACTTAAAGCTCCTGAATGGATAGCATTACGAACCTGCTCATAAATTTGACGGCTTAATGGAATGGGTCTTTGTTTATCGAGAGTAATCAGCAATTCATGCTTCATAAGATTTCCTACCCTTCTAATCCGGGTTTTCTTAATGGTTCATAGTAAGGATTTTTACAATTAGTGCTGCAGAAACAGCACCTAAGATCACAAGTAACAGTGGTATTTTCCTAATTAATACCAGTATAACAGCGACTATACCCGAAGCGATACCTACAAGATTGTCATCTGCGTCCACCTGAAATATCCCAGGAACCGTTAAAGCACTAAGAACCGCGATAGGCAAATATTCCAACAAAGCTTGGACTTTGGAAGAGCCATTCGTATGCTTTGTCAGCAGCAAAGGTACAAAACGAAATGAAAATGTAAGGATTGCCATCCCGATAATGATCAGAATAGTCATACGGAGACCTCCTTTTCTACTTCAGCTTGCTCTCGAAATAAGGACCCTACTGCCATACCCATTAACATAGCTGCAAGTATCGAGGAGTTTCCAAGTACGGGATGTAGAAGCCATGAAGAACCCGCCGCTGCTAAACATATGGCCAAATTCCGAATGCTTCCCTTTAGTTGTGGCACTACTAGTGCTATCAGTAAGGCATATAATGAGGTGTTCAAAGCAGGTAAGTATACAGCCGGAATGTAGGATGCCAGCGATATTCCCGCAGCTGTTGCCAGTAAATTTGCTATATACGGAGGAATTTGTAGACCCAGCAAATATGGAAGAGTTATATTTTCTTTTGAATGATTGCGGGGGATCATACTAACAGCGTACACTTCTTCTGTTAAACTGAACCCAATCCAGACTTTGGCCAGCGGATTGATTGTACGGTCAAGCTGACTCCCAAAAGATAGGCTGATAAACAAATATCTTAAATTAATGATCAACGTAAGCAGCAGGATCATTGGAGCGGCGGCCCCAGCAGCAAGCATTTTCACGCCAATAAATTGGCTGGCTCCCGCAAATACGAGCGCTGACAATAAGAACACTTCCAGACTCCCCAGGCCTAATCCCTTACCGACCAATCCAAACGTAAAACAAGCAGGAATAAATCCTGCAACAATAGCTACAGAATCCTTAAGACCCGTTCTAAACATCACTTTCTGATCACTCATAAGTTTCTCTCTCCCTTATCGTTGTCCCTAGAGAGAGCATACTTGGATACAATTCTGGTGGAAATAACCGCATGGGTGCGTATGTACCATACCAATTTCTTGACATAGAAAAAAGACCGCCCGCTAAGAGAGCGATCTTTAATGAAGGTTAAACCTCCTGAGGACTTTCCATAATCCCGCTGATTTCTTGTTGAATTTGTGATTTAATCTGATCTACATGGTCAAAATCTGTAGCTGCGGCATAGATTGTCTTTAACTCATCCAAAAATACTTTGGCATCTGTCAGATGTTGAATGGATTGTTTCATGGTGCTGGAATATCGCTCTTTAATACCTGCGATGGCTTCGGCAAAAGCTTCATCCGTACCTGGCTGAATGCACCGTGAATACATATCAACAATCTCGTCGGTAGCACGGTCAGGGAAATACTCATGCGGAGCTGTGCTGTCAAAAATAGCAAACCCAAGCTCGCGTACGATAATCATATCAAGGCTGTTCGGATCGAAACCACAGTGGTAAATCTCAACATCGACACCACGTTTTATTCCTTCAGCCGCCAATTTTTTTAAAAGTGTAGATTTACCGGAACCCGCGCGACCTTTTACAAGATATCTTTTTAGCCCTGCGGTTAAATTAGGTACAAAATCCACTGCACCCTTAGGCGTAGCTGCACCTAAAAAACGGTGATCCACTCGGCTTACTTTTTCGAAGTTCTGATCACCATACAGAAGTTGAATATACTCCTGAGTCAGCTCATCAGCGGCTTGGAAATTCATTGTCGCAATATAAATCGCTTCCCATTCGTCATGAATGCGGAGTGCTTCAGCAAAGCCTGAATAAGCTAGTTCATGCTCTTCCGTGTACTGATCAACTAAGCTGTCGATCTCAACACAACGCTGGCTTAACTGGAGCGTATCGACGGCCTGCTCCAAATTCACATGTATGATGGCCTCTTCAGGCAATTCTGGCTTAATGACCCGTGGAGCCGTACCATCTATAATTCCTACTTTTAATTCAGGAATAACCACTCCGTCGAGTGAATCATTATCTGACGCTGCGTGAATTAACCAGATCTCATAACCTTGTTGAGCCAGAAGATCTCCAATTTCTCGAATGATTCTAGTTTTCCCCGTACCGGGGCCTCCTTTTAAAACAAACAAACGTGTTAAACCTTGCAATGACGACTCATAGAGGTTAGAGAAGCCGTGAGCTGTGTTACCGCCAGCAAAGAAATTCAGGATTGTTCCGTCCATAATCGCACACCTTTCCGGGCTGATGTCATGTTTCATTGTTCATCTTATTAACGTTCTGCGGGAAGGGTGACGCTTTAGAAATCGAAGTTAAGCAGGAATCTAACATTTATGTGACAACACACTCTTGGATTCTTCTTAATTGTATTTGCTCAGTATCTCTTTCGCTTCCCTCTGCGTCATATTTCCTTGCTTGACTTGTTGCTCACAGTAAGGTTTAACCTTAGCAAGAAGCTCTTCCTTCGTGTCAAACGGGCCAAATGAGATAACCTCACCGTTGTCCGACGAAATGGTTTCACTGTAGACAGAAGTACTTATTTCAGTCGCATTAGAGGACAACATCATATCGTCCTGACCATTCACGGTCTTTGAAATTTTTGTCCCGTTCTTAATATCAGCAAGGTTTTTTTCATACCTAGCGATAACATCATCCACACGCTTCTGTGTCCATGTGAACCACCCATCTCCCGAGGTCCATGCTTTTCCTCCAATTATTTTTGGGAGTTCTATTTTTTCATCTTCGAGCCAAGCTTTGTATTCATCATAAGTCCACCATTCTACATCTGAAACGGGATATTTTGCTTCATACTCCACTTGGTTCATCCATGTCTTTCCTCCATTCGTTGAGTACTGAATATTATCATTGTCCCCACGAGTCAACACAGATGAATCTTGATTCGTGTTCAAGCCAGCAGACTTCGCTGAACTGGTTGCAAAAACAGCCGTAGCCCCAACAACTAAGACAATGGCTAGAACAGTCGCAGTGGTGGTCGTTTTTTTCATCTTCATAATCATCATAATCCTTTCTTCAATCGCATTTTTTGAAAAATGATTGCTTAAAGGGTTTAGCTTATTCTTTCGTTCTTCCATTGTTATAAGAGACATCGCATAAGCTCTTTTCGTTGTTTCGCCAAATGATCGCACAACCGTTTCATCACAGGAATGTTCAATATCACGATTAGCCAGCATATACATGACCCACACTAACGGGTTAAACCAATGAACACAGAGAACAGCTGTTAATATCAGCTTCGTTATCTGATCGAATCGTCGAATATGTACTAGTTCATGCATAAGAATGTATTGTATCTGCTCAACATTACTCCAGTCTGTATTTTTCGGCAGTAGGATTACTGGATGCTTAATTCCATAGGTTAGGGGTGAACGGATTAAATCCAATTGCCGGATCTGTATCGTGCGAGTCAACTTATGTTCATCTAGCCACTTCAAAGCAACTGGATGATCAACAGGCAAAGAAGCATGAAATTCTCTTCGACATTTCACATAAGTGATGATGAAGTACAACGCGGAAATAACCATACCCATTATCCAAATGACTAAGATAGACGAGATAGCAAAAGACAAATGGTTATTAATCGACTGAACCTCAGACGTCGAAGTCGAACCTACTAGATTCATGGGTAAGGTTAGAGGGGAGGACGGATTAACGAAAGTCACATTGTTCGAATTATTCAAAGGTAAACTATCAACCCATGTGTAAATACTAAATGGTGACGGCAAAGAAAAGGGAATCAGTAGTCTGTATACAACCCCCCCCCATAACACCATAAAGGTTTTCTTAGGCAGCTTATTGATGACCAGCGATCGAATGACAATAATAGCCACGATCATCACCGCAGCAGTAAAACTCATATTCATAAAGGTGCTCATAGGCCATCACCTCATTCAACGTTATCGACGATTTGTTTGAGCTTCTCAATCTGTTGAGCAGATAATTTCTTACGCCCAAGTAAGGATGCAAATAACTTGTCGACAGAACCATTGAACACCTTGTCAATCAGCTCATCTGTCTCCATTTCTTGTACCTGCACCTTAGCAATTAACGCATGACACATAAAATTAGGTTCATAGCGCTCAATTGCACCTTTACCAATACACTTTTTGATAACAGTATAAGTTGTATTCATATTCCAACCAATCTCAGCCTTCAAAATATCAGAAATTTGTTTGGCAGACCTATCTCCTTCTTTCCATAACACTTCCATTACTTTAAGTTCCGAATCAAAAAGTTTAATAGTCATTTAAATCATCTCCTTACACTATTGCAATAGTTTGGGTCTTGGATACAGACTACTCCAATAGTTTGACGAAGTCAACACTGCTGCTATAGTTATTTTCAACAGGAAAATTCGTGGTTGTACTGAAACTTCCGAGGAAATGGCAAACTAAAGAAAGGGCTACCACTAGGCAGCCCTCTTTAATCTTTTGAATACCATCCGACATCACTTCACAAAACGATCCAAAAACCTCTTAATGACGGGAACATCTGGAGGAGACAGCTCGCTTGGCAATTCTTCATAACAAAAAAAACGCAATTCTTGCACTTCAATTCCATCTACTTTTAGCGCCCCATCAAAGTCTGTGCATAGATACGCAGCCACAACATTATATACTTCATCCCCGTGCGGGTATTTATAATAAAGATCTTTTCCAGAGAACATGTCGAACAATTCAAGACCTTTGGCTGTTAAGCCCGTTTCCTCAAAAAGCTCCCTCTTAGCGACCTCTTCTAAAGTCTCCCCAAGCTCCATCGAGCCACCTGGCAAACCCCAGCATCCGTTGTCCGTTCTACGTTGTAATAATAATTGATGATTGCTGCACAATAAAACACAGGCACCTGCCATTATAAGGGGTCTGGTACCTACCAGCTTTCTTAACTCCATAATATAATCGCTCAAAAAACTACATCCTTTCTTCTAATAGGCTCAAATATCCTAAGCTAATTAAAGTTTATTTCTTTTTCTGCACATGAAAACCATTGTCTTGCGCGTAATTTTCAATGCTCCAAATACCTATTCCCCGCTCTCGCGCCTTATCCTGAATCGCTCGAAATTGATCTACGTATTTTGTATTAGGTGCAAATACATAGGCTACACGTGCATAACCCTGCTCTAGCAGAATCTCATTGAACATTTTCCCATCTATATAGAGGTAACAAAGTAGGCGGCCATATTTGTCCCGCTCCGATACATCAAGTTCAATTTGTACATCTTTATCCGTAAGCATCTTTTTGGCGAAATCAGAAGCTTCTAGCGAAAAGGGCTGTGGTTCGGGGATGTTCGGATTCACTGACTCTGGAGTATCAACCAGCAATAAACGAATGGTTTCCTTTTTGCCGCCTATAGTCAGCTTCATGGTGTCACCATCGACTACTCTTGTTACCTTTGCATCTATTAAACGTTTGTTGTCCTCTGTTGTATTGTCTGGCGTAGAACCCAATCCAGAACTGGAATCAGCCGTAATCGTTGGAACTGGCTCTAAAGTAATCTGCTCGGCTAAGTTGCAGGCAGTTGTTGTTCCAAGTAAGAGTGTGATAGCTAAAAAGCTTTTTACTAGATAAATCTTATTCATTGTTAACCTCTTTCTTATACACGTATGTAATTTCATGGGGTCTATTAAAAATAAATTAAAAAACTTAAAAACACAAGACTGTACTACTAATCATAGAAAACAGCGACAGCCATGTACCAGAAAAAAGATTCTTGGCTATCGCTGTTTCGCTTTTACTCTACTTCCACCACGTTTAATTTGGAAATCTTTATTTTGATTATGATCGATAAGAAAGCAAGCAGGGAAAACATAATTCCGATCCAGATGAGTTGATGTATTCCTGCGTGAAAAATAACCCAACCACCGATAGCAGTCCCTATAGTAATTCCAAGGTTGGAAAATGAGATAAACAAGCTGTTACCGAATTCGGGAGCTTCTTTCGCTTCGGTCGTTAACCATGCTTGACTGACAATCAGTCCGCCGGAATGCACTGCCCCCCAAATGATTATGATAACAACCATCGGAAGGAAATAAGAACCTAGATAATATACGAATAAGTAAGTTACCGCATATAACAATGGAAACATGATAACGGTCTTTGTAATGCCTTTATGCAAAAGGCTTCCAAATAAAAAATTCCCAAAAATCATGATTATCCCAAAGGCCATCAACATGATACTAATCCATGACCCGTTCATATGTGTTACCTGCCCAAGATATTCAGCAAAGTAACTGTACACAGAAAACATAGCTGCAAAGATAAAAATAACTGCCACAATATTTAACCACAATAGGGGTTTGCGTAAAATACCAAGTTGTTTACCATATGACATTTTTTCTTTAACTGGCATGGAAGGAAGCCAAGATAGTATTCCTAAAAAGGCAATTATACTTACGACAGCTCCAAATAGAAAAGCGACTTCTAACGAAATTTTGTCCGCGAGATAAGAAGTTAAAGGCACACCAAAAGCAAACCCGACCGTTATTCCGGCGAAAACCTTTGTAACTGCTTTGGTGCTCTTTTCCGGAGGGACAAGTTGGGCAGCGGTAACAAGTGCAACTGAAAAAAACACGGGATGAAAAATAGCAGGGATAATACGGAAAATCAGCATTACTTCAAACATGGTCGTATACGCATAAACAATATTTGAAATTGCAAAAATAAGTACAGCAGTTAATAGAATTACTTTACGATTAATTCCAGAAGCCAATAAGGTCAGAAATGGACCTGAAATAGCAACAACTAAAGCAAATATACTTACAAGCCATCCAGACTGAGAAGTTGATATATTAAATTTTTGAGTTACCTGTGGCAGAACACCTATAATCCCCATTTCCGTTGTAATAATGCCAAATACGCCTAAAGCCAAAATAATAATAAGTAAAGGGTTAACCTTTTTCATTTTAAAATAATCCTCCATTTATATTTACATATTCAGATTTGTAGATATGTATTATCAAAAAAAAGCCCTCCCTCCTCTCTCCTATAGTTTCTCTTTAATATACTCGGAAAACTCTTGAATTGTCTTTTCGTTTCGACGATAATACGTCCACTTCCCAATTCGCTCAGATTCCAGCAAACCAGCTTTTTGCATAGTCAATAGATAGCTCGAAATAACCGACTGTGCAAGCCCCGCTTTAGCTTGAATATCTCCCACGCAAATCCCAATTTGAAAATTTAGGCCTTGTTGTAAATAAGGCTTTTCATCAAAAAATTCCTCGGGAGTTTTTAGCCACATCATAATTTGACTACGAGTCTCGTTAGACAACGCTTTGAATATCAATAAAGGTTCCATGTGTTCCATTATATCTATTTTTATAGATTTGTAAATACAAAAGATGCCGATGTCTCGTTGTTGCAATAACATTATGTAGATTCATATTTCGTATCGAATTGTTCGTTTAGTGAATTAAATATTTCCATATCAACCAGCACAGCAGTACAGATACCCAAGAAATGAAACCGAAAATCATCACGATTTTGTTTTCACTCCATCCGTATTTTAAGCTGAAGTGGTAATGGATCGGAGCCATCCGGAATAGCCGCAGCTTCGTCCGTTTGTAGTACCAAACTTGTAAAATGACCGACAACTGCTCCGCAAAATAAACGAAAAACAAAATCGGAATCAAAAGCTCAACCTTTTCAATGACAGCCAGAACGGAAAGGGAGCCACCGATCGCGAGTGATCCAGTATCGCCCATAAACGCTCTTGCAGGATAAATATTGTAAAGCAAAAGCCCTAGCAGACAACCGATCATAACAAGTGAAAATGTCTGCACTTCAGGTTTGTCCGAAATCATAAAAAAGAAAAAATACGACGATATGGCAACATTGATCAGCAGCCCATCGAGACCATCTGTAAAATTGATGGCATTCGCGGATCCGACCACAAACAGCAAAATGATGGCCACATAAAGGTACAAAGGCAACTGCAGATTTTGCCCTTTAAATAACTCGATATTACTCGTCAGGCCGAACGAATGGAACAACACATATAATATAATTCCAGTAAAAAGAAATTGAAGCACTAGTTTTGAGCGGCCGCTGATGCCGGATGGATTTTGCCAAAAAGCCTTTTTGAAATCATCCAAAAATCCGACTGAACTAAACAACAAAAACGTAACGCATAAGAGTAACATTAGAGGCCCGGGTTGAAACTGCAGCGAAATCGCTATCCCGATAAGCAGGATCAACCCTGCCATTAGTGGTGTACCCCGTTTGGCCTGATGCTCTGCTGGAAGCTCGGCACGAATTGGCTGCGTTAACCTCAGTCGATGCAGCGTCCAGATTAATAGAGGCGTAAACACCGCCACCAGAAGAAAAGACAGGCCGGAAACAGCCAGAATTCCATACATATAACGAACTCCCCTCTTTGAAAAAGATCATTTATAATACTCACAAAATATTTCTAGAGTTAATGAGGTCGTCTGTAATTATGTACTCTTTTCATCTGTTGATAAAGAGAAATTATTCTATTTTTATTTCCTGTTTTCTGGTGTGTAACAGCTAAGAGTTTTCTATAAGCAGATCCCAAAGCTTAAACTTGCCCAATGAGAAAGTTTGCACTTTGGGCAAGTTTACATTAGTATATAGTCATTAATCCTAATCTTCACCACAATAACAGCCATATGGGAGGTGTATACATAAAATTATGATTAAACAAACGTTGAGAGATTTCAAAAAAGAAGCCACTGAAAAAGCGCTAGCTGAAGCGGCATTCGAACTTGCACTTGAACATGGGTTAGACGGTTTTGTTGTTGAAGATATCGTGCAAAAAGCTGGCTACTCCAGAAGAACTTTCGCAAACTATTTCACATGCAAGGAAGAGGCAGTTGCGATGGGAGCAGTTACCGTACGGAACACGAATGAGTATGAAGAATTGCTCACCAAAATTCCTGATAATGCCTCCCTGCTGGATACCTTATATCAACTAATTAAGATGCAACTTACATCTGAGCTTATAGGGAGGTTGCGTGAGCTTTCTTTACTTTCCCGAAAATTCCCAGCTCTCGAGCCCCATTATCTAAGAGCAATACATCTTACGCAAACTGGAGCACAAAAAACATTGTTGCACTTGTCAAATGGTAAGTATGACGAGGTCTATACTTATCTGCTTATAAATTCGGTTTACGGAACTGTACTTCCCTTAATTGACGGAAAACTTAATGTGCTGCTTCCGGGACAAACGACGAGCGACGATCCAAGTCCTGAAACGCTTACGTTCGATCAATTTTTGGAAACTATTTACGGATATTTACGCAACGGATTCTAATAGGCTAACAATCAGTTTTCATCAACGAGGGAGTGTAAAATAGATACATGTCAACATTATTATACAGAGTGGGAAAAACCGCTTATCGCAAACCTGGGTACTTCATTTTAGGTTGGATTTTAATTTTAGGAATTGTCATCTCTATGATCAGCATGAATGGTATTCATATCAGTTCAGAAATGAAGATTGAAGGCACGGAATCGCAAAAGATTTTGGATCAATTAGCAACAGAACTTCCGGCTGCATCTGGTGGACAAGGAAGTGTCGTGTTCAAAGCACCTGAAAATGAGCGATTGGATACGCCAGAACGTTTGGCAGCGATCACTAAAGGTGTTAATGAGGTTTACGGTATAAACGAAGTGATTAATCCTGCGGATTACGCAGCGGAAGCAAGTAGTTCAACTACTGAAGCAACTCAGGCTGCCAGTATGGATCAGTCTGCAGCAGCCACAGCACCCCTTTCCTATGGTCCTCTGATGGCAGATGGCGTTCCAGTACCTGGAGTTATTCTTTCCGCAGACGGTAGCATTGCATTGTTCCAATTCCAGTTTACTATTGAGCAATCTGCTATCTCTCAAGATATTTTTGATTCTGTAATTGATACCGTCAAGAATGTCGAGAAAGATACTAACATTACTGTACTGCCGGGCGAGACACTTAAATCAGTATCTATCGGTGTAGGATCAGCTGAGATTGTCGGACTTGTCATTGCTGCAATTGTTTTGCTGGTGACGCTTGGCTCTGTCGTTGCAGCAGGTCTGCCCCTTATAACTGCACTGCTTGGAGTCGGCATCGGTGTAGGTGGAGCATTTTCTATTTCCAAATTCATTGAAATGCCTAGTGTCACTTCCGTCTTGGCGCTTATGATTGGATTAGCCGTCGGAATCGATTATGCTCTTTTCATTGTAAATCGCCAACGCCGGATGATTATTGATCAAGGATTAAGCGCACAAGAAGCTGCGGCTAGAGCTATTGGCACATCCGGCAGCGCCGTATTTTTCGCCGGTTTGACGGTTATTATTGCTCTCTGCGGTATGCTTGTAATCGGGCTTACTTTCTTATCAACGATGGCGTTAGTAGCAGCAGCTACCGTCCTCATCAACGTATTTGTTGCCTTAACCCTATTGCCGGCATTGCTCGGATTGGTGGGTGAACGCATCTGTTCGCCTAAAGCTCGCAAGAAAAACAAGGATCATCATAAAACGGGTAACCGCGGTATAGCTGATAGATGGGTTAAATTCATCATCAAGTATCGTTGGGTCACTATTGTTGCCATCGTCGTGGTACTTGGCGTAGCAGCAACCCCCATAGCGAAAATGGAAATGGGCATTCCCGGAGCTGCCTCAGCGAATTTGGACACGGTAGCAAGACAAAGTTATGATGCTATATCCGAGGGTTTTGGAGAGGGGTTTAACGGACCACTTATTCTGGTTGCAGAACCAAAGAATTCTTCCACTCCAGTCACTCCGGAGCTTCTAGGAAATCTTGTAAAAGAGCTCCAAGCTCAAGAGAATGTCGCGTTGGTCACTCCTCTGGGCATGACTAAGGATTTGGCTATCTTCAGTCTGATTCCAGAAACGGGTCCTAGCGATATAACAACCAAAAATCTGGTGAATGATTTACGGGCTACGGAATCTAGTATCGCTCAAAGTAATGATGTTAAACTCGGGGTTACCGGCTTTACCGCTGTTAACATCGATATGTCGGCCAAACTGGCAGATGTATTTCCCATTTATGTAGGAATCATCATTCTCCTATCGCTCATTATTCTTCTGTTGGTATTTCGTTCGATTATCGTTCCTATCAAAGCTACGATCGGTTTTCTGCTTAGCATACTCGCTACCTTCGGGATCACCACAGCCGTGTTCCAATGGGGCTGGCTCCATTCTCTTTTTGGTTTCGACACCGGTGGCCCATTGCTAAGCTTTATGCCAATCATCGTCACAGGTATCCTTTATGGGCTCGCGATGGACTATCAGGTTTTCCTTGTCAGTTCCATGCGTGAATCGTACGTTCATGGTCATGAGGGATCAGAGTCCGTTGTTCATGGATACAACCAGGTGAGTCGTGTCGTTGTAGGTGCTGCTATAATTATGATCTCCGTTTTTGCAGGGTTTATTTTTACGGATGATGTCATGATTAAACAAATCGGCTTTACACTGGCCGTAGGGATCTTAATCGATGCTTTCATTATTCGAATGGGATTAGTTCCTGCTGTAATGTCTATTTTCGGCAACAAAGCTTGGGCACTTCCAAAATGGCTCGACCGTATTCTGCCAAACCTGGATGTCGAAGGCGAGAAACTGATTGCTACACTCAATGCTAAAGACAAATCTAATTCCATGAAATAGATACAATAATAAACAGCCTGAGTCCTGTATTCCTAGGGGTTCAGGCTGTTTTGTTTCTGTGGTAGGGTTCACTTCCCGCGAAGAGCAGATGGGCAAGGCTCTGGAAATTATCTCATTGAAGATTAAGGATTAAAGCGGGGCGCACACCGTAACAAGCCAAGTTGACATGTCCGTAACTGCGAATACTGCTACGAGTACCTACAAAATACGCACGTGAGGAAATCGCAGGTTGAGTTCTCAGCCACCACCATGAGCAGCCAAACTCTTCATCCTTCTCAAGGATATAATCAGCTTTGACTTTTTTATCATACACATACAATTTACATCCATCGTTCTTTTTCTCTTTAGAAAATCCCGTTCCTATCGACCTACGCTTCGCACGTAAAGTATCTTCTCCAAGTTTAAAGGTGAATTCATTCGCCTCCGAAACACTAAGCAGAAAAATCTTATCTTCCGTGTTTATACTTCCCTCTCCGTTATCTGTGCATTGTGTAGTCTTGATGAGCCTGTGCTCGGAGTCATTAAAAGCGGCATTATAAAACTCATCGTTCAACCACTTTCGCAAATCGGAGTCATGCCATGTAACATCAACATATTCACCATGATACCGCCTGCAATCCAAAATGTACTCGCTTAAAATGAACAGCTCTCTACCTGAATTTTGCAGCACCCGCCACTTTATCGGCATTTTTTCTGCTCCGTCCGCCATTTGCGGATAAGAGCCAAAAGTAATTAGTTCGCCGGGTTTTGCCCGCTCATACATGGGAGTAAGATTATCATTTTCATTAAAAATCATAATAATAAATTCTGTAGTTCCTTTAACGATTTCAGCTTCCCTGCTAAATCCTAGTTTTTCATACAAGCGTATTGCTCTATCGTTGAACTTCGCCACTGTCAGCCGCTTTGGTTTTTCCTCGCATCTCTCATTGATATAGTTAAGGACTGTTGTGAAAAATTGTGTCCCATTCCCCTGTCCGGTTAACTCAGGCTTCATTCCTAAACCCACATCTATAAAATCCTGAGAATATGTATATTTATCATTTGGAACCTGTGCTGGACTTCCTACACAGAAGAATCCGATCAATTGTTTATCTGCATCAAGTACAGAAAAAAATGCTTCCTCTAGCATTTCACTTATAGCTTCAGGAGTTAGTTCATTATTGTAAAAATCATAGGGTGGATCATATTGCCAGCTTAAAATATCCCTAGCAGCATCAGCATTCAGCTTTTCCACGTAAAGTTCCATTTCGCATCCCCCTTTGTTTTCAAAATCGATAAGTCCCTAAGTGTCTAGCTCCGCTAACTCCTGAAGAATTATCTCTACATCACCATCAGGATTTAACGCTTTGATCATCTCTTTTGTAATGGCTGCACCCTCATAAACTTGTGAAACAACCTCTAAGGGGAGTGTGAGTTCAAAATAACCTTCGGCAAATTCCACGAAATCCTCAGCTGTGCGGAAAATAGTCCCTAGCAAAAAGTCCGAACCATCTTCTGCCCCCGCTGGAATCTCTACCTCCCCCTTCTGCCACGTCAAGTCGTTATTTTCACGCCAAAAACAAAAAGTAACATCATCCTTAGCTATCGCCTCATCTTCCAGTAAAGACAATAGCGAGGTTGGAACCTCTTCATAGATTCCTGGCCAAACTTCATGTTCGTCACGCGCATATGGACTTACTTCGGACTCATGATCAAAACCTTTAATTACCGTTCCTTGAGGTGTAAAAATAATAAACAAATTATCGCCTGAGCCATTATTGATCGATGCTAGAGAAACATTCTTATCAAATTTAGAATCAAAACTATGATAGCGAAGCCAGTCCTCTGGACATAAGACAATATTTAGAGAAGCAAGTATTTTCATAAGTTTTTTTAAGTTTTCGGGTGCTGGTAAAATATCTAACACATTCATCTATGATTCCTCCCCATTGTAGATATAAATGATTTTAGCATATTCATGAATTCCGGGTGAAAAAAAAGACTACCCGAAGGTAGCCTTTCCAACTTAACAAAACACTAGCTTAACTTAAGACCCCGCACCTTTATATCTTCGTACGCCATAACTCCAGGCTAACAAACCAATCCCCAGGAATATAGCGCCTACTACAGGTGTCATCAGAGCAAGGCTGGTCATCTCCTCCCGCTGTAGAAAAAGCGCGGCTGGATACACTCCGACGAATGCAAATGGAATGATCCAAGTAAGCAATACCTGTATAGCACGATTGTAAATCGTTACCGGGTACCGGCCATAAGTCTGAATGTTGTACATTAACGGAAGAATGCCAGTAGGAGCATCCGAATAGAAAGACAATGAAGTCAACGTTGTGTAAATCCCCGTATAGATGGCGACCGCACTTAACGTTAGAATGATCAGAGCCGGTATCGTCCACCATTCAAAGGGAAGACCCAAATTGCTGCCACTGATGGCCATAATAATAATACCTATGAATGAGCCCATAAGTGCTGGTGGATCAACATTTTCCAAAAAGATCTGGAACAAATTATGAGCTGGGCGTGTCAAAATACGGTCCATCTCACCTTTAACGATGTAACGTTCACTAAATCCCCATAGATTCACAAAACAACTAAACACCCCAAAAGGCACCATAAAGAATCCATAAACGAACACTACTTCATTCTGATTCCAGCCTCCCAGGCTATCTGTGTGCATAAAAATTACGAGAATAAAGATAAAGTTGGTAGCTTGAAAAAGTAAGTCTGAAATGACCTCTACCCAAAAGTCAGCGCGATAGGTGAGCCGGCTCTTCATATAGTTTTTGATATATTCAATTAATAATCCCAGGTAATACATGTTTCCTCAACCTCCCTGCACGAAGAGACGCTGCCGCGCCGCATGATATAACCAGACAATTGGAATCAGCAATACCAGGAACCAAATAATTTGTATCCCTAATACATTCCATATTCCAACCCCTTGCACCCGTCCCGTAAACACTGAACCTGGCAAGTAGGTAATCGCCTGAAACGGCAGCACCTCAAGTACGGAAGATAACCAGTTAGGAAACAGACTGATCGGTACGATTAAGCCGGAGAATAAGTCTACAATCACCCGCTTCATTCGCATCATGCCTTCATTATTTTCCACGAAAAATGCCGAGAGCCCTGTAATGATATTGATCTGTGAATTAATTAAAAAGCTGAAAAAGAGCATCACCAGGAACCCTGCCCAAGCAGATGGCGCTGTTGGCAATTGAACCGGGAACAGCAGCATCGCTATGGCCATGCCGGGAATCATAAATAAGAGGAAGCGGAACATTCCCTCTCCAAGACCTTGCATCATTTTGACTAAAACATAGTTATAGGGCCTTATAAACTGGATAGCGATACTTCCATCACGGATATCCGTAGAGATCTCGCGGTCTAGGTTATTAAAATAAAAGGCTCTAGCCATCCACGATACAGCTACATATGACGTCATTTGCGTTGCAGTAAAGCCACCCAATGAATCCCCATTGCCATAGATGGCCATCCAAGTGAAATAGTTAACCCCAATATTCAGTGAATAGATAAGAATACCTGAGTAGTAGTTAATCCGATAAGCAAGCATGGTAAGGAAACGGATGCGTATAAAATCTAAGTAAGCCCCGAATAGTAATTTACGGCTATTCTCCTGAGGACCACCAGAAGACGCGCCTCCTGATGAGGAAGACATAGCCGTTGCAGGATTAAGCTTATCAGACATGTAAAGCCTCTCTTTCATCCTTCAGAGCGGCAGCCATTTCATCAGGCTTGTCTGCAGACCCGGATTGATAAATACTGCGAACAATATCGTCCGTATTGGTCTCTATGATTTTGATATCAGTAATATCTGCTTTTCCCACTACTCTGCCTAATACATCCGATACATTTAGCTCTAGCGGTATCCAGACAGACGCCTCTAAATCGTTCTCCGCAGACCAAGTAACTGGCAATCCCTCAGTCCATAACTCAAGTTGCTGACGTTTCGTAGCATTTCCAAATTGAAATTGAACCTCACGTCCGGTTCCCCAGCGCTGCTTCAGGTCTTCCAGTCCTCCGTCATAAATGATACGGCCATCATCAAGCATTATCACTCGGGAGCAAAGCGCCTCAATATCTTGCAGGTCATGTGTAGTCAGCAGTATGGTTGTCCCATGCTCGCGGTTCATATCTTTTAGGAATTCACGGATCTCTGACTTCACCACAATATCTAAGCCAATGGTTGGTTCATCCAGAAATACAATCGATGGATTATGAAGCAATGCTGCCACTAATTCACAACGCATCCGCTGACCTAGACTAAGCTTACGAACCGGACGATTCAGCAGTTCTTGCAGTTGCAGTCGTTCGACCAATTCATCCAGCCGTTTCTTGAAATCTTGTTCAGATACCCGGTAAACCTTGCGCAGGAGCTGGAACGACTCAATCACGCCAATGTCCCACCATAGCTGACTGCGTTGCCCGAATACCACACCGATATTTTTCACGAATTTCTCGCGCTCCAAATACGGAACATACCCACCTACTGTCAGGTTTCCGGAAGTCGGCACGAGAATACCTGTGAGCATTTTGATCGTGGTCGATTTCCCAGCACCGTTCTCGCCGATATATCCACAGATCTCACCTTCAGGAATGGAAAAGGAAATGTCCTTCACCGCAGTCACTTCCGTATATTCCCTTTTAAACAAATCAGCGAAGGCCCCTTTGAGACCCTCGCGGTTTTTTTGTACTTTGAATGTTTTGCGTAAGTCTTGTACTTGAATAGCAGTCATATTGTACCTCACTAAGCTTAGAGTTGGTTCCCAGTACCCCATTATAATAGAAGAAGCGCAAAAGCACTACTTCAATCTTTACTTAGCCAGTCTTTCATTTAGCGAATGGGTGTCCTTCACAGCTTCTAAATGCCCTGAGCGAGCGACTTTAGTCCGCAAATATTTCTCGTTAAAAGAAGATACATCTCCCCATAACGCTACTCTTTTCACGGCATTCATCCCTGCAGCCTTGAGCGCATCCAATTTCTTCGGATTATTCGTAATCAGCGTCACTGGTTTGTGACGTAAAGTTTGCAGAACACTGATTGCCTCTTCGTAGTTTCTTGAATCATCAGCAAATCCCAACTCTAAATTAGCCTCAACTGTATCGTATCCTTCTTCCTGTAAAAGATACGCTAAAGATTTACTGAACAGGCCAATGCCTCTTCCTTCATGATTCGCGAGATAAAATAATGCCCCAGAGCCATGCTCAACAATCATTTTCATGGATTGATGCAGCTGGAAGCCGCAATCGCAACGTTTACTGCCAAAAATATCGCCAGTATGGCAGATGCTATGCATCCGGATCAATGCATCCTCAGATTCTTCGAAATCGCCATATACCAACACACTGGATTGTTGTCCTTCTGCTAAGTTCATGGATGGCAAACGTGAAATTAAAGCTGCCGTTGCTTTACTGCTATCCTCTTGAAGAAGCTCTGCATCCGTTGTATTCAGCCAGTTGTACCATTTAAAAACAACGGTCTCGCCGTCTAAATTCACCGGTAACGTAATGGGTCCAACCAATATATTTGTGGAATTTGCTAAAGGAATTCGCGTGATTTTATTCTGTAAAATAGAAGTGATTTCTGGTTTAATCATAATTACACCTTCCTCATTGTTCATCAATGCTTAGATAGAGCTAAGCATAAGGATAAAATATTAGTTAAATTATAAGTAACTATTTGTAAGTGAGTTTATCATTGTAATATAACTTCGTCAAGTTATAATATATCTTTAAATATTTATAATTACTTTATGTAAGTTTATGATATAATGAATGTCGAGGTGATATTATGAATGATTTCAACATGTGTCCTCGCTTTGAAAAAGCGGTAGACTTGCTAAGTAAACGTTGGGTCGCGCTGATCGTTTTCGTGCTTATGCCAGGGCCACGCCGTTTTGGTGAAATTGAGAGCTGTCTGTCCAATCTCAGTGGCAAGGTGTTATCTGACCGATTGAAGGAAATGGAAATCGAAGGCATTATAGAGCGAACTGTATATCCCGAAATGCCAGTACGTATTGAGTACTCTCTGACTCCAAAAGGCACAGCGCTTGCTCCTATACTTGGTGAAATTGGAAACTGGTCTACCGAATGGATTGAGCTTGGTATTAAGAAATGATTCCCGCTACACAACACAAAGAGCCCTAATTGTCCCGATCATGAGACAAGAGGGCTCTTTTTGGATTAACATCCCCTTTATAAGTCTTTTCGCTCGAAGCGAAGTAGACCTATAACAAAAGCTAACAGGGTATATCCTATCGCATAAAAAATAAACATATTTGACGGAACCGTATTAAAATCCAGCAATCCATTCATGCTGCCGAACAATCCCATCATTCCACTCATTTCATTAGCGCTGAACAGGACGGCGGTCATTTTCCGCTGTAAACCATCCACTGGCATAAGCAGTGCCATCATTCCTGACAAATTATTTAATGTGTCAAGGACATCGGGTTCTAATCTCAGCGATCCTCCGATCTTATCAATCATCCCGCCTAACCAGCCTGCTCCATATAACATTGTCATAAAGACACCATTCCCCACTGCTGAGAAGAATCCAGAACCCAGCATAGAAATCGTAATTAGCAAAGGCACTACAGAGGAGAATAACAAAAATGATTTCAATAGGACTACGACGTCTCTAGGAACGGTGGCATGGATCTCAGTAATCCATAAAATAGAAATAAATAAAATCAAGGCATAACCGATCCCAAGCGTCACATATCCAAGCCAGCGACCTGTGTACCATTTCCACCGCGGCAGCGGTCTTGGCAGTAAAGCCTGCATAACCCCTTGTTCCGCTTCACCTGCAATAGCTGAGAAGGAACTGAAGATCGCCAAAAAGGCGAGTACAAAAGCGCCAAAAAAGAACCCAAGTGATAATATAAAAGCACCATTTGTAAAATTAGCTAAGAGATGCTCGCCACTGCTAATATCTGTTCTGTTCGGTATTCCGCTTTGTCCGATCGTATTTGCCACAAACCAAAATCCTATAAGAAAGACAATGGTCATAAGCAATGTTAATACCATTACTCGTTTACGCAGCAATTCCTTCCAGGTCATTCCTATGATTATTCTCATTCGTGTTCACCTCTGTGACTTAGGCCGGATACAGCACTCATAAACCAGTCTTCCAGACGTTCTCGCTTCCGTGAGACTTCATATAAGGTCATGCCCTGTTCAATAATTAACGTGTTCAGCCAGCCTACTTGCTCCTCATTCTCCAATTCCGCTTCCAGCCAAACTGTGCTACTCTCCAATGTAGCTGGGAATGAAGCTCCTTTTTCAGATTGAGCTCCGATATCCGCTGAAACTTTGATCTGAAGTTCAGTACTATCCTGTAACCAAGACAACAAAATAGGCGTAAAACCGCCCACTTTAAAATGCCAGCTTGTTCGCTTATTTAAGATCTCAGATACTTTCCCATGCCGCAGTATAACTCCGTTATTCAGCAGTGCCATACGGTCGCAGATGAGTTCAACATCCTCCAGTAGATGAGAGTTAAGAAATATTGTAACTCCCTTCTCTTTTAGCCTCTGCAAAATATTCCGAACTTCCTGACGTCCAATCGGGTCTAGCGCCGATGAGGGCTCATCCAGAAAAACGATGGCCGGATTGTTTACAAGAGCGCAAGCAAGCCCTAATCTCTGCTGCATCCCTTTGGAATAATGTTTCACACGATCCCGTCCACGGTTTCCAATTCCAACTTCCGCTAGAAGCTCTGGAATTCTTTTGTCGGCTACAGATCGATCTACACGGCACAGCTTGGCATGCAGTCTTACTACTTCTTCCCCCGTAAGCCATTCTTGATAGCGATATAATTCCGGTAAATATCCGATTTGGGACTTGGCTTCAAGTGAACCGATCTTATGACCAAATAGAGTAGCACTACCATTCGATGGACGAATGAGACCTACCAACATTTTGACAAAGGTACTTTTCCCCGCACCATTAGGGCCGAGGAAGCCAAAGGCTTCCCCTTTCCCAACAGTAATCGTTACATCACGGCAACCACGTCCGTTATCATATTCTTTGGTCAAAGACTTCGCTTCTATTGCAGCAGCCGTCATTATTCAATCAACTCCCCTAACTTCTCTAAGAATACAGCTTTATCTGTATACACGCTTCCTCCGTTGAAATCAAACAGTTGTCCGTTCTGTACCCAAACGGCCGAGTACACAATCCCTTGACTATATTCATTCTGATTCAGTAGAACCGTTGTATCTTTAATCTTTATTTGATCGGTATTCAGGCCTTTTACCAGTGGCAGAGGAATTTCACCCGATAAAATGCGGCTCTGCTTTAAGCTGGATTTCAGATAATCTGGCAGCAATGGAAAATCGATTATAGCTTCCAAAGCTTCATCAACCTTTATAGTTGGATCTACCGTAATTAAAGGAGTCTTCGTCTGTGTAAGATTAGCCCATTTATCATTATCAATCGAAAGATCATAATTCACGATCTCCGAAAGATCTAATTTAATTTCTTTCCCATCTATGGCTTCTGGAAGAAGCTGTTTTGCACCCAATCTTTTCATTGCTTTATTAACTGCTTCAATATTAAGCTTCAAGGTTATTTCTTGTGAATTGGTTATATATGCGCTCTTCACATTCTCGAGCAAAGTTCCGCTTGGAAGTGTAAAACCTAGAGTCTCTTCCACCTGATTTAGCGGAATAATCCCTTTATTTGAACCAAAGGAACTTGTAAACACACCAAATTTGTTCATAGCTTCATTCATGGATTGACTTTCATTTACCTGATAAAAAATATCCCGGATATCATTTTCATTCACAACTGTAACTTCTTCCATCCGAAATTGATTCAGCAGCGATGCCATAGCCGTATTTCCTACTGGAGTTCCAAGTATAACCGCAAAGATCGCGGCACCTGCCACTGCTACTCCCCATTTGCGCCGACGATTCATGCGAGGACGCTTGGATGGGCGATTAGCTGTTGGATTGTCATCCGTAGATTGAGGCTGGTCTATATGTGGATCTGTTTTGTCATCATCTTTCATAACATCCACAGACAACTGCTGACTCCACACAGACCATTTGGGACTTGCAGGCTCAGACGCTAACTTGTTTTGCAATTTGGCCCAGGCTTCATCTGTATGTTGTTTATTATGATCTTGATTTAGCGGTTGTTTAGTCATTAGTAATCCCTCCTAAATAATTTGGAGCTTCGCTTATCTCGTTTTATTATTCCGTCTGAGACAGTGATTTTGCTGCATTTTGTCTTAACCTCTGGGTCGCACGGTGCAGTAATGTCCCTACTACGGGAGGTCTTAGACCAAGCTCGCCTGCTATTTCCGCATAACTGTAACCAGAGTATCTAAGCAGAAGCGCTTGTCTATCCCTGTCAGGCAGCTCGTTCAACCATTCATGAACATCCTCCTGATCCAGCTTACTGATTAAGACTTCCTCTCCTGAAGGAGGTGATTCCCTCACTTCGTATAACTGTTCTTGTTTATTTTGCAGCCGCCGTTCCCTTGCTTTTTTGTCCAGATAATCATATCCAATACGAGTAAGGACTCTATGAAGCCAGGCACCCAGCGCTGCTGGATCATCTGGGGGGTTATGATACAATCTCAGAAAAACTTCTTGTGCCAAATCATCTGCTGCCGACTCATCACGAACCAAAGCGGTCAGCTTACGTCTGACAATAGGATAATGTTCATAGAATATTGCTTTAAAAATTTCAGATTCCGGAATTTCCATCTTGTAAATCCTCCTTATCAGCTGCAGCTATAAGTAAGACGACTATCAATGTATTTTTGTATCAAGATTACGTAAAAAAAGACAGCCCCTAAATTAATAAGGAAACTGTCTTCTAGTGTTTACCTAATTCGAATGTAACGATTAAGAATCTTTTTAGATAAAATACTCCGTTCCAGCCTAAGCTCCCAGAGCTGCTCTTTCCACTGAAACTGTTGCTCTGAATGTTCATTCTCCCGTAACTTCTCAAACAGCTTCATGATCATTATGTTAATGGCATCAAACCTTGACCAAAGTTCTATTACACTTTCTTCTTGTATCTGAGGACTTTCCGCTGCTGCACTAAGATTCTTTAAGCGCTCAATGATGTCAGCCTGCCACTGCCCATCTTTAATCGCCTTGGCGTAATTTAAAAGATCCAAATAATCATCGACTGACATGTGTACCGACTCCTTTGCTTACTTATACCAAGTATTATACTAGGCATTATCCATAAAGCAACCCTTTATCTCTGGACACAGCAAAAAAACAGGACTGGTATGAGAACCAGCCCTGTTTAAGGATTTCAACATGATCAATTTAGTTATAAAAGCTTTTGAATATCATCTTTAATCTGCTCTGATTTTGGACCAAATACGATCTGCACAGCCCCTTGACCCAGTCTCATGACACCGGAAGCTCCGAGCTGTTTCAATGCGGAATCTTTAACGGCTTTTTCGTCATTAACAATCAGACGAAGGCGTGTGATACATGCATCGATATTGCGGATGTTCGATGGACCGCCGATGTTCTCAAGAATTTGAGCAGCTTTAGAAGACGATGAAGGCGTTCCATTACCTCCAGGTGGTGCTAACAGGCTTTCTTCATCATCATCTTCACGTCCAGGTGTTTTTAGCTTGAACAATGAGATAATAAAGCGGAATAGTACATAATACAAGACGAAGAATCCAAGACCCACAGGAATAAGTATCCATGCATTAGTAGACAGTTTCAGGTTTACAAGATAATCGATCAAACCTGCGGAGAAACCAAAACCAAGCTTAACATCTAAAATGTACATCAAGGCCATGGAGAATCCTGTTAATAAAGCATGAACTCCGTACAAGAGTGGTGCTACGAACATAAAGGAGAACTCAAGTGGTTCAGTGATCCCTGTTAAGAAAGAAGCAATGGCAGAACCGATGAAGATGGAAGCAACCATTTTACGTTTTTCCGGTTTAGCTGTATGAATAAATGCAAGTGCTGCCCCTGGAAGCGCAAACATCATAATTGGGAAGAATCCAGTCATAAACATCCCAGCAGTTTTATCTCCAGCGAAGAAGCGGTACAAGTCACCATGCACCAGTTCACCAGCTGCATTCGTAAAATCACCAATTTGGAACCAAGCAATCGTATTAAGCACGTGGTGAAGACCGAACGGAATCAGCAAGCGGTTAGCTGTACCGAAGATGAATGCTCCAACAGCCCCCAGTGACACAACCCAGTTCCCGAAGTCACTAATAACATCTTGTATCGGACTCCAGATCATACCCACAAATACAGCAAGAACCATCATAGAAGCTGCCGTAATGATTGGGACAAAACGTTTACCTGCAAAAAATCCGAGCCAATCAGGCATTTTTATATTGTGATATCTCTTGTATAAGAACGCTGCCCAAGCACCGGCAAAAATACCACCAAGCACACCCATGTTCAATACAACATCATCATTGATGAAAGAGAATTGAAGCGGTACGATAAGCAGAATCTTAGTCAGTACCATGTAAGAAATTACTGCTGACAAAGCTGCTACGGCGTCACCGGCAAATCCAATGGCAACCCCTACCGCGAAGATTAAGGCTAGGTTACCGAAGATCGCATTCGCTCCGGCGTTTAGAAATGGAGCAAAGTATTGATTCAGAAATCCACCAATGGTCGCTCCTAGCGGAATATCTTTTTCGTAGTTAAGCAAACCAAACCCTTGAAGAATAGCTGCCGCCGGCATGGTTGCAACAGGAAGCATTAACGACTTACCTAGTTTTTGTAGAAAAGCCAACATTTAAAATCATCCTTTCGGTTCAATAGTAGTAGTGCTCTATAAACCATTTACTTTGAAGCCACGGTAAGAATCAGATCCTGTCCTGCTGTAACCTGACCATAATGTCCGCTTACTTGAGGTGGATTCTCCTCTGTACTGGTCACGATTACAGGCGAAATTGTGTCACAACCTGCCGCGCGAATTACGTCCAGATCAAATTCGATTAGGGTTTGACCTGCTTTTACTTGATCTCCAGAGGTTATATGACTGACAAAACCGTTGCCCTTGAGGCTGACAGTATCGATTCCGATATGTAATAGCAATTGCATACCGGAGGAATGTTCCAGAATGACTGCATGACTCGATTTCACGATATGAGCAACCCTACCGTCAAAAGGCGCTTTCAAAATTCCTTCAGATGGTTTTATTGCAATTCCGTTACCCATATGACCGCCAGCAAAGGTTTCATCCGGAACCTGTGCTAGTGGAACTGACTCCCCGCTGATTGGTGCCATGATTTCGATGGTATGTTCAGTATGTTTCTCTTCTTTTTTTGATTTCCATTTGGAAAACATATGCTCCACTCCTCTTAAGATGTTAATTTGATTTCACTAAGGTCTGAAATAACCGATGCAAATGCATGGCTAGAAAACATAGTTCTTCTTCCGGAATTTCGACCTCAAGCGATCTTTGCATTACTTTACCGAGCTTTTTAGCCAGCTTGTATTCCTCTTTGTATTCTTTCTTAATATGTTTCACAAAGGGATTATCTATTAGTGATCCTTTTAAAATACGTTCCAGCGAAAAACGCAAGTGGATCATTAATCGGATATGATTCATACTGCCGTGCTCAAAAGTTATCTTTCGTTCTTGCTGAATCATGTCTAGAAGCTCATTGACAATATTAGAGGCCTTGACTAACTGACCAACCGATACATTATTGACGGCTGAATACACATGATAAGTAAGAAATCCAATCTCATCTTCGGGGATTTGCACTTGAAATTCAGCATTGATTTTCTCCGATGCCTTGTAAGCGATCTCAAATTCCTTCGGAAATGACATTTTGGTTTCTTGCAAAAACGGATTAATAATATCCATCCCGTTGCGCAGACGGTAGATGGTGAACTGTATGTGGCTCGGGAGTGCCAGATAAATCTTGTCGTTTAACTTGTCAGGAAATTGACTTTGGATATCTGCAATTATCTCATCAGTTATTTTCATTACCTTAGGATCTATATCTTCCAGCAAAACTTGATATTGGCTCCAGGCTTCGCGATCTTCTAGACGAAACAATTTTTCAATCCGAGCATCATTTCCTTCGATCACACCAGAACCCTTCACTGCAAATCCAATACCTTTGCCAATGATGACATATTCCTTCCCGTTTTTGCTTCCCTGAACCATTACAACGTTATTCCCAATTACACGCTGTACTTGAAATTGCTCGATCTCTCGCGACAAGCTCATCACTCCTCTCCCTAATTATCGTCAAATTGGAACAAAAAAAGCCAAGAATTGTCTAATGGAAATAAAGACAATTCTTGGCTCATGCCCTTAACGGTAACACGCCACTAAAATATAAATGATCATTTATGAACATATCATAATTCATGAACTGCTAACTCGTCAATGGTAAATTTAGAAATGTCAAGCGGAGCTCCCATTATCCCAAACAGCGCCTTATAAAAATTCTTCCACGCGAGGAAGCTTATCTTTAAGCTGGCGGACGTTAGTTTCAAGCCTCAGAATAACCTCTTCCAATTCTTTTGGATCAATGCCTCGGGAAACAGGAACCTGGATAACCTCTGTTTTTGTTTCTGCCTTTAATTCCCGCATTTCTAGCTGCTGCTCTTGCCATTTATCCATCAGATCAGCTATCGTCGCATAGAAACGTTCGTAATCTTTGATTACGCTGTCCAGAAATGTATCTACTTCCTCCGCATCGTAGCCACGCAGCTTCATGCTGAATTCTTTTTCATGTATGGTTAGAGCGTCTAATGTGATGCCAAGTTGACTGAACAGCTTCCGCTGTTTGTCTAACCGGCGTTTCATATGTTCATCCATCTTTTGCTACCTCCAAGTATATACTGCAATCATCCGGCAGTAACCATTATAACAGGGTGAGAGCATCCTGAAAATATTACTATAGTTGCAGTTCTAATAGTTGTCCACAACAGCTTTATTCAAAATGCCTAAGCAGCGGTCAAGATCCGTCTTTACCTGCTTTTTATATAATTTTGCTTTCTCTTCTCCATCTGAGGTGAAATGGTAAAGTACGATTTCTTGAAAATCCACTTTAGGGTCATTGCCTTTAAGCTGCTTGGTACGATATAAAATCCCTTGCTGCACCAGCTCATGCAGGGCGCGATAGATTTCACTCTGTGGAGGGGAATAACCATGGGCTTTGAAATCCCGGCGTAAATCCTCCAGCATTTGATATCCGTAACCGCGGTGTTGTTCTACCATTGTTATAAGATACACTTTGATAAACGCTCGTTGAGCAATCATAAACGCCATATAAACCCTCCTCATGTTGTAAATGTTGTTGGCTAATCTTTCCTTCTATTACTCTAGTATAAGCACTATTTTCCAACTTTCACAACCTGAAATTTGGTAGAGGGTTCACTTATTACGTTGTTTATAGAGATTTGGTGGGATATAGGATGATTTATGTGGATGTGGGTAGGGAGAGCTTAGTTTTTTTGTGGTTTACTATTGTGAATTTTTCATATGATGAAATTATGGAATAAATGATTGTACATCGTTGATTTCGTAGAATGATCCTTGAAGAAGTAGGTCCACATGTTTCTGCACGAAACAAACTCCATCTGAACCCGCATGCTTCTGCACACCCCTCGCATTCTTTGTTTGGTTTGATCAGTTTAGTTTGATCAGTTGCTCGTTCGAGCTACTATCGGACCCCAATGACTCTATTCGCTACTTTTCCCCACTTTTGCTGTGCTATCGGACCCCATGGGCGCTATTGGCATAAAAAGTAACATTTATACAGCTATCCTTGGGGAATAGCTGCACTGGTGTCCGAAACTACTCTGAAAAAGCTTAATATTTGCAAATAGCGTCTTCTGGGTCCGAAAGTTTCTGCGTGAAATAAACTCCATCTGAACCCGCATGCTTCTGCACGATACAAACTCCATCTGAATCCACAGGTTTCTGCACGAAATAAACTCTATCTGAGCCCACATACTTCTGCGCAAAACCAAACTCCATCTGGATCAATATACTTCAGCACGATACAAACTACATCTGAACCCGCATGCTTCTGCACGATACAAACTACATCTGAATCCACATGCTTCTGCATGATCCTCCTCCCATTCTGTGTTTAGTTTGTTCAAGTTTGCTCGTTCGAGTTGCTATCGGACCCCATTGACTCTATTCGCTGCTTTTCCCCACTTTTGGTGTGCTATCGGACCCCATGGACGCTATTGGCATAAAAAGTAACATATATAGAGCTATTCTTGGGGAATAGCTGCACTGGAGTCCGAAACTACTCTGAAAAAGCTTAATATTTGCAAATAGCGTCTTCTGGGTCCGCAAGCTTCAATAGAACATCAATTCGAACAGCAAAACGCAAAAAAGCGATCCTCCAGTTATTGAAGAATCGCTTTTTAGGTAACTAATAAGTTCCACTTTGCCAAGTTCATTTTCTAAACGTCCTTCTCAGCTATAATCCCTGCGCCACTCCGCTTTCCAAGTAACCTCTCCTAAGCACTATTTCATAGCGTTTTTCTCCATAAATTCATCCTTCGTCAATCCAAACAACAGTAAGTCTAAATACTGTCCATTTGTATAAATAACTTTACGGCGCACGCCTTCTTGAACACAACCCACTTTTCTAAGCATAGCTGCTGAGGGTTCGTTACCTTCGAGCGTACATTCGTTAAACTTGTTGAGTCTAAGCTCCAAAAAAGCATACTTCAACAGGATGTTGATAGCTCTTGTCCCATACCCCTTACCTCGATGATCTCTATCCACTTGCACGCCTATACTGAACGCACCATTTTTCTCGTCTATGCTATTAAGATTTACTCCACCCACATATTCACCATTCAGATTTTCGATCGTAAACATCAGTCGCTGTGATGAGAATTCTGCAAATGTGAACAGATCTTAGTCTTATTTTCTCATCCTGCCAAAAATAATGACAGTAATCTATCTCTCTCATCTTATACCTCCGAGTCAATAATTTAAAGATTATGATAACACATCTACAGGATTATATTGGTATAGTATTTTTAAAATCAACTTTACGGTTAAAAAGCATAGTATTATATATTCATAAAATGCGAATCCCAAAATCATCTGAAATAGAGGTATATTCTATGAATGAATATCAATTGATTAGCGATTATAAACACATCGATAAATATAAGCTTAGCTTCAATTCTTTAGCCCAATCAATCTTTGGTATTGATTTTAAACCTTGGTATGAACAAGGGGGCTGGAATGACAAATATATTTGTTATTCCTTTATCGATGAAGATCACGTCATTGCGAATGCATCTATTAATAAAATGACTATTCTCATCAACAAAAAAGAATACAACGCCATCCAAATTGGGACGGTGATGACACATCCTGATTATCGTATGCAAGGCTTATCCCGAAAATTAATAGACCACATTATCGCTAAGTACGAACATGAATACGACTTTCTCTACTTATTTGCTAATGAGCGCGCTTTGGATTTTTATCCTAAATTCGGGTTTGAACGCATGCAAGAAAGCAGCTTTTCACTTAACGTTGCTCATCTTAGCAATCAGCCAACTACAACCTACTCTGTGCGGCCTTTATCTATAGGTAACCCCGTTGATTTTAGCATGATCAAAAATTTTGCAGTCAAAAGAACACCGGTATCCTCCGCGCTAAGTGTGATAAATAATGAACATCAGCTGCTGTTTTATTTTATTCTTCCTTTTCACGATTCCTTTTATTATATTGAAGAGGCTGACGTTATTGTGATCTTTAAACATGAGGATCATCAGCTTCATATTTTTGATATTATCAGTACAACAAGTTTTGATATCAATACAGTATTGAAAAGCATTATTTCTCCGGATACTGAAGTTATACATTTTTATTTCACACCAGATTATCCAATCGATCAAGTTAAGGCAGAATTAATTTCCCAGAGTGAAGATACCTTATTTATACGTCCGCTATTAAAAGAACTCCCTCAACATTTCATGTTTCCTATTACCTCTCATGCCTAGTTAACAAAAAAAAGGCTGCCATCTGGCAGCCTTTCTTAGTCGTGCATAGGAATATACATACTCTGTATCTCTTGTACTCCAGGGACAAATCCTAGATTTAAATAAACAGACTCCGCATCATTACCTTCCATGACATATAATCTTAGGATCGGATACTTATCTTTCAGGAGATTAAGTCCTCTTTTCAACATCAGTGTAGCAATCCCTTTTCCTCTGTAAGCAGGTATTACACCAATACTGTAAACTGCTGCGTAATCATCTTGTAAACCCAAAAGACAATTCGCAATTAGCTGTCCTGATTTCTTATCATACACAAGCGTTGACGCTGTCAGTAATTCTTCATTTGTATAATTAGGTTCTTCACTTGGGATAAAATCTTCATAAGCGAATTTTTTTCTCCTTGTTGCCTCAAGACTTCCATCGAAGCTCGCAAAGTTACATTCGGCGATCTGCTCTTCAAGAATAAATCGTTTAGCGCCCATTCCATTATCTTCGATCTGAGGACTTTCAATCCTTAACTCTTCGTTCCATTCGACCTCAAAATAATCTGTAGGACGGTGCATCCAACGGCATCTGAACTCATCAGGCCAAAACCCCGCCCGCGCAAATAATTGAACCTGGTCTGGCAGAACCTCGAAGGTTTTTATAGGTTTTGTTCTATCCGACCAATAAATCAAAAGCTTTTTTAATAGCTTCAGCACCACAAATGTATCGTTAAACGGTGGAATAACAAATAAATGATATATCCGGTTAGGCGACATCCTTACTCCACCTATTTTAGACTCGCCTTTATAAATCCAAAAAGCGTTTCTTTGGGCAGAATTGAACCTTTCTTCTTTAAAAAAACCGTTATATTGCATATTATAATAAATGGAACAATACAGTCCCCACTCTTCTGAGTCTGCCTTACGAATAGAATAATCATTATTTAAGTCATATGAAATCTCGTATTCAGACCATGCCATTAATTGCATTTACATTTCCTCCTCGCTAGTCCTATCACCTTCTGTATTCCATAGTATCACTTCTTAAAGTAAATGTTTGGTAATAAACTGTTATATTAATCTTTTGCCGATTTAAAGCAAATGCTTTTCTTTTATCTTAGAAACGGCTTGTACCCGGTTTTTAACCTCTAACTTTTGATAAGCTTGACGTGCCATCAGCATACGCGCGAGTGTGATTTGTTCGTATTCCCGGGCAACATTAGGTTTATCATTTGCACTAATATGCCTTTTCGTTAGCCATTCATCACCGCTACTTAACAGTCCTTGCGAGAACTGAATTCGAATATATGCGGCTTCCAGCAATCTTTCCCTGCCAGGAGAATGATATTGCTTAAGTTCCGCAATAGCTGTCTGCAAAACCTCCGCTGCATCTTCCACATGACCTATTGCTTTTAACATTTTAGCTTGCAAAATAACCCCTGGCACCCACACGCTCACATGCCTCGTGGAATTACACATAACAAGCGCTTTGTCCAGTTGGACATTTGCATCTTTAAGATGATTCCGTTCATAGAAAAGATCCGCCAAAAATACAAAACCATGTCCTTGTAACGTTTACTATAGATGCAAATTTCTCTATGCCTTCCCTGTTTTGGTCCAATAGCTCAACGAACGTATCCACGTCCCCCTGATAAAATGCAACCGAAGCACGATACAGATCCAACCGCATTTGAATTACGGCTTGCTCTTTTTTCGGAATAATAAATTCCTCTTCCATGAAAAGTTCAACCTTTGTAAGAAGCGTTTGGCATCATCTGATCGTCCAGCGACAGCCAGAACCCGCTTGAAAATAAAACAAATCAGGGTGCACAATCATATTTTTGATCGACAACTTATCTAGTAAATCTAGCAATGTAGATTCATCGCCATCTTTGATAATTGAATTGAAAGGCCTATCCATACATGATGCAGAAAACGTATAATCCTCTGCCTCAAAAGCATGCTGGATAGCTTCCAAGACCAGCCCTTCCTGAAAAAGAGCGGAAGGCAAGAATTAAACCCGCTGCCCATCCTTCTGTTTTTTCCAAAGCAAAAATAACTCATCTTGTGAAAGCTGCTCGCTCAAGGATTGAGATTGTAGCTCATCAATTTCGTCAAATGTAAATCTCAAATCATCGTTACTTAATTCTAGTAGTAGTTCCTGTTGTGCTCTTACGCGGGATAAGGCGAGTGGCGGGAGGGTTCTACTCAATATTACAAGCTTCACATTAGCCGGAAGATGTCCGATGAAAAAGCCCATACTTTCATGAATCGATTGATTCGTAATCGCATGATAATCATCCATTATAAGTGTAATAGAGCCTGGAAGAGAATGCAGATCGTTTAATAAAAGAGGAATCGCAGTTTCTACTGAACCGTCACGAACAGACTGGATAATCAAATCTAAGTGATTTAAAAAGGGGCGAAAGATTCTCTCAATTGCAGCATGCAAATTTAACCAGAACCGTACAAGATGGTTATCTGCAAGCTATGCAACCTCATCGGAATGAGTACGAGCCCATTCGGCCGCAAGTGTCGTTTTTCCAAACCCAGCTGAGGCGGCAATAAGCGTCACTTTGGCACGATTTTCATCCATGAGTTTAGACATTAATCTTATGCGCTGAACATAATAAGGAGCCTGTTTTGGAATGGTGACTCGAGAGGCTACTATGGATTGTTGAGAATAAGTGAACACATGTTTGTAGGAGAATTCATTGGAACCTTGCTCTTTTAAAAAATTCAATTTTTAACCATCTATTAAGCAATAAAATAACATTCTAGCTTTCTGACATCCAATATCAAAAAAAGACCGCCAATTGGCAGCCTTTTCTCTAATATATTCTTGAGCATAACCAAAAAGCTGAACCCACTGCGATAATGCCTGCCATAGATACAAACAGGACATACCCTTTCTTTGTTCTAGTAACGGTGTGTTTATCATAAAACTCTGGTTTTCGAACGATTCCAAACCATAGATCAGCAATTAAATTCACGACTACTAAAGAAAAATTCTTTAATTTACTCATGTTATCTCTCCTTGTACATGTTTGGATTCATCTCTAACCTTTCAAGCTCTGAGCAAAACCTGACCTCCATGAAGGGTATGATGGACTCCATCCGTAATCCATTCGAGCTTTTGTATTGGACGCCCCCCGTTCCCAGCCTTCTCTGCCCATTTGCAAAGGAGGTCTAGGAGCTCCCAAGATTTCAGAAAAAACAGGCACCCAATCTATTCCTCGCGCAGGTTCATTGTCCACAATATTAACTGGACCAGAAGGCCAGTTCAGAGCAAGCGCCGCCGCGTTAGCTGCATCCTCCACGTGAAGGAATGACGTAACCGCTTCTGTTGCAGTCAGTCTCCCTTGTCGAATTTCTTCTGTCATTAATCCCGCAGTATCATACCAAGTCCCTTGGCCGTACAACATTCCGTACCGCAAAATCACATGATTAGGAATTTCTGCAACTGCCTTTTCAAGTGAGCGGATACCCTCAATGGTTCTCATCCGGGATTCAGAAGCATTAGTATCTAATGGAGTATTCTCCGTGGCAGGTCCCTCACCAGCTTCATAAGCCCAAGAGATACTTTGAGCAATAATCTGTTTAACCCCGTTTGTCAGTGAAGCATCGACAATATTTCGTGTTCCTTCTATTCTTATCCTTGAATTATCTGCAAAATTCCGCTGACTTAATGAAGTCAGCTGATGAATTACCACTTCAGGTTGGGCTGCTTGAATAGCCGCAAATATAGACTCACGCTCATACACATCCGCGATTACCGCTTGTGCCCCTAAGCTCTCAAGGATTGTTTTGTTTTCTTCTTTATGGGTCAGACCGATAACCTCATGCCCCGCTTGTAGTAACTTAGGAAGCAATGACCGTCCAATCACACCTGCAGCACCTGCAACAAAGATTCTCATCTATTCCCTCCTTTTCGCTGTGCTGTATCTTATGGCATAGCTAGAGACAAAGCATAATTTGAATGATTATCCATATGATACCACATATGCAAAAAAGACTGCACCTCACAGTCTATTGCTAAGAGGTGCAGTCTTTGATTTTTTTCATTTTATAAAGTGTTTCATCCAAAAATAGCAGCTTGTCTTTTATAAAGATCTTCCAATACTAAGCAAGCCATTGCTTCAACAACCGGCACGATTCTCGGACAGATACATGGATCATGTCTGCCCTCCGTTTTAATCTCAACTTCTTCACCATTCGTGTTTATGGTCTGTTGAGTAACAGAAATCGAGGATGTAGGCTTTACACTTATTCGAAAAATAATCTCTTCTCCTGTGCTGATTCCGCCTATAATCCCACCGGAATGGTTACTAAGAAATCCATCCTTATTCATCGCGTCATTATGTTCACTTCCAAGCATAGAGGCCGCTTCGAATCCAGCTCCAAACTCTATTCCTTTTACAGCACCAATAGATAACATCGCTTTAGCTAACTCTGCATCCAATTTATCAAATACGGGTTCTCCAAGACCCGGAATAACCCCTCTAATCCGACACTCCACGATACCTCCGCAGCTGTCTCCAATCGAAGCTAAGTGTTCAATTTTTTTAATCATTTCAGCTCCAGCCTTAGCATCACAGGCGCGGACTGCATTTTGTTCAATAACATCTTCATCAAAGGTTTGACACTTAATCCCTCCGACCTCTTGCGTGTAGGCTAGTACCTCAACCCCTCTTCTTTCGAGCAGTTTCCGAGCGATCGCTCCGCCAGCTACTCTTGCCGCTGTTTCCCTGCCTGATGCCCGTCCACTGCCTCTATGATCGCGAATTCCGTATTTCTGCAAAAAAGTATAATCCGCATGGCCGGGTCTAAATGAATGCTGAATATCGTTATAGGCCTCCGGTTTCATATCTTTGTTGTACAGAACTACAA
This sequence comes from Paenibacillus sp. FSL E2-0177, assembly GCF_037992975.1. NCBI lineage: Bacteria > Bacillati > Bacillota > Bacilli > Caryophanales > Paenibacillaceae > Paenibacillus > Paenibacillus sp. FSL E2-0177. Next base: position 3,121,159 of record NZ_CP150307.1, on the reverse strand, counting down.
AGAGTGGAGTTCCGGTTGTTTTCCCTTCGAATATTCCTGATTGTATTTGCACCACATCATATTCCTTACGCGGTGAAGTTACAGAGGACTGGCCTGGTTTCCTTCTATCCATCTGTTTCTGAATATATGCTTCATCAATTTCAACATTAGGTGTAACTCCATCCACTATGACCCCAACCGCTGCACCATGTGACTCTCCAAAGGTAGTAATCTTAAATACTTCTCCAAATGTGTTACCTGCCATAATATTCAAACCTCCATTGCCGACTCTTTTATTATTTATATATCCAAATTATAATAAGATTGTTGCAATTAATGAAATCACATTTTCAACAGACTGTCATAGAGGTGATCTATATCAAATTCTTTAACCTTGAATGGTATCGTATTTTTTTATATACGGCTCGTTACAAAAATCTAACAAAGGCTGCAAATGAATTGCATATTACACAGCCATCCGTAAGTTATGCCATTAAACAAATGGAGGATTCTTTAGGCCTCAAATTATTTCATCGTTTATCTAAAGGTGTAGAGCTAACCGAGGAAGGACGGGCGTTATTGGAATATGTTGAGCCCTCTTTAGTCATGCTGGATTCTGCACAAAAGCATCTTCATAATCTAAAGCAATTAAACGAGGGAGAAGTTCGGATTGGAGCAAGTGATTCCCTTATAAAAAATCTTTTGCTGCCGCAATTGAACGCATTCCACAAACAATATCCCGGCATACGAATTCGGCTATCACACGGAAAAACGCATGAGATCACCAAACGTTTGAAAGAAGGCGAAATAGACTGTGCGCTCGTCCATATGCCTATTGACGATCCACAATTAAGTATTCAGACGCTTGCCACCCTTGAGGATTGTTTTGTAGTGGGACGAGCCTTTCAGGAACTGGCAAACCGTTCGCTTACGGCAAAAGAACTTGCAGAGTTACCTTTTATTTTATTATCCCCAGAAAGCAGCACCAGACTGTTTGTTGATCATTGGTTTGCTGGTAAGCGGTTGTCCGTTAAACCAGATATAGAGCTGGGCAGCATCGATTTACTCTCTGAATTTGCAAGACTTGGTTACAGGGTAGCCTTTATTAGCCGTTCTTTTGTAATTGAGGAGATTCAAAAAGGAGAACTTTTCGAGTTGCAATTAGATGATCCCCCTCCACCCCGGAATATAGGCTTCGCAATCCATCGCGATATGAGGTTATCCGTGGCAGCTGATTCTTTCGTCCGCATGCTTCGTATCCTTGATTAAGATCGTGCAAGGTAGCAGCATATAAGGACACTGCGGAACGTGGCACGTGCTTAGCAACCATAAGGGCGCTGCGGAACGGGGGGATTTCGTAGCTGCAAACCGGGAGCGTATGCTCAGTAGGATAAGGACACAGAGTCCGGGTGCGCTTACGTAGCAATACAAGGACACAGTGGAACGATGCACGTACGTAATAGTAAAAGGACTCTAGGGAACGGTGCATGTACGTCAGCGGAACGATGACCCTCCAACAAAGGTCACAGTGATCGGGTACGCATAGATAGCAGTACAAAGACAGCACGTGCGTAGTAGTATTAAGGACACTGCGTAACGGGGCACGTTCAGAGTTGCAATCCGATGCGAATACTCTGTAGCATAAGGACACGTGACCGGGTGCGCTTACGTAGCAATACAAAGACAGCACGTGCGTTGCAGCATAAGGACACTCCGAAACGATGCAGGAACGTAGTAGCAAAGGACACAGCGGACCTTAAACGCAATTTTATCCGATATTTGGAGCCCTATCGGACCCCATTGCAGCTATTGGCATAAAAAACAGCAAATAAGAGTCTCATTCTATAGAATAGCGTCCATGGAGTCCGAAATCCTGCTGCAAAGAGCAAAAATTAGCCAATAGCGTCATCTGGGTCCGTACCACTCAGAAGAGGATGAGCAAAGGGGGATTCCGGGAGGCGCGATGGACTAAAAATACAAAAGGAGCGATTCTCCATTAAATCGGAGAATCGCTCCTTGTAACCTTTTACCGCTTTTAAAGCAGGTTATTATAATGTTATATTTTATCGCGGTTGTAGACTTCAGCCGTCCGATCCGCTCTGTTAGCCATCGAATTTCCTAGTCTAGTGTCTTCGTTATAGACGCCTTCGTAACGCTGAGTATTCAGCGAACGGTTACCGCGGAACACATCATGTGCTTGATAGCCGCGTCCATTATCATCGACTAGTACAAGGATTTTGCCGCTTTCCACATAACCTTCGTACTCTTTAGCCTCATCCTCAGGAATACCGAGTCCGATCAAGCCGCCGACTAATCCACCTGCGCCTGCACCAACTGCTGCACCTGTAAGGGTTGCAACTATAGGCCCTGCCGCCAGAATCGGTCCAATCCCCGGAATCGCCAATGCTCCGATCCCTGCTAATAGTCCGGCAACGCCGCCAACTACACCACCTGTAGCAGCGCCTGTTGCTACTCCTTCTGGAGCTTTTGTGCCTGTATCCTCTGAGATGTTTCTAAGCTCATCACGATCACGTGTGATTACTGATATTTCATCATTATTAAATCCTTGATTGTGAAGTCCTTCAATTGCTCTGGTTGCTTCTTGTTCTGTGTCGAAAATACCTACGATTTTTTTAGTCACTTGAAGCCCTCCTTAGTAATTGTCTTCGCTAGTAATTACCCTTTAAACGGGAGACCAAACATCTAAGGAAAAATTTTAAGAGCATATGTAACCATAAATTATTTTACAGGACGTGTACGATTAGTCGGAATAGCCTGTAATGGGTCATCTGGCCAATAGTGCTTCGGGTACCGTCCCTTCAGATCTTTTTTGACCTCAAAATAGGTCCCCCGCCAAAAACTTGCTAGATCAGAGGTTACCTGCACAGGTCGTCTAGCTGGTGACAAAAGATGCAGCAATACTGGCAATTTTCCCCCTCCAATTCGAGGTGTGTCCAGCTGTCCAAACATCTCTTGCAATCTTACTGCCAATACCGGGGCAGCAGGATTAGTATAATCTACAGGCACACGCGTGCCACTAGGAACAGATATATGTGTAGGTGCCTCCTTTTCCAGCATCTGCCGCTGATTCCAGTCTAACATCCCCTCAAGCGCTCGCGCTAACGGTACACGCTGAAGGTCGCGGAGGTTCCTCATACCTTGCAGATATGGCAAAAGCCATTCATCCAACGTAGCAATTAAAGCAACATCTGATACATCCGGCCAATCTGAACGTAAGGTATGCATAAACATCAAACGTTCGCGAAGCTGTATAGTTCCCTTCTCCCACGGTAGGATTTCAATGCCATCTGTAGCGATGACACTTAATAGTACATTTGCCATTTCTTCCGCGGAGGGTCTTTCATGTGAAGTTTCTTTTAAGACCAACGCGCCGAGCATTGTGCGACGACGTTTCTTCACACTTCCACTTTCTTTATCCCAATACACATCCGCTTCCTCGGTGATGCGGTCTGCGTGATAGGAAAGCAGTTGTCCTTCTTCTATCTCAGCTGCCAGCATAATTGCGCCCTGTGTAGCGCGATCATCGATCGAAGCAGCTACGATATATGATGACCGGGCCAGCGGTTGCCCTTCCCGCATGGCCGCCCCCCGACCGGAGGAGAGCAGAAACGCGCCATCGCCGCGTTTCTGCCCGATCCGGTCGGGATAGGCGAACGACAGAAGCAGCCCGCAGCGGCTGATGTCGTTCACGTTCTCGCCCGGCGCGGCTTGCAGCTGCGCCAGGAAATGGCGGCTCTCGCGCAGCACAGCGCGCAGAGCCGCCGGGTCCGCTCCGCCGCTATCAGCGGAGCGCTCGAACCGGAGCAGCGCCTCAACGCGGAGCGTGAGGTCGCAATCTAGGGCCGCGGGACCCTTGAAAAGGTCCCGCTCTTGCAGCAGCGCCGCCAGCCGGCAGGCGAGCGGTGCTGTGCCAAGCTCTGCCGCGCGCAGCAGCATATGCGCGGCTCGCGGGTGCGCGCCAAGCGCGGCCATGCTGTGGCCATGCGGCGTAATGGCGCCGCCGGCGTCCAGCGCGCCGAGCTGGTGCAGCAGCGCGGTGCCCTGCGCAAAAGGCGCAGCGGGCGGCGCGTCAAGCCAAGATAGCGCGGCAGTATCGCGCACGCCCCACAGCGCCAGCTCCAAAGCGAGCTGCGCAAGGTCCGTCTGCATAATCTCCGGCACATTGTCATCCGGAAGTCGATTATGCTCCTCCTGACTCCACAGCCTGTAGCACACGCCAGGGGCTGTTCGTCCAGCACGTCCCCGCCGTTGATCCGCGGAGGCTTTCGATACCGGGACTGTCGTCAGACTTGGCATTCCTGTGCGTGGTGAGAATACCTGTGTACGGCGCTGCCCTGTGTCAATTACCGTTCGCACGCCTTCAATCGTTAGACTTGTCTCAGCGATAGAAGTCGCGAGCACTACTTTTCGTTCACCTTGAAACGATGCAGCCACGGCTGCATCTTGGATATTTTGTGGCAGCTGGCCATATAAAGGGCGAATTACCGTCTGCTCTGCCAAGCTTCCATTTTCCAACTCACTTTGAGTTCTGCGTATTTCTCTTTCCCCCGGTAAAAAGACGAGAATATCTCCGGGTTGTTCAACAAGCGCACGTCTCACAGCAGCTGCAGCAGTTTTTTCCAGTGGAAGATTCCCAGTAGTTGGCACATAGATTGTTTCTACAGGATAGGTTCTGCCCGGACAATTTACTACGGGCGCATCGCCTAGTAAAGCAGACACCTGCTCACTGTCCAAAGTAGCTGACATGATAAGAATCCTTAGATCCTCCCGCAGCACAGCCTGTGCTTCCAGTGTAAGGGCAAGTCCCAAATCCGCATGAAGACTGCGCTCATGGAACTCATCAAAAATAACTAAACCCACATCACCCAAAGAAGGATCGCTTTGCAGCATTCTCGTTAATACTCCTTCAGTGACTACAACAATCCGCGTATTTTTGCCTACTTTAGTGTCATTCCGCATCCGATAACCTACCGTCTGTCCAACACTTTCTCCAAGGCAGGATGCCATGTAAGTGGCGGCAGATCTAGCAGCAAGCCTTCTAGGCTCTAACATTAAAATGCTTTTACCCGCCATCCAAGGCTCGTCCAAAAACGCCGGAGGCGTTCCTGTTGTTTTGCCTGCACCCGGTTCAGCGATAAGTACTGCTGCCTGCGCAGTGTTAAGTATGTTTTTCAGGTCAGGAAGCACCTGTATAATCGGAAGCTGTTTCATTCTATCTCTCCATCGTCTATAATCATATGTTATAATTTTCCTTGAAGTTATCTTAGATCATCTTCATCATGTGTGAAAAAACCTTAAAGATCAAGACTTACCATCCATACCCTCTATAATATTAATAAGGAGACTTACTATGATATTCGTAACAAAAGCTACAATTTCAGATCTACCCATGCTCACCAAAATAGACAGCAAGATCATTGGCAATGAAAGCCGCAAATCGAAGATTGAAAAATATATCAAGCATGAGCAGTGTTACGTAGCATCGCATAATGGAACGTTTGTAGGATTTGCTTGCTGCGATACCACCTTTTTCGAATGTTGTTTTATTCAGCTGGTCATTGTGGATCCTGAGTACAGACGCCTAGGCATAGCCAAAACACTCCTTAGCTACATCGAGGAACAATGCCTCACCCCCAAGCTTTTCACCTCCACCAATGAATCCAATACGATCATGCAGCAACTATGTCTTTCTCAAGGGTTTGTTAAAAGCGGAGTCATTGAGAATTTAGATGATGGCGATCCGGAATGGGTATATTTTAAACAAATTAGATGAGTATACATGTTTAGTTACACATAACAAGCAAAAAGGCAGCTCTTCTGTCTAAAACGACCAAGAGATGCCTTTTTATTTTACACTATTTATTCTGATGTCCAAATGACTGTAGGCATTTAGGCAATAACGTAACCAGCGTTATTCCTCTTCCTTTATCATCTGTTCGTGTATTTGAGCACTGTATTGCATAAAAGCAGGGTTACTATCCAAGCCGCGTTCACGCAATAACTCCTGTAGACGCAGTCTTTTCATAGACAGTTTTGACCGCAAAGCCTTGCCCTCACTGGTTTCTGCACTTCCGCTATTATGACAAGCCGCTAGCAATCCTTCCAACGTAACACATTCAGCTCGCAGAGAGATTTCCTCAGGCACCAGTCCGGAGTTCTTCATGATTTTAAAAGACATCCGCAATTCTTCCGGCACACCCGATAAATCCTCGAGCTCCAGCGGCTTGCCATGCCCAGGTAAATCTCGAAATTCCCCGTTACGCATAGACTCCTGAATCCGCTGCTCAGCTAACCAAGACATCATCCCCATATACGCAGCCTCCTTCACCAATGCCACACTATTAACTACCCTGCCTAAGCAAAAGTAGATTTTACGGAATTGCGTTAATTTTAGCATAAAAGACTTAGGATTTGCATCAAGGTGCCGGAATGCTTTCTCAGATCTTTCCTATGCTGTTAACTATAGGGATGGCGAGCTATTTACTCAAATGCCCCTTGCCCTCGTCGCACAGTTGAATAGCTCAGACTCTGTAACTATCGTACACAATGTATATTCTAAGCCCATAACCGCAACGTCAGCATACACTGGCCACCGTGAAATGTTTGGACCCAGGAGCTCTTGCTTGTATACTACATCCTTTATTACACATTCATTACACATTCATTACACATTCATTACATCTTCGTGGCATAGATCGTTCGGACTCAGCAGCCCTTATTTCACAAATTTAGTCCTTTTCGCTGTACTATCGGACTCAGTTGTACCTATTCGCTCAAACACACCCTACTTTTGTTCAAAAACGCGGCAATAAGCGCTATGCGGTCCGATATGTTCAAAATACAAACCAAAAACACCAAATAGCTGCAATACAGTCCGATCCATTAGCGAATCCAGGTCTCCGCAAACCGATCGAACCCAGTAGCTCTTGCTCATATACTACATCCTTTGTACCTTCATTACCTCTTCGTCGCCATAGATCATTCGGACCCAGCAGCCCTTATTTCGCTAATTTAGTCCTTTTCGCTGTACTATCGGACACAGTTGCAGCTATTCGCTCAAACACGCCCTACTTTTGTTCAAAATCACAGCAATAAGCGCTATGCGGTCCGATATGTTCAAAATACAAACCAAAAACACCAAATAGCTGCAATACAGTCCGCAACGCCGATGCATCCTCGCTACCATGTAACGTTCGGACTCAGATGACCTTATTTCACAAATTCAGGCTTATTCCCTCTGCTATCGGACTCAGTTGCAGCTATTCGCTCAAATACGCCCTACTTTTGTTCAAAATCGCGGCAATAAGCGCTATGCGGTCCGATACTTCTAATAAACACACCAAAAACTCCAAATAGCTGCAATACAGTCCGCAACGTCAGCGAATCCATGCCTCCGCAAATCGATTGGACCCAGTAGCTCTTGCTCGTATACTACATCCTTTACACCCTCATTACATCTTCGTCGCCATAGATCGTTCGGACCCAGCAGCCCTTATTTCACTAATTTAGTCCATTTCGCTATACTATCGGACACAGTTGCAGCTATTCACTCAAACATGCCCTACTTTTCTTTAAAATCGCAGCAATAAGCGCTATGCGGTCCGATACTTCTAATAAACACATCAAAAACGCCAATTAGCTGCAATACAGTCCGCAACGCCGATGCATCCTCGCCACCGTAGATGCTACTGTTTACTTCCGCCATTCATCATTCACTTATCCCTATCTTCAATCCCTTTTCCCCGCCAACACTATCTCCGCGCCGTACGCAAATCGAGCTCGTGGACTTGCTTATGACCTTATTTCTCCCGCTATTTTATTGCCCTCTATTCCCTATAGGTTACGCTTCAAGCCGGATCGTGCAATTAACACAGGCGATTGCTATACTCTTTCTAATGATCCTCAACTCAATAAAAAAAGGACTACCGCAGTAGTCCAAAGGAGAAATATAAATGTTAGCTAACATCCAAAAAGAAGATCAACATTATGTCGCTCGTTTCGAACGCCAGTTAAAGCATTCCGCAACTGAGATTTGGTCCTATTTGACCGAAAATGAGAAGCTTGCCTTATGGTTCTCTGAATTAAAAATCGAGGACCTGCGTGAAGGCGGACTTATAAAGTTTGATATGCAAAACGGAACGTTTGTTGATATGGAAATTACCGTGCTGCAGCATCAATCTATTTTTGAGTTTACATGGGCTGAAGATCTTGTTCGTTTTGAGTTATACCCTAATTCAGAAGGCTGTTTACTCGTCTTGAACGAAACACTACAAACGCTTACCCCGCATACACCACGAGATCTCGCTGGCTGGCATGTTTGTCTAGAAGTGATCCAGCATCTTTTGGAAGGCACGACGCTGGAGTCACGGAAAGACGAATGGAATAAATGGTACGAGCAATACCGGGAAGCGATCTCGAAATTAGGATAACAAGGACTCCGCGCCGTCAATCACGATTTGCGCACCTGTAATATGGATAGATTCATCCGAAGCCAGAAAAGCAACGAGATCAGCGACATTATCCGGCTTGCCCGGTCCATCCGCCAAGGGTTGCGCTCCATCAGGAAATTCAATCGGAATGACGATTGCTTCTACATCCTCGCTCATTTCAGTGGTTTCATCTATATTCGTAGCAATAGCCCCAGGGCAGATCACATTCACACGAATCTTAAACTTAGCAAGCTCGAGAGCTGCCATTTTGGCAAAAGCCACCTGTCCAGCTTTGGTAGTGCTATAAGTAGACCACCCAAAGCTGGCAAATCTAGTGTTCCCATTAATGGAACTAGTAATAATAATACTGCCCTTCCCTTTATCTTTCAGATGAGGAATAGTATATTTCAGAGTCAAAAAAGTCCCCGTCAAGTTCACCGACATCGTACGCTCCCAGTCGCTCAAGCTTAGTTCTTCTATCGGGCCCACAGCGCCATTAATTCCCGCGTTAGCGAATACTACATCCACACCTCCGAATTGTTCCACCGTACAACGTACGGCTTCCTCCATCTTTTTCTCATCCGAAGTATCTACCTCTATGGCCAGCGCACAATCTTTTCGAAGCTTATTAAGCTTTTCTGCCAAGGAAGAGGTTCTTTCAAGATTTAAATCGAACAATGCTACATTTGCACCTTCCCGCGCCAGCTTAATAGCGGTAGCACGGCCAATTCCCGAGCCCGCTCCGGTTATAATCGCTGTTTTTCCAATAAATCTTTGTTTCTTAGATATGTTTGGGCTCATATGTAATCTCTCCTCTAATGTCTGTAAGATAAGTACTATGGATCAAGATTACCCAAATAAACCTGTAATGGAATCATCTCGTTCATAAATCTTCAGAATTTAGGCACGCCGCACAAAAAAATCTCCCCATTCAATAAGATGAGCGGAGAGTTTGTTTCGAATATTTAGAGTATTTAAAATATTTTGATTGTTTCGATGTTCGATGTTCGATGTTTCAATTATTTCAGTTCAGTTGTCCAGCTTGCGTACGTCCACTTTTACAGTCAGTGTGCCTGCTCCACCGCGATATACCCCTTTTACAGGTACTATATCTTTATAATCCCGTCCATGACCCAGCTTGATATAACGCCAGTTCACTTCAACATTATTCGTCGGATCAAAACCAAGCCAGCCCGTACCCGGAATATGGGTCTCCACCCAAGCATGTGAAGCCTGCTCGAAATTAGCATTGCTGCTCTGTAGATCACCGACAAAATGATATCCACTAACATATCTTGAAGGCAGACCCACACTGCGGCAGACAGCGATCATAAGATGAGCATAATCCTGACAGACCCCCCGCTTGAGCTTGAGGGCTTTTTTTACCGTTGTATTTACGCTTGTTGCCTCAGGATCATAGGTGAACTGTTCATAAATCGTCGAAGATAACTTCAGAATCCATTCATACATATCCTTAGCTTCACTAAAAGGGTACTGGGAAGCGAACTCCACTAATTCAGGAGTCACCTCGGTATAACGGGTCGGCAAAATAAACTCAATATAACGGTTCTGAAACTTTTCATCATTTAATAGTTTAACTTGCTCTTCAAGGCTGGTTCGCGGAAGATCGGTACCCTGGGCTTTATCCAGCGTTACTACAGTAGCTTTAGTATGGATTACCATTTCCGTATGTGGCTTATTAACCGAATAGGCATGCACCCGATTACCGAAGAAATCCTCATACGTTAATAGATTAGCTGCCGGAGATACTTCAACCTCATGGTGATAACAGGATTGCCGATAGTTGGTGCGTGGGGTAAGCCTGATTTCATTGACACTGTCCGTAACCGGCTCTGGATAACTGTATGTGGTGGTGTGATTGATTTGAATCTTCATACAGATACTCCTTCTCGCCGAAAAAAGGCGCCCTCCATCGTTTTGCCCAGTCTCTGGCAAGATATTACGAGTGATTGCAGCACATCTTCCACCAGTTCACCGGACATTTCCTCTTTCTCCATATAATCCAGCTCTGCCTTCAGCTTTCCTGCTTGACGGATGACCTTCTCATGACCTGAGCCTTTTTCTGAGGAATCTAATTCAAGTCTAGCTAAATGCTCTTCCAGCTGGTGAAAAGAAAAGCGGATCGAACGTGGAAATTTGGGATTTGCGATCAAAAAATCTAAAATGCTCTCCGGTGACATAGCATCTGCATAATAACGGCGAAACGCCTGATAACCACTTACCGATTTTAGCACAGCCTGTAACTGAATATAAATTGCATTAAGCTCTTTAAAACGGCAAGAGACAATAACTGCCTGCAAAATACGCGTCGTATTCTCTGCACGTTCCAGAAAACGGCCGCTCTCTATAAAATGCCATTCATTTCCCCTAAGCATTACGGATTGTTCTGCTCCTAGAAACATAGCCGCACGTTCCTTCACCTGCTGGTAGAAATGATGTGGGCCACTCATAATATCAGCGACTGACCGCTCCCCAAGCCATAGATTAAAGCTGTTGACGATATCCCATAGCTCACTTGGAAGATGCTGACGCAGTGTGCGAAGATTATTTCTAGCATGATGTACGCAAGAGAATAATGAATTCGAATTGCCTAAATCGAGTGTAATAAAGGATAACACGTCCTGTTCAGAAAAGGTTTCGAACTGCTGCAAATATTCACTTCGAACTCCTAATGCATCGATAAGCCTCGACCATTTATGTCCTTCTTCCTGAAAATCCTCTTCCTGCTGGATATGATAATGTACATTGATTAGCCGCGCATGATTCTCTGCCCTTTCAATATATCGGCCGATCCAGAATAAAGCCTCCGCATTTCGATTCAGCATCTTTAGCCACTCCTTTATCCTCCAAATTGATGCTGCATATTTTTGATTCACAATCAAGGCTTACAAGATAATAGATCAAGCCATAACCCAAGTATCCTTTACGCCACCGCCTTGCGAGGAATTCACAACCAGTGAACCTTCTTTCATAGCCACTCGTGTTAATCCACCAGGTATGACATGCGGCTTCCGGTCTGCGCCCATTAATACAAAAGCCCGAAGATCGATATGCCGGGGTGCCATAGTGCCTCCCGACAATACTGGCGCTCTGGACAAGGACATAATTGGCTGTGCCACATACCGGTCCGGATCGGCAATGATTTTCATTCGGAACTCCGCTAATTCTTCTTTGGTCGCCTCACTTCCGATCAACATCCCATATCCTCCGGATAATGAGGTTTCTTTAACAACCATTTCGGATAGGTTCTCAAGAACATACAGGCGTTCATCGGGTCGGGACAACAAATACGTCGGCACATTACCAAGGATCGGCTCTTCATTCAGATAATAACGAATCATATCCGGTACATAGACATACATCGCTTTATCATCTGCAACACCGGTTCCCGGCGCATTAGCAATCGCTATGTTGCCTGCCCTATACGCATTCATAAGTCCTGCCACACCCAATAAAGAATCAGGTTGAAAGGCTAGCGGATCAATGTAATCATCATCCAACCGACGATACAGCACATCCACGCGACGCAGTCCGTTCATTTCTTTCAAATATATTTTGTGATCCTTTGTTACCAAATCTCGTCCTTCGACCAAATGTATACCCATCTGCTGTGCCAAAAAAGCATGTTCATAATATGCAGAATTGTATTCTCCAGGCGTTAGGAGTGCTATAACCGGATCTGACCTTCTTGAAGGAGATAGACTACGAAGCACGGATAAGAAGCGATTTAAGCTATGATCTACATCTCGGATGGAGCTGGCAAAGGACAATTCAGGAAACAATTGATTCATAAGAGTTCTGCCTTTAAAAAGATAGGAAAAGCCGGAGGGTGTTCGCAGGTTGTCTTCAAGTACATAATAATGCCCATCGTGGTGGCGGATCAGATCGATTCCTGAGGTGGTGATATAAGCTCCACCGGGCACTCGCAGACCTGACATTTCTGGCCGGAAGTAACAGTTGGAAATAATCATACGCCTAGGGACGATGCCATCTTTAACAATGTATTGCTCATGGTAAATGTCATGAATGAATAAATTCAAAGCTGTGATACGCTGAATAATTCCAGCTTCTAGCCTCTCCCACTCATTCTTAGGGATAATACGTGGAATCATATCGAAGGGGATCGTTCGCTCCATAGGATGATCCTGAGCCGGGTTATAAAGCGTAAAGGTAATTCCTTCTTCCATCATCCTACGCTGCATTAAATTTTGCTTCCCTTGCAGCTCTTCGGAGCTCATTCCGGAAAACATGCGATTCACATGTCTGTAGTGCGGCCGGACATTCCTCTTATCAGCATACATTTCATCGAAAAAATGCTGTAATGGATACGGAGACAGACCTGGCAGAGGATCTAATTTGGACATGAGCCCGACTCCTTTCGATAGATGTAATCTTTATTAACAACTTATACTTCCATTTCAGAAAACACCCATGAAAATATTGGTTTATATTCTCATAATACGTAAATCCACTCGTTCATGTCAACATATATAACAGAGAAATGTGATTCCGGAGATATTTGTATTTTTTGGAATCGCTTCCTTTCTCTCTTATATAGGTTGCCGGAGATGAAATGTAGATTCATCATTGAATTGTATGCAGGAAGTGTGACAAGCATTACTGTTATGAATTTTTCATATAATGTATTTTTTATATAGTTGCCTGAGGATGTGGATTCATTGAGTATGGTATAATTTGTTGCGATGGGAGAGTGACCTATGGAGCACAAATGTACTATGTCAATTGAGCAGGAAGAGACTAGGCGGAATCACATTTATCTGTTATTTGGCCTGTCTGAAGCGGGATCAATGAAGGTAGCCCTTAGTCATCTGGGTTGTCGTCATTTAATACGAGTACTTTCATTTAATGAGATGTTCTCTGCTGGACCGTTGCGTGGATTACATAATAATGAAGGCTATCATACCCGTGAGTTATGGTTTCAGGAACGATTTCCGGATCAGGGTTATCATTTAAATCCCCAGCATAAACTGGCAGCCATGATTCAGACCTTAAAAGAAATTCCCGAGGACAAAAAAATCACTATTTGGTGCGGAGATAACTCCCATGATCAAACGGGTTTACGATTTGCACTTTCTATTCTTAGTGAGAGGACGCAACCTATTCATGTTATTGATCCAGTCAAGGCTTATAGGGAGATTGCTGCTCCATTTGAAATCGGCTTATATCCCAGAGCACTTAGTCAGCTCCCAAATGAAGTTCTGCAAAAAATTATAAAAATTACCGAAAACACACCCCCTATCACCTCCGCTCAAAGAAAACAGTATGAACTAGAATGGCAAAAAATCAGCAACACCGAGGATATGCTTAGAGTTTGGGCTGAGGGCCAGCTTATGAATGTTCCCGAGAGTTACTATGACGAAGAAATTCTTTCTTTAATTCTGCAACTTCAACAGTGTGAGGAAAGAGATGGCTACGTAAATGCAGGTCTAGTTGTAGGCACAATTATAGGGCAATGGAATTTGTATCTCAGTACCTCATTCATAGAATATCGCTTCTGGAGGCTAATTAGTGAGGGAAAGCTGTTATTTAAAGGGATCCCTTACGCGATGCATTTATACTTTCTAAAAGTCGCTTAGCAGTTGCTACAAAATGACGGACAAACCCTTTATAAAAAAGAAAAGGAATGCCCTCCTAACTAAATATAGCTTCGAGGGCATTCCTTGTAAATATGACTTCTTTATGATTATATTGTGCTGTTGATTACACTTGCTCTTCCGATTCTTCTGACTCTTCTTCCTCGGCAATTAATCCGGCAAAAAGAGCATGTACGAACTGCTGCGAATCAAATGGCTGCAAGTCTTCCATTTTTTCTCCAAGACCTACAAACTTCACCGGCAAATTCATTTCCTGACGAATCGCTACAACGATTCCGCCTTTAGCCGTACCGTCCAGCTTCGTCAAGACCAAGCCAGTGACGCCACTCTTTTCACCAAATAACTTGGCTTGTGTAAGTGCATTTTGACCCGTCGTAGCATCTAGCACCATCAGTACCTCATGTGGAGCACTTGGGATTTCTCTTTGAATGACGCGGAAGATTTTGTTGAGCTCTTCCATCAGATTGCTTTTATTCTGCAGTCTGCCAGCAGTATCGCAGATTAAGATATCCACGTTGCGTTGCTTTGCCGCTTGGACCGCATCGTACATTACAGCCGCCGGGTCAGAGCCTGCTTGTTGTTTAATGACATCTACGCCTGCGCGTTGGCCCCAAACCTCAAGCTGCTCAATCGCTCCGGCACGGAACGTATCCCCTGCAGCCAAAAGAACTTTTTTACCTTCTTGTTTGTAACGATGAGCCAGCTTGCCGATGGTAGTCGTCTTGCCCACGCCATTGACCCCAACGAACAAAATAACCGTAATTCCATTCGGATTTTCCTTCAGGCTGTTATCATCATCTCCACGCAGCAGCTCCATAAGCTTACGGGACAAAATCGGCTTCAGCTCGGCAGCATCTTCAATCCGATTTTGCTTCACTTCGGCACGCAAATCCTCGACAAGGGTCATAACAGTGTTTACACCCACGTCTGCACCAATCAAAATCTCTTCCAGCTCTTCGTAGAACTCTTCATCTATCTTTTTGCGGCGGATGATAAGGTCGGAGACCTTCTCTACAAAACCTTTACGGGTTTTCTCTAATCCGTCGCGGAATTGTTTCGTTACACTTTCCGTTTTGCCGGAAATGCTTTCTTTTAATTTTCTAAAAAAGCTCATTTGGTTCCTCCTAAAAGTTTCTCTTCTTTGATGAATTTAAGCAATCTCAGCTTCTTCATCCTCTAAACGTACTGAAACGAGCTTGGAGACACCGCCCTCTTCCATCGTTACTCCGTATAACACGTCCGCCTCTTCCATCGTTCCTTTGCGGTGCGTAACGACGATGAACTGAGTTTGTTCAGAGAACTCGCGTAAATACTGTGCAAAACGAACAACGTTCGCTTCATCGAGCGCAGCCTCGACCTCATCCAATACGCAGAACGGAACTGGCTTCACTTGTAAAATAGCAAACAATAACGCCATCGCAGTTAGAGCGCGTTCACCGCCAGATAAAAGCTGCAGATTTTGCAATTTTTTACCCGGTGGTTGGGCTACGATATCTATACCTGTTTCCAGCATATGTTCCGGATCCAGAAGCATGAGATCCGCTCGCCCGCCGCCGAACAGCTTTGAGAACACGGTCCCGAACTGTTTGCGGATCGCATCAAAGGTCTGTTTGAAACGTTTGGACATTTCATCTTCCATCTCGCGGATTACTTGATACAAGGTAGTCTTAGCTTCGACTAGATCATCTTTTTGTCCACTGAGGAACGTATACCGTTCATGGACCCGCTGATATTCTTCGATCGCCCCTAAGTTAACCTCTCCTAGCGCAGAAATACTGCGCTTCAAACGCTGTACATCGGCTTGTGCGGCAGGTACATCTTCAGGCACTGGATATCTCTGTTTTGCTAATTCATAACTTAGCTCGTAGTCATCACTCAGCTTGCGGAGAATATTATCCAGCTCCACATCGAGTCGACCGACAGAAACTTCAGTGGCACGCAGCTTGTCCTCGACTACTTTAAGGGCCTGACGTTG
This sequence comes from Paenibacillus sp. FSL E2-0177, assembly GCF_037992975.1. NCBI lineage: Bacteria > Bacillati > Bacillota > Bacilli > Caryophanales > Paenibacillaceae > Paenibacillus > Paenibacillus sp. FSL E2-0177. Next base: position 3,105,119 of record NZ_CP150307.1, on the reverse strand, counting down.
ATCTTTAGTCTTGCCTTCCTCAAGTTCCAGCTTACGGGTTAACGCTGTACGCTCAGCACGCGCAAAATCCAAAGTTCCAGTCGTCTCTTCCTTCTTCAAGCGGTAACTGTTCAAATCTTCCTTCTGCTTCACAGCTTCCAAAGCATTGTTAGCCAGATCCTGTTCAATCGTATGTAACAGATTTCGATTCTGGCGCAGCTCCTTGTCCTGTGAACCCACATCTTGTCTTAGGCGACGTAACTGCTCCTCCAGGGAGAATATCTCCTGATCGAGCTTGCCTTCCGAGACTTTCATACTGGTCAACTTGCCTTGCAGCTCTTCCTTAGCTGATTCATTCGCTTTACGCGCTGATTCAGCGTTACGGATACCCTCATGGGCTTCCTTTTCTTCCTTTTCAAGGCGTTCAAGCTCAGCAGTGGCTTGCTTCCGCGTCTCTTCAAGCGCACGTACTTCATTCTCAAAGCCACTGCGTTCCGCACCTGTGCTCTCCACTTGCTCCTGCACATGCCGAAGCTCATGCTCGAGCTGCTTCAAATCACCGGAGACTCTTTGCTCTTCCAGTCTTTTCTCATCGCCATCACGGCGCAGGTCCTCCAGCTTCACGCTAGCGTTCTCCTGCTCCTCACGAAGTCTGGCAATGCCTTGCTTCAGCTTCACTATTTGACGTTCGCTTTCTTCAATCTCACTGCTTAATTGATCCAGCTGACGTTTGCGGCTAAGCAAGCTATTGTTCTTCTTATGCTGGCTACCCCCGGTCATTGAACCGCCGGCATTAACTACATCGCCTTCCAGGGTAACTACCCGATAACGATATTGGCATCTAGCGGCGATACGGTTCGCTTGCTCCAAGCTCTCCGCAATAACCACATTGCCGAGCAAACTGCCAATAATGCTAGTATATTTATCATCGTAACCAACAAGTTCGGAACCAATTCCAACAAATCCGTCAGCATCACCCACCATACCACGGTCACTGCCAGAAATCTGACGCGGCCGGATAACATCTAGCGGAAGAAAGGTAGCTCGTCCCAGCTGACGTTGCTTTAGAAATGATATCGCTTGGCGGGACACAGTCTCATTATCCATGACCACATGCTGAAGTGATGCGCCTAGAGCAGTCTCAATCGCCATTTCCAGCTTCTCCGGAACAGAGATCAGCTCCGCAACCGCACCATGCACACCGTTGAGCTGTCCTTTGCGCGCACCCTTGAGCACTTCTTTAACCCCAAGCATGAAGCCGTCGAAATCATCCTGCATCTCTTTCATGGTCTCATGACGAGAGACTTGCGCTTCCCGCTTCTGTTCCCATTTCCGAAGACCGGACTGTGTTTCTTCGATCAGCTTCTGACGTTTACTGAGCTGCTCACTTTCAGTGATATAAGCCCCGCGAAGATTGCTAAGCTCCTTCCCCAGCTGGGCAATCTTGTCCTTCAGCCCTTTCTGGTTGGCAGACAACTCTTCATGCCGGGCTGTCCATTTGCCGCTTTCTTCTTCACTGCGGCTCATACGACGTTCCAGATTCTCCTTTTGCTGATCCGCGTAACGAATTTCGTTACGTGCATTCGCCATAAGGTTCATTAGCTCCAAAAGAGCACTTTTGAGCTTTTCTTCCTGGCTCTGGCTAATCCCGTCTGCCACACCTTCAAGCCTTGTCTCTTCATCTTCGATCTGTTTCCGAAGATCCACAAGCTTAAGCCGCGATTGTTCAAGCTTAAGCTCCAGATCCACGACTTCACGCTGACGATCTGCAGAACGCTCGCCAACCGAACCTAACGTGAGCATTAACTGCTCACGATTACTTTCCAGATTGCGCTTGCGTTCCCTCAGCACTTCACCGTAACCTTCACTCTTCTCAAATGCTTCGCTATAACGCAGCAATTGCTCTTGCTGCTTCTCGATCTGTGCTTCGATTGTGCGCAATTCAGAGCGCCCGCTCTCCAGCTTGGCATCATGAGCCGAAACCACAGTAGACAGCTCCAGCTGCTCGTCCTTCAACGTTTCAAGCTTAGCGTTACCTTCCTGCCAAGCGGTATGAATGCCTTCAATCTGGTGTACGTATACTGAAATTTCCTGATGTTTTAATTGTTCGCGAAGTTCCTTAAAGCGGATAGCTTTCTCGGACTGATCCTTAAGTGGCCCAATCTGATCCTCAAGCTCACTGATCAAATCATGAATACGAAGCAGGTTCTGCTCGGTATCATCCAGCTTTCGACTTGCGTCTTTCTTGCGCGATTTATATTTTACAATACCTGATGCTTCTTCAAAGATGCCTCGCCGATCTTCGGAACGAGTACTTAGAATTTCTTCAATCCTACCCTGCCCGATAATCGAATACGCTTCGCGTCCGATACCGGTATCCATAAACAGCTCTGTGATATCCTTCAGACGGCAGGATTGCTTATTAATTAAATATTCACTATCTCCACTGCGGTGGACTCTCCGAGTCACTGTAACTTCGCTGAAATCCAGCGGAAGTGTGTGATCTTCATTATCAAGCGTAAGTGAAACTTCGCCATAATTCACGGCTTTACGCGCATCACTTCCAGCAAAAATGATATCCTCCATCTTGCCGCCACGCAGTGATTTAGCACTCTGTTCGCCGAGTACCCAGCGTATGCCGTCAGAAATATTGCTTTTGCCGCTTCCGTTCGGGCCAACTACAGCCGTTATACCGCGCACAAACTCCATTTCTGTTTTGTCGGCAAATGATTTAAAACCAGCTAATTCTATCCGTTTCAAAAACATACTTGCCAATCACCTCTGACCCATTATACCATAGCGTTTGTACCCTAAAAAACCATTAAGATGTACCTTATCCTTTGTAACGCGGAACATATAAGTTCTTATATTGTCGAAAAAGAGCAGCAACGGTCTGAGCTCCGCCTAAACGCCGGTATTCAGACCTTTGCTGCTCTCCTCCGCTTGTCCCCTTGATGCAAAACTCAGGCACCGTCCTCTTTCAGATGCAAAAGTGCTGCTGCTGCAGCCTGCTGCTCTGCTTCCTTCTTGGACCGGCCGCTTCCTTTACCAAGTGAACGGTTAGCCATATACACCTCTGAGACGAATTCACGCTCATGTGCAGGTCCCCGTTCTTCTATAATTCGATATTCCAATGTACCCATATTGTGCTGCTGAATTAGCTCTTGCAGTTCCGTCTTATAATCGGTCATCTGCATTTGCAATTTCCCATCCGTCTCCACGAGAGGAAATACGTGATTATCAAGAAAACTCCGCACTGTTTCCAGTCCTTGGTCGAGATAAAGCGCTCCCACGAAGGATTCGAATACATCAGCCAGCAGGGCCGGGCGAGTACGTCCGCCCGTAAGTTCTTCCCCTTTGCCCAATAGTACATAACGGCCAAAACCTAAACTCTCCGCAAACTTGACCAGTGAAGGCTCGCATACAATAGCGGCCCGCAGCTTGGTCAACTCTCCCTCAGGTCGGTCTGGCAATAGATTGTACAAATATTCAGAAACCGTTAACTCCAGAACTGCATCCCCAAGAAATTCGAGACGCTCATTGTCCTGATGCTGATTGAAACGGTGTTCATTCACATAGGATGCATGGGTAAAGGCCTGCTTCAGAAGCACAGAATCGTGAAATTGGATTTGAAGTTGCTGTTGTAACTGCTTCAGTTCTCCTTTCACCGCACTGTCCCCTTACTAATTATATTTTTTTAGAATAACTGTTGCGTTATGTCCCCCGAAGCCGAACGAATTCGACATTACAATATCAAGATCAGCTTTACGTGGCACATTTGGTACATAATCCAGATCACATTCCGGGTCTTGGTTGTCCAAATTAATCGTTGGCGCAATCATCCCTTTTTGCAAAGAAAGGCCACAGATAATAGCTTCTACTCCACCAGCAGCACCCAGAAGGTGACCTGTCATGGATTTCGTCGAACTAATTGCCACTTTATAGGCATGGTCACCCAATGCTTTTTTAACAGCAGCAGTCTCTGATCTATCTCCTACAGGCGTTGAAGTACCATGAGCATTGATGTAATCAATATCTTCAGGAGAGATACCAGCATCCCGGATTGCCATCTTCATGCAGCGAGCTGCACCATCTGGATCAGGCTCAGTCATATGATGAGCATCTGCGCTTAGACCATAACCGATAACCTCAGCATAGATCTTCGCTCCACGTTTCTCAGCATGTTCGAGTGATTCCAGAATAAGAATCCCGGCACCTTCACCCATAACAAAACCATCGCGATCCACATCAAACGGACGACTTGCCTTCTCAGGCTCATCATTGCGAGTGGACATTGCTCTCATAGCACAAAAACCAGCCATACCTGTTGGACGAATGGTCGCTTCGGAACCACCGCAGATCATTGCATCTGCGTCTCCACGTTGAATCAAGCGGAAGGATTCCCCAATGGAGTGACTTCCTGTAGCACAAGCAGTTACTGTCGTCGTATTAGGACCCTTTGCACCAAGGTTAATGGACAACTGCCCAGAACCCATGTTAGCGATCATCATCGGAATGAAGAACGGACTAACCCGCTTCGGTCCTTTTTCAAGCAACAAGTTATGATTGTCTTCCCAAGTTCCAAGACCACCAATACCTGATCCTACAGATACACCTATTCTTTCGGCATCAATATCTTCACCGATCTTAAGTCCGCTATCTCGCAATGCGTCCTCACCGGCAGCCACTGCAAATTGTACAAAACGGTCCATTTTGCGGGCTTCCTTACGACCAAAAAGTGCCTCTGGATCGAAATCTTTAACAGAGGATGCTATTTGCGTAGTATACTCACTGACATCAAAGGTCTCAACCTGTGATACACCGGATTTGCCGCTCATAAGATTATCCCAGAACGTCTCCAAATCTTTGCCCAATGATGTAACTACGCCCATCCCGGTAACAACCACTCTATGACTCAAACACAATCACCCCATCTATAGGTTGTATACATTATATTCAGAACTTATATACTTTCTGTTGCTACTATATGAACAGCGATAACCGCATCAATAACCAACCTGCGGTTCTGTTATATCCCTTATTTAGTTGCTCAAGGCAACCTTTGATTCATCTTTAATGCTCTATAAATGAGGAGAAGTCCCGCCCTAGCAGGAACGGGACTCTCAATCATATGACTCTAGGTATGAGATTGTATGTACTTCACAACTTCACCCACGGTCGTAATCGTCTCTGCATCTTCATCAGAGATTTCCATATCGAATTCATCTTCCAATTCCATAACCAATTCTACTACATCAAGAGAATCAGCACCTAAATCATCTTTGAAAGACGCTTCTAATGTTACCTCAGCTTCATCGGCACCTAAGCGGTCGATGACAATGCGTTTTACACGCTCTAATACATCGGACATCCGGTTCACCTCCTCTTTTGGTATTATACGAGATATGAGTTCAAAATACCATAGAGCGTCAAAAACGCTTTCTTTATCCCTCACATTTCAGCATTAAAACAGTGTAATTTCTCCTTGACGGAGAGTTACATATACATCCCGCCATCCACGTGTAGTGTCTGGCCGGTCATATACGCAGCGCCTTCAGAGGCCAGGAAGACTACAGCCATAGCAATCTCTTCAGGACGCCCCAGACGAGCAAGTGGAATGCCCTTCTCAAGCTCACTGCGCACTTCCTCAGAGAGCTCACGCGTCATATCTGTATCAATGAAGCCAGGAGCGATACAGTTCACCGTGATCCCCCGTGAGGAAAGCTCACGAGCCGATGCCTTCGTTAAACCGATGACACCTGCCTTAGCTGCGGAGTAATTAGCTTGTCCAGGATTTCCTGTTACACCTACTACGGAAGAAATATTGATAATTCGCCCGTAGCGTTGCTTCATCATAGGGCGTGTAGCTGCCTTTAGGCAGTTAAACACCCCTTTTAGATTCGTTTCGATCACTTGATCGAACTCTTCTTCTTTCATGCGCATAATCAGGTTGTCTCTGGTAATGCCGGCATTATTGACAACAATGTCAATACGTCCCCAGGTATTCAGAACCTCTTTGACAAGGTTCTCGGCCTGTTCACTATTGCCGACATCGCCACGAAGGGCAATACCCTCCGAGCCAAGCTCGACAATCCGAGCTACGGTCTCTTGTGCGGCTGCTTCACTGCCCGCATAGTTCACGGCCACCTTCACGCCATGTTCCGCGAGAGCAAGTGCAATACTGCGGCCGATGCCGCGAGAGCCACCAGTTACAAGGGCCGTTTGACCCCGCAATGCTGAGAACATCATTTATTCCCCTTTCGATCATATTGCTATTGATAAACAATGTTTGAACGTATCTTACAAGACAGCTTGCACACTTTCAAGTGTGTTAATGTTGATTACTTTGACCGTTTTGTCTATTTTGCGGATCAGACCTGCCAGAACACTGCCAGAACCAATTTCCACAAAAGTATCCACACCATCAGCAATCAGCCATTCAATACTGTCTTGCCAGAGCACAGGGGAGTACACCTGGCGAACAAGCAGTTCACGGATTTCTTCAGGATCCGTTACAGGTGCTGCGGTAACATTGACAATAACAGGTACAGCCGGAGCATTAAAAGTAACACTCTTCAGCTCGTCTGCCAAGCGGTCTGCCGCAGCCTTCATCATCGAAGAGTGAAAAGGTCCACTTACTTCCAGCGGAATAGCCCGCTTTCCGCCTGCTTCCTTAACACGCTGCACAACACCGTTAACCCCGGCTTGTGAACCAGAAACAACAATCTGTCCCGGGCAGTTCACATTCGCCAGTTCTACCACGCCGCTCTCCTCGGATACGCTCCGGCATAATTCTGCCAGAGCATCCCGCTCCGCACCAAGCACTGCAGCCATAGCTCCCTGTCCACCTGGAACAGCTTCCTCCATAAAACGACCGCGTAAACGCACGAGTCTTACAGCATCTTCATAGGACAATACGCCTGCCGCAACCAGTGCGCTGTATTCTCCTAGGCTATGACCAGCTACATAATCCGGCTTCATCCCTTGATCACGTAATGCTTCCAGATAAGCCACGCTTGCTGTTAGCAGAGCCGGTTGCGTATTTACGGTCTGTTTCAAATCACTGTCAGGTCCTTCAAAAATCAGCTGGCTCAGTGGAAATCCGAGCACCTCATCACCTTTTTCGAATACCGCGCGGCTGTGCGGAAGAGCTTCATATACATCTCTACCCATTCCAACTGCCTGTGCACCCTGACCGGGAAAGACAAATGCGATTTTACTCATAAGTAAGAACTCCTTCCTCTATTACCAGATCAATACGGACGCGCCCCAAGTCAAGCCACCGCCGAATCCAACCATCAGAACCGTGTCGCCTTCCTTCATGCGTCCTTCTTCCGCCGCTTCAACTAGAGCTAGAGGAATAGAAGCTGCTGATGTATTAGCATATTTATCAACATTGATTACACATTTCTCCGGTGGCAGGTCAAGCCGCTGCATAGCGGATTGAATGATACGAATATTCGCTTGATGCGGTACGAACAAATCAATATCTTCTTTACCTAATCCGGCTTTAGTAAGCACACGTTCTGTAGCTGAGCCCATAACACGAACGGCAAACTTAAACACTTCACGGCCATTCATATAGATGAAATGTTTCTTGTCTTCAACCGTCTGCTGAGATGCAGGCAAGCGCGAACCCCCAGCTTCCAGCTTAAGCAAGTTTCCTCCAGAACCTTCAGCACCCAGATCGAAGGATTGGAAACCGCGTCCCTCTGGAACTTCACCGATGATTACTGCTCCTGCCCCATCGCCAAACAGTACACAGGTGTTACGATCCGTATAATCAGTGATGCGGGATAAAGTGTCCGCACCAATTATGAGTGCATTATTGTACATTCCGTTCTGAATAAAGCCAACCGCAGTAGCTAGGCTGTATACAAAACCAGAGCAGGCTGCTGACAAGTCAAATGCCGCAGCACCTTTTGCTCCAAGTTTATCCTGCAAAATGCAGGCTGTGGAAGGAAAGGAGCTATCAGGGGTTACCGTTGCAATAATAATAAGATCCAGATCTTCGGCTTTCATGCCTGCAGAATCCAAAGCTTTAAGTGCAGCTTCATAGGCTAAATCAGAAGTTGCCTCATGTGGTGCAGCGATATGTCTTTCACGGATCCCTGTCCGACTGACGATCCATTCATCGTTAGTCTCCACTATTTTTTCTAGATCACTGTTTGTTAAAATTTTCTCAGGTACATATTTACCCGTACCGATAATCCCAACCGGCCGCAACTGTTTCATTTCGTCACTCACTTCCCGCTAATTTCCTTGGATATACTTGGCACAAGATCGGCTTGCAGAGCAATCCGCGCTTGTCTTACTGCATTTTTAACCGCATTTCCGTCTGAAGATCCGTGCCCCTTAACTACCAATCCGCTAAGACCAAGCAGCGGTGCACCGCCATGCTCTTTATAATCCATCTTGCCCTTCAGGGCTCTAAGCTCCGGCATCAGCATAGCCGCTCCAAGTTTAGTCTTCAGAGAACGGCTGAATTGCTCCTTCAGTAAAGAGAACAATGCACCCGCTGTACCCTCAAGCGACTTCAACAGGATATTACCAGCAAATCCATCGCAGACAAGCACATCGCAGTTTCCTGTCAGTACGTCGCGTGCCTCAACATTACCGATAAAATGAATGCCCGGCAAGTTCTCCAGCAGTGGATAGGCTTCTTTGGTCAGTTCGTTGCCTTTCCCAGGCTCCGTCCCTACATTTAGAAGTCCAACCCGCGGCTTAGCAATGCCATGCACTTTATTCCGATAAATGCTGCCCATCAGCGCATATTGCACCAGATGTTCAGGCTTCGCATCCATGTTAGCGCCAAGATCAAGCGCAAGCACGCCAACATCATCCAGCGTCGGAATCATAGGTGCCAGCGCCGGACGTTCAATCCCCTGCATACGGCCTACTACAAGTAACCCTGTAGTCATAAGCGCCCCCGTGTTACCTGACGAAATCATAGCATCTGCTTCGCCCTCACGCACCATACGTCCAGCTACAACCATGGATGAATCTTTTTTGCGGCGAACCGCCTTAACCGGCTCTTCATCAGAACCAATAACATCTCCTGCATGCCGCACACTCAGGTTGGACGGCTTGTCCTTCAGCAGTGGCTCTAGTCTGGCTTCGTCACCTACGAGCACAATCTGCGTATCTTTCCATTCCGCGGCCGCGGACAACGCCCCCTCGACATTACATTCAGGAGCGTTGTCCCCGCCCATGGCATCAATGGCGATCAGCACTACGGTTACCCCCTTCACTATACTCTTCATTAGCGGAACGATACACTATAAAGTGGCCTTGAAATACCAATTCTTCTCCGACATAGGTGAATACGTCCACCTCTGCTTTGCCGCCTCTGCCTGCAAGTGACCGCACTTGAGCTTTAGCAATGCACTTCTCACCAAGCAGAACCATACGAACAAATCGTATGTCGGCTGAAGCAGTCAAGGCAATTTCATCGTTAATCACAGCAACCGCAAGCGAATTGGCTTGAGCAAACACGTAGTGGCCACGGGCGATCCCATTTCTGGAAAAGACATGATCCTCACGAATTTCAAAGATCGAAATCCCGCTCTTATCGAGCTGTAAATCGACAATATCTCCGATCACTTCATCCGCAGGCAAAGAGCGCACCTGATCATAGGAATGCTCTGCCATTTGTTTCATTCTTTCACGCAGTTCTGGTATTCCCAGCTCCATCCGGTCTAACCGAATCGTCTGAATGCTCACCTTCAGCTGACGAGTCAACTCCCGATCAGTTACAAAAGGATTGCCTGCAATTATATGTAGCAGCTGTTGCTGACGTTCTTTCTTGGACATCCGCTCGATAGCGGCTCACCTCCTGGCACATGCCAAGCGTAAACGCCTTCGGCGCCCTAATAAGGACGGTAAGCGTTTAAGCGAGAAATATAAGACATAAAGTATAGGTGCATAACTTATACTTCCTTATATTTTAAAGAAAGCATCCGGCCGCTTGAATGGCCGCTGTTATATTAGGTCAAACAATCATAAATATTATTTAGAACCAGGTACTAATATGTAGTATAAAGCATGCCGCACCAAAAATAAAGCATTGACTTCTGAGCGGAACATAAAGTATAGCTGCAAACCTTATCTTTATTAAATTTGGACAAAAAAATAGTACCTCACCGAAGTGAAGTACTACTTATTTTTGAAACTATTGTTTGATGATTTCTCTTGCTTTGTAAGTTCCGCAAACTTTGCATACGTGGTGAGCTAGTTTCAACTCTCCGCATTGTTCACATTTCACCATGCCCGGCACAACCAACTTAAAGTGGGTGCGACGTTTGTCACGGCGTGTTTTAGACGTTCTACGTTGTGGTACTGCCATGTGTTCCACCTCCTCGTGATATTTCTGTCAGCCTGCTCCTCAGAGCAGGATGTGTTTTGTTGTAATGTTTCATTTGAAAAAGTCTTTCAACCCAGCGAGTCGAGGATCGATCACTGTGTTGTCGCAACTGCAGGTGCCTTCGTTCAAGTTCTGTCCGCATTTCTGACAAAGACCAAGACAGTCTGCCTTGCACAATACCGAATCCGGTAAGTGCAGTACGAAATTTTCTTCCACATACGGGATAAGATCCACAACCTCATCCTTGACGTAAATGAGATCCTCATCTTCGTCATCATCTGGAAGAACTGGCTGCTTAAGCCACTTGAAAGTCTCAGCAAAAGGAATGTTCAAATCACTTTTGACCTCCGTGAGACAACGTGAACATAACATGTCCACATCTCCACTCAGTTTCCCCACCACGTTCACACAATCGGTTCCCGCGGGCAGCGCTTTAAGGTCTACTGAGAGCGGAGCAACAGTTAGAATATCCTTGCGCCCTTTGACTACCTCGCTGACATCCACAACATCGTGAATATGTAACGGTTCGTCGGCATTCGCTAATTTGCGAAAGTGAATCTGCATACTTATCACTCCCAAACAAACAAAATTTATTATACCTAGTATTCTATACCTTTGTCAACCATTTTCCCTTTATATTGTTTCAGAAAATGCGGTGAATTATGATATAACTATTAGTGTAAATCAAAAGATCAGCTTGTGCTAACAGTATCTCTAGAAATCTACCCTACTAAACTCAATAAACATACCTTACTTATCGGAGGGAAGCCACAGTGACAACGGTTGGAATCATCGCAGAATACAATCCTTTACATAACGGACATGTGCATCACTTCACGGAAGCCAAAAGACTTTCCGGCGCAGAGCGCACCATCGTCGTCATGAGTGGTCCCTTTACCCAGCGCGGCGAGCCGGCGGCGGTAAGCAAGCAAGCCCGGACAGAGATGGCGCTGCATATGGGCGCCGACCTCGTCATTGAGCTGCCGGTGGCTTATGCCGTCCAGCCAGCCGAGTGGTTCGCGTTCGGAGCAGTTGCATTGCTGGAAGCGACCGGGGTCGTGGACAGCTTGTGCTTCGGCTCCGAAGCCGGCACTTTGGGCTCGCTGCTCCCGCTGGCCAGATATCTGGCTGAGGAAAGCAGCGAGCTTCAGAGCGAGATCCGCCGCCGCATGGCGCTCGGAGCGAGCTTCCCCGCCGCGTACAGCGCAGCGGCGGCGGTGGCCTTTGAAGGGACTCTCCCGGAAACGGAGAGTCCCGGAGATGCAGGCGAGCTGCTGCGCCAGCCGAATAACAGCCTTGGCCTGCATTATCTTATCGCCTTGCAGCGGCTGCACAGCAAGATAATGCCACTAACCATTCCGCGCACAGCAGCAGGCTTCCATGACCCATTACAAGCCGACTCTTCTATTGCAAGTGCGACGGCCATCCGCAAGCTGCTGCAAGAAGGCGGATCTCCCGCTGCTTATATGCCGGATTATAGCGTGTCCATTTTGGAAAGAGAGCATGCAGCCGGAAGGGGCCCTCTGAGCTTGGAGAGCTTCAGTATCCCGCTCCGCCATCTGCTGACCACCCATACTGCTGCCGAGTTACACGCGATCCATGATATGAATGAAGGCTTGGAGAACCGAATACTGCGGCTTTTGCCTGAGTTGGAGCAATTCTCTGTTTCAGGCCTGCTTCACGCCCTTAAGAGCAAGCGCTACACGCATACACGGTTACAGCGTCTGCTGCTACATGTTCTGTTAAATCATTCTAAAAAAGAAATGACCCCTTCCATACTAGCAGAGGGGCCCGGATATATTCGCATTCTTGGTTTTAGAGAAAGTGGACGAGCACTGCTTAAAGAGATGAAACAAAAAGCTACGTTACCCATCGTCATGCGCCCGTCCCTTTGTTCCCATCCGCAGCTTGAGCGAGATCTTCAAGCCGCTTCCGCTTTCGCGGGAGCTTTTAAGGAACCCCGCAGACTCGATATGTACCGCGATTATTTGGAACCTCCGGTCATGGTTTGACCGGCAGTTCCTCCATATACTTCAGCGCCTCATCCAGCGTAGATACAGGCACCAGCTTCATAGATGTGCCGATTTTATCAGCTTTTGCTTTGGCTTCGTCATAATTCTTAACAGGCACGAAAAAAATCTCCGCCCCTTCTCGGTCCGCAGCCACGATCTTGTGTTTCACTCCACCGATAGCACCAACTACACCCTCAGCGTTAATCGTACCCGTCCCTGCAACTCTATGGCCTTTAGTTAAATCACCAGAAGTAAGGCGATTGTAAATTTCCATAGTGAACATTAGCCCTGCCGAAGGTCCGCCTACATTTGTATCTACAAAGCTGACAGCTTTCCCTGCTTCTTTTGGTTTTACTTTTTGAACGGCGGCAATAGTGACTCCAAATCCAGGTCGAACGGCTGCGCCCTCTTTATCCTTTATTTCAACCAGCGTCACTTGTTCTTTTACTTCCTTGCCATTTCTTTGCAAAACAACAGCGACTTGATCTCCGATTTTTTTAGAGGAGAGCAGTTTAGACAGTGCTTCAGGATCGGGCACTTTTTGTCCCTCTACGCTAATGATTTTATCACCCGGCAGAAATTGTCCTTTATTACTTTCTACAGGAACCGAAAAGACGTAGAGATAATCCACTACATCCTCATATGGAATTCCCGCCGCATGATAAGCGGCCTGAACAGAATAAGACTGTGAGCTATTCATATAAAAAACCTGCTCCGCAGCATATTCGTCTTCTGATTTATCCCCTAGCCGGGTTTCTTTTCGCACAACCTCTGAATTGGAATTAAAAGCAGAGGCGACCAATAAGGCCACATTAGCATAACTAGCAGACACCGTAGTCATCATAAACGTTCCTTCTTCAGCCGGATCGGCATTCTCCACCTTAATCATAGGGGCAACTTCAGATGCACTGCCTGGCTGATATACGATGTACGGGGTGTTCATAAAGACAAATACATACGCGATAACTACAAACGTAAACAGATAAGCTGTGGCGCGGAAACCCGGCCGATGCTTCAGTTGCTTCACTGCTCTTCCCTTCTTTCCCGCGGCACATTTAGGATATGAATGATCGAACTTCATTACCGCTTCGACTAGTGGTTTGGCATGATGGTTGTCTACTCTGCATAAATTGATAACACATCGTCCATGCCTTAAGTTATGAAGAGGTGATCTGAGAAATGAAAAATATTCAAATACGCCGACTAGCTACACGCTCCACACCATTTATACCCGGGATTATGGCAATCCTGACAGCCATTGCGATTATTATCTCACCGGAAAGCTCCTTTGAGGCTTCACTCCAAGGATTGAAGCTTTGGTGGACACTCGTGTTCCCTGCCCTGCTTCCCTTCCTGATGCTGTCAGAAATGCTTACTGCTTCGGGCTTCGTGCATGGTTTTGGAGTACTTCTGGAGCCATTAATGAAAAAGGTCTTTCGTCTGCCTGGTGCCAGCGGCTGGACCTTGGCACTCGGAATCACAGCCGGATTCCCCGGTGGAGCTGGAGGGGTCATGCAGCTACACAAGCAGAACAGCATCTCTGACAAGGAAGCCGCCCGACTTGCCGCACTTACACACTTCGCCAGCCCGGTAACCATGCTTATAGTAATTGGCATAGCTTTTCTACACAGTACTTCAGCAGGTTATTTCCTGCTGGCCATCCACTGGATCTCTGGACTTCTAGCCAGCTACACCGATGCTCTATTAAAGGGGCGGTCAGCGAACACGAAACCAGTTGATAAGATCTCCGCGGACACCAAACGGTCTTCTTTATATAGTCGCGTTCAGCTTGCAGCAACAGATGCCAGAGCAAAAGACGGACGCAGCTTCGGCAAGCTTCTCGGCGAGTCCGTCGCTAATGCCGTGCAAAGTCTGATGGTCGTGGGCGGTTACATGATTATGTTCGCTGTAGTCATCAATATCATCACTACTGTACTTCCCGCATTGCCAGCTGCTCTGCCAGCAAGCTTGCTGGAAATTCATTTAGGCGCCGACGCAATCAGCAAAGGGCTAGCGAGCATAGGAACAGGTCCCTCTAGTATGTTTGGGATAGCTTTGCTGTCTGCTGCACTGGGCTGGAGCGGACTCTGTGCGCAACTACAGGTGCTGACCATGCTCAAACAAGCCAGAGTCAGATTTCTACCCTACGCTACGGTTCGTCTGATGCATGGACTTTATGCTTTTCTGTTAACTTTATTGCTCTGGAAACCATTGCTGGTTATCCCTAAAGCTGCTTTACCAGCACTTGCAGACTCACGCCCGACTCCAAGCGGCACCCTTAATGTAACGGACATATGGAGCTCTTTTCCACAGCTGCTAAGTCTGCAAGCCCTTCTGCTCATCATCCTGTTGGGATTATCTGCTGGAACGTATCTAGTAAGTACTATTCGCCATCGGCTCGGTTAAATTTACGCTTCATCGCTTGTTCAACCTCAGGCGTCACAAAATCAGTCACATTCCCGCCGAAGTGGGCGATTTCTTTAACAACGCTGGAACTTAAGTAGGAATATTTCGGATTAGTCATCATAAAAATCGTTTCTGCATCGGGATCCAGGCTATGGTTGATCGATGCGTTTTGCAGCTCATATTCAAAGTCAGTAACGGTACGGATACCCCGAACAATGACTTGAGCATCTTTTTGACGAACATAATTCACTAACAGATCACGGAAGCTGTCAATTTCCACATTGGGAATATCAGCGGTCGCCTGTCTTAATAGCTCTGTCCGTTCATCAACAGTAAACAGCGGGTTTTTACTCAAATTATTAAGCACCGTTACAATCAAACGGTCGAATTGCTTGGATGCGCGCCGAATAATATCCATATGTCCCATAGTCACGGGATCAAAGGTACCTGGATAAATGGCAACACGTTCTTTTCTAATTTGCTGACTCATTCTCTACCTCCTCACCAGCTTCACTTTCCTCTGCAGGATTAGTTTCATACTGGTAAATAGAAATTGTCGTTTCTCCGTATACGGCCTGACGCAGCCTATAAAATCCTGGAATGTCTTCAGGATAGGCATAACTTGATTCATGCTCCAGAACAATAATTGCGTCCTCTTGCAGCATTCCTTTTTCGACCATCATAAGCATAAGCTCATCCCCGTGCTTCAAGCGATAGGGAGGATCTAAAAAGACCAAATCAAAAATTTTCCCCCGCTTCTCCAACGCACTTAGCGCTCTCCCAGCTTCATTACGATACACCTGCGCTTGTTCTTCCAGCTTAGTAGCCTTCAGATTGGCGCGTATCGTGTCGATACTTTTAGGATCCATATCAACAAATACGCCACTTTCCATCCCTCTGCTTAAGGCTTCGATCCCCAAACCCCCAGTACCGGCGAACAAATCCAGCACCACTCCACCTTCGAAATATGGGCCTATCATGCTAAATACAGCTTCCTTCACCTTATCGGTCGTAGGCCTTGTCCCACTTCCCGGAACACTCTTCAGTGGCCTTCCTTTTGCACTTCCCGATACCACTCTCACTGTTATTCACCCGCTCTATATCTCTGTTTGTTATGCCCAAAAGGGCATAAGTCCACGCCTATCGTAACACATTTGCGCGATGAAATAAAAAATTTGTCTAGATATGAAATAAGAAGGCGAAACAGCTTATTCAGAGAAATAAGTCATCTTAATGTATAAGATTGGACTTCCAGGGACATCATGTAATTATCGACACCACAAATGTCGTAGACAACCGCGGAGCAGGCTTACGTTTCCCCATAAGCTCTTCGTCCGGTTTCTCCTCTCCCATGAAAGGGGCCCTCGAAAGAGGGCCCCGAATTTATGTTTAACGGTATTATAAGCACGAAAAGACTACCTTTCGGCAGCCTTTTCAGCAACAACTATTTCACAAATCTTCCGATAAACTCAGAAACTACGCTCTCATACTTAACCGGATCCATGCGGAAAGCTTCTCCGTGACCCGCATTAGGAACGATGTAAAGCTCCTTCTCGACCGGACTATTTTCATATACCGTATGAACCATTTCCGTAGGAACAAAAGTATCATTATCGCCATGAATAAACAGAGTTGGCGTTTTAGATTTCTTCACCTGTTCTAAGGCCGAGGCTTCACCAAAGGAATAACCTGCCCGGATCTTTGTTAGCATACTGGTCGTATCTACAATTGGAAAGGCGGGGAGATGGTACATTCTTTTTAATTGAAAGGTAAGCTCGTCCTTCACTGAGGTATAGCCGCAATCTTCCACAATTGCTTTAACATTAGCTGGTAAATCCTCACCGCTTGTCATCATTACGGTAGCTCCCCCCATGGAAACACCGTGCAGTATGATCTGTGTATCCTCACCGTTTGCTTTCAGAACGTTCTGTATCCACTTCAGGTAATCCTTACGTTCTGGCCATCCAAAGCCGATATAGTCACCCTCACTTTCTCCATGTCCTCTGGCATCCGGCAGCAAAATATTATATCCAAGTCTCTCATAATACATTCTGGCATAACCGCTCATTTGAGTTGCATTTCCAGCATAGCCATGAGCAATAATCACTGTCTTATCGGAATGTTCAGGAGCAGCTAAATAGTACGCTTTAAGCTGTATTCCGTCATCAGAATTCATTTCCCATCTATCAAAGCTCTGGGTATCCCACCACTCTTGGTCTGCCTTCGAGGTATCTTTAGATTGTTCTACCTCTGGACTGGACTGCAGGTCAGGGCTTTCATTTAAGAAGTCCTTTGAAGCACGTGCAATAGCAACATGATAGAAATAAAAGCTTCCCACAGTTACAACAATGATTAAAAGTACAATAACAGAAGAAATTCCGATCATCATTTTTTTCTTCAAACTAGCTCTCTCCTAAATAAAATTTAACAGTATTAATCTATGTTATCAGATTAAGATAACATGTATATTTGAATATTCAAAATCATAGTATTGTAAACTCATGTTATTCACTACGTGATTAGTATTCTTTTAACTTATTATTTTATATTACCTTAATGGACAAAATATCTACAAAAAAAAAGCCCCAAGTCGGCAAAATGCCAACATGGAGCTCTGCTATTTTAGTGATTTAGAATATGCATGCGCTTGTAATAATTACTAATAAGATGAACAAAACTAAGATTGCGCCTGTAGAAGTAAAAGCACCACCAACATGACCATATTCAGCACCCATGAGAAGACCTCCTCCGTATTTAGAATACATCATAAGATATGTAATGAACCCCTTAGAAGATTGGGCGTTCAGTTAAAAAAAAAGACCTCTACTGGGCTACCAGCGAGGTTAAAGGCTCTACAATTAATCAGAAACTAAAATACCATCAAAGCTTTCTGGGCCCACACGTACTGTACCGAGAAGATTAGAAGAAACAAATGCTGTATAAGTGAGCTGAGGTGTGATGGCTGGTAAGAAATCCGCTGCTGAAAAGGTTATTACTTGCGGAGCCAATATACTAAGAGCAAAAGTTGAAGTAGCAGAATACACTTTTGGATCGGTAGCCAAGGTTCCTCTTACAATCGTAATTGTGATACCCACTAACGCTAGCGGAAGTGTCACTGATATCGTTCCTTTAAGGAGAACACGTGGATTGGTAGTCACTCCAGCCGTTAACAACCCAATCTGTCCAAAAAGCTGCGGCGTGTTAAGTACCGTAATAGGAATCGCTATAGAGTTGGCTAGGCTGGCATTTTGAGATGTTCTAGCATCAAGGTAAGTTCCCATCGTTGCACCCCCTTTATAAATTGGCATACCATAATATATTAGTGTTCTCGACTGAATGCATAGCCACATTACCAGTGTAAAACGATTGTTTTATAAAACTCATAGGCAAGATCTATTTATCATCTTTTTTCGTCCCATCCCTTTTATTAAAAGCCAGTTCAAACAAACCGGTCGCTGATAGTCCCGCAAGCCCCCCCGCCCAGAGTCGCAGAATCAGATTCATATCAGTGAACGGGTAGGCAACTGCTCCAACCAGCAAGCCAATAGCCAACCCCACTACTGGCACAATGTTCCGCGGAAGTTCAATGCTATTCTTCACAAGTTGTACAAGTGCCATTACAAAAACAGCTAGGACTGAAGCAAAGGCAAGCACACTGTTGAGAGCATCGTTATACATGTTTTTTAATCCTCCTTATTTCATTTTTTACTTCCTGTTACAAGTAAACCTGCACGGTTCAGCACCGTTAATATGCGATAGAAATCGTAACTGCCACCCGATGGAGTATCGAGAAGTCCTGCCGCAGTCGCTGCTTTCACAGCCGCTTCAGCCCATGCAGGGACATTCATGACTGCCCGATTTTCAATGAATGTCACCCGATCCGTAAGCTTATTAATCGACTGCCCCTGTTCTTGCACACCTGTTTTCAGCGTATCCCTGCTATCTGTAAGAGCTGCTATAAGAGCACGCAGTTCCTTTACTTCCGATTCTAGACTAACAAGCTTTTGCTTATCCTCTGCTGACATCTCATCATCTCCTCCCATGGATTTGTCGTCATATTGATACAGATTATAGGTATTCATAATTTGAATCAGCTTAGCTGCATAGTTCGGATCAGTAGCGTAACCAGCTGCGGCAATCTCTTGTGCGGCCACCTTGCCACTCGCACCGAGAACCTTGCTGTAAAGGTTGCGATTCCATGAGACTCCATTCACAATCAAGTCGGAATGATCCGCGATAGATTCTCCCCAGTTGTTATAGGCTCGAAAAGGGGCATTCACTTTAACAGCTTTACCGTTAATATATTCGGTAGTTTGTACAGTAATGCTGCCAGCAGGTCCACTTCCTTTGATCCCAAACAAATTATTCGCTTTCACAGTCAATCCACTGCTGCCCCAGCCTGACTCCAGAGCCGCTTGAGCAATGGTTAACGAAGCAGGAACCTTAGTGAGCTGCATGTCCTTTACAGCAAAATTCGCAATCTTTGCTATAAACTCGCCTTCTGTCATCTCATCACATCCTCTCCGTTTATTAAATGCGGGGCATCATAAAATGACTGTGCTTATCCCCTTCTAACATTGTGTTTTTACTAGATTCGAATCCAACTCGGCAACAAAAAAAAGCCATCCCATTACCCATGAAATGACTGCTGGAGTAGCCTCAATGATCTGAACATCTAACTTCCTAATTACATCTCATTCGCTTACGAATCATCTATCGGACTCAGCTGACCTTATACGCAGCGTTAGCTCACTTTTTGGATATTAACGGACACCACAGCCGTAATTGGCACCAAAAACAATCAATAACAGGCTCTTCATATAGAATAATGTCTCTGAGGTCCGAAACCATGCTAAAAAGGATAAAAACATGCTAATAACGTCATCCGGGTCCTAAAGCTTCAATAGACTGAATATGACTCGGCGGTGTAAAAGCAGCCAAACAACGATCCAAAAAAAAGGAGTAGTAGTTCTCCTATTATTAGAGAACTACTACTCCTTTGTCTTTCATGACATCGACCACTGCTATCCACTATGACGTGGAGCGTCTATGTAAAATGGAGGGGTGCACTTCTCGGTAGCTCAAGCGGTGCCTTAGGTCCTGCATAATGCATCCTCAACTCCTTTCACCCGGACAATATGTAATTATTAGTAAATCTAGCTTGTGAATCCCGTAGAATTAGCGTAATATATAGTAATAATTTACTATATAGGAGGGTCTAACAGACTATGCCTTCATATTATTTTAAAGAAGTATGGACACCCTTACGCTGGGTAGGTATAAAGTTTTTTCGTGATGATGATGGATTCTTATGGATTAAATGGTGGGCAAAACCCAGAAAACGGTTACGTTAACGCATACTATTACATATGCCATAATACATAGGCTCAGCAGTTAGAATACTCATAATAATCTGCACTGCCCCCCCTCCGCTTCAAGCATTGATTTGCTAGCGGAGGTCTTTATGATCCACGCTAGCAACTGATGCCGTCCGTTTACTAATTCCCTACTTTTGCCCCAAATGAACGTGCCAAGAGTACCGCCTGTTCAATATCCATCCGCACTCCCTGCAGATCCAGACTCTTTAAATCAATTCCTTCAACAATCGCTTCCCGCATATCCGCTCCCTTAAGTTTGCATTGAGACAATTGTACACGGCTCAAATCCGCTCCGCGCAAGTCACTTTTTTGCAAATTACAGCCCATTAAATCCGCTTCTGTAAATCGAATCCCTCGCAGATCCTGTCTGCTTAGATTAGTATGTCTTAGGTTCGTGTACGACCAGTCCCCTCCGAGTAGGGAGATTCCGTCCAAATATGCATTTGAGAAATCCGATCCAACCATCTTGCAATCTTCGAATTTAGATACAAACAGGTTCGCTCCCGTAAATTTACAATTGGTAAACGCTGAACCTTTATGGTGAGACGCATTAAGCATGGCTCCAGTAAAATCACAATCAATAAATCGGCAGCCAATAGAGTTCATCTCTTCCATAGAAGTGCCTTTGAAGGAGCATTGCTCGAATGTGCAGTTATTTAACTCACCATCCTGCAAGCTTCCTTGATCAAAATTGTGATTACGGAACGTTTCATTAAGGTATTGGTACATATAAATCTCATCACCTTCGTTAGTATTAAAAAAATTAATTCTTAATTAAAAATAGCACTTTAGTAGATTGTTCTCAACATTCCCTTTCGATATAATAGCAAATAAACAATGGGGAGGAAAATTATGGATGTGTCCAGCAGGAAAGAACCATTCCGTTATGTTATGAACCATCCGCTTGAATGCTGGATTGAAGTTCCGCTTAACAATTCCGGTCCAGGTGCTGGAAAGTTAACAGAGGCTGTATTACTCGATCTTAGCCGTTCGGGTTGTAAGGTACGTACTCCTTTGAATCTTCGATTCACTGCAAGAGATACTAGGCTTATTATTCATCTTCAATTAAATGAAGAGAAGCTTCAGCTCTTATGCAGCGTCCGGTGGGGTTGGATGTTTGGGCTGGGCCAATATCAATATGGAGTTAAATTCCGCTTGGACGAAAATGAGGAAGAACGCCTAATAAGAGAGCTTGAAACATGGACCGCCACCCTTCGGGTTGAAGGTCTGTAGAACTTACCCTAACAGATGCCCTTCACTTAGAAGGACGTCTTTTTTTTGCACAAAAACGAAGACAAAGCTAAATCGCCCTGTCTCCGTTCTAAAAACTATTCCGCCAAGTTGTGGCTAGATGTCCACTCTTTTATTAACGAGCTTGATGATGACCGCTATAAGAAGAACTGCTATCACCGCTTCAAACAGAAGAGGAGCTAGATTCAAATGACCCTGTATAAGCTGTATCCCATTTGCGGTATCCATCTCATCTATGACCTCGAACTGGAATACACTTTCCCAAGCAGTGAAGTTACTTTTGAAAATAAAATACTCCAAATAGAATATTCCATTCTGTAACAAATACGCAGTGGCCAGCCCAATCCATACTCGCCCCTTAAATTTCACACTTCGTGCAACCGTAATGGAGACCATCAAGGTAAGCATGATATAACCGGCAAACCAATACGCCTGCAAGAGAACTAACAATCCCACTTTCCAGAAATTCTCCGGAAGAAATGAGGAGGGATACATTGAAAGATACACACCAAAATGGATCAAAGCTATTAAAATAATACCCAGCATTAGAGCTAAATAGAGCACTAACGGAGAAAGGACTGTGTTCAAAGTTCTTACGGGCACTAGGCGACGATTATAGGAATTTATATTGTTAAAAAAGGTTTTTGCTGCCATGACAAGAAAGATCAGTCCTGCAATAACATAAGCTATTCCGTTCAAAGTAAACCGTTCATAGTCATGCAGTTTGGTAAATCCTAACCCAATCTGTGCCAGAATTATGATTACAAAAACTGCAAGAAACTTATCCCTATCCCGTCTAAAATCATACTTCACTAGCTTTAGCATTCTGCGTACACCTCTCTGAACAGTTCGTCAATACTTTTGCCATGGCGTAGCCGAATATCCTCCACCGCAGTATGCATCAGAATTTCTCCTTCTTTTATAAAAATCACATCATCAAAGATCCGCTCAATATCCGATACTAAATGGGTTGATAAGAGAATGGTACTGTCCTCTTCATAAAACTCTACTAACGCGTTAAGAATTTTTGTTCTAGCTACCGGATCTACACCACCAATGGGTTCATCCAGCAAATAAAGGCTAGCTCGGCGTGATAGGGCAAGTGTAAGCTGTAAACGTTCGTTCATCCCTTTGGACAGGTCCTTTACCTTATCTTGCGCTCTTAGTTTCATAAACTCCAACATTCGCGAGGCTTTAGTCTGATCAAAATCCGGATAGAAGTCAGTTTGGAATTTCAGAGCATCGGAAACACTCATCCAGGATTCTGTAAGCGGCTTATCAGGCATAAACGACACCACCGCTTTACTTTCTGTTCCTACAGAACCCCCAATGACGGATACACGACCAGAGGTAGGTTGTGTCAGTCCAGCGATGATTTTCATAAGTGTACTTTTGCCGCTGCCGTTACTGCCCAGCAGTCCTGTGATCTTACCCGCACTCAGATTAAAAGATACCTTGTGGAGGGCATGCTTGGATCTATATTTTTTTGTAACTTCATGAACCTCAAGTATATTCCCCAACTTGTTTATCCCCCTATTCTTTATCCTTGTTACGGATATTCTCCGCAACCGCCGCTAAAATATCTTCGCCTTGAAAGCCAAGATCCTGCATACCACGAATGAAACGATCTAGCACATCTTTGGCCATTTCTTTTTTGATGGTCAGGATAGTACCTTCATTACTTGTGACGTATCTTCCCATTCCACGCCTGGTTTCCACGATTTCTTCACGCTCCAGTTCCTGAAAAGTTCTTTGCACCGTATTCGGATTAATCTGCAGTTCACTGGCAAGTTCTCGTACTGAGAGTATTTTGTCTCCCGGTTTCAGCTTGCCTGTGACGATTTCACCTTTGATGTAATTCATGATCTGTATATAAATCGGCAGGTTGTTATCGAATTCGATTGTCATGATTAAGCAACATCCCTTCGTCTAAAGACGGAGAAACCTACGAGAAGAAAGACAGCTGTGTATAAGACAAGCATCACGACAGAAAAGGTCAGTGTCATTCCAGGCATAGGTGCTCCTCCACCTTCATAAGCAGATAAATTTAAGTTTGGAAACAGAACATATTTGTAAAAATCACGAGAAATAATCAATTTGTCTATCATTAACGCAAACATAGTAGCCCCTATCGTTACTCCCGTTGAAGTGGTCAATATCCCCAGCATAAAAGCAAGTGTTCCATACACAACCGTACTAACGAGATTATACAATAGGTTTGTAAGCATCTCACTCATACCCGCTTCTCCACCACTTAGTCCAAACCACAAAGCTCCTGTTCCAAAAACGGCTATACCTCCGATGACAGTCAAAGTCAAAGCATACAACAGTACAACCACATATTTGGATGCGAGGATTGCTGTACGGCTTCTGGCGCGGATAAGCAGGAACTTGATGGTTCCTTGACTATACTCTTTTGAGACAATACCTGCTGTTCCGATAATCGCAAGAATTGTAATCACTTGCCCAATCCCTTGGGAAAGCAGCATCATTGCTGAAAAATCATAAGCTGATTCAAACAGACCAGGTGAGACAGAATGAACTATATAACCTAACAGCAGGGATAATAGAATTAATATCAGATATGGCATAAAAAATGTGCGTTTTTTTGAGAGCTTGAGCCATTCATTCACAATCAGATTATTAAAGTTACGCAATGCGGTTTCCTCCTGTCCATTTCAAGAAATCTTCCTCAAGACTTTGTTTATTCTCCGTAATCCGAAAAATCCCCACACCTTCATCACTAAAAGTAGATACAAGCTCCGGTACTCTGCTATCAAGCAGACTTACTGTCACTTCAGATCGCGCGCTATCCATAGAGATCAATTCCGCATAATCCAAGCGCTCCAAGATATTTATAGCGGATTCGATTGATCCTACACGGATGGTGAGCTTCACTTGTGCGGTTGCTTCCTGCTCCTCACCAATCGTAGTTACGGTCACCAGCTTACCATTCTGGATCACAATAGCCCGATGGCATATTTGTTCAATTTCAGTAAGTAAATGGCTGGAAATCAGAATAGAAATGCCTTCCACTTCCGCGATGGTACGCATATAATCACGCATTTCCCGTATTCCGGCCGGATCAAGTCCGTTCGTAGGTTCATCTAAAATCAATAACTTTGGCCGATTGAGAAGCGCCTGAGCAATCCCAAGACGTTGGCGCATCCCCAGCGAATAAGCCTTTACTTTTTTATTCATCGCTTCTTGAAGTCCTACCAGTTCTACAACCTCATCTATTCTGCCAGCCTCAATGTTATCCGTCATTCTTTGGTACTGCTTCAGATTATCAAGTCCAGTCATATAGGGATAAAACTCTGGATTTTCAATTATCGCACCGATATGGCCAATCGCCTGCTTAAAATCCTTTTTCACACTGTGGCCTTGGATAATCACATCGCCTTCGCTCATCCTTATTAAACCCGTCATCATTCGAATCGTTGTGGTCTTTCCTGCACCGTTTGGACCTAGCAATCCAACAATTTCACCCTTACGGATATCAAATGTCAGCTTATCCACAATCGGTCTTCCTTTGATGATCTTACTTACCTCATTCATTTGCAGAACGATTGAATCTTGCATTTCTATACCACTCCCCTGTTTCATGCGAATCCTCCCTGCCAACTAATGTATTGTTCATTTTTTATATTGTGTCAGTGTCATAGTTAAATAGTACACTAATATATTGTTGGAGTAAAGCCCAAAATAATAAATTCATGCAAATAAGGGCTTTCTATTAGACTTTCAGCCAAGCCAAAAAGTTATATGAACATAGATTAGATAACAAAGGAGGAATTACAAATGAAAAAAGAAGTTCACATTTCTCAGACTTTCCCTCGCTTGACCGTGTACGATGAAGAAAACTTCAATGGACGCCGTAGAGTATATACTGGCAACCTGGGTATTCGTAATACGGACAACATCCTCGATGGTATTGAGAGCCTTCGGTTCTTCTCTACTAGCAGCAATGCTACACTGGTACTCTTCACAAGAACCCGGTTTAGAGGAAATTTCCGTGTTCTTCGCGGGAACCGCAACATTAGGGATCTGGATGATTTCATTTCAGGTAATGACGTGGAATCCATTATTTCTACTAACCAACGCTTAACCCTCGAACAAATCCGTAATATCCGCAGCAGCGGTAACTTGCCTTCGGGATATCGTTTGATCTAGGAATTGCTTACAACAACAAAAAGGAGTAATCCGGAGCCTAGCGCCCAGGTCACTCCTTTTTCCAGTCGAAACTACCGCATTCATTTATGGTAAATCTGGCGGCGAGTTGTCGAAAACGACAGTTCGTCAATCGAACTTGGAGGGATTAACCATGATTACAAAAAAAGTAACATCTGTAATATATCCTAGGCTAAGAGTGTTTAGTGAGGAGAACTTTCGGGGGCTTCGCAGAACTCTTCGCGGCAACCTGGGCATTGCAGATATAGATTCAGTCCTTACAGGAATAGAAAGCTTGCGCTTCTTCTCCACAAATCCGAACGCTACGCTTGTGTTATTCGATCGTTCTGCCTTCCGCGATAATTTCGTCATTTTGCGTGGCAACCGCAGCATCCGCGAACTGGACGACTTTCTGCGAAGAGGTGATGTCGAATCGCTCATTTCAAGCAATCAACGGCTGACCCCGGCGCAGGTTCGCACCATTCAACGTACCGGCAGCTTGCCATCAGGATATCGTTTGATCTAATTCTTTGAGGACGCAGTTTAAGCCATAAGCTTAAGGTGCGCCCTCTTTTATTTTCCGCTATAATGACTCCATACATATTAAACAGGAAAGAAGGCTACTTTATGGAACCGATCGTTTCTACTCGATGGCTGCTTGCTCGGTTATACGAGCCTGAACTTGTTATAGTTGATTGCCGTTTTTTACTTACTGACCCGGAAGCTGGACGTAAAGCCTATACAGAAGATCATATTCCCGGAGCAGTTTATCTACATCTGGAAGAACAGCTCTCCGCTCCAGTAAGCGCACACGGTGGACGCCACCCACTGCCTGAGTTCTCGAAGCTAACCACCGTTCTTAGCAAGGTTGGCATTAACAGAGATAGCATTGTCGTTGCTTATGATGATCAAGGTGGAGCTTACGCTTCCCGTTTATGGTGGATGCTCAGTTATTTAGGGCATGAACGTGTGTATGTAATGGATGAAGGCTACTCTGCTTGGAAAAATGGTAAGTTTCCCGTCAGTGATCATCAAGCGGTTAGGATTCCTAGCCAGTATGAAGCAGATGTTCAGAAGAAGATGCTTGTTAGCATGGAAGATGTGCAAAATGTAGTTAACGACGGTGGTGCACTATTGATGGATTCCCGCGAGTCCCGCCGCTATGAAGGACTTGAAGAACCCATTGATCCGAAGGCAGGTCATATTCCCGGAGCGATCAATAAGTTCTGGAAGGATGTACTGGATGAGCAAGGGCGCTGGAAATCAACTGAGGTGCTGAAAGAGCATTATGAAGGAATTGATCCTGAGCAAGAAATTATCGTGTACTGTGGTTCAGGCGTAAGTGCCTGCCCAAATGTGCTCGCGCTAGGCAAAGCCGGGTACAAGAATGTGAAGCTGTATGCAGGAAGCTGGAGTGATTGGATTTCATATGAGGAGAATCCGGTGGCTACTGGAGGAGAGTAAAATACAAGAGCCCGCGTCCGACGCGGGCTCTTGTATTTATGAGTAACTCCGATAGATAGCTAAAATCAACAAATCAAAACTCAAGTCAACAGTTAGCTAACTTTAACTACGTCTTTTATGCTGTATAGATCGGTCAAATCCTTTCCCAATGCGCTTTCTAGCTGATTATTCCCTCTGTTTACTCCTTTTCAATGTTTGGAGAAATTATTCTAAAAATCGCTGATCCGCAGCTGATTCTCCGCGTCCAACAGCTCGAATTGATTTCGATTAAACCGGATCAGCCCGTCCTGTGCCATTCGCTGCAGCTCTCTGGACAAGGCGCTGCGGTCAACAGTCAAATAATCAGCCAGGTCGCTGCGGGTAAACGGAATTTCAAAACAGGCGGAATTGTTTTTTTTGGTCTGGAGGGCCAAATAATGCAGGATACGGTCCCGCAGCGATTTGTGGGAGACCAGATCCAGCTTTTGATAGATAGACCGGTTGTTCTCAAGCAGCAGGGCCAACATATTCTCAATGATCCGTCCCCTTAAATGGCAAGTGTCCTGGCCGGGCCGGACGATTTTATTTATTTTGATAAACAGAATCCGGCATTCCGATCCCGCCACCGCTTCATAGCCGCTGTGCTCTTGGACAAGGCGAAGCGCCGTTTCGCCAAAGATTTCTCCATCCCCGAGTTCCGAGAAAATAAATCTCATGCCTGAGATATTATCTTTGCACAGCAAAACATTGCCATGGATAATAATGCCCACCGAATCCAGAATATCGTCTTTTCTAAAAACAACCTCCTTCCGCGCAAAATCCTTGATTGTGCCCTGCAGGCAGCTCAGTGCTTGCTGCACCTCCCGGTCCGCGAATCCCTTAAACAAAGTGGTGCTCTGTATCCTGCTCAGATATTTCTGCAATTTTCTCAGCCTCCTGTTGCCATGGCAACAGAGTCATGATGAATACTCTGCTACAATAAAATAAATGAGAATAATTCTCATTAGTCATTCTCATTATATCAAATTGCAGGAATCATTCAATCAAGCAATTTGGAAATAATCAAAACACTGTACTTTGAATAGGGGGATCGTATGAGTGGAATTACAGCAGGCAAGGTATTTTTCTTAACAGATATGATCAGCGTCAAGCCGCACCGGATTGCGAGCCGAACGCTGTCATTACCCGTAGCTGCAGCCGAAACAGCAGCACAACCGGAATGGGTATTGTATGCCATGGATCAGGAGGAGACTATCAGTTCGGAGACCTCCCCCAAATCTAAAATCATCCATGTGCTGGAAGGCGAGCTTCATCTGCTGGTGGCGGCAGAGCCCTATCAATTGACAGCCGGCGCATCTGTTATCGTCCCAGCGGGCACATGGCATGATTATTCCGCCCACAGCAGCTGCAAATTTTTGCAAATCAGTATATAAAACGGAGGTATTCAAAATGGAAACAGGTTTATTTATTAAAAAACTGCCGCAATCCGCAGTCATAGATTTGAAAGAAATCATCACAATAGAGGAACAGCAGGTTTCCAGTCTGACCCTTGTACAGCGGCCAAATCTGGCAATGACCTTACTTTCGCTGGATAAAGGCTCGTCGATTGGGGGCCATTCTTCCCCGGGCGATGCCATGGTCAACATTTTGTCCGGGCAAGCGGAAATTACAATTGGAGAAGATAACTACACAGTTCATGCGGGGGAGACCCTAGTTATGCCGGCCAATATTCCGCATGCCCTATACGCAACAGAAGCGTTTCAGATGCTTCTGGTTGTAGTCAAGCCGGATAAGTAATGGGGTGAATGCGATGAAAAAGGAAGTAGGCCATAATTTTTTGGCGCGGCTGGGAAAAAAACGTTTGCGGCCCGGCGGCGTTGCAGCAACCAACTGGCTGATCCAGCAAGCCAATCTGAGTACGGACAGCCAGGTTTTGGAGGTAGCCTGCAATATGTGCACCACCTCCATTCAACTGGCCGGGAAATACCACTGTCAAATTACCGGCATTGATATGGACCCGCGGGCGCTGGAAAAAGCAAACCGAAATATTAAAAATGCCAATCTGGAAAACTATATCCATGTCCGGCAAGGCAATGCGATGAAGCTCCCTTTTGAGAATGAGAGCTTTGACGTTGTCATTAATGAAGCCATGCTCACGATGCTTAACCAGCCTGCGAAGGAAAAGGCAGTCGCCGAATACTATCGGGTACTAAAGCCTGGCGGCATTCTGCTAACACATGATATTACCTTTGCCAAGGAAAATATGGAAGAACATCTAGCCGAGCTTCGCCGCACCATTCACATCAATGTCGAGCCGCTGTCTGTTGGGCATTGGGCGGGATTGTTCCACTCCGCAGGCTTTAAGCAAGTAGACAATGCTACCGGTCCCATGTCCTTAATGAGTATCAATGGACTCATTCGCGATGAAGGGGTTATCGGGGCGCTGCGTATTGTGAAAAACGGGCTCAAGAAAGAGAACCGGGAACAGTTCAAAAAGATGTATACCTTTTTTAATACGACGGGTAAAGATCTGAATTATATTGCCGTTTGCAGCAGCAAAAAATAGTTGGGCGCAGGCCTATCATGTCTTATGATAGGTTTTTATTTTCACTGTAATTGAGAATAATTATCAATAAAATTCATCAACATTACCATCTAGCTGTCAAAATAACCGCTTGAAAGGAACTCACGATGAAAGCTAAATCTGTTTATGCCTTGTGCCTCAGTTTACTGTTAAGTTTATTTTTTATGTTAAGTGCCTGTTCGCAACAAAAAAATGAAAATTCGCCCAAATCCGCCGCTCCCTCCGCTGGCCCGGCAGAAACACTGAATATCACGGTCGGCGGCCCTCCTTCTCCGCCTTCTCTGCCTATTCTGAGGCTAATTGAATCCAAGGCATTGGGAGAATCGGTCAACATCGAGTTCAAAACCTGGGAGTCCATCGACACGCTGACCGCGCTGGCTAAGGACAATCAAGTAAGCTTCTTAGCTCTGCCACTGAACAATGCCGTCGTGATGTATAACAAGGGAATGGATCTTTCCTTGATGAATGTGAATACCTGGTCAGTGATGAGCATGATTACAACAGATCCGTCCATCCAGAGCTGGGCGGATCTTAAAGGAAAAACGCTGTATGTGCCTATGAAATCCTCGCCTGTCGATTATATTACGCAGACCTTTTTGAAGCATAACGGACTGGAGCCAGGGAAAGACATCACATTGCATTACACCCAGCTGGCTGAGGGAGCTCAGCTGTTGTTATCCGGCAAGGCCTCCACAATTGTGAGCATTCAGCCGCAAATTACCGCGATACAAATGAAAAATGATCAGGTGCGCTCGATCGTGGATTACAAAAAGGAATGGCAGCAGGTTACCAAATTAAACACCGATCTGCCCAACGCCGGACTCGCAACCAAGCAGTCAGTAATTGCCAGCCAGCCGGAACTGGTCGCCCGCTTCCAGGAAGAATATCAAAAAGCGCTGCAATGGACGCTGGACAACCCCAAAGAGGCGGCTCAGTTGGCCAACAAGTATTTCAAGCTGGATGCCGGTGTGGTTGAGAAAGCGATTCCGCATATGGCGCTGGATTTCGCCTCCGCTTCCGAGAGCAAAGAGGTTCTGTCAACGTATTACCAGACGCTAATGAATTACAGCAAGGACAGCATTCGAGGCAAGCTTCCCGATGAACAGTTCTATTATCAGCCTAAGTAAAAAAGCCATATCCCTGTTGGGCATTGCCTTGCTGTGGCAGCTTGTAGCTATGCAGATGGACCCTTTTGTCCTGCCTGGCCCGCTGGAGACGATGCGCACGGTCCTGAGCTATTTCGGTGATCCGGAGTTTTATTATGCAGTTTATCGCACGCTGCTCAAGCTGCTGATCGGCATGGTCTGCGTTCTGCTGCTGGGCGGCTGTCTGGGGCTGCTGCTTGGACTTTATCCGCGTTGGAAGCCTTATCTGGAACCAGTCATCGATATAATGCAATCCGTGCCGCCGATCGCCTGGCTGGGCATCGCGATCATTTGGTTTGGGCTTACGGATCTGCCTGCAATTTTTATTATCGTGTTGTCCACTACACCGGTTTTGGTGGTCAATCTGTACGAGGGATTTGCGGCGATCGATGGCAAATTGATGCGGATGGCCAAGGTCTATCATGTGCCCGGCAATAAGATTCTCCGGCATATCATATTGCCTTCGCTCAAAAGTTATCTGAAATCAGGCATGATCACCTCAGCGGGACTGGGCTGGAAGCTGGCCGTAATGGCGGAGCTGTTGACCTCCGTCGACGGGATCGGCAGCCTGCTGTCCGATGCCAGAACAAATCTGGAGACCGATCGTGTGTTTGCCCTGGCGTTGTTTATGGCTATTTTCTGGAATGTGATCAAATCTTGCATTACATTTCTGTTCCGCAGCAGGGTAAGCCTGCCGACGCATTTGAATAAATAAGGGTGGGGCTTATGCTTATTACACTACAAGAAGTTTCCAAACGCTATTCGGGAGTTCCAATCCTGGAAAAAATCAGTCTTGAAATCCAGATGCCGAAAATCATTTGTATTCTAGGCCCTTCAGGTGCGGGAAAGACAACGTTGCTGAATATCCTGTCACAGTCCGAAAGCGCCGATTCCGGCAGGGTCACTGTGCATCCAGAGCTAAAGCTGTCCTATGTCTTTCAAGAGGATTGTTTGCTGCCGTGGTCTACAGTTGGTGAGAATATCAGCTTTGTTAAGGAGGCTTCTCCGACCTCTGCGTCGGAAATCGAAGCATTTTTGGAAGAGGTCGGGCTTGCTGCCTACAAGAATCATTATCCTCATCAGCTGTCAGGAGGCATGCGGCAGCGCTGCTCCATTGCCCGCGCTTTTTATCACGGCGGAAATATGCTGCTGATGGACGAGCCTTTTCACTCCCTGGACTATCATCTGCGGTTTGATTTAGTTCAGAAATTAATCGCATTGTGGGAGCGCAAGAAATGCGCCATCGTTTTTGTTACGCATGATATTGATGAAGCCCTGCTGTTGGGGGATGAAATTATGATCTTGTCCCGACATCCGGGCAGGATTGTAAAAATTATTGAAATTGATACTCCACAGCGCAGCCGTTCGCTGAAAGAGCTGAGCCTGCTGAAGATTCGCGCCGAAATTCTGGAGCAGCTGCTGACGGCACAGTAATTGCCTGAATGATGCAGAGCATTTCAAAAACAGGTATATAGAAAACGCGAGTCTGGGCGGCATTGCCCTGAACTCGCGTTTTTGTGCTAAGTGATTCGGTTATGTATTTCTAGCGCC
This sequence comes from Paenibacillus sp. FSL E2-0177, assembly GCF_037992975.1. NCBI lineage: Bacteria > Bacillati > Bacillota > Bacilli > Caryophanales > Paenibacillaceae > Paenibacillus > Paenibacillus sp. FSL E2-0177. The sequence continues at coordinate 3,072,837 of NZ_CP150307.1, read as the reverse complement.
TATTTTGCCGGGTATCGTTTCAACTGCTGCTCAAACACGGTATTATAGTAAAATTTTCGCGGATAGGTATCCTCCTTCAACACCTTGTAAAGCACGGATTGACCTTCTTCATAACGGACCGCAAATTCACATTCATCATAAAAACGCCGGGACAGCTCACGGATATTGTCTTTCTCGGACGAACAGCGCCATCCGAAATAAATCATGTCTAGCTGGTCCAGCGGATCACGGTAAGTGTCGAGGACAATACAAGCGTTTGGTTGCTCTGGATTGCTGTAAACGAGCACATGTCCGGTGTGAACAGGGTTGGCAAAAAAATGTTCATAAATCTCAGCAACGGGTACTGTAATACCCAATTGATCCATGATGATCTGAAAATTCGGGTGCGGAATATAGGTATCACTCTGCTCATCCGGGTACTCCACCAATTCTGTAATGGATGCCATGACCCCAAATTCATACTTCATATAAACATCCTTCCTGTTGATTGCTTGAAAAATATCCCTATGCTTGCTATGATAACAAAATTATTAGGATGAGAGGCGATTTTCATGAAAAAAAAGCTGCGTTCTATCACGCTCAGGGAACTGGAATACAGCTATATATTGGGCATGAGAATCCATGACGAACGGAGTCTGCTTGAATTAAAGATTTATCATAAAAATGTAAAGCTCCACCCCCTCCGCATCCAACTCCTAACATGGGATGATCCTATTGCCGGTTGTCCGCTAAATACAGGCTATCTGCTGCAAAACCATAAAAAGGGTTTTGAAGATGTCTATAATCTAAATCATCCACAGCGTATCCGCGAATGGATCGAATATGGAACGGCTAAAGGCTGGGACGGCACCCGGACAATAGAGATCATAAATGGATTGGATGCTATGCAGGAAATGGGCTATGATATTACTTCATTGCGCACCTCTATATAATCAGTCGAAAACCTGTTCCAGTGCTTGCGGATAATAAGGGCTGATAATTTTATAGGCATTCAAGTGAGGATTGCTTAAATCATTATCATAAATGATCATATGCTGTCTGCTTTTTAAAATAATATCAAATCGTTGCTTGCAGTCAGCCTGAACTATCGTAATATAATAGCTGAAGTTTTTGTCAGAACTGACATTTCGGGCCGATTTCATTAATTGAACATGAGAGAAATCAGCAAAAATCCGCTCAATAACAGCAGGATCAGTAATAATGATGTCTTTCTTTTCACCGGGAACTGAAGACAATCGCGAGATTTCTAGAGAGGCGATTTCTTCCAAACGGATGGTATTGGCTACGATTCGTTTAAACGAAGTATAGCGGCTTGCTGTATAGGCCATCAAAGAGACACCTACCCCTGTCAGAAGCGCACCGACAAGCATATATTTTCTATTTTTATCCATTTCCCCATTCCTCCCAGTAATACGATTAAGTAAACTACAATTATAAAACTATATAGACACCGGTGCAAATTCAGAAACATAAAGTTCAAACGGTACAAAAGGGCGGTGAGCTCCTAATCCTCAAGCTCGTCCAGCTTCGCTTCCAATTCAGCCAGCTTACGATTCGCTTGATCCAATATTTCTTGAAGCTCTGCAGCTTCTGCTCGTTTTATTTCTTTTTTAACGGCCTTAATCTGCTGCTCCAAATAAAGAATATCGGCTTCATTTCCTGAGTTGTTCCAGATCTGTGAGTAAGTCATAGTCAGCCTCCGTTTATCTATGTCGACGATTCAATCATAACCCGCATTCCACTTCTTCAGATTAATCGATGCTACTCTTGGAGTCTAGCTAATCAACAAAAAACAATGACCGATTACTATTCTATATTCAGCACTCTTTACTTAATAAACAAAATAAAGAAGCAGCGAGTTCCTCCTCTGCTTCTTTGTTGCGGATTAACCTGAGATCTCATTTATTTAGCCAGCAGTTTAGGGAACTCATCCAGCAGCATGCTGCTGGTCAACATATCGTCATAATTCCATTTGGTCTCCACAAAAGTAACTTTTCCGCTCTTTACAGCAGGGAGCGAGCTCCACAACGCAGTTTTCATTAACTCATTAAAGGAATTTTCCGCATCAGCATTGGCCGGATAGATGACAAACAAATGGTCACCAATAAGCATCTTATGCATTAGCTCAGGGGAGACCTCAATATAGGGTGCACCTTCTGCCGGCTCGATTTCCTTCACTGCCTCGGACATTTTGTAGCCCTGCGGCTGATACAGCAGTGCAGGAATACCACCAGTTTTCATCAAATACATTGTCTTGTTCCAATAATAAATCAGCACTACCGCTGTTTCTCCTTCGGCAAGTTTGCCTTCCTGACGCAATCCGCTCCACATATTCTCGGCCTTGCGATTATATTCGGACAACAGTTGCTCTGCTTCAGCCTTTTTACCCACTATCTCACCAATGACAGGCAGACGCTCAGACAAGGGTTTACTCTGGTCAAATACAACAGTAGGTGATATTTTGGACACTTCTTCATATTGTTTGTCCATCACATAACCCAGCATTGTCAAATCCGGTTCCAGATCCAAAACAAGTTCCAGATTTGTAGGAAATCCAATATCCTGTGCCGGGGTTGTCTCCTTATCCAAATAGACTGATTCTTCAATAAACCGGCGGTCGACACCGACCGGCTGAATCCCGAGTGCTAGCAGGTCTCCGATCGAATTACCTTGCAGCACAATCCGCTGTGGACGCTCTGGAATATCAACCTCATGCCCCTGACTGTCTTTATATACTCTTGTAGATTTTGAATTGGTGGCTGAGTCTGGTGGACTTGTCTCTGTTTGCACAGAGGATACTGGACTAGGGCCAGCATTCACAGAATTAACAGGACTGTTCCCTGAAGAACAAGCACTAAGCATTAAAACCAGACATAACAGCATCGCTGCTCCCATTGACATTTTTGTATTTCTAACCATCGGTAAATCCCCTTTTCTTCTATATTGATAATGATTATCATGATCATTAACAATATAACTTGGCTCAGCCCATCCTGCATTAGACAATCTTAGCCTGATTTTAGGACGATCTGATCCTTTGGCAGAGCCTAGGGCCAATGACTTAAAATTACCCGGAGTCACACCGGTTGTTTTCTTGAAAATACGGATGAAATAGGACAGGTCCGTGTACCCCACTCCGGCGGCAACCTCCTGCAATGATGCATCGGTATTTAGCAGCAGTTCCTGCGCCTTATCTATTCGCGTCCGAATAAGAAAATCAATCAGACTGGTACCCGTCTTGCTTTTGAACTGCTTCGCCACATAGGCCACACTATAATTAAGCTGCTCTGCAATAGAGGATAAGGTAATAGGCTGACTGTAATATTCTCGTATGTATCGAACTGCTTGCTCCACCAGATCCGGCTTGACGGGATAGACTCCATATGCCTGTCTCTGCCGCTCAACTTCGTAGACAAATTGATAAAGCATTGCTTTGATCTGAATCCGTTCAAGTGAACTTGAGTCCAGCCATTTCCGGTGCATCTCCTTTACTTGAGACAACAAAGCCACTGGAGCATTCGGAACAAATTCATATTGTTTTTGAAAAGGACTGTTTCTTTCAAAAAGTCTACGTACACCTGATCCGGACGTTAGCGAAAGCGAGGCTTTATAGAAAATAAAATAAAACTCCATTTCCTCCCTGACCCAATCAATATCCAGTTGCCCTCCCTTTCCGCTGTGTAGGATATGAAAACGTTCTGCAGCATGTTTATTTCCATTGAGCCGAAAAACCGCGTTGCCGCGAACCATATATAAAAAACCTGCAGCCGGGAACCTATAGGAGGTCAGCTTGTCTCCTGCCTTAAACAACATATGGCGAATATCAATCAGCCGGATATGTGCATAATCCCAGAGCATCAAATTATCATCAGCATTTAAAATCTTTACTCGCCTCCTTCCTATCGGAAGTATAATTGATAATCATTATCAACCGCAAGAGCTGGAAGCAATCTACAAACAAGAAGTCTGATAAAGGCAGTTAAGCATCACCTAAAAAAACAACAATTCGCCTCTAATCAGTAGCTGCAATGTGCCAAGCTACAGGCTAATTGTTAAGATCTCCCTCTCCCCCCACCATCTTGAAATCCCGCACCAGTCAAGGATTTATCCTGTGCATCATCCATTTTAATTTAATTTTTTCATTCTCAAAATTACTATTTCGAAAATCTCACTATCTTCCGATATGTTCTTATGAGCTATTTGCTCAGAGACAACTTGGGGGAGATGGTAGCATGTTACAACAACTAAAAAAAAGGCGGTTTGGTTCATCAAGCATAGCAAATACTTTGTCCATTGTACTTTTAGTTATTATTGTTGTCGTCTTCTCAATCTTGGGAACCTTTATGTTTTCCAGCACTCGCAGCATACTTGTGAAACAACAAGAATCTATGCTTCAGACCAAAACACAGGCACTTGTCAGTCAATTTGATGCACTATTTAAGGAAAAGGGTTCACTGGTCAAGCAAATGTCAACGAATAACTTATTCAAACAATACATCGAAACCACCGAAGTTCCTGAAATGGCCAAGACTTCTCCGCATGCCGCTGAAGTAGCAAAGACACTAGCTGCCATTGTAAAGGTGGAACCCACTTTTGCAGATGCATGGATTGCTAGTACTGCCGGCAAAGGTTTTTATATCCTCAACAATGGTACGACATCAGATGCTGCTTTTAACATTAAAGAACGGCCGTATTATAAGCCAGCAGTCGAAGCAGACGGCCTGTACTACTCCGATCCTTATATTGACATCACTACAGGTGATATGCTGATGGGTATTTTCTATCCGATAAAAAATGACAACAATACATTAATCGGTTTTGTCGCGGTTGATATAGCGTCTAAAAATATCCCTGAGATAATGGAAAGCTATAAGCTAGGCAGCACAGGTTATTCGATTCTCGCCTCCAAAACAGGTGATATTCTGTATCACCCAGACCAGTCTAAGGTCACAAAGGAAAAGATTAATGAGCTGCCAGGTGATCTTGGGGGAATCGGCAAGAAAATGATCGTTGGTGAATCCGGCGTACATCTGATTAATGACAACGGAGAACGCCGTTACATCGGCTATGCTACAAGTAAAGATACCGGCTGGTCCGTAGGTTTAACTATTTCAGAGCGGGAAGTGCTCTCCGAATTAAAAAAGTTCACCTGGATTACGATTGGCGGGTTTGTTGCAGCGGCGATTCTGCTCGTTCTATTTTCGTATATCACGCTCCGTTATCTGCTCAGATCCATACCGAAGCTGCTTACCAAAATCAAACGGGTGGAAAATGGGGATTTGACGGTTCAATTTGATGCCTATTCCAGCAACGAAATTGGACAAATCTCCAACGGAATATTCAACATGGTCCAGAAAATTCAAGGGATGCTCCAAATAGTGGGTACCTCCGCTCAGGTATTAAACCAGTCCTCAAAAGATCTGCAATCTATTTCTTCCCGCACAGCTATAACGATGAACGATACAGCCACAGCCATTAATGAGATTGCGAATGCAACCAACTATCAGTCGATCGAAACGGATACGATTTTGCAAAAAACCGGATCATTATCTGGTCAAATTGACGAAATCGCTAATGATGCCATAGCCATAGAGACGATGGTGCAAGCTTCTGCCGACCAGAGCGAACTGGGTTTGGGTGTGTTGGATCAGTTATCAAAATGGGCAGAAGAAAATCACAACTCCACTCATTCGATATCGTCTGCCATCCATGATATTGATCAAAGCCGTCATGAAATTTCGAGCATCGTGGACACGGTACATCAAATCGCTACGCAAACCAATCTGCTGGCGCTAAATGCTTCCATAGAAGCAGCACGTGCGGGAGAACAGGGACGCGGATTTGCCGTTGTTGCCGGAGAGGTTCGCAAGTTGGCGGAGCAGACTGCACAGGCTACACAGGAGATTGGCAGAAAGGTTCATGAAATCGAAGAGAAAACTAGAGCATCTGTGGAATACACAGCCCAAGGACTTGAAATTGCCGAAGAAAATGCAAAATCCGTGCAGGCTACGAAACAGGTATTCTTTAGCATCAACAGCGATTTGGAGGCTTTAAGATTACGTATGATTCAAATCAGCAGCAACACCTCCAAAGTCCATAAACACAAAGATGAAATCCTACAGGCACTCGAAATCATTTCTTCAACTACAGAAGAGAATTCCGCTTCAACGGAAGAAGTTAGCGCAAGTACGCAAGAACAATTGGACAGCATTGAACAGGTTGCCGAACTGTCCCTGCAGCTCAATCAGTTGTCCAAAAAGCTTCAGGACGAATTAAACCAGTTCCAGGTCGAATAGTCCTTTAGTCATCCGTAATTTACACAGTCGTAAGACTGTCCTCCCTTCTAGAAAAATTAAGCAGCCAGTGCATGCCGATAATCTATCGGCGCGTACTGGCTGCTTTTAGTTTCAATTCGCTAGTAATGGTCTCTTCAATAATACGGTACAGACCTTGAAACTTAACTATTGATACGGGTCAGGAATTTCCTCCCACTGACCAGTAAAGACATCTACTTTAATCGTGAATTCCCTGCTTCCTTGCCTAACATCACTGAACAAATAACCATCCCCGATAAAGCCTGAAATCCAGTCCGTATCTGTTGGCTTGAAACCCTCTGTATCAAAGATAGGTTGGAGTAACTTATACAGTTCCTTCTGGTATTCTGTACCGTTAGAGATGTTCCACAGATCTATCGCTTCTCGGTTTACAAGACTTCTCAGTGGACTGCCAGAAGTTACGTCATGAACCGTTCCGGTAAGCGGATTTATTTTATAGCTATTGCCTTCCCCTACGCCATTCAGTGGATCTATATCCACCCTATACTGATCTCCGTCTTTGCTAAAGGTCCAACCACTTGCCGGAAGCTGTTTTTCCATCATGGACTTGATATCCTGTTCACTGAGTGGTGGAGATATAAACGATCCATAGTACATCTGTGCGCTCTCAATGGTCAGATTCTTCCCGTAAACGGCAATAACTTCGAGCGGAAACTCAGACATAGACGCCGCACCGGACATATGGGCTACAATTTGGTCATCTATCAGTTCGTATGAAACTATAGAGCCAAATCCGACCTTCTCTCCCCAAGCTCCCTCCGTGTAATCATACACTTTGGTCAAATGCTTTCCGTCCAGTTCAGCAGATACATAAGTGTGGTTATTTCGATGTGTAATGGATGATTTCAGCTTCTGATTCAACGTTTCGATCGGATCTTCAACCACAAGCTCTTCCAAGCTAGCAGGCTGGAGCACATGAATCTCACTCATAGAAAGTCCAGTACCCGTGCCGGTCGTAATGCGTATGAAAATTTCTTTAGTTCCATCTCCGTTCACATCTGCTTCTTCAATCAATGGAGGCCGAGTTTTATCTTCACCTGCATTCCACAAGAACGTACGGCTTACTTCACCACGCACATCTACCGTGACTTTATGCAAAAGTGTATTCTCACCAGTGGGATTAGCAGATACCGTGATTCCGTTTTTTTCCGCCAATAAAGTGCCTTTAACACTGGAATCCGTTGTATTTTTATCCTGCACTTCTGCCTGAAAAGTAGCAGGAGCGCTCATTGCCGGAGCTGATGCAGAATTTAGCTTTGCTCCTGTAAGGGTACAGCCACTTAAGATCATAATTACAGCGAGGCCCAGCATTGAGCTTTTTGCCGTAAATTTTTTGTGCCTGGTGATCATAATAATCCTTCTTTCCATTTCCTTTTTACTGCTTGAAATGCCAGCTGTACCTGCCAACCGGATCGGATCGGGTAAGGTTTCTAACAATTTGAGAAGTGTCAAGGCATAACTTCTGTGGCAAGCTGGTTCAAGATGCTTCAAGGCCAGAGCATCACAGGCAACCTCTTGATCGTCTTTCATTTGGCGTACGGCATACCACAACAGAGGATTAAACCAATGCATGGCCAGCAGCAGACCTGTCAGCAGATTTAGCAAAATGCCATGGCGCTTCACATGTGCCAGCTCATGAAGGAATATATGACGGAGTCCGTTCGTCTCCAGAGTGTGTAAAGTAGAGGTGGGCAGCAGCAACTTGGGCCGCATAACGCCAAGTAGTGTCGGTACGGCAATCTGCTTCGTCCCGATCAGCTTGACTGGGCGACGCACCTGCATTTCCTGCTTACAGGATTTGAACAACCGTTGGACTTCTGAGGAATGAATCTCCGTTTCCTGTCGAACCCGTGCGGTAAATCGCAGTTGCGCTCGAACCGACATGCCCAGCACCACCGCCGCTCCGCCAAACCACACCAAAACCAGTACATGTATCGGCTCCCATCCTGAATCGGTATGCGGATTGACTTGTGCCACATCATCCGATGTCGATTCTCCCGGCAAAGGTCCAGTTTTTGCAATTCCAGTAACTGACGGCGGTTCCTTTTCCCCTCCGGTCAACTCTGGGACATAAGTAAAGCCAACTTCCGATTGCGCTGACGGAATAAAGGAACTCTGCGCCGTTTCTTTCTCCAGCGGCAACAGATTAAAAATACTAAATGTGCTTTCAGGTGCCCAAGGTATAGCCAGCCTCACGATCAATGGTATCCACAGAAGATACGTCCAAGTAGGTTTCAGACGATCCTTGAACAGGAAGCGGGTCAATAAGATCAGCAGAGCCAGCACGCTCGCCATGGCAGACAGCGACAATACCTTGACGAACAGATTGTATGCAGCTTCCAGCAAGCGGCTCAGTCCTTTCGTTCATCCAAAATTCTCTTCAGTTCTTCAATATCTTCCCGGGACAACTTTTCATCCTGCAAAAAATTGACCAACATCGGGCGCAGAGTTCCACCGTAGATCCGCTTCAGAAAGGATCTTGTCTCCGATTGGACACATTCCTCTTCCCGCACCAGCGGATAATAGGAATACACCCTACCTGTCTGGTTATAACCAATAGCCCGTTTCTCTGTCAGACGCTTAATCAACGTCCGTACCGTCTTTGGGTTCCAGTCCCTGCTGCCTTCTAGTGCTTCAACAATCTCACCTGCAGTGCGTGGGGCACTTGCCCACAGCACCTTCATCACTTCCCACTCGGCATCCGAGATCTTTGGAGTTTCCGTAGACATCATTCTATCCGCCTTTCTTTCCTCTGTATGACTACACTTGTAATCCAATATCCAAAATATACAAGTCAGCATCGTTTATGTCAACCCTAAACTCCCAGCTCACCACGGTTTATGGACAATGTACACGGAGATTCATGATTACGTACATTAATAGCAATAATACGGCTTTATTAGTCAAAGATGACTTCAAAGAGGTGGAACCTATGCCTATAAAAACAGGTAATCAATACATCGAACGAATCGACCGGCAAAAGATCAATATCTGGTACAAAGGAACACGTGTTGAAGGTCCTTTATCCAAACACCCTGCCTTTCAAGGTCTCATACAAACACAAGCCGAAATGTATAACATGCAGTGTGATGAACGTTATTTGGCGCAGATGACCTATCCTTCACCTGATACTGGAGATCCGGTTGGTTTATCTTTTCTTCCACCCAAAAATGCTGAAGATTTAGAACGCCGGAGAAAAATGATTGAACTCTGGTCCAACAGACACCACGGATTTTTAGGACGTTCCCCCGATTATATGAATACGGCCATCATGTCTCTGTTCACAGCTGCTGATATCCTTGAGGATCATAATCCGAAATATGCTGAGAACCTCAGAAAATACTATGCCTTCTGTCGAGATCATGACATTTCCTTATCCCATGCTTTCATCCAGCCTCAAGCCAGCAAAATATCCGGCCAGATTGATGCTACAGAGGATTCTATCGCTGCAAAAGTCGTAGAAATCAATGATCAAGGGATGTTTGTTACCGGTGCTTTTATGATGGCAACACAGGGAGCTACATGCGATGAAATGCTTGTATTCCCAACTCCCTCACCCTCACTTGTGGATGATGATAATCCCTTTGCGTTTGCCTTTGCGGTGCCTAATGATCTGCCTGGGATGACTTTTTTTTGCCGTGAAAGCTACGCTGCCTCATCCTCCTACGACCATCCGTTAAGTTCAAGATATGAAGAAATGGATACCCTTGTTATCTTTGACCGCGTACTGGTCCCTCATGATCGTATATTTTATTATGGCGATGAGAGGTACTGTTCCCGATTATTCGGCGAGAGTAACTTTCATACGCATATGGCCCACCAAATTATCACCCGCTATATTGCAAAGACCGAGTTTTTTCTTGGTATGCTAGAGTCTTTGGCGGAAGAACAAAATGCTGTCCTTGAGGCCTACACGATTTTGCCTATTTCCAGAATATTAACCTATTTAGAAACTTTCAAAGCCTTAAGACTTGCAGCGGAAATAGGGGCTTCGCTCGACAAATTTGGATATCTCGTTCCAGATAAAGGTCCACTGTTGGCTTCAACCATTCACTTTTCAGAGTTTTATCCAGAGATGGTTGAAATGGTTCAAAACCTCAGTTCAAGCGGGCTCATCATGATCCCCTCTGAAGCCGACTTTACATCAAGCGCTGGTTCGTATCTTTATGAGTATTTGAAGGGAAATGTCTCGGATGCGTGGTATCGAAATGCCTTATTCCGGCTGGCTTGGGAACTAGGAGCGGGTGCATTCGGAGGTCGTCAAACCCAGTTCGAGCGGTTATTTTTCGGCAACTCCCAAACAGTGGCCTGGCGTATGTACAACAGCTATGATAATCACGAATATTTTCGTCAAATCGTTCACGAATTTATTGCCCCTGATGCCCACTTGTCTAAGTCAACAACAGATGGAATTTCCAATTAATCAAGAGTTGCGAAGGTTTATAATGATGTTTTTCAGGATTGATTAAGAGACTGCTTCCGCTCTCTTTTTCAGTCCTTTTTAAGCTTTATCAACAAACCAAATTAGGAAGAACTAGATGCTTTTTCATACCTGCACTGGACAATTCTGTAATAAGTTGTTTATAGTTTATTAGCATTAGGAAGTGATTTGCTAGCTTAGGAGGGAACAATGAACTATGGGCCATATCATAGTCGTAGAAGATGAACGTGCAATCAGTGACTTAATTACTATGAATCTAAAATTAGTCGGACATACCTATAGCAAGGCTTATCGCGGGCTGGAGGTTATTGAACTGCTGGAACGTGAAAAGGCCGATTTAATTCTGCTCGATATAATGCTGCCCGAACTGGATGGTTTTGAGATCATGCAGCGGATTGCTCACTTACAAATTCCGGTGATTCTGATCACCGCAAAAGATTCACTGGCTGATCGCATCAAAGGCTTTGAGCTGGGCGCCGATGATTATATTATTAAACCTTTTGAAATCCTTGAATTGTTGGCAAGAATCAATGTGGTGTTACGCAGGAGCGAAAAAGGCATTTCCAATTTTCTCTGTGAAAACGTTGAGGTACGTTATCTTGAGAGGCTTGTGATGGTGGATCAGATACCCGTAGATTTAACCGCTAGGGAATTTGAGCTGCTTGAGGTCCTTATCCGTAACAGAAATATTGCTTTATCAAGGGAAAAGTTGCTGGAATTAGCCTGGGGCTATGATTTTGAAGGAGATACCCGTACTGTAGATGTTCACATCAGACAGCTGCGCAAAAAACTAGGCTGGGAAGAACGAATTAAAACCGTATTTAAGCTTGGTTACCGCTTGGAAGTTCAGGTCTAGTATGAGATTCTGGCATAAAATTCTGCTGTCAGTCCTCGCCTTCTTCATCGTCGCCCTAGATGTAAGTGTAATCATGATTATGAAAAAAAGCTGGCAGCTGAACATGGACAGCGAAATGCAGCGTGCTTCAAGCGAACAGCTATTAATTGCAAACAACATTTATGAAAATCTTGAATCGATTCAGACCCGTGGGGCCACACTTACCTCTACTTTAATCTCAAGTGTGGCTCAATCCTATGGTGAATTTTATCATAAGCAGGGAATCGGACTACAGCTCTGGGAGAATGACCAGCTGGTTTATCCGAATGCCGGAGTCCCATCAGTCTCAACACCGGAGTCACATTCTATTCAACTCTCTACTGAGCTCCCTGCTCCCTATCAAGCTTTGTCGATCGTTTATCAACGTGATATCAGTGACCTGTATGCTAAGCAGCATGAGCTGAACCGTTTTTTTGTAATGATTAACTGGATTATCGGTCCAATTCTGCTCCTATTACTCTACTTGCTGATCCGGCAGTTGACCAAACCACTTAAACAGCTTTCAAAGACTACAAAAACGATCGCTGAAGGCAAATATACCGAGCGCGTGCAGTTGCGCAGTAAAGATGAATTTGGTGAGTTAGCCCTGAACTTTAACCGAATGGCAAACGCAGTGGAACAGCACGTGATCGAACTGTCTAATATGGCCGATGAAAAGCAGAGAATGGTCGATAACCTCGCCCACGAACTGCGCACACCTTTAACCAGTATGCAGGGATTTGCTGAATTTCTGACTTCCGCGAATATAGGCCAGGAAGAACAGCAGAAGGCTGGTCAATATATCCTTAGTGAAACTTTACGCCTGAAGAATTTAGCCTTCAAACTGCTGGATTTGTCCGTCCTACGGCATCATCCTCTGACTCTGAAACAAGTAGACATATCAGATTTGTTCAAATCGGTTAAACAGATTGAGCAGCTTAAATTGGACGAAGCAGGCATCAAACTAGAAATGGATTATTCCATCCCTGCGGTTTGGGGTGATCATGATCTGCTAACTTCCTTCTTGGTTAACCTTGTCGAAAATTCCATTCATGCATCTCCGCAAGGGAGCACCATCCGCTTGCTTGCCTATGTATTGCAAAATGAAGCCATATTGGAAGTATGTGATTCAGGATTTGGGATGACACCGGAACAGAGCGCGCGTGTATTTGAACCCTTTTATCGAGGTGAAAAATCGCGCACACGCGAATACGGGGGTGCGGGTCTTGGTTTATCTTTATGCAAGCAAATCGCAGATGCGCATCAAACTAGAATTTCACTCAATTCTACTTTAGGTCAAGGAACAAGTATCCGCATCTTTTTACAACTCCATAACATCTGTTCACCTACTCTATAACATCTATAGTTTAAGGTTAGGAAGATTCAGCATCATCCGAAGCAAATGGAGGTTATTCAAGTGAATAACAAAAAATTCCCCACTACTTTAGCTGTACTCCTGTTCTCGGGGAGTCTGCTAATCGTCAGTGCAGTCATTCAAAACACCACCCATTTAGCTTTAACCAGCACCAAAACCCAAGGGATGAAGTTGGAAGCACCAACGCCGGTGTCCTCCACAGTGAATGACGATCTACAACCGCAGATGAGTCCTAAAGAAATACAACCCATTAACAATTTCATAGACATGGCTGGTCATGAGACTTCTGAATCCAAACGGACCACTGTCACACCGCCTGCTGCAGGGAATTTGAGTCAGACTGATGCCGTTATTCTTGCTGCTACAAGCGTACGCAAATTATTCGATGTGGATATTGCCAAGCTGCAGATGCGGGTTATTCTGAGTGATACCCGAACCTCGCTGCCGTGGACATGGGCTGTACATTTCAGTCCATATAACGCCAAGACCCTAGAAGGGCAAGGTAAGGAATTCTGGGAATATGATGTACTAATTGATCCCATAAACGGTATGGTAGTGAACACGACCGCGATTAATATTGCTCTGAAAAGAACACCAATTAGCGCTTCTGCTGCCAGCACTATCTATAAAGATGCCCGTTGGATCAATGCGGCCATAACTATCCTTACAGATAAACAAAAAGAAAACCGGAAAATTGCTACAGCAACACTGATCAACACTGACACCAATGATAAACGCGGCATGGTCGCTGTTCAGATGATGCTGGAAGATGGCAGCAGCTACACGGCAGAAATGCGTTATCCTGATCAAAGTCTGCGCTGCCTTACCTACGAGACTGCTCAAGTACTGAAATAATCAAAAATAGAATCAGCTCTTCACTAATCCTACTTTTATGTCGATAATTTATATTACATGGAAAAGTATGGAGGAGCATATGAACACTAATCGCAGAACCGAACCTTTTCGATATACCCTTAAAGAACCTGTAACATTTGATCTTCATATTCTTACTATTAACGGAATTCAGGTTCCTTCCAAGCCTGTAAGGGCTGTATTGTTCGACATCAGTCGATCGGGTTGCCACTTATCGTTACCCCTCAATATCAACCCAGAAAATAACCTAGTACGCATTGGCATGGAAATGAATCTTACGGATGAATCTATGTACATAGAAGGAATATTGAAATGGAACAAAGAACAACAAGGCAGTTTCCACTACGGCATTCAATTGGACATCCCTGAGAATGATGGTGATCGACTCCCAAGGGTACTTCGCATCCTTGCTGGAGAAGGCAAAATATTAGTTCGTTAAGATAACAAAAAAGAGTAGTTTTAATCTAAAAAAGCAACAACCCCGCGTTTTCATGCAGGGTTGTTGCTTTTTAGCTATTGCGATCCAAACTTATTGTTGTAATCCGAAATCGCAGATCACCATTTCATGGATTTTATTCTTGAGGCACATCCCGTTCAGGGGATGCTGCTACAGCTTTTTCTTTCTCCAGTACCTCTCTTAAATCATCTTGAATTCTGCGATTCCATAAGGGAACCCCTGAGCGATAAGCAGCTCTGCCCGTCAAATGTGCAGATAAAGGTGAGGTCATAAATACAAAGACAATCCCCAGTAGCAGCTTAGCACTTATATGATCTAGAAAAAATGCAAAATATAGAAAGGCCCCGCTCAGAACACATAAAACACCAAGGGTGGCACTTTTGGCAGCGGCATGTGATCTCAGATAAACATCAGGCAGCCGAATCAGACCATAAGCACTTACAGCACTAAGCAATGCCCCCATCAGTATTAATAAGGCAAACAGCAATTCACCGACTGTCTTGATCGTTTCCATGTTCTAGCACCACTCCCCTTTCGATGTATCTGGCAAATGCCGTCGTGCCGATAAAGGAAAGAATGCCTATTAACAAAATAATTTCGATAAAAGCCTGCGTTCGGAGTAAAACAGAAAGAACGGCTACCATGGCTAACAGATTAATTCCAATCGTATCCAGTGCCGCTACCCGGTCGGGCAAAGAAGGTCCCTTCAACAACCGCCAGGCACATACACCAATCGCCAGCGCCATAATCGTAAGCGAGAGCATAAGAATAAATTGGATCATTAACGGGTCACCTCCAATATCGCACGCTCAAAGGTGTCACGGATATTCGCTCTGAACTGTGCGGGATCCTCAACATCCATGGCATGAATATACAAAGTCCGGTTATCATCCGAAACTTCAAGTACCACAGATCCGGGAGTAAGGCAGAGCAATGTGATCAACGTAGCCACTTCCCAATCCGATTTCAGCTCTGTAGTATATTTTAAGATTGCTGGACGTATATTAAGCTCCGGTCTCAGAACAGCTTTTACTACTACATAGCTTGAAACGACCAGCTCCCGCAGCAGCAACAGGATTAGCTTAATAATTGCCCACACTTTTCCTAGATATAATCTGGGCCAAAAACGTCGCATTCCGAGCAGAATGAGGATACCGATCAAGAAACCAATGACGAAACGTGGCCCAGTCCAGTCATTGTGCAGGAACATCCACAGGAATGCTATCATGAAATTCAATAATAGTTGAAAAGCCATAGTATCACTCCTTCATGACAGCGTTGATGTATAGTGCTGGATCAGCCAGTACAGCTCCGGCTTGGCTGACAAGTCCGTTTACCGTCTCCGCACCCACACCCATCAGAATTACAATCGCGAACAGAACAGCTGCCGGTGCCATCATAGCTTTATAATGAAGCGGTTTGACTTGTTCTTCCCTTTTCTCGCCACCCCAGAACACTTGCTGGAATACCTTGATCAAGGAATATAACACTACGAAGCTGGATGCAAGTGCAATCAGCGCCAGAGCCACGTGATTCTCGCCAAATCCACTCCGCACCATCATCACTTTTCCAGCGAAACCACTAAGGGGTGGAACACCAACCAATGCCAAAGTCAGTACAAAAAACATCCAGCCGGTCCACGGATAACGTCGGATTAAACCACCCATTTCTTTTAAGCGGTCAGTGCCTGAAGCTGAGATAATCATCCCACCCAGAAAGAATAATAATGCTTTGGCAACCATGTCATGCATTAAATAAAACACTACACCATTTAACGAATCCTGAGTCGCGACAGAGATCCCAAAAGCAATAAATCCTACACTGATGATGATATTATAATTAAATATTCGGCCCAAATCGTTGTATGCCAATGCCCCGATTGCCCCAAGTATCATCGTCGCCCCCGCCATCCAGGCAATCAATGTATGGGTGAGTCCCGGTTCTTGAATAAAAATCAAAGTAAAGGTACGAGTAATTGCATACAATCCGACCTTGGTTAGCAAAGCCCCAAACAGGGCTCTAACAGCCAATGGTGGTGCACTATAAGAATCGGGAAGCCAGAAAAAGAGCAGTAAACCTGCCTTAATCGAAAATACAATTAGCAGCAGGACCGCAATGACGTTCATTACACCGCCTTGTCCCGCCTCTGCTACACGCATAGATAGATGCGCCATATTCAGTGTTCCTGTCGCGGCATATAAATAAGCAATCGTCGCCACAAACAAGGAAGAGGAAATCACATTAATTAATACATACTTTAATGTCTCTCGCAGTTGACCCTTGGACCCACCAAGTACGATCAAAGCGTAAGAGGCAACTAACAGCACCTCAAAGCAGACAAACAAGTTAAACAGGTCCCCGGTGAGGAAAGAGCCAAATACCCCGGTTAATAAAAAATGGAAAAACGGATAGTAATAAAACCGTTCCCTGTCTTCCCCAATGCTAGCGAAGGAAAAAAACAGACAAGCCGCGCCAACAATGGCCGCAGTCAAAACGAGCAATGCCGAAAACATATCGGCAACAAACACAATGCCATAAGGTGGACGCCATCCCCCCATATATAAGGTCTGGATACCGTTTGTATTTACCTGATACACAATGAATCCTGCAACAAAGATATTTACAAACACACTGACGGCACTTATGATTCGTTGCAGACGTACTCGTTCTTTCAAAAAAATGAGTATAACTGCCGTAATGGCCGGAATCAGCAGAGGCAGCACTAACAAGTTGTTCATCGTCTCTCCTCCTTGGTTCCTTCCACATCATCGGTACCCGTCGAGCGGTAAGTCCGGTATGCCAAAACAATAAAAAATGCTGTTACTCCAAAGCTAATTACAATAGAGGTCAAAATGAGCGCCTGCGGCAAAGGATCGACATAAGCTTCCGCTTCCTCACCCAGCAATGGTGCAGCACCTGTCTTGAGGCCAGACATTGTCAGTAACAACAAATGAACGCCGTGCGTTATTAAAGTGGTTCCCAGAAGGATGCGCAGCAAGCTTTTGGAAAGAACTAGATAAACACCTACGGAAAACAGTACACCGATCGCCAGGGCAATAATAAGCTCCATTAGCTATCCCTCCCGATCGTAAATATGATATTCATAGTGACACCAATAACAGCTAAGAAAACACCGAGATCAAAGAACATTGCTGTGGTCAGTTCTGTTTTGCCCATAAGTGGCAGTTGGAAATAGCCAAACGCTTGGCTCAGAAAAGGTACATCGAATAAAAACGAACCTATTCCTGTAAGAAAAGCTACAGATACCCCAACCGCGATTAACTTACGATAGTCGATAGGCAATACCTTCTCAACCATATCAATCCCAAAAGTAATGGCGAGCAGTACCAATGCGGCTGATGCCATCAATGCTCCAATAAATCCGCCTCCCGGATTATTATGTCCGGCGAAAAACAGATAAAGCGAAAATATTAGTATCATAACGAAGGCTACTTTAGCTACCGCTTGTAGTAACACATCATCACTTACAGAAGAACGTGGTTTATTATCCTTCACAGCCCGCTTCAGTGGGGCAATAGTTCCATCCGTATCCAGCTGCAGTTTGATCATGGAATAAATAGCAAGTGAGGCAAGGCCAAGCACTGTAATTTCAAACATGGTATCAAAGCCGCGGAAATCAACGAGCAGAACATTAACAATATTTTTACCGCCACCCAAGGTATAGCTATTCTCCACATAATATTTCGAGATGGATTCGAACGGACTACTGCCTAAAGCAGCAAGTGCAACCAATGTCATAGTTATTCCCATCCCGATGGAAATAATTAGCTTAGGCAAGCGGGACCGAAGTTTGAGCGGCTCTTTCTCCAGCTTAGGCAAATGCCGAAAACATAGCAGGAACAATGTAACGGATACTACTTCGACAATCATCTGGGTAAGCGCCAGATCAGGTGCCCGGAACAGAACAAAGAGTAAAGTAACCATATAACCAACCATTCCTGTTAACAAAATGGCTGTGATTCTGGAACGAACAAAGGGGATAGCCAAAGCGCCCACAAGCATAACCATAACAACAATAACTTCAAACAAAGAAAACGGAGCATATTCAGTTGTCCCAAGCGTTATTCCATCGGTATACCACACGGCTCCACCAATGGCTACGATCAGGAAAGCGAAGATATACATCAAGTAATGGCGCATGGAACCTGTCATATAGGTGCCAGTCAACGCCCTAGACGATTTCTCGACCAGCCGGATTACTCCGTCATAGACTTGATTTAAAGTGTAGCCACTGCCCCATTCTTTATCGACCAGACTCCAGCGGCCATAGATTCGGTATACAATAATACCAAGAATCACAACACCAAGTGTCATCCATATTTCTGGTGTAAAGCCGTGCCAGAAATGAATATTCACAACAAAGGGTTCTCCGGTCTGCAAGATAGGGTGAATAGCATTCATTGCAGGGATAATAAGTGTTTTGGATAATATATTCGGGAAAAAACCGATAAATATAGACAGCACTGCTAGCAGGCACGGGGCAAGCAGAAGTCCAAATGGGGCTTCATGCGGTTTTTTGTCCAGCTTCTCAGGCTGATATTTTCCGAAAAAGGTGTGGAAAACCAAAATCATACTGTATGCAAAAGTAAACACGCTGGCAATCCAGGCCAAAACCGGGAAGAGCGTAAACAACGAGGGAATAGACAATATATCCAGGTTTCGGATATTCAGAACAGCCGTAAAAAACATCTCTTTACTTAAAAACCCGGAAAATGGCGGCAAACCAGCCATCGAGAAACTGCCGATCATCGCTACCGTAAAGGTAACCGGCATAATGGAAATCAATCCGCCCAGCTTTCGCAGGTCGCGGGTACCCGTCTCATGGTCAACTATACCGACCATCATAAACAAAGAGCCTTTAAAGATGGCATGGTTAATAAGGTGAAAGATAGCCGCTGTTGTTGCAGCAGTGTAAAAGACTGAATCTTCCCCTACATAAAATGCCGCTGCCGATCCCATTCCCAGCAATCCCATAATCAGTCCAAGTTGACTAATCGTTGAATAGGCTAATAGAGCCTTCAGGTCCGTCTGCTTCATCGCCTGGATGGAGCCATAAATCAAGGTGATCAAACCGACGCCTGACACAACCCAGAACCACTCATATTGCCCCGCAAAAACAGGGCTGAAACGGGCGACAAGATACAATCCAGCTTTAACCATCGTTGCCGAGTGCAGATAGGCGCTGACGGGTGTCGGTGCCTCCATGGCATCCGGCAGCCAGATATGAAACGGGAACTGAGCTGATTTGGTGAAGGCACCTAAGAGAATTAGTAGCATCGCCGGAATAAATAAAGCATGCCCGCTAATATCGCCAACCTCACTCCAAATTTCCCGGATACTAAAGGTGCCTGTCATTACATAAAGCATTAAAAAGCCGGCAAACATTGCTAAACCACCAAATACGGTAATCAACATAGATTTGAGAGCACCATACCGCGATTTTTGCCGCCGATGCCAAAAGGCAATTAACAGAAATGACGAAACACTTGTTAATTCCCAAAAGCCATATAACACCATCAAGTTATCCGAGAGCACAACGCCAAGCATCGCCCCCATAAACAACATTAGATAAATATAAAAAGGGGTTAACGCTTCTTTTCGCCGGTCCAGATAATAAATTGAATAGATAATTACAAGACTACCCATCCCAGTGATTAGCAAAGCAAACAACAAACTTAATCCATCCAGATGGAAAACCAAATCAATTCCTAGTGAAGGAATCCATGAAATGGTTTCATATCCCAAATCCCCACCTTTAATAACGGGAATCCGGGTTAAGAAATAAACAAACAAAACGAGTGAACCAGGGAAAACAAGCCATCCTCTATGAAGGTTGGGTGCTCTCTTGGACAAAAGTGCGATTACTAAGGCCATTAGAAACGGAACAAGTATGATTACATGCAGCAAAGGCAGTCCTCCTTTTCCACTTGAGCTTATCAAGTTGTGAACTTTAGTACTTACTTTTTTACCAAAAGCCAAAGATCATATGATTGGTAGGGCCTTTTATACAAGGCCCCAATGTTGATAAGGGCAAGCCCGATTATAAAGAATCGGTCAATGTGCCATCACAAATATGCAGATATCTAGCCTTTCCATCTTCTTGCTCAATTCTGAATAAACCGTTCTCAAATTCTGTGTGTAGTTCGTGAAAGAACTTTCCCTTAAGCGAATACTCTCCCTGAGGTTCATCACTGAGCTGGTACTCAGCCCCGTTTTTGACCAGGTAAGCGATAACGCCTTCCTCATGGGTTTCTTCCAGCCCTGCACGCATCCGCTGCACAGCCACGACATGCAGATCCATCATTTTCATTTTACCAATGAGTTCATTGATGAAATTACGTTTGGTAAGCTCCTGCCACCGAGTTTGAGCAGATTGTCCAATGACGATCTGTGTAACCTCATTCTCTTCAGCAACTTCTACAATAATATCTGTTGTTTTTCGGCCTTCACGTTTCCGAATGATAAACTCTGCGCCAGCTTCATCGGCAAGACGTTTCCAGACCGTCATATACATTTCTTTGCTCTGATTATATTCATCAATATCCGAACTATCGACATTTAATACAAACAATGGCGCCCCTATAATTTCAGATAGTTGGACACCACGCCGGATTAAACGCTCCCCATGCGGACCATAATGAACACAAACCATAATCTTTTCATTGTGTATGACCTTCACCCTCCTGTAACATGGCCAAGAAATACAAAAGGAGCCCACTGGCGTTAGGCCCCTTGCGTAATTCTAAAACCCGATAAGTTATACTTAATTATATCTATTCCTATGTTTTTTGTAAAGTTTGTTGGTTATCATGGAACATATTTCTTTTTAATGCTTGTATCATGCCCTTCTCTAGCAGTTGTCATACAATGGTTATTATATATTCCTTTACAGGAATATTCCCTCTGTGGTATATTATCATCACAAACAGGAAATACCAAAAAGGAGGCGCTATAGAGCCGCTCAACCAGAGTATATCATAATAGAGATGGGAATGAATTTAATGAATCGAAGTGATCTGTGTTTATGAATACTAACGTTATGAGTGCCTTAGCTGAGCCCCACCGCATGCAGATCGTTGAACTATTACGCAAGAATCCTCTAACCGTTGGGGAGATTGCAGAAAGTCTTCAGCTACGGCAGCCTCAAGCGTCCAAGCATTTGCGCGTCCTTAGTGAAGCGGGCTTAATTGAAGTTCAAGCTGTAGCTAACAAGCGCATTTGCAAGCTCCGTCCTGATCCATTTAAGGAAATAGACGATTGGTTAAACTCCTACCGCCATATATGGGAAGAACGATACGATCGACTGGATGATTATTTACAAAAGCTACAGAGCAATGAAAACAATAATAAATCATAGCCTCAGGCCGAAATTGGCAGGAAGCAAACAAATTTTGAGGAGGATCTATCCCATGACAAATTCTAACCCGTCCAACCAAGTGGTATCCAAAGTTGTTGATGGCAACACATTAGTATTAGAGCGCGTATTCCAAGCTCCACGTGAGCTAGTATTCAAGGCTTTTTCTGAGGCTGAGCATTTGAAGCACTGGTGGGGTCCAAAAGGTTGGACGCTTCCCGTATGTAATGTCGATTTCCGTCCAGGGGGTACTTGGCATTATTGCATGAAGTGCGTGGATAAGAATCAAGGGGATTTCTACGGTATGGAGTCTTGGGGCAAGGCGTTGTATAAGGAAATTACAGTCCCAGAACAAGTCATTTATACAGATGGATTCTCAGATGCAGAGGGTAATATTTCAAAAGATTTGCCTGAAACGCTTGTCCAGCTAGATTTTATCGACCTGGAGGGTCAAACGAAGCTGGTGAATACCGGTAAATACACTTCTCCGGAAGCCTTGCAACAAGTGATTGATATGGGGATGTTAGAGGGGATTTCCCAAACCTTCGACAATTTGGATGCCCATCTTGAGAATTTACAGAAGAATAACTAGAGCAGCTATCACACGATAAATAGGACGACGCAAGGATACTCTCTCCTGCTCGTCCTATTATGTTTATTTTGCAGGAAATAAGAACCTGATACTATTCGGAAAATATTGCAGGAAAAACGTGTCATTATGCGTGCCCAGCGGATCCGTCTCAAACTTCACTCGCTGATCCGCTCCAACAATCTTCTCTTTTAAAATATCATAAGCACGTTTGCTGTTAGGCACCATGTCCTTCTGGGCATTTGTCTTGTGGATCCCTTCCTGCTCACCAACATACATATAAATTCTGCATTCCCTATCTAGTCTTGAAGTCTCCATGAAATGAATGAAATCTTTAAACCATACAGACGCAGATATCAATATAAAATTCCCAACGGTAGCTTCAGTCTTGTACATCGCGTACAGACTTATTAATCCACCTAGTGAAACACCACCCAAAGCCAATTTCTCCGGCTCGTTAGAGATGCGATAGGAGCTTTTGATATAGGATACAAGATCCTGATAGACATAATTCAAATAATCATCGCCCTTGCCCCCAAAGGACCAATCCTTAAAAAGAGCAGGCATTTCCCAAGGTGTATATTCATCATTCCGCAACTGAGAATCAATCCCGATAAAAATAACCGGTTCTGTTACTCCCTCTTTCACATCTTTCTCTATAGCTGTAATCGCCTCTTTGAACAAAAAATCTCCATCCTGTAAGAAAACCGCTGGGAACATCCGCTCCGGAAATAGATGATATTCTTTCGGTAAATACACGGTAATCTGACGATCCATATGTTCAAAAAGCACAAGCTCGCCTGCCCTCATTTGCGTCATATCCCCACTCCTTAACAGTTCAGCACTCGAAACGCTCTACTCATAATCGTTGGTACTACAGAAGCGTGATTTTCATTGGGTGCGACATAGTGCTCAACCTCTAAATTAGGCAAAGCATACTCGTTCAATTTTGAAAATAAATCTGCTGCGTCATCGACCATAAAGGATTCTTCACTTCCTACGGTAATCAATAATTTTTGTTTATCGGCCGTCAGCTCTTGACCCTTGCTATAGAACTGCTCCGCATACGTCAGGATTTCATGATCATTCCACCAAATGGATGGACTAGAGGCCAAATAATACTGGAATAGCTTCGCACGAGTGAATAACGTCCAGAGGACAAATAAACCGCTGAGAGAGTGACCAAACAAGGCTTGTTTATGCTGATCCACATTATATTTCTTGTTGATTGCTGGCATTAACTCTAATTCTAAAAAAGCCAAAAACTTCTCAGCTCCACCATGTGGTCCTATGTCAGCATTTTTCAATCGATCCGGATATACATACTGCTTCGCTGGAGGTGTGAAATCATAAAATCTTCTTTTGGAGACCTCTTCATCTGTACCATAATGTCCAATGCCAATCACAATTGCTGGTGCAATAAAAGTTTTCGGGGCATTTCTTGACTGCAATTTCACAACATCCCGACCCAATTGAAAATATGAATTACCATCGAGCATGTAATACACGGGAAAGCCCTTTTCTGGTGCTGCTTCTCTCGGAAGAGAAACCTTTATATCGTACGTGTAACCCATATACTGAGATTCAAGTTTCCATGATTCTGTGTGTTCGAGCTCTACTTGTGTTGTCATTTTTTCTGTACACTCTCCCCTACACTCTTGACTTTGCTAATAAATATAAGAAATAAGGAATTCCAATAATCGAAACGACTATACCCACGGGTAACTCTGCCGGCTGAAATATTGTTTTGGCAAAATAATCCGAGATCACCAGCAAAAACATCCCTACCACTGCACTGGATAACATAATATAGCGGTGATTAATCCCTACTAATCTTCTGGCGATATGAGGAGCCATCAAGCCTATAAAACTTATAGAACCGGATACAGATACACAAACACTTACGATCCCCACACTGCATAACAGAAAGATCAGCTTTTCTTTTTCTACAGAGATCCCTAAGCTCTTTGTACTGGAATCCTCCAATTGAAAATAATTGAGTAAATAGCTTTTTCGATACATTATAAATCCTAAAATAAGCACCCAAGGTGCGATCATAATGATATAAGTCCAGTTCGCGCTGTAAATACTTCCGACACTCCAAACCGCAGCCATCTCATAATCACTTGCATTCATTTTCAGAGAGATATACAACGACAATGCACCAAAACCACTGCTAATCGCGATCCCTGTCAAAATCAAGCGTTGCATATCGAGTGCACCATTCCGCCATGAAAAAATAAAGATAATGACAACTGCGGCAAGCCCACCTACAAAACCAAACAGCGGCATGGCTAGTATCGAGAACCAGCTTTCTTTGAAAAAAGTAACTCCCGACATCTGAAAGAAAAACATAAACGCAACGATGGCAGCTCCTGCGCCTGCATTAATCCCAAGGATACCTGGATCAGCCAGCCCGTTACGGGTAATCCCTTGAATGACAGTTCCCGCTATCCCCAGACCTATTCCTACTAATGAGGCAATAATGATCCGTGGTAACCGAAACTGAAAAATAACCAGGTCAAATTTAGCATTAGGATCTATTCGCAGCAGTGTTTTTATCACATCCATTACAGACATATCAAACACGCCATTCGTAAGATGAAAATACCCGGCCACAAGGGTTAACAGGATAAAAACTAATAGTGTAAGCATATAGCGGCTAAACTGTACTTTACTTCTATCCACGCTGCTCTCCCCCTTTAACCCGAATTAAATAAAGGAAGAAAGGGATGCCAATAAAGGCTGTTACAA
The DNA here is from genome assembly GCF_037992975.1 of Paenibacillus sp. FSL E2-0177. Lineage (NCBI taxonomy): Bacteria > Bacillati > Bacillota > Bacilli > Caryophanales > Paenibacillaceae > Paenibacillus > Paenibacillus sp. FSL E2-0177. The sequence goes on along the minus strand of NZ_CP150307.1, from coordinate 3,047,764 downwards.
CACCAATTGGCGTCTCAAACGGAAAGTTAATATAACGGCTTAAGACATCGCAAAACGCTAAAAAAACAGCTCCAATCACCGCTGAGCAAGGAATGATAAAGCGATAGTCTATACCTACGATAAAACGTGTAATATGAGGAATGATTAGACCCACAAAGGCTATCTTGCCGACTAAAGCTACTGCTGTCCCGGTCAGACATATAACAGATATAATACTGACAATTTTCACCCATTTTGTTCGTTGACCCAAGCTAATCGCGGTTTCATCCCCCAGGGAAGCAACCATTACTGACTTAGAAATACTAACCGCCAAGAGCAGTCCAACGATTATAAAAGGAACTGATAATATTAGCATATCTGGATTAACGGTATGTATTTTCGAGCTATACCAAACGCTAACATTTTGTGAGACTTGAAAAAACATCGCTACTGCTGAGGCGATACTACTTAAAAAAGTACCAATTACAGTTCCAATAATGGCTAACCTGACTGGAGATAAACCGTTTTTAACCAATGAACCAAATCCGAAAACCAAACCTGCTCCGATGGCTGAACCCACCATAGATAAAATAATCATCTGAACATTCGATAATCCCGGATAAAACACCATAGCCAACGTAATAACAAATGCCGATCCGTCATTTACTCCCATAATCGATGGTGATGCAAGATAGTTACGTGTAACCCCCTGCATTAACGCCCCTGAAACAGCCAGAGCCGCTCCAACTAATAAAGCGGCGATTACACGCGGAAATCTAGATGTCATAATAATGTTGTGATCCACATTATTAGCATCGAAGTGTGTAATCGCCTGCCATATTGTCAATATTCCAATATCTTTAACACCATATAAGACGGATACAACCATTGCTAATACGATGAATAATGGAGAAGTTGAAAGGATCAATATAACTTTCCAATTTTTTGTATTCATCTTATTCATCGCACCTTCGGTTTTACTTCAACAGGTTTTCAATTGCCGCATCCAGGAATCTTACTTTAGACCAAGCCGTTCCACCTTGTGCCAACGGATCAATTGCATTTACAAACACATGATTATTTTTGACAGCAGTTACGCTTTTGAAGATCGGATTCTTGAGCAAATCATCAAGTGCTGTTGCATTATCAGTATTCTCACTAGTCTCAAACTGCAAGAAAATATAGTCCGGATTAATATCCGCCAAAGCTTCTAATGAAAGCTCTGCTTGTGCCTCTGTAGAGGAAATCACCTCAGGAATGGCAGCACCCAGATCTTCATAAATAACCGGATTCAAATAAACGCCAGCAGGATACACACACATACTGCCCTGACGAATACGAATGACTAGAATGGATTGATCTTTCAGCTTTTCTCCAATTTCAGCCTTTGCACCCGCAGCTTTAGATTCATAATCACTAATAATTTTTTCTGCATCTGTGGTCTTACCGGATAATTGGCCTAATAAGAGCAAGTTATCTTTCCAGTTTGTTGAAATATGTGAATAAGGAATCATCGTTTGAATTTTATTAAGTGCACCGGCCACATCTTCCCCAAACTTGGAAGACCCTAAGATAACATCTGGATCCAGTTGCAGAATCGCTTCATTACTTGGAGCAAATTTATCCCCCACTAAGGATGCACCCGCTAGGTCAGTTGACAGATAACCTGGAATAGCATCAGCTATTGCAAGTACACCTACAGGTTTCACTCCCAGTATGGCAGCATCTTCCATAGATTCGAGACTTGCTGCTACAATATTATTAATCTTTGCAGGCACGACATAATCCTTGCCCAAATATGTAACGGTTTGTTCAGTGGCAACAGCCTCCTGAGCCGCATTTCCTTTGTTATTTGCAGTTCCTTCTGCTGCTACTGCAGCATTATTTGTGCTTTTTTCTGAAGCTGTCTTATCCTTTTCATTGTTACCGCAAGCTGCCAAACTCAAAGCTAATACTGCTGATACCCCAGCTAATAAATATTTTTTCTGATTCATAATCAATCTCCCCATCTATATTTTATTTATCATTCTTCAAACTAAAGTAATGATAATGAGAATCGTTATCATATTAAATCATATGAGAATAATTATCAATACTTTTCTTTGATTATATGAAATCTTGTAATTTAACAGATGCGTTGAATTATTAGTGAACATGCAGAAGAACCCGCACCAACTGCGGGTTCTTCTGCACTATAAATATGAGTCCACTTTTTAATCTGCGTTATAAAACTCAGATAAGTCACGGAACAACAATCCGCACGCCTCTAGTCTATTAAGTTCCTCATCCACATCAGTGAGCAAATTGCTTTCTCTCTCATGGGCTGTATTGATTAGCCACGGTTGTCCCTGTTTTAGAAAACAAAGATCATCAGGCAGCCTGGTCTGTACCCACGAGTACAAGCTGGTGGAATAGGATAAAAGAATATTGACCGCTTCAGGTGAACAATCAAAAAAATAAACATCTGCATAATGCCCCATAAGCCGAGTCCCCGGCCAATAGTCATCTTTTATGACCTTTTTGAGAAAAGGTTGCAGCTGTTCAAGCAGTTCATATCCTTCTGGCTCCAACTCCATCTGATCACGTTTTACTAGAATAAATTCATCACATACTTCCATAGCTACCTGTACCAGCGTCTTGTAGGTCTGACCCGTTGGTTCCTGCAAAATAGTATGAATAATAATGTACCCCCTCTACTTACTTGTATTATTCAAATATTCTTTATGCATCCTACCCCAGCCACACATGCTATCCAAAACTGTAATTAGCGATTTGCCATGTTCTGAAATACTATATTCCACCCTGAGTGGAAGCTCATGATAACTCACCCGATCGATAAGCTGATCCTCTTCAAGCTCCCGTAATTGTTTAGCTAACGTACCTTGGGAGACATCTGGGATAATCCGTCTAAGTTCACCAAATCGTTTTGTGCCATCTATCAATAAAATAAATAAAATGAGTGGCTTCCACTTTCCACCGATCTTTTCAAGTGTTGTAAGAACCCCGGTTAATCTCGGCTCCAACAAATCCATGCGATCCCCTCTTTCGATAGTTATTTAACTGTATGTTCGAACCAGCTAGTACGAAAAATCGTACCTAGTACGAAAAAAGTGCGTACTGTGCAGGTTATATTTTATAGCTAATAATAAAAAACAGAACTTAATAAGTCCAATTAACTATGAACGGAGAAGATAAATATGTCCACTATTTCATTAAAAAACCAGCGCATCGTCATTATTGGAGGAAGCTCCGGAATAGGGCTTGCAACTGCCAAACAAGCGGTAGAACAAGGTGCAGCTGTCATAATCGCTGGACGATCACAAGATAAATTAGAGAAAGCTCAACAGCTTCTGGGATTCGATTCAGTTGAAATTCATTCACTAGATAATCAAAATGAACAGGACTTGAAGGATTTCTTTGAAAAAATCGGCGTTTTTGACCATTTGTTCACTCCGGGAGCCTCCTATGTTAGAGGACCGATTACTTCTAGCTTGGAGATTGCACACAGTTGCTTTAATGCAAAGTTCTGGCCGCAATATAATGCTGTAAAGCATGCCATCCCTTTTATCAACCCTACAGGCTCCATTGTTCTTATGTCCGGCGCATTCAGCCAACGTCCACTTGCAGACGGTGCCTCCTATGCAGCTTGTAACGGCGCGATTGAAAGTCTGGGAAAAGCATTAGCAGTAGAATTGGCTCCGATTCGGGTAAATGTCATCTCCCCTGGAACCATTCATACCAACTTTAATTGGGAAGGCGCAGAACAGGAAACTAGAGACAAGGCTTACGACGAATATACGAATATCAATATCCTTAGGAGGGTTGGTCATGCCGACGAAGCAGCACATACAACGATTTATTTGATGACCAATAGCTATACAACAGGAAGTACTTTATTTCCGGATGGGGGATATATTTTGCGATAAAAAACAGCTGAGTCAATAAGTTGGAAACACTACTTATTGACTCAGCTTCTTTAGTTTAAAGAATCAGGGAGAAATTCCCTGATTATCAGCCAAGGGATCATTTCCCCTTAGTTACGATCATAGTAAATTCAAAAAAGGAGCATAATCTCAGTTGAATTTTAATTTCTATGACTACTTCGTATTAAAGATTATACTTATGGAATCCTCCTGAATCTCCTTAATTGTATATATACCGATTTTTTCAGCAGCGCTCACTAACGCTGAGATATACTCAGGAGTTGAATTTAATTTCCGAGCAGAGGCCTTCAGATTAATGGAGAACTCATCCCCATGCTCGTCAACATCAAGAGATTTCACATAAACTTTAAATACCTTTACATAATGCTCATAGTTAACCAAATGCTCTTCAGTAACACCTTGAAATGAAACATTTACTTTCAAGGATTCCGGCTTCAGGAAGCTCACCTTACCTGCCTTGTCTACCTGCCCTACTTCAGGATTCAACACTTGATATTCAACTCCGTCAAGGATTGTAAAATCCATCCCATTATCCATAGTGACTAGTAAATTAAGACGTATATCGATAGCTTCTGGTCCGATTAATGTCAGATAGTCACTTACTTCATGCTTGATCGATTGTCCAGCCTCTTTCCCGGCGAACATAATCAATGGACTATGTACACGTCTATTCCATGACTTCTCTTCATGTGTACCCAAAGGGTCCATCTGAAAGAATAGATCCTTCCCTAATACAAATCCCTTCGACTTTAGTACAGTCACAAGCGGATCAATTGGCATTCCTTCGGTTACGCCCATGTCGAGCCAAATCTTCAATGCAGGCTTCCCGGACTCTTTCGCCAACTCATCCAATAGACGTCCATTGCTTACCCAAGTGACAGGGGATAAAGCCCCTATCGCTGAGAAGGTCTCCGGGTGCTGATACCCCATCCATAAAGCCTGAATAGCACCGAATGACGATCCCATTATCATCCGGTGATCCCGATCGGGAATGGTCCGGTAAGCACCATCAACATAGGGAATAACTGTATTGATAAAATATTGGGTAAATTCGGCTGCACTCGCTCCATCCGAAGGAATAGACTCGTCCGGAAATGGAACATACTCCATTCCCCGTTCTGATCCATCACTTGAAGCGACTCCTATCACGATAACCTTCTCCATGGTTCCATCAGCAACGAGCTGATCAATAATCTCCTCAACTCTCCATTCTTTGCCTAAAGAGCTGGTATTTGTATTGAAAATATTCTGCCCATCGTGCATATACACAACGGGATAACGCTCACTGTCAGCTTCATAACCTGCAGGTAAATAAACAAATATTCTCCGCTCACCTATATTTTCTATGTGCACAGTACCTTTTGCCGCCCCCACATTGGTTGGGTTCTCCGATGCATTAGAAGTATTGCTTATCGTTGGATTGGGGGTTGGTGATGTAGCAACTTTTTCATTTACATTTTCGTTACTGGAACATCCCGAAAGCGCTAACAAAACTAATACTGCAAACCCCAAAAAGCTCCATCTAAATAATCCATTTGAATGCATAGAACCCCTCCTGATTTTTGTTCAAACGTTTTCACAACTCTTATTATACAGGTTTTATATGGGATTATGAACATTTTTTCACAAGTTGGGGAGCGTTATAAAACGCTCAAGTTTAATTGTATTTCATACAACTATAATCAAACAGAAGGCTCGATCACTGAATATAAGTGTATTTCATGCAGCTATTTTCTGAAATTACTCCCTTATAAGTGGATTCTCTAGTTTTTAGTTGTATAAAGTGCAGTTAAAGTCAGGATTATTCTTTTGGCTCTCGAAATAACTGCACAAAGTACAGCTATTTCGCAGATTCCTTCAACATCCCACAACAACATCCGACACCAAAAAAATCAAAGAAGCAATCAGTCAGCTTCCACTAGCTCATCATTTGCAAAAGCAAACCTCCCCGCAGACCAAAAACACCAGACAATGATTCTTCACGAACTGAAGGATCATTGTCTGGTGTTTTATTCAGATTCAGTAAGGGTTGTTTGGAGACAATCTCTTCTTTCCAATTAGTACTGTTGTCTTTCCTCGTAGGATACGAACAGCATTCTACGTTGCACATCCATAAGCATACGAATTACCCAACTTGCTAACAAGGAAACAACAAATCCAGCTACTACATAGGAGATATATTGTTGGGATAATGTCCAGTCGATCTGGAACAAAGCAAACACACTATTCTCTAAAATGTTCAAATCCATGGTTTGCAAGAAAATCTGGTGCAGCACAGGTAGTGTAATCAGGCCCAGTGCAGCCGCTACTACAGTTACTGTTATTGAAAAGAATATAATGCTGGATACGAATCGCCCCATAATCAGCATGACGTTACGGGCAAACTTCGCTCCATGAAAACCTAACTTCATTCGTTGCAGGAAGCCCGCTCCCTCTAGCTGCATATCCGATCTGGCCTCTTCACTAGGTCTAGGAATATCTAACAATGATCTGACCAGCTCTTGCTCAAATTGTACGATGTAATCCAATCCCTTAGCTACTGCAAAAAACAAAGGAATTCCGATGAATATTGGGGTTAACGCAATGGATAACGTCAGCCCTGTCACCATAAACACGAAATATACAATCGTAAGCGGCAAAGAGATTAAGAAGTATAAAATACTCCGATATGTCTTTGGACTTGCTCCACGTTTGCGCGTTTTAGATTGGGGTTGTGATTCTGCTGGAATATGCATGGAATCAAGAGCTCCCATCGGCATAGTGTATAACTTATCATTCATTTCTATTGTCCTTTCTCTCACGTTTTTCAATTAATCTCATTATACGTGGGAAAAAGAAGGCTCAAAACAGTCTTGGGGCTGGAGTCATACCAGACTAAAGGCTAGGATTTGTTGCTCAAGGCGCATAATTAACCGGATTTATGATTTTGCTAGGCTACAACCCCAACTTATTTCCCTTTTCCAGCCGCACAATCTGCTGTTCGCCATTATCTGCCAGCTCTCTGAACTGATTAATGGTTTCACGCATTTTGGGGAGAGCTTCCTGCTTATAAGTACTGATGGAATCGAGAGCGGATAGCACATCTGTAAAAGCTTGCTTTAATGTATCCACTGAAATACTTGATTCTAACGACTGTTTATGGATTTCCGCCCCTTGGTTTTTCAACATTTTTGAGGTACCGCTGATCAGGCTATCGGTGGTTTGATTTAAAAGTTCGATCTTTTTCAAAACAATTCGTTGATTATACAGCGCACTAGCTACCGTAACCGATATTTTCAAGGCAGACACGGTAACATTTCTAGCTCTGTCCACCCCTCTGATCAGCTCTTTATTATTTCGAATAACCACCTCTATGGCCATAATTCCTTGTTGATTCACTACAAGCATCTGTTGCAAATCCATGACACGCTGCCGCAACGGAAAAAGCACTTCTTCTGTAATGAACCGAACTTTCTCCTCATCCTCATCACGCAGCTTAGCCGCTTCCAGTTGCGTCTCTATCTCCTGATCCATCAGCATGCCGAGCTGAATTTCTTTTTGTAGTTTTTTTGTAAGTTCCCGAAGTGCCTGTTGCTCAAATTCCAGCGTAGTATTATCGTTCTTCAAAACGGTCTTACCCTTGTCTAAAGAAATTATAATATCTGAAATGACAGCATCCGCCTTTTGATATTTAGCAAAATAACTACGTAATGGATTAAAGAACTTCCCAAGAAAACCCGTCTTGGCAAAATCTACTGCACTGGGATCCAAATCCTTCAGCTGGAGATTAAGCTCCGTCAAACCTTTTGCTACTTGGCCGCCTTCATCCCCTGTCTTTGATAAATTCCCCACTGAAACCTGCAACAGGGAGTTTTTGTCCGAAGAGGATCTCATCGTTTCCAAACCGAAGCTATCAATGGATTGCAGCACCGCTTTCCGCTTATCCAGTGACTCTAAATTCAGATCCAGAATGGCGGAGACATTGTTTACTGCCAGTGTTTTCAGTTGTGATACTTCCTCAGGCTCAGGTTTGACCTGCTCTTCAATTACTGATTTCAGCTTTTCCTGACTTACGACTTCCATAGTAAACGACATAGAACCCCTCCTATAAAAAATAGCTTACATTTGAACATTGAGCAGGTTGCCAATTTTATAGACTACATCATCTGTATCTGCATTGATGTTGGCCGCTTCATTTATACTCGAAATACTCTCAAGCGCCTTGATATTCGCATTGTAGCCAATCGTGTAAATCGGGATTTTGTAGGTCTCAATAAGACCTCTGATATCATTCAAGGAATGCCCTTCATTGGTCTCTCCATCACTTAATACAAAGATCAACGGCTTCAAATCCGGATTTAGCTGTAATTCCGTTTGAAGCATATGGATGGCTACCGCGATCCCGTCAAAAGTAGCCGTCCCCCCATTTGCTTGTAGACTGTCAATCGCACCAACAAACATGGACTGCTGGTTCGTGTCATATTTTCCAATCGGAAGATTGATTGTAACGTTATCAGAGTAAGAGACAAAACCAATGCTGTTATCCTTGCCCAAGTACTTCTGGCCTGTTAATAAAGATTGCTTTAAGCGGTTCAAGGGTTCCCCGTTCATACTTCCTGAGACATCTGCCACAAATACTGCGGCGATAGGTTTATTGCCATTTTTCTTCTCTTTCCACAGCTTCTGAGCTGAGGATATGAGACTGCCATCCACTGTACTAAGCTCTGATTGGTAATCATTAAGACCATTGAAGCCTTTTTTCTCACCCAGCTCCTGGTATTTATCCTGTTCAACAAACTCAGCAAACTTCTTAATAATATCGAGTTTTTCCTGAGGAAGATCACCTAAAGCATAAAGCGGGCTGTCATGTCTTACACCAAAAGGAGTGAATACATACCCCCCTTTCAAATCTGTTGCATTCAAAAAGATCTGGTATTCTAAGACAAAAGCATCAAGCTTACCGGTTTTTGCAGCCTCTCGCATCTGTAAAGTGGTTGAGGCAATAAAGGGAACATTTGCTTGGAATTTCTCAAAGCCCTGCACCGCTTGCTCACCAAGTAAGTCTGAACCGCCAAACGTCCCAAGCGCTGTTACCAGAAAGTTTAAACCCGTAGAACTGGCAAAAGGGTCGGTATAGCCCATTGATAATTCATTATTTGCTATGGCATCTGTAACCGTCTTGACGTTTAAAGAACCGTATTTCTCTATTAGTTCATCATATTTCGCCTTACTGGTAACAATACCAGCTACATTACCTACAAGGCGTTTAGTGATTAGCTGAGTGTTCATCCCGTTTGCTTTTACCATTTCGCCCCACAACTCATTTGATGGGGTAAAGGCATCTGGCACATACTTCCCAGATCTTATGTAATCTGTCGCTGTACCTGAAGCAATATTACGGATTTTCACAGAAACGTGACTCCCGTTCACCTCAATATTAGAGTTGTTAAAATCTGTGGCAACTTCATTTAGCCAACCATCATTACCCGTTCCTGATTTCTCTGTAGAAGAGAATATCTCTACAAAGCTATCTGTTGTATTGTCTACGGATACAGGAAACTTTGAGATATCTGGTAATGAATCCCCAATCGCAACAGGATCCAGGTCAATCTGGCCTTTAATTTGCTCAGCAGTGGTCACGTTTATGTTCTTATATAGCTTCTCAAGCTGCTTCCCCGCATCTTCGGAAGAAATCTGGGTTTTGGTTTTTCCTATATTAGAAGTCAAGGTGATTCCAAAATACACGAGAGCAAAAACTACCACCGTAATGGTCCCTAAAACTGCTACTGTTTTTCCTTTATTAGCCATACACATCTCCCCTTCATTGCTTATAGAATTTCGTCTGCTTGATCAGCTCATCGATTTCCTTTATACAAGGCATCTCTTCAACATCTGTATAATCTGTACTGTCAAGTAGCGATATTTCCAGCAGCAGCTTATCCAGCTTCAGCAGAATCTCTTCATTTGCCCCAAGATACCCTGTTACGTAGGCTAAATATTCATTGTACAAAGCTGTCTTTTTTTGCACCAGTTTATCTGAGAACTGCGAGGGTCTATGCTGGCTGGAGAAAAGGGTGAACTCTGAGGCATCAAATACACTGAGTTTATTCAGAATCCCTCGAATGTTCAGGTAAAAAAGCTTTGCTACTTCATAACTGACTGCATTAAATTTTTTGAAGCTAAGTTCAGTGGATTCGAATCTCTGACCTAAAACATCTAACAAGGTACTTCTCTTCTTTTCCATCCGGGATATCTGATCTAGAGCAAGCGCAATGTCTTTTTTCAGCACTTTGACATTTTTGTATTGAGTAAGCGCGGCTATATAATCCTCATAAGATTTCAGTGTTTTCACAGCAGGGATAGATGAAGGTTTAAACAATAAAATATAACTTCCGTAAAGAACAACAAGTAGACTAACAAACAACAATGTCACACCTAAAGCTATTTCAAATACACTGGTTCCTCCGATTTCCACCCCTAATAAACCTGGTGACAACACGATAATGTTCAGTAGTACCACACCGAGAATAAGTCCCAACAGCTTTATGGCTCTAAACCCGTTCATCACAACCACCTCCTGCATCCAGTCACTTCTATTGTATGGAGCAATTTCTGTTATTACGTCTCTTCATTTGCTATATGCTAAAAAAATAAGGAATTAATCAACAAAAAAACCTTAACAGGCAATAAGCCTATTAAGGTTAACGATCCCTATTTTATACCCACGCATCATTTGAATACCCGCGTTGCTCCCAATATCCCGTATGATCGCCTTCGATCAGCTCAATCCGGTTCAGCCACTTCACAGACTTGTATGCGAACATCTTCGGAACGATTAACCGTACAGGACCGCCGAGATCGCTAGGAATCGGCTTTCCATCATGCATTACCGCGACCAGCACATCATCCATGTCGGCTTGTTCCAATGTGAGCGTATCCGTGTATACACCATCACCAGAATAGAATTTCACAGTCTTAGCTGTGGGCTTCACACCGGCCTGACTCAAAAGATCTTTTAGCTTGATTCCTTCCCAGGTATTCTTATAGACTGACCAGCCCGTCACGCAGTGAAAATCACTCACCTGAACGGTCCGCTTCAGTTTTACGAACTGTTCCCAGTTCCACTTGAAATTCTGCTCCACAAGCCCATCTATCGTAAAAGACCAATTGTTGTTCGTAAACTCTGGAATCGGAGTGACTGTGTAAACACGGAATTGTCCTTGCGCCCCTCCTCCGAGAGGGGGTGAGGATGCCGCCAGTGGCTGGGGTGCAGGCAACAACTGATTACGATCACTTTCGATCAGCTTATCAATTGTTTCGCTGCCCCCGATATTTCCAATTGAACTGCCGAGCCATTTTATAAACGATGGACCTATAGTGACCGCAAGCCCAACACCAATCGATCCGCGTATGAAAGCTCTACGTGTATAAACCGGCTGCGGGGTTTCCCGATGATTCGAAGGGCTACCTGTCTCAATGCCACTTTTCACTATCCGCCGGCTCGGTTCTTTAAGCCATTTTACCCGAGTCAAAGAATGATAAATAATATAAGGAAGGCCTATCCAGGTCAATAAGTCATGGACGACCAGAGCAACGTTCGATACATGTGGACCCACCACGCGGAATTGCCAGAGTAGCACTCCTGAAACGAACCAGCCGAGCAGCAATGAAAGTACAACGATTACATTAAAACGTTGCCAAGGCCGCTCCTTCAGTTGTTTCCAATGTTTCCCTGCCAGCAGCAAATAATAAATAACCGGAATAATCGAAGCAACACCGACCACGATATGAAGCCCTTTGATCCATACTCTGCCTTCCCCTAAGAAGCCACGCCAGAAGCCACCTACAAGTACAAGTCCTGTGAGCGTGAGCAACACAACCAGCCAGCCATTCCAGGTATGAAGCGCCCGAAGCTTTTTCCCGTATCCCTTGCGCAGCCGAGCCAGTAAAGAATTCATTACCTTTCCTCCTCTTCACTAGGTATGCTCAAATAGCTCTTTATCCTGATTCTACTCTAATAATGTTAGAAAAGACTTTGAAGCAGCTGTAAGAGGAACTCCACGCAGGGTAGCAATTCCTATGTTACGTTCTGGCAAAGGTGGGTCCAGAGGAATCTCGACAAGCTCACCTTTCTTCAATTCTTCGGTTACGTAATCACGAATAACAAAAGCAAGGCCAAAACCACGTTTCGCAAACTGAACAAGCAAATCCACACTTCCCAGTTCAAATTCAGGTGTAATTGTCAGATGATTAGAAGCTAAAAACTGATCCATATACTTTCTGGTGCTGCCACCCGCTTCTAAGCATAACAACGGATACTGCTGAATGTCTGCAAGCGGCATGGTCTTGTCCGCCAAATGACGAAAACCTTTGCCCCCTACCAGGCAATCTTGAAGCTGAGTACTTTTGCGAAAATCAATCTGTTTATCAGATGTCGGCAAGCTGACGATACCAAAATCAATTTTCCCTTCTTTTAAAAGCGTAAGTGTTTCTGGTGTCGTACGATTCGTAATATGAATGCGGATATTGGGAAATTGTTCATGAAATTGCTCCAAATAAGGCAACAGATAATATTTGCATAAGGTATCACTTGCTCCGATATGAATCTCGCCGCTGTTCAGATTGTTCATATCTGCGATCGCTCTTTCGCCCATGTCTACATGATGAAAGGCTTGCTCAATAAAGCTTAGCAGTACTTTTCCTTCTGTTGTTAGATCGACCCCGCGAGAAGTGCGAAAAAATAACGGGCCGCCCATTTTTTCTTCCAATTGTTTAATCGTGTGACTTACTGCCGGTTGTGTAATATTGAGTCGTTCTGCCGCAGCAGTTAAACTCCCAGTATTCGCTACCCAATAAAAAGAGCGATACCACTCCAAATTAATGTCCATCCCCACGTCATTACTCCACCTTATAATAGATATAACTTATATCAATTTTTCTAATGATTTAACTAGCATTATACTTAGTCCTGTAGCCAAAAACAAGCTTGGGAGGCGAAAACGCGTGACCGTAATTGCAATTGTAGGAGCAAACTGGGGCGACGAAGGAAAAGGAAAAATGACGGATGTGCTAGCTGCACAATCTTCCTTTGTCGTTCGTTTTCAAGGTGGTAGTAATGCTGGGCATACCATCATAAACCAATATGGAAAATTTTCATTGCATATGCTGCCATCTGGGGTATTTTATCCTTCCGTTACAAACATTATTGGACCCGGAACAGCACTTGATACAGAAGTATTAATAAAAGAATTGAAAGCTTTAACGGATAGAGGTGTGCCAAAGCCTAGATTATTCGTATCCGAACGGGCGCAAATCGTGCTTCCAATCCACCGTTTGTTTGATGAACTAGAAGAGGAACGTCTGGGATCTCAAGGATTCGGTTCAACAAAACGGGGAATCGCACCATTTTACGCAGATAAATATGCAAAGCTAGGCATACAGGTAGCGGATTTATTTGATACCGCCCGACTTGAGAAACGTCTTGAACAATTACTCGCTTCCAAAAATATCTTACTTGAGCATTTATATAAGAAAGCGCCGATCCAAATCTCGGAATTAATGATTCAGCTGCAAGAAGAAGCTGCACAGCTAGTGCCTTATGTAGCCAATACAACAGACTTGCTGCAAGAGGCTTATGCCAAGGGAGAGACTATCTTACTTGAAGGTCAGCTTGGGGCTCTGCGTGATCCTGATCACGGTATTTATCCTTACTCCACCTCCTCTTCAACACTTGCCGGGTTTGCACCTGTCGGTGCCGGTCTTCCTGCAGCAGCTATCACGAATGTCATCGCTGTAACCAAGGCCTATTCCAGTTGTGTCGGCGCTGGACCTTTTGTTACGGAATTAGAAGGGCCCGTTGCGGATGAACTTCGTACAAGAGGTGGCGATGCCGGGGAATTCGGGGCTACGACTGGCCGTCCTAGACGTATGGGCTGGTTTGATGCTGTAGCTACTCGTTACGGTTGCCAAATGCAGGGTGCCACTGAAGTCGTGTTGACTAATCTTGACGTGCTTGGTTATTTGGATGAGATTCCAGTTTGTGTGGCTTATGAGCTTGAAAATGGAGAGATCACCGACAAGTTCCCGGCTACGAATAAACTGAACTCTGCAAAACCGATATTCACGCATTTATCTGGCTGGAACTGCGATATCTCTCAGATCACCGACTTCGAAGATCTGCCAGAACAAGCTAAGCTTTACATTGATTTTATTGAAACCTCTATTGGCACGCGTATTACTACGATTTCCGTGGGTCCTAGACGCGAACAGGTCATTAATCGGATAACGAAATAATCATATACGTACTAAATCTCTGTAGAATTTAAAAGAAGCGCCTCTCTTATTAGAGAAGCGCTTCTTTATTTTATTCATGAGAAGGGCTGCCTCATACGTAGAAAAATCCACTTTTGAGACAGCCTCTTTTTGTGTACTCTTTTTAAATCAACACGGCATCCACTTTCGTCTGCGGAGCCTTGTCACAGCGTTTACAGACCTTAACGACTGCTCCATCCGTTTTTTTCTTGGGATAAAGCAGCTTAATACGGGTGTTCTGACAGATTGGGCAAGTGCCCCTCCCCCTTGATGGTAAATTCCAAAGTGCATGTCCACGTTTTGACTTTGCCATGAATAAACCCCTCATTTCGGCCAACAATAGTCAACACTTTAATTCTGAAAGTGCTTCTCCAAAATGATATGTCGCAAAGACAGGCTCTATGACTAAAGTAACGCAGAAGTTAGGAAGAATTAATTCGTATAAATCATGGAGACAACACCGTTCGTAAAGGTAACATAGTTATAATTACCATACTGCCAGGTCTCCACTTGAATGCCACTACCTGATAGTGTGGATTTACTTATTGGCTTACCCCAACTAAACTCCACTTGCTGCTTGGTCATCCCAGTAGCAACTATGCTCTTTTTAATCTTACTCCAAATCGCATCCGACCACTTATAGGTCTTAAATGGATCCGTTGTTAAGAAATATTCTTTATTTCCTAATGTACGGATCAACTCATCCCCCGACATTGTATAAGAGTTAAGAATTTGCCCCGTTGATAAAACCTTAAATGAAATGGCGAATTCACCTTCATAATCAGGTAGAATATCTACAATAGTGACTTTTTGGAACTTATAATCGGAGTCGAATTGATTGAGCCAATATGTTTTTCCAATGAACTTAACGAGGTTTCCTTGTTCTTCCTTCTTAAAAATCTGCGCAGTTTGTTTCGTATAGGCGAACAACTCTGCTTTGCCGAAGTAGATCTCCATCGTCTGATAATTTCCATCCCAAATTAACTCTGCTGACAGTGCAGTCTTTAAAAGCGTGGCAGGAAAAACTGTAGATCCGTCGATCTTTTGCACCTTACCACTCATTTTGACCTTCGCACCATTCACCATTGCAATATCGCTTCCGAGTTGAAGCTGTATTGGCAAATCACCTAGACGAATGCTAAAGGTTTTAGTTGCTGTATTAACTTGGACTGTTGCTCCCAACGTTTGAAAAACCGATTGAACCGGCAAATACATTGTTCCATTAACAAATGCACCTTGATCAATATCATGGTCCGCACTGATCGAAACTTTTATTGTTTTGGAATCTGATCCTGAAATGACCGTTACGTTCGTTTCTCCTACCGCTAAGGCTTTCATTGTGCCATCGGCTTGCTTTTGCAGCAAATAAGGCTTTTCAATTACGACATTTGCTTGAGCTAACGGAACGCGTTCGGAAATGCCATCGGCATCTTTAGCATAGATTTGTACCGGAACATTGTCCCCAACAGTGATTTCGGTAGCATCCATCTGAAAAATCAAATCTTCAACCTGCGGATTGCCTTCATTGTATGATGACGAAACTGAACTGGCACTCCGTAAAATACTACCTTGATCGTAATCGACGTTACGCGTATCTGCCGCCTTCACTGTATGTATTGGACCCAACATAGATACTGCTAACGCTGCAGTGATGCTCCATTTAATAGCTTTCATTTTCCTTACATCCCCCTCTAAATATATAAACCTTAATTACTGTATCACAATTCCACAATTTTACTAGAGAAAAATTTACAGAAATATTTTTTTGTATTTCTAGTGAATTTACTCCGTGATAATTACAGAGTCTTCCATTATAATCATGGATTAGGAGGTATTAACTCATGGAAATAATAGCCGACAGATTGATATTAAGAGATTATACAAGCAATGGGAGATTGGCTGGGTTCTACTGCCGGAATACTGGAAAATGGGCTATGCGACAGAAGCCGTCAAAACACTGATAGGCTACGCCTTTAGCTCTCTTAATGCCCATAGAGTCGTTGCCTATGCCAATGCAGAGAATCTTCAATCTGAAAAAGTTATGATTAGAGCAGGAATGATTAGGGATGGAATCCTCAGAGAGACTAGATTTTGCAATCAACAATGGTGTGACGAACTCATTTACTCTGCTTTGGAACAGGAGGCTACATTAAATTGACAACAATCAAAGTTTTAAATGAAGGTTATGTAAGATTAGTAGATCATATGGGCTCAGATTTAACGGTTGCTAACGCTGCGCGTGTTTCTTATGCTAAACAATCTTTTGAGCTTAGTGATCGGGATGTCAAACTAATAAAATTCCTTGCCCGTGAAGGACATACCTCTCCTTTCCGCCATGCCATCACTCAATTTGAGGTTTATGCCCCATTAATGGTTGCGAGACAGTGGTGGAAATACGTAGTCGGTTCTGCTCATTACGAAGGTACTGGAGATAGCTTGGAAGCCTGGAACGAATCCAGCCGCAGATACATAACAGAAGAACCCGTTTTTTATCAACCTGCTGCGGGAGAATGGAGATCCAAACCAGAGAATTCCAAACAAGGCAGTGGTGACATCATTGCATGGGAGCTTGGTGAAAAATACACCCGTGAGCTTCAAGAATACACCGAGTTAGGATTATCTAAGTATGAAGCAGCTTTAGCAGATGGCATATGTGCTGAACAAGCAAGACTGTTTCTACCCGCTTATGGATTATTCGTTCGTTGGTACTGGACAGCTTCAGTTCAATCTGTAGCTCATTTTTTAAATCAAAGACTGGAGCATGACGCTCAGAAAGAAATTCAGGAGTATGCAAAAGCAATTTTATCGCTAATTGAGCCACTATTCCCTGTCTCTTTTGATCAGCTGCTGACAACCGGCTCTGTAAGTTAATTTAATTTCCTTATATAAAAAAAAGAGCCGCCAAACCCTTGGCGGCTTTTCCCTTTTTAAACTACCAACCCTCGTATAACTTCAAACTCGTCCCTACTGACTTCAACGAACCCGAGTGATGTATATAAATTCGTAGCACGTTCGTTTTCGATCCGATGGCCAATAACGATTTTGTCGCAATGATGTTCTGCTTTAATATAACGAATTAAGGTATCCATACCCGTTCTGCCTAAACCCCTGTTCTGATATTTCTGGTCAATCATAAAAGCCATAATCCAATAACTTCCATCCTCAGGATCTACGCTATACACAGAGAAACCTACCAATTCTTCATCTGCGTATAAAGCGAGCGGGGTCATACCACAATAAGCTGCTTCTGCTAACCAATAGACCACCGGTACAGGAAAAATAGCCTTTTGCTCATCCGATACTTCTAATTGAGTACAAGCGTACCAGTTTTTTTCAGTAATATCCTTCAGCACTATATGTGGTTGAAAGCCGGTTCGTAATCGGTCACAAACTCTTTCTAATTTCAGTTTAAGTTGTTTCGCCCAATCCGGGAAAATAGAATCATCCGTATTCTCCATACACCGAAGTAATCTAGCAAAACTGTATAAGTCTGCAAATCTTTGAAATTCAGGTATCAACTTCATATACTCATCATCTAGCTGCTTAACCGATCTATATCCATTAATAAAATGGTCAATGTTTCTTCTACTCTCATTATCATCCGATTCCGTCAGGTCTCTTAACGCCGATGTAATATCCATCGCAAACCAGTGATACATAGAGTCATCAAAATCGATGGCACTGTAGCGGGATTCTTCTTGCATATAAAAGATATTATCCATCTCAAAATCATAATGCACGAGCCCAGTATGCCCTACTCCAAAAGGAAGCTCTGATAGCCAAGCTTCAATCCGCTCATATTCCTTAAGCGCCTTATGCTCCTCAGGATGCCTGCTCAATACGGAATAAATAAAATTCAATGAATCGACCCAGCTTTTGCGATAAGGTGTGCTCGGTGCATAGGTTTCCGAAAAATTATGCAGACGTGCAAGCGATTGGCCCCATTGATAAAAATGAGGTTCCTTCATCTCATCAAGTGAAACATATTCACCCTGGGCCTGTTCAAAAACTACCCCGTGGTATCGCCCGTGATCCGTTAACAACGTTTCAATCCAATTGCCAGACTTAGAACGCACTGGAGAGACAGTCTCATAACCTTGTTCTAATAAATACATCATAAAATCCAGCTCTGCCTGGATATTGTCTGGAGAATTATCCTCTTCATGAGTAAACCTTAAATAAAAGCGGTTACCATTCCACTGAAAGGTATAAATAAAATTGCTGCTGGCCCTTACCATCTTTAAGGTTCCAGGCTCATGATTCCAATACTTAATCATCTCTTTAGCAGGAAGATCGTTCTCCGTTCCCCGCACCATGTTCATTAAAGTCATCATTGTCCGATAGTGCCTCCTGCTTCATGACGGATTTGATTTTGGGTCCCCCCATTAACATTATCGGTAAATTATTCTATTAAATCAAGGGAATTTAATAGGCAGAGCTTTTGCTCTTCCACCATATCTATAGCATTTTATAAAAAAAACACTTTTCTAATTAGGACTATATAATTCACTGTGCCGGAGCAAATCTCCGACCAAGCGACTCATCGTCCTCTACCCAGTCATATTTCAGAATAAGCGGAGCAGGTACAATAGTCTCCAGTTGCTCTACACTCTCCTGCACATCATCATCAAAGTATCCTATAGCAAGTACAAGGGAAGAGATCAAGTTAGACAAAGATCTGGCGCTTTCACCAATCGTTTCCCAGTTGAATTTCTCCCCCAGTACTGTTGTCCAACCTTGGGACTGCCCGATGGAGATTTGCAAATGAAGTTCCCATTTAGGCTCCATCTTAGCCGTCCAATAGGAGGACAGGACGTAAATCACTTCATCATTTGCCAAAATCACCGAATGAATGGAACCTTTGATTGCGGTCTCCGCTAAATGCACTCCTTTTTGGGAAAAAATATCAACAACGGAGTAGCTTTCAATCGAGTTATCCATTAAGCGACTTTGAATAACGTTGCCGCATCGGCCGAGAATTGGCTGAGTTATTGCAAAACCTTTAGTTTCCGCTCTCCATAGCTGTTCACCGTCTCGCGTTAAACAAATGAATTCCCCGCCGGTCAAATTTACGTATAAATTACCGTCTGCGCCCAGGGAAGGGCTGGTGTCAACGTAGCTTTCCTCCGGTTGGTATATCCATTTCACTTCGCCATCCGGAGCAATGGCATATAACTGGCTAGAAAGACACCCATACATAACCCCATCCTGATCTATGACAGGGGGACGGTGCCCTTCTCCTTGACCCATCGGTTTCTCCCACAACAACTCTCCATCAGGACTAAAAGCATAAAGTTTGGAATTCACATTTTGACCAATATATATGATTCCTTCACGGGAAATAACCGGATCGCACCAAAATATGGACGAGCACTTGTAAACCCATCTTATGGTTCCATCCGCATCAAAAGCATAGAGTCTCCCAATAATTTGTGACTCATCTTCATATGTACACAGGTAAATATACCCTTCGCTGTTTACCACCGGCCTGCCATACGGTACACCATCCACTGCAGTCTTCCAATTTATCTGGCCGTTTTCGTCAACCGAAATGAGCTGATTATCTCGAATGCTATTGGTCGCAACTAAAATGGAGGCTGGGCTGATCAGCAGGGGAGACATAAGGGATGCCTTAGTCTCCAATAGCAGCTCCACAGTGTCAGATTCAAAGCAAACCCGAAACAGTTTGCCATATTGATGATTAAGCTCGAAATCACCCTACCCCACAGCCAAAATGGCTCTCCTTTGTTCATTCACTGTAAACGAGCTTAATCCATATGAAAAATCCGGCCGCCCCGAGTCAACAACTCGCTTCAAAACTGAAAGCGATGTTGGAGCTCTGAATCGGGATTGTCTGGTCCAATTCGCCTCAATGGGATGAATGGCTAATGGACGATAGCTGCCTTGTTGAAAACCGCCTATTCCTTCGTTGTTATTATAATCGACCATAACTTTCCCATCCTTTGTTATATAAGTTAAGGGATACAAACTGGAAAATTTGTATCCCTTAAGCCTAATTAAAATCTTAGCTAGGCTGGTTTGGTCAAACAAGTTATCCGAGCCGGACCAGTTAAGGTCGAATTTCCCCGAGTCTTTGGACACATTGAATTCGTCGTAGCGATATCGTGTGATATGCTCACATTAATGAATCATCATCATAAATTCAACGTAAAAAGCGAAAAACTGCTTCCCATAACATGGATTAGATGTGTTGATGGTTGAACGAAGGGTTCATTCGGCAGTGGGTACTGGGGCGGGCTATAACTAATAAAAGAAACCACATGGAGTATTATTCACATGTGGTTCTAACTAAATTATTTTAAAATTTAACCAATCCCAAAACACTAATCAATCTTCAATGGTTCAATTGTTTTTACCGCACTCAGGGGAATCTGAGAAATAGAATAAATGTATTCTATACAGTTATTTCGTAGGCGAATGCAATCATTTTGACTTTAGTTGCATTTTCTACAACTAAAAACACGAGAAGCCACCACTAAGGCTGTAAATCAAGAAAATAGCTGTACAAAATACACTTATACCCATCGGCTGGAGGGATTCGAGAAATATAGTTGTACGATGTACAATTAAACTCGCTTCTACGTATTGCTCCCCGTGATTTTCTATACAGATAGATGGTGAATAGCCCCTTATAGCGCTGCTCTCTTTACTTTATCGGGACTATACTCCCACATCTGCAGCCCCGCACCGATCATTCCACATAAATTACCATAATAGGCTGCTTCAATACGAACATTTCCCAGCATCGATGGCATTACTCTGCCCTTTACTTCCCTTCTAATGCCTTCAAACAAAAGTTCGCCTGCTTCAGCAACTCCACCGCCAATGACGATGACTTTAGGGTTAAAAATATGGATTAATGAAGCAATCGCGGATCCGAGCGCAGCAATCGTGTCTTCCATTAACGCTGTAGCCAGAGAGTCACCTGCCCGCCATCTCGCTATCACTTCCCGTGAGTCTACATTCTCTGGGGACTGGTTATGTAATAAAAGCTTGTCGCGCATGCGACGTGCGATACTTGTGCCTGAAGCATACTGCTCCAAACAGCCTGTTCCACCACAAACGCATGCAGGTCCTTTGAAATCTACGGACATATGCCCTAACTCTCCAGCCCCACCCCAAGAACCGTGGACAAGATGGCCGTCTACGACTACCGCTCCACCCACGCCCGTACCAAGGGCAAGACAGATAAAGTCTTTTACCTCTTTGCCTGAGCCTAAATATTTCTCTGTTAATGCTAATACATTCACGTCATTATCAACGATTACCGGAAGATTAAACTGTGTCTGAAGCAACTCCTTCAAAGCTGTGCCAGCATAGCCAGGGATAAGCTCCGAAGCGGAGCGGATACGCCCCGCCTCCCAATCCATTTGCCCTGCTGATCCTACGCCAATTCCTTGGAGCTGAATTCCCGCTTGTTGTGCTGTTATTTCATCCATTAATGTCCGAATTGCTAGTATAATGCGATCCATTGTTTTCGTCTGTCCGACCAATGTGCTTAGGCTTACAGTATGTAAAACGTCCCCTTGTGAAGAGACGAGTCCGGCATTAATTTTCGTGCCGCCAATATCTACTCCGATCGCATATTCTATATGAGGATCATACCCTTCCATCGCGGACTCACCTCCGTCAGTCATTGAAATTGCTCACGGCCTTAACATATCTCGAAGTGATCAATTGTGGCCTAGTAATTGCACTTCCTACAACAACATAGGATGCCCCCGCATTCTTAGCTTTTGCTGCGTCTTCCGGTGTCCATATCCGTCCTTCCGCAACAACAGGAATGTTCACTAATTTGCTTAATTGTTGAATTAAGACAAGGTCCGGTCCTTCCTGCTGTGTACTGTATGGGGTGTAGCCTGAAAGCGTGGTACCGATGAAATCCACACCTAATTTCTCAGCGGCAAGCCCTTCCTCAAATGTCGAAATATCCGCCATAACCAGCACACCTCTCAGATGTGCATATTCTATTAATGGCTTTACTGACTCTAAGCGTTCTTCCCGATTCGTTACATCAAGCGCAATAATCTCTGCTTTTGCAGAAACAATCGCCTTCACTTCATCTAAGGTTGGTGTTATAAATATGGCTGATCCGGGAATATCCCGTTTAATAAGTCCAATGACCGGTACATTTACTTCTTTTTTGATAGCTACAATATCTGGAACACCATTTGTCCGGATTCCTATAGCTCCTGATTGAACCGCTGCTCTTGCCATTTTAGCCATTGTATCCCCACCATGAAGCGGCTCATGCTCAAGTGCCTGACAGGAAACAATCAGACCTTTCACCGGAAAGATATCACTTATTCGAGTCATTATTAACCCTATCCCTTCGCTTCAAGAATATAATCTAATATTCTATTGTTCAGAGCTTCCACCCGCTCCTGATCGGAATCCTTAATCGGTAAAAGCGGCATTCTTGGCTGACCTGTTTCAAATCCGCGCACACTAAGGATAGCTTTACACGCACCATATAATGAAGGAAAGGATAGCAATTCAACAATGAGATCATTGATGATAAACTGCCATTTCTGCGCCTCAGCCATCTCTCCTTGCACATAACATTGTTCCACTTTTAGGAATAACTCGGGCATCACCCCATAAGTTCCACCAATCCCGCCATCTGCCCCAATACTGCGGCCCGCCAAATACTGCTCATCTGGTCCATTTAAGACTAGAAAATCCTTCCCGCCTGCGGCTTTAAATTGCTGAAGCTCAAACGTGCTCTCCGCCGAAATTTTCACCCCGATTACTTTATCCTGAGCTGCCATCTTAATCAGCAAGCTTTTCGATAATTGAAAGCCTGTAGTTTGCGGGATGTGATAGATAATAAATGGAAGCGCCGTACTATCAATAATCGCCTGCCAATGACTTTCAACACTTTCCGGTGACAGACGATAATAGATCGCTGGAACAGCCGATACGGCATGTGCGCCAACTTTCTCAGCATGGATAGCTAGTTCAACACTGTCTCTTGTAGATGGGGCACCCACGTGAGCAATGATTGTAAGCTCTTTTCCAACCTCTGCTATAACTGCCTCGAGCATTTGTTTGCGTTCTTCTACAGATTGCAGCATACCTTCGCCAGAGCTTCCGCCAACATAAAGACCTTTTACTCCCGTAGAAGCATACTGACGAACTAATTTTCGGGCTGCTTCTTTATCGATTTCCCCCTCAGCATCATAACTGGAGTACATAGCAATAATAATGCCTTTAAAGGATTCAAGATCATATGATTTCATAAATTACAGCCTCCATCGTTTAATTCATTACTATTAATTTTCGTTGTTATAGGAATAATTAGCCTTTTACAGCCCCCATAGTAATCCCTTGAGTAAAGGCTTTTTGGAACATTAGAAAAATTGCAATCATAGGAATAGAGGCTAACGCAGCACCCGCCATAAGCAGTCCATAGTTTGTTGTGAATTCACCCCGAAGAGTCGCTACCCCAAGTGGTAATGTCATCATTGAAGTCGATCTGGTCATGATCAGCTGACTGAAATAATCATTCCAAGAAGTGATGAAGGTAAAGATTGCCAGTGCCCCTATTGCAGGCTTTAACAAAGGTAAAATGATGGTTCCGAACAAACGAATCTCAGAGCTGCCATCTATTTTGGCTGCTTCAATTAATTCTCCTGGAATCGTCTGCGCGAACTGCTTCATTAGGAAGACTCCAAATGGCCAGCCAATCGCCGGTAAAATAAGCCCTTTATACGTGTTGACCCACCCAAAATCTGCAAGCATCGTAAACAGCGGGACAAGAATAACTTGCTTAGGCAATGCCATAGCGGCAACAAACATCGTAAAGATAATGCCTCGACCAGGAAAAGACTTTTTGGCAAGCACATATCCAGCACAGGAAGAAACGATACAAATCGCTGCCATTTCACAAAAAGCAATGATGAAACTGTTAAACATCCAGCGCTCAACGGGATTCTTAAATAACTCGGTCCAGTTTTGCAGAGTCGGCTTAGCCGGAAACCATTCCGGGGGAATCGTTGTTGCTACAGTCTGAAGCTTAAATGCCCCTGAAACCACCCAATAAAAAGGGAAGATAAAAAACAACGTTGCTAGAATCAACAGGATGGTCGCTAATATTTTTGGAATCGTCAATTCTTTTTTCCATTTGCTTACTTTCTTAGATTGGCCAATAGGTGCTCTCAGTTCTAACGGATTCGTAGAATTCATGATGTCCCCTCCTTAATACTCAACATCACTGCCAAAGTATTTGAATTGAATGATAGAAATGATCCCGATCACAATCGCAAGGATGACACCCATCGCCGAGGCATATCCAAAATGACCGAGCATAAAGGCTTGTTCGTAAACGCCATACATAACAGTCGATGTGCTATACACAGGTCCACCCGAGGTGAGCAACTGAATTAGTGCAAAACATTGAAAGGTGTTGATCGTGGTAATCACGATAATATATAAGTTCGTTGGCATTAGCATTGGCCATAATATTTTCCGGAAAATCTGCCAAGGCGTCGCTCGATCAATCTCAGCTGCTTCTATGTAAGAAGTAGGAATGTTCCCAATAGATGCCACATATAAAATGATCGGCTGCCCTACAGAGGTCGTTATCAGAACCACGATAATAGCAAGCAGTGCAGTCCTCGTATCTCCTAACCAGGATATAGGCTCCATTCCCAAAAAGCTGGTCAAATAATTTAGAATCCCATAGTTCGGATGATAGATCCAGCCCCAAACGACTGTGATGCTTACGACCGAGGATACAGCCGGCAAATAGAACACTCCGCGGAAAAACGATCTGGCAAACTCTTTTTTCTTATAAATATTCATAGAGATAAATAACGAGAAAATAATAACGATGGGTACGGTGATGAGTACAAGCAATAATGTATTTCCCATCGACTTCCTGAAGTTATCATCTTTTATTAAGGAGATATAATTATCGAGGCCAATAAAGCTGAAATCTCTCAAGGAGTAATCAAAGAAACTAATATAGACCCCTTTCACCATCGGATAAGCTACAAAAAGCAGGAAAAACCCAAATGCCGGCACTAAAAAGAGATAACTCATCATCCAGTCACGAATCACATAACCTTTTATTTTGCGAACCGTTGTCCCCACAGTCCTTCCCCATTTCTTCGATGATTTAAAAAGAAAAGAGTGCTTCCCGCACTCTATTCTTTTGGACACCATTCACTTTTTTTATTTCATTGCAGCCTTTGCTTTCGTAATCGCTTCGTTTGCTTTTGCAGCAAAGCTGTCCAAAGCTTCTTTACCGGTTGCTCCTCCAGTTAAAGCACGTTGTAATTCAGGGAACCAGAAGGTACGAATATCAGCATATCCATCGGCAATGGTAGGTGCATCTGTTGTGAATTTACGAGCATACTCAGCGTATTTGTACTCTGCATCATCATAGAGGCCTGTAATCGAATTACGAACAGACAAACCACCTGTTTGAATCAAGTTTTTCTTCCCCCATACAGGATCATTAGCAATAAAATCAATCAGCTTCTTAGAAGCTGCAATCTTAGCTTCATCACCATTATTGAATACAGCCATACCGCCGAGGTAAGGTTCAAGCTTAGGTTCCGATCCATCTAAAGTAGGGAATGGAAGCAGAACATCTTCGAATTCAACCATTTTTTTAGATACGTTCTGAGCTTTAAGTACTGCAGAATAGTTGAGTGTAAAGGCTAATTTCCCTTGTAAAAATAAGTCGTTCACGTCAGCAGCCGCAAGGGAAGCCGCACCAGAAACGCTAAGTTTATCTTTTGTAGCTTGAACGATCCAATCCAACGCTTTCGCAGCATTATCAGTATTGATCGCGACTGCGGAATTATCTTCATTTAGAAATCTGGATACACCTAAGTTAGCAAGATATGCACGAGTTCCTTGATCTCCAGCCTGACTCTTCGCGAAGAATCCGGTAGGAATAACATCAGGTGCTTTTTCTTTAACAGCTTCCAGCGCTTTCTTATATTCTTCAAACGTCCAAGTTCGGTCTTCCTTATCCAGAGGAAGCAAATCTAGCGCGCCAATCTTCTCAAAAACGGTCTTGTTTACCGCCATCATAAAAGGAGCTGTATTGATCGGATACATAAAGATCTCTTCGCCAACACTAGACTGTTTCCAAAAGGCTTCCGAAATATCATTTTTCACTTCATCGGTCACCATATCATTAAGAGGTGCTAATAAGTCCTTTTTACCCCAGTCTATAATCCGTCCAGGAGCATCATAAATTACATCAGGTGCGGTATTCGAAGCAATTGCCACATTCAGTTTTTCAGGGCCGCCTTCAAAGGTGATCATCTCAAGGTTGACTTTAATTTCCGGATTCTTCTCATTAAAAGCTGCAATGATTTCCTTCTCATATTTGCCAACTTCACCATCTAAAGCTTGAAAGCTCGGAAAATTCCACCATGTTATTTCTACTGGTTTAGCAGCAGTCTCGGTGGCCGCGGGCTCACTCTTATCAGTATTATTACTTGGTTCATTGGCGGAATTCGCTGTATTCGTATTTCCGCATGCAACTAACTGTGTACCTAAAAGTGCGACACCAACAATGCTCATTAGCCCTTTTTTCATTGCTCTCATGTGCTACCCCCTATTATTTTTGTGGAATAGAATGCTTTCTCATTCCTTGCGCTAATCATAAATCAATTATAAATTCAGGAGAATCCCACTCCTTTTACATTTAGGGTCGTATTCTGACCTATACCTTCTTTCAGCCCCTCTTCAATGTTATAATACATTACATATTTCACCTATAATCATTTTAATTTTTAGCTTATAACTTACATTTGATGATATCGTTGTTGAAAAATCCACTATAAATCTAGTCTTCCGGAGGGATTTCATGTACAAGCTTATGATTGTAGAGGATGAACCGTTAATACGGACGGGATTAAAACATTACTTTTCGTGGCAGGAGCTTGGTGTTCAGAGTATTGTTGAAGCGGAGAATGGAAAAGAAGGCGTCGCTACCGCACTACGTGAGCAGCCAGATTTAGTGATCACTGATATTCGCATGCCCGAAATGGATGGTCTTCAGATGATAGAAGAGCTTCGCCAATTCCTTCCTGATACTTTGTTTATTATTTTGACAGGATTTAATGATTTCGAATACGCTCAACGAGCCATCAAACTTGGGAGTGTGCATGCTTTTTTACTCAAACCTCTGGAATATGAAGAAAGCCTAACCGTGATTCAAGAATGCATGAACAAGCTGCAACTTAAACAACAAGAACAAAGGAAACGTTCTACTCTGGAAGGCTCACAACTTATAAAGCTACTACTCGAAGAAGAACAACCTGCAATTGACACTAATTTAATCGCTGAATTATGTAGTTTCAAAAGTAAACATTATCTGTATCTCCCTTTTGTTTTGGCAGGTTTCCCTATCAGAGAAACACCTTCACCATCCACAAGGTGGATGCGAGAACAGGCGACTAAGTTCATACATCTTGCAACGGAGGCCTATCTCCCGGCAAGTCTGCCACGATCTATTTTTACATATGCTGCTAAATCCAAACTATACGGGCTAATAGTCATGGGATCACAGACTGCAACGAGCATTGTCCCTTTTGAGACCCAAGTACTTACTGAACTCGATCAGCATTTGAACAAGCTTACGTTAGAACATCATCTTGCCCTTTATCTTGCCATAGGTACAGTGACGAACGAACTGTCTCAAATCACTTCATTACTTCACGAGTCTGAAAAGCTGTTATATCAACGCTTCTATCAGAATGAACAGAATATATTCCATATCTCTTCCATAAAGGCAGGCGCCACAGCTACTAAACCAATGCTTATCCAACTAGATGACAACGATAAGAAACGAATAATCTCCTGCATCGAAAACGCCAATAAACAAGAAATTCTACAATTAATGCAACGATTGGCACAAGATATTTTGCATAAAGCAGATGGCCCTTCACCTGATCTATGGCTTGCGTATGTACAAGAAATCATAAGTGTCATTATCCGCTTCGCTAATAAAAACCACATTCATAGGGAGGGTGTGTACAGCGATAAACTATTAAACCTTACTTTTGTTGAGGATTTTCACTCCCTTGAGGTCATGTTCGAGTGGCTGGGGAATTGGATGGTTCATCTGGGGAACATATATACCGAAGGTCTGACGGATAACCATCAGCAGGATGTGATTATCTTTGAACATATTAAATCCTTCATTAGAGCTAATATTGATCAAGATATTACTCTACAAATGGTAGCGGATCGCTTTTTCTATAACCCTTCTTATTTAAGCCGTCTGTTCAAAAGAAAACTCGATAAGAACTATATGCGATTTGTAACCGAAATCCGTATGGAATACGCGCAGGAATGCTTAAAAAAACCGGAGATTCTAGTGACCGATGTCTGCACAATGTGTGGTTACAAGAGCTATAAGCATTTCGTTAAAACGTTCCGGCTCTTCACCAACATGACCCCATCAGACTATAGAAAACAATCGGGGTGGTAAGCAAAATGATGCAAATAAACCAGCCAAAAAAACGCTATCGGATGCGGCATGTCAATCGGCAGATTTTTGTGCTGATGATCCTGACCATTACCATTCCTTTGCTGATTATATCCGCGATTATCTATATTTTTTCAAATCAAGCCGTCAAAAATGAATATCAAAGCAGCTCTAATCTCATCCTTAATAATCTTTCTTTCAACATCGACCAGTATCTGCAAAGTATTGAAAAAGGGACCCTTAACGCCCAGGTAGATAGTCAATTACAAACCGCTCTCGAGCATTGGACTATCAACAAAGATAATATCGGGAATGATCTAAGTATTCAGTATGGAAACACGATTGAACAGTTCATCAGCGGGATTGAAATGACGATTAAAAATGTCGACAGTGTGCAGATTTTCGCGGGGTCACGTGTATTCTACTCCGCCAATTTCAATCGTGCGGATTATGATGTGAAGGACTACACCCAAGAGGATTGGTATTTACAGACGCAGCAAAAAAAGGGGGGCGTAATCCTGTTTGGAAGTCATCTCCCCTTCTATCGCACCAATTCCAAACAATCCGTCATCTCCATTGCCAGAGTCATTAATAAAAAAGGAAGCAAGCAGCCCTTAGGTGTCATGTTAATCGATATCCGGCTGGATTCATTACGGGAAATCTTAAAGCTGTCCGAGAATAGCAAGCGGAAATTTATTATTTTAGACGATAAGGGGGGCAACGTTTACAGCTCAGATTCATTGGAGACGAGTCCTTTAGAGCCAGTCCCTATCGACAAACAGGCGCTTAACACTTTTATGAACAATGACGCCGGGAGCTTATATGGTACTTTTGATGACAAGGATTCGTACATTAATTTTGTTACCTCTCCTTACTCCAACTGGAAGGTCATTCAATATATTGATGAAAAAGAGATGACTAAGCAGGCTTCTTTTCTTGGCAAAATCATTTTAACCTTGGCGCTCTTATCGCTTGTCACTGCACTCTTATTTATGTATATCCTCTCTGAACGCGTAACCAAACCTATTATTCTGTTAAGCCGGAAGGTGAAGCTGGTGGGGATGGGGAATTTCGATGTGGATTTGTACAGTAATCGTCAAGATGAATTTGGGGTTCTATATAATGGAATTCGTAAGATGGTTAAGGATTTGCAAAACTATATTGAGCGATCTTCGATGGCCAAGGCTCAACAAAAAGTAGCCCAATATGGTGCACTCAAAAGCCAAATCAATCCGCATTTTCTGGCAAATGTCCTTGAATCTATTCAAATGAAAGCCATCATCAATGGGCAAAGAGAGATTGGCGAGATGGTGGGGATCGTGGGCAGATTGTTTCGGATTCATATCCAGACTGGGAAAATCACCGTTACCCTGCGCGAAGAACTTGAGCATGTCCGGCTATATGTGAAGATTCAGCAGTTGCGTTTTGGGGATAAATTACAGTACATGGAGCAGCTAGATCCGCAATGCGAGATCGTTAAGGTCATGCACTTCTCCTTGCAGCCCATCGTAGAGAATGCTATTGTACATGGCCTAGAAAGCCGCAGTGAACCAGGTCTGCTTGAGGTATCCTCGGTGATATCGGGGGAGGATATGCTGATTATCGTTAAAGATAACGGCATTGGCATCGAGGAAGAGAAACTTAAACAGCTGCGTTTCCGTCTCTCTCAACCCTCAGATACCTTAGATGAAGAACATATTGGCATTAAAAATGTTCATGATCGTATTCAATTTCATTTTGGCGAAAAATATGGAATTGAAATTTCCAGTCACGTAGGTGAAGGAACGACAGTGATCATCCGACTTCCCGCGTAATCCTAAACATTTTGCTCAGTAATGCCTAATTCAGGATCAAAGGTGAGCATTTTCGTCGCTATTTTATCAATAAAAAACCGATCATGACTAACTGTTACTACAGCGCCAGGAAAATGAATCAACGCCTGCTCCATCACCTGAATACTGGTTAAATCCAAATGGTTAGTGGGCTCATCTAAAATAATGACAGCAGCTCCGGAGAGAAGGCATTTCGCTAAAGCCACTCTGGCCTGCTGTCCGCCTGAAAGGCTGCCAATCGTTTTACTCAGATCCATTTCCGAGAATTGCAGCATCGCTAGAAATTTATTCACCTTTTTCCGCGGTGCGTCCAGTCCCAGTCCATAAACATTTACGGCATGGCTGACGGTATCTTTATGATCCAGCTCATCCCACATCTGATTAAAGTACGCATAACCGACCCCGCGTTCCCAAGTCACTTCCCCCGATTCCGGTGCTTCTTGTCCAGTCAGTACTTTGATTAGTGTCGATTTTCCGCTGCCGTTCGGACCTACGATAGCTATCCGGTCTTCCTTTTGAATATCGAAGCTAATGTTCTGGAAAATGGAGCGGCCATCATAACTTTGTCCAATCCGCTTCACTTCCCCCAGCTTGTCAGGAAAACGTAAATTACTATAAATATCAGTGATTAATACGTTAACTGGATGAGGTTCCACTCGTTTTTTCATATCCGTTAGCTTACGGGATAGACGATCCTTAGAAGACTTCTTACTACCACGGTTTTCAATGGCCTCGGACTCCATAAGGAGAAGTTCTTCTTCCCACTCAAATTGCCGATCGAGCACTTTTTTACGCATCTTCTTTTTACGAACGTAATCGGTATAATTGCCTTCATATTCCTGAAAATGATAGTTCTCGATTTCTATCGTCCGCGTGACCACTCTGTCAATAAATTGCCGATCATGAGAAACCAGAAGCATCGCCCCATTGAAACGGTGCAGCCACTGCTCCAACCATACGATCCCTTCCATATCCAAAAAATTAGTAGGCTCATCGAGCAATACAACATCGGGCGCTTCAATTAAGACTTTAGCCAGTGCCGCGCGGTTCCTCCAGCCTCCGGATAACTCCTCTACAGGTTGATGCCGCGATCTCTCATCGAATCCTAATTTAGTCAGCACCGTATTGATTTCCACAGATACATTCCAGCCATCCAAATGCTCCATTTGTTCAAAAAGCTCAGCTTGGCGCTCTAAAAGTGCATTCATCTGGACATCATCCGACACCTGCCCAAGCTGTTCTCCTATTTGGTTAAGCTCCTGTTCAATGCGTGCTACCTCTTCGAAGCAAAGTTCTAACTCTTGTTGTACAGACAAAGACCCGGAAAGCTCCGAAAATTGAGAGAAGTAGCTGATCTTCACATTGGGATCTAACTCTACTTTTCCTGCCGTTGGCTCCTCTTTTCCCATGATTAGCTTAAAAACAGTAGATTTACCTGCTCCATTTCGTCCGATTAAGCCAATACGTTCACCCTTGCCCACGCGAAAATAAATATCTCGAAAGATCAATGTATTCTCATATTTCTTAGTTACGTTCTCCATTCGGATTACGCTCAAGTCTATCACTCCTAGTTCGTATAGATCAGAATTCATCGTTGAATACCCAAAAAGCTATTATAGCACTAATTAAAAAAAGGACTTTATAATCATATTATTACTTATATTTATTTCCGATATATGTATTTATATTAATATAAATTTATAAATACATAAGGAGGATTACAATGAGTTTGCTAAAATCATTCAAGAAAAATGCTAGTGTTATTATGTGCATTACCCTGCTCTTTTCTCTTTTTATTGTGTATCCGGCAAGTGCTTCTACCTTCTTCCAAGACCGCTTTGAAGAGGGCGATAATCTATGGACATCCACTAGTGGGAATTGGACTATTGTTGAGGACGAAGGCAACAGCGTATATTACCAATCTGCCACAAAAGAAGGACGTACTTCTGCAGGTGATCCAGCCTGGAGCGATTACACTGTGGAAGCGGATGTAAAAGTTGTTGATTTTAATGGCTCAAACAGAACTTATGTTGCAGGCAGATACATAGATGGAAATAATTTTTATGCAGCTTCTTTGTATAATAATAATGATGGCATGCTGGAAATCAGAAAGAAAGTTTCTGGATCTACTACAACTTTGTCCAGCAAACCTTACGCTCTGCAAACAGGAGTTTGGTATAACGTAAAACTCGAAATGAGCGGAAATACCATCAACATGTATGTAAATGATACGCTGGAGCTCTCAGCTTCCGATTCCAAATTAAAAAAAGGTGCAGCAGGGCTCGTTACCTTTAAGACAATTACGATGTTCGACAACGTGACCGTTTCTGACACCATTGGCACTACACCGACACCAACACCTACTGCTACGCCATTACCGACTGCTTCACCGACACCGACTGTTACACCAACACCAACTGCTATACCGACTCCGACTGCTTCACCAACGCCTACTGCTACGCCATTACCGACTGCTACACCAACACCAACTGCTATACCGACTCCGACTGCTATACCAACACCTACTGCTACACCGATACCTACTGCTACGCCGATACCTACTGTTTCACCAACACCGACTGTTACACCGATACCGACTTCTTCACCAACACCAACTGCTTCACCGACACCTACTGCTACGCCGATACCGACTGTTTCACCAACACCAACTGCTACGCCGATACCGACTGCTTCACCAACGCCTACACCGGTTCAGGTTAGTGAATATGATTTGGCTGGGTTTGCCATAGGAACAACAGGTGGTGGAAATATCCAAGAAACCAGTCCACTCTATAAAAAGGTATATAGCGCAGAAGATCTTGCCACTGCACTGAGAAAAGGATCCAAAATAAAGGTTATTGAAATTATGAACGACTTGGATCTGGGATGGAATGAAATTTCTGATGCGGCAAAGATCTCCCCATTTAGCGCTCATAACAGTGCTTTAACACATCCCGTATTAATAGAGACTGGTGTCAGCAAAGTGTCTATAGACAACTTCGACGGTTTGACCATTTTCTCAGCTAAGGGTGCAACCATTAAACATGCCGCTTTTACTTTTAAAAGAAGCTCTAACGTCATCATCCGCAACCTTGAATTTGATGAGCTGTGGGAATGGGATGAAGCAACCAAAGGAAATTACGATAAAAACGACTGGGACTACATCACCATTGAGAACAGCAACAACATATGGATCGACCACTGCACCTTCAATAAATCTTATGACGGAGTTGTCGATGTTAAAAAAGGCAGCAACGGCGTCACCATTTCATGGTCATCCTTCTTAGGGGATGATAGAAACGCAAACAGCTGGGTTACTCAGCAAATTAATGCTATGGAAGCCAACAAGGCTGCCTATCCCATGTACGCTTATTTAAGAAGCAGCTCAGTTGGCCTAAGTAAAGACGACATCATTGCGATTGCCGCTAGTCAAAAAAAGGGCCACTTAATAGGCGCAACAGAGTTTGCAGCTGATAATGCGCTTCTTTCTGTAACGCTCCATCACAACTACTATAAAGATATACAAGACCGCATGCCCCGCCTTCGTAGTGGTAATGCGCATGCCTATAACATTGTAATGGACAACGAAGATACTAGATTGGCTAAAAAACGTCTAACTTCCGCTATGGAAAAAGCGATCTCAAGCAAGGGGTATCATTTCGGGGTTACAAGTAACGGAGCCATCTCTACAGAAGGAGGAGCTGTATTACTTGAAAGGTCTGTAATCATTGATGTAGTGTATCCTCTTCGCAACAATCAAGCGGATGCAAGTAATAGCAAATATACGGGTGCAATCGCAGCTTTAGATACGATCTATTCACTAGATGGAGCAACGTTCAGAGGAGACAGTACATCTAAGAACAGCCCTCTCTCCCCTGTACCCGCTGCCGTTAAAGCATTTGCATGGAACGGATTCACAACACTACCTTACAGCTACATTTCAGATGACCCAGCTAGTCTAAAATCCAGACTTACCGCTGTTGACGGCTCAGGGGCAGGCAAATTGTCCTGGTCAAACGAGGAATGGTTGAAAACAAATTACAGCAACTAACTCGACTAACTAATTACTGAACACATATCCCATTACTACAACGAGAAAAGTTACTAACTTAGTTGCCACACTAGCGCCACCTTTGCACCAAATTAGCGACATATTAGTGCTACTACCGCCATATTAACGCCACATTAGCACCACATTAGCACCACTTTTGTACCGCCGAAATTGCTCAGACGCTCAGACGGTGATTTTACAGTTTAGAGTGTAATATTTACGAGGTCAGACGACGATTTTAGTTTACAGTGCAGTATTTACGAGGTCAGACGACGATTTTACAGTTTATAGTGCAGTATTTACGAGGTCAGATGGTTCGGACTCAGGAGCCCTTATTTCGAAGAATCCGGGCATTTCGCAGTGCTATCGGACTCAGATGCAGCTATTCAACCCGATATGCTCAATTTTGGTGTGGATTTAGACCAATAAGAGCTATGCAGTCCGAAAACTAAGCAAATTGGTCCAAAAAGCGAAAATAGCTGCAATACGGTCCGTTAGGAGTGTTACGCGCGTGAGGAACATGAGGAGCATGAGAAACGTGAGGAGCATGAGAAACCTGAGGAGCGTTATTAACTTAGTTGCCACATTAGCAACTCATTTGTACCGCACTAATGCCACACTAACGCCACTTTTGTACACCCGAAATAGCTAAGACGCTCAGACGACGATTTTACAGTGCAGTATTTACGAGGTCAGATGGTTCGGACTCAGGAGCCCTTATTTCGAAGAATCCGGGCATTTCGCAGTGCTATCGGACTCAGATGCAGCTATTCAACCCGATATGCTCAATTTTGGTGTGGATTTAGACCAATAAGAGCTATGCAGTCCGAAAACTAAGCAAATTGGTCCAAAAAGCGAAAATAGCTGCAATACGGTCCGTTAGGAGTGTTACGCGCGTGAGGAACATGAGGAGCATGAGAAACGTGAGGAGCATGAGAAACCTGAGGAGCATGAGAAACCTGAGGAGCGTTATTAACTTAGTTGCCACATTAGCAACTCATTTGTACCGCACTAATGCCACACTAACGCCACTTTTGTACACCCGAAATAGCTAAGACGCTCAGACGACGATTTTACAGTGCAGTATTTACGAGGTCAGATGGTTCGGACTCAGGAGCCCTTATTTCGAAGAATCCGGGCATTTCGCAGTGCTATCGGACTCAGATGCAGCTATTCAACCCAATATGCTCAATTTTGGTGTGGATTTAGACCAATAAGAGCTATGCAGTCCGAAAACTCAGCAAAATGCTCAAAAAAGCTAAAATAGCTGCAATACAGTCCGTTAGGAGTGTTACGCGCGTGAGGAACATGAGAAACCTGAGAAACGTGAGGAGCCTGTGAAACGTGAGAAACATGAGGTGCCTGAGGAGCCTGTGAAACGTGAGAAACCTGTGAAACGTGAGGAACATGAGAAACCTGAGGAGCATTATGCACATACAGTCCCGATAGGAGCATCAGGAGTTTGTTCTCATTTAACAAGTGGCGTGTTTGGTGTTAAAAGGTAACTCGCAAAGTTAGTATAATGTCCCAACAATAACAAAAAGGCCGCAACCTGCGGCCTTTTTCTATATTACAACTCCCAACGCATATTCACTAATATCGCTTACCGCTCATTTTTTCAGAATACCAATATACTCTTCTTTCTCTCGATCTGCCCCCGCATTAAGTTTCAGTCGCAGTGACTTCGGGTGATCCAACACATTACTGCTGAAGTAACTTATAAATCCATCATCAGATCCACTACCAGAATTCGGATTAATTTTAATGTCGCGCTTCCCAACCTGCGCTGTTAACTCATAGGGGAGCTTTTGAAACAGTTCATTTCGGACGATCCAATCCGTTTGCAATTCCTCATTTATCATAAATTTGAGCGCTATGCTTAACGGAGAAAGCTCGACTTCGGCTAGTTTTACTTCCTGTCCGTCAATTATGAAGGGGTGGTCTACAACTAATGTCTCCGTCTTCAGCTCCCAAAACTTAGGATCAATAGAGAAGTTCACTTTTAAACGATCAGAATACCGCATGTCGGATAAAACCGTTCCTGTTTTCGGTTTACTTAACATTCCCGGGTCTACAGAGGCAATCTGAAAATCCGCCACTACGTCTGTTGGCCTTGGTCTATTTCGGTCCAGTGAAAATACAGTTTTGCCGAGCCAAGTATATATGGTTCCCTCTGCGTGTGCTCCCATTCCGCCCCTATTCCCATTCTCCTCCATTACATCTCGTCCAGTTTCAGCATCTGTCAGCTTCACACTATTTACACTGTACACTTCCTGACCGTCACTTGTTGTCCCTGTATACAGCAGCATGATTTTATTTTCATCAGCAAGCACAGCATTTAGCGTAATTTTATATCCATTTGATTCAGCACTCTTATTAACGATTTGTACATAATCATTCCGGATTGCAGACTCTAGTGTAAGAGCATCAATATCAGCTGCAGCCAATGTTTTAAAAGGCTCCAATACGCCCCAATCGAACGTATCAACACTCGAAGTCCCTTGCTGTGGCAACAGCTGGGTTGGATTGAAGAACAGCAAGCCCGCTATCATCACTGCAGCCGCCAGCACAGACATCGCGCTTTTTGTGAATATTAACCTTCTGCCACGTTTCTTGCCTAATTCCAAACCTGCTTGGATCGCATAGATCTGAGCGGCTGCATTCTCTATTTTTTGTTCTTGTGGGATACGTTCGGCATCGCTTAACATGGCAAGCTCCTCTTGACTACTCATTGTTCCATTCACCCCGATTCTTTATGATGGTTCGCAACTGCTTCAGCCCCTTATGCTGCCAAGTCTTAACCGTCCCCTCGGGTTTATTCATAATGTTAGCGATCTCAGTCAAGGTCATATCGTTGTAGTATTTTAGCAGCAGCACATGGCGATACTTGGGCTTAACCTGCTCGAGTGCCCACAGCATTTCCATCCGATGATGGCCAATGTGTGTGACCTGTTCTCCTATTCTTTCATCTACCAGCGGCATGGAACGTTTTCTCCGTCTTTGTTCATCTATACAGACATAAATTAGAATTCGAATAATCCATGATTTGAATGCTTTGGGGTCCTTTAAAGTTTTTCTTTTAATCCAAGCCCGGCAAGTCATTTCCTGCATCGCTTCTAGCGCATCGTTTCGGTTACGCAAGTAACTATAAGCAATACTGTACAATTGTTCTCTATGTACCAATATCGAATCGTAAAAATCTGTCTCGCTCCGAGTATCAAGAATCGTTACTTTTTTCATTTCTGCATTAGTCATCGTCATGTCCTTCCTTAGCCTCCTCTCTTCAACCTTTCATAGATTAAGACGGGGGAGGTATAGAAACGGTTTTTATTTCGTTTTGCTTTTTTTGCTCAAAGCTCTTTAAATTATAGCATTCTATAAAAATTGAACGAAAAATGTTATGATGAGTTAAATTGGACATAATTAATAGTACGCACTCAAAAGTGCCATAGGTGCTAAAAAGTACCCATACCTTGGAGGTTATCATGACAACAACATCTACAACAACTGTCAAGAAAAAATACAATATTTCTGTTGAAGCCACACTAGAGGTCATCGGAGGGAAATGGAAATGCGTAATTCTATGTCATTTAACTCATGGCAAAAAACGCACCTCCGAGTTAAAACAGTTGATGCCCGGCATTACTCAAAAAATGTTAACCCAGCAGCTACGCGAGCTTGAGGCAGATGGAATCATCAACCGAATTGTTTATAATCAGGTTCCACCAAAAGTAGAATACGAGCTTAGTGAATATGGGGATAGTTTAAGCGATATTTTGACTGCATTATGTAATTGGGGAGAACAACATATCATTAAGCAATACGGTGATAAATACGCTGTTTTAGAGGATAACATCTTAAATAAATAAACCGCTATATCAAGAAAATGGTTGGAGATTTATGCTGCGAGAGTTGGACTTCAATTATACGCCCACGAAAAAAGGACAGCTGAATCAGATCGATTCAACTGTCCAAAGCTTTGATTCACCCGTCCCTTAAATGGCGCACAGGAACATAACTTAAATTACGCCCTCTCCTCCAATAGCAGTTGCTGTGAATGATATGGGTCCAAATAGATTAATAGGCAAGTTGCTATCATTCTGAATTACCAATTCATAGTTGTGGACTCCAATATAAGCACCATCGACCCACTGAGCACTTAATTGAATATCAGTAATTGTAGTAAAACGATAAAAGGATCTATAAATATCGACTCCAGCTCGTCGGATGATAACAAGAAATTGGCTATTAGCAAGTGCAGTAAGACTAAAACTTCCATTTAACTCGACTCTACTGGAGAAAGAAGCCGGATTAGCCGGACTAATATTTACTTGCGCTGTAGCTAAACCCGCTCCAGCTCCAGGAATCCCTGCAACCGTTATAGCAGTAGTAAACGGATCTAACGGGATTTTTGCCTGTGACCCATAACTTATTATTGTCGCCATTTATCATCACTCCATTTCAAGGTTATAGAGTAGTATATTGTGAATCCACAATGATAGATTGGACTTAATTCCTGATGATTATATACATTTAAGGTATACTTTGCTAGATCATATAAACCTAGATACCTCGTCAATCACCATACGATTTCTACTCATTGACAACACCCCTGTTCAGCATTACAATAATTCACATATCATGAACAACGATGACAAAGGGTAAGTAGACAGACGAACATGGTCTTCAGAGAGCCGGTGGTAGGTGCGAAACGGTGACCAGCGTATGCTCGAATGGCCTTTATAGTTGTTTTTCCGAACTATCTAATGGATGCAGTAGGGAAAACCGGGGTTCCCGCCGTTATCAAGGGACCTGTATCGAGAATAAATTCAACCTCTCCGTACAGGTAAGAGAAGATCGAAAGCCAAGAATCGTAAGGTGACACGATCATTTAAGGTGGTACCACGACAACTTCGTCCTTATTGGATGAGGTTTTTTTGTCATTTAAAGGAGGTGATGGCCATGGATGATGGCTGGTGGTGGCGACTCGAGTGTAACCAAATGCTAAATAACAGGAGGAATTTATATGATGAACGAACGTGTCTTAACTGGAGATCGAGTGACTGGAAAGCTTCACCTTGGCCATTACGCCGGCAGCTTGCAGACCCGAGTAGCCCTTCAGGAGCAATATGAAACTTTTGTGTTTTTAGCCGATATTCAAGCCCTAACGACCCATTTTGATCGTCCACAGCTGCTGGGTCAACATCTGCATGAGATCACACTGGACTATTTATCTGCGGGTATAAATCCGGAGAAAACAACTATATTTATTCAATCGATGATCCCTGAAATCGCAGAGCTGACCCTCTTGTTCTCTATGTTTGTTACTGTGAATTCTTTACGGCATAATCCCACGATTAAAGCCGAATCGAAAAATTCGAGCTTAGATGAATTGTATTACGGTTTTCTTGGTTATCCAGTTAGTCAGACTGCTGACATAACATTTTGTAAAGCAACGATAATTCCTGTAGGGGAAGACCAACTCCCTCATCTGGAATTAACCCGTAAAATCGTCCGCAGATTCAACGAGCTGTACAGCCCGATACTGGTGGAACCCAAAGCGCTGATCAGTGAGACTCCGAGGCTTGTGGGTACGGATGGCAACGCTAAAATGAGTAAAAGCCTTGGCAATGCCATCGAGCTGGACTCCACTAAGGAAGAGATTATCTTTAAGATACGAAAAGCCACAACCGATCCAGCGCGTGTGCATAAAAATGATCCTGGACATCCAGATATCTGTCCTATTTTTGCTTATCATGGTGCTTTTCGCTCAGCGGGGGTAACCGAAATTCGTGAAGGCTGTGAGCAGGGTACCATGGGTTGTTCTGCTTGCAAACAGTTGATTTCGACAGCACTAGATCAGCTTATAGAACCGATGCGAGAGCGTCGTTCCTATTATGCTACTAAGCCGAAGCTTGTGCAGGAAATCTTAATCTCTGGAACACAGCATGCCCGCAGCATTGCTCAAGAAACGATGACCGAAGTACGTGAGGCTATGTGTCTTAACTATTTTTCAATCTAAAAATGACCAGTATAGGCACTCAAAAAAAGCCGGAATCTCATTGGAAGAGATCCGGCTTTTTTCTTCTCCTTACAACACCCAATTTCCCTTACGGAATACGGGTTCAATCGTACCGTCCGCCAGCTCTCCGTCAATATCCAGCTCTGCTGAACCGATCATAAAATCGACATGAGTTAAGCTGACATTAGCTCCTCTAGCGACAAGCTCTTCGTTCGTAAGCTTTGTGCCGCCTTCAATATTTACAGGATAAGCACTTCCTAGCGCGAAATGGCAGGAGGCATTCTCATCAATCCCTGTATTGTAAAAAATGCGGTTCAAGCGAGAGATTGGAGAATCATGCTGCACTAAGGCTACTTCTCCTAGATAAGATGCACCTTCATCCGTTGCCAGCAGTGAGGTTAAATGTTCGCGTCCGGATTCAGCTTCATAAGCTACGACTTTCCCTTTTTCAAAAGTGAATGAAAGTCCTTCAACTAACCGTCCATTCAAATTAAGAGGGAGCGTGCTTCTAACTGTGCCATTAACGCCAGTCCGATGGGGCATGGAATAAATCTCTTCCGTTGGCATATTAGCTACAAAATATACGCCTTTATCATTCTCACCGCCACCCCCGCGCCATAAATGGCCTTCCGGAAGCTCTACATGCAGATCCGTTCCCGGAGCACGGTAATGCAAGCTTTTATAACGTTTAGCGTTCATTCTGTCCTGACTTTCTTTCAACTGACCAATATGCTCTCTCCAAGCAGCTACCGGATCATTGCTGCCCACACGATTCATCTGGAATACAGCTTCCCACATCGCCTCTACCCGCTCTTCTTCAGGAAGATCGGCAAAAACCTTGTTCGCCCAAGCACGTGTTGGCGCTTTGACCAGAGACCAGCTGATTTTGCTGTTCCGAGTATATTTGGAGTAGTTCTTGCGAGCAACAGCCGCTGCTTTGACTGCTCTAGATACCTTAGAAGAATCAATGCCATTAAACAGTTCAGGATCAGGTACTTTAATATGTAAGATGGCACCATTCTCTTCCGCGAATTTCTCCATCATCTCAGCCTGCCACTGTGGATAGTAATCGAAAGAATCCTCTGGGGCTTTTTCATAACGGATCCGTGTAGTTGCTTCATCGTCCCAGTCAACAATTACATATTTAGCTCCCGCTTCATAGGCTTTCGCTACAATCAAGCGAGTAAGTTCTGCGGTTTCTATCGGTGCATGTACCATAAGGACTTGTCCAGGCTGTACATCTACTCCTACTTTTACAACTAGGTTCGCATATTTCTCCAGCATTACTTCAAAATCTTTCATGAATTCTCTTCCTCCATCTCTAGGGTTGCTATAAGCACTCGGTCAGCTTCACTTCTTATTTTAACGCAAAACGAGGATAGTTGCGATTCGATTTAGATTCTCAGCTACTT
The DNA here is from genome assembly GCF_037992975.1 of Paenibacillus sp. FSL E2-0177. NCBI lineage: Bacteria > Bacillati > Bacillota > Bacilli > Caryophanales > Paenibacillaceae > Paenibacillus > Paenibacillus sp. FSL E2-0177. The sequence continues at coordinate 3,005,755 of NZ_CP150307.1, read as the reverse complement.
CACTTCAGGTATTTCGCCTGTATAGACACCTAGATCATTCTTATGAATCTCTACAATGGACGTTCCGATCTGCTTGTTATTGTGGTAAGCCATCACTGTGATCTTGGTATCCTGAGGTTCATCTATTTGCTTATTCTCCCCATCCATTGGACTCCAATAAATTTGATCTCCAGATTTGATTTTCAGCTCAAGACCTTTGTTATGCACTTTGTAGTCAGGGGGAGTCCATAACAATAAATTGCCGGATGTAGCCTGTATCTTAATAACATCCGCCCCTTCAGCAGTTATAAGCATAGGTAATCCTGGAGCACTACTATCAGTCACCCTGTATTCCGCTGTTGGGAACATAACATCCGGTTTCACCTCAAGTGATTGATTATTATGCCGCAAAATAAAGAAGAAAAAAAGTAAAATCGTTAAGCCCATGACGCCTCCGATGATTATTTTTTTCACTATTCAACCTCCCTTCCACCCTAATACTGTAACATATTTCCTTAATTTGGACAGTTATGAGCCAAATTAAGCGGCTCCCACGAGGAACCGCTCACTTCAATCCCTATTTTTTATCCACCTGTAACAGTGTCACTGTCTTCAAAGCATAAGTATGCATGATTTTATCCTCTGAAATTACATTCAACTTGGTCAAGCTTGCCACCTTTGCCGGATCTGATTTGGAGAGCAAACGCCACACTTCGGGGTCTGATAAGGTCTCATATAACTTTGCATCATCATATTCTTTGCGGTTTTGCACGACCAGCTTCACTTTATAGCTGCCAATTTCAGTCTCGTTAGTTTCCTGCTGACTACAATAATTTAAAATATCCTGACGAAGCTCGGCCAATTCTTTTTCAATATCCTTTTGCTTTTGCTTGAGCCGATAATACTGCTGAACCTTTTTCTCCATCCACTTCACGCTCCTTCATAGACATATGTATGCCGGAAACGTTCGATAAATTAGTTGAGTTCCCTATCATAAAAACTTATAATGAGCCGGGGATAGCTTATTTCCAAGTAGAGTCAAATTTCTTATAAAAACAATTCCACGGCAGGTGACTTATGTTTCATTCGTACTTTTTTCCAATTTCGTATGCGTTCATGATGTTTCCAATAGCAGCGCTGGTCTTCACACTACCTTTTCTTATCGTACAATACCGCAGACATGGCTATATACATAAGCTTAGAGCTTTAATCCTATATCTGCTGCTGCTCTATCTGATGAACGCTTATTTTCTTGTCTTGCTTCCTTTTCCATCCTCCCGGCACAATGCTGCACCTTCTGGGAGTGTCGTCCAATTCATTCCCCTTCAGTTTATTCAGGATATTATGGATGGATCGTCAATCATCCCTGAACAAATCTCGACCTACTGGTCATTACTGCGTGAGCCTGCATTTTTACAGGTCATTTTTAACGTTGCATTGACCGTACCGTTTGGAATGTTTTTGGGCTATTATTTTCGTACACGCTGGGTCGTGTGCATTCTACTATCCTTTGCCTTTTCCTTGTCCTTTGAGATCACGCAGATTACAGGAATTTATGGTTTCTTCGATCATCCTTACCGTCTTTTTGATGTCGATGATCTCATTACCAACACAATCGGAGGGATTTTTGGATTTCGAATTTCCATTTGGATCTCCGGGCTATTGCCACGTATAGAACAACTGGATACAAACATTGACCGCTCTGCCAAAAGAGTCTCCTATACCCGCAGAGGAATAGCTTTTCTAATCGATAGTATGGTGTGGAGCATCGGGTTTGGGGTACTCTTCGGATTCGATATAAAAGCTGCCTTCTGGATTGTAACTGGTATTTACTTCATGCTTGTTCCGGCTCTCACGGGCGGACGGACCTTAGGGAAATGGATGGTGCGGATTCGGGTGAAGAGCAGCGGGAATCATGCTTTTTTCTGGGCTCTGATGATCAGATATGGCCTGCTATATTGGGTGCTGCTTGGGATTCACGCTCTTTTGCTTGATTCCGCCCTTCTAGGGCATCTTTCCTCCGTATGGAATATGCTTATTCATCTGTTTGTTCTATTGATAGACTTGGCTTTCTTTATTCATTTAGTCATTAGTATATTCAAAAAAGAAACTCAGCTAATATATGAGAAACTAAGTCGAACTTCTCATGTTATTTCTTGGCCAGAGAAACGGCTCCAATCTGATGTATCCAGCAACAGCCCTGTAGAAAGCTAAACTAGTTATTATTTAAATGGTATTTTTACATTGGAAATTATTATAGAATTAGGAGGTGAGCATTCTCAAAATTTAGGAGATGAGCGTATGGAAACTACAAGCAGCTTGCAGTTATCTAGAAGTCTTCCAGAAAAACAGGGGATTTCATTAACCGCAATATCCCGCTTTATTAGTGCAGTAGAGGAACAAAATTTAGGCCTGCACAGCTTTATGCTACTACGACATGGTTATGTGGTCTCTGAAGGCTGGTGGGCTCCTTACAGGTCCGTTCTTCCGCATATGTTATTTTCCCTTAGCAAAAGCTTCACCTCAACCGCAATCGGGTTAGCTGTTACTGAGAAACTTGTCACCCTCGATGATTCTGTCCTCTCCTTTTTCCCTGAAGAGGCTCCTTCGATTATCACGGAGAATCTATCTAATATGACAATCAGACATCTATTGATGATGGGTACCGGGCATGTCGTGGATACTATGGACACCCTTCGCAAAAGTGCCGACGGGAATTGGGTGAAAGCTTTCTTCTCCGTCCCCGTCGAGAAACAACCGGGTACACATTTCCTATATAATACCGGTGCTACTTACATGCTGGCCGCGATCCTTCAACGGGTTACTGGCCAAACACTGCTAGAATATTTAGAACCGCGCCTCTTCGTGCCTCTGGGCATTCAGGGTGCAACGTGGGAGTCTTGTCCACGTGGAATTAACACAGGGGGATTTGGCTTAAACATTACAACCGAGGATATCGCTAAATTCGGCCAGCTATACTTACAAAAAGGAATCTGGAATAATCAACGGGTTCTGCCTGAAAAGTGGATTAATGAGGCTACTACCAAACATATTTCCAATGGCGAAGGTGATCATGACTGGGCAATGGGATATGGGTATCAGTTCTGGCAATGCCAGCACGGTGCCTACCGGGCAGATGGCGCCTTCGGTCAACTCTGTATCGTGCTTCCGGAGCAAGATGCCGTAATTATTACTACCGCTGCATCAGACAGTATACAAGGAATGTTGAATGCTGTGTGGGAACATCTGCTTCCCGCGATGAAGCCAGCTCCCTTGCCATTAGAGCCGGCTGCTTCTGCCCACTTGGTTGAACAATTAAAGAATTTATCTATCCAACCGCCACAACTGCAGCCCTCTTCATCACAAGAAGAACGAATAAACGGCTTAACCTATAAGCTCGATGACAACCAATTTGCCTTGGACACCTTCTCTATCTCTTTCAATAACAACGAAGCTGCAGTTACTTTACAATTTAAGACTGGAGAGGATTCTGTGATCTGTCTTGGTCGAGGGGAATGGCTCGAAAGCTTCGCACAGGTCATTGATGCTTCCTTGAACCGAATCATGTCCAGCTTTACTTGGGTTGCTGATGATCAGCTACAGCTTACTTTATTGTTTATTGAAATGCCTTTCTGCATAACTCTTGAAATAATCTTACTAGAGAATCAGCTAATTCTTAAACAAAAGTTTAATGTGAATATGGGACCGACTGAATTCCCTGAGATCATTGGCAGACTATAATTCTTAATGAATACAAAAGACCGCTTCGTCCTTTAAAGAGACTTAGCGGCCTTTTAAATATTCGATTCTAATCTGTGAAATCAGCAAGCTTGAGGATGACCGGACAATGATCGCTCCCCATAATGTGGCAATCGATTTGGGCATCCAGCAGATTAGGTGCAAGTCTAGAAGAAGCTAGGAAATAATCAATCCGCCAGCCTACATTCCGTTCTCTCACCTTCGGCATATAAGACCACCATGAATAAACGCCTTCAAGCTCTGGATGAAAATATCTAAAGGTATCTATGAAGCCGGACTCCAGCAGCGTACTCATTTTTCCTCTTTCTTCATCGGTAAAGCCAGAGTTTCCGCGGTTAGCTTTAGCATTTTTGATATCAATATCCTGATGGGCTACGTTCATATCGCCGCATACAACGACTGGTTTTAGCTTGTCCAGTTCCAGAAGGTAATTGCGGAAGCGGTCCTCCCATTCCATTCTGTAATCCAATCTAGCCAGATCTCGTTTGGCATTTGGTGTATACACATTCACTAGATAAAAATGTTCGAACTCCAGCGTAATAATCCGGCCTTCCGCTTCTTCATCCTCTTCCATTCCGTATCTCACAGAGATCGGCTTGATTTTGGTGAATATAGCTGTGCCTGAATACCCTTTTTTCACTGCATAATTCCAATATTGATAGTATTCTTCACCCTGTTCCAGAACAATCTGCCCTTCTTGCAGCTTCGTCTCCTGTACACAGAAAATATCTGCTTCTACTTCCTTAAAATAATCATCAAACCCTTTTTTCACACAGGCCCGAAGACCATTCACATTCCATGATACCAACTTTATCATTAACGTTTCTCCTTGCATTTTGCTTTGATAGTAACCAGTTTATCATATTACAGCCAGAAATTTATAGAGGGTTAGGGTCATCTTGAGCAGTTCTGCGAATAGATTTATATCCTAATCATTTATTATCCATGATACAATAGCAAAATTGACTCTATACAAATTTTCTAACACGTGAGGTAAAAAAACTTATGAATGCACCAAATCTTTTACGAGGGTTTAACTTTTTGTATTTTGCTCTGCTAGCCATGTTTATTCCCTTTCTGCCAGTCTATCTAAGTGAACAAGGTCTAAGCCCATCGCAAATCGGCTTCATTATTGGAACTGGTGGTTTTGTTACCATCGTTGCCCAGCCTTTATGGGGGATGATCAGTGATAAAACAAAGACCATCCGCAAAGTGCTGTTAGCTCTGCTGTTATGCTCAGCGGTAACCGGATACTTTTTGTTCGATTCCAGCAGTTACGTTGTTCTCATTCTTTTTGCTATGCTGCTGTATTTCTTCTTGATGCCCATTGATCCGCTGACAGAAAGCTTGAATTTCCGAGTCTCTGAGGCGGCTGGAATTAGCTATGGTTCTATCCGTACATATGGTGCGCTAGGTTATGGTGTAATGGCTCTGATTACTGGCTATGTGCTTGGTTTTTTCGGCTCTCATGGAATAGCTCTTCTGTTTGTTGCCATTTGCCTTATAAGCTTTATAGTAAGCTGGAACATGCCAGATGCCCCCGTCACAGGTAAGCCGGTCACGCTGGATAGCCTCAAGCACTTTTTTGGCAACAAAAAGACATTAATGTTTCTGGTGCTCATATTTATTAGCTCTGTACCCGCACGAATGAACGATACATTTATTGGAGTTTATATTCGTGAGCTTGGTGGCAGTCCTCAACTGGTAGGCCAATCATTTTTCCTCGCGGCAATAAGTGAAATCATTGTCTTTGCATTAAGCTTCTGGTGGTTGCGAAAAGGAAAAGAACTGATTATCATATCGATTTCCGGAGCCTTCTATTTCCTTCGTTTCTTGATTTCAGCTTGGATCATTGATCCACACTTGTTAGCGTATTTGCAGATTCTTCAAATTCTTACCTTCCCTGTGTTCTACTCGGCTGCTATTCAATACCTGTACAGCATTGTACCCGAGGAATGGCGTGCTACAGGGCAAACCGTCCTTGCACTATTGTTCTTCGGTGTATCAGGTATCCTGGCTTCTTATGCTGGTGGGGCATTATATGATGCCTTTGGGGGTAAAGCTCTTTACTTAACGATCTCCGCAATGTCGTTTGTCGGCATGCTATTCGGATTGATACTGTATCTGATTTATCGTAAAAAAACGGAATAAGCGTACGAAAATAAACCGGGGATGTCCCAGCCGCTTTCTAAGTGGCTATTGGACATCCCCGGTTTTTTCTATTAAAAAGTGCTAATTCACCATGGCATTCGCTCTAGCATTAATAGATTTTCAACATAGAATATCCTATCAAACGAAAAGGAGGTCGTTACTATGGCCATCGTATTACCGCTTCAATATTTCAATTTAGCCCCTGTCATTGGTAAATCTTATTATGAAAACCTTGCAGGTGGAATTAACGCTGCTGTTACTGTGAACAATAACTCCAACTTCCCAGTAGATTTAGTAATCACTCGTGTGAATGCTCCAGTTATCACATACACGATTCCAGCATTCAATAGCCTTACGCTTGCAGTTCATGCCCTTTTGGTAGCTGCACTCTTAAGTACTCCTGCTGGCACCACATTCGGAACTATTGAAATTTCAACATCAGATTTCTAATAGTGTAGCATTAGGCATCTCTAGCTGGAAGTTCAGCTAGGGATGCTTCTCTATGTGAATCTAGCTTAATCCTTCTATTGTATGCTGCTCCATAAGCTGCTTCAGCTTGGTTTCAGTATTCGAATCTCCCGCAGGAGTATAGATGCTGCAGCGTAAATCTGCACTGCCATGAACCTGCAAAGAGGTTAGATGAAATAACATTTTTCCCGCCTTGGCATGTCTGAATTCTAGTAACACATCCGGGGCCGAACTAACCCGACTTTGCTCCCACATCTCATTAAAAGCCGGATGCAATTCTTTCAATTCCTCTATAAATTCATCATACCAATGATCCTCTACATACTGTCCGTAATACGCTCTGAAGATAGAAAGATAACCGCTGACGAATTGTTCCCAATTCACTGCTAAGCGCCTAAACTCCTTACGAACAAATAACAATCGGATCATATTCCGCTCTTCGATGGGCAGCTTTGAGAAATCAAGAAAAACATGGGCGGCAGCTTCATTCCAACCGACGATTCCGCAACGTCTATCAGAAATTATCGTAGGACAATATTTAAGTTCCTGTAAAATTTTCTGCAGCGAAGGACTAATTACGGAAGATTCATCTTGCGGATAGGGTGTGGTTCCGGTTCCAGTTTCTAAAGCCAATGCAAAAAGATACTTCCGCTCATCTTTAGTCAGCCTAAGTGCAGTGGCAATACAGTCCAAAACAGAGGACGAGACTTTTATATCTCTGCCTTGTTCAAGCCACGTATACCAGGTACTGCTTACCCCTGCAAGCTGTGCAACCTCTTCCCTGCGGAGTCCTGGCGTTCTTCTGCGTGTGCCTTCTGGCAAGCCTACAGAGCTTGGTGAAATTGCCGCACGACGTGCTTTCAAAAAATCGGATAATGCTTGTAATCTTGTTTGATTAGCCATAAGCTACCTCCACTTTGGGATTTCTGTTCCTTTAGTATAGTACAAATTATACTAGGATAAACGATAACTTGTAATAGGATAAATAAAGTGGAAAAATACTAGTATACACTAGCTGAGGAGGTTCATTATGGAACGCGTAGTGATTACAGGCATGGGCTTAATCTCACCACTTGGAAATACAATCGAACAATTTTGGGATCGGCTAATTTCTGGTGAATCGGGTATATCCCCGATCACTTCATTTGATACAACAGGTTTTAAGACGAGAATTGCCGGCGAAGTACGTGATTTCGATGCAGAGGGCAGATTTGGGCGTAAAGAGGCACGGCGAATGGACAGATTCAGTCAGTTTGCCCTCGCAGCTACTGAAGAGGCTTGGAAACATTCTGGCCTCCAGCTTGATAAGATTGACAAGGAGAGACTTGGCGTTTATGTAGGATCTGGTGTTGGAGGAATTCAGACCTTGATGGATCAAGGTACGGTCCTGAAAGAGCGTGGACCTGATCGAGTCAGCCCTACCTTAATTCCCATGATGATCTCCAATATGGCTGCGGCGATGATCAGCATTAAATTTGGAGCTCTCGGCCCGACCATGTCTCCAGTAACAGCTTGTTCTATTGGAAATACTGCGATTGGTGAGGCCTTCCGTTTAATTCGTTATGGCGGTGCGGACATTGTTATAGCCGGGGGTTCTGAAGCTGCTATTACTGAAATCTCGTTGGCCAGCTTCGGGAATGCCACCTCTTTATCTACACGAAATGAAGAGCCTACTAAAGCGAGCCGCCCTTTCGATGGAGGACGGGATGGCTTTGTAATCGGTGAAGGTGGCGGCATAGTCATTCTTGAGTCACTCTCCCATGCTCAGCGTAGAAACGCCAAGATTCACGGTGAAGTGATCGGGTATGGTGCTAGCTCTGATGCTTATCATATGGTTGCCACTCATCCAGAGGGGATTGGTGCCTATCAAGCTATGAAGTTAGCGCTAAATGAAGCTAATCTCCAGCCCCACAACGTAGATGTAATCAGTGCGCATGCGACAAGTACAGTAGTAGGAGACCATTCTGAAACCCTAGCGATTAAAAAATTATTTGGCGAGCATGCCTACCACATCCCCGTAACCGCTAATAAGTCCATGACTGGACATGCTTTAGGGGCCGCTGGCGGCTTAGAAGCCATCGCTTTAGTTAAAAGTATCCAAGAAGGGATCATTCCTCCTACCATCAATCAGGACACCCCTGATTCCATCTGTGATTTAGATTACGTACCTAACAATGCACGAAAAGCTAATCTCGAAATAGGCATCTCCAATTCATTTGGCTTCGGCGGCCATAATGCTGTTATTGTGATCCGAAAGTTCGTAGACTAATCCTACATTATAAAAGGGGTTTCAACTTAGCCATTACACATGACTAGTTGAAACCCCTTCTGCTGTTAATCCTTTTAAACTATCTTATTCCGAAGGTGATACATGACTTCCCCAGATAGAGATCCCTTCATTAGAAACCGCGGTGAACGTCATAACATTACTGGCTGTAGCTTCATTCCACTCTTTCAGGAACACACCCTTGTAAGTAGAACCACCTATCGTTAACTCTGCAGTATGATCGTCGATAAGCTTCCACTTGCCCTTTACTGCGCCTTTGATTTTACCACTCTTCGTCAATTGAATTAGCTCCGATTGCACGATATCTGCCGTAATTTCTTTATTATGATTCACATATTTGTATTCGCCTGCGATTTGCTCTTTCGTATATTTATCAATGGTCTCGCCACCATAACGGTGTGGTGCGACCACCGGCCAGCCATCAGCGTTCATGAACATCTGGTGTACTCTAACCTCATGCTTTTCACCACGATTCGGGAACCGTGTATGGAAGATCAAATAATACTTGCCAGTCTCTTCATCGTAAAATGCGGAGTTATGTCCTGGTGATACATATCCTTCCCCACTTACTGGGAGCTCATCGTCATTATTCAGGAATTCGAAATTCCCCATGAGTTTAACTCCGTAAGGAGCATAAGCAGGATCATCAAACAATACGCCAGCTGTGCCCTGTGAATCGATCATATCCTGGCCCTCAGAATCTTCAAATGGTCCATCAGGTGTCTTCGAGCGAGCTACACGGATGTTATATCCGCCATCAGCAGCCAGCCCCCCGTAGGATAGGAACAGGTAGTAGTAATCCGTCTCAGGACTGTACAGCATATAGGGAGCTTCTATCCGCGCATGATTTGCGCCTAGAAGCTTTTTGCCATAACCTTGATCCGGCAGTGGGAATCCTGTGCTTGTATCCAGTTCCATAATAAAAATACCACCGGAATAAGAACCATACACCATCCACAATCTGCCTTCTTTATCAAAGAACACATCCGGATCTACAACATTCGGCTTTTGTGTGGCATCATAAGTTTCTCCGTCATCGCCTACACCCACCATACCTGACTTTAAGAAGATCCCTTTGTTCTTATAAGGTCCTTCAATATGGTCTGACACGGCTATACCAAGTGCTGATAATGGGGAATCACCTTTACACGCGTTGTAATACATATAATATTTACCATCCGCCAATTGAATGACATCCGGTGCCCATAAAGTGTCCGTCTTTCCCCAGGTTAAGGCCTCTTTTAATTCCTCTTTGACATTCGGGATGAGTACGTTTCCATCAACAACTCCAGAGGACAATTGAGTCCAGGACATCAGGTCGTCGGATTTAGCAGAAGCCAAATGTGAGCCAAACACATAGTACTTATTATCAGCCAAAATAATGGAAGGATCATGTACAGAAACATTCTTGAAGACAGGCTGAACAGGCTCAGGTCCGCTGTTTGTGTTGCCAGAATTAGCCGTGTCGTTGTTGCACGCGGTTACAGCTAATAATGAAACGCTAAGTAAAGTAGTAATAATTATCTTCTTCATCGTTATACCCCCTATGTATGCCTTTTCATTTTGAGATGAAAACGATAAATAGTCAACCCTTTTATTTAATTAAGTTCGTATTAATTCATATTTATTTAAATAATAGTGAACGTTGTAGAAAATAAAAAAAACGCTAAGCCAACTAAATGGCCTAGCGTTTCCTCTTATTATTTAGTTAAAACAAGTTGCTTACTTAGCGCCTTCTTGCACTAAAACTGGCTCTGGATAAGCGTTCTTAAGTATACGTTGTCTATTCTTAACGACTGTTGGTGGTTCCACCTTAGGTGCCATCGGATGCATTAACCAAGACTTCACCATATGGGTATCCGAAACCTTATACATTGGAGGCTCTTTCTCCATATCGATTTGCATAGCATAGGTGCTGCGAAGTGCGAAGGCATCACCCTTAGGCGGTTTGATCAAATCTGGAGGGGTACCAGGAATAGCGGTAAGCAAAGAACCTTTGCTCTCTAAACTTGGCATGGACGCAAGCAATCCCCAAGTGTAAGGATGTCTTGGATCGTAGAAGATCTCTTCTGCAGTTCCCATTTCAACAATTTGTCCGGCATACATTACTGCTACACGATCCGCCATTCTTGCTACAACACCAAGATCATGGGTGATAAAAATAATCGCCGTATCAATCTTCTTCTGCAATTCCTTCATCAGGTCAAGAATCTGTGCCTGAATGGTAACGTCGAGCGCTGTAGTTGGCTCATCCGCAATCAGAAGCTTAGGGTTTGCTGCAAGTGCCATTGCGATAACGACACGTTGACGCATACCGCCACTGAACTCATGCGGATATTGATTGAAGCGGCGCTCTGGTGAAGGAATACCTACTAGCGTAAGCAGTTCAACCCCACGTTTATTGGCAGCTTCTTTGGAGATTTTCTCATGTTTGTGCAGTACTTCAGTAATTTGTCTGCCGACCTTCATCATCGGGTTCAAGGAAGTCATCGGATCCTGAAAAATCATACCGATCTCTTTACCACGAATCTTCTGCATTTGCTTCTCAGACTTACCGATCAAATCTTGTCCATCAAATAAAATTTGTCCACGTTTATATTCTCCTGGCGGCGTTGGAACTAACTTCATTACCGCTTGTGAAGTTACACTTTTACCGGAACCGGATTCCCCAACAATCGCTAGAGTTTCACCTTTATCTACATGGAAGCTAACACCACGGATCGCTTGTACTTCTCCACCGTGTGTTTTGAATGATATCGCTAGATCTTTTACCTCTAAAAGGCGCTCCATCTTGTCACCCTCTCATTTCCTCGTCAATTATGATAATGATTCTCACCAAGTTGTAAGCAATAAGTATTATTTTATCTAGTTCTAAGGGTTCTAGTCAAGATTTTTCTGAAAAAGATATGGCCAGCAGCAGCCTTATGTACTAGTTCTGTTTAATGCGAGTTCTATTCTTCACTAACAACCACAATATTGGCGGAAGCAGCAAAAGAACTAACAGCAGAGACCATCCGATATCTCCAAGAGATACCAAGTTGTCATTCAATAGTCGATAATACGCATAAAGAGAATAGGGAAGAACTACTAGTACTGCTGTAACTACCCCTGGTGTATATATCTTTAAATATATCGTCTGTCCTAGATGAGTAAATACATGTAAGAAAAATACCGCAAGCACTGCCAAGTACAATAAGTAATTAGAAAAGAATACTGCAATACAAGTTACCGTCACTATAAAAATATACACGAATAATACGTCCATTGCAAAATTACGTGTAGTCATTTGTAACATCGAATGATACGTCTTGCGCATAAACGAAGGAATTGCGTCCTCTAACCTGGTTCTATACTTTGCCCCCCATGCTTCAATCGTTAATATTTCTTCAAAATCATGAAACATAAATAGGATCGGCAACAGCCACAGCAAACTTACGATATCTATATGTACACTTAGCCACTCAAACATGAGAATCCTCTCCCTTCTCCTGCTCAGCCTCCTTACCTTCTTATGTTGTAATCTTGCTGAAAATGTCCTAACCCATGAAACGTTCCCAACCTTCCAGCAGATTATCCTGTGCCCACTGGAAATGGCCTTGGCTATCGTATTTACGCGAATAACACTCAATGAAATAAATTAAATCGATATATAAGTCGTAGAGCTTTTTGCGTACACATTCATTAGGGCTATCAAAGCTGTCCCCATAACCTCTACAGAAATGCTCAGAATCCTCAATATAGCGAAAATAATATTCCATAAGGTGATCGCCCCATAACGCCCGTTCCCAATCGATTAAGGCAACAATGCTTCCCTCTCGTACAAACACATTCCCATCCCATAGATCCCAGTGAACTAAACGTGGCTCAGTGACCACATCCATCACATGTATACGGCTGTTGATCTCCGCCTCAATCTTTTCTAAAGGAATGGGCATCTTTGCCTCTAAGCGCCGAGCATCATCAAGGAGGTTGCCAATCAAATTTTGAAAGGTTTCCCGCCAAGAAGTCCCCTTTATCTTCGAGGATACATTAAATAATCCGAAATGATCCCCTTGAATCTCATTGATAATCCGGCTATAACGACCTAATTCTTCCTCAATACAACTTCTTTGCTGCGGACTAAGCTCTTCCTTAATTTCATTATAGGGCTGGCCGATTATTTTCTCCATGAAAAAAAAGTCACTAGATATTAAATTTCTGCTGTTATCATAAGCGTATACCTCAGGCACAGGTACCGTTCCTTTAGACTTCATTAGCTGCATTGCCGCAACCTCTGTAGCCATGATATCGTGCTCGTAACTTAGCGTGTCTGTCTCATCGGATGGCGATATTTTAAGGATCGTAGCTCTGCCATCTGACAATAGGAGGTCATAAGCTGCGTTGAAATAACCTCCCGTCAATTCCGTACTTTGAATGATTTTCACATGGCTTCCAAAAGCAGCACCCACCAGGATGTCCTGCTGCTCAACCGTCAATTTTGTTTTAGTCTGACTTTCCAAGACTTCACCACCATACAGAGTTAAGTAAAAATGCAAAAATCCAACCTCATAAAAGCCCGGGATTCATTGTATTTGATATAAGAAAGATAAACAATCCTTCTCCATTGGAATGAAAATTGTTAAAATTAGAAATAACACGTATCATTAGCTGCTTTTCATGAAAGAGAGGAAACTATTATTATGATCATAAAACCTAGAACACGTGGCTTTATATGTACAACCGCACATCCGCAAGGCTGCGCTCGTCAAGTCGAGCGGCAAATTGAGTATATTAAGGCACAACCCGCGATCAAAGGACCCCGGAAGGTACTTGTCATTGGCGCATCCACAGGCTACGGCCTCGCCTCACGGGTTACAGCCGCCTTTGGGGCTGGAGCCAGCACAGTAGGCGTATATCGGCCGAGCAGCAGCAATGGAGCCCGTACAGCCTCTGCTGGGTGGTACAATTCCGCCGCCTTCGAACAACTTGCGGAGTCTGCAGGCCTGCAATCCTACAGCGTTACGGGAGATGCTTACTCCAAAGAGACCAAAGAAAGAACGATTCAGCTGATCCGCAGCGAATTAGGACAAGTCGATTTGGTCATCTACAGTGTTGCTTCTGGGCGCCGTACAGACCCGGAGACAGGTGAAGTATATAACTCTGTTCTCAAACCTATTGGCGACACCTTTACCAACAAAACTGTAAATTTTCATACGGGTGAAGTCACTCAAATCTCCATCGAACCCGCGACCGATAAGGAAGCTCATGATACCGTACGGGTGATGGGCGGTGATGATTGGCAGTTATGGATAGAAGCACTCCAGCAAGCCGGAGTATTAGCTGATCACGCAACCACTATTGCTTATTCGTATATCGGATCAGAGCTTACTCAAGCCGTATATCGCCAGGGAACGATTGGACTTGCTAAAGACCATCTCGAAGCTACGGCAAGAACACTTAACGAAGCGTTATCTGTTACTCACGGTAGAGCTTATGTAGCGGTCACAAAAGGTCTTGTCACACAGTCCAGCTCGGCGATTCCTGTCGTGCCCCTCTATATTTCCGCCCTTTACAAAGTCATGAAAGAGCACGGTCTTCATGAAGGTTGTATTGAGCAAACCTATCGGTTGTTTGCTGAACATCTCTACGCAGCGAAAGGAACTCCTGTGGATGAAGAAGGGCGTATCCGTATAGATGATTGGGAATTGTCTCCGGCAGTCCAGCAAGAAGTTATAGAAATCTGGGACCAGCTTACTTCAGACAATATCTACGACCTAACGGATCTGCATAGCTATAAACAGGAATTCTTCCAGCTATTTGGATTCGAGACTGAAGGTGTAGATTACGAAGCTGATACTGATCCAGACGTAACTGTTATAAATCTGCGCTAAAATTAATCGTGTTTTTGGATTATCTTCTGCCTGAGGATAAGGGTTGTTCGAGAGCATAAATCTCCTCTTCCAGAGAAATCATCTTTTGCTCAATCATTTTTCGTGCATCTGCCAACGCTTGATTGTAAATATAAGGCGAAAGTTCTTTGAGCATAAAATCGAGAAGGTTCTCGCTGGCTAATTGCCCAATTTCACTGGACAGCTCTGTGTCAAAATATTCTTGAATACTAGCTGTAATCTGAAGCTTATGTTCTCTCGGTATTTTTAACGGCTGCATGGTAATCCTCCAATCTAATTAGATACAGGAAAATGACGTGCTTTCGCACGTCATTTTTCACACCTATAACCTTCATTCACTGCTGCCTTTAAAACGGTTCCAACCCTCAGTCAAGTTATCATGCGTCCAACGGACATAACCTTCGTCTGCATATTTGCGTGAATAACATTCGATAGCAAGAATAAGATCAAGATAAAGATCATAAAGCTTCTTCCGCTGAATCTCGTTCGGACTGTCGTAGGTTGTTCCGTACCCCTTATAGAAACTGGCAGAATTCTCAAAATGCCTAAAATAATACTCCATCAGCACATCGCCCCATAGGGCTCTCTCCCAGTCAATCAGCGATACGATGACTCCATCCTTCACAAATACATTCCCATTCCATAAATCCCAATGCACCAGTCGTGGCTCGGTTACGGCATCTAATGCAGGGAGATACTTGGAAACCTCCTGCATAATCTCTTCACTGGACGCAGGGAGCTGTGCATTCAGCCTCTTGGCATCAGCAAGTACACTTTCCATCAGGCATGAAAAGGTCTCTCTCCACGAGGCTCTTGGCTCCTCTGAATCCGTTCCAAAAATGCCAAAACGTTCTCCGCGTATCTCATTGATTATGCGATTGTAACGCCCCAGCTCAGTTTCGATAGCGTCTCTCTCCGGAAGCGAAAGACTCTCCTTTACATCACTGTAGGGCTGGCCCTCCACCTTCTCCATAAAGAAATACGGAATAGGAATAAGCAGCAGACTTTCATCATAATGGTAGACGGCAGGCACGGGCACAACACCCTTATCTGCAACCATACGGAGAGCTTCCACTTCAGTTCGCATAATGTTCTTCTCATAACTTAACGTATCTGTCTCTACAGCAGGGGCAACCTTTAGAATGACAGATTTCCCAGTGCTGAGTTCCAAATCATAGGCTGTATTAAAAAAGCCTCCCGTAAGTTCTGAACTAAGGTTAACCGCAGTTTCTGAACCGAAAACCGCTTTCACCAAAATATCCAGCTGTTCATCATTTAATTTAACTTTCGTGAAGCTCTCCATTTCGTTTAAACCCACCACATTTCTGTCAGTGGCTCCTCAATCAATACTTGTTGAAGGTTACTTACAGCTTTGGAGAAACCTTCTTCAATAGACATCAGCCCATCTTCATGCTCAATACTAACCACATAGTCATACCCAACCAAACGAAGTGCACTAATAATGTCAGCCCAAGTCTTAAGATCATGTCCAAAGCCGACAGAACGGAACTGCCAAGCACGGTCAAGCATCTTGGTATACGACTGCATATCAGTTAATCCGTGCATATTGACATTCACAGGATCAATAACGGTATCCTTCGCATGGAAGTGATGGATTGCACCTTGGCGTCCCAAAATATGAATCGCTTGCACAGGATCAATTCCTTGCCACCACATGTGACTCGGATCAAGGTTCGCACCGATCACTTCACCTGCTGCTTCTCTCAGCCGCAGCAGAGTACCTGGTGTGTGTACAGAGAATCCGCCATGCAGCTCAAGACCTACCTTTACATCATGCTGAGCGGCAAAGGCACCCCATTCTTTCCAATAAGGAATAACCTTGTTCTCCCATTGCCAGTCCAGAATTTCTTGATAATCATTGGGCCATGGAGCTACAGGCCAGTTCGGATATTTAGCACCCTCATGATCTCCAGGACATCCAGAGAAGGTATTCACAACCGGAACCCCTAGCTTCTGCGCCAATTTGACCGAGTTTACGAAATCCTCATGATCCTTTTGAGCAAGTTCTTTTTGCGGGTGCAATGGGTTACCGTGGCAGCTCAAAGCACTGATTGTAAGTCCGCGAGATTCCACGGCATGTTTGAATTCTTGTAAGGCTGTTTCATTCTCCAGCAGCATTTTAGGGTCGCAGTGGCTGTTGCCAGGATTGCCTCCCGTACCGATTTCTACCGCCTTTAGCCCTTTGGATACTACGTAATCAAGAGCATCCTCCAGCTTACGACCTCCAAACAAGACCATAAATACTCCAAGTTTCATTGTAGGCCACCTCCTCTAGGAAATAGTTTACTTATTATTTATCGTAGATATCAAAATTCTTCACCACTTGATTACTCTCAGCAGCTTCAAAAATAACTTCAATCAAATTCTGTACCCGCATAACCTCAGCGTTCTTAACGATAGGTTCTGCAGTTCCCTCAATGACAGCAGCGAAATTATCATAAAAGCTAGAGCTTAACTCCGACGGCTGAGGTAATTCCTCAGTGATCGTTGCCCCCTCCGATGGAGGTGCCATAGTTTTAGTTAGTCCTACACCTGCACGAATCGGCTTCGGTTCGATTTTTTCACCTGCGTTATTTCTGGTCACCAATCTTCCAGTTAAAGACCAGTCTTCAATAATTCCAGTGCCTTCGATACCCTTCACATACCATCTTGGCAATGTAATAAAGTTAGTCGTCCCAACCTCTACGATCGCTTTAATTCCATTCTCAAATTGCAGAATAGCTTCAAAACCATCATCGACATCGTTTCCTAAAATAAAGCTTAGACTACTGCTCACACTGGTAATTTTGCTATCAATCATGAATAATAGCTGGTCCAATAAGTGAACGCCCCAATCCAGCAGCATCCCTCCGCCTTGTGCCTTAACATGACGCCAGTCACCAGGAATTCCGTTCGCTCCGTGCACGCGGGATTCGATCTGGAATAGGGATCCAATCGTCTCCTCGTCGTACATTTTTTTGATGGTTAAAAAATCTTCATCCCAACGTCTGTTCTGATGCACCATAAACACACGTCCAGCTTGATCAGCCGCCGCCAGTATTTCTTGAAATTCAACCTTAGATAGAGCAACTGGCTTCTCACAAATGACATGTTTGCCAGCTTGTAATGCACGAATCGCAATTTCTTTGTGCACATCGTTCGGTGTGGCAATTAGAATAATTTCGACCGAAGAATCTGCCAATACTTCTTCATAACTTTGGTACGCCTTGTAGCCAGCGTCGTTGGAATTGGTACGACGTGCTTCAAGCACATCGTACGTTCCAACTACGATTAAGGTAGAGGTCTCTTTTATCAATCCTGCGTGATAACTTCCCATTCCTCCAAAACCAACAATGACTACAGAATGTCTGTTTGAACTCATGAACTTCACACCTGCTTCTCGTTTAGTTATCTGATGTTCCGTCAAAATACACAGCACGACCTGTACGGGAAGATTCGTAAATAGCCTCCAAAATTTGGGTAACGACAAGGGCTTGTTCAGGTTTAACTACTGGTTCTTTATCTTCCCGAACTGCTTCAAGCCACAAGCGAGCTTCACGATCGGATTCACTCTCTTGTCCTCCGTTAAAGAAAGCTACTCCCCCTGCGGACAAGTCAATTTTAGTCTCGTATAGACGGCCACCACGGTCACCATTTAAGCGTAACCCGTCCTTCATATCTGCACCACCCTCTGTACCTGCTAGGAGCGTCTTCGCTTCTCCAAATTCAGATACATTAAGAGCCCAGCTTGATTCCAGTACAATTGTAGCACCATTTTCCATGGTAATAAATCCAAATGCTGAATCTTCTACTTTAAATTGTTCAGGGTCCCATGGACCAAAGGCGTTTCCGCCGTTTTTACGGTTACCAAGCTTATGGAAAGTCGAGCCCATAACACTACGCGGTTTATAATTGTCCATCATCCATAATGTTAGATCAAGCGCATGCGTACCGATATCGATCAGTGGACCGCCGCCTTGCTTTTCTTCATCCAGGAATACGCCCCATGTAGGAACCGCACGACGACGAACGGCAATCGCTTTTGCATAATAGATCTCACCAAGCTCACCGTTTTCACAAACGTCTTTAAGATATTCACTATCCGCACGATAACGGTTCTGATAAGCTACAGACAATTTCATGCCAGTGCGTTTGGCAGCCTCTAACATTTCCTGTGCTTGAGCTGTAGTCTTCGCCATTGGCTTCTCACACATTACATGATTGCCAGCTTCCAATGCTGCGATTGTGATCACGGAGTGACTGTCATTCGGTGTACATACATGCACGATATCGAATCCTCCGGCTTTCAAAAGCTCTTGATAATCTGTATATACAGCCGCGCCTTCAGCACCATAGGTTTTTGCTGCTTCCTGTGCACGTTCTTCGACGATATCACAGAAGGCTACCATTTCAGCATCTGCTTGACGTGACAAACTTGGCATATGTTTTCCATTAGCAATTCCACCGCAACCGACAATAGCAATTCTCAACTTTTTAGACATGAACATTTCCCCCTTGATTAGCGTATGCTTTTACCCATTTCAAACTATCTTCTACACTTCCTAATGGTGAACGGCTGCAATAATCCTGCTCCACTACCGCCCACTCTACCTTTGCCTGTACAGCCGCATCAAGAATTGCTGTAAGGTTTACTTCTCCTTCGCCTAGAACAACCGTTTCCGGTGAACCATCCTCATGTTTCTTCAAATCTTTAAGATGGATGATTGGCAACCGGCCAGCGTATTTGTTGATATATTCTACGGCATCATAACCTGCATGATGTACCCAGCATGTATCCATTTCAACTTGCAGCAAATCAGCTGGCACCTCTTCAAACAAACCGTCAAACGCTGTACGGTCACCATATCGATCAGTTAACTCAAAGTCATGATTATGGTACAAAAGAACCGCTCCACGCGCCTTACACTTTTCTCCAATAATCTTCAGATTCGCAGCAACTTCTTCATAGTTACGTTGTTCTTCTGACAGATACGGCACAATTAGATGATGATTTCCAATCTCCAGGTTGTACGCGATCTCTGCCTCTGTATCATTCAACAACGCGTCATAGGGACGGTGTGCGCCCAGCGCTACTAGTCCAAGTTCATCAAGCAATTGTTTGACTTCTGCTGCGCTACGGCCGAAGTAATGGAAAAACTCCACACCTTTATAACCAAGGGCTGCTACTTTACGCAGTGTCCCTTCAAAATCCTGTTCCAGTTCTTCTCTGAGCGTATACAATTGCAGGCCTATCTTCAGCATTTTCGAATCACTCCAATTGGATTTAAAGTTAGCTTTCTGTAGTGACAATCACTTGAACAATAATGCTGTAACAGAATTGACTAATCTGATTCACATCAGTTTCCTTAAACTGTCATTCTTGTAAGCACAGCTAATACCGACTGTTTCTAGCGTTGATGGTCGATTTCTTTCTTTATTGCTTAGCTACATAGTAATATGAAAGCGTATATATTAAAATGAATAATATGATTAAAACATGAACAATCTGCTTATCATTTCAATACACCCAGGAGGACCTATGACTCATTCTGCTACCTGTCACGTATTATCAGCCGGATTTTCTTTTCATCGCAAGCCTTTTCATATGTCTCAAAGTCAAGGGAACCAGAACTTTCTTATACGTCTGCAAACGGAAGGAAGAAGCCGTGCATTGATCGATGGTGTGATGTCACCTGTGGAAAGCGGAGATATTATGTTATTCGCTCCAAATGATCCTTACTATTTGATCATAGATAAAGAAGAGTACCCTGTGGGCAAGCCACGAATTGAAAGCGGAGATTATCATATCTTTTGCGGAGGAACATGGATTGATGAATGGTGGCAACGTTCACAAAGACCCACTCGCCTAAGTGTGCCGCTTAGTGAGAGTTTTCTTGGCTTGTTTCGCCAATTGATTCTGGAGCACCGTCGACTTTCCGACTTCTCTCCAGAAATATCTGCCTGCTATCTGCAAATTCTATGTATGGAAATCGATCGGCTAATTACAGATCAGCCAGCAATTACTCCAAAAGGTTATCTGGCATACCGAATGAAGCAATATGTTGAGGAGCACGCAACCCTACCCTTTCTATTGGAGGATGTAGCAGGTTTTGTGGGTATATCCGTCTCGCGGGCCGTTCATTTATTTAAGGAAGCCTTTGGGACCAGTATTATTAAATATGTAAACGATGTCCGACTGGAAATGGCCAGAGAACGGATAACCTTCAGTCCCATGCCGCTGGAGCAAGTAGCAGAAACTTGTGGTTTTGCGAACTATACCTATTTTCACCGGGTCTTCCGAAGTCGTTTCGGGATGTCACCAAGAGAATATCGTGTGCATAGCAGAGAACAGGTGTAAATGAAGAAACCCCGTTTCATTGCAAAAGGGTTGTCCCTTAGTAGAAAAAGCTACTTCTAGGACAACCCCTGCTTCTATATTCGAACATAACTCGTGAGCATGAGATTATTCTTTCACAGCCGAAATGATCAGGAACATCGGTCTACGCTCCTCATCCTTCATCCATGGATCATTACTCATTTCTTCTGAAGGCTTTGGTTCTTTAACCACTTTAATAGTAAAGCCAGCTTCAATCAGGTCATTAAAGTAGGTGGAAATCGTGCGATGGTATTTAATCACATTTTCTGTTAAGAATTTCGTTTCACGAAGTCCTTCTGATTGATAATGATCTACGGGCCAATGCAGGCGGTTTCCTTGCTCATCGGCATACCAGTCTTGCTCTTCACGTGAAGTAAAGATTGGATGATCCACTGAAAAAATAAAACTCCCGCCAGGCTTAAGAAACGAATGCACCTTTCGGCAGATGGCTGCAAAAGATTCAATATAGTGGAAAGCCAATGAACTGAGAACCACATCAAATTGCTCGCTCGCAAAATCAATGTCCTCAATCGGCAGCTGGATATAAGTTATAGCAGGATCGTTCGTTTTTTCACGCGCCTGTTGCAGCATTTTTTCAGAGATATCCACACCTATAACTGAACTCGCCTGCTGCTCACGGGCGTATAGGCAATGCCAGCCAAAGCCGCAGCCCAGATCAAGCACACTTTTATTATGTAAGTCTGGAAGAAGCGCCTTTAATACATGCCATTCTCCTGCTGCTGCAAGCCCTCCAATAGAACGGGGCATTTGCTGGTAGGCGGAGAAGAAATTCGAATCGTCATATTTATTTTGTTTCATCAGGGATACATCTCCTATATATTATTTCTTCAATTACTATACGCTGAGCGATGTTCTCTTATCAAATAGCCAATAAAAAAGGAGCATCATCTTGGAAGATCTGCCCCTTATATCTATTCTTATTCAATTGTTCCTGCTTGCTTGGTGTTAATCGTACATGCTGTGAAATGGCTCCATAATCACTATTCAATCTACGACTCTGTGCTGCGCACCAGGCTCCGGAGCGCTCTGCCTTACGCAAGGCTTTTTGTGTCTTGGTTCGTGCCATGTGACACCACTCTCCTATTCATGGGTGAATGATTATAGATCTTACATCTATAAGACAACTTCATTTTAACATATTCCAGACTATGAGCGAAGCAAGAATTCCGTTACACTTAGAGCAAAGCTAGTATTCTATCTTATCTAAATAGATGCGGAGGTTTAAAGGATGAATTACCAGGTTTTGTATGAAGGTGCTTTTGCTATGTTAAAGGTCCAATTAAATCCCGGTGAAAGCGTAAAGGCTGAAATGGGCGCAATGGTCGCGATGTCACCTAACGTAGAATTAAAAGGAACCGTGGATGGTGGTTTAATGCGCGGTCTCGGGAGAATGCTGAGCGGTGAGAAATTCTTCTTTCAAGAACTTAAAGCGACCCGTGGTCAAAGTGAGGTATTGCTGTCGCCTGGATCACTCGGCGATATTCAGGCGATAGAATTAGACGGATCGTATAAACTGTTAGTTCAAAAAGACGGATTTCTCGCCGGAACTGAAGGCATTCAAGTAAATACTAAAATGCAGAATTTAACCAGAGGGCTCTTCTCCGGTGAAGGCTTCTTCATTGTAGAAATCAGTGGCAGAGGAACGGTGTTCCTGTCTTCCTTCGGTGCTATCCATGCAATAAATTTAGGACCTGGTGAAGAAATGATTATCGATAACGGACACCTCGTAGCATGGCCAGACTATATGGACTACAAGGTGGAAAAGGCAGCCTCTGGCTGGCTTAACAGCATAACTAGTGGTGAAGCACTTGTCTGCCGCTTCCGTGGAGAAGGTGTAATTCTCGTTCAGAGCCGTAACCCTGGCAGTTTCGGAACGTGGATCAAATCCTTTGTACCTACTCGAAGCTAGACTTCCTAGAACGCAGTAATCAAAAAAGACACAGGCTTAGAGAAAGCCTGTGTCTTTAGGTTAGAAAGCAATCTTACGAGACTGCTTTATCTGCTTCTGCTTTTGCTTTTTTGCAGCCAGTACGTTTACATGTTCCATAAGTACCCTTGAAGTCAAGGCGGTGATCCGTGACGTTAAAGCCATATTCACGTTCCACTCTTCTCTCCAGCTCCACAAGCCAGTCGTCCTTAATTTCCTCCAACCGACCGCATACGCTGCATATCAAATGATGATGCATATGCGAATGATCGTTCCCGCGCAAATCGTAACGGGCAACTCCGTCTCCGAAGTTCATCTTCTCTACAATGTGTAGCTCACATAAAAGCTCAAGTGTACGGTATACCGTTGCCAGGCCCAGATGTGGATAGCTGTTCTTAACAAGCATATATACTTCTTCTACGCTTAAATGATCCTTCTCATTGTCGAGCAGAACGTTCACTATAGCTTCACGCTGAGGCGTTAATTTATATTTTTGCGCCGCAAACAATTGACTGATATTTGATATTTGATCCATTTGGTCTCCTACCTTCCCGGAACGATTTAACATCCGTACCCTCTGAGACGCTCCTATTTATGCAGTTAAGACAAACCATAAATAGTAATCGTTACGATATAATCATAACAAAATTAACCACGAATGAAAAGAGCCTGACATCATTATATCATTTCATGCCACTTATCCAAAGTACTACACCCCAATCTGGCCCATATTTCTATTAAAATCTACTTTTTCGTGAAATAATACAGATTAGACCGCAACCTTTCCATAATTTACAACGTTAAAGGAGTGACAAAGGCTAAGGAGCCTATCCATACAACGAGGTGAAAAGACATGAACATGAAAAAGAGCACACTAGCAGCGATCACAACCGTAGCCATTTTCTCCTTTTCTTTGGGTGGTCAGATGTTTGCAGCTGGGAACACCTTTAAGGATATTGATAACATAAACGGCAAAGAAAAAATCATTTCTTTAAAAAATCAAGGGTTAATTAAAGGTGTCAGCGAATCTCAATTTCTCCCTGGCTCTAAGGTAACTACAGCCCAAGGGATTCAGTTTATCTCCGGCGGTCTCCAGCTCAGCCTCGCAGCCATTGACTTTAACAAAGCTCCTGTTGCCAGCGGCTTGTTCACAAAAGTAAAAGACAAAGCCTGGTACGCTGAAGCCTTTATCAATGCTTATTACAATCAAGTTAAGCTTCCAAAAGACATTGATCCTAGCCTAATTATGACCAAAGAGCAATTCACTAACTATCTAGTGCAAGCGATCGAAGGCGTTGGTAATCTGCCGATGATCAATATCGTTCCAGTAGATATCGCCGATGAAGCGTCACTGACCCCTGCATATCAAGGCAGTATTCAGCGCTCCCTGAAATACAAGATCAATACTCTAGACGCTAACGGAAAGTTTAATCCAAAAAGCGAACTCACCCGTGCCGAAGCAGCGATTATGCTCTACAACGCTTTGGAGTTCCTGAAAACTGGAGGATAAGCCAAATTTCAGTTACTCTTCTCATTTGAATAATCTACACAAGAAAAAGCAGCTCCGGATGATTCCCGAGCTGCTTTTTCTTGTATATTGTCTTTCTACTCTTCTTCACCATTCAGTCTATTCAGAAATTGCAGAGCCCGGGGATTCTTCGGATGCTCCAGCACTTCTTGCGGAGTTCCATGCTCTAAGATATGACCGCCATCCATCAAAATGATCCGGTCCGCTACATCGGCGGCAAATTTCATCTCGTGGGTCACAATCACCATAGTCATACCTTCTGCTGCTAATTGTTTGATAACCTTGAGCACTTCCCCTACCAGCTCGGGATCGAGCGCCGAAGTGGGCTCATCAAACAGTAACACTTCTGGATCTACTGCCATAGCCCGGGCGATGGCCACTCTCTGCTGTTGTCCACCTGACAGCTGATGTGGATAGTTATCAGCTTTATCAGCCAAACCCACCTTAGTCAGCAGCTGAAGCCCCCGCTTACGCGCTTCTTCCTTGGATCGCTTCAGGACAGTTACCTGTCCCTCCATCACATTGCCAAGCGCAGTCATATGCGGGAATAAATTATACGATTGAAAGACCATCCCTGTTTTCTGCCGAAGGGCCAATACGGAATTCTGAGGAATTTTCTTATGATCTGTAAAATTGATGGTGATATCCCCGAGTGACAGGCTGCCTTGATCCGGGATTTCCAACAGATTAAAACAGCGCAGCAGTGTGGTCTTTCCGGAGCCGGATGGCCCAATAATGACAAGTACCTTTCCATGCTCCATTTTCAGATCAATACCCTTTAACACTTGGAGTGCGCCGAAGGATTTATGCAAATTAATGATTTCAATCACAAGTATCTCTCCTTTAGGTCGCAGAGTAACGATCGAGTCGTTTCTCCAAGTAATTTTGCAGCACCGACAGCACAGAACAGAACACTAAATAAAACAATCCTGCTTCGGAGTATACCAACAGAGGCTCATAAGTGGTAGAGGCTACCTGCTGAGCAGTTCTAAACATCTCCGTATAGGTGATGATCGCTGCAAGCGATGTATCTTTGACCAAGCTAATAAAAGAATTGGATAACGGCGGTACAGAAACGCGTGCAGCTTGTGGCAGAATTACGCGGCGCAGAGCCTGCCCACGAGTCATCCCGACTGAGAAGGCAGCTTCCCACTGGCCTTTATGTATCGACAGGATAGCAGCGCGTACGATTTCCGATGAATAAGCCCCTACGCTAAGGGTAAATCCAATGGTGGCGGCAATGAAAGGGTCGAGTACAATACCAACAGCCGGCAAACCATAAAATATAATAAATAGCTGCACTAACAACGGGGTTCCCCGAATGACCCATACATAAAAACGGGCGATTAGCTTCGGAATTACCCACGGTGAAAGACGTGCCAACGCGGTTAGGATCGCCAAAATCAATCCAAGCACAAAGGAAAGTAGCGCCAACGGAATGGTAAAAGCCACCCCGGCTTTAAGCAGGGGTAGCAGTGTATCTAAGAAAATTTGTATTTTGCGGTCATCCATTATTCAGACATCCTTTTTAGCTTCTAGGCTTAATTAGCCTTGCTAGCCTTGTATTATTTTGAAACGTCAGCTCCAAAGTATTTCTCGGAAATTTTCAAGTACGTTCCATCACTTTTCATCTCTTTAATCGCATCACTGACCGCATTCACCAGCTCATCATTGCCTTTCAGGAATACCGCAGCACTTTGTGAGCCTTCAGGAATCTCATCAACCACTTTAATTTTTGCATCTGGTTTTTGTTTTTTCAGATCCAGATAAGACAAGCCATCATTCACAGTTGCATCAATACGTCCCGAAGTCAGCAGATCCATCGCTTGATTGAAACCGTCCGTAGCTACGATTTCAGCACCGTTCTCACGAGCGATGTCGGATAAGTTACTGGTCAGGGATTGTCCGGCTTTTTTACCCTTTAGATCAGCAAAGGTCTTAATATCCTCATTGTTTTCGCTCACGATCAATACTGCCTTGGATACAATATAGGGTTCAGAGAAATCATATTTCACTTTGCGATCTTCGTTAATGGAAACTTCATTAAAAATGACATCAAACCGTTTCGCATCCATCCCAGCAAAAATACCATCCCACTGAGTTTCAAAAAATTCTGCTTCAACACCTAAACGTTTGGCTACTTCTTCGGCAATTTCCACGTCAAAACCCGTCAATTTCCCCGCAGTGTCATGATAAGTAAAAGGTGCATAAGTCCCTTCTGTACCTATCCGCAATTTGCCGCTGGCCTTCACAGCCTCCAAACTGTTTTGCGCTGAAGATGCTGCTCCACCATTCGTTCCAGCTGTTGGTTCAGCAGCCGTATTGGTATTCGAATTATTGCCGCAAGCCGCTACAAGGACCACGGTTAACGCCAATATAATAGTTAAACTCCATTTTTTCATTATTAAATCCCCTCTCTCTATCCGGTTTTTTTCCGGTAAATTGAATAGTACACTGCCATCACATGATCGTCAATACTTTTTTCCGATTATGTACATCGGAATTGTAATATTAACTAGATTTCTACTTATATCTTACCCAATCTTGGATTAATCCTTCACTTCTTTCTCTCTTTACTTCTCAGAAAGATATGGTATATTTATAAACAAATTAATATGGACCTGTTATTTCACTAGGGGAGTCGGCCGACTGAGACGGAGCTTTAAGCTCCGGACCCTTGGAACCTGATCTGGATCATACCAGCGGAGGGAAGTGGAGCAGAATTTTCATCAAGCATGTTAAGTGTTATTATGCAGAATGAACTTTTTGACCCATTCATTTCCTCTGGAAATGGATGGGTCTTTATTTGTTTAGGCGCTCCACAAAAATATTAGGAGGTTAGATCATCACGACCATTTTATCTATTCAAGGCCTAACCTACTCTTTTCCGGAAACTGAACAACCCCCTGTATTCGCAAAACTATCCATGGATATCAGGCAAGGGGAATTCGTCTCCGTAGTAGGTGCTAGCGGATGCGGGAAAAGCACATTTTTCAAAACGGTTGCCGGTTTACTCGAACCTACTCATGGAAAAATAAAACTCCCTACGCTCCCCTCAACCGCTAGTCGTTTAGGTCAGATCGCTTATATGCCTCAGCAGGATTTATTGCTGCCTTGGAGAACAGTGCTCGACAACTGCCTTTTGCCCTGGGAGATCATGCCCAGATTTAGTAAACAGGAAACAATCACTCAGATTCGGGAAATGTTGGCCCGCTTCGGCTTAACAGATGTAGAGAAGGCTTATCCCCATGAACTTTCGGGAGGAATGAAACAGCGAGTCGCATTTCTGCGCACCTTAGTGGCTGGAGGCGGAAGTGGCCTTATGCTGCTGGATGAGCCCTTTGGCGCTCTCGATGCCATGACCAAACGTGAGATACACCGTTGGCTGTTGGAGTTATGGGGTGAACTGAATCAGACGATTATGCTCATCACTCATGATCTGGAAGAAGCACTATTGCTCAGTGACCGGATTTATTTATTATCTGGCGGTGCGCACAGCGAATTACAGGAGATCATTGTCGATCTACCAAAACCAAGACATTATAAGATGAACTATGAACCCCGGTTTATAGCACTACGGGCAGAGTTGGAGCGAAGATTGCATGCAACCTATACCTTTTAAAAAACATCTAGACAACTATGGTCCCTTCCTTCTTCTGGTACTGCTCATTCTTGTAATCTGGGAGTCAGCTGTTCGCCTTCACTTGATTCCAGCCTTTATTCTCCCTGCACCTTCATCTATTGGCATCGCATTGATCGAGCACAGGCAATTATTATTTGGACAGCATTTATTAGCGACCTTGCAGGAGATACTGATAGGTTTTGTCCTTTCTGTGATTTTTGGTGTATTGCTGGGTATTGGAATGTTCCTGTTTCGCCCCGTAGAAAAGGCCATCTATCCCTTCCTTATCATTAGCCAGACGGTCCCATTAATTGCGCTATCGCCCATTTTTATTATGTGGTTCGGATATTCGCTGTGGAGCAAAGTGGCTGTGGTGTTTTTGACGGCTTTTTTTCCAGTTGTAGTGAGTACATATGATGGACTTCGTACAAGTGGCCAGACTTACAAGGACTTATTATTAACATTTGGTGCAAACCGCTGGCAGCTGCTTGTCAAAACCCAAATTCCACTGGCGCTGCCTGCTTTTTTCTCTGGCTTAAAGCTGTCCATTGTATACTGCGTCATCGGAGCTACTATCGGGGAATGGCTCGGCGGCAGTAAAGGACTCGGTTACTTCAGCCGCAGAATGGCCGGAAATATGCAGAGCGATGAAATGTTCGCGGCTGTATTTCTGCTGTCTGCGCTTGGTGTTGTGCTTTTTCTGGCGATAGCTTTACTCGAACAATTATTTTTAAAGAAAAGAGGATCTAACCAATGAATCATTTAAAATCACCACAACGAGGACTTATTTCTGTATTTCTAGTATGCACACTTTTGCTCTTAAGCAGCTGCGGGAAGGCAGACAAGCTAAATAACAACTCCCAAACCGGTTCCTCCAATTCCGAAAATAAACAGTCACACAAGCTGACGATTATGCTTGATTGGTATCCCAATGCCGTTCATTCCTTTCTATACGCTGCGCAACAGCAAGGTTTTTTCCAAGAGGAAGGTTTGGATGTCGAGATCAAAATGCCTGCGGACAGCAATGACGCCCTAAAGCTTGTAGCAGCGAATCAAATTGATCTAGCGCTCAGCTATCAGCCTCAGGTGCTTATGGCACGCGGCGAGAAAATCCCTGTACGTTCGATTGCAGCAATCGTGCGGCATCCACTGAATCATCTGATGGTTCCTCAAGCAGGCAGTATTCATAGTCCCAAAGAGCTCGTGGGAAAACAAATCGGCTATTCCTCCATTCCGCTCTATGAAGCGATGATTCGGACAATGATCCAGAGTGATGGAGGCGATCCTTCATCCGCCAAGCTGATTGATGTAGGTTTTGACCTTATCCCTGCGATCTCTACAGGACAAGTGGACGCAATAATGGGCGGGTTCATCAACCATGAACAACTGATCCTTGAAAAAGAGGGACATCCGGTCACCTCGCTTAATCCAACGGATTACGGAGTACCTGACTATTATGAGCTTGTGCTGGTGGCCAGCGAACAAGGATTGCAAAATTCTGAAGCCTACTTTAAAAAATTTCTAAATGCCATAACAAAAGGACAGGAATTTGTGGAGCAGAATCCTGAACAAGCCCTGGATTTACTGATTGCACATGAAGATGCAACTTCACCGCTCGACAAGGAGATTGAGAAAAAAAGTCTTGAAATTCTACTGCCGCTGATGAATGCAGGCGATCAAACTTTTGGTTATCAAGACCCGACATCTTGGGAAAAGGTTCAGCAGTGGTTATCCACCAACGATCTTCTACCAGAAGATATTAAAGCACAAGAAGCTTTTATCAATCTGTAACGTTTAGTTGGTTATTCATACAAGCTTGAGGAGGAATTATGATGAGTTACTTAGCCAAAGTACGGGAATCCAACCCCTTGATCCACAACATCACTAATATTGTAGTAGCCAATTTCTCAGCCAACGGTCTGTTGGCGCTGGGTGCCTCTCCCTTTATGGCGGATGCCCACGAAGAAGTGATCGACATCGCCGCTATGTCGTCTGCTGTAGTTCTAAATATAGGCACGCTCAATGACTACGCCATTCAATCTATGTTGCTCGCTGGTAAATCCGCTAATAAACACGGGGTTCCCCTAGTGCTTGACCCGGTAGGTGCAGGCGCAACTTCTTATCGGACCGCTGTCACTCAAAAACTAGTGAATGAGATGCAAATCACCGCACTGCGGGGGAATGTGGCTGAAGTCGCTAATGTGATTGGGGAGAGTTGGTCCATTAAAGGAGTGGATGCTGGCGAAGGTGAAGGCGATGTAGTCCTTTTGGCTGAAGCTGCTGCGAGGAAGTTAAGCTGTGTGGTCATCATAACTGGAAAAGACGATGTGATCACGAATGGAAAAAACACTTATATTGCCAGCAACGGTCACCCTATTCTCACGAAGGTTACAGGAACTGGCTGCTTGCTCAGTGCTGTTGTGGGTGCATTTCTCGCGGTAAGTGGTGGTGCCTCGTTGGAGGCCGCAGTGGAAGCCCTCTCCTTCTATGGAGTAGCCGCTGAAATCGCCGCTGAACTAACAACTGGTCGAGGACCGGGAAGCTTTCAGGTTGAGTTTCTAAATCAACTGACATGGGTCACGCCAGAAGTCTTCTTAGAAAGATCTAGCATCAAACAGCTCAGTTAATGACCCTCAAAGGAGTGAATTCGATGATTATATCCAAAGCTCTAACCATTGCCGGCTCCGATAGCGGCGGTGGTGCTGGCATTCAGGCCGATCTAAAAACCTTTCAAGAGCTTTCTGTCTATGGCATGTCCGTCCTCACAGCTGTGACAGCGCAGAATACGCTGGGTGTCCAAGGGGTTTATCCAGTGACTCTGGAAGCTATAAATCAGCAGCTTGATTCTATAGGACTTGACCTGCAACCAGATGCCGTAAAGACCGGGATGTTATTTAACAGCGACATCATCCGCATTGTGGCAGATAAAATTAAGTATTACGGCTGGTCTAATCTTGTAATTGATCCTGTGATGGTCGCTAAAGGAGGGTCCACACTGCTGCTGCAGGAGGCGGTTCAATCCTTAATCAGCCATCTGCTGCCCTTAGCATTGGTGACGACACCCAATATTCCCGAAGCCGAAATGATCACAAAGATGACGATCTCCACCATAGAAGAACGCAAAAAAGCAGCCAAAATCATTCATGGCATGGGCTCCAAATATGTAGTACTAAAAGGGGGACATGATACCTCGACCACAGCCGTAACCGATCTTCTATATGATGGTCACGAATATACCTTATTGGAGAGTAGCCGGATTCAGACCAGACATACGCATGGTACAGGCTGCACCTATTCAGCAGCGGTCACCGCCGAGCTAGCCAAAGGCAAATCCGTAGCTGAGGCCATTCAAACTGCCAAAGCATTTATACAAGCGGCGATTGAGGACGAGCTGGGCATAGGGGCTGGGCATGGACCAACCAATCATTTTGCTTATCAGAACAGACTGCGAGGGATAAACAGTGCAACGAATGAACAGTGATCATCTGCGAGATCTATTAAAAGTCTATTTCATTATGGGCAGCGTAAATTGCCGTAAAGCTCCTGTTAAGGTGCTGCAGGAAGCGGTTGCTGGAGGCATAACCATGTTTCAATTCCGTGAAAAGGGTACCGGATCCTTAAGCGATAAGGCACGACTTAATCTTGGCAGACGACTTCAAAAGATCTGTCATGCCTATGGCGTGCCCTTTATCGTGAATGACGACATTGATTTAGCGATCGCGCTTGATGCGGACGGAATTCATGTAGGACAGGAGGATACACCTGCATTGGCGATCCGCCAGCTACTTGGAGAGAATAAAATCATTGGTGTATCCGCTCACTCCTTCGCTGAAGCTCAGCAGGCGATTGCCGATGGAGCCGACTATCTGGGCGTGGGTCCCATTTATCCTACGTCATCCAAGGAGGATGCCAAAGCTGTTCAAGGCACTGCGATGATTGAAGAACTAAGAAATAAAGGCATTACCATCCCATTGGTTGGCATTGGGGGAATCACGCTGCAAAATTTTGCACCAGTATTAACAGCTGGTGCGGATGGGATTTCTGTTATCTCAGCGATTGCCGGAGCTGAAGATATTACCACAACTGCCAGAGGCTTTGTTGACAAAGTCAGTTTAAGCGGGACATAAGCTCATACAGCTCTTCACTGCTTAAATGCCGCCATTGTCCCAGCTCCAAGCCGTCTAATGTAATATTCATAATTCTTATGCGCTCCAGCTTTAGTACTCTATATCCTAACTCCTTGCACATTCTGCGTATTTGCAGATTGAGACCTTGAGTTAGGATAATTCTAAACTGACATTCTGTAATCCGATAGACCTCACAAGGTTTCGTTGTGACTCCAAGAATGTTCACGCCGCTAGACATCGCTTGTAAGAATTCTGACGTAACCGGTTTGTCTACATGAACTACATATTCTTTTTCATGCCCATTCTCGGAACGCATCATTTTATTTACGATCTCTCCATCGTTGGTTAACAAAATGAGGCCTTCCGAGTTTTTATCTAATCTGCCGATCGCAAAGATCCGTGAAGGATACCCTACAAAATCAATAATGTTCCCAGCCACATGTGGGGCTGCTGTACAGGTAATGCCTATCGGCTTATTCAAAGCGAGATACACTGGCTCCCCTTTACTGCTTGTTATCGGCTCCCCATCGATCCATACGATATCCTCTGGCTCTATAAGAATGTTCGCCTCACAGACAATGCCGTTCACAGCGATTCGACCTGCTGCAATTAATCGCTTGGTTTCCCTTCTGGAACAAAAGCCTGTTTCGCTTATATATTTATCGATTCTCACTGCTGATCCTACTTTCTCTCTATATACTTACATCTGGTCATAAAAAAACACCTGATTTTAACGATCAAAATCAGATGTTAACCTTCAGGAATAACCCAGTTTAAGGGAGCTATTTGGTGCTTCCGCTTTTTTTCACGTTACTGCCCTTGCTTCCACTTGCACCTTTAGCACCTGGACCCATCGTTGGATCACTTTTAGCAGGTTTAACTGGTTTTGCTGTTTTGTTCCAGCGTGTCCAGCCTTTACTCCCCGTACCTCTGCCTGTGCCGCCACCTTTACTTTTTGCACCCATTATATCACTCCGTCAGTCATTCAGAATTCGTATAGTTTATACACTTTACCTATCTTACCACACTCTCAACCTTTCTGTTTAAGTAATAACAAATGCTTCATCTTATTAGCCACTGTTTAGAATTTAGCATCTTTATTCATTTCATGAATATCAAAGGTATCCTGATGTATTTCGATGGCGATGACGGTGTCCTTTTTTTCAAAAAATTGCACATGTCCTAACCGCTTGTCCTCCAGCTCTATCCATCCAGCATCGTTTAATTTATTAAAATAGCCGTCAGGCCGATAAAGACCTTGTACTCCCCCTATATTATCCAACTCGTACTTTGCTCCAATTTTTATATTAGGGTTATTTGAATTTGTTATCACTACGATTTCTTTGGCATTCTTCGGAATAGGAATTTCGGCATTTATAGAGGACACTCCATACTCTTGTTCCTCTTGAGCTGACGATGTACAACCGCTTGTAAACAGGATTAATGGTAACCATATAAAAGCTAATAAATATTTATTCAATGGTATCCTCTCCTTCCATAACTTATTTTACCAAATTCAAAATTAAAATAAAAACACCCCACCAAAGACTAAGCTTTGATGAGGTGTCTATTCACATCAGCTTTGCAGCTCATGCATGGACTTATTTCGGTTGAATATAACCTTCTGCTTTCAGAAGCTCAGCGATCAACACAGCACCGCCAGCCGCTCCGCGCAGGGTGTTATGGGAGAGACCTACGAATTTGTAATCATAGAGGGCATCTTCCCGAAGTCTGCCCGTCGATACGCCCATTCCGTTCTCGATATCACGATCCAGCTTGGTCTGTGGACGATTGTCCTCTTCAAAATAGGTAATGAACTGTTTAGGTGCGCTAGGCAGTTCAAGCTCCTGAGGACGTCCTTTAAAACTCTTCCAGAGATTCAGAATCTCTTCTTTGGACGGTTTTTTCTCAAAAGAAACAAATACAGCAGCCATATGTCCATCCGCTACAGGCACACGGATACACTGCGAAGTAATCGTTGGCGCTTCACTCTTTACGATACCCTCTTCTTGAACACTTCCCCAGATCCGCAAAGGCTCTTGCTCGCTTTTCTCTTCTTCGCCACCGATGTAAGGAATCACGTTGTCCAGCATTTCTGGCCAGTCTGCAAAAGTCTTTCCTGCACCAGAAATGGCTTGGTAGGTGGTGACCACCACTTTAGATGGATTGAAGTCTTTGAGCGCATGAAGTGCAGGCACATAACTTTGAATGGAGCAGTTAGGTTTAACCGCAATGAAACCTGTCTCTGTTCCCAGACGTTTTCTTTGCTGTGCAATAACCTCAAGATGCTCCGGATTAATCTCAGGAATGACCATAGGCACGTCAGGCGTCCAGCGATGCGCTGAGTTATTGGAGATTACTGGCGTTCCGGTGCGCGCATAAGCCTCTTCGAGCGCTTTAATCTCATCTTTTTTCATGTCTACAGCACAAAAAATCAAATCCACGTCCGCAGCAACTTCTTCTACCTTAGAAGCATCTTGGACCATAATATTCTTTACGTTCTCAGGCATTGGAGTAGATAACTTCCATCTGCCCTTGGCCGATTCTTCATACGTTTTTCCAGCAGATCTAGCACTGGCAGCAATCCCAGTTACTTCAAACCAAGGATGATTCTCTAAAAGGGCAATAAAACGTTGTCCTACCATACCTGTGCCGCCAACTATGCCGGCTCTTAGCTTTCTTGACATCAGAAAATACACTTCCTTTTGATTAACTGTCCTATTGTGAATAATAGGCCGATAATTAATGATATACGGCGCGGGAACATTTGGCGAGTGTTAACATCAAAATAACATTAAAAATTTTATTTTTAGCGGATTATATTGAATTTCACTAATACTAATGAAGGAAATAGCTGCACTCAGTACAATTATAAGTATATTTTCTGCTTAGACAACTCTTTAACTGCATTCTCTACAACTATTTCCCCGAAAAATAATGGAAATGCCCTCTAAGTGAACTTTTAGATGTAAGAAATGCAACTAAATCGCATCTGCAGAGCATTTTATAGCATATAGTTGTAGGAAATACATCTATTTGCGATTGGTGAGTATAAATCAGGAATCTGCGATCAGCGATCAGCGATCAGCGTTCAGCGCTCAGCGTTCAGCGATCAGCGTTCAGCGATCAGCAATCAGCGATCAGCAATCAGCGATCAGCAATTAGCGATCAGCAATCAGCGATCAGCAATTAGCGATCAGCAATCAGCGATCAGCAATCAGCAATCAGCGCTCTGCTATTCACGTTTACAAGCTGCTTCAACCAACTAATCGTTTCTTACCCCCGCTTACTTAAACCAACCTTTTTCCTTAAATCGAGTGATTGCCTCGATGCGGTTACCTACATCCAGCTTATCTAGTATAACTGAGATGTAATTCCGGACTGTTCCCGTGGTAATGTACAACTGGCTGGCGATCTCTTTTGTATTTTTACCGTCGGCAATGAGTCCAAGTACTTCCTTCTCCCGTTGAGTCAGAGGATTTACTTCACCGCTGTAGGCTTCATCCATTAGCTCCGGTGCATACATGCGTCGGCCTGCCATCACATTACGTATCGAAAGTGCCAGTTCTTCGCTAGGACTGTCTTTCAGCAGATAAGCATGAACTCCCGCCTTGAGCGCACGTTCGAAATATCCCGCACGGGCAAAGGTGGTTAATATCATCGTTTTGCAGCCGCTATTCTTCAGCGCTTCCGCAGCGTCGAGACCACTCATCGCTGGCATCTCAATATCCATAATACAGATATCCGGCTTATGCTGCTGAACCATCGCTACAGCTTCTTCCCCGTTGCTTGCCCGGCCCACGACCTTCATATCCTCTTCTAAATCCAACAAAGATGCCAACGCTCCAAGGAGCATTCGCTGATCCTCAGCGATTACAATCTTAATCATTATACGGTTACCTCCTGTTCCGGATGCTTAAATGCATTTGGGACCTTAATCACTATCGTAGTACCCTCATCTCGCACGATATCCATACAGCCATTTACAAATTCAAGACGTTCCCGCATACCTTGCAGCCCATGTCCTTTAAAATAAAGATCATTGCCCGGGATGCCGGTTCCATCATCTTTCACTTTAATGATGAGATCTGTGCGTGTGGGTTCAATGATAATTGCGCAAGATTGTGCATTACTATGCTTCACAACATTTGTGACAGCTTCCTTAATACACATGCTGAGCACATTCTCCGTAATCAATGAAGTGTTAGACAGTTTAGGATTGCCTTGCAAAACATAATCGATCTCCGCAGCCGCAAGAAGCTGCTGAATATGAACGAGTTCGTCCTCAAGCCGAATGCCGCGCATTCGCGTAATCATCTCCCGGACCTCTTTCAGCGCACTTCTTGCCGTCTGGCGTACATCATTGATCTCGGCTTTTGCTTGCGTCGGATTACTGTCGATAAGCTTTCCTGCCAAATCACTTTTCAGACCAATTAACGAAAGCTTCTGACCTAATGTATCGTGAAGATCACGTGAAATCCGCTGGCGTTCCTCGAGCTTAACCAATTCTGAAATACGCTTATTAGCATCCTCCAATTGGTCTTGCAGCTTCCCTTGATTATTCCGGTTATAGGTACTGATTGGCAGCAGGATCACTGCAATCATACTGACAAGCACAAAGGGAAGCTGGCTGATAAATACGGGATTACGCGACAGCAGCTCATAATTGATCGTAATAATCGTAGTCAGCAAATGAATGGAGTACAGGGTGAAGAACCCAACTCGGTTCTGGATATTTCCAATAAAAAAGGCTAAAAAAAGCGCAAAATACATATATCCGAACAACAACGTCATCGTTATAGAGACCAGTATCTGCACGCTCGTCCAAAAATAAACTAACCAACCCTTTGAGACAAAAGAAAGCACATAACAAACAAAAAACACAGCGATCATCAAGATTCCCGAAACTACCTGGTAGGGAGAAGAGGACCGAAAGATGAAATAAAACGGTAGAATATAAAATACGACCCATACATAAGGGCTAAGACCTGTACTTTTATGAAAAATATGATGCCACTTCTGCATGTTCGCTCTCCTTTTTGCCATATGCCACTCACCTTATTCTAGCATAAATCCGGTAAAATCCGGTGAACCACAACGATAAAGAGAAAAAAGATTAGAGCGCGAATGAGTTCTCCGGCTCTAACCTTCCATTTTGCTGCTATTTGATTACAATGTAGCTATTATTCTCCCTGGAGTCTGGGCTTATGAACTTGCAGGACCTCGCCTGCAGTTTTCGGTTTATTTAATATGGACTTCATCTCTTTGAAGCTAATGAATCGTTTATTTTCCTCATCCCAAAGACGGAAATTAAGGGCCTTCAAGCTGGTACCAATCGTAATCGTTGTTGCTTTTTGTAGCGGTGGCGTCGCGTTATGCGCTTTTTCCAAATTATAGTTTGGCACCTTTGGACTTAAATGATGCACATGGTGGAAGCCGATATTGCCCGTAATCCATTGCAGCACCTTCGGCAGCTTATAATATGAGCTACCTTCAACCGCGGCCATCACATAACTCCATTCAGATTCATTCTCGAAATAAGAGTCTTCAAACTGATGTTGGACGTAGAACAACCATATGCCGAGAAACCCTGATACAAATGCTACAGGCAGCTGCACCATAAGAAATGCCTGCCAGCCAATAGCCCATATTAGCAAGCCATAAAGCGCTGCGATTGAAATATTCGTCAAATAGGTATTCATCCGCTCTTTGCGTCTAGCACCTTTAACATTGAAACGATACTGAATCATAAAAACAGCAATCGGTCCAAGACCAAACATCACGATGGGATTGCGGTAAATCCGGTAATATAGACGTTTCCAGAAGGATGCCGCTGCGTATTCCTCGACCGTCATAATCCAAATATCGCCGATCCCTCTTTTATCGAGATTACTGGAGCTGGCGTGGTGAATGGAATGACTATGTTTCCACTGCCGATAAGGAACCAGTGTCAGCACACCTGTGATCGTTCCGATAATATCATTCGCTTTACGATTCTTAAAAAACGATCCATGTGTGCAATCATGAAAAATAATAAAGGTTCGAATTACAAATCCTGCTGCAGGAATAGCTAACAGAAGGGTGAGCCAATAGGAAACGGATAAAGAGAAATAAGCTCCGCCCCATAACAGCACAAGTGGTCCTAAAGTATTGATGAGCTGTCTTATACTTGCGTTGCGGTCATTTTTCTCGTAAGGGGCTACACTCTTTTTAAGGCTGGAGAGCTGTGATGTCTGTTTTGTAGTCATCTATATCGTTTCCTCCTTGATGTGTCCGGCTAAGGATCTTTTCATCTACTCTAAGTATAGAAGATAAAGTGTCATCCTATAAGTCATAAACATCAAGTAGAGAGTATGACAAATGTCATACTCTCCTTCTCATTTAAATTACGTTAGCATTGCAGCCAACATCCATCTTCCTTCACTTCGTATTGACCTTTGATCTCACCAATTCCATTAAGGATTAACGAATCTTTATTAAAAGTTGGAGGTTCATCTAGTACGAGGTGCAGTTTATTAATATTTCGAAGGTCAGCTGTATAGTAGCTAATCACTGGCTTTTCCAGAAAATACTCCGCATCATTGATTTGGATTCGTAAATTATTCTTATGAATGCATTTCTCATCTCCACCAATAATACCCATAGGATTAAAACCCGTAGATTTTATATCTCCTTCAATATACAGGTGGTACCCTTCCAGGCTGATAAAATCAATGAATTCCTTCTCCCTGATTGTTTTGACCGATTGCATAATATCTTCCGTTTCTTTGCTGATGGATATCTCCTCGAAGGGAATGATGACTTGATCCACAAATTGCTTAAAAAACGCATATAAACTTAACTCCGACTTCATAAACTCTTCTTTCCAATCGGTCCGAAGCTCATCCAGCAGCAAACATATAAACAGACCAGAACCGTAGCAGCTTCTTCTGATATTAGCCGAAGATTCAAGTTCATCTATTAAATACGAACTGAATTTGTGCAATACTTCCTCATTAGGTAGGGTGGATTTTTCGGCATAGGCATTTAATTCAACATACCAAGCGGGTCCTTCCAGCGTTTCAATAAGATATTCATTTAGCACGTACTCCCCGAGCAGTTGTTCTCTTTGTTGACGGATGGCAATAAATCTGTACATTGCGTGATTACGCTCTTCAATAGTAGCTGCCATTACACTAAGATATAAATGATGTCTTTCTTGAATCCGCAATTCCATATTTTCGAGGGATAAAGGGTAGGTAATCATCAATAATTCATCTGCATAACGTTCATCTCCCATCAGGAATTGATAACCGTGAAATAATTCGTGTACACAAATGGCGTACAAGTCTTCGAATTCTTCATGTAATTCCAGATTGACGATGGCTGTAGGGTGATCCTCATATAAAATGATGGTATCTCCTGAGAATTCATTACTCCAAGGAAGCAAATGTGGATGATATCCTACCGTTTTGAATTTGGGATGATTGTACAGATACACGTTATCCTTATTATAAAATGCAAAAGAAACAGCCTCGAACCCCTTCCAATATTTCTGCAGCTTGTGGTTCGTTAAACACTTAACAATCATCTCCAAATGAAATTCCATCCCTTACCTCCTCTTTAATGGATCTGCTTAGTATGCTCTTCTCGGTATTCTGTTGGTGTTTGACCACTAGCCTTTTTAAAAACCTGTGTAAAATAACGCGGGTCCTGATAACCGACAAGAGGAGCTATCTGATACACTTTTACGTTGCTGCTCTGCAAAATATACTTCGCCCGCTCCATCCGGCAGTGTGTAACATACTCCAAAAAGGTATAGCCTGTTATTTGCTTATATAAAGTGCAGAAATGACTGATGCTGAGATCAGCCAGCTCCGCTACTTCCTCAATACTTAAATCTTTATGGTAATTACTCTCAATATAACGTTTCGCTTTCTCGATGGCGCTACGCGTATCCTCGCGGTTCACAGGCTTGTTCCCTTGCTCCAATCGCACACCAAACTCTTCTTTCAGAGCAGAGATCACTTCATTTAAAGTGCCGAGATTGTGCATCTTGCTAAGTAATCCATGCAAGGACCAATCTGAATTTATATTCAAATACTCATAATTTCTGTACAACACAACGATCAATTCAACAAGAAGACGTTCAGCCATATCCTTAGGAACAGCTTGTGACTCAATAAATAAAGCAAGCTCATCAAATAAAGACCACATCCGGTCTCTATTTAAGGTACGTATACTTTCAATCAGCGCGGTTTCCAGCTCTTTTGGGTATTTCACCTCTTTACTGCTTGGGAACGATATCTCTTCATCAATAAAGACCCCGGCAAGCCCCGAATAGAACCGTTGATATAAGGCCTTCGCGGCCAGAGGGTAAACCGTACTTAATTGATCAATGCCTTGTGTGGTGCGGCTGATGCCTACGGAACAAGACTGCTTGGAGTATCTCTTGATTCCCGCTATCAAATGTTCACCAAGTTCTCTCCTGCTGGCGCTTAAAGATCCAGGGAACAGTAGTATCCACTCTCCATTATGAAACGGGAAAACCGTCAGCACGCCATGCTCCAGTGACCATTCTTCCACAATATTGCGGATTGCAAACAGCCATAGCCGTTTTTCTTCTACACTCCATTGACTGCTCAGTGTGGTGTAGTCATCTAACTGGACAACAGCCATGAAATATCCGCTCTCCAGTTCACTGTTCTCCAGCCATTTCAGATGCTCAAGCGGCCTTGCATTTCCCAAAGTGATTTCTGCAAACAGACGTTCACGTGCAAGCAATGACAGCATCTGCACAGAATGAATCAGCTGATCATTTTGCTTCTGTTCATCCAGCTTGGTTCTGGCGCGGTTTAGCATTTCAACCAGTTCATCATGATCGATCGGCTTCAATAAATAATCAAAAGCACCTTGACGTAATGCTTCTCTTGCATATTCGAACTCTCCGTACCCGCTTATAAAAATAAACACCAGCTTCTGGTTTTTAGACAATACTTCCTTCATCAACGTAATCCCGTCAATTACGGGCATGCGAATATCACTAATCACGATATGTGGTGAAGTGTCTTCTATCAAGCGGAGAGCTAATTCTCCATTTCGGGCCTCTCCCACAATCTCCATCTGAAGATCATTCCATGGAATGGCTGCTTTTAAGCTACGAAGAATAATCGGCTCATCATCCACGATTATTACTTTATATTTCTCTTGTAACTCATCCATTCCCTGCACCTCCAGGATCATTGTACACTTGAGCTTTGGATCAAATTCCAGTATTGAATGGAGGATGCCTGCACTTGCTTTAACGCTTGCTCAGCAGACATTTCTCCGTTAATCATCTGTTCTATAACACTCAGGAACGTTTTTTTCACTTCTGGTGACAATACATTATCATAAGGGACAAAGCTCTTGCGGTTAACTTCCATCATATTCATGACTTGCGCGAATACGGGTCCTGTCTTCTCAGGATCAAAGGCGATGCGCATAGACGGAATTCTCAACCCTTCATATACAATCCGAGTCTGAACCTCCTGGGTGTAAAAAGCTTTCATGAGATCGAGCGCAGCCTCCCGCTTCGCTCCGCTTAGTTCGGAGGAAAGGCCGATGCCAAATGTATAACCGCCGGCAATCGAAGGTTGTTCCCCCTTCTTCAATGTGGGAAACGGAATAACACCTACCTCATTTTGAAAATCCGTAGGAGCTGCTGTTCCTGCAAATAAATTGATATCCCAGTTTCCGTTCAGATACATCGCAGCCTTGCCGCTCGTAAATAATCCCACCGCATTTTCTGTGGATAATGCATTCGATTTCGTGCTGAAGGCACCTTCTTTGATCCATTGCTCCAAGTGCTGAAAAGCCTTTAAATACGCCTCATTCTGAAAGCTGGCTTGATCTTCACCAGTGATCAGCTTCTCGATCAAGTCGGCGCCGGCATAACGATCCATTAAATAATGTGCAAAAATTCCTGCGGGCCAACGATCTTCGTTGCCAAGTGCAAATGGAATATACCCTGCCGACTTCAGCTTTAGTATGGCAGCATCAAGCTCTTGCAGCGTTTCTGGCGGCTTCAAACCCAGCTTTTCGAAGATGGTTTTATTAAAATATAAAGGTTCAGCATTCCCTTCAATGGGCAAGCCATAAATATGGTTGTCAAAGGTCCAGAGATCCAGATCCTTGAATTGATTGGTTAGTGCATTCTCCCGGACGAAATCCGTCAGATCAATCAGACGCTTAGAGCGTACATATGGCTCAATCTCCGCTCCACCGAACAAAACAAACATATCTGGCGGGGTGCCAGTAACCATCTCGTTCTTCAGCTTTTGGTCACGGTGCAACGTCTGGTCTAAACCTTCAAAGTTAACTTTCACATTTGGATGCTCTAACTGGTATTTGTCCACGATATCTTCATAAATAGTCAACAGTGGCCGATCATGCTCTTTTATCCAGAAATGACGGAAAGTTAATGTGATTTTCTCTGGTGAATCATCTTCAATGGGTTCTTGCTTTCCTAAAGTTATAAATAAAACCGCACCCGAAATCAGCACTAGATATAACCACATCCAGCCCCATTTCAATAACCATTTTTTGATAACATTCTCCCCCTTTCTTTTCGTATGGTCGATTACGGCAGTATTTTTGGTATTCGGATTCGGATGGTTGAACCAAAGCCGGGGGATGAACACACTAGTATGCCGTATGGACTGCCGAATCGAATATTCAAGCGTTCATGCACATTTTTAAGCCCCACGCCGCTATCACTGTATTTCTTCTGAGCACTTCCCTCGTTATCCCAAAGACTCATCATCTTGGCAAGGTCAAAGCCGGGGCCGTTATCTTTTACGATAATCATCATATCCATGCCCATTTCATAGGCCGTAATCTCAATGATCCCTGGGTCCTCCATCTGCTCAATCGCATGATACAGCGCATTCTCAACAATCGGCTGAACGATCAGCTTTTGTGTCATGAACGTCCTAAGACCATCCGAAAGATCTATAATATAAGAGAATTTATCTTCAAAACGAAACTTCT
Source organism: Paenibacillus sp. FSL E2-0177 (assembly GCF_037992975.1). Classification (NCBI taxonomy): domain Bacteria; kingdom Bacillati; phylum Bacillota; class Bacilli; order Caryophanales; family Paenibacillaceae; genus Paenibacillus; species Paenibacillus sp. FSL E2-0177. Next base: position 2,962,612 of record NZ_CP150307.1, on the reverse strand, counting down.
GGATATCCAAATAATGACGGACATGCTCGAACTCCATATGCAGCGGAATCAGCTCCTGATTCTGACTGATGCTGATTCGCAGCAGCTTGCCGAGTGAGATGACCATTTTGCTAATATCTTTATTGCCTTGCAGTACTGCCATCGAATTAATCGATTCGAGTGAATTATAAATAAAATGAGGGTTAATCTGCGCCATTAGCGCTTGCATTTCTGCTTCCTTCTTACGTCCCTGCTCAGTCTCCACCTGCACAAGCAGCTCATTGATCTGCGTGCTCATCCGATTAAAGCCATCAATCAGCAAATCACTTTCATCATCAGCACGATAGGGTGTAGTGATCGGCGTAAATATCCCTTGCTTCACCCGCTTCATCCCGTTAACCGCACTATTAATACTATGAACGAGCCTCCGTACGAAATAGCGGTCGAACAAAATGGCGGACAACAGCGAAACTGTACTTAAAATAATCGCAATATTCCGGATGGATACAGATTCTGACGAGATGAGATTCATAGGTGTAATGGCTACTAAATACCAGGCTGCATTATGAGAAGGTAGGAAGGTTATGAGTGATTTTTCCCCCTGATAGTTGTCGATGTAATAGTCATGTTCCTTAGCATAATCATTCTGTAAAAAGGGGAACTCTGTGCGTTGTCCAATATGTTCACCGGATTTATTAAAAACGATATTGCCTAGCTTGTTGACCAGCAAAATATCCCCCTTCTTGAGGGTTGCTGCTTCCCAGAAAATCTGATCCAATAAATCAGGTTTTACATTAACAACCAGATATCCGATATCTTCGAGAGAATATGAATCTTTGATTACTCTTGCTTGTACAAGTACCGGATTGCCGGAGATCTCCGAGCCATTTTCTCCCGGTCCTGACCACACGGGCCGCCCTTCGGCGCCTTCCATCGCGTCAAACCAGCTTTGTCTCTTCAAGTCCTCAAAAGACATCGATGCATTGTATTGATAAATTAAACGATCTTTACTATAAAAACTAAATGAAGTAATCATAGGATGATCAATGAGATAACTGCTAAGCTCCTGCTTTCGATCATAAGTGATTACAAAGTTCTTCTGCTTCAGTGATTGCTGAACAACCGGCTGCGTAATTTTTGAATTCGTGATCGAGGTGATTTCACTAAGCGCGAATTTAAGCTTTCGATCCGTTTCAAGCAGTGAAATCCAGTAGAAGTTGCTTGATTTTTTCTCCATTGCATTAGAAAAATTAACGTAAGTGACGATCCCCATCAGAATAACCGGAATAAAGACGAGAAGAATAATAGCGAACAAGATTTTACGGCGGAGTTTCATGATATTCCCCTTCCCCCTGCTGTCTCTGTTCTCTAGTATTCTTCACAAAACCGCCTATTCCCTGTAAAGATCAAAAAGTAAGATCAGCTCTTAATAGCTCCTGAAGTAAGTCCAGCAATCACCCAGCGGCTAAATAACAGGAATACAATCAGCAGTGGCAAGGTTGCCGTAAATGTTGCTGACATGATCATTCCGTAGTCTAGACCATCGCGATTGGAGAACAGCTGCTGGAGCGCAATCTGAATTGTGAAATGCTCTTGATTCTTCAGTACCACTAAAGGCCAGAAGAAGTCATTCCAAACGGTCATAAAATTCAGTATACCTAGTGTAGCCATAGCTGGAGTAATGACCGGGATAGCGATGTTCCAGAAGATCCGGAAATGTCCGCCGCCATCGATCCGACCTGCTTCAATCAATTCCGTATGTACAGCTGTAGTGATATACTGCCGCATCCAGAAGATCCCGAAGGCATTAACCATCGCCGGAACAATAAGTGCCTTGAAAGAGTCTATCCAGTGGAGCTTGGCCATAATTACGTAAGTAGGTAATACACCAAGCTGCTGTGGCACAAATAATGTAGCAATTACAAAGTAGAACAGAAAATTTTTAAACGGAAATTCATATTTGGCAAAGGCATAACCTGCCAGTGTACAGAAAAACACGACTGATATTGTAACCATAGATGAGACAAATAAAGAGTTGCCCAAGGCTTGAAAGAAGTCTGTTTTGTCCAGTACCCGCTGGAAATTCTCAAAAAACTGGTCTCCAACCGTAAGCAAAGGTGGCACATGGAATACTGCGCCTCTGTCATTAGTGCCAACTACAAACATCCAATAAAAAGGAAAGATGGACACGAGCGCACCAACAATCAGCAGCAGATAAAATCCTAACTTGCCGATGATCCCTAGATCATCCGGATCTTTTTTAAATACACGCAGCGTACTCACGCTTTACCCCCTCCCGTATCTCCACCCATGCGATTTGAGACCAGCATATTGAGGACAGAGAAAATAATCGTGACCAGGAACAGCAAGACTGCCGTAGCTGCTGCCGTACCAAAAAATCCGTTGCGGAATGCTTCGCTATACAAATAAGTAACCATAGTGATTCCTTCCTGACGTGTAGATCCAGTTCCCGCTTGGCCCAAAAATACATAAGGCTCAGTGAACAGCTGCAAGGCACCTATAGTTGAAAGCAAGGTAACAAATACAATGAATGGCTTCAATAGCGGTAACGTTATAAAGGTTAGCTGTTGTCTTCTGTTCGCACCGTCAATACGTGCCGCTTCATATAGATCCGTAGGGATACTTTGCAAGCCTGATAGAAAAATAATGGCATTATACCCCGTCCAGCGCCACATAACCATCGTAGAAATGGCGATTTTAACGCCCCACCAGCCAGAGTTGAAGGCCATACTATCCAGTCCCAAGCCGTTTAGAATCCAGTTGATCATTCCGTTGTTGCCAAACAGTGTACTGAACACGAGCGTAACCGCAACGATAGACGTAATATTAGGCATAAAAAATAAAACCCGGAACGTCTTCTTAAAGCGAGTCATCGCCGAATTCAACAAAACAGCAATCAATAGAGCTAGTAATATCTGTGGAACAGTACCCATAAGCCCCATAATTAACGTGTTGCTAAAAGAAATCCAAAAGGTCGGATCACTTGTGACCAGATCGTAGTTTTTCCACCCTACAAATTTCATAGGATTCAGGGCATCCCATTTAAAGAACGAGAGATAGATCGTGAAGAAGATCGGATATAGTCCAAATATCGAGAACAGAATAAAAAAGGGCGAAATAAAAGTGTAAGCAGTGATGCGGCTCCTTCTTTGTTCAGTTAAAAAGCGGCGCTTGCTCTCGGCATGCGGACTTGAAATAACAGGTTGTGCCATGTCACACCTCCAGGTAATCTAACGTGTAAATCCGAATTCACAGAGAATGTTTCACTCTATGAATCCGGACCTTCTAGAAATTGAATTTCATAAGCTTGAAATCTTAGCTGCGTTCAGCCAATGTTTTCGCTTGTTTTACTGCTTCGTTCCATTCTTTGGTCGGATCTGCTTTTTTCTCCAACACATTTTTCAAGGCGTTTTTGAAGAAAGTATCGGTTTGGTCATGAAGCGGACCGTAGTATACAGGTTTTACCCGGTTTGCTGCTTTACCGAATTCTACAGCGGTTTGTTGTCCACCGAAGAAATCATCTTTGAAATCTACGAATGCAGGATCTTCATACAGGGCAGGAATGGAAGGCATAAGGCCTTTGGTTTTGAAAGATTCCAGTTGGTTTTCCTTGTTATCCATCCATGCGATAAAGTCATAAGCTTCTTTCGAGTGTTTGCCTTCTTTTGGCAGCGTCAGGAACGAGCCACCCCAGTTACCAGCACCTTCAGGGAGCTGAGCAATTTTCCATTTGCCAGAGGAGTCTGGAGCATTACTCTTAACATTTCCCGCCATCCAAGCTGGTCCCATAACTACTGCAAATGAACCGTCGTTCATGCCTTGACCCCATTCAGGAGACCAGAGCATAACATTGCTGATCCAGCCTTCTTGAATACCTTTAACCGTGAAATCATAAGCTTTTTTGACTTGCGGATTGGTATCTCCGATAAAGCTGCCATCAGCTTTGCTGAAATAGATTTCATCGGCAGATTGGTCACGCAAAGCATTAAAGGTAAGATCCGTAAGGTCTACAAATGGTTTGCCTGTTTTATCTTTAAAAGCTTTGGCAACAGCTGCGAACTTATCCCAAGTATCAATAGCAGCGCCGAATCCTTCTGAATCACTTGGCAGCCCAGCTTCTTCAGCCAAATCTGTGCGGTAATATACAACCGTTGGGCCGATATCTGTTGGAAGACCTAGCTGGAAGCTGCCATCTACGGAAGAAGCTTGTTTCCATTTCCAATCCAGATAGTTGGCTTGAATATCTTTGGCACCCAGATCATTCAGGTTATAGAACTTGTCCTGAGCGTTGATGAAACGTTCCATGAAACCGATTTCAAGTTGGAAAATATCAGGCGCACCCGATCCAGCCGACAAAGCAGTGGTCAAATTATTATGGTGAGCGGTTTGGTCACCGGTATTTTGCACTTTGATCGTAATGTTTGGATGTTCCTTAGTGTACTCCTTCGCTAAATCCTCGTAGTTCACGTTACCCAGTGTCCAGAAAGAAAGTTCGATTTTCTCAGCCGGTTCTGTTCCCTCATCCTTAGTAGGTTCACTTGTGCTTGCTGCGTTGTTACCTGTATTTTTGTTTGATGTGTTGTTGTTCTCGGCGTTGTTGCCTCCGCATGCTGCCAGTGAACCTACGAGCATGATAGCGACTAACGATAGCGCCAAGTGTTTTACTTTATTCATTCCCCTGTACCCCTTTCAAAGGTTTCTCTTACAAGAATTAGTGTACAGGGTTTAAATTCTTTTTTTGAGGAGGTAAACTTCCGATTTATGGTGGAAATAATTACGAAACCATTCATATCTATGTTATGTCTAAGGAGGGAATATAAAATTTCGTCCAAATATGTTCCTCACAGAATACTTGTACTTCATCTTAAATTGGATTTCTTGTGCTTCCGCAGGTATACTATTTTTATTTCTTACTTCATTACATGATCAAAGGAGTTTTTTCCCATGCCCATTAACCGCCCGCTGCTAAGCGACAGCGATTTCCAAGAAGCCGTTGACCGCAAATTACCTGTTCGTGTATTTCAGGACGATCATTTAGTAAATTCAGGAGCAACCGTTGTCCGCTTCACTGATTTCGATGTTGTTATTCAATCTAGAGTTAGTGATCTGACTTACTACTCACGCAAGAGCTGCGAATTTTTTGAGGTTAGACCCTAAAGAAAGCCGGAATGCAATGATCTCTAGGATCATCGCGTTCCGGCTTTCTTTAACAGACATAGGGTATAGCTTTCATCTTTAATTTTTGTTGTAGGTGCTGTACGCTTTCATTTTCTCATTCAGAACTTCCTGGAAACTCATTCTCTTCTTGTCTGCTTTTCCTTGCTTGGGATTGACCACGGGCTGAGGTCTAAAAAACTGATGATTGTAAGCCATAAGATTATGTACGATCACATTCATTGGATTTCAACCTCCTTCCGTGATGTTCCTGAAATTTGCATTTCTGCTTGGTTACTTACGGCTTATTTACCCAGCTTCTCCAAAGTTTAAACAGTTTTATCAGATTCATATTAAAAAATGAAAAAGTGCATCCTTTACAATATGCTAAATACATCTTTGTAAATCACGTATGTCTTTCCACGAAATAAGTTTAATCTCCTCATTAATAATCAATTCCTTAATTTCAATATCATTTAGAAGACGATATTCCAATTCTCTTTCTGTATAACATTTCGTTATTGCTATTAATTGATCTGTTATTTTAGATGGATGTATAGTTAACTGTGTTATACCAGGTTTTAAATTCTTTAACAATTCAGTTAATCTCATTTTCATTTTGCTATAATCTGCAGCAGGGTAAAAACAGTAAGGAAGAGAAATTATATCATCGATTAATAAAATCCCCCTTTCTTTTGCTGAAGAAATTCTTTTTTGAAACAATTTCAACTGATCATTATTAAAAAAGGGTTGTTCTAATATCCTAATAGGTAAATTAAAGGGCAGGCGGTACTTTTCACACAAATCAAATATTATTTCTAAAAAATCTCGCCCAGTGTATAACCCCATAATACTCCCCCCATGACTATCCAGATGAGTTGGATCAATGTCTTGTACGATTGCACTTTGGATTTGCGATTCTAACTCTATTCTAATCTCGTCATCAGCAGCGTTTCTTTCCAGAAGAGTGGCATCTTGATGAAAATACCCTTCCCCCGTAATTAAGCTACTCAAGATTTTTTCTTTGAATACTGGTTGATACGGATATTTCTCGCCACTCGTTAGCGTTAGATGAATTCCAATATTCTTTATTCCTTTCCAATTAATTATCTTCATAGCGTCATTTGAGTCTGGGCAAGGCATCATAATAGATGTGGATGTTATAGCTTTTCCTTCAAATAAGTTAACAATAGCTTCATTAGTTCCTTTAGTTATTCCGAAATCGTCGGCATTAATTATTAACAGACGGTCGTCAGCCGCAAAGCCTAATTTTCGAATCATAAACCTTCCCCCTATTACTGAATGATTTAACAAAAAGAAAATAAAAAATAAGGACGTAGACACCGTGAAGTGTTTGCGTCCTTATTGTGAATAGCGTGCTAAACCAATTATTCGCACCTTAGAGCAGTGGAAACCTTGAATCTAGCGCTGAGACGGGAACCTTGCTTTCCCCTTCTCATCATTATTATGATCCACTCGCCCTCTCATCAGTTCAAGCAGATATTCGGGTTCTGAGTTCATATGCAGCATTTGAAGTGCAGTTTTTGGTGCAAAACCTTCAGCCACACTATGGGAGATCAAGGCTTGCAGTGGATTAAAATAACCTCGAACATTCAGCAGCCCTATAGGCTTCTGATGAATACCAATCTGCATCCAGCACAGAATTTCAAATAGCTCATCGAAGGTTCCAAGACCTCCCGGCAAAGCAATAAAAGCATCCGCCATACCGCTCATTACCGCCTTACGTTCATGCATACTGGAGACCTCAATCAGATTCGTCAATCCGGAGTGTCTGATTTCATCTTGAAAAAGATCCACTGGCATAATTCCTACAGCTTCGCCACCATTAGCGAGTACCCCGTCCGCAACCTGTCCCATAAGGCCATTCCGCGAACCTCCATAGACCAACCTACAGCCTTGTGCCGCTATATGATAACCTAATTCCCTAGCCATTTCCGTATATTCAGAGTTAAGACCTGGATTCGATCCGGCAAACACACATATTGTAAAAGCCATTCCTATCACTCCAGACTGGTTATTATGGTGAAATTGAGATTAATTCACTTATTGTACCTCAGAATATTAATATATGTGTTAAATGAAAGTCATCTTTTTGTTTGTAATGTTAATTGGTACAGCGTACTATTCCACTCCGCAAATAGACCTGTAGCTTTGGCCAAAGCCGCTGCTGGCACTAGAGAAGTGTAGCTTACTTTAATGGATTCTGCTGACGGTAATGAAATTTTCTTCCCAGCTTTCGTCAACGTCAGTTCCCCCTCCAAAGACAGGGTATATCCCAGACTTTCTGCTACATCCCTAATCGGTACTTTTACACTTCCATCCATAAAAATAGCAGACTGTGCGGAATCCATTTTTTGACCATCTACAATTACAGTAACAGGCTTTAAAATAGGAGATATAGTAAAAGGACGTGAATCAACCGCGCTAATTCCGAGTTGACCAAACCTATTTGTTCCCCAAGCCACAGCTGTTCCATCCTTCAGGACTGCATACTTACTATTCTCACCCATGGCAAAAGAAACAGGATCACTCAATCCTTTTATTAACTTAGGCTGCGTAAAAACTAAACGGTTGTCGGTTGATGGTTGGGTACTCCAAGTCCACACGGTGCCATCTTTTTTAACAGCTGCAAAGTTGTCTAAATCCAGCGTAAGTTTTGAGATCGTTTTTACGGCTGTAATCTTTTGCAGACCTTGTAGTGAGGTACCAGCTTTCCATACCCAGTATTCTCCTTTTTTATTGCCAACAAGATTGAACCCGTTTTTCGTCTGGACAGATACAATATCCGTAAGACCTGGCATCTTGCTCATCGTGACTTCGTTATAATTATTGCTGTCAATTGTTCCCCAGACGCTCCCGCTCTCGGTTAAAGCCAGTATACTGCGATCGCTTATAGAGACGGACTTTACATGGTATAAATCCTTAACTGGGGTCGGTTTCTTCATCACATTCGTGTTCTCTGTTTGCGGGATAGCACTCCAAATCCACAGGGTACCGTTAGTTCGAATGGCGGCATGATAAATACTGCTTCCGATCCACTTCACTTCGCTTAAACCCTGTACCTTAGTGGCAGCAGGCAGCTCTGTATAGCCCACATCTGAAGCTTCTGGAGGATTCCACTGGAGTAGACTTCCATCGTTTCTCAAAGCTAATGCACTATGCAATCCTGACGATATACTAACCACATCACTCATTCCTGAGATCCCTTGAGGAAGCAGAACCTTGTATTGTTTAGCACTTGCCCCATTGCCAGCTTCTGCTACACTCTTATCCCGATAATCTCCCCAAGCCTTAACCGTACCGTCTTCGTTCAGCGCTACATAGTACGCTTCGCCGATCGCCAGCTGTTTCGTATGTTCAAGCCCAGCTATTCTATGGGGAGTAATCGTCCAACCCTCAGGCCCGGCAGTACCATTAGCAAATTGACCAAAAACATTACTCCCCCAGGACCAAACATTTCCGTCAGTTCCCACCGCAAAAGAGCTTCCACCCCAAAAACCAGGCGAAGCAACAATCTCCTTAATCCCACCCAACTTCCCAGGTGATGGAGCTGCACTTATAACTTGAGGGACAGACAATGCAGTCAGCAGACTTGAACAAACCAACAAACTAAACAGCCTTAGCTTCCTTGAAAATAAGTGCATCTTGATTTTCCCTTCTTATGATATTATTGTAATTATTATTTCTATTACACTAAGACGCTATAAAGCTGACAAAAGTTGTAGTTTATCTTAAATCCCGGGATTCAGATTGGTTTGAATTATGATATAATTACGCTGCCTTAGATCTGCTCTTATTCAACCGCAATACCGGAACCAAATGATCATGGAGGGAAATCATGCTTAAATTTATAGGTATTATGATGCTTTTCAGATTAGTGGGCAACCCTTTTCTGGCTTTATTCATCCTGCTTGTTATCTTGTATTTCTTAGATCGGCGATACGTGGGAATCTTCCCTAGTATAACAAAGCCCTTCAAACGGGTGCGGCAAATCTCCAAGCTGCGCACAACAGTATCTTTGAATCCAAATGATGTTTCTGCAAAATTTGATTTAGCCCGGAATCTGTCAGAACGTAAAAAATACAAGGAAGCCAAGGATATCCTGCTACAGATCGAAGACCGTTACGAACAATCTGCCGAATATTGGGTAGAGCTGGGTCATGTGAATCTTAAGCTGGGCGCTTTGGAAGAAGGCGAAGATCAGATGCTTCGAGGTCTAGAAATCAACCGAAAAGCCCAATATGGTCAGCCATATCTTCGGTTAGCGGAAACCTTCCGCCATACAGATCACGATAAAGCGTTGCATTACGTTACTCAATTTCAAGAGATTCAATCTTCCTCTAGTGAAGCCTATTATTTAGCCGGCTCCATGTACAAAGCATTGGGCAGAACTGAGGATGCTAAACGTGCTTTCGACGAATCCACCGCCATCTACCGTTCGCTACCCAAATATAAAAAACGGCAAGAACGCGGCTGGGCGTTACGTAGCTTTTTTGCCAAAATGAAATAAACTTTGTACTTATATTTTCACAAAAAAACCTCTAGCCGCCTATTTATTTAGGCAAACACTAGAGGTTTTTTGCTGTGTAGAGTGATTACATGTTTACATCTTGTTTAGTGGGTTCTCCACTTTGTTTGACCGCAAATGGCCACCAGTTCCCACGGCCGAAGATCCGTACCATAACAGGAACAAAAAACGGCAAGAAGATTAGTGCATACAAGGCCAATCCTACAAGCACCACTGTTGCAATCTGCATCATCGACAATACGCCTGAAGGGTACATCGATGCGAAGGTGCCGCCCAAAATAACTACCGCCGAAAGAATGACTGTTCCCATATTGCGCATGGCATGCAGGATCGCTTCCCGTACATCCCAAGTTTTATATTCGTTAAAGCGGGCCATTAAGAAAATACTATAATCTACACCAAGCGCAATCAGCATAACAAAGCTGAAGAATGGCGTTGTCCAGGTAATCCCTTCAAAGTGCAGAAGGTGAACAAATATAGCCTCTGTAACACCCAATGCTGAAAAATAAGTAATCAAAAGAGAAATAATAAGGTAAATCGGCATTACGATTGAACGAAGCAGCAACACCAAGATAATGAAGATCCCACCCAGCATCAAGATTACTGTACGTGTGTAGTCTTCGTTGGAAATATTACGCAAATCGTTCTGGCTGCTTGTAACCCCGCTGATTGCAGACTCTGCATTTTCCAGCTTCGTACCTTTCACTGCACGATCTACTGCTGCTTGAATATCATCAACACTGTCAATAGCTTCTGAACTATATGGATTCTCAGTGAATACTACATCCAGCGTCATTACCTTACGGTCGTCAGACAAGTAGGTATTAAATACCTGCTCTATGCCTTCAGCTTCAAGAGCCTCAGCCGGCACAAAGAATCCACTCAGCTCATCATCCTTAGCCGCTTGAATCTGATTCAAATAATCTTGTGCAGAGCCCAGCCCACTGGTAATTTGTTCCAATCCGTTTGCACTGTCGCTTAATCCAGTAGTTAAGGCTCCTATCTGCCCTGTTAATTGACCAAAACCATCCGCAAGCTGCTGCTGTCCGCCTTGCAATTGATCTAGGCCGCTAGTAATGGATGGAATTTTATCTACGATCTGTCCTTGGCCTGCTGCGGCCTGCTCCAGCCCAGATTGCAGCTGACCGATGCCCGCAACAAGCTTAGCTAAACCTTGTGCGAGTGCAGTTTGCCCAGCCGAAGCTTTGGCATAGCCAGCATTCGCCTCATTTAAGCCTGCTGCTGCTCCTTTAAGCTGCTCTGAGATCTGCCCAAGACCCGCTGCCAGCTGAGCTGCCCCAGTACCACTCTGCGTTACGGTGCCTTTAATGGTCAGATAATTAACATCCTGCAGAATTTCCGGATAACTGCTCTCAAGACCCGTAAAAGAACCATCCAGTCCCTTCAACGCTTCTGCCACACCTTGCAGCTGCTGCGGAAGCTGCCCAAGCCCTTGATCCAGCGCAGTTAAACCGCTGCCGATTTTTTTATATCCCTCCAGCAGCTTCGTATTGGCATCCGCAAGCTGCTTGGCACTAGCAGCTGCCTGTTGAAGTCCTGCTTTGATCTCTCCCGCACCAGCTGAGCCGCTTTTTATTCCGCTCTCAATACGTGCCAGCCCATCGCCTAACGCGACGATTCCATCTTTCAGTTCTGCTGTGCCTTCCGTCAGCTTAGCGCTGCGTTGAGCAGCTTCTGTAAGCTTAGGTGCATTTTCACTCAGCTGTTTACTAGCTTCAGACAATCCCGTTTGAATCTTGGTCAGTCCCTCACTGGTCTGATCCAGACCGTCAGATAAAGTCCCCACCTGATTCGGGATTAAGAAATCACTGATCAGCTCTCCGGTTGGACGAGACATGCTGCGCACTGATTTTACGCTGTCCACTTTTTCCAGCTCGCGGCTGATTTTTTCTGCAAGTCCAAGATATTCTGAAGTATCCATCCGGTCATCATTTTTGATTACGATCTTGCCAGGCATGGATTCACCCGGCCCGAAGCTATCCGAAATGATGTTAAATCCTTTTACCGAGGCATATTCCGAGCCAATTTCCTCCAAGCTGTTGAAGGACAGCTTTCCGCTATAGGTAACAAGGAACGGAGCTACGATTACTGCAACAATTAGCAGCGCGGCCCATGGTCTTTTTAAGGAAAAAGAACCTGCTGCTCCCCAAATACGGCTCTCACTGTACTCCAGCTTCCCGCGTGAAGGCCAGAAGAGCTTTTTGCCAAGTACCGCCATGAAGAATGGAACAATGGTTACAAGCGCCAGCAGCATAACCGCAATCCCCACGGCAACGGCTACCGCCGAGCGATACAGAATGAATTTGGATAATCCAATCGCTACAAAACCTACGAATACCGCAAGTCCGGAATAGAACACCGTTCCCCCAGCCTTACGGTAGGTTGCAATAATAGCACTTTTGGTATCTTCTGCTGTCATCATTTCTTCTTTAAAACGACTAATTAACAGGATACAATAATCCGTACCAATCCCGAACATGACCGCAACCATAAAGATTTGAGTAAATGTAGATAATGGAAAATCATAACGGTCCACTAAAAAAGCCACAACGGACTGAGAAACAATATAGCTGAGTCCTACCGTCAGTAGCGGAACAAACGGTGCCACGAACGAACGGAATACCACGAACAGGATAAGTAAAATAAAGACTACCGTAATATATTCCGATTTCTTAAGCCCGGCTTCCGAGCTAGCAATCATATCCTCAGTAATCAAACCCTCACTGGTTAAATAATGATCCGCCTTAACATCTGTGAGTAATTCATCCACTTTATCAGGAAGTGCGGTGACAGACTCTCCTCCGCCCTTGATAGACAACGCCACCATTATCGTCTTGCCATCCTTGGCAATCAACGTTTCCTTAAGCTCACTTTGTGAAAAAGGATCGGTGATGGAATCGATCTGCAGCGTCTCCTTATTCGCAGCCAACTTCTCAACGCCCTGCTGGATACTAGCTGTTTCATCGGCTCCGATTCCCTCTGGATTATTGAATACAAGAGCTACCTGATGCAGTGTCTCTCCGCCCTTATCATTCGCCGCTTCCTTTAAGATTTCTGCCGCTCTAGATGAGGAATAGCCATCAGGTACAGTAACCTGCCCCTTCTCGCGTACAAGATCAGAGAACGAAGGGGCCGTCATGACCAAAACTACGGCCACAGCGAGCCAGATTGCGATAACCGCCCATCTTGCTTTTAGAATCGTCTTCATGGATTCTTCCCTCCATCATCATTCTGAATTAAATTCGCCAGCTTCTCGAACATCATGACGAACATTTCAATATCCTTCTCTTCAAAATGAAACAAATACGGGGAAATCACTTCATGTACCTGCGTCTCCGCTGCTTCAAAAACTTTTTTTCCGTGCTCAGACATCGACAAATACACCTGGCGGCGATCATTCTCGTCACGAGTTCGCTCGATTATACCCGCTTGCACCAATCTGTTAATGATTGCAGTAATGGAGCTTTTACCCACGCAAAAAGATTCAGCAAGATATGTAGACGTACATTGTTCCTGAGCATTAATCAACCGAAGAATTTGATACTGATCATTCGTTGTCTCCGCAGCAATACTATCTTTAATTCTTGCTGCTACTTGTCTTGTCACAATCAAATAAGCATCCATGTAGCGATTGATCCAATGTTGCACTTCGTTATCCAAAGCTTCCTACCTCCAAAATATAGTTCAACTATCGAACAGTTTCATTGTCAAACTATAATACCTGCTTTTATAAAAGTCAATTGGCTTTTTTTCGGGCATTTAAAGGCAAAACGCAAAAAAAACAGGCCGAGATTCCTCTCGACCTGCCATTTTATGACCTTCAAAGACTTTTTAGTCCTCATCCTCGGTCTCTTCAACTTCGTATACACATCTTAACATTTCAATTCCGGCTTCATTCTCTCCTAAGCTGTACACCATGAACCCTAGACTGCGATAAAAATCTGCGGCGATTTCATCCTCAGTCTCAGCTACCAGATAACGCGGCTGACGAGTAGCGAGCAGCTCCAGAATCATCCCCCGCGCATAACCTTTCCCTCTATTCTCTGGCAAGACGGCAATATGCCGAATGTCCAAAGAACCGTCTTCGGTTTCTTCGAATCCTACAAGACCAAGCAGGAGTTCTTCTTCTTCCCAGCCATATAACTGCAGCCCGGCTTGTTCGCTGTACTCAGACGATGTCTGCTCCAACGCGTTGGGGTCATCAATGACCGCATACGTCAACAGCTCGTTCACCTCAGGCGAACCAATAAGGGATTTAAGATCTACCAACATTGTTCACATTCCTCCTTCTCTGTTGCTTCTGTACCCGATTCGAAACATACAGTAACCTGTCCATATCCCTAACATGTTTAACAATAGATCATCAATATCAAAGCTTCCGACATGCAGCAGCATTTGCAGAAACTCCAAAAGCAGGATGCAAGGAACAGCATATAAAGAGATTCTTTTCCAAGAAATTGGCCGTGTCTTTGCAAGTGGAATTAGTATTCCAAATGGAATAAACACAACAACATTTCCAAGCAGATTCACAAACCGGCTGATCAGCGATATCCCGTTATTCATGTCGAAATAAAGTGACACCGTACGTAATGGAATCAAATTGTACTGAAGCGGGCCACCTGTATGGATCTCACGCCCAAAACCGATGAACATCCAATAGATAACAGTAGCACTATACAGAGTCAGCCCTATCCGTGTCAATGCTCTCAGCTTCCGTAAACTGCTAGATTCTCCAGATCTACGAATGATCAATTGCCCGGCTTAGCTTCTATAATTTCAATACTTCCATCTTTTTTACCCACAATAGCCATTGCTGCAATTCCAATAAATAAGCCGTGTTCCACAACTCCCGGAATACTTTGGATGGTCAGTGCCAGCTTCGGTGCGGACTCAATGACTTCGAACCGGCAGTCTGCGATGTAATTGCCGTTATCTGTCTTGTACAGCTCTTCTCCGCTACGACGCAATTCAGGATTGCAACCCAGCTTGGCAAGTTCAGCCACAGTCCATTCCCATGCAAAAGGAACAATTTCCACAGGCAGCGGGAATTTGCCAAGTGTGTTTACCACTTTACTCTCATCAGCAATAACGATCATACGAGTACTGTTACTCGCAACAATCTTCTCCCGAAGCAGCGCGCCACCGCCGCCTTTAATAAGCTGTAGACTACTATCCAGCTCGTCCGCTCCGTCAATGGTCAGGTCCAGACTATCAATATCTCCAAAAGCTACGATTGGAATCCCAAGTTCACGCGCCTGTTCTTCGGAAGCACGGGAGGTTGCTACAGCGGTAATCTTTAGACCTTCACTGACGCGCTCACCAAGCTTGTTGATCGCCCAATAGGCTGTAGATCCAGTGCCAAGGCCGATCTTCATGCCATCTTTTACAAATTCCACTGCTTTTTCCGCGGCTAATTGTTTAACATTGATACTCATTTTATTACCCCCATGTTATCCGTTATAATGATCTATGATGATGTTGAAATCACCTATTGTTCAGGAGGATTCCGGATGAGAACCGAAAACCAAATTCAATCTAAAATCAACGAATTGACACTGCAGCGCAGATCTCTGGAATCAAGATTAGCTTCATTAACAGAGAACAGCCCACAGCAAGATAACCTGCAAGCTCAGCTCACTAGAGTTGAAGATATGGTCATGATGCTGGAATGGGTGCTTAATGCACCCGTAGGGAGATATCATGCCTAAGGCTGACTGCCATCCATTATTTTACCAATCAATGTGCCGGTAGCTGTGTTTAACATAAAACGCGATTGCTTCCGGCTGTTTGATTCTTTTTTTATATCCAAATTTGTATTATGCTTTGCGCAGAGCAAAAAATCAATATCTTTCACCCTACTCTATGTATATTGTAAATTCACTGCATCCTCTAGATTGAGAATCATCTCTTTTTCTGTGTGATTAGCCGTCCTGTGTAAGTAGGCTTTATGCTCAGAATACGCATCCAAAGGCATTGGCCTACTAATCTTGTCAAGCATATTACGCTCGACATCAGCCAGTAAGTAATCCCCTTTTCCCGCTGCAACTCTGCACAAAATAATCAAAGCTACAGGCTTGTTCACAACAACCGCTCCATTCGACCGCGCAAATACAGTGTATTGAAATAACGGAATGGCCTCAGGTTCTTCAACACCAGCTGCACTAGATTGGTCAAAGATAGAATACATAAGGGAAGGATCACTTGATGAAGTACCGAGTTTCTTCTGATTAGACACCAACTTGCTGTTTTGGTAGGTAAGGAATCCCGCTGCTGCCAGCACAAGCACAAGTAAAATAACCAATATCGCATACATCATCCCATCCCCACCTCCCACTCCAAAATAACAATTCCGGTTATATATTATCATGGAGGGAGGCCTAAGCCAATCTTATATTATCTGAAATTCAGCGCATACAGGTAATACTGATTCTATAAAGTTATTTTGAAATATTCAAAATAACAGTTGAAACTTTGATTTGCATGTCTCATAATGTAAATATGAATGTTGCTTGTCAATCCATATGGAAATCAAGGGAGGAAATTTAAAATGAAGTTTTTCTTGGATACCGGAAACATTGAAGAAATCAAACGTATTACTCGCCTAGGACTAGTGGATGGCGTAACGACTAACCCTTCGCTGATCGCTAAAGAAGGAAGATTGTTCAAGGATGTTATCAAAGAAATCGTTGCAATCGTTCCAGGACCTGTAAGCGCAGAAGTAATCGGACTTACAGCAGAAGAAATGCTTAAAGAAGCATACGAAATTGCTGAATGGGCTCCAAACGTTGTAATTAAACTCCCTATGACTGAAGATGGCTTGGAAGCTTGTTATGAGCTTACTAAAAAAGGCATCAAAACTAACGTTACACTAGTATTTTCCGCGGCTCAAGGTTTGATGGCTGCTAAAGCAGGCGCAACTTATATCTCTCCTTTCGTAGGTCGTCTGGATGATATCGGTGTTGACGGAATGAAGCTGATCAAGGATCTGAAGACTATCCTGACTAACTACAACTTGAAATCCGAGATCATTGCAGCAAGTATCCGCAACATTGCTCATGTTGAACAAGCAGCTATTGCTGGTGCACACATCGCTACAATCCCAGGTTCACTTCTGCCAACCCTCTGGAAGCACCCGCTGACAGATAACGGTATTGAACGTTTCTTGAAGGATTGGGAATCTGTTCCACAAGCCTAAGAATATCTTTTATTCTTTTATCTAGAGGGCTATCCCACAAGCTGCGGCTACGCAGCTTAGGGATAGCCCTTTTTTCCATCCAGAGACATTGAGGAGGTTTGGCGAACACGTTTCGGCCAGATCGGAGGAATTATCTTCTCTTTGTCTTTAACGCCTGGCTCCCCCTTTTCCCCCTTACTCGGAGTTACTGCAAACAAGGTCAGTAATCCACCAATTGCCCCTACTGTAGCCATCAACGCGAACAAGACCCAATGCCCGCTGCTTAGCAGCAACGATACCACCGGCGGCCCCAACGCTACCCCTATAAATCTCATACTACTATAAAGAGCGGTTATTGTGCCGCTGTTCTCCTTCTCAATCCCCTCCGTGATTAAAGCATCCATACAGGGAAGTACAATTCCGATTCCAACACAACCTAACCCCATAAACCCTACTAAAAAATAAATACCTTTGTTGAACCCCGCACAAATCATCGCCGCAGTCAGTAACACCATGCCCCCAAAACCCAGCCATTTCATTAGCGTTTTATTCTGACCAATGATCTTTCCTGTTCCATAGGAGGACAGACATAAGAGGGCAAGCGGTATCGCCAGCACAAACCCCTTCGTCGCCCCGTGCATTTTATATTTAGTTTCCAGCATTTCTGATAAATAGAATTGGACACCAAAGGTCACAAACATACAGATGCCGCCTATGGCAAAAATAGCGTACAACCAACGTCCCTTTTTACGTAAAACGCTCACAATTCCAGATAAAAACGCCCGAAGTTCCTGTTTCTCAGGTTCATCCTTTGCTTCGGGTTTTCGGACCAGAAATAAGACTAACAAAAATGAAATTAGACATAGAATGGGAATTGCAATAAAAGGAGCAAACCAGAGCCATATCCCAAGATAGGCACCAAGAATTGGACTGAGTACTTTACCAAACGTATTGGAGGTCTCAATGATTCCCAGACTTTTGCTCACATCTTCTTCTTCCTTGAACAAATCGCCTACAAAGGGGATTACAATTGGAAAAGCACCCGCTGCACCAATTCCTTGCAACAGACGCCCCGCTAAGATCACCCAATAAGCGCTAACCCCCTTCATAAACCAAGCAGCCACCACGCAGACAGCACCGCCAATTGCGGCAATGATTAAACTCGGAAGAATAACCTTCTTTCGCCCAAAACGGTCTGACAGATAACCTGCAATAGGGATCATTACAATTGCCATCAATCCATACACGGTAATCAGCATACTGACTTGAAAAGCGCTAATGCCGAGTTCTTTGGAGATCTGCGGCAGAATAGGCAGCAGCATGGAGTTACCGAGGGTCATTATTAGTGGGATTGATGCTAAGGCAAGCAGATCCCATTTTCTTTCCTTCATGAACTGACCACCTTTGTCATTGTGTACAACATTCTTTATTGTGGTTTGTTCGCCCTTCTTTATTCATGAAAACAAAAAGACCGTCCCTCCGCTGCTGCGGAAAGGACGATCTTAAAATGAAGAAATCTATGCTTACAGCGACCCGGCGCTTAAAGATGCCACATTAGCGGACGGTATAAAATGGCTAGGTTCACCCAGACTAAAAATGTGCAGCAAGTGCATAGCCCGAGTGCACGCCGTATAAAACAATTTGCGTTCACTTTCTCTGCCATATTGTTCAGCCGAGCCATCATAGATGACGACCGCATCAAACTCCACGCCTTTGGCTAAATAAGCAGGCAGAACCAGTGTCCCCTTCTGAAAATTCGGTGTTTCCTTTGTAACAAGTCTCACCGGCAGGCTACGATTCAGTTCAGCATGAACCCTTGCGCTTTCCTCCGCTGTTTTGCAGATGACCGCCACATAATGATATCCCTCAGAATGCAGCTTGCGGATATCCTGTTCCACAGCATTCAGAAGCTCCTTCTCGCTGGATACCACACTTATCTGGGGTTCTTCTCCCCGCCGATTAAAAGGTACGATTCGTTCTCCTCCAGGGATCATTGACCGCGTAAACTCCACGATCTCATACGTTGAACGGTAGCTTTGGGTTAACGAGATCACTTCTGTGTTCTCTTCACCATATATACTTACGAGACTAGACAAATCCCCCAGTACCTCACCTTGCGCATAAATGGCCTGGTTCAGGTCCCCTAATACGGTCATTTTTGCTCTTGGAAATAAACGCCGCATGAACTCTAATTGGAATGGAGAATAGTCTTGTACCTCATCTACAATCACATGACGGATCAGTGTGTTGGTTCGGAAGCCTTGGCTTAACTCCTTCAGATAAAGGAATGGCGTAGCATCCTCATAAGCAAGCTCGTTCACTCCAATGGATTCCAATGTCTGCTCACAGATATCATCCCACACCTCTGGTAAAGGATAATCTCCATTGAGGCGCACCATAAGCTCGCGATCTGTAAATAACGTGCTGTACAAGCCCTTAACGTCCACAAAACGACCCCGTTTAGTCCAACCCCGCAGGGGTTTGAGCCGCTGGCTGACTACATAACGAGATAACACTTCTTTTTCCGTATCAAAATCGTCAAAGCTATCCTGCGAAGCTTTCTTCTTCCGACGCAACATCTGATATGCACGGTGATAATCGCTGGAATCCAGCAGCTCGATCTGATCTTCGACCCACTTCGCATTTCTTTCCTCATGAGTAAAATCTGCAATTTTCTTAAGCAGCCAGCGGATCATCAAATCCACACGATTTGCAAGCTTTATGGCAGGATCGTACGCATAGAACTGGCGTTCCATTTCTTCTTTACTGACCACTGCTTTCCCTTGAAACATTAAAGGCTTAAAAAGCATGCCCTCCTGTTCCAACAACGTAGCATACCGCCGAATCACATCAAGGAAAGGGACAGACGATTTATAGGCAATGCCTTCTCTGCGTATAGCAACCTCAGGACCCTCAGGAGCATTAAGTAAACTTTCGGTCTGACTAAAGACATCTTCCAGCAGGAATTCATGTCCAAGACGATGTTCTAAATACATTTGAAACGTTGTTTGCTGCATATTTTCTTCGCCTAGCTCCGGGAGCACTGTAGATACATAGCTGTTAAACAGCGGATTCGGTGAGAACAGCAGCATTTGATCTGCTGATAATACTTCACGGTATTTATATAGAAGATAAGCTACCCGCTGCAATGCAGCAGAGGTTTTTCCGCTTCCCGCTGCTCCTTGCACAACTAGCATCCGGCTTTTGTCGTTGCGGATTATCGCATTTTGCTCTTTTTGAATTGTAGCAACAATACTTTTCATTCGATCGTCAGCGCTATGACTTAGCACCTGCTGCAGCAGCTCATCCCCGATCGTAACCCCAGTGTCAAACATAACTTCAATTACACCGTCAGCAATAACAAACTGGCGTTTAAGATTCATTGTTCCGGAGACTAATCCTCCAGGTGTTTCATAAGCTGCAGGACCTGGTGCCCCGTCATAATACAGACTGGAGATCGGCGCACGCCAGTCATAGATCAAAAAGGTGCCATCATCCTCCATCAAAGATCCAATCCCTAGATAAATCTTTTCCAGCCCGCCCGTTGGTTCCTCTGTGAAATCAATGCGGCCAAAGTAAGGAGAGACAACCAGCTTTTTATATTTTTTCAGCGCCTTGCTTGATTGCAAATGATGACGTTCCCGTTCATTTAGGATTTGGGACTGTTGGCGAAGACTTGTTGAGGTTTCTCCCAAATCATCCGGGCTACTGAAGTTTACGGTTACCTCTTCCCAGAAGTCTTTCCGCATATCCACTACATCACTGCGATGAAGTCCAAGCTCCTCTGATAAATTGCGAATATGGGCGGACAAAAGCTTGGTTACTCCGTCAACCCGTTCCTGTTCCTCTTTCCACTGACTTTCATTGTTATCCACTACATTTCATCCCCTTTTGGAAGGTTGACATTCCATTTGAATCATGATATGATAAATTTGCATATTTATGTTTTTAAATGCATACTTATTCGATATCTTACCATTTTAGCAATTTCAGTTTGAGATTTCAAGTATTCTCTTAAATAGATGATCCGGTCCCTGTGGAACCGGATTTTTTGCTGTTACAAAGCTTATATGTTGCTCTTCACAAGGTTATGTTTAGGCTTCATGCACAGATTCTTTATCCTCCGCTATACGATTCATCTGATCGGCCACTTTATCTAAGCGCTCCAATTGATATCCGTAATCATAAATCGCAGCAGCCACAACATATAAACGCAGCTGACCTATTTTCTCTGCATTATACCCCAAAATCGCGGTATTCAGGAATTCATCATTGTCTTCTCCCAAGGGTTCGGATTCATTGGCATTGGGCTTTAATTTGTCTTCAAACTTAAGTAAGATATGCTGATGATATTTGATTAAATGTTCCAAATGATTATCAAATAGAGCATCTGTATGTTCGGTCCGATCCGCCTGGAAATAATGCCGATCTACGGCCTCGAGAACATCGTAACCTTTTTGCAAAGAAGCTAACAGGTTCTTATACACAACCATTTGTCTTGTCTGGCTATACTTGGCCCGTTTTAACTGCTTCTGCTCCTCCTCAAACAATGCATACTTATCAGCCAACGATTTTATGGATGAATGCAAAGCATTTTTTTCATCACGAAATACACTTTCCTTCATCTCATGAGAAACCGCTGTTCTCAGCAATAAAGAGAGGCTTGAAAAAACATTCTCAATTTGCTTAATGTATTGCTTACGAGGTTTTGGAGGAACGACAATAATATTGATTAGAAATGCAGAAACAATACCTGTCAAAGTTAATAAAAAACGATTAAGTGCGAATTGCCATTCACCCGAAGCCTCCATCACTGTTATTACAGTAACTAACGTAAGACTTATCGTATCCGCCCGGTTGATTTTCATACTGATCATAATGACTAGAATACAGACCAAACCGACTGCTATTGGGCTGTTGGATAACAGCATCCCTCCAAGTAAAGCCAGGACGGCCCCCATTGTACTAGTCGTGAGCTGGTCAAGAAAATAACGCCAAGAGCGATAAATAGAGGGCTGCATAGCGAAAATCGCCGCAATCCCTGCACCCACGGCAGAAGGAAATTGAAGCATTACAGCTAAATACAGGGCTAGCGTAACGGCCAAACCTGTTTTAAATATGCGAGCTCCTAAAGCCAAACCTATCCCTCCTAAAAATTAGCCCACGCTACAATATGAACATCAGCGAACCCTCGTACTTCTAATTACCCCAGCCTGGAGTTGATGAATTTTAAGAACATTTAAGCTCTCACTCATGTTTCTTTCAGCTTTCAGGGAATACTAATTCGAGTAGTGCCTATCACATAACATACGAGGTGAGTGAATGAATAACAATATCAAAAGATTAATGACTTTCACGACCGTTATTTTTCTCAGCCTGTCTCCAGCTCTTGCGCCAATCGGAAGTGCTTCTGCTGAGAAAGTAACCCTTACAGCCACCGCACCTGGTGCCCATCCTTCAGAGAAAGGTCACGGTCACCATCCAGGAAAAGACGGAAAGGTTAGGGCTGGTGGACATTTCATTATTTTTGAAACGGCTAAACTGCTGGAAATGGATCGTACAGAGCTAATCAATAGCCTGAAAGCAGGCAAAACGCTCCCGCAGCTTGCTCTTGAGAAAAAAGGCTGGACGGAAGATCAATATATTCAGAAGCTCTGCGAATCGGCAAACCAACGGCTGGATCAAGCCATCACCGAAGGACGTCTGACAAAAGACGAAGCCCAAAAGCTTAAAGCAGGACTTCCTGCGATGCTGAAGCAAAGAATAAGCAAAATGGGACAATTCCAGGATCGCAAAACATCTGAACAACATGTGACGACTCCTTAAACAATCCTCTTACACATAAAGACGGATATCTTCATGCGTTATGAAAGATATCCGTTTTTGTATCTGTCCTAATTCTTACGCGAGCTCTTGTAGATTTGAAATAAACAAATGGACAACATCAGCCAAGCACCACTAGCCATATATCCCCCAATTACGTCACTCGGGTAATGAACACCCAGATAGATTCGACTCCAGCCAATCCCCACGGTCATGAATACGGCGAACATTATTAATAAGACCCGTTCATGCCTCCGCCGCAGATGACGCCACATTAAAAAGGCAATAACGCCGTACAAAGAGAATGCTGCCATTGAGTGCCCGCTCGGAAAACTATAACCAATCTCTTCAACAATGCGATGTAAATTCGGACGTTCTCTGTGAAAACATAACTTCATTATTGTATTCAAGAGCTGTGAGCCTAATCCAACCCACAGGAACAAGATTAATTCAAATCGGTGTTTCAGCAAAAAATAGAGCAGTGCCATGGTAACGATAGATATGCCTATAGCGATCTTAGAGGAACCAATCAGAGATAAACCTTTGGCGAATGAGGTCAACGCCGGTGATTCCGCTGATTGCACCCCATCAATAATATAGTTATCAAAGGTTGATACCTTATTCATACTTACAAGGACAGCTATAACGGCGAAACAAGCAGCAAACCCTAAAAAAAAGCGAAAAGCTCTAGACCAGTTCTGATAATAAAGCATAAATACCTCCATGTCTATTCAGGTGACTGTTGATCTCATTTCCAGTGAGGGACTAACCCATGTTATAATTATTGAGAGAAAAAAATTCACAGAAGATGGAGTGCTGCCAAAGTGGAGAGTTTAAAATTGCAAGAACGATTGTTGAACCAGTTCATTTCCACAAAGGTGCCTGTGACGATTTTTACGACGAATGGTGTGAAAATGCAAGGGCTCGTAACCTCGTACGATGCTTTCACAATCACTTTACAAGGTCAAGGTGATGGCAGGCAAAATGTACTATTCAAATCTGCAGTATCCACTATTGTACCTCTTAAGCCCGTTTCGCTCAAATAGTCTACTCCCTCATTCACCTCATCAACCAGATAATCACAGGCTTTTATTTTCAAAAAAAGGGAACACCGGACTTTATATCCGGTGTTCCCTTTAGCATTTCCCAAGATCACTGATTCACTCTTCAAATGGAGTAACTTTATACAGGAACATTTACGGGCTTCACACATACCGGCTTGGATACTTCAGCTGTATTTCCAGTAAATTCGAGTCGGCCACTTGCCGCTTCTATTGAAAATACAACCAGGTTATTCGCATCACGATTTGCCACGATAAGATAAGCTCCATCTGGTGTCAATGCGAAGTGACGTGGATGTCCCCCACGAGTAGATACATATTCCAGATGTGTAAGCTTAGCAGATGCATTATCCACAGCATACACAGCGATATTATCAGCCCCACGGTTTGAAGCGTACAGATATTTTCCATCCTTGGAAATGGCGATTTCAGCGCAAGTATTCTCTTCGTTAAAATCATCAGGCAGCGTCGGCACTGTATCTACAGTGTGCAGAGTGCCTGCGGTACTGTCATATGTAAACGATGTAATGGTGGAATCCACCTCGTTAATTACATAAGCAGACTTTCCGTCTGGATGAAAAGTGAAGTGGCGTGGTCCCGCTCCTGGATGCAGCGCCGTATCACCATGCACTTCTAGCTTGTTGGTTTCTCTATTGATTTTATAGGCACGAATTAAATCAAGCCCAAGATCAGATACAAACACATACTGCCCGTCCGGACTGAAAATAGCGGAATGGGGATGAGGGCGGTCCTGCCGTTCAGGATGCTGGCCATGACCTGAATGTACGGCCACATCAACTAATTGATCCGCAGCTTTCTCTTCATTTAATTTGATCAAACCAACGCTTCCACCATGATAACTACATACAACAACGTATTCATCATTCAAATCTCTATTGATATGGCAGGTGGTTGTTTGACGGTTGCCAGAAGCAGGCATGGAGGGAATGCGTTTCAGTTCACTCAATTTCCCGTCTTTTGGATCAATGGCAAAGGTAACAACCTCGCCTTCTTTTCCACCCTCACCATTCGGTTTTTCTCCTATAGCATATAGACGTTTTTCAGCGGTATCTACATTAACAAAGGTAGGATTAGTTAAGCCCTGCACCGAATCCAGCAGCTTTAGCGTACCACCTGCAGCTCCATCGAATTCAAACACCTGCACTCCGCTTTCCGCGGCACTTGCATAAGAACCTGTAAACAGCAATAACTTATTCTGCTCATTCATCTCTATATTCCTCCTCAAAAGTATTGCTACTTCACACTCATTAGATGTGATCATCTATATAATCTACAATTTTTAAACGTTAATTACAAACGATAAAGTTAGAAATGTACGAAACAATTCAAAAATGGGTCTTTCCAACGATTAACTGTTGTGATATAATGAAAGCGCTAACATTAGTCTTTTATTCCGTATAAAGGGGGAACATGAATGAGTAGCATCCTGCTGGAAGCCAGAAATGTGTACGAGGACTTCGAGGTGGAAACAGACATTCTGTTCTTTAAGGTCGGGGACCATGATTTGGTCATTTTTCACGGCAGAAACTATAACATAAAAAAGAGAATGACTGCCGAGCAATTAAATCGATTGTTGTCCAATTCAAGTTATTATCATGTGTACGGTGGCTGTTATGTCAACCTGAACAAGATCAGCTCTATCGCAGATGACTGCATTTATTTCGGTGAAATGGGCCTGTATGCTAAAAACGTACGTGTCCCAAGACGAAAACAAGAAAGCATTCGTCATCTTCTGAAAGGACTGAAGTAGACATCTTATTCCCATTAGCCGGAAGGGCATGTTACTGATGCCATTTCCGGCTTTTTGCTTTTTATTAATAGAAACTTAAAAAGATCCTGCCTTTTTTTATACTTTCTTAAGGTTTAGGATTAGGATTTCTGTTAAAGTTGTAAATAGACAAGCAACACCTATATTGAAGGGAGTCATTACTAATAATGGACAAAAAAGATCTGAATGGAAATGAGAACTTAGAAAACAACGGTACCACGGAAGAAGAATTGAACACTTCCGAGATTATCAATGAAGAGGTTGAAGTAGCGCAAGTTGCTGCTGAGGAACCTGTGAATACAACAAAAGCAGACAGTATTCCAGTAATGAACAAAGTCGGTGCGAACAACGCTACGCCACCTACACCTCCGACTGCTCCTAGAAGCAATAAAGCTTGGATGATTGCCTCTATCGTATTAGCTGCAGCACTAATCATTGTTCTGGTCGTCCAAAAAGACGACAGCAAAAAAGCTGTTGCAACAGTAAACGGAACAAAAATCACAAAAGAACAACTTTATGATAAATTGATCGAAGCAGGCGGAGAAAGCACGCTGCAATCTATGATTACAACTGAGCTTGTTGATCAAGAGGCTAAAAAAGCTAACGTAACTGTTACAGATGAAGACATCAACACTGAACTTGAAGATCTTAAAGCACAATTCGGCGGAGAAGCTGCCTTTAATGCTGCTTTGTCCCAAAGCTCAATGACTGTAGACGACTTGAAAAAGCAAATGCCGCTGCAAGTAAAGCTGCGTAAAATCCTTGAGCCACAAGTCACTGTAACGGATGATGAAATCAAAGAATACTATGACACAAATAAAGCTACTTTCAGTGAAGAAGAACAAGTTCGCGCTTCCCACATTCTCGTTGAGACTAAAGAAGAAGCAGATGCAATTCTGAAACAACTGAAAGAAGGCGCAGATTTCGCTACTCTTGCCAAGGAAAAATCCTCTGATACGGGTTCCAAGGATAATGGCGGAGATCTAGACTTCTTCAAACGTGGCGATATGGTAGCTGAATTCTCTGATGTAGCCTTTAAGCTAAAAGTTGGTGAAACCAGTGATGCTGTCAAATCCGATTATGGTTATCACATCATTAAAGTAACCGACCATAAAGATGCTAAAGACTATACACTGGAAGAAAAGAAAGATGAAATTCGTAAAACACTAGTTTCGCAAAAGGTTTCCACTCTGTCCTCCACTTGGATGTCAGAAACAACTGAAAAAGCAAAAATCACGAACACACTTACTGACGCTAAAGAAGATGCAGCTGCAACAGCTGAGCCAACTGCAAGCGCAGCAGCAGGAAATGAATCCACTAAATAATTGTGCCCGTCAAAAAGCAGGACAAGCGTTAATAAACGCTGTCCTGCTTTTTTTTATTTCTATGTTCAGGCCTTTGATTAAGCCTTAATGACCTTTTTTACGGATTTGTTTATCGTGGTTCTCCCCCCACTCTTTCGCCTGCGCTGTGGCAATTGAAATCGCCCGCCCCTCCTCATAACCATCTTCGAGGAGCGCATTCGCAATATCGATTGCCTTATTGCGAACAGGTGCTGTGAAGTTCTTCAATGATTCTGGATAATCCTCTTTGTTCCATGGCATACCAAAAACCTCCTTAACCAGTCTATATACATACTTAGCCTGGTTAAGGAGGTTTCAAACGCTTATTTCACTTATTTAAAGACTTTAACACGATCTTCAATCGGTTGGAATTGTTTCTCACCAGCAGGAGTAACTGTTTTACCAAATGGCAATTGAGCAATCAATTTCCATTCTTGCGGGATGCCCCATGCTTCTTTTACTTCATCATCAATCAGTGGATTATAGTGCTGCAAGGATGCACCTACACCTGCTTCAGAAAGTGCTGTCCATACTACAAATTGCAGAATACCAGAGGATTGGTTAGCCCAAATTGGGAAGTTCTCAGCATATAGAGCGAAGTTCTCTTGCAGGCTCTTCACTACCGTTTGATCTTCAAAGAATAGTACGGAACCGTAACCTGCTTTGAAAGACGCTAATTTTTGCGCTGTTCCTTCAAATTGTTCGGCAGGAACGATTTTACGCAATGTTTCTGTAGTGATATCCCATAGCTTATCGTGTTGTTCTCCAAGAAGAACAACGGCTCTTGAGCTTTGGGAGTTGAAAGAAGTTGGGCTATGTAGCACCGCTTGTTCAACGATTTCTACAATTTGTGCATCCGAAATCGTAGATTCTTTACTAAGGGCATATATGGAACGTCTTCCTTTTACTGCTTCAAAGAAATTGTTAGACATAAAATAACTACCTCCATTAATTTTAGTAACTTACTTTTGTATATCTTAGCACCTTTTTTCTGAAAACACAACAGTTATTCACAACTTATTTTGTCGGATATATTCGTTGCCAACTCTTATTGTCGCATTTATGGGCTTAATTATGCACTTGATCTATTAATCATTAATCACTTCAGGCGTGCTAGAAACTGCCCTCTTCCTTTTCCGATATACACCACGAGCTAAAATGCGCTACAATAGTGCAGCAAATGTATAGAAGGAAGGTTATAATCATGAAATTCCCAAGCGACAAAGCCCTTGTTCGGCATAGAAAATCAGCCTTAATCTCATTATTGCTGCTCCTTTCAATGAGCTTGGCTCTAACTAGCTGTAAAGACACAAATTCGTCTAATTTAACCTCAACAGCACAAGATCCGAATGATCTTCACCCCCTCACTTTCTGGGTGGCAACGGACACTCACTTCTTAGATAAGAAGCTACAGGATGGCGGTACAGCTTTTCAAAAATATGTAACTGGCGGTGATGGAAAAATGCTGCCTTACAGTGATGAAATCCTTGAAACCTTGGTTTATGACGCTGAGCAGCAGAAGCCTGATTTTCTCATCCTGAGTGGAGATTTAACAAATAACGGAGAACGCAGCAGCCATCAGGAGCTAACCCAAAAATTAAAGCGAATCGAAGCACAAGGAACCTCTGTTTATGTCATTCCAGGCAACCACGATTTATTTAATCCTTGGGCCAGATCCTTCAGCGGGGATAAGCAGCTTGTTACGGATTCCATTACAGACAAAGATTTTACCAAGATGTATGAGGATTTCGGTTACAAAGAAGCTGTATCACGTGATAAAGAATCACTAAGTTACATCGTTAAGGCAGCGCCAAATTTATGGCTCCTTATGATTGACAGCAGCCAATATCATAACAATCAGAAATACGGTTTCCCCCAAACGGACGGACGCCTGACCGCCTCTACCCTATCATGGATAGATAATTCTGTTAAACTGGCTGCCAAGGAGCATGCTTCTGTTCTCACGGTTATGCACCACAATCTACTAAGCCACACCTCTATGTCTGTTTCAGGCTTTAAGCTTAACAACAGTCAGGAAACAATAAAGGTACTTCGTGAAAATGAACTTAATTTAGTCTTGTCAGGCCATATCCATATGCAGGACATCCGGGTAGACCCGGTAACTTCTTCGGAAGAAACGCCAATTTATGATATCGCAACAAGTGCAATGGCTGTCTATCCACATCAATACGGAGCGATGACCTTCGATCCCCTGAGCAGAACCGTCAATTATGAAGCAACGCCCTTAAATGTAGAGGGATGGGCTAAAGCTAATGGCAATACAGATCAGAATCTTTTAAACTTCAAGACCTATGCTGAGGATACTTTTGCTACAAACTCTTATAACAAAGCTATGGATGGTTTAAAGGAGAGTTCCTTTACGCAGTCTGAAAAGGCATCGATGGCAGAGGTAATGGCCAAGCTAAATGTAAGATATTTCGCGGGGACAGCCGGCAGCTCCTCAGAAGATATTAAAGCGATGCCAGGCTACAAGCTTTGGGAAGGCCTACAAGAAGGTTTCTTAGGTGGATACATCCAAAGTATGACAGAGGATAAAGAGCTTAGTAATATAGCTTTAGAGGTGGTATTAACGAAGCAATAACTGGATTATGTATTCATATGAAAAACCCAGCCTCCACCCGCATTTATGCGTCAGATGGAAGCTGGGTTTATTGTGTTAATTAATCGTTAAGATACAACTATTTCCGTACAATAGTAATCCAACCATCTTCATCTACCGACACAGTAGCATGAAGCGCTTCAGCAAGCATACGCAAGGATACATATGCATCGCCATACTCGTCAACAAATACAGGTTGGGCAAGCTTTACAGCCGTGCCGTTAATCAAGGCTTCGGAAGAACCGATTTTGAATACCAGTTTATCTCCGTACACACCATCAGTAACGTTAATTGCACGATTGGCCGTATCCCATTCTACAATAGCATCTAAATCTTCTGCCAAATAACGCAGGGGGATATAAGTAGTGTTCTTGTCTACAATCGGGTAATAATATTCGTCATCAGGTTCGATAACAATGGTTCTCTTCGTAATGCCCAGATCATCCTTCAATATACGATATACATCAGAATCGGGGGCAAAATTTCTCAAAGTCTCTCCAGGTGTAAGTCCGGAAGAAATATCAAGTGCATCTTCAGTACTGATTGGATCAGCAGTTACAGCACCGCCAATGTTCCAAATCTGACTGGAAGCTTTAAGCGAGAGGCTCTTCAATGGGAAATCCTCGGTACCCGGAAGCGCCACTTTCAGATCAACATTCTGTTTACGCACATGCAGAGCACTATCAACGAAAATATCAACAGATAACTTCGTATCCTTACTCAACACGGTCTTCATCTCAGGAGTTGATTTGTAAAGACTGTCCACTTGATTGTCATATACTAGCAGCAATGCATCAACAGCCAATTTGGCAGCATCATGCAATACAGTTACGACAGCTTCTTTATCATCCAGTGGAATATCTCCGAATCCCAGATTGAAAATATCGCCAGAACCGTCTTCATCCATAGCTTTGATCACAGGGTACAGATAGTCGTAAAGACCACCCACCAATTCAGTAAAACCTTCTGTGTCTTTGGAAACAGACTTCAGGAAGCCTTTTAACAATGCAGGAAGCTCATCACCAGTCACTTCTGCATGCAGCTTCGTCATGTTCAACTGCTCACCATACACAGCATCACTAACCGGTGTAATGTTGATTACGCCAGGATTCGGAAGATTCTTAACAACGAATTTCGTCAACAGCTTACTGACATCTTCAGCTTTTGCCGTATCCAAGCCTACTTCACCTAAGATTTCATCGTATCCTTGTACAGGGAAGTAGAACGGTTGTTTTGCTCCTTCAACTGTAAAAGCAAGTGTTTGTTTGTCCATAAACAAGGTGAATGGAATATTCAATTGTTTATAACCAACAGTTCCTTGGGCCGATAAACTCCCATTATCTTGTAACTTAGCTTTACTAATATTCAAGGAAAAAGAATTAATAAGATCAACCATTTCCTTATCTTCCGCGCTAATTCCCTCTATGGGCTCAGCATTCATGGAAAAAGTCATACTGGATTCTGATGATTTAACATCAACATCCCCAATCAACGCCTTATTAACATCGAACCCCCCTACCGACTGACAGCCGGCAAGAACTAGCATCAGTGCGACAAAAGGCAAAAACCACTTCAATTTCGCTTTAACTCTACTCATAGCATGTCTCCTTCATCTTATTTTGTGAAATCAATCCATTATCTCAGCTAAGGTAAGTTTTGTAAATCAAAGTTCCTTTTATTGTAAAATGTTTAGATATTCAACAAACTTCGCCATTCGATCTGAGCCCAATCCTTGTAAATTACAGCCTTAACTATCGCCAACATCAGTAAATGTGCAGGATAAAATGACCACCACATCCAGCGCGGAACCCGGTGCCGCTCCAAGCGATCCCAAATTAAAGGCGTAAAAGCAATCAGCAAGGTAGGTAAAATACTGAGCATCTGTACAACCCAATAATTATAAAACATATAGAAAAGATTCAGTGCCAGATGGGCTCCAACAAGCCAGTACGATTTCGTATAACGAAAAATCAATACTAAGAGCAAACCGTACGCATTATAATCTATAGGGTAATAATCCATTAACACTATAGCCGCAATTACCACAGGTATACCAAGCCATAGTGAAGGCAGCTTGTCCAAAATTACCAGTACGATTGCTGACAGCAATAACGTAAACACCACGTTCCAGCCACCAGAATTTAGCGCTAGATTATAGGGAATCTGGGCAATAATCGCAATCAAGAGCAACCGAAATAAATATTTAGGTCTGGATGAAGTATGGATATGTCCCTGCACAAGCCCATAACAATAAATCGGAAAAGCTATTCTCCCTACATATCTCCAAGCAAGATTCTCCGGGAAAAAGATATAGCCAATATGGTCGATTAGCATCGTCAGCATGGCAATAATCTGCATTACAATCCCCCTTAAGCATGTTGAAATATAAATTCGCCAAGTCCATCCTCATTTCCTTTACCAATAAGCAAATGAAGACCGCGGAGAAACGATCATCCGATTTCTGTGCACCTCCCCCCTTGACTTTATCGAATACTATTGAGTAATATTAACTAGCAACAGAATATGGCAATGATCAAAGACATGATTTCCTACACGAACTGTCCAGAGAGAGAAGTCCAGGCTGCAAGCTTCTCCAGTTACCGGTTGTGAAGTTACCCCTTTGTAGCCGTGGCGCTGAATCCGTAGAACTTTGTTTTTTCGGTAGTATGCGGCACCGATTTATCCCCGATATCGGATACCAATGAGGTCCTGTCTATATGACAGGTCGAATTAGGGTGGAACCACGAGCTGAACGCACTCGTCCCTTTCTGGGAGAGATGCGTTTTTTTGCGTTCACAATTAACAATATTTGAGAAACGGAGGCTAAAATCATGAAGATCAAGGTAACACTGCAAGATGGAACAATTAGAGAGGTACTGCAAGGAACAACGATTAAAGAAGCAGCAGGTGCCATAAGTACCAGTCTGAAAAAAAATGCTGTGGCTGGAAAAATTGATGGAAAATCTGTTGATCTAAACCAAGCGATCGAACATGATTGCCGGCTCGATATTGTTACGTTGGATAGCAAAGACGGTCTTGAGGTTTATAGACACAGTACTGCACATATCATGGCGCAGGCCATAAAACGTATATATGGAGATAAAGCTGTCCAGCTAGGCATAGGTCCTGTTATCGAAGACGGCTTCTACTATGACATTGATATTGAGAAACCTCTATCCACTGATGATCTTGCTGCAATCGAACAAGAAATGGCGAAAATCATCCAAGAGAATCACCAGATTGTCCGCCGTGTGGTGAGCCGCGCAGAGGCCATTAAACTTTTTGAAGAGCTGAATGAGCCTTTAAAGCTGGAGCTTATTCATGATCTGCCGGAAGACACAGTATTAACTATTTATGATCAAGGTGAATTCTCCGATCTTTGCCGTGGGCCACATCTTCCCTCTACTGGCTTGGTCAAAGCCTTTAAGCTGTTGAATGTAGCGGGTGCCTACTGGCGTGGAGATTCCAATAACAAAATGCTGCAACGTATTTATGGAACTGCCTTTCCTAAAAAAGCGCAGTTAGAGGAACATTTACTGTTTCTTGAAGAAGCTAAAAAACGTGACCACCGTAAGCTCGGCAAAGAACTTGAGTTGTTCATGTTCTCAGAAGAAGCGCCAGGCATGCCCTTCTATCTTCCCAAGGGAATGACAATCCGTACAGAGCTTGAGAACTTTGCCCGGGAATTACAAAGACAGAGAGATTACGATGAAGTTCGTACACCGCTGATGATGAACAATCGGCTTTGGGAGCAGTCAGGACACTGGGATCACTACAAGGACAATATGTATTTCACAGATGTAGATGAAACAAAATTTGCCCTTAAGCCGATGAACTGCCCTGGGCATATGCTAATTTTCAAAAATAATCTGCATTCCTACCGGGAACTGCCTATCCGTATCTCGGAATTCGGTCAAGTGCATCGCCATGAATATTCCGGAGCACTGAACGGGATGATGAGAGTCCGCACTTTCTGCCAGGATGATGCTCACCTCTTCGTTTTGCCAGAGCAAATTGAGGATGAAATAAGACGGGTAATCTCACTGATTGACCATATTTATCAAGTGTTCGGCTTTGAGTATAAGATTGAATTATCAACTCGGCCGGCAGATTATATGGGATCTGAAGAATTATGGGATCAGGCTGAACAATCTTTACAAAATGTATTAGACAATCTCGGGATCGAATATCGTGTGAATGAAGGGGATGGCGCGTTCTATGGACCTAAGATTGATTTCCATATCTTAGATGCGTTAAAACGTAGCTGGCAATGTGGAACAATCCAACTAGATTGGCAAATGCCAGAGAAATTCGATCTTACTTACATCGGGGAAGATAATCTTAAACATCGCCCGGTCGTAATCCATCGCGCTGTTTATGGGTCGATCGATCGTTTTATGGGGATTATTACTGAACATTTCGCTGGGGCTTTCCCACTGTGGCTCGCACCTGTTCATGCGAAGTTATTGCCAGTCTCTGAGAACTATGTTGACTATGCACTGCAAGTGAAGCATCACATGGAGAAGGCTGGCATTCGTGTCGAAGTAGATATCCGAAATGAGAAGTTAGGCTACAAAATTCGTGAAGCTCAGCTTGAAAAAGCACCTTACATGCTTGTACTTGGAGAGAACGAAAAAAATTCCGACACTGTCTCTGTAAGAAAACGTGGTGAAGGTGATCTTGGTTCGAAGAGTATCCAAGACATCATTGAACAGATTAATGAAGAGATTATTAGTAAGAGATAAATTTAAGGGGCTGTCTAATCGTAGAAAAACTACGTTTGAGACAGCCCCTTCTTTATAACCTATTCATATTCACATGAACTCTATTTTACGTACAGGCGGCTGCTCTCTTCCCAATATTCGCCTGGTTTCAGGCTGAACAAGCCGATTTCATCAGCAGGAAGATCTACCATTGGCGCATTCACCAAGTTAGTTTGTGGCTCAGGGCAGAAGAACTGTTCTGTAGCACCATTATTCCAGATCATCCATTGTTTGTACGAAGTCCCTACATCGTACACCAAGGTTACTCCAGCTTTGCTATCGGTAAGCTCCATCCGGTTGCGTCCGTTCTGAGGTACAGCCGTGTAGTGATTGTCCATCGATGCAAAATATGGATTCACACCTTCTTCACGAAGCTGAACTTCTCCTGGCTCCAACGCCTGGAATTTGCCTGTTGGCAGCATGCGGTCGTTGAGCTCCCAGCGCTCGCCAATAGTAGCTTTTACGCGGTAATCTTGTGCACTGCTTCCTGGTGCGAAAGGTGCGTTAATGGCAGTGTGGAATGCCAGCAAGCAAGGCATCACATCTTCTCCATCATTGTGCACCAACACCTGTTGAGATAATCCTCCTTCGCCGAGGGTATAACGCAATTTGATCGTATACTTATGTGGCAAATACTGATAAGAAGGATGATTCTCATCCACCTTGATGAATACGGTTACGAAGCTTTCAGTCTTACCGCTGCCAAATTCTTCGACTTCCCAAGCTGCAGTATGTAAAAATCCGTGTAAATGGTTGCCCGTTGCAACTTCATTTACTGGGAATTGATAAGTTTGACCATTCCATGGAAATTTACCATCCTCATAACGATTTGGAGGAAATAATACAGGAATTCCGTGAATCCCCGGACTTGCCTTAAAGGCTTCCATCTCTTCAGCTCCAGGCTCATGCAGGAAGCGATATCCGTTTTCGGTATCACGGAAACAGATCAGGTTGCCGCCAATGCCTGGCAGAATAGCTGCCTCATAACGACCGGCTTTCAACCAGATAGCTGCTTCTCCTTCATATTGTCCTTCATACGCTGTGATTGACATAATATATTGTTCTCCCTTCCAGTGTCTGATAATTGTCTCCACTTGATAGATTACCACATCTAGTCATGAGGTGACATGCTCTTTTTACAATTGCTCCACTTCTACGCTCATTACATGTTCAATTTTCTTCACATCGTAATAGATTTCTGTTGCGTAATCCCGATCCGGTGCTGAGATCACCATATCGATCATTTGTCTGCCATCTTCCAAATCTTTAATTTTCATTCTTCGAATCGCTCGGGATGGACCTCTAGTACTACGCTGCGAGCTGACCTGAGGCCGCTCGATTTTTTGGATCACTTCTGTAAGCACAAAATTAGCTTCCATAATGATCCTCACTGAAACTTCATGTTTATTCAGTACTTCTGGTCCTAGCGAACGGATTAAATGAGGAACTAAATTCACAGCAAACATCAGCAGAATAACCGCATATGCTGCCTCAATATAGAATCCCGCACCCACAGCTATACCAATTCCAGAAGCTGTCCAGATGAGTGCTGCCGAAGTAAGGCCCGAAATGGCATCTCCGCCTCTACGCAGAATAACACCCGCACCCAAAAAACCAATCCCGCTGACAATCTGAGCCGCAAGCCGCATTGGGTCCATGTTGGGATGCTCTGGTCCTGCGAACTTATCAAAGGCATGGATAGACACCACTGTGACAAGACAGCTCGCAATGCTTATGACCATACTGGTCCGTATCCCCAGCGGTTTCTGCTTGATCTGTCGGTCAATCCCGATGAACAGCCCGAACAGCATGGCCACTAGTAACTTCATTAATGATTCCAATTGAAAATCCATATCGCAATCTCCTTTCTCCAGAGATACTCCATTATAACGGAAATTGGAGATAATGATTAGCTTTATTTTACAACAAAAAACGGCATAGCCATCCTCACCGCAGATGCTCTTTCGACCCGTGTGGTCCGGCATAGCGACGAGGATGGAATCCGTTATGAGAGGCCAAGATTATGTTGAAAAATTAACCATGCAGAAGCGACTCTGCACCGTCACAATAAATTTCCGTCCCCGTAATATGATCTGAATCTTCAGACGCCAGAAACAGCGCCAGCTTCGCTACTTGATCAGGTCGCCCCGGACCTTCTTCGAGCGGTTGATCTCCCTCAGGAAATTCTACTGGGATTTTCACTTCTTTCAGATCCTCTGATGGAAAAGTGTTGTCATCTATATTGGTCTTTATAGCCCCAGGACAGATCGCATTTACGCGGATTTGAAATTGAGCCAGTTCCAGTGCCGCCATTTTCATAAAAGCAACCTGTCCTGCCTTTGTCGTACTGTAAGCAGAAAAACCAACATTAGAAAATACACGATTTCCGTTAATGGAGCTGTTGATCAGGATGCTGCCTCCGCTTTCTTTTAGATGCGGTATCGCATATTTAACAGTCGCGAAGGTTCCACGCAGGTTAATATGAATGGTCTGATCCCAAGCTTCAATATCCATCGTTTCAATAGGCGTCATCGCCCCATTAATCCCTGCGTTGGCAAAAACAACATCAAGACGACCCCATTTCGCGGCCGCCTTATTTATCGCCGCTTCCACTTGTGGTGGTTCAGCAACATCACATTCGATAACTAGGGCTTCTCCGCCCTCTTTCTCCACTTCCTGTCTAACCTTTTCAGCGTTCTCTACAGTTCTGTCCAATAATACAACTTTGGCTCCGTTACGTGCGAACTCAAGCACGGTTGCCCGGCCAATTCCTGAGCCGCCTCCGGTTACAACTGCAACCTTACCTACAAGCTTTTTATCTGCCATATCGTGATATCCTCCTTCTTATCATGCAAGTCTTCCAGTTAAGTTCTTTCCTTAACCTTAACCTTGCATACAGAAGTTGAACCGACAGATATTTACTTTTCCTTTAGGATTATTATTCTCCCTGACGAAGATGAATGATGAGATCGTTTAATCCAACTTCCCGGATCCCTTCCACTATAAGCTCAGCTAGAAGACGAGCCCCTAAAATCTGAAAATGTGTATTATCATACACCCCACCTGGATGCGCAATAAATTCTCCTGGATAGCTCCACATGAATAAATCTTTTGAGCCCTCTGAGCCATAAGCTTCAAAGAGCTTGCGGCTCTTCTCGGCTAAATCAATCAGTGGAACCTGCTCGGTATCTGCGAGTTCCCGCATGGCGATTAAATAATCTCCATGCGTGTCTACAATTGCTTCTTCACTATCAAATCTTCGCCGATGTACAGAGCTCACAAGAACCGGATAGGCCCCCGCTTCTCGGGCGACTGTAATCAACCGGAGCAAATGTTCTTTATATGTAGTAAAGGGCTCGGTATGTCTTAAATCATCAGTTTTGGAATCATTATGTCCAAACTGGATGAACAGATAATCTCTGGGTCTGATATCTGCGGCAATGCCCTCCAAATGCCCTTCCTCAATAAAACTCTTGGAACTGCGTCCAGAAAGTGCTCGATTATCTACAGCTATTCCGGCTTTGAAGCAGCGTGGCAGCAGTTGGCCCCACCCCGCATAGGGGTAACCTTCTTCCCCTTGATCGGTCACCGTGGAATCTCCCGCCAGAAATAAGACTAGCGCTTCATTGTCCATCTGAATGTCCAAGGCGTTAATACGCGGTGCCGCACCCGAGAACGATAGCTTTAGCTGCCCATCCTTAACCCTAATTGCAAAGGATTCGCGCAAATATTGGCCCGCAGGCACATTTAGCGTGTCCAATACGAACTTGCCTTCTCCAGCTTTGATAAATGTGCTGGTATCTGCCAGAGCATCACCCAACAGCAGCGTAACACGGTAGATCCCATTCGGGAGATCCAGAAGAAAAACTGCTTTCTGTGGGATGCAGCAATCGCTTCGCAGTATATCTGTTCCCCCTCTGAAACGACCAAAGACTGAGGAATCAGAAGTGAAACCATACCCTATTTCCTTAGAATAAGATGTGTCCGGCCGAATTTTGGTGTAGCCAGGCTCAGCTTCCTTAATCCCAAAATCAAAACGATAGCTATCCAAATTCAGCCGCACCTTTCTTAATTAGAGATTTAAAACATTTATATTCGTTTGCTGAAATCAACCTTTCAAACCACTGGTGCTGATTCCTTCTACAATCTGCTTTTGGAAGATAAAGAAGATAATCATGACTGGTGCCAAACTTAGAACAGACATGGCGAACATTGGACCCCAGTTGGATACGGACTCACTGTCCAGGAACATTTTAAGCCCCATCGAAACTGTATATTTAGAAGGTGAGTTCAAGTACAATACCGGTCCAAGCAGGTCTTCCCAGCGCCAATAGAAGGAGAAGATCGCCGCAGTAGCCATAGAAGGACGAATGAGTGGAAGTATAATTCTGAAATAAAGTCCAAATTTCCCACAACCATCGATGGTAGCCGCTTCATCAAGTTCAACAGGAATGGTCCGAATAAACTGCAGCATTAGGAAAATGAAAAACGGGACACCGAAGAACTGTGGAACAACGATCGGTTTGATACTGTCGAGCCATTCCAATTTGGCATAGATAATGTATTGAGGGACGAGCACCACATCGGAAGGAAGCATCAGGGTCATCATCATGATTCCGAACCATAAGCCATGGCCTACAAATTTATTGCGGGCAAAACCGAAGGCAACCAGTGAAGATGAAATGACTGCGCCCAGTGTTGCGACAATAACAATTACAAAAGAGTTCTTGATGAAGACACCAAAGGAGTAACCTGCAATACCTTCCCAGCCTTTAGCATAGTTCCCCCATTCCCATGGATCAGGTATAAGGTGCTGCGCTGTAACAAACACAAGCCGGCTCTCTTTAAAAGAACTCATGATCATCCACAGAATCGGATACAGCATAACGATAGCGAGGCCACCTATAAGGATGTGATAAAGCGGCCATTTCAGTTTAATTTTCGCCATGGATTATTTTCCTCCTTCCGACTCGTAGAAGACCCACGATTTGGATGTCTTGAACAAGATTCCGGTCATGATGCCGACAAGCAACAACATTACCCAAGCCATAGCCGAAGCATAACCCATATTATTAAACATAAAGGCCTGACGGAATAAATAGAGAGAATACAACATAGTGCCGTCCATAGGTCCGCCTTCACCTTTAGAGATAATATAAGCTGGAACAAAGGTCATGAATGCGCTGATCGTCTGCATAACTAGATTAAACAGAATCACTGAACTTAAGAGTGGCATAGTAATCTTGAAGAACTTTCTGAAGAATCCGGCTCCATCCACACTAGCTGCCTCATACATTTCACCAGGAATATTTTTAAGACCTGCAAGAAAGATCAACATGGATGAGCCAAACTGCCACACAGATAGAGTTATCAACATGATAAGCGCAGCATTCGGATTGCCAAACCAACTTACCGGTCCAATTCCGAAAAAGCCAAGCATGCCGTTAATAATTCCTGTATCACTAAAAATATTACGCCACATGATGGAGACCGCCACACTACCCCCTATAATAGAAGGTAAATAATAAGTTGTCCGATAGGCTCCTACCATACGTGATTTCGTATTTAGAATCATGGCCACAAATAATGCGAAGGTTAGACGTAAAGGCACACCGATAAATACGTAAAGCAGCGTTACCTTTAGTGAATGCAAATATTTCGGGTCATTTGAGAACA
This sequence comes from Paenibacillus sp. FSL E2-0177, assembly GCF_037992975.1. Lineage (NCBI taxonomy): Bacteria > Bacillati > Bacillota > Bacilli > Caryophanales > Paenibacillaceae > Paenibacillus > Paenibacillus sp. FSL E2-0177. Next base: position 2,922,639 of record NZ_CP150307.1, on the reverse strand, counting down.
TTTTGATGTAATTATCAAATCCAATCCACTTAGGTGGAGCGAATAAATTGTATTTGGTAAAAGAAAGATACAGCGAAATGATCATCGGGATCAGTGTGAAGCAAAGGAAGCCAATGACGAACGGACTGATGAAGGCATATCCTGTAAGGTTGCTTCGTAACCGCCGGCCGGTGAGGTTCTTTTTCTTAACAGCCAATGGATTCGAAGGTAGGGGATTCGTTAATGCCAAGGGTCTCCAACTCCTTTTTATGTGAATAATATGGGAAACGGGATGCCGCCTAGCGAAATGGCACGCCGTTTCCCATGTGAGACGCAGTATAGTTATCTGTTACCCTACGATTAACGGCTGGAGAGAATAGAGTTCGCTTCTTTTCGGAACTGTGCTGCTGCTGCTGCTGGATCGATTTTTCCGAAGTTCATTTGTTCAGCAAGGTCTGTAAGCAGGGCTACAACCTCTGGTGATCCTACCGGTGGACTCATAGGTGAAGTAGTAGGCTCCATGTCAGCAACAAACTTAAATACTTGCTTACCGGAATCAGTTAATTGTGTAGCTACAGATTCTTTGATTTTGCTTGAAATCGGTACTCCGCGTTCGCCTTTGATCAGGTTGTTAGCTTCCACATCATTAATCCAGAAATCAACGAACTTCGCTGCTTCTTCCTTCACTTTAGAGTTAGAAGTAATTGACCAGTACATACTTGGCTGCATGTAAAGCCCTTTATCCATATCTGGACCAGGCATTTGTGCCAGCTCCATAGGACGATTTACAGCGATTTGCAAAGCAACGTATTGGTTCGACCATTGCCATACACCGATACCTGTCCCTTTAACAATATCCGACTCTTCAATAACCCCTTTATTTTGGCTCAGTTTGTCTTGTGATGGGACCGCTCCATCTTTAATCAAACCAGACAACATTCCGAAAAAGTCAGTGAACAACGCATCGTCCTCATAACCAAGTGCGGAACCATCATTGTTATAGAGTGCCAGCCCTTTTGTACGCAGATAATAGTTGAAGAACACGTCTGCTGCCATGGAACCGTCCATATACAGTCCAGCCGACTTAGCTTTCGCGGCGATTTCCTTGTATTGATCCCAAGTCCAGTTCTCTGGGATAGAATCAACACCTGCCTTTTTCAGCAATTCTGGATCATATTGAAAACCAAGTACGTTAACCCCTAACGGAATTCCGTATTGCTTCTCACCGATCACTCCAGTACTCAGCACGTTCTCATTCACATCGCCGACTTGAATCTGAGAGTTCAAATAAGGTTTCAAATCTTCGAGCTGTCCGTTAGATCCATATTGATTAATATAGGAAATATCCATTTGAACGATATCAGGAAGTCTATTTGCAGCAGCTTGCGGAGCAAGCTTTTTCCAGTAATCATCAAAGGATGCATATTCAGGCTCAATGGTTACATTCGGATATTTGGCTTCATACATATCAATAACTTGTTGTGTATAAGAATGTCTTGTATCTCCACCCCACCATGCGATACGCAGGGTTACTGGTTCTGCTGAGGTCGTGGCCGCAGGTTTCGTCTCCGAAGGAGTATTTGTAGCGGAATCCGTAGCAGCAGCATTGTTATTGTTGTTACCTCCACAACCAGCTAACATCGACGACAGCAATAATGGTACGGCTAGTAAAGCGAATCTCTTTTTCAATTTCATGTCCCCTTTTCCTATGATAGTGTAAAGGCTCTGATCCCTTTAGGTAGCGCTTTCATTGGTTAAATTTTCTCAAATATTCCATGATTATTGAATACAAAAAACCGTCTTGTTTGTTCAATAATCAGTTCGCTTGAGTGGGTTTCATGAAATCTGTAGGGGTCTGGCCGGTTACTTTTTTAAATACCTGGCTGAAATATTGTGCATTTCCGCCGAAGCCGAACATTTCAGCCAGCTCAAATACTCTTACATCCCCACTTCTCAAAATATGCTCCGATGCTTTAGCAATCCGGTAATTGGTTACATAATTCGAGAATTTCTCTCCGGTAATTTTCTTGAATATTTTGCCTAGATAGTCGGGATTCATATATAACATTTCAGCAGCGACCGAGCTAAGCGACAGCTCTGCATTCTTGTAATCCTCTGCGATAATTTTGAACATTTTGTCTACAATAAGCGATTGCCGGGAACTAAAATGTCGGTCATACATCGCTGTTAAGCGAACCGCTGCCTCTTTGACGTATGCTTTTAAACCTCCCAAGGTTCTAATTTCGGCAAGCTCCGCCAAGCCCGATGTGAAGCTATTTCTTTCATCAGGGACTGCTAAACGAATCATAGCGGAATATAACTGTAAAACATAAGAACGCGTCACGTTAATATCTAACCGTTCATCAGCGAGCAAGTTGAATAATCGTTCCAATTCCAGCTCCACCGTATTTTGATCGCCTGCTTTTATAAGTAGACAAATATGCTCTTCATCTAGCTCGATATCATTTCTTCCACTTAGCTCATCACTTGGGATATCACTCCCGGTAATCAAACCGCCCGCCTCCAAATAAAAACGATGGTTTAGGCACTGCAAGGTCTGACGATACAATCTCCGGGAATGAATCATAAGGTCAGCATCACTAATCGCGATTGTCACATCCATTTTATAAAACTTGCAGAATACCTCTCTTACTTCAGCGATACGTTTAAGCAAGGGGCTATTCTGCACCGTATTTCCTTCGTCTTCCAGTAATATTAATAAATGACCGCCTATCGTCGCACTCAGGAGTGTTTCCTGAAGTACGTCCTGGGCAATATTTTGCAGAGCGAACAATTGCTCATATTCGTAAGAACCTTCTAGTCGGAACAGGAGCAAGCGTACCGTTTTGTCATTGAGTTCAATGCCGAATAATTCCTGATAGTACTCTAGATCCTGACTTCCATAAGTTTTGTTAGAGATCCATTCCTTCAAAAATTGTTCTTTCACATGGGGCAATACCTTCTGAAGACGTTGTTTCATGCTATTTACGAATTCGCCCCGGCTCTTCTGTTCATCGAGCTCCGCTACCAGCTCAACCAATGCATCATGGATCTGATTCTCATTGCACGGCTTTAAAAGATAATGTTTAACCCCGTTCTGCATAGCAATACAAGCATAATCAAAATCCTTATAACCAGTCAGCATAACGAATTTCACGTCTGGAAATCGTTCACTGCATTTTTGCACCAGTCCCAAACCATCTAAACCAGGCATAGAAATATCCGTAATCACTATTTCAGGGCTAAGCTCCTCTATTTTCACCAAAGCCTCAATCCCGTTCCACGCCGTGCCTACAAGCTCTGTTCCCGCTCGTCCCCAGTCCACAACCTGCGATATCCCTTCCAGAATCAAGCGTTCATCATCCACCAACAGCAGTTTATACATTCTCTAGCACTCCTTTTAAGTAAGGTATACGCACATGTATAGTTGTTCCTTGACCCGGTTCACTTTCTATGGAAGTGCCCCATTCAGGGCCAAAGACGATTTGAATCCGTTCCGCGATGTTAGCTAAGCCGATGCCTTCTCCACGGGTCTTAACTCTTCCCATCTGCAAATCTTTGATAAATTCAGCGCTCATTCCCGGTCCATTATCACTGACTCTGATATCGAGGCCCTGCTCTTCTTCACTAACTGTTATAGAAATGGTACACGGCTCAATATTAGGCTCTAGTGCATAGCGGATAGCATTTTCGATTAAAGGCTGCAAGGTCAGCTTCGGAATCAAAGCGTCATGCAGATGTTCAGGTACATCCATCCGGAAATCAAGCCTCTCATCAAACCGTGTTTTCTGGATAATGACATAATTGCGCACGATAGTGATCTCTTTTTCAAGTGTAATCAGCGGATCCTTTAGACCAATAGAGCTGCGGAACAAGTAACCGAGCGCTTCTACCATTTCTGAGATTTTGGCTTGTTTGTTCATTTTGGCTAACCAGTTGATTGATTCCAGTGTATTGTACAAAAAATGCGGATTAATCTGTGCCTGCAAAGCTTTTAGCTCAGTCTCCCTAATAATCAGCTGCTTCGCATAGTTCTCATCAATAAGCTCTCTGATCCTGCGGATCATCATTTTAAAAGTCCGGTTTAGCTGACTAACCTCGTCCTGCGCAGTCTGTGAAACCACACCTAATGACTGTTCCTCCAGATTGTCCAGATCGCCTTTCTCGATTTGCTTCATTTTTTTGGTCAACTTAGAGATCGGACGTACAATACTGCGAGCAAGCCTGTAGCCTAAAAGGAGACCAATTAATAAGATTAGTGCGAATATGATGACGACCAGCTTTTTGACAAAAGTAATATGTTTGAACATCTCATTAAATGGAGTGGCATTGATGTAGATCCAATCTATATAAGATGATTTCGTCTTGGTTATAAAGTAGGTACCTTCTTGATATTTGGCCGTGCGATATAGCTCCGGACGTTCTGTCTCTTCTTTAAGCTCTTCTGGCAAAAGAATTGGCGCTTCAGGATAGATTGCCTGTCCCGTCGTGGCATCAACTGCGATTAATTGGTCAGTATCGCTCGTACTATCCGCAATGATTAGATCGATCCGAATACGGATCACGAGTGTTCCCAGATCATCCAGCGTAAACGTTGACCCTGTATAAGATTTAATCTGCCGAACCGCCAAAAGTGAATTTCTGTTTCCTTGCGGATACCACACTATACTCCCGCTAGCTTCCGCAGCTAACGGCTTTAACTGATCCTGCAGATCCTGTGATACTCCTTCACGATTGCCCGCAGTCATTACTCCGCCACTCGTATCCATCAGCATCATGGAATAAACGTATTTCTCTGCCCCTGCAAAAGCAACCAGCCTGTTTATGATCTTGTTATGTAGAACTTGTCTTTCATAAGGCTGTGGATCATTCTGCAATTGGCGCAGGCATTCTTGAATTTGCTCATCAGACACCACTGTAAAAGAAAGCTGATCCAATTCTCTTAAGGCATTTTCGATGCTAATGGAGGACATCCCCAGTACCTCAGAAGCCTTTTCATAAATTTGCTTGTCATAGATACGATACACATATTGTAAAACGGTCAAAGAGAATAAAAAGGAAAGTAGAAGCAAAAAGGAAATTATCAGTATCATTTTGTTGAAAATGCCCGAACTTCTGTAAGCGCTAACATTTTTCCAAATCATCTGCATTCTCCGCTCCCTAAATATGATAATTTTCATTTATTATCACTATAATTCCATTATAAACCATAATGTTCCATTTGGGTAAATTTACGTGAACTGAAAGATAAGGATAGTATAATGGCTCGGCGAAAAAATTCCTATGTAAAAAAGGGCTCGAAATGAAATCCAGAATCAGACTTCACTTCAAGCCCTTATATTGAGCTACCTTCACAGCTACAACTGACTAGCCAAGCATCATTCGGTCATCTGCCAATTTATGTCCGCTGATTGTCTCGAATTCTCCGAGCAGCCGTTCTACAGTAAGATCTTTTTTACGTTCCTCATCGATATCCAAAATAATACGGCCCTTATCCATCATGATCAGACGATTGCCAAGACGAATGGCCTGTTCCATGTTATGAGTAACCATTAGGGTGGTTAACTTCATCTCACGGACAATGGACTCTGTAAGTTTAGTAATCAGCTCCGCACGAGAAGGGTCAAGGGCTGCTGTATGTTCATCTAAAAGTAAAATTTGCGGTTGAGTAAAGGTCGCCATTAGCAGACTTAGCGCTTGTCTCTCTCCACCTGACAACAACCCTACTTTTGCCCGCAGGCGATCCTCCAGCCCAATCCCCAGACGGCTTAGCTCATTGCGAAACAAAGCTCTTTTAGCTTTATTTACGCCAAAGGTTAACCCTCTGCTTTTGCCTCTTTTATAAGCCATAGCTAAATTTTCTTCAATCGTCATATGTGGAGCCGTACCCGCCATTGGGTCCTGAAAGACACGGCCAATCCAACGACTCCGTTGAAATTCCGCCAAATGGCTGATTGAATTTCCCTCAATGCTGGCTGTACCCAGATCCGGCTTCATGACACCGGAAATAATGTTCATCAACGTAGATTTACCAGCTCCATTACTTCCAATGATGGTGACAAAATCACCGGGAAGAAGCTCCAAGTCAATGCCGAGCAGCGCTATTTTCTCATCCGGTGTTCCGGGATTGAACAGCTTAGATACGTTCTCCAGTTTAAGCATCGATGGTGCCTCCTCTCTTGCTGCTTAGAGCCTGCTCAGCTAATTCAACGGAACGCCTCCGCGCCATATTCTTCTGCTTCAGGAAACGCTGAATCGACGGGAATACAAGAGCGAAAATAACGATAATTGCTGTGATCAGCTTAAGATCCGAAGCTTTCAGCCACGGTACCCGCAAGGCAAGTGCAACTACGATCCGGTAAACTATGGATCCGAGCACAACAGCCAATGTGGCCCGAAATACATTTTTAGCACCGAATATGGCTTCACCGATGATCACCGAAGCTAACCCGATTACAATCATCCCAATACCCATAGAGGAATCCGCAAAAGTAGAATACTGAGTGATTAGCGCCCCCGAGAGCGCCACCATTCCATTGGATAAACTGACACCAAGAATAGTGGTATTATCCGTGTTTACACCCAGACTGCGGATCATTCTTGCATTATCTCCAGTAGCCCGCAGCGCAAGTCCAAGATCTGTACGCAGGAATAAATCCATTACTATTTTCACAAAAATAACTACAAACGGCAGAACGAGCAGAGGATCAATGGAAGTGAACAAGGTAGTGTCGCCCATTAAAGACCAGTTCGGTTTGCCACCAAATATCCGCAGATTAATGGAATAGAGTGCAATCATCATCAAAATCCCGGATAACAGTCCATTAATCTTGCCTTTCGTATGTAATAGGCCCGTACACATTCCTGCCAGCGTTCCACCAGCAATAGCGGCCAGGGTAGCAAGCCATGGTGCATAACCGTTAGTAATCATAACAGCGGCAATGGCACCACCAGTGGTAAAGCTCCCATCTACAGTCAAATCAGGGAAATCAAGAATACGAAAGGTAATGTATACACCTAAAGCCATAAATGCGTAAAGCAGTCCCATTTCAACGGCCCCGAGCATCGAATTTAACATAGATGACTTCCTCCTTCGAGCGGAAAGGGGCGTTCTCACGAAATCGCCCCTATATAATGGCTTATTGAATAATATTGTTAGCTTGATCGGCAACTTCTGCCTTCATTGCATCAGTCACTTCTATCCCTTGCGCTGCTGCAGATTTCAGGTTAAGAATGAGATCGAGTTTTTCTTGCATGGTTACTTTCATATCAGCTGGCTTTTTACCATTTTTCAAAATATCCACGGCCATTTGACCCACTTGATAGCCATGATCGAAATATTTAAAACCAACGGTGGCGAAAGCTCCCTTTTCAACCGTATCACGGTCACTGGAGAAGAAGGGAATTTTCTTGTCATTAGCTGTTTGAATAATGGTATCCACTGCACTTACGACTGTGTTATCCAAAGTAATGTAGAATGCATCTACACGACCCACAAGTGATTCTGCAGCTTGTTTGACTTCAGAGGTATTCGTGATGGCAGCCTTCACTAGCTCGATTCCATGTTTATCCAACTCTTTTTTAGCAATCTCAGCCATAATTACTGCATTTGGTTCACCTTCATTAATAACGATGCCCAGCTTTTTCACGTTAGGAAATTGGGTAGCTATAAATTGCATTAATCTGTTAATCGCTTCGGGATTGGTGTCCGATACCCCTGATACATTGCCACCTGGATGCTCCAGATCCGTGACAATCTTCGCGTCGAGTGGGTCAGTTACGGCTGCGAATAAAATCGGTGTATCCTTACTTGCTTTGCTGAGTGCTTGAACAATTGATTGAGCGGAAGGCGTTGCAATTGCCAATACCAAATCATTAGAGTCAGCGGCAATCTTTTGAGCAATGGACAAGTTATTCGCTTGATCAGCCTGAGCATTCTCAAGGTCAACCTTCAGGTTCTCACCTTCAACGATTCCTGCATCCTTCAAAGCAGCGAGAATTCCTTCACGTGTAGCATCAAGTGAGGGGTGCTCCACATATTGCGAGATCGCAATTTTGTACGTTTTTGAATCTGCTGCTCCTGCATTCGTAGGGGAATTACCGGAATTCGCTGCATTTCCTGCGTTTCCCGCAGTGTTATTGTTACCACAACCAGCTGCTACGAGCATGAAGCATAAGCTTAATCCCGCCAAAATGTTTCTCTTTTTCATCAAAGTACCCCATTTCATTAGTTTATTAACGCATACATCAAGGTGAGCGACTCAGCATTATCACTTTTATCGATAAAAGCATTAAAGCATAAGCTTACACGTACCTCACATTAATGATAGAAATCTATTAAACCTATATTATATGGAGGTTGTTTATCCGTCAATCACTTATCATATTTCCATAGATTTCAAATTCTGAAGAATATATGACATCAAAACAGGTAATGCTTGGTTGTCTCTTACAACGATTGCCTTCGTTTCTTTTACATAAAAAAAATCGCCCTGCACAAACTTAATTTACAGTTTGAAGATGGAGCGTGTTAAATGGCTAATAATCACAAAAGACTACTAACCACCGCTACTGTATTGCTTGCTGTCGCTTTAACGAGTTCATCCTGCGGTTATTCATCTCAATCGCAAAAACCTAAGGTTAACGCGCTAACTCCTGATGGAACAAATGCCTCCAGTTATTATGAACAATCTGCAATTACTGACGCTCAGGGAAAGTACTGGATTCCACTTAAGCCTGCGGTTACTTCGCTCGGATATCGGATGAAAGATGATGGTTCAAGTGATGGATACACTAAAATCGGTTATAGCGATGTTATGTATATGCTGCGCCCTGGCTCACCACAGGTATTCTCACTTGGGGAAAAAATCACACTGCCACAAGCCCCTAGACGACAAGAAGGGCAAATCTATATCACCCCTTTAGCCTTGTCCAAATTTCTGCAAACAGAAGTAGGCTGGAATCCCCAGTCGGGTGAGATAAACATTGCTACACCGTCCGAACGTAAGACTATCGAAAAATTATCGACGGTCGAATCCACGAGTGAATCTAAATCTTTACGCATTCAAAGTATTTCTGAAGCGGATAAAAAGGAGTTAGTCGCTTTTGCCAAAAATTTCTTAGGTGTACCCTACGACTTTGGCGCTGGATCTTATGAAGAAACCAAAAAATTTGATTGCTCTTCTTTTACAAGGCATGTATTCAAAAAATTCGGTGTCAGCTTACCTCGTTTAGCTAAAGATCAAGATAATTTAGGTACTCGTGTAAGTCGAAGCGAACTGGATGTAGGAGATCTTATCTTTTTTACCGTTCCCGGCCGATTTGAAAGTGATGCTATACCTGGTCATGTCGGTATTTACATTGGAGACGGAAAGTTTATCCACACTTGGGGTGAACCCGGAGTTCAGATCAGTGACCTCGACTCAGGTTATTGGAGTAATGTAATCCTCCACATGCAACGTGTTTTATAAGCTTCCCTTACTTTAAAAGAAATCATTCAAAAAGCCTGAATCCCTATTGAAGGGATTCAGGCTTTTTGACTACAACTCTTAACCAAATTCTTAATCCCAGCTCTTGCCCCTTCCGCTTATCCGGACAAACAGCTTTACAAGTTCTACTATGACAATAATCGCTACAGCTGCCGCACATACTATTCCCCACTGTAATCCACTTAAATGTGAGACACCAAACCAGTCGTTTAAGCCCGGGATGATGATCACAAGCACAAGCATTAGTATAGAGATCAGCGACGCCCATAACATATACCGATTGCTGAACCAACCGATCTGGAATAGCGATTTTTTATTGGATCTGACGTTAAAAGCATGGGCAATTTGCAGTAATCCTAATGTGGCAAAGGCCATTGTAACCGCAATACCTTCATTGTAATGCGTATGCGCCCATTGGTACACGAATAACGTAAGTGCCGCTTCTATAATCCCTTGATATATTATCCCGATCCCAACGCCGCCAGCAAAAATGCTACTGCTTGCTTTACGCGGCTTCTTCGCCATTACATCCTCACCGGCTTTCTCAAGCCCTAGGGCAAGTGCAGGTAAAGTATCCGTAACGAGATTAATCCACAGGATATGGATCGGCTCTAGAATACGCCAACCAATCATAGTGGCAATAAATAATGTCAGCACTTCCCCAAGGTTAGCGGAGAGAAGGAACTGGATTGCTTTGCGGATATTGCTGTAAACTTTCCGTCCTTCTTCAACGGCAACAACTATAGTCGTAAAGTTATCGTCGGCAAGCACCATATCTGATACACCCTTGGCAACATCCGTTCCGGTTATCCCCATGCCCACACCGATGTCGGATGATTTAAGTGCAGGAGCATCATTTACACCATCTCCGGTCATCGCCACAATTTTTCCTTTTTGCCGCCAAGCCTTAACGATACGCACCTTGTGTTCAGGAGAGACGCGTGCATAAACCGAATAATCGGTAACCTTCTCCGCAAATTCCTCTTCGCTGAATTTATCCAGCTCACTGCCCGTTAATACACCTGATTCATCTTCAATAATCCCTAATCTTTTGGCAATAGCCGCTGCTGTATCACGATGATCCCCTGTAATCATTACAGGTCTTATTCCCGCTTTACGGCAGATGGCTACCGCATCCCGTACTTCCTCACGCGGCGGGTCTATCATACCAACCAAACCAATAAATACTAACTCTATCTCCGTGGTATCTGGTGAGAGATCGGTCGGCAGCTGCTCCTCATCTCGGAAAGCAAACGCCAACACTCGAAGTGCGTCATTTGCGAGCATTTTATTACTCTCCATGATATTCCGCTTATGTTCGTCTTGTAGAGGTACAATTTCTCCATCCACATAAATATGGCTGCATTTGGACAAAAGTACATCTGGTGCACCCTTTGTCAGCACACGATATCGACCATCTTCTACCTCATGAATCGTTGTCATCAGCTTGCGATCAGAGTCAAAAGGCAGCTCATTTTTACGTGGATATTTCTTTTCAAGCTCCCTTTTGTCAGTACCTATACTAAGCGCATAATCGACTAACGCGGTCTCCGTCGGATCGCCGATGATTGCTTTTCCGCTCTTGGTTTGGGGATCCTTGTTTCCAGCTTTTGCTTCAGTTTCACTAGGAGTCTTTCCTTCGTCAATGCTGGAGTCATTACAAAGCGTCATAGCTTGAAGCAATAACTCACCACCAGGAATCCCTTCAAGTCCTGCACTGGAATCAGTGGTCTTTCCGTTGACATGTACTTTTTCGACAGTCATTTTATTTAATGTTAAAGTACCTGTCTTATCGGAGCATATAATCTCTGTACTTCCGAGTGTCTCCACGGCAGGAAGCTTGCGAATGATCGCTTTTCGTCCCGCCATTCGCTGCACACCAAGCGCGAGAATGATCGTAACAATTGCTGGCAGCCCTTCCGGGATAGCCGCTACCGCAAGTGAGATCGAGGTGAGTAGCATATCCATTAGCTCTCTTCCCTCGAAGATCCCAACGGCAAAGATAATCACGCAAACGCCAAGAATAATAAAGGTGAAATATTTCCCTAGTTCATCCAGCTTTTTTTGCAGCGGTGTTACATCATTATCTTCCTCCGAGATATAACCGGCAATTCTACCGACCTCCGTCTGCATTCCTGTTGTTGTAACGACACCAACCGCCCGGCCATAAGTAACACTGCTGCTCATATAAGCCATATTGGTGCGGTCACCGATTACAATGTCGCTACCTTCAAGCACACCGGCCCGCTTTTCTGATGGCAATGATTCTCCTGTAAGCGCGGCTTCCTCCGTCTTTAACGATGCGGCTTCCAAAAGTCTTATATCCGCCGGAACTACATTTCCAGCTTCCAGTAATACGATATCCCCGGGTACGAGGTCTTCACTTTTTATCTCAGTAACCTGACCGGAACGTCTTACTCTGGCATGAGGAGAGGACATGCTTTTAAGCGCATCGAGTGCCTGCTCCGCCTTATTTTCCTGAATAACTCCAAGCACCGCGTTCAGAATGACTACAAGCAAAATAATAATCGTATCCGTCCATTCCCCCAAAACTCCTGACAATACAGCTGCTACTAGCAAAATAAAGATCATTACATTTTTAAATTGTTCGATAAACTTTTCTAATAGCGATTTAGTCTTCGCTTCTTGCAGTACATTCTTCCCATATCGCTCCAGAAGTTTAGCCGCTTCATCGGAAGATAAACCCTCTTTCCGAGTTTCCAGCCTATTCAGCACTTCTTCCTCGCCCAGTGTATGGAAGGGTACCAGCCCTTGCGATTGTGAATTATTTGAATTCAAGACCATAGCCTCCTTCCAGAATTGAGATCTGGTAAAACCTCTCATATGAGTTTTACCCAAAACAGGCATGGTGATTCTTGAATGGTATGTACTTTTTTAGAAATTTAGATGTTCTTTCTTCAAATCGCGATTGAAGCTTTTAAACCTAGTCCCTTGATACAGGAGTTCGCCTCGGTCACCTTCTACAATCAGGCTAAAATCCTGATCTCTTACCTGCAACTCTAAACGAGAGCCATCGGCAAACTCAAACGTAACGTAATAACTAGTATTTGCTCTCGATTCACCGGATCCACCCCATACCTCGGTTCGTTTGGTGACCGCTGTGCAGTTTGCTTTTATCAAAGGACTTGCGTTATTGGACATCCAGATTCTCACTGATTTAACAATTATAAAAACGAAAAGGCCAAGAAAAAGCAAAGCAAATAATTTAAAAAACAGTGGCATCTCATGAATGAAACTTCCGAAAAAGCTGCGCTCATCAAAACCGTTAAAATCCTGCCATTCGCTCAAATTTATCCCTCCTGACTGAAACTAGATAATAAAAGTTATCTATGCTGCGAAATACGTCATTTTTCCCGTTCGGTTTCATGTTTTCATCATCTATATATGAATTTTTTTCACAAAACAATTTGGATTCAAAGGAAAAGGTATGGTATGCTTTTTATACCACATACAGTTGGGAGGTGTTATTTCGGTGCAATATATAGCGCGTTTATCACTACATTGGTTTCTTCGTATCGTCCTAATTCTGGGAATGATGTTTTCTTTTCCACCTGCCTGGTCTGGAGGAATATTCACTACGGAGCAAGAATCAACGACATCCGAAATTGAACGCTACGAGCGAAAGTTTACACCTCCCGTAAGGATTGCACCTCAAATAACCCCTCAGGTAGGAGCCATCAAAATAACTGAACAGTGGGGAACGAAGTCACTTGCGGTCGTTGCAATACTCCCTGTACTTTCTTTACTGTTCCGTCCAGTGATTTATAAATTCCTGCTTCGACTACGGCTGTACCTGTTAAAATTTACGTCTCATTTTCTAATTTTACTCCACTAACGAAGTTCACCTCTGCCCTAAATGAATGTCGGCTGAAGGGAATTTAGAACTTCAATTGATAAAAATCTTATGTATCATGAATTATAGAGATGCGGATTTCACGGTGGGTATACATGCTCGCATTGCTCATCATCCACTGGAAGAAAGCAAGTATCTTGGCTGAACCATGTTCTGGATATCCGTTCCGGTGTACATTAGTAATATTCGCAGTACTATTCTTGATTGCTGGATTCACCGACACCATTCATCTAGCAGACAGAAGTTATTGGCGCACTACTAGTGGACTTGTCCTCGCTGAAACCGAACATGTTAGACGAATTGAAAAGCTCGTGATCCTATTTCGTTATTTCTTAGGTGCCATCTTCTTCTTCAGCTAGAGACTGAGGTACATCCACCCACCTTAGGCGGTGAGGCGCTCTGGTACTCCCTTGCAGCAGTTATCGTTATACTGATTGGCGCAACTTCGTTGCAGGCTTACTGGCCGGACATAGCGTTGGTCACAGCCTTCATGCTTCATCTATCATTGGATGCCTATAGTCTCACGGGATAAACTTTAAATTGTTTTAGCCAATTTGGGTAAAGAAAGCGGAGTGCTGGCTAGTCTTCACTATTTGCAGCCATTTGCAGCCGTTCGCAGCTATTTGCAACCATTTGCAGACATTCGCAACCATTCGCGGCCCTTTACAGCTATTTGCAGCTATTTGCGGCCATTTTCAGCCATTTACAGCCTTTCGCAGAGATTTGCAACCATTTGCAGCCATTCGCAGACATTTACGTGCTGATCCATGTTGTCCTTGGACATTGTCTGACGAAGGAATCTAAATAGATTTATAAAATAATGGATAAAGTATTCAACTTTGAGAAACGACATGATGCACGAATATCCAAAAAATCTGCCATAGCCACTGAAAATAAGTAAGGTCGTTTCCCCTGTTGAAGGAGGAAAAACTATGCAGAACAAAATAAATCAACGTCAACAGCTACAAAGAAGCTCTACCTTCCGAGTTCTCACAGTCATTGCCGGCGCATTGCTTGCTGCTGTAGGATTGGAATTATTTTTAATGCCACATGGCCTTGTTGTCGGCGGGATTACAGGTTTATCCGCATTATTCGCTCATACTACTGAAATGCAGCTTGGATTGTTTCTATTTCTATTCAATCTGCCCTTTATATTTATGTCGCGAAAGCAAGTAAATCTCCGCTTTGCTCTTTACACTGTTTTGGGATTAACCTGCCTAACCATCGCGTCTCTTGCGCTGCATCGTTTTCCTGCTGTGATTAGCGATCCTTTACCTGCCGCAATGGCAGGAGGCATCTGTCTTGGAGTAGGTATCGGAATATCTGTGAGATTCGGCGGTGTAAATAAACAAGCCAGTGACCAGGGGTATTCTCTGCTGAGCGGCGGACCTCCAAAATCAACGGAAGTCGTTATTATGATCCTGAACTGTGCAATTCTGCTTTTTGCAGGTACATTGTTCGGTTGGGAGCAAGCAATGTATTCTATTATTGCCTACCTGCTGGCTTTCGAAGGTGTTCGTATCTCACTACGGGGATTATCCCACTCCCGCACTGCTTGGATTACCAGCAGCCGATGTTTGGACATTCAGCAAGCAATCGCAACCTCCCTAAACCGAGAAGCTGCGATTGCTGAAGGTTCAGGGCAAGATGGAGAGGTTAGCACGTTGTTTTGTCTGACGA
The DNA here is from genome assembly GCF_037992975.1 of Paenibacillus sp. FSL E2-0177. Classification (NCBI taxonomy): domain Bacteria; kingdom Bacillati; phylum Bacillota; class Bacilli; order Caryophanales; family Paenibacillaceae; genus Paenibacillus; species Paenibacillus sp. FSL E2-0177. The sequence continues at coordinate 2,907,618 of NZ_CP150307.1, read as the reverse complement.
ACAGAATGGAAGAAGAGCATCTTCGGGCACTCGTTCTACAGTGTGATTCAGAGAGCCAAATTGTGTTTAGATCAGCCACTAAAGATCATAGACAAACACGCTTACACGAATAAAAAGAAGGGAGCGCCCTTAAGCCATCAAAATGGCTGGAGCGCTCCCTTCTTTTTGAATTTAGCCTTTGATCGCAACCAATTTTTCTGAGCGAGACCTAATTTCTTGAGCGAAGACTCCTTTTTTTTGTTTGAGACCCAAAACTTCTTGATCGAGGCCTCAAACTCCTTGTGTGAGGCCTCAAACTTCGCTTAATCTAACATGTTTGCGCGATTGAGGCAGCTATCGGACATAGGAGACCTTATACGCGAAATAATCCTGAATTTTGGATGCTATCGGACCCCATAGCTCCTATTGGCACAAAAAACGCCAACTATGAGCTTATTTCTTATGAATAACTGCACTGGGGTCCGAAACCTCGCTCCAAAGGCGATATATTTGTGAATAACGTTATTGGTGAAGCTAGAATAAAAAGTGGACAGTAGTTAACAGACTGGCGATAATGAGTCCACGGAGGTGTGTTCACATGGGAGAACATCGACAACGGTATAACGAAGAATTTAAAAAACAGACAGTGCAGTTCATTCAAGAGCAAACAAAGACAGTGGGCGACTTGGCGGAAGAGCTCAACATCCCAAAAAGTACCCTGCATCAATGGATGAGCCAGTATCGAGAACTAAAGAATGAACCGGCAGCTAGCGTGGATCGAGTACGGGAACTCGAGGCACAGTTGAAAGAAATGAGCCGTCAACTTCAAGAAAAAGATAACAAGATTGCCGATGTGGAAGAGGAATTAGCGATCGTAAAAAAAGCAGTGCACATCTTCAGCAAACCAAGGAACTGAGATTCCAGTTTATTGAAAAACATCGCTCCGAGTTTCTCTTGGAGAAGATGTGCATGACCCTACATGTGTCACGGAGCGGGTACTACAAGTGGCGGACAGAAAAAACCAGTACGCATATGCTTCGTAAGGCTGCGATAATGAAGCGAATTCAGTATCATTTTACAGACCATCAAAAGCGGTATGGGAGTCCGAAGATCACCCGCCTGTTACATCAAGAAGGTTATACCGTTACCGAACGCACGGTGAGTGTGTACATGCGACATATGAAGCTTCGCTCCATTGTCTCCAAAACGTATCGGGTACAGACCACCGACTCCAATCATGACCATCCGATTGCCCCGAATACGCTGAACCAGCAATTTAAAATACGCAAACCCAATTCAGTATGGGTTACCGACATTACGTACATTCCTTGCCGGGGAGGGCGGTTGTACCTGGCTAGTGTGATGGACCTTTGCACGCGCGAAATCGTGGGGTGGCGTTTGGAGAACCATATGGAAACTAGCTTGATTTCGGGCGCTTTACAAGATGCTTACGAAGCTAAACAACCGGAAAAGGGTCTATTACATCACTCCGATAGAGGTTCTCAATATACTTCTCATGAATACACGAAGCAGTTGAAGGCTTATGGCATGGAGTCCAGCATGAGCCGCAGAGGTAACTGTTATGATAACGCCTGTATCGAGTCGTGGCACAGCATTTTGAAAAAGGAGCTCATTTATTGTAATCCACGATTCAAAACTAAGGAGCAAGCCTACCAGACACTTTTTCAATATATTGAGTTTTACTATAACCGCAAGCGAATGCATGGCGCGCTGGGGTATCTTTCTCCAGTTCGTTTTGCTGAGCAATTGACTAGAATGTCTGTTGCGTGACTGTCCACTTTCTTGACAGAGGTCCATGGAGTCCGAAAGCCACAGCGGATGATCATGATTCGGCGGTAGCGACTTGCGGATGAACAAGATTCGGTGGTACCCGACAGCAGATGAACTTGATTCGGTAGCATCAGACGATGGATAAACATAATTCAGCGGTACCCCACGGCAGATGAATGAAATTCGGTGGCATCGGACACAGCGGACCTTATACGCGGAATTATCCTGAATTTTGGATGCTATCGGACCGCATAGCCCCTATTGGCACCAAAAACGCCAACTACAAGCCTATTTCTTATGAACAACTGCACTGGGGTCCGAATCCTTGCTCCAAAGGCGATATATTTGCGAATAACGTCATTGGAGTCTGAATGCCACAGCGGATGATCATGATTCGGCGGGATCGACTTGCGGATGAACAAGATTCGGTGGTACCCGACAGCAGATGAAGTTGATACGGTAGCATCAGACTATATATGAACATGAATCGGTAGCATCAGACGATGGATAAACATAATTCAGCGGTACCCCACGGCAGATGAATGGAATTCGGTGGCATCGGACACAGCGGACCTTATACGCGGAATTATCCTGAATTTTGAATGCTATCGGACCGCATAGCTCCAATTGGCACAAAAAACACCAACTACGAGTCTATTTCTTATGAATAACTGCACTGGAGTCCGAAACCTTGCTCCAAAGGCGATATATTTGTAAATAACGTCATTGGAGTCCGAATGCCACAGCGGATGATCATGATTCGGCGGGAACAGACGGTGGATGAACATGATTCGGCGGGATCGACTTGCGGATGAACTTGATTTGGCGGGATCGGACAGTGGATGAACATGATTCGGCGGGATTGGATAGCGAATGATCATATTTCTACGGTATTGGACAACTGTTGACTATGATTCAGTGGCATCTGACGAAGGTTGACCATGATTCGGTGGCATCAAACGATGGATGAACATCATTCAACGGTACCGGACGACGAATGACCACGATTCGGTGGCATCGGTTGTCCAGAATAGAAACGTATTGCAGCTTGCCGTAACTGCGACCAAAAACGCAAAGCAGCGATCCTCCAGTAATAGGAGGATCGCTGCTTGCAGACTGTCACATACGATGAAAAAAACATCTATGGACAACCCCTACTTTTCATTTAATACGCTACTTAACGGAACATTCCCCACAAGCGGATCAAATGAAAGGTGTTGTTCGGATCGATTTTCTGCGCGATGATAAACTTCACAATTTGTTCTTCCTGTGTCGAGGTCAATTTCTCGTTCAATACACCTGACGCTTTTCGTACCAATCTGCGAACAACCGCAGGATCCTGCAGCTCCTGTTTCGAGATGCCCTCAATCATACTTTTGATACGATCCTTCACAGTCGAGTTTTTCATCTTCAGCTTGATGCGATCCACCAACTGAGGGCTAATTCCGAATTGTTGATAACCCAAGTGTAGCACCTCCCGTCATATCCAATCTTTCACAGTATATGAGCCTTCGGTGCTACATGTGCCTAGTTAGTCAATTAATTCTCCTTGGAAGATTTGTTCACTCTGTAAATAATGCCGAAGAGATGCATATTCAGGTGATGTCCAAAAGGCTTCATCCTTAAGCAGCTCAGCAACATCATCCCGCGCCTGCTCGAGAATTTCAAAGTCAGCCGTCATATCTGCCAGCCGAAACTCCGGCAATCCACTCTGCTTTGTCCCAAAAAAGTCCCCCGGACCACGCAGCTCCAAATCCCTTCGGGAAATCTCAAATCCGTCATCCGTATCGGTCATGGCAGTCATTCGCTCACGTCCAATTTCAGATTTTGGATCAGCTACCAACACACAAAAAGAGGCATGCTGCCCTCTTCCTACCCGTCCACGCAGCTGGTGCAGCTGTGACAGGCCAAAACGATCCGCATCCATAATGATCATCAATGTAGCATTAGGAACGTCTACACCCACCTCCACCACCGTAGTGGACACAAGCAGCTGTAGCTCATTGTTATAAAACGCCCGCATCACTTCATCTTTTTCAGCGGGAGTCATTTTACCATGTAAAAGCCCAACTTTATAGCTAGGGAAAGCTTGGCTCATCTGAATATGCAAATCAATAGCATTCTGCACATCCAGCTTCTCGGACTCTTCAATAAGCGGACAGATCAGATAAGCTTGACGACCGAGATCAATTTCACGCTTAATCAGATTCAGCACACGATCCATGAGATCATGCTTTACCCAATAGCTAGTTATTGGCACCCGGCCTTTCGGCCTCTCAGATAAAGTGGATACATCCATATCTCCAAAAACAGAGATAGCAAGCGTACGAGGAATAGGCGTCGCCGTCATCGTCAGTACATCCGGATTATATCCTTTACGCCGCAATACACCACGCTGATTCACACCAAAACGATGCTGCTCGTCAGTTACTACAAGACCCAGATCACGGAAAAATACATCCTCCTGAATCAAAGCATGTGTTCCTACCACGATATCAAGCATCCCCATTTGCAACGAGGCCAATAATTCTTTACGTTTTCGGCCAGTCACACTGCCCGTAAGGAGTCCTACAGTAATCCCAAACGGCTCAAACATTCTGGTAAGTGAACGCATATGCTGCTCTGCCAAAATCTCTGTAGGCACCATAAGTGCACCCTGAAAACCAGATCTTACCGTAGCAAAAAGCGCCACTGCCGCAAGCACTGTTTTACCTGAGCCAACATCTCCTTGTAGCAGACGATTCATGCAATATGGTGAACGCAGATCATGTAAAATCTCCAGCTCTACACGTTTCTGCGCATCTGTAAGCTCAAAGGGCAGACTGCGTACGAACTGGCGTACCGTCGCGTTATCCACTGTGTGGACTACCCCATCCATCCGCCCGCGGTTCAGAACCCTGAACGCTTGCATCTTCAACTGGAACAGGAATAGTTCCTCATACACCATCCTACGGCGCCCCTGCTGCCCTTCACGAGTGTCCTCAGGCCTATGAATAGTGGCAATGGCCCGTTTACGCGGCATGAAGTCATATTCCCTCATAATAGAATGCGGTAAAATTTCTGGAATCAGATCCCCATACTGCTGAAGTCCCTGATTAATAACCTTCCTGATCCATGACTGCGTGATCTTACCACCTACTGAATAGACTGGCTGCAGTGTTCCCGTCTTCCCTTCACCACGATCCGGAAATTCATAATCAGTCACTGTAATCTGATTGCGCTTCTGATCCCATTTTCCGGTCAGCACAATTTCCCGTCCCACAGTGAGTTGCTCTCTTACGTAATGGCGGTTAAACCAGGTTGCTGTGAACATCCAGGGCTCTGCAACCATCTTACAGCTGAGACGTGACTTGCCGCCAAAGCGCTGCAGCACAGGGATACCGATCACTTTTGCCTCAACGGTCACTTTATCCCCGTGTTTAGTCTCGCTAAGCGAGCGGGGCCGATAATCCTCGTAGCGGAACGGATAATACTCTAATAAATCCTTTACTGTAAAGACGCCAAAGGCGTGAAGCTCGCTTTGCTTTTGAGCACTCACGCCAGTTATGTTTTTTACTTCAATTTGATTTAATGCCAGTGTCATATTTATCCCTCATTTTGCAGGCCAAATGAACACAGCTAATGTACCGTTACCGACATGGCTGCCCACGACAGGGCCGACGTTCGTCAGCACTTTTTCTTCCAAGGTGAAGTGTCCTGCAAGCTCATTCAGGAACTCCTCGCCGGAAGCCGGTTCAGCCGTATGACCCACGGCCACATTGATTTTGTTTACACCCTGCAGATCCCGCTTGAACAGTTCAATCATACGGGCGACAGCCTTCTTACGGCCTCTAACTTTCTCCACCGCATAAATAATTCCTTCTGCATCAATGGACAGGATCGGCTTAATATTCAGAAGTGTCCCCAGAATAGCGGAGGCTTTCCCAATTCTCCCGCCTTTTTGTAAATATTCAAGTGTATCTACTAAGAAGTAAAGCTTACGCGATTGACGTAGGCTTTCTACAGCCTCAAGTATCTCTTCAGGTCCTTTGCCCTCAGCAGACATTCTGGCAGCTTCCACTACCATAAATCCAAAACCATAAGAAGCGGAGAGAGAATCCACAACAGTGATTCCTTCTCCCTCTTCCTCCAGCATCGATTTAGCCAGCAATGCAGATTGATAAGTCCCGCTCAGTCCAGAAGAAATATGAAAGGAAAGGATAGAACAGCCCGGGTTACGCTCCAGAATACTGCGGTACACATTCATATATTCAACCGGTGAGGGTTGAGAAGTAGTCGGCAGCTGTGAGGTACGGGGAAGACGCTCATAGAACTGCTCCGGAGTCATATCCAGATTGTCCCTAAAAGCCTCTTCGCCGAACATTAAGGTCAACGGTACTACCTCAATTCCGTACGTTTCCGCCATTGTTGGCGGGATATCTGAAGTGCTGTCGGTGACGATAATGGTACGATTCATGGATTTTCTCCCCCAAGCTATAATTTTGCCAACTACGCAATAGCAAATTTCTACTCCATTGTTAAAGAACCATTAATTCCTACCTATGGCTCTACAGAGAACAGATAATAATACAGGGGTTGGCCACCCTCATGAATCTCAACTTCCACATTCGGATAAGTCTCTTCCAGCCACTCACTCAAAGAATCAGTAGCCTCGGATTCTGTTTCTGCACCAATAAGGATCGTGACGATTTCGTCGCCATTCTCCAGCATGTTGGATAACAGCGCCTGACTTGCAGCTAAAAGATCATCTGCCGCAGCAACAATTTTGGAATTAGAAATCCCAATAAATTGGCCCGACTTAATCTCCAGCTCATCAAAGCTTGTATCACGAACAGCGTTCGTTACTTGTCCGGACTTCACATGAGAAATTGCTTCCAGCATATTCTCAGAATTAGTCTCCACAGCATCTTCCTCTTGGAACGCAAAAGCTGCTGCTATTCCCTGTGGAATACTTTTACTTGGAATCACCGTAATCTCACGTTCGCCTTCTAGAAGATCTTTAGCTTGTTGAGCGGCAAGAACAATGTTCGAGTTATTCGGCAAAATATAAACATGCTTCGCAGATATAGAAGAAATCGCGTTCACGAAATCCTCCGTGCTAGGATTCATTGTTTGACCACCAGCAAGGACTACGTCCACTCCAAGGCTTTTGAAAATATCAGCAATACCTGCGCCAGAAGATACCGCAATGAAGCCGTAAGGTGCCAAATCATCAGCTGGTGGCTCAGCAGGAGACATTTGCACTGCACTCTTCTCATTCGGCATATCAGCGAACACATCAGGCATCGGTGCAATATCCATACCCGCAGTCAGCAGGTCACGATGCTGCTCTCGCATATTAAGAATATGAATCTGCGTGATCTCCCCATAAAGAAGAGCCAAGTTCATCACTTCACCCGGAGCCTTAGAGTGCACATGCACTTTAATCGTCTCATCATCCGAAATTACAATAATGGAATCGCCATTAACTGACAACGCTTTCCTAAAAGCTTCCTCATCAAAATTAGTTCTCACGTTAACGCCTAACTGGCGATTAATGAAAAACTCCATATCATATAGAAATTCTATATCTTCAGTAGATAGCTGTGACTGTGCAGAAGACTGTACAGAAAACAGTTCATTTTCAGGTTTCGTTAACACGGGTTTAGGCGCTGGTGCAACGGGTGTGTGGGTTTGTCCTTGCACAGATTCAGACAGACCGGTACTTCCGTTCGTCAGATGCTGGTGAAACCCTTCATAAATGTAGACCAAACCTTGACCGCCAGAATCTACAACACCGACTTGCTTCAATACAGGTAATTGCTCAGGCGTATAAGCTAAGGCTTCTTTTGCTTTGGCTAATACCTCTGTCATCAGCTCCACAACGTCAGTAGTACGGCGGGCATAATAAACAGCATGTCTTGCAGCCTCTTTAGCTACAGTAAGAATAGTTCCCTCTACAGGTTTTACAACTGCTTTATACGCAGCGTCCACTCCGGTTTGCAGCGCAGCAGCGAACTGCTGTGTATTAAGCTCATCATGTTGAGCCGCATACCTGCTAAACCCTCTGAATAACTGGGACAAAATAACGCCGGAATTCCCGCGAGCTCCCATTAATAAGCCCTTGGAGAGTACACCTGCACATTGGCCCACAGAAGTGGTGTTATTTTTCTTTAATTCATTCGCACCTGCGGTCATCGTCAAATTCATGTTTGTACCGGTATCTCCGTCTGGGACCGGAAAAACATTTAGGGAATTGACGTGTTCTGCATGCTGTTGCAGCTTATCCGCTCCAGCCAATACCATAGCGGTAAAATCTGTTCCGTTTATAGAACGCTTACTCAATTGAGAATTCCCCTTCCTAACTTCATGCCTAATCATTCTATGATTAACAGGACATAATGCACTAATTTACATTGTACTATAAGTATTAAAAGAAATAAATGTTTTTGAATCGGTTGACGTAGCAAAATTTGCTGTGATATTATAGATAAGTATTGTTTATGCAGGTGTTAGGAATAAGGAGGTGTAATCTATGTCCCGCAAATGTGCAGTAACAGGCAAGAAACCGAGCAGCGGCAACCACGTGTCTCACGCTAATAACCGCAACCGTCGTTCTTGGGGAGTTAACGTTCAGAAGGTCCGTATCCTCGTGAACGGTAAACCAAAACGCGTGTACGTCAGCACCCGTGCTTTGAAAGCCGGTAAAGTTGAACGCGTTTAGTCTTTAGCAATTTTTAAGACCGAACGATAACTTATATGAAGCAAAAAGCACCCTTTACATTTGTAAGGTGCTTTTTTTCATGTTTTCTTTTCTGTTAGAGGCTTAACTCTTCTGAAATGTGTTCAATATTGCTTTAACAAAACCTCCCAAAAACCTTGGCAGCTTAAACGTGTAAAATTTCATGATTTACCCTCCCATCAATTCATGCCGTACGCAGGAGACTTTCCTCTTGTCAATAACGGAAACGAACTGCAGTCCTCCCTGCCAAAACAAAAAAAGGCTACATGAGATTTCTGCTCATGTAACCATATTTATGCACCGAGGACTTGGCCTATACCTCTAGTCTCAATCGCCTATTTTTTAACGCAGTGCTGATTCGGCTGCTTCTCGAATTCCTCGGATCGCCGCAGCACGATCACTCCGGCCAAAAACTGCATTCCCCGCTACCAAAACATCGGCTCCAGCTGCCACAACCAATGGTGCTGTATCTTCCGATACTCCACCATCTACTTCGATCAATAAATCTGGATTCACTTCATTCGCCCATTCTCGAATTTGAGTGATTTTGCGCAAAGTGTTAGGAATGAATGCTTGACCACCAAAGCCTGGATTAACGGTCATCACCAGAATCATATCCACATCCTCCAGCACCTCACGCACCGCTGAAGCCGGAGTACCCGGATTAATTGCTACACTTGCCTTCAGCCCCAGTTCCTTGATCTGATGAACCACACGATGCAAATGAACGCATGCCTCAGCGTGAACGGTGATCACACTTGCACCAGCTGCAGCAAAATCAGGGATATAACGTTCTGGTGACTCAATCATCAAGTGAACATCAAGTGGCAGCTTGGTATGTAACGATACAGCTTTTACAATAGGTGGACCCAACGTGATATTCGGCACAAAATGACCGTCCATTACATCCACATGTATCCAATCTCCACCACTGGCTTCCGCCTCTGCAACTTCTGGACCTAAACGCGCGAAATCTGCCGACAATAAAGATGGTGCTATTCGTATCATGATGTTAGTACCTCCGCTTTTTATCTTTCATTTCATTAAAAAACAGTTTGTAATGATCATAGCGACTATCCGCAATTTTCCCTGCTTTCCAAGCCTCTATTACACGGCAGCCTGGTTCATGCTGATGACTGCAGCCCCGGAACTTACAATCGGATGCGTATTGAGCAAATTCACGAAAACAAGTGGACAGCTCTTCTACACCAAGCTCCAAGAAATCAAGCTGACTAAAACCTGGGGTATCTGCAACAAAACCTCCACCACCAATATCCATCAGCTCCACATGACGGGTCGTATGACGACCACGTCCCAATCGTAAACTGATCTCTCCAGTCTCCAGTTTAAGCCCTGGAACAATACGATTCAATAAGGTGGACTTACCAACCCCCGATTGACCCGCAAATACGCTGATGCCGCCAGTAAGCCTTTGTCTTAGCTCATCGCTTCCGGCACCAGTAAATGAACTTGTAACCATCACTTCATATCCGATATCCTCATAAAGTTCTTTAACATAACGGGTAGCTTCACCATCATCATCCGCCAAATCCTGTTTAGTCAGAACAATTAGGGGTTCCAGACCCGAATGCTCAATATGAACTAGAAACTTGTCCAACAGATTCAGGTTCATATCGGGCTCCCGAACGGAGAATAAAAGCACTGCGAGCTTAACATTCGCTACAGGTGGACGAATCAGTTCAGATTCTCTAGGTAGAAGTTCATCCACCATTCCTTCTCCATGCTCAGTAAGGATATAAATAACCCGATCTCCAACTAGCGGAGCGATCCCTTTTTTCTTGAGAATTCCTCGGCCTCTGCATTGAACAGAATGCTCTTCAGTCGCAATTAATCCTTCGCGGAGCGGTTTCACATAATAATAACCGCTTAACGCCTTAACAATTATTCCTTCAGGCATACATAGTGAGCCTTCCTCTCCTGATTTTGCGAAAATGACCCAAGTCTGATATCCCCGGGTCATTTCGCTACGCAACCGTTCAGGTTAAACCCTGTTTAGTTGTTGTTTTTATCTTTAGATTTATCCTTGCCTTTATTGTTGTGCTTATTATTGCCATTATTAGTCGATTCACTATTTATAGAACTATTGTTTACGAACCCTGTCTGATTCACCGCCCCGTTATTCCCTCCGTCATTCTCTGAACCTGAACCCGGCAAGATCTCCGGTTCAATCGTAGGTTCAATTGTAGGCGTAGGTTCAGCAGAAGGTGTTGGAGTTGGCTGTGGTGTTGCTATAACTGGTGGTTCAGGCTCCTGAACGGTTCCGTTCTTCGCATCGATATAAGGAATGACATAAGTGTCCAAAAGCACACCGTCACGGGTAACAATAACCGAACCATCTTTATTAGGAGCCAATACTAGATTAACGGATAACACTTGGCTCTTTCCAATGGTACGTGTTCCCCAATCCTGTTTCTCTCCATTATTGCGCGCATCCACGAATTCGATACGAATCTTGCTCTTTTTCCCATCCTGAGCAGGAGCGACTGGCACATTAAAGGTATAATTCAGGGCTTCAGGTGGATAACCTGTACTTAAGTAAATCGTTATCGCTGTTCCAGGTGGAACAGAAGTACCTGTCCCTTTATCAAATGCCCAAGTCTTTGTTACTTTACCTTCTTCAATGCTGAAGCTGGATTCTTTCTTCACTTCTCCAAGAACAAGCTTGGCACCTTCAAGCAGCGCCTTTGCCTCACTCTCCGTCTTACCGATGAGATCTGGCAACAGTACACTTTCTTCTCCTTTACTAACGTAAAGGGTGATTTGAACCGTCTCAGGATCGAATTCAGTATTTAATGCAGGGTCAGATTTTACAATGAGACCTTCATCTGTATTTTCGTCATAGAGAGGTTTATTATCAATCCTGTCCTGGGCTACACCCAGCGCCATCAATGCCTTAACCGCATCATCAAAGCTCTTGTTAACTACATCTGGCATCTTGGGTAATGGCTTAGCCGTATTCACAGTGAGTATAAGGGACGCTCCTTTTTTCACTTTGGCATCCTTTTCCCTACTCTGCTTAATGACCACATTCTCTTCAAAATTCGGACTGTAGTCATACAGAATAGGATCAGCAACCTCAAGCCCCAAATCCTCAAGCTCAGTTTGTGCTTGTTCTATCTGTTTACCTACTACATAAGGAACGGAAACCTCAGGAACAACTAGCTGTGATTTAACGTACCATACGAGACTGGCCATAGCCAACAGCAACAGTAAGGTAAGCCCAATCCATAATGTGGGTTTTGCCCATTGTTTTTTACCTTTGCTTGAAGGCACCGGTTCATCATCTTCATCACGAACCATCCGTTCCTCACGATGATTACGATTACCATTGCTTCTTTGAATCGGTTTTATCGCCGGGATAACCCGCGTACGATCCTCATCTTCTTCATCGTTGAACAGAATCTTCGCCTCACTGCGACGCTCCGGCAATAAGCATGTTTCCAAATCCTGTAACATTTCTTTGGCAGAGTCGTACCGCTCCTCCGGGTTTTTACGCATTGATCTCAGAATTACATTCTCAACGCTTTGCGGAATGAGTGGATTCAGAAGTTTTGGCTCTTCAAACTCTTCTTGCAGATGTTTTAAAGCTACACTAATCGGACTCTCTCCCAAAAAGGGCAGGCTTCCAGTAAGCATTTGATAAAGTACAATACCTAATGAATACAAGTCAGACTTTTCTCCTGTAGAGACACCTTTGGCATGCTCTGGCGAGAAATAATGTACTGAACCAACCACAGAACCGGTCTGTGTTATGGTTGTTGACGTAACTGCGCGGGCAATCCCAAAATCGGTTACTTTCACCCGTCCATTGCGTCCGATCAGGATATTATGTGGTTTTATATCACGATGAATAATTTGATTCTGATGCGCATGATCTAGGGCATCACAGATTTGTGAAGCGATCCGTACGGATTCATCAACCTGCAATGGCGCTCGTTCTTTTATAATTTCATTAAGATTCTGACCCTCAATATACTCCATGACAATGTAATGAATTTCGTCTTCTTGTCCTACATCGTATATGCTGACGACATTCGGATGAGACAAAGATGCGGCAGACTGCGCCTCACGCCTAAAACGGCGAATAAATTCCTCGTCATGCACAAACTGATTGCGCAATACTTTGATGGCGACATTTCGGTTTAAAAGAATGTCATGTGCTCTATAGACGAGCGCCATTCCACCTCCGCCGATCCGTTCGATGACTTGGTAACGGCCGCCCAATTCGTGACCGATCATCAATCCCACTCCTTTGTTTCGGGCACAGCGGCCTCTCCATGATGTTCTAACAAAGCGACGCTAATATTATCGCCACCGCCGGCGAGCAGTGCCAGCTGAAGTAAACGGTCCGCTCTTTCCTCTAACGATATCTCATGTATACCTGCTACTTTGCCTAAATGCTCATTTGTGACAAAGTTGCTTAAACCATCGCTGCATAGAAGCAAAATTTCCCCTGGTAGCAGAGCTATAGGCGCCATATCAACCTCAACCTCAGCATCTGTTCCAAGCGCCCTCGTCAGCACATTACGACGCGGATGATTATCCAATTCCTCCACACTGATCTGACCGTTCTTGAACAGCTCATTGACTAGCGTATGATCCTCGGTTAATTGAACTGCCGCACTGTCTTTTATTAAATAGGCTCTGCTGTCTCCGATATGGCCAATATATCCGTTTGATCCATTCAAAAGAACAGCAACGACAGTAGTACCCATATTATGATACTTATCGTCACCGGAAGCCTCCCTGAACACAGTGCTGTTAGCTTCCAAAATAGCAGCTGACAACGCATCACGCAGAGCTTCGTCTTGAAGTTCAGGCTCTAACCCGTCCAGGTTATTCCTCATTGTCTCCAAAGCGAGCCTGCTTGCGGTTTCACCAGCCTGATGTCCACCCATCCCATCGGCAATTATGCCGAGTGTATAACCGTGGCGCGTCGCGCCGATCCAGACCGAATCCTCATTGACAGAGCGCACTCGGCCAATATCGCTGGCATGAACTGTTCTGATCAAATATCCTCACCCCAACTCCATATGTTTGGCACGCAGCTGTCCGCATGCGGCCGCGATATCATGGCCTTGCTCACGGCGAATAGTAACATTCACCCCGTTATCAGCCAAAATACGTTGAAACTCAAAGATATCATTGCGTGAAGTACGTACATATTTTCGCTCAGGCACATGGTTTACCGGAATCAAATTGACGTGGCACAGCATGCTCTTAAGCACCCCGGCCAATTCCTCAGCATGCTCCGGTTGGTCATTTACCCCGCCGATCAAGGCATATTCAAAGCTGACACGTCGTCCAGTCTTAGCTTGATAATAACGCAATGATTCAATTACATCATCAAACGGAAAACGGCGGTTAACAGGCATTAGCTTTGAACGCAAGGCGTCGTTAGGCGCATGAATCGAAATCGCCAAATTAATCTGGGTATCTTCTTCTGCAAATTTATAAATGCTCGGTACAATACCGCTGGTGGAAACAGTAATATGCCGTTGTCCGATATTTAGGCCCTTCTCATGAATCATAAGACGCAGGAATCTCATTGTTGCATCATAGTTCTCAAACGGCTCACCAGTACCCATGATAACAATGCTGCTGACACGTTCGCCGCGCGCATCAAGGATTTGTTGGGAACGAACAACCTGAGCTACAATTTCTCCCGCTGTCAAATCCCGTTTTAATCCACCGAGTGTGGAGGCACAGAAAGTACAGCCGATTCGGCACCCTACTTGGGTTGTTACACAAACGCTATTGCCATAATTATGTTTCATGATAACTGTTTCGATAGCATGATCGTCATGCAATCCAAACAGGAATTTTACAGTTCCATCTTTAGATTCCATTTTAGTAATTTCAGTTAGTGCTGCAATAGAGAATTGTTCATTCAGCTTCTGGCGAAGCCCTTTGGACAAATTGCTCATTGCTTCGAAGTCATTCACACGTTTTACATACAGCCAATCAAAAATTTGTCCACCACGAAAAGCAGGCTCACCATTGTCTTTCGCCCACTGTTGTAACTCTTCTAAAGAAAAATCATATATTAAAGGTTTCATTATTATCTACACCTGTTCTTTCATAAGGATATGCGTATTATTTCTCATTCTTCCTATTTTAACACAAATTTCAGAGACGGTAAAAGAAAACGCCCGCCGTACGGTAGCCCGGCGGGCGGAGGATACTACAATTGTCAGAAAATTTGCTATATTACAAGACTCTCTGCAGCTTGGAAATATAGAACCCGTCGCTCCCATAATGATGAGGCAGCAGCTGAATTCCCTCACCCTCAGCCAGCGCAGTACCCTCCAGCCTGTCCCATAATGGGGAGGCAAAAGTTACAGCGGTGAAGTCAGGATTCTGCTTCAAAAAGTCAGCTACTACTTCACTATTTTCCGCTTGTTCAGTAGTACAGGTACTATATACCAGAATGCCACCCGGTTTCAACAGTTTAGAGACCGACTGCAGCAATTCCCGTTGCAATGACGCTACGCTAGCCACATCTTCCGGCTGCTTACGCCATTTGAGGTCTGGCTTACGGCGAATTACGCCGAGTCCAGAACAAGGTGCGTCGAGAAGAATTCTATCAAAGGATTGATGCTCTAAAGTGTGCTCCAGCTCCAGCGCATCTGCACTGCCTGTAGATACGCAATCAAGACCTAAACGTTCTGCTTGATCTGAGATCAATTTCGCTTTATGCAAATGCAGATCATTAGCGTAAATTGATCCTTCATCTTTCATGAGCTCGCCCATATGTGCTGTTTTGCCCCCAGGAGCAGCGCAACAGTCAAGCACCCTCATACCAGGCTCCGGAGCTACCGCTTCAGCTACTAGCATAGAACTCTCATCCTGAACGGAGAGATATCCATCACGATACCAGGAGGTGAGCGCCAGGTTTCCGCCGCTTTTCACAACAATACCATAGGGACTAACCTCAGATGCTGAAGCTTGCAGACCTTGTTCAATCATCTGGTTCAGCAGAGCTTCACGACTGATCATCGTTGTATTCACACGTACGCTGACCGCAGGCGGCTCATTATTAGATGCACAAATCGCTTCCGCCGTGTCGACACCGTACTCGGTAATCCAACGTTCCACTAACCACAACGGATGTGAGTATAATATCGATATCCGCTGCGCTTGACTCAGCCCCTCAGGCAGAACCGGTAGATCACCAGCACGCAACACACTGCGCAGCACACCGTTAACCATCCCTGAGATTCCCTGGTGGCCTTTTTTCTTCGCTATATTAACAGCCTCATTAACAGCTGCATGGGACGGTATACGATCCAGATACATAATTTGATATAAACTTAACCGCAGTAAATTACGGACCCATGGCTGTAGTTTAGCTATCCCTTTACTAACAAATCCTTCAAGCACATAATCCAAGGTGTTCATCCGCGAAATAGAGCCATAAACAAGTTCTGTGACCAGTCCGGCATCTTCTTTGCTAAGTGTCGCCTTCTGTAGACTGCTGTTGAGCAGCAAATTGCTATATGCACCTTGCTGCTCAACTTTAACCATTATATCAAGCGCGATTTCCCGGGCAGAAGCAGGGGCAACCTTACCCTTATTGCCAGCTCTGCCGTTGTTGCCAACTGCTTTGGAATTGTTCCCCTGTCTCTTACCAGCGTTAGGATTTACTGCTGATCGGCCAACACCATTTCCACCGCCGCTCAACCTAACACCGTCCCTGGCTTCATAACAGCACCACGGCTAAAATCGGCCGCACTCATTGCTTTTTTGCCAGCAGGTTGAACCGTTGTCAGCAGCAGACTTCCGTCACCTGTTTTCACTTCGACACCTTGCTCGGTTACAGAAAGCACCGTTCCTGGAGCACTATCGCTTGCTTTCTGCTCTTCAGGCAGTTTAGAAGCCCAAGCTTTAAAGGTCTCACCATTCCAGAGCGTGAATGCGCCGGAAAAAGGAACTAATCCACGAATTCGATTATAGTTGTCATGTGAGGTAGCGTTCCAATCCAAACGTTCATCCTCGCGATTAAGGTTAGGAGCATAAGTTGCCTCACTATCGTCTTGCTGAACAGCTTGAACTTTTCCACTCACTAAACGTGGCATTTCAGACTTTAACAGATCTCGTCCCGCTAGGCTTAGCTTCTCAAAAAGAATTCCTGAGGTATCTTCAGCCTCAATAGCCACTTCGACACGAGAGATCATGTCACCGGTATCCAGCCCTTCCGCCATATACATCAAAGTAACGCCGGTCACTTTCTCACCATTGATGATACTACGCTGAATCGGAGCACCTCCCCGATATTTAGGAAGCAACGAACCGTGTACATTCACACAACCATTCCGCGGTAAGTCCAACACAGCTTTAGGCAAAATTTGACCATAAGCAGCCGTGACGATCAAATCCGGCTCATATGCAGCCAGCTCAGCGACTGCCTCAGGACGACGCATGCGTTCAGGCTGAAGCACAGGTAATCCAAGAGCTAATGCGGCTTCCTTAACTGGTGAAGGAGCCAAGATCTTTTTTCTCCCCTGCGGACGATCCGGTTGGGTGATGACAGCTACAACTTCATAGCCTTCATCTACCAGCATTTGCAAGCTTGGCACCGCAAAGGCTGGAGTTCCCATGAAAACAATCTTCATATTCCTCACTCCTCAGTCTCGTTAGCAGTCATCTCGTACACTTTTTCAGCGATATCTGTAAACAGAACTCCATTCAAATGGTCAATCTCATGCTGAAAAGCCCGGGCAAGTAAACCACTGCCGGTTATCGTAATCTCTTTTCCCTCACGGTTAAGGCCACGTACAGTTACAGTCTCCGCACGGCGTACATCACCATTCAAGCCAGGAATACTAAGACATCCTTCTGGCCCTAGCTGTTCACCTTCCATGCTGATGATTTCAGGGTTAATCATTTTGATCAATCCATGCTCTTCATCCGCATCCACCACAATTAGACGTTTCAAAATTCCGACTTGGGGTGCCGCCAGCCCTACTCCTTCAGCGTCATACATCGTATGTGCCATATCATCCAGCAATTTTTTAACATTAGGAGTAACTACTGCTACTTCTTTAGCTTTTTTGTGCAATACTTCATCCGGTTCCTTAACGATCAAACGTATAGCCATTACAAAACACCTTCCCGTTCTGAACATTTCTATATTTAAAGTCAATTGATAAAGCTCTTTTTTTACATTGTAACATGATACGGATTTACATCAACATCTGCGGATCCACATCAATGCTGATCTGAAGACCAGTATCCCGTACAGAATCCTCTAACTCTTCAGCCACTTGGCGGACAAGTCCAATTACATCGATGGCGCCGCGCCATTTTATCATACACTGGAATCTATATCTACCCTTTAATCGAGGGATAGGTGAAGCCACAGGACCCAACAGATCTAACACATCACTGGTTAGCTTATCGAGACTTCCATACCATCTTAGCTGTCTGGCTTTTCCTTGAAGATTCAGAGCATAATTCTCTGCCATCCGCAGTAGAAGCGGCAGCTGTTCATGAGACAATGTGACCAGGATGAGTCTGCAATACGGCGGATAATGGAGGCCTCTACGATGCTTCAGCTCTTCACGTACAAAAGAGAGATAGTCATGTCCGCTGGCATGAATAATGGAATAATGCTCTGGCGTATAGGACTGAACGACCACTTCGCCTGGAAGCTGATGCCGGCCTGCTCTGCCTGCAACTTGTGTAAGCAATTGGAATGTCTTCTCTGCTGCGCGAAAATCGGGCAGGTTCAACGCTGAATCTGCTGTGATTACACCAACAAGAGTGACATCTGGAAAATCCAGTCCCTTTGCTACCATCTGAGTCCCCAGGAGAACATCCGCTTTTTTGTCCCGGAATTGGTTCAGCAGCTTCTCATGTGAGCCTTTTTCTGTTGTTGTGTCCACATCCATACGAATCACTCGTATGCCTGGGAACAGCTTACCAAGCTCTTCTTCCACCCGCTGTGTACCCGTTCCGAAAAACCGGATATGCTCACTCCCACACTCCGGACAAAGCTTAGGTGCTGGTTCAGCATGGCCACAATAATGACAACGTAAATTGTCACTACGGCTATGATATGTTAGTGAGATATCACATTCTGGACAACCGGCTACGTAACCACAGCTACGACACATGACAAAGGTGGAGAAACCTCTACGGTTAAGCAGCAGCACGGTCTGTTCTCCGCGTTCCAGCCTCTCTTCCAGTGCTGAATGAAGCTTTCGGCTGAACATCGAACGGTTGCCTTCTTTAAGCTCTTCCCGCATGTCTACTACGTTCACCTTTGGAAGTTCATTTCCTAGCGCACGGGTAGGCATCTCCAGCAGTACCGGTGAAAAATGAATATCACTCTGCGATCTTGCAGCATGATAGCTTTCCAGCGAAGGCGTGGCAGATCCAAGAATCACAGCTGCCCCACACTGCTCCGCTCTACGAATAGCAGCATCACGGGCATGATATTTCGGATTCTCCTCCTGTTTATAAGAGGTCTCATGTTCTTCATCCATAATAATCAGCCCTAAGTTGGAGAAAGGAGCAAACACGGCCGATCTTGCGCCTACAGCGACTGTGGCCTTTCCTTCACGGATTTTACGCCACTCATCGTAGCGCTCACCAACAGACAGCCGGCTATGCATAACCGCGACCCCGCTGCCGAACCGTCCCTTAAACCGCTCCACCATTTGTGGCGTTAAAGCAATCTCTGGAACAAGAACAACAGCCTGTCTACCCTGATCTAAACAACGTTTAATACACTGCAAATAGATCTCTGTCTTACCACTACCCGTAACGCCATGAAGCAGAAATACTTCGTGAAGCTGCTCTTCTACGGTTCGAGAAATCCTTGTATATACGACCTCTTGTTCCGCTGTGAGCGGTAGAGGTGCGGTAGGTTTAAAATCTCGCCCTTGATAAGGATCGCGATAGACTTCAATTTCACTGATCTCGATAAATCCTTTTTCCTCCAAGGCCTTTACAGTACTTGCCGTTACTTGGAGTGCAGACAAAACTTCTTTAAGGGCCATGGGGAGTGTAGCTTCCATATCAACTAAAAAGCTCAGAACTTCCTTCTGGCGTGCTGATTTTTTCGGAAATTTGTTCAAAGCCTCCCGGGCAGCAGTGACACCTATCGCCAGATCGACTGCCTTGAGCTTTTTCTTGCCCATTTTATCCTTAATGGATTGACTCTCTATAAGTACTCCACGCCGCAGCATGAACTTCACCGTCTCAGCAGCCTCAGGAAATGCACGAGTAAGCTGCTTCATGGAAACTTCGCCACTACGTCCAATAAATTCTGTGATTAGCCGTTCCTCATCCCCTGTGTCCGCAAACATTGGGAACAATTCATCCTCTGGAAATGCTGTCTCTTCCTGCACATCTCCAAGTGAAATCAGCCGTTCTGCCTTCCCTTTTAGAGCGGTGGGCAACATCGCCTGCAGTGCTGAAATTCGTCTACATGCATATCTTTTACTCATCCAGTCCGCAAGCTCAACTAATTCAGGAGATAAAGGCGGGAGCAGATCCAACACTTCTTGGATTGGCTTCAGGCTAGGATTCACTAGAGTCTCGCCTGATTCTAAAGAAACTACAAAACCTTGGACTGTCCGGTGCCCAAACGGAACGGCTACCCGACTGCCCACTTCAATCCATAATTTCAGGGATTCTGGAATACTATAATCAAATGGCCGGTCAGTGCTGCGTACAGGCACATCCACAATGACCTTGGCGATATCCATTATAATGAAGCTCCAGTAATTCGCTCTGCCACGAGCGTCAGCAAACGACGAGCAACCTCATCCTTCGACAATTGTGGCAATTCAAGCACCAATCCATTCACATCATATATCGAAACGATATTCGTATCCGCTCCAAATCCGGCTCCTGCAGCCGCTACATTGTTAGCAACGATGAGATCGCAGTTTTTGCGGACCAGCTTGTCCTTAGCATAAAATTCCGTATTGCCCGTTTCCGCAGCAAAGCCAACCAAAAACTGCTTGTTTTTGTTCTTACCGAGTGTTTCCAGAATATCCGTTGTCTTCACAAGCTCAAGCGTCATCGTCTCTCCGCTTTTTTTAATCTTAGAAGGCTCACTATGCTTCGGACGGTAATCCGATACAGCCGCCGCCTTGATCATAATATCGCAGCTGTCCCACTGTGCGGTAACTGCTTCATACATTTCCTGTGCAGATTGAACACGAATGACTGAAATCTCTGGATCCTGTGGAGGGGCCTCATCTGTACGCGCAGCAATCAACGTTACCTCAGCTCCCATTGCGCGCGCAGTACGTGCTAATGCGAAGCCCATTTTACCTGATGAATCATTGGAGATATAACGTACTGGATCAATGCGTTCTACCGTTCCACCCGCTGTGATGACGATTTTTTTACCCACAAGAGGTTTGGATGCGACGCTTGCTTGATGTGCAAAAAAATTCTCAACCACACTCACAATAGCCTCTGGCTCTTCTAGCCGACCTTTGCCAACGTATCCACATGCCAGCAGTCCTTCACCAGGCTCAATAAATTGAATGCCCCGACTAGCGAGAATATTCAAATTATTAAGTACAGCTGGATGCTGATACATATGAACATTCATAGCTGGTGCAACCATAATAGGAGCCGTAGTAGCTAGCAGTGTTGTAGATAACATATCATCGGCGATCCCGTGCGCCATTTTGGCAATCATATTTGCGGTCGCGGGTGCTACCAGCACAAGATCCGCAGCATCTGCCAGATCAATATGTGAAATGGAGGATGGATCTCTCTCCTGGAATGTATCGCTGTATACTCGTTGCTTCGATAGTGACTGTAGAGTTAATTCTGTAATGAACTGCTTCGCCGAAGCTGTCATAATGACATGGACCTCGGCACCTTTTTGGACAAGCTTACTGGTCAAGGACGCCGCTTTATAAGCAGCAATTCCTCCTGTGATCCCAAGTAAAATAGTCTTCCCCTTCAAGCTCTTCAACATGATCTCCCCCCTGTTCCCTACTCTTACAACGAATGGCTATCTTTACGACGAGAAAAAAATAACAACCTTCCGGTTGTCATAAAGAGCCCGGTTCTGGGCTTTCATCATAAATTTAAGACCCGTAAATGCTCCATAACCCAAGAAGAAACGGCAGCGCCTCAAAACAAATAGGCGGCATCCGTTTCTACAATAGGTCATTATTACTTATGCTTGAGACTACTCTTCACCGCGGGTTAGAGTAATGCGATCTTCGTAAATTTCCTCAAGAGCAACACCAACAAATTTATGCGATCTAGGATTCTTCACATCTGTCTTGCCACCCTCACGCAATTGTCTAGCACGACGTGCAGCAGCGACAACGAGCGAATACTTACTGTCAACCTTAGTCATCATTTCATCAATGGATGGATATAGCACTGGGACACCTCTTCATAGTTTACTGTTAATACATTTGACCTTCAGCATAAATTATCTGACTTTACAATGTTCGGCGATAATAATGCTTTCTATTCTCTTACAAGCCAGATCAATCTCATCATTCACAACAGCATAATCATAATGCTGCATTAAGTTGATCTCATCCTCCGCTACAGTCATGCGGTGATCGATCACATCTGGATGCTCAGTACCCCGTCCGCGAATGCGGTCCTTCAACTCGTCCATGGATGGAGGAAGAAGGAACACAAAAATCCCTTCAGGAAATTTCTCTTTAACTTTGAGAGCGCCTTGAACCTCAATTTCGAGAATAATGTCTTTGCCGCTATTGAGAGTTCTCTCCACAAAATCACGTGGAGTACCGTAATAATTACCTACGTACTCCGCGTATTCAAGCAATTGATCGGCTTCGATCATTGCCATAAATTCATCTTTGCTTTTAAAAAAATAGTTGACGCCATCTTCCTCACCCGCACGCGGACTGCGAGTAGTAGCAGAAACTGAGTAGACAAGTTCGGGCATCTTCGGACGTAGTGCTGTACAAACAGTACCTTTACCTACGCCGGAAGGTCCGGATAATATGATGAGCAATCCTTTTGACATAATACACTCCATTTAGTTGTTATTCGTCGTTGTCGTCATCTTTACTGGATAAGCGATGCGCCACAGTCTCCGGCTGTACAGCCGATAGGATGACATGATCACTATCTGTAATGATTACGGCACGAGTCCGTCGGCCATAGGTGGCGTCGATCAACATATGCCGATCACGTGCCTCCTGGATAATACGTTTGATTGGTGCAGATTCCGGACTGACGATAGAAATAATGCGGTTGGCAGACACAATATTTCCAAAGCCAATGTTAATAAGTTTGATTGCCATGTTCCGGTAGTTCCCCCCATAAAGTTCTATGCTATTACCTATTCCCGATTACTCTATGTTCGCAGCTTGTTCTCGAATCTTCTCCAGTTCTGCTTTCATATCTAGCACAAGACCCACGAGAGTTAGATGATTGCATTTCGATCCGATTGTATTCGTCTCACGGTTCATCTCCTGAATGAGAAAATCCAGTTTGCGTCCTACCGGTCCTTTCCCCTTCAGGAGGGCTCTGCATTGCTCGAAATGACTATACAACCGGGTCAACTCTTCATCAATATTACAGCGATCTGCAAAAATAGCGATCTCCATCCCAAATTTATGCTCATCAAAAGCGAACGTCCCATCATTTAGTTCATTTAATCGATGTCGAAGTTTCTCTCGATATTCAATGATTACGACAGGTGCAAGTTCAACCATTTCAGCATGCATGTTCTCAAGATGGTTCAGGCGCTGTTCAATATCAGCGGCTAGAAAACTTCCTTCACGGGCGCGCATCTCCAGCAGAGACTGCAAACACTGCTCAAGTCCCGCCTCCAATACTTCGGAGTAGTCTTCTAATGTCGCAGACACGGCACCCGCAGCCTCGTCTTTGCTGTCCATAATACCGGGTATAGAAAGTATATCACGTAAAGTCAACTCACCACTCAAACCATATTCATTCTTAAGCTGCTCTGCTGCCTTTAGATAGGTCATTACAGCAGAGTGATTCAGAACCGGTCTAACAGTCGACTCATCGTGCTCTCTATTGATGGTAACATCTATTCTTCCCCGTTTGATGTGCTGCTGAACCTTTCTTCTCAACACATCCTCATAACCCGTCCAATCCCGGGGCATCCGCAGTACAACTTCGCAGTACCGGTGATTCACCGATTTCACTTCGAACATAATCTTGTAGCCGCCGAATTGCAGGGACGATTGACCGTATCCGGTCATGCTAAATGACAACGGAATCACATCCATTACACTATTGTAATTGATTATTACTAGCGAAACAAGGGGGACAATTTGCGTCCTGATTTCTCCCACACATACTCCATTAGCTGTGCACTCATATCGTAGAACATGAACGGAGTCATCAGATAGATCCCATTAAAATGGGCAGTAGCAACATCTAACAGTTCCTTAGCGATAGCGACACCTTCTGCTCTTCCAGCTTCCCCTTCAAGTCCCTTCATGCGGTTGCGGACATCGTCCGTAAGCTGAATACCGGGAACCTCATTATGCAGAAACTCTGCATTTCGTCCGCTTGCCAGTGGCATAACCCCAATGAATACAGGGATTTCCAGATGTGCTGTTGCCTCAGCTATCTTCACGATAAGTTCCTGATCATAGACAGGCTGGGTCATAATATAGTCGGCACCAGAGGCGATTTTCTTCTCCAGACGTTGCACTGCCTTATCCAAATGTTTAACATTCGGGTTAAACGCAGCTCCGATTACAAAATTCGCTTTCTGTTTCAAAGGTTTACCTGAGAAGGAAATCCCGTCATTCAGCTGCTTGATCATTCTAATTATCTCAAAAGAAGTTAAATCATAAACCGAGCTTGAGCCGGGAAGATCTCCAAATTTCGCAGGATCACCTGTTACGGCCAGCACATGATCAATTCCAAGCGCATCAAAACCCATCAAATGGGATTGAGTACCAATCAAATTACGATCCCGGCAAGCAATATGCACTAGCGGACGAAGTCCGGTTTTAGCGTGCACCAAATGCCCCAACGCCATATTGCTCATCCGTGTAACAGCCAGAGAGTTGTCGGCGAGTGTCAACGCATCCGCGCCTGCTCTTCTTAGCGCTTCTGCACCCTGCATAAACTTTGCGATATCCAATTCACGAGGTGGATCAAGCTCAACAATAACCGTATGTCGTTCCTTTACCAGATCAACCAGGTTCGGCTCTCTACCCTCTCTACCATCATCGCCAAAATTATCTTGCAGCGATACACGCTCCACAGCAGGTGGCAACGGTTTAGGAAGCGGTTGCGGTACATAATTCTTCAGTGCAGACGAGATTTCTGCGATATGCTGCGGAGTTGTACCACAGCAACCACCGATTATCCGGCAGCCCATCTCCGCAAAAGTCTGCGCCATTTGCCCAAAATATTCTGGAGAAGCCCCGTACCGGTATTCTCCGTCTACATAATCCGCTACACCCGCATTTGGATACACAGAAGCTGGCAAAACCAGACTCCCTTGTACAGCTTTGAGCGCCCGCTTCATTCCGTTCGGGCCTGTGTTACAGTTAAATCCGATAACATCAGCGCCATCGCTTTCCAGGATACGAAAAGCTTCCGGTAAAGTTAATCCATCTAATGTGCGTGCTGTTTCATCGACAGCTAATTGGCAAACTACAGGAAGCGAGCTGATCTTGCGGAGTGTTCTTAGAGCTAAATGCAGTTCCTCAACATCGTAGAAGGTTTCCAGCATAATGCCATCTACGTCCTCTTCTAACAATGCAGCAATCTGCTGTGTAAAATATTTTTTCAGCTCTGTGGAAGAGAGATTCGCACGTTTACCCGCACGAATAGATCCTACAGCTCCTAATACATACCCATGATCTCCAGCAGCCCGGCGAGCGATTCTAACCCCGGCTCGATTGATTTCCTCAACCTTAGATTCTAGACCATATTTAGAGAGCCTGTCATAGTTCGCCGAGAAGGTGTTGCTCTCCAGCAGCACTGCCCCTGCCTCAATATAGCTGCGGTGAACATCTTCGATTACCCCCGGAGAGGTCAAATTCAATTCTTCATAGGAAATGCCGACCGGGAAACCCTTCTGATATAAGTAGGTGCCCATCGCTCCGTCTCCGACTAATACTTTATTTCCCCATGCGGAACGTAAATCCGGCTTCACAACAAGATCCTCCCCTGCCACATTAGTTTCTAACTTTAGTTTCATACTAATGTAACATAAATCGGTATGGATGATAAGCTTTCCAAAAGAAATGCATTTAGCCCAAAATATCCACCATGCATGTTCATCTATAAAAAGCTTCATACTAACGTTAATGCTGATATTTCCATAAAGGAGAGAATACTTTGAAGAAAAAAACAAGAAAGTTTCTGATCCGAAAATACGCTGTAACTTTACTGCTAGCCACTCTCTGCTTATTGTATATTTATTTGCTAGATTGGCTGTATGGCTATGGGCTGGGTAACGTCGGCTATATCCTTAATTATCTATTCTATACCGCCTCTGAGAAAGCAACGGCTTGTATTTTGCTGCTCTGCTTGTTCATCCCCGATATCTACTACTGGAAAACAGGACATCAACCAGAACGTGGCGGGGAAAGATGACTTCTTATCGCCGCAACAATGACAAGAATTACAGGGATCAACACCATAAAGAACGGGAAAATCGTATATAACAATCTCCCTCCCTCATTAATATGTTCAGTAAAGCTCCGCGCGTTCAACATCGAGCTGAACAGAATGATCAGAGCACAGGGATAGACCATTCTCCGGTAAGGAATTTTGAACAATTCGGAAATCCCTATAAGTGCCGCCGCAAAAAACACTGACATTTTGAAAAAAACGCCGATAATCAGCACCATAACTACTAGAATATCCACACGTTGAATAAAATCAGAGATTGAAATCTTGCTAATCGTGGGCATCAGAGGGAGGGGTGAACGTTTCACAATATCTGTGCCCAGCACGGAGATATTCAGCATCATAGTCAGACTTAAGAGCAAACCTGAAACAAATATCCCTGCTCCGATGACCCAAGGACCTTTTTTAACATTATTCAGATAGGGCATTAGCATGGTAAAACAAATCATTTCACCAAAAGGGAACATATAGTTCTGACGAATGACAGATTCGATCACAGGCTGGAACCCATTCTCAAAAACAGGAAGCAATCGATTCAAATTAATGGAGCCCGATAACATCAGCATGATCGAGCAAAATATACCTATCAGCATTACGAGAGTTGCGAATACCAATGAAGTTCGGGATAACACCTCTACTCCTTTATGCAAAACATACGCAGAAGATAAGATCATCAATGTAGATATGATAAACAACGGTGTGCGGTGCATAGTAGCCATAACCAGCATGGAACTGCCATCCCGTAAATCACGACCCGCTAAATTGAGAAAAAGGATAATGTAGAGAACGGAAATCACCGTACCTAAGGATCTTCCCAGCAGCTTGCGGGTATATGCCGTTAAGGGGAGATCCGGAAACTTTCTGTATAAATAAGTGTACCCCGAAAAAATAATCAAACCGATCAAATTTCCGAGCAGTATGGATATCCACGCATCTTTACCAGACTCCATCCCAAGATTCACTACCAGTGCTGTTCCAAGTTCAAACAACAAAGTCAACGTGAAAAATTGGAGTAGTCCTATTTTTATTTTTCCCATAGCTGCTCCTCCTTTATCGTCATTACTTATACTTGGACTGAAAGGAATCACTCCGCATATCCGTATGCCTGATCACAGCATCCGTATTGATATTAATCTGGCAGGTTTCAAATATACGATCCCAATGATCTTTTACTTGTTTCCAGCCACGTGGATTAGCTCTTTCTGCTGCTTCACCAAAACCTAGATAATCACTTTTTAACGAACGGGCAGTTGTTATGGCAGCGCGAATCTGTTCTTTAATATTCTTTTCCAAAAGCTTCGAAAGATTATTTAACACCGTTGGATCTGTTAGATCCAAGCCATTGGGCGATTCCTTTAATCCAGCCTGCTGAGTGACGTTAATCGTGAAGATAGGATGCTCTATGTCTTTCGCATCAGCGTGGATATGTACCTGTGATAAATACACATTAAACGATATATAATCATTCTCACCTATCGAGACCAGTACCGGCATCTGAGAGATTTTATTCTTAAGCAAAACGGTACCGATCGCCTCCTCCCCTTGCAGCCACCCTTTAAGCTTGTCTTCTTTAAAAGCTGCAAGACCCGTAACTTTTATTATGGCCTCCGGTCTTATTTTTTTTAAATTATCATTACTTTCCCTCTGCTCCAAATCTCCAGTCACTAGCACGCCATTGATCACTGGCCCCCCACCAGGAACCTGTATCCCCCGGATAATATCATCCACTTCCATCCGATAGTTATATCCGAATTGTTTAGAGGTCGTCTGCAGCTTTTCCACCAAATCGTTGGATGGAATTCTTCCGAACACGGTCATAGTCGTCATACATTCACTAGCAGGCTGTCCCTTGGAAATAAAAATCAGGCTTGTCAGCCGGGTTTCACTTTCCCTTTCCAGCACATCCATGATATCCTTGATGCCTTCTTGCGCGAACTTCTCGGAAATGATGACCACCCGAATATGTCCTAAAGACAAAAAACGTGCAGTCTGACGCGAGGCATTGGCTAATGCTTCAAACATAGAGCGGCCGCTACCTTTATATACCGAAACAGGTGAAGTCCCTCTAGCGTTCTTCCCAGAGATTTCGTCAGCAACGATAACCTGAAAGGATACTACGTATTTCTCTTCTTCTGTAGGTCCTCTATCTATGGACACACCCGAAACGATGGCTCTTCTGTTTAATTCCACACTATCCCAGCAGCCTGTGAGACTAAGACAGATCAATACGCAAGGTAATAAAAGTCCTGCTAAGAAAAAATTGCATTTACTCAGAATCTTGCTTTCCTTTCTTATGCGGCTGTGTCCCTTTAGTCTTATCAAGAATTTTTGGAGATAGGTTCTGTTCATGTCCGGCTGTGATCTCCTTCCCTTCTGAAATGTTCCCTTGCTGCGCAGTAGCAGGAGCTGGTTCTGCTGTGCCAAGCGCCCACAAAGGCAGCCTTAAGACGGCATCCTTCTGACCTCTGGATGACAAAGGCACGATTGGAGACAAATAAGGAACGCCAAAAGTCCGCAGACTGTTCATATGTGCAACCAGTACGATTAAACCCAGTGTAATCCCGTAAAAACCAAACATACCAGCCAATATCAAAAAACCAAAGCGGATAATTCTGCCCGCAATCGCCATGTTATACGCTGGAATGGCAAAGCTCGCAATCCCGGTCAACGCGACCACAATCACCATAACGGGCGTAATAATTCCAGCCTCTACCACAGCCTGACCAAGAATCAGAGCACCTACTACAGATACGGTCTGCCCAACTGCACGCGGCATTCTTACTCCCGCTTCCCGGATGATTTCAAACGCACCTTCCATTAGAATAGCTTCGACAAAAGCGGGGAAAGGCACATTTTCCCGTTGCGATAACAGGTTGATCAGCAAAGTCGTAGGGATCATCTCATAATGAAACGTCGTCAAAGCTATATACACGGAAGGCCCTAGAATAAGCACAATAAAACTGATATACCGAATAATTCGCATCAGAATAGCAATATCGAACCTTTGCGCATAATCCGAAGCTGACTGAAAAAAAAGAGTGAAAACCGCAGGCAAAATCAATACAAAGGGGGTGCCATCAACGACAATCACTACCCTCCCTTCTAACAGATTCGTTGCAGCCACGTCTGGCCGCTCGCTGTTATTGATCGTTGGAAAAGGGGTAAAGGTCTTATCCTGAATCAGCTCTTCGATATAACCGGATTCCATGATGGCATCTACATTAATCTGCTGCAGCCGTTTTCTAACTTCTTCAACCAGCTTCTCGTCCGCAGTATCCTTGATGTACATAAAAACCACATCGGTCTGAGTTACCGCCCCGATCTTCACATGCTCGAGTCTTAGTTTGGGTGATCTTATTCTTCTGCGTATTAATGAGACATTCGTAGCCAAAGATTCAACAAAGCTATCCTTTGGACCACGCACAACTAGCTGAGTGGAGGGTTCAGTGACAGAACGAGCTTCCCCTCCTTCAGTCTCACACATGATGCCACTGTCATAACCTTCAATGAGAATCAGTGTCTTCCCAGAAAGAATTCCGAGCAGCACCTCGTTCCAATCCTCCTGCAGCTGCGCTTCACCTATTTCCAGGGCACGGTTTAAAATGAGGTCATTCAGATTATTTGCTGCAGTATTACTTTCCTTAAGCATCTCATCTGTTATGGAGAGCAATGAACCCATTACAAATTGATTCACGGTTTCTGTCTTAGCTAGACCATTAAGATGTACCGCAGCAGCCTCAACAAAGGATTGCTCACCAAGCTTTACCTGGCGGATTCTAAGATCCGGACTATCTCCCAGCTCGGTAATGATATTGTTTAGTGTCTGCTCCAGATGAATGGTTAATCTGGCTCCCGAACCTGAACCCGCCGGGTCTGCTTGCTGTCCCTTACCGGATTTATTTCTTTTAGTTAACCCGTTGATGTTCAACAAGCTCCCCTCCTTTCTCTCATAAACATTGTAGTATTATTCTCGGTTACTCCTTCCATTATTCGGCTGCTTAAAGTCACATCAGGTTAAAAACACAAAAAAGGCAGTCCAAGAATGCGCTCTTGGACTGCCTTTTTTATTATTTTTTATATTGCTACACTGCCCGTGAATACGACCTCAGCAGGTCCAGTCATATAAACATGATTATCCTCTTCATTCCATTCAATATAGAGATCGCCGCCCTTTAGACTAATCCAAGCTGCCCGGTCTGTAAGATCATTCAGCACAGAGGAGACAAGGGTTGCACAGGCTCCAGTGCCACAGGCAAGCGTAGGTCCTGCCCCACGTTCCCAGACACGCATATCCACTCTCCCCCGATCCAGTACCGTTGCGAATTCAACGTTTACTTTTCTCGGGAACAAAGGATGTACCTCAAGCTTAGGTCCCCATGTGGCAAGATCAAAATTCACTGCATCTTCTACGTAAATCACGCAATGAGGATTTCCCATGGATACCGCTGTGAACGTAAATTCGGTTCCGTCCGCTTCAATCGGCTGAGAGAGCACTGGCTCTGCATCAATAGATACTGGAATTTGCAGACCGGACAATACAGGTTCGCCCATATCTACAGTTACAGTCTCCACAACACCGTCTTTCACGTTTAATGTAACCTTTTGTTCTCCGGCACCAATCGTTTCTATTACAATCTGCTCTGAGCTTACCAGTCCGTGGTCATATACATATTTAGAGACACAGCGAATAGCATTTCCGCACTGCTCCGCCTCCGAACCATCAGAATTCATAATACGCATCATGAAATCGCCACGCTCAGAAGGAAGGATATATACCAGTCCGTCAGCACCGATTCCAAAGAACCGGTTGCATAGGGTTACAGCAAGCTCCGCTGCATTACTTGGCAGCTCTTGCTCACCGAAAACAACGATGAAGTCATTACCGAGGCCGTGCATTTTTGTAAATTCCATTAAAAGTCCACTCCTAAAGGTTATGTTAGCATTCGCTTAAGCTTAAGGTTCTGTGTAATTTAGCATTTCGCAAGCATATGAGCGGTTAACTGCAACAAGTATACCTTTAGGAATGGAGCATTAGTATTGACTTTATGCTGAAATTTTTGTACTTTTTATCATCGTACTGCCGCTGCGCCCCCGATTACGTTTGCCGCCCCAAACACTGCCGGCACCCATCAAGAAGGTTGGGATTCCCGCTGTTACAAACACCAGACACCATTCGCGGAAATTGAGCGGCACTGTTTTGAAGACAGGCTGGAGCACAGGCACGTACATTACGGCCAGCATCAGTAAGACTGATGACAATACGGCAAGCACTAGATACTTATTCTGGAACGGATTGCGGTGGAACACTGAGCGCGAGCTGCGGCAATCGAAGACGTGGATCAACTGTGCCATAACGAGTGTCGCAAAAGCCACCGACTGTGCGCGAATCAATTGTGCAGGATTCTCTGGTGCTATACGTAAAGTTAGCCAAAATGCTCCTAGCGTACATAAGCCAATTAAGAGTCCACGGCTTATAATTTTCCAGCCTAAGCGGCGGGCAAAAATATTCTCTTTCGCACCACGCGGTTTATGCTCCATCAAATCCTTCTCGGGCTGATCCACGCCAAGGGCCATCGCTGGCAGTCCGTCTGTCACCAGATTGACCCAAAGGATTTGAATGGGAACGAGCGGCAATGGCAGAGCGAGCATCATTGCAAAGAACATTGTCAGAATTTCTCCTACATTGGATGCCAACAAATAACGAATGAATTTACGAATATTCTCATAGATGTTTCTGCCTTCTTCGATGGCAGCAACGATCGTAGAGAAGTTATCATCTCCGAGAACAAGTGATGATGCTTCCTTGGTCACATCTGTGCCTGTGATACCCATGGCTATTCCGATGTCCGCAGCCTTAATGGCTGGAGCGTCATTCACTCCATCTCCGGTCATAGCCACTACGTGACCATGACGTTGTAGCGATTTAACGATCCGAAGCTTATGCTCTGGAGATACGCGGGCGAATACATACACATTGTCCGATACCTTATCCAGCTCATCATCATCCATCCGGGTTAACTGAGCACCTGTCAGCACCGTTCCCCCACGCTGCAGAATTCCCAGCTGGTGAGCAATAGCCTCGGCAGTTGTTCCATGGTCACCGGTAATCATAACCGTCTTAATCCCGGCCCGGCGTGTGACGCTGATGGCATCGCGGACTTCACGACGTGGCGGATCAATCATTCCAGCCAAACCAATAAAGACTAATTGATTCTCCGCATCCTTTTCACTATTCACATGTTCATTTGGTCGCATATCCCGGTAAGCCATACCTAGCACACGAAGGGCTCCAGAAGCCATCTGCTCATTGGCATCAAGCACCTTTTGCCGCAAAGTCGGCGTACAAGGCACAACACCGCCCTCCCAAAGCATGTATGAGCAGCGATTGAGCAGTACATCGGGCGCACCTTTTGTACATACCATCCGTCCTCCAGGATGGCCTACGATCACAGACATCAGCTTCCGTTCAGAATCAAACGGAAATTCCTGTTCACGAGTGTAGGTTACAGCAAGCGTCTGAGCGGTCAGACCCATCTTTCCTGACAGTGCCACGAGTGCTCCTTCAGTCGGGTCGCCCTTCAGTTCCCAAACGGAAGTGTTGTCTGCAGACTTTTCAAGAATAGCATCCTTATCCTTCCCTTTGCGTTTGCCTCGCACTTCAGACTGGAAGGTCTCGATGATTTCCGCGTTGCTGCATAATGCGCCGACCTGCAACATCCGCCGTAAGCTTTGATCATGTTTTAGATCCACTGCTTTACCTTTCTCCAGAACCTGTCCATTTGGAGCATACCCTTCGCCTGTTACCTCAAGACCACGTCCACCCGTCCATAATCGGGTCACCGTCATTTTATTCTGCGTTAAAGTTCCTGTCTTGTCTGAACAGATTACCGAGGCACAGCCCAGCGTTTCCACTGACGGCAATTTACGAACGATAGCTTTGCGTTTGATCATCCGCTGCACACCTAGCGCAAGCGCAATAGTTACAATAGCGGGGAGCCCTTCCGGAATCGCGGCAACTGCCAAGCTCACACCAGCCAAGAACATGGAGGTGGCAGGCTGTCCATGCAGAATACCTGCTGCCACAACTACAATTGTCAATCCCAGAGATACGTAGATCAGAATCTTTCCAAGTTGCTCAAGCCGATGCTGCAAAGGTGTTTCCTGAGAATCCGTATTCTGGATTAGATCTGCTATCTTACCCATTTCCGTATTCATACCGGTACGGATTACAACAGCTCTCCCTGTTCCTCTGGTTACCATAGTGCCCATGAAGCCTAAATTCTTCTGATCACCAAGCGGAATCTCTTCTGCACGGATCGCTTCCGAATGCTTCGAGACAGGTAATGATTCCCCAGTAAGTGCGGATTCTTCCACATATAGAGCACTGCATTCCAACCAACGTACATCAGCAGGAATCCGATCACCACTCTCCAGCAAGACAATATCGCCTGGCACCAACAGCTTGGCTGGGATAATCTCGCTATTCCCTCCACGTAGCACTTTCGCAGAAGGTGCGGAGAGCTGCTTTAAAGCTCTGAGCGAACGTTCGGCGCGAAACTCCTGAACAAATCCAAGCGCTCCATTCAGTAGGATAATCGCGATGATCGTGATGGCATCCAAGTATTCGCCTAGCAACCCGGATACAAGCGTTGCACCCATGAGCACAAGCACCATGAAATCCTTGAACTGGTTCAACAGCAGGGTAAACGGAGATACTGTCTTTCCTTCCGACAGCTCGTTGTACCCGTTCTCCTTTCGTCTCTCCGCGGCTTCCTCATCACTGAGGCCCGTCCTTGGCTGGACATTGAACATTTTCTGCAGCTCTTCTGCACCGAGACGGTGCCAACTGTTTTGTTCCATGACTTTTCTTTCCCTCCCGGTCGTTTCTTTACTTCCGGCGGCGCACAGCTTTTCCACCTGTTCATGACAAATGTATTCAAGGTCGTCCAATAATATCACCCCTATCCAATTCCCCTTTTGCGCGAATGTCCTAAAGTATGGCATCATAGAGAGGTAAGCATAAACGTCTTTGGCGTCCTTATAAGGACAGGTAGGCGTTTGAACGAGAAATATAAGACATAAAGTATTGTGTGAAACTTTTACTTTCTTATATTTAAGAAATTCATTTCACGGCGACAGGAGAGCTTTATCATGGCATTAGACGGCATTGTTACCAAAGCTATCGTGCACGAATTGCAATCATTCATAGGTGCACGTATAGGAAAAATATATCAACCGAACAATCACGATTTAATTTTTAACCTGCGCGGCGCAGGTGGCGGCGGCAAGCTGCTGCTCTCTGCTAATCCTACGTATCCTCGGGTGCATTTTACCGAAAGAAACAGCATTAATCCTTCGGAAGCCCCCATGTTCTGCATGCTTATGCGGAAGCATTGTGAGGGAGGGACCATTGAAAGCATTACGCAGGTAGGCATGGAACGAATTATTCACATAAACGTCAAGACTAGAGATGAGCTTGGTGACGTATTTGCCAAAAAGATCATCATAGAGCTGATGGGTCGGCACAGTAACATCATTCTTACTGATCTCAGCTCTGGAACGATCATAGACGGCATTCATCATGTAACTCCATCGATTAGCAGCTATCGGATTGTGATGCCCGGCATCGCCTACACAGAGCCGCCTCAGCAGCATAAGCTGAACCCTTTGGAAATCGGCCAGGAGCAATTTCTGAATTTAATCTCGGCTGCTGAAGAAGCTGCGCTGATAGAGGATGTTGAGGAGGAAGCTGAGCCAGAAGAAATCATTGAGGGAGAGCTTGCTAATCTGATCACAAAAGAAGCAGTAGAGCAAAAACCTGACGGTTCTGGCGGTCCATCTCCCTCAGCTGACCCGGTGGGCTGGATGGTACATGCTTTCAGCGGAATGAGCCCGCTGATTGCTGGTGAAATTGCTCTTCGTCTGAGAAACACCTTGGATAAAGGCGAAGTTACAGAAACCGAAGCAGCGTTTCCAACAAAATTATGGGTTGCCTTCCATTCCGTAATGGGACCCGTATGCGATAACGAGTTTTCTCCTGTTGCAGGTGCAAACGCAAAAGGTAAAATGATTTTTTCTGCGATCCCCTTAACACTTCTGGGTGAGAGTGCGAAACATTACAACTCCATCAGTGAATGTATGGAGGATTATTACGGGGATAAAGCCGAGCGCGATACTGTAAAGCAACGGGTGAGTGATTTGATCCGTTTCCTCAGCAATGAACGGAGCAAAAACGTTAAAAAACTCGCTAATTTGCAGAAGGATCTCGACGAAGCTCAGGATGCTGATCGTTACCGCATTTGGGGTGAGTTGCTTTTCGCTTCATTACACGCGGTATCCAAAGGGGATAAAGAAGCCTCCTTGGTCAATTATTATGATGAAAATCAGGCGGAAATGGTGGTTCCGCTCGATCCGTTATTAAATCCTTCGGACAATGCACAACGTTATTTCAAAAAATACAACAAATATAAAAACAGCCTGCTTGTTATTAATGAACAGCTTTTGAAGACGCATGAGGAAATTTTGTATATGGAGAGTCTGCTGCAGCAACTTGCCCACGCTTCCCTCAACGACATTGAGGAGATCCGCGACGAACTTGTAAGCCAAGGTTATCTGCGTGACCGGAGCAAAAAGGGTAAAAAGAAGAAAAAGGCCACCAGACCCACATTACAGGTCTTCACCTCTTCGGAAGGAATCGATATTTATATCGGCAAAAACAATTTGCAGAACGAATACGTCACCAATCGGCTGGCTTCTCCGAATGATACTTGGCTGCATACCAAGGACATCCCCGGATCACACGTGGTCATCCGAAGTGAGCAATTTGGAGATGCAACGCTAGAAGAAGCCGCTCAGCTTGCCGCTTATTTCAGCCAAGCCAAACAGTCCAGCAGTGTGCCTGTGGACTGTACATTGATCCGCTATGTACGTAAGCCAAGCGGCTCCAAGCCGGGATTTGTAATCTATGATCATCAAAAGACACTGTTCGTCACACCTAATGAGGAAAGAATTAAGAGTCTTCCAAATACTTTGAGAAGCTAACTACTAGATATAAAGAAACCTCCAGCTGCAGATGTTGAACATCTAAGGCTGGAGGTTTTTATAATTTGCTCCGCAAATCGACTAATTTCATGCCTTCTTGTTTAAAAACTTCAGTACTTCTGTAGAAACCGTAACACTGCCGATATCCCCGTGAAAAATTACGCCTTGACGGGCACCATGAAAGTCAGAACCTCCGGTTATTAACAGATTATAATCCTCAGCCATAACTTGATAACGTTCTTCTTCCGCAGGTCCGTGATCAGAGTGATAGACCTCAATCCCTTTAAAAGCGCCTTGCTCCAGAATATCTCGCACCAGAAGGTCATCCCCGTACAAGCCCGGGTGGGCTAATACTGGAGACCCTCCTGCCTCAATGATCCACTCGCAAGCTTCCTCCGGTGTGATTCTGGGAGGAGACACATAGGCTGCTGCACCCTCGGCCAAATACTTGTTGAAGGCATCTCTCATATCGGTAGCTGCCCCAAGCCGAACCAGCTCGTCGGCAATATGTGGCCGGCCAATGCTTTCATCAGGCTTCAATTCCCGCCCGATCCCCGCTATAACCTGTTCCAAGGTAATCGCAATCCCAAGGTCTTGCAGCTTGGTGATTATCGCTTCATTCCTAAGTGCCCGGGTATCTCTTAGCCCTTCCAAACGTGAGAGAAATTGTTCATTCTCAGGATCAACAAAATAGCCCAGCACATGAATGTCTTTGCCACCAGCACGCGTACTGATCTCTACACCAGGCACAACGGTTATTCCGTACTTCTCTCCTGCTTCACAGGCTTCCTTCACGCCAGCTACTGTATCATGATCCGTAATGGCAACAGCGCTTAGCCCCTTCTCCTTAGCAAGCCGTACATTCTCCGCTGGCGGCTGCATGCCGTCAGAGGCTTGAGTATGGGTATGGAGGTCACATACATCCTTAGCAGATAGGTTACCTGCATTCTCCCACTCTTCCCGCAGAATCCCCATTTTTATGGCATCATAGTATTCTCCTCGCACGATTCGTGCTTTACGGACGCGAGCTTCCTCCACCATGCCACATTTCGCTGCCAACCCGATCATTCTTTTATTCCCTGACCAGGTGCCTATTCCAAGACGGACTGTATCAAGAGAATTAAATAAATAATCTATCCACATCTTAAACGCTTCCGTACCGTAACCACCTGACCAATAACTAGAATCAAAGATTACTATACCAATCTCCATCCAGTTGGTTTCTTGCGATATCCAGTAGCGCCCTACTTTCCCCTTTACCTTGCCGTCTATTTCTATGATCAACAGGTTACGCGGGGTTTCCGTCTCAACTAACGCCAAATGTCCTATGTAGTCCTCGGTAAACTTTTCGAATCTTTGATGTGCCAAAGATTTATAGGGACCATCCCATTTCAAGTGTTCACGGTCTTCAGCTTCATGATAGTGATAATAAAGCTTCTGAAAATCAGCCTCTGTAATATCGCGCAATACTAGCTTTTCTCCACGTAGAACAATTGACATTGTAATATCCCCCGCTTTAACTATCAGATTTGATTCGAATGCTCACGCAAATAAGTCAGGAAGGTTACTGCAGAAATTGGCAGCAGTGTTGATTTTAGATGAATGGCGTAGAATTGTCTTTTAAAAGAGGCATCGGAGATATTCACAATTTTCAACAGTCCCAGCGCAACTTCATGCTTGACCGAAGAGGTCGATATGATCGTTATGCCAAGACCTGCTTCCACCGCTGATTTCACAGCTCCCGTACTTCCAAGCTCCATCACGATCTTCATAGTTCCCGGATCAAGTCCCTTGGAGAACAGCTGCTCCTCCATCACACGCCGCGTTCCTGAGCCCTGCTCACGCAATACAAAAGGATGCTGAAGCACTTGCTCCAAGGTAACCTCTTGCTGCTCCGCAAGTGGATGATCATGTGGCACGATCAACTTCAGTTCATCCCCCATCACGGGCTCGATCTCCATGTCCGGATGTGTGACCGGGGCTTCAATTAAGCCAAAATTCAGTTGATGCTTGAGGATTTCCTCCATAATTTGCGAGGTGTTCATCACTTTCATCATAATTGAAATGTTAGGATATTGCTTTCCGAAAGGGCCTAACAGCCGTGGCAGCACGTATTCTCCTATCGTAAGACTCGCCCCAAGCTGCAGCCGCCCCTCCAGCATATGTGTGAATGCTGACATCGCTTGATCCGTCTCACGCATCAGCTGAATACTGCGCAGCGCGTATGGCATCAGGGTGTGCCCTGCTTCGGAGAGTACGATTTTTTTGGTGGAACGGTTAAACAATTTGGTGCCAAAATAATCCTCCAGTGCCTGTACCTGCATGGTCACAGCTGGTTGAGTCATATGTAAAGTCTGCGCCGCCGCCGAGAAGCTTCCCCGCTCGGAGACCGTATAAAAAATATGCAGCTGATGAAAGTTCATGCTTCGCAACTCCTTATATTACAAAAAGAACGTCCTTTAAAGACGACAATCGTTTCTCGTAGAAACTTAAGAATATTATAATCGTGCAGTATATAAATTCTTATATTTTTAAAAAGGACATGCAGACTCGCCGCATGCCTCTTGCCCGTTTCTTTATAGACTATTTGCGTCTTCGTTTCTTCTTCGACAGCTTTGTGCGGTGAGAATTACGCAGCAGTGAAAAATAGGTCTTTAAATCTCTCAACTGTGGCATCTCCGAGATTCTCCCAAGAAACGAAACGATGATCATAGAATATAATGGCTGGCCTGAGAGATCTCTCTCACCTGTCAATTCCGTAAACTCAGCGATTACTACAGAGTCATCGTCAATTAAATATGCGTTATAATCACTGCTTGAAAAGGGCTTGATCCGATTCTGCATTAGGCACTGCCACATCCATGCAGCGACCTCTTCGGCATTGCTTGCACCATTGCTGATGCGGTCCATATAACGGCTCTTCGCATGATTTGTTATAACGATATCAGCGACCCTGTAATCGTTCAGCATGATGTGGAAGGGCTCATAAGTGCTGGGCCAATCCGTCCCCTTGTTGCGCATCATCATCACACTCCACCATAAGGGTCTTAGTATGCACTTAATGTTGTCATCTTACCTCATTGCCGAAAGTTGTACAAGTTTCTACCGTCGAGAGTAATGGCGTTTTTTTGTAAATAAGCATAAAAAAAACAGGCGCTGTTTAAGCGCCTGTTTATCTCCTGGAATCACATACTGTAATTACGGGACTTGTCCGGTCCATTACTAGTATACTCTGTCTTAATTTCGTTACGATAAGATCTTTCAATCTTTCGTACATAGGAGAGTCTGCGGACATTCTTCATAACTTCCTCGGCCCGTTCTGCATTTACATACATAACTGCATAATGCATTTTCCGAGAAACATAATGTAATGTTCCGTATTTCTCAAGGTTACGTGCCGCTTTAACGTCACTTACCCAAATGATGTATCCTGTCCGTTCCGCAAACATAAGCTAAACCGCCTTTCTCTCTCTAAATCCTAAGGGAAGCTTATCCGCAGGAGCATTTTCCCCCGCTGCCGCATCCACCTTTAGGGGAAGGATCATTACTTGGTACTTTAATGCTATCGGATACTGAAAAAGCAATCGCTTCCGACATGGAATGCAGAATGTCGTCAAGGGTCTTCTCTGCCAGCTTGAAACGAACAACTTCTTCGAACCGCTCCAGTTCCGCTTCTACTGCCGAAACCTCATCCTTTGCTGAATGATAATTCGGGTGGAAATGTCCGAATCGCTGTGTTTCTTCAAACAACTCCTTCTTAGTCTGAAGTTGTTTGACCATGGCCTGAATTTCGGGGTTCGTATCAACCCGTCCTTTCCAGTATAAGTAATCCGACACCTCGGCGGATTGATTAATCATATCGCCTAATTCATAGGCGTATGTCAGCACTTCAGCCATATCGACCGTATTTATTTCAGCTACGCTCATGAACTCAGCTCTTTTCTTCGTTAATGATCTACCGATTCAGTAGACTTTTCTATCATACCATAATCACTCGCTTGAGCAGAAGAGGAATTTCTTCGTCCTTTGGGAATAACTAACTTCATTTCCTTCCAGTCTTCCGGAGTGAGCTCTATATCTTCAACCGTTTCACCATCATGATAGAGCAGCTGTCCGGAAACTCTCCATGGATTTCCGCTTATGCGGGAAGGGATAAAATCTAACGTCTGATCTTTTAGTGCAAAACGCACTTTGACTCCCCATCTTAACCCTTGCTCCATCACCTTTTGTGCAGTCGAGCTATGATAATGCCGCCATTCTTTGCTCCAGATCTGCGGTACATTTTCTCCACCGAAGAGAATCTCCTCCTCTTGTTCAGGAGCAATAACCGGCAGGTTAAGAAAAGGATTCCCTTTGGACAGCAATCCTAGTTCTACATTCAGCTCTGGAAGAACATACGTTGCCTCGGGGTTTCCTGTTTCATGAGGAAACCAACTCCACCCTACGTTTGGATCCTCCCCTTGTCCTCCAATGATTCTGGAAGGCGCTAGCCCCGCGGAGTACAGTTCTTTTCGTATCTGTTCCATATATTCCGGGTCCACTATGAAATGTAAAGGACCGATACGTTCAAGATTCTCCTGTAAACGCGGGTGAGCTGCGATAGCAGCTCCATCTGCTTCCGTCTGACAGGTCAAGAGAATTACTTGCGATAATGAGGTACGGCCAATACTTTTTACCCATTGCTCAAGGGACATTTGAACCATCGAAGGAAGCCCGCCCATTGCATGCTCACTTATCCAGGAGATGATGTCATTCGGTGACATTCCACGCTCAGCTGCAAGTTCCAACCTCTCTTTCGTCAGCCGGAAGCTCCATATCATATCACTTTGCTGGAGCTCAGCGCAGCCAGCCAGTGTCCATCGTACAGAATAGGGGACCTCCGGTGGAACCAGCACCTCGAAATCCGGCTGCACAATAAACTGTTCCTGTGTATCTCCAGACCCAACAGCAGCGAATGATCCCCTCTCAGCAGATAGCATTGGCTTAGCAGCGGTCCAGCGAAAACACAACATGCCCTCAGCGGTTTCTCCCAGTTCACACCAGCCAAAGCCTGTTAAACAACGTAACCAGTTCAAGCTTGACTTCTCAAGCTCATTACGGGCAACGTTACCTGTGAGATTAGAAGCCATCATCCAGTCTAATAGTGCGGGCAGCATTATCCATTTCCCGGGGATAAAATCTGCATTAGAAATTATATAACGAAAATGTTGATCGGCTGGCCCCACGCTTCCAGAGCGATTAATTACAATCCCATAAAGAATGTCACTCATCGTCGCTTCAGGAAGCTGCAGCCAACGATCCAACAGCTCCAGATCAAGCGTGTATCCGGTGTTCTGCCTGTGGATAAGTCCAAGACACAGCAGGATGTCTACCGTCACAATGACAGAAAGAGTTTTCTGTTCCTCTAATAGAGAACCTACGGAGAGCCCTTGCAAATGCTCCTCCCCAAAAGAGAGCTGCGCCGCTAAGCGGTTAAGATGCTTTTTATGAATAATCCCCTTGGCTGTCAGCGGCAACCCTTCCCAAGCGGTGAACAGCAAAGCCCGAAACAAATCTATCGCCAGTCCGGCTCCTGCTTCCATGGTAAGACTCACTAAATGCCCGGAAATGAATTGCGGCTGATATGGGAAAAATTCTTGTTCAATTGCCGGCAGCTGATCAACAGGAATCTGGTACAGCTTTTCGCCTAATATTTTATGCCTTGCAGTTAACAGCCCCTCGCGGCGCAATTCGTTCATTGCAAGCTTTTGCTCAGCACGACAAAGCGCCACAGGGCGCAATCGTTCTTCCTTCCCTTCCTCAAACGGCTGGGCAGCATAAGCTGCACATAATCGCTTTAAGACCTCTAATGCTTCTGTAGACAGCTGGTTCAATGGATGGTTCGCTCCTCTCCACTCGGCATCTTTTTAACGACATATTCATAGCCCTGCTCAGTCAAAAACATCCTGCGTCGCAAAGCGAAATCCTGTTCCCGGCTATCTTCAGATACCAGTGTATAGAAATAGGCTTTATTCTCCCCCGCTTTGGGGCGGAGAATTCGACCTAGTCGCTGAGCTTCCTCCTGCCGTGATCCATAAGCTCCTGAGACTTCAATAGCAATCGACGCGTCAGGTAAATTCACCGCGAAATTCGCTACTTTCGACACCACCAGTACCTGTATATCTCCCTCGTTAAAAGCCGCATATAGCTCGTCTCTTTCACGCTGCTTCGTTTTGCCGGTAATTAAAGGCGCCCCGATCCTGTCAGCCAGTTCACTTAACTGGTCGAGATATTGTCCAATAACCAGCACCGAAGAACCTGTATGGACCTTTAGAAGCTTGGCTACAATTTCAGCTTTGGCAGGATTGCAGGAAGCCATACGAAATTTTTCTTTTGCCGCCGCGTACATATATTCTT
Source organism: Paenibacillus sp. FSL E2-0177 (assembly GCF_037992975.1). NCBI lineage: Bacteria > Bacillati > Bacillota > Bacilli > Caryophanales > Paenibacillaceae > Paenibacillus > Paenibacillus sp. FSL E2-0177. Next base: position 2,865,071 of record NZ_CP150307.1, on the reverse strand, counting down.
GTTTAAGCTCCGGATTCATCGGCACAATGATCTCTACACATTCCACTTCAGCGATCCAGCCCTGCTGCTCCAGCTCCTTCCAAGGCAAATCGTAGCGTTTCGGTCCGATTAAAGAGAACACATCCCCTTCCTTCCCGTCTTCTCTAACCAAAGTGGCTGTAAGCCCCAGTCGACGTGTAGCCTGAATGTCTGCTGTAGCCCGAAATACAGGCGCTGGAAGCAGGTGAACCTCATCATATATAATCAAGCCCCAATTGCGTTCGTTAAACAGCTTCATATGGAGAAACGGACCGTCTTTGGACGAACGATGCGTTAATATTTGATAGGTGGCAATGGTGACTGGCCGCACTTCTCTTTTTTCACCAGAATATTCCCCCACTGCCTCCCCAGCCAAATCTGTTCGCTCCAGCAGTTCATCCATCCATTGCCTTACGGACGTTGTATTTGAAGTTAAAATTAGGGTTTCACATTGGAGACTTTCAAGTACTGCTACTCCTACAATTGTCTTCCCTGCGCCACAAGGCAGCACCACCACACCGCTTCCCCCTTGTCCTTCTGTCCCTTGAAACAGCTGAACGGCCTCCTGCTGATATTCACGTAAGCCAAATGAATCGTTTGCCGAATCAGCCTTGCAGGTATCGAGATTCTCCTTCCAGGTCAAGCTAAGCGCTTGCCCTTCATGATATCCGGCGTAGTCGAGAACTGGATAACCCAATCTCATCAGCTCTTGTTTCAAAAGCCCTCTATTCTCCGCAGGGCACGAGCATTCCAGAGGATTTATTCTCAGTAGACCCAGCGATTTTAGACCTTGTTCGTCACTCAATTCATCCAAAAGCTCAGGAGCATCCGCTCTTAACATAACGACCTCATTCTGGGTCTCTTGGCCATGAAGAGTCAGCTTTCCATATCTGGACAAAAGAGTTTCGATTTCCTCCTCCAGTCCTGTGGGAACACCCCAGCGTGCAAGGTGATGCAGGCTAGTGATAATCTCCTCAGCAGTATAATTAAGCGCAGCTGCATTCCAAAGAGATAAAGGGGTAATTCGGTAGGTATGGTAAGCAGGAGGACTTTTTATCAGCTCCGCGAAGGTCCCTAGCTTTTTCCTTGCCACCTCAAAATCCGGATGAGCACATTCCAGTAAAATTGTCCGGTCCCTGCGTACGATGCAAGCTCCTGATCCATTCATAGCTTTTCCTCCCTAGAGTTCAAGTGATTTAAGCTTGCGCTATGTAATTTTGTTTATTTTCATATAACAGGAAAAAGCCCATCCCCGCATAACGGTCATGAGCTTCCCTATCTGACTATTTAATGTAAGTGCTGCTGCGAAATATCATGGAGGGCATCACCAGCTTCATCCGCAAAAATGTCGCGCACAGCCAGATCTCCAATCGACACTACGCCCACCAGCTTCTGGTCACGTGTCACCGCCAGCCTGCGAATTTGCCAGCCAGCCATTATCTCTGCAGCCTCATCTACTGAAGTATTCTCCGAGACGGTCTGAATCTCTTTACTCATTACAGTTTCCACTGAGGTTGAACCAGGATGTTTAGCCGCATAACCTCTAATCACGAGATCGCGGTCAGTAATTACGCCGAGCAGTGTCTTATGTTCTTCATTATCAACAACAGGTATAAATCCCGTGTCATAATCTCGCATTTTCACGGCAACTTCATACACATTATCTTGCAGCGTAACCGTTGCAGGCTCCTTCGTCATAACCTCTTTCACTGTCTTCAAGAATGAACCCTCCTAATCATGGTCTCCATGTTATGGGAATAGGTTCTCCTCTATGAAACGAAATTATACGATTGTGTTCTCACGCATACAGGAATTCGCCATAGCAATGAGCAGCTTCATTCCGTGCAGCATGGCATCTTCGTCAAAATCAAATTTGCTATGATGATGTGGATAGTCAGCCTCTTTATCCGGATTTCCGGCACCCACAAACATAAAGCAGCCTGGAATCTCCTTAACATAATAGGCAAAATCCTCAGCTGGCATCAGCTTTTCCATCCGAATCACTTCAACAGATTCTCCTAAAGCCGCTGGGGCCACCTCGAAAAACCGCTGCACTTCACCATCATGATTTACGAGGGGAGGATATCCCATAACGTAATCTATCTTAGCTTCTGCCCCGTAAGCGCTGGCAATAGAAACGGTCATTTCTTCGATTCGCTGGCGTATCAAATGCCGTGTCTCCTCGTCGAATGCCCGCACTGTCCCTGTGATCCGGCATTGCTCGGCAATGACATTCTGGGCGAATCCCCCTTGAATGGTTCCTACACTGAGTACAGCGGGCTCCAGCGGGTTCACAGAGCGGCTTACAATGCTTTGCAGCTGGGTCACCAGCGCCGCTCCCGCCACGATGCTATCAATGGTACGGTTCGGCATGCCGCCATGTCCGCCTTTGCCAATGATATCTATAAAAAACTCGTCCGCAGATGCCATCAACGGTCCCGGAGCACTCCCTACAGTTCCCATAGGCAATGGAGTCCACAGATGCAGACCATACACTGCATCCGCTCCTTCTAACATGCCTTCGGCAATCATTCCCTGCGCCCCTCCTGGGCATACTTCCTCTGCGGGCTGAAAAAGAAAACGCAGCTCCCCTTCCAGCTCTTCAAGCCGACTGCTGTAGTAAGAGGCTACACCGAGCAGTATAGAAGTGTGGCCATCATGTCCACAAGCATGCATTACCCCTTCATTTTGCGAAACGTAATCCTTCTTGTTCTCCTCTTTAATAGGTAGGGCATCCATGTCCGCACGAAGAACCACAGTTTTCCCCGGCCGCTTTCCCCGTAGTATGCCAAGCACACCATACCCTGTCCCGCTTTTTCTGACTTCAATTCCGAATTTGGCTAACTTATCTGCTATAAACGCTGACGTTTCCTTTTCATGAAAAGACAACTCCGGATGACGATGCAAATGGCGTCTCCATTCCACGATCTCCGGCATGAGCGAATCAACCGCTAAGCTCTTCATAAGTTCTCCATCCCCTTCTCGATAAACCCGCATCCATAGCAAGCGATAGCAGTCCTGTTCACTTTGTTCCAGCCGCGAACGACTATAATTCTTTTATTGTAGCAGAAACGCAAAAAACTGGGTATTGTTAGGCACTGCCTACTCTTGCACAACCTTTAGAAACATACTATCATGAGGTAGAACATCAGCAATCGGATCAGAAATTCATCATTATACTTCATAAGGGGGATATGCGTGCTATGATTTTTGAGAACACGGGCCTCGTAGGATTGAAGAGTGATCTTCTCTATCTGGACGAGAGTGCCACAAAAGCTGGCTTCATCCGCTGGCAATGGGAATACTATCGTGCCACTTACGACTGCAAAATTGAAGACCCACAGGATGGTGGCGAATACTTCCTACGCATTAACACTCGCGCTGTCGAGGGAAAGCTAGAGAAGTCTGATGCCGTACTTGCAATTGAAGCCGTATACTTAGGAAAAGCAACCTTCCCTCATGGCCTGGAATATGAATCTCCGGTGCCAAAACCAGTATTGGACACTGCTGCTAAGCGGATTCTTGAATTAAAGCAGCTGTTAGAGGCTTGAGTAACAGAAAGGGAACGACGAAACAAAATGTCAGCCTGCCCAAAAGAGGAACACCCGATTTCCAACTACTTATCTTAACACTACTACTTGTGGGTTTCGGTCTAGTCATGGTCTTCAGTGCTAGCTCAAGCTTAACCTTAGCAAGCTCGAAGTTCGGTAATGACCCTCTATATTTCATTAAACGCCAAGTGATCTGGATCGTACTCGGAACCGTTGTTATGTTTATAGCTATGAACATTCACTACAGTAAGTTTAAGAAGTGGTATGTACCTATTTTTATCATCACCGTTATACTTCTGCTCGTGGTAGCCTTCTCTGAAAAAATTAATGGTGCCAAGAGCTGGCTTAGTATCGGAAAACTTGGAATTCAACCCACCGAATTAGCCAAAATATCGATTATCCTGTATATCTCAGCACTCATCACCAAAAAAGGTGAACGGTTTAGAGATTTCCGTACAGGATATATCCCTGTAATGGTCATCGTGGGTATTGTTGCCGGACTTATAATGATGCAGCCGGATTTAGGTTCTTGCCTCATTCTCGTAGCTACCAGCGGACTTGTTATTTATGCCGGTGGTGCCAGCATGAAGCATATTCTGGGCTCTATAGCACTGCTAGTGCTGGGTGTAGGACTAGTTGTAGGCGCCAAAGCAGCGATTGATTCCTTATCTCCATCCGATAAAGCCACTGACACTCAGGATTATAGAAAAGGTCGTATCGTTGCCTTTTTAGATCCTTATCAGGTTGCTGAGGGTGATGGTTATAACATTATTCAATCCTTAACCGCTCTTGGCCAAGGTGGAGTAAGTGGTTCCGGCTTCGGCAAAAGCATTCAAAAGCTGGACTATCTAAAATACCCTTATACGGACTTTATCTTCCCCGTAATTGGTGAAGAGTTCGGCTTTCTTGGGACCTCCATATTTTTGATGTTATATCTGTATTTTATCTGGCGAGGTATTCTAATCGCTTTAAGGTGTAAGGATCCCTTTGGTACGCTCGTCGGAATTGGGATTATGGGCCTCATAGCCATTCAGGCCTTTGTCAATATCGGCGGTGTAACCAATACAATCCCTCTTACCGGCGTTACCTTGCCGTTTATCAGCTACGGGGGCTCTTCACTCCTTGTCAGCATGCTGTGCATGGGAATTATGCTAAGCATCTCAAGAGAAACCAACCTTCCTGCCAAAGAGGAAGTAACGAAATCTGTAACAACGGTTAGACAGGTTCGTTCCCGGTAAGCTTTATAAAGCCGGAGGTTAGGGAATTTACACATAAAAAAGCAGCCCAGGGAATTAACCTTGGACTGCTTTTTTGTGTACAAGTTTTTTAAGAGATTTCATCATTCTTGAAAGCTACGCCTTCAACTTTGACATTTACCTCAACAATATGAAGTCCAGTCATGCTCTCCACAGCTTCACGTACGTTCTGCTGAAGCATCCGGCACACTTCGTGGATCGGTGTTTCATAGAGAACGATAATTCGTAGATCTACTGCTGCTTCCAGCTGTCCTACTTCAACGGTAACGCCCTTCTGAACGTTCTTACCGCTTAGACGTTTCGCCCAGCCTTCTGACAGGCCACCAGACATGGCTGCAATTCCCGGAGTCTCCAAGGCAGCCAAACCGGCAATTTTTGAGACGACGTCATTTGAAATTCGTATATTTCCCATTTCCAGTTGAAGTTGTTCTGCCATGCCATATCCCCCCTACACTCATTATCAATTATTGTAATTCCAAAACAGGCTAAAAAGCAAATCACTTTATCGCTTTCTCGTTTACACCTAGGAACAATTTGGGTATATTGATTATGAATTCAATCTAAATACATAGATAGGAGTGTCCTTTACATTGAAAAAATGGATTTCACCATCACTGATGGGTATCGCCTTTATCCTTAGTGCAATCGGCCATTATGCCGATTGGGATCATACCCTGCAGTTCATTCTCTCAGCAATCGCTGTGGTGTTTGTGGCTGGTTTTCTCGGCCGGGCCACTGAAAGTGTAGCTCATTATGCCGGACAACGACTGGGCGGCTTCCTAAACGCCACCTTCGGCAATGCTGCTGAGCTAATCATTGCCTTCTTCCTGGTTAAGGAAGGATTGTTCGACATGGTCAAAGCCAGTCTTACCGGTTCTATTATCGGCAACCTGTTGCTTGTTCTAGGATTGAGTATTTTCGCCGGCGGGATGAAGTTCAAAGTTCAGAACTTCAACGTAACCCTTGCCGGAATGAATGGCTCCCTGATGATCGTTGCCGTCATTGCCTTATTTGTTCCCGCTATGTTCTTTACCACCCACTCTATTACGGAGAAGGATACCGATGTGCTCAGTTTAATCGTTGCCGGGCTGCTCATCGCTTCGTACATAGCTTGGCTAATCTTCTCCATGATCACGCATAAGAAACATCTAGAGGACGTTACAGAAGAGGGTAAAGAAGAATTAGCTCATGAACATGCCCCTGCTTGGTCCAAAAACAAATCCATCCTTTATCTCGTGCTTGCCACTGTAATGGTAGCCTTCGTGAGTGAGTGGCTGGTAGGAACGTTAGAGACTTTGACAGAACGTTTCGGATTCAGCGAGCTGTTTGTAGGTGCGTTCCTCGTAGCTATCATCGGTAATGCCGCAGAGCATAGTGCAGCCATTATGCTGGCCATGAAGAACAAAATCGGCGCGGCAGTAGAAATTGCGGTTGGAAGCAGTCTGCAAATCGCCCTGTTCGTAGCACCTGTCCTAATCTTCGCCAGTTATTTCATGGGTGATACAATGGACATAGTTTTCACGACCATCGAAATTGTCGCCATCGGTGTAGCTGTCTTTATTGCCAAATCAATTACTCAGGACGGCTCGACTAACTGGTATGAGGGTCTCTTGTTATTAACGGTCTACCTGATTTTAGGAGTCTCCTTCTATCTCGTATAATCATTATTAACCATTGTACACAACAAAAAGCGCACATGAGCGATTCGTCCTCATGTGCGCTTCTATAAATACTTAAGAAACCGATATTTATTCTTCCTTCGCTTTGTTGTTCAAAGCCTCGTAGAGTACTGCTAAGTTACGCTCCAGCTTACTTAGTACCATCTTACCAGTAATCTCTGGGACCAAACCTGCTCTAACCGCAAAATCCACTTCTCTGGAGAAACCGTACATCTGGGTATCCAGCACTTCCTCATAGAGAGGGCAGTAGCGTGTTGCCAGATTCTCCATCTGCACTTCTATAAGTTGCTGAATTTTATCGGCATCTTCTTGTAGAAGATTGATTGCTTTAAGATTATACTGTTCCTGTAATTCCGATGAAGTCATGCCTCTATCCCCCCCATGTCCAAAAGTTAAGCTGCTTTTACTATTTTACTTAATATTAGACGAAATCCGGTATCAATACAACAATTCAGTTTATACTAACCATATATTTAAAAGAACCTGCTGCGTTATCCTATCAAGTTTCGTATCTACTTCTAGAAAAAACGCCCCACCGAAAACCGGTAGGACGTTTTTAGCACGACTATTACTCAGCAACAACTGTGAATTTCAAACCGTGTTTTGCAAACACTTCAGTCATTGCCTTCTTAGCTTCTTCAGCATCTGCCCCATGAACATGAAGCTCATAGCTTTGGCTGGATACCAAAGTAGTGAACAAACCAAGGATACTTTTAACATCAATGTACTTGTTGTCCGCTTGAAGAACGATTGAAGAGTTGAACTGGCCTGCCGTTTGGGCAATATCGACAATTGCCGCATTGTTACTGGACATAGAAATCCCTCCGCAACTTGATTATAAAACTTTAGTCTTTTGTTATCATTTCTTATGATACATTGAATCCGCTTACTTGTGCAAGGAGTTTTCTTGTTATTACATTTTATTTCAAGTTTTCAGGATTCAGACCTTCGAGTTCCGGCAACACAAAAATTCCATCCTTACGGATCAATACATCGTCAAAATAAATTTCACCGCCGCCATAATCGGGACGTTGGATCAACACAAGATCCCAGTGAATGGAGGAGCGGTTACCGTTATCTGTAACATCATATGCTTGTCCTGGCGTAAAGTGCAGGCTGCCTGCGATTTTTTCGTCAAAAAGAATATCATTCATCGGATGAAGAATGTAAGGGTTAAAACCAATAGCGAATTCGCCAATATGACGCGCGCCGTCATCTGAATTCAAAATTTCGTTCAAACGGGCGGAGTCATTGCTGGTGGCTTCAACAATTTTTCCGTTCTCGAATTTGAATTTGATATTTTCAAAGGTCACTCCATTATATACTGACGGTGCATTATAGCTGATCGTTCCATTTACAGAATCGCGAACTGGGGCGCTGTAAACCTCGCCATCCGGAATATTTTTTTGCCCGGAGCATTTCTCTGCACCGATTCCTTTAATCGAGAACTTAAGATCTGTTCCAGCACTCAAAATATGTACCTTATCCGTTCTGCGCATGAGATCAGCTAAAGCATCCTGAGCCTTGTCCATCTTGGCGTAATCCAAATTACACACTTCGAAATAAAAGTCCTCAAACGCTTCAGTGCTAATATTCGCAAGCTGAGCCATGCTCGCATTCGGATAACGCAGTACTACCCACTTCGTATGCTTCACACGTTGTTCGCTATGCACTGGATGAGAGTACAACGAGTTATACAATTTCATATTTTCTTCAGGAACATCGGACAGATCGTTCACATTCTCACCTGCACGAATCCCGATATAACAATCCATTTGCTTCATCCGGTTCAAGTCAATTTCAGCCCATGTCTGAAGACTCTCACGAGTTGCGTATTTAAGCATGCTGCGCAGGACTGTACGATCTGTTAATTGTACAAAAGCATGACCGCCGGCCTTGCCGATTTCCTCTACAACAGCTTTGATTAAATCTCTTTCGTTGCCAATCATTTCGACGAGCACGTTCTCGCCTGGCTGGACATTTACGGAATAACCGACTAGGTTAGCTGCCAGCTTTTGAATTCTGGGATCTTTCATTGTGTATTCTTCCTTCCTCTGTCTAAAAAATAAGCAAGCTTTTCTATTGTAGCACGCCCTGTATGGAGCGCAAGACCTGTGGGATAATGTGAAAATCAACGAAAGCCTGAAAAATTCACCTGTGATACATAAGTTTCATTATCAGATTCATTCCCCGCTTCCGAATAGGTAACCTTACGATTTAAGGTGAGCTTTCTCGGCAGATTATGTTTTGTATCAACGGTTAAATGGTAGACAGTCTCAACATTAGCTTGTTTCAGCTTTTGCTGTAATTCATTATTTTTCTTCTCCCATAGCTCCACTAAAGCTTGCGTAACCGCCTGATCGTTCTTTGTTATTTTTCCAGCAGAATCTGGTGTTTCAGGTCGAAGGTCTTGCATCTCTTTTTCCAATTCAGCAGTCAGCTGCTTTCTGGCCTCAGCAGGCGTCAGCTCGATCCGTAGCACATTTGTCCCTCTGCCTGCACCCGCATCTTCAGTCACATTAGCCTCCATGGATTGCAGCTCCTCCAGCTGTTTCAACGGATTAAGCAAAGCAAGCGGATTTCCGTCCTCAGAGGAACCTTCAGTAGTCAACGCTACCCATTCCCCCTCTTTTTTCTCTAGCTGACTATGGAAAGCTTTCATAGAAGTGATGCTGCTTTTTAAATCTTTAGCGCTATTTGCTGATTTTTTTGTGGATGAGGATTTATCAGGAAGCAGTGTATACAGATTGACCTTCTTATGGTCCTGTACTGTGCCTTCGTAAAATATCATGGATTCCGGAACGGTCTTTCCACCCTTTGTAAGCATGGTTGACCCTTTAAAAGTAACCCCATCGCTGCCCGTTATACCCGCTAACACCAAACTTAGATCTTCCTTGGCTGGTTTGTCTCTAATAACACTGCAACCGCTGTTGAACACGCAGGACAAGGTAAAAATCATAAGAACTAACCCCTTCAGTAATAATGACTTTCTCACGGTCATCAGGCCTTTCTTGGAGTATTTTACTTTACAGCCCACTATAGGGTTCTCCCTTCCTGCGCGCCTTATACAGATGCAAATACGTTGCTGTAATCGGTTTCCATACATTGCTCTAACTTATGCGCGTTCGTCGCTTGCTTCTGAATGTCAATACATACCACCTTCAGACTCACGAAGTTACCGCTGCCAGTCGCCGCACCGTTGTCTCTATCGGACAAAGCTGACCTTAATTACAGTATTTTGCGATATTTCCCATACCAACGGACACCAGCGCAGCTATTGACCCGAAATGCGCCCGATATGCCCCTCTTACTAAACAATAGCGTCTCTGGTGTCCGAAAACATGCCCCAAAGGCAAAATACACGCCAATAGCGTCATCTGAGTCCGAAGGCCTCGCAGCATGATGAATACACCAGTCGAAGCAGCGAGCCAACTAACAAAACAATGACCAGCAACTCCTTATTACGGGAGAACCGCTGTTCAAATGCTAATGCGCGAATATGACCGTTGCAGTCGCCACGCCGTTATCTCTATCGGACACAGCTGACCCTTAACGCAGCATTTCCCGATATTTCCCATACCAACGGACTCCAGCGCAGCTATTGACCTTAAAAACGCACAAAATGAGTCTTTTTCCAAGCAATAGCGTCTCTGGAGTCCGAAAACATGCCCCAAAGGCAAAATACATGCCAATAACGTCAGCTGAGTCCGCAAGCCTCGCAGCATGATGGATACACAGTCGAAGCAACCAGCCATCTGCCAAAACTAAAAGCAGCGACTCTCCAATAACGGGAGAACCGCTGCTCTGCTATCTTTTTTTACTTATGAGGCAATCCCTTCACACCGCCGCCATTCTCTTTAGTGTCAACGATCACCTGGTTACGCCCATTGTTCTTAGCTTTATACAGTGCCATATCTGCTCGATAGAACAGGGATTCGACGCTTACACGTTCGTCCATCCAGCTCCATTCTGCTATACCGCAGGACACTGTTACATTAGGTTCGGTCTCATTCATCACTCGCTTACGAATACGTTCAGCCACATTTACTGCCTGTTCTACTCCCATTAATGGTAAATAGACCGACAGTTCTTCTCCACCCCACCTCGCAGCAATATCCCCTTGACGGATGGAGGACTTCACAATTTCACTGACCTCTTTTAAGATCTTGTCGCCCTTTTGATGACCATAGGTATCATTCACCATCTTGAACTGATCGATATCCACAACAATTAAGCAACCGCAAAAATCTGTAGACTGCCGTTCCTTTATTTCTTCGTCCAGATAATGACGAGCATAAAGTCCAGTTAGGCTATCTCTGTTCGCTAGACGTCTAACTTCGGCATGCAGCCTTGCATTCCCTACAGCTAGTCCAATATGCCCCGCCATCGCCTGAAGCAATCTGTAATTGTCATAAGAGAAATAATGGGCATCGCGATGCGCCAACATGATGGCACCACGCACTTCACCACCTACACTTAAAGGTGTGGCAATCAGCGACTGCGACCCGGTAGCATTCATTAAACGAGAAGTAGTATTAGGATTATCTATGTAGTTAGACATGATTAATGATTCCCCAGTAGTATAGACCTTCCCGCCTAAACCTTGTCCTACTTCTAAAATTTCATTTTGCAAGGAGGAATGATTGCAAGCAATAACCTCTAGCCCGCCCTTTTCTTCGTTCATATGTAAAATACAGCAGTAGTCAGCGCCAAACATCTCAAGCAGCTCTTCAAACGCAAATTGAAAAATATCCCCTAAACGCAAGCTCTGATTCAGCCGTTGTGTAAGTTCGTTACTCATACGCAGCTCACGAATGAGCTGATTGGAGCGTTCATACAGCTTGGCATTCTCAAAAGCAGTACCTGCGGTATCCGCCACCATCGAGAGAAACCGTAAATCTACATCCATAAAGATCGAGTTATCCATCACCATGTGGAATACGCCATAAACCCCTTGCTTCCCGCCTAGCGGAAGACCAATCTCTACAATGTGTTGATCTTCAGTGTTGGTGTTCAGAGCAACACGGCCGTCTTTAAATGCTCTAGCGCAGACATCATCACTGGACATCTGAAACGGTAAAGGTTTGACCTGCGGATGAGTGCTGCGGTGATCTTGCGACATAAACAGCTCAAGCCTAGCACCAGGGTACATTGCAGAAATGCTATCTATAACCTCCGTAAGCACAGCGTTCACATCAATATTGTCATGCATCCGCTGAACGATCTGAAATAACAAGGAGCGGCGATTGCTCTCACGTTCAGCATGTTGATGAACACTCGCAAGATCAGTTACAAAAATATGTTCAAACTTATGATAGAATATGGTCCGGTACTGCAAAGATATAGCCTCAGCAGTATCTCGTCCACCCATTAAATATTGTTGTGTCGGCATAGCACAGCCCAGGAAGGCAAAAATTTCTTTGTCAACGCGAGTGATGAGCGGTATAGTAAAAAAGCTCATATCCTGACCCTGCACCGTAAGTTGAACAGATGAGGTTGCGCCAGAAAGTAAACTAGCTGCAGCCGCTTGCTCCCATTGGTGCCTCCATCGTTCTTGCTGATCGGCAATATTAGCAAAATATCTGCCTTCAAAATTCAGCACACACCAATCCCATGATTTAGCGAATGGTAGAGCCTCTAGCCCATCGATCCATTCCTCGAAGCTGTCTGCAATCAGATTGGCCAAATATGGGAAGTCATGGGACACTATTTCCGTTTCCCTAAGCCAGGCGGTGGGATCTTCGGAATCTCTACTAGTGTGCAATTTGTCCTGTATCAGCATACGACTGTCTTGAGAAGCGTATGCTTTCTGTTCTGACATAACGAAGATCCCCTTTGCTTCTCATTTAAGAAAAAAAACCTTCCCAATTAACATCTAATTAACTATATTTTACTCCCTTTCTTTGTGTATTGCATTATATTTTCCTTATTTCCGGGATTTTTTTTAGGACCAAAGAACTAACGACAAAGAATGACAAAAACTCTTTTAATATGCGCTTGACTTTATATGCTACTTTCATATAATATTTATTGTTGAACAAGACTGTAACAAGTCTTACTTGGGCGTAACGTTGTGTCACCCTCACGCATTTCGTTACTGCCAGGGCAGCGGCTGAACTTCCCTGGTAGTGTGGAAGCCATTAATGCTAATCACGGATACGAAATGCGGCGCAAATAGAGCCCTAACCTGAAATTTCAAATATAAAGGAGTCTACTATAACATGGCACGTTACACCGGACCTAAATTCAAACTCAGCCGCCGTCTGGGCATTTCCCTTAGCGGTACAGGCAAAGACCTGAAACGCCCTTTCCCACCAGGACAACACGGCGCTAACCAACGCAGAAAAGTAAGTAACTACGGAATGCAGCTTTTGGAAAAACAAAAACTGCGTCACATGTACGGCTTGGGAGAGAAACAATTCCGTACTCTCTTCGCTAAAGCACAAAAACTTCCAGGTCTTGCGGGCGAAAACTTCATGTTCTTGCTTGAAAGCCGCTTGGACAACCTAGTTTACCGTCTTGGATTTGCTAACTCCCGTGCTGGAGCACGTCAGTTGGTATCCCACGGACACGTAACTGTAAACGGCAAAAAAGTCGACATCGCTTCTTACCGTGTAAGCTTGGGCGACGTTATCGGTCTTCGCGAGAAGAGCCAAGGCATGGCTTCCATTAAAGAAGCTCTTGCTAACCGTAACCACCTTCCAGCTTACCTGGAATATGCTGAAGGATCTTTCGAAGGTAAATATATTCGTTTGCCAGAACGTTCCGAGCTTTCCCAGGATATCGATGAGAAACAAATCGTCGAGTTCTACAACCGTTAATATCTCGCTTTTAGCGGGTATGACCGAAGCCTCCGGATTAATCCGGGGGCTTTTTGTTATGTCAATATCCTAAATTCCATGCCGTTGGTAAAAGGTTTCGCTTCCGCAAATCATACCCTAAATTACTTTATTTATAATTTTTGCACAAAAGTCGAATCTTAAGACCATGAGAATCAGGTAGAAGCGCATTCAAAAACGCCAATTTATGCTATAATAATTCCGTTAAAAGGAGGAATTATCGTCGATGGCTCAAGAGAACAAGAAAAAAAACGCTAAGAAGCCTTCACCCCGCAGATCCGCCCTAAGCAGGTTCGGTTCTGTAGTTAAGTGGATGTTTATTCTTGGAATAATAGGCGTTCTATTTGCCGGTGGTGCTGTAGCAGGCTATGTCGCTTCCATTGTGAAGGATGAACCTGTTCGCTCCGAAGAAATGATTCAGCAGCAGGTCAGTCAAAATGCGATCACCGGATTCGCTTATTTCCGAGACGGCGCACCGATCGGCCAGCTTCGGACAGAAGAAGACCGAAGGCTCATTGAATTCAACGATATCCCCCAGCTTATTATCGATGCAGTTCTCGCTATAGAGGACAATAATTTTAATGAGCATAATGGCGTGGATTTCAAAGGCACCTTGCGTGCCGTCAAACAAAAGCTTCTCAATGAATCCGTTCAGACCGGAGGCAGTACACTCACCCAGCAGCTCGCAAGACGTGTATTCCTGAATCTGGATCGGACAGAAGATCGCAAAGTAAAAGAAATTCTACTTTCTCTTAGATTGGAACGCTTCTTGACCAAACAAGAAATATTAACGGCTTATCTGAATAAGGTTCCTTTCGGCAATGGCTCGAATGGCTACAATGTATTCGGAATTAAAGCAGCAGCCAAAGGGATATTCGGTCTAGACGATCTGGACAAATTGAACGTGGCTCAAGCAGCTTATTTGGCTGGTCTTCCGCAGCTCCCTTCCACTTATTCTGCATTTAATGGCATAGGTGAATTCAACGAAAAAGCTTTCAATAGAGCTATGGACCGTCAACATCTTGTACTTCGTCGTATGCTTGAGGAGAATAAGATCACTACCTCTCAATATGATGAAGCCCTTCAATTTGATATCAAGAGTTCTCTGGCGCCGCACACCAAAAAAGCCTATGCTACCTATCCATATCTGATGATGGAGACTGAGCGTAAAGCATCCGAGATCCTTCTATCATTGAATGAAGAGAAAAATGGCTCAACGGATGCCAATAGCACTACTGACAATGCCGTGTTACTTGAGGAAGCAAGACAGCAGCTCATGACCGGCGGTTATCGAGTCTACACAACCATTGATAAAAAAGTTTACAATGCAATGCATAGTGTTTCTGAAGACAGCAATAATTTTACTAAAGACAGCAAAACCAAAGGTATGGAACAAACGGCTGGCATGTTAATCGACAACAAAAGCGGAGCCATTCTCGGCATGATTGAGGGTCGCGACTTCAATATTGAGCAGATGAATTATGCTACCCAAATGATCCGTCAGCCCGGATCGACCATGAAGCCAATTTCAGCTTATTTACCAGCCTTAGATGCAGGGCTAATTCAGCCTGCCGGGATTGTGGATGACGCGCCAATTATTCTAAAAGACGGCGGAAAAGGATTCCACATTCCTAAGAATGCCAATAATCGCTATCAAGGTCTGGTCACTGCCCGTTACGCACTTAACAAATCGCTCAACTTGCCTGCGCTTAAGCTGTTTAATGAAAAGGTCGGAATAGAGAAATCTTGGGCCTTTACTAAAAAGCTGGGGATCACCACCCTCACAGATGATGATTACAGCGCGCAGACTGGGGTTATAGGTGGTCTCAAATACGGAGTATCCGTAGAAGAGTTAACCAATGCCTATTCCGCTATCGGTAACCAAGGAGCTTTTAATGATGCCTACATGATTGAGAAAATCGTCAATTCAGAGGGCAAAATTATCTATCAGCACAAGGTTAATCCTGAGCAAGTATTCTCTAAGCAAACAGCTTACCTAATGACAGATATGCTGCGAACTGTAATTACAGAGGGTACAGCCAGCACAGTAAAAAGAGAATATAAACACTCTAAAGAAATTCCGATTGTCGGTAAGACTGGATCTACCCAGAATTATGGAGACGTATGGTTTATGGGCTACACTCCTGATGTCACACTGGGAATGTGGGTCGGCTACAAAGAGCAAATCAACACTCTTACGGGAGATACACAAAAACGTCAAGCCCAAACATTATGGGCAAAAGTGTTGAATGCTGTCATTGATAAGCAGCCGGAACTATTCGTCACAGACAAATTTGCACAACCTGAGGGAATTATCAAAAAGACAGTTTCCGCATATAGCGGCAAATTGCCAACATCCCTGACTGATAAATTCACAACGGATATATTTAATACAAAATATGTGCCAAAAGAGAGCGACGACGGGATTTCCAAAGCCAAGTATATTACTTACAAAGGCGTCAATTATATCCCGTTGGAAGGCACTCCAGAGGAGTTCCTAAAGGAAAAAATCGTCGTTAAACGTGAGAAGCCGATACAGGAATTAGTCAAAGAACTCCTGGCTGCCTTCCCTAAGATGAAGGATCATAAATCACTGGAGTATTATATGCCAGCCGATGCCAAGACGGATTTCCCAACAGAAGTTGATCCACGTGTGGACGATGGGGCTTCCCCTGCTGCTCCCGGAAATGTTAACGTCTCTTATAGCACTGGTAAAGCGGTCATCAGCTTCTCCGCTAGCAGCTCGGCAGATGTTGTGGGATACCGCTTATATCGTTCATTAAACGGAGGTTCTTTCCAGAAGCAATCTATACTCATGGCAGATGAGAACAAGGTATTCACACCGGGTACACCTGCAAGTGCTAATGCAACCTTTTATGTAACCGCCGTGGATGTTGCAGGTAATGAGACGGCTTCTGGCAGCGTTGCTGGAGGGATTACACCAACACCAGAAGCAACTCCTACACCTGATCAACAACCTGGTACAGAGGCGCCTACAGAGCCTGAGACGACACCAGGAGACATTATTGAGGATCCAGGTAACATTCTCCCGCTACTACCGACGGAAACACCAGTCGGCGGAGGTAACAGTACTGGGGGCAGTAATAATACCACAGCAGGTAATAATGCAGGGACACGTTAACCCAAAGATCATTAAATAAATTTACACAGCAAAACACCGTTCCCATGAATTCATCCGGGAACGGTGTTTTTTTACAATTCATTCTAATCCTCAATCGTGGATAGATCTCCTGTCGGTAGATGCAGCTCCCATGCCTTCAGTACACGCCGCATAATTTTACCTGATCGTGTCTTCGGAAGTTTATCCTTAAACTCGATTTCTCGCGGGGCAGCATGTGCAGACAGACCCGCTTTGACAAAAGCGGCGATCTCCTCTTTCAAGGCAGCAGTTGGAGTATAACCTTCTCTAAGCGAGATAAAAGCCTTAATAATCTCCCCCCGCACAAGATCCGGTTTGCCGATTACACCCGCTTCTGCCACTGCCGGATGCTCCACTAATTTGCTTTCCACTTCAAATGGACCAATACGCTCACCAGAAGAGTTGATGACATCATCAATTCGTCCCTGAAACCAGAAGTATCCTTCGTCATCCATATAAGCTGAATCGCCAGAAATGTACCAGCCAGGAATCCGGAAATATTCCTCATACTTCGTCTGATTGTTCCAGATCGTTTTCATCATGGATGGCCACGGAGTTTTTATCGCAAGATTCCCCATAGAAAAAGGCGGGAGAACATTTCCCCGGTCATCCAGAATCGCTGCTTCAATCCCCGGTAACGGACGGCCCATCGAGCCTGGTTTGATATCCATTGACGGATAATTACAAATCAATTGTGCCCCTGTTTCAGTCATCCACCAAGTATCATGAATACGCTGATTGTAAAATTTATCTCCCCAACGTACCACTTCCGGATTTAACGGTTCACCAACCGATAGAACATGGCGCAAACTGCTTAAATCAATCCCCTGTAAAGAGTGCTCCCCTGCACCCATCAACATACGAAAAGCTGTAGGTGCGCTGTACCATACAGATACCTTATTCCGTTCGATTGTCTTATACCAATCCTGAGGACTAAAGCGGCCGCCTCTGACTACATTGGTCACCCCGTTTAACCAAGGGGCAAATATGCCGTATGAAGTTCCGGTCACCCAGCCAGGATCTGCCGTACACCAGTATATATCGTCTTGACGTAGATCTAGCACTACTCTACCTGTATAATAATGTTGAATCATTGCTCTATGCACATGATAAACGCCTTTGGGCTTACCTGTAGAACCAGAAGTATAATGCATAATAAGGCCATCGTCCAAATCAAGCCATTCTAAATTAAGATCAGCAGAAACGTTAGCCATCTCTTCTGCGAATCCTAAGTTTCCTTGCTCAATATCAGTTGCTCCACCTACTAGAAAAATATGACGCAGCTCAGGAAGCTCTTCTCGCTTGACCCGATGCAGCAATTCTGGCGTAGTTACCAGCGCAACAGCCCCACTATCCTCCAAACGATCCTTAACTGCTGTTTCCATAAAGGCTTCAAATAAGGGTCCTGCTATGGCTCCGATTTTGAGAATACCTAGCAGACTGAAGTACAGTTCCGGTTGGCGAGGCATAAAAATAAATACCCTATCTCCTTTACCGATGCCATATTTACGCAATACATTTCCGAACCGGTTCGACCGCTCCTGCAGATCGGCAAATGTATAGGATTCTTCCCGTACAGTGTCACTGTAGAGTAGGGCCGTTGCCGCTCCCCGCCCTTCATCCACATGGCGATCAACGGCTTCATAGGCCATATTAACCTTGCCGGTTTCATACCATGAGAAATTACGTTCAACATCCTCCCACTCAAAATTGGCTACTGCCTCCGCATAATCAGACATATTGGAGCTCTGCACACGACCCGGCAAAATTTCGCTATGGACTTGACCCATCACTCTTGCCTCCCTCACTCGTTTGATTTAAGCTTTAAGGGTAAGACTCATGTTTTAAATAATGATGTCAATGCAATGAATGTGAATTTTTTATGTCTGAATTAGTATACCATAGCAAGCGTTTACATACCATTTTTTTGATCTGAAAGGAGCACTGTCATGGAGCATCGCAAAATCCCTATTTCCCATACTCTCTCCTATATGGGTAGAACGATAACCGTGAGCGGACCCCGATCTCCCGAGGAACTTGAAGTCCTGCATATGCATCAGGACCTTGATGCTTTCCGCAGGCCATTAGAGCAGCAAGAGGCGCTCGTAGAGATCGCCAGCTTGCCAGAGGGCCGTGTAATTACCGCAGTAGAGAATGACGTTATAGTAGGCTATGTGACCTTCCATTATCCAGATGAAATGGAGTTATGGTCACAGGGTGGGATGGAGGATCTTATTGAGCTTGGAGCGATAGAGGTGAGTAATGATTATAGAGGGGCCGGACTAGGCCGGCTGCTGATTTCTACTGCTTTTGAGCGGGAGCAATTGGAGAATTGTATTGTTTTTACAACAGAGTATTACTGGCACTGGGATTTAAAAGGCAGTGGGCTGGACGTATGGGCCTATCGCCAAATGATGGAACGGCTGATGAAGACGGTTAATATGGTTTGGTATGCTACGGATGATCCAGAAATTTGTTCACATCCCGCTAACTGCCTAATGGTTCGCATTGGACAAGAGGTGCCCATGTCCTCTCAGGAGACCTTTGACAGAGTACGTTTTAGACAACGCTTCATGTATTGAGCATTAAATATGCTGCAGCATAAATTCTAATATGGAATGCGAGCGTTGTGAAGATTGTACTGTAAATTCCCTGAAATTCACCTCAGCTGATCCATCAGACTTATCTGACATGGAGCGAATGATGACAAAGGGCGTGGCGTTCATATGACAGACTTGGGCAACCGCCGCCCCTTCCATTTCCACACAAACCCCCTCCATTTGCTCTCTTAATTCAGCTACAATCTCCGCATTAGAAATGAATTGATCACCAGATAACACCTTGCCTATCAAGTACTTTTGACCTAGCTCATTGCATGCCTTCTCAGCAAGCTGTACTAGCGCAGGGTCTGCCTGGAAGACGGAAGTCTCCTGATAAGGAATTTCGCCTCTTGCGAACCCAAGCCTCGTAGCATCCATGTCATGTTGTACACATGTAGATGATATAACAATATCTCCAATATTCAATTCAGGATGTACTGCTCCAGCAACCCCCGTAAACAGCACACGGGATACGCCAAAATTATCAATTAGAATCTGAGTCGTAACTGCTGCATTTACTTTACCCACGCCAGATTTACAGAGCACTACGGATTTTCCTAATATGTTTCCTATGTAATATTGTATACCTGCTTTAACTTTTGTCCGCTTGTCCTCCATACCCTCTAGAAGCAGCTTGATTTCTTCATCCATCGCTCCGATTAATCCGATGATTTCACTCACAGTAAATACCTCCTTTGATGATTTATTTAGCAAATAAAAACATAAAAAGCTCCATAAGGAGCTTTTTACGGAATAACTGTTCAGTTCTTAAATTACTTATTCAGATGATTAACCGACAAGCGGAGAATCGTTTCATGAGGCAGGATAACCCGCGGATTCTCAACGGTTTCTTTCTTCATAAGCTTGGTCAAAAGTCTCATCGCAACTGCACCCAAATCGTACATAGGCTGAGCTACAGTTGTTAGCAAAGGACGAACCATCGAAGCCATACGAATATTATCCACACTAATGATGGAGAAATCATCCGGTACCTTCAGACCTTCATCTTGAATACTGTGAATGGCACCAATAGCCATTTCATCCGTTGCCGCAAAAATAGCGGTTGGTTTCTTCTTGAGTCCAAGGAAATACTTCATTGCTTCTACACCAGATTCATAGCGGTAGTTACCGATGCGTACCAAATCCTCTTGGTACTCGATTCCTGCCTGTTCCAATGCTTTCTTGTAACCATGGAAACGTGCATATCCATTTGCAGGATCCTGCAGTGTGCCACTGATCATAGCGATCTCACGATGACCGTGACGAATCAATGTGTTCACAGCATCAAAAGCAGCGGTTTCATGATCGATGTCAACGGAAGGATAAGTTCCCTTCTCATCCCGTGTAGCACATAGAACAATCGGAACTGCAGAAGTCTGGAAAGCTTGAATATGTTCGTCAGTTACTGTACCACCCATGAAGAGCAGACCATCGACCTGTTTCTCCAAAAGGGTATTAATGACACGAATTTCTTTCTCTTTACGCTTATCCGCGTTACACAATATGATATTGTAATGATACATGTTCGCGATATCTTCAATCCCGCGTGCAATTTCTGCAAAAATCGAGTTTGAAATATCAGGGATGACAACCCCAACGGTTGTCGTTTTCTTACTGGCAAGACCTCTTGCCACGGCATTGGGACGATATCCCAAACGTTCAATCGCTTCAAAAACTTTCTTCCGGGTCTGCGGTTTCACGTTAGGGTTATTATTCACAACCCGTGATACCGTAGCCATAGATACGCCTGCTTCTCGAGCTACATCGTAAATGGTTACCGTCAAATTACTCTCTCCATTGCGATAAATTTTATCGTTCGACTAATTAAAAATATGATACGACACTTTGTACATTTGTGCAATGATAACGCTTCATTTTCCTTTCAAAATTTCTTTCAAGGCTGAAAACGTCACCCTGGATTAAAATTGTGACCAGTGCTGGTTAACCTGTCCAAGAGCATCAATAATGTAACTTCTATCTATCGTAACAAAAAGTGAGTGAAAAATCCAACATTCCGTGAAAAATTTTCATTATTTTCACACAATTTTTTTATAATCTTCATTTTCAGTCATTTGGAAGGTTAATTGAGACAATCTTCGACTAGTTTCTTCCATCCAATGCTGGTCTGACAGCTTCTCAGCTAAACGATAGATATCGAGAAGCATATCGACTCGGGTCTGAATCCTCTCTCGGATTATCGTCTCTAGTTCTGATATTCCCCCTATTATAGTTTCTGACAAGGATTCTTTTAATACACTGGCCAATTCATTTCTCTCCGTAAACAAAAAATCTTTTCCCGGATCATCTCCACTGAGTTCTTTTACTAATTTGCCTAGATCTGCTTTAATAAACTGCAAAGGTTCATAACTAGCGCATTCTGGGCAGGTATAGACAGGAACATGAGTAATCTTCATCTTCGTATTAAAAATCAAAGAATGCATATGTAAGTTCATGAGGCCACCACAACTGCACAACTTCTCCATCAAATTATCTTTATACATCTTCTACACCTCTTGCACAAAATTAATAACGCACAAAGTTTGACTTTTTCAACTTCTATATTCGACTCCACTCGATTAAAACCCTCCTTTATTGCATATAATGATTAAATTGGCAATTTGTCTATAATTTACATCCCTAAAGATGACTTCATATTTTAAATTTGATAGAATAATGAAAGAATCATGGGAATCGAAAGGAGCTTAACTAAATGAGACTAGCCGGTAAAAAGGTCATAGCACTCGTAGACGATGAATTTGAAGATTTGGAGCTCTGGTATCCCGTGTATCGGGTGAGAGAAGAAGGTGCCGAGGTTCACTTGGCAGGTCTGGAAAAAGATAAGACGTACATCGGTAAATATGGCGTACCTGCTAAAGCAGAATACTCCTGGGACGAGCTTAATGCCGCAGATTATGATGGGATTTTGGTTCCAGGCGGCTGGGCTCCTGATAAAATCCGTAGATACAGTGCCGTTCTAAAGCTTGTACAGGATTTTAATGCGGCTAAAAAACCGATTGGGCAGATCTGCCATGCAGGCTGGGTATTAATTTCTGCTAAAATTCTGGAAGGTGTAACCGTCACCTCCACGCCAGGCATCCGTGATGACATGGAGAATGCCGGAGCCATCTGGAAGGATGAAGCTGTGGTTACGGATGGACATATCATTTCTGCTCGCCGCCCGCCAGATCTTCCGCCATACGGCAAAGCCTTTTGCGATGCACTAGCTGGGGAATAAACAGTAGGAATATAGTTAAAATCAAACAAGCCCTGTTTCTCACAATTTGAGGAACAGGGCTTTTGATTTGAGGCGTTTAAAATCCAGATGGTTATCTAATCCGCATGGAATCCGTCTCCATGATCATATTTGGATAATTTGTAAACCTAAAAGTCAAAGGTTGAGGCAGCTTTTCTTTGCCTACGTTAAGATAATAAGTTATTGTAGTTCCCTTAGCGTCTTCACGGTATTCTCTATATCTAGAATAACTCTCAGAATCATGTACAAGCCAATGTCCGCTTCCAGCACTATCCACAAAATTATCATCTATCCCAAAACCGGTTGCTTCATGCAACTCCTCAACTTTTTTGGGAATCAATAAATCCAATAATATAATCCCCTTCTCATCGTCCGCGGTCCGTTTAGAAATCGTGAGATAGCTATCAGGTTCCTTCAGAATCTGTTTGGTTTCCGTGTTAATCACTAACTCCACCTTAGATTTATCCAGTGCTGAAATCCCCTCAATTTCAAGCTTGATTGGATCATCGGGTCTCATATTGTCATTTTGGTAAATATTCGAACCACTTGCCCACATTAGTTCTTCTTGATGATCCCCTTTTCCGAGGACGAGCTTAGGTGAAAGCAAACTGAAAATCCTCATTGTATTCTCTCTGCCAAAGGTTTGTCGCATATAAATACCTGTAGGCCCAATATAAACCTGGTCCATTATAATTTTCTGTCCACCGATAGACAGACTATCCTTCAGATCAACGAGCTCTCCTTGAAAATAATTGTTATCAGCTTCCAGTGGAATTTTGACATCCATTTCTTTTATATCCTTGTTATTAAAAACTTGACCAAGAGCATCTGGAAAAAGCGATAGTGTGATATTCAACTCCTCTGGTATCTCATCCTGATATTTATCCCAGATGATTTGCTCATACATACGAGTCGTCCCAGGGGACCCAACCTCTTGTGCATTAGAAGTGCTAAACCCGCTGTATCCACTAAGGTGGTATTTATCCTCTGGAGTCTTTTTCAAAGACAAGCCAAAAAGCCGCATCTTCTGATCCGTATTGTTCTGGATTGTATAAAGCACAGCAATGCCTCTTCGGTCTGCAATGATTCCATTAACAGTCCATGTTATCCCGTCCACCTCAGGAGAAGAGATATTTACCTCCTTCATCATTCCCGCATCAAGTGCTGATTTAATCGTCAGATTATTAGCAATAACGGGTCTAAACACTTCAAGCTGACCCCAGCTTTTTGGAGGTAATTGCGAACGTACGGGATTTATCATCTGATTTGCCCAAGGCACAATTATAAGTAAGGCGAATGCCAAGACTACCAATACAACAACAGCGTACTTTTTTCTAAAAGACAAACGTGAACGGTTCCCTTGCTGCATCCCCTTGCGGATCGCGGTGTCCAGTTTTACATCCAGAATTTCTTCTGCCTCCGCATCGATTTTCTGAAAATAATCTTTAAGCAGCTTCTCTTCAGACTCAGCCATAAAATAGCTCCCCCTTCCGCTTCATTTTGTCACGCAGTTGTTTTAATCCTTTATTCAGCCATGTCTTCACTGTGCCCTCTGGTTTATCCAGCACCTCTGCAATCTCGGCAAGGGTCATATCCTTGTAATATTTGAGCACCAGCACTTGGCGATATTTGGGTTTCACTCCATCCAGCGCTTGTTCCATGTCCAGTCTGCGGTCACTTTTCATCTCCATGATCCCCTCATCACTTCGAGCAGCTTCTGCGACTGTATTCCTCTTTCGGCGCTTCAGCTCATCATTACAGCAATTAATCAAAATACGTGTTAACCAAGGAGCGAAACGCTCCGCATCTTTTAAGCTTTTTCGTTTAATCCATGCACGGCAGGTGGCCTCCTGCAAAACCTCCAGCGAATCCGCTTCATTTCGCAAATAGCTGTAAGCAATGCTATAAAGTTTTCTTTTCTGTCCAGCCACTTGCTCATAAAACAGCTCTTCGTCCGTAGCGGCCATTTCCATTTCGTCATTTATAATGTGATCCATTTTCGGCCTGCCTCCCCCCTTGCCTTTATATCTAAATCGGTTCTGTGTAACTCTCTATGTATTGACTGCGCCGCAGGGCAAACGGTTTTGTTTTTTTAAAGTATGGCATAAATAAAGAAAAAGGCTCGGCAAAAATGCCGAACCTTGTTATGAATTGAATAAAAGTTACAGTAACTTTAGGATGAGGCTTTCTCCTGTAGTTCCCCGCTTGATCCAAGTGTAAGACCACTTTTTTGTGCAAACGCAGTTAACATTTCTTCCGTCTCTGAGCTTGTACGATGGTGGAAACACGCTTTGGCGATTCTTTTGGCATCCTTGGCCAATGTGTTCAGTGTGCGGTGTTTAACCTTCAGCAGCGCCTGCGGCGACATGCTGAGATCTCTAATTCCCAGCTCCAGCCAAAGAGGCAAAGAACGCTCATCCGCCGCCATTTCACCACATACACTGATATCAATCTTGGCATTACGTGCCGCTTCTACCGTCATACGGATCATTCGCAGAACCGCTGGATGGTACGGATGATACATATGAGCAATTTGTTCATTCATACGGTCTACCGCTAACACATATTGAACCAAATCATTAGTGCCGATACTGAAAAAGTCAACTTCCTCAGCCAGTAAATCAGCAATCATAACCGCCGCCGGAACTTCAATCATAATACCCACAGGAAGATTCCGGTTAAAAGGGATATCTCGTTGCTCCAGCTCAGCTTTCACTTCTTCTAAAACAGCTTTTGCCGCCTGCACTTCCTCTACGGAAGAAATCATTGGAAACATTAACTTTACATTCCCGTATGCACTTGCCCGCAAAATGGCACTTAGCTGGGTTTTGAACATATCTAATCGGTCCAAGCTGATGCGAATCGCCCGGTAACCAAGGAAAGGATTCTGCTCTTCAGGCAGCTGGATATAATCCAACTGCTTGTCCCCGCCAATATCCAGCGTACGAATCACTACAGTGTTATTGCCCACCTTCTCGACAACCTGTTTATACACTTCAAATTGTTCATCCTCAGTTGGAAAAGATCTGCGGTCCATATAAAGAAACTCCGTACGGAACAGGCCTACGCCTTCAGCTCCATACTTAAGCGCTATGTTGAGTTCTTTAACTGAACTGATATTGCCGGCAAGTCGCAGGTTCACACCATCCTTGGTAACAGCCTCCACGGTGGCGAGCAGTTCCAGTTGCTCTTTCTTTTTATGCTGTTTATCCCGAATCGCTACGTATTCATTTATCGTAAGTTCATCTGGATGGATTTGTACAGATCCGGTATCACCGTCGATCACAAGCATGTCCCCGGTCTGAATAGGATTAGACAGATTATTCTCCAAGCCTGCTACAAGAGGAATGCCTAGCGCACGAGCCATAATGGAGGAATGTGAGGTTTTACCGCCCATCATAGTGACAATACCTAGAACATAAGTTGGATTCAAGTGAGCTAGCTGGGAAGGAGACAACTCCTTCGCAACAAGAATATATGGCTGTGTATCCGATGGTAACGTAACCTCTGGAGCACCTAAAAGATGTTTTAAAAGACGGTTTCCGACATCCTTGATATCCACCGCCCGCTCCTTCATGTACTCATCGTCTAGCAGATCAAACATCGCTACAAAATGATCAATTGCTTCTTTCACAGCTACTTCTGCCGCCTTGTACTGGCGCTCAATGATCCCGCGGATTTCACTCATGAACACAGGATCATCTAAGATCGCCAGATGAGCATCAAAAATACTCGATTCCTCCGGACCCACCACTTCTCTGAACTCTTTTTTGATGAATTCAATCTCGTCCTTAGAGGTACGGATACCTTCGTATAAACGCTCAAACTCCTTAGCTAGATCCACTGGGTTCACTTGTGTATCCGGTAAGCTCCATTCCCAGTTCGGCAAGACAAAGGCCTTCCCGATAGCTACACCTGCTGCTGCGCCTATGCCTTGTATCATCCTTCAATCCCTCCAACGTTACTTTCGTGTAAGACTACGGACATTACTGATGATTGCCCCTTTTTAACATTTTTAAATGGAGCATAGCTCCATGATTTGACTCGATCAGGATTCGTGATCACCATCGGTGTAGCCAATGAGGCCGCATGTTCACGCAAATAAGCGAGGTCGAATTTAACTAGCAATTGACCTGGCTCCACGCTGTCGCCTTCTTTTACAACCGCCTCAAAGGGTCCCTTGAGCTGTGAAGTGTCGATCCCTATATGCATGAGTACCTCCAACCCTTCCGGCGTCGAAATACCCACGGCATGCATTGTAGGATAGATGTGCATGACTTTCCCGAATACGGGTGAAGTAAGTTCCCCTTTTTCCGGCAAAAATGCAACACCATCGCCCACTAGCTTAGCCGCAAAAATGTGATCAGGCACTTCCTCAATGGGCATCATTCTACCCTGCATTGGCGAACTGAACAGCACCTGCGGTAAATCACGAAGCATAAGCTTATTAATCTCCTCGCGGATCAGTTCTGAATACGTGCCAAATACTACCTGGACATTTCCGCCGCCCAGCTTGATAATCCCAGCAGAACCTAAACCTTTAAGCGCTCCAGTATCTATATATCGGTCATTATGAACGGTAAGCCGCAGACGGGTGATACAGGACTGCACTTGTACAATATTCTCCTTGCCTCCAAGCGCCTCTAAGATTAGCGGTGCCTGATAAGGGATATTGCCGGCCCAATCTCCAAGCTCTGAACCTTCTTCACGCCCCGGTGTCGGGATCTGAAAACGGCGAATCGCCCAGCGAAATAAATTATAGTATACAATCCCGTAGCCGATACCAATCGGAATCAGCAGCCAAGCCCTCTGTGACAAATGCATGTTCAAGAAGAAATCGATGGCTCCAGCCGAATAGGAGAACCCGTGATGGATTCCCAGCATGTAGGTCAACACCATAGCGAGACCGGACATTACAGTATGTACCGCGAACAAATACGGAGAAGCAAATAAAAATGCAAATTCGATCTGCTCCGAAACCCCGGTCAGAAAACAAACCAACGCCGCCCGCACAAAAGTCTTTTTAATCTTGGGCTTCAAATCCTCGCGCGCTTCCTGAATAATTGCAAAAGCAATGGCAGGCAGCGCAAACATCATAATCGGAAACAACCCCGCCATAAAAATCCCAGCCGTTGGATCGCCTGCAAAAAAACGCGGCAAATCCCCCTGAACCACAGCACTGCCATCAGGAGTCGTAAAATTCCCAAATTGAAACCAAAACACATTATTAAGAATATGATGTAGTCCAAAAGCGGTCAGAACCCTATATAGGACCCCATAGATAAAAACGCCAAACCCGCCCGTCTGCAATATTCCCTGAAAAAGATTATCCAGCCCTATCTGCAGCAGCGGAGATATTCCTAACATTACCCATGCGAACCCGGCAGAAAACAAGCCCATGAACAGCAAAACAAAACGCGACCCTCCAAAAAACTGGATCGCCTCTGGAAGCTTAATATTTTTAAACCGGTTTTGCGCGACACCGGCAACGATCCCCAGCAAAATTCCGATTAGTGTTGCAGGTTGTACAAGCCCGTCTCCCATTTGGGTGACAATTCGGTCGTAAGTGAACATCCCAGCCAGCGCTGCAAGACCCGCTGTTCCGGCTTGATTGGATAACCCCCATGCTACACCTACAGCGAACAAATAAGGCATATAATAAAATATTGCCTGCCCCGCGTAAGTAGCCACTTCAGACACCGAAGAAAGTCCCCATGCAGACCAAGGTAAGCTGCCCAAACTCAGCAAAATGGCTGCCGCCGGCAGTACCATGGTAGGAAGCATTATGGCTCTGCCCAATTGCTGCAATGATCCGAGCCAATTCAAGGCTACCCTCTCCTTTCTTTCTATATTGAATGGTAAGCGCTGCGGGGATTTTTGTCAAAAGAAACTCATGAGATCTTCACGTTACATTTTTAAAACAAATATTCTCACATTCCACTAAACATTTATTCATTAGTATCCATAGAACGGCTGGTATTTACGTGAAGCTGATGAATACTACAGAGTTAGAATCGAGTTTAAGTGTACTTTGTGCAACTATTCATATCGACGTTACTCTGAGCACCTTTTTAACTGCACTTCATACAACTATTTTTAGTGATTTTCCACTTCATCTAATCTTTGATGCGTTCTAAGTGTACAAAGTGCAACTATTTCGCATTTAGATGGCTATTTCGGCGATTTAGTTGTATAAAGTGCAATTATTCCCTTGTGCAGCTATCGTATAGATGTCCCTAGCATACCTGGTCTGATCAGATCAGGTATGCTTTGGTCTGATTTGATCTGATCTGATTTGGTCTGGTCTGGTCTGGTCTGGTCTGGTCTGGTCTGGTCTGGTCTGAACTGATCTGATCTCAGAGCATTCGCTTCATAACATCGAACTTTTCTCCCCCATTAACTATCTCCAACACCCTAAACTCACAGTTAGGAATTCCACCTTAGTTTAAGTGTACTTTGTGCAACTATTCATATCGACGTTACTCTGAGCACTTTTTTAACTGCACTTTATACAACTATTTTTAGTGATTTTCCACTTCATCTAATCTTTGATGCGTTCTAAATGTACAAAGTACAACTATTTCGCATTTAGATGGCTATTTTAGCGTTTTAGTTGTATAAAGTGCACTTATTCCCTTTCCCAACCTCCTAAAGATCTTCTTACCACATTTGATCTGGTCTGAGAGCCTTCACCTCATAATACCGAATTCTTTCTCCCTGATTAACCGGCTTCAGCAACCCCTTCTCACTTAATGATTGCAGCAATCGACGCGCCGTACGGAAATTAATGCAGAAATGCATGGCCACATCCTTTGGACGAACCTGTCTACCGAGACGCCAAGCGAAACGCAGAACCTCTTTTTCCTCAGATAAAATAGCTACGCTAGCAGATTTACGCGCCAAGTAAGGCGCCAGCACCAGTTGTAACAGCATCCGGCAGACCTCGGGACGTTGCTGGATATCATCAAAAGAAAAATGAATCATCCTCCAGCCCATCCCAGTCAAAAAAGTGTCCCGATTTACTGAATAGTTGAATTTCTCGCGGTCCATATCTTTCACATGGCTTTGATATCCATCACACTCGATCCCAAAGCTGCTGCCCGTCTGTGGAAGATAAGCAAAGTCCAGAAATTGTGATTTGCGATTCCAGTCATATACTTCGTATTCTGGATGCAAATCGTCTAGGGACTCAAACATAGGCCACCATACATTCTGCAAAAATAGCTTTTCCGCAAAATTATGTCCTCTAACCAGTCTCCCTCTTCTTTCACCTGTTCTTGATTTCATATGCTGGTCGATAAACAAACCATGCGCTTCTTCAAACTCCATAACCTATAGCCTCCCCTACAAAATAAAAAAACGCCCTTCACCGCAAAAAGCGGTTAAAGGACGTTCTTCGTCTAATCTCATTATAACTAGCTCAACAGGCGATTTGCATTAGAAATCGCACCATGCGTTACACAATACCACTTATTTTGGCTAAACTTAATCATCTAAGTTTGCATTAGCCACAGCATCATAAATTTAAACCTAGTTAGTTTATTTCACCTTTGCTCGTTCTCGCCAGTTTGCTCATTCTTCACCAGCTAGTTCGTTCTTCACCAGTTAGTTCGTTCTTCGCCAGCTAGTTCGTTCTTCGTCATTTCCTTGTTACGTCCGTTGGTCAACGCTAACTATAATCACTACACATTTAACTCGGTGTTTAGTTTAACAGTTATATAACCGAACCTACTGCCGGCTACGACCATGCATTGTGATCGCTTCTTCGACCTTGATGCAGCGGTCCATAATGGCGATCATACCGTGCTCAGCGGCAATTTCAGCGGCTTCCGCGCTAACTATACCCTGCTGGAGCCACAGCACACGTGCGCCAATGTCAGCTGCCTCCTGCGCGACCTTTGCGCAGTGTTCGCTTCGACGGAATACATTGACGATGTCCACTGGATCTGGAATTTCAGCTAAAGTGTGATAACACTTTTCACCCAGGATCTCCCCGTCCACCGTTGGGTTAACGGGGATGATCCGATATCCCCGGCTTTGCATGGCGCCCGCGACCATATAAGAGGTACGATCTGTTTTGTCTGATAAGCCGACAACAGCAATGTTACCTGCGGAAGCAAGAATATCTCCGATCTGCTCCCGACTTGGATTCTCAAAGCTCATAAGTAGTGCCCCTTTCCATAATTACACTTAATGATCCTTGTTTAACTGAAGCTAGATACGCTAGCTCCCTTATTCCTATTGTACCCACTCCACATTCGCACCAAGCGCACGCAAGTGATCAAAATATTGCGGATAAGATTTTGCCACATGATGTGCATCCTTAATCAAAAGAGGTTGACGCGCACGCAAGCCTACTACGGATAGTGCCATAATTACGCGGTGATCATAATGCGCATTAATGGTGACTCCGCCTTCGACACCTTCGGGCATGCCGTGAACAATAATCTCATCGCGGCGTTCTTCTACCTTGGCTCCGGCACGGGTTAACTCTGCCAAGTAATCGGTAATGCGATCACATTCCTTATAGCGCAAATTCTCAACATTGTAGAATCGGGAGGTACCTTCTGCAAATACTGCAGCAGCCACCATGGCCAGTACCGCATCGGTTGCAGCATCTCCATCGAATTCAACAGCTTTTAGGATACCGTTCCCTTGGACATGTACTGTACCCTCTTCATGTGTAAGAGGAACTTCCATCATCCGCAGCACATCAACAATGGCTCTTTCACCTTGTTTACTTTGTTCTGCAAGACGGTGAATTTTCACATCCGACTTTGTAACGGCAGCCGCCGCAAGGATTGCCGCAGAGCCTGGGTAGTCACCTTGAACAGTATATGATTTAGCTGCATAAGCTTGACGACCGGGAACTTTAAAGGACATGTAATCATCCGCAGCGTGCACCACAATACCTGCCTGCTCCAACACTTCCAAGGTCTGGCCCACGACAACCTTCGATTTCAAATCATCGAGGACAATAATTTCACTATCTTCTTCAAGCAATGGCGTCAGAAATAGCAGAGCACTTAGGAACTGGGAGCTTACTGCACCAGAGACAGTAATTCTGCCTCCAACCGGTTTACCCCCACGGATCGTGATCGGCAGTTTCCCTTCATTATGCTCAACCTGAACACCTAACTGTTCCAATGACACAATCAAGTCGTCATGCGGACGTTTGCCCAATGAGTCTGGATACGTATTTACAAAAGTAACCTCAGGACTTAACGCGGCCACAGCCATAAGAAAACGCAGCACCGCTCCGGCATTTCCTACATTAAGTTCTTTAACATCTTTTGGGTGACGTCCGAAGCCTTGAATCACAATTTTTTCCTCATCTTCTGTAAGCACAGCACCCAAATCTGCTATGCAGCGGCGGATCGCATCGCTATCCTCACTATGTGCAGGATGATAAATCGTACTTACTCCTTCAGACAATGCCGCAACCAGCAGATAACGTGTCGTATAGTTTTTGGAAGAGAGGGCTCCAAATTCTCCTTGCAGAGATGGCGTTGGCCTAACAATAACGTCCATAATATAAACTCTCCTTAGTAGATGTAGTGGGTATGTAATGCTTGTTTGACAGGGTATTCTGTTCTTGTGTTATCATTAAACCATTCTTCTGATGAAAAGAGGTCAAACCCATGCATAATGTACCACAAATCACACCGCAAGAATTACGGCAGTGTATAGAGACAGGTGAAGACCTTGTACTCATCGATGTTCGCGAAGACGAAGAGGTGGCCTTTGGGATGATTCCCGGTGCACAACATATCCCTATGGGAGAAATTCCGCACCGTACTGAAGATATTCCAAGCGATGCCAAAGTGATCTTCATTTGCCGTTCCGGTGCCCGCAGCCAACGTGTCTGCGAATATCTACAGCAATTTGGTTATAACGCTGCGAACCTTAGCGGCGGTATGATTGAATGGAATGAGACACTCTCTTAAAAGCTCAACCGCGGTAATGCATTAAAATATGTTGCGACACTTCTGCCGCAGTCAGTCCCGTTGTATCGACCGTGTAATGCGCGAATAGGTATGCATCCTGGCGATCTTCCATGATTCGTCTGACCCGTTCTTCTGCATTGCCGGCGAGCAGCGGACGATTCTCATCCCCGCTAACACGTGCAATAATCTCTTTCTCAGTTGCCGTTAGCGCAACTACATGCCCTTTACTCAGCATTAAGGCTGTATTTCCCGGCGCCAATACCGCGCCTCCACCAGTGGATATTAATTTATTCTCAGACTCTAGCATTTGCTTTAGAACCGCAGTTTCTACGCTTCGAAAGTATTCCTCACCATCTTCTGCGAAGATTTCTGCAATGCTTCTGCCTTCAGTCTCAATAATGACATGATCCAAATCAACCAGCTCATAGCCCAGCTCCTCGGCCAAAATAGCACCAACAGTTGACTTACCAGTCGCCATCATCCCTACTAAAATAATGTTTTTGTTCTTATCTTCCTGACTCATCGTTTTTAGTTCTTCTGTATCCCCAGCCATGACTATCCTCCAACCGCGATATTTGTCATATCATAACACAGGGTCAAAACATTAGACAATCCGCTTCTTCCAGTAAAAAAAGACCCGAAAGGCTCCCCATTTCTGGTGAAGCCGTCCGGGCCGCTTGTCATACAGTCAATTAGATTATTCCGCTGCCATCCAGTTGTGGTGGAAGACGCCTTCTTTGTCCACACGTTTGAAGGTGTGAGCGCCAAAGTAATCACGTTGAGCCTGAAGCAAGTTAGCAGGCAAACGTTCTGTACGGTAGCTGTCATAGTAAGCCAATGCGCTGGAGAATCCAGGGACTGGAACACCCAAAGTTACCGCAGAAGCAATGACTTTACGCCATGCGGATTGGTAATTGTCCATAACATTCTTGAAGAAAGGATCAAGAAGCAGGTTCTTAAGCTCCGCATTGTTCTCATAAGCATCTGTGATGTTTTGTAGGAAACGGGAACGGATAATGCAGCCGCCGCGCCAGATTTTAGCCAGCTCGCCATATTTCAGATCCCAACCATATTCGTCGGAAGCTACGCGAAGTTGAGCGAAACCTTGCGCGTAGGATACGATTTTGCTCGCGAACAATGCTTTACGCACGTTCTCGATGAATTCGGCTTTGTCGCCTTCAAATGTTGTTGCTTCTGGTCCGTTAAGCACTTTGCTTGCTTCTACGCGCTCATCCTTCATAGCAGACAGGAAGCGGGAGAATACGGATTCGGTAATCATGGACAGAGGTACACCAAGATCTAGTGAGCTTTGGCTTGTCCATTTACCAGTACCCTTTTGGCCAGCAGAATCAAGGATAACGTCAACCATAGGTTTGCCGGTTTCTTCGTCATATTGAGCAAAGATATCAGTAGTGATCTCGATCAGGTAGCTGTCGAGCTCGCCGCTGTTCCACTCTTTGAAAATATTGTGAAGTTCTTTTGCATCCAGACCTAGAACATCTTTCAACAACTGATAAGCTTCACAGATCAATTGCATATCACCATATTCGATACCGTTGTGCACCATTTTAACATAGTGTCCTGCACCGTCAGGTCCGATATATGTACAGCAAGGCTCTCCGTCCACTTTGGCTGAGATTGCCGTTAGGATAGGCTCTACAAGTTTATACGCACTTTCTTGACCACCTGGCATAATCGAAGGACCTTTAAGAGCACCTTCTTCACCACCGGAAACTCCAGTACCGATAAAGCGGAAACCTTTTTCTTCCAGCTCTTTACTACGACGAACTGTATCAGGGAAGTAAGCATTCCCTCCGTCGATAATGATGTCGCCTTGATCAAGATGCGGCAGCAGTTGCTCGATGGTAGCATCAGTAGCTTTACCAGCTTGAACCATGATCAGAATTTTGCGCGGTGTTTCCAGCGAAGCTACAAATTCCTCAACGGAAAATGTGCCTACGAGGTTTTTACCTTCCGCTTCAGCAAGAAGATCATGTGTCTTCTCCGGGGAGCGGTTGAATACGGATACGGAAAAACCTTTGCTTTCGATATTTAGAGCCAAATTCTTGCCCATTACCGCCAAGCCAATAACGCCGATTTGTTGTTTTGCCATCTGGTCCTCCACCCTTTGCACCCTATATTTTTGTGAAATCCATTTCTCGCAGTATAAGAATACCACCCTTTATCAGAGACAGCAAAGCCTGCCCTGCGAATAGAGATCAATTTCATTGACAAATTCAGTCTAAGAAATGATCACAATGACTATTTTAACGTTTTTAACGTCAGAAGTGAACCCCTGTCTGCAAGTTCCAATACAAATATAAGACACCCCGATGAACGGGGTGCCTTGAAAGAACATTTGCGGCACTTGCTTACCATTCTAACATAAACAATTCCTTGGTCAAAAAGGCAAGCTCAGCTCGACATTTGTCCGCGCGAACCGTATCTCCAGCTTTTAGTGCATCATTTAACCGATCCAACTGTTCATCCACTTCAATTCTCCGCTGGCGAACCCGTTCTTCCCCTTCAATAGAATAAAAGAGTCTTGTCAGCTCCTCATCTGTGAGCATAGGTCCCTTCTGATATAACACACGCTGCTGATAACCAGAAATTTCAACTAGGCGAATCACTTCGCCAAACAAAATATTTTCAATAATAATCTGCCGATCCCGGAAACGTTTAACGATTGCATGCCCGCGCATATCCCCAATTAATTTCTCCATCCACTCTGACAAGCGAGCATCACGGATCATATAATCGCCCACAAGCTTATAGCCGTCTTTAATCCTTTGAAACCGCAATTTCACTAACTTACGACCCGTACGGACCGAAATCACAAAGACCTGTTCATTCTCGCTCCAATATAGGGAATAACCTTCTTGAATCAAATCCTTGATCAGGTCCTGGATATGCTGTCTGTCGAACCGCAGTTCCAGGTTACAATACTCCACCTCGTCGTTTTTGTTCACGGCACTCCCCCCTAACAGCTTCACATCTGTAAAGCCAACCTTCATTAGTTCAATTCCAGAGTAATCATGGCTGCCGGACCTCTTCTTGAGTTAACTTCCTTTTTGCGTTCGTCTTAATCTTATTTTATACTTCAGTTTATGTAGCGGTAACTTGGTTTATTGACTATTTTTACCCGCAACAGCCTTTCTCCAAACGCTGATCGAGAATTTTAATGCCTTTTAGTCCTTTTGGAGCATAAACGTTCTAGTCCTTCAGCTGCACAGTGTCATACAGAAGACCTTCGAAACTTACTTCCGTTATATCGTATATCCTTCTAATTTTCTAAAAAGCCGCTGATTTACCGGATCATTCTCCGGTTATCAGCGGCTTTTTTTCCTCAGCTAGTCTTAAATTTCTGTTTCGTTCTATGCACGATAAGCAGATGCAGCCCGAAGAGCAGCAACATTACAATAGCACTTGCCAGGAATGGGACACCATGTCCTACATGATCCCATAATCTACCTGACAATACTGGCCCCGCTACCATTCCTGAGCCTTGGAGTGTCAAGAACAGCCCCCAGACCGTCCCTCGTTCCCCCTTAGGAACTTGCTTAGCCAGAAAGGCATTCCATGCCGGGAGGATAAGCGCGTAGCTTATACCGACCAGCGCAACCGCGATAAAGGCAAGTGGCAGCCAGCGAACCTGAGAGAAAAAGGCCAGCGAAAAGGCAGCTAACAAAAAACCTATATTCAGAAACACCGTTGTCCCTATACGGTCCACCAGCTTACCTGCGGGAATAAGTGCAAGAACTGTAATCCCTCCCCCTGCAATGAGGAGCAAACTGAATTGATTGGGACTAACATGCAGCTCTGTACGTGCAAACAAGGTAACTACAGGTGTCATCAAGCCAATGGCGAAGGCCTGTAGGAACAACGCCGGGTACAGCCATCTGCTGACTTTCAGGGTAGTTCTCACCTGATGCAGCGTTCTTTTTATACTTTCTAACGGACTAAGCTTTTTACGCTCCATTGCTCCGCCAAGTCCATGCATGTCCCTCACGACAGCATGAGACCCGCTAGAAGAGATTCGTTTAGGTAAGAAAAGGGCTACTACAACTACAGCGGCAGCACAACCTAACAAGACTAGAAAAGCTACGTGATAGCTTTGTCCACCCTGATCCATTAAAAAATTCACAACAATTGGACCGATTCCTGTTCCTGCGAGAGAAGCCATCTCAACAGCGCCCATGGCCGCACCACTGCTGCCGCTTTTGGTTGATCCGGCCAGCTCGGTAATCCCGGTCATCACACATGGCCAAAGCGGTGAGGTCCCGATCCCAAGAATGAGACAGGCGATGGATAACGCAACGGCCGTTTTGGCATAGATGATCAAACCAATGGCTACTAGAATCAGCAGCAATGCACTTGTCATCGTCCAGCGGAACCCTATGCGCTCCATAACCCAGCCTGAAGGACTGCGGAAGACGTTGTCCCCCAAATACTGTAGGGCAAAAGCGAATCCCACTACTGTCACCGACAGCCCCAGTATATTCTCCATATACACTGGCAATAAGGCAACAAGCAGCGAACCTTTAACAAATTCAACTAAAAAAATAATTACCCACATCTCAACAATAAATGGTGATGCTAAACTAATATTCATCCGTTGTTCAGCTTTCGTGGACATTCTATCACATCCAAATCCTAGTATTCTGAAGATTGTTTTGTTATACTGATGCTTGCCTTAAAAATTAACTATTCGCGAAAGGTTGTGACAGCATTAAATGAATCAACACCGTACTCCCCTCTTCACAGCTCTAAAAAAGCATGCCGCCGGCAATCCAGTTCAATTTCATATTCCCGGGCATAAGAAGGGGCTAGGAACCGATGCCGAATTCCGTGAGTTTATCGGCGATAACGCTCTATCCATAGATCTAATCAACATCGCACCGCTTGATGATCTACATCAGCCAACTGGCGTAATCCAGGAGGCTCAAAAGCTGGCTGCGAAGGCTTTCGGCGCCGACTATACGTATTTTAGCGTACAGGGCACGAGCAATGCCATCATGACGATGATCCTCTCTGTCTGCTCACCGGGTGAAAAAATAATTGTGCCGCGTAACATTCATAAATCCGTAATGTCGGCCATTATCTTCTCCGGAGCCAAGCCTGTGTTCGTCTCGCCTGTACAGGATGAGAATCTCGGGATAGATCACGGCATAACCACCAGTGCGCTGGAACGAGCGTTAAAGCGTCATCCAGACGCTAAAGGAGTTCTAGTTATCAATCCAACGTACTTCGGCGTATGTGCCGACCTGCGTTCGATTGTCGACCTGGCTCACCGTTACGGGGTACCCGTTCTGGTGGACGAGGCACATGGAGTACTGATTCATTTTCATGAGGATCTGCCGGTATCGGCCATGCAGGCCGGTGCGGACATAGCTGCCACTAGTGTGCATAAGCTTGGTGGTTCCATGACGCAAAGCTCGGTACTGAATCTAAATGCGAAGACTGGGCTGATTAACCCACAACGGGTGCAGACCATTATGAGCATGCTGACTACAACATCAACCTCATATATTTTATTAGCGTCTCTCGATACATCTAGACGCAATCTCGCGCTGAACGGACATGAAATGGCGGAAAGAACCATCCAATTGTCCAACTACGCACGCGAGACCATTAACACTATCGAAGGCTTGTACAGCTTTGGTAAAGAAATACTTGGAACAGAAGCAACTTTCGATCTAGATCCAACCAAACTTAACATTCACGTTCGCCATTTAGGGATCACTGGTTACGAAACCGAAAACTGGCTGCGTGAGAAATACAACATCGAAGTTGAACTGAGTGACATGTATAATATTCTTTGCCTTATTACCCCAGGTGATACTCAAGAATCAGTAGATAAATTATTAGCTGCTTTACGGGTGCTATCCGCTATCCATTATAGCAAGGGTGAAATCTATGAACTGAAGGTTCAGGTTCCAGAAATCCCGCAGCTTGCTTTAATTCCAAGAGATGCTTTTTATGCTGACACTCAGTTAGTTCCGTTCCGCGAATCTGCTGGGTACATCATTGCAGAGTTTATCTATGTATATCCACCGGGGATACCGATTCTCCTCCCTGGCGAAGTCATTACTCAGGATAATATCGACTACATTATCGACCACGTCGAAATCGGCCTGCCGGTTAAAGGGCCTGAGGACCGCAGCATCACTAATGTT
Source organism: Paenibacillus sp. FSL E2-0177 (assembly GCF_037992975.1). Classification (NCBI taxonomy): domain Bacteria; kingdom Bacillati; phylum Bacillota; class Bacilli; order Caryophanales; family Paenibacillaceae; genus Paenibacillus; species Paenibacillus sp. FSL E2-0177. The sequence continues at coordinate 2,826,592 of NZ_CP150307.1, read as the reverse complement.
AAGGTGATTGTTGAAGCCGATCCTATATCCTAAGATCTATTTTTTTCCTTAAAAACTTAAATCATTTATACAAAAACCCGATACCATAATGAGTATCGGGTTTCTGTATATAAGCATCAACTGTTCCATTCACATAGAACAGCTTAAGTTTAGTCGCTAGAATCTATTCTTGCTGAGCAAGCAGATTGTTGTAAGCTTCTTCAACAGCTTTCCATTCTTCTTCATCTTCGATATTATACAATACCATTTCTTCGTCTTCTTCTTCCATACGCAGAATAATGCCGTCTGCTTCTGGATTCTCGCGCTCTAACAACAGAGCATATAATTTCTCGCCTATGTCGAACGTTTCTACAAGCACCATTTCCACATCTTCGCCCTGCTCGTTCGTCAAGGTCAGCACAAACTCCTCGTGCTCATGGTCGTGATCATGCCCGCAACCGCATGCTTCACCATGCTCATGTTTGTGATCGCTCATTGTAATACCTCACTTTGAATTGTATTATCCTACATCTGGTATCGTACCACGTTAGATTAGTTCAGGTCAATTTAGAACACCTAATTTAACGCTGTTATTACCTTCTCCGACACAAGTACGTAATCGGCATTTTTGGAGGGCTTAATATAGAAGCCTACCCGGTATTTGCCCGCTTCTTTAAAATCATAAGTAAACTCCGAGGTTGGAAACCAGAAATTATCCTTCTGCGAGCCTTCAAGCACCTGTGACTGAATATCCTTAACGTTTCCAGACGGATCTGTCATGGCCACTTTCACAGCTGAAATCTCTTCGGTCAGACTATCTACCTGAGTTAATATCTTTATTTTCAGCTTGCCTACATTGACATTGCCAAAAACCGTATCCCCTTTAAAAAGTACAATATGGACATTAGGTTTAAGGATCGTAACTTTCCCAGAACCGTCCCAAGTAACAACCCCGCCTGTTTCTCTAGCAGGAATGTACGTTTTTCCATCAATTAGATAACCGCCGTCTACAATTTCTTTTCCGTTGCTCCATACTCTAATTTTCTGATTAACGGAATCGGCGAATAATAATGAGCCACCCATCAAGGAAAAAGCAAACACGCACAAAGTGATTTTTTTCCATCTATTCATTTGAGACCCTCCAGATAATTCATGCTGTTAATATATACTTACTTTGTTTCAGCAAGTTGCGCTGATTTCAGGTAAATATTTCATTGATCTTGCGAAAAATGATATTATGGTCTTATTCGAAGTAGAAACATTAGCTATAACCGATTTCAGGAGGGTTCTTTCTTATGAGTCTAAGCCTACAAATGCTAGGAACAGGCAATGCTTTTGCGAAAAAATATTTTAACAACAATGGCTTGCTGCTAGATGAAAATTACACCCTGCTGATTGATTGCGGGATAACAGCCCCGCTTGCCATGCATAGACTTGAAAAATCCTTCAGTGACGTAAATGCTACGCTCATTACACATATTCATGCAGATCATGTTGGAGGGCTGGAAGAGCTTGCGCTAACCTTAAAGCATGTGCACGGTAAAAAAATGACCTTACTTCTTCCGGAGACACTTATAGAGCCCTTGTGGAACAATACGTTAAAGGGAGGTTTATACCAAGAAGATGCTGTATCTTCCTTATCTGATATCTTCGATGTTAAGCCCATGCAGCCTGAAAATACCTACAAGCTCTCTCCTACTCTTTCATTAGAGATCATACAAACACCGCATATTCCCGGGAAAAACAGTTATTCCCTTCTAATAAACAACGAGATTTTTTATAGTGCGGACATGACCTTTCAGCCGGATCTACTGATTAGCCTTGTGCGGGAGCGCGGGATCCGGATCATCCTGCATGACTGCCAACTAGGTGGAACAGGCGTTGTTCACACCACGCTGGAAGAGCTGATGTCTCTGCCTAAAGATGTTCGCGAGCGGATCAAGCTCATGCATTATAGCGATGAACAACCAGATTTCGTCGGACTTACAGGAGAGATGGAATTTTTAGAGCAGCATGTGAACTATAAACTCTGATCTTTACAAAAAAAAGCCGTACATAAACGTCTGTAGACGTATGTACGGCTTTTCGTGTTGAACTATGAAAATGTCGGCAAATTATCCAGATTGTTAGTTGGATCTCCATCCGCATCTCCGCGAATATAAGTTTCTCCATCCTTACCTTTAAAAGCGTTCACTCCGGCAATATTTCCGGCCTGTACTTCTTGCAGGGCTTGGTCATACGCCAGCACACGTCCTGTAGAGGTCTGGAAGCTTGTTAAATCGCCATCCCCATTTTTTTGAACAGCTACGAAAGATTCACGTTCGTTATTTGGCACTTTAGCTCGCCCCTTGCACTTGGATTTGCCATCATTCGGCACATCCTAGCTTGCGTAGAGCGTCCAATAATTATGTGCACCAATCTTTAAAGCATTTTTTGCATCCGTACATGTAATATACCTGCATCATAGAATGGCTCTGTAGAAATAACTTCATAGCCGAGTTTCTTATAGAAATTCTCTGCCTGACACTGAGCATCTAGAATTGAAGCTTCCAGTCCAAGCTCCCGAGCAAGCTCTTCCATCGCCAGTAACAAGACACGTCCGTATCCTTTGACCCGATATTCTTTCAATACGGCGATGCGCTGCATTTTAGCCGTACCTGCTTTGTAATAGATCAATCTACCCGTTGCTACAGGTATCCCTTCATCTATAATCAGAATATGGTGCGCATTCGGACTGATGGCATCATATTCGTCAATTTCTTCCTCGGCCGGTACCTTTTGTTCCTCAACAAATACTTTAGTGCGGATATCCAGCCCCATCTGAAGCTGTTCCTCTGTAGTTACCCGTAAGATTTCTGCCGCCATGTTAGTTGCAAACTCCTCTCTCTATATAGCCAACGATAGTTGTCTATTATATAAAATAATGACAAGAAAGAAAAGCCTACACATGGAATCCTTAACCTCTCAGTAGACTAATCCACAGAATATACTTCTTCAGGGATTGAACGGTTATATACGTCTTGCATCACAGGTGACAACGGAGGATACTGACTTTTAGATTTGCCATCCAGATTGGTCATCTCATTGATTTCGATAACTTTTGCGGGTTTCGCCGTAGAACACCCCACTACACCCAGCAGTAACACTAGGCAAACGCCGACTTCCCATTTCACAATTTTAGACATAAAAAAGCTCCTTTCATCGCAGCTGCATTTATACTCACTACAGCTTTGACGATTCAGGAGCTTTATAAACAATAGGAGCTATTCATTCCAGTTTCCCTCTTAGAGATTGACGTTTCCAACCAAATGGACTAAATACATCATCCCAACCAAAAAGCCTGCTAAAACAAAATAAGCTGTCCCATATTTCCAGCGTGTATTGGCTGGCACATCGTAATACTTATCATTATCGTGTACGGTACAGCTAATGTCACATTGCATCTTTAAATGAAGACCATTCTCTAACGTTACTTGCTCCAGCTGCGAAATTCTTACCTTTTCAATAATACATTGCTGTGGCAGTGTAGCTTTTCCATAATAATTCAGCTGGTCCCATCTGACCACAACATACTGCTGTCTCTCTAGATCACTGTAGGTAGTAAAAGGTAAATCCCGGCGATGCTCAGCTCCTGGAATCATGTAACCCGCCTCTCGCAAGGGCTCCACGGGAATTAAGAACCCCTTAGTCACAGACTGCGGGCGGTTGTTGTTACGTCTTTTCACATATTTATTATACAGATCGTAAGCAAACATTGCCCAGATGATAAAGAACAAAATCGAACGCAAGTAAACGATTATAGCTAAGCCACCCACCAGACCCACAAGCCACAGCCAGCGCGTAACTGCGGTAGCAATACGTCCACCGTCTAGCGGATGGATTGGCAGCAGATTAATCAAATTAAGTAATAAGCCTATATAAGCCAGGGAATAAAGAAGCGGACTATCCATATAGTATCCCGCTCCAAAAACAGCAGTAGCCCCAATAGTACCCAGAATCGGTCCGCCAAAAGCAACATACGCTTCTGTCTTCGCATCCAGCGGATGTTTTTTCATAGTAATTAAGGCGCCTAAAAAAGGAATAAATAACGGAGCGCTGACGGGTAGCCCGATCCGCTTAGCGGCTATAACATGTCCCAATTCATGAACAAGCAAAAGCAGGACGATACCTATAGCAAACCCCCACGGATAAATCAAAGCATATGCTCCTATAGAAACCATCATGGAAATTAACGGCCCGGCAATTTTACCTATTTTCAGCAGAGACAAAATCGCCTTTCCTTTTAACAGGAGCATGGCGGCTCCGCCCCCCAACCATTTCAGCGGAGTAGAAGTATTCTTTTTCTGCTCATTTTGCATTTGCGGCAAGATCACAAGCTCCTTTATCTTTCAATTTTAAGAAACTACTGTACAGTTCCATCTATCTTATCATAGAAGCATTAAGGATATTTCTACAGTGAGCCCTTTGGAAAGTATACGACGCAACTTTTAGAAACGTTTCAGCGTCAAACCAACTATCTTGGATAAATTTTACTGCCAGATAAAGAAAGGGTTGGTTCATATGCTCTCTTTTCACTCCAAAGCTTGGTTATCCGTCTTAATGCTCTCAACACTTTTACTCCCTGCCACCATGTCAACAAGCTCTTCATTAACTGTATCGGAGTCCTCTGCGCTCGCCCAAGCTTCCTCTGCTAATACTTCGCAAGTATACTACCAATTTGGCGTTCCTGGTGGAAACATAGGCGGACCTGCGCTGCTCAAAAATGGTGTAATCTACGTAGATGTTCGGGGGATCGCTGGGCAAGCTGGCTTAAAAATGGAATGGGATAAATCCGGCAAACGTGCTCTATTCAAAGGCTGGACTAAAAGTTTTGCTATTCGAATCGGGAGTCAAACAGGCGTGCTTGACGGGAAAGCGGTAGATCTAGGAGGAATACCTTTTAAATCCAAAGAAGATGGGATATATGTGCCGGCCCGTTTTATCGTTAAGGCTTTCGAAGGCAGCCATCTCCGTCTGGACTCCACAACGAACACACTTTTAGCAGATGATCTGAAGACCTACAATGTTTTCACAGAATCCTTTGGAGGGCGTACCTATACGCTGGTCAAAGCTAATGGTGATTTATATGTCTCACAAGGCAAGGATACGGTGATAAAACTCACTTCACTCCAAACAAACTTTGACTGGGCAGGAATGAAGATCGAGAAAACGGCGGGGGGTCTGCTAGTCATTAAGATTATTGATTCCTATGGAGAGCCTCATATTAATACACGCGAAATCACACTCATATTCAAAAATGGTGCATTACTACGCAAGGCCACATTCGCTTACCAGTTCAGAGGAGATGCGGATTTCAAACCTTATGATGGCAACCTCATCTTGCATGATGGTAATACCTTACGTTTCATCCAAGACGGCACAGGCAATGTAATAGATACTCTTGATCTTGTAAAGCTGGGTGGCGAGGAAGATGCTTACTATGTAGAAAGCATTGATAAAGAAATCATACTGCTTCGTGGAAATCAGAATGGATTGCTAACCTTAATCGACCGCCAAACAGGCGAGCGAACCCTTTTGTATAAGGAGCTACTCACAGCAAAGGATCAGGAATATGCGGAAAATAACGATGTTCCTTTTAAAGGAGATACTTTGAAATTCGTAAAACGGAGCGGTGACAAATTGTATTTTATAAATGACTCCCCTCTTACTGGCAAAAAAGAAGTTATCTACTCCATTGAAGCTCATTCCAATAACTCCAAGAATAATACTGATTAGAAAGTACAGCACAAGCATGTGTATAGATTAAAGAACTAATCGAATCCTCCCCAGTGATTATCCCTGAAAATTAACCTTCCTACATATAGGCAAACGCCGTGAACGTTGTAGGCAAAGGACCATAGACTGTTATCAGGATTGAAACATTCGAGGAGGATATCCATGGAATCAAATACAAATTTTCATCAACAGGTCGCTTGGAATTGCATGAATAAATATGTAGGTATAGTAACGACTGATGGTCAATCCTTTGACGGCTTCATCGCTCACGTGGATCAGAACTATATCACCCTAGCGGTTCCCAGCAATGAAATGGTCGATCGTATGAACGGAATGCCTGCCGAGCAGTCGAACTATAGACAATTCGGGTTCCAGCCCGGCTTTTACCCAAGACGCCGCTTCTATCCACGCCGTATCCCTTTTTTCGGAATAAGCAGTCTATTTCTACTCCCGTTTTTTATCTGACTCGGTGCAGGGGGATGAAGGGTCATCCCCTTTCTAGCTATTTAACTACTTAATCGGAGAAAATTAAGAAGTAAATACAACTCTACATCTATATTGATTATAAAAAAGAATTGCCATCCTACTCTATCGTATGGTATTATAAATTTCGTCGCAGGACGGTAGCTCAGCGGGAGAGCACTATCTTGACAGGGTAGGGGTCATGGGTTCGAACCCCATCCGTCCTATACTGAAAAAGCCTTATATAATAAGGCTTTTTCTTTTGTTTAGGGATGTTTAGGTTTTGACTGAAATACAAATTGGTGCCATTATGGTGCCCTGTAGTAGACTAAAGCAAAAAAGTGGTGCCATAATCGGCACCACTTTTTTATCCTTGTAACCATTTAAGAAATACATCTTTTGAGACTTTTATCATCTTTCCGACCCTCACGATATGAAATTGACCCGAGTTTAATAGTTCATATGTTTGACGCTCACCTATACCAAGTATTTGTTGTATTTCCTTCGCTGTAAGTACAGAGGGATAATCAGAAGTAGTCTTATACCTTTGTTCAATCACCCTTCTCTTCCTCCTTCTCGAAAGACAAAAACTCAAATATCCTATATTTTTCAAGAGCCGCTTCAACGGCAGCTTGCGTCCGTTCTCTATCTATCTCAGGCAATAAAATCTGTTGCACTGGGCAATCCCCCTTTGTTAAGAATCCCCCGACCGAAGTCGGGGAGTATACCATCTTAGAACGGCAGATCGTCTTTATTCACAGGAATTATTTGACCATCTGTATCTTTTAGTTCCTGTTGTTCTTCCTGTTCTTCCTGATCGTCTTCTCTTTCTTCGTTCTCGTCTTCCTCTTCAGTCACCTCTTCTATCGTCATCTGACCGGAGTCAACATTAACCGATCCATCATTATCAATCGTTCCGCGAATACCTTGATGCGTATGTGTTGGAGTATAATCATCCAGATCAGCTTGCGAGCTGCTGAAGCTTACGAATGCTAGCCAGTATTTTTAATGTTTCGCAGGATGGATACCTGCTGGTCTGTGATATTGCCCTCGATCGTTAACGTGATTACGTCCTCTTTATTACCAAATTTGATATCCTTGATCTTTGTAGTTACGTTGGCTTTCATTTATAATTGCTCCTCTCAAATTTGGGTTTTATGAAAAAATAACCACCGCAGCTAATGCGATTATTGAAGCAACACATATTGCTGCCATGTCATGCTACCGAATTTATTTCTGTCCATTTCGGCGATTTACCCTATGAATGAAACTAAGAGAATAAAAGCAAAGATGATCTTAACCATATTGACGTCAGTTCCTCCCTAAATCCGTGCTATATTAATTAAGAGGTGAATTTTATGAACGGCAAGAAAGTTATCACTATTCTTTTATCCATCTCTTTACTAGGTGTGATTGCTTACTTCGGAATAGCTTATGGATTACTATGGTATATCTTTAATGGGTAAGAAATGAAGATTATCCAACCCCTTTATAAGTTCAGTACAGCCAAACTATCTCTTATATCCTCCTTGTGGGAGAGAGTCTTTTTTTTGAAATTTGTTATACTTAAATAAAAACTTTTAATGAGGTGCTATCTTGCAATATTTTTTTTTAATACCGTTGGTATTTGTTTTGGCGATTCCCTTGGTTTTACTGTTAAAAGGTGATTATGGAACCAAAAACAAAGTTTCAGATAAAACTACTAACATAGAAAAAAAATTAGACAGAATAATAGAATTACTTGAAAAGGATAAGGATGCATAAGCATTTTTATCTTTTTTTCATGTCGCAATATGTATCTACTACGTTATAACCTTTGTGAGAGGAGGGCTATTAACCCTCTCTGTCCCTGTATCTTCGTACTGAGAGTATCCGATTTTGAATCTGTTATGAGCCGATTTCAAGCGAGAGGAACTGATAAAATAACTCAACTCACTGGGACACTCCCAGCGTATTACGCCATCTTTGATATCTTGATATACAAAGGTAAGGATACGGAGTTTGTACATCTGGAGTCCCGGACCAAATCTGGCATGCTTCGAAGCCCAGTATTTACAGAGTTTATCGTATAAGCACCTAATAGACTCTTCAGGCATTAGCTTGACAGGTTATTTTATGTTTGTTCTGAATCTAAATCGCTACGGGACAAACGTGGCAACTCATAATTTCTAACAACACCTAGCCTCTAAAATTGGTCCCTTTTTTTATTAAAGAATTGGTAAAGGCGGGAGTAGACTCAATTGGTGTACTGGGATCAACTGGAAACTATGCGTATCTTAGTAGAGGGGAGCGTTTGCGTGTCCTTGAGCTTGCTGTTAGTTCTGCTGAAGGGATTCCCGTGATGACAAGCATAAGTGCGATTCGAACTTCAGAAGGACTTCAATTAGCGGAAGATGCACAACAAGCTGGGGCAAGTGCAGTACTCTTGGCTCCTATCTCCTATCAGGCACTAACAGATGAAGAGGTGTTTTTTCTATACGAGCAGGTGACAAGTTCACTCTCCATTCCACTTTGTGTTTATGATAATCCCGGCACTTCACATTTCCATTTCAGTGATGAGCTGTACAGCAGAATTGCTGTAGAAAAACTCAGAGCTGTTATTCCACTCCATGTTACGTTTGGAATAAGCGGGAATCCATCCGCATATCCAGGCTTAAGTGCAGGTTGTGACTTATGGTCTCAGTGCTAGGTGGTTTATTTCCGAGGTTATGTCTAGATATCACAAGAATGACTCAAAGTGGCCATTAGAAGAAGCACAACACCTTTCAACATTACTAGAACCGATCTGGAAGTTATTCAATAGCTATGGTAGCCTTCGAGTGATTTCAGCAGCTGCTGAAATAATTGGCTTAATTAAAAGTCCTAGTCTTCCCTTGCCTTTACAACCATTAAACAAATCCGTTAGGAATCACCTGAATATCATTCTAAAGGAATTAAAGTTTACTGTATAAACTTAATATAATTCATTGGGAAGTATATATGCTGCTCTATAACACTGGTAAGGATCGTTAGTTTTCATCAATACAACAAATCCCCCTCCTACCACTTAAGGTTGATGGGGGATTTGTTATAGACATGCTTATGCCAAAATCACGTTTAAAATATTACAACATTGTCAATTGTCAACTATTTTGCGTTCATTAACAATGAAGTGGGTATTTTATGAATATAATCATCTTATGCAAGGGGGCTTTAATATGAATCTCACACTGATTTTTCACGCAATTGAAACAGAATTACAACTACAAATACATTTAGTCAGTGGAGAGACATATGTTGGTTTTTGTCAGGAGAGCGACTCTACAGGTTACTTCACAATAAGAACTAAGAGTGGTTTATTTTCTTTTCCTTCTTGGGCGATCAAACGGATTAAAGAAGTGTGATATCGTAGGTTATTGAATGCATGCTCTAAATTCAAATCACTTCCAAACAAAATGAGATCCAGCAAGTTTAATAGATCCGGTGCATCCCCTCTACAATCCCACCATAATCTATAAGATGACCTATTGGATCTGGTTCCAAACGAAACCAATCCAAGTATGAGTATCCATAGAGTTGCTGGTTTCCCCACAATAAAGTATGTCTCTCTGTATTGAAAATCTTTATTGTTCATCAGTACAAAAACTCCTTGTTCTCCGAACTATCTATTTCTTCGCAACCAATCGTTTTTCTGCTTTAAAGTCCATCTTAATAACTTTATTGTTGTTCATGTAATTATCCCACGAATCATACTTCCAATTAAGTGAAAAGTTATGACTAATCACATCGATGTAAATACGACACTAAGTAAACACTTCCCGCTTCTGGCACATCTTTATTGTAAAGACACTTCTTGCATTGTAGCTGTTGCTCTTGAAGAAAAACGTGGACAAAATTGAGATTAACTCCTGACTGTCCTTGGTGAAGGGGAAGTATCCGATCTTTTTACAACTCCATAACAACTATCCTCCTAATTCTATAATAACTTGGTGTTAAGATATATAAAGATTCATCATCTTAGATCCCAATGGAGGTAATCCGATTGAACAAGAAAAAGCGGTCCGCTACATTAGTTGTTATCCTGTTTTCAGCTGGTGTGCTTGCAGCCAGTGCGCTGCTCGTCCCCAGCCTGATGAATTCCGTAGTTTTCGCCAAGAACAGTTCGTCAATTCAGGGCAGTAACCGGCTGGCTTTGAGTGAAAGCACGATACCCGTGCTGAAGGTGGAGGCGCCGGCGCCAGTATCCACCATACAACAAGACCTGTATCAACAGATGACAGCAGCGCAAATCCAGCAAATCTATGACTTTATAGACAAAGCAGAAGATCCCCATACTTCAGGTCGGGAAGAAACCGAATCCGAAATCAACCGCAGACAAGTGTTGGACGATAAGTATGTGTATGACGGCCTCCGCCCCAAGCAGCAGCTGCCGTTAAAGGCTGGACAAGCAGATTTGTATCTAGATTTAGAAACCAATACGTACACCTACCCGGAGAGGAGTATGACTGATGAGGAACTGTTACAGCTGATTGACTGGTACTACCGGCTGAATTACTTCGTGTCCAAACGAAATCCGACTGTGCCTCAGCTTCAGCCTCAGAAAATCAGCCAGGTTGAAGCTGAGGCACTGGCCTCTGACAGTGTGCGCAAGCTGTTCGATGCCGACGTGTCCAAGCTAAAAACATCGGGAATGCTGATTGAGCTGGGACTAACCAAACGTCCAACCTGGACAGTTCATTTTGCTCCTCACAAGACGCTTACCCTGCTCGGATCAGGCGAGGTATTCTGGGAATATGATGTGTTGATTAATGCAACAACCGGTGCCGTAGAGGATACGACAGCCATTAATTTGGCACTGAAGAGAACTCCCATCGACGACGACGCAGCCGGCACCATCCAGAAGGATGCCAGTTGGATTCATAAAGCCGTGCAGGTCATCACGGACAAGCAGGGAGAAACAAGAACCATTGTCAAAGCTTATCTAACCGATACCGAGTTTAACAACAAACGCGGGATGGTGGATGTTAAACTGTTGCTGGAAGATGGAAGTAGCTATACCGCGGAGTTCCGCTATCCCGATCAGACCCTTCGCTGCCTAATCTATGAAGCTTCTGACAAAGCCAATTAAGCGGAAACGTTACAGAAATAAAGCAGTCGGGGCACCGCCGCCACACTGACTTTTTCAAGACCAGTTATTAATGTAATTGTGAGTATTGCGCGATCACCAGATGGTTCTGATTCAGGTTGATCTGCCTTCTGAGGGGTAGCTGATGCTTTTGTTTGAAACTTAACTTTCCATTATTATTCAATGTAGTAACTACATAAAAATTGGTCTTACCGTTAGAAACAGATATATCTAAAAACCTATCTTATTACCAAGAAGCACAGTAGATGAAATACACAACATTAAAGGTTCTGTCTCTAAGAGCAGTATCTGTCGATATGGTGCAGAGGTTACATTTAAAGATGAGATCGGATATCCATATGAGTATGGTGTCTGTAAAACAACCTTTCTGTGATGCTTTAAAGTAATTAATATTTATAACTGTCAAACCACTTCATGTGTAGGTATGACTATTGTGCTACACTTCATTCGTATGTTCGAAGGTTCCACCATTTGTAAAATCTAGTGGCCCAAGCATTTCCTACTGTGCATCAAATCTCAGTCGAATGAATAGTACTCAGCAGCCTGAATCTTGTAAATATTAACATTTGATTATAAAATCAAACAAAGGCGGTGTTAACAATGAGATTAGTACTGTTCATGTTGGCTGGAGTAGGCGCGATTTTCTATCTCTCATTAGGAATCATCATTGTAAAGGTAATCCTTACAAGAAAATTACCAAATAATAATTACACTCCATTTGACTACATCACGGCCCAATCTCCTGTTGAGTTTCACGATGAGAAAAAAGAGATAGAAGAAAATGCAGACCATGGTGATGATAAGGACAAAAACATCATTTCATTATCAAAACGACGACCTTCTCTTCCCTGATGCGCAATAGGCTGCTACTTCTTCATAGCCTTTGGGAGCGGATTTCTGTAACCTCCTCTATCCCTTAATGTCATGTATCTTCGTACTACGTTTCACTCAATCATTTTTTGTTAAAATAAATTTAGATTTTGGTAATTTGTTTAGAGAGGAATTAATGATTTGAAAATATCTATCCAAACATTCTTAATCACCATGTCTTTGGTATTTGGAATTATCATCGTACAAAAAAGCCTTCAATTAATTTTTTCATCTTCGGTACTTATTAGATCACTAAATGTTGTAATGATTATTATTCTTTCTGGCTGTATTGGCGCTTTTATAAGAACATTACTTCTGCCAAAAGAGAAATAGGCTGCATTACCGCTAGATAGCCTCTATACTTCGCAATATGCGTCTACTTCGTCATGACCTTTGGAGGGACACTCCTACTCCTTTAATGTTCTGTATCTTCGTACTGTGACATAAAAAAACTCTTACGTTATAATAATGTTGAATTAAATATTGAAGGGACTGAACTATGCGCAGATATCGATATCTTAACCCCAAAACAAATAGATAATGGAGGTAATATATTGATTACAGAAATACAAACCAAAAGACTAATATTAAGAAAAATGAAATTATCTGACTCTGCTAGTTTGTTTAACATTTGGTCTGATCCTGAGGTTACAAAGTTTATGAATATCAATAGTTTCACTGAGGAAAGCCAAGCAGTAGAAATGATTAAAATTCTTAATAACCTGTCTTTGGAAAGCAAAGCTATTCGTTATTCCATAATTGAGTTAGAATCAAATCGCATAATTGGTTCCTGCGGTTATAATTCTATAGATTCTTCAAACGCTAAAGCAGAGATCGGATACGATATTAGTAAAGATTATTGGGGCAAGGGATATGCTCCTGAGGCCATTCAATCTCTGATGGATTATGCGTTCAACACTTTAAATTTCAACAGGATAGAAGCAAAAGTCGAACCCGAAAACAATAATTCCATCAGAGTTTTGCAAAAGTTAAACTATACATTCGAAGGAACAATGAGAAAGTGCGAAAAGTCCAAAGGAAAGTTTATTGATTTAAGCATTTTCTCAAAATTAGTAACAGAGTAACTTTTAATGGGTGGGCCTACATTTTTATGGTGTAGGCTTTTTATTTACTTCACGTTGCTCAACTCAACTAAATGAATAGTTTGCGGCTACTTCGTCATAGCCTTTGGGAGAAGAGGGATACTCCTACTCGTCTAATGAACTGTATCTTCGTACTGTGTATTAAGTAGAGCAACTGTTGTCACATCCTCCAAACGATGTACACATTCTTCCAGTTTGTACTCACAAAACATAATACGGTAAATGATTTAATCAATAGCAACCTTTTAGTTTATGTCGTAGCTGCTGCTATTCTTGAGGCATTACATAATCTATATGACTTTTTATGTGGCCATCTAGAGCGGTAATCTACTACTACCAAAGCTTTCCCAGGCACACATCATGGCGCAATAATGGATAGATTTACTCTATTGGTCCCTATTAATCATCTATTTTTTATATGGAGCACTTAATTGACCATCTATTGATTACATTGTATAATACAGGTATATTATGTAAAATAAAGGCAGGTGAGGCCGTTGGATGGAAATATCGATTTAGATTTAGATATAAATCTTCTAGATCTTGATCCAGCCGTAAAAGTTCTTAAAATGATATATTCTTTTGAAAGCTGGCCCAATCTTCTAAAACTAGCAGATACCTTTTTCAACCGAATAACTCAAATTTATAATAATTACACACACAATAATGAACTGGAACTAAAACACCAACGACCTTTAATTTATTATTATGGATACAGCTTGCTTATGTTGGGACTAGCCCACAAAGAAATCGAAAATTATGATAAAGCTCGAACTTACATTAAAGCTTACAGTGATTTGAGTTGGTTCAAGGGATTAGATGCTGAAGGATTAAATGAGGTAGCCTATTATAAGTACATATCAGAGCCAAATCTCTTAGAAGTAGAAGTGCTTTCCGGAAATATTCAATTCATAGATCGTTATGTTTCTTTCCTTTTATCCAACACTAAAGAAGTTCTACCGGGACTGATAACTTTGTTAAAAACAGCTACTAATTTCAATTTAAACATTGAATCTCATTTAGAACTTTTCTCTAATAGTATTTCAAAATTTGAGGATACCGCTGCTGATGAAATTATAATAAATTCCTACCAAGAAACTTTTTTTATTAATATGATCAGATATAAAACAAAAATTCAAGATTATAATACAGCTATCAAATATAGCATGAAATTATTAGATTCTGCAGAGGTCACAAACTCTGATAAAATCTTTAAACAAGCAGTAGTATACTTCGAATCATTACGTTCATGTGCTGATGCTACTCAGATTAAAGATTTTGAAGAGAAAATAATAAATTTCAAAGAAAGGGTTGAGTCTCTGTGAAAAAATTTGCCGTCTCTTTATTGTTGGTCCTCACTATCGTCAGCATTGCGCCAGCACTGCCAAGTACCTCACCAGTTGTCTTATTCCACGGAGCAGAACATTAATATCAGAAGTACAGCGCGGGTTAGGAGATTGCTCCTAACCTGTTTTTTATGAAGTGAATTATGTAGTTATTGCAATAACATCCTCCATCTTGAACCAATCCCACTCCTCCTCCGACCAGCGGAGTTTAATTCCCTGTTGTTTATCCAGTTTCATCACGATACCTCGTTCTAATATATTCTCCATGGGATCAAACAGAGTGAGTGTAATCGGGCTGTGCTCTTCCATAGAACGATATAACAATATTTCAAAGCGCTCTATCTCCTGTAGATCTAGAGTGGGTTTTTCACGACGTTCCTGTTCATTATTGTCATCTATAATCCTGCTTTTATGTTCAGGCAATATCATTCTGCTACACTCCCATACGTTCTCTAATTTTTTCATCATGAAGCTGCCCTCCTAATAATCCGTCCAGTAATTCGTTTTACTACCATCTGTCCCCCACTGGAGCTCTTGTGGCTCTGACTTTCTCTTTTTAAACCTAGGGTCAATCCTTTCCCAGCCTTCAATAATTCGGGCGATCTCGGGTGGAGTGTGTGGGGTCCATTCTATATATTTTTCGTTAACTAATTCCCTAAGCCCACTAATGATCTTATCTGGTGTCCGTCCACTCTTGATCTCTAACTCCTGTAAAGTTGGCATATGAGCATGATGCACGGCAGAGTGGCGCATGATCATTAGTAGCTTTCGGGCGGTGTCACTAAGCATAGCGCTTCTTTTGCACAGGCTGCCAAGCAAGAATATTAGCCTCCAGAAATACGCGCGGTGCTCCGGTTGATAAGCAAGTTGCGCGAATATATCCCCCACGAATCCCTTTCACATCAATTTTCCGTTGAGATATCTTACCTGATTTATCTTGATACACTATTTCAATGGTTTGACCGATGCTTATTTGCATAATTACTCACCTTCCAAGGATAAGAACATTTGTTTGTATTATAACCAAACGTACGTTCGTTAATCAATGTAAAAATATCCCGTCAGGCATGAATTATTACATACAAAGTCATCGCTCAGGTTTATAATTTGTTCTATAAGCATTTATTGCATTTCCGCAAACAAACTAAGGAGTATGAGTGTTTTTTATATGTTATAGGGGGAAACGAATATTAGGACCGATGACTGAGGCTGAAGCTATGCGTGAATGGTTTACTCTCTCCGGTACAGTGAAGGAGATTTATATTATTGAGGTAGATGAGAACGATAAGGTAAGACGTCAGATCGGACCCACTAAGAAAAAAAAGAAATAAATATAAAGGGAAAAAACGTAAAAACACCCCGCCGACCCATTAAGGTTGACGAGGCTGTTTTTAATTTTTAAAAAGGAAACTGAGTAAGCGAGACTATTAACAATACAATCCCAACAATCGAGGATAGCACAGCCATTTTATCTTTCGTTTTCAAATACAATGCCGCTCCATTAAATATTAAAGCTCCGCACATCCCCAGCATAGTCCAAGACACTATCACTTGATCCTGGCCGCGGAAAAATGTGATTCCCAGAATGATTGTTGCTGCACTGAATAAAATACCGCACACTCTTAGTACTTTCAGCAAAATGCTCACCTCCGACAAATAAAACACGCTAATCTAATATATTGGTTCCGCCATAAATTATAATTCATAGATTACTATTCCTATATCTGGTAGAATTAATTAGCAATTATTAGCAGATTTAGGGGGATATAAAATTGAACAAAAAAGCTTTTTTATGTATCGTGGCAACTATTGTAATCCTTTCAGGATGTGGTAGTTCCACAACAAATTCAGAGAAAAAAAATACAACGTCTACAGGAGTTATACCGTCCGAAGCAACAGCCAGCCCTTCAGAGCCCACTCCTGAGCCAAAAAAGAAACTTACAGCTTCCGAGAAACTGGCTCTCAACTATGTAGAGATTTTCCTCAATGGTTCAGATATCGAAGCGAAAAAGAAATTCGTATCCGAAAATATACTTCCAGATGTACAACCCATTTTCCAAATGGCTGAATCTACTGAGACACCCGAGAATAATAAACTTAAGAATCCTACAGTAATTGAAACAGCTGATTATACGGACAAAGATGGCGGAAAAGATAAACTCGTGCTTATCCAAGGTGAGAAGTCTTCCTCCAATAGCGAACTTATCATTTTTATTAAAAATGACAAAGTTGGTTGGGGGTATTCGTCTAATGACAAAGATAAGGATGCATTTAACGAAGTGAGGAAACTCTTCAAGGAACCTGTAATTAATACTTCAGATTCAGGTAATGCAGGTACAACTGAACAGTTTCCTGAAGCGATGCTTAAAGAAATCAGTAATTTTGTCGTTTCAGATATTTGGAATGATGGATTTGTTGATATCAGCTGGTATGCAGGTTCAGGAACTGGCTCTACGGGTGAAACAATAGATATAGATTTTACAATCGAGCAATTAGGAAAAGCTATGATTCAAAAAATGGAATACGATAGTTATATCAGCAACCTTGATGCAAAATATGATTCAATTAAAAGCATCTGGGCTAAGCTCACGGGTGAGATGGATCGTATGTACAAACAAATCCAAGATACGCCTCCTATTGCAAATGATGCAACCACCAAAATAGATACAGGATTATTCACCCAGTACTTGGAAGCCTTTACTGACGAGGTTAACAAATTACCTAATACTTAGATTAAAAAATAACGTCCCTGCCGGCCGCCACGGTTAGCAGGGATTTTGTTCGGCTTTAATGGCTTGCGACTCAAAATAGTAATCCACCAGAGCATAGATGAAACCAGCAATACCGAAAAAAATAATAGCTGTACTACTATTCAAATGGTATTCCCGTATAAAGCGTTCATCGTACACCTCGTAAAAGAAACCATATCCCGCAATACCACTCAATAAGAATATCATTATGCGGTTTACTAAAGGATTAACTATCTTTCGAATAACCCATGATAAAGGAAGCAGTATAACCGGGTAAAGAAGAACTGAAAAGAGGAACACCAGAAAAATAAAAGCAAACCCAATGTTTTGAAAACCGTAATATTCTGTTGTACTTATTTTAGTTCCTTCCCAAAGCTCCAATCCAAAGGCTGCCAGGGTGAATAAAATCGTCGAAATAAACCATAACATTATAGGCTTAACTGCACGCAAAACAATCCCACCATCTTTATGCTTTTTATACTTACAGCCGATTTTTCAAATCATCATTTCGCACTTGGTTTTATTGAGGTTAAGAATGGCTTTTGCCCTATTCTACTATTATATGAAATAAAGTACTCCTCATTTACATCTATTAACTTATATATTCCTTTTGGGATTGTGACTGTATTTTGATCACCGCTCATATTTTGTATTACTATTTCTCTTTTATTTACTGACACTACATTAACAACAGCTGAAGTCCCTGCCATCAAAAAGTACCATATAATAAACAAAAAAATGATCATGGGAAGTAGTGAGAATACTTTACGATAGTTCATATCTATTACCTTACACCTCTATTCATCGCCTTAATTATTTCACTTTGGATATTATATCATTAATTCCCATATATTATAGTTATGATTTCCCTTTGGAAGGGTTAATTGTCTTGTAATATGGGTAATCCATCTTCTTTTGCACTTCTCGAACTACATTTTCATTAGTAAGCGATTCTATGAAATATAAACCCAGATCAATCGAAGCTGCTACTCCTCCCCCAGTAAAAACATTTCCATCCCTTACGAACCGTTCCTTAACTACTTCGGAACAATAAGGTGCTAATAGTTCATATGCAGAAGGATTGGTAGTCGCCTTCTTCTGATTTAAGAAACCGGCAGCTCCCAAAATCAAAGCTCCTGTACACACTGACACCTTGTATTCAACCTCTCGGGCAGTCTGAATCCATGTTATAAAATTAGTATCGAATCTAAGTTGTCGAGTCGAAAACCCTCCAGGGATAAATATCAAATCATAGGCTGACAGATCAGGGGAAACCTGGTTTATTTTCAACGTCAATCCTCGATCATCCGTGACTTCTTCCTTGTTGGAACAAAAATCCCACGATACATTTTCTATCGCCTTTAGAACTCCCATCCGGGTAACCGCATCGTAAAAACCAACAAAATCTAACGTTGTCATCCCATCAAATAGAATATAAGCCATCCTCATCATTTTCATTCTACACACTCCTTCGATACTTTTCGGCGAAATTCATTGGGGGTGATCCCGTATTCATTTTTAAAAACACGATAGAAAGAACGCAAACTATTGAATCCGGAATCAAACGCGATATCCGTGACCGGATGGGTAGTGGATAACAGCAGCATATGAGCAAAGGCTACCCGTTGGCCATTGATGTAATCACGAAATGAAATATGAAACTGCTCAGAAAAGATTCGGGAAATGATAAATTTACTAATGCCAAGCTCTCTTGAAAGCGTATTCAGATTTATGTGATCTAAAAAATGCATGTCGATGTAAGCTAGGATTTTGGGGACGAGATCCATTTCTTTTTTATAGTCTACTTTTTTCATTAACAGTAACGGCAGCGCGTGCCCTAATACTACAGAGGTATAAGCCTTGAGCAGACGAACATCACATTGTTCTTTATATAGTTTATACAAGGTTTCCAGCAGATCTTGAAGCACCTTTTGTTTCGAAACTATAGGGTTATCCGGAACATGATTAAGCAAATCCCCCGCAAAATCCCCCGGAAAAGTGGCGTCAAAAAAGAACAGCAGGATCTGGCTTTTCTCTAGGGTTTTGTAGCTGTGAGGTTGATTGGAGAAAATAATCGCTATGTCTCCTTCAGACAAATCATACTCTTTTCCATTGATGTTGATATTGATTTTGCCGGACAAAACCATTGTCATCTCTACATTTTTGTGTAGATGAAGAGGATAAGTGTTATTGGTAGAAATAAAGGAGTGAAACGCCTGGTCACGATGCTGATATTTAATATTCATGTTTTTCTCCCTATCGTCATGAAATGCCAAGCACTATAGCTATGTAATACTAAGAACATAATATGAATTTGTTCGTTTACGCAAGAACCAAAGAGCAATAGTTGGCACAAAAAAAGATTTTTTTGGCAGGTAAATACGCCCTAAAAGTTTTAAAGTATTACCAGTAAGCTGCTTGTCGCAGACCAGTAACATTTCACTGAGAGGAGGAAGTATAACAGGAACAGCATTCAGCGATAAGACTGTATCCATGTTATACGTCAAAAAGATGAAATGGAAGAGTAAAAAATCAGGTAAGGTTATAGGTGTCTTATTGAGTTTTTCGGTAGCGTTTTCATTTTTAGGAGGTCACACACTTGCAGCTTCAGGGCAGGCAGACGGAGACAAAAGTTTTGCGGGTGCCTCTATTCTTGCTTTTCCTGGCGCGGAAGGTGGCGGCGCCTATACAAGCGGTGGTCGAGGGGGCGATGTATACATCGTAACTACCCTTGAAGATTACGCTGTAAAAGACAAACCGATTGCAGGGTCCCTTCGCTACGGGATTTTATCTACGCCTAAAGAGGGTCGTACCATTGTTTTTCATGTTTCCGGAACGATTGAACTGAAGAGCACGTTAAGTCTCAATAATATTAAAAACCTGACCATCGCTGGGCAAACCGCTCCAGGCAACGGAATTACCATTGCAGGTTGGGATACCAATATCAGCAATTCAGAGAATATCATTATTCGGTACACCGCTTTCCGTCCGGGTGCCACTAATGTGTATAATGGCAGTGATTCAATGGATGCGCTTTGGGGGAGAGACAACAACTACTTCCTCATTGACCATTGTTCCTTCAGTTGGAACACAGATGAAACTCTATCTTTATATAGAGGCGAAAATGGCACGATCCAGTGGTCCATTATTTCCGAAAGTCTGACTCTATCCGGGCATTCCAAAGGAAGACATGGCTACGGCGGTATTTCAGGCGGAGACAAAACAACATTCCATCACAATCTGTATGCGAACCATACCTCGCGAAATCCAAGACTAGGCGGCGGTTACGCAGGTGCTGCAGATGCTGATCATGTGGCGGTTGTTCAGTTCTCGAACAATGTAATTTACAATTGGGGCTTTAACGGCACTTATGGCGGAGGTTTTACTTTTACTAACTTTATGAACAA
Source organism: Paenibacillus sp. FSL E2-0177 (assembly GCF_037992975.1). NCBI lineage: Bacteria > Bacillati > Bacillota > Bacilli > Caryophanales > Paenibacillaceae > Paenibacillus > Paenibacillus sp. FSL E2-0177. The sequence goes on along the minus strand of NZ_CP150307.1, from coordinate 2,805,775 downwards.
TATCGAAATTGCCGGCCCAGGTACAAGAGATAATGTAACTAACCGAGTGATTGACGCCGGTGAAGCTACCAAGCTGGGCGGTTTCTATATTACTGGAAACAGAATTAACGGTAAGCTCACAGGCTTACTGAATGATTCTTCAGATTATGTGAAATTTTCTGGCGTACAGAGTGGTGAACAAAAGACGACCCTTGCAGCCACACCATATCTTTCCGCGGACAGTACTGGAGTTAACCATGGTATTACCAATAAAGCATTTGATAATTATGTTAAGTCCGGCGTAAAGCAAGCGAATGAATCACTATTAAAAAGCATTCTGCAACAAGCGGGCGCTACCTATCCACGTCGCGATGCTATCGATGCAAGAATTGTGGCAGAAGTCGAGCAGAACTCGGGAAGATATATCAACACTGAACATGAAGTCGGGGGTTACATTTCAGACTTTGGCGTCATTGAGGCACAATATGATAAGCAATTTGACACTAATAAAAATGGAATAGACGACAAGTGGGAAAAGAAAAATAAAATCTGGGGCAGCAAGGATGCATACAAAACGGTTACTAAAAATGGTTACACCTGGCTTGAGCTTTATATTAACGGCCTAGTTGATATGAAACACGTCGCCGAAAACCCTGATGCTAAGCTTTTAGCGCCAGAAAACAATGCACAATTTGTTACCGGGAAAGAGGTCGTAGTTAAAATCAATGCTTCCCCTAGATCCGGAAACAAAATAAAAAAAGTTGCTGTATATAATGGTTCTAAATATCTTGGGGAAGCAGTCAAAAAAGGCAACACATACACATACACCCTCAAGAATTTAACGGATGCTTCCTACTATATTTCTGCAAGAGTGACCGATACCCAAGGAAATGAGACCCAGACCACAGCCACTAATATCCATATCAATGCTGCTACCTCTTCCCTGGCTGGAAAGGGTTGGACTACAGCAGATATCGGTGATCCGAACATTAAGGGTTCCGGAAGTATGACAAATGATGTGCTTACCGTTAAAGGCAACGGAAAGCTTGGAAAAAGTGAAGGTGGCACAGAACGATCCGAAGCAAACAATGCAACCAAAGATGACTTCCACTTCGTGTATAAAGAAATGAACGGAGATATGGAATTTACCGCGAAGCTCGAAGAAATCGGGGCCGTTGACAACCATGCCTTCACCGGGCTAATGATCCGCGATGACTTGAATAAAGACAGTGCCGCGGCGGCCCTTGGTATCTCCTATGTGAAGTTGTCCAAAGAAACCAGCTGGTCATCTTATCTGACAGGCAGAAATATTAAGGGCGGAGGATTTGATGAATTAACTGAAACTTTAGACAGCGTATCTGCTGCTGAAAAAGCTGGCATTCAACTTGTTTCAGATATTCCATTTAAAATTAATGGTGTGGAGCAAGGGTATTGGCTCAAGCTTGGCCGTAAGGGAGATGTTTTCTATGCTTACGGATCAACGGACGGAAAAGACTGGAAGCTAATTGGCGAGCGAACTATTGTTATGGATGGTTCGGTATATGTCGGATTCGCCGTTGACAGCAATGATGTCGCCAATAAGATTGAGCAACTGAACTATGCTAAGTTCTCTAACCTTACTGTGGAGAATACATTCACTCCAATAGGTGACTCAGCGATAAATAAATAGCGTCTGTTCATTTCCACAGTTCCAAAAAGACGGAAGCCAGTAAAGCGGCTTCCGTCCTTTTATTGCTATCCAATTGGACCAGCACAATAAATTGCCTGATTCACTGTTCATTATGCTTTAAAGTTTTTTCTTTAACATTACTTCATCATCCTTAACATACCCGCTCAATTCATACGCTTTAATGGCTACACGATTATCTTCTCCTGTTAAAATCTTAACTGTTTTGACTCCACGAGAATAAAGCTGACTTTCCAGAAAAGAAATTAGTGCAGTAGCGACACCATTTCTACGAGCTGACTCTTTTACATACATTTCAGTAATTTCACCATATGCTTCATTATAACAAAATGATTTCAGACTTTGAGCACAGCCAAAACCAACCACTTCATCCCTTAAAGTAGCCACGGCCACCACTTCATTATTGCTGTTCAAACACTTGATGATCTCCGGCACAGGACGTTTTACTCCACCATTGAACTCATGATTTAATCTAGACAAAACATCCGCGTCACATATCGTTGCTAGCCTAACATTTGGAAGCATTCTCTTCCCCCTCTACAATGTTCCCTTTTCAAGAACATACTGTTCATTGGAATTTTTTAAAACGATATCAAATTTATGATGATAAGAATGCATAAACAACTCATATTGCATCCTGCGCTGTTCATGGGATTTTCTTAAATAATTAATATCTGTTCCTCTTTCAGAAACATCACGTATACTCCTTCTTATCAACTCAGTTTCTCCATCCGTGTATAAGTAGATTTTCAGATCATACAAATCCGGATCAGTAAAGGCAACACTCATGCCTTCTACAATATTCACCTTGTTTTGTGAAGATATGAACATACTTTTTGTATAGTCTGTGCCAATTGTGTAAAAATCCAACCCATCCCTCAACATATGAATGTCTCTCTCTAAAGCAAATATATGATGAGCAGCAGGATGACAAGCTGTCACTTTATCGTGATAATGTACATTCTTATATTCATAGTCGATAGAAGTGTATTTTCTAAGACTAGATTCAACAATATAGGGGTCTGTATTAATATAATTCACATCATCCTGCTGCAAAAGCTTTAAAAGATTATGAGCAAACGTTGTTTTTCCAGATGCACCATGACCCGAAATCCCAATGATGAATCTATTAGCCTCACCGCTAATCAAATTAGCTATCTTATGTAACACCTTGTCCATATTATTAGCCCCTCTCCCTACTCGATCCTATGTATTCCTTACTCCGCTATGGTTTAGCACATTAAAATCAATGGTGCATTTTATATAAAGAAACTTAATAGAAAGGGGTAGATCTTCCATGGCTACTCGTCAGCCAGATTTAGTATTGATCAGTTGGAGCAGAAATCCTTTGGTTGCTGGATCAGCACGTAGGATTATTGCCGCCCGTGTTATTGGAAATGCCGTGCCGTGCAGACCTAGCTTGAGACCCAACGGATTGCTTAACACCGCTTTGGCTTGCTTATTAGACAACGATGTTGGTTTTAAAGTGGTCTTTCGTAAAAAAACTTCAAGCATTAGCGGATATATTTTGTTACAACGTAACTAATAGGTTTAGGGGGCAGTGAAAATTGCTGCTCTCTTTTTCCTGTGTATCTCATTGCACTTAAAGTCCAATCAATCCTAGAAAATGGTGTATATAATTTATTAGAAACTGAATCTGATTGAAAATGGGTGAGTCCATGAAATTACAAGCTGTGAAAAAAAGCTATGATTTAATAGTAAGCTTAGGGATGTCTTGTGCTCCTGCTATAAATCTGCAAAGAAATAGCTTAAGGAAATTCTCCATGCCGCTCGACTGGATGGTTTCTTATTCATTGGCTGATGTAAATAGACTTTATAAGAATAGATTTCAAAATTTCATGGAATTAATAAATCTGCAAATTCTTGATGAAACACATTTTTTTCTGGAGGATGGATTACCAGTCTATCCTAATGGGAATAAAAATGCACTAGTGAAATCCTATTTTATTCAGGATACTTTATATAACATTATCTCAGTTCATGATTTTCCAATCCACCAAGGTAAACACTGGTCTATAACCTATCCTTCGTATAAAGCGAAGCTGGAATTACGAATTAATAGATTTTGGGACAAGTTAATCCACAGTAAAAAAACTTTATTCATTAGATGGTCCGCCTCATATGAACAGGCTGTAGAGCTACAGTCAATTTTGTCTGATTTATTAAAACCGAACGAATTTATTATTCTTATTCTTATTCCCGTTCGTGAATCAACCTCGGTACAAGAATTAAATTGGAACATAAATAATATTTGTGTGTTAGAAGTTCCTGAGGATATGAACGATTATGATAGCTGGGATTATATTTTGAAAGACATACACGTAACTAATAACTAATTTCGCTTTGATCGATCATATGATTAATTATTTCCTCTGCTGCAAAAATATATGGATACAAATACAGCCTACTGATGCTGACCAATAAAGAAATAGGGTTACTAATTCCAAAATCGTATTGACTCCCATGCGCTGCTGGATTTGCGGGTTCAGGCTCTACAAGATCATACTTCTCCATCAGCCTTTCCTTGGTTCCACTATCTACTACTGTTCCGTTTCCTTTATCCGCAAGGACAGATCCCGATTGAAAACACGCCATGAATAAGACACAGCAAATGGTGAGGATCGCTAGTTTCTTTTTTCGCATCATACATCTCCTAATTCTTTCTGGGTCTCCCCTATAACTTAGAGCCGTTCAAATTATTTCTTGGGTAATCGCAGGAAAACTATATATTCGACAATCTTGATCAGTATAGATCATATTCCATGAAAATAATGGGAGAAAAAGTCTCGAATTCTATAATACTCCTTTCTATATATAAAAACAAAAGCACCCCACAGCTAAAATTAGCAGGGTACTTTTGGATGCTTCGCCGTATTTACAATATCAACATTCCGCTGAGCGGTTTATGGAGTTGGAGTTCCGCCGTTCGCATTCAGTGTTTCGCCACTGATATAGCTAGATTCCTGGCTAGCCAGGAATACATATGCCGGAGCCATCTCCGCAGGCTGTCCCGGACGACCTAGTGGTGTGCTCGACCCGAACTCCTTCAGCACTTCCTCCGGTTGCCCACCCACAACTTGAAGAGGTGTCCATACGGGACCAGGTGCTACTACATTGACGCGAATCCCCTTATCAGCTACTTGCTGAGCGAGAGACTTACTGAATGTATTAATAGCAGCCTTGGTGGTCGCGTAGTCCAAAAGGATCGGTGAGGGATTATAAGCTTGAATAGAAGAAGTGTTAATAATGGTGCTGCCCGGTTGCATATGCTTCACCGCAGCTTTGCACAGCCAGAACATAGCATACACGTTCGTCTTAAATGTGTCGTCAAAATGCTTCGTAGTGAGATCAGCGATGTCTGGAACGAATTGCTGTTTGCCCGCGATATTGGCTAAAATATCAATTCCACCTAGCTCTTTAACCGCAGTATCGACGAGTTGTTCGCAGTATGTCTCATCCTTCAGATCGCCTGGAATGGCGATTGCAGTACGACCCGCTTCCTGCACTAGCTTGACCACCTGCTTTGCATCTTCCTCTTCCTCGGGCATATAAGATAGAACAATATCTGCCCCCTCACGAGCAAAAGCAATAGCAACAGCACGGCCTATACCGCTGTCGGCTCCCGTAACTAACGCTTTACGTCCGGTCAGACGCCCAGTTCCTTTATAGGTATCTTCTCCTGTATCAGGTACTGGATTCATTTTCTTCTGCAGACCCGGCTCCTCTTGTTGCTGCTGAAATTCCGGTCCAGCCTTAGTGTACTGAGTGGTAGGATCTTGCATCGTATATTGGTTAGACATCGATCAATTCCTCCTTTATTTTTAGAAATACATTTTTATATTTTCCGAACTCTTTGTTATGTAAACACAACAAGCACGCCTCTAAACATTCACCTTCAATAACATAGCCTTGAATAGTGCCGCAAAAATACCCCAACCACCTGTCAAGGTGGCTAGGGTATCCCCCGCCTAAAAATAAATATATGGAAGCTCACTTGTTAGTTAGGGAACGCTCCGTATAGTCTGGCGTATACATTAGATAAAGGAGTGATAAATCATGGGCTTTTTTATATTCCTCTTTGTACTATTAGCATTGCTTAATATCTTCTTTCCTCATTTGGGATGGTACATGCGCTATGGCTGGATGATGAAAGGTGATGTAGAACCCAGTGATGCCTATTTATTAATGACTCGCATCAGCAGTATAGTGGCACTTATTATCCTCTTTTTTATCTGGACTAGTTTCTGACTTACCCTAACGCTCTTAACACATCTTCAATCTTGCGCTGATGCGACAATACCCCATAATTCATCCAGGCCATAAAATCCACCTCATATACACAACGATTACGAACAGCGGGCAGATTGCGCCAAAGCGGTGTATCCAACAGCTCCCGTCCTTCTCCTTCCTGTCGATCAAAGGTAATGAACAAATGATCTGCAGTGAGGCTCGCAAGCTCTTCTCTTGTTAGGCTCACCCGCTTCTGTCCACGAGTCAACTTCGGAACCAAGGCATGGGGCTGCAAACCTAAATCATCATGGAGTACGCTACCTGTATACCCCAATTGCCCGCATCCATAGAGATTGATTCCGTAGGAAGATATTCTTAGGCATGCTACAGTCTGCCCTTGGACAGAACGGTTTAGCTCTCGTCTAGCTTGCTGCGCCCGATGCTCATAATTGCCGATCACTTCCTGGACACGATCCGTTCTGCCAAAGACGGCTGCTGCGGAAAATAACGTGGCCCGCCAATCCTCTTGATGAAAAGGCAGCTTGAACAACGGAGCAATTTGGCTGCACTCATCCAGGTGCCAACGCTGAAAGCCATCATCCAGCAGGATCAGTTCGGGCATGTACTGGGAGAGCTCCTGCCAATCGCCAGTCGAAATATCAACCGCAGGCACATCGAGGAGGGACAGATACTCTTGCTTCCCCCACTGAGCGTGAGAATATTGCGCCACCGGTGTAATATCCAGAGCCAGCAGGTAGTCTTCCAGAAAAGGAGCGAACACCCGCAGCCCTTCCTGATGGAAGCTTCTGTATTGGCCGGGCGTAACGCCCACCGATCTTTTGAAACGCCGGTTAAAATAATACTCATTGCTATACCCTACAGATAACGCGATATCATGCATACGGTCATTCGTAAGCAGCAACTGCTGCTGCGCCCTTTCAATACGAAGTCCGTTCAAATGCTCTAAGGGAATCCGCCCTGTCACTTCTTTAAAAATCTGTGTGTAGCGTGCACGTGTAATGCCTGCCACTTCAGCTAATTGATCGACGGTTATGGCGTGATTGTAGTGTTCCTGCATATAGCGGATGGAACGCTGTACCGCCTCATGGGCTCCTTTCATCTGGATGACAGAGGAATTTGCCCGCATGATCAGCAGCAGTAACTCTTGAAAGCGGGTATGGCCTGCGAACCATTCAATCTCTTCCGTACTTCTGCGACTATGATAGATAGCCTCCAGCAGTAATGCACATTGTGAAAAAGGTCTGCAGCTTAGCGGGCCGGACTGGAGAATTCCTTCTTTAGTCCCCTTTTCCATTCCACTCTGCCTGCTTCCCCCCGTTTCGATGACTTCAAACGTAAGCCTATAGAAGCTAAGTCCTCGCTCCTCGGCATTGATTTTGCTTATTAGCCCAGGTTCGAACAAGAACCCGACACCTTTTTCCAGAGGAAAACGCTTCTCCTCGGCTTCTAACCATCCCTGTCCTTCCGATACAATGATCAGGGTATGATTTTGAAACACTAAGGTCTGTCCGTTCACCGATAAGGATTGGGCTTCTATGTTAATCAAGCTATAGAATAGCCTCTTTTTATTGCTGTCTTGTAAATCTTCTGCCATTCTAGCGCCCTCCAATTGAGAACCATTTTCATTCACTTTACTATAGTTTAGAATAAAAAAGAAGGTCTATCAACTATGCTGATAGACCTTCTTTATGCTATTCCTTACGACGGCTGCCGTTTTATTTCACCATAGCTTTCAGCAAGTCATCAAGCTTCATCGAATTGGCTGTGATGGCACCAGTCTGCCAGTGGGAACGTTCCATTCTATAAACATTCCCGTTCTTCACCGCCGGCAAGCTCTTCCACAACGGGCCATCAAGGATTTGAGTCGCTTCCTGATTCCCTTCAGTATCCCAGCCCCCGTTGTCAGGGAACACAATGATATGATCCGCTTCGAGCTGAGGGATAAGCTCTTCGGAGATAATAGATTGATATTCGGTCATTTCTGCCGCCATAGGCACAGGTGTCAGGCCAAATTGAGAATAAATTACACCGGTGAAACGGTTTTTAACACCGAATAGAGCAAAGGTTTTATCCGCTACGTTGAGCCGGATCACTGCTACTTTTTCCTGACCTAGGGCCTGTTGCAGCTTAGCTTTCCCCTCTGCCACTTTCTGATCGTACGCTGCAAGGACAGATTCCGCCTTCTCCGGAATACCGAGCGCATCTGCAATAGCCGTAAGCACTTGTCTTGAGTCTTGCAACACCGCCTCAGGTAGACGATAGGTTGGTGCTATCTTGGAATATTGTTCATATTTCGCCGCATCCGCACCTCCATCCACAATAATCAAGTCAGGGTCTTTTTCCAGCAACACTTCCATACTACCGGTAATATCAAATTCTGGTACATCAAGATTTAAATAATCCTGTTTGCCCCAGCTTGGATGATACCACTGCACCACCGGGGTAATGCCCAATGCCTTCAAATAATCTTCAACATAGATCCCGGCTACCCGTTGCGGTTTAACTGGAATTTCAACATCCCCGAATTCCCCGGCAATCGTCCGAGTTGCACCCTCTTCTGCGGCATTTCCATTTCCTTCAGTTGGTGCGCTAGTGCTCGCTGAGGTAGATTCCTCTGCATTCTGTGTCTTAGCAACGTTTTCTTTCGCAGTATTGTTATTCGTTCCGCATGCTGCCAGCGCAGTTATTGCCATTATAAGTACCGCTGCCCATAAAAACTTCTGACCCCATCTTGCCATTGATCCCTTCACTCCTATGCTTTATTGTCATTGATTATCATTCTCAATAACCTTTATCACAATAGTAGCATGACTTTCATAGCTTTCAATGCACTTTCTCCGCAAAAAACTTATACAAACTATTTCTAGTTGTTCTGCTCTATCATTATTCGGTAGGATTCTTCTTCTATTAAAAATATGTCATCCTTTATTAATTTAATCGCAAAATTTCTTATTTTACGATTGATTTATACGATGCTTTCGCTTACAATAAACTCATAAACGCGCGTTTATGAAAAGAGGGGAAACATGCGCAGCGAAGATATTGCTAAGTTGGCCGGGGTTTCCCGAAGTACGGTATCCCGCGTGATCAACAACTATTCCAATGTTCCTGAAGAAACCCGGGCCAAAGTGCTGCGGGTGATTGAGCAACATCAGTACGAACCGAACAGCTTTGCACGGGCTCTGGCCGGTAAGAAAACCGATACCATCGGATTGTTCGCCATCAGTATGAACGAGAAAGAGAACACTACCCGAATTTATCAGAACAATTACTTTGCACCATTCGTCGATGCCGTAGTCGACACGTCGAATGCCCGCGGATGTTACGTTCTGATTCATACGGTATACTCTCCGGACGATTTTCTGAAGGTAAAACAAGCTTTTCTGCAAAAACGGATTGACGGTGGTATAATTGTCGGCACTCAGAAGGATATTAATATCGTCCGCGAAATGGTGGGACTCGATTCTCCGCTAGTACTGATTGATTATGATATCTCAGAGATTATGTCGGAGCATCTTGACCGCAATCATTTGGCCATTGTGAATTCCAAAGATTACGAGGGCACCACAGAAGTGATTGAACATTTAATCTCCTTAGGCCATCAAGAGATCGGCATCATCTGTGGGCAAATGAATACGTACTCTGGTCGAGAACGCTACACGGCCTATGAGGACACGCTGAAAAAACATGGTCTGCCTATGAATGAAAAGTTTATTCTTAAGGGTGATTTTCTGAAAGAGACGGCTTATGAAGAGGTCAAGAAGCTGCTTGCTTCTGGTGAACCTTTGCCGACTGCCTTTTTCTCTTCCAACGATGACATGGCTATTTCAGCGATGGAAGCGTTCTCCGAACATGGAATCATTGTCCCTGAGGATATCTCCATTGCGGGTTTCGATGACATTCAGCTGGCATCCCGTATTCAGCCTAAGCTGACCTCTGTACGCTTGCCGATTTATGAAATGTCCAAGGCTGCAGTGGAAAAAGTAATCGAGCTGTGTGATTCACAGCAGCCGACTTTCAGCACGATCAGCTTTCCAGCTCGTTTAGTGGAGAGAGATTCCTGTCAACCGCCGAAGAAGTAGCACAGATTCATCATTCACTGAAGAATACATATTTTTCTGTGGAGCTGCTATCATTGGGTCTCGAAATCACTGCCTAATACTATCTTTTAGAAACAACGGAAAGAATCCCTTCCCTCGAGGGAATTTTTCCTGAAACTTATAAACGCGCGTTCACAATCGAAAGGAGACTTTCTCACATGAAATTCGGTACCTTTGACGACACTCGTAAAGAGTATGTAATTAACACACCAAAAACACCTTACCCTTGGATTAACTACCTTGGTAATGAACAATTTTTCGGACTTATTTCTAATACTGCTGGTGGCTATACCTTCTATAGAGACGCTCGTCTCAGAAGATTGACCCGTTACCGTTACAACAATATCCCAATGGATGCTGGCGGCCGTTACTACTATCTTTATGATGATGGTGATTTCTGGACTCCAGGCTGGATGCCAGTAAAACGTGATCTGGACTTCTACGAATGCCGTCACGGTCTTGGCTACACCTCCATTACTGGTGAACGCAACGGTATCTCTGTAAACCAGCTTGCTTTTGTACCTATGGGTCATAACGCTGAAGTACATCGTCTTGTAGTGAAAAACACGGGTTCCGCGAAGAAATCCGTTAAACTGTTCTCTTTTGCAGAGTTCTGTCTTTGGAATGCACAAGATGATATGACTAACTTCCAACGCAATCTCAGCACTGGTGAGGTTGAAGTGAAGGGTTCTGTTATCTATCACAAAACAGAATACCGTGAGCGCAGAAACCACTACGCTTTCTACTCTGTTAACAAAGAAATCGCCGGCTTTGATACTGACCGCGAAGCTTTCGTAGGGATGTACAATGGTCTGGAAAGCCCGCAAGCTGTTGCTGCAGGTGAACCAACTAACTCGGTAGCGAGCGGCTGGTCCCCTATCGGATCGCACGCCCTGAACATTACTCTGGAGCCGGGCGAAGAGCAAAGCTTCATCTTTGTCCTTGGTTACATTGAAAACCCAGAAGAAGACAAATGGGAATCTCTGAACGTAATCAACAAAAAACCAGCAGAGGCTATGATCGAGCAATTTGCTACAGACGCTCAAGTGGATGCTGCTTTGGCTGCACTGGCTGCACACTGGGATAACCTGTTGTCCAAATATCAAATCCAAAGTGGCGACGACAAGTTGAACCGTATGGTTAACATCTGGAATCCATATCAATGTATGGTTACCTTCAACATGTCCCGTTCCGCTTCTTACTTTGAATCCGGTATTGGCCGTGGTATGGGCTTCCGCGATTCTAACCAAGACTTGCTCGGATTTGTGCACCAAATTCCTGAACGTGCTAAAGAACGTATTCTCGATATCGCCGCTACACAATTTGAAGACGGCAGTGCCTATCACCAATACCAGCCGCTCACCAAAAAAGGTAACAATGAAGTCGGTACCGGCTTTAATGATGACCCGCTTTGGTTGATCCTCGGCACAGCTGCTTACATCAAAGAAACTGGCGACACATCGATTCTTGATGAGCAGGTTCCTTTTGACAGCAATCCGGATAACACAGCTACTCTGTTTGAGCACTTGAAACGCTCCTTCGAGCATGTAACTAACAATCTCGGACCTCACGGCTTGCCGCTGATCGGTCGTGCAGACTGGAATGACTGCTTGAACCTGAACTGCTTCTCTACAGAACCAGGCGAATCTTTCCAAACTACTGCCAACATCGAAGGCCGCGTAGCGGAATCCGTATTTATCGCGGGTCTGTTCGTCTTCGTTGGACCGGACTATGCAGAAATCTGCCGGATGCGCGGACTTAATGACGTAGCTACGGATGCAGAAGCTAAGATTGACAACATGCGTGAAATCACACTCACTCACGGTTTCGATGGTGACTGGTTCCTGCGCGCTTATGACCACTATGGCGACAAGATCGGTTCCAAAGAAAACGAAGAAGGTAAAATCTTCATCGAACCACAAGGTATCTGTGTTATGGCCGGTATCGGTGTGGAAGATGGTCAAGCTGAAAAAGCTCTGACTTCCGTGCAAGAGCATTTGGATACTAAATACGGTATCGTATTGCAACAGCCACCATATTCCAAGTACTATCTGAACCTGGGTGAAATTTCTACGTACCCTCCGGGCTACAAAGAAAATGCTGGTATTTTCTGCCACAATAACCCTTGGATCATGATCGCTGAAACTGTACTTGGACATGGCGACAGAGCGTTTGAAATTTACGCTAAAATTGCTCCTGCTTACTTGGAGGACATCAGTGAAATTCACCGTACTGAACCTTATGTATACTCGCAAATGATCGCAGGTAAAGATGCCGTTCGCCATGGGGAAGCTAAAAACTCCTGGTTAACTGGTACTGCTGCTTGGAACTATGTAGCGATTACACAATCTATCCTTGGTATTCAAGCGGACTTCAATGGTCTGAAGATCGATCCTTGTATTCCTACAGAGTGGGACAGCTTTGAAATCACCCGTGTCTTCCGTGGAGATACTTATGTGATTCAAATCAAGAACCCGAACCATGTATCCAAAGGTGTAGCTAGTCTTACCTTGGATGGCGCAGCTGTAGAAGGTAACATCATCACTCCTGTTGGAGACGGTGCTGTACACCAAGTAGTTGTAGAACTGGGTTAATACAAAAAAATCCGCTCACCGTTCGTTTGAACGATTGAGCGGATCGGATCTAAAATTAACAGTGGGATGCCCCCTGAAGGATTCAGGGGGCATCTTTTTTTTACCCTTCCACAATATCTGCTCTTAAATCACTCGCGACCTCAAGCATTCTAGGAATCACGGCTTCATTGGCGCCAGAAACATAAATATCGCCCTGATAATGTCTAAATGGGATTGTTGTATCACCATAGCTCCACATAAAGAAATCTCCCTCAATGGACATGGTAGTGGCACCTGTTACTGTAAAAACTGATGTATAGGTGAAATCAGGTTTGGATGCGAAATATTGCTTACACTCTTCTAAAGATAGGGTTGTTGCTGAATCTCCAGCATTCTGCATTGCTCTTGTCATCCGATAACGTTTACTCATTGTGATGCCTCCATTATTATCTGTAAAATGATCAGTTACCTTATCCAGATCAAATATAGCATACAATGAAGGGCAAATCCCATTCCATTTCTAAGTCGAAAATGTTAATATAGCCGTTTTTCATAGCTTTCTTTTAGTGATTTTGAGATATCCTCTGGAGTAACTCCAAGTTTACGGGCATGCTGCGCCAGTATTTTTGATGGATTAGGCAAGACTTCTTTCGCAAGCCAATGATCGTCATCCCACAAATGTGACCGCTTAAAGGCTTTTGCACAATGCATATAACATTCTTCTACTTCCACGCCAATTCCAATGATCGGGACTTTACCATGCGCTTCCATAGGTTTCAATATATCTTCATCCTTAACTATACTCGCGTGCCCATTTATTCTTAATGTTTCTTCAAGTCCGGGGATGATGAATATCAAACCGACTTTTGGGTTCTCAAGTATATTCCGCAAAGAATCAAACCGTCTATTCCCAGGGCGTTCAGGGATCACTAAATGTTTATCATCCAACACGTGAACAAAACCTTCTGCGTCCCCGCGCGGAGAGACATCACAAGCACCGGACGAACCGCTTGTAGCCATAAAAAGCATTGGGGATTTTGAGATATAATCACGGCAATGATGATCTATAACAGTTATGGTTTTGTTGTTAACCAATTCGCTTGGGTACCCAAATAAAGACCTTAGCTCTTCTTCTGACTCTATAACTTTTTCGAAAAAGTTTGACTTCATACTTCTCCCTCTCTCAACTTAATAAGCCCCAATGTTCTTATTTTTGCTCAAATATCCGCTTAATAATTGGGCGAAATTTTTTCTTGTTGATTCATCCGATAACTTCCCAAAAGTACCATACAGATTATCCCCATGATATCTTGGAAACACATGTAAATGATAATGCCATACATCTTGGCTGCCATCCGGCTCATTATGTTGTCTAGAAGAAACGCCATCACATTTATAAACTTCTTTAAGACCTTTAGCAATTTCAATTTCCAGCTCATGTATCCGGTTTGAGATCTCAACCTCCAATGTGTAAATATTCTCGATATGCTGATTAGGGATGATTAGAACATGCCCTTCATTATTCGGATACCAATGAGAAGCAATAAAAGCCGTTATGTAATGATCTTTATAAATAATATCCGCTTGCTTAGAATGCACATCTTCATTTTCAATGCCCGAAACCAACAAACAAAAGGGACAAGTATAACCCTCTGGAGCATGATTATAAATATAGCCCGCCTCCACTGTTATAGGATTTAAGAATATTTCTATGTTTCTTCTAATTTCGCCATTTCGCGTGTGTTCTCCTTTTTGCAAAAAGAAAAGGACAGACTGTAAATTACAGCTGTCCTCATCGGTAAATGTTGATAAACTACAGCCATTCCCGAGATCTATGTCTACCTATAACTTAAACGCTGGCTTCCGGAATCCATACCTTCATTTCACCACTGCCACGATTTCCCCATAAGTAATACGGAACCGCCTTAACTTTTACGGTTTGAACTGGTGCCTTGACTCTGCTGTAAAGCTCACCACTCCAGCCCTCTTTATCTACACGTAGCCCCTCTGCCTCGACAACAACAGCGCCGCCGAGCAACGTCTCATCAAAAGCCGCAGTAAGTTCACTGCCTTCTTTTAAAGAAATCGAGCTTAACGGCTCACCATTATCGATACTTTCAAGACAATACACAAGAGGTCCACGCTGAATCGTTACTTTTTGAGCATCAGCACGCAAACTTGGATGTGCGTAGATACGATGTGCCTCCATAGGGTCATGCACTTCGATTACATCTCCTGCTCTCCACAGTCTCCGGATAACGAGGTATCCCTGCTCGATGTTCTCAGCAGTATTCATTGCTTCACCGTTGACTCTGATCTCCATTCCTTGGCTCCAAGATGGAATCCGCAAGGCAATCCCAAACTCTGCTTCCGCTGCAGGATTAATCTTCAACGAGACTGTACCTTCCCATGGATAGTTACTCTCTTGCTGAATCGCAACATCTGTTCCACCCAGCTTTGTTGTCAGCTCACTCCCAATATACAAATTCGTATAGAGCGTATCACCATGGATCGTATAGATATATTGATTAAGCGAAGTCAGCAGACGCGCCACATTCGGAGGACAGCAAGCGCAGCCAAACCAACCTTGGCGCTCGGACTTCACATGATGTTTATCTGGATTGCAGCTGCATGCCTTAGGCCATACTTCCAGTGGATTCACATAAAAATAGTGCTTACCATCCTGTGCCATTGAACCCAACACATTGTTATAAAGCGCCCGCTCCATCACGTCGGCATAACGTGCATCCGGCGATATTCTCAGCATCCGCTGTGCAAAAAAGATCAACCCAATAGATGCACAAGTCTCTGCGTACACCGAATCGTTAGGCAGATCATAATCGAAGGTGAAAGCCTCACCCCGATGCGTAGATCCGATCCCGCCAGTAATGTACATTTGCTTAGTAGTGATGTTATTCCACAGTCTCTCGCATGCTTCGCGAAGGGTGTCATCTCCCGTAAGTGCGGCTAGATCAGCCATAGCAGTATACATATAAACCGCACGCACAGCGTGTCCTACAGCCACTTCCTGTTCTCTTACCGGAAGATGACTTTGGTAATATTTTAAATCTAAATTCTCCTTCTGACCTGTAAAAAAATTGATACTCCCCAGATTATCCCATTGTTGCTTTAGGAAATTCGGCTGTTGACCTCGCTCATTAATAAAAAAGCTGCTGAGCTTCAAATACCGCTCCTCACCTGTGAGCCGATACAGCTTCACGAGCGCAAGCTCAATCTCCTGATGGCCATCATATCCCCGCATTTTGCCTTCTTCCGGACCAAACACAGAATCGATATGATCAACCATTCGGCACATGATGTTGAGCAGTTTTCTTTTGCCTGTAGCCTCGTAATAAGAAACGGCTGCCTCAATGAAATGCCCAGCACAGTACAGCTCGTGGCAATCGTTCAGATTAGTCCAGCGTTTGCCGGGTTCTTTTATCGTAAAATAAGTATTTAAGTACCCGTCTTCCTGCTGCGCTTCTCCAACGAGGTCAATCACTTCATCCGCTTGACGCTCCAGCTCAGGGTCACGTTTGATGCTTAAGGAATAACCTACGGCCTCCAGCCACTTGGCTACATCACTGTCTTGAAATACCCAGCCGTAAAATTCACCGGTCTTCCGGCCCGCAGCAATCTCAAAGTTAGCAATGGCATGACTGGGCTCAGCTCCCGCTGCTTTGTCGTGCAATGCCTCATATTGATATGGGATTACAACATCCTGAACCAGCTTTATATAACTTCCCCAGAAATCATCTTTAATGCTAACGGATTGATCTTTTACAACTTGCTGATCCTGGATCGTTTTATTCATCATCATCTTCCCCTTAGCCTTATTTTATACTCGCTAATTACAATTATAGAGCGTACAATAGATAAAAAATATAATCAGAAGCAACCCCTTTTTTGTACTATTTCACACTCCTATTTTCAAGGACTATTTGAGCTCGGACTACGATAAAAAGAGAGGTAGAACACAGTGAGTCCTTCCTATGTACATTTCGCAGCGCCGCCTTTTCCATATTTTCTGGAATGCAATCACACTGTTTATCAACCCGGAGAGCAGCATCCAAATAGAAGCCATATCGGCTTATTTGATCTGATTATTGTAGAGCAAGGTTGCCTATTTATCGGTGAAGAGCATAATCAATGGGAGGTTGCGGCTGGGCATACGCTGCTTCTGCTGCCTGACCGCTATCATTATTCCGTTAAGTGTTGCGAGGAGCTGACTTCGTTTATCTGGATTCATTTTCATACCCTCGCAGATTGGTCAAGTTCTGATGGCGAGCCCGTGTATATCAACCGAGAGACACATTTCCGGCAGTTTCTTACTCATCCATATACCATTCGCATCCCGCAGTTTGGTCCCCTTCCTGATCCCTTTAAACGGAGTGGACAAGCTGAGAAGCTTTTACAGCTGTCCACTGGAAGACGTTCCAGTGCAGTTTGGGAGCAGCAAAGGATTTTTGAAGAAATGCTGCGGATGATGGATCTAGCGCAGCATGATACTTCAGAAAGTCATGCGGTAGAGATCGCCGAGAGGACAGAGACTTATATCCGCAATCATTATGCGGAGCCTCTCTCCAATGCCTCTCTGGCGGATGCGCTGCATTTTCATTATAACTACCTTGCCCGCTGCATGAAACGCGTATATGGACTGACTCCGATGGAGTATTTAACGGATTACCGTTTGGAACAGGCCAAGCTGCTTCTGCTTAAGACAGAGATGCCTATAGCTGCGATCGCAGAACGTATCGGTTTCGAGAGCACCGCCTACTTCTCGCGTCGCTTTACTCAGCAGATTGGAATCTCTCCGCTTCGCTTCCGCAAGCGGTATTCCCGATAACGGCAAAAACAGCATGCCTCATAATTGGAGGCGTGCTGTTTTCGTTGTTAATGCGGTGCGCTGTTGTAGCTTTCTTGTGTGCTGCTGGCTTTCTTCTGCGCTGCTGGCTTACGTGATCAGCTATGGATTAATGGGACGCGAGATGCGAGATGCGAGATGCTCCTCTAGATCGGAGAAACTTAGGTAACTATTATGATGGAGCAGTACTCCGCTTGGCACATTTCTTGTGTACCCGTGATCCGCCTAAATCCTTCTGCTGCTTCTTGCTCCTTGCTTCTTGCTTCTTGCTTCTTGCTTCTTGCTTCTTGCTTCTTGCTTCTTGCTTCTTGCTTCTTGCTTCTTGCTTCTTGCAATAATTTTACCAGTTTACCTTCCTAGGCGTGGCGCACTCATACTTACCATAGATCAACGCTGATTATGCGGCTCGACCCTCTAAAGCTTATCAACAAGTAACTCTCTGTATAGCCATCACACTACTCTCTGTATCCCCCGGAGATGCGTCTGCTTAATCATCCATTCATAGCATTCCCCGTTGCGGACCGGATTGCAGCTATTTGTGATTTTCGATCCATTTTGCAGCAGTTTCGGACTGCATAGCTCTTATTGCTCATAATTTGCTCCAAATCGGACTACATTTGTGGGAATAGCTGCAACTGCGTCCGATAGTGTGACAAAACGAGCGAAATCATGGAAATAAGGGCAACTGAGTCCGAACAGTTGCTAAAAAGAACACCGCCTGCCGAATTTGATCCTAATCGTGCTGCCCATTGTTTAAACTAGCTGTCTGGGGCTCAACCTAGCTACTCTGCGAGAAATTAGTACCTGTTGTTCAAACTAGCCGCCTACGTCTCGAAATCAGCTACCTTTTGCTCGATCTTGATCGTATCGGACCGTATTGCAGCTATTTCAGCATATGGGTTCATTTTGCGAAGGTTTCGGACTGTATAGTTCTTATTACCCTTGATTTGCGCAGAAAAAGAGCACATTTGAGCGAATAGCTGCAACTGCGTCCGATAGTGTGACAAAACGAGCGGAATCATGGAAATAAGAGCAACTGAGTCCGAACAGTTGCTGAAAAGAACGCCGCCTGCCAAATTTGCTCCTAAACGTGCTAGCCATTGTTTAAACTAGCTGTCTGGGGCTCAACCTAGCTGTCTAATTCTCGAAATCAGCTACCTTTTGCTCGATCTTGATCGTATCGGACCCTATTGCACCTATTTGTGATTTTCGGCCCATTTTTCGGAAATTTCGGACTGTATAGCTCTTATTGCTCATAATTTGCTCGCAATCGGACCACATTTGTGGGAATAGCTGCAACTGAGTCCGATAGTGTGACAAAACGAGCGGAATCATGGAAATAAGAGCAACTGAGTCCGAACAGTTGCTGAAAAGAACGCCGCCTGCCAAATTTGCTCCTAAACGTGCTAGCCATTGTTAAACTAACTGTCTGGGGCTCAACCTAGCTACACTGTGCGGAATAGCTACCTATAGCTCGACCTATCTATACCGTGTGCGGAATTAGCTACCTATGGCTTAACCTATCTACTCCGTGCGAAATTAGTTACCTGTACTCAACCTATCTACACTGTGCGGAATTAGCTACCTATGGCTTAATCTAGCTACTCCGTGCGGAATTATTTACCTATGGCTTAACCTAGCTACTCCGTGCGCAGAATTTGTTACCTGTTGCACAACCTAGCTGTCTACGTCTCGAAATCAGCTACCTTTTGCTCGATCTTGATCGTATCGGACCCTATTGCACCTATTTGTGATTTCCGACCCATTTTTCGGAAATTTCGGACTGTATAGCTCTTATTGCTCATAATTTGCTCGCAATCGGACCACATTTGTGGGAATAGCTGCAACTGAGTCCGTTAGCTCGAAAAAATGCCTTGTTACTGCCTAATAAGGTCTTCTGGGTCCGCATGGAGGCTGGGCGTGAATTACTCAAATGTCTGTTGATCGTATCGGACCCTATTGCACCTATTTATGATTTTCGGCCCATTTTTCGGAAATTTCGGACTGTATAGCTCTTATTGCTCATAATTTGCTCGCAATCGGACCACATTTGTGGGAATAGCTGCAACTGGGTCCGTTAGCTCGAAAAAATACCTTGTATCTGCCTAATAGCGGCTCCTGGGTCCGCATGATTAGGCCCGAAATCAGTTTTTTTGCTTCACTGCAATTTTTTGGAAGTGACAAGCATATTTATAAGACATGCCTTTAATGTGGAGATGTTAAATATGCAGTCATTATTGAGATACGCGATCATCCTGATCGGAAGCTTGCTCATTGCAGCAGCAACTAATTTTTTTCTAGTCCCATATAAAATCCTAGATGGGGGAATAATAGGAATAGCCCTCATCATCAATTATTTATCCGATGCCAAAATCGGTATAGCTGTCCTTCTCTGCAGCTTTCCGATTTTCCTGTTAGCCTGGCTGAAGGAACGCGATATCTTTTTCAATAGTGTATTAGGTTTATTGACCTCATCGTTTCTGATTGAGCTTCTCGGTCCTTTGCAGTACCACTTTCTGTATTATTTTGAGTTCGGCTCCATTTCCAGCGCCATTATTGGCGGTTTTTTAATGGGAACGGGTCTTGGGCTTATGCTGCGGTTCAAAGCCAGTACAGGCGGAACGGATCTGCTTGCTCAATATATCAAAAGGTATCTCCCGCTTAACCTTGGACTCATCATTTTTTTGACAGATTTTATAATTATCGGCGCGGGAGGACTCCTGATTTCCAAAGAAACCTTCTTCCACTCCATCCTCACGATTATCGCTGGGGGTGTGGCCACAGGTCTCTGCACCTTGGAGACTGAAGAGAAATGGAAAAAAATATGAATATACACGATCATATGTTCGTATTATAATAATAAGAAAATCATCTACCGTATCTCTACCTCACCTGGAGAGTGTGAATCTATGAATAAAGAGCGTGTTATTTTGTTATCCGATTGTCAGAGCTTTTACGCCTCCGTGGAGAAGGCCTCTAATCCGCAATATAGCAACAAACCGCTTATTGTCGCCGGAGATCCGGCTAGACGAAGCGGGATTGTACTTGCCGCTTGTCCGTTAGCCAAATCTTTTGGCATTACTACCGCTGAGACTTTGAAGGAAGCACTCGCGAAATGCCCCGAAGTAATCGTCGTCAGACCACATATGCAGCAATATATCGATGTTTCCTCCCAAATCACGGACATTCTACGCAAATTCAGTGACCTCGTAGAACCTTATTCCATCGATGAGCAGTTTATTGATATCACCGGCAGCCTCAGCTTATTCGGAAGCCCAAGACAGATCGCTACGACCATTCAGGACTTAATCCGCAGAAATACAGGTGTGCGCGCACGTATCGGTATAGGTTATTCCAAGGTTACCGCCAAAATGGCTTGCGACCTGTGGGCCAAGAAGAACCCGGAGGGTCTATTTACCCTCACTCAGGAAGAGCTTCCAGATGTACTTTGGCCGCTGCCCATTAGTGAGTTGTTTATGGTAGGCCGCCGCATGTCCGCGCACTTCCAAAGCATGGGTCTCACAACGATAGGCCATTTGGCACAGATGCCGCTAAGCGAGCTGAAATGGCGCATGCGGGAGAAATTCCATAAAAAATGCGATATCGATGCCGAGCTATATTGGCGAATTGCCAATGGCATCGACGATAGCCCTGTAAGTCCCGCTACCTATGAAGTTGCACCCAAGAGCGTCGGGCACCAAATGACACTGCCACGGGATTACTATACACTGCAAGAGATCAAGACCATCATTTTGGAGCTCTCAGAGCTGGTGTGCAGGCGCAGCCGCAAACTGAAGGTGCATGGTGCAGTCGTGTCTGTTGGCTGCCAAGGCGCCAGCTTTGATGACCCCAGCGGCTTCTCGAGACAGACTACGATGAGCGATCCTACGAATGCAACCCAGCTGGTATACGAGGCCGCCCTCGCTCTTTTCAAACAGCATTGGGAAGGTCAGCCTGTGCGCCGAATTCATCTAAGCCTGTCCAATCTGTCTGACGAAAGCCAATATCAGCTAACCTTATTTGAGTCGCGCCCCCGCTACCGCGAGCTCGAACGGGCCACTGATGCGCTGAAGAATAAATACGGGGAATCGATCATCGGACGCGCCGCATCGTTCACAGATGCCGGACAACTTAAGGACAGATCCGGAAAGATTGGCGGGCACTATAAATAAACAGTGCATCTTTATACATTTTATTTCTGAAACTATATTAAAATATATCCCATATCGTTTATAATGCTATATTGAGGTTGTTATTTTCACACAATGAAGCGACAATCATAAGTATATACACATAGATATGTAACATTCCAGGGGAGGACCGGAGAAGTTGGAAAGCACGAGCAACACTAACACTACCTATTATGAAATCGTTGATCTCTGTCTTCTTGCTGGCAAGATCATGCTGCAAAACGGTGCAGAAACCTACAGAGTAGAAGATACAATGACACGTATGGCTGCTTCTCTCGGTTTTCCAGGGGCACACAGTTATGTGACGCCAACCGTTATTATGTTCACCACCAATAGAACGGAGCCCGTTAAGTTATATCGGATTGCCGAGCGGACAACAGATCTGCAGAAAGTCTCGGAGGTTAATGATATCTCGCGGCGTCTGAACGAGCGTCAGATTACAGCCGAGGAAGCTCGGACACGATTAGGAGAGGTCGATGATGCCGCACATGTGTATCCGGTATGGCTGCAAATCATAGCAGCGGCGCTTACCGGCGCTTGCTTCACCGTTATGTTTAAGGGCAGCTTGTGGGATGCTCTCCCCGCATTGCCGATTTCCGGGTTAGGTTTTGCTGCGGTTATCTACCTGCATCGTCTTGTGCAGACTAGATTTTTTGCAGAGTTCTCTGCTTCCTTCCTGATCGGACTTCTAGCCTTCTATTCTGTAAAGCTGGGCATAGGTCAAGAAATGGACAAAATCATCATCGGCTCCGTGATGCCTCTAGTACCCGGTCTACTCATTACTAATGCCGTTCGTGATCTGATGGCTGGTCATCTGGTCTCAGGCATATCCAAAGGAGCAGATGCCTTTCTAACTGCTTTTGCGATCGGTACAGGCATTGGGCTTGTACTATCACTATTTTAATTTTCCATGTGAAAGAGGTTAGCCCTTCATGATTTTGCAACTTATAACCAGTTTTATCGCCGCGGCAACCTTCTGTATTTTATTTAATGCGCCTAAGCGCGCTCTACTGCAGTGTGGTTTTGCTGGAATGGTAGGCTGGATGGTGTATGTAATCCTTGATGTAGAGTGTGGGCCTGTTGTTGCTACGTTTGCGGCTACTGTAGTGGTGGGCATCGTCAGCCAGTTGTTTGCCCGATCCTTCAAAATGCCGGTTATTATTTTTAGTGTAGGCGGTATTATCCCACTTGTTCCGGGTGGCCTTGCTTACGATGCTATGCGTAGATTTGTGGAAGAGAACTATAATCTGGCTGTAGAAATCGCTGTTCGGGCATTAATGCTCTCTGGCGCAATTGCGGCTGGACTGGTACTGAGTGAAGTTATCGGACAAATGTTCCGCCGTCGTGCAAGCAAAGCATAACCTTCTTACAACGTCATCTCATAGATTCAAAAAAAGAAATCGTCTCTTGGTATAATGAGGATCATCCATCCCTCTTCCAAGAAGCGATTTCTTTGTTTACTGTCCTATCTACACAAGTACTGCTACAGGTTCAACCTCCGAATAAATACTATTGATCCGGTTATTTTTAATCCAAGAAAGTCCTACGGTACCTTCACCCGCATGAACAGCCACGGCAGGAATGTATGTCATAATCTCCGTACGTAAATCAGGCGCCATTTCTTTGATGTCTTCTTCTAGCTTCAGCGCCATTTCTAAATTATTGGAATGCATGATGCACACATCGCTAACAAGTCCACAATCCTGTTTAAAGATATCTAACAGCGCCTGCTTTGTCTTCTTCATCGTGCGGATTTTTTCCACAACAATGACCTTCCCCTCGTCAAAACGCAGCAGCAAATTTATCCGCAATAATTGACTAAGCACTACCTGTGTGCCAGAAACACGCCCACTGCGGTGAAGCTGGGACAAGCTTGCAGGAATTAAGTAGAAGGACATATTTTGAATGATATTCTCTATCTTTTCTTTAATCTCTAGGCCAGTAAAGCCCATCTTGTGCCAATGAATACCTCGCGTAATCATTTCCCGAATCGGATAAGCGCCAACCTTGGAATCAATTCCAATAACATTAGCTTCCGCTATTTCAGCACCTTGCATGGAAGCATTGTATGTTCCGCTAAGCCCTGTCGAAAGATGCACCGCGATAATCTCATCATATTCTTCCTTCAACCGTTCGTATAACTCGATAAACTCACCGATTGGCGGCTGTGAGCTGCCTACTTGATCATGCTGACGCATTTTCTCATAGAACTCATCGATCGTAATATCTATATTTTCTTTATAACACTCGTTGTTAATAATCAGACGTAAAGGAACAATATACACATGGTTGTTCTTGGCGAATTCAGGATCGATTGTACATGTACTGTCGGTTACCCAGGCAATTGATTTCATGGTCACTTGTCACTTCTCTCTTTCATGAAAGGAATAGTAGAATGTTTGAAGAGACAAGGGCCACTAAACCTTCTCGGCCAATGAATCACTCTCTCATCCTGTACAATCAACATACGAATAGATCAGCGGTTTAGGAAGTCCTCGTGCGTATTCGTAAATTATACAAGATAACGAGCGATAAGATAGGCAAAACAGGCCGATAATGCAAATTTTATTCAACTTTTTTCAACTTTATTCGACATTATTTCACATTATGTATGACGAATATACCTATCCTAATAGAGACAGTTCATGTTATGTAAAAGCCTAACCACAGCAAAAATATCCCCGTCCCCACCCTCACCGTTCTTACATAAATCAGCGCTTGGTAGTTACATTAATAGGTACTCTTTACAGTTGTTACAGTACGGGGCTAAGTTATGATTGGTCAGATATGGCCCGGCATCTGTCAATTTGTCCAACTTTCCCTGTTGGCGGGTTGCGCTCGCTTTTATGAAGATCAGTTACCTTCTGCTGTGATAAAGCTTTTTACGGTGTGATTAAGGCTACCGTCCAGTTTTTCTCCTGAATTTTAAAATCCAACTCGCGATAAGACTTAGACAGTTCATCAATCCGCTTCTGAATCTCAGCGACATCTATCGTTCTCTGGAAACGAACCTCAGAGCGGCTATACCGATCCTGAGTGATCGAAGCTTGCTCAAGCAAATCGCTAAACAGCTTCCGCAGCTGAAGCATTTTATCCCGTTCGGCTAGGGCATCGGCAATACTCCAATTCTCATTGAAGGCAACAGATGAATTCGTTCGATTAATCGCTCGAATCAAAATCGTCTGCTCGTTAACAGCTATTTCTAGCTCATGCAAAAGAGCCTCCGGCTGCTCTGCCGGATCTTCCCCCTCCTGCACCTTAACGACCCGATCGAGCCGCTGCTTTAGCTGCGCGATTTTACGGGTAAGATCACTTCGGTTCACTAATGCTTCCGCAAGTTTCATCTTTAAGTTCCCCCTAAGATTTTCTGATAGCTGGCGATATCCAGTCTTCGACCAAATTTACAACCAATCTCCTTGAAGTAGGCACATTGTTCATATCCATTCTTTGAGAAAAGCTGGCGACTGCGTTCATTCTCTGCGCAAACGGTAGCTACTAACACATGGAAATCCAGTTCGGCAGCTCTCTTTTCAATAAAGCGTAAGGCATGCTGTCCTATTCTTTTACCCACACAAGCAGGTTTCAAATACACACTGATCTCCCCAGAGCTATCATAAGCCGGCTTACTCTTATGTCTAGCAATCAGAACATAGCCCTGAATAACATTATCCCAGGATAATATAACGTATGATTTGAACCGCGGATCATCATTCATCACTGATTGCCGCATTTCGTCCAAACTTAAAGGCTCGGTATGAAAAGAAACCGTAGTGTTCAGCACGTAATAGTTATAAATATCGAGTACATCCGACAGATGCTCTTCGCGAATTTCAGTGAATAACAAACTTTCTCCCACTACTTTGTTCAACACAGCTAATCCTCCCAAATGGATGTTTCCAAATGATCGACGAACTTGCGTAATTTACCGGCTAGCTTGCGGTTAATAGTTCCATCCTGGTACATTTGCTGCACCTTATCCCGTTGCTCCTGAATAGCTTTCAGTTTCAATTCAAGCTTTTGATCATCAACGAGACCATCCTTTGTCCAACCTTGACCCTGCTCGAAGCGTGCGATTAGTTGCTCATAACTGCATGCAACCTTCTCTACTGCTTTTCGGTTGTTCTCATTCATACTTGCATTAACAGCAGCTATTGCTGCGCGGGACATAGAAACCTTAGCTTTTCTTGCACATTCAGCCTGTTGCAGCATTTGTTGGCTAGCTTCCCGTTCGTTTTGTCCTGAGAACATCCCCGCAAATAGCCTTCTAATCTCTGTAAGGGATAATCTAATTTGAGAGTTGAGACTTCTGGCTAAGAAAACTTCACTATGATCCAAGAATTCTTCCATTTTCTGAGCCACTGAGGCAGGAATCTCATTGTTAGTAAGCAATCGGGTCAGCTCTTTGCGTTCAGCATGCAAGCCCACTATCCTTGCTTCAACCCCAAGCCGACGGAGTTCCTCAAATGCCGGATCGTTCGCTTGATCCTCGCGGTTCAGACTATAAACCTTTTCTCTGAATTCACTCAAAGCTGGCTGTGCGGAATCCTTGCTCTCCTCCGTCATCATACTTTGAAGCAGCGTTATCCCGGCAGCAACGACCTTAGATTTGGCCGCCTGTTCAACCTCAGTGTCCCCTGGTTCGGCAACCGGCTCTTCTTTACCTGCGAGAATTGGTAAAAAGATACTAGCGATCAGCAGCGACATCAGAATCACACCCGCAGCGATAAAGATAATTAGATCACGTTCAGGAAAAGGTGAGCCATCTCCTAACACAAAAGGAATCGAAAAGGCACCGGCTAAAGTAACCGCGCCTCGCACTCCTGAAATAGTCAGGATTAGCATGGACTTAATAGACGATTTTTCCATTTTTTGCAGGCCGGCGCCAGCCAGGGAAAATACATATACCCATATAAAACGCAGCACAAAAAGCAGTAACGTTATCGCTAATACATAACCAATCACCATAAGATTGTCCACCGCTGTATCCCGGTAGATCACTTCAATAACATCTGGAATCGACAATCCGAGAATAAGGAAAACCAAGCCATTCAAGATGTAGAGCAGCACAGACCATGTGCTGGCAGATACCAGCTGTAGCTTATACTGTGGCGAGACCGCACGGTCCTTCTCGACCGCATGAATTATCCCCGCTGCAACCACAGCTAAAATGCCGGATACCCCTATTTCTTCACTGATCAGATACACAATGAAAGGAGTCAGGATTTGCAGCAGCACATGTACTGTGATGTCCTCCATCCCCAGTCTGCGGATAAATACACTGAACCGAATCAGTAGAAACGCGAGTATTGCTCCGACAATTAGCCCACCTAAAGCGATAATCACAAAGCTAATGGAGGCTTTCGGCAAAGAAAATATGCCTGTAACAGCTGCTGCAATAGCGAAGTTAAACGCAACAAGGCCAGAGGCATCATTCATCAATGATTCGCCCTCTAGAATACGATGAATACTCTTGGGAAGATGTACTCTCCCAGCGATTGCACTTACCGCCACAGCATCTGTCGGCGATAAGATCGCTGCCAGCGCAAAAGCAGCTGCGAGTGGAATGGTGGGGATCATCCAGTTAATGGAATATCCAGCGATAAGCACTGTAGCAAATACCAAGCCTAGTGCCAGCATTAAGATTGGAGCCCGCAGGTTCCATAACTCATTTCTCGGTGTTCGCTTTCCGTCATTGAACAAAAGCGGAGCAATAAATAACACGAAAAACAACTCTGGCTCCAGTGACATATGTATTCCCAAAGGCAATAGTACGACCACTACACCCAAGCCAATTTGTATTAAGGGTATCGGCACGAAGGGAATGAATCGGTTTATGATGTTGGATATTGCGATAAGCCCAAGTAGGACGAGTACAACTAGAAATGTCTCCAAACCACATCAACTCCCTTTTTTATATTTGATTATTATATCGCAAAGCTTTAGGCAAGGGCAAAATCTAGCAAAAGATTCTTAACATTAAAATCCCCTACAAATTCCACAAAAATTCCATCAGATACATATTGACATAAATATTTATTTGTGTTATAATAAAGAATTTACCTATTGTGTTTATTTACAGTTTTGAGTAATATATGCATTAGCCTCACGGCGTCGCTCTTATTATCAATCACGGAGGGATAATAATGTACATTGCTCAAGGAATAGAAATGCTCGAGATTACAGCGCAGGTTATGGGTGGAAAAGACACGATTTACCCCACGCTACTCTGGGATGAACATACCGCCGTACTCGTCGATACCGGATTCCCGGGTCTACTCTCTACTTTCAAAGAGGCTCTAAAAGAAGCGCATGTGCCTTGGGAGAAGCTCCGTATCCTTATTATCACGCATCAGGATTTAGACCATATTGGTTGCCTCCCTGCCCTATTGGCTGATGAAGATCTAGAGCTTACTGTTCTGGCTCATGAAATTGAGCAGCCTTATATTCAAGGAGAGCGAATGCTCCTTAAGCACACTCCTGAAGCTTTAGCGGCGGCAGCGGCTATGATCCCAGCTCATGTACCTGAGGAGTGGCGGCGTGCCTTCCTCTCTGTATTAGCCCATCCTCCTAAAGGAAAAGTGGATCAAACGCTTGTGGATGGAGAAAAGTTACCTTTTGCCGGTGGAATTACGGTGATCCATACCCCTGGCCATAGCCCAGGGCATCTCAGTCTTTACCATCATGATAGCCGTACACTTATTGCCGCCGATGCCTTGACCGTTCAGGATGGCGAGCTACAGGGTCCCACTCCTTCCGCCACACCTGACATGGAGCTGGCTTTGTCCTCTCTGAACAAATTCTCTGAGTATGAGATCGATACGGTCATTTGTTATCACGGTGGACGCTACCGCGGAGATGCAAACAGACGTATTGCTGAACTAGCAGAAGGAAAAGGAAAGCTGTAATGATACAAAAGAAGACAGAGCCTGAAATCCGGCTCTGCCTTCTCTTGTTATATAGGATCGTTATTCTTCATTATCACTTAAGACTCTGAACCCACCGTAAACCGTTCACGAATATGCTGCGGCTGTTCGATTTCATCGACAATAGCAACGGCATAATCTTCGTAGCTGACATAACTCTCGCCTTTGGAGTTCACCAGAAGATTATCCTTACCTTTTACATAAGAACCTGTTCTTGTGCCGATGGCAAAATTAGCAGATGGACTAACAAAGGTCCAAGAGAGTGCATCTGTTCCTTGCAGAATCTCCAGATTCTTGGCTTGATTCGTCGCTGTTGGCTTAATAAAGTCAGGAAAGTCATTCGTATCCACTACTTTAAGCGTTTTGGCTTCATCTACATAAAGACTTCCTGCACCCCCAACTACAATCAATCTTGTATCGGGCGAAGCCTTCAACGCTTCAATAAGCACATTCCCGGCATCCACATGCAGATGTTCTTGTCCAAACGGCGCACCAAAAGCATTCACAACCACATCGAACCCCTGCAAATCTTCAGCGGTAAGTGCAAATACATCCTTTTCAATGACATTCGCTTTACTATTTGTTACTTTAGATGCATCCCGCACAATCGCTGTAACTTCATGACCTCTATCCAACGCTTCCTGCGTAATTCGGCTTCCAGCTTTTCCACTTGCTCCAACAACTGCGATTTTCATATGATTGTCCTCCTGAGTTTACGATGTTTTCGCTTTAATATTTATATCAAGGAGCTCCTGAACGATGGTTCTATCGATATCGAGATCAAATTTTCTCCCCCAAAAGCATTCCGTGCCCCGTTGAGTGATCCGATCATAGTCTTCTATCGTTAGCGTTCTAGGATAATCCGGTCCTGTTTCCCAATCTGTATACCGCTTAATTTCATTCAGCACATGCATCTTATAAACACTATTCAAAATTATCGTATGGAAAAAAATTTCGTCTCCACATAAAGTGTTCCTAAAAAATCTGACGTATTCCGGAGAGCTTTTTGTAAAATCCAAGATGTACTCCATACATCCACCTGTAATAGACATCCAGTTTGAGCCTTTATATAAACCGTTCGGCAGAGCGCTTAATCTTCTTTGCAGAAACGGAACGCTCATAATTAGTTTAATGTACCTCATTCGGATCGCTGTCATACGCCGGGTCCTTGAGATGAGGAATCTAGGATAATAAACTGAGACCCGCTCGTAACATCCCCAAGTTTCCGCAGCATTAGGCAGCTGCAAATACTTCACAAATTCCTTACCCTCATTCCCCTTAAAGAAATCTAGAATCACTTCATTCGAAGCCAGAGGCAGATCCTGACCGCTTAGAATGTGAATATAATTGAAATCCCCATGTTCTTTGATCAGCGAAAAGCACTTCAAAATGCATTCAATCTGGCTGTAATGCCCCCACTGC
This sequence comes from Paenibacillus sp. FSL E2-0177, assembly GCF_037992975.1. NCBI lineage: Bacteria > Bacillati > Bacillota > Bacilli > Caryophanales > Paenibacillaceae > Paenibacillus > Paenibacillus sp. FSL E2-0177. Next base: position 2,775,765 of record NZ_CP150307.1, on the reverse strand, counting down.
ACATCAATAGGCTTTTCCACAAAATGAATATCGTTACGATGAATAATGTCAGCTTCAATATTACTTTTCTGATCGACATGCAGGAAAAACTCTACGGACTCGTTAGTTAAACTATCGATTAGCAAATTGATCTGCTCCGGATTCTTATGACAAAGAATGATATACGCCATTTTGAATGCTTCCAACAAACTTCACCCTTCCGCCCATCTATTTCCAATATTATAAAATAAATGGACGAAAATGGATATATAATTATCTCTCTAAAACAAGTCTGATTCCAATGTTCCATGGATCTTGGAATGTAGGAGTTCCATTCACTTCTGTAACTGCGTAACCAGCCTGCCGAACTCGCTCCACCACAGCGTTGCGTTCCTCTTCATTCGTAAGAATTAAGGTAAAATAATCAATCCCCACAGTATCAGCTGGAGCCGCAGGTGCGCCCTGTCCGGCCCAAACATTCAGCCCGATATGGTGATGATAGCCACCAGCAGAGATAAACATAGCAGCACTTCCATAATTAGCTGTTAGTTCAAAACCAAGCAAATCGACGTAGAAGGCTTTCGCCTTATTTAAATTCCCCACATGAAAGTGTACATGCCCAATCACTGTTCCCGCTGGCAGCCCGTTCCATGATAAACCTTCAGAAGCTGCCAATAGTCCATCTACATCCACTGGATCAGTGGACATCATTACATGCCCTTCTGCATCATATTTCCATTCACTCTTAGGACGATCTCGATAGATTTCAATCCCATTATTATCTGGATCCTGAATATACAACGCTTCACTGACCAGATGATCCCCCTGCCCCACTTCAATCCCCGAAGAGATCAAATTGCGCACAACCAATCCAAGGCTAGGACGATCTGGAACAAGGATAGCGAAATGATACAACCCAGCCACAGAATTAGGGCGGATCACCCGCGCATTTTCAATCTCCCGCAAGATTAATAACACATTCTGACCGTCAGCGGTCATTTCCACTTCGCGGCCAGTCTGCCGCAAAACGCTTAATCCCACAACATTCTGATAAAAGGTGAGCGAACGCTCCAAATTGCTTACTCTAATCTGTACCAGACCGATCTGAGTATCTGGTTGAAGTATTGTTTTAGTCGTCATTATAAATTCCTCCCAATCATGCTGTAACTGTTTTAGTTACAAATTAACTATCTTTAGTATAGTTACCTTCTATATGTTTGTCAATTACCTATAAAAAAATCATGTCGACTGGTTCACAGCCAAACATGATTCACAGGAACATATAATAAGTAATTCAAAAAAAGGTTTCCGGGTATTTCAACTCTCCCTTAATCCTCTGCAGTACGCCTTCCTTCAGCTCACAGACCATAAAGACATTCTCCGGTACCGCGAATTGTTTCAACTCCAGCCCATGTAGCCCTGCGGGTTGAAATCCGAATCTTGGATAATATTCGGGATGCCCGATCAAAAAGACAATCTCATATCCGAGCGTTCTACATCTTTCTAACCCTTCTTGGATCAGCGCCTTGCCGATTCCTTGCTTCTGAACGAATGTTTTCGACCAACTGCGCTTCATCTTCCCGATCACCAAAAGCCTCAACATTCACTTGAAATACTCCATTATAGTCTGCCACAGTTTCTGTTCTAATCCTCATTTTTGTTGCTCCATTCCAGAAAATATTCGGATACACTGGATTCCAGAAGGCCGATCAAATCTTCATCCATATACTTATAGTCATCAGCTATGTTCAGGCAAATTATTTTTTTGCCCATTACACAGTCTCTAAATTTATCTTGAATTCTTCGAACATGTTTCTTCTCCATCACAAAAATCACATCCGCCCAACCCAAATGCCCTTCAGAAATTTTAATTCTGGCATGATCTTCAGTCCCTGCAGATCTCACTTCATGGCCATCAATTCCTTGAAAAATCTTCTCCGCAGTTAGACTCCGCCAGCGATTCTGGCTGCAGACAAACAGGAGTTTAATAAGTGCACCTTCCTTATCCGATTGTTAAAAAGATATTTATTGTCTCGACTGCTTCGTGTATTCAATCAACCAACAATCTCTTAGTTCTCCTTCATGTTGTTCGTGCTGTTCAAGGTATTTCTTCTTCACAAAGCCAATCTTCTCGTATACTCTAAGGGCTCTTTCATTCCAGGCTTGCGGGTCCATGACAATTTTATCCGCCTGTTTTGCTTCGACTAGATAATTGACTGTTTCTTTAATGAGTCGCGAACCAATTCCTTGATTCCATAAATCAGGCTCGCCAATAAACTGGTCCATCCCAAAGATTTGACCTTCGAATCCCACGTAGCCGTACACCTCTAATTCTTCATCATCTATAAGATAGAACTGGAGATAACCTATATCCCGCTCCTTGTATTGCACAATACACCGCGTAACTTCGGCTTGCTCGTCGTAAAAATGCTCCTTCACCAGCTCCAAATCATGCGGGCGATCACGACCTTCATAGAACTCCAGTACAACGGGGTCTGAGAGCCATTTTACAAGTAATGCGGCATCGTTTAGCTCAAGTTTTCTCAGTCTGATCTCTTGCTTTTCAAAAATAATCATAACGCACCATACAATTCATGAAGTGGTCTGTAGCTCGGATGTTCTTCTATTTCCGTTACGACAACACCTTGCTCGGAGTCAATCACACGGTAGGCCTTAGCTTCTTCTCTGGTCGACATCACTTTATATTCCTTATCTTTATAGATGATTGCACAATTGTTATCCACCGCGATTCCAGGCAAACCTCCACCTTTAACCATGCGTGTAAAATCTTCAACCCGAATATCCTCATTATAATGCGGACAATGAATGCCCGGCAGAATCCCCATGGCTTCAAGCTTGATATACTGCCATTCCCCCTGGTCGTCGAACGCTTCAGAGTCACTATGCCCATATTCAAACCAACAGATGGAACCTGCGCTAAGCCCGGCCAATACGGTTCCAGAGGAATAAGCTTCTTTCAAAAGCGTATCTACCCCTGTATTTTTCCAAATCTCCAGCATCTTTCGGGTATTGCCTCCACCCACATAAATCAAATCAGCAGCTGTAATTAAATCTGTAATCTCATCATGAGTGTAGGTTTGGCTCACAAGCAATAAGTGACTTGTTTCACATCCAAGAATATCACCATATACTTTGCTAAAAGTATCACAATATCCCGGCGCATCACTACTGGCTGTTGGAATAAATAACGCCTTCGGCTTAGCCTTTTGAGTCAGCTGCACAACTTTACGATCAATTTCCAGCGTTTCAAGCTCGATTAACTCTCCCCCGCCAATAACTACGATAGTGCCCATGATTTCCCCTTCTTTCACTAGGATTACATCCTATTGCTTACTCTTAGCTTACCGATGCTTGCAAAATATTCCTCTGCCAAAATGCTGTAGATCTCCAGATCCACCAGCCCTTTACCCGACCATACATGCGCCTGCCTTAACGTGCCTTCTTTCGTAAAGCCATTTTTCAAAAGCACCCGCTTCGATCGTTCATTAAAGGGCATAACCTCAGCTTGAATTCGATTGACTTCTGCAGTCTCAAATAAATATTTCACCACTAATTGAATGGCCTGAGCTGCAATCCCTTTTCCCCAATAAGGCTCCGCCAAAAAATAACCGATCGTCACCATATCCACCTTTTGATTAAAATCCATAACTTCAATGATACCTAGCAATATGTAAGGGTTATTTTTGAGGAAAATCCCCCATTTCACTCTTACCCCTTTAGTAAAATCACGTTCGAAATGACCGATCATATTCTTGACTGTATCTTTATTATGTTTCGGAATAATTCCACAGTACTCAAACACTTGATCATTGCTATATATCCCAAATACCTCATTAAGGTTGCTGACTTCAATCTTTTTCAGTAATAATTGCTCGGATTCCAAAGTAGGGAATTGCTCAAATACGTGACTAAGCTTCAATTTGTTCCCTCCATTACTTTTTGATGGCTTGGATTAAGGTTGCAGTTTGACTTTTTGTTTCCTTTATTATCCTTTCCTTTATTATCCTTTCCTTTATTATCCCCGGACACTTCCCCTGTACTGCGCGGTTCTAAGCTCACGAATATAAGGCTCTGCAGCTGGCATATCTGCCTCAACGGCCTGTTGAACAGCTAACTCGATGTCATAAGGCACTCTTACAAATTGCATATTCAAAGGAGCTGCTGACACTCCCATGTATTCTCCCTCCATAATCACATAAGATGCCTGGGTTAGATCAAGCGGATTCCCCACACTGCCTACGTTAAATAAGGTCTTACCTTCTAGATGTTGAATAAAAGCATTATGAATATCCCCGTAACCTACGATATCCGCTTGTCGTTTTTCCTGGCAGAGATCAGAATAATCAAACAAAGATAATCGCTTTTCATAATCATCCCAAGGTTGAACGCGTTCATACAGGCTTCGTGGCGAAGCATGAAATAATCGCACAAATTTACCACTCAACATAAACTCAACCGAAAACGGCAACGTGCTTAAATAAGCTAGGCGCTCTTGACCTATCAACCCGCGGCACCACCGGGCCATCTCAAAATCAACATCCTGATTCATTAAATCATCCCAGTTCCCCATAACACTGATTTCACAATTCTTTTTTATGATATCAATGGCTAGATCTGAGTTCGGTCCTTTTCCAACAATATCGCCTAAACAAAAGACTCTGCTGATTCCCCGCTGCCGGATGTCATCTAAAACGGCCGTAAGGGCCGGTATATTTCCATGAATGTCTGAGATTATTGCAATTTGCTCCACTGTAGAACCTCCGTATATATTGATCTTTAAAAAAGTTACTTATCCTAAAACTAATTGTACTGCATTCTCAATGTTGGCTGTTGCTGCTCATTTAGCGGCCGCTGCTCATTTAGCGGCCGCTGCTCATTTATAGGGCATTTTTGCCTTTCTTTTCGCTCATTCAGCGACTGTTGCTCGTTTATAGGGCATTTTTGCCTTTCTTTTAGTTCATCCATCGACTGTTGCTCGTTTATAGGGCATTTTTGCCTTTCTTTTCGCTCATCCATCGACTGTTGCTCGTTTATAGGGCATTTTTGCCTTTCTTTTCGCTCATCCATCGACTGTTGCTCATTTATAGGGCATTTTTGCCTTTCTTTTCGCTCATTTAGCAGCTGTTGCTCGTTTGTAGGGCATTTTTACCTTTCTTTTCGCTCATTCAGCGACTATTGCTCGTTTATAGGGCATTTTTGCCTTTCTTTTTGCTACTTTGGATGATTTCAGCCAAATCTGAGGCATTTATACCGTATATTCCACCATTCCAGCTACTTCAGCCCATTTCAACGGTATTTATACCGTACATTCCACCATTCCAGCCACTTCAGCACATTTCAACGGCATTTATACCGTACATTCCACCATTCCAGCCACTTCAGCACATTCCAACGGCGTTTATACCGTACATTTCACCATTCCAGCTACTTCAGCCCATTTCAACGGTATTTATACCGTACATTCCACCATTCCAGCTACCTCGTTCTAGTCACACTTAATCTTTTGTAAACTTTATGGATTGTAAAATATCCTCTATCCTCTTCATATCTTCTTTATGTACTTCATCCACACTATAAGGGAACTGCACCATAAATGACATTTCCGGTGCCTCAATAACGTAATAGATAGCTTTTCCTTTACTCCCTTCCTCTTCGAATACTTCAGTTTCGTACTTTACGGACTCTAACCCGCCTAAACTAGCTTTACTTTTTGTCAGCTCCGCCCCGTTGTTGTAATTCGTTTGGGCATCCTCGAGCCATTTGTTGACAAGCTCCATGTCCTTAGGCTTAAATCCAAAGAGCATTACTCCCGGACCTTTAAGTCCCTCAGCAGGTTTATAATCAGTCGTAGAGACTATCAACCATAATGGCGCTCCATACTTCTCAGTTACAACCCAATCATCCGGATAGTTAAAGGTGATTCCAAAATTAGTATCCTCGTATTTAGTGGTATCCTTTGATTCATTACATCCGGTAATCATTACTATAATTAGTAGTATAGGCAGTAATTTCTTTAACATTCTTTAGCTCTCTCCCTCAATGTATGTATGTATATTATCTTTAATCCGGCTTCTAAATACAGATTCTATATTCCCTCTTACTTCCCTTCTTTGACCCTAAACCTAATTAAGCAAAAAAAGACCAGAATCACGTTTTCACATGTTCTGGCCTTACTTCTAAGCTGTGATATGGAGGAATCATAGTTCTGGCATTTCATTCACAATCTGTTCCAATGTAACCTCCTGGAGAACATTCTCCATTGCTTTTTGGGCGAGTGAGAACACAGGTACAATTGCACTGGCTATATTCTTGCCAACAGGACAATCTGGATTAGGATGCTCATGTACAGAAAACAACGAGTCCTCTTCCACCGCATTAACTGCCTTATAAATCTGCAGCAGCGTAATCTCGGATGCGCTACGTGTAAGCGAAGCGCCTGCGACTCCGGGGCGTGCATTTACTAGTCCTGCTTTTTGCAGCATACTCGTAAGCCGACGGATAACTACAGGGTTTGTGTTTACGCTACCAGCTATCCACTCCGACGTGCTTTTGCCTTCTTTATTGCTGTCAATTAACGTTAATATATGAATGGCTACCGCAAATCGGGTGCTAATATTCATGGAAATCTCTCCTTCTGCCTTGCTGCAAAACATCCTTCAGATGCAACTATAATAGTTACATTTCATGCATTTGTCAAACTTTTGAGGATATGAACAACTTATAATCTATCAATATTCTCCATATAGATAGGTTGGTGCATTTTAATGAAAAAAGATCGTTGGGCAATACTTTTAATAATAGTTGTCTTTGAATTTATTAATATAACCTACAGTTTAATATTCGAACAATCCATAGAGTGGTTTTCTTTGATTATATTAATTCTCTTTGTTTCTTTAATTGTTAATTCTAATATAAGTAAAAACAAAAAAAATGATTAAATACAACTGCCAAATGGCACTCGTATCCTAAGTGTCTTTTCCTATGTTATCGAATTCCTTTAGGATCTCAGCCACCTGGGCAGCATATTTTTTACTCAGACGCGATTTACCAAGATTACTCTTCACAATCTTAAGGATTCGGGCATCTCGGCTCTTTGCAAATCTCTCCAGCATAACAAAGCCTTCTTCAGGCTCATTCGCCACTAATACACTCAAGCTGTATTCAAGTCCCTTAGATAATACGCGAAAATGCTCAGCGTCCTCATGTTGCGCTCCCCCACCATCTATACTCTCCATGATTCGGGCAGCCAACTGAAGACAATATAGCGTATTTTCTTTCTTTTTTAAAAGAGGAGGATGCGCTAATGCTGCTACAAAAGCCCGCTGTTCAAGCCTGTTCGCACCTTTCTCCCACATGTCAATCAGCTGCCTGAGCAGGGTGAAATCATCCTCCCCTATAATTTGCAGCGCCATAGCAGACGCTTCACGCACCCTCCATCGCGAATCATTCATAGCTGTCTTGATGATGTTTTGAATCACTACTTGCTGCTCTTCTCCAGCGTAACTGTAATAAGCACCCAACGCCCTAACTGCACAAAACGGCAGAAACTCACGGGGATCATTCACCCCAGCTTCAGCTTCACTAATGTCAGTCCAAGAGACGAGCAGCTCCCAGCCTGTATCTGTTAGATTAGGATGAGCGAATTGTTTGGCAAAATGGTCTGAGAGCTCCAAATTCACTCGTGGTCCTGGGAGTTTACTCTCCTGCATCATCAAATCATTAAGCTGTACCCACAGCTCCTTATCGTTTACCCATTGCTGAAACGGCACTTCAATCATCTTTTGCTCAGCCATCTCTGGTCCCTCCGATAGTTATCTTCAGATTTGAACAATTCCTTGCATCGCGTATGCGGGGCACAACCTATAAATAATAAGGTCTGTTCGCACACTACTCTTTATGCCTTAGTCAGAATAACAGGCTCACCTTTAGTCACGATAATCGTATGTTCAAACTGTGCTACCCGACCGTTATCTACAACACTTAGCGTCCAGCCATCCGATTGCTGCTCCACATAGTCCGCTCCAGTCGAGAGGAAGGGCTCTATCGTAATTACTTGTCCTTCCTTTAGCACCGTGGTCACTCTTGGATTATAGAAGGGTAGAATTTCAAAAGGCTTCTCATGCAGTGATTTGCCAATTCCATGGCTGCACAGATTACGCACCACTCTATAACCGCGTTTGCGAGCTTCAAGTTCCATCATTCTGCCGATCTCGTTAACCTTCATTCCTGCCCGCAGATGATTGATCACACTCATCATGGTTTCCTCTGTACTCCGGCATAAACGCAGAATATCATCGTTATAGGGCGGCAGTTGAAAAGAAACGCCAGCATCCCCATAATACCCATTCAGCTCAGCAGAGACATCAATGTTGATCAAATCGCCAGCATTAATCACTCTCGGACCCGGAATACCATGAGCAACCTCTTCGTTCACACTGATGCAGGTGCTGCCCGGGAAATTATAAGTTATCTTCGGGGCTGAGGATGCTCCGAAGCTTTCCAGAATCTCAGCTCCAATAAGATCTAACTCCGCAGTCGTCATCCCAGGGGTTACTTTCTTTTTCATCTCGGCGATGGTGTGGCCCACCACTTTTCCAATAGCTTTTAACCCTTCTAAATCTTGTACCGTATCACTTGTCATCCAACACACATTCCTCTCACTTCATGAATTAATCATTTGTCCAGCCTCTGAAATGCACTCCCTACCCACTGAAAAGTATCTTCCACTTGTTTGCCTGCTGCGTTATCGTAGTAACTTCTCTTGAAGCTATGCTCATCAACTTTATCCAGTTTTATGGAATACCGCTCAGGACTGCTGATAAACAGCTGATTTTCAGGTTTAATAGGTAGTTCTTCTATCACGTTATTTCTTCTGAGTGTAAAAAGCTTGTAGAAATAACCGTTACTCGTTCCATATTGTCCGATCGTAAAATCGGGATCACCATCTCCATTATAATCCTCAAACTGAAGCTGAAAAAAATCATTAAAGGTCTGGGCAAATTGATCATTTAACGGATAGCTACTCAGTGTTTTTCCATGCTCATCAGTCACTACTAGCCTAAATCGGCCACTCCAGTTTCTTCCCGCTAACGGACTCGGTGTAGTCCAATCTTCGCTATATGTCCCCTCTAGCAGTTGCAGATTTAAAAATCCCGCTCTCCCTGTGACCGGAGACAGTTCATTATGTGATAGGGTTACTGGACCTGTTACCTCGACAGAAGTCTCCACAGGGTCTGCCTGTTCAATGTTCTCCGTATCGATTGTTCCATAAATGAACTTTCTTAACTGGTCAGAGTTTTTTACAGGAATTGTGTAGCCCTGACTGCTGTTCTCTGCTGTAGTAAACATCCCTTCATGTCCAAGTTGATCTCCAAGCGCTATGTAATAATCTTCCGAATAGCCGTCCCCATAAACAAGCTTCATTTCAAATTCCGGACCCCAATCCAGATCATCAGAAAATTTCTTACTCTTGTTCATAGCCTCCGCAAGCGTCTTGATCAAAACAGAATCCTTTAGCGTTAAGCTCTCTGAGTGCAAAGGACGATCCGCTTGTTTCTGATCACTCGTTGCCACGGGTGTCAACGACACGCCTTCGATCCATCTGGCATTGATGAAGCCCAAATCACTTTTACATCCGCTTAACACTACGACCAATAACAAAGGTGCTATCCATATTAACCGCCTAATGCGAATCGCCTCCAATACATAAGCATATTCCAATTATAACAGTGTCTATAAATATATAAAAACGACTTTATGAACACGCGATTAAAAAAAGACTACAACCTGCTTATTAAAGCGTGGTTCTAGTCTTAAAATGGCAATTGATTAGATTGCTCCCATCGTTTTGAGCCAAGCATCCGCAATAAGTGCATGACCTGCAGGAGTAGGATGTACTCCATCATATGCCCAGTAAGCCGGTTCTGCTTTTACGGAAGCCGCTGCAAAAAGTCCATCTAGCGGAACCAGCGGCGCCCCATATTCACGTGCCAGCTCGCGGACAATATGAATTTTAGGATCAAGATCCTGACGCCAAGTTCTACGATCTTCCGGTACAGGCAAAACAAAAGGCTCTATAAGCACTAATTTAGCATCCAAAGATTTCCGAGTGCGTTCGATCAGGTCCCGATATGAAGCTTCAAACTGCTCGGGAGTGGTTTCTTCACCAGAATCAAAACGCCGCCAAGTGTCGTTAATTCCAATATAAATGGACACCCACGTCGGCTTCAAATCCAGGCAATCCTTATCCCACCGTCCCTGTAAATCAACAATACGGTTGCCACCAATACCACGGTTAAAAAAAGTAAGATTCTTCTCTGGATATAAATGCCCCAGTCGAGCGGCGACCATCATTGCATAACCTACTCCAAGTGATGAAGCGTCTTCATGATTACGCCCCCAGTCTGTTATGCTGTCCCCTTGAAACAGAATGACATCGTTTTGTTGGAATATCATAAATGAAATCCTCCTCTAACTACCTCTGTTAATATAACCCAATCTATTATATCAAATACAATGAATACAGCCTACTGTGAAACATCAATAATGCAAACATTTCACTAAAAAAACAATAACAAAAACCCCGCTCAGATTTGAGCAGGGTTTAGGGTTAAACTATATTAGTAAGCTAGGCTGAACAATCCTTTAATGTGGGACAAGTAACGGATATTACTTGCTTCCTTCATTAGAGTTGCAGGCAAGCCTTTTAACGGAGTAGAACTTGCACCAACGATGGCAACACCGTCTTTACGGCCTAAGCTAGCAAGTGTACCAGAGTTGATTGGGCTAAAGCTTTCAAACGATTTATTTTTCAAAAAGGCATACAGATTGTATCCGATCAATTCACCCATTTGCCAAGCGATTTGCGCAGTTGGAGGGTAAGGACGTCCATCTTCTGCAAAGACCACCGCGCTGTCACCAGCAACGAATACATCTTTGTGGGAAGTGGATTGCAAGAATTCATTCACCGTTGCACGACCTCGGTTAACTTCAAGACCCGATTCGCCGATGAGTGGATTTCCTTGTACGCCACCAGTCCATACAAATGTGTTAGCAATAATTTTTTGACCGTCTTTCAAGTCAATCGCATTGCCTTCTACATTCGTAACAGGAAGACCTGTCAGGAATTGAACACCACGTTTCTCCAAGCTTGCTACAGCACGTTCGATTAATGCATCTGGCAATACTGGAAGGATTTTAGGACCTGCTTCAACGAGCATTAGCTTAATTTCTTTAGGATCAACGCCATATTTTTTAGTAAGTGTAGGCAATACATCCGCGATTTCACCAACAAGCTCAACACCTGTTAAGCCGCCGCCACCGATCAGGATGTTTGCATCTGCTTCATTTTTCGATTTCGCATATTCACGAATACGATCTTCAATATGTTGATGAATTTTGTTAGCATCTGCAGCTGATTTCAATACCATACTGTATTGTTCAAGCCCTGGAATGCCAAAATAAGCTGTAGTGCTGCCAAGACCTACAACAAGCGCATCATAAGTAAGTGTCACACCATCAGAAAGAACAATTTGTTTGTTCTCCACAGAAAATGAATTAACCTTCGCGATTTTCAGGTCAATATCTTTCCCTGCGAAAAGCTTAGTTAGAGGCATAGCTACAGCACCCTCTGCAACATTACCTGCTGCAAGACGATGCAATTCTGTAATGATTTGGTGTGTAGGATACTGATTAACTACAGTAATTTTAGCTTCATCTTTTTTGAGATATTTGCGTACGGTTAAGGCGCTTAGTAGACCACCATAACCTGCTCCTAGAATGACAATATGTTTAGACATGATGTTTCCTCCGTCCCTTACGTATAAGATATGAAAATGATTATTTCTGCTTACTGCGTTCTCCAGCAACTTGAAGGTATGCATTTACGAAACGGAAAAGCTTTTGCGCTTGTGGATCTTTCAACAACTTCATAAGACCAAAAAGACCAATAACTTCGTTACTTTCATTCGCACGATCTTTTGCTTCGATCACTGTAGCTGCCATATTCTTCGCGGAATGCACTACAGGTTCAGCAAGTTCTTTAATTGCACTTACCGTATCACTTTTCAAGACATCATCCGCTGCGACAGTTTGCACAAAGTCATAGGACTTTGTAAGCACGCCAACAAGCTCAGTTAATTTTGGCAGCTGTTCCACCAAGACTGTTAATGATTCCTGAACTTCTGGTTTCAAGAGCTGTTCTAGAACATCCATTTGTTCCTTGCTAACAGCTACTTTTGGTGATTCTTGTTCAGGTTGTGTTTGAGTGATTGATTCTGACATATCCAAATCTCCTCTGCAATAAGCTTTGCTGCTTAATAGTAATGAAAAACATAAGAACTTTTAACGCCATATTTCTATTATAGCACTTATCAAGTTATAAATGTCACAAAGTTTTTGAATTTCCATAAAAATTTGTGATTTTTATTACATTATAATAAATTATTTAAATTACTAGTGTTAATTAAAACCGTTTGAGTGAATTAATGTACAAATTCATTCAAATTCTTCTCAGTTTTCAATAAAACATCCACAATGTCCATATTCTTCTCTGTTAGAAGTAACCTGAAATAAAGAGAACGCAGGAAGTTCTTTGTATTTATTCGATTAACGTACTGGCTGTGGCTTCTAGGCCAACTGCCACATTGCGCCAAGTTGAGAATCCAATCGGTTATAGACTGCTGTGGAAGTAAATGATGATCGATGATTGTAACTATAATAGTAGCAATCCTTTCATCTTCTTCGTCCCTGAATATGTATTGATCGTTATAAAGCATCTTTTGAATAACTGCCAGAACCTCTTCCCGCACCGCGGCATCACTCTCCGAGCATAAAACCAGCTCATCCAAGGCGTCGGCGCCATGGGCTGCTGCGTGTGCCCAGCCTTCTTTTTCCATATAACCTCTTAAGTCCCGTTCTTCCTCATAATAACGAATCAAACCCTGCTTCACCTTTATAAATTCAGAGCTATCCAATATAGCCATTTCCCTATGCCTCTGGAGAATAAGAGCAACAACCAATACAGAAAATGTTCTTGTATACACCGTCAGATCTTCTTTATTCCCAATGTGATAAAAAAGATGCTGCTCGTCAAGAAGTATCCACAGCAGTTCACGAAGCTCCGCATCATTAAACCAATGTTTCTCATTAATCCATTTGTAGAATGTGGAATAAATCAATTCATCACGCAGTACAGGCTCGGGATCTCCTATATGCTCAAGCATCAACTTCACATAATCCTTTATGTCCTCTCCACTTCTAAGCTCGTAGTCATTCTCTTCGATTCTTTGCAAATCTATCATCAATTGTTCTCTACTATTAATCAATTTATCCACCCTTTCATCCACTGTGTTTCTACATATCCTAATATCCTAATTTATGTCCTATTTTTTGACAACAGGGTGTTCAAGATTAACTTCAATAAATTTTATCATTGACGAATTTTTTAAGCTGTGTTATTTTGAGTTAGTAACATTTAGTTAGTTCATTTACAAATATCAGGTGTTGATATTTTACAACCGAATACATACACAACGGAGGAATACTTATGAGCGCTTTTACAGACTTGATTCAGTCACGCAGATCCGCTATGAATTTTGTGGAAGGGGTTATCATCCCTCAGAATGAATTAGAGGAAATGTTCTCTTATGCCAGATTGGCACCCTCGGCCTATAATCTACAGCATACAAATTACAAAGTGATATCTAACGAGAGCTTAAAAGAAGAAATTCGCGAAGCAGCTTACGGCCAATATAAAATCCATACTGCTTCAGCAGTTATTGTAGTGCTAGGAGATAAGCATGCTTATCAGCAGGCTCCAGAAATCTATGGCGGGCTTAAAGCTTTAGGAGCGATGTCACAAGAGGAATATGATGAGCAAATAGAGATGATTAACAATGCTTACATTGATAAGGATGCTTTTCAAAGAGATGAAGCAATACGTAATGCCTCTCTCTCTGCCATGCACTTTATGCTGATCGCCAAAGATAAAGGCTGGGATACCTGCCCGATGATCGGCTTCGATGCTGATGCTATCCAATCCACCTTGAATCTGCCGGATCATATGGTACCTGTTATGCTGATCACGATCGGCAAAGACAAAAAACATAAAATCAGACCCCGCGGCTACCGTAAGCCAGTCAACGAATTCGTTGAATTCATCTGATTATAGATACAGCAAAACGTTCCATCCGAGGCAAGTAGCGGGTGGAACGTTTTTTAATTGGAACTCATCATGAAGATAATGAACCGTACACCCGATATACAAGAGGGGCTCTACTTCGCATATTGTAAAATGGCTATCGCTGCTCGTTCCCGTCGTTCGGAGTCATCACAAATCAAAGCATCTTTCAAAATATTAAGCGCCTTAGAGAGTGTCTCCTCATCCAATTCCAGCGGACTATTCACTTCTTGTTCATTAGCAGAAACACCTGTAATCCACAGATCCAAGCGAGCACTTGGTTTGGGACCCTTATATTGTACAACCGGTGCACTTTGGTTAAATAACTCCCGCACGCCTGTGTTTAGTTCAGAAATCGGCACACTTTTCAACCACGTCACACCACGCCGATGGCATGTACCCTCGTCAACATTATCAGTAAACTCGTTGTAAAAATAATCTCCGAGGTCCCCGAGATGTACCCAATCTCCATCGGCCACCAGCACATAATCTCCATCTTGCATCGTATGTACAAATAGCTGAAGGGCTCGCAGATGTTGCGTAAGCTCCAACTCACTATATTGGTATGTGCCAATCAATCGATCACGAAGTTCCTCTGTGCTTAGATTCTCCAGATCCCCTATTCCGGGGTAGCCGATACTCACATAATTATCCTCCAAAAATGTGGTGATCCGCTCAATCCCCAGTGGCTTCGATCCCATCCGAAACAGATTCATATGTCATTCCTCCAAATACTTAATAAAATGCTTGTAGTAGCCCTTGGATTTGGGAGTAACAAACCGTCCATCATTCGCAGAATCCTTCATTAGTTTATGAAGCTTCGGACCTCCAGTATAGGGATCTACTACGCTAGCCTTAAGTCGTGTCGCTTGGATTGCCTTCTTAGGACAAGAATAAACACAACGCATACATAATAAACAATTTTGACTGAAAACAATTCCTTCTACGCCGCTACTAATATTGGATGTTGGACAGTTTCTGACACATTTTAAGCATAATGTGCAAGCGTCCGTTGTACGCAATCCTTTGGCGAAGTATTTTCCCCCTTGGTGTTCCTCACAATAATATACTGTTCTCAGAACCCTCTCCAACACAGGGTGAATCGGCAGATTTCGTAGTGTCCGGTTTACGATTTCCTCTGCAAACAATTCCACCTTACGCTGTGCGGCTTGATACAACTGCTTATTCAACCTGTCATCATATTTAATATAAAAATTACATGGCATCGCCAAAATCGAATTGTGAAAGGGATTATATCCCTTCCCACGCAAAGAACGAAGCACCGTATTCGAAGCACCGTTATTGATATAGTGTGGAGAGGATGCCGTTTTGAATACAAATGCCGGGGTTCCATTACAATCAGGTAGCCCTTCTGCAAAACGTTCAACAAAACCGGAAGCGCCAAAGCCTAGAACCGGATGACCAATACCTATAAGATCATAGGCTTCATATTCTACAGAACGAGTGCCTTTAAAAACATCTTCCACTCTAAACAAATCTACATCTTGCCCTTTACTTCTTAGCCTTTCAGCAAATTGCTTAGCAATAATCTCCGTATTGCCCGTACCTGAGAAATAAAATATGGCCGTCTTTGCATTATGCATTCCATCCCCTCCCAGATCAAATATACCTCATTCCCGTCTGGGAAAGCTGTGAAGTTGAGATGGGTTTTGGCTATTTGGGACTCAGTTGCCCTTATTTCCATGATTTCGCTCGTTTTACCACACTATCGGACTCAGTTGCAGCTATTCGCTCAAATGTGCTCTTTTTCTGCGCAAATCAGGGGCAATAAGAGCTATACAGTCCGAAACCTTTGCAAAATGAACCCATATGCTGAAATAGCTGCAATACGGTCCGCTACGATCTCAATCGAGCAAAAGGTAGTTGGTTTCGAGATGTAGGCGGCTAGGTTGAGCTATAGGGAACTAATTCCACGCACGGTGTAGATAGGTTGGGCTATAGGTAGCTAATTCCGCACGGTGTAGATAGGTTGGGCTATAGGTAGCTAATTCCGCACGGTGTAGATAGGTTGGGCTATAGGTAGCTAATTCCGCACGGAGTAGATAGGTTGAGCCATAGGGAACTAATTCCGCACGGAGTAGATAGGTTGAGCTATAGGTAGCTAATTCCGAACGGTGTAGATAGGTTGATTTATAGGTAGCTAATTCCGCACGAAGTAGTTAAGTTGAGCTATAGGTAGCTAATTCCGCACGAAGTAGTTAAGTTGAGCTATAGATAGCTAATTCCGCACGGAGTAGATAAGTTGAGCCCAAGACAGCTAGTTTAAGCAATGGGCAGCACGTCTAGGATCAAATTTGGCAGGCGGTGTTCTTTTTAACAACTGTCCGGACTCAGTTGCTCTTATTTCCATAATTTCGCTCGTTTTATCACACTATCGGACTCAGTTGCAGCTATTCACCCAAACCTGCTCAAATACTGTACTTAACAAATCCTCAATCATGCGTCCTCACAGGAGTAATTAAAAAAAGTGTGGACGAAGATGCGTCTACAGGCAGGATCACCAGCGGCCTTTCTTTTCCCGCGAACCTGATTCTAAGCGTCTCGCTATCGATCGCCCGAAGGATGTCCCTGAAATATTTTCCGTTAAAGGCTACTCGAAAATGATCACCTTCCAGATGCTCCAAAGGAATCTCTTCTTTTACATCCCCAATTTCTGCAGTCTTGGACACTAAACTTAGCATGTTAGAAGGAAGTACGCTGAGCATAACACACTCACTAGCCAATATAGAAATACGTTCAACCACATGTAACAAACGATCCTTCTTAACAATCACTTCGGAGAGGTACGCTTTTGGGATTAAATTATTGACAGAGGGATAAGCTCCCTCTAAAAGAGCAGACTGAACCCTCAATCCATTAGAAATAAATCTGATTTGCTTGGAGCCTATCTCTAAATCGGTGCTGCTGTCTGCATCATCGTTTAATATTTTTAAAAGATCCTCCAGGGTGCTGCCCGGGATTACAACATCTAAAGGAATTGCCCCGTAATCTTCTACACTTTCAACAACATGCTGGGCGAAGCGGATGCCATCAGTGGCGACTACACGAATATTATGCTTCTCTATTTGCAGCAAAACTCCTGTAAGCACAGGTCTGGTTTCCGATGAAGAGACCGCAAAAACCACTCTTTTAAATATTTGCTTCAGGAGAGTGTTCTTCATGCTTATCCTTTGAATGTTTGGATGATCTATGTATTGGATTCTTGGAAACTCTGCCACATCCATTCCACATAAACGAAATTGAGTGCTCCCTGATTGAATATTTAATATCAATGACTCTACGATTTCCAGCCTAATTAGTCCAGGATCAAGCTTACGAATGATCTCATAAAAATAACGCGCCGGAACTACGATCTCACCTGTGTTGTGCACAACCATCGAATCCATCTTCACAGGGAGCTTATATTCAATGGTCATTCTTATATTGCTGGCTGTTAATATCAAACCCTGAGTTTGCGCTTGAATAAGTATTCCTGATAGAACACGTGAGGAACTATTCGCGGATATGGCTTTTAATGCTGCCTGTAAAGCGGTACTAAGAGAATCTTTTGATACATGGATTAGCAAAGACTTCACCTAACTCTCCTTAGATTCCTTTACAAAATGCGCCTCAATGATGTTCCGAAATACTTGGGAGCGAGATGCGTTCTGATCCGCGCAAGCCTGCTCTATCTCCTGCCAAACGTCCTCAGATAACGTCAGTGATACCTTTTTAGTTACACCAGTGCTTTTTCTACCTGCACCTTCCCGAAGCCCCCCTCTTGTAAAAAGAAACCCTAACTGCCCGTCTTTAGTAGCTACACCTACTTTGACTTTATCCTCGTTGTTACTTGCGCTATCGCTAGTGACCTTATCTTTAATTTCGCTAATACTGCTCCCCTTTTGTTCGCCCTCGAATTTATGATCACCCAATCCCTCACACCTCCATATTTGAATTTAGTAACTTAAATCAATATATCCACTAATTTCATAATACCATAATCGCCATTAATCCACCACAATTCTAACCACAAAAAAACACCCCAAAGATCGGAGTGTGTGCGGTGAGCTGGGCATGAGTTGGGTATGAGTTGGGTATGAGTTGGGTATGAGTTGGGTATGAGTTGGGTATGAGTTGGGTATGAGTTGGGTATGAGTTGGGTATGAGTTGGGTATTGCAATGTTAACCCATGGACTTTTTTATTTTGCTTAAAATCGTTTGGGAATGTATGAGTTAATTGCACTTTATACAACTATAAACAATACATTGTGCTGGCCGAGCGAAATAAGTGTATTCTCTGCAACTAAATTCAACGATATTAACAAATTAGTGTGAAAAGACTTCTTTTAACTGCACCAAATGCAACTAAAAGTGACTAAGCTTCTTATCTCCTGCAAATAAGTGTATAAACTGCAACTATCCCGTTTGCCCGCTCGCGGACACACGCACGCACACCCTCATCATCCCACTAACCCAATCTTTATCCCCTCACGCACACCCTCATCATGCCACTAACCCAACCTTCATCCCCTCACACACCCTCATCATGCCACTAACCCAACCTTCCTCCCCTCTCCCTCACCTCATCATGCCACTAACCCAACCTTCCTCCCCTCTCCCAAAGACTCCTTTCCCTACAACTCCCATCACCATTACCTCAGAACTCCCTACTTATGTAAAAATAGCTCGCCTCATCACTCAACGTGTGGCACATATTAATATCTACTCTTCCACCCACGCGCCTTACCGAAACTACACTATCTAAGGATGTTCTGATAATTTGGTGGAAAGTCTGATTTTTTGGGGTCTTTTAGATGCTTGAACGATTCAAGCTTCACCTTAGGACCAGGTGAGATCCTAAAAGTCATGGTATCTTCTCCAACTGAAATATGTGGACCAACTGTAGGATATACGTTAAGTGTAATCAAGAAATCAAACCCACGGAAACCATTGAGCCGCTTCACCTCAGTCACATCCACAAAGTAAGGATAAACCATTGGCGATTCTCGCAAAAGCGGCGAATAAATATCTGCAATCTTTTTCTCAATATGGGGTAAAAGAAATAACATCAGCATGTCTTGAAACTTAAGTTCGCGAGAATCTTGATCTGGCAGTTGAAGTCCCGAATCAGACCTGGAAGGTGTTACAGATTGAGGTTGAATTAACCTATTTGCGGAGCAAGGTTGTGGCGTCAGAACGAGCATCACTGCGAGAAGAAGGGGAGCAATCCAGCTTTTTTTCATCACAATAGCCTCCTTAGGGAACTTTATATAAATTCCCCAAAGAGACCCTATTTCTATACGTTAAATCTCAATCCTGTTAAAAAGAAAGGGTTCTCCCTTAAGATAATTTTTCAGGATCGCTAACGCATACGGCTGTTCTGCTTTTAGTCCCTCGGTTTCCCTAGGATCGGATGCGTGATGGCAATAATTTTCGATCATAACCATGACCGTAAAATTCTCTAAAGTCTGAATCCACTCCCCATCAAGCTTGGCGATACTTTCGTACCCCTTAATGACCCCTTCTCTTTGCAATGGATACAGTCCAAGAAGGGTATGTGCCACGTCATAAAGATAATACCCCCAACCACATCTTCCAAAATCAATCGGCCGAGGCTCACCCTCTTTAAATATGATGTTGCCTTGATGTAAATCTCCATGGATAACGCCATAAGACCTTCTGTTCTTATTTTTATGCTGCTTGCTTAACCAATTGTATAACTTCTCAGCTGCCGACTGATACAGCATAAACTCTTCATCCGTAAGAAAACAATGATAATGAAGCTTTAAACGAAGCATTGCTTTTCGAAAGCTATGTTCATCCCAAACAGGACGATTAAAGCCAGGGGGTAACTCCAGCTCCTGTGCCGCCTTATGTAGCTTGGCTAATAGAACGCCTTCTTTGTAAATTTGTTCTTCGGTAAGATTTTCATTCGCATGTTCCCCTTCAACCCAGCGCATTAATGAGGCATAAACACCTTCTCCATTTCCCTGTTCCACTCTGAACGTTACAGCACCCGTGCGATCATGAACACCTTTTGGCAGGGGGACATCGATTTTGCTCTTCAAAAGCTCCAGCCACGCGATTTCGGAGTTAATTTCCTCTTTAGATCTCCCCGAATGAAGGCGCAGTAAAAAAGTTCCCTCTTTATTAGTTTCGATAACAAAGGTACAGGTATCCGATAGCTGGTTAAAACGAATCTGCGTCCAATCCAGGTCAAAGTTCTGAAGCGCTATTAAAGCTGCCTGCTTATAATTTTTTCTCATCGCAAAGGAAGGAACAATTCAGTCTCATCGGGCCAGGAAGGGTTCGCAAATTGATAGATTTCTATAACCAATCCACGATCATTACTCTGCAAACTGCTATTAAATTCTCGCTTCATTTCCGGCAATTCAAGCACTTGGACTTGGCTTTCATCATTCATAAATAACCATCCCTTCAATGATCTATAAAAATGAAAACTATCTGAAAAAATATTTATCTTGAAAATATTTTCAGAAAACTAAATAATAGAAAAGCAATACTTACATGTCGGATCTATCATCTTAACCAAGGTGGAGCTTCATTACAGGCAGAAGAAAGGTTGAACATCGGCATCATGAACGCAATTCCAAACCTCAACAAGGCACAATCACGCAAAGAACGAGCAGGGAAAGAGCCCTTTCCCATCTCTATACTTTCTCTTACGGTAGGCGCTTTTGCGATTGGTATGACTGAGTTTGTTATTATGGGTATTTTACCAAATGTCGCCAACGATTTACAGGTTAGTATTTCGACTGCTGGCCAACTCATTACAATGTACGCACTTGGAGTGGCCGTTGGCGCACCCATCCTGACCATTCTCACGCAACGCATTCCGCAAAAGAAACTGTTATGTCTTCTCATGATTCTTTTTATACTGGGCAACGGAATCTCTGTGTTTGCACCATACTATACCGTTCTCATGGTAGCTCGTATAATTACAGCTTTAACTCATGGTACTTTTTTTGGGGTTGGCGCAGTCATTGCATCCAATCTTGTACAACCCAATAAGCGGGCCGGAGCCGTATCTATTATGATGGCAGGTTTAACGATAGCCAATATTGTCGGAGTTCCTCTAGGAACATTTATTGGACAAAGTATGGGCTGGCGGGCCTCATTTGCAGCGATTGCTGTCATGGGAGTCGCCGCGCTGATCGGCATCCTCATTTTTATTCCAAAGCTTAAACAAGAGAAACCAGCGAGTGTTATCCAGCAGATTGCTGCTCTGGCTAATCCAAAGCTGCTGCTATTCTTATTGATCGGGGCGTTAGGGAACGCCAGCTTGTTCACCGTGTTCACATATATTACTCCACTGCTTGAAGAAGTGACCGGTTTTGCTGAACATAGTGTGACTTGGATTCTAGTCTTATTCGGCTGTGGGGTGACCATCGGGAACATCGTTGGCGGAAAGCTTGCGGATTGGAAGCTGATGCCTTCTATCGTGGGACTTTATTTTGCAGTCAGTATGATTCTAACGATCTTTTCCTTCACGATGCATAGCCCAATAGCTGCGGTAATCACAATATTTTTCTGGGGTATGGTGTCCTTTGCGGTCATGCCAGGTCTGCAAATACGGATTATGAGTCTGGCTCAGGCAGCCCCTGCACTTGCTTCAACGACCAGCCACTCCGCCGGGAATCTCGGTAACGCAGCGGGTGCCTTTATTGGCGGTTGGGTTATTTCTCATCTAGCGATCACTTCGCTTCCTTGGGTCGGTGCGGTTCTAGTGGGCCTTGGTCTGGTATTAGGCATAGCTTGTTTTGTAGCAGAACGGAAAGAAACTGTAGCGTAAGCTTTATAGATATGTATACAAAAACGAGGGTGCTCCCAAAGTCATCATGGCTTGAGGCACCCTCGTTTTTTATATTTCAGAGGAACAATTCTGCTCTTCTAATCTTCAACATCTGCTTTGCACCTTTTTGAAATTCATAAGGAACCTCTAGTTCCTCTGCAGTAAACCCTTGCCTCACCAAATCATCAATAAGGCGGTCTAAATGCTCATACCTTTTACAAGAGAGGTCGACTAGTGGAAAGATTCGGAGCTCGCCTCTCGTCACCCGCATGAGTTCCTTAACAGTCTCTAGATGAAATTCATAGTCCAGCCGATCGCTGTACATAAATAGAAAGTGAGCAGATAATGTCAGATCAAATGCTTCATCCGCAAAAGGCAGATCCGGAAGTATCACAGGAACATAACGCTCCGGGGTTTGTCTTCGATCCTTAGTGCTGGCGGTTAAAGCTGCGTTCCTCGCTTCGGTCAGTGCCTCGATTGATTTAAAGTAGTTCCAAACGAAATTATCCTGTACTTTTTCCATTCCGGACATCGCATGCGCAATATCTTGAGCCCCTTTGTCTGCCAGCTCATCTTCAGAGTAATAGTAAGCAATATCAGCAGCCGTTACTTCACCACGCAACTGATTCGCTATTGCTGTAAAAGAGCAAGCACCCGCAGGACAATCCAGAATGCTCTGGCCGATAAGATCTGATTCCAGCAAATCAAACATACGTATATATTCCTCATAGGTTCTGCCAATAAAAACAATTCTCTCCAAATCAAGTTTTCCCTTTGCTCCGCTCATCTCAGCTCACCTTTCCTCTTCTAGGCTCATCTACACTTCTACTTCTGTTTTAATATACGAATAAGGTAATCAATTAGAATACCCAAAATCAAAAACGTTCCAAAATGAATAATATAAGTTGGGAATCTGACGCTGATTAACGCACTATTGGTTCCCCATCTCGGATTATTTACATCAACCATGAAGCTTTCAAAAGGTTCTGTAAAGATCAGTGTATCTATAATAGGGTTCAAACGTACAAGAATAATATTCGCGATCCCCACCCCCAGATAGTCACTCAGACAGATGATGATACTTATAATCGAAAGCCAGAAACTGAATTTCCTCCTAAAAAACATCAAACACCGCCTTTTCTATTTTTTCTATTTCTTAACAATTCGTTTAAAATTCAAAATATCCTTGTCACGGTTAGTTCCTGTTTTAAAAAATGATACAATCTGGAGCTCGCTTGCTTAAGCGGATAATCTGAAAGTTTACATAGGATCCCACAGGTCATATCAATAACCTTCCCCTCCAGCTTCCGTACTATAGTTCCTGCTGGGGCTGGATTCAGCACAATCTCAGGAACAAGTGCCACACCTAAACCACTTCCCACAAAATATTTCAGCGCTGTCATGCTCCCAATCTCCATTGTATCTAGTGGCGGCCCGCCTGATTCCTGCAGCACACTTTCTAATTTTTTACGATAAGGACAATTCGCTGCCGTAATCAGTAAGCGATGACTCTGTAGATCCTCTGGGGTGATACGTTCCTTGGATGCTAGCGGATGCTCTTCTGGTAAAAGTAACAAGAATTCCTCCGCAAATAACGGTTCAAAATAAAGCTCCTTACCGAGCTCTGGTGCCGAGCACACTGCCAAATCAATTTCACCACGCAGGAGTAGTTCACTAAGTGCGACGGTTCCCGCAATATCCACGGAGACTTTCACTTTAGGAAATTGCACCATAAACCTACTTAAAAGCTGCGGCAAACGATAGCTCGCCGTAGGGTCCGTTACCCCTAATCGCACGTTGCCAGCTTCCCCTATTTTTAAATCAGTCAAACGGCTCTGTAATCGTTCCATATCTTTAACGATATGTAGGCTCTCTTCATAAAACAATCTGCCTGCTTCTGTTAAGCTGATTTGCTTCCCCCGCTCAAGCAATTGACATCCCAGATCAGATTCAAGCCTTTGCATCTGCATCGTAACTGTAGATTGGGCATAGTTCAATTCTTCTGCTGCGCGATTAAAGCTTCCGGAAGTTACGATCGTTTGAAAGGTTTTTATTGTTTTCAGATCCATCCTAGTGCCCTCTCCTATTCAATTCAAATAAATTGAATCAAACCTTCATTATATTCAATTATACGAAATTCACTTTTCTCTATAGAATACTTTATAACAACAACATACGCCAACTTAAGGAGTGCATGAGGATGGATCTCAACAATAAAGTCGCATTAGTAACGGGTGGAGGGACTGGAATTGGCAAAGCTGTAAGCTTGGAGCTATCCAAACGCGGGGCTCACGTCGTAGTGAACTATTCTAGATCTGAGGATGAAGCCAATGAAACCGTAAAGACGATTCTGAATCAAGGAGGGCAGGCTATAGCAATACAAGCGAATGTGTCTAAAGATCAGGATGTGCGAAGTATGGTCGATTCGATTATTCAGCATTTCGGGACAATTGATCTGCTAGTGAATAACGCCAGTATAACTAAACATATTGCTCTCGGAGATCTGGAAAAGGCAACAGAGGAAGTATGGGATGAGTTATATGATGTAAATGTGAAAGGAATGTTTTTCTGCGCCAAAGCGGTTGCACCGTATATGAACCAAAAAAATTCAGGAGCCATCCTCAATCTCGGCAGCATCGCTGGACAGACAGGCTTAGGCTCATCCCTTCCTTATGCCGTCTCCAAAGCGGCTGTCCACGGTCTTACCAAATCTCTGGCACACGCGCTGGCTCCCCATATTAGAGTTAACTGTGTAGCACCGGGAGCCGTTGCTACTAGATGGTGGTCTGGACGAGAAGAACAAATGCATAAACTAGCCCCTAATCTGCTGCTTCAGCATATTTCAACCGCCGAGAATATCGCCCAGTTCGTCTGCGCTGCGCTAGAACAGGAAGCAATGACTGGACAGATCATTACTATAGATAGCGGACAAACATTGTAACAGCCAAAACAGCAAATGGTATGTCAGAACTACTTTTAAATATCATTAGCTGGTTTTTGCGTACCGTACAGGAGGAAGTGAAGCGTTGATAGCATAATTGGGGAATTTCTCCCTAAAATTCTAAGTTTTTTGGTCATCCAGCCAATAATTAGGGAAAACCTCCCTAATTATTGGCTAATTTGCTGGAAACTAACGAATTCGCCTGATTTTCAGGGAATAATTCCCTGATTTCGTTGATTTAAAGCAAATATCGGCTATTTTCAGGGAGGTTTTCCCTAATTACTATATAGCCAACACTATAGGAACCATAAATGCATCCGACATACCACATATCACATGACTCATAGAACGTAGCACATAGCGTACATACCACCTATAGCCTGAGGGTTAAAGTAAGAAGCTGCCCCAAAAGTAGAATTTTCTACTTTTTAGGACAGCCTCTTCAGCATAACTATTGGTGAAGATTCTTAGTTAGGTTCATTACCCCAGATCAGGTTACCTGAGATGTAGGCGGGCGCTTTTGTCCAGTCTACAAAATTGGTATCAACCGCATTAAAGGAGTAATCTCCGGTTTGAGTGTAATTTGACCAATCCTCTTTAGCTACTCGCACTTGGATATCGATGCTCGCACCCGCAGCAAGTGAACCTGCTGCACTCGAGAATCCAAGCTCCAAATAATAATCCGCATCCGCTTTAGCCGTTGGCAGCTTCACAAATGTGCCTGTTACATTCGCGCTTCCAGCCTGTGACCAATCGCAGAAGAAGCTTTGTGCCTTCTCTCCGTCAATTGTGTAATAATATCTTAATTTCACATCAGAAAGTGCAACGGCACTTGTACTTGTGTTCACCAGCTTAAACTTTGGATTTAGCGTATTTCCGGAAGCAGTCACTGTACCGTTATACATCTGCACTTTCAGTGCTGCTGTAGGAGCTACTGACGTATCTGAGAGAGTGACAACCAAGGATTGTGCCGCTCCGGCACTAAACTCAAAGGTCAGCGTTGTCGTTCCTACCGCTTGAGTTGCCAAATACTCCTTCTTGAGAGTGACTGTTGATCCACTTACCGTATAATCCGTTCCTGCTACGAGGGTTGCCGTTCCGTTCTTGATCGTGCTCAGCGTATTTCCGTTCAACGTCATAGTTACGGCGATGTCCGCTTGATTTGCTGTTTTCTTATCAAATCCCGCGCTTGTTGGCGTTATCGTGGAGTTGGATACCGGTGTTGTAGTATCCGTGACCGCTACCGCCAAAGATTGTGTAGCTCCAGCGCTAAAGCTGAACGTCAGCGTTGTCGTTCCTACCGCTTGCGTCGCTAAATACGCTTTTTTAATCGTCACTGTTGATCCACTTATCGTGTAATCCGTTCCGGCTACAAGGGTTGCCGTTCCGTTCTTGATCGTGCTCAGCGTATTTCCGTTCAACGTCATAGTTACGGCGATGTCCGCTTGATTTGCTGTTTTCTTATCAAATCCCGCGCTTGTTGGCATTATCGTGGAGTTGGATACCGGTGTTGTAGTATCCGTGACCGCTACCGCCAAAGATTGTGTAGCTCCAGCGCTAAAGCTGAACGTCAGCGTAGTCGTTCCTACCGCTTGCGTCGCTAAATACGCTTTTTTAATCGTTACTGTTGATCCACTTACCGTATAATCCGTTCCGGCTACGAGGGTTGCCGTTCCGTTCTTGATCGTGCTCAGCGTATTTCCGTTCAACGTCATAGTTACTGCAACGTCTGCCTGATTCGCTGTTTTCTTATCAAAGCTTGCAGTTATTGGCGTAATGGTCGAGCCTGTAGCTGGTGGATTTACAGGATCAGCATACAAAGTGCCTCGGCCATTCGTACCGAGATATACACGTCCATAGATTCTTGGATCCCCAGTAATCGCCATATTGATCTTAGCGTATTGGTGAGCATCGTCATTAATACGAACCCAAGTTGCGCCAACATCATCAGAACGGAATACGCCCCGTACACCATCAATCTTAGCTACGGTGTACAATGCCATATAAGTTTGGCCCGGAGCAGCCTTACCATAACCAATAAGATCAGCTTCTTCTACATTCGTTAACTTCGTGAAGCTCGCACCTGAATTAGTGGAGTGCCATAGACCATATTTATTCTCAACCGTATTCCCTCCGGCGAACCAGATGTCACCTTCAATACCTGGAACTGCCTTCATACTGATTTGGGCTTCATTCGGCTGTAATCCAGCCACATTATTGGTCGGGAAGCCCGAAGCTGCGGTGGCAGTAAATGTAGCTCCACCATCCACACTTACATAGAAGGTTCCTGCATAAAATCCATAGTATTTGTTAGGATTCACGCGATCAGACGCTATCTTCGCTCCAGCCGGTAATCCTGCACTTGCTGTCCAAGAATTGCCTGAGGTTTTGGAATAATACACCCCGATATCTGAGGTGCTCCACAGAATGGAATTACCACTTGCAGAGACAGCTACTTGTCCATGGCCAACCGTTGTTTTGGTTCCATTGGAAGGCTCGGAGTTTGGCATGTACCAATTCACTCCACCATCGTTAGAGATACCAATGGACTTCATACTTGGCGTTTTTTCTTTATCTGCACTGCCTACCCGCACCATATAGGACGGACTCAGTTCAGCATAGTCAATACTCATCGTCGTTGCCCATGAAGGACTGGTCTGGAATTTAGTCGGCGCTACCGACAAATCCTCATGACGGAAACCGGAAACGTCACCAAGTGCAGTGATCAAATGGGAGGTTCCCGTTGGCGGGCTAATTAGCCCCAGCACTGCAGTTTCCTCCACACCTTTTGCCATGACAGAGATATTTACCTTGCCTCCGGTATCCCATGAGGTCAAATTGTTCGAGCCATAAATTGTTGCTCCAGTGCCGTACATCATTCGATTCGAGTTAAATGGATCAATTTCCAAATCACCCATCATCCAGCCTAGCTTCGGTGAAGGATCCAGGGATGTTGAAGTGGTTCCATGATCGAGCCATGGAGCAGCGGTGATGTCCATGCTGAACTTATAAGTCCGTTCTGGATAATTGCCCCAATCCCAAATGCGACTCCAAGTAGCCCCACCATTGGTACTGCGGAAAATAACTTCATCAGGCCACCAAGCGTTTAAGCTGGATACCATCAATGTGTTAGGGTGCTGAGCATCCAGCGCCAATCCACCAAAGCCATACCAGTTATCTTCACCGGTCGTAGGACTGATATTGGTCCAAGCCCCACTAGTTTTGTTGTATTTCCAAACTTCACCCTTACTGCCATCATAGGGACCTACACCATTACTATAAGTAATATAGAGATCACCTGTGGATGACAGCTCGCCGTGATGTGGCAAGAACCCCGTAGGTTGTCCAGCCAGAGCTGTCCAGGTTACTCCACCATCTGTACTCCGATATACGCTGCTAGCCGTATCGGCCACACCGACATATATCGTTTGAGTAGCGTTGCCAAGTGTACCTGTGCTCTTATCGAACGTGATCCAAGACAATCCGACAAGATCATCCCCATAATCAAGTGTCGGATTCTGAATATACGTTCCTACGTTTGGAAAAGAGGTTACCTTTGACCAAGTTACACCCGAATCAATACTCTTCCAGAGACCATTACCACTTCTAGCTCCAAAATAGAGAATGTTGTTCTTATTGGGGTCGATGACTAGACGTTCACCAGCGGAACGGCCAGGCATATTGCCACCTACTTTAAAAGGCAGTGGAGTAGTTTGCCAGGTGTTCCCCCGGTCATTAGAGCGCATAATCTGGCCATTATTATCCCAATGATTAGTATACGTACCCGTTGCCATGTAGACTTTATTAGGATCAATTGGGTCTGTAGCCAGAGCATCAACACCATTCTTGTTCCAATCCACCCAGCCTACCGAGTCACTAATTGATGTCCAGCTAGATGTAGCTTGATTCCAGCGATAGGCCCCGCCAATATCTGTTCTGGCATAAATCAGATTCGGTTCAGTTTGATTAAAAATAATTCCGGGTACAAAGCCCCCGCCAGCTCCCGTTACAACGCTTTTCCAGGTGTAAGGTTCACTTGAGGCTGCATGGGTAGTAGCTGGGAATGCAGAGAATAAAGAGCCTACCATCGCGCCAAGCAGGACCAAAAGTCCTGTTTTCCGGATACGGTTACGAATCACGTTTTACGCCTCCTACGATATAATTGGTTTGTTTATGCCTTCTTCTTACTCTATATCCCTGCTCCTCCCTCCCCCTTAATCCATACCTTCAGAACTTAGACTCCATTTTCTGATAACGCTTTCATTATAATGGTAAGGTTTTTCATTATCGAGAGAAAATGGTTATATTTTGCAGAAGATTGTCTCTAAAAATCGTACCATTTTCACACTTCAGGATACAATTTCACTAAATTTTGATTGAAAATAATTCTGCTGATAAAGAAAACCTCCGGAATAAATCCCAGAGGCTTCTGATATAACTATTCTTCACTAGTATCTACAGGCATAACAATCTCTTTTATACCATTAAAATTGCTGATAGTTGTTTGCAACGTGAGCACTGATTCTGAATTTAAGTTTTCTGATTTCAATGAAGTGAATATTTCTGCCTCCACTTTATGCGGCAAAAGTGTAGTTTTATCCAGCGTATATCTTAGTTTAATCTTGTCTGTCAAATTCTGCTTCATCAATTTCATCGTTTCCTTACTCGCATCATGAGACGATATCTCTATCGAAAGTATGTATTCTTGTTCCTCCTCAGAAACAACGATCCCCTGAGAATCTACCCGGTACGTGTCTATATAATCATACGGGTCAATAAATCTTTGTGCGATTTGTTTTTCTTTCGCTGGAATATAATCGTCCTGCTTAATAAATAAATCATCCATTACCTTTGTATGATATTCAGTATCCGATATGTATTCTTCTCGTTCCTTTCCTTCCGCAGTCTCCGATTTTAGATATACGGTATAAGGATTTCTAACATAGTCGACATGAAATGAGGCTGCGCTCGACCAATGTTTATCTTCACTTTTTTCCGATTTGCTGGATGTTTCTTCTTGTTTCTCCATTTCTATAGTATAGCTCTCCTGCTTAGCCAGTTCACTCCGAGACATGCTGAGCAGCTCCTCTGCACGCTTATCTCCCTCTCCTTCAGCACCTGATTTAGTGTTCGTTGCACAACCTGTCAAACCTAACATACAAATGATACCGATAAAAACCATTTTTCTGATAAACATATTACTTCCCCTTCACTTCAAATGAAATCCAAATATAACTAAATCTATTTTATCATTATAAAGTTAACAGCTTATATGACGGAAAAGGTAGACATGTGAAAAAACGGCTTAAGATACACTTTTACGCTAGGTTTGGTGCTTGGATGCAAATCAAAAAAATACCTCCCCCGCCTTTACAGCAGAAAAGGTATTTAAATAATATTATCCAATTCCCTTAGCTCAATGTGTCAACACAAACTTATCCAGCAGCTTTCCATCCACATCATAGGCCTGATAGGTTAATGTATCCCCGGTAACGTTAATGCCGGCAAACATTTGCTTATTGTTCTGAAAATGCACCGCATGATAGAACTGATCTTCTTTTTTCTCGTTAAATTTTCCTCCAGAAGCGTTGGTCACCACATAGACTGTCCCTCGTTTAGCATCTTTGGAAATCTCACCTTCTGGAACTATTTTTCCGCCACGTAACGGGTAGGATCTGGAGTATTCATGATTATGACCCTGCAGCACTAAATCAACCTCATACGTATCAAAAATATCCGTCCAATTTTCAACTTTCTTATAGGAGTTCCCCCCGTAAGCCGGTCGGTGCATCGCAACGATTTTCCACTTCTTGTCTGTGTTCTTCAGATCTTCCTTTAGCCACTCCGTTTGCTTTTTTAGATTGCTCTCTGTATTCAGTACCGTTACATGCACTGGTCCATAATCGAAGGAATACGAGGTGCCTGCAATTGAACCCTTTGCCCCATTATCCGGCAGGTTGAAGTGTGAAGTATAATGCGTTGCATCCTCATCCACCTCATCATGATTGCCTGTTACCGGCATTAACGGAATCCCCGAAATCCAGCCCTGCACATTGCCAAAAAAATCATCCCAGCCTGCCGAATCCTCCGGATTCTCCGTCAAATCTCCGTTATGCACAATAAATTCAGCTTCAGGAAATGTCTGAAAAGCCTTGTTCAGCGTATTTCCCCACAGCTTAAAATCCTCTGCCGTTTCCCCTTGAGAATCCGTTACGTTGATAAAAGACACACTTGCCAGTCCATCTTCTTCCGTTGTAAATTCCGCTGCCGGACTCCATTCTCCTTCAACGCCACTACCCACTCTATAAGTATATAACCTCCCGGGTTCAAGACCCGTAGCTTCCACTTTATGAACACCTTTGGTGCCATTGTCTGTTTTGATGGAACTACTTTTTGCTTCTACCCTTTGTACATTTGTATTTGCAAAAGAGGACACTTGTCCCTTTACAATCTCCAGAATGCCTGCTGCACTCGAATCACTTGTATACCAAGTAAACGCGCGGCTTGTGCTCGCATCTCCCTTAAAGGTAGTCACGAGATCATACGGTGCTGGTGAATTTGCATTACTTCCGCTTTTCGATCGTTCCAACCCATAAGCCACTAAAATAACCATAATCACAAGCACCCCTAGGATTATGGCAAATTTATAGTCTCTCATCACGGTACCTCCTTATGAAAATTTCTCTCTAGCCTTCTAAATAAGATAGCCCCCTGCAAAGTCAGAAGTCAAATTTGCATACGATTCTTTATACAGACTTTTGTTAACGCAGTGTAAAACATTCAGCAAACATTCAGTCTATTTTAAGTTAAGCATAAGGTCTGTCTCCTAGAATTAGTCAAGCAGGAAGGTTAGCCAGAGATAGAGAGAGAAACGAGGTGTGAAAATGAATAAAAAGCTTCAATTCCGGCATGAACTTAAATTTTTCATTAACTATCATCAATACCTTATATTGCGCCAGCGATTGCAAAGCTTGATTGAGAAAGATCAACACGCTAATGAGAGTGGAGAATACCACATTCGGAGTTTGTATTTTGACGATATCAACAACACGGCACTTGCAGACAAGCTCGGCGGTCTCCGAGAACGGGCCAAATACCGGATTCGCATTTACAACATCCAAGACAACATCATTCACTTTGAGAAAAAAATTAAAATGGACGATTATATCGCCAAAATCAAAGAACCGCTAACCCGGCAAATGTACGACGAGATTATGGCGGGCAACTACGAAGTGCTGAACGTCCCCGACAGTCCGCTGTTCATGGAGTTATACGATCAGATGCGCCATAACCTGCTGCGACCCAAGGTCATCGTGGATTATGTTCGCGAGCCTTATGTTTGCCACAACGGAAATGTGCGAATAACGTTCGATAAAGAACTACGTACGGGCCTGCACTCTACGGATATTTTCGATAAGGATTTGCATCCGATTCGGGCGATTGATGAGAACTTCATAATTTTCGAAGTGAAATTCGATGAGTATATTCCAGAGTACATTAAAATCGCGTTGCAGCTGGAGGGACTGAATAGGCAGTCCGCTTCGAAATACGTGATCTGCCGCAAATTCTTAAAAACTAACACTTGGGAGGATTATTGATTATGAATGCATCACTAGCACCGCTAGCAGCTACAACAACGACTACAGATACTACAAATAATTTTTCAGACATTATTAAAAACTCGGTGATCGACAATTTTGTATCTGATATTAGTATCTCCAAGATGCTGATTACCTTGGGCGTAGCTTTTCTGATCGGATACTTCATTTACCTGCTCTACAAACGTGTCTTTAGCGGCGTTTTATATTCCAAAAGCTTTAACGTCTCACTTATGGGCATGACCATGATTACAGCTACTGTCATTATTGCGATTAACTCTAACCTTGTGCTGTCCCTCGGTATGGTCGGCGCATTGTCCATCGTACGTTTCAGAACACCAATCAAAGATCCAACTGATCTGATCTTCTTGTTCTGGGCAGCTGTAGCAGGGATTGTAACTGGAGCAGGATTTTTCACCTTGGCTATTATCGGTTCGATCATTATCGGCCTTATTTTGTTCCTGTTCATTAAACACTCTTCTATCGAAACGCCATACTTACTGGTCATTAACTGCGACAGTGATGAAAGTGAACGTGAAGTACACAGCCATATCACCAAATCCGTAAAACGCTACAATGTGAAGCAAAAAACAGTCTCCGCAAACAATATTGAATTGACGCTGGAGCTTCGTCTGGATGATAAAGTAGGCGGCTTTGTCAACACAGTCTCTGACCTAAAAGGTGTCAAAAATGCACTCTTGATCAGCTATAGCGGTGACTATGTATCTTAATTACAACGAGATGAAAGGCGGTGCCCCAGATGAAAACCAGAGGTAAGTCAATCCTGCTGAGTTTTTGCTGCCTGCTGCTGGTCATCGCCGTAGCCGGGTGTCAGAATGCAAGTCCGTCTGCAATAAATAATCCAACGTCTGATGCTCAGGACAAGGTCATTTCGAGCGATGAGAAAAAGCTAGACGAGCAGGTCTTTCCAAAAGATAAGGTCGTGGATGTCAAAATCACCTTGGACCCGGACGATTTTCAGGATATGCTGGATAATGCCAGTGCTGAAGAATATAAAATGGCTTCCGTCGAGTACAACGGTATGAAATACGATAATGTAGCTGTACGGACCAAAGGAAATCTCAGTCTCAGAAGCGTAGTACAGATGACAGACTCTGACCGCTACAGCTTCAAAATTTCTTTTGATGAGTATGTTAACCAGAATTTATTCGGCATTACTAAGATCAACCTGAATAATAATTACAGCGATGCTTCTTATATGCGTGAATTTCTGACCTATGAGCTCGCTGAAAGTGTCGGTCTCCCGACGCCGAAATATTCCTTCGTCAATGTGTATGTAAATGATGAACTGAAGGGTTTCTATCTTGCAGTAGAACAGATCAGTGATGCTTATCTGGAACGCAATTTCGGCAACACTTATGGTGCACTTTATAAAGGTGTAATGACCGGTCAGGGCAGTGATTTGACTTGGCTGGGCGATGATCCATCCCTCTATACTGGACTAGAAATGAAATCCGATAAGTCTAACGATGATATTCTTGTCGACATGCTGAATGAGCTAAACAACGGCACCGATTATGAAAAATACATCGACGTAGAGGAATCGCTGAAGTATATCGCTCTAAATGCGGTCACGGGTAATATGGACAGTTATTTAGGTGGAAATAAGCAGAATTATTACTTATATGAAGACGATGGGGTCTTCTCGATTCTGCCGTGGGATTACAATATGGCTTTTGGCGGCATGGGAAGCGCAGATGTGTTAATTGACGAGCCTACCCAAGGTGCGTTGGCAGAACGTCCACTGATTGCGAAACTGCTCGCTAATGATGAATACAAAACGAAATATCATGAGATTGTTAGTGAGATGATTACTGGCTATCTAGCGGACGATACGTTCCAGGCTCGGATGGATGAGCTGAACACGATGATTTCCAGCTATGTCAAAGCGGATCCATCCGCCTTCTACACTTTCGAACAGTATGAAAATGGGATAAAGGCTGTTGAGACCTTCATGTCGAACATGGCCACAAGTATCCAGCAGCAACTCGACGGTACCATTCCTTCCTCCGGTGACGGATCAGGAAGTGGTGGTGGCATGGGCGGCGGTGGCTTTGGTGGCGGCGCTAAAAATGGCGCAGCTCAAGGCGCTGCGGGTGCTGGGCAGACCACAGGTGCGGATGGCGCTACTGGTAATACTGGCGCAAATGCAGCTGCACCAAATACCGAAGGGCAAGCGGCTACGGGTGGACAGACTGCCCAAGGCGGTGCAGGGGGTGAACCTGGTGCCATGGGCGGACCGGCTATCCCTAATGGCGGCGAGGGGCCTGGCAGTAACTCACAAGCAGCTGCGGGTGGGCAGACTACACAAACAGGGCAAACTGCTCAGGGTGGACAGGCCAACACCAACGGCCAAGCTGCTCAAGAGGGACAGGCCAACACTAACGGCCAAGCTGCTCAAGGTGGACAGGCCAACACTAATGGCCAAGCTGCTCAAGACGGACAGACCAACACTAACGGCCAAGCTGCTCAAGGTGGATTTGACGGCGGCGCGGGTGGTGAGCCTGGAGCTATGGGCGGACCTGCTTTCCCTGAAGGCGGCGGAAATGGTCCTGGTGGTGGCGGCATGGGCGGCGGTGGCTTTGGTGGCGGTATGCCTGGTGGTATGGGCGGTGGCGACTTTGGTGGTGCTGGTACTATGCAGCAAAAAGGCAGCACGAGTGAAGCCATCACAACTGGCGTCGCCATCCTTCTCCTAATACTAACCGCTGCTTTCGTAACCTTTTACAAACGCAAACGGCTGTAGATAAGTAAAAAGTATCCTCATAAACAAATAATTCATGCAAGAAGCCTCCGTCGTTTATTGGCGGAGGCTTCTTGCATGAACACTATATTCTTGTATCACAACTATTTCCCGCTTACTCTTTTCGCCCGCGCAATATACTTATGGTTGCTATTAAAAAGGCTAGTAAAGAGATCCCTAATGCGATATAGACCATTGGGTTGACACTGGTAGAGTTGTTCTCGCTTTCCATGATGGCATTATGTTCTTCCATGCTCATGCCATTGTCACTGGAACCATGAGAATGTTCATCCCCACCGGAGGCTTGCACAATCGAAGTAATAGAATGCGGACTTTCTGTTCCTGCCTCACCAGACCACTGCACCAAGCTGCCATCGGCATAATGCTGATAAGCATCCCAAGCAATGTCGCCTGCAGTATCAGGATTCTTTGCTGTGAAATAGAAACGTTGGAATTGCCCTGCTTTAATTCCTTCTCCATTAGCTATCCAGCTAACTTTGTTCCCCTCAATGGTAACATCCCAGCCCGGTGTAGCCTCATATTGCTTGAACTCGGCACCTGCCGGGATTCGTAGATCCACTTGTGTAGTCGCCACATCTTTTTCTGAAGGAACTTTAAGTGTGTAAGTCTCCCATGCTCCGGTACTGGATTGTGCTGGTGCTACGGTTACATGCGCGCTAGCCACGGCTGCGAACAACAGAAGTGTTGCAGCGGCTGGTGCGAAGAGTGTCATTATTTTGCGAGATAATCTGTTCATAGTTAGAGTGCCTCTTTCTTTAAGTAATTTTATCATTATTCACTTTCATCTCTATCCTCATATTTACCGCGGAAAATCACGTTTACGTGAAGCAAGCCCCTGCTCCAGAGCATAACGCGTCAGCTGCGTACGATTTTGGAGTTGAAGCTTCTGAAGGATGTTTTTCAGATGGTTTTTTACGGTATGCTCCGAAATCGACAGGCTTATGGCAATCTCTTTATTCGTCGATCCGGAAGACACACAGCTTAAAATCTCCTTCTCCCTCGCCGTCAAAGACTCCCCTTCGTCCGTTAATGAAGGAACGGTAAATTCTTTCAAGATTTGAAAAGCCAGCTCCCGGCTTAGCGGTGCTTCTTCATTCACAATGGCTTGCAAATATTCAATCCAGGTGGAAGGTGCCAGATTCTTGAGTAAGTACCCTTGTGCGCCTTGCTTCAATGCTTCGAGGAGGTGGGAAATTTCGTCCGATACCGTAACGATAACGATTTTGACATAGGGATATTCCTGCTTGATCCGGCGAGTAGTCTCCAGCCCGTCCATCTCCGGCATCTGAATGTCGATAAGAATGAGATCAGGCATCCACTGGGCCGTGAACGCGATCGCCTCAGGACCACTCTCCACTACACCAATGACCTCAAAACTATCATCCATGGACAAAATCTCACACATCGCCTCACGCGCATGCGCATGATCATCCACAACCAAAACCCGGTACCGGCTCATAAACTTCCCCCTCCTTTCGTAATTTCCACATTTGTCCCCGTATTGCCGGAGCTCACCTGAAGCTTCCATCCCATTCCTTCGACACGTTCCTTCATGATCTGAAGGCCGTAACTTCCGTTCACCTCAAAGGGATCATGCTGAAATCCTTCGCCATTGTCGACAATCGCCACGCTCCAGTTTTTCTCAGTGCCTGCACCTGTGATAGAAACCTTCGCCGCTCTTGTATGCTTACGCACATTAATAATAGCCTCTCGGATACAAGATAGCAGTTCTGCTTTTTCCGAAGGAGAGAGGGCTTCATCCTGTAGACTCCAATCCAAGGAAACCTCAATCATAATCTCGTTAGCCATTTGAGCAAGCTGATCTTTAACCGACTGTTCCAATGAAAAAGAGTGCTGCTCAGACACTGGTACCTTCAGATTGGCGATCGCCTGCCGAACATAACGGTTCACCTCGTGGACGGTCTTTTTGATCTGATCCACATTTTCTTCGCTGACTTCCCCATTCCTGCGGCTTGCTTCCAGACGATCTATTTTGACAGATAAAAGAAATAAAGATTGCGCCATCCCATCATGCAGTTCCTTAGCTAGCCCTTCCCGGGCTTTCATTGCCTCTTTGAGCGCACGTTCCTGCTCCAGCTCCCGCTGATTCCGCTCCATCAGCGAAAACAAAGGGACGAGCAATACAAGAGTGAACAAAAATACGAGGACAGGTGTCAAATAATTCCCCAGATCCATCGAGATATAAGGCATTAGAAACTGATGGCGCACGACCTCCCAGATCCCTACCATTAGTGTTGGCAGTAACAGGATCATATACTTGATTCGGTTATACGTTGCTGTCCCCTCCCGTACATCTTATGATTAACAATATCACCGTCACAATTCTGCTACATGACTCGATCGGGCTATTTAAAGTTCTTATTGTTACAAATTTAAGTATTTTAAAAAAATAATGCTATCCCTCATAATATTATAAGCAATATATAGTGAAAATTTATACTTTCTTATATTGTAGCAAAAAAAAGATACATCCTTCGATGTATCTGCATCCCAGTTATAGTGGTGATGTGTAGCGTCCGTATTGAATGTCCATTTCTTTAAAAACATTTCCCTCTTTTTTCAGGAAAAATGTGTTTACGCCTTCCGCTCCCCACCACTCCATACCGAGTAATGGACCTTCAGCAGTTTCCGCCGCAAAAAGAATAGAGAACATCTCAGGTATCACTTCCCCTCCATCATCCACTCTCCAGACGGAAAATTCATCGCCTTGAATGACAGCCGGATAATCCATAAAGGTAAGCCCGGCCTTATCTTCCAGCACGAGACTAAATAACATCTCCTGATCCTGCCTAATGAATTGAACGAGATACAGCTGCCGATCACCAGACAGGTCAGCAAGTTTCCAAATGTGCTCTATTTCACGATTTTTCGCAGAAACAATATTCTGCCGCACACTTTCTGCAACATTTAGCGAGGCTTGCTTAACCTCCGTAGGCTTAACAGAGATTAGCGCATTCGCATTAAACTCTGCCTGATCCGTCAGGTAATAGGTCTCATCAGGGGTCGCATTCCCCGCTTCAACCGTATAAAGATACCCTGGCAGATTCACAAAATTGTGAGCCATCTCCCGGCCATTACTGTTCTCCGTACCCTCCTGCCATTTATTCAATTTCACTTTTAGCACTTGCCCATGATCGCCGATCGCCTCATTCAATTGTTGCATTTGCGCATCCAGCCCTTTTTCCTGCCCGGTGACTAAGATGCTCTTGCCAGACTCATCTGCAAAACCAAAATTCGCCTTCAGCTTTCCAGCTTCCAGATAAGCTGCTGGCTGCTGCATACTTGCCGTTGGTGTTGGCTCTGCACTTGGAGAAGGGTTTGGATTGTTAGAGCCTGAGCAGCCCGCCAGCAGTAGAACAATAAGGAAACTCACACTGAGCTTATTCATTCCCATTCCTCCAGACGAAACTAAAATATTCCCATACTAAGATACCGTTCCCCTGTGTCAGGTGCAATGCAAAGCACGCGTTTGCCAGCCCCAAGACGACGTGCTTCCTGCAACGCCGCCCATACAGTGGCACCACCGGATGGACCCAGCAGAATTCCTTCTTTTGCAGCCAGCGTTCTTACCGTCTCCAAGGCAGCTTCATCCGCAACTTGAACGATGTCATCGTAGACCTGTGTATTCAAAATGGCAGGTACGAAGCCCGGACTCGTTCCTACCAGCTTATGTGGTCCTGGCTTTCCTCCAGATAATACGGGCGAGCCTTGCGGCTCAACCACAAGAACCCGAATATCAGGTAGATGCTCACGCAAAACCTCACCGGTTCCAGTTATCGTGCCCCCAGTTCCTGATGAAGCAACAAACACATCCAGCTTACCTTCCATTTGCTCCAGGATTTCCAGAGCGGTCGTTGTCCGGTGAATATCCGGGTTGGCTTTGTTCTCGAATTGCTGCGGAATAAAACTGTTCTCCACTTCTTTTCCCAGTTCAATCGCTTTTGCTATAGCTCCCGGCATCCGTTCTGCTGCGGGCGTCAGCACAACATCCGCACCATAAGCCTTTAGAATATTGATTCGTTCCTTGGTCATATTATCAGGCATGACAAGAATCGCTTTATACCCTTTTGCCGCGGCATTCATCGCTAAGCCTATCCCTGTATTTCCACTAGTCGGCTCAATGATCGTCCCGCCCGGCTTCAGCAAACCTTCTAGCTCGGCTTGCAGGATTAGATTATAAGCTGCCCGGTCTTTTACACTGCCACTTGGATTAAAAAGCTCCAGCTTCACGTAAATTTCTGCATCTTGGGGGCTAGTCAGCCGATTTAATCTTACAACCGGTGTATTCCCAATCAGCTCTGTTATATTGTTAACCACTAAGGATGTCATTTTAGAGCCTCCTTCATTTCTGTACCTTCCATTATTGTAACGTGAGCAGCACCTCCTGTCGATTCAGAACCTTAGTTTCTGCAACCTGAAAACAACCGCCCCCCACGAAAGCGGGAGACGGCTGTTCAGTACTGGCAGCATTTATTTTTAAGGATTAACGTTAATCGTAAAAGTAGACGTATTATTTTTAATATTCGTTACCGTGTTGGTAATCTTCAGATTGTTAAAGGTGGCTGACCCTCTGGCAGGACCTTGCCCAGCCTCAGCCGCTTCATTTACCCAGATGCCCACTCCGGATTTGCTGTCAAAAGCATCTCCACTCTTTTGCGCACCGGAAATTGTGACATTCGTGAAGAGGGTATCTGTCACTGGGAATTGCGGCGTGGAGCCGACATAGTTGGTCTGGAACATGATGCCATGATAGGTTGGATCAATGATATCCACATCACTGACACGAATGCCTTGGAATACCTTAGAGGCTGAGAATACCCAGATTGCCGGGAAGGTCTGTGCACCCCAGAAATGTCCACCTGCACGAACAATGGAAATATTCTCAAAATTCGTTGTCGGTGAAGCGCCAAAGCCGTTCATTGGATACCCGAAGTCAAGTGAGCTGATCGTAATTCCAGAATAGCAAAGCGTGTCAGCAATATAAATGTTGCGGAAGGTATTGGCATATCCGCCATAGACGGCTACACCTGCTGCCCGCCAGGTCAAGATTGAAGTGAGATTCTCATAAATATTATCCTTCATATCTGCACCACCGGAATCAATAGCCGAAAACAATGCAAAGCTATCATCCCCTGTTGCCCGTGCCTCAATATTGGACACGAGATTATTCGTGCTGCCATTCGTCATATTGATGCCGTCAGCGAAGGTGTTGCGGATACGGGAGTTTTTGATCACCATGTAATCCGTATTAGCTCCCCAATACATACACACCTGATGTTCGGTCCAGATGTTATCGATCGTAATATTTGCCACATTGGAGAAATCAAATACTTTACCCGGGCCATCAATACGTGATGTGTAGTTCCCAAAGTAAGCAAAATTCGCAAAAGTAGAGCCGTTAGCGGTATCGCTTGCCCGGAAACCGATATCCGTATTCTCCTGATTCGTTGGAGCGTAAAATCTGGTATACCATGGGCCCGCACCAATGATTTTCATTGCTTTTCCATAGACCTGAAATTTACTGGAGGTCTGATAGTAACCGGCCGGCAAATACACACCTACGAGATTTCCGGTCGTATCCATGCGTACTTTATCTAGCGCATTTTGCACATCCTGATGTGTAAAGCCGGCTGGGACCGTATATTTGGCCGGATCTGGATTGGCAATCGGTGATACCTGCTCCAAACTGATGAAATCAATGGCATACTGCGAGGTATTTGCCACATCCTTTTGCAGTCGAATCGTACTACCTTTCGGAATCGTGCTGTCGAACATAATGTTAGCTTCATCATAAATATGCCGCGGAGAACCCGCGCTTGGTGAATTGCCGGGACTTATCTCTGAACCGTACAGCCATGCATATTTAGAGGTCAGATTAATCGCCTTGGTATAAACTCCGTTCACATAGATGTTCAGTGTAGCATTCGTACCGTCTCCACTCGCCGAATCTGGAATGGAGAAGCGGGTGACCAGTGTATTAGTGTCAGCCTTAGTAGTGAATTCTACATAACTGCCTGTAGTATTCAGTGTGACTGCTCTTCTGCCTGAAGCCTCACCCGCAAGATCTCCAATGGTCCGATTAGCAGTAAGCTTCACAGCCCCGCCACCAATCACACCCTCCTCAGCCTCATACATGTCGTAAGGCATATTGGCTCCACGACCTACAAAAAGAGACTGTGTTTGAATATTATTGGCCTGTTTAACTGGCAGCTCATTAGTGTCTACGGCAATTTCCGTCTTCACAGTATATTTGCCATTAGCTGCTGTCCAAGTGCCAAGACTAACAGGAGGCGCTGTTACTCCACTGCCAATCACGCCGTTATAGGTTCCAGTTAAGGTTTGGAGTACAGCATTCGTAGTAGCATCCAGAACCTTCAAGGTTATGTTATGCGCACCCCCTGCGGATGCTGCTGTCCCTTGATTCTTGATTGCCACCGAGAAGCTGACCACATTGCCGCCTGCTGGATTGCTTGGTGTCCAGCTAACAGGGGAAGCTACTAGATCAGAACTGGATACGGGAGCAATAATAAGAGAATTTGGGCTAGTGAAGCTGTTATTGCCTTCGTTCAATTCAATAACCGTATTATTCTCGTCAACCTTTGCAGTTAAAGTATAGGTAGCAGCATCCTTTGCGCCCATATTTAAAGTGACGTTCGTAGATGCGCCAGCCGCTAATGCCCCCACTGGGCTAGTGCCTACAAGTGTGCTGCCCAAGTAGAAATTCACATTAGTCGCTATGGAAGCTAACGTTCCAAGGTTTTTTACCGTTGCATTTAAAGTAATGGCATTGGTCTCTACTGGAGCTAAAGGTGACCATGTAAGACCGGTTATCGCCAAATCCGGATTAGCAGCTGGTGCACCCATCACTTGGAATTCAGCGATTTGTCCAGCGGTTGAACCAGTATTGGTGGTAATCTTCAACTGTACTTCACTAGCCGTGGCCGTTACCGGAATAGTGACCGTATTGCCAGTTGCCGGATTAAAAGTATACACGGTTGCTGACACAAGACTAGTAAAGGCTGTTGTATTCTGATTATGCCCAAGCACTTGAATAGTCTGAGTACGTGTGGACCAGGCCGATGATGGATTCAGTTTGAGGACAATGGATGTAATATCGGCATTACTACCCAGGTTTACAGATAATGTATTGGGATAACCTCCTCCTGCTCCTTCCCAGTAAGTAGTTACATCACCGTCATTCGCATTTGTAGGAACAAAGGTAAAGACGGAAGAGGAAGCGTTGATGCTTTTGTTCAAAGCCAGATTGGAACCCGCCCCAGACGTTGGTGTAACTGTTGGTGTCGGGGTCGTTGTTACAGTTGGAGTTGGAGTTGGTGTCGGTGTTGGCGTAGGTGTTACTGTCGGTGTCGGAGTTACCGTCGGAGTTGGGGTAGGTGTTGCCGCTGGTGTCGGAGTTGCCGTCGGCGTTGGCGTAGGTGTTGTCGCAGAAGCTGGAGTGACGTTCAAATTATCTAGATTCACATTTCCAGTGTCTCCTGCATCGTACTTATAAGTAATCGTGTTAGCACCAGCATTCAGAGCCAGCGTCTCAATCTTTGTTGACCAAGTATTCCAATTGGCCAGATTCGCAAGTGAGGTTTGCTTAATTTTAGTTCCATTCACATAAACACTAATGGTTTTTGTACTGCCTGATGCATTTGAAAATCTTAATGTAGCATCATAGTTACCAGCAGAAGCCACATTAACGCTAAATGCAGTCGCAGCACCTTGATTTAGGTAACCATCAACAAATCCTGTACCTGTATAACCTGTATGATCCATGTTAACCTTGGCACCACCGGATAATGCGGCATTCTCCGCTTCATATCCTGAGGATGGAGTTGTAGTTGTATTACCATGAACCTCAAATTCCGCTAACTGTGCTGCTGGCCAGACTGTATTGGATGTGAAATTCAGTTTAACATATCTGACATTCGCAGCTGTAAAGCTGATGGTCACTGTATTGGAATCACTCGTTGGATTAAATGTATAATTGGCGGAATCTACTAAGTTATTGTAAGTTGC
The DNA here is from genome assembly GCF_037992975.1 of Paenibacillus sp. FSL E2-0177. Taxonomy (NCBI): domain Bacteria; kingdom Bacillati; phylum Bacillota; class Bacilli; order Caryophanales; family Paenibacillaceae; genus Paenibacillus; species Paenibacillus sp. FSL E2-0177. Next base: position 2,732,403 of record NZ_CP150307.1, on the reverse strand, counting down.
ATCATCTGTACTTCCTTGCACCGCTAACGTTTGAGTTCTTGTTTCCCAATTCGTAGGCAGCTTTAGCACAACCTGATTCACGCTGCTTGCTGCCCCTAAATCCACTTTAATCCATTGCGGAAAAACACCGCTTGCGCTCTCCCAATACGTTCCTTGGCTGCCATCATTAGCATTGGCTGCTACGTATACATCACCGAAGGAGCTTGAAGTAATAGTCTTCCCTTGGGCTAAATTCCCCGCAGCTAAACTCACCGAAGGATATAACCCTAACTGACCTACAAATAATATAACAATCAAAGAATATAGTACTGCCGTCTTCCCTGTAAATCTTTTAGAAGCTGCTATCATTGAATAACCACCTTCCAAAATTTTGTGGAGCTATGCAGCAGAAAGGATGCGCTTTCAAAACAGTAGTTTTATAGACATTCGCCTCCTACATTTGAAATGATGGATTACGGATACAAGCTAACTAATAACGCTAATAATATAAGTTATAGGTAGATGGCCGTCGATGGCGATTTCTATGCTTTGTATGTGGGATATTACGTTCAACAAAAAAAGCCCCAGAGAGGCCAAGGGGACTATATTGCCCCTTAACTCTCCGACGCTTCATGTTATACATTAAATCTAGCTACCAACCCTTGCAGTCCATGCGCCATTGTACTTAATTCACTTGCAGAGGATGCAATTTGTTCGACCGAAGCCATTTGCTCTTGTGAGGCTGCCGACACATGCTGAGTACTCGCAGCGGTTGTTTCCGAGATTTGCGTAACGTTACGAATTGACTCTACAATCTCATCCGCAGCCGCCGTAATCTCCTCCACGGCTCCAGATACTTCCTGAACCTGTTCGGCGAGTGAATCTATAGATAGTCGAATCTCACCGAAGGAACGTCCCGCTTCCTCGATAATCTCCGTACCTCCCTTTACTTCACGCATGCTGCTCATCATCACCTTCATGGCATCATCTGCTTCACTTTGGATCCCAGTCGCCATTTCTGCAATTTGATTGGCGGATTCCGCGGACTGCTCTGCCAGCTTACGGACCTGATCGGCAACCACAGCGAAACCTCTACCTTGTTCACCAGCACGAGCTGCCTCAATCGTCGCATTTAGGGCCAGCATATTCGTCTGCGAAGCGATTCCTTTTATGACTCCTACAATACTGCCAATCTCCTGAGATCGATTCACAAAACCTTGGACTTGCTGTGATAAAGATTGTATGGAGTGATTAATCGATTCCATTTGCTGCCCAGCGGCCTGAAGGGATTCATCTCCTGTAATGGCAAATGCCGCAGAGCGATGGGAGGCTTCCGAAATGTCCTGGACACTGGCAGCAATTTGGCCGATTCCTAGTGATATTTCTGAGATTGTAATTGTATTGGTCTGCAAATCATTCATCTGTCTGGCTGTTCCGGAAGCGACTTCACCCATAATATCCGATATTCGTTCTGTGGCGCCTGCCGTCACTCCACTATCTGACCTAAGCTTTGTAGAGGAACTCGCGAGACTATTTGCTGATAACTTCACCTGTTCAATCATCGTGCCCAGATTATCTGTCATTTTATTAAAGTTAAACGCCAGTTCACCAATCTCATCTTTAGAACGAACACTTAACTTGCGCGTAAGATCGGCATCCCCATCTGCAATTTCCTTCAACTGAGTGTTCACATCACGAAGCGGTTTAATAATTCGTCCAGAAATTAGCAGCGCAAGGATCACCGCGAGCACTACCGACAATCCGGTCACACCAAAGCTAGTAATCAAAGCGTTATTACGATGCGAATTTGCCAGGCTTTGTCCATTCTCTATTTCCTCCATGAGCATGTTCTGAAACACAATCTGAGATTCAATCATAGCGTCTAATGACAGGTTCGTGAATTTCTTCTGCGCTTCCGGGAAGTTGCCTTCCTTAGCTAAGGCAAAAGCTTCCTTCAGAACGATTAAATAATCATTCCATTTGCTCTTCAGCTCAGCTACACCCTTTAACTCAGCTTCACTTAATCGGGCATTCTCCAGCTCTGTAATAGCATTTTCAATCAATGGGAGCATTTCTTCATACTGCGCCAGATAGGAATTCCGCTCATCATCTGTGTTACTCATCACATAACGAGCACCCAGCTCATCTGCGGTACGAATCTTATCCGTTAAGCCTTGAACAAGTGACAGCTTGTCCCAGTTACGATTAACCTGATCTGTCAATTGGGTAACCTTCCCCTGAAACAATGTGTTTCCGGCTATCGCCACTAGAAAGACTATGATCACAGCAGTAAATCCTAAGACTATTTTCCCACGGATACTTTTCACCATCGGTTTTCCTCATCTCTATATGTATGTAGGTCTATTTGGTACTTTTATCCTACTAGCTCTCCCTTAAGCCTCTCTGAATTTGAACTGAATGTTTGCTTAAAAAAACAAAAAGACCCCTATTTCCGGCCGAGGGCAGGAACTAATGGTCTTTTGAGATCTTTTTATTCGTATAAATTTCCGTTAGCCAGCTCTGCCAGCTTCGATTCATCCAGTACGCTTAAGCGTCCACGATTTCGTGTAATGATTCCTTCATCAATAAAACGACGTACGATTCGATTAAGATGCCGATAGCTTGTGCCAAGCAATTCTGCTGTCTCAATAAGACTTGAGGTCCGAATCTCCTCCACTCGCCGGTCACCGTTTTTATCTGCGAACAAAGACATTAAATAACTGGCAAATCGATTCTCCACAGGATACAACAGGTTAAGTGCGGAGGCTTGACCGAGCGTATGCAATTTGTGACTAAGTTCTCCGACGAGAAAACGTAACAACGCTGTATTTTCCTCAAGCTCTCTCAGGAGTAGTCTTCTCCCTGCAAAAAGAATCAAGCTCTCACCCACAGACTCCACTTGATTCTTAACAGGGAACCGGTGAAGGAGCTCTACATCCCCAATCACAGATATCGGATTTGTAAACCGCACCAGCATAGATTTGCCATTTGGCAGCAAGGTCTGAATTTTGAGCTTGCCCTCAACCAATATGAACATCCCATCCAATTGATCGCCAACCAAACACAGCTTTTCTTCATCCGCGTAACGTCTCAACTCCATTTTATGCGTTACCAGCGGGCTAAATATTCCGTCCAGACCGTTCTTCACTGCCAAGGCACGGACAGCCTCACGGTCATTTATCGTCTGCATGTAGTGCCCCCTCTATTGTTTGCTCCAGTGTAATTTAGAATACCCCACAAAAAAAGGACATATGTCCTTTTTAATAAGGTTTTCCTATGACACTTTACATTACAACAGAATCCACACAATAACGAATCATATCTACCTTCTGATCCTGCAGCCAAAATTCAATACTCCGATGGTTGATTTTATCCACGTATCCGATAATCTCAGCCCCTTGCTCCCCTCTTTTATAATAAGAAGTGCCATAAGCCTTGATCACTTCGTCTGCTGAAGCTCCAATATGAATATCTCTTGCCGTACTCATCGTATGATCGGAATAGACGCTGATTAGAATGATCTTATCATCACCACGTGCTGTGGCTATTGTTGTCTCGTGACCCAGATCGTAATACTGATACCGCTCTATATCATTATTTGGCTTAGGTTCCCTAGCGATTGAATCAAGGCTTTGAAGCAGCTGAATGCCGCCCAGACTTTCCTGTTCAAGATGGGTGCTGGAAACACGCGAGTAATGATTTTGTTTGGGCGCATTGTATAAATAGATATGATAGATCCCGTAACTTAAACCTACCGTAATAAAAATGATGATAAATGACCAGCCTCTTTTAAATGGCTTCTTCCTCACTGACCTCACACCTTCTTCTTACCTTTACTGTGCAAAATATTCAGCCAGCTCACGCTGCGCCAGATATTGCGGGAAATTAAACGACTGCCATGCCTGCTCACGCTTATTGAGTTCTCTCCATTCATTCTTTAAAAAATCATCCAGCATCCCATCTTCCTGTTCACTAAACTTTATCAGAGAAGGGATGACCTCCGGAGATAAACGGACCAAATAATTGGCGTCCAATTTACCACTCGCTGCGTAGCGATCCATATTTTTATTAGCGATAATAACATCCATCCCGATATAGTTCATGACGACGTAGGAGATCAAGCCCAGCACAATATAACATTTCGCCAATGGCACACGCTGAACAGCTATCCGTAAGGCTGCAACCACCAACAATAAGCCCATAAATATCATAAATGCATGCACTAAAAACCGAGTCGTGGTATAGCCATACACCTCTTCATAAAGAGTCAGACGGGTATAGGCGGAATATAGCATAACTGTCGAGCAACCAACCAGAATGTAGAGCAGAACATTAATAAATTTTTGCAGCCCTCCACTTCTTTTTCCTTCCGACACCAAAGCCAGCAGCAAAATCACGAAATTAATCGCAGCCACCATAATCAGCTCAAAAAATCCACTACGTGCGTAATCAGCATATGAGCTGCCCTCTGGTAAAATCCCTTCCCATGCTCCAAACAAGTAAGAAAACTGTACGAAAACAAACAATACATATACCGTGTTAATGGCTATAAGAATCGTCGTCATAATTATCGGATCCATTTTAAAGCTTACAGGCGCCAGCACTGGACCATATTCCTTAGGCTGCATATTCCAGTCATAGATTTTCGAATCCACATACCCCCACACTAAGCCGAACAAGCCCATGCCCAGTAGGATAATCCACAGCACCCGCACAAAACCTTCCCCAAATGAAATCTGATCCAGCACATTCGGCAGCGCCAGCAGTACATGATGAAACACTCCGTCCGCTGAGGACAGCAGAGTAACCACAACCAGCAATATTGGAAAAGAGATCGCAAGTCCTATCAGCACTTTCCCCATAACCTGCTTACGCTCGTCCTTCATTTTACTGCCGCCAGTCCTTTTAATGATCGTAAACACAGTGCTCCAATGGCGGAAATTCTGTGGAAGCACATGCTCCAGCGTGTTCCCCACTAATCCAAGCCGGCTCCAAGCCGGCCGTTTATCACTAAGCAAATAAGTCATATGTAATAAAATCAACACCGGGATCACCAGCAGGTTCAGCCCAAAGAAGAAAAAATTATGAAAGAATAAATAGGTTAATGAAAGTAGAAAAATCGCTCCAAACCAGAAGTAACTGAATTTGCTAAGCTTGCGGATTTTAGCCTTGGCATAATAAAGCATGAACGCATAGAACAGACATACAAAGATTGGATACGATAGGCCCGCCAGCTTTCCATAAAATAAATACTGATGAACTATTGCCAGTAAGAACGCGGCAAGCAAAGCAGCAAGTGATCGATTAAGCCTAAGTCCCGTTCCCGTTTCCATTTCCTCGGTCATGGTAATTACCCCCATTTTCTTACTTTCTCATCCTTATTTTACGTGATAAAATAAGAAAAAAAAGAGAAAGAATTTATTTATAATTTCCTATTTTCCGAAAGGAACCAAAACAATGAAGCTGCATAGCCAATTTTTAAAGCTGCAATCTCATTTTGGGGGAGCCACAGAAATCTCAGTGACGATGGATGAGTTGGCATTGATTTTCGGCTGTACACACCGCAATGCCCTGCATATTGTGAATAAAATGATGTTGCAGGAATGGATCAAATGGACGCCTAAGCGTGGGCGGGGAAGCCGCTCTTTGCTGCAATTTCTTGTTCCCTCCGAAGAAATTGCCCTTCAATCCATGATGCAGGCGATTAGCCGCAAAGATGTCCACAACGCTATAGAAGGTATCAAAACCCATGCCAGCTCCACCTCACTGCAGGATACACTGCAGGGTTGGCTGCTGACCTATTTTGGGCATCATTCTGAAATTCGTAGTGACAAGCAAATTGATACTCTCCGGCTGCCTATTACCCAGCAACTCCATACCTTCGATCCGTTGTATATGAATCTGCTGGCAGAGTCATTTGTTTCCAGCCATGTTTTCGACGGGTTAGTGAAACGAAGTGGTGAACAGGACAAAATCGTTCCCTGTCTGGCTCACGCCTGGGAAGTCGATGAGAGCCGGACGCTCTGGACTTTTTTTCTACGCAAAGAGGTGTTATTCCATCATGGAAAAGTGCTGACAGCCAAGGATGTAGTCTATTCCCTGGGACGGTTGATGCAAACCTCTAAACGGACACTCTATAGCTATATTTTCAAAGAAATCCAGCGGGTCACCGCATTAAATCCATCTACCGTTCAAATTACGCTTAAGCAGCCTAATGAACTATTTCTACCATTTTTGTGTACGAGCAGAGCCGCAATTGTACCGCGTGATTTAGAAGGAATGGATGAGCAGAGCTTTGGCCGTAGACCCGTGGGGACTGGCCCCTTTAAGGTTGTGGATATGACCGAGGACACTTGTGTGCTGGAGGTTTTTCCTTATTATTTTCAAGGACGGGCTCATTTAGATCGGGTTGAAATCCTTTATGTCCCGTGGGATACCGAAACGTCATCCTCTGATACGGGTTCTGCTTTTCACGTGATTCAGAATCCCTCATCCGCCAGTTCTTCGACCTGGAGCCGAATTCATTCGGAGTCTTCCATTCGGAAATTCGTCACCTGCAATACGCAAAAAAAGGGACCGCTAAGCGATCCCCTGCTTCGGGCAAAAATAGTCTCCTGTTTAAAAGACGATTCAGCGTCCATCGAGCAAGAAGCGATAATAGATCAAGAAATCACGTTGCAAATCTCTACGATTCCACAATATGCTGGCGATGCTGATTTTATTGCCACTAGACTAGAGCAACAAGGTTATAAATGCAATGTCATTTCCGTGTCTCCAGAGGAATTTAAAGGTCCGATTCGGCTGGAATCTGACCTGATTGTTTTCTCATTATTCCGTGACGAGGATGAACAACTTCGTTTATTTGATCTATACCTCACGCTCTCCCAGCATATTGAACCGCATACCCGGGCGGATATAGAAGGCTGGCTATATACCATCGCGCGCGAACCTAATCCGGTGGCCCGAGCGGAAAGTTTCAGTATCATCGAGAACCGTCTGATTGAAGAGCACCACCTACATATTTTGTATGAAAAACCTACTCAGACTGCTTATCTCCCTTCTGTCCGTGGAGTTAGCTTCAATAGCCAGGGTTGGGTTGATCTTCGTCATGTCTGGTTTCCGCCACTGCTCTCTAGCAGCACGAATTGATCTGCTTGAAATAAAAAATGCGGAAATCCAGAGCTTGCCCAGGATTTCCGCATTTGCGATAAAGCTAATTATAAAGCTGCTGTTTTAGTCGTAGCTGTAACTGTAGAAGTCCCTGCATCCCACTTCACATCCATATTCAATCCCTCGGAAATAAATCTTACCGGAACCAGTGTCCGATTTCCGATAATTTGCGGAGGAACGTCGAGTGTGAGTGCTTTGCCATTGATGTAAGCAGTCTTGCTGCCAATGGCCATTACGATCGTTGTATTGTCTTTTACTGCGGTGATTTTCTTAGTCGTTTGATCCATGGTTACTGTAGCACCCAGAGCATTAAAGATTGCATTCACTGGCACCAGCACCCGGCCATCCTTATTCACAGGAAGCTGATCTGCAAAGCTGACCGCTGTTCCGTTTAAAAGTACGGATATTCCCTTAGTGCCCGTCGTGTTCGGATTCGTTGTTGATGGTGTTGTAGTTACAGAGGGAAGAGGTGTGACGTTAAGCCCTAGCTGGCCTTGCAGATTAGCAAGTCTGTTCAGCGCAAAGGTCATAATCGAACCTGCTGCCATTGTCCCCATACCTTGTCCCCCGCCTCCAGCGTTACCTGTTGGAGATGTAGGATTGCCATCAGTCGCAGTCCCTGTATTATCAGGACGTGCTGGCGGTGTCGTTCCATCCGGAGGTGTCATGCCCTCCATCCCTTCAGGAGGAGTCATGCCTTCCATCCCAGCTGGCGGAGTCATTCCTCCACTACCACCCATTTCACCTGTTGCTGAATAAGTAACATTACTTTCAAATTGTTCCATGGTATAAAATTTGGTTGGGTCTGCTTGAACGTAAGGTTTGATCAAGGTAGCCAATTCAGTAATTCTGCTCTGAATTCCTTCCAAATAATCAACCAGCTCAGATACATATTTCAGGTATTTAGTCTTATATTCAGGCACTTCCAACAGATTAGCAATCATTGGGACCTGATCTAAACTTATCCCAAGCGTTGGATTATCAATTGATGCAGTTACTGCGTTGGTATTGGCTGCAAGGGTTGTTGCCGAAGTAGAAGTTGTGCCCGCAGCAGCTGTTGTATCTGTTGTCCCTGTTCTGCCGCCTCCGCCACCAGAATACCCGTTAAAGGACATGTTCATATCCCATGGAAGTACACTAAATTTACCGGATGCATCCCCGTACAACATATAATTATGACCTTTATCCCCGTTATAGCTGTCATAGTTACCCAATACAGCATTAGCGGCAATATACTTCAGTGCCGAATCCACATCTAGCACACTTTCAATAGAACCCTTCTCACCGGCAGGCATCTCATTCAGCACCTTGATGAAGTTCTTTAACGAAGCTTTATCATCTTCTTTACCTGTATCATAAGTTATCGTTTCGTAGTCACTGCCTTCTTTGTACTGCAGATAACTTTTTTCTTCTGTATCATACAGAACACCATCGTCATAATTTTCTCCATAGGTACGTTCTAAGTAGCTGTCATCTATTGCTTCCACACCTACATAAAAACCATATAATTCTCCGTTGATATACAGATTGGTGAACACAGTCAAAGGTGCATCCACACCAACAGAACGAAGCGCTTCGTAATGTAAATATTCACGAATATACGAAGGGTCCGAGAAATTATTGTTCAGTACCATTTTATCAAGACCAAGTAACGTTTGCTTCTTATCATATTTATCAAATTTCAGCCGGAAGCTGTATCTGTCCGAGTCTGTCATACTGGCTACCGATTTTAACGTCAGATTCCCTTTAGTAGAAAATCCAACATTTTCAACAACATTCCCGTCAACTTCAACCTTAACTTTTTTGTATTCTTTTTCGAGGGGACTTGCTAATATACTTTTCCAATCCGCATCATCAATCGTTACTTTAACATCAATGATTCTGTCACCCGCGAACAGGGATTCATACGCTTTCGTTACACCTGCATCCGCCGCACTAACTACGGGCGTGTTTCCAGCAACACCAAACGCCGTTGAGACGATAGCAAGACTTAGTGTAGCTGCCATGAACTTTCTCAGCAAATTTTTCTTCTTCACCATGTGTAATCCTCCTTGAAGTACAGATTTATGTTTTCGCAGTTCAAGGAGATTGTAAAATATGAATCTGAATATACGCTGAATAGCTTGTCTATGCTTTGCCAGGTAGGCTGTTTATCAGCCCTTTGCCAATCAGATTAGCTGAAACCGGCGGTTTTCCGATCTCTCTAGCCCAGACCGATAATTGCCCGACATGATGAATCTCATGAGCAATCACATGGCGCATTACCTCACCCCAGGCATCGGTCACGATCCTGCCATCCGGAAGGTGATCCTCTAAAACCCTCTGTTCCAGACCCTCATGCCAAGCCGTTACAAAGGGTTCCACCTCTGTGTGGAATTTTGCATCCAATTCTCTTACTTGCTGCAAAGTCTTGTACTGCTCAAAATCCTCTTGGAAATCCGGCTTTCCTTGCAATACTTGAATCCAGCTCCACTCCACATCAACAATGTGAAAAAGCGTCTTAAGAATACTGCCTACACCACCTATACGTGTTGCGAGCAGCTCCTCCTCAGAAATATCTCCACACCACTCATACCATTGTTCACGGACCATCCAGTTATAATTAAAAAATGTATGCAGGTTAAAAACCTCCTAGAAAGTTGTGTGCTTTTTAATGGGAGCTTAAATGTTTTCGGTATCCCTCCACCTTTTCATCTCTATAACCTAACGATTCATAGAACACATGCGCTTCCTTCCGCTGCTCACCGGAGACTAAAATGATATAATAGCAGTCTCTTTCCCGGGCCGCTTGTTCAATGGCGTTCATAAGTTTTTTGCCAACGCCTTGACGGCGTGCCCGCACTGAAACCACCACATTCTCAATCACCATAAACGGTTTGCAGTCCCCCACTAAGTCCTGACACACGATGCCCATCAAAGACCCTAGTAACTCACCCTCTACAAAAGCACCCAATAGAATGTAGCGGTTATCCGCCTTGACCACTTTAAATACTTCTTCAAGCTTATTAAGGTCAGACGGTTTATTCATCAGCTCTTGATATAAATTCCCCAGTTCAGAAAGGGATTCCATTTCTATTTCTTTAATAACAACCATGATTGTTCATCCTGCTTTCTTTTAAATTAACAGCCCTACTCATACACATACAGTCCACCATTCCGTGGATGAGATATTCGCTTTCCATTATAACCTCTTTGGACCAACTGCTGCGCCAACACCTTCATAAAGAGTAATGCCCATAATTCCAAACTTCCTTCAACTCGAATTCGTCTTTCTGTCCATTCCACTCTACTACCACTTTGATGATAGAATCCTCTCGCTCAAACGCACCAATCCCAGAATGTACGGACTTCAACTCACCTTTGACTCCCTCAATATTATTGCTGACTTCTTCTGTAGCCTGTTGAATATATTCCGCCGACCAAAAGTTCCTCCTATACCATTTGTAAATATCTCAGCACGATCTCAACGCGCTCTCCAACCGATAAATCTTCCTCTATTCGTAAAATAGGACATTCCAGTGCGGACATCCATTCCTCATGCAGCACTTTGCTCCTGACTTCAACTCCAGCAACATCATATAATGCCGCCCACTCCATAAAGGTCAGATATGCTTCGTATTTACTTCCTCCAGGCAAAATATGATCACCATATCTCTCGTACTCTCTGGCTCTTAATCTATCTAAACGAATTTCCGGTGGAAGTCCTAGAAAAATAACCAAATCGAATAATGGTCGAAGGCCATCTCCCCAGCCACATACCGCACCGCTTAAAATCCAAGGCTTCTTATGGGTCAAATCGCTTGTAAGTTTCGCTAATCGCGCATTGACCTCACGCTGCTTAGTGAATTTATGCTCCCAAAAATAGTCGTCACTGTCTAACTGTACATGTGGCAACACTTTAGCTAATTCGTAACCTAGTGTACTCGTTCCTACGCCTGAGGCTCCCATAATATGAATTCTTCTCATACATTCCCCCACCTTTAAGTGGATTTAAAGTTGCAATTCGGGCAATTTTCCTCCAAATATAAAAACAAATAGACTGCTCTCTAATGAAGCAAAGCAGTCCATTTATCGTAAAGATCTTATTCCGTTATAGCTGCTACGTCTTTAGGAATCCGGCGTGCTGCATCCGTGGATATAGCCGCTTGGATTACTGCCAGGCGGACCTGCTCAACTACTTTTTCGTTAAAAATACTTGGGATGATATATTGCTCATTGAGTTCATCCGGATGAACGACCGATGCAATGGCTTTTGCCGCAGCCAGCTTCATTTCGAGATTCACAGTTCTAGCCCGGCAATCAAGTGCGCCACGGAAAATACCCGGAAAACATAACACATTGTTGATCTGGTTCGGATAATCACTTCTGCCTGTCGCTAGGACACGAACAAAAGGTTCTGCCAAATCCGGTTCAATCTCCGGTGTAGGATTAGCCATCGCAAAAACGATGTTATCACTGGCCATACTTTTGAGATGATCCACGGTTAGAATTCCCCCACGGGACACCCCAATAAAGACATCTGCCCCTCGTATAACCTCCGTTATTCCCCCCTCAATTCCCTCAGGATTGGTTGCGGCAGCAAGCTTCTGCCATTCCGGATTATCATATTGGAGATCTTTTCTGAGAACGCCTTCACGATCAACCGCATAAATATAACGCGCGCCCGCTGCCAGCAGCAGATTACATATGGACACCCCAGCCGCCCCAATACCCACAACAACAATCCGTGCATTTTCAATAGATTTATTTACAACTTTAAGCGCATTCAAAAGTCCTGCAAAAGCCACCACGGATGTTCCATGCTGATCATCATGAAATACCGGAATGTCCAGCTCTTCCGCAAGCCGGCGTTCGATTTCAAAGCAGCGTGGCGAACTTATATCCTCTAAGTTTATCCCTCCAAAGCCAGGAGAAACTGCTTTTACGATATTGATAATTTCATCCGGATCTTTGGTATTTAAGCACAGCGGAAAAGCATCAATGTTCGCCAATTGCTTAAACAGCATCGCCTTACCTTCCATGACAGGCATAGCGGCTTCCGGCCCGATATCCCCTAGTCCAAGCACAGCAGTGCCGTCCGAAACGACTGCAACTGTATTTCTTTTCATCGTCAGAGAATAAGCTTTTCTGGGATCTTCAGCAATCGCCGTACATACCCGGGCTACCCCCGGCGTATACACTAAGGATAAATCCTCCCGATTTTTAATCGGCATTTTAGGTGTGATTTCGATTTTTCCGCCAAGATGAGCCAGAAAGGTCCGATCCGACACGTTGATTATTTTAATTCCCGGCATCTTCGATAATATTGAGATAATATCTCCATTAGCTGCGTCTTGCACATTCACTGTTATATCTCGGGTAGTGACATCCTTCCCTGCACGTATCACGTCAATAGCAACAATATCTCCGCCAGCTGCGGCAATTCCTGAAGCAACATCGCCAAAAGATGCAACCGATTTCCGAATTTCGAGCCTGATAATCATTGTAGTCGCAATCGACATGAATTAGCCTCTCTTTCTTCAATCCTATTATTTAAAAAATACTATACTTTCCCATTTAAACATATCTTCCGCCTATTAACTAGATCAACGAAAAATTTTTCTTCTTACAGTATTCCCATCCGCACCCGACCCAAATACATCAGGTATGACAGCTACGGGCACAGAGCCATTTTTCCCATAAAAATAAAATTCATCATAATCTTAAGTGTATGTAAGCATAAACAAACCGTAAGCTCTTCTACTCTTCATTACCTTTTCTGCATGTTGTAGAGCATCCTGCCGATTTCTTTTCTCCACTGGCCCTTTCTAGTTGTTCTCCTTCACTAAGGTCTGTACTGCTCTTCTAGCAAAACAACCTTACCTTCTACAAATGTCAGATGGAATAATCTATCCATTAGCTCTTCGCTAATAAAACTCGTATAGTCCACTTGCTGATGTCTCGCCCCGTTTAGTTCAGCTATAGTTACATCAGGCTCCAGCTTAACCCGCTTAATTTCTTCGCTTGCGTTTCGGATATAGAATCCATTAGGCAATGATTCGGGTTCTAGTACACCATCTTCTTTAGCTGCAATTTCTGCCGCCTCTCCACCGAACCATTCCACCTCATCCAGATCCAGATAAACCGTATTCCCTTCTGTGATAACGCCCTTTATAAAAGCTAATTTTTTCTCCACTTGCGGTAACTTATAAATAATTTTTTTCAGTTCCTCCACACTCTCACCCTGCACTCCGCTCTCAGAGTTAGATTGGATTGAAATCTCACCTATAGTTTGAACTAGCTCCTTGGTAGTTGGGTTAGTCTCTTTTGGTGGCTTGTTATAAAAAGAATATCCATTAAAACCAAGTGAGACTAATGTGATACCCACTAAGACTGTAACCCTTAAATTTTTCCATTTCATAAGCTTCACCCTCTATCACGTGATTTAACGGAACCTTAATAAACAATTGCGCTATATCATAGACAATCACTAGTTGACCGGGCAGAATAAATATTATATACATGTCTTACCTATAACGTAGTTGAAGGAGCTCACACTTATGACAGAATCATTTCAAGCGTTAGTTGTCGACAAAACAGAATCATCCTTCTCCGTAGCTGTTAAACCGGTTACCCTAGAGGATCTGCCAGCTGGAGAGGTTGTAATTAAGGTTGCTTACTCCAGTGTAAACTATAAAGACGGTTTAGCCAGTATTCCAAACGGTAAAATTCTAAGAACATATCCCTTTATTCCAGGGATAGATTTATCCGGTATTGTGGTATCTTCCACAGACGAACGGTTTCATAAAGGGCAGCAAGTCATTGCGACAGGATATGGTGTTGGCGTATCACACTTTGGTGGCTTTAGCGAATACGCTCGTATTCCCGCAGGTTGGATCACTCCTCTTCCCGAAGGCCTGACGCTTAAAGAAGCTATGATCTACGGTACTGCAGGACTGACAGCCGCCTTATCCATACTGGCCCTGGAAGATCATGACGTTTCCCCGGACAAAGGCAAAGTACTTGTAACAGGCGCTACCGGCGGTGTAGGTGGATCTGCTATTGCCATGCTTGGCGCAAAAGGGTATAGCGTAGTGGCAAGCACAGGTAACGCCGAAGCTACCGATTACCTTAGAGGTATAGGAGCCGAAGACGTGATTTCACGTGAAGAGGTCATTGGCGGCGCCAGCAAACCCTTGGACAAACAATTATGGCAAGGCGCAGTAGATTCGGTGGGTGGTGACACCCTTGCCGCAGTTTTGAGTAAAATCACCTACAGAGGTTCTGTAGCTGCAAGTGGCTTAACCGGAGGCACTTCAGTTCCAACTACAGTACTTCCGTTCATTCTTCGGGGTGTTAACCTTCTCGGCATAGATTCCGTTGAATGTCCTGCAGACCTTCGCCAGAAGGCTTGGAAACGGATGGCGAGCGATCTGAAGCCAAGTCAGCTGGAGAACCTCGTGGATCGTGAAGTCACGTTAACCGAGCTACCGCAAGCATTGGAAGATATTCTACAAGGAAACCTTAGAGGAAGAGTACTTGTCCGTTTATCCTAGGTTTAACAACGAAACCTCCCGGAATCTAGAGTTCCGGGAGGTTTTTTTAGTTTACTCTTGGTTATTCGGATATTGGTAATGCGGCTGCTGCTGTACATAGGGTTGTTGGCGATAATGCTGATCATAACCCTGCGTATAGTACCCTTGCATCGGGTATGGCTGATAATTAAAGGCTTGTGTAGCTGGAGGCATTTGTGAAGATATCGGGATGGGTTGTGCCTGCATATGAGCGTATGGATTCATATTTGGCTGCATATTAGGATGCATATTTGGTTTAACATTGGCTTGCATATTTGGAGCCATATTAGGGGCCATATTAGGAGCCATATTGCTGCTGCCCATTACTTTATCTTCTTCGCAGCAGTCAGCAGGAGGGCCGATGAAGGTTCCAGGCTTGATTGGAGCTAAAGCTTCTTTTACCTTAGCTTCATTTAAGCAGTAAGTATGGGCTAATACATTTGCCGGGGTTTTGCTAAGAATATCCGAACCTAAGATAACCTCAGGAATAGGTGCGTCAAAAATCGCGAGCAGATGTGTATTATCGACAGTAGCTATCTCATAATGCCACCAGCCTTGCGGCACATTTGCCACTTGACCCGGACAAATCGGAAAATGCAGAAGTTCATTTGTGAACGGATTGATTAAAGACACTACCGCTGAACCGCAGATACAATATACAAGCTCTGCAGCATTTTGATGATAATGAGGTTCAACCACATTTGATTTGCTAAGAAAAATATCCAGCAGTGATATGTTCTCGAGCGTATTCAATTGTTTAACCGACAGCAAGTTAATGAAGTTGTTGGCATCTTTTTTAAAAAGTGTATTAGTGTTCACATCAAAAGTAAACTCTGTATTGGGGGACGTATAGTCCATGTATGAAGTCACTTTTTTTCCTACCTTTCTGTTGCTATAAATTTTTGCTTTCCCTAAACACAAGATATGCGTTTGCCTATGCCTAGGTGCGGAGATTCACTACTCCTGATAAAAATTCATCTTTCTTTTCTAAACGGGGCATCCTCTAAGTATTACACTCTCACCCCACATAGGAGGCACAGTATGAAATCGATTCGCACAAAAATAGTGTTAGCGTTATGTATCACTGTCTTTACAATTATGGGTTTCCAGCCTATGAATCTTAGCTCCACAGTTGAGGCCGCCAATAACAAAACATCAGCGAAACCGGCGCCTCTTACATTCGTTCTAGTTCATGGGTCTTGGGCTACTGCTGGTTTTTGGGATCAAACGGCCGCCGCACTTCGCAGCTTAGGGCACACCGTCTATACTCCGGAATATGCCGGACATGGCGGGGACAATAACAATAATGTAACGCATGCGCAAATCACACAGTCTGTTGTCGACTATATCAAGCAAAAAGACTTAAAGGATATCATTCTGCTTGGACATAGCTTTGGTGGTTCGGTGATCCAAACCGTCTCTCAGCAAGTACCGGATCGGATCAAACGTCTGGTATTCTTCGACGCCTTCGTACCGCTGGATGGGCAAAGTGTGGCGGACCAATTTCCAGCTGATTCGCTGAAGTACTTTGAACAGCTGAGAGATACTTCCGGCAATAACACCATAACGCTCCCTTTCCCTCTTTTCCGGAATACATTCGTCAACACCGCCAGTCTTGCGGAAACGCAAGCTTTTTACAAACAAGCTCCTCCTGAGCCAGCAAGTCCACTTTTCGAAAAGCTTGATCTCAAGAAATTTTACAGTCTCCAGATTCCCAAAAGTTATCTTTATCTAACGGAGGACACCGCGATACCGCAAGGTCCATACGGATTCCATCCTACACAATCCAGTCATTTAGGCATCTTCCGCTTCATCGAGGGCAAAGGAGATCACATGACCACCGTTCGAACCGAACCCAAAATGCTGGCGGAATTAATGGTGAAGGCGGGAAGAGATTAGTCGCTTAACAGCTGGATAATCTAGGTAGCTGTTGTGGCTTGAGCTGGGGTTTTTGGCGCTGAGCTGGTGATTGAGCTGAGCTATGTGATGTGAGTTGGGCTATGCGATGTGAGTTGGGCTATGCGATGTGAGCTGAGCTATGTCACTCTGAGATAGCCTTGCCACTTTGAGCTGGCATTGTCACTCTGAGCTGAACATTGCGACTTTAAATACACTAGAGTTTGGCGGTGATCGGACCGAGGAGCTCTTATTTTCATAATTTCGGCGATTTAGCCTTGCTATCGGACTCAGATGCAGCTAATCGCCCAAATGTACTCCTATAATGCGTGATTTCAGGGGAATAAGAGCCATACAGTCCGAAACTCTCGCCAGGACGACCATAATGCCAAAATAACTGCAATACGGTCCGTAACGATGTCTGAAGCGCTGTCTCTTAAGTAATCACCAACGTAGGCTGATGATTTGTGACGCTGAGTTAGCCTTGCCACTCTGAGCCAACATTGTCACTCTGAGCTGAACATTACCACGTTGAGTTAGCCTTGCCACTTTGAGCTGGCATTGTCACTCTGAGCTGAACATTGCGACTTTAAATACACTAGAGTTTGGCGGTGATCGGACCGAGGAGCTCTTATTTTCATAATTTCGGCGATTTAGCCTTGCTATCGGACTCAGATGCAGCTATTCACCCAAATGTACTCCTATAATGCGTGATTTCAGGGGAATAAGAGCCATACAGTCCGAAACTCTCGCCAGGACGACCATAATGCCAAAATAACTGCAATACGGTCCGTAACGATGTCTGAAGCGCTGTCTCTTAAGTAATCAGCAACGTAGGCTGATGATTTGTGACGCTGAGTTAGCCTTGCCACTTTAAGCTGCACTGTCACTCTGAGATAGCCTTGCTACTTTGAGCTGGCATTGTCACTCTGAGTTAGCCTTGCCACTTTGAGCTGCACTGTCACTCTGAGTTGGGATTGTCACTCTGAGCTGGCATTGTCACTCTGAGCCAACATTGTCACTCTGAGCTGGCATTGTCACTCTGAGCCAACATTGCCACTCTGAGCTGAACATTACCACTCTGAGTTAGCCTTGCTACTTTGAGCTGGCATTGTCACTCTGAGCTGAACATTGCCACTCTAAATACACTAGAGCTTGGCGGTGATCGGACCGAGGAGCCCTTATTTTCATAATTTCGGCGAATTAGCCATGCTATCGGACTCAGATGCAGCTATTCACCCAAATGTACTCCTATAATGCGTGATTTTAGGGAAATAAGAACCATACAGTCCGAAACTCTCGCCAGTACGACCATAATACCAAAATAGCTGCAATTCAGTCCGTAACGATCGTGCAGTGCAGCAAAAATAGCTGCAATACGGTCCGTAACGATCTGTGAAGCGAGGTTTCTTAACAACGTAGGTTGATCATTTGTGATGCTAAGTTGGTATTGTCACTCTGGGCCGAACATTGTCACTGATCATTTGTGACGCTAAGTTGGTATTGTCACTCTGGGCCGAACATTGTCACTGATCATTTGGAGAAACAGACCACGTGGACTAAACGATTGTGCTTTCAAATCAAAAAAAGAGCAAGCGTATGGGAACCCCCTACTACGCTTGCTCTTTTTCCTATCCATAACCAACCTACTTCCTAGGCAATCCGCCACGCGGCAGCTCGGGGTCCGATGTCACTCCGGTAATCACCCAGCTATTTTTCTCTTGCACAAGTGAAATTGTCAAAAGTATAGAAGGTGCTGGTCCACTTGAAGTCGCAGTATCCAAACGCATTTCTATGACCTCTGAGTTCTTGTTAATTATCGTTTCTTTAGTGACCTCGTAGTTCGTGATCCAAGGGCTGGAGACACCCGTCACCCAGTTTAGTTCAACAAACCGCGGATACATAATCTTTTTGAAATCTTTGGAGAAGATCGAATATTGAATCGAGGCATTCCGATGCTGTAATCCGAACCCGTATAGCTCTGATGCTTGAATTGCAGAAGGTAATATAATGCGCCTAGACTCCGGAGCTGGCTTAGGCATAGCCGATAGCAGTTCTCCATTAACGTGAGTCATAGTAACGGGAGCTGATGCACCCATAGCCATTCCCGGCAGAAGCAACAATCCCGCAATTAGGGCAGTCGCCATTTTCATTTTGCTAATTAGAATCACCTCATTCGTAGCCTGTTCACTACATGTGAATTGAATCTAATTATTCCCCCACCTCACCCATAAATATGTACACCGTTTCCAATTTTCCCAATAATGTATACCTCAATGAATTAAACTGGTAATATAAAATACAATGATACTACACAACCAGCAATTCCATTAGATTTTTATAGGAGAGGTTCCCATGAAAAAAATCTTAAACATTTGTCTAGTAGCAGGCCTGCTACTCACTCTATCCGTCGCTACTTTGAATACAGCAAGCGCTGAATCCAAGGTCAAAACCTACAAAAACTGCACGGAGCTAAACAAAGATTACAAAGGTGGAGTAGCCATTTCCAGCTCAACCAAGAACAAAGGCGGCAAAACGAAATACAAACCCTACGTATCGAAAGAACTCTATAATGCCAATAAAAAAAGCGACCGTGACAAAGACGGAATTGCTTGTGAGAAATAGGCTTAGCCTTGCTCCACTATTTGCTTGAGCCTTAGATCCGGCGTGAAAAAGAGTCTGTAGCTCAGTACACTGAGCAGCATACTCGTTATGGCAGCAGAGGCAGTGAACGAGAACACAATTAATATCTGATAACGAACAGCTACTACAGGATCAGCACCCGCGATGATCATTCCGGTCATCATTCCAGGGAGTTGAACAAGCCCAACCGTCTTCATACCGTCGATGGTAGGAATCATACTGAATTTTACAGATCTTTTTCTAACTTCCTGGACCGCCTGTGGGACCGTTGCTCCAAGAGACAACAACGTTTCAATCTCCCCTTTGCTCTGCTGAATTTCATGCTTGATATGGTTAATGAACAACCCTGAAACCACCATAGCACTGCCAATGGTCATGCCGCTAATCGGAATGATATATTGTGGCGTAGCCTCAATGATATGTAAGCTGAGCAGAATGCCCATCATGAGCAGTTCCATAGTAGCAATCGCCAGTCCAATTCTCCAGACTAATCCGCGCAAGCCTTTGCCTCTTTTGGCTGCATTCCATGCGGCTACACTGATCATAAAGAGTATTATCACAATTACATAAATGACCTGATCCGATTTAAAAATAAATTGCAGCACATACCCCACCGCAAGCAATTGAATGGCCGACCGCACTGTGCCTACAATGATATCTTTTTCCAGTCCGAGCTTTTGCCACACGGAGACCAACATTGTCCCTAATACAAACAGAAGCGTGAAACTTAGTGCTGTATAACTCATAACAACGACGCTCCTTCCGAAGGCCGAACGAACCTTTTAGCCAATTCTTCCGCAGATTCAGCAAAAAAAGACTCGCTCACATGCTGTTCCAACCTGCCTTTTCCCATAAACCATGTAGTTGTGCTTATTCTGCTCGCCTGCTTAAGATCATGAGTGACCCAAATCATCGAAGTGCCTTCTTCCTTATGCCAATCCTCTAGTAGCTTCTCAACCATTTGAGTGCTGTTAACATCGAGCGAAGCGGTGATTTCATCGAGCAATAATACCGTAGGTCGGAGCAGCAAGGATCGAATTAAAGAAATCCGCTGCTTTTCACCACCCGAACAATCTGCCGCTTTTTTGCTTAAATCCAAATGCTCCAGCCCCAATTGCCCAATTAGTCGCTGCACTAGTTTAAGATCATAAGGTTTGTCATGCAGTCTGCTGACAGTTCTTAAATTATCCTCCACACTGCCAGACAGCATGACCGCTTGTTGTGCTACAAACCCTATTTTCATCCTCCATAATCTCGCATCCATACTTTTATATGAAGTCCCATTTACCAACATATCTCCCTCATTCGGAGCATCCAAGAGAGCTAGGATTCTAAGGAGTGTACTTTTCCCTTGGCCAGAGGCACCAATCAATGCGATGCGGTCCGATTCAGCTATGTCTGCGGAGATCTCCGAGAAAAGATATTTCGAAGTTTGGTCGTTACTTTTCCAATTAAGTTTTGCAAGTCTCTGAATCTCAAAAATACTACTCAATCCCCTACCTCCTAATACCATCCGCTAAAATAGCATACCGTCTAGTATTATAGCATTTCAGCTATAAAAAAGAGAAAGACATCCAGTTTCAGGACGTCTTTCCCTATTCGAACTATTGCTTTTTATTGATTAAAACGGGCCACAACAAACACCGCAGGTGAATTCCAATAGATCGTCACTTCATTCGTAGAATAGCTAAGCTCATGATCGACAAAGCACTGCGCAGCTGGTTTTCCTTGTAAATGCTCAACTACATATTCATCATGCAGCCCACGATCTGGCCCCCCTGACACCAATCCCGGCACCGGATCAGCCACATGGTCACCTACAGAAGGGCGATGATGCGGATTCATCACGGCATGATCCCCAAACCCGGTAACATAGCTGATATCCAGAACGTTACGCCCCATCAGATAATGTAGATGATCTAAGGCACAGTCCGCAAAACCGGAGTCTCCACTAAAATATTCAGCCGCCAGCAGCAGCATTGCATTGTTCATTACTAGCATATTGCTGCCCCAGATATAGTCCTCCTCTTTTAAGGAGATCCTATAGCCCTCCTCACGACTCTGTTCCGCTAATCGTTGTGCCTCAGCAACAAGCCCTTCTTTTAACGAGGCATATAAAGCACGGTCTGCCTGCTCCTCACCATTTAACAGATAAGCAATAGTGCCATAGCCCCCCATATCACCCCAGCCTAAACTGTATTTTGGAAAAGCCAGCTGCACTAGCTGCAGAACAGCTTGATGATATTCCTCTTTCCCTGTCGTACGATACAGCTCCGCCGCTGCCCAATACCGCTCGTCCTTATCGACTCCATCCCCGTATTCTCCAGTGCTAATCTCAGGCGGATTCGTAAAACCGGGTACATCTGGATGCTGTACAAGCCATTCCCATGCTGCCCCCGCAGCATCCAGACATTTCCCCGCATAAGCAGCATCAAAAGGCTTGTACACTCTTGCAGCCATAGCCATAACACCAGCAAAATCCCCAGTTGCAGTAGCAGATAATGGTGAGAAGTACAGGTCTGCTGTATCGTCCTCAGGCATAACATCCAGACCAGGAAAGCTTAACGTAGTCAATTTATGGTATACACCACCTGTTGCGGAGTCTTGCATTTTAAACAACCAATCGAGCTCCACCCTGCATTCCAGCAGCACATCTGGCGTAGATCCATCACTTTCAGGCAATGGGATAGCGCTTACAAAAGCCGAGGGATATAATTCATATGCAAGCAGCATATCCGCGATAGCTTTCGCTCCGGGACCGCTATATTTTCCATAATCACCTGCATCATGCCAGCCACCCGAACAGTCTAGTTGAAGATCCGGTTGCCCATATACAATCCCTTTTGCGGTATGACACGCCTTGTGCTTCCAATCTCCAGCATATTCTTCAGTCAACTCAACGCCACAGCGATAATAATAAAAAGCTTTCAGCAAGCCCTGTTGAAGCTCATGATAAGGCTGATCTGAGATTGTAAAGGATGCCGAAGCTAGACCCTCGCCCTGCTCAATCCGATATCTTCCCTCAGTATTGACTTCCGAGAAATCACCTGTGTGCAAAGTTACTCCACTGGCTTTATCAAATCTTCCAGCATCTGAACTACCTTTGAACACAATAGTCCCACTATCAACATCAACTACCTGAAAATCATGCTCAGTACCTGTAAATACTGCGATCTTTTGTCCATCCAGCGGATATCCGATTTGATTCACAGTAATGGTGCGAAGTGTACGCTCGCTCATCTTCATTCTCCTTTTATGTAAAAATGATGAAGCTGAAGTAACCATTCTCTTCTAGTTGAGAATACTCTATTCTAGTTATCTATAGCAATGATGTATACAAGAAAAAAACCTAGAGTCACCCGAAAGGAAACGGATAACTCTAGGCGGACAAAACAGCTTATTTGTCGTCAAGCAGTTTAATAAAGTTAGCTGGAAGTGTGAACTGCTTATTATGAACCACTATACGGCGAAGCTCTTCCTCGAAGGAGCTAAGATCATCTTCATCATCGTCTTTAATTTCCTTTATATCCCGGTGCAGACGCTCCATTTGCAGATCAAGGGCATGAGCGGCATCCGCCGCATTTTTCAGTTCACGAGTCATACTCTCAGGTACTGATTTATTATATTTATAAAAGATTTTATGTTCGAGGCTTGCCCAGAAATCCATAGCAATGGTACGAATTTGAACTTCTACACAGACAAGCTCCTGGCGATCGGACATAAAAACAGGGACTTGAATCAGCAAGTGAAGACTCTGATATCCGTTAGGTTTAGGGTTCTTAATATAATCCTTTACCTCAAGGACCGTTAGATCATCCTGCTTCTGAAGCATCTCACTAACATGATAGATATCAGAGATAAAAGAACAGGTGATCCGCAGACCAGCGATGTCTTTAATACAATTTTTCACTGAATCCAGCGATAATTCACCATTTTTGCGCAGCATCTTGTTCATGATACTTTCTGGAGACTTAATACGCGATTTGGTATGTTCAATTGGGCTGTAATCATGCAGAGACTGAAACTCCTGTTTTAGGATCTCAATCTTCGTTTCCATCTCATCCAATGCAAATTTATAAATTAACATGAAACGAGTGATATCGTGCTTAAGCTTCTTAAATTGTTCGATTTGATTCTCGGGGGTCATTATCTCATTTCTCCTCTTGTAGCGTTTCTCTATATTTATCATAGCCAATCCACTAGTGAATTTCAAATTCAGCGGTAATGTAGCCATAATCCAAACCTCACACTTCGTTTGATTACGTACCTTTTGCGCCGCGAATCCACTTTCGAAGTCGCTATAGGACCCAGTTGACCTTATACACAGTATAATCCCATAATCGGGATGCTATCGGACTCCATAATCGCTATTGGCAAAATAACACAAAATATGAACCTCTTCATAAGAAATAACGTCACTGGAGTCCGAAACCCTGCTCAAACGGAGATAAACCTAAGAACCAAATCCATGATGCCCAAGCAACTAAAGTAACCCAAATAACCAAACTAGCCAAAGACCCTCAATATGTTACGGACCGTATTGCAGCTATTTGAGCTTTTTGGTCATTTTTACAGAAGTATCGGACCTTATAGCTCTTATTACCATGTAACAGTGCAGAATCGGTGTGGTTATGAGTAAATAGCTGCAATATAGTCCGATAGCTCGCCTAAAACATTCGAAATGGAGAAATAAGGTCAGCTGAGTCCGATCCATCGGAAAAGTGTGTTCACAAGCATGGGGGATAGTTCAAATCGCGCAAGAACCTAAAGTAACCTAAGTGCAAATAACGCCTTCTGAGTCCGAACACTCAGCGGTAAAGGTCATGGAGAAACTAATGCCTGATGTCGGTTGGTTTACGTCCAGGAACATAGTGTACCCGATCATTAAACTGAAAGTTTCATTATTCAGTTGAGCTGTTTCCACTTTTGCTCAAGTGTTTGCGGAACATACTCCTTCAATAGAGTTAAGAGTTCCAACGGCTCGTTGGATACGTTTAGCAGACTGAGATGCGAAGAATTAGAGAAGCCTTCTTGAATACTGTTATGTATCAGATTCATCAGAGGATCAAAATAATTCCTGATATTTAGAACCCCTACCGGCTTCTTGTGTATGCCAATTTGTGACCAGCACAAAACCTCAAAGAGCTCCTCATACGTTCCAAACCCTCCAGGTAAAGCAATAAAGCCATCTGCCAGCTCTCCCATTTTTGCTTTACGGCCATGCATATCCTCTACTTCTATCAACTGCGTTAACTCTCTATGTACCATTTCCCCATTAAATAATCCTCTAGGCATTACCCCGATTACCTCGCCTCCACCATTCAAAACAGCATTAGCGACTTCACCCATTAATCCGATTTTTGAGCCACCGTAAATTAAACGATAATTATTCATAGCCATGTAATTACCAAGTTCAACAGCTTTAGCTTTATAATCCTCATGCAACCCTAAATTCGATCCTGCGAAAACACATATTGATTTCAAAATCTCATCTCCAAACTATATATTGATAATGTCCGCTATCTAATATACTATATGTTGGAGTATAAATCATGTGAAAGATTAAGGAGTGCTACATAATATGGAAATTAATGATGTGCAGAAATGGATTAATCATTTTTATGGAGAACGAGGCTGGACTACTTATGGTCCTTTTATAAGAGTCGGATTCTTAATGGAAGAGACAGGTGAAGTCGCACGAGCTGTACGCTCCTATGAAATCGGCAGAGATCGACCGGATGAATCGACTCGTACTCCAGAGCAACTGAAAAACGACTTGATTGAGGAAATCGGGGATGTTCTCGGAAATATCGCATTGTTAGCTGACTTATATGGCATCACTTTAGAAGAGGCTTTTACTGCACATAAAGAAAAATTAGTGAAGCGATTTAATTCCTAGGGACGAAGTAATCCTAAAAAAATAGGACTACAATCGGCAAGACCGAATTGTAGCCCTTGTTTATTTTACTCTTTAAGCCCTGTTAAGCTTAACCGCCTAAAGTATGATTCGAAATGGCTTTGATTATTGTTTCCCAATCATCCGGGTGGACTTCGTGGCCCGTTCCTTCCAGGGTTAGAAGCGACGCATCAGGAATTTCCGCCGCAAGCGCCAAGCCATGCTCTATAGGAAGCACCGTGTCTTCTGTGCCGTGGATAACCAAGGTAGGAACCATGATATTTTTTGCCTTGCCCTCGTAGCCGTCATCCCCTGTAAGAAGAGAATGATTAAACATGCTAAGCAAGTTGTTGGCACGTTTTATTTCCAGCCTTACTTGTTTATACGCTCTTTTCTCATCGAATTTATGTTTTGAACCACAGAGTATGCCGGAACCTGAAACCAAATAATTGGCTACCTCTTCCTCATTAGACCAATCCAGTGTTGCTCCATCTGCATGGAATGCGAGGATCCGCTCATCCATAGGAGGCAAGTTCCGATCATTATCGTCAGATTCGAAAAAACTTGATGCGATCAAGGTTAAGGTTAGAACCTTTTGCGGATGACGTGTAGCAAGGACTTGCGCAATCATTCCGCCTAAGGACATTCCAACGATATTTGCCTGTTCTATATTATAGGCGTCTAGTAACCCAGCAGCATCATTTGCCATGTCCATCACGGTATAATTGGAACTCCCAGGCTCATAAACAACGGAACGTCCGACATCCCGGTTATCATAACGAATAACGTAACGTCCGGTATCTGCTAATCGCTGACAGAACTCTTCATCCCAATAAACCATAGAACAGGTGGCACCCATAATCAGCAATATCGCAGGATTGCTAGGATTTCCAAAACTATCCGAACATATATCAATTCCGTTTACTTTTACTATTTTTTCGCTCATTGTTCATTCCTCATTTCATTCGAATTTTATCAATGAATGCACAGTTAAATAAGACTCAATACATTTTCAAAAAAATGGATGATGTCATCATTGAATTGCACCTCAAATTAACGTAAACGAATGAATTTGATAATCACGATAAGCACTCTCCTATTCCATATTGAAGGGTTTTTAACCCAATTCCGATTATAACACAAAAAAGCTATCCCCTGATTTTACGGATCAGGGAGATAGCCTCCTATTTATCGCCACAAAAATATTCGTTAAATAAATACTTCTTCAACAGTCAAATTACGCTCTTTAGATAAGTCTCTGAACGTAGTCTCATTTATTTTTACCAGAGGTTTGAAAATATCCAACGGATTATTCATAATAATCGTACCTTGCTCACCATTGCTAAGCTGAACGCTCTTACCCACAAAATTCGGCAATAAATGTCCGATCAGAGCTTGTACCGCATTTCCATTCAGCTTGCCAAATCCAAGCTCATGTACCTTGCGCAGAACGTTAATCAGGCCTTGTTTCGGTTGATTCGCTCTTCCTAAGGTCATGCCTACATAAGTATTTGCGACAGCAACAATCTGCGTATACGGGTGCAAGTCCTGTTTACGGAGATTATTAGGATAACCTGTACCATCCTCGAATTCATGATGCTGAAGCGCCACTAGTGCGGTCTTTTCGTCATTCATCGATTTAAGGATAATATCGTATCCATACGTAGTATGACGTTTTAGTTCTTCTGATTCTTCGGGAGTTAAGTTATCCGTCTTATTTAAGATATGTGGAGCAATCTGGCTTTTTCCGATATCGTGCAAATAACCGGCTCTACTAATCTCAAATCTTTCGGCTTTTGTATGACCTAACCAAGTCGCTATGTAAAAAGATAACAGTCCGACCTGCAATGAATGATTGTATGTACTGATATCATCACGTTCCAGCAGCAATAATAAAGAAACGACATCCTTTTGTTCATCCAATTTCTCCAGCAAGGGCTGCAGCGTATTATCAACATCCGACTGCGTAAAGCTACCCTTGCTGAGTGCTTCCAGAAATATAGATTCATAGTTTTGGATGGCTTGATCAAAATTACCATCTATCCCTTGTGCCACATTCATTTCTTCATTATCCAGCACCATCATGCGTGGTTCAATATCGACATAATCAATCTGATGCCTCATCAGGATGGTGATTTCTTCTCCGTAGACCACTGTCCCCTTCGGAAGCACGTGTAGGCCAACACTATTGAATGTATCTGTGATTAGACAATCGCCATGTTTGAGATCTGTGACATGAGCTTTCAAAATTCAGCACCCCTTACTATATGTAGGTATATTTTACCTTAAGGATAGCTAAATTCTTCCAAAGTAACAATATGGTTAAAGACTCATTAAAGCACTCGGTTAGTTCAAAAGACCCCCGCGACTTCAGCACCCCTAAATCTATTTTTAGAGATTAAGCCTTACATTTATCCGTCTTACACACTACCTAAAAGGGATTGCTAAATTCAGCGATTACTTTCCCAATCAACTTATCCTTCGACACAAATGGAGTATCCCACAGATGAGCATCATAGCTTATATTCCGGTTATCTCCGAGAAAAAAATAATGATCGGTGGGTACCGTAACCGGTCCAAAAGTGTAATCCATCTGTTCATTGAGGTAAGGTTCGTTAACCTTCGCTCCGTTTCGGTAAAGTGCGCCATCTTTAATTTCCAAGGTATCTCCAGGCAGCCCCATTAGCCTTTTTACATATCTTTTATTCTCATCACCAGCTACAGGTGGCGTAAATACAACAATATCTCCATGCTCCAGTGTGGTCATCCATAACATTTTCTCAACAATTAAGCGATCATTGATTTGAATCGTTGGGATCATAGAGCCCGTTGGAACTCTCATGGCTTCAGCAACATAGGTTCTAACAAACAAAGAAATAACCACTGCGATCACAATACTCGGCAACCATTGCTTCATAAATTTCAACATTATTGCTCACCTCACATTCATTTTATAGAGTCAAACTTTTTTTAGCTGGTTCATATTCAGTTCATATTGTCGTCATGTATAGTTCATCTTCATCGGGTAAGCTTTCTTTAGCAACTCATTAAGATAGCTAGAATAAAGCGATTAGAACAGGAGAAGATGCGATTGAAACCAGAAGAAGAGGTTATTAAAAAAAGGATGAATAAACCGCTGAAAATTATACTTATTTCCTTAGGGGCTTTAGCTACTGCAATAGTACTTTTTCTAGTGACTGTTTTTGTCACTAATATTTTCCTCAATAAATCGGACCAAGCTAAAATAAAACCCTATGGTCAGTCTGTAAGCGTCGATGGTAAAAATATGAACGTTTTGATTCAAGGAAAGGGTGAAGAGACAGTCGTGCTCTTACCTGGTTATGGAACGGTGGCACCGGGACTTGATTTTAAGCTGTTAATAGATGAACTATCTCCATTTTACAAAGTTGTCGTGATTGAGCCTTTCGGTTATGGATTAAGTGATAGAACTGAAAAAGAGCGAACCACAGAAAACATTGTGAGTGAAATTCATGAAGCTGTAAAGCAGCTTAATATTGACCGTTATATTCTAATGGCACACTCTATTTCCGGTATGTACAGTTTGAATTATGTGAACAAATATCCAAACGAAGTGAGTGCATTTGTCGGGATTGATAATAGTATTGCAACGGAAGACAGAATAGGTGTTAAAATACCAACAGGAAAATTAAAACTACTTAGAGAATCAGGCTTGGGCAGATTGTTATTTAAATCAAGTGGAAATCCCTATGCTGAATTGCCGTTTGATGATGAAACTAAAGAACAATTGAGATTGCTTACGCTTAGAAACACTTATAATTACACTAACTTAAATGAAGTGGAACATATGTCTTCTAATTATAAAGGGGCTCTAAATTCAACTTTTCCAAAGGATCTCCCCCTTTTGCTCTTTGTTCAAGGGGATGATACTCTCTTAAAAGATTGGATATCATTGCATGAAGAGCAAGTCAAAAATTCCGTACAAGGAAAATTGGTAAAACTTGATGCAGGACATTATCTGCACCATACCAAATCAAAAGAAATCGCCGAAAATTTTAAGACATTTATGGAAGAAATAAAATAAAAAGCGTTTCTTCTATTCTCCATGCTGCGGTCATCATGTGCAAGTTTCCTTGCATTTCATGACGCAGCATTTTTTCCTTAGTATTTAAATCTCGAACCGCTCAATAATTCGATTCATTTCCCCATCAACATCAATTGAAGTATTCTTAGGAATATGAATGACGAACAAACCGCCAAAGATCAACTCACATTTGCCTTCATTCTCTATAATTCTATGTTTAAAAGCTGCAATGGCCGTTGAATCAACAGCTTCTTTACTAAGCAGCCAAGCGTATCTTTTGAAAGGAGATTTTTGAACAGTCTCTTGGTAATAATAGACTCCATTTTCTTCCTTCACCTGTATAATATCTCCCATTGTAACAGCCGGATTAAAAATCGGTGTCTCTTCAATTCGAAATTTATCTTTGCCAAATGGAGTAACATCGAGGATTTCTATTTCACGGCCATCTGCGTTGAAGCAGATATGGATTCCGGACGATTCTAGCATCGGCACACCTCTATCCTTGTTCAATATCTAATCTTGTTCATTCTAAATAACACAAAACAAAGTAAATACATTAGGCTCGTAATCCCGAACAACCTAAAGATTCCGGGTGTCAATAACATATATAAACTGTAGGGAAAACTCCAGATAAATGCAAGCAGCATTAGCCGACTTCTGTTTAAAAAGACACCTATTGCTAATAACCCCGCCGGTAATAACAACATAATTATACTAATCACAAGAGTGGAGCGATTCGTAATCTCAGCATAAGGATTGATGAATATAAAAATTAGCCATAAAAAAACGGTCATCAAACTGGACACATAACCTATTAGTTTAATGATTGTTAAATTTATGGATGACTCCATCCTATCACCTCAATTCTTTCGCAATAATTCTCTCCAGCCACTTCCATGGAAGCAGCGTTTTGCCTAAGATTAAGATTCGCGTACCTTTGCCGATAGGATAACGTAGCCGTGGTGCCTTCATTTCGGTAATACGACCGATAAGATTAGCTACTTGACTAGGGTCAGGCGCTGTCTCAGCATTATGTTTGGAATATCGTAGCACAGCGTCAAGACGCGGTTTATACGGAGAATCCTCCTTACGTCGAATTTGCTCCATGCCTTTTCCCCATATCGGTGTTCGGAAGGAGCCCGGTTCAATTAATACCACCCTTATTCCATAAGGGGACATTTCATGACGCAGGCTTTCGCTGAAGCCTTCAACAGCAAATTTAGAAGCTGCATAAGGCGCATAACCTGGAAATCCGGATAATCCACTTACACTTCCCACATTAATAATCGTGCCACTCTGCTGTTCTCGCATAATGGGCAGCACAGCTGTTGTCACAGCCACTAATCCAAAAAAGTTCGTCTCCATTTGCCGCCGCCATTCCTCCATAGATATTTCTTCTATGAAACCGCCAATGGCAAAACCTGCATTATTGACTAGAACATCAATTCTTCCAAATGTTTCGTGTACTGAAGATATTGCTGTCTCTATAGAATCGCTGTCAGTTACATCCATGGTCATTAAATGAAGCTGCTTTAAAATTCCTGCCTGCTCTGCCTGCTGCACCAGCTCGCCTTTACGGCTTAAATCACGCATGGTTGCTATCACCTTAAACCCCTGTCCAGCTAATTTGAGCGCTGTCAGCAGTCCAAATCCACTGGAGGTTCCGGTAATCAGAGCCACTCGATCGTGCCCATACTCTAGATGTGAACTCATATTTACTCCCCTTTGTATTTCACAATTATAAAAACAAGCAAACAAACGTTCTATTGTTCATTGACTATCCATTAATTTCAAGTTATAGTAAGAGCATCTTTTATATTTCTGTGCGGGAGAAGCACCTCGCAAGACAGGCGTCAATGCCTATCTTGGAGGTGCTTTTTTGCGTATATTAACTAATTCATTAAGGAGCTGAGAGGAATGTTTAAGCCAAAAAACACCGTCAGATGTAGAACGAACATTTTCAGAATTAGGGATTTAAAATGGGTGGCTCAATTAGTGCTGGTAGCAGCTTTCTTAACCTGTAACCTCACACTTGTGTCTGCTGCTACTGGCTGGGATTCCGCGCTGGATGACATTAACAGTCTTCATGGTAATTATACCGCGCTTCAAGCCACCCTCAAGACAGATAACTCAAAAATTCAGAAGTTACGCAAACAGAATAATGACGCTCTGAAATCTATTCGTACCGTCATACAGTCAACAGATCAAGCACTGTTAAGCCGCTTATCTTCAGAAGCTAGCTCAGTTCAGAAGAAACATGCTCCCCTTCTGGAACAATACAGCACACTCAGTAAACAGTCTACCGCAGCCAAGAAAGCTAAAGACTTGAAAACAGTCACATTGCTGGACCTGAAGCGTAATAAACTAAAGGCTGCTGTAACCCTCGCCCGAGCCGAAATTAAGACAAAGACAACCGCTTTGGCAGCCGCTCGCAAGCAAACCGCTGCTAAGCTTAAACCCGTCAAAGATGCGTTGGCACCCATCACTGCTTTAAAGAAACAAATAACTGCCGAGAGTAAGAATCTCGCTGCCACGCAGAAAGTACGCGCGGAAGCTGACAAACAATATAAAGCAGCTGTTAAGCAAGGAGATGCAGTTAGAGCCGCCACAGAATTGAAATCATCCTATGAGCAAATGAAACGAATTCATTCCATGCAGCAGAATATTTACAGCTGGGAACAGAAGATTTCGCTAGCACTACGAGCAGCAGAATCTAAACTTCCCTAATGATTATGATTCGCCCCCACCGGCTCAAATCAGCTTCACTAACATACTAATTAATTGGGCTGCAGGCACAATTAGGAGCTGAGCAAATATAGTGCCTACAAATCGTGAACCCATCAATACCACATATATTTTTCCTAGCTGATCACGGTATTCTACATTTTCAGTAGCCTTATGGGTAATAAGACCAAGCTGTGGGTCGATAAATATGGTCAGCAGAATAGTCGCCATACCGTTAATCAGGCCGGAAGCTTGAGAAGCAGTCGTGCTATATTGAGGCATTAGATGAGCAGCGTACAAAGATGATATGACACCTACGGTGTAAAAGGCTGTCACAAAAACATTCATCACAATAAAACGTTTAGGAATCCCCAGGTATCTGAAGTTATATAGATTCACTTTTGGTTTTCTTATGTATTTTCTGGTGTTCTTAAGTTGCCCGATCGTCACACTGGTAAGCAGTTTTGGGATAGAACCTTCGATTTCAAGCTTAGAGATGATTCTCCCAAACAAGCCTACAAAGGTAGGGAACACAGCAATGGCAATTAAAGTCCCTAATGAAGAAGCCAATAATATAATTCTCAAGTAATTAAGAAGTGGAAAATCTGAATGTATTTTGGCATAATCTACGAATTTAGCCGTCAGTGGAGCTTGGATCATATTTGCAGTTCTTGAGACGAGAACAATAATGCCTGTGAGAGATAACGCAATGGCTATCTTGTTCAGCTTCACTCCGGCGTATCGTACCGAATACGATAAGGTTTCTGCCGTGTGAATAATCATCGTAAGCAAGCATACCACAATCAAACTATTTACCATTTAAAGGTTCCTCTCCAATAAACACTAGTTATTATTTCGGTGCACCTTTTGGTGAAAGTATTGATCCAATCCATAACAAAGGGCAATGCCCACTAAATATCTAACAAGGTCGATCCACAGGAATCCTTTTCCGAGAATTAGACCACCCAATACTGTAGAACGGATGCTGTTGATCCATTCCGATTGATACAGCTGGCTAAATTCTATACCGAAGCTAAACACCAAACTCCATACAAAGGCGAGCCTTAGCTTTTGATTTACCAGTAGGACCCGAAATATAAAATAAACCATGCTGCCCCAAAGCGCATCTCCGAAATGTCTAGATACAAACAAAGGCAGCTGATCCGTGAATACTCTAGTGCTTAACCCCAATACAATAACAACGAGGCAGATACAACTATAAAAAAGTCTTTCTTTCAGATCATTGATCCTCATTTCCAACCTCTATCCAGCTTCTGACTTAAAATTAATGCTTGCGATAATACTAATCATTGCGATATAAAACGGATAAATAATCATGGCTCCTATTATGATCAGTCCTGTTACCGGTGCAGGTTTATCTGCAGGTTCTGTGATTGGGAACCAGGTTGCGAATAAACTAATGAATAGAATCAAATAGGGAAACCATAGGATCGTAGTGAAATACATGGATTTTTTTCCGCTCAAATATTTTTTTGTAAGCCAAATAAATACTATAGAAGATAATAAAAATAAAACAAGCTTGAAGATAAACAGCAAGGTATCTACTTTTCCCAGCTCCAAGCCGGAAATTCTGCTGATTCGATAAATATTCAATGGCAGCTCTATTACAACAAACAACATAAAGGCATAAAGTACGCTTAGTGCATTCAGCTTTATAAAATATTTCATCTGTTCAGCACTTCGGAGTCCCACAGCCGCTCCACATGGGTAAGCTCCAATTCTTCAAATTCCAGCTTGTAAATATCCGGCTTGGAAGTTTGTTCAAAGAACTCATATCCATACTTCTTATCGAAGTAATTCAAGATAATGGTCATGATATTCCCATGCGTACCTAATGCGATTTTTCCGCCTTTATGCTGTTGAATTAATTGCTTGATAACAGGAATTGCACGCTCTTGTGCTTCCTGGGTACTCTCTCCATCCGGCATTTTATATTGCTTGTCGTTGAACGATGTCCGAATGCCCTGCAGAAAATCATCTTCACTGATTTCAATCTCGACACTTCCGATTGCTCGTTCTCTGAGTTCTTCATACAGTTCAATCTCTTGGTTCGAAGCTTCTGCCAAATATTTAATTGTCTCTACGGCTCGTCTATATGGGCTGGATACAAAATATGTAATTTCCTCCTCCGCCAAAAGCTCTTTGATTCTATAAGCGTCTGCGTGTCCTTTTTCGGATAATCCCCGTTCCCGCTCGTTCCCTAATACAAAAGGTGACACTGCATGTCTAACCATATAAATGTATGTCTTCATGAGGCACTCCTCTCAGTCACTCAAATATCGTTGCAGTCTTCTCTCGGTCTTTTATAAAAATCTCTCTAGGATAAAGAATTGCAATCTCTGGCAGCTCGTTCTCTTTGAAAAATTTAAATTCTTCGATCTCCCCATCTATAGCTCTAAGCGTTCCTCTGATAATAGAGCACTCAAATACAATAACCGTATATTCTACCTGATCGCCATTACTATATTCGTATCTATATTTCGCTCCACCAAAAACACCTAAAATCGACGTAGGATGAACCATCAACCCTGTCTCTTCATATACCTCTCTGCGTAAGGTTCTTCCGGGACGCTCCCCTGGCTCAATCGCTCCCGCAGGCAATCCCCACAAAGATTCTCCTGGCTTGCGGATGAACAGAATCTCATCCTCTTTATTTCTTACTACTGCAGCTACGGAAGGCATCATTAATAATTCTGAGCCCACTTTCCCACGAATCCCTTGATAGTACTCAGACATCGGCATATTGATCATCCATCCTCTCCGTAAATGGGTTTATAATCTTTCTTTTAAAAAGCTGACCACGTTTATTTTCTCAACGTCTGGCTGAACATTACATTGAGATAACTCGACATTAAACTGCTCACCTGTCTCTATTAGTTCAATCGCTTGGCATACATATTCGATCTTCCCAGGACTACTACTCCATGCATCTCTTGTATCATCCTTTACCCAATGAAGCTCTTTACCATTAGAATAGAAATCATGAATTAACCGTCCACTATCCGTGGTTGGCTCAATCAACATCAGGTTATCTCCTTTACCTTCACTAAACCTTTGAACGGTTTCTTTCATCCTGTTTAAATCTTTTTGATCAAAATGTATTAAAATATCATCATGTTTAGACTCATCTGAGCCTGTCTCACCTAGATCGGCCGCCAATACGCCTACAAGCACAGCAATCATAAATAACTGCACAATGATTATCCATGTTCTAAATTTCATAGTTCCCCCTAAATTCTTTCCTTGGACTTCCCAAAAACCCACTATATGTATATTAGACATCACTATGAAGGAATCCTTTAGATTTCACAATATGCATAGCCGTGGACAAAAAAAGCTTCCGAACTCAAAAAATGCTGAGCTCCGGAAGCAGTTACAATGAGGTGAGTCTTAGTGTTTACCTTTTGTGCCAGCAAGCTGTACGATCATAATGACAAGAACGAGCAAAGCAATGAGCTGATCAATACTCATCTGCGTCCGCCTCCTATCCCAAATGAAGGATGGCTCATCGGACGGCATTTCCTCTCCCAAGGACACTGCTTCGTTCCCCTTATACACACTATGTATCCTACAGCCTATTTATTACTTAAAGAATGCCATGCTCGTCCATACGTGCGAGTTCCTGCTCGACTTCATCCAGCTGATCTTCGCCAAATACTTTAAACCCATTTTTCCTCAACAGCTCCGTAGTGGTGCCCTCTCCCGGTGCTTTCGTATCTTTAAAGGTTCCATCATAAATATACAGGCTTCCGCATGAAGGACTGTCTTGTTTTAAAATAGCTAATGCAACCTGATGTTCCCTAGCCAGCTTTAGTGTGGCTTGAGCCCCCTTCATAAATGGCTCCGTAACATTAACGCCTGCCCCCGTCACTACCCGATCTCCTTGCCGCTGTGCGTCAGGACGAGGGGTTGGCAAACCTCCCACTACCTCTGGACAAATATGGACAAAACGCCCTTCCTCATACCACTTTAGGAATCGGGCATCGAGACACGGAACATCGCCATTATCATAACGTACTTTATGCCCTAACAGACATGCGCTCACTAGAATCTTCCCTGTCATCGTTATCGCCACCAGTCCGTCTAGTATTTAATATATTGCTATATTATTTATGACTAGAAACGGATATGCAATATCGAAATGCCTGTCCACGAAATGTTTGTGCTTGATACACAAAAGAAGACTCGTAGTACACATATAGAAAACCATTACTTCTGATATTGAGGGGTTTTCTCCATCCGATACCGGCTCCAGCAGGTCCATAATAAATCCGCCATAAAGTAGAACCCCACGATCGGAAGCACGAATTTCCAAATAGGCTGAACACCCGAATATAAAAGCTCCATAAGCGGCTGAATTACATACACACTAGCTACTGAAAGCCCCCACCAATATAGAGAAAAACGCAGGCAAATATGCCCTTGCAGTTGATAAGACATTCCTGAGTAATCCCACCATTGCTTATGGAATACCGTTTTTAACAGCCAACCGCTTATAAATTCCACAGCAGAAGGAATGATTAGCGCAAGAAATAGGAAAAGCGGAAGTGGCAGCGTCAAATCTCTAGCAATCAATAGCAATAGTGGAGCAAAGCCGTACATCGGCTTAAATGGACCTTTTAGAAATCCTTCTTTGCGAAAGCTTCCATTACTGTATAGATTATAGGTCCCTTCCAATACCCAACCTAAAAAGGAATAGACCATAAAATAAAAAAAGTATTGGCCCACCACAGTAACTGCTATATCTCCACTTAACGAAAATATAGGAATAATCATGACCTAATCTCGCCTCCCGTTGTCATTATTTTCTTAGTTGTCCATCCGGCCCTATTATGTCTTGATCGTTCTGGAAATATGCGCACAAAAAAAGACATAACCCAAAAGGTTATGCCTCCATTCCAGAATTCCAGGAGTAAAAGTCTCCCACTTGTTACCTCTAATTATTTATGCTCTTCTTCATGAGGTGTCGTCAGCAACTGATCGTCGTTTTGTTTCTTCAGTGCATCCATCTTAAGCTCACTGCGTACGCCAAAGTTTGAACCGTACTTTTTCTCAAAGTTTCCTGCGAGAGCCTCACCACGTTTTTGCCGGTAACGGCTGTTCTCATTCCGACTACGCATTCCATTTCCTCCCTGTTGGCAAAGATCTGTGAAATTTGCGAAAAGCTAAGACGAACTTGGAGAAAACACTCTGATGAGGTTGTACTTTTATTTATTATACAATACTTACTATAATCATCAACAAAAACAGACTGTCCCCTAAAGGACAGCCTGTCTTCCGAATCATTTACTCCAAATTATCGGGAAGCGGATCTGGGTGTGAGGATTCAGCAGGTTTGGCTACCCACTCATCTGCCTCTGGCTCGATGTCTACACCGTTCTCCATCTTCTTAATTTCAGCTAATGAATCGCCTTCTTTATTTTCCTTGTTGCGGATTTCCGCTTCATCTTGTGTGTGATCGGACATGTGAAATCCTCCTCAGGTGCTTTGCTTTTTTTGTTCCTTAGTTATAGTTACCCGATGGAGTGTTTTGCAAACATAGTCCAATTAAAAGAATAATTTAAGGGTACATCATCCACGCTACAAGTGGGCCGATACAAGAGCCAACTACGGCGCAAACAGTCATCGCAACCGAGCTCATCGAAACGGATTGTTCACCATATTCCAAGGCCTTTGCTGTTCCTAGAGCATGTGAAGCGGTTCCTAGACCAATTCCGATTCCAACCTCACTACGAATTCTAAACAGTTTGATGATAAAAGGTCCGCCAATCGCACCTGTAAATCCAGCAATCATAACAAATACAGAGGTTAAAGAAGAGTCCCCACCTAAGCTGTTCGAGATCTGTATCGCTACAGGTGTAGTGATCGATTTAGGTAATAAAGATAAAACATATAATTTAGAGAAGCCTAGACCTGCCGCCAAAAGCAGTCCACTAAACATCCCTATAAGCAGACCTACAATGGCTCCGCCCAGAATTGCCGGGAGATTCTCAATCAACACATTACGTTGTTTATATAATGGGTAGGCTAACGATACTACAGCAGGACCGAGCAGCTGATTAATCCATTTGCCGCCTATCATATATGTATCATACGGAATATGAAAATATAGTAGTAAAGTTACAACAATCACTGTTGCTGTAAGCGCGGGAATAAGTACAGGAATACGAAATCGTCTATATACTACTGACATCATCAAATAAATAGCTACGTTAAGCAGTACAATACCTGTTGCGATAAAAAACATTATATTTCCTTCCCCTTTTCGCTTAGTCTCTTGCCGCTCCATCCCGCTTTCAGCTTGTTGTTTACGCTAGTAAGCCATTGGCTAGAATGTGCAGCTGCGGCAATCGTGAGAACACTGCTAACGATAAGGATTAGGATTAATAGTAAACCTCTACCACTAAAGATATCCATATGATTCACGATCCCAGCTGTCGCTGGAATAAAAAATAACGGAAGATAAGCTAATATCGTTGTAGCACCCTCTTCAATCCACTTCACAGGCACGACCCTGAATAACAATAGAACAAAAAGTAACAGTAATCCTACGATACTCCCGGAAACGGGGAGATGCAGTTGCTTTTGCAGATAGTCCCCAGCCAAGTAGAACAAATATAGCAGGAACACTTGGATAATAATGCGAATGATTTTCATGATGCAGGATCCCTTCATTATTAAGTTAAAGCGATAGCGCTAATATGGAGTCACCTTCATAAGGGTATCAGAGTTTTCATGAAACTTTCAATTAATTTTTGAATCTTATAAGAAATATCGCAAAAAAACCTGCAAAATCCCCAGAATACAGAGACTTTACAGGCTCAAAGATTAAGATTCAATTTCGTTAAACCCACTGAATTACTTGCTCTGCACCTTGACGCGTCTTACCACGTGGTTCATTCAGGCGATATCCGAAAGCTGCCATACAGGAGATTCCAAAATGCTCAGCGTCCAAAATCCCTTCTTCTTCCAGAATCTGCTCAACCTTAGCTTTATCAAAACCTTCCATTGGGCAGGAGTCGATCCCGATTAACGCAGCTGAAGTCAGCATATTCCCAAGCGCCAGATAAGTCTGCCGGCAGCTCCATTCGAACATTGCCCGCTCATTCTCCATCAGTCCGAAATCAACCTTCAAAAACTTATCAAAAACTTTACGTTTTCCTTCCATTCCTTGCGGAGGCAACTCCTGCACATTCTCCATGATCCCTTTAATATAATCGGAGTCAGCAGCCATATCTTTAGGAAGACGTGAGAGAATAAGCACAAAATGGCTTGCGGTTGCCAATTGCTTTTGTGCGCCCCAGGCATAAGGACGTAATTTTTCACGTACTTCCGGACTTTGTACTACCACAAAACGCCAAGGCTCGAATCCGAATGAACTTGGTGACAATCGTCCAGTTTCCAGAATAAATTGAAAGTCCGATTCACTAATTTTTTTATGGCTATCGAATTCTTTAGTTGCATGTCTGAACTGATATGCAGACAGGATTTCATTCTTGTTTAACGATAAAGTATCCATGAGTAACACTCCCTTTACTTGATTAGCATCGACGAGCATTTGACTGTTTGCCGATCACATGCTTAATATTAGTGTATATATCACTTCTTTAAAAGTACGCACAATAATGTTATGTAGTATACAAAATGATACCATGGGAGTTGAACAGCTATGCGTGACCGAAAAGGTGGCTTCGGAAATTTCCCGGAAAGCAACAAAGAAGCTTGCCCTGTAGAATTCACACTGGACGTTATAGGAGGCAAATGGAAAGGAATTCTCATCTATCACTTGATTGATGGCACGAAACGTTTTAACGAATTCCGCCGGATCTGCCCGGGCATTACCCAACGTATGCTGACCCTGCAACTAAGAGAGTTGGAAGAGGATGGGGTTGTACACCGTGAGGTCTACCATCAGGTTCCCCCAAAAGTCGAATACTCTTTAACTGAATTCGGCAAGACACTGATTCCTATTATTAAACTCATGAAAGATTGGGGCGAGGTGTACAAAACAAAACAGCTTTCCGCAGAAAGCTGTCCTGAAGGTACAGATATTACGGTGTAGCTCAATGCTGCACCTTTTATTTTTCCCCATTAAAAAACGCTGCAGCTTTTTCCTTATGTTCGTTGGTTACCTGACCGGATATCGCTTTAATGCCTGCTGCGATAATCGCTGCATCATCTGTAAATCCAAGGCCTAGAATCGCATCGGGTATAGCATCTATAGGAGAAATAAAATAAGCCAATGCACCGAAAGCAATTCCTTTCGCCCATAAAGGTGTTTTAGCGTCGACGGCACAATAATACATTGCGATAGCATCTTTAGTAAATGGAATTTTGCCTGCGAACTTTTTAGTTTTCGTCCAAAAATTTTGCGTTACCATTTCCTCATTTTCTTTGCTATATGGAAATTCCTCTGCAGTGAGCTCCATGCTATTCTTGACCTTATCCTTCTTCATTGCCGGTTCCCTCCGAAAGGTTCATATGACGTACATACCTAAAGTATTCCCTCAATTGAGGTTTATATCTTTAAGATAAACTAAAGTCCGTATCCTGAACCTACTTACGGTTAATTGATCGCTTTGATTTTCGTTAAATCGCTGCTGCATAACACTTCAAGATTCTTAAAGATTCGCTCAGCATCCCAATCCCACCACTTCAGCGCTTCAAGATATTCGATCATTTCATCATCAAAACGTTGTCTGATCACTTTGCAGGGATTTCCTCCAGCTACACTATACGCCGGAATATCCTTTACAACTGTAGAATTGGCTGCGATAACTGCTCCGTTTCCAATATGCACACCTGGCATAACCGTAACATTTTGTCCAATCCAAACATCGTTTCCGATGACTGTATCACCTTTTAGCGGCAGATCTTTTAAATCCGGGACCGCCTGTTCCCAGCCATGGGCCATGATATTAAACGGATAGGTCGAAACCGAATTCATCCGGTGGTTGGCACCATTCATGACAAATTCAATGCCTTTGGCAATCGCGCAGAATTTTCCAATAATAAGCTTATCGCCAATAAAATCATAATGATGAGTCACACGTTCCTCAAACTTCTCTGCACCGTTTATATCATCATAATAGGTATAATCGCCAACAATGATATTGTCTCTTGTAATCGCATTTTTTATATAGCAGATACTTTTAATTTGTTCATTGGGATAGAGCGTATTCGGGTTCGGTCCATATTGTTTCATAGTTTGCGCCTCGCTCTCTTTTGGATAAAACATAGCAGAGATCAGAGCTGAATTCAAATCATGTACGATTCATAAACATAAAAAAGCGGCTACCTGCCGGTAACCGCCTATCTTTTATCTACTTATATTGTTAAAGTTCGTTCTACTTCACTTCTACTTCTACCTCTATCTTTTCGATAAAACCTCAGCCTCATACTGTTTCACTTCATTTAGCCAGCTTTCCCGGACCGGTACGCCATTCTTCGCACAATAATAATCCCAAATGGCTCCAAACGGATACGATTTAAATTCCTCGACCAAGGCAAGCCTTGAAGTGTAATCTCCATCCAGCTCAATTTGCTTCAATTGCTCGATTGGCTCCAGCATGGCACGAAGCAAAGCTTTTAATGTATTTCGTGTTCCGATCACCCAAGCAGCAACATGATTGATACTTCCATCAAAAAAATCTAATCCAATATGCGTTCTGTCCAGAAACTGACCACGAACCAGTTCACGGGCAATCTCGAGCAGCTCATCGTCCATAGTTACCACATGATCACTATCCCAGCGTACTGGACGGCTAACATGCAGCAGTAATTGATCCCCAAACAGCAGCCAGGAAGACAGCTTATTCGAAATCGTCTCGGTTGGATGGAAATGCCCAGCATCGAAGCACACCGCCTTGCCCCGGCTTAGCGCATAACCCATATAGAATTCATGTGAGCCAACCACGTAACTTTCCGAACCAATACCAAACAGCTTACTTTCTACAGCATCAATGTTATATTGCTGATCGATTTCCTCGCTGAAGATTTCATCGAGTGACTGCTGAAGCCGTACCCTTGGTGACAAGCGGTCGATCGGCGTATCTTTATAACCATCTGGAACCCAAAAATTAGTGACACAAGGCTGACCTAATACTTGGCCAAAGGACTCGGCGATTCGACGTGAGGCCTTGCAATGAGCGATCCAGAAGTTGCGGATTTCAGGATCTGGGTGACTCAGTGTGAAGCCATCGTTTGCTTTTTCATGAGAAAAACAGGTAGGATTGAAATCCAATCCGAGTCCCTGCTCTTTGGCCCAGCTCACCCATCGCTCAAAATGCTTAGGCTCTAACGCGTCGAGATCTACAGTCTCTTCTGTATCCGCATAAATAGCATGTAAATTTATTTTATGTTGCCCTGGGATGAGTGCAAGGGCCTGTTCCAAATCCCGGCGCAGCTCCTCCGGATTCCCGGCCCGCCCCGGGTAACTTCCGGTGACTGCGATCCCGCCGCTCAGTTCTTTTTCCTTATTCAAAAAACCCTTCACATCATCACCTTGCCAACAATGCAAAGAAATCTTAATTTCCGCTAGCTGCTCCAACACTTTATCTACGTCGATCCCATGCTGTGCGTAAAGCTTTTTCGCTTCATTGTAGCTGTTCTGAATGCTCTGTAAGCTCTCTTTACTCTGCTCCATGTTTGAGCCTCCTGATTTTTAACTTAGTGTGTTTTAGATGAGGCACTTTTGCCTCTCTTTGGCTCACTTTCCACTAAACTTAGCTACTAATTAACGACCTGCAGCCGGGCGAACTGTGCCAAAGCCGCTTTTTTGGTCGTGGGGTCCATCCCCTTCGGTATATAAGATGTTACTTGGAATGAACGACTTATAATTTTTCTCGCCTCTTGAAGATCAGTTACAGCACCCGTGCTGATCATCTGCACCACCAGATTGCCTAAAGCCGTAGATTCCGTTGGTCCGGCGTGAATTTCCATCTCCAACAGATCTGCCGTAATCTGGCACAACAGACCGTTATTCGCACCTCCGCCAACGATATGCAACCTCTCTAAGTTGTCACCCGTCAATTGCTGGAGATCCTGAATGTAGAAATAATAAGATAAAGCAAGACTATCAAAAACACATCGAGCTATTTCCCCAGGCGTTTGAGGGACCAGCTGTCCTGCTTCCACACAATAGCTGCGGATCTCGTCAATCATACTCTGTGGATTCATGAATCGTTCATCATTGCAATAAATGATCGATCTAAAGGGGATTTCTTGTGCTGCCAGCTCTACCAGCTCGCCGAAGCTGTATTGTCCGCCGTACTCCTCACGAACCTTTTGAATCAACCACATGCCCATAATGTTTTTAAGAAACCGGAATGAGCCGTAGGCTCCCCATTCATTCGTATAGTTGCGTAACATTGCCTCTTTACTTGTGATGGCTGAACCCCGTTCCACCCCGATGAGTGACCAAGTACCACTACTGAGAAATCCCCATTTCTCGCTGTTTGCCGGAACCCCTAATACAGCTGATGCTGTATCATGAGAGGCTACTGCTATGAACTCGCAATCTGGAAGATCACCGCGAGCCGCCAAGTCCTCCGTCAACCTCCCAACGGGTTCCCCAGGTTCTGTTAAGGGAGGGAATTGCTCTTTTGAAAGACCAAGCACCGACAGAAGATCCTCATCGTAATCACGAGTGTGAAGATTCAGCATCCCAGAGGTGGAACCTATCGTCACTTCACTAATCTTGCGACCCGTAAGCCGATAATAAAGATAATCAGGGACCAGCAGGATGGAATGTGCTGCTTCCAGCTCCGCCTGATCATGCACAAACAGTTGATACAACGTATTTATCGGGAGATATTGTATCCCCACTTTTCCGTAAACGCTTTCAGTTGAGATGTTACGATGCAGCCTCTCTATCGCTCCATCCGTTCGGGAGTCACGATAAGAAAAAACCTCATGGATCCGCGCTCCCTCCTGATCGAGAAGTACATAATCGACACCCCAAGTATCGATGCCCACGGTGCAGCGCTCGATCCCTCTAGCCTTGGCCTGCTGTAAGCCCTTGACGATTTCAGCAACTAAATAATCTATATCCCAATATAGATTACCATTTTGTTCAGCGAATCCATTACTGAAGCGATGAATTTCTTCTATAGACAGGGTTCCTCCCGGCTGCTGCAAGGTTCCACAGACCACTCTCCCACTAGAGGCTCCGATATCAACAGCAATATGATTCTGAATTTGATTATGAGCTTGTGTATTCATCCCTATACAACACTCCTTATCTCCTATCAGCCTACTAGCAAAGCGAATACGATTCCTGGACCATGCACGCCTATCGTCAGATCATTCTCAATATCCGCTGAACGGCTAGGTCCGGAGATAAAATGGATGCCCGCCGGCAGCCCCGATGGCCCA
This sequence comes from Paenibacillus sp. FSL E2-0177, assembly GCF_037992975.1. Taxonomy (NCBI): domain Bacteria; kingdom Bacillati; phylum Bacillota; class Bacilli; order Caryophanales; family Paenibacillaceae; genus Paenibacillus; species Paenibacillus sp. FSL E2-0177. Next base: position 2,688,083 of record NZ_CP150307.1, on the reverse strand, counting down.
GCTTCATCAAAATCAATAAGCACCTCACCGAGACGAGTCTTCAGCCGCTCCAATGGAACGATGGCAACTAATGCGGTAGGTAATAAGCTGACTGAACGGCCTTTATTCTCAGAGGACAGCACAGTAATGGAGCCTGTATAGGCAACTGCATAATCCGCAATCACAATTCCAATATCAGCCTCGGCCGCCCTAGCTTTCCATGCCTCCTGATCATCTGTATTCCAGACAGACACCCGTGTATCAGTGAGTTCCTCCTCTAGTCGAAGTGCTGCTAGCTCGGTGACATTTTGCCGGAGAATATACCGTGCGAGCATCTCATTGACTTTGCTGACGATGAAAGCTTTGGCTTCATCCATATCCTTCACACGAAATACATGACCACCGGCGCTTTGAAAATTCGCCGTAAATTGTTCAATCCTTTCCTCCGGACTCCACTGGAATTGCTGCCAATACTGCGGTGCGCCGCGAAAAGGATGTGCAGGAGCTTCAGTAATTCTCGGCCGCTTCAGGCGGCGAGCGATATCATTCATGAATGTCTGCTGCTTTTCACGTGAATCCTGCTCCATACGTTCCAACCAGTTACTGTGCGTCTCTTCAGTCATGTCCGGCCCCTCCTTCCAGCTCTTCCCGCTTCCGCTTCGCTAGTAAATCTTCCATTCGCTTCTGTATCGCCGGGTCCATTTCGCGACTGTTCTTGTCTAGCTCCTGTTGCAGCCCCTTCCAGCTCTCACGGAAGGATTGATCTGCCAGCTTCGGGGCGATCCGATAATTGTTCCAGCCTTTCAGCGGCCCCAGTTTCGACGAAATTCCTCCGTCTCGCACGAGCAGCTTTTGCCCGATTCTACCTACCTTCATCACATTACTAAATCGCTGTGACTTCGCCATAATCGCCCCAAAACCCTTCATGCCGAGACCTTCTCCCTTATCCCCATAACCACGTTCAACCTTCCGCCGCCGTAAATAGATGAGCATATCATGCAGAGGAATTTTGACCGGACAGGCTTCATAACATGCTCCGCACAGGCTAGAGGCTGAGGCGATGTCATCCCATTGATCTACATTTTTATTCAACGCCGGGGTCAACACCGCTCCTATAGGTCCGCTATACGTTCCCCCATATGCATGACCGCCAATATGACGGTAGACAGGACAAGCATTCAGACAAGCTCCACAGCGGATGCAGTTCAGCAGCTCCTGAAACTCAGGATCACCTAGCTGCTCAGATCGGCCATTATCAAGAATAATAATATGCTGCTCTTCCGGCCCATCACCGTCATTATCCCTGCGGGGACCAGAAATACCCGACATATATACCGTTAACTTCTGCCCTGTTGCCGAACGAGGCAATAATGTAGCCATCACTTCAAGATCACTCCACGAAGGAATAATCCGCTCCATCCCCATCAGGGTAATTTGTGTTTTCGGTAAAGTGGTGACCATACGAGCGTTGCCTTCATTCTCGAACAGCACCATCGAACCCGTCTCTGCAATAGCAAAGTTACAGCCAGTCATTCCGATATCCGCATCAAGGAACTTCTCTCTCAGCTTTCGCCGTACAAATCCAGCAAGAATAGTAGTTTCAGGCAAAAGCTCCTCCCCTGCCTCTTTGGACAACAGCTCGGCAATCTGGTAGCGGTTCTTATGAATCGCCGGAATAATGATATGTGACGGGGTTTCCCCGGCAAGCTGGATAATATACTCCCCCAGATCCGTCTCTATGGTCTCCACACCAATGGATTCCAGCGCCTTATTTAAATGCAGCTCCTCAGTAACCATTGATTTGGATTTGACCACAGAAGCTGCCTGTTTTCGCTGCGCGATTTCAAGGGCAATCTTCACAGCCTCTTCACCCGTTGCTGCAAAATGAATATGTGTGCCGTTTGCTCTTGCCTTGTCTGCAAAAAGATTCAAATAGTAATCAAGATGGGCGATCGTGTGTAGACGGATTTGCCGCCCACGTTCACGCCACTCTTCCCAGTGGCCATGATCGTTAGCTGCTTTTTGTTTTCCATCACGCAGTCTCTCCGTGGTAAAACGAACAGCCTTGCGTAAAAAGTCATTATTCAGTGCCAAGTCTGCACGCTCTTTTACTGTTGCTGGCTTCCCGTTCTCTGATTTCGCCGTTAGATTGGTGGTGGTTTGACTCATTTATCAGTCACCCCCTCATACAGCAGTTCTGCTAAATGCATAACTCGAACGGGTTCGCGGCGGTAACGCAGATTCCCGGCAATATTCATCAGACAACCCATATCCAGACCCGTTAGGATTTCTGCTTCCGTCTCCAGCACATGATCTGATTTCTCAGTGACCATCGCCCCGGAGATATCAGACATTTTCACGGCAAAGGTTCCACCAAACCCACAGCAGTCCTCAGCAAAAGGCAGTGGTACCAGCTCCATCGCCTTCACATTTTGCATAAGCTGCATAGGTTCGTCGCGAATCCCTAGAATCCTTGTGCCATGACAGGAAGGATGATAGGTAACCTTATGCGGAAACACTGCTCCTAGATCAGTTACGCCAAGCACCTGCACCATAAACTGGCTGAATTCATAGGATTTGCGTTGCAAATTCTGCGCCTTGACCAGATTAACCGGATCTTCCTGAAACAGCTTAGGGTAATGATGAAGCATCCCCGTACAGGATCCGGAAGGTGCAATGACAAAATCACTGTCATCGAAGGCCTGCAGAATCGTAAGTGCAGCTTGCCGCGCTTCATTCCAATATCCACTGTTGTACGCAGGCTGTCCGCAGCAAGTCTGCACCTCAGGGAACTCCAGCTGTACGCCATATCTGGCCAGCAGACGAGCCATGGCTTCCCCGACCTTCGGGAACACGGCATCGCTGACGCAGGTTATAAACATCGATACCTTCATGCCTTCACCTCCTGCACAACTATTTACTACACCGTCGTTATTGCGATGTTCAGCTTCTGCAACTGCTTCATTTGTTCTTCAACAGGGCTGTAATCCGTTATTAGGACATCCACATCACTAGGAGCCGCAAAATGTGTGAACGCTTGAATTCCGAATTTACTGGAATCGCATAATAAGATCACTTGCTCCGCTATAGAAATCATCTTTCGTTTCACCATAGCTTGCAGCTCATTTGATTCACTAGCGCCACGTTCGAGATGAAATCCTTTGCAGGAAAAAAACATTTTATCCACGTGATACAATTCAAGCGAACGTTCTGCTAAATGACCCACATAGGACATTGATCTGCGGCTCAGTTGCCCGCCTGTAGAAAAGACCTCGATCCGCTCCTTCCCGCTTAACTCTGCTGCCACTCTAGTAGAATTGGTCAACACAGTGAGCGGCATATCCGGCAAATGCGAAGCCATATACCAAGCCGTTGTACTGGCATCCAGTAGAATCCGATCGCCCGGCTTAATCATCATTACCGCCTCACGGGCAATCCGCTGTTTCTCCGCTGCATTCATGATTTCTCGTTCAGCATAAGGGGTCTCCGGTTGCCGGTCACGCAGGCTAACTGCTCCGCCATGCGAACGCAGCAGCCGCCCCGCTTTTTCCAATCGATCCAGATCGCGGCGAATGGTTTCTTCCGTCACTTGGCATAATGTACTCAATTCTGAGACACGGATACTGCCGCGTTCATTCACTAGTTCTACGATTCGTTCATATCTGTCTGCAATCAGCATGATTTCCCTCCGTTATCCCTATCTATATTCAAGCTACCTCTTATCTAGTAAAAGCTGCTGGCACTCCACCATCGATTGTCAGCATACAACCCGTAGTTTTCTCTGACTTGGAAGAAGCAAAAAAAGCAACGCCTTCGGCAATATCACGTGGATAAATATTAACTAGCAGCGTCGTGCGTTTACGGTAATGCTCCTCTAATTGATCCGGCTCAATCCCGTAAGCAGCCGCCCGTTCATTACGCCAGTTCGAATTCCAGATAGCTGATCCTTGTAGAATTGCATCGGGCAGAATCGTATTGGCACGGATGCCAAACTCTCCACCTTCAGCTGCTATGCAGCGGGCCAGATGGGCTTCGAGCGCCTTGGCAGAACTGTAAGCCGAGACGCTTTTACCTGCAAAAATAGAATTTTTGGAGCCGATGAATACCATGCTGCCTCCGATTTTTTGCTCCTTCATCACTTTAAAAGCTTCGCGTGCAACGAGAAAATATCCTGTGCCCAGCACAGAAATATTCAAATTCCACTCTTTCAATGAAGTCTCATCAAACGGACTGGAGGTTGCAAGCCCAGCATTATTAACAATAATATCGACCCCGCCATAAAAAAGGGCTGTCTCCGCATAAGCTGCGGTTACCTGCTCTTCCTGAGTTACGTCCATTTTAACGGCGAATGCACGATTTTCACCAAACTTAGCGTTAATCTCTTCCGCTACTTTTTGTGCACCCTCCAGATTGAGATCTGCCAATACAACATGCGCTCCTTCTGATACTAAACGACGAGCCGTCTCACTCCCAATTCCCCCGGCACCACCTGTAATAAAGGCAACTTTACGGGAGAACTCCGCTTCTGCCGGAGCCAATGATAATTTATATAATTCCAGGGGCCAATATTCCACATTGTACGATTCATTCTCACTTAGAGAGACGAAATCTCCCAGCGCAGTAGCTCCGCGCATAACAGCAATCGCCCGGTGATACAAGGCTCCGCTGATCTTAGAATTGCTCCAGCTTTTACCTGTGTTGATCATGCCCACGCCAGGGATCAGGATCACACGTGGCGCAGCCTCGAACATTACATCGCCTTCATGTTTATTACGGTCGAAGTACGCTTTGTACTGCTCCTTATAATCGCTAATCGCTTCGCTCAGCTTCGCCTTCAAGCCATCGATATCATTGGTATTTGGCTCCCACGCAACAAAAAGCGGCTTCATTTTGGTATGTACCAAATGATCTGGACAAGCTGCGCCTACACCGGATAACTTCTCCGAGTCAGCCCCTCCTACAAAACGCAGCACATCCTCCGCATCGTCGAAGGTCAAAATCATTTTACGCTCATCGCTGACCGCGCCTCTGATCAGTGGCATCACTGCCGCCGCTACAGCCCGCCGCTCTGCTTCTGGAAGTGCTTCTGATTTGCGGCCGCCAAATAGGTTCTGATCTTCAATTCTTTCTTCAATATAACTTTCCGCTTCGTTAATTATGGAGATTGTTTTGGCATAACAAGATTCAGGTGTATCCCCCCAAGTCACGAGACCGTGTTTCTCCATCAGCACTAGTTCAGCTTTCGGGTTTGCGAGCACACCTTCGGCAATCATTTTGGATAAAGTGAAGCCTGGACGGATGTATGGCACCCATACGAAACGATCCCCATAAATCTCACGGGCAATTTCCTTACCGTTATGAGCGCAGCATAAGCTGATAATGGCATCTGGATGCGTATGATCCACATGCTTGAAAGGTAAAAATGCATGCAGCAACGTCTCGATAGAAGCACGCGGATGTTTAGGGTCAATCATACAATTTGCGAGATAAGCTACCATCTCTTCATCTGGCATTTCATCACGTTCAAATAACGGGGCAATATCCTGAAGCCTTAGTCCGGTAAAGTTGCCTGCTTTCATCGTAGCAAGGTCAGAGCCGCTGCCCTTCACCCACATTACTTCTACCTCACGCCCGCGAAAATCCAATTCTATCGTTTTGCTGGAGGTATTCCCTCCGCCAAAGTTACAGACTCTGCGATCTTCGCCCAACAGATTAGAGCGGAACACTAATGCATCCAATCCCCTGTTTAATTTCGTTTCCCGAGATGAATCCCATAAGTTTTGTACCATTTGTGAATACCTCCGTTTTTGAATGTTTGTTTTTTTGTTTATTTTTGTTTGTTTTGATTTTAAACTATTTGTTTGTGTTTGAATAGAGCGCTTTCAACAAAATTTTAAATTTTTTTCACATTTTAGACGAATCTCTATTGGATGAACTACAATAACATCGCGAATAACAAAAAAGAGCTGCCTCTTGGCAACTCCTCCCCTGTTTTTCACACCAGCTTAAAGGGTGATCCAGTAGTTACATTTTTCATTCTCAATGCCATGTAGTATTCCTTTGTTCGCTTCAATAACCTTTCTCGAAAATATATTGTCCGGCTCACAAGTCAGCATGACCTTATCAATCCCCATGTCCGCAGCTTTTTTTAACAGCTCTGCCAAAAAAATCGTGCCATAACCCTTTCCTCTTTCACTGGGTCTGATACTATAACCGATGTGTCCACCGGACTTCCTCAATTGATCAGTTAAGGAATGTCTTAGTTTTCCGACACCAACAGGATAAGCGTCAATCAGTAGCCAGTAGTTGGTTTGTGCTACATACTGTGGCGGAAGATTATCACCTTGTGAAAGTGCTATCCGATCCCGGATGAAATCAGGAAATTGACTGTAAGCCAGATCAAATCCGTTATTGACGAATCCATTCTCCCCCGGACCTATCTCCACAATCAGCTCAAAAATATCGCGTCCATCTGAAACACTAGCTTCCTTTAGCTCAACGAGCATAATCATCCCCACCTAGAACGTTATTAATAACTTCCCTATCAAAATTTACCGCAAAAGAGACCGGCATGCATTATTTAATTGCACATTCTACAACTAAAATGATCTTCAATGCTCACGCCTAATGTGTTAAGTGTACTTTGTGCAATTAAATTCGCCCAATTTAGCTGAATCAGCTAAATACGAGAGAAATAGTTGTACGAAGTACATCTATATCACCGTAGTGAGAGTAAAGTAGCAATTTAGTTGTATGAAATACACTTATCTGGTCTGCACCCCTCTTTTCACAGGAATGTTCCTATTGCGCGCTCCTCCTTCCGCACTCTCGTAGTATACTTATTGGAATAAGATACAGATGTTGTATTTTCACTAAGGAGGTTTGTGATGGTAAATAGCTTTAAGAATGCCAAGGTGCAAGAACGAGTGTGGCAATCCTACCAACAGCTAATTGATCAGTGGCCTATTCCTCTTGAAGAGCTCGATCTCCCAACCATATATGGGCTGACGCATTGTATCCTTACCGGGCAAAAGAGTAATCCCCCTTTATTTCTGTTTCATGGCGTTGGTGATAACTCGGCGGTCATGTGGCTCCTTAACATCGAGGAATTATCGCGGCATTTTTACTGCGTTGCTATTGATACTCTGGGCGGACCCGGAAAAAGCATTCCTAATGCGCACTTTAATAAACAAAAGTTTGAGCAGGTGGAATGGATTAATGAAATAGCCAAACATCTGAGCATAGACATCTTTAATATTGCAGGGGTGTCAAATGGAGCCTATATTGCTTTTAATTATGCAACCAAGCAACCGGACAAAGTGAACCGTGTGATTTGTTTGGAAGGCGGAATGGTCACCACACCCATCAAAGCCATGCTGCAAACGCTAATGATGATGTTCCCAGAGATTCTGATTCCCACGGATCGCAATTTACTGAAAGTGCTGAAGAAGTTAAGTGCGCCTGACTCCCCTTTATTTAACAATCACCCAGAAGTAGCTGCTCATCTAATTCTTTTAATGCGAGCTCATAATCAGCAAGCTATGTTTGTTCATAAGCTTCAAAAATATGATAAAAACGCCGCAGTTGCCGTCAGAGATAAGCTTTATTTTTTAGTAGGAGAACACGCGTTAAAACAATCAAAGGATTTCATAGATATTTTAGAGGATGGAAAGTTTCATTACCAAGTGATTCCCCGTGCGGGACACGGCATTAATCATGAGCAACCGGATAGAGTCAACACTGAAATCATCAATTTCCTGACCCGCGATAATGATAAATCACTTGCATCCTTATGAAAGCGTTACTATTATGAAGGTTATTACTCATACTTACTCTATTAAAGGAGAGGTTACTCATCAGATACGGAACTCTAGCCCACACATTTGGCTGCTTGCCGCTCAAGTCGTTAACTGCAACCCTTCAGAATTATGATATCGATTTTGTTCAGCTTGCATTATCCAAAGCCATTCAGGACATCGACACTTCTACCGGTAAACTAAGTCCAGGTCTTGCCAGCTATATTGGCGAACAATTTGACAAAGCAGGAATACGTATCGGTGTTTTGGGCTGTTACATCAACCCTGTTCATCCGGATCCTGTCATCCGGAGAGCTGAGATCAATCGTTTTAAAGAGCATCTTCGTTATGCCCGCCAATTCGGCGCACCTATGGTGGCAACAGAAACAGGTGCGCTTACTACTTTTCAAGCACAAGATCCGATCCATTACGAAGCTATCGGCTGGGATACGTTAAGGGCAACTGTAGAAGAACTTGCAGAGGAAGCTGAAAAATGGGGCGTTTTTCTAGGACTAGAAGGGGTCTGCACACATACACTTTCTACACCAGACAAGATGCGCCGCATCTTAGATGAAGTCCCATCAAGCTGTATTGGTGTTGTATTGGACCCTTGTAATTTTATTGGCACGGCTGCGCATTTGCAGGATCAAATTGTCGATGATTCCTTTAGATTATTCGGCGACCGTATCATTCTGGCGCATTTAAAAGATATCTATCAAGATGGTGAAAAAGCATACCACGGAAAAGCAGGCAGCGGAGTATTCCATACCGAGGCTTTCCTGCGCAAACTCCAAGAATATAAGCCAATGATCGATGTGTCATTAGAAGATATCAAGGATCTGGAGGTTAATGATACCGTTGCTTTACTGAAGAAGCTTGCACCTATAACACAATAAAAATCCATTTCTGAGGATAGGTGTTAGCAGCAGCTGCGCATCTATCCCCAGCTTTATCTATGCTCAAAAATAATGTTTCCAGTTATTGAGCAGATGATCATCCTCTTTCTGCAGCAATTTAGAGGCATATACGATTTGACCTGTATGATAGGAATAATGCTCTGCCGCTCCGATCATAATCTTTTGAATACTCCAAGTATAATTCTCCATTCCAGCCCCCTCAGGGAAACTAATGGTGACCTCCTGTTCTAGATCAGCCTTCGTCAAATTGCCCACCACCGAACGGCTTTCTTCCCTCATACTCCCCCCTCTTCCTTCTCCTTTTGTTTATAAGCTTGATAAATGGTACTTTTCTATAAGAGCTGAATAAAATAAAAAACAGAACGATTGAATCATATTGTTTCACCATTATAGCTCTAACTTGGAAGGGACGGGATTATCAATGCGATTCACATTCCCTATTCTGACCTTATCTCATGGCGGAGCACAACGTATGCTAGTAGAGCTCACCAATGGACTGACAGACTTGGGTCATCAGGTCAATCTCCTTTTGCCTGTGGATGGCGCTATTTCTTATGATGTGCGCGCAAACGTAATCCGCTCCTCACATATGAATATTCACGAGCATGACTTTCCTCCCGGAGACGTCATTGTTTCTAATTATTATACAACTGTCCCCATCGCCCAAGCAGCAAGCCAACAAGGAAAAGGGGTTCATGTACGTTTATCTTTATGTTATGAGCCACCTTTTTTACCGGATAACGGACGCTCCTTCCCCTCCTATCACATCACTGAGCATCTAATCGTTTTATCACGTTGGCAGCAGGAGCTGATCCGTTTAAATCATGGTATCACCGGCAGTATCGTGCCCATTGGCATTAGCTCCTCTTTTAAAAATATGAATATCCGTCACAGTCTTCAAGAGCCTTTAAACATAACAGCTATATTAAGAAAAACAGAACGAGGTTTCTCCTGGCACCGTGAGCAAGATTATCTTATAGAACAGCTGGATTACGTAAAAAGCCAATATCCCGATGTAAATATTAACTTCATCAGTCCGCCTGACGAGTTCAACACCTCAGAAATTCTCCAAAGAATGAAAGCTACTGGCAAATATCGGTTCTTTACGCCAGCAAATGATGAGGAGCTCTGCTATCACTATAACGGTGCGGATATTTTTGTTAGCTCAAGTATTTTTGATACAGGCTCTTTACCGGGACTTGAGGCCATGCGTTGTGGAGCAGCGTTAGTCTGTGTATATTCAGGCGGGAATATGGAATACGCCCATCACAAGAAAAACTGTTTGCTCTCTTATCGATATGAGAACCGGCTCGGTGAAGATGTCATCCGCTTAATACGTGATCCCAACTTAAGAACTAAATTAGCGGAGCAGGGGGAAAGATATTCGCGCAAATGGACTTGGGAAAATAGTGTCAGATTATTTGAACAAGCGATCACAGATTTATTTTAAAATATAAAAAAGCAAGTCTCCGATGACCGAGATTTGCTTTTTTATTGATCCAAAAGAATCATTGACTAGAGAAATAATACAAGATATTATGTAAGCGTTATCAATCGAAAAATAATGAAACACTTTAGGGAAATCTAAACTAAAAGGAGAAGAAATATGGCGAAAAAAGGTAGGCAAGGTTATCGGTTGTTATTGTTGTCTTTTTTAATGCTTTTTACAACTGTTTTCTCAGCAGGATCGCAAGCTTATGCAGCAACCTGGAATCTGACTGGAGATACCAACGTACACGACCCTTCATATATCAAAGAGGGAAACACACATTGGGTATTCAGCACGGGATCAGGTCTCCAAGTGATGTTTTCAAACGATGGAACGAACTATATTCGCTCCCTCCCGATTTATAACTCGAAACCCTCCTGGTGGAGCTCTTACGTTCCCAATCAAGAAGGGCTAGATGTATGGGCTCCAGAAATTTTCTACTATAACGGTACCTATTACCTCTATTATTCTATCTCCACATTCGGCTCAAGAGTGTCTGCTATTGGTTTAGTAACTACTAAATCGATCTCCGGGGGAAAATGGACGGACCAAGGTGTCGTTATCTCATCAAATGACGCCTCCAATTATAACGCCATTGATCCTAACATTACGGCAGATGCTAACGGAAACCTATGGATGACCTTCGGTTCCTGGAGCAACGGGATTTACATTACCTCCATCAACAAAACAACCATGAAGCCAACGGGCAACTCGTATCGCATTGCCACTAAATCCGGGGGGATTGAAGGCTCCAGCATGGTTTACAATCCAAATACCGGATATTATTATCTATTCGTATCCATTGGCCAATGCTGCTCAGGCGTAAACAGCACCTATAAAATTGCAGTGGGACGCTCAACCAGCGTACTGGGGCCTTTCTATGCAAAGGACGGTACCGATATGAAAAATGGCGGGGCTACGGTCATCGATAGCGGCAACAGTTTTTGGGCGGGTCCTGGTGGACAGGATATATACGGAACCAACGTTATCGTCCGCCATGCTTACAGTGTCGCTGAGAATGGCGCACCCAAATTGTTAATCAGTGATCTCGAATGGGATTCTGCTGGCTGGCCTTACTATAATTAACATCTAATCGAGGAGTTGCCCCTGAGTCCTACTCTGTGATTTATGGGGCAGCTTGTTTTTACTGCTAAACCTTCTACTCTCTCTTTCGATAGATACCTGGCGAGACACCATAACGCTCCCGAAACACCCTGTGAAAATAGGTATAACTTCCAAACCCCGTCTCCTCTGCTATACGCTCTAAGGTGTAATTAGTATTGTCCATTAATCTCAGTGCCATCGCAAGCCGGATTTGCCCCGCATATTGCATAATAGAATAACCGAATTGGATTTTGAATAAATGTACGGCCCTTGTCACACTAATTCCAGCATGAGCGGCTACGTCCTTTAGTCTGATCTCTGAAGTAGCATGCTCCTCCACATAACTCTTCATCTTAAGTCCGTGTAGAAGCGAAGCCGAAGATGATGCAGGTGCCTCTTCCATAGCCCGATCTAACAGCAAACATAAAGCTTTAAATAGTGCTTCAAGTATTTCAGGGCTACCCCCGTCTAGTCTTCTATTCTCCAGATCAAGCTGTTGCCATATACTTTGCAGCTTACCATCATCCGCAATTCTAACCTTTTTGGGTCGCTCACGCAGGTTCCACCAGTGGTCCACCCATTCCCCTGTACACATTACAAAATAGTCCACACTATGTCCCAGAGGACTTTTCTTTTCACCGATTCTCAGATCATATATATCATAGGGCTTAAATAATAGTAGATCCCCAGGTACTACGGTAGTCATTTCTCCATCAATGAGGACTTCACATTCCCCTTCGGCTTGCAGCCTGATGATATAGGTATCCAACCCACTGCGATATAGTTGCCGAAAAGGCTGAGTATGGCGGATAAATCCACACAAACTAATTTGAATGCTGTTTGTTTCCATCGCATTTGCTCCTCTTTCTATAGTAATCAATGACCAGATTGTTGAGGTTCTTAGCCATATTGTTTCTTCAAAGTGCAGTGAATCTCCTTCTATAATAAAGACAGAATTCATATGTAGGAGGTTATCAACCATTATGAGTAAAACTATTCGCGTCATTCAAACCGCTAAAGAAACCACGGATCGTTTAACAGAAAAGGACCCTCTGATTTTCCTTCCCGATACGTCAGGAGTCGAATCAGAGCTAATCAATATCTATGATGATCTGGAGTATCAAGAAATTGAAGGCTTTGGTGGAGCCCTTACGGAGTCCTCTGCCGTTACTATCGCTAAACTTAGTGAAGCTAAACAAAAAGAAATCATTGACGCTTATTTTCATCCTGAGCACGGCATCGGATACACCCTTTGCCGCTCACACATCCAAAGCTGCGACTTCTCACTGGGCAACTATGCTTATGTAGAGGAAGGCGATGCGGAGCTACGTTCATTCGATATTTCCAGAGATCACGAATCAATTATCCCCCTCATAAAAAATGCTGCCGCAGCAGTAGGTGAAGATTTCCGTCTGTTCTCTTCCCCATGGAGTCCTCCAGCGTTCATGAAGACAAACGGGCAAATGAACGGAGGCGGAGCTCTTAAGCCTGAATATCGTGAGGCTTGGGCTAACATGTTCGTTAAATATATTGAGGCGTACGCTGCAGAAGGGATTGATATCTGGGCTGTCAGTGTTCAGAATGAAGCCAAAGCTGTACAAAGATGGGATTCCTGCTTGTATACCGCTGAAGAAGAAAAGGATTTTGTGCGTGACTACTTGGGACCTGCTCTGGAACAAGCGGGCTTGGGCCATGTAAAAGTTATGATCTGGGATCATAACAAAGAACGGGTATATGACCGTGCTAAGGTTGCTTTTGAAGATCAAGCAGCGTCCAAATACATATGGGGAATTTGCTTCCACTGGTATTCCGGTGATCACTTCGAAGCCCTCTCTGCTGTACATGATCGTTTCCCAGATAAAAAGCTGTTCTTCAGCGAAGGCTGCCAAGAAGGTGGCGTTCATCTCGGCTCATGGAACACCGGTGAACGTTACGGACATGATATTATTGGCAATCTGAACAACTGGATGTCGAGCTGGACAGACTGGAACATTGTCTTGGATGAGCAAGGTGGACCTAATCATGTAGGAAATTACTGTGACGCTCCAATTATCGGAGATACCAAAAACGATGAAATTACTTTTGAGAGCTCTTTCTATTACATCGGGCACTTCAGTAAATATATTCGTCCGGGTGCTAAACGCATTGGTTTCTCCAAATATACAGATAAGCTTGAAACAACAGCTTTCCGCAACCCTGATGGCACTATTGCTGTTATCGTTATGAACTGCACAGAGCAAGAGCTTCCATTCACCCTGCGCTTCCATGACGAACTGGCTGAGAACATGATTCCGGCTCATGCCATTCAAACCCTGCTAATTAAGTAGCAGCGGTTCATTCCTAATAAAAAAGAGGTTCTCTTTATGCCAGCGCACAGAGAGAACCTCCTTTTTTATTAAATTAAATGAAATAGTGCTTAAAGTCTTGCCGACAGTATTTCGCATAACGCTCCATACAGTGTATGTTCAAGATCCAACGAGGCAAGAGAAGCCAGGGCTGCCATCGGCGTTACTGCTGCTTTGACTACATGGTAAATTTGTTCTTTCAATTGGAAAAGAATTTGCGCACGGTTCAGAAGGCTGAACACCTCATCATCTACCGAATTCACCGCAATCCGGGCATCTGTGAACGTTACCTCCAATGAATGCTCTACCGCTTGATCCGAAATCATGATCGTAAGCGTATGTGTAGCCTCATCATAGTCCATGTTTGCTTCGATTTCTGTGCCGCCAGCGAATACCTGTACCTTCGTATCAGCAAAACCAACAAAGGACAGCTTCCACGATCTCCGCTCAGGCACAACCTTTGTATTTCCCTTAGCAGAGAGGATCTTGAAGCTCGCTCTATCCCCCATTTCCAGGATCATTTCTGTATCACACCATTGATCGTCCTGATCCTCCGCAGTATCGCCCTCATCCTCCCAAAGATGAAAATGACCCCTTCCTCCCGCAAATACACGGACCTCCATATGCTTCGGATTATCCACTGAAGAGGTAAATTGCGTCAGATCTGCCATAGGCACAATAGCACCCGCTTTAGCTAATACAGGGATATTCTCAAGATTGCGATAAAGAGAAAGCTTTCTGCCACCGTCGTACACTCTTCCGTTAAAAAAATCTATCCAAATCCCTTCAGGTAACCAAGCCTTAAATTCGGCAACGCCTACCTTTGGGTTGACCGGCTGTGTAATCGGACAGGCAATAAGTTCCGTTCCGAAATAATATTCATTGGGCACTTCATAGGCTTCATTCGACAACGCATGATGATAATACATCGGTCGGATTAACGGAAGACTATCGCGGCTGGCGTAGCGATTCATGGTGTACAGATAGGGAAGTAAACTATGCCGCAAGCGCAGGCAATCCTTCATCACATCTTCCGCAATCTTATTGAATCGCCATGGCTCCTTGCTGTTAAAGGCACTAGCAGAACTATGTAACCGCAGAATAGGTGAAAACACACCGAATTGCACCCAGCGCATTGCCAACTCATCGTCTAAATAACCATTCATATGGCCCCCGATATCATGGCTCCACCAACCATATCCCACGTTAGCGGCGTTGGCTGTGAAGTATGGCTGGAAATCCAGCGACTCCCAAGTAACAATGGTATCTCCAGAGAAGCCCACAGGATAACGATGGCTGCCAAGACCTGCATAACGGGAAAAAGTAATCTGCCGGTTGCCTCGCCGGCCGCTATCCAGATAGTGATAATGGTTCAGCATCCAAAGCGGATCTAGTCCCGGTACTTTAGTCACTCCACCCTGCTGCCAATCAATCCACCAGAAGTCCACACCTTCATCCTCTAGCGGATGATGCAGAAACTTAAAGTACGCCTGTAAAAAATTCGGATCCGTGATATCAAATTCCACAGCATCCCCTTTTTCCGGGTCCATCCCCATCTCCGCAGCAATGGCCAGATAAGGATCTTCAAACGCCCGTACACCGTCTGCTGGATGTACGTTGAGCGTTACTCGAAGGCCTTTTTCATGCAGCCATGCCAAAAATCTTTGAGGCTCCGGAAACAGTTCCCGGTTCCAGGTATAACCCGTCCAGCCACTGCCGTACTGCGGATCAATATCGACGAGATGCCAATCCATATCTATAACAGCGACGGAGAACGGAATTCGCTCGAGCTCAAACCGCTCCATTAACGCTTTGTATTCTTCTTCTGAATATCGGTAATAACGGCTCCACCAGTTGCCAAGGGCATAACGTGGCAATAGGGGCGTACGACCGCAAAGGTGATAGAAATCCTTCAAGCAGTGCAAATAATCATGACCGTATCCAAAAAAATAAACATCGAGGCCAGCCAACGCCCGTAGCTCGACCCGTCCATCCTCTTCCAGTACTAGGGAGGTGCTATCATCAATTAACGTATACCCCGCACGTGAAAGTAGTCCGTGCTCCAGCGGAATGGCACCATCTGCATTATCCAGGGTACGTGCAGTCCCTCCCAAATCTTGGACTGTATCTCCATAATTCCAGACACTCATTAGGTGACCCGCTTCGTTTCTCACCCGAACATTGAGACCATGCCGGGAGAAAGGCTGCTTGTCATAAGTTAAATGCAGGCGCTCCGTAATCAACTCAAGTTTATTCCCCAGATCCATTACGCGGAACTCTGGAACCGGGAAATTGCGATTCACAACGGTCTGCGACGCCCGATCTTCGAAAAAACCTTCCTCACTATATTCCATCCGGATAAGCTCCGGAGTTAAGACAGTGAACCGATAGCACTCCCCCTGAATAATCGCGTCAGCATTACTGCCTGGTTCAGAATGCAGCTTTAATTGGGCTGCCAAAGGGGTTGGCTCTTTCATTATATTTCCCATCAAGTAAAAACCTCATTTCTTGTTATTCAACGCCCATATAACGGCTGAAAGCATCTGTCCGAATTTTCACCATCTTTTCGAGGCCCATCCCCCGTAGCTGCTTCACATAGTCATCCCACTGCTCGTCAATATCACCTGAGATTATAAATTGAGCACGCATTGTATTGACGTAACTATCAATATCGGTGGTCAAGGTCGGTAGCTCCTGAAACTCTTCTGCAGTGTACATTACGTTGGGGAAAGGTGGTGTTGTGTAGTCACTTCCCAGCTTATCGAGTTGTAGCTTCAGTCCATCTCCGGTTTTAGGATTTAGAAAAATGGTCTTTTCAAAAGCTGGGCTTACATATTTCGGCCCAAAATCCCGGAGTGACTGTTCCCAATACCAAGCATCCGCACTGGTGCCGGTTGGAGGGTCCATCAATGTATACGTACCGTTGTCATTTTTCTTAATCACCGTTCCAATGGCACCCCAGAAATTCTGAATGCTGGCTTCATTGGTATAGAACTGATCCGCCCAGCGTGCAGCAATTTCTGGATACTTGCAGGATGTAGTGATCAACAGCTCATTGCGTTCCAGATTCATCCCATACGGGTTCCCAACGGTGTAGCGCTTCCCGTCTGGTCCAGCAATTGGCGGAATGGTCACATATTGATCGCTCCATTTGCCAAATACGGCGTCTGGGGTCCACTGATAAGAGAAGCCTACGATTGGGGCATCCGGATTTAGAAACTTTGCCGATCTCATCGTTTCGTCTTGAGTGAATGCTTCTTTATCAAGTAATCCGTCTTTAAATAATTTGCTCTCCCATTTGAGAGCCTCTTTATAATCCTCTGAAACAGGGTAATATACTGCTTTTCCGTCTTTGACCACCATAAAGTTATTATTTAAATCCGCGATCCCAAAGGGACTGATCAAATCATTCCCTATCTCGATAAACGGAATTTCATCCTGTTTTCCGTTTCCATTCGGATCTTGTTCTTTGAAGGCTTTTAGCACGCTATAAAGATCATCAATCGTATCCGGTACCTTCAAACCCAATTTGTCCAGCCAGGTTTTATTAATCACAGGCTGACGTGAGCTTTTAGGACGTGAGGGTAATCTTGCAGGCAGCGAGTAGATTTTCCCGTCAGGAAAGGTGCTGATTTTTTTCATTTCCGGTGTTTCTTCCAAAGCTGCTTTAAGATTAGGCATGTTGTGCTCAATATAATCATCTAACGGCCGAAATAAGCTTAAATTATTGACGATATCCGCATCTCCAAAGGTCTGACTCCCTAAAATGATGTCTGGAAGTGTGCCGCTTGCCAGCATAATAGACTTCCGTTCACTCCAATCATTGGAAGACATCACCTGCCACTCAATTTTGACATTCGTGTTCTTTTCCAAATCCTTGAGCCATTCATTCTGGGTAAAAGAATCTCCCATGCTTCCCCACCGAACAGTTAGTACTTTCAGCGTCACAGGCCTATCCACTATCGGCAATCCTTCTTTATTAAATTCACCCGGCTCAGGTTCAACAGAATTAACCCCATTGCTCCCTTTACAGGCAGTAAGGCTAGCAAGCAACGTTGTCACTAAAAGAATGACGGTGATTGTTCTATATATCCTGTTTTTTTGTTGCTTTTTCATAACGTTCTTGCTCCTTACGAATGAATGTTAGTAAAATAGCTGAATGTACTATTCCTTCACTGCGCCGATCATTACCCCTTGGTTAAAGTATTTTTGTACAAAGGGGTACACACACATGATCGGAACCGTTGCCACGATAATAACAGAATAACGCATCATATTGGCGAGTCGTAGTGCGATTTGCGCAGCTTCCCCGGTTCCCATCCCCGACTGCATCTGATTGGTGATCAGAATATTTCGCAGAATCAGCTGCAAGGGATACATATTAGGATTTTTCAAATAGATCAAGGCATTAAAATATGAATTCCAGTAACCAACGGCGATCCATAGACCCAGTACGGCAATAATAGCCTTCGATAGTGGCAAAACGATCTGTACAAAATAACGAAGATTTCCACAACCATCGATCTGTGCAGCTTCCCATAAATCTCCCGGAATACTCGACTGAAAAAAGGTGCGGGCAACGATAATGTTAAACACCCCAACGGAGAAAGGCAGTACCATCACCAGAAATGTGTCGTACAGATGGAAATCACGGATCGTTAGAAAAGTCGGAATTAACCCTCCATTAAAAAACATCGTAAAGATGAAAAACAGGGAAAGATATTTCCGTCCCACAAGATCCTTTCTGGACAACGCATAGGCCGCAGAAATATTTACAATTAAACCGATTGCCGTCCCTACCACCGTATACATGATGGTATTCCAGTAACCGATCCAAATATTTTCATGACGCAGCAGCTCTTTGTAACCATCGAAGGTGAACCCTTTAGGAAATAACCAAACCTGCCCCCCCGCCACCGCGGAAGGATCACTGAACGAAGCAATGACGATAAAATATAGCGGATAGATTAAGATAACTAGAAAAATTGCTGATATAACATACATCACTATTTCCATTATAGTATCCGAAGAACGATTCTTCTTTATTTTCCCCACATTCCCTTTAGTAACTGTCTCTAAACCTCCCATTTCAATTCTCCTCCCTTCTACCACAAGCTATTTTCGCTTAGTTTTTTAGAAATCTGATTGACCATGATCAATAAAATAAAATTAATAACGGTGTTGAACAGGTTGATCGCCGAGGAAAAGCTATATTGACTGCTGAGCAAGCCAATTTTGTAGACATAAGTAGAAAGAATTTCGCTTGAAGTGATGTTCAAGTCATTTTGCATTAAGTACACTTTTTCAAAACCAACCCCAAGCAATCCACCGACCCGCAAAATAAGCAAGGTTATCGCTGTTGGCATCAGCATCGGAATATCGATATAACGAATTTTATGCATCCGGCTTGCTCCGTCTACGGTTGCCGCCTCGTACAAGCTAGGATCAACTGCGGAGAGCGCAGCGATAAAGATAATGCTGTCCCAGCCGACATGCTGCCACACATCCGACCAAACATATACACTGCTGAATAATCCAGCGGAGCCAATCAGATCAGGAGCTTCTTTTCCAAAAAGACTATATATATTGCCCAGCAGTCCGGTGCTAGGTGAGAACAAAATCATCATTAAACCCACCATTACTACCGTGGAGATAAAGTGCGGCATATAGGACACCGTCTGGAAAAAACGTCTGAACCGGTTTGGTCTCATCTGGTTAACCATCAGCGCCAGTATAATTGGAATCGGAAAGGTAATCAGACTGTACACACTGATGATCAGTGTATTTTTAATCGTTGATGAAAATTGATAGGAATGAAAGAATTTCTCGAAGTATTTGAATCCTGCCCAAGGGCTGCCTCCAATTCCCAACGCCGGGCTATAATCCTTGAAAGCAATCAGCACCCCGTACATTGGCTTGTACGCGAATAATAACGTCAGAACTACAGCAGGAAAAAGCAATAGATAGAGACCCCAATTTTGTTTGATTTGTCCGAATTTCCGCCCGAAATGAAGTGGACTAGATTTCATGACATCCCCTCCTTATTTAAAATAGAGAATGCTACCCCACAGCTATCCTGCAGGGCAGCACCTTTTTCGAAAGACGAATAGGTTATTTCACGTTCATATAACGGCTGTAAGCATCCGTGCGAATCTTAACTAACTTTTCAAGTCCCATTTTATTAAGCTTGCTCACATAAGCATCCCAGCCCTCGTCAATTCCGCCTTTGCTAATAAATTGCGCCCGCATAGTATTCACATAGCTGTCGATATCCGTAGTCAAGGTTGGCAGCTCCTCGAACTCCTCAGAAGTGTACATTACGTTAGGGAAAGGTGTGGTTACATATTCACTGCCCAGCTTATCCAGCTGCAGCTTCAGTCCATCTCCACTTTCAGGGTTCAGGACAATTTTCGATTCAAATGATGGGCTCACATATTTCGGTCCAAAATCACGTAGCGATTGATCCCAATACCAAGCATCTGCGCTGGTTCCAGCTGGTGGATCCATCAATGTATAAGTGCTATCATCGTTTTTCTTAATAACCGTTCCAATCGCACCCCAGAAATTCTGAATGCTCGCTTCGTCAGTATAGAACTGATCTGCCCAACGTGCGGCAACCTCAGGATATTTGCAGGACGTGGTGATCAGCAGCTCATTACGGTTAAGATTCATCCCAATCGGATTCCCGATCGTATAACGTTTACCATCTGGTCCGGCAATCGGTGGAATCGTCACATATTGATCGCTCCATTTCCCAAACACGGCGTCTGGAGTCCATTGGTACGTAAAGCCTACGATTGGAGCATCCGGATTCTGGAACTTAGCCGATCTCATCGTATCGTCCTGAGTGAATACCTCTTTATCTAGCAAGCCTTCCGCATACAATTTATTTTCCCATTTGAGACCTTCTTTGAACTCCTCCGAAATAGGGAAATATATCGCTTTTCCGTCCTTGATGATCATATTATTGTTATTTAAATCGGCAATTCCGAAAGGACTAATCAAGTCATTACCAATTTCAATAAAAGGAATCTCATCTTGTTTTCCATTCCCATTCGGATCTTGTTCTTTAAAAGCTTTGAGCACGTTATAAAGCTCATCAATCGTTTCAGGCACCTTCAAGCCCAATTTGTCCAGCCAGGTCTTGTTAATCACAGGCTGACGTGAGCTTTTTGGACGTGCAGGAAGTCTTGTTGGCAGGGAGTAGATTTTCCCGTCAGGAAATGTGCTGATTTTTTTCATTTCTGGGGTTTCTTCCATAGCTGCTTTGAGATTAGGCATATTTTGCTCGATATAATCATCAAGCGGCCGGAAAAAGCTCAGATTATTTACGATATCGGCATCCCCAAAGGTTTGATCTCCCAAAACGATATCCGGAAGCGTGCCACTTGCCAGCATAATCGACTTCTGCTCACCCCAGTCATTGGAGGACATTACTTGCCAATCGATTTTGACATTCGTATTTTTCTCCAGATCCTTCAGCCATTGGTTTTGCGTAAAGGTGTCCCCCATACTCCCCCAACGGACAGTCAGCACTTTAAGTGTCACAGGCTCATTCACAATCGGCAGACCTTTTTTGTTATAGCTGCTCGTTTCATTTGTCGCTGCATTATTCCCGTTGTTACCGCCGCAGCCAGCAATTCCAAATACCATCGCAGCCGCCAGCAGACCCACAGTCCATTTCTTTGCAGTTTTTTTCTTACTGTGTTGACTCATCTCTTAATCCCCCATTTCAATTTATCAAAATGCATCTGAATAGCTTTATAATAACTTCTTATTTTTTCGTATTCCGGACACATTAAGACGGTTATCCAGACCTTTGAATTCGCTTACAAAAAATACAAAAGCTAAATGCTCTACTTGGGGAAATTAAATAACAGTATCCCGACTTCTGTATGTGCTATCCGGACTTTGAGGGAAATCGATAGCGAGTTCTTATGTTTTTTTCACGCAGAGGTTTTATAATGACTTTATGATCAAAAAAACAGCGAAACACAAAACCTACCCCATTCGCCATTATATAAAAGTCATGATGTTGGTTTCATTCACAGTCCTTATTCTGGATTTAGGAATCAGCATCGCTTCCATTTCCATCGTTAAGCAGCAGTCCACTCGAAATTTGCAGGATACTGCGGCGCTTTACATCAATCGTATTAATCATGATTTTGCCTACATTAATCACTATATGGGCTGGACGCTTGGGAACGATGAGAGCTTACTAACGATGAATACTTACGGGGTCAACAGTATCGAGTTCTTAAAAGCAAATGATAATCTGTTCAAACGCTTTACCGAGCTGCAAAAAAACTACGGGCATGAGTATAACTTCTTCTACTATTTGAAAAATGAGACCTATTTTTTGAATTGTGCACCGATCAGCGTAACCTATACGGATTACAGGGAGCTGAAAAAGAAGATTATTTCTTATATTGATGATAAGGAGATGTATGAGAAGTTTTATTCCAAATGGACGCCTATTCTTGTGAACAACCATTATTATGTAATTAATATCGTGCCCTATTACAATCGTTATTTAATTGGACTGATCTCCGCAGATAATCTGATCCGGCCGCTACGCCAAATTAATCTTGGCGCCAATGGTTATGTTTCTCTAGTAGATGAGAATGAACAGCCTTTAACCAGTCCGATCTCCAATAGCGGAACGTTAATAACGGAAAATGGGGGATTCGCTAATCTTTTGCAATCGCGTACAACAATCAACAGCGCATTCTCAGACACCACCTTCAGCACCAAAATGGTCATTAAATATGGCATATTCGAAAAAATCATGATTGCCCAGCTGCTTATTATGTTATTGTTCTTCATTGTGACCTCCACGTTATGCATTGTTCTGCTCTTTTTCAAAAAAAGAGTGTTAGGTCCGATTCAAAGCTTCTCCGATAACCTTGCTTTCATTAATGAGTCTGGGCAACCCGCAGATTTCAAAAGCAGTGAGATTATAGAGCTGGAACAGGCAAACACTCAGTTTAAAGGCTTGGTTGAACAAATCAAAACCTTTAAAATCGCTATGTACGAGCAGGAACTGGAGAAACAAAGAATACAGCTGGACTATATGAAGCTACAGATTAAACCACACTTTTTCTTAAACTGTCTGACTAGCATCTATAGCATGGCGCAAATTCATATGTATAAAGAAATTGAAAATATGACGTTGTCTACCTCTAAGTATTTCCGTTACATTTTTCAGAATGGCGAGAATTTTGTCCGGTTGGAGGATGAAATCGAGCATGTCCGAACCTACTTGGAGATTCAAAAGCAACGTTATCAGGACGCATTTATTTATTACATCGAACAAGAGGATCAGGCAGGCAGTGTGGAAATTCCACCGTTAGTGCTGCAAACCTTTATCGAAAATTCAATTAAATATGCGATTTCACGCGAACATGAAGCCGAGATCAGACTTACAGTACAACGATTACAGATGGAACAGGAAGAAGAAATGCTCGTTATCCAGCTCACCGACACCGGTCCCGGTTTTCCACCTCAGGTGTTAGAGAAACTTAATCTTGGAGAGCCCTTGGATCAAAGTAAAGGTACGCAAATCGGCATTATGAATACGCTTAAAAGACTAGAGTACCTATATTTAAAAAGAGCAACCGTCACCTTCTCCAATTTGGAGGGCGGCGGTGCTAGTGTAATCTTATATCTTCCGAAGCTTCCTGATAAATCTAAATGAATGGAGAGCAAACTATGAATGTACTGCTTGTTGATGATGACTTTTATGTTATTGCCGCATTGCAAAAGAAAATAGATTGGGAATCACTCCACATTGATACTGTTTATACGGCTAATAATGTCGCTCAAGCACGTGAAATAATAGAAAAGCATTCTGTTCAAATTCTGATTTCAGATATTGAAATGCCGCAGGGCAGCGGACTGGAATTACTGGCATGGATTCGCGAGGGAAATTATAGTATTCAGACTATTCTTCTTACCAATTATGCAGATTTCAACTATGCGCAGAAAGCAATCGAATTGCAGAGCTTTGAATATTTCCTCAAGCCCATTGAATTTGACAAGCTGATGTTGATCATCCAAAAGGCGGTCACCCAAGCAAAAGAGCAGCAAAAAAACGAAAAAGCCATTCAGGGCGGTTACTTTTGGCAAAAAAATCAGGCGAAGATTCTTGAACATTTTTGGCGGAAGCTAGTTAGTGGCAGTACATCATTTCCGATTAAGTTGGCAGACATCACACATGCCATTGAAGAACAAAACCTCTCCTATCAAATGAGCGATACTCTACAGCCTTTGATATTTAACTTATTCCCTTACAATGGCAGCATGGGAAAAGAAGAAAAGGATCTGTTTGATTTTGCCCTGCTAAATGTATTGTACGAATTGTTTCAGCACCCTTGTTTTACCATCGAAAGCATTCTGGAATATAGAGATTATAACTGGATCGCCATTTTAAAATGGAACCAGGCACCAGACACGCAACTGCTTGAAGCATTATGTTCTTCTTTTATTCAAAAGGCGAATCCTTATTTAAAATGTGATGTCTGCTGCAATATTGGCTTATACGATAAACTGAGTAATGTAGGGAATGTTCTAAAACAATCCCTGACTATGGATGAGGAAATTACGAGATGCAGAAATCAGACCTTTTTGGTGGAGGCTTATCTGCAGCAAAATAAACCGGGCTATACACCACCGGATCTTGCCTATTTGGAAGAGCTGCTGAACCAGAATAAATTCACTGCTTTTCTTGAAGAAGTTACACAATATTTAAAGGTCATGCTTAACAATAGAACACTTGAGACCTCTGTCCTTAGCTTGTTCCGTTTAGATGTAGTTCAGCTAGTCTATTCATTTCTCAATCTGAAAGGGATACGATCGCACAAATTATACTCTGGCAAAACTAATGATAAATTATCTATGCACTCTTTGGATTCAATCGAGGATATGGAAGAATATCTTAAATACCTTGTCACTACAGCCATGAAATATCGTGACTTTGCTGCCCAACCTAAGTCCGTCGCAGAAGAAATCAAACAATACATTCATTCACATTACGGCGATGACCTGACCCGAAATGATTTGGCTGAAATTGTTTATCTCAATCCTGATTACCTGGCAAGGATATTCAAACGAGAAACTGGGGTTTCATTAGGAAGCTACGTCATCCACGTCCGAATCGCGGCTGCGAAACATCTATTAGAAACCACAAATATGTCTGTATATACCGTCGCGAACAAAGTCGGCTATAGCAACTACTCCTATTTCTCCAAGCTTTTCAAACAAGAAGTAGGTCTCCCTCCAAACGATTATAAGAAGGAACAACAATACAATCCAGCTTACTAAAAGAGGGTAACCCAGCATCTAGTTCATGGATGCTGGGTTACCCTCTTTGGGATATCTTCTGAATATTAATTACTGTCTACCTTTACTCCTACGCTGCTGATAATGATCCACCTACGAGCTTACTCTTGCGCCCAGTAATCATACGCCACGCCTGTACTCCTACACTGCCGGAGTCATTTACGCCGAGATTACTCTTACACACAGTAATCATCCGCAATGCCTTTACTCCTTCGCTACCGGGAATCTTACACCCCTGACCTTACTCTTACATCCAGTAACCATTCGCCCCAGGTGCTTCCGGACTCAGATGACGCTATTTGCCCATTTATCGCCTTTTGAGCACAGTTTCGGACTCCAGTGCAGCTATTCATGAGATATTGCTCCAAATCGAGTGTGTTTCAGGTCAATAGCGACTATGCGGTCCGTTAGAATTCCAAATGTGCCATATAGCAGCGTTTAAGGTCCGCTGAGTCCGATAGCTACTTCCTACGCGGAAATCTGGAGCTAATTAGCGAAGCTTGCCGGGGATCAAGGGAAAAGACCAAGACCCCACCAGTAACTATCCGCTTCACTCTTGCACACAGTAATCATCCACCGCACCTTTACTCCTACGCTACCGGGAATCTTACACCTCTTACCTTACTCTTACACCCGGTAATCGTCCGCCACGCCTTTTCTCCTACACTACCGGAGTCATTTACGCCGAGCTTACTCTTACAACCAGTAACCACCCGCCCCACTCTCGCCTCAGGTGCTTCCGGACTCAGATGACGCTATTTGCCCATTTATCGCCTTTTGAGCACAGTTTCGGACTCCAGTGCAGCTATTCCTGAGATATTGCTCCAAATCGAGTGTGTTTATGGTCAATAGCGACTATGCGGTCCGTTAGAATTCCAAATGTGGCATAAAGCAACGTTTAAGGTCAGCTGGGTCCGATAGCTGCTTCCTACGCGGAAATCTGGAGCAAATCCGCGAAGCTTGCCGGGGATCACGGGAAAAGACCAAGACCCCACCAGTAACTATGCGCTTCACTCTTACACCCGGTAATCATCCGCCACGCCTTTTCTCCTACACTACCGGAGTCATTTACGCCGAGCTTACTCTTACAACCAGTAACCACCCGCCCCACTCTCGCCTCAGGTGCTTCCGGACCCAGATGACGCTATTTGCTCATTTATCGCCTTTTGAGCACAGTTTCGGACTCCAGTGCAACTATTCCTGAGATATTGCTCCAAATCGAGTGTGTTTCATGCCAATAGCGACTATGCGGTCCGTTAGAATTCCAAATGTGCCATATAGCAGCGTTTAAGGTCGGCTGAGTCCGATAGCTACTTCGTACGCGGAAATCTGGAGCCAATCAGCGAAGATTGCCGGAGATCAAGGGGACAGCGCAACTCCGCCAGTAACCACCCGCCCCACTCTCTCTCCTCTGATGCTTCCGGACCCAGATGACGCTATACGCCCATTTATCGCCTTTTGAGCACAGTTTCGGACTCCAGTGCAACTATTCCTTAGATATTGCTCCAAATCGAGTGTGTTTCAGGTCAATAGCGACTATGCGGTCCGTTAGAATTCCAAATGTGCCATAAAGCAACGTTTAAGGTCAACTGAGTCCGATAGCTACTTCGTACGCGGAAATCTGGAGCTAATTAGCGAAGCTTGACGGGGATCACGGGAAGGTTCCCCACTACCAGTAATCTTGCAAGCTCCAAAAACGCATTAATGCCCCAGCAGTCATAATCAGAACGGCTGGGGCATCTCTTTTACTAAATTAAGCCTGAAGCGCTACATATTTATCGCCAAGCAGATTTTTAAAATAGGTGCGATTGTATAACATACTAGGATGGGATGGATAAAAACTCAACGCCGTTTCATTGTGATGATTTGCCTTCTCGTGTTGGCCGAGGCGATCATAACAAAGTGCCAATTGAAGATGCGGCAGCCAGGTATAAAAGATCCCATTCTTCATCCCCATCGAATCGTTATCCCGCGGTAGCTGAATCGCTAGCTCATACCAGTATGCGGCTGGATGCAACTGGCCTTTTTCCAGCAGAAGTGCCCCCAGTCGGCAACAGAACTCTGACCGTGGTTTATCATACTGCAAGGTTTTACATAACGCTTCAAATGCACCGTCTTTATCCCCCAACCGTTCCCGGCATTCGGCAAGCTTTAGGCAAGCCTGGAAATTATCTTCAATCCAGCCCTGCCCACCCGCTAAGAAAATCTCATAGTATTTGCAAGCCTCTTCATTTATAGCATGATCCCTTAATTCATTCGCATAATAATACTGGTCTCTCGGCGAAAATACTTCACCCTGTGCAACTCGTTTTTGATAAATCCGCAAATTACGATCTGTGTATTCCTTATCTTTCTCATGTGTGATGCAGACATCACTACTAAAAGAAGGACCACTTACCTCTAAATACTCATGAACAGGCCCAATCCATTGAAAGTTGCAGCTGCGCCGAACCAGCCTGTTGCGGCGTAAACTAGCTGTGACATTTCCCGCTTCGTCAAAAGCCAGATTATATTGCATGTTCACACTGTGAATATGTCCGGGCAGGATTTCTTTTAGTTTTTTAAAAAGAATCTGATCCTCTTCCTTTATATAATCATCCGCATCAAGCCACAAAATGTACTCCTGAGTAGCTTTGCTAAAGGCAAAATTACGTGCGGCACTAAAATTATCAATCCATTCAAAATCATAAATTACAGCTCCGAAGGACAACGCAATCTCTTTTGTTTTATCCGTCGAGCCTGTATCCACGATAACAATTTCATCTACGAGACTTGCAATGGTAGACAAACATCGGTGCAAGCTTTTTTCTTCATTTCGCACTATCATACATAAACTAATCGTAACCATACTCGCCCTCCTACACGCTTTGTTTGAAATTCTTTCTATATTGATATGCAGGGTTTAAGAAACGGACTCCCACTCTATCCCGCCCGATCATGAAGAACTTCAGAAATATAAAGGTTATTTAAGAAACTTTCCACTCCATTCTTAGGTCTATATAAGTAAGATCAAAGGAGGTACAACATATATGAAATCCAAACGAAGAGGAGTTAGAAACGGCTGGATCTTAACTTCAATATTGTGCGTCGTAATTGTACTAGTGCTGCTGATTGGATATAAAGGGCTCGACTGGGGTACACCTACCACACCACCCACATCCACCAACGCACAAACTAATAATGAAGCAGATAACAAACCCAGCTCCACTCAAGAAATGCTCGAATTTCCTAGCAGTGATCCCGATAATGGGCAGGTCATCATTCCACTGCACACTACGCTCGCGCAGCTAAATATTGATAGTGGTGACGAATATGTAAATACAGAAATCCCCCCCATACCTGAAATGACCTTTGCTTTATCTCAAGACATGAAAAACCAAGTAGAAGCAACGCTGGTCTACCGTCCTGATATCGGTGGAGGTTATCTTCTACTCGCTCCTGCCGGATGGCAGGCTACCGCGGTTGTCGGCGCTAACGGTTCTTATGGAGTTACCTTTCAGGATCCGAACCATCCGGAACAAAACATGAACTATTCAGATACGGCTTGGACTTGTATAGGCTGTGCCATTACTGCAATCGGAGCTTATTTCCCGGAAAAAGCCGAATGGGCTGACGCGCTGGGATTTACCATTAATAATCCGCTTAAGTTTAGCGAGCAGCATATTTTAGGTACTGCAGGAGCTGAAGCAAGAACGGTCAGATATACGCTTCAAGCAGACGCGAATGGCTATCAGGATGAGGGTGCTGCCTATTACGATAAGGGAGAATGGGGTTATTTATTCCGCAGTATCGGAATACATCAAGCTCAGACATCCCCACAGCAGGAAGTAGTGGAGACCCTCATGAAATTCTTTACAGATAATCATGGACCGCTCTTCATTGCTGACCCAAACGCAGAGAAGCTGGACTAAGGGTGGGAATTTTTAGAGGAAGGTATTTTCAACCTTGCTCTTGCTTTTAGAAAGACGTAGGTGCTATTTTTTGTTATAATCAATGCAATGCGTTGTTTATGAATTCAGACATATATAAAGGGGACGTAACCATGACTCAAATTATTAAAACTCTAACTATTGCAGGCAGCGACTCCAGTGGTGGCGCAGGCATCCAAGCGGATCTAAAAACATTTGAAGAGTATGGTACCTACGGCTTTAGTGCCTTGACCACTATCGTTACTATGGACCCGGACAACGGCTGGCACCATAATGTTTATCCAATTGATGCCTCCATTGTTGCTGAGCAGTTAAAAACTATTTTCGCTGGTGGCCCGGTTAATGCCATGAAGACAGGTATGCTTGGAAGTGTTGAAATTGTGCGCGTTGCAGAGCAAGCGATCAAAGAAAATCTTCAGACTAATGTAGTTATTGATCCAGTTATGGTGTGCAAGGGTGAAGATGAAGTCTTGAACCCTGACAGCGCTGAGGCTATTCGTGACTTATTGCTACCACTAGCAACTGTGGTCACCCCAAACTTGTTTGAAGCAGGTGTTCTTTCAGGTCTTGGCAAACTTACTACCCTTGAGGAAATGAAAGAAGCTGCCCGTCTGATTCATAAGCTCGGTGCACGTAATGTCGTGGTTAAAGGCGGCAAAGCACTCGGCGGCGATCAAGCGATTGATATCTTCTTCGACGGTTCTGAGTACACTGTATTCCAAACAGCCAAAATCGAACCCGCTCACAATCATGGAGCTGGATGTACTTTTGCCGCAGCAATTACAGGCGGTCTAGCTAATGGCTTAACGGTTCATGAAGCTGTTGCAAAAGCTAAAGATTTTGTCTCCGCAGCCATTCGTAATGGATTTGCGTTTAATGAATATGTGGGTCCTGTATTTCACGGTGGTTACCGTTTAGAACGTTAGAACTCGCAATCCAATTACACAAAAAATAAATGGCAGTCCAGACGCTGAACTTCAGCTCTGGACTGCCATTTTTATTTACTATTATTGAAAATCCGTAAATTCAAAACTTTGCTTACCGAACATTGATTTTTTATACGATTATTTTCATAAAAAAAGCACCCGAATCAAGATTCGAGTGCTTCTGAGCTACGTCCTCTAATTATTTTATCAAAATGGATAAAGCACTTTTTGACGCCAAACGGAAAGATAATTCATCCGCTCCCGGCAAGTTCAAAGCCACATTCTCAGCCTTTTCACTATCGTTGAACAGAACAACTGCAATAGAGTTATCTGTATTCTTAAAAGCTACGGAACGAATCACTTCTTGATTGGTGGAGGCGTCAATACGCACAGCCTTCGGACGAATAAATTTACTGAAATGGGCCAGCGCATAATAGTCGAGCGTATACGTAAGCTCCTTGGTCTCTTGGTTGACTGTCACAACACCACGACAAGTACTTTTGCCAAAACCCGGTACGGTTGGGCCGTTCTTTTCATCTAAGGCCATATTCCATAACACAAAGGATTTACTATGATTTCTAAGAATATCAATCCCTGTTCTCATTACATTGGAGAAGGCTTGTTCAAACGGAGGAATCCATTCTCCACCAGAACCTTCTGTAAAATGCACTTCTTTATCGGCAAAAGCTTTCAGAACCTCTGATTGCGCTGACGCATTGCCACCATACCAGTGCCAAGCTACACCATCCACTTCATCTTTTGCATAATCGAGCACGGTTAACGGATAATCTGGACGATCCCAGTTGTGGTCGTAGCAGAGAATTTTTGTAGCGATGTTATGCTTAACAAAGCTCGGCTTCAGGTAGTTTTTAATGAAATCTTTTTGCGCCTCAGGCAACATTAACATACTAGGGTAGTGTTTGGGTTCAAATAAAGGCTCGTTCTGTGGTGTTACAGCATAAGTTGGCAATCCGTGCCCTTCAAAAGCTTGAATATATCGAACAAAATAATCGGCATAAGCCTGATAATATTCTTGTTTAAGTTCTCCAGCAATCATCGATCCGCTAGTCTTCATCCAACCTGGTGCACTCCATGGAGAAGCCATCAGTTTGATCTCAGGGTTAATTGCCAGAGCTTGTTGCAACAAAGGGATAATGTCTGCTTCATCATGTGCGATAGAGAAGTGGGTTAATTCCGTATCCGTTTCCTGTGCAGGTCTATCGTCATAGCTATAAATATCTCTAGCATAATCCGATGCCCCCATTGGATTTCTTAATACGGACAAACCAATTCCATCTTGTGCGTCAAAAAGCTTGCTCATGACTTCCTTTTTCTGTTCGTTGTCCAGGACTTGATTAATCAAATAAGCGGATGAATCCGTAAAGGATGCTCCAAAGCCATCCATTTCCTGAAAGGTTTGATTCTCGTCAATAGTTACAGTAGTGGTCGCCTCTGCGTCAGCAATTGGAGTTAATTGTTGCAGACTTTGCTCTACAAACAATGTATTCTCCCCGGTGGATTGATAAATTTTAAGCTCTGGCATGTTGTTTCCCTCCATCTTTCTATGAAGAGGCCCCAGTGAAGGGGCCACATTCTATTATCTAACTTATTTAAGGCCTAATTTTTCTTTGTTGTTTTTCATTTTTTCAGAACGAACTTCTACAATCTTATCCCAGTTGTTATCATTCAAAAATGTTTTGTAAGCAGCCAAGGTGCTGTCGAATGTAGCATCGTCTTTAGCACGGATCATACTTACAAGCGTAGTGTTCCAAGTAGTATCAATTGCAGTAAGACTGCGAGCTTCAGGCGTTCCTTGAGCCGGGTTAATGTTTTCAAGAATAAAGTGTGGTTTTAGCTTTCCTTTGCCCCACTCTTGCATTTGTTTAATGGAATCTGCGAACGCGTCATTACTCAGCGCTTTATCACGGTCATGTCCAAAGAACATAAATTCGCCCATCCGGTAATCTTTTTTGAATTTATCGGCATTATTTAATTGCAGGTCTTTGATTTCAGGCAAGAATTCAATTTTACCGCTGTCGTTAACTTTATAGGTCTCTCCTTCAATACCGTAGTTCATGAGCTTTTGTCCTTCGTCGCTGAGTAAATAAGTGTAAATTTGAATCGCTTTTGCAGGATCCTTAGCCTTTTTAGTAACATAGCTAATCATCCAACCTGTAATTCCGGATTGATTCAACGTTGGTTCATGTCCAACAGTACTTTGTGGGCCATCAATAGCGATATATTCCTTGCCTGGATTTTCTGTCATGAAGATTTGCAGGTTACCACTTTGTTGAGGGGTTCCATCCAAAAGTATTGTTGCATATTTACCGGATTTCACTTTTTCTTCAAAGGCAGTACCGTCATCAGCAAAACTGTCATCACTGATATCACCATTTCTGTAGACTTCATTTAACGTTTTCAACCAAGTCAAGTAATCCTCATCCAGGTTACGGTTGTAGAATTCGCCATTTTCAGTTTCCATCGGCACTCCGATGAAGTCCTCCAATACATCTCCCAAAGAACCAGTGCCTGAACCAATGGAGTTAAAACCAAAAGGAATCATGTCCGGGAATTGTTTTTTGATTTGTTGCATAACGCTCTTGAATTCCTCAGGAGTTCCAAAGCTTGGTTTTCCAATGGCTTCGTAAACATCCTTGCGGATGACAAAGGCTGTTTTAGCAGGGATGTTACCGCTATCATAATCGTTTTGCGTATTGGAATAGTTAGGGTATCCATAGGTCTTGCCATCTGCTAACTGGAACCAGTTCATCGTATCTTTTTCTGCAACTTTATTGAAATACGGATCATATTTATCTGCCAGATCATTTAAAGGCAATGCCCATGTAGCAGCTTTTTGTACGACTGGAGAGTTGGAATCAAAAATAGTCAACAGATCTGGCATTTCACCGCCGGCAAAAATCGTATTCAGCTTAGTGTCATCGCCTGTAATGAATTTAATGTTGATGTTTAAATCCTCTTTAATTTTCTTGGTGACAAGGTCTTTTCCGAAATCAGTATTCCACCAGTCTGCATTCACGTACCAAGTCAGATCTGTTGTCTCTTTTTTTGTATCCAGCTTCCATGCCGGTGTTTCCGGATCTATAGTATAACGGCCTTCAATGGAGCTTAACTCTTTACTGGAGCTGTCAGAATTACCTTTCGATCCACAACCTGTAAATACTAATACAACAGCCATAAGTGCCGTACAAAGTTTGAGTCCTTTTTTCCCAAATGCTTTGTTCATCTTTTATTTCCCCCTAAAATGTTTTGTAAGCATTCACTACTTGGAGATTTACTTACTATTCCTTCACCGCCCCCATCATCATGCCTGAGATAAAGTACCTCTGTAATATTGGATACATCACAACAATCGGCAAAGTTGTAATGACAATTGTTGCTAGTTGAACCCCTTTAGTCGTAGTTTCGATAATCGCAGATCCACCAACATTTTGCATGGATTGTGTTTGCGACTGAACAATGATTTCATAGAGCTTCATCTGCAGCGGGTAGAGCGATTGATCGGTAATATATAACTTGGTAGTCATAAAGTCGTTCCACTGCCCAACCCCGTTAAATAACGCAATGGTGGCCATAGCCGGCATGGAAAGAGGGATAAAGATTTTTAGGAAAATGCGCCAGTCACCTGCACCATCAATTTTGGCTGACTCTTCAAGTGAATCCGGTACATTTCTGAAGAAGTTCATTAGAATAACTACATCATAATAACTGAACAAGGCCGGGATAATATAAACCCAGAAGCTGTTTAAGAGGCCTAATGATTTAATCAATAAATACGTAGGGATCATTCCACCAGAGAAAAACATAGTGATTACACCCATGGCAACATACAGCTTACGTCCACGTATGTATTTCTTACTCAAGCCATAACCGATCATGGCACAAAAGAATACGTGGGTAATGACACCAATGAATGTTTTGGCAAGCGATACTACGAATGCTAAACCAATGGTCTCATCTTGAAATACAGCACGATAATTTTCCAAAGAGAACTCTGGAGACCAAAATATGAATCCGCCTTCCGCAAGCGCCTTGCCCGAACTTAAAGAGGATATGACTACATTCCATAAAGGAACGACAATAATGATTGTACAAATACAGAGCAGGATAATATTTAAGGTATTAAAGATTCGACTATCGAGATCTTCTTTAGCCACCGTACGATTCACAGAAATGCCTCCTTCTACAGAACTGATTGATTATCATTTAATTTACTGGATACTTTGTTGGCGCTAATCAGTAGGATGACTGAAACGATGGAGACACCTAAACCAACAGCAGTAGCATAAGAGAAGTCACCTTGCGTCATACCCATACGATACACATAAGAATTAATGACCTCCGCCTTAACGCGGTTCTGAGAATTCATCAATACCAGGGTTTGGTCCAGATTTGATCCTAATAAACCGCTTACAGTGAGAATCAGATTTAAACTGATAATCGGTTTCATGTTAGGAAGCGTGATATTCCAAATTTGTCTCATACGGCTTGCGCCATCTATTTTGGCAGCCTCATAATAAGTAGGATCAATTTTCGACATAATGGCTAAGTAGAGAATCGTTCCCCAACCAGCCTCTTTCCAAATATCGGATAACGTTGCAATCCACCAGTATTTATTCGCATCAAGCAAAATATTTACCGGTTTCGAAATCAGTCCCAAACTGAGCATAATCTCATTAAACATACCGGATGAGGAAAACCAGGCAATCAGCATCCCGCCGAGAACGATCCAGGACAAAAAGTGTGGTAAATAAGAGATGGTTTGCACTATCTTTTTAAAACGTCCACCACTTAATTCGTAAATCATAACGGATAAAATAATAGGAATAACAAACCCTATGGCTAATTTCAGAAAGCTGATCCCTAATGTATTGACTACAGCGTCCCAAAAATATTTATCAGATAAAATAATTCTGAAATTATCGAGCCCTACCCAAGGTGCAGAATCGAGCGTATCAATTACGGTGTAGCTTTTAAAAGCAATCGTCAATCCGTAAATCGGAATAAAACAAAAGATAATCATAAAAATAATTCCCGGGATGACCATGGATTGAATTTCCCATTGTCTCTTATAATCAATTACAAATTCTTTGACCCTCTGCCCCATAGGCTTTTTCCCGCTCATTGGATTCTTTCCGTTTGTTGGCACTACGGCTAATTTATCCACTTTTTCTTCTCCCCTCCAAATCATGATCCCCAAACAATAAAAACGTTTTTATTTTTTCGAAAAAAAAACCCTCCCAAAACAACAAAATTTTAAAAAATGATCGGGTGAAACCTTGAACCCATTACATATATGTGTTCTTACCGACCAATCTTTACTTGACTAGAACCTCTTACAACTAATTCACCCGCCAATTTCATCATCTCGCCCTGTTCCTTCTTCTGAATCATACGAACGAGGTGATTAATGGCCAAAATACCTTGTCTAGCAATTTGATTTCTTACAGTAGTTAAAGGCGGTGAGAAATATTGCGCAATATCAATATCATCAAACCCCATAACACTAACATCTAGCGGAACTTCGTATCCATGCGATTTCAAAGCTTGAATACATCCAATTGCACTCAAGTCGTTCCCTGCTAAGAAGGCATCAGGTATTTTATCAGGACTATAGTGAAGAAAAGATTTTATAGCGTTGTAAGTGCTTTCTTCTTCAAAATATCCTTGTATAATATACTCTTCATGCGTGGGTAGCTGATACTGACGCAAAGCAGCTAAGTATCCTTCTCTCCGCTGAACACTGTCGTACATCTCATCCACACCAGATATGTAAGCAATCTTTTTATGCCCTAGACTGATTAAATATTTGGTCGCTTCAAACCCCGCTTCAAAGGAATCAAATATCACGCTTCCCATCGTGTCGTTCTTAAGCGGCCGATCCAGAAATACAGCCTTGATCTTGTCTTTCACCATTGCAGCAATTTCTTCTTCGTCTATTCTCAGCTCTTCGTAGATAATGACACCATCCACTCGCCGGCCTAGAATATTGCTCATAATCACTTGTTTATCCTTGGTAACAAATACATTCAGCCCGTAACCTAGCCGATCACATTCACGCGACATGGACTCAACCAGCTTATAGAAGTATGGACCCGACACACTTGTTGTGAAAAAACCCAGCATTTTGGTTTTCCCATTCCTAAGGAGCTTACCGTTCAGGTTAGGAACATAATTTAATCGCTTCGCAACCTTAAGAACATGTGATTTCGTCTCCGGGTTCAATACATCTACGTCATTTAGCGCGTTGGAAACCGTAGAAATGGAGACTCCAGCCTCTCTGGCAACATCTTTGATCGTTACCTTTTCCATAATGATTCAATCTTCCTTTACGAATAAAAACGTTTTTATAGATTTAAATTAACATAAAAACGTTTTCATTACAATATATTTTTTATTTTATCAGAGGTAATAATTGGTACACAAGCTTAAATTTTCTACAGAATCTTATAAAACACCTCTTCTGCAAACTCGAAATCATTCATAATACACTCTAAACATAATGTCTTGCTCGTAATTCCCAAACCCACGGCCATATATGGTTAGTCCCCCTCTTCTCCGTCCGCTATTCTCTGCCGTTAAACGAAAGGTCCACTGATCCTGCTCTACTCGTACATCCTCCAAGGTAATATCTGAGATTTGCTGGCCATCTACAAAGGTTCCACCTGTATTAATCCGCAGAACCTTCAGCAAACCATATTGGTTAACATCCGAACGCCACCAAATGGGATTTAATCGTCCTCTAGTGAGGCCAAAGTCGCCCGGACTGGTCCATTTTCCTAAATCCTGACCATTCATCATAAAGCCAATATCCGACGGCCACTTCTCATTTACATGTGGAGCTTCGGAACCTATTTCTAGCGAAATCTCAATTTCCTGCACCACTTGATCTTGAAATAGATAATTTGGAATCTTGTACTCGATAGAACCTTTCGCAAACCATACAATGCCGGCATTCACCCGTTCCGGGTCCAGAAAATAACGTGGATCATCATAATAGCCGATCAGCTTCTCAGTAGTAGCAATCCCGCAGGTAGGTAAAGCCTGAATATCGGTATATTGCCCTACAGGGATAGACACCTCAACCACCTTTCTGGCAACTCCACGGGAGCCCGATAATTTAATCTGCAGGTAATTCGCAGACAAAGAACAATATTTATAGGTCCCTCCATTTACTCGTCTCATTTTAGAACTGATCAGGCCTGCTTTTTGCAGCTTTGCTACATGAGTACTGACAATTGCACTACTAAGGTAGAGCTCCGCTGCCAGCTCTTTGATGTGCATCTCTCTGCGGTCCAGAAGTTCAATAATTCGCAGCCTAACTTCACTTGCCAGCGCTTCATACACCTGCAAGGATTCAGAATCTGTGGTTAAGTACATTTCAACGTCTCCAATGCTTATTGAATTAGTATTTTAACGAATCCTAAATTAATTCATTGCTTATTATAAGCTAAAATCAGTATCATGTAATCATAAAACAATTACTTAATTAGTGAAATCATTAATTCAACTAGAGGGAGCTGTACACTCATGCCGATTAAATCGACAATGATTATTGACAAAGATTTCAGACTAGCTGAAGTAGACCCGCGGATTTACGGCTCATTTATCGAACATTTAGGAAGAGCAGTTTACGGTGGCATTTATGACCCGGGTCACCCTACTGCGGATCAGAATGGTTTTCGGAACGATGCCATCGAAGCTATTCGTGCCTTAAACGTTCCTATCATCCGTTATCCTGGAGGCAACTTTGTATCCGGTTACAATTGGGAAGATGGGGTTGGACCCAAGCACGAACGCAAGCAATCTCTTGAATTAGCTTGGTGGACCACGGAAACCAATCAAGTGGGTACCAACGAATTTGCAGATTGGGCTAAGCTCGTAGGCAGCGAAGTCATGATGGCAGTTAACCTTGGAACACGCGGCATCGATGCAGCTAGAAATCTAGTAGAGTACTGCAATCATCCTTCCGGCTCCTACTACAGTGACCTGCGGATCTCTCATGGGTATAAAGAGCCTCACGCTTTTAAGACCTGGTGCCTCGGAAATGAAATGGATGGTCCGTGGCAGATTGGAGCTAAAACCGCGGTCGAATATGGACGGTTAGCGAACGAAACTGCAAAAGCTATGCGCTGGGTCGATCCAACGCTTGAGCTTGTGGCTTGTGGCAGCTCCGGCAGCGGCATGGACACTTTTGCCGAGTGGGAAGCTACCGTGCTTGATCTTTCTTATGATAATGTGGACTATTTATCACTGCATACGTACTACAATAACAACAATGACGACACGCCTAACTTCCTAGCCCGCTCTATGGATTTGGATCATTTCATCAGCAGTGTGGCTGCCACCTGTGATTATGTTCAAGCGAAGAAAAAGAGCAAAAAGAAAATTAATCTGTCGCTCGATGAATGGAATGTATGGAAATCACAAGGCAGCAGCCGTGCCGAACAACATTGGCAGATCGCACCGCCAGAATTCGAAGATGTGTACACACTTGAAGATGCACTTGTTGTGGGCTGCTGTCTTATTTCATTGTTGAAGCATGCTGATCGTGTGAAAATGGCCTGCTTAGCGCAGCTGATCAATGTAATCGCCCCAATTATGACTGAAAATGGCGGACCGCTTTGGCTGCAGACTACTTATTATCCGTACCTGCATGCTTCCCTTTATGGTCGTGGAACCGTACTTCACCCGCTGATTTCCAGCCCTAAATACGATTCCAAAGATTTCACTGATGTGCCTTACTTGGAAGCCATTAGTGTATACAACGAAGAGCTGAATGAAGTAACCGTCTTCGCTGTAAACCGCCATTTATCCGAAGGACTAGAGCTCGACGTGGATCTGCGCAGCTTCAGTTCCGTAAACATTATTGAACATATTGTACTGGAACATGAAGATATAAAAGCTGTAAATACCAAATCCAATCCTCATAACGTGATGCCTAGCCAAGGCAAAGCCGTTGTTGAGAGTGGACATGTAAAAGCCCTTCTCGCAAAAGCTTCCTGGAATGTGATTCGTCTGCGGGTGAACGGCTAAGCTAACTTGTAATAGTCATAGAAATGCCCCCATGAATCTTTAATAAGCCATCGATTCATGGGGGCGTCTTCGTTATTTTATTCTGAAAATTGTCACGGATTGCTTCGGAAACTCATAACTAAAGCTGCTTCCTTCTGTCTTAAAGCTGGTTTGTTTCGGAGAGACCTGCTGCTTATTCTCGAAGTTATTTTCGTCCTCAAGCGGGTATCCCGACATTTCATAGACTTCGATGGTCAGTGCTTCTTTTGCCAAAGATTCCAGTACAACCTCAGCAGAAACGCTGTTCTCTTGTACGTTTACAGTCTTGAGGATAATATCCCCCGTTAAATCTTCCACACTTGCCGTGTAATACAGCGGTTCGATGACCGGAAGTTTATCTTCTGTCTCATTCACCAGTTCTCCGTTAATAAAAGTACGGATCTGTCTGCCCACTACTTCTAGCTTAAGATCGTATTCTACATCTGTTTCAACCGTAAACATAGCATGCGTCAGAACAGAATTTCTTTCGTTGATAATTGAGGCCACAATCGAATCCTGATTCTGCCAGCCACCCAGCTCCCAGTACAAATGATTCTGATCATCCGCTTTACCAAAATAAAAGATAAACCCTTTATTTCCTGCAGTTCGTGTAGCCTTAAAATGCAAAGTATAGTTTTCCCACTCTGTCTCACCAAGCTCTAGTGTCCGTTTAGCCGTTCTGTTCTGAGCAGGGTCAGGCAGATTTGAAACTTCCTCTGATAAGTCAGAATACGTTTTCACTTCTCCCGTAAGATTGTTGACTAAGGTGATCTCGGAGAAACGAGCAGCAGAGGCATCCACACCGAAACTGACGGCTCCAGTGATCGCTTCCTTTCTGCTTTCCTTCGGTGCCGTGAAGCCATCTGCTTCCATCTTCAGCAAATGATCTCCCTGATGGTTCATGAATAGCTTTTGCACATAATAGTTTGCCGTTCCGTACACTTCATGATTATTGAACCAGATCATATCCGGCTTCCAGTTAATATAATCCACATTACAGAGCATTGGAGCATAACAAGCTAAGCCAACGGCATGGGCATTATTTTGCAGACCTGTCATAAATGCTGCTTCCACCAATGCATTGTAATAGGTATTGCCCCATGAGGCATATTCACCGAGGAATACCTTTGGCTCATCGGCTTTGAAATCATCATAACGATGATGATTAGCCAGGAACCATTCAGGTGTACAGTAATAATGCTCGTCTACGAGGTCAGACTTGTTCTCTTTTGCCGACGTCCAGCCCCGTTCATATTCCTGGCCGGCAGAGAACGGGCCACTAGAATTAATGACCTTGATTTCCGGATATTTTGCTTTGATGGCTTGATGAAAGTAAGGATATCTCTCGAAAAAGGGTGCACCTACCTCTTCATTCCCAATGCCGACATACTCCAGCCCAAAAGGCTCAGGGTGACCCAGTTCTGCACGAATGCCTCCCCACTTCGTGGAAGAATCCCCCTTGGCGAATTCAATTAAATCCAAAGCATCCTCAATCCAAGGCGTTAATTCATCCAGCGGTACCATCCGTTTATGATGCGGGTCGTAGCCGCCCGGAAGAACGGGGATCGGCTTAGCTCCAATATCCTCACAGAACTGAAAATATTCATAATAACCTAACCCAAGCGTTTGATTATATGACCAGTTATTGCGTCTTGCCGGTCTTTGTGCAACATCCCCAATCGTATTCTTCCATCTGTACATGGAGTCTCTGTCATCTGGATCCAAGGAACCGTCATGCACCAGACATCCTCCTGGGAACCGCATAAATTTAGGTTTTAAATCAGCGAGCAGCAGCGAAATATCTTCACGCATGCCTCCGGGTCTATTCTTAAAGGTCTTCTCAGGAAACAGGGAAACCATATCCAGATATACCTTCCCGTTACCTTTGGTAACGATTACAAGACGACTGCTTGTGTCCGTGCTATTAGCTGTAATAACGGCTTCATATCGGGTCCATTCAGAGCTGCTTACGGCGATCTCCACTTCACCAAGAATGGTGCCGTCTGTGCTTTCGATGTTTACGGTAAGCGGCACATCAAAGCTTGTCTCCCGGCGGGCATACACCGAGAAGTTATAATTCTCGCCTTCTTTTACCGGAATACCACTGTTAAAGCCTAGATTCATCAGGCCAACGCCGTCACCTTCAGCCACAATATCGATGGCAACATAATGTTGGTTACGATCATTTAAGGGCTTGCTGTCTTCTACAGAGATATTTACCTTTCCATCTCCACGTTCTACAGGCTCCCAAGCCATCAGCGCATGATAATCTGCCCGGTCAATCGGGTCGAATTCAAAAGATCGGTTCTGAACTAGTTCAGCGTAAAGCCCACCATCGGCCGCATGATTCAAATCCTCGAAGAAAATACCGAATAGATCGCCTAACTCCGCCCCCCGCTGCTGCGTATGTATCGTCAATTTTCCTTCTGTCTTCATTCTTTTGTCTTCCTCCTTGTGAATTCCAATTTGATTTATATTTATATTACTTAGTTCATATCAATATAAATCATTATAATAACTCCTCTCTATATTCGTCAATTCAAAAACGAAAAACTGACACCGAATACCCCTCGCTCGATGTCAGTTCACACTAGGAATCCCCCTAGTATAGGTTATAAAGAATACGTAAATTGATAGCTGCCCGAACCTAATTGAAGTCTCACTCCGTTATCGACCAAGCTGATGCTGTGCACGCCTCTGGACTGCTCCACAGGAACTTCATTTTCTAATAACCCTAGTTGATTGGCTCCAGGCAGAACGACAATACCGTTGGTATTGGCAGGAATCGTAACGTGAATCATCATTCCATCATCCTCTGATCGCCGCCACGCTGACTCTACTTTTCCGTACATGGTTTCAAGACTAGCTTCTGCGTAATCCAGACCGGGGCCAGGCTGTGGCTTGATATGAACGATTTTGAAACCAGGCTCCAACTCATCTGTTCCGATTCCTGCAACGTATCGATACAACCATTCACCTATTGCGCCATAGGCGTAATGATTGAAGGAATTCATATCTGCACTCCAGAAGCTGCCGTCCTCCTTGATCCCATCCCAATGCTCCCAAATCGTAGTCGCACCTTTCGTCACCTGATACAGCCAGGATGGATAATCCTTTTGAAAAAGAAGCTTATACGCGAGTTCATTATTTCCAATCTCGCTGAGCACAGGATTCAGATATGGTGTGCCCACGAATCCAGTAGTCAGATGATCCTTAGCTTCAGCAATCAGCTCAGTTAGCTTCTGAATTGCACGTTCTTTGGCGACCCCTTCTATAAGATCGAAACGTAGGGCTAATATCTGTGCAGTCTGGGTAGAGACGGACAACCTTCCCGCAGGTGTTATGAACTCATTACTGAATGCTTTTATAATTTTGGCGTGCAGCTCACTATAATAGTCCACGTCCTCCGATTTTTCTAAGGCTATTGCCGCTTTTAAAGTAAGAGAAACGGAATAGGCATAAAAAGCGGTGGCGACATAATCCCGATCTGTAGCTCCCACATAGCTGTCTGGCTTGGAATCAAACGCTAGCCAATCGCCGAAATGAAAGCCAGTATTCCACAGATAAGGGTTACTTCCCTGTGCATAGATATATGAAATCCATTGCTTCATGCTCTCGTATTGCTCTGCAAGCAGCCTTTTGTCGCCGTACATTTCATAGATTGTCCATGGACAGATCGTAGCTGCATCCCCCCAGGCTGCAGAAGAATGGTTAGTATCTCCGTCGCCAGGAGGCGCTGCTCTCAGCTCTGGAATAAAAAACGGAATGCCGCCCTCAGGGGTTTGGTCTGCCTTCAAATCCCGTAACCATTTCGTAAAGAAAGGTGCCGTATTCATCAAATAGGAGGCTGTTCGGACAAACATCTGAGCATCCCCCGTCCAGCCGAGCCGCTCATCACGCTGTGGACAATCAGTGGGCACATCGAGGAAATTCCCTTTTTGCCCCCACAGGATATTGTGATGCAGTTGATTCACAAGTGGATCTGAGCACTGAAAATCACCCGTACGTTCCATATTAGAGTGCATCACAATTCCTGTGAAATCCTCTAGTTGAAGATCTGCTGAGAACCCACTAAGCTTCACATACCGAAAGCCTTGGAAGGTGAAATGCGGTTCATACGCCTCTTGCTCTCCACCTTTCAGAGTATAGCGGATGCACTGTTTCGCTTTACGCATATTCTCCGTGTAGAAATTTCCGTCCCGGTCTAATATTTCAGCATGCTGAAGTTCTACCGCCTGACCAGATTGACCTTTTACATTAAATTTTAACCACCCTACCATGTTCTGACCCATGTCCAGCACTCTATCTCCCTGCGGGGTAGTCAGCAGTGCAATCGGCTTCAAGGTTTCAACTTGTGTCACTGGCACATTTTCCTGGGCAACGATGATCGCTTTGGAATAATTAATAATCTCCACTGGATGCCAACCTTCTGATGAAGGATCGGTGATATCCAGCTCCAGCCGAGCATCATAGGTTTCACCATTATAAATTTCAGACATCATAATTGCGCTTTTTGCAGCCTGCCAATTCTGATCTGAGCTAATAAGCTCATTTGAACCGTCTGCGTACCGGATATGAAGCTCCAGCAGAAGTGAAGTCTTTGATCCATAAATCTCCTTTTGATTATCCCAGCCCAAATACCCTCTGTACCAGCCATTGCCCAACAGTGCGCCTAACGCATTCGCACCTTCATGCAGAAGCTTTGTGACATCATAAGTTTGATATTGCAGCCGCTTACTGTAACTGGTCCAGCCTGGAGTAAAATAATGATCTCCCACCCGACTTCCGTTCAGCTGCAGTTCATACAAGCCCAAAGCAGTAGCATAAATCCTTGCACTTTCCACTGGACCTTTTACATCCACGAATGTACGAAGCTGTGGGCAAATCTCAGAATCTTGTGAAAAAGAGGCTGTAGGAGCGCTGATCCACTCCGCCTGCCAATTCCCTGCATCTAATAGTCCGGTTTCAAAAAATGCAACCTCAGACCAACCCGAGTCTATTGCATTCTGATTCCATGCCCGAACCCGATAATAATAACGCGTGCGAGCTTCCAGCAGCAGACCTTCAAGCTCAACATGGATCGATTGAGAAGACTTTACTTCCTCTGTATCCCATAGCTTGCCTTGAAAAAGCATATTCTCCGCCACTTGAATTTGATAAGCAGACTGCATGCAGTCCCTGTCATCTGAAACTAACTGCCAACTGATTCTGGGTCTGATCACATCAATTCCTAGCGGATTTTCTTTGTA
Organism: Paenibacillus sp. FSL E2-0177; assembly: GCF_037992975.1. Lineage (NCBI taxonomy): Bacteria > Bacillati > Bacillota > Bacilli > Caryophanales > Paenibacillaceae > Paenibacillus > Paenibacillus sp. FSL E2-0177. Next base: position 2,643,937 of record NZ_CP150307.1, on the reverse strand, counting down.
CTCACAACGAAGCTTAGTCATTGCGAACATATAGATAAAAACCTCCTTCTATAGCGACAAATTAGTCTTTGCCCTATAATTATAGCTGGGTTACCGCTTTCATCACCCGGTAAAAAGGACATCATATCCCTGCAATCATGCCATGAATCTGGAAGGGGGAATTCAATATGCAACGAACCACCGAGTTGTTCAAAAATGAAATTTTTTTTCAAAACGATCTGCATCTGCTCGTTAACCGCTATTCAGAGAACTTCCATGCCCCTTTTCATGCTCATGAATTTATTGAGTATTGCTATGTAGCTGAAGGAAGAGGTTTTCATCACCTTGAAAATGAGATCTTTCCCGTTAGAAAAGGAATGCTGTTCGTGATTCCTGTAGGTGCCCCCCATGTGTTCCGTCCAGCATCTTCTGATACTTTAGGGAATCGCCTGATCGTCTATAACTGCCTTTTTGATATGCAAATGGTGGAGCAATTAAATATCGTCCTTCAAGAGCCATCTATCCGGGAGCACCTAGCCACTCTTGGGAGTAGCAGCTCATCTTACTTTTCCGTCTCAGATCGAGATGGCTCTATTGAGCGCTTAATGCTGAATTTATATCATGAAATGTCGGTATCCGGTATGGGCTCCAAAACAATGCTTTACACCCTCTTAAGTCAATTAATCATAGCAGTGTACAGGCAAAAATACGGAGAAGATGACAAATCTACGATGGATATGGCAGACTTCACGCAAGTCATTCAATACCTAGAGCATAATCTGTCGGAAAAGATTACACTTGCCGAATTAGCCCGTATTTCACAGTGGAGCAGCAGGCATCTTCAGCGCATGTTCCACAAGCATACTGGCCAGTCCTTTGGGACCTACTTGAAGAATCTGCGAATGCATAAAAGCTGTGAATTGCTGCGTACTTCTGGACATAAAATTAATATGATTGCCGAGCTAGTTGGTTACCGTGACATCGACTCCTTTAACGCTGTATTCAAAAAAATAGTCGGCCAGACACCCATCGCGTACCGCAAGCTCTACAGATCATAAAAAAGCCGATGTCGTATGAACATCCATACAACATCGGCCCTATTAATTTATTGATTAGTGATCTGTTTAAGTAAAAACTCAACAAAATCAGTTGATTTAGTCTTACTGTCATCTTGTCCTAACGTTCCGACGATCATCTGATTTGAATGGATAGGGAGTTCTGTAGCAAAATCCGTATCTGTGATATCTATGCCAGTAATCAGCTCTTGACCACTCTCCGGGTTAGTCATACGTTTCAAACGGTTATCATCAAGAGGAAGTCCTGCGGATTTAATAAACGACTCCAGATTTTGCAGTCCCGACTGCTGGCCAATCCATTCAAAAGTAGCATCATCCATAATCAGGATATCCGGATGATCGGCTGCCAGCATCGCCATAGCCCGCTGCATATAGCTCATATCCAAGGCTCCACCGTCCGTCCCACCTGTTGAGGGTAGATAAACGATTTCTGCCTCCACTCTCTTCCAAGCCGGGTAACGTTTGATAATTTCTTGTTTTAGCTCTTCATTCTTACCTGACGAGTCCTGAGATTCATAGTTGCCTAGGAACATGATTCGAACATCTACCGGTGGGAGCGTAGCTTCATATTTTCTTTCCTGCCATTGATCATAGAGCGCTTTCCCTCCAAAGATAACTACCAGCAGCACGATAATAGAAATAATAGTGTGCGTTTTGTAGAGTCGAAAGAAATTCTCCGATTTACGTGCTACGCCGGACATGGCTCCCCACTTCTCCAGCCGCTTGTCCTCTGCTTCCTGAATCTCCTTCTGATCCAAGCCATCTAGGATGGTTTTGTAAGCGCGGAATTCCTCTTCATAAGCTGCAACCTCATCTTCAGTCGAATTCGATCGACGGCGTTTCAAATGCATATCTAACCTTTTGTTCAATTCCTCCCGGGTAACGTCTTCAGGCAAGTTCAAACGCTCATAGGCTTGCTTTAGCTTCTCATTCAAAATGATGTCTCCTTCCTGATGCTTTTCGTCATTTCAGATCGTTAATTTGGTTCTATGTATTGAATTCTTGTGGCAGTAAAAGTATGGGCTAAGCCGCAAAAAAAACATCGCAGGAACTCAAGTAAACTATATCATGTTGTGCTAGACGGTAACAAGTAAGCGTTTATCTAATCCAAACCATGCAGCTGCTTAAATTGCTCAGGACTCATCCCTGTCAATCTTTTAAACACCAAACAAAAGTAACTAGCATTATCAAAACCCACTAGCTGGGCAATTTCATACATTTTTTTATCGCGTCCATTAAACATAAGCTGTTTACTCAAATTGATACGTTGCTTATTGATATAGGTTACAGGTCGATCATGAATTGTTTTTTGAAAAAGCCTGCATAAATACTGTGGCGATACAGAAATAATCTCCGCCAGCTCCTTTAAAGGAAGCGTCCTATGCAGATTGCTCTCAATATAACGCAGCACCGGCTTAATTCGCTCCAATTCATGTGCCTCATTCAGAGGCGATACTAGCTTTCTTTTTAAATCCAGAAGCAATGCATAAAGATGTTTAGATCGTGCCAAATTAGTCTCCAGCTCATTGCTATCTGGCAGCATAAGGATTTGCTTTAGAGGATTGAGCCATTGATCTTCTTTTAATCTAGCAGGACCAGACTCGCGGATGCCCGCATAGAGCAGCATTTGACCAACCTCTCTGCCATTGAACGAGACCCATGATACCTTCCATTCCTTCCCACTGATAGGGGCATACGAATGAGGAATATCCGGGAACAAAAAGAACACATCACCTGGACCCACGAGATATCGGTTCTCATGAATGATAAGCTCTCCCTTACCTTCGTGAATCTGATGTATTTGATAGTCTGGAAAGCCTGCAGGACGTATAGTTTCTGGCTGATGCTCCCAAAATCCAAGGGTTGTAGCATAAAGCGGCAGCATGATTACATCTTCTGTTTGGCAAAAAATAATTTTGCTCTCCATAAAAAGTCCTCGTTTCATATTTTGTTATCTGGGACTAAAATTCTTTTATTTATCCTAACATTACTTCAACTTATAATATGAATATAATAACATTACAATGATTATAAAGGAGATCAACTCATGCGAGCAAAGTTTGTCTACCAGCCACCTGCTAACGGTTATCCGGAATGGAATAACAACCCAGAGACTTTTGAATTGAATCGATTGGATGCACATGCCTCCATGATCCCTTACCGTAGCTTATCCCAAGCGCTAACTAACGATAAAGAAACCTCACCTTTCTACCAAACCCTCAATGGGCTTTGGAAATTCGCTTTTTCCGAAACACCGGATCAACGAATTGTGGATTTCTATAAAACCGATTTTGATTGCAGTACTTGGGATACAATTCCTGTACCGTCCCACTGGCAGTTCCAAGGTTACGACTACCCACAATATACAAATCTCCGGTATCCTTGGGCGGAATCCGAGCCAGAGCTTAAAGCCCCCTTTGCCCCAACAAAATATAATCCAGTAGGCTCTTATCTACGAACCTTTACTGTACCTGAGTCTTGGAACGGTCAACCGGTATACCTAAGCTTTCAGGGTGTTGAATCCGCTTTCTACGTCTGGGTAAACGGTGAACTTGTCGGGTACTGTGAAGATACATTTACTCCATCAGAATTCGATATCACCCCATATTTAGTGGCAGGGGACAACAAACTAGCTGTCGAGGTTTATCGTTGGTGTGATGCCAGCTGGCTAGAGGATCAGGATTTCTGGCGCCTGAGCGGTATTTTTCGGGAAGTCTATCTTTATTCTGCTCCTTCCGTTCATATTGCTGATTATTTCGTCCACACAGATCTGGATGAAAACTTCGTACATGCGGATTTAAATGTAGATATCAAGGTGGAAAATTATTTTAACGAGCAAAGCCCATATACACTGCAAATGCAGCTTTACAATAAAGAGGGCCAGCCTGTTTGGGAGACTCCTATCTCCGCTACGGGTTCCTTTGAGCAAGAAGGCGTTCAACAACTCAAGCTTTCTGCCCCGGTTGAGCAGCCTTTTAAATGGAGTGCTGAAACCCCTTATCTTTATACCTTAGTCCTGTCTATAAATGACAGCAACGGGCATACACAAGAAACGGTCAGCTGTAAGGTTGGATTCCGCAAGTTCGAGATTAAAGACGGACTTATGAAGATCAATGGCAAAAGAATCGTACTCAAAGGTGTCAATCGCCACGAATTCTCTTGCGACACAGGTCGTGCTTTAGCCAAAGAAGATATGCTGCGCGACATCCAATTAATGAAAACACATAATATTAATGCTGTTCGAACCTCCCATTACCCGAATCAGTCTGTCTGGTACGAGTTATGTGATGAATACGGATTATATGTGATTGACGAAACTAATCTGGAAACTCACGGCACCTGGGCATACAGCCAAGAAGGGTTGAATGACGGGAATGTCCCTGGAAGCAAACCGGAATGGCGGGCCAATGTCATTGACCGCTGCAACTCCATGATGCAAAGGGATAAAAACCACCCTTCAGTCATCATTTGGTCTCTCGGCAATGAATCTTTCGGAGGCGACAATTTTATCGCTATGCACGACTACCTGAGAGAAATCGATCCTTCGCGGCCGGTTCATTATGAGGGAATCTTCCACTGTAGAGAATCGGAAGCAGCAAGTGACATAGAATCTACTATGTACATTAAACCGCAGGATGTTGAAAAATATGCGCTTAATAATCCGAAAAAGCCTTATATCCTCTGCGAATACAGTCATGCCATGGGCAATTCATGCGGTGGGCTGCACTTATACTGTGAGTTGTTCGACAAATATGATATTGTTCAAGGTGCATTCATTTGGGATTGGGTAGATCAAGCCATTCGGACCCACACCTCCGAGGGAATTGAATATCTCGCTTATGGCGGGGACTTTGGTGAATCGCCTCATGATGGCAACTTTAGTGGCAACGGATTGCTTTTTGCTGATCGTACGGTTACTCCTAAGCTCTTTGAGGTCAAAAAATGTTATCAAAATATTAAAGTAACGGCTGAAAATATCCTAGAAGGACTCTTCCAGATTCGCAATTCCTTCTTATTTACCAACTTAAAGGAATACGATCTCAAATGGGAAGTTCGTTTAGACGGAGTAACTGCACAAGAAGGCTTGCTGAAGATCTCATGTGCACCAGGTGAGAACATTTCATGCAAAGTTCCTTACGAGCTGGATTCACTGCGTGGCAATCATGAAGCAGTTCTGAATCTTTCCTTTATTCAGCCTTCAGCAACTATATGGGCAGAAGCCAATCACGAAATCGCTTGGGAACAGTTCATTCTGTCACCCCGTTTTGTAACCAATACCTCAAAGACAATCGCAGAACCACTGCGTGTCAGCGAGCTTGAGAATGTTTTGAATGTACAAGGTGATAATTTCGAACTGAGCTTTAGTACCACTACGGGTGCTCTGAACTCTTATCGTTCCTCAGGCAAAGAACGTCTGCTTGAACCTGTAAGAGCTAACTTCTGGAGAGCAGTCACTGATAATGATTGTGGTAATAAATTGCCACAGCGGTGTGCAGTATGGAAGCAGGCATCGCATAAACAACACTTAATCAGCTTTACATTTAGAACCGAAGGCTCTCTCTGTTTCGTCTCTGCCAGCTACCTTCTGGCTACAAGTCCGGATTCCACGCTTCGGGTCCGGTATGTAATTCGTGCTGACGGGACTTTAGAGATCACGCAAGAATTGAGTCCGGGCAGCAGCGTTCTGCCAGAAATCCCTGAGTTCGGAATGATGTTCGTTCTAGATGGAAGTCTTGATACCCTGTCATGGTACGGCCGCGGACCTCATGAGAATTATTGGGATAGACAAACCGGAGCCCCACTTGGACGTTACACTGGTAAGGTCAGTGATCAATTCACACCTTATCTCAAACCTCAAGAGTGCGGCAATAAGACTGATGTCAGATTCGCTTCAATTACAGAGAGCAACGATGGATCAGGGTTCTATTTTGAAAGTGCAACGCCTATCGAAATTAATGCCCTGCCTTGGAAGCCTGAGGAACTGGAAGCCCATGACCACGTCTATAAATTGCCAGTCTCGAACAAAAGCGTACTAAGAGTTAACTACAAGCAAATGGGTGTTGGCGGGGACGACAGCTGGGGCGCACCAACCCACGAAGAGTTCACTCTGCCGGCTAATCGCCCGTACATCTTCCGTTTCACTGTCTCACTGCTCTAATCTCTTCCACTTATAAAAAAGGCCGTCTCTGGTTGGTTTCTACCACACAGGACGGTCTTCTTTTATTTATTTCACTGCTACTGTTCCTTGTCTGAATTCCGAAGGGCTTAAACCCACATTTTTCTTGAACTGTTTGGAGAAATAATAAAGATCACTAAAACCAAGATCATGGGCAATCTCACCGACAGAACTTTGCGTCCCCCTCAATAGCTCCTTGGCCTTAGTTATCTTTTTTCGGGTGATATACTGTATGGGTGGAACTCCGATTTGCTGTTTAAATAGCCGGATAAAATAGTTGGGATGCATGTACGCAATCTCGGCAAGCTCGTGTATGGTGATATTACGCTCGATATGGGCGTCTATGTACGTTAATATTTTCGTTAATTTTTCGATCGAGCTTAGATTCTTAAAAGTGATTTCGTCTACATCTATGTTCATAATAAAATAAGAAAATAACTCCATTAACTTACTTTTGGCTAATAAATGAGCATACACCGCATCAGATTTCATATGACTCGTTAGGCTGCTGAAAATCTTTTGGATTACATGAGGATCTACTTCTCTGCATACATGACTTAACTCTAACATTTTGAATAGATTAATGTCTCCGACTTTTGCGCTGAAATGGCACCAATACTTCTCAAAGGGTTGATCACTTATGCAAGAATAAGATTGCTTAACTCCCTCAGGCATCAAAAAAAGCTGACCAGGCTTCGGATAATATTCTCGATCGCCAATCTTTAACCAACCCTCCCCATCGCAAATAAAATAAAATTTACTATAGTCAGGTGTGTAGTCAAGATCTCTCCAGTCACGGCCACAAAGATTGTAATCAGCCATAAATAAATCAACCTTTAAATTGGATAAATAATTTGTAAGCAAAACATGGTTATCCATCCCTTACTCCGCCTTATCAGGTTAGTTTTGTACATCTAAAAGTTAATGTCCTACATTTTGATTTCCACCTCCAATCACTACAATGAAGTAGAAATAAACGTTTGAAAGGATGATTGCAAAATGGTGGATAAAAGCAAATATTTAAAAGTAATCGAAGATACGATCGCAACTGGAAGATTCAAAGCCGATTGGGATTCACTAAGTGAATTTCAAGTGCCTACGTGGTATGAGAACGCTAAGTTTGGTATTTTCATTCATTGGGGCCTTTATTCTATTCCGGCTTTCGCCAATGAGTGGTATCCCCGAAATATGTATATCCAGGGTTCGCGGGAATATGAACATCATCTTGCTACCTATGGCGAGCATAAAACCTTTGGTTATAAAGACTTCATCCCCTTGTTCAAGGCTGAGCATTTCAATGCTGAGGAATGGGCCAATCTCTTCAAATTATCTGGTGCCAAATACGTGATGCCTGTTGCAGAGCACCATGACGGCTTTCAAATGTATAAGAGCGCTTACTCTCACTATAACACATATGAGATGGGTCCTAAGCGGGATTTAGTCGGGGAAATGAAAGACGCTTTTGAGCAGCAGGGATTAGAGTTTTGTGTATCTTCCCATAGAGCTGAGCACTGGTTCTTCCTGTCTCATGGCAAGGAATTTGATTCCGATATCCATGAACCGCTTGTATGTGGAGATTTCTATTGGCCATCTATGCCCGAACCCGATCATCACGATTTATTCGGCTCCCCACCTAATCAAGAATTTCTGGAGGATTGGTTGATTCGCTGCTGCGAGCTGGTAGACAATTATCAGCCGAAAATCTTTTACTTTGACTGGTGGATTCATACAGCTGCCTTCAAACCCTATCTCAAAAAGTTCGCCGCTTACTATTACAATAAGGGAGAGGAATGGGGAACTCCGGTTGCAATCAATTATAAGCATGATGCCTTCATGTTTGGCTCAGCGATCCCAGATATTGAGAGAGGTCATTTCTCCGAGCTTAAACCTTATTTCTGGCAAACGGATACAGCAGTAGCTAAAAATTCATGGTGTTATACACCGGAAAATGATTATAAATCTGCCGTAGAAATTATCAGAGATTTAGTAGATATCGTAAGCAAAAACGGCAACTTGCTGCTGAATATAGGCCCTAAAGCGGACGGCAGCATTCCAGCTCAGGATCAGGAGATTCTGCTTGGCATCGGAGAATGGCTAAAGGTGAATGGTGAAGCAATCTATGATACGACCTACTGGCGCACCTTCGGGGAAGGCCCTACAGAGATCGTTGAAGGTCAGTTTACAGATGGGATCACGAAAATTTTCACTAATGAAGATATCCGCTTTACGGTAAAAGGCAGTTATCTTTACGCTACTGTTCTTGTCTATCCAAACAACGGTATAGTGCAAATCAAATCCCTTAAAGAAAACTCTGCTCACTTCCATGGGATGATTAAACAGATCAAAATCTTAGGTTTTGAGGAACAACCTGCATGGGAAAGAACCGATGAAGCCTTGGTTATAAAAACGACCTCGGTTCGCAGTGAGACTCCGGTTGTTCTGCGGATTGAATTGGATTAGAGACTTACAGACCTTCGTAACCTATAAAAAGAGTGTTCTTGCCCATCCAGCAGAGAACACTCTTTTATAGTTTTATAACCATCGATTTATATTAAAAGTAGGGTACCCTGACGTTTATTGTCTTCATTCTAGTCCTATGAGGATATCTCGCGCGTAATTTGTTGGACTCCAAAATAATACGACCATGAAGCGGATGCTCCCTGGGGATTTTTAGTTGTGCAGCAATGACTTCACTTAGCCCGTGGTTTCGGATGTCCGCTTGAAGCTGTAAGGCTTCTGGATCTTTTTCATGATCAAAATAAAGTGCAGAGGCAATAGCTGAGACTAAATGTGAGGTCTCAAAACCAAGTTCATGAGCAAGCATTGCCGGTTTTACGAGTCGATCATTAGGTGAAAGCTTGCGAAGCGGGGAGCGGGCGACACGTGTAATTTTATCGTTAAAGTTGGGGTTAGTGAATCGTTCCATCATCTTTTCTATATACCGGTCATGTTCTATGGGCTTGAAGCCATATAAATGCACCAATAAGGCCCCTGTTTCCTTAAGCACCCCGTGAACACGAACTCTGATTTCGGGATCAGACATCGCTTCTTGAATGCTAGTATAACCTTCCAGGTATCCAAAATAGGCTGCACTGCAATGACCTGTATTCACAGTATATAGCTTCCGTTCGAGGTATGGCGCCAGCGAATCCACATAATGGACGCCTTTAATTTCATTGTAATTACCAATCATTCCACTGCGGGGAATAACCCACTCACTGAAGGGTTCAACGAGGATTTCAAGTGAATCTGTATTTTTCTGCATAGGTACAATCCGGTCCACCATCGCATTGGGAAAAGCGACATTGCGGTCAGCAAGTTCCTTGAAGGATTGCTTCATATGCCGATAAACTGATTTTTTCAACTTCTGACTGCTTCCAATCCCATTCTCACAGGCAATGATATGAAGAGGGTTGAGATTTCTGCTATTTTCAAGCCTTCGTTCGATGCCCTGCGCAATGGTCTCAGCAATATCTTTTAAAGCGGATATTCCGACGGCAGTTGTCACAATTTCAGCTTCTGCTATAGCTCTAGTAACGTCCTCAGTATCATTCAGATTGATTGCAGTAACATTATCAACGATAAAGCTGTCCCTGTTCTTGTTAGCTAGGGTGACAGGATATTGCCCACGTTTTTGCAATTGGGCAATTTTACTCTTATTTCTTCCGACGAAACAAACATTGTAACCGGAGTCCGACAACATAGGCCCAATAAAACCTCTACCAATATTGCCTGCTCCAAAATGTACGGCTCTCAATTTGGTATCCCCCTTTAATTTGAACTTAGTTTCTCGGTTTCTCTATACTCGGTTTCTCTATACGAAGCAACGTTGAGTAACTACATGATCAAATTCAAGAAGACTTAGATTATCAATTTTATGGTGCTGCTTATCGAATTCAAGAAAATTAGTAATTTCGTTAGGCGTCACAATGCAACGGATGCCAGCTGCTGCCGCTGCCTTAGATCCATTCGGTGAATCCTCGATAGCAACCGCCTCATCAGCTGTGATTCCAAGACAAGCTAACGTTTGGTTATATAGCTCCGGATCTGGTTTCACTTTTGCCACATGGTCGGCAGTCCGAACACATTCGAAATACTCGCGAATACCCAATTGATTCAGATATTTTTCCACCCATTCCAGTGAAGAACTTGAGGCCAGCCCTATGCGCAGTCCAGCTGCTTTGGCGGAATCAAGATAATGCTGAATGCCTGGTCGTATTGTTTCAAGCTCCATAAGTTTGCTGTGTCTCTGTTTAACAGCCTTACTGAACTCTTCTTTGTCAATCGCTAGCTTAAGATCAGTCATTAAATATTCATAAGGATTAAAACTGTTCAAGCTCGTGCCGATGCAGGTGGAATATTGTTCAAGCGTCAGATCCACTCCATATTCTGCATAAGCCTCGTTAAATGCGGTGTACCAAGCAGTCTCCGTGTCGATAATCGTTCCGTCAAAATCAAAAATAATTCCTTTGATCACAATCAACCATCTCCCTCGTATTATGTTTGGTTAGAATATCTTACGCAAAACCTTCTGCATATTCTACAAAAAGCTATTTCGGCTTGCGTTTGACTATAAAAACCATAACAAAGCCCTTCTACTGACGTCAAGCACGGTAGATAACATGCCACGTAATGATAACGATTACAATCAATGTGGACAAACCTGGATTTTTTCATCACCTGAACTTCTTAATACATAACAGTAATCAGATTCAAAAAAACACCACAATCCTATGTGCTTCAAGGGATTCCTTTGCCAAGTTTATTATGAAGACAAGCTCCCTCTCTTTCTCTCGATTGCTGTTATTTAGAGTATTTTTCCAAGCAGCTAAAAATAATTCAAAATAATTTTAAACACATCCTTTTTACTTGATTGTACAAATCAAATTACGGGGTTATTTTTTGTCCATTGAGTAAAAAGAGGCTTTAATTTATGATATATTTTAATCGAGAATGATTATCATTATTGGTGGTCGTTACATATAATAGGGAGGCAATAAGATATGAACAAGGTACGACAGTCCTTCGCTGTGGTATGTGTACTATTTTTGCTGAGTACATTGCTACTAGCGTGCGGAAACTCAAAGGAACAATCCTCTGCCAATAGTACGGCAAACGCAACCGGGAACTCTTCCGCTGCAACCGCAGTACCTTCAGCAGAACCCTCAGATAGCAGTACAGATGAAGCAGCAGCGACTACTCGTTCCTATACAGATTACATAGGGCATACTGTAGAGATTCCGGTGAATCCGCAGCGAATTATCTATTCTGGAGAAACTTATGGCGATTTGCTCGAACTTGGTGTGCAGGCGGTAGGTTATCCTCTTTCTATGGGCGAAGGCCAGGTTTTTGAAGATCAATTACAAGGTGTGGAGGATGTAGGCTTCCCTATCAATCTGGAAAAAACATTGGAACTTCAGCCTGACCTGATCATCTATGCGGGCACAGATGAAGCTGATTTCGAACAGCTCTCCAAAATTGCACCCACTATAATATTTGATACCTTTGCCCCACTCCAGGAACGTATGCTGGACATTGGTGGAATTGTTGGGAAAACGACTGAAGCAGAAGCATGGCTTGCGCAGTATAAAACCGCTGAAGAGAACATGTGGAAGCAATTGAAATCCGCAGGCATGAAAGAGGGCGAAACGGCTGCGGTCTTCACTTATTATCCAGGAGACAGACTGTTTATTATGGCAGCAACCGGACTTTCACAGGTACTCTATGGGGAGAATGGCTTCAAGGCAACTCCAGCTATTCAGAAGATCCTTGATGAAGGTAAAGGGTTCCAGGAAGTATCCATGGAAGTCCTGAAAGAATATGCCGGAGACCGGATATTCCTCTTGACTCCAGTGGCAGAAGAAGCAAAACAATCCACAGAGGATCTATTAAAGAGCCCTATCTGGAAGAGCCTTCCTGCCGTCAAGAACGGATATGTCTATACACAAGACATCATGAAGACTTCAAGTGATGCGACAACAAGAGAATGGCTGCTTGGGGAAATTCCACAGCTATTAAATATGAAATAACCTTCTGTGATGAAGAGTTTAACACAAGGCTGATAAAAAACTGCAAGAAGCATGTCAACAGCTGTTGATATGCTTCTTTTTTTTATATACAATGAATTCATTGATAATCATTCTCACCAAATGAACGGAGGCTGAACCCATGCTGCATACATCATCGTCCTGCCCCCCACTCCACTCTCTGCTATTTCAGCTAAACGAGGCCGAACTGATGATTCAAGCTGCCGATTCAAGCTCTATAACGCGTACAACCCAGGACTATACCCTTCTCATATTTACTGGAGGGAACGGACAATTGAACCTCGATGATCAAAGCGTGATACTAAGTACGGATAAATGTTATCTACTATCTCCTGGAATCTCCTATAGTACGAACAACCAGGAGCTGACGTTGTATTATTACCTCATCACCTTTACAGCAATTTATACAACCAAGCATCCTAAACGATATTCTGGAGAGCTGCTTTCCGGCAGACGGGAGTTAATTGTGCACCCGTTCACCAAGGTAATCCGACTAGTCGAAGACCTGCTCATGAACAGGAATAACACCGATGATGTACAACAATTCAAGCGACAATTAAAATTCCAAGAATTGCTGCTGCTACTTTTTGAGCATAATTACCCTTCCAAACACCTGCCAAGTCCTACGGAATCCGTAGAAAAGACCATAACATTCATTCAGGAGCATTATACAGAGAGTATCACCGTGAAGCAGTTAGCTGAACTGGCGGGAATATCAATCTGGCAATATACACCGATCTTTCAGCAGCTTACGGGTAAAAAGCCGCTTGAATACCTGACGGATCTGCGCATTAATCATTCCAAACGATTCCTGCAGGAATCGACTGAACCACTGCGGGAAATCGCCAGACTGGTCGGCTTCTCGGACGAATACTATTTCAGCCGCCGCTTTCGGCAAAAAACCGGAGTTACACCCGGACAATATGCACATCAGAAAGGTCGTAAGCTTACCGTCAAGGATTGGACGGGTCATGAGGTGGAGATTCCAGAGCGAGCGAAACGTATTGTCTATCATGGCGAAACACTTGGCGACCTTCTCGCGTTAGGCGTAAAGCCTATCGGTGGAGATGAAGCGTTCGCCCGGAACAGCGTCTATAAACATCGGCTTAAGAAGCTCGCCAACGTCGGGTTTCCACTGGACCCGCAGTTGACCGCTTCCCTAAACCCAGATTTGATCATTTTGGCAAATAGTGATGAAAGAGCCTACAGAGCAGTTTCTGGTATCGCTCCGACACTCACCTTTGATTCATTTGCATCTCTCGACAACCGAATGCGGACATTAGGCAGTTGGCTAGGTAAACAGCGCGAAGCCGAAGCATGGCTGGAGTCATTCACAATCAAAAACGCTGCCATGTGGCAGCAGCTTTACACGACAACCCTCCAAGTTGGAGAAACCGCCTCTGCTTTGGTCTATGATCATGGAGATCATCTGTATGCTATGGGAATGTCCGGATTCTCCACTGCGCTTTATGCCCCATGTGGTTTACAACCGACCGAAGAGATCCAGGCCATATTGGACGAAGAGTTAGGGTTCGCCGAAGTTGATCCAACGCGACTGCCTGCCTACGCCGGAGATCATATCTTCATGCTCATTCCGGAACGCAAAGACTCGCGAGCTGCGATGGAACGATTACTAGACAGTTCACTTTGGAACAATCTCCCGGCAGTACGTCAGGGACATGTTTATCTGCTCGACGGAAGCAAATGGAACTCTAGTGATGCGTTAACCCGGGAGAAGCTGCTAACGCTGTTGCCTAAACTACTCGGTGGAAGTACCGCTAGTAATTGAAGGTGAATCTAGGAATCTCTTTTGACTTTTCAAAACTTGATAGGGTATACTTTATCTACGCTTAATTTCCAACTTTTACAGTTGAAAAGCGGGGGAACCAGTTAATTGGGGCGAATCATTGAGCATTAGAATGTAGGGTACCATCTTACCCGAGTCCGTCAGCTAACCTCGTCAGCAGTGGATGGGTCTGCTTTTCATGTTATTTACATAACCAGAGACCCTTGCTAAGGGTCTCTTTTTGTGCTTTTTTGGACCCTGCTGGCAGTAGATTGGCCTTTGACACTAAGGCTCCCTCATTTCTCACACTACGAGACAAAGGAGAGATGTACGTGCAAAAGGTAAAGTACTTCACGGATATTAACAAAATAGCTATGTTGTCTGAGCTGGAAAAAGAGAATCTGAAAGAAATTACGGACAAATTTGTTTTTCGTGTAAATGACTACTATCTGTCTTTAATTAACTGGGATGATCCAGATGATCCCATCCGTAAGCTGGTTATTCCTAACGAAGGTGAACTGCTGGAGTATGGGCGCTGGGACGCCTCCGATGAGGACACGAATTATGTGGTACCTGGTTGTCAGCACAAGTATAGAACCACTGCACTACTGATTGTATCCGAGGTCTGCGGGGCTTATTGCCGCTACTGTTTCCGTAAGCGTCTGTTCCGAAATGACGTGAAAGAGGCGATGGCTGATGTCTCTCCGGGTTTGGAGTATATCGCAAATAATCCGGAGATTAACAACGTACTTCTTACGGGCGGGGACAGTTTAATTCTCTCCACACCGAAGCTAAGATCCATTATTGAAAATCTAAGAAGCATTGAGCATGTTAAGATCATTAGACTGGGTTCCAAAATTCCCGTATTTAATCCGATGCGGATCTCTGAAGACGAAGAGCTGCTGGAGCTGATTCGTACTTACTCTACCGAAGACAAACGAATCTATGTTATGGCGCACATCAATCATCCTCGTGAAATCACACCTGAAGCCAAAAAAGCATTTAAAGCTCTCCACAACGCAGGGGCAATTGTCGTAAATCAGACCCCCATCCTCAAAGGCATCAACGATGATCCCGTTATTTTAGGGGAACTACTGGACCGGCTTTCATGGGCTGGCGTTACACCCTACTACTTCTTTGTGAACCGGCCCGTAGCCGGAAACCGAGATTTCGTATTACCGCTCGAGCAAGTCTATCAAATTGTAGAAGAAGCCAAAGCCAGAACCTCAGGACTTGGCAAAAGAGTACGCTTATCCATGAGCCACACCTCAGGAAAAATAGAAATTCTCGCCATTGATAACGGAAAAGCCTATCTCAAATACCATCAATCCAGAGATCAGGAATACGGAAAATTTATGATTCTAGATTGTCCAAAGGACGCCGAATGGTTCGATGACCTGCCTGGGAATGTGCAATATTGGACCCCACCTGTGAAAAAAAACGATGCTATTATTTCTGTTAATGATTTATCAGGCGAGCCTGCGGATTTAATCTGTAAATAGATTAATCAGCTCTGTCAGACTCTGTCATAGGATATTTCTTCATCACCAACAACAAAACTCCTCCCGCCCAAAATTAGCCCGAAAAAATCTATGATATAATCACGCTGTAACACGAAATGGACTAATGGGTGGGAATGCACACATGAAATTGGAACGATTGATTTCTATGATCTACAAGCTATTGAACCACGAAGTTTTATCTGCCTCCAAGCTGGCTGAAGAGTTTCAGGTTTCCCAGCGAACAATCTATAGAGATATCGATGTGATTTGTGCCGCTGGCATCCCGGTCGTATCGTATCAGGGAACTAAAGGTGGATATGGCATTATGGACGGATATAAAATGGATAAAAGCCTGCTCCGTTCGTATGATGTCACTTCTCTGATTACTGTACTGAACAGTCTTTCTTCCGTGTTTGAAGATGAGCATACGCAAGGAACCATTGAACGGCTGCAAACGATTGGAACGGAGCCACAGACCTCTAGTCTCGCGGTGGATCTTGAAACCCGGCGTACGGATCCTGACGCACTTCCTCTTTTACGTGCGGCTATATCGGAACGAAATGTTGTCCGTTTTGATTACATCAGTGTAAAAAATGAACGTACAACCCGTGAAATGGAACCAGTAAAGCTTCATTTTAAATATAGCAACTGGTACATCTATGGTTATTGCCGGGCTCGGCAGGACTATCGGGAGTTCCGACTTTCCCGGATGCTGAATTTGTTCCTGACGCAGGATACCTTTCATTCGCAACATGAGGTACCCAAAGAGGCCGGCTGTTCAAACAGGGCAGATCAGGTGGAGGAAATAGTGATCCGGGTAGGCCCTGAGGCTTTGGCAGAAGCTTTGGATCAGTTTCATCAAGTCGACAAGGAATTTCATTCCGATAAAAGCATGACGATGCGAATTCCTGTGTATAAGCCATTGGAAGCACGTTGGCTTTGGTCCATTCTGCTGAGTTTTGGCAGCGGTGCCGAAGTCCTCGAACCCCCTGCATTGCGAGGTATTTTAAAAGAGCAGCTTCAAAACACACTCAAACTTTATGAAGAAGTATGACAGTCTGATGTCATACTTCTTCTTTTATATTAACTACAGTAACAAAAAACAAATCCATGACCATTCAAAAGGAGAATGTACGAATGACAAATTATCCAGTAGAAATGTTTAAATACCACACATGGGCAAACCAAACTATCCTGGGGAGAATCAAGGAACTCCCGCCTTCTGTGCTAAGTCAAGAAGTGAACAGCTCATTTCCCACCATCGCTCATGCCCTTAGCCATATCTATGCGGTTGATACGATGTGGTATCTTGTATTAACAGGCACTGCCATGCCAGAGGCTTTTCAACAAAGTATCCCGCTAAATTTGAGCATTCTAGATTCTGTGGATGAATACGTAAATATCTTTGCCCAGCTATCAGAACAATACAAAGCATGGTTACACAACCAATCCGATTTGGAGCAAACCATTCTGCTTGACAATCCATTCGCCGGAATCCGCCAAACACGCCTATCAGAAATTGTGTTGCAAGTCGCCAATCACGGGACTTATCATAGAGGCAATGTATCTACTATGTTACGGCAGTTAGGCCATGCTTCCACCATGAATGACTATGCTCTTTTTTGGTATCAGGTTCCTGCAAAAGCAATTTAATCTCGGATGGGCAAGACGCTCCACTCCATACCTAGAAAGGAAATTGTATTTTAATTATGGAGATTAAAAATCTAATTACAGTAAAAACGAGAGAAGATTTAAGAGTTTGGCTGCAGGAGAATTCTAAGACTGAAAAATCTTGTTGGGTACTCGTTAGTATGACGCCAAACCCAGAAACGTTGCTATATTTGGACGTAGTTGAGGAATGTTTGTGTTTTGGATGGATCGATGGAGTGAAAAAGAAAATTTCGGAAACGGAGCTGGCGCAAAGACTCTCTCCCCGAAGCAAAAGAAGCTCTTGGACTGAATTGAATAAAGAGCGTGTCCGCCGCCTCGAAAAGCTGGGGTTAATGAGTGCTGAAGGAAAATGGGTACTTCCTGATATGAACCCTGATTCTTTTATAGTAGATAAGATTATAGAGCAACGGCTCCAAGAGGACAAGCAAGTATATGAGAATTTCACGGTCTTTCCAGCCCTTTATAAAAGAGTTCGGATCGACACGATCCAAAGCAATAAAAATCAACCAGATTTATTTAAGAGTAAATTAGACAAATTCATAACAAACACTAAAGAAAATAAAATGTACGGGCAATGGCATGATAATGGACGTCTGCTAGATTATTAAGCTGCGCTAGATGCATGATCTCCTGCTGAGGCTTTCGGACTCCAATGACGCTATTTACTAATTTTTCGCTTTTTCAGCAATCCATCGGACTCCAGCGCAGCTATTCCTTAGAAACAGGCTCTTATACGGTGATTTTTCCGCCATTAGGAGCTATGCGGTCCGATAATACTCCAAATGGCGGATTTTCCTGCTTATAAGGTCTGCTGAGTCCGATACCGCTGAAGCATAGTCATTCGCTGGACTCCTGAGTCCGATACCGCCGAAGCATAGTCTTTCGCTGGGTCTACCGCTACTACTACTACTACTACTACTACTACTACTACTACTACTACTACTACTACTACTACTACTACTACTACTACTACTACTACTACTACTACTCCTACTCCTACTGCTGCTACTGCTACTGCTACTGCTACTGCTACTGCTACTGCTACTGCTACTGCTACTGCTACTGCTACTGCTACTGCTACCATGATCTCCTGCTGAGGCTTTCGGACTCCAATGACGCTATTTACTAATTTATCGCCTTTTCTGCAACTCATCGGACTCCAGTGCAGCTATTCCTTAGAAACTGGCTCTTATAAGGCGTTTTTTTTCGCCAATAGGAGCTATGCGGTCCGATAATACTCCAAATGGCGGATTTTCCTGCTTATAAGGTTTGCTGAGTCCGATACGCCGAAGAATGATCATTCGCTGGACTCCTGAGTCCGACACGCCGAAGAATGATCATTCGCTGGTCTGCTGAGTCCGATACGCCGAAGCATAGTCTTTCGCTGTCTGTTGCTACCGTATCCTAATCATTTGCGGATCAAATACCATCGACTCATGATCATCTGTTAATCCTACAGTTCTACGTAAGTATAATTCATCTGTTATACCCAAAGTGCTAAGTACGCGCGAATGAGATTGGTTCAGACGTTCAGGCAAAGTTTAGAGTTGAGAGCAGAGGTTTGGTTTAAGTTCAAAAAAAGAGAGGTGCCCCAGCCATTTTCATGGCTTTGGGCACCTCTTTTATTAAGTTACAGCCCTTCAGCCAGAATCCGTTTCAGGAACATCCCTGTGTAGGATTCCTGTACTTCAGCAACCTGCTCCGGTGTACCTTCAGCTACAAGCTTACCGCCCACAACGCCACCTTCAGGGCCAATATCAATCACCCAGTCGGACTCCCGAATCAGCTCTAAGCTGTGCTCCACAACTACGACAGTATTTCCCGTATCAACCAATTTGCTCAATAAGGTATGGAGCTGCTTGATGTCTGACGGATGAAGGCCTGTTGTTGGTTCGTCAAGCAGATAGAGCGTATGGTTTTTGGAAGGTTTGCTCAGCTCTTTAGCCAGTCTAATCCGTTGCCCTTCACCACCGGATAAGGTTTTGACAGATTGTCCCCATTTAAGGTAACCGAGACCCACCTCACACAATGTCTCGATAATCCCCGCCATTTTGGCTTCCGACTTAAGAATCGGCAAGCTTTCCTGTACGGACATGTCCAGCAGATCCGAGATGGAATATCCATCATATTTCACCTGGAGAACCTCATCCGTAAATCTTCTCCCCTTGCATGCGTGGCATTTAACCTCCAGATCGGGTAAGAAATTCATGTCTACAGTCAGCACCCCAAGACCCTGACAGGTTTCGCAGCGTCCACCCGGTGTGTTAAAGGAAAAATGCTTGGAGGTCAGTTTTCTTTTTTTCGCCTCCGGCAATGCAGCAAACAGCTGGCGCAGATGTGTGAATACATCTGTATATGTCGCTACATTAGAACGCAACATTCTACCCATGGGCGATTGGTCAAAGATCACTATATTTCCAACCTGATCTAAGCCCGCAATCTCCGCACAGCCTATTTGCTCATGTTCTTTCGCACTGCCTTGCGCAAGAATATCAAAGACTAGTGTCGACTTGCCTGAACCCGAAACCCCAGTTACAGAAACTAGACAATCTAGAGGAAATGAAACCTCCGGGATATCAATATTCCGGTACTGTGCCTGTCGGATGGTGATTTGTTTTCCGTCACCTTTCCGGCGAACGTATGCAGCAGTCTTATTACGCTCTTCTCTAAGATAGGCTCCCGTAACAGAAGTCTCGCTTGCCATCAAATCCTCAATGCTGCCCTCGCCAACAACTTGCCCTCCGTCCAGACCAGCACCCGGACCCATATCAATAATATGATCGGCAGCGCGCATCATCTCGATATCATGCTCGATAACGAGCACCGTATTACCCAAATCGCGCAGCTCCTGAAGCACTCGAATGAGGCCAACAGTATCCCGCGGATGAAGCCCGGTCGTCGGTTCATCTAGAATGTATAACACTCCAGTCAGACCTGACCCCAGCAATGAGGCAAGGCGCAGCCGTTGTGCCTCTCCACCAGAGAGGGAGACCGTCTGACGGTTCATGGAAAGATAACCAAGACCAACATCGATAATCCGTTTTAGTCGGGTAGGCATTTCGTGAAGGATGGGTTCAAGCAGATAAAGTCCCTCGGCGGGCAAAGCCGCCTCCAAGCCTTTCGTCCACTCGTAAACATCGCTTAATGGCCAATCCGATACCTCCGTAATCGATGCGCCAGCTACCCGAACGAGACGAACTTCTTTTTTTAGGCGAGTGCCAAGACATTCTGGGCATTGCTGCTCATGAAAAAATCCGCCGTCTTTTTCCTGTGTACCAGCTTCTCCTTCCTTCTCCTTGTATCGCCGCCACAAACCAGGAATGACGCCTTCAAATTTGGTGCCTTGAATCGGCTTAACATTGGGAAAATGGCGCTTAAACGCCTCACTTTCCACTCCGTAATATAACAAGTCGCGCTGAATTTCGCCGTAATTTTTTAAGGGCTGATCTGGGTCAAACTCAAAACCAAAATGCTTGCCAGCGGCCACTAATATACGCATCTGTATATCACGATGAACACCATTCAGCGAGGCCACCCCACCCTCACGCATACTAAGCTCTGGATTAAACACTGCCGCTTCATTTATAGTTGCCACAGATCCAACACCACCGCAGGCTTCACAAGCTCCCTCCGGCTTATTAAAAGAAAAGTGTGACATGCCCAGCTTCTCAAGCTCAGCTCCGCAATGCGGACAACCCATCGTTTGACCATGCATTTCCTCGTCTTCCTCGATCAGCAATCCCCTCGCTTCAAAAGAAGGTGGGATGCTGCCACTACAAGAAGGGCAAACCCGCTCGCCTAATCTGGAAAAGATAAACCGGACAAACGTATAGATGTCGGTGACTGTCCCAACTGTCGAACGGGGATTACGATTGGTGACATGTTGTCCAACACTAATGGACGGAGACAGTCCAATAATAGACTCCACCTTTGGTTTGCTGATCGTATCTGACGTCATGCCCATGGAATCCAAATACTGTCTTTGGCATTCCCGCTGAAGTGTATCCATAGCTAACGTCGATTTCCCTGATCCCGAAGGTCCTGTCAGGACAACTAGCTTATACTTAGGAATCGTGAGCGAGACATTTTTCAGATTATTCTCTCTTGCCCCTTTAATAACAATAGTCTCTTTCACATCTATTCCCCTCTCAATTCAACCCACTGGTTCGTAGTTATATCTTCTATCCATATGGTTGCCCAAAGTTGTTGGATTGCAATTATTTTGCAAAACATTTCTAATTTCGATAGAATGTATTTGATAAATCACAAAATTTTCAAATAACTTTATAATCTAATATCTTGACTATCAAGATATAATTATTTTAAAAGGAGCGTTATCTTTTGTCAAGTCACGAACAACCTACACCAGAGCAGGAACAATTCACCTTGCTTATGCGCAGTTTGGGAAACCGAACGGTATTGTACCAACAAAATGTAGCCGCCTCACTTGGGTTATACAATAATGATTTCTTATCTATAGATATTCTACGGGAGAAAGGTCCGATCACTGCTGGAGAACTGTCTAAATTAACCGGTCTGACCACAGGCAGTGTTACGGCATTAATAGACCGGCTCGAAAAAAATGGCTATGTCCGCAGACAAAATGACCCGAATGACCGCCGTAAAGTGATTATTGTGCCATTATATGAGAATAAAGATGATGTCATTAATACGTACCAACCGCTCCATACCGCCATGGTTAAGCTCGCAGCTTCTTATACGGATGAAGAGCTCGCCCTTATTTCGCAGTTTTTAGGCCAAGCAAGTGCGGTTCTGGAAGAGCAGATTGATCAGCTTGGATCCACTGCGCGCGGCAAATCTTCTTCCTAAGATACGTATTTATACAAAAAAGGACGATATCCAAAAGTCATACGACTCTCTGGATACCGTCCTTTTCCATTTATTTTCTAATACCAATCGTTACAATTTCGCATGGACCGATCTGTAAGTCAAAGCTACCTTTCTCTTTCTCATCACTAGTGACTGGGTGGCTCTCCTCTTCTAGAATCGTCGTTTTATAGAAATACTGCTGTGGAATAGACGAATGGAAGGCCAGGTTGGTGTTCTGCTGACTCATGTTGTACCAACGCAGCAGTATATCTCCAGTCTGCTCGTTCATTTTCAGTGAAGAAAATGCGAGTTCCCTACTCTCCCAATCAAATGGAGTATACACCGGCGCAACCACGCCTGCATGTACATCTGTCTGACATACAATCCACGGAACCTGGAATTGGTAAGCTTCAGCATAAGCACCAGAAGTTATACCCTCACCTGTGTGCGGGATTAGCTCCATACGAACAACGTGCTCTCCCAGACACTGCGCTTCTGGAGTTGGGAATAGCCCCCAGTCACCAAGTTCGCCAACAGAACGTAGCAGCGTAATCGCAATAGTGTTACGCCCATCTCGCAGCACTTCATATTCATTTAATCCAAAATTAGCGACGGTTAGACCCGCTTTCCCATCACTAACATCAACAAAGGCTTGCTGATGTTGCGTGTTACTCGGATTCTTCCATTCTGTGGCTGGTTCAATATTCCGCTCAGCAACCTCGAACATCGAATCTACACGATGCGTGGCAGCGTTCAAATCTGTTGGAAACAGTATACGAATCCGGTGATCTTTGGCCTGGTTATCTATTGTCGTTTCGATATGCAATCCCTTTCCCCCCCGCTCCAAGGAGATTACAGTACGAAGTTTCAGAATGACTGTGTCACTACTGCGCTGAGCTTTGCGCTCCGGATAATAAACCAGTGCACGCTGCTCCTCATCCAGCTTATCATCTGCCGAGGCTGGAATCTCCCAGTTATGGTTAATTTCTATAGCGGCGCGAAACGATGTATTTTCCAGTACACAAATGTTAGCCTTCAGTCCTTTAGTCGTCAAAGCTTGTTCAGCCTCTGGCTGTTTGTACATATATTCATTGCCGATATCCCCGGTGTTTTCATATACACCAAGATCTTGATAGGTCACTCCACTAGTTTTGTCACTTAGCATAAACGAACCATCATCATTAATGACTACCTTGATAACGTCATTTTCCAGCACCCGATCTCCATATAGCAAAGATTCAGCGGCTATTGCCAGTTTTGCATCTGCTCGGCGAACCCAAGCATATGATCGAAGACCTAGCGCAGGAACTTCTACGGCTTCAAAGGTAAGTCTTACCCGGCGGTACATATACGGCTGACGGAACTTATCATCTGGCAAATCATAACCAAACTGAAGACCCAAGTCCTCCAACTGGCAGGCAATGTTATTCCCTTGATCGTCTACTAACACACGACCGTGCAAGTCAATTCCAGTCATACGGCTAGCCGTTTCTTCCAGAGAGAACCCTTCTCGCAAATATAGACGCGCCACATCAAGTTCTACGCTCACAGTACCCGTGCGACTCCAACCCGTCATATTCATCGCTACTAGTGGAAGCACGTCTTCACCATATGCTGTAAACCCGGACGTATCCACAGCTTCTGCAATCACTCGTTTACTATCCTCAACAATGGTCTCTGCCACATGACGGCTTTTGTCAAAACGGGTGACCATCTCACGGTGTACCTCATCCACGCTGCATCCACAAATACTATCATGCGGATGATTCTGCATTAATGTCTTCCATGCATAGGTGAACAGATGATGGGGGTACTCTTTCCCCAGTAAATGTGCGAACGAAGCAAGTGGCTCGGCCAACTTTTCAAGCAAGATTTGCCCTTCCTGATTCCTCTGTTTCAAATAGACACGAGCAGACGCGGTATTCACTAACGTACCCCATCCATCGGTATGCTGGCTCCGCAGTTCGCCCTTTACAGTCGACAGATTGCTGCGATCCATTACACCCTCTACGGCCTTAAGGTAATCAGGAAAGTTCGAATGAATGAACTCCATATCTGGATACAACCGCTTCGCAGTTTCGATAGCCTCTGGCAAATCCAGTTGAGCCGGCTGATGATCGCAACCATTCATGAACAGCAGCTCACCTGTAGAGGCAAACTTCCGCGCATCTGCCAGCTTTTTCTCCCAGAACACTTTGGCTTCTGCTTCATTTACAGGCACTTCGTTTCCGTTAGAATACCAATTGGCAAATAGGATGCCGAGCACTTTTGATCCATCAGGACCTTCCCAAATCAGCTCCGAGAATGAAGATTCGTAACCTCCATCCGACACCGTATTATTGAATCCAGTGGGCTTCACACCTCTTCCAAAAAAGGCATTATCGATGCCGGATTGCAGCATTAATTGTGGAGTCTGGCCGACTAGACCAAAGGTGTCCGGAAAATAACCGATTTTGGAGGGTTCCCCGTAACGCTTCGAATCCTGATGACCAATCTGCATATTACGAACATTGGCCTCCCCACTAGTAAGGAACGCATCCTGCAAAATATACCAAGGTCCTATTAGAAGGCGACCTTCCGTAATATGTTTTTGTAGACGATCTTGATTCTCAGGGCGAACTTGAAGATAATCTTCCAGAATAATCGTCTGTCCATCCAGATAGAAACTCTTAAATTCGTTATCCTCATCCAACCGGTTCAGTAATTCATCAACCAGTTTCACTAAGCGTACATGATGCTTCTCATAGGGAAGATACCATTCCCGGTCCCAGTGTGTATGTGAAATGATATGGGCTGTCTGAGGGCTAATAGATTGTTTTGAGCTTTCCAAAGTGAAGACCTCCTTATATGCAATGCGTTCTATCTACTAAGATGCTTAATGTAGAAAATGTGGATAATTCACATGGATCTCGACTTCCTGCGGGCGATAAACACCAAGCAAATCTCCTTTACTATCCGTGGCAAAAAGAACAGAACGTTCCTGTTCCAACACGAACGAATAAGTTCGGCCAGTGGCTGAATCCTTCACCTCGATCTTTGCATCTTGGGCATATTCCGACACGAAGGTAAAAAGTGCACCCGTAGCAAAGCTCAGTTTTCGTCCGTAGATACCCGCTAAGTCCCCACCACTAATCCATTCAAAATCACGTTCCACAAAAGCAGCATTAACCGCGTAGCGGTAAAGTGCAGCCGTAGTATCCCTACGCTCACTCAATTCAACTGGCAGTGGACTCCATAGGAGTCGACCCTTGCCCAGCGGAAGGTTCACGACAGTGTCTATAGTAGAACTTCCACCATTTTTTTGAATGATCGTTTCCTTCGTCACCTCAGCTATCCGGCGGTGGCCGAAAGAGACAGGCAGTTCTTGGCCTTGAAGGCTAAGCACTTCTTCGCGGCGCACATTACGCAATTCACGTTTGCCAAGAATATCACTCAACCGATCTGAAGAACGCCAGTAGGCATCAATGCCTAACGGTCCAGTGGCAAGCAACACCGCTCCTGTCTCTTCAACGATATGTAACAACCGTTCCATCGCTGCATCAGCGAAGTTATGCGCGCTTGGCAGTATAATCAGCTTCGCAGGGTTCTTCTCCAAATCATCTAGATGGTATTCGGATGCCCCCCGAAAAGACATCTTGAGCTCATAAGACAGAATGCGGGTAAGCTCTGTTGTAGACGCAAAAGCCAACTTTCGATTAGAGAAATCATTCGAGTAAGGGAACACCACCGCAATCTCTTCCAATTTCCGATCACCAAATATATCACGGATACCTTCTATAAACTTCCCGAAATCATAAGATACGTCTGCCTCAGGCTTCTCGGTTCCATCTGCTCTCAGTGCTCCGATATGGGACTCATTCGCATTATCCATATAGAAATTCGTATTCCAGATCCAGTGAATAGCCCCCGCACCAGCCGTTCCAAAAGCGTAAGCATACTTGCGTTCCAGCAAATTCCGCAGCTCTTGTTCTGAACGTTTGGCTCGGCCATCTGGAGCTTCTACATACATGACGCCAGTCTCCTGAATTAGGTTTGGCTTATTGGGGGTTTTGGCAAAAATGCCATCCCATATCAAATAGTCGTTAAACCACCAGGAGTGCACAGTAGTGTAATCTACCGCTTCCTCATAGAAAAACGGCGAAGGACGCTGCGCTCCTAGTCCCTCATCCTGGCCAACCGTAACCATCTGAGCTGGACATTGCTCCTTAATGGTATCGTATAATTGCTTCACCCAACGGTTATGCATTTCCATAGAGAACAAACAATAATCCAACCAGCGTGTCCCCCTCTTAGCACTGTGCATATCTTGTACGTCGAAGTTCATCTCTTTTGCTTCAGGCAGCTCTGCCGAAGCAAAGTCCGGAAGCTGTGCGGGCGTCATATTCCAGCGTTCCTGCAGCACTTCGATTACACCATGTCTTTCTTGTAGCCATTCCCTAAAAGCTTGTCGCTCAAAGCGATCATGGCATGAACTCGGGCCGTCCGAGAAAATACGGTCCGGATCAAACATCGACGGTTCATTAATAAGATCCCAGTCTACATTCGAAGAATCTTTATGACGAGATACAATAGACCGAATGAACCGCTTCTGAGCTTCCACACTTTGTGGGTCCAGATAAGGGTTCACCCCTCCCCACGTTTCCGGTGTGAAGGAGAAAAATGTGAAAGTCACCTGAAGATCATGCTTTTTCGCCGTCATGATGAAGGCGTCGATCGCCCGCAATACTTCTTCCGAGACATGTCCATCGTCTTGCATCACATTCCGATAAGCTGTCCAGATCCCTGTACGGATCCAGTTAATCCCGGCCTTCCGCATCTGGCCCATATCACGATCCCAAACTCCGGCGTTCGGCAGAAAAAGAAATTTTCGCGCCACATCACTCGCCATATAAGTCATGCCGACCACTGGTAGCGGACGCCCATCTTTTATAAAATAATCTCTGCCGCTCGTTACCGGATTGCCTGCTGCCAGCAGCTCAGGAGCATGCCCCCAGAACCCTTGGCTCAGAATGCGAACCTCACCATCACTGGCTTCTGCTTCACAGACAATCTGGTAGAGGCCCCTACTTATCTCCAGAGGAATGGGCAGACGCACCATGTTTAGTTCAGCATTCGCCTTCATTTCCAAACTCTGAGACCACTTCAAAGAGGTATCTGATTCATGCTCTACATGAATTGTGAAATTCCATGTATCTTCATTTCGCATAGAAGGTCTCACTCGTTCAAGCTGCTGAATCTGAAGGGTTAGGGAAGCACGTTCTCCTGATTCATAAGACGCGTAATTGGGCTTAACCCACATTTCCGTAACACCCTTGCTGCAGAAACGCGCCCAATTGGATATCGCGGAAGGACCTTTTTGCTCCCAAAAAGAAGCTGTTGCAGGTGTATTTACGAACAGCCAGCGTGAACCTGCATATAAACCAATCGTATTCTCCCAAAGAACCACTGGGGCAGCGGTTTCTCGACCCTCGGACGTAATTCCCTTTAAGAGCGGGTAAATCCGTGTGCTCATCGGACCTGCCGAGCCCATTTGATGTGGTAAATCACTCGACTTTGTCGTATGTGGCACGAGGTTCCATGTGTCTGCACTCGTTAGAAAAAGAGATTCTTGACCCTTAAGCAGAGGAATGACATCCAAGGCAAGCAATGAATGGTTGCGTGAGCATTCAACACGAAGTGCCTCATGAATATACAGCTCCTGATGATAGGAAGTCTGCTCCGCTTCGACATGCCATCGGCCATTTTCCCAACGAACAGGTTGTTTGAAGGGTGCGCCTCCAATGCTAATCAACCCGCCACCTCTTTGCAGGTATTCAAGAATGGCTATCCAAGCCGCTTTCGGGAAATAGGGTGCATGCAGATTGATGAAACAGCCGCCTTTCGTTTCGTGCAGCGTTTGTGCAAGCTGATTCTCATTTACAATAGATCCGAACTCACTCATGGATGTAATCGCATCGCTAGGAATGGGACTGGAAATTGGAAAATCAGAATCATAGAATATGATTACAGGTCTGCTCGGGCTGGTCATAGTAGTCCTTCCTTCATCGTTTTATAGACAAGTTGAGAGAACAGACTATTGGACCAGGCGAACCATTTTCTAGTGAACGTATTCGGATCATCAACATGGAATCCCTCATGCATAAAGCCAGTATCCGCATCTGTAGCTTCTAACATCGCAAGCATCTCCAGCTTTTCTTCCTTAGTTGAAGCCGTCAAACCTTGCATCGATAATGCCATATGCCAGATGTAGTCTTTGGGAGTATGCGGACTGCCGATTCCCTTCGCTGCGGTTCCTTCAAAATAAAAAGGATTCTCCTTGCTCAGAGCAAATCGTCTCGTATTCTGATAAATTTCATCCTCTGCGGTAACATAGCCGAGATAAGGAATCGACAGGAGTCCTGGTGTTCCCGCATCATCCATCAAGCAGTAGTTGCCATAACCATCGGTCTCGTAGGCGTAGATTGGACCGAATTTCGGATGACGATAAATACCATACAATTGAATTCCGTGATCAATCTCAGCTTCTAATACTTTAAGCTGTTCCAGAAATTCAAGATCACGGAATACCCATTCAGCGAATTCCTGCATATGACGTAATGCAACAACAGCGAACATATTCCCCGGGATGTTGTAATGAAAGTCGCATGCATCATCACTCGAGCGGAATCCGGACCAGACCATACCCGTGTAATTAACAGGCATACCTAGACCGTTATTACGCAGTGTATCTTCAGGAATCCCATTGTTACGCGTAAAGCGGTATGGAGATAATTCACTATGGCGCTGTTCAGTTTTGAACAGGTTGAATATGTTGAACATTGCTGCCTTAAATCCGGCGTCGAATATATCAGCCTTTCCGGTTTCTTTCCAATAGGCATAAGCCAGACGCATGGAAAAACAAAGAGAATCGATCTCGAATTTACGTTCCCACACCCAAGGAGACATTTCCGTAATATCGCTAGTGCTCCAATGCCAATCATTCGCTGTCTCATTAAACGCATTGGCGTACGGATCGATATGAATATACTCGATATGACGTTTAATTAACCCGCCAATAATCCGCTGAAGATCGGGATCGTTTTTAGCAAAGGGCACGTAGTGCATAACCTGCTCCACAGAATCTCGCAACCAAGAAGCCGGGATATCTCCTGTAATTACAAACGTTGTTCCATCATCCATAAGCTTAGTCGTTGTCTCAAGCGTATTAGGGAAACAGTTCTTAAAGAGCTGCAACAGCTTCGGCCGATGAGCTAACTTCTCCTCTGCTTCGTTCAATACTTCTTGAACCGCTTGAGGAAGCGGCAGCTTCGGCATAGAGATGGCGGGAAGTCGGAATTGTTCCATATTCTCACTCCTTCATAATAAATGGGGATAGATAGAGAGACGGGCAGCATAGCTGCCCGTCTCCACTAATCCTATTTGTGTTACCTTTAGTGATTAATCTTAGGCGTGTTACGTTCATTAGCTTATTTCTTTGTCTGGTTCCACTCATCAAGTTGCTTTTGAACTTCTGCAATGACTTTATCAAGTCCAGCTTCTTTAAATTTCTTCGCTGCTTTTGGCAGATATGTTTTAGGATCAACAGAACCTGTGTATAGCGCTGGCATAAATTCTTTAGTTACGTTGTTGATAGCCGCTACTTCTGTTTTTACAGGTGTAGGATCAAATGCAAAACCGAAGGTAGGGGCTTCTTTTGAAGAATCATTAAACTTCTTGAAAGCATCCCATTTATCAGCAGGGTCATCAGCATGCAGATAAGTCAGTAACATGTTCCCAAGTGTGAAGCCTGGCATTGCATAGCTATCTTGCATAGCTGGCAGATCTTCAATGACATTGTCAGAGATTTTCTTATAATGTGTTCCTTCAATACCATAGTTGAGCAAATTGCGTAAGTACTTATCTGTATTCAAAAGATTCAAGAACATCATCGCGCGCTCAGGATCACCTGAGGTTACGGAAATCGCGTGCATCGAACCTGCGGCGGACTGTGTATATACATAAGGCTCATGCATAGGCGAAGTTACAATTTCATAACCTGCTGAACGAGACCAACCTTTTTCTGCATAAGGCTGTGTAATTTCGCGATCGGCAAACCATTTACCGGTCTTAATGTTATCAATACCTTCAAGTGTTGCAACGTCTGGGCGTAAGTAACCTGCTGTGTAAAGTCTACGCATCGTATCTAACGATGTTGCAAGTTCAGGTGTCTCCAGAATATTAACAACCTTGCCATCTGTGGAATCCATATAGACCCCTATAGGTAACTCATCACCTAGTACATAGTCAAATGGCATGAATGGTTTAAAGCCTTTAGGAACAGCTAGCGGTGTAATATCAGCCGGCTCGTTCTCTTTAATCGTTTTAAGAAGTGGCTCTAGATCATCCAATGTACGGATATTGGAAATATCCATGTTATATTTATCAACATATTTCTTATTGAAGCGCCATACCCATTGCTGTCCAAGCTCCTTATTTACAGGAACACCATAGATCTCACCTTTAATCTTAGTTCCTTCTAAGAAACGAGGGTCCAAAACTTCTTTCGTTTCCTTACCATACTTATCCAGCAGATCATTAAGACCCAAGAACGTACCGTTAGCAGCGTTACGACGGAAGTCATTTGTCCAAGAAGAGGTAAAGGCAATATCATAAGGCTCACCAGAAGCGGTGATGACTTGCATCTTCTTATCGTAATCGCCCCAATCGAACATCGTAATGTTCAACGTCGCGTTAATTTTTTCTTGGGTATATTTATTAACTTCTTTTAAGACAAGATCCAAATCCTTTTGAGGCCCACCAATTAAATACATCTTCAACTCATATGGCTTTAATTCTGATGTGTTCCCTGCTGAATTCCCTGCTGCCGCTGAATTGTTTGTTTCTTTAGCAGCATTTGTATTATTATTCGAACCACATCCAGCTAGAAGGCCAGAAAAAAGCATTGTCCCTGCAAGAGCGAGTGTTAAACCTTTTTTCATTTTCATTTCTATTTTCCCCCTTTAGATTAATAAACGCTTTATTTATATCGATTCCTGTCCTAGCGATTCGAATAAATACATCTTAGTAGTGTTACTCCTTTAAAGAGCCCACGGTTAAGCCTTGTACAAAATACTTTTGGAAGAACGGATACGCTAGTGCTATAGGCAAGGTCGCCAGTACAACCATCGCCATACGGACGGTTTCTGTTGGCAAGGTTGCAGCAATCTCAAAGCTTGATCCCATCTGCATACTGTTCTGAATGACAAACTCCATATTATTCTGAATTCGCATCAGCATCGCTTGGAGTGGAACAAGACTCGCATCATCTATATACAGCAGGGCATTAAACCAATCATTCCAATAGCCCAGCGTACAGAACAATCCAATCGTTGCAATCCCCGGTAAAGAGATTGGAAGTACAATTTGCAGGAAGGTCCGAAACTCACCAGACCCATCAATTTTGGCAGCCTCAACGAGTGCATCAGGTACACTAGTCTGGAAGAAGGTCCGCATTACTAGAATAAAGAATGCATTCATCGCGATGGGCAATATCAAAGCCCATATCGTATTGTACAAATGTAAAAACTGCGTAGCCACGATATAGTTGGGAACCATTCCGCCTGAGAATAACATCGTGAAGAAGGCGAAGAAGCTGAAATAATTACGATAGCGAAATGATCTTCGAGAGAGAACATACGCATAAGTTGTTATTAAAAATAAACTAATGAGCGTACCTAGTACAGTAACCATCAAAGTAACTCCAAAGGAACGAAGCAATTGATCACCTGTGTTAAAAACAAACTGATAAGCTGCTAAACTATATTTTTCGGGTAACAAGCTAAATCCATTTAGAGCAAGTACTTTCTCATCTGTAAAAGAAATGGCTATGACAAACAAGAACGGAAACACACAAGTAAAAGCGAAGATGCCAATTATAATATTGAGTACCACATTCCATAAAGGAGTAATGGCGTTGTTGTCGATTTCTTTTGGCTTACGTTTGAATACTGCCATAACGTCACTAACTCCTTTCTAGAATATCGCATTCTCTTTGCTGATCTTTTTCACAATAGAATTCGTTACAAGCACCATGATAAATCCAACAATCGATTGATATAGACCCGCTGCTGTACTCATCCCTAGATTACCTGTCGTACTCATGCTGCGATAAATATAAGTATCGATAACATTCGTTACGGAGTATAGAACACCTGAATCCCGAGGGATTTGATAGAATAAACCGAAGTCCGATCTAAAAATACCACCAATCGCTAAAATCGTTAGCGTTACCATTAAAGGTTTAAGCAAAGGAAGTGTAATAAACTTAATCTGCTGCCATTTGCTGGCCCCATCAATCATAGCTGCTTCATAGTAGGACTTGTCGATACCCGCTATAGCCGCTAAGTAAACAACACTTGAATAACCAATTGATTTCCAAATCCCCATGAAAATTAGGATATATGGCCAAAAGCGAGTATCCCCATACCAGGAAATAGGATCGCCTCCGAAGTAAACAACCACTTGATTCAATATTCCTTTATCTACACTCAGAAAGCTGAAGGTAAAGAAACTAATAATGACCCAAGAAAGGAAGTAAGGCATAAACATCGCCGTTTGATAAACTTTAGCCATCCGTTTGTTCACAAGTTCATTTAAGGTGATCGCAATGCCCACCGCAAGAACTAAACCGAGAGAGATCAACGCCAAGTTATAAAGAATCGTATTTCTTGTAATGATATAGGCGTCCTCCGTCGAGAACAAAAAGTTAAAATTTTCAAGGCCAACCCACTTACTATTTAAAACGCTTGCAAAGAATCCATCCCGATGAATCTTGAAATCCTTGAATGCAATTACTGTTCCAAACATCGGTAAGTAGCAAAAGATCAGGAACCATAATGTCCCTGGTAATACCATAAACCAGAGTACTTTATCCTTAATTAAACTTTTGAAAAATGCAGGCATTATTCCACATCCCCCTTCTCTCTATCCCCAAACAACCCCTATATATCCCTTCGATCTTTTTCCCTCGCCCCTTTAACTACCCTTAATTCTGCGCTATAAAAGCGGTTTCATAAAGTTGAAAAACTCCAGAATCAGATGTAAAAATTAAAGATCCACAGCAGAAAGGACATTTAAAAAGTCTATTTCCCCTTAAATTTGAGCAAAAAAAAAGGAAACATTCTCGTTATCAACGTCCATGAAGCCCGTACTTGAACGTGATACTCAGGAACATTTCCTTTATTTTAGGATCTTGCTTTTTTGTACATATTCCGAAGCTCTGTCGGCGATACACCTACTGATTTTTTGAACTGGCGATAGAAATATGCTGGATCCGGATATCCTACTTCAGCTGCAATTTCGTTGGTTAGTAACGTAGTTTGAAGCAGCAATTGTCTTGCCTTTTCAATTCGAAATTGATTAACATAATCAGAGAAACTACGGCCCATTTCCTTCTGAAATAGCTGGCCCAAATAATTAGGATGCATTTCCATACGCTGACTGAGCGTTTTCAGGGATAGCTCTTCTCTATAGTGTTTGCTTACTTGATCAACCATATATCTCATATTCGGACTGAGCTCATCATTTACTAATGATAATTGGTCCAGTGTTTCTTTCACACTTTCCTGCACATGGTGCACCAATTGCTCAATAGTATGTATGCGCAGCAATGGATTAAACACGGCACTAAAATTAGAGTTTTTCTCCATTTTCTTAGCAATCAACATTAACTCAATCGCTACGTTGTAATTATCAATGCGGGTAATCATGCCACAGCCAAACAGCTTTTCGAACGTTTCTGCGATAAATTGGTTCGTAGCCTCCCGGTCTCCAGATAATAATAATTTGGTGAATTCCTCATAATCAATTTCGAGCTTCTCCTCATGCAGAACCATCTTTGATAGTTGTTCCACATCTATAATCGGGTAACCCGGTAGCATAAGATGATCAACATATAAACTCTTCGCCTTTTTATAACTATTTGGGACTTCTTGAAAAGCATGCTCCTTACTTCCTATCGTTATCCAGACAGACTTTTCTAACTCATGCATAATCTCACATTGCACTTGCTCCAGTACACAATAAAGCTCTTCTTTGTTCTCAGCTTCAGCCCGCTCAGCAATAATAAGAACAAGATCACCTTCCATATCTATAAATACAATAACGGTTCCAAGTTGCTCTAATGATTTCACAGCGATACGATAACATTCATCCATAAGCTGATTCCTATGGAGTTTATCCTGGCCCTCATCGTCATCCTGTTCGGTGATAAGCCGAATCGCAGCCACCGTAAAAAATGAACAGTCCAGTGAGATATTTAAGACTTTTGAACGGTGCTGTAGCTCCTGCCGGCCTATATTGCCAGTTACCCAGCGGTTTAGAATATTATTGCGTAGAACTTGCCAATCCTCTTTAGCATGAAATTGTTCAACATCCTCTTGATTCAGCACTTCAACAATTTGTTCAATGGTTGATTCCAACTCATGTATATTAATGGGTTTGAGAATATAATTTTCAATGCCTAGACTCATTCCAGCTTTTAAATACTCAAATTGCTCATACCCGCTCAAGATTATAAACCTCATTTTTGAATCAAAAACCTTAATTTGCTGAATCAGTTCAAGTCCCGTAAGTTTTGGCATCGTAATGTCAGTAATTAATATGTCGATCCCTTCATTATGATTGCGTAGAAATTCTAAAGCTTCTTCCCCATTAGACGCTTGTCCCGCGATTCTCAATCCATATTTTTCCCATTCAATCACTGAACGTAATCCTTCAAGAATAAGAGGTTCATCATCCACGATAAGTATATTGTGCATTATTAGTACTCTCCCTTACTACTGGTATATTCATGATGACTATTGTTCCTTTATTTACTTCACTAGCGATCGTTAATCCATATTCAGTCCCATAATAAAGTTTAATTCGTTCATTCACATTACATAGGCCTACCGAAGAAGGAGGTTCATCCATTCTCATACTGACTTGAAGCATTTGCTGTAGCTCTGTCAGCTTGCTGGCAGTAATTCCATTCCCGTTATCACTTATAGCAATTTGAATTTCCCCGCCAGATTCAGTAACTTCAATACGGATGAGATTGCCAAAACGGTCAGGTCTAAATCCGTGAACAATATAATTTTCAATGACCGGTTGGATGAGCAATTTAACGATAGAACAATTCATGGCAACTGGACTTATTTGTGATTTGATTTGGAGCCTATCTTTATGTCTAATCTGAAACAACTCCAGGTACAAATTGCAGTATTCAATCTCATCAGATATTGTAACGACCATGCTTTTCTTAATCATCGTTCGAAATAATGTCGATAAAATGTAAATCATCTGACCTACATCCTTCGCTCCTTGCGTAATTGCCCGCATCCTAATTGCCTCAAGTGTGTTATATAAAAAATGTGGATTAATCTGCGATTGAAGTGCAACTAGCTCTGCATTTTTCTGCGTAAGCTCCGAAATGTACACTTTATTAATATAGAGTTCTAACCTTTCACACATATAGTTAAAGTTGTTGGCAATTAGCTGCAATTCATCTTCTCGATTTAGGTGAATACGTGTGCTTAAATCACCTTCCTGTAAGCGCTTCATAGATTTGATAATGATCTTCACTTTTTTAGAAAAACGTAAAATAATTCCGTATGTAAAAGACATTGCAGTAATAATAAGCGCTGTGGTAATCCCGATAATCCAAGTTCGAACCGTTTTCATTTCGTTGTTGACCTGTGACTTCTGAATGATCCCTGCCATAATAAGACCTGAGCTATTCGTTGTATTTAAGTTAACCTTGGAGATCCCATCCAGTGTTGTCCAGCCATCCGCATGAAGCCCATCGAGATGTGGATATCGCTGTCCCATATACCTTCCCAATGAATCATATATAACGTCACCGCTTGGGGTTAAGACCAACAATTGACCATTATTTTCTGCAACTTTTGTGCCAAGCCATTTTGAAATAAGTTCTGCGTCAAAATCTACTATGAGCATCCCGATCGTTTTCAGTGTAATCGGATCTTTAATTTCCCTAGTCATTGTATACAAATTGTTATTGTCTTCTCTTATTTCCTTAAGCACTAATTTGGTTTCATGCGAGACCCAGCCATTCTTCGGTAAGGATAACTTTTGCTTAGAACCGTCCATGTCGCTCAAGTAGAATTGTCGGGTATTATTTTTATATAAATAATAAAATTCTTTCTCTGTACTGTATAAAATAACGTCATAAATCCCGTTTTTCTGATTCAAATAGGTTTTGAAATAAGTATCGAACGTATGAGGAACGGAGCTCCCTATGTCTGCATATTGATCTAAACGGTATTTAAGATAATCCCCATAATCATTTTGCAAAAAGTAGGACAAATCCTCACTAACAGAGGCATCGCTATAAATTTGCTGGATGGCTACTTGGATGCTTTCGTACTGCTGATTCATATACAAACTTACATAATCCAGCACCTCCCGATTGGCATCTACATGTTGGCGAGTGATCGTCTGTTCATAGTATTTATATACGGTAATGGATGAGGCAATTAACGTAATTATGATGATCGAAGAGTATATAGCTAAAATTTTATTGAACAGTTTTTTCTGCAAATGGTTTTGATAAAATTTCTTTACATTCAACAAAGCCACCTTCTTTCTGAATATCACCTTTAGGATTAGAAGCTTAACATCACACTTCTTTTTCTGCAATGGAAGCGCATGCATTTTTTTATTTATATATTCTAGCGCTCCAACTTTTCTCTCCACCGAGAGTTTACAACTCACACAAAATCGTCTATAGTTGATTTCTACCCCCCAAACAAACCTATAATAACCCAAATAGATCTTAATTTCCTCGTCCCCCATCAACATATTGGAGGGGCTATTACTCATGTTTCTAACCAAACGCAAACTCAACTCCCAACTAAACGAAATTTCCGAATATCGTTACAGGGATCGTATACACATTCCTTTTTTCAACTCAATGATTGACGAACAAGGTGAAATTGCAGCCGAACCGCCCGTGGATGGAGAATGGTCTAAGCTACGAGTTGGAGATACTTGGAAAGGCCGCGATTTGTATTTATGGCTAACGACAAATATAGACGTGCCTGCCTCTTGGGCAGGCCGTAGAGTACTGGGTCGATTTGATTTTGGCGAGACGGGTGCTGGAAATAACTCCGGATTTGAATCCTTATTCTTTTTCAACGGCAAACCTTATCAAGGTGTGGATTCCAATCATACCGAAGTGTTCTTGCCAAATGAAACGGCAGGCACTCAGCTTCCACTTACCTTCCGGTTATGGTCGGGACTCGAAGGTGGCGGCCCTAAAAAAGATCAGACACATGGCATTCGCATGGCTGAAATTTGTTGGCTGGATGAAGCAACGGATGATTTCTATTTTACCGCGCTTGCTGTAGTTGAGACGCTGAACGTACTCGATGCCAAAACTCCAGAATATACACAACTTATGAGTACAGTAGACCGCTCCTTTCTTCTGATCGACTGGTCTCGTCCAGGTTCAGACAACTTCTACGCTTCGATCGGGGAAGCCCGCAATTATTTGCGTGATGAAATTAACAAAATGGAGAAATCCTCACCCGTCACAGTTACCTGTATTGGCCATACCCATATTGATGTGGCTTGGTTGTGGCAATTGAAACACACCCGTGAGAAATGTGCGCGTTCCTTCTCAACCGTACTACGTCTGATGGAAATGTTCCCGGACTATACCTTTTTACAGACTCAGCCGCAACTCTATGAATATATCAAAAATGACTATCCAGAAATCTATGAAAATATTCGTGAACGTGTAGCTGAAGGACGCTGGGAAGCTGGCGGCGGCATGTGGCTTGAGGCAGATTGCAACTTGACCTCAGGGGAGTCTCTAGTCCGTCAATTACTCTATGGAACTCGCTTCTTACGTAATGAATTTGGGGTTGAATGTGACTATTTATGGCTGCCGGACGTATTTGGCTACAGCTGGTCCTTGCCACAAATTCTAAAAAAATCAGGAATTAATACCTTCATGACCACAAAAATTAGCTGGAATCAATATAACCGGATGCCACATGATACCTTTCAATGGCGTGGGATTGATGGCACAGAGGTGTTAACACACTTTATTACAACGCCTGAGCCTTGGTCCGAAGAAGATTCTTGGTTCTACACTTATAATGGCCGGATTATTCCTAAGACTGTGAAAGGAATTTGGGATACTTACCGGGATAAAGAAGTGAATCGCAATCTGTTACTTTCTTACGGATATGGCGATGGTGGCGGGGGTGTGAACCGTGAAATGCTAGAGATGCGCCGTCGGCTAAACGATCTTCCCGGTCTGCCGAAGATTGAAACAGGAACAGCGGGAGACTACTTCCGTACCCTGCAAGAAACTGTTGCAAATACAGATCGTTATGTCCATGTATGGGATGGCGAGCTTTACTTAGAATATCACCGCGGCACCTACACAAGCCAAGCCTACAATAAGCGGATGAACCGTAAGCTTGAGCTGCTATACCGTGAGGCGGAATGGCTAAATACACTGCAAAGTGTGATGACAGGTGACTGTTCGAACTATCGTCAGACCGATTTAGACGAGGGCTGGAGAATTATTTTGCGCAACCAATTCCATGATATTATTCCGGGCTCTTCGATTCGTGAAGTATATGAAGACAGTACTATTGAATATGCACAAGCAGAAGCAATAGGTCAGTCTGTCTGGGAGCAATCCAGTAAGGCACTTGTGAGCGGAAATGAAGCCGGTAAATATACGATCTGGAACAATGCTGCTTGGGAGCTGACAGAACTCGTAGAAATTACTGTTGAAGCCGGGATGGAAACAGGACATTGGATAAGCTCAGAAGGAAAACAACTACAAGCTCAGCGTGAAGGTGACCGCTGGATCGTTGAAGTATCTAACATTCCTTCTCTTGGATACACAACGATCTCCTTCGTAGAAGATGTGAATTCTAAGTCACTAAGCGCTCCATTCAAGCTAAATGAATCAGGAATCTCAACGCCTCACTTCGAAATTGAATGGAACGAACAAGGTCAATTAGTATCCATCTATGATATAAATGAACAAAGACAAGTATTAGCAAACGGAAGTCACGGTAACGTGTTCCAAGTCTTTGAAGATAAACCCCTGGCCCATGAAGCGTGGGACATTGACATCTACTATCAGCAAAAGAAACGTGAAGTCACCGACTGCCGCAGCATTGAAGTCATAGAAAAGGGTTCACTGCGATGTGTTGTACAATTCACATGGAGTTATATGGATTCCACGATTAAGCAGCAAATGATCTTACATGCACACCATCGTCGTATCGATTTCGTGACAAAGGTAGACTGGCATGAGCGACAACAGCTAATGAAAGTAGCTTTCCCTGTTGCAATACGAGCTACCGAAGCCACTTATGATATCCAGTTCGGTAATGTTACGCGTCCAACACATTGGAACACTAGCTGGGATTACGCTAGATTCGAGACTGTGGGGCATCAGTGGGCAGATTTATCAGATCGTGGTTATGGCGTTAGCTTGCTGAACGACTGCAAATACGGTTATGACATCAAGGATAATGTGATGCGTCTATCCTTAATCAAATCGGCAACGCACCCTGACCCTGAAGCGGATCAAGGTGAACATACTTTCACCTACTCTATCCTGCCTCATACTGGGGATTGGTTACAGGGTGACACCGTCCGTCAAGCTTGGTCCGTCAACAACCCTCTACGGAGCACCATGGGGCAAGCAGAAGGAGCATCCAAGTCGCTTATTCGCCTTTCTACTCAGACGGTTATGGTTTCTGCGATCAAGAAGTCTGAGGATGGTCAAAAATTAATCGTACGTGTGCACGACTATTCCGGAAGCCGTCAGCAAATTGATATGACTAGCGACTTGAATATTATTTCGTGGCAAGAGTGTAATCTAATGGAGCGTCCTGAAGGGGAAGTCCACACTGAACCTGTCATTACTTTTATACTTGAACCTTACGAACTAAAAACATTTGAAATTGAAGCAGCAAAATTAATAAAGTAACATACAAATAAAGTAACATACAAAAATCGGGGTGTCCCTGTAGCCATGGATCAAAGGCTGCGAGGACACCTCTTTATATATTTTCTCACGATTGTTTCTTATGCTTTTAAGTATACACCTTGTGTAATGAGTGATCTTGACGTATACTCCGAGTAAGGGAGAGATGGATATGAGAAAAATGAGGAAAATCACAATATTCACAGGTATTGGATTATTCAGCCTTGTTTTGATTGCCATGTTTGCAATCAGCGCTTTTGTAATCAAAAGACCGGCGACTACCACCCCTGTAATTGCGGAAGTGAAGCCTTACAAGTGGAATAAAGTCACGCTAGACGGAAATGTCATATCAAGTGATGGATCAGAGTATTTTTTGTGGAATAAAAAGGGTGAAAATAATAACTGGATCATCTTTTTTTCCGGTGGCGGAGCCAGCTGGGATGCCCAAAGTGCCGCACACCCCATCAAGCTTATGAACTTTATTAAAGGTGGAGATACAGGCAACTATTTCCAGAACATCCCCTTCTATATGTTGACATTGCTGAGAGGCATGATGGATACGGATAACCCTGCCAATCCTTTTCATGGCTGGAATGTGGTCTACCTTCCCTATTCAACCGGTGACTTCCATATCGGCAACCGCACAGTTGAATATAAAAAAGATGACGGCAGCCCCTTTACTATGCGTTATAACGGCAGCAATAATGTGCGAAGCAGCCTCGATTGGATATATGCCAACGTGGATAAACCCGGCAAACTACTGATTGCTGGCGAAAGTGCTGGTGGCTTCGGGTCCGCTTTTTGGGCTCCCGAGATCGCCTCTCATTACAAGAACTCCGAGATTTTCCAATATTCAGACAGTTCCTTCTTGAAATCAGACAAGTGGCCAAATGTTGT
The DNA here is from genome assembly GCF_037992975.1 of Paenibacillus sp. FSL E2-0177. NCBI lineage: Bacteria > Bacillati > Bacillota > Bacilli > Caryophanales > Paenibacillaceae > Paenibacillus > Paenibacillus sp. FSL E2-0177. The sequence continues at coordinate 2,602,969 of NZ_CP150307.1, read as the reverse complement.
GAAGCAGGAATGGCAGGCAGACTTCGTGAAGAACTTCGGATATGCCCCTGAAGCGGATATCATCGGGGCAGCTTTTAAAGCGAACGGCCATCTACTTCCTGCGAATGCGATAATATTGCAATCCTACTCGGTATTTGACGAGATTCTAATCCACTTTCAGAACAACATCAACGATTACAAGGGGCCAAGAGATCAAAGCATCATTAATGAGTGGTCACAGGAAATGCGGCAATCTGTTTCTTCTTTGGCAGCCACTTTACCTAATTATTATTACTATCTCACCGACTATGGACTGAACGCTAAGACGGGTACAACTCCGCACACTTTTGCCACCAGAGAGACCTTCTTTCAGGCTGAACAGGATGGTGTGAAGCTTCTGAATTGGTTAGGTGATGCGATCAACCGGCAGAACCCCTATTCAGTGGGCAGCAAATTCCTCATGAATTCGAAGTCAGCTCAGAAATAGTGCTAGAAGCAGCGGAAGAGTTGCAACAAGACAGGAGAGAAAATCAATGAATTTGCGGGAAAAGCAAATGCAAATGACAAGGGAGATCATTAAGGATACAGCGCTTAGCTTATTCTGTGCTCAAGGTATTGAGCGCACGGATATGGCACAGATTGCGGAACAAGCCGGCATCTCCCGGCGTACTTTGTATCATCATTATAAAGACAAGGAAGAGTTAGCCGCTCAAATCTATGTCCTTAATCTGGAGCGGATGTTTGGACAGCTGCTGTTTGATTTTGATTTTGAACACCCTGTACAGTCATTGGAGAACATTCTCGATAAATATCTGGCGTTAAGAGATCAGCAGGAAGCCCTGATCTACTATGATGCCATTTTTGGAGTTTACTACAGCACGCTTTCCAAAAATCCCGCGGAACTTCCTGACTTTAAGCAGGCTATGGAAGGCTGGTATTCACGGTTAATTCTCCTTGAGTCCATATCAGTCGCTCCGGAGGAAAAAAATAAGTGGCTGGACATTCTGCACAAGTCCACCCACCTGTATTTCATGTATTTACAAAAAGCCGTCATTATTACTCATCAGCGGGGGGGTGTGGTTACGGAGGAAGATCGGGTTATGGACCGGGAATTCAAGGATTTCATTATGTTTGGCGTACGGCAATCCAAGAATCAGACAAACCCTTAATTTCACTTATGAGGCAACCTGACGATAATCGTCGTTCCCGCTCCAACCACACCGTCCACTTCTATGTTTCCCTGATGCAGGGAGACAATTTTTTTAACGATTGCAAGTCCCAAGCCATTGCCATTGTTGTTTCCATTCCGTGACTTGTCTATTTTATAAAATCTTTGGAATACGGCGTTGAACTCTTCCGGGGAAATCCCGATCCCGTTATCACTGATGGTGACCGATACATCTGCTGCACTGTCATCTATACTAATGCGGATGTTCCCGCCTTCAGGTGTGAACTTGATGCTGTTGCTCAGCAAATTCATCCATACTTGCTTCAGCTGATCTTCATCACCCTTAATTTTGACAGCTTCCGGCAGCTCAAGATCGATAACGATGCCTTTGGCTGACCATTGTGGCTCACAGGTCACAACGATGGTTCTAATCTGCTCGTCAAGATTGAAGGAACCTGCATTAAAGGGATGATGTTCAGAATCCAGGGAAGCGAGCTTCAGCAAATTATCACTTAACCTCGACAGACGTTCACTCTCTGCAATGATGATATCAAGATATTCAGAACGTTCCTCTTCCACGATTAGATCATTGTTCTGCAATGCCTTGGCAAAGCCGGAAATAGACGTAAGCGGTGTCTGAATTTCATGAGAAACGTTGGATACGAAATCCTGCCTCATCTGTTCCAGCTGCTTCAGCTCCCCGGCCATCTCCACATAGCTTTGTGTCAGTTCCCCTATTTCGTCTACTCGGTTTACTTTAAGCTCTACCTCGAAATCACCCTTGGCCAGCCTTCTTGTCGCATTCGTCAAAGCTTTGATCGGCTCCACCAAATATCTGGCGGCAATAAGAATGCATAGACTACCCAGTAAAAGCACGAGTAAAAGCACAAAGAGCAGCATCCGATTGACGATATTTTCGTTCTCGGCAGAATACTGCAAGAACATTGCTTGCCACTCCCCGTTAAACATAAAGGGCATCCCGATAAAGGTATCCTTATCTTTTGCGGAGGAACGATAGAGTTTTCCTTGCAGCACTTGTTTCACAGCCTCGGGGGTGATAGTGACGGCCGGACTATCCTTGAGCCCATAAAAGGTATATTCCCCGGAATGATTATACAAGTGGATAGGGTATGCAGATACCTTAACCATACTATTCAAGAACTCGTCTGTATCCTCAGGCTTGGCGTCATCATAACGGTGAATGATCTCCTTCCCCACTGTGATCATTTCATTCTGTCCCTCGTAACTTATTTGTCTCTGAAAGACATACAAACCAATGAAAAAGGAACAGATCAGACTAAAGATAATGATGCCTAGAAACGTGAGAACGACGCGTACGTACAATGTCTTGATCATAGCGCAGGGATCAGCCGGTATCCTAGGCCGCGGGCCGTTTCGATTTGAAATTGCTCGTCGTTACCGCAGAATTTCTCCCTCAACCGGCTTATATGCACATCTACAGTCCGGCCGTCTCCTTCATAGTTCAATCCCCAGATTTGAGAAATCAACTGTTCTCTTGTGAAGATTTGCCTAGGGTGACTAGCCAGCAGAAACAGTAGCTCAAATTCCTTCAAAGGAATCGTTACCGGTTCTTCATCACGCGTAACCTGGAAAGTGCGGCGGTTAAGCACCACATTGCCCAACTGCACAGACTGGGAAGAAACGACCAGCGAGCGTTTAAGCAAAGCTTTTACTCGCATCACCAGTTCAAGCGGATCAAACGGTTTGGTCAGATAGTCATCCGTGCCGAGTTGAAAACCTTTCACTTTATGTGCAGATTCTCCTTTAGCCGTCACCATGAGGAGGGGAATGTTGGCATCAGAGCGCCTGATTTCTCTGCACAGATCCCAACCATCCAATCCTGGCATCATAATATCTAGGATGACGAGATCGACTCGCGAGTTCTCTATAATGGACAGCGCTTTGGTGCCATCCCTGGCTTCTTTGAGGTCAAAACCTTCTTTTCGCAAAAACAAAGACATTAGCTTTCGGATGTTATCATCATCATCAGCAATAAGTATAGTAGCCACGATTGTCCTCCTCTCTTAAGCTTACATTATATATGATATATTCTTGACAAGAAACGAAGTTATCCGAGCTGCCAACCCAACAGGTTCCAATAGTAGAAAAACAGAGTCATCACTACAGCCGAAAGTGCCACTAGTGTATAATGCACACGCTTGAAAGCTGTCCAGTATTTATTCTTCCAAACCAGTATAGCCGAGATTAGCAAAGCTAAAGTCAGTCCAACCAAAAGGATTGGCATAACTAAACTGAGAGAAAGCGAAAGACTGATACCGCTGAACTTCTGCATCGTATCCATGGACATAACCACCATAAATATCGTAACGAAAGATAGCAGCGCCCACCCAGCAGTTCCAGCAGATAAGCGGATGGCCCACTTTTCCGGAGGCGTCATCGCCTTGATCTTGCGTCTGGAGAAGATTAGTCCAAGCAATGCAGTGATGAAAATCAACCCCGAGCCGCTAAGTACGATAAGCCAAAACTTATTCTGATTCAAGAGTGGCGTACGCTCCAGTGGCATTTCCGGTGCCATACCTAAGAGCATATGTGTAACCTTACCGGTATCATTTGTGCGGAAGCCGATTTGTTCGGTGCCTCCCTCGAGCTGGAACAGATTCGGAGCGATTTCTCTATACAACTGTTGTTCACTACCACTTCCCAAAGATAGCTTATTGTCCTTTACCTTAACATTTAGCTGGGCAAAAAAATTGAAAAATTTATCAATATCACTGTGGTTACGGCGTGTGAATTGATAGGTTCCCGCATATTTCTGAACAGATTCTGCAGAAGTTGAGAATTCAGGCTGCTTCGCTTCAGGATCGGGATAATAGCGCTCAACAAAGGCATGGACTAGGCCTGCCGCGGAATCACCGCCCTGACCGCCGTTATAGGAAACAAAGATACCTACATGCTTGGCAGGCACAAGATAAAACTCTGTATTAAACATGGGGTCGGAACCACCATGAGTGATTAGTCTAAGACCATTGATGCGTTTCTCAGAGAACCCCAGATCTACTCCCGGCATACGTTTATCGAATTGGTACGCCGTTGAATGCATTAGTTCTGCAGTCTCCGTTCTAAGAATCTGCTGGTCACCATATTTCCCGTTCTGCAGATGGGCAATCATAAAGTGCGCCATGTCTACTGCTGATACTGTACCCGAGCCGGCAGGACGAAAGCCGCCCTCGAAGGTAAGTGTGCCAGGAATAAAGCTACCGTTCTCACTCGTGTACCCTACAACTTGATTGGGTATGAATGACTCCGGCAAAGGCTCTACCACCGTCGAATATTTCATGTCGAGCGGATCGAAAATATACTTTTGTATATAGTCATTGTAAGGAACACCGCTGACTTCCTCCACAATCAGACCCGCGAGAGTAGCCCCGAAGTTCGAATAAGAACTCATCTCTCCGGGGGGTCTTACCCGTGCCAGCATATGCTTATTGAGTGTTTCCGAGATTGATCCCGGCAATTTGGCAGGGTCGGTAGTGATTTGATAACCCACTCCACCCTCTTCAAACCCCGCTGTATGTGTCATCAAATGGCGCATCGTGATCGGCTCAGGATAAGTAACAGGGATCTTCACTGATTTCAGGTAGGTGTTAATATCAGTGTCCAGATCTATCTTACCTTGTTCGACCATTTGCATCACCGCTGTCCAGGTGAACAGCTTTGTTGTTGAAGCGATTCGAAACATGCTGGTTGTCGGATTAACCGGTGCCGCTTCTTCCAGATTGGAACTGCCATAACCTTTGGCCAAAATAATCTTGCCGTCTTTTACAATGGAGATAACCGCTCCCGGAATTTGCAGCCGGTTCATATCTTTTTCCATAATTCCATCAACGAAGCTAGTCAGTCCCGCGGTATCATCGAGATTGGCAAATGCTTCAATTTGCGCTGCCGGCAGTCCGGTTTGACCCGTTTGGTTCTCAGCCGAGGCCTGTTTCCCGGGAAATACCAAGCTTGCGCCAAAGCCGGCACTAATCACAGCCAATAGGGTCAGACCAGCGATCAGCCTTTTTTTCATAGGTGTCAACATTATTATCCTCCGAGTCATCATTTATTGGGGTGGATGATCATCCGCCTAACACTTATAGAGATTATCAGAGTATTATGAATGGAACGTTAACAAGACAATAAAAAAACTAGACAGCAATCCACCCTTAAAAGTGACGGATCATAGTCTAGTTACATCAGAAAAATCTATAAAAAATCCCATAGCGAACGTATGCCTACAACCTTACTGTAGCTCAGTCCCGATCCCTTTTTCTCTAGCCTTCTTCACGAAGTATACCGCTGTTGCGATATCAAAAACCGCCATCCCCATCGGACAAAAGAAAATCGGCTCATCTGCTCTGAGTTCATTCAGGCAATGGCGCGAGACGACATCGGTAATCATTCGGGTATCGGCACGAGTTAACCCATGTTTCAGATGGAGCTGCTGTATGTCAGTATTCTCGCGGCACACCTCATCCCAGTCGTCGACGATTATGGCCTTCACCGAAGCTAATGCCTCAGGCTTATAATCACGCAGTGAAATATTCAGTAGAAGACTACCTTCCGCCGGAAGCATATCGATATATCTATGATTGGATACGGTACAGGTGATAAAGATATTGGACTTTCGATAAACGTCCGCCCACGTCTCCTCCACTTCTATCCTATCCTTATATATAGATGAGATGTCTGACAAATCTACTTCCCTTATATCAAAGATGCGGACACGTTCAACTCGATCTCCGTACAATGCCATAACCATTTGAAAATGATATTGCCCGATTGGTCCCCAGCCGATAATGCCAAGATAAATCCGTTCAAGTGAACGTGCCTGCAAAAAGTAGCCAATCATCAGTCCACTGATGGAAGCTGTCCTTACGATGCTGGGGAGCGGAGAGCTTAGGACGGATATAGGCTCGCCCGTAATGGGATCATTCAAGACAATGATGCTATGCGCGCGGGGAAGACCAATCTGGATATTATCCGGGAAGCTGGAAATCCATTTGATCCCTGCTGCGTTCACGTTCCCCCCTACGTATGCGGGCATTGCAATAATACGATTTTGGGGATTTTTATACCTTAGATAAGGTTTTACGGGCTGCGCGTAATCTCCAGAATCAAGTATGCGCACCGTAGTTTCTATCGATTCCACGAGAGAAGGCCAATCAAGCCCCACCTCCCGGATGTCCCGATCGTTTAAATACAGCATTCCACAACCTCCTTTTGCCGCTCGTTAAGCAAGGACATCTCCACCGTCAGCCGAGAACTCCTGCCCAAATTCATTCTGAATCCATGGGTCAGAGTATACCGTATCGAGGTAACGCTCCCCTTTGTCATGCAGGATCACCGCACAGACAGATCCTGGAGCCAATTCTTGCTCCATACGCCTAACAGCGGCAAGGTTAGCCCCTGAGGATGCACCGGCCAGAATCGATTCATTCTGAGCGAGTGCTCGGCATCCTTTTACGATATCCAAGTCTGAGACATGCACGATACGGTCGATTAAATCCGTTCTGCAGAAAGGGGGTACGATGCCAGCACCGAGTCCCGGGAACCGCCGTTTCTCTTTGTTGCCACCAAAAATAGTACTTCCCTCCGCATCGACGGCAACAATCTTAGTCTTCAGACCATGATCCCTTACATATTCCGCGAGACCTCGAATCGTGCCGCATGTACTTACGCTGCAAAACAAATAATCTACTTCGCCAAGCTCAGTCACGATTTCTTTCATGGTCGTATGGTAGTGGGACAAATAGTTATTTGCGTTTGCATATTGATTCGGCCAGTAGCTGCCCGGTATTTCCTCCAAGAGTCGCTGCACTCGATTCAGTCTGGCAGGCAGATATTCACCGGTCTCGGGGTCGGGATCGCTAACAAAGTCAATTTTTGCAGTTAATGTTTTCAGAATCTGCAGATTTGTTGTGGTAGTTCTTGGATCAACCACGCTAATAAACCGCAGCCCTAAATATTGGCAAATCATCGCCAAGCTAATCGCCATATTTCCCGAACTTGACTCAATAATAGTAGTTCCCGGCCCGATTTTCCCTTCCTTCCATGCCTCATGGATCATCCGCAGAGCTGGACGGTCTTTCGCACTTCCTCCCGGATTTAGCAGTTCCATTTTTGCGTAGACTTCGAACTCACTGTTCTGGAACAAATTATTCAGCTTGATTAATGGCGTTTTTCCGATAGTCGACAAGATACCGCCTTGGATATTTATGTCCACCTTAGCTTTGTCCTTCTGATAATATAACTTCTTGTTCTTGACCTGCCCGCTGGCCAGCGACTCCCCTTTAGCTACTATAATGATCTCAATATCATCAAGCAGATGGTTGCGAATCATCATCCCGATTTCCGGAATACACTCCCTGATTTCCTCTTTGATTACCGGAATAATAGAGGGCTTCACAGATTTACTCTTGATATAAATAGAGAGCGCATTGTTTTTTACCTTGACCCGAATGATCGCATCTTCAATATGACGGTATACGACCTGCTCGATATCGTACAGGCTGATCTTCTCACCGTGCTTCAGTTCTTGACCCACTCTTTTTACAATGGACTCAAAGCTTTGTTGTTCAACCCCGTCTATCATCACAGGCCTAAAATCCCTTACAACGTCATAAGTAACAAAACGAAGAGCTGGCAGCATCTTGCGGACAGTTGAGGTAAGCACCAGAATACTTTCATTGTTCCGAAGCGGCCTTACTTCTTCGTCTAACTCCTGAACCCCGATTCCTTCCGCAAAAATTCCGTCGGCAAAAATGTACCTGCCATGATCATGGGAGTAATAAGCGATCGTACCGATTTCAATGGAGCCGTAAGTATCGATGATATCTCTAGGATCAATACCAAACAAGCCAGCCATATTCCGCTGCCACTCAGGCGGAGCAATTTCCCCTACCAAAATAATCTTGCGAATTCCGAATTCACGCGGGTTTCCGGCAGCATATACGATATGGTCAAGGATGGACGGCATCGTATAGAGCAAGTCAGGTTTAAAAGCTTTAAGCTGTTCAATATGCTGTTCTATTGGCAGTTCAAAGGGTATTGAACTTTTCTCCAATCCTAACCTTTCAAAAATGGTCAGCGCAGTATTTGCTGCATGTCCAGTGCCCATATCCGCCAACGCTCTGTTACATCCGCTTCCCGCAATAAGCTCGCCGAATAGCTTCGTTTTAATATCCACATAGTGTTTGTCATCTTCCTCAGAGTAGAGGATTGCTTTTCTACGGCCTGAGCTTGTACCAGACGTCCTATAAACAGTCCAAGAAGGATCGATGGGTTGGTTATAATAGAAGGTTTCAAGTATTTTCGAAGACATAAGAGGTAAGTTCTGCAGGTTATAATTCGTTTTCTCCCCATCGATCAGCCCCTTGTACCAAGGGTATTCGTCCATTACTTCTTGCACCTTATTCTGCAATTTCCCGAGCAGCATCATAGCCGCCTCCCGTTGACCGCATGCTGCAGCCCAAGTTTAATAAATGCCTCCAATATTCATATGTAGAATTCTTTGCATGTGTTCTATTATTCTGTGGTTGCCCAAGCAAAAACTGCGTATTCCCGTAATATAGCCTATAGATATATAGAACGGAGGAACAAAATGAAGGAGCCAATACGGCGGATATCCAATAAGCTGACGAAAACAAGGGTACTGCTTAGAAAACAAGAGCTAAGGAAGTATATACCGGTAACGAAAAAAATGAATAAAAACGTACTCTATGAGATGTTGCAAAAACATAAAATGGTGTACATTAAGCCCTGCTGTGGATCTTTGGGACAGGGTGTAATCCGGATTGAAAGATCGCAAGATCATTCCTCCAAAAAACGACCAGCCTACAGCTATCAGTCCGGTACGCATAAACATACATTTTCTGATTACGAGATGGCTTATCGGGCAATCTCTAGCGAGACCCAAGGAAAGTCCTATTTGGTGCAAAAAGGGATTTGGCTTTTGGTTTATGAGGGAAGGCCATTTGATATCCGGGTTATGGTGCAAAGAAATCTTAAGGGTGGGTGGGAAGCTACAGGCATTGCGGGGCGCGTAGCTCATCCTCGCAAAGTGGTTACGAATGGGAGCCAAGGGGGAACGATTTATCCGGTAGAGGCATTATTAGAATCCTACACAAACGTAGAGAATAGTAGCGCGTTGATCCGGTCCATGCAACAAATCGGAGTGAACTCCGCCAGACAGCTGAGCACAGCCTATCCCGGCCTGCAGGAAATCGGTGTGGATATTGCTTTGGATCGACGCCTTAAACCATGGATCTTGGAAGTAAATACTGCCCCCGATCCGTGCCCGTTTACCAAACTGAATGACACCAGCATGATTGAGCGAATCGTCAAATATGCAAAAGCCTATGGCCGCACATACAATCTTAAATGCATGAAGTCCAAACAGGGTATGGTCTGAACGGATTTGATTGGTAATAATACAAACAGCCCTGATATATAAAAATCTCTACCAGAGCTGTTTGTGTTGTTTTAGAATTCGGAGTCGCTCACCTTAACAAGCATCTTCCCGAGGTTCGCACCTTGGAACAATTGCAGGAATGCTTCAACCACATTGTCGAATCCTTCAACAACTGTTTCTTCATATTTTAATTTACCTTCTGTTAGCCATTTTCCAAGCTCTTGAAGGCCTTCTGACTGGCGGGCTGCGTAATCACTAAGAACGAATCCTTTGATAAGGGAGCGGGTTTTGATCAATCTGCTCTGAATACGTGGACCCATATCTCCATCTGTACTATTATAGGAAGAAATAGCGCCACATAGGGGAATACGTGCATAATCATTAAGCAAGCTCATCACAGCATCTGAAATCGATCCACCCACGTTGTCAAAATAAACATCCACACCCTTTGGACATGCTTCTTCCAAAGCCTGGCCTAAATTTTCCGTTGTTTTATAATTAATGGTTGCATCAAAGCCAAGTTCTTTTTTCAAATAGTCGCATTTATCATCGCTACCTGCGATCCCAACGACACGAGCGCCTTTGATTTTGGCAATCTGTCCAACAAACATCCCCACTGAACCCGCTGCTCCAGACACTACGACAGTCTCTCCTTCTTTCGGCTGCCCGATATCAAGTAAACCGAAATATGCAGTGAGCCCTGTTAAACCTAGAACACTTAAGTAAGCCGATACAGGTGCAATCGAATCATCGATTTTGGTTACTGCTTTAGCATCTACAGTATTATATAACTGCCAGCCCAGCATACCGATGACTTTATCTCCAGCTTTGAATCGCTCCGATTTGGATTCTACGATCTCTCCCACAAGTCCTCCAGCGATGACTTCATTAAGCTGATACGGAGGAATATACGATTTAGAATCATTCATTCTTCCGCGCATATAAGGATCCACTGACAAATACAACGTACGTACAACAACTTGTCCTTCTTTTGCTTCAACTACAGGAATATCTTTGAACTCGAAATTTTGCTGGGTTGGCATGCCTACAGGACGTGAAATTAACAGGACCTGTTTATTTTTCAACTGATTCATAGATCACTACTCCATTAATATTTATTTTTGCTGCTACCTATAACTATTAACCAAACCCTGTACATGATTATCAAATAGTTATAAAACTATCAAACTATCAAGAAAAAAATTATAGGTTTCCGGACATATTATAAACTGTCCAAGAAACCCGGTAATAATTCGCTAAACGTATCCTCTCGAAGCTGGCTAATCTTATTCTGCCCCATACGTGTGACACTTACTAAATCAGCTTCATACAAAATCTTCAGATGGTACGACACATTGGATTTATCCATTCCCATAGATTCACCAATGGACCCACATGTATTGTTCTCCTTATGGAGATGAAGATAACGAATCATTTCAATTCGTTTCACTTCTGCTAATGCTTTAAAAATCTTCACTCGCTTTTCATCATCTTTTAAGGAATATTGTTCGATAGTCATAAAACTATTGTATTCTTCTGATTGCGCAAAGTCAATTTACAATCCCATTTCTTAATCGGATTCATTTTTGTATAATATACCAATCGGCATTAGCGCGGATCTATTTATAAGGAAAGAGGGATGGTAGAAATGGACATTACCAAATACGAAAATCTTGTTCCCCGTGTTTTTTTGTTCGTTGATCGCCGATCCTTCCCGGATTGGGAGATTACGAGGAGTAAAATTGATTTCCATGATCTTACCTTCATCGTAGAAGGGAAGTCTGACTATTTTATTAATGGAGAGAAATTCACGGTTGAAGCCGGGGATATGCTCTATGCCCCTTCTGGCAGCATTCGGGAAGCTCAGACTTTCAAGGAGGCACCCATGCGTTCCTTTGCCTTCAATTTCTTCTGGGAGGGTGAGGACAATCATGTGCAGCTCCCTTTTGAGACTGTAACTAGGAATTGGAGAACTAAAGAGATTCTAGAGGATATTAAAGAATTCTCACATATCTGGATGGGCAAACAACCTTTCTACAAAATGAAGGCCCGGGCCATCTTTCAACTGATTGTGTACCGCTTATTAAGTATCGCCCACCATCAAGAAACACCTCTGATAGATCTAAGAATCCAAAAAGTGATGACCTATATCATGGATCATTATTCGGAGGAAGTTACGATCAAGGAGCTGGCAGATTTGGTTGCCCTAAATCCCGTATATCTTGGTAAGCTGTTTAAGCAGAACACTGGCTCCACCTGTAAAGAATTTATAAACAAGGTGCGCGTGAACAATGCTGAGATGATTCTATCGGCAGGTGGTTTTAATGTGTCCGAAGTGGCAGCGCACTGTGGTTATCAAGATGTCGCCTACTTCAGCAACGTTTTCAAAAATATAAAGGGTTATCCTCCGTCATCTGCCCTGAAATAACGGAGGATCCGAAGCAACCCAGTTGTTCGCCCTATTAATTCAACCTAACTAAGAATGGACGCCGTCCCGCTAGTATAAAAGCTCTCCTCCGGCCCTAAATAGGAATAAGGAAGCTGGGCAGCGGACAATACAAGCTTTTGCAGAACCAGACCCGCATCCAATCCGTAAAAGCGGAGGGTATGAAGACCCTTCGTTAAAGCATGGCTGGTGGTCACAGCATGAATATTGTCCATAACCGCGCGGCACCATGGTTCATTATCATGATTGCCGCCTTCAAAGTTCGTTGGTAAAGCATCCTTAATCACGGGTGCCTCATCATCGAAGCTTATCGCATATTTTAACCCGCTAGTTTGTGACAGATTGTTTGTCGGCGCAATATACGCGGTTAAGCTATAATCGGTGTCCTGCTGCACTAGAATCCGATATTCCAGACAAGGAGCATCCTCCGGTTGTTCAAAAGATACAGCATCCGGAAACATTTTAACCGAGGATAAAGAACGTCCATAGCTGTCAATGGTCTTCCATACCACCCCTGATTTCGAAACACGAGTTATGGTATGCTCCGCTTCAATGGACACGATATTATGGGTCTCGATGAATGTCATCGGTGGCATATCCGGAATGTCTATCCAATCCACGGCTGCCTTCACCTTAACTATATTTCCGGCACCGGAGATCGTAATTTCGCCCGTCGATGCTTCTTTGACCTTCTCCCAATCTACGGAAACCTGAAGCGTCTCCCCTGCCTCAATCCAGCCGCGTATTTTCTCAAGCTTGATCCAATCCACGCTGCTCCGCACCTGATATTCAAAACCCGCTTCTCCACCGTTACTGATTGTGATGCGATAGTTTTCTTTTTGGAGATTTGTAAATACCCGAAGATTAGCTGTGCCGGAAACATACGCTTGTTCCGTTCCTTCCACATCGACAATCATTAAAGAACCTCTGGCGGGCGTCAAGGTGTTTACATCCGGATATTTCCACCCTTCTGCATTCCAATGTATATACCCTACATGAGGGGAACTCATCATTCCCTGCCATTTTCCATCCGAAATTCCGCTATTATAAACCAGCTCCAGATACTTATCCCGTTCGATGGTTTCGCGGGTCAGAGCAGCGTAAGTATTTGCCAACATACTATTTCGCTTAGCGTATAGATGGTTCAGTCCAGCATAAATTTGCATTTTGACCACATTGGCCGAGGCAACAGCAGGGAAATATACGAGCTGGAAGTAAGCATCCTTTAGTTGTTCCGGGATTAGCTCATCGTATTTGCCGGCAGCCTTCTCGATCATCACCGCTTGCTCCAGAACTCTGTGCGCCTCATTGTAATGGATAGGACTGAAGGTGGACGGATAAATAATTTCAGGCTTGCGCCGACCGTTCATCCGGATATAATCCCCTAACAATTGTGCGATTCCCAGACATGTCTCTTGTTCCAGCACATATCCGAATTGCTGCTCTACCCAACGGTTGGTGTATTCCACAGTCCGATTGATTGCACCTGTCCCCCAAGCCTCAAAATCGTAGGCCAAATCCAGAAAGTAGGAAATGGGCAATTCCATAGGCTTCAAATCCCCGACGTTCACAATCCATACATCACGGATGCCATAGTCAAATGCCATACACATTTGCTCCCAGACTTTTTCAAGCGGGGTCGTATTTAACCATTCATAGGAATGCGGACCACCATGGTAGTCAAAATGATAATACATCCCCCATCCTGCGCTGCGGTTACGTTCGTTTTTCGTCGGGATTTTGCGGAGATTGCCAAAGTTATCGTCAGCGAGCAGGATCGTAACGTCATTCAGAACATCCCAGTCCTTCAACCCTTCCACCCCGGCAGTGCCATACCAGTACTTCTCAACTTCCTTATAAACGGCCAAAATTTGCGGCGCATGTTCAAGATTGTATTTCTTCAATAGTTCTTTTTGCGTAAGTATAATGTCCTTCAGCAGATCAATATTCTCCTGGTCGGAGCCCTCCAGCGCAGAGTCACTTTCCCCCCGCATGCCTAGGGTAATCAAGTTATCAAAGTCCTGATTACGCTTGATTCCGTCTTCCCAGAAATCTGTAATCGCCTGTTTATTACGGGCGAAATCCCATAGGTTACTTGTCCCGTATTGGCTGTATACCTTCTGCCATTCACTGCCTGCCCGGAATAAGGGTTCATGATGGGAGGTTCCCATAATAATTCCGTATTCTTGCGCATGCTTAGCGTTGGCAATCGGGCTGCTTTTACCATTCAGGCTAAATTCGGCGCTCCACATCGCCGGCCATAAATAATTCCCCTTCAAGCGAAGAATGAGTTCAAATACCTTGTCATAGAAATCTTCATTAAAGTCACCAAATCTTTGAGTTACCCAAGAACCTAAAGACGGCCAGTCGTCATTCAAAAAAATACCTCTATATTTAACCGAAGGCTCCTTGGAGATCACATGAAGCTGGTTATCAGGAATGGACAATGCCGGCTTCTTCTCCGGCACAATATCCGCCCAGTACACCCAAGGACTAACTCCAATCTTTTCGGAGATCGAATACAACCCGTAAATCGTCCCCCGTTTATCACTTCCTACAATGACGAGCGCCTTGTCCACTCCCGCTGTGGGTTGTTCAACCACCTGAATTTTATAACATTCTCTTTTATTTTGGATGGCCGATACATCAACGGTTCCCTCCGCGATTAAATCACCGATAAAATCATTGCTGCCTATCGATCCAGCGATTATGACTGTTCCATCCAATTCGTTCAATTGTGTATATATCTCAGGCTCAACCTCTGTTACCTGTTTAACATCTGCTGCAAAAGACTGTGCCACCCGGCGTAATCCCTCATAATCTTTCCCCTTGGGGTCTATGTAAATCTTGGCAGCATTGCCCTGCTTCACAAGGTGCAATTCCTTCGTAGGCATGATAATTCTCCCCTTAAGCATCCTATTTTCGTATGACTAGGCACATTATATAAGTAAGCGATTTCAACTTCCATGTGTAAACTAGCAACTTTTTGTAATTATTAAACGAAACTTTGTTTATCGGTTGAACAATCTGGATATTTGGTGTTACTGTTAACAGGTATTCCTTCTAACAAAAGCATGTTTTTTGCAAACGCATCCATAACAAGAAAAGCTTATACAAAAAGCGAGGATGATCAATATGAAAAACAATAACGGGGTCATTACAGGTGGCAAGATTGAAGGTCCAAAGGCGCCCAAGGACCCGGCTGAACGCAGGAACGGTTTTTTTGTGCTCTACGAAACAGCGATTGAGGCGACAGTCCGGGCCGAAGGTCCACCTTCACAGGAAGTTTATCTGGAAGGTAACTATCTAATCGACAAGGCCAGATATATTGGCGGCGTCACTGATGAGACAATACTGGAGCTGCTAGGAAACTGTGTTGGATTTCGCAAATTAGTCCATAGTATCGGAGTGTCTGTGAGAAGGGATCCTGAGCAGAACGAGCCCATCTCTTTTCTATTGCAGAACTGGGGCAAAACCAGCAAATACGAAACAGGCAGCAGCATACGTGTGCCCTGTCCCTCCGACGGTTCAGAAGTCCTCTTAAAGTTAGAGGATTTGGAATGGTCTGAAGAGGATGCAGTGCTCGGCAAATTCGCTTTTGAATTTAAACATGAAGGCGAACTGGCCATCGCGAGTATAATTTTTTATTTGCATGACGGTTATTCTGTACCAGAGCTAATCATTGAACCGCCTGTAGCGTTTGATTCTAACGAATACCGGGAGATCATTACCCAATCCTTGCTTCATCCGGGCAATAATAAAAGATTAAAAACGGCCATCCATAAGGCTATAAAAGGTGAGGATGTCACGATTGCTTATATTGGGGGTTCCATTACTCAGGGAGCAGGTGCTAAGCCGATCCATACAGAATGTTATGCCTACCAATCGTATCTGAGATTTAAGGAATTATTCGGTACGAATGGTGGTGAGAACATCCATTTTGTGAAGGCTGGGGTAGGTGGAACACCGTCCGAGCTTGGGGTCATCCGTTATGAAAGGGATATTCTCCGGGAAGGTTCTGTAACACCTGATATCGTGGTGGTAGAATTTGCGGTAAACGACGAAGCGGATGAAACGAAAGGCAACTGTTTTGAAAGCTTATGCCTAAAAATACTTTCCGCCGATAATAGACCGGCAGTAGTTCTCCTGTTCAGCGTGTTTATGAATGACTGGAACCTGCAGGAACGGCTCTCCCCCATTGGCCGGGCTTATAATCTTCCTATGGTTAGTGTAAAGGATGCGGTATCCGGGCAGTTCCGCCTAAGCAAAAATGAGGGGAACATCCTCTCGAAACGGCAATTTTTCTATGATATCTATCATCCTACTAATGATGGTCACCGGGTAATGGCTGATTGTCTGGCTTATTTATTCTCCGAAACCCACAAAACGCTAATGGACGAAGATGATCTCCTATTGGATCAACATCCGGTCATCGGGAATGATTTTGTGGGAACCCTCCTGCTGGACCGCAAAAGCCATATTGACGCAGGCAGGATCGAGGTGGGCGGATTTTCGGGGATCGATACCGATTTGCAGCGGGTAGAAATGGATACCAATCCTTTCGGAACTCCGGAATTCCCTCATAATTGGATGCATTCAGCGTCGTCTGGGGAACACAGCTTCAAGCTGACGATAACAAGCAAAAATCTAATCCTTGTATACAAGGATTCTGGCAGCAGCGAATTCGGCAAGGCAAACATTTACGTCGATGGTTGTCTTGTAGTCACCGCTGATCCCCATGAGAATAATTGGACACATTGCAATCCGGTAATTCTTTATCAAAATGAGGTTAGTGGGGAGCATCAGGTAGAAATCAGAATGGTGCCGGAAGATCAGGACAAGTCTTTTACTATACTGGGCTTCGGCTATAATGTTTAATAATTTGACCTAGTGGCATATAACCTAAAAAGAAACCCATGGTCTTTAAATGACCTGGGTTTCTCAATAATTTGAGGAATCTTTTTCTATTTGGTAGGCAGCTTCTTATCCAAAATAGCCTTCACATCTTTAACAAGCTGTACGGATGCTTCAATCTCCAACTTACTTGTTGAAACACTTTCAATACTGCAACCAATAGGAATTCCCTTCTCCAGCCCGAAATCTAGCAATTCTTCAAAGATTTTTTGTGATAGCTGGATTGATTTATCCAAAATATCATTCGAGTATTTTAACTCGTTTTCTAACCATCCCGGGATACTGATCCCTAACCACTTCATAAATTGTAATGTTTTCGCGGTGCCGCATGGTGCAAGATTAAATAAAATAGGAACCATCTCAAAACCGTTATTTGTATAGTAATAATATAAATCAGACAATAAATTCTTAGATGCCTCTACATTATAAGTTGCCTGTGTAATAAAAAAGTTGCACCCACTGTTGGTCTTTTCGACAACCCGTATATGCTCATCATTCTTTTTTATATGTCTTTCCGGAATGACAACTCCGCCAAAAGTTAAATTGTTATTTAGCTGTTTACTTAGCTTATAAGCATCTGGTAAATTCAATTTCACCTCTTGTTTACTTGACGAAGCGCCCACATACACGGAAAATCTATCTTCATTTTCATCAGTTTTAACCCAATCCTCGAACTGGGCTCTAGTATCATTACCGACGCACCGGTAAATTATTTTCGGGACCTCCACCTGTCTTAGATATTTATCACCATAGACAGCCGGATCAATCGTTGGTAAATAGGGATAAGGTCTTTCATGATCCACTCTGTCTACTTCTTCCTGAACGTCGTACAGAATTAACGCATCTAAATCAAGGTTTTTAAGTCTCTCAACCTGTTTCTGGGCGATTTCCGAGACCTTTTCTGGTGCGTGGCTTGCCTTCGGTGGTGTCATTCCATATGTTATAATACCCGGTTTTTTGCTCAATATTTTTTGTTTAAATGTATTTTCTGCCGCTCCCAAATTATAAAACCCCTCTACTCGTCGCTTTTAAGATAAGGTTACCATGGCAGGCTTAATATGTGTAACTTCTATTTACTATATCTAGTTATATTTTAAAGCTATGATTCCCTAATGATGCTTTTCGAGTAGTACATGTTGACAACCATTTGGTGTGACTATAATATTAGAAGTCCTGCCAACCTTAAAGTTGGCGATAAGGGGACCGAAAGGTTCATTCTTATTTAAAAAGGGTGAGTATTATGAATAAAGAAGAATTAATGGAAAGCGCACGTAACACAAAGAAAGCTGCTTATGCCCCTTATTCTAAATTTCCAGTTGGAGCAGCCTTATTGCTTAAAGATGGAAATGTTATTAATGGAGTAAACGTAGAAAATGTATCTTTTGGCGCTACTAATTGTGCAGAGAGAACAGCAATCTTCACGGCTATTACAAAGGGCTATACTAAAGGTGATTTTCAGGCTATAGCTGTAGCAGGTGACACAATGGATTTTCTGCCGCCATGCAGTATCTGCAGACAAGTATTATCGGAATTCTGTTTACCCGACATGCCTGTCTATTTAACCAATGAGAAAAAAGAAATCTTAGAGCTGAGTTTAAGGGATTTATTGCCTTATGCATTCAAAAATTTAGATATGTAAAAATAATTCCTCTCGTAGTGGAATAACAAAAACACGCGTACCTGTGTTAGACAAGTACGCGAGTTTTTGTGTTAAAAAGCTTAGCAGAACCAGAGTTCACAGACCAGACACACCGCGTAAATACGTTGTTACTTACCAAATCGCAATTCCAACCTTATCTTTTTCTTTAAATACTACCTTTATCATTTCCAAAGCATTTCTTACCCTAAATTCAATAAATTCTTTATCATAGTCTGTATGTAGTTCTATAGTATCTAAAACTCATATAGTTAAAACCTCTCAATGAACATCATCAATAATAAAAAAACAAGCGATCCATTGAGATAAAAGGATAAACACTTCCTCTCGATGATCGCTTGCTTTTAGTAGCTATGCATAGTCACATTTCTAGTTTTCCCATAAAACACTTATTGGCTCTAACGTTTACCCGCAACGACTATACCCGCAATTGCCACAAGTCTTACAACCCTCAATATTAATCAGCGAGGCGCTGCCGCAGGATGGGCAAAGGTCACGGGAAGCCGTAGCATGGTTATGTCCATGATGACCACCATGTCCATCTTCCGTAGCTGACGGAACGCTCGATTTCAACTCCGCATTTAATGCTTCATTGAAATCCTCCAGCTCCAAAGTTGCCGCAATCGGAGCAGGTACATGATCATCATGAGCATTATTCAGCACATGTGATTCCAGTGCCTTAGCTACAGCGTCAGCAATGGATTCAACACGGTTCGCGCCGAAGCCGATAGCTCCTGATCCGCCAATGCCTTTCAGATGTTTAATCAACAGCTCCACTTTCTCACCATGATCTCCGTAACGGAGGAACAAGGAGCAGACGCGGCCTAATGCTTCTGCCATAGCAAATACGTCAGAACCTGCTTTACCTACATTCAGGAAGATTTCAGCCGGTATTCCATCAAGATCATTGATCGTAATATATGCCATCCCAAATGGTGTGTTGATTTTATAGGTAGCGCCGCGCAGAACCTGCGGACGTTTTTTGTATTGTTTATCCGCCTCTTTTGTAGTCACTTGAGGCGCCGGGCTTGCTGCTACAACATTTGTACTCGCTTCTACAGTAGTTGTAGCTTCCTCTGCCGCAACCGTAGCAGCTTCTTTTTTGTCTTCCTTCTTCGTGGTTTCCAGAACTTGAACGTCACGACTTCCATCGCGGTAGATCGTAACACCCTTACATCCTAGATCAAAGGCCATTTCATATAGCTCAGCCGTCTCCTCAACCGTAAAGTCAGACGGGCAGTTCGCTGTTTTGGAAATAGAGCTATCTACCCAGCGTTGGATCGCTGCTTGCGCACGGATATGATCTTTAGCTGACAGATCCATCGAAGTTACAAAGTAGTCCGGTAGCTCTTCACCCGGATGAGCTTCCAGCCACTCTTGAGCGATTGGAACAAACTGTTCATCATAGCCAAGACGACTTTGACGGAAATATTTAAAGGCAAAATAAGGCTCAATTCCCGTAGAAGTACCTACCATTGTACCTGTACTACCTGTAGGTGCTTGTGTAATCACTGTAACGTTACGCATACCATGTTCACGAATCGCTTCGCCAACCTCTGGATACGCTTCGACTATATTTTTCATAAAGCCGCTCATTAGATATTTCTCAGTATCAAAAGCTAGGAAGGAACCCTTCTCTCCAGCAATTTCTGCCGAAGCAAGGTAGGCTTCACGAGCCATAAAGCCGTATAGCTTGTCCAGAAACTCCAACGATTCCGGGCTGCCGTAACGGATGTTCAATTTAATCATCAGCTCCGCCAATCCCATGGTTCCGAGACCCACGCGGCGTTCCTTTTTCTGATTCGCTTCATTTTCCGGGAAATGATAAGGTGTTTTATCAATTACATTGTCCAGAAAACGGACCGAATAACGGGTTGTAGTCGCAAGATCTTCCCAATCTACATCATGATTTTTCTCATCGTAGAACTTGGACAGGTTCACCGCAGACAGATTGCAGACTCCCCAGCCTGGCAGGCCTTGCTCTCCACAAGGATTCGTACAAATAATCGGGTTGAAATACCAGCTGTTAGACATCTGGTTATAGTATTCCATGAACACGACGCCTGGCTCAGCAGATTTCCATGCCGATTCAATGATCGTACGCCACACGTCACGCGCTTTTACGGTGCGATAATGGATAACGTTTTTGCCGGCAGCTTTCCACTTGTCGAGATCGCCATCCCACATTTCGTTATATTCAGGATCGGTTGTATCCGGGAATACGAGATCCCAGTCCAGATCTTCTTTTACAGCCTTCATAAAACCATTGCTCACACATACCGAAAGGTTAGCATTAGTGACTTGGCCCATCGTTTGCTTCACGGTAATGAAGTCCTCAACATCGGGATGCCAGTCATTAATCATCAACATGAGCGCGCCACGACGGCTGCCGCCTTGCTCAATAAGCCCCGTAGTATAACTAAACAAACCGCCCCAAGATACGGAACCACTGGATGAACCATTAACCCCTCTAACAATCGCACGACGAGGACGCAATGAAGACAGGTTAATGCCCACACCGCCACCACGGGCCATAATCTCCGTCATTTCAGACAATGTCTGCATGATGCCGCCACGGCTGTCTTTTGGAGAAGGGATTACATAACAGTTGAACAATGTTAATTCTTCACTAGCACCTGCACCAGCCGCAATACGTCCACCCGGCACAAGCTTCCAATCATCTAGGATTGAACGGAATTTGCCCGCCCATTCTGCTTGAAGCTCAGGTGTCTTCTCTACAGAAGCCATCGCTGTGGATAGACGGTCCCACATTTCCTCAGGAGTTTTTTCTATATTAAGGGTCAACTTTTCAACATCCGATTTCACAAACTCACCGCTGCGTGTCTTTACAGTTACGATTCGACCACTGCGCTCCACAATTTCTCCGACTTCCTTAGTTGGAAACTTCGGATCATCTTTGGTCAGCACCAATACAACATCGCCTACTTTAGCATTGTTGCTGTCTGCATCCTTCCAAGCATAACGATCCAAAAATATTTTTTCACTTAGCCCTTCAAGGCGTTGCTTACGTTCCACTTTACTCAATAAAAAAACCTCCCGCATGTGTAGTAGATATTAGTTTCCGGTCCAAGGTATGGGCCCACAACAAAAACCCCCTTACCATCCTCCACTGCTTAACAGGTGTATGTAGGAAGCTCATCTTGTCAATAACAAATACCAGCTAAGCACTCTATAAAAAATACATTTTCAAGCTTTTGTCACAATATATTGTGTGCGTCAGCTTTTAAACTATACCACATATTGTATCGAAGGTCTTATTCGAAAATAGAGTCAAGTTGCCGGATTATCGCAAACGTTGTTGCTTTTTCTCGCTCTTGCTCTCTTTTTTAAAGGCTATCGTGAAAAATAAGAGGTTATGAATTCTCTCGTTTACGAGCATACTACTCTTACGAATGGTGATATAAATCCGAGCTTGAGGAGGCTGCATTATGACGCAATTATTCCGTAATTCTCTACCCCAGCAAGGGGGAACACCCGCGCCAATACTGCCTGTTCCTCTTTCTTTTGACCGGAATTGGTTGCAAGATCTGGAGCTCAAATTGGAAAAGGGCGGCCCATGGGGAGACTACCGTTTATCTAAGCTTGCCGTACAAGGAGAGGAAACAGGTCTAGTAACGAGCTTCGATGAGCTGCAATGTATGAAGCATTTATCCGGCTTGTCCCCACTTCCCCATCAGCTGGATACAGCGCATAAGGTTCTGTTCGAAATGTCAGGCCGCGCGATTCTTGCAGATGAGGTTGGACTGGGCAAGACCATTGAAGCAGGACTGGTGCTCAAAGAATATCTGGTACGCGGTCTTGTCTCCAAAGTGCTTATTCTCGTACCTGCTTCTCTAGTATTGCAATGGGTTCGTGAGCTGAATGCGAAATTTGGCATCACTGCTGTCGCTCAGAAAAAAGCCTATTCTTGGGGCAACGCCATAGTCGTCGCATCGATGGATACCGCCAAACGAGATCCTCATAAGGAAATCTTGCTGGAAAATGAATACGATATGTTGATCATTGATGAAGCTCACAAGCTGAAGAATAAAAAATCGACCAATTATCTATTTGTACAGCAATTACGCAAAAAATATTGCCTGCTGCTCACCGCGACTCCCGTTCAGAATGATCTGGGCGAACTCTTTAATCTGATCACTATACTGAAGCCGGGGCAACTTGGAAATCAGGGCGATTTTGCCTCGAATTTCGTGGTTGATAAACGCCAGCCCAAGAATGAAGGTCAACTGCGGGACGAGCTTTCGAAGGTCATGATCCGCAATCGCCGTGGTGAAGGTCCAGTTAATTTCACGAAACGAAAAGTCCGTAATATTCCCTTAGTTCTCTCCCAAGAAGAGAAAGATTTGTATAACAGTGTTACTTCCTTTGTCAAAGACCAGTATCAGGAATCCGGCGGCAATCTTAGCAGCATGCTTTCTCTGGTAACCCTTCAACGTGAGGTGTGCAGCAGCCGGGATGCCGTCTTTATCACTTTAGTTAATTTGATCAAAAAGCTGCCTGCGGATTCCCCAAAAAGAGACCGGATGATGGAGCTGCTACAGACCCTCCGTACCGTTAAAACAAACACTAAAGCTGAAACAACCTTAGCCCTCATTCAAGAAATGAATGAAAAGGTCATCGTTTTCACGGAATATCGTGCAACTCAAGAGTATTTACTACAGTATTTCCGTGAACATGGGCTGATGTGTGTCTCTTATTCCGGCGGAATGAACCGTGGAAAAAAAGATTGGATGATGGATCTTTTCCGCGGCCGCGCTCAAGTTATGATTGCAACGGAAGCCGGTGGTGAAGGAATTAACCTGCAATTTTGCCACCATATGATCAACTTTGATCTGCCCTGGAATCCCATGCGCGTGGAGCAACGTATCGGACGTGTCCATCGGTTAGGGCAAGAAAATGACGTAGTGATCTACAACTTGTCTACGCAAGGCACGATTGAAGAACATATCCTGCATCTGCTGCATGAAAAAATCAATATGTTTGAAATGGTGATTGGCGGGCTGGATGTAATCCTGGAACGTTTTGAAAAGAAGGAATCGCTGGAGAAAAGTTTATACAAAATCATGCTCGAATCCCGCTCCGACGAAGAATTGCGGCATGAGCTGGACCATATTGGTGAATCCCTCAGTGAATTGACACAGGGTATTAAAAAAGAAAGTGGGACTGCGACATGACCCTCACCGCACAGGAAGTACGCAAGCATGTGATGGACTATCTTGAAGCCACTGAATGCTCCATCATTGAGGCTTCGCCCCTTCACGTAACTGTGAAATTATCACCTAGAGCTGACAAAATGCTTACCGACCGGCCGTATTATTGGGGATTCGTGGAGCGCACAGGTGTAGATCCTGAGACCCTTTCTTTCACCTTTGTTTTTGATCCGGAAAAATACGACAGTCAAGCTGCAGTAGAGGTTCCCCCCATTGCAAATCGCAGTACTGGCATTTTGAATCAAGTTGTCACCGGAAGCCTAACTACAGGCGGAACAAACGATGCAGAGGCCAGCACTGACTTACTCGAATCCGCCTCCCCGGGCTCAGAAGCAGTGAATGCTCCATCTACTGACCCGGAGGAAAGTATCCTAGCCCGCTACTTCGGCATTGTGCCGGCACTCCCACGAATTGGGCCAGGAATGATCCGCAGAGAGGATATTATTTACGGAAGCAAGCGATTGCAACAGATTTGGAACGCCGCTAGGGACGAAGGGAAATGCCTTTATTTATTTGAGGACCCGGGCAGCAGGCAGCGAAACACGCTGTTCTCTGCCGCTTACGAGCCATGGCTTAGTGTCTGCTATAAAGTGGAGATGAGCTGCGATTTGAAACGTGAAGAACTCCATTATCTTGGCATCTCCCTAACAAAGGGAACCATCATTGATGACTTTAATGCAAAAGTTTCCACAAAAGAGATGATGCCACGCTTGCCGGAAAATGTGCATATCCAGCCTTATGAAATGACAGTAGCAGCCGCTACCGACTTATTGGAAACTCATCTTACCACTCAGTTAGCCGAACTGGACTACACTTGGGCAGAACAGGCACGTGAGCGGCTAAGGGTTGAACTGGACATCATTGATGTCTATTATGGAGAGCTGCTGAAGGAGCCTGACGAAGAAAAACGCCTAGCGACTCAAGAGCAGTATAATCGGCGTCGACAAGAGACCATTTGGCAATATGAGCCGCAAATCGCAGTTTCTGCGGTGACCTATGGACTGTTTCATCTGCGGAGCCTATAGAATGCGACCCTACTCGCTAAAAGCAGGCAAAAAAACAAGAGAACTTCCGCCTTCCGGCGCGACAGCAAGCAACAGCCTTTTTATAGCTTGTCCTCTACAATAAAAAGGAAGCTTTTACTTTCTGATATTTCATAACAAAGAAAGGTGAACGACGCCATGAAAATAAGTGTACGGCGGAGGCTGCTTCTTGCAGGTCAAAGCTGCTTCCTCCTGCTTCTATGCATCGGACTCATCGCAACGAGCTCCGGTTCCTCTTCTGCGCTTGCCGCTTCCAGAGTAAGTGTAGTTGATTCAGTCACACAGGATTTGATACCTGTACTGCAGATGGATATCTTACCTTCACCCGGTACGGTCCAAGAATTTGCCAAGAGTACACTGAACAAGCTCGCAGCAGAAGCTCCATTTACAGCCTGGAAGGACGCAGGAATAGAATATTATCCTCTGGGTCCAGGTACTCATAGCTGGCTTGTCAACGTTATGAAAGGTGAACAGCGGATCGGCTACATGATCATTTCCGCTACGGATCAAGGTGGTTATATGCTTAGCGAATATGGAGCTGGCACTTACGGACTCCCCTATAGTTTATTAGAACTGCGCCAATTTTTGGTGCAGGAAGGACTTATACCTTCATCTTATACAGGAAAAATAAAACTCACAGCCTTATATGCACCACTTCTACCCGTATGGAAAATCGTCATTGACGATAAGACAATATTTATCAATGCTTCCGTGCCGCAAGTTTTACCGTGGACGCTAAGTAAAGCGGAAGAAGTGCTTAAAGGACAGCAGACAGAAACGGATGTAATCACTAACCTAACTACTGATTTGTCTCCGCTTTCTGCCTATCAAAGCGGGGGAACAGATGATCCTTATAAAGATATCATGTGGTTGACCTCCCCAAAACTGCTTGCTGTAGACGGTGACAATATCGCCGCACTGATTCGTCCCAAGGAAAGTATTGCTTATCAAGCCGCTGGCCGAAATGATATCGTAGGGGCACCTTTCATGATTACAGGTTATCAAAACTGGTTGCCTGCTTCGAATAAAACAAAAGCAATAAACAACATGCCTACCGTTTACGCAGCATCAGGGCCAGAAGGAAGACGGTATTTGCCACTCACTGCCTTGCAGGCTATAGGAACACTGCACAAGCTGCCCGACAGAAATATCTATAACTAAACATAACAAATAACCTTCCGCTGCCACGCTCGATTAGGCACTGGAAGGTTATTTGTTATTTGTGAAATTCAATCCTTGTCACTGTGGCTCCATTTGCTTCGCCAGATCGACCAACCAAGCGGAAGCATACCGAACCATTTTTGTGACCACGGCTGCTTTGTAGCCGCTCTACGAGCATGAATGGCACGCGGATCCTCGATATAAACAACTACCTTCTCAGTGATATACTTCACAAGCTCATCGCCGCCGGAAGCCATTTGTAACACCTCCTACATTGTAAGTGAATTAAGATAGCCAGCGTCGTTCCATGCTCTTAGTGTGCACCACCGAGCATATATCTAAACTCTTGTCTCGAATTGTTCGAATAGGTTTACCTATTAAAGCACAATATAACAAAGAATCTAGGGCACGAGGTTATTCACATGCAAGGAGGAGTTCATTTGAACAATGGGAGAAATAAAGCTTATTCCAAGACAGCAGCTGCAATATGCGGCTTACGTATTACTTTAACCACAGTTGGACTTCTAATGCTGTTTATGGGGAGTGCATATGCTACTGCAACTCCATCCAAACCCGTAGTGAATGATGAACGTCAGCATCTCTTAAGTCACGGCCACCGGATGATCTTAATTGATGCAGGACATGGGGGGATCGACGGAGGAACTTCCTACGGCAACATTCTTGAGAAGGATATTACATTAGATATCTCACGCCGATTATTTCTGCTGCTGCGCAGCGATGGATTTGACGTTGCCTTAAATCGTAATGGAGATTACGCCCCAAGCGATGAGAACCGCTGGCTGCGCAGTAAATCCCGGCATCTGCGCGACCTTGCTCAGCGTAAAGAGCTGGCTGAGACATTACCAGCTACTGTAGTGGTCAGCATCCATGTTAACTGGGCACCTTCACCATCCAAGCATGGACCACTTGTATTATATCGCCAAGAAGGCCGCAGCTTTATTCTTGCCCAGACCATTCAGCAACAATTAAACAGTCTCTATAATATCCAGGCTGAGACAAGACCAGGTAAACCTTTTTATTTACTCAACAAAATAACCGCCACAACCGTAATTGTTGAGGCGGGTTTTGTAAGCAGTCCGACAGATCGCGAAAAGCTATGCACCCCTAAAGGGCAACAAGAAATTGCTGAAGCAATTGCTGGCGGCATAGTAGCTTATCTTATGGAAGTGTAGGATTCGAGTTCCATTTCATTTCGTTTTTAACGAGATCAGATATGCCTATAAATTCAACATCATCTTTTATTTGCTCAACACCGCTGCGGATGCCTGCGGCGGTTTCTTTTCCATATACACCAACATGACCAATGGTTACGCAGAATCGTTGATCCTTCGCCAGATTATTTACTAGACCCATTTGTTTCAGCACATGATTAGCTGTGTGTGTATCATCCAAAAAGATATGGTTCTCTACGCGGGGCAGTCCCATTCGATATGCCATATTGCCAGCAACAGAACGGTAGTTGGTTTTACTGTCCACAAAAAACAATCCCCGCTCTTTGCACACGGATAAGATCACACCCATAATCCGTTCGTCCCCAGTAATTTTAGAGCCCATGTGGTTGTTTATACCGATAGCATAGGGCACATTATCGAGCGCTGCCTCCACCTTTTGACGCACTTCCTCATCAGACATCTTAGCCAGTATAGCTCCGGGTCCAAGCCATTTAGGATTACCCTGGCGGGGCTCCATTGGCAAATGGACCAGAACATCATCTCCGCGTTCATGCGCACGTGTGGCGTCCTTCACAGATGTAGGCAAAAAGGGCATAACCGCCACAGTAAGCTTTATTGGCAGCGAAAACATTTCATCCGTCCCCTTCATGCCATTGCCGAAATCGTCAATAATAATTACGACCTTATTACGTTGAGATGTCTTCTCTTCACTTGGTGTGTTTGTAGGGTTGTCTCTGGACTCGGCAGCTGAAACAGACGGTGCCATGGGAGCGATTAAAGTAACCATTAGAGCAGCAACAGCAATCCAAATTAGTAAATAACGATTAAACTTTCGACTGTCCTTCATCAAGAGGAACGCCTCCTTCGTCTTAAACAATTATTCTCATTGTTTGGTTCACGAAGGTTAAATATGTACGAGGAGGGTTCGCAATAATTTACAATCGGGCTTTTTCTATTGTCCCCGCGCGTCTGCGGCAAGAATTGCTTCCAGCACATCCACAGCTTGAACTTCAAAGGGCATATTCCAGATGGGGCTATCCTCAGAACAGCTAGCTTCCGCCACCATCATCAATGGATCAATATCCTTACTGGTAATTCCAAGATCGTTGAGAGTAACGGGAAGACCGATTTTTTTGCAGAAACCAATCACCTGATCAATCTCTTCATATGGTGCTTTCTCCAGTACAAGCTGAACGATCGTAGCAAAAGCAACCTTTTCACCATGAAGAGTATTCCTGCATTCCTCATGCAGCGTCAATCCATTATGAATCGCATGCGCCGCAGCAAGTCCTCCACTTTCAAACCCAATGCCACTCAAGTAAATATTGGCTTCAATGATATGTTCCACCGCAGGAGAGGTGATGCCTTGCTTAACATCTTTTAATGCCGTTTCACCCTCTGCAAGAAGGGTATCCAGACAGGCACGAGCTAATGAAAGGGCTGCAATTGTGCTAGTCCCACCTGCGTGTGTAATAGCCCCAGATTCTCGACAAGCTCTTGCTTCGTAAAAAGTGGACAAAGCGTCTCCCATTCCGGCAACAAGTAATCTTGCAGGAGCTTTAGCAATGATATCGACATCTACGATAACCAGATCTGGATTTCTTT
Organism: Paenibacillus sp. FSL E2-0177; assembly: GCF_037992975.1. Taxonomy (NCBI): domain Bacteria; kingdom Bacillati; phylum Bacillota; class Bacilli; order Caryophanales; family Paenibacillaceae; genus Paenibacillus; species Paenibacillus sp. FSL E2-0177. The sequence continues at coordinate 2,574,138 of NZ_CP150307.1, read as the reverse complement.
TTAATGGAAGATAACAGTCAAAGTCTCCCTCATCCGTATACAACACTGATAAAGCACTGCAAGGTGCATCCGTTGAAGCCACTGTGGGTACAATAACTACCGGGAGGTTACTCATGTGGCTTACTGCTTTTGCCGTATCTAAGGTCTTGCCGCCGCCAATCCCTATAATGACTTCGGTATCCTTCAAGCCAATTGCGGTTACTATCTCATTAACCTGATTACGGCTACAATCGCCCTTGAATTCACACATCACTAGTGGCATTTCGTTCATTTCAAAACTGTATGTGATCTCTTTTTTGTACACAGAGAAAATATAAGGATCAATAATGGCATAAGCTCTTGTCGCTCCTAGCTGCAAACAATAATCTCCCAGCTTACGAATTTCACCATGTCCTTGTATATATTTAGTCGGTGAGCAGATGATCTGCGTCATGTTTTCACTCCTCCTTTTATTTACATTCATATTAGAAGGATTGACCACATTCAGCTATAAAAAAGATCCCTTTAACCACCAGCTTAAATAAATCCACCATTCACACGGATCGTCTGACCTGTAACCCACTGTGATTCTTTGCTGGCTAAGAACAACACAATGTTTGAGATATCCTCAGGCTCGCCTAAACGTCCAAAGGAATTCATATTCCCCACGGTCGCAATCTCTTCCACTGATTTCCCTACGGTAAATAACTCCGTATTCACAGGTCCAGGTGAAACAGCATTGATAGTGATTCCTTTTCGTCCAAATTCTTTGGCCAGCTGACGAGTGATTTGTTCCACTGCTCCCTTAGTTCCTGCATAGACGCTGTAGGTCGGGAACATTTGACCCGTAACGGAAGTTGAAAAATTGATAATCCGTCCGTTATCATTCATATATTTAGCTGCTTGCTGGCAAGCAAAAAAGGTGCCTTTTACATTTATCGCAAACTGCTTGTCGAAATCCTCTTCCGTCATATTTAGTATCGGCTTCGTAATCATAATCCCGGCGTTATTGACGAGAATGTCGAGTTGTCCATAGGCTTCTAATGTGGTTTGGAATAATTGTTCAAGTTCTGCCACCTGGCTGATGTCCGCCCGAATAGCGACAGCCTCTCCACCCTTTTGTTTAATACCGGTTACGACTTCCTCGGCTTTGCCGGGGTTACTCGAATAGTTAACGACCACCTTCGCACCCTGTTGTGCCAAGTTCTCCGCAATCTCCCGGCCCATGCCTCTCGATGCACCTGTTACTAATGCTACTTTTCCAGCTAAATTCTGATTCATAATTACTCCTCCTATCACTTTGTCCTTCTTGTTGGTCTGATTATAAATCGATCGATTACAAATTACAAGTGACATTTTTTAATATTTGTCATTTGGATTTGTTTTTGCACACGGGATTTATACCTCTCATTCGCCGTTAGTCGCTCAATTCAATCAAATCCACGGGATTTATACCTCTTTAAGACACAAAAAAACCTCCTGAGTCTCAGAAGGTTTTAAGTAGATGTTACAAAGAAATCCCGGAAATAATCAAATCCCAAACGGAGGCGAAATCCTGATCAATCGTAGCCGACTGCCACTCTATAGCATGTGCTGGATGATGATACCGCGAAGTAGCATTAAAAATTGCTCTAGCCGTTACCACTGGTTCCACCACTCTATACTCTTTGGATTGTATGCCTTTTTCAATAATGCCTGCGATTTGCCCAATTAATTGATCTACGTGTAGGGTAATCATATCCACCGCTTCTAAAGTTACAGCTGCGTACATAGCAAACATTTCGGCATCATCCACAGCATAGGTTCTTTTACTACGAATCAGCGTATCTATCCATAATCGGAGCTGCTCTTTGGCATTCCCATCAAAATGCTCTGAAATATTCTTTAAAGGCTCTGAAATATTATACTGCAACCATCTTTCGGTTACGGCTTCTCGCAAAGCAGATTTACTGGAAAAATGTCTATACAACGTACCATGACTTACTTTAAGCACCTTCGCTACATCTACAACAGAAGTCTTGTCCGGGCCAAAACGCCGGAGCACTTGTTCAGCCGCGTCCAAAATGTTTTCTTTTGATAATGGAAGATCATTCGACATATGTATTCCCCTCGCTCTATCTCTGGTGGTAATTATCATAGCATATTATGTTCAAAAACGAACTGACAATATTACCACTTTGTCATTCGTTAAATCATTATCAGTATATACTCGCACCCAATTATTAAACTTAAGTCCCAGTTTAGTATCTTATTCTCCGTAGCCCCCGTACTACATGAATTCGGACTGAGGAGCCCTTATTTTCAGAAATCACCGTAATTCGCCATGCTATCGGACTCCAATGCAGCTATTCACCCAAATCCCCACCTTTTCAGCGTTCTTATGTGCCAATAAGAGCTGTGCAGTCCGAAAAGTTAGTCAAACGCGCCAAATTGAGCAAATAGCTGCAATACGGTCCGTTACGATGAAGAAGCCTAGTATCTAGCAATCCACCTTCTGCTAACCTACGATTTCACCAAAAAACCTCCTTGATCTCTCAAGAAGGCGGGGAATATCAGCTGCTTTTTTGCTCAATCCGATCTAACCTCGTCCTAACAAACTTACCGACATTCGCAATCGCTTGCTGCGCCTCTGGCAGCATATAAGCTAAAAAGTGAAAGACACTCCACATGTTCTCCCATATTTCCAGTTCTACATGAACATCCGCAGCTTGTGCTCGTTCAGCCAACCTCGTTGCATCACTTAACAAAACCTCGTGGTCGCCTACTTGAACAAGTAAATCAGGTAATCCCTGCAAATCCAACCTTAAGGGAGATAATATAGGAGCTAGTTCTGTCCGAGCACCTAAATAAACATCAATTATTCGTTTATTTCCGTCTATGCTGCCTGTTGGATCAAACTCCGCTCGGCTCAGATACGATTCACCATCCAAATGGACGAGATCTGTATGCGGCGAGATTAAAAAAGCACCCGCCGGCAATTCCCCACCCGCATCCCGTATAGTAATCAACGTCATCAGCGCAAGGCTGGCTCCAACAGAATCCCCTCCAAGCACGACATTCCCGGCAGAATATCCATTCGCGAGCAGCCACAGATAAGCGTCTATACAATCTTCATTAGCAGCCGGATAAGTAAACTCTGGTGCCAAGCGATATTCAATGATTAGGATCTTCGTGCCACTAGATTTTGCAATTCGTGTAACCAGATCCCGATAAAATTCACAAGTCCCCGAAATAAAACCCCCACCGTGGAAATAAAGGATCACTTCATCAGCGGGTGGAGCAGAATTCACAGGAATAATCCACTCTCCGCTTAAGGGTCCAATCATGACCCGCTCGACGATAACATCCGTAGGACTGGGCATGTTCGCAGCCGTCGCATCCATCTCCTGCCGTATTTGCCCGATAGACTTGCTATCCCATCGGTTGCTTTGTCGCAAATAATCTTTGATCGCTGCAAGCTGCTCTGTACTTGTCTTTTCCATCTCGTAAATCCCTCCTACAATTTTTTTCAACTCAGATTGTAAAGGCTGTAGGAGACTACAAGGTCAAGTTAAGAATCCATTTTTAGGATTTCGAGCGTGGACTGTACGCCTGGATGTTTATCTGTGGTTAACAAATTTTTTCTCAAATCTGCGAGGGCTGTTAGTTTTATTTCCTGTTTTGCAATTTCGCCACGAACTCGATCCATTTTCTTATCCACAACAGTTACAAAATCAGCTATGCTAATGCCGCTGCTTTCAGATTTAGTGAGTGCCTTCTTGATTTCCTTTAAAGTGAAACCACACAGTTTAGCATTATGTATAAAAACAAGTCGGCTAAGCACCTCATCCGAATAAAGACGATAACCAGCTTCCGAACGTAAGGGAGTGCTAATTAATCCGAGCTCTTCATAATATCTTAACGTCTCCATATTCACATTCGCCATTTTGGCAATTTGGCCTCGCAAGTACTCTGTCATAATCAGCGCCCCCTTAGAATCCCCTACATTATACCAAATCCAGAGACTGCAGAGGACATCAAAAGGACATCAAAGGGACATCAAAAGAACGTCAACAACTACCCAAACTCCTTTTTAAAAACTCCTTATTTACGCACAAAAAAAACGACATTTCTGCCGTTTTCTCATCAATCATTTCCCAATTCACTATACTTCACTTCGAACTGCATTTTTCTGTATAAGCGAAATCTGTCCGGCATGAATGCCTGTATGATACATAAGTCTGCCTATCGCTTCAAGCGGTGTAGATGTGCCAAAAGCCGACTCCACACTCACATGCCACGCTTCTTCCGGAAGCTCCTGCATCGCAGCAGTTAGATTCTCATTGGAAACAGTCAGCAGATCAACGAGTTCATTCAATGTAGAATATGCCGCCTTGTCGCCTTGAGGATTAGGTCTTCCAAAAAACCACTCTGCGAACATAAACTCAACTTCTGCATTATGCTGAATTAATCCCCCAATTGTAGAGTTCCCTAGCTTAAGGTTAAGATCTTCTTCCGGCAAAGCCTTCACGATTTTATGAAATCGCGTTTGCACCGCTTGCCAGATTGGCAACACTGAAGTGAAAGTCATAGATTATTTGCTCCCTTGTACAGTGGCTTCTTCGTCTTTTTTCTTGTCGATCACCACATGGTTGAACAGGTTCGCATCTACGTCGATGTCAAAGGCCAAGCCAAAACCAACAACATAACGCCCTTGGAGAGGGGTCAATTCAAACAATGAAAAATCCAATCCACGCAGCAAATTCACCATTGCAACCCCATGATCAGCATTAAACAATTCAAAGATCTCCTCATGCCCGTCATTCCCGATATTGCTTGATGTGCAATTCCACCGCACACGTTCCGTTGCAAATTTATTATTCGTCGCAGACTCATCTGCAATTAGAAGCGCATCTACAAAATCGTTATTTTCCATATATCTGTAATGCTCGGCGATCTTACTAATGTAGATATACAGCTTGCCTTCATGCTTAACAAAAGGAGCATAGCTGATAAAAGGTTTTCCTTCGTCATCAATCAAGCTCAAAATCAGATTTTTACGATTCGCAATAAATTGCAAATAGTTTTCTTTATTTTTTTCAACATCTACAGGCTTCTTCATTATAAAATCCCTCCATTAATAGGTTATGTAATCTAGCCACGAATCTAGCGAACGGTACTTAGCAAATGAATACGAGGTTTCGTCTCTGTAGGAACATATTGAACTTCGGCATCCATTCGGTATATATCCCGGATCATATCGGTGGTCATAACTTCATTTGGTGTCCCATACATCGCTTTTTCACCCGCCTGCACCACAACAATACTATCACTATAGGTAGAGGCTTGATTGAGGTCATGCAACACCATCACGACGGTCATCCCCATGTCTTGATTTAGCTCACGTACTAACTCAAGAACTTCATGCTGATGCGAAATATCCAAGTAAGTGGTCGGTTCGTCAAGCAACATAACCAAAGGACGCTGCGCCAAGGCCATAGCAATCCAAGCACGCTGTGATTCACCACCGGATAACGAGGAAACGGCTCGATCCTTATAATCCTTTAAATGTGTCTTCTCCAGTGCCCAGTCGACAATGTCCATATCCTCATGATTTAATTTTTCGAACCATTTTTTATGTGGATACCTTCCATAGGAGACGAGATCGATCACAGTCATATCATTAGGTGCTTGGTTCTTCTGGCTCAGCATACACATTTTTCGAGCGACTTGTTTGGCAGTCATAGACTTTAGATCCGTACCCTCGAGTGTGACCGCACCCGTATGATATGGAATTAGCCGTGATACCGCCTTAAGCAATGTAGATTTACCTGAGCCGTTTGGTCCTATAATCGAGACGATTTCACCCTTTTTTACGGAAAAAGAGAAGTTGTTAATAATGTTTTTCTGCTCATACCGAATCGAAATAGAATCGACAGTAAACATGTTAGAACGCCTTCTTTCTCATCAGGTATAGAAAATAAGGTCCACCGATCACCGCCATAAGGATACCCGCAGGAATATCTAAAGGTGCAAATAGGGTACGTCCACCTGTATCTGCTATCAACAATACCAATGCACCAAGTCCCATACTCATCGGCAAAAGAAATTTATAGTCTGAACCCACCAACAATCGAGCCATATGTGGCACAACAAGCCCTACAAAGCCAATCATCCCAATAGCCGCTACAGAGATAGCCGCTAGAAATACTGCCAGCAAGGAAAGTAGAATACGAATTCGGTCCACATTTTCACCTAAATTCGAAGCTACCTGATCCCCTAAACGTATTATATTCGCCTTGCGGATCGCGAAAAAGGATAAGATCCAGCCTGCTATGGCATACGGGAAAACCATCATCAAGGCATTGTTCCCTTTAGCAGCCAGACTGCCGTTTAACCATTGGACCGCTGCCGGAAGTCTGTCGCTGTACATGATGGTCAGGAGTCCTATTAATCCCCCGCAAAGAGCATTCACAGCAACTCCTGATAAAATAATAGTGATGGGCGAAATACCGGTTCTTCTCCACGCTAATGCATATACAATCCCTGCAGCAATTAGTCCACCCACAAAAGCCGCAATTGGAATGAACTCCGTATATTGTGGAGCTGCAAGCATAATGACAAGCACACATGCAGCCGCTCCACTCGTTACACCGGTCAATCCTGGATCAGCAAGTGGGTTGCCCATCACGGCTTGCAGAAGAGCACCCGAAACCGCGATATTTGCCCCAATGATCATCGCCAGTAATACACGCGGCAAACGAATATCCCATATGATGGTCGCATTCACCGCTTTTGCCGCTGAACCAAAGATCGTGCTTAGGATGTCTGGTATAGGAATGTATACTGAGCCTAGTCCAATCGCAATTATAGCGGCAACGAGCGCAAGTGCTAACGTTACAATAACAATAATTCTGCTACGAGATGTATTTATCACTTGCTGTCTCCTTTAATTATTCATAGAAGTATTTTGCAATTTCGGTTAAGGCTGTCTCCGCGTTAATAATCGAAGTGACACCGAATACGCTGTAATCTAGAATGTTGATTTTGTTATTTGCATAAGCCGAAAGCTTTGTCCAAGTTTCATTTTTCTCTATTTCTTTTTTGAACTTATCCTCAGTCGCTCCGTGATCGCCTGAAGCGAGTACGAGAATGATGTCTGGATCAGCGGCTACAATGTTCTCCATATTGATAGGTGAGTAAGTGTCAGTAACTTGCAATACAGAAGTTGCGATGTTATCAGCACCAAGCTTTTTAACCAAGCTACCTAAATAAGATTTCTCACTCATAACCATAAAGGAATCTGCGGTTCCGATTACTAGCAGCACGCTTGGCAGTTCTTTGCCTTCGGCTAATTGACTCAGCTCATTTTCTTTGTTCAAAATCTTAGTTAAAGCAGCATTCATTTCATCTTTTTTATTAAAATAAGTGCCTAATACTTTGAGACTAAGCTTTAGATCCTCAAATGATTCTGTTCTCAAATATGCTTTTTGTAGGTCGATTCCTTCTAGCGATTTGTCCAACGTGCTGCGAAGAGATTCCGCTCCCAGCAGCAAGTCTGGTTCGAGTTTGGTTACTACCTCCAGATCCGGCGCCATAGGTGATCCAATACGATCAATTGTTTCGAAATCAGCAGGGATTGGATTCGTTGAAGTTGGTACACCTACCGGTGTTATGCCGAGCAAATAAAGCATTTCTGTTAACGGCACAGAAGTTGTTACAATACGCTCCGGTACTTTGGCTGGGAATTGGCTTAACGCTTCGTTGAACAACGCTTCATCCACACCATCATTCTCCAGACTGTACACCTTGCCGGCAGCTTCCGCTGTATTTGCTACTTCTGTTGTTTTTGCTGCATTTGCTTCTTTCGATTCATTAGCAGTTGTATTCGTTACCGCTTCATTTTTTGGATTGTCCGCTGTATTTGTAGACGAACATGCAGTCATTGCCGTAAGCGCTGCAATAACCAGTAGTACTAATATTTTTTTCAAAATCTATCCCTCCAAATATGTATATTTATACGTCCCATATAGTGATAATGATTTTCATTTTCACTCATCGATTCCTATGATAATCGTTATCAATGAGAAGTGTCAAGAATTTTATTTTAATTTTAAATAAGAAGGAATTTCATTATTGTCCGTTGAAGCAGACTAGCATTTCTAATAAAAAAGCCACGCCCTATGGGCGTGACTTCAAATAGTGGTGCATGAAATCCAAGCGTTAGTTAGTAACTCCCGAATTTAATATCCCATAATGAATAAGGTCTACAAACTCATTCTCTTTATAAATATGCTGTAACAAAACGCCTTCTTTCAGCATGCCAGATTTTTGCATAACCCGTCCCGAACCAGGATTTGAAGCAAAGAATCTGGCGTACACTTTGTGATAATGTTTTTCTGTAAAAGCAAAATTAATGACCGCTTTTGTTGCTTCTGTAGCATATCCATTACCCCAGTGTTCCTCGCCTATCCAATATCCAAGCTCGCCGTTTCTGTGTGTCCGGTTATTTCTCAAACCTATAGCACCATACAGTTCGTTTGTATTTTTATCAGTAATAGCGAATTCATATGAATTATCATTATTGAACTCAACTTCATGTGTTTCAATCCATGATAATGCACAATCAATAGGGTATGGATAAGGTAGAGTTAATGTACTTTTGTAAACATTATAATTATTGCAGAGCTCACTGACACGCTGTGCATCAGACAATGCAAAAGGTCTTAAAATCAATCTTTCAGTAGTAATTGTTCTCTTCTCTGAATTGTACAATGGTGTCCCCCCGTTAAACTAAATATTATAAAACAAATACAAGCCAGATAAACAGAAAACTTGGCCACCACTGCTTGCCCGCTTTCACAAACAGCCAGCCAAATACCAAAGAAAAAGCAGTAATATACAAGCCGCTTTGCAGACCATGCGTCAAATGACCTAATCCCCAAGTCAGCATTAAACCTATTCCCCCATAAGGAAGAGAAGGATTCTTAAACCATACTTCTCCTGCACGCTGCATTAGTGCAACCAATAGTACAACTAGTACAGCTTCCACAATGTAATATATGTTTTGAACCAAGGCAACCCATATGCCCATAAAACCATGTTCTAACTTGAAGTTTTCATATTCCCTATAAATCTGTGGAATGCTCTCCCCATTAATCCAAAATTCCAACACAGCGAACAAAAAGCTTGATATAAAAGCTACAATTAACAAAGGAATGACCTTAGAGCTCCAACACAAAGATATAACCTGTCCAATCAACTTCCTCTTCCTGAACCAAAGTAGAAACATCATAGCTCCTACTGCCCACAATAGGGTAACTATGCTCCAATGAACAACTAGTACGTACCAAGGGCTGACAAAAAAGTCGTCTATATTAAACAAATCCCCCCATAACCATTGATCTAATCCCATGATGAACATATCCATTCCTAACATTAAAAATATAAGCAGTCCTAATAAAAAATATTGAATACCTGATATATTCCCTTTTTCTTTCACGAAACCTCTCACCCGCCTTATATATTGTCCATTTTTGTACTATATTCCCAAAATTATGATGCTGAAAGTATGGCATCCCCCCATTCTGTTTGTCTGTAACAAATCACTCACTTGAATCAAAGTTAGAAAAATAAAAAAACAGCATGCATCGATATAAAATCGACGCATGCTGTTTACTTGACCTGGCTTGTCCAAACTAGAATCTAGCCACAAAAAATTCGCGGTCTGCGGGAACGTTAAAACTTCTTATAGTAGCTCCACTCTCATCTCTCAAAGTGAGAAGATAAGGTACCGATGTTAAGGTACTAATTGTTGGGAATCTAACTACACCAAATTCGTCAAAATCAGCAGTAACCGTTGTAGTTCCAGCTCTCAATGAAGCTGTCCACCCCGTAGTATCTTTAGGTGTACCCGTTGCATTTGTACCAATAGCAACAACAATAAATCTATCCAGAGTCTGTCTAATTCTACGTTTCTTTCTTGTAGGAGCTGCTTTCGCTTTTTTAGCCGCGAGAACTTTGCTAGCCATAACTGCTTTCTTGTTAACTGGTTTTTTAATAATTGCCATTTACTTCACCACTTTCTTTTTAGGATACGTTAGTAAATGCAAGAATCGTAAGGTTTGACCTCTCTTTCACCTACAAATCTGAAAATATGTTAAACCCTAGTTTCATAGTTTCGTGTCCACTAGCTCTGCAGTGCATATAATACCTTCAAGAGGTGATTCATTACTAATGAACGGTCAAAAATGGCTAGAGCAATATCATTCGAAAATGCACCATTCCTTGAGAAAAAGAGTTCAACGTTCCTATCTTCCAGGGCATAAAGCGAATACCATTCCAGTTATTATTAAATTCAAACAAAAAATAACTTCAGCCCAGCTACAGTCTTTACAAAAGCATTTAAAATCCCACGACCTTCCGATCAGACATCATCTTCACCTGCTCAATTCGATATCATCCAAAGTTTCAAAGAACTGCCTGAACCGGATGTGCCGCTGGGATGGAATCGAAAAAATTTATTTGGATCAAGTCAAAAAAACATCCCTTAATATAGCGACACCATCCATTGGTTCTACAACCGCCCAAAAGAAAAAGGGGCTTACCGGAAAAGGCATCAACATTGCTATTCTTGATACAGGGGTGTATCGGCACCCTGACCTGTTTCGCCCTGTTAACCGTATAGTTGCTTTTAAAGATTTTATCAATCATAGAAAACAGCCCTATGACGATAACGGCCATGGAACTCATATCGCAGGGGATGCAGCAGGCAACGGATGGATGAGTAAAGGAAAATACAAAAGCCCTGCTCCAGAGGCAGGGATAGTAGGTGTCAAAGTACTAGATAAAAATGGCGATGGATATGACTCCACAATCATTAAAGGAATTGAATGGTGTATTGCGAATCGGAGAAGACTTAATCTTCGTATTCTTTCGATGTCATTCGGGGGTAAGGTGAATCTTCCTTGTTCAGATGATCCACTCTGCCAAGCTGTAGAAAAAGCAATTAAAGCCGGACTTAACGTTGTAATAGCTGCTGGAAACAGCGGCCCGGGACGCAGTACGATCGAATCTCCAGGGATTAGTCCTTCAGCAATTACTGTCGGTGCAGTGGATGACCGTCGCACGCTCACACAAGCGGACGACCGAATCACTTGGTTCTCCAGTCGCGGACCCGCACCGGGAGGAAGGAAGAAACCAGATCTCGTTGCTCCAGGCGAGACGATCATCTCCCTTCGTGCTCCACGATCCAAGCTGGATCGCGAGCTTCCTTATTTGCGGATAGCTAAAGATTACTTTGTGCTGTCCGGTACCAGTGTCTCAACACCTATCGTCTCGGGTGTGATCGCGCAATTACTCCAGAAGAACCCTTCTCTTACGCCTAAGCAAGTAAAATCCATACTAAAAAAGAACACGTATCGCCTTAAACTAAGTCCTAACACAGCAGGATGCGGTGAGATCAATGCGCGGTTTTTATCGTAAATCCGCTTCTTTTTTAAAGGCAGTAATGACGGAAACCGACAGGTCCTCTGTAAATACACCTGTAGGTTCTATTTCTAATAAAGCTGATTTCATATCATCTTCAAAACGTTCTAAGTTATCTCTAAATAATCGCTTAGAAGCATAAGACGTAGAATACAAATTTCCTAGTATCGAATCAACAGTCCAAGTGATGGAATAACTCGGTAATACCTGTCTTTTAACGTCTTTAAAACTGGATCGCTTTACAACATCCTCATGTCTTTCTTGGGGATGTTTATATGTACTTTTTCCGGCTATTCTTTCGTCACCCAACCAGCGTTTCACTACTTCCTCTACCTTTTGTTGCCAAGGTAACGGTTCTTGTTGTTCATTAAAAGTATCAATTACAGCAATACCACCGTTATCATCTAAACTATGATAGAGAACTTCAAGTATGGATTCTCGGTCCATCCAGTGAAACGCCTTAGCCATCATGATGAGACGAAAGGAACCCCAGTCATTGAATAGTTCTTCCGCTCTCCCCTGTTGCCAGCTAACATTCTCAACCCTGTTGTACTGTGATAACAGCTTTGCTTCATCTAGCATCTCTAGTTCAGTATCTACGCCAATGATTTCTTCGAACCAATCCGTAAACCTTAGCGCTAACTGCCCAGTACCACAACCTAAGTCCAGCAACCGGCCCTCTCCGTGAAGTGAGAATTTGTCCACTAGATATCGAATCAGTGAGGACGGATATAGCGGGCGATATCTGGTGTAATAGCTTGCAGTATCTTTGAACAGATCCGGACCATAATCATTCATAGCTGAACTCCCCCTTCTTTTTTACCAAGGACAAAATCATAGCAGATATGTTGTGCAAATAAAAGGCTATCCAGAGCATTCTGGGCAGCCTTTATTTATGTGGATACAGCCCAAAATAATTAAAAATATTGACAATTAACTTCGTTGCATATATGGTTAATTACATAACTAACTAACCAATGAAGTTGGCGGTGAATACATGGGAAACTTAATGGATGATACACGACCGATATTTATGCAGATCGCCGAACGAATAGAAAATGACATCATCGAAGAAACACTGCTGGAGGAGTCACAAGTTCCTTCGACAAATCAGTTTGCTGTTTTCTACCAGATCAATCCGGCTACGGCTGCGAAAGGTGTGAATTTGCTTGTGGATCAAGGGATATTGTACAAAAAACGAGGAATCGGTATGTTTGTAGCTTCTGGAGCGCGTGCAGTATTGATGGAGAAGAGAAAAGAACAATTTTATGAACAGTATGTAGTAACCATGATCAGTGAAGCTGAAAAATTAGGAATTACGTTGGATCAATTAACAATTATGATTCAGAGGGGAGACAACAAGTCATGAATGAAGTTGTTGAAATCAAAGGATTGACTAAGTCATACGGAAATGTCACTGCCATCCATGAACTCAGTTTTTCATTGGAGAAAAACAAGATATACGGGCTTCTCGGCAGAAACGGTGCAGGAAAAACCACAATAATGCATATGATCACAGCTCAGCTTTTCCCCACAAGTGGTGTCCTGAACGTATTTGGTGAACATCCATACGAGAATAACCGGGTTCTCAGGCAGATTTGCTTCATTAAGGAAAGCCAAAGGTATCCGGACACGTACCGAATCATCGATGTACTGGAGGTATCCGAATTATTTTTTCCAAACTTTGATCGGGAATATGCTCACTCTTTAATCAAGGATTTCAATCTGCCATTAAAAAGAAGAATAAAAAAGCTATCCCGAGGTATGCTCTCGGCTGTAGGAATTGTAGTAGGTCTAGCCAGCCGTGCTCCGCTTACCATTTTTGACGAACCCTATTTAGGACTTGATGCTGTAGCTAGAAGCCTGTTTTACGATCGCCTAATTGAAGATTATGCTGAAAATCCACGCACAGTTGTTTTGTCCACCCATTTGATCGATGAGGTAAGTCAGCTTTTAGAGCATGTTATCGTCATCGACAACGGCAAGCTAATTATTAACGAAGATGCTGAAGCCCTTCGCGGGCAAGCTGTTACGGTAATCGGCGCGACAGCGAAGATCGAAGATTTTATCGCCGGCAAACAAGTCATTTCCCGCGAGTCTTTTGGCGGATTGCTTACAGCCACCATTATCGGTTTCAACGCGAAAGATCACGCACATGCTGAAAAGTTAGGCTTAGAAATCTCACCTGTATCTTTACAGCAATTAATCGTTCATCTCACAAATAAAAAATCTCTAGGAAAGGAAGTGACCGTGTAATGAATCCTACGGCAGGCATGATAAAAATGCATTTCAGAGATAAGTGGTTATGGTTGTATATGCCTTGGGTAATCTTGTTATCCAGCTTCTTGGTGAATGTCATCGTCGCTTCTTTCATCCAAGAACCAATCTATACCGGCGGTCTCGTCTCCATCTTCATTTATATGTTAATCACCGGTATACTCATTTTGGTGCAGACCTTCCCTTTTGCTCTGGGCTTAAGTCAACGCAGAACGGATTATTTCATAGGCACTTCCTTAATGGCTATTATAACTAGCGCCACCTACTCAATTCTCCTCTACCTGCTCGCAATCATTGAAAGCAGGCTCACGGGTGGCTGGGGTTTGGAACTACATTATTTTCATTTGCCCTTTTTAAATGATGGTAATGCCATAGAACAGCTGTGGATGTATTTTGTGCTCTTTCTTAATATGTTTTTTCTGGGGCTAATGATATCCAGTATCTTCCGGAGATTTGGCCGAAGCGGTTTGTTCATTTTCTCAGGGGCTATGTTTATCCTGTGCAGTCTCGGTGTATTATTAATGACCTATAATCAGTGGTGGGTAGACCTCTTCAACTGGTTTGCTGGATATACCGCATTTGAACTTGCTTTGTGGTCCATGCCTTTGACAGTTGTGTACGCTCTTTTATCGTTTTTGATGCTGCGTAGAGCAACAGTGTAATTCATTATCCTATAAAAAACAGGTGTGTCCCAAAAGCCATGCCGGGTGCACCTGTTTTCTTTCGTGTCTTAGACTTTGATCTAGACAACAAACTTTATTGGATTCGAGCATAGTTGCGCGTGCGATGGTGCTATCGGACCCAGCGGGGTGAGTAGCTTAAAAGCAAACGCAGTTCGCTATTGCAGGTAACGACGGGTCGAAACACAGATTAGTATTTCGCTAATCAGCGCGTGCGAAGGCTCTATCGGACCCAGCTAATCTTATTCGTGGCTTTAGAGCACATTTGGATTCCTAACGGACCCAGCTGACCTTATTCGTGGCTTTAGAGCACATTTGGATTCCTATCGGACCCCACAGTCGCTATTGGCATAAAAAACGCCAATTGTGATCCTTTTTCCATGCTATAGCTGCACTGGGGTCCGATGCTACGCTCAAAAGGTGATAAATGCGCAAATAGCTTCATCTGAGTCCTTTAGCCTCAGGTGATGATGATGACTCCGCGGGGCGAGTAACGTAGAAGCAAAACACTAATTAGTCTTTCCCCAATCTGCGCGTGGAAAGACGCTATAGGACTCCGCTGACCTTATTCGTAGCTTAGAGCACATTTGGTTTTCTATCGGACCCCGCTGACCTTATTCGTACCATTAGGGCAGATTTGGATTCCTATCGGACCCCACAGTCGCTATTGGCATAAAAAACGCCAATTGTGATCCTTTTTCCATGCAATAGCTGCACTGGGGTCCGATACTACGCTCAAAAGGCGATAAATGAGCAAATAGCTTCATCTGGGTCCGTTAGCCTCAGGTGATGGTTCTTAAGGATACCTTCCTCTTTCGCACTACCGTCTGCTGAAAAACATAAAAAAAGGATTATAAACCTGCTACTAGAGCAGTTCTATAATCCTTTTAGCTATGCGGTCAAGAGGACTCGAACCTCCACGATATTGCTACCACTGGCACCTGAAGCCAGCGCGTCTGCCAATTCCGCCATGACCGCGTATTATAATGACTCGCTTATTGCGGTCACAAGATAGATCATACCACGCTGAGAATTCAACGTCAATATATTTTCGCCGTTTTCTTATCATTCATTAATTTATGGATAATTATTGCTTTTGTTGCCGAATATAAGGTATAATGAGAACAAAAGTTCGCATAATATAAATGAGGTGATTTATAATGGCGACTACAAAGCTAAACACATCCATTATTGATGAAGAAGTAACTAAAGAAGAACTGTCCCTGATCAGAAGCTATTTGCTGCTAACGTTTATTCATAAAGTTTTCGAACGTGACTGCCGTGTAATCAGTAGAAGCGGCCTGTTTAAGACCCCTCAGCTATATATGGAGCTCGTATCTGGTGCCACTAAGAAGACGTCACTAATGCTTCAAGAGGTTACGCGCGAGCTGAGCTCCCATGATTTGAAGATTACTACCGTTCGCCAAGATCAGCGAGGAGTCGAAGCCTTATATTCCTGCAGAGGATTTCAAGGAGAGATGAATATATTATGGCCAGGCTTCCGTAGAGAAATGATGCTGCGCATGCGCGCGTATCTTGGACTGTCCACAGAACTCTCCATACTCTCCAGAGAAGAGAATGCGTCTGAACTAGCTCTAACTATATAATCCCAAATGATATTACAGAAACAGCTCCCGCCCAGTAGGGCGAGGAGCTGTTTTGTATTATGAAGATGATTACTGCGAAAATTATTACTGTGAAGATTATATATTATCCGGATCTTGTCTTGGTTCACTAAATGGCTGGAATAAATAATTGCGATCCAGCTTCACTACTCGTCTATTCTGACGACGTATCATCACCTGAGAATCATCCCAAGCAAGAACTATCCCTTTTACATCGTTACTTTCCAAGCCATCACGCACTACACGAATTTTCTCACCGGAAATCCGATAGGCATCCAATTGCTCATCGCTAATCATCATTAATCCCTCCTGTCATAGCTTGTCCTATTTAGTCTCAGAAAAAAGACCCAAATGATAAATCATCTGGGTCTCATGTAGGCAATTAACGACTTGCATGTCTACTAAAGCATTCTTATATCAGCGCTTCATTCTTCTCAAACCAGAAGTCAAGAACTTTAGCGGACATCACACGTTGCTCCAGATACTCCACTTGGTTAGTTGTGAATTTCTCTCTCCACGGGAAGGATAACTCTTCGCACAAACCTTTGATTGTCAGAAGCTCTGACCAGGCTACATAGCGTTTGTACCAAAAAAACTGAGGATGTTCAATCATATAGGGATACAGATCGTCGAATTCCGTGTGTTTGCAATCCAGCGCACGCTCGAAATGATCCTTGGCCTCGGTTAATTTATCAATAAAAAATTGTTCAGTCACCGGTTCTTTCCCCATTGTGACGCCTCCTCCCTATGTCTAATTTTTATTATAAAGGAAAATCCATAGGGTGAAAAGCAGTTGTTTAAAAAATAGGCCTGTTCTTATTGCCAATTAGGTTATTCCCCAAATTCGATGGTGCCTCCATTTAGAGAGGTAATTCTTACGAGTGACTCCAGACGAATGCCTTGCTCTCTGATCGTCCGAGCCCCTGCCTGAAAGCTTTTTTCTACTACAACACCAAGACCAACTAGCTCAGCGCCAGAACGTTGAATGATCTTAATCAATCCACGCGCTGCATCACCATTGGCAATAATATCATCAATAAAGAGGATTTTATCCTCTGGAGAGATGAACTGGCGAGACAGCATAATATCTGTAACAATACCTTTTGTAAAAGACGGAACTCTTTCGCAAAGCGCATCCGGATCAGCTAACAGTGTTTTTTTGCGGCGTGCAAAAACTAGCGGCACCTTTAATTCATACGCGGTGGCAAATGCCACGGCAATGCCCGAGGATTCTACGGTCACAATACGTGTAATTCCTGAGTCCGCAAACCTCCCGGCAAACTCCCGTCCCATTTCCATCGTAAGCTGTGGATCAACCTGATGATTTAGCAGTGCATCCAGCTTCAGCACCTCATCCGAAACGACGACACCTTCTTCCAAAATCCGCTGTTTCAACACTTCCATGACTTTGAACCTCCAATACCCTTTATAATCGCAGACATTCCGTACAAATTAATCACTGATCATAAAGCAATTACGACGGAAGTCATGTCCTACTGATCCTCATCATAACCTGTACTATACAGAGTACACAAGGTTATCCTGCATAGCACTCATTATGATTTTTCTTTAGCTTCGTAAAACTATTAGGAGGGGAGCCATGAAATCACATGTCCGAACATTACAGATCGCTTTCACTTATATTGGCACCATTGTAGGAGCCGGATTCGCCACCGGGCAGGAAATATTAAAATTCTTCACACGTTACGGGCACTGGGCAGTCCTGACCATCCTGCTCTCAACTATATTGTTCATATGGCTGGGTACAAAAATGATGGTCATTGCTCGGCGAATAGAAGCGGAATCCTATGAGGACTTTAACCGTCACCTCTTCGGGGAACAGGTCGGAAGCACCATCAGTTTGTTCACGATGGTCGTCCTGATCGGAGTAAACAGTATTATGCTTGCAGGGGCCGGCGCTATTTTTCAGGAGCATCTCGGACTTCATTATCAGACTGGACTAATTATCACATTGCTTGGTTCATACTTTCTGCTAAAACGAGGAATTTCCGGTATTCTGCAAATGAACAGTATTGTAGTTCCTTTAATGCTTACTCTGTCACTTATCATTATTTTTAATACTTTTCAAATTCCGGGAGCTGGACGATTCCTGTTCCTTGATAACGATCGCTCTCTCTTTGGGGCATGGATGTCACCGCTGCTCTACACCGCCTTTAATTTAGGGATGGCACAAGCTGTTTTAGTCCCTATGGCTCGTCACACAGAGGAAGAAAAATCCCTTGTATGGGGCGGTATTATTGGGGGTACCGGGATTGGTTTTATGTTGATTGCCGCACATTTCGCAATGAGCTCACAGATGCCAGGGATTCTCAAGTTTGAAATTCCGATGGGCAGCATCGCCGTCCGGTTGGGTACTGTAGTGCAAACTATATATCTGCTGCTGATCTTTTTGGAGATCTTCAGCACTTTTGTCGCCGATATTTATGGAGTAGCTGTACAGCTTAAGCAACGGCTTCCCCTATCAACCGCATTGATTACACCACTTCTGATGTTGGTCTGCTATTTACTGAGCCAGTTCGGCTTTAGTTCACTGCTCTCCGTGTTCTACCCAATCTTCGGAGGTTTATCACTGGTCTGGGCTGTCAAACTGCTACGAACACCATGGTCCTCTCCACCAGGTAGTAATACTTCATCGAACTCAAAGGAGAAGGGGAACAGTATCGTATCCGTAAAACCAATCACCCGAACTACACGGAAATAACCGCTGCTGTAGGAATCATACGTGCTGCCACTTCCGCCACATGCTTGTGACAGGTCATCATCACAATCTGGCGGGAGATCGACAGTTCTCCAAGAAGTCCAAGTGCAGCATGAAGACGAGACTCATCAAAGTTAACGAAGAGATCATCGAATAACAGCGGCAGCGATACTTGCCGTGACATGGTCTCTGCCAATGCCAGCCGGATGGCAAGATACAGCTGTTCTGCCGTCCCTCGGCTGAGCAGTCCGCTGTCTAGTAATCCCCCATTCTTGTGTTCAGCTTTCAGCTCTTTATGCCCTAGTGTCATAACAACCCTTTTGTATTCCCCTTCCGTCAGCTTGGAGAAATAATCTGAGGCAAGCAGTAATACCTGTGGCTGCTTCTCCTGCTCATACACACGGCGAGTTCGCCCGATTAGTTCGGCAGTTATCGCTGCCACTGCATATTTATCAGCCACGATCCGCAAGGCTGCTCTCTGCTCTTCCAGTTGCTGAATAACGGAATCCTCCACGCAGCGCTCCTTCAAATACTCCCTTTCCTGAAGCAGCTTGCCTCGTTGCTCCAGCAGGGTGTTCCAACCCTCTTCCTGCCGTTCCATCAATTCTTCAGCCAATGACCGCTCCAGCTGCAATGCTTCCACATCATGATGATTTAATAATTCCAGCAGAGCAGCAACCCGCTCCTCCTCCCAACCACCGAACATAGCAAGCTCCCACTGGCGAATCAATTTATTCAGATCACTGCGCCGCTGCACAGCTGCTGACCTGCGTAAGAAATCCTCTCCACCAGTCGCCCCGCCTTCCTGTATCAGAAGTTCACGCTGTTCTCTCAGCTCACCTAATATCCTGTGGCTCTCCTTGAGTTCTTCATCCACATCCTGCAATCTTGACTGCATAGTTTCCCGGCGAATCAAGTCCTTTTTCAGATCATCCCATGCTCTTTTTCGCAGTTCCAGCCAGCTTAGTAAGGTTAATGCAGATACTCGTTTCCCCTCTTGCGGATCTATTTCAAAACCAGCTGCCGCTACACCAGACTCGTCGCCAAGATCAGCACCCGACTCATAAATAAGAGCGAGCAGCTCCTCCTCAAACACGTTACATTCTGCTTCCAGCTCCTTCAATCGTAAGGAGAGTTTATTCTCTTGGCGCAGCAGCTCATTCCCTTGTTCAACCATAGCAAAAATATCCGGCAGCCCTTCAGGAGATAATCCTTCAGGCAACCTGCGTTGGCAAAGCCATCCTTCATATTGCTCAGCCGTTTCCGTGAATGCCGCCTCCACCCGGTGCATTTCTTCAGCGAGCAGCTTCTCTTGACCTGCCAGCGTCTCCAGCTCCGTGCGGCAGGTATCACGCTCGGCGGCATAGCGTTCGATGCGCTGCCGCCAAGCTGACCAAGCCTCCATGAGCCTGCGAAGCTCCCTCATGGAGGCCTCCAGCCCGCCTGCGTCAGGGCTGGACCCCGGGGCGGCCGGCCGCCGCCCCGGCACAACGCTCTCCGGCTCCGCCCCGGAGAGCAGCTGCCCCCGCAGCCGCAGCATCTCGGCTGCGGCTGCGCTGACGTCCCCGCCATGCTCTGGCGGGGACGCTTCCACCCGGCGCGCTCCGCGCAAGCCGGCCCAAAGGGCCAGATCGGCCGCGCCCAGCAGGCCGATCGCAAGCACAGCGCTGGCCGGCGGAGCACCGGTCAGCCACAGCGCTGCGGGCAGCAGCACGGTTAGTGCTGCCCCAGCGCACAGCAGGCGCAGGTAGAGCGCGGCCATGCGCTTCGCGCCAAGGCCGTCACTTCCGGCGCCGCGCGCTGGCCCTTCGCTGAGCTGCGCTTCGCGCCAGCGTTCGGCCGCCTGCTGCAGCTCGTCCCACAGCTGCAGCACTTCACGGGCGCTGCGCGGAGCCAGCTGCGCAAAAGCTTCCGCGCCGGTAGCGTGCTCACGCGCCAGCGCCCGTTCTGCTGCTTGGAGCGACGCTGAGGCAGCGGCCAAACGGGAGCGCAACGACTGCCGCGTTGCACCCTCCGCCTCCATGCGGCGGTCATAACTAGCGAACGCCGCCGCAAACTTCCGTGCAGCTTCACGATCCGCCGCTGTCCCAGAGAACGAAGTCAGCTCTGCAGGGCCCCAGCTCACATCAATGCCGCGCAGAATTCGCCGCAAATGCTCATTCAGCGCCGTTAACTCTCCCTCAAGCCGTTGTCTTTCCGTTCTACGGTTCTCATAACTGCTCCGATGCCGGTCCAGCCGCTCCAAAGCAGGCCCCTGCGCTGCTAATACTTCATCTGTAGGGTTCTTTGCCAGTTCAATAGTAAGCTCGCTTAGAAGACGTTCATAACGTACTACTGATCCCTGTGCATTCCGAATTTCTCCTTCAAACGCCTGAAAGCGAGTTGCCCCTTCTTCAGGAAAGGCTGAAATCAATGGCAATCCTTGCAGCTCTAGCTGAGCCTCGCTCCATTTTAACCACAGCTCACGGACTTCCTGTGCTTTTCGAAACATCACTAGCTGCTCTCCAGTGAGCTTGCGCTGTTGCTCCAATTCATCTAGCTCCGACTCCCTTACCCTCAATGCCACTATATTATCGTTATATCTCGGAAGATAAGAACGGCTCTCAACCATTTGTCGCTCAAGCTTTTCTATGGCTTGCACAACTTTTGCTGCTTCTTGCAGCTTGCCACGAGGTTTGTACAGCTTCTCAGCTTCCTGCACCAAACGGCGTTCCGCACGCATGATTGCACCGCCACCGCCCATACCTGCATGAAAAAGAAAGCTGCTCATCTCATCAGATTGAAGGGCAGCAAGCTCCTGCAGCTCGTCCAGTGAAACTGCGAACAATTGCTGGAACATACTCCTAGAGATCCCCCCAAGTAAATGTCGTTCCATTTCAGCTTGTCCCAGCTCTTGAGTCATTTCATTTGGATGATTTACTGTAATGTTCAGCTTTTCATTTCTTCCTGATCCCTCAGCACCTGAAGCAAAACGGCGAATGGTCCACAAACCATCATTACTGTCACGTATCTTCAAGGTTCCCCCATGCAATCCGCCTTGCAAAGGTTCATACCTTTCCAAGGGATTTCCACGGCTTGGAATTCCAAACAGCATAGAGCGTATGAATTGCAGTGTCGTACTTTTTCCTGCTTCATTACGCCCATAAAGTACGGTCACTCCCTGCGTTAAATGAATCTCTCGATTGTGAAGACGCCCAAAGCCATTGATATGCAAATGTTCAATTCTCATCGTTTTGCCCTCCGGCTTGTTGATATGAAAGACTTTCCGCCGCTTCAACAGTATCGTCCATCCCGCCAAGCATCGTGATTCCCTGCTCTGCTGAACCACGTAGCCAGCTCAACTTCTCTTCTTGACTAGTCATAGACAACAGCTTTCGCAGCTCCTGATTCTCCAATAGCGGTTTAAGCGCACTATTTAATAGTTCTTCGAGCGCTTCCGGGGAATGTTCTGTATGCTCTGCAATGCGCAGCATTTCTCCAAGAAAACTATCCTCTTCCAATAAGCGTTGGCGATCAATAGCTAAACCGGACTCTATAGAGAACCCTTCCGTCCAGACAAGCCCTTTGTAATCTTTACGCTCAGCCCTAATCGCCTCACGGCGCTGGAGTTCAGACAGCAAATCCTCTGCTGCCCCTTTTTCAGCCAATACTTTATGTACGTCCCCTCGCCCAATCAGACGAAATCTGACCACCGACATGAGCTCCGGGAGCTCCGCGCGGATGTCTTCAATAACCTGCTCCACTTTCTGTATCCATTCTGCTTCATTGCTTAATCCTTCTATAGATAAGTCTCTAACCTGCCAGCGGACGAAATCCAGTTCATGAAATTGCAGAGTGGATCTTCCAGCCTCATCTACATCCACAATATAACAACCTTTAGCTCCGGTTTCCTTAATGCTGCGCCCTTGTATATTGCCTGGATATACAATCACAGGTTTCTCATGCAGTACACTACGTTTATGAATATGTCCAAGCGCCCAATAATCAAACCCCCGTTCGATAAGGTCCCTGCGACTGCAAGGAGAATAGGTCTCATGCAGCAAATCACCGTCTACATTGCCATGCAGCATCGCAATATGAAACAGGCGGCTGCCAGGTTTACGAGAAAAGGTTACAGCTGTGTTGTTCGTCACTTTCGCCGTTGGGTAAGAGATTCCACTAACGATGGCAACTTCTTGGCCATCTATACGGCGGCAAGCTGTAGCGTGATCTGGCTTCTCTCCGCCAAATACGGTAACATGCTTTGGCATTTCCGTTGTCAGACGCAGTCCGTCAAGCGGATCGTGGTTGCCATGAATCAGGAACACGTGAATCCCGTGCTCACCGAGTTCTTTGAGCGCTTCCTGAAATCGCAGCTGTCCCTGTAACGATGCATCTGAAACATCATACACATCTCCACTAATGACAATAAAATCAACATTCTCTTGGATCGCAACGCGGACAAGCCGCCCGAGGGCGGCAAAGGTAGACTCACGTAAATAAGCACGAATGGCTGGCGAAATATGCGCCAGCCCGGCAAAACGGCTATCCAGATGTAAATCAGCAGTATGCAGAAAGCGAAATGGAATCATAGGTGCTCACCCTTTCGTTCCTGAAGGATACTGTAAATAGGTTTTTTTAAGTTCATTAGCAACTCGTGTCAACGAATATAGGCTTTTGGCTTTATCCCATGCGGAGCGCGAAAGCTCATAACGATAAGCCGGATCAGATATCACCTTCTCTAATGCATCAGCAAGAGCAATCTCATCGTCAGGACTGACCAATAAACCATTCACACCATCTTCAATCTGCTCCGGTATTCCGCCCACATTTGTCCCCACTAAAGCCAGGCAGCTAAGTGCCGCTTCCGCAAACACTGAACCGAACGCCTCCGCCCGAGAGGGCAATACGAAAATATCAAAGAATGGCATGAATTCTTCAGGGTGCAGCGTATATCCGTAAAAGATCGTTTCATTATAGATCCCTAAATGCTGGGCCATCTTTTCCAGATCCGCACGTGAAGGACCGTCGCCAATAATATGCAGTACATACTCATGGCCGCGATTTTTAAGCTCCGCGCAAGCGTTGAGTAATATATCTATTCCTTTAGCCGGAACCAGACGTGTCACGGTCACTAGCTGCGGAATAGCGTTATCATGCGGAACAGGCTTAAATCTTTTTTCATCAAAACCATTCGGTATAACACCTATATTAGAAGGATCAATAATATAAGGGGCCACATACTCTGCAAAAGATCGCGACACCGTCATTAATCGATCACTAACATGCTCAAGTTCACGATAAAGTGAGACTAGAAAACGATGCTCCAAGCCATCCTCGGAAATCGCTCCATTTAGAATCAATTCCCGCTCGTAACTGGAATGCAGGGTATGAATTAACGGAGTATCAGGGAACACTTTTTTCATCGCTAAGCCAGCAATCGGATGATGAGAATGAATAAGATCATAAGGCTTACTCATCCGCAGTTTTGTCCACCATAAATAATCACGATAGGTCTGAATATATTTCTGAACGATCGGACTTTCTCCATACTGCGTCCAATCAAACGTCTCGAATATTACTTCCTCATGCCCCTTATTGCGAATCCGCTTAGGCAGCCAAAACAAATCCATCTCCCAACGGCTTGAACGGAATCTTTCCTGAAGATAAGGGATCATAGATGATACACCACCGGGTTGCTCCGGCGGGAAGAAGAGCGCTTGCAGCAAATTCATATGGTACATCCCCTTTACAATTGCCCTGTGTACTGTAAGACTTGGCAATTATGATATAGTTGAATATATGTAGAATTTCAGGTACGATTACGTTCCCCATACCTTGATTTTATCGGTATAAACATGAAACAGCAACTAAGAAAAAGGAGAATGATCTATGAAGGAAGAACAGCTGCCTGCCTCTTACACCGCATCTATTAAAGAAATGCTGGGGCAAGAGGCAGATGCTTTTCTAGAAAGTTATTCAGCGCCACGAACTCAAGGACTGCGCTTTAATCCGCTAAAAAGCACCTCAGCCATAGGCCAAGTTGCGGTGGACCGTACAGTCTCACAATTTAATTTGAAGCCTATCCCATGGTGCCAGGGCGGGTTTTATTATGATGAGCCCGCTCGACCAGGCAGACATCCGTACCATGCCGCTGGACTATATTATATTCAGGAGCCTTCCGCAATGTCCGCAGCTGAACTGCTGGCACCTGAACCCGGTGAAACCGTCCTCGATCTTGCAGCAGCCCCTGGAGGTAAAACTACGCATATCGCTGGTTTAATGCAGGGACAAGGCCTCTTAATCTCTAATGAAATCCATCCGGAACGCGCAAAAATTCTAGCAGAGAACGTTGAACGTCTGGGCATTAAGAATACCCTCGTAACCTGTGCAACACCAGAACAGCTATCTGCGCGTTTCCCGCAAGCTTTTGACCGAATTATGCTGGATGCTCCTTGTTCTGGAGAAGGCATGTTCCGAAAAGATCCAAAAGCCATTCAAGAATGGTCTCCTGCTCATGTAGTTATGTGCGCAGCGAGACAATGGGATATCCTGCAAGACGCCTACATTATGCTTAAACCAGGGGGTACTTTAGCTTACTCTACCTGCACCTTTAACCGTCAAGAGAATGAAGTAACCATTGCTCGATTGACGGCTAGTTACCCCGATATGGAACTTCTCACCTGCAAACGCCTTTGGCCGCATTTAGAAAAGGGCGAAGGTCACTTTGTTGCACTCCTGCGTAAGCAAATTGACACTGTATCCGTGAATGACGATGCCAACCGCAACGCCAAAAAACGCCGAAGCAAAAACAACCCAAAAACTAATTCTTCTGTACGTGATGCCTACCAGCTTTTTCAAGACTGGGCTGCGGTAGAACTGCCTGGTCTTTCATGCCAAGGTGTACCCCTGCTCTTCGGCGAATCTCTTTATTTGCTGCCAGAATCCTTTAATGGCAACCTCCATACCGGGCTGCTGGACGGACTGCGTATTCCACGAGCTGGACTACATATTGCCCATTTGAAGAAAAATCGGATTGAACCTGCTCATGCATTAGCTATGGCACTTCAGCCCATCCAAGCATCACGAAGCTTTGATCTCAGCAGTGAGGGCCCGGAAATACATGCTTGGCTCCGCGGTGAAAGCCTGCCTGTCCCCAGCGAATTACATGGATGGACGCTTGTAACTTTAGATGGTTTGCCAATTAGTTGGGGCAAGGCGAGTTTAGGCCAGCTTAAAAATCATCTCCCTAAAGGATTACGTATCCTAAAAGCCCATATTGACGAGCAATAGGCCATAGACCAGTGCAACAGGCCCTCTTCGGCATATGATGTCATTATCTCAGAAAGCTGCGACACCAGTCACAGCAATTGAGAAGAAGACATAAGTTGAGGAGGAATAAATCATGGGTGAATTTCAAGGAGGAGCTTTCACTTCGACCGGAGCGATTTTGGTACTTTTCATCTTGCTGGTCATCATTTCCCGTTCGTTGTTTGTTTAAAACCTTCCCGGCTTAATTAGCTGGTGAAACGAAGCGGCTGTGTCGTCCTTTTTTGGGGCGGTGCGGCCGCTTTATTTCTTTCCGACATAACATCTCCATTTGTTATTCTCGTGAATATTTACCGTCTGAAAGCCCGATTTCCGTAATAACTGCTCCATCTCTTCGTTCTTAGTGAATTGCTTCATATGATAATTGATTTTATAGATCTCAGAAATAATAACAAATGTACCGCCTGCTATCAGCACCCTAAATGCTTCACTTATATCTTGTTCGAGGTCCAGCCAGAAATAATGCGTCTGAATCGCTGTGATCGTCCCAAAAAATCCATCGTTGAACGGTGATGCTGGTATGTGTCTGATTCATGATTTTGATCATGATATTTCCTACGAACCCTCTAGGATTCTTGGCTTGCTCAATCAGCGCATTCAATAAACCCATATTTGTACCTTCCAATCAATTGGCCATACCAGCAGCCTGATCCCTTGATATATGTTCCGTAAGATTTTCTGCTGTAACTGCCCACTTATCTGCTTGATACTCTATTTTATGAATACTAGTATATGAAGTCGGGAAATGAGCATTCTTATTCGTCCACGTTAGCCCTTTTAAAATATGGTATATAACATTAATTACGCCACCATGAGTGACCATAATTACATTTTCATTTGGATCAGTACTCTCCAGTTCATTACATAGTTTTGAGAAACTTGAACTTATTCGCGTAAAAAATTCCTGGGGACTTTCTCCTCCTGGAAATCTCTCATCCATTCTTAAAGCCGAGAAATAAAGACCCGGGTATCGTTCATTTGCGATTTCATGGGGCATTCCAGCGATTACACCATTGTTCGTTTCTCTCCAATACTGGCTGCTTTCAACAGGCAAATTAAGCTCTCTGGCGATCTCATTTGCTGTATCTAACGCACGTTGCAAATCACTACAAAGAATACGGGTTATGTTAAAGCTAGATTGATTTTCCTTAAGATAATATCCAAGACGTTCGGCTTGTCTATATCCCTCTACTACAAGTCCACGTTGACTCCAACCCCCACGAAAGCCTTCTTCATCTATTCCATGCCTTATAAAATATATAGCCATCGATTGTATACCTCCTGAACAAGATTGTTATACATTTGCATTAAACTTCGAAAACGCTTGTTTTTTAAGTTGATCCCAATTGGGCGTTGCAATGTTTGCTTGTTGCTTCAAAATATCAAATGAATCAAACAAAGCTGCTATTTCGCTGAAAGAACCGTCCACTAATTTCATAAACGGTAATTTATGAATTATTGTCAGACCATAATATACAGCCTGCTTGTGCTTCCGAACAAAGTTAACTTGCCCTGCTGGAGTGACAGTATAACCTAATTGCTCCATGATTTGAAACCCCTCGTCCATTACTGAAATGGCTTGTTTTAATAGCTTCTTATCTTTGGATACCTTTTTCAAATCCCCGTCATGCAGATAACTAAGGGAGTTCAAAGCCACTATAGGCACGATATGACTTTTGAGCCAAGCATCCATATCCTCATGATAAGTTAGCTTATACTTAACATTTTTAAACGCATCATCCAGTACAGGCTTTATTGGAATCTCACCGTCTAAACTGCCAAGTACCATTTGCCCTCCTGCGTGTATTTTGATAACGCGACCGCTCGTTTCCCGAATTCCTGCACTAAGCTGAAATCCGAAGAGTATATTTTTCCTCACATTGCTCATTTCCTGTAGATCCTTTTGCATGCCAGGAGCATCGCCATTGTTCCCCACAAGAATTATATTCTGACTCTGATTCTCAGCTAGAATAGGTAGCACAGATGGAAAATCATTATATTTCATAACAACAAAAATAAGATCATAGAGATCATCGGATCGAAGCGTAGAGATGACCTTTACTGTATCCACAGTGTTTTTAATTTGAAAATAATGGCGAAGCACAAGTCCGTCTTTCGTCAATTGCTCTGCTCGCTTTCCTCTGGCAAGCATGGTGACATCATTTCCCCCACGCACTAGAACATGTGCAAGATAGCTGCCTAATACTCCCGCTCCAAAAACTAAAACTCTCATATTTAACTCCTCTATCCCTTTTTAGACATTTGTTGAATTTTGATCAACTGTTCGATAAAATTAGATTATCACATCTCCGGTAGGGTTCAATCGTTAGTTTGATCGGGTTTGTTGATTTTTCAACAGAATACAATACATTGTTTAATAAAAAGGGAGTCTTACCATGGACAGAAGAATTAAAAAAAACCAAACAGCCATCATGAATGCATTAATTCAACTGATGGCTGAAAAAGATTTTGAAAAAATAACGATCAACGAAATCGCAGAGCGCGCTGATGTAAACCGCGGAACGATTTATTCCCATTATGCGGATAAATACGATCTGATGGATAAATGTCTGGAGGCTCAGCTCCGGCAACTAATCGAAAGCTGCTCCGCAGTGGAGGATGAAACCGAACCTAATCCCTCGAAGGCGTCATTGCTCCGCACGCTGGAACAATTGGAGGAGAATGCTCTCTTTTATAAGACTTTATTAAGAAACAAAGCTTTACTCTCCTTTAGAAACCAATTACAAGAAATGATAAATGAGCAGATTAAGGTACAATTTTTAGAAAACAATTTTAACCTGGATGAGCTGAGTAAAGATATATCTGTGCAATTTTTGAGTTCGGCGACTGTCGGAGTGATTGAATGGTGGTTTACTCATAGTAATCCTTGCTCTGCAAAAGAGATCACTGAAAAGTTATGGTCCATGGTCGATCTAAATCTGCAGATGATCCGTTCTCAAGCTTGAATATGCTCTCCCGTATCCATCTCATAAATGGAGCTGATGATTTTTTCAATGGGAATCTCCTTAATAGATATATCAAGGATCTCTACCTTTTCGCTAAGAATATGCAGAAACTCGCCCATTTTACATTGCTCGGTATCGATCAGCAGCTCCACTTCGTAATCCGATATTCTTTCCGATATCAGAGTCCCAGGCAGATCAATATCTCCAATAGTTGTGGCGGCTGAAAGCCTAACTACTTTTTTGGCGCCCAGATGCAGTCGAAGTTCAGAAAACTTGTCGTCATATACTTTTTTCCCTTGATGAATTATAAGTACTCTTTGAACCAAACGCTCTACATCTTCCAAGTCATGTGTTGTCAGAATAAATGTGGTGCCTTCCTGATTCATTTGCTTAATGAATTCTCTGATTCTTTGTTTAGCTATCACATCCAGCCCGATCGTCGGCTCATCCAAAAAAACCACAGGTGGTGAATGAAGCATCGCCATAATAAACTCGCATTTCATTCGTTCTCCCAGGGAAAGGGTTCGTGTGGGTTTAGTGATAATATCGCCAATCTCAAACATGTTTACAAATCGGTCTAGTCTTGTACGAAAGTCGTTCGTAGGAATATCATAGATTTCCTTGTTCATATAAAAGCTATCCAAAGGGGGTATGTCCCATATTAACTGCGATTTCTGTCCGAACAATACCCCGATTTGTTTTACATATTGATTTTTCTGCTTATGAGGGTTGTACCCTAGAACATTTATTTCGCCCGAGGTAGGATAGAGAACGCCTGTCAGCATTTTAATAGTCGTAGATTTCCCCGCACCGTTTGGACCCAGAATGCCAATGATTTCTCCTTTTCCAACACTGAACGAAAGATCTTCTACAGAGGTAATGATCGATTTTTCACGGTGAAACAGACTTTTAAATACGCTTTTTGCATCTTGTCCACGGTGATAGGTTTCATATTGCTTGGTTAAGTTCTTGACGGTAATAATGTCCAAGTGAAATTCTCCTTCTTAGAGCTAAACTAATCTTTTATCCTCCGGCGCTTTTGTAACTGCGAAGCATGTATGTATAGAGCCAAATTCCGAAGGCAGCAAATAACACACAAGGGATAATCGCTATAAAAAAATAGGGTTCCCATCGGCCAATCAGTGTAGATGCTGGAAAGTAAGCAATCATGGAAACCGGAAACAGAAAAGAACTCACGGCTACGACTGCTTTAGGAAAAATCGTCCCTGGATAACGTCCAAAAGACTTAATGCTCTCAAACATCTCCGGCAAGCGGGAATTCGCTACCCATTTGAAGGAAATCGCTGCCACAATAAGCGCCACGCCGAACATAACAAGCAGCCCTGCGCCAAACAACAACAGGAACAATAACCAAGAGCCGATGGTCATCCCATCGATTCCGCTAAGTGCGTATACGAACATGATTACTCCTCCGCCTAAAAGCCCGATACTTTCGAACTCAAAAGATCTGGCCAACAGCAGAAAAAGGCTCGAGGTCGGTTTAATTAATACCACTTCCAAAGTCCCTTCTACAACATGAGACATCGTATTCCACATAATTCCGTTAAAAAAAATCCCGGCACAAGCCGTAGACAGAATAAAAACGGATTGAATCAACAGCGCCTCTTTAAAGGTCCAACCTGCAAATGAAGCATTCGAATTATAAATGAATACCGTTACTAGAGGAAACAGCACATTCCCTATGAGCATGATAAGACTATTAAGAATAAAATTAACACGATAAGTGATAGCAGAAGCAATATTCGCCTTCATGCAGGTTTTATATATTTGATACATACGTTTCATGCGCCCACCCCCGTAAAATGCTTAAGCGACACCGCATACAGCACCCGGCAGACAACTCCGGCAATAATTACCGCTATGAGCTGCAGCAATAACACTTGAGGAATAGGTAAGGTTATATCCGCTAAAGTATAGCTACCTGTATAGACCATTGCGGGAAGAAAGGCCGTGTATTGAAAGGGTAAGAAAAAGGACGCCATTTGTAAGGATTTTGGGAAAAATACTAATGGAATCAGCGATCCTGAAAATATCCCTTCGCAAAGATTAAAAAAATTACGAATACTAGAGGATTGCACCATCCAAAAAGCGACCATTCCAATACTATAATGAATGAAAAAATTCATCATAAACGCCATAGCTATCGAAAGAATCGCGTATAGTAAATTTGCAGGTAAGACATCAATATGAAAAATAAAGAAAAAGATCATAAAGCAGGGTAAAAATTCAAATAAAAGCCCAAGTACCCTATGCCCTGCCTTCTGAGACAAAGCAAAGAACATATGATTTAGCGGTCTTAACGAAAACGTAATGAATTTCCCGGTGCGAATAAGCATTTGTAAATTCCAATCGGCAAAATCCATCGTCAAATAGTTGATCAACATCGTAGCACAAAAATAGGAAAGCATTTGGGAGAGAGACATCCCGTTGATGTAAGATTCCCCGCTATAAACAGCACTCCATATATAATACTGCACTAAAAAG
This sequence comes from Paenibacillus sp. FSL E2-0177, assembly GCF_037992975.1. NCBI lineage: Bacteria > Bacillati > Bacillota > Bacilli > Caryophanales > Paenibacillaceae > Paenibacillus > Paenibacillus sp. FSL E2-0177. The sequence continues at coordinate 2,542,613 of NZ_CP150307.1, read as the reverse complement.
TACACTGGGCCAACAAAAATAGAAACCATCGAATGCGTCCTGTACGCACTCCATTCCTTATAAGTAACAAAAGCAACCGCCCTCATAATACGAAAGCGGTGCTTTATCATCTCAAACATAAGTCACATCCTGCCTATCTATAGATATCACATAAAAAAAGTCTTTTTCTTATTCAAGTCCGGACCAGATCACATTGTGAGTGCCAAATACCGCTCTACCGTCCCATACCCCTTTGTGAAAAGGAAGATACCAAACGGCAATCAGCTTTTCAACCGGGTCAACGAATAAGGCACAGGCCCCAGCCCCTTCGTGAAAAAAAGTGCCTTCAGAGTAAGAAGTACTCACATTATAGCGAAGGTCTGGTCCAAGTCCGTATGGTCGATCCGCTCCTGCATCTCCCCATGCATAGTTTGGGATTTTCTCAGAATTAAACCGCTTGGTCATTCTTTGTACCGCCATACGGCTTAAGATATGCCCCCCTTCGTATTCCCCTTGATTAAGCAGCATAATCCCGAACTTTTGCAGATCAGCAACTGTGGAATATAACCCACCACCAGTTTCGGGAACGTTGATTTCTTCCTCAGACCTTTGTCCCGCATCCGTAATTTCCCCGTTTTGCAGCTTCTGAAGATATTCCTTAGCCCTTTCCGAACGAATGGCGATCCTACCAGCTTTTTCTGCTGGTATATCAAAGAAGGTATCTTTCATGCCTAACGGTTTTACAATGTGGTCCATTATGTATTTTTCTGCAAAAACACCTGTTATTTTCTCGATAATTGCGCCCAAAATCGCGTATCCAAACGATGAATACATCCATTGAGTCCCTACCGGAAAATGAATCCCTTTAGATAGACCGGCTTTAATCCAGTTTTCTTTTCCAAGCTCTGATTCAAAAATATACCACCATGCACTTTTATAGTAAGTATCACTTATAGTGCCAGGATCGGGAGCGATGCCAGAGGTATGAGTCAGTAAATGTGCAATGGTAATCGGCTTAAAAGGGTCGGCATCAAACTCTGGAAGAATAGAACTCACAGGCTGCCCCATAAAAATCTTACCATCATCCGCAAGCTGCCAAATCGCTGTCGCCGTAAATAGCTTCGTAATTGAAGCAACACGAAAAATTGTATCCGTTTTCATTTCCTGGGTGCTTTCTTCTTCGTAACTGAAACGACCTCCGGCAGCACTAGCAAAGATTTTCCCGTAACGACTAAGAGAATAAATATAACCATCGACTACTTTTTTATCACAGAGATCCTCATAAAAATGATTAACTACCTCTAAACGGTCCTCCCTGTAATTCACTTCGTTCAGCTTGCTAAGCTCTGTGGATGATAACATTATTCGCACTCCCCCTTATTATTCAATAAAATACATGATGCATAAATATCTTGCAATAAAACCCAAATAATTGAAAGGGTGATTTTACATATAACTATTTTATACTGCTCCAATAATTCTGTAACAGTAATGCTGTAATCTCGTTAACGGTTTGTCGTTAGAGATTTAACTAGTGCCATTCCACTAACCAGACCAAAAACTATTCCATCATGTATGGTTGCGAATTTGAATATCTCCATATTCGAAATGTTAAAATACATTACTAAAGTTGGATACATAAGCAGAAGAAAACTTGGAAGAAACACAATAAACAACAGAAGCCAATTAACAACAAAAGCTTTAGGTAATCCTTCTAATAACGCCAGATAGATCCCATAGACAAACGGAACAATAGCCGTGATCCATACAGTATTTTCTAATTGATAGTTCTTTTGTGCCTCTTCAGTGTAATGACTAATTAGCGAGTTTCCATAATGTAATAAGAGCGCCCCCACTATGATCCAGACAAGATAATATAAAAGTTTTGAATTCCGCATCTTCATGAAATCACTCCATTTCTTTTTATATAGTTCATTAGAATGTCTCCATTTAACTTACCATATAATCCATACTTTGGATATTACATTAAAGTAAACTGGCCCTAACTAAAAAGGCTACCTCTCGGCAGCCCTTAATTGAATTCCAACTCCCCTGGAGGATAAGTTTATCTGCGAGGCATGGTGACGCCAGCTTTGTTATTATATTTTTCCGTAGCTTCCTTGATGACCTCGTTGCCGCCCTTAGAAAGCCACTCTTCCACAACCTTCGGCCAGTCGCTGATAGGTTCCTTGCCATATACCATCTTTACCATGTGCGTCAGCAGTACCGGAGGAGCCGTGTCCGAGTTAGGTGCAATGTCTGGATTCTTCACCAAGGCATCTAGCCGCGGGTCGAACTGAATTCCGTCACGGCCTTCGTTAGCCAGAATAGTATCGTATACATTGATCAAGCTTCTACCTTCTTCTGTCATGTTAAGGACACCCTTATTATAAGTAGTATCCTGCACCATCCAGAGGAATGACTGGCGGTAGCGCTCCTCATCTATAGCGGCGGAATCCGCAGGAGAAGTGTATACGATTTTGCCGTTCTCTTCCTTATAGGTTTCGTCCTTAATCCCAAAGGTAAAGAAGGTTTCTGCCTCTTCGCTCAGCATCCAGTCAAAAAATTTCACGATATCCGCAGCATTCTTCGTACCTTCCTTTATAAAGTAGGTGCGCGTGGCGGAGCCGTACAAGTAGGAGCCTCCTTTTCCATCAGGTCCCACTGGCGAAGGAATAATCTCCAGCTTGGCGGATGGCGTCGTAGCCTTCAGTTGCTGCTCCCACTGCAGAAGCTCGTTGGCATTCATCGTCCACATGCCCGCTTTGCCTGAGAGAATCGCATTTTTGTAGTTGGTCGGGTTAATGGTGGCAAATTCCTTGTTGATCAAACCCTCTGTATACATGGTGTTGTAGGTTTGTAACGCCTTCATCATATTTTCGCTATCCATAAACTTCGGCTGAACCTGGCCGTTTACTTCCTCGAACATAGTCAGATACGGAAAAACATCATAAGCGCCAAAGAAAGCATCCGCATATTTGAAGTCTTGACGGCCCATGTACGGGTTCTCTATCCCCAGCTTTTTGAAGGCACGCAACACAGTCAAGTACTCATCGACCGTTTTTGGAACCTGCAAGCCGGTTTGATCCAGCAGGTCCTTGCGAATCCAAGTCGCCCGGCGGGAGGGATTGGATAGAAACTCCGGTATTGCATAAATTTTTCCTTGATAGGTGACGTTCTCCCAAGCTTCCTTTGGGATTACTTTCAAAAGGTTCTGGCCGTTTTGCTGCAGCAGATCATCCAAGGGCATGAACACACCAGCTTCAACAGAACCAGCCATCTCCTTGCCATTTACGCCACCCGAACCTTGAACGACATCCGGTATATCATTAGTAGCGAACATCTGCACCATTTTCTGCTCGAACTCTTTATGAGGAACCAACACAATATCCAAGTCTGTGTTTGTCATCTCCTCCAGCTTTTTCACCCATTTGTCCTTATTCAAGTCGGGTGATTTCTCAACATAGTTAAAAGCCAGCGTCCGCATCGAGATCGAGAATTCAGTTTTCTGCGGCGTATTTGATGCGCCTCCGGCAGTCTCTTCTTTGTCCTTGTTCGAGCAACCTGCAATAACGGTAGCACCCATTACGATAGCCAGACAGATGCCAATCCATTTTTTCATAATATAACCCTCTCCTTGTACAATGGGGTGTATACGTAAAATGAAGATATCTTAAGACTAATAAGCTTTTGGGATCTCAACCCGGTGGGTAATCCCCTGATTCGTAAAGTAGACATGAACCCCATGGTCCTGATCGTCCATAAAGTACGATACGTAATCCCGGCTTCCTGCTTTTTGGGGAATCAGAAGAGTGACGATCCGATGGCTTACGGCCTCTTGAGTAGAGGCAGTCAAATGCCAATGCTCGGGCAGCCCTTCCCATTCTTTCGGATCTACATCTGTAAATTGATTGCTTTGGCTAAGTGTCATTTCTCCCGAGGAACTATAGACAAATCTGCCCTCCAACTGAGCTTTTTTACCATGTACTTTAAAAGATTGATCCTTCAGCTTCATGGGATACAGCGTATGAAACAGCCAATCCAATTTTCCCGGACGTTCCAGCTCGACACTGTCTGTGATAACGAAGTAAGCGCTATTAAAGAAAAATATTTCCCGCACATACCGCTTGATATAGGGCACATTCTCGCGGTAGGCTTCGGTGGCATCCATTTGCGTGTAGTTGATTCCGGGCGTACTATACGCCTTCAACACCTTGCCGTAGGCTGCCATGTTCTTCGACTTGTCCGTGCCAGCATATTGGCCTTTGCCGTCAATAAGAATTGCGTTCTTGGAGCGGGTCTGCCTGCGCCACTGCATATGCATCGTACTGTTGAATGCAACGTAATAGCCGCTTTCAATAGCCAAGGGCTCGCCGAAGGCATGCAGCAGGAAGGCGTTTTGATCCCCATGGCTATGGCTCACTGAGCCGTAACGGCTGCTCTTGGTCAACAGCATGATATGTTCCTGCGGATCCTCCATCCGATGATGCATGGCCACCCATCCCACATCCTGAAACCACTTCAAAGGTTCTGCAGCCACCGGTGGCTCTGAAGAAATCTGCGGATAATCTGTGCGATAAACCATCTCATCGAACCGGAAATCCCACCAGCCGTAGTTATAGAAGATCATCTGGGTGTCAGGGTTCAGTTCCTTAGTTTGCTCAAAATACCATTGGTACTGGCCATTCCCGGTTAAACCCGCGAATTGACGGATATTGAAGCCCGTTTTGAGATTGACCGGATCTCCCAGTGACGATTGATCGCCGAAGCTGGCCCTCATGGTATCCGGACTGAAGCAATAGAGCGGAAAGTCACCTGTTTTGCGAAAGAAAGGACGGTCATAGAAATTGATTGCCATGTATTTGCGAATTAGATTGAGCGCCTCCGTAACGAATGCCATCTGAGTGGTCCAATACATCGGACCTTCTGCCCACCCGCCATCTTTGCCACCCCATGGGGTATACATGGCGGAGAAGTACTCCAGCGTATAATCAAGCCATTCCTGCGCCTTCTCCTCCTCACCCAACATGGAAATACAACAGGGTACGAGTACAGAGGATAAAGAGCGGATCGCATGGCTGTCATAAGGAACTTGATGGATGCGGGAACGTTCGATGACATGGAATGCGATCTGCCCGGTTCTTCGCAGTAGCGCCTGCCTTACCTTAAGGCGTTCTTCTTCCGTCAGAGAGCCGTGAAGCCAATCATAGCCCCATGCCAACGCTCCGGCTATGCGAAAGGAGCATTCATCGTTGTAATCCCGGCTGGTGGTACCATCTGTGTTCCAGCTTGCAGCATGAAGCAGCCACTCTTTAGCTTTGGCGATAAGCGCCTCGTCCTCCAACACAACTCCAGCTATAGCAAGATGCCGGATAGCATAGAAGACTTCCTGGCAGTCCATATACATCTGCCGCCAAAGTGTGGCGACACGCTTATTATCTGGATACGGTGCAGGCTCGGGAATAAGCTCGCGCTTTGTCCAGGGTAGAACGGAATGCTTCAGGAAGTCTTCCCAGCCAGTTGAAATGGGGTCTTGGCGGACAACTTCCCGGTAAGACGGAAGTTGCTCCGATTGAAGCCAAAGCCGCGGATGGTTGGCGGAAGCAGCTGAATATCGTTCTGTACGGAAAGGCAGTGGCGTTAGCGGCAATTCATCCTCCACCACAAAAGCTCTTACTTTACTCCACTCGGAACGGATATCATTCTCCCCGATAAGACTATATCGCCAATAATACGAGCCGGGCGCCAACGGCTTATCCGGGGTAAACAAATTATAGGGAATTCTACTGTAGGTCAACGTATCTTCAGACTCAAATTCAGTTTTTGAGGAGATCTGCAGCTCATACATGCTCTCTTCCAGACAAGCAGGCATCCAAGTAAACCGCGGAGGATTCTCTCCAACATCTGTATGTTCATCTGGCCCATATGACAGGTCGAGTACGCCGCTGGTAGGTTGAAATAAAGGTTCTAACATCTCTACTCCTCCGTATTCCGGGACTCTTCCTGAATCAGTCCCGCTTTAGGGTCTAGGCAATAGACCACTACTTGCCCAGTTGTTACTATTTGGATTCGGGGCGGTTCGCCCACCTGACTCACTAGCTTCAGTACAGCAGGTTCGTGACCGTCCCGATAAACCGTGATAAAATCAACCGACGGGCCTTTGTGCCGAAGCATAATGCCTCGTAGCAATCTACTCGGGTCTTCGGCATTACCCGGTGTGCGGATTTCATACATAGTGGAGCCGGGCGCCAGTAGAGTACTCGTGGATACTTCATACTCCCGGCAGGTGCTCACTCCATCATAACGGATATTCCACTCCGTATTTAACGGACAATCCGTCTCATTTTTCATTGCGGACAGTACTTCTACTGAGCCATAACCAGCTTCCAGACCAAGGACTGTCGGAGAGTCCGTCTGGACACGGTGAGGGTCGAACGGTAACAGCAAATGTCCCGTCGGATGAAACCATAAGTCTACTTCCTGACTCCGCTCCGTTACTTGCTCAACATGAAACCAATCCAGCAGCCAACCGTCGGCCAATACAAGATGCCGCTCTAGAACAGCTCCTTCATAGGCGCTGTCTGAACGAATCCATAAGTACGTAGCGTTGCCTTCCTGGCGAAATTGACAGCAGCTTCCGGTATGTGGAGCTTGGGAACGACCTCCGATGGTGACCGTGTTATGGCTCGCAGTTTCGGAATACCATTCCTTGCGCAAAACAGATCCATAAGGAACCATACCCAGCTCGGGAGCAACCTCGCCCCATCGGTGCATAATCGTGATATGAAGCTTGTCGAAATGTCCATGTGATCCGCCATGCTCTCCGAAATCCGCCAGCACGGACAGCGGATTGCCCGGGTGGCGGAGCACGGCGAATCCGGAATCCGGCAGTAGGACAGAGTCTCTCACCCTGTAACTGGTCTGAAGCTCCTTACTCTCACCTGCTCCATACAGCACTGCCTCCAGACCAGTCCTTAATTCCTGCCCGTATAGATATCTATAAGCATTCGCCAGTATTGGCTGGAGACTCGGGTCTTTGTAAACCGCAATACCTATTTCAAATACTTCAGCAATTTCTCGGGCGAAAGGAACGCGCGCATAAGGACCATCATGCACGGCTGGAAGCTCCCCGTTATCGCCGCTAAGCTCTGCCAGCAACTGAAACATGCCACGGATGGATTGTCCCTGTTCTCCTTTGGCAGCATAGAGGTCAACCCCGAAGCGCCCGTACATCTCGGCTGCTATGAGATAAGCCCGCAATACAAAAATATGGTAGTACGTGCTGCCTTCAAATTCAAAACCATCTGGCTTCACGCCAATGGACAGATGATGATAGAATCCGCCTTCTCCCTCCAGCAAAGAAGCAAGCTTTTCTCTGGTACCTTTGGCGGCATATACACAAGCCAGGCTAGCATTCAGCCATGCGGTATAATTGTTCTCTGCATTCTTCTTCTCGTAAATGAGGATGTGGCGGTATTGCTCCATACTCTCCTCCAGCATCGTGAAGAACACTTGCAGCTTTACCTCTTCCTCCCCAGTGAACGTTACTCCATGATCCACAAGCAGCAGATAGGCCCGAATAAGCGTAGTGGACCAGATAGCCTCTGTCAGCGCCTGATGAAAGGCACGGCCACTAAGCATCCAGGGTTGAGCATCGGGATGAACCGGATACAAAGGAAACTGCTCCGCATAACCGACAAGAATCTTCCGGGCTAAGCTGCTGTAGAATTCTTCTCCGTCTGCGGCGAATACCACGGCAGATTGCAGGGCGTATCGCGCCATTGCCTGATGCCGGTATACCAGCCATGCTCCCCGGTAGGGTTCACCTTCCAGCTTGCAGCCCTTCGGGCAAGAAAAGACAACCGCATCTTGCTCCATAACATCGAAGATTAGCTCAGTATGATGCTGGGGACATACATATTGGTGCCACCAGCCACCAGGTTCTGTCGGGAGCAGAATCTCTTCTCTCCGGAAGGGATCCAGCTCCATTTTCAATTTATCCACCTCAAGACCAACCCAGGAAAAAGTATCTGCTTTCTCCTTAAGGTTCATCATCGCATGAACAAGCCTCCGTTAATTTCAATAATTTCGCCTGTCAGATAATCCGACAGCTCTGAAGCGAGGAAGAGTGCCACATTGCTCACATCCTGTGGAGCACCTTCCCGGCCCAGCGGAATCTTCGCAATCGTTGCCTGTCTTGCCGCATCCGCAGTAAAGGTAGCATGGAAAGCGGTCTGACCGATAAATCCAGGAGAGATAGCGTTTACATTAATCCCGTGAGGACTCAGCTCCTTGGCAAGTCCCTTGGTATAAGACCATACCGCAGCTTTGCCCGCTGCATAAATGGAAGCGCCCGGTCCGCCGCCGTCATGGGCCGCAAGGGAAGATACATTGATGATTTTACCGCTTTTCTTGGCAATCATTCCTGCGGATACGGCTTTGCAGGCAAACACGCATGATTTAAAATTAACGTCCATCACCTTGTTGTAATGCTCTTCGTTCATTTCAGTATTGGGAACCCGATTGATCATGCCGCCTGCATTGTTGACGAGAATATCGATGGTTCCGCCGAAATGCTCCTCTATTTCCTTCACCATATTGTCCAGTTGACCAGGACTTGTTGCGTCTGCCTGAAAAGCATAAGCTTCTCCTCCGGCCTGACGGATCGCGTCCACCGTCTCCTCCGCAGAACCGAACAAATAGTTTACCGCCACTTTGGCGCCGGAAGCAGCCAAAGTCTCCAAGATTTGTCGGCCTATCCCTGCATTGGACCCTGTAACAAGCGCAATTTTACCAGTCAAATCAATTTTCATTGCCTATTTCCTCCTAATAGTAATTTTTTCTGAAAACATCTTTTTCCTCACTCCGCAGGCATGGATAAGATCAACCGGGTTCCCTCATTCTCCACGCTTTCGACACTTAATCCGTATTGTTCACCGAACACCATTTGAATTCTCCGGTGCACGTTCATGAGCCCGATTCCACCTCTATGATAGAGGGAGTCTCCTTCCGTATCCGCCAGCTGATTCAGATTCAGCTTCTCACGAAGCTTATCAAGCCGTTCGCGGGACATCCCTGCGCCGTTATCCTCTACAAGAACTAGAAAACGATCTCCCTCTTTTCTGGCGTCGATTCTAATATAGTGCTTGTCTTCAATTCCCTCGGGAAACGCATGCTGAAAAATATTTTCGATCAAGGGCTGAAGTGTCAGCCTGACCATCTTAGCCAGTAGCAGCGTCGGCGGAATCACTACGTCAATTTCGAACTCTCTGCCGATCCGGTGCTTGAGAATCGTCATGTAGCTCAGTACATGATTAAGCTCATTGGCAATCGTAATTTCCTCCAGATTAGTTTGGATGGAGTAGCGAAGCATGAATGCCATGGCCTCCACTATTTCTGTGATTTCATCCGAATCCTGAACGACCGCATAACATTTGATAGTCTCTAATGTGTTATATAGATAGTGCGGATTAATCTGCAGCTGGAGTGCCTGGAATTCAGCTTGATGACGTTCCAGAGCCTCCTTCTGGGTGGTAAGCTCCGCTTCGTATACCCGCTCAATCATTTCGGACAGCCGGGTCACCATGAGATTGTAGCTGCGCATCAATCCCCCCAGTTCATCCTGACGGCCGTTCATCTCAAGCCTGCGCCACTTGCCTTTTTCCGTCTCCCTCATGCCCTCCTTAAGAATCAGGATGGGCTTCGTGATGGATCGTCCGAACCAGGCTGCAAGGAGCAGTGTGCCGACAAGCGTGAGAACTCCCACCACCAGCGTGGTCGTACGAATGGTAGAAATAGGCTTGCGCAGCTCACCAACGGGTATGGATACTACAAGCTGCCATTTGGAATATTCGGATTTTCTCGACACGAACAAATACTCTTTCCCGTCTACTTTTTCCACCACAGAGTCATTTGGGTGTTGAAATACGTTCTGAATGTGCTCAGCAGATAACCCAGGGTGGTTATTATTCCCTTCCGCCCGGTAAAGGAGCTTGCCGAATTCGTCCATGATAAAATAGGACCCGCCCTGTCCCAGATCAAGAGGTTCCCATATACGGGCCAGATCCTCAGCCTTAAATTCAATGGCGACTATACCTTTGGGACGATAGGAAGAGACCCCTCTGATTCGGCGGACCATCGTAATAATGTTCTTATCCCCTTCATTCATCACATTCGTGTTGAGAATGGTGATGCGGCCGCTCTCCGGCGTATGTTCGCTTAAGAAACGGTAGCGTTCCTGAGGATGAAACTGCAGGCTATGTGCCTGATAGGAGTTATCATCGCTAATGGCCTTGCCGTGTTCACCGATGACGTACATCAGATTAATCTGGGGATACAGAATAAACAAAGAACGAAACAAATACTTCTGAATGTCATTCGTATATTGATAGTAGGAGAAGCTATCCTCCGGGTCCATATCCAAGAACTCCTTGACTTGATTGTAGGACAGGATGGAATCGCTAGCCTTTTCATAATTTTGCAAATACAGATCCGTTTGATAAGACGCACTTCTGATGACTTGAGCAATGGACTTCTCAGAAGACTTATCCAGCTCAGCCGAAGCCTGAAAATAAGAGATAAATCCAACCATGGACAAGGATAGAAGAATGACGGTCAGAAAGGAGGCAAACAGCTTGTTCGACAGACTCTTTCTCATCAATCGATCCCCAGCTGGTTGCGGTACTCAGAAGGAGCCAGCCCGGTGAACTTTTTGAACGTCTTCGTAAAATGAGGATGGTCTGCATACCCGACTTCATAGGAAATATCGGTGATCCGATAGCTTGCATCGGCAAGTAATCTTTTGGCCTTCTCCATCCTGCGTTTTATGCGGTAATGTACAAAGGTCTCTCCTGTTGAGTGCTTAAACATCTGGCTGAAATAAGAGGCATTTAGCCCAAGCACTTCCGCCACTTCTTCCAGCGATACTTCCTGGGCGAGATGCTTTTCAATAAATGCTTTAGCTTCCTCTATCGGATCCTTCGCTTTACCCTTGCGCTTTCTACGAAGCTCTTCCAATATAGCTGCTGACGCTTCTGCGAAGCAGTGAAATAACTGCTCAGGTCCAGCTGCTGCGGACAAGTCTAACACGCTTTTACCGGGTGTAACTGAATTGACAAGCAGCTTCTTCACGAGTAAAGCATAGCCCTCTTCCAGAAGCTCTTTTTGCTGAATTCGGCTCATCTTACGCTGGAGGAAGTCAGTTTCCCATTCCTTCAGTACAAGGTACAGCCTTTCTTTATCCAAGGTCCAGATGGCATCATCCATACGCACGACCCATTCATCGAGCTTAGCGACAGAGACAAAACTCTCTAACTTCTCTCTATGCGCTTCCAGTTTGGCGATCACATTTTGAAGGTTCCCTTTGCTCACGGGTTTCAGGAGATATTCTTTCACTCCATAGGACACGCATTGGCGGGCGTATTCAAAATCCCCATAACCCGAGATGACAACAGTCTGAATATCCGTCTCCATCTCCGACAGCCGCCGGCACAGCTCCAGTCCGTCTACCTTGGGCATACGGATATCTGTAAAAAGAAAATCCGGCTGCTCCTCCATAATGAGCTGGATGGCCTCCTCGCCATTCTGGGCCAGCTTAATGTTATACGGATGCTCGCCGCATTGCTGGATCATGATAGAAAGTCCCTTTCGAATCATGGGCTCGTCGTCTACGATTAATACACATCTCATCCATGGATACCACCTTCCGATTCGTCTCGCTTAACGCGTTCCTATTCTACCACACTATGATAGATCAGGATTTGACGGATCCGACCATCATTCCTTTAACGAAATGGCGTTGAAGAAACGGATAAATCATGATAATCGGAATAGTAGCGACAATGATAACAGCCATTTTGATGCCCTCAGGTGAGGTGTGGGCCAAAGAGCTATAAACTGAGGAAGCCGGATCAATGCTGATATCGTCCGTCTCGAAGAGCTTCTTCAACATCACTTGCAGAGGCCATAATGACGGCTTGTTGATATAATACAGAGCGCTCATGTACGTATTCCAGTGCCCGACGGCGTAAAAAATCCCCAATGAGGCCATTACCGGTTTGGACAACGGCAGTACCATATTGACTATGATCCGCAGCTCGCCACACCCATCGATTCTGGAGGAATCTATCAGCTCCTGAGGCAGCTGCATAAAGAAGCTTCTCATCACGAAAAAGTTAAATGCGCTGATGGCCCCCGGAATCATAAGTGCCCATAAGGAGTTCATAAGCCCCAAATTTTTGATCAGGATAAAGTTTGGAATAAGAGGGGCACTGAATACCATAGTGAACAATACCATCATGACGATGTATTTACGTCCTACGAATTCCGGCCGCGACACCGGATAAGCGAGAGAAGCTGTCGCAATCAGATTAATGGCGGTGCCCAGTACCGTAATATAGACGGAAACACCGAACGCCCGCCAAATGGAATGATCGCTGAAAACGTACTGATAATTGATCGCGGTAAATTCCTTTGGCAGCAAGCCTACCCTGCCATTAATAATTGCTTCAGAGCTGCTAAAGGACTGGGCAATCACATTCAGAAACGGCAGAAACATAGCCAAAGCGAGAGCGGTCAGAAACAAAAGATTGAACACATTAAATAGATTCTGGCCGCGAGTATAGCGTACTCTCATCATCCCTACCTCCATAAAGAGCGATTAATACAGCGATTCACCGGTTGTTTTTTTGCTCAAAATGTTGCCGATGAGCACCAGAATGAGTCCAACTACCGACTTGAATAGCCCCACTGCTGTTGTATAGCTGTATTGCTGAGACAGCAGCCCCGCCTTATAGATATAAGTGTCCAGAATCTCCCCGTTCCCGGTATTAAGCGCATTCAGGAATACCCATACCCGCTCGAAGCCAAGATCAAGAAATCTCCCGATATGGAGAAGGAACAAAATCATAATCGTCGGTATCAGAGACGGCAGTGTAATGGCTAAGGTTTGTTTCCAGCGCCCGGCTCCGTCTACTTCAGCAGCCTCATAAAGATCTGGGTTTATTCCTGCCAACGCGGCCAGATAAATGATCGTACCGTACCCGGAATCCCTCCAAATGCCGGAACTGATCAAAATCGTGCGAATGTATGAATTTTCACCAAGAAAATAAATTGGTTCAAAGCCGAAGGCTTGTAAAGCCTGATTCACAATCCCTGTTCCTGGGGAGAGGATACCCAAGGCGATACCGCTGACAATTACCCAAGACAGGAAATGGGGCATATAAACCACCGTTTGCAAAAACCGTTTGTAAAACACAAGCCGAATTTCATTCAGCAGAAGCGCAAGCAATATTGGAGCCGGAAAGGCGAATATAAGATCATACAAGCCTAGCAGAATTGTATTGCTCAAGATTCTTCCGAAATCCTGGTATTGAAACATCGTCCTAAAGTGCTCAAGTCCCACCCATTCACTGCCTGTAAAGCCTTTAAAAATGTTGTAGTTCTGAAACGCAATAACTGAACCAGCCAACGGCAAGTACTTGAAAATGATAAAATACAAGATCCCAGGAATCGCAATCACATAGAGTGCTCTGAATTTCCACATGTTTAAAAGCAAGGATCTTTTCGTGTCGGCTTTGTAGTTAATAAGGTTAACCCCAGTTAACTTAGCTTTCATAACCGTTTCCTATAGATCCTGTTTTCAGCAGGTTCGCCGGAGCATTCTCATCCAGGGGAATTTCTTGAAATTCGACGGTAATAAACTGTTCCTCCCGATCAATAATTCGGGATAACTCCCGCGTGAATACGGTGACTATCTCCTCCTTCTGCTCACTCGTTCGGCCTTCGTACATCCTAATCTCAATATGTGGCATCGGCCTTCCTCCATTTCCTTGAATAGTGAATGAATCTAACCTCATTCTACCTACAATAAAGCGCTTGCAATATGGAGTTTCTATGAGTGAGCTTGTGTTTTCTTTAGGGTATAATCGGTAACGGCCAACCCTCTACTACTACATGATCATTTTTGAAATAATTGCAACTTATACTGTTAATAAGATTCCCCTGCAGGATGATCCCTTTTCCAGCAAGAAGTCGAATACCGTTCGTATTGCCAATCAGCGAATTTGCGATCAATTGAACGTCCTGCGGGTCGCCCGCTCCGATATCATTTGCTTTGCTATCGCCGGGATCATGCTCAAGGGATACAGCCCAATAATTCGACGCGGTGTTGTTGCGAATGATATTCTCCTTAATGATAGTACCTGGCCCGTTCAAAATCTGAATGCCCTTGGCGTTCTCTATATGCGTTGTATTCTCAATCACATTTCGCTCAATGACTGTATCCGGGGTGCCCATAGTTACATTGATTCCTTCTCTTGTATTACGAATCGTATTGTCATGGATATAGTTACGCGGTCCTGACTTACTGTGATTGCTGGGTGCTGTACCCCCGGTGTTTCCCAGTCCGATCGCCGCGCCGTAGGGAATATCGCTAATCACATTGCCGTATATCTCGTTCAAATATTCGAGTTCTCCGTGCAGATCGATGGCATCCAGCTTTGTATTCATAAACTGATTGTTTCGCAGGACATTGTTATGGGCAACAAATTGGATCAGCGCCCCATGCCGCAAATAAGGGCCTTCGAAATGGGAGTCCTCCACAACATTCCAAACCGTGTCGTTCTCATACCCGTTGCGATCCTGCTTGGCCATGCCCTGAATCGACACACCATAGCCAGCACCGCCCGGACCTACATCTGTCGCATTTCGGAACGTGCTGCGGCGTACGACGATATCACGGCTGTTGTCGATACGCACACCCATACGTGAATACTTCTCTACAGTAACTCCATCAACCGTGACGTTGTATGACGGAACTTCACCAAAATTTGCGATGGTAATCATGCTGTCGGGACCACCGGCGTCCGGGTTGTTCACTTTGTGATCCGTCGTGTAGACACCGTTCCATGTAGAAGTCAATGTGAGATTAGTTATGGACAGATCATGCTGTCCGGATACTTTCATCAGGGCGCTGTTTTTTACCTTATTGAGAGATGTCTTGAGGATGGTTGTTGATTGATCCTCACCGCGAAGGTTTACTCCTGACTTGAGCTTCAAATTGACAAGAGTATCCAATGTTGAGTTCAAATTATAAACCCCAGACGGCAAATAGACCTCATCGCCGGACTCAGCACTGTTTATGGCAGCTTGAATAGCAATACCGTCATCTGTGTCGTTATCGGCGAGATCAGCATTATAGTCCAGCACGTTCAAGATGCGCCCAGTGGTTGTAGGTGAGGAATGAACCGGATGCACCGTACCCTCAGGTTCGGTTAATCCGGGAGCTTTGAATGGGATCGGTTCCCGGGGTGGATTAGGCGTGTAGTTCGGGATGCTGGCTACAGGTGTATCGCCATTTGCGAACGGCGCATAGATGTTTATCTCCGATAAACTTGTAAACGCGCTGCCATCAGAATTCCCAAGACCTACGATACGCACATATCTGGCTTCTGTGTCAGGAAAATCAAAAGGTTGCATCTCTATGGTTCTGTACATGCTTGCACCAGTCCATATGGTAGTCCAAGCCAAACCGTCATTTGAAGTTTCGATACTCAATTGAGCCGTACGCGTGTCACCTTTATAAACGGCAATACCTAAATAACTGATCTGCTTCCGTTCGCCTAAATCGTATTGGATCCACGGGCTGTTACCTGCGGCGGACCAACGGGTGAACAAGTTATTATCGATGGTATTCGTTGCGATATTGCCATCGCTGTCGCTGGCTGTCACGTTTGCAATCGCGTAAGGAATGATGGGTTCTGTAAGCGTTGACCGGGTAAAAGAAAGCGGTACGGATGTATTGCCCGACTGATCCACCGCTTCAACCTTAAAACTGTACGCCGTGCTAGGGCTAAGCCCGACGGCTGTATACGTTGCATCGGTAACATTGGATAACAGGGTGCTATCCCGGTATACGCGATAGGAGCCGATACCTTGATTATCGCTGGCGGCCGGCCAAGAAAGTTGAATGAACTCTGTACCTATATTGACAGCTTTCAGAGAACTTCCATCCGGCCAGGAAGGTTTCTCATGGTCGCTTGAAGGTGCAACCGCTTCTTGAACAACCAGCTGTGGACGGGGGTTGCTGTTGCCATTAGCTTCTTTCGAATAGACATTGAGGGAAATTCCAGTGCTTGCCGCATCACCAAGCAGAAAAGCGATATTACCGCCCGATGCGGACAATCTTTCTCTGACAAACTCGGACACATCGATGCTGTAAACCTGTGGAGCTCCTGATTTGTCTGCCGTTACGGTAAATTTCCCACTTAACGAAGCAATGGTCAGATCCGTGACAGGCGCATTGCTCCAAGTCAGCTCCGATTCAGTCCAATTTGTATCCTTTAGGCCGAATAACGAAAGTTCGAGGTCCGCATTGGATGAACCCTTTTTGGCAGCAACATTAAAAATATACCTGTTTGCAGGATTGCTATATGAAGAGACATCAAATTTAAAATACACATATTTCTTGTTCTCGGCGCCAGAAGAAATACTGAACAATCCATTGCTGCTGCCCGTCGCGCTATTGAAGTTTACAGTGGGCTTGCTGCTGTCGATGACTGCATCGTCGCTCGGTGCCAGACTGGCTAGATCGCGATATACAACCTCATCATCAGGTGTTGTTGCCGTTCGATTCTTTACATATTGATCCATAAAAGCCCAAGCCTCGGCGCTTGCTTGCTCAGCCGCTTCGCCTATAAAACCGTGACCTTGTTTAGGTACAATTTTGACATCGACCACTTTCACGCCTGCATCCTTCAATTGATTGGAGAACGTAATACTGTCCGTATATGGGATCGTCGAATCCACATCCCCATGGCGGATGAAAAAAGGCGGATCGTCCGGTGACGCATAAGTGCCAGGCATAGCCAACCTTGCCTGGTCTGGCACAGAGAACGCGTCGTTCCCGCCTAAAAGCGCTTTTACAGATTTATAGCTATTAGCGAAGTTTGTTGTAAAATCCGCTGGACCGTAGAGATCGACAACGGCTTGCACTTGATCAGAATATTGCTGCCAACCGCCATTCCCTGCCAAATCCGGAACATTTACGGTATGTCCTGTATCCAATGTGATTGTCTCGCCTGACTTAATGTTCCCAGTCGTACCGAGTAGTGAGGCCAGATGCCCCCCTGATGACGAACCCCATACACCGATCCGACTCGGGTCCAGATGGTATTCTGCCGCATGCGCGCGCAAGTAACGAATAGCAAGCTTCACATCCTGAATTTGCGCCGGGAATGGCGCTTCCGGGGTTAAGCGGTAATCCAGCGATACTCCGATATATCCTCGCTTGGTTACATAGTTGCAGATACTGGCAAGGGCTTGCTTCCGGTCTCCGTGATTCCAACCTCCGCCATGAATGTATACCATCACTGGCACGGGTGCTTGAGGCAGGATCTTGGGTACGGCAATCGAAGTATAAATCGGCCGCGTTCCAGCATTCCCAATCCGCACATCTTCATACAGCTTAACGCCTTCAGGAACCACAAACGGCTTAGGTTCAGCCGGTGTAGGGATTGGCACCGGTGTCTCTGCGGGTGGTATTCCGGGAATCGCTTGAGCTTTGAGGGCGACACTATCAATGTACATATTCGCGCTCATAAGCTCCCCCACACGAACCCGGATTTTGACGTTCGGGTTGTTGTCAGCTCCGCTGCCCAAGTTTTGGACTTTGAGTTGGTTCGGCTCACTGTTCTTTTGTTCCAGCGTTCCTGGGGGCAGCTTAAATTCCTCCAACGTTGTCCAATTTATCCCTCCGTCACTTGACCATTCTACGATGACGCTTCCTCCGATGTAGGAGGATGCCCGTGTATAATAACTCAATTGAAGATTGCGGTACCCCGTCGAATTCACTGGCAGCGCCAATGCATCCTTGCCATCGATTTTCACCAGATTCGGTAAGGACGGGGCCGTGGACGAAACCGAAGTTTTCGCCATACTGTTTCCTTCGCCTTCCTGCAGCCAAGGCCCCAGAATGGCAATACCACCGGTAGATCCAAAATTGTCAGGGTCATCGAAGTTTTCCTCGTAGAGCGTAACATAGTCATCGGTTATTCCGTCTGCATAAACTTCAGTAAGCGCTTGCATTTCCAAAGGCGAATATAACAAAGCCAAAGACAACAGTACTCTAATGCCCACTCGAAAAGCTTTCCTATATAGTCCGTTTCTCAAATAAAATCCTCCTTGACATGGTATAGGTAATCACAAGCATTATGGAGTTCAAACCTCTTGTGAGATGCAGCTTATTAATGTCGGGACAAAATCACACCGTCGTTATTGTTATAACGTTCTGTTGCTTCCTTGACGACGTCACTTCCCCCTTTCTGCAGCCATTCCTCCACCACCTTCGGATAGTCGGAAATCGGCTTTTTTCCGTATACCATATTGATCACATGCGTCAATATAACTGGTGGCAATTTATCTCCACCTGGGGTGATGTCCGGGTTTTTCTGATAGCCTTTTACTTGCGGTTCAAATTGAATCCCGTCGCGTCCCTCATTCGCAAGTACTGTGTCGTAGAGCTTCATCAAATCTTTTCCTTCGGGTGTGAGACTAAGCGCACCTTTATTGTAGGTAGTATCCTGTACGAACCACAGCAGGATTTGACGGAACGTTTCTTCATCAACTTCATCAGCTGTTTTCGGTCTGTTATAGTTAATATTTCCGTTCTCTACAGTGTAGTTTTCCCCTTCAATTCCGAAGGTAAAAAACATCTCCGCTTCGTCACTAACCATCCAGTTGAAAAACTTGACGATCCCGGCAGGGTCTTTCGCATTCTTGTTAATTAAATACGCTCGCGGCACCGTACCGACAAGACGAAGTCCCCCCTTACCGTCTGGCCCTGTGGGCGAGGCGATCAGCTTCATTTTACCAGTAGGCACCTGTTCTCTTAGCTGCTGATCCCATTGGATCAACAGGTTCGCATTCATGTTCCAGATGCCCGCCTTGCCTGCAAGAATATCGTTCTTAAATTTCGTGGGATTAATTGTGACGAATTCCTTGTTGATCAGTCCTTCGTCGAACATTGTCTTGTACGTTTGGATCGTCTTTTGCATATTTTCGATATTCATAAATTTCGGGACAATTTGATCCCCTTGTTTCATAAAGAAATTAGCAAAGGTATCGTAAGATCCGAAGAACATATCCGAATATACAAAGTCCTCCCGGCCCATATAAGGATTCTCCACACCCAGCTTCTTAAAAGCACGCATGACATTCAGGAAGTCATCTACTGTTTTAGGCTCTGGCAGCCCTGTTTGTTCCAAAAGATCCGCACGAATCCAAGTTGCCCGGCGTGACGGATTGGACAGCCATTCCGGAATCGCATAGATATTACCTTTGGCATCGGTCTCCTTCTCCCATGCCTCCTTCGGAACTTTCTTGAGAAGATCCTGCCCATACTGCTCAAGCAATTCATTTAGGGGCATGAATACTCCGGCCTCCACGGAACCTGCCAACTGAGGGTTCGTCAGCCCAGAGCTTGCTTGCACGACATCCGGAATGTCGTTGATCGCGAACATTTGAATCATTTGCGAATCAAAATTTTTCTGCTGCATCAAACGGATGTTAAGATCTGTATTTGTAAGTTCCTCCAGCTTTTTGACCCATTTGTCATCATTGATATTCGGATGATTGTCTGCATACGAAATGTTTCCGCTCCGGAACGATATGGAGAAAGCAGTGGTTTTTTCCGGACTCTCCCCTGCTTGTTCTTCTCCCCCCTTATTAGAAGAGGAACATCCATTCATAGAGACGGCTAATAATGAAACTCCCACCATGACCATGGTAAGCATCCAACGCTTCATTTCCATCAACTCCCTATTATAAAATTGGGGACACTTCAGTAGAATGACTAGAAGTTCGGAGGGGTTCGATCATGGGCCGCAACAGCTTGGCTAAATGCTCGCTCATTAGCGTGTGTCCATAATCGGAAGGATGAATCAGATCGGAGGTCAGCGAGGTAAGATCGCGCATGACTGATGCGCCATCCAGCAGATGTAGTTGTGGATGTTTATTGCTTTCACAGTAACGAAGCAGCACTTCGTTAAAAACCGCCTCTTGGACATGAAGAAGATGGCCTGTATCAAGAAAATACGTTGCACGATTCGGATAAATCGTAGTAACGAACACAGGTTTGTCAGGATGATTTTTGATAACCCGGTCCAGCATGTAAGACACTCTACGCTTGAATTCCTCGGGAGACACTACAGCACGCATATTGACACCAAGTTCCAGAAACAGAAAATTCCAATCCTCACGTTCAGCCAGATGATCGGCAACTACGTCCTCGCAATAACAAGATCCGCTAAGCGCAAGATTTAGCACATCCACACCAAGTCTGCGCGCTGTCTGCTGTAAGTAACCATTGAAATGATGCGTGGATCCCGCGCTCTGGCTGATGGAAGATCCATAGGCGAGCATCGTAAGCTTCGGTACCTCTTCCGGTCTAGGCGCACGTACTTCACAACCAAAAGCATCCACATCGTAGTAAACAGCTCCGAAACGATCAAAATGCAAACGCCATACGTTAGAGGAAAATCCAGACTGATTCAGCCGCTTACTTGATACCTCTGTAAAACGTTCCGGCTCCTCCAAGTGCAGAGTGGTTACCGTACCCGCCTGCAGAAAATGCTGAGAATGAAAAAAATCCCCTCTGCATACCACAACGCGGCCGTTATTATCATTCGATCCGACAGTGACCCTAACATGCTTGGATTCGGTGACAAACCGCAATTCACAGCCGTTCGATTGTATAGCTTTGGTTCTTCCTTTCTCTGACAAGCCATTGCGCACATGCTGCGGAAAACGCTGGAGATGCAATCCAGATTGATAGGGTTTATGAACCAGCTCCGAAACATTGTGAAAATAAACGCCTTCCTTTTCCATCTTTGCAGCTACACCACCTTAATAAAATCGAGTTCGCGTTAACTCATATCTGACTTCTATTGCATCATATAATAACAACAAAAGCATAGTCAACAAGTTTTTATGTTTATTATGAGTCATATATGAGTCAACTCTTGTGCAACAAACAAATACTTCAACATAACAAAAAGCACAGATTCAGAATTGAACCTGTGCCGGGATTTTCACATAAACTTTCAGTCCTCAAGAGTGCTGAGTCTCCTGATTTACCGCATTCAATATTTCCTCAAGCCTGCGGCATAACTCGTCGTTGTCCAGTAGACCTGAAACAAACATCATGATATCACGTTGAATCTCTTTCAACTGGAGGTTGCTCAAACCCAGCTCTGTAACCAGACGATAGGTAGGGAAGATCTCACGATAAAGCTGAAAACGGGCCGGACGATAACCCACTTCCTCACCTTCCCAATCCATCACCAAACGGTTGGCTGCAATATTCAGCGTCTTGCGCCTAATGATCAGTTGTGCCTCATGTGAGGTGAGAAAATCAACGAGCAGCATGGATGCATCCTTATTCTGTGATTTGCTGTTAACCGCCAGTCCATTTATAATCAGCAGCGTATCAGCATTTTGCAGCCGCGGCAATGGAGCAATATCGAATGCCAAATCGGATTGACGCAATTGATTCAAGAAGTAATAGGTCGTCATTATCATGGACACTTTGCCTTGCAAGAACAAGGCTTCCGCATCCGCATCGCTCTCAGACAATACAGCTGGAAATACATCTTTCATGCCTATCAGCTTTCGGATGGTTCCTAAACTGTCGAGTAGCTTTGAGCCGCTGAACCGGTATTTCCCTTCGTCATCCTGTTCTGCCGCAAACGTTGTGCCGCTTTGAAGCAGGAACAACGGCCACCGGTTACGAGAAGGCAAATAAAAATAAAAACCGTACCAGTCATGACCTTCAGCTACCTTTCGACCATTAGCAAACAAATCGTCCCAGGTCCAGCTACTGTCTGGTGGTGATACGCCGGCTTCCTTAAAGTGCTGTTTATTATAACAAAGCACGACTGGAGAATAAATGAAGGGGCGAACGCGATTACGGTCACCATACCGGAACGGGTCGGAAAGAAAACGATACGTGTCCGGCTGTTCCTCCATCGGCTCCAGCAGCTCCGTACAGCCTTGCTCCAAAAAATCCTGATAATTGTTATTATTCATCAGTACGACATCCATGATTTCCGACTGCAAATATTCCTTCAAAGATGTCGAGTAGTTTCCTGAAGACAACTCGAGCGGCTGAACGTCGATATGCGGATAGCGTTTACCGAACTCATTCAGTAGCTCTTGCATCTCTACAAGCTTGGAGATGGTGTTCACATATCCGAACTTGATCGTCGTTCTGCCTTCCTCTACGGGAGGAATTATCCGATTGCCAACACGCGGAATTTTCTCAATTAAGCCTTCATCCACCAGCACCTTGAGCCCGTTGCGCACAGAAGCGTTGCTAAGTCCGAAGCGCACCTCTAAGTCGCTTTCTGAAGGAAGATAACTGCCGATCGCTATACTTCCCGAATGAATTTCATGTCGCAAGGTTTGAATCATTTCCTCTAGCCTGATACGGAAAAATTTTCTGCTATTCCTTTTCTGCATTGGGTTTCCTCGCCATCTTCCGATTAATCGAGCCCATAGGGACAAGTTTATATAGTATTCATCATACTGAAATCCTTTGGGAACGACAAGTATCGGAGTCTGGCCCCATATAGCGTATGTTCTGCACCCACGGTGTCATAAAGAGCGGTCAATACACCGTAATCCTCTTAATACCCCATATAACTCTCCAAACCGGCTGGATCTATAATGAGCATTTGCTTGTTTCCGATTAGCTCAATAAGACCTGAATCTTCAAACCTTGAGAATTTTCTGCTAATAGTTTCGCGGGTGACCCCAACATAACTGGCCAGCTCTTCACGAGACAACGGAAGGTCAATATGAATATGAGTGCCACGCTGCTTACCATATTTGTCGCTGAGTTCCATGATCATATAAGCAATTCGTATTTCGGGATCTTTGGTCGCCAGGCTTTGCGCCAGATTTTCCGTATGGGCTAGTCTTTTGGTCACACTCTTCAGTAGTCTGAGCGAAATATCCGGATTATCCCTCATCAGCTGCTCCATATCCGTTCGGGTCAGCATGCAAATGTTAGTGTCTTTCAGAGCATAAGCACTGAAGTTACTCAGCTCATCGCTGTTAAAAATGCTCAGTTCTCCGAAAAAGTCTCCATTCGTCAAGATGTGCAAAATTTGTTCCTTGCCCTCAGGAGTTGTTTTGGATAATTTAACATGCCCTCGCTGAATAATGTACAGCGTATCTGACGGCGCCCCTTCCAGAATTAAAGGTTGACCTTTAGTAAACTTACGATGCTTGATCATAGCGCTGATCCGGGAGAGATCGTCATCGCTTAACGCAGCAAAAATAGGCACCTTGCGGGTACAAGGTTCAGCAGCGTATTGGCAAGAATACTCCTTCATAACTGTCCCCCCTGTTGTTCATTTTTTTGTACAACTCCTACTTTCCTTTAGGATACAGAAGTTTTTTTATCTTCAACCGGCGCAAAATGACTGGTATCTTCACCGCATACCGGACAGACCCAATCTTCAGGCAAATCTTCAAATGCAGTGCCTGCAACAACATCCTCATCGGGATCGCCTAATGCCGGATCATAGATATAACCACAGGGTAGACAAATGTATTTTTTCATCTTTATCATCTCCTAAAAAGTTAATAGTTTAGTTCAACCTGGTTTGTACTTCAGCCATAATCTCCTCGATGCTACTCCCGTTAACATCGATCCCCTCAAGGGAGATGCCATACTCTACAGCGGTTTTATACCCAAGAGAAGCAGCTGCACCTTGCCAGGATATCGCACCGATCATTGTGTTATCTTTCACATAGATACGCGTATACGCCCCATTGTCATCTCCGCTTACCGCCGTATCGCAACACTGTTCATCCACGTTGCCTATCGAAAATAAAGAGATACCAAAGGCGGTAAACAAGGTAACCGGAACAGCTCTACGATACGCCGTCAGATTGGCGACCATATTACTGCCGGCAATCCTGCCCTGCTCAATCGCTCCGCCCCACAGTCCTTCCACATACCCGTTAATTTCAGCCACATCTCCGGCTGCATACACATGCGGATCATTTGTTTGCATTTGTTCATTTACGATAATGCCCTGCCGGACTTGAATATTCGAGCCACTTACCAGTTTCGTATTCGGTACAATACCAATAGAGTAGACTACATGGTCACAGGAAAAATGAGATTGGTCGTGCAGCGTAATTCCGGTAACATACTCAGTTCCTGTTATAGACGCTACATCAGCTCGAAGAATAACCTTCACACCTGCTTGTTCAAGGTTCTCTTTAAGGAGCTGTGAGGATTTCTCATCAAGCTGTCTGCCCATCAACCGGTGAAAAGCTTCGATCACCGTTACCTGATATCCAGCTTCATGCAGCGCCCAAGCGGTTTCGATTCCCTGCACTCCCCCACCGATTACGGCTACATGGCTGCCATCCTGCAGGTTTTCTTTCAATCTGTCCGCGTCGTTCATATCCCGGAGGGTATGAACATTGTTCAGGGCGAAGCCCTCAAGGGAGAGTGCACGATTCTTCGCTCCCATACACAATAAAAGCTTATGATAAGAAACACTCTGCCCATCTTCTGTCACAACTATTTGCCGGTCCGGGTGGACAGAACGGATTCGGGTCGAGGTTTTTACGGAGATACGGTTATCGCGGTACCATTTTTCCTTTTTAATCAGCACCTTCTCACTGTGCAGGTCGGTAAACAGCCCCTTGGTCAGCTTAATCCGGTTATAGGGCAGTTGACTTTCCTCCCCGAGGATCGAAATTTCCGATTCTGCGTCTTGATCACGGATGGCTTTGGCGGCATGGACGGCGGCTACTCCTCCGCCAACAATAACGTAATGTTTTGTCATCCTATGTTCCTCCTCCCTAAAATGAACTCAGCAGCAAATCCGAAACAAATTCAGCCGCATTTTTAATTTTTTGAACTTTCTCAGGCTCTTTCGGGGAAAATCTGATTCGTACAGGGAACTCTACATGTGTCATCCCCGTGGTTTTAATAACCTCAGATGTGCTTTGCACCGTCATGTTTGTTCCATTCAGATAATCCTGAATGACTTCAATGGCTTCACCACTCCAGCCGTAGGAGCCAAAGGCTGCAGCAAGTTTACCTTCCAGATTCATATTGTGCAATTCTTTCAGAATGTTCTCCAGGTTCCCAATCATGTCCGCGTATTTAGTGGAGCTGCCAATAAAGACCGCGTCCGCTGACGTTATGCTGTTCAGAATATCAGTGGCACTACTTTTATCTGCATCCCAGACCTCTGTCTCTATATTATTTTCCTGCAAGCAATCCTGTATGATTTTGGCCATCTTCTTGGTACTGTTTTTGATGGTGGTATATACGATGGTTGCCTTTTTTCCTTGCGTTGTTTCACGGCTCAATGTGGCGTACATCCCGATATATTTACGTATGTCCTTCCGGATCACAAATCCATGGGAAGGAGCGATCATCCGGATCTCAAGATCCTTAACAGCCTCTAACAGGGTTCTTACATATCTTCTGTGAGGATGAATAATTGCTGCGTAATAGCCCTCGAAATCTTCCGTAATATCAAACCCGGCTTCATCGCTGAATAGATTCTCCACCGCAACATGCGTGCTGAAAATATCACAAGGAAATAAGATTTGATCTTCGATACAATAGGTGATCATCGTTTCTGCGGTATGGAGATACGGTGTTTCTTTAAACAGCAGCGTTTTCCCGCCAATATCCAGCTTATCTCCGTCTTTAACCACCAGGAAGTTCCGGCTATGAAGCTTGTACATTTCCTGCAATTCGGGAACAGCAATCTCGGTGCATACGATCGTGGCATTTGCAGCCTTGGCAGCGAGAGCTGCCAGTCCACCAGAGTGATCAGGCTCTGTATGATTAATTACAATGTAATGGATATCTAGAAGATCAATCATTTCACCCAGACACTCGGCATATTCACGTCCGAATTCCATATCTACGGTATCAATGACAGTTGGCTTACCTGTTTTTAATAAATAAGAATTATAGGTAGTTCCTTTTGCCAGAATCAGGCGGTGAAATGGAACCTGGCGGTTATCGATTTTGCCTATCCAGTAAGTATCCTCGGCGATTTTTTTGAATTGTGTACTCATTTCTTTAACCTCCAATGTTTGATTGATAATGTTTATCAACAACCTTATTTTATTATGGCTGCCAAACAAAAAAGAGGATTTGAATCAAATTATAAAAGTTTGAAAAAAATGAATACCTTAAATTTAGACGATCTAAATAAAGTGATTATGCGTTGGGTCACATTTTAAATAAAAAGCCACACAAATGTTTGCACTTCGCCTTAAAGAAAGAATAACCCCTAACAACTTTATGCCATATCCTAATGAAAATAATAAAAAGGTGGATATCCATGACTGAAATACAAATAGCTGCTGTGGGAGATCTAATGGTCAAACGTTATATTATTTCGGATGCTAAACAGCCTGACGGAACCTATTCGTTCAGCCCCCTGTTTGCAAAAGTAGCTCCTTATCTGAATCAGGCTGATTTGACGATTGGCAATCTCGAAACCACCTTTGCTGGAAGCGGCCCCGAATGCCGGAAAAGCCCCCGATCAGGCGGTCCGATATTCAAATGTCCAGACGAACTGGCCCCTGCACTTAAGGAAGCCGGATTCGACGTATTAGTAACGGCCAACAATCATTGCATGGATTATGGTGCCCCGGGTCTGGTTCGGACGTTACGAGTTCTGGACCGTAATGGAATCGACCACACGGGAACAGCTAAATCATTAGAAGAATCCAAGAGAACGCTTATTAAAAACGTCAAAGGAATTACGATTGGCATCCTCTCCTACACAGCAGGAACCAACCGAATTCCTGTACCAGTGAGTAAGCCATGGCTGGTTAACCGGATATCTACGCCCAAGATCATTCGGGAGATTCGAGATTTAAAAAAGAAAGTCGATCTAGTCTTGCTTTATCTGCATTTCGGAAGCGAATATCGTTACACTCCAAACAAGAGGCAAAAAGAGCTGGTCAATCTCTTTTTTAAAAATGGCGCCGACATCATACTGGGGTCTCACCCACATGTTCTTCAACCGTTAGCGCTTCGTGGAAAAAAACAATTCGTTATTTACTCATTGGGGAATTTTGTTTCTACTAAACTAATGAATATTCCTTATACACAAAGCGGTATCATTCTTACGCTTAAAATAAAGAAGGATGAAAAAGGACACACGAGTATAACTAACGTAGGTTACATCCCGACTTGTGTAGATCGAAGAATAAAAAGCGGCAGGAAAATTACAGAGATCATCCCCATCCGCGACGCATTAAAGAGAAGCGACACCGACATAAAAACAGAACGGCGAAATCTCATGAATCGAATGTTGAAACATACGACAACAATCTTAAAGAGGGAATAGAGTCGTTACAGAAAAATAACGTTCCGCGGAATTTACCGCGGAACGTTATAGATTTAGACCTCAAAACTGTGTTTGGGTTTAGCGTAAACGATCAGGCATCATTAATTTAAGGAATTCTAGAATACCATTCTCTACTACAAGTTCTTCTCTATCTTGATCAGCAAGTACTCTTCTGATGAGATCTTCTTTACCCTCCAGTACTTTACTTGTCCAATGAGGATCAATGATAAGAGACCGTCCTACTGCTACTAATTCAGCATTTGTCAACGTGTCCTCTGCGTCCTGTTTGGTACGGATATCTCCTACCCCAATTAAAGGTATACGGCCTTTGATTTTCTCATGCACATATTGCAGGATTGATTTTTCTTTAAAATCTTCTGATGCAGATACTTTCTTGAAGTCCCCTAATGAAATATGCAGATAATCCAGCTTTTTATCAGCTAATTTATCAATGAGATAAAAGGTATCGGTGATTTTAATTCCAGGCTCTTCATATTCTTCTGGAGAAAAACGATAACCGACAATAAAATCCTTAACCTTTGAATTGTCAACAACAGCAATAACTGCATCCACTAATTGGTTAATGAAATTAAATCTTTTTTCTAAGCTTCCTCCCCATTGATCTTCACGACGGTTGGAGTGTGGAGAGAAGAATTGTTGGATTAAATATGTGTTTGCTCCATGAATTTCTACCCCGTCAAATCCAGCTTGAATAGCACGTTGAGTCGCTTTTTTAAAATCCTCAGTTACACCGAAAATTTCATCTTCTGTTAATGCTCTTGGAATTTCTGCATTCGGGCGTTCAGCAGCAATGGCGCTGGAGGAAACGGGTTGTACGCCACGCAATATTTTTGAATCTGTCATTCTTCCTGCATGGAATAGCTGTAAAATAGCCTTTGTTCCATTTCGTTTAATAGTAGATGCTAATCGGCTGAGGCTAGGAATAAATTCATCGGAGGAAACACTAAGTTCACCTTCCCATCCTTTTCCACCCTCTTGTACATTTGCTGCCGCAGTGATGACCGCACCTACTTCGCCCGTTCTTAGCGAATAGTATTTCAATTCATCTTGTGTTACTACACCGTCATAAAAGCTCATTCGCGTGGTCATTGGAGCCATAACCACTCGGTTTTTTAATGTCAGCCCTCTGCGAAAAGTTAATGCTGTGTCTAGTGCTATCATCTTTTTCCCAACTTTCATTAAATTATATTTAGATAAAATATTATATACATGCGCATACATATAAATTACAGCAATGATTTATTCTTGTCAACTAATAAAGAACTGCTATTGAATACAACAAAAAGCGCTGTTCATTGGAACAGCGCTTTTTGCTCGATATGAATGGTCCTTATTATTCTAGTTCGGCCGGTTTTACAATGGCTGCACCTTTATTATTTTTGGAATATTTAGCTTCGATTTTCGTGGTGTATGTATCTTTGGCTCCATCACTTACCAGCACATAACTCAGATCGACTGTCAGCTTTTCCGTTTGCCAGGTCTTAGTATTGACGAATAATTTCCACGTTACGCTTTTGGGTTGAACTGTCTCTCCATCCCAGAGGTTCTCCTGGTCATAGAGTTTGATTATCCCCTTAGCTGCTGTCGGATCGGTTACCGTGAATTGTAAGACTGTTTGTGCGCCAGCAGTGCTGACTTTCATGGATTTTTTATAACTTTTGACCGAATCAAGCATGGAAACAGGATCGTATTGGCCTTTAGAGTAAAAGGCATCCCATTCCGTTTTCTCCAGTCCAAGCCAATATTGTGCATCAGGATCGATTGGCTCCCCGTCATCGTCGTAACCTTCATCTTCAGATTCATCGATCAGTTCACTTCCGTCTACAAGATAGTAAAACTCCTTGTCATTGGCATATAGACTGTACGATGTTTCTAAAAGACTACTAGCGACAGTGCCTGCTGCGGCAAAATTCGGCAGACGGTTGATATCCAGCTTCAGAGTGTTGGTGTTGCTGATACGCACCCCGCCGCTTTGAATATCCTGTTTTTTGGTCACATCCAGATGGAAATTCTTTATTGCTTTGGAGGCTGCCGTTACTTTGCTGATCATCTGATCCGCGGTTACTACTGTTGAGGTAGCTGCTGACACTACTCCTGGATTAGACATCCATCCGATCGTTCCGGACAGCAATAAAGCACCTACTGCCAAACTAGTACCTATTGTTTTGAAAAAACTGTTCATGTACTTCCCCTTTCGGCCCCTTGCGATAATGTAACGCCGTATAGGTCGAAATAATAAAAGAGCTCAAAATAGACTACATATTCTTAGAGCTATCCTTTATGCTTCATAAGACATCCCTATGGCGGCCTGGCGATCATTTCCTTCTGTCGAAAGGTTTTAGACCCATGGCTTTGTGTCATCATCTTTCGATGATTTTACCTTTAACGCGGACATTCAATTAGTTTTAATAGATTACGGACGCATGTCCCACCGCTAATTTTATCATGGTTATAATTACCTGTAAACGACTTATCTTCCATTCGAATTCGCTATGATACTCAGAAGAAATACTACAATCAAAATGAAAAATGAACGATTACATACGCTTATAAGTCTTATTAATGAGAACAGTAAAGACAGGGGGTGCAGCAAAATGAGTGACCGGGAAATTTTCGAGCTCTATAAAGAACAAGTATATTATTTTTGTTACTACTTAATGAAAAATCAGGCAGATGCGGAGGATATTTCCCAAGAGGTATTTGTAAAAATTATCTTAGCGGATAAGTCGAAGGTAAGAAACTTGAAAGCTTGGATTTTACGAATTGCTTCGAATGAGTGCAACAGTGTGATCAAAAGGCGTAAGACGGGGTGGATGAAAGAAGTACGTAATTATTTACTATCCAGGTCTGAGGAATCAAACCCTGTAGAAAAACGTTTGGATCGACAGGAAACTAAAAAAGAATTACAAGGGTTATACAGTCAGCTTCCTGACAAAATCAGAATGGTAGTAGTCCTTCGTTTTATAAACGAATTGACTGTACCCGAGATCTCTAAAGTTATGAGCATACCCGAAGGAACTGTAAAATCCAGACTGAACAAGGGACTTAAAATACTAAATAGAATGGGTGGAACCCAACTAAAGGAGCTGAATAGTAATGAGTCTGTATATTGAAAAAGATAAACATATTCCCCGACCGGATTATGATTTGATGTGGACTGCCATAGAACAAGAAGCATATACACGTCAAAGAAATCAGCATGCCTCCCAGAATACTCCTAGGTCTAATAAAAAGGTTATTCCTATCAGTATTGTCTTCTCTTGCCTCTTACTTGTAGCCATTCCTGTATTCGCTAGTATGACGATTAATTGGGATAAAATTGGTGGTCGAAGTGTGAGCAATGCATTAAATAACGGCATCGGTCAACAGTATAATCTTCAAACTTCCAGTTCAGGAGTAACAATGAATTTGAACGGTGTTGTAACTGATGGAGAAAAAATGAAAATGCTGTTATCACTTGATACTAAATCTGATCTATCCAAATATACTGGATTTGCTACAGAGGAAAACATCATGACTAGTGAATCCGGTGCCAAGGCAAAGGTATACGGTTATTTAGAATACGATCCTGAAAGCCAGAAACTCATTGGAGTATATGAGACACCTGATACATTAAAGGATGATAAAAAGGACTATAGGTTTGAAGCACGGAATCTCATTTTTTACAGTGATCGGAATATTCCCTTACAATCTAATCATCAAGCAGGGGATACTATCAATACTGGAGTTAAGCAATATCCAAGCCTTCAAATCGAATCCGTTCGATATGTTTCCAATCAAACCATTATCCGTTACAAAGTCGCTGCATCACCATCTGACTTAGGACGGGGTAATCCACATTTGGTAGTTAGTACTGGTGGTCAAAAGAATGAAGCAATTCCAACCATCATGCCTAACGAAGGATCGGATTTATTTATTGAACAGGTTTTCAATATAACTGAATCAGATTGGAAGGAAGCTAGTCTTCATTTTAGTTACATTGAAGAAGCGAAACGATTTTCAGGTACGTGGAAGTTCGATTTTAAAGCAGATGGACAAAAAGCAAGTGAGGCGATTTACACTAAGAAACTGTATAACAGTCCTGAATTTCAAGAAAAGACCGGCATAACCTTAGATCAGCTAGTGGTTACCCCTTTGGATATCCAAATTCTAATAGATGAAAATGATTCGCTTAAAAAAGGAATTGCCCACTATAATACCGCTCAGTTGGTTATAGGTGATCAAACAATCACTGGGGGTTGGAATTTGAAAGGAGATCATTCCGAAAGCTACCAGCATTTATTTCAATTCGAATCTCCGGAATGGTATAACGACTGGTCCGATGTTCCAATGAAACTTATATTAAAGGATGCTGTCATTGAGAAACGTGATACTACTAAGAATTGGATCACTATAAACAAACCTAAAGAAGAAAAGCAGTTCACTTCACTTGATGTCGATGGGTTAAAAATTGAATTCACTTACTATACTGAGGGCGAAAATTTGATTGTCGAATCAACATCCAAATCTTCTGGCTTCAAAAGCGTTAACCAAACTACGTTACGGATTAATGGCAAAGAAGTGGTGCCTGAAATTACACCTAAGGGCATGATATCTACAGGAACTAATATTGATAGCTACAAAGATATCCCTTTCGACGAAAAAATCGAACTGAACCCTGGTATCTATAAATATAGCGATCCTAGCCGGAACGAGGAAATTAAACTTTAATACAGGAAGTTAATCTATGTCCCGCCCTTTCTAGTTAATCCTAAGGGCGGGTTATTTTTGGATAGAATCATTTCTGTTTATGTTTCTCTTTTATTTCCTTCACAACAAAAAAAGCATAAAACGGACTCAAGTCCGCTTTATGCTTTCCATTATTAAGATAAACAATATTTAACCAGCGCATCTCGCACACCATGCTCGTTGTTAGACCCCGTGACAGCATTCGCTGCCGCTTTGACCTCAACCGGAGAATTATCCATCGCAACGCCCATACCCGCGTATGTAAGCATAGAAATATCATTAAAATAATTACCGATCGAAAGAACTTCCTCTTGCGGAATTCCCAGCTTCACAGCCAGATTCTTTAAGGCGTTGCCCTTGGAGGCTTCCGGATGCATCAAGTCAACGAAAAATTCACCACTGCGCAAAATATTGTACTCATGGGTCCAAGTACGCCATTCACGTTCAGCTTCGTCAAGGATTTCTGGTTGTGTAAATACAGTAAACTTAACAACCGGTTCACGGAAATCTTCCCATGCTGGCAGTGTAGCCGGCACGATACGGAAGTGTTCATACATATAATTGGCTTCTTTGGTCAGGTTTTCTACATTATCTACATACATATCAAAAGCCGTATTCACATCATAATGAATATCATGCTTTCTACAATAATCAATATAAGGGTCAAGACCACGAGCATCCATACCGTATTGATGCAGCACTTCCCGATCTTTCACACGAACCGTAGCAGCTCCATTATGACCCAGCACATAACCAGACAGCCCCATTTCCTCCATAAAAGGAATCGAGTTCTGCGGACTGCGGCCGGTACATAACACGATCTGCCCGCCAAGACGCGTAACCTCAGCAATGGCTTCTTTATTCTCAGTGCTCAAGTGGTGATCATCATTCAACAGCGTACCATCTACATCTAGTGCAATCAGTTTGTATCTCATACTCCCACCATCCTTGTCTTTCTTTTTCTATATATATTGAACCTGGCTATTTGAGTTAAGTTTCAGTCGCAACTGCGGTTAATATTTGGACTTCCAGCCGCTGTTGTTTCCAGATTTCTTGATTTATACCGTTTACTAGTGGTTGAAATCCGGAAACAAAGGCGGTCGCTATCGCTTTTACAGTTCCAAATTTCCCCTCCGCCACTCCATTCCCTTATCCCAAGTTTCCAAATTCAATTTACATACCATTTTTTCTCTATATTATTGTTCTAATGCTTCTGTACTTATGAGTGCCAGTTCCTCTAGCGTAAGTTCACGACTAGCTCCCAGTGGCAGGCTTTCGTCCAGCTTCAATTCTCCCATAGATACTCGTTTCAGAAAAGTGACTTTTTTGCCGACAGCTTGGAACATTCGCTTCACCTGGTGAAACTTTCCTTCTGTGATGATCAGCGAAATATGTGAGATTACTTTACTGCCGCGTTCTCTTCCCAATATAGTTAGCTGTGCAGGTAAAGTAACATATCCATCTTCCAGCTCAACACCTGCCGCAAAAGCCGCTACATCGTCTGCATCTACGTCTCCCTCAACTGTAGCTTCATACGTCTTAGGGACATGCTTGCGTGGCGATAGTAGCTCGTGAGCAAGCTTTCCATCATTCGTGAGCAGAAGCAGCCCTACTGTGTCCTTATCTAACCTACCTACAGGAAAAGGTTCAAACTGTACATATTCCTGCTTTAAAAGATCCAGAACGGTCCGATCCCGCTTGTCCTCTGTTGCCGACAGGACTCCCGGTGGCTTATTCATCATAAGATAAATAAATTCACGATAGGTAACAAGCTCGCCGCCAACCACAATTTTATCGTGATACGGGTCTACATGAAATCCACTATCCTTGACGACTGCACCATTCACGGTAATTAAACCTTGCTTGGCTTGTTTACGAATATCGCTGCGTGATCCTACCCCCATATGGGACAATACTTTATCTAAACGCTGCTTTTTTGCAGTTTTCCCTGATAGGCTCATTCTTACATCCACCTCCAGCCTGCGGGATATTCATTCTTGAGCACACCGTCCTGCCACTTCCCCCAGCCTGCACTATAACCATCTATGCAGACCAGTACGTATCCTTTTTGGGTAGTTCCTATTTTAATAGAGAGACGTTCTTGACTAATCAACAATGTCTCTCCTTTAAGATAGGAAATAGCTTCATTACTCGTACTGGAAAGTGAGACACTTCGGCAGCTCTCTTCAGGGTGTAACGCGGTAGCCATTGGATGTCCTGGGATAAATCTGCCGTTACGGACATGTCCTACATACCATCCTGGACGAATCGCCTTTAATCCATTTAATCTTTCCTTAGGTAGTGGGGAGATGTACAGATGATCACCGAAGAAAATCGGATACCCTTTTGGCTCCCAGCCAAGCTGGTCTTTTATAAAATCTCCATATGCAGCCAAGGCTTGCTCTTCTCCTGAACCTTGACGTCCACGTTCAGCGCCAGCAGCAGATTTATTAGAGAACTTACCTTCTTTCCCTCGTCTGGCTTCTGGTTTGTTTGCGGATTTAATATGAGCAGTGCCTTTTTTATTCGTATTCCGTGTAACTGCACTCAACTTAACTTCGGCTTGATCACGTTCCTCTGCAGATACCTTTGGCCCCACATGTTGCAGCACAGCCATGAAATGTCCTTCACCTTTTACTTTATGCGGCCATAGTCTTGCTGTCCCTGATAGTTCTCCAAAACCAGGAGCAAATGAGCCAGTGCCTCCAACTGTAATCACCGAAAACTGTGGATGTTCAGAAATAAACTCCGCTATAATTTCTTCATTTTCTTCTGTAGCAAATGTACAGGTTGAATAGACAAGTGTACCTCCCGGTGCCAACGCTGTTGCAGCAGAACGTAAAATATCCCGCTGCATGGCAGCATATTTGGCAGGTGTACCTGAATCCCACTGCTTCACCATGTCTTCATCTTTACGGAACATCCCTTCACCTGAGCAAGGAGCATCAATCAAGATTTTGTCAAAATAAAGCGGGAATGCCGCTGCAATATGATCTGGACTTTCGTTTAGTACGATACCGTTGCGCACCCCATATAGCTCTAGATTTTTGGCTAAGGCTTTCGTGCGTTCTGGATGAAGATCATTGGTAACCAACAAGCCTTCTCCTGAGAGCTTGGCAGAAATCTGTGTGGATTTGCCCCCAGGTGCAGCGCATAAATCAAGGACACGATCTCCTGGCTGTACATCAAGCAGTTCCACAGGTGCCATAGCGCTTGGCTCTTGAATGTAATACAATCCCGCGTGATAATGTGGATGTTTACCTGGTCTGGCCCCATCCTCTGTATAGAATCCGGTTGGACACCACGGAATGGGTTCCAGCTCTAAAGTGGAAAGAGCTTGCAATTTCTCCACTGAAATTTTCAAGGTATTAACACGAACGCCTCCGTTAGGGGTCTCCTTGTACGAATCCGCAAATTGATTATAATCCGTTCCCAGCAAGTCCATCATACGCTCGCTGAAAGAACTGGGCAGTTGTGCCGCCATGATGCCGTCCTCCTGATAGTACTGCTAAAATTTAGGTGTTTAAAGATTCAAGGAACACCCTTACGGGTGTTCCTTTGGCAATACTCATTTATAGAGGATCATTATTTACGATGAGAAGAGGTCGGTCTTTGAGGACCTCGTCGTTGAGGATTATTCGGTGTGATCACCTCAGCCGCAGAGTTCACTTCATCCGCTAGACCTTGATCAATGATTTCTATAGTCAGATCATAATAAGAAAATGGCTGCTGCTCACACGACTCCATGCGGCGAACATAATCCTTCACTTCCACCACTAGCTTAGCCAAATTAATGCCGAGTGTCACTGCTGAATATTCTTCCAGCTTGGCAGCAGCCCCGCTTAGCATAATCGTTGCACCACGCATATTATTATTACGGCAATGGTACAACCCAACAGCTACTTGGAGAAGTGCTTTGTACAATGGGTCGCGTTGCTTGGCAAGCCATAGCTCTTCGAGCACCTCGTGACATTCGAAATAATCCCGGTCACGATTAAAGTACACTAGATACGCCAAATACAACGGATCATAAGCCATCCGGCAAACTATCCTTTTTAGCTGCGGAGAGAAGTCCCCGTACATGATCCAGAAGCTCCTTCATCGCTTCCATGTCCTGAGCCTGCCATATTTCGTTAAATCGAGCCTGAGTATCTATAGCCTCATTCACCAAATGATAGAAATACAATTGATGAATAGATTTGAGAATTTGAGTCGTCATATTCGAGTTTTCCTCGAAGGTCTTTTGCGCTTCCAGGATTTCATCACGAATACTGGACATTTCGCTGTCCAAGATGGAGGCTGCTTCAGCTGCGGTTTTCAGGCGCACTCGCATTTCATCCGGCAAGCTTTCCCGATATTTATAATTCAGAGAGTGCTCTATGGTTGCCCAGAAATTCATAGCTAGTGTACGAATTTGAATCTCTGCGAGCACTATTTTTTGTCCCAGAGCTGTCTGCACAGGATATTTAATAATCATATGAAAGCTGCGATAACCGCTCTCTTTATAATTGGTGATGTAATCCTTCTCATACAGGACTTCAAGATCCTTACGAGCCCGGATATATTCGGCCACTCTGCGGATATCCTCCACAAACTGGCACATAATCCGGATCCCGGCTATATCTTCAATGCCTGTCTCCAGATCCTCCATCTTCACATTCAGGCGCTTAGCCTTCTCCAAAATGCTTGACAGCCGCTTTACACGACCAGTTACGAATTCAATCGGCGTGTATTCCTCTCTTTTCTTCAACTCCGAACGCATTGTTTTGAATTTAACTTTCAATTCTTCCACAGTCTGTTCATATGGAAGCAAAAAAGTTCCCCAGTCCCTGCCGTCCATCGCCTTCGTCCTCCTGTCCTTTCGACTCCTTCAATCAGTGATGATCAGCACCCACTGCTTCAGAGATATGACTGAATCCGTCCCGCCGTAAGAGCTGCCGTAATCCGGCATGCAGCCTGCGGTTAACCTCCGGTCCTTCGTAGATGAGTGCTGTATAAATTTCGACCAGACTTGCGCCTGCTCTTATCTTGTCATACGCATCCTGACTGGTGAATATGCCCCCTGAACCTATGATCGGCATCTTCCCTTCAGTCTGGCGATAAATCCTACGAATGATTTCCGTTGACCGGTCACGAAGTGGCTTACCGCTTAATCCACCTGTCTCATTAGCCTTTTCATGACTAAGTCCATCCCGGTTCAATGTAGTATTCGTAGCAATAATACCATCCATACCAGCTTCTGTCAGTGATTGAACCATATACTCCAACTCAGAGTCACTTACATCTGGAGCAATCTTAACCAACAAGCTCTTATTCATGCCTGTGGCCTTACGCTGAATCTCCATTTCTTCCTTTACTTGTGCCAGCAGGAACGCTAATTCACTGCCATGCTGGAGACTGCGCAGCCCCGGTGTATTTGGTGAGCTGATATTGACCACAAAAAAATCACCGTACGGATAAAGCGTACGGATACACTGACGATAATCTTCATGAGCCGCTTCATTACTAGTTATTTTATTCCGTCCAATATTTACTGCTATTGGAACTCTGCGATTTTTTAATTTTTTTAGACGCTCTGCCATAGCGTCAGCCCCTTCGTTATTGAAGCCCATACGATTGATCAGAGCTTCATCAGAGGGAAGACGGAACAAACGCGGGCTATCATTACCCGGTTGACCCTTAGGGGTAACCGTCCCCACTTCCATAAATCCGAATCCGATCGAAGAGAATCCAGAAACGGCCTCGGCATTCTTATCCAAGCCTGCTGCCAGTCCAACTGGAGTCGGAAAATGTATGCCAAACAGATCAACTGCTAAATCTGCCGTTTCAGGAACGCCATACATTAAACGCAATGCCGCGCTTCCCCCTGGAACTGATGATGATTTATCCAATCCACCTATGACGAGATGGTGAGCCTTCTCAGGGTCCAGCTTAAAGAAAATTGGTTTACCAAAATTACGATACAACACCGTTCTCGCTCCTTAAGGGGTACTTCACTAATCCACGTGTCTACCCGATTCTGTAGGTTTCTTCTTAATTTTAGCCTTTTCTTGAACAAAAGAAAAGCATTTTACCCTGTAAGTGTGCAGAGAGCTTAACCCAAAGTATAGTAATTTTCTTGTAAACGCATTACAATATAGGGGTAATCAGCGATTAAGAGAGAAAGAAGGTATGCTGGATGTCAACTAAACGTAAACCACCAACTTTGCAGCAAAAGAAAGAAGAAGTTAATCGTAAAGCGCTAATGTGGATCGGCGTAAGTTTAACTTTACTAATTCTTCTCATCATCGTTCTGTTTATAGTTGCCGGGAACTAATTCAGCCAGTGGTATACTTTGTGGGGGTTGGTCTGATCATACGGAGCAGCAGGGTTGAAGCGTTTCGCCGGCAGCAGCTGCTTGTCAGGCAGAACCCCTTTACTAATCACCACTTTTGTTCCTTTTGGAATCATAGCGAATAGTTCTTCCACATCTTCTCGACTCATCCGAATACAGCCAAGGGATTCATCCTTGCCGACACTTTCTGGCTCATTGGTGCCATGAATAGCATAATTACTATCTGA
The DNA here is from genome assembly GCF_037992975.1 of Paenibacillus sp. FSL E2-0177. Classification (NCBI taxonomy): domain Bacteria; kingdom Bacillati; phylum Bacillota; class Bacilli; order Caryophanales; family Paenibacillaceae; genus Paenibacillus; species Paenibacillus sp. FSL E2-0177. The sequence continues at coordinate 2,503,917 of NZ_CP150307.1, read as the reverse complement.
AAGTTGTAGTCCGCGGCTTCCGAACTCCCCATTATCATGACCGTTTGGATTGACCACTTTATCTGTAATGATGAAATTGCCTTCCGGAGTCTTGTCTCCCCCAAGCCCTACCTCATAATTTCGTAGAATAACAGAGCCGCTGACTACTGCCAAGCGGTGTTTTTGTTTATCCACAATCACTCTAAGCGGCTGGTCAAAAAAAGGAACGCCCTTTCCACTACTTCCACTCTCGCTTAACGCCGTCGGTATGCCCATTCCCGCCTCAGCAGTTGAGCTTGGAGGCTCACCCGCAACTTCCGGTGTACCCAGTGCCTTAGCAGTTGCTATTTCCTTAAGAGATTTGAACTCACGTTTCATAACTGGTGTCGTCCCGCCAATCCAATTTTCCGGAAAAGGTCTGGTCAATTCCGCCAGAGAAGCCGGAAGCTTGCCTTTATGATTCTGATAAGACCTCATTGCACTCCATAATGTAGCTAGCTCCTCTTGATCCCCCTGCCACTTAGCTGCATCCACCGCAAGTTCCCCTTGCTCTGGCGGTTCGCATGCACATGCCGCTGGATCATAGGATTGGTATACCAACCGTCCGTTCCCATTCTTCTGCAGTGTGGAATTAAGCGGAAGCTTCTCTTTCCACAGCAGCCACTTCCCTTCCCGCTCCATGCCCAAAATAGCAGCTTGAAACGGTTCCTCGCGCATTAGCATAGTTGCCATCAGCTTCCCTGACGAAGCAGAAGCTCCACTCTCTTGCGCTGTATACATCATTTTTCGTGCCTCTAGAACGGGTTCCTTCTTAACATCTTTTTGATCAAGCGGATCTTTAACTTCAGAAGTAACCGTGTCTTGGACCGTATCCTGATCTCCCGCAATATCTAGACCCGGAGCCACAGCCGATGGCACCATAACCAGTAATAGAAGCATCAGCCCAAGCATAATGTAGCGGAATCTTTGCTGCCTTCGGTCCCGCTGGCGGCTTGCCTGAAGCAGCCCTTCCTCATATTCCCGTAGCGTTTCCGCAGGCACCTTACTATGCTCGAAAGCTTCATATACTTCTCCAGCCTGATTGAAGCAATAGTTAGCTTTCCCCTGTTGACCGTTCTTATAGTATTCCTTACCCAGCAAGTACCATGCCATCTTATTGTCTGGATGCATCTGTACATATGCTTTGAGGTGCTGAGAATTTTTCATCGGAACCTCCGAATTTTATAATTCCTTCCTACATTAATATCGGTCAGACATCGCAAAAAAGACATCCCTAGCTGAACAAAAGTTCGCAGGAGATGTCTTTATGTTGTGCTAGAAGTTACAAAATCCCGGCTAATTAGCCCTCTTTGTTAAAAGGCTCATCCGCAATTTTAATAGAGTCGGTTGGGCATCCATCACAAGAATCCTGGAGATCATCAAACAAATCATCCGGAATCGCTGTGATGCCGTGGTTTCCGTCATTTTCATAAATAACTTCTGCCAAACCTTCGTCATCGTAATCAAAAATATCAGGAGCCGTTGCGCCACATGCACCGCAAGCGATACAAGTGTCTTTTTCGACCCAAGTGTACTTAGCCATTTTATCTCTGCCTCCCGTTGAACAATACAGCGCTGTTGTACCAGCGTCTTATATTTTCTCATATTAATATAAAAAGAATACAATTTCAATCGATTTTCAATACGTTTGCATTTCTGACGCATTCTACGGCATCTATTTTGACATGTCATAGAATGTTCTTGTTACTCTTTATCAGTCTCGACAGATAGAAGATTATCCTTTTGCAACGAAGTGCCACGTTCTTTATGATTGCGGAGCCTTGCAGAGTGAGAATCGCTTAACATCCCGGCGGTCAACACTGCATTTTCACCGAATTTATTACGTAGCATGTCCATAGTCTTGTTAAGAGACTCTTTCTTAGGCTGACGTTCGTAATCGAACAAATCAAGCTGAATGGCAGAATCCTCTTTAGCAATCAAGCCCTGCAGGGTCACACCCAGCAGCCGCACAGGCTTCTCCCCATTCCAATGACGAACATATAGATCGCAGACGGACTTGTAGATATCCTCCCCACTCTCCGAAGGAGCCTCTAGCTGACGCGAACGGGTTATGGTCTTCATATCGGGTGTCCGAATGGTCAGCTGCACCCCTGAGGCAACAAGACCTTGCTTACGCAAGCGCCGGGCTACCTGATCACTTAAATTCAACAAAATCGGTCGTACCTCAGCAAGACCTATGACATCCCGCGGCAATGTTGTGGTGTGTCCAATCGACTTACTCTGCTCCCGCTCAGGATTAACGATCCCATGATCAATACCGTTGCCAGCACGCTTTAGCCATGAGCCCATAACTCCGAAATTCTCAACCAGCATATTTTCATCAGCCGCTGCTAATTGACCAATACTGTAAATGCCCAGTTTGCGGAGCTTTTCTGCTGTTTTTCCACCAATGCCGAACATTTCGTTACAAGGCTTGTCCCATAAAATCTTAGGCACATCCCGCAGCCGCAGCACCGAAATGCCGTTTGGCTTTTTTAAATCGGAAGCCATCTTCGCAAGCAGCTTATTGGGAGCGATCCCCACTGAGCATGGCAAGCCCAATTCTTCCATTATACGGCGCTGAATCGTCTCCGCTATTTCCATGGGTGTACCGAATTGTCTGGAGCCAGTTATATCAAGGTAACATTCATCGATGGACACTGCTTCCAGTAACGGAGTATAGCTATATGCAATCTGCATAAAAGCATTAGAATATTTGCGGTATAAATGGAAGTCCGGTTTAATAACGATAAGCGATGGACAAATACGAAGCGCCTTCTGAACCTGCATTCCCGTCGAAATCCCCATTCTGCGGGCGACGTAGGAACAAGTCACTATGATCCCTTTCCGCAATTCAACACTACCCGCAACCGCAGTAGCTTTGCCTCTATATTGGTCAGGGTCCTCTGCCTCATGCACAGAGCAGTAAAAAGCATTCATATCGACATGCAGGATAACCCTGCCACTCGTTGGATAATACTGATCAACATTCTGCACAATATCTACCTTCTTATCCTCAGGTTTTCTATTGTCCAATTTAGAATAACTCTCCGCTGCGGTTAGGTCAACTTAAGAGGCTGTAAAGTTCTTTGTTACATTCCCGCGTAAAAATGCTATAATATATAAATTCATTTCCCTATAAGGAGGACTCTCATGTCTAAGTCCATCTCCATCTTCGATACTACATTACGCGACGGCACCCAAGGTGAAGGCATCAGTCTGTCGGCTGACGACAAGCTGAAGATTGCCAAGAAACTCGATGATCTGGGTGTGCACTATATTGAAGGTGGCATCCCGGGAAGCAACAATAAAGACATTGAATTTTTCAAAAGAGTCAAGGAGCTTCATCTGAACGCCAAAATCACAGCGTTCGGCAGCACTCGGCGGAAGAATTCCTTGGCCGAAAACGATGACAATTTAAAACGTATGATTGACGCAGGGGTTCCTGCTGCTACACTCGTCGGAAAATCTTGGGATTTCCATGTACACACTGCATTACAGACTACGCTTGAGGAGAATCTCGCCATGATCGGCGACTCCATATCCTACTTGAAACGCCAAGGCCTTGAAGTGATTTTTGATGCCGAGCATTTCTTCGACGGATACAAGAATAATCCTGAATATGCAGCAGCTGTTCTGTCCAAAGCCCGGGAAGCCGGAGCAGATTGGCTTGTAATGTGCGATACCAACGGTGGGACCTTACCTTACGAAATTCATGAGATTGTTACCGCTCTAAATCAACAATTGCCCGGAGCCAATCTCGGAATTCACACTCACAATGACTGTGAGCTAGCGGTTGCCAATGCACTTAGCGCCATCGGAGCTGGAGCACGGCAAGTACAAGGTACCATTAATGGTTACGGTGAACGGTGTGGTAACGCCAACCTATGTTCTATTATTCCTACACTACAGATCAAAATGGGTTATCACTGTATTCCAGGCGATTCATTGTCACAGCTTACCAACACTGCCCGCTACATTAGTGAAGTTGCCAATGTTAATCTGCCGGTAAATCAGCCTTATGTCGGAAATGCAGCTTTCGCACACAAAGGTGGAATCCATGTCTCCGCCATCATGCGTGATTCACGGACCTATGAGCATATCGCTCCTGAGCTTGTCGGGAACAAGCAGCGGGTGCTGGTCTCCGAACTTGCTGGACAGAGCAATGTACTTTCCAAAGCGCAGGACATGGGTTTAAATCTGGATCCAAGCAGCGAGCAGGCTCGCCGGGTGATCGAGAAAATCAAAACGATGGAACATCAAGGCTATCAGTTTGAAGGTGCCGATGCCTCACTGGAGCTACTCCTTCGGGAAGCTACTGGCGAGATGAATGAAACCTTTACCTTTGAATCCTTCAAGATGTTAGTTGAGAAAACCGCAGAACATCCAGTAGTATCTGAAGCGTTCGTGAAGCTGAAAGTTGGCAGTGAGAATCTTTATACCGCTGCTGAAGGTAACGGTCCAGTCAACGCACTCGATAACGCGCTTCGTAAAGCATTACAGACCTATTTCCCACAATTAAAGGAAATGCATCTATCCGACTATAAAGTCCGTGTAATAGATGAACAGGATCAGACTGCAGCGAAGGTAAGGGTATTGATTGAATCCAAGAACTTCACAGACACCTGGAGTACGGTTGGTGTCTCCAGTAACGTAATTGAAGCCAGCTGGGAGGCTCTTGTTGACAGTATGCGCTACGCGCTTCTCAATGAGCTCTCATTGGAGAATGAGAAGACGACCAGCAATGAACCTAGAGGCCTGGTCAATCATTAATTGATCACTTATAGAATTTTGTAAGACAAAAAAGAAGCTTCCCAAAAGTAGAATTCTACTTATAGGGCAGCTTCTTTTTATTAAATTGGCTATATAACGGACTATTGCTTTAGCCCATAGACTTTGGGTGGTGGGCGGTGAGCAATGGGCAGTGTGCGGTGCGGGATGCGCGGGGTGCGAGTTCGGGTGCGGGTGCGGTAGAGTAATTAGGGAAAAACTCCCTGAAAATAGCCGATATTCGCTATAAATGAACAGAAATAGGGAATTTCTCCCTAAAAATCAGGGTGATTTCATTATTTTCCACCAAAACAGCTAGATCAGAGGGATATTTTCCCTAATTATTCGTTGAATGACCCGAGATCTCGAAATAATAGGGAAAAACTCCCCAATTGTTCTAACGAGGCTTCCTTCGGGGTTCCAGCCATTTCTGCTCCACTGTATAGTGAAATTAATGCTTGGGGTCAACTAAAGCAAATCGCGGCTAACCAAAAACGCAGATCAGCGATCCTCCAAAAAGAAGAATCGCTGATCTAAAGACTTTTGCTGTTTGGAGAAAAAAAACAGATCTGTCTCCACATGAGACAGCCTGCTTCATGATTCGGTAAGCTTGATTATCTTCTCCTCCAACTCTTCAGGGCTAAGAATACCTAAAATAATCTCAGAGATCACTCCATTCTTATCAATAAGCACATTGGTGGGAAAAACAGCTCCATTATATTTGCTGTACACCTCATCTTTTACATCAAACATAACCGGAAACACAAGACCGTATTTCTTGATAAAACGTTCAGCATTGGGTTTATAATCCTGACTGCTCACATTAATACCGTAAATATCTAGAACATCCTTATACTTAGTGGCCATGGTATTAAGTTCAGGAGCTTCCTGCTGGCAGGGATCACACCATGAAGCCCAGAAATTAAGGATTACCGCTTTATCTCTGGGGCCATCAACTACATAGGTAGTCCCATCTGTTCCCTGAAGTGAAAACGAAGGTGCACGCAGTCCAGCCTTAGGTCCACTCTTCATCGGCAGCTCATTTTGCTGCGCAAGCACAGCTTCTGCTTTTGGCTCACGATTATACCACACCGCAAACACAGCAACACATACAACTATGAGTAATACTGTTATATTTAATTTATTACTTGCTTTCATAGTCATCTGTTCCTTTACGATTGGAATAGTTTTCTACTATTGTACCCTCAATAGGTTAAATTTCAAACCATCCATTTTTTACACAATAATATATACTTTTATAATAAAAAAGAGGGTTTCGTCTGCGACGAAACCCTAATGAAGAGAGAGGGGTGAACAAATGGCAGCATTCCAGGGAAATGTCCAGCCTATTAGACTGAAATATTCCGTACAGCAAGCACTGGGGAAGCACCTGCTGTCCTGTTATCCGCATGAAGCATGCGGAGTCCTGCTGGGTGCTGCCGCAGCGGGTGGCATGCTCATAGATACTTACGTACCCTTGCGCAACGTAGCGCCAGACCCGCTGCACACTTTTACTCCCCACCCTGAAGAGTGGATTAATGTACTGTACAATGAACCAACTATCATCGGTCTATTTCATTCCCACCCACATTCAGCACCTATCCCTTCAGTTGCCGATTATAAAGGACTAACAGCACTAGGACCTGAGTTTGCGCTTTATCTTATAGGTTCTCCCAACACCAAAGATAGCGGCAATCCCATTCTGAACGGATTTTATATTGAGCGTTTGCCTGATGACCGCGGCGGTAATTTGTTCCGCGGTTTATCTCAAGCCCCGCTTCACGTTCTACTTAAATAAGCATAAAGATCACCCAAGGTATCCACTTGGCCGCGCTCCGAAATTTCCCGCAGGTAGATCACCCACAGCTGTGCTGTCATCTTTGCGTCTTCCAAGGCATGATGACGGCCATGAATCGGAATTTCATGCACATATAGCAGCTCATCCAGCGAATAATTACTTCGCTGTGGCTCAAGCCATCGCGCTAACATCATCGTGTCCAGCACACGGTGTGTTAGCTGAACTTTAGAGGTTTTCCATAAAGCAGCATTAAGAAAAGCCTTATCATGTGAGCTTGCATGTGCCACCAGCACATTTTGACCTACAAAGGACATAAAATTATGAAGGCCATCCATTAAGGAGGGAGCGGATTGTGTCATTTCTTCCGTAATCCCAGTTAGCCTTGTAATATCCTCCGGAATAGCCGTCTGACAGTTCACCAGTGTATAAAAGCATTCCTCTTCTTTGATCTGCTCTCCAACAACCTTGACGGCTCCGAAAGACATAATCTCATCCCCATGCTGATGGGAAAAGCCTGTAGTCTCTAGATCAAAGATCACTGTCTCTAATTCAGACAATGGGGTATGCAGCACCTCAGGCCGCCGCTTCTCTCGCATCAAAGATCTAATAAAGGCCATTTGCTGCGCAGTCTGTTGCGCAGTTTCCCCACCTCTCATCGAAGCAATTGCCGAGGGCATTCCACCTTGTCTTAGATTACTCCAGAATCCTCCGCTTTTGTTCGGCTCCCTCATGACCGCCACCTTTCCGCTGAGCGGAGCTGACGCTGCAGCGCCCGATGAAGGCGTCTGACAAGCAGCAGGCTTTCACGCAGCTCAGACAGCAGCTGCTTATTCTTCAATTCACTCTCAGCTACATAATCACTGCTGATTAACAATCCATCCTGAACACTATATGGCGTGTTCACTCGCAACCGCATTGCTAATAAGAAAGCTCTGTGAATATCCTCTAAATGTTGATATTTCCCAAGCCTATCAAGCGCTTCAATCCGCTCTAATGTCGAGCCAGCTCTAATGCCATGTAGTAATGACAACCGTCTAACAATGTTCACTAACGGAATATAGACCCCATACTTAACATCAAATCCGCCTGCATAATCACCAAACCGTTCTGTTAACACCTGTCCCAGTAAATTCAAAGTCGCTTTGTGGCGTACTGTATTGCGAAGAACAGCATTAGACAGCTGCTCATTTTCCGCAAAGCCTTCATAGAAAGCTTCTTGCCACTTCGCTGATAACTTCACGCTTCCTGCCACATGACGCATATCCGAAGAGATAATAAGATACCGGATCGGCTCCCATTCCAACTGAGTTCTCCAGCTATCAAGCTGCTCTATCCATTCAGATAATGTCTTACGCCACATGACTTGGGAGCACATTACCTTCCCCGCACATTTCTCATATCCTACTTCTTCAAGCATATCGGATAACAAAGTTCCGAAAAATTCGAAATAGCGATTTTTTTCCCCATCAGGCTCTCCTTCGACTATCAGGCCATTATCCTGATCGCTCCAAAGCGTTGCCTCCTGCCTCCCACTGCTGCCAAACACAATAAAGGAATAAGCACAGGGAGGCGGGCCATAGCCCGCCTCTTTCATCTGCGCCTCACATATGAGTACTGCGGTTTGGGCAATAAGATCATGCATAGTATTCACACGGAACATCCATTCCTCTATAGGAATAACATTCAACTGTTCGAGAAGTACTTTTTGACAGGCAACACGCCTCTCCCTAAGCTCCTCTGACGAACCGGCCAATACGATGGTCCTAAAGCTTTCTTCATTATACTCATCTGTTAACTCCATCGATGCCACACGGTCCGCCTCCCTGTCCGAGTTGAAATGTTATTGTTTAAGGGTTTTGGATTCCGAATCTGCGATCAATTTCATTTGCTCAGGGTATCCGTAAGTACCATGCTCACTGATATCCAGACCCATTAATTCTTCTTCTTCTGTAACGCGAAGTCCGATAGTTACCTTCATTACATACAAGATGATGAAAGAAAGAACGGCTACGAAAACAAATGTTCCAACCACACCAAGCACTTGAACCCCTAGTTGATGGAAACCGCCACCGTAGAACAACCCAGCTTCACCTACCAAGCCGCCTTTAGTAATAAGCTCAGGTACAGCGAACAGACCCGTTGAAACTGCACCCCACATCCCCGCAATACCATGCACCGAGAAAGCATAGATTGGATCATCAAGCCCTGCACGTTCCAGCCATTGGGAAGTCATGAATGTAAAAGCACCGGCTACAAAACCAATAATGATTGCTGCCCATGGATCAACGAAAGCACACGCTCCTGTGATTGCAACCAATGCAGCCAGAACACCATTCAGCATTGCTGGAATATCAGACTTACCAAAGTACAACCAAGAAGCAATCAATGCTGCCAAACCACCTGCTGCTGCTGCGATGTTCGTTGTTAGGGCTACGTGACCGAAGAAACCGCCCATTGGGGACAAAGCACTACCTGGATTGAATCCGAACCAACCAAACCAGAGGATAATAACACCGAGTACAGTAAATACTTGGTTATGACCTGGAATGATCACGGGTTTACCTTCTTTATTAAACTTACCAAGCCGAGGCTTAAGCAATATGGTTGCTACGACTGCTGCCGTTGCACCTGTAAGATGGACAACCGTGGAACCTGCATAATCTTGCATACCCAGCTCAGCCAACCAGCCACCGCCCCATACCCAGTGAGCTACAACTGGATAAATTACGACGGAGAACAAAATTCCGAAAATGATATACACACTTAGCTTCGCACGTTCTGCCATACCACCAGATACGATAGCCAAGGAAACTGCTGCAAAGGCCATTTGGAATAAGAATTTAACATTTAAAGTAACATCAGAAAATGCAAGTGATTCAAAAGAAGCTGCGGTTGAATCTCCTCCGTACAAGAAGCCTGTAGTACCGAAGAAGCCATTGCCGTTACCGAAACCAAGTCCAAAGCCGATAGCCCAGAAGCAAAGACTTGCGATAGCCAGGGTAAGTACTGTCTTACCTGCTACGTGCCCTGCATTCTTCATCCGAACCGAACCCGCTTCGAGCATTGCAAACCCTGCTTGCATAAAGAATACTAAAATGAATGCCAGGAAGGTAAACGCTGTGTCCAATCCGACTTGTAAGTCTACGTTCGTCGGACCGTCCGCTGCAAAAGCACTTACCGGATAAATCATCAGTGTAATCATGGCCAGTAACATCATCAACCATTTCTTTTTCATTTTTACCCCACTCCCCAATGTTATATTTTCTAACAAAGCGTGAAACTCTTAATGTCATTATAATCAGAAGTCAGGTAAATTGACAAGACTATTTTGGGAATGTTTTTATTTTATTTTATTTGAGCACACGAAATTTTCACAGTACTAATGGACTAGAGGTCCTAAAGACCTGATTCTAGCTGCATTTTCATTAAAATAACTACGCGCACAACCTCATTTATATTACCTAATACTTGAACGCATCTTTTACCGAAATTACAAAATACATAACATTTAATGTTATGTATTGGGGTAACTTATAGTTTCCAACCTCAATCATTCTTCAAATTTGATATCCCTTTGAGTTTGAGTGTATTGTATAGAAACTACAGATCACCGTTCATGAATTAACCCTTCTTTACTGCATATACTTTATGAAAGTATGACGTTTGACTGTATGGTTTCCAGTTTGTTATCATTACAGATAGCATAAGAAACCATCAATTTAGGAGATGACCGCCACTTATCGGCAGTCGTATTCAATTAGTGAGGCGAGATTAAATGGGGATATGATTTTGTATCGAATTGGAGAATTAGCTAAGGCTGCTCACATTAGTGAACGAACTATTGATTATTACACGAAACTGGGATTAATCTCCCCGGAATCTAGAAGCACCAAAAATTATCGGCTATACAGCCATGAAACCTTGGCTGCTTTAGAACGTATTACTCAATTAAAGCATGACAAGTATTCATTGGAAGAAATCAAATCTATGCTAGGCAAATGGAACGAGGCAACACCAGAAACTGACGTCTCTGATAAATTAGTTGAGTTAGAGCAGCAAATGCAGCGGCTAGAACGGGAAGTAAAAGCCCTTGAACCTCTTATTAGTGGTTTGAAGCCAGGACAGGCCAGTCGCGTACTTTCAAATCTGCTCCCTCAGGGATTAGCCTGCATGGAAGCGATCCGGCTATTGCTTACGCAAGGACCGCCAATGTAAATACCATATTTACAATACAGTGGAGGAATGCATCTATGTTTATGTACCTATTAGTAATTATTGCTTTTCTTTTCTCATTGTGGGCACAGTTTAGAGTTAAAGGAACCTTCAGCAAGTGGTCAAAGGTAGCTAATTCGAACGGCCTGACTGGATATGAAGCCGCGAGACGTATGCTCGATGCTAATGGCTTACACGATGTTCCGATTGAACCTGTAAGAGGCACACTCTCAGACCATTATGACCCCATCCACAGAGTTGTACGCTTATCAGAGCCTGTGTATTATGAAAGTTCCATCTCTGCAATTTCTGTCGCTTGTCACGAAGTAGGCCACGCGATTCAGCATAAAGTAAGTTATCCTATGTTGACACTTCGTCACCGGATGTTCCCGGTAGTTAATTTCGCATCAGGCATCGCGCCTTTCATGCTGATGGCAGGTTTCATCTTCGGTTACTTTAATCTTATAGGCTTGGGTATCATTTTCTTCTCAGCAGCTGTTGCATTCCAGCTCGTAACGCTGCCTGTAGAATTCAACGCCAGTAACCGGGCTCGTCAGGTCATGGTAGAACAAGGTTTCATCCGCAACGAAGAAGAACGCGGAGTAGCAAAGGTTCTCAACGCCGCTGCATTAACTTATGTTGCTGCCGCTCTAGTATCCTTGCTTGAATTGCTTCGCTTGATCACCGTCTTTTTAGGCAACCGCGACTAATATCGCATACCTCTAAACAACAAAAACCCCGGAAGGCTAAGAGCCGACCGGGGTATTATTTTGCCTAGCTTTAAAGTAGGAGATTAAAAAAGTCCGAAAGGAACGTGCCACCAGCGGTAATTTACTATCTGTACGGTAGATCAAGCCAACCGTTCTCGTCACCGCAGGCTCCACAACCTTCACCTGGGCTGGTTGGAGAGGATTCGTCTGATAGAACGCCATCTCCGGAAGCAGGCTTACACCCATCCCTGCGGCCACCAAACCACGAATGGTATCGGTCTCTCCGCCTTCAAAAGCAATCTGCGGTTGGAATCCCGCCTGCAAGCAAGCTTGCCAAACGATAGGTCTCAACGAATAGCCTTGGCTGAATAGAACAAACTTCTCTTTTTGCAGCTGTTCCAACCGAATTTCAGATTCTCCTGCCAACCGGTGATTCTGAGGAAGAATCGCAAACAACTCTTCAGTCATTACAATATCCCCCGAGACATGCTCATCATTCTCCGGAAAAGGCGAAATGAAAGTTAAATCCACTTCGCCAGACAATACGTCTTTTATCAAAGAAGGGTAAGATCCTTGTTTAAAACGAAATTTGACATGAGGATAATACTTACGAAAATCTGCAACGATAGTCGGGATGAGATGTGTGCCAAGGCTATGCGGGAATCCAATCCGAATCTCACCACGCTCGGGATCCAGAAATTCATGCACCTCATTTACCGAATGCTCCAGCTCCTTAAGGATACTCTCAACCTTCTTGCAAAAGAGCTGCCCAACAGGGGTAAGCTGCAGATTGCGCCCTTTTTGCATAAATAGATCAACCCCAAGCTCTTGCTCCAGCTGATGAATCTGACGGCTTACCGCAGACTGCGCTACATGAAGCTCTTCTGCCGCTCTTGTTACGTGTTCTTTTTGAGCTACCTTTAAAAAATATTGCAGCTGTCTTAGCTCCACTCCATCATCGCCCCTGTCTTAGGCTTTTTTTGAATATACGAATAATTAGCCCATATACGAAAAAGCCAGAAACCAAACCTCCGAGATGTGCAACCCAATTCACATTCGGTGTAGCAAACGACATAATGATCCCGATCATTAGCAATCCGTATAAAGTCTTACGCGAGCCCTCATCCATCATCGCCCGTTGAATAACGGCAATGTATAAAAATGCACCATAAATGGCGTAGATTGCTCCAGAAGCACCAACCGAAACCGTACCAACCTCTACTACTGAGCGGGCACTAATCGCAATTGTAAGCAGATTTGCCAGAAAACCACCCGCCACATAGAGCAGCGCATAACGCCACCAGCCCAGCAATCGCTCCAGAGGCGGTGCAAACACCAGGAGAGCGAAGCAATTAAAGAACAGATGGGAAAACCCATTATGTAAAAAAATAGCGGCCAGATAGCGCCACAGTTCCTCTTTGTACGGACTCACATCTACTATAGCACCAAAATCAATAAGCGTTTGAATATTTGTTGATCCTCCGTTAATTACCGTCAGGATAAACATGATCACATTGGCCAATATGAGCAGACAGGTTACCGGATAATACCGGACATAACTTTTCCAATTTTCGTATCGAATAAATATCATAACACCCATCCCTTTACATATATATCTTGTCCGGTTGGACATCTTCCTGCTATTAAGATTATAATTTATTGTGGCAGTAAGAATCCAATATTATAATTCGAGGAGGAAAACAAGGATATGACGCAAGAAAAAACAGGCGTAGCTACTTTTAAAGGCAACCCCATCACTCTCGTAGGACCTAAGCTAACAGCTGGTGATCCTGCACCCGATTTTGTTCTGAGCAAGAATCTTCTAGAAGACGTGTCTCTAAGTGATTATGCCGGTAAAATCAAGCTAATCAGTGTTGTCCCTTCTCTTGATACCGGGGTATGTGACGCACAGACCCGCCGGTTCAACAGTGAAGCCGCAGAGCTTGGTGACGATGTGGTAATTCTCACGGTAAGCACGGACCTGCCGTTTGCCCAAGCTCGCTGGTGCGGTGCTGCCGGTATCGATCGAGTTATTACTCTATCCGACCACAAAGCAACCTCATTTGGACAAGCCTATGGTGTGCTGATTAAAGAATTCCGCTTAGATATGCGCTCCATCTTTGTTCTGGATAAGAACGACAAGATCGTATATGTTGAATATTTGAGTGAAATGACCGAGCACCCTAACTATGAAGATGCTATTGCTGCTGTGAAGAAGCTGCTCTAATTCTTTAATCAGTAGCGGTTATTCCAACAATACTTAATTATCTCTGTTAAAAAAGCGGCAGAAGGTCCATCCTTCTCCCGCTTTTTTTTGTAATAGAAAGATTTATCGATAACACACTGAGCAGCTCACCGTTTACGTAAACGCATTCATACTATCCCTAAGCAAGAAGGGTTTGACGGGCCTCTAAAAATCAGTCTGCTTTGTATTTTCCTAATTTTTTGTCCAAAGATGCATACAAGCGTTGAATCACACGGTAATTCGCCCCGAGATCACCAAGTGAACCTCTAGATGCAGAATACATGTCTACACCACAACGAACAGGCGTCGTATTTAGCACCGATACCGTAATGTCCAGCGTACGGCCAAATGCCGTTCTTTTCTCAAGAGTAATCTCACCTACAGACTCCACTTCGTGAAGCACCTTAAATCCAGGAACTTTCTTTAAAGTTGATGAAACTTCTTCCCATGCTTTGTCTTTAGTTAGATTGTAATAACGCGTTTTTAATGTCGGATCTTTGGCGCGGTCGCTTGTTCCATCATGACTGCGGAATAAGCCAACCAAGGTTCTTTTTAACGACAAAATTCTTCCCCCTCTACAAATCCCAAGTTCATTATTCTAAGTGTAACACTCTTGTCTCAGGAACAAAAGGGTATAACTCACTTTCCCTTTATTCCAGACATACAAAAAAGCGCCCGCTCCCATTATTCACGGGAAACAGGGCGCCTTGGCTTAAACAAGAGAAAACCCGCTTATGCCGTCCGGCTACAGTGTCTTCTGAACCTGCTAGAGCAGGTGGGTGATCGCAGAAAACGTTTTTGAATTCCCCAAGTCATATAGACAGGGCGGTTCAGCTGCGCTTCGTGTAGATCTCCCAAGACATTATCATTGGTTCAAAACAACGAGTAACCGTAACGTACATCGCAGGATTTGTTATTATTATATTGCGTTTTAACGAAAAAGTAAACCTGTATGCGCTTTATTTTTACACAGGAATTAATTACCTGGAAATATCCAACGCTTAATCCAGCATTTTGTTAAATGCGTTTGGTGTCCTTTTCATCAATTTCATCCTCGTAGTCATCATCATCATCATCATCGTCATCGTCGTCATATTCATCCGCCCGATTGTTCAATGCTGCTGCTTCTGCTTCTTCCTGCTCTTTTAGTTTCTTCTTTTCTACTTGCAGCTGTAGCTTATTATAAGTAGCGTAGAAGTTAAAGAAGGCCGCCATTGCAATCAACGTTGGAATACAAATGAAATACAGAGCCGGATATCTAAGACCGATATAAACAAGAACCGCGGCTGCAATCAATGTAGAGAACACACGAATTGGGCGTGCTATAGTCAGCAATATAGAATTGGTCATCACTTGCTTGAAGCCCATTTGGTAATGAACCACAATGGAAAAGAAGTTAAACATGGATACCGACAAAAGTATCATCAGCACCAACATCAAAATACCAACAATTCTGAAGTTAGGCATTTGTGTCATGTAAACTGTTACATCAACGTACATAACAACGAACATCAATGTATAGATAACTCCTCCGAGCATACTTTTTACATAGTTCTCTTTATACCCCTGAAAAAATGTACGAAAAGTTCCTACATCCGTATTCCCCATTACCCACTTACGTACTACAGTAAATAAAGCGGCTGAAGCTGGAAACACCGTAAAGGGCGCTAGAATCCCCATTGCCCAGTTCAATGTAATTTGCTCGTTCGCTCCACCTGCGCCTGTCCCTAACATAATCATCTTTAAAACACCAAAAAACAAAAACGGGGCGGAACATAGTGCCCATAAGATATTACTTCCTGCGATACGTGAAATCCATTCTGTGACGCGGTATAAGCCGCCCATTGCTCCTTTAAACTCCAATTCCCTTCCTCCTCTGTCTCTTACATACTACATATCTTAACTATACCTCATTTGACCTCCTCATTTCCATAGCCCAACTTTCTGAATTATAGACTATCGTCTATACGTAAAGCCTTTATAGTCCATATATTAGGATTGTAACCATAAGAAATACCAAAATCCCCACATTCTAAAGGAGGTTATCTCATGTCTACACCTGTTGGCTTCGGCGGTTGGACTTCTACAGGCACGATCCTCGTATTGTTTATCTTGCTCGTTATCATCACTCGTACATTCGGATACTAATATCTCACAAAACAAATTCGCGCCCTACTAAGGACACAACAATTCACCAAACATCCTTATATTTCAGCAAAAAGAAGACGAGAACCGCAATGCGGCATCTCGTCTTCTTTGGTATCTGGACGAAGTATTAATTATCGAAATCTTCACGTTTTGCAGGACGAGTGCTCGTGCTGCTTGGACGAGTGTATGGTTTACGCTCTGCGCTGCGGTTTGCACCACCGTCACGAGCTGGTGCGCCATCACGGTTGCCTTTATAGCCACCGCCATAGCCGCCACTGCCGCTACCGTAGTTGCTGCCACCGCTGCTATAGCCACCACGACTACCGCCACCGTTATTATCACGGTTACCACGGTATCCGCCACCGCTACCGCTGCCACCGGAAGTACCACGGTTTCCGCCATAACCACCATTAGGTTTACGGCCACTGCGGATATCGTTTTTGCCACCACGACGTTTAGCACGAATTGGATCTTCAGGAGTCAATTCAATTGCGGAATCCTTCTTGTCGCCAGTGAGAAGCTTCATAGCTGCGGACAACAATTGTACGGAATCATATTGCTCAAGCAATTGAATAGAAATTCCTTTGTACTCGTTCAATTCTCCGCTTTCTACCACTTCAAGCAAACGCTCAGCAGTAACGCGTTGTTTACCTTCAATAGCTTCAGCCATTGTTGGCAAAGGTTTACGAGTAATCCGGTGACGAGTAACACGTTCGATCAAATGCAGGTGATCGATTTCGCGTGGAGTAACGAATGACCAAGCCGTACCTTCTTTACCTGCGCGTCCTGTACGACCAATACGGTGTACATAGCTTTCAGGATCTTGTGGCAAGTCAAAGTTAATTACGTGAGTTACGCCGGATACGTCCAGACCACGTGCCGCTACGTCAGTAGCTACCAGCACGTCAATGCTGCCATCACGGAATTTACGCATTACAGCATCACGTTGGTTCTGTGACAAGTCACCATGCAATCCATCAGCAGAATATCCGCGTTTTTGCAAAGCTTCAGCAAGCTCATCAACCCGGCGCTTAGTACGTCCGAATACGATAGCTAATTCAGGTGATTCCATATCAATCAAACGACTAAGAGCTTCAAACTTTTGACGCTCAGGCACTTCCACATAAGCTTGATCAATCAGTGGGGCACTGATTTGTTTCGGAATAACGGAGACATGTTGCGGGTTGTTAAGAAATTGTTGAGCTAGGCGTTGAATGTTTGGTGGCATTGTAGCAGAGAACAACATGGTTTGACGTTCTACAGGAACGAGCTTCAAGATAGTCTGAATATCTTCCATAAAGCCCATATCCAGCATTTCATCTGCTTCATCCAATACAACGGTTTGAACATCATCCAAACGGATCGTTTTACGGTTGATGTGATCGAGCAAACGACCAGGTGTACCAATAATGATTTGTGGTTTCTTTTTCAATCCACGGATTTGACGTCCAATATCCTGTCCGCCATAAATCGCCAACGAGCGAAGACCTTTGAAACGGCTTAGTTTGCCAATTTCTTCTGACACTTGGATGGCCAACTCACGAGTTGGTGCCATAATAAGGGCCAAGATTTTTTCGTCTTCACGGTTAATCTTCGAAATGAGGGGGATACCAAAAGCAGCAGTCTTACCTGTACCAGTCTGAGCTTGACCGATCAGATCCGACCCAGTCAATGCTAATGGGATCGACTGTTCCTGTATCGGTGTTGCCTCCTCAAATCCTAACTCTGTGATTGCTTGTAGCACTTTTGGCTCCAAGCCAAATTCTGCGAATGTTTTCAAATTATTCATGCTCCTTCTATACAGTGGACATTCCACATGCTTGTCTGTATTCTTAAGTAGCGGTAAACACATTTATAGGCTGTCCAATCATGCTCTATTTTCTGCATGATATAGCGCTTTTGGGACGAAAAGCCTCCCTAATCATCAGGTACCTTGTTGTACCTGAGCAACTGTAGCTTTACATCCGATGCAATGCAAAAATACCATTGTAACGTTCTACTCAAGAATATCCTATACATTATATCACAAACACATGTGAGAATACCAGTGGGTTCCTTTCTTTTCATTGCTTTCATGTTTTATTTTTTTAAATATATATATAAGGGTGGATTTACTTGTTAAGACAGATTTTGAATTGTTTGGTTGTTTTTTTAGGGGCAGCACTGATCGCCAGTGGATTTAATCTATTTTTAATTCCACACCGTTTACTAAGTGGTGGCGTATCTGGGCTTTCCATGTTAGTGGGTTATTTCACTCCATTAAACATAAGCCTCCTATACTTGCTCTTTAATATTCCTCTGCTGGCTGCAGGCTGGTTCCAGTTAGGCCGGAGATTTATTATTATGAGCATGTTATCCGTTGTGTTTACAACCTGGTTCTTAACGGTGATTCCTGAGCATCTGGTGGCTACAGATATGCTGCTGTCCTCTGTATTTGGCGGAGTTCTCGTTGGGATTGGCTGCGGTATCTCCTTCCGTGCAGGAGGTTCTTCCGGAGGTTTTGACATCTTGGGTTCAATTATCACTAAATACCGTGATTTCCCGGTCGGCAATGTAGTGGTAAGTTTAAATGGACTAGTTATCCTGGCGGCCGCTTATCTTGACCAGAACTGGAATTTAGCACTTTCATCAATGGTATCTATATATGTAACAGGTAAAGTGTTGGATATGATTCATATCAGCCACTTAAAGGTAACCGTATATATTGTAACAAACCGTACAGATGAATTACTGCAACATCTAATAGGCCTTCAACGAGGTGTCACAAAGATTAAAACAGAAGGCGCTTATTCTCACGTTGAAAAGGACATGCTAATGACGGTAACAACCCGCTACGAACTTGCAGAGCTGCAACGTATCATCCGCACGACAGATCCGCAAGCTTTTGTAAATATTGTTGAAACAGTGGGTGTTATGGGTTCCTTTCGGAAAGACAAAATGAGGAAATAAAAATTCCTAGTATTGGAAAATGCACCAAACTCAGAATTATGATATATTATACACACGCAGAACCCTAACAATTTCATAAAGATTGAGATTTACCCCTCTTTTTTCCAAAGCACTTCGTTTTCCGATGAACACTGAATCTATTCAGAACTATCGAAAAAGGAAAGGGTGATTTTTGTGGAAATGGAAACGGTAAAACTGTCAGCAATCGTCATGAGGTGGTATCCTGATATGATGCCGTTTCTCAAACAGGACGAATTAAATTCAGTAATCGTTCTGCGAGACGGGCTAAGTATTCTGGAACCTGCAGATGCCATGGATATTATCCATTACAGCATCTGTGAACATCAGAATTCTGCGTATCTTCAATGAGCAAGCCGCAAGAGAAGTCTTGATAGTTGCCGCCTTGGGTTCGGCCCTGTTGCCGATTTAAGGCGGCATTTACTTTTTTCATACCGTTTCGAATCCATACATCTCGTTTATAAACAACAAAGGCGGTTTTTTATTCCCAATCTGAGCTAATATTGTTACAACACTGTTCTTTTTGGGAGCAACCGTTCCTATATAATTTAGGGGAAAGTACATAAAGGGAGAGAAAAACGAATGAACATCACCTGGGCTCTACTGATGATGGCCTTGGGAAGCGTAGGCGTACAACAGAACCAACATGACGCTGAAGTGGCGATCGCTTTGAAGTCCGCCATGAATCCCCCCATCATTGCACAACAAAACAACAATTCG
The DNA here is from genome assembly GCF_037992975.1 of Paenibacillus sp. FSL E2-0177. Lineage (NCBI taxonomy): Bacteria > Bacillati > Bacillota > Bacilli > Caryophanales > Paenibacillaceae > Paenibacillus > Paenibacillus sp. FSL E2-0177. The sequence goes on along the minus strand of NZ_CP150307.1, from coordinate 2,484,329 downwards.
AATGTAGCAACTCCAGCTCCAAGCGCTTCACCTGAAGCAACAAACTCAGAAAGTATGTTACACACCGATCCACAGCCAGACGCACCCAAAGTAAAAGGCATTTATGTTACCGCCTACAGTGCTGGTGGGGAACGAATGGAAAAGCTGCTTACATTGCTTGACCAAACCGAACTTAACTCAATGGTTATAGACATTAAGGACGATGCGGGTTATATCACATATAAGACCGATAATGCCGACCTTCAGAAGCTCGGTAACCCTCAGCCTTTTATTGGAGATATCAGCAAGTTAATGGAACGTTTGAAGAAACATGATGTTTATCCTATCGCCCGGATTGTTGTTTTTAAAGATTCCATTCTTGCCAAGAAGAACCCGCAGATGTCTTTTGTTAATTCTGATGGCACTGTATGGAAGAATAAAGGCGGCGACAGCTTTGTTAATCCTTATAATGAAGATGTTTGGAAATACAATGTGGATATCGCCAAGGAGGCTGTCAAGCTCGGCTTCAAAGAAATTCAGTTCGACTATGTTCGTTTTCCGGAAGGATTCGAAAAACGCGCTGAAACCCTTAAATACACTAAAACCAGTGATTCACGCGTAGAAATTGTATCTAATTTTGTTAAATATGCCAAAGCAGAGCTAGCTCCACTTGGTGTCCGTGTGTCCGTAGATATTTTTGGATATGCCGCATCTGCCCCTGCTGAGGGTATCGGCCAAGACTTTGTTAAAATATCCAAGAATGTGGATGTTATCAGTCCAATGGTTTATCCAAGTCACTATTCAACGGGATGGTTTGGCGTGAAAGAGCCCGACTTAGATCCTTACGCTACAATCAAAGGCTCCATGGTTGATACACATAAGAAGCTTGATCCACTGGGCAGCTACAAACCCGTTATTCGGCCTTGGATTCAAGACTTTACAGCAAGCTGGCTCGGAAGTGGTCATTATGTGAAATATGGTAAAAAACAGGTGGAAGATCAAATCCGCGCTTTGAAAGATGAGAATGTGGATGAGTTCCTTCTCTGGAACGCCAACAATCGCTATACAGCCGATGTTGATTACGAAAAACAATGAATACAGCCCTTATTATTTATAGCTGATCTGATATACGTATGCTAAAGACCCGGCGTTTGCCGGGTCTTTTAACGGAAACTTATTGAACTATTTAACCTATTCCATGAAAAATCATAAAGAATGAGGCACAGAATTATGATACAGACCACCTCTTTAAAACAAAAGGCAGGACAATTTTTTCATATTTTATTCCCAATCCTTGTTACACAAATTGCTTTATCCGCGATCACCTTCTTTGATACTAATATGTCCGGTAAATTCGGGACCGTCGATCTGGCAGGAGTTGCGATAGGAACTAGTCTTTGGATTCCAATCCAAACCGGTCTCAGCGGTATTCTTATGGGGATCACACCTATTGTTTCACAGCTCATCGGGAGCAAAAAAGATAAGGATGTCGCCTTTCAAGTCACACAAGGTATTTGGCTGTCACTAATTGTTTCGATCATCGTCTTGCTGATTGGCAGCTTTGCCTTGTCACCTATTCTTAATTTTATGAACTTGGAGCCTGGTGTAAGAGATGTTGCTTTCCGCTTCCTCAGTTCTATTTCGTTCGGAATTATCCCCCTGTTTGGATATACGGTACTTCGTAGCTGTATAGACGCTTTAGGGCAAACACGCGTATCCATGTGTATTACACTAATAGCTTTGCCTGTAAATGTAGGTTTGAACTATTTGCTCATCTTCGGGAACTTCGGATTCCCTCGTCTCGGGGGTGTTGGTGCAGGGGTAGCTTCAGCCATTACCTATTGGGTTATATTTGCCGTTGCTCTATTGTTCATATATCGTTCTCAGGCCTTTGTAAATCTCAGATTATTCCGTAATTTCTACTTCATATCGTTAAACAGCATTAAAGATTTGCTTAAAATCGGAGTACCCATCGGTTTCTCGATTTTTTTCGAAACGGCTGTCTTTTCCGCTGTAACCTTGTTAATGAGCCGATTTGATACCGTAACAATTGCCGCGCATCAGGCAGCAATCAATTTTGCAACAACACTCTATATGATTCCGCTCAGTATTTGCATCAGCCTTACCATCCTCGTCGGCTTCGAGACCGGGTCTGGCAGACAAAAGGATGCACGCCAATATGCCATAATGGGTATCGGGCTGGCGGCAATCCTTTCGCTGGCCACAGCTTTATTACTCTTGTTTGCCGGAAATCATGTAGCTGGTCTATATTCAGATGAACCCGATGTCATCTCGTTGATTCAGCATTTCCTGATCTATGCAATCTTTTTTCAAATCTCAGATGCAATTGCTACACCTACTCAAGGGGCGCTTCGCGGATATAAGGATGTTAACCCAGCCTTTATCATTTGTTTTATTGCCTATTGGGTAATTGGCTTACCTACAGGTTATATACTTGCAACTTATACAGATCTAGGAGCATTCGGCTACTGGATTGGTCTTATCACCGGTCTTGCCATCGGTGCGACCCTGCTATTGTCTCGGCTTATCAAAGTTCAACGGCGTTATGCCGCACAATACACACAGGAACAACCACAGAGTTAACGATCCATATTACACAAAAAAGGAACAGTGCGCATCTCGCAGCTGTTCCTTTTTATATATAGCGTCGCTAATTATTGGGAAAGACGGGAAGCCAGCTCGTACAGCTCCAGGTCAAAGCCCTTTTTCGTATTTACAACGAGATCAATATCTGTAAGAGTTAATTCACCTTTGATGATACCACAAGCCTTGTCGGATTCACCTTCGATTAGCTTACGTACGGCAAAATCGCCAAGACGGCTAGCCAGATTCCGGTCTCCAGGAGTTGGTGTTCCACCACGTTGGATATGTCCGAGTACAGTAACACGTGCATCCAGAGAAGCATGACGGTCTTTCAGAGCTTGAGCCACATCTTCACCTTTGCCAACGCCTTCGGCAACAATTACGATACTGTGACGTTTACCTCTGATAAAGTTATCGCGCATCCGGTCAGCAACTTCATTCAAATCATACGGCATTTCCGGCACAAGAATTGTTTCTGCTCCGGAGGCCAGTCCAGCATGCAGCGCGATATCGCCACAGTGGCGTCCCATAACCTCTACAATCGAAGAACGTTCATGGGAGGACATAGTGTCACGCAACTTGTTAATAGCGTCTACAACAACGCCAACCGCTGTATCAAACCCGATAGTGTAGTCTGTGAAGGAGATATCGTTATCAATCGTACCTGGCAAAGCCATAGTCTTGATACCAAGTTTACTTAATTTGTTAGCTCCTTTATAAGAACCATCTCCACCGATAACTACTAGACCATCGATACCCAGTTCATTAAGGATATCCGCGCCTTTTTGTTGTCCTTCCGGTTTCGTGAACTCCAGACATCTTGCAGACTGCAGAACAGTACCGCCACGTTGAATAATATCCCCTACACTGCGAAGATCCATTGGGAAAATATCGCGATTCAGCAGACCTTGATAACCACGTTGCACCCCAAATACCTCAATACCGAAATAAAGTGCGCTTCTTACAACCGCACGAACAGCGGCGTTCATTCCCTGTGAATCTCCACCACTAGTCAATACTGCGATTTTTTGAATTTTAGACATTCTGTTGTTCCTCCTTAAAATTGTGCGAAGCCTGATACATCTTATAAAAACAACTTCGCGACATGGTTACAAAAAGCGTTTGCGTATCCAACGGCTGTTAGCGAAGAAGAACAGTCTTGTAAGCGGACTGCCTTTCATCAGGCTTTTAGATACAGAGCGAACTTCCCGCTGTTCGCTAACTTTGGGATCAGATAAATAAAGTGCCAGCAATCCCTCAATCACCATACGATGCATCGAAGACTCTGGAAGATTTCGAACATCCTTACGGGCCCACTCAACCATTGCAGCGATCCGACTCAGCATGGTATCTGTGTCATCATAATAATTGCAGAAATTAAGATCACCGCCTGCTCGGTCCTCTTCCTGATCAATCAGATAATCCAGCATAATGTGCAGACCACATACATGCGGAAAATACGCAGCTCGAATCGAAGCCGCAGAAGCTTGGTTCAGCTTCGGATCACATGCGGAAAGAAATAACATAAATACACCTAGTGTTGATCCCGTTGCAGCCGAAAACTCATTCCATTGCAGATGCGGCGCTCGACTGCCCTGTTCCTCCCACCACTCCTTCAGGGCTGTTTCCCTGAGTTCCGGGCGGATGTGCTTATACACTTGTAAATCTGTATAGAGCACAGCCAGTTCTCGAATCTCCGCTGCAGCAGCGGAATAACCTGGCAACAAAGAAATCATTTCTTGGCATTTACGAACCAGCCTGTACAAATATCCGCCGTCATTCTGTTCACTTCGAAGCGCATAATAATTACCTGGCTCAGCATTTGGATCAATAGCATCCAGCATAGATTGATGCAGCAGCCTGAAATCTGCAGGATCAAGCGAAGTACTGCGATCACATAAGTTGTCCAGATAATCACTGATAGTTTGATAAGCAACAATTAGCGGAATCAGTATATGTTTCATCGATAAATTGCCGGCGGCATAAATACCACCGCCTATGCAATGAAACTCTTTAGTTTCAATGCTGGCAAGTGCTTGCTTCCGGAGCTCGGGATCGGGAATCCCGTTCGCATCTTGGCGCCAGAAATGGAGACATTCTCTCACTTCCGGCAGCACGTACTTATAGACCCTGTTCATAAGTCCCAGTGGACCACGCGGGCTAAGGTAACGGCCTTGCTCTAATTCACTCAATGACAGTGCCTCCACATTGTTGTCTCCTTATCCAAATCACCACTTATTATAATATGATCAGGCGTATTTGTACAAACAACAAAATCACTTTCGTAAAATCATGAAAGATTCAGAAATACAGCAGTTTTTAAAAACATCTCCCCATTGCTTTATGCTATACTAGGCATATTTCAATTTCGGAGGAGTGCAATCCATGTTTTCAAAACGGACCGGCAGCCTTTACAGTGATCAAAACTGGCTGCGTTCCTTTCTTTTTACCATATATGGTACCAGCGTCCTTGTAGTATCCTACTTTCCTTTATTCTACACACATTTAGGGTTTAGCAGTTCTCAGATAGGCTACTTGTATTCCCTCGGTCCCCTTATCTCCATCCTATCCAATCTATTCTGGAGTATGATAAGCGATAAGTTAGGCACCGTTCGAAAGATCATGTTCATACTACTTGCGGGTCAATTAGTAACTGGTCTTCTATTAGCCAGAGCGGCCGAATTTTCATCTGTCATGCTTATTTTGTCCTTCTTCTACTTCTTCTATTACCCAGTTTTTCCGCTTGCCGATACAATGGCTATCAAAGTTGCCGAAAGACACGGACGGAACTTCATTACCATTCGCGTTTTTGGCTCCTTAGGCTATTCTTTCTTTGCTCTAACCGTTGGCTATGCATTAAGAGCATTGGGCTCTACTTGGAGCTTGACCCTATGTATCATCATCATTATTGCTGCACTTTTAATTACCCTAGGTCTTAAGGATGTTAAAAGACCTGCTGTTATAGAAACAACGAATCAAGATAAGGACACAGCTGAAGCTGATAATAGCAAAAATGGACTTAAAGATATATTGTTGCAAAAAGAGGTGTTGTGGTTCTTCGGCTGTGTGTTTGTACTCGCGTTGGGCCATAGAATGAACGAAGCCTTTCTGACGATCAGTCTAAAACAACTAGGCGCAGGTGAGGAAATCATTGGCTGGGCATTGCTCGCGTCAGCTCTTAGTGAGATCCCTGTATTATTTATCCTCAGCAGATACGGCGACAAATTCAAAGAATTGCCCTTGCTGGCCTTGGGGAGTCTGATGTATGCTCTGCGTTTTCTTTTGATGTCCCTGGCGGATCATCCAGGCTCAATGATTGCCATTCAAGCCATGCACAGTATATCATTTGGTGTTTTTTATGTAACATCTGTCCGTTATATCACCCGGATTATCCCGGATCGCCTTCGGGCAACAGGTCTTGCCATTTTCACCGTCGTTTGGTCAAGTGCCTCTGGGCTGCTTAGCGGTACCTTTGGCGGCATTATTTATCAAGAGGCGGGGCGTTATATTTTTTATATAGTGGCTACAGGTTTCAGCTTGCTTGCTTTTGCAGGGTTTCTGGGACAGCATTTATTGAAATCCAACCTGGAGCCGATCAATTATTTCAGAAAAAAGAACAAAAAAGCCTCCCTATAATTAGGGTTGGTATTATTCCATAATACAAAGAGGTCGTTGCACTCCCCTTCAATGGAGTGCAACGACCTTTTTCATTTAGGAGAACATCTATAGTGGGCGTAAAAAAACACAGTTCCCGAAAGAACTGTGTTCTGTAAGTTGGTAACCACTCTTGCAAGGGCTTGCCAAGTAAATTATATATTTGTAGCAGACAGCTTAACTGTCCTGCTGTTTCTTATAATTTTACTACGTTTTCAGCTTGCGGTCCGCGACTACCATCAGTGATGTCGAATTCTACTTCTTGACCTTCGTCCAAAGTCTTGAATCCTTCACCTTGAATTGCTGAGAAGTGTACGAATACATCTTCGCCGCCTTCTACTTGAAGAAAACCATAACCTTTTTCTGCGTTAAACCATTTTACTGTACCTTTCAATTGAACAACCTCCTAAAAATAACCGCCATATATGGCGTATAACTATAGTATACTGCAATCTTCTGTTCAAATCAATCAAACCCAACCCTTAATATATGATTTAATTTGCTTTTCCCTTCTCCAGTGCGTTATCATTGAGCCAAAAGCCAAAAATCGCCAGGGTGGTAATGATAATGATCAAAAAACATGAAATATACAAAACAGACAAATGGAATATGATGACGGTAGAAGTTCAAGGCCGCTACATTGTACTCCGCGAAATTTCCGATCAATGGGGAGAAGAAACACATACCTTCCTGAGTCGTCCAGCGATGATGCAATGGGTGAATAACCGCTTCAACAAAGAATCTTATAAAGACAATGAAGAAGAGTACAAAAACATCATTGCAGCTTTCAAACAGGTATAACAGGAAATGAATAACGAAAATCTCACGATTTATGTTGTCCTAGTCCTCTGTCTAGGCGCAGTATTAATTATGACCAAGGATCGTGTCCCGCCGAAACTAAAGCGGGGCATGGCCATGGCTGCGGTCGTAATGATTCTGTTTGCTTTCATCTTTGTTATTTATAGCTTGTTGGCATAACTACCATATAAAGAAGACTAAATATTAATAATCAGGACTTAGCAGGACATAATAAGCTGACTCTACTTTTCAAAGAGGAGGACGTCATGCCTATTACACTCAAGTCCATCCCTCTTCTACTTGTGCTCAGCTTGCTACCGGGTGAAATATCATCCACAGTATTGCCGAGGGAGATTATGCCTACTACATCTCATCATTCTAGGAGGGTTTCTATGGAACAATTATTGAAGAGAAGTGAAGTACCTGCTGAGAATCGTTGGAAGCTTGAAGATATATTTGCCTCTCAGAAGGATTGGGATGCAGAATATGCTGAAGCTAAATCACTGATCAAAAAAGCTGCTGATTTCCAAGGTAAACTTGATTCCGCAGAAGCTGTGAAACAATGTTTTGAGCTGGATGACAAGCTGTCCGTCTCCACTGAGCGACTCTTTGTCTATGCTCATATGCGTCAGGATGAAGACACTGCTAATCCTGAATATCAAGCTTTGTCCTCCAAAGCGAAGAAGCTTGGGATCGAAGCAGGCGAAGCCTTTTCTTTTGTAACCCCAGAAATCTTGGCACTGCCTATTGAGAAGTTGGATCAATTTATTGCTGATCCTGAACTGTCCGCTTACACCTTCACTTTAAAAGAGATGAAACGTGAGAAAGCGCATGTATTGTCCAAGGCTGAGGAAGCTCTGCTTGCCCAAGTTGGAAACCTAGCACAAGCGCCTCAGAATATTTTTAGTATGCTGAACAACGCAGATCTGAAATTCCCTAAGATTAAAGATGAAGATGGCAAAGAGGTCGAGCTGACTCACGGCAACTATATCAAGTTCTTGGAAAGCTCCGATCGCGAGGTTCGCCGAAATGCTTTTAAAGCAGTCTATGACACCTATCGTAAGCAAAAAAACACCATCGCAGCAACGCTTAGCGCCAATGTGAACAAAAACGTCTTTTTCTCACACGTCCGCAAGTATCCATCTGTAATGGAAATGTCTCTTTACGGTGATAACATTCCAAAAGAGGTATACACCAACCTGATCGATACGATTCATGAGAGTCTTCCTTTAATGCACCGTTACATGAAGTTGCGTCAAAAGCTGCTTGGTGTGGATGAGTTACATATGTATGACCTATTTGCACCACTAGTAGATGAATATAAGCTGGATATCACGTACGAAGAAGCGAAGAAAATTACCAAAGAAGGCCTCAAACCGCTGGGTGAAGATTATCTGAATGTGCTGCAAAAAGGCTACGACAATGGCTGGATTGATGTCTATGAGAACGAGAATAAACGCTCTGGAGCTTACAGCTGGGGCCCTTATGGCACACACCCATACGTCCTGCTGAACCATAACGATAATCTGAACAGTATGTTTACTCTGGCACATGAGATGGGTCATGCTCTACACTCTTATTTTTCAGACAACGCTCTGAACTATCGGGATGCACAGTATACCATTTTCCTTGCAGAGGTTGCTTCAACTACCAATGAAGCTTTGCTTATGGATTATCTACTCAAAAAGTCTACAGATCCTAAGGAAAAAATGTATCTGCTCACTTACTATGCCGATCAGTTCCGGACAACGATTTTCCGGCAAACAATGTTCGCAGAATTCGAAAAGATCATTCATCAGCGTGTTGAAGAGGGCGATTCGCTTACCCCTCAAGATCTTTCAAGTATCTACTACGACCTGAATGTCAAATACTACGGCAAAGAAATGGTTGTAGATCAGGATATCGAGATGGAATGGGCACGAATTCCGCATTTCTATAACAGCTTCTATGTTTACAAATATGCAACAGGCTTCTCGGCAGCGACTAGCTTTGCCAAACAAATCCTTGAAGAAGGTAAACCGGCGGTAGATCGTTACCTCGGCTTCCTGAAGAGCGGTGGCAGTGATTACTCCATCAATATTTTGTCAAAAGCAGGCGTTGACATGTCGTCTCCTGAGCCGATTCGCGAAGCGATGAGTGTGTTCGAAAGTGTTATCGAGCAAATGGAACAGTTGACCAAATAAGGCAGAGAGCTTAGTATTACATTAATCCCTTGCCCTATCTGGGCAGGGGATTTTATATTGTTATATCCCCCTGAGGAGGAAGAATTCAATGAGAATTCAATGGTCACTAATTGCGGGTCTAATCTTCGCGCTGCTAACCGCCATATTCGCAGTCATCAACGTTGATCCCGTTCAAGTCAATTTCGGTTTTGATGTGGTTAATATACCACTTATACTCGTTATTCTTGGCTGCGCGTTAATTGGCGGAATCATCGTGGGCTCTTACGGCATTTTTCGTCAATACAAACTACAAAAGCAAATTAAAAGCTTAACTGCTGAGCTTACCAAGCTTCGTGATGCCGACACTTCACTGGATTCTTTTAACACAGACAATGATGGCTTAACAGGAGGGCTTAACTAATGATTACCATTCAACCTAATGAAGACTACATACTTTCCATCCTAAAAAAATTACTCGACACCCCCAGCCCAAGCGGTTTCACCGCACAGGTAATGACACTAGTTGCTGAAGAAGCAGCTGCGCTGAACGTACCTTTAAGCTGGAATGAAAAAGGCGGCGTAATTCTTAACGTCCCTGGCTTAGATCCCTCTCGTACTATTGGCATCAGCGCTCACGTGGATACACTTGGTGCCATGGTCCGCTCGATTAAAGCTAATGGCACACTGCGTCTGACCTCTGTGGGTGGCTTCGCCATGCACAGCATTGAGAATGAATACTGCACGATCCATACCCGTAGCGGCAAAACTTATACAGGAACCATCTTAACCAGCCATCCATCTGTACACGTATATCCAGACGCCCGTGACTTCAAACGATCAGAGGAGAACATGGAAGTACGTATTGATGAGCTGGTATCTTCTAAAGAAGACGTACTCAAGCTTGGCATTTCCGTCGGAGATTTCATTTCTTTCGATGCACGTGCAGTGATTACGCCTAGCGGCTACATTAAATCCCGTCATTTAGATGACAAAGCAAGCGTGGCTGCCCTTCTCGGATTGCTGGAAAGTATTAAACGTGAAGGCTGGAAACCTCTCCACAACCTTTCTTTCCTCATCTCTAACTACGAGGAAGTGGGACATGGTACAGCTTGGATTCCTGGTGAAATCAATGAAATGATTGCCGTCGATATGGGCGCCATGGGTGATGATCTCAGCTGTAAAGAAACCGATGTATCCATCTGTGCTAAAGACTCTTCCGGCCCTTACGATTATGTTATGACAGGTCGTTTGATTGAACTGGCAGAAGCACTAGCAATTCCTTATGCCGTTGATATTTATCCTATGTACGGCTCCGATGCTTCCGCAGCGCTCAGAGGCGGAAACAATATCCGTGCAGCATTGATTGGCCCAGGTGTACATGCCTCTCACTCCATGGAACGTACGCATAAGCAAGCTGTAGTGAACACTGCTAAGCTTCTCGCTGCTTATGTGGGGACAAACTGAGGGTAGCTCTGGCAAGCTGAACCAGCTCTGGAGGCGCAGACAGGGACTTATCGTCTCACTTCTGGTGTTATTGATAGTGGGGTTAGCGGTATCGTTGTTTCTGGTATTTAGAAATCATAAGGAAGATCCCTTTAAAGGTCTTCCTCACGCCTATAGCTTTTTGGAAACAGTGAGTACAGATAACGTGCAGCTCTATATGATGTCACTTTCACCTGAGGATATTAAGCTCAGGGCCGCGGGTGTCCCTTTACGGCAAGTTAATGCATATGGGATTAACGGTGGTTTTTTCTATCAAGATGCGCTTTTATCCATGGCTATCATGAATGATACTCCAGTCAACGGAGCCCAGAAGGGTTATGGGTCTGGCTGGTTCAATGCTAAATACGCACGTGGAACCCTTGTCTGGGATGGTGCCAGCCGTAGCTTCTCCGTACAGGTTGTCTCTTCTGGAGAAGAATTGAAGATTACTGATCGCCAGCATTATTTTGCGCAAGGTGGCATTAGTATGAATCTGGGACACGAAGACTTATGGGAAGCGGCAGTAGCTGAAGAGCATCTTCCTTACGCTGATGAGAAACGCCTGCGCTCAGGCATGGTGTATGACAACACAGGAAAGCTCTGGCTGATTGTTACCCCAACGCTCTCAACAGCGGCAGAGTTCCGCTCAGCGATCCTCCAGACAGTTCCTGCTAAGGGTCTGGAGGGCATCTTCTTGGACGGAGATGGCTCTTCCCAGATGAATGCGAAGGAAATCATTGTACCCGGCGATTCTCGGTCTGTAGTACAAATGATTGCTGTGGACGGAACGAAATAAATAAGTAGAAAAATAAAAGAGTAGAATTCTCCAATTAGTGGAGGACCCTACTCTTTTTTTGTTTATTGGTGGTTCACTTGTTCTTCAACAGACACTCCCGGAATTTCCGGTGGTCTTCACTTTCGGCTGGTGCTTACGGACCCAGATGGCGTTATTCGCAAATTATTAGCCTTTGGAGCATTGTTTCGGACCCAAGCGACGTTATTCACGCAAAAAAGGAACGTATTGGGTGCTTTTAGTGTCAATAGCGATTGTGGTGTCCGTTAACATTCCAAATGGGTTATAATGCTGCGTTTAAGGTCAGCTGTGTCCGGGTAGTGATTTGTAAGAATCACTGTGATTTAAAAGCCAGCCTCAATCCCAGACTTGCTCCAGTTTATCTGAATAATAAGAAATGGCCTTACTATAACTTCTTATCCCTTCATCCGCAGAGGTTTCTGCCAACAGCTTAAGCAGCAGCTCCATCGCTTGACTATGCTCTCCAAGATTGTGCAAGGTCATGGCTAGGAACGCCGGAAATTCCTTATTCTCCGGGTACTCCTGAACAGCCAGCATCAGAAGACCTTTTGACTTCTCGTATTCTCCGAGTGTCCGGTAGGTGCTGCCCAGTCCCAATAGAGCGCCAACTCTCTGCTCAGAAGGTAATCCTAACGCCAAGCTTTTCTCATAAAAGGGTACTGCCGCCCGCTCCAAACCCAGCACATCATGCGTCCAGGCCAATTGATATTGAAGTTCAGCGTCCCCAGCATTCTGCTCATATAGCTCAAACAGCATCATTTTGGCTTCTTCCGCTTTACCAGCGTTGCGTAGGGCTACGGCAGCTTTAAGTTTATCTTCCACACAGAGCCCTCCCCTATTTTCATTCAAAGCCATCCAACGGGTTTAAGCCTTACCAGCGATTTTCTCCGCAAGCTCGTTCAGATAGGTCCAGCGTTCCATAAGACGCTCCAGCTCTGCTTCGGCTAGGCGTTGCTCCTCTACTAGCTCCTGCAGCCTTCCAGAGTCAGCAAAAGCCGCCTCCATCTGTACACTAATATCCGTCAAACGTTGCTCTGCAAATTCAATTTGCTCATCAATGCCCTCATATTCACGCTGTTCCTTGAAGCTGAATTTGAGTTTTGTTTTGGGAGCCGTTGAAGCTGCAGGGTTGCTGGCAGTGTCCGCGGCCTCTTTTTGCTTTGAGCTTCCTTCTTTGTTCGGTTCTCCAATGCGTGACGGTACATTTTTGGCCAGCCATTCTTCATATTCCGTATAATCGCCAACATGAATCCGGATATCGCCATTTTCAAAAGCAATCAGCTTATCTATCGTACGGTCCAAGAAATAACGGTCATGGGATACGGTAAAGACGACACCCGGAAATTCATCCAGATAATCTTCCAAAACAGCCAATGTGCCGATATCCAAATCGTTCGTAGGTTCATCCAAAAGCAATACGTTAGGCGCTCCCATCAATACACGAAGCAGATACAAGCGTCTTTTTTCGCCCCCGGACAGCTTGGAGATCGGTGTCCACTGCATCGCAGGAGGGAATAAGAAGCGTTCCAGCATTTGACCAGCCGTAATCACACTGCCGTCTGCTGTCCGTATCACTTCTGCTTCTTCCTTCACGTATTCAATGGCACGCATACTGTCATCCATATCCTGATGCTCTTGTGTAAAGTAACCAAGCTTAACCGTAGCGCCAAGCTGAACTTCACCTTTATCGGGTTGCAGCTGACCTGCAATCATATTTAAGAGTGTTGATTTGCCGCTGCCGTTCGGGCCGACGATGCCCACTCTATCCTGGGGTACAGCGATATAGCTGAGATCTTTGATTAGCTGACGACCATCCAACGCTTTCGACAGATCATTAATTTCAATGATCTTGCGACCTAAACGTGTAGAAGCCACAGAGATATCCAATGAACCGTTCGAGCTGCTTCCCGTACTCTCTTTCAGCTTCTCGAAGCGGTCGATTCTTGCCTTCTGTTTTGTTGAACGGGCTTTGGCACCGCGACGAATCCAAGCCAGCTCTGTACGCAACAGATTCTTACGCTTCTGTTCGGCAGAGGCTTCTCGTTCTTCTCGATCGGCTTTAAGCTCTAGAAACCGTGAATAGTTAGCTTCATAACGATAAAGCTGGCCACCATCCAGCTCTAGCATGACACTAGCCACACGCTCCAGGAAGTAACGATCATGCGTCACCATCAAAAGAGCGCCGCGCCGTTTCTGCAAATATTGCTCCAACCAAGCCACGGAATCCGTATCAATATGGTTGGTAGGCTCATCAAGAATCAGCAGTTCAGAGGGGGTAATCAGTGCAGCTGCCAGAGCCACACGTTTACGTTGTCCACCAGAAAGTGTGTCCATTAACGCATCAAACTTTAAGATGCCTAGCTTGGTAAGCACGCTTTTGGCTTCACTCTCCAAATGCCATGTTCCCGCAGCGTCGATCGCCTGCCCAATCTTTACTAGTTTTCCTTCCAGTTCAGCATTACCAGGCTGCTGTTCAAGCTGGGACATAGTCTCCATATACTCACGCATGGTAGCAAGGTCTGGATCATCCCCGGCGAACACTTGCTGCAAAACTGTATTCATAGGATCATAAGGAGGATTCTGCGCCAAATATTGTACTCTTACATTATTCCCGATGGCAATTTGTCCACCATCCGGAGTATCCAGACCGGCAATAATCCGTAAAAAGGTTGATTTACCCGTTCCATTCACACCGATCAAGCCAATTTTATCCCGATCGTCCATACCAAATGAAGCGTCGCTAAAGAGTACTTTCTCGCCATAACTCTTGGAAAGATGTTCCACGGTCATAATATTCATGCTATTTCCTCGCTTGCCTTATATTTTCATAAAACCGGCCCGCATCTAACCAATGCTATTTATCCGGTCTATCATCCTATCCAAAATTCAGGTGATCATGGCCCCTCTAATAAAAAGACCAGCAGCGAAATCAGCGCGTTTATACGCGTCCTCCTCCGTAAAAGACGGATCAAATAAAATATCCATCTTCAAACGATCCAGCATCCCTATGTAGGACTGTGCCATAAGCTCAGGCTCGGATGCTCCACCTTCTAATAATACCTTGACCACATCTTGCATGTACTGCTCCATAAATTGAGTCATATACGCCACTAATTCAGGATTATTGTTAGGGGCACGGAAAAAGAGCTTCGTATGCCGCTTGCGTTCATAATAATAATTCAGGTGATGTTTAGCAATGATCGACAGTTTACCGGCCAAAGTATCACTAGCCTTCAGCCTTTCCTGTAATTGCAGGAGAAATCCCTCACAATCGCGGCGAGTCACTGCCATGAATAATTCTTCCTTGCTCTTGAAGTATAAATAAACGGTGCCCTTTGCTATCCCGGCTTGCTCCGCCACTTCCGACATCTTCGTTTCGTAAAATCCACCTGAACCGAAGAGCTCGTATGCGGCATCCAGAATAGCAGTATGTTTTTGATTGGATGTGCTACTCATCGGTCCCTCCCTAAACTGTGCCGTTCAAAGCTTAAATTCAAATGCTAAATGATCATGCTCAGCAGTAAGGCTGCCGTACCTCCTAGGATAGAGCTGATGGCATTGACTGCGTCATTGCTCATCCACTTCCAGCCTCTTGCGTGTACAGCTGGAGCCCCACAATGCTGTGAGCCTTCCACTTCGCGGCCGCATACGGTACAGCGGTTCATCTGCTGCACGGTTGCACCAAGGATAGAGTCGGCAAAGGCGCCGACTAATCCTCCGGCAAGTCCTGCTAGGGTAAGCAGCACGAAAGAGTGATCCGGCATGCCGGATATCATACGCAGCAGCCAAGCTGACGCACCGATGAGTGCGCCTCCTGCTGCTGCCGCCAGCGTACCCAAGCTGGATACACCACCCGAAGCTCCGGCAGGAAGAACTTTACCCGTAAGGACAGAACGAGGCGGTTTCTTGCTCAGTGTTCCGATCTCCGTAGCCCATGTATCCGAGGTTACTGTAGCCATTACACCAATAAATAGGAACCCCCACAGCTCATGCGGGAAGATCGCATTCAGAAGAACCAGAACCATGCCAAGTCCACCGTTAGCAAAGACCTGCCCGGCATCGCGGCGGCCCGTCTTAGCATACGTCAGCTCTAATTCTGCTTTATTATCATGATGAAGTTTGGACAGCAGGCTTGAAGTGATGAAGAAGATCAGCAATATCCCAAACCAAAAAGCATTTCCGGCACCAAAATAAATAGTGCCCATCACTACCGCGGCAATCATGCCAGAGAGACTTAAAGACTGCTTCCAATATGCCGCTCCCGCAACAATCAAAGCGCCTAAAGCGCCAATAACCCACTGCATAGATTCATCTCCAACAGATCTATTAACCGATCAGGCAAGTCCCCATCAGCTTGTCGCCCCAGTACAGCTCGAAAGCGTCGCCAGCTACAGTAGGACCCACGCCTGCCGGAGTACCTGTAAATATCACATCGTCTTTCCCTAACCCGTAGCGCTCCGCGATAAAATCAACAATTTTTTGAAGTGAAAAAATCATGTTTTTAACATTGCCGCGTTGTACTTCCACCCCATTTTTCACCACTGTAAAATCAGTTCCCTCCAGCTCTTCCTTATCTGGAAACGCTATGTAAGGGGTGAGTGGTGCGGCATTTTTAAAGCCTTTAGCTGGCGTCCACGGCAAACCTTTCTTCTGCAGATCATTATGCACATCACGCAGCGTGAAATCCAGTCCCAGTGCCATAACATCTACCAGATCCTCCACGCTCATGCCTGGTGTATAATCACGTGCAATACGCAGTACAAGTTCACCTTCATAATGAATCTGACCCGCATCCTTTGGCAGCTTAATTACTGCTTTATCGAGGGAAACAGCCGCATGTGAGGGCTTCATGAAGATGAGCGGCTCCACGGGCACATTGTTACCCAATTCCTCCGCGTGTAGCTTGTAGTTGCGTCCAACACAATATAGATTATTAACAGCAGCGCACATAAACAGTCAGCTCTCTTTCCCATCGATTTGGATTATTTATACCTTCAGAAAGGTGTCGCCCCATATATCCGGGCGGTTTGTACAGATCATTATATCAGAATGCATGTCGGCTAAGCGACGCATCTCTTTCGCTTTGTTCACAGTCCAAGCCATAATTTCCACCCCACGCTCGGACAAAAGCTTAGCCAGTCTAGGATTCAGACGCGAGAAGCTAATCGAAAGTAAAGAGCAATCCAGTTCATGCAGCCTGCGTGCAGGATTGCCAAATCTGGAATCAAAGATCAATCCGGTACGAAAACGGGGATCAATTTCCTTGACTTTTTTTAATGCTCCAGTATCAAAAGAGGTCAAGATCACGTCGTCCCGCATACCTTTTGCAGAAATAAGATCCGTCACCGTCTTCTCAATGCCAGGATACATATCTCCCACTGTTTTCAGTTCAATATTCAGACGCAATCTTCCAGAGGCTAGTGACAGCACCTCTTCCAAAGAAGGCACCCGCTCGCCCTGAAAAACACGCCCTTTCCAGCTCCCCGCATCCAGACGCCGGATATATTCCCAGTCCATGTTCTTTACCTTGCCATGACCATTGGTCGTCCGGTCCAACGTATAATCATGAATGACAACAGGAACGCCGTCTTTGGAGAGCTGGACATCAATTTCCATCCAGTGCACAAAGGGCATGGCAATCGCCATCCGAATGGCTGCCAATGTATTCTCTGGAGCTTTACCGGAAAACCCTCGATGGGCTACACACAAATTGTTCATCATAAGGACCTCCCAGGAACCCTATTTGGTAACTTGAGTGACTTTACCGTCGCTGCCGATCTTTACCCGTCCTGCGGATAGAGCTTCTACTCTTTTTAACAAAAGCTTTCCATCCACTTCGTTCATTGGCACAGGCTGTGCTAGCTCGGCTTTCATAGGCTTCAGCTTTAAGGAGCATTGACCTTTTACACTACATTCCGCCTGAAAAACCGCAGTTTCCCAAGTGGCAGGCACTGTAGATCTCGTAAAAATAAAATTCCCGGTGCTGTAGGCAATCCATTTGCCCTTGTATGGCTCCACGCCTTGCAACACATGTGGATGGCCGCCAATGACAAGATCGGCTCCTGCATCGATAAAGCTATGGCCCAGCGACTGTTGCGTTTTATCATATTGTTCTACCCGTTCTTTACCCCAATGGACCACTACGACCACCAAATCGGCTTTCTTTTTGGCTGCAGCAATAGCCTTCAGTCCTTCTGCACTATCGTATACGGAGGCAAGTCCCGGCTTATTTTTCCCTGCCATCCAATCCGACGCAGGAATCACCCGGGTGAATCCCAGCAAAGCGATCTTAATGCCCTTACGTTCAAAATATTGCGCCGAATATGCTTCTTTACTGTTAAGCCCCGCACCCACATAAGGAATTCCTCTTTCAGCAAGGTGGTTAAGGGTATCCCGCAAGCCTTGCTCTCCTTGATCAAGCGTGTGATTATTCGCCATATTTACTGCGTCCACACCCGCTGACTTAAGCGCATCCAGAGCGAGTGGTGATCCTTTGAATACAAATTGCTTATTAGTGGCACTTACGCCACCTGTGGTCACTGGAGTTTCCAGATTCAAGATCGTAAGATCATCTTTCTTGAACAGACCCTCCAATGCGGCATACGAATAATCATAACCTTTCTTCTCCAGCAGTTCTCCAGCTTTCCCGGAAAATATAACATCTCCACCAAAATTCAAAGTTACCGTCTTACCAGACGCGTTATCATCTGACGGCAGACCAGACACTGCATCATTATTTGCTGCTTCCGAGCTGTCCTCATCCTTCGCAGGGGTCGCTGTCGCTTCAGGAGCTTGTGTTTCAATGATCTCTTCGGGCTCCTCCTGCGGTGTAGGCGTTGGCTCTGGAGTTGCCGTAGGAGAAGGGCTTGGCGTCTCTGTAGCTTCAGGCGTTGCAACTGCAACCACCGGAGGTGCTGTCTGAGGCTGATCACTACTCTCTGGTATAGGCGTAGCTGTCGCTTCTGCTACCGGAGGCGGTGAGGCGCTTTTCTTGTCAGGGTCATTCGTAAAGCTATAAGTCAATAACACGGTAATCATCAAAAGAAGACCTGCATTGATCCAAGCCCAGGCCGTTCTGCGCTTGCGTTTGCTCTTATGTTTGTTCTTTTGTCTAGAACGCGATCGCGGCGGATACATGGTTTCTGTGATCTCCTCTACTCTCAAATTGTTTTTATTATAGCATATCTATCACAGCACCCTACAAATAAGAGAGTCGATAGAAATAGAAAATTTTACTAACTAAAGAAAAACAGTGAAGCGCCTCATGCTTCGCTTCACTGTTTTATTTAGTCATCGTACTCACATTTCATTCATTAGCTGTTTAGCAACGCTTTCCGCAATAAGCTTGGACTGCTTGATGCAATCCGGCATTGCTATGCCATTAAATCCGGCGCCAATGACATACACACCAGGAAGCGAAGCCGCTAATTCTTTGCGGAATTCGGTAATATTATCAAGATGTCCTATAGGATACTGCGGCATGGAATGCTCTAAGCGGGTGATTTCCGTAAATATTGGTTTCGCAGTAATGCCCATGATCTCTCGTAAATCTTTAAGCACAAGCTCCGTCAAAGCCTCATCAGGCAGCTGAACATTCTGTTCATCACCAGAACGACCCACATAACAGCGCAAAAGCACCTTATCATCAGGAGGCGTATGCGGCCATTTCGTAGATGTCCATGTGCAGGCAGTAATATTTCGCCCTTCTTTACGAGGCACAAAAAAACCTGATCCATCATATTCGTTAACAATATCCTTTTTGTTAAAAGCCATGACTAGATTCGCTACTGAAACATAATCCACCGCTTCCAGCGCCGTAACCTCCATATGGGGACGAAGTAAGTCAGCAGCCGAAAAATTAGGCGTAGTGATATATACATCATCCGCAAGCAACCGTTCGCCATTCTCCAGCTCTACCTCATAAATAGAAGGACTCCCAACAGCCTGAATAGAAACTACGTTAGATTCCGTCCGTTGTTCAACATCATGCAGCTCATAAATCAGACTATGCACGAGACTTTGCAGCCCTTTGCGGAACGTCAAGAAGGTACTCTGTGTAGTACCTTCCTGTGCCTTTTTATTCTTTCGCCCTGTGCGCATTCCACGAATAAGGCTGCCATACTGTTGTTCTAATTGTCCAAATTGCGGAAAAGTAGCATGCAGGCTAATTTTTTGTATATCTCCGGCGTACATGCCAGAGAGGAGTGGCTCGGTTAAGTTCTCCAGCACTTCAGACCCTAGACGGCGCTCAATAAGCTCACCAAGCGATTCGTCTTCATCATTACGCCGCGGAGGAAGAATAAAATCCATCATCGCACGTATTTTGCCCCCAAACGAAACTAACCCACTTGATAAAAAAGGTTTCAGTTCGGTAGGGATACCGAGTACAAGACCGTTTGGCAAAGGATTAAGCTTGTCCCGCTGCAAGATATATCGCTTCTTAGCAAGAGGGTTGGAGGATACCAGCTCGTGATCCAATTCCAATTCCTTAGCCAGCTCGCACATCTCCGCCCTTTCCGCCAGAAATGAATCCGGTCCCTTTTCAATCACAAAACCATCGCGATGTAAGGTTTCAATCTTTCCACCGAGGTTTTTCTCTTTCTCAAGTAAGACAATATCAGGCTTAATACCCGCTTCTTTATAAAATTTACGAATATAAAAGGCGGCGCTGAGTCCGCTCAGCCCTCCGCCTATGATAACAATTTTTCTTGTGGGGCCAATCATGATTGAGCGGCCTTCATCTGCTCCAGTCGTTTACGAATTACATCGCTCAATACAGACATATATGCGGGATCACTATTCAGTGAGTCAATCCGCATAAGACGCATATCAAGCTCTGCAGCTACGGCTGTTGCCTCAATATCGAGATCGTACAGTACCTCTAAATGATCGGATACGAATCCGATAGGGGCCACCAATACGTATTCCACCTGTTCTTTACTAAGCTGTTGCAGCGTGTCCAGAATATCTGGACCAAGCCACGGTTCAGCTGTGCGGCCAGCACTTTGCCAAGTAAACTGCCAGTTGGTTACGCCTGCTTGAGCTGCAATTGCCTGCGAAGTTTCCAGCAGCTGATCCCGATATGGATCACCCATAGCCAGAATACGTTCTGGAAGACTATGAGCGCTGAATAATACGCGAATCTCATCACGGGTCGCACCTGCTTCAATATATTGATCCAGCTTCGCCGACACTCTTTGGCTTAACACATCGATCAATTCAGGATGCATATGGTAACTCTCCACAAAACCCATGTCAATCTTGCATGCATCAGCCTTTTCCTGCGCACGCTTGATGTAGCTCCCTACACTCATACTGGAATAGTGTGGCGCCAAAACAATACCCACTGCTTGAGTAATGCCATCCTTCGCCATAGCCTCCACGCCGTCCTCAATAAAGGGACTGGCATGCTTCAAGCCTTGATAGCAGACAAATTCAACATCTGCTCCCGCTTTATCCGCATTTAATGCTGCTTGTAAAGCTTCTACTTGCCGGTCTGTATTCTCCCGCAGTGGGAATACCCCCCCGACGATTGCTTCATAACGGTCGGTTAACTCTTTAAGCTGCTCCGCTGTTGGCGGATTCCCCCGTCTAATATGCGTGTAATAAGCTTTAACATCTTCTAGGCTCTTAGGAGTGCCATACGACATGACGAGAACACCTATTTTTACTGTCACGGATTCCGTCCCCTTTACAATTTAATAGCGTGGAACAAATAAATTCTTATATTTTTACGAACGTTGCTTAGCCGTTTCTTGTAATACTTCCTGAGAATAAGCGTGAATATACTCCGTCAATTCTCTAAGTTTGTCTAATGAGGCCTCCGGGAATAATCCATGGCCCAGATTGAAGATATAACCTGGCTCAAGCACACCTTCATCGATCAGTGCTTTCGCGCGTTCTTTCAAGAGGTCCATCGGAGCTGTAAGCAAATATGGATCAAGATTTCCTTGAATCGCAAATTTATTGCCTATTCTGCGTCGGCCTTCAGTCAAGCTAACTCGCCAATCCAGCCCGATTACGTCTGCTTGAAGCTTCGTAAGGCTTGGCAGCAATTCTCCAGAGCTTACGCCAGGAAAGTATATTTTAGGTACATCAAGATCAGATAATTCGGAAAAAATACGAGAAACCGTCGGCAGCACGTACGTTTCAAAATCGCGTGGAGCAAGCGCACCAACCCAACTGTCGAACAATTGGAAGGCTTTGCCTCCACTCCGCACATGACTTCGGAGGTAAGTGATAATCATATCGCCTAGCTTGTCCATCAGCATTTCCCAGACACGGGGTTCACTGTACATTAGCTCTTTCGTACGGATATATCCTTTGGAAGGTCTACCTTCGATCAAATAGCTGGCAATTGTAAACGGCGCGCCTGCAAAAGTGATCAAAGGAACGTCCAGTTCCTTATCCAGAATAGCAATCGTTTCCAAAATGTGGCTCAGATCACCCTCCACATCAATGGGTTTTAGTCTCTCCACATCAGCTGCACTACGGATCGGATTCTCAATCACTGGACCGATATCCTTAACGATATCGAATTTCACTCCGATTGAAGCAACTGGATTCATAATGTCGGAATACAAAATGGCCGCATCCACACCCAGCTTGCGAACGGGCATCATGGTTACTTCTGCCGCCAGCTCAGGCTGCTTGCAGATTTCAAGTAACGAATACTTTTCCTTAATTTTACGGTACTCGGGATCATAACGGCCGGCCTGCCGCATGTACCATACGGGAACGTGCTCCGTGTCCTGCTTTCTGCAGGCGCGGATAAAAGTGTCATTGTAGGTCATGATAAGATCTCCATTATATTTTATTAGATTTTTTTAATCGGCATATCTACTATTATGCCCTTTTTAAAAGCTTGTAACAACTAATACGAAGAGTTTGGAATGACAATCCTATGACATTACTATGACATGTGTTGCACACATGAAGCTGAAAAAAATGATATACTGATAAAATGGCATTTTTTCCGTGAATCATATATTCTCTGAAATTCTTTGAAAGGATGTGAAAGCACTATGAAGAAATGGGAGACCTGGAAGGTCAACCTCTTAGTGCTTTGGTTCGGGCAATTTTTGGTGAATGCTGGAATGACAATGATTACACCCTTCCTGACCTTGTACCTTGCGAAGGATCTTGGTGTCCAGGGTGAACATGAAATTGGAATCTGGGCGGGACTTATTTTTGCCGCAAACTTCTTAACCTCTTTCATATTCCAGCCATTATGGGGCAAGCTTGCAGACAAATATGGACGCAAAATCATGTTGCTGCGTTCCAGCTTTGGGATGGCTATTGTCATGGTATTAATGGGCTTCGCACAATCCCCTTTACAGCTGCTCCTGCTCCGTCTCTTAAACGGTACAATCTCTGGCTTCAATCCCGCCTCCATCGCACTGGTGTCAGGTACTACCCCCAAAGAACGTATGGGCTTCTCCATGGGATTGATGCAATCAGGATCTGTAGCAGGAACAATTCTAGGGCCACTGATTGGTGGCTTACTTGCCGATTTAATCGGATTTCGGCCGATTTTTTATGTCGTTGGAGCCTTGCTCTTTATCGCCTCTCTGCTGGCATTATTTCTTGTTAAAGAAAAATTCGACCGCGCCGAAGCCGCACAAGAGCCACAGGTTTCTGTACTCGCAGGCTTGAAGGAATTAATCAAAATCCCTCAGCTTCCAGCTCTATTCGGTGTAACCTTTCTGCTGCAATTTGCAATGATTAGTCCTATGGCCTTGTTGCCACTTTATGTAGAAAAATTAAATGGACCCGCTGAGAATATAGCCTTCTTGGCCGGGATGGTCAGTGCCGTTACAGGGATCTCCAATATGCTGGCTTCTCCCTTGCTTGGGAAGCTAAGTGACAAAGTCGGCGCACATCGTATTCTGACCTATGCGTTAATTGGCGCTTCACTCTTCCTAATTCCGCAGGCATTCGTAACTAGTGTCTGGCAGCTGATTATAGTCCGTTTCCTAATGGGAGTCTTCATGGGCGGACTGTTGCCCAGCGTTAATGCGCTTATCCGCTCCTATACCCCTGACGGAAAAGAAAGCCGCGCATTCGGCTTCAACAGCAGTACATTGGCGCTAGGCAATATGCTGGGAGCTATCTTGGGCGGCTTTCTATCAGGTTACATCGGAATTGAGGGGCTCTTCATTATATCCGGCTGCTTGTTGCTGGTTAATACGATTTGGGTTCGATTGAAGCTGTACAAAGTAACAACACCGCGGTTATTTCGCTAATCAGCTATTTGACCATCGCTAGTGCCAGTCCATCATAGGCAGGCAGACATGTACTGATAAGACGTTCATCCGTAGCGATCATCTCATTGAAGTGGCGCACAGCCAGGATGGCAGGACCATTTCTATCTGTATTTAAGGTCCGTCCACGGAGAAAAATATTATCACCCGCAATGATCGCTCCTGGATTGGCCAGCTTGATGGCATATTCCAAGTAGTTAGTGTAGTTCAACTTATCTGCGTCAATGAAAAAGAAATCGAACCTAGCGCCCTCTGCTTCCAGTGCCTTCAGGCTGTCCATTGCGGGTCCTATTCTATACTCCGTAGTATCGCCGAAGCCTGCCAGCTCTAAATTACGTCGGGCAAGCTCAGCATAGTCGGCTCTCAGCTCTAGCGAAGTCAGTGTGCCACTTTCAGAGAAACCGCGGGACAAGCAAATTCCGCTGTAACCGCCAAGTGCGCCAATTTCCAAAATACGCTTAGAGCGAGACAGTCTAACTAGCATGGTGAGCAGTCTTCCGTACCCTGGCTCGACAGACACCGGCGGCATGCCTGCTTGAACGATTGCTTCTTTTACTCGAAGCAGAATTTCGTCCTCTGTATAAAGTTGTTCACTGTATTCTTCTTGCGTAAGCATAAAGATTCTCCTTTGAGGATCCCCCGTTTGCTCATAGTAAGGGATGACGGGGAACATTTTATGATTTATGGAATGCCGGGCATTGTGAAGTGTCCCACATTCCCCTATACTTGTATGGATGCTTTAAAGGACGACAATGTCGTCTCTTCTTATTGTACTGGCTTTTAGTATTTATCTACAAGTTAAACGGAGTTGAGAGTATTTGAGCAAATTACAATTAATCGCTACTGCCCCTATGGGTTTAGAAGCTGTGGTAGCGCGCGAATTAAACGAACTGGGTTATGAGACCAAGGTCGAGAACGGACGAGTATTATTCAGCGGTGATTACATCGATATCTGTCGCTGTAACTTGTGGCTGCGTACATCTGACCGCGTATTGGTTAAAATGGGCCAATTCCCTGCTAAAACCTTTGACGAGTTATTCGAAGGGGTTAAAGCCTTGCCTTGGGAAGATTGGATTCCAGAGAATGGAGAATTCCCGGTTGAAGGACGGTCCCATAAATCACAACTAACGAGTGTACCCGCTTGCCAAGGGATTGTCAAAAAAGCCATCGTCGAGAAGCTGAAGCTTTCGTATCATACAGACTGGTTCCCGGAGAACGGTCCTCGATATGTGATCGAGGTGATTTTATTAAATGATATCGCTTTGATCACATTAGATACCACAGGACCCGCGCTTCACAAACGGGGTTACCGCAGACATGCAACAGAGGCTCCACTGAAGGAAACAATGGCTGCTGCACTAATCCAGCTTAGCCGCTGGAATGGCCATCGGCCCCTGTTCGATCCATGTTGTGGTTCGGGAACACTGTTAATTGAAGCTGCCATGATCGCTTGGAATATTGCTCCAGGACTACGCCGCTCATTTCCATCTGAACATTGGCCAGTCATCCCCAAACATCTTTGGGAAGAGGCGCGCGAAGAAGCTTTCGATGCGGTGCGCGATGATTATCCTTTGCAATTAACAGGTACGGACATTGATCCAGAAGCGATTGAAATTGCTGAAGCTGCCGCCAAGAGTGCTGGACTTTCCGGAGAAATCACCTTCAAAGTGATGGCTGCCGCCAAAGCAAGACCTGAAGGAGAATATGGTTGTATCATTACTAACCCTCCATATGGGGAACGGATCAGTAATGACAAAGAAGTGGAGAAGCTGACCCGCCAGTTTGGTGAAATGATGATATATCTGCCAACATGGTCATTTTTTGCGATCAGCCCTTACAAGGAATTCGAACAATTTTACGGTCGTAAGGCAGACAAACGCCGCAAACTGTATAACGGACGTATCGAGTGTCAATATTATCAATACTTGGGTCCACTTCCACCTAGAAATCCGAAATAATTAGGATCACCATTGCTTTGAATGCAGAACGGACATCTACCTCGTATGAGGAGGGTGTCCGTTTTTCTCCGAGTATAAGACTGTTTTAGTTTAGCGCCTATAACTTTTCGCTCATATATTTCTATGAGAAACGTTTATCATCTGAAAAAGACAACAACATTGTTTATTCTGGTTTTATTTATTTTCTGTGTTAGGAGGTTTTATAATGTCTGACTTTCCATCAATTCGGAGCAACAGAACCGTAACAAGTACAATAGCTGCTGTGATTCGCTCCCGATATATCGGTTATCTCCTTTTTCTTGGCATCATGCTGGCCAAGTTATTATTTCTGCATAGTGGGCTGCATGCTCCCAATATAGATATGAACCGGCAGGACAAATGGATTGCTGTAGGTTCAGTCATGTTATTGTCTTTTTGGACCCTGTGGCTTCCCCGCCGGGGACAGACGATAGCGTTGTTAAGTATAAACTTGCTTCTGACACTGCTTATTTATTCGGATATCGTCTACTATCGTTATTTTCAGGATTTTATCACGGTACCCGTATTGTTTCAGGCTGGACAGATGGATGCGCTTGGTGGAAGTATCTTCGCCCTACTGCGTCCTTCCGATCTTTATTTGTTCGCTGACTGGCTTCTGCTTATTGCCTATGGAATCGGAATAGGGTTCTACCACCGGAAAACCCATACATACTTGTCTAATGCCGCCCCTCGCCGTTATGGGCAATCTCACTCTTATTCTCAAACCGGTTATTCCCGCCGCTCTTCACGCCTGAGCAGGATGCTAAAAAGAAGCGTGAATGGCATCGTTGCTCTGGCGCTAGGTTGCGTGCTAACCTTTGGACCTATACACACCTACGCTACTACCTGGGCTAAAGATCTATTCACTGGCAACTGGTGGAGTCTGGCGATGTATAACGTAACCGGACTAATCGGTTTTCACGGTTATGATATTTACTTATATGCTAAAGATCATCTAGGTCCGCAGCCCGAGCTTTCGCAAGAAGAAGCCACCTCAATGCAGCTCTGGTTCAATAAACAAAACACTGAGCAAAATGCCAATAATGACAGCTTTGGAAAATACAGCGGAAGCAACATCGTTGTTATTCAAGCTGAAGCTTTTATGAACTTTGTAGTTGGACGCTCAATATCCGGCCAGGAGATCACGCCTAATCTGAACGCTCTAATCAAAGAAAACACCTATTTCAGCAATTACTACCATCAGACCTCACAAGGACGAACTTCCGATGCGGATTTCACGTCCAACGCTTCCCTGTACCCGCTGGTCTCCGGCTCGGTATTTGTCCGTTACCCGGATCATCAGTTTGACACGCTGCCTGCTATTTTGAAATCAAAGGGCTACAGTACCAATGCTTTTCATGCGTACGAAGGCAGCTTCTGGAATCGGCAGATTATGTATAACGCGATGGGTTATGACCATTTTTATAACAAAAAAGACTATACAATAGACGAACCTCTAGGCTGGTCTCTGGGTGACAAATCCTTTTTGCGGCAATCCCTCGATATTATGGACACTTCAGAAACGATAAAGCAGCCTTTTTATTCATTTTTGACTACACTATCCAGCCATCATCCTTATTCTCTCCCTGCAGATAAACAAGGGCTTGATACTGGAGAGTTCAAGGGCACGATCTTCGGAGATTATTTGCAGGCTGTTCACTATACGGATGAAGCTTTAGGGGAAATGGTCAAAGAGATGAAGCAGCGTGAGCTGTGGGATAATACCATTGTTGCTTTCTATGGAGATCATGATAATTCGATCCAGGAGACCTCTTATTACGAACAATTTCTCGGCAAAAGCCTTAGCGCACTCGATATGCAGCAAATAATGCATCAGGTACCCTTGCTCATTCATCTGCCAGGCTCTAACGCCTCTGTCCTAGATTCAGCTCCAGCTGGTCAGTTGGATCTTACACCTTCCTTGCTCCATTTGCTGGGGATCTCACGTGATCCTTATTATCTCATGGGCAATAATCTGTTTAGCGGGCATGAGCGTCTTGTAACGCTGCGATCCGGCGCCTATGCCGATGCAAAGCTTTCTTATCTCCCCAGCGAAAATGGGCAATTTGCCAGCGGAACCTGTTATAGTCTCGAAAGCCGGGAAGCCGTTGACGTAGGGGAGTGCAGCATCGGGTATGAGACCAGCAAGCTCCGCCTACAGATCTCCGACGATATCATGAAATATGATGGAATCAAGAAGCTCAAGAACACACAATCTGCACCTTAAGCTTACATCCGGGTAAACGAAGAGACTGCCCAAAAAACTATCGAAAAGGGCTGCTGCGATATCCTCTCTATGTTGGACATTTACCACTTGATCGTTGTTGGAAGCACGTTTGGTTTTCCGACTTAGATACGTAAAGTATCTCACTAACGGACACAGCTGACCCTAAACGCAGCATTATCCGAGATTTGGAATGCTAACGGACTCCAGAGCAGCTATTAGCCTAGAAAACGCCGATATGAGCCTCTTTTTAAGGAATAGCGTCACTGGGGTCCGAAATCTTGCTTTAAAGGCTAAAAACAGGCAAATAACGTCATCTGAGTCCGTAACCCCTGTGGGATGGTTGAATGATAGGATGGTGGGCTCGATGAGACGGTGAGATGGTGGGACGATGAGATGATGAGACGGAGAAATGATGGGATGATGGGCACGATTGAAGTAAGCCGTCAATGGCCAGAAAACGCAGAGCAGCGATCCTCCAAATTAACAGGAGAATCGCTGCTCTGTTTACTTTTACTTATTCTGAGAATGAAGAGGGATCGACCCTATTATCTTAGTTGATAAGAACTCAGTATTATTTCTGAACGGAGGGCTGTTTGATAAAAGCTTCCGCTTTCTTCAACACTTCATCCTCCGTTGGAGCACTCACATAACGACCATTCACATAAACAAAAGCCCGTTTGCCACATGGACCGCAGTACGACTTGCAGCCGACCTTGATCTCGGCATCAGGTGCCATTTTTTGCAGCTTTGGGATAATACTTTTCAACTTCATGAAATTACATTCATCGCACACTTGTATTTCGTTAGCCATGGAGCAACCCTTCTTTGTGTTCGAAATTTACAGGCGAATGTTTAGTGATCGCCGTGATTACCTTTAGAGGGATTCGTAATGACAAAACCTTCTTGTGGAAGATACAAATAATCAACGACCACGCCATCAAGGAGTGGTTGGCTCGGATCAAGAATAACATCGATTTCCTTATCTGTCGATACTACAACATCGTTCTCTTTAGGCGTGTCCAAGTCCAGTCCGTAGTGAGCATGATCACCGTGTGCATGTGTAATTGCTACGCGCAGCTTCAACTCACTGTTTCCTTCCAGCTCCATTTGTTTCTTTATCACTTTAGCCGCATTACGGGTAATTTTGACCTTCATCTATATTCCATCTCCTAGTCCGAAAATTAAATACTCAATTACTTATTTTAAAGGTAAATGACATCTAAAAGCAACTATATTGGCTAATTAGCTCTGAAGTTCTTGTCGAAAATGTGCGGTGCTATCCTTCACCCTGCTGAAGGGTAGGATATTTCCGGCCCATTCGTGACACGAACCAGCCCATTAGCAGCATGGTCACTCCAATATCATCGATCGGAATAAATGGCATGAAGTCCGGCAAGACCCAATAGAGCAATACTGGAATTGTAAATAACAGCTTGTCCCCCATTGCTACTTTAGGGGAGCGGATGTATTGCCAGGAGCTACTGAAGATATGGGACCATTGTTTTAGTGACAGTATTTTTTTCAGTTTCATGGTGACCCTCCTCCCAAGTAAAAAGGATACAGCCGCGGATAACGTGTAGTGACGACAGCGGCCATACCCTATGGTTTATTTTACGCAAGTTTACTGCAAATGTTTCATAATTATTTCACATTGGAAAGGAGCGTTGCTAATATAAGTCCTGTTTCCAGGGCCATATCTTCAAAATCTGCTAGTGGCAGCGGATTTTTGCCAATCCCAAGCTCCACAGTAAATCCAGGTTTGCGGAAGGTCTGAATAAACCAATCCTTATATCCGGCATCACTTCCCGTCAGCTCCACTGCCCGGTAACTGCTCGCAACTGCCAGCTGCGCGGCTAATTCACGGCTCTCGGGAGGCTCATACCCGCGGTAGTTCCAATAAATCTCTCCTCCTTGGCTATGCAGAGACACTGCAGCTTCGCCAGGCGCTTCCTCAGCCAGGGCTGCCAGAGCAGCTGCTTCAGGCTCACTCAGCGGTTCAGGGCCGCTGTAATCCCGCGGTGAGGGCTGCCTTACTCCCCGACGTTCCCGCTCCTCTTCCCAATGAGCGGGAAATTGATCCCCAAGATCCACACCGCGGATGTTAGCTTTCCAATGCCGGAAGCTGCTTCGTCCACCATTCCATCTCATGAGGTCATCATAAAACGGATGGTCAGGCAAAACCCCTTCCTGAACCAGCTCCACACCATCTGGATTAGCCATAGGCACGACCCATAATGTCCAGTTTTGGAACCAAACCTCAGGGTTATGTCCATTCCATTCCAAGCCTTCAGCATAAGCTGCCGCATACTCCTCTATGAAGGACATCAAGCATGGCGAAGTCAGCCATTCATTGGCATGCAAAGCGGCGTTAACATGCAGATGACGAGTGCCGTTCCCTATCTTGAGTACATGGAGTGGCTTGCCGAGTACGCTCGTGCCTATTGTGGCTGCTTGTATAAACGGGTATTGGACAAGCAAGCTGTCAATGTCACTCTCAACATCAGCCGGACCGTACTCCCCGCGCAGAAACACTACGCGGTCTGGAATCGGGGGTGGAATGACAAGTATTTTTCCAGGTGTACAGCAGCGCCCTGAGGTCACACCAGGATTAAGCTTCTCCAAATCCTCTAAATTCACTTTAAATAATGAGGTTATGCGTTCTGGAGTGTCCCCTTCCTGCACAGCATACCTTTTACGCGGCGAAGATGGCAGAAATAAAACCTGGCCTGGGTATAAATAAGACTGCCTCCCAACCCATGGATTACCTTGAATAACATGCTCAGGAGTTAATCCATGTAGAGCGGCAATTCGGCTTACGGTATCTCCCCTGTTTGCAATATATTGTCGCATTAGGTCTCATCCTCTCGGCCTTAAATTGCTGATACAGCAATACAAAAACAGCGGCATACAGCACTTAACTCTATTGTATGCAAGCGCCACTACCCGGCATGAAGGAGAAATGAATCACAAGAAAAAACAACGTCATCGCCCTTTATAGATGGCAACCATTTCTCATGAAAATAAGGATATTACAGATCCGCAGCGTATAAATGCTTATATTTCAAAAAAACAGACTGGGAAATGTGCTTTCCCAGTCTGTTTTTCTTTTTACACTCCCATGGAGTTTGTCCCTATTCAATTCAACATTGCTCCTGCTTATAACGTGGATACTTGCCACACTACTGGAGTACGTCTAATTTGTTCTCCAAGCCAGTCTCGCGCGATGCTTTGAAACATCTCAGCATCACCGCTGCAGAAGAACTGATGAATTGGACTTTCATCGCCGATGGACAGCTTGCCTTTGTCATATAAAATTGTGCTGATCTCACGAGCGGTCTCATCTGCAGAACTGATCAGCTTGACTCCTGATCCCATAGTCTCACCAATGGGTTCTACAAGAAATGGATAATGAGTGCATCCTAAAATTAAAGTATCGATGTTAGTGTCTTTAATGCCTTCGAGTGCCTCTTCTACGATATCGTAACTTTTCTCTGAGCGGAACTTGCCTTGCTCGACAAGTGGGACAAGCGCTGGACAGGCTTGACTTACAACCTCAACAAAAGGGGACAACTGCTTTAATGCGTTAGTATAAGCTCCGCTGTTGATGGTTCCTACCGTACCGATCACGCCGACATGTCCGCTTTTGGTTGCGCTAATTGCTGCGCGGGCTCCGGGATGAATCACCCCAATTACAGGGATGGAGACCTTGGCTGAGATATAATCGAGTGCCGCAGCTGTTGCGGTATTACAAGCGATAACGATCATTTTAGGATTAAACTGGATCAAATAATCTACAATTTGTTCAGTAAACAGTTGTACTTCCTCGGTCGAACGGGGTCCGTACGGAGCTCGGGCAGTATCTCCGAAATAAATGATCTTCTCCCGCGGGAGTTGCCTCATCACTTCTTTGACAACTGTTAACCCTCCCACACCTGAGTCTAATATTGCTATAGCTTGCTGCACGAACACACCGCTTCCTTCT
This sequence comes from Paenibacillus sp. FSL E2-0177, assembly GCF_037992975.1. Taxonomy (NCBI): domain Bacteria; kingdom Bacillati; phylum Bacillota; class Bacilli; order Caryophanales; family Paenibacillaceae; genus Paenibacillus; species Paenibacillus sp. FSL E2-0177. The sequence continues at coordinate 2,452,388 of NZ_CP150307.1, read as the reverse complement.
ACTTGTTTTGTGTAGCTTATGTAAGGTGAAAACAAAATGTACCTGGCTTTCAGCCCCAATTGCAGATATTACTCCTTTTGCCCTCTTAGTTCAAGACTAGTCTTCTTCCATCATTTAACAAGCGGGTGCAAACTAATTAAAAAAGCCACCCTCCGCCCAATGCGAAAAAGCGGCTCTATTATAAGAGAAGGAGTACTCTTTTACCACTGAAACAGAGGATTTAAACCACGGTCCCATTATAGAATTTCTTTATCAACCTTGTCATCTTGAACGACTTCTTCCAGGCTAACTTCTTCGCTTACATCTTCACTTATAGTGGCCTCAACCAACTCAGTTTCCATTTCCAAAGTGGCAGCAGCCTCTTCAACAGCTTCTACAGCGTCAACTGCTTCTACAGCATCTTCTGTAGCAATACCGCTTACAGTTACTGTGATTTTTTCTTCTTCATCAACAGCATTCGCACATGATTTGCTCCATTCCCGAACTTCATGCACTACATGCCCAATCGAATCTTTTGCTTTGTCATAAATTTCAATGCTCTTGTCTCCGGCTTGAACAGCAATTTCTTGAACCTTCTCAATACCAGCGGCAGTTCCTTCCGCAATATCCTTGCGCAGCTCTTTACCTGGTTTAGGTGCGAACAGCAATGCTGTCACCGATCCAACCACACTGCCGACTAAAGCGCCCCATAATAAGCCTTTGGTGTCCTTTTTCATCGTTTCATCTCTCCTTTAAATTCATTGCTCCCCGCTCTACCGGGCTAATGCCTATATCTGCTATATCATAAGCAGCAGGGGATTGTCTTGTGACTAATTATTATAACTTTTCAGAAGTTTTGTCTGTAACATTTTTGGGTACGATAGCGTAGCGGCAGCAATGGCCGCCCTCTGCCATACATTCATTACGTGTTACCTTAGCATCCAGCAGTTCTTCGAAAAGACTATGCTCACATTGGCAAGCCTTACGATACTGGGTAGCCACTTGGCGAATCGGGCAATTGTACTCCTTTATGACATATGAGCCATCCTCTTCGCGGTTCCATTCTGCCATATATCCACCGGCATTTTGGATGGAAGATAATTCGGCGACGCGTTCTTCCAAATTCCGCCGTTCCATCATCGGAGCATACTGAGCGAGCATTCGGCGGCGGCGTCCTTCAAATAATGTATTAACAGCATCCAGTCCACTGCCGTAATCCAATTCACGCAGAAGCTCCAAAGCCAAGTTGTGATAACTTTTTGGGAAATATTCTTCGGCTCTCTCCGTTAATGAGTACATATGTAAAGGCCGCCCCATCGCTTGCCGGACCACTTTTGTCTTTGCAAGCCCTTCTTGCTCCAGCTGAAGCACATGACGACGGACACCCATCTCTGTAATTCCCAATTCTTCTGCCAGCGCGCCGATGGTCAGTGTTCCTTTCGTCTTCAGGAGCGTCATAATCATTTGTCTTGTCGATCCGTTTTCCTGCCCCATCTTCATCATAAAGGAACCCCTCTCTTTCACGGCTATCGCCTATTCTATGTGATTCTATCCTATGCTATTATAGCGGTACGCTGGCTCCAAGCTCCTGGTCCAAATATTTCCGTACCTCAACGGCAAACTGCTCAAGTACTTCCGAAAGAATGGGGGTAAGTGGATGCAGATCACCTCTCTCCCAGGCATAATAATCCTGAACGAGTGGCTTACGCAGAGCAACTAATTCTATCAATCTCTCATAAATTTCACTTTGACCTAGCACTTTCTCTTCATGAATAATAGAAATTATATCCTCATAACTTCCAGCATCACGCATAATAAACCCGTCAATGAGACAGCTACCAACGTCTGTTACAACCTCTATTGCCAGATGGAGGCAGCGTTCCTGTATTAGTCCAGTTAATGTTGTACCATCCCAGGAAGCTGCTACAGTCCGAAGACCAGCGGTAATATCAGGGATTTGAGCAAGAATGGTTTCGATTTGATTGCGGTTGACATAATACACAGCAATACCCCCATGTCGATAATTGTTAGAGAATCGTCCTAATCTCTACTTACCGCGTTTGCCACGGCGTTTCAGCCAGAAGAACATTACGAAACATGCTCCGAGAAAAACGACTAAATAAGTTAACGCTTCCATTGGATACTCAAGCTCACGCATTCCTGTCACCGCTTCCGGTATAAAATGATGATACTATATTCAAGCAGCTGCTTAAATTTCGTAATCTACAGCAATCGAGAGTTCTTTGACTTCATTAATGTGAGCAATAACTTCTTTATGCGCCGGATGAACCTGATACGCCTGTAAATCCTCTAGAGAAGCCACTTCTGTGACTAGAGCAATATCAAAGGAACGATCGGAATGAATGATGTCAGCACCCACCTCGATGGAGAGAAGCTGCGGGATCTTACCTTCCATATTACGCAGTACCGCTACCGTTGCCGCTACGCTTTCTTCGGACCGATCTTTTAATTTGAAAAACACAATATGTTTGATCATTCTATATCGCTCCCTAATGTAATATTGTAATTAGATATTAAAAATATATCATAAGCGTAGCTGTTCTGAAAGAAACTTAAACGGTGTTGTCAGAAATAGCAGCATTAACCATTGCCGATATACCAGAAAGTGTTGTAGTATATTTTTAAAAAATCGGAGGAATTATGCCTAATAACCAACAAGAAACTCATAATATCCAGGCGTGGTCTCTGATCAATCGCAAATACCTTGGACAAGGCGTTCGAGTCAAAAGATTTCGCCGTCCAAAGCGCAGCCAGATTAGAAACCGTGTGCTGCTTGCTGTATTGATGGCTAAGGATATCAAGCTGTCACGACTCGCAGAAGAGCTTGGTATATCCTCACGCAGTGTAAGCGCTTGGGTATACGAAGGTCGTATCCCTTCCAACAATAACATTGACAAGACCTGCCGCCTATTGGGGTACCCACCCCACATTCTGTTCAATGAAGCGTTGATTCGTCAAAGCCCCATTGTATGTCAGCCTACACCTTCACGTTTTATGAAAAGAAGTATTACCAGTTCACCGCGCAGCAATGTTATCCTGACCGGACTTTGTATGGTTTACGATTTCTCAGTAACGGATGTAAGTATCTGGATAGGCGTCCATCCTGGAACATTTCGAAAATGGCTCCACAACAGCCATCTGCCGACCCCTGCTCTGCAGGAAAAAGCCGAAGCTTTCTTTCGGATTCCACGCCATATTCTATTTGCAGACTGCGGAACGCTCTAATACAATCCTCTCACAAAACACGTCTAACACAGCCCTTCTTCAAGAAATCATGAGAAGGGTTATTTGCCATACCTTTTTTTCTTAAAAAGAGGTCATACTACTGTGTGTAAATATATTGTCTAGTACTAAAGAACGGGTCAGGAGGCGCAAGATGAAACTTAACGGAATTCTGTCAAAGGGCTATACCGATACTTGGAAAGTGGCCCCTGGTGTCATTGGACTTCGCACTATGTTTGTAAATGTCGCATTAATTGGCCAGCCCTCTTCGGATTGGGTTCTTGTAGATACTGGTCTTAGCTCATATACAGGCAATATTATTGATTTTGCTACGGAGCATTATGATAAACCTCCGGTGGCAATTATCCTGACGCATGGGCATTTTGACCATATTGGGGGTGTAAAAAGGCTTGTTGAGGAATGGAATGTGCCTGTATATGCTCATCCGCTAGAACTACCTTTTCTGACAGGTAAAGAAGACTACCCTCCAGCCGATCCGGCCGTAGGCGGCGGGCTTATGAGCATGATTTCCCCTTTATTTTCACATCAAAGCATTGACCTTGGTTCAGCCGTTCATCCCTTGCCGGAAGACAGGACTGTCCCTGGTGCGAAGGGCTGGGAATGGATCCATACCCCTGGACATAGTCCCGGACATATCTCCCTGTTCAGGCCTGAGGATAGAGTTCTGATCGCAGGTGATACGTTCCTTACGGTCAAACAGGAATCTGTATTTGCAGTGGCTACGCAGCATCAGGTGGTGCATGGCCCACCCTCTTATTTCACGACAGACTGGGAAGCTGCTGAGAAATCGGTCCGTACCCTTGCCTTGCTGAATCCACATCTTGTTCTTTCGGGACATGGAGTACCCATGGAAGGTGAGGAGCTGTCTACTCAGCTTGCTCATTTGTGCAAAAATTTCAAAGAAATGGCGCTACCGGGTCAAGGTAAATTTGTGTAAAAAAGGTACTCCTGATCAGCGCACAGAGGTCTAGGGAAAAAGTCCCTATAATTCATTTGATATAGCCGATTCTACGGATATTCAACGAAATTATAGGGAGTTCCTCCCTAAATTACTTGCTTAGTGCAGATTTACGTGCGACGATATATCTCAGTATGTATTGATGTTTTTTTCCAAGCGGCCCACATAAAGTCTCCACACATGAGCCGGTCGTAATTATTTTCGTACCTGCAAAATGTTGTCTTAAATCTTCTTCACTAAAAAAATGGGCGTATTTTCCCTCTTTGTATTCGTAGGTTCCCGGTTCCAAAAGTGTTCCACAGCCGTTGTTCGCATCCTCATCGGAAAAACTGGTAAAATAGAGCAAGCCATCCGGCCGCAGCTGTTCCAGACAATTAGCTACGAGCCTGCGGCGATCCTCTTCGAGAAATAAATGCAATACGTCATAGCAGTAGACAGCATCAACCTGTACTTCAGAAATAGGATCTAATACGGAACCTGAGATAAAATGGCTCTTGGGATCCCATTCTGCCGCCATCTTTAACGCGTCCTCGCTCAACTCAATGCCTAAGGTCTTAAACTCATCTGAGAACACCTTCGTATTTCTTCCGTATCCCGCACCCGGGACTAAAACTGATTTCACGTTATGTTGCCGGAATATATCCCTTGCTGCCTGAGCTGTAGGACTAGGTTCACTCCCCCAGATCATTCCTTCCTGAGCAAATCTTCGACTCCAGTATTCGGACATAGATTAGACCTTCTTTTTAAATTTATTCGCTAATTTCATCGCAAGGAACTGAGGGATCAGGTTTAGCATACTAAAAAATATAAACGATCCTGTAGGTCCAAGTGGTTTGAAAAACGTCCCGTCCCAACCGCCTTCCCCTGACAAGTTGCTAATAAAATAATAAGAGACAAATGCAGAAGCAATATTCCCAATGACTATAGCAATTATATTATTAGACCATTTTCCCAAAAAAGCTATTAGTGATGTTATGATGATCATCATTAAATAACCAACCATTGAACCATTATTGAAATCTTTATCCATCGCGAAATAGACAAATGGAAAACAGTACACAATAATGATCAGGAGATTCAATCCTAATTTTCTCACCGCATCCCCTCCTCAGCTAGTTTTTCACTCTATACCAATACTGATAGATCTCCTTAAAACCCAGCTTGTCATACAAGGCTGAAGCCCCCGTATTCGCTTGCACAACTTGCAGAAAGGAAGTCGTTGCTCCCTTTGCTCTACCCCAATTAAGCAACGCTAGCAGCAGCTGTTCCGCCATTCTCTTTCTACGATGAGCAGGGGAAGTGACAATATCATACAGACCCAAGTACCCGTTCTGAATCACACCAAGACCGCAGGCGACAGGAACACCATGATTAAACAACAGGACATAACCCTGCTGCAAATGTGATGCAGACAACATTCTAGTTAAGGTTTCCCGGTTCTTATCAGACAAGCCGGTAAGCTCACTGAAGGTGTGCAGCCACTCTTCAGTCAAGCTCTCCTGTATCTGAACCGTATAACGCAGATCGGGGCTCGCTAAGTCCCCCAGATCAAGAAGCCTTACAGATGAAGGCTCGGCAATTGTATAGCCACGCTCTGCAAGAATCTCATCAAGCTTTGGCGGCAGGATGTAGGGGGTTATTTTGAACACGGACTGTAGTCCAGCATGCTCATAATACCGCTCCGCAAGCTTGATTTGTTCTGTGAGTTCAACCTGAGAGCTGTCAGCCCCGTATAATGGATTGACCGAATTGGCCCTTTTTGTATAACCAGCTGCCGAACGTAGAATCCAGCCCTGCAGGAGAACGCTTTGCTCCGCCGGCCAAGTATTAAGTGTGATTTCTTCTATGAATTTATACAGCTTAATCCGCTCCTTTTGAAGCACGTTTGTTACGCATCGCAGGCAGTAATTTCACAGCTCCCTCCCCTTGGGAGGTGAAATAGTCATATTCGGGAGACTCTTTGCCATAGAGAGCTATTTTCCCCTCACCGTTATAATGAACACCCCAACCAAAACGCTTCGGCAACAGTGAAGCCCTTAGACAAGGATGATTTTTGGAAAATAGTTCGTTCCATATTTCTTCCTTACGGGCCAAACGTTCTTCCTGTGGAATTTGTTTATGGCGCACATGAACCTCGTACAGAAGTTCTTCATGATTGTATTTGTAGGGCTCATTGATTAACAGTTCATATTGAATCACATGTGCAGGCGGGAGCGTTCGGCAAGACATCGGAGGAACTCCTATTTCCTCAGGACAGTCCTCTGCTACACGAATAAAAGTATGGGTATAGCTCATTTGCATCACCTCCATCTTAAATAGAAATATATTCCTTCTATGATAAATCATTTTCCTATTCTAAGCATAGCCGAATTTTCTAAAGCCCATGATGGATGAACAGCAAAAACGGCCAATCCTCTAAACTACGGAGGATTAGCCGTTCTCATTTACCAACTCGACTTGGTAATGCCCGGAATCTGACCTTTATGCGCCAATTCGCGGAATACAATTCGGGAAACATTAAATTTCCGCAAATAGCCTCGAGGTCTGCCAGACACTTGGCATCTATTTTTTTGACGAGTTGCGGAGGAATCACGTGGCAGCTTTTGCAAAGCCATATAGTCCCCCTGTTCCTTTAGTTCTTTTCTTTTAACAGCGTATTTGGCGACTAGTGCTTGTCTCTTCAATTCTTTCACAACTTTAGATTTCTTGGCCATGTTCGTTCTCCTTCCATCCTTTAAATCTACTCGTTCAATGCACTCTTCAAGGCTTCCAGGTTCTGACGCATGATTCCTAAATAATCCAGGTTTTGACTGCGATCTTCCTCTGTTAATCCTTCAATTGGGTTTAGAACGGCTGCTTTGGCACCAATCTCTTTTGCTATTGTGTCTGCCACACTGGAGGATACAAGTGTCTCGAAGAAAATCGTCTTCACTTTATGCTCTTTCGCAAACTCCACAATCTTACTCATATTTGCGGCAGAAGGCTCCTGCTCCGGAGATAGTCCGGCAATCGGGACCTGAGTTAATCCATACTGCTTGGCAAGGTATCCAAAAGCCGCATGCTGAGTAATAAAATCCTTGCGTTTAGTATCCTTAAGACCGTCCTTAAATTCTTGATCCAGTTGCTCCAGCTTAGCTACATAAGCATCTGCATTTGTCTTAAAATCCTCGGCATGTTCAGGTGCGGCAGCAGCTAAAGCTGCTTCAATGTTACGCACTTCTTGAATGGCTAATGTAGGATTGAGCCACACATGCGGATCTAATCCACCGTGATCATGCGAATGCTCTTCATGAGCATGCTCTCCTTCTTCATGAACATGTTCCCCTTCTTCATGAACATGCTCCCCTTCTTCATGGTGGTGGTCAGCCTCTTCCTCTTCCGTGCCTTCCATGATGTCCAGACCTATGCTCGCTTCTACAGTAATTAACGGAGTGCCAGATACACTTTCCAGCACCTGATCTACCCAGCCTTCCATTCCTGCGCCATTATAGATCAGCATATCCGCATCTGAGATTTCTGCCATATCTTTTGCTGTCGGTTCCCAATCATGGGGTTCGATTCCTGCCGGTATGAGTGCTTCCACGTCCGCCAGATCTCCTGCCACATTTTTGGTAAACTCGTAAATAGGATAGAAACTGACTTTAATATTTAATTTAGATGACTCCGGAAGGGCTGTAGCTTCTGCGGCTCCAGAAGCATTCGTAGTAGTAGAAGAATTAACAGCATTATTACCGCAACCGGCGGAAATAAGTAACGCGGACAGGGACAAAATGGCTAAATGATGGATTCTAAATTTCATTGAGAGGTGTAACTCCTTTACTGGAAATAGTTTTATGAATTCGCCGACGATTTCTTAGTCGGATCAGCTTCTGTACCAAAATTGCGATTAATAAGAACGATAGCAGTATAAGAGCAATCGTCCCACCAGGCGGTGTATTGATGTAATACGAGGCACTTAGGCCACTAAAAACGCCGAGTAATCCTACGCCGATTGAGATCAATATAGCTGTCGTAAAACCAGACGCTATACGCAAAGCAATCGAAGCTGGCAAAACAATAAGCGCTGAGACTAACAGCACTCCAACAACTGGCATCGCAGCAGCGACTGTCATTCCAGTTAGTACAGCAAACGAAAATGATAACCAGCCCACATGAACTCCACTGATACTAGCGGTCTCTTCATCAAAGGTCAGATTATATAAGGATCTGCGTAACACAATAAAATAGATCAGACCGATTACAGCAACCACAGCGATAATCTTTAGTTGAGTGTCGCTGACCGCAACGATGGAACCAAACAGATAGGAACTGAAGCTTTTACTTAAATTCTGCTTTAAGCTCATAAGTACAACTGCCAATGCTAATCCAGAGGTCATAATAATCGCTACCGGAAGCTCGCTATATGTACGATAAGAACGTCGAAGCTGTTCGATGACAATACCACCGAGAATCGCTACCATGAAGCCACTTAGTGCCGGATTAAGCTGTAGTATTGAGCCTAGTGCTACTCCTGCAAGCGAAACATGAGATAGGGTATCCGCCATTAGGACCTGACGGCGAAGCATGAGATATACCCCGAGTAGCGGACCGATAATACCAATTAATCCACCGGCCCAAAATGCACGTTGCATGAATTCGTAACTAAACATTGCCAACCCTCATTCTCCTTTCGTTCCAGGCTGATCAACGTATCCAGATAGGAGCTGGTCTCTTCCAGGCCATGCGTCACCATGATTACGGTCCGGCCGTGTTCACTGACATCATGGCGCATCAGCTTATAGAACCCAATACGACTGTCCAGATCCATCCCCGTAGTAGGTTCATCGAGAACCAATATCTGCGGCTGTTGTGCCAATGCTCGAGCGATGCAAATCCGCTGCTTCTGGCCGCCTGACAGTTCTCCTATCTTCCGGTCTCGCAAATGCCACATCTCCACCTGCTTTAAACTTCGCTCAACGATCTCGTCCTGCTCAGGTGTAAAGCGTCTAAATAATCCAAGCCTTGGATAACAACCCGAGCGAACCAGTTCGATCACCTTACTTGGGAACCCTGCGTTAAAAGAAGCTACCTGCTGTGGAACGTAGCCGATAACCATCTTTCCGTTATCTGATAACTCTTTATTCAACTGAACCGTTCCACTCCATGGACGAAGCAGGCCGAGCATTAGCTTCAGCAGGGTGGTTTTAGCAGCACCATTGGGTCCCGTTATACCAATAAACTGTCCGATATGAATATCTAATGAGATATCATCAAGAACAGGTTCATCCCCATACCCGAACACTACATTCCGCATGGATGATAGGATCATCATGCCTCGCCTCCCTTCTGACTGATATTATGTCCAACCCAGATTAAATCGTAAGTTTTACGATTTAACAAATTTGATAATATCGTAATCATTACGATTTGTAAACCCAAAACTGAAAATTAATCGTAATAATAACTATTAGTCCTTTTTCGAATACAACAAAAATCCGGAATCCCACCTTCTGGATTCCGGATTTCCACCGTTAATTTACTAAGTATCTATTCCTCAGCAGCCGCAAGGAGTTCTTCAACAGGCCACGGAAGTGGATTGTTGAACTTTGTCCAATCCTGCTTCAGCTCCTCCGCTGTCAGCAGACATCTGTCCAATCTGGCTTCGAGTTGTGCCTGATCTATATTTACACCGATAAATACGATTTCATTTATTCTATCGCCCCACTGCTCGTCCCATTTTGCCCGCAGCTCAGGTTCGCTTTCCAGCACCTCCAACTGCTGATCCTTAGGCATTGTAGCCAACCAGTAACCAGCAGGTCCGAACTGAATGGAAGGTCCTGCCTGACTTACAGTAGCTGCAAGATCACCTTTTGCCGCTACCCATGCCACCCCTTTTGCCCGAACGACCTCTTCCGGCCAGTTGCTAAAGAAAAAACTTAATCTTTGCGGGTGGAACGGTGTTCTCCGGCGATAGACGAAAGAAGAAATCCCGTATTCCTCCGTCTCAGGGGTATGGGTCTCTTTATTCAGCTCCGCGATCCAACCAGAGGATAAGCTTGTTTTCTCAAAATCAAACAATCCGGTATTTAGAATTTCCTTTGGATCTACTACGCCGTTAATTGTACGGATCAGCTTAGCAGACGGCTGAAGCTTACGCAGCACAGCTTCAAGCTTATTGAGTTCATCTTCTTTCAACAGATCGCACTTATTAAGCAGCAAGACATCACAAGTTTCGATCTGATCAATAAGCAGATCCACAATATCGCGGAAATCCCCTTCTCCAGCCGTTTGGTTGCGGTCCATCAGACTATCACCTGAGGAGAAGTCATGCCAGAAACGCCCAGCATCCACAACAGTCACCATCGTGTCTAATTGAGCAAGCGAAGTCAGATCAATATCCAACTCGGGATTGGCATAGGTAAAGGTCTGTGCTACTGGTACAGGTTCGCTAATGCCTGAGGATTCAATCAGGATGTAATCAAATCGCCCTTCCGCAGCCAGTTTTTGTACTTCGACAATCAAATCATCACGAAGTGTACAACAGATGCAACCATTGGACATCTCAACCAATTTCTCTTCAGTCCTGGAAAGCGTATTTCCGGACTTCACCAGATTCGCATCCACATTCACTTCACTCATGTCATTTACAATAACAGCTACTTTAAGACCGTCACGGTTGTGCAGAATATGATTCAACAATGTTGTTTTCCCAGAGCCCAAATATCCACTGAGCACGGTAACAGGGAGCTTTTTCAACTATACCACTCCTATCGTTTATAAAATCAAGATTAAAAACATCCGCCCTTAACGGGTTTCGCGATGTAAGGTTACTCTCTTTAGGCGTGGACAATATTTTTTCATTTCCATACGCCCTGGATGATTTCGTTTATTCTTGGTAGTGGTATAGTTGCGATCTCCTGTCTCCGTACATGCCAGAGTTATGATTACTCTCATCGTTTCCATCTCCTTTTGATTAAATCGTAATAATTACGATTAACACATCGTACACGGTTTATTCACAATCTGTCAACTATGATCTTGTAAAAATTTCAACTCTCTTAATTTTGTGGTCTTTCTGGTGGACAAATTACGTATAGATGGAATTATAAAAAATATGATTCTTGTAATTCCTAGAGAATCAGGCAGGAGTGGAGATCATGAAGATACCAGTAATTATTTTGAGCGGGTTTCTGGGGAGCGGGAAGACAACTCTGCTGTTGTCCCTGCTGAAAGAGAGCAAGGTAAGAGGGCTGAATCCAGGAGTAGTAATGAATGAACTGGGCAAACGAGATGTGGACGGCTATATTTTGCAGGAGCATACCGGTACAGCTGTAACTAAACTGCTGGACGGATGCGTATGTTGTAGCCGTAAAGAGGATTTGGCAGATAGCCTGATGGTGCTGCTGAGAGGACGTCCAGATGCCATTTATATGGAGTTGACCGGCGTCGCCGATCCTGAAGAAATCGCCAAAACGTTGCAGGAAACTCCTCTACAGGATCTGGTGGAGCTGCACTATACCATCACTCTGTTAGATGCGGAAAATGCTCTGGAATATAACAGCAGACTCTCCTCTGACAAACAGCTCGTTCGGACCCTGCGTAAGCAGCTTTCCACAGCTGATCTTATTGTCGTTAATAAAAGTGATCTCGTAGAACCGGAAACCTTATGGCGAATTGAAAAGGGAGTTCGTAAACAAAATACGGAGGCTGAAATTGTATACACCCATTACAGCGAAATCAACCTGTCTCCGATATTGTCAGGAATTATCCCACGTAAAATCATAGCTCCGGCTCCACAGCGAGCGCCTCAAACCTTCAAAGGAGCATCATTGAAACAAATGCATTCAGAGCATGGGGGAACCGCTGTAAAAGAGCTGCATGAGGAGCAGCATGCTTCTTTCTCGCAGGTAACAGCCATCACGTTAACCATTCCGCAGGTAAGGACAACAATGCCTTCTAAAGAACGCCTAGAGGCTTTCTTTCAAGAATGGGGTGACAACCTATTACGTGCCAAGGGGCATATTCTTTTGTCCGAACAGGAGCCGGTTCAGCTTGTTCAATATGCGGGGATGCGTACTACCTGGGAAGCCTCTCGTTATCCTGGTATGCCATATGTGGTGTTCATCGGGATGAATATAGATGAAGAACAGCTGGCAGATCGGTGGTCCGCCTTATTCGAGTTTTGACTACCTTTTCACCATTAAAGATACTGCCGTTGCTCCTCCCGATCTCGTTCCTGATTATCATTGGTTTTGTATGGCTGCCGTATCATCTGGAACTGTTGGATAATGCGTACATCGACACCTTCAAAACCGCTTTTATCGGCATATTGCTGGAAGCCTTGCCGTTTGTATTAGCAGGAGCATTGTTATCTTCACTGCTTCGCGTCTTTATCCCGGATGAAATGATTTCTCGGTGGATTCCGCGGCGACCTCTTCCGGCCATTCTGTTCGCATGTCTGCTCGGAATTATTTTCCCGGTCTGCGAATGTGGAATGATCCCACTCGTCCGCCGGCTTATCCATAAAGGTATGCCTGTTTACGTGGCTATCGTCTTTATTTTGTCCGGACCGATCCTAAATCCTGTCGTCTATGGGGCGACCATGACAGCATTTCGCAGCCACTCGGAGCTGGCCTATGCCCGTATGGGTCTGGCGTTTGTTGTAGCCTGTCTCATAGGCTTGATAATCTACGCAACGGTCAAAAAATCTCCCATCCGCCTAAATGTTCAGCGTGAAACGGGGGAAGCTCATCAGAATAATTCTCGCGGGGGAAAAATAGCCGCTGTCTTCGTCCATACCTCAGATGAGTTTTTTGAGATGGGGAAATATTTAATTATCGGCTGCTTGTTAACCGCTGGTATTCAGACATTTATGGTTCAAGACAGTCTGGCCGCGATCGGAGCTAAGCCGCTGGGGTCATATTTCTTCATGATGGGACTGGCATTTGTGCTCTCGCTCTGCTCCACCTCAGATGCCTTTGTAGCTTCCACCTTCGTACATTCTTTTCCATCTGGGGCTCTGCTCGCTTTTATGGTATTCGGACCCATGCTGGATTTCAAAAATTCATTGATGTTGCTCTCGCTGTTTAAGACCAAATTCGCTCTTTATTTGTTCTTTCTGATCTTCGCAAGCGTGTTTGTTGGGGCGGTATTCATGTCCTTGTGGCTGTAATTCATAGAGGTGGTAAGCTGTTGCTTACAACATGGGTAGGAGGATAGAGCATGAATGACTCTCGTAGCATCCGGTTTCACTATTTCTTAAGGGCGGTCATTCTGCTCGCTTTCGCCCTCTATATCGGGCATCTGGTACAGCAGGACGCTTTGCATTATTATGTAGCTCCTAAACTGGCACGCTGGGTTCAATTATGCCCAATCCCGCTGACACTTATGGCGCTCAGTCTGACCATACAGGCTTTATTTGGCAAAGGTAGTGTTCTCTGTGACTGCGAGCATCGGCTCCCACATTCTTTTTTCAAAAGTACAGCGCTATATGGATTATTCCTTTTTCCACTGCTGCTCGGATTTCTTCTTCCTGATCGCGCATTGGGAAGTATGGCTGCTGCTAAAAAAGGAATCTCCCTATCCTCCTTGCCCACTGAAGCTAAAAATTCCGCGAGATTCGAGTCCATTGATCCTTACCATGAAGAGCTTACCGAGCTGGCCAAGATCCTTTATGCACAACCTGTGGTCCCAGTTTATTCGGCGATTTTCTCCGAAACTTTAGGTGCGCTTGAGCTGTACAAACAACAATTTGCAGGCAAAGAAATTACTATTACCGGCTTTTTATATCGTGATCAAGGTGAACATTCAGAGAATTCTTTTGCCATAGGTAGATTTCTGGTCCAATGCTGTACTGCCGATGCTACACCTTTTGGGATATTAGTGGATTCCGGCAAGCTAAAAAGCCTGCCTACCGATACCTGGATAGAGGTCCGGGGCAAGCTTCAAGTTGTTCCCTATAAAGGTCAAGAAATTATGCAAATTAGTGCAGAGTCTATTACACCTATCAAACAACCCGTAACACCTTACATCTACACCAGTCCTGACTCTATCACCGCATGGAAGGAGCTAGAAGGCTCAACTAAGATTACTAAATAATCGCATCTAGCTCATCCTCATCATTCTCAGACTTATTAGGATTAAATACTTCTACCATAATACGAGCTGGAATACAGATAATTTGCTGTTTGGGTCTTGAGATGAACCCCATTTCCAAAGCAATTCTTAAGGGAGCATCAGAATAGGTCATTTGGATTCCATAATCAAACACCTTTAGCGTATTGTGGCCGAATTTCGTTTGAATATCTATAATTTGTTCTTCTTTAGTCAAAGAAACGGTTTTGTACTCTTTACCGTCCACCGTAATTATAGCTTTCAAATCCCCTTGCTGATACTGCTCATTGCTGCTGTCCCACCACTTCATGCCATAAATCAAGCCCGCAGCTAACAAGGCTATCACAATAATTAAAATATCCCCGCGCTTCATTGTTAACAAGGTTAGAATCCTTTCATGACAAATAATATACGTAATGATTACGATTAATATCAATATATTAATCATAATCCTATTTGTCAATGATGCTCACCTAAACGAATTTGGGCAGACCATTCTCTTAATACCCGGTCGAGCTCTTTTATTGAGATGGGTTTAGAAATGAAATCCTGCATTCCAGCACTAAGACACATCATCTTATCTTCATCTCTTGCAAAAGCTGTAGCCGCAATGATAATTGGAGTCAGCCCAAGCTTCTCACGTATGATTCCCGTTGCTTCTATTCCATCCATAATAGGCATCTGAATATCCATAAATACCAGATCATAATGATTGGAAAGCACAGCCCGAACCGCTTCCTCACCATTTAAAGCGATGTCAGGAACATATCCCCTCTTTTTCAGATACGCCTGCATAAGCTGCTGATTCACAGGATGATCTTCAGCAATAAGAATGGACATCGGTCCATATTCACCGGTAGTTAACTCTTTAACAGTGGATTTATCATTTCTGACCACATCCGTTGAGGCGTTGACGGTCAATTTCTGATCCCATTCCTCTTTGGGTAGAGAGACCTCCACTGTAAAATAAAACTCCGAGCCTTCATCCTCACAGCTATTGACACCGATAGATCCGCCAAGAAGCTCGGCCAGCTTTTTACTAATGGCAAGTCCAAGCCCTGTTCCGCCATATTTACGATTGATCGACGGATGCAATTGCGAGAAGGATTGAAATAATAGACCTTGGCTGGAAACTGGAATCCCCAACCCAGTATCTTTTACGACAAATTTCACGATAAGATTTCCGGATGCCTCTGAGGCTTCTAGCATAACAGAGATACTGATTTCACCTGTCTCCGTAAATTTCACTGCGTTCCCAACCAGATTTACGAGAATTTGACGCAATCTCGCCCCATCAGTCATGATGACGGCTGGAAGCTCAGGAGATAACTCGCTAGTAAGTAAAAGCCCTTTTTCCTTAACCTTCGGATAAAACAGTTCACAAACGTTCTGTATCACTTCATGCAAATCCACCATTTGCAGTTCAAGCGTCATCATGCCTGCTTCAATTTTGCTGAAATCCAGCACTTCATTCAGAATATGAAGCAATGCCTCTCCGCTTTTGTTAATGATCTGTGTGTAGTAGCTTTGCTCTTCATCCAGCTCCGTCCCCGATAAAAGATCAGCCATCCCAATAATACCGTTCATAGGCGTACGCAGCTCATGGCTCATGATCGCTAGGAACTCCGATTTTGCCCGGTCCGCTTCCTCGGCAGACTCCTTCGCCCGCACAATCTCCTTCTCCTCCGTGATATCACGAAAGACGACAACCGCCCCAATCCGTTCATCACCATCAAACAGTGGGGTCATTCGATATCTGACTAAAAAGCTTGAACCATCCTGCCTCCAAAACACACCCTCCCTATCTTCAATAGTGAGATTATTGGAGCGCGAAGGAAGCAGCGTCTTCTGAATTCCTGTAAAAGACTCGTTATCCAACCAGGTTTGGTGAATCGCATGAAATTTGCTGTTTCCCCACTCAGTAGGATCGAAACCCAACATAGTAATGGCTGCTGGATTAATGAACATCGTGTTGCCTTCAAGGTTCATCCCAAATATGCCCTCAGAGACCGAATTCAAGATCAGCGCATACTCGTTACTTAATTTCTGTATTTCTTCAAAATGACGCGTACGTTCCCCAATGTCGCGGGTTACACAGACAAGCTCCTGATTCCCGCAGGTCTCAGAGTAAATATACCGCAGTGTCGTTTCTGTCCAAATACAGGTTCCGTCTTTGCAAATAAACCGGAGAATAACAGGCTCAAGCTTCTTCCCCTCCATACAATTGCTGAGATATGAAGTTAATTTGATTCTGTCCTCCGGATGTATGTAATCAATCCCTCTAGTTCCGCACATTTCTTCTGGTGCATAGCCAAACATAGTCTGGCAGATGGGTGAGGCATACAGATAGGTAAAGCTCCCGTCCGCTGCATTACGTGAAATGAAGTCCATAGAATTTTCTGAGATCAGACGATAGTTCTGCTCACTTTCCCGCAGTTGTTCTTCCATTCGTTGACGTTCGGTGACATCCTGGGCTATCCCGCTGATTTGCAGCAGTCTTCCTTCTTCATCCGTAATCACTTCCCAGTGCGCATCCAGATATTTCAGCTCTCCATCCGCACTATGAATACGGACCGTTACTTCGCCATTAGTCCCATTCTCCATGGATTGATGTACTAACCGTTCAAGTCTGATGAAATCGTCAGGAGCAATGCAAGCAAAAACACGTCTGTAATCAAAATAAGAATGATTGCTCTCATCTTCCAAAAAGCCAAAAATATTACGCATCTCTCTGGAAACCGTCAGCCGTGATTTTGTCATGTCCCATTCCCAGGATCCCATCTTCGCAAGGTGTTGCGCTTTAGCCAGCATATCCTCGTATTTCTTGCGCTGAGTAATATCGCGACCAATGGTTAATATCTGTTTAACGTTCCCCTGCTCATCACGTACCACTTGGGAAGAACTCTCGATCCACAAATAATGTCCATCTTTATGACGGGCTCTACGAGTAAATACGTCCGTATCGGAATATATCTTACCTTGTTCAATCATCTCTAGAGCATCATCTACGTGATAATACTCGGGTCTTTTGGTACCTATCATTTCTTGTGCAGAATAACCTAACAGCAGCTCCACTGAGGGAGATACGTAGTGCAGTGTCCCGTCAGGATCGCCAAAAGAAATCATATCCGGTGTATTTTGCGTAATCAAATTATATAACTGCTCATCTTCATGAATCTTTTGTTCAGCAAGTTTTCGGTCAGTGATATCCGTTAACTCAGAAATCAGGACATAGGGTTCACTGGAGTTCTCCTGATAGATTAAAAATATATGTTGGGCTACCCAGATGATATCGCCATCCTTACGCAAGAACCGCCGTTCTTTCTCCAATGCAGTCCCAGGCTCAGCTAGCAAATCGTTCAGGATAACGGAATGATCGTTATTAGTTTTATCTTCCGGATACACAAGATCCAGATAATTTATATTCAAAAGATCTTCTTCTGCATAACCAAACATTTGGCATAGCGCAGGATTCGATTGTAATAACGTCCCGTCCTTCGGAGAGACTACCGCAATCCCGATAGAAGACCGTAAGTATAGCTGTTTAAAAAGAAAATCAGACACCTGTAAGCCTCCTCTTTTGAAAATGGGGGACTATATTAACAAACTTGTAATAATTTCAGTATACCTTTTTTTCGGTAAATAAGCTTGATAGTTGAGTCCTAAATGATAGACTGGTAACTTTCGCAGTAAAACTCCGCAAAAATAAACAGCAAGTCTCCCTCTGAAAAGGAAACTTGCCGTGTGTGCATGTTACAACTCTAAAGTCCTATTCTATTATCAAATTTTCCAGTTGAAGCTTCTTAATTTTCTTCCGGATAGGTGCACCAAGAATTAAAAAAGCAAAACCTAACAAAATCAACATACCGCCCATTATTACGTTTACCATACTGAGATTCTGTGATGAAAAAGAATAATTTATTACACCAATCATCACATTAAATAGGCCTAAAATCAACTCTAACCACATTACAGATTTCCATAACCTGTTGATTCGCTTATAGTGTTTTATTCTGGATTCCAGATCTGTGTAAATATCAAACGGACCTTCCACTGACTTCTTTCTAAGGTAAACCCAGCGCATGTAAGTACTTACACAATCTATACCGTTTTCCTCTAAAAACTTGAGATATTTGATGCTATCCGGATGATCCGGCAAGTTATCTAAAAGCTCAATTCTATACGTGTACTCATTATTGGGGGTCTCTGTAAACACATATTTGCACCAAGATAATTCTGATAGAGCCATCCCCTTCGCAGACATTTCATTAAGCCACTTTTCTTCCTTCTCATAATCCCAAATTAGCTTGCGAACCACATGTTTCATTTGGACTCACCTCCAGCTATTCTCTTCCCATTCGCTATCAATTCTTCCAGACGGATGATCTCTCCCTGAATCACTGACTTTCCTAAGCCGGTAATTTCGTATTCTTTTCTACGGGAACCTTGCTCCCCTTCCACTGCTTTTATCCAGCCTTTTTCCAGTAAAGTGTTAAGTGCTCCGTATAAAGTGCCCGCGCCCAGATCAACCCGACCGTTACTTAAGTCCTTCACATTCTGCATAATTGCGTATCCGTGCATTGCTGTATATAGAGACAATAAGATATAAAATACAGCTTCAGTTAATGCGCCTCTTTCTGTGCTTTCAGGCATCATTTCATCCCCATTCTATTACTGTTGTCGATATATCGGCTTACGTAATATCATTATTACGGAAGCCGATATAATTGTCAATACAAAAACACCCATTTTTTTCAATCGCAGCGATCATGAGCGCAACAAAAAAACGCCTAGCACTTAGCTAGGACGGATTTGTTGGGGGGCTACTCAGCAGCTAGATACTCCCACCGTGGCACCTATTCCTTCCTCATTATGAAGTATCGGACTGAGATGCCGCTATTTCCGAAAAATAGCGTGTTTCAGCTTACGTTCGGACTCAGATGCAGCTATTCGTCTCCAAACACTCGCTTTTCACACGATTCCTTAGCAATAAGCGCTATGCAGTCCGAAACCTCTGTAAAATGTGCCAAAAATCAATAATAGCGGCCATACGGTCCGTTAGCTGACACTGTTTCGTACATATACTAAAACTACAAAAGTCTATACAAAAAATAGGCCAGATAGGATATGTAAAAAAGGAACATACCCAACCTGACCTATTCTTTATTTTGTTCTGCATAGTTTTTTATGGTCTCTCTTTTGAGGCATTTTCAACCATGACACCTAATACATTTTTAAAAGTTTGAAGATCCTGTTCGGAAATATTGGTGATCGTATCATCTTTAAACTTTTCGGCAACCGGCAGTAAATCGAGATAGATCTGTACTCCCTTATCTGACAATTCCAACTGCTTGACTCGCTTATCCGCATGGGTGCCAGAGCGATGCAAGAACCCCTCAGATTCTAATTTTTGAAGCAGCCTGACTACGCTGGGCTCTTTTATAGACATTTTATCTGCTAGTTCTCTCTGGGTAATGGATTCACTAGTATAGATGTAATACATCGCAATCCATTGGCTCCGGGTCATATTATATGGCCGAAATTCCTTTTCTAAGGCTTCCGCGAATATTTTTGCACTACGGTTTGCAATAAAGGCCATACAGTCATCTAAATTAAACACTGTTTACACCAACCAATCCCAACTGTTTTATCTTAAAATAATCAACTCTTTTCTAATTTATTATAGCAAAATATATTAAGGAAGCTGAACATACTTTTCAAGTGATCACATAGTTCATTTATTTAGGCTGCAGCAGGATCCGTCTCCCGAGATACTTAGAACAACTTATCCTTGATGCAACGCCCCAATTCCTAAACCGAATGCTGCTTCATGAATTACTTCCCCAGTAGTTGGATGGGCAAAGATTGTCTGTGTAATCTGTTGTTCCGTAAGCCCATTGGCAATCGCAAGTGTAAGACTACTAATCAGAGAAGACGCATCGGGACCAATGATAGACCCTCCCACAATCTGTCCGGAGCCATTATCTTTGATTAATTTGATAAAACCTTCCGGTTCATTCATTGTCAATGCTTTTCCGTTACTTGCAAAAGATACCTTACTCACACGATAGTCCAGCCCATTCTCCTTACATTCATCTTCCAACAGCCCGACGCTGGCAATCTCTGGAGAGGTGAAAATTACATTCGGTACCGCGGAATAATGCATATCTTGGGATTCACCGAGTAAGGTGTTTACAGCCGTAATGCCCTGATGTGAAGCAACATGAGCAAGCTGAATAATGTTAGTTACATCGCCAATCGCATACACATTTTCTACATTCGTACGCATTTGTTTATCAACGGCAATACCTTTACCACGTTCATTTAGTTGAATACCTGCTTTTTCGATATCCAGACCCTCTAGGTTAGGCTCGCGTCCAATAGCGACCAATACTTTTTCACTAACTAGCAAATGCTCACCCTCACTATTCTCATAGGTTACAATCGCCTGACCATCATCCGCACGTTGGATTTTGGAAACTTTGGAGTTGGTATGAATATGAATCCCAGCCCGCTGAGCTAAACACATAATTTCTACCGAAATATCACTGTCCAGCATCGTTAGCAGACGGTCCATAAATTCTACAACATGAACTTCAACTCCTAGGTTACGGTAAATGAAGGCGAATTCCATGCCGATAACCCCACCACCGATGATAGTTATTACCTTTGGTAACTCTTCGCAGGCGAGCGCTTCAGTACTGTTCATTACAAATGGCAGATCAATTCCTGGGATATTCACCTTGGAAATCCTCGAGCCTGTTGCCACAATGATATTTTTTGCTGAAATACGGTAACTATTTTCGCCGGTTACCTTCACTTCATGCGCCGATAGGAACGAAGCGTGGCCGCGAACAACCTGAACACCGTTTTTTTCCATTAAATAACCAACGCCGGAGACCAATTTCTCTTTGACTTCATTTTTACGACGAATAACCTGCTTCATATCCACTTGAAGATCAGATCCTGTTGTTATACCAAACAAAGAGGAGTTTTTTATTTCATGACAGATTTCAGATGATTTGACTAAAGATTTTGTAGGGATACAGCCAACATTTAAGCAGGTACCTCCTAATTCTTCTTTCTCAATCATCGCTACCTGAAGTCCTTTTTTTGCTGCATAAATAGCGGCAACGTAACCTCCTGGTCCTGCTCCAATGATAAGCAAGTCAGGGTTTATAGCATGAGTTTGTTGCACGGCGACTGCAGGTTGTGGGACAGATGATTGGACCGGAGCCTCCACCTGGATCGGATTTACTTCAAATAAGACTTGATTTGAGGCAATCTCGCTCCCCTCTTCAAATAATATATTGATAATAATACCCTCTGCTGCCGCTTCAATCGATCTGTTGCCTTTTCCAGTTTCAATCTGTACCAAGGTATCTCCTGCAGATATCTTGTCACCGATATTTACATTTATCTTGCCTGCTTTCCCCTTTTTGCCACCTGGAATCATAGACATTTTTATTTCCATCGTTATGCTCCTCATATCCTTGAGGGGACTCATAAAGAGCCCCCTCAAGCGAATGTATTAGTGAATGACTACGCCTGCTTTTACCAGCTTCACACCGTTAGCAAGACAATCTCCAACAGGACATGTCTTCTCGATAAAGTCAGCAAAAGCATCTGCCTTTTCTTGGCTTTCGTTGGTTTTAAAATGCATAACAAAACGAATTTCTTGGAAACCATTTCTCACATCTGCGAGACCCATGAAACCATCCGGATCTAAGTCTCCTTCAAGTTCAACATAAAATTCTTCGAAGCTAAAATCGTTAGCGTCTGCAAAGGCACTAGCGACAATGGACTGACATGCACCAAAGGCACACAATAACGCCTCGACGGGATTCAAACCAACATCGGTCCCCCCCAAATCCTCTGGTTCGTCCATAATAATCTTAAAACCTCTAGAATTGGTTTCAACTTGCATTCCATTAGGCAGTTTTTTAGCTGTCGCTTTAAAAGTAGTTAACATATGTATTACCTCCTCCTTAAGATTGTGAAAATAATAACATAGTAATCGGTGAATATCAATACTTAGCTAAGTAAGTATTTTTTCGAAGAAGAACTCGAACCTGATTCAATAAAAAAACAGGTTTCCAATCTACCTGAATAGGTAAATCAGAAACCTGTTTTTGTTGATAGGATGCGGTCAAGAGGACTCGAACCTCCACGATATTGCTACCACTGGCACCTGAAGCCAGCGCGTCTGCCAATTCCGCCATGACCGCATATTATGTAACTGGCGACCAAAACCGCCTGTACATAATACTATACTCCCTCTGCATTTAAAACGCAAGGTTTTTGTGTTATTGAAATAGGCTTCATATAGACTCATAGGTATAACCAATCAATATTATTCAGTTTATATATTTCTATTATAAATCCTCATATGGTACAACATAGATAAAGTAAGGCGCTATGACGGAGATGTCGGAATAATCGATCAATAGAAAGGATGAATACTTATGAACCAACAGTGGAATACCCAAACCTATGATACTGATATGGCCTTTGTGTCTCAGTTTGGAGAATCATTGATTGAGCTGCTTCACCCACAGCCAGGCGAACAGATTATCGATTGGGGCTGTGGAACCGGGGATTTGGCGGCAGCCATTGCTGCTAAGGGCGCCACTGTGACAGGTATTGATGCCTCTGCCGAAATGATTCAGACAGCCCGTGACAAGCATCCCCATCTAAGCTTTGTCTTAGCTGATGGGCAAACTTATGTCGCGGAACAGCCAGTCGATGCTGTGTTCAGCAACGCTGCCCTTCACTGGCTAACAGACGCAAACGGAGCGGCGGCGTCCATTGTTGCCAGCCTGCGGGTAGGCGGCCGTTTCGTGGCCGAGTTCGGTGGACTGGGCAATATTGCTTCCATCGTCGCTGGCCTTCCACAAGCTTTTGCAGCCATTGGCTGTAGTCATAAGCTGCATTTGCCCTGGTACTTCCCAAGCGTTGGCGAGTATGCAACTCTACTAGAGAAGCACGGACTGACCGTGGACCTCGCCCTTTGTTTTGACCGGCCAACACCACTGGAAGGCTTGGAGCAAGGATTTCAGCGGTGGCTGAATACTTTTGCCGATGGAATCTTAAGTGTGCTCACACCGACCGAACGCGCAGAAGTTCTCTCTTCTATGGAACAGAAATTGAAATCCAAGCTATATCAGGACGGCCGCTGGGTAATGGATTATCGCAGAATCCGGATTGTTGCTTACAAACGAAGCTAGAATAGATAAGAAATACTTCTCATGTTCAATAGTCAAAAAAAGAGTGCACTGGCGCTTAATACGCGCTAGTACACTCTTTTTTACACGGGATCCTATTTTCTGTCTCCAACATACCGATCACTGCCAGCGCCAAGCCCGACAACCATCAACAGTACACTTGCACCCAGCAGTAAAATCAATGGCACCGTCCAGCTGTTCGTTACATCATGCAGCCAGCCGAATAATGCCGGTCCCATTGCTGCCAGTACATAACCCACAGATTGGGCCATTCCTGACAGCTCCGCCGCTTCTTGCGTGCTTCTTGTTCTTAGACTGAAGAACATCATCGCAAGACCGAAGGCAAATCCTCCGGCAATACCAAAGCATACCGCCCAGACAGCCATTAAAGCGCCGCTGCCTTGCCAGATGCCACCTAATGCGATGAAATAAAGAACAGCAGTGATTATAACTAGAATACGTTGGTTCTTCATCCGGCCTGCCCACAGCGGTACGAAGAAAGTAAAGGGTAGCTGTGCCAATTGCATGAGCGAGAGAAACCAACCCGCATTACTCGACGACATTCCCCGTTCACCGAGGAGAACCGAAAACCAGGCAATAAAGACGTAATAAAGCAGTGACTGTAAGCCCATAAAGATCGTGACTTTCCAAGCAAGAGATGAACGCCACATATTTTTGCTTGAGGCTGCACTCTTAGAGCCGGTTCCTTGATTAAGCTTACGCATTTGCGGAATCCAGAACACTGTTGCTAGAGCTGCGATCATAAACCAGATGGCCAAGGTCCCTCTCCAACCGAATCCAGCATTCGTTGCCAGCGGTACACTAATTCCTGAGGCAATAGCTGCGCATAAATTCATAGAAACCGTGTAGATACCTGTCATTAGCCCGATTTTGTGAGGAAACTTCCCTTTAATAAGACCTGGAAGTAGTACATTACACACGGCAATGGATAATCCAAGTATAGCAGTACCTGTGAACAACAGACCTGCTCCAGATCCCGAGCGAATTAGAATTCCCATAGCCAGCATGACCATGGCAACTAATAACACATTAGCTAAACCAAAACGGCGGGCCAGCTTTGGAGCAAACGGGGACAAGATGGCAAAAGCCAATAATGGTAAAGTAGTAATAGCTCCTGCTAGAGTATTGGATAAGCCGAGGTCATCCTGAATCAATTGTATTAATGGACCCACAGAAGTAAATGGAGCCCGCAGCGCTGCAGCGATAAAAATAATTCCCAGCACAAGCAGCCAGCGATCATATTTGCTGTCCATTAAGCTATTATTCTGAATGTGTCCTTCGCTTTGTGAAGCTTTCATCGTGTATCCTCCTAAATTACAAACAAATAACCCCGCCAAGCACAGAGCTTGTCAAGGATTTGAAATATTTTAAACACTATGAACCATCATCTACTATTCTATTAGAAGTTACAACCCTTAAGTAATTTTATACCCGAATTATTGACAAAACCGCTGACCATCTTTAGTATCCATATCATCGGGTAGTTGAGAATCAATTTCATTTGAACTCATATTTAAACCACAGAAAAGAGTGAACAGAATGCTTCGAAGGTTTTTTTCCTACTATCGTCCGTATAGAAAATTATTTATATTGGATTTCTCCTGCGCTGTTTTTGCGGGACTGCTAGAACTGGCTTTTCCGGTAGCCGTCAATAAATTTATTGATGATTTGCTTCCTGGTCAAGATTGGCCGCTTATTCTTATCGCTTGTGTTGCGCTGCTGGCGATCTACGCCTTAAATACGGTGATGCAGTATATTGTCACTTACTGGGGTCATATGCTGGGCATAAATATCGAAACTGATATGCGCAAAAAAATGTTTGACCATATTCAGAAACTCTCGTTCCGATTCTTTGATAATAATAAAACAGGCCATCTAATCGGAAGAATCACCAATGACTTAAATGATATCGGCGAAGTGGCGCATCACGGTCCTGAGGATGTATTTATTGCAATCATGACCCTTGTCGGAGCCTTTCTCCTAATGGCTGATATTAATCTGAAGCTGGCGATTATTACTTTTATTATCGTTCCAATTATGGCTTGGGTAATCATCTACTTCGGCCGCAATATGACTTCAACTTATCGCCAGCTATTTGGAAATGTAGGCAGTTTCAATGCCCGTATCGAAGACAATGTCGGTGGGATTCGGGTCGTGCAATCTTTTGCCAATGAGCAGCATGAACAAGAACTATTCGCAGTAGATAATCAAATGTTCCGCAAAACAAAACTTATGGCTTATAAAATCATGGCTAGAAGCTTGTCCGTCAGCTATATGATGACCCGCCTCATTACCATCCTGGTGATGATCTGCGGCGCATGGTTCTTTATCAATGGCGAGCTGCAAATCGGTGAATTTGTGGCGTTTATCTTGTTGTCTAATATCTTCTTCCGCCCTATCGAGAAAATCAATGCCGTGATCGAAAGTTATCCTAAAGGAATTGCCGGCTTCAGACGTTATCTGGAAATCATTGACACGGAACCTGACATCAGTGACAAACCGGATGCCGTGGAGATCAACGCTTTGCGCGGTGATATTACATTCCAGGATGTATCTTTTGGATACGAAGAGAATCGTCCGGTTCTGCAAAATATAAGCCTTAACGTAAAGGCTGGCGAAACCATTGCCTTTGTTGGGCCGTCCGGCGCAGGCAAAACAACAATCTGCAGCCTGCTTCCGCGCTTCTATGATGTCACAGCCGGGGCCATCACGATTGATGGCATCGATATCCGTGACATGAAGCTGGAATCGCTGCGCAAACAAATCGGGATCGTGCAGCAGGATGTTTTCCTGTTCTCCGGGACAATTCGCGAGAATATCGCCTATGGGAAACTGGATGCAAAGCTGCCTGAAATCTGGGAAGCTGCGCGACGTGCTCATCTGGAGGAGCTCATTCAGAATCTGCCAGATGGAATGGAGACAGTCATCGGGGAGCGCGGTGTGAAGCTGTCCGGTGGACAAAAGCAGCGCCTGGCTATCGCTCGCATGTTCCTCAAGAATCCGCCGATTCTGATTCTGGATGAAGCTACTTCCGCGCTGGATACAGAGACCGAAGCCGCGATTCAGCAATCCCTGGCTGATCTGTCCGTAGGCAGAACCACACTCGTCATCGCTCACCGTTTGACGACAATCAAAAATGCCGACCGGATTATGGTCGTGAATGAAGAAGGAATCGCTGAGCAAGGCAGACATGAGGAATTAGTCCATGCTGGTGGAATTTACAGCCGTCTGCATCAGGCGCAATATAATTTTTAAAAAGTAATTTGCCACAGCTGGGCAAAAATGAAGCAAGCCTAGTCACCATGTTTTTGGCGACTAGGCTTGCTTTTTCACGTAACTCCTCTATTTGCAGCAAACGTGATGCTTGATTAAGGAATTCCTCCCTGATTTTCTTTGGTTTATTGCTCTAACCCTTGCAATCAGGGAAAACCTCCCGCAATTCACCCCAATTTACTCATAATAGTGGAATTCAGGCGATATTTAGGGAGGATTTCTCTGAAAAGCTAAGTAACCAGCATAAATCAGCTATTTTCAGGGAGGTTTTCCCTAAAAATTAAAAACGGCACAATTAAAGCTCAGTTCCCCTAGTTTCGCTATTGCGGCTCTGTTCCCCATACCAGCACTCCGTTCCGATAAAGGGTCACCTTGTTCCAATCCGCATAAGCGGTCTGAAGTGAATTAAACGAATAATCATTAGCCTCATTAAAATTGCTCCAATCTGTCTTGTGTATCCGGGTCTGAATATCCCCGGAAGTTCCTCCAGCGGCAAGCATGCCCGCACCTGCGTTGAATTTCACTTCCAAATAGTAATCTGCTCCCGTTCGAGGCGTGTCCAGCTTTACAAAGCTGCCTGCTACCTTGCTGTTGCCGATCTGGGCATAATCGCAGAAAAAGGATTGCGGCTTGTCTCCATCGATCGTATACCAGTAACGGATGCTCAGCTCGCTAAGATCGACTGCAGTTGTGCCGTTATTTTTAATATTAAAATAGGGCTTCATCTGGTTGTCATTTGGGTTAGTATCCGCTGTCCGATACGCCACTGCAAGCCCGGTGACCGGTTCGACAGGCCCCGAGCCTTGCGGTGTAGCCATCGCTTGTACAGAATTGCTGCTCGTACCCGCACTATTGACAGCATTCACAACATAATAATAAGTCGTTCCGTTGCTAACCGCCGCATCGCTATAGCTCGTCCCGGTAGCCGTAGTCAGAGTGGTATAAGGGCCACCACTCGTAAGTGACCGTTTCACCGTATAGGAAGTTGCGCCCGCCGAGGTGCTCCAGCTAAGATTCACGAGCCCATTGCCTGCAGCTGCATTCAAGTTAGCAGGAGCTGCTGGAACTACGGGAGCTGCCACTGTCTCCAATACGGACCAGTAGGCCGGCTTAGATTGAAGGCGCTCATCAAATAATAAAGGCCAATTGTTACGGGCTACCGGATAAGTGCGCAACCAAGTATTACTGTCATCCTTCCCCCAGAGAGTGACATTCGTGACCGTATCCGTGTGCCGCAGGAAGATCTCAAATAATGATTTGTATAAAGCCGCTTGGCGCTGCTTCAAATTATCAGGGAAGATCTCATAGGCTTGAGAATTATCAGAATACACACTAATATCCAGCTCAGTAATATGAGTTTCCAGCCCTAAAGCCTTGAATTTGATAATCGAATTCTCGATTTCAGAGAGCGAAGGATAATACAAGCTGATGTGCGTTTGATGCCCTACTCCGTCAATAGGAACCCCTTTGGCCTGAAGTCGTACAATCAGATTGTATAGCGCCTGGCTTTTGGCTGGCTCATGCGTATTGTAGTCATTGATGAACAGTTTTGCATTAGGATCAGCTTCATGAGCGAACTGGAACGCCTTCTCAATATACTCTTCACCCGCGATCTGGTACCATAGGCTGCGGCGCATGCCATCAGATTGTGAAGTGTCAATCACTTCGTTGACGACATCCCAAGCATAGATTTCACCTTTATAACGTTCCATAACAGTCTTAATATGACTCTTCATTCGCTCATATAACACCGTTTTGGAGACCAAATTACCGCTGGCGTCACGGAACACCCAATCCGGTGTCTGCGAATGCCAGACTAGGGTATGTCCACGTACCTGCTGTCCATTTGCGGTGGCAAAAGCTACTGCCGTGTCAGCTTCAGCGAAATTAAACACACCTTCCTGCGGCTCCGTGCTGTCCCATTTCAGAACATTTCCTGGTGTCACACTATCAAAATGCTTGGCCAACAATTGCCGATCCGGAGCTGTCAGCAGCTCACTATTCGTAAACGCCGAGCCGATCAGAAATTTGTTTGCAAACACATCCTTCAGCGAAGGAATCGCATCCTCGATGACAATTGGACCGAGATCCGGTAGCTTTTCCAATCGAAAATCATCCAAATAAAAAGAAGTTGTCGCGCTACCCGGCACTTCAAAATAAATAGAAAGTTGATCTGCCGGCTCCAATAGCTTGTACTGCGCCTGAAGCTTCACCCAACCGTTCGCTGTCACTGCTCCAAAGGTCAAATTGTCATAATGAATGGTAGAAGGTAATGTCCGCTGCAGTGACATATAGATATTCGCGTTGGATGATCCGGCAGGCAGCTTCACCCATCCAATAAACACATAAGTTTGTCCCACTTCCAGCTGGCTAGTCACATCCAGTGAAGGTCCATGCCACGTTTTTGTTCGGCCGCTTACCTCCAGGCCATATGTGCCGCTGCGTGCCGCATCTGTTTTGGCTGTAAGCACCTCAACTTCCCCACGTCCACTCCAACCCTGAACAGTGCCATCTTCAAAATCGCTTTGCTGAATAAGCGTGTTCTCCGCATGTGCGGGTGCAGCCCAATACGCAGGTACAAGCAAACATAAAACCAAAACAAAATTAAGCGCTTTCAAAAAAGTTCCTTTTTTCATCGCTTCGATTCTCCCTTCTGAGTTAGGTTCGAACCTTATGGCTTCGTTTCTTCCTGTCCCCGATACCGCTCGGGCCACACCACCTTCCTCATAAAAAAATCAGAGCCTATCCTCAGGAGGAACCAAGCTAGGCAGGTCATCCGTGAAGTATGGGCTCTATATCGCCATAATATCACATTTGTTTCCATTTATGGAACTAAAATTAATTATTTTCGATCTTATCTTACTTAAGCTGAACGGATCTGCGTTATCAGATCCGTTTAGCGTCGAAAAAACCCAAGAGACGACACTATTAAGGTGTTGTCTCTTGGGTTACATAACATGCTGGCTGAATGTACGGGAGTTCTACCGTTCATTTCGCCACTTCCAGCTGGATCAGCACAATGTACGGGAGTTCTACCGTTCATTTCGGCGTTTCCAGCGGGATCCGCACAATGTACGGGAGTTCTACCGTTCATTTCGGCGTTTCCAGCGGGATCCGCACAATGTACGGGAGTTCTACCGTTCATTTCGCCACTTCCAGCTGGATCAGCACATTGTACGGGATTTCTACCGTACAATTCGGCACTTTCAGCTGGATCAACGCATTGTACGGGATTTTCACCGTACAATTTGGCACTTTAAGCTGGATCAGCACAATGTACGGGATTTCTACCGTTCATTTCGCCACTTCCAGCTGAATCGACCAATTGTACGGGAGTTTTACCGTTCATTTCGGCATTCCTTGGAGATACTGAGATACAACAACAAATAAAAAAAAGAGCCGTGTTGTGAACACGACTCCCTCTTCATATAAACCGCATCAGTAGCGGCATATTTGCAAGGAGCTTAGCAATAAGCTGTCATCCTTGATTTATTTTTTCGCAATATGAACCTTCAGCTGCTTACCCTTCACGGTGGTCTCTCTCATCGCTTGCAGCACCATTGCGCCTTTACCGTTCAAAATATCCACGTAGGTCACATTGTCCTGAATCGAGATAATCCCGATATCTTCGGCGGAAATACCTTCAAGTTTTGCTATTGTGCCGACAAAATCGACGGCTCTTAGCTTCTTTTTCTTGCCGCCGTTGAAGTATAGCTTCATAATCTCTTTGTTTAAGCTTTCGCTTTTGTCCTTCTTGCGGACAGGTTGCTTATTGATCTTCTGCTCGAACGCTTCCTTTGCGTAGGCAACTGCGTCGTCCGAAGGAGCTTTCATATGCGGAATGCTGAAGCCAATATAGCTTTCAATTTCAGTTACCCACTTCTGCTCATTCGGAGTGACAAAAGTGATCGCTTTACCCGTCTTGCCTGCACGCGCGGTTCTGCCTGTACGATGCACGTAGCTTTCTTTTTCCAGTGGAATATCGTAATTAATCACATGGGTGATATTCTCGATATCAATCCCTCTAGCCGCTACATCGGTAGCGATTAAATAGCGGAATTGCCCTCTTTTAAAAGCATTCATGACCTCAAAGCGCTCATCCTGCTCCATACCTCCGTGGATCTTATCACAAGGATATTCCAGATCCGCCAATCCTCTGAATACAGCATTTACCTGCTCCTGCGTACGGCAAAAAATAATACAGCTATCCGGATTCTCCACCGTTATGATATCGCTTAGCAAAGAGAATTTGGCAGCTTGTCTCACTTCAATCAACGCATGTTCAATCGTAGCCGTCGTAATTCCACTTGCCTGAATCTCGATATCCGTTGGATCGCTCATATATTTTAGGCACAAATTCTTAATGACTTCGGGTAAGGTAGCTGAGAATAACATCGTTACTCGCTCTTTGGGCAGCTGCTTAATGATCTTCTCGATCTGCTCAATAAAGCCCATGCTCAGCATTTCGTCAGCTTCATCGATGATCAAATATTTGATTCGATTTAGCGGAAGTGTGCCTCTTTCAATATGGTCAAATACGCGTCCAGGCGTACCTACGACAACATGTGTTTTTTGCGTAAGCTCTATCTTTTGAGGGGCAAAGGGCTGCTTGCCGAAAAGAGCAACTGCTTTAATCCGTTTAAAACGTCCGATGTTCGTAATATCCTCTTTCACCTGCATCGCAAGCTCCCGAGTTGGCGTAAGAATCAAAGCCTGCGGCTTATTCTCCACCCAATCCACCAGATCGCAAAGCGGAATACCATAAGCTCCCGTCTTGCCACTGCCTGTTTGCGATTTCACAATCAGATCCTTTTGCTGCAAAGCCACAGGAATTACCTTGCTCTGTACCTCCGTAGGTGTCATAAATTTCAGAACATCCAGTGCTTTAATTATCTCTTCGTCTAACTCATAATCTCTAAATTGCAATTCACTCATCGTTCAACCTCTT
Source organism: Paenibacillus sp. FSL E2-0177 (assembly GCF_037992975.1). Lineage (NCBI taxonomy): Bacteria > Bacillati > Bacillota > Bacilli > Caryophanales > Paenibacillaceae > Paenibacillus > Paenibacillus sp. FSL E2-0177. The sequence continues at coordinate 2,420,629 of NZ_CP150307.1, read as the reverse complement.
CTATGCCGATTGTTCTGGTTAAAGCGGAAACTCCGCGATCCTTCCATCTTGTGCATACTTATCATTATAACAGTTATTGGCGTCCTTGATTCCATTCCTTATAGAACTGGTCCAGAAAATTCAACATGAAATCATGCCGTTCTTCCGCTAACTTGCGTCCATAAGCCGTATTCATTAAGAATTTTAGTTTCAACAGCTTCTCATAAAAATGATTCACAGCCGTCCCTTTGCTATAATCCCTGTATTCCTTCTGCAGCGACTCCTCGCGTGGAGAAACTTCCGGATCATAAGCCGGACGTCCCTTTGCGCCTGAGAAAATAAAGGTTCTGGCAATGCCAATCGCGCCAAGTGCATCTAGTCGATCTGCATCCTGCACCACTTGACCTTCCAGAGTCTGCATAGGTTCTCCTCCACCACCACTAAAAGACATCGTTTCAACGATCAGCATGATATGACGAATTTGCTCCTCCTCTGTAAGGTTTGCCGTAAGCCAAGTGTGGACTTTAAGCAGACCTGCTTCTTTTGACGGATTAAGCTTCTCGTCTGCAACATCATGCAGCAAGGCTGCCATCGTACAGATAAAAACATCCGCACGCTCGATCTCAGCAATTTCACATGCCGTGCTGCGGACCCGATGGGTGTGCCACCAGTCATGCCCCGTAGTATCTTGTCCCAGTTGTTCTTTCACAAATTCTTCCGCCCGGGCTATTATTAAAGGTTGATTCATCGTCAACAAGCTCCCCTCGCCTATGAAATATCGAAGCCCTATTATAGCTGATTGCCTGTCCATTCGCCTACTAAAAATCTTCGTTATAACAAATTCTTACTTGCACGACTCCAAATGATCCGCTATAATCGGCAGTAATCAAAATGTCGAAGGGAATTGATTCTGATGAACACCATAACAATCATGCTGAATCAACTTCATTATTATCACAAACAGCGTTAGCAACCCTGAAATTCTCAGGGAGGCTAACGCTACTCGCGTTGGCCTCCCTGCGGCATAGATCACGCGCAGGACCATGAGGTCCTGCGCGTTTTTTTATTTCTAAACTATGCCAATTCAAAGGAGCTACTAACGATGCAAAACATTAAAGGAACTTATGATTACTTCGGAAAAGAGCAGGCGCTCAGAAAGAACATTCAAAATACGCTGCAGGATTTGTTCGAACTCTATGATTTTGAATCCATGGACACCACATTATTAAATGAACTGGAGTTATTAACCTCGAAATATGCAGGTGGGGATGAAATTCTCAAGGAGATGTACCAACTCACCGATCAAGGCAACCGCAAGCTGGGCTTACGATATGATCTGACCATCCCTTTTGCCAAAGTGATCGCCTTAAATCCTGGAATAGTGTTTCCCTTCAAGCGTTATGAGATCGGAAAAGTATTCCGTGATGGTCCCGTGAAACGTGGGCGCCTGCGTGAATTTCTGCAATGCGATGTTGATGTTGTTGGTATTTCAGGACCTGAGGCGGAAGCTGAATTGATGCAGCTGGCCACAGAAGCTTTTCGTAAGCTGGACATCCCGATCATCCTAAAATGGAACAACAGACGTTTTCTCGGTGAGATCCTGGAATCGATTGGTGTACCTGCCGAGGACCAACTGTCCGTTATGCTAACCTTGGATAAATTAGAAAAAATCAACCTCGTCGGCGTGAAAAATGAATTGATCAGCAAGGAAATCGAATCTGCAACCATCGCTGCTATTCTAGAGCTTATTGAAATGGACAATCCAAGCTTTGAGCAGTTATGCGAAAAATATAGTCTTACCGGACAACCGGGAGCAATGGAGGTTCTTGTCCTGCAAAAGCTGCTCCAAGACATTCAGCTGCAGCAGACTTGCCGTTTCGATCCCTTCTTATCCCGCGGGCTTTCTTTCTACACTGGAACCGTCTACGAGATCTTTGATGCATCCGGTTCCTTTACCTCAAGCTTGGGTGGTGGAGGCAGATATGACGCTATCATCGGACAGCTAGTGGGCAGAGAGGATATTCAATATCCTACGGTTGGCTTATCTTTTGGTATGGAGTCTATCATGGCGCTCCTTGCAGAACGTCCTATCCAAGAGCGCAAGACAGCAGAGGTTATGGTCATTCCGATTGGCGAGACGCTCCCACAGGCTTTAATTGCAGCCGCCGAGCTCCGTGCCTGTTCTATCCGGACCAGTCTGGTATCCGGTAAAAGAAAACTTAAAAAGCAACTCGCCACAGCCTCATCCCAAAATATACGTTACGTTATTCTGATCGGCGAGAGTGAATCCAGTGTGGATAAGGTGCGTCTGAAGGATATGAAGGAACAAACAGAGGTTATAGTTCCATTAGATGAAGCTATCTACCTTATTACTGGCTAAACTGCTGCCTGATATCCTCCTAAAAAGATCTGCATAAAAAAAGACCCCGCCGGCGACCGGCGGGGTAAAGTCTATATATAAGGGAGGTTATACATGTACTATAACCCTGCAAGCTTAATATTTTATGAAAAAGAGATAAGGATTCCCTTAATTCATTTCAAACCCTTAGATCTTAAACTTATCTACTAACCCCTGAAGCTCTTTGGCACTTTGAGTATTTTCATCAGCCATAGTAACCTCTAGGAATGTTTTTTCCACGATATCCGCCGTTTTTACCGCGATATCCTGAATCCCTATAGCTCCCTCGTTTACTGTAGCAGCTACCTCATTAACGGCAATATTAATACTTGATATAGCCATACTCAAATGATCAGCTGCGCTCTCGAATTGTTTTAACAGCGTATTTACGGTGGCAGCATCACTGTTGTATTGCTGACTTACCTCAGTTAATCGTTCATAATCTGCTAGAACATTCTGATCAATAAAAGAAAGTAATGCCTCAGAATTCTCCTTCATGGATTCAACAGAGGAATAAACACCTGTTACCACACCTTGAATTCCGGCCGCAATCTTAGACGACTTCTCAGCCAACTTCCGAATCTCACCAGCTACAACCGCAAAACCTTTACCTGCCTCACCCGCTCTTGCCGCTTCTATAGCTGCATTCAGGGCCAGCAGATTGGTCTGACTGGCAATGGATAGAATCGTATCCGTCAGTACATTAATCTCTGCAATCGCGCTCGACTGCTCAATCGCTTTTTCCATATCCATTCGCACGGATTCATAAATTTGTTTAGCATTCGTCGTAGATTCTGTTGCCTCATCTTGGAGAGTCAGCGCCCGCTCACTAATTTGTCTAGAAACGGCAGCGCCTTCCTTCACATTATTGGTGATCCCGGATACATTGTTATCAATTTCTGTAATTGCTGCTGTCATTTCCTCTGTAGAGGCTGCGGTCTCTTCCATACCTGCCGATAGCTGCTGCGTAGTCGCCGAATTATCGTGGGCATTTTCCCGCACATCTATAGACAGCTTCTCCAGCGTTTCTGCATTTTCAAGCACTTTGGACGAGATCGTAATTAAGCTTCCAGCCATCTCACGAAGTGTAGCCCGAGTGCTGAACATCGCTTTGGCGATCGTCCCTGTCTCATCTTTGTTTTTAGTCAAATACTCATACTCTGAGTCATGCGTCAAATTCAATTCTGCCGTTTTATTAATCATGTCCGTTAGTTTAACAATCGGAGAAGAGATTTTTTTAGCAAAATAAAGAGCAATCAGCAAGGCAATAATCAAACTTCCCACACCAAGAAATAAGTTGAAATTTCTCATATCAGTGACAGGTTTCACGATTTCATCGAGGTCTGCGGTTAATACAAGCAACCAGTGCGTCTCAGGTAAAACTGTATAGGTTGATTTTTTTTCCACACCATTATATGTATTATTGAGCAGGCCATCCGCTACCTTCTCACCAGATTTCACACGCTCCATAACAGCTGCGATCTGCGTATTCTCAATAGGCTGACCAATTTGTGTTTTATCCGGATAATATAATTTATTGCCGTTCTCATCCAGTAAATAAGCGTAGGAGCTCGTCGTGTTTACCACTTTGGTATCGGCCAAATACTTAATCATACTATCTGCGGAAACAGCTGATGCAATAAATCCAATCATCTTTCCATTACTCTTTACTGGCTGTACAAAAGCCACTACATAAGCTCCTGTAGATTTTGATTTCAGCGTTTCACTGATCACAGGTTCAGCCGTCTCCATTACTCTTTTCGTATAATCTCTTTCACTAAAATCTGTCCCTATAAGCTTAGTATCACTGTCAGCCACACTAATACCTTTCATATCACTGACTAGAATGTGCTCAAGGTTTCCTGCTTCCTCCACAATGCTTTGTAGACTGGCGTTCACCTCATTCTGAAGCTTATCTCCTTTGTTAACTCCACCATTCCCAGCTTGCAGCAGTAGATCAACAATTTCCGAACGGCTCGCAATAAGCTCTGTACTTCTCTGCTCTTTTGCTATCATGGCTGATATAGTCTGAGCTTTGTTCGTATTGACCTGCTTCATAGAATTCTCAGTAAGATTCACAATCGCCTGAGTTGATTTCAAATACGTAAATATCCCCATTACAGAAATACATAAAAGGGTCACACCTATCATAACAAGTGATAACTTTAGGCGAATCTTCATATTCTTTTCATCCTTCCGACTGCTTGTTCATTTGCGAACAATGAAATTGTAAATAATACAATTACTATCGGGTGGCAAAGTTGAATAGTGAATATAAATCGCGCAAAAATAAGAAATATATCATAAAATGTCGAAATTTTTCATGTAAATGAATAAAATATCACAGCTTTTAGGTCATATATCCTTCACAAGATGTTTAACAAGGCCTGTCATCTGTCCTAGATGAACTATGTGGTTCTAGCTGAGAGACCGTATTCGCTTGCATTAATGCACCCTCACTTAACAGTCGTTTAGTTCTACTACGTAAAAATAGACCAGACATCGCAGCGAGTATTTGTTGGAACAACATCCCCGAAATTACTGGAAGCGCAACAGCAGGAGGAAAATATTTCACCGCTAATACAGCTCCCGCACTTAAATTCCGCATACCCGAATTAAACTGTACAGCCACGGAATCTTCATAACTAAAGCGGAAGCGGCGTGACACCAAAGCTCCGATCACATAGCCAAGCACAACGGTTATGAAGGTCACTCCAATAATGATCGCTAATTTGCCATCCGGATGTTTCAGATAACGGGCAATGCTGGCCCCATTAATAGAAACAACTACAAACAATCCGACTTTAACAAACGGAGCAAGCGGCGGTCCACATACCGTATTTACTTTCCCTTTTGTCCATTGATTCAGCAGCATCCCAACTACAGAAGGAATGACTACCATCCATAGCAGCCCTTTCATCATATCGCCTAGCTGAATTTCAACACTCGCTCCCATCAGCAAATATAAGGTACCCGGGACAACAATGGGCGACAAGAGCGTATCAATCAGAATAAGCGCCAATGTCAGCGCAATATTCCCTCCGTACATCGACACCCATACCACACTTACAACACCTGTAGGAATCGCGAACAACAATACATAACCAGTTACTGTATATGGATCTCCCGGAAAAAAAGCCATGGCTGCAAGCCAGCCGATCAGCGGCATTACAATATGTAAAATTACCATTAGAATAATCAGCTTCTGAGGTTTCAGGAGTACCCCCAACAGATCCTTTAGGTTGGACTTCAAGCTACCGATCAGCGTCATTACAGCAAAAATCCAGGGCACGAGACCTGTGAACGGCAGCAGTCTGCTTTCGTTAAGTACGCCGACCACGATGGCCGTGGGTGTTAATAACGGCATAATCTTTTCTAGAACAACATTAGATTTGATGAGTCCATTTCTTATATTAGCAAACACTTGGCAGTACACCTTATGTATGAAGCTCATACATCCCTTATCTTTGTTTTTTATTAAGTCTACCATAAAAAAATAGGAACCAATTCTTAAATTGGTCCCTCGAAGTAATCTATATAGAGTGTTAAACTTCTATGCCTTGTGGAAACAATGCATCCAGTGCTGGGCAGGGTTGCTTATCCAAAAACTGTGCCAATGGCGCCGGCATATTATTGTATAAATCTTTTAGTGAAGTTCCTTGATAAATGTTGCCGATAATCACCGGATGGCAAAGCTCTGAAATCAAAATGTCGCCATTTCCATGCAGATGAAGCTGCTTCTTCCCCTCAATACAGTGAGGAAAATACACACCCGGCTGCTCTTCGAACCCAAGGGCGTCCATAAAGCGGTCCATACAGGTGAAATACAGAATCGTATCTTCTTTCTTCCGTGCGATCAGCTCACTCACTGCATTCTTTAATTGTTCCCGTGCAGCTATAGACTTCCAACCTGTATGATCCATGATAATACTGTTCTGAATTTCATGTGTGCGCACGCCCATTGCGTAGACATGATCGCTGATCTCCTTCATATTATCCTGGGTTTCACTGAACAGCAGCGTCTCCAGTACGGTATCCACACTTGTTGCAGCGAATAGGGTAATATTTTCTCTTATTTTTTCATAGATGCTTGGATGAATATTATAATATTTTGAGAAAGCTTCCGCAGTAGTAAAATTGAAGGAAATATGTATAGTCGTTAATCCTGCGGAGACCAATTGGCCAATTCGTTCAGCATTTAAAAGACTGCCGTTGGAATTTAACTGTGTCTGAATCCCTCTGGATGCGCAGTAGGTTACAATTTCCACACAGTCATCGAATTTCAGCGTCACTTCTCCACCTGATAAGCGTACTCTTTTAAGGCCTGGAAGTTCGTCCAGAATGCGGATGACCTCTTTGGCTTTAATGCTTTGTCCATCATTTCTATTATATGCACAGCAATAATCGCAGCGGAAATTACAGTTCGAAGTTACCCCTATTTCTAACCCTTCCAGCTCATAAGTAAGCGGTTTGTCGAGCTCTAATGCTTTATATCTCATACTCTAATGTCCTCCTGAAAAATAATGAATTTAGTTCAAAAGTTCAACCTTAGAGATTATATAGGTTTATGGCTTAGGTTAATGTGAGTTTTATAACATTCGAGTGTACGGTTTAATTAACGAATTAGTCGGAAGCGCATGCGTAATCACTTTCAGATACGCATAGTAACCTGTAACGGACTCAGCTGACCCTAAACCTAAAATTATCCTATTTTAAGAATGCCAACGGACTCCAGAGCACCTATTGACCGGAAAAACGCCCAATATGAGCCTTTTGCCAATGAATAGCGTCATCCGAGTCCGAAAGCCTCGTGGAGTGATGGATAAACCGATACGCATTCAGGCATGTATATTACAGGTTATCTTCAAACTGGTGATGTCCACCGACACTTTTTATAGGGATATAAAGATCAACTTTTGCTTTACCTTCAGGGTCTGTATATGGATCATTCATACAAAATTCGAGCGCATACCGATCATCCGGTTCATAATCACTGTTAGGTAGCCATTGACCGTACACACTTTGATAGGCAATAGCCAATTTGTCGATCGTATCATAAAACGAATATAAGGCATAAAGACCACCAGATAAAGTTTTGAACTCTACGCCCGAATCACCCTCTTTAACAAACTCTTCTGGAATGGTTATGCAGGCATCATATCTACAAGAGTATTCGTCAGTCACGCTGGGATCATCTAAAGAAATACCAATGAAGTATTCTGTTGAAGGTAAATCATTTTTCTCAACCCACTTGCTGAGTGTTCCCCATGCCTTATACGTTTCAAGATAGCTGCCAACATGCCTTACGTATGCCACTTGATAACTTGGAAGTTCTTTTACCTCAATGTTCATTTCCCATACTCTCCTTAAAAAATTATTTATGTTGATACTCACATCATAATTTTTAGAAGGAGACAATTCTTCCTGATTATTGCTGGACATTAACTGATAATTGCTATGTTCTTGCCTTGACCTTCTCATCTCGCTTGGGGTTGTCTTAAACAGTTTCCTAAAGGATGAATTAAAACTTGAGATGGAACTAAAACCGCATAGAGTTGAGATATCTAGCATGGTTTTATGGGTTGTTTCAAGATAGGTTATCGCGTGATGTAGACGTCTTTCCGTCAGATAGGTCATTGGTGTTTTATTTGTAATTGCAGAAAAAACTCTAGAAAAATGATACTTAGAAAAATTAGAAACTTCAGCTAGCGTTTCCAGATTTATTTCTTGATCTAAGTTGTCCTCAATAAAATGAAGAACCGTCTGAATACGCACCCTGTAATCATTGTTCACTAGACCTACCTCAATCCCGTGATGATTAAATGATTTTTTTCTTATTTATTTTCTTCGCCCTATATACAACTGATGAGATGAAATCCCCAAAATGGATGGATCCTTTGCTGCATTAATGAGAAATTCTAAGAGCTCCTCATGTTCACCCCGGTCAGTCCAGTATTGTTTCTGCTCATTTGTCAGTAACGCTCCGAGGCTAGAAGAACCAATTAAATCAATGGTTTGAAATCCATTCTCCTCCATGAAAGATTTTATGTCCTCAATATTGAAGTAATAAGCTCCCGTAAACCTACCTTCATCTTTATGATTAAAAATCCCGCTATCATAAAATTCTTGTATTGAATCCATGTTGTCATTAGGCTTCCAATGTTGTGGGAACTGTAAGGATGTAAGAGTCATTCTCATCCGACTTTGAAAGGCTACAAATACGATGCCATTCTTCTTTGTCACACGAAACAATTCCTTAACTGCTAAAATCCGATCCTCTTCTTCTTGCAAATGATATAAAGGGCCTAACATCAGAGAAGCATCAAAGCTCTCGTCTGATATTCCCTCTAAACTAGTTGCATTCAGCACATGAAAACCCTTAAATTGCTCAGTTAATCCTAATTCATTAACCTTCTGCTGAGCTATTTCAACTAACTTAGGGGTAAGATCCGATAACGTTACGTTATAGCCCAGCTTCGCCAGCTCCATGGCATATTTACCGGGCCCAGCACCATTATCCAGTATAGAGTGTGCGGTAGTTAAATACTGTTTTATATAATGCAGATTAATGATGAACTCCAGCGGCTCCCTATCCAATCTTCCCCACTCATCAAATTGGGAGTAATAATCAATAATATTGCCCATTGCCAAAACACCGACCTTTAATTGTATTTTTTTCTGTAGAGAACAGAAAAAACCTATCGCCTCCAAAGAGGCGATAGGTTTAACCTTCGCGGTACCACTCTTTTTGATCGTTGCTTATTGCTTATAATAAACAACGAATCTTAGAACCCGATTACGGAGGGTTAGCCGTTAAGATCTACTGAGGTTCGATCTTACCGCTCATGGGTGAGTTGGGGAACCTACTCCGCTGTCTTGCACCAACCGGCAGCTCTCTGGGCAGTAGTTATTCCTTAATACTCCCAATCATTACGTTTATTCCGTATTGTATTTTGACCTAGTATATATTTAGTAATTATTCCCTGTCAATACAAATTCCACTTACAGCTCTACTGACTTCCCCATCTCGTTCCAGACAGGCTGTCCGATCAGACCTAAACGCCAGATCGCAATTCCTTTAAGACCATAACGTTTAGCAAGTCCTACCTTAGAATTCACTGAAGATTCGTTTTCGCTATACACAGAGATCCCGAGGATCAGCTTATCCTTACTCACTTGCTGAAGCGCAAGCCGGATGCCTTCATCAACTAAACTCATCGGCTCTGGAACTTTTTTCTCTTGTAAATAATCGTACGCCATAATGACCAAATCATCTGCAAGTGTTCCTAAAGTTTTGTAATCATAACCTTTATAAGAACTATTTAATGGATGAAGAATAACGGTAAGTTTAAGTCCTGCTGCATGTGCTTTTTGTGATAGGTTTTTCACAAAAGCATTGTAATCTGCTTGCACCTTCGCCTTATCACCGGTTAGACCTAGGCCCTCCAGATCCAGGGTAATGCCTTGGAATCCTTTTTGCGTTGCAAGATCTACGATTCCAGTAATCGTCTGTTCTTGAAGCTGCTTATCTTCCAGGTTCTTAGTTAACTCTGATGCGGTGTCTCCAGAGAAGACCATCAGATAAGGAGCAGTTCCACCTGCCGCTGCATTCGTGACAATCGATTCTGGTGTTACGTCACCAGCCGCCTGAGGCCATTTGAAATCAGTCCCCGTTGTGGTGAATTGCCCGCTTTTATCAATCCCACTCCAACCGAAGGCCATAGCATCAAAATTAGGAAGTAAGGAAATCTCACTATAAGAACTCAGAGCATAGAAACCAAGAGTGTACAGCTCAGTCTTCGGCGAAGTAATAGATACGGTCTTCGTAGATTGATTCCAAGCTACACCCGCACCAAACTGCTGGCCGAAGAAGCTAAGGGGAATCATCGTTGTATCCCGGATCGTCTGCGGAGCAACTCCTAACTTCACAACCGCGCCGTTAACACCTGCATTTTTGCTGCCAAGGGTCAGGGTTACCACTTTAGTCCCTGCAGTATCTGTTTTGGTAGCCGTAATTTTCTTCTGCGCTTGATTCCACTCGACATTAATTCCCAAAGCTTCAGATATAGCTCGGAATGGCACCATCGTTGTTCCGCTCATCACAACAGGTTCTACTGGAAATGGTAGTGGATAACCATCCAGCACAATGCTAACTCCACCAGCTGTGGCTGCCTGTGTGGTATTTTGGAATAACGCCGTGGTGCCTCCTAGCGAAATAGCCATACATAATACTAATTTACCGATTCGCTTATTCATGAATGTTAAGTCTCCCTCTTCTATGATATGCAGTCTAATCTTGTAAACTCTTATATGTCCTCTACCATTTTACCAAAGATTATCCAATTGTAAAATTAATAGATTGTCATTTATGAGCTGCGAAATTATTTGTCATATTAGAAGAGGTCGGCAAAATTACATAAACACGCTCAAAAAGGTTCCCACTGCTCGTTCAACATCTACATCCACTGCAACTTGTATGGGTTTACCCACTTTTGGCTGAGCCCGCAAGTCCGCTACGACCATTCCCGATGTAAACTCACCTTTGTGCTCCACTCGAACATTCATCTCTTTGTAGGTTACCAGATCTGGTTGCAGCGCAACCATAAGTGCGAGTGGATCATGCAGCGGTGCGCTGTTGATCAAAAAGTTCGCTTCACGATAGAAATTAAAATAATGAGTAAGCGATTGTTCCATAAACGAAATGATCGCTTTATTTTCTTCACGTCCAAAACGTTTTAATAAATCGATATGCTCTTGTGTAATCCGCGTCTTAAGCGTAACGTCTAGACCCACCATCATAACAGGAAGCCCAGATGTAAATACATGATCAGCAGCTTCCGGATCCCCAGCAATATTCGCTTCCGCAACCGGTGTTCTATTGCCGGGATTGAAGATCGTACCGCCCATCACCACTACTTTTTTCAAAGTATTCTTAATACCAGGGTCCATATCAAGCGCCATAGAAAGGTTGGTTAGATGTGCCAGTGTGACTAATACAATCTCTCCGGGATTCTCATTAGCCATCCGAACAATAAACTCAGATGCAGTTTCGCTAATGGGACGCTGGCTGGATGGAGCAATTTCCACATTGCCAATACCGTTCTCACCATGCACATGAGTGGCGTAGCCTGAGTGTTCACGAACAAGCGCCTTGGATGCTCCGATCGCTACAGGAATCTCATAACCGGGCTTAGCAAGCTCAATTAGCCGCAGTGAATTGTCCGCCGCCTTTTCGACCTCAATATTTCCAAAAACGGTTGTAATTCCTTCTACAATTACGTTTGGAGCACGTAAGGCATATAGAATCGCCAGTGCATCGTCAATACCTGTATCTGCATCAATAATAATTCGTGTTTTGCTCATTTATGTTCTCTCCCATTATGTTTTTTTCATAAAAGCTATCATATCACGGCCAACGAGGGTCGCTCAATTTTTATTCAATTCCTGTTCTTTAAAGGCTTCAATAAACCGCTCAGGATCGCACTCTATCAAATAAGCATACACGCCCTTACTCGTGTGGAGATAGAACATGCCGCCCATATCCCCCATTGAGCGATAAGACATATCGAAAATATCTTTTAGCGGGAATTCCCGATGGCGTGTTACAATTCTATCTTGATACAGATACATTAGCCGATTGGAAGCAACACTTCGTTGTTCTCCATCCCTAATTTCTCGTTGTATCTTATAATACGGAAGCTGAGCTACCCATTTCATTTGCAGTCCTCCTGCTTTTCGTAATGGACTCTATTTTATTATTCTTTTTACCCTATTGCAAAATAAAGAAGCTTAACGATCCCATTAGCGGAATCATCAAGCTTCAGTAATCACCGTTTATTTCGTTGTATAAGCTGCGGCTGCCTTGCAAAAGCGTTCCAATGCCTCAACTAATGTGGATCTCGGACAAGCCAGATTAATCCGCAGATGGCCTTTGCCTTCTGTTCCAAAAACAGAACCTTCATTAAAAGCCACTTTAGCCTCTTTGTACATCAGCTGCTTCAGACCGTCTATTTCCAAGTTCAGTTCGCGGCAATCCACCCAGAGCAGGTAGGTTCCTTGCGGCTGCATCACATGAACCTGTGGTAAATGCTCCGCCAAATAGCTGACCGTATAATCCACATTATCTGATACATATTGTAACAGCTCATCCAGCCATTCTTCTCCGTCATTGTAAGCGGCTTGTACCGCTCCTTGCGCGAAGAAACTAGCCATATGTAAGCTCAAGGCTTTCATTTTTTGATCAAATTTACGTTTCAATTCCGGATTCGAGGACACGATAAAAGAGGATTGAAGCCCCGGAAGATTGAAGGTTTTGGTAGCGGCAAGGGTGGTTAACGTAATATTGGCAATTTCCTCAGACAAGGATGCAAAAGGAATATGCTCATAACCTGGAAGCGCCAAATCACAATGGATCTCATCAGAGATAACTGTCACTCCGTGACGCAAGCACAGTTCACCGAGCTTCAACAGCTCTTCTCTTTCCCATACTCTACCGCCTGGATTATGCGGACTGCATAACAGCAGCAGCTTCGCTCCACCCAACATCAACCCTTCCAATTGCTCATAATCCATCTCAAAGCGCCCATTACGGACGATAAGCGGATTCTTGGCAACCTTCCGGTCATTCATCTGGATGACATCATAAAAGGGATAATAAACTGGCGATTGTAAAATAACCTCGTCCCCAGGCTCAGTAAACAGTTCAACAGAGAGGCTTAAGGAAGTTACAATTCCGGGAGAATCTGAAATCCACTCCGGTTTGATCTGCCAATCATGCCGTCTTTTAAACCATGACGTGATGGCTTCTTTATAAGTATCACTAGGTACACTGTAACCGTAAACTCCTTGTTCTGCGCGGCGCAGAATGGCTTCCTTCACTGCGGGAGGACTTTCAAAATCCATGTCTGCCACCCAAAGCGGCATAATATCCTTCTCACCAAACAACTTCTCGGATTGGTCCCATTTGTAAGAGCTAGTATTACGGCGGTCAATTACGCGATCGAAATCATACTTCAACTAAAGTCACCTCATCCTTATAAACTTATCTTTTATTGTATCATGAGGAAACCGATATGGCATACTGCACAAAAAAAGAACGCACTCGTGAAAGCACGCTCTCCATAACTCAATCAGGTACAACCTCGAATTATTGCAGCCATTCATCCAAATGAGCAGCGACAAATTCATCATCCACCAGATGGGGATAATCCTTGTAGACTCTGTTGATCTCCTCCATTTGACCCGGTGACAATTGTTCTTCCGGATTCAGACACCATAAGCCTTCAAGCAATCCCTGTCGGCGAAGCACTTCGTGTATACCAGGAATACAGCCATGAAAATGATGGGCCGGATCAAATAACGCTGCATTACTGTCTGTCACCTCAGCCCCAAAGGTTAACCAGCTTGCTGCTAACGAGGGTTCACTGCGGATCTTTTTAATCTCATTCAGCATTTGCACAGCTTTGCTCGTCCATACCGCCCAGTGACCCAGCAGGCCACCAACTATTTTTTTCTCAACCGGCTTGCCGTTCACCATGAATCGGAAAGTTGTGAGTAGATCGCTGACAATATTATCATCATTTCCGGTATAGAGGGCAATTTCTTCACTACGACTGGAGTCAAGTACGGCTCTGACTACGTCCAGCGTCTGATAACGATTGAATGGTGCCATCTTTATGGCGATCACGCCTTCTATTTCAGCGAATGCCTTCCAAAAATCAAAGCTTAAGATCCGCCCGCCCACAGATGGCTGCAGGTAGAAACCAAATACAGGAATCACTTCCGCTACTCTGCGCGCCCGTTCCAGGAGCTCTTCCTCACTTAAGGCTTGCAGACCTCCCATGCTGAGCAGTCCGGCTTCATAACCAAAGCTTACAGCAAGTCGAGCTTCGAGGACCGCCTGCTCCGTCCCACCGCAGATGCCTGCCACTTTCAAGAATGGCCGATTTAGCTGGGCACGCTCCACCTCTTCCGCAGCGAGACGTAACACGGGCTCTAGCAGCCCTATTTCCGGATTCCTGATCTCGAATTGAGTGGAATGCACTGCGACCGCGATTCCTCCCGCCCCAGAAGCGAGATAATAGCGAGTCAGCGCTCGTTGACGACGTTCATCCAGCTTTCGTTCCTTAGTTAGAGCAAGCGGATGCGCGGGAATAGCCAATCCATCATGAAGTGCGGCATTTAAAGCTGTAGTCAGAGGTTTTCTTTTCAGCGTCATCAATATTTGCCCTCCCGCTCCTGAAAATGCGTGGGTTTGTTCCAGGTTTCTCCGCCTCGTCCTACCCAATCGCCAATCCAATCGATCATTTCGGCTAACGATACCTGCGGATAGCCGAAAGTGGCAGCAGCCTTCGCCGCGTTGCTTAGCAGTGCAGTGGGTGCTTCCTGCCCTGTAAAGATCGGTTCAACGCCCAGTTTTCGGCCAAATTCATTAGCGGCCCAGCGGAGAGACAACGTCTCCGGTCCGGTAATGTTCATCACATTTGGCGGGGAACTGCAACGAAGCAGCGCTCGCAAGGCGATTTCATTAGCATCGCCCTGCCAAATCACATTGGCATGACCCATTGTTATATCAATGGACCGGCCTTCCTTAACCGACCGAGCCAGCTCCAGCAACACGCCATATCGCAGATCAATAGCATAGTTCAACCGATATATAAACATCGGTGTTCCATTTTTATGTGAGAAATGCTCAAATATCCGCTCCCGGCCCAAACAGGATTGCCCATACTCCCCATTTGCGTTCGGAGAAGTTCTTTCCGTTGCTCCCCCTTGACCAACCGGAGTGAACGGATAAACGTTACCTGTCGAGAACACCACAATCCGGGAATTACGAAAATGTTCTGCTACGCGTCCCGGCAAATAGGCGTTCATCATCCAAGTAAAATGCTCATTGCCTGTGGTGCCGAATTTATTCCCGGCCATATAGAGAATGTTTTGCGTTTCAGGGAGTGCCTGCAATGCTTTATCGTCTGATAAATCAGCGGAGATAATTTCAACCCCAGCCGCTTCCAGCTCGCGGCTAAGCACCTTGTTCGAAAAGCGTGAAACGCCGATGACTTTCTTGTCCAGCCCTGCTTGGCGAATCGCGTTAACGGCTAACCTTGCTAAGCTGGGACCCATTTTGCCCCCCACACCCAGCAGCATAATATCCCCATCAAGCTGGCTCAATTCATCAATCAGTGCTGCGGACGGACGGGCTAAGCGGTCTTCCAGCTCTTGAACGGTTTGCATCATTGAACTCTCCCCTCTGTTGGCTGTTAACAAGCTACGTTTATATGATGAAAGATGGATTAGACAGTTGGTTAACTGTAGCGTTCTATGGCAGCCACATTAGTGATTTCGCAATTTAGTTGTATTTCATACAATTAAAACGCCTCGCAAATCCATAGATGATTATTTAGTTGTATTTTCTGCAATTAATAGTTCAGCATGAGGCTACAAATGATAGTTTGCTAAGATTTAACTGCATAAAATACAGTTAAAATTCAAAAAGGGCATTTCGGCAGGCTATAGTTGTATAAAGTACAATTATTACGCGCATGTATTAGATTATTTCGAGTGAAGCGAACTCGCAGCGCCCAGCAGTTCTTCCCTAAGCTCAACAGGCAGAAGAAAGTCAAAGTCACAACCAAGGTTCGCCTGAAGCACCCGCTCGTGAAACAGCAAGCCATAGCCCCTGTCATAGTGCGGCTTAGGCGCATGCCATAAGAGCCGCCGACGGGCCAGCTCCTCATCCGCCACCTTCAGCTCCAGGCGCCTTGCGGAAATATCCAACTCAATTTCGTCGCCATCCTGCACAAGTGCTAACGTTCCGCCAATGGCCGCCTCCGGTGCCGCATGTACAATCAATGCGCCATAAGAGGTCCCACTAATCCTAGCATCAGAGATACGGACCATATCGCGGATGCCCTGCTTCAGCAGTTTTTGCGGGATCGGAATTTGCCCGATCTCCGGCATGGCAGGCGCGCCCTTAGGCCCTGTGTTCTTAAGCACCAGCACGCTGTTCTTATCCACGACCAAATCAGGGTCATCGATCCGCTCGTTTAGATCAGCCGGACTCTCAAAGACTACTGCGCGTCCTATATGCTTTTTGAGATGCGCCGATACAGCGGTTTGCTTGATCAGCGCCCCATCCGGCGCTAGATTTCCGCGCAATACAGCAATTCCACCTTGGCTGTCGAGCGGCTCCTCCAAGGTACGTATCACATCCCTGTCCAGTGTGGCTGCCTGAACCAGATTCTCTTTAATCGTTCTACCTGTGACAGTAATGCAATCCCCATGCAGCAGCGGCTCCAGCTCCTTCATTAAGGCTGGCACTCCACCCGCCTCAAAATACTCCTCCATCTGATACTTGCCGGAAGGCCGCAGATTCAAGATGAACGGTGTCTGGCTGCTGATGCGGTCAAAGGTCTCCAGCGGGAGCTTCATCCCAAGGCGCTGGGAGATCGCCACGAGATGGATAATCGCGTTCGTCGAGCCGCCGCTGGCCATCGTAACCGTGATCGCGTTCTCTATCGCCGCCGCAGTCATGATGTCACGTGGACGGATATCGCGGCGTACCAACTCGACGATCTGCTTGCCGGTGCGCTCAGACATATGTCGGCGTCTGCTGTCCGGAGCCGGAATAGCTGCGCAGCCTGGTAAAGCCATGCCGAGGGCCTCCGCAATCGAGGCCATAGTGCTGGCTGTGCCCATTACCATACAGTGACCGTCACTGCGGCAGATTGCATTCTCTGCAATAGCCAGTTCCTCGTCACTGATATTTCCTGCTTTGTGTTCCAGTGTAAAACCGTAACAATCCGTACACGCTCCGAGACTGCGGCCACCCAACCGCCCGTTGAGCATGGGTCCACCTGTCAGCACAATGGCTGGAATGTTGGCGCTAGCTGCTGCCATCAACTGTGCGGGCACCGTTTTATCGCACCCCCCAAGCAGCACTACCCCGTCAATGGGATGCCCCTTCATCATTTCTTCCGTATCCATCGCCATTAAATTTCGCAGCAGCATCGTCGTTGGCTTCACATAAGGCTCACCGATAGAGATGGTCGGGAATTCCATCGGCACTCCCCCAGCCTGCCAAACGCCGCGCTTCACATAATCCACTAATTCATTAAAATGTGAATGGCATTTATTCAGCTCACTGAACGTATTGCAAATGCCAATCACCGGTTTGTGGATATCTTCTTCGGTGTATCCCATCGACTTCGTAAAGGAACGGTGGATGAATCCCCACAGATCCTTTTCCTGAAAATAAGCTTCACTCTTCAACTTACCACCGAATCTAGCTGCACTCTCCTCGCTGTCTCTACACTCCGCCATGACCCCATCTCCTTTAGCAACCACAGTTGTTGACTAAACCAGCCCGAGAATTTCCGGTGTAGCGCGATGAATAATGCCTTCAATGAATTCCTGCGGAATTTGCGGCAGCTTTGTTCCCTCCGCCAGATCATTAATATGGTAAAGCGCTTCTAGCATTTTCTGTGTCCCAAAAAACGGATAATCTGACCCAAACAATAGTTTGTCTTGAACCCCATATTCCATAGCAGATACGAGCGCATTGTAGAATTGCCAAGGTCTGCTACCTAACGCAGATACATCCATGTACATGTTGGGATGCTTACGTACCAGCGAAATACATTCGTCAACCCACGGATGGCCCATATGCGCCACAATCATCTTCAGCTTTGGAAAAGCACGGGCAATGGGATCCAGCATCGCCGGTCTGGAGGCATCCAGATATCCTTCTGGCACAAATGAGGTGCCTTGGTGCCAAAGTATAGGCACATTCAGCTGTTCAGCTTTGGCATAGAGAGCAAAATGTTTGGGGTCATCAGGGTAAAAGTTCTGATAAATAGGGGCAAGCTTCAGCCCTTTTAGCCCCATTTCCCGGATCGCAGTCTCAAATTCAGCAACACAATCCAGATGGTTAGGATCTACGCTGGCAAAACCAAATAGCCGGTTTGGATCAGTGCGGCAGTAGTCAGCGACATAAGCATTTGGCACGACAAGTCCCGTTGCATGCGCAGCCATAGCAAGTACAATAGCACCGGAGAAACCTTCCAAATTACGGCGGTGCTGCTCAGGGGTTGCTTCGATATTCATATCCGGCCCCCAAGCTCGTTTGATCGCTTCATCCGTAGGTCCTGAAACCATGCCCGGCCCAAACAAATGGGTATGACAATCGAAGATCATCCCTGTTTCCTCCTATTCGCTGACCATCGTATTAGTAAGGGCGCCAAGCTTCTCAATCTGCACCGTCACCACATCACCAGTCTTCAGGTAAACCTGATTCTCTGGAGGGTAGCCCATCACGACTCCTTCCGGTGTTCCGGTCAGAATAATGTCACCCGGAGAAAGTGTCATGCACTGAGAAATATAACTAACAATCTGCTTGCAGTTAAAAATCATATCCGAAGTGTTCGAGCTCTGACGCAGTTCCCCATTCACCGTGCATTGAATATCGAGCTGATTGGGATCACCCACCTCATCCGCAGATACAAGATAGGGTCCAATCGGTGAAAATTTGTCACAGGACTTTCCAGCTAACCATTGACTCGTCCGCAGCTGCAAATCACGCGCTGACAGATCATTAGCAGAACAGTATCCAAATACATAATCTAAGGCATCTTCCTCGGCAACATATTTCGTACTCCGTCCAATTACGATGCCTAACTCTGCTTCATAATCCACTTTGTGAGCGGTCCTCGGCAACGGAACCTCCGAGCCATGTCCGGTTAATGTATTGTTGAATTTATTGAACAAGATCGGATATTCCGGAATTGCCATTCCTGTCTCTTCTGCATGCCTGCGGTAATTTAGGCCGATACAGATGATTTTGCCAGGATCGGTAACACAGGGACCGAAGGTCAAGTCTTCCACCTGCTTCAGCCAGGCTGGATTTTCTTCTTCCATAGGCAGCTCATTCACAAAATTCCTCAGTTGATTCAGCGCCTCCGTGCCGCCGTCAAGCAGTTGCTTAACTGATACAGGAACCGGAGCCTCCAGCCGTGTGGATAAGGCAGTCTGTGCAGCCTCAATATCCACCACTCCACGGTCGGTTAGCACACCCATATGATTATCCTCTTTTTGCAAAAATGTAATTAGCTTCATATCAAAAACACCCCTTCACTTTATGCATTTTTGCCGAAGACAAGGCCGCCATCCACATAAAACGGCGAACCCATCACAAACTCCGACTCGTCCGAAGCTAGAAATAATGCAGCTCGCGCCACATCCTTGGGCTTACCCAGCTCACCACTAAGCTGTCTACGCTTGATTGCCGCAACCGAAGCCTCTGGATCCGGTGACTCCTTTAAATATTCTTCTACGAACGGAGTCATAATGGTACCAGGCAGCAGAGCATTTACACGAATGCCGTATGGCGCATAATCGACTTGCATGGTCTTGGTTAAGGACAAGACTGCCCCCTTAGAAGCACTATAGGAAGCTCGCTGTGCCACACCAATCTCGGCAATACTTGAGGACATATTAATGATCGAACCCGTCTTACTGTTCATCATATAAGGTAAAACTGCCTTGCAGGTTAAGAACACGCCTGTTACATTCACCCGCATAACCCGCTCCCATACTTCCTCGGCAACCTCGTGTACAGGCCCCACGCCACTGATCCCTGCATTATTAAAGAGCACATCGATTCGCCCAAAAGCATTAACGACCTGATCAGCCATTACCCTTGTACTGGCAGCATCGGTAACATCACAAGGGATGAACAACGCCTTCCCACCCGCCGCCTCTATTTCAGCGACTGCGGCTTTTCCTGAATCCACCTGAACATCCGCAATAACTACCGTCGCTCCTTCTGAAGCGAATAATACGGCTGTGCTTTTCCCAATCCCTGAGCCTGCTCCGGTTATAACGACGATCTTATCTTTGAGTCGCATTGAGCTTCCTCCTCTATTACTCCTTAGCCCGATAGTTGCTAGGCAGCAAACCACTTACACCAGGCTTAGCCATAAATAATCCGCCTGCATGCGGATATCGACGCAGCTCTTCTTCGTTCATCCCTGTCTTCGCAGTCGTAATGTAAAGTTCTGTTAGATCACTGCCGCCAAAGGTGCAGGAGGTAACCAAAGGCGCCGGAACTCGGATCCGTCCAATCTGCTCACCCGTATCCGGGTTCCAACGGGAGACACAACCGCCGCCCCAATGAGCAACCCAAAGCATTCCTTCGCCATCTATCGTCATTCCGTCTGGACTTCCTTCCGTGGCAGGAATCCGAAACGCTATTTTA
The DNA here is from genome assembly GCF_037992975.1 of Paenibacillus sp. FSL E2-0177. Taxonomy (NCBI): domain Bacteria; kingdom Bacillati; phylum Bacillota; class Bacilli; order Caryophanales; family Paenibacillaceae; genus Paenibacillus; species Paenibacillus sp. FSL E2-0177. The sequence goes on along the minus strand of NZ_CP150307.1, from coordinate 2,399,999 downwards.
CGATTGTCTATATTTCCAGAATCTTCATCGTAATCAAATACATCCACCTGTCCCGTAGGCGTATCAATGTAATACATTCTGCTTCGTGCATAATCCCAAGCCAGCCCATTCGAAATCCCGATGCCAGATAACACTTGGCGACAGGTACCACCAGGCTCAAGGACATATAATCCTCCAGCTTTTGGCTCATTATCCATGCTCATCGTTCCCAGCCACAGCCGGCCATGTCGGTCACATTTGGCATCATTCGTTCTATTGCGCGGAAGATCAGCTTCTATCGAAGTCAGCAGAACCGGGGATCCGTCAGTTTGAGCGAGATAGACTCCATCCTCCATTGCCAGAAGAAGTTCACCCTCAGCGGTTGGAATAACCGCGCTAATCATAAGATCAAAAGAGCGCACTTCTTCACTTTTTGTAATCTGGTCGTATATTCTAAGCTTCCTGCCCATAATATCCACCCAGTACAACTGATTGGATTCAGCGTCCCAATGTGGTCCTTCCCCTAGCTCAGCCTGAGCATCAATCATCAATTCTGCCTGAATTTCTGTAATTTTCAAAACCTTCACTCCTTCTTATTTTTACAGTTCACTGCCATTAGCCAGATGTCCACCATCCACCCGAATCGTCTCTCCTGTAACATAAGAAGCTTCGTCAGATGCTAGAAATAGAAATACATTAGCGGCTTCCTGAATGGTTGCCGCCCGCCGCATGGGCGTATGCTCCGAATACGCCGGGAGCTTCGAAACCTCCCTTAATTTACGGTCAAGTGGAGTATCCACGAATCCCGGTGCAACTGCGTTTACCCGGATACCATAAGGTGCCAGCTCCACGGCCATAGATTCAGTGAGCAAAATAACGGCAGCTTTGGAAGCATTGTAATGCGCAAGCTCGGAGCTTGCCGCCAGACCATTTTTGGAGCTCATATTAATAATGACCCCACCGCCACCTTGGGAAATCATTTGTCTTGCTGCTAGCTGGCCAATGAAGAAAACCGCCTTTACATTAATATCAAAAACCGCGTTCCAGTGCTCAGCAGAAATATCGAGAAAATGTTCGCGGAAGGCGATGCCCGCATTGTTCACTACAATATCTATCCCTCCGAATCTTGCAAAAGCGCGGGAAACGGCTTGCTCTAACTGTGACACGTCACGCAGATCACATATTTCCATGTCGGCTTTTTCACCATACACCTTCAAGGTTTCCAGCGCAGTGAGGAGCTCCGCCTCATTTCGATCTAACAGCACCACTTGAGCGCCTTCTTCCAGAAATCGGTGAGCGATCCCCAGTCCTATCCCTCTTGCTGCACCTGTGACCAGTGCTTTTTTGCCAGCCAGCCTCATGTTCATCACTCCTCTGGCTCAGCTTAGAGCACCCCGTATTTATCGTAGACCTGCCGCAACGTATATCCTTCCAGCAATTCATCCCGAGTGTGATTCTCCCGAGTCACTTTATCCATTGCCAGCTGAAATACTTCATCGATGATAGCTCCCGGGATTACAACGATCCCGTCACGATCACCAAAGATAACATCTCCGGGATGAACCATCACACCCCCGCACAGCACCGGAATATCATAATCGATGACAATTCCACGTCCCTGAGAATCAACGGGTTTAGTCCCGGTAGCGAAAACAGGAAAGCCGAGCTCTAGAATTTTGGCAGTATCGCGGATTAATCCATCCACAATCGCTCCGCGGCCGCCTCTCATTTTGGAAGCGGTGGACAGCAGCTCTCCCCACAGTCCATTCTGCCGTGATTCATTTGTGCAGCCGATGACAATTTCTCCGGGTTTGACGCTGTCCACTGCCTCAATCTCCTTAGTGTACGGATCATCCGGCAGGTGATGAATATCCACAGACAGAATGGTTTTTGCTCGTCCGGCGATGATCCAGGTCGGATCTATCGGATTGATATTTTCACGCATCACCTGATTTCGATAACCCAATTGATCCAATGTATCAGAGATTACCGCAGAATAGAGCGTTTCGCACATGCTGTCGAACAATTCTTGATCCTTCATAAGCGGTCCCACCCTCCTCAAGATTGTGTGTACACAACTTACCTCATTTACTTAACCGTACCGGGTGACCAGCATGCACAGACTGATATGCGGTAAGCGCGACCTCCGTGGATCGGAGTCCGTCTACTCCTGAAACTGGCACCTCCGTCTCTTCCAAAAGCGCCTGGACAAAAGCCTTTAGCATCAGCTCGTTCATATCGTCCCCCCAGAAGGACCAATTTCCTTTGCCAGATGCTCTTCCATATATATTATTTTTCTGATTAAATGCATCAATAGAAATAACACCTTTAGTGCCAATGATTTCAAGCGTCACATCCCCCCATGTCGGGAAGCCTGGATTACGTGACCAGCTCGGATCCAGCACTCCGAATACACCATTCTCAAAAATGACATGAACCATGCCAGAATCATCAATTGTCCGCTTGAGTTCTGGATCAAACAGCGTATCCGCATAGGCATAAACCTGATCTACCGGAGAATTAGCGAACCAGTTCATCAGATCCATCACATGCACAGTATGATCCAGAACAGCGCCACCTCCTGAGAGAGCTTCGTCAGCGAACCATTTGGGCCCCGGAAAGGAACCCCGGTTCGTTCCCTTGAACGCGATAATTTCTCCAATATCCCCACGATCTAGCGCTTCCTTAGCCCGCACAACCGAGGTCAAGAAACGACAAGGAAAGGCTGTCATTAATTGGACTTTTTCCTCGGCGCAGACCGATATCATTTGCTGCATTTCTTCCACTGAAAGACCTAGCGGCTTCTCGCACAGCACATGTTTGCCTGCCCGAGCTGAATCTATTGTTAGCTTGGCGTGAAACACATTTTCCGAGCAAATAATTACGGCATCAATCTTCGGATCAGCCAGAAGCTCCTTATAATTGGCATAATAGGGAATGGAATGTTTCTCCGCTAAGGCCCGCGTTCGCGCAGGCACCTCATCGGCAATTCCACCGACTATCACTTCTGAGAAACGCAGCAGATTCTCCAAATAATCAAAAGCATGAGCATGCGCGAAACTAATCATCCCAATATTCAGCTGGCTCATTAAATCCCCTCCATTCCATCAAGCCTCACTGGCTGTCCTGTTGCTCCCGATTTCTGAGCAGCTGCTGCCCAGCGCACAGCCTCCAGTGCATCCTGCGCAGTAACTATAGGCTCTTCCCCACTTCTCAAACAGGCGAGAAAATGCTCCAGTTCCTCATAATATGGGTCCTTAAGCAGCACGCTCGAAGGGGTCTCCACAGCTCCCGAAGCGGAGCTGCTTTCCACCGATCTGCGGATATGAAAGCTTTCGTCATCATTAGTTGCCCCTGAGATAATTCCCTCTGCATCGGCATACTCAAAGGAAGCATGAAACGATCCGGGGTAACCCCAAAATGCTTCAAGCTGAGCAAGAGTACCCTTCTTAAAGCGAAAGGTAGCTGAGGCATAATTTATGGCTTCCGACTGATGCTGGAAGGCATACACCTCCAGCGCTTCTCCGAAGGCTCCACGGATGTAATCAATATCATGAATCATTAAATCCATAATGACGCCGCCACTAAGCTGCGGGTCTCGAAACCATGCTTTCACGTTTCCGGGATACGAACCCGCACGTTTAGCATGATATATCCCGCCTTGAGCGCTGCCGAGCTGCTTTATTCCCTCTGCGAGCTGTCTGTAGGACCGGAAAAAGCGGACAACATGGCCTACAAATAATCTCACGCCACGCTCCTCACAATAACGGATAGCTTCCTCCGCTTCCTGCGAAGTTAATGCAAGTGGTTTCTCACAGATCACATGTACGCCATGATCAGCCGCTAGCCGAACCAGTGGAACATGCATGAAGGTAGGCACAGCAATACTGACCACCTCCGGTTTCACTTGTTCAAGCATTTCCACGGCGGATATATAATAGCGAACTCCCACTAAATTCCCGAGTACCTCCGCAGCCTTCTCATCGATATCACATACGGCGACAAGCTCTGCTTCGGGCATAGACTTGTAACGATCTGCATGGATACTCCCCATGCCCCCGCATCCGATTACTGCTGTCCTGATCACTTCTCTTCACTCCTTTCAGGCTGTACTTTCCTTTATAAAAGAACGGTAGCTCCACTTACCCTGCTTTCGTTAGCCGCTTCAAGGAAGCGTATCAGCTCCAGCGTTAGAGAAGGTTGTATCGGCGGTTTTCCCCCTCGTGCCATAGCTATAAAGCGCTTCAGCAGTTGCTGATGCCCTGCGTTATAATGCACTCCAAGCGCATTTACTCCACCACTGCCACGTTGACGGTGCAGTACGGTATAGAAATCAGATCCACCCGTACGGTTACCTCGAACCGTCCCAATCCGCCCGTCTTTCCACTGTCCGACCACCCATTCCTGCCTATCGTGACGGATCGCCCGTACCGATAGGCAGCCTTCCCCCAGTGCTGCATAGAGCATCTCGACAGTGTGTATGCCGTACCAGAACAACCCCGGCTGTGTCGGCTGCAGTTCGAGCGGCCCACTGCAATCTGCACCTAGAATAGCGCCTGCGGTATTATCCTTCAAAAGTGCTGTTAGTGGTTTCCCAAATCGAACCATGGAGCTGGAGAAAAATGGGGTTCCATATTTCTCCGCCAATCGCACCATTGCTTTTGCTTCTTCAGAGGTAACAGCAAACGGCTTATCCACGAATATTGGCTTTCCGTAAGGAGCCAGTATTGCAAACTGTTCCTTGTGCACTCTCCCATCTACAGAGGTCAACAAGATAGCATCAGAGTTTTCTGCAACCTCCACGATAGAATGGAGCAGTTCAACACCATAACTCATCTGTAACTCACTGCTAATCATTTTCACACGTGAATAACTCAACTCAAAATCTGGAGATCCACCTGGATAACCGCACTGCAGTCTACCGCCCGGAACATGCAAAGGGTGTGATTTATCATTCAGCAGCGCAGCAAAGATTCTGCTATGTGAGGTGTCCATTCCTACCATACCAATCTGCAGTTCTTTCATATCAACACTTGTTCGAAATTAAACGTTCTTCTTTACAACGCTCTAGGAGTTCCATATATTCTCTTCCCACTTGTTCGATGCTGTAAGTAGTTCTTGCTTTCTGTTCTCCCAATGACTTCAAATCTTCCCTCAAGGTATTCCGCTCCAACAATGTAATTAATCTGTCCACACATTCTGCTTCATTACCTGACTCATACAAGGAAACGTTCAGCGGTCCATCCAATAATTCCGGAAGCGCTCCGACACTCGGAACCACCACCGGACACCTACAAGCCATCGCCTCCAGTACGGTCATTCCAAAGGATTCATTGATTGTGGTACTCACATATATTCCACCACTCTGTGCAACAGAGGAATAGTAGCTATGCATCTCATCGTAATCTACTTTAGAAATCCACTTAAAATGTTTGATCCCTTGCTGCTCCACCTTAACCATAAGCTGATTTTTGATCTCATCGGGAGCAGTGTATCCCCCAACAAGCATAAATTGCAGCTCTGGCATCCTGGCATTCAGCTTACCCGCTATGTTCAAATAGGACGACCAGTTCTTATGATCATCCAGTTTGCCAACCCACAAAATAGTGGCAGGCCTCTGCTCCGTATCCGCTTCATACTGGAACAAATCTGTATCCAGGCAATTATTAATATGAAAAGCACCCACTATGCCAATGCTGTGCAAATAACCCTTCATATAAGCGGATGGAGTGATCACATAGTGAAAGGGCAAGCTATCTTTAGAATGAGCCAACTTCTGCAAGGGTTCAGAATAGGTGGTATGCACTTCATGAATAATAACCTTGCCTTCTTCAACAGGCCCAAGTGCTTCGTAAAGTTCATAAGTATCGATAGAAATAATGACGTCGAAATTATAGGCTGCAATATAACTCTTAATTTCTTCTACAGTCCCGAGAATACGGACATGCTCATATCCTTCAAAAGCGCTCGCCCCGCCATAATCCTCCAGAAAGGCAAAGTGCACTTCCGAGTGATGCCGCAAAAACTTAAGTCGATTGGCAAGTTGAGTCGTTACTCCGCCCAGAACACAGAACTTATAAAAATATAGAATTTTCAAACTCTCTCCACCCTTCTCCAAGGATAGTGCTGCCTCTTCTATTGCATGCGATACAATACCGTTGTTCTTGCAAAATACAGGTCACCCTTACGATCCATCGTCAGCAATCTTGCCTCATCATCCAGTACTTCAAGCTCTTCCCGCTTCACATCAAACTTGAACAATCGATTCATCGACACGCCATATAACATGCCATCCTTGTATAGCAGTTCATTGCCACTACGCCAAAAATGAGTCACAACCGTCCAATCCATCGAAAATAAAGAGTAGGTCTGCACGGTACACTTCAGCTGTGGATCGAACCGAAACAGAAGTCCCGCCGTCAAGCCCCACAGATTACCTTCATCATCTAGTACCAAAGCAGATATTGCCCGTTCCCCTTGCACTGGAACCCCTTCCCATACCTTGCAACGATGCTGCAAATCCCAGATCAACAAAGATGCATCCTCTCGCTGCGGCGCAATTCCAAGCCCACCCCATACGGACCCTCCAGCGAACAGCAGCTGATCCCGGCTAGTTAAGGACACTATACTCTGCAGCGGCAAAAGATTTTTGAACACTTCTCGCGCACCGCTCGCAGGATGATAGAAAGTAAGTGCACCTCCATGTCGACCGTAGGCAGGAACCGTTCCGATTGCCAATTGATCGCCCGCCCAAGTCCACGCAAAAGGACGATCCTGCTCTTCTTCCTGAAGGGAGAACAATAGCTCTGGATTGTCACCCGGCTTCCATTCTCGACTCAGATCATATTTGTAAATATTTGCCCTAGGGTATACTCCTAAATAAAGACAGTCGTCCCCAGCAAGCATGCCTTCTGTCTGCCCAATCCCCCGATAAGAGATTAACTCAGCACTAGACGTATCAAATCTGGCTAACCCGCCTGCAAAATAACCTCCAATATATAACGCATCGTCAGGGCCGCGGGTCATGGATTGCAGATGAACCGGCTGACCCTGTAGCCCGAAATCCATAACCCTATGTTGATCAGTATCCGGGTCGTAGATCCAGCAGCTTCCATCCCTATACACACCGATTAAACATCGGCCCTTGGAATTTAGCGGATGATTATGGAGCCAACCATAATCTCCCGCAGGCTCCGACATAGCTAACGAGGTAACAAATAAACTCCCTGTCTGAAGATCAAATCGCTGTAAATAGTCATCTTTAATAAAGTACACATTTCCTTGCTCATCCGGGGGTGAAACACTTAGTCCACTTACACACTCCAGAACGTCGCCCCACTCCTGCTGTTCCAGATCATAAATGTACAATCGTGCAGACGGTGTGACTCGGGCAAACAACTTGCCATGAATGATATTTAAGTCATAGACCAGCTGTTCACCACAGCATTCATCAGGCAGCCCAATTTCTGAGCGGCTCCCCGTCTCTGTATCCAGCACAACAATATGTGGGGACTGGGTACCCACACCCACATAGAGCTTACCGTTCCACACCTCCATCGAGCGAGCATATTGCTCCCCGCTCACCATAACACCGTAATCCCTGAAGATTCCTGTTACTGGATCATACTGAAATACTTTGCCACCAGGATAACAACCTCCATAGATCCTGCCTTGCTCATCTGCCGCCAGCCGCCAGGTATAGAATTCGCCGGGAATCATCTCCCCAAGATTCTCCACACCCCTATCATGGGTGTATCTGTACAAGATGCCACTTCCCCCGATGTATACCCCGCTTGCCGTTGACACTACGCCCCAGCAATGATCGGATCCTTCAAGCGCATATCGTCCAGTGGTCTTCTCACCGCTGGGGTCCAGGACAAATAAAATACAGGGGCTTCCAGAAGAAACCGCGTAAACCCACTCTGTTCCTTGCCATGAACCGTAAGCTGAAGCCCATACCGCCAAACCATGAAGTGGCTCACCGATCCGAAATGCCTTCATCGGCTCCCGCCTTTTTCCGTCAGTTGTTGTTCCTTGCCAACTATTTCTGGTATAGAAACTGCCGCAGGATAAGCTAACACCGCTCCCAGCAAATCCACTGGATCCTCGGCATAACGCCGAAAGGCCTCTTCGCATCGCTCAACCGGGAACACTGCACTAATCAATGGTTTCACCTGAATGTCCCCTTCGGAGATTAACCGAATATATTCTGCCATATTACGACCTTCTGTCCATCGAACGTAGCCGTAAGGGTAGTCCACCCCCTGTTGCTCATAAACAGGATCATATCTTCCAGGGCCGCCAGCCCTAGAAATTAGAACTTGAGCTTCCTTGCCGAACATCAGCTCACGCGAGAAATCCGGTTTAATATCGCCAACTAGCAATACCTTGCCGCGATCCCGTACCCACTTCAGCGCTTGATCGATCAGTTCTCCAGTCTTTCCACCCGCGCATACGATGACTGCATCAGCACCCATATCCGCTGTCAGGTTAACGAGATGCTCTTCCACCTGCGCGGGGCTAGTTGCGATATGCCTAATTCCTAGGCTCTCAGCCACCTCGCAGCGTTCCGCAAGCAGATCATAAACGATCACCCGGCATCCTGCGGCTCTGGCAATCTGCGCAATCAACTGCCCAAGAATTCCGGCACCGATCAACACAAGCGTCTCCCCAAACTGCAAGAGAACCTGCCTTAATGCATGTATTGCAATAGCTCCAAGCCCTACAGTCGATGCCTCCTCTGAACTGATATGATCAGGAATAGGCACCATCAGATGCTGAGGCATCAGCAGCCATTCCGCATGTTTTGCATAGGGTCCACCGTAGCAAGCTACCCGAAGTCCTTCGGGCCAATGTTCCATTCCTTTTCCCCGCGTTCGAATTACACCTGCCGCACTGTATCCAAGAACAATCTGATGGGTTCGCTGCAGGCCATTCATCATCATTTCCGTTCCGGGGCTAATTGCCGAATATTCAGTCTCCACCAGTACAAATCCATCTTCTATAACAGGTGTCCGAACATCCGTCATACGAATCTGTCCTTCTTGAGATACTACCGCCTTCATACGTTTTCTCCTCCCGGCTGCTTTAGAAACGATACTGTCACAAGCAGCATCTTCTCTCTGGCTGTTACTCTTTCAGAGCACCGATCATGACACCTTTAACGAAATACTTTTGCAGAAATGGATAGATCATCAGAATCGGAACGGTAGCAATGATAATCGTAGCGAATTTAATAGATTCACTGATACGAAATACCTCATCCTGAGTGACGCCTGCAAGCATATTTTGAGCAGAGGATTGAATCAGAATCTCTCTCAAAATCAGCTGAAGCGGGAATAAATTTCTATCCTGTAAATAAATCATGGCTGAGAACCAGCTGTTCCAGTGGCCAACCGCATAAAAGAGAGTCATCACAGCCAGAACCGGCATTGAGAGCGGAAGCACGATCCGCAGCAGGATTCTGAAATCATGGGCACCGTCTATTTTGGCAGACTCGATCAGGCTATCTGGGATAGACTGAAAAAAGGTCCGCATCACGATCAAATTGAAGGCACTAACCGCACCCGGCAACAGGAGTGCCCATCTCGTGTCATACAGCCCAAGCTCTCGAACATTCAGATACGCCGGAATTAGTCCACCACTGAAAAACATCGTAAACACAATGAACGCCATAATAATATTTCTGCCTTCCAGATTTTTTCTGGACAGCGGATAAGCACCAAGTGTCGTTAATACCAGATTAATCAGTGTTCCAACAAGAACATAAAAGAAAGTATTGCCGTAAGCTGTCCAGACCCGCTCATCCTCAAATACCAGCTTGTAAGCATCCAGATTGAAACCAATCGGAAGGAAACTTACCTTCCCCGCAGCAATAGCATGCGCGTCACTGAATGAAGAGACTAGCACGTACCACATCGGGTACAAAAACAGAAATGAACACAAGATCAGAAACAGCATATTGCAGCTGTCAAATATGATTTCACCAAGACTGCGTTTCACAACCATTGTCTACCCTCCTAAAGCTATACTGCGTTAATCCAGCTTCAGCATATCTCGCTTTGAATACAGGTTATTACCATAGGCTACTTTCGGTTGTTTTACGGCTGATCCGATTCGCTATGACTAATAATGTAAAGTTAATCACGGAATTAAATAATCCAACCGCCGCAGAAAAGCTATAATCCGCCTCCATTACACCTCGTCTATAAACAAATGTCGAAATAACATCCGCGGTCACGTACGTTCCGGGATTGTAAAGCAATATTATTTTGTCCCAGCCCACATTCAGCAAGGTACCCACATTCAAAATTAAGAGAATTAGCACCGTTGGCAGAATTCCCGGCAGCGTAATATGAATAAGCTGTTTCCAGCGTCCCGCCCCATCGACAACTGCAGCCTCATACAAGCTCGGATTAATGCCGGATAATGCCGCTAAGTAAATGATCGAATTCCAGCCGAGGCTCTGCCACATGCCAGAACCCACATAAATCGTCCGAAACCATTCCGGCAAAATCAGGAACTGAATAGGTTCAGAAATGATGCCGATGCCTAGCAGCAGGCTGTTAATAATCCCACCAGGCTTAGTGAAATCAATAATCATCCCGCAGATTACGATCAGTGAAATAAAATGCGGCAGATAAGACACGGTCTGAAGAAAGGACTTGAGTTTCTTAAGGCGCAGCTCATTGAGCAGCAAAGCAAAAGCTAGCGAAGCAGGAAAAATGAAGATCAGTGAGAAGAAACTCATTAGGAAGGTATTTTTAAGTAGTCTGAGAAAATAATAGCTTTCAAAAAACTTCTCGAAATTCTTGAAACCCACCCAAGGGCTATCCGCGATTCCCAAATAAGGATTGAAATTCTTAAAAGCAATGATCGCACCATACATTGGCTTATATTCAAAGATCAGAAAATACAAAACGGTAGGGAGCAGCATGAGGTACAGGTAGCGATTAGAGGCTATTCGTTTCCAGGAAATCGAGCTCATCTTGCCCAGAGGTTTCCCGCTTTTAACTTTGGCGACTTTTACAGGTACAGCCATAAAGTTCTCCTCTCCCGGACACTGGCGTTAGTCATAGCTGTCCTGTGGCGAGCGGTCACCTAAATTACTCAGAGCCGCTCGACACGACAACCTCTCACAAGCTGAGTTATTAGTTATTTACCTTTAAATCTCTCGTAGGCCGTCTGATATTCTTTCAGCACATCGTTAATCCCCATTTTCTCCAGCTGCTTAATTACTTTGTCGTAGTCTTCGATCTTTTGGCGCCCCATGATCAAGGCATTGGCCGTTTCTGCAACATAGGTCTGGATATCAGCCATCAATGGAACAACAACGTCATTTTCTTCGGTCGTGAATTGTACTGGAGGCAATTTGCTATCAAAATCAATATAGTCGCTATAAAGCTCTAATGGATTCTCCGTCTGTCCGTTCGCTTCCCGGATTTGTTGAGCATATCTGGTATCGGCTACCGTAGCCCAGCTTCCGCCGCCGATGGTATGGTTCAACAATTCTTGTGTATTCGTCAACCCATTAGTGGGGTGAGTTACTTCTTTTTTATAGATAGGCTCTCCGTTCACCAGATCGTAGGACTTGCCTTCAACCCCAAAGTTGTTGAGCAGAATCCCTTCCTCTGAGTATTGATAGTCCAGCCATTTGATCACTTCTTCAGGATGCTCAGTTCTTGAGGAGACGGCCAAACCGTGTGCTGCTGCCTGCCAGCGGAAAGAGACATGACGTTGATCACCATTGGGTCCTTTAGGAGGAATTGCGGGTGCTATTTTGAAGGTTGGATGTTTCCCTTCCATCAGGGTTGTAAAGTTCCCCATATAGGAGCCAGACCAGCCAAACCAGGCGCCAGCTACATCCGTGGTCACTTTCTCCGTCAGTGTCTGGAATGTGGTATCTACCAAATAGTTCGGGTCGAGTAATTGTTCATCGTATAGACGATGCAGGTAAGTTACGACATCCTTAAATCGTGGATCATTTGGGCCATATTTTACTTGCCCATCCTCAACGAAGAAGCCGTAATCAACGCCAAATGCAGGAGCAAATAACATCATGATATTCTCCAGATTGACCGTAACAAGAGGGATTTCATCCTTAGCACCATTTCCGTTGGCATCCTGCTCCCTGAACGCCTTAAGCATGTTGTACCAATCGTCTGTGGTTTCCGGCATAGACAGACCCAGCTTATCGATCCAGTCTTTCCGCACTTGCGGGAACATTTGAGTGAGATCTTGTGAATCAAGAACGAGATTAGGCAGGTAAAAAATGTGGCCTTCAGGCGAGGTGATTTGTCCCCGAATATCCGGGTTGTCGTCGAGGATTTTTTTAAAGTTTGGCGCATGCTTTTCAATCAGATCTTCGAGTGGAAGAAGCGCGCCTTGTGTGCCATATTTTCCGGAATCCGTGCCCCACAAGTCATTGTAGATAATGTCCGGCAACTTCCCCGATGACATTAACAGACTGAAGGCTTCCGCACTGGCTTCCGTACTATGTTGAAAGTCGATATGAATGTTTGTGTTCTCTTCCATTTGCTGAAAGGATAATTTCTCATTAAAATTAGTTCCCCTGAAATTACCACCGCTAGGCGACCAGAGAGACAGATCCAATTTGTCTGAAACAATCGGGAGCTGCAGACCCCCTACTGTTGTGCCTTCCTTAGCGGGCGCTGGCGTAGATTTCTGAGCATCCGCAGTAGGGTTTGCGCTATTGCCTGCATTACTGTTCGAACTGCCGCAAGCAGATACGAGTATGACCAGTACTAAGAGGACAGGAAACAGCAGAACTAACTTCCTTTTAGCAACATTCATAATTCAACCCCCTATTAATAACTAAAAATAAGATAATCATTATGATATATTCACTAACATCAAGAAGAAGGAATCAACGATACATCAAAAAATTTTTAAATGAATAATCCTACTGTAAATAACCTTTAATAGGGTATATCCTCCTTTCATTGGCCCCTTTTCTACTTAGAATAGACAAAAACAAGCACACTGACTTCTTTTTGATTTACAAATCAGAGTTTCAGACTTCTTTTGCATTTAATCTGATATACATCTGATGTATTTTATTATATTTTCCAGCCTGCATGCTGTCAATATAATAATAAGAAATATCTCTAATATGTGTAATCTTATATGACATGTACCTGTCGTAAAATGCAGAAATCCATCAAATTTAATAGAAAACGCTTACAAAAAACATTTAAAAAAATGCGTAATCATGGCATAGTAGTACCATAATCACGCCATAACATTTATTCACTTATGAATCCCTTTCGGCCGTACTATCCCGCTCAGATATCAATACACTTAGTTCCTCATGAAGCGTAGCCTCATCTATCATCTTTGACCAATAAGCATTTAACAATTTACGAAAGCTTTTAAGAACGGCTATGGGAAGCCCTAAATCCTTGAGATATGAAAAGGTTGGAAATAGCTCTCTGTACATCAGATATCTCGAAGGTCGATTCAAATGATCCGTAATGCTCATCTCAGCAATCCGCTTTCGAGCCGGAATACTAACTGTTCGCTCCCGGATGATTTTCTGAGCTTCTGCTGAAGCAAGGAAATTGACGAATTGGCGAGCCGCTTCCTTTTGTCTTGAATTCCCAACCACTGCTGCCCCGATCGTCACTAATAGCGTCTTCTGGGGATCTTTTGTTTTCAGCCTAGGTAATGGTGCGAGATCGTAATCCAGCGTTAAATCTTTGAAATCATTTAAATTAAAAAATGTCGTTAGAATCATCGAAACCTGTTCTTGAACGAACAAAGATATCGTTTCATCTTCATGATTGCCGGCAAGATATTTCGGGAAAATCTGATGGTTGTTCACCAACCGACTATACACACTTAGACTATTAGCCGTCTCCGGGCTAAGTGTACGATGCTCGGCTCCGTCTGCCACAGTTTGAATCCCGCTCTGCAGCAGGAATACAGAATAACGGTTCTCGGAAGCGGGCACAAAATAAATGGCATGGCGTCCACGTTTCTCAGCCAACTGACGAGCCGCATCAATCAAGTCATCCCAGGTCCAGTAGCTATCCGGTTCCGGCAGATCAGCTTCCCGAAAATGTGCCTTATTGTAGCAAAGCACCACGGGGGAGAAAGAAATCGGATAAGCATACAATTGTTCTCCATGATAAAAAGCTTCCGTCGCAATTGGATACAATTCGGGATCCGGATCAAGCGTTTCCAACAATTCCGCCGATCCACTTTCGGCCATTTCCTGAAACTGTGTACTATTCAGTGATACGGCATCGAGCATTCCATTATTAATCATTTCCACAGCAGAATTCACATGATCAAAATCATTCAGGGCCAGTGGAAGAATATGAATGCCGGGATGCAGCCGATGAAATTCGCCAATTAGATCATCCAACAGAAAGTCTTTGGTCAGCGACGCACTGCAGCCAAAATGGATACGGATTCTTTCCTGCACAGATTCCATAACCATACTGCCTACACGATCAATTTTAACAATTAGGCCTTCCTGTACAAGCACATTCAGCCCTCTTCTAACCGATTTATTACTTAGTTCAAATTGCTTCGCTAATGTACTCTCAGCTGGCAGATAAGCACCTGGCTGTAGAATTCCACTCAGAATATCCGTACGAAGCTTTCCAATCATATGATCCAGTCGCTCTCGGAAGGATTGACGACCTGATTTATTATTCATGTACAATTCTCCCTAAAAAAATCAAATTTACATCATCTCCCTTTTATTTTGCGTCAACTCTGATTTGAAGTCAAATAAAAATACCAGTAGACGCCAAGTAAGGGCAGGTAGCTTGTACATCCTTCCTTTAATTAAACTCATAAGAAAAGCCACCTAATTAGAGGTGGCAAACTTCCAAATTATCTTTAGGTCAGAGCTTTCATTACGCTAATTGTGTAATAACGAGATGTGCTGAAACAGATCTTGTTCCTCCAGCGAGAGGAGTAATAGTAAGTGCAGTAGAGTTACCAGCAGGATTGCGAACGGTCAGGATGGTGTTAATGACCGTTGTTTGCACTATAGCCATTTCTACGATTTGCGATGTACCTGTTGCGCGTCCAACTACGGTATAAGCGAGATCTGCGCCATTAAGAGTCAAGATGAGTTGTCCCGCTTCGGTTACACTAACCTGAAACAACACCTGATAAGTCCCTATTGCCGCTAAATTAAAAGAACTAGGACCTGTTCGTGCAATTGTTGTCCCGCTAGTAGGTCCGTTTTGAGGAAAACTTACGTCTGTGCCCGGTGCTACAGTTGCTGCATTATCAGGAGGCATTAGGGCAAAAAAATCAGCAAAACCTAATACGCCTCCTGTTGCCCCGGTTGCGCCCGTTGCTCCTGCTGCTCCCGGTGCTC
This sequence comes from Paenibacillus sp. FSL E2-0177, assembly GCF_037992975.1. Lineage (NCBI taxonomy): Bacteria > Bacillati > Bacillota > Bacilli > Caryophanales > Paenibacillaceae > Paenibacillus > Paenibacillus sp. FSL E2-0177. Next base: position 2,384,659 of record NZ_CP150307.1, on the reverse strand, counting down.
CGGTTGCTCCCGCGGCTCCTGCTGCCCCCGGTGCTCCTGCTGCTCCCGGCGCCCCGGTTGCTCCCGTTGCTCCTGCTGCTCCCGGTGCTCCTGCTGCTCCCGGTGCTCCGGCCGCTCCCGGTGCTCCTGTTGCTCCAGCTACTCCCGGCGCTCCCGGTGCTCCTGTTGCTCCAGCTACTCCCGGCGCTCCCGGCGCTCCCGGCGCTCCCGGCGCTCCCGGTGCTCCTGTTGCTCCGGTTGCTCCCGGTGCTCCTGGTGCTCCCGGCGCTCCCGGCGCTCCGGTTGCTCCTACAAAACCTTGTGGTCCTATAGCTCCTGCAGGACCCGGTAAACCTTGCGATCCCTGAGGACCTACAACTCCTTGGGCACCCGGAACGCCTTGCGCACCCTGAGGACCAACGGGGCCCGCTACACCCTGAGGACCAATCGCTCCCGCTGGCCCGGGTTCACCTTGAGGTCCTTGGGGTCCCGGAGGTCCGCCGGCAGGTCCTTGAGGTCCTTCAGCTCCTTGGAATCCTCGTGCTCCTTGAGCTCCGGGAATGCCTTGGGCCCCTTGTATTCCTTGGAGTCCTTGTGCTCCTTGCGGCCCTTGCGGTCCTGTAGCACCAACAACTGTCGGAGTAGTAACATTCACTTCTGGTGGAGGACAGGTTACTTTTACAATCTTCTTAATAACCTTTCGGCGATGTTCTTTTCTTTTTCTTTTCGAAGGAAATACAGTGGCGACTTTTTTCTTATGACACTTTTTATCGTCTGGACAACTCAATGCGTACACCTCCCTATAAAGATAGTTCAGTGTACGCATCTTATTAATTTTAGACATGGACCAATAACTAGTTTCTATTAGACTGGAACCTATTTTTATAAAAAAGGGCTAATAAAATAGGAGGTGGCCCTTAAGCACATTACAATGTCCACACCATTTTAATTTACTTTTCGTATTTTATGATTAGGACAACTGACACTTCCCTATTAGGCCCAAATCATAGATTTGGGTCTTTTTTTGAGCACATAAAAAAACAACCCCCAAACCACGGGAGCTGCTAATCATCAACTATTATATTGTATCAACAGGCTTACGAATGGTGTTGCCTACCTTCGTAAGAATATCCGCCATTGATGCCGAATCATTCACGTCATAATCATCAATGTTCAGTCGGAGCACTGGGCAAGCTGTAAACTCATTGATCCATTTCGAATATCTGCCATGCATATGTTCCCAGTAGGACACGTCCGTTTGAATTTCCATTTCACGGCCACGTTCATTAATTCGCGCTAAAATAGAAGGAAGACTGCCTTCAATATAAATCAGTACATCAGGGTGCGGGAAATAGGGTGTCATAACCATAGCTTCATACAAGCTTGTATAGGTTTCATAGTCAATCTTAGACATCGTGCCTTGATCCGCATGCATTTTAGCAAAAATACCAGTGTCCTCATAAATCGAGCGATCTTGAACAAAACCACCGCCCATTTCGAACATTTTCTTCTGTTCTTTAAAACGTTCGGCTAGGAAATAGATCTGTAGATGAAAACTCCATCTCTCAAAATCATGATAGAATTTTTCAAGATAAGGATTATGATCAACTTGCTCCAGCGAGGTTTGAAAATTCAACCTTTTAGCCAAAGCACCTGTTAAAGTGGATTTCCCCACCCCCACGGTTCCTGCCACTGTAATTATGGCGTTATCTGGGATGTTATATGGATTCATTTCATTAGCTCCTTTAGGTGAGAGGCAATTTCGACGAAGTGTTCTGGGTTCTCCACGAAATCGACTGCATTTCCATCTATGGTAATAATAACGGTAGACGGCTCTTGAATCGCTAGAGAGGCCATCGCATCATCATAATCTTCTATCAATTGCTGCAAATACGCAGTATCCATCCCCCCCTCAAAAGGGCGTCCGCGTTTGGCAATTCTTTTTAACAAGGTATCGAGATCCGCTTTTATATAGAGAATAATATTTGGCTTCGGCAGGTCATCCGTCAGCACATGATAGATTTGTCGATACTTTTCTCGTTTCGTTCCCTTCAGCGTTCGTTCCCCAAAGATAAGGTTCTTATAAATATGATAATCCGAGATCACCGGTTTACCTTTATCTATGTATTGAGTTACTGTATCTTCAAGCTGCTTGTACCGATTACAGAGAAAAAACATCTCCAGTTGAAAGCTCCAGTCATCCATGTTCTGATAAAATTTAGCCAGAAACGGATTTTCATCAACAATCTCCTTAATAATCGGTAATTTTAATTCCTCTGCAAGCATCGAAGCTAATGTTGTTTTTCCAGCCCCGATCGGGCCTTCCACTGCAATAAACGGTGCATGTTTCATTGATGCTGACTTCCTCCTCAGATACGGACCCTTCAATAACTATTTTAAAAACAGACTAAATTATTGTATCACATGAGACCTTACTTGTGAGCGGCTAATTATGAAGAAACTTTTCCAGTAATACAAGCATACAACTGTAAGCTAGACCCAATAACAAGAGAAGGATCCCTATGAAAAAACGGTTCGATATCTATCTTCTCCCCATCCCCACGAACATGAATCGGACCGAGGAGACTCTATTTCCGAAAAATCGGCTGTATCAGCATACAATCGGACTCAGTTGCAGCTATTCTACCAAATGCGCCCTAAAAACAGTCACTATCCGGCCAATAAGAGCCATACTGTCCATAACCTTAGCTAAATAAGCTAATAAATACCAATAGCTGCTATACGGTCCTTAGCATCACTTCTCTTTTTCTAGATGTAATCGCGCATTCAAAGGACTGGAACCATAGCAAAAAAGGTGTCCCTGAAGGGACACCTTTTTAGATCATTCTATTAAGATAAACGTCCGCTGAAATCTTCGAAAGCGAACTGTTTGATTACTTTAATTCCCTCTTCGTCATTGTAGCTGACGATAGCTGGCAGATTCACGCCGTTAAACATATGGTTCTTCACCATAGAATAATGCGCCATATCTAGGAATACGAGTCTATCGCCGTATTTCAAAGGCTCCTTGAAGGAATAATCTCCAATAACATCTCCGGCTAGGCAAGTCATTCCACCTAATCTGTACGTATAAGGATATTCCCCAGGTTGTCCAGCATCGATAATGTTCGGACGGTATGGCATAGCCAGTACATCTGGCATGTGGCATTCAGCCGAAGTATCAAGAATCGCAATGTCCATACCGTTATGCATAACATCCAGAACGGTAGCTACCAAATATCCAGTATTAAGCGCAACGGCCTCACCTGGCTCCAGATAGATTTCCACACCGTAAGTCTCTTTCATATGCAAAATGCAGCGGACAAGGGTCTCCAGATCATAATCGGGACGTGTAATATGATGACCGCCACCAAAATTAAGCCATTTCATCCCTTTGAGATAAGGTCCGAACTTCTCTTCGACTACCTTGAGCGTACGCTCCAGTGTGTCAGAATTTTGTTCGCACATGGTATGGAAGTGTAATCCATCAATCCCCTCAAGCTCTTCAGGTCTAAAGTTAGGGAGAGTTACTCCCATTCTGGAATAATTGTAGCATGGATCATACAGCGGAACTTCGATCTCGGAATACTCCGGATTCACTCGAATGCCGCAGCTGATGTGCTTCGGTGCATTTTTCACACGATCCTTGAATCGATTCCACTGGTCAAAAGAATTGAACACAATGTGATCGGAGTATTCAAGAAGCTCATCGAATTCACTGTCCACATAAGCTGGTGCGTAGACATGAACCTCTTTGCCCATTTTTTCATAGCCAAGTCTGGCTTCGAATAAGGAGCTGGAAGTTACGCCATGCAAGTACTTGCCAACTAGCGGATACAAGGAGTGCATAGAGAAGCCTTTTTGCGCGAGCAAAATCTTAGCTCCTGTACGTTCTTGTACAGAATTCATAATCTCAAGATTGCGGGTAAGCAATCTTTCATCTACAAGGTAACATGGTGACGGGACAACGCTGATATCAATATCCATCAATCGCGCCTTAGTCTAGCAGCGTTGGCGAGAAATCTTCTTGCCAAGGCAGACCATGTTTATTCAAAGCTTCCATGAATGGATCTGGATCGAACTCTTCTACGTTGTACACGCCTGGTTTCTTCCAGATTCCTTTTATAATTAACATTGCTCCGATCATTGCAGGAACGCCTGTAGTATAGGAAATGGCTTGGGAGCCAACCTCTGCATAACATTCTTCATGATCGCAAACGTTGTATACATAATAAGTTTTTGGCTTACCGTCTTTAGTACCTTGGATGATACATCCAATGTTAGTTTTACCTTTTGTTCTTGGTCCCAGGGAAGCTGGGTCAGGCAGCATTGCCTTCAAGAATTGCAAAGGAACGATCTCTTTACCTTCGTACATGATAGGCTCGATAGAAGTCATACCCACATTCTCAAGCACTTTCAAGTGAGTCAGGTAGTTCTGTGAGAAAGTCATCCAGAAACGGATCTTTTTCACGCCCTTGATGTTAACAGCCAAGGATTCCAGCTCTTCATGGTACAAAAGATAAATATCTTTAGGTCCAATTTCCGGAAGATCGTAAACTTTCTTCTCAGAAAGTGGTGCAGTTTCAATCCACTCGCCATTCTCGAAATAACGGCCATTAGCTGTAATTTCACGAATATTGATTTCAGGATTAAAGTTTGTAGCGAATGGATATCCATGATCGCCAGCGTTGGCGTCTACAATATCAATGGTATGGATCTCGTCAAAATAGTGCTTTTGCGCATAAGCCGTGAATACGCCAGTTACACCTGGGTCAAATCCACTGCCGAGCAAAGCGGTAAGGCCAGCTTTCTCAAATCTTTCTTTGTAAGCCCACTGCCAGGAATATTCGAATTTCGCTGTATCTTGTGGTTCATAATTGGCAGTATCCACATAGTGCACTCCTGTTGCCAGGCACGCATCCATGATCGTCAGGTCCTGATATGGGAGAGCGACATTAATAACGACATCCGGCTCAAAGCTCTTGATCAGTTCAATGACTTCGTCCGTGTTATCTGCATCGAGCTGAGCAGTAGAAATCTTCGTGCGGCCTCCGGCTAATTTATCTTTCAGAGCGTCACATTTCGCGACAGTTCTGCTAGCAATGCAGATCTCTTCAAATACATCCGGGTTCTGGCAGCATTTATGAACAACAACACTTGCTACGCCGCCAGCGCCAATAATTAACGCTTTTCCCAAAATAAAAACCTCCTAAAATTCCATTTGCAAAATCAACAAGGCTGATTATACATAATATTTTTGAATAAATCAATAAAAACCGACAAAAAATGATGTGTTTTGTGTAAAATCTCTAAGAAATCTTGTTAATACTCTTAAATGCTCATATTTCCTCGATTATCCACGTGTATAGATCAAGTGTTTTGCTGGAACAGAGTGGATTTTCAGAAACTAGGGCAACTAGATTATTCTATCACAAGAGGGTTATACTTCATACGATTTATTTTAAAATCAATGAAAAATCTCACCACCCTTTCAACTCCGCCTAAAGAAGTTCGGTTTCCACACATTCCAATCAACAGCACTGCAGCAAATACAAAGAGGCCGTAATATATACTCTTACCCGTTTTTGTCCCAATATTAATCGTTGTTGCTATGCCCATCCGTTTCGCGCCCATAATTGAACGATCATTGGGATAATTATAAGTTGTCCCATTTTTCCAATATTCATCATCATCCGTATAAAGAATCCTCGAAAAGATTCCCGCACACATTCTTCAAAATCGCGTACGCTTTGTTTACGGTCATTGCATATCCCCCTAAATCTTCTGCCTTCCACGCAAAAAAGCTGAGCTCCCCTGAAGGAGAGTTCAGCCTAAAGCTTCTAATATATAGTCAACTTTTTTATTGGAATTTATTCGAACGGCATAAGCACCTGCATCCCATTCTACCTGCGCCCCCAACATTTCACTTATCAATCTGAGGGGTACATAAACGCTATCATTAATGAAGACCGGTTTTTGATCTGTTGCGATAATCTTTCCATTAACAGTCGTTTGTCCAGTTACCGAATTCAAGATCAGCGTTGTAGATCCCTTCACAGCAACCACAGCTCTCGATGGAACATCCCAACGAACATTAACTCCCATCTGCTCGAAGACTCCTCTTAAAGGAACATATGTCGAATTATTGATTAGTAACGGCGGCATAGTCAGTTCCATTTCATTCCCATTCAACAACACTTGAATAGATTTTTTCACCAGCTGAGGCGTACTCACCTCGATCTCTCTGACCCCCAGACCCGTCTGTCCAAATTCATTTGCCCCCCAGGCAAGGACATGACCATCTTTTAAGAGTACATAATGATTTCTGCTCCCTTTAGAAACGGAAACTGCATTCTGGATGCCTTTAGACTGTGTAACATTAATCTTGTTCTTATCGCCAACCGTCCACTGCCACACGGTCCCATTCGCCTTCACTGCGGAATCTGTTGTCAGCGAAATGACGTCTGTAAGTCCTGGAACCTGAACAGGCTTTAGAGCTTCTCCCAGATATGGATCTATGTAATTATTCCAAATCCATACTGTGCCATCCCATCTCAATGCCGCCCCATAAAGTCCATAGGCTCCATCCATATCAACCGCTCTATATTCTCCGCTTCCTTTAATAAGCGTAGGCTTTAAGATTACGCCCTTCTGAGTTCCCAGCGGTTGCTGTGATCCCCACACCCATACCTCTCCGCCGTTACCAAGAGCCACTGAATTATTCGATCCCGCTGCTATAGACAGGACGGTGGGTAGTCCCTTCACCTGCACCGGGGTTAGCTTGTTTTTCCGCGAATCGTCACCGAGTTCTCCTTGTTCATTGCCTCCCCACGCCCAGACCGTTCCATCTTTAAGAAGAGCTAAGCTAAAGGTGCCCCCCGCAGAAACAGCTTTCACATCTGTTAGCCCTTGCACTTGAACAGGCTCTACAAGAATCTTAGAAGACTGTGTTCCAATGCCAAGTTGTCCATGCTCGTTCCCCCCTACCGCCCACACTGTACCATCGTCCTTCAACATCAAGTTATGGCGATAACCACCTGAGATTTGCTTTACATGATCGATATGCATTTTGACGGGAGTATACGCTGGTGTGGTCGCCCCATTACCAATAGAGCCATACCCACCACCCCACGCCCAGGCTGTTCCATCCGCAGTGACGGCATACGCACTTCTGTCACCAGCGTCCAGTTGGGTGATGCCAGACAATAATTTCTTTTCTTCAAGTGAATTCACATTATCTGCTGCTGCCACTAAAGGTGAGACCATAGTCAGGCAAAGAACAGTCCCGACAACAACTCTACAAATCCGACTTACCTGCACTTTTGACATCAAACTTTGTTTAAACACTTGAGATCACTCCTTTTATTAAAAAATAGATAACGCAACAACTCACGGTCCCGTTCCAAAACCTCCAATCTTCCAGCCGTTAGCGTGTTTGGTCAACACTGCGAAGCGAGTCTCCCGGCCATCTGGGGTATTGAAGACGGGATTTAGTGATTTCATATACAGATCGACCACAATATTTAACGTTGTGCGGTCACCGATGTCTTTAATTTCTGAGCCAGTATCATAATCCATCACTTTATAAGAGGTAGGCTTAGCCTCAACAATACTTTCACTGAGAGCATTTTCACCACCAAAATCCGGGTTATAGAGTTGATGCGTTTGACGGTTAACCGTCAATGCAGTGAGTAAGGCATTAGGATTCAAACATGCGCGGGCACGGGTATGATTACCATCCTGAATAGCCTGAAAGAAAGCATCCAGAAGTTCGAAATGGCCTAATGAGGCTAAGTCACCATTCTCACCTTCCTCAGCAAACAAACCTTCTCTCTCCGTCCACTCCTCAAATGTAAGTCCTGTAATGTCAGTCAAGCTACGCTTCTTAATAGACGGGCCGATACTTTGAATATTAAATTCCAGCCACGCACCAACGGTATTCCCTGATTGCACAAGCAAAACGAGGTTGGAGGGATAAGAAAATTCTTTTTGTTCGCCAGAACCAGGTAAACCATCGACTAAGGAATACCGCTGCACCTCTACCGTGGTCCCCTTCAGCAGTGTCAAATCCAATCCTGCATCTTTAGAAAACTCATTCGCTAATTGCCAGTAAAGTCCCACTGGATACTCCCCCAGCTTAACCTCCCAGTTCTGCGGTACCTCAACTGCAAATACCTCCGGATGGCTCTGAACTTTATAATCCAGTGTTTGCAAAAAGTCTTCGGGAATCATAGTTACTTGAGCAGATGTCGACGTTACCTGTGGTACAGACGTTGAAGCTATAGAGGCAGCAGGTTCCACACCTATGGAGTTCTCCCCTTGATTACATCCAGAGTTTAAGAGTACAAAAAAACAAATCGTTACCACCGTTACAAACTGCCGCTTAGTCATCTGATTCCCGCCTCTCTAATCACTCCTCTATATTTAGACTGAGGAATATTATACAAAGTTGCGGGATACTGGAAATTATTAAAATCATTTTATACGCATAGGACCCTGTAGTTTGGGATTGGCGTTGATTTTACCTGCTTATGCGGCATAAATCGCCTGTTGCTTCGCTCTAGGGCTCCCGTCCACCTTTTGACACTTGTTAACTTCGAGAGCATAATAAGCTTCGGCATATTGCAACGGATTTCCATGAAATACAGGTATATGCAGGACCTTGGTGTAATTGCATCAGAGAGGATGATAACGAGTGAAAAAAGATTTTGATATAAAAAATAAACCCTTCCTAATCTTTAGCTTCGTCCTGCTGCTAAAATGCGCAGTGGCCTGGTTCGTAGTTTTTAGCGACGGTCCTAACTGGAGCATGCTGCTGACAGAGATCCCATTTTTCTTTATCGTATTTGGACTCATAGAATGGATGGCTTCCAAACGAAAGTTTCTGTATTACATGATAGCCAACCTATTGATTTCAGTCATATATTTTGCCGTGCTAATGTATTACAAATATTACGGTGTAATTGCTACTTATCATGCCTTAGAACAAGCAGATAAAGTAACTAAGGTGGGAGAAAGCACATACTCATTGCTGGACCCTTACTACTTGTTCATTTTTGTGGATATTGTAGTTTTCATGTTTTTTATGTTCCGTCCGAAATATATTGCGATCTGGAAAGAAAGAGGTATGAACCGCCGCATGAACCGGACTGCTTTGTTTGGAATCATCAGTGTTTCTTTGGCGGTCTGTGTCTTTAATGTTTGGCCAAATCATGCCAGTATGAACGAGAACAAAAAAGCGGAGAGTATGGGGATTCTTAATTACGAGGTCTATACTATTTTTGCCGATACAAGGGAAACAGAAGAAATAATCGACAGCAAAGAAATCACGCAACCATCCATTAACGAGACCAAAGGGATTACAGAACCTGTCTCACCGAAGTACTGGGCGGCAGCTCAAGGTAAGAATCTAATCGTGGTACAAATGGAATCTTTTCAGAACTTTTTGCTGGGCCTGAGCATTGACGGGCAGGAAGTAACACCCAATCTAAATAAGCTTTTGAAAAGCGAACATTATTTCAATAACTTCTATACTAATGCCGGGCAAGGAACAACTTCGGATGCTGAATTTGTAGTGAATACTTCGTTGTACGTTCCTCACCACGAAGTAGCCACTTCATCCAATTATATGGATAAGGCGCTTCCGAGCCTGCCTAAGTTAATGAAAGCTAATGGATATAACACAGCAACCTTTCACACCAATAGCGTAGAATTCTGGAACCGCAAAACCCTATACAAAGTTCTAGACTTTGATAAGTATTATGATCAAGCGTTCTATGGGGATGATGATCATATCGCATTCGGTGCTTCAGATGAGGTACTCTATGCCAAGACTGTTCCAGAATTAGTCAAAATGGATGCTAAAGATGATCCTTTTTACGCGATGGTCATTTCTATGAGTGCTCATCACCCTTATAAAATGCCAGAGTTAAAAAATAAAATGACACTGCCTAAACGGTATGAAGGCACCCTAGTTGGCAACTATATTCTAGCTCAAAATTACGCAGATTATGCAATGGGACAATTCCTGGATCAATTAAAGTCCAGTGGTCTATGGGATGATAGCGTCATTGTCTTTTACGGTGACCATCAGGGTGTATCGCTATATTCCCTTGATGGCAACGAGAAATCGTTAATGGAAGAAATGGTCGGCCACGAATATGGTTATACCGATATGTTCAATGTTCCTTTCATCGTTCATGCCCCTGGTGTAGGTGAACCTGCCGTGTACAGCCAAACTGGCGGCCAAATCGACATTATGCCAACTGTAGCTAACCTGTTAGGGATTTCAATGAAAGACCAGCTCCACTTCGGAGAAGACCTGATGAACCAACAGACCAACATGCTGCCTGTCAGACACTTTTTGCCTACCGGCTCTTTCATTAATGACACAAGCATGTATTTAACTGGTGTCGATTACGACGATGGAGACAACTTTAATCTAATCGATGGCTCTGAAACAGAGGGCGGTTCGACAAAAGAACAATTTGACGCCGTTCAGCGGCTTCTAAATATGTCAAACAGCTACATTCAACAACTGCCGGATTTACCTTCTACGGATGATGCAAAGTAACTATAAAAAGAATGCCCCTCAGCCAAATAGCTGAGGGGCATTTTTGTTTTTTTTATAAGAATCTAAAACTTAATTAAGCTTCAACATCCTATCGATAATCACTGCTGCTTGAGCACGGTTGGCAATGTTTTTAGGACCGAAGGTATCCGCAGTCAGACCTTGCACAATACCTTCCTGAGTTAGTAATGCCACCGCTTCTTTACCGTAAGCAGCGATTGTTGCCTGATCTTTAAAGTTAGCCAAAGCGGCATTTGTATCACTTACCGACTTGCCTTTAAATTTCTCAAGTGCATTGGATACAATGATTGCCATTTCCTCGCGTGTAATCGCACGGTTAGGATCAAACTTTCCATTGCCTACACCGTTAATCAATCCGTTCTTGACCCCGGATGCAATGTATCCGTAAGACCAGTCAGAAGCTTTCACGTCACTGAAGGCAGCGGATGATTTCACATCAAGCAGATCAAAAGCTCGCACGATCATGGTAATAAACTCGGCACGCGTCACCTCTTTAAGCGGAGCAAAGGTATTATCGCTCACCCCTTGCAGAATCCCTTTTGCCGCCAGCTCTTTAATCGCCGATGCTGCCCACGCCACCTTACCTAGATCCGTGAAGTTAGAACCTATTGGGGCTGGTGTCGCAGACGGCTGCACAGTTGGAGTTGGAGCTGGCGTTGGTGTTGCAGACGGCTGCACGGTCGGTGCAGGTGTTGATGTTACAGATGGCTGCCACGGTGTCGAAGGTATTGTTGGCTCTTGTTCATTCACCCCGTTATCCATACCATCCTCTTCAGTCGCCGCTGGAGCGGCAGCATAGATTGAATTGGCAAGCAATCTGAATTGATTTTGCGGATGATATTTATTCATCAGATCATTCGCAAATAACGTCACATGAATGTTGTCTGTATTGTAAGTAAGCGCCAATACTTGGTCTTGTGCAGCCTCGTTATTCGGCCACCAGCCTGCTTTGAAAAAGTCAGCGCCTGATCCGTATTTCGCCAAGATCTCTGCGCCTTCAGGCACTTTTGTAATATAAGCCGCGGAAACCGTGTAGAGGTATTCGCTATCGGCATAAGGCGCTGTAATTACATTGTCCTGAGAGACCTCAACCTTAAACAATCCCTCATGAGCATCTTCTTTGCCATCCTTATTGACCGGAGTTGAATAGTCCAGTCCAGGGAGGACCTTAAGCCCTTTAACAGTTTTCAGCATCGTTCTTCCATAACCGATAAATGGTTTACCTGTAGCAATCAGATTCGTTCCCGAATTGATTAGAACATCTGCTGCCACTGTATCCGTAGTTACGTTAAATCCAAGATCCTTCAGCATAAATGCAGTCGCTCCTGCAATAGCTACCTTAGGAGCCTTAAGCAATTTACCCGTTCTGTTCTCTGAAGCACTAAACGGCACAATATCCAGCAGATATTTAGACGATACCGTTCTAAGGTTGGATCTGGAAACAAGGAAACTTCCCTTCTCGTAACCCGTCCCCCCATTCTCCAGCAGTGTCACTGCCTTATGGTTGGCTAGCAGCTCATTCACAGCTTTTATCGCATCATTGTTGCTGTTTTTAATCACATAATTTTGCTCGAACGGAGATTGATCCAGATTCGTACTAGGGATCGTTACACTGCTAACCTGTTCTGTTTTCCCAGTGAATGCTCCAACAGAACGGCTAATATATCGGTCAAAACCACGCATAGCCGAGAAATTCTGTACCGTATCTGAATACATCTCATTAAAATCCGAGACATCTAGTCCATCATACAAGACAAGATTCGCATAACCTCTTTTGGCTTGATGCATATTCACCACATAGGTTCCAGCCGGATAGACTACAGAATCTACAGTTACACTGGCTGTTGTCCGTTCTACTTTCACATTGTTACGCAGTAGGTACTGAACCATTTTGTAGGTTTCCAGATCATTTTTTTGCAAATCTTTTGCAACCGGAAGAATGTAATACTCAGGGAAGAAATTCGTATTCTCATCTACCCCTGGACGTCCAATGGACTCATTCTGTGCATTGATTAGATAATCTTTAACAGCAGCATTAGTATTCTCATTTTGGATACCCCGTTTGAAGATTTCCAATTGATTCAGGAACAGTTCCTGCTTGTTGTTGATCACATAATCGGTTGCCCCCAAAGCCGCATAATAAAAGGCATCCAGTGAATCTTCATTCAATTCAGGCACTTCAATCGTATGCCCAAGTGCTCCTTGATGCATGGCATATACAGCTGTGTAGGCCGGTGAAGCATCATCCCAACCTGTTGCATTCGTTCCTTTATAGTTCGGATCCTGCTGTGTTTTTTCGTATTCTTCATAAGGGATATGGTAGGAATCATATTTAGTATTAGCAATTCCCGCCTTCCCCATGGCATTTGCTTGCTCAAGCATACTTGGCATTACAAGATCATATTCAATGTTAGGATCATGAGGTGGTGTGCAAGGCTCAATCAAGAAGCCACTTACAAATCCATGCATGTCCAAAAAGGTAAGCGGCGTCCACTTAGCAATTTGTGCAGTTACCGCTTGTGTCTCAGGCTGGGTCTGGTAAGAGTTGTCCCGATTTGGATCAAGCAGTGTTGAAGTTTGACGCGTGTTTAACGCGCGACCGTCAGGATTCTCTACATAATCAAGCAGGAAAATCACATGGTCAAGCGCTTCGTCGATGTTCAGAACTACCTTTTTCGGATTTCCATTCTCATCAGTGGTATCATAGGTGACAATTTGCTGTGTCATCAGCGTATCCAAAAACTTAATGATTACATCGACACCATTGGCTTCATCGGCATGAATGTTGTTCAACCAGATAGGTACCTTATAATCCTGCAGATCCCCGTCGTTAATTTTCTTTTGCAGGGCTTCAGGATCATTCATCATAAGCGGTAAGGTCTCGTTCAAATATTGATCTACTGAAGACTTATCCTTAGCAACAATAGAGAAATGAATGGCACGACCTTGAGTTGAGGTCCCAATTTGCTGATACTCTACATATCGATCATATTTATTATTGCTTTCAGCAGTAATCCTATCGATCGCCGGTTTAATCTCATCATATGTATGATAGGTTTCATATGGATTTAGTTTGACTTGCTGCTCTACCAGCACATCTCCAGCAGGTAATGTCCCGATTAGATTATAAATTCCCACTCGTTTAACGTACTCTGCACGTATACCCGTTAGTGAGAGATTCTCTCCGTACAGCAAATCAAAATGAATTAAAGCTTTTACTTTTGAACCTGAGATCGGCTCATAGGTCACTGTTACGAAAGGATTACCTGAATAATCTTTCGCATCTTTATTCCATTTCTTCCACTCTGCCAGCGGCTTCATCTCTTCCGCCGTTCTGCCAAAATTCCAGATGATATCTTGAGGCGATGCCCCATCAGGAAGATCTAAAGTCAATTCTAATGTTCTAGCTTCCGTCATAGAAGCTTTGTATACTTCTGTGGAAACTGTCGCCGCTATTTGTTCATAGACAGCAGTCGCTACCGTAGTTTGTTCTGAAGAAAGCACCGCTGGATCAGCTGTGTTCTCCGTAGAAACCGGAGCAACAACCGCCTGCGGGTTAATTTCGGTTGCAACTTCACCTGCATATGCAGCTGGAAGCAGACCCGACATCATAAGTGTAAAAGCTAGTAATAAAGATAGTATTCTCTTGGACATTTTTTACCTCCTATAATTTTGTCTACTTTCACCCCGAATTGAATGAATATACACTTATATGAATCTGTATTCATAACATAATATAGTATTCTATTAATTTTGGGAACAAAAATAATAGAAAAAATAATATTTTTATACGACTCGCCTAAGTAAGCGCATTCATTTTGTGCAAGAGCCCTACACTACCGCAACAAAAAAAGCGCCCGGATAACCGGACGCTTTGAATTACAATGAATATATTAAACGGTTTCTGGAAAAGAAGCTTCACTTACCTCTTGTACAGGTACAAGTTCACTGCTACCCTCTTGCTCTACAGGTGCGTTAACCAGCATATACACACGGGACTCGTAAGGCCGTAATGCGACAGTCTCAATCGGCTCCGCAGGATCAACCTCATAGTTATGCAAGAGCAATTCACTAGTATCAAACTCCAAATCAAATGGAAGGTCAAACAGTGCTTCCTCTGCTGTCAGGTTAGACATGACCAGCAGTTTTTTATTTCCAAGCGTCCGCGTATAAGCATAAATACGTTCATCTTCAGGCAAAATGAGATCATATGTCCCGTAAACAGTAACGGGATTAGCAGCCCGAAGAGCGATAAGCTTTTTGTAATGATGATAGATGGAATAAGGGTCCTGCTTCGCCCGCTCCACATTGATTTCCGTATAATTCGGATTCACCTTCATCCATGGCTTGCCGCTGCTGAAACCAGCGTTTTCAGAGTCGCTCCATTGCATTGGTGTTCTAGAGTTGTCCCGACCGTTCTTCCAGATTACCTCCATGACTTCTTCATGTGATTTACCGGCTTCAGTCTCCAAACGATACAAGTTCTTCATCGCCACATCATCGTAATCATCCATTGATTCAAATCTTACATTGGTCATCCCAATTTCTTGACCTTGATAAATAAATGGTGTTCCCTGCATCAGGAAATACATCGTAGCCAACGATTTAGCTGACTCTTTCCAATACTGGCCATCATTTCCCCAAGTAGAAACTGAACGCGGCTGGTCGTGATTTTCGATGAACAATGCGTTCCAGCCTCTGCCCTCAAGACCTTTTTGCCAACGGGAGAGCGCTGATTTTAACTGCAGAACATCCAATCCACCTGTCACACTCTTATTCCAAAGAGCTAAATGCTCGAATTGAAAAATCATATTAAATTTGCCTTGCTCTTCACCCACCCACGACTCCGCCTGATCAACATTTACACCACTCGCTTCGCCAACTGTCATGATGTCATATCGGTCAAACGTCTCCTGCTTGAGCTCCTGCAAGAAATCGTGAATCCCTTCACGGTTCATGTGCCCATCGCCAGACGGAACATACGGAAGATTCTGTGGATTCGGCAGATCGGGATGTCCGGTGATTTTTTTAATATGTGAAATGGCATCCACCCGGAAGCCGTCGATTCCTTTGTCCAGCCACCAGTTGACCATGCTATACAATTCACGGCGCACCTCAGGATTCTCCCAGTTGAGGTCTGGCTGTCTTTTGGAAAATACATGCATAAAATATTGCTCTGTGGCGGGATCAAGCTCCCAAATCGAACCGCTGAAAATACTCTCCCAGTTATTCGGCTCCTTCCCGTCCTTGGGATCACTCCAAATATAATAATCCCGCTTCGGATTATCCTTGCTTGAACGTGCTTCAACAAACCATGGATGTTCGTCCGAAGTATGATTAATCACTAGATCCAGAATCAGCTTCATGCCTCGTGCATGAACCTCGTGCAGCAGCTGATCAAAGTCGGCCATGCTGCCGAACTCCGCCATAATATCCTGATAATCCGAAATATCATAACCATTATCATCATTTGGGGATTTATAAATAGGACAGATCCAAATGACATTGATGCCAAGCTCCTGCAAATAATCAAGTTTAGAAATGACTCCCTGCAGATCGCCTACACCATCACCATTGCTGTCCATAAAGCTCCGTGGGTAAATTTGATACGCTGTGGCTTCTTTCCACCATGTTCTGTTCAATGCATGCAGCTCCTTCGTATTCATATACCCTTCACAGGAAAATATTTTCCCGAAATTCATTAGAATTAATAATTCAGTTATTGTTTTTAGCAAAAATTCAACTTTATCGTGCAAAACAAGCTTTTTTCAAGGAAATAATTTTCCTTCAGCGATCATTATAGGACCTTTTATTTCCTAGGTCAACAACAATCTTTTGGATTCTTGAAGCTATCCGTGATATGCTTGCGAGAGTTGAAACACCAAGTGAATCATATGGAAAGTTATGGTGATCTTCTTGAAGGTAAAGATAAAAGATATAGCCCAATTGGCAAACGTTTCGATCTCTACGGTGTCCAGGGTAATCAATAACAGCAAACCAGTTAACGATGATGTCCGTAAACGAGTACTGGAAGCTATTAAACAAACCAACTACCGTTCGAATGTCATCGGCCTTGAAACGGACAAAGCTAATACACAGCTGATCGGTGTGATCATTCCGCAGAATAGCAACACTGTACTGGATGACTTCAATGTTGGCATTCGCGATCTCGCGGATTTGTATGGATACGACATTATGGTCGGATTAACGGACGGCAGTGCAGAAAGTGAACAACATTATTTGAAGATGTTCCAGCGGATGGGGACAGAAGGAAATATATTTGTGGGTTCTATTCCAAACCATGAACATTTGGAGATCATCCGCAACTCAAATACACCTTGCGTGCTTGTCGGGCAACAATCGCAGGTGGATACGATTCCTTCCGTTCATCTGGACAATATAACTGCCTCTTATGAAGCTGTTACTTATCTGATTCAAAAAGGTCATCGCAAAATCGCTATGATTCGTGGCTCGGGAGATAATGCAGTGGGCGGGGATCGGTATAAAGGCTATCTACAAGCCCTTATGGATGCAGGCATAACCTTAAGGAAAGAATGGGTAGTAGAAAGTGCGATGGCCGTCGAAGATGGGAGCGACGCCATGCGCCGACTTATGGATAGCGGGGAGTTACCTACTGCGGTGTTTTGCTCTACAGATTGGATGGCAGTTGGAGCCATGAATCATTTAATCGATAACGGTCTACGGGTGCCAGCTGATGTTGCCGTGTTCGGATTTGATAACAGCTTCATTGCCTCTATCGTTCGACCTAAGCTTTCCTCGGTTGAATACTCAGGAACGGAGATTGGGATGACCGCCACTCGAACCTTAATCAAGCTGATTAAAGGGGAGACCGTTGTGCCGCATCATGCAAATGTGGCTCATTATTTGGCTATTCGGGAAAGTACGGGTTAGGAGCTGAGGAGCTCCTAGCCCATTTTTATACAGATGATGTTATTGATGTTATTGTGTGAATCCTACTTTGGCTCGTTCACGCGTTTTGGTATCTAGAGAGATAGAACAGATCGAGCTGATTGGAATATAAAACTCTTCAAAATCCGTCCGATATTTGACGAACTTTTCACTTACCGTTTCCAGCACTCCTTTTGTAGCGTTGGAGCCATCCACAAAATAGATTGTTACCTCTTTTCCCTGCAAAACCTCCAGCATAGCCTTCTTCACTCCTTCGTCTTAGAGATTTGTGATGACCTTATCGATAATTCCGTATTCAACCGCCTCATCGGCTGACATGAAATAATCTCGATCCATATCTTGCAGTACCTTCTCTACCGTCTGCCCAGTTCGGTCCGCTGTAATTTGCACAAGCACTTCCCTTGCCTTCAAAATACGTTTGGCACTGATCGCAATGTCACTAGCTTGCCCCTGCGCCCCACCATGCGGCTGATGAATCATAATCTCGCTATTCGGCAAGGCATAACGTTTCCCTTTGGCCCCAGCCAATAACAACAAAGAACCAAAAGAAGCCGCCATTCCTGTACAAATGGTATTCACCGGCGGTTTAATAAGCTGCATCGTGTCATAAATACTGAAGCCTGCGGTGATAGAGCCACCTGGACAATTAATATACATGTGTATATCTTTATCCGGATCTTCTGCTGATAAAAACAATAACTGGGCAACAATACTGTTAGCCAGCTGATCCTCAATTTCCGCACCTACGAACACTATCCGGTCCTTCAACAGCCGCGAATAAATATCGTAAGATCTTTCACCTTGATTCGTTTGTTCGACTACATAAGGAACGTACGCCATCCGTATTCGACCTCCATGTGTTTTAGAGTTTTGAAATCTACCCTGTAAACGGATTAGTATGGGGATAGGATACTTTAGGCGTGAGAATTTTTATTTTTTAAAATTGCGTATCTTAATTTCCTGCTCATTCGTTTATTATTAGAAGTAATCGAAATCACCTTACTGGAAAAGGAGTTATGCAGAGTGATCATCCTTGAGAAGCTTAGCACCGGAGATGCGCCGGATGAAAGTAACACCAGGTCTTTGCAGATAGCTCTGAAGCGATATTGTCTTGCATTGACACAATCCCCGTGGGATGCCGATGATTTAGCTCAGGATACATGGGTCAAGGCTCTAGGTTATATGAAGACTTCGAACCCAACGAGCGCAAATAATGGGAACAGTCCAATGAATGAAGTTAAACAAAATAAAGAAACCATTGAAAATGATAAAGCTAATGAAGCTAATAGAGCTAATCAAAAACTTGAAACTAATCAAACTAATCAAACTAATCAAATGAACTATATGGTTTCTACGGCTGCAACGTCTGCTAATACTGCAACGTCTGCTAATACTGCAACGTCTGCTAAGGCTGTAACGCGATCTAAGACTGCAACGTCTGCAAAGGCTGTAACGCCATCTAAGACTGCACCGTCTACAAAATCTGCAATGCATTCTACGATTCCTGCAAATTCTACTCATCATACAAGTTCTACAAATCACCCAAATCCTGAGGCATTGCTTTTTCGGATTGCCCGAAACACATGGATTGATATCATGCGGCGAAAAGCCACCTTGTCACGAGTGTTGGAGCTGGATCAGTCCCCCACTGAGGCCTCTGCGGAGTATGGTTCATTTGAGATTGAAGCTGCTTTTCAAGCACTACAGGAGCATTTGTCTCCGCTGCAGCAGGCGGTGTTCCTGCTTCGAGATGTATTGGGACACTCTGCAATGGAAGCTGCCGACATTCTCGATACCACAGAAGGGGCAATAAAAGCCGCTCTGCACCGAGCCCGGCAAGCCCTCCCTCTCGTAAGACAAGAGCTTCTTCAGGCCGATGGTCCTTCCTTACCACAGGACACAGCCATGCAGATCGTCTTGAGCCGCCTTGCAGCCGCGTATGAACATGGGGAAATTGCCGAGCTGATCGAGCTTGTATTTGCGGACGAAAGTCAGGAACCTGTAATGGCGGTATCAAGCCAAAGCTTGCAAGGCTTCCAGACCTTCCAAACTGGTGGAATCAGTTCAAACAGCTGGAACTATACCACGCCAGGAATGTGTATGGTGGCGTAGTTTTTCGTTAAGCTGGATTTCGGGCAGCTAAGTGTCTCATTACGTTAAAAACGAACAGATATGATTGTGATTAGTGCGCTTAATGTGTAATTAACATTTGGGCGGTTTGTGGTAACTAGCTACAAACGTTGCATATTGTGCAACAGAATCCGCCGTCCTGGCCGCAAAAATTGAATCTGCTGCACTCTCTGCAATAGATTCTGGTGAAAAGTTAGTTTAATGTCACTTGCTCATCCATTGATTGTATAGAGTGCAACAGGATCAAATTTTCTCCACTCTAATACGAATTCTATTGCACGAGGTACAATCAAACTAACTCTTTCCCTTTAGTCCAATTTGTATCACTCAAAACTCAATACATTGCTGCTGATCTGGCTGATCCCGCTGCTTATCTACAATGAGTCAGAAGCTTTATATAAACCAATAAACAGTCGTTTTAATAACCATTAATAGCAATCAAGGAGTGAGGTTGATGAGGAAGATTCTTATTTTAGGCGGCACACGCTTTTTTGGAAAACGTTTGGTCGAGCGTCTGCTTGAGGATTCTAAGAACGAAGTCACCATATTAACGCGCGGGGAAACAAGCGATCCTTTTGGCAATCTCGTTCACCGGATACAGGTAGATCGGTCTCAACCGGAGGCCTTCGCTCAAGCATTAGGTGATACGAGTTGGGATGTGGTTTACGATAATATTTGTTTTTCACCTGATGAAGCGGATCAGGCGCGCCGTATTTTTGACGGCAAAACCACGCGTTACATACTGACTTCAAGTTTATCTGTCTATGATTTCAGTGAGCAAGCGCTGACAGAAGAGATATTCGATCCTGAAACGTACCCAATTCGTTATGGAGGACGAAAGGATTTCACCTATCAGGAGGGGAAAAGACTGGCGGAAGCCGTCCTTATCCAACAAGCTAACTTCCCTGTAGCTGCTGTCCGCTTTCCGATTGTTCTGGGAACTGACGATTATACACGAAGACTCCATTTTCATATAGAACATGTACGTAACGAACTGCCCATCGGGATTCCGAATCCAGATGCAAATATCTGTTTTATCCGCTCGGACGAAGCCGCTGATTTTCTGTATTGGCTCGGCAACTCGACGTTGACGGGTCCTCTCAACGCTTGCTCAGACGGTACCGTTAGTATTAAAGACCTTATCTCGCTTATTGAAAAAGAGACCAGAAAACAAGCCGTCATTCTAAGCGAAACAGCGGATGCGCATAATTCTCCATTCGGGATCACACAATCCTGGTTTATGGATACAGCTAAAGCTCAATCGGAGGGATACAAGTTTCTCACTCTAAGCGACTGGCTCCCAGAGTTAGTTAGCACCCTAAATCAAACGTACGAGGACTAATTACTAACTATGTTACTACGATAAAAAGCTGGCTTTTCGTGGACACTCCCACGAATGAGCCAGCTTCTTCATGTAACCAAACACAATTATACGTTGAGTTAATTGCACTCTATACAACTATTTTCAGGTATGTGCACTCCCATCTGGTTTTAGTTGTATTTCATGCAATTATATCCCCACCAAACCACCGTTATCGTCATTTCGCCTCTAAATAACTGCACTAAATACAACTAAACCCTAATCAAGCTAAATACAAACTTTTTTAGTTGTATAAAATACACTTAAAATCAAAACGGCAGGTAGAACCTCACTAAGCGCTAAACTTTAGCCTCTCATCTCTAAACTCTACTCACTACTCCCTACTCACTACTCTCTACTCCCTACTCCCTACTCCCTACTCCCTACTCCCTACTCCCTACTCCCTACTCCCTACTCCCTACTCCCTACTCTTTTCTCTACTCTCTACTCCACCTTACGCTACTAATGCTAATTCCCGCTGAGCTAAGCAGAGATTGTCAGATAAGACCCCTCTTTAGAACCGTCTGCATTTGGTGTACCACCATCATTTGGAGTACCGCCATCATCTGGAGGATCACCAGCACCTAATGTATCATCTCCTAATGCGTCTCCTAATGCGTCTCCTAATGTGTCCCCAGCTTCTGGATTGCCAGCATGCTTTGTATCCCTACCACCTTCATCGCTGACCCCATCGTCCCCATCCGAATTAATCTTAAAAATGTTGATTTCTTTGAATAAATTCTGCGAAATTTCGTTAATCTCAATGGCTTGACGGGCTATATCACGGATAGCATGATCCTGCTGTACGCTGGAGGCGTTCACCTCTTGCACCCCGGCCGCAGTTTCCTCGGCGATGGCCGCGACGGCATGCACAGACTCTGCGAGTCTACGGTTCATAGTCTGAGTCATATCCACTTTGTCGTGAATTTGCCCAATCTGTTTACTAATCTCCACAATAGATTGATCAATCGCTTCAAAAGAGGACAACGTTTCGGCCACTTTATGATCCTGTTCCTCAAGATTTCCTTTGGTCACCAGCATATATTGCTGGAATTCATCCATCCCGGATTGCAGCTCGCTAATAATCTGACTGATATGTACGGAGGACTCTTTGGTCTGCACAGATAATTGTCTTACTTCATCAGCGATGACAGCGAACCCTTTTCCGTAGGCACCTGCCCGGGCTGCTTCAATTGCTGCGTTAAGTGAGAGGATATTGGTCTGATTAGAAATATCTGTTATGGATTTAGTGATGCGCGAGATGTCCTTTGATTGATCACTCAGTTTGGTTAAAGCCAGATATACTTTATTAACAGATTCTCGCGAATGCTCAGACACCTCCCGGAGGGCGATGACGGATTCAGATCCTTTACGAGTATTGTGATTAGCCGTTTGACTGGTAGCCAGCATAACCTCGGTATACTCCGTGATCTCATTCACTTCACGTTCCAGCTCCTGTATCAGGCCAGCGCTCTGCTCAGATTGTCCTGCCTGCTGTTCTGCGCCTACCGAGATTTCCTGTATAGTGCTTACGATATCTTGATTCGTATGCGCCGTTATAGATGAAGATTCTTGAAAAGAATGCGAATAAGTTGCCAGCGAAGAGGCTACTGACTGGGTATGCTGAAGCATTTCCCGGACCCGCTCCACCATATGATCAAAATGATGACTCAAACTGCCCAACTCATCGTTGTAAGGTGAATTAATCTGCTGACGCAAATCTCCTTCGGCAATTTTTCGCAGAGCCACTTGCAGTTTATGAATAGGATTGAGGAAGGAACGTATGAGCATAACCGCAATCACTAATGTGAAAATAAACACTAGCACAGCTGCGTAAGCAACTATAGAGGTGGTCAGATTAAGCAGATCAAAAGAATAATCCTGTGCTTTTTCTGCATTCTCTGCTGCTGCCGTATACAATTGTTCATTAGTCACTAGCATGACTTCACTCAACGCTGTAGCTTTCGTATGTAATTCATCGATTTGTTCCAGCACACTCATGGGATCAAGCTGCTCGTCTTCTATGGTCTTTACCAATTCGTCAAAATATCCCGTATATTCCCCAATCTGACTATGTAATTGTTCTAACTCTTTAAATGCCGGCGAATCTGCCGCAAAATTCACCGTCGCCAACTCTTTAGTCAGCTTTGTTTGCTTGTCCTTAAAAGGTTGGACGAATTCCAAATCACTCGAACCCGCTAACGAAGATTCTACCGCATTCATTTCCTGCAGCAGTTGCATAATTATAGACACGGTAATTCGTTTTTCCATCTCAGCTTTTTGCGTTTCCATAGAAATCTCCACTTGGCTGATTTTATGGTTTTGATAAAACGCTACTCCCAAAAAGAAAAGAACAACGGCGGAAAAACTCAAAATCAACTTCCATTTCATAGTTAGATGCATAGACCTAGCTTTCAACAATATCATCCTCCGTATAAAGCTTCATATTGCAATAGGTACATTCTACCAATATCTTGATTGTAGAAGCTGGACGTTAAATACTGGACAATGTTTTGTATGAGAAATGTAAATTATGTCGAATACCCAATCATTAATTCTCCTTGCAATTGACGTAACGTTAAATGCTAAAATAATCCACATAAGGCGCCTTATCAAACTATGAAATGGGAGTTGTCTATGAGCGGATTTGTTACCATTGATAAGCTTTCTGCGCAATTCGGACTGACGAGTCGGACTCTGCGTCACTGGGAAGCACAAGGATTGTTTGAAAGTAAGCGGGACAGCAGCTCTGGCTGGCGGATTTATGATGAGAAAGCAATACTCGCCATTCGGGTTACCTCATTATTAAGAAAGCTGGATATTAGCATCAAGGATATTGGAACCGTGCTTAAAAATATGTCCGTTCAGTCCATGTACGAAGCGCTCAGCCAGCAAGCGGCTTCTATTCACAATCAAAAAACAGAACTAACAAATAGAGAAGGTGAAATCCATCTCTTTTTACAGTGGATATCCGCCCATCTCGAGGAACCCATTACAAATCAATTATTATCTGAACTAAACGAAAAGTCATGCAGTCCATCGGATGGTATGACTAAAACTGAGGAGGTTATATCTATGCCAACTATTAATCACTCTACCCCTATTCATGTAAGATTCATTACTCTCCCAGCTATGAGATTTGCCTACAATGTTGCGGTTAGTACCTCTCCAGAAGATGAAGCTATGATTCCAGTTAATGATTGGCTGGACGCTAGTCAACTATTAGGCACAGCACGGCTGTTTGGCGGCAATACGAACCCGCATCCAAGTGGTGAGAATAAACCTTACGGATATGGATTCTGTGCCTCAATTCCGGAAAATGTGAAGATACCAGCTCATCTAAAGGAAATGCGGCTCGACGGCGGCCTCTATGCTTTGACAGAAAGCACTGATGATATCTACGGCTCATGGCAAGCCCTAATGGGGTATCTGGATACTCATCCTGATTATCAAGCGGATCACAATTCCAGATTATGTCTGGAGGAGCATATCCGTAACGATAGTCCCAAAGGTAGCGGAAATGAGTATGCCCTAAATCTACTCGAACCTGTAAAAAAGAGAGTTCACGCGCTTGCGTAAACGAGCGAGCCATAGATAAACGTCTCTAATCTTTAAAAAAACAAAACGCTCACTTCTGCTTATTCGGGCAGACGGAGAGCGTTTTGTTGTACATTGCTTCTATTGATTTATTCCCTACGCAGACACAGCTGGAGTAATTTTCACAAAAATAAATCGTGTAAGCGGCCCAACTAAAATGATTTGCAGTGGAAGTGCAAAAATAAAATTTTTACCTATGGCAGACAGATAAGCTCTTGGTAGTTCAGCAGAAAATCCAACATGGAGAACTGCGCCATAGAAGGACATGAACAATACCATTCCGGTCACCATAAAAAAGGATATGAACATGATTTTTTTGATCATCGGATCATTTTCTTTAACCAGCTTATGCGCGATCCCCTTCGCAACCTTGCCTACAACAAACACATCTAGAATGAGTGCAACTATAAATGCAGGCAAGTAGCCGACAATCACATCCTTAACTATCGTGCCTGACCAACCCTCCATTAGTGCTACATTGTAAATACTCATCCCCAGCACCATCAAAAAACACATGATGAACGTAAATAAAAATGCCTCTTTTTTGTTTCTTCCCATCTTCAAGCTCCTTTTATCTCTATATTGTCAACTTGGATTACAATAACACAAATCCTCAAATCAAGTCAACCAAGTTGACAATAATCGCAAATGACTTATACTGGGATAAACGAGCCATCATTTAGGAGTGTTCTAATGAATAAGCAGCTGCAAAAAATGAACCTGATTGATTTACTCAGTGAGAAGCATCTAGCTTTACGTAAAATAGTGACAGACAAAGACCCGGATCAAATCAATAAGACCGAATCCCACATTCTTGCAGTTCTTGAGGCCCGAGAAATGTTATCGATCTCAGAAATCAGTAGAATAATTCATATTTCAAGACAGGGCACGCATAAAAGCATTCAAGGCATGTTATCCCGTGGTTATGTTGAAGCCGTTGAAGTCGAAGGAAATCAGCGTGACAAAAATATTGTCCTCACTCCAAAGGGTATAGAATGCAATAACAGAATGATGATCACCAAAATTGAATTAGAGCAGCAGATCGCTGCCAAGCTGGGAGTAACAAATGTAGAGCTTCTTAAATCTTTGCTAAAAGAAGATTGGCTCTAATCTCCAGCAAAAAAAAGCCGCAGAGTTGTCTACTCTGCGGCTTTAAAAAGATTGAATTATTTTCCGGGAAATTGTCGTTAATTAGCTTTCAAAGCACTGTTTGCCGCGCTCTCTCCACCTAGACGACCTGAGGTAAAGGAATAACCAATTCCGACCCCATTGCCCACATAGGTATCATTGAATAATACGCCTTCCGATTCAAGCCCTACAGCAAACAATCCTTTTACTGGTGTACGTTTATCATTTAGCACTTGGAACTTAGTGTTTACCAGCAAGCCACCTACAGAACCCAAGTTGTTGATTTCAGCGACGATGGCATAATACGGTCCTTCTTCGCCCATTGGCTCTAAATAATCAGCAGCTTTACCAAATTCAGTATCCACACCAGTTTTTGTAGCTTCTTTATAACTATTGTAATTTTCTACAAACACATCTACATCCATACCTGCATTTGTTGCTAATTCTTCGATTGTATTTCCTTTGTAGCCATCTCCGTTTTCTACCATAGAATCAAACACCTTTTCTGCATTTACCCATGGATTCTCTAACGTGAATTGATCTGCAAATTCGGCATAAAATTCTGGTGGCATTCCTGGCAGGCTTGGTGCGTTAACACCTTTCATCCCCTTGGACTGAAGAGCAGCCAATTGAGATTTTGATACGATAACCATATGGTAAGCACCATTAAATGCACTCGTATTAGCTGCTGCGACCGATGTTAATGTAGCTGCTTCATCTCTGAAACGTGCTCCGGAAGAACCGACATTCATGAAGTTAGGCAGATACGTCAACATCAGCGGATAACTTGCTTCAAAAGGCTCATATTGTGCTTTTAGTCCTTGTGTTGCTCTGGCTAATGTTTGGTGCAGCATTTGTCCACCGAAGTTATCAGGAACCTTGGCTCCTGCTTCCCAAGCCATTTTCAGACCTTCCCCAACATTCTGACCTAGTCCTCCGTTAACCCCTTCAAAACCAAAAGCTTCTTTAACCATTTCCGAATTTGCGGCATAACCGCCTGTTGCCATTACGACACTTTTTGCTGTGATTTCAAGAGTAGTCCCGTCCGATTTCTCAGCCACAATACCTGTAACTTCTCCTGCTTCATTGGTAATCAGCTTTTTGGCAGTGGTTTCGGTGATCACTTGTCCACCCTTTTGTTCAACCGATTCAGCCAACATTTTCCGAAGGGTCTCTTCCCGGGTTTCATAAGCTGGCAGCACATGCAGCTGCTCTCCGAAGAAGTTTAGGAAGCTGGTTTTATACCCTTTTTCTGCTAACCAATCATAAGTTTCGCCGGATTTCGTTACGTATTGTCTAATCGCTGCAGCGTCAACTCTCCAGTGATTGTTGACAATCCAATCGGCAATTTCTTTTTCCACATTTACTTTAAGATTATTGTCAGTAGCTGCGGAAGAATTATAGAACTTACCGGCCCAGGATAGATTACTTGCTCCCCCGATAACTCCTGTTTTTTCGATAATAATAACCTTGGCACCTTTATCAGCAGCGGTTACCGCTGCGGACACACCAGATGCACCGGCGCCTACTACCACTACGTCTGATTCAAGCTTTTCCGTTTTACCTTCACCTGCTTTTTGCACGCCACCGGCTTTAAGGACTTCCAGATTTCCTCCACCTTTGGTTACGGCATCTTCAACTGCCGCGAGCATTGCTTCACTGGAAAGACTCGCACCACTAACAGCATCTACTGCCAAGGTTTGTCCTTCCAGAATTTGATCTTTTATTTTTTCAAGTGCATTATCGCCTAGACCACCCGTTTCTGACTGGCTTACGATCTTAATATCTTTAATTTTATCTGGCTCATCCATAGTGACTTCTACTTTAATCACGCCCTCTTTGCCTTCCGCTTCCCCTGCGAATGTACCGGCTTTAAAAGATGATGATGACGAATTTGCCGACTCCCCATTTCCTTTGCATCCGCTCAGCATGGAAACGATCAGCACCATACAAAAAGTTAACATGAGCATTTTCTTGGTGAAATTTCTGTTGCGCATTCTCTTCTCCCCCAGTATCTAATATCTTATAGCTCGCCAAGAACGTGATATTTTTCACATTCATATCTATACATATCTACCGAACGTTGCCAAGCTATATACCGAAGTATAAACATTGGTGCAGCACCAAGGTCAATGTCCAATTCTTGTCCAAAAAGAAAAAACACCCGCTCTTAGAGCAGGTGTTTATAAAAATAAACTTATACAATTGGAATATTCACTTCCAAATATGAGCGGTTATTGCCTTCTATTTTTTCAGTAAGCATTAATTTACCCACCACATCACCCGCTATGGTATAACCATTTGCTTCGATGTAATCTATCATAAACTGCAAAGATTTCTTCGTGATATAATGTCCATCCGTAGATAACATGATAGCAGAGATACAGGTACTCGGGCTAATGTACTCTACATATTCATCGATATCCATTGCAAATTTCTGCACTTCCTCCTCGGGTAAGGTAAGCCCCCAGCTATAGTCAAAGTTATTATCACCGGATAACACCCCCGCGTCCTCAATCTTAAAAGAATAAAACGCATAAGGAAGCCTATCCATCCAAGTGTTGACGAGGCTTTTTACGATATCATTTTTTAATAATGCATTTTTATCCGTTTGCTTAAGCCTGTACATGCCTGGCAGTTGTTTAAGTTTACATATATATAATGAGGACTCTATTTCCTTAAGCTCTTTATGAATTTCATTCATCTTGTTTAGCAGCATCGTCTTTTGCTTAATCTCTTCTTCTAAACTCTGCTGAGACTGCTGCATCAATCCCATAACTTGCTCAATAGAGGAATCCTTCATCAGAAGTGCCACTTCGGGCAATGGAATTTCCATACTGCGATACCATCTGCTCATTAACAGATCCCTTGCATCTAAATCATTAAAATATCTATAATTATTGCTGTTATCTTTTGTAGGCCTAACAATATCATGTTTCTCGTATAATCTCAGCGTATCCGCAGTTACCCCGAGAATGGAAGCAAATTCACCTATGCAATACTTCACTTGAAGTCCCTCCATTCATTTCATGCATATCCTACCACACTAAATGATAAAGAGAAGGATGCTGTTTGGATATGAAGTAACTCATTTCATACTCAGGGTGTACATGCTAACTACGCTAGCGCAAGTAAGTGAACTAACATAAATCCAACTAAAGATAACATGACCGAACCTATAAGTCCCGCTGCAAAAGACTTCATTCCAAGCCGTCTAAATGCCGCCAAATCAACGTTTAATCCAAGCCCTGCCATCGCCATAGCGATTAACATATAAGCAATCGTAACGATCCCATTGGCTACTGATGCGGAGACGATTCCTAACGAATTCACACCACTGACAACTAGAAATCCTAGAATAAACCAAGGGATTGGAATGCTTTTCCACGAAGCTTTTGCCGCTCCACCTTGCACTTTTCTTTCTTCACGATTGGACCAAATCCCAATTAAAATAGCCACCGGCACAAGTAAAGCCACCCGGGTTAATTTAACGATGACCGCCATATCAACGGCAGCATTTCCACCAGCATCCGCAGCCGCGATAACGTGAGCAATTTCATGTAAAGTCGCTCCTGAGAATACCCCATAACCTAAATCTGATAAGCCGAGAAAAGGATATAAAAATGTGTACAGCAGTGTAAATATTGTGCCTAATATAGCTACTATAGCTGCACCAATAGCAGTTTCGTCATCTTTGGCTTTTATCTGTGGAGCGATGGCAACCACCGCTGCCGCACCGCAAATCGCAGTTCCGCAGGCAGTTAAGATACTGAGGCGCTTATCTACTTTGAACAGTCGAGCCAGTCCGTATACAACGGAGATCGCAAATATAATGACGATGACTGCCAAAAGAAATACCCGGGGTCCTGCCGCAACGATATCCTTTAGATTAAGCCGCATACCGAGCAAGATAATCCCAAGACGAAGCAGTTTTTTACTGGAAAAATCGGTGCCATGTGTGATGCTATTTGGCACTCCTATCGTAGCTCGCCAAATAATCCCGATTAAGATGGCAATGACCAATTGCCCCATAATAGATAGGAATGGAAAACCCGCTAAAAATTTCGCCAATAATGCGATAACTAAGGTTAGCCCTATCCCTAATGCAAACCCAACCTTTTTGTTGTGATCTGGTTGATACAAACCTTCTGATTGACCCATGTCGTATACACTCCTTGATGAATCTCTAGATGATGCTGTATAAATACATCCCATGACTCAACAATAATACGACACCGCCCGGAAGTTAAATACCAATATCCTATCCGTAAGATTAGGAATACTTATGCTTAATTTTAGACAAAAAAGCTCCTTCGAGTGAAACATAAATGCCGTAGCATCTGCCTCACCAAAGGAGCAATTATAATCGTTAGTGATATTTAAGCTTCCAGCTTCTGTAGTCGAGTCCCTTTTGGAAGTACAGAAGTTATATATTCGTGTACCGGATGTTGCCCTTCCTCTTCCGCAAGTACAGTTACAATTCCTTGATCTGTACCGGTTCGAATCAGCCGCCCCATCCCTTGTTTGAGTCTTAACAGCATGTAAGGCAAATCCACATCTTCAAAGGGAGTGGAGGTTTCCGCCCGTTTTGCCATAAACACTGGATCAAGCGGAGGATACGGCAGCGACCATATGATCACATTAGATAATGAAGGTCCAGGAATGTCCAGCCCTTCCCATAAGGTGACCGCACATAACACGCTATGCTCATCCCGTTGGAACGCCGAAATTAAATAGCTGATTTCTTGATCCCCTTCATATAAAAATGAATATGAACTGCTTTCCGGTCTTAACGAGTTAAGCTGCTTGAACTGCAGAAGCTCTTCACGAGTACGGAACAGTAGCAGTGCTCTACCTTCAGTCCGCTGAATAAGCTTCAGGGAAATTTCCATTTTCTCAGCAAAATCCCCACTCTGAAGCTCTGGCACATAGACATTCATCTGGTGCTCATAGTCATAAGGTGAGTCTACAGAGAAGGATAAAAAATCTTGTATCCCAAGACTGTCCTTCAAGTATTGGAATGATTTATCCACAGACAATGTAGCCGATGAGAATACGATTGGCATTTTTTGCGTGAACAGGCTGTCTTGAAGTACCTCTTTGACATTTCGTGGCATGACCGACAGCGTTAGACCATCACTTTCTTCTGTCGCCCAGCAGATTAGAGCTCCCGAATCCTCAAACAATCGCAAAGCGATCTCTATGGTCTCCAAACGTTCCTCCACAATTCGCAGTTGGTATTCATCAATCGTGTAGAGTCCGCTCTCGAATACTAATTCTTCTTCGATAGCAGCAATTACACTCCGCATCCGGTGTACCTCACGAATCAATGAAGCATTCAGCGCAATGCTTTTCCGATCTGATCCCGGTATGTTTCGGCATTGACGGCGAATCGCTTTGAACATTTGCTCACTTTGCATGATCGCTTCATCAATCAGAACCGCCAGCGTTTCACGGATTTCATTCTGTAGCAGGCGAGAAATCAATTCTTCAAAGACGACATGCTTCATCTTATAGCCAAGCGCCTTCATGGCCGCTGATTCTAATAAATGTCCTTCATCGAATACAACCGCACAGTGATCCGGAAGCAAAGGGATTTGCCCTTCCCGCTTACGCGCTTCATAGGTCCAAATATGCTCCATGTAATAATCGTGGGAACAAATGATCAGATCACTTGATTTCCGGTAATGATCACGGGACAAGGTCTGCCCGCAGCGGTGACGCATATCGCAAGTAAAGCAGTCCTGAAACGTATCCCAGTTAATCTTGTTCCATTGTTCGTCATTCAGATCAGGGTAATCTCTGCGGTCTCCATAAGCATGGAATTGCTGCATCGGTGCATGTGAATGTACAAAATCAGGTAATGTACTGTACAAGCTCTCCAGTGGTAAGCTTTCATCATCATGGTTCCGAGCCTGATCCAGCTTTTTCAGACACATATATTTATCCGGAGATTTCGCTAGTCTGGCATCAATATTCATGTTCAGATGCTTCGCAAGCTTGGCGATATCGCCTTCCGGTTTCACAAGCTGCTCAATCAAGGACTCGTCCGCACATGCAATAATCGCAGGTTTGCCCATATAACGCGCATAACAAATGCTATACAACAAATACACTAATGTCTTGCCTGTTCCGACCCCTGCTTCAGCAAAAATCGTCTTTTTCTCGGCAAAAGCCCGCTCTACCTGAAAGGCCATATATATCTGTTCATCACGTACTTCAAATCCAGCCTCAGGAAGAATTTCATAGAATACATCTCCGACCCATTCCCCTACTTGCTCCATAAAAGGTTTGGTCCGATCATATTCAAAAGGATACTGTTTCGCCAACAAGCCTACCTCCAATATTTGATCAGGCATCTCTACCATGCCATGAAAAATAGAATCAACGGAAAAACTCTATTATCTCATACGTTTGGAGGAATTACAAAAAATAATTAGAGACAACTAAAGATCTGATTAATAACGAAGATACTCATTTTCGTAAATATCACTAATCCTTTCCAAAACATTCCGGGCTTGATCCTTAAATTTCAAATCCGCAACCTGGCCTTTCCAAAGAAACACCCCCGTCTCCCCACGGTGTTCTCCCAGAGCACCCTCATACAATTGGTCGGCGCCGTGGGTAGGCGGAGAGAAAAACAGCTTCATCAACGGTTTAACTATTAGAGGCAGTCCAGAATTTTTTCCTTTTCGCAGCGTGTTATTGCTACCCGGATCAACACTGCGAATCATGATGCCCTCGTTAGCAAGCTGCGGCGCAGCGGCCTGTGTCCATAACGATAATGCCAGCTTTGAGGTGGCGTAAGGACCAAGCAGCTTGCGGAAGGTGGTGGGACGCTCCAGGATTTCAATCGTAAACTCTTTCGTAAACTTAAGCGCTGAGGATGAGGTGTTGATCACCGTTTTTAAGCGTCCTTTTTGTAGGATATCCTTCAATTCCATTAAAATAATATACGGCACAACGGTCATCAACTCATAGTGCTTTTCGCGCCCCTGTGTCGAATAGCTCAGTTCAGGGAAGCTCCCGCCGGCATTGTTGAACAAAATATCGATCCGCTGCTCCTTGCCTTTGATCTCTTCCAGTGTCCCTCTCAAGCTGGCAAAATCCGCGAGATCGGTTGTTTTATAAATACGAAGCCAGCCGTTTTTGATGGATTTTTGGATGTTCACATCATCGGCTGGAAAACCGGAACGGTTCAAAGCAACCACCTGCCAATCCTCCGCTAGCAATTTTCGAGTTAATTCCAATCCAATCCCGGCGTTAGCGCCTGTAATCAATGCGATATTTTCACGTTGCTGTGTACTCATTGTAAATCTCCTCCTGAATTCGGGATATCTTCTTCTTATAACGCACATTTTATTAATTGGAGTCGACTCCAAGTCAAGGCGTAATAAAAAGATTTTGTCCCAGAGATAAGGTCTTGACTTGGAGTCAGCTCCAAGTTGTATAATGCACACACAAAGCAATCTCCTGGAGGTACAGTATGAAGGCAGAGCAAACGTTTACGATAAAAGAAACCGCCGTGCAAACCGGAATATCCGAGGATACGATCCGCTATTACGAAAAGATCGCGCTGCTTCCCCGGGCGGACCGGAAGGACAACGGGCATCGCGTTTACCGGCAGGAAGATATAGATACAATCCTGCTGCTATCCTGCCTCAAAAAAACAGGCATGCCCTTGCAGGAAATGCAGCCATTTTTGGCGGTCTCCGCTGACGCTGATCCCGCAGATTATCCTGAACTGGTGGAGCATTTAAGGAACCATCGAGAAAACATCGTCAGCCAAATCTCGTCGCTGCAGCAGGTTGTCGATTTTATTGATATGAAGCTGGAACAAGGGAAATATCGCCGAGACTGCTCAGATAAAAGCGAGGACAAATCGAAATCAAAAAACATCTCCCCTGTTGAGATGAGTTATTTTTCTGGATCAGCAAAAATGAATAATTAATGGATTGGAGTTTTTAGGATGAAAGCAATGATCATAAAAAAATACGGGAATTCTCCTCTTCAACTAGCCGACATCCCAACACCCGCAGTGGGTGATTACGATGTATTGGCAGAGATCCACGCAGCAAGTATTAATCCTATCGATTTCAAAGTGCGGGATGGCAAAGTACGTACGCTGTTGAAATACAACATGCCCCTAGTTTTAGGAAATGATTTTTCAGGGATTGTCATCCAAGTAGGAAAGAATGTTAAAAAATTCAAGATAGGTGATGAGATTTACGGACGGCCCAGAAAAGATAGAATCGGAACCTTCGCAGAATATATCTCCGTACATGAAGAGGATATAGCGCTCAAACCTCACAATCTTTCCTTTGAGGAAGCTGCATCCATCCCATTAGTCGGGCTTACTTCTTATCAAGCATTACATGATATATTACAGCTAACGGCAGGACAAAAGGTATTGATTCAAGCGGGAGCGGGCGGTGTTGGCACCTTTGCTATCCAACTTGCCAAAGCGATGGGGATATACGTGGCTACTACTACAAGCGATGCTGGAGCAGAATTGGTCAAGTCACTTGGAGCCGATCAAATTATCAATTATAAAACCGAAGCATTTGATAAGATTTTACAAAATTATGATGGAGTATTCGATACCATTGGCGGTGAAACATTAGAAAAAGCTTTTAAAACAGTCAAACAAGGAGGACAAATTGTATCGGTTTCAGGGTTGCCTAATGCACGCTTCGGAAAAGAGTATGGAGCTGGGTTCATAAAAACTAATATTTTTCGCTTGATTACCCGGAAGCTGAGCAAATTAGAGGCAAAACACAAGGTCAAATACAGCTTTCTGTTCATGAAACCAAGTGGCAGTCAATTAGAAATCATTTCAGAGCTTATTGAATCCGGACAAATAAAACCTGTTATTGATCAAGTGTTTCCTTTTGTAGAGGCGCAGAAAGCGATGGAGTATTCCGAATCGGGCAGAGCTAAAGGAAAGATCATATTAAAAATAAAGTGATACAACATTTAAATAAAACGGCAGTCTAAGACTTTATGCTTCTGTCTAGACTACCGTTTTTTACTTGTGTACTCGTTAATTAAATTATCTATTTCCAAAAATCCGTTCCAGCAAAAACAAACTCTTTATCCAGCGTCTCGTCGCCATCTTCAAAGCAATCTGCCCAAGACACACGTTGCTTACTCAAGAGAATTGCATCCTTCACGCCATATTCCTGATAACTAACGGTTTGTTCATTAGCGGTGTTGTCCCAGTTATCCCAGCCAAGTGGATGAATATGTGCACCCAACTGGCAATCTACAAATACGGTTTTAGCATACTCACGCCATGGACGGCCCAGAAACACCGGAGCAATATCAGGAGCTGCTGTTAAAAAGCAATTTTTAAAAATATAACCATACGATTGTCCCTCAGGTGTGGAGGCAGCCGTAATATAACCTGCTTGATTCTCACTATGACACAAGCTGCGAATTTCACATCTGTCAAAATATGCTGTAGCCCCACCAAATATAAAGTCCACTGTTCCCTCTATATAGCAATGCTGATACAACTGCCGATATTGGGCATGGTGTTCTCTCAGTGGTATACCTCCAAACGTAGATCGCTCTTTGGGTGCAGGTGGCAAAGGTCCCGTGAACAACGTGTCCTGATACCCTTTTAAAGTACAATTTCTGAATACGGTTTGATCACAATTAGCATACACAGCTACGGCCTGCCCGATATTTTCACCCTGCCCTGCATTATTGGTAATCACCAGATTCTCCAAGACCAGATGGCTCCCGCCCAGAAATAACGTTGGTGTAGAGAATGTATTGATTTCTTCGCCCGCTTCATCACGCTCTTTCGCGTAACGATTCATAACAATCTCCACGTAGCCAATCCCTATGATCGTAAGATTAGAACGATAAATCCGCACTGCCTCTTTATAGACCCCTGACAAAATATAAAGCGTATCCGCTTGACCGGATGGCCCCTGCTCTAGTGAATCTATCGCCTCTTGAATCGTGTGATAAGCGCAAAAGGATTCTTTTCCTACAACAAGCATAGTGGATTCTTTTCCTCTCAATAAATTGATGACTTTCTCTTATGGACAGACATTCTGTGCTTCAGGTGACACTGTAGCTTGTTCTACTAATTTTTCCGGCTTCTTCGTGTTTTTTGATCGACAATTTATGATCTCTACAGCTTCTCCATTTTCAATGTAAAAAGCAGGCCCTTCATGGTTCTCAATCGTCACCTGATGAAATTGAACATCTCTTGCATTCCCGAGGAAAAACCCGCGATTATTCATGTTTTCGATCCCTGTCATCATGTCTGGATGGCCGGGAATTGCATTCGTCGCCATGGAGATGTCCACATTGGTAAACGTAATCTCGGATACATACTGCTCAGCAAGCCCGTATAAGAAACCCGCTGCGGCATGAACATTACGTGCGGTAATATTGGCAAAATGAATGCGTCTAAAACACGGCGTTTCCTCTGTAATCGGATAAGGATTTTTATCCCACACATATTTTTCTTTCCCGCGTGGTCCACAGAAATAATATAGATTTAGAGTAAACGGACAAATAACGTCCTCCATTACAATATTGCTGATCCGAATATCTTCAATCGTTCCCCCGCGTCCCCGTCTTGATTTCATCCGGATTCCACGATCGGTTTGTTTAAACACACAATTACTAATCGTGACATTACGAATATCTCCACTCATTTCACTACCGAGTACGACACCCCCGTGTCCATGTACCATAGTGCAGTTGGTGATCGTGATATTCTCACAAGGAACTCGTTCTTTGGTATCCTCAGTTCCTGCCTTGATCGCAATGCAGTCATCACCGACATCAATATTGCAATTGCTAATTCGCACATTGGTGCAAGACTCTGGATTAATGCCATCTGTATTCGGAGAGTCGGCCGGGTTCAGAATGGAAATATTATCAATAGTCACATTGTAACAGCCTATCGGATTAACGGTCCAGCTTGGAGAATTGACCAGCGCGATATCTTTAAGGGTTACCCGCTGACAGCTATCCAAGCCGATTAGAGTCGGCCGGGGATACTGCAGCTCTTCCCGGCGGTTCCGAAACTTATCCCACCAGAGTTCACCATTTCCGTTAATCATTCCGCTGCCAGTGATCGATACATTAACTAACTCTCTTCCATAAATACAAGGTGAATGAACCTGCTGCTTCACTCCCTCCCATCTGCATTCCACTGCAGGGTAATCCTCCGGGTTCGTACTGAATGAAAGAATGGCACCAGGATTTAAATTCAATTCGATATTGCTTTTCATATGAATTGCACCGGTTAAGAACGTACCAGCCGGTACATAAACGGTTCCTCCACCGGCTTTATTTGCCGCTTCAATCGCACGCGTTATCGCTTCAGTCGCTAACTTTTTACTATTCTTAAGCGCTCCAAAATCCTCAATATTGTAGATCAACATTCATAAGCCCCCCTGTTCTATATCAGATCCAGCCTCTTAATTGTTCATATTCCACACAAGCCTGTAGGAAAGCACCCACACCTTTTTGGTCGTTAGTGACAATAGGCTCGCTAATGTAATAAGCGAAAGTACCGTCACGTTGGTCCACTCCACCTAATCCGGCTACTTGGCAATTCTTATTTAAATTGACCCATTCTTCTTTGGTTTCAAGTACAAACTCCGAGATAAGTCCTTGGTAAGCCAGATCTAATGTTTCGTACCATCCAGCGTTTAACACGCCTAATCGGATACCTTTAGCCATGGCATACACGATCATACTTGAAGCAGAGGCTTCAAGATAATTTCCTTTGCGTTCCCCTAGATTCATCACTTGATACCAGACCCCGGATTCCTTATCCTGATATGTCTTCACCGCAGTTAAGGTATCATTTAGTATTCGTACCAGCTCGGGATAATCTGAGTGCTCA
This sequence comes from Paenibacillus sp. FSL E2-0177, assembly GCF_037992975.1. Lineage (NCBI taxonomy): Bacteria > Bacillati > Bacillota > Bacilli > Caryophanales > Paenibacillaceae > Paenibacillus > Paenibacillus sp. FSL E2-0177. The sequence goes on along the minus strand of NZ_CP150307.1, from coordinate 2,347,063 downwards.
TTAGGCAGCAATGCCAGAACATCAACTAAAGCCATGAGATACCAGCCAAGTGAACGGGCCCAAAAGTTAGGCGAAAGTCCTGTTTCAGGGTCGCACCAAGGTTGAATACGCTGTTCATCCCATGCATGATATAGCAGACCTGTTACCGGATCTTTCGTATGCTTCTCACACAAGATAAATTGTTTGGTTACATCCTCAAGTCCCTGCCCTTCTTCAAAAGCTAGCAAGTAGGCTAAATAAAAAGGAGCGCCCATATAAATTCCATCTAACCAAATCTGATAGGGATATATATTTTTATGCCAAAAAGCACCTTCCGAGGTTCGCGGATGGGTCTCAAGTTGCTTTCTAAGTAAAGCAGCCGCTTTTTTATATTTTTCCTGCTTCGTTTCTTTATATAGAGTCAATAATAATTTTCCGTTGTTAATATGATCGATATTATGCTCCTCTAGGTGGTAGCCCTTGACACTGCCATCTTCCTGAATAAAGTAGTCCATATTATCTTGAATGAACTGCAGATACTTCGAATCACCGGTCTGCTTCCAAAGCCATTCAAAACCGTTCAATACCACGCCATAATCGTAGGTCCAGCTTCCTTTGTAGCCTTTATCTTCATAAAGCTTCGGTGTCCGCGCCATAATAGAGTCTGCCGTTTGAATTGCCCACTGTGATTTCTTCATCCCAACCCCCAAAATATTTATAAATTTAAGAGCTCAAAAACTAAAAATAGGTTCAGCCGATTTAAGGATTCTTTGCACATAAAATAATACGACTTGATTCTCTGCAATCTCAGAGAATCAAGTCATTGTTTAGTAAGGATACCGAGCGATTCACTCTTGAAGCATTGACTGTATTTCAACACAAGCCATCACCAATGCGCCCACACCATGCAGATCATTTTTAACCTTAGGCCGAGTCACGTAACTCTCGTAATCTCCAGCTGAGGTACCGATACAAATGTCCGGCAGAACTAATCGGTTATGCTCATCCCACTGGATTACTTTGGTTAACCCTTCATATCCTTTTTTAGCGGCAGCTGTAGCGATAGTCACATCACTTACAACGCCATGCTTCACGGCTTTGGCAATCGTATAGACGAACAAACATGACCCTGAAGTCTCCAGCCAATTATCTGGCTCATGTCCCTTATCTACGACTTGATACCAAAGTCCACTTTTTTGATCTTGGTAACGAATAAGTGCATCCACAAAATCTCTCAGTGTAGTAGAAAGCTCTGTCCGGGCTGAATCATGGGAAGGTAACAGATCCAGAAATTGCGATAAGGCGAGACCATACCATCCTAATGATCGGCTCCAGAACTCCGGTGAACAACCCGTCTCCGGATTCGACCAAGGCATCCGCCGGCTCTCATCCCAGGCATGGTATAACAAACCCGTTGTCTCATCCTTCATATGCTTGCGCATTAACATTTCCTGATGAAGGACCGTTTCACGCAAGCTTGGTTCATCGTAGACATTAGCATATTTCAAGGAGAATACGCCTGCCATATAAAGTCCATCCAACCACATTTGGTTGGCGTACTTATCCTTGTGCCAATACCCGCCCTCAGAGGTTTTATTTAGTGTGAGCAGTAAATTCCTTAGCTTCTCTGCTGCAATACGATACTTTAGTTTGCCTGTCCGTTCATAAAGAGTGAATAGTAGCTGTCCTGCTTGAACCGCATCCAGCTCATCACGTGCAAAATAAAAGTTCCCGTATTCATCCACCAAATCATCTACATATTCCTGAATATAGTTGATATAACGGTCTTCTTGATAAGCATTCCACAAAAGCTCCATGCCACACAGAAATACACCCTGATGATAGTGCCATCGATGCGCGGGGGGAAGCTCTCCCGCCCTGTAAGTATCCATTAGTGAATCGCAAGCTTTTTTTGCCCACTCTATCGGCGTTGTAGGTATCTGTACAGTCATCTCGAAGCTCCTCCCCTAAGTATAGTCTCTCTCTTTCTTGCTAGCCCTTCATAGAACCCAACATGGCACCTTTGGCAAAATGCTTTTGCAGGAACGGATACACACAAACTATTGGTAAGGTAGCTACAACGATAACAGCCATTTTAATTGATTGATCTGGCGGTGGAACAGCAGCATCCAGTGTAGCGCTGTGATCCATACCGCTGGCAAGGACGACAATTTGTCTGAGCAGAACCTGTATTGGCCATTTCGCACTATCATTCAAATACAGAATCGCATTCATGTAGGTATTCCAATACGTTACCGCATAGAACAATCCGATCGTCGCTAACGCAGGTAAGGATAGTGGCAATACAATCCGAAATAATATTCCAAAATCGTTACAACCATCAATTTTGGCCGATTCCTCCAAACCTTCAGGTATATTTTGGAAAAAGTTTCTCAAAATGATCATATTAAAGGCACTAATCGCTGACGGTAGAATCAGTGATGCGTACGTGTCAATTAGTCCTAATTCCTTCACCACGAGGAACGTTGGAATCATCCCACCATGAAAAAGCATGGTGAACACAACCATGAAGTTAACCACTTTACGACCATCCAGATCTTTTCTGGTAAGAGCGTAGGCCATCAAAGAAGTTATAAACAAACTAAAAATAGAACCAATTGCCGTGACACCAATGGAAACACCCATGGCTTTAAATATTGTATTCGTCGAAAAGATGAACTTGTACGCTTCCAGACTCCATACCTTTGGAATCAGTACAAATTTGCTAGAAGCTAGTTCTGCACTCGTTGTGAAAGAGCCTGCTACAACGTGAACAAGGGGAAGCACAGTAATTAAAGCAATGATCGCAAGCAGCGTAAAGTTTATAGCAGAAAAGATTCTACCACTGATTGTTTTATCTTCTACCATTTCGATTCCTCCCACAAAATATCAATAAACGCCTTCTTCTCCCATTTTCTTGGATAATTTATTCACCATCATCACCATTACAAAGCCTACAATCGATTTAAAGAATCCAATAGCTGTACTGTAACTAAACTGCCCCTGTCTCAAACCAGCAGTATATACATACGTATCGATAATTTCCGCAACTTCTCGATTCATGGAGTTAAGTAGCAGATATACATGTTCAAATCCAAGATCAAGAACGGAACCAATTTTCAGAATAAATAATGTAATAATTACGCCTCTAATCGCTGGAAGAGTGATATGCCAGACTTGTCTAAGTCTTCCAGCTCCGTCCATACGCGATGCTTCATAAAGCCCTGGGTCAATCGCAGCTATGGAAGCTAGATAAATAATCGTTCCCCAACCTGCTTCTCTCCAAATCACCTGAATAATATACATGGGCCTGAACCATCCTGGATTAAGCAGGAAATTGATTGGTTCAAAGCCAAAATAGACAAGCAGCTCGTTGATAATCCCTCCATCCATCGTGACCATTACATAAGAAATGGAGACGATGATAACCAATGACAGAAAATGGGGCAAATAGAAGATCGTCTGAAAGGTTCTTTTGAAAAAGCTGCCTTGAAGTTCATTTAACATCAGGGCAAGAATAATCGGCATCGGGAAATAGATAAGAATATTTAATCCGAAAAGAATAAGTGTGTTCACTAATATATTTAAGAAATCCGGCTCTGTGAACAACCTGCTGAAATGCTTCATCCCTACCCAGTCACTACCGTTGATCCCTTGATAGGGTTTGTAATCCTGAAATGAGATAATTAATCCGTACATTGGAAGATATTTAAAAATCAAAAAATACAGTACTCCCGGAGTTAGCATGACGTAGAGCCATTTATTTCTCCACAGCCGCTTTTTCAGTTCGCTGCTGCTTTTATAAATTTCAGGCTTAGGATTCATTTGAGGAGCTGAGCTGGGCTGTGCGGTGACTTCCTGCATGATATTCTTCCTTTCTCCTTCTTTATTCAAACACGATATTTCTGAACCCCGTGAGGAATAGAAAAGGTTGTTGAAACAAGATCAACAACCTTTTCAGCTACAATTTGTCGCTTAACTATTCGAGTACGGGTTACTATTTTTTGTATAACGCGTTGTATTCTTCAATAATCTTATCTCCACCACGGCTCTTCCAGTTCTCTACTTCCTTCTCAAATCCAGCCTTGTCAATCTGACCATAAATATATTTATAGGTTGCATCTGTAATAATCTGTTGAAGCTCTACGCCTTTTTCTGTATAGGTAGCCGAATCCATAGCAGCTGTTGGATCCGCTACACCAACTTTGACATTCTCAAGAACCAATTGATCTGCATGAATTCTTCCTGGCAGCGTGTTATAGTTCTCGTACATTCCATTGGTTTCAGCTTCGCCGATAACACTGTCCTTATATCCCTTTACTTCACGTTCAATCAATTCTTTGTCGTCAGTAGCTTTTGCTTTACCGTCTTCAACGGTATAGTGAGTACCTTCAATTCCCCAATACATCAAATTAGCTACTTCTGGGGTCATCATTTGATCAAAGAAAGCAAGAATCTTCTTCAGCTCTGCCTCATCCTTGACAGCAGATTTCGGGAACAAGACAACATTGTTATAGCCTGGAATCATCCATTGAGCATATTTTCCATCTGGACTTGCAACCATACTATGCGCATCCAAAACAGCGTCAGGGTTATTCTTAATAGTATCTTTATTGAGGGAATCAATATCTTGCATGGAGCCCCCAATATAGAGTCCACCCTTTCCAGCCTTAAACATATTTACTGCATCCGTTTTACTGGTGGCAGCGAAATCTTGATTAATGTATCCGCCATCACGAGCTTTTTTGAAAAAATCCATTGTGTCGAAATATTCATCGAAGGTAAATTCAGGCGCTAATTTGCCATCCTTCTCACCCCAGGTATTCGGTGTTCCGAACCAAGACGAAACAGTTTTGAAAGCTCCATAGGTCAACTCATTACGGTCAATAATACCGGTAGTATCTTTCTTTCCATTACCGTCTGGATCTTGTTCTGTGAAGGCTTTAGCCATTTCAAATAATTCATCTACATTAGCTGGTGCAGCAAGTCCTAATTTATCTGCCCAGTCTTTGCGGTAAATGATCCCTTGGCGTGCAAGTGGACGCCCGATATATAGGGTATAAAGCTTGTCATCTACTTTCGTGTTATTAAGAATTTCTGGTTTCAATTTGCTCAAATTCGGAAATTCGCTTAATAGTGGACCGATTTCCCAGAATTGTCCGTCTTTTATCGCTTCTTTCATCTGAATGAAGGTTGTCTGATTCTTCAAATATGTTACTTGCGGCAATGAACCCGTTGCAAAAGATGAATTCAGTTTTTCTTCATAAGTATCAGCCGGAAAAAATTGATAAGTCAGCTTCGTGTTGGTCAATTTCTCAAGTTCATTCTTAATCGTATCAGGCGGAGTCTCTGATGTATTCAATGGAAGCATGATTTTGATTTCTGTAGGTTCCTCTTTAGGTGCTTCAGTCTCTTCCACCTTCGTAGTGTTCTCTGCACTTGTAGTTGGGGCTGCTGCTTCTTCTTTGTTATTGTTGTTACCACCGCATCCAGCTAACAATGTGCTGAATGTTAACAGTGCTGTTAACAACATGGTGAAGGATTTCTTCTTCATACCATTTTGACCTCCATAATTTGTATTGGTTACGAGTTCCACGTTACATCGTCGGCAAGGTTACGAAAACAATCATTTCCCCATAACGGCGCGTTCTGAAAGGGATCTGAGCAAATGATTATCGGGATATCGCAGCACAAAAAAAATCCACCGCATTATCCGCAGTGGATCAAAACCTTTTTAACCTATTTACTTTTCTGTCCCAAACTCAGCCTCAGCATATTCCTTAATAATAAGATTGCCTCCACGAGCTCTCCATTTCTCAACCTCTTGCTGGAATCCCTCAACGGTAATGTTACCTAATATATAGTTATATGTAGCATCCACAATGATTGTAGATAACTCCATATTCTTCTCATCAAAAGTAGATGAGCTCAGAGAAACTGTCGGGTCATCAACCAGAAAAGATTCATTATCTTTACTCAGCTGATCTGCTAGAGAGGTTAATTGCTCCTTCTGAGCCACTTCCATAATGTTTTTATTACTAATGTCCGCAATCATTAAAGCATATAGCGGATTCACTTCCTGTACCCGCAGTTGTGAGGTTTCCTCGGGAAGGATAATTTTTCCGCCTTCAAGCTTATAATGCCGCCCCTCAAAGCCATACATCATTATATTGGCTACATCTTTATCCATGGTCCGATCAAAAAATCCAAGCACCTGCCGAAGCTCCTCCTCTGTGGCAATGGACTTTTTGGAAAAGAGATACAGTCCGTTGTAATTGGGGATAGACCACACTTTATATCCATCAGGCCCCTCGATACGATTGATCAGCGTAAGTTCAGCCTTTGGATTGTATGCTTGAGCTTCAATTGACAACCGCTGCACATCAGTCATGCTGCCAATAAACACACCAGCGATACCGTTAATGAATTTATCGCGTTGAACCTCTTTACTGGTAAGAGCAAAGTCCTGATTTATGATTTTTTCATCATATAATTTCTTCATAAAATTCATTGTGTTCATATACTCCGCTGTTACGAATTCCGGAACAAATTGATGATTCTCTAGCTTCCAATTATTTGGTGTGCCAAAATAAGAGCTTAGTGTCTTAAATACACCATAAACAAGATCATTACGATCGACTAATCCAAGGGTATCTTGTTTGCCATTCTGATCCGGATCGTTATATGTAAATTGCCTCATTACTTCATATAGGTCATCTAAGGTCTGTGGATTGCTCAAATGAAGATTGTCCAGCCAATCCTTACGTATTATGACACCCTGTCTGGAGGAAGGGCGTTCTGTATACAGGCCGTAGATCTTACCATCAACAGCGGTCTGCTTAAGAATAGCGGGGTCCAGTGCTTTAAGATTGGGGAACTCCTGAAGATATGGGCCGATCTCCCAAAATGCTTCAGAACGGATGGCGTTTTTCACCAGATTATAGTCTGAGAACTTCACAAAGGTGACTTTTCTCAAGGAATTAGTGGTCAAAGCTGTGTTCATTTTATCGGTATAAACACCCTCAGGCACCCACGTGATATCAAGCTCCACCCCTGTTAATCTTTCGATCTCAGCTATAATCTTTTTTGAAGGCTGCTGTGGAAAATGAAGGGGTGCCAAGATGGAGATGCTCGGGCGAGCTTCTTGCAGTACAGAACCAGCTGACTTTCCATCACTGCAAGCGCTTAACATAGGGAAAACAAGCATGAAAAATAAGCAGCAACAAAACGTTGCCCTTCTACACATAAATTGTCTAAACATTTCTACAGCCTCCTAAGGTATTGTAAGGATTTTCACCCTACAGCTTGAAGATTTTCCATTTTGTAGTCATAATTAGGGTTAATGATTATTGCAGAACGAGATGATTATTGTTATTTTCCACCAGGTTTCATACACTAAGAACAAGTGTCTACTTCTACATAAGTAAAGGTGCTGAGTCCCGTGAGACCATTAAGCTTTTTAAGTAAATTAACGATTTTTGCCTTTGTAATTAGCACGTTGCCGGTGATATTCATCGGTTCTTTTTCCTATTTCACATCATCTAATGAGATCCAAAAGAACGTAAACAACAGTAAAATGGAACTTATATTACAAATCACCTCAAATGTAGAACATAAGTTAACAACTGTCAATCAAACATTAAACCAAGTGATCAACTCTAGTGTATTAAAAAAAGCACTAAATAACCCTTTAAGTGAAACCGATTTCATTTTATATAATGATTTAAGAAACGAAATCCGTAATATGCAATCCTTCGATACGAAACTTGAGGATGTCATCCTGCTCAATCAGCAGCAGAACTGGATGATCAAAAATTCAGGCGTCTACCGTCTGAATGAATACAAAAACCACGCGCAACTCTCTAATCTAATGAATATAGCTGACGATACTTCATGGATTTTGAATCCATCGTCCTTATTTTATAGCGAGGAGAGCATTAACGTCACTGGCTGCAATTACAGTATCAGTCTTATCAAAAAGCTTCCCACCAATAAGCTGCAAAAATATGGGCTTGCCCTAGCTAATATTCCGGTCTGCAGTCTTCAGGATTTCATTAATTCAGATGTGCAGCCACTCGATGACATTATCGTTCTGGATCAAGCTGGCCGCTTCCTACTCCATCCGGATACCAGCTTAATCGGAAAACCTAAAGAGCAAGGCGGATTTAAAGAAGTCCCTTTAATCTCTGATCCTTCTAAACAATCCGGACAGTTCAAGACTGTGATCAACAAAAAGAATTACTCCGTCACTTTCATGCGTTCTCAGTTAAATGGCTGGGTTTATCTATCGGTTACTTCCATGGAAAGCTTGACGAAGGAGTCCAATAAAATCGGTATGTTTACGATAATCGTGTGTACCATTATGCTCTTGTTCTCCATTCTTCTGGCCTGGATCGGCTCCAGGCGTATGTACACCCCTATCGAAAGACTGCTTAATCAGATGGGCCAACGCAAACCGGATATTAAATCGAGACATCGCAATGAATTTCAGATTATAGGAGAACAAGTTCATTCTTTGTTCCAATCCAAATCACAGCTGGAAAAAGAAGTCCGGCAACACTTTCAGCAGGTTCGTACGTTTTTTCTGATCAATGCCTTCCACGGCAATGTTAAGAAACGTGATTTGCTCGAAGAATTAGGGCAATTCGGCTACCAAACCCAGCTTGAAGAATGGAAAACCATGGCAGTAATTACGTTGTCTATTGATTATGCCGAGGATTCCAGCTATGAGAAAAAAGATCTCAGCCTCTTATTGTTCGCTGCCCACAATATGATCGAAGAATTAATCTGTCCTGAACAACGGCTGGCTCCAGTGATCATGGACCATGCGGTAGTCGTATTATTGGGCAGTCCAGACTGCGATACCCAGTCTTTTCATAAGACACTGTATTCGTTAACGGAGAAGCTGCAGCAAGAAATAAATAATTATCTAAAGGTGCAGGTGAGTATTGGGCTGAGCCTGCCCTTCAACGCCTTCGATAAACTAGCCATCGCCTACAGAGAAGGTCTTGAAGCACTGAAACATCGCATTAAGCTTGGCAAAGGCGTTATTATTCAATATGAGAACATTAACTCCGGCAAACATTATCTGAACTTGAACTACCCTACGCATAAAGAAAACGATCTAATGGATGCTATCAAGCTGGCTGAAACGGATAAAGCCAAGGAACTGATTCATTTGCTTTTTAAATCTATCTTTGCCCTAGAGCTTTCACCACAGGAATATCAAATCCCGTTGACCCGCTTACTCAATAACTTGCTCATTATGATGCAGGAATCGGGCATTAGCTTAAATCAGATCTATCATGCTAATGGCTCAATTTTTGAGGAATTACATGACCTTCATACCGTGGCTGAGATTGAGGATTGGTTCTGGAGCATGGTCATTTACCCGATGATCAAAATTTTTATCAGCAGGCAAAATGCCCAATACCAAAACATCTCTGAGAAAATCATTGATCTGATCCAACATGAATATGATACGGATCTAACCTTGGAAGAATGCGCTTCACGGCTGCATTACAACGCCAACTATATCAGCAGTGTCTTCCGTAAGGAGACCCAATACTATTTCAGCGAATATTTAACGATGTACCGATTTAAAATGGCAAAAAAATGGCTGCAGGAAACCGATATGCCGATCAAAGATATTGCAGCCAAATTAAGATACAACAATTCTCAAAATTTCATTCGATCTTTCCGTAAACAGGAAGGGATGACCCCTGGACAGTACCGGGATAACAATACAGGCACTAAATCCAAACCAACATTTGACGAATCTATGTAAAAATCACAAAAAAATCGTTCAAGGCCGAATCTAAAAAAAAAAAGAGTCTCTCTTTTTTTCGGAAAATATGTTAACGTGTGCATATAACCATTTAGGGAGGAATTTGAACGCAATGTTGAACTTTCGTCTAAATACTAACCGTGTAGAACAAGATGCGATTTCTCAGGAAACCTCACTACTCACCCTCTATCCGCTCGAGACGGATCACCCCCGTCCTTTTATATTGGTATTGCCTGGTGGAGGTTATCAGCACTTAGCCAAACATGAAGGAGAACCTGTAGCTCAATGGCTAAACAGTCTAGGTATTCATGCAGGTGTACTAGATTATCAGGTCGGAGATTTCAACGTCTCTTCTTTGTTAAATGATGTTGAGGAAGCTCTCAAATGGATTAGGGAAGCACCCAAAGCTTGGAATGTGATCTCAGACAAAGTAGGGATGATTGGATTCTCGGCAGGAGGACACTTAGCTTCTATCTTTTCTACCACTAGAGCAGAGAAACCAAACCTTCTTCTATTAGGTTACCCTGTAATCACTTTCCAAGAGCCCCATTCGCACAAGGGAAGCCGGCTACATTTTCTTGGAGACGACCCATCACAAGCGGAGCTTGACTCCTTTTCCTCAGAAGCCCAGGTGGATTCACTCACACCTCCAACCTTTATCTGGACAACAGCGAACGATGCCAGCGTTCCCGTGGAGAATAGTCTGTTGTTCGCCTCTGCCCTGTCTAATCAGGGAATTCCTTTTGAATTACATATCTTTGAAGAAGGGCGGCATGGTTTAGGGCTTGCAAAAGAACACCCTCATTGCCAGCAATGGCTTTCCCTTGCTGAGAATTGGTTAAGGGAACGCCAATACGTTAAAGGAGAAGAAGACCTTATGAGACAACAACTATTTATTGCAGGCGATTCCACTGCGGCCATTAAAGGCGCTGGAGAAAAACCTATGACCGGCTGGGGAGAATACCTGCAAAGTTATTTTCCGACTTCTATTCAAATCCAGAATCGTGCAATTAATGGTCGAAGCACCAAATCGTTCATAACAGACGGCCGCCTCGATGCTATCAGAAAAGACTTCCAACCCGGCGACTACCTATTTATTCAATTTGGACATAACGATGAGAAAAAAGAGGATCCATTACGTTACACCGATCCTGAAACCGAATATCGCCATAATCTCATTCAATATATAGATGCTGCTAGGCAGCTAGGGGGGACTCCGGTACTGTTAACCTCTGTAAGTCGCCGCCGCTTTAACGCCGATGGAGAGCTGGACCCGTTTGCTGTAGGTGCTTATCCCGAGGTAATGAGACAAGTGGCTGAAGAAACGCACACTCCGCTACTTGATATTTTCCCAGCCTCGCAAGCGCTCTATCGTTCATTAGGCGAAGAGGAATCCAAGAAGTTATTCATGCATTTGCCAGCGAAAACACATCCCAATTACCCAAATGGGGTTACGGATGATACTCATTTCTCAGATGAAGGTGCCCGGGAAATTGCTAAACTTGTGGTTCAAGCTCTTAAACAAAATACAGCCTCATCTCTATCAAACTTACAACAACTTTTATAAGGAGTGATCAAAGATGTCTCTAATTAAAGAAGTTATTACGGAATACTATCGTATCCCTTTGCCAGAAATCATGGAGGATGCTAAACATGGCTTGCATACTCATTTTGAAGTTCCCATTGTCAAAATTAGAACGGATGACGGTCGTGAAGGTGTAGGTTATACCTATACTGGCGGATTTGGCGGCAAAGCGATCTGCTCACTAATTGCTAATGAATTAACACATATCTTAGTTGGCAAAGACGCCAGCTGTGTGGAAAGTATCTGGGAGCAGATGAACTGGGGAATACATTATGTTGCTCGCGGGGGCTTGGCTAGCTTCGCCATTGCGGCATGTGACATTGCGTTATGGGATTTACGTGCAAAGAAAGCAGATGAACCTCTCTACAAACTTCTGGGTGGCGCAAGCAATGAGGTCAAATGTTATGGTGGAGCGATTGATTTAAACTTCCCATTAGAAAAGCTCCTGCGCAACAATCAAAAATACTTAGATATGGGCCTCCAGGCGGTCAAAATTAAACTAGGCCAAAAAACATTAGCTGAAGATGTGGAACGAGTGGCTGCGGTACGCCAATTGGTCGGCCCGGATGTAGCCTTTATGGTCGATGCCAATATGAGCTGGAGTGTGGAAAAAGCGATAAAAGCCGCACGTGAATTTTTGAAATACGACATTCTCTTCCTAGAAGAACCAACGATTCCGGAGGATTATGCCGGCTATGCACGGATTGCTGAAGAAACAGGAATGGCCGTTGCAGGCGGAGAGAACTTGCGCACATTAACCGAATTCCATCACATGCTGCAATATGGTCATGTTGATTTTCCTCAACCTGATGCTTCCAATATAGGCGGAATTACGGGCTGGTTAAAGGTAGCTCACTTAACACAAGCCTATAACCTTTCCATTTCCACACATGGAATGCAGGAATTGCACGTTAGTTTGTTAGCAGCTATGCCAAATGCAGGTTATCTCGAAATGCATAGCTTCCCTATCGATCAATACACTACACGTCCGCTAGTGATTAATAAAGACAATGGGATGGCAGTTGCGCCAGAAGTAACGGGCACTGGTGTTACCTTTGACTGGGACAAATTAGCACCTCACAAACAACAATACTAATAGGAGCGATCGATCATATGAGCATTCCCCTTCAACTAGGTGTTCGAGCACATGATTTCACACAAGTTCCATTGCAAGAGTTAATTGAGAAGATTAAGTCCTATCATTTCACTCATATCCAGTTCGCACTTAAGAAATCTTTTCCTGATAGTGCCCCTAGCCTGACGGCTATAAGCCCTGGAACAGCCAGCTATTATGGCAATGCCTTTAGACAGGCAGGTATTCAGATTGCGGTTCTGGGCTGCTATGTAAATATTGTAGACACCGATCCTCACAAACGGGCGCAAGCGTTAGCCGCGTTTAATACCCATCTGCGCTTGGCCAGAGATTTCGGCGCTAGTCTGGTAGGTACGGAAACCGGAAGTGTGGGACTTGGGTATACCATAGATAATTTTACAGAAGAAGCCTTCCAAGAGGTGGTGGGATCAGTTAAGGCCATGGTGGCGGAGGCCGAACGTTTTGGTGTGACGGTAGGAATCGAAGCAGGACTTCATCATCCGCTGTACACCGCGCCCTTAACCCGCCGACTTCTGGATGAAGTCCCTTCTAACAATCTTCAGGTCATATTGGATTGCGCAAATCTAATGTCGCCTACAAATTACTTGCATCAAGAAGCTATTATTACGGAGGCTTTGAAGCTTCTAGGAAATCGAATTGCTGTCATTCATTTAAAAGACTTTATCGTCCAAGAAGGAGCCATAAAAATAGTCCCTGTAGGTCAAGGGTGGCTAGAGTTTGAGCCGATCCTTCGTTATATGAAATATGAACGTCCTCATATTCAAGGAATCCTGGAAAGCACTCCTGAGTCACATTTAGGAGAAAGCATTACCTTTTTGCAACAGATATACGAATCCTTGTAGGGCTTCATCCCATTAAAACTAATAAATCCACTGCACACCTCTTTATCTTACCTGGTGCAGTGGATTTTTATATTCTGTTTAACATCCGTTTGACCTCCATCAAATAATCGCCTGTTATGATCAGGGCATCAAGAGTACCTGGGAGGGGTTCCATGCGTCTTGCTTTATTCACGGACACATTTCTTCCGCAAACCAACGGAGTTTCACGTACGCTTCAACGATTAACCACCCATTTGAAAGAGCGCGGTATTGAACATCTGCTTTTCTCACCAAAATCTGCTCCTGAAGACAGTTATGCCGATCCCATACGTCCCATTACCAGCATCCCCTTTTTCTTATACCCTGAATGTAGACTCGCACTGCCCAATATGTCCTCTATCCAATCAGAGCTGAAAGCTTTTCGTCCCGATCTGCTTCATATGGCAACTCCGTTCAATATCGGTCTCTGCGGCCTTCGTTATGCGCGCAAACATGATCTGCCCCATGTCGCCTCCTATCATACCCATTTTGACCGCTATCTTGAATATTACCGGATGAAAAAAATCGCTCCGCTCTATTGGAAATACATGAAGTGGTTTCACCGCTCCTGTGATGCCACCTTTGCACCATCCTACGAAACCCTCGATTCCCTCCAAGCTCAAGGCTTTCATCGCCTGAAGCTATGGTCCAGAGGCATCGACTGCCAGCAGTATACCCCCAAAAAACGCAGCCATGAGGTCCGTGAGCGCTACGGAATTAGCGCACCGTTACTGCTTCTATATGTGGGAAGAATCGCCCCTGAAAAAGATATACAGACGCTTGCTCTCGCCATGCAGCAATTGCCCGAATCTACGCAATCTCAGGTTCATTGGCTGGTCGTTGGAGACGGTCCCCTTCTGCCGGAAATGCGGGCACAGGCGCCGCATAATGTCACGTTTACAGGCTATAAACATGGTGACGAGCTTGCCCAATTATATGCCTCCGCAGATCTGTTCATCTTCCCTTCCAGTACAGAAACCTTCGGTAATGTTGTCTTAGAGGCTATGGCCTCAGGACTGCCTGTCCTCGCAGTAAATGAAGGTGGGGTGAAGGATCTGGTCACACCCGGCCGCACAGGAATGATTGTCGAGCCCCGCTGCCCGGATGCTTTTATTCGTGAGATTTGTGCATATGTAGAGCACCCTCAAAAGCTAGCTGCTATGGGGCATGAAGGCCGACAGCTGGCACTCGGCCGCTCTTGGGAGAATATTTTTGATGGACTCATCCGCGATTATGAAGAGATCATTGAGAATAGGCGTTATGATCTTATACCGGCTTTACTACCATTAATATAATAATGACGATAGTAAGTACATGAACCGCCGCTTCTAGCGGAGCGATCTTGTTCATAGCGGTAGTATAACCATCAGGAATTTCTTCCCCTTCGCTGGTCATTACGAGCTGGGTTAGCTTTTTCAATCGGGGCTCAACCATTCCAATAATAATCACTTCGATCACGATAAAAAATAATAACGACAGATTTAACCACAACACCGACAAGCCCATTTTATCTATGATCATTAACAAAATACCTGTAACGATCAGGGTGATCCCACCTGTCTTAGGGAATCTGTTTATTTTCTTCATAAGACCAAATACAAAACGAAGCTGACTACCTGTCTTGGCTGAGCTTGTCAGTATTGGCAGCACAAAAGCTGGTCCAATTCCCACTATGGATGCTATAACATGTATAACTACCACAAGCTTTGAGATCATATGCGTCAAATCCATATTTACAATCCCCCCTATCATTCGTTGTTTAGATTCATATGAGGCTGTTAGGAGAATTAGTCTTGCAGAATCCTTTAAATCTTAGATAATCTAAAAAAAGCGCCTAGCCGGATATTACCGACTTAGGCGCTTTTTTAACAAATATTCAGTTATTTTACCGTAACTTTCATGATCGCACTCTCATTTACCCCTTGATCATTCAACAGCTCAGCCCGGTATTCATAGACGCCTGGAGAACGGTTAGTGATAGAAGTAGAAGCCGTTTGTGCGTTTGGGGTGCCCGCTGTTAAAGTCTGAGTATCGATCAGTATTCCGTTCTCATACAAGCGATACTCTTTGCCGTTCATCCCCCACCATAAATTCATAGTCACTTTATACTCTCCATCACCATCCCAGTTGTCATTGGACAACACCGGCTTAGCTGGTGCAGCATCCTTCACGATAACCACATGAGCAGCAGACACCGTTGTGCCAAAAGAATTGGTCAGCTCAGCCGTATAGGTGTAGGTTCCGTTTTCTTTTCCGGTAATATTAGTCACTGCAGTCTGTGCAGCTGGGGAATCATCACGTAAGGTTTGCGTGTCGATTAAGGCACCGTTCTCATATAGCTTGTAGACCGTACCATTATTGCCCCACCACATATTCATTGTGATTTGGTAATCCCCGTCCAAAAGTCCTGTATCCTGCCCATTATTATTGGATAGAACCCATTGCCCCGGAACACCTGTAGCCTTCTGAGGTCCACTTACGAACACAATCACTTGTTCTGTCGTCGAAAGTCCAGCGTTATTAATGGCTGTTGCGATGAACGTATGCGCTCCCGCAAGCCCTGTGAGTGGAATCTCATCTCCATAAACGACAGGTTTACCATCAAAGGTAATATCCAGACTGCGAATGCCAGACTCTGGATCTTCCGCTACGACCTGCACCTTCAATACATCCGTTTCACTCATTTGAGCAGAAGGTAAACCAGAAATCGTAGGTGGTGTAGTATCTTCAGTTTCTCCCGGTGAGCCTACATATTGAATTTTTGGAGCCGCTGGTTGTTCCATCCCTTCACCAAGAAAGAATCCAGGGTGCGGAGGTTGATTATAGCCTACATTTTGCCAAGCTACTGCCAGGCGGTAGATCGGATCATGCATCAATGTGCGAATACGATAATCTGTCATATCCGTTGTTGTGTAGATCCGTAGTTCAGAACTGTCCGTTGCCCGCCAGATCACTTCTTCACGCCAATCCCCGAACAGATCTGCCTGCAAGCTTGGATTCGCCTTGGTGCCATTATTTGAAGAAGCACCTACAGCCGTCAATAAGTTAACCGTTGTCTGGTTGGTATAGTCCCACTTATCCACTCGATTCGCATCCAGTAATTCACGTAAAAGATCACTATCCCACCAAATACCAAAATTCGTGGAGGAAGGCAGTTTTTTAGTGATTAGTTCCCCTTGCGCACTGTATAGGCCCGTAACAGGTATATGCTCCTCATTGGTGATCGTTGCAGCCCATACCTCTTCGCCAGCATATCGCGGATCAATATCTGCTGACATTCCCCGTCCAGTATCAATCCCCGTGAATACACCCCATAATATTTCTCCTGTAGCTGCATCACGCATTTCAATCCCATACTTCGAATCGGTATGCTCATGAACATCAAAGACTTCCAGCCCGGGTCTGGTAGGATCAAGGTCTCCGAAATGAATTGCATCACCATGGCCAAGCTTTGTATTATACAGCGGCAATCCGTCATCGTCGATTGCCATCGCGCCGAAGGTTATTTCGTCCTTGCCGTCGCCGTCCACATCTCCTACAGAAAGATTGTGGTTTCCTTGACCAACGTAGTCTCCATATCCTTCATCATTAGAATCGAAACGCCATACTTTCTCGAGCTTGCCCTCGCGATAATTGTAAGCTGCAAGTACGGTTCTAGTATAATAACCGCGGCTAAAAATCACGCTTGGCTGCTCGCCGTCTAAATAAGCTACAGCTGCCAAAAAGCGGTCTACACGGTTACCATAGGTATCCCCCCAAGCGCCAACATCTCCACGTGGCGGATCATAATCAACGGTATCCAATGCCCGGCCTGTTGCCCCTTCGAACACCGTTAAATATTCATTGCCCAGCAGCACATAACCCGAACTGTTACGATAGTCTGCACTGGCATTGCCGATGACTTTTCCTTGACCGTCCACTGTGCCATCTGCCGTCTTGATCATAATTTCGGCACGTCCATCACTATCCAGATCATATACCAGGAATGGAGAATAGTGTGCGCCGGCACGAATATTAGGCCCTAAATTAATCCGCCATAAGCGAGTTCCATCTAATTTATAAGCGTCCATATAGACAAGTCCAGTATACCCAGCTTGAGAGTTATCCTTGCTGTTCGAAGGTGACCACAACATGATGATTTCATATACACCATCACCGTCCAAATCACCTACACTTGCATCTCCCGCACTATACGTATACGGTTGACCATCCTTGGTGTAATCATCTGCTGGCTTTTGCAAAGGGATCGATAGATATTGCTTCTGCCATACGCTGAATGGTTCCGAAGCAGATTTCTCGACTCCATTGATTACTGATGTGATTCTATATTTGGCATCCTCCGTGCCTTTAGTATCGAGATAGTTCGTGTTTTGAGTAATCAACGAATCATTAAGTTTCTTATCGCCACGATACAGATTGAATCCTATCGTTTCCGGATCCAGACCTAACATCCGCCAGCTGATATAAACACCCTCATCTGTCTTAACCGCTACAGGCGCACGATCCAGCGCCTCCATCTTCCGGTATAAAGTTGTCACCGCTGAGGTTTCCAACGTAGCGGATAGATCAGAGATGCCGCCTGCATTTACCGAGGCTACTTTGTAATAGTAAGGAATGGTAGTCAGAACGGTCGTGTCTGTGTACGAAGCTTCGAATGATTTGCCGATCAGGATGAACTCACTGTCTGAGGATTTCGCACGATAAATGTTGAACATCCGTGCATCCGGTACCTCATTCCAAGTAAAGGTCACATCATTTTTGTTCGTAGATTGTACAGCTAGACCACTAGGTACGGCTGCTTTTGCTACGGAGGGGTCAATCATAGACACTTTTAGCGCATTGGAGCCTACAGATTCCAGTCCCGTGCTGTCGACCGAAGTTACCGTATAGATATATTCCATACCAATATCCGCAGTGGTATCTGTGTAGAGCGGCTCTGTTGTTTCGCCCAGCAGCTCTGCACTATTCGCAACCGTAGCCTGACGATATACACGGTATTTCAGCGCACCCTCCATACTATCCCAAGAAAGATTAGCAGTGATAGGCTCACTGTTTAAATCCAGGCTACCCAGTTTCAGATTCGTTGGGGCTAATAATAACGGTGTGATCTCCAGCCCATTGAGATGAGCGGTTGTGCCACTAAAGACAAGATTCATCTGCCCGTCTTTGACAGCAATCTGGTTATACAGCTTCTCAGCAATATTTTCCTTACCTGAGGAGACTGTTCCGTAATCTTTGCCTTCAATGGCTACATTCGTCTTGGCAGATCCAATCCAATCTCCTGTATAGGTCTTAACAGAATAATAACCATTGGGTAAATCAACTTTGAATTCATACGATCCTCCAAAATAAATCACAAAATCTCTGCGCAGATCGTCCGTCGCATTTCCCCGATCCCGATCAATCATCCCTGCACTCGAGGTCAAACCATATCCACGTTCTGGGGTATACAGGACATTCACATTCACTTCCGTATAACCCGCAGCAACGGGTGAACCAACAGGTCCAAAATCATAACGATACTGAGCGGATTTCGTAGTCAGCTTCACTTCATCTGAAGGCTCAGACTCTCCTAGCCCGTTCACTGCAGTCACTCTTACCGAGTAGCTTTGACCTTCAACCAACCCGCTTAATGTCAATGAAGGGACAGTTGAAGTTCCCGCTAATGTATAAGCAGATTCGGCTTCTGCCGCTAGCTTACGATAGATTTTATAGATATCTGTACCTTCTACTTTATTCCATTTCAGTACTGCACCTGCATTACTGATACTCCCAGCTACAAGACCTTCAGGCTTCACAGGCACCGTTTCCGGCTGTTTGATGTCCTGCACAAAGCTGGAGAGTGGAATATTTAATTCCCCTATTCCTTTGGCCAGCAGACGGGCCATTTGAATGGCTCCGTATTCTTGAAAGTGAGTATCGTCTGTCGAGCCATTTGGGAAAGCACCATATATCCCTGCATCGAGGTGAAGGAATACAGAGCGTGTAGCTGCAAAACCGATAGAATTGTAAAAAGCTACACTGAGTGCGCTAAGATCGACCAAATCAACATCAAGTTCACTTGCTACCTCTTTCATAGCCTGCACATATTCTGGAAAGCTCACATTGAATTTTTCGCTCGCAGCATTATAATCTCTGCGCCCCATGGGGGTCACCAGAATCGGAGTTGCTCCTCTTTGCCTAGCTCCATTGACATATGTTTTTAAATAAACTTTGTAATCGGCTGGAGAAGCATATCGGTCTGGAACGCTAATCGTTGCGTCATTATGACCAAACTGGATCAGGAAATAATCACCCGGTTGGATCTTACGCAGCACTTCATCCAGCCTTCCCTCGACAATAAATGACTTAGAACTGCGGCCTCCGATAGCGTGATTCTTAAACGTTACTTCCTCACTAAAGAAATCAGGAATCATTTGTCCCCAGCCTGCCTGTGGTATCCAATAAGGATCATAAGTCTGCACGGTTGAATCACCCGCAATATAAACCGTTGGCAATTCATTAGCAGGACGGTCTGGCTGCTTAGTAATCACCAGTGCATTGATATTTGGCTTAGTGCCAGAGAACACCAAGTTCATTTGTCCATCCACCAAAGCAATGTCAAAGCTCATTTCCAAATACTGGCCTGCTGTTTTGCTCGTCTGTTGAACTTTTTGAATGGATTCGACTTTGATGCCAATCTCTGTATCTCCGGCGCTGTCACCAGCGATAAGTGACACTGTATAATCGCCATTCGGTAAATCTACATTAAAAGTTGCATCCTTAGGGACCACAAAATCTGATCGCAAAGGATCTGAGGTTCCTCGGTCTACCCCAGTTACTCTCGATATATCTGTAAATCCATATTTAACCTCAGAGGAATAAGATACCCCTGCATCTACCTTAAGATAACCTTCAGCCACAGCACCCGGACCAAAATCAAAGGAATAAACATCCCCTTCTGGCAAAGTTCCAGGAGGCGTATACACGGCGCTTTCCACCTTGTTAGATAGCTCTGATTCGCCTTGGTCATTGGCTGCCTTCACCCCATAATATTGCTGTTTTGAGGTGTCCGCTGAGGCATCCGTAAATATCGTCTTCTCTGACTGACCAATCTCATGGAATGTTCCATCTGCTGAATCAGACCTTAAGATCGTATAGCGGCTAGCTCCAGCCACACTGTTCCAATTCAGTTGAACAGAACTTACACCGACACTGACAATTGAAAGACCGGTTGGTGCTGCGGGAACCTCTACCCCCGGAATTTTGTCTACGGTCACAGATGCGCTCAAAGCAGACTCCTCACCCTTTCCATTTACTGCTGACACATTGTAAATGTAACCACTGCCTTCATTTACATCTGAATCCACGTAGCTGTTAGCAGCAGCTTGACCTATGGCTTGAAGGCTTCCACTAGGAAGAACCGTTCGATAAATATTGTAATAGACTGCTTCGGTCACGCTGCTCCACCCTAGAGATACCTCAGTGGGAGTGATATTATGAACCACTAATCCCTCAGGGGCTTTCAATGGACCTGGTACAATCTGCTGAATAATTAGTCCATTTAAATATCCGCCAACCCCTGTACCCGTAATGCCGACGGTCAGTTGACCATCTTGAACAGTCGTCCGGTAGGTAGCTTGATTTACAGCTTGCTTGCTGCTTATCGACCCAGCCGTGCTACCTTCCAAAGTAATCGTAGTTTTGGTTGTACTTGTACCCGCTAGTAAATCTCCTGAGTATACAGTCACATCGTAATCCCCATTAGGAAGATCCACCAAAAAAGAATAGGACAGTCCCAATACAAAATCGTTGGTCATATCGTCTCCACCCGAACGATTCCTTGAAGCAACCGCCTGATCTAAACCATACCCTAGCTCATTCGTATATAACTTAGATTCATGCACGCCTGTATAACCACTCATAACAGGACTTGTTGCTGTTCCAAAATCATATTGCAAGGTTATTGGACCTGAAGCTGCACTGGCCTGTTGCACCCCAAATGTTGTAGATGGAAGTATTGATGAACAAATGAAGATCCACGACAATAACACCATAAATATTTTATTTCCAAGCTTATTCCTCTTCATCTTCCGTGCTTCACCCGCTTTCTTATGATTGAAAGAACTTAGTACGCATCTAGCCCCGTTGTAGTAAACGCTTACAATAAGCTTCGTTGTCATTCGTTCTTCAAATATAAGTTCACTTCGTGCGCGTATCCCCTCCTCTTTGCTCAGGAAGCTGGATGGTAGATGATTCCAGTTTCACTCATATCCAACACGATACTACCACCTAAGTGTCACTCTGAACATTTAAAAAACAGATTTTATCATACACTAAACCGTTCAATTTCTTCGCCTATAGTTATAAAAACCTACGATTTGGGAAGAAGTTAGGACAGAAGAATCAGTGAGGGGACACCCGCTTTTGAGATTACGACAACAGTTTTGCTATTCCTTCATCCTTAACCATTCGCTTCTGAGCAATCCATAGGAATAAGTATCATGCCAGATTGGCTCTCCATTACTATCGTATTTAAAATAACCCGTCTGCAAAAAATGTCCTTCTCGACGAAGCTTCAATCGTTCAAGCAGTTTCCATGAGCGTGTATTTTCGGGATCACAGTTCGCAATCACACGTCTCATTTTCAGATTATCAAAGCCATAGTTTAACAATTGATTACAAGCCTCTGTAGCATACCCGCTTCCCTGAAAATCAGGGTTAAAAACATATCCAAATTCCCAAACGCCAAAAACCTTTGGTTCGCTCGCTTGAAAATATAAGTTGCCGATCATTTTTGTCGTAGATTTAAGACAGACTGCCCAAAAAGCACGGTCCGATGACCGTCTGAGCGCCTCAGTGCGAGATTCATCTGCATTAAACACGGAATAGGGCTCATATTTCACAACACTTTCTTGCGACAAATATTCATGAAGGTCTTTCCAATCCTCTGCTGAGAACCTTCTAATCCATAAACGTTCGGTTTCCATAATTTCCATCAGAACAACACTTCCCCAATATTAATAGTAAATATATACCATACACCCCATAATACCCCTATTCCTTTTTTATTTCATATGAGTAAAATCATTTCACAAACAGCAAAAAGACCTCCTTGGATTCCCAAGAAGGCCGATGAATGTTTCTCTATATCTTAACTCTGCTTAAACTGCCACCTGACGCAAATAATCGTTCGATATGCTTCTGAACGGTTGGGTCTGGGATCAGTGGCGGGGCTTGATGGGGTTTTACCCGAGCATCAATAATCACGTTATCACAGGACCAATGTTTATACTCAGTAGAACTGTTCACTCCATAGATATCATGAGATGGATTACTGCGGGTGAATGTCGCCCATAGGAAATTGTCGATCTTTTCACTCAAAAACTCGCTATCATCACACAAAATAATCATTGGGCAAGAAGGAAGTGACCCTTGCTCCTGAATAGCTTCACTAAGCTTGTTCATTTCCAGTGCTGCTTCAGCGTAGCTTGTGAATTTAGCGCCTTGAAGGGCAACAAGACCAGGCATCACCATTCGTGCATGTTCAAATCCCTGTAATTCTTTCAGCAGGCCTGGCACCTCTGTACATAGCTCTCTTTTCTTATCCCCTACTGCTGCGAAGATCACTTTACTTCCGCTGTTTAATCCTGTGCCGGAATAATCAAGTGTATCAATCGTGGTATTGGTATAAAAATGAATATCTCTATGAAGATTAATCCGCTCTAAGATATACGTCAAGAAATCCTCGATATTATGTGTGCTGATAGGCTGATTCTCTTCTGCTGTAATAAACAAAAACTTAGCTAAACTAAGCTGACCCGTCCCTAAAATCCGGTTAGCAATGGTCAGAATTTCTGCTGGCTGCTTTACTTGCTGATAAGGCGTATAACGTTCACTGCCAATGGCGAACAGCAGGGGATGAACACCCGCAGCATCGACTGCATGAACTTCTTTGACGCCCGGAATTTCTTGGCGGATAGCCCCACCTGTCAGCTCGTGAATTAACTCACCAAACGCGGTATCCTCTTGTGGCGGCCGGCCGACAACCGTAAATGGAAAGATTGCATTTTTTCTGGCGTACACTTTATGTACTCTCATTACTGGGAAAGGGTGAACCAAGCTATAATAGCCTAAATGGTCGCCAAAAGGCCCCTCCGGCTTCGTCTCACCAGGGTGAATTTCACCTGTTATTACAAAGTCCGCATCATTGCTGATACAATAACCATCCACATAGCTATAGCTGAAATGGCGTCCTGAAAGTAATCCTGCAACGATCATCTCACTCATTCCCTCAGGCAAAGGCATAACCGCCGATAAAGAGTGAGCGGGTGGTCCACCGATAAAACAACTTACTTTAAGCGGTTGTCCTTGGCGGTTCGCTTTTTCCTGATGTACGCCAATGCCGCGATGAATTTGATAATGAATGCCCACTTCTTTATTTAATTCATACTCATTTCCAGTCAGCTGCACACGGTACATTCCCAGATTGGAGTTCATAATGCCCGGCTTGTCCGGATCTTCTGAATACACCTGCGGCAAGGTTACAAAAGCACCACCATCTCCCGGCCAATGTGTGATTAGCGGAAGATCAGAGATACTAATTTCCTGAAAACCGCTTGGCAGACCCCCTGGCTTTTTAATCGGCAATGCTTTTCTCGCGGATAATCCGGTACCAACATATTTAAATGGATTTTTGAGTGCTTTTACGGGATCGTTGCGAAGGGCAATTACGTTATGTGTGGAGTCCCAAGTCCGCCGAAAGATAAACTTACTGCGCTCTATCGTTCCAAAAAGGTTAGATACGGCCCGAAACTTCGAGCCTTTTACATTTTCAAATAATAATGCAGGTCCGCCAGCCTCATAAACCTTTAGGTGAATCGCCGCCATCTCTAGATAAGGGTCCACTTCTTCATGAATACGAACTAAATGTCCGTGTTTCTCTAAATCATTAACACACTCTTCTAAATTGCTATATTTCATTTCATTACTCCGATCTCTAGAAGGTTATTACAAGATTACTTGGATGCTTTAATTATACCCTGTAAGATATTAAAATAAAGCGCACGCGTACCCTATGTACTAGAACCTAACGTC
Source organism: Paenibacillus sp. FSL E2-0177 (assembly GCF_037992975.1). Taxonomy (NCBI): domain Bacteria; kingdom Bacillati; phylum Bacillota; class Bacilli; order Caryophanales; family Paenibacillaceae; genus Paenibacillus; species Paenibacillus sp. FSL E2-0177. Next base: position 2,322,662 of record NZ_CP150307.1, on the reverse strand, counting down.
TTTATCTTGTATTCTCTGGTTTCGGTTCACTCCGCAATATATTTTTAGCAGGAATACCTACAGCCGAAGCGTTATCCGGCACATCCTTTACCACGACAGACATGGCCCCGATATTAACATCGTTACCAATGACAACCGGTCCAAGAATCTTGGAGCCTACTCCAATAAAAGCTCTGTCTCCAATCACTGGCTCTCCTAAGTTATTTCTCCCGCCAATAGTCACTTGATGAAAAATAGTAGCATGGCTTCCAAGCACCGCTTTAGGACTAATGATAATCCCATTTAAACCATGCGGTAAATGAAGCGCGTCACCAATTTGAGCTTGAGCGTGAAGCTCGCCATTCGCAAGAATACGGACAAAAAGCACATCCATTATTCGATACAAAAGCCACAAAGGTTTTCGCACGATGCCATTCTTCACTCGATAATACACCCAATTTCCATAACGATAAGTAAACAAGGCCATAATCGTTTGAGGATTTTTCAGATTTGCTTTCCAGTCCGTTTTGAATGATTTCATCATTTTATCGTTCTCCTTTTTAGGGGCTAGGGTATGCACTGTATTCTGGAGTAATGAAGGCAACTGTGGATAAAACATCTGGGAGGATCGCGGGCTGGAGGGTCAGTCGGTGATTGTACTTTCACCAGTGTAAGATAGATTCTGAGATTCATCAAGCAAGTGGGCAGTTCTCTCTATATAATCATCAACCGATTTAGAGGCTTGTTAAACAACAACACGCGCCGAACAAAAAGATCGGCGCGTGTTGAACAGCATATTTTCTATTAAATCAGATCCAGAACAATCACATTCACGGAATTGGCAGCTAGCTTCACAATTGCCGTGTCTTTATCAATTACGATTTCCGTTTCAACTGGTGTAACCTTCTCATCATTTTTTCTGTTCACATTAGGTGTGTGAACCAGCGAGGCGTCTCCGGTTAAGGTAATCCGTTTACCCGTAGCAGCTACTTTTAAGCCTTTTAGATCAAGCTTCGTTGCTTTTTCTACACCATCCGCATTTACAAGCTTCACATAAAGATGCTTATCATCTTTAGTTACGGAATTGTATACCTCTCTGTTATAAGCCTCAAGCTTATAATCCAGTACTTTGCTTGTTACCTTGCCATCTGTATAAGAGCAAATCAAATGTTTGCCATCTGCTCCGCCATAATTAACGGTGATGGTATATTCCGTATGATCCGCAAGCTCTTCATAGCAACTGGCTCTAAGGTTACCAGCAGCGGTACTAGAGGAATAATCGCCGAGAGTATAAGCCTCAATCCCTTGCTTGTACACCTTGACTCCTGTGGCATCGCCATTGTAGCCAATCGCATATTCGATAACATCTTTATTTTCCGGTGAGATTTCTGTCAGACCTGCGCCTACATAGAAGCCATCTTCGCCAGAAGCTTTTTCAGCTACAACCTCTACTTTATAATTAGTCCACGCGTCATTAAGGATATACAATCCATTCAATCCGCCATTCTGCGCTTTCAATACCAGACCTTTGGAAGGATCAATCGTATATCCGGCAGAGCCAGGAATCACTTTCCAAGCTTCATCCAGCGGCTGCGTGAAATCTTGATCCAACCATACACTGCCATCTACATTCGAAGTCACTTTCACCCGTTTCACGATCACAGATGATTTCCCCGCAGCCACTTCAATTCCTCCATGAGGAATGAGGTCTACCTTCTCCCCGTTGCGATAAGTCGAAAATGAGGTGCCAACCACTTTGGTTCCCAGGTATTTAGCATACAGCTGCTGAACATAATAGTTCGGTGTGTACCATACGGTTTCATCATCGAACCAGATGCAATCCGGTGTCCATCTATAGGTGCCATCTGTCAGAACCTTGTTGAACAACGGTGCCGTTGCCGCCAATCTAATCACATCAGAGTTATTCTCGAAGCTGGACATAATCGCCGCCTCAGCAACAGCTCCTGCCAATGTGTTTTTATCTGTGGAAGCATATTCACCCACAAAAACCTTTGAAGTTTCAGCCTCATCCAAGCTGCCGTCTTCCTTATAGGCTCTGTAATAGTAGTTGTAACGATCAGCATTCTCTAACAAATATTCATTGGAACGGTAGTAATGCTCATCCGCAATGGTATCCATGTAGTTCTTTTGTTTTTCGTACCAGGTAACAGTCTCTTCGATGCTCGATGTACCATCCGTAAAGCTGATTTTTTCCGAGCCCTGTAAATTTCCGCTTAGGAATTTCCAACCTTGCTGGTAAGCATCATCATCTGCCTGTGCACCCACGGTAGAGAGAATAGTCAATTCATGATCAGGATAGTTCTTTACCATATACTCATCAATCACTGTTTTAAAATATTCGAAGTTGGCGAAAAACTCTGTACCCCAGTTTTCATTCCCCACACCCAAATAACGCAGATCAAACGCTGCTTCATGGCCCATCTTTTTACGCAATGCAGCCCACTCATTATTGTCAAAATCCATGCTAATCGCAAAATCAATCAGATCCGTAAAGTTCTTCACATAATAATCTCTTAACGCACCGCCAGCTGGATTCGCATAATCCGAACGAGCTTGACAGAGTACGCCGCAGGCCATAACCGGAAGTGGTGTTGCGTTCAAATCCTCGGCTAATTGGAAATACTCCATATATCCAAGACCCATGGTCATCATGTAGCCCCATACGTTATAGTTCTCTTTGCGCAATTCGATATCGTTGACGGACTCTTTCCAATCGTACACGTTCTCCCAAATGTGAGAACCTTCAGAAATACAACCCCCAGGGAAACGCAGGAAGGTAGGATGAAGATCAACGAGTGCATTCACTAAGTCTTTTCGCAATCTATAGTTTGAATTTCCTTTATAGTTAGCATGAGCTGTAGCAGAACGTTCCTCTTCACCAGCGCCCCAAACGTCATCAGGAATTAAGGAAACCATATCAATGGAAATCTCACCGTTAAAGGTTAAAGCCAACTGACCAAGTACAGTTTCAGACCCTGTTAATACAAGCTTAGAATCGACACCATACTTCTTCCAGCTGCCGTCACCATTTACTTCAACAACTGCAGTATCGCTGATGGCTTTACCGTCTTTGTCGAGCAGTTGCAAGGTAATTGTGCCCGCTGCTTCTGCCTTCGCCCAAATCGTGAAGTTGTACTTGGCATCTTCCTGAATAAACATCGAGCAGTGCTGATTGGTATCGGCAAAACCTCTATTATTAATCGTCGCGCCATCCGCTACCGTCACATAATGCGCATTCATATCTTTATCATCGATGCCGAAGAAATCGTTTAATCCGCCTGTATTATGGACAGTCATTTGGTCTGTATCCCCAGACCATGCGTGAAGAGGTGTATAATTTCTTCCGGTGGAAGCACCATGTACACCACATACATGCGAATAGCTGTCAAAAGCAAAAGATTCGAAGGAGCGATTCTGCACTAGCTCTGCATAGATCCCACCGTCTGCTGCATTGTTAATGTCCTCATAGAATAAACCATATAGAATTTGGCTAACATCCAAAATCTCCTGATTGCCGTCAATCGTTAAGGTGTAAGGTGGCAAATCTTCCGGAAGCACAGACACAGTGAAGCTCTTTTCTACTATACTAGCTCCCTTTTTCAAGTGTGCTGTAAGTGTTACGCCTTGAGCAGATTGAACTCCTTTATTCACAACGCCTTCATTAGAAATGACTTTGGTATCGCTGGATACCCAAGATACGTCAACTTTCCCGCCCATCAGCGAAGCTGGCAATTCGATATCTTTGGTAATAATCGAGCTTGGGAAGGTTAAGTATTTATCTTTTGCAAGCTTAACGATATCTTCATCCGTCAAAGATTCGCACATAATTTCAATCACTTCATCTTGAGTTAAGCCTGCTTTATATACACGGAAGTCCGAAATATAGCCGCCAAAATCAACATCTGCCGCGTACTGGGATTTCCCGATTGTATTATTGCTATAATTCAGTTGATCTTCAAAAGTAGCAAACCATGTGCGCAGCTTAGCATATGTGCCACTAGAGGTTTGGCTGATCATGCCATCCGCAACTACTTCACCATTTACATACATCACAGGTCCTGCACTGCTTAGTGTTCCACCTTTTGTGCCTGTAACTGCAAAGGAAACGTGTACCCATTCATCAGTCGCAAAGGATTTCCCTGGATCTGCAATTAAGTCTTCCCCTGCAAAACAAGTGCCCCGCAAATTGCGGGTTACAAAAAGATAAGGTCCTGTTTCACCTTTACCAAAATCAAAAATTCTTTCCCATAAGCTTGAAGCTTTGCTTACATACATCCAGGTCGAAATCGTAATTCCTGTATGGTCACTGACCTCTTTAAGCAGATCGTTAGGTAATGAAATATAGGATGTGCCATGTTCTCCCCCAGCAAGCGAAACAGCTTGTCTACCTGCTACGGATTTAATAGCCGGCAGCTTCGTACCTGAAGCGGTTCCATCATTGCCGTTCCCCGAGAAATCTTGACCTACATCCTCTGGATTATCAAACTTATAATGCGCAATTAGACTACCATTAATAAATTTGTTACCGTTGTCATTTTTCATAGAAGATCACCTGTTATCTTTATAGTAGAAATCTTAAAAACCTAACCAAATTAGTTCATTGCCGTTTATACGAAACATAATAACATATTTTATAGTCAATTAATATATTAACCAATTAATATTTATGTGAAATAAAAGAAAACATTTTTTATAATCAAATATTACCAAATCAATCAATTGTTTCATGGTAAAATATCTGTTAGTTAATAAAGGAGTGGTGAAAGTTGAGCGAGGTTGTGAATGAAGAGGCCAATTCTAGTGATTTATTTACGATTGATTGTAAAGATATTTTTCTGCGGGAGTATAGCGTGGAGGATTTAGAGGAGTTTCATGCGCTTACTCTACAGCCTGAAATTATTGAATTCTTGCCAGATTGGAATGTTCCTAAAGAACAACGGTTGGACTGGTTAATAAACTATGAAATAAAAGAGAACCAGCAGTTTCTTCAAGCGATCTCAGCGGGCGGAGATATCGGAGAGCTTCGTCTTCGTTTAGGCATTATTTTAAAAGAGTCCGGTGAGTTTATTGGTTGGTGTTGTACAGGAATTAAGGATGAATTGCCCGTTCCTAACAGAGAGATTATGTATGCCATATCCAAGGATCATCGCGGTAAAGGCTACACTACTCAAGCTGCCAAGGGATTAATTAAGTATTTGTTTGATAATAGCTCTACCGATGTATTAAACGCCATTGCTCTGAAACACAATATCCCGTCTAATAGAGTCATTCAAAAATGTGGTTTCGAGCTTCTTGACGAGATTACAATTGAACATGAAGACTATAATTATTACCGGCTTTCCCAGCAACAGTAGAATGAACAGGTAGGATGTAAATAGCGCCCCACACTAAAAAACCTCTGTATGGGAAATGGAGATTCGGTCCATTTACCAAAACAGAGGTTTTATTGTGAATTCATGACTGTTGCTTCATGCGAAGCATTTGATCCAAAAGCTCTTTCACATCTTTTTCTGGAAAAGCTGCAAGCAGGGTCTCTTGAAAGGTATCTTGTGCACGGAGGAGCTTGTCTTCGCCAATGGCAGTCAAGGCAGTATAGATACTTCTGCGATCAGCATCACACGCTTTTCTTTCTAAAGCGCCACAGCCTTTGGCCTCAAACCGACTAACCAGTCGGGAAACTGCGCTCTGGCTTAAACCCACCATAGCTTCGAGCTTCTGCAATTTCAGTTTCTTCTCCGGCGCTTCCGACAAAAATAACAGCAAATAAAATTCTTTTAAGGATAAGCCATGTTTGACTTGTAGATTAGCTTCCAATTCATTCGTCACATTCATTTGTATATGCGTTAACGTCAACCAACTCGTTATAAGTTCATTGTTAAGAATGTCGCCCATTTTATTATTCATCTCCCGGGTGTATGGCTTTTCATGATTTTTTCCTTCTATATAATAGTACTACAATCCACAACCATACATAAAGTATAGGTTCGATACTTATACTTTATTTTATTTAAAAAAAGAGGAGAGACCGTTTCTCCAAGAAGCCGGCCCCTCCACACTTTACAATTATTTTGTTTAGACTTCACACCATTTAAATTAGTCTTTACCCATTAATTCTTGGAAACCCGAAAGAATATTGTCTGGGAATACCAGCATCTTTCTGAAGCTCAACCCCTGCTTCCAGCGTCCAGTATGGATTTCTCAACATGCCCCGGCCCACGGCAACAAGATCAGCTTCCTCATTCCCAATCACGGCATTAGCAAGTACAGGCTCATCCAATCTGCCAACCGCAATAACCGGAACATTCAAGCCATACTTGATTTCTCTGGCCAAAGGAACCTGATAAGCTGCATGCGTCCCTGGTTTCCCGGCAGCTGCGATAGGACCTTCACCACCTGCACTGATATGGAAAATATCTGCGCCTGCTTCTTTGTAAGCTTTACTAAATTCCAAGCTTTCTTTGATACCGTACCCGCCCTCAACATATTCTTGAGCGGAGATACGCATAATCAATGGCATTCCTTCCGGCATTTCACTTTTTGCTGCGCGAATGACTTCTGTACCAAACAGTGTTAAATCCTTGCCATATTCATCTGTTCTTTGATTGGTTAGAGGGGAATGGAACTGATGAATAAGGTAACCATGCGCTCCATGAAGCTCGATAACATCAAATCCCGCTTGTATCGCCCGCTTCACGCCCAACCGGAATTTCTCAACCATAGTTTTCACTTCTTCAGTTGTTAAGGCACGTGGTGTTTTGGAGTCAGCATCAAAAGGAACGTTAGAGGAGGATACAGGAACTGCTGCATCTTCTGCTTTACGTCCGGCGTGTGCAATTTGAATACCTACTTTAGCGCCATAAGAATGACAAGCTTCAACGATTCTGGCCAGTGCAGGAATTTGCTTATCAGACCAAATACCAAGATCAAAATCAGTAATCCGGCCATCAGGCTCCACGTCCGTCATTTCAATAATAATTAATCCGGTTCCGCCAACAGCGCGGCTTACGTAATGATTATAATGCCAATCCGTAGCAATTCCGTCTTTGTTAGACACTGAATACTGACACATTGGAGGCATAACCACGCGGTTCTTCAGCTTCAAATCCTTCAATTCATACGGGGTGAACAAGTCCTTCATGATATCTCTCCTCTTTATAAAAAACTAAGTATAGTATGATCAATGCTTCCAGTGAACATGAGTTTCTAAGTTCATCTTATATAAAATATTTATAAATGCATGCTCATGCATGTATATTATTATAGAATAGCGATGGTGTCAACCGTGAATAATCTTCTGCTTAATGGAAACTCCATGTATTGTTGAAAATTCTAGCTTAAGGTAATATATGGATATCTATTTTTCTTTGAAAGGATGACCTCACTCGTGGACAAAAAGCTCTTACAATCGCATAGTATTTTCCCTACGTTGAATATCGAGCAAACCGCTGCCTTCTACAGCCAGTACTTAGGTTTTAAAGCTGTGCCCTATTTAGATACACAAGAACCACATCTTTGTTTGTATCGTGACGATACAGAGATTATCCTTACGCAATCCCATGGACAAAAGGTCATTCCCAATCGAGAGTTGTACGGTTATGGATACGATGCCTATTTTATTACGAAGCAGCAAGAAGAGTTGGAGAAGGAGTACGAAGCCGCCGGTGTTCATATTGTTCGTTCTTTATCAAACACCGATTATAATAACAAGGAATTTGTGATTGAAGATGTGGATGGTCGCTGGATTGCTTTTGGAATCAAAAAATAAAAAAACGGCTCTCAGCCGTTTTTTCTTGTATTTAAAAGAGTCCCCATAACTTCTTACAACTATTTTTACGGGAAGGATCCAAAACATCCGTAACCCCAATCTTATTTAACTTGTGTAGTAACTCTTCCTCGCTATGCTTGATTTTATAATCTAACTCCTCCCCATAGAGCGGAATTAACGTATAAAAGTGCACCACTTTCTCATGGCTCATTTCTAAATTAAAGAAACCGGCTTTATCTTTTACATCTGGAACCCAAACGAACATCCCTTGAAATCCTGTATCCTCACTATAAGGCTGGGCGGGATTACCGTTCACAAGCGTATGCCCCATATAAAGCCATGTATTATATTCATGCGGAAACCTAGCCATTGTTTTCAGGGCTCGAATCGGCCAATAATTCCGTTCATCCTTAAAAGCCTCATCCGACAGCTTCCAGGTAGGAGGGAGACAAATCATTAGTTCAGCATATTGATATTCTTCTGCACCTTCTGGCACCGTCATCGGTAATTCGCTCATTCCAGAGGTAATTAAAGTATAGAAGTTCCGCTCAGGCGTCGGATCAAGAATTAGAATATCTATCGACAGAACACCTGAAATAATTTCTTTAAAAACATTATCAATAACACCTATGTATTTTTCAATATGATTACATATTTTCTCATTAGACTGAGCAGAATGCATTCATAATTCCCTCCCTTATATATGTTTATCGGTATAAACAAAGGAGAGTTTATTGCTAATTTACAGAATTTCTTCTCCACTACCATGGATCTCACAAAAATCTTTATGAACCCTACTAATTAATGCCGAATAACCTTGCCCCTGATCTAAAAGATGCTCCACAAGGAACTTACTTATAAGCTCATTTAAGCAAGTATGAATTTCACAGGTTCTTTGTTTTAAATTCTCTCCTTCCTCATAAAGGGGCAGATCGCTAAATGACATATGTGTAGCCTTTCGTATTTTCAGAAAAGATTTATATCCGTTCCAATTCTGAAAAAGCGCCTCTTGTCCTTTGATGAAATCATTTGCCAGTTTCTCCTGTAATATATTACTTAAGGATTCTAAGGTCGAGGCCTTTTGCCTTAATACAAGAAGCGGCACAGTATTGTTCTTCTCTTCATTCTCAATATATAAGTGCATGCTTGCATCTAATAAAATAGCAGCTTTAATTCTATCGTCTTCCATAGTTAAATCTAATGCAGTAGCACCGCCGATGGAATGGCCGATAATACCAATCTTATTCATATCAAATAAGCCCTTCACATCTTTATCCATAGAATTAAGCGTGGACAGGTGATCCAGAACGTATTGAATATCTTTTTTTCGAATGAAAATTAAGTTATGTAAATCGGTATAATCCGCAGCTTTTATTTGCCTCATGGCTTCGGATTGATTAATAAATTCTCCACTAGGGCAAACAGTAAACATAGCTTCGTACGCAGCACTGACCGTTACCACTATGAAACCTTGCTTGGCCAGCGCTTCTATATTATAAATATACATATCTCTATCTAAACCTAATGCAGGTGAGTAGATGATGACTGGATAGGAGCGTTTGGATTTGCTTTGAAAGGTCCGATCGCTGATTGAGGTAGATAATGTATTTATGATTTCCATGTTCATGCCAATATCTTGTAGAAGCTCTCTCGCCTGTTGTTCACAGGGCCCGAAAAGCTCCATATATTTCATTGCAAATGCGTTTTTATTTAATACACCCTCTGTATCCGGATAATAAATACTTATAACTATTTTCCTTCCCTCTGACTCTTCTTGGAACGTTTCCGTGCGTGTGTAATCCTTCAATAATTCAACTTTTCGAAAAACTCCCATTGCCCCACCCCATCCTTCCTAATATTCTATATTTTAATTGATTTTCCCATTTACTGAAATGCAATCTCCTTAATGTCCATAATTATGTCGATTACAATGAATGGAATGAAGCTGTATGAACGGTTATAATACCTAAGTGCATAAGAAATCTCTAAAAACTTCAGGGATGTGGAAAATTTAATGGTGAATAATTCAGCATATACACTTTATTTACGTGAGGATTGGAAAAAACTAAGCGATTTCACCGCTATCCAATTATCAGAAGAAGAACTTATGGAAGTCCAAAGTATTAATGAAAAAATCTCCAGCGAGGATGTTAACGAAGTCTATCTTCCTCTGTCCAATTTACTAAATCTGCAACTTCTATCTGCTCATAAATTTAATGAGTCTATAAATCACTTTCTGAACAATGATCTAAAAAAAGGTCCATTTATCATAGGTATCGCGGGAAGTGTCGCTGTTGGTAAAAGCACTACGGCCAGACTCCTACAAAAACTCCTCTCACAATTACCTTCCCATCCAAAAGTGGATTTAGTTACGACTGATGGTTTTCTACATCCCAACGCAGAGCTGGAAAAGCGCGGTATAATGACGAAAAAGGGCTTTCCTGAAAGCTACGACACGCGTAGTTTAATTTCTTTTTTAACGGATGTGAAGTCTGGGGTGCCGCGGGTCCAAAGCCCTGTATACTCTCACTTAACTTATGATATTGTGCCAGATGAATATATTACGATTGAGAATCCGGATATTCTAATTGTTGAGGGCTTAAATGTTCTTCAGACTGCGATTACAAATAATCATAATATGCCTAACTATTTTGTATCTGATTTCTTTGATTTTTCTATTTATGTGGATGCCGATGTGAACGATATCGAGACATGGTACATTGATCGGTTTATTAAACTCAGAGATACTGCCTTCCAAGATGAACAATCTTATTTCAAAAAATATGCACAGCTGTCTCTAGAGGAATCTATTGAAATCTCAAAGCGGATCTGGAAAGAAATAAACTACGTTAATTTGCAGCAAAATATTCTGCCCACCCGAAATCGTGCCGATCTTATAATGCATAAGGACAACAATCATCACGTAGATCAAATTAAGCTGCGAAAATAAAGATTGAAGTCCTTAGCCGACCAAGTTGCTGAGATTCAGCACTTGGTTTTTTGGTGTTCACATGAAATTGGGTGAATATTCTGGGTTTAATGTCTCTGTCCTCTGATCAAGGCGAACGTATACTGTGGTACATTCGTACACAAACGTGAAGAGAGGATAAATCAAATGATCGATATCGCCTTGGCTTTTCAAGATAAGGATGGGAAATATGCTGAACATGCCGGAGTCGTTCTAGCGTCAATTTTTCATCATACGAGTTCCCCAATTCATATTCATATTTTACATGATGTTTCTTTAAGTGAAACTAATAAGCGCAGGCTTAGCGCATTAACTACAAAACATAATCATACCCTTAGCTTTTATTCAATCACTATGCCTGATGATCTAACTCAGGTGCTAGCCAATGTTAACTCCATTAATGTATGGACGCAGGCATGTATGTATCGATTGCTTCTTCCTGCACTAATACCCGTGGACAAAATCATCTATCTGGACTGCGATGTATTAGTGAATATGGACATTACTGAATTATGGCAGGTTGAACTGAATGACAAGTATTTGGCTGCAATTTGGGACCAGGGAATTAGAGAGGTTGCTCATATTGTGAGCGCTAAGGGATTAAATCCTGATCTTTATTTTAATTCCGGAGTGATTTTATTTTCTTTGCATAATATCCGCCAGAATACCAACTGGTACGAAGAAATGCTAACCTTCCTACGTACCTTTCCTGATGTCACCATGCCAGATCAGGATGTTCTGAATGCAGTTTTTGGTGGGAATTACCTCCCCCTTGATATCCGTTTTAATTCGTTCAACACAAACATTCCGGACCATGATTTCACTAACAAAATCATCCATTTTGCCGGAGATGATAAATGCTGGAATAAAGATTCCGCGGGTTCATCCCTATATCAGCAATTCCTAAAGCTAACCCCTTGGAGAATCACCAGAGCGAAAACCAGACGAAGAAAACGGAAAAGCAGCCCTTTAAAACCACACCTCACCCGAAAAAGAAACAAGCAGAAAATAAAAATTGTTCAGTTGAACTTAACCCCTATTCTTTTAGCCGATTTAAAACAAATTAGACCGATTAGACCGATTAGAAAAAGCCCCATTTGATATGGGGCGGCATTTCTTTAGTTCACTTTCGTAAAAAACCATTTCTGAGCATCACTCCCGTTATCCGTCCACTGCTGAACTGCTGCACCATCGGCTGTTGATGCTCCGGATACATCCATGGCTAATCCGCTCACTTTTGAAATAAGCTTATAATAGCCCCCTCCAACATCAATAATGCTCCATCGCTGAGCGTTGGTACCATTGTCATCCCATTGCTGCAGCTGTACACCGCTCGCGGTTGATGAGTTCGGCACATCCAACACTTTTCCACTATGCACCGCCGTAAGCTTGTAATAACCGTCGCCTGTACTCTCCACTTTAAATTTCTGATTATTGGCAGTGTAATTGGTCCATTGCTGCATTTTCGCCCCGCTTGCTGTGGATACATCTACTACGTCCAGAACCTTACCACTAGCCTTGTCAGCTAAAGTGTAAATCCCACCACTAACAATGCTTGAGGTAGGCGCAGCCTGATACACACGTACGTAATCAACCAGCATTTGAGCTGGGAAAGCAGTTGAAGCATTTGGACTTCCCGGCCAATTTCCACCCACGGCAAGGTTTAGCAGGATGAAGAAAGGTTTCTGGAACTCCTCCGTATTCCCAGTTCCGTTCTCAATATAAAAAGCATTAAACGGGTTGCCGTCTACAAACCATCTTATATAATTCGCATCCCATTCCACGCTGTACACATGGTACTGTGAGAAATCGAGGTTACCAGACACCTGACCGTACTCGGCATGCCCATTGGCATCCCAATGTACCGTCCCGTTAACAAAAGCATTATTGTTCACACGCTCCATAATGTCCGTTTCCCCAGATTTCGGCCAACCCACTGAATCAATATTCGCCCCAAGCATCCAAAATGCTGGCCAGAGCCCCTGTCCTGAAGGCAATTTGATTCTAGCTTCGATTTTTCCGTAGGTGAAGCTTTTGAGTCCCTGTGTTTTGATCCGTGCAGAGGTATAATTCATCCCCCCATACGACTCCTTTTGTGCAGTAATCACTAAATTCCCACCCGTTACCTGCAGGTTCTGCGGACGACTGGTATAATACTGAAGCTCATTGTTTCCCCAACCCCCGCTACCCGTACCTATTTCCGCCGACCAATTATTAGTGTTCAGAGAATTCCCATCAAATTCATCGCTCCATGCCAGATTCCAGCTTGATGCCGCGCTTGAACTCCCTGTAGGTACCCAAGCAATTAAGAGGGTGAACAGCAGAAATAGACTTAACATTTTTCCTTTTCGTAACATCGTCTTTTCCTCCTACTGATTTCATTGCGCGGCGCGCTCGCACATTTGAAACCGGTTTCGAATAATGGATAAAACAAAACGTTATCCCATAAACAGCTATAACAGCCAGAGTCAGGTTAACGCCCCGCTTCATTTGATGTGTACGTCTTTTCTAAACGCAATATGCCAACATTTCGATTAAAGGGACCATTTTCCATAGTTCTGCATGCTTAATGTCCAGGTTTTCTCTGCGTCTTTTACCGTCGCCATACTCTCTGAGAGCGTCCATGCGATACCAACATACTGGTCCTCTTGATCGTCAAGGAATGATTTCCAATGTTGTCCCCCGTCTATCGTTATATATAACAATGTATGTTCATTTTCAGCGGGCCGAGTAATTAAGATTCCTTGATCCTTCGTAAGAAAGAGGGGAGGATAAGCATAGATTTGCGAGTTTACTAACTCATCCGGCACTGTGACTGTCTGTTCACTCCAGGTAACTCCACCATCCATTGTTTTATATAAACCAACTTTTCCCTGCCAAGGCGCATTCGTTGTAATCCAGCCTTCTTTTTCGTTAACAAAAGTAAGTCCCGATTTCACTCCGCTAGGAAGAGTACTTCCTGCTTGTAAGCTATCCCCAATCTCCTTCCAAGTCTCTCCCCCATCACTAGTTGTATAAAGCTCCATATCTTCACGTGACATTCCTTGAAAAGGATAGACTGCTTTCCAACCTATATTTTTGTTGAGGAACACAGTATCTTCTCTGCGGTTATCTGAAGGATCAGGAGAAGGAGAAGTTTCCTGATTAGAAGTTGGATGAGGGATTGGAGTGGAATTGGAACAACCAGATGCTATCACTGCAGCAATTAGTAGTATTGAAACTAGATATTTCATCTTGTTACCACGCCTTCGTTTATTTATCTGAAAAAGTATAGTGTGCTGTACATATAGCTTAGTCCGCAAACGTATTCAGTAAATGAAATTTTATCCTAAACTATCTGAAAAGTATTTACAGTTTCTTTATATAATCCAGCAACACCAAGGCCTATCGGACCGAGGAGACGTTATTGGTTCATTTTCAAGAGAATTCTTCTGTTAACGGACTGAGATGCAACTATTTGGCTAATCCTCCTACTTTTATAGGCAATAAACAGACAATAAGTGCTATACGGTCCGCGAGTTCGGTAAATGGAGCTAAAAAGCAAAGATAAGCGCTATACAGTCCGTAGATGATGTGAACGAAACCTTCAAGCAGCAGGTTATCAGCTTAAAGCTATCAGCTCAAAGTAGATATGAATGAATTCATCAAGCAAGGATCTACTCTTTGAATGTCAAAAGAAAAAGAAACGGCATTTCTGCCGTTTCTTTGGGTTATAGATGGTCAGGGCTCAGAGCCTGTTTTACTCCAATCCATGTTCTTTGCGGATGTTATACATGCCTTGAACAAGCAGTTCGGATGGATCCCGGTTCAATTGCAAATGAGTCAACAACAGATGAAGCGGGAATGCGCATACGTTATTCCCATCGGTGATCGCTGGAAATCCAGCCTCGAAGACTGGTCCCAATTTCTCGTTCCAAGCTAGCCCGACATGCACTTTTTCTGGAGCAAATTCTTGGGTAATTTCCTTAATACAAAGCGGAACTAACACATTGTCAATGATCCCTTTTGCTTCTTCTTCACTTGCTGGTGGTTTTGGAAGTGTTTTGCCTCCCTCAATTTTCATCAGCTCAACGAAGAATGAGGCCATCCATGCTGCCGGATCCTTACCCGACTGGAATCTTGCAATTAACTCGCGCAGAAAAAATCCGCAGGAATACACCTGATCTAATTCAGTTTTCACGTGAAAAACAAAAACAGGGCCGTAGGCTTCCATGTTCAATACTTGTCCTTCAACATCTTTAAAGTGTACTCTCAATGCTACAAGGCCGTTATGGTGAACAGCCTTTAGCAGCTGCGCCATATCCTCTTCAGACATTTCTGTATTATCATTTACTTCCTCATTCTCATTTGTTATTTCATTTTCATTAGTCGTCTCATTGTTCATTTTATAATTCCCTCCCATACCTATCATACCATCTAGCGAATTGAAGGAACACTTTATAATAGAACAATTTCTACCAGATTGCAGAGAAAACAAAAAAAACGGCAGCTTTGCCGTTTCTCTGTTCGTCTCGCTGGAGCTTAAAAGCTAGATCATATCCCTTACTTTCTTCACTATTTTTCCAGTTAATTGATTAATATCGCCCTCATTTAACTTATAAGCTGAGGTATCTTTACGTGCAGGCTTGTGATCTGCTGATATCAGATCTGCGATATGCTGCTCGATGAATACAACAGGGTCTGCTCCAGTTCTTTTTCTGAGCTCCCCTGGCACCTTCGGATTTGGACCGTCAGCTCCACCATTGATTGAAAGATAACCATACTTTTGCGGATTTTTCTTCAAGTACTTTAAATAGGCACGGAGCGGTGTGGCCACTTTCCCCATCCAAACCGGTCCAAAAAATAGGATAATATCATATTTTCCTATTTGCTCAGGCTTCGGTTGAACCAACGGTATCCTGTCAAAAATCATATCAAAGGTAATCCTACCGAGTGTTCGGGGTTTAGCTTCCGAGATTCGGATATATTCAGCCGACAACGCTTTCGCCACACTCCTTGCTAATGCTTCATTATTACCTGTGAATGAATACGAAATGACTGCAATGTTCATATAAATTCTCCTTAAAATGAATTATTTCGTCTCCGCTTGCAGTAGGGCATTTTCGAGTGCCTTAAGATGTGTTTTAGAGGTAAGCGTTGCCCCGCTGATAACGTCCACCTGAAGAGACTGCGATTCAATCACATGACCAAACAAATCACCAATGCTTAGCCCACCCTTCAGCTCAGCAGGGTTCCCTGTTTTGTCCAAGGCACCTTTGAGTATTTTGATATCTGACAGCCGTCCAGCAGATATTGTGGCCTTCACCTTGGTATCTCTGGAATGATCTTTGATGCCAATGTATTCCCCCACATAGCTGCCCTCCCGCAGTTTCTGTATATCTATGGCGTTGATAGTAAGCTGCTGAACTTCATGCCTTCCCGGAGCAGATAAGAGAATACCACCTATCCAACCTATGACTGTAATCCCGCATAGAATGCTGAGAACAATAATCCATTTATTGAATTTTCGCTTTTTTCCTCTTCTCTTACTCACCTGCTTGCCTCCTTCCTTTTGATTTAAAATTTGAATGAATATTTAGTAATTCATTCATTTCACTAAAAAAAAACTGCACCATAAGTGTATTAGGGGCAGTCTGTCAAACCCTTCATAATTAGTTCCAGCATATTGTCCAAAAGTTGTGGAAAATACTCCAGCCCGATTTCTTCCTTGTGGGTTTCCACATTAATCATTGCGCCGAAGATCATCATAATCATTTTACTATCCATATCGCTGCGCATTTTACCATCGGCTTGCCACTGCTTAATGATTTCATGGAAGCTATCATACAAGAAGTCGTTTACCTGAATGTTGGTTTCTTCCCGGTACAACTGTTCGATTTTTGCGAAAACACTTTTGTTATACCATTCCTTAAGAATGGGGTTGGCTATCATACCTTCCAAATTAAGCACCATCATCTGCCGTATTAGTGCTAATGGGCTTTGGCTCATATCGAGCGATTGCATACAGCTTTTTTTGAGCTTTTCGTTTTCCTCTAAAAAAATATCCATAAAAAGCTTTTCCTTGGAGGGATAATAGTTGTAAAAACTTCCTACAGCTATTCCAGCCATTGTGGTAATGCCAGAAACATTCGTGTCTTTAAAGCCTTTATTGCTAAATAGCTCTTTTGCACATTCGTATATCTTTGTTTTTTTGTCTTCCACTTTTCGTCTCTCCATGAATGAATAATTATTTTTTCATTCATATCATAGTGTTAACAGCAGAATATGTCAATGCACAAATAGATCACCAAAAGCATCAACATCCTTAGCCGAACCAATGCCGCTGTTATATTCCACCCAGCCCTTACGCCCCTCACCATCATTGTCATTGACCAAAAACGAAAATTTCAGCTTCATTCCTGGCTTCACCTGTACATCGTCGGATTTTAGTTCACGCCAGGGAATGGCTAGTTCGTAGCTGGTTTTTGAATCTTTACGTTCCACGGCATACTGTAATTCTATAGCATCACCCAAATTAAACCCCTTTGGTGCCAACCAGCACCATTTGAGTAATTCGCCCGTATCTCCGCGAGCCACACCGAGTTCATGGTACTCAGAAGGCACCGTTCCATCCCCGTTGGCAATGCCAATTCCAATCTGCATGCTGTCCCCACTCCAGATGGCATCTCCTGATGCTGACTGTGCATGATAATCATCGATAACTTCTACCCCAAGGTAAAGATTGTCGGCATCCCATGCTAAGGAACCCTTGGCGCTGAGATCCTGCTCTCCTTGCCAGCCCATGATTTTGACATCCTTCACATCAAAGGGAGCTTGATTCCCCCAGTCCGACAAGTTGCCATCGATTTGGACAGGCGGACTGAGTTTCGGCAACAGAAGCACGTTAAAAGAATCAACTGTCGATTGCAATAAGGTACCTATATCATTAAAAACTTTAAGCGACCGCTGGCCTCTTGCCAGCTCAGGAATCTCAAGACGAACGCTCTTACCCGGCTCCAGATTTTCCACAGTCGAAGCATAAGTACCTCGGGTAGATCGTCCCGTCTCATAATCAGCTTCCACTGAACCGCTGAAATTGCTTGTAGACTGATTAGTAACATCCATGTAGGTTTTTATCTCCTTAGTAGACTCCTCATAAAAAGTCTCGTAATACACTGCCAGTGGATCGATTACGTTGATATTCATAGTGAAGCTTGATGCCACTGTAGGATCTGCACCCCGAGAGACGAACAGCGAATCGTTTCCGCGCACCAAGCTTTCCGGAACCTGTATCCGCAGCGAACCTTCGTCTTCTCCACTAAGCAGCCATCCCTCTGGCAAATCGATATTAACCGGCTCCTTCGATGCGCTGCGATAAGCTTCAGGCAGCTTAATATCAAAAGCAGAACCAGAAGCAACCGTGATCCCCGAATTTTCCGGAAGACTCGCAAGGTCCGAACTGTTCATGACATTCCACAGAAAATGTGCTGTTGTCTCCATAATTTCATCGATGTATTTTTCATTTTTATAATCATGTCCGACTCCCTCCATCGTGAGCAGATTATGATAAATACCTTTCTCTTTCAATTGAGCGGCTAGGTCAACACTTTGCTGGTACGGCACCATTTTATCTATCGTTCCATGAATAATTAGGACAGGCGGCAGCTTGCTGTCAGCACTTCTTGTCAGTTCACCACCATAAATATCTATAATGGAAAATACAGACTTAACTAGGGAGGGATCTTTTGCTAAGGATAGATTCACAAAGTTCATGGCCAGATGACCTCCTGCTGAATCTCCGCCAATAACTATACGTTCCTTGTTCAATCCATAAGTCTCCGCATGCTGATTAATCCATTTGATCACATCATTTATATCCTCATTAGCATCATTAAGTGTGCGAGTAAAATTGAAAAACGGATCTTTTTTTAGCCTATAATCAATAGTGAGAACAGCATACCCCCGTTTCGCCAGGCCTTCGGAAAAATCTGCTGCATCAGACTTATCCCCTCCGGTATAACCTCCGCCATGAATAAAAATAAATACTGGCCTCTGCTTGGTTTCATCTCCAATGGGCTGGTACAAATCGAGCTTCAGCGGTTCTTCAGCATCCGTCTCGTTTTTCTTACTTGCATACAAAATATCGTGTTTCACTGTAACTTTATATGCGGGATCCAAGTACTGCACCGGAGTTTCTCTGTTATTTACAGTAACGTTAGCCATTGTTGTGTTAGTATCAACAGTACTCGTAGGCAGCACTTCCTGCACTTGCTTCTCCGAGGCGCTGTTATTTTCCCGGTGATTCAGCAGCAACCATGAACCTAATACAATAAACAGAATAAGAACAACATAAATAGGCCTTCGCTTCATTAGGACAACCTCCCAGAATGATTTTGAAACCAAAAAAGTAACTTATGCCAATAACATCATTCTAGAATTCAAGATAGCGTTTAACAATTATGTATTCCTTCGTGAATTAGGTTTAATATTACGAACTTATAATAAAAAAAAGAGGACATCCATAGGTTGGAGTGCCCTCTTATTGCGCAAGAATTAGAAAATTCTGTCTATTCATTCTAATCTTTGCCAAAATGCTTAATTACAACATTATTAAAAATCGCGGTGCCACCTTCAGAAAACAAGGTAATGCCTTGATCCTTTATTTCCGGGAAGATTTCATTAGAAAATACAATTTCACCATCATCTATAAAAACTTCAATACTTGTTCTATCCACAAGGATCTTCAGATGCACTTTTTTCTTGTTCACATCAAAGGGGGCCTTGCTTTCAAGATATCTGTCACTCTCATCAGGTTGTCCAGTGAAGGCTCTATTAACATAAGAATATTGTCCTTCAACAAACACTCCTACGTCCACGTGGCGCGTCTTATCTGCGGATTCACGAAGTCTTAAGCCTACATTGGTATTCTCTGACCAAGATAGATCTGCATCGAGCTGGTAATTTTCGCCTGTGATATCAAGTGTTGACGAGCCGTTCATTTTTATTTGTTGCAAGGAATCCGTTGAAGTTACCATTTGATCTAATGCTTCGATGGGCTGTGATACTAACTGATACGACTGCTCTTCATCTCGTGTTAATTTTATTTGACGCACGATTGAATCCATTCCGTTAAAACCTTCGTTAAGATTGGGGGTAACATGAGGGTAATCCCAATTATTCATCCAGGCCAAAGCATATCGATGATTGTATTGATCCTTGTCCTTTCCCTCTTCAAAAGTCACAGCACCATACCAATCAAATCCATAATCTAGCCACTGTGGTTCATGATGATCCGTGATAAATTCATTCCCATTAAAATCTCCAGTCCAGTAGGCATACGTGTTGGGTTTACCTATCGACTTACCATTTGCACTGACCCCAAGAACCCATTTATAAGTGCCATCATTCGCCCGCATCATATAGAAGTCAGGACACTCCACAATTCCGATATTTTCTGTTTCGAAGCCGCTTGTGTAGTGCCAATCCTTTAAATTGTCAGACTCGTAAAAGCCCACTTTCGTACCTTCAGCTAGTGTCATCACCCATTTATGAGAATGTTGATCCCATATTACCTTCGGGTCTCTGAAATCTTCTGTGCCCGGATTTGGCAAAATAGGATCATCACTATAAGATTTAAACGTCAGCCCACGATCCGTACTGAACCATAAATATTGTTCTTGCTTCCCCGTCTCTGCTGAGGGCTGTGTTAAAATCGCCACAATAGCCCCTTCGCCAAAACCTGCTGTATTGCTATCGTCAACAACAACAGATCCTGACCAGGGATCACCATTGGGTGTTGTATATTTTGGAATCGCAACGCCTTCATCTGTCCAGCTCACCAAATCCGTTGATGTGGCATGTCTCCATTCTGTACCATTTCCATCCGGGTAATCAGCATTATAGAGATAATAGTAATGATATTTACCATCAAAATAAATGGGTTTCTGCGGATCGTTTTTCCAATGCTCAGGTACAGTGAAATGATAGCTAGCCCGAGTGGTAGGTTTATGATCAGGAACGTCGGTCCCCGGCTTCTTCTTCTCTCCAGCGTCATAAGTTACTAATACTATCGTCACAATACAAATTAAACAAAGGATTAATATAGTGATTCCTATCATTTTTTTCTTATTCAAAATATACCTCGCTTTTTTCACATTGCTAATCTTAGCTTATAAAAAGAAAAGTAAACGCCAACTACATTGGCATTTACTTTGTAAATGATTAATACGGTTTGTTACCTTTAAGCGTCAATTGCCCTTGTTCCAAAATGCTGTTCGGTACAACTGAAGTCTTGGAGCCTTTAATATTCAGCACAAAGCTTGGGGCAAAAGTGGAATGATGATCCCCAAAGTAACCTCTATTCGTCATGTAACTTGTGATGACTACATTATTCCCTTTCACTTGCGGAATCGCAAAGTGAGCATAAGTCCAGGTAATATCATAAGGATTAAGATCTTGATGGAGGACAAGTCCTGTACCATTTAATGGTTTATACGGTCCGGTTAAAGAATTAGATACGTACCCGAGCATATAGATGTCTTCATCATCAATGCCATCAATGAACATTTTAGAACCTCTTGAGCTTGTGAACAGATACCACTTGCCATTCAATTTAAATATGTTCGCACGTTCAATTTCATCTGTCACGGTGTTGGAGGCAAGTAGCGGCTTCATTTCTTTTTTGAATGTATAATCATTATTTAATTCAATGATACCGAGCGCACCATTCGCGGTTTCCGCAGATGTTTTGTCAGCACTGCTTAGTAATTTCTTTTTCTCCGCTTGGAAGAAGGCATTGCTATTACCATAATAAGCTTTGTTAAAGAGAGATTCTTCACCCTGGTAACCCGTAGTTGTCCCTGTATTTGCTTCAAACACAAGATACTTGTGGCCTTTATCCTCCACATAGTGAGGATCTCTTAAGGTATGATTATCGTCGTAATCGCCTTTGCTAAAACCGGTGATATCAACACTTTGATAAATTTCACCTTGATTACCGTCATAGATGGATTTCATATCTTCTACGCCATCAATCTTAAGGGTATCCCCATCCGGGGCAGAGACATTAATTTGAGCTGTAGTTAAAGTTTGTTTCCCGTAAAATCCGCGATCTGGATCCCAAGGATGACGATTGGTGTAAAACAAGCGAACTTTGCCATCAGATGTCATGGTTGCTGAACCGGACCATTCTTCGGCTTGATTGTTTAAAACATAATCATCAGGAACAAGTTTGTCACTATCCTTAAACACTCTGCCGGCATTCTTCCAGCTGCTGATAGAGTTGTCTCCTTCTTTCTTATAGAACAAATAAATAAATGTGTCTGATCCATTATTAGGGTCGCCCGCCAGACCAAAAACAATTTGATACCCCTTATAACTGGCTACAGTTCCATCTGCATTTTGCAGCGGCCAAGTATCCCAAACATCCATTTCAATTTTGTTTCCATTCTCATCGAACTTAATGGCTGCAGGAATGTTCTCAATCGTTGAAGCATCAAATTTGGGGACTTGGAATTGTTTACTATTTTGTTGTTTGGGTAATTTCAACATGTCAGCGCGAGTGATATGAGAGAAACCATAGTCATTGTACTCCGGCTTGTTCGGCTTGTTATTTCCTTTCGCAAAGGTTTGAGTAGCTCCACCTAACATTAAAGCAGCTGTAAAGGTTAGGATTGTTGTTTGTTTAATCATTTTCTTGAAATTCATCATCTAACTCCTCTTATACTTTAAATTTGGGTTTCGATCTTCCTTTGTGCTGTTCCCCTTTTAAATTCTAATGAAGAGTAGACGTTATGAGTATGTCGTGAATTGATGCATTTACAGGGTTATATTGATTTGGTTTTATTACTTCACATGGGTATCCCACGATTTTTGAAGCTCTTGAAGCAATTGATCCCGATTAATTTGCTCTCCTACATAAGCTTGCATAAGATAGCCAAACTCCTCTCTTGCTCTGGGAGGGAATTTGAACCAATTCCAAGATAAAGTTTTCTGTTCATCGACGTATCGCATAAGATCTTTTACAAGCGCTCCCGAACGGTCCGTCTCTATATTTTTAAAAGCTGAAATAAAATGAAAGCGATCCTTCATGAACTTTTTCCCTGTTTCCGAGGAAACCATCCAGTTCAAAAACTTTTTGGCTTCCTTCTTCTTTTCTGGCGAAGATTCTTTATTAACAGCCCAATTATTAGATACCCCTACTGGCAACGCATTGTTTTCGGCACTATCATTAATAGGCATGGGTAAAAAACCGATATTCATATTCGGCGATATTTGATCAATTTTAGACTGAACCCAATTCCCTTGTTTAAGAATCGCCGTTCTCCCTGTTGCAAATAACTCAACTTCCGAATTATAATCTGTTGTCAAAAAATTTTCGTTACCATATTGTACGGTCAAATCCAGCATCCGAATGACATCTTTAACTTCCTTATTCTCTCGAAAAGATTGTGTTCCGTTGTTTAACCCTTGAATAAAAGCATCCGGGTCCTCCTGTTGTGCAATAGCAATATTCAACAGGAGTACAAAAAACCAATGATCGGAATACCCAACAGAAAAAGGAGTCACACCTATAGCCTTCAGCTTTTTCGCCGCCACTTTTAATTCCGTAAACGTTGTTGGGAGAGGAGTAATCCCAGCCTTTGCGAATAAATCCTTATTATAAATAAAACCGTAGCCTTCAAAATTGATTGGCATCCCGTATATTTTCCCGTCCATCTTCATCGGTTCTAGCGCCTCGTCATAAGCCTGTTCCACCCAAGGTTGATCTGATAAATCCTCAAGATATCTACTCCATGCCTTCGCTTCTTCATAACCGCCATTTGGAAAAATATCCGGACCAACATTGGCCGCAAACCTCGCCTTTAGCTCATCAAGGTAGTTAGCTCCCCCGCCAAAGGTTAGAATTTCTACGTTAATATTCGGGTTTTCCTTTTCATATTCCTTAACCATCTGCTCGAATTCTATAGAGATTTCCACTTTAGGATTCAGTACCTCCAAAGTGACTGCCTTATCCGCTACCTTCAAATCTGCTTCCTTCAGTGGACGTGTATGCGCACCACATGAAGAAAGCGTTAGCGTAATCAACCCCACGATAATCATTTGAACCCTTTTTATTTTCATAATTCCCCCAGATGCATTCAACAATGAACTTATGTATTGGCTATCCTGACTTCCGCGTCTATTTCTCTTGCTCCCTGTGAATTACGATATTCAGCAGGCGTCATACCGACGTTTTTTTTGAACAGCTTAGAGAAATAAATCTCATCTTGATACCCTAGCTTTAAGGCAATCGAGTACATCTTTTCATCCGATTCTAGTAACCACTGTTTCGCTTGATTTATTCGTAAATGAATGACGTAGTTAGTAAGAGTCATCCCTACTTCTTGCTTAAATCTCCGCGAGATATGTTCTCGGCTCAGAAAAAACCGGGTGGATAATTTGTCCAAACTTAGCTCTTCCATATAATGCTCATCAACAAATGCGACAATATCATTCATACGCCTAACATCATCTAAATCCGCCAAACGATGGATTGCTCTAAAATTTTGTTCAGCCATAGACCTTTGTACAGATTGAAAAGATAACGATATCTCTGCGAGCGATTGGATGGAGGGGCCACTAACCAAACGAACAGGTATATCAAAATGCTGGGTAATCCATTCCTCTATCGGGAAAAGCTGTCCATGAAGGGACAGAATCACACAGACATTAGGATCATTTTGAAGCGTAAATGCATTTCCCCACTCCCGTGTAGCCAGCTCTTCGGTCAAAAGCTGAATGTATGGCTCCGAATAATGAGATTGGTAAAAATACATCATGGTGAAGTCGTATACTTCTGCCTGTGGGAGAGCCGAGGCAATTTCGCCTGCATCAAAAGCTTCACCGTTACAAGCAGCAGTAATCTCCCTGTTTAAGCGAAACATTTTTACCTCTTCATAAAATCCGGACTCCATATTGCGACGTTCTCCCTCTTCTTGTTCCCAGGCTCTCAACGCCCCTTCTAAAGTTTCATTCAGCATTTTCTCTTCAATTGGCTTCATCAAATAATCAAAGCATCCCAGCTTAAACGCTTTACGCATGAAACAATAATCGTCAAACCCTGAAATCATAATCACTTTTCCCGGATAGTCTTTAGCAGCCAACCACTCGATTAACTCCATCCCGCTATTTTTGGGCATTTTGACATCTGTCATTATGATTTCTGGAGATTT
The DNA here is from genome assembly GCF_037992975.1 of Paenibacillus sp. FSL E2-0177. Lineage (NCBI taxonomy): Bacteria > Bacillati > Bacillota > Bacilli > Caryophanales > Paenibacillaceae > Paenibacillus > Paenibacillus sp. FSL E2-0177. The sequence continues at coordinate 2,297,737 of NZ_CP150307.1, read as the reverse complement.
CTGCTCAATCAACGCCTTAGCCTCGAGACCATTTCTGGCTTCCAGCACTTCGGTAATCCCGTATTGTTCCCACCGTCCCAAAAAACGGATGATTTTTCTAACATTAGACTCATCATCTACAATAAGAGCTTTCATAAACGTTACTTCTCCTTTAGGTAGAGTGGAATTACTAGCCGTACAGTGAACCCTTGTCCCTGCATCGAATCTAGTTTGATTCCCGCTGTCTGATCGAAATGAAGAACCAAGCGATCATGAATGTTTTTTAACCCGATATGTGCAAAAGAAGGATTGCCTTCGTTAACCGATGTGTAGAGATTATTTTTTAATGCCTCAAGTTCATCATCCGTCACGCTGTTTCCGTTATTTTCTACGACTAGATTCAAATATTCACCTTGTATTTCACCATAAATATGGATGTAAGCTTGTTCATAGCCCTCGTCATAACAGTGCTTAAAAAAGTTCTCAACGAGCGGCTGCAAGATCATACTAGGAACCGGAATATCAAGAATATCTTTAGGTACATCAATGGAATAGCTAAAATCAGTCTGAAAACGTTCCGCTTGAAGATTCAAATAAGCCTGGACATAATCCACTTCGCTTTGAACCGTCGCCTTCTGATCCACACGAATCGAGTACCGCATCATTTTGGATAAAGAGGTAATCAGTTGATATACTTTTGGAGATTCAGAGAGTAGGGCAACAGCAGCAATGGATTGTAAAGAATTAAATAAAAAGTGCGGATTGATTTGCGACTTTAGCGCCCTATGCTGATTTTTCCTGTTCTCTATCTCAAGCTTATACTCCCGGTCAATATGACGGTTGATCCGATTCATCATCTCCTTGATATGTCTTTCTAGAATACCGATTTCGTCCTCCCGCATATCGTCGAATGGGGCATTCATATTCTTTCCCTCGATACGCTGGACTTTTTGACTAAGCAGTTTTATCGGCCGTGTAAATCCATAAGAAATGATTGTTATCATTATCAAGCCCAGTCCACCTACAACCACACCTACGATGATGTTTGTATAGGCAGTTTTCCTTACATCTTCAAATAAAAAAGAGCTCGGGGTTACCTTAGCAAAATGCCACGCTTTTATCGGTTCCTGCAATGTTCTAGTAAACACAATATCTCCTTCTGGAGATTTAGTATCTGCCTGTATCGGACTTATTTTCCTTTGCAGTTCATCGGGAACGGTTTTGCCTATCCATGTTTCATCACTTGCGTAAATGACATGATTCTCCGCATCGGAAAGCCATACGCTCTCTTTATTTTTCTGTAGAAAATGATTAGCGATATGAGCAATCTTGTCCAAATCAATATCTATAGTGATGACGCCCAGAAATTCCTGTGTTAGTACATCCACAATTTTGTGATGAACCGTCAAGACCATCGTTTTATCCGAAGGAGGCATAATGGAGGTATCGTTATAGTTCTCAATCGGATGCGGAGCTTCAATAAGATCATTGCTATTAGAGCTCATCAGCTTCTGAATGGAAGCTTGCTGTAATAAATCCGGATTCCTTTTACGGGAACTTAACATGGCATTATAAACTGTAAATGAGCTTTTCCCTTCGTTTATGAATAGACGGACCTGACGAATTTCACTCCTCATGAGATAGAAGTTAGTCATACCCTTATTAATTTCAAGCTGCTTGTAATAAAAATCTTCTTCTAACCCTTCTTCAAACACCCTGAATAAGTCTGGATTTCGGTATAAAATATATGGAAGATTAATGATTTCATCAAAATATTGCTCTAGATCGGCTGACGCCTGCTGAATTTGCTCTTGGCTGTTCTCAAGTTCATGTCGTTCCACATTCTCTTTCGTCTGCCGATAGATCAACAACACGGATAAAAAATACGGTAGAATTATAAACACAAGCAGCAAGAATAATAAGCGCTTATGAATGCTTTTCAAATAAATACTCCTCTGTAAAAATTTCGGTTTTCAGCAAAAAATCTAATATCAGGTTTTATATTTTCACAAATATCCAACACAAAATCAAAATACTTGTTGCTGAGCAACAAGTATTTTTGCCGGATCAATATATGACAAACGCCAATCGTTTATTACCCAAATTATATCCATATGAAACAACAGTAAAGAAATTCCCGCAAATTAATCAGCTATTTGAAGATTGAAATAATTCCCTGCACAATGGGTTTCCAAAGATGTGGATATTCTTGCTCAATTAACTTTCTTACCTCCTCCCCCTTGATGTCGTTGAAATTATTATCTTGAGTAATAAAGGTATAAGCACCTTTTACGGTATCCCCTATAGCTATATGCCCGCTTGCATATCCACCCATTGCAATATGGGAAGCGATAGAGAGACCACCCAAGGAGAACATACCTACAGCTAAACCTCCAACAGCAAATATCCCCAATGCTATTCCACCAACGGCCATTGTACCCGCCGCAATGCCCCCAACGGCTAACAAAAGCCCTAGAGCCAGACCTGCAAAACTGATGAGTCCTAAAGCAAGCGCACCTAAACATAATCCGCCCAAAGCAACAATACCAATGGATACCGCACCAATCGCAACATTACCTATGGCAATAACCCCTTTGGCAACGTATAGCCCACGTCCGAAATGGATATGAACCAGAGGAATACCAAAGCATGTTCTCTTACTTTTGTACTCATAATGAAATAAGGAATTCAGATCTACATATACGGGGCTTGCGACATGCTCTGCTTTGGTATCGCTTGAAGCATCCTTCACCAGATGATCCAAACTTACGTGAAATAATTCACTTAAACTAATCATCTTATCCATTTCGGGATAGGATTGACCTGATTCCCACTTAGACACGGCTTGCCGCGAAACACCAATCACCTCCGCCAAGTTCTCCTGGGACATTCCTCTCTGTTTCCTATAGCTTTGCAATTTATTTGCAAAGTCCATTCGCCATCACCTCATGCTCATCATATTATAACGTTCTGTAATTGACTACCTATCTCCCCTTACATACTGTCAACCACTGGTTGCACAGCTGATTTTGCGGGCTTTTATCCTCATTAAACGTTCTTGATTCCCCATTCTCCCTGTTTCCGTGCAAGATGATAGCGTATAATATACGATATAGAATATTCATCAGAGGAGACTATAAAACCATGAAATTGAGTATGAATTGGATTACGCTTCGGGTCCGCGATCTGGAGGCTTCCCTTCATTTTTATAACCGGATACTGGGGCTACCCATTGAGCGTAGATTTGAGAGCAGTGGAAAACAGATCGTCATGTTAGGTCTGGAGGGGCAACCCAAGATCGAGCTTATTCAGGGAAGTGACCCGGCTTTGAAGCCGGAATGTGGCGTTTCTGTGGGTTTCGAAGTGGAGTCACTTGATGAAGCGATGGAGAGTTTAAAAAGCCAAGGTATCCCAGTAGCGCGCGGACCAATCGCACCCAATCCCCACCTGCGGTTCTTTTATATCCTGGACCCGGACGGGTTTGAGGTGCAGTTAGCGGAGCATAACTAACGTTTATCAAGCGTTATTACCTCAAAAAGAAATAGACCGCCCTAACCAAAGGTAGCGGTCTATTCTGCCGTAAACCCAACCCCCACACTTAAAGCAAGGCTTTATTCAACAGCTTTAGTTGATCTTTTTTCAGTGAAAAAGTAAACCAAAGCCAATAGCGGCAGGACCACTCCGATGAGTGAAGCGAAGGTCCATCCCCCATAGGCATAAGCCCAACCACCCAAAGATGATCCAACGGCTCCACCCACGAAGAAAATCGCCATAAAGATCCCATTAAGACGTCCCCTCGCTTCACTTCCCAATGAATAAATCACACGCTGTCCGAGTACAAGATTTCCGGATACGGCCATATCCAATGTAATCGCGGAAATAAAGAGCAGGATGAGAGCAAAAGTTGAGTGGCTATGGAAAAGATGAATTAGTAAAAAAGACAAGGTGGCAATGATCATGGCCAGCCCGGTTAACCATTTACTCCAACCTTTATCTGCCAGTCTTCCAGCAATCGGCGCGGCTACAGCCCCACCAACACCTACTAAAGCAAACCATGCGATCCCTTGCTGCGACATTCCAAAATCATCCGCCAACCGCAACGGAACCACCGTCCAAAAGAGACTAAAAGCTCCAAATAAATAAGCTTGATATAAGGCACGTCGGCGCAATATAGGCGTTTGTTTTAAAAGGGTGCCTAAAGAGACAATTAATTTACTATAGCTTACCGAAGGTGCAGGTTTACGTTCAGGAAGAAATCGCGACAGAAGAATGGCTAACAACGTGATAACGACCGCTGAAAAAATAAACACGGCTTGCCATCCCCAGATGCTGGTGATAAAGCTTGCCACGGGCCGGGCAAACATAATACCTAATAAGAGTCCACTCATAACATTACCAACCACACGGCCACGCTGCTCTTCAGACGCTAAATAGGTGGCATAAGGCACCAGGATTTGGGCTACCACAGAACCGGTTCCTATAAACAAAGATGCTGTCAGGAACAAAGGCGCATTAGCTGCGAAGGCTGCAACCAGCAATGCACCCACTGCAACCATTAACGTGATTATCGTGAGACGCCGATTCTCAACAATGTCACTCAGCGGCACGATAAATAACAAACCTACAACATAACCGATTTGAGTTAAAGTGACGATCAAGCCTGCGGCTGTAGAAGAAAGTCCTGTCGAGACACTGATAGGTCCGACAAGGGTTTGAGCATAATAAAGATTGGCCACGATAAGCCCGCATGCCGCTGCTAACATAAACATCATCCAACTTGAAATGTGGTTCTCTTTCGCCGCTTGTTCTTTTTGCATGTGAATCCTCCTCAGATGGTCATAATAATTTAAATACTATACGTTCAGTTCACTAATTCATGTTTAAATAATATACTGAACGTATCGTTTTGTAAATAGGCGATGGTCATTTATTTTTCCAGATTTTTTTAGTATACTGAACGTATAGTTTATATTTTGATTGGAGACAGATTAACGAAAGGGTGATTTCAGATGGAGAGTAAACGAGGACGTCCGCGTAATGTTGAGACGGAGAAGTCTATTCTTTCCGCTTCCTATGATTTGTTATTGGAAAATGGTTTTGGAGCAGTTACGGTGGAAAAAATAGCGGATCGTGCCAAGGTCAGCAAAGCTACGATATATAAATGGTGGCCTAACAAGGCTGCCGTGGTGATGGATGGATTCCTATCCTCCGCTGCGGACAGACTGCCCGTACCTGACACAGGTTCAGTATTCGATGATATTCTCATGCATGCAACGAACTTATCCCGGTTCCTGATTAGTCGAGAGGGTAAAATCATTACGGAGATCATTGGAGAAGGACAGATGGATTCAGGCTTGGCGGAAGCTTATCGGACCCGATATTTCCAGCCTCGTCGGCTTGAGGCACGGCTGCTTATGGAACGGGGTGTTCAGCGCGGGGAATTGAACGATAATCTCGATATTGAAGTTGTTACCGATCTTATTTACGGGCCGATATTCTACCGCTTGCTGGTGACCGGCCAACCCATAGACGATGCTTATGTGCAGCAGTTGGTGAGATACGCTTTTGAAGGAATACGGTAACTAACGGGAACGGTAAAATAGACCGCCCTCTCTCACAAGGGATCGGTCTATTTCTGATCGTAGTACTATAAAATGTCGGACTGGCGGAAGGTTGAGATACAACGGACCGAGGTGCTCTTATTTTCTCATTATGGGGCGTTTTCCCAAGCTATCGGACTCCTACGCACTTATTTAGTCTTTTCAAAGCAAAATACTGCTACTGAAGAGGAAATAAGTGCGCTACGGTCCGATCACTCGACTAATTTCACTATATAAAGAAAATAAGAGCTATACAGTCTGCAGGATCATGAATGGGTGATTCGAACGGACATGAGGTTAGTTTCACTAATTAAATCAGTTTCCAAAGAAACCTTTCTGCTGCAAAATGTCTCGCGTATCGTTCCATAATTTATTTTCCATTACCCTATCTCCTCCCGGTTGGACGGGTACTATGGGATTGCCTGTCCCAACGTTAAAATATCCCCCACTGCTCTCTTGATATTTAGGATCGGTCATTAAACGAATAATGATCTCCGCTCCTTTACGAGGATCGCCAATACGAAAGAAATTCAATAAGTGCTTAAGCATCGAAGAAAACCAAAGTTCACGCCCGAGACCTGTAACGTTAAAACCCGGATTCAATGCATGAACACTGATTCCCGTTCCCACCCGGCGGCGTGCAAGCTCACTGGTAAACATAATATTTAACAGTTTGGTTTTCCCATAAATCTCAGAAGATCCTCTGGAAGTAAAAGAAGCTGTATTGAGCAAATCTTCTGGCAACTTTAGCACTCCATGACGGCGTGAAGCTTCTGAAGCAACATTTATGATTTTTGCACTTCCTGCTGCTCTCAAAGAACGTTCTAAGGTATGTGTCAATAACCATGGTGCAAAATAGTTCACAGCCATCATTTCTGAGAATCCATCGGCAGTTATCCGCTGTTCAAACCCATGAAGCCCTGCGTTATTTATTAACACGTCTATCTTCGGAAAAACATTAGATATTTCTTGTCCTAACCTAGTGACATCCCTCATTGAGGATAGGTCTCCGTAAAAAAAACTAATTTCGGCTGCTGGTACGCTCTCCTTTATCATTTTTCCAGTTGCTTCCGAACGCGTTTTACTCCTTGCAGTCAGAACAAGATGGGCACCTCGCTTAGCCATTTCAAGTGCAACGAGTTGTCCCAAACCGCTTGTAGCTCCAGTAATTACAATAATCGGCTTTGTCATCATCTACATTCTCCTTTATATCAGGAATTCATCAGGGGCAATTTCATTTTGACAGCGTATTGTCCAAATCATATAATTGATATATATCAATTATATGTTGATGATTGACATATGTCAACTAAATAGATGTATGACAACTTTAAAATACAAGGTTAGGTGGTCAAAACAATGAATGCCGAACGTAAAGACACGTTGAGAGGGCAATTAGAACTGAAGCTAGGTGGACAAATTAGTGCCCTCATTAGTGCTTCGCATGCCCTAAATGTCAGAACTGCTGCCGCTTTCGATTCATCTATACAGCCTGCTGCTTTCCATATAGTCCGTTGGCTGTACTCTTATGGACCAACAAGCGCCTCTGTGTTGGCAGAATCAACGGCTATGGATCGTAGTTCAGTCAGCCGTCTCATCAAGCAACTCGAGAATTTGGGTTATGTTAGAAGAGAAGACTCTCCTAATGATCGTCGAGCGATCCTTCTTACTCTCACTGATCTTGGACGACAAAAAACCTTTGACGCGTTACAGGATAAGGAGTTCATATTTTATGAGCGCATAGCCCAATGGGATAATCAACAGCTTGAAACCTTTATCCAAATGCTTCAGGAGTTTAATGGATTTAATGATAATTAATAAATGGGAACAAAAAAAGAAACAGCATCTTGCTGTTTCTTTAGATATGGATTGTCTGTAATTGGAGCCAGCAATTGTCATTGATGTTCATGTTCGGCAGTTCATTATTGCATTGCTCAACTACCTCAAAAAGAAATAGACCGCCCTCTCGCAAAGGAATGCGGTCTATTTCCTGACTAAACTTCCGAAGCCCCCGCCCTTAAAAGCGGCTACTGCACTGGGAGTCGTGTTTCCGCACGACTCTCTTTGCATTGTACGTTTTATCTACCCAAACTATACCACGATCAAAACCAAATAAAAAGTCACTCTTCCCCAAACAACAAAAAAAACGGCATTTCTGCCGTTTCTTTAGGATGGACTCTCAGGGGCTCGAACCCTGGACAAATAGATTAAGAGTCTACTGCTCTACCAACTGAGCTAAGAGTCCATATGATGTTTGGTGGAGCCAAGGGGGATCGAACCCCTGACCTCATCGCTGCCAGCGATGCGCTCTCCCAGCTGAGCTATGGCCCCAAACTGAAATTTCAGATGTATGTAATCACACATTTTTTAATTTTAGTTTGGTCGTAATTGAGTTGTTCCGATAAACTCAAGCGTCGTAGGCGACTTCTATATAATATAAAAAATCGCCCTCTATGTCAACACTTTTTTTAAAATTCATTTTTCCACTCAAATTCCCCGCTCAAAACTCAGAGGAAACAAACCAGTACAAGCACTCCTAACAGACCCTAGGATTGGCTGTAACGCCCTAACTGGACAAAACCCTATAATCCCTCTAATTCTCCCGTACTCTTGGACAGCAGCCCTTTGAGTTCCTTCATGAACATATTAATATCCTTGAACTGGCGATATACGGACGCAAAACGAACGTAAGCCACTTCATCTACTGGGTAGAGCTGCTCCATCACGAATTCACCAATCTGTTGGCTTTCCACTTCCGCAACGGCGATGCCGCGCAGAGATTTCTCAACCTCGGATACGATCTTTTCTAGACGTTCCACAGAAACCGGCCGTTTCTCACAAGCACGGATGAGACCGCGGAGTATTTTATCACGACTGAATTCCTCACGGCTGCCGTCTTTTTTAATTACAATGAGTGGCGTTTCTTCAATCATTTCAAAAGTAGTGAAACGTTTGCTGCAACGCTCACATTCACGCCTACGACGGATTGACTTATTTTCATTCGCTGGTCGCGAGTCCAGCACTTTAGTATTTGTGTGATCACAGTAAGGGCATTTCATAAGCTTCATCACTTCCTATTACATAATGGTATGGGTCCCGGCACGTTATAAATCCGGCTTTTGAACGGCTTTTTTATTATTTCCAGAAATCACCGTTTTTTTCTTGTAATGATAATGGCAAGTCCGGCACATAATACAGTTACCAACAGAGGAGGTGAACAGCAATGAGCCAAAGCAACAACTCCAATAACCTTGTAGCTCCAAATTCCCGCGGTGCCTTGGAACAACTTAAATACGAAGTTGCCCAAGAACTAGGAATCACGCTTTCCCCAGATGGTTACCAAGGCAATAAAACTTCTTATGAAAATGGTTCGATCGGTGGTTACATCACTAAACGTCTTGTAACCCTGGCAGAACAACAACTGGCAGGTCAATACAAATAACCTGACCAACATAAGCTTTTTGAAGAAGTATTAAACGACCTACAGGTCGTTTAATACTTCTTTTTATACATAACACGGTAGAAATTAAAATTCTTTGTAAATGTCCGTGTACTGATCATAGTAATAATTAACGCGCTGTACATAATGCCTGGTTTCACCAATGGGAATATCTTTAATGGTTGCATCTGTCCCATCCCAGATCCCTTCGTCCAACCAGCGTTGAACTTTTCCGGGTCCAGCATTATAGGCTGCGATAATTGCTGTACGTTTACCTTCGAACTGACGGGATAAAGTTGAAAGATACCATGTACCCAGTTCAATATTAGCCGAAGGCTCATGCTTGAGTTCTTCCATAGATACGTTTGGAAGCTTGGCCTTTTCCAGCGCCCACTTCGCGGTATCCGGCATAAGCTGCATCAGCCCTAGTGCGCCTTTTTTGGATTCTCGTCCAGTTTTGAAGTTCGTTTCTACACGAATAATCGCGGTTACAAGAAACGGGTCTATCTCATAAGTGATGCTGTGCTTGCGAATCTCATCTTTAAAATGGATGGGATAAAACCACGACATCCAGTTAGTACTCAGAAACAATATTGCCGTAAAACCCACAAATAGCAGAAGCAGTACTCTTTTTTTACGTAGCCATTTCATGATAAACCCAGCCTGTCCCAAAACACAGCAACCTGTTGCTCAGTGTACGCAAGATCGCCACTGTTGTCGATGATGTAGTCCGCTTTATTACGTTTCTGCTCAATATCCATCTGTGCATTCAATCGCGCTTCTGCTTCTTCTAAAGAGAGCCTATTACGTTCCATTAATCGAGCAATTTGCATTTCACGGGGAACGTAGACTACTACAATCTCATGGAACAGGGTCTCAAGCCCTGATTCAAAAAGAAGCGGAATATCCACAATAATAAGCCGCTTCGGCTCTTCCTGCTCCATGCTGTACATACGGTCTTTGATTTCCTGCCGGATGGCAGGATGCGTCAAATTGTTCAAGGTTTGCAGGGCCACCGGATCTTGAAAGACGATTTCACCTAATTTGGCCCTATTCAGTGTTCCATCCGGAAAAAGGATCTCTTTTCCGAATTGCTTAGCAGCAGCAGCCAACACTTCATGCCCGGGAAGCATAACTTCTCTGGCGATCACATCGGCATCAACCAGCCTCGCTCCCTTGTTCACAAGCAGTGCAGACACTGTGCTTTTTCCGGATGCGATTCCTCCGGTTAAGCCTATAATCATGTACTCACCTCATAATAGCTTCAGTATTCCCATTGCAATTAATAATAACGCTGGTAATGCGGCAGCATGCTTCATCCAGTAGTTCCCGGCAAATCTAAGTCCAGTCTTCATACCCAGCAATAGAAATGTACCACTAAACAAAGCTATTGTAAGTGATGTCCATATCGGATTGAAGCCAAGCAGCGCTGCGCCAAGTCCAGCCCCAAAAGCATCCAGAGAGAGCGCAATCCCCAGTATCATCGCTTCCATCGAAGAGATGCTTCCTGAGGCATCCATATCCGCAGAAGACGGGGTACGCAAGATCTGTACTACAATCCCCAAACGGCGAAGCTCAAGTGAAAAAACAGCTGATTTCAACGGTTCATCATTCATAACAGGTTCTGTACCCGCTTCAGAATCAGCTGCTACCTCTGCCCAAGCCTGTTCGGAAAATGAGCCCTTATCTACCGTTTCAGCTTTACGTCCGCCATCTGCATCTTTCTCTTTCTGCATCAACATCTGAACAAGCGACCAGCACCCCATTAGCACAAGTATAACTGCACCAACCATAGAAGCTGCATTCGGAGACACTACCTTGGCAAGCAAAACCCCAACCTGCATCGATACACAGATAACTACCCCCGAACAGAGCGAGATAATCAGAACGGAGAGCAGTGGTATTTTCATTTTACGCAGCCCATATGTAATTCCTACACCAAAACCATCCAAACTCAAGGCAAACGCTAGCAATAGCAGTGAAAATAATGGGCTGAGCACCCGCAATCCCTCCTGTGAAGAACCGGAAAACTGAAATTTTATCGTTTCAGCTTCCGTTCTCTATTAAGCATTCTTCACACAGTATATGGGCGGGACAAGTAGTGGGTGCCAACCTTATTATTTCAACAAATTCAGTGAACAGTCGGACGCTGGCAATTTGGACAATAATGCGTGCCACGACCGCCTACAACCGTCTTCTCAATCATCGTTCCGCAGTTACTACACGGCTGATCTTTACGACCGTAAATCAATAGCTGCTGCTGATACGTACCGCTCTCACCTTGGCCATTAACATATGACTTAACAGATGAACCTCCGGCGTTAACCGCTTCGGCCAGCGTGCTTACAATAGCATGATGCAGCTTGTCCAATTGATTGTCCGTGAGCGCTTTGGCGCTGTCTTCAGGATGGATACCCGCACGGTGCAACGACTCATCTACATAAATATTGCCGATGCCGACGATATATTCCTGATTAAGCAGCAGCGATTTAATTTTGGTGCTTTTACCTGACACGATCTGCTTAAACCTCTCCGGTGTAAAAGAAGGCTCCAGCGGCTCCTGCCCCAGCTTATTTAAAGGCGGCAGCTGAAGATCTTCTCCCATCTGAAAAAGATGCATTGTCCCGAATTGGCGAACATCCGTGTAACGCAGCTCAGTTCCATCCGTAAAATGAAAAATCACATGTGTATGCTTGTCCAGTGGGTCATCATTTGAAAAAAGTCCGTAACGGCCTTCCATCCGTAAATGTGACACAAGCACCAGACCATCCAGCACAATACGCAAAAACTTTCCTCTTCGTTCAACTTTTACAATGCTATGACCTGCCAGCAGGTGGGCAAAAGCCTGAATATCATCCGGACGCTGAATAATCCGCGCCAACCGGACGGTTACATTCTCTATCTGCTTTCCATTAACTAACTCATTAAGTGTTCTCTTGACTGTCTCTACTTCCGGTAATTCCGGCATGATGTCTTCACCTCAACTACATTATAGCTGATATGCACACCTTAAAGGGAGTCTATTTCGCCTCGTACCAGTTACTTCCAAAGCTGACCTCTGCCTTAAGCGGCACAGATAACTTTAGGGCTCCACCCATTACTTCCGGCAAAAGCGTCTTCATAAGCTCCATTTCATCCTCTGGCACCTCGAATACAAGCTCATCGTGTACTTGAAGCAGCATACGGCTCTTAAGCCCACGATCAAATAACGCCTTGTCCATATGCACCATCGCCAGCTTGATTATATCCGCTGCTGTTCCCTGTATAGGTGTATTCATTGCTGTCCGCTCCGCAAAAGAGCGCAGATTAAAGTTCTTCGCATTAATCTCCGGAAGATAACGGCGACGTTCGAGCAATGTGGTCACATAACCATACTTCCGTGCCTCCACTACAATATCGTCCATATAGCGGCGTACACCCTGATAAACCTCAAAATATTGCTCAATAAATTGCGCGGCTTCCTTACGCGGAATATTCAGATTCTGCGAGAGACCGTAATCACTGATCCCGTAGACGATCCCAAAGTTAACGGCTTTTGCGGCACGGCGCATATTACTGTCCACCTGTTCTGCGGTCACACCGAACACATCCATCGCTGTCTTCGTGTGAATATCCATATCATGCAGAAAGGCTTCCTTCATCCGCTCATCACCGGAAATATGTGCCAGCACACGCAGTTCGATCTGCGAATAGTCGGCTGCCAGGATGGACCAGCCCGGTTCGGACGGAACGAATACCTTGCGGATTTTGCGTCCTTCCTCTAGACGAATCGGGATATTTTGCAAGTTCGGAAATTGGCTGCTAAGCCGTCCTGTAGCGGCAATTGTCTGCCGATAGAATGTATGCACCTTCCCTGTGTTCGGGGAAATTTCTTTAAGCAGCCCCTCTACGTAGGTAGATTGCAGCTTTGCAATTGTGCGATATTGCAGAATCAAACGCACCACATCGTGGTATGGCGCCAGTTTCTCAAGCACTTCTGCATCCGTGGAATAACCCGTCTTCGTCTTCTTGACGACAGGCAGACCTAGCTTTACAAACAAGATTTCACCCAGCTGCTTTGGTGAGTTCAAATTAAACTCAGTGCCACAAATCTCGTATATTTCACTGACCAATTTGGAAATTTGCGCCTCGAATTCTTTTCCAAGCTCTTTAAGATCACCAGCATTGACTGCAATCCCCTGTTTCTCCATATCCGCCAAAATCCGTGACAAAGGCATTTCCAGATCCTCGAATAGCCCTGTCATTGCGGTCTCCACCAGCTCCTGCTGTTGCTTCTGTGCGATTCCAAGAACCGTTGCACTCTTTCGTGCAACGTGATTTCCTAAAACTTCAAGCTCAGGGATTTTGTATTTGGCACCTTTACCAAATACCTCTTCATCAGGAGAGAGCCGCGGCAAGCCGTATTTAGCAGTGAGATCATTTAGATTCTGATTAGCCTCCGTAGGATCAAGCAAATAAGCCGCCAGCTGCACATCATGAGCTGCACCTGCAAAAGCAATTCCCTGCCAGTGTAGAGCCAAATCAGCGCGGTGAAGATCATATCCACTTTTCGGAGCCTTTTCATCTCCTAGCCAATCACGCAGCTTCGCAGCGGCCGGTTTATGCAGTAATTCAAATGGCACATAGTAATGCCGCTCCAGAGAGGACAATCCTATTCCGATTACCTCGGCACGATGCGGATTATCTCCATACGATTCCACATGCAGCGCCGAAATACCAGCCAGGGCTTCACTGAGCTCCTTAAGTTCTTCTTCACTTACGATCGTAATATCAAGTGCCTCAGCTTCTACTTCAGCAGTACTCTCCTCACCCTCGGCAACAGGAGCGTAGGCACTAAGTGACAAACGTTCCAACAATGATTTAAATTCCAGCTTGGCAAGCGCTGGTCCGGCTGTATCTGCTGAAATTCCATTGAAGACCATGTCTTCCCACGAATGCTCAAGCGGTACTTCACGATAGATGGTCGCTAATTTTTTGCTCATCACCGCATCTTCCGCATGGGTTTCCAGTTTCTCTTTCATTTTACCCTTTAGCTCACCGGTTCCAGCTAAGACACCTTCCACTGATCCAAATTGATGCAGCAGCTTCAAAGCTGTCTTCTCACCTACGCCGGGTACTCCCGGGATGTTATCACTTGCATCGCCCATCAGCCCTTTAAGATCAATGATCTGCTCAGGGGTTAGGTCATATTTCTCCCGGATTTGTTCCGGCCCATAAAGCTCAACTTCGGTGACCCCTTTGCGGATTAAAGCAACGGTCGTATGCTCAGAGGCCAGCTGCAACATATCCTTGTCTCCCGACACGATCATAACCTGCCGTCCCGCTTCATCCGCCTGGCGTGAAATGGTGCCAATAATATCATCAGCCTCATAATTGCCAATTTCAAACTGCGGTACACCTAAATTAGTCAGCAATTCCTTCAACAAAGGGAACTGCTCGGAGAGTTCCGGCGGTGTTTTTTGCCGGCCGCCCTTATAATCTTGATAACCTTCATGCCGAAAAGTAACTTTCCCTGCATCGAAAGCGACAATCATATGTGTCGGTTTATGTTCTTCGATTAAACGAAGCAGCATCGTTGTAAATCCGTACACCGCATTTGTCTGTTGCCCTGCTGTATTCGTCAGCGGGGGCATCGCAAAAAAAGCACGGTAAATAATATTGTTTCCATCTATAAGTATCAACTTGTCCATAGTGCACCTCGCCTTTTTCATGCTTACTCCTTACATCTTACCATATGCCCTGTACAAGTAGAAACGGCTTTACCAACCTAAACAGTGGGATAAGCTGATATGTTAAGGATATACAACAAGTAGCCGCCCTTTTAAAAGGGCGGCTACTTAGTTTAACTAAAGATATAACAAAAGCTGTGTAAGTGCAAATTACTGATTCAAGTCCGGACGGCTGCCTGTGACCAGATAAACAACACTCTCACCAATGTTAGTCGCATGATCGGCAATCCGTTCAATATAACGGCCTACCAGCGTTAATAACATAGCTTGGGATACAGAATCCGGTTTTGCCACCATATAACTATATAGCTCATTGATCATCGAACCATATAATTGATCGACCTGATCATCATCTTGTGCCATTCTATAAGCCAGATCCGTGTTCTCATCCAGATAAGACTGGATAGCCTCATCAATCATGGTCGTCACAATTTCCGCCATACGTGGAATGTCTACAAGCGGCTTGATCAGCTGCTGTCCATGGATGCGCATAGTTGCTTTCGCAACATCAATAGCCAAGTCACCCATACGTTCCAAATCGCTAGATATTTTGAAAGCAACGATAATGCGGCGCAAATCTTTTGCTACAGGCTGCTGTGTAATAATTAGCCGTGAGCCAATTTCCATGATTTTATCTTCCATGGCATTCAGCTGCAAATCTGCTTTAATGATTTCCTGAGCGCGCACAGTATCAAGATTCTGTAAAGCAACAATTGCTCCACCAAGAGCATCTATTACATGTTCACCCATCTGCTGCAGCAGACTGCGCAGCTCTTCCAAATCTTTATCAAATTCTTTTCTGCGAATCATAGTAAGAGCGATCCTCCTCATTAATGTATGGTCAGCTTGCCATTTCCAAGGACGAGCGCCCTTGTAGCCCGTATCAGCCGAAACGTCCAGAAATATAATCTTCGGTGCGGGAATCCTTAGGAGTCGAGAACAACACCTCTGTATCCGCCGCCTCTACAATTACACCATTCAAGAAAAACACGGTTCGACCAGATACACGTGCCGCCTGATGCATGTTATGAGTAACCATAACGATTGTATACTTACTTCTTAATTCCTGTACAAGCTCCTCTATCTTGAGCGTAGACACAGGATCAAGTGCAGACGTTGCCTCATCCATGAGCAGAATATCCGGCTGTACTGCCAAAGCTCGGGCGATACACAGCCGTTGCTGCTGTCCGCCGGACAAGCTAAGGGCAGATTTTTTCAGAAAATCTTTAACTTCCTCCCACAGCGCGGAATGACGCAGACTTTGCTCTACAATCTCATCCAGTTCGCTCTTTGAACGAATACCGTGCAGGCGAGGACCATAAGCTACATTGTCGTAAATCGACTTCGGAAAAGGATTGGGCTGTTGGAATACCATGCCCACCTGCTTACGCAGGCTTTCTACCTCTACCTCGTCACTATAAATATTTTTGCCGCCGATGTTTACAGTTCCTTCAATACGTGTACCAGGAATCATATCATTCATACGATTCAGCGTGCGCAACAGAGTGGATTTTCCGCAACCGGAAGGTCCAATAAAAGCAGTAACCTGTTTCTCCGGAATTTGCAGATTCACATTCTTCAGTGCGTGAAATGACTCATAGTAGAGATCAAGTTTCTCTATGTCAATGATGGATTTCATTAGTATTTACGTCTCCTTCTCATCATCTTCGTTCTCCATAATAAGCTTTTAATGTAAATACAGTTGGAGAGAAATGTTAACGCAATGTAAAATTGGTGAAGATGAATTAGTCCACGTGATAGTATTCCCTACAATTCGGCGTGTAATCTCACCTGAATCTTGTTTATGAACGGGATAAAGAAGAAAACTCCAGTCATGCTAAATGACCGGAGCTCTCTTTTTGTTAACAACTAATTTATAACCTACACCTCGAATGGAATCGATATGGACGGATTCTGGATCTAGCTCAAGCTTTTTACGAAGTGAACTTACGTGCACATCAACGGTGCGCTGTCCACCAATATAATCAAAGCCCCATACAGCGTTCATAAGATCATCTCTTGTCAGCACTACCCCTGGTTTACGAGCCAAATATAACAATACCTCGAACTCTTTCGGTCGCAGGTTAATGCTATGTCCACCTAAGGAAACTTCATACCGCTCAGGATAGATTTCTAGTTGTCCCAGAATGATCGTAGAAGCAGATATAGGTGTCTCTTGTGGAGCCTCCTCAGCAAGACCGGAAATCCGCCGCAATACAGCGCTCACTCTTGCAAGCAATTCGGATACCCCAAAAGGTTTGGTTATATAATCATCAGCACCGGATTTCAGCCCTCTAACCACATCTTCTTCAGCATTTTTAGCAGTCAATACGATAATAGGTGTGCGGATACCTTGTCCACGCAATTTATCAAGGATGTCAATGCCATTCATTCCTGGCAGCATCAGATCCAATACGATCAAGTCAAAAGGTTCCCTCGTCGCACGATCATATCCTGCCGTTCCATGATCCTCTACCGTCACCTCGTAACCTTCCTGCGTTAAGTTATAGGACAGCAGCCGGGCTAGTGTCGGTTCGTCTTCAATGACAAGCAATCGTTGAGCCATAGGTTCCCCCGTCTTCCATATAGTTTGATTTTTACAAAACAGCAACAAAACCATCATATCACCGTAATGTTAACTTAGTGTAAAATTGAAAAAGTGAATTCACAAAAATCTAATCGGTCTTTTCTTCCTGCAGCAAAGGCAATTCAATCACAAAGGAACTGCCGATTCCCAAATCACTTTCAACTGAAATCACTCCATGGTGCATATCTACCAAATGCTTCACAATAGACAGCCCCAATCCCGTTCCGCCGGAGCTTCTGGATCTTGCCTTATCCACCCGGTAAAAACGTTCAAAAATACGCGGCAGATCTTTTTTAGGAATCCCCATACCTGTATCGCTAACAGTAAATTGAACATTTTCGGAGCCGTCTGGTTTCAGTAGACTCTTAACGTAGACCTTTACGTTTCCGCCCTCATGTGTGTAATTAATCGCATTAGAGAACAGATTCATAAAGATTTGACGCAGCTTATCCTCATCCGCCTCAATGAATAGCTCCTCTGGAACCTCTACATTAAGACTAATGTTTTTCTTCTCAGCGACTTTACTGATGGTTCCCAGCACGGAATCAAAGAATTCAATGATATGAACCGGTGAGCAATCGAGCTGCACCCGTTTAGATTCGATTTTAGATAATTCCAGAATATCTCCAATCAAGCGATTTAAACGCTCATTCTCATCATAAATAATTTGCAGGAAGGATCTCGCCGTCTTCTCATCTTTAACTCCGCCTCCCAGTAAGGTCTCGGCAAACCCTTTGACCGCTGCAACCGGAGTCTTGAGTTCATGCGATACATTAGCTACAAATTCACTACGCATCCGCTCCAAACGGCGAATTTCCGTAACCTCTTGCAATAGGAAAAGCATACCTCTGTACGTACCATCCTGGATCATCGGAACCGCGTCCATCCGTACAATTCGCTCTCTTGGGTTATAAATACTTCGTTCTTCATGAATCGGCTCCCGGCTTAACACCCCTTCTTCAAGCAGACGGGTTAGCTCATAATGCCGTTTTAACTCTTTGTACGAATGACCCGCCATTTCACCGTTACTGACATCAAGCATTCGCTCTGAAGCCCGATTAAGCAGCGCAATCTCTTCTTCCGCATTGATCATTATGATGCCGCCCGTCATATTATCCAGCACGCTTTGCAGCAGATCCTCATTATCACGAATCGTCTTAAGCTGGTCTTGAAGACTGTCTGCCATCGCATTAATCGCTGTAGCCAGCTGTCCAACTTCATCTTTACGCTTCAAATGAACTCTGGCATCATAATCCAGATCGGTAATCCGCCGGGCGACTCTTGTGATTTGCTCCAGCGGGGAAGTCATGCTTGAAGCTACTTTATAGCTCACAATAGTTGCTGACAAGAACAAGATAATTAGACCTGCAGCCATGATCATCCAAGCATGCTTAAGACCTTGCGTTACAGCATCAAGTCCCATTGAGACCCGAATATAGCCGTCAAATCCCTGATCAGAAGTTACCTTTCCAGCCACGTATAACATCTCATGCTTTAGAGTTTCGCTGTAACGGATTGCCCGTCCAGTTCCCTCTTTCGCAGCCCCTATCTCTTCTTCACGATTGGAGTGGTTGTCCATTTCCAAGGGGTTTTTCTCAGAATCGCCAATTACTTTACCCGACTTTGTAATAAACGTTATCCGAGAATCTAAAAGTTTAGAAATATGCTCCGCCTGTTCAGTGTAATACGGGATCGCATTTGAAGAATTCATATCTACAAATTCCAGTGTTCCTGAGAGCAAACTTATTTCCCGGGACATATTCTCTTCCAGAGCAGTTATATGGGAGCTCTTAAACAGATGAGCCATCGTAAATCCAGTACCAATCATGGAAATACCGATTAAGGCCATAAGTATAAACGTAAGACGAGCGCGAAACGGTTTCATCTGAAATTTGCCTCTCCCTTTATCATTGTATCTTTTATCCTAACTTCATTTTCTTCAAAATACCAGTACGACTATGACCGTGACATAAGCCCCCCAGAGTAGATTATATAAAAATAACAGCCCGAGTTGATTAACTCTGGACTGTTACTTTGTATTACTTTTGTAAAAACACATGAGTTTATTCTGTACGGGTGGCAAGAAACCACTGATTACCCTGACGGTCTCTAACCCCTGCTCCTCTTTCTCCATAGGATTTATCCAGTGGTTCTTCAATAATAGAAGCCCCGGCATCCAGGCACTTGCGGTAGGTCTCATCAACATTTCTTACATAAAGATGAATGGCAAGCTGTACCGGTGAATACTTTTCATTCGCTTCGGAAATCTCAATGATGGAATCACCGATTCTGACCTCGGCATGCCTAATCCTTCCCTCATCATTTCGCAGCATATCAATAATTTTGGCATCAAAGCAGTGCACAACAAAATCTATCAATTGGTCTGCATCTTCCGCAATAAAATACGGCGTAACGTTAAGAAACCCATTTCTAATATAATGTGGTGCCATTCATTGTCCTCCTTTAGACAGGTAAAAACGCCTTCGGCGTTCCTTAAGGATCATTTATAGTCTGGACATATAAATCCTTATAATTTGATTAAAACCCATGGAAAAGCCATTCAGAGAATCTGCCCTCCTCATGACTTATCCAACGGTTGTAACCCCATTTATTTAAACACTGGCTCCTTGAATTGAGTCAATTTAGCTGCAGAATCTTTTTCCACATCCGCATGCAGACTGTTGCCGTGAGCATCCATCGTCACAATCGCTGCAAAACCCTCCACATCGAGATGCCACATCGCCTCAGGAATACCAAATTCCATAAAATCAACAGCGTTGACCTTCTTAATGCACTCTGCATAATACTGGGCGGCTCCACCAATCGCATTGAGGTATACCCCGCCGTGCTCCTGTAACGCTTTTAACGTTTTTGGACCCATACCACCTTTTCCGATGACTGCACGGATTCCAAATTTTTTGATAATATCGCCTTGATAAGGCTCTTCACGAATGCTCGTAGTTGGTCCCGCAGCTTTTACATGCCAGCCTTCCTCATCTTTCATCATCACAGGACCACAATGATAAATCACAGCCCCTTCCAGATCTACCGGAGACTCATGATCCATTAAATATTTGTGCAAAGCATCACGGCCTGTATGCATTTCACCGGATAAAATAACCACGTCTCCAACACGCAGACTACGGATATCCTCTTCACTTATCGGCGTTGTAAGACGTACTTCCCGCGATTCAGAGGCTGGGCTGTTAGCTCCCTCAGCAATTACTGCTTCAGATTCATGTGCCCCTTCATCATCTACAGATATCCCTGTACCACTCTCATACAACCAATCCTCTATATTGCCTGTGGATGGATCAACCAGCACCCCTTGGCGGCGGAAGGCCCAACAGTTATAAGCAACGGATACGAAAAAGCTAGCTGGCAGACGATTCATTACGCCAACCTTACAGCCCAGCAGCGATACTTCACCACCAAAGCCCATCGTGCCAATTCCAAGCTTGTTAGCATTCTCCATAATATAGTCTTCCAGCTTACTAAGGTCTTCTATTGGATTAACATCCTCCACTTTGCGGAACAGCTGCTTCTTAGCCAGCTCGTAGCCAGTCGTACGGTCACCGCCGATACCCACGCCAATAAAACCGGCACTGCAGCCTTGTCCCTGCGCCTGATATACCGCGTGTAAAATACATTTACGGATTCCGTCCAGATCCCGACCCGCTTTGCCGAGTCCTTCTAATTCTGCCGGGAGACTGTATTGAATATTTTTATTCTCGCAGCCTCCACCCTTCAGAATAAGTCTAACGTCTATTTTATCCTCTTCCCATTGTTCGAAATGAATGACTGGTGTGCCTGCACCCAAGTTATCTCCGCTATTCTCACCTGTTAATGAATCTACAGAATTGGGACGAAGTTTACCATTCTTGGTCGCTCGTACAATGGCATTATGAATATCTTTTTTCATCTCAATCTGATTGATTCCCACAGGGGTGTGAATGATAAATGTAGGCATTCCCGTATCCTGACAGATCGGAGACACTTGCTGCTCAGCCATTCCGATATTTTGCGCAATCGTGGTTAAAGCAAGACCGGACCGGGTAGCCCTGTCTTCCAGCGCGCGACCTTTTGCAACTGCCCGGCGTACATCTCCCGGCAAATTCGTGGAAGTTTCTACGATAAGGTTATAAATACTGTCTTCAAAATGCTGCATCTTCATTCAAGCTCCTCTCGGCAGTTCCAGGTTATCTAAAGTTTGATACAATTAGTATAATAATATCATACCTAGCACCGCATGAAAGGGGTTACTTTAAAATTGAGCTACCATTTTTCTGCCTATCTATATCGTCTTCAGTATATTCAGCGCTGGAGCTTGATGCGCAGCACCGCACCGGAGAACGTCGCTGAGCATTCTTTTCATGTTGCATTGCTCACACATATGCTCTGTTCCATCGGTAATGTTCATTTTGGACGTTCACTAAACGCGGAACGAGCAGCAACCCTAGCTCTGTTCCATGATGCCAGCGAAGTGTTCACAGGTGACATCGCCACGCCGGTAAAATACAACAATCCTCGCTTGCTCACCAGCTTCCGCGAAATGGAGAAAGTTGCGGCTGATCGCTTAACTGGAATGATTCCATCAGAGCTGAAAAGCATCTACACTCAGCTTATACGACCGGAAGACAGCCCTCCCGATTCGGAGGACATTCTGCTGCACAGCTATGTGAAAGCCGCTGATCGGCTGGATGCTTATTTGAAATGCGTATGGGAAGTTGCTGCAGGAAACCGAGAATTCGCCGCCGCGAAGGAGCAGACAGCAGCAAAACTTCGTGGGCTTGACCTGCAGGAAGTGGATTATTTTCTGACTCATATGGCACCGAGTTTCGAAATGTCTCTCGATGAGCTCTCTGCCGGAAACTAAACACCCTCTATACAATAAAAAATGGACCTCCGCATGAATCTCGCAGGGGTCCATTTAGTGATTAATAATTGATAATACAAGCGTTACGTTGTTGATTCGGTCAGGATATCCCAGTCTTTAAAAATGGGCTGCAAACCCTTCGTATATAGCATTTTCGTAATCTCCTGCACACTACGGCTATCGGATATTTCGAATTGCGGAGTTCCCCCTGCATTAGTGTGACCGCCCACCTCAGTAGTGACCCCGGCTGACATCTTAGTTATTCCTAGATGAATTAAATGATCGCGTAGAGAGGCAGGCTCTCTTGTAGATAAAGTAATGCCCGAACGGGGTAAAAATAACCGGTATGCCAAAATAATCTGCACTAGCGATCGGTCGGTAACATCACACTCCGGGTTAAATTCCCCTAAATAAGGCCGAAACCGTGGAGGTGACAGACTGATCTCGCAATCTGGATACCGATCCTGCAAATAACGGGCATGCATGGCACTTTGGAATGCCTCTTGCCGCCAATCATACATCCCGAGCAACGTACCAATATTCACAGAACGAAAACCTGCCTGACAGCCGCGTTCAGGTGCATCCAGGCGATTCCGGTAGTTTCTTTTAGGCCCTTTAACATGCAGCTTTCTGTAAGTCTCCTGGTGGTACACCTCTTGGTACAGTGTTAATCCATCCACCCCTGCTTGAAGAAGCTCTTTATATTCTGCAGTTGATAGAGGATTTATCTCAATACTGACAGAGGAAAAAAATTCCCTGAGTACATCTACGCAATCCTTAATATATGAGACAGGATTCTCCCGGCGCGATTCACCAGTCAAAATGAGGATATGCCGCAGACCTGTAGCTGCAATCTTCTCAGCCTCCCTGCGAACCTCCTCCAAGGACAGCTTTTTGCGCGGAAAATCATAAATGGAGCTGAAGCTGCAGTAGGTACAATGATTCACACAAAAATCCGCAAGATACATCGGTGTGAACAGCTGCATCGAATAACCAAAATGTGCACGGGTCAGTCGCTGTGCAGCCAACGCCATCTCCTCTAGCAGCGGCGTTGCTGCCGGAGAGAGCAATGCCAACAAATCATTTTCGTTCAGCTTGTCTTTTCCAAGCGCCCGCTTAACGTCATCCTCCCGGAACTCCTTCCACAGCTGCTCATAAGGATACTGCTCCAAGCGGGCCAGTGTGTCAAAAAAGCTCATGCTAATCTTCCCTCCTTTCGTGACCTATCAAATTCAGTTCAAAAATCCAGTCAACGGTGACGAAGCAAAAGCAACTTCTTCTACAGGACCGAGTCCTGCCAAATAAGCTTTGCGGCCAGCGGATATCGCCTCGCGGAACGCTTCCGCCATGACGAGCGGATTACGTGCCGTTGCAATAGCCGTATTAAGCAGAACAGCAGCGGCCCCCATCTCCATTGCTTCCGCCGCTTCCGAGGGCTTGCCAATCCCGGCGTCTACAATAATCGGCAAATTCACTTCTTCAATAAGAATACGCACAAGCTCCTTAGTGCGCAGGCCGCGATTCGTCCCGATCGGCGCACCAAGCGGCATCACAGCAGCAGCACCGGCATCTCTCAGACGTAAAGCAGCCGAAAGGTCCGGACTCATATATGGCAATACTACAAAACCCTCCGCTGCTAAAATCTCTGTAGCTCGTATGGTCTCCAGATTATCTGGAAGCAGGTATTTCTGATCATTGATCACTTCGATCTTGACCCAGTTCCCCAGTCCCGCAGCTCTTGCTAATCTTGCAATACGGACTGCCTCTTCCGCTGTACGCGCTCCTGAGGTATTAGGCAGAAGAGTCATGTGGCCGGGAATGTGGTTCATGATATTTTCTGCTCCACCTTGCGGGTCCACTCGGCGAAGCGCTACAGTAATCACCTGAGAACCAGAGCTAGCAATCACTTCGGGGATCAGCGTATTCCGGCTATATTTTCCGGTTCCGATAAATAATCTACTGGTTAATTCGATGCCGCCAATATGTAACGGGTCATGCATGAAATTACCTCCCTTTGGTTCTTATAAATTTCTCAAAATTCTATACCGCTCCATCTCAACCCCCACCAACAAAGTGCACCAGTTCCAAACGATCATCCTCGCTCAGAGCAGTACTTTCATAATTCTCCTTACTGACAATTTCTCCATTCAGCTCAATGATCATCAGACGACCCGACCACTCAGGAAGACTGATCAAATCAGCTATAGTTTGAATACCACCAGAACACTCTGCGGATTTCCCGTTAATCAACAGCTTCATTCTGAATCACCCCCTTCGCCCATGCTGTTACCTCCAGGCCATGAATGAACCGCCATATGAATAGCTTTGGCGGCCTCATAAGGATCATCCGCTCCGCAAATACCGGACATCACAGCAACTCCTGCCGCACCTTGTCTAATGATCTGTGCCGCATTAGCGGGGCTAATTCCGCCAATAGCAATTACAGGAATAGAGCTGGTCTTCACCGTTTCTGCAAGCAGCTCTAACCCACGTGCGGGCAGCCCTAACTTGCTATCCGAGGGAAATACATGACCAAACAAGCAATAATCAGCTCCCTGCTCTGAGGCATTCGCCGCTTCTTCCGGAGAATGAACCGATCTCCCCAGCCGAAGCTGAGGTGCAATTCGCCGGGCTGTACCCGGACTCAGACTGTGCCAGGCCAACTGAACCCCCGCGGCACCAGCTGCCAAGGCTACATCTATTCGGTCGTTGATTATCAGTTTGGTAGCGGGCATACCGGCAGCCAACAGCTCCTGTGCCGCAGCGAGTAGTTCGCGTGCAGGACATTGCTTATCTCTCAGGTGAATATAATCGACCCATATCTGCACCGTGACAGCTAGTTCAACAAAATGTCTCAGTTGCAGCTTGCCGTCTGATATTAGATGGATCTCAGCTTGCAATATCACGATCTCCTCTCTCACTTCCCTATAGGTCAGTAAAAAACAAAAAAACTGCCTCCCGTAAGGAAGGCAGTCAGAATCTGTATATAGACGGCACTATAAATAGCCCGATAACAGAAATTCGTCCTCCACTTCCCTACGCTGGTCTTAACCAGATCAGGTTCAAAGGGTCCGGAAATCCATTCCGTCTCAGCCAATCGGCACCCCTAGTGACATAAATATACAATTTTAAAATGCTAACGTGGTTTATAGTAACATATTTTTTTATTGAAATACACCCATTTATTCACATTAGCTGTACTGATCTAACCGTTTACTACCTCGCCACCATTTACATGAATAACCTGTCCAGTCACATAACTGGAATCGTCAGAGGCCAGATATACATAGGCTGGTGCCAGCTCTTCTGGTTGTCCAGGCCGTTTCATAGGCTGTGTACCTCCAAACTCGCTAACCTGTTTTGCATCAAAGGTAGAGGGAATCAGCGGTGTCCAGATTGGACCTGGTGCAACACCGTTTACCCGTATGCCCTTCTCTGCCAGATTCGTGGACAAGGATCGTGTGAAGCTAAGAATAGCTCCTTTAGTTGATGAATAGTCCAGCAGCTGCGGGCTTCCGCGATAAGCGGTAATTGAAGTTGTATTTATAATGGTAGATCCTGCTTTTAAATGAGGCATAGCTGCTTTTGTTAAATAGAACATCGCAAATATATTCGTACGGAAAGTACGCTCAAGCTGCTCGGAAGTAATATCCTCGATCTTAGCTTGCGGATGTTGCTCTGCCGCGTTATTGATGAGAATATCAAGCTTTCCTAAGCCCTCCACCGTCTGTTTAATAAGATCCTTACAGAATTTCTCGTCACCGATATCACCTGGAATTAGGATACATTTGCGGCCTTCCTGCTCGACCTGACGTTTAGTTTCCTCTGCATCTGAGTGTTCATTAAGATATGAAATGACCACATCAGCGCCTTCTTTAGCAAAAAGCACAGCAACTGCACGCCCAATTCCGCTGTCTCCACCGGTAATTAATGCCTCCTTGTCTTGCAGTTTACCTGCTGCTTTATAATTTGCCGGCTCGTATTTGGGCAGCGGCGTCATTTCACTCTCAATCCCTGGCTGATGATGCTGCTCCTGTGGGGGTAAGGTTTTTGTAGCTTGTTTATTGTTGCCTGACATCTTCCCTATCTCCTCTCGTTAAGCAAATTGATAGTTAACTGATCGTCTTAGGATGGCACAACTATGCACGTTTATACGCTGGGTTTGTCATTTTCTTAAATTGCTTTACGAATCTTACTTACCACAATGAAAGTAGATATAAACAACCGTGAGAGATATACTGCTGTAAGTGGAGAGGAATTCACTGCATACAAATAGACACAGCATCGCTGCTGTGCCTTGAATTGTTCACCCTAACTATTTTAGAGAAGAAACATGATTTTCTGCATTCACTTCATGTTCCAGCACCCACATAAAGTACAGAGCTTTGGCCGCTTTCTCCCGGGTCACTATAGCTTTAGGTTCTAGTTCTGTCCCATTGACCATTTCGCCTCTGGCAATCCCCACTTCAGATCTAATGAGTCCTAATTCATATGCACTTTTCACTTTTGAAATTAAATAAGGAGAAATGTCCGCTGTATCAACAAGCTGCGTCCAGGATACAAGAGGATAGTACATCGCACCTCTAGCTCCTGGCTCCAGATTCGAATCATAGCCAGGAGCTCCTGGCACTACTGCTGTGCCGTTATAATCAGTCATGTACTTAGGTTTATTAGCAAACTTTATTTGGTAAACGTCATAGAGAATAGCACCCATCGTTTCACGTGACAGCTTACCTTTCGGATAATAGGCAAGATCTGATCTTTCCACTTTCATTAACTTAGAAATACTGCGTGTGAATTCAGCAACTGTCATCTCCGTATCCGGATTAAAATTCCCTTGACGGTCTTTGTCCATTACTCCCAGCTGGATTAATTTTTCAATTTGATTACGGTAATATGCAGCTTCCCCGGTCGTCGTATCATTCGTTATTTCCGGAAAAATCTTACCCCAGTTCCCTGTTAGTGCCGCATGCTTAACGTTCCCTTTAAGGTAAGGAGTAATAGAGGCAGCAGTAGAATCGCCAGTAGCACCTTTCTTTACAAGCTCCGTGACAATCATCCGTGAAAATTGTTTGGAGAGCGCTTCTTTAAAATGAGTCCCATCGACTTTCTTTGAAGGATGCCCGTTAGCGTAACTTCCGTCATTTGTTTTGCCTGGCGTTTCTCCGGCTTCAATTGACATGAAGAGGGCTGTTATTGCTTCTACACCGATCTCGTTATAATATTTCAGACTTTCCGAGTTAAGGTCAATAAGTGTAACTCCAGATTCATCTGCGACCCGTTTAAGAATATCTACAAACTTTCTTGATTTAAAAGAATTTTCATAGATATATCCCGGACTTGCATTCCCTTTAATTCTGGACATTGGGGTTACCAGTACTGGTATCATGCCCCGGGCTTGAATCGCAGGGAGATAAACTTCTTTAAGATAATTTTCATACATTGCTTCTGTCGAACCTCTGCCGTAACGTCTGAACTCATCTGCGCTCTCATCATTGTGTCCGAATTGAATAAACACATAATCTCCAATGCTGCCATTCAGTAAAATGTCGTTCAGTCGACCTTCTGTATAGGCATTTTTAAACGAGCGTCCTCCCATGGAATAGTTAGTTACACTCAATTTATGTTGATTAAACATACTGCCAATAATCTGGCCCCAACCACTCATTGGTGCTTCGTCGAAGGTGTAGGACTTGACCGTGGAATCTCCAAGTATAAATAAATTCGGAAGAGCACCAACTGCTCTATGCTGTGGCAAAATCGGTTCCAGTATGATCTCCTCAATCCCCACAGCTGTGTTCACTTTGTTCGGTTCGATCTCAATATCTATATGGTCACGGCCGTTTACATACGTATAAGTCCACTCTTTCCCTTTGGCTACAGCCGTATGCTTGACGGGTACAAGCTTTGCAGCGTCCCAATGTCCACTTTTCAACAAGCGGCTGGTCTGCATTCCGGATACTGACACGATCCCATCCTCTGCGTCAGAAGTCGTTTTTACATATATGTTGTAGGTTCCAGGGGGCGCATCCATTCGAAACGCCATACCGTAGTTGTTATAATTATCTTTCTCAGATTTAGGTTCAGCAAAAAAATTAGGCTCTGTGATGAAAAAACCTGTTCCATCGGATGTAATTGAGTCGGTGTGCACTTCTCTGGCGGGTAAAGCGTTGGTCTCTTGAACAAAACCATAACCTAAAGATGAGTCATACAATTGTACACCGTGATTAGGATCATACCTAACGGATTGATACCCTGTTTTAACTTGGTTTGTAAAATTGAACTTGTATACGCGTGCAATTTGGGTTGGAGGTTGCCTCTCTGCCCCATCTTTTATAAAGGCTGCCTCTGTTGTACCGTGAGTAAGAGTCAATGAAGCCATTAGTAAAGAAGATAAGATTAGTATATTCCTACACAACTTTCCCACTTCATTACACTTCCTTCCGTTTCTCGAAATACTTCCCTAGGTTCCTCCATTATCCCTGTTCTCTAAAGTGATTCAAATGATGATTTCATTCTTTTTTTTGACCTTTTGTAAAGAAAACCATGGAATGATCAACGGCTCACACTGCAAAATGGTCATATGTATAGGTATCCTTGATATAATTAAGAACATCCCTATTGATCCTAAGGAGGAGAACTCCTATCGCTTACAAAGTCAGCTTTCCGAACATTATGAGTACACTGCAGCTGATCGGTGTTCATTATCGTGTAGCAGAACCTGGGTGGGCATACCCTGATCATCATCACAAAATCTTCGAACTATTGTATTGCTACGACGGCAACTCCCATCAATATGTAGAAGGAAGTTCCATTGCCTTTGGTAAAGGAGATTGGTTAATTATTCCACCTGGCTTACGTCATTATGTAGTTAATTCTGGCCTGAGCAACTATATCTACCTCTCCTTTCATTTCGATATTGACGATTTAAAGTTTCGTGATTGGTTTCAGTCTCAAGCTGTACAGAAATGGAATAACCAGCAAATGCAGCATTCGGGATTAAATCACCAACTGGAACATTTGGATGAATTTATTAAGAACAATATTCTCGCCACGACGGCCTCCACTGGATTTCCCGAGGAAACTGAAGAAATGATTCTTGTAAAAGAAAGGCTTCGTTTGCAAGCGATCATCCTGATGATTTTGACTGAACTCATTGATGTACAGCTCTCGAATTCGGAGAATTCCAACGCAGCGCGACAAGCAAACTCTTTGTACGAGGTGGAAACTGCTCATCAGATCGAAAAATATATTGCAGCCAATATTCATTTGCCGGAGCTCACGGTTAATTTGATTGCTGAGCAGCTTTGCTTAAGTCGGGTGCAGTGCCATAAGTTGTTTACAAAGGTATATAAGATATCTCCTAGGCAGTACATAACTAATCTAAGATTAAAGAAGTCAAAACATTTGCTGCTTCATACCGATTTAAAAATACAGAGGATTTCTGAACAACTCGGGTTTGCTTCCCAGAGCCACTTCAGCCGACAATTCAAACGATGGACGGGTGTTTCTCCGTTAAATTACCGGCCGAAATCTTATACGAATCCTATCAGGGATTAACGTTTTATGAAGATAAATTACCGGAACATACGAAAAACCCGCTCTCCATTACGGAGGCGGGTATAATTCGCTATAGATTAAACTATATCGTTAAACACCATGAAGAATAACATTAGTAGCAATGACACCGTAAGCAGTGCACTAAGTGTGCGCAATTTGCCAGTCTCTGCGCTAACGTCGCGGTTCTCACGAATTCCAGCTGCTGCAAGACGCAAAGGCTTGCTCATAATACCGCCAAGTGCAAACATCGCTAGCAATAACACAACAACAATAATCATCCACGCTACTGAATAATCACCTTTGGTCATCATATAACCGCCTGTAAGGAGTTGGATCACCAATCCATACTGCGCAAAACGATTAAATCCGGTTACTGCACTTAACGTTCCTTCTTTAGCCCCAGACGACAGTTTCTCTGCACGTCCTAGGATGAAGGGTAGCACAAGGTAGAAGCCAAGTGCCAAGGTTCCGATCATATGTAAGAAAAACAACACGTTCCAATCCATAACATATCTCCTCCGATTTAACTGTGATAATAGTTACATTTAATTATACCCATTATTGCTTGAGAAGAAAAGGAAACCCCCATTTTAAGTGAACAAAATGGGGGTTTCTTCATACCTCTGTCACAATCTATACAGTTAGCACAGCTGTTACGCTACGCACGGATTCAGCAGACTTATCTAAAGCCGCTTTTTCCTCAGCTGTAAGCTCCAGTTCAAAAATCTTCTCGATACCATTGGCACCAAGTAACGCCGGAACACCCATGAACAGGTTATCGTAGCCATATTCTCCTTCGAGCAAAGCGATAACCGGAATGATCCGTTTTTTGTCCTTCAAGATAGCTTCCGCCATCTGAACTAAAGAAGCCGCTGGTGCATAATAAGCACTACCATTTCCTAAGAGGTTAACAATCTCTCCGCCACCCACACGTGTACGTTGCACAATCTCATCAATACGCTCCGCAGATATCAATGTATCAATTGGAATGCCACCGACACTGGAATACCTTACGAGCGGTACCATATCATCGCCGTGTCCGCCTAATACGAAACCACGTACATCTTCAACAGATACCTTCAGCTCTTGTGCAATAAACGTGTTATAACGGGCTGTATCCAGCACTCCGGATTGTCCAATTACGCGACTCTTCGGAAAACCCAGCGCATTAAATGCCGCATAGGTCATAGCGTCAACTGGATTGCTCAGAATGATTACAATGGAATCTGGTGCTACACGTTTTATGTTCTCGCATACCGACTTCACAATACCTGCATTGGTGTTCACGAGATCATCGCGACTCATTCCAGGTTTACGGGCAATCCCTGCAGTGATGATTACAATATCTGAATCCGCAGCATCTTCATAGCTTGAGGTTCCTGTAATTTGACTGTCAAATTTCTGTACAGGACCTGCTTCCAGCATATCTAGTGCCTTCCCCTTGGTTGTGTTCTCCATTTGTGGGATATCAAGCAGCACAACGTCACCAAGCTCCTTTTGAGCAAGCATAAGAGCTGTAGTAGCCCCAGTAAAACCGGCACCTACAACTGTAATTTTATAACGTTTGATTGCCAAGGATTCTCCTCCTAGAACGGTATCGGTATAGCTTGTATTAGCTAAACTTCAATATATTCAGTTGGTTGAGCCAGCCTATCTTAGAGGTGGTTAATAATCTCGTCGGCAAATGCAGAGCATTTCAGTTCAGTTGCGCCTTCCATCAGGCGGGCAAAGTCATAAGTCACGGTTTTGTTATTAATAGCTGTTTCCATACCTTTATAAATCAGATCTGCTGCTTCCTGCCAACCCAGATGCTCCAGCAACATTACGCCGGACAGAATCACGGAACCAGGGTTCACAACATCTTTGTCTGCATATTTAGGTGCGGTGCCATGAGTGGCTTCAAAAATCGCATGTCCAGAAATATAGTTAATGTTCGCTCCAGGAGCGATACCGATACCGCCGATTTGCGCAGCAAGCGCGTCAGACAGGTAATCCCCATTCAGGTTCAAGGTAGCAATAACATCAAAATCAGTCGGACGAGTCAGAACTTGTTGCAATGCGATATCCGCAATGGCATCCTTGATGATAATTTTGCCCGCAGCTTCAGCATCCTTCTGAGCAGCATTGGCAGCAGCTTCACCTTCACGTTCTTTAATCACATCGTATTGATTCCAAGTGAAGACCTTATCTCCGAACTCTTGCTCAGCAACTTCATAACCCCAGTTTTTGAAGGCACCTTCAGTGAACTTCATGATGTTTCCTTTGTGCACAAGCGTTACGCTCTTGCGTCCGTGTTTGATCGCATATTCAATAGCAGCGCGTACCAAACGTTTTGAACCTTCGGAGGATACTGGTTTGATACCAATACCAGAAGTTTCAGGGAAACGGATTTTGTTAACTCCCATCTCTTTTTGCAGGAATTCGATGACTTTCTTCACTTCAGCAGAACCTTCTTGATATTCAATCCCTGCATAAATATCCTCCGTATTCTCACGGAAAATAACCATATCCACCAGCTCAGGACGTTTAACAGGAGAAGGAACCCCTTCGAAATAACGAACTGGACGCAGACATACGTACAAATCCAACTCTTGACGCAAAGCTACGTTCAATGAACGAATACCGCCTCCGATTGGAGTCGTAAGTGGACCTTTAATAGCTACAAAATATTCACGGATTGCCTCCAAAGTATCATTTGGCAGCCATTCGCCATATGTATTGAAGGCTTTTTCGCCAGCAAAAACTTCGTACCAAGCGATTTGCTTTGTGCCGCCATAAGCTTTAGTTACTGCTGCATCAAGTACGCGTTTGGAAGCCTTCCAAATATCACGGCCTGTGCCGTCACCCTCGATAAAAGGAATGATTGGATGATTAGGAACCTGCAGTTTACCATCTTTAATTGTGATTTGTTCGCCTTCTGTTGGCAGATCGAATTTTTCTAGTTTCAACATTTGAGTGTATTCCTCCTAAAGTTTTGTGGGATTTAATTTCTCATGGACAAGCCTCGAACAAAACTCTCTACGTATGAATATGCATTATTGCATATATTCTAGGGTTCATTCTACTAAACTTTAGGAGCAGCCCGCAAGGCTGCCCTTCTATCTTTCGTCTACTGGAACGTATTTCTGTTCAATCATACCTGTGTATTCTGCACGTGGCCGGATAATACGGTTATCTGTATATTGCTCCAGAATATGTGCAGTCCAGCCTGAAGTCCGGCTAATTGCAAAGATAGGAGTGAACAGCTCACGTTCAATACCCAGCTGTGTATAAACTGATGCCGAATAGAAATCAACATTCGGTTTAAGTCCCTTTTGTCCGGTAATCAATTCCTCGATATTTACGGACATATCATACAGCGTAGTATCATTTTTCATTGTGCCAAGTTCAAGTGACATTTTCATCAGGTGTTTAGCACGTGGATCACCATTTTTGTATACTCTATGGCCGAAGCCCATGATCTTCTCGCGGTTATCCAGCTTCTTACGAATATAAGGTTCAACCGCTTCCAAACTTCCGATCTCTTCAAGCATCTTCATAACGGCTTCATTCGCCCCACCGTGAAGTGGACCCTTTAGTGCGCCGATAGCGGAGGTCACGCCGGAATAAATATCGGACAAGGTTGCAACCGTAACTCTGCCTGCAAAAGTTGAAGCATTCAGCTCATGGTCCGCATGAAGCACAAGTGCGGTATCAAGCGCTTTAACAGATACACTGTCAGGCTCTTTTCCCCATAACATATACAGGAAGTTCTCGGCAATCGAGACGCCTTCTTTAGGAGCCACAGGTTCCAGACCTTTGCGAATACGCGATAGGGCCGCCACAACCGTCGGGAGCTGTGCCTGTAGTTTTACTGCTTTAATCTCGTTAGCTTCTCTACTCATATCGTCAGCCGCTTCATCATAGAGAGCAAGGCTTGATACAGCAGTCCGCAATGCTGCCATGGTGTTGGTGTCTTTTGGATAGAGCTTCATTTGCTCGATGACTGGCTCAGGAATCCGTGCGAAAGCACTGAAATCCCGTTTGAGCGCTTCCAGCTCTGGTGTTGTTGGTAGACTGCCAAACCACAATAAATAAGCGGTTTCTTCGAAGGTAGCATTTTCTGCGAGATCATCAATATCATAACCACGGTAAGTGAGTACCCCATCCACAATAGAGCTAATGGATGAAGTTGTTGCAACGATACCTTCCAAGCCTTTGGTAGCTGTCATAGCATATCTCTCCTTTGCCAACAAGGTATAAAAAGCATTCTCGGTTTCATATAAACATTTCCAATTTAAAGCATTGAAAAATCTAAGGAGTGCAGTTCAAGGACATATCCGGCGAGGATGTTGTCTGACTTTCGTAATCGAATCTTTATTCATCATACTGGATTTTGTCGGTTATGTGAACAATGTGGAAGCTTTGCAGCGCATCAAATGATTTTATCACAGAGATAGAAAAAAACTTCTAAACCCTTGATTCACAGTTGAGATTTTAGTTTATAGCATCCGGTTCAGCCCAATATTTATCCCGTTTCCTAGTCTTTAAATAGGTTCTATGAATATATATGAAGACGAGCTTTTATTCCCCTGCATCCGCAGGAATGAAGGAGGTGTAGATCTTCGTATGGACCGATTAGCATTAAAAAGACTGCTGCGCGGCCTGTGGGTCGTTCTGGCTACCTCTATCCTCCTGCTGGCAATCTATTTATTGCTTCCGCTGTTATACCCCCTCCTGCTCGCTTGGTTGCTCGCTTATATCATGCATCCACTAGTGTTGATTCTTAAAGGCCTTAAGCTCCCAGCGTGGCTGGCGGTATCGCTCTCGCTGCTATTTTACATAGGCGGAACCGCACTAGTACTGACCGCGATGATTACAAGGCTAGTGAAAGAATTGATCGTGCTGCTGCAGACCTTTAATCTTCATACGGACCAATGGAGAGAGCTTCTGCTGTCCTTGAGCCAGAATGCAAGCATACAGAATATCATTAACCAGATAAATCAGTTCTACCGCGACAATCCTGACTATCACGCCACCATTGACAGCAATATCAGCAGAACAACGGAAACCGTTGGTTACGCAGTTACGCAAGTGGTGACCGGATTTTTTAATGTGATCTTAAAGCTGATCTCCGCTCTACCCAGTATGGGTACAATTCTTATCGTGGTCGTTCTCGCTGCCTTTTTTATTAGTACTAGCTGGGAAAGACATAATGCCAAACTCACAGGCTGGCTGCCAGCCCCATTCTTAAAGCCGGTATCGGGTATCTGGCGGGATCTGCGAAAAGCTCTCTTCGGCTATCTCCGGGCTCAGCTAATCCTGATCTCCATTACAGCGGTCATTGTCGTGATCGGGTTGCTGCTCTTGGGTGTAAAATCTGCTTTCGCTATTGGCTTAATGATTGGTTTTGTGGATCTGTTGCCTTATTTAGGGGTTGGAATCGTAATGATTCCGTGGGCGTTATACTCTTACATGACAGACAATCTGGCACTGGGGATCGGACTTACTATCCTATATGCCGTTATCCTTGTAACCCGCCAAGTGCTTGAGCCGAAAGTGCTCGCCAGCAGCATTGGGCTTGATCCCCTTGCTATGCTGGTCGGTATGTTTGCAGGTTTGCAGCTGTTCGGTATGCTTGGGCTGATCATCGGTCCCGTTATTCTAGTTATTCTTGTAGCCTTTAACCGAGCAGGTGTATTTCACGCATTACACAGCTATATTGTCAGCGGAAGACTAAGATAATAAACAATACCCTACAATACTTGGAATAGCAAAACAGAGCGGGCTCCTATCAATGACAGGTGCCCGCTCTGTTTTTGTTTTGATTATGACTAGCGGCGGTAAAAGGTGAAGGTGCCGTTTTTCATCTTTTTCTCAATCCACTTCAGCAAAAATATACGATACAAAGGCCGAGTCAACGGAAACACCAAGGAGAAACCTACAATATCCGTTATGAAGCCAGGTAAGATCAGCAGTAAGCCACCGAAAAAAATGCATAGGCCATCCAGCATCGTCCGGCCAGGAACGCGTCCCTCCTGCATATGTGTTCTGCTGTCTTGCAGCACTTTATTCCCTTCGAAACGCATCATCAATAGTCCGATAACCGAGGTCGTCAACATAAGCAGCAGCGTTTTGAATGCTCCAAGTTGATCTGCTACAAAGATAAAGCCGAATAATTCCACGGCAGGAATGATAAATAATGCAGCCCACAACCATTTGCTTCTAATCATACAGAACCCCTTTCTTCCCGCAGCGCTCCTTTAATCGCGTGAAACAGCTCCGGTAGGGCTCTATCCAGCCTGGCAGGCTTCCATTCTCGATTCACCCAAACATGATTTGTCGAGCCGGTAACCAGCAGTTCCCCAGGGAGGTCCATCGACCGCAATTGTCCCAAAGTAGCCGCTGAACCCTCTAAATTCCTACCTTCTGCTTCCGAGAGCCTCCGCACCTGATACTCAAATGCGACTCTTAACGCTGAAAAGGTAGTCATTCGCGCATACACGGAGATAAGATCATCATATCGCGCCGGACTTTTAAATTGCAAATCGGCTGAGGTAACAGGCAGCAGCACTCCCTGATTCTCAAGCTCACGATAAGTAAAGCCAAGCTGACGTAACAACTCCGTACGGCCAGACTCAAACCAGTTCAAATAATTCGCATGATACACTACGCCCATCTGATCACTTTCCTGGTATCGAACACGCAGGGTAGACTCATACCATCGGCTTCGCAAGCCGTCTTGCTGTAATTCCATTTATAAATACTCCTTTCGGCATAGGCAGCAGGGAGAGCTTAGGCCCGGGCCCCGTCTGAAGATAGCTTTGTCGTCGATAGTTTGCTTCGGGAGCTTCTGGCGACATAAAATAACAGCATCGCTCCTGCAATTGAACTCAACATACAAGACAGGTTCATCACTTCTACGCCGCCTTGATTGAGCAAGAATCCATTTAATAAATTGCCAACAACACCGGCAAAACCCGAGAACACCATATTAAAAACACTTTGCCCAGTCGCCTGCATCTCGTTAGAGGTGATCTGAGATACATATTCAACGGCAGCAATATAAAAGAACCCGAATGATAGACCATGCAGTACCTGCACTCCAATCATTACGGATGGATAAGGGAAAGCCACCTGAATACCCCACCGCAAGACATAAATAAGTGCGCCAAGGAGCAGCGTCCGCTCGCGCCCCAGCTTTTTGATTACCTTGGAAGCAAACAGCATGGAGGGCACGTTCGTTACAGATGCGAGGAAAAGCGCAATTCCTGCATAACGAGTTGAACCTCCAACCGACTGAAACGCAATGACGAAGTAGGTTCCAAAAGCAGTCATCGTCTGGTTCACAAGAAAACTGCCACCCAAAAACGCTAGGAACACCCGATTCCCCAGCAGCTTTTTAACCCCCTGAGAAAACGATTGCCGCATCATATGATTCTCTTCTGCCTGCTTCGGCAGCGTCAATGCAATAAGAACAGCAATCAGATTAAACATAAGAAAGGGCAGCCATATCGTGGATACAGAGAAGGACGATACATACAATCCGCCTAAATAGGCGCCCACAGCCGCTCCAATGCTCATCATAAGCCTTATACTGCCATAAGTAGCCCCAGCCCTCTTCGCCGCTGAAATCGCGTAAGAATCGGCTATAGGCGCCTGTGTCGAGGAAAAGATTGTGGAGAGGGTATACACCAGCAGTAACACTATAAAATATTCCGAACGGTAAAAGACGGCTAATAAAGCCGGTATCGCCACACTTAGGATTAGTACCAAACGCGTCTGATTATACCGATCCGAGACAATTCCCCATATTGGCTGAATCGTGATCGCAATTAGCGTGCCTGTTGCCATTAGTATACCTATCTGCCCGCTATCAAGTCCATTGTGGACAAGCAGCAGCGTTAGATATGAGCCAAATGAACCGCCGGCCAATCCTAAAAACAGATAAAAGCCACGCAGCTTCGATAATTTTTCCATTTTAAGCTACAAATCCTCTCCAGCTTCTTAATCAAGCATTGCACTCTCTTATATTTTAGCAGAACACCCGTACTTCCTATGTAATCACCGCATTTAATATAGCAGTACTATAAAGGCGGTGGACAAGTTGAATGATAAGCAAAATTCTAATCGGGTCAATCATCCATGTCTAAAAGACAAATCTAATGCGAACAAATTTCAAAGCTCCGGCTTCGGCTGGTCTTCAACAAACTGGAGCGGATATACGATCACTGGAAAAAAGGGGGCTTTTAACCGCATTGCCGGTGAATGGATCGTTCCATATGTAAAACCAACCTCTAAACCTTCCTATTCCTCTGCTTGGATTGGTATTGACGGTTTCAAGAACAGCAGCCTGATCCAAACGGGTACAGGCCATGAATTCGTAAATGGCCGTGCCCGGTATTACGCTTGGTGGGAAATCCTACCTGATGTCGAAACGGTAATTCCCCTTCCAGTGAGCCCTGGAGACCATATAAAAGCGAACATCACGAAGGTAGGCCGCAACAAATGGACGATTACGCTCCGCAATTTGAGCCGAAATTGGATTTTTCGAACATTACAGCGATATACCGGACCACAAACCTCTGGCGAATGGATTATGGAGGCTCCCGAGGTAGACGGCTCAATTGCAAAGCTGGCGCGTGTCTCCCCTACTTGCTTCTATTTCTGTCGAATTAATGGCAAAAGTCCAAGGCTCACTCTCAATATGGGAGGAATCATGGTGCAAAATAACGCTACTATCGCCGTTCCTTCTTGTCCAAACCATCGTGGGGATTCTTTTACTGTCAAACGAACATACCCCAAATAAAAATACTCGAACCTATCATTCAAGATTTGTTACTAACAGCATAAATGGATTTAACATAATCTTCAATCGAATATGTTGATAAACACGAAAAAAAGGGCTGCCTCGCTTGTAGATTTTCACTACAGTTGAGACAACCCTTTAATTAAGCTTTATGGAACCTGCTAAACAGGTGAAGCCAATCGAGAACTACTCGATTGTGCTTACTTTTACCAAGTTAGTGGAACCAGAACGTCCAAGTGGAATTCCTGCAGTAATCACAACTAGGTCACCAGTTTGAACCAGACCGGAATCCTTACCACCTTTGATTGCTGTTTCCAGCAGCTCATCTGTGGAAGATGCAACTTGTCCGAACACTGGCGTTACGCCCCAAACGAGGGACAATTGACGCATAGTTCTTTCTTGTGTTGTAACGGCAATGATTGGTGCTTTAGGACGGTATTTAGAAACAACGCGTGCAGTATGACCTGTTACAGTCGAAGAAATGATAGCCTTAGCGTTCAGATCCAAAGCAGAAATTGCAACGGATTGGCTGATTGCTTCTGTAACTGTAGTTTCTTGTGCAGTTTGTTGTTTCATGAAGATTTCATGGTGGTTCAGAGCGGATTCCGCTTTCTCAGCAATGCGGGACATTGTAAGTACGGATTCTACTGGATATTTACCAGCAGCAGTTTCTCCGGAAAGCATGATTGCATCTGTACCATCTAAAATAGCGTTTGCTACGTCACTTGCTTCAGCGCGAGTAGGACGTGGGTTGCGTTGCATGGAATCCAACATTTGTGTAGCTGTGATTACTGGTTTACCAGCAACGTTACATTTTTGAATCATCAATTTTTGAGCCAAAGGTACATCTTCAGCTGGGATTTCAACACCAAGGTCACCACGAGCAACCATCAGGCCGTCAGAAGCTTCTAAAATTTCATCAAGGTTGTCAACACCTTGTTGGTTTTCGATTTTGGAAATGATTTGGATGTGAGAAGCGTTGTTTTTCTCAAGCAGCTCACGAATTTCCTGAACGTCGCTAGCTTTGCGAACGAAGGAAGCGGCGATAAAATCGATGTCCTGTTCGATACCAAAAAGAATATCGTTGGTGTCTTTTTCCGTAATACCCGGCAAGGAGATGTTTACTCCTGGTACGTTAACGCCTTTCTTGCTCTTAATCGTACCACCGTTTACAATACGGGTCTTGATTTCTGTACCTTGAATGTCGACAACTGTCAAACCAATCAGACCGTCATCAATAAGGATTGTGGATCCTACTTGAACATCGTTAGGAAGTTCGCTGTACGTGATGGAAATACGATCTTGATTACCAAGGATCTCTTCCGTAGTCAGTGTCAGGTACTCGTCCTGAACAAGTTCAATCGGTTCTACTTCCAGCTTGCCTGTGCGAATCTCCGGTCCTTTAGTATCGAGCAGGATAGCAACTGTTTTGTTCAGTTCCTTAGATGCTTGACGGATCGTATTGATCCGAGCACCGTGCTCTTCGAAATCGCCGTGGGAGAAATTCAGACGGGCCACATTCATACCAGCCAAAATCAATTTTTTGATATTCTCCAACGATTCACTCGCAGGTCCGATCGTACATACAATTTTACTTTTCCGCATTAGGTTTTCCTCCGTTTTTTCGTTCTCTCTGTCTCACTTTTTCCAACTACAAAATCTACTACAAGGCTAACTAATAAAATAGGAACTTTGTCACATGTGCCTTTAAGTACGCCCTTATGAATATTACTGCAAACCAGACACAAAATCAATGTTGTAGGCACTTTTGGGTGTAACTTTAAGTCGAATTTTCTGTAAACATAAAAAAAATTAAAATAATCCCGTTAGTGGATCGAGATTATTTTAATTCCAATAAATTGTATATTTTACACTATATCCAAAAGACCCACTAAGTATAGCTATATGTCTTAAAGTGCAAATGATTTTGCACTTTTACACTTCTGACTTCACTTCTTCTTCAATAAAAATTTGTTCCTGCTGAGCCTCTGCAAACTCACCAATTTTACGGAATTTACGGTATCGATCATCCTTCAATTCCACTGAGTTCATCTGGGTTAGCTCCTGCAGATGCCGCCATAATGCATCCTTAATCGCCGCTGCTGTTGCTTCGTAATCCCGATGAGCGCCGCCTTTAGGCTCTGGTACGATCTCTTCTATAACTTCCATCTCAAGCAGATCAGCAGCCGTTATCTTCATGGCTTCTGCCGCTTGATCAGCCTTCGAAGCATCCTTCCACAGAATAGAGGCCGCTCCGTTAGGAGATATCGCCGAATAAATGGCATGTTCCAGCATGAGCACTCTATTCCCAACCGCCAATGCCAGGGCGCCACCGCTTCCGCCTTCACCGATGACCACACAGATTACAGGAACACCAAACTGAGACATCTCGCGTAAATTACGGGCAATCGCTTCGGATTGACCTCTTTCCTCGGCTGTGTTGCCTGGGTATGCACCTTTCGTATCCACGAAGGTAATAATGGGACGTTTGAACTTGTCCGCTTGCTGCATCAGACGCAGCGCTTTACGGAAGCCCTCAGGGTGTGCACTGCCGAAGAATCGTAAAATATTCTCTTTGGTGTCTTTACCGCGCTGCTGGCCAATAACTGTAACCGGCAACCCATTTAGTTTACCGATGCCACCTACAATAGCAAGATCATCCCCAAACATCCGATCACCGTGGAGTTCAATAAAATCAGTGAAGATCTGCCCCATAAGATCAAGGGAAGTCGGACGTCCTTGATGTCTAGCCAAATGCATTTTTTGCGAAGGAGAAATATTAGAATATATCTCTTCCTCCAGCACACGGTATCGTTCTTCCAGCCTAGCTACCTCGTCCGTAAAATCAATACCCTTCTCTTCGCCAAACTGCTTCAGTTCAGCAATCTTCTTGCGCATTTCTACCAGAGGCATTTCAAAAGGCAACTCTCCTGCCAACCTAAAATCCCCCTTTCACGTCATGCAGCTCCAAAATTTTAGTCAATGTAGCGCGCATTTCTTTGCGGTGCACGACCATATCAAGCAACCCATGCTGAAGATTAAATTCAGCGGTCTGGAAATCATCCGGAAGCTTCTGGCGAATGGTCTGCTCAATGACTATACGTCCTGCGAAACCAAATACCGCTCCAGGCTCTGCAATAATTATATCACCAAGGCTGGCAAAACTCGCAGATACTCCACCGGTAGTAGGATCCGTAATTATCGAGATGTAAAGACCTCCAACCTCGTTAAAACGAGCCAGCGCAGCGCTGGTCTTCGCCATTTGCATTAGACTAAGAATACTCTCCTGCATTCTCGCTCCACCTGAAGTAGAGAAAATAAGGAGTGGAAGCTGTTGCTCTGTGGCCTCTTCTATCGCACGGGTGATCTTCTCCCCTACTACAGAGCCCATGCTGCCTGAGAAAAATTCAAAATTCATCACAGCTACGATGACTGGATGGCCACCAATGGAACCCTGACCCGTAATTACGGCTTCAGTTTGTCCAGATTTCAGCTGCTGTTGCTCCACTTTGGAAGCGTAACCCGGAAATTTCAGCGGGTCGATAGAATACATTTCACTGTCAAACTCAATAAAGCCCTCAGGGTCTAATGTCATTGCAATGCGCTCCACAGCATTTAGGCGCAAGTGGTGACCACAATTAGGACATACCTTTAGGTTCTTCTCTAATTCCTTACTATACTGGATCGTTCCGCATTTATTACATTTGCTCATTAATCCTTCAGGGATTTCACGTTTGGGGCGTTCGCCTTCCGCAGGCCCGCCGCTCCGCTCCAGACGTTCTGAAGGAATAGTCGCGTACTTCCGTTTCTTCTGAAATAAATCTTTGAACACACCCGCACCTCTTCAGCCGTTTATTTGCGTTATGCAGCTTGCCGCTGTCATGACTTTTGTCTTGTAAGAAACTCAGGGATGCAGAATAAGATTAAGGACTTCCTGTACTTCCTCCAGCTCACCTGAAGGAACCAATATCTCAAACTGCTGCTTGGACATATTGATTGGACGGCATTCTACCAAAAAACCTTCTTCTGTCAGCTTACTCTTAATCATATCCGCCACTCTGGCGGTCGGCGCGATATATATTACCGTCCACATGCCCTGCAAGGCCTCCCCAATCTTAATTCCCAGCCGTATCCCGTATAATGGAATTATGATAACACAGTTTTCTTTTTTCCCGCAACAGGAGTAGGGCATAGGAAGCAAGACTGAGGAACTTGTTCAAACGAAATAAAGGGGCTCAATTATTCCTTGTCCGTGCCTAAAGGATATACTTTTGCCCCTTCATGCCGATGAGCAATTCTGGCGGAAGCGGCGGCAGCAATGCCGGCAACAAGGTCATCCAAGAATACATGAATCCTACCTTTATCATCGTTCAGTTCACCAATGATTCCAAGCTTTATTTTGTCCAAATACCCAAAACCTGTCAGTCCGATCATCCCATATACCCCTGTAATACCAAGTGCCAGAGTCTCGTCCGCTCCGTAGAGGGATTCATCAGCCTCCATTACCGCCTGCAGCGGCTGTGGAAGCAGTTTTTTCTCGGCTAATTCATCAAGAGCAACACCTGTCATTAAAGTATACTGCACTTCTCTTTTGCCCAAAACAGACTTGACGCTGGACAGACATTCATCCTTGGTTAAACCAGGATAATAAACCGATTGTAAAATATATACGATTTCAGCAATGGAGGAAAGTGATACACCTCTGCGTTCCAACAGATCTACTGCCATTTGATAGGACATGCTGCGACTCCCCTTTCCGTACAGGGATGTGCCCTGTGGTTTCCTAATGTATGCGGAAAAGGGGAGAATTGTTCTTATTTTATTCTTACCGTACCTGCACCCAGCATAACCTCGATCGCCGCGAAAAGTTCCTCGGACGGCTTAATTCGATAATTATCGCTAAGAGCTAGGAGCTTCTGATCCTGTTCATAGAACAGAAGCGTCGCAGCTGGACCGGGATGATTCTGCAGCAGCTCTTTCAGGCGCGACAGCAACGCTG
Source organism: Paenibacillus sp. FSL E2-0177 (assembly GCF_037992975.1). NCBI lineage: Bacteria > Bacillati > Bacillota > Bacilli > Caryophanales > Paenibacillaceae > Paenibacillus > Paenibacillus sp. FSL E2-0177. The sequence goes on along the minus strand of NZ_CP150307.1, from coordinate 2,254,180 downwards.
CATTCTCTGAGGCCGGCGTGATCTTGATAAAGACACGCTGGCCTGAGGTCGCCGCTGTTGCTGGCGCGGCCTGTGCAGGTGTTGCAGGCGGCGTTGTGCCGCCTGCTGGCCTGGCAGCCGGACCAGTGGCGGCACCGCTGGTCCGGGAAGCAGGAGCTGCGCCGCGTGGCGGCGCTCCTGCCGAGGCCGAGCGTCCCGCGCTGTACGAGCGGGACGCGGCGGCACTGCGGCGCTGCAACAGCCCGCGGAGAGCCTCCGCAGACAGCAGCGCCACTTCCTCGGCCAGCAGCTTGAAGCCTTCGTCTTCCTGCTGAACCTTAGCGCGCAAGGCCAGCAGCGCGCCCTTGGCAATCAAGCTGCGGCTTCGCTTCCACACCTCAGGGAAGAGTACGACCTCGCAGCGCTCGATCTGATCTTCCCATTCGACGAAGGCCATCGATTTTCCTTGCTTCGTCGTAATTTCCTTAACGGATACTACCATTCCGGCCGTAACCGTCTGGCTCTCATCCGCGGCTTCACCAAGATCCATCAGCCGCTGCATGCCGGGCTCCTCAAGCAGTTCCGCGCTATCATCAAGCGGATGGCCCGAAAGATATAACCCCAGCAGCTCACGTTCCATCTCCAGCTGCTGGCCAATGGTGAACTTAGGGATATCCGGATAGCGGATTTCCCAGTTCGGTGTCTCCACCAAATCGTCGAACAGCTGGATTTGCAGTTCATCCCGCTCCTTGCGCCATTTCAGCGCAGCGTCAACCGTCTCGTCCAGCATAGCCAGCAGCTGGGCGCGATGACCCGGCAGACAGTCAAAAGCTCCCGCCTGCAGCAAAGATTCCACTACCCGCTTATTGCAGACCCGCAGGTCCACACGTCGACAGAAATCTAGCAGACTGTCGAACGGCCGCTCCTTGCGGACCGCCATAATGTTCTCCACTGCCAGCGTGCCGACGTTCTTAATGGCTGCGAGTCCAAAGCGGATATGCCCGGTTCCGGTTCCTTCGCCTGGAACCGGAGTAAACAATACGCCGCTCTCGTTCACATCCGGCGGCAACACGCCGATGCCTGTGCGGCGGCAGTCCAGCACATACTCCGCTACCTTGCGGTGAGTGCCCATTACAGCGGTCAACATAGACGCCATAAACTGCACCGGATAATGTGCCTTGAGATAGGCTGTCTGGAAAGCCAGTACTCCATAAGCCGCGGCATGAGCACGCGGGAAGCCGTAATCAGCAAAGCGCACGATCATGTCATAAACAGCATTTGCATCCGTTTCATTATACCCCTGCTGTAAGCTGCCTTGAACAAAATGGCTCCGTTCCTTATCCAGCGTCTCACGTTTTTTCTTTGAGACCGCTCGACGGAGCAGATCCGCTTCTCCTAACGAGAAGCCCGCCATCAGAGAAGCAATCTGCATGATCTGTTCCTGATACACAATGATCCCATAGGTGTCCGCTAAAATAGCCTTCAAATCAGAATGTGGATACTCTACTTCAATCTCACCGTGTTTGCCTGCTATATATTTCGGGATAAATTCCATCGGACCGGGACGATACAGCGCTAGAACCGATACAATATCTTCAAAGCCGTTAGGCTTCAGATCTTTAAGTACTCGTCTAACGCCCGCCGACTCCAGCTGGAAGACCCCTGTTGTCTCACCAGCCCCAAGCATTTCATACGTAGCTGGATCATGATCTGGGATAACACGGAAATCCGGAACACTTCCGCTCATTTCTTTAATCGAATTCATGCAGCGTTCGATAATCGACAACGTGCGCAAACCCAGAAAATCCATTTTCAACAGCCCGACGCTCTCCAAATGCTCCATAGAGTATTGGGTTAACGCCGTACTTTCGTTACCTTCCTGAAGTGGGACTGCATCGGTCAACGGACCCTTCGAGATAACAACCCCCGCTGCATGTGTCGAAGCATGGCGGGGCATGCCCTCCACCTTCATAGCCATATCCAGCAGCCCTTTTATCTTTGGATTGCTATCATACAGTGCTTTAAGATCTGGTGTACTCTCCAGCGCTCTGGCAAGGCTGATCCCTAGTTGACCAGGTATAAGCTTGGCAGCTTTGTCTACCTCGTTATAAGGCAAGTTCAGCACCCTGCCTACATCACGAACGGCAGCCCGTGCAGCCATAGTTCCGAAAGTAATAATTTGTGCCACATGTTCTTTGCCGTATTTCTCCACTACATAACCAATAACCTCATCACGCCGTTCATCACTAAAATCGATATCAATATCCGGCATGGTGATCCGTTCTGGATTTAGAAAACGTTCAAAGAGCAAGTTATATTTCAATGGGTCCACGTCAGTTATTCGCAAAGAGTATGCGGTGAGACTACCCGCGGAGGATCCCCGTCCGGGTCCCGTAGCAATTCCCTGACGATGACAATAAGCAATAAAATCCCACACAATTAGAAAATAATCGCTGAAGCCCATACTCTCGATAACGCCCAGTTCATAGGTCAGACGCTTCTCAGCCGTCTCTCTTTGCTCAGGTGTAGTCCATTGCGGTGTATCTATATATCGTTCCTCCATCCCCTTCCAGCACAGCTCACGCAAATAAGCAGCGGAATCCATGCCTTCAGGGAGCGGAGAATAGGCAGGCAGAATATGATTGCCGAAGGTAAGCTCCAAATTACATTTTTCTGCGATCAATAAGGTATTGGCGATAGCCTGCGGCACATGCGGAAACAATGCCGCCATTTGCTCGCTGCTTTTTAGAAACAGCTGATCTGTTCCGATCTTGAGACGTTCCTCATCATCCACCGTTTTGCCTGTTCCGATGCAGATCAGCACATCCTGAACCTCAGCATCTTCCTTCGCTAAATAATGGACATCATTCGTCACCACAAGTGGAATTTCACAGTCCTCGGCAAGGGCGATCAGCTTGGGATTGACTCTCTTTTGCTCGGAGATCCCGTGGTCTTGCAGCTCCAGATAGAAATCTTCGCCAAAAATCGCCTTATATCGCAGCGCAGCCTTGCGCGCCTCCTCATCACGTCCATGCAGCAGATGCTGCGGCACTTCTCCGCCCAGACAAGCACTTAGGCAGATAATCCCCTCTGAATGAGCTGCCAGCACTTCCATATCAATTCGTGGTTTATAATGATGGCCTTCCAGATGGCCGATAGAGATCAGCTTCATCAGGTTCTTGTAGCCGGTTTCATTCTTGACGAGCAGAATCAAGTGGTAGATCGGTTGATCTTTTCGACTGCCCCGCTCACGGCGTGAACCCGCGGTTAAATAAGCTTCACAGCCAATAATCGGCTTGATTCCATTCTCTTTACACGCTTTATAAAAGGGGATGGCCCCGTACATCACTCCATGATCCGTAAGCGCCAGCGACTTCATGCCGTATTCGCCGGCCCGGCGCACGAGATCGGTAATGCGCGCCGCCCCGTCCAGTAAACTGTATTCGCTGTGCACATGCAAATGCACGAAAGGGCTCATAACCCCACTTCCTCTCTACTGCAAAAATCAAACATAAGATGAAACTATTTTATCATATTAAAGGGGGACCCGCCCATAGAATGGATTAAGAGCATAAGGACAGGCAAAGCTTGTAAATGCCTCGTCCGGGAAGGGGCCTGTATGAGCATTTTTATGAGCAAAGCTATCCTCGACTTCTTTATCGCCTTCGGCATCGTGCTTGGCGGAGCTATGCTCGGCGGAATCGGCGCCGTTGTATCCCTGCAACCGCCGACGCAAACGATGCTGGATGTGGCAGATCGGATTAAAATATGGGCACTAGCAGCCGCTGTAGGAGGTACTATGGACCCCTTACGGGTCATTGAAAGCAACATGATTGGAGGCAACCTCTCCCCCGCCATCAAACAAATCATGTATCTTGCCTTCGCTTTTCTAGGAGCCCATATGGGCAGTGAGCTAGTAAAATGGGTGTGCGGCAGGGGGTAACGCCAGTGAGAGTTCCACCATTCAGTCGTTTTCGCAGATTCACCCAGATCTCCGCTATATTCATGCTAGGGATCGTCGTAGGAGCTGTCATATACAATGCTATTTACCATGTAGGATATAACGTATTATGGCTGCATAATCAAGATCTGCGTGTACAGATCGAGCAATATCAAAAAGATATTCAGACACTCAAAAAATACAATAATACCTCAACCGTGATCAGAGAAATCAAAATTCGATCGGAGGAAAGCAAATCCAAAGAAGATACCCCACTTGACCCCGTAACTGTAAAATTAATCATAAGCCAAATGGGCTCAGATCTGGAACCGATGCGCGGCCGCAGCATGTTCGATATTGATACAGACAGCAAACTGGTTAGACTGCTGTTGGATGGTAAGCTATACATTGTGCGTGACAAGGAATACTCTGTCAAAATCCGAACCATGCTCGTCATGGAAGGCGTCCTGCAAATCTGGGTAGAAATCAGTCCTTTTAAGCGCAGCTGACAGCCATCGTGTGATACAATAATGGACAGACGTGGAAATTACTTCTTGGCTACTGCAAGACACGATAAAGGAGCTGGCTGTCCATGGTTTTATTTATCAAGTATTTATTGTTTATCCTGCTGGTGATCTTTGTAATCGGTGCCGCTGCGTTCAGCATATCCTCCCGCCGTGCCTTAAATCCCCAAGATAAAGGACTGAAACGCTCCGTCATGAATGTGATGCTCGGTGCTATGCTCGTAACGCTGTCCTTGATATCCATGTTTTTGTTTCGCGGCTCTACCGTTAATATCATTGTTGAAGCTGCCTTTCTGCTGATTGGTGCGTTCAACATCTTCTCGGGGCTACGCAGCTATAGTTTTTACAGCCGTAGTCGCAGCCGCAGCCAGGAACAACACTAGTCGAAAACTTAGCTGCTGTTCTGACGGAATAGAAAGAATAAAATAGACTCCCCTCTCTTTCAATGATGAGGGCAGTCTATTTAGCATGTATACGATCCTATTTACCGTATGCTATCCAGCTAGCAAACCATTTTTTAGCCATGATCAATGGATTGCAGCATCAGAACAGCTTTGGCTACCAGAGTATCCGAGTGGCTGATCTCAATTTCAAGCTTACAGGTACGGCGGCTGATTTCGAGCAGTCTCGGCATTACAATGATCGCATGTTCGATCTGTACCGGTCGGATAAAATAAGTGGACATATTATCTAGTACATAATCATTTCCTGTGATGTCCTTAGCTGCTTTAAATGCCGAGAGCGTCATAAGCGTAGACAATATTCCTTCAGAAATCGTCCCAAGATCCGTGGCCATCTGCGGCGTAATAAAGCCATGGAAGAACAATCGTCCCTCTTCGTCCCGCTCATCCGCAAAACCATTCCAAATGAGATGATCAAAAGTCTCTCCCAGCTGAGGTTGATTCCGGACATCGCGTAAGCTTTGCAGCACTTCTTTACGGGTTAGGGAGCCTACCAGTTTACGGTTACGGTCCACTATGGGTAGAAAATCCACACCTTCCCACATCATGATCTGGGCCGCGGAGGCTAGTGAGGTTTGCAGTGCAGCCGTAACCGGACTGCGGATCATCGCTTTTTCAATGATCTGGCCTTCCGTCAATTCCTCTACATCGCGGCGACCGATAATGCCGATGACTCGGTTCCATTCATCCGTAACGGGAAAGCGCTGCTCTCCAGTTTCCTCAGAAACCTGTCGTAGCTCGCCGACGGTACTAGAGATTTTCAACGTATTCAGGCGCGGTTTGCTGTCGATAATATCCTCTACCAGCATAATTTTTTTCTTTATCAATCTATCAAAAATGGCACGGTTAATCATTGAAGCGACGGTAAACGTGTCATGTCTCGAAGAAATAATGGGAAGATCCAGCTCGTCTGCCAATGCCTTCACTTCACGGCTCGTCCCAAAGCCCCCTGTCACCAGAACCCCCGCACCCTGCTCCAGCGCTAGAGAGTGAACATCATCGCGGTTCCCTACAATCAACAGACTGTCAGCATCTATATAACGGATCATTGCATCGACCTTCATCGCCCCGATCACGTATTTATGCAGATGTTTATTTAGTCCACTTGCCCCGCCGAGCACATGCCCTTCAACAATATCAACTACATCGCCAAACGTCAGCTGCTCTGAAATGTTCCGAGGTTTCTTTTCTACACGAACTGTACCAATCCGTTCCTTCGTGATGACTATCCCGAGATTCTCAGCTTCCTTCACTGCACGGTAAGCAGTCCCTTCGCTGACTAACATTTCTTTGGCGAGCTTGCGAACAGATATTTTGGTGCCTACCTTAAGACCTTCAATATGCTGCAGCAGTTGCTCGTGTTTAGTAATCGCATCGCCTTGACCTTCCAACTGTTACACCCCCATGCTCCGATCTGTACTATACTGTACCTATTATACACGGATAGAATGGCTCAGTACAACCGATTCATAAGCTTCGAATTCGAATTTCACTCTCCTTACACAATCTACGATTAAGGTAGGTATTGCCACATAGTAAGTTTGAAAACCACCTTAAAATCGAATTTTTTGAAACTGAATATCTCTGATGCGTTTTAAGCTGACCTTAAACATTCGCTGCCTTTATTTAGCAACCTTTTCCTCTTTTTTATAGTCTGAGAATTAAAGAATGTGTAAAGGAGCATTGAAGAGATGAACAAGACCGCTTTATTACTACTTACTATTACTTTGCTTTTTATAGGACTGGTCGGCTGTGGAAATACGGGAAACGAAGTAAAACAAGCAGGCCAGATTGAGTTGGATGCAAATAATATAGTTTCTATTAACTTAATTGAAAAAAAACAGCCCATGGCCACTATTTCGGATCCATCCTCGTTTGAACGTTTCGTTCAAGCCATAACTACTGCTGAATATGATAGAGGACAACTAGATATTGCTCCCAGCGATTATAGAACCACTGTGAACATGAAGGATGGCATAAGTTATGAGTTCTCCTTTTGGATCGGCGGAAGTAACAGTGGGTTACTCATTAAATCCAGACAAATGGGCCACTATCGTCTGTCAGATACCAGCAAAAAAGATCTATTGGACTTGTTTCAATCAACTTTTAAAGAAGATAAGATTTCATCAGAAGACACTGCTAACCCACAGCCCCCAAGTGTTCAAGTTACTGTTGGCGGTGAGCGGTTCGAGTCTATTCAAGGCTCTTATTGCTGGAACGACAATGGCAAAGGCGTATGTGTGGATATGGCTTCTTACGATGAATTGGTTTCCAAACAAAAGGTACATCCTAAAGCCATCAGCGGTGATCGGGTAGAACTCGAGTTCTCATATGCACCCAAAGAGATAGAGGTTATGGCTTCATTTCCTCGTGAGGAACGACCGGACGAAACCCTTTCTGTGGACAAAAATAGTTTTCAACTCGCAGCAGGTAGCGGCAGACATCTGTATATCATCCATGCAAGATAGCCTCAGGGAAGCGCCAGTTATGTATTTGAAGTAGAATGCTCGGTCAGTAAAAAGTAATCGGTTTGTTTTTGCTCAACAAGTGGCGGGATGGTCGCATGATGGTAGGATGGGAGGATGGGAGGATCATATCCATCCTCTCTACGATCAGGAAAAAAGTTTATACTATCGACGTGAAAGGAGCTGAGCTTATGCAATTTCTTGTTATACTCGCGGTTCTCGTTCCTGCAGTGTGGTATTACGCGGCTCTCGGTAAACGGATATCTGCAGAAGAAAAGAAGGCTGGAAGAGATCTCACGAATGAGATCAATCCTTTTACGGGTGGAAAATAACATTTAGCCCCCTGCTAGCAATGCAGGAACATATTAAAGCCCACTGGCTTAGGCTAGTGGGCTTTTTCGTATGAGTGTCTTTTGGCGCGGCAGTCTACGTTATTTGTGCCTCTCTTTTCGCCACTTCTGTGCTTTCCGCAGCATTCTAAGGCATTTTTGCCTCTCTTCGCACCATTGCCGCGCTTTCCGCAACATTCTGAGGCACTTATGCCTCTCTTTTCGCTACTTCTGCGCTTTCCGCAGCATTCTAAGGCATTTTTGCCTCTCTTTTCGCCACTTCTGCGCTTTCCGCGGCATTCTAAGGCATTTTTGCCTCTCTTTGCGCTACTTCTGCGCTTTCCGCGGCATTCTAAGGCACTTATGCCTCTCTTTTGGCTACTTGCGCGTTTTGTGCGACATTCTACGGTATTTATACCTTTCTTTTGGCTACTTTGGTGTTTTGTGCGGCATTCTACGGTATTTATACCTTTCTTTTGGCTACTTTGGTGTTTTGCGCGGCATTCTACGGTATTTATACCTTTCTTTTGGCTACTTTGGTGTTTTGTGCGGCATTCTAAGGTATTTACACTTCTCTTTTTCCCACTTTTGCGTTTTGCTCGACATTCTGAGGCACTTATGCCTCTCTTCGTGCCACTTCTGCGCTTTCGGCGGCATTCTGAGGCATTTTTGCCTCTCTTCGCACCATTGCCGCGCTTTCCGCAGTATTCTGAGGCATTTTTGCCTCTCTTTGCACTACTTCTGCGCTTTCCGCAACATTCTGAAGCATTTATGCCCCTCTTTGCACGAATGCTGCGCTTTTTCAAGAGATCTCGAGCTAATCTAGCTTTTTAGTATCCGATGCCAACTCTATTATCTTTGCGAAACTCTAGTTTCTTCATTCCACTTTGTCTGCCATTGCTCCAGCTTTGCTTTTCGCACAGCTTCCAAACGTTTGGACTTTTCTTCATCAACCCCGATAATAAAATGCAAATGTGCCGCAATGACCATAAACGCAAAAAGTGACCAGACGACTCCAAAACCAAACACCCAGCTCGGTCCATTCGCAAGCGAAAGCTTCGGCAGTGCATACAAAAGCATGGCCAACGCCAGCAACAAATAGATACCATGTTTGAACTTGTTTCTTTTTCTCATTAATAACAGCTCCTTCGTAGACAGGATATTCGATTGAATCTATATCTCTACTCTATGAACATGAGGCGCGTAATATGAGACAAGTCCATTAAAAAAAATATATACCTTTTCAAAATTATGTATAAAAGGTTAGCATTTATATAGCAAGAGACGCTTATATATGAGATGATGATTTCATTTGGGGGAGGCGTTTTTGAATTGAATGCAGCTTATAATCATACCGAATACATAATTCGCAAAAAAGTATTTTCGATCATGGGTGCGAAACTTCATATTTTTGATAGCTCTGAGCAGCTTGTGCTCTATTCGCAAATGAAAGCGTTCAAGCTTAAAGAAGACATTGCACTTTATACGGATGAGTCCATGCAGAAGGAGCTTCTGCGCATAAAAGCCCGCAACGTGGTCGATTTTAGTGCTACTTATGATGTACACGATACAGAGTCCGGTGAGCATATTGGTGCTTTTCGACGTAAGGGTCTCAAATCTATTTTGAAGGATGAATGGATTATTCTTGACCGTCATGATCAGGAAATCGGAAAAATCAAGGAAGACAGCACCGCGATGGCTCTACTGCGCCGCTTCATCGCTATTATTCCGCAGAAATATAATATCGAGATGGATGATACTACGATCCCTGCATTCAAGCAAAATTTCAATCCATTTGTCACCAAAATTATGGCTGACTTCTCGGAGGATCGAAAAGGCAAGCTTGATCGCCGCTTAGGTTTGGCAGCTGGTATTCTTCTCTGCGCAGTCGAAGGTAAACAAGATTAGGTTGAGATTGGGTCGAGCTTGAACTTAGGCTAGCCCTATAGTCACAGCCACAAGAAAGAGGGTGTTTCCAGAGCCACCGGCTTCGGGAACACCCTCTTTTGATTTTCATTGCTAAAATTTATTCGCCGTACAATTGAGACAAACTCTCGGTGATAATTTTATTTACATCCTCGATTACAACGCTCAGACGGCGTTCCGCATCGAACAGACGACGAATGCCAAGATTCAAGTTAAGCACCTCGAACAGCTTCTCCATCTTTTCCATTTCTTCTTGTGGAGGCATTTCTCCGCTCATCATCCGTTGTTGCAGCTCCATCTGACCTTGGCGGAAATTGTCCAGCATCGCTTTCGCTTCAGGATCTGTTTCTACGACCTTCATGGCATTTCTGATATCCGATACCTCGCTGCTCTCTTTAATGGCTTTCGCCAATTCATGTGCTTTGTCGTGAATGCTCATTATGATTCCTCCTAATAATTTTGTTAGCGTACACTCCTCAGATCGTCTTCGTACAAAACTCACTTCGAAAGCTTACGCTTAAGTTTTGTTAGCGTACACTTCCTATCGTCTTCTTACAAAACTCACTTCGAAAGCTTACGCTTAGGTTTTGTTAGCTGCTGCTTCCTGAATCTACTCTGCTCTAAAAACTCACTCCGAAAACATACGCTTAAGTTTTATTAGCAGCTGCTTCCTGAATCCACGTCGCTTCAGTTTCCAATATTCGCTCATTCCATACTTGTTTCGCTTCTTGGGCCGAGCTTATGAAATGACTGGGCAAGGTTTTTAGCGGTTAGGTCAATCACCAAGGGTCATCTGTCTCCATATGATGAATGATATGTAACCCTTAGCTACCAAATTGCCGGCATCATGCTGCCTACCGGAAGGAGATCCACGATGTCCCAATTCAAGATCCCGGTCCATACGGTCAACTCGGGCATCCTGCAGGAAAACGCTATAATGCTTGGCGAAAAATCCATGAAAAGACTCAAAATCCCGTCTCACGGAACACTCCAGCTGGCATTCGGCTCTTTCCGGCAGGAGGTTACCATTATCTCGGCTCCCAAATCCGACATCCTGCGTGTAAGCGAAGGACTGGCGCAGCGGACCGGATGGAAACACCGACAAACCCTCAACGTTTCTTACAGCTCTGTAAGCCGCACCTTGCGGCTTGGACCGTTGATCGGCGTGCTCGTCAGTCGTGACCATCCAGATAATCTCGACAGGTTGTTTGGACCCATTACCATGTTCTGCCGGGAATTGACAAATGCCTGCCACACACAAGGCGCCTATGTATATTTCTTTACCCCGGAAGCGCTGGAAACACGCAGTTCTTCCATTCAGGGCTGGGTATACAACGAGGGTTGGAGAAAAATGAGTCTGCCCATTGCCGATGTAATCAACAATCGGTTAACGACGCGAAAGGTGGAGAATAAACCTAGCGTACAGCATTTTTTGGCGGATGTAAAATCACGATATGGAACGCATTTCTTCAACGAAAAATTTCTTGACAAGACAGAGGTATTTGAAGCTTTAGCGCAAGACCCTTCCCTACAGCGGTATTTACCTGAGTCGCATGCGTTGAACGGCTTTGCCGTAATGAAGAAGATGTGCAGCCATTACCCAAGTGTATTTTTGAAACCTGTACGAGGCAGTCTCGGCAAAGGCATACTTCGTATCTCTAAAGAAGAAGGCGGAGGTTACCGTCTGTTGTCTACTACCTCCATAGGTACACGCAAGCAAAGCTACACCACTCTCGCTAAATTGTACCAGTCCATCGCTCCCAAAATGAAGACTACTCGATACCAGATTCAGCAGGGATTGCCTTTGATGGAGCTAGGAAGGCGGCCTGTAGATTTCCGGGCACTTGTTCAGAAGAATGGCAGCGGCAAATGGGGGGTTACCTCCATTGTCGCCCGCACCGCCGGAAGCAATCACTTCGTGTCTAATTTAGCTAGAGGTGGCAGTCTCAGCACAGTAAAAGAAGCGGTTAGCAAGAGCAGTCTTCCTCCGGGCGCAAAAGAAAACGTTCAGCTTCAGCTGCCCAGAGCAGCACTTGCCATTGCAAGAGGGGTCGAAACCTTTATCCCCGCTCATTTCGGAGAGCTCGGAATCGATCTGGCACTGGATCAATCAGGACGAATATGGCTCTTAGAGGTTAACTCCAAGCCCTCCAAGAACGATAATACACCGTTAAATGATCAAAAAATAAGACCGTCCGTCAAGCAAATGATTTTATATTGCCGTTACTTGGCCGGTTTATAAGGAGGACACGATGACTGAAACAGAAGTGGGGTTCCTCGGCATTATGACAGGCCGCCGCAACGGGAATCCACCGATCGCCGAGCCAGAGTTTTGCAGTCATTTATGCCGGGCAGCTCCTCTATACAGCCTAAAAGTCCTCGTATTTCATCCAGACGGAGTAGCGGCAGACGGGTCCTCCATTACCGGCTATACCTGGAAAGATGGAAGCTGGCAGAATACCACTTCTTCACCGCCAGATATTGTCTATAATCGCTGCTTTTACGAAGGTCCTAAAGAAAGAAAAGAAGCTTCCGCTGCTCTCTCTACTCTTCATCGTTCCTTGCCTTGGTCTCGAGGTTTGCCAGATAAATGGGGTGTACATGAGATATTGAAGCGCGACCGGAGAGCAGCGGCAATACTGCCGGAAACTGTACTCTATACCGGTACCCGCAGGTTAAGTACAATGCTTGCTGAAAGAGAATATGGAGTCTTTCTAAAGCCCAAGGCCGGCACCCATGGCAAACGTACATTACATGCCATACTGCAAAACAGAGGTATGAGAGTTCGAGGGCGTGACGGTACAAATACACCCTTTCAATATGTTTTCGACTCACAGGCTGAAGGACTGAACTGGATTCATGAATTTATCGGCTCACGCCGCTATATTATACAGCCTTTCCTGCACCTAACGAATAGTAAGGGGCAACCGTTCGATGTGCGTGTATTGATGCAAAAGAATGGCCTTGGCCGCTGGACTCTTACCGGCATGGCCGTACGGCTGGGTAACCAAGGTTCGCTGACTTCGAACCTGCATGGCGGCGGAACAGCTGTTTCTCCCCTGCCTTTTTTGCTTGCTGAATATGGTCAGGGTGGAAAAGACATCATGCATGAGCTTGCTGCAGAAGCTGCATACTTACCTCCCCTACTGGAGGCTGCATGCGGCAGGCTTGGAGAACTCGGCCTTGATTTCGGTATTGATTCGAGCGGTCGGATTCATTTACTAGAAGCAAATTCCAAGCCAGGGCGCACGGTATTCCGGCTGACGGGCGACCGCCGGGCTGCTAAGCTCGCCGCCGAGAATCCACTGTCTTATGCGCGCCATCTACTGCTCACACAACGACGGATACCATCCCTATCTACGGACAGCTCCGTTACAAACGGGAGAATGATAACAATGGTTCCTAAGGAGGATTCATAAATGAGTCTCACTTTTTGCAATGTGCATTTCACTAAGCAGCCCCAAAGAGTTGTATATGTATCAGGTGCACTGATGAAAAGCTTGAAGTTAACCGGGAAAAAAAATATACGCTTAAGGCTCGGTAAAGATGCCACCCCGACCATGATCAAGCCCATCAAGCGCGCCGGAAATCACCTATATCTCGCCTCAGGCGTAAAAAGCGCTATCAAGGTTCCGAAATCAGGCGGTGTCTATTTACGCAATCTACAGAATGACGAGGTGCAGCTAGGACCTTTAGTTGGCATATTGTCCGATGGTCCTGCTTCTTCGTCTCAGCCCTTCGGTTCTCGCACAGGGTTCATCAAGCAATTGCTGCGGGAAGGCAGCAACAAATGTTATATATTTGCCTTTATGCCGCGTGACATCAACTGGCAACAGGAACAGGTCTATGGATATTTTTTGACCTCAAGCGGTAAGTTTGAACGAAAAATGGTCCCTCTGCCTGATGTTGTCTATAATCGATTGCCCAGTCGGAGAGCTGAGACCTCACCCTATATCAACCAACTTCGCGAACGATTTATGCGGAAAAGAATTCCATACTTTAACTGGAGCTTTTTCAATAAATCCGATATCTATAAGCTTTTAGAAAATGATGGGGCGGCAAATCGTTATGTACCTGAAACCCACAGCAATCCGTCCACGGAAAAAATGAGAGAAATGCTGGATCACCATCATTTTGTATACTATAAACCTTCTGCGGGAAGTCTGGGTCACGGCATTTATCGGCTTACCTATCTCCCGAAAAAGGGGTATTTTGCCCGCTACCGCCGCGGTGGAAAAAACGTTCTTTTACGCTTTACCACCTTTGAAGCCCTTATGCGTATGCTTCGTTCGCGTCACGGTCAAAATCTGCAAAATTATATAGTTCAGCAGGGAATACGTCTCATCGAAATAGATGGCTGCCCGATTGATTTCCGGTTCCATATGCATAAAAACGGCAGTAATCAGTGGATTGTAGTCGGCATAGGCGCTAAAAAAGCCGGCCGTGGCAGTGTCACCACTCACCTTAAAAATGGAGGAGCATTGCTTACACCTCAGCAAGCACTCGGACGTGTATTCGGCGCAAGAGCTGACGAAGTACTGCAGCGTGCAAAGACTACAGCCATCAAGCTGGCAGAATCACTAGAAGTCCAGCATCGTCATTTGCTCGGTGAAATTGGCTTTGATCTCGGAATTGATCAGGATGAAGACATCTGGATGTTCGAGGCCAACGCCAAACCAGGTCGTTCCATCTTCCGTCACCCTTCCCTGCGCGCTGAGGGCAAAGCTTCCATCGAGCACATTCTGGAGCATTGTCTATACCTCAGCAAATTCCGCAGGAGGGATGAGATGTGAGCACCCATAATCCGGAAGATACAAAACCTGTTATTGCCATACTGACAACCAGCGATAAAGTACGGCAATTTAATGGCAACCGCAGCAACTTCCGGGACATTATTCGCACAGGCAAAGAAATGGGATTTCTTGTCTACGTCGTCACTGTCCGTGACCTCAAGCTTGAGGAACGGATGGTGAACGGATATGTCCCATCGTCCAGCGGTAAAATCTGGTACAGCATTCCTGTACCTCTTCCACAAATCATTTATAACCGAATTCCCACCCGTGAGGATGAGGAAAAACCTGCTGTGGTACGTAAAATAGCTCAATGCCTGGAACATCCAGGCATTAAGCTATATAATCCATATTTTTTCAATAAATGGAGTCTCTTCGAATGGTTGAGGGGTTCGCACTCCACCTCAAAGCATGTTCCAAAAACGAGACGATTACGCAGTGCAAACACCCTTACTGCCATGCTGAACCAGCATACCAGCCTCTACCTTAAACCAGAGAATGGCAAAGCAGGAAAAGGAATTATGCGCCTAAAATATCGTGCAGATACCGCTTTGCCTTACCGGCTCCAAATTCAAAGCGGCAAAAAAAATGTGACGTACAAAGCAGCTTCCATGGACCGGCTCTGGGCAAGAATCGGAAAAGAAAAAGGAATCTCTCGTTATATTGTGCAGCAGGCTATTGAACTGGCGACTCATCGGGGAAGACCGTTTGATCTGCGGGTGCTGCTGCAAAAAAACAGCAGAGGCGGCTGGGGAGTCACCGGAATAGGTGCACGCCTCGCCGGTGCCCGAAGTATAACGACACATGTACCACGCGGCGGTAGTATTGAAGAGCCTGCCAGCATGCTGGAAAGTACATTTGGAACCGAAAGAGCAGCCATGATCCTGAAGAGTGTGCCTACAACCGCCCTTCTTATCGCTAGACAAATTGAAAGAGCTTCTGATTCTATGCTCGGAGAGATGTCGATGGATCTGGGTGTAGATGAGAATGGGGGACTCTGGTTCTTTGAGGCCAACTCCCGGCCGATGAAATTTGATGAACCCGCGATCCGCAAGCTGTCCCTAGAGCGAATCTTTCACTACGGCCAGCATTTAGCGCGCCAGTTTAAATAGAAATCATTAAAAGGATGTGACACAGCATGCAGATATCCTCCATCTATGACACAAATGCCAAACAGTGGAAATCACGGCTGGCTGGACTGCTTGAGTTTATAAGAGCGCATGGGGAGAAGCGAATCACAAACCAAGCTTGCAAAGTACTGGCCCGATTAACACCGGATCAGTTGTCAGAGCCGGGTATCTCGCTGCTTGTCGCCACCGTACGCGGTCAGAATGGGCGCCAGCTCGCAGGAGTCAGCTTCGTATCCGGATTCGGTGCAGAAGCCTGTCTTGTCGCTGTGCACCCCTTCTACCGGAATAGACATACCGGCACTGCCTTAATGGCTGCCCAGCTGAAACGCCTCGGGCATCTGCAATGCAGTGTTGCCTGCGACAATACTGCTAGCCTAAAGATGTGCTTCAATATCGGCCTTGCTGCCGACACACTTACCACTGGTCCTACCGGCAAGCCAACATTACTGCTCCGGTCACCCCATCATACCGGCAGCACTACTATTTCTCCACAAGAAGGTGAACTCCTGTGCCAGAGCCCGTCTTAGGCATTCTTACTTTATATATTAACGAAGCTAAGCAGCTTGAAGAAAAGGCCGTGTACCGGAGAATGATCGTCGAGGGCAAACGAATTGGCTTGGATGTCTTTGTGTTTACCCCCATGGATGTTCATCCCAGCAAAGAGCAGATCCATGCCCTTGTCTTTGATCCCAAGAGCGGAAAATGGTCACGCAAATGGCGTTCTTTTCCGAATATGATTTATGACCGTTGCCGTATTCAGCGCAGCTCACGCTTTCAGCAACTGCTTCGTTTCCGAGAACGCTACAATCATCTGTTATTTCTGAATCGTCCACTGCGCAACAAATGGACCATTCACCAAACATTTTCACAAAAAAGCCGTTTCCGGCAGCATATGCCAGAAACTTTACTCTATCAGTCCTCTGCCGACCTGCGCCGGATGCTGAAAACCAATTCAGTAGTCTATATCAAGCCGGCAAACGGCACAGGCGGACGTGGCATCCTCAGAATTGAGAGAATGAAGGATGGGCGTGGGGTATATGATATTCAAGGCCGTCGCCAGGATCGCCGAATCATTCCCACCCGTAAAGTCTCTTCTACTCGGCTGGATTCCATCGTACGGCAATGGTGTATCGGCGGACGTTTCCTTATCCAACAGGGGATCCCATTACGTCTGCCGGGCGGACGTTTCCATGATTACCGGATGCTCGTTCAAAAGAATGGGCAAGGTGTCTGGGAACTGACAGGTATGGCAGCACGGGTCGGTGCAGCGCGGAGTGTAACCTCCAATCTTCATGGCGGTGGTCATGCCGTTCGAGCGGAAACGCTGCTGAAGGAATGGCTGGGCAGTCAGGATAAAACCGATAAGGTCATGAAGACTGCCGAGAGGTTGGGCCTTGATGCCGCAGCCTTCTTGGAAGAAAGTTACGGAGCCTTATGTGAGCTTGCATTGGACCTCGCCATTGATCGCGAAGGTAAAATTTACGTGCTGGAGGTTAATCCCAAGCCCGCCCGTGAAGTGTTCGCAAGATCAGGTGACGGAACCACATACCGCAAAGCCCTGATTCGCCCTCTAGAATACGCGCTGTGGCTCTACAATAACAAAGGAACCCCGAGCACAGCTAAAACGACTGAGGAATAAAAATTATCATAGTAGTCATCAAAAAAAGACGCCACTAGCTCGTATTAATACGGAGCCTAAGAGGCGTCTTTTTCGATTTATTTGGCCAATGATCCCTGCAGGGAACCTGCATTGAAGTCCGGCTGTGCTTCGATATCGGTGTCACCTGCGGCTTTGGCTTTTTCAAGTGCCGCATTATAGCGAGTATTCAAGTCCTGAAGCTCTTTATCTAAATCTCCACCACCAAAAATGTATCTATTGAAGACATCAACCTTCTTTAGTCCTTCCAGACGTCCCTCACTGATAACCATCGGAGTCGCTGGATAAATCCCGTCTAACTTCGTAGGCAGAAAATCTTCAATTCCTGCAATGTCTGGTGCCTTGGCAACAGTAGCAACCGATGGGATAACCGAAACCCCATACCCTGCTTCCTGGTAAGCAATCTGCACATCATCACTGTACATCCATTCAATAAACTTCCAAGCTTCTTCCTTATGCTTCGAATCCTTGCTCATAGCCAAATAACTTCCTGCAATAACTTGGCTGACACCCTTCTGCTCCCCGTCAATGGTTGGAGGAATCGCAGCTGCCCAGCGAATTTCAGTTGGGAATTGGGTTTTGTAGACCGTCGGCTCAACGGAATGGTTGAAATACATACCGATCTTGCCTTGAGCAAATTGCGCACGCAGCGGGTCGATATCAAGCGATTCCGATCCTGGCATCATGCTTCCATCCACCTTAATCTGCCGCAGCGCCTCAGCAACCTCTTTATAGACGCTAAAATCAAATTGCCCGGTCTGGAAGTCGAAGCCCTCTGTGCCCTTAGTCTTGCTAAGTGTTGTTATTGGATAAGCGATACGCTCAAATCCGCTGGTACTTTTGAAATTACCCGCGAAGCCGTAAGCGCCTATATCTTTTCCCGCTGCCGTAATTTTCTTGGCATCCTCGACCATCTCTGCGAGTGTGGTAGGCGGCTCTGTAATGCCAGCCTTCTCGAACAAATCTACGTTATAGATGAGGCGCCAGAACTGACCGATATTGGGAAGGCTATATATTTTGCCGTCAACGGTATTTTTCTCGTTGATAAGTACGTTCTCGAACCGGCTCTTCATCTCTGGTGAAATGTAGCTATCAAAAGATTCCAGATACCCTCTTTTGACCCATGTTGGCACGTTATAAGTATCCACCCGGAGAATATCAGGCGCCTGCATGCTGGAGAAGGCAATATCCACCGACTGCGTATAGTTCTCTGCCATAACCTTCATTTCAATCTCGATATTGGGATTAAGACCTTCATACTCGCTGATCTTTTGCTCAATAAAATCAGAATCATGACGATCAATGGTCCAGTAGACCAATTTTGTTTTTTCGGAGTTTGTATTGCTGCTGCTTACCTCCGTATTAGATTCGGATGATGAACAGGCGGCCAACGAGCCAGCCAGCATCAGCGAAACTCCAGCTAATATCCATTTGTTTCTTTTCATCTAAAATGCCTCCCTTTTCTTTTGAAATCGCATTCATTTCTTAAGAAAATTATAATTCCACTGCCCTTTTATCAGTGAAGGAGAAAACAACTGTCAATGGGAGACGAAATCACTGTTTCCCTCCACTTTAGGCAAGCTATATTTTGCACGAAAGTCAGTCGGCGTCATTCCGGTGTATTTTTTGAACTGCTCTGTAAAATAGGGTCGATCCTCATAGCCCAAAGAGATGGCAATATCCTGAACCTGTATGCCTTCCAACACTAGCTCCTTGGCTTTGTCCATTCGTCTTCCGATAATATATTGGGCGAGTGTCATCCCCGTCTCCTTTTTAAAAAGATTGGAGAAGTAGCTAGGACTAAGATGCACCTCCCGTGCACAGTCGGCGACGGATAGATTTCGATGCAGATTTCCATTGATATGAGTGATGGCCCGATCCACAAGCATACGCGCGTCACTGCATTGGCGTTGTTGCAAATACGTACAGCCCAAACGGCAAAATTCCCGAATCTGGCGGCTAAGATCTTCAAAAGAGACTGCACTGCTCATGTCTGCAAGCTTATTTTCCAGAGTTTTAACTTCCGAATCCGTTGCTTTTTCCGAAAAAATCCGATGGATAGAATGAGCCAGTTCAAGACATAGCGTCTTAACGATGGACGGGTTAGGCGTTGCCGGTGCAGTAATCCAATCATGCCAAATATGATCCAGCTGCTCCTCTGCTTTGGACAAATTCGCCGAACGCAGACAATAAAGCAATTCTTTCTCCTTGTCATATGAGTATCTGGGTAGCACGGCATTCACGACTGCATCTTCAACATAGGTGTACACGCTGTTCCCACCATTTAGAAAGGTGTTCGCAAGTGCAGACAGCGCCTGCGCATAGGAAGCAGAAAGCTGCCCTACCTCCTCCACCTCTCCACCCAGTCCAATGGATACCGTCTGGTACGTATACCGATGTACATTTTCCCGGCATTTCTCTGCAAGTTGCTCCATATTCGGCTCCGCCAGAGGGTTCATCACAATAACGAACTGATTCACATTTTCCCGGAACACAATGCCCCGAGTGTATTCGGATATTGTATTTTCCAAAATATTCTGTACGGCAAAGCGGATTAATTCCACCTCGGAAACCGTAAGTTCTGATGTACGTTCCACAAAAAAATCCACTTCCGCTACCATCACGCAAAAGTTATGGTTATTCATCTCGATATTGTAAAAATCCCACTGCTGGCTCAAGTGCTGCTGCCTAGTTCCGTAACGGATGAGCAGACGCATATATTCCTGACGCAAATAAGGTAAGCTCTCGCGCAGCTTTTGTTCCATGCCCATCATCTGCTCAGCTTGACTGCGTTCCCGCTCCAACACTTCTTTGGCCTTCAACACGGATTCAAGCACTTGAACCTTGGTATACGGTTTTACAATCAGATCAAAGGCACCCAGCTTAACTGCTTCCTGGGCATAGGTGAAATCAGAATAACCCGTCAAAAAAATCAGTTTGATGCCTGGCTGCTCGGCTTGGATGCTCCGCATCATCTCTAAACCATCCTTAAAAGGCATTCGGATATCCGTCAATACGATGTCAGGACGATGCTTGCGGATCTGCTCCAGACCTTCTTCCCCGTCTGCCGCGGTGGCCGCGATCACAATCCCATGTTCCTCCCAAGGAATCCGCTGCGACAATCCGCGGACCACTGCAGGAATATCATCAACAATACATATTTTAATTGAATGGGCGCTCAGGATTTATTCCCCCTTCCACAGGAATGGATAGAACAGCTTCGGTTTCAACACGCGGACTGCTTCGAAAGACCAATCCGGCTTCTTTGCCGTAGTACAGCTGCAGTCGGCTACATATATTAGACAGAGCATAACCTCCACTGCCGTTCGGCTCCTTCAGCCAGGCATTGAGTTTCTCCGCATTCATGCCGGTTCCGTTATCGGTAACCCGGATGAGCAGTGTGTTTTTGGCTACTTCTACAGAGATCCGGATCACTCCCCCTCCCCTTAATTCCTTAAGGCCGTGCAGGATTGAGTTCTCCACCAAGGGCTGAATAATAATTTTCAATACAGGAAGCTCCAGCAGTTCCACTCCGGCATCAATTGTATAGTCAAACAACCCTTCATAACATTGCTGCTGAAGGTTTAGATACTGGCGGACATGTTCCAGTTCCTTGCCTAAGGTCGTAATTTCCTGCCCGTTGTTCAGTCCCAGCTGAAACAGTGCAGACAGCGAAATGACCATCTGTTTCACATCTTCATATTCATCCATCTCACATTTCCAGAAAATCGTGTTTAATGTGTTATATAAAAAATGAGGCTCGATCTGCGCCTGAAGCGCCTTGATCTCCGCTTTTCTCTTTTCTTTTTCTGTATCCTTGACTTCAGCAATCAACTCACCAATCCGGTCCAACATCTGGTTAAATTTGCGTCCCGCCTCCCCAATCTCATCCTGGAAAGGACTCTGGAAGCGTGCACTGAGATCCTCTTGCTCAACACGAGACATCGTCCGTTGCAGTTTCAGCAGCGGTCCCAGTAGCAAAGCGGACAGATACCTTGCAAGGAAAAGCGCGATGACGATACATGCCGCCATGATCATCAACACCAGCCATTGAATACTCCGAACAGGTTGCAGCAGTTCCTTTTTGGACAAGTAGCTGACCAACACCCAGTCTTTTGCGTACCCTGAACTGGCATAGCTGAGCAGCATTGGCCCATCCCCAGCAGAATATTCAAAATTACCCCGGTCTGCTTCCCTCAGTTTGTCCAAAAACACAGAGTCCCGAGACCATTCCGGACGTCTCCCGTCTCCGAAGACGCTTGTTCCCTCTTTATTGATCAGTAAAAAACGCGCGGAGCCAAGACTCCCGCCTCCACTTACAGTATCTTCAAGAATGTCCTCTTTTACATTAACGATCAAAAATAGATCAGGGACATAATTGTCTGTAAGCGGCTGCAAGACTAGGGAAATAACATGGTGTTTCCCGGCAAATAGCTCGTCCCGATGACTCTCCACCCAATTGGTTTCAGGTTTCTCCTTAATCCGTTGATACAGCGAAGATTCTAGAAATGGGGTCAAGGTTCTGCGCTGATTGCTGGTAGAGTAGAAATCCCCGTCCGGCGTACTGATCAAGATAGATTCAATGGAGTTTTCCGTCAACTCTACCTGCGTGAAGGGCGCTTGCAGCATAGAAAAATTGGCAAAAAAACGTTCCATATTATGAGCTTTAATATCCCGGATGGTCTGCTGATAAGCTTCGCTCAACATCATCGTGGAGGAAGCCACAATGATTTGCTTTAACTTCTGGTCCAGGACATTGATTGACTGAGTCAGCACATTTTGATTTAACTCGACAGAGTTACGCTCCATCGCCCGAGAAGCGATGGAGTAAGCCAATAAACCGGTGACAGAAATACAGAATACCGTCAGTGCGGTAAAAGATAACCATATTCTTTTCTTCAAAGAGGTACGATAAACCCAGGCCTTCAGCATGTATTCACATCCTTCTTGAATAGCTGTCCGAAGCCCGCCCCGAATTTAGCCCTTTACAGAGCCAGCTGTCATCTGCATGAACGATTTATTAGCGAAAATATAGACAACAATCATTGGCAACATGGACAGACATGCACCCGCGAGCATCAATTGAGGTTGCGCCGCATCGCCGATACCATATTTTAGCCCCGCCAATCCTACGGTGAGTGTCTGTAATTTTGGCTGTGTCATGGTAAAAACCAGCGGCAGAATATATTCGTTCCATGCTCCGCGGAAGGTCCAGAGCGCCGTGACTCCAAGGGCGGGTGTCAGAAGCGGTAAGATAACTCGAAAGTATACGCTATAGAAATTACAGCCGTCAATAAAAGCAGCCTCATCCAGATCCTTCGGAATCGCTCGTACAAAACCAATCAACATAAAAAATGCCGTGGCATGCGCACTAATCAGAATAATAATGACACCCCATAACGATTTCTGTAGATTAAGCGCTACCATAAGGTCAAATTGCGGCCGAAGCACCACAGCACCGATCGAGATGAACAGCGTGCAGGACTGAATTACAACATATATACGTTTCCCGTAAAAATCGACTCTCGCTACCGCATATGCGGCCATCGTTCCAATTAATAGAGTGCCTAAGGTGGTAAAGATACTGATAAACACACTGTTCCATGTAAAGCGGGCAAAGTTAGCCGAATTCCAAGCCTGCGCGTAGTTTCCAATCTGCCATGACTTAGGCAGCAAGGTGGTTCCTGTCGTCAACTCCAGATTGGTCTTAAGGGATCCGAAAAAAGCCAGAATAATCGGAAACAACGCAAAAGCCGCCACTATAAGTAGAAAAATCCACAGCAAGGTCCGGGACAGCACCGCTCGGGTCTTGAAGGACCGGACAGGCTGGACCGAAGTGTTCTTCGTCTCCGCATGTAATGTACTCACTGTTCATTCTCCTCTCTTTTAATAGATATCATTTAGCTTTTTAGATACATAAAAGTAGACTAAGGTAATCAGACCTACAATAACTGCTGTGGCAAAACCAACCGCACTACCGTAGCCAAATTGCTGAATGCTTGTACCTCCACTGGATACAGGGAAGAACAGCTTATACAGGTACAGGTACATAACTTCCGTCTTGCCATAAGGACCGCCTTCGGTAAGCACCATAATACTCTCGTAGCCTTTTAGGGAGGCGGTAATAGCGAGCATAATGATCATTTGCAATACAGGTCCGAGCATGGGAACGGTGATGTTCCACATTTTTCTGAAAGGTCCAGCTCCATCTATAGATGCCGCCTCATAGAGATCCTCAGGAATGTTCTGTAAACCAGCGATAAAGAGCAGCATATAGTTACCGATAGCCCCCCATATCGCAATCATAATAGCGGTTAGTAAGGCATATTTCGGCCCTAACCAATCTATCGGAGCGGAAATAATTCCAGAGCCGACCAATAGCTGGTTAACCATCCCGTTGTATGAATTAAAGATAACGTAGAATACGATGGCCATAACCGAAGCACTGATTACGGTCGGCATAAAGTAAATCGCTCTTAGCAGCTGCCGCCCTTTCAAAGCACGATTGAGGACAACCGCCAGTAAAAATGATAATGGCAAGGTGATGAGCAGCTTGCCTCCAGCGTAGATAAAGGTGTTGACCACTGACTTCCAGAATTCCTTATCCCTTAATAAGCGCTCGAAATTCTCCAGTCCGATAAACAGGGGTTCGCCGAAACCCTGGTAATCATAGAACATGTACTTCAGAGCCCAAAAGATCGGATATACTCCAAAAACCAGCGTCAGAATCAAACTGGGAGCAACGAAGGTCCAGGCGTTAATTTGACGTTTTGATAAATTCATTTATTGTTCCTCCTGTCCATTGGACTAAGCTTATGTCCTTAATGATAATTCTATCCGTTCGTAACGGTTAGGGAGAAAGCGACTGCGCTTGGGGGAGAATTTCACTTTTTCAGTTGCTTTGTCCCCTTTCCTTCATTTGTTTATCTATCCCGTCCTTCGTAAAGCCACGTTTATACTAATTAAGAGAAAGCTCACCCACGAACCATGACTACTTTACAAGGAGGTTAGAACTACCGATGATTTCAGCATATGGTGGCGGTTCACGCCCCTTCGGATGTTATACCGAAGGAGAGCTTGAGGGCATACGCCTTAGAATCGAACAGCTTCCCAAGGTCCGGCAAGAGTACGAAAGACAACAACAGCTGTCTGAACAATTTGCCAGCCGAGAAGCTGCTGCGCCCCTCCATAAACTCGGGGTGTTCCGGGTAGAACCCTTTGTTTTTAAAACCCCTCCCAGAACGGCCTTCCTCAAGCTTTCTGTACAGATTCGGGGAAAGGGCACGGCGCGCATCGGGGGCTTGCGTCTGACTCATTCGCAGCTTGGCTTGCCGGTTGAACTAGCGAATGGCGGTCTAGAATCTGGGATGCTGGGGTGGAGTCAAGACCGAGAAAACGGAAGCACAGTATATCTAGAGAAATTGGCCAGCTGGCAGCAAGGTCTCCAGCCATCTGGTGTAACCCCATCTGGCGCTAGTCTGGCAGACGATTTGCAATGTATCTGCATCAGTAATGAGGAAGTGAAAGGATTGACAATCCTTCATTATGGAGAGACCATACCTGTATATGAAGGTGATCATTACAGCGTGCAGACGGCGCTCAGTCTGGAAGCTCCTCTAGGCGAAGGAATCTGCATCGGGGTCCATTTTCTAAATGCTGCGGGGCAGCCGTTAGGAACTGAGCTGCTCTCCCCGCTTTTTAATCGGCCGACACTTACCAATTGGGCCTACCTGCTGGAGGCTACGGGAGCGGACGCCAATATGTATATGATCACGGGTGAAAGTGAATTTGCGGTTCGAGCCAAGCAAAAGCTCCAGTACATGCTTGCCGATATACGGGTAGGCATGGATATTTTCCGTAGAGACGGCTGGCATGACGATGATACTTACGGCGCGGTGCATATCGGGAGGGGGCTCGCTGCTGCTTCGGTAATCTACGATCAGATTGCTGGCAGCAGTGTATTCCTCACTGGAGAAGAAACCGAACTTCTCGCTCATTTCCGCTATATCGCAGACATGATGATGGATACCCACTACTACCGGTTTGATCTAGAGACCTTCCCAGATGAAAAGGGAGGAAAACGCAGTAATTGGAATGCCGACCGGGCAACCGGACTGGGTGTATATGCCCTCCTCTTTCCCAATGAAAAACAAAGTGAGGCATATCTTGATCATGCCCTCTCTGTCATCAACTGGCAGCTGGCAGAAGTGGTTGATTCAGACGGCGCATGGCCAGAAAATATTCGCTACCATGGCGCAGTATTGCATCGCTATTTTCTCTTCTTCGTCCTATTAAAGCGTTTGAAGGGCATTGATTATTTCAAGCATGAGAAGGTAAAGGGCATGTACCGTTTCCTAATCGGAACAGTGACTGCACCAGATATTATTCAAGGCGGCTCTTCTGGCTCCCCCATC
Source organism: Paenibacillus sp. FSL E2-0177 (assembly GCF_037992975.1). Taxonomy (NCBI): domain Bacteria; kingdom Bacillati; phylum Bacillota; class Bacilli; order Caryophanales; family Paenibacillaceae; genus Paenibacillus; species Paenibacillus sp. FSL E2-0177. Next base: position 2,228,565 of record NZ_CP150307.1, on the reverse strand, counting down.
CTGCTTACACCAGCGGTCGGCGATGCCAATGTGCAGGAAAAATGGTTTCGCCTGCTTGGATATGCGGCCCCATTCTATATGGACGAAGACCCCCAGCTTGCCGGGGAAATGCTCTGGACGTGGAAGCACGGCGGAGAACCGATTGAGGATAGTGGCGCATTTCCTCTGCCTCTGGTCGCGCTGTTATATCCACAGCCCGATTTAGCAGAACAAAGGCCTGCACTCGACTCCGTACATTATCCCGATATCGGTTATGTCATCTTCCGCAACGGAGAACAGAACCTTCAGCATTATGCAATCTACGAGGCGTCTCCGCTGACTTATCACGCTCATCATGATGAAGGGCACTTCTCCATCTGGGCAGATGGTGTTCCAGTAACCCTTGATTCTGGAACGGGAGGTTATTATAACGGGGATCGGCATTGGTATGTGTCCAGCGCAGCTCATAATGTTGTTCAATTTACCGATTCATTCGGAAATTTTGCCAATGGGCCACTGCAAAGCACATGCAAGGAAGTACGCTTTTCAGAAGAGTTAGATCATGCCAGCAGTCTTATTCCAGAGGCTAACGCCAGGGAATATGAGCGGAATTTCTTGTTCATTAAAGCAGGCTTTAACGTCTACTTGATATGGGATCGAATTGAGGGAGCATCGAACAGCGTCTGGAATCTGCATACACTCAGTACTGATGCAAGTATAATGGAGCAATCCATTGATGCAGCTTGCCTGAACGGCAAGCACCTAAGCGCTTATATCGCCGAACCAGAACTTCCAGTGATTACAATGGGAGAAGGCGCTGTAGCCGGGAATTATCCGCTGGCAGAGCAGCAACATTTTCGTGTTTATGGTGGTAAAAGCGATTACGTCATTCTGCTTCATCCCCGGACAGAAGATGCTTCTTCACTACAGCTTGAACAGCTTGATTTTGAAGAGGCTATCGAAGGAGTACGCTTGTACAGAATATCCCGTACGGATGGGAAATGGTTTATCGCCGCCATCAACGGCACCAAGGAGGAACACCTTGTTACTGTTCCGGGTCTCGGACCGCTTAGGCTGCTCGGAGAACCTGAGTCAACATCCGGGCAACCTGAAGCAACCCAATTAAGAATTGAGGCAGGCAGAATTCACATCGCCATGCCCCGATAACTATATACAAGGAGGAAGATTAGAACATGAGCAATCTTGGAGTATGGGAACCAGCAGAACCGGGAGTTAAACGCTGTATCTTGAACGCTGCAGCCAGTCTGATGATGATGGAGGTTCATTTCGAAAAGGGAGCCGAGGGCTATGAGCATAGCCATCCTCACGAGCAGATGAGCTACTGTCTGCGTGGAAGCTTTGAATTTCGTATTGACGGCGAGAAGCATAAGGTAACCGCGGGGCAAAGTATTGCCATACCGCCAGATGCAAAGCACGGTGTAACCGCATTGGAAGCAGATTCTGCGCTGCTCGATGTCTTCACACCTATCCGCGAGGATCTGCTGAAACGCTAATAAATATATATCTGGCAGCAAAAAAAGGCCCAATCATTCCATTTCAGAGGGAATGATTGGGCTTCTGTTATTTTTCAGCTTGGTACCGTTCCACCTCAAGTGATGCTAATAACAATGGAGCGACGCCCATAGGCACATCCGACAATACGTCCTCAGAGATATAGTAATCGTATGAGCCATTACGGTCTTTGCTCAGACCCGCTCCATGACAGATCTGGTGCAAGTGCACACCTTGTTCATCCTCTTCAGTCAAATGCGTCAAAATGCCTTCATACCCTTGCAACATCGCCTCTATAAAAGAGGATTCCAGATAACCTAATCTTAGTCCCTTAGCCATCGCATAAACAAACATGCACGAGCCGGAAGCTTCAAGATAATTGCCTTTTCTCCCCGCTTGATCTAACACCTGGTACCAGAGGCCAGTCTCCTTGTCTTGAACCTCCAGAAGCGCGCCGCACATCCGCTGGAAAATGCCAATGATCGTCCCCCGCTGCGGATGAGTGAGCGGAAAATGCTCCAGGCAATCAACCACAGCCATCGCATACCAACCCATCGCCCGGCTCCAAAAATGAGAGGACAATCCGGTAGACGAGTCAGCCCATTCCTGCTCTTTGGATTCATCCCAGCCATGATAGAGCAGACCGGTCCGTGGATCACGGGTCCGCCGCTCAACCAGCAGCAGCTGATGCGCCGCTTCGTCAATCAGTTCAGATCGTTGAAAAACCTTGCCGTATTCCGCTAGGAATGGCGATGCCATGTACAGCCCGTCCAGCCACATCTGGAAAGGGTATACCTTCTTATGCCAGAATCCCCCTTCGGAGGTGCGGGGATGTCCAATAAGCTGTGCGGCCAGCAAATGGGCTGCTTCAGCATAACGTTTTTCTCCGGTTTTCTGGTATAGCAAGAACAGGTTTTTCCCCTCGTTAATCTGGTCCAGATTGTATTCTTCCAGCCTGTAGGTACGGATGGAACCATCCTCTCCAATAAATGTGTCCATATGCCGCTCCATAAAGGAGACATACTCAGGCTGGTCGAGCTGAACACCCGCCCGGGCCATTGCCATCAGCAGCATGCCCGGAACATAAGCCCATCTTTCCAGCACATATTCATGCTCTCCCTGCTTGTTGCACCCTCCAAGAATCGTACTCGCGATTTTACTGGACAAGCGAACGGTTGTTGCTTCAGTTATAGACATCCTTATTCCTCCTTCGTTTGTCATCCATATGAAGTCTAATCTTATGCTCAGTTGAGCTGCTTGCGCAGCCAGGCAAAGGCTGGTTCACCATGAATCTCATGACCTCCGGTGAAGAAGTCCGCTTCTACCTGTCCGATATGATTCGCCGACCTGTAAATCGTCTGCAACTGGGTTAAAGCTAATTTTGTTCCGCGCGGGCCAAACAGATGATCAGCATCTCCCGATTCGAGGAACAGGCCACGAGGGGCAATGAGGCCCAGTAGGTCAGGCATCTCCGCTTCCAGCAAAACCCCTGGAATATAATTATCAAGGCAATGATTGCGTGTCAGAATACTGTCTGCGAAAGTATTGGCATACCCGCTTACGACCGCACAAGCGATTCGTTCGTCAAGTGCAGCTGTGAAGCCAGCCACCAGTCCCCCGCCGGAAATACCCATAATTCCAATTCGTTCATCCTTAACTTCTTTTCTTGTCTGCAAATAATCCAGTGCCCGCATGGTTTCGTAGATACGGTAGCCGGCCATTGTCTTCCCAACCATCAACAATGCGGATGACAGGCGAAAGCAGGAATTACGTCCAGGCTCCCCGCTTGTTAGGTCTTCTTCCAATCGTCTGTCCCCAAAGCCGAGCAGCTCCGGGGCTGCCACTACAAAGCCCTGTTTTACCAGTGAAACAGCGAAGTCTTTGTGCAGCCCTGGATCTCCCTGCCGATCCGATCCGTCCGGGTTCAAGCCTACGATCTCCCGGCTTCCATAGCCATGTCCATGAATGGCAAGAACGGCAGGAACAGGGGTAGAGAACGGCTGATCCGGGATCAAAAGATACAGCGGCATGCGCAACCCTTCATAGGTAGTTATCTCTATACGTTCACGGGTATACCCGGAGCAGACGGTTCGTTCCAGCAGAACCGGTTGCAGCTCCTCAGCTATTTCTGGAAAGCCACCTAACCGCTTCGTAAATGCTGTGCTAAGCTCATCACGCCATTGCTGAAAGGGTATGTCTTTGCTGAAAGCCGAGTTGCGTTGAGCTGAACCAGCTAGTTCTTTCATGTATTGTTCCAGAGGCTCCATCCGAAGTGCTCCTTCCTTAATATCCTTCAGGATGCCAGCCATCAAGCACGGTCAGCACCCTATACTCCGCAGCTTCCTGTGGAATCAGCTGCCGCGACCATGCAGCTCTGGCTTCGGGATTGGCTCCCGGTCCACTGCTGCCATATTCTTCATAGCGGCTAGTTTCCTCCCTGTCCGGCTGCCCCCAATTATGCCAGCCTTCGCCGATAATCGAACTGTCTATGACCGTGCGGATAAAAGCCACATGTGCATAAGGGCGCCAAGGTCGGCCAAGATACACTTCACTTACACCTTGACCGCCAGTAATTTCACAATCGAGGAATACATAACCAAACGGTGCGCCTTCAGGCGTTGATGCGGCTGTTATATATCCTCTGGAACGTTTGTTATGCAGCCGGCAACGTTCAAACAAAGCCGTAGCCGCGCCAAAAATATAATCCACATCGCCTTCAATGTAACATTCGTTATAATATTGCTTTCCTTGCCCTGTATACAAAGTATCCTGATCACCCAGCAGGCGTACACGCCGGAATACAGCATGACCAGCATCAACAAAAGCAGCCACCGCCTGACCAGTGCCGGGACCTGATGCATTTCGAATGGTCAGATTTTCAGCGGTGAAATGCTCAGCGAATACATTCAGGGTACCGGATTTGAACGTGCCAATCGGCTCTCCATCCGGACCTAAAGTGTGCGCGTTGTCTGACCACGTAATGATGGTGGAATTCGTGTCTTCCCCCAGTAGCAGAACCGGAGGCGTTCCCTGTTTCACTGTAATTTTTTCCTCGTAAATGCCGGGTTTGATACGAATCGTCACTTCTTCCTTGTGTTCCTGTGGAATTGAATCCAACGCTGCCTGTAGACTACTGAATCCTTCGTCGACACTCTTAGAGACTGTAATTAACATCTGCGGCTCCTTTCCTATCAACCTGAGTTTATTCTATAATAACCGTAACGCTTCGTAAGAGAAGAGGAGAATTATGACTAGCCTGACTAGCCCCAATCACAAATATCATATTGAAGAAGACCGCTACAGCATCCAGCATATGAAACGTAAAGGCATCACTGCTATGCCACGTCCCCACAGCCATGACTTAGCCGAGCTGTACTATCTGATACAAGGGGAGCGGGTATACTTTGTCGACGACCGAGTCATTACGGTTCATAAGGGTGAGCTTATTCTTATCTCCGGCCGGGAGCTTCATTCCACAGCAAGCTCGGAAGTAGCCGAGTTCGAGCGGATTCTGATCAACTATGATCCTGCTCTTCTACCGCCATCCCTGCAGAATGAAGCCATCTGGTTTCATGACCGCGGGTACCGCTTGTTCAAGCTGACCCTGCGCGAGCAGGACGAAGCGGAAATCCTAATGAACCGGATGCTGGAAGAATGCCGGTTGCAGCGCCCGTATTACGAAACCAGCGTAATCGCTTTATTCTCCGAGCTGATGATTCTCCTCCAGCGTTCAGAGAGTATCTCACAAGCTGGAGGGACGAAACATCCGCTCCATCATCTAGTAACGGATGTAGCCACCTATATCCGTGATCACTACCGTGAGGCCCTTACTCTGGAAGAGACTGCGAGTAATTTTTACATTAGTCCTTCATACTTGAGCCGGGTATTTCACCGATTGACGGGTTTTCACTTTCGGGAATACATCGTTCATGTCCGCGTAAGGGAAGCCGAACGGCTGCTTGTCGGATCTACAGGCAAAATCCAGGAGATCGCCTCCGCTGTCGGATTTGAACATCTTTCCCATTTCAATAAAACATTCAAAAAATCAACCGGTCTGACCCCGCTCCAATACCGAAAAGAAGCAAGGTCACACCCACGGAAGTTCAAGACGGATTTCCATCATCCATAGAATTTTTTATCTATCTGTAATCGTCAAATCTTCGGAATGAGTGAGCGTGACGTGGCTGCATCTATGCGCTGTTATCTTCGGCATTTGCGAAGTCTGCAACCGGATACGATCCAACGTGAGCCCCGTGGCATGCCGCAGCACAATTCCCTGATCACTCACTGCGTGGAATTTTTCGATGGTTAGATCAGCAAGCGGCATCTCCGGCAGCCCGTTAACCAGTAGAGCGGTTGCCGCACCATGGCACACAATATTCTTCAGGGTAATCTTTCGAAATTGCGGAGTTTCCTCTGTAACCGAAAATAACTGCTCGTCATACCCTTCCGATCCTTCAACCCCTGCATAGAACATATGAAAGGATACAGCCTCGTGGATGATGCCGGTCATGTTGATATTCTCCATTACAATATCCTCCACCACACCGCCTCTTCCCCGGGTGCTTTTGAACCGCAGGCCAATGTCCGTGCCGATGAACAGGCAGTCGCTAACTCGAACTGCATGGACACCTCCGGACATCTCGCTGCCGATCACAACGCCTCCATGTCCGTGATATACCGTGCAATTCCGGATGGTAATATACTGACAGGGCATTCCCCACTTACGGCCTTCCTCATCCTTGCCTGACTTGAGACAGATGGCGTCATCACCCACATCAAAGCTGCTGTGCTCAACTAGAGCATGCGTGCAGGATTCCAAATCAAGGCCATCCCCATTCTGCGAATACCAAGGATTACGTACCTGAACATTTCGTACGGTAATCTGCTCGCAGCCAATGGGATGAAGACACCAAGCAGGTGAATTCTGGAAGGTCGGCCCTTCCAGCAGCACCCGCCGGCAATTGCGCAGGCTAAGCAACGTCGGACGAAGATACGTACGAGCAGGCAGATAAGCCTCCATACTAGTTTCTCCCTTGTCCCACAGCTTCCGGCAGAAGTCCTCACCTTCCATGGCTTCCCGGGAAGGCCACCATACTTCGCCCTGCGGATCAAGCACTCCTCCAGATTCGATCAAACGCTCCCATTGCTTCTCGGTCATCTTAAACCGCTTCACTGGGCGCCAGCCTTCGCCACTGCCGTCGAATATCCCCTCACCGGTTATTGCCACATCGCTTAAAGCTTCTCCATCGAGCGGAGCCTGACAGCGCCAGCCGGCATTCCCCTCATAATGGGAAGAAAGTAACGGATACAAGGTATGATCAGGGTCAAACTGCACCAACGCTCCCTTGTCTACATACAGATTAATTCGACTACGTAAAGTAAGGGGTCCTGTGCGCCAGATGCCAGCGGGAATAACAACCTTTCCGCCTCCCGCCGAAGCGCAGGCATCCAGTGCAGCCTGAATAGCAGAGGTACATAGCGTTAATCCCCCCTCTTCTGCCCCATAATCCGTGATTGCAAAAGTCCGTTCGGGAATCTGGGGAAGCTCGGGAATCGGATACGTGTTAGTTACAAGATTGCTGCTCATTGAATTTCACCTCCTCCTATTACTCAAGTCCTTCATAGCTAAACCAGTCGAAATCGGCATAGCTTTCGCTCTTTGCACCTTGAGAGCTTGTGTACATCCCGAGGTATGCTCCTGTGAATCCTCCGGCCAGATCGGTGCTGAGCACTCTGCCATCCGTCCGTTCACAGAAGGCTGTCCACTTGGCGGCTTCAGAAGCTCTGTAATAGAAGCTATACTCTTGTCCTCTGGCTTCCACCTTAAGTTGTACCTGATCCTGTAGATAGGGCACTGACGCCAGCAGCTGCTCGCTGCCACCCATCCGATGAATCAGCTGTAATACACGTTCGCCTGCCTCTAGCCCCAGTTCATAACGGAAGTGGTGATCCGCATTTTGGAGGAGAACAAGACCAGCTACTTCCCCTTCTGCAGCGGGACTAAACGTCATGTCAGTCGCCGCTCTGAAGCTCAAATGCTGCTGGCGTCTACCGATATAAGATGGATTGGCAATCTCCGAGAGCCGTTCTGGCTTCAGGCGAAGCCGCAGAACTCCAGGCTTGTCGGTAAGACTCCAGAATTCACCCCGCGGTGTCCGCAGGAAATTCCAGATCGGTGCCAGCTCATTACCTATAAACTCATCGCGCGCAGGCAATTCCGGCCATTTTGTCTCTGGCAAATCCGGAGCCTCCGTCTCAAATTCCAGCACTCCTTTGCCAGGATTGACCACAGGCCATTCATTCTCCCAGATTACCGGTGTCAGGAAGGTTTCACGTCCCAGATTGCGGTAATAACCACCGCTGGTTCGTGAAGCCAAGCAGAACATCCACCAGTCACCATGCTGAGTCTCCACAAGCTCTCCATGACCCACATTAACAATAGGATACGCTCTGCCAAGATGGCGATGCGTCAGAATCGGATTGGCTTTATGGCCCTCATAAGGACCGGTCACACTCTTGCTTCTGGCAATCGTAATCGCATGAGTATGCCCGGTTCCGCCCTCGGCAATCAGCACGTAATACCAAGCGCCGATCTTATAAATATGCGGTCCCTCTTGCGCATGAGCTACCTTGAGTGCGCCTTGCCAAATACTATGCTTCGGACCGATTAGCTTCCCTTGGCTGAGATCAATCTCCTGCAGCCAGATATCCATATGCTTCGGATAAGCCTGCCCTTCCGGCGGAACACGGTTGCCGGTATAATACACCTTGCCGTCTTCATCGAAGAACAAAGAGGAGTCAATACCGGGTGCATCCTCCAGCCATACAGGGTCAGACCAGTCTCCGGCCGGATCGGTTGTTGTTACATAAAAATTATGCTGGTTCTTGTCATTGTCAATAAAAGTGGTAATCATATAGAAAACTCCCTCATGATAGCGGAGCGTCGGTGCCCAAATGCCCATGGAGGGAATCGAGTGATCCAGATTGAGCTGGGACGGGCGGTCCAGTACATGGCCAAGCTGGCGCCAATTGACCAGATCCTTGCTGTGGAAGATAGGAACGCCTGGGAAAAATTCAAAGCTTGAAGTCACAAGATAATAATCTTCACCAACACGGATAGCGGAAGGGTCAGGATAAAATCCCGGCAGCACTGGATTGCGGAATGTTCTCATTAAAAGTAATCCTCCTCAAAACAATTCAAATGTAAGCACCACCAATTATAGTTCGTATAAGTTTAACTTTCTTGTATTTTCTATGTTCTATTTCTTCATTTTTATACTTTCATGCTATATTGCCCATATTTCACTCCTTGTCAGCGAATAGCCTTTCCCTCTAGAATGGGTGTAATAGGATTTACCTGAAGGGGTGAGCAGCTTGGGAAAAAGAAAGAAATTGTACTCCCGCTTTTTTATGAGCCTAACCGCGATTTCAGTTTGCTGTATTCTAGTACTGGCTGTAGTGATCTTTTATTGGTACCGGAATATTACGATAGATAATGTCAACAAGGCGAACCAAAATGTACTGGTGAATACTGAAACTGTTTTTACAAACTATGAAGAGATCGTCCAGAACTACGCTATGGACTTCTATAGGAATCCAAACATCAACGCGCTCATGATGAATGGCGATACCAGCTGGAGCGACCAGTTGTACAGTGCCTTAAGCCAAATCCGCGGAGCATTGGTTGTGAACCAATATATGGAGAACGCCTACATCATGGGAGTGGATGAGCCTGTTGCCATGTTCGAAAACCTTCCGCTAAGCCCTGAATCCAAGCTGGAGCTATTCTCGAGAATGCGAGATAACATCATTGTTGAATCACCGTTTCTGTGGGAGGCAACCTTGAATAACGGTACCCCCATTACCCTGCTCACCGTGTTTTATAATGATCGGGCGTTTGCGGATAGCGAATATAATGGTGCGGTAGCACTGACCGTCAATTTGGGAAAGCTGCAGAATAATCTGTTTACGCAAAAAGAAGGCGAAGCCACCCGTTACGCTGTGCTTGACGGAAAAGCATCTGTGCTCATGCACAGTGCATTATCTGACATCCCTCTGGAAGAGGGCATGTTAAAGCAGGTGGTGTCCTCCACCTCAGAAAGAGGCTCTTTTGTCTATAAGGGAGGTGAAGAGCCACAGCTGATTACCTATGTATATTCTGCAGCGGACAAGCTGTGGTTTGTGTCGGAGACTTCCTACAAGGATAGCATCCGTGATATCTCCAATGCCCGTAATCTGATGACTGGCCTGTGCTTGGCCTTGATTGCCGCCGCATCTATAACCGCCAACCTGATCTCGCGGCGGATGTATAAGCCAATCGGCCGGCTCTTCGGCAATATCGCTCATCTATCTGGCAATGAAGAAGCGCTGAAAACCGGTGGCGATTTCGATACCGTAAGCCAGGAGCTCGAACAGATTGGCGTTAAGCTGGAGCAGCTAAAAAAAGAAAGCGATGATAGCGCCTTGATGCGGTGGCTGCTTTCCCCGCAGAGAACACCAGAGAACAGCGGGACACCCCTGATGAGCATAGCCGCTTCTGGGGGAGCATATTGTGTATGCGTGCTGACCGCTCTGGAGCCCGAACAACCTGAAGACTCCGACTTCCGGCATACTTTTGAGGAAAACATACAGCAGATTGAACATGCCTTCTGTGAACTTGCAGCCATTCAATCCTTCCGCCCACATCAAGGCACTGCTGTACTTATTCTGAGCGAGCTTCACAGCGGCAGCTTCGGCGATTACGCTTTGTACCGCGGCAAATGGGAAGAAATCGCCGCTCAGCTACAGCTTTCCGGAGCCTGCTGCGCCTTCGGAATCAGCGGGCTGACGGATGATTTAAACCTACTGAGGGCTAAATACAATGAGGCTGCGGACAGTCTGCAATATATTAAATTTCATGTGCAGCAGAACATCATCTTTGCCGATGATACGATCCACCTGAACAGCAGCCCAATGCCCGACAGTGCCCTTGAACCGGTACTGCAAGCCGTTAAGCAGACGGAACTCTCGAACCATATTCCGCAGGCAGTGGAGAGATTGCTGGCAGTAGCCTGCAGTTACCGCGTCGAGCCTGCCACCATCGCTTTATCGAGACTGGTCTTTGAGCTCAGTCGCACGGCTGAGCTTAATGCAGACGTCCAGCATTCCGGCTTTCTAGATAATTACCAGCATATCTGGCAGATCCAAAGCTATGACAAGCTATGGAATTGGATTGTAGACAGCTGTTATACCGCCCACGAGCGTATTGCCAGCATGAGCGCTGTACAGACCAAGAGCATTGCTGGTGAAGCCATTTGTTATATCAGAGATCATTATGATGACTCCAGGCTCTCCCTTAATGCCCTTGCTGACAAGCTATCGCTAAGTCCCGCTTATCTCAGTAGACTTATTGCCGACGAAGTAAACTGCAGCTTTCCCGATTTCGTTAACCTGCTGCGTCTGGAGCAGGCGCAGATGTTATTAGTCACTGAGCTTGGCTTGGATATCCGGGAAATTGCCGAGAAAGTGGGCTACAACAGCAGCACCTATTTTACAACCCAGTTCAAAAAGCGTTATGGGGTTACACCTTCTAAATGGAGAATGAATCATATTTTGCAGAAACAGAATCTTCCTGATTGACCCGCTAAAAGTAAGGAACAAAGGGGATGTCCCGGCAGCATTTTCATAGCCGGAGACATCCCCTTTTTGACTTTCAATGAATAACCCTCGCGCCGGCCTATACTATGAAATCCCCCTTTAAATCAGGCTTTTGAGCACCCTAAAAACAAAAAAGTTCTGTCTTTTTCGTTTTTTTAAGCTGCCCTTTTCCGCTTTTTTTAACTTTTTTCCGTTTATTATGATAGCGTTTACATTCTGGGTGGATTTATGATTTTCATGTAAAGCGTTCTCCTAAAACAAGGGACGGAAATGACAACGCTAGTATAAAGGAGTGGACTGTTAATGATGCAAGAAGCTACATCGGAGACACAAGGAATGCCAAGTCCGGGAATCAGGACGGCCAAAGCCAAGAGCTTCCGTAAATCCCTAAGGAAGGACAGCTCGCTTTATTTGCTCGCTCTTCCGGGAATCATCATTCTAATTCTTTTTGCTTATCTGCCGATGAGTGGTCTGATTCTCGTCTTTAAAAATTACAACTTCAACGACGGAATCTTCGGCAGCCCGTGGGCCGGCTTCTCTAATTTCGAGTTTTTCTTCTCTAGTATGGAAGATTCTCTTAGGGCTACACGCAACACGGTGATGTTAAATGCGCTGTATATGCTAACCGGCACATTTTTTTCAGTGGCCATCGCCATTATTCTAAATGAGCTGCGCAGCAAATGGTTTATCAAAATCACGCAGAGCGTCATGTTTTTCCCGTATTTTATTTCCTGGATTATTATCGGAGCCATTCTGTTCTCCCTGCTGGATTACGACAAAGGCATTATGAACCAGTTGCTCCAGACATTCGGCTTCTCCCAGGTTGACTGGTATTCCAGCCCATGGCTGTTCGTAATCATTCTCGTGCTAGCGAATATCTGGAAAAGCGCTGGTTACGGCGCCATCATCTATTATGCGGTGCTGCAAGGCATCGACACTTCCTATTATGAAGCTGCAAGAATCGATGGTGCCTCCAGATGGCAGATTATCACCAAAATTACGGTGCCAATGCTGATTCCGTCGATCATTCTGATGACGCTGCTGGGCATCGGGGGCATGCTGAAAGGCGATCTCAGTATGATTATGGGGGTAACGTTCCTGAATCCGTTGCTTCTGCCGACTACCGACATTATCGATGTGTATGTATACCGCACAGCCATCCGTTCCGGAGAATTCGGCTTTGCTTCAGCCATCACGCTCTATCAATCCGTCTTTGGTTTCATTCTGGTGCTGGTGGCCAACAAATTAGCCGGCTGGTATGACAAAGACAGCAAACTATTTTAGGAGACTGATAAGATGCAAACTACCGAAAACAAAGGCCTGCTCATTTTCTTTTACATCTGTATTGCCGTATTTTCCGTAATCTGTCTAGCGCCGTTTATTCTGGCAGTATCCGGCTCATTATCTACCGAATCCAGAATCGCCGCGGAAGGCTATTCGTTCTGGCCCAGAGGCTTTACCTTTGAAACCTATGAATTCCTGTTTGGCTCGAAGGCACAGCAGATTCTGCGGGCGTATTCCATGTCGGTGATCGTTACGGTGCTGGGTACCGTGTCGGCCGTATTGGTGACCACCGCTTACGCTTATGTCATTTCCGTTAAAAGCTTCCGGCTCAAAAATTTCTTCGCCTTCTTCGCCTATTTTACAATGCTGTTCAGCGGAGGAACGCTGCCATGGTATCTGCTTAGCACCAAATACTATCATTTGGGCGATACGCTCATCGGCCTGTTCATCCCTTATGTGCTAAGCGTCTTTCTGATGTTTCTCATGGCTAACTATTTCCGCAGCATCCCGCATGAAATTGTGGAATCTGCGCAAATCGATGGTGCCGGACATCTGCGGATCTTCTTCAGCATTATGATTCCGCTGGGCCGCGTCGGACTGGTCACCATTTCGCTCTTTTACGCACTGCAATTCTGGAATGACTTCTATTTGCCACTAATGCTGGTAACCGATCAGGATCTCTATACGATCCAATATTTGATGTACAACATGATGGCGAACATTCAGTTCCTGGCTTCCGGCAATGCTGCTCAAGTTGGTGGAGCTATCATTGCACCGCCACTGGAGACAGCCAAAATGGCAATGACCTGTCTGACCGTTTTGCCAATCGCCATATTATATCCTTTTCTCCAGCGCTTTTTTGTCAAAGGCATTATCGTAGGTTCAGTCAAAGGCTAATTTCCAGCAAAGATGCCATATTATGTTCGGTTGCACCGGGTTTATGCTCCCCTACTTCTTGATGTACAATGGGACTTAAGGGAGCACGGCCTTTGCAATAGATGCCTCAAACATTATGATTCTATTTCAGGAGGGTTCATCATGAAAAAGAAAAAAGGTTGGTTAAGTTTGCTCCTCGCTGCGGTGTTCTTGGTAAGTGGCTGTGCTCAGGCCAACAATGAAAGCGCTCCCCCTAGTTCTGGAACTGGAAATGAAGGTACCTCTTCCTCTACGGATAGCGGTAGTAAAGACAGCAGCGCCTTGGCTCCTGCCAAATTGAAAATTGTGCTGTACGGGGATGAGTCCAACCGGATGAAGGAACTAGCGAAGACATCGTTCTACGACACTATTAAGAAAGAAATCAATGCTGAGGTTGAATTTCAGTTTCTTCCTTGGACCGAATATGGCGGCGGTAAAACTGATTTAATGCTGTCTACGGGAGAAGACTTCGCAACTTATACAGATGCCAATTACATGGTAAAATCTGTGGCAAAGGGGCTTTATGCCGACCTCACTCCGTATGCCGATGCAGCCGCTGATTTGAGTAAAAATGTGGACGAGGCCTCCTTCAAAGCCTTTCAGCTGGAAGGCAAGCAGTATGCGATCCCCGTCGGCAACAAACCGAATTCTGCGGAATTCTACAGTGCGCTAGTTAGACAGGATTTGCTTGAAGAAGCCGGCATGACACAGGTCACTTCACTGGGAGAACTAGAGCAGTTCTATGATAAGGTCCATGCCATTCATCCCGAACTGATCGGGTACGCCAACACCGATGCGCGCAGACTCCTACAATATGATTACACGGACAAAAACCTCTATTGGCAAAATGATTTTATTGCCCTGGATGAGTCTGTGAAGGATGATCAAATTATTAGCTGGTTTGAAACCGAAGAGTTCAAGAGTTATGCGAACCTTATGCACGGCTGGTATGAAAAAGGAATCATTCCGAAATATGCTGCCACCAATGTCCCACAGCTGCAGTCTGACTGGAACTCCGGAAAAGCGATGTTCTGGGCCGGCACAGCAGCACGCCCATTCGAAGGTGCGGCAACCATCTCACAAGCAGTGCCTGATGCCAAACTGGTCAACTATTTCCTCGGCAGCGGCCGTCCAAAAATCAGCCGCGGCACTTACAGCACCGCCTTTTTCGTCTCCACCGCAGCTAAAGACCCTGAACGTTACGTCATGTTCTTCAATCTGCTGCAAAAAAACCAGGAGCTGTACGACTTGTTCGCCTACGGGATAGAAGGAACTGACTATACGCTGGATGAAAAAGGGCGTTTGACCAAAATAACCACTGATTCGCTGATTCCTGACTGGCTGCTGATGAACAAAAACTTCATGCGTTTCGATAACACGGTACCGGATGAGTTTATTGCAGAATATAAAGCTTGGGACGATGGAGCCATCATTTCCAAAGGTGCCGGCTTCAACTTTGACAATACACCCGTCAAGAATGAAGAAACGAAGCTGAACGGTGTATTCACTGAATACCTCGCTCCGATCGGCAGTGGCTTCAGTGATTATGACACCGCCTTTCCCAAAGCGCTAGACAGACTAAAAGCAGCGGGAATAGACAAATATATCGCTGAATACCAAAAACAATTTTCCGAATGGTACGCTAAGCAGCAGTAAGCACCGCCGCGGCAATTATCATACAGCTCAAGAAGCGTGTCTCCATTAAGGAGCACGCTTTTTGGCCTTCGAACGCCGTGGTGAAAGCGGTATAATGGCCAACCTTGAATCAATACGACGGCGAGCAGGATAATTCAATCAAAATGATTACGTTTGGGGAATTTTCGTTGCTGATACTCTTAGAATTATTTTCAAAGTAACCTGAAGGATAAGAGGGAAACTGCTCATTGGTTAAAAGCGCAAAAATAAAAATTTAAGCGGCATTTTATACTGGAGATATACTCGTTATAGTTTAATACTATAAACATTATTCTTATTATATATTAGACCAATAAACGCCAATAGCGCTATTATGTGATTTATAATAATAACGTGGAGGGATGGTCTGATGTCTATTTATGATTTTCAAGCAAAGTCAATTCATGATGAGCCTGTTGAATTGTCCATTTATCGCGGGAAAGTTCTGCTTATTCTGAACACTGCCAGTAGGTGCAGCTATTCTCGCCAATTACCTGATCTCCAAAAAATTTACGAAATTCACCATGAGCAAGGGTTTGAAATACTTGGTTTTCCTTGTAACCAATTCAACGAGAAAGAGCCAGAAAGCAACTCGGAAGTACATAAATATTGTGAGAGCAACTTTGGAGTTAAGTTTCCATTATTTGAGAAAGCTGAGGTTAGGGGACCGTCTGCCCATCCTTTATTTCAATATCTAACACAGCAAGCACCATTTCAAGGATTCGATACTGAGACATCAGGCGGTAAATGGATGCAGGATTTTCTGCAGGAAAAGTATCCGGACATATATGCCGGAGATGGGGTTAAGTGGAATTTTTCAAAGTTTTTAATCGATAGAAACGGTCATGTATACGGTAGATACGAAACAACGACTGAACCCTTTGACATAGAGCCATTTATTGAATCACTTCTTTTAAAGTAAATGAATCCGATTGGTAATTTAACCCACAGAGAACGATAGTTTAACATAAAGGGTTTACATATTAGGCACGCAAAACATTTAGAACCCTTTATGTTATTTAAATTTCATTTCTTACTTTGATTAAATAATATAAAGTCAGAATAAATTGTATTAATAAGATAAGATATAAGCCAATAACCAGTAGTACATAAAGAATTGCCTGTCCTCCCCCCATATGATTAGTTAAGCCAACCTGTAAGGAAAAAAAAGAGCATTGTGGTACCCACACAGATAAGGAGTAATAGTTCCAATTTTTTTTCAAATAGATGTTTTATAAACCATAGATAACTTACAATGCACAACAAAAGAACAGCACTATAAAAAAACAAGGAATCATAATGAGTTACAAATAGGCTCCCTCCACCAATAGAAAAGACTATACCTATAACTAAAAACATGTTTTATCGGATTACTCCCTTTATTTATGTATATATCTTTGCTGCCTGACGACGATACCGATTTCTTTCAACTGAAGCACCATCTTTTTGACTTCAATAAAAAGACAACCTTCTTCAAGAAGGTTGTCTCTTATGTGATCAAGCGCTTGCTTGTAAGCTAAGCAAACTCCCCATCGTAAGTTCTTATTCACTAATCGCTGCGTTATCGTATAAGTCAACCAATTCGTCGAAGGAGGTAATAATGACATCAGAGCCCTTCAGCTCATCCTGACGTCCGAAGCCTGCATAGGCGCAGCCGATTACGGTCTGGCCATTTCCTTTACCTGCCTGAACATCAGAAGAACGATCCCCAACCATCCAGGCACTGCTGATACCATGATTATCCAAAAGAATACGTAGCAGCTCGGTCTTAGTCGCAGTGCCTTGACCTCCCGCACTATACAAGCCTTCGAACAACGCCTTAAGCTCATGCACCACAACGATGCTGTGAATATAATCCTCCAGCCCGTTGCTAGCCACAAACAGCTTCACTCCGCGCTCTTTAAGCGCTGTCAGTGTCTCAACCACCTGTGGATACAGTAGTGTGCCTCCGGCTTCAAGCCCTTCAATCTCCAGCTGCAGGAGCAATTCATCCGCCCGGCGGTGCACGGCTTCATCTGCTTCAGGCATAACATTCTTCCAAATGTCTGCCAGCAACATCCCTAAGCAGCCTAGAATACGTTCTTCTGGTGGTGTAGGTCCTACGTATAGTCCCTCTTCCCGTAAAATATCGAACATTTTATGATATGCAGGCAATAAAAGACTTTCAGTCTGGAACAATGTTCCATCCATATCAAATACAATCGCTTCTGGCTTGTTCAGTTTCGCATGAACCACGTTTTGTTCCGTTCCATGTACTTCGTTACTCATCTGTTGTTCCTCCCCATTCTGTTCAGCTTCAGGTAAGACATTCATCTGTGCGATATTTCCAGTACATGCCCTATGATATATGAAATCGCTTTGTAATGTCCATGCTCTTAACTTTTTCTGTTGCAGTTTATATTTCGTTATGCTATATTTCAATCTGTAATATTACAACTTGAAATATAAAGGAGAAATAACCATGTCAAATCAATTAATCATGCGCTTCCTCAAGCAGCCTGCTACCATCATTGGAATTATAACTGCACTGTTGTTCCAAGTTTTTTTCAGCTTAATTTGGATTACAGGATACGATCATGTAACGGATCGGGTAGATCAGTTGCCCATTGCAATTGTTAATGAGGATGGTCTAAATGCCCAGCCTATAGTCGATGGGATTGCAGGATCACTTCAGTTCGTAACCAAACAGGATCTCCAACTAGAAAATGCAAAAAAAGCACTTGAGCATAGAGAAATCCGTATGATTATCAATATTCCCCAAGGGTTCACTGGACAGATCAGTAATCCATCTGCAAAGACTGAACTCCACTACTTCTTAAATGAATCTAATCCGCAGATGGTCAGCAATGTGATGCAGTCGGTAGCACTTAAAGTCACGGCAGCAATGAACACTCAAAGCAGTAATTCAGCACTAAGCCACACCTTGGAAGCTATGAATCTGCCGCAAGCACAAGCGGAGATCATCAAAAGTGCTGCAAGCAGCCGCATTTCCGCCAACGTCGAAATCATTAACCCTACAACTAATTTTGCACAAACTATGGTTCCCTTAATGATCGTTACCGCCTCATTTACCGGTGCTATGTTACTCGCGATGAATCTCCATAAAGCTTCCTCCAACTTGTCTGGACAATTTAGTAAATGGAATCGCTTTGCAGCCCGATTTGTCATAATGGGTGGAACGGCTGTGCTTATCTCACTAGTGGGAACTATCATGGTTAACTCACTCGGTATCCACTCTAATCGTGGCTTTCTGCTTATGTGGCTGTTCGAGTTCACGGTAATTCTCTCCTGTATGATCCTTGCTCAGTTTAGTCTGCTGCTCCTCGGGGATGCTGGCGGCTGGCTAAATATTGCGCTTCTCTCCATGCAAATGTTAGCGTCCGGAGCAACTATTCCACGCGATGTGCTGTCACCTTTTTATAACTGGATCGGTCCCTTTTCGCCCGCTTACTATGCAGTTAATGGTATGCTCGACCTGGTTATCGGGGGTAACGGGGTATGGAAGGATATGTTCTATTTACTCTGTATTGGGGCAACAATTGCTGTATTAAGCGTACTTGTCACTTTCCTCCGTAAAGAAACTCGGATCTCACGAGAACAAGAGCCCGTGCCAGTAAATGCGTAATTATACAGTTTGCCACTCCGGCTATGCCATTTCAAATTGAGAGCGATATGCAGTTGTGATATGGTAGGAAGTGAAAGAAAGGAGCGGCAATGATTTATGAACATACAAGATGTTATTCTGGGGATTTTAAGCGAAAAACCTCATTCTGGTTACGAGATAAAACGACATTTCGAGGAATACTTCTCATTTTTCTTCGATGCCAGCTATGGCACGATCTATCCTACCCTAAGCAAGATGGAAAAGCTGAATCTGATCACTAAAGAATCTGTGCGACAGGAAGGCAAACCCGACAAAAATGTATTCACCATTACCTCTGCCGGCTTGGATCAGTTCCACGCTTATCTACAATCACCAGCCGAAAAAGATGTTCTGCGTTCTGACTTTTTTATGCACCTGTATTTTGGGGAAAAGACGGACAAAGAGAACATAGATAATCTGCTTCGGCAAGCATTGATAGAAAAGCAGGCAATGTACGACGATCTGGAACAGAAGTTGAACCAGCTAGATTACAAGTTATCTTCCTACCAGAAGTTGTGCATGGAGCTAGGCCTCGTACAATATGATGCTTTTATCAAAAAAATCCAAAGTGTGCTAGAGTCTAAATAAAACCCGCTTTCGAAAGTACACCATAAAAAAAGAACCAGTATTACATGCACATCTTGTGCTTGTAATACCGGTTCTTTTTTTTGAAATCATATGTGGTATATGGATTATGCTCTATCAAAGCTTGCAATAAGTTCATCAAGAACATCTTTGCTTACCATTTTACCTTTGAAATTGATCAGGTTTTCTGAGCTTCCGGAGAAGATACAAGTTGGCTCATATTTTCTAAGGATAATCTTTTCAGCGTCTACAAAAATCTCGAGCGGGTCTTTTATGTCGATTCCCATTGTTCTACGCAGTTCAATAGGAATTACGATACGTCCCAATTCATCCACTTTTCTTACTATGCCTGTTGCTTTCATCATCGTACATCCTCCCTTGAAGTCACATTTATAATCATTCTTGCTAAAAGCTATGTACGCTTCTATATGATAGTAATGATTACGCTACTACCTAATTCTAAAGTTCTATTCATTTCCTGTCAATTATTTTTCTACATTATATGATATTATTCGACAAAATTTCGACAATGTATGATATCTGTTGAGCACCAAGATTTGAAGCCATGTCAGAACACAAAAAAATAGGGGCTTCTCTGGAATGTCGAAATTCACCCAGAATGTAACCCTACTTGATGACAATTCTACCCTAAAATACCTTCGTTAATCTATTTGTAAATCTTGTCACTCCGCTTATCCGCAATCACAGTAAGTAGGAAATTGTCGAAAACTAGCAAGAACGCTACTCCGTCATTTACCCAGATGTTTAGTAGGTCAAACTTAAATAGGATCTATCATTGGAATAATAAATTCGCTATGAGTAGTGTGTGTATCGAATCCTCATGTAAATACAAGGCTGATGATATCACTGTAGTGTAAATACGATGAATCCGGAAGTCGACTAACGAGGGGCTAGCAAAGAAGTTATTAATGGAGAGTATTCTAAGTGTTTGATGATTTTTGTCCCCCATTAAGAGAGTAAATAAATTATAGAATTATATAGTTCTCTGATAAAGGTTTCATCAATCTGTTTAATATTGATAATACGTTCCTGGCATAAGCCATTTACAGCAAAAGTTGCTTGAAAGTAACCGTTTAATGGTTCAATGTCTATTTCAATATCCGTTTCTATTTTATCCGAAATATCATAGCCATATAAGACATATATCGCGATATCGTAAGATTTCTTATTTAGAATTAAGGAAAAATAGGAAGATGTCTGCGCTGAGTTTGTCTCAGGAACATAGTCTATTCCGTATAAAACTCCGATAGGGTGATTCGATGCAAAATAACTGTTATAGTTATTATTTTTAAATTGCCCTTTTAACCAGAGAATAACTTCAAAGTCAGTGTCAGCAGGGATGTAAATAGAAACCATTGGCTCTTCGATCAGCAACGGGGTGCTGTTAAGTGTGTAAATGTTGTGTATTTTGAATAAGCTATGCCATAACTTAATGTTAGTACACTGATTGTTAACTATCTTGTTCATATCTTTTCCTTGGTAATTGTCAATAAACACTACATTTTTATTGTATTTCGAAGCAATCCACTGTAATTCAACATAAGCATCAGGGTAAAGATCTCTGCTGATCACAACGAGAGTCTCAATATTTTCATTGTAAGCCAATAGGGCTGCATCAACAGCATCATAAACCGACTCAGCGGGAACGACAATTTCACCGTGTATGTTAACGCAAAGATTCAGATTGTCCAATTTGCATTTTCCGTTCACATAGCATACTAATATATCACTTATCCAATCAGGGTCAGCATAGCAAATAAACAAGTGTTTATCGTCCCTATAGTTATTTGCCATTTTCGACAACATGAGTTTTATTTGCTGCAAGTTAGTTAGGTGAGATTTACCAATGAGTTCACATACTTTGGCTGTAATCATGGGCGCGGCAAAGCTGTTCGAGTTGCTGCACTCTTTACCATTCAAATGATGTCTAGCAAAAGCCGTAAATTCTATACCGTCGATGATATTATCATTGAGATAAAACTCCCCTTCGTGCAGCGTGTTGCTTACCTCTCTCTTAACGCCTATAACGTTTGAAAAAGAAGCTGGATATGTAATATAATTATGATTACTTGCGGCACTTACAATAACTAAGCCTTGACCAGCAACCTTGTTTATAACTCTCTGCGTTTCTAATAAATCCGCTGAGCAATGGCTTCCCAAGCTGATATTTACAACTTGGATATCATTTTGAACGCACCATTCTAGTGCACTATACAACTTCTGGATATTTCCCCTTAAGGTAGAAGACAATATCTTCAAGCTATACATATAGATTTCCGGATAATAGTGCTTAATTATGCCTGCGCAGATGGTGCCGTGAGTTATTCTTTCGGGACTGTCTATTGTATAAGCGTCTATTGTGAAATCTTCATTGAAGATCAACTGTTGAACAACCGGTTCACCTAGCAAATATTCGTTGATACCATCATCAATCACGGCAATTTTCACTTTAGCTTCGATGTTCATCATCTCCTTTTACAGATCGACAAAAATAAAACCGCCTCATTGGTCACAAATCCATTGACCCAGGCGGTAGTCATGATTAAAAAAGTGATTAATCATTTAATTAAACAGGTTCTTTTTCCGCAGCATCGAATCCAGACTAGCTTGTAGCACACTATTTAAATACATGCTATCTTCTTCACCATTATTGGAGTTGTCAATAAATAACCCGAATTGTGATAGGCTAGAGCTGCTACTTAATTTACTCAACGAGTCTAACTGCTCCGCCTTTTTCTTTTTATCTGCCTCTACTTCTTTATTAATCTTCTCCCGCTCGGCAGGTGTTAAATAATCACCAATCACCCAAAAAGTAGCTGTTCCATCCGGATGTATAATGACGCCACTGGCATCACCGGGTTTATCATTAGCGCTGGAATCAAAATGATCCTGAATAATTGCTTCTACCCTTTTTTGCATTTGTGGATCTGTTGCCGACTGATTCAGTATATTTGGAGCAATGGTTACATTCCCTTTGCCAACACTACCAGAGTATACACTTCTCACTGCTTCATTGTTCTTTGGTATGGCTTGAACGTTGATTTTAATGTCGAATTTTTTTTCCAATTCCATCAAAACCGCTTCCGAACTCGATGTCGATAGCGCGTCTTGAAATGAAATCTCTGAACTCTTATTTTTCTGGATTACCATTGCAGCCCCCGCACGATTCAGGCTACTGAGTGAAGCTACATTCAACAACTTAAACCAACTCCCTTATTCTTTTTTCCTGTAGAATGCGGCAAACTGTATTATTAATTCGATCTAGGCTGTTGAAGCATCCATTTAATATATCGGTTTCCGGAATTTGTATTTTTAGTTTTTCCTCAATATGTACAAATAGAACCAACAAATCCCGTGGTGAGAACTGCATCGCCTCGCCCAATAAATCTTCATAGAAGTAGTTTTCATTAAGCTTGATCTTGTCCATTCCCATTACGTCGAATAATATTTCGTTTATCTGTTCACGCACTTGATCCAGATCCATAAATATCACCCTTCTTTTATACGATTTGCATATTTTCCTGTAACAATAGAGCTTCACAGCATTCTGCTAATTTCAAAGTGTCTGTCCCATTTAACGAATTAAACAGAGGAACCACTGACTCTAGCGATATTTTTGCAATTTTTTCATCAACCAACTTAGAATCAACCGTAAAAAACTTCAATTCTTTATCCTGTTTGCTTCTGCCCGTATCAAATTTATGATTTGACATATTAAAACAATCAATATCAAAACCTAATTTATGCTTTGTTGACACACATATCTTATCGAGAAACTCTCCATTAAAATCATCATAGGTCAAGTTCATAATACCGACATCCGGATGGATTGCACTAGCCGCCTCGAATGCAGTAATACCAAATCTATTGGTAAACAGATTATTGTATACCATTGTCCCGCCTGGAATTCCGATAATCATTACATCAGGTCGTTCGTTCAATTCAATATATTTACAGAAGTGATTAAAAAGAAATATTTTATCTATCTCCGCTTCTTTATGATTAAACATAAAATCAGGAAAAGAATGAAATCCCATAATCTCACAATAAGATTTTGTCCCAATTTGACTTACTTTGTACCCTTCTTTCAAGAAATAATCCCTTAGGCTAAGCTGAACATCAAATTTATTGGATTTTTCCATAAGACTCGCCACGCAGATTATCGGAACATTAATATCCAGCAGTATTTTCTCAACGAGTTCTACTTTCGTTCTGTCAATGTCAATTCCAAAAAAACTTGTGAGTTCCACATTATTTTTCAGGCATACCTTCTTTACCATTTCAACTTCATGATCAGCACATCTGTTAAGCAGAACAATATCTTTTCCCATCTCTGCGGCGTTGATAATTGTCGGGAACACCACTTTTTCAAAACTGCATTCAAATTCACAAATCATTAACACATCAAATTCATCATCTGAAAAAGAATCTTTAACTTTTATACCCACATCCTCACCATAATAGCTGTACGCTGCATCTTTTTCATTCAGTCCAAAACCTAAAGGTGCCATTAATGAAACAAGCTCATAGTTGCCCAGTAAATTGGAGAATCTGACGACCGGACCGAAATCTGCATGATATGGATAAACAATTGCTCTTTTTTTCACCATTGTCTCCCCCATTACACTTTTTCTTTATCAAAGTCGTAGCCTAACTCTCTTAGTACGCAATAATCTTTAAACAAACTCTCAGTGTTTTCTTTAACTTTATTGCAGATACTTAATTTTTTGGCAGCAGAAAACTCACTGATATCATCGGCGGCCATTGCACAAGAAGTGCAATATCTAAAGGCCCAGCACTCTTTGCATTCTTTCTCCGTTATTGTTCCAATGTTTAGTATGTTCCGGATATTATCCAATTCAAAGCCTGTATCTATATGCCCAATCCTCATTACACTAGATGCTTCACTAACTCTTTCACAGGGATACAGAGCACCGTCAGCATTCACAAACAATCGTTGTACTCCTGGAACACACGGTCCGGAATGATGGTCTTTTTTTACATCATAGAAAGAGATTCTAAGCCTGTTATGGACATTCTCCTGGATTTGATCAAAGCTTTCCATCACCAGCTTGGATACATCATTTTTCTTAAGCCTATCAAATTTATAAAGAAATAATTTGAAAACTTCGTAATTATACATCTTGATAAAACTGTCATTGATTAAGGACTCACTTTTTTTGTAGCTACTTGCTATATCACTTGCCATAACAGCAAAGTCTTTTACGGTCTCATAGTTTGAAAAAAAGTTTGTGGAACAGCTAAAATCTGAATTTGGATCAATAACTGCATTGAACATCACTTTATCAACATAGTCTGGTGTTTTGTTTTTGATATTTTCAATATTATCCATAATAGTCTGAAAACTACCTTTATTATTTACCGCAAAAACTCGGTTTCTATCATGCGCGACTTCATCGCCGTCCAGGCTGATCGTTAAATTAAAATCATTAGAAGATAAGAACTCTAAGGTTTCGTCGGTAATTAAAGTTGCATTTGTAGTAAGGTTAAACGTTAGTTCTTTGCCCGCACTTTGTTCTCTGGCATAAGCAACACAAGCTTTTATTAAGTCCATTTCCAGTAAGGGCTCTCCTCCATAAAATCCAATATTAATAATTGGAGAATCTACGGAGTGCTCAATCAAAAACTTAATTGCTTTCAAAGCAACCTCTTTTTTCATTCTCTTATTGGTATGTACTCTGTGTAAGTAGCTCCCTGAATACGCGCAATAGCTGCATCTTAAATTACAGTTTTGCGTGACCTGCAAAGTTATCGAGCCAACGCTTCTGCTTAAATTGTGCTGCAAAGAGTCGCTCATGGGATGAATCATCTCAAAATCCTGTTTCTCCGCCAAAAAACCGGAATCAAATAAGTTTTGAATCTCCGGTTCCACTTGTTCAAAGTTTGAATTTCTATAGTTCAACAAAGCCTGATAAGATCTTTCATTTAATTTAAGAAATGTATTTGCATTCGCATCGAACATATATTTTCCCGTTACCGTTTCAAATAAATGAAATACTGGCACCTGAACTCCCCCCACTCTAAAAGTGAAGCAGGACAGCTTTTTTAATAAAGCCATTTAGCCATCCTGCTCTTAGCTATACTTAAGATTGCACTTACTACCCGATTCCAATAGCAGTCATCTTCATGGAGTTACCAGTATAGGTTACTTGTTTCATGGCTGCTTTGTTTGATCCGCTGGCATTGCATGTACATGCATAACAAGGACATGCACTGCAAGCTGCATATGCCTCCAACGTTTCATAATTTGCATTTGTTCTTTTTACAAGTTGTTTCATATGCCTATTCCTCCTTTCAAATCGTATTTATCTAAATATCAATATTTGATATTTAAATCACTCGAAGGGTAAACCCATTAAACGAATTGATGCTGTTGAGTGATGAGCCGATACCTTTCATTTGTATAGGACAACTCCTCATGAAGTCCAATATCGGATACCCGACCTTTTTCTAAAAAGATTACTCTATCCACATGCTTCAGAATTTCCGGCCTATGACTGACTATAATCACTGTATTGTTACTGAGTACTGTATCTAATAGATGGTTAATTGCTTGTTCAGAGTGAAGATCAAGGTTGGAGGTCGCTTCATCAAAAATCACCATGGGCCTGCTTTTTACTAATGCTCTGGCTATCGCGATTTTTTGTTTTTGTCCACCGGACAACTTGTTCCCATTAGAACCTACGACATAATTCTTAAACTGGCTTGTATTCTTCTCTAATAATTGGGTAGCCTCAATAGCCTGTCTATACTGCTCCTCATGGGTTTCACTGTAAAGCTTTATGTTATTTTCGATGGTTGTGTCAAAAAGATATACCTCTTGACTAACGGTCGAAATTAATTCCCGATATTCATTCAAATTAATAGCCTTAATATCCACTCCATCGAATAAAATTCGTCCTGCAAGTGGTTCGTAAAACCTCTGGATTAAATTTAGGATTGTAGACTTCCCCGAACCATTCATTCCTACAATGGCCACTTTCTCATGGCTGCCAATCGTGAAATTCACATTTGACAAGATCAGTTCAGTATCATAAGCAAAGCTTACATTTTCAAACTGAATGCTCCCAAAAGGATTGAGTCGCTTCATACCAATGTTGTCGGATTCTACATCACAAGCTTCGATTTCTTCCTCGAGCAACGAATAATACCTTCGGGCAGAAGGCATTATTCCCGACAATAAGTATCCAATATTCAACATCGATGAGATAGGAGTGGTTACATAAGCGCTGTAGGTAATAAAAGCAAATATGCTTCCTACCGAAAGCTTTGAATCTAATATCATCGTCGATCCAGAAGCATATATAAGAAGAACTAGTCCTCCAATTAGAAATCTCTCCACAGTAATCCGCCAATTGTCCAATAAACTGATTCCCATATGGGAGGTTATTACTTGATTCTGCTTGTCCGCAAATTCTTTTTCTTTGAAAACGAATAAATTAAAAAGCCTTGTCTCCTTCACACCGTTCAAACTATCCTCAAACCAATGCGAATATTCTCCATCTTTCGTGATGTATTTTTCCGCAAGCATCTTTCTTTTTTTAGCAAACGATTTCAAAATAAAATATTCTATAGGGATTAAAATAAGCACAATGAGTGTAAGTTCCCAACTTATGATAAAAAGTCCAATAACTCCTCCTACCAAACTAAAACACTGACTAACAATAAAAAGCATGCTACCATCCGTTATTTGCGAAATATTCGATATATCGGTACTAACGCGATTTAAAATTTCACTGCAGTTTTTATCAGTGAAATATTTCACTTTCACTTTCA
The DNA here is from genome assembly GCF_037992975.1 of Paenibacillus sp. FSL E2-0177. NCBI lineage: Bacteria > Bacillati > Bacillota > Bacilli > Caryophanales > Paenibacillaceae > Paenibacillus > Paenibacillus sp. FSL E2-0177. The sequence continues at coordinate 2,201,516 of NZ_CP150307.1, read as the reverse complement.
TAAGTAGATCAAATGCAGCTTTATGCAAGGAGTAGATAATATTTGAAGCTATTTTTATTCTTTGTTTTTCTTTGAGCAAATCTAAAAAGCTACTAGACATTGACAAAAGAAAAATGTAGATTGCCGTTAAAATAATGGTTCTAACATCTGATTTCATAAATCCTTCATCAATAATGATTTTGTTGAACATCGGCAAAATGGAACTAATCAAAGTAGAAAATATTAAGAGCAGAAAAATAAAACATAAATTCTTTTTATGCGGTTTGAATAATCTGATAAGTTTTTTAAGGGTATTCTTATCATTCATAGAATATATCCTCTTCTACTTTCAAGCTTCGGTTTGACATTGAGAACGCTATCAATATATCATATAAAAGAATATTTGGGGTAATTTGGTAGCTAATGGTTGAAATAGGAGGCTGAATGACGTTTTGTGTCAGGTTTTTGTATCTCTGAAGATTAACAAATTTAATTATGGGGGGAATGACTTTGTTACGCATAGCCGTATGTGATGACGAGAAAAAGGAACACGAGTTGCTAAAGGGATATCTCCCAAGACTTATGAAAAGCACGGCTTACTCTTTCGAGATTCAATATTTTACCTGTGGTGAGGAATTGCTTCACTATTATAATCAACAGAGTAGTTATCCTTTTCATATACTTCTAATGGATATTGAACTGAGAGGATTAAATGGAATCGAGGTTGCAAAAAAAATCCGTGCACTTCCGGATCGAGAGGTTCAAATTATTTTTTTGACTAACTATCCGCAGTACGTAATGAACAGCTTTGATGTGCAACCCTTCCATTATTTGATTAAACCGGTAGACTATGAGTATTTTGAGGCAAAGATAATAAAGCTATGTAACTATATCATTTCTTCTGTAAATAGGTTTCTAATGATTAAAACTGAAGATGGACATATCGTGATCAAAAATTCTGACGTTATTGCGATTGTTAAAATCAAACATTCCTTGGCTAAAAACCGGCTAAAGATCATTACCTCAATGCAGCATTACATAATTTCAGGTACAATTTCAGAATATATAAGTAAACTAAACCGTCCGTTTATGCTTATTCATCGTTCCGTTATTGTTAATCTGGAACATGTCCATAAGTTTACAGCTACTTCCGTAATCATGCACAATCAAGAGCAGTTTCCTATTGGCCGTACTCAGGCAAAAGAGGTTAAAGAAACCTACGCCTATTATATGATTGCACAATTCAAAGAACGAGGATGACGACTCTTTATCTATCAATGGTAATCATGATGTTGCTTATTCTGCTAATCAGAGAAACCATCCTTTTATTCGGTAAAATTAATGAAAATGCCAAACTGACTAAAGAAAATCTGCAATTACATAAACAGATGGATTATCAACACAACAGCTATGAAAAAACCGCACATTCCCTTACAAGCATCAAACAAGTTATCCATGATACGAACAAGCAATTGGTATATGTCCGGACTTGTATTCAGAAGAATGAGATTCAGGAATCTATCCATCATATTAATTCAATGCTCGGTCAAATTCATCAGCCTTCTCTAAAACTATCAACAGGTAATTTGGTAATTGATTCTTTAATTGGTAACGCGCTAAATATTGCTTGTGAACACAAAATTGCTATGAATTATGATATTCATATACACGCCGAAGCTATTGATATTGATCGGTTTGACTTATGTACCGTGATCGGGAACGTGCTGGATAATGCTCTAAACGCCGCTGCAAGAGTTCCCAAAAAAGAAGATAGATTTATTCTGCTGCTAATTTTCACTACTGATACTTCATTGTTTATCCAAGTCACCAACTCACGGAACGATTCTAGCACTATAGTACAGCATAATTTTAAAGAGAATCCCGCTTTTCACGGATTCGGCTTAACAAATATTCAAAGTGTCACCGAAAAATACGGAGGTCATCTGGTTACTAACGCTGAAAATAATGAATTCGAAACGATCATTGTACTGCCTTTTCTAAACATACTTTCAGCAGATACGCCAATCCTGACCGAATTAGAAAGGCAGTGAATAAACTATTTCCCTAGCAAGCTACAGCGACCGCTCCCCAAACATCAGATTGAAGGAGAGCAGGCCCGCCGCAAGCTTTACGAAGTAATCTCAAACAATCTCGCTGTTTTTCCTGGTGGGAGCGCCACCGTCAAAACCCCTGCCGATTTATCCCATTTCCAGGTTGAGCTATGCTGCTGAGGATAGGCACAGGCGATCGCTGGTTCAAGTCCCTTCAGCTCTACCATCGGCAATTGGACATTCGCAGCTTCTCCGGCAATCCGCCATACCGCGACATACCGTCGTTCGCCGCGCCGCAGGCCAAGGCTGACCCATTCGCCCTCACTGTCCGGCAGGCCGAGTGGCCAGAAGGGCGTGGCGTGTGGGATATCACTGCGAATGGTTTTGTAATAATCCAGCGCTTCTTTAACTAGACTTCTGCGGTGAGGTTCAAGCTCCGCCAAATGACCGCTCTGGTGTACACGAAGCAACAGCGCATTAACCATATTGAAGATGACTTCCTCATCGTCCCCCTCGCGCAGCGGATAAGACCAAACTGCGGACTGCTCCGGTGTCAGCGCTGCCGGAGAACCTGCGGCAATGGCCGCATACTGTACATAATCCTCCTGGTCGCTAGTAGACTGGATGCTGTGTCGGCTGAGCATCGCATAATCCATGCGCATTCCCCCGCTGGAACAGTTCTCGATTACAAGGTTCGGATAACGAACAAAGATGCTGTCCAACCAAGCCAGATAAGCGCGGTTATGCTGTAGCAGCCCATCTCCGAAGCTGTCCGCATCCGTTTCTGTCCCAATGCCTGCATTGATGTTGTAATCCATTTTAATGTATCCTACACCGTACTGCTCAACCAGACGCGCAATAACACCGTTTGCATGATCAATGACTTTCGGGTTGCGGTAATCTAGCTGATAGCGGCTACGGTCCTTAACCCTTTTACCATGCCGCATGAAAAACCAGCTGTCATCAGTCTCCGCAAGCTTCGGGCTGTTGATGCCCATAACCTCCAGCTCAAGCCATAGTCCGGGTATCATCCCTTTACTGCGGATATAGTCGAGCACATATTTAATCCCTTCCGGAAACCGTTCGCTGGAAGGCTCCCACTGGCCTACGCCATCCCACCACTCTCCGGGTGCATACCAGCCAGCATCAATACAGAAATATTCACAACCTACTTCTGCGGCAGCATCAATTAAAGGCAGTAGCTTCTCAGTCGTTGGGCTTCCCCATAGGCAATTCATATAGTCATTAAAAATAATCCGCAGCAGCTCATTATCCTCATTAGGTCTGCGGATCATCCGGCGATATACCGTAAGCTGTTCTGCCGCGCCCTGAAATCCTCCCCGCACTGCACCTACAGCTGCTGGTACTGAAGTAAACTCTTCACCGGGAGCTAGCTTCAGCCACCAATGGTTATCATGTTCTGTAGGTCCGCTGACCAGCAGGGTAAGCTGATCGTATTGATCCGTCAGCTCCCAATGCCAAGAGCCGTTATGCTCAATCTGCCAGAACAAGCTTGTCCCGCTCTCCTTATTATGCAAAACTGCCATCGGCAGAAGTTCCGCTGCTGACCAAGAGCCTGTATTGCTTGCGGCAATTCGTTTGGAGCCACGGTCTGCCAAATGATACATCCCAAGCTCAGGCAGGCGGTAGGTACGCCACTGAAGTTCACTCTGCCATCCGCTGTGAGCAAGGGTTACTTCAATCTTATCATTGCGCTCCCCGCCCCCCTCTTTGTCTACACCTGTAAGAGCAAAGGAGGAGATGTATTCCACTGCCACCTCAGCTTCTCCAGCATTTTTTAGCACTGTCCAGCTTCGAACGATTTGCACACCCTTGTAGAACTGAAAATGCTGCACTGCCTGGATTCCCGAAATCGGATCAGCCAAGCTAAACTCCAGTTTACGTCCGAGCACATTCACTGTATCGCTGTGCCCCGCATATACCATCCGAAGACCCGGATAGGATGCTCGGTGTGTACGCCCGTGATATTCGGCGCGGTCTTCACCCGATAATTGCAGCTCCAGCAGCCGGAAGCCTTGCTTGTTCTTATCCGCTATGACTACTTCCAAAGGTGCCGCTCCAAAATGCAATAGCCGAACATCCTGATCTTCCGTAACTTCAATCGTAAGATATAGTCCATTTTCAATGATTTCAATCATTTTGCTATTCACAATAATGTACCTCCTGACTTTGTCTCAGTATCTTCTTATGATTATATAACATATAAAAAAGGGACGGTTCTCCAGTAAGTGAATCTTACCTTGGAGCCCGCCCCCTGATCTGAACCTAGTTATTCTGCCGATCCGAATTGAATCCAAGCTTTTTGAATTTCATCGATGGCTTGATCCTTAGTTTTGCTGCCGCCGATGTAAGCCTGCATGAGCTCACCAAATTTTTGGTGGAAGGTATCCAGAGAATAGTTCACGGACAGGTCGCCGGATTTCTCTGTTTTGAGGATTTCTTCCATTTCTTTTGGCATTTGCAGGTCAGGCATTGGAGCATCCTTAATTGGAGGAATAACCTTAGCTACTGTAGAGAACCAGTTCTTACCGTATTCAGAAGTATACAGCCAGTTGAAGAATTCAATAGTCTCAGCAGCTACAGCAGAATCCTTATTGATACGGAGGGCTTGATCCGCACCAGTAATAATCTGGGACTGTTCAGCCTTGTCGCTGACTGGGTAACCCATAATACCCAGGTCGAAGTCCGGTGTAATTTTCTTAATGGCTTCTTCATCCCATGCGCCTTTACCCGTCATGAACGCTGTTTTGCCGGATGCAAAGTCGCTGACTTCAGCATTGCTGTCCCGTTCAAGCGGTTTGTCTGTGCCATGTTTAACAGTGGTATCAACGAAGCTGAAGAAGTTATTGTACAGCACCGGGTGATCCTTGATCGTGGTTTTTCCGGCAATAAAATCGTTTACTAATGTCTTAGCATCCGTACCCGCATCTTGGGCTGCCGCATCTACGAAGTGTTGGAAGATGTGTTTCCATACCCACCACTCTTTATAAGCGTTGGCAAAAGGAGTAATGCCTTTAGCTTCAAGCTTAGTAATCGCATCGTCCATTTGGGCTGTTGTCTTAGGAACTTCTGTAATCCCAGCATCAGCCAACAGTTTCTTATTGTACATCAGGACAAATAGATTTCCTTTTACCGGAAGACCGAGCACTTTACCGTCCGAAGAACTCATGTTAGAACGCACTGCATCGGTCATCGCCGCAGCCAGTGGCTCATTAGTTAGGTCAGCACTATACTCCGCAAAGGTATCAATATCTCCGCCCGCTGTGGTCTGGAATACGTCAGGTGTACTTCCCGCAGCAATCTTCGATTTGAGCACCGTATTGTAGTCAGCCTGCATAATCTCCAGATTAATCGTCACATTCGGTTTAACTTTCTTGTACTCGGCAATATAAGCGTTAAAAGCATCAGTGTACTCGGGTGATGCGGTGAACATATTAATCGTGACCGGCTTGCCAGAATCTGTGGCAGGAGTATTCCCTGTTCCGCTATTGTTAGCGGCATTGTTGTTTCCGCCGCAACCCGCCAGTAATCCGCCGACGAGCAGCAGACTCGCAGATAAAGCCATAAATCTTTTTAACATGATGTTGCCCCCTTTTCCTCATGCATCTAGTGGTCTTGAGACAATTCTAATGAAAAAGAAAAAGGATAAGAATGTACATAAGTGAACTTATTAGGGTAAAAAAGTGTGTTCATGTAACCGCTTCACTCCTCCCCGTTCAATAGCAGAACCCGATATTCAGAAGGTGAACAGTCATAATAATTACGGAACGCCTTGCTGAAATAATTTTTGTCCTTGTACCCCAACATCTCGGAAATGTCTTGGATTTTCAAATCGGGGGTGGATAGCAGCTCCTTTGCCTTGTCCATTCTTACCTTTTGTACATACTCATGTATGCCATAACCATATTGCCCTTTAAAAAGTTTCATCAAGTATTCTCTGCTCAGGAAATATTTATCCGTGAACATCGATATTTTAATATTCTCAAAATAGTGATTATCAATGTATGCTTTAATATTTTCCAGTACGCTGGGGCGATTGCCAGCAAGGCTTTTGCTGATTTCATTGCCATAGCAATCTAGAATTCCGCTCAGCACCCGCTCAAATTCGCCAAAGGAAGCAAAATCGCTTCCGATGCCTAGCCCACGCAATCCTTTATCTTTACCGCCGCGAATACGTTCGGGGATCGCATCCAGCTCCGTGGCAATATCGTTCAGCAAAATAATAAACTCCTCTATCTGCCGGTCAGCCTCGCCCAGATTAAAACGTCCGGAAGCCTCCCATTTCTTCGTGAATTCGCTTAAAATACTTTTGGCATGATTGATGTTCCCGCTCTCCAGTGCGTTGCGAATCAAGGGCATACGTCCCGTCAAGGAAGGATTATCTTTCCCCTGGGAAGTATCGTTGCTGCTATTTGTGACAATCGCTCCCTTCAGCGTCAGGAGGTCAATCCCGTCGAGAGAGGCTTTGGCAGTCTCATAGGATTGAGCAAGCGCCATGATGTCACCATAGGGCTGTCCGATTCCTCCGGCAACAACAATTCCGAACAGCTCTTTCAGCGTCGAGACTAACTTCTTCATATGATGTAAAGAGCGGAAAGTTGCGTCCTCCTCATAGCCGCCTTTCATCGTGAAGATGGCGATAAACTCGCGTTCTCCCTTATGGCTGGCGAAGCTGAAAGCCTGAAAATGCTCATCGCTATTCTCATTAATCACATTTGTGACGGCAAAATGCAGCAAATCCCGGTCCTCATGGAAGCGATTACGACGCACTTGTTCCAAATTGAGCACCCGCAGTACACCCGCAGCAAAATAGTTTCCGGTCGTATCGGCGCCGATCAACGGCAGAAAAGCCTCGTTGGACTGATTTTTGAAGCTGCGCTCAATGATCGACAGATAGATTTTCTCCTTTAGCTTCGGCAGAGACATGTTGAGCGTAATGTTCCTGTTGATGAACTCGCTTTCTTTCTTGCGTTTAGCCTCCAGCACATCGATAGCTTTACGTAAGGCCGCATTCAAATCCCCCCGGTTGACCGGCTTTAATAAATAATCAACTACCTTAGAACGGATAGCCTGGCGGGTATATTCAAAATCATTGTAGCCGCTGATTACAATCGTCAGCAGTTCCGGGAACTCCTTCTCCACGATCTGCAGCAGCTCACTTCCGTTCAGCTCCGGCATCTTCATGTCGACCAATACGAGATCGATCTTTTGCTCACGCAGCATGGCTAGCCCCATACTTCCATCCGTAGCCTCCAGTACCTGATCGACACCTAGTCCTTTCCAGTCTCCCAGGATGTTGATCGCCTCACGCAACGGTTCCTCATCATCTATAATCAGTACTTTATACATGGTTAATCCCTCCCCGCGGTAACCGCATGTCCATCTTTGTTCCGCCAGCATCACTGGTAATGGCCAAACCCGCAGCCTCACCATACAAAAGCTTCAGCCGCGTGTTCAAATTTTTCAGTCCAATGCTTTCCGTGTCACTTTCTACAGCGTCTTCTCCGCCCTGATCCTCCCACTGGATTTGAAGAGAATTTCTCACTTGCTCCAGCCGCTCCCCGCTAAACCCCGGTCCATCATCCGTCACTGAAATAACAGTATGGCTAGGCGTCACATGCGCTTCAATGGTAATTGTGATCGTTGTGGATACTTTTTCCAGCGCATGCTTGATGCAGTTTTCTACCAAGGTCTGAATGGACAGCTTCGGAATCTCCAGCTCCAGCAAAGGGTCTTCCCACTGGTAGGCCACCTGCATTCTATTTCCGAAACGGGCCTTCTGCAGCGCTAAATAACGTTCAATATGCTTTAATTCCTCTCTGGCATGGACCACATCTTTGCCACTAATGCAGTATCTCAGCGTCATAGCAAGATTATCGACCATATCAACAATATCATCATTGTTGTTTTTCAGCGCCTTGGTGGAAATGGCTTGCAGGGCATTATATAAGAAATGCGGATTGATCTCAGCTTCCAGTGCTTTGAGTACAGCATTTTTCTCGACAATTTTCATTTTGTACCGTTCATTGATCAGCTCATTCGTCTTTTCCACCATCTTATTGAAGTGGCGAGACAGATAGGCAATTTCATCCTTTCCTTCAACCTGTGCTTCAGCGTCAAAGCTGCCTGTACTGAACCGCTTCATCTGCAGCGACAGATTCTTTAGCGGGCTCGTTATTTTGTTCGAAATAAAGCTGACCAAGATGACCGAAACGATTAAAAATAACAGTCCTATGAAATAGTTCAATTTGCGTGTTGTTGTGGCCGCTTCATAAATTTCTTTGTAGGGAATCGGCTTAATCAGCTTCCAGCCTTCTTTTTTGCTGATGTCATAAATCACTAGATACTTCTCTTCTTTATCCGACCACGTCACGCGTCCTCCTGAGGCTGGTGTCAGCTCCTTAAGCAGTCCCGCTTGTTCACTCTGTTGATAAAACCCGGGGTCATCCACCACAAAAGGTTCATTATCGGGACTGACGTACATTAGGTGCTGCCCTTTACTGAAGGGAATATCCTTCATAATCTCGTCCGTAACCGAGGAGTTGAAATAAAGGGAGAGCACCGCCTGCGGTTCCCTGGAGACTATAGAGCGCAGCAATCGATGGTAGCCCATGAAGCTTTTATCCTTATTTATAGGGTAGTCGGAGCTATTGATCATCGAGGTTTGGTTTTTTACAAAAGACTGGTAAGAACGGTTAAACGGGCTGGCCAGCGCTTTTTTATACCAGGAAAGATTCTCAATCGACGGATGCTCGGCGACCCGCACGGTAATATTGTAGTTCTCTTTGGTGACATAATAATACTTGTGCTCCTTGATGACATACAGGTAGATAGCTTCCAGATCATTGCGGGAGAAGTACAGGTTCTTCAAGTAGTCCTCCACATACATCTTCGAGGCATAATCCTCCGATTCATGCAAAATCGCATAGGTGATCTCGTCATACGATATTTGCGGCAGGGATAATTGCTCGATGCCGTCCAAATAACTCTCCAGATTCCGGCCGACAAGCAACAGATTGTTGCTCGTACTGGCGATGCTGTTATCCACCGATTCTTTTCGCAGCATGCCGTATGAAATGAATGTCAGTGAGGTCACCACCAAAACAATGATGATTGTAAACAGCAAAATAAGCTTGTTCGCCAACCTGCGTGAGACAAGCTCCAGCACGGGTTCAAACCGCTTTATGATCCACTTTTTAATAATGACCGGCAACCTCCTCCACGATTTACAGGCTTAATTATAAATATTTCAGTTCACCTTTTTACCCCTAACTGTACTCTTAAATCCATTTTTGAGTATAGGGTACTGCTCTATAATACACAATATAGACTAACCGGAATGGTTATGTGTGGCAAGCCTAGTCGATATTACCACCCAACAAATCAAGAAGAGGTGCATCCATGTTAAAATCACTCGGCAAAAGATGGCGCGAGAAAACAGAATTCGGATTATTCACTCTCCCAGTCCTCATCTGTATCGCTGTAGCATTCTACATTCCGTTTGCCATGACTATCCGCTATTCGATGACCAAATGGAACGGAATTTCGAAACACCCTAAGTTTGTCGGACTTGATAATTTCAAACAAATCTTTATGGGCGACACCAACTTCGCCAATTCAGCCTGGTTCACCATAAAGTATGCGATTCTGTACATCGTTCTCGTTAACGTGCTGGCCATTCTGCTCGCACTGGTTCTGGACATGAAGCTGAAGAGCACACCTTGGCTGAGAGCCGCTTTCTTTATTCCTTATATCCTCAGTCTTGTCATTGTCGGTTTTATCTGGAAATTTATTTTTATGCAAGGTTTCAACTCACTCGGAGAAAGTACAGGCTGGTCCATATTTGGTCTAAGCTGGCTAGGGACGCCGGGACTTGCTTTCGTCTCCATACTGGCCGTCTCCATCTGGCAGTCGATTGGTTTTTATCTGGTCATTTATATTGCTGGTCTGCAATCTGTACCTGAGGATCTCAAAGAAGCAGCCACAGTTGACGGCGCTGGGCCCATGAGAAAATTCTTCAGTATTACACTGCCACTGCTCGCTCCATCCATTACGATTTCTGTGTTCATGGCACTGACCAATTCGATCAAGGTGTTCGATGTCATCTTGTCATTAACCGGGGGTGGACCTGGCGGAACTACCTACAGTATCGCTTACGATATCTACCGGGATACCTTCCAGAACAATCTGTATGGATACGGTACAGCGAAAGCGCTTATCCTGTTCCTAGCCGTCTTGGTGGTAACCATTCTCCAGTTAGCATTCTTCAAACGAAGAGAGGTTGAGGCATAATGAATACAAACCGCAAAGCAGGCCGAATTATTCTAGAGGTTGTTATGGTCATCCTCTCTCTTCTGTTTCTATATCCGCTATTTCTGACGATTATCAACTCGTTAAAAAGCTTTAGCGAAGTCATGACGGATGTCATCGCCCTGCCGAAACATCTGGTCTTCGGCAACTATTCCTACGTGTGGAAGTTTATCAACTATCCGAAGCTGTTCCTGAACAACTTTGTCATTACCGGTGTAGGTCTTCTGGGTATTGTGTTCATTTCATCCATAGCAGCCTACAAGCTGGCACGGACGAAATCCAGACTGAGCGGGGTTATTTATTTCCTCTGCATTATGCCGATGCTGATTCCGTTCCAATCGATCATGCTGACCGTTCTGCAAACGGCTAAGACTTTAAATCTCTCTGAGAGTACTTGGGGACTTGGGTTGTTATATTGGGGTTTCGGTGCTCCACTCGCAGTGTTTATCTACCATGGATTCGTCAAGGGTATTCCGGTTGAAATTGATGAGAGTGCCACGATTGATGGAGCATCCGGCTTCCGCCTGTTCTTCAGTGTCATCTTCCCACTCCTGAAATCAGTCACAACAACCATTGTCATTATCGACGTAATGTGGATCTGGAATGACTTCCTGCTCCCGCTGCTCATGGTCAACGGCTCCCCAGATACCAAAACGCTGACACTGGCTGCCTACACCTTCGTGGGCCAATATACCTCAGATTGGCAATATGCGATGACAGCTATGGTCATGGCGGTGCTGCCATCAATCGTGGTATTCATCTTCTTGCAAAAGTATATCGTTAAGGGTGTTGTTGCGGGGGCGGTGAAGGGCTGATTATCTGATTCCCAACCTTAGCTTCTGCATAAAAAGGGGGAGATCCATATGGATCTCCCCCTTTTTGCAAACGTTCCAATACTCTACATACTGCTGCAGTCAGCTTTTGATGCAGACGCTCCAATACTCTGCATACTGCTACGGTCTGCTTTTGATGCAGACGTTCCAATACTCTGCATACTGCTGCGGTCTGCTTTTGATGCAGACATTCCAATACTAACTAGTAGTTTAACTGTATTTTGTACAACTATAACTCTGCAACTCGCTCGGCCGATGGATATAGCTGTATTTCGTACAACTATTCTGTTGATATATTGCCCTCTAGGTCGATTCTCTAGTTTTTAGTTGTATAGAATACACTTAAAAGCAGAATGGTCCGTTTTATATATAAAATAGGTGTATAGAATACAGTTATTTCACAAACACACCGGTGGTACTTCATGCAACTCCATACGGACTCCATAATTACTCTCTGCATACTGCTCCGGTCAGCTTTTTACATAGACGTTCCAATACCAACTAGTAGTTTAACTGTATTTTGTACAACTATAACTCTGCAACTCACTCGGCCGATGGATATAACTGTATTTCGTGCAACTATTCTGTTGATTTATTGCCCTCTAGGTCGATTCTCTAGTTTTTAGTTGTATAGAATACACTTAAAAGCAGTATGGTCCGTTTTACATATAAAATAGGTGTATAGAATACAGTTATTTCACAAACACAACGGTGATACTTTATAGGCACTCCATAGGTACTCCATACGCCACATCATACGTACATCATACGTACTTCATCCCACCCCATACGGACTCCACAGTTACTCCACACATTTCGTATTCAAACGAGATCGAGCGCGATCCATGAATAGCTAATCAGAGTTTGTATTTATTAAAGCTGCTTTTCCGTGACCCTGCCATTAGCGTCTATGTTGGCATTAAAAGATAGGGTGTTCAGGAGCTTAATCGTTTTCTTATTGTAGGAATCATCCATAAAATTGGGCTGTCCGCCAATGATTTTGACAGGGGTAATCTTGCTGGTCATCTTGGAGTCCTTAATCTCAACGTTCAATAGCATAGAATTAAGTGTTTTTTCCCCACCACGTGTGGAGCGATTAAACACAAAATTCCCAAGTGAATAATAAATGGGCTTGTGCTTATAGTATTCGATGCCCATAAGGCAGTGACTGTGAGCGCCAAGGATTAAATCCGCCCCGCTATCAATCATCTGTTTAGCTAGTGTGCGAGCGTACTTTTCAGGGAAATCCTTAAACTCTTCATTCCAGTGAATATATACGATCGTGTAATCATTCTCCTTGGACATCTTCTGAATGGCGCTAAGCATAGGCTGCGAGGTGTAAGCTGAAGCGGCTCCCGGTTTGTTTTTGCCGGCATACCATGAAGGATTTGAAAGCACACGGCTAACACCAAGGATGGCGATCTTTTTCCCTTTTACCGTCTTAGTATAAGGCTTGAACGCTTCGTCTTCATCTTTGCCAGCGCCTGTATGGCCAATCTTGTTTCGATCCAAATGGATCAGCGTGTCGAGCATAGCGTCTTTTCCATAATCCAAAATATGATTATTCGCCAAGGACACTCCATCAATCCCTGCATAGGTTAAGCCGCCCAACGTTGCTGGTTTGGATCTGAAGGCAAAGGTTTTCTCTGCCGCTTTCCCTCGGATAGACACAGGCGTCTCCAGATTGGCGAAGGCGATGTCAGCCTTTTGCAGCGTAGGTGCGACCTTTACAAACGGAAAGTTCACCCCATATTTAGCAATCTGATCGCCAACAAAACCGTCCAAAAGGATATCACCCGCAAAAGCAAGCTTTATAGGATCTGAAGATAGTGAAGCTGCACTGGAAGCAGATGTCACAGGAACTATTAGTGATAACATAAGTGTAATGAGTGCTATTCTACGCAAAACCTTCGATCCTAATCTCAAAAAATACAGCCTCCTCTCATCTTTTGTTAGCTATGATCCTAGCATACTGGAAAGAGGTTACTAAATTAAGAGTAGAAAGACCTGTTATTCCTTTGCTTTTTTCAGAACGGCTCTAAAACAATTTAATCCACCCCATGCATCCGTATGCACAGCATCCGCAGGCAATTCAAAATCTGTCTCCCCCCAATACTGAAATCCAGTTTGTAGCAGCAGGTCATTCATAAGACTCAGATTTACCGTTGGATAATCAAATGTCAATACCAATAATCCTTCTTCGTTCAACGTCCGGTGAAATTCCCGTAAAGTACCGACCGTATCCTCAAAGCTCAAATGCTCCAATACCGATATGCAAAAAACAGTGTCAAAGCTTTCATCCTCATAAGGCAGATCCGTCAGATTAGCTTGAGCGAAATGCAGGTTGTTTGTTCTTCTAGCGATAACCTGCTTCGCCGCTTTTTCCCCAATCTCACTCTCAATACATTCTTGGATAGCTTTTGGGTAAATAACCCTACTGTCCATATCGCAGGCATAGACCTCTGCACAAACCCCTGCCAAATAAAACTTCAAGGGATGAGGAATCCCACAGGCTGCATCCAGCACAACACCATGCGGAGAAATAAAGTTAATACACCACTCATATTCAAAGGGACGGCTCCACCATGATTCCGGCAGATCATAAATTAACTTCTCACGACGTGCATCTGAATTTACGAAAAAACGCGAGACAAAGGGATGGGTTGGCATGGCCAGGACTCCTTTTTCAACGGAATTTTAGGTAGTGAGAGTATATTCATGATTTGCTGATTCATTCCATAACCTTACATTGAACGAGACAAACCCAAAAAAACGGCTGCTCCCTTAGGAACAGACCGTCTTTAAATATAACTGTATAAACCTTATGCGTAGAATGAAAGAGGTTTGGCCTCAATTCCATGTCTCTCGATCAACCTATCAAGTAACGCAGACCATTCCGCATCGACCGTACATTGCTCAGGATGAGCCTCGAACCAAGCAACCGACTGCTTGATCCCTTCGGAGAAAGGCACAGTAGCCTGGAAGTCAGGCACGAAACGTTTGATTTTGCTATTATCAAAAACACTGCTTACCGCTTGATCACCGATCAAGCCATCCGCTGTCCCTGGAGGGGAAAAGGCTGTGATAAAGTCTGTGGAGATATGCACCACTTTAGGTTCCACACCTGCCGCTTGTCCGATGGCCGCATAGATCTGGTTCCAATTTAATACCTCGTCGGAAGTTATATGAATGGCCTCGCCTATCGCTTCCGGATGTCCAAGCAATCCAACGAAACCTTTGGCAAAATCCGAATTATGTGTCAGTGTCCACAAAGAGGTTCCATCTCCATGTATGACTAAAGGTAAGCCGCGGCGGATACGATCGATCAGTGACCAAGGATGCTGGCCACTTGTGAGTGCCGCAGGGATGGCTGTATTTCCATAGGTATGGGAAGGACGAACAATCGTAACCGGGAATCCGTTCGCCTTGTAAGCTTCCATCAACAGCTGCTCACACGCAATTTTATTCCTCGAATACTCCCAATAAGGATTCTCCAGCGGTGTCTCTTCTGTGATTACATAATTACGCTGCGGTTTCTGATAAGCAGAGGCTGAGCTGATAAAAATGTACTGCTTCGTTTTACCTGTGAACAGGTCAATGTCTGCCTGCACATGTTCCGGTGTAAAAGCAATCCAGTCTACCACTACATCAAATTCGTAATCTCGTAATACTAATGCGGCTTCTGCCGGATTACGAATGTCTCCTTTAATTACTTTTGCACCTTCTGGAACGAATTCATCCCGCTGTCCTCTGTTGAACAAATACAGCTCGATTCCTTGATCTACAGCCAACGGGGATACAGCCTGACTAATTAATCCCGTACCTCCGATAAATAAGACCTTCATTTTGCACGCTCCTTATAGTGAATCCGGCTCGTTATTTACTGGTTAACAAAATCTCGCCATACGTGCTTCGGCTGCCAATTTAGCAGCTTTTTGGCCTTCTCATTACTGAGTAGCGACTCGTGACCCTCCAGCGGCTGGCGGAAATCCGTCACCTCTGGATAACGTGCGGCCATTAGCTCTCTGCTAGGAACAGCCATGCTGGTCTCATCTGCACATATATTAAGAGCAACCGCTCCTAATCCATCCGTTTCGATTGCCAATTGGCAAGCTGTTGCTACATCCCGTGTATCTATATAACTCCATAGAATCCGATCGCGCTGCGCTGGATCATGAATGAAGGAAGGGAAACGTTCATACGCCGATGGATCAATAACATTTCCGATTCGTAGGGAAACGACCTGTATACCCTTTCTGCGATAGAACATCTCAGCGGTTTGCTCATTCACAACCTTAGACAGACCGTAGCTGTCTTCAGGTAACTGTGGATGCTCCTCATCCATAGGCACATACTTCGGCCCCAAAGGATTAACCGCAAAACAGATTCCGTAAGAGGATTCACTGGAAGCAATCACTGCTTTCCGAATCCCGAGACCCGCTGCAGCCTCCAAAATGTTATAGGTAGATACTACATTATTTTGAAAGGTAACCTCACTTGTCTTTATATTTGCAGCTGGGATCGCAGCCAAATGTACAACTGCATCAGCGCCTGCAAGCACACCATATACTTCACCCAAATTATTCAAATCAGCAAT
Organism: Paenibacillus sp. FSL E2-0177; assembly: GCF_037992975.1. Taxonomy (NCBI): domain Bacteria; kingdom Bacillati; phylum Bacillota; class Bacilli; order Caryophanales; family Paenibacillaceae; genus Paenibacillus; species Paenibacillus sp. FSL E2-0177. Next base: position 2,185,725 of record NZ_CP150307.1, on the reverse strand, counting down.
CATCGTTGGGCACAAAGAATCTGCGGATTTTTGCGTATCTACATTCACAACCTCATACCCTTGCTCTACAAAATGCCGGACCACCCATCTGCCCAACATCCCACTGCCGCCTGTAACAACTACTTTCGCCATGAGTGTGTCTCCTTTTTTATGAAGCTAACAACTACTCCAGAATCTCCTCAATCTGCTTCAAAATCTCTTCCGAAAGCTCAATACCTGAAGCCTTAACATTCTCTTCGACCTGCTGCGGACGGCTGGCACCCACCAGCGCACTAGCTACATTAGGTTGACGCAAAATCCAAGCCAAAGCCAAATTCCCAACAGAAATATTCAGTTCCGTGGCGATCCCACTCAATTGGCGGACTTTTTCAATCTTTTCTTCTGTAATCGAATCTTTTAATCGATCCAGCTTAGCAGCACGGCTATCCTCAGGGATGTCCGTGTTATACTTTCCAGTTAACAGCCCTTGAGCCAGTGGAGAAAATACCACCTGTCCAATCCCACGGCGCTCGCCGAGCGGAATAATCTCTTTCTCAATATAACGGTTAAACATATTATAAATCGGCTGATTAACAACAATATGATCTAGCAAATAGCGGTCTGCTACAGCTAACGCATCGGTCATTTGCGCCGCCGTCCACTCACTAACACCGACATAATATACCTTGCCTTGCCGAACCAGATCATCTAGCGCACGTAAGGTCTCTTCAATTGGAGTTTCCGGATCAAAACGGTGGCAATACATAATATCCACGTATTCTACTCCGAGACGTTTCAAGCTAGCATGACACTGTTCCGTGATATGTTTGCGGGATAGTCCACGGTCGTTAGGCCCCGAGCCCATTTCCCCGTATACTTTAGTAGCTAATACATAGGACTCACGAGAGTAGTTACGTAAAGTCTCACCTAGTACTTTCTCGGCAGCACCCTTTTCATAAACATTTGCAGTATCAAAAAAATTTACGCCTAAGTCGTAAGCGGTTTCAATGGCATTAACAGCATTATCTCTTTCCACATAGCCTCCGTATGTCAGCCAGCTTCCCAAACTAATCTCACTGACTTTTAAACCGGTTCCACCTAATCTGCGATATTTCATAATAACTGCTCCTCTCCATAGTTCCGTGTTTGATTTTGGCAGGTTGCTTAGCACTCATATTCATTCTAGAATAGTTTGTATATAATAGAAAGAAGTGAAAATTAGTTTATTATATGATCTCTAGTGTAGTTACTATACTAGAGTATAGTAGCTTCACAAACAGGAGGAGATACCTTGAAGACAGCTAAATCTACTAATAATTATATCCCCAAAACCCCTGTTACTATTGAATGTAATGTTGAAAAAACACTTGAAGTATTAGGTGGAAAATGGGCCTTTCTTGTCCTCAGAGAGCTATTCGACGGCACGCAGCGTTTTGGGGCACTGCAACGAAAAATCACTAATGTTTCTCCCCGCGCACTAACCACTACGTTGCGCCATCTGGAGGAGCATGGTGTGCTTGAACGTCACGTATTTCCGACTGTTCCTGTTACGGTAGAATATTCGCTTACTCCCAAAGGTGAGGATTTACATCAAATTTTGAAGGAAATGAAGCTGTGGTCCGCGAAATGGACTTAGCTTGAGCAGATTGTGACCGATGAAAAAAGAAGCTGTCCAAAAAGTAGAGAATTCTACTTATAGGGCAGCTTCTTTTTTATAAATAGGCTATACAATGGATGGATTCTTACTTAACCCATGGGATATGTGCGGTGTGCGGCGTGCGGTGGCGGTGTGCGGTGTGCGATGTGCGATGTATGATGTATGATGTGCGATGTATGATGTGCGATGTATGATGTACGCTTTAGTGTAATTGGGGAAAAACTCCCTAAAAATAGCCGAAATTCGTTAAAAAAGAGCATAATGAGGGAATTTCTCCCTAAAAATCGAGGTGATTCCTTTATTTTTCACCAAATCAGGTAAATTACAGGGAGGTTTTCCCTAATTATAAGTTAGATGACCATATATCTAAGAATTATAGGGAGAAATCCCCTAATTATAGAGTCGGAAGCGTATTTGGACAACTGAAAACAACCGGAGATACCAGCGATTTCTGCGATTTCTGCGATTTCTGCGATCACGTCATAGACAAATTACCACTTGAGGTCAGCAGGCTTTGCCTTGCCTTCAATCTACTACTGAAGCAGATCGCGGATAATCAAAAACGCAGAGCAGCGAAGATCCAATAGGAGGAATGAATCGCTGCTCTTTTGACCCTTGCATTTATGAAAATGAAGGAGAGGTCGTCTCTTTTCGTAGAAAATCCACATATAGAATAACCCCTCCAGCATTTTTACTATATTGATCTAATATTTATCCACAATCGCGCCGAGAACTGCCGTATTTACATAGGGTTTTCCTTTGAGGCTTTGCAGCTCTTTCGCAGTTCCAGTAACGACAACTCCCAATAGCTGTACATCACTGGCGTCCGGCGCCGCTTTATCCTTTTTCAAGTAATTCGAGATTCGCTCAAACTCTCCGTAATGCTTGCCCTTCATCTGAAGCCCATAGGTTAAGGATTGTAAAAAATCCTCTGGTTTCGGCTTAAATAACCCTTCCCATTCCCCACCGTAGCCATATACTTGTCTAGCAGATTCCGGTAAGGCATATTTATTCGGGTTGCTGTCATTCCTAATAAACTCAAGGTTCTTTTTATTGTCATACGTATCTACCCAATACCAAGTCTGTGTCAAACCCGCCGGCAGCATCTTCTCTACCTCTACCTGAGTGTAGCTTTTATCAAAAGAAACAGCCATTTCTACGAACTTGCCAGGTTCCATTTGTTCGAGTGAAGGCAGGTCATTCAGCACTTTTTCGTTATAATTCACTCCAGGCACATAAAACATCATTTCCCGCTGACCATTTTGACTGTTATATCCTCGGTAGTATTCATAATTTTGCTGTGTCATTACCGGGTCAGGAACATTTATACTAGAGTATCCCCTATTAAGCAGAGAAAACCGGCTGCCCATATCGAAATACAGTTTTTTAGTATCCCATACGATGGGCACACCCTCAACAACTTTGTAAGTGCTCAGTTCAACTTTACCCGATAGAAACCCTAAATCAAGCTCAGTTCTCAACTCCTGAAGGTTAGGACTGCTAATCTTCATCATGATCCTCTCTTCATCCAAACCACGCATCGCCAACCAGCTTGTCAGATGGGCGTTACCCAGCATCCCGCCGAATAATACTAGAACCGTCACCACTAGAGAAATGATTGTGTTTCGAATCATTGTTTTTCGTTTTGCCTTCTTAATTACTTTTGAAAGGTTCTGATCATCCTTTTGTTCCCATGGAGCTGTCATTCCGCTTCACCTCTATACTTTTTTTGAAATTGCTTGCGGGCACGAAACAATGCCGATTTCACTGTATCTGTCGTAATTCCCAGAAGCTCAGCTATCTCCTGATAGGACAGCTCCAGCTCATACTTCATAATAATGAGTTGTTTATGGAGCGGTAGAAGCTCATCCAACACTCTTTCGATGTCTTCCCGTTTCTCTTTTAACAGCACATGATCCTCTGGCAATTCCATATCCGGCACATCTACATAGTCAATAGGAATGACTATCCGCTTGCGGCGGCGGCACAGATCATAGTAGCGATTGATCGCTACTTTATATAACCATGCACTGAATTTGTTCTCATCAATGGAATTAATATACAAAAGAGCCTTATACACCGTATCCTGTACGATATCTTCAGCGTCGGCTGCAGGTGCCCCGAGACGAATCAAGTATTTTTGAATTTCTAACATTTTAGGTTGAAGTATCTGATGTAGCTGCCCGGGCTTCATCCTGCACCTCCCTTCGTATGTATAACGATAAAGTTCTCGGAATGTTAGCTTATGAGGTGAAAAAAATTATAAAACAAAAGACGGCTGCCTCAGAAAGACATGCCGTCACATTTTAAAGAATGAATAAGGTTCCAGTACAATTCCTATATATCCGTAGGATTCATTGCCTGCTGAGCTGTAGATATGAGTATGGTTTGAACTTTCAGAGATTGTTTGTCAATAATGAAGCCTATATAGAACCCACCCTCCATATTATCCATTTCAAAAGGTGACAATCGGGGCTCATACACTCCACCCTTGTTCTCAAACCAGTAACTCACTATAATCCCGTATTCGTTATCCACTGCAACGTATGTACCGTATGCCTTTAGCACATCTTCCAATGTACTTACCCCAGGTCGAATATTGTTCAATGTACCTATGTGGATTGGATCAATGCGCTCATTATCTTTGTCTATTTTCCAAGCGTTCAGCCGACCTTCGGTATCATAATGTACAGATACTTCTTTATACATTTCATTATTGAATACATCTTGACCTGTTGAATCCCCGTAATGTTCCTCTACTAACATTCTTGAACTCCCAAAATCAATAAAAAGATTACGTCCACTATCCGCTATTCCGAAATCACGATCAGTTACCGGAACCGCTATAAAATCCTTCAAGCCTGTACCCTGTTCCGGTAATGACGGTAATAGACTCCGATCCGATCGTTCTTCTGGACGAGAAATTACAGTATATATTCCCTTAAGCTTGAGCATTCTCATCCATTGTATAGCCTCTGCTCTTGTAAGCGGGAGATTTCCTTTGAAACCTACTAGCGTTGGCTCTCCGGGAAGTGGAAGTAGAGAGTTACCCAGCAAATAAACCACGGAATCCGTGTCGTTGTAATTCATCCCTAGACCAGATACAACTAACCTTGCGGCGGCCATTCTGGTGATTGGAGCCGATCTTGCCACTGGATATTGTAGTCCAGTAACTGGATGATTCCACCACTTAGCCATTCTATACGGTGCTGCTGTCCATTCTTCGCCTATGCTAGTAGCCTTTGGATAGCCGAAAGAAAGATAAAATAATTTCAAAAATTCTGCTTCCGTAATCGACTGATCCGGTCGAAAGCTCCCATCATCATAACCAACCATCAATTGGTTGCCCAACGCCCAGCGCACCCAAGGCTCGGACCAGTGACCTTGAATGTCAGTGAACAGTGAATATGCCGGATCCTCCTCACCGTCCTCTTCCACTTCTTCATATGTCCCTGTATTCTCGTACGTTGTCGTGTCAGCATGAACTCTATAACTCACGTTGCCGCATGTTACAATTGTCCCTGAGATAAGACCTAGTACCAATAGCTTCATTATCTTCAATTTAATAATCCCTTTCGTTCTTATCGGTAAGGGGTTCCTGCTCTCTTTGTCAGGTTTATCGTGATTAACCCTTTATCTTAACTATCGGGTAAAAAGTCTGATTCGTAAATATACTGCTCTCCTTTTTCACAAGAAGAACAAAAAAAGATCGCCCCACTTCATAGCGGGAACGATTGCATTTTCAGTTTGTATCTTAGTGAATTATATAACATTGATTCTATTAATTTCCATAGTGTACACTCATTACAAGGGGTCTTTTTGTTAGAATCTTCGGAAAAGGTGGATTATTGTTCGATGAAACAAATAATGCTGTCTATTCTTTTGTTGGTTTCTTTAATAGGTATAAGTGGATGTGCAGAGAGTAATATAGGAGATCTTAAGGTAAGCGCAGGAGATCAAGAAATTAAAAGTACAACATTATCTAACACTAAGAGTGACTCATCCTCGAACGCTGAAGCAAGTGGATTTGAATTCGCCTTTGAGCAGGATGCAGTAAAGAATATTCAATATTTAAAAAACGGAGAAATCATTACTCTAAACTTTGGAGATTCTGAGCCAGATAATGTATTGATCGAAGATAGCGTACTAAATAAGAGTGGAGCTTATCAATTTTCATCCAGAGAATCACTAGAAGTTCCAATTACAAAAGTAGACGGTAAATATTCCTTTACGATCGAAAAGCATATGGCTTCTTCATTGAGTTCGTTTTACGAAGAGAACAAAAAAGACTATAGAGGCTTTAGCATAACGGCAAGCTGGGGAGAAGAAGAATATAGATATGCTTTTGTTATACAAGCGGACGCCAATTAAAGCTATCATTCTGATTTAAACCCGATAATCATATTTGACATTCCATCGAAATATTCAGGAACCAGTAGTCATCCAGATGGCTACTGGTTCCCCTTGAATAGAAATCTAACTATCTGTTTTTACATATACAACAAATTGTTCATGCAACTCTAGTTCGGATCGTTTCGAAATCCCAACCCTCGGAATTTAATTCTTGAAAAGTAGGAATAACAAGATTATGAATTTGCTCTGAAGTCGAATTTTCACCAACAGCTCTTTTAGTTCACTTCTTAATTTCTCTAATGCTCGGTACAATCGTTTCTTAACCGCACTTTCTCGCATTCCAACAATCTTAGAGATCTCTAACAAGGTGCAGTCTACAAAAAAGCGCAATGAAATAAAAGCCCCAATATTCATTTTTCACAATATTCTGTGCGATTTTGAAGATCCAAGTGAATAAGCTCGAATTCCCTTCAAATGTATGAATTTTTTCCATGGCCTTTAAGAAAACCTGTTGCGTTAAGTCTTCCGCTCTACCCGAGTTTACTTTCAACGAAAGATATTTATGGATTCTTTCGCGATATTGATTATAAGTGATTTCAAAGCTTTGCTTGTCTCCCTGTTCATCCGGATAAACAGTGGATTTGTCATGAGCTCCAGACATTGTAAGAACCTCCTCTTGACCTTACATTTAATTAGACACCGCAGGTTGATTGAAAGCCACATGTCCGTTCAAAAAAATCCATAATAAAAAAACTGTCGATTGCTAGACAATTATATAGAGCCAAGTTATAGTATTGATAATACTTTTAATAACCATTTTCAAAAGTCTAGAGGTGAATAAAATAAACCAAATCGCAAACAATTCTATTCGTGTTAAAAAGATAAATCAGGAGCTTATCAAGCAGGCCTTGAAATCGATGAAGGAAGGAACCAAATCCACGATTGCAAGTGCCACCGGATTAAGTATTGCTACCTGCGGAAATATCCTGAATGAACTTCTGGAGACTGGTGAAGTCATTGAGACTGAACTGGAGGCTTCAAATGGAGGCCGACCGGCCAGACGATTTATCTATAACGCTGATTTCTCCTATATTGCATGTATCTATGCCAAAATTGAGGATGGCCAGAAATCCATAACCTATGCGGTGACCAATTCAGTTGGTGATCGTGTGGATCATGGATGGATGGAATTAGAGTACGTAGATGCTGCAGCCATCGACCATCTGCTGGATACGCTTATCCAACAATATAACAACATCAAGGCAGTAGGGATTGGGATTCCCGGCCTTGCTCACCAAGGTGTCATTAATATCTGTGACATTAAAGAGTTAATTAATGCTCCCTTAGAATCACTACTCAGAGAAAAATACGAGCTTGAAGTCACGATTGAAAATGATATGAATCTGACCGTTTACGGGTTCTATAAACAGCAGGACTATGAAGAGGATAAAACCATTGTCGTGGTGACCTTTATCAAAGGAGCTTTTCCAGGCGCCGGGATGATGATCGACGGGCATATCCACAAAGGTAATACCAGATTTGCTGGTGAAGTCTCTTTTTTACCGTTTGGAATCTCGCGTGAACAGCAATTGAGTAGCTTGGACCACACGGATACCTTCATCCCTTTGGCGGCTCACACTATATCGTCCCTGATTGCAATTATTAATCCAGAGACCATAGCTCTCACAGGAGAGCAAGTCAAACAAGAGAATGTGCGGCCGATTTATCAACGTTGTCTGGAAGTGATTCCAGAGGAGCATATGCCTCACTTAATTGTGCTGGATCAACCTGATGATCATTACATGAACGGATTAATTGCGATCACACTGGAAAGCTTAACCTACTCGTTACAGCTGGTTGAGAAGCGCCGGTAAAACATAAAACTAACATACACTTCAGGAGGAACTACGAATGGCAACAAACAAAGAAAACATGATTGCAGGAAAGCTATATATGGCAGGCGGTGAAGAATTAGCAAAGGATAACAAAAGATCCAGAATGCTCACTCGTTTATTTAACAATACGACGGAAGAACAAGGTGAATATAGAGTAGAACTACTCAAGCAATTATTTGAGTCTACAGGAGAGTCATTATATGTTGAACCTCCTTTCCGTTGTGATTACGGCAGTAATATTACCGTTGGCAATAACTTCTACGCTAATTTTGACTGCATTATCCTTGATGTAGCTAAAGTAACGATTGGTAACAATGTTCTCTTTGGACCTAGGGTAGGCGTATATACTGCTGGTCACCCCATAGATGCGGACGTGCGTATTAGTATGCTTGAATTCGGTACACCGATTACCATCGGAAACAACGTGTGGGTTGGTGGAAACGCAGTAATTAATCCTGGGGTAAAAATCGGCAACAATGTAATCATCGGTGCAGGTTCAGTCGTGACTAAGGATATCCCTGACAATGTAATTGCGGTGGGGAACCCATGCAAGGTATTAAGAGCAATCACCGACGACGATAAGCAACACTGGGAAAAACTTAAAGAAGAGTATTACAGAGACATTGAGCAATAAAGTAACCCGTTCTGGGAGGATCTCAATTTGAAAAAGCGCTTCGGGGGATTTAACAAAATTTACGCCATGCAATTGGCAACCATCTTTTTAGGATTTATAGTGTTTGGCATATCGGAAAATATTAAAGGACCTGCCATTCCGCGAATCCAATTCGACTTTAATCTGGACGAGAAACAGCTCGGCACCCTTTTATCCCTAAATGCATTAGGTTATTTGATCGCCTGCTCCTTTACAGCTGTATTGGTTCGGAAGTGGGGGATCAAGGCTGTCAGTATCATTGCTTTTGCATCCATGATATTCTCAGGAGTGTTAATCTATATCTCCCACAGCTATCCCTTCTTCTCAGCTTCTTATTTCCTGATGTACATCGGAAACGGAATGCTGGAGATTGGTCTTGCCATTTTGGGAGCACGCATTTTCGTAAAAAATACCGGGACGATGATGAACTTATCCCATTTTTTCTACGGATTTAGTTCAACCTTAGCTCCACTGCTGGCAACAGGACTCATGTCGGTAAGTATATTTGGCCATCCACTCGACTGGCGCGGAATGTATCTGATTATGCTAAGCTTATCTTTACTGCCTATTCTATCTGCCTTGCGCAGTACATTTCCGGGTGACGATCTTCCGCAAGAGGACCGGATCCCTTTAAAAACGTTGGTCCGCGATCCCGCTTTATGGCTGATGGTGCTTATTCTTTCCTTCGGTGTGGTGTCAGAGCTTGCAGTAGGTGGATGGCTAGTGAATTTTTTGGAAAAAGCATACTTGTGGGATACAGTTACAGCTTCTGGTATGTTGTCCACCTTTTTTCTCTGCTTCTCGCTAGCAAGGCTCCTGCTGGGGCCGGTTACAGATAAGATTGGTTTCAATCTATCGCTTATCATCTTTTCAGCCTTCTCTGCCTTATGTACGTTTGCTGCTATTTTAGGTGGGGAACAGCTCGCGTTTCTATTCGCAGCAGCAGGCATAGGTATCGCTATGATTTATCCGACCGTTATGGCATTTATCGCAAAAAGGTATCCGCATGGCAGTGACACTGCCATCACCTTTACAGTTACACTAATGGGAGTCGGTAGCGTGATTGGCAACTATGCCATAGGTGCAGTGATCGAAGGTGTGAAGCGGCTTTACGGAGCAGAAACACAAACTGGTTTGCTACGTGGTCTTCAAGCTGGGTATGGTTTTATCGGCTTATGTGCAGCTATATGCGCGATATCCGGTTGTGTTTTATATCGTTATTTAAATCACCGCCAAGAACTTATCTAGAATAGTTATCACACTTATTTCTGCTCATCCATGCAAAAAACCTGCTGATTTTTTGGCAGGTTTTTTGTTGCAAATAGCGACCAACCTCCTACCATCGGACTCAAATGTCCTTATTGGCTTCGAAATAGACAGAAATGAGGTTATTCGGACCCCAGAGTCGTTATTGAGTTGTTTGTGTGCAAAAACCGCTGTCTTGTGACTAGATAACGCCTCCTGAGTCCGAACACTCCGCCTAATGAAGCTAAATCCTGAAATAGCGACTATACAGTCCGCAACAATGACCTCTGAGCTGGTGATCACCATCCCAACAATTATCGCAGACCTCCCACCAGCTCCATTATTGTTCTAACAATCTGCTCTTCACCGCTACTAACCTTTTCCGTTGCAACTTCTCCCAAAGATATATGATCGCCAACACAAACCGAGTGTGCGGAATGTCTAAACATTTCTATATCATTAGCATCGTTACCAAATGCAATAAATTGCTGCGGTTCTATGCCTAATCTCTTTAGTCCTGTCCATTTGTTCACACCTTGTGGACTTATATCCATAATATCTTCTTGTCCATGCTGGTAGATCACAATCGGCAGATTTTGCAGCTTATGTATAAGTTGTTCCCCATTCAGACTGCTCAAAATAACTACCTTCACAATCTCATCCAGCTCTGATGGAGTTACATTTTTGGCGCGTTGTTCTGGATCTACATTTCTCCGGATGGGATGGTTCGCAGAACCCGAATATGCATAGTCCCAATGACTATCAATCAAATAAGTTGCATCAAATTCTTCAATCAAATTCAGGAGGTTATCCGCAGTCTGTGGGTCAAAATGTATCGTCGAAATAACCTCCCCACCCTTTGCAATAAACGCGCCATTCCCGCCAACCATAGAAAAATGATGCATACGAGCAGGCAACACAGGCAATAAATCACGAATAGGCCGGGCTGACGCAAAAATAACCTCATGTCCTTTTTCAATTAGAGAATCCAAGGCTTGTACAATAAATTCACTCAAAGGTTTGCCGTTAAAACAAATCGTCCCATCTAAATCAAAAATAAATTTCACAGTTAATAACCTCCCCTTTTTCTCTATATTAACGAGTTCAGATATAATGGAAAGGACCGATGTCCAAAAAGGAGTAAACGATGAAATCTATTCACGATCCAAATCTGATATCACATTACATTACACAATTTAATCTAGACCAAGTATTCACAACGTCAACACATGCTTTAATCCAGTTACTTGTCTATGAGCAGGATGAAATCATTTTGCGTGAGGGGGATGAGCTGGACGGAATTTATTTTCAAGTGGAGGGGCGTACCAAGGTTTCTTCTAGTGTGGGGACGGGAAAATCCTTGTTATTACGTTTCTGCTCACCCTTGTCATTATTCGGGGATATTGAATACGTGCAGGAAGTTGTGATCCAATCCCAAGTTGAAGCGGTACAACAAACCAGCCTCTTATTTATCCCGAAACAAGAGGTTGAGTCTGACCTAATGGATAACCACAGGTTTAAAGACTTGTTGCTGAAACATCTCTCCTACAAGCTTCTAACCTGCACATCCGCATCCCGAACGAACTTGCTGGGTTCTGTAGAAGAAAGGTTTGCAAGTTATTTATTGACCATTCAACTCCAACGTGAGTTTGCAAAAGAAATTCAGACACCATATATCCCAGATATAGCCTCTTTGATTGGGACTACTCCCCGCCATTTAAACCGTGTCATTCAGCGGCTCACCGACATGGAAATTTTATATAAAGTTAAGCAAGAAATTGTTGTACTCGACTGGGAGCGTCTGGATGAATTATCTAACGGAATAAGATTTGAATAGCCTAAAAACCCCTCATTTAATTAAGGATAAAATGATCGATGTCATCATAACGGATATCGATCTTTTCTCCGTTTCTTTTGACAAGATTTATATACAGAGGAGCTGCATCAACACTTCCGCCACCCACCAGCACATGGTAGTTTTCATTAATTTCATATTTACGGATGTACAAACCTGAACCGACATCTTCAAAGGGATGACCTTCAAAATCCTTCCACGACAACGCCTCGCCTCGCTGAGCTAGATCCCGTATTTCATCCAGGGATAATATCGCAGCTTCTTTATCATTACATCCTGAAAGTATAATCGTCAAAGCAAACAATAACAGCATTATCAAGTTACGCTTACTTTTCATTCTTAAACCTCCAAACTCTATAATTTGTTATTTATAGGAAAATATAAGGTAATAATAACATAGCTTAGACTAAATGTTAAAAAGGAGTAAAGCCTTTTAGGGGTGCTTTACTCCTTTGAAATCTTTATTTGTGAGGGATATTGGATGGACCCGCAAGCTACGACACCGGAAAATGAATATAAAAAAACAAGCCAATCATGGTGGTATCTGACCATAATCGACCTGTTCTATGTAACGCTTTAGTGTTAATTAGGTTATAAAATCTCAAGCATTATTGTGCGTACAAACGAAATAGTAAAAATCTTTATATAGGTAATATATGAGATATATGTGTCATTGTTCGAATGATGGATTGAGTCGGCAAATGATTGATTCCCCTCGAGTTTAGACTCTTTTACTCATCATGATCTTCATCAAAGATAGCTTCAAACTCTTCATCGCTATAATTTCTATTGCTTGGTATATGATAACGTTGAGGTATCCCATTATGATCTAGCACATGATCAACAGCACTGTCTTCATCAGAAACCACGAAAGTAATTTCGTCATCACCTTCATAATTTTTAGGAGTTATATCCGCCAAAACAAGCCACACACAACCCTTAATTCTATAAAACTCATTATAAAATCTAACAGACTTTTCTATATCATCATGTATAACTCCATACAGTTTAAACTTATCCTTATAATCTCGAGCTATCTCCAAAGCTTGGTTAGCTGTTAGATTAGTATTTATTCTTTCTTGCATTATTCATCAAATCCTTTCCAATTCGATAAAGGCCATTGTCCGTTCCTTAGTTTGAATATATATCTTTGTGCTTCATATATTTCTTCAATACTCAATTCACCTTTATTTTTCATAATTTCTCTATAAACATACTCTTCCTTTTCTAAAGTCGATAATTTCATATAATTTTCTTTTCCAAGTTCTCCAAAGTGCTTAGCGTGATAAGATTCATGAACTACACTTTAGTAAGAAGCATCAGGTCTTAATACGATCTGTCCAGTATTTGGATTGAAACCTCCCACAGCCTTTTCAGGTAGAAAGTTCCCTTCTTATCCATAATAACTTTTATATTATTTAAATTCATTTCGCTTTTAAACTTCTTTATGTCTCTGATACTCATAATTCTTAATCCATCAGTGGTTAATTTATTTTGTCCACTAACATGAATTTATTCCCATAATTTAAAATCAATAGTCTCTTGCACTAGATCTATTTCTTTTGGAAGCTTTGGCTTTAGCAATCCGCCTTCTGTGGATAATAAAGATTTTTCTGCCGGACCATACAACAACGTTACCATTCCCAGACTATTGAGCCAATGATCCGCTGACCATGCTTCGTCTGGATTAAATGCTCCTTTCGCCATCTCCACTGTTCCCAGTGTTAACCAATCCGCAAACTTCTCCTTTGAATCAAACATATGCTCTGATCGATCTTTGGCTGCTTCATATATCCCGACCGGAATATCTCCCCAAGCCTTTCCACCTTGGTTTGTCATCACGTGTACACCCAAACTTACTCCAGTAGCAATCATCTGTTCCATGGTGGTTTGAACGCCTTCCAGTTGCCCTTTTGCCCAGGCTCCCTTCTCCCCTTTTTCCATTGCCGTCCGTAGTAGCAACTGATACGCTTCATTCTGCACTAGTGGTACGCTTCTACTAGTAATCGACGGATCATAATCACATGCCTTAATGGTTCCTAAAATACTCTGCGGACGGTTAAGGCTTGTCTTTCATCCACTTGGATGTACTTCTGACGTTTCTTTGCCTTGTAGCCAAAGGTGGCTCTCCTTCCGGTATAGCCGCCCTGCTCCGCCTTCTTGTACCAGATATGCCGTAACTTAATATCAGCTTGAACGAACTTCTTGTATTGGAAGATGACTAACCTTAGCGGATAAAATGGCACAGGGGAGAGTTATCGCTTCCTGCCATTGCTCTGACGCTACTTCATTCAGGTCAATAACATCCTGAGTTTTCATTTGTCCCTGAATTTGCTTACGGTAATAAGGGATCGTATTCTGCGGCAGAGATTCACCTTGCTGAATCTCCTGAACAAGTTACCCACCTTCGGGGTGAACTGGGACAAGTTCGTCAGCACAGCACATAGATACTTGCTGTTAAACTTAGGTGGATATTGAACCAATGAAGCAAGCGATTCCTTCCCCTTCGGAGCATATACAATCTCCATCCTCATTTGCTCCCCCTTGATTCCCTGCCGCCCAGTCTCCATCAACGGACGCTTCTTGTCATACACCCGACAATAGCCATCCTCCTGTCGCTAATGCTTGCCGTTATAATATCGGGTTCCTTTGAACAGTGTAGCTTGGGTTTTAGTTGTTCAGTACAAGTCAAATGAGCACACAGGTAAAGTCTGTTGAATTGGGGTGGAAATTGTACGATAGCTTCAAGTGGTCTCTTCTCGTCTGGTACATAAACAATTTCAAACCTCGTTAACTCTCCCTCTATAACCTTTCCATACCGTTGTATCAGTTGACGTTTCTTGTCGTAAACTCGACTGTATCCAGCCACTTGCCTTTGATGCTTCTTGTTAGAGTATCGAGTTCCTTTCCATTGATGTATATTCCTCCCTGTAAGCGATAAAGTAAACAATTCTGATATGGGTAACGGTATGTCAAAGGCTACATCACATCGAACAAACAAGATGGCCGTGGCGCAGTCCTTTAATGGCTTAAGCCAAGAATAGAAATGAATCAGACTATCAGGGTGACACTCGATTCTTAACGTGTTCTTTCTTGACTTTGGAACGAAGGTCAATTGATACGAGATATGCAGGTAATGCTCATCATCTCTTACATGTAAATGATACTTGAATCCCTTCTCCATTAATCGAAGTTTAGCATTCAAATACTCACAAAGACGTAATCGAAAAGGATTAAAGAAATCCCAGTATACATCTGTAAACTCTACTACAATACGGTCAATTGAAACTTGTACTCCTTCCATGTTCAGCCCCCAAACCGAAATTATTTAACGAATTTCGGACTATATTAGAGGGCAAGGTGGCTAGCCTAAAACATATCCTCACCTGTATATGTTGACTGGTCGTCACCAGATTGTATTTACAAGATAGCTATCGTAACGACGATCAGTAAAGTTGCGGTCAACATCCTACTTTTTACTGCCCCCCTCACTATCAGTAGTCATTCTATCTATCGTGCTCGTTGCGATCTATGTTTCACCACCCATTAGCAAAGTAATCAGATGTAATTGATTTGGAAAACCGAGAGAAAACGAAGATAACAAAAAACAGGTCAATCATGGTGGTATCTGACCATAATCGACCTGTTCAATGTAACGCAATAGCGTTATTTAGGTTATACTTTTAAAGCATCTGATGTGCGTACAAATAAAGTGGTGAAATCTTTATACGGGTATTACATGGGTTAAATGTGTTATTGATTAAATAATGGATTCTTTCGGCACTGGGTAGCCCCCACCAATAATATCGTCAGCTTTGTATCTTCTCCAGAAAAGCTTCAAATACTTTTTTTGTCGCGTCCCCCGAATTTGGGATTAACTCATAAACCCTCTGTAGAATTGAAGGATTTTTTAATATCCGTTTTTTACTTTCAGTACTAGTAAAACTTCTTAATGCATCAATACATATTTCGAATAACTCTTCATCTTCAGTACTTAGCAGTTTCAACAACATATTCAATTCATCCATGCTAGATTCATTATGCAAACAATATGCTAATTTTCTTTGCCACTCTATTGGCTTATTTAACACTCCGTTTGATAATTCTTCCCAATCCCGTGGGGAGAATTTTAACAGCATCGCCTGTGCAATTGAAAAACCTTCATCATACCAATAATCATCTGAGAAATATCCTGAAAGATAGTCATCAAATTCTGTAAACATTAAAAAACTCCTTTGGATCAGATTACAAGTTAAGGTGCTGTAAAACCACTTAGAAGTTGTGTAGCTCCCCCACCTGTTGGATAGCCCGATACAACATTGTCACCTATTTTAATAACTTCAACTTGAACACCATTAACAGTTCCTCTATGAAGAGTTGCACCATCCGAGGCACGAACTCCAATGGATGCTGTATTACCAGTATCTTTTATACCATTAACAATTTGCGAATCACTCCATGAATCCGGGAATAAAGTGCTCGTTTTAATATTAGATAAATTACCATCAGGAAATTGAGTAGTAAACTTAACTTTTCTTGTTCCATCTGCATTAACTGTTATTTCTTGAACTGCATAATTAGGATTTACATTGTTGATTTGCGGAGAATGACCACCGATCAACTCATTCTTCGTAGGAAGTTTTCTTTGCCCATCTAATATTTTCTTTTCCATTTCTGAACTAATTACAGAAGAACGAACATTTCCCGTCCCCTAAGTTGTAATCTTAAACTCTATGAATGGTGGCAACTATTTTACCAATTACCACCACCATTATATCAGCTTGCCTTACGTTCTGTCAGAGCCGCCGCCATGTATGGCGTTTTGTTCTTCATCATGCTATAGATGATGGTTACAAGTCTTCTCATGATACATATAAGGGCTTGCTTCTTCGTCTTGCCTTCCGCTAGCTTGCGTTGGTAATACTCGTAGAAGACGGGATTCCGCTGTTTCTTGTTGTCGCCTTTGGCTACTTGGATTTGCTGTACGGCTAAGTTATGGAAGATGGCGTTCAATACCCGATTGCCTTGACCGCTTGCTTTGTCTTTTCCCTTGCCGCCCGAACTAAACCGAACAGGGGCAATCCCTGCGAATCGGGCTAGCTTGTCGGCGTTCGGGAAGCGGCGAATGTCGCCAATCTCTGCGATCAGTTCCGCCACCGTCACAATATTGATTCCGTCCATAGACTGCAATTTAAAGTCGGTTTCCGCCAACACCTGACGAAGCTGTTCTTCCGTCTGCTTAATCAGTTCTCGGCTTCGCTTCATGTCCTGAACCATGTTCACAATAAGGAAATCTCTGGATGGTTGGTAGTTCCGCTTTGTCTCTCCGTCCTTCTTGACCCGTTCCAAGATTTCCTCTGCCTTACGGGTAGAACAGGTGTTATGGCTTGCTTTACGAAGGATTTCCGCTAGCTTATCTACCCCCACCGATTCCAAATGATACGGCGCAGGATACTTCTCCCAAAACGCTAGAGCCGCCTTCCCGTCAATGTCACAGAAGAACTTCTTGTATGACGGATAATGATAGCTTAACTGCTGATGCAGTTGGTTCTTGAGCGTAGCCGCATGTTTGACAATGGCGTTCCGCCTTGCAACCAGTTGCCCGATAGTCCAGTAAAAGTCTTGCGGATTCGCATCCGGCAATTCATCAAGCCTTGCAAGCAATACTTTGGCGATGCAGAACGCATCCCAACTATCGCTCTTTTGAGTGGTAGCATAGCTCTTACGTTCATTGTAAGAGAGGGCGGAATTAACTTCCTTGACGATTTGCTTTTTCTCGACAAGGTGAACGGCTAACGCTCTGCCGTTGCCGCCCGTGTCCTCCAACCCGTAAACAGGGGTCAAGCCTTTTGGGGTATGCTTCTTGACGAATTTCATCAACTCATCGAAGGCAGACGGCTTATTCTCGATTTGGATTTCGCCTAGCCGCTCGTTCCAACAATTGATGATAACGGCGGTATGGTGGGCTTTATGTAAATCCATTCCGACATAAATATGCGTTTGTTTATAGTGCGACAAAAGGCTTCACCTCTGATTACGGATTTTGTCGTGACGTAGGTAAAGAATAGGGGCAACCTCAGTTCAAGCGTTAACCTTACGGTTCGCAGTGGGACGTAAGCCTCTCTATTCCTTGCCTTTGGTGTCACAAGTTAGCTTGATGCTTCTTTCATTTCAAAAGCCAGAAATGCTTTTGCCAATTTTAAATACAACAGTTCTAAACGCACCGTGTTTTCCAATTGGTAAACTTTTAACAATACTTCCTCCGCCGTCAGCTTATCGAACTGTTCTCCGCATCGGAAGATGTGGTCGAATATCGCATGTTGGCATTGTTCCAACGTGTTTAATTGCCTATAGTAGCCGTCTTCCTGCTCGACGTAGCGGTTGTATATTTCCATCTGATTCATTGCCGCCACCCCTTACAAGATGGCTTGATGAAGCCCGTTTGCTTGAATATCGCCGTACAGGTACAGCCCTTCATAGAAGGGACGGCGGTCAAGGATACGCTTGACCTGTACTTTCGTAAATCGCTTGCCTTGTTGCGTTGTAAAGCCGTCATAGTTCATCTGATACGCCAATTCCGACAATGACCAGTCGGGGAATAGTTCCTTTAGTTCAAACAGTCGTTGAACGGCTGTTGCTTCATCGAGATTAATTTCGATTGCTTTCTGACCTTTCTTCGCCTTGTAGCCAAATGCCGCCCGACCTCCGGCATAGCCGCCTTGCTGTGCTTTCTTGTTTCGCCCGGCTCGTAGAGCCACGCTGTTGTGTCTATACCCAAACCCCCACCAACTCTGAAAAAGTCCGTAAAATCCTTTCCGTGTGTTCTCAGCGCCATTGAGCGAGCCGCCCGAAGGGGCAGGACGGAGCGGCGGCGGAACTCTATTTGATTCTTGAGTAAAGTATCCGTAAAGAGTTATCCGCCGTCTTTACCCTCCATCCAAGAATCCAAAATCTCCCCCGAAACGCAGACCGCCAACGGCGTGTCTGCTGTTTCTTATTCAAGTGATTCTTAGCTTGATTCTTCTTAAATTGATTCTTGTTTATGATTCTTATTAGTGAGACTATCGGACGGTTCGTAACAGACTCTACGTCTAGGATTCAGACTCTCTGTCCGGCATTGCCGACCCTCTGTCGAAATCGCAGACACAGAGTCTACAGCCTTCATTTCTTGCCTTTAACCGACCGTGTGACGGCTATTTGGACAGAGAGTCCGCTGAAATAACAGACTCTCCATTATTGACCGTTAACATCTGGCGGAAATCGTTTTGCAAATGCGGTCATCAGGAATTGGGCATAGCTGTCCAAGGTTTCCTTCTCAGCGAATTTATCAGTCGCAAAGCGTCTTTCATGAAGTCTTTGGAGTCGGGCGGTATACGCCTTGTAATCGTCGCTCTTGACCATCTCTTGAATCCATAGCATCAGTTCCCTCCCGTTTACCTGCTTCCTCACGCTTCCAATAAACTCATGTGTCTTCTCGGACATGAGCAAATACGGATGACAGTGGAGGTAATTCGGCAGGGAATACGTATTGTTCTTGCTCTGGCTGACGAAAATCAGCTTTTTCTCTGCCAGTTTGGCAATATGACGCTCTACGGACTTGGAACTGCATCCAAGATTACGGGCAATCATTTCAATGGTGGGGTGGCATTGGCTCTGGTCGCTCATATACGCGACAATATCTACGAGAATCAGCTTTTCATACAGATTAAGCCCATAGCACCGATGGATTTTATGCGGCAGGATGGTGTATCCCTTGTGATGACCTGTAAAGTTGCTCTCCTTGGCAACTTCGTCCATGTAAGCATTAGCGGCTTTGTTATTCTTAGTCAACCAGAAGTCGTTGTACTTCGTTTTCATCTGCAATCCCTTCCTTTTTATGCTGTTATGCCACCCTCGGCGGCAATGAAGCAGGGAAGGCGGCTAGCCTGACACCTATCCTTACCTGTTCTATGTCAACTGGTCGTCACCAGATTTATTGACTTGCACAGTAACTATCGCGGCTTATGCCCAGATTGTTGCGGACAATTTGCAGATAAGTCCTGACAACATTAATAGTCGGGCTAACTACTCCAAAAGATGCTTTGCCTTTTCATCCTCTCTATCGAGGCGGCGCATTTTACAGTTGCGTAAATTTTGAAAAACCGCAAGAAAACGAAGACAACAAAAAACAGGCCAATCATGGTGGTATCTGACCATAATCGACCTGTTTTATGTAACGGAATAGCGTTATTTGGGTGATAAAATTAAAGCATTTATGTGCGTACAAACGAAATGGCGAAATCTTTATACGGGTATTATATGGGTTATATGTGTTATTGGTTGAATGATGGGTTCATTCGGCAATGGGTGGGGTCTGTACCAAATAGCCGCCGCGACAGTGCCATGAGCAAAAAACTGCCACAACACGGGCGGCTAGCTCGCATTGTGGCAGTTTACATGGGTTATAAGTGTTATTGGTTGATTGATGAATTCATTCGGTAAGGGGTAGTGCCTTCTTTATTCTAAAAAGCTCCCCTCATAATAACTATATCTATGTCCCTTAAGAATTTCAGTAAAACAACCATTATCCCAGACATGTGATGAATTATCCAAATATACATGTCCTTTGGTAAAGAAAGATAATTCATTATCACCATTCGATAAAAATAAAGCATTTAAATTATTGTTTTTCATCAAATTGAACACTAGAGATAGCACAAACTTAATGGATTCATCATTGTATAAATTGTTTATAAAGCGAATACTTAATGTACTTTCATACACAAACTCACTTCTCAAAAACTGAGTGTCATAAGCGTTATACGGATATTCGCCAGACTCCGTTAAGTAAACAGTCAAACCAAGTGATTTTTCAAATTGACTAATTCTAATTCCTTTTGGAAAGTCTATTGCATCAATATCTGTATAGCCCATTGATACAAGTTCTTGCAATAAACAGGATTCAGATATTTTTTGTTCTGTTTTGAGAGAATACTCAATAGCCACTTGACCACTCCTTTATTATGGTAATAGATGAATAGCATTACCGCTACCATCAATTGCAATTAATTCTTTTAGTCCAGTAATCGGCCAATCTGCTAATTGTTTCTTCAATGCGTTCATATCACCTGTCCAATCAGAGAGATTTAAAACAACTCTATCTGTCTGACCTGCTTCTACCTTAGCTTGTATACTTGAACCTATATTTCTTGGAGAGGTTTTTGGTTTTGGAGAGTAACAGTCAAAAATTTCTCCCTCAATCCTATAGTCTGGATTTTTTATTGTACTCGGTACATTCGGATTTTGCTCTACGTGGTATCCATTTTTAGCCAAAATCTCTGCGGCTTCATTTTCACGTTCCAAAGCTCGTATGTTATCTGGGTCTGGATCGTTGTAATTTACCTTAGTTTTAGTACCAGAGGGACTCGCATTGGGATCAAGAATACCACTAGGATTTGTTCTACCACCCGAACCTCCATTACCCGTCCCCTCAACCGCCTTCACTTCTACATCCTTTATTGAATGATTACTGTCACCCTTCCCTTCCATCTTCTCTCTTAAAATCCGGTCCATTTCATTCTTAAAATTGATTTGCATCGGGGTCTGTGGAAGTGCCGGCGTATCTATATCTAGATTATTTATCTTGAATTGAAAACCTTCATTTGTGCTAAATGCCGGCAACGGTTTTTGTACCTCAATACCTTTTACAGAATCTAACCCTTTTGGAGGCTTTAGACCTCCGCCTCCTGTAGGAAGCAAAGATTTTTCTACCGGACCATACATCAACGTTACCATTCCCAGACTATTGAGCCAATGATCCGCTGACCATGCTTCGTCTGGATTAAATGCTCCTTTCGCCATTTCCACTGTTCCCAGTGTCAACCAATCCGCAAACTTCTCTTTTGAATCAAACATATGCTCTGATCGATCTTTGGCTGCTTCATATATCCCGACCGGAATATCTCCTGTTATGCCTAATGTTAACCAGTTAAAAAAGTCATAGGGGGAGTCTGTCGCCTTATCCGCACGAGTTCTTAATGTCCCTACAAAACCCGTTCCAATTTCTTTAAAACTGTCTATTGATTTATAAAAGGCATTTTTAGAATCCTCGGGTTTTGCTTGTTCCTCCGTTTTATTCTTTCTAAACAGATTATAGGAATCCAGTTGGGCGACTGATGAAGTCAATTTTATAACATCTCCCCAAGCCTTTCCACCTTGGTTTGTCATCACGTGTACACCCAAACTTACTCCAGTAGCAATCATCTGATCCATGGTGGTTTGAATGCCTTCCAGTTGGCCTTTTGCCCAGGCTCCCTTCTCCCCTTTTTCCATTGCCGTCCGTAGTAGCAACTGATACGTTTCATTCTGCACTAGTGGTATGCTTCTACTGGTAATCGACGGATCATAATCACATGCCTTAACCGCTGGTTTCTTAAAATAAGTGCTTAGATCCTTACCCGCCTGGTACTGGACCTCGTCTATACCCAAGGATTTCAGCTTCTTGCGTGCGTCTTCCGCTAACTTATGCATTGCGTCCATTTGAGTCTGATTTCCAAACGCCTGATATACCTCATAGGCTGTCTGCGCCTTCGCGATCTGATCCCGCGCCAGGTAGATATCCTTCAGTTTACTTTGCGCGGCTATGGAGTCGATCGTTTCCAATCCTGACTTTTTAACAGTTGCCTGGAGCTTCTGCACCATAGGATCACTATTCAACTCATCCCAACCCATCAGAGTAGCAATTGTGGTGATCAGATTCGTGACCGCTTTCTGAGCCGTCGTCGGAATTGAAGACTGCCCAATTGCACTTCCGCTCCCAAACCTTTCGAACATCCCCTCAAGAACACCGAGCTGCTGAAAAAGTTGATTTGCCTGCCGCTTATTCTCATCCTGTGCGCCTTGAACACCTTTTATCGCGCCTCGAATGATGTCTTCCAATTTTTCCGCTTCTACCGTCAGTTCGTTGATGATTATCTGCGCCTGCACCTGGTTTGATCCTAATGGGACGCCACTCCAGTTACTAGCTTGACCTTTGAACTGGAGGTACAGCCGGTTGGTGTCCTGGCTTACCTGTCTTATTTTCGTCTGCAGGCGCTCGACTTCATCTACGTTAAATGTAAGCTTCGTTGACGCCATGTGATTCCCCCTGCTTGCTTCTAATAAAATTAGCTATGCAGCACTCTGCATAGCTAATTGAATTCTTATGTATTAGAGCTCTTGCTGTCTAAATCATATTAAAGATTCCTAGAAACCTTTTTGAGAAGTCTTAATATCTCTAGATAATTGCGAATAACTCTTAGATACATTATTCATATGAGTTCCAATATCCTCAAGCGCTTTACCAAATGCATCGAAAGTTTTCTGCATACTTTTTACCTTTTCAGCAAAGTCTCTAGCTGCTGCATCCTCCCAAATACTATTCAGATTCGTTGCAGTCGTCATAATCTTTTTCATTAATGCATCGTACTCTAGTTTTTGTTTCAAAACTGTACTTGCCTGCCCTGCTAATCCTTCGTAACTCAATGTAACTTTTTCTGCCATTATTAACCTCTCCTTTAAGTGATTTTTTTATATAAAAATGAACTTAAAAAATACTTTTTAACACCCCAAAAGATCTTTCAAGTTCATTATTATAGCTCCGGTTTCCTTTATATAATTATCGGTCTTCAATGATATAAAGTTTATATTTAAATCCATTTAAAGATAAATAAAACATTTAAGTTATTTTTTTCTAAAGTTTATTTTGCCTGCCCCTGATAATCATTTCGTACAGAGTAATCTGATTCAAACAGAATGATATCCCCAGAGGAAAAAGAGAACGTTTGCCCCATTTCATCTGTGCTCCCAGTCATCTGACCTTCAATCGCCCACATGTTAGCAATAGGTGCCTTGTAGCCTAAAATACGAGTGTCGGCATCCCCATTTTTAACCGTATAAATTTCGAAATTTACCAGGATATAGCCGCCAGTGATAAACTCCTGCTCATGCCCATCTAGTGCCCCTCCATAATGATTCGCCAGGGTGACAATGTCTGTTCCTTTAGGCAGGATGTAAGGGGCTATCGGCAGGTTGTATTCTCCGTACCAGTGTTGAACGCTCCGAACCGCCGCTATCGGATTCACTCCATTAGGGATATCAGTCGGACCTACTAAGGTTCTCGATTTATAAGGTAGAAGCTCTAGGTTATAGCCTGTAGCGATTTTAGTTTTGCGCTTTGTATATTGCTGATAGAACTTCAGCCAAGAGGTCTTTTCCCGCTCCGCCTCGGACAGTATGTAATTGTACTCATAGCTTGCTGCCGTCGATAATTCACCACTCGATATATTTCGCAAGCCATCCGCCAAGCGGTAGGTCCGAGAATAACTCAGCTTATCCTTGGAAGAGCCGACTCCGATCATTTTATTATTCGAACCGGAGATATCATAGTACAGATCGACAGGTGTCGCTGTACCTCCGTTTTTCGGAATAAAATAGAAGCTTGGCTCGATCCGGATACCCTCGCCCGGCTGCCACAGGTTCCCGATGGTCCGGAAGTCAAACAAGAAGGAATAGCCGTTATGCGGTACCGTCCGTTGCTCCGTAGGATGAGAACCCTTGCGGATCGGCAGCTGCCACTGTGGTTGTCCGCTTAAAGCGGTCGGTATGCCATTCTCATCATTCCCTCCCGTATAGTACATCGTGTTGCTATGCTCAAGTGTCCCCACGCCAGTTCGAAACACCTTTTCAAACCGAAAATCACCGATGTCCCAAATCCGAAAATCGAACAGTCGACCGACGACCCCAATATTAAAACTCTCCGAAGCGCAGTAATTCGTCAAATTACCGTTCAAGTTCTCCTCGCAAAGATCCGATCCATCTGACGGGGCGTTTATAGCCCAAGACTGCGTATAAATGGTATAGTCGCCTTCATTCACCCAGGTTGGCATAGTAAAGGTCATGGACGGTGTTCCAACAGGGATGTAGATCCAGGTATTCTCTGGGTAATACTGGCTGCCTTGAAACACACCAAACGGAAATTGAATCCGCTTGTTTTTCGTGTATTTGGCATAATCCCGGTTGCCGTACCCAGGGATATTGAGATGCTGGCCACTCTCCGTAAAATGTATGGTGAACGGCCGATCCAAGATCAGCACAACCCTAGTCATATCCGGTGTCATACGTTGATCGAATGGGCGGTTATCGTCTGGAAGTAGCGAGTAGTTGACGACCGGTGTGTGCACGGTGACGGAGTTAATCGGAGAGATCAAAAATTCCTGATCTCCGTTTCCCTCTACGTTCTCCGACAGCATTGTATAATAAATGGTACCCGTGCTGGTTGTATTCTGCCGATTGAGTAAACCGCTATTGATCATCAACTGGCCCTCGTAAAGCACCTCGTCTCCGATGATTTGCGGATCAGGAATCCTCCCTGGGGTAGGCCCGGTCTTGTTAGCAACGGTATCATCCATAATCGTTTCCCCGTTAAATACTAGTCGGTCATTCTGCACCTCAGGATCTTTGGTCTGCATTTCCGCAAGGTCTGTGAGCACGTCTGTATCATCAACATCTTCAGGACCCGGTTCGTGGTCTCCACCATCTACCACTTCTGGCTTGAATTCTATCCCTCCCGTATCTTGGGGAACAACATGGTCTTCTACTTCTGTACTATTGGTAAGCTCAAGCGTCGGCGAACCATAATTATTAGGATATAGAGTGACTTCTCCTCCAGGCAGCGCATAGTTCTCCATCTGGGCACGATCGATTTGATAAACAGCTAACTGATCTACCTGCCAGTACGCATATTCTTTTGGAGTCAAGTCAAAGGTATAGTTCTTATCAAATTTCCCTGTTTTAGGAAGCGGAGCTTGAGGAATCGATGTTCCATTTGGTCCTGGAAGATTCGGCTGCGCTTCCTCCCACTTCGTCGGATATGTAACTTTAACACTGCAGGAATAACGAATCTGACCTGCCATATTGGCGAAGGTATGTTCAAACAAATAGTTCTTTCCCCACACATTGGAAAATAAACTCTCAGAGGTGGGGATTCCCACCGGTGCATCAAAATGGCGTCCATTTGCTGTATCATCACCTAGAATTGCCCCGTTCGCATCCGGTTCCATAAATGACGTTTGCGGAGCAGCGATCTTGTTTGGTGGATCAATAGTATACTTACATTCGCCTGAGCCTTCTCCCTCGGTGGGAGGGCTACCAACTTTTTTGTAACTGGCCACCATTTTGACTCCACCTACATAAACCTTAAAATTACGCTGAACTAAGCTGGGATCATTCGAAGCTTTGCTTTGAATATATAATTGATCGCTTGGCCTCAGAATCGGAGAAAGCCAAGATTGGTTAATTTGATATTCCTCTCCCTCGTATTGAACGGTCAGGGGAAAAGACTTTACAATGTTATAACCAGCCTTATAATTACCAATTAATTGATCGCTCACCACGATTCCGTTCGAAAGTTTAAGAATCATATTAACCGGATAATTTTCCCCCTGAAAGGGAACTGTGACATCGAAATATTGTCTCAAATCTTCTGGATGAGCCCAACTCTCTGCGTGTTTAATATCATACAACGTATGATAGGGTCCAGAAACTTGGATTGGGTTCGTTCTGGACCCCGTCACTACTCGCATTATGGCGCTAGCGTATAATGGAGTGCCTTCAGAGATGACTTGTTCCGCCTTAGCTTGTCCAATAGCGGCGAGCACTTCTGCTTTAGTCCATTCGAAGTTTGTAGTCACTATCCCATCTACAATAGTTTCTGATTTCACATGCCCTCCGCCATTATCTTGTAATTTAATACGTTGATTAGAAGGCAATGAGGTAGGGTCGCATTGCACTTCACCTCCATAGGCTCCAGAGGATGCACACGTTGGTTGGGTATGAATATACCAACCTACCGTCTGGAATCTTATACTCGAAGAAGCTTCATTGGAAGTTGTTGTATAAAGAAATGCCCCATCTTTAAACTTGGCCATAAAGGCAGCCTCTACAAGACTTATAAAAGGAGAAAACAATAAAGAATTTATTAGAATTAACAATAGACAACCGAGGCATTTACGCCGCATCTTTCATCACTTCACTTCATGAAGGGTGGTGTTTTCAAACAAGCTTGAGAGTGCATCTATATTAAAATGCTCACCTACTATAGGATTATAGTAATTCGTAGAGATACTTAAATCAGCATAACCCTCATACCAGACCCCTTTTTTTAATTTCTCGTGAAGTCTGAATTCAGCAAGTTTGAAGTATACGTCATTAAATAAGTCCTTATACTCTGTAAAACTATTAATTCTGAATCGGAACATGGATCGAACGCGGTAATCCCCGGTTCCTGGGTAATACAACACGGACGATTCAGGGTCAATTGCCCCTTCAATTTGAATCTTATTTTTCTTCACCCATTCGGCATATTCTTCAATTTCCTTTTCCCGGATAGAAGACGATTGATTCTCGTACTTAAAGGATTCTTTCGCATAACTTGCCGGATTAATCGTTTTATAATCCACATTCAACCGTAGATCAAACCCAATTTTCATACGTTTAATGATTTTGGCCATATCTTCACTCGTTAACTCTTTTTTGCTAAACACCTGCGCTCCAGTCTCAGCATTCCCAGCAGAGTAGTTTATGGTATGCCTCATTTCGTACATTTCATTCGGGATGTCTTCCAGAATGTATGGGTAATCTTTATAGTTCTTAGGTAGGTTTGTCGTACGTATTTTCCTTCCAAAATAATCAAGTTCCCCTAAATCTTTACCCGGCGTGTGAATGTTCACACTTTGAGAAAATTCGTCCACCTCCACTTCTGCGGATAACAGATCAGAGACAACGGTTAATGGAATCATCGTCATTCCATCTTTTTGTACAACCATAGCACCAAGCGCTACTAGTTGCCCGTTCACTTTCGCAAAAGAAGAACCTACTGTCAGTACAATTTTGTTTTCTTTTTGCTGCAGAGTTAACGTTTTGTTTGCTGCATTCCAGTTAGCTTGTGTGCCGAGTTTTCCTGAAATCATGCGGAATGGGATCATTGTCGTCCCATTTTCTGAATAAGGATGTCCCTTTGTCAGTGGATATTTAATGCCGTCCATGATGACGTTCACTGCTTTGGCAGCTGTTCCTGCCGCTCCCGCTGTAGTAATTAACAACACTAAGCTTGCGAACACACAAATGACTATAGTCATGCCTCTTCTTGCCTTCTTTGATCTAATAATTGCTGATAGACTATTAAACTTAAAATTCCTCATGTTCTCACTCCTCCACAATGAAACTTTTTTTAATCCAATGACCCTATTCTCCATACCAAATCTTTTACTCCCACATCTATCACCTAACCGCACAATCCTCAATAAAATACCCTTTTCGCGCAGCCTCCTCTGGATCGAACAGACTTTCTATAACAGTAACCCCCGAGGGTACACAGCTTTCTCCGTAAGCAATATGTCTCCCTGCTGAATTCCGGGTACCTATCAGAACCTTTCTTCGCATTACTGCCCCACTACCTAAGGAATATGCATCCAGCAGTTCTCCCCCAGGAAGTGGATAACCTTGAATAAAAGCCATGATCCCTACATCCTGTATGGATTGCTCCTGCAAGCCGCGGGGAAGGGTGAACTGAATCGACAAGCCCATTCGTTTCACTAGCTCCAAATGTCTGTTAATGGCTGTTGCCAAGTCTTTTTCAACGAGTGATGTGATCGTACTCTGCCGGATTTCGTGAAATAGTTCTATAGAGGTCAGAGGATTAAGATTGGTCTCAGCCGCTAGGGTTGTATACTCCCCCTCATAGAATTCATTAGAGGTAGTATCATACACCCGCGCATTATCGTCCAAAGTGAAATAAAGCAAATTGCCGTTCTGAAGCTTGTAATAATATGGACGCTCAGGCCAACTCACAGGCTTAAGTTCATCCTTCCCGCTATTACTAGCCGTGTCGTCCAAAGTAACCAACGTATAGCCGCTATATCCAAACATCACCAGTGCGGGTATATGCATTTTTAAATTGTTCATTTCAGTCTGGTTGTTCTCCAGCCCAAATTTCAAAGCTAAATCACTGTAAAAAACACTTAGCACATCCTGATCCAGTTGCAGTTGGCGTTCCCGCCCATAGTGCACTGCTGTGGTAGTAGGCTGCTGTTCCAGTCGTGACAGATAATCACCAGCATCATCCACTGCGGCTTGAAAATCATCCGAATAGCGTTTATACATGTCCTGATTGAAGACCTGAAGATCTTCTCGAGTGTCGCCCATAAGAACAAGAGGAATGACCAGAATTAGAAAAACAAGCACAACACTAAGGGGCTTCACTTCGGACCATCCCCCCATACTTCAAATTGACCGGAATCATTTCACTATGAAACAAGAGCGATCGCATCCGTGAGGCAAGTGTCGTCCCTTCAGATTCTAACCGGACATTGAACAGATCGCCTACATGCATGGTAAACCTTCTACCTGGATCATCTGCAGCCAGTAAAGTTCCTGAATGCGGATATAAGATTTCCAAAATATCCTTGCTGAAATATCCGTCATATCGGACACTAAAGCTGTTCTGGAATGTAGAATAATCATCAGGATTCGTATATAAGGGCTGTAAATTCTTTTTGTAATACTCCATTTGCACTTTGAAAACACCATATGAAGCATCCAACGAATGAAGAAACAGCTCATAATCGGAAGTATCCAAGTATCCTTTAGCACGAACGGTATCCACGAATTCCACCACAGCCGCATTGGCGGCGAGCTTAGTATTCCTTTCTACAACTTCGGATTGACGGAATGCCGGATAGACTCCGAACACAAATGCCAGCAAAATAATAATAATTACACCTTTCAGCGCGTCTGCCATGCGGCTCCTCCTTTCTAGCGGGTGGCGGAGATTTGCGTAATCATCTCATCGGTTCGCGTGACTCTTAACTGATAAGCAGCATCAGGCACTCCACGCAAATCCACTGCTGTAAGGTCCGTTTCCTCATTAATTGCAATGCCATCGATATATAAAATAAATTCCCCCTCCAGTGCTGGAGAGATCATACCAATGACCTGCTCACCGCTAATTTTGTTCAAATCACCTATCCCTTTGTAAGGTGCCGATGCAACTGTCGGCAGCTCATAGTGCCTGTTTGGAACAGAACTCTCCATCTCCAGCCGCAAAAACGTAAATCCGCCGACAGCAAACAAGATCCAAGCAAAGAGGGTTAGTAGAAATTGAGTGCTAGTTTTCATTTATGATCCGGATTCTGATTAAATTCAATAATTCGAACCTCATCATTTTTGTCCTTATGTAAGGTAGCTCTAAAAATAGAAAGCGTATTGACATTACAGTTTTTACTGTTATCTTGGTTAGAGCTCTGGTCGAGCATTGCTGATACACTAAAGTTATCAGCACCACTGTTCTTGTCTCCAAGATCAAGCTCTGATGCCGGGTTTCCGCCACTGGCCGCTTTCGCAGGCTCATAATAAGTTTCATATGTGTTTTTCGCATAAAAACCAGTTTTATTTACTCCAGTCTTTATCAGAATAGAAAATTGCGGACGTCCCTTATATCTCATTGCCGCGTTAATAACATCCTGACCAGATACATCCTTGTTATCATAAGAATTGAACTCCGCTTGATTGATCATCTGAGTCTGGGCCAAGGTCTGCTCCTGGGCACGGATGAAATAATTATTAATGACAAGATATATACTGACACCTGCGGCAATAATCAGAATGGTGACAATAATGCCAATCACCCATTTAAGTCCCGTAGAAATATTCTCCATCTATACCCACCCTTTTCGATATCGTTTTTATTTCTGGGTAAAAACTATTAAGCGAACCTCCTCATTGCTGTCCTTATAAACAACCGCTTTAAAGACGGAGAGTGTATTTACTAAATAATTATCACTGTTATATGAATCTGAATTTGTCTGATCAAGCATCGTCGAAACACTGACACTAGTTGTTCCGTTGTCCTTAGATAAATCAACTACCGGATTAGACGTATCTTTAGGTTCTTCGTAATTAGATTTATAAGTATTCTCCGCATAGAATCCTGTCTTGTTTTCCCCTGTTTTAATCAAAATCGCGAACTGCGGACGTCCCTTATACCGCATTGCCGCATTAATCACATCCTGGCCGGATACATCCTTGTTATCATAGCTGTTGAACTCCGCTTGATTAATCATTTGGGTTTGGGCCAGAGTCTGTTCCTGTGCGCGGATGAAGTAGTTGTTGATAACCAGATAAATACTTACGCCTGC
This sequence comes from Paenibacillus sp. FSL E2-0177, assembly GCF_037992975.1. Taxonomy (NCBI): domain Bacteria; kingdom Bacillati; phylum Bacillota; class Bacilli; order Caryophanales; family Paenibacillaceae; genus Paenibacillus; species Paenibacillus sp. FSL E2-0177. The sequence continues at coordinate 2,154,878 of NZ_CP150307.1, read as the reverse complement.
GGCAATAATCAGAATGGTAACAATAATGCCGATAACCCATTTAAGTCCGGTCGAGATATTCTCCATGATGTTTCCTCCTCACCTTATTTAAAGCTGGTTTTTATTTTTTTGCTCTTTACGGATCTACTCCGCTACGAAATAAATAGCTGCAATTCGCTCATTTTTATCTTTTATCAGCCTCGCCCTATATCTAGCTTGTGGACTGATATAATATTGTCCTGAAGCATTCGAGATTTCTTCTTCATCTACACCACTTTCGCTTCCCTCCTTGAACTTCGCTCCGGAATAATCAAACGCACGGCAATAACCTTCTCCACTTGGATTCATGCTAAATCTTCTTTCTGCCTCATTCTGACCATTAGCATATGGTTTCTCAACGTATAGGCAGAAGCCTTGCTGCGACTCGTACCTCCGATAAGCTGTGAGAATCTGGGAGCCGCTGACAATCTGATTGTCAAATGCGGAATATTGCTGCTCCGAAAGCTCCCTGGCCTGTGCCGCCGCCTGGCTATTCGCCAATTCGACAACTGGCTGTGTCTTCCCCCACAAGAACAGACCGGATGATATAATGGCCAGTGTGATCAGAATCGATATTGTTGTTTTCAAAAAGCTTGCTATATTCTCCATGCCTGTATCTCCTTCACATTTTGCCAGTTACAACAGTCAGGTCACCCAGCTGCTGGAAGGCCATATAGACGAAGGGAAGCAGTAAATATAAGGTGAACGTTGCCTGCATCGGCAAGAACCCAAACATTTTACCCAGTGTACTTTTCCTGCTGATGACCTTCTCATAGTGCTCCTTGCGTTGATCCATCGCGAATGCCCTCTCCGCATCCATATCATCAAACGCCTTCTTCACCGGGATCAGATCGGCTGCAACCTGCAAGCGGTCTGCGAGCCGTTCGAGGGGAACGAAACGTGCGTCCTCCTTCAGATTCTCAATGGCACTCCAGCCTCCAGCCTCATAATCCAGCATGCAGCGCAGCAGCTGCCGCTCAAAAATATAGCTGTAACGATGCAGCCACTCTATCATTTCGTACACGCTGATATTCGGAAATTGAGACAGCATCATGGAAAGTGTATTGAAGCCATCCACCTCATTCTGCATTTCCCACTTTCGCAGCTGAGTACGAATGATTAAGTAAGCATCCGGAAGATAAAACCCTGCCACTGCCAGCCCAAAAGCCAGCAAAAGTTCATACCATTTGTAGTACTCCTCATGATATTGCTCTACCCTGTTCATTAACTGTGCAGCATAGGCATTCTGGTTCAGATTGTTCTGAAGGAAAGACTTATTCTCCGCTTTCTCCTGAATGTAGGGCAACATCTGATCCGGTGTAATATCCTTCGCTACCAGTTCTCCAATTAAAGTCTGCTCAAAAGCGTACCGTTCCTCGCTCAGCAGCTTCTGAGATTCTGTCTGATTGCCGCCTGTGGTGATCTGCTTATTGGGATACAGGATGTTATGCTTGATACTGGCATGGATCGAGAATTGAAGCGATACGATCAGCACAAAGATCACGACTGCCGCTAGTGTTTTCTGCAGAAAGAAGGCATGTTGCGACAACCCGGAGTTAGCATCCTTCAATTTGCCGGCTACCTTGAAATGAAGAGGCTCATGTTCTGCCGGCGTGATCCGATCCACCAGTTTGAAAATCCATTTTTTCTTCAGGATCCGATTTAACCACTTACCCTCATCTTTGATAGATTGAGTGTCTTCATCCACACCCTTGAGAATCCGCAAGGCAATAAACGATATTATGAAAGTGATATAAAGTAAGATTAAAGAATATAACCCCCAGGCCGAATTGTAGTAATTAGATACAATAGGAAACATTCCCTCCGCCCAATTGCGGATTGGATCCAGCATGAATACCGGCGAAATGGCTACAAAAACAATACCGTATAACAAACGATCGATTCGCTCACGCCGATTAATATCCATATGAATCTCTTCTCTAATATTGCCAAGCATCGATAGATAAATCGAACGCTCCCCTTTATGGATATCCGCGTCGCCATATTCACCTATTTTGTAACTCACTCCAGCTAGTTGCTTCATATAACGGTTAGGTGCAATCTCATAATATTTCTGCAGTTCATCTTCCGGGTCCACCGCTGCCAGAATTCCAGCAATCTGCCGAGCATGCACGGCTACCATTGGTTTCGACCGTTCCGCAGAATTCTCTAAGCTGACTTGCACCATATGTGACTGATGATATTCATGGCGAATATCCAGAATCATGGACGATTGGTCATATAACATCTGCTTCACTAAACGCCCAATGAAGAGATCGCTAAGGACACCTCCAAGATAAACTGAGACTAGCATAATAGTCGCACGGCTTACCCACGATGAAGTCCAGAGGAATGAACTCAACGAAATGATCAGAATACAAGCAACAATCATTAGCGTCAGCGCAGCCGCACGACTTCTGATCATAATTTCATTGCCTGCATGAACCAAGGTCAGACGCGAGCGCATCCGGTGAAGAAGTTTCTTCACTAATGGCAGTTCATCAAGTACCGGATAAGTTTTATGGGCCTGCTCCAACCATCTTTTTTCCTTAGTTCTCGTTGGCAGCAGAGCCTTTAGCCGCCTTTGCTCTTGATATTGTGTTCCCTTCAATTTACGCTGCACTATATTAAGCAGTACAAGCAGGACAACCAATAGCACTCCTGAGGTTCCCAAAATAATCAACAATAGGTTTTGCAGATTCATGCGGATTGCCCCCAATACTTCTCAAGAAATGCAGTGAATTCTAGTGCATCCTCTTCATCCATATTTTTGCGCATCTCATCGATTTTATGGCTGCTGATCGGATGTTTGGTCACGTATTCTCCGGCTTCCCACACAATGACATCCTTATAATCATAGGAACGCCGATCTGTCATCCGGCCAAAATATTCGGTCACGGTATCCATAAAAGCATCCAGCTTGTCCGTAATATTCTCAGGATCCTTGTAGTTCTGAGGATATTCGAACTGGGGATCTGCCGGGATAATCTCTGTAATCCGTTCGATATATCTTTTCCCAGCACGTAGTACCAGATGAACGTTGAAACCAAGCGCCTCAACAACCTGAACCTCAGCAATTTTCTCATTACTGAAAGCTCCCGATGCGATAAGACTGTTGCGCAAAGCGCTGACCAAATTGGGCAGTGTTTTGCCGTGGTGTGTAAACAAAGTATATTCAGAAGCTACCTGGGCTGCCTGAATCACATAACTGACCACACTATGAGTAGCCGCCTCACCGACGATATTCACAGCGCCATCCGTTTTTTTCTGCACATCCAGCCCATCCTGCCCACTAACGGAGGGGGTTTCTCTAAAGGATAAAATATTTTTACCCGGATACATTTTTCTCGCCCAGATCTCGAAGGAAGTCTCCTGAATCCGGATATTCTTCGCATCAATATATTTGATCAGTGCCTTAAGCAGCGTTGTTTTCCCCGAGCCCTGTCTGCCAGTGATGGCGGTGACCTGATGGCCCAAGATGAGAAAAATAAGCATATCAATCGCAAGCTGTGCCCCTTGATCTTGGATCTGCTGATCCAATTCCACGAGCGAATCGTTAAATTTTCGGACAAAAAAAGCCCAGCTTTCAGCCATTTTGGGCCGCACAACCACGACCCGGCTACCATCAGCCATATCGTTGATGATATAACCCTTGGATTCATTTAATTGCCCAGGATTACCAAACCCATAGATATTTTGGCAAACCCGCTTAAGCTCCTTCTCAGAACCAAAACTTAAGAATTCCAGGTGAAGCGACTTTCCGCGGTAGAACGTCCACACCGCATCATAGGATTGTGGAATAAAATGCTGCTGCTTCGTATATTCCAGAAAATCTGTAGTCTGCACGACATCAGGAGGCATGCCACTTGTTCCTCCATTAACTCCGTCGATGTTCTGATCTCGAAGCTCATCAATAACGCCGAGCCCCTTATAAATTTGATAAGCTCTCTGAACAATAATTTCAATCTTGTCCTGGATAGACAATCTCGGCTGCTCTGACTGATAGATATGGCGAATCTGTTCTTCGGTGATCTTATACCCCTTAGATCCATCAGGCAGCTTTTGCAATGTGTCCAGGCTATATTTGCTTACTATTACATTAAATGCATTCTGACCATGATCTTTTTTGAAAACATAAAGCAAGATATCGAAGCAATCCTGTGAAGTCAATCGATTCGTATGGCCGAAGCTGATAATCTTATCTACATTTCCTTCATCCAGACCGTAGGTCTGAACTAATAGATCCTTCATATAAAGCTTCACATATTTCTTAGCGGAAAGATCACCGTGCATGCAACTTCGGAGCGCTTTCTGCAATTCCCTTCTCCGCGCCTTCCGACGGTTGTATTCCTCCTCACTTGGGCTACCTTCATAAAGAGACGCCGCTATAATCTCCTCAAAAGCCCTTCTCAGAAACTGCACGATTTCATTCATATCATATTTCAGTTGGACGGAAGGTGGAGCAGCATCCTTACGTCTGCCCAGCCATAAGTACAGGAACACTCCAATAGCTATCAGGACTACAAAGATCAGAATCAGATTAATCATTCGCAGCATCCACTTCCGATACTGGAGAAATCTCCAGCATCCGGAGAATAAGCTGTCCCATATGTCGTACCGCCTCAGTGAAGTTTCCGTCCTCACTAAACTCCAGAAAACGGGATTTAGCTTCTCTTGCCTTCAATAGAAACTGAACAAAACGCCGTTCATTTTGAGCATCCATATAACCAATATGATGTGGGATAACACCTACTGCTTTTTTCTTCAATTCATACAGCTTAATAATTCTCTCTTTATTGAACCTGGAGCTGCGCTCATAAGCCCCAATACAATAGAGGACTGACTTATGACTCGGCACAGGAGCTTTGTTTTTGTTCAAAAAATAGGAATCCAGACTTACCTGATTCTGATTTAGGTTAACCACAATCAAATCTGCCTGTTCCATAACCAGAGATACGACCTCCGGATCATCTTCGGAGGAGAGGTCCACAAATAACAAATCATAAAACCTGCGATAATCCTTGAAGATATGCGGAAGCAAGAGCTTTGTCTCATGTTTCTCAGCACTCATAGATCCACTAAGCAGTTCCAACCGATCTTTAAGAATGGACTCCGCATGATCTCTAATTCCTTCAGGTGTAAGCATTCCACACTGCACTAATCTCTCAATCGCATCCATTCCACCTGTGGTCTTCGCAGATTGAAGCGTTGTTCTTGTCTGTGAGAACAAATGCTCAAGCACACCTTGCTCCAAATGCGTATGTGTCATTAACACGCGGATATGATGATCTAGCGCTATGGTAGCCGCAACAGCTGCCATATTCGAAGTTGTTCTCCCCTGCCCTTGAGCAGGTCCCCAGAAAGCCACTAGCACAATTACCTACCCCCGTTTCCTTGCATACTGCCACAGCTTCTTGATGTCTTGCTTTGGAACATCGCAAATTTCAATCAAAAAGTCATTTACAGCTTCGGCAAAATCCTTATCTACCTTAAGATCCACCCTTCCATCATGGACCCAATTAATTCTTCGCTCCGGACTACTGATGTAACTGATTTTCGAAGTAATCACTGGATAATATTTATCCACATACTTCAGCCCAAGTCCGCATTCTTCTTCTATGACAAGCAGTACAGTAGGCATCCGTTTCTGATCCAGCAACTTATCTACGTTCTCCATAGACTGACGGTCATAGGTAGTCGCGAAGACAATAATCTCCTCCTTAAGACCCTCAGGATACCCATGATGCCAGTCATACAGAACGATATCCGGTTTGTCAGCTACGGTTGAATCTGCAATCTTTATACCAGACACTTCGCCTTCAAAATACTGATAATTCCTGCTGTTATCCGAAATAATCATGACATCGTTGTTGAAATAACTTCTCAACAGAATAGCCGCTGCCAGTATGAAATCATGCTTCTCGCAATCCCCTGCAACAACAATGTGCAAATCGGTCACTCTCCTTCCAGCAGACTGTCATCTGTGGCTGCTTCTTTATTCGTCACACCCGTTGAACTCTGGTCTGCACTTGAATCGATCGGCGCTTGATTGGTCCGATCTATCACTCCGTTCACGGATTGGCTGTCATCAACTTTTGCAGCCTCCTCTGCTGCCGCCGCTCCCTGCACAGCCTTTCTCTGGATCACACCACTGCCGCTTGGTGCCTGTGCCCCCACACGAATTCTATCTTCATCCTCCATAACTTCGAGCCGTTTCTCCAGTTCCTTACGAAGATTGGCAGCAAGACTCCACTTGGCCTGATCTATAATGAAAGGATTATCCTTAATTACTCCAAGTACATCCAGATTAGGGACATAATTGACTACAGGTTCAGGCTGAAGCTCTGGTTCTACGTACTGTTTCATATACAGCTCTGCGTTATTTATGTATGCATCCACCAGGGCAGCTTGCAGGAGCTGTGCTTCTTCTTCATTGTCATTAAAAAATGTATATTGATTCGCTAAATCTACGTCCTTCAGCGACTTCTTTCCTACTACTATGTAATCCTCGCCATTTGGAAAAACTATCCGAATATCTACGACATCTTTTTTCGTTAACCGAAGCGGCAGTTTAATATATTCAGTCTCTTCTTTTCGTTCTGAAGGCTCCAATCTCGCTTCATCACGTATCATTTCAGTAGTTACCGCTGTGCCTGATAATGCATCAATCTTCAAGTACTTACCAACAATTGCTTTAGACTCGCTGATCAGATTATCCGGTGAGGAGAATTTGGGTAGCTTCTCTTCCATTACATCCTCAGCAGTAATCACCTCTCCAGCTAGCTTTGGAGATATCAATACATAGGCTGTCTGGGATTGGTCCATATAGCGCTGCAAGACTTCATCTTTATCATTCAGCTGTTCTTCGTAAGCTGCCCGCTCATCGATCAGCTTAGCGTTATAATGGCGATAAGTTGCAAACCATACCCCGGATGTGGCAACGGCAACAAGACAACCTGATAGGATCGTATATCTCAGTATTTTTTTCCGCTTACGTATTGCCACTTCAAGACCTCATTTCCATCCCTATTTAATTTTCCCTGTAGATTTTGCGGCTGCGGCCGCCGCTGCCGCTGCTGCCCGTTCGGAGGCTTGTCTTTCGGCTTCCTTAATTCTGGCTGCCTCTGCTCTCTCTTCCTCCACCTGCAATTTATCTGCATAGTTCATCATATTTGCTTCAATTTGGGCTATGGCAGCTTTAAATTCGTTCATTTTCTTAATCCATTCCTCACAATGCTGCTTAAACTCTTCCCCACCCAAATCTACCCAATAACCAGACACTCCTGTGATTGCCGCTCTCATCTTATCGCTGCACTCCTGGGCAGGGGAGAGAAGTCGATGGCAATCAAAAGCAATGCCCCTAACCATACCTGAATTCATACCCAGCCTCCTGATTTATAATTACCGGCTCTCCGGAACGAATGAAAATCCTATGCCTATTAATAACAAGGTCACAAACAAGACCATCCCAACAATTCCCCAGAGCAACGTTTGCTTGCGAAAGAGCTTTTTCTGAACGGTCAGCAGCTTCATTACCCATTCAACAGCCGCTTTATCTGGATACAAAGGATCTTGATGTGCAGGCATCAGAGTCGTTTGAATTTCTGAAAAATCCTTTTTCAACATTTGTAATACTTCCTGATGTCCATTTTCCAGCAGTAACCTGCACCGCTTGCGCTCGTAAGGATTAAGGGTGTTCAGCTTCTCTTTCAGCAGTTCATACTTCCACATAGCCCCGTTGCCTATCAAAATAGGAATTTGCGAGTTCCACCACAGCTCGAGTCCGCTGGTGCCCTTCCGCTCCCGATGGATATCCACCCATAGAATGATATGCGTGAACTCACTGGCCAAAAGCTCCGAAATATCCCACGAATACCCTCTGCGGTAGAAAGTGACTCCTTCATATTCGAACATGGTAGAAACCGAATCTTCTTTCTCCCCCTTAAAAACAATCTGTTCAAGCGAACTGATTTCGGGCCTGTCATCTCCGCATACTAGAGGCTTCCAGCCCAGTTCTGCCAGACCCGCAGCCAGCAGAAATGCCGCCGCACCTACATCTTCTTCCCCTCCGACACCACAAACTCCGATGACAAGTGGTACATTGCTGCCCAGAATTCTCGTACTTGCTGCTGGCATCGACTCTTCTTCTACCGGAATAGATTGTTCCAGACTCTCCAGCGTTTCCTCGTCGGCTAATGACAGGGTCTCCTTTCTGGCCGGAGGCCCCAGTCTAGGCGGGGTTGATCCTGCTGAAGAGCGAGGAGCAACGGAAGGTCTCCTGTTGGCGGAATCTGCTACAGTTCTGGAACCGGCCGCCACTGGCTGTGGACGGGTAAGCGACTCCACCGGTCTCGGAGGAGCAGACGGTGCCTCTTCCACTGCCGCGTCAGAAGCTGCTCTTGATGATGAGCCTTTAAACGATGCAAAAAGGCCTTTCTTTTTCCCCAGGATATGATAATAATCCCTTGTAGTTTTTTTCTCTTTGATCCAGTTTAGAAGATCATCGCCCTGGAATTCCGTAGTGAACTGAAGATCATGTATATTCATATTTACAAGGGTCCGTATAAATTCAATATCCGTTTGCAGCACCGGGTCTAACTGAACAATCAGCCGCGTATGTTTAAGATATTTGCGGATCAGTGTCATGAAACTGATAATATCCGCAGCCTTGACCGGTGTGCCCAGACCCGCGCCGCCCTCCATAATTACAATGGATGAAGGATCGACTTCCTTGCTACTGAAACCACTTATAAAACTATGTAATGTAGAATGTTTACCGGAAATTACATAACCCTCATGCTCCAGTGACCTGGATAGCAGCATTATAAGTTCAGGCGAGCAGACTAAGTGTACGCTTTTCATAGGAATCCTCCTTTACGATCTCCCAGCTCAATAGGGTAAAATACGAACTATGGCTCCGTCCCCTTGTATAATCTCTGCGAGAACAGCATGCGGCCCCAACTCCATCCATTCTTCGCCCGTACGGCTGGCTTCACATTTAAATTCCCAGTTATCCGGAAGCCAGTTGGCTTGCTTAAGTAGCTCGATACATTGCCCTGTAGAAATAGAAAGAGAGACTTCCAAATCCAAATACTTCTCTCTTTCACCTTTAAATACAAAAGTAGTCAGTGCAGTTGACATAGTCTGATCCCCCAGATTTGTTAAGCTTCTTGCAGCCAATTACATAACTCATTAACTACTGCAGGCAAGGATTGCGTGGTTTGACTGACGTCTTCTTCCACCCCACGCAGCAGCCACATTTGTTCTTCATGAATCAACAGGTTCAGTTCGCGAATCACCTGTGCCTCCTCAGTAATGCATTGGATTTCTGCCAAGGAAGTTATGAATGCACCTGCTTGAAGAGATTTCCCCATCCACGTTTCAAGATCTACTTCTTTATTTATCGCTTTTTGTAATTTTTCTTTATCGCTCAATTCCCACACTAAAGGGATTCTTTCAATGACCTGATACATCAGCTCATGTAGTGCATAAATCTCCTGAAGCTTATAGGTGTTACTTTCCGGCTGATGCTCAAGTTCAAACCATACTTCATCCTGAACAAAATAGAAGACCTTGCAAGTCTGCTGATTTGTATGCATAAGCTGGCAACAATAAGATTTGCAACTGGATGCAACAGCGATACCTCTATGAAGCACTTCATTCACTTTGGCGAGCCCCACAAAATCAACCTCTAAATATCCCTTTACTTCCAGCGACCTCATCTGTGTATCCATTAGGGAGCGTAAATTGCGCTCCGATTCGCCTTTAAGATCGATTTCCAGACCTGGAAAACTGGTTCCTCCTATTAAAGCAGTTAAATAGATAATTTCTAAAGGATGCAATTCAAATATTTCACGAGCCGGCTTCATCGCTTTCTTCACCTGCTTATCTATAGTTCTGTAATCATTTTGAGGCGTGAAATGGATCCCTCTGTTAACAGCATCGCTTCAGTATTGTCCAACACCTCGTTCAGCTCATGGTATTCCAATCCCTCGAGTAGTGGAGCATAAGACAAATGATCGTTGGGTCTTCCATCGGACAACAATGCATGTCCACTGTTAATCAGTTCACCGGCAAAATCAGTGACCAATTGCATTTGACTCAGTTCAAACGAATCGCTGCCGACCAGCAGCATTACACCAAGTCCACCGCCAAACCTCGCTATCCGCTCCAAATGATCCAGTGAATCATTCTCCATCAGATCAAAAGCAGACTTAAGATGAGGCATTACAATGACAAGAAGCGGGTACTTAGACAGAATATACTCAGCCTCGTCAAATTCTTCACGGTTTTGGACATCTGCAAAAGCTTGCCGGGCATCATTTTTCCTTAGTTGCAGCTGATTCACTAAGGATTGTGTGAGCTGTAAAAACTCCTCAGCTGTACTCATATAGCGGGTAATCGTTGAACTAGCTTTCAGGCTTGGTATACTGACAACACCACTGTCAAACAGATGGAATTCCATGTTTATTTCGCCTGCCGATTTATCAAGAACTTGTATTAAGGCGTTAAATCTAAAGTCCACATACTTTTGAGTGGTGTAAGACACTACAAAATTGCTAACCTGCTTTACATTAATCTCTACCGGAAGTGTAGTATCCCAATCCAGCCCAAGCGGTACCAGATAATTCCCTTGCGGTTGTTCCTTATGCACACGTTCCAAAAGCTCTGCCAGTGAAAGCTTGTCCGGGATCACTGAAATTCCTACAGGATTATTCACACCTGCCACTGCTTTCATCTCCGAACTAATCCGGCGGAGAGAGGCAGCAATCTGATCATCCGAGCTGCCATCCACAGGAAGCGCGGTATGAAATTCCAAAATCCGGTTATCTTTGAGCAGTCCGCGGCCTACGGTATTCGTTGGCTCCATCCCTTCTGTTCTGCCCAGAATACTGGAATAATCCAATCTATCAGACATTTGATATACTAGAGCCTGCTTAATATTCTGGCTGATTCGGTAAGGATAAGAGGTTACAGCATTGGCAGCGAACACGAAGTATATCCCGTAATTACCACCTTCACGCACCAACTTGGAAAGCTCTAAGATAAAGTCATCATATGCTTCTGAGAATCCTGTGTAATTATCGAGCAGAATAACAATGTAAGGAACCTTCTCTCCAGTGGCCGCACTGTAAGAGACCAAATTGCTGATTCCAAGCTGAGAAAACTTACGTTTGCGTTCATCCAGTTGGGACAACAACCAACTGATCAGTTTTCCAAGCTTTTGTTCGTCCTCTGGAAAAACAATATCCCCTACATGTGGAAGCTCGTGGAATACTCCCAAGGTACGTGTACCAAAATCCAATATATAGAAATGAACGTAATCAGGTTCATATTTCAAGGCGAGGGACATGATAATTGTCTTTAACAGCGTTGTCTTACCGCTGCTCGGCGCTCCATAAACCAGTAAATGTCCGTCCTGATTAAAATTAATATCCAGATTGTATTGCTCCTGATCTGACGGATTATCAATTCGTCCAACGGTGGCAATAAGATTCTGATCTGGCTGCTTCCATGATTGCCCATCCCAGATCTGATTCTGATCCATAACATCTGCTAAAGTCATGGTCTCCGGAAGTGGAGGCAGCCACAGCTGAAAGGCCTCTCCGATCGATTGCTCAGCAGAAATGGCAGCTATATGATTAACCACAGCCTGCAGCTCACTCAGTTTCGAGACATCATCACTGTTTTTCCCCTTCGGAATCAGGGCTCTGCGTTCACCACTTAGTGAAACGATATCCATCTTGGGACTTCCACCCTGATCTGTCTCCCCAGCTTGATAAGGCGCTCCGCTCCAGGAGGATTGGAACAAAGTGAATACTTCATTATTACCAACTTGCAAATACCCACGGCCTTTTTCTTTGATCTCTGCTGCCTCCGTGCGTTTTAGCATCTCCTGACTATCCGAAGGTGTCTGGACCTTCAGACATAATTTGAATCTGGAGTTACTCCAGATCTGGTCATCGACTACGCCAGAAGGTTTTTGTGTTGCCAATATTAAGTGAATCCCCAAGCTTCTTCCGACCCGTGCCGCACTGACCAGCTCTTTCATAAATTCCGGTTGATCTGATTTAAGTTCTGCGAACTCATCCACCACTATGATCAAATGCGGCAAGGGAAGGTTAACTTCCTTATTGCGGTAAAGAACGATGTAATTATCAATGCTGGTCACTCCGGCTTCACTGAACAGTCGCTGTCTCCGCAAAAGCTCACTTTTGATGGAGGCAAGAGCCCGATTGATCTGATTACCACCAAGATTGGTGATTGTTCCCACCAGATGTCGAAGCCCAAGAAAAGCGTTAGCCATCCCTCCACCCTTATAGTCAATCAGTACAAAAGCAATCTCATGCGGATGATAATTTACCGCCAGACCCAAAAGTAGGGACTGAAGCAGCTCACTTTTCCCCGATCCGGTGGTGCCGGCTACTAGACCATGTGGGCCATAGCTTTTTTCGTGCATATCGAACAAAAGAAATTTACCACCTGCCCCGAGCCCCAGAGGAATGGACATGGTACGGTTAGCCTGGTTTTTTGACCAGCGTTCCATTACGTTTAGAGACTCTACCTGCTCAACCTCAAAGCTCTCTAGAAAAGTAACCATTGGCGGGATATAGCTGTTATTTTGACCTTCTTTAATTCTGAGCGGAGACAAAGAACGGGCAAAAAACTCCGAATTTTTTTTATCCAGAGAATCGGCAGAAAAATAATCAGCTAAATGACTTAACAGCTGATTAGTATCTTTGCGAACCATCCCCTTACCGCCCTTAATTTCCAGAATAGCCTGGCAATTCAGCGGCAGCGCAACATCAATCTTCTCTGATGTAAAAATGCTGGTCACTCCAAGTGAAGCATTGCCCGAGAGCAAATACTTCATCATATCCGTGCTGTCCCACAGTTCAGGAGCAAAAACCAGAAAAACATAATGTGGGGCCTGCATTGGCTGTAGTCCATAACCATTCTTGCTGTTTTCTTCTCTTTTCCTAAGCTCCGGAAGTAATTCATCCGCAATATTAGAGGCATCAAAGGATGTTGTAGCCAAACTTCTCTGGCTTCGATCTTTATTCCATGTATGGGGCAGCCATTTTAACCATTCCCAGTGTTCCAGATCATCAGGCTGCATCACGCATATTACCCTTACATCATCGTAGCCTTGGTGTGTTGTTAAATGAACCAGGACAGCATTGAGGAAATCACGAACCTCCTGCTGTTTGCCGTATATTCCGAGCGTATTAATATTCCTTAACGGTATGTAGACTGGAATGTCTCGTACAAAATACATCTCTTCGCATATTTTACTGGCGATTTCTTCAAGTGGGTTGTCGTCATCAATTGCTTTCGCTTTTGAGCTATATGTTGGCACCAGAGCAATCGGCTGGATTCCAGCACCAACCCGGAGATTCAGAAAATCATCTTCAATTCCTGTTTTTTCCCATAGCTGCTTGCTTCTCCCCCGTACGATTTCAACACAAGATTGAATACTTGGATGGATATATGTATAGGCTTCTCGCTGCGTACTCGCGGCACTTTGTAAATCATTACGAACCTGAAATAAGTAGTTGAGATATTTCTTTTCAAGTTTTTTGTTCTGTTCATGATGTTTTTTCACACTAGATTTATAATTTAAAATTGAAACCATGACCGTCAGAAGAGTCATACCCATGGTTGATATCAGCATGGTAAATGACCTGGTCAATGTTGACATAAATATAGAGATGACTAACATCCCGATGGGGGGGACTATAATCGTCAACCATGAGAAGGTTGGTTTTCCCGATGGCCGGGCAGGATCCTCCAAAACCATTTCACCTTCCGGGTAATTTGGTTTAATTCGAGGGGTTCTTTGTACCTGATTGGTTAGCATTTCTTGAGCACTCATCTTTTTCATCACCACTGGATAGGAATTTTGGATTAACAAGAATCATTAGTGTAAATTTTAAATAAAATATAAATTTTTTTCCATTTTAGGATATACATACTGCATTATCGGTTTGAAGACTAAATAGTTTATATTTTCCATAACATTTTTTGCTAAAATGGTTCAAAGATCCCCAATAAATAACCATTATTTTCATAATAGTAAAATTACTAGTGTATATAGATCCAGTTCTAAGGTCACCTCATCATACTTTTCTTTTAGTTCAATTTAAGACATTTGGCACATTTACTTTTTCAAGGTTATTCATTACTCCTATCCGCTTCCATTGCCAAATAGAAGAATTCAAAGCTTTACTTTGAAATCAACATTCTATAATAGATCCTATGAATCAGAATATTTCTATCAAATTGAAGGAAACTTATGCTCTAAGAAGGAATTTAACTTGGGAGAGAACCAGGAAGTTACTGCTGACTCTAACTATTTCTCAAAACAAATAAGCAACCTCATAAGAGGCTGCTTAGTTTCAATAGTTTGACTACGATTTGTTATGTATGCTCTAATATAAATGAAGGGTGGAGCTGCATGTTATCATTTTTACTAACTTTAAAACGTTTATTCTCGGGCTTATGGAAAGCGCTCAAACGTAAAAATTTCCAAGCATTATTCTTATTAGTTTTGATGACGTTGTTGTCTGGAACCATTTTTTATGTCAAACAGGAAGGTTTGTCTGTCCTGGATGCTATTTATTTCTGCGTTGCAACGCTTAGTACATTAGGTCATCCAACATTTGTTCCCCAGACAGCACTCGGAAAAATATTTACGATCGTTTACATTATTGCAGGCACAGGGTTGTTCTTGGGAATGATCGGGTATATCGCTTATGAACTGATCAAGCAAACCGATAAAGATAACAATTAAATAATGAAATCCAAACTCATGACAGTATTAAGAGCCTTGTTAGCTGAAGCTAATGAGGCTCTTTTTTTTCAAATAATCGCTTAAATACTAACTTTCACCTAACTAAATCACATTTTTCATCTCATGTCACCCTTTAATTTTCGAGCAATAATTCATCGGTAAAGAAAATCGAGACCATTAATATTCATCTCTGGCGATCCTCAAATAAATAAAAAAGACCGTCTCTATTAGAGCGGTCGAAAATTTTAGAGCAAATTTGTAATAGATAAATTCACTCAAAAGAATTGCCCCCTATTAATTCATGGTGTAAAATATACTTTCGTTTAATTTGATAAAGGGGGCTTTTAATTTTAATGGCTTTATTTCTTACATACGTTTTGCTCGGCTTTTCCATCGCTCTCCCCGTAGGTACCATTACCATTGAAATGACCAAACAAGGCTTGAAAAATGGCTTTATGCATGGTTGGATTGTTGGCCTCGGGGGAATGACTATCGACCTCTTCCTAATTCTAGGCTTATACTTGGGTCTAGCTTCTATTCTTTCCATGCCTATCATACAAGTAATCATGTGGTTAGTTGGGGCTCTCTTCCTATGCTACGTTGGATATGACAGCATCAAGAATGCAGATCATGATATTTCCCTTGGAGGAGAGAAGACGTCCAAATCGCTGTTCTCTTCTTACAAAAATGGTTTGCTAGTGGCGATCTCACCAGGAAACCTGGTATTTTGGGTTAGTATCTTTGGTACCGTATTGTCCGACTCCTTTGACCGTACTAATACGGGCAGCTTTTTGCTCGTAGGATTAGGTATCCTGATTGGTATCCTGCTCCATGATATTGGCCTGATGACGATTGTATCCACCACACGAAAAGCAATGAACCGGACGGCTATTAAATGGGTGACTATCAGCGCAGGTGTTGTATTAATCGGCTTTGGCGGGTATTTCTTCTATCAATTCCTGCGGAGCCTCCATATTTTTTAACGTAAAAAAGCCGTTCTCTTTTAAAAGAGAACGGCTTTAAATGTCTTTTTCACAGAAATCCTTAGAACACCCGCTTCTGATTCCGATCATCAATAATAATCTGCACCGCTTCCTTAAACCGTAATGCATGCACAATCTCCCGCTCCCGCAGGAACTTAAGGCTATCCTGCAGATCCACGTCATCCGTCATGTCAATCAGCCACTGATATGTAGCCCGGGCTTTTTCCTCAGCCGCAATGTCTTCATAAAGGTCTGCCAGCGGGTCTCCCTTAGCTTGAATATAGGCTGCGGTGAATGGAACTCCGCTAGCATCCGTGTAGAACAGGGCATGATCATGCGCTACAAAATGTGGCCCTAATCCCGCTTCCTCTAATTCACATACCGAAGCATCCTTCGTCAGCTTGTAGATCATCGTGGCAATCATCTCAAGGTGAGCGAACTCTTCTGTACAATGATGCTATCAGTCATGAAAATGCCATCTCGAAAGGACGTTCAAACCATTAATAATAACTTGTATACCGTCAACCATCATTATATTATACAATAGGAATAAATCCCCTAAATGGAGTGAATGTTATGGGCTCGTTTAGATTTAGAAAGTCTATAAATCTTGGTGGCGGTGTAAAGTTGAACGTAGGTAAAAAGGGCGTTGGAATTAGCGCCGGTGTAAAAGGTGCGCGAGTTAGTGCCGGTCCTAGTGGGAAAAGGGCTACAGTATCCCTTCCTGGAACCGGGCTTTCATACTCTAAAAAAATTGGTGGAGGGAAATCGTCACATTCTAGTCGTAGTAACCCGACACTAAACGTGGATGAAATGACACCAAAACAAATTGAAAACCGAAAAAAGAATCTTACTATATTTAAGTTTATAGGTATTGCCTTTGCTCTATTGATTGTGATTCTTATCATCTTTACATAGCTAAACCCCGCCAATCAAAAGGCGGGGTTTTTAAATTCGTAAGCGCTTGGAAATTTACTATGTATATGCGCCTACAACATCCTCTATCTTAATCCATTCCCAATCATCATCATGACGAAACTTAATCTGACCCAGCTGACGGTCAACCCTCATAACTATGCCATGGATTGATTTGTTCTCAATCGGATCAAACAATGTAAGTGTGATCGGACTACAATCCTCTAATGATTGAGCTAATACCTGTGAAATTTCTGATAATGCTTGGGGATCTAAATCAGGTTTTTTACGTGTCTCTTCATTGAGCACATCGTCCAGAATCCTGATTTTATGCTCAGGCATAATCATCCTGCTACTTTCCCACAATCCATTACCTTCGAGTTTCTTTCTCTTCATAGATATACCCCCTAATAATACAGCCAATAGTCAGCGCTGCTAGGTACATTTTTTACCTTTTGTGCCTCTTCTGGATCTCGGTGTGATGGATTATCTCTTTCCCAACCAGAGATAATGCAGGCCATTTCAGGTGGCGTATTTGGATTCCATTCGATGTAGTTTTCCTCCGTCAACTCTTTCAACCCATTTCGGATATCAACTGGCATTCGTCCACTCAATCGTTCTAACTCAGGCAATGAAGGGAGACGACCAAAATGTCGTGAGTAATGAGTAATGATCAATAAAAGCTTACGCGGTGTATCGCTTAACATTATTAACGCCTCCAAAATAAGAACACTTGTTTGTATTATATGTGCTTATTGGTTTTTTAATCAATGGTTTTTTATGACAAAAAAGAGCCGTACAGGACTACTCCTGTGGCGGCTCTGTATATTCTCTTGCTATCTTTTCTTCTATCGCTTCCAAAATGAAGGCGTTGCGACTCTTATCAAGTTGCTTAGCAACAGCGTCAATCCTTTCCCTGTCGCCTTTTTTTACCCAAAGCTTTACTTGATCATAATTTGCGGCGTTGTACTTATCTTTTGCGCGTGTTGATGCCTTGCCTTGCTGTTCCATAGGTTATCACCCCTTTGCTATAGGATACCACAAAAAATATACTGTTACCAGTATATAAACATGTTGACAATATACTGGTACCAGTATATAATTAAGATAAGAAAGGAGGTGAACAAGGCACATGAAAGATTGGGTTACGCTCTTTACAGCAATCATTCAACTCATTACCGCAACGCTGCTGCTAAAGGACAAAAAGAAAGGAACCAAAAAACGCCGCGGACCACGCAAACGTAAATAGGTTCCCGGAGAGTAAGGGTTGCACCCCTTGCTCTCCACCCAATCATAACATAAACGGTTTGAACGATACAATTAGCCGGCGGGCATACGAAGGAGGAATAAATTATGTTGAACGTAATCGCATGGATTATCATCGTAGCTGCGTTGGTCCTCTCTATTGCGGCATTAATAAAAGTAAAAAAACGACGTTAATATTACCCCCAGCTAACCTTAGGTGATCGACGGGGGCACATAAATCAAAAACTTTTTGCATTTAATGATCGTAGCACTTATGATTTGATTACATTCGGATTACCTTCAAAATGGATAGGGGGAATTCACGATATGAATTTGGAGTATAAGGGTATTAATGATCGAGGGCGTGCAGAGTGGGTTGAAAAGGATTTAATTAGTTCTTGGTTTCCAGAAGGTAAACCACTAGAAGAATCGCATCTTCTATGCTACAGACCATTTGTTGAAGATATCCAGTCTATAATTAGCCGGGAACTGACGAAGGATGAACTAGAAACGATTCATTGGTTATCCGGTTATGAAGAAAGTACAATAAAAACCCTTAAAGGACTTATCGCAGCGGCTTATGAGCAAGGGAAAGTAGCAAAATGAATATTTTGTTGAATAGTACGTACGAACACACAAGTTACAGAAAAAAAAGCCCCACTGACCCTTATATAGGTTAGTGAGGCTTTTCGTATCTCTAATCGTTAGATACTTACTTTTTAGTGGTAATAGTAGCCGTTTTTGTTTCATTATCAAAAGATACTACTGCACCCAACGCTTTGCCGATGGCTGCCAATGGTACGTAAGTACGCCCCTCGATCAGAAAACTACCTTCATTCAGTTTTTCCCCATTTACTACTGTGCTAGCCTTATCCACCCTCACATCTTCCGCCTCCTTAGTTTTTAGAGCAGTATACAACCGACTCCATGGAAATTTCGCACCGGGACAATAAGGCTTTCTCACCGGATCAATTTGAAAATGACCTATCACATGTTTCTCGTCCAAGATGATAGCTTTACCGTAGAGCCTTTTTACTTCATCACTAATAAATTTATGTAGCCATACGGAGGCAGCAAACTGCGCCTCTGTCAAACTACCATCCATACCCTCATGTTCGATACTGATAGTGTACTTATTAGGATTCGTTGGTTCTTGTTCCTTGACGATTGCCGCCTTGGCTTTGGGAATTGAATCGACTGTGATTCCGTTACACCAAGCCATTTTTGTTATATCAACGTATTGGTGGATCTCCCCCAATTTAGAAACGCCAAAATGAGCGCTACTAACTAAATTACCAGAAGATTGAAACCAACTATCCATAGAACTCATCGTACCGCCACTTATATGATTTACAATAGCAATCGGTATATGACCACCTCGACCGCTACAATTTGTGTGCTTATTTCCCTTCTGAAAGATTTGCATTACTCATCAACCCCCTTTTTTGCCTGCTTAAGCAACTGATTACCATATACAGCCACAGCTCCGCACAAGATGCCTTGTACAAAACTATCTACATTAAAGCCAAGAGTAAGACATACAATGATGATCGCGGCCAATGTGACCAGATAAATAATTGTCCAATCTGGTACTCTCGGAGTTTGTTTTAAGCAAAAGCCAATCACCCAACATACAGCAACAATAAGTAATAATTCCGGTTTAATAAAATTTGCAACTACATTCCATTCCATATCAATTCATCCTCTCAATATTATTAATTTCTGTGTGGAAATCGCTCTTTCATTTCACGTAGCTCCACGATGATTACATCGTATTTTTCAGAAAACTTACCTAGTAGATCCTGCAATCGTCCTTCCCTCTCTTTATTCGCGCGCATTACGTAGATCAGCAGCCAAACGAATAACACCGCGAATGGACCTTGCGTTAAAAAATATTTAAGTACATCCATTTCTGTCACGATTGCCCCTCCCCCCATCTATCTCCCCAAAATGAAAGCCCCCGGAGATCCGAGGGCAAAATAAAAACGCCTCTATAGGCGCCAGCTTTTTCTATCTATTCTTTTAGCAATGCTGCTACTTCCTCACGTTTTGTTTCGGGCACCTGCTCCAGTGTCTTCAAATCCTTGCGTATCAAACTTGCATATACTTTAGCCATTATCTTCTTCACCTCCCTCTACGGTTTCTGAAGGTTCTGCCGAATCCTCTGGCGTTTCCGGTTTACCTCCGGTTTGTCCTGCAAGCACCAGCTCATACAACTCAGTTAGTGCCAATTGTGCCTCTACCGCCTCTTGTTTGGCAGTCTGTAACTCTTCATAATTTTCTGTAAGAGCAAGCTGCGCTTCTTGCAATTGGGTTTCAGTTTGCCCCAGTCTCTCCAACGACTCAGCAAGTTGTGTTTCTGTCCGCTTGAGTTTCATGTTGGTCTGCTCTAGCTCCTGTGCAGTCTTAGCACTTTCTCCCTCTACCATTTCGATACGTTTAATTAGCACCTCTGCTGGAACCTCGCCCGGATAGGTAAACTCTAAATCTTCGGTATCTGGATTAACACGGTAGCCATTACACTCCGCAAATTCTCGACGAAACTGACCGTATTTGAGCTTTACTACACCAATGGTATCGCGGACCCGTTCAGCCAGCGCCTTATATGTTGCAAAGTCCTGATCCTCGGTTGTCTCCACTACCAACCTACCTACCTGTTCACCCGTATTTACTACCACGTTTCCTGTTGCTTTTTCAAAGTATATTTTCATTCCGATTTCCATAATTAATACTCCTCTCTTATTACCAAGCTTCCCATAGTACAGTGCGATTAGCAGCAAGGTTTGCCGTCATTTGAAATCCATTGTCACTAATATATATCCCTGAGTTACCACCACTTCCTGTACTGTGAATCCACCCTATAGGGAAACTACCAGCATTTATTAAAGTGCTTTGGGTTAGTACGAACCAGGTGTCAGGGTAAATATCTTGCCAAGCACGTACATACGTTGGCTTGAAATCCAACCCGGTAACGGTTATACAGGTAAAGTTTCTAGTGGCTCCATCACTTGATTGTGTGGTCATTGAACCGTAGGTAGTTGTCGTTCCTGTTGCGCGTTTGACATAACCAACGGATGCCAACTGAGCTACTGACACTTTTATCTCACCCGCACCAGAACCACCTTTTCTATACCCCTCTCGTGGGTAGACAGCAAGATCGCCATTCCCCCATCTTCCTACACCCATAGCATCATCAACCCCAGAGATAACAGGAACTGAACCCTGAACTCCAAAGACGGTTTTAGTGGACAGTATACTTGCGGGTACATAGTTTGGATCAACGGATAACAGTGTCCCAAATCCACCGGAATTAAGTCCAGAAGCATAGTACCCCGTCTGAGGTTCCAAGACAAGGCTCCCCAATCCATCCCCTTTAGCTGACAAGGCTGTGGTATAGGTTAAGCTGTCTCCGGCTCTAGTTCTGTCCGGCATTGTCCCATTGACCACCCCATTCTCTCTACCAACTGTATAACCTGACAATACCTGCGCTGCTTCTGCTGTTCCATATTCACCCCCTTCACCCTGTAAGATAAAAGCCGTTCCATCGTATACAACCGTATAGACACCACCAAGAGCCAAAGGCGGGTTATTGCCATTTGGCTTTTTGATAGATTTAGCGCCCAGACCATTTACATTGAGTGTAACCGGACCTGTTGTAGCTACATGTGCTTTAATGGTTACCCGTAAACCCGCTGTTAAGGCTGCAACTGCTGGATTAAAAGTAGCAGCCAGAGTCGGAGCAGTACCAGAGGTAACAGCATAGGCAAGTGTACCTTGCGTAACCTGCGCAGCAGAATATCCACCTACTGAGTCAGAATTACCCCACTTTATCGGTACAATGACAGCGTTCGTTATCCCTGTTTCACTTGTGAGATTTGTAATCGTCCAGTTACCCGCAGAGGCTAAGGCACTAGCTCCAACGTGAGACGCTAACACCTCTGTTACCTCTATGTGCGGGTACTGCGTTACGTTGGTAGTAGTCCCCAAGAGGATACAGCACTTACTGCCATCGTAGGCAAACCGCACAGACGTAAACGGCAAAACCCCTGCCGCCGAATCCGCTAAAGCTGAGGTCATGCTCCAAGCGTTAGTGAAGTTGTACCCGCCAAGGATAAGCTCCCACGCCCCGCGATTAGCTGCGTACTCATACCCCGTTATTTTTATGGTCATCATGGTTGCGTTCCATCCGACCGGAAGGGTTATCTTAATTGTGCCTGTATTATTTTGTGTACTCTTGTAAGAAGCTACGTTGCTGAGTTTTACCGATTCAGAACTATAAGTTCTTGATACAGGGCCAGTGAAGTTACCCCCACCGCTAGTTATATTAGCTACCCATGTAGTCCAAACTGTATTTGTCCTAACGCGTGTCCACGTTATTCCCGTTAAGACATCAGCAAACTCCTGTCTGAGATACGACGTTGAGTTCCCGGGATTAAACACTGAGAACACTCCGTAGGTAATGCCGCTTGGCGGCATATTTGTAACTCCTGTGGGTTGATAGAACGAATACACTCCACTAACATTAAGCGTATTAAGGTCTGTGTTGTTAGCGATCAGTCCCCGCGCTGCAAACAATGGGGCATCATTGTTTCCTGTCCACCACGGAACCCAGGCACTCCATGCCGCCGCAGCGTCTTTATACCTTACATAAGAACCACCGCTAGATTGCAATAGTAATTGCCAAGTCCATGTATTCGCGTTATTATGCGTTTCTGCGCCGCTGACAAAAACCAACACTTGCCCCCACATACTTGCAGCTGGCTTGTTAAGTGTAACAGGACTAATAGGATATACTCCCGCCGTTAGTGCAAGGTCTAAATCCACAGTAGGGATAGTGTTAGCTCCACCCAAAGAGTTATACACATTGTTACGTGGCACTCTAATAGACGCATCCAGTCCCGCATATCCACTAGCTACATTCTTTCTTCCACTGTGCTCTATCTCCATCCAATCCGACCATTGAGGAGAACCTGGCGAATAGTAATTGCGTGTGTAAATTCTAAATGACGCAGAATTATACGAGATGATTGACTGGTTAACTCCTGCATGTGTGTTATTTCTAAGGTAAAAAGATTGTCCCGCAATAGCTGTAGGCATATTCAAGATAGTTGCCGCAGTCGCGTTACTAGGGCAGAAGTAGTCTCCCTCATTTCTAAACGCGTTTAAGTCTGTGTTAGCAGGTATGATTTGCGATGTTCTAGCAATGCTAGCAGGAATGTGGGCATCAAGTAATTTAGTATTTGCATCAAGTCCCGCATACCCGTTAGCTGTGTTCTTTTTATCCGTTGTCTCTGATAACTTCCAAGCTGACCAGACCGCGACACTACTTCTTGCCCGAATATAGGTGTTTCCATTGGTAACATCTATAACTTCTTGCTTAACATACGTAGTACTTTTGTCAGAGACGTACACAAACAGAAGCCCATAGGTTACAGCTGGAGCGTTAGTAATTCCCGTAGGCATATAAATTGACCATATACCGTTAGTTAGTAAGGTGTTAAAGTCTGTGTTATTAGTAATACGTGCTCTGGGCATAAATACAGGGGAGTCATTATACCCTGTCCACAGAGGTACCCACTCTTGCCACTCTTTTTCATTTATTTTTCTTCGAACGTATATCGGACCTATCGTACTAAAGAACATTTGCCATACCCAGTTAGCTACGTTGTCGTGAGTGTCACCAGAGCTTACATGAACTATAACTTGTCCATAGTTAGCTTCTGGGGCGCCTGTAGCCGTATTAGTAACTGAGTACGTACCAGCAGTGTATAAGGTGTTGAGGTTGGTCGCACCTCCAGCTCCACCTAATGAACTGTATGTGTTAACACGTGGAACCTTAGAGGTAGCGTCCATCGCAGCTACACCACTAGCAGCACCTTTTTGCGCCAATGGAATCGAAGCTGCCTTTGCTGCTTCACGAGCTGCGTCCGCCTTTGTCTGCGCTCCTTCAGGAGTTTCTTTGACATTCCATGCGGTTTGTTTAGCTGCTGTGACATGTATATTGTTATCTTCTGTATGCGTATCAAACTTGCTGCGGATCTCCTGGAAAACTTTATAAACTCTGTTAAAATACCAATTTAGCCATGCGGCTGGAGGTTTGTCGTTGATCTGCCAACCTGTCTTTCGCTTACTCTCTGGTGGCTCTATACCTGGTTCCTGCCATTCAGGAAGCTTTTCATTAAATGCCACTTTATTCCCTCCTAAATACTATATAGGTAATGGATAATCATCGCCTGGTGCGTATACCGTTCCTAACTCCCCACCCGTAGTCATATCCGTGTCCGAAAGTCCTAATGAGCTTGTTTCAAGCACATCATACTGAGAGGACAAAGCAAACGTCCCAGCAAGCTCAATTTGAGCCACTCGGACGCCTGCTGCAACCGTCTTTTGTATGATTCGTGCAAACTGTAATGGGGACATACCAACCTCATTCAAGCGCCGGACTGGAACACGAATCAAGTTGATTGCTGCTGGCTCCGGCTCCAGTGGATCAGCAAATTTCTCTTGAATTTTGATATCTGAGTAATCGCAGTCTAAAGCAAGGGCTAACACCTGGATAATGGTGTTAACGTCCGTTTTAGATAGATTTCGGGCAATCTTTGACTTAAGCAGTACTCGGTATACCTCGTCAGTCGCTGCCCCTCGTGGTTGGACCACATTGGAGCCTATTCGGTCCAGCGTCGTGCCTTGGGCAGCATCAATGTCCTTCCACTCACGGACACGTTCCAGCGTCTCACCGACTCTTACCAATTCCCCATGCAAAATGCTTATCATCTTACCCAAGTTGCTTTCCGGATTTTTATTATAGGTGTCCGCAAAGCGTCGTAACATGTCCTTAACACTAAACATGACTGTTCACCATAATATCCGCCGCTCGTGCCCGAGCTACTTCATAAACCTGAATAGGCACATTAGAACTGCCAAGGCCTCCGCTCGTCTTGCCCGCTGTCAAGATCATATCTTCGACCCCCTCAACATTGGATACAACACTGATTAATCGGGTATACACTACGGTTGCTCCCATGCTTAAGCCGTTGTAATAGGACCCTGCGGCATCTTCGCCGCCGATATACGTAATAATGGCTGATCGAATTTGGTCATCACCATCGATCGGGTATTGAGCGTTTTTGGTCACAGATACAGATACTTTGATCCCCACCTCGTTTGCACGGGAAAACTTAACCGTGTGCAGCTGTCCACCCAAATCGGCAACTTGCTTACTGATGCTCCCGTGAGCTTCTACGCCGCCGGACTTGGTTGCAAAGATTGCCTTAGAGATTTCCAGCTCATCCCCGCCCAGCACATAAGCTTCGAAAGACTTGGGTGGCCGTCCGGCAGCATCCTTTGTCATACCTGTGTTCTCGATGATCGCTGCTGCTCGGACGGTGGGCATTCTTAGCAGCGCTCCCCGAAGTGCATCCACGGAAGCCGCGCCGCCGCCCGCCACGGACAAATCAAAGCGACTGCGAAATTCGGCGTCTGTCTCCTTTTCCCTGCCCCCCGTCACGGCTACAACGTTGGTCACACCAGTAATGTCCGGTACCGGGTTAACTACCACGGATATTGCCCCCGCCGCGACGTTGCCTGATACTCCCGATTCCAACGCCTCAATTGCAACGGTGGCGGTACCAGTGGTCAGTGTAACATCAGCCATTGTCTCAAACACTACACCGGATTTCGTCGCCGCACGGGTACCCGCCGGAACAGTAAAGCCTATAGTTCCCGTGATTTCCAATGATCCCGCTGCCCATTGGGCAAGCGTTCGGGATATACCAACTTGCGGACCCAGCCTATCCAAGTTGTTGCCGGTGGCCGTTGGAATATATCCGCTGTTGTATACGTCCTCTGCGGTGCTCCAAATAATAGCTAAAAACCAAGCAAAAATACGAAGTATAATTCCAAGCGGTGAGCGAACCGAAGTGTTAACCGTGTCTCCAAATGATTCCTTGGCTTTATCCTCCATTTGCGAAAATAGATCATCAAATCGTAGTCGTTTAAAACCTGTGCTATCCAACAACGGTCTCGACCCCCTCAACCGTAATTACATCGCCGTTGACAGCTGTAGCCGTAAAATCTGCTGTAGCTGTTCGTTTCATTCTGTCAAAGGTTACAGTCACCGTATCTACGCTCTGAATACGCGATTCTTGTAAAACCCCACTGGTCAACTCGTCGCGAATTTCTTCTTCAGTAACCCCTTTTCCAGTGATCCGCTTAAAATCAATGCCCATCTCTGGATCAAGTATCCACTCGCCTTTATTAGTTCCTACTGCCAAAGTACAACATTGAGCAATTTCTTCAGGACCGGAGATCAGTTGCAATTCACCGTCTAAAAACACCAAATCTCCGGAAATATCTAGTTTTATAGACTGCATGGTAACACCCCTACGATTACAGCATCCATTCGACTATGTCGCCTTTCGGTGTCCGGGGCTGCCACTTGACCGGATAATGTATTTTTAAGTTCAGCATCAGCACAAACCACATAAACAACGTCTCCAGCCTTTAATAGTGGACGCATAATTGTTTCGAATTTCTGCATCCCAGCACCAAGATTAAGTTCAAATTCGACCTTTTGCCCTATGACCGGGACAGACATTATCTGTGCGGGTTGTCCACTCGTCAGTTTAAGTAATGGCTGCACAACAGCATTCAACTTAGCATCATCGAAGGAGATAACCTTGCAAGGCATCGCAACACTGATATCGTCGCCTTGGTTACCCGCATACGCGCCAAGCAAACGGGAAAGTGCTCCTGCTGGATTTGCTCTACTCACATAATCGCCTCCGTTTCTGTGATAAAGTCTCCTGTATTGGAAAACTTATGGGTTCCACTACGAATATGAAGCTTTCCTGACCATTCCCTGCAAGTCAAATTAATAACAGAAGCCGTTGTGATTCGTTGTTGCAGCTGTGCGGAAATATTGTATCCCTGAATGCCATTGTCCTCGAAATATTCTGGAGATCCTATCAAACCCGTTTCTGGAGACAAGGCAAAAACAGAATCAGCACCATTACGAATATTACGAATATAGAGTTTGCTTTGATTGATATAACAAGATGTTCCACAGTCCTTACAAACCTCCGATATGATGTCGGTGACTTTTCCCTTTGCTGTGTAACCATCTTGATATCTGTAGTCCTGGTTAAGTGCCATTTGCGCTACAGGTAAACCGATATACCCCGCCATCTGCTTAATGATCGCACTGGCTAGTGTCCCCTTTGCAAAAGCAATCTCTGTAACTTCTCGCTTAGAGAGATCCTCACTATCCAAGACATAAACAGTCGTTATTTTATCTACGCCCTCCCATTTGGTTCGAACCGATGAAATTCGACCATGGAGGATAAGCCCAACATCTCCGGTGTAACCAGCATTCACCATTAGGACAGCGTTACGCTTGATGTTATTTATCGTTGTTTGTGACAGGTTCCATATCCTCAGTTCCGACTCATTAGGTAAAGTGTCGTTGTCAAATGGAACCGTCCCTTCCATCGTGTATTTATCAAGAGTGAATTTCATATTAGCAGTCATAATCTCCACGACACGGCCAAAATTTTTACTCGTCATCTTCCTCATCCTCATCAATAACAAACAAAAAGACGCTTATACCAAGCGTCTCCCATGTTACTGCTGTGCTTTTTTCCGATTCATCCCAAGGAACAATAGGTAATCTAGGAAATCGGTTATCTTGGACGTCATAAAAGAGCGTTTGCCCATAAACTAACTTTTCCCCATATGCCAGCACTTCTCCATTCTTTTCAAGATCCACCGTAAAAAAATCATAGTCAGCATTGTAATGGACTTCAAAGCCAAACATTTCACCAGCGATAGATATGTCAAAACGATAAGGGATGTTGTCCTTCTCTATCTCAATAAATTCCATAATTCACCGCCTCATGTTGCCCATTTACTTCCCGTTTTAAATTTTACTTTCTGAACTTTTTCTTTTTCCTTTTCCTTTTCTTTTTTCTTACTTGTATTATTACTTTTCTTCTTAGTAGTCGTTTTTGCAGTTTTTTTCTCCTGGGTTTGCTTAGTTCCAGAATTTACGATCTTAGTAACCTGAGCCTTGATTGGAGGTGGCAACGTCTCCACATAAGAAGACGTTGCAATCTTTATCTCTCGCAGCTCCATCGTAAAAGTAAATCCATCCGCAGTGGTGTAATCATGTCCTGTCGAAAAATCAGTAATGAGACCTTTGAATTGATTTCGGCCGACGTAATTAATGATTGTGCCTTTGTCTTTCGCAGCTATGATATAGGCGCGTGTCTTCGCTGCATCCGTACCAACAATAACTCCCGTTAATGATAGCGTCCGGGCCTGTGCCTGCACATGATCAATTAAATTGATCCCTTTTTCAACCGGTTGCTCTGTCACAGTTACGGGAAAGGACGGTGATTCATTCTCTACAGTAATGTATTTGCCATCAATAAGTGCCATTTACGCACCTTCCAATCCTACGCTGCGCATATACGATTCAAATACATCTTGCATTTCTTGCCGAATAGTCTCCCGCAGATTTGAAATGGTCTTATCATCGGCATTACCTGAAACCTTAATATTAAAGATTGGTTTAAAATCTGCACGATGATTATTTGTTGTCATTCGTGCTGGGGATGATTCAGGTGTGTGTGGCTCGTAATCAGGCTTTGCTGCTACGGGTTCCTGCTTCGCGAAAGGAATGTTTATCTGAGCTATTTGAAAATCAGGCAATTCAAAAGCCGGCATTTGATAAATTGGGAAGTCAAACTTAGGAAATGTTGCTTCCGGCTGGGAATACGCCTGGTTTTCTTTAGCCGTTAAAACGCGTTCGCCTTTGTGCAATTCACCGATATAACCGTCCCACGGAACGTAAGGCAGCCCATTCGCGTGACTTCCGTCTACTGCTTTTATGCCAGTAGTTTCAGTAGAAACAGACACGCTTGCAGAGGTTTTAAAACCAAAAAAATCTTTAATGCCATCCGCTATGCTTTTGACCTTCTCCATCAAGGTCGATGCCATATTCGAAATTCCATCTATCAGACCACTAATAATTTTTTTCCCTGTATCAAAGAGGTTGATCCCATTGAAAAAACTTGTCACCTTTCCCCACATATCCGAAACGGCAGTCCAGACATTGACTCCGGCTGTCTTGATGCTTCCAACAATCTGCGCCCATATAGCAGTGATCTTGTTCCAAACTTTGGTCATCAGAGAGTTAGTTATCGAAAATACATTGTTCCATGCCCCGGTAATTGCATTCCACACAGCGCTGACAGCCCCAGAAATATTGCTACTGATGCTGCTCCATATGGATGACAACCAGCTACCAATTGCACTGAACACTGCAAATGTCACTGCCTTAATTTCATCCCAATATTTAACGACCAAAGCAACGATCCATGCAATTGGACCACCAATTACAACCAGGATCGTTACTCCCCAAGTCTTCAAAAATCCAGTCACTGCGTTAAAGGCTGTCATGAAGGTCTGGGGAACTGTAATTTTGAAAAAATTCAGTACTGCCATGGTAGCCGTCTTGATCCCAGACCACATCCCGTCAATAAACGCCCGGAACTTATCTGATTTTTTATAAGCGACTACCAGCCCCACGCCTAAACCCACTAGGGCGGCGATAATTATGCCAATAGGATTAGCAGCCATGACTATACTGAAAGCTTTCTGAATTGCAGTCCATGCTTTGGTCGCTGCTGCTGCAATCTTGGTTGCGACTGTTATCGTGCCTACGACTGTTTTATATGTGACCAGTGCCGCGACAATTCCGCTCACCACCGGGGCAAATCCTTCCCAATCGTAGAATGCTTTAGCTGCATCAGCAATTGAAGAGCCAATTTGCTGGATATGTGGCCATAATTGAACTGCGGCATTTAACAATGTCTCACCGATCATGACGGCCACTGGCTGGATAGAAGTCCACAATTCTTTCCCCTTATCAATCAGGTACCCAAACACCTGCAATGCTTGTGTTCCAAATTGTTGTAGATATGGCATTGCCGCCTGAATCCAACCGCTTACCATATTGATTGCTGCACCAAGCCCGTCACCGATTGCATTGCCCACCGCTTCGATCTGTGGCTTATGGTCAGATAGCCATTGCCCAAAGGCATTCAAGTAAGGCAGCAGCTTTTGACCAATTGGAATTAATATTCCAACCTCGACCTGCCTTCCGAACATTTTAAATGCCTCGCCAGGCTTTTCAAATTTGATTTTATTAAGCTCGTCCATCGTCTTTTTTGTTTTATCAAAGGATCTCGTTGCAGCCCCCATTGCCGATATGACATTAACCTCAAGGTCTTCGAACTGAGAACCCATCAAAGCAACACCAATATTGTTACGGGCAACGGGGTCCTCGATATCCGATATCATAGAGACGATATCGCTAAATGCCTGTTTCGCGTCTGGTCCGCCTTTGGCAAAGGTCTGCATCATTGCATCAGCGTTAAGGCCCAGCGCGGTAAAGGCATCCATTGATGTCTTACTGGCATCCTTAGACCTTATATTAAATTCCTTCACGGCGTCTCCAACTTTATCAACTTGAAAGACACCTTCGGCAGAGCCAGCGGCAAAAACGTCAAACATCTCGTCAGCCGTAAAGCCCAAGCTCTTGAACTGGTTAGCATATTCATTGGCTGAATCCACCAGTTCGCCGGATTTATCAAGTCCCCGCTGTGCGCCTTGCGCCAGTAAGTTATATGACTCTTCGGAGGTGATCCCAAACTGTCGCATCATAGTATCAGCGGATTTGATGGATTCCGGAATTTCAAAGCCGAATTGATCCCGAAGCAGAATTGCGTTTCGAGTGGTGTTCTCAAGTTCTTCTCCTGTTTGGCCAGTAACTTGCTGAACATTTGAAATCGCTGTTCCTAAGTCGTTCCAATCCTCACCAAAATTGTTAGAGTACAGATTTTTAGCAACCTCTCTAGTTGCTTCCATCTGTTTCACGGTTGCTCCAGTTGCCCCCTGAACTTGCTTCATAGCCGTTTCAAATTTAGAAGCAGCATGTACCCCAGCAATTCCGATTCCAGTCATTGCAGCTACACCAGCAGCCCCAAGTCCGACCACAGTTTTTGTGAGCTTACCAACCTTTTTATCTGCATCGTTTATTCCCTTAGAGTTGAACTTGAACCCAACTGCATACATTAGTGAACCGATTATACCGCCTGCCATAGTTCCTCCTTTCCGAACAAAAGAAGACGCCCTAAAGGACGTCTCCTATTTCTTCTTATTTGCTTTGTTTGTCTGTTCAATATGAAGGTCTAAAGCTGCGTTCGCTTCGGCAATGTCATCATCATCCATACTATTTAGATCATTATACGTAATGCCCATATCGGAGAGTAGCAGCCGCCATTGACTCCAATTAGATCGTGCTCGTTTCTTAGCTTCCTTCTTGCTGATCGCCATCGTCGGCGCCCTCATTTTCATCATTTCCTGTCACAAAGGCGTATGCTGCATTAACAACTTCACTATATTCCGTGTAATCGTTGAAATCATCAATTTTCATTTTAGGATCCACGATAACATGTTTGAGTACTTCTTCAGATAAGCGTTCTTCCAGAATCACTCCAAATTTATTTTTTGAGCCATCATTGATTTTAGATATTGCGCGTACGCCTGGATGCTGGAAGGTATAACTTTTTCCTGATTTAGATTTGTACTCTTTCTGTTTAAAATTAGCCATTGATATAGGCCCCTCTCAATTTTAGATTTAGTTCATGCTTAAATCAAGGCATTGAAACTCATAGGAACGATCGCCAGCTTCTCCGCCATATTCCCGGTCAGCTGGTTTTTTCAGATAAGCTTGTGTTGCAGTATTCGTTTCCTTTGGCGTACCCGAGTACATAACTGATACAGGTACAATCTTCTGGCTGTTAGCCAGTCCATCCAAATATGCGGCTTGTGGGCTGGTGCTTTGAAGGGTAACAGTAATTGTGCCAAGTGGGTTATTAACCTTCGTTCGGACCACATCTCCTTGCGCCCCTACTTTAGTTGAAAAGTTTTCTTCGTCCTTCGCCACAGTTACTAGGTCTTCTCCGAATCCCGTTAAAAAGACGCCTCCAACAATTACAGAGACGTCCATTGCATCATATGTTTTTGCTTCTGACACCCTAACCCCTCCTATGCAAATTTAATAGTGCCACGAATGGCCGTTTTGTGTATGGCTCCCGCCTGAACAAATTCAAACTTTCCATCTGGATAATTGCGTGCTGCCACCTGTGCCGGATCAACTTGACTACGTGGTGGAAACGTCGTGTTATACAATGGAACGTTATCATCGTCAGTAGCAATCATGCCATTTAGAAATGACCGATGCAGAACCGTCCGAACGGCACTCTCAATTTGAGCGATACCCGTATTGTTGTAACTGATCTTTTGTAATGCGTGCTGTGCCTGATTGAATAAATCTTGTACGGCGTATTGAATGCTAAAAACAATGTAGTCCTGGGAGTGAATGAAGTCGATATAATCACCGCTACCAGACTTGCATTCACTGGTGACATTAGTTCCCGATTTGGTCACGTATGTGTTGGCACCAAGTGCATGGATAGCTGCTAACTCTGTCGCTGTAACATCCAGTGGTGCAATACCAGTTAGTGTCCATCCCATCCAAGTAATCGAGCCAGGTGGGAGACTTCCAGCTGCACCGATCCAGCATGCTTCTGGATATTTAGCAACTTCTGCTGCAATATGATAAAAACCATATGTTCGAGTATATTTCTTAGCCAAGATTGTAGCCAAATCGGCTTTATCGCTTGTACGGAAGAAAAATTGTCTGGATTTATCTGCCTCGATAGCATCACCTATAGTGGTAATGTCCAAAGCAGCCGTGCTCGTCGTAACGAGAAAATGCCAATCTTTCAAAAACAGTTTTGGTAAAATATCTGTCAATGTCTCAGGTGTTGCGCCCGTTCTCCTAGATACAATCGCAATTTCTGCTGGCGGGTTCTTCTGTGCAAAAAGCGCAGCCGCCGCTTTATATTCCTCGGTACTGGCAGCATAATCAGTCTTCACGGCATCTATATCTAAGTAATCTTTAAATTCTTTACCCGCTGTACTGGACCCTAGAATTAAGGGTTTGCCAAACCCACCCAAAATAGGTGTTGGCTTCAGTACAGCTATGTTTACAGTAACGTCGCTAATACTCAAAACTTATCACTCCTTTGTATTGGTGCAGTATCAATCCAGCCTGACATATCCGTTATCACAACATCTGTGGCCCGAAACTCAACATCAAAGCCCTGACGCCGTTCCCACTCTTCTCCAATGTTAATGTCCCGGTTCTGCATCTCTCCAATCTCAATCACGATCACGTCAAGTTTGTCCTTTAACAGATCATGTCCATCTGACTTAAACCAATCTCTCGCCCTCATGGCGTTAACTAGAGCTACGTCTGAGTCATCCGCATAACAATTAAAAGAGACGGTAAATGTCACCGTCTCCATCCTGTACTGCTTTCCTAACTGCTGGGTAATGATCGGTTGTCCGCCGGTGGAATCGAAGCCGCCAACGAAACTATAAGTCATGAAATCACCGGAAGGAGTATCCCCTCCGCCGTTCATTTCAACGACCAGACCACCGGAAGCCGATTCCATACCCTCAACAATGGCAACTCTAATATCCTCAAACGGGAGCATTGGCGACCACCTTCCGCAGCAGAAATTGATTGATATCGGAATACTCTCGATCTGGTGATTCATTAACGGTGTACTGTACGCCCATGTAGTCAATACGTTCACCAGTACTGTGCTTGGAAGTCGTATATAACATACGATCTGTCTCGGTATAGTTACCGCCCTCTGTCGCTTTCAATCGAGCACTCACAGGCTGGATGCTGCCGCTCCGTATTAGTCGTTCCGGTGAGTTTGGAACCCATTTCCCCTTGATCCACGCACCTCCACTGTCTCGGATCAGGGTATAAGGTCTGAAATATTTTCGAATGACGCCAGCAAATCTAAATTGCCGCATGATTATCTTCCCTTCGGTACAATGTCATAAATCAGGGAGTCGCGCAGCTCGTCTTCCCGGTGCAGCAACTTTCGGGAGCCGGTCTTTCTTGAGGCATAACGGGCTGATAATGGCGGTTGCTTGATCCGTTCGAAATTCTTCTTCATTCGGTCTAGCCCGATTTCGCCAATCTCCGTAAACAATTCGTCTACCCGCTTGCGACCGTGGGCAATCTCTGTTACCCCAACCCGGACCAACTTGCCTATAGGAGCCTGTCCTTTCTTCTTGCCTGTACCAATGAATGAACGGGCCGGAATTTTCATTTTAATACTGCCGTACTCGTGTACACCCGCAATCATAGCCAGCTCGGCATCACCTTGCATACCAATACGGATCTTATTCTTAGTCAATGGGCGAAGCCGCTCGGCTAGAAGCCGCAGATTATCCTCGCCAGTGACTTGCACACCAACTCGCCGTGCCCTTGCTCTTGATCCTGCCATGCTCTCACCTCATAATTCTGGTCTGATATGGGGATTAATCAAAGACTTTACTGCCATAGGCATGTCCGCTTCTGCTGCCGCATAGGTTACTGAGATATCCCCAACCCTCTCTGATGACACCCCATGCTCACGCTGAAGGTGTTTTGCCATCAGTACACAGGCATATTCTAGTGTTTCCGGCAGAGTGGACGGGTTTTCCTCCGTTGCATCCTCCGGCAGCACGTAACCGGCAGTGTAGGTCACGGACAGCCCGCGCTCCCCGCCCGGCCAACCGCAGCGCCGGAAGAACACGCCGTTATCCAGTGTCTCAATATCTGAAAAGGGATACTCCGGCTTTTCATAGATGGACATGGAGTGTACGGGATAGTTTGGCAGATATAGATACTGCCCACGCATCCCATTCACGCGCCCGGTGTACTGCTGAAGCTTGAAGCTCCGGCAGCACCTCTCTTCAATTGCTGCGGAAGCCACGGTGAGCAGCGCCGTCAGCTCTGCATCTGTCATATCGTTTGCCGGATCAACACCCAGCAGCCTAGCTTTTGCCAGCGTCGTCAGCATCCGGCGTCACCTCGCCCGCTTTACCCTTCTTCTCAGCGGGCTTCGGGGCTTCCGGTGCCTGCGGTTCAACCGCCAAATAGCCCCCCTCTTGCAGCTCCGCAATACGTTCTGGGTCCTCCCCGGGAAACGAAGCACCCACAATATAGCGTTTTTTGGTCTCTTTGTCCCGGAATACCTTCAGAACATCATACATTTCTGCTGTTTTAGCCATGATTGGCCTCCTTCTGCCGGACGATCCGGCTATAGTAGTAAGACAGGGACATTAAGCCCCTATACTTCGTCCGAAATGTCCAACTGACCGAAAATGGCCGCTCCCGGGTCCCAAATCTTGATATCATCCCGCATGATCGTCCGGAACTCCGTGGTGTCCCGTCTCCAGGCGTCACCACCCTCTTTCGTGGAAGCCAACTCGAAGAATTTGCGAGAGAACAGCTTAATCAGTTGTTTAAGGTTCCCGATGATGATAGGTGCTTTGCCATTGACGGCGTCGCTTGGTAAATAGCGATTCGCCACCACTACAATCCGACGCCCTTTATAAACCATTCCCGTAGGGGATGTAATATCAGGTTGCAATAGTGGGCGGCCTTGGCTATCTACCAATTGATCCAACCAGTTATAACCGTCCTGATTGGTCATAATCACTGATGTTTGACTGATTGCAGGATCTAAATCCACATTAAGCACGCGTTTGACGTCCCCGAAGGAAGCCAATTGCACTTTGGGCAATGTGTTTGCCAAGGTAGTAATTAGCGTGTTGCGAGTAACTACCGCTTTTCTACCGATCCAATCCGTAATATAGGCGATCAAGTTTTGATCACTATCGGCCAATAGTTCATTCG
Organism: Paenibacillus sp. FSL E2-0177; assembly: GCF_037992975.1. Taxonomy (NCBI): domain Bacteria; kingdom Bacillati; phylum Bacillota; class Bacilli; order Caryophanales; family Paenibacillaceae; genus Paenibacillus; species Paenibacillus sp. FSL E2-0177. Next base: position 2,119,087 of record NZ_CP150307.1, on the reverse strand, counting down.
TCAACGGGAGAACACCACCGCGTTTACGCACTTTGTAGGAAATGTCCTGAAAACTTGGATTGTCCGTTTCCAAGATTGGTGCGTATTCGTCAATGACCGGGAATGGGATCATCGTTTGGATCTTCTCCATCACACGAGTACCGGACAGGGTATTTACATTAATGACATCTACGTATTGGGACAAATCATCCAAGCTGCGCATAAAGGTAAAAATTTGGGTTTGAATGTCCTTCGGAACCAGCAAATGAGAATCTCCTGCAGGGATTGCTGGGTTGGTTTCTCCTTCACTCATCACAGCGCGGCGCTCATACTCTTTCACTACACTCCGCATGTCCGCCGTCACACCTTGACGGCGGAGGCCACGGAGGAAAATTCCCTGGTATTCCTTCTCTAATTCTGCATCCTCGCGTTTCTCCATATCGGTAGCACGGCCACCCAATTCCTCGCCGCCACCCAGGTTGTCGCGTTCTTCGCTCTCGATTTCCTGCAACATTTTTACTTTTGATTGTAGGGACCGGACTTCATTCATCAGATCTTCAGCATCTTTCGTCTTATCCTGAGCTAGGAAAGACCGTACCTCTACTTTACGCTGCTCCAGTTTGGCAAGCAGATCTCGCAATTCTTTATTCATTTGTGTACCTCCGTATAATGGTTTTTGGACAAACAAAAAGAGCCGATCAGATCAGCTCCAGCTCAATTAACATTTTCTGTTTTAATACTTGGTCAGCAGCCCGTTGTTCACTAGCCTTGTAATCCTCCAGACTTCGGGCGGAAACCTCATTGGCTGGATAGGCGGGGAATGCCACTGGGGAAATCTCGTACAGCTCAGCGTTTAAAATGGAACGCTTGTAAAGCTTACTTTTATCCTCTCGGGTTTCCGATGCCCATTTTTCTTTAATGACTCGCATCCCAAAGGAAACGCCATCTACATCACCACGCTGGATAATGGCAAAAGCATCGTTACCGGATGTAGTATCCGGCAGATCCAATTCAAAGCGTAGCTCCTGCTTGCTGCTCGTGAGCCGCAGCGTACCACTCTTGGTATTGCCCAGCACTTGGGATGTATCATGCGACCACAAACCTACCACATCACGTGCAGCAAGGCTTTCGTCAAACGCACCGGAAGCAATCTGCTCCACAAAGGTATCACCGTACCAATCCCGCATTTCCTCGCTATCCGTGTCATATTTGATCGCACCGGTAATGGTTCGCTTACTCGTTTCCTCCTCCGTCGCTTCCGTCTCCCGAATCTCCAGTGTCACTGGCATGGCCCTCTTCTCCTTCGCCGGAGTCGGGTTCGTCTTCTTCTGGCTCAGTTTCTTCACCCCCCTTCACATATTGTTGACCTGCCATGGTCAACGGAATGACGTTGCCGTTGAACAGCAACTGATCCCCGCCCGGCATCGGCGGCTTATCTTCAGCAGCTCTTGCCTCGTTCGGTGTAATAAATCCCTTCTCAATTCCTTTACCATGCGCTTCATAACGGGTTTTCAGATCTGCACGCAAAATTGAATCAACATTGAACTTGCAATAATACCCGTCATCGAGTTCTGAATCTGTGAACAGCTTATAAGAAAGTTCCTGCTCGTAGGTCGTGAGAATCGGCTGCTGTGTGTCGGAATAGAATGCAAGTTGCTGCTGCTCCACATTGCTGTATGTGGCCTTCGCCAAGTCGTTGAGCTGGTGCATTTTAACGCCAAAAGCATTGGCAATCTGCCGGAAAGTCAGTTCCGTGTTTTGAAGGAACTGCGCATCAGCCATACTTATGGATATCGGCGTGAATTGATAACCATAAGGCATCATAGCCACCCGATGGCTATTCTTCAGGCCGGATGTCATGCTTTCGAAATTATCAACAAATACCTTTTTAGCTCCTTCATCCAAAGCGCCGGTATATTGCACCAACCCTTTAACTTGAAGGCCTTGCTTATAAAAATTGTTAATAAACTTGCCTGCGGAAGCCGCATTTTCGGCAGATGTTCGCAAGTAATCCATGGTAGGCACACCGATGAGTCCGTCCAAGGTGATACTGCCCTTGAAATGCAGCACCTCGTCCGGCAGCAGCTTACGCTTTTGACCGTTACCTATGTCCACCTCATACCATAGCCGCGTCTGTTTGGATGCAATACGTAGCGTAGGGTCCGGCAATATTCCAGCATCGTCAACTATGACCCTGACTTTACTAGAATCCATTGGCCATAACCCTATTACCTTGCCTGTAAGCTTATCAAATTCGATGGAAGCATACGCGTTCCCCATCGCTCGATGCGCTTCAATTGCCTTCCAGAAGTCCGCTGCTGACATGTACGGATTGGGACGCAGCTTTAATAGTCGATACAAGTAATGCCTTGCTGACTTGGTAATCCCGGAGTCGTCCTCTTGGTACACCTTCAGCGGTAACTTAGATATGGCGTCAGATAGGACTTTGATGCAGGCGTAAACTGTGTCAACCTTAAGCACGTTCCAGCCCTTGATATTAACTTCACCTGATCCCACATCCAATCCCAGCCACTCCAACAATTTCCGGTCATTAAGACCCACTTCATGGCTACGCACTTCAATCTCGTTCCGGCTAAAGCCAAACATACGCGTTAATAAATTCTGTTTCACACATGCACCCACTCCCTTCGGGATATCAGCCCCATAACTTCTTCAAGAAATCATCTTCCGCAAACTCTTCAACACCCAAATCAATTTCTTCAAACAACATGGCGGTTGCCATCGCATTAATCATGGCCACAATGAGGTCAATGCGTTCTTTTGACTTGTTCTTCATGGGTTTAATATTCTCGTTACCGTCCATAGCTACAACAATATTTCCCCAACACCATCGTGCAACTGGATTGATTTCATGACTCATAAGCCCACGCTTCATGAGTTGTTCAATCATCTTCATGGCAGGACTCATGTGTTTCATATCTTGAGGAATTTCGACCACATCAACACCGCCACGCATAAGTCTTTGGGCAAGCATTCGACTGTTCCAAGGGTCCGTACCAAGTGTCTGAACAGCGTATTGTTCGTTAGCTGCTAGCAACCTCGTCTCAACAAAGTCATAATCCACGACATCACCTGGTGTGGTAAGGAGATATCCCTGTTTGACCCATCTATCATAGGAAACTTTGTCTCGTCTGACCCGCTCTTTCATGTTGTCTTCCGGAATCCAAGCGTTAAAAACCACCCTCCAGTCTGGAACTCCCTCCTGTGGTGGGAACAAATAACAGACCGCTGTAATATCCGTTGTACTGGACAAGTCAATCCCTGGATAGCATCGTTTACCTTCAAGTTCTGATAAATTCCACTCTCCGCCCGTCTTGTCCCATAAAGTGAGCGGTTGCCAACCTGTTTTCTTTAATGAGATCCATTGATTAAGCCGCAGCCAACGAAAAAGGCGCTCTGCCGACTCCTTATTCCGAGCGGTTAGCGCCTCTTTTCTTACGGCTTCTATGTCAATCGTATGACCCAGACTTGGATTAACTTCATACCAAAGGTTTTCATCAAAGATATCAATCTTACCCCCGTTCTCATCCTCACCATCTTCAGGAATTCCGTATATTTTTACATACCAAGATGGGTCCTCTTTCTCACCATCTCGAATTTGTTTTGCATATTCGTGCTGTTCCCAACCAATGGAGCCTCTATCTGGATCATCTCCAGCTGTAGTTATTACCCACCAAAGCGGTTCTTTACGGGCAGCTCCTGCACCAAAGGTCATAACATCCCATAAATCGCGGTTTGGCTGGGCGTGAAGCTCGTCGAATATAACAACAGTAGGATTAATCCCGTGTTTGGTAAAAGCTTCAGCTGAAAGAACCTTCATGACGGTACCAGTAATCAAGTTTCTAATTTCTTTGGAACTATCCAGCACCTTTAAAATACCTTCAAACTCGGGTTCCTGCTCGATCATTGCGGCAGCAGCTTTGTAAACCAACTTGGCCTGTTCCTTATCAGCTGCGCAGCAGTAAATCTGTCCACCTGGTGGATCACAAACGAGATGATAAAGAGAAACAGCCGCGATAAGACTTGTTTTCCCATTCTTCTTTGGGATTTCCAAATAAGCGTATTGGTATTGCCGATAACCGCGCTCGGTTACCGTGCCATAAACATTCCGAAGAATGTCATACTGCCAGTCAAGCAGTATAAACGGTTGACCATAGAAATCGTCAACCGCATGGAGCATTTGAATAAACTCAATCGGTTCAAGCGCACGTTGCTCATCATGTGCCATGGCCGCCAGCTCTTCTATTCAAGAATTGGGCCATTGCGGAGGATTTTTTGTCATCTTTCTTTGGCATCGCCACATTTTTGATTTTAGCCAGTGGATTAAGGAATAGGCGGTCCTGCAATTTAAGGAGCATATCCACCTTTTTATTGATCGCAGTCTCAACCTTCAATATCCCCTCTAAACTAGCTAATTGCGAAAGATATCGAAGCGCCTTTAAATTCACTTCCTGTTCAGCCTCAGCCGCTCCAATGTACTCATCCAGAATGTGTTCATCAATAATGATGTTCTCCAAGCGTTGGTACTGGTCAAGAAGGTTTTCATACTCACTGTACGTCTTACAGTACAATGCAAATGTCCCAACGTCAGAACTGGTTAATAACGCAACTCCTTGTTTAGCTGATTCCTGATACTCTTTAATCAACTCGCCCCAAAGCTTATTAGCGATCTTATCCTGAGAAATGTACTTGGGCTTTTTCAACTTCTTCAAATCACTTTGCCCAAGCTTTAGCTCGGATTCTTCCCGCTGCTTAATCTCTTCCCTGGTCAAACGATTTGGGTTGCCCTCTGCAATGTGCAGAGCAACCGGCTTGGCGTTTCTCCCTGCCATGAGGGCACCTCCAATTTCTAAAAAGTTTCAAAAAACGAAAAAAATTTGCGTTAATGTCCGATGCGGTCTATTCCATTTCATTTTTAAAAGTTTTTTTGGCCCCCCCGGGGTCAAGGCGGGCTGACCTTCTGGCTCTCCACCGTTTTGAACGCGGTCTGGAAGACTTGTCCAATCATATAGATTGGAATCTCATGCTTCGCGAGCACTTGAACAACGTCAAGAGCAGCCTTGTTAACGTTGATCTCTTTAACCATTACCGAACCCACCGTCCTCTCTTGCGGTCTTCTCGCTATGGTGTGAAGCACACAACGGTTGCCAGTTACTCCTGCGCCAGAACAGCTTATCGTCGCCCTTATGTGGAATGATATGATCGACCACAGTCGCAGCCTCTATCACTCCAGCAGCCTTGCAAATCACGCATACCGGATGCTGCTCCAAATACTCCAGTCGTTCCTTCCTCCACTTGTGACCATAACCTCGACTGGCTGAGGTCCCACGCCGCCTGTCTTTCTCCTTGCGGTGATTGGCACAGTATCCCTTGTCCGACAGCTCTCTGCAGCCTGTCTTACCACACGGACGCTTAGGTTTGCTCGGCATCTGCTTCCCACTCAATCCCGTTGTACTTATCAAGGTACTCTGCCCTAATTTCCAAGGGAATGCGCTCATCCTCAAAAACATCACACATTATCTGAACAGCACGTTTGAGTGGATCTAAATTCATGATATTGATCGATACTGTCAATCCCTTACGTTCCAGCGGTAAGACATCTGTTCTCTTGCTTGGCGTTCTCTCTATCCTTTCTGTTGCCTCGATCGCTGGGCATGGCATTACTGGACCGCCGCAATCTAGACATCGTATGCCGTCTTTATTTCGACCCTCCACACTCCAATTACATACCATGCATTTGTAAATAACCTTCATTCTCTTCATCATCCCTTTCCTATTCGATTGCACATTATCAGCACATTAGAAGCGATGAACAACAACCAATAAATCCACCATGGCATCTATCCAACCTCCTCTAATGCTCAATGTATAAATATTCACTAGCGTTATTAGGCCAACAACACAAAATAACCCTTATTTAAAAGGGCTTATTTCTGCTGCTATTCAATTAATAATTACAACAAAACATAGGTAAAATTGCATACTTTGCATAGAATACCAGTTCCTCATATCTTAATAGAGAGCATAACTTACTGAACTGCTGCTATCCCTTGATAAATAAGGGATTATGAACACTTCCCAATGATCAGTTATATACTCGCTAAATATGAATAACTTATAGGCCAAAACGATTCATTGCATTGTTCATCATATCTTGATCCATACCGATGTACCTCATTGTGATACTCTTATCTGAATGGTTCAGCAGATTTTGAACAAGCGTAATATCCTTGGTCTTTTGGTACATGTGATAACCAAAGGTTTTCCGCAGCGTGTGCGTGCCTATGTCCACTAATCCAAATTCATCAGCAGCCTTCCGCATCACCTTATAAGCCATGTCTCGTTTGATTGGCTTGTTTTTACCACCTTGCCTTGACGGAAACAAATAATCGTCTTTATCCATATCAGCCGTATATTTCTTGATATCTCGTTTCAACGTTGGGTTGATCTGAATGAACTTCCGTTTCTTTGTTTTCATTTCCGTCATTACAATCTGATCTCCACTAACGTCTCTAACCCTTAACTTCAATATGTCCTGAATGCGTAGGCCAGTATTAATGCCAAAAACAAACATTAGGTGATTCCGATCGGATTGACCTTTGAGGAATTCCTTGATTTCATCAATCGTTTCTTGGTCGCGTATCGGCTGAACAAAGTTCATATCCCTTCACCACCGTCCGCCCTTACACTGCCATTGGAACAGAAACAAACAGATGCCTCCCAAATTTCCCGTATACACCCCTTACAGTTAAACAGTCGTTTAAATATCGGCGGTTCCTTCAAATTCTTTATTCTTTTCATCACTAATCCTCCATAAGAAAACAAAAAGGCCGCCCTAGTATGAACGACCATCAAATAAGTATGTTATTACCTATGTATTATGGAAAACATATCGTCCGGTTCAAACTGAAGTCAATATACGGTCATAATATGTTTAGTTCGAAAAAAGTTCTTGAAACTAAGAGAGAATACCTATTCAGCATGCTCATGAATGAACTTCCATATTTCTTCAATCATTTGAGGACCATAATGTAAATCCTCAGTTACTCCATAGTATTGGTAAATAGTCTTACTAAGTTTTTGACTCAGCTTTTCTTTTGATGGGTGATTAGGAATATTATGGATGAAAGTATCAACTTCAGAACTATATTCATTTTCATCTTTCGTTAGATAATAGAGCCCTAGTGGATCGTATTTATTAAATACACCCAACACAAAATTGAACAAATCCGAATTTTCATTTTCTTCTTTTTCTAAATCATTTGCTATATCGGTATCCATGTTCGGATTGAAAAGAGTAACAAAATCCTTTGGAGACAAAATAGAAAACGTGCTCCCATTCGTTTGTTCATAAAACTCCTCAACCAGTTCTCTTCTAGGTGATAATACTTGATTTTGATGATCTTTTATTACCCAATCATCTTTTGCATCTGATGTTACAAAAATGACATCATTCTCAATGGACAATATATGTTTCCAGATAATAAAGTCCCCATCAAAGTTTTCTTTTTTTCCTTTATCTCCGCCAGTTAGTGGCGGAATCTTTTTATTAATTCGTTCTTTTGTCTCTGCTTCAATTTTTGAGATTTCTTCAGGAGTAAGTTCAAAATAACAATCCACAATTAGGCTCTCAAGAGTATCTAACACCGGATCATTATTTATAAATCCTTTAACACTTTTTATTATTTCTTTTATTTTTTTTCTGTAATTTTCAAAATGTATTAGAAACTCCTCTTCGGCTTCTAAATACTGCTTTGATTCATCTAGCAAATCAATAAATGGAACAGTGGAGATTAGTTGAGGCGGTTTCTGAATCTTTGATAGAAGTTCTTTCTCTATTTTTTGGTTTGTTTCCACAATCCTTTTTGGCCTTTGATCCATGAATTCTTTAACTACATGAGAAGGAATCCTAAGTCTCCCTGCGTTTGATAGATCATTTAAGGTATCTAAGACTTCTCTAAGAGTTACCTCTCTCCACTGATATGCTGAAAGAAGAACGTTGGTATCAATCACTACAGTCGCACTGTGCTTCATTTGGTTAAATGATTTCGGTTTAAAAAAGAACTTATCGGTATGGTGCTTATCTACAAACTGAATTGTCACTCTAACTCTCCATTCTTTAATTTACTCTATATTGAATTATATTCTAAAAATACAATCAATCCAATATTTACCTCAAACCAAAATCACCAAACTCTTTCGTCGTCTAGTCATCAAGACATGGCTTGATATGATCGACTATCGTTGCGGCTACTAACTTATCAACAACAAAGCAACACACAACGGTTACATACACAGGAAGCCTTGTATTTGCCTTATCTTTAACTTTTCCGGGCCGCGAATCGGCTAAACAAAATTCATTTGCACTCACCGACACCGAACTTGATGCAACCCAAGGGCTTTGAACAGAATTGAACCGGCGCTTCCCAGCGACCCCAGACACACCCTTTACACTTAGAAGGCTGCTGCTTCTCCGGTGGCTCTCGGAGACACCTTATCTCCATTTCACTCACCCCCCGGATATAATAAATAAGCCTCCATCAATGAGCGACCTTGTTTGTTATCTAGCTATTCGTTATGGCCTTGAAGGGAATCGAACCCTCTGATCCATGAGACCATATTATAAATACCCGTATTTGCACGGTCACGGACGGCTTAAGCCGCAACATATCCCTTATGCTCATATCGCGCCCGGGCGGAGCGCTTCGAGAGTGATTTTGAACTCTCTTACCCCGCATCAGACCGCCGCAACATCTACTTGCTACTTGTGCTATCAGTTCCGCCATTAAAACCGTTGCTATGGCAACAGGCATCATCACTGCTCAGCTCTGACGAGTCCTGCCACGATTAAGGGTAGCAGGGACACCTGGGAATAACTTCTTCCCTATGTCCCTACTTTAAATCCATTCTACAGACGTAATGCTGACGCAAAACAGACGTAAAACAGACATGTTTTAGATTATGCCGAGCAACTTAAGTGTTCCAGCTACAGACTCAATACCTTCCTGAATCTTCCGATCAAGCGAACGGTCAGTGAATGACGACCATCTAGTGACAGCAGCCTTACGCGGATTACGACTAATGAACCGATATTTCATGATTTGTTTTACCTCATCATCTATTATTGATTCAATCGCCAATTCCATGTTCTTAATGGTTGGACCCCATTTTTTAAGAATGGCTTCTTCATCCGCTGAAAGCTCCGTTCTCACTTGCAATCCATTAACGATTAACATCATATCTGGATATTTGCGGAGCAGCATTTTGGTCTTTGCAATATCCGCCTTGTTCGCACTCGGAAACAATTCCCCTTGTTCCCACACCATTGCCATTCCCCTCATTCCCCTTTGTGTTATAATGGGTTTGAGGTATTATTTACCGTTTATCGACCCCGCCCGGCCAAGGTTTAGGGGTCTTTTCTTTGTCCATTATGCATATCTAGATCCACGCGGCATTTTCCCGTCTTCGTCTAGAACAATATCGCTGATTATGATTGCTGATGATGCTGGGATATACTGACCTTTGAATTCTCCGAATGTTATGCTGTACCCATTCTTTTCACGCTGCGCCCGGAATGACACTCCTGAAACAATACTTCCAGCTGGCGAATTAATATTTTTGACTGTTTTGATGATCACTTCTACGCCTCCTTTTGCCGATTTTCTGTTATCCTCGCATTTTTAGGTATTGATACCCAAGCAAATCCTCTCTTATCTCCGCCTGGATCTTCTAGTACATAAGAATATCCTTTAGGAACAAAATCATTTAAATGAATCCGCAAGTCACCGAAAGCTGTCTGAATGGCCTGATGCTGAGCTAGTTCTGACCGCGGGCATACATAAAGCTGCATTCGCTCGATTTTTCTACCTCTGCGGCTTACCTGGTTAAGAGCAATGTTTATCATATTAACAGCCTGCGGATGGATTGGTGATAGTGTGCTCATCAGAGAATCCCTCCTTCACAGATTCATTCGCTAATCAATTTCACTCAACGCTTTTTTCCCACTGCCTGTTACTCGGAAATATGCCATGCTATCTTCCCAGCCTGGGTGCTTGGTTGCATACCCTTTTTCAACAAGGTCATTCCAGTCTTTGTCGTCCGATGAAGCGTAAAACCGATTCTGATTTCTCAAGGCATGTTCCACGCAACCAATTTGATTTTTATTCATATCCTTCACTCCTTCGCTATCTATTCGTACTGCGTATCATTTAGCCTTTTTGAATCTTGCTTCAACATACATTTCTTTCTTAGCGTATTGCCTTGCTAAATCTACCGTTCGAAACCATAATGTATTTTCTATTGTTTCTGTTAAGTAAGGCGGATTGCTATTCATGATTTCTGCAATAGAGTAGTTTTCTTGTCTATTCTTATACACAACAACAATCCGGCTACCTCCTTCATCGGCTACCCACCGTTCGGGATTCTTTAATATTTCTGCTGCTTTATCATAGGCAAAACTCATGGTCTGACCTCCTTTCTTGATGAACCGTTTGCGCCTACTCTGCACCAATGCCCGGCTTTCTATATTCTCAGGCTGGCTGCGGCAAGTTATTGGCATGCGCCCGTTCGTAATTCACGAACTTATTAAAATTCTTGAGGAACAGAAGTTCAACCGTTCCAGTAGGGCCATTACGCTGCTTAGATATGATGATTTCGATAATGTTTTTCTTCTCGGATTCCTGGTTGTAATAATCATCCCGATAAAGGAAAGCGACAATATCGGCATCCTGTTCAATTGAACCTGATTCACGAAGGTCACTCATAATCGGACGTTTGTCCTGGCGCTGTTCAACATTCCGGCTGAGCTGGGACAACGCGATAACTGGCACATCCAATTCACGAGCTATCTGCTTCAACACTCGGGAAATTTCTGAAACCTCTTGTTGTCGGTTCTCGCCACGCTTTCCACTACTTCCCTGGATCAGCTGCAAGTAATCAATAATGATCATTCCAAGACCTTGTTCTCTTTTCAAACGCCGACACTTAGCTCGAATATCATGCACTGTGACAACTGGATCGTCAGCAATGAAAATGTTCTTGTCTGCAAGAGAGGAAATACCAATGGTCAACTTACCCCAATCATCGTCACTGGTGATATCGCCCATTCTCAGGTCATTAGCGTCGAGATTAACCTCAGCGCACACCATACGTTGCATGAGCTGCTGCTCTGACATTTCTAAGCTGAACACTGCAATCGGATCATCCGATATCGCAGCCGCATTTTGAGCAATATTTAAGGCGAATGCCGTTTTACCAACGGATGGACGAGCTGCCACTATAATTAGATCCTGCTTTTGAAATCCACCTGTCAGCTTATCCAAATCCACAAATCCGGTCTCTCTCCCGCTAATGGTTCCACTGAGTCGGTTGCTTACACGCTGCTCGATCGTATCAATCAGCGCCATTCCGATTACTCTGGTGGATTTAAAATCTTGCTTTGAGACAGACTGATCAGAAAGTGCGGCTGACTTGGTGAGAGCGTAGGACACGACACTATCGGCATCCTCGCTTTCATACACCATATCAATGAGTGCATGAGCATCCTTCAGGGCTTGACGTAAGGTGAATTTGCTATTTATGATGCCAATAAAATATTCGATATTCGCTGCTGTTGGAGAAGAACGGGCTATACGGGTAAGATGATGAACGCCGCCAACCTTATCTAGGCTCTTACGCTGAAGCATTATCCCTGTAAGAGAGCGAATATCAATTTCTTCACCGGCATTGTGAAGATCCACCATTCCTGAGAAGATTGTCCGATTCATCGGATCATAGAATACTTCCGGTGCAACAGAAATCGCCTTATCTATCGCTTCTCCCGTGTTATCAATCAAGATCGCTCCAAGGATAGACCATTCGGCTTCAATGTCGTGCGGCTGTTCCCGATTTAAGTCGCGCATAAAGTTCCTCCTTCCATCCGGCGGGCATAGGTTTAGCAGCAGCTTGAGCCTTGTCCCTTTCTGCAAAATACTCCGCTGTCTGATCCTTGGCTTTTCGCTGATCTCGTAAATCACCCAAACCTCCACGGATCTGTGCAATCTTCGGCGGCCACGGATTTGTAAGCATGTGCTGCTCCACGTTTTTACAGGCTACGTCAAATGGGAAATCTTTAAGGTTCTCGTGGAGCCGGTCTATTTCTGTGTCACTGGTATCAATCTGATGTGCGTATTCTTCCTTGAGCTTAATGAGTAGATCAATAACTTGTGCTCTCTTCAAGCTGCTTTGCCTCCTTTGCTCGACGTTTAAGGTCTGCAAGCTCTTGCTGCTGCTTGGTTAGTCGCTGCGGCGGTGCTGGCATTGGTGTTTGGGTTATTGACCCTTTAGGCTTCGTAGTCTTGTTAGCGTTCCGCCATGCTGATTTCAAGCCTTTCACGTAATAAGTAAAACTGTTTGGCTGCTCGAAATCTTCTCCCTCGCGTTTTCGCTTTGCCTTGTATTGGCTCTCCATAGTTGTGATGGTAAAGGGTACTGGCATCCCTGCGGCGACCATCTTACCCATGGCTTCGCGATCGTTTGTGGAGACGTGAATGTCGAACTTATCATGCAATTTGCAATAAGCATTTAAAATTGCGATCATCCCGTCCGTTTTAGGATCTGGGCTAATTTCTTCTGAAAACTCATTTTCTAAAATAGTAGTAGTAGTAATAAGATCTTTAATATCTTTTGCATCGGACAATATTGTCTGATCACTCGTTAAAATCGCTTCATGATCGGACATTTTTGTCTGATCACTGTCATTGTGAACGGACAAATATGTCTGATCACTGTCATTGTGAATGGACAAATATGTCTGATCACTGTCGGGCTGATCGAACAAAATTGTCTGATCACTGTCGCTGTGAACGGACATTTCTGTCTGATCATTATCCTGCGAACGGACATTTTTGTCTGATCTCTTCAATATGCCTTTCTTGGACTTTCTAACCTTTATGATCAAACCCCGGGGCGCTCTAGTGATATGGATGTAACCGTGGTTCTGGAGATCATTTATCCATCTGCTGATGCTTTTATCGGTAACCCCAAAGTTCTCACCGATTTCAGAAAGCTTCATCGGCTTGCCACCCAGGACAAGTCCCCAAACTGTTCCGTCCTCTTCGACTTCCTTAGTCGTGGAGCTAACACACCAAGCAAATAGCCATATCGCCGATCCTATTTTTTCATAGTGTTGCGGCGAAAATAACCCGGAGAAGATCGGAAAAGGAAAGCTATCTGTTGGCATAAGCTCACCTCTGTTATAATCATCGTTTTCCCTTCTTCGGTTTGGGGCGATTTATAATTTCTGTGACATTCGTACGCAGGATGAATGCTAATTCTCCATTGTCCTTTCGAAGCTTAGCCCAAGGTCGGGCAATGCCCCATATATCCAGTACCTCACCGGACAGGCCACAGCTTGTTAGGACTGTATCACCCTTGAGAACAAGAAGCATATCAATCGCCTCCTTATCTCGCTAAGCGAAGTTGCAGAGCTTCTCGCAGGATTGCTGTACTCTTGTCATCTAAACGGTCTGCCTGTGAAAGATCAATTTTGTTGATGCCATTGAATAAATGAAGAGCACATGTGAGCATAAATCTCTCGGAAGGACTCCAACCTTTTGAAGCTTTAATCAATTCATCCACGTGGACAGTAAGTTCTTCAAAATCAACAAATTCCGGTTTCGACAATAATTGTTTAAGCTTGTTATGATTCATAAAGATATGAAGCAGCCCCCGCCAGTAACGATCCTGAAGTAAGTGATCAGGTATCATAATGCCATTCCCCTTTCAAATTAAATTGTGATGCGTCAGCCGCATCTTGGAATCCCGGACGGAGGAAGGTTATTTCTAAGGTCCGACATTCCAAGACAGGGGCCGAAGCCCTTCATCATTTGATCCTGTCTATTTCTTGCATTACGAGTGTTTTGATGTTCATTGGTAGAAACTCTACGACTTCAACAATCTGATTCCACCTGCCCGAAGCTTTTTGTTGTTGCCTGTCTGCAAGATAAAAATTTTCTACAGAACTCATGACCTGATTGTTTGCAGCGGTAATCTCCGTTTTCAGTACGTGGTCTATAGCAGATGACCACTCGTTTCTGCGTTTCACATACAATTCAGCAAGAGCTTTAGCAAATTGAATTTCGTCTTGTTCACTCAAGCTGTTCCCTCCTTGCTTTTACTAGGGGCATCGCGTAAAATAGACGCAACGAGAAATTTTAATCGGGTTCTCAATGAGGTCCGCCGTGCCAGGCGGGCTTTTTTATGCTGTTCTTTAGCATGATGCATTTCACATTCATGCAACCAGATCAGCATTTCTAGCCAACGAATATTTCGTTTTAACTTGATCGGATCAATATGCTCAGCCTGGCGTTTGATCATTTTCAGATTCCGCTTAGCGTTCTTAGCTTCAAACCGCGCTTGATCTTCCAAATCTTCGATACTCATAAAAAAACCTCAATTCATATATTTTTTTTGTCTCAGTTCATTCCGATGATCCGCCCATAATCCAAGGTAAGAAATATCATATTTCCGACAAAGGACTGCTGTATTATGCGTAAGTGCAGTTATGGCTTCGATTTGCTCCATTAGTCCATTTTTGACGTTCTCGTGATCAGCAGGCGTCAACTGGTCTGATCTCTTAGTGATTGGAATTGACTGCAAAGCCAGTAATGCTTCCTGCATCTCTTCGATTGTTTTTATGTATGTTGAACTCGGATGTAAGTCAGCGCCATCTAAGTAAGGTACACACGCACCACCTGTAACCTCTTCTGCTGCGCCGATAATCAACTGAATATCATCGTAGTGTCTAACTGCGGCTTGCATAACTGGCTTAGATGGCTTACGAGTACCGCTTATGATTTTCCCTATCTGTGAACCGTCAACATGTGCAGCTCGTCCAGCCTTTTGATATGAATCACCTGTTCTTTTAAGCACTTCTTGAAGTGCTCCTGGAAAATGTCCAACTGCCACACTTATTGCCCCCTTATTTGTCCAAATTAGTTAGGTGCTATTGGACAAGGGAATGATGTATGCTTTTATTAAGCAATTCCCCTTGCCCACATTCTCCCACCCCCACCGCAGCCGTTTTAGCACGGCGGGGGTTCAGTTTAAACTTCAATCCCTTGTTCCCGAAGTTTAAGAGCAATATCCCAGCCTTTGGCGTGCAGATTCTTTAGCACCTTTTGAATGGCTTCGGGTGTTTGAGCTACATAGTTATCACAGATGTGTACTTTGCTCTCCCCGAATTGATAAGTTTCAACGATGTTTGCTTCTGGCAAATCCATTCTGCTTTGTTGAACCATCACATCACCTCTTAAGGTATGTGTATGCAGTGCCTCTAGTGGGACAGCCATTGTTTCTCGAACCTCCTTTTTCAAAAGAACACGTTTCGTGTTGTTGCTAGTCAAAAAAAATTGATTGAACAGTCCGTTTGTAGTGTGATGCCAATTTAATTTTAATTTCATCCCGAGGAACCCTCTGACCATTCTCATACATTTGCAATGCACTCACACTAATTCCAACAGCCTGAGCGGTCTCTTCTCTTGAATCATCTCCACGTAGGCTAATCAGCCTTTTGGCAATAAGTTCTTTCATCAGTACTATGCACCACCTCTCAAAAACCACGTTATGTGTTGTTGAATCAAATATACACCGCACGTTTCGTGTTGTCAACACGTTTTGTGTTTTTTATAAATAAATAACACAGTATGTGTTATATTAGTGGTGGGTGATGAATTGATGGCTACTTTTGGAAACCGGCTACGCGAAATTCGTTTAGCAAATAACTTAACTCAAAAAGAACTCGCGGTTTTGTTCAAACTGAGTGAAAGTGCAATTGGAATGTATGAGCGTGACGAGAGAGAACCTTCGTTCAAACTCGCGAATGAAATAGCAGATCGCTTTGAGGTTACTACAGACTATCTTTTTGGACGAACTGATATTATACGGTCTGAGGAAACAAACCTCTCTTTTTATGGAGGACCTAGCGAATACACGGAAGATGAAATTGAAGTGATTGAGGATGCTCTTAGACGATATAGAGAAATGAAGAGCAAACTAATACATCAGATTGAAGATAATAAAAAAAAGTAATTTAATTATCTAAGGTGATGATAATGTTTCGTGGGAGCCATCTTCGCAAATTACGCAAAACAGCAGGTTTAACGATGAAGGAATTCGGAGCAATATTCAGTCTAGCTGAATCGACAATTTCCGGGTATGAAAATGAATCACGCAAACCTGATTTAGTAACATTGGACAAGTTTGCTAGCTTTTTTAATGTTTCCGCTGATTATTTGATGGGGCGCAGTGAAGTACCACTTATTGGAGAACCAGGAAAATACACCGAAGATGAACTTGAAGTCATCGAGGATGCTCTCAGAAGGTACCGAGAAATGAAAAGAAAGCTTATATATCAAATTAAAAACAATGAATAATTTTTTAATATTTTAGCCAGAAATGGCTTTTCTTTTACCCTCTTACACAAACATACGTTCTTATATGGAGGTACTATCATGGATTTATCGCTATATTGGGAGACTCCGCTTGAGCAATGGATAACCTGCGCATATCAACAAAAAGGAATATATTTCACACAAGATTTGGATATTGATAGAATTGCTTCTTCGTTTAATATTGATCTCATATACTATAAAGGGAGAACGGCAGCTGACAATAATCTTGGTGTCATTTTCCTTCATAATGATAGAGACTTAGCGAGTATAAGAGTTTCCTTCTTTCATGAATTAGGACATGTTCTTCGCCATGCTGGAGATCAACGAAAAATGGCTGATTTATTTAGACAACAGCAAGAATATGATGCATCTGCGTTTATGCTTTATGCTGCAATACCATTCTATATGCTGAAAGAACTGCCTCTACCAAGAAATATAAGTGAGGCTATCAGTTATATTTCTAAAGAATTTGATGTTCCTACCGAAATCGCTGAGAAGAGACTCATTCAAGTTCGTCAACGTTTATCGCAGGCTGAATTTTTCGCAGTGACAAATGAAGATATAATATCTCCTGAAATTGTCGAAGATATGGTAACCAATGAATCGGCAGCTTTAATGCGAGTACGAGCGTTCTATGATCATTATGGTGACTTTTCTCGCCCTCATACATTTGTCATAGAAACCCCCTTGGGTTTCGAAGGAGTAGAAGAGGTTCAAATAGACGTAAATAAAAACTATAAAGCATGTAGTATACCAGAACGCTTGCCATCTAATGCGGCTATAGTTACTCCTACAGACATTAGTGTATATAAGGGAAATAAGGGATGTATAAGCATAAATCTATCAAGAATCACTTGGAGACATGGAAAAGAATTACAAACACTTTATTTACCAATGGAAGCAGCAGAAGATGCAATAAGCTTTTGAGGGGGGTTGTTTGTGGATACATACTGTATCTATCTACGGAAATCACGTGCGGATTTAGAAGCTGAGGCGCGTGGCGAAGGAGAGACGCTAAAGAAACATAAAGTTATTCTGCTTGCACTCTCAAAGAAAATGAAGCTCAACATAACCGAGATATATCAAGAAATCGTATCAGGTGAACGGATTATGGAACGCCCTGTGATTCAACACGTTTTGCAAGAGGTCGAGGATGGTGCTTGGACAGGAGTATTGGTTATGGAAGTTGAGCGGTTAGCTCGTGGTGATACGATGGATCAAGGTCTGGTAGCTCAAGCTTTTAAATACAGCAGCACCAAAATTATAACTCCTATGAAAGTATATGACCCAAACAATGAGTTTGACGAAGAGTATTTTGAATTCGGGTTGTTTATGAGCCGACGGGAATATAAGACAATTAACCGTCGGATGCAAGGTGGTCGGATCGCGTCCGTAGAATCAGGGAATTTCATTGGCAGTATTCCACCTTATGGCTTTGATCGTACGCAATTACCTGATGGATCGTTTTCTTTGAAGCCGAACCCAGAACAAGCGCCTATCATAAAAATGATTTTTGATTGCTACACCGAACAAAATATGGGGATGGGTCTAATTATGCGTAAGCTTAATCTAGCTGGTGTCCTTCCTGCTAAAAAAGGCTTATGGAGCATGGCCTCTCTTCGAAATATTATTCGTAATCCGGTTTACTGTGGGAAAATAATTTGGAATCGGCGACCTATCAAAAAATCAAGAAAAGCAGGTTTGATTAGTAAGTCACGCCCAGAACTAGATAAGGAAAATTGGATTATTGTTGAGGGCAAGCATGAAGCGTTAATAACCGTTGAACAATGGGATAAAGCTATGGATATTTTGAATAATCGGTCACATACGCCGGCTAATAGTGGAATATTATCTAATCCACTTGCTGGCATAGTCCGCTGTGAAATCTGTGGGCATGCAATGATACGGAGACCTTATTCAAATGGGACCCCAGATGGGCTTATGTGTGTAACATCCCTCTGCCCTAATATCAGTTCAACTCTGCATCTTGTAGAACAAAGGATACTGGAAGGGCTTGGAACCTGGAGCAATCAATATAAGGCGGAATGGTCCGCCAACAAACCGGATAATCAAGAACCTGTCGAAGAGTTGATCAAAGCCAAACAACAAATAGTCAGAACCCTTGAAAAGAAGATATCAGAATTACAAGTGCAAATTGGAAACTTACATGATTTGTTGGAACGTGGCGTTTATTCAATTGATGTATTCTTGGAACGTTCTAAGCAATTGTCTGAACGAATGGTTGAAACAGAAAAGGCACTTGAAGAAGCGCGAACTGATTTGGGAAATGAAGCAGCGAGGAAACAATCTGAAGGCGAATTTATTCCAACGGTTGAACGTGTTCTAGATTTATATCCAAAGATAAAAGATCCTGCTGAAAAGAATGCCTTGTTGAAAACTGTATTAGAGTTTGTAACCTATATCAAAACCGTCAAAGGTCATTGGAGACGCCCGGAAGGTATGAATCAATTCGATTTAAAGCTATATCCGAAATTGCCAAAGAATATGCCCAATGATGATTGATAGCATCATTGGGCATATTCTTCTGTAGAAATATCGTTCAACACGCCAATAACTTTATCTGGAATCGTGTATCTTTGATTCATATAGCGTAGTGCAGCGGCGAGCTCGCCATCTGCGCCTCCGTATTGCTCACTCAAATAACGCGCCATCCGGACATCACATTTACCCACCCGTACCGGATATTGCAGTTTTTTTTCGTATATCCACATTCGGGAACTTCCCTCCTCTAGAAAAATAGTTCCTTACGGTTATACTCCTCTTACACCTGCCAAGGCCAAGGGGGTTGATTCCATTCCCATGGACATTTAGAATATGCGCGGCCAAAATTCTGCAGCGGACCGTATAACTCCTGAAAATGATTCGCTAGCTTAGTTCGTTCCAGCGTAAGCTGATTAAATTGTTCAATACTTCTCAGATCGTCAGGATGCGTATTTAGGTATAAGTTCAACTCCACTAAGGCAAAATCAAGGGTCTGCAACTGTTCAAGCAATTCATAATAACGTTGGTCGCAAGGATTTGCCTCCATAGTCTATTTTCCTCCTCCTTTGCACTTGGATTCATACGGACTAAATAGTGCTGGCCAGAGCGTTCCATACTTCAGAGCCTCCTGCAAACTAAACTGTGGCAAATCGGGCGGCTGAAAGGTGATAAATTGATTGGGTGGAACTACATACGTCTTGAACGGCACCGGTGGGCAAGGATCAAACGGGCCCCTAAAGGGGGTATACCTCCGCAGCTGTGATTCCATCTTTTTTGTACCTCCTTTGTTCCTGTTCCTTCTTTAAAGACTCTGAACATTACTCCCTTAGCTAACTTATGACAGCAGGACACAATATAAAACGTTATTCACAAAAAAAGCCCATTAGCAATTTTTTTTGTGCAATGTGCATGACAAATAAGCTGTCTCCGGAAAAGTACCGAAAACAGCTTATAACTTGGGTTTTTTAGTATTCAGCTTAGGGCTTCGCTCTTTTGAACGAATCTTCGTGGGTAATCTCAAGGATATCCAACATAAATACAAAGATAGGAATACCAAGAATAAGTCCCCAGACACCCATATAATGCTCAGAGAACAACAACACGCTTAAGGTGAAAAACATCGGCAAATTCATTTTTGTGGACATCAACTTAGGATTCAAGAAATAGCCTTCGATAAAATGCAACACCGCAATAATCGCCAGCACATATGTAACTGTTATCAGACCGCCGATGTTGTAACCAATTATTAAAAGCGGAATGAGCGAAATCAAAAAACCAACCACCGGAATGAGACTGAGCAGAAAAATCAAAATCGCTAGGGCAAATAAATACGGGAAGTTAAGCAACCACAAGCCAATAACAGTAAGACAGGTGTTGAACATGGCAATGAGAATTTGCGCTTCAATTACTTTCCCAAAGGAAACAATGAATTTTCGGCTGAAATACTCCAGATCTATATAAAACCAGGCAATCCTGCTCTCTCTCATCCTAGAAGTGAAACTGACGACCCGGTTCTTCTCCAGAATAAACACAAAGCTTAAAATGGTTGATAGAACGAAAGTTGCACCCCAGTTGCTAACCTGCAGCACATAATCGATGCCTCTTTTGATATAGGACTGATAGTTAAGGTCCCTGAGCATATCATACAAATATAATGTAATCTTGTTCTGCGGAAGATCCTCTGATTTGAGATTGGTGAGGAAGATAGCTAATTGCTTAATCTGCTCCAATACTTTAGGAAGATATCTTGCAAGGGCCAGTACAATCAATGCGATTAAAGCAAGGTATAAAATGACAATAATCACCTTACTGTTAACCTTCATGAATTTACCAATTCGTTTACTGAGCACAATCTGAAAGCTGTTCATGACAAAAGCAATCAGAAACGTCAGCAACACCAGATTAAGCATCCCTCGAACCATGTACAGCAGCAACCCGATAAGTGCGAGAATAAAAAAGCGTCTGGTAGTACTATTCGCGTAGAATCGCTTGAATACATTCATTGATCTTGCTCCATTCAATTGCGATTAATAATGTTAAACTTCAATGGCTATAAAAAGGAAAACTTAGCCCCCATAAAAAAGCCGATGGAAACAAAAAGAAGTGACCAGGTTAGCGCTCCTGCAGTCGTTATGAGTATATATTTTTTGAAAGACATAGCACTGATTCCAGAGATATAGCTCGATACATGCCTCAGACCTGGAATAAAATAAGCAATGAAAATCGCCCAGTTTCCGAACCGCAAAAACCATCTTTTCATACTGGCAAAACGCTTGGGAGTAAGGCCAACCCACTTGCCGAATTTTGCTACCACAGGTTGCCCTAGCCTTAGACCAATGGTATAGCTGATAAGCATTCCTGTGATAGATCCCATAAAACAAACCAATACAGAAAGAGAAAAATCCAAAACCATAACGGAGGATAAATAGCCTACAAACAGCATTAACACCTCATCAGGCACAGGAAGTCCGATAATCCCAAGTGCCATAAGGCCAAAAATGGCTAAATATCCGTATTGTGAAATGAACTCTATAATCCAAGGCATGGGTGTATCACTTCCTGTTGAAGGATTTTTTAAGGGACGGAAATGGGATACGGCTGATCATCATTACGGACAGCAATGCCATTAATCCGATGACCAGTCCTGGTTTCATCCGTTCATCTAGTAAAGAAATCATCGACAGAATGACTCCAGCAGCAGTAATGGGCATCCCCACGAACCCTTTGGAAGGCGCCGACAGATTAAATCTGGCCAAACGAAGTGCGCCACAGATCAAAAAGAAAACTGCAGCTGCAGGTCCAATCCAGTCGGCATCTTCTAACCTATACAACAAGATAAGGAAGGTAGGCGCTAAACCAAATGATATAATATCCGCCAATGAGTCCAATTGTTTACCGAATTCACTAGTACATTGCAATATTCTTGCCAGTAATCCATCCAGTACATCACATATTGCCGCGAGCAATATCATTAATAAAGCTAGGCTATATCGTTCTTGAATCGTAAAATACAAGGATAGTGATCCTAATCCCAAATTTCCGAGTGTGCACGTTGAAGGCAACCAGTTCAATTTCATACAATTTCACCCCTTTCATAGCAGTATTTCTGTTGATTCGGTTTAACCTTCAAAGGTCACTGTAAAGCTGACACCGTTCTCCGTATTTTTCACTGTATAAAGACAAGCGTGCATATCCAGTATTCGCTTCGCGATGGAAAGCCCAAGACCCGTACCGCCTGTCATTCGACTGCGGGATGGCTCAGACCGATAGAACCGTTCCCAGATCTGCTCCAGCTGATCTTCAGGGATTGATTCTCCTATATTTTGAATAGTGAATACAATAGTTTGGGCATGACTCTCAATATTGACGGTGATAGAACTTCTTTCTTCCGCATGCCTGATAGCATTGGTCATAAAATTTAGCATAACTTGTTCGATCCAGTTCACATCCGCATAGACCGGTAATTCATTCGCAGGAATAATGATGACCTCCAAATGTTTTTCACTCAGCAAGTGGACCAGCTTGTCTGTCACCTTTTCCGTCAGTTCACTTAACATAAAGGAAGATTTCCGTAGTTTAATCGTGCCCGACTCCAACCGCGCTAGATCTAGCATATTTTTAACAAGAAACTCCATTTTATCGGCTTCCTCAATAATCACCTTAATGTAGTGATCCTGCTTGCCGGCACTAACGCCGTCTTCCAAACCTTCAGCAAACCCTTTGATAATACTGAGGGGTGTCTTCAATTCATGGGAGGCGTTGGCAAAAAAGTCCTGCTGCATGATCTCCATTCTTTGCTTCTGCTCCATATCCTCAACTAGCTGCTGATTGGCCTCTCTTAACTCCCTTAAAGCAGAGTCCAGACTTAGTGATAAGGTGAACATGCTGTTAGAAAGGCTGCCTAGCTCATCCTTCTGCCGAATCGATGTGTCCCCTGTAAAGTCCAGAGAAACCATCCGTTTTGCTATCTTGTTTAACTTAATTAGCGGACGCGTTACCATTTTCGAGAAAAAGAGAGAAAGCACCAGAATCAGGACAAAGCCACCCATTCCCAGATATAAAAAGAACCAACGTAAGGCATCGTTCGAATCCTTAACTTCCTGTAATGAAGTGACTGTGAATAGTAATTCAATTTCTCCGTTACTTTGCTTCAGGGGCAGAATAACCACAGAATTGCGACTCCCACTCCAGGGAGCAACCCAGTCTTGCTTCTGTATTTTCAAATTTTTAAAGTCTTCTATTTGCGCTGGTGTCAAAGGAAACCATTCCTCAAGAGCCTCAAACAATATTCCCTGGCGGGGATTCCATATTTTTAAATCAGGCAGTACAACTTCTGCAACAGTACCAGATGCATGAATCGTCCCAGTCTCTCCCGTCTCCCCTATGGTTCCGCCCCCTTTTTTTGTAATGCTTATGGGGTAGAGTATAACGGGTGAAGCACTGTCTTCATCCAGAAGTTCGCCTACCACGCTCAACTGATCATCTACTTTAATGTTTGCTGCTCTCAGTGAATCTCCGTACTGATTCATGAATAGGGATAAAGAAACAACCATACTCTTCCCGTCATCATCGATTAGCTTTATATGAAATGGATCTTCTGAATTCATCTTTCCATCCAGCTTCAAAATAACCATTTGTGTTTTATTCCGCAGCATAAACCGGACAAGCTCCTGAGAGGTTCGGGTGCTTCCCCATGGCTCACTTATATATCTTGCCGCAAAGCTCTTAAGGTGTTTCTCCACGCGGTGCTCTTTTTGCTTCTGATAGAAATTGTCAAACAACAGCAATTGGCTTAGAATCACCATGCCATAGAAGCAAAGGAAAAAGATAACGGTCATCACAAACAGTTTAAAAGTAATTCCCCGTCTTCTCATGCCTCTTCCTCGAACATGTATCCTGTGCCAATTACCGTACGAATAAAACGTGATTCATAACCCAATTTACTTCGCAGCTTTTTGATATGACTGTCCACAACTCTGGAATCTCCTTCAAATTCAATTCCCCAGATCCGACTGAGGATCGTATCCCTTGAAATGACAATCCCTTTATTTCGTATTAAAAGCCATAAAAGATCATATTCCTTAGGGGTAAGCTCCACTTCCGCATCTTCTACCTCCAGCCGATGGGCCATGGTATTAAACATCGCGGAACCAAATTTTATTATGCTAGATTCAGGCTGATGAGTGCCTTCAACCCGTTTCATAAGTGCATTTGCCCGGGCTACTAGTACCTTTGGACTAAATGGTTTTGTAACATAATCATCGGCTCCTAATTCAAAACCGTAGATTTTGTCGTCATCTGTGGACTTGGCTGTTAACAAAATGATGGGTACCGCTGATTTTTCACGAACTTCACGGCACACTTCAAAGCCATTCATAGCAGGCATCATGATATCCAAAATCAGCAGATCCGGCAGCAGTGAATCAAACCAAACCAATGCATCTCTTCCATTATCCGCCTCAAGTACCTCCCAATCATTCTGTAAGAAATAATCAGATACCAGTTCACGAATACGAATTTCATCCTCAACGAGAAGAAGTTTCTTTTTCAATCTAGACCCCGCTTTCAAACAATTAATAAACATTAGCATAGACGAGCGTTATGTCCTTTATGTGTCCACAAAAAACTCCCCCTGTCATGAGCCATACAGCTCTTGCAGGAGGAGTTCATTATATCCCTGATCAACCGGAACAATACGTTATAATTTTTAATAGGTTATTCTTTATCCTCATTCAGTTCTGATGAGGTTTCTTCGTCCTCGACACGTGGTTCCCGGTGGATATTAATTCTAGTGATACGCAATCTTGTTGATTCCTCGACTTCAAAAATAACATCTTCTACTTTGACACGTTTTCCTTTGGTTGGATTACCCTCCAGCTCCTTAAACAACCAGCCGCCGATGGAATCCACCTCATCGTCTTCAATCACAACACCCGTAAGATCGTTGACATCCTCAATCAGCATCCGGCCCTCAACAGAGATGTACTCCCCGTTATGTTCCACACTTGGACGCTCATCTTCGAACTCGTCATGCAGATCGCCTACGATTTCTTCCAGAATCTCTTCTGCTGTCAGCAAACCTGCCGTGCCGCCATATTCATCGACAACTAACGTCAGCTGAGCCTTATTCTTCTGCATAAAACGAAGAGTATGGCTGATTTCCATCGATTCCGGAACGTTAAGGATAGGCCGAACCAGAGTTGTAAGATCATTCTGTTGCTCCGGTGGAGCAAACAACAGGTCGGTAATATGAATAAAACCGATAATACGGTCCTTATCTTCCAGAGCAACCGGATAACGCGAATGTCTCGTTTCGGTAATAATCTTCATATTTTCTTCTAACGAAAGATTGCTGTAAAGCACATCCATATCTGTACGAGGCAGCATGACTTCACGTGCAAGCAGATCTGAGAATTCAAAGATATTATCCATTAGTTTCATTTCATCTTTGTCAATGACACCACTCTTGGCGCTCTGATTCATCAGAATACGTATTTCCTCTTCCGAGTGTGCTGCTTCACTTTCGTTTGCAGGCTCCACACCGACTAACCGAAGCAACGCGTTGGCTGAAGCGTTCAGCACCCAGATAAAAGGCATGAACACATTATAGAAGAACATCAGGGGTGCAGATAACAACAGTGCCGAACCTTCTGTTCTTTGAATCGCGAGCGATTTAGGAGCAAGCTCCCCAAGTACAATATGTAAAAATGTAATGATCGAAAATCCAATAATCACAGATACGGTAGAAATCAGGGTATGATCGGTGATCCCCATCTGGTACATTAAAGGTTCGACCAACAGCTCAGAAATCGCGGGCTCTCCAACCCAACCTAAGCCCAGCGACGCAAGTGTTATCCCAAACTGAGTGGCGGATAAATAGGAATCCAGTCTCTTATTTACTTTCAGAGCATATCCAGCCATTTTATTACCTTCACTGACAAGTTGGGTCAGGCGGGACTGCCTGACCTTAACTAATGAAAATTCCGCTGCTACAAAAATACCGTTCAATAATACGAGCACCAGAACCAGCAAAAGATTAAGCAATAATCTCCCTACTTCAAATTCCGTATGCACCACTTAACAACGCCTCATTTCTACAGATTGATCGCTTTTCTAGTTTTGAAGTCAACTTCCGGATAATACATATCAGCCACTAACAGATTAGGTCCGCAGCAGCCTGCTGCATCGCAGTGGCAGTTCACCTTTTGGTTCAGCGGGTGTTTAGTCTGCCAATCGATAAATATATCATCCAGCTTTTGGTTCTCGATGTTGCCAAAGGCTGCGATATCAGCGAAATCTGTAACAAAAACATCGCCAGTAAACATGTTTACGTTCACTCGGTTCCGGCCATCCGGATCATTGCGAAGGGTAACATTCTTCTCGCCGCGCATTCTGCTTATCAGCTTCTGATCTTCTTCCAGGAAGCTGCAAGCAAAAAACGGAAGGGTCCCAAACAGCATCCAAATCTCCGGATCACGGGTATCCAGTAGTTTATGGATTGCCGTCCGCATTTCATTCAAGGACAACACTGGCAAAGCCGAAGCAAAACTGGAGTTGTACATAGGATGTACCTCATGCCGTTTGGCGCCCATATCGAGAATCAACTTATGAATTTCAGGCAGCTTAGTATGTGTACGGTAATTAATCATAGTTTCCGCAGAAATTAGCATACCATCCTCACTTAGCCGTCGAGAATTCTCAATCATTGCATTATATAACCGATATGCACTTTCTTTTGAAACTGCATGCCCGCTGTTGGCAAAACCAACTTCATGAAAATCGTCTCCGTTCACATAATTAAAAGAAATATGCATAACGTCCAAATACGGAAGCAGCTTTTCATATCGAGCATACGGCATCGTCAGATTAGAATTAATTTGCGATCTAATCCCCCGCTCTTTGGCATACTTTAAGAGCGGCACTATGATATTATCCACCGTTCCAGCCAAGAACATAGGCTCTCCGCCGGTAATACTAATCGTCTCCAGATGCTCTACTTCATCTAAACGGTCCAACATATTTTTAAGCGGCAGCATATCCCCTTCTCTAGAGGTTAAACTATCACCTACCGCACAGTGTTCACACCGCATATTACATAAATTGGTTACTGTGAATTCCACACTCGTTAGCACATGGCGTCCATGCTTACGTAAAGAAGTAATGGGATCCCACGGATCGTAGCTTGGCGACAGCTCCTTCGGTGAAGATGTTAATGGTCTTAAAACATTCATTTGTACTAGCTCCTTTAAATCTTATTCCTATTATTAACCCATAATCATGAAGATTGAACGGTGTCTTATCCTATATCATACCACGTTAGTCAGAAAAACTGCACTTCGGATGTCTTTCAGACTGACCTTACAAGCTTTTTCACTGTAAAAAATAATAGCAGCGAGACGAAAAATAGGCTTCCGCGAGTTATGCGGACAAGCCTAATCTTCTCTCTTCGCTGCTATGATAAATATTTTGGCGTTCCCACAGAATCGCCTTGATCTGCGACGTCAACGATAACAACGGAGAGGGCTTTTCCTAGATCCCTTTCGAACGGTACGACTTTCTCTCCTTCAGGCCCTGTAAGCACACGTACAATCGGTCTGTGAGGCGTACTTGGGTCTATTTTGACAACAACTCCACTTTCACCCGTACTGAGCTTCACCGTAAGACCAAGAGGATAGATAGCCACACGATCTCTAAATAACTCTAGCTGCTTCTGCTCATACAATGTACCAGAACCTACATAAAGCGCCTCAACGGCTTGATGTGGCAGCATAGCCTTTTTGTAGACCCGGTTGGAGGTCATGGCATCGTAGGAATCAGCCACGCCCAACCATTTGGCATATTCATGAATTTGAGGCCCTTTTAATCCCCGCGGATATCCGGATCCGTCAATGCGTTCATGATGCTGAAGCGCACAATGAGCCGCGAGCAGCGGGATATTCGGTTCTTCCTTGAGAATCTGATACCCGATCTCGGTGTGTGCCTGCATATGGCGAAATTCATCTTCACTGAGCTTACCGGGTTTTTGAATGATTTTTATCGGGACTTGGGTCTTGCCAATATCATGCAGCAGCGCACCCAGACCAATCACTCGAAGCTCCTCTTTGCTGTACCCATGCGCAATGCCAAGCACCAAAGTGTACAAGCAGACATTCAGGGAATGGACGTACAAGTAGTTATCAGCGGTGTGCATATCAAGCAGCATGATCATCGGATCTTCTTGTAAAGACAAATCATCCAGGATGCTATCCATGATCTTTGAGAATTTTTTATCCAGATGGTAGAATCCCTTACTTATTCCTGAAGCGCCTGTCATTTGCTGAAACTGATTACGAATCACCTTCAGTGCCTGATTACGTGTCTCATCTTGAAGCATACCTATAATTTCAACATCGTCCGTGACAGAGTCCTCTATGTAAATATAACCGATGTCAATTCTTGAAAGCCTTTTGATCAATGCATCAGTAAGCTCCACCCCATCCGCGAGGAGAGTTAGACCTTCATCATTATATATTTTTTTACCTAATTTCATGCCTGCTTGAAGCTGATTCACGGATACTAAACGCACTTAGCTCACTCCTGCCTTTAACGGTAAAATGCTATTCTGTTTTGAAATCCTTGGGTCACACGCTTTGTCTATACCGTTTATGTAGAGATCAGACAGGTGCACCATGAAGAACATCGGGTGTGTCTAGGTCTTTGCCTATGGGCATTAACGCATAATAAACAACCAGAATATAGCAGCAAGAATAAATCTGTAGATCGCGAAATGCGTCAATCTAATCTTTTGAATCAATTTCATAAACAAAATAACCACTACATAAGCCACTACAAAAGAAATCAGAAATCCAATTACAAAATAGCCAATCGTCTCACTAGTGAAGTTCTTATAAGAATCCAACATTTCATATCCGGAAGCCGCACACATAATAGGAATGGCTATAAGGAAGGAGAAATCCGCAGACGCTTTATAACTAACCCCACTTAACATCCCTCCGGAGATCGTAGATCCCGAACGGGAAAATCCTGGCCACAGCACTGAAATAATCTGATACATCCCGATAGCCAGCGCCTGTCCGTAAGAAAGATCGTCCAGCTCATGCGCTGTAATTCTAATTTTGCGTCTGTTTACCCATTCTGCGATAATCATTAGAATCCCGCCGGCGACAAGCGCCCAAAGAACAGTCGTGGCTCCAAAGAGACTTTTTATAAAATCGCGGGCAAAAAATGCCACAGCTAGTGCTGGGGCAATCCCAAGTATTACATGGATTAAGTTCAAACGAGACGCCGGCATCACACCGCCTCTTCCTGAGTTCTTACGCCCAATGCCCAGCAAATTAAGCACACGCTCGCGGTAAACAAGCGCAATCGCCAATATTGCCCCTAGCTGAATAACGATTTCATAAGTCTTCATAATCGAATCCTGCTCATCAAAGCCCAGAAGCTTCGAGGTCAAGATCATGTGTCCTGTAGAAGAAACAGGAATAAATTCAGTGATCCCTTCGACAATTGCTAAAATAATAGCTGTAATCGTGTCCATAATCTCCTCCTATTTTTCGGGAATCTAGCACTGTTTAAATGGAATCAAAAAGTATATCTTGTGAGCTGCAGGTTTACTCAGACTTGATCTCCCACCGAGTGAGCATGCATTCATCAAGACTGTCCGGACGCTGCAATTCCATCCCAAGCAGGTCGCGTAAAAAATGAGGCAGCAAAAATACAGGATCCTTCCCATTGGCGATCGTCTCATAGCCTGCACGGAAAGTAAACATGTCCAGCGTACCAACATTATACTCTTTATCATCCTCCAGCGGGTTTCCTTCGACAAAAACTGCAATATTGTTATCATACGGTATCTTCTGCGGATCGTACAAGATTTTTATCCCATCTACTGCTAAGCTGCCCAGATAATCCCCGCGAAAGCCATACCCAAAAATCACCTTATTATAAAATTCTTCAGTAAGACTCTGCTCCAAAGCTATGCGAATATCTAGGCCTTTCAGCTTGATTACGCAGGTGTTAATGGGAGAAGGACATAGGGCGTGCAGCATTCCCGCTGTAACCTCCCCTTCAGGCAAAGGTCCTAGAAGCTGGCCTGTGTTAACTATCGACAAACTAGTGCCTGTAAATCTACGTACAGCTTGGGCTAAAAGATTGCCGAAAGGGGATTCTCCCTGCAAATTCAAAGGAAGCTCACGATCTGTGATCGCAACGGTCTGCTGAAGAGCCTCACGACCACGCTCCAAATGAATAGTAGCGGCAGGACCTACAATCTCTTCCTTCAGTCCTGGGTCAATCGGAATACATTCACCCGCCACCAGGCTAAATCCAGGTTGTCCCTCTCTCCGCTCAAATTGAAGCCGCCCGAGGTAACGCCCGAATTTCCCGGCTCCACATACAGCTGTTCCGTTAATCATGAGCGGTTCTTCCAGCATATGATGTGTATGTCCACCTAGAATAGCATGCACACCTTCCAGCCGCTCTGCCAGAATTCGATCTGCGGGAAGCCCCAAATGAGAAAGGATGATTAGAATGTCCACCTGAGGAGCTAGAAGAAGGCATTGTTCCCGAAGGGTTGTCTCGGGATCCAGAGCATCCCAGCCCAGCAAGGAATAAAACGAAGTAAATGCCGCTGTCGCTCCAGTCACTCCTATTCTGATTCCGTCCTTCTCCAAGATGGCATGACGCTTCATCCAGTGGGGAGGTTCCCCTGTTGCAGTCTCCACAAAATTACAGCATACCACTGGACACTGTAACCCGGAGAAAATAGAGGATAACATCTCCTGTGAGAATGTTAACCCCTCATTATTACCGATGGTTACAGCATCATATCCTGTTAAATTAAGTACATCAATGTTAGCCTGACCCATAGTTCCTTCTGTCTCGACGGCTGCACGATCCATATGATCGCCAATATCCAGCAGCAGCACAGGCTCTTCTCCCGCTGCAGCTCTTTGTCTCTCGATTTCTGCTGCCAATGGACTCACCATTTCGAAATGGCTATGTATATCATTGGTATGAAGTATGGTCAGTCTTTGCGGCACATGCCCCATTAGCAACATTCCTCCTACCTGTTGAGCCGCTCTTTAATGAAGCAGCCGATGCATGATCTTATAGAGCCTAGCATAACATTTTCAGGCTCATTATGGTATATTGTAGACATTACAACATATTTCAGAGGTGAATAAGTATGCATATCACAATCCGCCTGTTCGCGGGTTTGGCTGAGATTATCGGTTCATCTTCTCTGACCTTTCATGCGACGGAGAATCCCTTAACCGCTGGGAAGTTAAAAGAACTCCTTTCAACCTCTTATCCGGATGCAGCATCCCTAATTGGAACTTCTTTGGTCGCTATTGACCGGGAATATGCACCTGATGAAGACCTCATCACCGAGTCTGCCGAAGTTGCATTAATCCCTCCCGTTTCCGGGGGAGAGAATGGTTCTTTATATGAGAGCACTCCTGACGGTCTCTATAGCATAACGGATCTGCCTTTAAATGCTGAGAAGCTTCTGGATGCCGTCCTCGATGCCAATCATGGAGCATCCCTATTATTTGTAGGAACTACACGCGAAATGACCGGAGAACAACGCACAACAGCATTAGACTATGAAGCCTATATTCCTATGGCCTTAAATAAGCTGAAAGAAATTGGTGACGAGGTACAGAATCGCTGGAATGCACGCTGCGCGATTTCCCACCGTATTGGGCTTGTTGGTCTTAAGGAAGCAAGCGTTATCATTGCTGTCTCTACCCCTCATCGCGATACCTGTTACGAGGCTAGTCGTCTGGCCATTGAACTGCTGAAACAGACCGTCCCTATCTGGAAAAAAGACATCAATGAATCAGGCCAGCACTGGGTAGGCTCTGAACAAAAGGCTGCCGATTCCCTCCACAATTAATCTTCACTCCTTTTTCATTGAAAAATCTGCACTTTGTTGATATTCTGGATAAAATCGGATAAAAGGTGGCATAGGCATTGAGAGTACACGTCTCGGATCTAAAACCTGGTAATCACCTCAACTCAGACGCTTATAGTTCAAGAGGTCTGCATGTATTACCAAAGGGATCGCTGCTCCAGATAGATGATATCGCCAAGCTGATGCAGCATGGAGTTGATTATGTTGATATCCAGACGTTAGTGGAAGAACCTGCCCCATTAAGCAGACCTTCAATTATTCAGACGGTGACCACTAGTTTTGATACCATGATTGACGGCTTTGAGAATCTTTATATGGAAGCACTATTAAAAGGAAGCTTTAACCAATCCGTGGTTAACGACATTCTTCAGCCTTCGCTTCAATCGTTGGACAAGCAAAAGGATGTAGTCTCCCTCCTGCTTCTGCTCGATCGCGAAGATAATTATACCTACAATCACTCTTTGCAGGTAGGTATGCTCTCTTATTATATTGCAATCTGGCTTGGGTATTCCAAACAAGAATGCTATGAGATTGGACGAGCTGGATATTTAATTGATATTGGAAAATGTAGAATCTCACCTGCTCTATTAAATAAGCCTGGAAAATTAACTGCGGAAGAATTCGAAGAAGTTAAACTACATACTAAGTACGGCTACGAAATTATCCGCAATTCGATGGA
The DNA here is from genome assembly GCF_037992975.1 of Paenibacillus sp. FSL E2-0177. NCBI lineage: Bacteria > Bacillati > Bacillota > Bacilli > Caryophanales > Paenibacillaceae > Paenibacillus > Paenibacillus sp. FSL E2-0177. The sequence goes on along the minus strand of NZ_CP150307.1, from coordinate 2,086,557 downwards.
TGACTCACATACAGCCTTGGCAGCCCTACAGCATCATGAACGTGAGGACGGCTCTGGCTATCCTAATAATCTAACCAAATCCGAGATTCATCCTTATGCGCAAATTGCTGCTGTAGCTGACATCTATAGTGCGATGACTTCCAAACGCGTCTATCAGTCCAAGCAAGAGCTTATTTCTGTCCTACGTGAACTAAATGACCTCAGCTTTGGTAAGCTGAACGGCAGAACGGTTCAAGCCTTTATACAACATTTAATGCCCAACTTTATCGGCAAGCGTGTGTTACTGAACACGGGTGATACAGGTGTGATTATCATGAACAATCCAGTTGATATTTTCCGTCCGCTGGTAAAGATCGATGGATTATTTGTCGATCTAGCCCGCGAACGTAACGTTACGATTGTGGAAATCTACATGGACTAGGGAGTTTCTTGAGGTCCTGCGTTGCTTAGCAGAAGGTTCAGAGCTGCTGTTTGTACACTAAATCCCCCGGTTTAACTACGGGGGATTTTTCAGTTGTATTTTGTGCAACAGAATCCACGTCTACCAGGCTGAATTCTGATTTAGTTGTACTTTGTGCAACAGAATCCATGTCTAGCGAGCTGAATTGTGATTTAGTTGTACTTTGTGCAATTAGAATTAAGGAAAATGCTCTTTATAAGCACATTTCTCGAAAATAGCTGCACAAAGTGCAATTAACAGTATTTTTATAACGAGAATGATGGTTTCTATTGTACAAACTGCAACTAAAGATTGGTTTCCAGATTACTCCTAAACATTCCTCGATTTTCACCTCTCTCACCTCTCTCACCTCTATTGTTTCCTTCTGACTTCGAAGATAGTTCCTCCTACCCTCAACATAGTAAGGCCCCTCAATTTAATTATCTGACGTAACGTTTGAATTCCTCTTCTAATGGCGAGACTAATATGTGGTTTTAAATTGCTATAGGAGGAAAAAAGCATGCTTCCTGTCCATGAACGCCTTGCCGAGTTGTTCACCCTGAGCCGTAGACGGCAGCTTACTGCTGCTGAGGAAACGGAGCAACAGCAGTGCCTGCAAATTAACGCTACCTACTGCTATGAGATGGCCCGATTGCAAAATGAAATCCTATTAGCGGAACAGACAGCTGATCTACAATGGCATCAAGATATTTGTGCACAAATGTTTGAGCTGCGTGTGACGGGCAGGGTATCCAAACGCCCCAAGTAACTGAATAGAAATATTACCCTGCTATATTATTTTCTGCCGTCCTGCTGTTCTGCCGTTCTGCCGTTCTTCCGTGCTTCCGTTCTTCCGTGCTTCCGTTCTTCCATTCTTCCGTTCTTCCGTTCTTCCGTTCTTCCGTTCTTCCGTTCTTCCGTTCTTCCGTTCTTCGGTTGCCTTGTCCCGTAATACCTCTGCCATATTCCACTCTACTCTGATCCACCAAGCCCCGACCACCTTAATCACTATATCCCTATAAAAAACAGCCCACCCCGCAGTTGCCTAAGCAACGGGAATGAGCTGTTGTTCTATTCCGTTCTGTCGGTCTATAGGAAGCGGAATTGCGCTTCGATCAGACCGTTGTATACCCCATCACGGGATGTCAACTCATGATGGTTTCCTTCTTCTTTAATCTCTCCGTGATCGAGGACGACTATTTTATCCGCATGACGGATGGTAGAGAGTCTGTGCGCTACGATAAAGGAGGTTCGGCCTTGAAGCAGGATTTTGAGTGCCTCCTGGATCTTCAGCTCCGTCTCCGTATCAATGCTGGCAGTTGCCTCATCCAGGATTAGTATCCGCGGATTTGCCAAAAGCGCCCGGGCGAAGGAGAGCAGCTGACGTTGTCCCATCGACAATGCGCTGCCGCGCTCTTCCACCTCAGTCTCATACCCTCCGGGCAGCTTCATGATAAAGTCATGGGCATCCACGGCTTTTGCGGCATTTTCCACTTCTTCATCTGTAGCCTCCAGACGGCCAAAACGGATATTATCCCGAATCGTTCCCGAGAAAATAAAGGTATCTTGCAGCACGATTCCGATCTGCCTTCGCAGGCTGTCTAACGTAACCCCGCGGATATCTTCACTGTCTATCGTGATTCGGCCGCTCTTAATATCATAGAACCGGCCAATCAGGTTAATGATCGTACTTTTACCAGAACCTGTATGACCTACGAGCGCGATCGACTGTCCTGCTTTTACATCCAGATCAATACCTTTTAGTGCAGCCCGGCCTTTTTCATATTCAAAAATGACCTTTTCAAAGTTAATATCCCCACGAATCGTTCCCATTGGCTTAGCACCAGGATTATCTTGCACCGCCGGTTGCTCATCCAAATATTCAAAGATCCGTTCCGAGGAAGCCATTGCCACAAGCAGCTGATTGTACATCTGCCCAAGGCGATTAATCGGGTCCCAGAAGTTGCTGACATAAGAACTGAATGCTACCAGCATACCTACTGTGAGTTCTCCAGATTGGATCAGATAAGCCCCCAGCCAAAAGAGGATCATTGTTCCAAAACCACCTGTGACCTCAATAATCGGACCGAACGCCTGGTTCATCGCAGAGGCTTTGTTCCAGGATTTTTTGCTGTCGGTATTCATAACATCGAAATAATTCATATTTTCTTGTTCTTGGGTGTAGGCTTGTGTGACTCTGATTCCCTGAATCGATTCATTTAAATGAGAATTAATTCTGGAGTTCTTCATCCGCACATCCTGCCAAGCGATCCGAATCTTTTGGCGCAGCTTAGTTGAAACAAAGAACATAATCGGAACCGTAACCATTACTGCAAGACCTAGCTTCCAGTTAATCACTAGCAGAATAATGGTAATCCCCATAAGCTGCACGCAGTCAATCATCAGATTGACAACCCCGTTTGTGAACAGATCCTGCAGAGAGTTGATATCATTGGTTACCCGTACTAATACCGAGCCTGCCGGACGTTTATCAAAGAAGTTAAAGGAGAGCTTCTGAATATGCTTGAACAAATCTGAGCGCAAATCATAAATCACTCTTTGGCCTATGATGTTCGTATATTTAATCCGGTACACTCCCGCAATCCATTGAATCAGATATAAGACGATTACCCCTGCTGTAAGCGAATAAAGCAGTGATAAGCTGGGATTCCCCACCTTTGGCGCAATCGCACGGTCAATCGCTAAACTTGTTAGGAACGGGACGGTCAACTTCGTGATGGTTCCCAGAATCATCATGATGGACACCAATGGAAGCATCTGCTTTGCATAAGGCTTCATGTACCCGAACAGTCTGGTGAATTGCTTCCAGTCAAAAGCCTTATCGATGACATCATCATCTTTATATACAAAACGTTCATCCAGTTCTTGCTGCTCGGCTGCTTTATTTTTTGCTCCCGTAGCGGTCATTGGTTTGGCTTCAAGTTTCATATGCCTCACTCCTCCCCTCTTCCGGTCGCTCTGGCCAGATAATCAGCATACTGTATCCGGTATACATCCTGATAAGGACCCGGCACTTCAATTAGCTCTTTATGGGTACCACGCTGCTGCACATGACCTTCGTTCATGACGATAATCTGATCCGCATGGCGCAAGGAGGAGATCCGATGGGCAATAATAAGTGTAGTGCGCCCCTTCATGACCTCTTGGAATCCGGCTTGAATCTCGTGCTCCGTCTCCATATCGACAGCGCTGGTCGCATCATCGAGGATAAGAATCCGCGGATTCTTAAGCAGGGCTCTAGCGATGGCAATCCGTTGCTTTTGTCCACCGGAAAGACCCATTCCGCGCTCACCCACCACAGTGTCATAACCGTCTTCCATCTCCATGATGAAATCATGGGCTTTGGCAAGTTGTGCAGCTCGGATAATTTCTTCCATGCTTACATTCTTCAACCCATAGGAGATGTTGTTGCGAATTGAGGAGGAGAACAGGAAGGTCTCCTGAAAGACCGTCGCGATCTGTGAACGCAAGCTGCGAACATTGTATTCTCTGATGTCCATCCCATCCAGTGTGATGCTGCCTTCATTAACGTCATAAGCACGCATCATCAGCTGTGTAATGGTCGATTTACCAGAGCCCGTACCTCCAAGGAACCCTATAACCGCACCAGATTTGGCCTCAAAATCAATGTCTGTAACCGCAGGCATTTTGTTCCCATAAGCAAATGTGACGTGATTAAACGCTACATCTCCTTTAACCTCAGAAGGTACCAGTTCACGGGCGTTCTCTTTATCCTTCACATCAATATTCTGATTAAGTACTTCCAATACACGTTCTCCCGATGCTTTGGACTGTGTATAGTTATTAATATGGAATCCAAGACCCCAAATCGGACCAATGATGTACCAAATTAAGCTGAAAAAAGCAACCAGTTCGCCTAGTGACATTTTCCCCTTAATAACTAACGTTCCACCTACTCCAAGCAGAATAGCTGCACTGATCGATGCTAAAAACTCCATCGCCGGAAAAAACTTACTCCATAGCTCAGCGGCAAAAATTTGGTTATTCTTATAACGTTCGTTGCGGTGTGAGAATTTCTCTACTTCATGAGCCTCTCTCGCAAATGATTTGACGGTGCGCACACCCGTGATATTCTCCTGTACAGCCGTTGTCAGAGAACTGAGTGCAAGACGCATCTCTTGAAAGGCCGGGTGAATCTTAGACTCGAATTTTAGCGCAATAAACGCCAGGATGGGCATCGTAATCAGAGTTACTAGAGTAAGCTGCCAATTGAGTGAGAACATCATAATCGAACCAAAAATGACCATAAAAAAGACATTCAGCAGCTGAGCAAAACCGAAACCGATAAAGTTACGAATCGCTTCCAAATCTCCGGTTAGCCGGGACATCAAATCTCCCGTTTTCGCGGTATCATAATAACGGAAAGATAGGAATTGTAGCTTCTCATAACAAGCATTACGCAGCCGGTATGCAAGAAAGTTACCTAGCCGTCCTCCAAAAAATCCATGTGCAAACTGCAGGCATGCTTTTACTATTACTACAGCTAACACGCTCAATGCGAGCACTGGCACCTCTGTAAACTTAAGTGGCACAATAACATCATCGATCAGCTTTCTTAACAAATTGGGGGTAATCAGCCCCACTGCAGTTGCAGCGGCCAAACATATAATCGAAAGAATCAGAAAATGCAGCTTCTCCCGATAATAACCGCGCAGTTGCCTGAGAACATCCATATCTCTCCTCCTTAAGGCTTACTTAGTAAGCAATTTTTTGTATAAAGCAAATGTTACATCGTAAGCTAGCTTTTTTTAGCGCTTACAATTTAGTGACTTTAAGCAGTGTATCATCCATAATTTAATGCGGCAAAGGGGAGAATTGCGCGTTTTTGCGGTTATTTCGGAAAAAAGCAGCATCTACATGATATAAAGGACCCTCGTTATCTTAAAATGCTCGTGTTTCCTCCTTAATCCTGATGAATTAAGAATCTACATGATTATTGTAATCATCGTGTAATATTAGGAGGACCTTTATTCGGTTTTTTGCATAATTATTGGAATTTATTCCGGGATACGAAGAGTTCACTTTTTCGCCGTCTTAAATTTGCTTCAGATGTAAAACTTTTACCACAATTTACCGTAATATAGTAATACAACACTTTTTACTTATATTATGGAGGGGAACTATATTGAAAAAGCAGCTTGTTTTATCTTGTATTATCGCCATTATCCTTCTTTCAGGGTGTAGCAATACAAATAACAATAACCCTACGGACGCAAACACAGCGATCAACGAATCTAAAAACTTGTTTAATTTCGGGGAAATCTCCTCAAAAACTGATACAGCACCCTCACCTGAAAAAATGCTAAGAGAAATAAGCAATTTTGTTATTGCTGACATTTGGAATGTTGGGTTTGTAGATGTTATCTCATACACTAGAAGTGGTACAAGCAGTACAGGAGCGAGCATGGACATTGACTTTACGATCGAACAGCTTGGCAAAGCCATGGAAGAGAAAAAAGAATACGATACATATATGAACGAGTTAGATATTAAGTATGATTCTATAAAAAAAATATGGGCCAAGCTTTCCCCAGAAATTGATCTTTTATATAAACAGATCCAGGAGACACCTCCAAAAGCAAACGATAACAGCTTAAAACTTGATGCAGGTAAATTTAATCAATATTCAGAGGCTTTTAGTAAAGAAGTGAATGATCTGGCAAAACAGTAGCCTTTACTATATATATAAAAAAACCGCCAATGATTTGGCGCCATTCTATTCTTTCTCTCATAAAATGTAAAATCAACAATGAGAGGTTAGGTGAATTGGATGAGTATACAGTTTCTTGATATGCGGATCTCACAGGACAGTACTATGGATTCACAAAGTCTTAATTTAGTTCGTTCAAGTGCAATTTTCGGTGACATTGGACTTCAGACAGTAAATGTTACCCCTGCCAATGCAGGTTTAGTGAGAGTCACATTGAATGCTTTTGCCAGACTTAGTGTTGATGTCAGCATTATAGTTCAGAATGATGTTACTTTTAGTATTTACCGCAATAATATATTAATTTTTAGTACAACCTACCCCGGAAACATTAATAATACAACGACCCAATATGAAATGGTTGGAATAACCGCTGTCGACTATCCGCCTTCGACCGATGTGCTTACCGGCCAGATCCAATACACCATTGTAGCATCAGCAATTAGAACGGCATCTCTGGGAGCCAGATCCTTCAGTGGAATTGCCGTTGCCGGAAATGGATAATTAAAAATATTAAAGGTGTGTCCCCGGAGCATTCGGGGATTTTTTCAATTGTGCCAATAAAAAAGCATCCGCAGAAAAATATCTACGGATGCTTTGAAGAAATATATAAGCGTTAGGAGGACGGGCCTCCATTCATAAGCGCTCTTATTAACCGATTGAACCTTCCATTTCGAACTTGATCAGACGGTTCATTTCGACCGCATATTCCATCGGCAGTTCTTTTGTGAACGGCTCGATGAAGCCCATGATGATCATTTGAGTCGCTTCTGCTTCTGTGAGGCCACGGCTCATCAGGTAGAACAGTTGCTCCTCAGAAACTTTAGACACGGTTGCTTCATGCTCAAGAACGATGTTATCGTTCATGATTTCATTGTAAGGAATAGTATCCGAAGTGGACTCATTATCCAAAATCAGCGTATCACATTTAATGTTCGATTTCGCACCTTCTGCTTGACGGCCGAAGGAAGCTAGACCACGGTAAGTTACTTTACCGCCATGTTTACTGATGGATTTAGATACAATGGTGGATGTTGTATCTGGAGCCAAATGGATCATCTTGGCACCCGCATCCTGATGCTGGTCTTTACCTGCTACCGCGATGGATAGTACTGAACCTTTAGCACCACGGCCTTTAAGAACAACCGCAGGATATTTCATGGTCAGCTTGGAACCGATGTTACCATCGACCCATTCCATGGTAGCATTCTCTTCTGCAACCGCACGTTTCGTAACGAGGTTGTAGATGTTTGGAGCCCAGTTCTGGATTGTGGTATAACGAACGCGGGCGTTCTTCATACACAAGATTTCAACAACCGCACTGTGCAGAGAGTTCGTGCTATAGATTGGAGCAGTACATCCTTCTACGTAGTGCACGAAGCTGTCTTCATCAGCAAGGATCAAAGTACGTTCGAATTGTCCCATGTTCTCGGAGTTAATACGGAAGTAAGCCTGCAAAGGAACTTCACATTTCACACCTTTAGGAACATAGATGAAGCTGCCGCCTGACCAAACTGCACTGTTAAGTGCGGCAAATTTATTATCGGTTGGAGGGATGATCGTCCCGAAATATTTTTTCAGAAGCTCTGGGTGCTCACGCAATGCAGTGTCGGTATCTGTAAAAATAACCCCTTGATCTTCAAGGCTCTTCTGCATGCTGTGATAGACTACCTCAGATTCATATTGTGCCGATACGCCGGCGAGGAACTTCTGTTCCGCTTCCGGAATCCCCAGCTTATCAAAGGTTTCTTTAATTTCGGAAGGAACTTCTTCCCAAGTCTTCCCTTGCTTCTCTGAAGGTCTTACATAGTATTGAATATCCTCGAAGTCCAAATCATCCATATTGCCGCCCCATGTTGGCATTGGCATTTTACGGAACTGCTCCAAAGATTTCAAGCGGAAGTCAAGCATCCACTGTGGTTCATTTTTGATTGCTGAAATTTCTTTAACAATTTCGGCCGTCAAACCTTTACCAGACTGGAATATCGATTTATGCTCATCACGGAACCCGTACTGGTATTCTTCCATATCAGGCGCTTTCTTAGCCATGGTGTCAGCCTCCTTGTTCTACTGTTATTTATGTTGCTCTTCTTCGTCAATTCCTTTACGAAGTGCGTTCCAAGCCAGTGTTGCGCATTTGATCCGCGCAGGGAATTTATTCACACCCGAAAGGGCTTCAATGTCTTCGTAATCTCCAAAATCCACGTCTTCACCCTTCATCAGTAAGGAGAAGTTATCAGCCAGTTCAAGCGCACGTTCAACCGTTTGTCCTTTGATCGCCTCAGTCATCATCGAAGCCGATGACATACTGATCGAACAGCCTTCACCATTATAACGGGCATCCTTTACGATTCCATCCTCTACCTTAAGCTGAAGAGTAATCCGGTCACCACAGGTTGGGTTATTCAGTTCAATTTTTAGAGCATCATCTTCAAATGAACCGCGATTTCGAGGACTTTTATAATGATCCATAATTACGCGTCTGTATAAGTCATCCAAGTTCATAGCTGAAGTACTCCTTTGTCTTGATTAAAGCGTCCACCAGTCGATCTACATCCTGCTCGTTATTATAAAGATAAAAGCTTGCACGTGCTGTAGAGCTGGCTTCCAGCCAGCGCATCAGCGGCTGACAGCAGTGATGCCCGGCGCGGATGGCAATGCCTTCCGCATCTAGCACTGTAGCGACATCATGCGGGTGAACGTCACCCAGATTAAAGGTGACAACGCCGACTTCACGATTTCGAGGGCCATAAATGGTCAGACCCTCGATCTCTGACAGACGTTGCTCTGCATACGCTGCAAGAGCTTTCTCATGGCGGTGTATCTCATCCAAACCGATTTCTTGTAAGAAATCAATGGCTGCACCTAGACCAACAGCACCAGCTATGATCGGCGTACCGCCTTCAAACTTCCAAGGCAGTTCTTTCCATGTGGATTCATAAAGACCCACATCATCGATCATCTCGCCACCGAATTCGACGGGCTCCATGGCTTCGAGAAGTGCTCTCTTGCCATACAAAGCGCCAATTCCGGTGGGTGCGAGCATTTTATGACCAGATAGTGCATAGAAATCACAATCCAGATCCTGCACATCGACCTTCATATGTGGTGTGCTTTGTGCACCATCTACGACAATTACTGCACCATGACGATGAGCAATAGCCGCAAGCTCTTTAATAGGATGAGTTACTCCCATAACGTTGGATACATAAGCGATAGCAACGATCTTGGTTTTATCCGTAATCGTCTGCTCGGCAGCTTCCAACGTAACCGTTCCATCAGGTTGCAACGGTATATATTTTAATGTAGCACCTGTCTTCTTAGCGAGCTGCTGCCATGGAATCAGATTACTATGATGCTCCATTAAGGTGATGACGATTTCGTCGCCTTCACCCACAGCAGAGGGTCCATAAGAAGAGGCCACAAGATTTAATGCTGTAGTTGTTCCGCGTGTAAAGATAATTTCTTTAGTGCTGCGGGCGTTAATAAACTTAGCTAGCTTCTCCCGGGCTCCCTCGTAGGCATCGGTTGCTCGGCTGCCTAAAGTATGGACGCCACGGTGTACGTTGGCGTTATCCCACTCATAATACGACTTGACCGCCTCAATTACTTTCCGAGGCTTCTGTGAAGTAGCAGCACTGTCCAGATAGACCAGTGGATGTCCGTTCACATTTTGGTTCAGTATGGGAAATTGCTCCCGGATGGCGTTGCTAATCATTGCACTAACTTCCTTTCCACAAGAGATTGGAGCTGATTGCGCAGTCCCTCCAGTGGAATTTGTGACACAACAGGAGCCAAGAAGCCGTAGATGATCAGAGTCTCTGCATCATGCCGTGTAATTCCGCGGGACATTAGGTAAAAGACTTGCTCGTGATTGACCTGTCCTACGGAAGCGGCATGGCCGGCTGTAACATCATCTTCATCAATAAGCAGGATCGGATTGGCGTCACCACGGGCTTTTGGACTCAGCATCAATACCTTTTCCGTTTGCTGGCCGTCCGCTCTAGTAGCACCTTTCTCAATCTTGGTGATTCCGTTGATGATAGAAGTAGCAGAATCACGCATAACTGCACGAGTGATCATGTCACTTGGTGTGCTTTTGCCAAAATGCTGAGCTTGAGTGGTGTAATTCAGTTTCTGTGATCCCGTACCTACTGCAATTACTTTAGCATCGGAGCTAGAACCGTTGCCTTTAAGCACAGACTTGGTATCACTCGCAGTATCTCCGTAGTTCATCTCACCAACGATCCATTCGATGACTCCGTCATTCTCAACAACAGCCCGGCGATAAGTTACATCTGTAGTATCTACACCAAGCTGATGCACTGTAGCATAACGAACTTTAGCGCCAGCGCCCACGAATACCTCTACCGCACCATTGTGTAGTCCAGCTTCTTCTTTATCCGATACGTAGTTGTCTACATAGGTTACGGAACTGTTAGTATCAGCTACGACCAGAATGTGTGGAACAAAAGTAGCTTCCGCATCATCCGTTAACAGCACTGCTTGAAGCGGAGTTTCAATAACAACATTCTTAGGAACATAGAGGAATACTCCACCATTCCACAATGCAGCATGAAGCGCTGCGATAGAATGTTCGTCTGGCTGAATGGCTTTATGCAAGTAACGTTGAACCAAATCTCCGTGTTCTTTAACAGCTGTCTGTAGATCAGTAAAAATAACACCCTGTTCTGCAAGCTCAGGAGCGATACGTGTATATACTGCACCAGAGTTGCGTTGAATAATCAGGCTGCCTTCCTCCTGATCCTTAATCAAGGAAGAAATAGATGCAGGTGCATCACTTAGCGAAGCAAAAGGTTCACTTGCTTTATAGCTACCATAATTATTGACATTCCAACGATCAATCCGTGTCTTCTCTAATTTAGGCAGTGTCAGAGTAGCTGCCAATTCTAGTGCCTTCAAGCGGCTTTCTTTCAGCCAACCCGGTTCGCCGCTGCTGTGCGATAATTCGCTCAAGCGTTCGGCATCCACCGGAAGAATGGTCTGTGTCGTCATAGTGGTCTCCTCCTTCCTGGCGTTTCTTACGCTTCTTGCCCTACAGTTTCATCTTCAATTCCGAGTTCTTCTTTAATCCATTCATAACCCTCTGCTTCCAGACGCTGTGCAAGCTCTGGACCACCGGATTTCACGATTCTACCTTGCATCATAACGTGAACGTAATCAGGTTTGATGTAGTTCAAAAGACGTTGATAGTGGGTAATAACTAAGAAGCCGCGTTCTTCGCTACGCATGGAGTTTACGCCTTCAGCTACAATTTTCAAAGCATCAATATCAAGACCGGAGTCAATTTCGTCCAAGATCACGATTTTTGGATCCAGCATCATCATTTGTAGAATTTCATTACGTTTCTTCTCACCACCGGAGAAGCCTTCGTTCAAGTAACGGTGTAAAAACTCAGGGTTCATATCTAGTTCTTTCATCTTTGCTTCCATTTGGCGAATAAAACGAATCAACGAGATTTCGCTTCCCTCTTCACGACGGGAATTAATGGCAGAACGCAAGAAGTCGGAGTTAGTTACTCCAGAGATTTCGCTTGGATATTGCATTGCAAGGAAAAGACCTGCACGTGCGCGTTCATCAACAGCCATCTCCAGAAGATCTTCACCATCAAGAGTTGCAGTTCCATCAGTTACTTCGTATTTAGGATGACCCATTAGCGCCGAAGCCAAAGTACTTTTACCTGTACCGTTTGGTCCCATGATGGCGTGAATTTCGCCACCTTTCATTTGAAGGTTAATCCCCTTCAAAATTTCTTTTCCCTCAATCGTCGCTTTAAGACCCTCAATGACAAATTCTGCTGCCATAATATTATTCCCTCCATTGATCGATTTGCGAAATCAAAAGTTGTATTGAAACAGGATAATCCTGATTCCCAGCACAATTAGATTTTCTATCACATTATAATTATTATAAATTGAATCACAATGATTATCAATGATTCTCACTAATTTTATATCAAACCTTGTTTTTTTACAAATTTCTCTTTAGCTAATCACTTGTGACTCAGAGAAGATTTTCATTAAACATAAGACTACGCAAAAATAAGACTTCCCGCAGGAAGCCTTATTCAAACTGCTTAATGATTAGCTAAGAAACGAACGTAGCATCCATTGGTGTTTCTCCAGATCACTACGGATTTTAATGAACATATCTGAGGTTGGCTGATCCTTGGTTTCTTCGGCAAGCTCGATGCCTTCTGTCAGCTCTTCAGAGATGGTGGCGAAGTCTTCAATCAGAGACTGAACCATTCCCCGTGTATCTTCCTTACCTGTAGCTTCTTGAATTGTAGCTAATTCCAAATATTCTTTCAATGTTGCTGCCGGACTGCCTTTGATGGTTAGCAAGCGTTCTGCTACTTCATCCATTTGAAGGGTTACTTCATTATATAATTCCTCAAATTTCACATGAAGGGAGAAAAATTGTTCTCCTTTGACATACCAATGAAAGTTATGAATTTTTACGTACAGGACATTTAAGTTAGCAACCTGACGATTCATGATCTGTTCCAGTGAAGTTGTATTTACTTTATTCGATGCTTTAGCCATGAGATGATCCCTACCTTATCCATTATATTTACCGGTTACTATTTCCTTCGTCCGGTAGTAACTTGTCTATTCTTAATTTACCCTTTTACCTGTAATACGAAACAAGGAGAAGCCTTCCATAACACCTTTATTTGTTCTAGCATTAGCAAAGACACACCCGATTATGCTTAAATGTGAATACTTGCACACAAACAAAAAGGGCCTAAGCCCCGTTTGTTTGGAATTGTTAAATTTTCCGGTCAGACCATAAGAAGTAACGCTTCCGCACCCGTCATACCTGGTACGATGCCAAGACTCTCTGCTTCTATCGTTACAGACTCCAACGGGGCAGCTAAAAGCTGGGCAAGCGTCCGTACACCCACCGCACGAGCTGCGATGATATGCCGATCACTAAGTGTTTCATTGAGGAGACCGACATCCAGTGCACCGCACATAATATAACCTCGGTTCGTGCTGATGGAGAGCAGTGTAGTTTTGGGAAGCTTAACCTCTACCCCGATCAGCGTATGTTCACCTACTGTAATAGGCTCCATAGTAACCAATAGCAGCACCTCCTTTTTTTCACTATCCACGTTGTATATGTATGCTAATTTTCCTGTGGGTGTGCTGACGGTAGTCCTATGCCTAGTATAAAATGCAGTATAATAGTCCCTATTCCAGTAGTCCTGGGTATATGAATATTGCATGTTTAATGTTATAGTTAATTACATTCCTGTAACCATTCAGAGATGTTCTAAACGAAAAGCTGGGGGATTTATGGACGAGAAACTACAACGCACAGACGGCAATTATTTATTTAACGTCGACATCCTGATTAATGCCCGTACCAACCCGCTTGCACTGCAATTTCTGCTCGAAATGTTGAACAATAATGACCATATCACAGATTTCAACATTAATTCCGGTCTTGAATTAGGGAGAACCATTGACAGCTTGCTACGCTCCGCTAAACTAGCTTTGAATCAAAACTCTGCTCCTCCCATTTCATTAAAGCTGCCTCCAAAATCTACGAAGAAGCAGCTGGATACACCGATAAAAAAACAGGCAGAAACGCCTGCACAGCAAACGGCCATTGAGACGCCAGCTGATGCATACGGGAAGATTCGTCAGTATATTCAGAATAATCAATTGGTACGTTTACGAGCGAACCGGTACGGGAAACAAGTGTCCATGCCCTGTCGTATTTTAAACTTTGATGAAGCAGCCAACTCTATAAGTGTCTACCATGTGGATGAGAAGCAGGTGTACAGCTTTAATCTAAATGAAATCGACGAGTTTCTGTAAGCGCATGCGTTACAAGCAAATAAGCACCCTCCCTCTTTGGGGAACAGGTGCTTATTGGTCTTTCTTTTTTTAACAACTAAGACGACGTTTTACGTGAAAATCCCTCTATCGCAAGGCATAACCAGCCAATTATAAAGCATACCCCACCGATAGGTGTAATCGCTCCTAGCACCTTAATTCCGGAGATACTCAGAACATACAAACTGCCAGAGAACAAAATGGTACCTGCAATTAACAATCGGCCCGCCCAACGTAATCGGGCACTTTCGCCCCATTGGCCCACAGCCAGTGCGATGAGAATTACCCCCAGCGCATGTACCAAGTGATACTGCACACCAGTCTCATATACCTTCATATAGTCTTCACTGATCACTGGTTTTAGTAGATGGGCACCGAAAGCACCAATTCCTACTGCCAGCATTGCTAGCACAGCCCCCCAGGCCATAAATTTCCGTTGCAAATGATTACACCCCCTTAATTTTAGACTCATTCTATCATAACGTAATGCCAGTTCCTATTTCCAGCAGTCATTTTTTATTTTGCCTCATTCAGGGGTTGCTTTTTTAGCATCAATATGAAAAAGTGGATATTAACAACATTTTCATTCTAATCTCTCAAGGAGTGCAAACCATGGACTTAAATTCTCTGTCAAAATCAGACGTACCTGCGGCAGAGGTGGGAAATCCCAACCCTCATCCGGTTTACCCAAGCGCTGATTTATCATCTACGCATCAAAAAGTAGAACATGATCTTCAACATTCTGGACCTGGTATTGCTTCGTTCATTATCTGTCTCGTGTCGATCATCGGCTATGCAGCCATCTTTATCTCTATTATAATGAAGTCTTCTTCATTGGTTAATGAGAATTCCGAACTATTAAGCCAGTCCTCGCAATTCATAATGCTTCTAGGATTAACGGTTATTATTCTGGCTGCTCTTAATGTAATCGGTGTAGTCATCGGCATCATTGGGCTTTCCATTCGGAAACGCCGCAAGGTGTTTGGCATTATTGGCACGATAGTCAATGGTGTTATTATCTTACTCTTTATGCTGCTTATTACAACCTTCCTAGTCAATGCTGGAACGCTTTAAGCTTCTTTTAAACATGCTAACTTCATTAAAAAGGGTATCCCAACAACTTTGAGCGGGTTGTGAGGATACCTTTATTTATGTATGAATCTAAAATCTGCATTGGGGAGTCCTCATCTTCATCCGCGGCTCACGGACTCAGATGACGTTATTTACGGATTTTCGCCCTTTGGAGCATAGTTTCGGACCCCAGTGACGCTATTGCATCGAAAAAGGATCATATTGAGCGATTTTTATGGCAATAGCTGCTATGGGGTCCGATAGCGAATCAAATGTGAATAAAAGCTGCGTTTAAGAGCTGCTGGGTCCGATAATACTGATTCCGATGATGATAATTCCGATAATGCTGGATCCTATCCCTCATCCGCGGCTTGCGGACTCAGATGACGTTATTTACGTTTTTTTCGCCTTTGGAGCACAGTTTCGGACCCCAGTGACGCTATTGCATCGAAAAAGGATCCTATTGGGCGGTTTTTATGGCCATAGCTGCTATGGGGTCCGATAGCGAATCAAAAGTGGGGAAAAGCTGCGTTTAAGGGCTGCTGGGTCCGATAATGCTGAGTTTTCCCCGTCATCCGCGGCTCACGGACTCAGATGACGTTATTTACGTTTTTTTCGCCTTTGGAGCACAGTTTCGGACCCCAGTGACGCTATTGCATTAAAAAAGGATCATATTGGGCGGTTTTTATGGCAATAGCTGCTATGGGGTCCGATAGCGAATTAAATGTAGGGAAAAGCTGCGTTTAAGGGCTGCTGGGTCCGATAATGCTGAGTCCAATAGTGGGGTTACTAGATCCGTTAGTGGGGCTGCTAGATCCATAGTGGGGCTACTAGTTCCGTTAGTGTGCTGCTAGATCCAATAGTGGGGCTACTAGATCCATAGTGGTGCTGCTAGATCCATAGTGGGGCTACTAGTTCCGTTAGTGTGCTGCTAGATCCATAGTGGGGCTACTAGATCCATAGTGGGGCTGCTAGATCCAATAGTGGGGCTGCTAGATCCATAGTGGTGCTGCTAGTTCCGTTAGTGGGGCTGCTAGATCCATAGTGGTGCTACTAGTTCCGTTAGTGGGGTTGCTATATCCATAGTGGTGCTACTAGTTCCGTTAGTGGGGCTGCTAGATCCATAATGATGCAGCTAGGTATGCGGACTGTGATCGATCAAACAAAGTTTAGTGTTTTGAGCAAGAACTATGCTTAAAAAATACGAGGGTGTCCCAGCAACCACTATATGATTGCTGAGACACCCTCTATTTACAAATCAATACATTCAATTATTTTGCTAGAGCCAGCTTTGTTAGCACACGTTGCTTGACGGACGGATCGCCCTCCACTGCTTTTTCCACGTATTCAATAACTACGGAATCATCTGAATTCAAAGTATCAAGTATACTCTCCATTCCAGCTGAAATCTCAAAAGCGGTTGGGCCTTCTTTTGTCGCAATCTCAACGGAATGACTATCTATTTGTCCGATATAAACGGCCGTCATTTTTATTGTTTTACCTTCTGCTTTTGGAGTAGAACTAGGTTTAGCTGTGCTCGGATTTTCGGTTGGTGTGGCTGTACTTGGGTTCTCAGTGGGTACGGGAGTGCTTGGAGCTTCAGTAGGCTCAGCAGTGCTTGCGCTCTCGGTTGGTGTTGGAGAAGGTGTTGCAGTCGGTTCTCCTGAAGTCTGTGCCGAATTATTCCCACCGCAAGCGGTTAAGGCAAATGTTAAGGCAGCAATCGCTGCTATGGCGGGTAATGAACGTTGTTTTTTCATGTTGAGTGCCTCCTCTATGTGGCGATTATTTTCAAAGTCATCTTCATAAGTATACTCTTATAACGTTAACCACTCTATGAAAGTTTCATATGAAGTAATTTTAGATAACTTCCAGCCTCTATTAGGCATCCGTCGGATGCAGGCTACAGCGGTATTAATACAATAGTGTGAGCCTGATTTATCCCAAAGGAGTGAGCCCCTTGAAAATCGATATCGGCTGTGGATCTAATAAGGAAGCAGGTTATCTCGGGATCGATCGGATCGCGGGTCCTGTTGTAGATATTGTCTGCGATATTTGCCAAGAGATTCCTCTCCCTGACAATAGTGCTGAGTTTGTTATGGCTAGCCGTGTACTGCCTTATGTGGACAATTTATTCACAGCCATGGCGGAAATTCACAGAATTAGCATCCATAAAGCAGTTGTTTGCATTCTAGCACCCTATGCCCACAGCTTTGCCCATATGTCCAATCCTTCCTTTAAGCAGAAGTTTGACGAATATACCCCCCGGCATTTTACAGGATCCTTCTTCCAACCCCCATCCGGTCCAGTATGCCCAGCTATTCCAGACTACCCTGTACCCGCACCACCCTTCGATTATCGGTTGCTGCGGATGGAGTTATTCTATCAACACCCTTATGAAGATCCGCTTTACGAAACTGAAGAACTAGAAATACTAAAGACCCTTCAAGCAAATGTAGTGCATGAAATCATGTACCATTTTGTCGTAGTCAAGCACAATATCACTGATCAGGAGCTGGAGCTGATGAGCAGAAGTCATTATCCTGAACCTCATGTTCTTGTCGAACGAAGACTTAAATCACAAAACAGACATTTTTTTCTATAATTTTAAGATGGGACATACACTAATACCCATTTTGTATCATAGGCTAACATACAGGTATTAACTGTGCCGTCCTAACTATAGGACGGTTCACTTTTGGCCAAAATCAACCTCGAAGGAGGTGAGAATCATTCCACTAGTCGTACGGGCAACGATCAATGCGACCGGTGCTATCACATTTACCGGCAACACGCTTGGACTTAGCCGCTCCGATACGATCGGAGTGCCAGGGACACTAGACAGCATCGGTGGCTTTACTACTGTTAATACTTCATCGACATTTGGTTCCTATCCTAGCGGAACTACTAGTCTTTATACAAGCAACAGTTCAGCAGCCATACTGGTCCTACCATCTGGCAGCACAGTGCTGTATGCAGAACTGATATGGGGCGGTACCTATATTAACGGAACCGTTAACCTCAGTTCGGCCATTAACAATCCTGTCTCCCTAATAACTCCTGCTGGCACTACATTCAGCGTTACTCCCGATTCAGCAACGAGCAACGTAGTCGATTTGGGAGGTGGTGCATCAGCATATGTTCGTTCCGCCAACGTGACCAGCATTATCCAACAAGGCGGCGCCGGCACCTACACCACTGGCGGTGTAGTGGGTACGATTGTTATCCCTAGTGATTCCACGGCCAACCATGCTGGCTGGACATTAGGCGTAATCTACCAAAATACAGCCTTACCTTTTCGCAATATGTCCCTACGGGCAGGTGCAATACTTGTACAGG
Source organism: Paenibacillus sp. FSL E2-0177 (assembly GCF_037992975.1). NCBI lineage: Bacteria > Bacillati > Bacillota > Bacilli > Caryophanales > Paenibacillaceae > Paenibacillus > Paenibacillus sp. FSL E2-0177. The sequence continues at coordinate 2,068,091 of NZ_CP150307.1, read as the reverse complement.
CAACCTCAGCCCCAGTTTCAACTACGATCACAGGCTTCGCAACACCAATTACAGGTGCGCTTGGCGGCAGAGCGTTATTCAGCGCACAGGAGGGGGATGCCAACCGTTCGGGGGATCAAGCGTTGTTTGGTCCAACCTCGGCTACACTTGTTGCTTTATCGGGACCTAATAACTTTGCCAACAACTTTTTTGCGTCACAGATTAACAATGATGCAGGTAATCTAAACACAACAGGTACCTTTGGAAACCGCAATCAAATAAACGGAAACCCAGGGACCAACATTATCGGCGGCCGTCAAGGCTGGGATATTACCAATGTTGACGTCTCCGCACGGCTAATAAACAATCAATCTTCAGCCGTATTACAATTAACCACCTCAGGCGATGCTTATGTACTCAACGGTAATGCCATACAGGTTGATATCAATGCTCCTAAAATAAACCTCACTAAAAGCGCTAATGTAGCCGGCCCCATAGTCGGTGATACGGTAACTTATACGGTGACTGTCAGTAATACAGGAACAGCGGGAGCAGCAAGTGTCGTTTTATCAGATGCGCTGCCGGCAGGATCCACTTTTGTAACTGGAAGCGTAGTCGTTGCTGGCGTCGTAAGGCCTACTTTTGATATTACAGCAGGAATCCCATTAGGCTCATTAGCTTTAAGCAGTTCAATAACGGTTACATATCAAGCCAAAGTCACTTCATTGCCGCCAAGTCCACAAAATATCGCAAATACTGCCAACGCTGCCTTTACGTTTCAAAGTGTAGCCGGAGGCCCTATCATGACGGGGGTCATTCCATCTAATACAGTAACCTTACCTGTATATTCACCCGTCCTTAACATTGTGAAATCAGCCAATACCACCAATGCTACGGTTGGAGATCAAATCACCTATACTCTTCAAATCACGAACACAGGAAATATCGGCGCGGTAACAACACTTACGGATAACATTCCTTCAGGCAGCTCTTACGTCGCAGGCAGCTTCACCGTCAATGGAAATCCTATCGCTGGTAACCCTGCCACGGGGATTGCTATCGGTACGGTTGCTGCCGGTGGCAGTTCTACTGTTCAATTTCGGGTCATTGTAAATAGTCTTCCCTCTCCGCCACAACTGGTCGATCAAGCAAGCGCCGCTTATACGTTTCAGGTTCCAGATGGGCGAACTATTGCTGGATCAGCCTCATCCAATACACTATCTATTCCAGTTAGAACACCCAATGTTACCGTAGTCAAAAGCGCAGGATTTGCTGACGTTGTTGTCGGTGATACACTACTCTACACTTCCGTAATCAGTAACAACGGCATAGCGGCAATTACCAACGTCTCACTCTCAGATACCATACCTGCGGGGACATCGCTGGTCCCCGGAAGTGTTACCGTCGCCGGTGTATCACAACCCTCAGCTAATCCTGGAACAGGGATTGCTGTCGGTACCATCGCTCCAGGAAGCTCCGTCGCCGTCACTTTTCAAGTCAACGTTATCTCATTACCAAGTCCTGCTCAGCTATTGAATAAATCTAGTGCCTCTTTTAGCTCGGGTGCTTTTACTGGCATTTCAGTCTCAAACACGACTACAACTCCCGTGTATCAGCCTGTAATCCAAATTGCAAAAAGCTCGAACGTTTCCAGTGCAACTGTAGGCGGCAATATTCTTTATACGTTAAATGTTCAGAATTCAGGGAATATCGGGGCGGCTGTAACCCTGAGCGACAATATTCCTTCAGGAAGCGCCTTTGTCTCGGGAAGTGTAACTGTTAACGGTGTTGCTAGACCTGCTGACTCTCCAATTACAGGAATTAACTTAGGCACTTTAGCTTCAGGGGCAGCTGTTCCTGTGACCTTTCTTGTCTCGGTACAATCTCTGCCTGCTCCACCTGTTCTGAATAATCAAGGCAATAGCAATTACACCTACCAACTGCCAAGTGGAAGATCATTCTCCGGGACCAGTCTATCCAATACCCTAACCATTCCGGTCTCCGCTCCAAACATTACACTAACCAAAACTGCAAATCTAACTAATGTAGCGGTTGGAGAAAATCTTACTTATTCAGTCATAGTGTCCAACCCAAGCAGCGTCACTGTCACTAACGTTGTTGTCTCTGACCCTATTCCTACGGGGGGAGCTTTTGTAGCAGGCAGTGTGACTGTCAACGGTTCGACGGTTGCAGCGGCTAACCCAAGTACAGGTATAGCAATCGGAAGTATCGCCGCGGGCAGCTCTGTCACGGTGTCTTTTAGAGTGAATGTTGCTTCCTTGCCAAGTCCAGCACAGTTTACAAACAGAGCCAGCGCCTCCTTCACCTCTGGGGCGTTCACCGGTTCTTCGCTCTCAAACACGATAGTAACACCTGTATTTCAGCCCATCCTTAGTATGGTCAAAAGCGCCAATGCAGCACAGGCATCTGTAGGGGGATCTCTCTCATACTCCATCCTGATCAGCAACACCGGGAATATTGCAGCTACTCTATTAGTAACTGATATCCTGCCACCCCAAGCCGTGTTTGACACGAATAGTGTCATTATTGGAGGAACACCTTTGCCCGGATATAATCCGGCAACTGGCATTCCAGTTGGACCGCTCGCTCCTGGTGATAGTGTCACCGTAAGTTTTCTGGTCACAATCACAGCCCTGCCTCCATCACAAGTATTACTGAACTCTGCTTCAGCGACATATAGCTTTACCCTTCCAGACGGGCGTCAGCTCGGAGGAAATGTAGTATCCAATACGCTCTCTGTCCCAGTGTCCGCCCCTAACGTCAGTGTTGTAAAAAGCGTAAACGCTGCTACTGCTGTTACTGGTGATATCCTTACCTTTACCTCTGTATTGACCAATAACAGTATTGCAACAGTAAGCAATATCATTCTCAGCGATCCTCTGCCTGAGAATGTCGCTTTTATTCCCGGAACCGTAATTGTAAGTGGCACTACCCTGCCGCTAGCAGTTCCGTCCGCCGGCATTCCAATCGGTAGTTTGAGCCCTGGCGCCACAGCTACCGTAACATTCGAGGTGAGGATAACGATGCCGATACCATCACAGATTAACAATCAGTCGTCTGTCAGTTTTACATCCGGTGTATTCTCCGGTTCTTCTTCATCTAATATCACAACTACACCAGTTATTCAGCCCCAAATCTCCTTAGTAAAAAGTGCCGCTGATGGAGACGGCGATTTCGATGCTTTAGTTGTCGGTGATTCTGTCATCTACACAGTGATTGTTAGCAACACAGGTAATCTGGCTGCAAATCTTACGCTAACTGATAACATTCCAGCAGGTACAGTTTTTGTTCCTAATAGTGTCATTGTAGGTGGTATGCCTCAACCCGGATCAGCCCCTGATACAGGGATAGCTGTAGGAAATGTCGCTCCTGGTGCCAGTATTGCAGTCAGCTTCACCGTTGATATCATCTCCCTGCCAACACCTCAGCAGATTAGTAATCAGGCTTCTGCAAGCTTTACCTTTACTCCGCCTGACGGTAGACCGTTATCTGGGACTGCTGTGTCTAACACTGTAACTTTACAAGTCTCTGCTCCTAACATTGTCGTTACCAAGAGCACTACTTCAACATCAGTTGCTGTTGGTGAAACGGTCACATACAACGTCAATATAACTAATAATGGTATAGAATCTGTTACTAGCGTCTTACTCAATGATCCTACACCGGTAGGGAGTACTTTTGTAACAGGCAGCGTGTCTGTCAACGGAGTTCCATTCCCGAACTTGAATCCTGCTTCGGGGATATCTATCGGCACTCTAGCAGCTGGTGCATCAGCGCTGGTTACCTACAGTGTTACTGTTACCTCCGTCCCTCCTACAGCTTCACTCATCAATCAGGCATCCGTTACCTTCACTTCAGGCGTTATTTCAAGCTCCACTTTTTCTAATACCGTTACAGTCCCTGTGTTCCAGCCGAACATTGCCGTAGTCAAGAGTGCTAGTACAGCCAATGCCACGGTTGGCGATTCCGTTAGCTACACACTGACAGTGAGTAACACAGGAAACTATGCTGCTAATTTAACATTGACGGATAATATTCCCGCAGGTACGGCTTTTGTTCCGAATAGCGTGCTCATCAATGGACTCCCTTTAGCGCAAGCGGATCCTTCCACCGGAATTGCAGCTGGAATAATACAGCCTGGAGGAACGACCGTAGTCATTTTCACGGTTGACATCACTTCATTGCCTAGTCCTCAGCAACTGGTCAATCAAGGAACCGCAGCATACAGCTTCACCTTACCCGACGGACGTACACTTAATGGGACTGCACTCTCTAACACCGTCACTATTCCGGTCTCCTCACCTAATATTGCTGTAATTAAAACTACAACCACAACATCAACTACAGTCGGTGACACAATCACTTATTCCATAGCTTTAACTAATAACGGGATTGCCACTGTAAATAATGTGGTCTTCACAGACGCCCTTCCTGCCGGCACCACCTTTGTGACAGGCAGCGTGCTTGTGGACGGTGTGCCTCGCACAGGAGTTAGCCCAGCTACTGGAGTGACCCTAGGCAGCATAGCACCCGGTGTAACCGTAACTGTTGCTTTTACCGTAAATGTAGTTTCACTACCGCCTACTGGATTGTTAAATAATCAGTCAACAGTCAGCTTCACCTCAGGTGTTGTCTCAAATGTAGCCTTCTCAAATATCGTCACGACGCCTGTCTATCTGCCTATCCTTGCAGCAGCAAAAAGCTCCAATTCAGTCAATGCTACCGTTGGGGATACGATTACTTATACTATAAATGTGACCAACACAGGTAACTACGGAGCTTTAGCAACCCTGAGTGACACCATTCCAGCGGGTACAACGTTTATTCCAAACAGTGTACTCATTCAAGGCGCTCCTGCTCCAGGAGCAGACCCAGCTGCCGGGATCCCACTGGGGGTAATCTCCGCGAATGGAAGCCTGTCTGTAATGTTCTCAGTGCTTATCACAACATTGCCGGCAAGCCAACAGCTGCTCAATCAAGCTTCCGTCGCGTTTGCATACACACTTCCAGATGGACGGACATTTAACAATTCGATCAATTCCAATACAACAACAATCTCAGTATCCTCACCGAACGTTATCGTCACTAAATCTTCGACAGCTACCGATGCCGTTGTTGGCGATACCATCACTTATAACTTCACTGTTACCAACAGCGGAATAGCAAATATCAGTAACGTTAACCTCAGTGATCCAATACCTGCAGGCTCTAGCTTTGTCGCTGGCAGTGTGACCGTAGATGGCACTCCACGCCCTAGCGCCAATCCAGCCAACGGGATCTCGCTCGGTACACTTGCACCGGGAGCATCTTTTCAAGTCTCGTTCAACACGATTGTCAATGTGCTGCCTAATCCTACAACGCTTAGTAATCAAGCTTCCGTCAGTTTCACCTCCGGCGCATTCTCAGGATCTTCATTCTCAAATACACTTGTTATTCCGGTATATCAACCTATCATTGTAGTTGTCAAAGGGGCGGACAGAACCGCCGCAACTGTCGGAGATACGATTACTTACTCCTTAAATGTGACGAATACTGGTAACCTCATAGCAAATGTAGTTATTACCGATACCATTCCGAACGGAGCTGTCTTTGTTCCAAACAGCGTGCTCGTGAATGGGGTACCACAACCAGGATCAGATCCGGCTACTGGCTTAAGTATTGGGTCGGTAGCTCCGGGAAGTACAGTAACAGTAACCATTACGTTGCAGGTTACTATTGCTTCCCTCCCTTCGCCACAACAGTTAGTCAATCAAGCTACAGCAAATTTCACATTCACACCACCAGATGGACGTTTACTCACGGGATCCTCTGTCTCAAACGTCCTAATTATCCCTGTATCTTCACCAGACGTAAGTGTGGTTAAGAGCACTACTTCTATTGATGCGGTTGTGGGCGATATCATCACCTATACGATTGTTGTCACCAACTTAGGGATTTCACCAGTTAATAATGTCATCATGGTTGACCCTATTCCAGCTGGCAGCCAGTTCGTAACGGGAAGCATTACCGTAGATGGAGCCCCACGTCCTAGTGGCAGTCCGGCTTCGGGAATCGCAATTGGTACAATTGCTGCAGGTGCTTCTTCAACCATTACCTTCCAGGTTCAGGTAGTAGCGTTATGATTCCCGGCTCACGTACCCAACCTGTCGTAACCAATCAGTCCATGGTACTCTTCAACTCGGCAGCGGGTGTTGACGGAATTGTCTATTCCAATACCGTTAACACCCCGGTCGTGGGCCCCGTGCTTTCATTGCTGAAGAGTACAGATAAACTCCACGCCTCTTTAGGCGACACTTTGGTGTATACCATTACAGCCAGTAATAATGGAAATACAGATGCTTTTTTGACGGTGTTTGACATTCTTCCAGAAGGTGTATCCTTTATTTCCAACAGTGTGCTCAGAGACGGTGTGCCTCTTCCGGGGGCTACACCGTCTTCAGGCATCCCCCTTGGTTCTATTGCACCGCAGAATCAAGTGAGCATCGCCTTTCAAGTCGTCATCATTTCCCTGCCGTCTTCCCTAGTGCTGCAAAATAAAGCGCTAGGCCGTTTTTCTTTTTCCACACCGGAGGGAAGAATCGTTAAAGGAGATCTATTTTCAAATTCCGTACAGGTTTCTTTACGCTCCTACCAGCTCTCGACCTCCTTGTCTGCAAGTACTCCGACTTCTTTTATAGGGGATGTAGTCACTTACACCTTGCGGCTTACAAATGAAGGAAACAGCCTCTTAACTCAAATCAGTGCAACAATTTCTATTCCAGACGGGGCGGTGTTTATACCGGGGAGTGTCATCGCAGGTGGGATTTATTACCCAGAATCAGACCCGGCACAGGGGATATTACTCGGTTCCCTGGACACAGACCTAAGCGTTGATATTACTTTTCGTGTCCGAGTAACAGAGTTTTCTCCCTCGTTGGCCTTAACCAACAGCGCGGTTGTCACCTATTCAGTCGATGAGCATACAATTACGACCGAAAGTAACACTGCGGTTGTCTCACTTGTCCAAGCGGGGGTCACCATTAGTAAAAAAGTGGATCATGTTACAGCAGCTCCGGGCGATAATTTGAGATATGAGCTTACGGTAACGAACAACGGGAATCTGGCTGTAAATGCAGTCCTAACAGATGCCATACCTTCAGGTACTCTTTTCGTATGGGATAGTGTTCTCTTAAATGGAGTGTTGCAAAAAGGTGCACGACCAGCGGAAGGCATCCAGTTAGGTACTTTAAGAGGCGGTACTACAGCAGTTGTAGTTTTTCAAGTGAGTATACCTGCAGCCATTAACATTCATGAAATCGCAGCCGTACAAAACCATGGTAGTGTTCAGTATACCTTTGTGCTTCCAGACGGACGGACCGTACGGCAAACCTCTCGTTCCAATACAGTTACCACCCTAGTAGTCACACCTGTCATTTCACTCGTAGTCCATGCAAAACCAACTATCGTAGAAGCAGGAGAGCGAGTCCAATGCTGGATCTCACTAACCAATAGCGGAAATTGGCCAGCGGAAATATCTCTGAATCGTCTAACCCCGGAAAAATGTTTTCTTGATCCCAACAGCATTGTGATTGATGGAGTTCCGAACCCACAATCTTCATTTACCGGCACCTTGCCGCTGGGGATAGTTAATGCTGCATCTATGGTTAACATTCATTATTTTGTCCAGGTGAGTGAACAGGTAATGGGTCGTTTCCTTAAGGGATCCGTAAATGCTCAATTCTCTTTCAATATGGATGGACGTAACTACTCTGGCGAAAGCCAATCTAACAGCTATGTGCTGACCGTAGATGAGATCAGTGAATAAGAAATCACATATCCCTCATCCCCATGAATATACTTTAGTTACAACCCCAAAACATCCCCACAAAGTGAGGCTTTGCTTTCTATGCGTACTCAGGTACTTTGCGGGGGATCCAACTATATACTTTGTAAAAAATTCCCTCAATCAACATTCATATTCCATGGGAGGTGGTCATCCTGTCGCAATCATCCGGTCCCTTTTCCTTCGTAGTCTCAAAAGAAGACTGGTCCCTTCATCGTAAAGGTCATCAGGATCAGGAACGCCATCAGCAAAAGGTCAGAGAAGCCATCAAGGATAATTTGCCTGACCTCGTTACCGAAGAAAATATTATTTTGTCAGGCGGTAAGCAGATTGTGAAGGTTCCGATTCGCAGTCTGGATGAATACCGGATTATTTATAACTTCCGTAAACAGAAGCATGTAGGACAGGGGGACGGGGAAAGTCAGGTTGGCGATGTGCTTGGGCGCGATTCACAATCGGCACAGCCCGGTAAAGGAGAAAAAGCAGGCGATCAGCCGGGCCAAGATACCGTGGAAGCAGAGGTCAATCTGGAAGATCTGGAGGACATTCTGTTTCAGGATATGGAATTGCCTCATCTGAAGCCTAAGAATAAGGAAGAGATCGAGGTCAAATCCATTATTTTTAACGATATTCGTAAAAAAGGGATGATGTCCAACATCGATAAAAAACGTACGCTGCTGGAGAATCTCCGACGCAATGCAAGCAGCGGAAATCCCGGCATTCACAGTATCAGCCCAGATGATCTGCGCTACAAAACATGGGATGATATTAGAACACCTCATTCCAATGCGGTCATTATTGCGATGATGGATACGTCAGGTTCGATGGGTTCATTTGAAAAATACTGCGCCCGCAGCTTCTTCTTCTGGATGACCCGTTTTCTGCGCCGCCAATATGAGAAGGTAGAGATTGTTTTTCTCGCCCACCATACGGAGGCTAAGGAAGTCAGTGAGCATGATTTCTTCACCCGTGGCGAAAGCGGGGGAACGATTTGTTCCTCGGCATATCAGCGAGCGATTGAAATTATCGATAGCCGCTACCCACCTGCGCAGTACAACATTTATCCATTTCACTTCTCCGATGGTGATAATCTCACCTCCGACAACGAACGTTGCGTGAAGCTGATCGGAGAACTGCTGAAACGAAGCAATATGTTCGGCTACGGTGAGGTGAACCAATACAATCGTAGCAGTACCTTGATGTCAGCTTATCGCCATCTGAAACATGAACAATTCATGCATTACGTCATTAAAGACAAAAAAGAAGTGTATCAGGCGCTGAAGACCTTCTTTAGTCCAAAAGGTACGGTTAATTCTTAATCCCCCACTCCAAAACGCGGATGTCCCAAAAGCCAAAAATGGCTGATGGAACATCCGCGTTTTTGGCGTCTCACCTTCTTGACCAAAACAACAAACTTCGTAAATTGCGTCATCTAAGTTCGCAAGTATCAGGGGATGGGCAAATAGCGTCATCTGGGTCCGTAAGTATCAGGGAATGCGCTGGAAATCCAATTAGGGCAACTGGGGATTCTGGGAGATCGGCGCTTTCGGACACAGATGACCTTATACGTAGCTTTATCGCATATTTGACTTGCTATCGGACCCCATAGCCGCTATAGGCATGAAAAACACCAAAAACGTGCCTCATTCTGAGCAATAGCTGCACTGGAGTCCGATAATACGCTCCAAAGGCGATAAATTTGCAAATAGGGTCATCTGGGTCCGTAAGATCGAGGGATGGGCGAATAGCATCATCTGGGTCCGTAAGTATCGGGGATGCGTCAGAATAGTATGTAGGGCAACTGTAGGATTACTGGGGGGGCGGCGCTTTCGGACACAGATGACCTTATACGTAGCTTTAGCGCATATTTGGCTTGCTATCGGACCCCATAGCTACTATTAGCACGAAAAACACCAAAAAAGAGCCTCTTTCTGAGCAATAGCTGCACTGGAGTCCGATAATACGCTCAATGGCGATAAATTTGCAAATAGGGTCATCTGGGTCCGCAAGATCAGGGGATGGGCGAATAGCGTCATCTGGGTCCGCAAGTATCGGGGGATGGGCGAATAGCGTCATCTAGGTCCGCAAGTATCGGGGAATAAACGAATAGTGTCACCTAGGTCCGTAAGTATCAGGGAATGCGCTGGAAATCCAATTAGGGCAACTGAGGGATTACTGTGGGATCGGCGCTTTCGGACACAGATGACCTTATACGTAGCTTTATCGCATATTTGGCTTGCTATCGGACCCCATAGCCGCTATAGGCATGAAAAACACCAAAAAAGAGCCTCTTTCTGAGCAATAGCTGCACTGGAGTCCGATAATACGCTCCAAAGGCGATAAATTGCTAAATAGCGTCATCTAGGTCCGTAGGTATCGTGGATGGACAAATAGCGTCATCTGGGTCCGTAAGATCGAGGGATGGACGAATAGCGTCATCTGGGTCCGAAAGTACCGGGGGATGGGCGAATAGCGTCATCTGGGTCCGCAAGTATCGGGGATGGGCAAATTGCTCATCTGAGTCCGTAAGTATCGAGGAATGCGTCAGTATAGTATGTAGGGCAACTGTGTGGGATTACTGTAGCCCTCGGCGCTACGGTATAGATAAAAAAATAAGCCAGTGAAATTAAACTAACTTTCTTTTTTCAGTTACATAATAACTCCTACTATAAACCTAATTTCACAATTTGGATCGGTACCGATAAACTTGTACTCCCCACCCATGTCAGCTTATTTTCGTAAGCTATGACTGCTGTTTTGTTTATCCCCCGCTTAGATTTACATCCTAAAAAAACCTCCAATCCCAAACTCTGGAATGCGGAGGTTATTTATAGTTAAAAAGCTTTCAATGCTACACCTTATTGAACCTTCTCTCTATCCTTGCCTTTATCAGACTCACCAGCATTTTTGTTCGCTGCTTCCCGGTCCTGCATCATCTCATCCACCGACTTCACCTTCAGGCGAGCAGCGCCCTCGTTGTTAGCGTTCGTTGGGATAAGCTCTCCTGAAGCCAAACGTTCCTTGGCTTTAGCAATAGCTTCGCTGTATTGAGGCAGCCACTGTTCCCCTGCGACGAGCATCTCATCGACCATCTGCCAGATTTCTTTTGGATTGCATACGGCACCAACGAGTGGGTCCATCATAAATGCCTGACGTAACAGCTTATCATCGCCGTGTACAGCTGCTTCAACCGCCAGACGTTGCACTGAAATACTGACGTTGCATACCGCGGCAGGTCCAAGCGGCAATTCGCCTACCAATGGCATGGAGATCCCGTTCCGGTCTACATATCCCGGTGCTTCGATAATGGCGTCCTCTGGTAAATTAGAGATTACGCCATTGTTCACTGTATTAAAGTGCCCCCGGTACACTCGTCCCGTTTCCAACCCTTCTATAATATAAGAGCCGTGCTCTTCCCCGCGATTCTCCTTCGTATACTCCAGTGCCGGGTCTTTCATCCAGTTTGGAAAATCGGTCTCGAACCAATTTCGACCTTCCGTGCAGACACGCAGATAACCGCCTGTTTCTCCGTTAATCCAGCTCCCCAGATCGATCCAATCCATAATTTCATCACTGCGTTTACGGTACCATGGCACGTACTCACTTAAGTGTCCATTGGATTCTGTACTATAGTAGCCAAAGCGACGAAGCATATCGATGCGCACTTTTTCCGTACGGCTGAATTCCGGATGTTTCTCAAAAGCCTCTAAAAGACCTTCGGTCAGATCCTTCCCCTCATGACTTGCTGAAATATACCAGGTCTGGTGATTGATGCCCGCACAGATAATATCAACTTCGGATTTCTTAAGACCATACACATCTGCAATTTGCTGGTGCCCATGCTGTACACCATGACATAGACCGATGGTCCGAACACCACCATATTTATTGCAGGCCCAGGTCAGCATAGCCATCGGATTCGAATAGTTAAGCAAAAGTACATCCGGTGCTGCCATCTCCCTAATATCACGGCAAATATTCAGCATCTCCGCAATTCCGCGTTGCCCGTACATGATGCCACCCGCACACAGAGTATCTCCCACACACTGATCGACTCCGTATTTTAAGGGAATGTCCACATCCGTAGCAAAGGCTTCAAGCCCACCCATCCGAATAGTACAAAATACGTACTTAGCATCCTTCAGTGCATCTCTGCGATCCGTTGTCGCCTGAATTTGTATATTTAAACCATTCTCCTTAATATCACGCTGGCATAGCTCCGTGACCATCTCCAGATTGTGGCTATTAATATCCATAAATGAGACTTCGATATTTTTAAATTCCGGTACAGTTAGTAAGTCCCGCAACAATCCACGGGTAAATCCAATGCTGCCTGCCCCTATAAAAGACACTTTAAATGACATGGTTATCATCCTCCGGTAATGAATTGGTTGTTCCTGTCCATTGTAGCAAGGGACCTAAGGAAAGCGTAACCAATATCATGACCTCTTTTGAAAGAAGGTGTCAAAAATCCTAACCTATCTACTGAAAATCATACTCTTCATAACTCCAGGCGTGACGCTCAATGGAATTGCGGAATTCTACAGGCGTGCAATCGGCGTATTTTTTAAAAAGAAGGTGAAAATATTGCCTGCTGCTAATTCCTACGTAATCTGCAATTTCAGCAATCGGGATGTCGCTCTGCCCAAGCAGCATCTTCGCTTTCTCCATTCGCAGCATATTCAAGTAATCGCTGAGCGTCCGACCCGTATGGCTCTTAAAAATTCGATGCAAATATCCGGGATGCAGATTAACTGCGGCAGCGATGTCCTTAACCTGAATGTTCTGGTCATAGTTCTGATGCAGGAATTCAATGCTCCGGCGCACATAAAGCTGCGAGGGCTGTTGGCTGGTATGAAGCTGCTCTTGCCGAAGTCTGGATAACCGCAACAGAAGCTCACAAAATAATAAATCAACCATACTTCCACCCTTTCCGCCGCTCTGATCAAGCTCTAACACAAGTCCCTTTAGAACATGATAGATTTCCTCCGGATCAGGCATTACTAAACTGGAAAAAGGAAGCTGCAGCATTTCTGCGAGCGCCGTTTCTTTACGGGCTAGCTTGCCAACAGAGGGTGCAACCCCTCTATATTCCATGAAGCCAAATTCCACATTTAGCATCCGACAAGGTGCCCCCTCTTCAACAATCAGCCTATGCGGAACATTCGCGTCTAAAATGATCAATTCTCCCCGCTTCAGCCGAACTCTCTCTTCTCCTCCTGAGCTTGGACGGACATCCACGATACAACTTCCTGAGATCAAATACATGATTTCCGTTGAATTATGCTGATGGTAAGACATATTGTAGTTATTCCACTGTTTATAATAGTAAGCAAAAAAATGAGGACTATAATCTCCCTCGATTAAAACCTGCTGAAAAAGACTCCCGCTGGGGCTCAGATTTAAGTTCGTCAATGGATCACTACTTTCTTCATTTATTACTTAATACAAGTGTATCTCTTTAGCCACTTCGAAGACAAGATAACGTCCGATAGCAATCAAATCAACAAAAACGAGCAACTCTCCATTATATTGGAAAATTGCCCGTCTCTATTAGAATAATATTGTCATACTTGAAAAGAAACCAAAGAGTGCTTAAGATCGGCTGCCAAGCCCTCCAGCTTTTCCGATAGGGCAACCAATTCCTCACTAACCGTGAATTGCTGAGATGACATAGAAGCTACCTCCTCCGTCGAAGCAGTGGTTTGCTGGACGATGGAGCTTACGCTGGCCATGGATTCACCGAGTTGACGCTGGAACTCAATCAGTTCGAGGACAGAAGCAGAAGATTCACTAATATGTCTCATGAAATGTTCCATTTCCTCTTTGACACTCGCGAATATCGTTGACGACTCTCTTACAGAAGAGATTTGTTCACGGAACTTAGGAGCGGCTTCATTGATATCCTTAACGGTGTTCTCGATATGTAGACCAATCTCTTCCGTGATCTTGGAGACCGATTGAATCGATTCATTCGACTGGTTAGCGAGCTGCCTGATTTCATCAGCAATCACTATGAACCCTCTACCTGCCGCACCTGCTCTAACTGCTTCTATGGTAGCATTTAGTGCCAAAATATTGGTCTGCTTATTCACAGCAATCATAGGGCTGAGTATACTGCGAATTAAATGAGTGCTTTCTCTGAGCTTAGTAGAATTATCTTGAATTCGATTGATCACCTCTACCGTAGACTCACTCTGCTCTACCAGCAGCTTCATCAGCTCTGTACCTTGATTGCTAACCTCAATGACCCGTTCTGCTGAATGGTCCATCACTGTATTTATTTCCGTCACTTCACTCATTTTGTTGCCGATAATCTCAACATTGTGATAACTGCGTTCGGCTTCAACAGCGAGGCTGGCTGACCCCGCTGCAATCTCACCGGTAGCGGTCGCAACCTCTCTGGCATGGAGGGAGATTGTACTTGATGCTTGTACTAATTGTTCCGAAGTAAGGAGGACCTCATCTGCCGAATTCCCGCTCTGCCTTGCAAGTAAGGAGATCTGCTCCATCATTTTGTTGAAGCTTTGACCCAAGCGGCCAATCTCATCTTTGCCCTTGAAATTGGTTCGTACCTGTAGGTTCCCACGCTCTCCTTCCTCCATCAAGATTGCCAGCTTACCCAGCGGGCGCCCTACCAATCGAACAAGAATATAACCAATTAGTAGTGCTATTAAGGCTGCCGCCAGCACCACAGAAAATGTGATATATAAAAGCTTGTCCGCAGACTTAGTAAAATCACTGACAGGAGCATACCCCATAAGCATCCACTTGGCAGTCGCCAGGGGTTGGTATACAACAAGCTGAGAACTTCCGTTCTCATCCTCCGCTGTAAATGAATGATTTTGCTCTTTCCCTTGTTCTTCTGAAACTTTTATGTAAGAGGGTTGACCCAGCTTGGCATGATCCGCACCATACACAATGCTGCCATCCGCACTCAAGATACGAATTTCACCGGTCATCCCAATCTGAAGGTTAGACAGCATTTCAGTCATGGCCTTCCCTTTCACTTCGATTAGCATGTAATACTCCGCTTCGGGATGTAAAAGATTACGTAGCAATCTCCCCATAGTTAAGGAGGGCTCAGTATAAGCATCAAAAAAGCCTTTCTCACGAACGGGAAACCAGACTGGCTCTCCTTTAGCTGCGGCAATTTGCTCTAATCTTGCGGAAATGCCTTCATCACTACGAATCCCACTTATGCCAGCAGACTTATAAGATTCTGAGTCTACCAAGCTCTTGGATACCAGCCTGACGCCATACATCCGCTCATCAGAGCCTTTTACCAAGTCCAGCTTTCTGCGAATCCGATCTTCAGCACCGGCTTTGGCCACAGTTGTAAGCTCGCCGCTATTTATTTTTTCTAAATCACCCTTTAACACAGAGTCGAGTGCAAACTGCCTTGATAGTGCCTCATACTCTGCCAGCACAAAATCCAGCTTGTCCGCTGCCTGAACTACAGATTGTGTGGAGGCTGCAGCAACCTCATTCGTAATGATATTTTTAGCGGCAAAATAGGAAGTCAATCCTAGCACGGAGGATAAGAGAACTATAGAACTAAATAAAATAACGAACAGTTTAACTCCAACAGATTTAAAATATAGAGTCCAGGACTTTTTCATTAAGTTCACTCCCCATGACGAAATAAGGGTACAGCCCTCCATTTCTGTATAAAGGCTGTACCCCGATCATTTATTAGTATGAAGCGAGCGAATGGGTTTACCCCTTACTAGCTCCTGCTGTCAAGCCATCTACTAGCAGACGTTGCAAGAATACAAACAAAATCATAATTGGAATGGAGATCAAAACCGCACCCGCAGAGAACAAGGTAAAGTTAGTGTTTTGATTGGTGTTAACCATATCCCACATCCCCACTGCAACTGTCCAGTTCTCCTTAGTCCGCAGAATGAGTCTCGCAAAAATGAAGTCCACCCATGGTCCAACAAACTGAGTCAGCGCCATATATGTGATCATAGGACGTGACAAAGGTAAGATGATTCGCATAAATATTCCGAAATTGCTCGCCCCGTCAATACGAGCGGCCTCATCCAAGGAACGAGGAATCGTATCGAGGAAACCTTTGGCGATAAAGGTCCCTCCCAGCGGCGCCCCGGCCGCATAAACGATAATTAACGCAATATGTGTATCCAGCAAATTAAACTCTTTAAGCAGCATATAAATAGCGATCATACTCATAAAACCAGGGAACATACCAAGAATCAATACGGTGGATAACGCTGTTTTACGCGCTTTAAACCGGAATCTGGATACGGCATAACTGGTTAACAAAGTAAGAACTACCCCGATAAGCATCGAGAACACAGCTATTTTCAAGGTATTGGCATACCAAGTCCCAAACATATAGCTGGGTGATGTGAACAATTCTCTGTAATGTGATAAAGTGAATTGCTCGGGAATAAACGTTTTGCTGTACAATGATTTACCAGGTCGGAAAGAAGCTAAAAGAATCCAAAGGGCAGGATAGAGTGCAGCTATCGACAAAGCAATCAAGATAATATAACTACCTGCTAAGCGAATAAAGTTCGCGACTTTTCTGCTCATTGGATCATATCCTCCTCTTTAAATGACTTCGTCCGGCGGTAATTGTACAGGGAGAATGAAGCGACAATGATAAAGATAATAATCCCTATTGCCGAAGCCATGTTGTTTTTATTCTGATCAAGCGTTAATTTGTATAACCAGGTTACTAGCAAGTCCGTAGAACCGGCATATTGATAGTCACCATTTACCGGACTACCACCAGTTAATAGGAAGATCGCGTTAAAGTTGTTGATGTTACCTGCAAACTGCGTAATCAAGGTTGGTGCTGTAGAGAACAATACCATCGGCAACGTTACGATACGGAACTTCTGATAACCCGATGCTCCATCCACCTCAGCAGCTTCATACATATCCCGTGGGATAGTAGTCAGAACGCCCATGATAAGCAGCATAGAAACAGGAATACCTACCCACATATTAACGATAATTACGGTAACCTTAGCCCAGAATGGGTCAGTCAGCCACGGTAAACCATCCAATCCAAAATACCCCATGTATTGATTGATAGGCCCGAATTGACCGTTAAATAAGTTGCGCATGAGCAGAAGCGAGATTAACTGTGGCACCGCGTAAGGCACAATCAGAATTACTCTCCACATTCCTTTGAAGCGAATGCCCTTCTGACTCACCAGCAAAGCGACCAACAGTCCTCCGAAGTATGTAGTAATGGTTGAAAGAACTGCCCATATAATTGTCCATGTTAATACACCATAAAAAGTGTGGCTCCATGTCTTAAGGACCAATAAATTACGAAAGGTCTGAAATCCAACCCAGTCCACCAATTTGGCGGGTGGAAGATGATCAGGTGCGGAATAGTTCGTAAAGGCCAACAGGATCATGAAGATAATTGGCATAATCGTAAAGAATAGAACACCAATGCCCGGCAAGACTAGAAACGCTTGAGCAAACTTGTAATCCAGGATATAACGAACACTTTGTTTAAAAGTGTTTGCCTGAAGACCGTTATCACGTTTTTCTCCAATCTTGTAAGCATCTCTGATATTCAAATACCACGCGATAATCAATAGAATAAGAATAAGGATGGTGATCAAGCTTTGGATCATGATATAAATCGAGTGATCACCGGTAACCATCTTGGCGATCCCCTTCACTTTAACCAGACGACTCGGATTCTCTCCTAGTGTTACGATGCCCCATAAAGAGTTGGCAAGGTTCTCAATAAAATAAAAAACGGCTACAGCTTCTACGGCTAAATATAATATTCCTTTAACGAATTGGCGGTTATATATTTGTCCCAATCCCATAAAAATCGTCGACAGTATTGCGGCCCTCGTGCGATGTCGTTGCATTTCGCTTCCGTTCTCCTCTCCGAGTGAAAATAAGAAGCTGCCAGCCGCTAAACATGCGGCGGGCAGCTTGATTCACTGTATGCTGTTAAGACAGTGAATTATGATCCTTATTGGGATGCACTGTTATTCAAATCTTTGATTTGTTGTACAGCTTTGTCCATTGCTGCTTTTGGATCCCCATTTTTATCCCAAATTTCTGGAAGGGCAGCATTTACTGGGCTCCATACGTTACCCATTTCAGGAATAGAAGGCATCGGTTGGGAGTTCTTAGCTTGTTCTGCAAAAACAGAGACATATGGATCGCTAGAGATCTGTGGATCAAGAAGCGCCTCGTTGTTTGTAGGAACCGAACCAATCGTTTTGTTCAGTAACAGCTGAGCGTCTTTGCTTGAAGCAAAATTCGCATACAATTTAGCAGCATTCGGATATTGAGTAAACGAGTTAACTGCGAAAATTTTAATACCAGAGAATGTAATTGCTGTTTTGCCATTCACTGTAGGGATTGGAGCAATACCAAGGTTGTCACCAAGAGCTTCTTTGTATCCTCCAAGCTCCCATGGACCTGTGATATCCATAGCTACATCACCAGAGTTGAACAAGCTGCGTTTGATATCACTGTTGATATCACCACTCTTAATTGGCAATGCTTCCTTCAGTTTCACAAATTCTTTAAGTCCTGCAATTGCACCATCGTTAGCAAGACCGATATCATCTTTATCCGTACCATCCTTACCGAAGAGGTATCCGCCATCGGAAGCGATAAACATGTAGTTGAAGTACAAGTTTCCTACTTCCCACATAATCCCATATCTATTTTTCGATTTATCCGTGAATGTTTTGCTGAATGCAAGAACATCATCAAATGATTTAGGTGCTTCTTTAACAAGCGATTTATTGTAGAACAATGCATAAGTTTCTGCTGCTCTTGGGTAACCATACAATTCGCCTTCGTACGAAGATCCGATAATCGAAGCTTCAGTATTGTTAGCTTTTGTTTCTTCACCGAAGACATCGTTAGGAAGAACCAAGCTCGCGCTTGCCGCTTTACCTAAGTTATCGTGAGGGATAAGAATAACGTCTGCCGCTAATCCTGAAGGACCATCTTGAGTAAGTTTAGTTACTTGATCTGGTGGTGCCAATTCTTCAACCTTGACTGGAACGTTATATTTTGCTGTGAACTGTTTAGCAATCTCATCTGCAAAAGGTCTTTCTTCTTTACTTTCCCATACAACTAGAGTTGCGCCATCTTCAGGTACAATTTCATTTGTTGCTGCTGCATCTGTGCTCTCTGGCGCTGCAGTCTCTGTAGTAGCATTATTAGTTGCTTTTGCTGCGTTGTTGCCCCCGTTATTCGTACTGTTGTTGTTCGAACCGCATGCTGTAACGGACAGAGCCATTGAGAAAGCTGCGGTGATAACCATCATTTTTTTCAATTTCATTACTTTAACCCCTCCCAATTTTTAAAAACGTAAGATGGAAAATAGTAGTGCTGCAATCTGCGCAAACGATTTCAGAAAGGCTAAAAAAAAAGTTCTTCTTTTAGCTTGCTCCTTCTGTATCTGCATTTCACAGGTAAGAAAGCGCTTCATTCATGAGTACATCATACAACAGTAACGATTGTTTTTAAAAACGTTTGCATATACTGTATTGGGTCATTTTCCATTATTTGATATACATTATAGGCATATATCTCCATTTTTCACATGATATCTTTTAATTAGTCGATAATTCATGTGTTTATTATTGGAATATCTATTTTATTTGCCCCTAATATGCCACATTTTCTCTATTTCAAGAGATTTCTCATAAATTGCCCTACACAATGCTCGTTTACTTTAGTGAAATTTAGTGCAATGGTTTGAACAAGAGTATTGAAAGCCCTTTTATTCCATGCTATAATCCAAAACGTTAAGAGGCTGTCCAGCATGAAGCACAACATCCCTTGTCTGCCTCCTGTTCTATATAATTAAAAGGCAATGTTACTTATCAAAGGTACAACCTCGGGCAAGCTACTTCGCGGTGGTTGTGCCTCTTTGTTATGTGCTACTCTGCTACTGATTTAGTGCATGTTGCATAAAAAACTGTGCAACCAATAACAATAGCGACATTCTACATTCCACGCGCTCTGTGGAGTATCGTCCGGGAATAGTTTATGCTTTCGAGAAAGTAGCGCTAACAAAACTTAGCCTATGCTTTCGATGCGGTTTTGCCGAAGTATCCGAGGAAGTAGCGCTAACAAAACTTTAGGAGGATTTATCATGTTACTGGAAGCAGTGTATCATCGTCCGCGGTTAAATTGGTCTTATGCCTATAATGAAAGTACGATTCACCTGCGTCTACGCGCTAAAAAAGGGGATTTAACCGAAGTATTCGCCTTTGCTGGAGATAAATATGCTTGGGATACCACAAAAGAGCTAATTCCCATGACCCTCTTCACCTCCGATGCTATGTTTGACTATTGGGAATGTGCTTCAGTACCTCTCTACCGCCGCTTGAAATACGGTTTCTTACTTCAAAAAGATAACGAACGAATTTGGATGACCGAAAGTGACTTTCAAACGGTGCGGCCGGAAAACCCAAACAAGCTGTTCGAATTCCCTTTCATTAACCGCGTTGACGTATTCGCTCCGCCTGCCTGGGTAAAGGACGCTGTTTTTTATCAGATCTTCCCAGAACGCTTTGCAAATGGTGACCCGAGCCTTGATCCGGAAAATGTTCAGCCATGGGGCTCCGAACCAACACCAACCAATTTTTTTGGCGGCGACCTGCAAGGGGTTATTGATCATTTAGATCATCTTAACGAGCTTGGGATCACTGCTATTTATTTCACACCTATCTTTGATGCAACTACTAATCACAAATACGATACAGAAGACTATATGAAGGTCGATCCGCATTTTGGAGATATTGAGACTTTAAAAAAGCTCGTCGATAGCTGCCATAAACGTGGGATTCGTGTCCTGCTAGATGCCGTATTCAATCATTCTGGCAAAACCTTTGCTCCTTTTGTAGATGTTCAAGAAAAAGGAGAGGCTTCCGCCTTTAAAGATTGGTTCCATATTCGCAAGTTTCCGCTTCAGATTGAAAACGGTGTCCCTACTTATGACACCTTTGCTTTTGAACCGCTAATGCCAAAGCTAAACACAGAACACCCTGAAGTTAAACAATACTTACTGAAAGTCGCAGAATACTGGATCAAAGAAGTCGGGATCGATGGCTGGCGTCTGGACGTTGCCAATGAAGTGGATCATGATTTCTGGCGGGAATTCCGCAAGGTGGTTAAACGTGCTAATCCTGAGGCTTACATATTGGGGGAAATCTGGCATGAATCTGCACCTTGGCTGGAAGGCGATAAATTTGATGCCGTTATGAACTATCCTTTCACTGACGCCGTCCTTGACTTCTTTGTGAATGGCACTCTTGATGCTGAAGGATTCGCCAATTCCATTGGTAAACAGTTATCACGCTACCCGCTGCAGGCTAGTGAAGTTGCTTTTAATCTGCTGGACAGCCACGATACTCCACGACTGCTTACGCTGGCTGCTGGAGACAAAAACAAGATGCGATTAGCGGCACTGTTCCAATTCACCTTTATGGGCACTCCCTGCATCTATTACGGTGACGAGATCGGCATGGACGGTGAAGGTGACCCTGGTTGCCGCAAATGCATGGAGTGGAACCCTGAAAAGCAGGATCGAGAGCTCTTCGAGTTCTATCGTCAGCTTATTAAAATACGCAATGACCACCCTGCTCTCCGCACAGGTACATTTACCTTCCTTGAGGCAGGACAACAAGGCAGCAAGCTAGCCTATGAGCGCCGGCTGGATCTGCAGACGATTGTGGTACTAATCAACAGTGAAGAGACCGCTCAGACCTTCCGTATTGACGTAGACGAGCGGGATTGGGAGAACTTGTTTACAGGCGAAACAATGCGCACAGAACGCAGCAAGCTGATCGTGAAAATGCCAGCCTATGGATTCGCTATCCTAAAGGCAATCATCTAAAAGATTTCTTTTCTTCCCACTGCCCAGCCATACAGCATAACAAAACAGGGTATCTCGCAAGCGATAATCGCTTCGGGATACCCTGTTTTCTTTTGGAGCATACTAAAATGCTAACCGCTGCTCAAACTAAGGGGTGCCAGAATTCAGCACACCTTAGTTTAGCCTACTTGCTCAGCAGCGTATAAATAACCTGTGCGCTTTCTGCGCGGGTCATCCATGCTTTTGGAGCGAATCGATTGTTCTCTCGGCCTTGCAGGAGTCCTAAGTCTGCTGCAGTCTTCACATAGGCTTCCGCCCACTTGCTAATACTTGAAGCGTCAGTAAATGCCGTAGAGGCTGCTAAAGGTTCAAGCTTCTTACCAGACTTCACTTCAAGTGCGCGGATCGCCATAACAGCCATTTCCTCACGGGTAATTGATGCATTCGGCGCAAAAATATTATTACTCCGTCCACTAACAATACCCAGCTTAGTAGCTGTGGCTACATATGAGGCATACCATGCATCTGACCTGATGTCAGTAAACAGGACCTGCCCTTCCGCTTTTAAGCCAAGTGCACGTACTAGTAGTGCTGTAAATTCCGCACGGCTAACATTACTTTTCGGATCAAACTCAGAGGTAGTGACCCCTGACACAATTTGTTTGGCGGCAAGTGATTGAATCGCCTTAAATGCCCAATAGGTTGCAGGAACATCTTTGAACAACTTATCGATTTCAAGCACAGCATACTTACTGAAATGTGTGACTTGTGCCGTGATCACCTCTCCATTCAGCTGTCCTCCCACGTACTCTAACCCGCCATCATCACTTAAATAATAGATTCCGATTAAGTCCTTGTTGAATTGCCCTTTAATCTTGAATGAGATCGTAATCGGCTCATCGAACTGCTTAATTACAATCCGAGTACCGTCTTTCATCAGCACGCTAAGTCTGAATTCAAATACATCGGAAAGAGAGCTAATATGAGCACTGTCTTTGTTTAAACCGTCTACTATGGCTTTCGCAGCAGACTGCGCCAGTGGGTTCAGTTCAAGCAAGATTTGGGCACCTACCCCATCAATACTTGAAGCTAAACTTGGCATTGTACTTAAAAGCTGGCTAGGGATAGTAACTAACAGATCTCCCATTTTAAACACAAGATCATTAGTTCCTAGTATTTGTGCAGCTTGTAAAGGTAAGCGTACCGCTGTCTTACCGGCAACAACATCAATTTGCACCTTGCCGTCTTTACCATTCTTCAAGCTATCCTCATTCACAACCTGAGTATCCGCTGGCGGTGTAGGGCTAGGGTTAACAACAACTCCAGAGGTTGGTGCCGCTGTGGCTTCTGGCGTTGGTGTCACCTCAGGCGACGGTGTTACTTCTGGTGTCGGCGTTGGCGTTGGTGTCGGTGTCGACGTTGGTGTTGGTGTTGGTGTCGGTGTCGACGTTGGTGTCGGTGTCGACGTTGGCGTTGGTGTTGGTGTCGGTGTCGGCGTTGGTGTCGGCGTTGGCGTTGGTGTCGGCGTTGGTGTCGGTACAACATCCGATATCTCCGCCAAAATAACCGTGCCTCCATCATCTCTGCCTGGCAGATCAATATTTACCTTTTGATCTTCGGAAACCATGTATGTTTTACCGCTGTATTCATCGGTTACCGATGAATTGGCAGCAAACGGTACTGGAATCATTACAGAACTCTCAATAGTTTTAGTATTGATTACCGTCACTACGTTCTCATCTTCATAAGATTTGTTGAAAGCTAAATAACCTGAATCATCTGAACCTGCGAGCTTCGTGCGCACACCTTTGGAAT
Source organism: Paenibacillus sp. FSL E2-0177 (assembly GCF_037992975.1). Classification (NCBI taxonomy): domain Bacteria; kingdom Bacillati; phylum Bacillota; class Bacilli; order Caryophanales; family Paenibacillaceae; genus Paenibacillus; species Paenibacillus sp. FSL E2-0177. Next base: position 2,044,599 of record NZ_CP150307.1, on the reverse strand, counting down.
ACACTTTGGAGTACTTCGCACGGATATTCAACAGCTTTTGATAATGGTCATGTAGTGGCTTCTCTGCCGTCAATTGATCCCAAGGCATATCCTTACGGTTCTCACTGAATTGACCTTCAGACATATTTCCAGCATTGCTTCCGGAATTCCCCAGTTCTTCTCCGTAGTATATTACCGGCTGTCCTTTGGCGGTAATTTGCAGAGCTGCAGCAATCTTCAGCTTGCCTTTATCGCCTCCCACGTAATCAGACAAGAAACCATTCTCATCGTGACTGCTCAGGAATTGAGCCATCATCTTCGTATTGTCGATCTTTAATTCACGTTCCTGCAGATAAGCATCCACACTGTTTACCTTACCATTTGCAAAATCTCTGGCTGCATCTTTAAATCCAAAATCAAGCAGACCATCCATCTGGCTAGTTTCGAGCATTCCACCATTGTTATCAATGGTTCCACCGAAGTATTCGCCGGTCATTTTGAAGTTTGGATCAATCGCTGTCAGTGCATTTTTAAAGGCTTTCCAAGTCGTATCGTCCACGTGCTTGACTGTATCCACACGGAAATAATCAATCGTGTCTCCACGTTCCGTACGTGCGTTGTCTAACCAGCCTGTTTGCCAAGCGATAATTTTTTCACGAACGGCTGGATCTTCCGTCTTGAAATCTGGCAGGAAAGCAAGCTCACCCTTAATTGGATCTGTATCTGCGGATACACCATCCGTGCGCAGCATCCCTTCGAAACGTGCTTTATCCTCAGCTGTAATTGTCGGATAGGTATCCTCAGCTTTCAGACCGTAACCCGTATGATTGAGTACAACGTCAACCATGATCTTGATCCCTTTGTCATGCGCCTTTTCGATTAGCTCCTTGAAGGTTGCCATATCGCCAAGATGCTCGTCGAGCTTGGTAAAATCTTTTGCCCAATACCCATGGTATCCATATTGTTCGCTGCCAAAGTCAACGCCTTTGTTAAAATCAATATTATCTACGATTGGCGTGATCCATAACGTGTTAATTCCTAGCTCTTGCAAATAATCGAGATTGTCGATCATCCCTCGGAAATCTCCACCATGATAAGCTTCCAGATGATCTTTATTTACATTCTCATTATTCGTTGGGTCACCGTCTTTAAACCGGTCTGTAAGCGCGAAATAAATCCGGGCCTCATCCCAATCAAAATCCAGCTTATCCCCTGTATAGGTTCTTGCTTTTACCTCAAGTGTAGCCTTTTCCTTATGTGCATTGCCGTATTGGTCTACGAGCGTAATCGGAATATCCTTGATGCCCGCTGACACCGTGTCTTTCACAGCAACCGTTTGTTTCAAGAGTTCCGTATCCAGCTTAACTTTGCTAGGTCCTCCAAGATTGGTTAAATCCATATATGCTTCAGAGTAAGTTACTTCTTCCGAAGAGGAAGCGTTGATGCTTACAACAGCATTCTGATTGGATGTGACTGCCTCTGGACTTACGGATGCCGTAATCGTAACGACAGGTTGATGATAATCAATAACAGATTCATCATTCACCGTATTCTTTGGATCTGTAATTTCGGTAGTGACGCCATCTTTAGTAATCAAGAAAGTATATTTATACATACCTTCTTTTAAATCAGCCAGTGTATAAGTGAACCACTCGTTAGCCGGATCATAGATCATTGGATACGAAGTGCCGTTCACTTTTACTTTAGCAGCTGTTATTGCGTCCATATTTCCATTACGGAACAAAGCGTCGTCGCGGTATCTGAAAGTAATCGTTCCATCTTTTAAAATAGGGCCGCTAATACTTGGTTTGATATCAAGCTCTTTAACCATACTGGTTACATACACTTTAGTGAACGGTTCACCAGGGGTCAACGGTATGACACGATCGTCCGGGTAGTCTTGTTTTCCCGTGTTCCAATCCGTACCTTTGCGCAGGACAAATCCAACGCTTGTTGCATTCTCCGCAACCTCAATCAGAACGCTCGCTGTGCCATTCTTAAAGGTTGTGAAATCAATCTGGTCATTTTTAGCTCCAGTGTTCCAAACCCAGATATTCCAATCCTTATAGTCCTTATCGCTACGGGTATAAGTGAATTGAACATATCGTTTGTCAGTAACTTTAACGGTGACGGTTGTGGAAACACCCTCATAAGAGATAGTAAGGGTTGCCGTTCCTAGCCCAACCGCTTTGACTAGACCTTTATCAGTTACTGTAGCCACTTCAGGTTTATTGGAAAGGTAAGTAGCCTTCTTAGTAACATTACTTCTGCTATTGTCATCATATTTCGCAAAAACAGCGGTTTGATGCGTATTTCCTGCTGCCAGCGTGTAGCTTGCACTATCTGTTTCCAAAGAGGTAAGCGTAACTGGTGCAGCTTCCTTTTGAATAATCACAGCCGTCAAAGGCTCTAATGTAATTGAATTTGCTGTCAAAATAAAACCTGTCTGCTGCGCAGCCGGTATCGCTGTAACACCAGCTTCATCGTTGTCCACAAGCACTTGACCACCCGTCAAATCCTCAGATAAGGTCAGTTTTCTAGTTGTGCTGTCACCATTCATGAAGACATAATAGATGCCAGTACCATCTGTTGCTTTGTTGGAATAACCGATGACAAGATCGTTATCCTTCATTTCTGGAGCAGGGATCAGGTTAATGTTAGAGTCAACCAAATCCTTATCGCCCAATCGGAAGGCATCCGTTGATTTTCTTAGCTCCATCAGACCCGACGTATATTTTCTTGTCGTGTTCTGTACTGGGAATTTAGATTCATCCGTTGCTTTGGTCCAATCAAACATGTTAACTGCATCCGATGAATCGTAAGAATCATGAATGAAATAGCCAAACGATTGGTTGTTATTGTCGAACATCTCTGTGAATTTATCCTCAGGATCCGTTGTGCCCTTCCACTGCTTAGTCCGCCCATATTCCTGACCGGCATGGATGAAGGCTGTACCTTGAGAAGTTAATACGAGCATATTTCCTAATCTGATCCGCTGCTGAATTTCCAGCTCATTCTCAGCAATATCCGGATCCTTCTTGATCGATTGTGCTATGACATCATGAAGTGTCAGATTATCATGAGCTTCGATATATGGGACGATATCACCCGGATCATCTGCTGGTGTATTCGAAGGTTGAGCTTTGATATTGTCCAGGATTGTAGCGATCGGACGTGCTCCACCGGTAATAAATCTAGGCTGACCTTCAGAACCATAACCAGACTTCAATTCATTACGGAATTCATCGGAGAAAACACCGACACTATCCGTTTTGTCCATCCAATCCTGATCTGCACCTTGCCCAGCGAGAGAAGGATCAGCCGCAGCGCCGCCGAATGTTCTCCAGCCTTCACCAATAAAGAGTGCCTTCGGATTCACTGCTGCCGCGGCATCATAAGCATGCTGAACAGCATCAGCTGTCGCATCGCCCATCATATCCCAGCGCATTCCATCAATCTTATACTCTTCAAACCAGTATTTTACCGAATCAACCATAAGCTTCTCAGCCATTTTATGGTTGGTGGCTAAATTGTTGCCGAACCCCCCGATAAAGTTGCCGTTTGCATCTTGGAAGGCATAATAATTAGGTACGATGTCGTTTAAAAATTCTTTTTTAGCCATGTGAGTATACACTACGTCCAGAACGACACCCATTCCAGCTTCATGCACGGCATCAATCAAACCTTTTAATTCTTTAATCCGCTCTTCTGGATCGGCAGGATTCTGTGAATAAGCCCCGTCCGGAGAGAAATAGCTGTGAGGATCATACCCCCAGTTGTATTCATTGTTTTTTGCGGAATACTCTGGCTCTCTAGTCCCCATCTTCGTCTCATCCCCGTAATACCAAGCCATCACAGGAAGCAACTGAACATGCGTTACACCAAGAGATTTAATATAATCAAGTTTCTTTTCAAAAGCGCTATAAGAACCCCATCTTTCCCCACTCAGACTATCCTCGATCGATACATCTGACGTAAAATCTCTCACGTGGACTTCGTAGATGATGGCGTCCTCACGTTTTTCGTAGCCTTTTATATCAGCATACCCAAAGGTATCAGGGTTCGTCTGGCTTAAATCAACGATAGCCGCTTTGCCCACTGTATCCCCGCCGGCACCAGCAGCACCTGTGGTATCAACAGTGAATACCGCCATTGATTTAGCATAAGGATCAAGGACCTTATGGGTTACACCGTCATTCGTTACTTCGTATTGATAAAAGAAGCCCCTTACATCTGTTGCCGCTGTGCCTGTCAAATCAGCTGGCTTCAGCTGGACTGACCAAACCCCTTGCTCGCCGAGTGTTAAAGCAACACTACCCACTTGCACGTTAGAGTCATTCTTATCGTAAAGATTTACAACGACTCCGCTTGCTTTAGGTGCCCATAATTTCAATGTGGCTGTTTTGTCAGCATTATACGTAGCTCCAAGATCGTCTCCTGTATAATTGTACATTTCATCAAGCATTCTCCAGCCACTTGCGGCGGAGACTGTTTTACCTGAATAAGTAACGCTAAGCGGAACTTTTTCCAAATCAAAAGCTTCTGTATCCACTTCGATTGAAGTTTTGCTTGTAAGGGTTACCGCAGTAATCGGGACTGCAGCACCCTCTTTATCCTTAACTGTAATTGCTGTCTTTAAGGCAGCTGGATCCAAACCGTCAGTCAGTGTGAAGCCGAGAAGGATTTTGCTCGTCGACAACACCTCTGCGGATACTAAGCCAATTGGTGTCTCTCCAAGCGGAGAAACATAAACATTGTTGTCTCCTTCTTTAACCCATAGCTGATTGTATCGATCCAGCAGGCTAAAGGTTTTATTGTCACCGTCCTTATCACCGTTCGAAGGTTTCATCACAATAAAGCCGATTTTCTTCGCGTTCTCAATAAGTGGAACATCAACATATGCACCATAACGATCTGTTTGATCTGCCACAAAAGGAGTAGCTCCAGACGGCCAATTTTCGGATTGGGCTACGACGTCATCCCACAGCCACAGTCCGTATTGATCATGATTTGTATCAGCTCTCATATAGTGAATTCGCACTGTATTAGGAGCAAGTGCAACTGGTTCATACGGTGTTACATCATTTGAGCCTTGCTTGATCCAAATTTCATTCGTCTCAGGCGTGTTAATGGCAAAGAGTTTATCGCCTTCATCCTTAGCCTGAGTGACTCGGTTTACCACAAGGAACGAAATTTTCTTGGCTCCATCCTTCACTGGCACGTCAACATAAGCACCATAAGAATCAATTTGCCCTTCAGGAAATGGAGTTGCCCCTGTTGGCCAATTTGCGGAAGGGGATTGAACATCATCCCATGTCCATAATCCCTGATTTTCATAGTCACCAGCTGTCCGAGTGTAGTGAATACGGATGTGTCCAGCCGGAACAGGGGTAACCTCAACAGGTTCAGAAGGAATTTTATATTCTGCTGTCACACTGCCATCCAGTGGATTAAATTTAAAGGTAACCGGCAGATCTGAAGGAAGACTCAGATTATTAGCAGTTTCGGGATACAATTGATCCCCGGCTTCACCGTCTCCTGGAACAGAAACTTGGTAGGTGTAATCTCCCTTAGGAAGGGTAGCCACCGTACTGTAAACATCATCAAAATCAGGATCAGATAATGTAGTAAGTGCTTCTGCCGGCAGGTTTCCTGTCAATCTTGGTAGTTTAGCGGAAGCAATCGGTGTGTAATACGTGGAATCAGCTATTTTATGAGTCAAGTCATTATAATAAAAGGTTACGGCAGTCTCTGTTTCCAGCTTGATATGGATATTCTCCCCATCATTGGTCCCCTGAGGATTGGTGTAACTTGTGAATCCATAATTCTCATCCCATAAATCATTTAGAGTAACCTTGTAGTTATATTCTCCTGCCGGCAATGTGCCTGTAAAAGAATATAGGCCATTATCTGAATAGGTCATTTGGGTAACTACTGATGTCTCATCCCAATCCTTACCCGGCGCTTCCGCACCTGTCGATGTAAATTTAGACTGCAGATCCCCAACCAATACAACCTTCGTCGTTGCTGCTTTAACATTAACAGGATGTAGTCCAAGACCAGAGAACACGAGAGCAATGATCATAAAGATCGCAAATGCCCTCTTCCCCCATAAAGTTATTTTCATTTTTGCAAAACCTCCCATAATTATGAATTCCCTTTTTGCAAGCGGATACATGATTTCACAAACCCCTCCAATTTATGAGATTATAAATCATGCGTATTCCTTCTGAAGGTGAAGAAGGTCTATATGTAGGGCTCGTCAAGCCAATTCAACGCTGTCACCATCCTTCTATCAAAGTAAAAGCTTGATACATCATGTCAAAATTAGTGCAATCGTTTGCAAAAAGCTATGCACAAACACTAGTCCATAAAACCCGATCGTTAGTGCAACTGATTACAACCTAAAAACACCCAATGAAAACGCTTGCTGTATTTTGATTTACATACTAATGCCGAATTTACGGTATTGTCAACCAGTATTTTCTAAAATAAAAGCTCAATTTAAAGCCGCAATAAAAACGAAACTTGTTCTTCCCTTCCTTTCAGCTAAGTTCTTGCATCCTTTAAGCCATACGTTTGCATTCAGCGAATGCTCTTTTCGCAAAATTCAGACCGCATTTATACATATTAAGATCAAAATTCCCGAATCATTCATACTTTTTTGGTGAAAAGCAACAATATTACATTGAAATTTCTTGTGTTCCTTCCAAAAGTAGCAATTTCCTCCTTTTGAATGACTTTATCTATTTACAATTTAGAACTCTTAGATTAATATTACTGTGTAAAGCAAACGGTTCCATAAGGAGGTTTCAATGACAGTTACCATTAAGGATGTGGCCAAGAAAGCGGGAGTATCTCCCTCCACGGTATCCCGGGTATTGTCCAACCATCCCAGAATCAGCCTGGAAACTTCCCGCAAAGTTAAAGCTATTATGGAGGATATGGGCTATACCCCTAACATGATGGCTAAGAGCTTGGTGTCGAAAACTACTAACAGCATCTGCTTCAGTCTTCCTAAACCTGCTGAAGAGCTGTTCTCTAATCTATTTTTTATGGAATTAATTCGCGGGATCGTTACACAAGCCAGCCGTTCCGGTTATGATGTGCTGATAAGCTCCGGAGCGAACGAGAAAGAAGAACTGGAAGCCGTTTCACGACTTCTGAAGGGTCGCCGTGTTGACGGCGTTATTCTGCTTTACTCTCGTACGGATGATGCCGTTATTGATTTTCTAGAGAGCAACGATTATCCATTCGTGCTTGTTGGCCGGAGTGATAAATATGAGAATATTTTATCAGTCGATAATGATAATGTGATGGCAGCATACGATGCTACGAACCACCTCATTTCCATGGGGCATAAACGTATTGGCTTCGTAAGTGGACCACCTAATCTAATCGTTTCTCGTGACCGTCTCGCCGGATATCGTAAAGCATTGCAGAATAGCGGTTTAGAAATGCGGGATGAATGGATTGTAGAGGGTGAATTTCTACAGGATAGCGGCTACAGAGCGATGTCCTTTTTCATGAATTTGCCGAATCGACCCACTGCGCTGGTAGCGGTGGATGACATGGTATCGTTCGGAATTTTGCGTGGGTTGAACGAACTGAAATACAAGGTTCCAGACGATCTCGCCATTGTAAGCTTTAACAATATTCCATTATCTGAATTATCTAGTCCTCCGATCAGCAGTATTGATATAGGAATTTATCATCTTGGCTACACCGCATCACAAGTACTTATCCAAAATATCAAGAGTCCGGATAACGGTTCAGGTCATACCAACCGATTTGTCATTCCCCATCGTCTGATCGTGAGAGAGTCATCCATGCACTCTCAGGCAAAGCATAAAACCGAATGAATAAGTGAAGCGTTTAATCGCTTCATTTATTTTTTGAAAATCTGTACAAACGTTTGCGCTAAATCATACAATACTTAATGATCCAGTTCTTTATGGGTGATTTCTAGGATCTTAGGTTAGGATAAACTTACACATCTTAATCAAAGTTTAAACGGTTTAATAAGATTCTAATACGGCATCCGCTGGATCACGACGCTGTCAAAACTTTTAGGAGGTACTACAATGTCGGAAATTAAAGCCTGCTTGTTCGACTTGGACGGAGTAATCGTCGATACAGCCAAATACCATTATATCGCTTGGAAAGAGCTTGCAGATGGACTGGGGTTTCTTTTCACAGAACAAGATAACGAACGCCTTAAGGGAGTCAGCAGAACGGCTTCACTAAATATTTTGCTGGAAATCGGTGGACTAACGATTGCTGAAGAAGAGAAAGCTAAGCTTGCGGAACAGAAAAATAATCGTTATGTCGAATATATTGCGAAAATGGACAGTTCTGAGATTCTGCCAGGTGCGCTTGATTTCCTAAAAGAGTGCCGCGCGAATGGCATCAAAGTCGCTCTCGGTTCTGCCAGTAAAAATGCAATGACGATCTTGAATAATACCGGATTAACCCCTTACTTTGATGCAATCATCGATGGAACTCACACTAGTGCTGCTAAACCAGATCCGGAAGTGTTCCTGTTAGGAGCCAAAGCACTGGATGCCGCACCTGAACATTGTGTAGTCTTCGAAGATGCAGAAGCGGGAATTGAGGCCGCTACCCGGGCCGGTATGTTCAGTGTTGGCATTGGTTCGCCGGAAACCCTCAGTGCAGCGAATATTGTGGTTCCATCGCTCGCTCATATGAGTGTGTCCGTGCTCAAAGAATCTTTTGCATAAATATAGTGAACATAATGAACTCAAATAGTACTGATTTGAGTTGTTATGGACATTCCTACCAGAGATTAAATGAACTAATAATTAATCGTTAACTTTCTGGTGATGAAGTGACGGAGAGGAATTTTGGAACTGTAGAAGCATAGCGTTCGCCTTTATAATCAGATTTCATCCGCAAAATGTGGTTTAAATATAGAAATCTGATTATAACAGCGATCGAAAGTCCAAAGATTCATCGCAGTCACTTTTATATCACCGGAAGTTTAACAAAAGATTTGTTCATTTTATATATCCCCCTAACATATTTAAAGGAGCGGTTATCGTGAAACAATATTTAACAATTGATGAATGGTCCATTATTGAGGAATCCTTTGATCCACAGACGCAAGAAATTTCTGAAAGCGTATTTAGTCTTGGTAACGGATTTATGGGTGGCCGGGCCAATTTCGAAGAGCAATATAGCGGCAACAGCCTGCAAGGCAGCTACATGGCGGGCGTCTACTACCCTGACAAAACACGTGTTGGCTGGTGGAAAAACGGCTATCCTGAATATTTTGCCAAAGTACTTAACAGCACGAACTGGATCGGTATTAACATTGATATCGAGGGTATCCCCCTTGATCTGGCAAAGTGCACCGTTTCCGAATTCCGCCGTGTACTTAATATGAAAGAAGGAACGCTCTCCCGTAGCTTCACTGCCACTCTCGAAGATGGTAAGGAAGTTAAAGTAGAAAGTATCCGGTTCGTAAGCATGACTCGTCAAGAAATCGGCGCGATTCGCTATTCCATCATTCCTGTCAATTTCTCAGGCAAGATTACGATTACTCCTTATCTTGATGGTGATGTGAAGAACAAGGATTCCAACTATGACGAGAAATTCTGGAATGAAGTTGAGAAACAAGCGGGACCTGATCATGGACATCTCACTCTTAAGACTAAGAAACTCGACTTCCATGTCACCTCTGCTATGGCTTTTGATATCCTTGTCAATGGTGAGAAGGTAACTGCCGAAGCAGAAGCGATCGAACAAGAGAAATATGTAGCCAGCAAACTGGACGTAACCGCACAAGCGGGCAATCAAATCGTCATTTATAAATATGTAGCCAATGTTACTTCTAGGAATCACGGTCTGGGACAATTGGTCGACGCCGCCCAAACTGCTCTGCAAGCTGCTAAGGAAGCCGGATTTGTAACTCTTTTGACCGAACAAATTGAAGCTTGGAGAGAAAAATGGAAAGAAAGCGACATCATCATTGAAGGTGACGTTTCGGCTCAGCAAGCGATTCGCTTTAATATTTTCCAACTCAATCAAACCTATAATGGTGAAGATGACCGCCTGAACATTGGCCCGAAAGGCTTTACCGGTGAAAAATACGGCGGCAGCACTTACTGGGATACAGAGGCGTATTGCGTTCCCTTCTATCTCAGTACGGCGGACTCCTCCATTGCCCGCAATTTGTTGATCTACCGTTACAAGCACTTAGAGAAAGCTAAAGAAAATGCCCGTAAGCTTGGATTCAAAAAAGGTGCGCTATACCCAATGGTTACTATGAACGGTGAAGAGTGCCACAACGAGTGGGAAATTACATTTGAAGAAATTCACCGGAATGGTGCCATTGCCTACGCTATTTACAACTATGTGAACTACACCGGAGACAAAGCTTATCTGGGACAATATGGCCTTGAGGTTCTCGTGGAAATCTCCCGCTTCTGGGAAGAACGTGTTCACTATGCATCACGCAAAGACAAATACGTAATGCTCGGCGTAACGGGCCCGAATGAATATGAGAATAACGTTAATAATAACTGGTATACGAACCGTATGGCTTCGTGGACTATGGAATATACCATGGAAGCACTGGCATACTTGCAAGAAAATGAGCCTACTCGTTATGCTGAGCTAGTTGACAAACTAGGGCTGCAAGAGAGCGAAACTACAAAATGGAAAGACATCATTGCTAAGATGTATTATCCTGCGGATGAAGAGCTGGGTATCTTCTTACAACAAGATGGCTTCCTGGACAAAGAGATCATTCAAGTCAAAGATCTGGAACGTGAGCATCTGCCACTTAACCAAAAATGGTCATGGGACCGTATCCTGCGTTCTTGCTTCATTAAACAAGCAGACGTTCTGCAGGGATTATATTTCCTGGGTGACCGTTACGATCTCGATACCAAAAAACGTAACTTCGACTTTTATGAACCGATCACTGTTCATGAGTCCTCCCTTTCCCCTTGTATCCACTCCATTCTAGCCAGTGAGCTGGGATATAAGGATAAGGCCTATGAAATGTACTTGCGTACTTCAAGACTGGATCTTGATAACTATAACAATGATACAGAAGACGGCTTGCACAGCACTAGCATGGCTGGTACTTGGATGTCAATCGTACATGGTTTCGGCGGACTCCGCGTGCATGACGGCAGACTGACACTGAGCCCATCTAACCCAGGTCACTGGACCGCTTACTCTTTTAAAATCATGTTCCGCGGCTCCCGTCTGAAAGTAAGCGTTACGGATGCACAAGTTACTGTTACGAATGAAACTGATATCCCTGCTTCTATTACTATCTACGACAAAGAATATACCGTAAACGGACTAAGCAGCATCACTGCTGATAGCAATTCCGTCACAGTATAAAACTTACACCCAAGAGACCCTTGAAGCTTAATGCTTTTGGGGTCTCTTTATTTTTTAGGAAGATAACTTATATAAGGAGTGATTTTGAATGAACAGAACCTTTTGGAAAGAAGCCGTTGTCTACCAAATCTATCCCCGCAGCTTTCAAGATAGCAATGGTGACGGGATTGGAGATCTGCAGGGAATCATTTCACGTCTGGATTATTTGCAAAAGCTAGGTGTCGACGTAGTTTGGCTGTCACCTGTATATAAATCGCCAAATGACGATAACGGTTATGACATCAGCGATTATCAAGATATTATGGATGAGTTCGGCACATTGCAGGATTGGGAAGAATTACTGACTGAATTGCACGCCCGTGGCATAAAACTAATGATGGACCTTGTAATCAATCATTCCTCAGATGAGCATCCTTGGTTCGTAGAATCCCGTTCTTCAAAAGATAATCCATATCGCGATTACTACATTTGGCGTCCGGGTGGACCAGATGGTGAGCGCCCCAACAATTGGAGTTCTGTATTCAGCGGCCCGGCTTGGGAACTGGATGAAACCACTGGTGAATACTATCTGCATCTGTTTTCGCGCAAGCAACCGGATCTCAACTGGGAGAATCCGCAGCTGCGTGAGGAGTTATACAAGATGATCACCTTCTGGCTCGACAAGGGTGTGGATGGTCTACGAATGGATGTAATCAATATGATTTCTAAAGTGGAAGGTCTCCCATCCTCTCATAGAGACGGCCTTGCTCCCGGGGAACTTGCTTGGGGCGGCGAATATTATATGAATGGACCACGTGTTCATGAGTTTTTACATGAAATGAATGACAAAGTGTTATCCAACTATAACATTATGACTGTCGGCGAAACTCCTGGCGCTACAGTTGAAGATGCCATCCTTTACACGGACGAGGAACGTAAAGAGCTGCAAATGGTATTCCAGTTCGAGCATATGGATGTGGACTCGGGTCCTGACGGCAAATGGGACGTAGCCCCGTGGACGTTGTCGAAGCTGCGCGATATTCTTCATAAATGGCAAGTGGGTCTGGCGGATAAGGGTTGGAATAGTCTTTATCTTAACAATCATGACCAGCCACGTATGGTCTCAAGATTCGGGGATGACGGTAAGTATCGTGTGATCTCTGCCAAAATGCTCGCTACCTTACTGCACACGCTGAAAGGGACACCCTATATTTATCAAGGCGAAGAAATCGGGATGACTAATGTAAAATTCACAGCCATTGAACATTATAAAGACATTGAAATCCTCAATATGTATCGCGAAAAGGTTACCGAAGGCGGCGCTGATCCTAACAGCGTGCTAAACGCTATTCATATCAAAGGCCGTGATAATGCGCGCACTCCGATGCAATGGGATGATTCTGCGAATGCCGGCTTTACTGAAGGGGAGCCGTGGCTCAAAGTTAATCCGAACTACAAGGAAATTAACGTGGAGCAGGCCCTGGCGGATTCGGATTCCATCTTCTATTATTACCAAAGGCTGCTTGCTTTGCGCAAAAAAAATCCGATCATGGCTTATGGCGAATACAAGCTACTTTTGCCAGAGCATGAGGATATTTATGCCTATACGCGTACTCTGGATGACGAGAAGTGGCTGGTGCTGCTCAATTTCAATGAGGTTCCACAGACTGTTGATCTTTCCGCAGAGCTAAGTAAGGCTACGGAACTTATTATTGGAAATTACCCTGATGATGCACCCACACGGGAATTATTACGACCTTATGAAGCAAGAGTGTATCGATTGAAAGACTAACTTTGTCTATCTTCCTGAGTTATACTATTTAGGATGATTTTTTATGAGATTATCCTTCTGCCTGCTACCTGTCATTAGAGAGCACGGAATAACAGGATTTTGCAAATGCAGCCTGATAGTATGAACTTAAAGGGAGATGACGGACTTGGAATGGCTTATCCGCATGAAAGAAGCTTTAGATTATATGGAGAGCAAGATGGAGGAATCTGTGACCATTGAAGAAATCGCCAAGGTTGCTTACTCCTCCCCCTTTCATTTCCAGCGCATGTTCAATATGCTTACCGGAGTATCTATTAAAGACTATATCCGTAAGCGCAGATTAACTCTGGCTGCACAGGAGCTTGCTATTTCTAAAGTTAAAGTGCTGGATGTTGCACTGAAATACGGATATGACTCGCCCGAGTCGTTTGCCAAAGCATTCCGCAAGGCACATGGAATTACTCCTTCTGCTGCGCGGGAGTCAGGGGTACAGCTCAAGGCTTTCCCTAGACTCTCCTTCCATCTATCACTGAAGGGAGATAAAGAAATGGACTACAGAATTGAGAAAAGAGACGCCTTTAATGTTATCGGACTAGTAGAGGAAATGACAACGAAGGATGGGGAGAATCTGCGCCGCATCCCTCAGTTGTGGATAGAAGCTAATGAAAATGGTACGTCGGATAAGCTGATTGAGCTCGGTGAAGATAAGGATTTATTAGGCATCTGCTCTGACATGAACCATGATAAAGAAACCTTCTCCTATTGGATCGCTGTCGAAGCTACTCCAGAGACTGATGCACAGGGCTTTGCTTCTACAACAATTCCAGCTGCAAGTTGGGCTGTGTTCACCTCAGTAGGGCCGATGCCTGATGCGATCCAGCAGGTATGGGCACGCATTTTCCAGGAGTGGTTCCCTTCCACAGGCTACGAGCACACAGGCGGACCTGAGTTTGAGCTATATCTTCCAGGGAGACCAGACGCAGAGGACTATCGTTGTGAGATATGGATCCCTGTTACGAAAAAAGAATAGAACTAAAAAGACTATCGAAATCCCGATAGTCTTTTTTCTTGTGATTGCCTACTATTTCATTTTGAGAATTGGCATAGTCTTGGTATAATAAATAGATTATGTAGTTCTATAATGATTATTGTCATCCGAATTATCGGTGAAGGAGAATTTCATGTCTACTGTAAAAATATTTTCAGACAGCACTTCCGATTTACCTCAAAACTGGAAGGATACTTATGACATCGGCATCGTTCCTCTTTATGTTGTATTTGAAGAAGGTACCTACAAAGATGGTGAAGATATTACACCCGAGGAAGTGTATCGCCGTGTAGCCGCTAGTGGAGTATTGCCGAAAACGGCAGCACCTTCGCCAGCAGATTTCATTGCTGCATTTCAACCCGTGATTAGCAGCGGACAAGATATTGTATATATCAGTCTCTCCTCCTCACTATCCTCTACATATCAGAATGCACTTTTGGCTGCCGGGGAATTTCCTGAGGGACGCGTACAGGTTATAGATTCGCAAACCTTGTGCGGAGGCATTGCCCTCCTTGTTATGAAGGCTGTCAGAGCTGCTGAAAAGGGCCACTCTGCCGTAGAGATTGCAGCCATGCTGGAGCACAGCCGCAGCCTTGTGGAAACTGAATTCGTTGTGGATACGCTAGATTACTTATATATGGGTGGACGCTGTTCAGGCATGCAGAACTTCATCGGTAGTCTGCTCAAAATCCGTCCTGTTCTTAGACTGGTAGATGGGAGCATCATACCTACCAGCAAAATCCGTGGCAAAAAAGAAAAAGCTGTGGAACAAATGCTCCAGAACGCTTTGGTTCATGTCGATCGAATGGATAATGAGTTGCTCATCGTGGTCCATACCTTGGCGGAAGAAGATGCGCTCTATCTGGAGGCAGCACTACGAGAGAAAACTCAAGTTAATGAAATAGCAATCCTCCATGCGGGTTGTGTAATTGGCAGCCATTGTGGGCCGCATACTGTAGGTCTCATGTATATGCTTCAGGACTAATAACACACAAATCTCCGGCCATTGCTTCTTAAGCAAATGGACCGGAGATTTGTGTGTAACCCCCCTAGTTTGAAGTTACTTCCAGCTCTATATCTTCTGCTCTGCAAGGCAACATAAAACGAAACGTAGAACCTTGATTCTCTTCACTTTCTACAAAGATCGTCCCACCCATCAGCTCCACAAGCTGTTTACAAATCGCCAGTCCCAAGCCTGTGCCTCCATATTTACGGTTTATGGACGGATGCAGCTGTGAGAAAGATTGAAACAATAGATTGAGTTTGTTACCGGCAATTCCTACACCTGTATCCCGCACTGAAAACTCCAACAAAAATTCTTGTTCATCAGATAGTGGAATGTTCTTCACCGATAGGGTCACGCTCCCACGTTCCGTGAATTTCAGCGCATTGCCTACCAGATTCACGACAATCTGCCGCAAGCGGATCGGATCAGCAATGATTATGGTTGGAACGCTAGTATCCATCCACCAACGTAATGCCAGCTTCTTCTCTTCCGCTTTCGGTGCAAATAAATCAATGACGTCTGAGATCATCTCGCGGAGATCAAACTTCTCGGATTGTAGTGACATTTTACCTGCTTCCATTTTGCTGAAATCAAGAATGTCATTCAAGATCTGCAATAACGTATAACTACTGCTGCGTAAAATCTCGGCATAACCTCGCTGCTCTTCTCCAAGTTCAGTATCCAACAATAGATCAGCCATTCCGATCATCCCGTTCATCGGCGTCCGAATTTCATGGCTCATCATCATTAAGAAATCAGATTTGGCTTGCGCTGCCTGCTCTGCTGATTCTTTCGCACGAATGATTTCTCGCTCATTCGTAATATCACTGAAGGCAATAACCGCACCGGCGATCAGCCCTTCATCAATAAGAGGTGCTACCCGATAATTAACAAAAAAACTGGTGCCATCCTTACGCCAGAAGATCTCATCATCTTTCTTACGGATGATTCCATCCTCTATCGTAAGACTAATCTGGCAATCAGGTGTCGAATAACGCGAACCATCACCTTGGATATGATGGATATAATCCATAAGCTTCAGACCCATCAATTCTGTTGGTTGGTATCCTAACATATCCGCTGCCTCACGGTTAATAAATAGAGCACGCCCCGTTGTATCTAGCACAAAGATTCCCGCGGAGACGGAATTCAGAATGAGGCTCGATTGTTGATCCTTCACAGCTACTATTGAGCTATCTTTGGAGCTTATCTCCACTTCGCCCGTGATAGGTAATTCAGTATCTAAGGTGTCCGCTAATTCATCTAGCCAGTCTTGTAACAATTCCGCATGTAAAAGAGCGCTTCCGTTAGCCACTTGGGTAATCGCGAATACCCCGGCGATCCCTTCTTCCGTTCTGATGGGTAAAAGTTTAACGCCTACGCAATCCGAGCCTTTTTTGGGATTCTCTAAATCTTGTAGCTCAAAGCTTGAGGAGTTCCCCTGCAGAGCAGCCTCAAAACTAGCAATATTGCCAAGATTTTTTCTCTTTGCTGATATCGGACTTGTATTTTGCAACTTCGCTTCTGCGCTCAAGCCTAGATGAAAAGTTCGGTTGGTTCCTACGCAGCGACCTTGTCTATCCAGAACGAATATCAAATCAGGATGTTGGTCATATAACGATTTATAAGCGCTCTCTTCCGAAAGCAACCGTCTCAGAATGGACGTCCAGTCTTTATCCACAGTTCACATCCCCTCAGGCTCTCTCATCCATTATCATTACCCCTAAACGAGCAATGTTCATCTAAAATTTAAAATATATTTCATATCTATTATATCAAAATTACGGAAATCAGTCGTAGATAAACGTCAAATCCCCCCTTTATAACCCCAATCACGATGCTTTTTCATCGTTACAAAAGGGTTATAAAAGGGGGTGAATTCCGAATCTATTAGGCTATATCTTTATGTTCAATGTTGCGAATAGCCATATAGGCAATACCTGCTCCTAGCAATCCAAGTGAGATCGACACCGCCGCTAAATTACCTAAGCGAGCTTGATCAAATCCCCCAGAAATTAAGGAGGTAACTAACACAGCTGAGACGATGGTGGCAGGGACCGATTTTTTCTTCATTCCAAAGTACAATGGGATTAGAGCAATACCCGCTGCGTAAAAAGCGTTTGCGCCTAACTTAATCAGCTCTGAAGTGATTACATGAAGGGTCAGTTCACCCGGAATAAGCCCTGCAAAGGAATTGAATCCTATTAGGATAGCGCCGACTACAATGTCTGCCACGATTATGGCAACAAATGTGAAGGCGAACACTATCAATATTTTCGCAGTCATTAGCTTTTTACGTGAGATAGGATACATGAAGAGAAGAGTAATGGTGTTGTTCTTATACTCATCAATCACCAGCTTGCTAATAATAACCGAAGCGAAAATAATATAAGCAGCCTTTACAAAAACGAACACGCCCTCAAACAACTCTGCATAAGAAGCAAATGACGGTTCGCTCTCATTTTGATCAACGAATAAAACCATAATCATAAACGCAAGAATCGCAAGATTGACGATTGCTGCACCTGTAAGAAGCGTTTTTAGCTTATTCTTCCGAATCTCCAAAGATATTAATTTAAGCAATGCCTTCACCCCCAATCAATTGCAGAAAATGATCTTCCAGCGTATGTTGTTTTTTGCTGATACTTTCAATTTCCACATCTGCTAGCACTAACGCCTTATTCAGATCACGTTGTGAGATTCCACCGTCATATATTCTAACTGTAATATGGTCCAGCACTTTGAAATTATTAAGCCCAAGCTTATGCTCCAACACATACACTGCTTTATTAATCTCATTCGTAACCACTTCGATATATTCAGTATTTTGGCCACGAATGGAATCCATCGCCACTTCTTCTACCAGAGCACCCTGCCGGATCACACCGATCGTATCAGCAATCTGCTCTATTTCCCCCAGAATATGACTAGATACAAGTAACGTCATTCCATATTCACGGCTAAGCATCCGGAACACTTCACGCATCTCCTTGATTCCCACAGGATCTAGCCCATTAATCGGCTCATCCAAAATGAGCAGCTCAGGTTTCGTCATGAAGGCTCTGGCAATACCCAGACGTTGCTTCATCCCAAGTGAAAATTGCTTCACCGGCTTTTTATCGACACCTGTGAGCTTTACCAGCTCCAGCGCTTCACCAATCGCTTGCGGATCATAATAGCCCATGTACTCTCCGTGCAAAATCAGATTTTCTTTGGCTGTCAATTTATCATAAAACACCGGATATTCAATGATGCAGCCCATCCGCTTCAGCATTTCGTAAGAATGCTCAGTCATTTTTTCATTAAAAAATTCAATTTCTCCACTCGTAGGTTTAACGAGGTTCGTGACCATTTTCATCACGGTAGTTTTGCCAGCACCATTGGGTCCAAGAAACCCGTAAATTTCACCTTGCTTAATATTCATATTCACATTGCTGACGACTTCTTTACCTTGATAGGTTTTCGTTAAATTTCTTGTCCGAAGTATTGTAGTCAATTCCGCGCTCCCCTTTGTTTTCGTCTCGTCTTCCTTAGTTCTTATTGTACACAGCAGAATTTTCTTTTTTATTACTCGTTTCTTACGAAAATCTTAAGCTGCGCACAATTCTATTCCTTAGAAGCGTAATCTGCGAAAAGTAAGGGTAAACACCGTTCTCACATACGGCTGACTAACCAGTGTAATCGTTCCATTCATTTGCTCCGTTAATCTTTTGGTGATCGTCAGACCTAGACCGCTGCCTTGATAAGCCCGATTTCTTGAGTCTTCCAGCGTATACAGACGCTCAAATACTTTATCCTGGTGTACTTCACTGATGCCTTTTCCCCGGTCCCACACCTCTATGTATACTTTGTTCTCATCACTATAGAGCCTTAATCCTAATACGCTCCCAGCGTCGCCATAAGAAATTGCGTTCGACAACAGATTGGACAATATTCGATCAAGAGCCTCTTCATTTCCCATGAAGTAAACAGCCTCATCCGGAATCTCAATCTCCACCTCACTGCCCTTAGCGCTGAGGATATCATAGAAAGAAAGGATGTTGCGTCTGCATACTTCACCTGCCTCAACTCGTGAAAGCGCAATTTCCCGATCCCCAGATTCCAGCTTGGACAAATCAAAAAACTTGTTCATCAGCTGGATCACTTCATGGGCTTTTTGATGAATCATCTTCATCATCCGTTCCCGTTCCCCGGCCGGCAAATGCTCATCCTGTTGAATGGTCTCAATATAACCAAGCACAACCGTTAGCGGAGTCTTAAGATCATGAGAAATATTAGACAGCATATTACGCATGGATTTCTCCAGCCTTACGCGCTCAATGCTTCCTTTATGATTGATATCCAGCAGCCGGTTCAGGTCAATCAGCACGCTCTGCAGCTCCAAATTACCGCTGAACAGCAGCAATCTTTCATGTGAGCCTTCCTCCATAATGCTGCTTAACTTGTCATGCATATATCGCAAATCATTAGAAGCTTTACGCGAATTCTGATATTGCCACACAATGACGGCGAGTAAGAGCACAATGACAACACCTAGCACCGCAATCATTATAGCTGTTCTCCCAGCTTATACCCGATGCCCCATAACGTCTTAATGTATTCGGGATGGGAGGGATCGTCTTCTATTTTTTCACGCAATCTTCTCATATGTACATTAATGACGTTCTCATCCCCGAAATAATCATCCTCCCATACGCTCGCATAAATCTGCGCTTTGGTAAATACTCGGCCCGGATGCGTCACAAACAGCTTAAGAATATGAAATTCCTTCGACGTTAGCTTTACTTCTTCCCCGTTCTTCAACGCAGAGAAGTTATCTAAATCTACAGTCAATCGGCCAATGGAGATCATTTGCTTCACCGGAGCTTGATCTTCCACTTGGATACTGGGAGATGCATAACCTGCACGACGGATCGCTGCCTTCACCCTAGCCGCTAGCTCGATCATAGAAAAGGGCTTCGTAATATAATCATCCGCCCCAAAGCCTAACCCAAGCGCTTTATCTACATCACTGTCTTTAGCGGACATGATCAACACTGGAACCAGACTCCCCGCACGGATAGTCTGAAGAATGTCAGTCCCGCTTCGCTTCGGCAGCATAAGGTCTAACAGCACAAGATCAAATGGACCACCGGTCCGAAATGTTCTCTCTGCTACTTCACCGTCAAATACAGCTTCAATCTCATAACCTTCTTTTACCAAATAAGACCTGACCATTTCACTGATTGCTTCGTCGTCCTCAATCAGCAGCACACGCTGTGGCATGTCCAAACCTCCCCGTAGTCGAAAACCTCTTCGTTAAATTATACCAATTTCCCGGAGCTCTTACTATTTCGGTTTTTATTTCAGCTTTTATTTCAGTTTCATTAAAGGTAGCCCAGGTATTATGGCCTTAACAACTTACAAAATGAGGTGATGCTTCAATGTTGAACAAGAGAAGTAAGCAAGCCTGGAGCTTCAAACGAAAGCTGCTGATCGTGATGATCATTGTCCTCCTGCTTCTCGGCACAGTGATATATAGTCTGGCAGATCGTTACTTAATCGAACATGTCGAAGTCGTAGTTGCGGATGATGCAGCTACAACTAGCAGCTCAGGAGCTACAGCCGTTACAACTGCCGAAGTTAACGCAACCTCTGACGACTGGAATTACTTCAGCGATGATATTCAGATCCAGATCGACCAAGTGCAGACCGGTTCCGGTTCAGACCAGATCACTTATTTTGTCGCTGATATCGTCCTCAAGGAAGCGAGCAGTCTGCGCACTGCTTTTGCCGACAACAGCTTTGGAACAAACATCACTGAGGATACCTCGGACATTGCTTCCGCGAACCATGCGATTTTTGCCATCAATGGTGATTACTATGGCTTCCGCAATGACGGAGTGATAATCCGTAACGGCACGGTGTATCGTGATGATCCTGTGCGGGATGCAATGGCGCTGTTCGATGATGGGACAATGCAAACCTATAACGAGGAAGAGATTTCTTCCTCTGAACTGCTGGCGCAAGGGGCCGCCGATACCCTTTCCTTTGGTCCGATTCTGATTCAGGACGGGGAGATTGCCAGTGATTTCAGCAATGTCAAAATCGATACCAACTTCGGCAACCATTCCATCCAGAACGCGAATCCCCGCACCGCAGTTGGTATGATCGCACCAAACCATTATGTGTTTGTCGTAGTTGACGGGCGCAATGAAGGGTACAGCCGTGGGATGACCCTTACTGAGCTAGCTGATGTAATGTCCGACCTTGGCGCCACAGAAGCCTACAATCTGGACGGCGGTGGTTCATCCACTATGTACTTCATGGGACGGGTCGTAAATAATCCGCAGGGCAAAAACAAGGAGCGGGGCGTCAGCGACATTCTTTATATCAAGGAGGGTGCAACATCATGACTATACTGATCCCAGCCTATGAGCCCGATGAACGACTGCTCGATTTGATTTTACAGCTGTATAATTTCCAGCTTGAACCTATTGTTCTTGTGGATGACGGCAGCGGCCCGCACTACCGTGGAATCTTCGATATGGCCGAAGCATTCGGCTGCACTGTCCTAACCCATGAAGTCAACCTCGGAAAAGGACGTGCTCTGAAGACAGGGTTCCAGTATATTCAGGAGGCCGGTCTGCCGGATTATGTAGTCTGCGCGGATAGCGACGGCCAACATCTGCCTTATGATATTAACCGGATCGTTGAATCTCTGCGGAACCAGACTACTCCGGGAATCGTACTCGGCAGCCGCCGGTTCACCGGAACCATTCCTCTGCGCAGCCGCTTCGGCAACTCTGTAACCCGGACGGTCTTTTCCTTAACTACAGGTACTAAGATTTATGATACACAAACTGGGCTGCGCGGCTACCCCCTATCAATGCTTGATTGGCTATGCCAGATTCCCGGCGAACGGTTTGAATATGAAATGAACATGCTGCTGACTGCCCATAAAGAGGGATACACCATTACGGAAGAGTACATCGATACCGTCTATCTGGACGATAATAAATCATCCCATTTCCGGCCTCTGATGGACTCCTTCCGGATTTATCTGCCGATACTGATATTCAGCACTTCTTCGCTGCTGTCAGCCCTGCTCGACTTCACACTCTTATTCCTGTTTCAGAGGCTCAGCCATAACCTATTCCTGTCCGTCGCGGCCGCGAGATTGTGCAGCTCTGTCTTCAACTATTCTATGAACCGAAAATATGTCTTCACGGGCGGCAAACGCTCCAAGATTCAGACATCGCTTCCCAAATATTTTGCGCTGGTGATCCTCGTATTGTTGTTCAACTATGGGCTACTCTATTTCTATAATGAAAAGCTGATTATTCCGCTTGTCGCCGCCAAGCTACTGACCGAGGCTTCAATCTTCCTTTTCAGCTATTGGGCGCAACGGAGGTTTGTCTATTGAGGGTTTGGGTACTCTGGGAAGGTTAAGTTCTCTCGACTGCTTATGCTTGTGTGGTGAGCAATCGGGAATTTGTGGAGTACTAATCGGATACTTGTGGAGTACTATGGGTACCTATGGAATACTTTTCGAACACATATGGAGCTTCTATCGGGTACCTATTGGGCACCTATCGGACACAGATGACACTAATCGCAGTATTATTCCACTTTTGGTATGCTAACGGACCCCATTGCCGCTATTGGCAAGAAAGACACCATATATGAGCCTCTTTCTGTGGGATAGCGTCTGTGGGGTCCGAAACCCTGCTCAAAAGGCTGGAAATTTGCAAATAACGTCATCTGAGTCCGAATTCACCGAGAAGGATACCGTTGATAGAATTCGCATACAAAAAAAGCTAGTGCTTCCTTCCAATAATGTATACAAAATCACATTATCTTCACTCAGAAATTCAGAACGTCATACACTCATCTTCTCTCCCATATACTTAAATGGAACAGTCCCGGACGTTGTCGCGGAACCTTTGCAGCCTTGTCAGAATAGGTTGCAGCATAAGCCCAAGCTGGAGGGAGAGAAAGATTCATGCCAAGCGAAGAAATTAATGCGCTAGAGCGGGCCATTGCCGAGATTACGGAAATAGCCACTGGCTTCGGTTTAGATTTTTATCCCATGCGTTATGAAATATGCCCCGCAGATATTATTTATACATTCGGCGCTTATGGAATGCCTACACGATTTGGACACTGGAGTTTTGGAAAAACCTTTCATAAAATGAAATCCCAATACGATTTCGGACTGAGCAAAATATACGAGCTCGTTATTAACTCCAACCCTTGTTATGCCTTCCTGCTGGATGGAAATTCACTGATTCAGAATAAGCTGATCGTTGCCCATGTGCTAGCGCACTGTGATTTTTTCAAAAATAATATGCGTTTCTCCATGTCCAACCGAGATATGGTCGAGAGCATGTCAGCTACAGCAGATCGGATTGCCGGTTATTCTGTAACTTACGGAACTGATGCTGTGGAGAGCTTCATCGATTCAGTGCTGGCTATCCAGGAGCATATAGACCCCAGTCTGATCCAGCCACGCAAGCTGGGCAAAACTCACCTACTGGAAGCTAAGATGAAGGAGCTCAAAGACGCCCCTCCAGGCGGCTCGAAATCATCCAATCCTTATGACGAATTATGGAATTTAGATAAAAGCAATACCGGGCCACAGGAAGCACCCTCTGGAAACCGTGCTTTCCCCCCGGAGCCAGAAAAAGATATGGTCTGGTTTATCCAGCAATATTCCACTGTTTTGGAGGATTGGCAGCGTGACATTATGACGATGCTCCATGACGAAATGCTCTACTTCTGGCCGCAGATGGAGACGAAGATCATGAACGAAGGCTGGGCTTCCTACTGGCATCAGCGCATCGTTCGCGAACTAGATCTGACCGAAGAGGAAACTGTGGAATACGCAAAATTGAATTCATCCGTCGTGCAGCCCTCACGGCAAAGCCTGAATCCTTACTATCTGGGGCTGAAAATCTTTGAAGACATCGAACGCCGCTGGGACCGTGAGAAAATCTTTGAAGTACGTGAGTTGGAATCCGATACCTCCTTTATCCGCAGCTATCTGTCGAAGGAATTGGTGAACGACCTCGATCTTTATGTTTTTGAGAAAAAAGGCCCCGAATGGAAAATCACCGATAAGGCATGGGAAAATGTACGAGATCAACTGGTGCTCGCCCGGGTCAATGGCGGGTCTCCTTACTTGGTCATTGAGGACGCAGACTTCGAGAAGAATGGTGAATTATTTATAACTCATCGCTATGAAAGCATCGAGCTGGATCTGAAGTATCTGGAGCGCACACTCCCTCACATCTACTCTTTATGGGGGCGGACGGTTCATCTACAGACGGTTGTGGAAGACAAAAAGGCGCGTTTTTCATACGATGGCAAAAAGGTGCAGCGGAAGTTTATTTAAACTAAAAAAAGCGGCAGACCTAAACGGGTATTAACACCCTGGTCTGCCGCTTTTTGCTATGACTAAAATGAGGATTCAGATTCTTTTAACGACTTCGAGAAATATTTTGGAGCCTCAACAAATCCTTGCCGGGCATAAAATCTATGCGCATCAGTTCTTCTGGAATGACAATGAACCTGAATTTTATCACAGTTTCTTTTTCTAGCTAAATCAGCGCAATACTCCTCAAGCTTTCGTCCAATACCTTTGCTCCTAATGGCATTGCTCACCACAAGATAACTTATAATTGCAGTCTCTCCTACCAGACCTAATTGGGGTATGTAATGCATGGAAATACAAGCTACCACTTGATCATCTTCCTCAAAAACCAATAATTCCTCGTCCGGATGTAGGATTAGCTTTTCTATTTTTTCTTGCATGAACACTTCTGTATCCGGATATCCCAACTGTTCTAATAATTCCGCTATGTCTTTCCAGTCATCAGCTCTCGCTTCTCTAATCATCTGCTTCACTCCCTGTTATTTTCGAATTACCTTACTTATTGACTCTATTACACTACGGAAGATCATACTCGTCAAACATAAACTGGTTAGATAAAAAAACACCCCAAAATTATCATTGGTTTCCATATGGAAGTTCCAATGTTTTGGGGTGCAAATTCAATCATATACCCGATAAGATTAAGATGATAGGACTGAGCATTGTTTGAACAATTGATATATTTTATTAAGAGTCTTCCGGTAAATAAAGCCGAAGTTCATTATGGCACTAGAATATTTAATAGATTCGGGTCAGACTGACCCTTAGCAATGGTGAAGGTATAGTTAAATGGGATTTGATCTTCACCGTTAAATAAACTATTCACTTGATAAGTACCCTCTGGCAAAAACAACTTAAACTCCCCTGAGAATATAGGGGCTGTGTAAAAAGACTGAGAACCATCTTCATTATTTTTATAAACAGTTATCGATCCATATCTAAAGATTCTTCCATCTGCATTTTTTATCGTTCCGTTGTATCCTTTCGGTATTGTAATGGCTAATGGATTTGGTGTGGTCTTTCCATTATTCACTATAAATCTATAGTCAATTGAAATCCGACTTGACATATTAACAGGATAGAAACCATCGGCTTGATAAGAACCGTCAGGTAAAAATAAGCTATAATTCCCCCCGTAAATTTGAGCATAATAAATATTTAATTCTGGAGTATCTGTTCTATGCACCATAAGTGTTCCAGAAGGAACTGCTACCCCTTCCGAATTAACTATAGTCCCCTTGATTTTTGAAGGAATGACTATATCAATTTGACTTGGCTCAGTCAGCCCATTAACAATTTTGAATGTGTAATATAGTGAAATTTGCTCTTCAGTAGCATAATTATTCTGGTTTTTTATTAGATAGTCTCCATCAGGTAAATACAAAGTGAATTTACCATCTTTGATCGGCGCACTGAACCCGACAGATAAATTAGGTTCTATTCTTAAAATTAATAACGAACCATTACTTATTGAGGTACCATCTTGATATTTTATAGTTCCTTCATGCCTCTCTGGAATTACAATATCAAGCGAGCTAGGAATAGGTTTCTCATTAGATACCTTAAAGGTATAGAAAAGCGAAATAAAATCTGAAGAATTCAAATCAGATACTTTTGTGATCTGGTAATCCCCATCGTACAAATTAATACTGAATTTCCCGTCAACCAATTTAGTTTCATAACCAATAGTCATATTATCTTGAACTTTACTTATATAAAGAATACCCTCTTTAAATATTTCCTTCCCATCTGCACGTATAATAGTTCCATTTACATTATACTGTTCTGGTTGCGGTGTTGGCCCTGGCGGTGTCGGTTCCGGAGTAAAAGTCGGCACCATTGTCGGAATTGGAGACAACGTTGGCAGTGGAGTCACGTCTGGCGTTGCTGATGGCGTGACTGTCGGTGTTTCTGTTGGCGTTGCCGCTGGTGTCGCTGTTGGCGTTACTGTTGGCGTTGCCGCTGGTGTCGCTGTTGGCGTTGCCGTTGGTGTCGCTGTTGGCGTTGCCGCTGGTGTCGCTGTTGGCGTTGCCGCTGGTGTCGCTGTTGGCGTTGCTGTTGGCGTTGCCGCTGGTGTCGCTGTTGGCGTTACTGTTCCATCTGATGTTCCCGGGGACACTGGTGAAATTGGTGTTGTTACTGCTGGTGCCTGTGTAGGTGTTGCTGCCGGTCTATTTACACCACCAATATTCACATTCACATTTGATGGGACATCTTTTCCAGCTTCTAAATTGCGTGGAGCATGTTCCATAGTAATTCCAGATGCATTTATAACCGCTTGATCAATAGTCCCATTCCCTACAACATTCGTGCTAGCGTTCATAATCAAAGAAAGAATACTAGCCCCATTGTTTAGCTTATTTCCACTTGCATCTTTATTAAAACTAAAATTTTGAACGCTGCCTTGTGGCAATCCAATATTGATATTTTGCGCCAAAACATTTACATTCTTAAAGCTTCCAAGCAAACTCATCTGCGAGTCTTTAGGAAGCGCTTTGGATAGAGTAACTGTATGAATAGTAGCCCCACTAGAAGATTGAATTGTTGCAGGGGATTGAACTTGAATATCACTAATAACTGTAGAGCCTTCAACAACAATTCTAATAATCCCTGTCTTCTTATCAATGATCACCGAGGTTAGTCTAGCATTCTCAAAATGAACACTATGCGCTCCCCCACCGCTAACCGTAGTAACACCGTTAACAGAAACATTTTTTAAAAACACTTCTCCCTCAGCAATTCCTTCTGCTAGTAATAAGTTCCCTAAGATCGTCATGTTTTGTAGAGTTACATCAGAAGAGTTAATGATTACGTTTTGGCTTACTTTCTCTTCCCCTGTTGCAGGACCATAAGTACCCGCTATATCGTAAGAGAGGGTTCCAAATGAGGATTCACCCTTGATTGTTAACGATCTGTCCAAAATTACAACAGCCTCAGCACGAGTAGTAAACGATTCGGGATGAAAGGTGTTATCTGAATACCCCGACATAATACCCTTATCGTATACAGAGCCGATAGCTACTTTACTCCATAAAGGACTTGTTGATGTGTCGCTAAATTTATTAGCAGAATCGGAAGAAGGCAGTGCAAGTAATTTACTAACAATCACTGCAAACTCTTGACGTGTTACCTTTTTATTAGGTCCAAAGGATCCATCTGAATAACCTTGTATGTAACCAGCAGCATTTGCCGCTAAAAGACTAGAATAATACCAGTCTGAAGCTTTTACATCTTTAAAAGAACGCTCCTCCAACTCAACAAATCCAAATGACTTATTGATTAATGCAACCAATTCAGCCCTAGTAATCGAATGGTCAGGTTTAAAGCCCCCATCTGGATAACCTGATATTAGCCCCTTCTCCATCCATTTAGAAATTTGCGCTTCCGCCCAACTCCCTTGAATATCTGAAACCTTACTTGCGAAAACAGTACCTAAAGGTAATGAAGTTAAACAAACAATAAGCATGAATACAATAGCCTTTTTAGATAAAATCTTTTTAATAACCACGTTTCTCCTCCTACTTATCTACGAAATGAACTACAAACCACTTCTAATCCCTTAACTTCTAGTACAATAGTGCTAGATAATTCATAGAGATCATATCATATTGTTTTTTACATGGGTGTCTCTTTTTGTCGAGAGTAAGCAGATTTCATGTCTAAAAAATCCACCTAGGGATAGTCCTTTTAAGCATTAAAAAAAAGTCCGCAACTTAACCGTTGCGGACCTCCATCGACACCCTCATATCAACTTAATAACTGCACATGGCAAATGCTCAGGTGAACGTAACGTAAGGAAGTTTGAAAATGTAGGTCCGTAGCGTTCGCCTTTGTCAGCGACCTAAAGTCTAAACATTTCTGAAATTACAATTATCACCGCGCGGTCTTTGCCCTTATCGACTATTCAGTCAACTTTTTCACAGGAACGTAAATCTCCATCACTGTATCTGGCCGCGAATGGCAGCGTTCATCGTAAAACTCAAAATCCAGCTTAGTCTCGTCATAAACGTAACCACTGTCCTTAAACCATTCTTCGAAGATGTACTTCCAGCTGCTTTTTAT
The DNA here is from genome assembly GCF_037992975.1 of Paenibacillus sp. FSL E2-0177. Lineage (NCBI taxonomy): Bacteria > Bacillati > Bacillota > Bacilli > Caryophanales > Paenibacillaceae > Paenibacillus > Paenibacillus sp. FSL E2-0177. Next base: position 2,015,960 of record NZ_CP150307.1, on the reverse strand, counting down.
GACTTGGGCAAACTCTATTTGCTCTGTATCCGTTGAAGTATCCACTGGAGGTGTTGTAAACACGGCATATTCGGCTTCTGGCACATCCATCGTCAACATATCAGCTTCTACCTTGGAGTAGTCCTCAACAATAACACCCAAAAGATAGGTGGCATTGCCGTTATCTGAAGACGGAATACATAAACCAACTTCTCCGTGTTTAGGCGGGTTTAGTATTTTATACATTTTGGACTCCAGGTTTTCACCCTCATAATGGCTCCAAAAAGAAGCAATATCCTTAGTGTACATACTACCCGCAACATTAGTTTGGATACCATAACCAGCCACCTTAAAAGCAGGCTTACGAACAAAAACAGGATTCATAATATAACCTCCGATATCAAATATTGAATTTCCTTTACTAAACCCATCCATCCGTGCCGCATATTGTGTCGGACTATAACCAAAGGTTTTGCGAAAAGCTTTAGTAAAGCCACTTTGTGTTTCAAAACCATAGTCCAGCGCAATATCAATGATCTTTTTTCCAGCAAATAATTCAATTGAGGCTAAGGATAATTTTCGGCTCCGCACATACTCCATCACAGACATTTCTTTGCACAAGCTAAACACTCGGCAAAAATGATACACCGAATATCCGACCTCCGTCGCTATTTCTTCCACCGTTATATTTTCTTTGATATGAGCTTCTATATATTCAATACATTTTTCTATATCTTTACTGTAATTCAAGTGCAGCACCAGCCTTTCCCCGTACGGTGATTTCATTATATCAACTGCGCTGGAGATGGACTGTTCCTGTTTTGCTGAGCTGCATTATTGCCTGTATAAAAAAACAGAGCAGTGATCCTCCATTTACAAAAGGATCATAACTCTGCGTATTCTTAGTCACCATCATTTTGGGTAAGCCTCGAAGTAGACAACGCTGGATCCACGTAACTACTTACTCTTCAGTTCTGTTGCTCCCAACGACTGACTAAAGGACCCAGATGACGTTAATTGCAAAAATATCGCCTTTTGAGCGGAGTTTCGGACTCCAGTGCAGCTATTAGTCAAAAACGGCTCATATTTAGGGTTTTTCCTGCTAATAGCGACCATGGGGTCCGATAGCCTGCGAAATATGCTCAAAATCTACGTTTAGGGTCACCTGTGTCCTTTAGCAACTTCCTACGCACAACAGCCACATTAGTCAGACGGGTTGCGGCGTTTAGATTAACATTAGGAGGGTAAAAGGAGGAAGATACAACATGGAAGGCAAAAAAAGAGTGCTCCACAGCCATTTTCATGGCTTTTGGAACACCCCGCATAAATGAATTCTTTTTTAACGGTTAAGCAGACTTCCCACGTATTTCAACAGCTCGTTGGCGCAAATTGGGCAGTAGTGATGTCCATCAATAAGTCTGGCGCATACCTCGTTAATTCGTTTGAGCTGACTTTCATCAGGTGTTTTGGACGAGGTGGTGATTTTGACAATATCTTTGAGATCTGTGAACAGCTTTTTCTCAATCGCTTCCCGCAGGCGGTCGTGGTTGTTGTACTCGAATTTCTTCCCTTTGCGTGAATACGCGGAAATCCGGATCAGGATCTCTTCACGGAACGCTTTTTTTGCATTCTCAGAGATTCCAATTTGCTCTTCAATCGAACGCATTAACCGCTCATCCGGCTCCATTTCCTCATCCGTCAGCGGATCACGAATTTTCGACCAATTGCAGAAAGCTTCGATATTATCTAGATAATTCTCGAAAAGTGTCTTCGCAGATTCCTCAAAGGAGTAGACAAATGCCTTTTGTACTTCGCTTTTCGCTAAAATATCATATTCCTTGCGGGCAATGGAGATGAAGTTCAGATAACGCTCCCGCTCCTCTTTTGTAATCGATGGATGCTGATCCAGGCCATCCTTTATCGCCCGCAGGACATCCAGTGCGTTCATGCACTGCAGATCTCCTTTGATCAGAGCGCTGGAAATGCGGTTGATAACATAACGCGGATCAATTCCGGACATGCCCTCATCTAAATACTCCGTTTGCATCTCTTTAAGATCGGCCTCTTTATAGCCTTCGACCTCTTCGCCATCGTACATCCGCAGCTTTTTGATCAGATCCATACCTTGTTTTTTGCTTTCTTTAAGACGGGTTAGGATAGAAAAAATAGCGGCGGCACGCAGCGCATGTGGTGCAATATGCACATGACTCATATCACTCTGGGCGATCAGCTTCGCGTAGATTTTTTCCTCTTCCGAAACTCTGAGGTTATACGGAACAGGCATAACAATCATACGGGATTGGAGCGCTTCATTCTTTTTATTAGAAATAAACGACTTATACTCGGTTTCATTTGTATGAGCAATTATCATTTCGTCCGCACTTATCAACGCGAAGCGGCCAGCCTTGAAATTGCCTTCTTGCGTCAGTGACAGCAGGTTCCATAAAAACTTTTCGTCGCATTTGAGCATTTCCTGAAATTCCATCAGCCCACGGTTAGCTTTGTTCAACTCACCATCAAAACGGTAGGCACGCGGATCAGATTCCGAACCAAATTCAGTAATGGTCGAAAAATCAATACTTCCTGTCAAATCGGCGATATCCTGAGACTTCGGATCAGATGGACTAAAAGTACCAATCCCTACCCGCTCTTCTTCTGACAAAATAACACGCGTCACTTTAACCTGCTCAATGTCACCAGCATAATCATTTCTTAGACGCATCTGGCAGGATGGGCACAAGTTGCCCTCAATACGTACACCAAGTTCCTTCTCAATCTCCGGACGGAGCTCCAGCGGGATCAAATGCAGCGGGTCCTCATGCATCGGGCAGCCTTCTATTGCGTATACCGCACCCGCATCTGTCCGCGAGTACTGTTCCAAACCACGTTTAAGCAGCGTGACCAGGGTCGATTTCCCCCCACTGACAGGTCCCATCAATAACAAAATCCGTTTGCGAACATCAAGCCGACGTGCTGCAGAGTGAAAATATTCCTCGACCAACTTTTCGACTGCACGATCAAGTCCAAAAATCTCCTGTTCAAAAAACTTATACCGTTTGCGTCCGTTTATGTCCTCTACGCCGTGCGACTTAATCATGTCATAAACGCGGGAGTGAGCGGTTTTTGCGGGAGAGGGGTCTTTTCTCAACAGTTCTATATACTGCTTGAAGGTGCCGCTCCACGCCAACCGGTCGTTCTCAGCCCGATACGAAGCTATACGCTCAAAAATGTCCATTGCTCGCTGCCTCCTCTTGCGCTCCTACTTGCTCTTCTACTTGCTCTCCTATAGCGTTAAAAAGTGTATTACATACCTATGCGGCAAGCGCGGAATAGTTGACCTCTTTTTTACTGTGCTATAATAGAGAATCAGAAAATGGCTGTAAAACCTTATTGGGAAACCCGAAAATAAAGGCCTACGGGAGTGACAAGATGGCGGTACGACATGAAACGGAGCTGTATGCTCCTTTGAAGATTTTTTTTGAAAAGCAGGGTTACAGCATCAAAGGTGAGGTTCGGACCTGCGATTTGGTGGGGATTCGGGAGGACATTGAGCATCCTCTGATTGTGGAGATGAAAAAATCATTCAATCTCGCCTTGCTGCTGCAAGGGGTAGAACGGTTGAAGCTCAGTCCTACCGTCTATCTCGCAGTGGAACGTGTCCGTGATAAAAAAGGAGCGGTGAACCAGCGCTGGGGCGAGCTTAGCGGATTATGCCGCCGGCTCGGTCTTGGGCTGATCACTGTTATCTTTTATAAGACCAAAGCACCGCTGGTCGAGGTGCTCGTAGAGCCAGACGAGAAGCCGCCTGCGCAGCGCAGCAACAAGCGGCGGCGCGAACGCCTGCTCTATGAGTTCCGCGAGCGCAGCGGAGACTACAACACCGGCGGCAGCACGCGCGTCAAGCTCGTGACGGCCTACCGCGAGAAAGCGCTGCGTGTCGCGCTTTCTCTGCAAGCAGCGGAGGCGGACGCCGCCGCCGCTGCAGAGAAGGCAGCTGCGAAGGCTTCGCTTGCAGCAGCCAAACGTTCAGCGGCGGGCACCGCTGAACAGGTTCCGGCGCTGAGCTCAGCGCCGGAGAGCCGTGCTGCCGGGGACGCGGCAGCACGGGAGGCAGCGGCGGCAGGCACGCGAAGCGGTGCCCCTAGCGCTGCCTCAAGCACGCTTCCAGCGGCCGTATTGGCCGCAGGAAGCGCTCCCAACTCGGCCGGTATCACTCCGGCCGAGCTGCGGAAGCGTAGCGGCGTACCCACCGCCGCCGCTATGCTTCAGAATAACTACTACGGCTGGTTTCACCGGGTAAGCCGTGGGCGTTACACCCTAACCCCAGCCGGTCATGCGGCGCTGGTGGAATATGCCGCGATAACAAGCGGCGTACCCAATAACAGCAATCATCCCATTAATTAGCTAACCTAGCCGGGACAGTACTTCTATCGACTATTTCTTTTAGTCGGGTCTTATTCTTTTAGCTCGGTTCTAATCATTTACTCAGACTTTAAACTTATTATTCTGATGCACACATAACATGTGTAAATAACGCCAAAAAGCATCCCAACTACGGGATGCTTTTTCGTATGACTAATCTTATTTAAATCCTATCTCTGTGCATTCCATGTTCTTAACTTACACTTAACATATTAGTATCTGGTGCGTACCACGCTCTTACTACACTCATATCACATTTAGATTACATTTTTAGCACACTAGTATCTCATACGTACCATGTCTTATTTTACTCATATCTCATTAGTACTCATACATACCACATTCGTATTACATTCTTACCGCGTGTTTAACTCGCTCTTCCCACGTTCGCAAATCATTCTCATCACATTAGTAACTCATTCGTCCACATTCAGATTTCATTCGCGTTCGTATCTCACTCTTACCACGTTCATATCTCTGCGTACCTCATCCGGCTCTAAGTGCCTGTACTTATTTAACTTATTTACACTCTCGAACACGAGCCTTATTTACTAATTACTATTTTCTCTACTCTTGCTTTAACAAGCTACTCTTGCTGAATCATTCAAAGCAAAATAAGCTTTAAAAACACCATTCCGAAAAAGGCACACTAAGTTATTAGGGAAATCCTCCCCAATATTCTTCGATTCACACGCTAAAAACCGCATTTTAGGGAAATCTTCCCTGATTTTCGCCAGATTTACCCCTAAAACGGGGAATCCCTTGATTTTTTAGGGAGAAATTCCCTAAACAGTCCATTTTAGAGTTCAAATCGACCAGTTTTAGGGAGGATTTCCCTAATTAATCTCACATCACGAACTTCGTCTTGCCCGACTTGTAATTCTGTCCTTGTTTTAGCTCTAAAAGTGTCTTGTGTTATCATTCATTTCAATCATTTCATTCCCAACTTTCATTCCACTACCTAACTCCGTGCTGTGAACTCCTTAACCGCTTCGCTCATCAGATTCATGCCAAGCAGCAGCTCATCCCGGCCGGGATGGCTAAAGTTAAGGCGAAGGTGATTGCTGACTCCATCTACACTACATAACGGACCTGGCAAAAAAGCCACTCCCTTACCTAGCGCACATTTGAGCAACGCCATAACATCCATTCCCTCTGGTGGTGCGACCCACAGGAACATGCCTCCTGATGGAAGGTCATAGTAGCTGCCCTTCCAAGCAGGCCGCTTGAGCAGTTCCACCATAAGCTTCAGACGGGTGTTATACTCTCGATTCAGCTGCGCGATATGCTCACGCAGATCAAACGCAGACACATCCAATAAATGATGCAGCAGCCGCTGATTTAATGCGCTCGACTGCCAATCGGCCATCTGCTTAGCCGCAGACATCATTCTGATCAAGACTCGGCTGCCTGCCGCCCAGCCCGTCCGCAGCGCGGGCGCAACGGTCTTGCTGAACGAACCGATATAAAGCACGTGTCCGCCATCGCTGATATTTTCCAGTGCATACAAAGACGGATATCTTTTAGCCTTTTGTTCACCCTGCTTCTGGAAGTGCAAATCCCCATAAGAATCATCTTCCACAATCAAGATGTTATATGCGATACATAAATCCAATACTGCGCGGCGTCTCTCCAGACTCCATAAAATGCCGCTTGGATTAGTAAAGCTAGGGGTTGCGAACAGCATTTTCGGCTTATGCAGCTCAATCTGGCTCCGCAAATGCTCCGGATCAAGCCCGTCCAAATCACCCTGTACAGGAATAATAACGGCCCCCTGCATCCGAAGAGTCTGCAAAAATCCTGGTGAGGTCGGATTTTCTACTAATACACGATCTCCTGGATCAATATACACCCGCGACAACAAATCAATGGCTTGCTGGCTACCCGTTGTTAGCAGAACTCCACCCTCAACAACATTTACCCCTTTTTCTTTAAGCCAATCCCCTGCGAGCCACTCCCGAAGCGGTCCGTACCCTGCAGGATCACCATATTGCAGTGCTCCCGCATCTGCTGAAATCACCGTAGATGCTGCTTCAGCAAGCAGTGACAATGGGAATAGTTCTTCCGCTGGTAATTCTTCAGCTAGCGATATCATGGAGCTTCTCCGTGTTTGGGTGCGGATACTAAGAAGCGATGACGACAACAATGTGTGTGCGCGAGCAGAAAATTCGTAAATCATGCGAAATCCCCCTTCCCTGTTACCAAGTAGAAACGGCTTCGTCATCCTCATCCAAGGATGGGATGGTTACCCATTCAACATGATATTCTTACTTCTACTCCAAGAATATTCCACCCCATACGTCATTATGTCGTAAAGCGTGGGTTAGGCGTAGATTTGCCTGTTTTGTCTTGAGAAGAGCGCGAATTTCTCAATCGCTTGTGCCCGGGTCGAAACATCTAGCTTTACATAGATTTTGCGCAAATAATTATCAATGGACCGACGGCTTACCGCAATTTCAAGCGCAATTTTATCGTAGGTAATCCCTTGAACGATTCGCTCCATGATAAACATCTCTGTCTCCGTCAGTTGCAGAACATCATCTAATCCTTTAAATGTCGAAATCGGCCAAGCTCCTTTTTCAATCCATTCCAACGGCATTGAAAGAAAACCCTCCCGTAAACCCAGGATCAGCTGTAAAAGCTGACGGGGAGAAGCTCCCTTCGAGAATATCCCGCTGGCTCCTAGTTCTACGAGGGGCTGAAGCAGTTCTCGCCCGTCTTCGTCTGTCATCACGACAAAATGTGAGTTTGGTGAGCTTTTTTTCATATTTAACAGCACACTCTCAATATTCCCCTCAGGCATATGATAATCTACTAGCACTAGCTCGGGATTTTTTTCCCTTACGATGGTAGCGCCTTCGTCCCAAGTGGAATACATTCCCAGAACCTTAAGCCCCTCTTCCTCTTCCAAAATCAATTTTGTCCCCAGCATACTTGTAGGATGACACCCCACAATGACCACCTGCCAAACCTTCATCATTAATGCCCTGACCCCCTGCTCTATATATAATTATCTAGAAAGGAAAGCGCCGCAGCGTTTCCGGTTAAAACGCAAGCAAGGCTGTATGATGACTTGTCTGTATAATCTCTAGCTGGTTACCTTGTGTACGTCTATCAGAATTCCAATCTATAGAAATTGTATCGCAGTAGTTTAATAGGATGCAATTACTTTTTCTAGTTTTCATACTCTCTTACATTTTTGCGAATCTTGTCAAAGTCTGATAGAATGGGGACTTGAAAAAAAGACCAACCCGAGGTGATAAAATGCAACCGCTAGCGGAAACGTCCCCGGTACGCTCGCGCTCTACTACTGCGAGAAACGGCCCTTCCGTAAAATGGTTTTTACTGTTCTGGATTATGATGATCGGACTCGGCGTATATGCTGTATACAGCTACACGAACCATCTGAAGCAACAGGTGCTTACCGAACTTAGTACTCAGAGCCAGCAGCAGCTTACCGTTTTGAAGACCGACTATGAAGCAAAAATTGCCGTTCTCTCTGAAGAAGTGAAGGAATTGCAGAATACAGTGCAAAGCTTTAACGAACTATTAACCTTCACTAAAGATAATGCTAGTGCCAAGACAGATAACAGCAACAAGCTATATACGCAATTGAGTGAGGTAAGCAAACAGTTAGAAGCATTGAAGAAAGAAATGGATCTGATCAAATGATGACGCCAGTCAAAAGAGTAAACCGCTTCTTCATGCTTCTAACTGCACCGTTCATAGGCTTGTTTATTTGTATGTCGTGGTATCGACCACCGCTACAGCTAGACCTTGATGTAGGACAATTCACTCCAAGCGCTGGGCCAGTGAATGAAACAGCTTCCTTAAAAAAAGAGCTGACGCTGGCAGAGGCCTCCGCAGCTTACACCATTGATGCTGTCAGCGCTAGTGCCAAGCTATATAAAGAGACTACCACTACGATGAATAAGCTGGTCGAAACAGCACAGACTCAGGCGAACCGGCCTGAACTGATCTATAACCGCAGGATTTCAGCCAAGCTTGGTATACCTTCAGAGATCGTTACTAGCGACCGTATAAGAGTTGAGTTATATCGATTGAATCCAGGAAACTACAAAGCTTATGCGTTGAAAATCAAATTGAAGGACCCGACCGCTATGAAGATGAGCTTGGCGGAGACAGCCTCCGGTGCGGAAACTACTATGCATGCCGTACAGCGTAATGGTGCCATTGCTGGTATTAATGCGGGCGGCTTTGCAGATCAATCCGGAAAACGTTATCCCTTAAGCACAACTGTAGTGGATGGAAAGTATTTATACGGTTTTGAGCCCACGTACAAGGACCTAAGTTTTGTTGGGCTGAACAAATCCGGGCAATTAATCGGAGGGAAATTCTACAGTCGCGCACAATTAGATCAGCTAGATCCGGTATTCGGCGCCACCTTTGTGCCTGTCCTCCTTAAAAACAACATCAAAACACCCATACCCGAAAAGTGGAAAACATCCCCTAATCGGGCACCACGTACCGTGATCGGCAAATATAAAGATGATCAGATCCTGCTTTTTGTAGCGGATGGATATAATGAGTATGGCAGCTCTGGTGCACAGCTGGAGGAGATTCAGAACAAATTATCGAATATGGGTCTCGTAGATGCTTATAATTTAGATGGTGGTGGCTCTTCCTCATTGATCTTTAACGGAAGAGTTATCAATAAACCATCCGATGGAAATCTAAGAGCTGTGCCAACGAATTTTCTGTTTTTTAAATAATATAGTAAATTGTCTATGTAACATATCACATTTGCGTTTATTTTTATTAAATTGCAGGTTATAATCTTGATAACGAATACATTCGCTATTGGAGGTGCCAGTATGTCGTTCTCATTAACCTTTTGGATCGTAATGTTCGTATTTGTGTTATTTACGGTCGGCATCCTTACCTCATCTTACAACGACGACAAAACAAAAGGCCTATAAAGCCGATATGTCCCTGCAGCCACTTGGTGCGGGGGCATTTTTCGTATACATAAAAAAACTGCCCCCCAAGTAGAAGAGTTCTACGAAGAGGACAGTTTTTTTACAAGCTCTTGGCTGTCAAAATTCAAAATATGTACTTCTTAGGCATGTCTTGGCAATTGAGTCATTTCCGAAAGGCATGCAGAACAAATATAACGATCTTTATATTCGCTTACACCATCCATCGATCCACAGAAAACACATTTTGGACGGTAACGCTCCAAGATGATATGGTCACCCTGTACCAAAATTTCAACCGGGTCGCCTTCATTCATCTGATACCTTTTACGCAGGGACTTAGGCAGAACAATTCTACCCAACTGATCCACTTTGCGAACTACACCAGCAGGTTTCATAACTAACGTACACCTCTCCTGTTCAAGAAAAATTATTTAGTAGCTACTACTTATTTCGGCTCTTTCAATATATTTCGTTACCTAATTGTCGAATCCTGCTGAAAAAAATAAAAAATTTGTCTTTTTTTTAAATAAGATTAGGGAAATCCAATTGTCGAAGCGCCTCGTACACAATAATTGCTGCCGAATTGGATAAATTCAGAGATCTCACAGCATCACTCATTGGCATGCGCATTTTTGTTTCTTTACCTGCTTCTAGAATCTCTGCAGAAAGCCCCTTCGTTTCCTTGCCAAAAACAAAAAAATCGCCATCTTGGAACTTAAAGTCGCTGTATCTTTTCTCTGCTTTCGTCGTTGCGTAAAAGAAACGCCCCTCGCTATATTTCTCCAAAACCTCAGCAAAGGAGTCGTGATATTCAATAGTAACAGCATGCCAATAGTCTAATCCTGCTCTTTTTAATGTAGCATCGTCTGTACGGAATCCGAGTGGACGAACCAAGTGAAGATGAGTGCCGGTAGCGGCGCAAGTACGCGCAATGTTGCCAGTATTGGCCGGAATTTCCGGCTCGACTAATACGATATGGAGTGCCATTATATGGTTCCTTCCTCTCTAAAGGCTTAATAGCCAGATGTTTTACTCTAGTGCCTAACCATAGCTTCTCCAAACAAACTGAAAACCTTCCACCAAGAAGGCGGAAGGTTATAGATAGAATTCATTAACCTTGAGTTTGCCGGAAATGGTTCATGAAATCGGATAGTGCTTTTACACTTTCGTAAGGAACTGCATTGTAGATGGAAGCACGCAAGCCCCCAACACTGCGGTGACCCTTTAAGCCGACAAAACCTTCCAGTTCAGCAGCTTTGACAAACTGCTTTTCGAGTTCTTCTGATTGCATCCGGAAAGTAACGTTCATAATAGAGCGGCTGCCTTGTTCTGCAACACCACGGTAGAAACCGTCACTTCCATCGATGTGATCATATAACAGACCCGATTTTTCAAGGTTCTTGGAATGGATGCCAGCTAAGCCGCCTTGCTCCTCAATCCATTTTAATACTTCGTTCACCATATATACAGAGAAAGATGGAGGTGTATTGTAAAGAGAGTTATTCTTATAATGAGTGCTGTAACGCATGATAGTAGGAATGTTAGAAGGTGATTCTGCAAGCAATTCTTCTTTCGCGATAACTACAGTCACGCCTGAAGGTCCAAGGTTCTTTTGTGCTCCGGCATAGATCATTCCGAATTGGTTCACATCGATTGGACGGCAAAGTATATCACTAGACATATCCGCGATTAACGGAATCGAGCCTGCATCCGGAAATTCTGCATATTGCGTTCCTTCAATGGTCTCGTTGGAAGTAACATGAAGGTAAGCAGCATTCTCCGCAGCTTTGATCGAACTTAATTCAGGTATAGCCAAGAATTTCTTATCTTCGGAAGAAGCAGCAACATGAGCGCCTCCTACCAATTTGGCTTCTTTATAAGCTTTATCTGCCCAGCTACCTGTCATTACATAGCTACCTACTTGGCCTTCGGAAATCAAGTTCATAGGGATCATTGCAAACTGTGTGCTTGCTCCGCCTTGTACGAACAATACCTTATAGCCCTTCGGATTGCCGAGGAGCGAAAGCAGACGTTCCTGCGCTTCATTATGCACGGATTCGTAAATTGCACCACGGTGCGACATCTCCATGATAGACATTCCACTTTCCCGGAAATCAACAAACTCCGCTTGTGCGCGTTCCAGTACCGTAAGCGGCAATGCTGCCGGTCCGGCATTAAAATTGTATGCTCTCTTATTCAAAACTGCTCCCCACCCTTTCTCTCCTATCAATATGGATATGGTTATGATAGCAATATTCTCCCGCACCAGCAAGTATAATTATTCACATAAAAGGTTAAGACGGTACTCATTTCGCAGTGAAAAACCGGTAAGATCGGCGCCAGCTCTTGCTTTGACGCGGTAAAAGACTAATGTTCACAAATACTTCAGGAGAGACTACATGACCTTCTCCCCACAGGGCCATACGTTCTACTGGAAAGTCCCCACTCTCTCGCACGCCTGTTCCACTAGGCTTATGAACCAACTCCCAGGTGAACTCATTTTCCTGACCTTCCCAACCGCTCAACTTGCAATAAAAGGGTTTATCCGGTTCCTTTGACCAAGTAAGGGTATTCCCGGATACCTCTAGCAATTCTTTCGTATAGGAGGATTCTGGTTCTACTACCTTGAGTTCCCTCGGAAGACGCAGTTCGAAATCCTGCCCAATATTCAACCCGTCGATTCCGATGAAGTTGTGAATATATTCCTCCGTATGGAAAGGCTTTTGCCCTTTGTTATGCAGTTCATATGCAATTATTAATTGATCCCCCTGTAAAGAAATCGTTTTGGTTAGCTGCACAGCATATCCGTTGCTTTCCATCGGGTGGATCGTATAGGTGACCGCATCATTCCCTGCTTCGATATCCTTACTAAAAGAGGTTAAGGGGAACTCCTCATTGAAACTGTATAATGGGGAATTTCCTTTTTGTAACAATCCGACTCCGATTTTTGGAAACCAGCCTCCGATTGGTGCTTCATCATATCCAATTGCCCGGGAAATGCCAAACTCATTACAAAGCCCCTTGCCCCCAGTTCCTTCGCCTGGCTTCAAGCTTTCCGGCACACAAAACGTATGTTTCCCCTCTTCTAATGTCACCTGTGTAATAAATCCTGTCCAGTCAAAACGTGTGCCCTTATACTCTCCGATATCAGCGATATCGACAGTTAATATGCCATTTGACAGTCTGTAACCCATACCTAACGCGCCCTTTCGTTCATTGTTACAATGAATAAATATTCATTATTGAAAAAAACGTCTGCAGCCGCTATGAATAACGGTGCAGACGTCTTAAAATATCGTATAAAGCTACGCCAATGTCACTTCAATCAAGTGGCATTTCTCTGTCTGCAGAGAGAGCAACTCTTCACGCGGAATAATCGCACTTCCTGAGCCGCGCTGCAGCGTCACCTCGCTGCCATTCAGGGTAACAGCGTGTATTTGGTACTCCCCGTAGTTTAAGCTTCCTGTGGCTTTATAGACCACTTCAAACTCGCGATCCGCGAAGATTGTCTTAATAGAGGCTTTTCCCTCAGAATTAAACTGCGCTTTAACAAGCTTCGGTTCCAACAAAAGATCGCCTAGCTTACCTTTTACACCAAATACTTCAGTAACCATAGTTAACAGCAGCCAGCTCGCTGATCCTGTTAAATACGTATACATCCCTCTGCCTTGCTCGTTAATATACTCAGGAATTCCTGGGTATATGCGGGCTTTTGCAAAGTCAGTACTTAAGCTATACAGAGATTCTAGTACTTTATGTCCTTCTTTCACATATCCGCGTTTATACAACGCATTGCCATACATGATGGTCATGTGACTGAACATAGCACCGTTCTCTTTATGTCCAAAAGCAAAGCCAAAGGCGCGACCCAGATTTTGCTGGATCCCTCCAAAACGGGAATTAAGTCTGTACCCAATTTTGTCATCCAGTAGGTTACGATCCACGGCGGCAATGATATGAGGAATTTGCTCTGGCGCAGCTGCATGACCCATCAGCGGGAATACTTGACCTGTAAGCGTCATTCGAACGCCTTCTGCAAATTCCCCTTCCACTTGTTCTCCATCATTATTATAATAACCGTTAAACCAGCCTCCACCGTGTTCACTTTCCACCCACTCATTGCGGCGCAAATGATTAAAGATCCACTCTGCTTTTTGTTCCAGATCGTCCGCTACCGTCTCTATGTCGAGTGCTACACGAATACCGCTAACTTTGTTCGGAGCGGCAGCATAATATTGATTAAGTCTTTCATGCTTGCCTGATACAGATTCATAATCCACTTGCTCACCAAGCGAATCTAGCAATAGTTTCATTTCTTCTGCCAATTCAACTGTCTCTTGCCCTTTAGAAGTCTTTAGCGTACGCAGCACACGAGAAATATCCAATAAGTTACTTGCGTAGAATGCTGTGAAAGCTACACTCTCACCCCGGTCTGCGCCCATATCAAGACCATCATTCCAGTCTGCGCCCTCCAGCAGGATATTATTGTGCTCTCCAACATTAAAGAACGGAACCAGATTTTGCAGCAGGATATGCTCCAGAATCGTACCTTTATAAACCTCACCAGAAGTTGTTCTGAGATCACTTCCTAGCGAGGTATCCCATGAAGTATCGCGTTCCTTACACCGACTCATAAAGGTATCGCGGAAATACGTCTGTTCCTGCAATAAGAAATCAAGATCACCACTCTGATCCAGATATAACATAGTAGTTAAGAACGGCCAAGCTCCATGATCCATCCACACCCGCGGGATGTTGTTACGGTCGGCAATAAATTCACCAGGCTGTTGACCGATAATAGTGGCATTACTACCATCTATTCTTACCCCAGCGTAGTTGTTCAGCAGTAAGCTGCGCACTTCAGCCGGTTCCATAATAAGGAGTGCTAGACAATCCTGCCAAAGATCCCGCCAGCCACGTCCGCCTCTTCCATAATCATGATAAGGCAAGAAGGAGTTACCATAAAGTCTTCTCAGCACGGGTTGAATCGTAACCCATTTCATCCATTGGTCAGCATCTGAATCACCGGTATGAAATTCTACCATATTCACTTTATCTGCCCAGAAGGCTTTAGTTTCCTCAAGCAAATGATCAAAAGCTTCAGATGTACCATATTTGTTCATCAAAGCATCCACGTCAATTCTCTCATTATGGATCGCCATAACTACTATATAAGAATGGCTGTCACCAGGAGACAGAGTAAGCGTCTCGTAACGAAGACCCCCGATAGCCTCATATCCCTCTCTTTGTACGCCTCCGCCCTTGCCAATCTGCGGCGTGTTGTTCAGGATAACAGCTTCTGGCCAATCCAGGCTTCCACCTTCTCCAATGAACTCCTCCTGCACCGGAAAGAACCCCGCAGGTTGACTGCCGTCACCCTCTGCACCAAATACTCCATAAGAAGTGTGATTGATGCGGTGTCCCCGCTCATCAAAGGAGAGCGCAGGCTGAACCTCAACACCATAGGGTGAAGTATAAATCCGGTTAAGCAAAGAGGTTACATGTCTATGATCGCGCAGATCATCCGCCGAACGCGCGTAAATCGGAACTACCGCTGTCGGTGTCAGCGTAATAGCCTCTGCTGCTGTATTGGTCAACTTAACCTTCATTAATTCGATTTTATCATTACCACTTGGCACAAAGCTGGTGATTTCTGCTTTAACACCCATCTCTGCGTTACAACGCGTTACGCGTTGCCACAAGAAACCAGCCTCTAGTACCGCTTCATCAGTAGACGATGTATAAAAATCGGCATTTTGCTTAGCGGAGTTCCCCACTGCCGACCAAGCTCCCTTGCCGTCTACGTATACCCAGAAGTTGCGGGAAGCCCGCGAATTATGCAAATCTTCAACCGATAATGGCGGTGTCAAAAATGTATTATGACCTGTGGTAACCTGACCATGAAGTTTTGGAGTTACTGTCGACATCATTCCCCCTTCATTCACTAGAGGGAAATATAGAAAACTGCTGCGATCCGGTTGCTGAAGCCTGAATTCCCCATCATTTCCGGTGAATTCGAAGCCATGAATTTTATTACGATCCATTCTCTCCATCCTCTCATTTACACAACTACTTAAGCTTTAACCGCACCTGCCAATGCACCGTCAACGATATACTTTTGAATGAAGGTGTATAGGATGATAAGCGGTGCAGATACGATCATGATCCCGCACGCCAACATAGGCCAGTTGTTTCCGTATTGACCGCGGAATTCTTTAAGCCCGAAGGTGATTGGATAGTTTTCTGGACTCGGTAAATACATGACCGGTCCCACGAAGTCATTCCAGATACTAATAGCTGTTAGAATAACACCTGTAGCAATTACTGGTTTCATAAGTGGCATGATGATCTGGAACAAATAACGCATATATCCAGCACCATCCATACCTGCTGCTTCATCCATCTCCCGGCTAATTCCTTTGATGTAACCTACAAACATCATGAACACGATACCCGTTCCGCCTGTTTTAAGGAGAATGTAACCCAGCTTCGTGTCATAACCTACAAATCCTAGCTCCTGTTTCATGGTAAGCATCAGCTTGAACTGTGCGACCATTGGATTCGGCAGGAACTGAGACATCAAGAAGAACAAATAAATAAATCCGCTCCACTTCACATAATTTCTCGCCACCGGGAAGGCCCCAAATAACGAAACAATTAGGGTCAGCACTGTTGCTACGGCTGTATACAGCAGACTGTTTAAGAAATAATTAGAGAAATTCCCCTGTAGCCAAGCTTCTTTATAATTATCCCATTGAATACTTTTTACGAGACCGATAGGATCTAGCAGATATTCTGTAAAGGACTTGAATGAAATATTGATTACAAATAACAACGGCATGATATACAAAACAAGCAACACTGCAATCAGAATATAAGAGAGAGTTTTGGCGGTTTTGGAATCCTTCATTAATATTCCACCTCTCTCTTACGCATTTGTTTCACTGCAAATACTACAAACACCAGAATCATAAGGAACTGAACCACGGAAAGCGCGGAAGGAAGTCCCATCTGTAGAGAACCACGGAACGTCTCTTTATAAACGTCATATGCCATCGTTCTTGTGTTAAAGCGACCGTCCGTAGTTGCGAGAATAATATCAAAGGTGGACATCGCACCGATAATAGACAAAATAATGTTAATCGTAAAGGATGGAGCGATAAGTGGGAATGTGATATTTTTAAAAGATTGCCACTTCGTAGTTCCGTCTATATATCCAGCCTCATACAAATCTTTCGGTACGGATTGTAGTCCCGCAAGGAAAATCAACATCGAATATCCCATATACATCCAAATTTGCGTAAATATAATATAACCGAACGCATGAGTGAAGCTTCCAAAGAACATATCTTTATAACCGAACAAAGAATCATACAGTTGGTTAACCGGACCACTCAGCGGATCGAACATCATGCCCCATACCAGTGCAACTACCGCCACACCAAGCACAACCGGTAAAAAGAATACCGCGCGATAGAAATAATCGCCTTTCAGCTTCTGATTGATAACTACGGCCATAAGCAGACCGACACCGTTCTGTACAATGGTTACAATGACCATGAAATAAATAGTACGTATAATGGAATCCCAACGCTCGCCTGAATTTCCTGAGTAAAATACATCATAATAATTGTCAAGGCCTACGAAACTCATCTTGCTTCCAGGAACGTTAGTGATATCTGTAAATGAATAGATGACCGTCATCATAGATGGGCCAAAATAGAAAATTACATACAATGATAATGGAATCATTAGCAGCAGAAGCGGTATATATCGTTTAAAACCTTTCCCGAACGGATACATTTCTCTCACCTACCCAATCCTAATTCAATAAAATGATCGGGGCCTGCACAAAACAGACCCCGAAGCTGTAAAACATGTTTGGTGTACAGTATGTTGTAGATTCTTTTTTATTTATCGGGATAGCTACTTATTTAGGTGCTGCTGCTTCCCATTCTTTTTGTTGTACATCTGCAAGCTCTTTAGCGGTTTTAAACTCGCCGCCTGGTGCCAAATACTCAGTGTGAACGCCTTCAGCTGCAATGTGTTCACCAACGTTGTCACGGTTAATCATCATAATTTCATAAGCAAGTTCGAAATCTCCAGTCATGTATGGAGCAAGTTCTTTGTCAATAAAATCACTCTCAGTGGCAATATTGTCTTGTGTAGGCAAGAATCCTGCTGCTTTAACATATTCTGTGTAATTTTCTGGTTCAGAGAAGAATTCCAGCCATTTCAAAGCACCTTCTTTGTTCGGGCCTTTTTCTGCTGCATACCAAGTTACATCGTATTTACCGACAAGAGAATTATTCTTAGCAGCATCTTCTGTAGCTGGGATTGGGAAGTAACCAAATTTCACATCTGGATTTGCTGCCGCGATCGTAGGAGCATCCCAAGTTCCGTCAGCAATCATAGCTGCTTTTCCTGTTGCGAAAAACGAAGGTGCTGTTGCATAGTCGATACCCAAGAAACCGTCGATGATGTAGTTATCTTGAAGCGTCTTCATTTTCTCCAATACTTCTACAGCCTCAGCATCGTTAAATGCCGAAGTTCCCTTCCAAACGCCCTCAATCCATTGTTGTTGGTTGCCGCCACCCAGAATCTTAGCTTGCAAACCGAACACTGGCAGTTTCAATGGCCATACGTCTTTACCAGCCACTACGATTGGAACAATACTCTTAGCTTTCAATGTATCTAGAACACTAATGAACTCTGTCCAAGTTGTAGGTACAGTCAGACCGTTTTGTTCAAAAATTTCTTTATTATAGAAGAATCCTGACATTGCTACTTTACCGGTTGGGATTGCATACACTTTATCTTTATAAGTGCCGGCTTTAGCAATATCATTCGCATTGTAGTTTTTAACGAAAGCTTCGTTGCTCAGATCAGCAATCAGTCCGGAATCAATCCATTGTTGCCAGTCTGGCACTTTCGCACCTGGTGTCCAATCTTTCGGGGACAATCTCATACCGGATAGATCGGCAAGAACATCTACGTCACCAGCTGTAATTCTTGCTCTTTGTGCTTGTTTGAATTCATCATCCGGACCCGTGGTTGTGTACTCCACTTTGTATTCCGGATATTTTTCTTCAAACTTTTTATTAATTTCTGTAATGACCTTGTTAATATTCTCTTGTTTCCAGTGTAAGATCTTAATCACTTTCTTATCACCAGATGCAGGCTTGTTTGTTCCGCTGCCCGGAGTAGCCTCACCATTCGCGTTGTTATTGCTGTTTCCACATGCTGCTAATGAGAGCACTAGCGCTGAGCTCAACAATACCGCAGAAAGCTTCTTTACCATTTTGTTACCCCCCAGATAATTTGTTATGACCCTTTTAACGAAACCACATGCTAATTTCTGAAAATCACGAAACAGTAAGGACGATATCACAGAAAGCGGTTTCGGTGTTTTTATTATTACATCGTTATTTGTCTTTGTAAAGTCTTTTTTCTTTGTTCGTTTTTGAACGTTATTTGAACCGATTATTCAAAAAAACCTTTAAAACCAAGCATAATCCTAGTTTAAGAGTAAACATTCCATTGACTATAATCTTATTGAACTATAAAATAAGTAACGAAACTATTTCGTAAATCATAAATTCAAGTCATAAAAAATAGCCTTGAGTAGATTTTAAACATATATTACGGAACATTTTTCACTATAAGGGGGACTTAATTTGGCCTACAGCATCAAAGATATAGCGAAAATTGCTGGAGTTTCTGTTTCGACAGTATCCAAAATCATTAATAACTACAGTGATATTTCGGAAGATACCAAGACAAGGGTTCAACAAATTATAAAAGAAACTGGATATACCCCCTCCAATTCAGCTAAAACATTGGCTACGAAATCATCCAATCTAATCGGAGTGATTTTTGCCGGAATGCTGAATGTCGACTTTACCCACCCTTTTTTCATTGAGGTGCTAAATTCATTCAAAAAACAAATGGGACTACTAGGTTACGACCTTATCTTTTTTTCCAATGAAAAATTCCAAAGTGGCGATACTAACGATTATCTTGCCCGTTGCCAGCATTTTAATGTAGATGGGTGTGTGCTTCTATCCGGACAGGAGCTAGAAACCTCTATCAGCGAATTAGACAACAGTGCAATTCCGTGTATCGGCGTAGATTTAAAGCTGACCGGTGACAACTCTGGTTTTATCATGTCGGATAATTTCAAAATGTCCTCCAAAGTGGTGGAACACTTTTACTTACTGGGCTATCGAGAGCTTGGCTACATCGGCAGTTCCTCAGATTCAGACATCTCCAATATGCGCGAAAGTGGTTATCGCAAAGCTCTTGAAGATTTAGGACTGCCTATTAACGAGAATTGGTTCTTAAACGGAAGTAACTTCTTTGAGGCCAGCGGGTATGAGACGATGCGTAGAATGATTGAGAATGGAAATTTACCTAGAGCGATCTTCGCGGCGTCGGATCAGCTTGCTATAGGGGCGATGCGTGCCCTTAAAGAGGCTTCTATCGCCGTTCCTGAAACTGTCGCAATTATTGGCTGTGATGATATCGAGGCCTGCAATTATACAACACCCCTATTGACTACCATCCGCCAAAATAAAGATAAGATCGGCCGCCTAGCAGCGCTAATGCTATATGATCTAATAAACAACCAATCCGGCACGAGTTCTTTCAGCGTGGAGCCAGAGCTTATCATTAGAGAGTCCTGCGGCGCTCCTGAACGGGGGCTAGTGTAGTCTTTCTTAGCATATAGTCATAGGGCACAGTAAAATCCATTACTTTTCCTGATTCATAAAAAAGAAGCTGCCCCAAGTAGAATTCACTACTTTTGAGACAGCTTCTTTTATTATAAAGATTATAATAGCAGGAATCTTATAGATCGAAGTACAGGGCATATTCATGTGGATGAACACGAATGGCAACCTCTTGTGCTTCAGAACGTTTCAGAGCAATATAGTTATCGATGAAGTCCTTAGTAAATACGTCGCCTTCTGTTAGGAACTCGTAATCAGCTTCCAAAGAATCAAGCGCTTCGCTCAGGCTGCCTGGAACGCTGCGGATTTTTTCTTTATCTGCATCAGACAATTCATAGATGTTCTTATCCAGAGGACCATAACCCAGTTCTTGCGGGTTAATCTTGTTCTTGATTCCGTCCAGGCCTGCCATCAGCATTGCGGAGAATGCCAAGTAAGGGTTAGCTGTGGAATCCGGTGTGCGGAATTCGATACGACAGCCTTTTGGTGTCACAGCTGCTACCGGGATACGAACTGCTGCAGAACGATTTCCTTTGGAGTAAACCAAGTTAACCGGTGCTTCGTAGCCAGGAACCAGACGTTTAAAGGAGTTGGTGCTTGGGTTAGTCAAAGCGATCAATGCTGGTGCATGGTACAAAATACCACCGATATAATGAAGAGCCATTTCGCTCAGGTTAGCATAAGCGCCTTTTTCGTAGAACAAAGGAGTGTCTCCGTCAAAGATGGATTGATGCACGTGCATTCCGCTACCGTTATCACCGAACAGCGGTTTTGGCATGAAGGTTGCTACCTTGCCATACTGACGCGCAGTGTTTTGTACAATATATTTATAAGTCATGAGATTATCAGCAGTTTTCTTCAAGGTATCAAAACGGAAGTTAATTTCCGCTTGACCTGCAGTGGCTACTTCATGGTGATGACGTTCAATGCGTAGTCCAACTTCAGCGAGCAGACGGCACATTTCACTGCGGATATCCTGTTGGGAGTCAACTGGTGCTACAGGAACATATCCACCTTTAACGCCAACTTTAAATGCCAAGTTGCCGCCCTCTTCTTTACGACCCGTATTCCAAGCCGCTTCTTCAGAATCTACGAAGAATGAGGATCTGTTCATGCCACTTTCGTAACGAACATCGTCAAAGATAAAGAATTCTGATTCAGGCGCGAAGAATGCAGATGTACCTACTCCGCTTTTTTGCAGGAATTCTTCTGCTTTCACAGCAATACCGCGAGGATCGCGCTCATAACGTTCGCCATCAGGAGTGAAAATGTCGCACATCACGTTCAGCGTTGGATGAGCTGTAAACGGATCTATGAATACACTATTCGGATCAGGCATCATAACCATGTCTGATTCTTCAATACCACGGAAACCTTTGATGGAAGAACCGTCGAATGCTACCCCATTTACAAAAGTTTCATCTTCCACTTCAGAAGCTGGCAGAGAGATGTGGTGGGCACGACCACCTAAATCTACGAATCGAAAATCTACCCACTCGATATTGTTCTCTTTAATTGTTTGCAACACTTTTTCAACCGACATGAATTTTTCCTCCCCCAAGTTCCGAACATTAGGCCGCTCACAGTATGCAAATGTTCTTGTTTTAATTTTTTTTGCTGTCGTAATTATAAATCTCATACCTAACATCGTCAATGCTTATGTCAGGTATTTCTTTCAGCAATGTAAGATATTCTAACGCTTTCGTGAAATCTGTTATTTTCGCATATTTCCATGTCACATTTATTTTATCCAACTCCAAAAAAACCCTCTTTTCCCACTAGGTCGCGGGTTAAGAGGGCTTCCGAGGAAGCTATTAGGTTAAATTTTATAGGACCGAAACCGTTTCTGGCGAAGTTGAAAACTTACGTCCAACAATTGGAGCCAGCTTTTCCAGATCCTTAAGCAGGTTATCAAACTGATCAGGGAATAACGATTGAACACCATCACCTGTCATGGAATTGTCCGGATCTGTGTGCATTTCAATAATTAGACCATTTGCGCCAGCAGCAACAGAAGCTTTGGCCATAGGCTCAACTAACTCACGACGACCGGTTCCGTGACTTGGGTCAGAGATTACTGGAAGATGGCTTAAGCTCTGTAGAACTGGAATAGCCGATAGATCCAGCGTATTACGAGTGTAGGTCTCAAATGTGCGAATACCGCGCTCACAGAGCATTACATCCTTATTACCGCCTGCCAAAATGTACTCCGCTGCATTGAGCAACTCATCGTAGGTCGCACTGAAGCCACGTTTTAGAAGAACAGGTCTGCCACAGGTCCCCAGCTTGCGCAGCAAATCAAAGTTTTGCATATTCCGTGTACCCACCTGCAGAATATCCGCATGTTCCGCACAGATATCAACATACTCTGGTGTCATAACCTCTGTAATGGTCAACAGCCCATGACGCTTTCCTGCTTCAGCCATCATAGTCAAACCTTCCACACCTACGCCTTGGAAGCTGTACGGTCCTGTACGGGGCTTAAATGCGCCTCCACGAAGTACCTGAGCACCAGACGCTTTAACAAGCCGGGCGATCTCATCAATCTGCTCTGGAGACTCAACGGCGCAAGGTCCGCCCATGATCACCAGGTTTTCTCCACCAATCTTCACACCCTTGATATCAATAATCGTATCCTCAGGATGGAAATCCCGGCTGGCCAGCTTGTAGGATTTGGAGATCTTCACGACGTTCTCTACACCCTTCATTTGCCGCAAATGCTCGGCGAGCTTAGGAGTGACGACTCCCACTAAACCTATCACCGTGTGATCTGCTCCTCTGGAGAGATGCACCTGCAAGCCTTCTTTTTCGATTACGGCAATTATATCTTTAACCTGCTCTTCCGGTGTTTGATTTGATGTAATGACGATCATATTTATAACTCCCTCTCTACATTTAAAATTTATAATAATTCCGCTAAATACTATCGTGCTACGACGCGTGTTCGCTTTTAAGCTTTTATGCTTTTAATCACTAAAGCAATTTTACCTCAAAAAACGATTATAGTCAATCTATATTCTAGATTCCTATACCGGAAGCGTTCTTTCGATAAAAAAGAGCACTTAACCTCGACTGACGAAGTTAAGCGCTCTTGTTGCAGCGTTCATAATATATAAGTTCGAGCCTAGCCCATTACATTAAGTAGTACTTGCACTCTTATTCTTAACCGGTGGCAGCAGCTTCGCCATATTCACTGTACGTTTGATCTCCCACGTCTCCGGATTAGCCGAATCATACTGATCTAAGTAGTTAATCACTTCTTTGGTGATAGGTGTAGGTGTGGACGCGCCAGAAGTGACCCCGACGATATTTACACCCTCTAGCCATTCTGTTTGGAGTTCAGACACATCAGAAATACGATGGGCAGGAACCCCAGCGATTTCTTCCGACACCTGTGCCAGACGATTGGAGTTGTTGCTTCGCGGATCACCGACAACAATCACCAGATCACATTGCCCCGCTTGTTCCGCCACAGCCTCTTGACGTACTTGGGTAGCCATACATATCTCATTATGCACTTCAGCACCTGGGAAGGTCTCTAGAAGCTTTTTCATGATGTGTTTAATATCCCACTGGCTCATAGTAGTCTGATTCGTAATGACAATACGTGAAGAAGAGATGGATAACGTAGCAATCTCATCTTCTTTTTCAATCAGATGCACATGCTCAGGGGCAATACCCACAGCACCCTCCGGTTCCGGATGGCCTTTTTTGCCGATATAAATGACCTCATAACCATCATCTACTTTTTCCTGAATAAGATCATGGGTCTTCGTGACATCAGGACAGGTGGCGTCGACCGTAGTCAGACCCTTGTCCCTAGCCATCTTGCGCACCTCAGGAGAAACCCCGTGTGCAGTGAATATAACGGTCCCACTATCCACTTTATCCAGAATATCCAGACGATTATGTCCGTCCAAAGTAATAATGCCATCATCTTCGAACGAATTCGTGACATGACTGTTATGAACAATCATACCCAGTATATAAATCGGCCGGGGAAGATCGAGATTTTGCGCAGCCTGCCGTGCCATAACCATTGCATCGACAACTCCGTAACAATATCCCCGGGGAGAGATTTTAATGACTTCCATGAGTTCACCAGCTTTCTGCTTTCATTGACCTCTGTAATAGGACACTTCTAAATTATACCCTATTCCAGCGGCGGAGCAAAGAGAAGCGGTAACCAGATGACAAAAGTGGTACCCTCACCTTGGCGTGTAACAACCTCCACAGACCCACCATGCTCGTCAATAATCCACTTAGCAATGGATAAGCCAAGCCC
Source organism: Paenibacillus sp. FSL E2-0177 (assembly GCF_037992975.1). Classification (NCBI taxonomy): domain Bacteria; kingdom Bacillati; phylum Bacillota; class Bacilli; order Caryophanales; family Paenibacillaceae; genus Paenibacillus; species Paenibacillus sp. FSL E2-0177. Next base: position 1,991,604 of record NZ_CP150307.1, on the reverse strand, counting down.
AATCCCTTCCGTAATTCCACGCGATTCATCTGCACGATAGAAACGGTCAAAGATATATGGAACCTCATCTTTATCCATACCAATCCCTGTATCAGTAATCCGAATGCCAATCTGATTCTGATAGAAGAGGGTATCCAAACTCACGATGCCTGAAGGTGTGTACTTAAAGGCATTATCAATAAAAATAAAGAGCATTTGCTGTAGATAATCTTTATTCCCAACTATATATTTGCCATTTAAGACTGACATATCACCTGTAACCCACTCGGCTTGACGGGGCAGGAAAGAGGCGCGGCGCGCAATCTCATTCATCATCGGTTCCAGTGCCACGGGCTCTATATCAAAAGTACGTCCAGTATCCGCACGCGCGAGCGAGAGCATATCCGCTACCAAGCGGCTCATACGCTTAGACTCGTCTGCGATATCCTGCACCGATTCAAGCGATAGCTGGCGAATCTCAGCTTCACTCATCTTCCCTTCTCCGGGTTCCATCTCCCAAACCTTTTGCAGCAGATCAATATTTCCGCGAATCGTAGTGAGCGGTGTCCGAAGCTCGTGTGAAGCATCTGAAACGAAACGGCGCTGAGCCGCATACGAATCCTCCAGCTCTGTGTAGAACCCTTCCATACGCCCAAGCATACTATTAACGGTCTCAATAAGTCTTCCTATCTCGTCTGGCGGCCCATCGTATTCAATCCGCGAGCTTAAATCATTCCCCGTCTGAATCCCATTCGCAGCTTCAATTACTTTGCCGATTGGACTCATGGATTTGCGCGCAAGGAACAAGCCGAAGGTAAATGCCGCGATCAGAGTAGCAAAAGAACCTACGAGTAGTATATTTTTTAAACGCTCCAAGAGCTTGTCTTCCGAATTTGACGGTGTTGCCACCTGCAGAAGGGCCACAGGACTCTTATTCAAGTCATATATCGGTATCTGATAAACCATCAAATGATATCCGCCAAGCGTAGTCTGTTTGAACCCGTGAGCTTTATCAATATCTTCCAGTTTCGGAACATCGAATTGGATATCTAGATAATGCAAGTTCTCTGACTTTTGCAGGTTCTCATTATTATAGATATAGGTTTGCACCAAAATATTAGCTTCCTCCAGTTTGTTACCGAAGAAGGGGTTTATGCTCACACTTTGCAATGAACCGTCATACGCCCAGTTAGGATTGAGATTGGTTACAAGCTGCTCACCCTGTTTTTGTATACGATCCTTCAAGTCCCCATAAGTATTAAAATAAACAAAACCGTAAATTGCGGCTGATAAGGCCAGCAGCATAACGGCCAAAATCCCTGAATACCAAGCAGTCAGCCGCAATCTTATAGACATGTTAGTTGTCACCTCTTAGAATGTAACCGGCACCCCGGATCGTTTGAATGAGGCGTTTACCGCCATGCTCCTCCGTCTTTTGACGTAGCATAGCTATGTATACCTCAAGCACATTAGATTCACCGCTATAATCATAACCCCATATTTTATCCATGATCAGATCCCGTGAAAGCACACGTTTCGGATTCTGCATAAAAAGATGAAGCAGCTCAAATTCCTTCGCTGTTAGCTCCAGTCTTTTACCGGCGCGGGTAACCTCACGTGAATCCACATCCAGCGTAATATCTTCATAAGAAACCGCTTGCTCTCCACCTTCGCTTTGCTCACTCTTACGCCGAAGCAACGCACGTACACGTGCAAGCAGTTCTTCCAGCGCGAAGGGTTTAACCAGATAATCGTCCGCACCCAGATCAAGCCCTTTTACACGGTGCTCAATTTCATCCTTCGCGGTAAGCATGAGAACAGGAACATTACTGCCTCCTTCCCGCAAGCGGCGACATACTTCAAAGCCATCCACCTGAGGCATCATTACATCCAAAATTACCACATCCGGGTCACTGCTCAAGATTGCCCGTAATCCATCCGCTCCATTCACCGCTGTTTTCACATCGTAACCTTCAAAAGCTAAACCTCTACGCAGCATAGAAATAATCTTTTCGTCATCATCAATAATTAGAATATTCGGTCGCATCAAGCAGCCCCCATTGTTCAGTTCTTTTTATATATTGTAGCAGTTTACATCACAATTAGACAAAAACGGAAGGGTCGCCCCTTCCGTGTGACTTACCGTCCGGTATTATTGCTGCTGACTTTGTTGTGTAGTCGTTGTATCAAAATCATTTTTGTTACCGATGGTAACTGAGAGATCCATGGTTTTACCGTCGCGCACAACATTTAATGTTACTTTATCACCAACTTTTAACGTTTGAATGAAAGTAATCAGATCTTGGTTGGTTGCATACTTCGTTCCATTCGCACCGGTAATGATATCGTAAGGGCGCAGGTCAGCGGTATACGCTGGGGATTTATAGATGATGTCTGCAACCACAGAACCTTCTTTAATATCCGTACCCATTTGCTTAGCAACCTCATCTGTAATCGTCATAAGAGTTGCACCAATGAAAGGTACCGGCTCTTTCGGAATGGCTTGGTTGGCTTCCAGCTTATCTACGACTTCTTTAATCGTATTCACAGCGATTGCGAAACCAATACCTTGAGAATCCGTGCTGACGGCTACGTTCATCCCAATTACCTGCCCATTCATGTTGAGCAGCGGCCCACCTGAGTTACCCGGGTTGATAGAAGCGTCGGTTTGCAGCAGGTTTTTGTAATTACGTGTTCCACTGCCATCTTCTTCATTAATATCAATACTGCGTCCTTTTGCACTAAGAACACCGGAAGTTACAGTATGATCAAAGCCTTGCGGGTTACCGATAGCAACCACTTCTGAACCTACCTTTATGCTATCCGAATCTCCCAGTGCTACTGTAGGGAAATCACTATCTCCTTCAATTTTAAGCACAGCCAAATCCAGATCTTTGCTAGAACCTAGCAGCTTCGCTTCATAAGGCTTGGTTACGCCATCCACGGTGACTTGGATTACATCGGCATTGTCAATTACGTGCTGGTTGGTCAAAATATAGCCGGATTTCTCATAAATGAAGCCTGTTCCAATTCCATAAGGGATAAGCTGTGATGAAGAATCCGATCCTGATTTGGAATCCTGTTCATTTTGGGAAGAACCATTTCCACTGTATTGATCCCCGAAGAAAAATTGTGAGAAGGGATCACTCAGATTCGGACTGGATGAGCTTCCATTACGCGAATTAGATTTAACTAGTGTCTCAATCTTAACAACTGCTGGTCCCACCGCATCAACAACACCTGTCACATCACGAGATCCAGTCACCAAGGATGTAGTAGAAGTAGAAGGCGCAACACCTGCACTCTCGCCCGTTGTCTTCGCCGTTCCATTCGTTCCGGAGCTAGCAACCGTTGTAGCTGTATCTCCCGTAAACCAGTTACCTCTGTCTGCCATATACATTGAGCCCGAGAGAACGACCATACCGGCTAGGAATGATACCAGCACTGTTTTTAACGAGCTTTTTGGTTTTTTATTATATTGCCAGCCGCCGCCACCTTCAGAACCGCCACCGCCATTTCCTCCGCGGCCACCACCATTGCCATCATAGCCAGTGGTGCGAAGCGATGTGTTATAAGGCAATGGCTTTACAGGCTGTGGAGGTGTAACCTCGACACGTTCTGGCTCCATCCGATTGTAGTGCTGTGCGCCACCGTCAGTGTTATTCTCGTCTTTGTTCAAAGATTTAAAAGGTCCGTAAGAATAGTAGTATGATGATGATCCTGCTTCAGATGAATTATTATTATTGCTGCTATTGTTATTATTGTCCCATTCCCGATCTGGTGCTGGTCCATTGTCGCGATTGAAGTTGTTTTTGTTATCGTCCATGTTTATCTTTCCTCCTGCTTCCTGTCGCCGTGACAAGGATTAATTTGTTTTCATGTTCTTATTTTGTACTTTAAACCTTAAGGTCACATTAAAAACAATTTAAGCGCAGATAAAAGATATAGGCAAATGGGAGGAGATTAGGCAGGAAAGTAAAAAAAGAAGCTCGGGCGCGAAAAACATCGCGGCCCGAGCTTCTAAAACCATTTCAAATAGTAATGCACCTTAGTCTACAAGTCCTACCCCTGAGCCCAGCCCTTCCGATGAGCGTAAATAGCCAACTGGGTACGGTCATCAAGCTCGCATTTCATCAACAGATTGCTGACATGCGTCTTCACTGTCTTGATGCTGATATGCAGCTCCTCACCGATATCCTTATTGGTCTTGCCCTCAGCTATAAGCAGCAGGACTTCCTTCTCACGCTCTGTTAAACCGGAGGAATCACCTTGCACGGTGCGCTGGCGAATACCACGGGTCAGCGCCTGTGACACATCACCCGTCATGACTGGCATGCCGCGGTAAGCCCCTTGCAATGCGTAGATTAACTCTTCTGCCGACACTGTTTTGAGCACATAGCTGACTGCACCAGCCTCTATAGCATCTACAACAAGATCATCCTCCAGGAAGCTGGTGAGGATCACGATTTTGAGGCCAGGAAATTCAGCCAGCACTGCTCTTGTGGTCTCGGCACCATTCATCACTGGCATCATCAAATCCATCAGCACGAGGTCAGGCAGACCTTCATGTCCACCAGCACGCAGCATCTCCAGCGCCTCTTGTCCATTCGCCGCCTCACCGATGACCTCGAATGTAGGCTCCAGCATTAGATAAGTTTTGAGGCCCATCCGTACCATATCATGATCATCTACGAGCAACACTTTTATGACACTCATGCTCTACTCCTCCTCGTCCTGTGTATCTGTTCCTAACGATCTATTCTGCTCTAATTCTGGGTTCCCTTGAACAAACTTAGGAATATGTACACGGATCGTCGTTCCCGCACCCTTGCGGCTAATAATCTCCACTTGCCCACCCAGTTTCTCCGCGCGTTCGCGCATGGTGGTGAGACCGTAGGAGCCTTGTTTTTGCTGCACATGTTCAAAACCTTGACCGTCATCACTAATACTCAGCACAACTTGTCTTGATCCTTCACGCAGCGATAAACTCACCAGTCTAGCCCCGGCATGCTTCACGATATTCGCCATCGCCTCTTGAATAATTAGGAACAGCTGATGTTCGATTGCTTCCGATAACTCGCCCTGAAGTTCGAGCTCCTTCATTCCTTTCAAGCCATTCTGGCGGCAATAATCGGGAAACCATTTTTCCAGCGCCTCGAACAGATTTCGACCTTCCAGCTCCACCGGACGCAGTTGTGCAATTAATGCTCTCATTTGTTTTTGTGCCATCTGAGACATTGTAATCAACTGGTCCATGACCATTTGACCTTGAGCTTCATTAACCTTCAGCACTTTAGGCAGCGAAGAAGCCGACATATGGATGGCAAAAAGCTGTTGGCTCACCGTATCATGCAGATCCCGGGCCATACGCCTTCTTTCCTCCAACACCGCACTCTCCGCTGCCTGTTCCTTCTCAATAACCTCTTGTTCACCCAATCGCTGTAGAAGCTGCATCTTATTCTCGACCGTATCCATCATGACATTAAACTCGTGATACACTCGGGCAAAAGACTGATCGTCACTTTCTGGCATCCGTACGGACAGATTTCCTTTGGCGACCTGCAGCATATTCAGATCCAGATGATCAATCCGGCGCTGAATCCGCTGGCCTGCCATATAGCCGATAACTACAGTGAACAACACAATCCCGAGACATAAGTACAGCCACATCCGATAATCCTTCACTTCGATATAACCAAGGCAAGTGCCTGCATACATCAATCCTGCGCTTACCGCTCCAGTGAGCAAAAAGTAAAACAACAGCAACCATTTGGTATTACTGAAGATTGTCCCCATCTAACCCACCGTTTTAACTTTAATGTCACCTATAAATGCACTTACATTTATACGGACTTTTTTGCCTGCTTCTTTATAATAAGGAGTCTTGCACTGTACACTGCTCATAAAACCACTGCGAGACTGATCCAGAACTTCCATATCCCCGATAAAAGAACTGCTGTTCACCGAGATGCCAAGATCCATATCATTCGGAATGTACACTTTAATGTCGCCTATAAAAGCGGAAATATTAATCCTCGTTTCGCCATAAGCAATCTGTGCATTCGTCAGATCCAGTACGGTATCGCCGATAAACTGCGAGATATTCGTGTTCTTCAGTTGGAAATGCTCGCGCCCCATGTGGACATCTCCGATAAAAGCAGAGCGATTGGTCGATTCCTTTTGATTATTTGATTCATGGAATTCCTCATGCCATTTACCATGTCTATGAGCATGACGCTCATGACGTTCCTGACGTCTGCGCTCGTGTCGTTCCTGCTTCTCTTGCCAACGTGCTTCAGCGCTGGACTTATAAGATCCTGTTTCGTCCTCATCGTCTTCTTCATCTTTTTGAAGATAGTCCTTCCAGTCGCGTTGACCAGAAGCCTTGCCAAATTTTTGCTCAAATTGTTCATCAAGTGTGGAATCCAGTGGTTTGGGCGGCTCCACATCTAGTGAGCTTTTTCCTGAAGGAAAGTGATCTGGTGGTGACGGTGGAGCTGGTGGCACAGGTGGTACTGAACCGCGTGGTTTAAAAATCACATAAAGTCCGCCGCCGATCAACATAACTGGAATGAACATTTTGAAAAAATCCCCGGCCGAAATATCGAACCAATCTAAATTCCGTCCAAGGAAAAACACTCCGATCGCCAGAAAGAAAAAGCCGCCGATAGGTGAAGAACCTTTGGATTGTCCATCCCCTGTACCTAAAAGCCGGTTCATTCCCATTAGGATCAAAATTACCGGCCAATAATTCGAAATCAGGTAACCTAAGCTGAAATCAGTGTAACCTAATTGTCTCAGTAGAAACATAGCTCCAATCCCTATCAGGATCAGGCCGCCTAAAACCTGGCTGGTGAACCTTCTTTTCATCATTCATTTCCCCTTTAAAGTAGTGGAACGCTCTCTTCTTCAATCTTATAGCCTTAGTCTACAGGAATGAAGTACTGAGAAACAGCGGCGAGAGAAGGAACTTCCCCTCAGTCTCTAGACTGAGGGGAATGGGATAAAATTCTATTTACTTCATTATATATGAAAAAAGACTGTCCCTCAGTAATTAACTGAATTGGACAGTCTCTTTTTTTCAGCAGTCTTCTGCTTCAGTCAGCGCATTATTGTTGCGGTTTCTGAGCTGGTTTAGAAGTATTTCCACTTTGCTTAGTAGCGCCGTCATTCTCAACAGCAAACTCAGCATTGTATTTTTCATTTGGTGTTTTGTAATTTTCTTGTACTTTAGATTTCTTGTTATTGGCCACGGAATTCACCTCCTTTTCTCTTATGCAGCATAGAATATGCTTACTAAGAGAACATCTCGGAAGAGGCAATTGCTTTGCCCCAGTCCGTATTATGGCAAGGTGATGTCACTATTATGCATGACCAAGTGAAAATAAGTTCAATCCCTTTAAATGGATTCTTCGAGCATGGATTGCGGTACTGCTTTGTAAGTCTCAATCGCTTGGCTCAGCTTCTTCAGCATGACTTCCGTACAAGTCCCGTTACCACGCTTAATGAGTTGAACTACAACTGATTTTTTGCCCCATTCCTTATACACCTGTTTCGTAGTAGCAAAATACAGATCAATCTTCCGCCCTTTAATAGCCGAGCCTGTATCAGCAACTATGGCATATCCATAGCCCGGTATATAAAGAATACTCCCCAGCGGCAAAACCTTAGGGTCCGCAGCAATGGTTGAGACTGTATTTTTGTCTCTGCGCACTTTTACCCCTGAATAGGTAATTCCATATTCGGGATGTTTAGATGTTTTACCTGTAGATTCATAACCCGCAGTATATCCAGTCGCCATCACTTTCATTGAAGTAATGATCTGGTCTTCCGCAGGTGCGGCTACAGGAATAGAATTTGGTAACTGTTTGGAAGATCCGCTGCCACCGTTTGCTTTAGTGGTTGGAGCTTTGGTGCTCTGCGGTGCCTTCGTCGCTGCTGGTTTATTTTTTGTTGTTGCAGGTAATACAGGTGCGACGGAATGCGCCTCGTTTGACATAAGTGTGGCACGGCCAGTCGTAAGAATGACCTTATCATCTGTAGTTCTCATAAACACAGAATTAGCCTTGGTATATTGCAACTCGTTCGATAGCGTTTTGTTAATACCCGTGTGTTGTAAAGTGTCTCCTGTCCCAATGGCCCCTACTGCCTGTTGCTTAGATTCTGGAATGATTCCAGCAGCGGTCAATAGCAAAACGATGGTGACAAAAAGACACCAAAACCTCTGAAATATGCCCATTTTGTTCATGTGAAAAACCTCCCCCTTATTAGCGAAGGTTTCCCGATTCACAAAATTTTATACATGAAGATCAGAAGTTGATCCTCATTGGCATATAACAGAGGTCTTATTTAGACGTAATTTTGGTGTTGTTAATTACAAGAAACTAGGAGATCACACGATCAGCAATTTCCTGAGACAAGAGCTCAATCACTTCTTGAAGCGGCTTAGCTCCAATGTCGCCTTCCCCGCGTTTACGGATGGAAACCGTCTGAGCGTTCATCTCATTCTCGCCAACTACGAACATGTATGGCAGTTTCTCAAGCTGAGCTTCGCGAATCTTATAACCCAGCTTCTCATTGCGGAGATCTGCTTCAGCAGAGATACCACGGCGACGCAGCTTGTCTGTAACTTCCTTGGCATAATCGTCGAACGCTGTCGATACAGGAATTACTTTAACCTGCTGTGGAGATAACCAAAGCGGCAGCGAGCCCGCAAAGTTCTCTAACAGGAAGGCAACGAAACGTTCCATTGTACCCAAGATTCCACGGTGCAGAACGACTGGACGGTGTTTTTGACCATCATCGCCGATATATTCCAGTTCAAAACGTTCAGGCAGCAAGAAGTCGATTTGTACAGTAGACAGAGTCTCTTCTTTACCTAATACAGTCTTAATTTGCACATCAAGTTTAGGACCATAGAATGCAGCTTCGCCTTCTGCTTCGTAGAACGGCAGTCCAGCTTCCTCTACAACCTCACGCAACATCCGCTGTGCAGTTTCCCACATTTCGTCATTTGCATAATATTTCTCAGTATCCTTAGGATCACGATAGGACAACCGGAAACGGTAGTCATTAATACCAAAGTCACTGTATACCTGTTTAATCAATTCGATTACACGAATGAACTCGCCTTTAATTTGGTCCAGACGGCAGAAAATATGGGAGTCATTAAGAGTCATCGAGCGTACACGGTGTAAGCCAGTCAATGCGCCTGACATTTCATAACGGTGCTGGATACCAAGCTCAGCAATACGGATCGGCAGATCACGGTAGCTGTGCATTGAGCTCTTATAAATCATCATGTGATGCGGGCAGTTCATTGGACGAAGAACAAATTCTTCATTGTCGATAGTCATCTTAGGGAACATGTCCTCTTGATAGTGCTCCCAGTGTCCTGAAGTTTTGTACAGCTCAACATTACCCAGAACTGGTGTGTATACATGCTGATAGCCAAGACTTGCTTCCAGATCTACGATATAACGCTCCAGAATACTGCGCAATTTGGCACCCTTAGGCAACCAGATTGGCAAGCCTTGTCCTACCAATTGATTAAATGTAAAGATTTCAAGCTCTTTACCGAGCTTCCGGTGATCGCGTTTCTTCGCTTCTTCAAGCAGACGAAGATGCTCATCAAGCTGAGCTTTTTTAATCCAAGCTGTGCCGTATACGCGTTGAAGCATCTTATTCTTGCTGTCGCCGCGCCAGTAAGCACCGGCTACATTCATCAATTTAAAGACTTTGATCTTAGCAGTCGACGGCACATGGGGTCCACGGCATAGGTCGAAGAATTCTCCTTGTTCATAGATAGAAATTACGCTATCTTCAGGCAATGCCTCGATCAATTCCAGCTTGTAAGGATCACCTAGCTCACCGAAAATTTCAAGTGCTTCCTTGCGGCTAACTTCTTTGCGCACGATCGGCAGGTTCTCCGAAATTATGCGGTCCATTTCCTTTTCGATTTTGAGCAAATCTTCAGGATTTAGAGGATGTTCCAGATCCATATCGTAGTAGAAGCCATCTTCAATGACCGGACCTACACCAAGCTTAACTTCTTTTGTTCCGAACAAACGTCTAACCGCTTGAGCCATCAAGTGAGCTGTACTGTGGCGCATAACCTCCAGACCTTCAGGTGAATCCAAAGTTACGATCTCTACCAGTGCGCCCTCTTCAAGGGGAGTAGATAAATCTACAACGATACCGTTCAATTTCCCCGCTGCTGCATTTTTGCGCAGGCCACTGCTAATAGAAGCTGCTACATCATCAATACTGCTACCCTCTGCGTATTCACGGACAGAACCGTCCGGAAGCTTAATACTTACTGACATTGCTAATTCCTCCTTCATATAATTAAGCCTAAGGGCCCTTTAACCTTTGCGGAACAATAATATCCACGCACACAAAAAAACGCCCGTCCCGCAAAGGGACGAGCGATTACACCCGTGGTTCCACCCAAATTCGATTCTCTCTAGCCTCCCTTGAATCCTCAAGCGGAGTGAAGATAGAATCCTTCGTAAGCATGGAGTAACGACCATGAACCGGCAGCTCTTACTATCCCATTGCAGGGAATTCAAAACCGCAGCTACAAAGGGGTAAATCGAAAGCAGGATGCCGGAGAAAATTTCAGCCTAAGTTTCCTCTCTCTGAACGGTCCAGAACAATCAACTCATATCTTCGTCAATGCTGTTAACGTGAATTATGGAGTAATTATAAATCTGTCCTCTCTGACAGTCAAGTCAGAAAAGGGTCCAAAATGATAGAAACACAGTCAGAAGACACACATAAGGACTGTTCTTGCAGCCAATACATGGATGCTGAAACAGCCCTTCTATGGTTATTCCTCTCGCCGTTTTTTTTCAGGTAAGCGGCCTGCACGCTTCAAAGACTCACGCAACAAGTATTCGATATGTCCGTTTACGCTGCGAAATTCCTCTCCCGCCCATCGTTCCAGCGCCTCATGTAAATCCGGATCAATCCGCAGTGGAAAGCTTTTCTTGGCCGCCATGATGCACCGCCTTAGTACAACGAGCCGGCGTTAATGACCGGACTCGCTCCGCGCTCCGACACGATCGCAACCATCAGATTATTAATCATCGCCGCTTTGCGTTCCTCATCAAGCTCAACCACGCCACTCTCTTTAAGCTGTTTAATCGCCATATCGACCATGCCCACGGCGCCTTCAACAATGATTTGACGAGCGGACAGAATTGCAGATGCTTGCTGACGTTGCAACATTGTACTGGCAATCTCTGTGGAATAAGCCAAGTGTGTGAGCCGCGCTTCAATGACCTCTACACCAGATATCGACAAACGTTCTTGCAGCTCGGTTGCCAATTCTTTAGCAATCTCATCTGCATTGGCCCGCAGGGACATGCCCGATTCATTGAAGTTATCATACGGGTATTTACTGGCCACATGACGCAGCGCTGTTTCACTTTGAATTTCCACAAACGCCATATATTTATCTACATCAAAAAGCGCTTTTGCAGAGTTAATTACCTTAAATACGATAACTGCAGCAATTTCAATCGGATTACCTTCCACATCATTAACCTTCAGCTTGACACTGTTAAAGTTACGTACGCGGAGGGAAACCGTCTTGCGCAAACTGAACGGAATGACTGCAAACAAGCCACTTGTCACGATAGTCCCTACATATTGCCCGAAAAAGGTAACTACAACCGACTTATTGGGCTGCACAACCGTAACACTTGTACATAATATCCCAGCTACAACGAACAGAATGACTGGCACTGCGACATACTCTTGAACCGCACCATAAATTCCCCCAGCTAAACAAACTGCAATTAAGGCGAGAACCCAAAATCCACTGACAGGACGAAGCGTTTTCTCTTTCATAAAAGCACCCCCACTAGATATTCTTTTGATATGATTATGATATCACTTTTGGATAATAATGTGAATGGGTAAAAAGAAATAAAAAAATATTTTTATGTTCACATTTATATAAAGCTTCGTTAAAAGGCGTACTCCACACCAACCCTCGTTTGTGTAGTTAACATTAGTTCATATTGTTCGTATACATCAGCTCTATCGGACACTGATGCTCTTATACGCCACATTTTCCGATTTTCCCTATGCTATCGGACCCCACAGTCGCTATTGCACTAAAAACCAGCCTATATGGGGCTCTTTTCAAGGAATAGCGTCGCTGGGGTCCGAACCCCGACTCAAGAAGCGCTGAATTTGCAATTAAGGTCCACTGGGTCCGTACGCCTAGCGGATGATATAACAAGCGAAGATTCAGATGTGTTCTGCAATAAGGCTTGCTAATGATCGTAATCCTAACCTTACAAAAAAAACGCTTGATGCTCAGTAATCCACTTAAGGATTAACAAGCATCAAGCGTTGATTAATAATTAATATATATTAGTTCTGCATTACAAAATCATTATCAATCTTCGCATTAGGATCATCGAACACCCGCAGAATATCATAACGTGTATTCCGCTGCGCTGGAACTTTGCCTGCTTCGCGAATCAGCTGAGTAATCGACTCGATGTTTACCTTATAAGTCGCACCCGCCGAAGATACTACGTTCTCTTCAATCATTGTGCTGCCGAAATCGTTGCAGCCATATTGCAAGGAGAGCTTGCCGACCTCTGGCCCCATAGTGACCCAAGAAGATTGGAAGTTCTTAATATTATCCAACACAAGGCGGCTGATCGCTACCGTCTTCAGATATTCCTCAGGCGTTTGTCTGTCCAGCTTCAGGTTGGTATTGTCCGGCTGGAATGTCCATGAGATAAAGGCCAAGAAACCTTCAGAATCATATTTGTTGGCAATACACTCATCCTGAGCCTCACGTACACGTAGTAAGTGCAAAGCTCGTTCTTCCATACTTTCTCCAAGCCCAATCACCATTGTTGCTGTTGTATTCATACCCACTTTATGTGCTGTCTGCATTACATCCATCCACTCGCGCCACGAGCCTTTTAGCCGGCTGATTTTGCGGCGTGTACGGTCATCAAGAATTTCTGCGCCTCCGCCTGGCAAGGAATCCAGACCCGCAGCATGAATTTCACGAACCACTTGTTCCAGTGGTAATCCTGATACTTCTTTCATCTTCATAATCTCCGCAGGAGAGAAGGAGTGCATTGTAATCTCAGGGAAACGTTGCTTAATTCCGCGCAGTATATCTGTATAGTAGCTAAATGGAAGGTTAGGATTAGTTCCACCTTGCATAAGAATTTCTGTACCATTAACAGCAATCGTTTCAGCAATTTTTTGATAAATCGTTTCATCTGGCAGCACATAGCCTTCATCCGAGCCTGGTCTGCGGTAAAAAGCACAAAAACGGCAGTACACATCACATACATTCGTATAGTTAATATTACGGCCAATTACAAATGTGGCTAACGGGTCCGGATGCCAGCGTTCCATAATAGTGTTTGCAGCAGCACCCATTTTCTCAATTTCGTTGCTCTCGAATAGTCGGATGGTATCTTCCAATTGGAGACGGTCACCCCGCAGGGCTTTATCCAAAATAAGATCTATCGTACTCATCGTTCGCATCCTCCTTTTAAACCCTTAGGGATATGGTAGATTCACAAAATCACAAGAAAAATAACGTTGTCGTCCTTTAGAGATAACAACCGTTTCTCGTAGTAACATAAGGATAAAGTATAGTATGTAACTTATACCTTATATTTTAATAAATGAACAGTTCATTTCCTCATCGTATCACAATCTGAACAGCTTGAAAAACTTTTTACTTTCTTAGCAAGATACCATCCAGCAGAAAGAGTCCTTACATTGCTGCCTGCACCCGGTGAATCAAAATTCCTTGAGGCTGCCGGACACAGATGACGTTATTAGTTAGTATTTAGCCTTTGGAGCATAGTTCTGGACTCCAGCGACGCTATTCCTTGACAAGAGACTCATGAAGGCTGGTTTTTAGCGCAATAGCTGCTGTGGAGTCCGTTAACATTCCAAATGTGTAATAATGCTGTGTCTAAGGTCAGCTGTGTCCAATAGCAAAAAGTCCAAAAAGAAGAGCTATCCCAGCAGCCAATTCCCGGCTTATGAGACAGCTCTATTTCATCCTGCGTCCAACACCAGCTCTAAATCAACGGTGAGATAGATCCTCGATATTTCCCAGCATTCGGTGCCGATCTGGGTTGCCGTTACTTTTACTTCGTTTCGATTTCCGCTCGCGCAGCCTCTAAAGCTTGACCAAGATCAGCAATTAGATCCTCCGCATGTTCAATACCGACCGAGAAGCGCAGCAATCGATCATCTACACCCACCGCATTCCGAATTTCCACAGGAATATCCGCATGCGTCTGTACTGCAGGATAGGTCATTAGCGATTCAACCCCGCCGAGGCTCTCCGCGAAGGCAATAAGCCGGATATGACGAAGCAGAGGTTCTACGTATCTGGCATCTTTTAATTTGAAAGAAAAAATTCCGGTATTGCCCGAGGACTGGCGATTCTGGATTTCATATCCCGGATGATCCGGCAGGCCTGGATGGAACACTTCCGCAATCGCCGGATGCTCTTGTAGATAGCGGGCAATTGCTAGCGCATTGCTCTCGTGCCGTTCCATACGCAGGGCCAGTGTCTTCATGCCTCTCATCAGCTGATAACTGTCTGTTGGCCCAAGCACAGCGCCAATAGAGTTATGTAGAATCGCTATTTCAGCGGATAATTCAGCTCCTTTAGATACAATAAGACCCGCAAGTACATCATTGTGTCCGCCCAAATATTTGGTAGCACTATGGACTACAATGTCCGCACCTAATTCCAGAGGACGCTGGAAAAATGGAGTCAGCAGTGTATTGTCTACAATTGTGAGCAGCCCATGATGACGGGCCCAAGTAGCAACGGCTGCAATATCCGTAACCATCATCAAAGGATTCGTTGGCGTTTCAATAAATATCGCCTTCGTATTTGGAAGACGTGAAGCCTCAAGCGCATCCAAATCATTCGTATCTACATAGGAAGCAGTGATTCCAAACTTGGACATAATTCGTTCCAACAAACGATAGGTCCCGCCGTAAAGATCCAGCGAAACGATCAAGTGATCGCCTTGCCCAAACAGGGTAAATATGGTTTGAATAGCTGCCATCCCAGAACTACAGGCAAAACCTGCATCACCAGACTCCAATTCCGCAGCCGCATTCTCTAGTACGGAACGGGTTGGACTTTTGGTACGGCTATAATCGAAACCTGTGCTCTGCCCAAGCTTCGGGTGACGGAATGCCGTAGCATTATAGATAGGGAAATTAATGGCTCCGGTAGCCGGATCTTCTTGTGAACCTATTTGTGCCAGTCTGCTTTCAATCCTAAGTTTGTCGTCCATGATAAATGCCTCCTAAATTGTAATGTAGCGCTGATCTTAATAAACAATCGGGTCGATATCGTAAGGTGTCTCTTGATATACATAGTAATTGAGCCAATTAGAGAATAATAAGTTGGCATGTGCACGCCACACTGCAGGAGGTGTTTGTTCTGGATCATCTTTAGGGAAATAGTGTTTCGGCAAGGCCATCTCCATGCCCCTCTCCAAATCACGATCATATTCCCATTTCAAGGATAATGGATCGTATTCGGAATGTCCGGTCACAAATATTTGTTTGCCGTCGGTCGTAGCTACTAGATACATACCAGCTTCTTCGGATTCCGCCAGAATCTGCAGATCTGGATTGCTCTCAATATCTTCGCGGGAGACATCGGTATGACGGGAATGCGGTACATGGAATACCTCGTCAAAGCCGCGCAGCAATTTAATGTTATTTTGGTTAATCGTATGGGAGAATACTCCAAAACATTTTTCAGGCAAAGCCACTTTACGAACACCAAAATGATGATACAACCCTGCCTGTGCCGCCCAACAGATATGCATGGTCGAGGTCACATTATCCTTGCTCCATTCAAAAATCTCTTTTAGCTCTTCCCAATAGGATACTTCCTCAAACTCCATTTGCTCTACGGGTGCTCCTGTAACAATAAGACCATCCAAACGGCGGTGGCTGATCTCGTCAAAAGTTTTGTAAAAGCTTCTCAAATGCTCAGCAGAAGTATTCTTAGAAGTATGTGAGCGTGGGTGCAGCAAGGTAACGTCAACTTGTAGCGGTGAATTTCCTATTAAACGCAGCAATTGAGTCTCCGTCGTTTCTTTAGTCGGCATGAGATTCAGAATAGCAATCCTTAGTGGGCGGATATCCTGATGGAAAGCCAAACTATCATCCATCACAAAAATATTTTCACCGGATAGTATTTCTTTTGCTGGTAAACTGTCGGGAATTTTAATTGGCATTGTCTTTCCACTCCTTAACTGTATTTAGGTTATGTTGTCACATCGCGGCTTTCTGAACAATAAAAAGACCTTTCTCGGAAAACGAGAAAGGTCATATCTACAGTCATATGCGCCTCTCTCATCTGCCAGAAACTTTTGGACGGGGTTTAGTCGTCAGCAAAGTTCCGCAAGAATTAGCACCGTGCGTTCACACGCCGGTTGCCGGGTTTCATAGGGCTAGTCCCTCCACCTGCTCTTGATAAGATTTAGCTGTATTCAATTAAATTTCTTTAAAATTTACTTTAAATCATGAACCTCCTTTTCGTCAAGTCCATACAATGCTGAAGTAGCCTCAAAGTAACAATAAATTTGCTTGAAAGAGGCATACTCCGTTGTTATACTAGACAAGTATTTCATACCTGAACGAAAAGAAGAGGTGAGAAGAAGAATGGAAGGCGACCCGAGCTCGCAATTAAGTGTACAGAATGAGCAACCACACAGGATAATCATCAGCTTGCCGGCGGCGGGAGCAGTTCTTCTTCATGCCCTCGAATCGTCATTCGGCCTCTTGTATTGATTGTAACGCCGGCCAAGCTGATTTTTTCTCTGTGCTTAATTAGCAGTCCCTGGTGAAGACCCGGGGATAGAAGGAGTGGAATCAGATGAAAATCCGGCTGGTGAATGCAGGGGTTTTTACACCTATTGATGAAATTGATGAAACATTGACACCCCCAACAGAAGGGTTCTATTGGATTGATGCAGATGTGGAGGATTTGGAGCTGCTTCAGCCCCTGTTCAACCTGCATGATCTCGCTGTTGAGGATTGCCTTAGTGAAGAGGATCAACGTCCAAAGATCGAAATATACGAAAGTCATTACTTTATTGTTGTAAACAGCATCCGCTTTGATGATGAGGAAATCTTCCTGCGGGCGCTCAATATATTCTTGGGCAGACATTATATTATTACTGTAACGAAACAAAAGATTCACGAGCTACGCGTCCTGAAGCCCATGTTATGGGAACAAGAGGTTAGCGAACCCGACCAATTCCTTTACCTGCTTATCGACCTTGTCGTAGATAATTATTTCTCCGTAGGTGACCGAATTGAAGCCCGGATTGAGAAGCTTGAAGAGGATATCCTAATGCATACCAAGAAATCTCATCTGAGTGAGATTATCGGTCTGCGAAGTGAGATCTTATGGTTAAAGAAGATGCTGGGACCACAGAAAGAGGTTATCAATACCCTGAATAAAAAAGACCTCCGTCTGATTGATGATCAGCTGCAGAAATACTTTAGCGACATTTATGAAAATGCAGTTAAAATATCCGAAACTTTTGAGACGTACCGCGATCTCATGGGCAACTTACGTGAGGCCTACCAATCCAGTATCGCCAACCGCGCCAATGAAATTATGAGAGTATTTACCGCGATTACAACGATATTCATGCCTTTGACCGTAATTACCGGAATCTATGGGATGAACTTTGATCATATGCCGGAATTGCATACGAAATACGGTTATTTTGCCGTTATAGGTCTAATGTTGACGTTAGGCTGTGGGATGCTGTATGTATTCCGCAAGAAAGAATGGCTATGAAAATAAACGGACGAATAGGCAAGACGAAGGCCCTTTAACCCTATGGTGTAAGGAAGCCTTCGTCTTTTTGATATGAGAAAAAGCTACTAGAAACTGGTCGCCATGCCCACTTTAGCAGCTTGCTCCCGCCGGAAACGAATGCGGATCAGCCGCAGGCGTTCATAATAGCTATCCAGCCCTTCTGCTGCTGAAAAATCCTCCCCATACACCTTATGCAGCACTGGCTTTAGAAAAAGATCTCCAACCTCTGCATAGGCATTCCATATCGCCTCCTGCTCATTCTGCGGCACATTTTTCAGTTCTACCTCGATCAGTTTCTCCACGCAATAACCTTCTCTTTCCAGCTCCTCTACCGCTTCAATCAGTTCGCGACGGTTCACTCCACTGTTCACCTTAAGCTGTTCTAACCCTAACCCATTCTCGATCCCTTGCAGCAGAATTCGCCGTAATCGCAGTCTTTCTAGCTGTTTCTTATATTTGACCTCTTTCTGTTTATAGAGCCAGGATACAAAAGAATCCTCCTCAATTTCTTGGTGTACCCAATTCAAAGGAAAGGAATGTTCCCTTGCAGCCGTAGAGGTTATAGCCAACCAATCCGTGCCATATTGGGCTGCCTTTCCTTCCCCTACACCAGGGATCTGCAGCAGCTCCTCTGGTGTATGTGGCAAGAAAGTGCTTATCAAACGTAACAAACGATTGCTGGCAAGAATGTAAGGGGCTTTCCGTTCACTAGAAGCTCGGCTGCGGCGCCAAGCACATAACTCCTCATAAATAGCTTCGTTGCCATTATATTCACTGTAATATTGCAGCCTTAGCTGCTCCTGATTACGCCCGGTAAGGCCGTCTTCTTCATGAAATACGCCATCAATCAACGGCCGATAGCCATCCCCCATCTTCACCGCCAGCTCATGCCTGTAAACACAAAGCATTTCATTCCATGAACCACCCGCGTACCACAAATGCTCCTGTGTTTCCTCACCGCCTGAAAAATCACGCCAGCCCAGGCTCCACACTCCTTCTTCCTCTCCAATCCATAGCTGAGCGAACACCTCTTGATCCACCCCAGATATTCTGGATAAGCGATTCATAAATACAATTTGCATATTCATCCCTGCCTTTCTAGTCTTCAGCAAGCACTATACCTACCGGTCTGAGCTACTTATTCGCTGATGTGAATCCCACACTGTCAGACTCGGAAAACGCAAAAAAGCACCACTCTCACGATAAACGTGAAAGAGGTGCTCCCTCATTAAATGCTATACTGTTAGATCCTACAATACCATATATTTCCTAACAGTCAATATCTTTTTATACTAGTTTCTTGCCATAGCTAAAGTTGCCAGTCCAATCGCACCTGCAAGTCCTGCGTTATCTCCAAGCTGCGGTGGCACAACATAATTATCGATGTCGGTATTTAGCGCTGGATGCTGAACATAACCCTTCAGCAGCTCCTGCAGCTTGGTACGAATTAGCGGGAACAAGTGGCTTTGCTTCATGACACCACCGCCCATTACGATTTTTTCGGGAGACAGAATCAACACGTAATTCATAAGTGCATGTGCAAGATAATGAGCTTCCATATCCCAAGCTGGATGGTCAACAGGCAGCTCGCCTGCTGGTTGTCCCCAGCGTTTGCCAATCCCCGGACCTGCTGCTAACCCTTCAAGGCAATCGCCATGATAAGGGCAGTAGCCCTCAAACGTGTCCTCTGGATGTCTGCGAACTAGAATATGCCCCATCTCAGGATGAGACAATCCATGCACCATCTGACCTCCAACTACTGCTCCCGCTCCAATGCCTGTCCCAACCGTAATATAAAGGCAGCTGTCCAGACCTTTAGCCGCTCCCCATTTACTTTCCGCAAGCGCTGCACCATTCACATCCGTATCAAAACCGATTGGCACGTTAAATTGCTCAGCCATTGTACCTACCAAATTATATTGTCCCCAGTGAGGTTTTGGTGTCGTTGTTATGTAACCATAAGTAGGGCTGTCCAGCACGGGATCAATCGGTCCAAACGATCCAATACCAAAAGCTTCTACATTCTTCCCATTAAAATAGTCGATTACGAGTCCCATCGTTTCTTCCGGTGTTGTTGTCGGAAAGCTAACTCGGTCCAGAATGGTACCGTCCTCATAACCAATTCCGCATACAAACTTCGTTCCGCCTGCTTCAATCGCTCCCAATAACTTCATAGCAACTATCTCCCTTCTCCATTAAGCAATAATCCGCCATCCAGTTTGAAAATAAAAATTAATATAAAATAAAACAATCAACAGCCCTTATTATACGTTGGATGAAGCGCTATCACAATAATAAAACTCCCTTCATGCTTTTTTGCATGAAGGGAGACTATTGATGTTTAATTATTTAAGTCATCAAACATAGAGCCTTTTACCGTAACCTCAATTTGATCCAGCGGCTTAATGCCGACAAGCTTGCCCAGTGATTTGTACGCGTTGGTACTCTTGGAGAGCTCCACATCTGCCAGCCAAGCCTTAACATAGTACTTCCCATCTGGCATTTCAGCTGTAGTATAGACAGGAATATGGTCCTTATTAATCGTAATCGTCACCGTAGACTTTTCCGTGATCTTGTACATATTCTGATTCAAGCCCACATATTCACGGTATTTGAAATTGTTGAAGCTTCCCAGTGTACTAGACTGTGAGTAACCCTCTAATATATTCTTCCAGAATTCATGGGTGCCTTTATCACTTTCTCTTTCTTGTGAATATGGGATCTCTTCCACATCTTTAGTAAAGCTGTTCTCCACCGTCAGCAACTTCGCATCATTCACTCCGGTGTTATCCTCTACGGATAAAGCTGCTGGCTTTCTTGCAAAGTTATTCCCGTTTTTGCTCAGTGGTTCATTCCGCAGATTGACCGCAACTTTATCATTATTGATATACATAAGATCAGTTTCATATCGGAAAGAATTCGTAAGTTCCTCAACAAGATCCTTATGGTCCTTCGTGTCTTTATCCGTATCTTTAAACGTAACTGTCTCCAGTGTAAAGGTATACGTTCCAACAGGATTAAAATAATATCCGGATTTAATCGGATAATCATACCCTTGAAGTTGCTTATCCGTAGCAAACACGGCGGTATCATAATTAGATTTGTCGTTAAGCATTTTTTTAGCGGTAGCTCTGGCTTTCTTATAAGCTTGAGCCATGCTATTCTCTACCTTCCAGCCGATATCTCCGCTTGCCTGTTGTGTGAAGATTCGCTCGAATTGCCCCTTTACTTTCGTCCAATCCTGTAAGTTCTTATTTTCATCTTCATGAGCCATCCAGCGGATTACATTATAATTGTAAGGCTCACTTGTCCAGAAGAGCTTTCGAATCAAAGAATCCGCTTTATTCTTGTCTATTGAATTCTTGTACAGCTTAGGTGCTATTTGTTTGGCCCCATTATAAATATAAGTCCGAATGGTTTTGACATCCTCACCTGGTGTAAACGGAGCTGAAGTGCTGCCGCTCTCCGTATATGTTTGACAAGATTCAACATCTTTACCTTCCCCGTTCTTTGTTGTGCTGCACACCTGATAATTACGAGTGAAATTTCTGCTCACAGTACCCTGGAAACTGATATTACCTGACTTTTGATTAGGTGTATACGGAGCCGGATTAATGTACCACTTACCGTTAACAGGATCATCACCAAAATCAGGGCGCTGTAGACTAGCTATGATGTCAGGTTGTCTAACTATAGTACTGGCGGCATCGTTAACCAGCGGATTATTCTCCACACGGAAATAACGATAGATAGTATCCGAATTATTGATTACTTCCAAAGCGCCTGTAGCATTCCCACTCCAAGTAAAATCAGAATATTGCGGTTGTAGAACAGCCTTTATAGCAGCGCCATCGGCTAACCCGAATTTCACTTTTTTCGATAACACATTATAATCCAGATCGAAGGAGCCTTTAGTTGTTGGCATCGAGTTGACCTTCTTAATCCATCCGTAAATCTCATTATTTCCGTAAAAGACTTCATTAGGTGACTTCAGCCTGTTCAGATTAAACTGGATGTATACGTCCTCATCAGGCATTGTAAATGTCGCGAAAAGAATATTGTCAGCCGTATTAGCCGCAAGCATAATTTCACCTGCTAACGTTGACGCATGACCATGGTATCTTACAGGGATTTCCTTTCCGTTACTCGTGATCTTCCAAGCGTAATCTGTTGTTTTCTGGGTGGCGAAGCTGGATCTGAGTCTGATTCCAACGGTTACCTCTTGTCCAGCTACCGCGCCGGTTGGCAAAGTTTCGAAATGAGGGGATAAATCATTTACCTGCAAAATAAACGGTGCGATAGGAATGCCTAAGTAAGTAATATTTCCGTTGGAACCTTGGATGTAAATCCTCCCTGATCCCCAAGACAGATAGGTAGGCGGTTGCAGGACGTGAACATAATCTATCCATCGCCCTCCCTTAGACGGTGTAGTATTCTGAGTGTATACAACCCTGTCTTTATACTCCTTGTCTTGATTGTTATAGATGAACCGTTCATATTTCTTACCGGCATAGCTCAGGTTTAGTCCAGTAAGAATAGCCTGCTCAAAAGTCCCGCCGGAATTCACTAGATACTCAATATCCCTACCTACAAATGCATCAAAATCATTTTTTCTAATTTTGTAGCTTGATTTTACGCCAGAGTCCTTCCAAGGTTCCTTAATCATATTAAAATTCTGAATTTGAATCCCGCTCCATCCAGCATACCATGGAGCTCCCTCAGTTGAGACCGAGTCCCCATCAATCGAATACCCGGAAAAAGCAAACATATTGCTATGCTCAAGCCATTCATGATTTCCACCATAGACAATCTCAAAATTACTATTGTTAGATTTTATCTGGTTTTGTAACAAATCCTCTCTTAACTTTCCTTTATTAGTCTCCATTGTGTAATAATTAGATTTTTTATAGAGCTCCGCCATATCTTTATTGATCTTCTCGATAACAGCTGTCGCTGTTTTTGGAAGATTGTTAGAAGTATCATTCACTGACTCTTCAGAGAAAACTGAAGAAGCTATAGATTGGAATAAGAATATTGTCACTATACTAAGCCATATCGATTTTTTCATACCTTCACCTCTCCTACTTCGGCCATACTGCGATTCCTATATCCCCCATACCAGGAGAGTCTACATCAATTTTATAATCTTTGCTTTGGAAGACTTTATAATCTAGCTCATCCATTCTTTTTGTTTTTGTTCTAACATACTTCATAATCGAATCTACGACATCGCCCTCAATGTTTTGTCTAAGAATATTCTCCGCTTCCTTCGCCTCCAGTGCAGGGTCAGAGCCTATATTAGTAAATGTAATTGTAATTTGAAAAAGATACTGACCTGCTTTCCGATCATCATTGTTGTATACTGTCAGCTGTGAATCGGTAATATAAGTCGACTCTAGATTGGCCCCCAGATGGGTATACGGGATTTCAAACCCATGAATCGTTACGGTCTTGGCTCCATTCGTTGATTCTCCCGTAGCAGGCTTATCAGAGGTAGCTATTTCACCTGAAGGAGTAGTGATGTAGACCGTCTTCACAGCATCATCCCATTTCACGTTTACACCGAGTCCTTCATATACAAATCGAAGTGGGACAAAAGTTCTTGACTGTTTGAACAATGCAGCCGTGTCCATTTGTTTTGTTTTTCCATTGAGCTCATAACTCTTTTTCCCGATATAGACACCCATTGTTTTGCCTTCAAGCGAGATTGTTGCCTTTTTAGCCTTACTGTCCCATAACACCTTAGCTCCAAGCGCTTCACTTATAAAACGCACGGGTAGCTGTACCCTTTGCTGCGCATCGATAAAAGGCTGGGCGTCTGGAAAAATAACTTTTTCTCCATTTACTACTACTCTCAATGGAAGACTTGCTGCAAAACCTGAAAATGCAGAAGTCATCAGGGATACCATTAGTAATAAAAGCAGCGAACTAATTATTTTTTTCATATAATTGCTCCTCTCAAATTTATCTTTCTATTTCCTGATATAATTAGTTCAGGTGTATTGTGGTAGTACTTGCACGGGCAGCAGCAACAATTTTAGATTCAATCTCTCGATATTTTGTAACAGTGTATCTTAAACCTGCAGTTTTTCCGTTTATCGCTGTTGTTACACGATTTTTCTGCGTCCGGACTTCATTGCTTAAACGTTGAACTTCTCTTAATTGAGCTTGAACATAAGATTCACTGTAAGCCCTGCCCACGTTAGAACTTACTCCAGAAGCTATAGATAATATCCTCTCGACGACTTCAGCAATGCTCTCTTCCTTACGCACCAGACTTTTCTGCAGACTCTCCAGTTTATCCATATTCGCCAAGATCTTAGCTCCTTGAATGACACTAGCAGATGCAACTGCAATCTTCGTAATGGTTTTCGTTACGGTCGATTTAACATTGCTGATCGCTGAATCTTTAATCGTGCGTGCGCCAGCGATAAATTCTTCCTTTGTTTTCTTAATTTTAGATTTTACACTTTGGAATATATCCCCCATTTTCTTCATCGCTTTGTCTTTTACACTAATCCAATATTCCTTCTGAGCTTCAACATATTGAATGGCATTCTCTACAAAACGATTGAAGCCCTCTTTCATTTTCGTCATAAAATCAGAAACTGCGTGCTTTACCTTTTGTGAAAACTCCGCAATTTTATCACCGATCAAATTAGTCACTCGGACAGCTTCTGTCACCATATTCGTTACAAATTCAACACTTTGATTATAAAAGGAAACTACTCTCTCCTTGATATCCTCCACCCTTTGCTCAATCCAGGGAATCACACTGTCAATTACAAAACCAATCACATAAAGCGCAACCAGAGCTTTTATAGTGACAACGAGCGCAGCTAACGCTGCAGTAAGCGCCGCAGTAACAACTGCAACGGGCCCAACTGTCACCATTAAAAGTCCAACTACGGCTACTCCCGCAAACGCTAATGGCCGCAGATCTACTTCCCCATCCAATACTTTGAAAATCCCTTCGACCAATGCTTCCTTTAGGGGGCCCGGCACAATTTCCAGACCAACTGTAATATTATGCACTAGGTTAGGAACCAAAGCCCGAGTCTGTGACTCTGAACGTTGAAAGGACTCATTGTTCCCGTCGATCTTCAGTGAGAATAAGGAATGATGTGGCAGGACGGTATTCCTTTCAGATTCAGTATCAATGTAAATACCTGCCGATGGATTTTGAAATAGGGCCGGAACGATGTCATTTTTATTTCTGAACTCTTTAATTTTGTCATTCTCATTCAATTCGTCTATAGTGGCCCTGTGTTTATCAAGCAAGGTTCCATTAAATCCCGGTGCATTAAACGTTGATGCGGAAGTTAGTTGGTTCCGTAAATTCTCAGGTAATATAAAAGAGGAATATAGGGCTAGATTACCTCCTAGCGAGTGCCCAGTCAGAAACAATTCATAACCCGCATCTATTTTGAAATTATTCATATATTCTTTAGCTTCCGCCTGTTGTAAAGATTCAAGGGCATATGCAGTTGTTCCGTTGTTTTTCCAGTCATTATGGTAAAGCGGGTTATCCATTGGTTCACTACCCCGGAACGCCGCTACCTTTGACCCGTTCTTGGTATCTACTGTAAATGCAACAAAACCTGATTCCTCTTTTTTATTATGAGAGACGATATTGGAGATTTCCCAATTCTGATAATCAGATATATTCATCTGCTCTATGAGATCATTCCACTGCTTGTATTCTTTGACTCCGTTAAGATCGTCAGGAAAGCGTTCTTTTAATTGTTGCTGACCTGCGGGAGAAGCGTAGAAGTTGAGAACTTCGCCGAGAGTGATTTTTTTATATAATGCATAAGTTTTTTCCAAATCCTTAATGTTGAGTATATCTAAATAAACAAGTTGCGAGATCTGCTTTAACTCTACCTCTGTAAGCGTATCGTCCATTACAATCCCCCTCTTTGTTCCATTCTTTTTATTCTGTCCTCTTTCCATATATCAAAGAATTCTCTAATCTTGTCTTGAGATTCTACAATCTTTCCATCAACTCCTAATTTGAATCCAGCCATTGTAACTATATTAATAATTCCGGTTTTTTTAGTTTCGTCACTAAAATATATGTCAACACTTTCCTCTGCCTTTTTGACCTCTTCTAATCGACCATAGGCCTCTGGAGTGAGGTATCCTATCCCTATCAGACTACTCACATATTTATTTTCTGCTAGTATTTTTGCAAAATCCATATATTTTCTCATTTCTGCCTCTTGGTCCATATCTCCATTACCATCAACATAGTTATCACTATTTAAATAGACTGAAATCACCAGCGTATTCGTTGGATATAACTTCAGAAATTGCTCGTAGGAAAGCTTTGTATCGTTATGTTTGGGGTAAACCAACCCCGTTTCGTTGGCAACGATAATTTTACTGTCAGGCCAAATGCTAGCAGCGATTGCTTGAATCATTGGTTCGTCTTTTTTTGCTACCACCTGGTTTAAATAGTTGTCATACACCTTTTCCAAATCCTTCGTGATTTCCACCCGTACATTAATCGTGTCATCCTTCTTAGGATGCACAGTCGCCTTCAATGTATTGTTGTTCATCGTTCCCCAACCGCCGCCTATGCCATCAAGGATGAATTCCTCGCCATACTTTTCCTGCAAGGAGCTCAAAATTTTCTTTTCACTTTTCTCCTCTCTAGAGCCACATCCCATAAAGCTGAACATTGATAATATCAACATCAGAGTCAACACCTTCCTTGTATAAATCTTTTTCATGCTGGCTTCACTCCTTTTTGATGGCGATTCCAGTTAGTAATCAGAATTCAAAATCCAGCTTCAATTCTGGAAATTTGAGCATTTGATTCATGGTTGTTTCAACCACCTTATCTAGATGTAATGTCATTTGGTTCGTTAGTTTCTCCATACGTTCCATGAGGGCATTTGTCAGTTTATTCAACCATTCCTCTACATGGTCCATCAGCTTATCCCCTACCGGACTGCAAATCAGTAGGATGGATAAGACAGCTTGCGTGATTTCATTAAGCTCTTCTGCTATTCCCGCTGCCTCTAGCATGGCTGCTTCAGATAGTTGTTCAAATTTCGCAGAGATGTCATCGAATAAGAAGGATTCCGGAATATTATTCATTTCGGTTCTCCACTCGCTGAACTTCGCATCCAACATTCGTTCATATTTGTGGGCAATTTCAATCAGTGCACCTCGCACTTTTCCTACATCCAACTGATCTATTAAGGTAAATATCACGTAACCCAAATGGTCCGATGCAGCTTCTGTTAGTCCGACGGTATCCCCAAATCCACTCATAACAGCATCAAAAACAGGCGTATGCTCTTCCGTTAGGATATTAATCTTAGATAGCAAAGCATAGGCATTCCCTTTTTCACCTATAATCACATTCCCCTCAGCGTCAAAGGTATAGCGCTGCCAAAGCGAATCAGGAATTAGAAATTCCGTTTCTTCTATACCCGATTTAGCAAATACAATCTCTTCGTTGTGTTTGCCTAACGCGGATACAAGACTGTTATAAGCCACAATATTTTTAACCTGAAGCTTTCCCTTTTGCTCCACAGTCAGAATGTTTGCTATACCTGGTGCGTCGAATACCACACCACCAATCCCCTCATTAACCGTTGCTGCATAAAGAGCTAAGGCACCGCCCATGGAATAACCAGTAACCTGGCAATCCTTCTCCCCTTTGTTTTTTAATAAAAATCTTGATGCTTCCTCCGGCATGCTGCTCTGACCGCTTAACAGAGACTGCAGATCCGCAAGCCAATCTTTTCCTTTATATGTAAAGATAATTAATCTATCATCATGCTCATCTCTATAGGCATAGGCTGCTGCACCAGCAAAAGCCAGACTATCCGTCAGTTCGAGACCGTCTGCTGCTTCTACAACTGATGCCAGTGTTATGTATTGTTGTTCGGTCAGCTTCACTTACAGATCCCCCCAAATAAATTCACATTAAAATCATACTAACAAGGCAGATGGCTCAAAATCTGCCTTGTTATGTTTGCCAGCATTATTTTCCACGCAGTTTACTTGCCATTTCTTGCTCGGCTTGTTGCTTGATGTTAGCAATTTGCGTTAGGTTCTTACTGATATTCTCTACACAGAGAACCATTTCCTTAAAACTAGGCATAAGTCCATCGAATTGTTGTATAAAAGCTGTTTGTGATTCTCCTTGCCACCAACCGCTAACGGCATGAATTTCAGATTGCAATTGTTTGATAAGAGTATCTGCATTATTTGCTTTGGTTTTAATAGACTTAGCTACACCTAGTGCCTGATCCGGATTAAATGTAAGATTGTTTCCCGCCACATTATTCACCTCCTTTCAAAGCATTTATATCTCAACAACCCTGTCATTACTTCTGGCTTTGCTTTTGTTTTTCTAATTGCTTTTGTTTCAGTGCCTCTTGCGCCGCCTTCTCTGCTAGTCTTCGCTTTTCTTCTCTTTCCTGTTCAGCACGGATCACTTCTGAAGCCACTCTTTGGACCCCACTTTCGAGCCTACCCAGCATTGTGAGCAGGGTCTTCATTTCGCTATCCAGCTCGTTGTATTCACTTTGAAATGCCCTAGAAGCCGTACCGGTCCAATAGCTGGCCGATTGTGTATAATCGCTTTGCAGTTTTTTTGAAGTACTGTTTACTTCATTAGTTAGACTATGGATCTGTGAAGCGTTTCCCCTGATTTCTGATGGACTAACTGACACTAGCTACACCTCCATCCTAAACTCCTACTCCCGCATTAACTCGATTCTCCTTACTCCATACGGCACATCTTAATCCGGTATATTTATTCTTTACAATGAGATAGCCATCACCTTGCTCCCCTTCTTTCTCCTGGGTTCCGTAAGGTAAAGAAACATTGTAAAGATTTTGTTCTTTCATTCTTCCTAGCAAAATCCCGGTCTGTTCTTCTCGGATAGTCTTGCCCAAGGAATCCCAATTAGAGGTAAGATCACTTGTGTTATCTGCCGCTAGAACAGCTACCTTCATACCGCGTTCTTGCTTCACAATTCGTTCAATCAGCTCATGCAGCATGTACTTGTCTCCGCTCGTAAATTCACTTAGACGATCAATAACGAAGATGATCTGCTTCCACTGTTTCATCAGAGCGCCAACGTCACCACCGGACATTCTGCATGAGAGAATTTCACTGCGTCTAGTTTCCAATTGTTCTTTGATCCCATCAATGAAATTGTCCAAATCATCCACGTTCGATAAATCCGTTACGTAAGACTGTTGTATCAGTTCATAAATGCCCATAGCAGATGAATCCAGCGCATATACCTCTATATCCTGCTTTTCGCTCATCAGCTTCATCCACGATACAAGTAAAGTGCTCTTTCCTGACATAGCCTCTCCAGCTATCATCAGCACTGGTGTTGCAACAAGGTCTATAAACACAGGCTGTAAATCATTGTTGCCCAAGCCTATGGCCAGTTGCTCTGTATTATTATTGAGCTGCCGCAGATCAATCGTAGAAGGCATCACCGGAATTGGTGCGGCTCCACTTAGATTCAAAGCCTCCATTCTCTTCAAGATGAGCTCGGTAGCAGTATGTTGATATTCAGGAAGCGAAGTCTGAAATTCCAAAGGCGGCTTGCCTCTTACCAATCCTCTGCCTGCAACCTTTGCGGGTTCCAAGCCTTCCGTTCGTCCTACAATACCATCATATTCACTCTTCTCAGTCATCTGGAAGCTGATCGCCATTTTGAAGTTAACCGAAAATTTATATCTGACCAAAGCACTATTGGTTGCTGTAGCGACCATATAAATACCGTATTTAAAACCTTCACGAGCCAGCAGCACCATTTGAGCGTCAAAATCTTCGTAGGTCTCCGATAAAGCAAAGTAGTTGTCGACTATGACTATAAATGCGGGCAGTTTTCGTCCACTTCTACGGTAATCATTGAACCCTTCACTTCCATTATTTTGAAACAGCGTTCTTCGATCCTCCATAACCCTGAACATAAAGCGCATAAATTGGTCAATTTTATCTTCTTGCTCCAGTGTCATTACCCCACCGACATGAGGAAGCTTCTCCATAGCTTTAAGTGAGCTTCCGCCAAAATCCATAATATAGATATTGACGTCCTCCGGCGGATACATCAGAGCCAGCGATAAACATAACGTTTTGAGGAACACAGTTTTACCTGTACCCGGCGTTCCATAGACAAACAGATTCCCCTCAGATGCAAAATCTATCTCCAGCGCTTCCTGTCTCTGTCCTCTTGGATCATCCATGAGCCCCACTGGCACACTGAGCAGTTTCTGCTGCTGCGGCCATCTACCTTCTGCTAAGCTATTCGGCAGCAATAAATCGAGGTAGACTACATCAGGCAGTGGCGGTAGCCAAGGCCCTTTCATTGGAGAAATCCCATATTGCTTGGCGGTTTCTGTAATGTATTCAACCATGGCATGGAGCTGGGAAGCGGACTCATTTTTGGAGATTTTCTCTTCTTCAAGCGGAAAGATCTGCTCGCTTCTACCATTCAGAGCTACCTTATAGATTCGTTTGGGCTTGTTCTCCTGTTTCTGTAGTTCGCCTTTCGGATCATAATCAGCACCAGAATACGCAGATTGGAACAACTCAAAGATCTCATCATTTCCGACCTGTATATACGCCCGTCCCGGTTCCTTAATCATGGCCGCATCAGGACGTTTAATAACATCCCTACTGTCAGCCTCATCCTGCACTTTAAGACATATTTTAAATTTCGAGTTACTCCATATCTGGTCATCCACTACGCCGGCAGGCTTCTGGGTGGCAAGGATCAAATGGACGCCAAGGCTTCGACCTACCCGGGCCGTACTTACAAGCTCTTTCATGAAATCCGGTTGATCCTGCTTAAGCTCCGCGAACTCATCCGCAATCATAATCAGATGGGGAATAGCTGGCATGTTACCTTTCACATCTTTGCTATAAAATAATTTCTGGTATTTATCAATATTGTTCACGCCATATTCCGAGAAGACACGTTGCCGCCGCATGAGCTCACTTTTGATAGACAATAGTGCTCTCGTCGTTTGATTTCCATCCAAATTCGTAATGGTACCGACCAAATGAGGCATTCCTTTAAATACATCTGCCATGCCTCCCCCTTTGTAATCGATGAGAACAAAAGCAATATCATGGGGATGGTAATGAATGGCTTGGGATACGATGATACTTTGCAGTAACTCACTTTTGCCAGAACCTGTTGTTCCGGCTACAAGACCATGGGGCCCAAACCCCGTCTCATGCATATCTAAAAATAAAGCTTCTCCGCCAGCTCTCACCCCTATAGGTACGCTCATGCCCATATAGGTTTTGTTGCGGGTCCAGTTCAGAATTACATTTACTTCAGACACCTTTTCGTTCTGTAGCATTTCCATCAGCGTGATGGAGGATGGAAGCGAGAAACTAGCACTTGAATTTTTAATACGAAGCGGTGCGAGCTTTCTCGCGACTAGATCTAAATCATTTATGTCTGCCTGGTCTGGAGTAAACACGATCTTCTCTCCGGTTAATCGATTGGCCATTTCACCACTTTTTCCGTTTAAATGAATAACCGTTTTACAGTTCATGGGCAGATAAGCGGAATTCTTGGCGATAAAAAGGGTTGATACTCCAAGCTTTACACTGCCGTTGTACAAATATTTACTGATTAGCTCATTCTCAAGCAAGGAAGCGTCCTCTACAATAAAGAGATAATGGGGCAATACACCACCGCTCAAAGACCTCATCTCCCGTTCCTTCAAAGAGCCATAAATCTCGGACAAGGTCTGATGGGCAATGGCTTTACCACATAAAAGGAATCTGATATTAAACCCGTCATCCCATAGGTGGGGTACAAATTTCAGCCAATCCCATTTCTCCAATTCATCCTCTGCGGCAAGAACAATAACCCTGACATCGTCATAACCATGATGAGTCACAAGCTGTAGCAGCATCAGCTTTATTAGCACAGCTGTTTTATCGCTTTCACCGGCAATCCCGCATATTTCGGAAGTCACCAGATTAACCGTTATGGGAACATTCGAGACCTTCTCGAATTCCATGGCCAATCTCTGCGGCTCCATCAACAGCGGGTCCGTTTCAAGGATGATCGCCTGTTTGGTGTATTTGATGTGCAGTTCCAGCGGTACACTTCCCACCCCGATCCGCAGAGCCAGAAAATCATTATGTGAAGGCGTTTTTTCCCATAGCTTGTTATCCCTGCGCAGGATTCGTTGCACACATTCCGCAGGTTCCGGGCTCATTTCATTCATGGCTTTTACCTGTTGTTCGCGAGCTATCGACAATTCGCTGCGGACATCGGTTATAAATTGAAGATATTTTTCTTCCCGTTCCTTCTTCTTTAGCTTATATTTCCGAATCTGAGAAGTTGCTCCTGTCAATGACCCAATCAGTGTCATTACTGTAGTCGCAACTGAGATCAGTAAATAGATAGACTGTGAAGTCATTGCGATTAATACGGTAATAATCAACATTACGATAGGTGGAAGCAATATTCCGAACCAAGAGATTTCTGGTTTCTCGTTAATCATAGGTGGATTAGGAACATCAATTTCTCCCCGGGGCATATCCGGTAGGAAACGGGGCTGACGACTGAATTCATAGCTCATTAGATCTACCTTCCTATAAAGGTTATTGTCTCCGCCTCTCCACCAAATAGAGAGATTCGATGCCATTCACGACCACTGCAAAAATAAAGATCATTGTCCAGAACATGTAAATAGTCCGCGCTTTCCCCAGATATTCGAATACTCCCTCCATGCAATGGATCCACTCGATATATACTGTTGTCATTTAATCGGTTAGCACAATAAATATATTTGTCATCCGAGCTCATACTAAGGGCATCTATATTGTCTACCACAGTTACCGTATCACGCTCCACATCAAGCAGCGTCAAGCGGTGTCCATTCCCGGCATCTGGAAAACACAGTTTACTTCCTATTCGGATCAGTAAACTTGTAACCATTTCACTAATCCTTTCACTAGCCTCACCGGATTCTATGCTCCTCTTAATCCCATTTGGTGTAGCATAGTAGATTTGTCCTTCATACAAGAGAAAACTCTCCACATGCTCATCAATCAGCTTTATATCACGTTTACCACTAGTAGCACAGCGATACAATCGATGGTCCTCCTCGTGAATATAGTAGATCCAATCTTCATGTCGCTGAAGCTGATAACAAGGTTTGTCTAACAATACTTCTGTATGTTGCTTTACAATATCAAGCTTACAGAGCACATTCCCCTTTAACTGATCACTGTAATAAAGGAAATTTCCAGCCTCATTCATGAACCAGAACAAACCCTCATAATGAATAGGCACTGCTTGATCATTCGCTCTATCTAAAGAATAGGTTCCTGAATAATTTTTAATATCCGTAATAAAAAGAGATTCATCAGCCTTTAGGATTAATCCGCCACTTTGCAGGTTGCTATTCATTTCATTGCCCCTTCTCAGATAAGTGTGAGCAGTGCGCCTTGGGCTACACCTTCTTGATCCAAGGTTTTACTATTACTTAATATTCTGCCTAATGGCTCAGCCTGAAGCTTGGCCCCGCTTCTCTCCTTTAAGCTCAAGGACTCCATTAACATGTCTAACAGTTCTTCTATAGTCACAAACACCGGAACTTTTAGGTCCATTCTTAGAGCTGTATCCGTTTGAAAAGTAACCATTATATAATCCATTCCGATTATTCCTTTCATCAATTCTTAACGGAGAGAATATATTTCCTCTCGCTAATTAACTGATAATCTACTTCTTTGTCTGCTTCTTCAGCGAGCTTTAAGTATCTGGTTTTAAATTTGTATGTTGCCTGTGCTTTCACATTAACTTCTGATACTCTTTGACTGGTTTGGGCATTCTCCATGTTAGAAAAATCTAAACTTACCGTAAAATCATTGTATCTATCATCATTGGATGTAAATGTAAGCACGTTGCCATCATCGGTCTGTTCCGATACATTTAGAGCGCTTTCGAACGCATCTGAAAAGTATTCTTTGAACCTCTCCTCGTTAATCACCGCATCCAGTCCACGTAGCAGTTCATACTCCAAACTCCGATCCTTAGCTGCCCGGCAAGCATTTGAGATCGCAGTGCTCAGCACTACCTTCTCTCTAAATACAATGCCCATCTCCACCAAAGGCTCCACAACAATTGACACTAGAATAATCAACAATACTCCTACTGCAATATTTTTCACCAAAAGTCATCCTATCAATCTATATAGTAGTCCAGATCCTTATAATGTTTCAGGCCTGTCGTTGACATGGAGAAGTGGACCGGAATTTCACGCTCCAGCTTCTTTCCCCATAAAGTGATAGAGAAAGGATACACAGCTTTAATCTCAACCGTAAGTGGTTCGCCTCTTTGCCGATAAGGTTTATTCCATTCGTTCCCTTCATCGTAATATGAGGTTTCATCATCATTACCAATCGCATTATCATGATCTGCATTAGTGACCGTAATGACAATATCATCGGCTTTATCTCGGTAAATAGGGCGCTCCTGTAATCTCTCCATAGCATCCTCATAATACGATTCCTTCAAGTAGTTATCACCAGCTACAATCTGCGAAACACTATACGTCTCTGTGACTAGCGTTAAATACCATGGGAAAAAGAAAGCCAAATTCACAAACAGCAGAATCGTAACCGAAGTCAGTATGGTAAGTAATACTGCCTTTGCTATCCCTTGCATTGTATTTTCACCCCAAATTAGCTAACCATCTTTTTGATCAAATCATCGAATAAAAATGTCCAGATATCATCAACCCATCCTGCCAGTACTCCGCCCTTTAAATAAGTGACTACCACACCAATTAATATAATAACGCCGACCGTAATCGCGATTTGCTTGATGCCTACTTCCCCTTTTTCCTCCACTAGCAATTCCTTTAGATCTGTCTTCATTCGTGTATCCCCCTATAAATAAAATTGGCTTATTGAAACATCTTCATCGAACTCAGAATGGTAAATAAATAGTACATAACGATATAAATGGCCAACACTATAATCAGTAGAAATTGGATTCTTGCACTGCTGCGCTGCCTGCTCTCCAGTTCTTCTTCCAAAGCCCTGATTCTGAAGCCATCTAATTCATTCTTGAGATATGCCATCTGAGACACATTATCGTATCCTTTAAGCCTAGTCTCCATAATGTCGCAGAACTTGATCACATAATGCATTGGAATCCGTTTCTTCAGCTGCTTAAAAGCGAATTCTTCTCCGTAATCAATATTATCCAGCATCACACCAAGCTCCTCGGCTATATCAGGATTTGCACTGGGAATGTAATCCTTAAGCACATCCGAGAAATGTATGTTGACCGACTTTATATACTGGTAATAGACCATACTATAAAAGGCTGGGAAATCCAGGGATATATTTTTGTTCTTCTTATCGATAATCTTCTCCAACTCGACCACCGGATAGAGCCAGCCCAGCATGATGAAGATGGCAGAGATACAGCCAAGCAGGATGTTCACCTTCCATAGCAACAACATAATCACAATAGCACTTAGCGAGTACATGTATTGCTCGGTCCGTATTTCCTCTGGAGTCTTTTGTAGATCAAGTCGGTCAATGATTTTCTTGAATCTTAACCTTTCAGCACTTCCCAATAACCCTTTAACATATTTCATTGCAATTCTTCGTTTATATTGGTTGAACTTCTCTTTTAACGCCGCATTTTTACGCTGCTTGATATATTGACGTGCACGTTTTTTTTGTTTTCTGCTCACAGGTTTAAAGAAGGGGTATAACATTATCTTGATCAAATAAAGGATGGAGAGCATGGCTATCAGCTTAACTAGGAATATCATTTGCGCTCACCACCCATGCCGACGTTCCCTTGGAGTACCTGGCTGCGTGCAAAGCTTAAACAAATGACACTAATCAATATCGTGTTGATCAATTTCCCAACATTACTTACAAGCATAAATTCTCTAAAATCCTTTACAGTTAATGCGTACAAGAAAAAAAGCACAATGATTCCGGTTTTAAACATAAAATCTCGATTCATCTTTCTAAAAATCCGTTCCTTTTTAGAGTTAATCTCGCGCAGCACGGCATTTTCATCTACAATATCGAGGAAAATGTCTGCCATACCTTTTCTTTCGTTATATTCGAAAACCACTGCTTTTTTTGTGAAATTATCAAATTTAGGACCAAGCTGTCTATTTAACAGCGTAATAGCTTGCTTAAAGGAATAGCCGTTGTTATCACAATTATCTATAAACTGCTGGAAATAGGGCCTAAGGTTAGGACTGATATATTCATCGCTCTCCATCACCTTTTTAATGGCTACTAGTACACCTTCACGGGCTAACGGACAAATTACATCTTCGGCATCCATTATATTTTCCAGCCGTTCTACTTGGATGGCTCTAGACTGCATCACGAAAAAAGTAAACAAGCCTACAAAGATTGAAATCGTGATCACAAGCGAAAGCGTAATGCTATTCATAAGCAGAACCACTAGCAGAGCTATAATAGCAAAACAAATGCAAAGCATTGAGGTGAAACTCTCCAGTGTAAAAGGCATATTAAAATCTAAAATTAGACCCTCTACCATTCGATTGTATTTCGCATAAATATTTTCCTTCTGCCTGACAATTCGTTCCTTCTTGATCCGGTCGACATAACGCTTTGTGTTATACTTGCCAAGGTACTCTGCGAGGGTATCCATAACGTCGAGAACATATCTTACAGACCCTTGAAAAAACTTGACCTCAAAGATGGCGTTAAATAGTACAAATGCAGCCGTACCAAGAAGTAGACTAATGATTAAAGTTGTATTCATCGAATTCGTACACCTCTGTTTCGCCCTCCAACGGATCCTTGGTAAAGAACTCAAACCTGCTTCTCTTAATTCCGGCCTTGAGCATTAGCTGCTGTATATTCTCCGAGATCTTTCCTACACGTAAATGTCTGCCAACAATTTTGATCATCTTCTTGCCTTCAATCATCTCTTCAATAACATCATCACAATCAAATCTATAGATTTGATTAATCAGTGGATTCAAGCCATCTGAGCCCAAAATCTCTGAAATTGAAGTCACTTTACGCGTACCATCTGCCAGTTTCTCTTGAAAGATTACAAATTTTACAGCACTGCAGATATTTCGTAGAGCAAGTTCCGCTGGCTCATTAGAGGCCATTAGATAGGCCGTTAGAAATCTGAAGATCGCTTCCTTATCCCCCTCTGCATGAAGTGTGGAAAAGAAATAGTGTCCCGTCTGTGCTGCTCGGAGCGCTGTGGCGAATTCACCGGGTGTTCGAAGCTCCCCTGGTCCAATCCAGTGAGGTGATTGTCTCATCGCATTAATAAGCAAATTTTCCATAGTCGCTGGGCTTGAGTCATCATCATCAGGGACCGACTCGTATTGCAACACATCATTCAGCACTCTACCGTGTTCGCTGTTATCTTCTCTTTGAATCAATCTCATCTCCGAAGGATTTTCAATGGTAATGATCCTTGATAGAGGATTGATCTCCTTCACAAGAATTTCATTTAGCGTTGTCTTTCCGCTTCCTGTCGGTCCCACTGTAATCCAGGATAAGTCTGATTTCGGGATCAAAGACAATAATTTATACATGTTTGAGGAGAAGGATTTATTCTCAATAAGCATTTTCGGAACAATACTCTTCTTGCTGAACTTTCGGATCACAAACGCTGGTTGGTCATACGGTGAGATCTCAGCATGAGTGGCATTCACACGATACCCCTCAATCGTTCTGGCATTTACCATGGGTATCTTTGGAATCAGCCGAACCTTGGAGATACCTATAAGCTTGGCGATAATCCGTTCCATATGATCACGATCTGTAAAATGTTGATCCCACTGCAGGCTTCTTCCGCCGCTTTCCACAAAGATTTGATCAGGTCCGTTGGCTCTGATTTCATCTATACCAGGGTCCTCCATAGCCTTGGTAATAGGACCATAGTGAGTGATTTCATTGGTGAGTGCGTTTTTCAACTCTGCTAGGTCATAAAATCCCTCGACAGAAGGTTTCTGTGCATCTACAAATTCATTTATGTAAGCCTTCGTCATTTCACGTTTTCGAGCAGGGTCGCTTTCTCGCCTATAGGCATGTGTCGTTATTTTCGTAATATATTTTTGGCATAACTCCAAAGCCTCATCAAAGCTTATGGTCGTATATTTACTAGCCAGATCCTCCATGTTCTCCTTCGGCCCTACCTGATGCAGTACTTTTTGCTGCATATCGCTAATTTTCGCACGTGTCAGCAAATCGCTCTCCCCTTTACTGATCCGCCAACCGATCGGCCAGTTTTTGGATCTCTTTTTTGAAATATTTATTGATTAGGGGGTTATCTTTTATGTACAGCCTGCCCTCATGTGCACGAACTACGGCATCCTTCACAAGTGGCAGTACAGAAACTATGTTAAAACCCATATCCTTCATAACCTTATAATCAAATTCAACATGCTGAATATTCATCATCACCACACTGGTGAACTTAGCCGTACTTATCCCCACCGATTTAGCATAGTCCAGCAGCTTCACCATATTTATTGTAGCTTCCATCCTCTCTGTTGCCGTAAAGAATCCTATGTGACAATACTTCATGGCACCCAGACAAAATTCCAATGGAGGGTTGTTGGGAATGTCGATCAGCACGATATCAAACATCTGCTTAAGTGTAGTAATTACACGCTCTAAATTTCCAAACTCAAAATCAAAATACTCCTCCATTAGATCCTGTGGACTAGCTGATAACAGGAACAGCTTCTCGTATTTGGTCCGCTGTAATTCATCTCGGAAATCTACCTTGTCGCTTTTCAACACCTTAATTAATCCTTGCCCCTTCTTATGTGCAGGGACATCTAGAAATTGATATAAGTTTGGATAAAACACCTTAAGGTCAACCACACAAGTATTTAGACCCTTTTGAGATAACAAATATCCTAAGTTGCTTATGAGCATGGCATTATCTACACCATCACAAGCAGGTATAAAACCTACTACACTATAAATCAGATTATTCTCTTGAAGTTCGGCACCGACGAGATCCTTAGATGATATTTTCTGAAAAATGCTGTCGATTCCTAATCCTCTTTTCCGATCCACGATTCCACCTCTTTCTCCAAAGTGGGCAATTGGTCAATGATGACATCACTACTTTTTCTGCTCAGTATGGTAATCAGAAATGAATTTCCATTAAGTCCTTTGTATTTGGCATAGTTGTTAATTTGTGCACTCGTCCCCTCGAGAAGTAATGCTTTAGGTTGAATGTTCTTTAAGAAATCCTTACTCTTCATAACATTTTGTTTCTTATCCTCATCCAGTTTCTGCACTTCTTTATATACTTCGTAGATGGAATGACTACTTGCGTTGAGCATATCCTTCACAACAATGCTTTCAAACAATACTTCAGTTTTTTTGATCGTATTGGTGGACTCGGAATAAATAGCGTTTGGATTGCCACCCGCGGTATCCTTCTCCTCTACCTCATAGGACACACGGATACGAACACGGTCTCCTGGCATTAGAATATCTCCACCAACCTCCAGAAAATTATAAGGAAGCGTCAAGACCTCATTTTCCTCATTCACTTGATACAGCCATTCATTTTTTTGCGGTTTTTCATCCAGTAACTGATCTTTGTAGAGCACGCTGTTTTCTCGAAGATAATATGCGGACAGTTTATCCTTCACCGAATCTATATCTTCAGACAACACCATGTCCTCCGTGTATTCTTTTTTGATAATATTGTATTTCTCAATCATAGGTTCCGTAATGACTACGTAAGCCGGAATACCATCACTCTGCTTCACCCGCAACACCTCTACCACATCGCTGGCATCTTTGCTGGCTTTCGTAATGAACATATATGAAACCACGATGATCAATAGACTAAAGAGCAATGCTGCAATCCGCTTGAACATTTGCTTATTGGGTGTCGCGTTTTTAAGCCCGCTTAAATCCATTAACTACTCCCCTCCAGTAATCTAAGAAGTATATTTCCATATGCCCGCTCATGGTCTTTGTTTGAATATACAAGCGGCACATCGGTTTCAATCTGAGTATCAAAGTCCGTGTCATAAGAGACATGACCTGCCACTTTCATTCCGTATGTAAAGCTTTCTAAAAGACCGGATGTAGCAATTGCACTTACCTTATCTGGTACGAAAATTTCACCTTGAAATCTGGAACGGTCATTATATTTGGTGACAATTACTTTTGATTTAGCATTCAAATAGGCCGTATTTTCCTTATTCAGTGTCTCTTCCACATTCCTCAGAGTGCTTAAAACAGCATATAGATTATTGGGAATACAGAGGCCAAAGCTGTCGATATGGATTAATGCTTCTCGAAATCTGTCTAATAAGTTCAGTGGTAGATCCAATAGGATCAAATTAAATTTGTTTCGGAGTAAGGACAACAGACCGACAAGTTTAGAGCTGGTGTAAAATTGCTCGATTAACTTGGGGTCGGAAAAGCTGTAACCCAGTCCAGCCAGCCATAGATTTTCTTTCAAATGAAAAGCCGTAGTCAAACAATCCTGAGGTCTTGCTAACGTTCGGATGAGAGATGCATTTATATCTTCATCCCGCTTGGTTCGTTCATGAAAGCTGCTAAAATACATATTCGTACTTCGATATTCGATGTCCATATCCACGATTATTACATTCAGACCCCGTTTACTCGCTTCACTTGCAACATTGATAGTTGTGCTAGTAATTCCGCATCCACTATGGCCGGTTATCGCTACAATACGACTAATCCCTCGGCTAATCTTATCAAGCTCCCTAGTAAGGGTATCTGTAGCCTGTAATTCAGTTGGGGCTTTCAGTTTCGGTTTAAAGCGATCCAGAAACGACCCTTTTCTGTCTATACTCTTTTGATTGCTCTT
This sequence comes from Paenibacillus sp. FSL E2-0177, assembly GCF_037992975.1. Classification (NCBI taxonomy): domain Bacteria; kingdom Bacillati; phylum Bacillota; class Bacilli; order Caryophanales; family Paenibacillaceae; genus Paenibacillus; species Paenibacillus sp. FSL E2-0177. The sequence continues at coordinate 1,950,882 of NZ_CP150307.1, read as the reverse complement.
ATCGTCGTGAAGTCTGGAATGTTGTTTCAATTGAGGTTTGGTATCGTATAAATGCTCAAGAGCTTCCTGAAATAATACTGGTGTAATGCGTATGTATTCGTAATTCTTAATTTGGAGATTCGGATATCTATAGCTGAGATTCTCCCATTCTTTATCTTTCCTTATGTGCCTGGTGAGGATTAAAATCTTTACATTTGACTTTTGATTATATAAGAGCCAATTGATTAGGTTATTTAAATCACTCCTGTTCTGTTCCATCCTCAGAGATAATGCATCATCTGTTATTAATATGCTGTCTATAGAAGGATTGATGTTTTGCAAAAACTCCAAAATACCTCCAAGGACTAATTCAGACTCGTTCACTACGTCTATGGTCCGCCTGCAATAATTACCTACTATCTTCTGGAACTTGTGCGTGACCAAAAGTATCTTCATCTCATCATCACCTACTATGGAAAATAATCCCTATGTATTTCCTTTGAAATTTCATTAAACCAATATCCATGATTAGAAACCTTAATTTGTAATTAAGTCAAAAAAAGACATATATTGATAAATTTCCACATGAATTCGACAACAAAAAAAGCAGATCAAGGAAAGTAACCTTGATCTGCCATTATGTTTATTCACCTTTTCATCAGAAGAGAACCACTCTCCTTAACCCAGATCACCTAACTCAATCTGTACAATTCCCCGTTCGTCCTGCACCTCAGCGATCAAATGCATCAGGCTGCCAAATTCCAGTTCTTGAAATTTACGCGCGGCTGTTTCCCGTTGTAATTGCCATAAAGCTTCCGCCAGTTCACAGACCACAGGCACATCACAACGGATTTCAGCCAGCTCTCTTGATAGATGCAGCATATCAAGGTCGGCTTCAATTTTGGACCGTACACCTTTAGGGAGCAAGTGAAGATTCTCAATTACACCTTCAACTGTACCGTATTCCGTTAACAGCTTCAGCGCGGTTTTCTCACCAATCCCTTTTACACCAGGGTAATTATCACTTGTATCGCCCATAAAGCCCTTCAGGTCAATAACCTGTCTAGGGGTTAGACCTTTATCCTCAAGCAATTCTGCAAGGTCATAAACTTTATAGTTGGAGCGTCCTTTTTTCATAATGACGACCTTAACATTCTCATCAATAAGCTGCAGCATATCATGGTCACCCGTCAGAATGTAAACCTCAGAATTATCGCTGTAACAGGATGCTAGCGTTCCAATGCAATCATCTGCTTCATAGCCGGCAAGACCGATGTTTGGCACACCTAGCTCAGCCACTACTTCTTTTACTAGATCAAATTGCGGAATTAATTCCAGCGGAGCTTCGATCCGGTTGGATTTGTATCCATCATATTTCTCGGTACGGAACGTTCCTTTACCCATATCCCAGCAGCATACGACATGAGAAGGCTCAAACGTACTTACTGCATCAAAAAAATACTGCAAAAATCCATATACCGCATTCGTCGGTAAACCTTCTTTTGTCTTGCGAATATATCCTCCATAAGAGGTCGCATAAAAGGCCCGGAACAGCAGAGCCATTCCATCTACAAGCATTACCCGGCCCGTTGTATCTGTTCTCACTTATAAACCTCTCCCTTGATCGTTGTATTGATATTAAACATTAGCCCAAGTATCGGCATATTGGTCTTCTTTGAATCCCACCGTAACTTTAACTCCATCGGTGACAATCGGACGTTTGATCAACATCCCGTGGCTTGAGAGCAGTTCTAACTTCTCCTGTTCCGTAAGCTGGGGCAGCTTGTCCTTCAGACCTAATGATTTATATACTTCACCGCTTGTATTAAAAAACTTCTTCAGCTCAAGGCCGCTGTTCGCGAGCAGCTCACGCAGCTCGTCCACCGTAGGTGGCTGCTCTGCGATGTGCTGAAGCTCCAGCTCATGACCTTGTCCCTGCAACCATTTCACTGCGCTGCGGCAGGTGCTGCATTTGGGATATTGATATACTTTTAATTTGCTCATGCTGTGCTCCTTTAATAATCGGCTAATAATATCGTAACTACGGGGAATGTTTGGATTTCTGGCCGCTGTTGTCTACAGATTTCTTCAATTTCACCGTTAAACGAGGTTGAAATCCGCAGACAAGGGCGGTCGCTATCGCTCCTACAGTTCCAAGCTTCCCCTTCGCCACTCCATCGCCTGAATTATAATTTTATCACAAATCCGCTGTCGGACCTTGCTCCAATATTTTCTCCAAGTCTGCCATATCAGGTGGCAACGGGGCCTCGAAAATCATTTCTTGCAGAAGCACCGGGTGCTTGAACGTCAGACGGACTGCGTGCAGTGCCTGACGCGGTATGGAAGCATCGAGTGCTGCAACGGTCTCTAATTGCTCGCTTTGAGTTGAAGTCAATTCTGGTAGATTGTACAGCTCATGACGGTACATGCTGTCCCCAATCAGCGGACAGCCGATTGAGGTCATATGGACCCGAATTTGATGCGTACGCCCACTCTCCAGCTTTAGTTCAACTCTAGAGCCAGCTGAATACACCTGCTTAACCTCATATCGGGTTAGGGAAGGATATCCATCCGGTGTCACGATACGCCGATGTGGCTCCTCAGGATCACGATCGATAGGGCCGTCGATATCGCCGGATAACTCCGCAGGAACCCCGTGAACAAATGCAGCGTAACGCTTATCCACAGTACCGGCGATCATCTGCTCGGAAATATGCTGATGGCTGTAAGGATTTTTGGCGATCACTAACACACCGGAGGTCTCCTGATCCAGACGGTGAACAGGCCGGAAACGGAAGCGTTCATTCTTCTGTGCCCAATAATAAACCACACCATTGGCAAGCGTGTCGGTGTAATGTCCATGTGTGGGATGAACTATAATTCCCGCTGCCTTGTTAACCACTAGCAGATGTTCATCTTCAAATAAAATCTCAAATGGAATCGGCTGCGGCAAAATATCATCCGAAGTCTCCGTTTCCATGCGAATCTGCACGGTATCTCCTGCCTTTACATGCACACTAATGTATACACGTTCACCGTTTAATGTAATGCCTTGCTCCGTCTGCTTCAGGCGAGAGAGCAGCTTGCGTGAGACATCCATCCGTTTGTGCAGGATGGTCTTCAGCAGGAAGTCATCCTCTTCAGGCGGTATGATATAAGTAATGGGTGAATAATAGCTTGTCATATTAGTCTCGGAACACCTTTTTACTGCGGATGTATTCTACATCAGTAATCCCTGACCGTGTATTAGCCGTTCTAGCCAAAGCAAAAAAATAATCCGACAATCGATTAAGATAAATCACCGCTTCTGGGTTAATGTCCGCAGTTCGCCCTAAGGTAACCGCCCGGCGTTCTGCACGACGGCAAACCGTGCGGCATACATGTAGAACCGAAGCCAGCTGACTACCTCCTGGCAGGATAAATTTCTCAAGTGGCGGATTCTCCTCTTGTAGAGTATCTATCCAGCCTTCCAGCCGCTGAGCCATCTCACTTGTCACCATATATTGACCACCATCAGCAAGTCTAACAAATGCTAAATCCGTGCCGCAATCAAACAGCTCATGCTGTATTTCGAGCAATTGCTCGCGGACATCGTCGAAATTATCACTTTCCATCAGGCTTCGTGCTTGCCCTACAAAACAATTCAGCTCATCGATCGTTCCGTAGGCCTCGACGCGGACATCATCCTTGCCGACCCGGCCGCCAATCACTGAGGTCTGACCTGCATCACCCGTACGTGTATAAATCGCCATGGTTTAAGCCTCCTATCCATTCTTAAAAAACATATACTGATAGTTTAAGCTTTCTGCTATAAGGAAGGCAATAAAGATAGCAAATTAAGAGTATACACAAAAACACCATCATTAGTAAGAGTGCACAACAAAAAGAGGACCCTAGGGTCCTCTCAAGAGCATTCAGCAGCACTATTTTCCAGCTGGACGCCCCTTCATGTACTCATTTATTTTGAGGTCCAATAAACTGCTAATTTCAATCACATTATCCGAAGTGAATGATTTTTCCTGCAGGAAAAGCTGCTCCATCTTGCTGCGGAGTATTCTAATTTCATCTTCCAGAGAGAGTATGCGAGCAGAAGCATCACCCTTGGGGGGTATTTTCCCATTTCCAGAGAAACATTTCCCACCATAGGAAGGTAAGTAATAATCGGCGCTAAGCACAATCATCCCTCCCAAAAGTATTATTGAGCGCGTGCTGCAAAAGAGCATAAAAGTTAAATAAAGCAACTTCAAAGCAACGCTTAGTTCCAGAGTAAATGGATCCTTGTAAGTTCTATTATAGGGGCTAATTACTCTCAAAGTAAAATAATACCATAGGATTGTATGATCGGCTATAGTTCAATTTTCACTAATCCGTTCTCTCACGTGTAAGCTTTGTGACAAAAGCACCAATGCGTTCTACCGCTTCGTTCAGTTGGGATACTGATGTGGCGTAAGAACAGCGTAAGTAACCTTCTCCACCTAATCCAAAGACACTTCCAGGCACAGCTGCAACCTTGTATTCAAGCAAAAGCCGTTGAGCAAATTGATCAGAAGTCAGCCCTGTCTTGCGCACGCTTGGAAAAGCGTAGAAGGCGCCCTGCGGCTCATGGCACTCCAGCCCTGCATCGCGTAGGCCCTTGACGATCAACCTCCGCCGTTGGTTATAGGAATCCACCATCCGGTCCTTCTCTTCCATCCCATTGGTCAGCGCTTCAAGTGCAGCCACCTGTCCCATAGAAGGAGCACACATCACAGTATACTGATGAATCTTAAGCATTGCAGCGATAAGATCCGGGTGACCACAAGCATACCCCATCCGCCATCCGGTCATTGCAAAAGCTTTGGAGAAGCCGCTAACCAGAATCGTACGGTCTATCATGCCTGGTAAAGAGGCAAAGCTGACGTGATTAATGCCATAAGACAATTCTGCATAAATCTCATCTGAAATCACTATAAGATCATGTTTCTCTACTACCTTAGCAATCGGCTCCCAATCTTCTCGGGTCATTACACTTCCCGTAGGGTTACTAGGGTAACACAAAATCAGAACCTTGGAGCGCGGAGTGATTTTGGCTTCCAAGCTTTCCGCAGTAAGTTTAAAGTTATTCTCACCAACCGTTTCAATACCTACAGGTATTCCTCCACCAATCGCGGTGATCGGCGAATAAGAGATATAACAAGGCTCAGGAATCAGAATTTCATCCCCCGGTGAAATCAGCGCACGTAGTGCCAAATCGATGGCCTCGCTTCCGCCAACGGTTGCTATAATTTGATTGGCAGGATCATATTCCACAGCAAAACGGCTGTGCAAGTAATTCGCGATCCCTTCCCGCAGTTCAGGCATCCCTGCATTGGATGTATACCCTGTAAATCCTCTTTCCAGCGAATAGACACAAGCCTCTCTGACATGCCAGGGGGTCTTGAAGTCAGGCTCTCCAACTCCCAAAGAGATGATATCCTTACTGCCTGCAGCCAGATCAAAAAACTTGCGGATACCCGAAGGTTGAATTTGCTGTACCAACGGGGCCAAATAAGAATCCATTGATTTGCTGTCTTCTCCAGTTAGCTGCGATTTATTCGTGATCATATGATTACTTCCTTTATGGAGAGATCATCAGACGGTTGTCTTCCTCATGCTCTTCGAAGATGATCCCGTCCTGTTTGTATTTTTTAAGGGTAAAATTCGTTTTGGTTGAAAGTACTGAATCAATTGGAGACAGCTTCTCAGATACAAAATTGGCCACTTCACGTAAATTCCGGCCTTCCACTTCCACCAGAAGATCATAAGCACCAGACATCAGATAAACTGATTTGACCTGTGGATACAGGTAGATTCGCTCGGCAATCCCTTCAAAACCACGCCCTCGTTCAGGCGTAATCTGCACCTCAATCAGTGCGGTTACCTTCTCATCGTCCACTTTATCCCAGTTTACAACGGCGGCATATTTTACAATGACATGATCTTTCTCCAACTGCTCAATCGCAGTCTTCACATCTTCTTCTTCCGCGCCAAGCAGCGTTGCTAAGAGTGCAGTAGATCTTCTCGCGTCTTCCTTAAGCAGTTCCAGCACTTTCCTCTTAAGCTCGTTCATTTCCTTCATGCCTTCCCTCCGGATAGTTCGCCAATGACGGTACGCTATTAATGCGTCGCCCCGCGAAAAGAGTTTAATACTAATATGACATGAAATGTGCATCTCTGCAAACAAAATAACCCCATAGGAGCTTCCATGAAAGGCAGAGTTTACATAGAACATACACAAAAAAATAGAAAAAACGCCCGTTCTACCGGATTTAACCAGTAAAAACGGGCGTTATCTCCACACACATGAAGCGATTTGCTTCATTCGCCAACCATCATGGTTACATTAAATGAGAAGGCTGATGTTGTCCGTTAGCCGGGATATGAGCATTCTGAGCGTATGCGCCAAATTGCCCGGTTTTTTGTTGAACAAATTGCCCGGTTTGCTGTTGCATTTGCTGTGCGGTTTGAAGCTGCTTGTCCACATCTTGGCGCAATGCTTTTGCAGGTGCAGGATACATATTCAATTGAGACATATGCGTGTATAAATCACCTTGGAGTTGCAAAGTGTCCATGGTCATAGTGTTAAAAACCCTACGAACGGCTGGACATGCTGATTCTGTAGCAGCTGTAGCATATTCGCGTACGGTCCGCTTCAAATCACACAAAATGGTGTTTAGTAAATCCTCATCCGGCATAAATGCCCCAGTATTTTGCGCGTTCATTAAATAACCTCCTTAGAATTAATATTGCAATTATTGTGGGCTTGTTGGCGCGTATTGTTGATGTTGTTGGATTAACTGAGTGAGCTCTGTCATGTGTTTGGTGTGATTTTGCATATGCTGCATACAAATTTGACGAACTTGTTGATTCTGTGTTGTCGCAGCTGTTGCTGCACATTGCTTAAGAAGCAAGTCCTCATTAGAGATGGAGTCAGCGATATATTCCAATTCCTTACCACTTAGCGCTTGCATTTGCGTTGATTGCATTTGTTGTAGTCCCTCCTTGTAGTTGATTCATACAGGCTTTAGTATGCCGCCTATGCCCGCGATTTATTTGCCGAAAGGCACTAGAGAGTTATGACAGAAATAAGAACATACCGCGAATGAGACGATAAAATGCCGCCAATACTAAATCACGGCACGAATGAAGGAGCGAACAATTCATGAATTTAAATAGTGGAAATACACCTTGGTCAAGCACTTTACAGAACCCTCCAACTTACCCCTCTCTAGAAGGTACTATTCATTGTGATTGCCTGGTTGTAGGCGCCGGAATGGGTGGGGCAATGGCCGCCTATCGCTTGTCCTTAAGTGGAGCGGATGCTGTTCTGATCGAAAAAAGACGGGTCGGCAGCGGCAGCTCGCATGCTAACACTGGACTCCTGCAGATTTCCAACGATAAATCGTTAACCTCATGTATGAACACCTTTGGGCAAAAGAACGGTTTGCTCTTTTATCAGTTATGCCAGGCTGGGGTAAGGAACATTCTGGACCTGCCGGACAAGCTCGATATCGATCCGCAGATCATTCCTCGCAGCAGTCTTTTGTATGCCAGCACTCCTGCGGATGTACCTGCATTGCGGGAAGAATATGAGAATCTCGTGGCTAATGGCTTCGATTCTGAATTCTGGGAAGAGGATAAGATTGCAGCTCTGTACTCTTTTTCAAAACCAGCAGGACTTTATTCACGTGGGGATGCCGAAGCGAATCCTTATCGAACGGTGCACAGCCTAATCGCCAAGGCAGCGTCGAATGGCGTCCGCGTCTTTGAACAGAGCGAAGCGAAACATTATGAGTTTACTGAGAATGGCGTGATTTGCCATACAGAAAGTGGCCGGATTATTGCCAAGGATGTTATTTTTGCAATGGGTTATGAAACACAGGAATTCAAAAAAGACCGGGGCGCTGAGCTGATCAACACGTATGCAGTGATGACCAAACCTCTAAAGGATTTTCCAAAGTGGCATGAGCGTAGCCTGCTGTGGGAGACAGCCCGCCCTTATTTATATTTTCGGACAACCCCTGAAGGCAGGATTATTGCAGGAGGTAAGGATGAGCAGCTGACAGACCCCGAACGTCGTGAGGTCCGGGTGATTTCTCAAGGTCAAAAATTGCTCGAAGAGCTTGAAGCCTTATTTCCAGAAATTAAAGGCATTGAGCTGGAGTACTCCTGGGGTGCTGTGTTCGGTTCTACTCGTGATGGACTTCCATATATCGGCCCACATCCAAAGTTCCCTCACTGTTACTTCATCGAGGGCTACGGAGGCAATGGGACGGTGTACAGTATGATCGCTGCGGAGTTGTTAACGGATACGATTGCCGGCAAACATCGGCCTGAGTTAGATTTATTCTCACTCACCCGATCAGCCAAACCCTCTCCTTCTAAGAGTTTGGACGTGATGAAACAGAACTGATTTTTGTAGAAAATAAAAACGGGGCTGTCCCTCGCAGCCGCTTCACTGCTTTTTGGACAACCCCGCTTTTTATTTTCCCTGCTTCAATCATAAATCCATCAGCCCATGGAGCTTACGGACTCAGTTGACGTTATTTACATGTTTTTAGCCTTTAAAGCAAGGTTTCGGACTCCAGTGATGCTATCCTTGGAAAGAGGCCCATATATAGGCGTTTTTCAGGCCAATAGCTGCACTAGAGTCCGATAGCATTCCAAATATCGGATAATGGTGCGATTAAGGTCGGTTGTGTCCGTTAGCGGGTTAATAAGCGCTTCCGACAGTGATTTCATATACACACGCTTTCGACAACGGACAACGGTCAAGTAAGGTCCAAAAAAAAGAAGGGGCGCCCCCAGCAGCTATTAGCTTACGGGACCGCCCCTTTTTTTATATACTTATTCTTACGCCTGAGCGTTGCTCAAATTGCGTACGAGCTGAATCCGATCTTCCTGCGCCAGACTGTGCTGAACATGGAAGCAGGAAGGACATACGTAAACATTGAGTGAGAATGGAGCGGTTAATACCGACTTACCTAATGTAGCTGGAGCAGACGGCTCAAAGCTGCTCACAGGCTGCTTACCCGCAAGGATAGTGAGCTCATGGCATTGAGTACATTCCGGAGCTTCCTCCTGAATGGCCAGAATAGCTGAGACACTCTCTTCGTACTTGTTCAAGTCATAATCATCGCCGAATTGATTAAGCGTATTATAGATTGGAACTACGCTGTCTTTATCAGGCTCTCCCCAAAGATCATCGTCATTAACAACCTCTTGTTTGGGTTCCTCTACGACTTCCTCTACTACTTCTTCTTCGATGCCGTCAATCCCAACAGTGACCGTACGGTATCCGCTAAGCTCATTGTTACAGTGAGGACAATTCTCCTCAGGTCCAAATTCCTCGTCCCATACAATTTCAGTATGACACCAAGGGCATACAGTTGTTTCCATCTTTTTAATCTCCTTCACACTTTCACTTTTAAATTTAATTCATCATTAAATAAATAATACCGGCTGCTATAAAAGCAATCGCTGACAGAAACAGAACTCGGGTGAGAATCTTCATGATTTCCTCCTAAGATACCCCACAAAGAGTGGGACTGCTCAATTCAAAGCTTGTCCAGATCCATAATCCTTTGCAGGGTGTCCTTATAAGGACGGATTTAAAAAATAGCCGCACCTATTACATAAGACAACGATACCGAGATCAGCATGGCAATAAGTCCAACAGCACGGTTATCCGCAGCGATCTCCTCGTCAATAGAGAATACAGGGGTCAGAAATTCAAATAAAAAATAGGCAAGCAGCAGCAGCAAAAAACCGACGACGGACCACTTCATTGTCTCGTAAATTGAAACACCAGCTTCAATACTGAAACGCAGTACGTTGCAAATTCCGAAGATTTTGCCGCCTGTGGCCATTGCCACTGCCAGGTTTCCCTTACGTATTTCTTCCCAGCAATTATATTTCGTTACCATTTCAAAAAAAGACAGAAATACAACCAGCCCAAGAATCGCCACTGCAAAGTAGCCAAGCAAGGCACCTAGCGGATGACCCAGCAAAAGATCAATATCTTCTTGCACGCTTTCCCCTTCTTTCTGCCGGGAAATCCCGCTATTGCAGCTCAGCCACAGTTACGCCCGCGCCGCCTTCGTTATAATTCCCGAGCCGATAACTCTTCACATGCTTGTGCTTACGCAAATATTCCTGAATTCCTGTGCGCAGCACACCCGTTCCTTTACCGTGAATGATGGCGATTTGGCCCAGATTACCTAAAAAGGCTTCATCGATAAACCGATCTGTCTCCATGATAGCTTCCTCCAGGTTAGTCCCGCGCAAATCCAGTTCACTGCGAATGTTCTCATCACGGGAACGTTTGACGGTTGTCGCATGGCGAAGGGCCGTTGGCGCAGCTGTTGCTTTCGAGGAGAGCAATTCCAAATCATCCAGCCTTACCTTCATCTTCATAATGCCAAACTGCACCAGCGCCTCTTTAGTACCGCTTAGCTCCACCACAAAGCCCTTTTGGTTCAAGCTGTCGACTTTCACTTCATCTCCAGGACCAATTGTCCGTGGGGCCTTGGTAGTCTTGCGGGTAGCAGCCTTCTTGCGCGGTGATGGCTCAGCTTCATCCAGACGTCGCCGCGCTTCAATCAGCTTATGCTCTTTAACTGAAGCTCCTTCTTCCATAGCCAAGCGGCGCAAATCACTGATAATTTCTTCAGCTTCCTTACGCGCTTTGTCCAGGATCGCGCTGGCATCCTTCTCAGCCTTCTCGAGGCGTTTCTCACGCTGGCTTTCCAGCTTCTCAAGCTCTTGCTGTTGTCTGCTGCGCAGCTCCTCCACTTCGCGGCGGATGCCCTCTGCACGTTCATGCTCCTGTTCCGCTCCCAGCCGATTCTCTTCGAGAGAAGCAATCATATGCTCTACGCGCAGATCTTCTTCCTTCACTTCACCGCGGGCATGCTCCAGAATCGCATGAGGCAGGCCTAGACGCTCGGCAATCGCAAAGGCGTTGCTTCGTCCGGGTACGCCGATCAACAAGCGATAGGTTGGGCTAAGGGTCTGGACATCAAATTCCATACTGGCATTGATGACTCCCTTACGCTCATAAGCGTATGCTTTTAGTTCGCTATAATGTGTTGTTGCGACCATCCGGCATTCGATCCGGTGAATATGCTCCAGAATGGCAATTGCCAGCGCAGAGCCTTCTGCCGGGTCGGTTCCAGCACCCACCTCATCAAGCAGAATAAGGCTCTTAGGAGTCATTCTACTCAGAATGGAGATAATATTAGTCATATGACTAGAGAAGGTACTCAGACTTTGCTCGATGCTCTGTTCATCGCCAATATCAGCATAAATGGCATCAAACACACACATCTGGCTGCCTTCCTCTGCTGGAATAAACAAGCCGGACATCGACATTAAGCTTAACAAGCCGATGGTTTTGAGGGTAACGGTCTTACCACCGGTATTCGGTCCGGTTACGATAATTGAGCTGTATTGATTGCCCAGCTCCACGTCCAAAGGAACCACATGCTCCGCTGGAATAAGCGGATGCCGCCCTTTGCGCAGCTTAAGATAACCGCGGTCATTCATACGCGGCTGAGTAGCCTTCATATCACGAGCAAGACGCGCTTTGGAGAAGATGAAGTCCAGTTCTCCCAGAATATCAATATCGTAGGTCATTTCTTCCGCAATGTCGGCTACAAGTGCCGTCAGCCTGTGTAAAATGATCTCGATTTCCCGTTCCTCACGCAGCCGTGTTTCACGAAGTTTATTATTCATCGCCACAATAGACTCTGGCTCGATAAATAAAGTCGCTCCTGATCCAGACTGATCATGTACGATACCACCGAAATGGGCACGGTACTCCGCTTTTACAGGAATAACAAACCGATCACCACGAATGGTTACCAGCTGATCCTGCAGCATTTTTGCTACAGAAGACGAACGAATCATCGAATCCAGCTTCTCACGAATTCTGGTCTCTCCTCCGCGCAATTCACGGCGAATGTTAGCCAGCTCAGAACTAGCTGTATCAAGTACATCAGCATTCTCGTCTATACATAAACGGATGGCATCTTCCACATGTTTTTGCTCCGATAAAACGTCACTCAGTGAGAACAGGAGCTCAATCTTTTCTTCCTCATGCATAGCTGCCAGGAAACGTTTGACTCTGCGTGCGCCGCCAATGGTATTTCCAACGGCCAGCAGCTCAGTTGTTCCCAGCATTCCGCCTATAGACGCACGTTTGAGTGCTGCTCGAATATCGCTTACCCCGCCGAACGAAGGAATGCCCTTCAGGCGATCCACATTAGCCGCTTCATCCGTGGCTTGAAGCAGCTTCTTCACACCTTCGAAATCGCCGGAGGGCCTTAGCTGCTCCGCAGCCAATCTTCCCATGGGGGTTTGCGTATATTGCATTAATTTATTTAAAATCTTGCGATATTCAAGCGTATGCAAAATTTTGTCGTCCAATTACAGTCACAGCTCCCTTCATAGATGTTTCCATTATACAGAATTCAGGTCAATTTCGCTATTTGGGTCTTATTTTTAAGCATAGAATCAAGTAATAAGGTCACAATAAGAACTGCACATATCCTTAGCATGGGCCAAAGGAGGTTAGTACAGTGAATTTCTTAAGTCATGTTGGTCGTTTTGTGGTCGCAGCGCTTGTTCTGATGGTTGTGGGCTGGATTGTTCCACAGTTCACGGTTGGTGGGTTCTGGAGCGCTCTAATCCTTGCACTGGTGATTGCGCTACTCGGCTGGGTAGTCGAAGGAATCTTCGGCAAAAAAGCAACGCCTTTCGGTCGTGGTATCGTCGGCTTTATTGTCAGTGCGGTAGTAATCTGGGTCGCTCAATTCGTAGTCAGCGGAGTCAGCGTATCCATTCTGGGTGCCATCTTAGCAGCTCTTGTCATTGGGATTATCGACCTGTTTCTGCCGGTATCCACTCCATTTGAGGCCGCTAAGTAACAAAAGCTCTTCACAACACAGAACCCCCTATTCCGGTTCTTCTCCGGCAATAAGGGGTTCTGTGTTGTTTTTATGCAAAAGACACAATCTCCTCTTTATGACTCTCCGCACAGTTGACCACTCTGTTCTTGCCTTGCTTTTTAGCGGTATAGAGCGCTTTGTCTGTTTTACGAAAGAGAAGCTCTTTCCCATCCCCAAGCTGATAATCACAAATTCCAATGCTCACGGTGATCGGCTTGTTACCAGCCTGCAAATGTTCAATTTGAGCAATATTTTTCCGTAATTTCTCTACTGCTTCATAGGACTCCGAGAAACTTTTATCTGTAAAAATCACAGCGAACTCTTCCCCGCCATACCTAGCCGCAAAATCATTTAACTCAATCATGCCGCCTACCTTGTCCGCTATCACCTTAAGTACAAGGTCTCCAACCCTGTGTCCGTAGGTATCATTCACTTGCTTGAAGTTATCAATATCGAAAAGAGCCAGCTGTAGCTGAAGGTTGTTGCTTTCACATTGCTCCAATAATGAATCCAAATATTCATGAAAGGTTTTATGATTATAGAGTCCAGTGAGTGCGTCTATCTTCAGCAGCTTATCCGAAATAGCCCTCTCCACCATTAGATCTTGGCCCGCCTTGGTTAATCTTTCTAAATTAATACGCGCTTCACGAGCACGAATAATTACTGCAATAGCCATCAGCACAAATACCAAAAATACACACTCTACCATCAAGAATTCAAGCAGCGGTTTATGTAGGAATGGCCGTTCCAACCCAAAATATACCCCGGCATAAAACACAATACTAAATAACCCCATTATGTACAGGAGCTTACGATCAAAATAAATAAGAGCAACCATAATCGGCATCATAAGTGTCATCTGAGCACCGTCAACAAAAGGCTCTAATACAAAATACATAAGGTAGGACACTAAAAACCCGCAGCTAACCACCCCATATTTAGGGGACTGTTTACTATAACGCAGCCACAGCTCCGCAGTAATCATAAGGAACACAATTAGTAAATTACAGGCTATAAATAAATGCCATAGATTCGTATCCATGGTTGTTTTTATTTGGAGTCGGTCAATATTCGACAAAAACAGCAACTGTGAGATTAATAAAAGAATGACTACCATCCAATAGCCTTGTAAGATTCTACGGTGCCAAACCTCCGTACTTAGCGCATCATTAATACTTGTAATATGTATCCCCTACTTTTATACGTTAATGTAATAGCTTTCATTATAATAAATTTTAGTTATATTTTCATCATTTTTTTGCAATTTACGACAAAGTTTGAACAGTCTGCCTGTTCACATATTTTTCACATTTCATCAAAGCGCTTACTTAAATTTTAAGTTATGATGTCTACATAATTGTCACATTTTCACTATGCTTGGACTTCTTGGGAGGGGATTTAGATTATTAAAAAATTTGCAATTCTACTTTCAATGGTGTTCGTTATAGCACTTACAGCCTGTGGGAACAGCAATGATAGTGCTTCTGGCAATACTAACACAGCGGAGCCGGAAATCGAGGCAGAAACAGAACTCATAATCACAGCTACAAATTACAGCTTTGATCAGGAAGAATATCATCTAAAAAAGGGTGTTCCCGTCAAAATCATTTTTAAAAATGATGACGGCAATCACGGTATCCTTATTCCAGAGTTCGAGCTGCAGCTTAATGAAAAAAAATCCTCAAAGGTGATCGTACCCGAGGAAGCTGGAACTTTCGAAATGACCTGCTCCATTATGTGTGGCTCCGGACATAGCGGAATGAGAGCTACAATCATCGTGGAATAGATTACACATAAACAGCCGATTATTAGGGATTCCCCCTGAGATTGGCTGTTTTTTTAATTTGAGCTCATTAATAAAGAGAGCTGACCCGAAATAGATCTCTCTACTCATCAGGTCAGCTCTTTTACTTGCATCCGGCACTCAACTGTCTTGCTCGATCAGTTGAATCCATTCATTATATTCATTTTGTAGCTTGGCATATTCCTCTTTAAGGTTACGATGCTCATCTGTCAGCTTGTCAAACTCTTCCTGACGCATTTCAAACTGGAGCTGCAACAAACGAAGTTGTCCTTGAACCATTTCATAGCTTTCACCAACTTCACCTAGCTGCTGAAGCACTTCGCTACGTTCACGATCAATAGCTTCCTGCTTCATTTCAGCCTCACCGGCTTCCTGCTGCCAAATGTCGATCTCCTCACGCAGCTTTGCTTCGAGATCCGTCCACTGCAGCTGCTGATCGGATAGTTCCTCGTACTTATGCTTCCAGGAAGCTCCGTACGCCTCTGCTTCCTTCAGCACTTCCTGTTGCTCAGCAACAGTAGCAGCAGCTTCACGACTAGCTTCAGATAACTCTTCTAAGCGTCGTGTTGCCTCTTCGCCTTCTTCCTGCAACAGTTGATATCTTTCCTGCAGGCGTTCTCCTTCTTGCAGTACATCGTCGTATTGAGCAATCAGTTCCTCATAACGAACACGAAGCGCAGACAATTCCTTCTGAGCCTGCACACCTTGCTCCCGAAGTACCGCTGTTTCGCGTTCTGCATCTGTACGAAGCTGAACCTCCTGATCCAGCTGCTGTACTAATCCATCGGCTTGCCCACGTAGCGTGTCAATCTCTTTCTGGAGCAACACGGATTTCTCCTCAGACTCCAGCAGATTCATTTCCAGTTCACCAATATCTTCCATGCGTTTATCCGAAAGCTCCTGCCAGTTAGCCGCCTCTGCTGCTGATCCCGCAAGCTCTTCCTGAACACGGTGCAGATTTTCACTCGTCTCCTGTAGTGACGCTCTTAGCTCTGTAGCTTCATTCTGTGACTGTTGATAACGCTGGCGTAACTCTTCCAGCTCCTCATTCAACAGTGTGCCCAGCTCAGTAGCCGTGCGCAGCTCTTCACTGAGCTGTTCTTCACGTTTAACAATCGCTTCATATTGTCCAAGAAGCGTCTGTCTTGCATCTCGTTCACTCTTAAGACTGGCTTCAGCCGCACGTAATCTGGACTGAAGTTGCCCTGTCCCACCACGAAGCTCAGCCAGCTGTTTTTCCAGCTCTTGAATATTTTGCTTATGTCTATGCTCTTGAGTGCCTTGTGACTGCCGCAGTTCCTTATTCTTGGTTTGTTCCCGCTGCAGTGCTTCACGTTCTTCCGCCAGCTCTTTGCCCAACTTCGCTTTGGTACTCTCAAGCTCTTTACCTAAGGTCAACTTGGTATCTTCAAGCTCCTTACCTAACGTCAACTTGGTATCCTCAAGCTCCTTACCCAGCGTCAATCTGGTATCTTCGAGTTCTTTACCTAATGTAGACTTGGTAACCTCAAGCTCTTCCTCCAGTGTTGACTTGGTCTCGGTCAGCTCAAGCTGCAGAGCAGACAGCGTGTCTGTCTTCTCCTTGGTCAGCGTCTCCCGGATGTTCTCCAGCTCTTGCAGATGAGCAGCCTTCTGCTCCTCCAGCTGCTGCAAGCGGATGGCTTCCGCCTTCGCCAGTTCCTGCCGCTGGTGTTCACGACTAGCTGCCTGCTCTTCTTCGTAGCTTGTCCGCAGTGCTTGCAGCTCTATCTCGCGCTCAAGCAATTCTTCTTCCAGCTTCTTGCGTGCAGCTTCCACAGCTTGCACTGCCTCCTGAAGCTGTTCCGCATGTACCTTGCGTTCATTCTCCTGAATCTCCAAATGCCGCTTACGTTCTTCCTCCGCAGCAGCAATCAGTCGCCCAGCCTCTTCTTTGGCCGCAGCTTCAAGTCGCTCGAATTCTTCTTGCCGCTCCCGCTGTACCTCCAGCAGGCGAGATACTTCCAATCGCAGTTCACTGCGTTCACCTGTCATCATGTTTAGTTCATTTTTGAAGTCCTGAACCTGAATAGCCTGCTCCGCCATATGTACAGCTGCAAGCACCGCTATACGCGGTGTGTCCAGTCTGGTGTGAGATTTAGAAATCGTGCGCATATGTTCATCAACATAACGGGCCACTTGTTTCATATATTCAGTACTGCTTCCGACGAGTTTATAGGAAGTTCCGTATATCTCCACGGCGACACGTGTCCGGTCCATAGCCACAGTTGTGCCCTCCTTTGTATGTGTGCGGATTCTAAGCTAGTTTCACTTCTTCTATTGTAGCTTTTTTGGTAAGCATTTGGCAAAATCCCTAATATTCAATAGATTATGGCTGATATTCTCCGCTTTGCACTCTACCTAGAAAAAGCCGCAGCGAATCTCAGTTTCTAAATGGATTCGCTGCGGCTTTACACAATTCCTGCTACTTTCTTAATTCTGCACCAAAAGTTTGTTGAAGAGATGCTAATACCTTCTCATGCACCTCTCCTACTTCCTCATCAGTCAGTGTATGTTCACTATGACGATACAGCAGTGAGATCGCGATGCTCTTCTTTCCATTCTCCAGCTTACCACCAGTATAAACGTCAAATACCTGTACGGACTGGAGCAAAGAACCTCCGTTATCGCGGATGGAAGCTAGCAGATCGCCCGCTGGTACAGCGGAATCCACGACCACAGCAATATCCCGCTCCATTCCTGGGAAACGCGGAAGCTCATTATATTGCAAACGGCTTTGCGCACTTTCATATAACGGCTGCAATAAAATTTCTGCCGCATAAGTATCCACCAGATCCAGCTGTCTTTGCAGATCCGGATGAATCTGTCCCATCGTTCCGATCTTCACACGACCCTCGTTTCCGAGTAAATATACCGACGCGGAACGCCCAGGATGATATCCTTCTGGACTATCTCCTACATAGACGATTTTATCGGTCAGCCCTAAATGAGCAAATACCGTTTCCAGCGCACCCTTCAAATCAAAGAAGTCCACAGGCTGTGCCGAAACATTCCATTGCTTCACTGTTAAGCTTCCGCTAAGCAGCAGCCCCAGCACCGGCAGTTCGCGTGGCTGACGAGTCAACTGTTCTTCATCCGTGAAGAAGACGTTGCCGATTTCAAACAATGCCAAGTCGCTTTGACGACGATTGGTATTGTAGCTGGCAATATCCAAGAGTTGTGGTAGAAGGCTGGTACGCAGTACGCTGCGTTCTTCACTCATCGGCATAGCCAGCTTCACCGCTACTGCTCCTTCTGATAACTCAGGGAACATTGTGCTTTGTTGCGGCTGGATGAAGGAGTAACCCATCACCTCTTGGTAACCGCCATGTGACAATAGGCGACGCAGTTCACGACGGAGCGCTTGCTTGTGAGTTAGTGCTCCTGGCGTTGTAATTCCTTCAATTAGAGTCGTTGGAATATTGTCATACCCGTACAGGCGGGCAATTTCTTCAATAAGATCAACATCATAGCTGATATCGCCACGTCTGGTTGGGACTTGAACTTCAATCAGCCCTTGTGCGGTATCTCCACATTTGAAATGTAGACGGCCAAACAATGTCTTCACTTCCAACAAGGACAAATCCGTTCCCAGATAACGATTCAGTTTCTCTAAGGACAAGGTGAGAACCTTCTCTTGAACAGCGTCAGTTCCTGCTTGCACGATGCCTTCATGGACCGATCCGCCAGCATAACGTGCAATCAGTACGGCTGCACGGTTCAATGCAGGAATAACTGCACTTGGATCCACTTCCTTCTCGAAACGAAGGGAGGCTTCAGAGCGAAGTCCCAATTGACGCGAGGTTTTACGGATCGTTCCTCCATCAAACTTAGCAGATTCCAGAACAAGGTTTACCGTCTCAGCAGTAACCTCTGTATCCCGTCCACCCATTACCCCGGCCAGACCTACAGCTTTTACTCCATCAGCGATAACGAGCATTTGCGGCTCTAGCTTACGCTCTTGACCGTCAAGTGTAACCAAAACTTCACCTTCATGGGCAAGACGAACGCCGAGTTCTCCACCTTGTACTTTATCTGCATCAAAAGCATGCAGCGGCTGTCCATATTCCAGCATCACATAATTGGTAATGTCCACAATATTATTAATTGGACGAACCCCAGCAGCCATCAGACGATTCTGAATCCACAGCGGTGATGGTGCAGGTTTAACACCTGCAATATAACGAACTGCATAATGGCTGCAGTATTCTTCATCTTCAATCTTGACGGAAATGGAATCCGCAGCAGGACCACTGATCTCAATCATTTCGCTTTTTGGATCAGGTAATTTAACTTCACGCCCAAGAATTGCACTTACTTCATAAGCAGCACCAATCATGCTGAGGCAATCTGAACGGTTCGGAGTCAGATCGAATTCCAGAATCTCGTCATCTAAGCCGAGGACTTTGGAAATATCCTGACCAATCTCTGTCCCTTCAGGCAGCACAAGAATACCTTCTTGTTGCTCTTTTGGAAGCAATTTATCATTCAGTCCCAATTCTTTGGCCGAACAGATCATTCCTTGCGACAGGACACCGCGCAGCTTGGCTTTTTTGATATCCAGTCCTGGCAGCTTTGCGCCAACCATTGCTACAGGTACAGTTTGACCTGCAGCTACATTTTTTGCGCCGCAAACGATTTGTAGCTCCTCATCTTGGCCCACATCCACGATACATACGTTCAGCTTGTCTGCATCAGGATGTTTTTCCTTTGATTTCACATAGCCGGTTACGATGCCGGAAATGCCTTTATTGCGGCGCTCTACGCCGTCAATCTCAATGCCGGCAGCGGTAATCTTCTCCGCTAGCTGTTCGGCGGTTACTCCTTCAATCGATGTATAATCAGCCAACCATCCGGTTGATACTTTCATATCCGCTCACTTCCTTTATGTTTCAGATGTATTTATTTCACTGTCGTTCGCGCTGCTTCCTGTGGGAGAACGCTCCAAAGCCATTCTCCGCCACTATCAGCCAGCGCGCCCACAAAAACTAAACGCCCTTGAATTGCTTCACAAAACTCATGTCATTACTATAGAAATGTCGGATGTCATCGATGCCGTATTTAAGCATTGCAATCCGCTCTACACCCATTCCGAAAGCGAAGCCGCTGTACTCAGCAGGATCATAGCCACCCATTTTCAGTACATTTGGATGCACCATACCTGCGCCAAGGATTTCTAACCATCCGCTTTGCTTGCATAGTCTGCAGCCATCGCCGCCACATTTGAAGCAGCTTACATCTACTTCAACACTTGGCTCAGTGAATGGGAAAAAGCTCGGACGAAGACGAATGCCTGTATTCGGTCCAAACATCTCCTGCACAAATTGTTGCAGGGTGCCCTTCAGATCACTCATTCGAATGTTACTTCCAATGACCAAACCTTCGATTTGGTGGAACTGGAAGGAATGCGTTGCATCATCATCATCACGGCGGAATACTTTACCCGGGCAGATGATTTTTACCGGAGCTTCACCGTTCATAGCCTGCATAGTACGAATCTGTACCGGCGAGGTTTGTGTGCGCATTAACAGGTCATCCGTTAAATAGAAAGAATCCTGCATATCACGTGCCGGGTGATTCTTAGGCAAATTTAGAGCTTCAAAGTTATAATAATCGGTCTCTACTTCCGGACCTTCAGCTACACGGTAGCCCATGCCGATAAAAATATCCTCAATCTCCTGTACGACTCTGCTAAGCGGGTGAATGCCCCCTTGCTGCATACGGCGACCCGGTAAGGTTACGTCTACTTTTTCAGCCTGCAGACGTTGCTGGGTTTCCTGCTCTTGAAAAGCCTCTTGCTTCGCGCCGATAATCTCCTCAATAGCACTGCGAACCTGATTCGCTACTTGCCCGATTACCGGACGTTCCTCAGCACTAAGTCCTCCCATACCGCGCAGAACCTCTGTAAGCTCACCTTTTTTACCGAGATACTTCACTCTTAGATCATTTAGTACCTGCGGATCCATAACCTCCTGCAGCTTAGCCAGCGCTTCAACCTTCAATGCTTCCAACTTCTCTTTCATGGCCGTGTACAGCCCCCTTCAATCATTGTCTAGTTCAACAAAAAAAGGCCTTTCCTCCCGGTAAGGGACGAAAAGACCGTGGTACCACCCTTGTTAGACAAGCTGATCTGTTCCCCTTAAGAGCTTCATTCCCTCTTTTGGCTGGACAGATACCTATCTCACTTTATACAGAAATAACGGTCTGTGACCGGTATCCCCTACCCTTCCCTATTAGACAGCTTAAGGAATTCAGGGAACTGCTCCGGAGTGAACTTCCACAGCTCTGCTTCTTAGAAACGCTCTCAATCCGCGGCGTCTCCTCCCTGTAAGTCAGGCACTGTGTACTCTTCTCCATCACTGCATTTCACAATTCATGCTAATTGTCAGGTATCTCTTTACTACAAGAGATATGTCTCTTTATTATATGCAAAATCTGTCGTTTTGACAAGCTGGACAAAATTAGGCTAATTTTTATCTTCTTTTAAGCTGGCTTTAAGCTTCAGAGCCATTTTTCCAACTTTTTTTCAGCTAACATTCAGCGGGGCTTGATAATTTCCATTACTAGGAAGGCTTGCTTATCCACTCAAATGCACCTTCGCAGACTATTAACTATCCTATTGGGAGGAAATCAAATGCATGTACGGAGAATAAAAGTAGCCGCGGTGCTGCTAAGCACAGCTGTACTTAGCCAATCTGCAGCGTATGGAGTTCATGCCGCTTCGGCCGGGACTACATCCCCCAAAGTAGCAACAACAGCTACTGTATCCGCTCTGGATAAACTAGGCTCCATAGCCTTGAAGACTAACATCAGCGCAAAGCTGACGGATGTCAGCTTATTAACTCAGGATGGCGGAAATATTCTCACATACACACTCAGCTACTCTAATGGAAGCAACGCTAGCCTCAATCTGGTGGACTTTTTCTCCAAAGTAACTACTAGCGGTGGTACAGTTATTCAAGGAAGCCCTATTACCAGCAGTGCAACCATCAAATCTATTGCCGCGAAAAGCAGTCAATCTATCACCTACTATGTAAACATCGGCAAATCCACCTCTTTAAACGGGGTCAAAATTTCATTGTACGGATGGGACTTCAACACCACCGATTATCAAAAAAAGCTAGGGAACTTCACCGTACCAACAGGATATTCACAAGCTGTCGCCAGAGGGCAGAGTAAAAAGATCACCCTAAACAATCTCCCTGTAACCACCAAGGCAGAGAGCCTGCAAATTTATAAATATAACGGTAAGGTCTATGCCAAGGTTGGCGTTAGCTTCACTAATCAAGGAACCAAGGTACTCAGTGATACTGGACTTAAAGGATACCTCGCTTCCGCTGGAGGATCTGTATTTGAACTCGCACTTGATGACACCAGCACCAGCTATAAAGTACAGCCTCAGGAAAAGAAGACGATCTACTATTTGACGGAAATCCCTTCTTATATGAAGACAGACAACATGGCGCTGCAATTTGCCGGAGAAGATGCCTCATTAAAAATAGCTTTGCCGGTTGTCGCCTACAATCTCCCCGCTGCAACAACACCGGATCTTGTCGTAGCCAGCAATGTCACGAAGAAGCTTACAATCAGCAATAATACAGTCGAAACACAGCTGAAAACGGCTAACGTCTATGCTGACAATGGCAACGCAAAGTGGACACTACAGTTCCGCATCAAAAATAGCGGCAACAAAGCGGTGAATGTGCCTGCCTATGAACTTGCTATTAAAGCCGCTGAAGGGTATAGCTTTCCGGTAGATACGAAGGATTTTACCAGCCTAACATTGAAACCGCTTGAAGAAAAGATTATTGAACTCAGCGCAGATGTACCACTCACACTCAATCAAGGAACATTGCAGCTGCAAATGACTGAGCCGGCTGCTGAAGGCAAGATCATTTTTCCTACCGCCTATTATCAGATCCCTTACACGCTGCAAACTAACAATTGGCAGGACACGGAATACCCCATTGAGAACAGTCACGGTACATTTGTTGTCAAAATTGCAAACATTCAAAGACTCCCTTGGTCCGACAAAGACCAGATCGTAGCTAAAATCAACATCCGCAACACTAAATCAACCTCTGTTCAGCTTCCTGCGCTTACAAGTGTCGTCAAAGCTGGAGAAAGTGACATCAGCAGCACTTCCCAGGTTGTCTCAGAAAGTACGCAAACCATCCTCGGTCCAAATGAATCGGCTGCTGTGTATGTCGTAGCCAATGTTCCTTATAGCTATACTTTCAATCAATTAAAAATCACCCTGCAAGAAACTTCAGGTGAAAGTAAGCTTAACTTCCTTTCTCTAAGTACTACCCAACTGGACAGCCGGGTACAGAGTGTTGCAGCTGAAAATTCTTTCCATCTTGAGCTTGAAGGTAAAAAAGCGGAATTACTTGTACGCGGGACCCTCGTGTACCCAGGTACAGATTCAAATCTCTTGTACACAGAACTAGAAATGAACAGTGAGGAATCGCGTAAATCCGAACAGGCTCAGCTCGTAGCCTATTACAAAACACAAGACAATCAATATTATGAAGCCGAAGTCACCCAGTCCAAAACCTCCACCAGTCCTAACGGAAAAAGTCTGGTCACCCTCTGGAGTAAGCTCCCTCTCGGTATAGATCCAGCGAACCTTGTCCTTTACATCGGGGAGGGTGTTTCTGAAGGCAAGCTTACCGCTCCTGGCGGTCAATCGTCGGGTTACATCAATACGGTATCGCTTGGACTGAACCAGTTGGGGGTGGAGCCCAAAGGCAATCTTTTGAACGTGGAAATGTTTCCTTATACTCTATCCGTTACAAATGCAGTCGCCACCGTCACCGCTGGTAAAGATACGCTCAGCACTGCACTAACCTACAACATGTCAGCCAGCACGCTTTATGAATCAGGCACCTATGAGCACAAACTGGTGTTGGAGCTGATTGACCCCTTAGGACAAAGCATGGAAAAAACATTAACGCTTGGCACAGATCTACAATTAGGTAACTTCAAGTCGTACACCACAACCTTCACAAGCAGCCTGTACAAAACACTGGGTGGCGGCGCAATCCGGTTGAATCTATACGACGAATTCCAAGGCCATCGAAATCTGCTGGGAACACAAACCTATGTTGTCACTTATCAGGCGGCATCAACGACTTCGAACAGCAACTCTACTTCTGGTACAGATCCAGACACCAGCAATACATCCGGCAATTAATATGATGAGCTATGGAGGATAGAAATGAAGAAGAAAAAAATAGTGTTCTGGACTCTTGGAGTAGTAGTTGTAGCCACAGCAGGAATGCTGGTTTATACATTGTTACCTGATAAGAACAGTCAAGCCGCTGAAGCGCCTGTTAATACAGCTACCGTTACAAAGGGCGATATCGTAGTTAGTGTATCCGGAGCCGGCTCCGTGATTGCTACAGAAACTGGTAAAGTAAAAACGAAGGACAGCGGGACCGTAGCTGAGGTTCTTGTCAAAGAGGGCGATCTCGTGAAAAAAGGCCAGACTTTGATTACCTTTGAAGGCAATGATCTGAGTGACAATCTCAAGCAGGAGCAAACTTCACTTGCCTCACTTGAGACCGATCTTGAGGACAAGCAGGAGCAATATAAGAAGCTGGCCGTATCAGGTGCAGCAGAAGATGAGCTGGCAAATGCCAAACGTTCGATTGAAAAGGCCAAAACCGACATTTCGGCGCAACAGGAAAAAATAGCTTCTGTCCAAGAAGATATGCTTCCTCCTGATCCGTTAACGGCTCCTATTGACGGAACTGTAACGACAGTTAATATTGCAAGCGGTGAAAAAGCCATGGACGGCTCTGAACTCATCGACATTACCGATTATGCTAATTTAAGTGTAGTTGTGCAGGTGGATGAGCTTGATATTCCTACTGTAAAGCTAGGGATGCCTGCCACTATTTCATTGGATGCTCTGCCTGATACGGAATTCAAGGGCACGGTTACGAAAATAGCTAATGAGGGCACCGCCTCAAACGGTGTCTCCCTCTTCGATGTTACCATAGGTCTAACAAGCTCCGAAGGTGCTCTTGTCGGAATGTCTGCGGAAGTTTCAGTAACCACTGCTGAGAAAAAGGATGTATTAACAGTACCTATTGAGGCTGTACAAGAAAGAAACGGAAAATACACAGTTTCTATTCCTCTAGCAGCGGGTTCAGCCGCAACTTCCAAAACTACTGGCGAGGGCCAAGCACCAATGCCTAGCGGGGCTCCTGACGCTCGCAGCGGCGCTGCCGGTGGAAGAAATCGCGGCAATAGCTCAGGACAGATGGTCACTGTCGAAGTGGGTCTCCATGATGAGAGCAGCATTGAAATTGTCAGCGGACTCCATGAAGGGGACCAGGTGATCATTCCTACCGTAATCTCTACGAAAACCGGAACAACCAGCACGGAAACGGAAACTAGAGGTGGTATGGACGGTATGGGTGGCGCTGGCTTCGGCGGCAGTGGCTTTAGTGGGGGTGGCGGCTTCAGCGGAGGTGGCGCTGGTGGTATGGGCAGCGCACCAGGTGGTGGCGGAGGTGGCGGCAGATGAGTGCTTCAGCACCTCTGATCGAAGTTCACGACATGTCCCACGGCTACACAATGGCCGGAGAAACCATGACGGTCTTAAATAGCCTTTCCTTTACAATTGATCTGGGGGAGTTCGTAGCTATTATTGGTCCCTCCGGTTCTGGTAAATCAACACTCATGAATATGCTTGGTTGCCTCGATATCTCCGATGAAGGAAGTTATCTTCTAGATGGACAAGAGGTTCGCAAGTTATCCGACAATAAGCTCGCAACGATCCGCAATGAGAAGATCGGCTTTATCTTTCAAAATTTCAACCTGCTCCCCAAGCTGTCAGCCATTGAAAATGTGGAGCTGCCATTGATTTATCGTGGCCTCTCCCATCGGGAAAGAAGACAACTAGCACAGGAAGCACTCATTAAAGTAGGGCTGGAGGATCGGATGCATCACCGCCCTTCTGAGCTTTCGGGAGGACAGCAACAGCGGGTAGCGATTGCCCGGGCTATGGCGGGATCTCCCCCTATTCTACTTGCCGATGAACCAACCGGGGCACTGGATACACGGACGGGACAGGAAGTCATGCAAATGATACGTGAGTTAAATAAGCAAGGACATACCATCATCCTTATCACACATGATCTGGAAATAGCTAAACAAGCGGAGCGGATTATTCGTATTCAGGATGGCAACCTCGTGGAAGATCGGAGGAATGCGGGGTGAAATTGTACCAAAGCATGCGAATGGCCCTGAAGAGCATCAACAGCAGTAAGGTTAGAGCTTTTTTAACGATGCTTGGGATTATTATTGGAGTCTCTTCGGTCATCATTCTTGTTTCTGTTGGGCAAGGAACTACTTCACAGATCACAGAGCAGCTAAACGGACTAGGCACAAACCAACTCACTGTAAACATTACTGGCCGTGGGGCGACTACCTCTCTCACCTATGAGGAAGCCCTTGCTCTAGGGGATATAGAGGGTATAGCAAATGTAGCTCCTGTGATCAGCGGCAATGCTACAGCCAAGAATAAAACAGACAACGTTAGTGTAACTGTAGAAGGAATCACCCCCTCTTATGAGGAGGTAAAGGATTTTCATGTACAGGCAGGCCGCTTCTTGCTTGATATTGATAACGAATACCGGCAAAAGGTAGCGTTGATCGGTTCAGGTACGGCCGAAGATTTATTCGGTACAGACAATCCTGTAGGGCAGAAGGTCCAGTTAAACGGAATTAGCTATAAAATCGTTGGGCTTTTAGAAACAAAAGGCTCCAGTCTAAGTGGTTCCAACGACGATATCATACTCATTCCTATAAGCACTGCAGAACGCCAATTAAAAAGTAAAGGCGTCCGTTCCATCACCATTAAGACAACTTCAGCAGATACTGTAGCAGCTGCAAAAGAAAAACTGGAAAGTACGCTTGATGCTAAATTCAATTATGCGGATAATGCTTTTAGTGTGTTTGATTCTCAGGAAATGCTTGAAACTGTCAATTCCACAACAGATACACTTTCCATGGCGCTTGCAGGCATAGCAGGCATCTCACTTTTTGTCGGCGGCATCGGAATCATGAACATCATGATCGTATCTGTCAATGAAAGAACACGTGAGATTGGTATCCGTAAAGCAATTGGTGCCAAAAAATTCGATATCCTCGCTCAATTCATGATTGAATCCATCGTGCTCAGCGGTTTGGGTGG
The DNA here is from genome assembly GCF_037992975.1 of Paenibacillus sp. FSL E2-0177. NCBI lineage: Bacteria > Bacillati > Bacillota > Bacilli > Caryophanales > Paenibacillaceae > Paenibacillus > Paenibacillus sp. FSL E2-0177. The sequence continues at coordinate 1,923,905 of NZ_CP150307.1, read as the reverse complement.
GGTGCTCGGGGTTGGCATTGGTGTCGCGGGCAGTTGGCTGCTGGGTAAATACTCAGCACTTACAGTTTCGATTGCTTGGGATATGGTACTGATCTCTTTTATTTTCTCCTTACTCATCGGTGTGATTTTTGGAATGATGCCTGCTAACAAAGCCGCACGACTTCGCCCCATTCACGCACTGCGTAACGAATAAGGAATGATTAGCTGTCCTATAGTCATTAAGATGACTAAGGGCAGTTTTTTTTCAGCAGCTGTAAAAGGTATCATTTATGATCGAGTTGGGTAATAGGAACCATCGGTTTGAATATAGATAATTCAATAGGCCCATACACTAAACTTTAAATTTTGTCTTTTTGATTATTATCTGAGTAAAGATTGCTCTATAAGCAGCACGTCCTATATACTTGATATACTAGAAACTACCATTTACTCACACGTACACTTTCCTATGTTTCTCCACAATGTATACAACACCTCTTTTATCCCAAAAGCACCTTAAAACATCAGTGAATGAATTAAATTACGCCTGACCATAGATTGCGTTCTGCAGGTTCTACTTAAGCAGCAATAGATTTTCTTAATCATCTTATACAGGGAGAAGATGACTGTGGCAGGATTCTTTGAGTTCAAGGTAACACGCAAACTATTCTATGTCTTCGCTGCAATCTCCGTCCTTCTGGTTGGGATCAGCGTCGCCTCGCTACTCTATTTAAATTACACGATTAATAGATTGTCAGATTCTCTTTATGATGATATATATCAGAACTCTAAGCTTATACTGAGCGCCGATCGTGATCTGCATCAAGCCGCTGTAGCCTTGCAAATCGCAATGGGTCCAAACCTAACAGCCGCAGAAGGTGAACAGTTCACCAAGGAGTTTACAGATAATAATCTTCAAGCGCAGGAACGAGTAAGTCTAGCAAGATCAAATATCAACGCTATAAAAAACCCTTACAGTGATATGAAACAAAGTGGAATTATCCTTTCCGAATTAAAAAACGAGCTCAGCTCCTTCGAAACTACCATTATCAAATGGAAAAATTCAGGGTATACGCTAATAACAGAACGGACGAAGAGCAGCTGGAACTCAGATTCATATTCTGCGCTCACCCTAAACTCGCAATTCAATGAAGCTAGGGCACATCTCGATCAAGCAGAGGACTTGATTGGCAACTACGCCTTGCAAGTAACGGATGGATTTGGAGATAAAAAAAGTGCTTTGTTCTCTCTTTATTCACTCCTCTTATTTGTGTTTCTCCTAGTTATTATTTACCTTGGACGCAAAATCATCTGGCTCCAGAATGAAATGCTGGAAGAACAAACACTTTATCAGCTTATCGGTGAAACCATGTCTGATTTCATTATTTTGACGGATCCCAACGGGTTGATTCTATATGCTTCTCCCTCACACTCCAGTATTCTAGGCTATGTGCCTAAAAAAGGAGATCCGTTATCCAACTACATACGTGAACCGGAAATTGCCTGGGCTAAATTAAAAAGTGTTGTTCAGGGAACTCCGCGCATTTCTGAACTGCGCATGCGCGGAGCAGAAGGTCAATGGGTATGGCTTGAAACTAAGGTGTCACCTGTTCTCGGCAGCCGTAAATTTCCAGCACAATTTATGCTGTTATCTCGGGAAATTACCCAGCGAAAACAATACGAAGAACGACTACATAAGCTAGCCTTCTATGACCATTTAACAGCGATTCCCAACAGGGCTCATTTCAAAATGTATATGGAGAACCTTATCACCCAACCCGAAGGACGGAGGCAAAATATTGCGCTTGCCCTGCTGGACTGTGATAGATTCAAGCAGCTAAATGATACCTTAGGCCATCTGGCTGGAGACGAATTTCTTCAGCTGCTCTCCCGTGAACTTCAGCATACGGTTAAAGGAATAGGTCAGGCCTTCCGGATCGGCGGAGATGAGTTCGCAGTTGTACTGCATCGATTCACTTCTCCAGAGATGCTTGATGAAACACTGCAGCGGTTACTTAAACTGTTCAACAAGTCTTGGTCTGTTGATAACGGGTCCAGCTTCCATACCTCCGCGAGTATCGGAGTCGCTTTATTTCCTGAACACGGAAGCAGTATTAATGAACTGCTCCGTGCCGCCGATTTGGCGATGTATCGCTCCAAAGACCATGGTGGCAATAAAGCCAATCTCTACTACGAGCTTGTGGACGAAGGGTTAGCTAACCAGACCATTGTAAAACCATAAGAGCAAATAAAAAGCTGTCTCAGGAAAAATCAACCCTGAAACAGCTTTTTTTGTATGGCCTCTAACTGCTTAACCGAAGATGATCTTCTGAAATTTCGTCAATCTCCTGATCACGATCCCGAACTAAGACCTTGGTTAACTCTCCATTCGTAGAACAATCAATGAAACGGTCTCCGTCCCCATCTTTTTCTTCCCAATCATTAAGCCGCAAAATATATCCGATGGATTGGGTATCTGGCAGCACTTCGATACGGGCTACTGCACGCCCGTTCTCCATATAACGGAAATCGCATTGTCCATCCTGGATTCCTGTATCCCAAACCCAAAGATTCCAGCCTTGGTAATTCTGATCTGGGCGTTCATAATGTATTTCGATGATTTTAGAGCGTGGGGCTGGCTCACCACATTCATCATAAAGGACCATCATCGACAACCCTTCCACCTCTACCTCATTGCCTTCGATTCTGCGGATGGCTTCTATCCCGGCACTGGTATGGTCTACTACTACGTTCCAACTATTAGCAACCTCAGGAAGTAATACCGACATCCGGTCATTATTAGCATTGAAGACAACGGTAATATTGTTCCAGAGATCGCCTCCTGCATGGCTTCTAAGCAGATACGATACTATTCCGCCATCACAACGCAGAAATTCTAAGGAGCGTTCAATTTCCTGGCGGCCATGCAGACGAAATGCCGGATGTGTACGCCGCAGCTCGATCAGGCCTTTATAATATTGAAATACGGGCTTAAATGCGCTTTTCATATTCCAGCGGATCGAGTTGACCGCATCACCGCTGCAGTAGCTGTTATGATCTCCAAATTTACTGCGCAGGAGCTCATCTCCAGCATGCAGGAAAGGAATCCCCTGCGAGGTCAGAATAATTCCGTTAGCAAGCAAGGATCGACGTATAGTTTCATTACCGAGAATATTCTCCTGATCTACATTCACGTATGGATTGGCAAGGGCCACTGCCTCTTCCAGATCTTCGTTATCCATGTTAGCGATTACCGGAAAATCAGCTTCCTGACTCCCTCCTTGAACGATAAGCATCTTATCCCATAAATTCAAATTATCATGGGCAGTTACATAGTTCACCGATTCCACAGGCGAGTCCGTAAACTCATGAATTGCTCCTTTAATTCCGGCTGCAATAGCACCTTCTTTGCCGTATTCGCCTGTCACGAACCCTCTTCCGAAGCCATCACTATCCCCTTTGATCGCTGAACGGAAGTTATCGTTGAAGACAGCATAGCCCTTGCCCCGTTGTACACCTTTTAGCGTTTTAGTGACCAGCGGAGAATCTCCACCCGTCCAAGGTTCACCGTAAAGCAACAGATTCGGATTCACTTCTAGCCGAAGCTCTTCGGTAATCTCCCGCATGGTAACACTGTCCATCAGTCCCATTAGATCAAACCGGAAACCATCAATATGATATTCCGAAGCCCAATAAGATAAGGAGTCCTTAATAAATTTACGGACCATCGGACGTTCTGTAGCCAGCTCATTGCCAACCCCGGAGCCATTCGACAAACGTCCCGTAAAATCGCGGCGATAGAAATAATCTGGGACAAGCGGCTCAAAGGGGCCATTCTCCACAGCATACGTATGGTTGTAAACGACATCCATAATTACCGCGATCCCGCGGCTGTGTAAGGCCTGCACCATCTCTTTAAATTCACGAATCCGCAAGCCAGGATTGGCAGGATCGGTGCTGTAAGATCCTTCAGGTACATTATAATGCTGGGGATCATACCCCCAATTGTAGTCCACATTAGCTATGGAGGAACCCCGATTGACCACCTTCAGCTCATCCACGGTCTGAAAATCAAATACCGGCATCAGATGTACATGGGTAATCCCTAATTCAGCCAGATGATCAATCCCCACTGTATTTCCTGCCGAATCCTTTAATCCAAATTCGGTAAATGCTTTGAATTTACCCTTATAATGCATACCTGAGCTCTCATGTGAGGAGAAGTCACGAACATGCAGTTCATAAATCACTGCGTCGGCAGGATGCTGTAACGGAGGCGCTACATCCTGATCCCAATGTTCTGGATTCGTATCTTGCAAATTAACGATTGCTGATCTTAAACCATTTGCAGATACGGCTCTTGCATAAGGATCTACTGCTTCCGTCACATTTCCATCTGCAAAAACAGCACGGTACATATAATATTTCCCTTTTAGATCACCTGATAACTTGGTCTGCCAGACTCCACCATTACTACGCTGCATATATACAATACGACCATTGTCCATAACACGCTTAGGTGACTCAGTATTCAGTTGATGCCCACCTGTTTCGTACAGTACAAGGGACACAGCAAGTGCCGTAGGTGCCCAGACTTTAAATACACTGTACTCCGTTGAATACGTCAAGCCTAAATCCTTGCCCTCGTAGACTTCCATCATCAATTCTGCATTTATATAATTTTTACTCATGAATTAACACCATCCTATGGCTCCCCACCTAACCTGTGGGGTTGCTTATAAGTCCATATATTACCAATTCATTTCATATTAATACTTGCACAGCGCTGCAAGTCGGCAAATGGAGTATAAACTTTCTATGGATCCTTACTATTATATGTACGACATATTTATAGGTTTGGGTTCCTTATCGACTTTATGCTCATTACTAATACTATCGGTATAGACATCTGCGCAATAAAGAAAATAAACAGTGAACAGTAAATGAGGTCGAATTATAGAAAATTATAGGTTAAAAAACATAAAAAAGCCGACCTCCAGCCATCGGAAGTCGGCAATAGTAGTTGGAAAAACAGTAGAACGCTAAAACGGATTAATGCATGCGTAAAAAGTTACTTAGCGATACTTTGAACAAGCTCAGCGACTTCTTCAGCCGTGCCAAGCTGCAACGCTTTTGCAGCCAAATCCTTCATGTCGGCAGCCGACAATTTAGATATTTGACTACGCGCTGGCAAAATGGAAGTTGCACTCATGCTGAATTCGTCGAGACCAAGACCCAGTAGCAGCGGAATAGCTGTTGCGTCACCAGCCATTTCACCACACATCCCCGTCCATTTACCTTCTGCATGGGCTGCATCAATTACATTTTTGACCAAACGCAGGATGGCTGGATTGTAAGGCTGATACAGGTAAGATACCTGTTCATTCATACGGTCCGCAGCCATTGTATATTGAATAAGATCATTCGTACCGATACTGAAGAAATCAACTTCCTTAGCAAACTGGTCAGCCAGTACAGCAGTTGATGGAATCTCAACCATTATGCCAAGCTGAATGTTGTCTGATACTTCCTTACCTTCTTCCCGAAGCTTAGCTTTCTCTTCGAGCAAAAGATCACGTGCAGCACGGAATTCACCAAGCGTAGCTATCATAGGGAACATAATGCGAAGATCCCCGTGAACACTTGCTCTTAGTAATGCGCGTAATTGAGTACGGAAAATATCCTGACGATCCAGGCAAAGACGGATCGCACGGAAACCAAGGAAAGGATTCATTTCCTTCGGAAGGTCAAGATAAGGCAGCTCTTTATCGCCACCGATATCCAGGGTACGTACGACTACCGGCTTACCCTTCATGTTCTCAAGTACAGTACGGTAGGCGTTATATTGAATTTCCTCAGAAGGCAGCTTATCGCGACCCATGTAAAGGAACTCAGTGCGGTACAGACCTACACCTTCGCCACCATTCTCAATGACACCATTCACATCATTTGGTGTACCAATATTGGCAGCTAGTTCAACATGTTTACCGTCTGCTGATACTGTAGGTTCGTCGCGAAGTTTCTTCCATTCTGCGATTTGCAAGTCGTAAGCTTCCTGCTTGCGAGTGTACTCTGCCACTTCAGCTTCGCTAGGATTGATCAGAACGTCTCCGTTCAGACCATCGACAATCACCAAATCGCCAGAATTCACTTCTGACAGAACCGTTTTAGTTCCAACAACCGCTGGAATTTCCAAAGAACGGGCCATAATTGCAGAGTGAGAAGTCCGTCCACCGATGTTCGTTGTGAAGCCTTTAACGAACTTACGATTAAGCTGTGCTGTATCCGATGGTGTTAGATCTTGAGCAATCACGATTACTTCTTCACTGATTTCTGCAGGACTTACATAATGAATGCCCAGCAGGTGGTTCAGCAAGCGCTTGGTAACATCACGCATATCAGCTGCACGTTCCTGCAGATAGGCACTCTTCATATTTTCAAACATCTCAATGAATTGCGTAGCCACTTCGTTTAGCGCATAGTCCGCGTTAACCGATTCCTCACGGATTTTATCAATTACAGGATTGATCAGCTCTGGGTCATCAAGAATAAGCAGATGTGATTCGAAAATCTCAGCCTTTTTCTCCCCCAGCTCTGCCAAAGTACGCTCTTTAATCGTTTGCAGCTCCACTCTTGATTTGGCGAGTGCATCATTCAACTTAGCGACTTCTGCTTCAGTATCACTGATACTTGTCTTCGTAATCGTATAATCCGGATGTTTCAGGATAAAAGCACGGGCTACTGCAATCCCTGCTGAAGCCGCGATTCCTGAAATCTTATTCATGGATTTCCCCTAGCCCTTCTTTAATCATTACTTCTTGAAGAGCATTCAAAGCTTCTGCTTCTTCGCTTCCTTCAGTAATCAAAGACAAAGTATCTCCAGCTTCAAGACCCAATGACAATACGCCAAGAATGGATTTCAAAGTTACTTTTTTACCTTTAGCTTCTGCAAATGCTTCTGTACCTTTGAATTTTGTTGCTGTATTAACCAAGGCAGTTGCTGGACGTGCGTGAATTCCATCTTCATCGACAATTCTGAATGTTTTTTGCATAATATTATCCAACTCGCTTTCTGTTATTAGAGTATTTTAAATTTATAGTGAAAGCTTCGCTTCCTTGTATGAACAAGGAAGCATCGGCCCTTGCACTTTTACTGAATCGTAATGATGTCTTGGTCTCCTATAGAAACCTTACCCGGCTTCTTCAATGTTACAGAAGAGCCTTCTGGTAAATTCGAGAAAATAACAGGTGAGATTACAGAAGGTGCATGTGCTTTTACATACTCTAAATCCACTTCCATAATCGGTTGCCCAGCCGCTACAAGATCGCCTTCTTCAACTAATACCGTGAAGCCTTGACCTTTAAGCTTAACCGTATTAACCCCAATATGAACGAGCACTTCCTTGCCTCCGTCAGACATAATACCGATGGCATGTTTGCTCGGGAACACGTTAAATACCTTACCGTAAACCGGTGAAGCAATCTTCCCATCTTCGGATAGGAACGCGAAGCCGTCGCCCGTCATTTTTTGGGAGAATACTGGATCTGGTACCTCTGTGATATCCAACAATTCACCGTTTACTGGAGATACGATATCTTCCTTGATAATCGCTTCACCAGCTTCACCTGCCTGTTGTTCTTCTTCTGGCTCTGGAGTAACCACTACTGGAGCTGCTGAAGCCGCAGGTGTCTTTCCGTTAATCACATCTTGAATCTGCGATTTAATCGTATCTGAACGTGTTCCAAAAATCGCTTGAACGTTATTACCCACTTCCAGCACACCTGATGCACCAAGTTTCTTAAGACGGTTCTTGTCTACGCCTGCCTTATCTTTAACTTCAACACGAAGGCGGGTAATACAAGCATCTAGATGAGTGATGTTTTCTTTACCACCTAGAGCGGACAAAATGTTCCGCGGTAGATCATCACCGGCTCTGGAGACAGACTCCGTATTCACTTCTTCTTCATTCGTATCTTCTTCACGACCCGGTGTCATAAGATTGAATTTCCGAATTACAAACCGGAAGCCGAAGTAATAAATTAAGGCAAGGGCTAGACCTACCGGAATGACCAGCCACCAAGCTGTACGGTTCGGGATAATACCGAAGAGCACAAAATCGATAAAACCACCCGAGAATGTCATGCCGATTTTAACATCAAGAATATGCATAGTCATAAAGGACAGACCTGCAAACACAGCATGTACAGCGAACAGCAATGGAGCCACGAATAGGAACGAGAATTCGAGCGGCTCAGTAATCCCTGTCAAGAACGATGTCAATGCCGCGGAAATCATCAAACTTCCGACGATCTTTTTATTCTGAGGTTTAGCTTCATGATAGATAGCCAAAGCCGCTGCTGGAAGACCAAACATCATGAATGGATATTTACCCGTAGTAAATGTCCCTGCTGTGAAGTCTACTCCATCGCGAAGCTGCTGCATGAAGATCCGTTGGTCACCACGTACCAATTCTCCAGCTTTATCAACGTAGGTACCAAATTCATACCAGAATGGAGAGTAGAAAATGTGATGCAGTCCAAAAGGAATGAGCGAACGTTCGATCGTTCCGAAGATAAACGCTGCAAGCGTTTTGTTCGTATCAATCATACTTTGTGACACATAGTTCAGACCATGTTGAATAGGTGGCCATACTATTGTCAGTAACAAGCCCAAGATTAGAGCTGTTACCGCCGTCATGATCGGTACGAAACGTTTACCTGCGAAGAAACCCAGGTAAGAAGGAAGCTCAATTTTGAAGAATCGCTTGTACATGGCCGAAGCCAATATACCGACGAGTATACCTCCAAACACCCCTGTTTGCAGTGTTGGAATCCCTAATACGCTGGCATACGAGAAGTCGCCTTGGCTCAGGACGTAATCATTAACGCCAATAACTGTACCCATCGTAATGTTCATTACGAGGAAACCGATAATGGCAGCTAGACCCGCAACACCTTCACCGCCGGCTAAACCTATCGCAACCCCCACCGCGAAGAGTAAGGCTAGATTATCAAATACAATTTGTCCTGAGTTCATCAATACGTTGGCAACAGCCTGAACAACATGGTTCTCCAGTGCTGGAACATATTGCAGGAAGTCTGGGTTTACCAGCATGTTTCCTATTCCAAGAAGCAAACCTGCCGCAGGCAGAATAGCTACTGGAAGCATCAGAGCTTTACCAACTCTTTGTAAAACACCAAACAACTTTTTAAACATTTAGGTTACTCCTTTCATTAATTTCACTAAAACAGATGCCAAAAAAGGCATGAGCAACACAGTATAGGAGTTGTAATCTAACGCTATCGTTAGATTGCCCCAAGAAGGGGGTTAACAACCAAAATACTGTAATTCACTCATGCCTGATCGAATCAGTTACACGCTCGATATTCTGTTTTGTTGATGACAGTGAACATTGTAGCATCGTTTTTTTTAAGTGGCAAGCGTTTTTTTTGAAACCATGATTTGTTACAACTTTTGCACTTTAAGGAGCTTCACCATTCTTGTCCATATCTTGTTCGTCCACTTTTTTCTGGGCAATACGCTGCAGGTGAATCGTCAAATAACTTACCTCAGCTTGATACACGGGAATTCGCACACGCTGTTCGATAATTTTTGTTAATTTCCAAGCCAACGAATACATCTCAGGATACTCCCGTTTCATGAGTCCATCCAGGGTTGAGGTCTCTTGTACCGCCTCTCCACGGCGTAATCTTTCTAGAACGAATCGCAGATGGGTTACCAGTCTTGAGTAATCAAGTGAATCACGTGGGATTCGATAGTCCAGATAATTCTCGACTAACCCAACCAGCTCTCCAATCAAGAGAGAATGTTGTCTAACCTCGGAAATTTGCCTATTACTAAGTGCGCTGACAATATGAAGAGCCACAAAACCTATCTCATCCACCGGCAATTCCACGCCCATAGCCTCATTGATCCTTCCAATCGCATATTCTGCCATCTTATATTCCTCAGGATAAATCTCCTTAGTTTCATACAAAAATGGATTATGAATTGGGATATCTTGTTCGAAACGACGGATAGCAAAAGAAATATGGTCGGTAAGTGCAATGTGAATATGCTCATTAAGCGGCTGACGGCTACAATGCATAATATGTAATACTATTTCTTGAACGACCTCAATCAACTTCTCATCCACTTGGGGAAGAAGCTGTTTATATTGTTCCTGTTCCTCCTGGCTGCGAAGAATAAACATCTTCTCCACGGAGGATAGATTAATCTGATCCCGCAGCTTGCGGTTAAACCCTATCCCTTTACCGATAACTACAACCTCGGAATATTGAGGATGCTGGGCAATGATAACGTTGTTATTCAACACCTTCGCCACTGTTATGCTACTCATTTTTGACACCTCTTTTATTTCTAAACACCTAACTTCCAGCAGCATACGCAATAAGAAATCGTACGATGAATACAAGCTTTGCTACCATCATAACACCAAGAATTGCATATTAGAAGAACACTCTGTGTCCTTACTAAGCTAGTAGATCAGAGTGAACAGCCTTAAAGGCTTTTATTTTACCTGAAAAAATCTTTAAACACCAGTGAAAGCGTCGATGTCTGTATATACAATAATTCCCATGGGATGCCGATAAGCTATAAGCTTTATCAAAAATCACCTGTAAACGCATGAGCTTTTTATCATGTTGTCTAATTTAGATCAAAACAGATCAAAACATAAAGATTAAGGTATGACCAGCAGCTTTGCCAGTCATACCTTAAGTAAATTAAATCAATATAAATTGCATTAAACTATTTTTCCTTTTGTTCAGGCACAGAAGTTAAAGTCTCGCTGGCTGTACTAGATGTTACTGATGGCTGAATATAAGTTGCAGGTGTAGCTGGTGCAACAGGTGCGACTTGTGCGACTGGTGTAACTGATGCTCCTTTGCTTCCGGAAGCTTTAGAGGTCAACCCCTTGATCAGTGCCTCTACATCAATCCCTGAGACGCTCTTCAACATCTCTGGAGCGGTGGACATTAGCTGAGTCACATAATTGCTGACCCGGGCTGCACCTTCCCCGTTACCGGTATCTACAACGGTAAGTTTATCAATAGATGCCAGCGGCTTCGCAATTTGGCCAGCCAAATCAGGCAGCATTTTGACGATGATATCGAGCACCGCTGCTTCGCCGAATTTCTGGAAAGCTTCCGCCAGTTTCTCTTTGGCTTCTGCTTCCGCTAGACCACGCAACCGGATAACCTCAGCATCCGCTGTACCTTTAGCCAGCTCTGCATCCGCCATCGCTTGACCTTCAAGACGCTTCTGCTCAGATGTCGCTTTAGCTTGCGTTTCAATACTATATTGCAAGGCATCTGCCTCACGCATTCTCTTCGCCTTATCGGCTTCCGCCGCTTGCTCTACTGCATAACGATCCGCTTCTGCTTTTTTCTTCACTTCAGCATCATACTGCTTCTCGCGAACTTGAATTTCTTTGGCTTGCAAATCGATTTCACGTTCCTTACGTACCAGCTCAACCTTCATCTGTTCTTCAACAACGGTCTGCTTTGCACGTGCCTCTTGAATATGATAAGCCTGATCGGCTTCCGCTTTCGCTGTATCCTGATCCCGTTTAAACGCAGCCACCTTAAGCTGGTTTTCCTTGGAGGCTTCGGCAATATTCGTATCCCGCAGCAGCTCAGCTTTTTGCCCTTGCTCTTCTGCGTTTGCCTTTTGAATTCTCGCATCCCGCACTGCTTCTGCTTCAGCGATCTCTGCATCCCGCTTCACAGCAGCTATCCGCGGTTTACCCAGTGCCTCTAGATATCCATGTTTGTCTCGCACATCCTTGATGGTAAAGGAAACAATTTGCAGACCCATTTTCTTAAGATCACGCGCCGCCACGCCTTGAACCTCTTGCGCAAAGCGGTCACGGTTACGATATACTTCCTCAACGGTCATCGAACCGAGAATGGCCCGCAGATGACCTTCAAGAACTTCTTGTGCTTCGCTCTTCAGTGCTTCAATCGGTTTGCCCATAAATTGCTCAGCAGCTGTCGCCACATCTTCCGTTGAGCTACCCACTTTAATGATCGCCACACCGTCGGCAATAACCGGAACCCCTTGTTCGGTGTATACCTCCGGGGTCGTCACATCGAGTTTATGAGAAAGAAGCGACATAAATTCAGCCTTCTGGAAGACTGGGAGTATAAAGGCCCCGCCCCCGCGTACAATCTTTATTTTACGACCAGAACCATCGTCTGAAATATGATTTTTCCCTAAGAACGACCCCGTTACGATCATCCCTTCATCGGGTCCAACCGTTTTGTAACGTGCCCAGAATGCGATACCTAGCACAAACAAAACAGCAACGACAACTGCAGGGACTAACAAATACTCAGGAATACCGAACATTAAAGATCCACTCCTCTTCTCTTTTCGAATTCTGACACCAATGCAACGCCTTCTCTAACCTCCACTACAACAACTTTAATCCCTGCCGGAAGCAGCTCATGATCAAAGCTTGCTGCCGTATGCAGGCTATTGCCGGCGCCAAACTTTACCATAATCTCACCATAACCAGTGGCGGGAACAGGAATTGTGATTTCCCCGATCTTGCCAGGCAGATCACTCATTGAGAAACCATTGGACATTTCGCTTTTTTCCATGGGCTTAACCACCCCTAGATACATAAGTACTCCCAAAAAAGCGGCGGCTAACAAAGACAAAGCAATGATCGCCCCAGCTTCCAGAGCGCTGTACCGGGTTAGAAGAATACCCGCTCCGCCGAACACGGTTATTCCTCCTGCCAGTACGGTGGGATTCAGAAAATCTACGGATACGAAATCAAAGACCCCATGCAAGGCATCTCCGATCACATCGCCCACCATGACGCTGACTATGGCAAATATGACGCCTAGCGCCAAGCAGCCTAAATACAGCGTTTGCATTTTTATTTCCTCCTGTCTTCAATCAGGACTGTCATATTACATTAAACGTACAAAGTAGGTCCTTGGTTTCACAATCTTTGGATATTCACCCAAATAAGTTCCATTCAGAGGATAAGCATGCTCACATTGGCACTATTTTATTACATGTGCTGGGTTGTCCTAAAGGCCGTCCCATAGTTGGTGGAGCGCGGATTTTTGTTGGTAACACTCTCGTGCGTATGAAGAGGCTATGCTGCTTTCGCCTCGGCCTATCGGACTCAGCAGACCCTATTCGCCGATTTATCCGACATTTGGTATGCTATCGGACCGCATAGTCCCTATTGGCATAAAAACCAGCAAATATAAGACCATTTCGAAGCAATAGTGCCTCTGGTGTCCGACATCTTGCTCAAAAGGATGAAAATTCGCATATAGCGTCAGCTGGGTCCGTAGGGTAGGCGTGTATTGGTAGAGGAATCAGTCGTGAGGAGATCTTACAAACCCTAGTTGGTTAAGTAACACTCTCGCGCGTATGAAGAGGCTATGCTGCTTACGCCTCGGCCTATCGGACTCAACAGACCCTATTCGCCGATTTATCCGACATTTGGTATGCTATCGGACCGCATAGCACCTATTGGGATGAAAACCAGTAAATATAAGACCATTTCGAAGCAATAGAGTCTCTGGTGTCCGAAAACTTGCCCAAAAGGCTGAAAATTCACAGATAACGTCAGCTGGGTCCGTAAGGGTAGGCCGTGTATTGGTAGAGGAATCAGTCGCATGGGGATCATACAAACCCTAGTTGGTTAGGTAACACTCTCGCGCGTATGAAGAGGCTATGCTGCTTTCGCGCCTCGGCACCTCGTCCTATCGGACTCAGCAGTCCCTATTCGCCGATTTTTCCGACATTTGGTATGCTATCGGACCGCATAGCCCCTATTGGCATGAAAACCAGCAATTATAAGACGATTTCGAAGCAATAGTGTCTCTGGTGTCCGAAAGTTTGCTCAAAAGGCTGAAAATTCGCATATAGCGTCAGCTGGGTCCGTAAGACTCTCGAGGACGGTCGACGGATTAGATTACGGGTGCGAACAGTGATAGATGAGGTACGCCAGCGGCAGCGGAGGTTCGCCAGCGGCAGCGAAACCTTGGGATGAGAACGACCGAAAAGTATAGCAAGAGGAGCTAGTCACACTAGACCATAAATACAAAGAAGCGAATCCTCCATAACGGAGGATTCGCTTCTTTGAAATTCTATTGTGGCTTCTAGAATAAAGAGAAATGGTCTCTTTTCGTAGAAGAGTTACTTACAAAGCCATTTTATAAATCTCAACTACATCTTCACGCTCAAGCTTGCGGAAATTACCAAATGCTCCGAAACGAACAGCCTTGTCAGCCATACTGCCGATCTCGCTGTCATCAATATCATAATCTCCAAGCGTCTTCGGCGCACCGATGGAATCCCAGAAATTACGCAGAGCCTCAATACCCTCCAGCCCGATTTCTTCATCAGTTTTGCCAGCAGGTTCAACTCCGAACACATTTACTGCAAGCTGACGGAAACGCGCAGGGTTTGTGCTGAGATTATATTTCATCCATTGCGGGAACAGAATCGCCAAACCTCCGCCATGCGGAATATCGTATACAGCCGACACTGCATGCTCGATATTATGAGTCGCCCAATCCCCGGCAAAACCCATGCTGACCATTCCGTTAAGCGCCATCGTACCGCAGTACATAATGGTCTCACGCAGCTCGTAGTTGTTCAGATCTTCGATAAGCTTCGGCGCGGTTTCAATTACAGTGCGCAGCAAAGTTTCACAGAACCCGTCTTGTACCGGTGTATTGCCGTCTGTATGGAAATAGTGCTCCAGTACATGTGACATGATGTCCACCATGCCATAAACGGTCTGATCACGTGGCAGAGAAAAAGTGTTCTCTGGATCAAGAATCGAGAATGCCGGGTAGGCATGCACGCTGCCCCAGCCCATTTTTTCCTTAGTAACCTCGTTTGTGATTACCGAGCCGCTATTCATTTCGGATCCCGTAGCAGCCATTGTCAGCACTGTGCCCAGTGGAAGCGCGTCTTGGGCCGCTGCTTTACGCTCTACAAAGTCCCACATATCACCATCATATTTGGCTCCAACAGCAACAGCTTTTGCGCAGTCCAATACGCTTCCGCCCCCTACTGCGAGAACAAGGTCAATATTATGCTCCCGGCACAGCTCTACGCCTTTATGTACTGTGGAAAGACGTGGATTGGGTTCTACTCCAGAGAGTTCGGTCACTGTAGCGCCTATTGAACTCAGCTCAGCAACTACTTTATCGTACAAACCGCTGCGCTTGATACTGCCGCCACCGTACATCAAAAGCACATTTTTACCGTACTTAGGCACCTCCGTCTTCAAGGCTTCAAGGGTACCCTGTCCAAAAATCAGCTTGGTAGGATTATAAAATTCAAATTTACGCATATGTGTAAACCTCCAGTAGTTAATTCGTAATGTCTTACTCCTTCGTATTATAAACCTCTGATTACCTGCATTCAAATTAGGTGGCTGCGTTTCGTCATTCTGAATAAAAAAAGATGCCCCAAGCCCATAGGCTAGAGGACATCCTTAAATCCAAATTCACTTACTACAAAGCACCGAAGCTTGTTACGAAACGGCGGAAAGCTGCTTGACCTTCTGGAGTCCGTTTGTAAACGCCAGCGTGTTCAAGAATATGCGTAAACTTGATGCCAACTTCGTTCTGCACAATCTTGAGCGCTTCCTCGTGTTGCAGTGCAGTTCCGAATCGCTCCACCAGCTCCTGAATCCAAGCCGCATGCTGCGCAAGAGAATGACTAGGGTCATTCTTCACCGCTTCTAACAGCGCTTGATCTCCTGCAAGAATACCTGCGATGGAATCGAGTTCTTCCTTCAAACGGCCCGGCAGAATCGCCAGTCCCATAACTTCGATCAAGCCGATGTTTTCTTTCTTGATATGATGCATTTCCCGGTGCGGATGAAAAATCCCTTCAGGATATTGCTCATTAGTCCGGTTATTCCGCAGCACAAGATCCATCTCGAAGCTGCCGTCCTCGGCCCGGCGGACGATAGGAGTAACGGTATTATGAGGTTGTACTTCACCGTCAACCTCACTAAAGGCTAGCACTTCAGCCTCTGGATCGCTGTAGGCTTTCCAAGCTTCATAAAGCGCATTTCCGCATTCCAATAGAACCGCAGGATCTTCTCCATTTAAACGTAATACGGACATCGGCCATTTTACGATATTAATGCTGACACCCGGATAAGAAGCATGTGTAAATGTATCTTCCTTAGGCGCTTTTTGAATCGGGAATGTGTGGCGTCCGCCCTGAAAATGGTCATGCGTCAGAATAGAGCCGCCAACAATCGGTAAGTCTGCATTGGAGCCAATAAAATAATGCGGGAATGATTCCACGAAGCTAAGCAGCCGCTTCAAGGTATCCTTGGTAAGCTTCATTGGCACATGATCATGATGGAATACAATACAGTGCTCATTGTAGTAAACATATGGCGAGTATTGGAAGAACCATTTTTCATTATTCAGGTTAAGCGGAATGATACGCAAGTTCTGACGTGGCGGATGATTGATCCGTCCGGCATAACCTACATTCTCACGGCACAGCAGACATTTCGGATAGACTGGCGGCGGGAGCAGCCGAGCCATTGCGATTTCCTTCGGATTTTTCTCAGGCTTGGACAAATTGATCGTCATTTCAATGTCTCCGTACGGCGAATCCTGCAGCCAGTAGACATTCTTCGAGATCCGATCCATCCGAATATAGTTCGAATCAATGCTCAATTTATAAAAACGGTCTGTAGCCGCGGAGATGCCTTTTTCAGCGGTCAGACTATAGAACTCAGCATTTACATCCGAAGGACGGGCCATGAGAAGTCCCATAATCTTGGCATCCAGCAAGTCACGGTAAGTGTCACTATTCTCTGGGATCAATCCGATTTCAAAACCATAATCAATCAGTGCATCGAGTGGAGCCTGCGGCCCTTCCAATGGACTTTGATCGATGTCACCTACATGCGGCTCACTGAAACCGAACTGTTCGAGCAGCACATTACGGCTATAATCTTCATCGGATGGAGCTATAAGCTGCTGGCGCAGTGCGAACAGAACAAGCTGCTCAATCGCATGTAATGCTTTCTGGCCAGCAGGTGTAATCTTATTCTCGTTGTGCATTTTAATTCTCCTTAAGTAGGGTCTCAAGTTCAAGATAAGCTAACCTAAAGTCCCTTATTCTCCGTATCCTTGCGGATTGGCAGAGTGCCAGTTCCATGCACTTTGAATGATATCTTCCAAATCTGCATGCTGCGGGTTCCATCCAAGGACGCTACGCGCTTTGTCGGAGGAAGCTACCAGCACAGCCGGATCGCCGGCACGGCGTTCTTGAATGACTACAGGAATTTCAAGTCCAGTAACCTTCTTCGCCGTTTCAATCACCTGTTTTACCGAGAATCCAAGTCCATTGCCCAGGTTGAAAATATTGCTGCTGCTTCCGCTGCGCAGATAAGTTACCGCACGGACATGGGCGTCAGCCAGATCGCTGACATGGATGTAGTCGCGCACACAAGTACCGTCTTCTGTAGGATAGTCATCTCCGAAAACTGCGATACTGTCACGTTGCTTCAAGGCCGTTTGCAATACCAGCGGCACCAAATGACTTTCTGGACGATGGTCTTCACCGATTTTACCACTGGCATGTGCGCCAGCTGCATTGAAGTAACGCAATGCTACGTATTTGATGCCCAGTACTTTGTCAAACCAAGCCATCATCCGTTCCATGGTCAGCTTAGTTTCTCCATACACATTGGCTGGTTCAGTGCGGTCTGTTTCTTCAATCGGCACCTTTTCCGGTTCGCCGTAGGTTGCGGCAGTGGACGAGAATACGATCTTGTTCACGCCAGCTTTTTGCATAGCTTCTAGAAGACACTGTGTACCATATACGTTGTTGTCGTAATATTTTACAGGGTCCTTCATGCTTTCTCCGACCAAAGAGCTTGCAGCAAAATGGATAACCGCTTCAATCTCATTTTCAGCGAACAGCTTACCCAGCAGTTCTTTATCACGCAGATCACCTTCGTACAGCTTGCCACCCAGCAGTGCCTCACGATGCCCTGTTAGCAGATTGTCGATGACCACCACTTCTTCGCCACGATCCAGCAGCTCCGCTACAGTATGAGACCCAATATACCCTGCTCCACCTGTTACTAAAATCGCCATCTGATTACACTCCCTTCAATTCTTGGACACCATTACCGATGCCGCAAACGTAGAACTCGCCAACCAAACCAGATCTTGTGGTATAGGCTTCACCAACTTCACGAATAAAACGTTCTATATCATCTTCATGTACCAAAGATACTGTACAGCCTCCGAAACCCGCGCCAGTCATACGGGAACCGAGTGTACCTGGGATGCGCCCAGCTTCTTCAACCATAATATCAAGCTCTGCACAGCTAACTTCATACAAATCGCGCAAGGATGCATGCGAATCATTCATGAACTGTCCAAACTGCTTCAGATCATTGTTTTTTAATACCTCAACGGAATCTAGCACGCGTTGGTTCTCTTCCACAACATGGCGAGCGCGGCGTCTTACAATTTCGTCTGTGATTTTATCTTGATGTGCTTCGAACTGTTCACGATTAAGCTGTGCCAGATAAGCTAGTGAAGGCACTTCTTTTTGCAAAATAGCTAATGCCTCATCACACTGCTGACGGCGTTCATTGTACTTGGAATCTACAAGCCCTCTGCGTTTGTTCGTGTTGCCGATAACCAATTTGTATGAACCTGTGATGAACGGTACCAAATTGTACTCAAGTGTGTCGCACATCAGCAGGATCGCATGATCGCGTTTGCCGTTAGCAACTGCGAACTGATCCATTATTCCGGAGTTTACACCTACATACTGATTCTCAGCACGCTGGGACAAAAGTGCAATCTCTACAGTGTCTGTATCGCCACCTTCGAGAGTCAGGAACGCATAAGCAGTAACGACTTCAAGAGAGGCCGAGGAGGACAAGCCTGCTCCATTCGGAATATCGCCATGGAACAGCAGATCGTACCCTTTGGATACTGGGGTGCTTTTCTTATCCAGCTCAACCATTACCCCAATCGGATAGTCAATCCATTCACCCGTTTTGGCCTTGCCAATTTCGCTATAATCAATAGAAGCTTCGTAAGGAAAATTAGTTGATGCAAAATTCACTTTGCTGTCACTACGTGGACGCACAATCAGCGTTGTACCGAATTCCAAAGCTGCGGGAAGTACATACCCGCCGTTATAATCCAAGTGCTCTCCGATGAGATTGACACGACCTGGTGCATAAAACACCTTAGCCTCTTCCCCGCTCACCCCATATTTTTCAATAAATTTGTTATTAAGTTCCTGTATGCTCATTAATGCCACTCCATCCTTTCGCTGCTTCAGCCAGTGGGAATTAGTAAAGCGTTCTTTATGTACTCATTATAATAGATTCATTCATCCTCTGATAATGCAATCATGTGTGTAATGTATGGATAAATGTGACTTCCCATAATATAATAATTACATATATTACTGTTACTCTCTAAACTATAAGCCATTAAATGACATTAACACAAGAAAGGCTGTCCCAAATGGAGCATACTTATTCCGTAGGATCCAATCCAGTGTATTACGATAAACAGAACCTTCATGTACTGTTTGCCGGCCAGAGTCAGACCCTGCCCATGCATCAAGCTGGACCCAAGATCTATGATTATTATTTGCTGCATTTCATAGAATCTGGCTCGGGCGTTTTCCGTACAGAACATCATAAATATGAGTTGGGTAAAGGGGACTGCTTCTTGATCCATCCGGGACAATTAGTCAGTTACGTCTCGGATAAAGACCAGCCCTGGTGCTATCGCTGGGCAGCTTTTACTGGCAGTGAAGCTGACGATCTGGTGCTGCAGACAGGGTTCACACCACAACAGCCTGTGGTGACTACAACAGGTGAAAGCCTCATTCCAGGTGCCCTGTCCAGCATCATGCAAGCCTTCAACGCCAACAAAGAGAGTGCCCATCTGACTTCGCTTGGCTATCTCTATCTCATTGTCGGCGAAGCAGCTGATTTGCTCTCTTCCTTCTCCCGTCTGCCCGGCGCAGAATCACAGGTTAAGCGTACTGTGAAGCAAATGATCCACTACATGGCTTCTCAATATGCGCATCCGGTCTCTATTGAACAAATGTGTGATACGTTGGGTTATAATCGAGCCTACCTGTCCCGTGTATTTAAGCAAGAGACCGGATTATCTCCGGTGACCTACTTGCTGAAGCTGCGGATTGAAAAGTCCAGACAACTGCTGCGTGAACGACCGGAGCTGTCCGTGGAACAGGTAGCAGCATCTGTGGGGCTCACCGATGCTTTATACTTCTCTCGCCAATTCAAACGGTTTTGTGCCCAGTCACCGACGGCTTACCGGATGACTACAACGAGACAAGCAGAGAAACCTGAACGTTAGTTTGCCCTTAATCCATAAATCCATAAATCCACTATACAACAACAGCCCACCTTCCTTAACGTAAGGAACCGGGCTGTTACTGTTCAATATGCTATAGTTCTGTCTTTAAAATCGTTTCAATCCGCTCTAACTCCTCCGGACTGAAATCAGGATCAGCTAAAGCAGCTATATTCTCTTCAATCTGATCCACTCTGCTTGCTCCAATTAGGGCAGAAGTAACCTTGCCACCCCGGAGTGTCCAAGCCAGTGCAAACTGAGCCAGACTCTGTCCTCGCGAAACCGCAAGCTGATTAAGTGCGCGAATCCTCCGCTGCACCTCCGGTGTAATCCGGCTCTCATTCAAGGCGGCAGACGGCTTGGCAGCTCTTGACCCTTCTGGAATACCATTCAAATATTTGTTGGTTAACAAGCCTTCAGCCAGGGGTGTAAAAGCGATGCTTCCTACACCACTATGTTCCAGTACATCCTGTAAGCCGCCCTCAATCCAACGATCGAGCATAGAATAACTAGGCTGATGGATTAAGAGCGGTGTGCCCAGGCTTTTTAGAATACTGAGGGCTTCAGCCGTCTGCTCCGCATTATAGTTGGATAGTCCTATATATAAAGCTTTGCCAGAACGTACCGCATAATCCAGCGCCTGCATGGTTTCTTCAAGCGGTGTTTCCGGGTCTGGACGATGAGAGTAATAAATATCAACATAATCTAGGCCTAGCCGCTTCAGGCTCTGATCCAGACTAGCCAGCATATATTTACGTGAACCCCATTCGCCATAAGGGCCGGGCCACATGTTATACCCTGCTTTTGTAGAGATCACTATTTCATCACGATAAGGAAACATATCATTGGCAAGAACTTTACCGAACAGCTCTTCTGCTGAACCAGCAGGTGGACCATAGTTATTGGCCAGATCAAAATGGGTAATTCCAAGATCAAAAGCACGAGTGATCATTTCTCTGCCGTTCTCGTAATTATCGATCCCACCAAAATTCTGCCATAATCCTAATGAGATTGCTGGGAGCTTGAGACCTGAGTTCCCGCAACGATTATAACGCATGTTGTCATATCGTTTATCGTCTGCTACATATACCATTGCTTATCCCTGCCTCTCATTACACGCTGTTGTGAGCCTACCTTATCTTTAAACTTCTGAGCGTAATAATAATCTGGCAAGAGAAACCAAAGGACAGCTTTTTCCATCTAGCTTAATAGATCCTTGACACTGCCCATTACTTTTCCAATTCGATCTGTAATCAGCAGATCCGCTTGATCATCATAAGGTGTGGGATCTCCGTTCAGCAGCACCGTACGTTTGCCCCGGAAATAAGTCACCAAACTGGCCGCAGGCTGAACCGTTAGCGAGGTCCCACCAATAATAAGCATATCTGCAGAGGCAATCGCTGCGACAGAGCCCATAAGCACGGAATGATCCAATTCTTCTTCATATAAAACCACATCCGGTTTGATAATTCCGCCACATTCCGGGCAGCGAGGAACGACCTCAGTCATTTCCAGCAGTTGATCCAGCCCGTAATACCGTGAGCAGTCCATACAATAGTTGCGATGGATCGAACCATGCAGCTCAAGGACACTACGGCTGCCCGCCTGCTGGTGCAGGCCGTCAATATTTTGCGTAATCACCGCTTTCAGCTTCCCCTGCTGTTCCAACTCCGCTAGTAGCTGATGCGCACCATTCGGACGGGCCTCTGGATGAATCATTTTACTGCGGTAAAAATCAAAAAAAATATCCGGTGAGGACATAAAAAAAGTGCGGCTCAGCATCACTTCAGGTGGATAAGGTGAATTGTGCTGAGTTTGATATAATCCAGCTGCGGAGCGGAAATCAGGAATTCCACTCTCTGTAGACGTACCCGCCCCTCCGAAAAAAACGATATTGTCACTTTCTTTGATCCAAGAAGCAAGTGTCTGCAATTGATCCATGCTAAGTAGCACATCCTTTCCTTTTATTAGCTGATCAGTAAGTGATCCGAAGCTCATTAAAACCGGAAATGATTACATCTGCATCTATAAGGTGCTCCCCATCACCACTGGCGGAAATCCCAATTGCGAGGCGAAGCCCTGCACCTTTACCTAATTGCATATCGGCATTACTGTCCCCAATAATAATCGTCTCTTCAGGCGAAAGCCCTAACTCCCGGCAGGCCAATTCAGCCATTTCAGGAGCTGGTTTTCCGTTTTTTACTCTGTCCCTAGTAACTACCGAATCAAAATAGCCTGCCACATTAAGCCATTCCAAATGCTCTCCGGTGGTCTTTGCCCCGTCGGAGGTAACCACGCCAAGCTTAAGGGATGCCGCAGAGCATTGCTCCAAAAAAGAATGAAGTCCCGCTAAAGGCTGTGCCATACGGCGTCGGCGTAATTCATACATCGCGTTTTTAGTTATGCTTTTCACACGGGTCAGCGCTTCATTCCAAGGAACTCCTGCTGCATATAGCTGCCATGCGAGTACACCGTAACTTTCTTCTTCTGTAGCCATGGTAAGCGGCCCCGCCGGGTCGTACCCTATTAACTTCCCTTGCGGATCATGTTGCGTACCCAGCACCTTGCTGCGCTCTACAATAAATCCCGCTCCCATGATCGCAAGTTGATCTTCCAGTCCACGCAGCACAAGCTCCGCCCAATTCCCCCAGGTGGCTAATAGATCGAGTATTGTCCCGTCTTTATCAAACAATATTCCGGAGCAGGGAACGCATTCATCGTTAATGTGTAATATGGGCATGAATTGTTTCCTCCCTCTGTTGAACGACCCGTAACTACCTCAGATTTCCCAGCCAATCCAACAGGGCACTTACTGTGCGACTCTGCTGTTCTTCCTCGGATATTGTGGCTTCGCCGTCCCCCTTCTGAGGCCCGTAGCTGCCAAATTGCGCATGATTCCCACCTATAATTGAACTATAAACTGTATTATCTGGCAGATAGGAGCGCCCTTTGTTGTAGCTGTCTCTGTCAATCACTTGATCCTCAGTACCCACAACCGATAACACTGACAAAGTAGTCTCTCGTAGACTGCCCTTTTCATCTGGATAAGAGGCTAAGAAAAATACACCTTCCAGCTGGTCCGTATGCTCAATTGCGTAACGTGAGGCCATGACACCCCCAAGTGAATGTCCACCCAGCACAAAAGATTGCTTCGGATGCACACGAATAATCTCTTCTGCGGCATCCCCCTTCGTAACGGCTAAATTAAACGGCATTTTGGCGATGTAGAAGGGATGCCCTGCAGCAGCGACGCTCTTCGCAAGAGGGGAATAAGCTTCCGGTTTAACCAAAGCCCCAGGATAAAATATAATCGAGGCGCCTTTAGTAATGGAAGGTTCGAACGAGATCCAATTATCATTCTGTTCGACGGTAACTCCACCACTTGAAATCAGTGCGGTTTCGGCCTCTTGAGCCGGTGCATATGGCGTTAAATACTTCCATATCAGCAACCCGGCTACCACTAAAATAATCAATACAAAAATAGCGACGCGACGCTTAGTTATTCTTCTCTTCAACATGTTCCACTCCCAGATGTTAATGCATATAAAAATTATAGTGGAATCCCTCTATTCTAACAACCTTCAACACATCGCCACATTTCGCACACATGATAACGCTTTCTATTGTGACTTAATTCACAATTAAATCAAAGAAAATCTAGTATTTTAAAATTAAATTAATTTGCATACAGCATAATTTGGAGGCTAAATCATGGTAGGGGAAAACTCGCTGGAAACGCGCGGAGAAACCTTTTTTCTCAACCTGCGTTTTATGCTTATTATCACTGTTTTTGCCGGTAATGCAATTGAACCTCTGATTAACAAAATGAGCGGAATACACGGATTATATATGTGGATTTTCAGCTTTCACATGCCGCTGTTCGTACTGGTGACCGGCTATTTCGCCAGAAAAAGCCTTGCCGGAACTACCGGCCGCAAAATGCTGCTGCAAATTGGATTGCAATACCTCATTTTTCAAAGCTTATATTCCGCACTCGACGTTTCCCTCTTTCATGTAAGCAACATCCAGCATTCCATTTTTGCACCCTATCTGCTCCTATGGTTTCTGGCCAGTCATGCCTGCTGGCGCCTCCTGATGCTCGGTATGAGCAGATGGTCCATAACCGCTAAGCTCCTCTTCGCTGTAACAGCGGGGGTGGCTGTCGGATATCTCCAGCTGGACGGTGTATGGTTTAGCATCAGCCGTACCTTTGTATATTTGCCTTTTTTCATTATCGGCTATCATTTCTCCTTCGAAACCTTCGTCAAGCTCTATCAGAAATATATCAAAATCTTTGCAGCAGCCGCCTCCATTCTACTCCTTGCCGTCATGGCCGCATGGGGGGCAGGATTTCCCTTTGGCTGGTTATATGGCAGCATGACCTATATGCAGCTTGATGCCAATGTATGGTATGCAGGCGTATACCGTCTGGGACTGTACGGACTACAAATTGTCGCTTCACTCACTTTCCTCGGCCTCGTACCTTACGGAGCGAGCCGCATGACCGACTGGGGGCGCCGCACGTTGTATGTTTTCCTGCTTCATGGTTTTATCGTTCGTCTGGCTGCCGTTTCCGGGATTTACACCTATATTGGCAATGCTGCTGGGGCAGTAGTCCTGCTGCTCACCGCCGTATTATTCACCGTATTGCTGGCTCAGCCGTCCGTTAAACGGCTCTTTCACCCGCTGGTTGAGCCGTCCGTTGACTGGATGATCACCCTTCAGCGTGCCGCCCTACGGCGCACACTCTAGCTTTACATCCAGAACAAACAAAGCAAGGCGGTTCCTTGGATACGAAGATTCGTTTCCGAGGAACCGCCTTGCTTTGTTCATCTCCTAAGCTAAAGTTCTACTTCATCCTGATCCATGGTATATTTTACCTTCATCATAATATGTTGTTCATAATCGCCAAACTGGCGCCCGAACAGGTTAAGTCCGCCTTGATGAACTGCATCAGGGTTGATTCCAATGCGCAGCCGCAATTTGGGGCTCCGGTTAATCAGAAGATCATTTAAGGAAACATTCGACACCTTCTCCATATCAAGTGTCGTCTTTTCATGGTCAACACGCCAGGTCTTGAGAAACCCGTATTGTGTAGATCCATCCCACCACCAGTTCGGATTCAGCTTGCCCCGCCGGTCACCGAAATCACCGGGACTGGTCCACATGCCGATCTCCGATCCATTCACCCATACAGAGATGTTCGAAGGCCAGTTCTGGTCATAATTCGGAGCTTCCGAACAGATCTCCATGGATAATTCCAGCGATTCAATTTGTGCTCCGGAGGGGATATCCATAGGCAGCAAATATTCCAGAAATCCTTTGCGGAGCCAGATCAGCTGAGCGTTGACATGTTTAGGGTGATAAAAGCTCGACGGTTCATCTTCTTTGATAATAAGACCCTCGCTATTAGCCATTCCGCAAGTAGGAGATACCTCACAGTCGCTATAATGGCCGATCGGCATCTCTACTTCATAGACATGAGTTAATCCCTTTGACATCGGTTCTTTCAAATTCAAGGCAATATGAAGATCATCATAATTCCGGCTGCAAACTTTCATTGCCCCGCGTGAAGCCGGAAGCAATTCTGTATGAATTAACTCTGCTGCTTCTAATACTTTAATATTGCTTGCTACCGTCGACACTGGAAGCTTCAGCCTCTCAGCGATTTCAATAATATTTAAGTTTTTGGAGTTTAAGAGCCGAAGAATATCAACCCTAGAACGAGTTGATAAAGCATGCGTTACTGTGACTAATTTTTCCGGGTCGTTTAAGCTAAGTTCCAGCACAAATCAGCTCTCCTTGTATCCTAATAATTATCCTAATCTTACTTCTTAATGAGATGAAAAACAATTACACCTACAAGCCCTTTCACCTAGAAATGACCTCCGGAAAACCGGAAGCCATTTCATATGTCTCTTAGGTTTGTTCGATTCACAATGGCTTAATATCAATGAAATCAATTTCTCCGTAACCTTCGCCTTTGGTAAAACGAAGCTTGTTCATGCCTGCCTTCAGTTGAACCCGGGCTGTGGACAGCCCCCAATTCTCCCACCCTTTATTGGTGATATAGAATGGGCTGGCAGGTCCTGCATTGACACTAAGCTGAAAATTCGACCAATTCCCGCCAGACGTTCCATTCGCCGTTCGAGCCAAAAGAATATACTCGCCTGCGGCTGCCGCATCAACCGAAAATTCCACGTAACTATCCGGCGTATCAATATGACCCGCCTTAAGTCCAGCCGAGCCCTTGGGACTCGAAGAGGCATAGGCATCGCCGCCAAATATCCCTTTTTCCGCTTCGTAGCGGGTATGCATGGTTTCACCTGAAGGCAAAGTTATCGGAAGATTAGGGTCAACGGGAATACCCAGATTAGGTGTATGATCAGCATTCCAGCTGAATTTCTGCATCCGCACCTCGCGGTTCCAGCCAGCGTTATTGTATTTGGCGACATGGTACATGATCCAATCCTCTTGGCCGTCAGGAGACTTTGTAAACGAATGGTGTCCAGGTCCATAAAGTCCATTGCCTGAGGAAAAGATAGGCTGATTGCGTTTATTCCATGATGCCGGATTCAACAGATCACTGGAGATGTCTGCGGTGATCAGTCCCAGACAATAATCATTAGTCCAGCTTCCGCTTGCCGAGTAGACCAAACTAATGACTTCTCCATTTATAATCACCTGTGGTCCTTCATTCACATTTGGGGAATGATTCGTTTCCCAGCTATACGTTGGTCTTGAAATCTCTACGCGTTCGGAATCAATGGTCCAGGGATTACTCATATGCGCGATATAGAGATTCTGCCGCACATTAACATTCCCCTCCCAGCCGGACCAGATAAAATACAGCTCGCCGTTCACTTGCAGCACAGTACCGTCTATAGCCCACTTATTGCTTGAATCTGTGATCTGGCCTTTGTACTGCCAAGTTCCCTGCATCGGGTCTGCCGCTGTGTTCTCCATTACATGCATGCGGTGGTTTACGTTATCTCCGTCGTCCATCGCATAGTAGATATACCAAGCTCCGTTTATATAATGTAGCTCAGGCGCCCAGATGCCGCTACCGCCCGTGTTGACAACTTTAGTAGTCGCTGCATCAATAGTGGTCAACTGGGCTGACTTCCAGAGGGTAACATTGCCACCTGTTGTTTTGGTGAAATAATAGAAGCCATCTGTATGTTTATACACCCATGGGTCCGCCCCGTCCTGCATAACCACGTTGTAAAAGTCATTATGATCAGAGACAGCTAGGGTCACCTTCCCCATTGGAAGAATAAGAAGAACACTTAAGGCGACCAGATATTTTTGCCGGAAATTCACTTTCATAATCTATCACATTCCTTTCGAATGAATAGTTACGTAGCGCCTCTAATCTTCAATTGCAGCCTTACGCGCATTGATGCCGCGGATTCGCTCGGGGTCGAACTTCGGCTGTCTGTCATAAGTGTACAGTCCATTGACTTCCTGCTCCACATCGTACAGCTGGGTATAGCAGAATCCAAACATCAGCGGATGATCCAATAGAACATTCGTCAACCCCTCGTAGCGTTCGATAAACATTTGCTCTGAGGTCGGTCTGTCCCCATACCCCCATGATTTTTCATCTTTCTGCTGCGGGTTCCACCAAATTCCGCCATACTCGCTGATGAAGTAAGGTTGACCTTCATACGTTTGGCGATCCGGGAAGGTATTGAATACTTCTCCGCCACTTTTCATCGGTTCATATCTGTCCCGGAACGTCTGCGGATTCTGGTCATAGTCATGAAGATCGAAGATATCTGTAGCCACATGGAAGTTGCCGCTTGTATCAATTACTGGACGTGTTGGATCCATACGTTTTGTTACGTCGTAAACAATCTGGAGCACGGGGTTATGCTGTTTCGCACCGTCCCGGTCCCAGGTCTCATTAAAAGGGCACCAGCCGATCAGCGCGGGATGATTGAAATCACGCTGCATACCTTCGAGCCATTCCGGCAGGAAGTGAGTCAGGCTATCCGCTCCAGTAATATTCAGCCCCCAATTGGCATGCTCTCCCCAGACAAGATAACCTAATTGGTCAGCCCAATAAAGATAACGCGGTTCAAAGATCTTCTCGTGAAGCCTCGCGCCATTGAAGCCAAGCCCTATTGAGATTTCGATGTCTCTGCGCAGATCTTCATCAGTAGGAGCGGTATAGATTCCCTCCGGATAAAAACCTTGATCCAGAACTAACCGCTGAAATACGGATTTCCCATTGATCCGGAATGCCATCCCATCCAGTCGTACCGTGCGGAGTCCAAAATAAGAATGGACCACGTCACTCTCCCGTCCCTGACTATGCAAGGACAACTTCAGGTCATACAATCTGGCGTTTCCAACTTCCCACAAGTGAATCTCTGATAGCGGAATCGTAAGTTTTATAGAGGGTCCGGAAACGATCACACTGCTGTCCCCAACGGGTTTGCCGCCATAAAGAGCAGTGGCCCTAAGCGTGTCCCCCGCAGCGTTCCCTTGTACCTTCATTTCTAGGTGCACACAGCCATTGTCGGGATCAGCGACAACTTTCAGATTAGACAGATAGGTTTCAGGGACTTGCTCAAGCCATACCGTCTGCCAGATTCCTGTAGTGCGTGTATAATCACAGCCGTGCGAATGGAACTGTTCACTCTGCTTGCCCCGTGGCTGTCGTCCCGATCGAACGTCGTCTTCAGCATATACAGTAATCACATTACTTCCCGCTAAAAGATTAGAAGTAATATCAAAGCTAAACGGAGTATATCCTCCGCGGTGCGTACCTACGGATACGCCGTTCACCCAGACCTCCGCCATATAATCAACGGCGCCAAAATGAAGGATAACTCTGCCATTTGTCCAGCTCTCCGGTACGGTAAACTCCCTTTTATACCATACAGCAGCCATAAAATCTTTATATTCTACACCGGACAGCTTGCTTTCCGGACAGAAGGGCACAGTAATTGTCCCTGAGAGATTATGATCGTTAACAGGGTATCCGCGCTCCTTCCCACTTTTGCCATGATCAATTTCGAATTGCCACTGGCCGTTCAGATTGATCCACTCTGGTCGAACAAAGCCAGGGCGGGGATATTCAGGACGCGGAAGCGTTGCTTGTTGTGTCATGGTGTAACTCCTTTTAGTAAATGTTATTTATTGGATATGCATCATGATGTTGCGGATCGCTTCAAGCGGAGCTTTG
This sequence comes from Paenibacillus sp. FSL E2-0177, assembly GCF_037992975.1. Lineage (NCBI taxonomy): Bacteria > Bacillati > Bacillota > Bacilli > Caryophanales > Paenibacillaceae > Paenibacillus > Paenibacillus sp. FSL E2-0177. The sequence continues at coordinate 1,894,324 of NZ_CP150307.1, read as the reverse complement.
GGCTGTCTATCATAGGTGAGCAGTCCGTTGATTTCCTGCTCGACATCCGTCAGCTGGGTATAGCAATACCCTTGGATCACCGGGGAAGTGAACATCGGGTCAACCACAGCCTTGAGCTTCATCAGGAAATCCTCTTCATTCTCTGCCCCAGAATAACCCCAGCCCTCCCACTCACTTTTCTTGAAGGCAATTCCACCAAACTCGGATACGAGAATCGGCTGGCCTTGATACGAAGCTCCACCGACAAATATTTTGCGGTTGGCCGGCATCGCATTTACAGAAGATTCTGCCGTGGCATATCTCTCCTCCAGCACTGCCTGATGGCTCTCATAGTCATGAATAGTCACCAAATCTGTAGTCATATGCTCCCACCCATCGTTATACACAACAGGTCTCATCTCATCCAAGGATTTCGTTAAATGATACATAGCCAATCCGTGCTGCTGCTGGCGTGTATCAATCTGGACATTGGGAACACCCCAGCTCTCATTAAGCGGAACCCAGGTCACGATACAAGGATGGTTATAGTCGCGCTCGATGATCTCCTGCCATTCCTTCGTGAAACGGCGGACATACTCCTCGGAATATTCGTAAGCATTGGCTGCCTCACTCCATACCAGCAGGCCGAGCTTATCACACCAATACAGGAACCGGGGATCTTCTGTCTTCTGATGTTTTCTCACCCCGTTAAAGCCCATTTCTTTCGTCAGCTGGGCATCCCGTTTCAACTCTTCGTCTGTAGGTGCGGTTAGTATCCCGTCAGGGAAGTATCCCTGATCCAGCACCAGTCTCTGGAAATATGGGCGGTTATTCAAGCATAGCTTGCCATTTTCAATCGACACCTTACGCATGCCGAAATAACTCACTGCTTCATCAATTACTTCCTCATTCCGAAGCAATTGGAATTGAATATCATACAAATTCGGATGCTCAGGGCTCCATAAACGTCCAAGACCATGATCCGCAAAATCACCCAAGCCGATAGTGCGCAGCTGCTCAGCATTCATGACCATATATTGATCTTCCGCAATTACTTCACTGTCATACGATACCGTTATGCGCAGCTTGAGCGGATCAGCAGACTTAAATCCTTGCAGAAAGGTTCGAAGCCGGATTTCATTGCGGTCAATATCAGGTGTCATCATGGTTTTACTCAGATGCACTGCAGACAGCGGTTCAAGCCAGACACTCTGCCAGATTCCGGTTGTGCGGGTATAAAAGATGGCAGCAGACTGCTCCAGCCAATATTGCTTGCCCCGCGGCAAGGTGACATCGCGGCTGAAATCCTCTGCGCGCAGTATGATGGTATTCCTTCCTTTGAGCAGCGAAGTAGTGATATCGATCTGAAATGGTGTATGTCCGCCTTCATGCACGGCCACCAGCTGACCATTCACCCAGACTTTTGCCAAATAATCAACGGCGCCGAAATGGAGGACAATCCGCTTCCCATTCCAACCCTCAGGAACTTCAAAAGTTCTTCTATACCACACAACATCATGAAATGAAGGATCTTCAATCCCGCTCAGCTTGCTCTGAAACGCAAAGGGCACTTGAATAACCCGTGAAAATAAACCCTTTGTGTCCGTCCGATACCATTGTTCTTCCTCACCGACATCTTCATCATCAAACGTAAAATCCCATTCTCCATTTAGGCTAAGCCAATCCTTACGGGCAAATTGGGGTCTTGGATATTCTGGACGTGGAACGGATGTGCTGCTTGCTTCTGTCAACATGGTGTACTTCACTCCTATTAAATAATTTCTATATAAGATGAACTTGTTTTTTTGCCCGCTATCCTTTAATCGAACCTACGTAAACACCTTTAACAAAATATTTTTGCAAGAAAGGATATACCATTAATATAGGAAGCGTAGAAACGACGATCGCACAATACTTAACCAGCTCGCGGAAAGCCGTCTGGCTCTGGGCACTATCGATGACTACCCCGCCTGCACTGCCGATCGAGGTTGCGGTTGCATCATTAGCTACTAATATTTCCTTCATTAATAGCTGCAGTGGGAACAGCTGTCTGTCCTTCAACAACACCATCGCATTAAACCATGAGTTCCAGTTCCCCACTAAATAGTATAAAAAGATTACGGCCAGCGTAGCTTTGGACAGCGGAAGAATCACATTCGTTAAAATATGGGCCTGACTTGCCCCGTCAATGGTAGCCGCTTCCTCCAATTCCTGCGGAATGGCTTGAAAGCTAGTTCGTAGGATAATAATGTTCCATGTGCTTAAAGCACTTGGCAAAATCATGGCCCACAAATTATTGTACAGACCAATATCCTTCATTAATAAGAACCAAGGAATCAACCCGCCGCCAAAAAACATGGTGATTGTAATCAGGATCATGATGAAGTTTTTGAAATACAATCCTCGTCTGGATAATACATAAGCTCCCAGAATGGTCATGATCATGTTGACTAATGTGCCTAATCCTACATATATAATCGTGTTTTTATAGCCGTTGATCAGACTGTTATCTTTAAATACCAGCTTATAGCCATCCAAAGTGAATCCCAGCGGTTTCAGCAAAATGCCTTTATGAGCAATCAACATGCCGGGGTCGCTGACGGAGGCAAACAGGATGTGCAGGATCGGATAAAAACACACCAAGGTTAATGCGGTCAGCAGAGTATAAAGTGTGCCGTCAAATACTCTGTCACCGATGGATTTATGTTTTCGTCTTTTTTTCGCTTTACGCTGCAAATTATCTTTCATAGCTGTCCCTCTTTCTTACCATAAGCTGACCTCGGACCTGCGTTTGGCTATTGTATTGGTCATCCAGAGCAGCCCGAAGTTAACGATTGAGCTGACCAAGCCCACAGCCGTGGAATAACTAAGACTGGCTTCTCTTAAACCGCGACGATACACGTAAGAGGCAATAACATCCGCCGTATCATAGATCAGAGGATTGTACAGCAGGATAATCTTCTCGTACCCGGACGACATCAACCCGCCGATGGCAAAAATAAACAGAATGATGATAACTGGGCTGATCTGCGGCAGCGTAATATGCCACATTTTTTTAATCCGTCCCACTCCGTCAATTTCAGCAGCTTCATATAATGAAGTATCGATGGAACTCATCGCCGCAAGGTAGATGATGCTATCCCAGCCGATGCTCTGCCAAATGCCGGAGAAGGTATAAATCGGCCGGAAGAACGAAGAGTAGCCGAGCAGTGAAGAGTACTCTTTTCCGGTAATAAATTGCAGGATTTGCGTGATAATCCCTTCATCTGCGGCAAAGATATGAATGATCCCGCATACCACCACCAGGGATATAAAGTGCGGCATATAGGTGATCGTTTGGACCACTTTTTTAAACTTAACCCCACGGATTTCGTTCAGCATCAAGGACAGAATAATCGGGGCTGTAAATCCAAAGGCAATCCCCCAAACATTGAGGAGAAGGGTGTTTTTAACGACCCGCCAGAAATAAGGCCCTTGGAAAAAATCAATAAAGTGCTTAAACCCTACCCACTCGCTCTGGCCAAACCCCAGCAGGGGTTTAAAATCCTTGAAGGCGATCATAACCCCCCACATCGGCCCGTAGCAGAAAATCAGGAACCACGCTAAAACAGGGACAGCCAACAGATAGACAAACCAGTTCTTTTTCAAATCCTTCTTAATCACTAACTTGGTATTTTTAGGTTTGGCGTCCTGAGGAATGGGCTTTATCGCTCTGTTTTTTCGTAATATTTCCATAAAACAACCACCTATCGTTTGTTATATCGATCTAAGGCTGCCTGATGGATACTCAAAAACTCTTCCAGTCCCATACTCTGAGCTTCTTTCAAAAATTTATCATAGGCATCTACCGGCAGGTCTCCCATTATGATTTTTGCAAAATACTCTCCTCGCAGTGTCGACAGCTGGTTTCCAAGCTCGGCTTCCCGCGAAGCTTCATCTTTGGTAAAGGAAATAGGTGGCATAGCCATACTGGTGTCCATATTTTCTGTCCAATTCTTGCGAATGTCTCCCGAGTAACTTCCTTTGGCAGCGATCAGCGGGTTGGAATGATGCTCATCCCGGATATCCGGCCAGTTGTGCATCCGGTATTTCCATAAGGTTGTCGATACGGGCTGACCTTCAGGGTCTTTAAAGATATAACTGTTCTCTGGATAATAAGGCATTCCCGTCTCATCAATCAGGTGGACCGTGCCGTATTCACCAAAGTTAATCAATTCCCAGCCCTTTTTACTGTAATTAAAATCAAGCCAAGCCATTGCCGCTTCTACATTTTTGCTTTGCGTGGTGATTGCAGCTTCGATCCCCGCTCTTTTGAAATTTTTGTACGTGGTTGCGGACTTATCTCCTTTGTTCAGAACCGGGTTCAGTGCGCCCACAAAGTCGATACCGCTCTGCTCTTTCCAATAACTCCACATCGTATCCGGAGAGTCCATCATCATCGCGGTATCTCCCGAAATGGCGCTCGCCATTCTCTGGTTAAAGTCTGCCGTTGCCCAGTCCGGGTTCAGTAATCCTTCTTTGTTCCATTGCTGCATGGTGGTCAAATATTCCTTAGCTTTCGGCTGTGCTGGCCCCCAGGCCACTTTGCCATTCTCATCAAGGAACGTCCAATCCCATACTCCATATGCGCCATTTATGATGCCGGTAAAAATCTGGCCGTAAGTAGAGCCGTAATTAAGCGGTGCTTTGTATCCGACTTCCTTTGCTTTAGTCAGGAAGGTATGCCATTCATCAATCGTATTTGGAACTTCAAGCCCTGTTTTGTCCAGCGCTTCCTGCTTAATCAATGTTCCAAACCAAGTCCACTCTGAATATGGGGCGATGCCATAGAAGCCGAGCAGCTTGCCGTCATCCGTGACCGTGGTTTTTCTTCTTGATTCATCCGAATTGCGCCACTTCGTATAGTTCGGAGCATTTTTCTCCATCAGATCTGTCAGATCGATATAAGCGCCGTCATTTACGCCCGCTTCAAAACCTCCCGGATAACGTCCCGGCTCAATGATAATGTCAGGCAGTTCACCGGAGGAGATCATCAGCGTGAAGGCATCCGCTTCCTGGCCGATTGGCGGCGTGATGAAGTTTACTTTGATTCCCGTTAATTGCTCCACCTGCTTCTGGACAGCATGATTGTTCATATCCGGAATATTGGAATTCGCAGGCATCCATACATCCAGAACCACATCACCTTTAACAGGATAAGCTGAGTAATCATTTGGAATGACTTCATCGAAGACGTCGCCGAGGTATGTATCATTCAAGGAATGATTAACTTCGTCGATTTGCTCTTGCGTTGGGGCTGTATTGCCGCGTATGTCTGCGCTGATATCTGTAAACTCAACCGGGTCTTTGGCTGTGCTCTCGTTCTCTTTGTTGTTGGAGACACCCTTATCAGCCCCATTGTTTGCACTGTTGCCACTACATGCTGTTACAGTCGAAATGATCAGTATTAACACAAATAAAAGACTAAAATAACGCTTTGCATTGTTCTTCATACTTAACCTCCCACTATAAAATATTTGCCATAACGCCTTAAGCAAATCCAAAGCTTGGAACCACGCTCCTTTTTGCCCTGTAGATAACTCCCCTTGATTAATACAGTTTTTCTGTATCTCAGATCGAATTATAAGCATCCAAAATTCATATGTCAACGCTTTCATACAATAATTTTGTAATCTTATGAACTTTTCTCAAACAAATATGTGGCTATACCAACTACAAACCTATTAAAAAACCGTACTAACCATCCTATATTTTGGCGAAAAACCCCTTATAAAACAGGCGTTTTTCGTCAATTATTATCGACAGCGAATAAAAATATCTGCATTACATGAAAAGGCCATTCATTACAGTTTTTCTGTAATGAATGGCCTTTTCAGTCTTGATTTCCTGTTTTATTCTTATTCTCCCGACGGTACGGTCTGAGCAAGCGTATCCCTACAAGGAACCCCAAAATCTGGTGTCCCATCCACCTTCCACCCAAATTTCTGGATACGGGTCGCGCGCAAAGACACATCCGCTCCAGCGGAAGGAAGCGCATGATAGACTATCCAATCTTCCTTGCCATCAGGAGAATGTGTGAAGCTATTGTGCCCCGTGGCAAAAATCCCGTTCTCTACACTTTTGCAAAATACAGGCGACATTGATTTTTCCCATGACAGCGGTTGCAAAGGATCTGCCGCTTCGTTCATGGTGAGCATCCCTAGTGCATAATCCTCAGACCAAGTCGTACTTGCCGAATAAACCATGAAAATACGATTGTTTCGCTGCAAAATTATCGGACCTTCGTTAATCGCCATGCCACCTTGCTTCTCCCATGACAGAGTTGGAGCGGTAAGCAGGTGATGCTCCCCTTCCAAGGTCCAAGGATTACTCATTCGCATAATGTAAATAGCCGACCCATAATCAGGAAAATGACCATATCCCGCATACAGAAAATACAGCTGATCCCGCAAAGACATTACTGTTCCATCCAACCCTGGGACAGGTGTCTGCAAAGCACCTCTCCATACCCACTGTCCTTCCAGCGGGTTCGCCGCTTCATTCTCCAGCACGCAAATCCGCCGTGAATCGTCGCCTCCTCCGTCATTCGCAGTGTAGTAAATGTACCATCTGTTGTCCAAATGATGAATTTCCGGCGCCCACAGATTGTAACTGTAGCTGCCCCCCGGTTCGGGAGACCAGATCACTTTCTTGTCGCCCTCCGCAAGGCCGGTCAAGGTTCTAGATCTCGTCAGCTCCAGACATTTAGCTTTTGTGGCCATAAAGTAATAATAGCCATCGGTATGTTTGAATACCCATGGGTCTCCTGAGCTTGCTACAATTGGATTTAAAAAAGTTGTACGCTGTGACATTCCCTTTCCCTCCTTAGCTTTTCATCCCCGTAAAAACGATCCACCGCGGCGATAATAATAGACAAATCCCGATTTTCCAGCACCTCCCATAAAATAATAACTCCCATCATACTCAGCTCTCCTAAAGTTGTCTAGAGTGGTAAATAGATACATCCGAACCCTGTTCCATTTTCCAAATAAAGCACTTTCCTTTCGAAAATGAGCTTTTCCTCCACTTCCCACGCTTTGCGTCAATCGACAAACTTCACATTGTCCGGTAGAAAAAACGTGCTCTTTGTGATAGACTCACTAATAACAATGACTTCTCCGTTCATTTTAGGCGGTAACTGTTTATACCAAAACAGCGGCTTTTTTTATAGAAACGGCATCGCTTTTCTTATTGAGGAAGCAGGTCCCCGTTCTTTCTATAAACCGTATATACGCAGGTCTTTGGAGTTCATTGCGTTAATGCGACACTATATTTGATTGAAATTCATTTAGGGGGGAATGTCATTATGGCAGCCAAGAAAATGCGTTCAGACATGATTAAAAAAGGCTTTGACCGTGCTCCACACCGTAGTCTCCTGAGAGCAGCCGGAGTAAAAGAAGAAGATTTCGGAAAGCCGTTTATTGCGGTCTGCAATTCCTATATTGATATTGTTCCAGGGCATGTGCATTTGCAAGAGTTCGGTAAAATCGTTAAGGAAGCGATTCGCGAAGCTGGTGGCGTTCCTTTTGAATTCAATACGATCGGCGTAGATGACGGGATTGCTATGGGACATATCGGCATGCGTTATTCACTACCAAGCCGCGAGATCATCGCTGACGCCTTGGAAACTGTAGTTTCCGCGCATTGGTTCGATGGCATGGTCTGCATCCCTAACTGTGATAAAATTACACCGGGCATGATGATGGGCGCACTGCGTGTTAACATCCCAACCATGTTCGTAAGCGGCGGCCCAATGAAAGCCGGCGTAGATAGTAAAGGTAAAAAGCTCTCTCTGACCTCGGTATTTGAAGGCGTTGGTGCTCACCAAGTCGGCAAAATCAACGATGCAGAGCTGCTTGAATTAGAACAATTCGGTTGTCCTACCTGTGGATCTTGTTCCGGAATGTTCACTGCCAACTCCATGAACTGCCTTGCAGAAGCACTTGGACTGGCATTGCCAGGTAACGGTACGATTCTGGCTGTTGCTGATGAGCGTAGAGAATTTGTTCGCAAATCCGCAACACAACTGATGGAATTGATTAAGCTGGATCTTAAACCAAGAGATATCGTAACTAAAGAATCCCTTGATAACGCATTTGCACTGGATATGGCAATGGGTGGTTCTACTAACACAGTGCTGCACACCCTTGCATTAGCTCAAGAAGCAGGTATCGATTATCCGCTTGAACGCATTAACGAAGTTGCAAACCGTGTTCCCTATCTGGCTAAGCTGGCTCCAGCTTCTGATATCTTTATTGAAGATGTGGACCGTGCGGGCGGCGTTAGTGCTGTATTGAATGAACTGCTGAAGAAACCAGGTGCTCTGTTCGGGGAATGTATGACCGTTACCGGCAAAACATTAGCTGAGAACGTAATCGGACACGAGATCCAAGATACTTCCGTAATTCATACTATCGACAACCCTTACTCCGAAAGAGGCGGTCTTGCCGTACTTTACGGAAACTTGGCTCCAGAGGGTTCTATCATCAAGGTTGGTGCAGTTGATGCTTCAGTAGGTGGATATCATAAAGGTCCTGCGATCTGCTTTGATTCCCAAGAAGCTGCACTGGAAGGTATCGCGAACGGTAAAGTTAAAGAAGGCCATGTAGTCGTTATCCGCTATGAAGGTCCTAAGGGCGGACCAGGAATGCCGGAAATGCTGGCGCCTACTTCACAAATCGTGGGTATGGGGCTAGGTGCTAAGGTCGGTCTGATTACAGACGGTCGTTTCTCGGGGGCTTCCCGCGGAATCAGTATCGGTCATATCTCTCCAGAAGCAGCTGAAGGCGGTCCGATCGCTTTTGTTGAGGATGGAGACATCATTGAGCTGGATCTCAACAACCGGAAGATTGAATTGCTGGTTGAAGAAGAAGTATTAGCAGTTCGTCGTACGGGTTGGAAAGAATTCGAACCTAAAGTTAAAACTGGTTACCTGGCTCGTTACTCCAAAATGGTAACCAATGCAAGTAACGGCGCAGTGCTGAAGATCTAATCCCTTTAGCAAAAAAGAATATTACAACAAGCAAGAGCAGTCCCACCTTAGTATTTCTACTGGCGGGCTGCTCTTTTTTTAATTATCCCAATAAAAAAATGTTCCACAACCCATCGCTGGATTGTAGAACATCTCTTTACATGTCCACTGTAAAATATTTATCAATAAGATCATGAATCAATTGGTTACTGTCGCACCTGGCATTTCTACATCCGCAACCGAATCATTAAGTGACAACGATTCTTCCTGTTGCGATTTGCGTTTTTTTGCAGTTTTCGGATGATGAGGCAGCTGTTGATTCATCTTTTTGAGCAGCTCTGAGACAGGCATCAGGATAAGCTTCGGCACAAGGACCTCGCTCCGTTCTTTAAGCCTTGCTCCACCTGCTGGATGAATCACACTTAACAGGATCCTTAAGTAAAATTTGGAGGAACGTGCGAATAAGCCATCCGGTAAATCACGTACGGTAAAGCCGAATTTCTCCGGTCCCCGGTTAATCATGCTGACTCCATAAAGCGCTTTGGCTTCCGCAAGATCCACATCTTTGGCAATGATCTCAGCAAGAATGGGCAGATCCTTTTCCATTCTGCGGATCATTCGAATCGCAAGTTGAGCGGAAGAACGTGAATGAATCCCTAATTCGAACAACTGTTTATTATCGATGTGCAGCTCAATGACTTTGTCACCTTTACGCAGCAGTTCTCCGCCCTCGAGTTCAACCGGTTCACCCTGATATTTCCGCATCCGATAATGCAGGAAAGGATCTGACGGAGTAATCGTTTGGAGATGAAAAAGAGCTTGAAATACCTGTTCCCAAGCTAACCAAAGTCCTACAAGCACCCGTTTACCAAAAGATAAGCGCCGGATAGGTGACGTCTCAGCCATCTTAATCATCTCATCAATCCGAATGCTGCGTAGTCCCCGTTTACGGGCTTCCTCCAGAGTCTGCTCAAGAGCCACAAGCATATTCCCTGGAGCATCCGCATCTGCACCCAGCGTTGTGCCGCTATCATGCAACAACATCACTTCCCCGGGATTTAGACGGGCCAGCATCTTCTCAGTGAGTTTTTCGGCGCCGAGCTTCTCACGCCAATCGCCAAACATTGCCGACCAAAGCACAATTTCAACTTGGCGTCGTTTGGAAATATCAAATAAATTGACAATACCCCAAGGTGGACGGTAATACGTACTGCGTTCGCCAATAATATTATAGATAATATCATTCGTACGTTGAATCTGCCGGCGGACGGTTGCTGGCCGCATGAGCCAGTTCGTCTTGTGAACATAATTATGAATTCCGATGAGATGTCCCTCATCATGGATACGCTGAATAAGATCAGGATAACGTTCAGCATTAGAGCCGACTACAAAAAAGGTTGCTTTTGCATCATACCTCTTCAGTAATTCCAGCAGTAATGGTGTAAATCGAGGATCAGGTCCATCATCGAAGGTCAGTGCGAATTCATTCCGCCCAGTTCCTTTACGAAAGACACGGTAACCAAAAATCCGGCTGATCATACCAGGGATAAAAGCATAAAATGATGAGATGTAAAATAACCAGAGCAGCAAAGTCTGCATATTAATTCCCCGCTTTTCCAGAGTTGACTTTGGCTCGCCTAATGTCTGCAAGCAGAACCCGTGAAACGGCCAAGTGAAGTAGAATAAAAAAACGTTACCCCCTATTTTAACACATGTATCAAAGAAATAGACGCTTTTAAAGTAAAATCATGTACAATGTAATCAACCTGGCGTATCCACTTATAAAAAAAGGGAGTTGTTTATATCTATGCTGCCGTTATACAAAAAATATTGGCGCACATTTTTTGACATCGGATTAATTGTCCTCACGGTTTATCTAATTATGTTCTCCTTTAGTAAGCTGTATCAGTTAGCTGCACCTGTATTCCTGTCTTTTTTTGTATTTTTGCTTATCGAACCCTTGGCCCGCTTCTTGAACCGCCGTGGTCTTGGTAAACCTTTTGCCTCCGCTATTTCAGTGTTGCTCTTTCTGATTGTGCTGTTAGGTACATTATTTGGTGCCGGTCTACTGATTACGTTCCAGGCCCTTCACTTCCAAGAGAACCTCCCTAAATATACATATGTGGTGCAGCAGCATTTTGTGGAGACCACGACCTACCTGCAGCAAAAAATAGATAACTTGCCACCCGATATTACGAACAAGGTCAACGGGTACTTTAAAGATGCCACGGATGTCCTAACAGGATGGCTGATTACTTTTCTAAAATACATGGCCGGTATTCTAGGCTCCTTCTCCACCTTCATGGCCAATTTCGGGATAGCCATTATTTTGGCATTTTTTCTTAGCATGGAAATCAAAGATTGGCGTAAAATCGCGCATGACAAAATGCCAAAAACCTTTAAGAACGCCTTCGCCTTTCTGCAAGGCAATGTTTTTAAAGCTATCGGTTCCTATTTAAAAGCACAACTTATTCTGATCAGCATTACATTTGCCATAGTTCTAGTCGGCTTATTTATTCTGCGAACCGGCAACGAAATCACAATGGCATTAGTCTGCGCGGTATTTGATGTTTTGCCGCTTCTTGGCGTGACGACAATTTTAGTCCCTTGGATCATCTATTTGTTCATCGTGGGCAATACTTCACTGGCTATCGGATTAATTATCCTCCTTGCCATTGTACTAATTGTTAGGCAATTGCTTGAGCCGAAGATTACCGGGAATTCGATTGGCGTATCCTCAGCCTTCCTTATGCTGTCGTTCGTCATTCTGTCCACATCTGCTTTCGGTATGGCTGGTCTGATTCTGTCGCCGATTCTGCTTATTCTGATAAAAGAACTGATTCAACAAGGGTATCTTCAGAGCTGGATCTATCTCCCGCAAGAGGAATTTATCGTTTCACCCTTTGCAGCTAACGGTCCAGCTTCCAATCAGACCAGCTCTGCGCCACCACCTGAACCTCAAGCTCCAGAGGGAACCGATGATAATAAATCCAATATCTGACCGAACAGCTTAACGGCTAGATGTGAGCTGTCCGGAGCGACGTTCTCCACCGCTACCGACACAGCATATCTGGGATGATCCAGCGGCCCATAGCCGATAAACCATTGATTGTTACGCGGCATACCCTTAACAAGGGTTTGTGCCGTACCTGATTTCCCGGCAACCGGCCATTTCGTGCTCTGCAGACTTGTGCCGGTTCCATCCGTAACTACTTTACGCATCCAGGACAGCAGCTGGCGGGCTGTAGATTCTGAGATCCTCCCGGCAGTTGAAGGGGAAAGATGACCCGGCAGATCCTCTAGCTTTTGCCCATTTGCAAAGGTTACACGCTGGAGAATTCTTGGCGCTCTCACTTCCCCGCCATGCAGTAACGTCACCACCAGGTTCGCTGCCTGAAGTGGGGTCACTTGCACATCTCGCTGCCCAATGGCCGTCTGCACTCTGGCGCCTGGATCATCCGGCAGCAAAGAAGTAAAGATCGTCCCCTTCTGCTCACCGGACAGTGGCTTAAGAACTGGAAAACCAAGCGTATTCTCCGCTTGCCAGCTAATATCTCTTCCGAGCCCCAGCGCGAGTGCTGTCGCTTGAAGCTGCGCCCCACTCAAACGTTCTGCCAGCGCAGCAAATACAGTATTACAGGACACGGCGAACCCTTGCGCCAGCGTGAGGGGACCGTGTCCTTTTCCTTTTAGACAAGACAATCCATATTTCTCATATTGCCCTGAACAATAGAAAAGCTCATCCGCTGAGGTGACCCCGGCTTCTAGTGCTGCTGCTGCTGTGACGATTTTGAAAATTGATCCAGGTACGGCAGCCTGCAACGCCCGGTTATTCCACTCGCCCCCTTCAGGGGATATCTTCTCTGGGTCGTAAAAAGGTAAAGATACCATGGCTTCAATATCTCCCGTTCCGGTGTCTAACACCACCACGGCTCCTTCCTTCATTCCAGCTTTGACAGCTAACTCCTCTATTTGTTCCTGAAGCTTTTTATCAATCGTTGTATATAAAGACAGCGGATAATACGGATTGCCCGGGGCTCGTACTTGAATGGGACTGCCCGGGACACGTTGCCCGCGCGCATCAACCTGAGCGTATGCCTCAGTATGCCCTACACCTCGAAGCAACGGCTCCAGGGTCTTTTCTAATCCGTCCGTTCCTGTCATCGGAATTCTCAGCCCCGATGGCGAAGCCTTCCCACCAGGGTTTGGGACCGCTTCCGATAAATATCCAAGCCACTGCCGTCCAGTTGCGTTCCCATCATATCTGCGAGCAAAAGGAAGCACGCCTACGCCGTCGATCCCCAATGCACTCACTTCTTCTGCTTGTGCGGATGTAAGTGCGAGCGGTCCTTTTCCCACTGAGGATGGCCAAAGCAATGGTTCTTTAAGGGAAGATCGCTTGTTTAGCAATTGCTCATAACTCACTCCAAGGATAGCTGCCAACCGGTGCATGGACTCAGCTTCTTCGTATACGACCTGCGTCACGGTATTCCTAGCCTTCGCCTCTTGAGGAAAAAACGCAGCCGTCCAAATGGTTTCCCCGGCAAGGGGTTCACTCTTTCGGTCATACAGACGCCCCCGCCCAGTGTCCAATACCGTCTCCCGTTCGCTTTGAATTTCTGCCATCTTTGCAAGGGTATATTTCGTTCCAGGGACCGTCTGTTCCTTCATAAACAGTTGAATCCACGCCAGCCTAAGGACCAACACGGCTATTACTGAACATAAAATAATCAGTCCGCCGAGTATACGTCTGTGGACATTATTGTGCAATCCCATTCCTCCTGACTGACGTTCATAGCCTTTATTATGTCCCACCCGCTGGATTATTTACACTCATGCTTAGTTAGCTAATTTATAGCCTTTTGAATAGCACAAAGACCAGTCCCAAATAATGGGAGACTGGTCTTTGTAGTTAAAAATATTTACTTAGGTTATGCAAAGTTACAAATTAAATTTGGACAGTTTTTCTTGCAACTGCCGGGACGCATGCTCAAGCTGCTCAGACAGCTCCACTAAATGATCACTCACACTTTGTTGCTCCCCACTAAGCGAAGCCACTTCTTGAGAAGCTGCTGATGATTCTTCTGCAATGGAGCTGATATTGCCCATCGAATTTGACAGCACCTTCTGGGATTGGCTCAAGCTATCCATCGATAAAGCAACAGATTCCAAGCGTGTAATAAAATGACGCATCTGATCCTGTACAGATACGAAGATATCGCTAGTGCTCTCCACTGAAGTCACCTGCTGATTAAAAAGAGGGGCTACTTCCGAGAGAACACCTACGGTCTCGTTCATATCCTTCATAATAGTGTCAGTTATATTAGCCACCACAGCAATGGATTCTTTGGACTGATCTGCAAGCTGGCGTATTTCATCGGCCACTACCATAAATCCCCGGCCGGACTCCCCTGCCCTTGCCGCTTCTATCGTTGCATTTAGAGACAAAATATTCGTCTGCTGTGTAATATTCTGCATAACATCAAGCACCTTCATCACTGATGATGTGGTGTCTTGCAGCTCATTCACTTTCAACACGAGCTTATTCGTCATGTCACCCGTCTTATTGGTTTTACCAAGCAGCTCTTTTAACTCATTAAAACCTTCTTCACTAAGCACGCCGATACTATGTGCGGTATGATCCATCTCATGCGTAGCTGAGTTCACTTTGTTCATTTGCACCGAAATTTGCCCCGTAAGCTCGTTACCCTGGTCCGCCTCCAAAGCTAGGCTGCCTGAACCTCCGGCAATTTCTTCTGTTGCTGCGGCAATCTCTTTGGCTGCCATCGCTGTCTTACGCGATACTCTACTGAGTTCATCGGCAGTTTCCATTACCTTCCTCGCGGTTTCATTAGTATGGATTACCAGTTCTGTGATCCGTTCCATCATCCTATTAAAGGAACCCGATAACTGACCAATTTCATCTCGTGAGGTAATATCCGTACGTACTCCAAGATTTCCATCTGCCCCTTGAGACATTAGATCCTTAAGTCGGGTCAAGGGCTTAGATACCATTCTGTACATCCAGTAACCAATTAGAATGGCGACAATAGCAGCCACCGCAACAATAATATATGTAGTTTTTAGAATACGAAGTGCGTCTTTCGTAAGATTCTCAGCCGGAACAACACCAAGCAATCTCCAGCTGGAGCTTTCCATCGTCCCGTACACAGCCAGAATGGATTTTCCTTTCTCATCCTTCGTTGGCAATGACCCAGCCTCATGCTCCAAACCATGAAGAAGAGTCCCTCCCAGACTGAGATAAGTATCTGTTCCCACTTGCTGGGACGATGCGATCAATTCATCCTTATCCGTCAGCAATTGCATGTAAGAGCTGGGTCCGAGATCAACTTTACGAAGCTGATTTTCTAATTCACTAATTCTAATATCACAGATAATTATGTATCCCGGGCTTTGTGTATCCCCAGCTATCGATTGTGCCAAATGAAACATACCCGAAGTATTTCCGGCTTGCCCCTGTTCTGTTCGGGGAATCCACAATGTTTGTGGTTGCTCCTCAAGCTGCTTGAACCATGAGGACTCTCTGAATTCTTTGATAAAAGCGCTGTCTTTTGATCCCGCTGACGAAGTAGGGACTTCCTGATTCATCGGGATGAGGTATACAGCTTCTACCCCCTTTGATGCGGTCAGCCAGGCATTTAGCTCGGCGCTAATCTGGTTGGACTGCAAATTACGATCCTCATTACTTGTAGTGGGATTATTCCCTTGTTTGAGTGCATCCTGAATCTCATTGTTGTAAAGAATTCTTCCTAGGCCATCCTCATAACGCAATAATTCAACATCAAACTTCTCTGCAGCTTGGACGACTGTCTGTTGATTGGCTGACAGCGCGTTATTCTCGATCGTTTGCTCAGCTACGGAATAGGAAATGTAGCCAAGTGAGAGAACGAGCACCATTGTTGAGATGAAGAAGATGAGAAAAAGCCGCACCCCAATCGATTTGGCAGGGTGCAGCTGGAAATGCGCCTTTTCTTTTTTTACTTGCGACTTCATCAATTGTTCACCACCGTTGTCTTCAGTTATGCCTGCTGGCTTATCTCTTACAAGGTCATGAACAATTCCAACGCCCGATCGGCAAGATATGGTAAATACTCATGACCGTACTCATAATAAACCATAAGCTCTTTGGACGCTAGTATTTTATTGTATGCGGCGAATTGAGTTGAAGGTGGACAAATCGTATCGGATAACCCGGTAACCCACAGTACTTTGGCCTGTATTCTTTCGGCAAGATTCTGAATATCGATATAACCGAGCCTATTAAAAATCTCATCCTCACGCAAATGATGGGGATCAAAAAACCGGAAATAATAGTTGATCTCCTCATAAGCTGAAGTGGTAATATCCAGCTCCCAAGCACGTTTATAATCTGAAAGGAAGGGATATACAGGCAGGGCTATTTTTATGCGAGGCTCTAATGCTGCACAAGCCACAGTCAGCGCTCCACCTTGAGATAGTCCAAAGGCACCTACACGTTCAGGATCAACTTCATCCATAGACATCAGAACTCGGGCAGTCTGTGCCGTATCCAAAAACACATTGCGATAATAAAGGTTATCAGGATTAGGATCATCCATCCCTCGAATGATATGTCCGCGTATCGTAGTCCCTTTTACGGTAAGGTTATCTTCGGAGAGGCCACCCTGGCCGCGACAATCCATCGCCAGGACGCTAATCCCGTGAGCAGCATATGCCACCTTCTCCATCCAATCCCCGCTGTCACAGGAGTATCCATGGAACATCACTACACCGGGACCTTTTTTATGTACGCTGTTCTTCGGTCTTACATATTTGCAATGGATTCTTGCACCGCCAACTCCGGTAAAATACAAATGAAAACATTCCGCAAGTTCACTGACAAACTCCGCTGGTTCCAGTTCATAATCCAGCGCCTGTGCATCCAGATCACGCAATGCCCGCTCCCAAAATTGCTCGAAATCATCCGGTTTTGGACTACTTCCGTTATATTCCTTTAACTGTGACAAATTCATGTCGCTTCCCAAAATATTGTTCCTCCTTAAGTTATGTAACGATATTGTTCGCTTGCTGTTCGTAACCGCGAAGCAACGTTAGAGTTACTATGCTAGATAGAAACGGAAAACCCCATATGGGTTTTCCGTTGATGTATGGATAGTTGCGATGGAATAGTGGGATGGGATAGTTAGGATGGAAAAGTTGCGATGGAGTGGGATGCAATAGTTGCGTTTTCTGCGACTGGATAGTTTAGTCGCAGCTCCAAGGCTGGATAGTTGCACTTTGTGCAGCTATATTTCAGCTGAATATGTGTGTTTTCCTCTTAGTTGCACTTTGTACAACTAAAAAACAGTAAAAGGAGCTTTTGGAGGTTACTTGGCTTATATAGTTGCACGAAGTGCAATTATATCGCCTAGTAAACAAAGAAATGTTAGTTTAAGTGCACAGAGTGCAACTATTTACGTCAGAGCCATAGAGTAACTTAGCAACAGACTGACTGAGGTCGCCAACTGAGCCACATTCACCACTCACTCGCTGCTTGCCTATTACCTCCACAACTAATTATATTCCACGTACCTACTACCTTCTTATTACCTCTACAACCACTCACATTCCACTTATCCGCTATCTTCTTATTGCCTTCACAACTAATCACACTCCACGTACCTACTACCTTCTTATTACCTCTACAACCACTCACATTCCACTTATCCGCTACCTTCCTATTGCCTTCACAACACCCACATTTCCATCTCGCCTATTAACTTCTTTATAATCGGCACAGTAACAGCTTCTGGCTGGATAGTTGTACTTTGTGCAGCTATATTTCAGCTGAATATGTGTGTTTTCCTCTTAGTTGCACTTTGTACAACTAAAAAACGGTAAAAGGAGCTTTTGGTGGTTACTTCGCTGATATAGTTGCACGAAGTGCAATTATATCGCCTAGTAACCAAAGAAATGTTAGTTTAAGTGCACAGAGTGCAACTATTTACGTCAGAGCCATAGAGTTGTACTTTGTGCAGCTTTATTTCAGCTGAATATGTGTGTTTTCCTCTTAGTTGCACTTTGTACAACTAAAAAACGGTAAAAGGAGCTTTTGGAGGTTACTTCGCTGATATAGTTGCACGAAGTGCAACTATATCGCCTAGTAACCAAAGAAATGTTAGTTTAAGTGCACAAAGTGCAACTATTTACGTCAGAGCCATAGAGTGACCAAGCCACAGAGTAACTAAACAACAGAGTGATCAGAATCGCCAACAGAGTCGAATTTCCTCCTAGCCTGCTACTTATCTATTACAGGCGATAATGTGTCGTTCTGTTGTACATTCTGCAACAGAACACGGAGGTCGCACAAGGCAACCTCCGCACTGAGCACACCCAACAACATTCAACACACCAAACCCAAAACACTTCTTGCAAACTCTACGCTACGCAATTCTCCGGAACTCTAGCAAGCTCACTGAAAATATAGGTCATTAAGTCCAATTTAGATTTTTCCTAAACCTGCATCATCGCCAACCTCTTCATGGGTTTCGATGACATAGTTGACGATTTCATTAACCGTTGTATAAGCAACGCCTACATAAGTATCAGCCGCGCCATAATAGATGGCGATACGGCCGGTTTCTGCATCATGCAGAGTAGCACAAGGGAATAGGACGTTATTCACAAAACCTCTTTCCTCGTACCATTCTTCTGGCGTTAATACAAAGTTCTTCGAGCGATATTTTACTTTCGAGGGCTCATTGATGTCCAAAATAACCGCTCCCATACTATACACAAGACCATTGCACGTTCCAGTTACGCCATGGTAGAACATCAACCAGCCTTCAGTAGTTTCAATCGGCGCTGGTCCGCCACCAATTTTGACACTTTGCCACCAGCCTTGACCACCCTTGGTCATTACATGGCGGTGTTTTCCCCAATATACGAAGTCAGGGCTCTCACTAAGGAATACATCACCAAATGGCGTATGGCCACTGTCACTTGGACGGGACAACATCACGAAGTTGTTGTTGATTTTTCTAGGGAACAGTACGCCGTTCCGGTTGAATGGCAGGAATGGGTTTTCCAAGCTGATAAATGTTTTGAAATCTTGTGTTTTTGCTACCCCAATAGCTGCGCCGTAGAAATCTGTACACCAGATAATATAAAATGTATCTTCAACCTTCACCAGACGTGGATCGTAAGCATAACGCGGCTGATAAGGATTACCTTCTTCATCTATAAATCGGATCGGCTCATCATCGATTTTCCAATCCAAACCATCCACACTATGTCCCATACGCAGATGCGGACGAGTAGTGTTATCTTCTACACGAAATACACCAATAAAACTGCCTTCATACGCAGCAACCGCACTATTGAAAATACGGGCTACACCTTTTGCAGGATTTCTTTTGATAACCGGGTTATCATTATGTCTCCAAATCGGATTTTCGTAGCCAGCAGGCTTTTCTTGCCAAGGCATGTTCGGGATGTTAATTGCACTTGCTCCAACCAATTTTACTTCACTCATTAGTTTTCCCTCCAAATGTATGCAACTTTTCAGTATGCTATTTTATCTAGTACTGTTATTAAATTTACTGTCGAGCTCACTTTACAGAACCTTGTGAAAAACCATTGTAGATATATTTTTGCAAGGCGGTAAACACAACCAATGTCGGTATAATTGCGATCATAATCGCCGCACATATTACTTCCCACTGCGATCCATATGGACCTTTAAACTTGAAGAGTGCTGTGGAGATCGTTTGCAGATCTGTTTTCGGCATATAAAGGAAAGGGGTGTAAAAATCGTTATAAATATTAACACCCTTCACGATCACTACAGTTACAATCGCCGGCTTCAACAGTGGCAAAATAATTCTCCAATAAATCGTCCAATAAGAAGCTCCGTCCAGCATCGCGGATTCATCCAGTGACTCGGAGATCGAATCCAAAAACTGCATGAAGATATAAACAGCGATAATATCCGTGCCCAAGTACATAACAATTGGTGCCCATCTGGTATTAAATAATCCCAAGTGATTGATGATTTGGAAAGTAGCTACTTGTGTAGTTACGCCTGGAATCAGGGTAGCAATCAGGAACATACTAATTAGGATCTTACTGCCTTTAAATTTGAAGCGCGATAAAATATAAGCCATCATCGAACCCGTCAACGTAGCACCCGCAATAGAAATCACAACGATAATGACAGTATTTTTAAAACCGAGCAGCATTTTTCCGTCTACAAAAGCCTTAGTGTAGTTGGAGAAATTCAACCAATTCTCTGGCAGCGTTAACGGTCCGGTAGAAGCATATTCGGCTCCGGTTTTTAATGAAGCGAAAAACACGACCACGATAGGTATCAAAGCTACAAGTGCTCCCAAAATCAAGGTGAGATATTTGAATATACTAGCAGTGGTATATTTTACAGAATGCATAGTTTATTTCTCCTCCTTGATCAGAACGCGCTGCAAAATAGTAACTATGATAACAATACCCAGCAATACCACGGCCATCGCCGATGCCAAACCAACCTTGCTGTATTTGAAAGCTACATCGACCGTCTGAATTACGAATGTACTACTTCCGTTAGATCCGCCTGTCATGACGTATGGAATTTCGAATACCCCAATGGCGCCACTAACCGCAAGAATCAAGTTCAATTGCAGAATACGTTTAATGCTTGGCAAAATAATATGCATAAACTGATGCCATCTGTTTGCACCGTCAATTTCAGCGGCCTCATAGATATCCTTACCAATAGAAGAAATAGCTCCGAGGAAAATCAGGAAGTTCATTCCCATGTATCTCCACAGTGACGCACCTGCGAGCGAGAAGTTGATCAAGTTAGGATTCAGAAGCCATTTCTGCTGCAGACTGCCAAGCCCAATCAGATTAAGAATCGTATCTAACGTTCCATCTGGTTTGAAAAAGAACAGGAAGATAAAACCGATTGCTACACCGTTTAGCAAGGTTGGGAAGAACAAAATCCCTTTAAACAAGTTTTTCATGCGAACACTAAAGCTCAAGATGGTTGCAAAATACAAGGCAAGTGCCATCTGAATAAAGGTGGTAAAGAAATAATACAAGCTGACCTTAAACACAGAAAAATACTCAGGTTTCGTAAAAATGGTCTTGTAGTTTTCTAAACCGACATATTCCATATTTTTGCTCAATCCATTCCAACTGGTGAAGCTGTACCGAAACATACTGATGACTGGATAATAAGCGAATGTGAGCAGCAACAATATCGGCACTAATGAGAATAAGATGATGATAGCGATTCTTTGATTTTTATAGCTCAAATTTGAAAACTTAAACACCCGATACACCTCCAGAAAAAGCATCCTCAATTATTTATGACTCGTTTAAATGTGAAGGGGGAAATGCTTGTTAGCATATCCCCTCCCACATTCACTACCGCCTAACCACCTATAGCATCTAAGAAGCTTATAGTTGTTACTGTGCTGTGACTTTAGCGCGAGCGGCTTTCCACTTGTCGTTCAGGTCTTTCATGATGTCATCATAGGATTCTTTTCTGTTGCCAATCGCTGCTTCAATAATCCGTTTCTTGAAGTCTGGCTGCCAAGCACCGATTTCAGCTTGTTTGTCGATTTCATCAGACCAGCCTTCTTCGCCAGCTTTAGCAGGAGCAAGAGTATCAAAGGTTACATCTGTACCTTCATATTGTTTCAGGATTTCTGGAAGCTCTGCACCGATAGCCGGGCTCATACCGCCGCCTTCAGTTGTAGGGTAGTTAGATTCGTTGATGAACCAATCCACCCAAGCTCTAGCAGCTTCTTTGTTTTTACTGTGCACGCTGACACCCAGATTGTAGTCCCCAGCAAGCGGCACAAGGATTTTATCCGCATTGGTTGGGAAAGGCATAAATCCAACATCGTCTGGATTTGTAGCCAGGCCTTTGATTTGGCCAATTGCCCAAGATCCAAGCACCATAGTCCCAATTTTTCCGTTGGCCAGATCAGCTTTGGAAGATTCCCAGTCTGTTGTAGTTGGATCTTCTTCAATCAAACCTTTTTGTGCTGCATCGTACAAAATTTTGTACAATTCATAGTGTGGTTGACCCGCTACATAGTTGTCGTCGCTAGCCACTTGAGCAATGTTCACATAATCACGGTCACCAGCTACTGTAGCCAGATCCGCTTCCCATTGTGTCAATGTCCAGCCTGCTGCGTAATTTGTGTAAAGAGGAACAGCTTGTGTTTTGTCTTTAATAGTCTGCAGGGCAGTCAAGAATTGTTCAGGGGTTTTGGGAACCTCTGTAATTCCGGCATCTTTGAAGACTTGTTTGTTATAGATAATCCCGTTAAAGTTGATAGTCATCGGAATACCATAGGCAACTCCGTCTACTGCACGTTCTTCCAGCCCTGTGTATTGTTTGCTCATTTCTTCAAGCTTGCCAAGGGGTTCGAAGAAATCAGGAATATCTTTTACAGCTATGCTAGTAGGTAACAAAAGAACGTCGCCATAATCACTAGTGCTCATACGAATTTTAATTTGATCTTCGTAAGTAGCGAGCGCTTCAAAGTTCACCTTTACATCAGGATATTTCTCATTAAATTTAGCCGCATACTCTTTGAATACGGTATCAACAATATCTGTTCTTTGCGTTATGACTGTGATATCCCCTTTGATATCCTTGGCTGCTGTACCATCAGCTGGAGCAGTTGCCTCTGCTGAAGAACCATTGTTTCCTGTGTTTTTAGCAGCTTCATTGTTAGTGTTGTTGTTTGAGGAACAACCGCTAAACAATCCCGCCACAAGTGTTAGTGCCATCAAGCCCATCATTGTTTTGCCTTTTTTCATGCTGTTACGACCCCTCTCTTCAATTCAACTCTAGTTTTAGGTAAATAACAAAAATAATAACTTTTATCATCACTCATAACTTGAAAGAGTAGCCATTAATACCGGATTATCTGAATTACTCTTGAAAACAAGTGATGATATCGCTTACAAACCCATTATAAATCTATTTTCGACGCAAAACGATGGTTTCAATTGCTTTTTCTGGTCTTGTATTTGTTATTTTTGTTTTACTTATAATAATTTTGTTATCTAATTTATAAAAACATCCACAAAAAAAGAGAGCTTTTCGCCCTCCTAATAAATAACTTCCTATATATGCCTAAAACTCACGTTCAATTTTCGGGAATTTACAGCCGCTTTTATAATCCTTAGGTGTCATACCACACATTTTCTTGAACAATTTATTAAAATATACCGGATCGCTATAACCCACCTTCTCGGCAATTTCATAATTTTTCAGGTCAGGATGCTCCATTAGCAGTTCCTTTGCTTTAGAAATTCTAATCCGAATCAGATAGTCTGTGATCGTCTGCCCCGTCTTTAATTTGAACAAACGGCTGAGATAACTCGCATTCATGCCCACCATCTCCGCTAGACGTTCAAGCTCGAAGTTCTGATCATACTCTCTCTCCAGAATACTTTTTGTCTGCTCAACTACATAATGTTCTCCACCATCCGCAGCTTGTGAGAAAATCTCCTCATGCTCCGTCACGGTCTTTTTCTTTACATCCTCTACTCTCTTAAGCAGTTCATATAGCTGAGTCTTATCAATCGGTTTAAGCAAATAATCCATCACCCCATGACGGATCGCTCGACGGGCATATTCAAATTCACTAAAACCGCTAAGGACAGCAATAGGGATATCCTCCATATGGTCTCTAGCCTGTTCAATCAGCTTAAAACCATCCATTCTAGGCATTTTGATATCTGTAATAAGCAGATCTATATCCTCCCGGGATAACTTTTCTAAATGTTCCCAGGCTTCCAACCCGTTGCCGTAAGATCCAATTACATGTACGTCTATTTCCATTCTGGATGTGATTTTTTCGAGCCCCCTGCGAATGACTTCCTCGTCGTCCGCAATCATAACATTTATCATTTGAGTAATTCCCTCCAGTTGTATCCGCCAGTTATTATGATTGCGCTATCATCACGAATAGTATCTCCCCATGTATTACGTCAATGTACGATTGCGCCCTTTTATAGTCTTATATTTACTATAACTAAAGTTATTCAAATTTCCCAGCTTCAACTACAAATTGTCCTTGAAATCATCTGCGAAAAAGTATATAACTAAATTAAGTTGTTATTATAAACTAACAAAACGATAATAACTATCTAACAAAATGAAGATTGCTAATTTTTCTATTTTTGTGTGTAAAGTGAGGATTCTCGATGATGTTAAACAACGAATACATTGCAGGCGTAACCTGGGGTTTCTCGGGTAGACGTGGTTCATGGACAACAAAAGAAGCTGAGTGTTCGCTGGAATTAATGTCCTCTGTCACCGGAGCGAACTGGACGGCCATTGCGCTCAGCGCGCTTCAAGCTACCGCTCATTCTACGGAAATCCCTTACTGGGAGGCTCCAACCGTTAGCGACGAAGAAGTTAAATGGGCTATCAGCAAAGCGAAGTCACTGCAGCTAAAAGTATGCCTGAAGCCGATTGTTAATTGTGCTGACGGAACTTGGCGTGCCCATATTAACTTTTTTGATAAGGATGTCCCTTGCGAGCCTAAATGGTCTGAGTGGTTCAGCTCTTATACTAAATTTATTCTGCACTATGCCGCTATCGCTGAGGAAACAGGCTGTGAAATGTTCTGTATTGGCTGTGAGCTTGTACAGACGGATAGACGCGAAGCCGAATGGCGTTCGCTTATTGCCGAGGTGCGGAAGGTCTACTCAGGTATTCTTACTTATAATTGCGATAAGTATCAGGAGGATAACGTAACCTGGTGGGATGCGCTCGATGTGATTTCTTCAAGTGGGTATTATCCAGCTAGTGATTGGGAGGCTCAGCTCGACCGGATTGAGCAAGTGGTGCGCTCACAGAATAAGCCGTTCTTTTTCATGGAAGCAGGTTGCCCAAGCCGGAGCGGGAGCGCTGCGATTCCCAATGATTGGACTTTAAAGGGCGAACCAAGTCAAGAAGAACAAAGTAAATTCTATCAGGCAATGTTTCAAGGCTGTGAGCACAGAGATTGGGTTCAGGGCTTTATGCTCTGGGATTGGCCTACTCATCTTTATCCAATTGAAGAAGCAGCACAGAATGATGATTACTGTATGTACGGTAAGCAAGCCGCTGGGATCATCAACGAATATTTCACCTCAAAAATCACCAAATAATGTGAGGAGTGACTGATTACAATGATTAATTCACCAGAATTATGGTTGACCCAACTTGAGGATGAGCTGAAGGATAATATTCTTAGTTTTTGGATGAAACAGACGAAGGACGAAGTGAACGGCGGTTTTATAGGTGAAATCGACAATCAGCTGAACATTACTCCTAACGCAGAGAAAAGCCTTGTGCTTAATGCCCGGATTCTTTGGTCCTTTGCGAGCGCTTACCGGATCTACGGTAAACCGGAATATCTGGCGATGGCAGAACGTGCTTATACCTATCTGATGGAACACTTCATTGATAAAGAGTATGGCGGATTATACTGGATGGTGGATGCTGAGGGCAGACCTTCTCAAGAGAAAAAGCAGATCTATGGCCAATCCTTTGCTATCTACGCACTGGCTGAATTCTACCATGCGACCGGACGTCCAGAGGTCTTAGAGGATGCGATTCAATTATTCCAGCTAGTTGAGAAATACGGCTATGATTCTATTTATAAAGGTTATGTCGAAGCTTTATCACGGGAATGGCAAATCACTGATAACCTCAGTCTCAGCAGCAAGGATATGAATGAAAAAAAATCTATGAATACCCATCTGCATGTTCTGGAAGCGTATACCGGTCTCTATCGAGTATGGAAGTCGGAGGAACTAAAGAGCACGCTAACTGAGCTAATCGAAACGATGCTGGATCATATCATTGATCAGGAAGGCCAGCATTTTCATCTTTTCTTAGATGAAGCATGGAATGTGAAATCAGATATTATCTCCTACGGACATGACATCGAAGGAAGCTGGCTGCTGGTGGAAGCTGCTGAAACCCTTGGAGAAGAGCAGCTGCTGCAGCGTGTGCGAACAGTCGCTGTCTCCATGGCAGAAGCCGTTCTTGCGGAAGGTATTGATAGCGATGGAGGGATATGGAATGAAGCTGACCCAAGCGGGCTGCTGAGCAAAGATAAAGATTGGTGGCCGCAAGCTGAGGCGGTTGTTGGATTCTATAATGCTTATCAGCTGACTGGTAACAGCAAATTTAATGAGGCTGCCCAAGCCTCCTGGACTTTTATCGATAAATACATGGTGGATCACAAGCTGGGTGAATGGTACTGGGGCGTGGACGAGAACCTTCAGCCCCTGCCTCACGGATCAAAGGTTAGCGCCTGGAAATGTCCTTATCATAACAGCAGAGCCTGCTTCGAAATGATCGCACGACTGAAATCAACTATAAAGGAGACTGTCTAATGTCATCATTATTCCAAGAACGCAAACAACAATTAACAGAACGTTATGAAGCCCTGATCGCTCGCAAGAACGAAAAGCTTCCTTATGGAAACGGCATTTATGACCGATATGCTCATCCACTGCTAACTGCTGAGCATGCGCCATTAATCTGGCGTTATGATTTTAACCCAGATACCAACCCTTATTTTGCCGAAAGAATTGGCGTCAACGGCGTCTTCAACCCGGGTGCTATTGCACTGAATGGCAAATTCTATCTTGTTGCTCGCGTGGAAGGCAATGACCGAAAATCTTTTTTCGCTGTAGCAGAAAGCGACAATGGCGTAGACGGCTTCCGCTTCTGGGATCATCCAGTTGTGCTGCCGGAGACAGAAGTTCCTGATATCAACGTCTACGACATGCGCCTCGTAAGCCATGAAGATGGCTGGATCTACGGCCTCTTCTGTACAGAACGCAAAGATCCAGAAGCCCCACATGGTGACCTTTCTAGCGCAGTAGCACAGTGTGGTATTGTTCGCACCAAAGATCTGAAGACCTGGGAACGTCTGGCGGATCTCAAAACAGGCTCTGCTCAGCAGCGTAATGTCGTGCTCCACCCTGAATTTGTAGATGGAAAATACGCTTTCTACACTCGCCCACAAGATGGCTTTATCGATGCAGGTTCCGGTGGCGGTATTGGCTGGGGACTCTCGGATACAATTGAAGATGCCGTAATTACCAGCGAGACTATCATGGACGAACGCTACTACCATACCATCAAGGAAGTTAAAAATGGCCAAGGTCCAGCTCCAATCAAAACTGCAAAAGGCTGGCTGCATATTGCTCATGGTGTACGCAACACAGCTGCTGGACTCCGATACGTGCTATATGCTTTCTTGTCTGACCTGGATGAGCCAAACAAAGTTACTCATTCACCTGGCGGTCATTTCATCGCACCAGACGGTGAAGAACGTGTCGGTGATGTCTCCAATGTCGTGTTCTGTAATGGCGTGATTGCACGTGATAACGGTGAAATCTATATTTACTACGCCTCCTCCGACACTCGTATCCATGTGGCTACAACTACCGTTGACCAAATGTTAGATTATGTGCTGAACACTCCAGAGGATCCCCTTCGTTCTTATGCTTGTGTACAGCAACGTATTGCTCTTATTGATCGTAATTTAGCATTGTAAAAAAAGTTCATAAACCCTAAAAATCAACAGAGCAGCGATTCTCCTATATTAGGAGGATCGCTGCTCTGCGTTTTGATCATTCACTGTTTGCTTCAAGCGAATATCAATCATCCAGAATAACTTAAGGACTCTGATGACGCTATTCACATGTATTTAGCCTTCAAAGTAAGTTTTCGGACTCCAGGGGCGCTATTCCCTGAAAAGAGTCCCATTTGGGGCGTTTTCTAGGCCGATAGCTGCGCTGGAGTCCGTTAGCATTGTAAATATCGGATAATACTGCATATAGGGTCTGCTGTGTCCGTTAGCGGGTTACTATGCGTATTTGATTGCGTATTTGATTGTGGTTTTAATTGCGTATTTGATAGTATTTGCCGTTTGCCTTTTCGACACAAAAAGCCTTTTACATGACGCACATCCATACTTTTCAGCCCATTCATGAGTAATTCCTATAGATTAAGCTCAAAATAGGTCAGTAACCCCTAACTCCAAGGAGGCTGAGATATTAATGTTCAAACGTATGGATGAAATCATGATTGAGATTCCTGAAGTTGAGAAGCCCGATCCCAATGCTGCTGCCGCTGTTCAGGAATTACTTGGCGGAAAGTTCGGTGAAATGTCGACCCTTAACAATTACCTCTTTCAATCCTTTAATTTCCGTTCAAAAGACAAGCTGAAGCCTTTTTATGATTTGGTGATGAGCATAACAGCGGAAGAGCTTGGCCATGTCGAGCTGGTTTCGCATGCCATCAACAAATGTCTTCGAGGGTCAACAAGTTATAAAGAGCCCGATTCCACCCCTCTAGGGTCCGCAAAAGATGCGCGTCTATCCTATCACTTTCTGGCTGGTGCACAAGGGGCTATGCCTTTTGATTCAACGGGGAACCCGTGGACCGGAGCAAACGTCTTTAATAGCGGCAACCTAGTGGAAGATCTGCTACATAACTTCTTCCTCGAATGCGGAGCCAGAACACATAAAATGAAGGTCTACGAAATGACAGACCATCCAGCTGCACGCGCTGTAGTCGGATTCCTTTTAGTCCGTGGTGGTGTCCACGTGGTCGCTTATGCCAAAGCCATCGAAGTGGCAACAGGTGTTAATGTAACTAAGCTCGTGCCGATTCCTTCGTTAAATAATAAATCATTCAGCGAAGCAAAAAAATATGAAGAAAAAGGCGTGCATACCAAGCTATACACCTGGAGTGAAAGTGACTTCGGCGCCATCGATCAGATTTGGAAGGGAACCCACCCAGAGGATAATCTTCCGCTTGAAGTTATTCAAGGATCCCCTAAAGGCTTTCCGATCCCCGTTGCTCCGGCAGTCGAAGAGGAATTCGCTCCCGGAATCTCCCCCGAAGACTTTAAAGAAATTGCCAAACGTCTCAAAATGGCTGGAAACATTACAGACTAATATTCATAGTGAATCTGGTGAGGAAGTTACTTACAATCTTCCTTACCCTAGATTCACTTTTTTTAATTGTACAAACTGCGGAACTCATCCTCAAGCATGGACATCAGAATCATGTTATGAAACTCTCCGTCTACATAAAGAGCATCCCGCTCCACACCGTCGCGTTGAAAACCAAGCTTCTCATAGACATGAACGGCTCTGGGGTTAAAAGTATATACACCGAGATGGATGCGATGCAGCTTCATAGTTTCAAAGCCATATCGTAGCATTTGAGTCATAGCTTCAGTCCCGTAACCCTTACCCCGATGTTCATGCCCACAAATGCCGATCCGGATATTTGCACTACGATTGTCCGGATCTATTTCATTTAGTACCACTTCTCCAATGAGCTCACCCGTGTCCTTTACTATAATCATAAGATCTACACGATCCTCGGCTGGAACACTAATCTTACGAATCCAAGCTGCCGTTTGCTCACGAGAGAAATCTCCTTGCGAACCTGTTAATTGCCCCATCTCAACATCAAGCAAAAAATTATAATAAGCCTCCAGATCGGATGCTTGCACACCACGTAGTTGAATCTGTTCGCCATCAATCTTTGGGATGGCAACTGGTTCTGTCATAACTAAATTCCCCCTTACTCAAGCAAAACTAGATTCCATGGCTTTTATATACTTTTTAAATCAACAAAGTTCTAGTCTCGCGGCTTATCCACGGAATCACGATGAACAATGTCCGCTGCGATAAGGATTTTCTCAAGCGGTGCAGAAGGATTATGAATACGGCTCAGAAGTTTCTCCACTGCGGCTCGGCCCATCGCTTCTTTAGGAACATGAACAGTTGTAAGCGGTGGAACGCCTCTTAAGGCATCCTCAATATTATCAAAGCCAGTAACCGAGATATCCTCCGGAATATTAAACCCTTCTTCCTTGAGGATGTCACTGACCGAAAGGGCTGTGGAGTCGTTAGCGCAAACCAAGGCTGTCGGGAGTGTTTTGGCTTTTTTACGCTTATTTACCCAGTTTTTAAAATCCTCCTGAAATAAGTCTTCCTCCACCCCTTCCAGAAAAAGATTCGCATCATCTTCCAAAGGCAGTCTTATTCCGCTCTCCTCCAGCGCACTCCGGAAGCCAATCCACCGGTCGCGGAAACTGCGTGAGAATCCAATATTGCCGATAAAATGTATTTGGGTATGGCCTGTGCCCATCAAATGATTCGTAAGTCGAGCCATAGAATCCACATTATTCGCAAACACGGTATCACTTGGAATTAGCGGATCTTCATGGTCAATCAACACCATCGGCAAACCAATACGGTGTACCTCAAGCAGCAAGGAAGTAGAGATTTGGCCCACACCTATCAAACCAAGGATTCCATTGGGATTCAAAATATTAACGAAATTATCCGCACGGTTCTCGGAGATAATGACCATCCCAAGCCCTTCCTGATCCAGCGCAATCGCAATACCATCCACAATTTTTCCCCAATACAAGGAATCCTGCGTCTGAGAACGAATATTCGGCATTAACACCAGCACGGATTGCTTATTCCGATCCCCGCCACCTACCGGAGGCGTGCGTTTTATACCTTGGACAAAAGCATTTTTTTGCGTAAAATAACCCAGCTGCGATGCCGCTTGAATCACTCGTTCTCTTGTCGTCTCATTAACGCCGCCTTTACCCGAAAGTGACTTGGAGACAACGAATTTGGATACGCCGAGATGATCAGCGATTTTTTGCATGGTAACCTTTTTAGCCATATATAACCCTCCAGAGAATGTCATCAAATTTATGTAGTACTAACTTTAATGCTGAGAAGTTTGTGACGCTCCTGCCCGCGCTTCCTTCCATTTTGCATTTAATTCGTCAAAAGCCTTTTGTAAATCAGGCGCAGCCAGTAACTCCTGAATATAATCCCCGGACCAAAAGGACATTTTGGCTCTATTCGCCAGCTCGATGAACGCATCACTTTGTACAGTAGCATCGAGTAGCTTAGGCTTATAAGATAAAAACTCACGATACTGCGACATAGAGGGATTCAAGCTTCCATCTGCCGGAAGAAATCCCCAATCATCTCGATAGGAAGTCTCCTTCACAAAAAAATTCAACCACGCCATAGCAAGCTCTTTGTTCTTGGTATATTTACTAACCCCCATGAACCAATCTGGATTGATCGGCGCATAATGAGCACTGCTATTATCATACGGAAACGGGAAGAATCCAATATCATCCGGGGCAGCCCCCACATCAAGGACTTGTCCAATCGTCCAATTTCCCAGTAAATACATCCCTGCTTGACCTTTAGCTAGCTTAGTCTTCGATATCTCCCAATTGTTCGAGAATAGTTCATCTTCAACATAGCCTTTACCAATTAAGGTTCGAGCAATGGAAATTGATTTCCCCCACTCATTATCAAGCTGCCACGGGCTATCCTCATTTACCATATTATTTAGATACTCTGGATTACCTGTCATATAGTTAACCAAACTGTTTCCCCATTCACGTAGAGGCCAGACGGCTCCATAATTCATATATAGGGGGATAATACCCGCTTGTTTTAATTTCGCACAAGCTTCGTAGAATTCATCCAGCGTCTTAGGAACAGTAGCTATTCCTGCTTTTTCAAATGCCTTTTTATTATAGACAATCCCAACCGTAGTAGTCCCCGTGGACAGCCCATAACGTTTCCCGTTATACGTAGCAAAAGAGGTGAAACGCTCACTAGCGGCGGTTTCTTCATCCAGCGGTTCGAAAAAATAATCCAGCTCCTTTGACGGAAGATTCACCGGAAGCAACAGTACATCACCGGCATCTTTCGTGGACAGCCGTACCAGAATATCCGTTGCATAATTGGACAAGCCTTCAAATTCCACATTGGCTTCGGGGTATCTCTGTTTAAATTGGTCCGCGTATCCTTGAAAAGTTCCGTTCTCAATCAGATCTATTCGATTGGTCATCATGACTATGGTGCCGGACAAGTCAGACTTCACCTCGTCTCCAACTGGAGGCGGAGTGGATTCCGTCTGCTTATTGTTATTGGCACAGCTACTACTCAATAACACTAAGAGAAGTAACAGTATGGTCCGCATAGTCCATTCTAATTTCAACCCCTTCAACGGACAGCCCCCTCTTATTTCGTTACTCAGGTAAGCCAATTAATTCCTGTTCCAGTAATGGCAGCGACAAAATAACATCGGTCCCTCGTCCAAGCTCACTATATACCTGGATCCCAAATGCCGCTCCATAATGAAGACGCACTCGCTGCTGTACATTTTTCATGCCTATCCCCCCGTTAATGCTTTTCTTAGGAGGACTTTCGTTCTGCAGCCCATCATTCAATTTCTCCAAAGTCTTCTCATCCATTCCGATCCCGTCGTCTTTAATATGAAACAACAGCATTTGCTCTGTAATCTCGCAGCGGATGCTTAAATGCATTTGCGGCTTATTATCATCTAAGCCATGGTAAGCTGCATTCTCAATGATAGGCTGGAAGACCAGCTTGATAATAGAGTAATTATCTAACGACTTCGGCACATCGATATCCAGTAAAAAACGGTTAGGATAACGATAGTTCAGCAGCTCGACGTAATTACGCACATACCCAAGCTCTTGCTTCAATGTCGTATTACTACTCAGATCACTTGTACTGTACCGTAGCAGTTTGCCCAGAATAGAGATCATATCCGCAGCTTCGACATCATCATTCAGCTCGGCGGTCATTCGAATGGACTCCAGTGTGTTATAGATAAAATGAGGATTGATTTGACTCTGCAGCGCATGAAGCTCTGCTTCCTTTTTCTGTTCTTCTATGCGGTAAATATCCTGAATTAGCTGCCTGATTCGGGCTAACATACGATTAAATTGATGCCCTAGCAGACCAATTTCGTCACGCCGTTTAACTCTGAACATCACATCCAGATCGCCGCCCTGAACTTTTTTCATCAATTGAATCATTTGAGTCAGCGATTTAGTAAGGGCAACGGAAAGAATAATCGAAATAATTAACGCCAGTACTATGATACTTAATGTAGCAGCAAGTGTTGTATTACGGGTCAGCTTCACATCACGCATCAGTACATCAACAGGAATAGAGATAATTACCTTCCAATTGGTTTTGGTAGAGCCAGAGTAAATATTCAACCGCTCTTTTCCGTTGACTGTATCATAAAAGCTTCCAGAAATGCCTCCAACTCTTTTGAACAAGTCTGAATCAGAAATATCTGTGGCCAGCAGCTTCTTGTCGCTGTCGTAGATGACCATTCCCTTCTCATCCACAATCAACGACTTCCCATGGGTGACTTTATCCAGCCCCGTAACTTGATTCTCCAAATTGCTAATATTCGCTTCAACCGCAATCAGCCCGATTGGATTTAACAAGCCATCCACGATTTTGCGAACAACGGTAAAAGCATATCGAGTGCTCTGCAGATTACTTGTATACGCTTGAGTACCGAACAATAATGCTTCTCCGCTGGAATCCTTAGTCTGCTGGCTCCAGTATTTATAGCTTTGCTCGAGATCGAGTCGTACGCCACCATCCTTCGCAGAATAATAACCATTTCCGTAAGCGTCAAAAATATAAACCGAGTTCGCACCTCGCTTAATATTGTTAATAAACGAAATATTGCCCTCTATCCCCCGTTGAATGGACAACAGTAGATCAAAATCACCGGGCGACAAAGCAGCACTCCCAGTTGCGCCTCCCATAATCTTTTTCTGCTCATGGTAGTTGTTCGAACGTATTAAATTCTGTTTGATATCATTCACATAGGCGGGCATAGATGAAATACGCTTCATATCTTCGATATAATCGTCTACTCCATCCATCATTTGATCGATTAATTTCTCAGAATAAGCAATGGTGTTCCCCTGAATAGATTCTGAGTAGCTCTTGAAGGTAAATACACTGATGAAGGATAGCGGGAGGGTAATGATAATTAAAAAGACGAGGAGCAGCTTGCGTTCCATGCTCATGTCCCCGATAACGGACCACCAGCCAGAGATGCGTCTACCTTTCATTTGGTCCTTCTCCTTAATACTTTTTACCTAACTTGTTATTAAATTATAACAAATACCTAACAAAGTTATTATACGGTGTAGTTCTTCATTACACAACAACAAACCGCCTCTTCATGTTGAAGAAGCGGTTTTGTTAGGTAAACAATTTAGAAATTAGTGATGAATCCACTCATTTTATAGTGAATAATGACAGCTTGTCCTTCAATTGACCTGAAGCACTTTCCAGCTTGCCAGATAATGAAACGAGTTGATCACTTACATTTTGCTGTTCATTACTGAGTGAAGCTACTTCTTGGGAAGTTGCTGAAGATTGCTCAGCTACGGCGCTAACGTTCCCCATAGCCTCTGACAACACACCTTGCGAATGATTCAGACTGCTAATCGCTGTCGTCACCGATTCCAGGCTTGTTATGAATTCATCCATCTGTCCTTTTACGGACAGGAAGATATCACTTGTACTCTTCACGGAGCTTACTTGTTCTTTAAACAGTGGTGCTACTTCGGATAATACAGCTTCCGTTTCGTTCATTTCCGCCATGATCTTATCCGTAATTCCAGCAACAAGGGCAATAGATTGTTTCGATTGGTCAGCAAGCTGCCGCACTTCACCCGCAACTACCATGAAGCCCTTACCAGCTTCTCCTGCACGAGCGGCTTCTATTGTCGCATTTAATGATAAAATATTCGTCTGTTGCGTGATACTCTTCATCACATCCAACACCTTAATTACGGAGAATACTGTCTCCTTCAGGTGGTTGACACGTTCGACAAGTGCACTTGTTTTTTCTCCAGTGCGGCTAGTCTGATCCAGCAGGTCAGTTAATTGCTTAGCACCTTGAGCACTAGCTTCACCAACCCCACGTGCTGCTTCATCCATCTCAGTGTTGGCGTATATTACAGTCTGCATTTGCGTAGCTATCACATCTGTAAGCTCATTACCTCGTTCAGCTTCAAGCGCCAGACTGCCTGCCCCACCGGCAATTTCTTCCGTAGCGGCTGCGATTTCCTTCGCAGAAATAGCTGTCTTCCGTGAGGCTTCACCAAGCTCACCAGCGGTCTCCAGCACATCCCGAGCGGTTTCTGTCGTTTGCGATACAAGCTCAGTAATACGCTCCATCATCACGTTAAAGGAAGCTGATAGCTGGCCAATTTCATCTTTAGAGACATATTCTGTACGTACACTTAGATCACCACCTGCACCTTGTACCATAAGATCCTTCAAGCGTGCTAGAGGGCGAGCAATCATACGCACCATCCAGATCCCGATTACTATGGCTAGCAGAGCCGCACCAGCAGCCGCAATAAAAGTAGTCAACAGAATCGGACGTGCTTCTTTTACTAGCTCATCTGTTGGGACTACCCCTGCCAACTTCCAATCCGCCCGGATCATTGGATTAAAGACAGCAAGGATCTCTTTCCCGTTTGTATCCTTCTCATCCAAACTTTTGTTATCCTTTTTACTTGCCTGAATAAAAGCGAACTCTGAAGGTTTACCATCGTCTTTTGAATCCGAAGAAGCTACTACGGTTCCATCAGGAGTGACAAGTTGAATTCGAGAGCCATCTCCCAGCTGTACACTTGCGAATGATTCCTCCAGCAATGTATTCTTCAACACAAGGATGACTATGTATCCTGTACCTGAGCCCAGGGTTTTGAGAGATCTTGCCATAGCAATATTTTTGTCTCCATCACCTTGAACAGCTGTCGAGAACCATATGTTCTTGGCTGCATCACCATCACCTTTAGAATAGTAGGATTCATAAGATGCAGTGTTGTCGACAATCTTCTTATACCATTCTTGTTCTCTTATGTTATCTAACTTAATGCCGCCACTGCCACTTGTAACAATGTCTTGATCAGGCGACTCCGGGATCAAAGAAACACTAAGAATATTAGAATCCGTTGTAATCTGACTGGACAACTTTTTACTTACTGCGCTTGTAGCTTCAAATTTCTCATAGGAAGATTGTGCAGTCACTAAAGACTTCAAATCTTCTTGCATCTGCGCATCAAAATAAAGCTGTAAAGCCAAGTTCTCGTACTGTTTCAAAGTAATATCTAACTTTTCTGAGGTCTGAATAATAGTCTGACGGTAGGCTTCCGATACGTTGTTCTTAATTGTCTTCTTGGCTTTTGAATAAGATAGCAGTCCAAGTGCCATTACCACAATTACAATTGCACACAAAAATATCAGGAATATCTTCACGCCAACAGATTCCATAGGATTAACTCTTTTGATCTGTCCCCGCAAATCTATCCCATTCTTCAAATTAAACTTAGGTGTCTTAACTGCCCCTTCAATCTTGCTTGTTTCCTTGTTTCCTGTGATCGCCGATTTCTTATTCTTTTTATTCATGCTAAACCTTCTCTCATTATGCTTTTCACTAATACTATCTTGATCAGGATCCCCCATCTTGATCACCTACCCGCTAATATTAGAATACGCATGAAAGCGTTAACCAATATATATATCGGCGTATTAGGTCTTTTTCCTTAGCTTTACGAGACTTTTTTTACAACTTTTAACCTATGTATGTTTAAACATAATAAATAGCTTGCTGCACCTCCTCTCTTGGAGATATTTGTTAATCCCTAATATATATAACTTATTGTTTGCTTTGTCAAAAAGAAAAACAGGGAGGCTCTTGGATGACCAAAGGCTTCCCTGTTTTTTATTAAAACTTCTTCTTACGCATCATATCAAAGTATGCAACCGGTTGATCTACCTTCATACGAATAGGTTGCAGTGGATGACGGGCAGCATCAAGCGAATTGCCTTTCTCATCCCATATTTCGCCAACCGTTTGCTTGAAGAACGTATCGTTAGGTCCAAAGAATTCTACTTCCTGACCTGGCTTAAAGTGATTGCGCTGTTGAACTAGTGCCGTACCACTTTCAGCATCATATTCAATTACAAGTCCGGCAAAATCATACGGAGCTGCTTTTTCTTCAGGCTCATAGATATGATCTTCATGATCCGGAGTATCATAGAAGAATCCTGTGTTTAGCGGACGGTTAGCCGCTTTGTTAAGCTCATCCAGCCATTCCTGCTTCAATTCATACCCTTCCGGATCTGCCATATAAGCATCAATGGCTTTACGATATGCATTAACGACAGTAGCCACATAGTGGATTGACTTCATTCGTCCTTCGATCTTGAAGCTGTCGATACCCACTTCAATCAGTTCAGGTATACTTTCCAGCATACACAAATCCTTAGAGCCCATGGAGAAGGGATTATCTCCTTGCTGATGCAGTGGAATCTGAGTTACCCCGGGAAGCAAAGGAGCTGGAGATTTCGCTTCAGCCTGCTCTTCCTCAGACACCCAAGTCCCTTCCGGACGTGCATCCTCAAACAAATCATATTTCCAGCGGCAAGACTGGCAACAGCCCCCGCGATTGGAATCACGGTCGGTGAAATGGTTGGACAATACACAACGACCCGAATACGAGGAACACATTGCACCATGGATGAAGCTTTCGATTTCAATGTCGACATGTTTTTTAATCTCAGCGATCTCTTCCAGGCTTGTCTCACGGCCCAAAACAACACGCGGAAGCCCCTCTTCCTTCCAGAAGGACACCGCTTGCCAGTTCAACGTAGACTGCTGTGTACTCAAATGCACTTCAAGACCAGGCACTAACCGGCGTGCTGTATCTACAATGATTGGATCAGCTACGATAATAGCAGCAATCCCAGCTTCATATAAGTTACGCAGGTATTCTTCAATTCCCGCGACATCTTCATTGTGAGCATAAATGTTTGTTGCAACAAATACCTTAGCGCCATATTTCTTGGCGAATTCAACACCTTCGCGCATTTCCTCGAAGCTGAAATTATCTGCGCCGGAACGCAAGCCGTATTGTTGTCCTCCGATATAAACAGCATCCGCACCATAGTGTACTGCGAACTTCAATTTTTCCAAATTACCAGCCGGAGCGAGGAGCTCCGGTTTGTCCAGACGGTAACGTTTGCCCTTATATTGCGGCTTTGTCATGGTTCCCATTCCTGTTCTCCCCTCCATCGCCCACAAAGCTAAGTCACATGCTATAAATGCTGTACCTAATCTTCGTGGGGACCTATAACCTCTTTATTTTTATCAAACTTAATATACTTGCTCTTTATAGAAAAATCCGAAGCTTAACTCCCGTTCAGGGTCCTGCACCGTTCTGATTACATCCATCCATTCCTCATTGAAGGCATAACCTTCCGGATCAGCCGCATAAAGATCTATAGCTTTACGATAAGTCTTCACAACCGTTACATTATACGCTATCGATTTCAAGAGTCCCTCAATCTTAAGGCTGTGTATACCTGCAGCCATCAGAATATGCAGATCCTCCAAAATACAAATATCATCCGAGCTCATAATATGAGTGCCGTTCTCGTCTTCATAAATCGGGAATTTCTGGTCATCTCGTTCTTCCTCAATCAGAAATAGTCCGCGTTCCTTCCCGAGACTTCCTCCATCACTAGGACGGCCTTGATGTGACATATAGCTTTCAACAAGCTTCCGCTTGGAATGGTATATATTGGTCATTCCATGAACCTGCACCTGTGCCTCAATCTCCAAAAGCGGAACCATTTCCGTCATTTCATCCATATTCAGCTCACGGGCCAGCACAACGCGAGAAGCCCCCTTGCGTCCCCAATAATTCGCTGTCGCATAGTTGGTGGAAGTCATTTCCGCATTCCAGTGCAGCTTCATTGCTGGCGCTTCTTTCTTCACAGTGGTTAACACTGCTGGATCCCCGAATTCAACACCATCAATGCCAAGCTCACCTAAAGCCTTCACATAGGCAGGAAGCTCATCCAGCAGACGGTTGGACATCAGCCCACCCAAGCTTGCATACACTTTGCAGCCTCGCGAATGTGCCATTTCTACGACAGTCGCTGTATCCTCCAGAGAGAAATGTCCAGCAAGCCGCATCCCGAAACGGTCATCCCCAATGAGCAACGCATCTGCTCCGGCATCCAGCAGAGCAGCAGCTTCCTCCAAGGACGCTGCCGTCACCAGCAATTCCGGTTTGTTAGTCATGTTGTACCTCCTACTTGTACAGTTATTTCAACCGCACCACTCTTCATTTTAATAGTTTATTTCGATTCTTGCTTACTTTTTTCGATATTGGCTAAATGTTCCTTGTAGGTCTTAGCAAATAAATGGCCCTGTGTACCATCTTTTTTGGTCACATAGAAGTAATATTCAGAAGCTTCTGGTTCGAGTGCCGCTTGAATGGACTCCAGCCCCGGATTACTAATAGGTCCCGGAGGAAGTCCAATATTCTTATACGTATTATATGGACTATCAACTTCCAAATCTTTATACAAAAGTCTTTCCTTCTGCTTATTGAGTAAATATTGAACGGTAGCGTCGATCTCCAGCTTCTGCTCTTTCTTTAGGCGGTTATAAATAACACCAGCCACAAGCGGACGTTCACTATCCACCACAACTTCCCGCTCAACCAGCGAGGCTACGGTCAACAGTTCATGCAGAGACAATCCACGCGTTTCTAGCTTTTGCTGCCAGTTAGGAATCGTATCGAGCTTCTTCTGGAACTGATCCAAAAGCGCTTCTACAACTTCCTGGGGCGTGCTATCTTTGACCAGCTCATAGGTTTCGGGGAATAAATATCCTTCAAGACGGTGGCGTAGATTCTTATCCTGCGGGATACCAAGAATATCAATCCCCTTCAAACCTGCACCAGTATCCATAATTTCAAGAAAAGTAGCCGCATCCTGATTCCAGGCTTCAGCGAGCTTCTTAGCGATCTGCTCAGCAGTATATCCTTCGGGGATAGTAAAGACCACAGTTTCTTCCTTAACTACATCACCTGCATTTAATCTTGCAATGAGTTCATCATAGCTATCACCGGGCTTAGCGATATAAGTACCTGCTTTGAAGCTAGAGCCTTCTTTAGTCCATTTCAAATATCCCTTAAAAAAAAGACTCTTACGGATAATGCCATTCTGCTCAAGCAGATCAGCAATCTCCGCACTTCCCATGCCCTTCTCTATCGTAAATGTTACAGCAGGACCTGCAGGCTCTACCGGCTGCATCCCGTTCCAAATGTACCATGCGCCCCCACCTCCTGCTGCTACCAGCAAAAGAATAATGATTAACACAGTACGGATTGCGGATTTCAAGTCTGGTTCCTCACTTTCCGACTATAAAGTATAAAAGTGTATTGCCTAAAATTCAATATATATTTCCTTAGATTGATGTATATAGGATATTGCTCGCATTTCAAGCAAAAAGAGCGCGGAATTCTCCGCCCTCTTCCGTGCCCATCATAAATGTAACGTACATGTTTAAGTTTTATTCAGCGCCATCTGCTGGAAAAGTCATCTCATCGTATAGCTCAGAGATGTCTTCCCACTCTTCATCGTCCATAATGCTCTCCAATTCCGGAAGTCCGTCAGAAGAGACAACGATACGCAGGATTTCATACTCCACGTCTTTGCCAGAGCCTTTCAGCACTGCATATCCGCGATCACCGACTTCAAATTCGGCGATAATATCGTAAATGGAAGATTTGCCTTGCTCATCTTCCAGTTCTACAGTTTCTCCGTATGCTTCTTTAAGCCGTGAAGTCCATACCGCTTGATCAGCGGATATCTCAGTCATTCTCCGATCCTCCGTCCAACTCGTCGACCAGTGTGTTGAAAGTCTCTTCGACAATCGCCCACTCCTCGTCATTATCGATCATGAACAATTGAAGATCGTCGCCTTCTTCCACATAACGGAACGCATATACCTCATCGGTTTCCTCGTCCTCGGAGTCTAGCGGAACCACCATCATATACTTAGCGTCCGAGCCATCAACCTCAAACTTCATAATGACCTCGAATTCCTCTTCATTACCTTCCTCATCGGGAATATAGATAATTTCCGGTTCTTCCTCTTGGCCAATCTGTTCGTTTGTCATATCCTCGCACCCCTCACCTTTTACTGTTAGCATCCAAAAAATTTTGCAAAATCAGGGCTGCAGCCATTTTATCCACAATCCCCTTGCGTTTCTTCCGGCTGACGTCCCCTTCAATCAGCACCCGCTCTGCGGATACCGTCGTCAGACGCTCATCCCAAAGGTGTACGGGCATTTCTAACTCTTCCCGTAGCTTATCAGCGAACTCTATACAGATTTCGCCCCGGGGTCCTACTGAGCCGTTCATATTCTTCGGTAGACCAACTACAATCTCTCCAATTTCGTGCTCTGCAACAAGTTCACGAATGCGTTCGAACTCATTACCCGTACCTCGGCGCTCAATCGTTTCAAGAGCTTGTGCCGTCCAGCCAAAAACATCACTTGTGGCTACACCGATTCTACGGTCGCCGTAATCTAAACCTAACTTCTTCTTCATTTCGGATTGTCCACCCTGTGATTGACGAGATAGAATCTAACCAGCTCTTCAATCAGCTCATCACGTTCTTTTCTCCGGACCAAACTTCTCGCATTGTTATGGCGCGGAATGTAAGCCGGATCTCCGGAAAGAAGATACCCTACGATCTGATTGATCGGATGATACTCTTTCTCCACCAGTGCATCGTATACTGCTAGCAATATTTCCTGGGGAGAAGCTTCCTTTTCGTCGCCCTTCACATTGAATTTGACCGTTTTGTCCATGGAGTCCATTTGTGACACCTTCCTTCTGCAAAATCGCCTTTTGGGACGGCTTCGCAAAGTTGCTACTGTGCAGCTCGCTTGCTTCCTTTATCATAACATATTCATGCCCCAACGAGGAAATCCTGCCCGTTATTAACGCTTTTTTTGGCATTTTCTCTACAAAAATTATGATATTTTTGGCTTTTAAGCTATTGTCAAGCACAATTATTCATGAATATCTAACATCCTGCTAATAAAGAGTAGCGGTACTGATATCAAACTCTCAGTACCGCTATGTTTTCTCGTAATACGTTTAGTTAGAGAAATGGTTTCGTAATTTTAACTTAGGCTAAGGAAGCTACCAATTCTTCAGCCTTTGCCAATGCTTCGTTTAGCTTAGAAGCATCTTTACCGCCGGCTTGCGCCATATCTGGACGCCCACCGCCACCACCGCCGCAAACTGCTGCAATTTCTTTAACGAGTTTACCAGCGTGGAAACCTTTCTTCACCAGGTCTTGCGGTACAGATACTACAAAGTTTACCTTATCATCCATCGCTGCACCTAATACAAGCACTGCATCCGGAAGCTTGGATTTCAATTCATCCGCTGTGGAACGCAAAGCATCCATATTGCCTGCTTGAACAGCAACAGCCAGGAGCTGCGTACCTGCGCCAACTGTCTTCACACTGCTTGTAAGTTCAGCAGCAAAAGTAGCACTCAGCTTGGATTGCAAGGACTCATTCTCACGCGAAAGCTCACGCACCTGGTTATGCAGCGCTTCGATCCGTTTCGGAACGTCATTCAGAGAAGACTTAAGAAGGCCTGCTGATTGTTTGAGCAAATCTAGCTGACTTTCAGTGAACTGGTAAGCGTAACGTCCGGTAACCGCCTCGATGCGGCGCACTCCGGAACCAATGCCACTTTCGCTAAGCAGCTTGAAAATTCCGATTTGCGACGTGTTGGATACATGACAACCACCGCAAAGCTCAAGGCTGTAATCACCCACTTGAACGACACGGACGATATTACCGTATTTTTCACCAAAGAGTGCCATTGCTCCCATTGCTTTAGCTTCATCAATCGGCTTGTTCTCAATCACTACATCTAGACCGCGCCAGATTTGTGCATTTACGCGATGTTCGATATCGCTCAATTCTTCTGGAGTAATCGCTCCAAAATGGGAGAAGTCAAACCGCAAACGAGCACCTTCCACTAAAGATCCCGCTTGATTAACATGCCCGCCAAGAACTTCTTTAAGCGCTTTGTGCAATAAATGGGTAGCTGTGTGGTTCTTCACGATATCTTCACGCTCCGCACGATCCACTTCCGCGCGAACG
The DNA here is from genome assembly GCF_037992975.1 of Paenibacillus sp. FSL E2-0177. Taxonomy (NCBI): domain Bacteria; kingdom Bacillati; phylum Bacillota; class Bacilli; order Caryophanales; family Paenibacillaceae; genus Paenibacillus; species Paenibacillus sp. FSL E2-0177. Next base: position 1,851,403 of record NZ_CP150307.1, on the reverse strand, counting down.
GATTCGCCCACTTTCAATTCTCCCGCTTCCACAGTTACCAAATGTACGTGTTGGCCGTGTGGAGCTTTAAAGAGTCCTTTTACCTTAGCTGTAACTGAACCCCCAGTAAGCACACCCGTGTCACTTACTTGTCCGCCGCTCTCAGCATAGAACGGTGTTGTATCAAGAATAACTTGGCATTCTGCGCCTTCACCGGCGACATCTACCAATTCATCACCCACAACAATAGCCAGGATTTTCGACTCTGTTACCGAGTCATTATATCCAACAAATTCACTTTTAACCGTCAGGTCTGCTAGTGCGCCTCCCTGGATCTTCATGCTGCCGCCATCATGACGTGCAGCTCTCGCGCGGTCACGTTGCTCCTGCATAGCCGCATCAAAACCTTCTCGGTCTACAGTTAAACCTTGCTCCGCTGCGAAATCTTCGGTCAGGTCAAATGGGAACCCATAAGTATCATATAACTTAAATGCATCGGCTCCAGCAATATTGCTGAGACCCTCTGCTTTTGCTTTAGCACTGATCTCACCCAAAATAGCCAATCCGTCAGACAATGTTTCGTGGAAACGTTCTTCTTCAGTACGAATAATCTTTGCGATATATTCGCGGTTGTCCACAACGGATGGATAGTAGACACCCATAATTTCGCCAACGGTTTCAGTCAGCTCATACAGGAATGGACGATCCAGACCCAAGGTCTTTCCGTACCGAACAGCACGGCGAAGCAAACGGCGGATAATATAACCGCGTCCTTCATTAGAAGGAAGTACTCCATCCCCTACTGCAAAAGTAACGGTACGCACATGGTCAGCGATTACTTTAAGCGCGATATCCTGCTCAACGTTATCTTTATAAGTTACACCCGCGAGCTGTGCTGTCTTTTGAATAATAGGTTGGAACAAATCAGTGTCGAAGTTGGAATCTACATCCTGTAGAATGGATGCAAAACGCTCCAAGCCAGCCCCTGTATCAATGTTTTTATTCGGAAGCGGCGTATAGCTGCCATCCTTGTTATGGTTGAATTGTGAGAACACCAGGTTCCATACTTCTAACCAGCGTTCATTTTCTCCACCTGGATACATTTCCGGATCGCTCATATCACTGCCGTAAGCTTCACCACGGTCATAAAAGATTTCCGAGCAAGGACCGCATGGGCCTTCGCCAATATCCCAGAAATTATCGTCGCCCAGCTTAATGATGCGTTCAGCAGGCAGGCCAACCTTTTCATTCCACAGCTTAAATGCCTCTTCATCCTCTGCGTACACCGTTACGGAAATACGTTCCGGGTCAAAGCCGATCCACTCTTTGCCGGTTAGGAACTCCCAAGCCCATGTGATAGCTTCTTCTTTGAAATAATCGCCGATGGAGAAGTTACCCAGCATCTCGAAAAATGTATGGTGACGGCGTGTCTTACCCACATTCTCGATATCATTGGTACGAATACATTTTTGTGAGTTAGTCAGGCGCGGATTTTCTGGAACCTCCCGGCCATCGAAGTACACTTTCAAAGGTGCCATACCCGCATTGATCCACAGAAGCGAAGGATCGTTGTGAGGAACGAGGGACGCACTTGGTTCAATCTTGTGACCTTTACTTTCAAAAAATTTAAGCCATTTGGAACGAATTTCACTTGCTTTCATCATTTACAGCTCCCGTCTCATCTTTTTACTTCGGCATTTACACCGGAAATTACAAAATACCTAAAAAATAAAAACAAAAAAACGCCCCTGAATAATTCAGGGACGATTAATATCGCGGTACCACCCTGGTTATCGCCTTGACCCCACTAATGGGACAATTGCAGACGATCGCCTTGTCGCGGCTGATAACGGGCGCCCCCGGTGAGCATTGATCTCACACTCCGAAATTAGCTTTCCACCGGCCTATCTTCAAGGTTCTCACAGCCATTACGAAACGTTTCGTAAAGGAACCTTTTCTCTGATCAAGCCATCCTCCGGTGTACTTCATTTTCATCAACGATTTGTCCGATTTGCATTTTAACATTTCAAGTATAGCCAGTGCCCTTGCTTCTGTCAATCTGGGGATGGGCGAATGTGAAGAATAACACATGATTTTTGTAACAGTAAACTTGGACTCAAAAAGGATATAGTGAAATCTAAGGTTAATTTGGAATATTTTGTATTCAGGAGGGCTGCCGTTGATGCTTCACGTCAAGGAGTTCAATCCATCATCGATTTTTGAAACAAAGCCTACACACTACCTTTTTATAGCGAGCCTCATTTTTATTCATATTATCTTTACTCTTGCGGTTAATCTCATCCTTTTTGAGCATGGATATTTAAGTTTTATTGCCAAAAACACAAACCACTGGATCAATGAAACGTTAGCCGCCAATCTAGTTGGGCTTCTCTTAGAAGTAATTATTTTTTTGATTCTGATAGCTAAAGTTTCGCCCCGGGATTTTGGGTTAAAAATAGAAAAATTACGAGCCGGACTGCTGGGTACCTTTCTGTTTTGGCTCGCTATAAATATAGTAGATTTGTGTATGGTACACTTGAATCACTCAGAGCTAACACTTAACAATGCTATCTTCAACCATTCAAATTTAGTTTTCGGTGAAATTCTAGGTCAAATCTTCGGAAATGCTTTATTGGAAGAAATCTTATTTCGCGGCTTCCTGCTCGTTCAAATCTATCTATACTTAAAAAAAATCAACAACAAAACTACACGGATGATCTCTGCAATGCTAATTTCACAATCGATCTTTGCCGCCATACATATCCCAAACCGGATTTACTCAGGATTAGTTGGAATGGAGTTTGTTTATGATTTTATCATGCTTCTAATTCTAGGAATTATATTCGCTCTACTCTATATCTTAACCCGAAATTTATTTTTCGTGATCGGCGTTCACTCATTAATGAATATTCAGATAGTGTTTTGGAACAGCAATTTCACATATACGGCAACTTTATTATGTATCTTATTACTGACTTGTCTTTTGCTTTGTATAAAAAGGAAAACATTTCGTGCGCAGCAACGGGCGGATATGGGGCTCTGATAATTAGAACTTTAATTATTCACAAAAAGAAGTTCCCCCCTTTAAGCAGGAGGAACTTCTATCACTATTACTATAATGTCTCTATTAATTCGCACCCTCTGCAATAGCTTTATAAGCAGCTAAATCCGTATAAACTTCCTCTTTAAGCGGATTGCGTTTATGCTTGATGATTTTATAGAAATGATAACCAAACACTGCAATATTAGCAGCTAAAGATAATGCACTTACTATCCACAGAGCGGTTTCACTATGAGAGGATTGTACAGAGAACTTTGACTCGCCAACAAACGCCGGGAACGACATCGTAAACATCATCCAAATCGCCAAAGTCTGTGCACGATGCTGCAGCCATGCCCCTTTTTTAAAGAAGAACGCCGGGATGGTACAAGAGATCAACAATGCTGCACCTGCATAGAAGGAATGGTCAGAAACTGCATTATATACATAGGCAAAGTTCCAAATGTCATAAGCAATGATCCAGAACCAAAGCTGGTCAGGCCACAACATATCTTTACTCTTATCTTTACTGATCACAATACCCATCCAACCAGAAATCGTAATAATGTTCAGAATACCTGCGATCCCGTTCATAATGTTCCAAGGACCACCTACCATCATTACGCCATCCACCATACCTTGCAAGCTGTACACTTGGAAATCACGAATAACTGCTTCAAGAATGTTAACTGCAAGGATAATAGCCGGGAACATTAATATATATTTATTTTTGTCCCATCCTTTAGCATAACGGATAGCCATAAACCCTATACATCCTGCCAAAGCAGAATATACTTTTACCCAGTGAAACCATGTTCCAGTACTGGAACCTTCTCCTGCCGTATTTGGCCAAACCGCTATGGTAAGAACAATAGGGACAACTATAAAAAGAATGATTGAGAACCACTTGCTCTTCCGTGCGATTTCATTTACAAACATTAATCCTGCTAGTACTACTAACCACATTAGCGCAGAGTACCAGGGAATCGATTCGAATAAAAACATGTTTTACTCCTCCTTGTAGGTTGGTGTATGTAATCTGTGTCTCAGGTCCAATATAGCCCATCCCTCTTTAAACGATCAAATCGCTTAAAACGTTGATTTATCAGTGTTTTTTTAGTTTCATTTCAAGTTGAGTTTACACAACCCTAGCACTAGAATTCGCCAAACTTTCTACCTTTCTTCTGAGAAATCTATTAGAATACATGTCTATAGAACTATATACTGCAAACCTAACTTGAATGTAAAAAAACCTTGTCGACAAATTTCTTTGTGGACAAGGTTCCTCATTAATGTTATTCAAAAGAATCGTTCAACCAAGTGTTTCGCGTATATAATACAATTCTCAAGTGTAGGGAAGTTCATGATTTCTCCAGCTAAATAGATATTGTTTTTCCCCTGCATCTGATCAACCCGTTCATAAAATCCCTCATGTAGCGCATTAGAATCCACATGTGGGAAATGCCTCCAACGCTTCATCATATATAGTCGAATGCTCTCTCCGCCCAGCTCGCGAAGTTTATTTTCTACCGTCTCTCGCATTTCCAGATCAGTCATAGCTTCATTCTCTGCTACATAAACCGTAACTAGATCCGTAGTTCCCATATCTGCCCACCGATAGTACCATGCCATCATATGCCCTTTACGTTCAGGGTACATATTCCGGGGGATATAGCCAGAAAGCTCCGGCAACCCCTTCACTCTATACGCATATACCCTAAACCATTCATAGGTTATATTCGCTAATAAAGTTTTGTCCTCACTTGACAGGCTAACTGTATCGCCCATTTGCTCTAAAGCTGCTGTATAAATGACCTTGTCAAAATAAAAGATGTCCTGACTCGTCTCTACTCGAACCTGCCCATCTTGTTCTTGCTCCATAAAAAGCACTTCACAAGTCAGGCGTAGATCGTTTACTTGGTCGGCCATTCGTCTAATCAGCTCAGTAACACCCTTAGGCCAGGTTATCATATGAGTAATTTCAATAAACGACAACAGATTATCATAGCTTAGAAATTTCAGCACATATGCAGCGGGAACATTATGGATACCACCGAATCCAAAAGTATTAAAATAATGCATGTAGACCTGCTCAAGGACAGACAGCTTATTCTCTACACACCACTGCGAAAATGGCTGACATAAATCTGGCGGTAAGTGGAGAAAACCCGGTTCTTGGAGAGACTCATAGCGTTTTAGAATATCCGGCAATCGTTTGAATTCTTGTGTAAACGCCTCTATCTGCTCCATGGGAATTTGTGAAGTTTTTCTCCCATTATTATCAAAAAATCCACGTTCTAACAATGGTCCCCTATCCATAAGATCAAAATCTCTCATAAAATCCATCGTATGTTTATAGGTAGGCAGGCCGATTAGCGTCCCCATTTCATAACTTTTTCCTTTGTACTCAATAGAATGACACTTTCCTCCTACTCTATCCGACTTCTCCATGAGGGTAATGTTGGTATATCCTTTTTTCGCTAATTCATAAGCAGCCGTAACCCCAGAAATCCCTGCACCGATGATTCCAATTCGGTCTTTATTCTTTGTGTTTGTCATCATCCGTTATCTCCTTGTAAATAACCATAATGGCAAAGTTTCTCGTTGTCCCGTATAGGCAAGTGCGACATCCGATGGTATTTTACCTTGATTAGGTCCGTCTGTAATTTGCCTGTTGAAGTTGTAGGTTCTCAAGTATTCATGTAAGCGCTTTTCTAAAATTTCAAAGGAATCTATCGTATCATCTACCCAAGCCTGCTGGTAGAATTCTTTGGTCAACACCGCCGCAAATTGCTGCAAGGGCTGAAATATCTCTGTTTGGTCTACCGTTATAGCGACTTGATTAATATTGTTCTTATGTAAAAATTCACTATATTTATGTTTTCCTCTGTCCCAGTTCGTAATGAATTCACGGCTTTTGTTCGTAACCAGATTATCGATATGAAAATCTAATGTCTTCATCAATGGGAGAACTTTCAGATGCATAAAATCTATAAAATGAATGGTAGATTTCCGATTGTATAGCTTAACTAGACCTAGTCTGGAGTAGGCATCATAAATTACATATTGATATACCTTTCCGACCCTCGGGAAAACTCCCAAATAGCTAATACTCTGCTGACACATATACCCGGGATGAGCATTTATCGGATTCTTCATCTTATAATCTAGTATTTTCCGTTTCTCTTTAAATCCTTTAGTGTGAGTGGATTGTGCGCCATTCCTCTTCTTTGCTTTGATTTGATTGGCGTAAGCTTCACGTTCTATTCGTTTATTTAGTCCGTTTCGACGTAGTACATTATAAATACCGGATTCCCCTATTTGCATACCTTCATCTTGCAGTTCATAAAAGATGCGTTTAGGCCCATCCTCAGGAAATCTGGCGACGTACTCCAAGATCAATCTTTCCGTTCTCTTATCTACTTTATTAGGCATTACCGGCTTTCTTTTCTTCTCCCCAAGTCCATCCATTCCATGTTGTTGATAAGCTTTAGACCACTTATAATAGATCGTCCGGGAAATGCCAAACTCCTTACAGGTTTCGCTCACATTCTTGCTGATGGCCCCTTGCATGAGGATATGATATTTGTTGTTCGCATTCACCTATTTGCACCCCTCCTATCTTTATTTTATACATAGTTAACGTTTAATTCATTACTATTCTAAAAAAAATGGGAGAACGCTCAAAGCGTCTCACCATTCCGAACAAAATGCGTTATGTATTTCCCTGCGGAAATCTCCAAGCAATTTAGTCGTTGGCCATATGCACAGCCGCCATCTATCCCAATTTTATCTCCCAGTGGACTAAACCAGATTTCTTCTGAATCATGCAGATCCATCGTCGAAGTATGACCGAAAACAACCGTTTTGTTAGTGCTAACTACCGGATTCTTATAAAAGGGTTCTCTAATCCAGATAAAATCATAAGGGTCTTGCTGCTTCCAATCCTCTATTAATGGATTAATGCCTGCATGAACAAAAATATGTTCTTCCGTCTCATGATAAAGCGGCAATGTGCTCAGAAAGTCTATATGATGTCTATAGTCCCGCCTAATTTTTTCTTTTAGCTGCATATAATCCTTCCAGCCAAAATCCTTCTGCAAACCTTCGTAGCCCGCCTCGCAATAACTCATCAGTGTATGAAATCCGCCGTTAGTTAGCCAATGGGTATCCAATTTATCATCTTCGCTGGTGAGCGCATCGCAAGCCATTTTATCGTGATTTCCTTTGAGAACTATCGCTCCACATTCTTGCTGCAGAGTCATCACTTGCTCCACAATTCCTTTACTGTCCAGACCTCTATCCACATAATCTCCCATTAAAATAAGCTTATCCTCCGCCGGGCGATAATTCACTTTTGATAATAGGGCATTGAATTCTACATAACTTCCGTGAATGTCACTAATTGCTAATATTCTGATGATAATCACTCCTTGCTCTAAGATGCAAAAAAAGATGTTCCCGCAGGTCTGCAGGAATATCTTTTGATGTTGGGCTTTCTATACTGAATCTATAACTAATGGCTCCTCATCCGACTGTGGAAAAAAATGACGGCTTCTGACCTCATGCACCGCTTCTTGAAAACGATCGCACAAAAAGATCAGCTGGTCGATCTCTTCCTTACCGACCTTTTGCGTGATTTCACTCAAAATGCCGGAATAGGATGCCATCTGCCTGCTATAAATCTGCTCTCCAAGCTCACTCAGACAGATATATACGACCCGACGATCTGTATCGGATGTTGTACGCACTACGTAACCTTTTTCCTCCAAAGTATTTGCCATTTGCGTGGCAGTAGGTCTACTTATCTGGAGCAGGTCACTTAATTTAGAAATCATAACTCCCCGGTGCTGTTTGTCACCTTCAGTGGCTTTCTTTTGCTTCATTACAGTGTGAATGACGTACATCATAACAAACTCTCTATACGATACTACATCAATCGAGTAGGGGCGAGCAGTCAGACGCTTTATATTTTCAAGGGCTATGATCAGCTTCTGCTCTTGATTGTCATGGGTATCCATAGGGCACCTCCAATATACCTCAATCTAATTAGATTACTTACCTATTCCCAAAAAATCAAGTCAAATTCAAATTCTCTTTAAATTAAAATTTAATAATTAACCTGTTGTGCTAATTGATGAATTTGTGTATTATACATAAATGATAGTTTGGCTACCTAATTATTACGACATGAATTCCCAAACTACAATATATAGAAGTTAAAGGAGAGGAACTGCTCTGGAGCATCTCACTCAGAAAAAGAAAGTTACAATTATGATTGCTTTAATGGCGGCTATGTTTTTCGCAGCAATCAACCAGACGATTGTGGGCACAGCAATGCCCCGAATTATTGCGATGCTTGGAGGTATTGAACATTATACCTGGGTAATTACCATCTATATGCTCACCTCAACCATTGCTACCGTACTTGTCGGTAAGTTATCCGATATTTACGGAAGAAAGCCCTTCCTGTTATCAGGGATTGTCATTTTTATTATAGGTGCTTTCCTATCCGGATTGTCGACCAACATTTTTCAAATGATCACTTATCGCGGGATACAAGGTCTAGGCGGCGGGATTCTAATGTCGGCTACCGTAACCGCTGTAGGTGATTTGTTCGCTCCAAGAGAGAGAGCCAAGTGGACTGGAATTATGATGGCGATATTTGGTTTCTCCAGCGTAATTGGTCCTACCCTTGGCGGATTCATGGTAGATCACATGGCTTGGAAATGGATCTTCTGGATCTTCTTACCTTTCGGGATCGTGGCCTTCTTTATGATTTTGAAAATGTTCCCTAAAACAACGCGTTCTACATCTGAGTCCATCGACTACTTAGGCTCCATTTTCCTTTCCCTGACCATCGTTGCGCTCCTGCTGGGCTTTTCATGGGCGGGAACAAAATATGACTGGGGTTCTCCGGAGATTCTAGGCTTGTTTGGGGCTTCCATTCTGGGTCTGATTATCCTGATTCTGATTGAACGTAAAGCTAAAAGCCCAGTATTGCCATTATCCTTATTTAAAAATTCCATCGTATCCATCTCAATGATTGTCGGCTTCCTGATGAATGCTGGTATGATGGGCGCAATGATCTACCTGCCTTTCTTCGTGCAAGGGGTAGAGGGCGTCTCCCCAACTAAATCTGGTTTTATCAATATGCCAATGTCACTTACTATGATTGTACTAAGTACTTTAGTGGGAAGATGGATCTCCAAAACAGGAAAATATAAACGTTATGCTCTAATGGGGATGCCATTCATGGTTGTAGCCATGATATTAATGGCCTTTATGAGTAACATTGCTACGGCTGTAGTCAGCATGATTATCTTCGGGGTTGGGTTAGGACTATCGATGCCTGTATTTACACTAACCGTACAAAATGCTGTAGCGCCTTCAATGCTAGGTGTTGCTACTGCTACAAATACTTTATTCCGTAATTTAGGTGGAACCATAGGTATTGCCATCATGGGTACCATTATGAACTCCTCATTAACGAAAAAATTAGAGGCAGCGGTGTCCTCTGGCAAAGGTCCGGATTTATCCAAACTTGATCCTGAATCCGCTAAACAGCTTTCTGCCTTTATGAATCCTCAAATGCTGCTAGATCAGCCTAAGCTTAAAGAATTGCATGCAACACTGCCAGAGCAAATCCAGCCGCTCTTCAATCAATTGATTGAGATGCTGCGGAACGCACTAAGCGATTCCCTGACAGTTGTGTTCTTAAGTGGTACGGCGCTGTTAGTTATCGCAGCACTGCTCGTTCTGTTCCTTAAAGAGATTCCATTACGTAGTGGAGAGAAAAAAATGGAGACACACGCAGAGGATAAAAACGGGAGTAAAAAACTCGAAAAATCTGTGCCTGCTGCACATTAATCACAAATAACCTTACATTAGAGATGTCCGTAAACAGCTTAGGCTGTGCGGCATCTCTTTTTTTATAAGAAGGGCTAGGATTCATTTGGTTGATCGTTCAATTCTTCGAAGTAAACATAGACTCCGTTTAACAGCTCCATTAACGTATCCGTCTGTTCTTTGCCCATGTAATCAATCATACCTTTAAAGGTATTCCGGGATTTCGTTACAGCCATCTCAGCCAGATGCTCCCCTTTTTCCGTAAGCGTGATCTCACTAACTCGGCGATCCTGTGCATCAGAAGTACGCACCACATATCCTTGTGCAATCAGACTATTGAGCATTTGGGTAACCGTAGGAGAGGTGACTTTCAGAAACTTGCTAATCTCCGAAACCGTCTGTCCCTTCTTCCCTTCCCGTTCTTTACCAAGCTTTAAAGAAACCAACATCCGGACCTCACTTGGCTTCAAGCCCCAAATCGTGGTTTTACGCCAGTTCATTCTAGCGAATTGTTGGAAAGCCTCCATTAATCCATCCACATTCTGATATTTCTCTTCGTTCATCAGTACACCCCATAAAATCATTTAACACTAAGTATAGCCTAATATGACGTAAAAAAGAATTGATAGATGTCAGATTACCCATTTTCAAAAAATAACTAATGGGATGTATAATATAATAATCATCCTAAATTGAAAGTGGGTATCTAATTTGTCCTTTTCTTACTCTACCTATGACGCTCTAGGACTTGCTTCACTTGTCAAAGCACGTGAAATTTCACCTCGTGAGCTGGTCGAAGCCGCCTTTGCTCGGTTAGATGAGGTCAATCCGGTCATAAATGCGGTGGTGCGCACCCGTCGTGAAGCTGCTCTTAGAGAAGCCGACGAGATGCCTGTTCAGGATAACACTCGGCCGTTTGCTGGCGTTCCGTTTCTATTAAAAGATATTTCCCAATCTATCGCTGGCGAGCCCATCACTTGTGGGGCTATGCTGATGAAGAACAATGTCGCACGGTGGGATTCAAATTATGTTGCACGAATTAGGAAAGCCGGCTTTATTCCACTTGGCCATACGAATACACCCGAGTTCGGCTTAAAAAACATTACAGAGAATGTCCTCCACGGCCCTGCTCGTAATCCTTGGAATCTCGAATATTCTCCTGGAGGTTCAAGTGGCGGAGCCGCGGCGGCTGTAGCTTCTGGTATCGTTCCAGTAGCGGGAGCCAGTGATGGTGGTGGATCCATCCGTATTCCCGCCTCATTCACAGGCCTATTCGGACTTAAACCCACGCGCGGGCGCACACCAGTAGGACCCGGAGTCGGCCGTCAATGGCAAGGGGCTTCTATTGATTTTGCCTTAACCCGGTCCGTTCGCGATAGCGCTGCTATGTTAGATCTGCTGCAGGTTGTGCAGCCGGAAGCCGCCTTCCAGACCCCGTTATACCCGGGCGTATATCTGGATGATCTGTTTAAGCCTACGCAACGTAAACTACGAATTGGATTTACGACGGCTTCCCCAGTAGGTACGCCTGTCTCTGAAGAGGCCGTAAATGCTGTTCTCAAAACCGTGAAATGGCTCGAAGCTGAAGGACATGCGGTTGAAGAAATAGAAAGTCCTGTGAATGGCACAAGACTGATGGAGAACTACTATACGATGAATGCCGGAGAGGTAGCAGCGATGTTCGTCTCCCTGGAGAGAAATATGGGACGTTCCATAACTGCTTACGATGTCGATATCATTACGTGGGTCCTTGGTGAGACCGGAAAAAATGTTTCAGCGGCCGAATTCGTACATAGTCTGGATGAATGGGACGTTGCAGCCGCCCAAATGGCGGAACTGTTTAATCATTACGACTTATATATAACACCTACGAATGCAAACTCTGCTCCCAAAATTGGTGAATTAACGCATAAACCTGCAGAGATAGCAAAGCTGCTGCACGTAAATGAATTGCCAAAAGAAGAACAGAGCCGCTTAATTTACGAGATGTTTGAGCCAAGCCTAACCTATACACCGTTCACCCAGCTCGCAAATCTGACAGGCCAGCCTGCAATGAGTGTGCCCGTCCATAAGTCAGCAAATGGCCTGCCGCTAGGCGTTCAAGTCATGGCGAACAAAGGCCGTGAAGATTTGTTGCTTCAGCTTGCTGCCCAGCTTGAACAATCCGCTCTTTGGATCGGCATGAATGGAAATCCGCTGTTCACCTGATCAATTAAGGGTGATGCTCTCGCAGCTCAAGCTCCCCTTACTCTTTCCCGCAAATGCCATAGAAGAAAATATGGATGGCTTCCTCGATGAAGGCATCCATATCTTCCTGTTTGCTAGCTTCGTCTAGAAGTTCACCCGCATTACGCATATACATCCCCATTAGTGAAAGTATCCCTTTGGTGGATACTTTATTTGAGATTTCTCCCCGCGCTTTCCCATCCTCGACCATCTTCACCAGCACCGGCAAAATGTCATTCGCATATCGTTCCTCAATATAATGGAACATTTCTTGATCCTCAACCATAAGCTCCTTCACAGTTGCGGGAGATAAACCGCTGTAAGTTTCCCTCTCCATGGTTAGAATGTAACCAATAATCTCCTTTAGAGAATGCTCTTGATAAATGTAATCTTCAAATTCCTGAATTTCCTTCTGAACAAAGTCCTTAAAAGACTCACTAAGCAGCGCTTCCTTACTGCCAAAATAATTATAAATCGTCACCTGAGAGACCCCTGCTTCTTTCGCAATATCAGCGATCCGTAGACGTTTCGGTTCCCAGTTCTTGAGCATCTCCATGGTAGTTTTCATAATTTTGAGTTTAATCTGTGCTGCTCTCTTCTCAAATCCATTCATAGCTTCCACCCTAACTTCGTTATTAAGTATGCATATTCAAATTTAATGAAATATTCCATTTTAATTATTTCATAATTATATTGACTTCATTAACCACTAGGAATAATATAACATATGAAATATCTGATTCATAATAGTTCATTATTTTGCGGCGGGGGTGGCAGCATGCTGGTTGTAGAAGGTTTAACTAAACGATTTTCGAATGGCAAAGGAATCGAAGATGTAACATTTACCGTAAATAAAGGCGAGGTTTTTGGATTTCTGGGTCCTAACGGTGCGGGTAAATCGACGACCATACGGCATATCATGGGTTTTATGAAACCAGATCAAGGGCATACGAGTATCCATGGGCTTGATGTATGGAAGGCACAAGGGACAGTCCAGAAGCATATCGGCTACTTACCCGGTGAAATCAACTTTTTCGATGGGATGACGGGTCTTTCTTTCCTTAAATTTATCTCAGCCATGCAGGGAATCAAAAATACTACCAAACGCGAGCAGCTGATTGAACGTTTGCAATTTGATGCCACCACTCCGATCCGAAAAATGTCAAAGGGAATGAAGCAAAAGGTCGGAATCGTCGCTGCTTTTATGCACAGTCCTGACGTTATTATTCTGGATGAACCTACCTCGGGTCTCGACCCGCTCATGCAAAAGGTATTTATTGATCTGGTACTGGAGGAAAAATCAGCCGGAACCACCTTTCTCATGTCCTCACACAGCTTTCAAGAAATTGAACGCACCTGTGACCGCGCCGCAATTATCAAAGACGGACGGATTATCACCGTGAAAAATATTCATGAACTGCAATCGATGCAACGGAAGCTGTTTGAGGTCATTTTTGCGAATAGTGAAGATGCAGTGAATTTTGCCGCCTCCGGCCTACAAGTGGAAGCTCACGAGGGAAATAGGGTCCGCATAGCTGTGCAGGGCAATTATGACCGATTCATCCGGGAAACTGGAAAATACAATATCCGCAGCATCGACGTATTCACGCAAAATCTGGAGGACATCTTCATGGACTATTATGACCGCGAGGGGGTAGTGTAATGAATCTTCCGCTCTATAAGGAAATGATGCGAGTGAACCTGAAAGGAATATTGAATTACGCCTTTGGTTCTGCCTTCTATATTCTGTTTATGATCTGGCTTTATCCTGGGATTGCGGGGAGCACACAAGCAATTGATGACCTTATTAAGGCGATGCCAGAGGGTGTGGGTAAAGCCTTTGGATTAAACAGCGGATTTACCAGTGCTGAAGCTTTTATCTCCGGAGAATATTATGGACTTATACTAGTTCTGATTCTTTCCATAGTTTGTGTGCAAATGTCAACGCAGCTTATGGCTCGACTCGTGGATCGCGGCGCCATGGCTTATCTGCTCATAGCCCCAACTACACGGAGAAAAGTCGCTACCACGCAGGCACTTGTTCTCACTACAGCATTACTCTTAATTATGGGTGTAACCACCCTCGCCGGATTATTAGGTAAAGCATGGTTCCTTGGCAGTGAATATGACTTTAACAGTGGTCGCTTCGCTCAGCTGAATACCGTGGCGTTTTTATTATTTTTTGCGGTAGGCGGCCTTACCTTTCTCGTGTCCTCTGTATGTAATGACGAGAAAAAAGCGCTCGGAATTTCCGGCGCCATCGCCTTCGGATTTTTCACTCTGGATCTACTCGGTAAAATAAGCGACAAACTGGAAGGACTGCGTTTCCTAACCTTATTCTCCTTCTATCAACCCGGGGAAATCGTTCAGGGCAACGTGGAGATTATTCAGGTCTCCAGTTGGCTGCTGTTGATCGGAGTGTTCACCTTTTCCTTGGGAGTAGAGCTGTTCAGAAGACGGGATCTTCCATTATAAGAGTACCTCATTTGATAAACTCGCTTTTACGCATTCCCAAAGCAACTATCGGACACCGTTGACCTTAAATGCAACTTTATCACAAATTTGTGTACCTAACGGACCCTAAAGTCGTTATTGGCTTGAAGAACAGCAAAAATGAACCTTTTCTAAAGGAATAGCTGCACTGGGGTCCGCAACCTTCCTCAAATGTCCAAAAATTTGCAAATAGCGTCAGCTGAGTCCTTAAGCCTCAGGAGGGTTATAACTATGACTCTTATAAAAAACAACAGAGCAGTGTTTCTCCACCTCTGGGAGAATCATTGCTCTGTTGTTTTATGCGACAAATCCCTTTTTATTTCGTATCCGGTCTAGGTACACCAAAGTTTGGCGTTCCGTCTTCATTCCACTGGATTACTTGCACACGTGCGTGACGATTCGGATCGTAAAGCGGATCACCGACAATTTCCTTATAGCTTCTAGCATGGAAAACAAGGATATCCTGTGTGCCATCCTCAGAGACAGTGAAGCTATTATGTCCCGGACCATATTGGCCGTTTTCCTCAGAAGTCGTAAACACAGGTTCAGGTGTCTTGACCCATGATTTTGGATCCATCAAATCACTATTCTCATCAGCAGTCAACAATCCCATACAATAGTTGTGATCTGTTGCACTAGCTGAGAAAGTCATGAAAATGCGTCCATTACGCTTAAGGATTGCCGCGCCTTCATTCACCAAAAATCCGATTTTTTCCCAATCGTATTCAGGAGTGGTGATGCACACCTGCTCGCCTTTTAGTGTCCAAGGGTTCTCCATTTCGGAAATATAAATATTTGAATTGCCAGGGATAGCAGGATCTTTTTGTGCCCAAACGTAATATCTAACTCCTTTATGCTCAAAAGTTGTTGCATCCAAGGCAAAAGATTCCCATTTTGTTTTTATTTGACCCTTTTCGACCCATTCACCCTCTAAAGGATTTGCGGATGAGTTTTCTAGTGCAAACATGCGATGATCAAATAAACCATCTTTCGTATCAGAGGTATGTGCAGCTGCATAATACACGTACCATTTCCCATCAATATAATGAATCTCTGGCGCCCAGATATTAGCACTCATCAAGCCCGTTTCATGCTTAACCCAAATGGTCTTCCCTTCAGCCTCAGCTAATCCTTGAATGGATTCAGAACGGCGAAGCTCAATTCTATCGAACTCTGGAACTGAAGCTATGAAATAGTAGTACCCGTCAGTATGTTTATAGATCCAAGGATCTGCTCGTTGCTCAACTAGTGGATTTTTCACATTAAATTCTCTCACAATGACAACTCCTATATTTATCTCTTTTTTTTATATTTGCAGGTCACCAAAACACACCCTTCCTTATAAGAAGTCAAGGTGTATTTAAGTTTAAATTCATTCGATCTAACCTTTGATACCCGAATTCAGGTTGATGGATTGAACGAAGTATTTTTGTGCAAAAACGAATAGCAGCAATGTTGGAATAATCGCCATGATTGCCGAGCCCATTAATTGTCCGATCATACGATAGTTTCCGTAGATATCTTGCAATAAGAGCAAACCAGCGGTAATTGGCATTTTGTCTACATCTGTGTACACAATAACCGGCCAGAGGAAGTCATTCCAAGATCCAGTAAAGGAGAACAATCCGCAAACAATCAATATTGGTTTAACTAACGGCAATATAATTTGCGCGAAAATTCTAAAGTCACTAGCACCATCAACTTTAGCCGATTCATCTAATTCTTTTGGGATACCGTTCATAAACTGTCTGACCAAGAAGATATTACCCATACCCGCAAGACCAGGGATAATCATAGCCCAGGAAGTATTCACCCAACCAAAGGAGTCAATGATTTTATAAGAAGGAATCAAGTTAACAACACCCGGGAAGAAGGAGATTCCCAGCAAAGTAAAGAACAATGTGTCTCTTCCTTTAAACTTAATACGGGTGTATCCAAAACCTGTAATCGAAATAACAATAACAACCAGAATGGTGTGAGATGTAGCAATAAACAATGAGTTACCTAACCAACGTAGAATTGGAGCTGTAGAGGTATTGTTTAAGATTGTAACGTAGTTCTCAAAGACCCACTCTTTAGGAAATAGTCTAAAGCCCGAGGATACTACTTCCGTTTGTGATCTAAATGAGGTGGAAATCCCGAATATAACAGGAATGATCCAAATCACACATAGGATACCTAGAAATATATAGGAAATATATTTTGAAATACTTACACTGGAGGAGCCTTTTATTTTGCCTGTTGTATTTACAACTGGATTTACTGCCTGGTTTGACATTTTAGTACACCTACCTTTTCCATTTCCTTGTTAGTCAATTAGTTTCTGCGAACCTATGAAGCATTTCGGTTCATTACAAAATATTGCAGCGCTGAGATCACCAAAATAACTAATCCCAGTAAAACTGCCATAGCTGATGCCATCCCGGCGATGGACTCACCGTTACCGAAAGCTAATTGACGAATATACATCATTAGAACGTGTGTACTTTGTCGAGGTCCGCCATCGGTCATCATTAACGGTTGGCCGAATACATTAAAGGCACCCGCAGTTGTCATAACAAAGGTATAAATTAATGGAAAACGAATAGATGGCAAGGTAATACTAGTGAATTTTTTAATAGAACCCGCACCATCGAGCTCAGCCGATTCATATAACTCTTGAGAAACGCCACTTAAGGAAGCACGATAGATAATCATGTTGCCCCCAATACCACCCCATAAAGTAATTACAATGATAATAATCCACGCATAGGGTTGATTTGCAGGCCAAGCAATTTGTGATCCAAATAGATTACCAGTGATCCCAAGTTGCTTATTAAAGATCAACAGCCAAATCAGTGCGGCCGCAGAAATTGAAATCAAGCCAGGAATATAAAGAATAGATTGAATTAAGCTCTTCATTTTAACTTTTTTATGTTCCAACGCCACCGCGACCATTAATGGAATAATAATCAGCAACGGAACAGACATAGCAACGAAAATCAATGTATTTTTTAGGCCTCTGAAAAATTGAGTATGAAAGGTTGAACTGTTGTCAAAAAGAATAGCCTTATAGTTATCAAAGCCTACCCATACCGGATCACTCATTAAATTCCATTTTGTAAATGAAGCATAAATCCCATAAATCGTTGGCAATAAAATGAAGACAGCAAACAAAATGACATGCGGACCTACAAAGAAAGCAGGTGCCCAATTGATTTTCTTTTTCATAGGAATTCATTTCTCCTTTTGCACAAAGTAATGCACCATAACATGGCACATTACTTCGTACAATCTATTCTATTTTGCTTTATTTTGCTGCACTGCTGCTTTCCGCAATTTTATCTTCAACAAATTTTTGCATCGTTGCCAAAGTCTCATCAATATCAACGTTGCCACGCACGATATCCGCACAGTAAGTATCTACAGCTTCCGCAATGTATGGGTAGTATTCATAGGTGTAAATGTATAGGGATTCGATTTCTTTTTCATCAGATGTAAAGAAGGATTGCATATAGTCTTTGTACTCAGGGCTTTGGTTAACTACGTTACTTGCTACGTTTTGTCCAGCTTTTGCCCATTCCATCGAATTCGTACGAACATATTCCAAGAAGTTAGCAATACCCACTTCTTTTTCGTCTGTTCTCTTATCATTTTTCAACATAGCGAACAAGTGAGAAGAAGATCTGTTGGTGAATTTATCAGGAGTAGGAGAATAAACATTGGTCACGCCAAAGTTCAAGCCTTCAACCCCAGCATGTGCTGTAGAACTCCAAGTTCCGTCTGTCGAGAAAAGTACATTTTGAGATTGGAACATCAAGTAACCGTCTTCACCAAACGGAGTCATCAGGCCAGCATCAGCGATTTTCTTAACATTTTCAAACGCTTGTTTAAATACAGGGGTATTAACAGCCGGTTTTCCATCGACTTGGATATCCCCGCCCAAATCTTGAATTTGAGCCAAGATAACCCAGCCCAGCAAGGCATCATTAACTACGTAATCGCCTTCATCCAATTTACCTTGTAAGGAAAGCATTTCATCAATAGTAACAACGTTATCATCCAAGAAGGATTCAGCGTTATATTTTTTCAGCAAATCTTTATTGTAATACATTACGTTACTATGAATATCAAGAGGAACTGTGTATTGAGTTCCATCGATATTACCAGTGTTCCAAGCTTGTGGTAAGTAATTTTCAGCTTTCAGTTCAGGTTGTGCTGGCAATACGGTATCTTGCATGGATTCTAGTACACCTTGTTTAACAAACCCAGGAACACGGTCAGCGTGGATAATTGCTAAATCAGGAACACCTTTGCTAGATGCCAAAACTGTAGAAATTTTTGTGTACATATCAGCCGTAATAACATGTTTTACTTTGATTTCGGGATTCGTTGCATTGTAGTTTTTAACAATTTGATCCATATAAGCACCGTCATCACCGGTCAGCGGTGTCCAGAACGTAATCGTCTTACTATCATCTTTACCACCGCATCCTGCCAAAACTGTCGATAATGTTAGAACCGTTGCTAATAAAACTCCAAATTTCTTTTTCATTACTCTCTCCCCCTGCAGCTGTAATGTTAAGATAACCATTCATGTTCACTTTCTTTGAAAACGATTAACTTGAGATTAGTATACATTCATTGTGAAAGCGTAGTCAATAACATTTAAATAAACTTAACAGAATTTTTTTTCGTTTAATTAACCTTTTGATTCATCTCTCGGAGATGAAAGCGATATTATATTTACTTCGGTTACCTTTCATGTTACTTTATATATAGATTAATAAACTTTACAGTATATGAAATAACTTTGAAAGAAGTGGGTAAAATGCAGTTGGAAATCGACAAATCCTCTCTTGTTGTTTACGAAGCTTTAGCGAGTGAAGTACGCATCAAAATTATTCAGTTGCTCTCCAAAAATAAGATGAACATCAAAGATTTGGCAGAAGAACTTAAAATAAGCAGTCCTATCGTTACCAAACACATTAAAAAACTAGAAGATGCAGGGCTCATAAAAACTGAAAAGGTGCCTGGTAAATCAGGAATGCAAAAAATCTCAATCCTTAGGGTGGATCATATTGAGATTAACTTCCCGAAAAAAATCTTTCACTCCTTTGCCTCCTACGAGACATCAGTGCCGATTGGTCATTATACCGATTATGATCTGAAACCTACTTGCGGACTTGCTACGGATAAGGAGTTTATCGGCAGAGTAGACGAACCTAAATATTTCATGGATTCTAAAAGAGTGGACGCAGAGATACTCTGGTTCACGCAAGGTTATGTGCAATATAATATCGCTAATTTCCTAAAAAAAGAGGAAACCTTACAGCAATTTGAAATTAGCTTAGAGCTTTCTTCCGAATTCCCCTTTGCTAATGACGTATGGCCTTCAGACATCACCTTTTCTTTGAATGGCTTGGAATTAGGGACTTGGACGAGCCCCGGAGACTTCGCTGATGCTAGAGGTAAATTCACACCGGAATGGTGGCCACACAATATCAATCAATACGGATTGCTAAAAACGATTAGAATTACAAACCACAATGGAACTTATATTGACGGTGACCCGCTGTCTCAGGTTTCGATTGAGGATTTAGATACGAATTGTGATCGTTGGACCTTTCGGATCGAAGTGAAGGAAGATGCAAAACACGTAGGAGGAGCAACGATTTTCGGAAAAAAATTCGGAAACCATGATCAAGATATCATTTTCAAGTTGTACTATCTGTAAATTTTTCATTTATGATCTAAGCAAAACTGGTTTTTTTGCGGGGGTGAACAACTAATTAGCTATTCTTCTTTAGCTCCCCCCCACCTGTTATGCCCTATCCCCTCTCTTTATCTTGCTGATATATCCCGCCTAGTCATCCATTCACTGTATTTCACTCTTATCCACTTCAGCAGTAATCACCAGTAGTTAAATCATTTGCCTCTATTTTGAATTTATAATTTATAAAAATATAAAAAGATTCATAAATCATTAAATTTCTGTTTGACTATTTGCTGATATCATGCTTAAAATGAGAGCATTATAAAACGTTTTCCGTATTATGGTTTAGTAATACATAAATTAAAACCATTTTCATATTCGAAAGCGTTTTTTTAGTAGCTAATTATGTAAGCGTTTTACATTTTTTTCAGTAAAGAAGGGAGGAATTGGAAAAATACGCGTGTACAAGCTCTACATCACTAGAATCGGAGGATCATACATTTGAGAAAAACTACTGGTAAACTAACCGCTTCCCTGCTTGCCCTCACTCTATTAGTGCCTGCTCCATTAATTTCTGCTGCTTCTGCAAGCGATTCCAAAGCAGTCGCATTATCCACTCAGCAACAAACTGCCGATTATTCCGGCCACTGGGCACAAAAAGATTTTCAAACCTGGGTAGATAAGGGCTTGATTCTGGGTTACGGAAACGGAATATATAAGCCAAATCAAGAAATCAACCGTGCAGAGTGGGTTACTCTGGTTAATCGGGTCTTTAATTTGCAGGAAAAAGCCGATATAGGCTTCACGGATGTTTCCACGACAGGTGCTTATTACGGAGATATCCAAAAAGCAACCGCTGCAGGATATGTAACAGGATACAGCGATGGCACCTTCCGACCCGCACAGCAAGTAAGTCGGCAAGAAGCTGCAGTAATGTTATTTAGACTGTTCCAACTCAACTCATCTGTTGGCACTTCTGCACCAAAGGATGCTGCTGATTTGCCAGAATGGAGCCAAGAAGCAGTATTGTCTTTACTTGGTGAAGGTTATCTGCAAGGCTACACTGACGGCAGCTTTAAAGGAACTCAGGCTGTAACAAGAGCGGAAGCACTGCGCATGATTGAGAAGCTTAGCGGAGAAATCACGCCTAAGAGCGGAAGCTATTCGGGGATTAACACTCGGAATATGGTTATCAGCAGCCCAGGCGTAGAGTTGAAAAACTCCACAATCTCAGGGAATCTCTACCTTACCGAAGGTATTGCTGAGGGCGATGTCACACTGAATAATGTCACTGTTAAGGGAAAAGTATTCGTTTCTGGTGGCGGTGAAAACAGTGTCGTACTAAGCGACTCCAATGCTGCTGAAATGGTAGTAGATAAGCATAACGGCAAGCTGCGAGTCGTTACTAGAGGCACAAGTGCCGTACCAAACGTACGCGTACATTCCAGTGCAATACTAGAGGAAGATGCATTAACGGGGGCAGGTTTCAGCCGGGTTATTGTTGAGAATACGCTGCCTAAGGATTCCATCCTCAAGCTGAAAGGAAGCTTTGATTCCGTTGAGCTTCAAGCGTTGGGAGAGCCTACACTCCATCTGACAGCAGGCAGTATTGCTGAAGTTACACTGAAGCAAAAAGCCAAGCTGCGTGTAGAGGCAGGTACAGAAATCAAGAATCTAATCCTTGGTTTCAACGATATCCTAACCATCCAAGGCACGGGTAAGGTTATCTTTGATAGCAAGTACAGTCAGTTAATCCATTTTGAAACACCAACTCCAACGGCTACGGCAACCACTGGTACCGGTGGATCTAACGGCGGTTCTGTTGCTACTTCGGCTCCGGAAGTTACAGCTACTCCGGCCCCAACGGCTACACCAAATCCGACAGCTACACCAAATCCAACAGCTACACCAAATCCGACGGCTACTCCGGCACCAACGGCTACACCTAGTCCGGGAGCAACTGCACCAGCACTCACCAATGTCTCGGTACATGATCCATCGGTGGTAGTGGATAATGGAACTTATTATGTATTTGGCTCCCATATCGATGCGGCCAAATCAGATGATCTGATGAACTGGACACAGTTCACTAATGGTTATACAACACCGGGCAACGTGATTTTTGGTGATCTGTCCAAGAATCTGGCAGAATCCTTTAAGTGGGCTGGCGAGAACGATTCGGACAGTAAAGGCGGATTCTCCATCTGGGCACCGGACGTATTCTGGAATAACGATTATAAGAACGCTGATGGAACAACTGGCGCTTATATGATGTATTACAGCGCTTCTTCTACTTATATCCGTTCGGCGATTGGCTACGCCACTTCGCAAAATATCGAAGGGCCTTATACTTATGGAAATACCGTAATTTATTCCGGTTTCACCAAAGATGAAGCTTATGACAGTGACAGTAAAGTAAATAAGAAATGGGACAATACAAATATCAAGGACCTTATCGACAATGGAACGCTGGAAGGTGTCAATCCAGATTGGTTTAATGCAGGTGGTTTGTATCAAAACAAAACCTATACAAATGCAATTGACCCAACTATTTTCTACGACAAAGACAACAAGCTTTGGATGACTTATGGTTCATGGTCAGGTGGTATATTCATTCTGGAGATTGATCCAGCTACCGGAGAACCTAAATATCCAGGCAAAGATGGAAAGACCGCTGATGGACGTCTTATCGACCGCTATTTCGGAACCCATATTTCTGGCGGAA
Organism: Paenibacillus sp. FSL E2-0177; assembly: GCF_037992975.1. Lineage (NCBI taxonomy): Bacteria > Bacillati > Bacillota > Bacilli > Caryophanales > Paenibacillaceae > Paenibacillus > Paenibacillus sp. FSL E2-0177. The sequence goes on along the minus strand of NZ_CP150307.1, from coordinate 1,828,396 downwards.
TGACCAAATCGGGTGAAGGTCCGTATATCGTTTACGATAAGGATACTGGTTACTACTTCTTGTATGTAACTTACGGTGGATTGGACTCCAAAGGCGGTTACAGCATGCGGCAGTTCCGTTCAACAAATCCGGACGGCCCTTATACGGATGCAGCAGGACAGAATGCTGTTCTAACTACCGATGGTGACAACACACCATATGGTAATAAGCTGTTAGGAAACTTCATGTTTACAAATCAAAATGCAGACCCGAATTTCCAAACGTATGGTTATGTGTCCTCAGGACATAACTCGGTACAATATGATGATGAAACGGGTAAAATATTTAACTTCTTCCACACTCGTTTCCCACTCCGTGGTGAAACCCATGAACTTCGTGTGCATCAAATGTTCACTAACGAAGATGGCTGGCCAGTAACTGCCGTACATCGTTACACGGGTGAAACTATTGGGGTTGTAGCACGGGATAATGTTGTCGGCTCTTATCAGTTCGTTAACCACGGCAAGGATGTTTCAGGCATTATCAAACCTACAGTAGATATCGAGCTAAAAAGTGACGGAACGATCGTTGGATCGTTAACCGGAACTTGGGAATTGAAGGATGAGTACTTCGCTCATTTGCTCATTAACGAAACGGAAAATGGAAGCACCGTACAACATCTCTACAAAGGTGTATTTGTGAAGCAATGGGATTCCTCACGCCAACAGCATGTTATGACGTTCACCGCAATGTCAGATCAAGGGATCACTATCTGGGGCAGCCAGATGGAATCGATGAGCGTTGAGCAGATTTTGAACAATATTGCTGCAGGCTTGAGTATTGGTGACACAAGAAAAATATACGATGACATCACCCTTCCTACGGAAGGCTTGCGCGGAGCAGAAATTTCATGGTCCTCTTCCAATGAGGCTGTAATTGCTAACAATGGTAAGGTTACTCGTCCTGAACTTGGACTTGGAAACGCTACAGTTGAACTGACTGCTACAATTAAGCTAGGTGAAGTCGCAGTAACTAAGACCTTCACCGCCGTTGTTATGGAAAAAAAGAGCACGCAATTGGAAGACGGCTTAGTAGCTGCCTTTGACTTTGATGGCGACCTTGCAGAAAATGGGGATCGCACAGCTGACGGCATAGTCACCGGAAATCTGATCAACAACACTGAGGATGGAGACATCACTTTTGAGGCTGGTAAAGACGGTCAGGCAGCCAAGTTTGATGGTAAATCCGGTGTTCGTCTACCTGACGGATTAATTCAAAGTAGCGCATATTCGGTAGGGATGTGGCTGAACCCATCCGAATTAAAAGCTTTTACTCCTGTATTCTTCGGTGCTAAAACCGAAACGAACTGGTTCAGTCTCCTGCCATATGGAAACGGTGGAGCAACCACCAGACTCTGGTTCGGTAGCGATACTTGGCTAGATGCTGATACAGGCTTACAAATTCCAGTTAACCAGTGGACGCATATTGCCTTCACTTACAATGCTGGAACAGTCAATATGTACGTAAATGGTATATTGAAATCCTCCGGAAAAGGATTCACAGATATTTTTGATACAGAAAACGGTGTATTTGCTCTTGGTGTGAACTACTGGGATGCACCATACAAAGGTTTGGTTGATAAATTCCGCGTGTATGATAGAGCATTGTCTGCGGAAGCTGTGGGCTGGCTTGTAAACGGTGAGCCTGATACGAACATTAAAGTAAGTAATATTTCATTCAGTGAAGCTGTTAAATCAGTAGCTGTAGGAAATACTTTCACCCCTCAAGTAAGTTTGCTTCCAACCAATGCCGGAAATAAGGCGCTAACTTGGAGCTCTAGCGATTCCAGCGTAGTGGCTGTTGACGCAGCGAGCGGAATAGTAACAGCACTAACTGTCGGTGGCCAAGCTGTAATTACTGCAACAGCGACTGATGGAAGCGAAGTTTCAGCCAGCTACACAGTAAATGTAACTGATGGAAAAGTAGCTCATTATGCTTTTGATGGCGACCTGGATGACTCCTTCCAATTGAACGGAAAAGGCGAAGTTACAGGAGCAAAAGTAGATAGCCCAACAGTAGGCAATATCACATACGGTAACGGTGTCCTCGGTCAAGCTGCAATATTCAACGGTACCTCCGGTATCCGTTTGCCTGATGGATTAATTGACAGCAATACCTACACCGTATCTATGTGGCTAAATCCTGAACAACTTACAGATGCAACAACTACTTTCTTCGGCGCTGCCACTAAAAATAGCTGGATTAGCTTCGTTCCTCAGAACGGTGGCGGTAAAACGTTGTTATGGTCCGGAGAAGCTTGGTATGATGCTATTTCTGCCATGAAGATTCCAGTAAATACATGGACACATGTTGCGTTTACGGTCAGCAATGGTACCGTAAAAGTTTACCTCAACGGAGTAGAGCAGTTCTCTGGTGAGGGCTTCCCGAATGTCTTTAAGAACAAGAACGGCGTTTTCGCTCTAGGCGTCAACTATTGGGATGCACCATTTAAGGGTATGATTGATGAACTGAAGATTTACAGCAGAGCGCTCAAGTCAGATGAAGTACAGGCAGAGTATAGCTCGAACGTAGATTAAGCAAGATTTGATTTGAAAAGAGAGCGGAGCCACAGGCTCCGTTCTTTTTTTAAAGTCCCATATTGTAAAAAAAGTATTTAACTAATATAATCATTAACTATACATCCGAAATAAACGTCGATTTTTATATTGTTATTAATAAATTTCTTAATCATCGGCGATTAGCCCATAAATTTTAATTGGAGGCCATTTATGAAACTTGACCTGTCGGAAGAATCCCTTCCCGTCTATGAAGCTTTAGCCAGCTCAGTACGCCTGCACATGTTGCGTTTGCTTGCCGAAAATCCTATGAATGTTAAGGAATTGGCCGCAGCAGTAAATTTGAGCAGTGCCATTATGACTATGCATGTGCGTAAGCTGGAAGCTGCCGGACTGATCCAGACGCATATGGCACCTGGTCGAAGTGGTCTGCAAAAGATCTGTACTCTAGCTGCTGAAGGAGCAGAAATCACCTTCCCAGGCAGACTGATCAATGAGCGCAAAAGTTATCGCAAGGAAATTCCGGTTGGACATTACTCCGACTTCCTGATCGAGCCAACCTGTGGTCTTGCAACTACTGAGAAAGTGATCGGCAGTTTTGATGATCCCCGCTATTTCTGGGATCTTGAGCGTATGAATGCGGGGATTCTTTGGTTCGGCAAAGGATTTATCGAATATAAAATCCCTAATTTCCTCCTCTCCAGCCAGCATCCTGAGGAACTGATTATAACCATGGAAATTGCTTCCGAAGCACCTTCCATTAATAATAATTGGCCTTCGGATATCACATTCACTCTGAACGGAGTGAAGCTTGGATTCTGGACAAGTCCCGGTGACTACGGGGATAGCCGTGGTAAATATACACCGGCCTGGTGGCCAGCACTCACGAACCAATACGGCTTGCTCAAGCAGCTGCGTATTACAGCGAAAGGTACATTTATGGATGGTTTGAAGCTCTCAGAAGTTACCCTTGATCAAGTGAATATCCGTGACAAACAGTGGTCTTTCAAGCTTTCCGTAGATGAAGATGCCGAGCATATTGGCGGGATTACTCTTTTTGGCAAAGGTTTTGGAAATTATAATGAAGATCTAATCGTTGAGTTGTTCTATACGGATAACCAAGAATAAAGCCGCATTCACCTCCCATTGGAGAGTCGAATGCGGCTCTTATTTTAGCTTAATTCTTTTCGATAAAGGGACCCCACAAGCCACCCCCCGGCAATGGACAACTACGTTCCTTAAGCTTGGCTACTACGGGGATGATGCAGCCGCAAGCGACGCAAGTTACCCCTTCGTGCAGCTTAGGGCAAGTCCCACAAAGGGCAACCCGTTCAGCGTAAACTTCATCTGGAACACAAAACTCTGGCTTAAACATGGAAGAAGACAAGATACGATTAATCTGCGTTGGCGTAACTTTATAATCCTCTCTGCATCCCTTGCATGTTGATGTTGTTGACATGGTAACACCACCTTAAGCCTTCGGCGTAATCTCCAGCACAGTTACTGACATTGGAGGCAGTTCAACATTAAGAAGATCGCCCTCCAGAGTGAAGGCAGTGAAGGCTTGCGGCACTACCGCCTCCGGTTGGCTGAAGGTATTGTGAGCATCAATTTTATCACCGGCAAGTGTTGTGCCTGTCACTTCAACCTTCTTCCCGGAAAGACCACGAAGCTCAAGTGGAACAGCAGCAGAAGCAGCATGGTTCAAGTTGCAAAGACTGACATGGATGATTCCAGAAGCAGTTACGGAAGCCGAAGCAGATACTTCAGGAATCTCACGGCCTTCAAAGCTGTAAGTGCCACTTTCCAGTGCTAAATCCAGCAACTCCGCATCCTGATGGACTTTAAACATATTGAATACATGATACGTTGGGGTCAGCACCATCTTTTCCCCTTCGGTCAATATAACTGCCTGAAGTACGTTAATCGTCTGCGCAATATTTGCCATCCGTACCCGGTCACTATGTTTATGGAAAATATTCAAGGTCACGCCTGCTACAAGAGCATCCCGAATTGAATTTTGTTGATACAGGAATCCTGGATTCGTCCCCGGCTCTACATCATACCAAGTTCCCCACTCATCTACGATAAGACCTACTCTTTTATCCGGATCATATTTATCCATAATAACGCCATGTCTGGTGATCAGCTCATCCATGCGAAGGGCTTTCTCTAATGTACTAAACCATTCACTCGTTTCAAAGCCTGTAGCTGCACCTTTATTCTCCCATGCTGGACCAGGAATTGTATAATAATGCAGGGTAATCGAGTCCATAAAGCGTGTTGCCTCACGCATCAGAACCTCCATCCAGTGATAATCATCCACGTTAGGACCACAAGCAATCCGGTGAATACGATTGTCCCCGTAATTTCGTACATACGTCTGATATTGGCGATAAAGATCTGCATAATATTCTGGACGCATATTCCCGCCGCAGCCCCAGTTCTCATTCCCCACGCCAAAATAAGTCACAGCCCAAGGCTCTTGATGGCCATTCTGCTGGCGAAGCTCGGACATTGGAGATACGCCTCCAAAGGTTAAATACTCCACCCATTCGGACATCTCTTGAACGGTACCACTGCCCACATTACCGTTAATGTAAGGCTCACATTCCAGCATCTCACATAATTCCATGAATTCATGCGTACCAAAATGGTTGTTCTCAACCGTTCCGCCCCAGTGAGTGTTAATCATACGTTTACGACCTTCACGGGCTCCGATACCATCTTTCCAGTGATATTCATCCGCGAAACAGCCACCTGGCCAGCGTAGTACAGGAATTTTAATTTCCTTAAGCGCTTTCACGACATCATTACGAATACCGTTGGTGTTAGGAATAGTTGAATCTTCTCCAACCCAAATCCCTTCATAAATGCAACGGCCAAGATGCTCAGAAAAATGTCCGTAAATATTTCTGTTAATCGTCCCTTTGCGAATGTCAGTATTAAGGATCGCACGTTCTGCCATGGTTAAATACCGCCTCTCAACGTTTATATTTTTATTAACTAATTAATAATTATATAAACATTATAAGACGCTGCTTAGGTATCCGTCAATCTCCAATATGAACAAAAGCTATTCTTTATCAATAGGTTTCTTTATCCCGTCTTCATAATAGTCAAAAATCAGCTGCTGCTGCGTTCCTCTTACCCCGTAAAACACATCAGAAATTTGTTTCCCCTTACGTCTTAACTCGTTCTCCAGCCACTCTTGGGTCAGGCCATTATCCTTAAGATTATCTGCGAGCATTATTCCATCCATAATCAATTCAACGGGAAAGCTCTGAGGAACGGACAACAGCTTTAGATCTTTTCGGGTAACATATTGGTACTCTTGTTTCTTTAATACAGACACCATTCCGTTATCTTCCAGCACAGCGTATTCTACTACCTCTAGATTAAAAATTTCCTTTTCTCTCAAGGCCTGATCCAAAGAATCCAACGAATATCTTACCTTTTTCATATTTTGCTCAAGAATTTTCCCATCCTCAATAAGTACAGTGGGTGAACCTGAAATCCAGCTTCTCATTTTACGACTTTTTAAAGCGATGATAGATAGTAAAAAAGATGTAACGGTAACGACTATAAGCGCCAGGATCATGTAGGAAGAATGCAGCTGTTTATTAAACGCCAAGTTCGCGGCTATTGAGCCCAATATAATACCCGTCACGAAATCGTGGAAGGTCAAGTTAGATAACGTTTGTTTTCCCAATATTTTGGCGATCAGCAAAAGCATGATCATAGCAACAAAGGCCCTAAGCACAATGTCCATATATACCTGCATCTCTAATGCTCCCTTCCTATTCAATCCTCCATTATTCACAAACCGAGTAGAAATGAAACCTCAACGAAAGCTCTGCCCATCCAAATCTGCCGATTTCTCTAAACGCCAAAAGGGCTCTGGAATGGTTCTACTGAACCTACCCAAAGCCCTGGCTTCAAATTCTTACTTTTCAGTCTTAATTGCTAAAAGATTGTATAGAACCATTGCGCTCTCAGCTCGAGTTGCTGAGCCTCCCGGAGCGAATTGCTGGTCACTTCGACCCTGGATAAGTCCAAGGGCTTGGGCAGCAATGATCGATTCACGGGCCCATGAGGCAGCCGCACGCAAGTCACCGAATTGGATTACAGGCTTCGGTTCCACCTTTTTCCCGCTGACATATTCGTAGGCTCGCATCACCATGACCGCCATCTCTTGGCGGGAAATAGGGGCTTCTGGAGCGAAGAGAGTCTCACTCACCCCATGGACTATCCCCGCCTCTACAGCCTGCGCCACTTCCTCCGCATACCACTCATCCGCAGATACATCCGCAAATGCTGTAGATGATTTCCCTTCAAGTCCCAGCAAGCGGATCAGCATAGCTGTAAATTCTGCACGGGTCACTGACCGGTTCGGCTCGAAATTCCGAAGTCTGACTCCTTGAATCAGATGTTTGGCCGTTAGCTCTTGTACAACCGCCGCCGCCCAATGTCCAGAAGGAACATCGTCATACGATTTGTTGTATTCCAGCACGGCATATGTGCCTAAGTGTTCGGTGCGCAGAGCCACCTTGCCCTTCAGCCAGGAACCGCCCGCATACTCTATATTTCCGGAATCCGGAAAATAATAGCCGCCGAGCAAATTCCTTTTGGCCTCAGGGTAGGCGTTAAGCTCTAATGTAACGGGCTCAACAAATTTGGGAAGTATGCTTCTTGTACCGTCACCAGCAACAATATACAGGTTAAAGAGAAGGAACTCTCCTGCCTGGTTTAGCACTGCACCAGATTTCTTCTCTGCGCTAGCTAGTATTCTCTGCGCCGCTTCCCCATTCACCTCAGAAGCCTCCAGAAAGATCTGGCTGCCGGCCAATTGCTCCGCAGGAATCAAACCCCGCAATTGTTGAAGCACCGCTGCCGGAAGGGTCACATTAAAGTTAGAAGCCTCTACCCGAAGCGGCTTCTGTTTGAGCATGTCTGCTGCCATCCCCGGCAATACTAGCATTCTCAATTTACCCTCGTAGACAATGGCTTCCGAAAGATCGTTCAACGAAGCTGCGTTTAGTTGCAGCCGCCCCGCCGTTACCTCCGGTACGGAAGGCACTTGTGGTTGCGGACTCGGAACAGTTGAAGTAGTCTCTTCCGCTTGTAGAATCTGAAGCCTCAGACTGCTCTGCCGTCCTCCGTAACTTGCAGTAATCACAGTCATGCCCGGATCAAGTGCTTGCAGCTGCCCCGTTGCCGTTACTGTGGCTACCTTCCTGTTACTGCTCTCGTAGATCACACCCTCGGTTACCGTAAGGTGGCTATCATCACTATATACCGCCGTTGTGACCACCTTACCGCTCTGCCCTATTTCCAAGGATGTCGGACCGCTTAACGAAATAGAGACGAGCTCCGGCAGTTGTCCATACACCTTTAATAAATAGGAAGCGGTCATGTTGTCATATACGGATGAAATAACCGAAACGCCCGGTCCTTTAGCTTCAATATGGCCATCTTTGCCTATACTTGCGACGTTAGGATCGCTGCTCTCATAGACTATACCTTCGGTTACTATATAACGGCTGCCATCGCTGTACACTACCGAAGTAACCGCCGTTCCGGTCTCCCCGACAGCCAGGCTTTCCGGGCCGCTAATTGCCGTTGAGACTCTTTCTGTAGGCTCCATGACTGTCACCTGAAGCTGTCGGAAAGGCTCTACATTTCCAGCCTTATCCACCGAACGATAATCGATCCCGAAGGTTCCGGGGTTCTCGATATATACGCTCTGAGTAACCGTATTCCATGCACCACCATTGAGCCGGTATTCTGTCCGCTTGACTCCCCAGCCGACAGCTCCCCCATTGGATTGGTCGGTGACATCAAAAGTGATATTGACTTTGCCCTTATATGCGCCCCCTTCTCCTGTTTCTCCAAGTATGGTAGCCTTCGTGACTGGAGGTGTTGTATCTTTCGGCAAAATTTCCAGATACGCGGCATATTTGCCATTCTCATTCTTACGGCTTCTTATGTCTGTGGCGAGATTATAGCCTACCTGCCTAAGAGCCAGACTTATCACCGGATCGGAAGGGAACTCCGTGCCAACCCATGAGGTAATATCGAACTGCCGCCACTGCTCCGGTCCGGAAAAAGTCTGCAGCGCAGCTTGAGTACCGATTTTTGGAGCATTATTGTAATTTAGCGTTGCCTCCGTCCAATCATCATCTTGGACTCCAAATACACCGATATCGGACAAAGTGCCTGCCCCGTCATTTGTCTTTCCGAACACATTCAGCTTCACAGAACCAACTTCACCGAGAAATGGACTCAGATCGAATTTTAGATAAACCCTTCTGTCTGTGTCCCCGCTGCCATTTCTGATCTGCAAGTAATTGACCGAACTATAATTGACTGCAGCTTTCGATCCTCCATTGACATACGCATCTTCAGAAACATACAGCTTCGTTATTGCCACTTCGTCTGGTTCCGAATCGGAAGGCTCAGAAGGCTCGGCATTCGGATCAATTCTGAACTTGACAACATGGCTTTTTCCTTTGGACCCGCTGGTATGAATTGCGAGTTCAATCCTCGGTGAGGTCTGCAGTACCGTTACGGTTGGATCTTTCATCAGCTCTTCCAGCGCGGTTCTGCCGACATCCACATTCACCACAGATTGAGACTGTGTCGGATCCGAAATGGCTATCGTCAGTTCATCTCCAGACTCCTTGATAATAATGGAGGCTGGATGATTGGCGCGCACGGATTCGATCATTCCCGGTACCCAGAAGTTCATAGCCGTAAGTCCCAGCTTCTGTTCCTTGACGGCTTGCACACTATCCGTGTTGGCTATAATTTCGATGTCAGGACTACTGCTGTAGCGCGCTGTCGCCGTTTCATCCTGATTCGGCAGAAGCACATACGAATACGATTGATTCACCGGATTCGTTCCTTGAGCAATCGACAGGCTGGCATAATTTCTCGTAATCGGCTCCGTTGATCCCCCTTGATTAATATCCTTCCATGCGCCAGTCCGAGACTCACGCAGACCGTCTATCGTTGGGGCATCAGGGAAATAATAACCGATTCCCGAGCCGGGAACATTGCCTTCCAGATGTGCCCAATGCACCTGATTCATTGACTCAGACCAACCCAGCGCGGATGGCTTGGCCTCTCCGTTGACCGTAAGTACATTGTCTCCGCTCGCCTTGAGCTTACGGTTATCTACGATGGTCTCCACCTTGCGGTTATCCGTGCTTGTAATGCCTGCCCCAAGTGCTACGATTTCATCATCGAACATGAACCAGGACTTTTTACCGGACAATGTGCTGTTATCCGGATCCAGATCCATGCCGGCCGCTCCATATAGGCCGTCTATGGATGATCCTCCCACCCATGTTTTAGATGTAGTCTTGGCTGCACCGCGACTTGCCCCATCCGATGTAACCCCAGGCAGACGATAAGCGTTCACGGTCGGCCAGAATGCATCTGCATATTGATCCAGATCCTGATTATACAGATAGGTCATGCCTTCGCCTGTATACCAGCCCTTCAGATTCTCTGTGCCCGCTTCATAGTTGGCAATTCGGGCCGAAGACATGCTGATCCCAAAGGCATATCCAGGCCGATGGTGGACAATCCGGTCCATAGCCGAAAACTGCTTATGCACAGTAAGGTCTCCTGATGGCTGCACCTCTGGATCGTCCATAAGCGTCTGGAGCAGAACAATATCGGCTACTCTTAGACCGTCGTAATAACTTTCTACTACCGTATCGGCTTCGAACCAATACTTCACCATCGATTTAAATCGGGCCGCTTGCTCCGGTGGCGCGGAAGAAGCCAGCCGCAAAATATGCGACCAAGGCACGAGCTGCCGGTTTCCCCGGGCTATCGATCTACCGAACACCATATCCATCATTAATTTTCTGTAGACGAGAGGTTCATAAGAATCCGTTACCCAGTTGTATACATTCTTCATATTGGTATCAGTCAGCGGCCAAGAGGACCCTGTCAGCAAAGTCATCATTTTCATCATATCGCCAAGCAATACAGCCCCATAACTGCCGGTATAAGCAATATTATTATGCTGGATAAAGGAGCCGTCCTCATAAAATCCGTCTCCGCGGGTCACATAGGGTAATACTTGGCTAACCGCATCCCTCCCTTGTTTGATCTTCGCACTGTCACGATTATGAATGCCCCTCAAGACCACTGCCAGTGCTTTATCCAGCCGATTCGCGCCGGTTTCCATCAACGAGGGTTGATTAGTCCGTTTGGTTGGGTCCGGGCAGAATTTATCAATGGCTTTGGTATATTTGGTAATCTGATCGGCTGACAAATACTCGAACATTAAGGCCATCGTATCTCCCAATGCAAGCGGAATGCCGATCTCCCATTCGAACCAATTGCCTTTCTCCAGTTTAGTTTCGTTATACCAATTCGCGTATAAGAAATCTAAACCATCCAGAATATCTGATTTCAACTGCATATTCTCGTACAATGGTGAGCCGGATGTCGAAAAGGCAATAGCCATATCCTTCAACCGGTTATAAGAGGCTGCCGTATCAAAAGCATCCGCTGTGCTGCCCGGCTTATCGCTCCATAAATAAGTACGGTTCATTTGCTTGTTCATCGTATCCCAGAATCCAGTTCGCTCCTGATTACTGATCTTATCGGATAAAGTCTTTATAGACTTGGCAATGTCCGGGTTATTCGGGTCGAAGGATTGCCCTCCGGTCAAATACTCCACCCATCTTCCACGAAGCTCGTCATATTCGTCTTTTGGAGTCTCTCCTTCAGTAATATTAAATTTCAATACATGCGTTGCCCCTATAGAATTCTTCACATCCACCGTTATAACTGTATTTCCCGAAGCTTGCACTACATCCGTCTTGCTATCTTTGCTGAGCAGTGTCAACCCCGGTATATCCAGTTCCAGGGACAATAGGTTTTGCGACTGAGTAGGATCAGACACCGAAACGACAAGCTCCTGATCGATCTGCCGAATCATCACGGAAGCTGGATTGAGTGCCTTGATGGAATCTACTGTTCCTGGATTCCAGAAATTAGCGGCGGTTATGCCCAGCTTCTTCTCTCTGACCGCATGCACATCCTCTGTATTGCGCAGCACTTCGATATCCGGGTTGCCACTGTAATCCTCAGTACCTGAAATGTCACGATTAGGCAACAGAACATAGGAGTATGAGCCATTCGTAGGCGTATCTCCATGCTCAACTGCCAGGCTTAAATAGTTGCGTGTAATGGGAACATCGGATTGAGTGGCATTAATCTCTTTCCAACTGCCGGTTCTGGCTTCACGTTGCGCCAGTATACTTGGAGCTTCAGGGAAATAGTAGCCCACGTCGGCACCTGGCACATTACCCTCCAGATGGGCCCATTGAACGTTCTTTAACGTCGCTGACCATCCGGACTGTGACGGTTCTACAGCTCCGTTGATTAGAAGTTTGTTGTTACCCACTTCGTTAAGCATCCGGTTATCGATAATCGTCTCAACAGACTGCGGGCCGGCAGTTGATTTAGAAATTCCCGAACCAAGCGCCACAATCTCATCATCGAACATAAACCAGGATTTCTTGCCTTGCAAATCGCTACCGGTCACTTGGGAGAGTGAGAAATCCATACCTGCTGCACCGTATAGGCCTTCCAGCGACGATCCACCCACCCAGGTTTTCGGATTCATGTAACTTTTCCATTCCACAGGCACCATCCCCTGCCCCGATCCATCCGTTGTCGTGCCAGACAAGCGGTAGGAATTGACGGTAGGCCAGAAGTCATTCCGGTATTGGGTCAGATCCTGATTGTATAAATAGGTCATCCCAATCCCCGTATACCATCCTTTCAGGTTCTCGTTGTTCCCTTTCTCAAACGCCGAGATGCGATTCGAGAACAGACTCAAGCCGAAGCCGTAACCTTCGCGTAGATGAACCACCCGGTCCATGCCGGCGAATACCTGATTCTTAATGAGAGCTCCTCTTGGATTGATCTTCCCGTCATTCATCAGCTTTTTCACAATCGTTATATCGGCAAGCGACAACCCTTCATAATAATTGCCGGATGTCATATTCGCTGAAATCCATTCCTTCGCCGCTTGCTTTATGGATACTGCAATATTCTCCGGAGCAGTTTCAGCCATCCGCAGCAAGGTGACAATTAACCCTCTTGCGCTGCCGCTTCCTTTTCTAGATATACCTCTGCCATTTACCGAATCCATAAATTGACCGTTGTAGATCACCGGCTCGTAAGTCTGAGCCACCCATTCGTAAATGTTCAGAACATTCGGGTCCGTTATTGGCCATGGAGAATCGGTCAGCAGATAAGACATATCCGCCGTCCCTTTGAGCCAGACCGAACCATATCCTCCCGTATAGGCAATATTATTATGCTGAACGAGGGAACCATCCTTATACACACCGTCACCATGGGTCGTGTACAAATACTCGGAGCCAATGGAATCACGGCCCTGAATGATCTTTGCACTGTTGTTGCCAATCACGCCTCTTACCGTGACCACAAGCGCTTTATCTAGTAGATTTGCTCCCGTCATCTTCGTACCCTTAACGCCAAGCACCGACCCTACTTTGGGGTCTGGACAGAAGGCATCAATAGCCGCAAGATACTGATTGATTTGCTGCGGTGTTAGATGGTCATACATGAGCACCATAAGATCATTCACAATCTGCGGCGTGCCAATCTCCCAGTCCCACCAGTTCCCATAAGCGCTTTTGCTCGGATTATAGCGGTTTGTATACATCCAATTGATTGCGCTTACAACATCATTCGCCAAAACGCTGTTGCCGTAAAGCTCCGATCCCTCCACAGAATAGGCCAATGCCATAGTCTTCAAGCGATTGTAAGCGCTTGTAATAAACTGCGAATCTGTAGTGCTCGCGGTATCACTCCACAAGGAGGTGCGGCCGGAGGATTTATCCATACTCTCCCAAAGTACAGCAGCCGATGCAGCCTGAGCGCTAATACTAGCAGCTATATCAGGATCACTCCCATCGTATTGACCACCACTTAATCGGTCGTACCATTTCAGCCTCAGTTTATTGTAGGCCTGTATCGTGTCGGGAGCTTCGACAGTAACCAGACATTCGGCTGCAAGGCTACCATCCGGTGTGGCGATCTTGATGGTCGAAGAGCCGATCCCCGTACCCATTACATTACCAAGTGCGTCCACAGTCGCAGCTTCTGGATTGCTCGAAGTCCACACTACCGTTTTATCCACCGCCGTTATAGGGGATAAAGTCGGCAGAAGTGCAACCGTGTCCCCTTTGACCATAGAAAAGGCCGTACGGTCTAGCGCAATTCCTGTAAGACCCGCATATTCCTCCAATGCGATATCATCTATCCATAGCTTTCCTTTTCCGGTCTCCAAAAAAGGCTCGATGACTAGCTTCGTCGCGTTAGCCGGCATAGTTAGAAGTACTTGCTGCATACTCCAGTCCTGTGTGCCTGTTATTTTGGGAGAGGAAGGTCCATCTCCCACTTTGGCAGTATTGTAATACTGTGTTCTAAAGTAGGCTCCCTGTCCAGTGACGTTGTCCGTCTTTAGCCAGACTTTAAGTCTGTAGGATTTACCGGGGATAACCGAAGTTACCCCCTGATTGATGGAAATCCTGCTTGTGGCAAAGGCATCGAACAGCATGGACCGGGTTCCTTCATGCGCAGTGCCAGCGTCTATCTTGATATTCGCTGTTTTATTCGTGCCTTTCCCGCTACCTGTAGGGACCCATAAGCTCCAGCCCACCGGAGCAGCGTCTGTAACCCCTGTCCAGGTTGAGTCAAGGGCTGTCGTTGTATTCTCAAAGCTTCCGTTAAGCATAAGATTTGATGCAGCCGCAGATGCCCTGCTATGCGAGGGATAAAGAACTCCCCCACAGGAAGAAAAAAGATCAACAATGAGAACTAATACTAAAAATAGACTTGGTTTACGCATTTGTTCACCCCAATCTTAGAATTGGTTAAAGCTAAAGGCATCTACAAGTTATCATCCTGCACAAAATTCAACACGGCGTCATCGACGGCCGAAGTTCTTCCCAGATCAGGAAGGTTCACAAGCTCAATCTCGCAAGTCTCCGCACGGCCGTGCAGCTCCAAAAGAACCAGCTCATTGCACCCCTTGCGCAAGAGTGGACCAGGGATATATAGCGCCCGCTGCGGTCCAACGTTCCAGTAACGGCCCAGATTAAATCCGTTAATCCAGGCGACCCCTTTATTCCATCCATCGAATCGTAGAAAGGTATCGCCAATCTCCTCCGCCTCGAAGCTCCCCCGGTAGAATCCGGGCAGACCCGAAAGGGGCGCAGCTTGCTGCTTCTCCACCGGATGCTTCTTGTACGCTAGTGAAGCCAGCTGTTCCTGTTCCAACGGCAAAGTACGAATCGTCCAGTTATATTGCAGCTGGTTATCAATCCGAACCCCGTCCAGAATCCCTTTCGGATCGCGAATGAGCGGCCCGTAATTGATTCGTCCCATGTTCTCGACGAGGATATCCAGCTGCGCTCCCCCAGCGGGGATGGAAAGTTCCAGTGGCAGCGGATTCCAGCGCTCAATCACCCCAAGCACCTGTCCATCCAGGAAGACCTGGGCCCGATCGCGCACGCCCTCGATGTAAAGCTTCTGTCTGGACCGCGGTCCCTGCACAAAAGTGCTGTACAATATAAAACCATAGGATTGTCCGAGCTTCTCCATCGGCTGTATACACACGCTGTTCACCGTCTCTGATAACTTCTCCAGATTGGAAGCCGTGAATAGTTCCGCTCTTTCCGTCAAAGCGACTTTCCCGTAAGAAATCTTCGGAATCGGCTCAGGGAGTGGACAAGTCGGGGCAAATCCATGGTTGCTGAGTACCGACCGGACAGCTTCAAATTTCGCCGTCGTATCTCCCCATTCCGTGAGCGGGGCATCATAGTCATAGCTTGTAGTCGTTGGCTCGTAGGTGACGATATGATTCGCACCATTATAGAAACCAAAATTGGTTCCACCATGGAACATGTACATATTAAATGAGGAGCCCTGGGTCAGAATCTCATCCAGAACACCTGCTACATCCCCGGCATCGCGTACATGATGATCCTCCATCCAGTGATCAAACCAGCCGTTCCAGTATTCCATCACCATAAGCGGCTCTTCAGAGCGGTATTCCCGATATTTGCGGAAGGATTCCTCTGTACTGGAGCCGAAATTGACTGTCGCATGCACATCCTCCAGTGTTCCGCCGAGCAACATCTCATCAGTTGGCCCGTCGGAAGTAAAGAGCAGCACATCGATCCCTCTGCTGACCAGTCCATCACGCATATAGCCCAGGTAGCCACTGTCATTACCATAGCTGCCATATTCATTTTCTACCTGAACGGCCAGAATTGGTCCGCCATGTGTGGAGAGCAGCGGAACCAGCAGAGGAATTAGCTCATCGTAATAACGGTCTACCTTGCTTAAATAAAGAGGGTCACAGCAGCGAAGCTGGAGTTCCCCGTAAGCTAGCAACCAGCCCGGCAGGCCTCCGAACTCCCACTCCGCACAGATGAATGGACTCGGTCTGACAATAACATGAAGCCCAATCTCCCCAGCCAGCTCGATAAAAGATACCACATCGGCCATGCCATCAAATACGAACTCCCCTTCTTTAGGTTCATGTATATTCCAGGCGATGTAGGTCTCCACGGTATTGAATCCGCAGGCTTTCAATTTCAGCAGCCGGTCTTTCCAATATTCAGGCACAACCCGAAAATAATGAATGGCTCCCGATACGATACGATAAGGCTGTCCGTCCAGCAAATAGTGTCCGTCGTTCCAGGTGAGCAGGCTCATTATCGACAACCTCCTTTATTAATATTTATTCTAACGATTCCCCGCAGTGGTAGACGGCAAGCCGTCTGATCTTGGGGCTTGCGGCAGCTTCTGACACCCGTAAGCGGATTTTCTCTGCGACAACCGGAGGGAAGGCGTCGATTTTCTTATGGCCAATCGAACTGCCACGCTTCAACTCCAGCCACGCTCCGTTGCTGTACGCTTCCAGCATATATCCTTCTACTCTTTCGCCGTAAGCGATATCCTCCATAATCTCGACATGATCAATCACAGTAGCTGCTGGCAATTCCAGTTCAACAATATCTCCAGTACCTGCTGTTACCGCCAGAGCCTTGTCAAATCTGCGTCTTATCTCCTTGCCGAATTCCAGCAGCCGCTGCACATCAGCCTCCGGAAACAGCCCGCGGTTGTCAGGGGCTACATTGAGCAGCAAAGTTGCCCCATGTCCAACCGAACGATAATAAATATCCATTAGCTGCTCCAGAGACAGCAGCAGATGCTCCTCCTCAGGATGCCAGAACCAGCGGTCTTTACGGATGGGCACATCGCATTCCGCAGGCACCCAGCTCGGCGTTCCGGGAAGCCAGTTCAATGAAGCTTCACTGAACATGCTACCCCGCGCAGAATTCGCAGTGTTCCAGCATGGATAAGGAGCAACGCCATCCTCATTGCCAACCCAGCGGATCGTTGGTGCCCCCATATTAAACACCATGGCGCCTGGCTGATGGCGCTTGATCAGATCCATAATCCGCTGCCAATCGTAATTGCGGCCCTCCGACCCTGCGCCGTCGAACCAAATTTCCGTAAGCGGACCATAGCCCGTAAGCAATTCCTGCAATTGCAGGGCATAGAAATCATCGTACGCTTGCGGATCTGCATAACAGGGCTCATGTCTGTCCCACGGAGACAAATAAATGCCGAAGCCAACTCCAAGTTCACGGCAAGCCTCCGCGCATTCCTTGACGACATCGCCGCGCCCTTCTTTCCATGGGCTAGAAGCCACAGAATAAGTACTTGTCGCAGTCGGCCACAAGCAGAAGCCATCATGATGTTTAGCTGTCAGTATAAAATAACGGAATCCAGCTTCTTTGGCTGTACTAACCCATTGGTGGGCATCCAAATGAAGCGGATTGAAGACCGCAGGTGAATCATTGCCTTCTCCCCACTCCTGATCGCAAAACGTATTGATGCCAAAATGGCAAAACATCCCCAGCTCCAGGTCCTGCCACTCCAGCTGTTCCCTAGAAGGCAGCGCCAGTTGCTCTTCCGGCTTGTTCTGTGAAAATCTGCTTTCCATCATTTCTACACTCTCCCATATGTTTGTGTAGGCCCAATATATAAATAAGGCTTTGGAAAGCCAGTTGATGACCTTCCAAAGCCCCGTCCACAACTTGTGATACTTGCTTATTCCCTGTTTATTTGATAACACCTTTTTCGTTGATAATTTTTGTTGCTTCATCAACCATCCATTGCTGCACCTTATCAATCGATTCATTTCCAAGCATAAATCTGCTGAAGCCGTCATCAATTATTTTGGTCAATTCGGACGTTGCCGTCGTCATCACCTGCGCACCATCAAGGAACTGAATTGCACTGTCAAAGAGTGTATATTTGAGTGAATCCATATCATACATATCCTCTTTGCCAGCTACCAGTTTGGTCAGCAAGGCTTCATTATCCGCTTTTTTATAACCGGAGAATTCCAGTCTGTTATCACTAACAGCCGTTGACATAAATCTCATCAGTTGGAAAGACGCCTCTTTGTTCTTCGAAGTAGCGCCCATCGCCAGCATATTGCCGCTGGTGAAGTATTTGCCCTCGTATTCTTTCGGTTCCGATCCTGCCGGAGGCACCGGTACCGGAGCAAAAGCTGTCTTGAAATCATGCGGATACTGCTCTGTATTGCCCGGATCAGCAATCGTCCAGTTACCAGCCAGAATCATAGCGGCTTCTTCATTAAAGAATTCCGTGCGGTAATTGAGCTTAGCCGCTAAAGCGTCTGCATAAGTTTTCGCAGATTTATCAGCAGACTCCATATCTTTGCGCAGCTGGAAGAAGTATTTATAGGTTGGATCCGCGAAAATGGTCGTCCCGTCATCATACACGAATGGATCTTTCATCATCGTTTGGGCCGGTGCGTTCATATACAACTCCCAGGTGTGGAAGTATGTGCCGTAACGTTTGTCTACGCCTTCACCTTTGGTCAGTTTTTTGGCATAGTCGCGGTAGTCATCCCATGTCCAGCCAAAAGTAGGTACAGGCAGACCCGCTTCATCCAGTGCATCTTTGTTCAGCATTACATAGTTGCTGCTCTTGGTATATTGCATCCCATAATAGTTGTTGTCTACCTTAGCATTCACATAATATTCATCCTCAGGAACGAGGTTATCCTTCTCATAGAATTCGTTCAGCGGGGCAAGCGCTCCCCGGGTCGCCCGTTCAAGTACGCCTCCAAGGCTTGGTACCTGAACAACGTCAATCGCTTCGCCGGATGAAATCAGGAAGTCGAGTTTCTTCAGCATCTCCACAGAATCACCGGGAACGAGTGTCACATGCTCTACCTTGATATTTGGGTTCTGATCCATAAATTCCTGCAGCATGGCATCCGTGCCTGCTGATTGGGCTTCATTGTCCCAGTTGTAATATTTGATGGCGACTTGCTTGTCCACCTTGGTGTTCCCGGCATTCGTACTGGCTTCAGCACCGCCATTCTTCTCTGAATTTCCGGAATTTCCACAGGCGCTTAACGTTAAGGAAACCGCCAGCATGGAGCCTAGTACAACGGATAATCTTTTTTTGCCCTTTGTTTTCATTTTACTTCCCCCCGCACTGAAATTTAAGTATAGTGCCTTGTTCATTTCTTATTATAGGCACCCGCTGTACAGGCCAAGTGCACAATTTTGCTGTAGTAGGATCACATTTTTGACTTTTACCCTCTTTTGCATACTCGCAAGTCAGCCCTTTACGCCCCCCAAGGAGATTCCGTTAATGACTTGCTTTTGCAGGGCAATGAACACGATGACCAATGGGATGATCGCCGAAACGGCTGCCGTCATCATAATCGCATAGTTGTTCGAATAATCATCTCGGAACAGTGTCATACCGAGTGGGATAGTGTACAGATTCTTGTTTAGCAAGAAGATCAGCGGATTCTGGTAGTCATTCCAGGTCCAGATAAATTTAATGATCGCCACGGTAGCGAGCACCGGCTTGCAGAGCGGAACAATGATAGACCAGAATATCCGCAAATGGCCTGCACCATCAATTCGCGCCGCTTCAATATATTCGTCGCTGATACCAATCATAAATTGCCGCAGCAAGAACGTGAAGTAGATGGAGAACATACTCATTAATACGATAGCAGCATGAGTATCATAGAGGCCGAACCAACGAATCAGCAGAAAACGCGGAATCAGCGTGGCCTGGTCAGGAATAATCATGAATGACAGCAGCGCCAGAAAGACCATATTCCGTCCTTTAAACTTGATTTTGGTCAAGGCATACGCCGACATAGATGAAATGATCAGTGTGATGCAGGTTGTAATAATCGCAACTTTAAAGGAGTTTAAATAGAAATGGGAGAAAGGTACCCGTCCCATCCAAACCATCTTGAAATTATACGCTACATTGATCTTCTCGGGAATCCATTGGATCGGGAAGCGCATTACATCTTTTTCATATTTGAAGGCTGCGGAAATCATCCAGATCAGCGGAATAAGAAATACAATGGACAAAGCCCCCATGATGCAGGTAGTGATCACTCTGGACATATTTTTTCTAATCAGTTGCATATTAATCTCCCCCCTTTATTCTTCATTTCTCATTTTCCAAGTGGCCGCGGTAATCAAGCCGATAACAGCGAATAGCAGCCAGGAAATTGCAGAAGCGTAGCCCATGTTGTAGTATTTGAATCCTTCCTCATAGATCCTGAACACAAGCACGGTAGAAGAATTATTCGGACCGCCTTCGGTCAAAAAGGCGATGATGTCGAACACCTTAAACGAGCCAATCAGCATGGTAATAAGCAGGAAAAATGTGGTCGGACGCAGCATCGGAACTGTGATGGCAAAGAATTTTTTCAACGCGCTGGCGCCATCTATTTCGGCGGCTTCGTAGATTTCATCGGAAATATTCGTCAAGCCAGCCATATAGATAATTATGGTGTAGCCAAGACTCGCCCAAGAACTGATAATAGCAATGGATAACAGTGAGGTCTTTGGATCAACTAGCCATTTCGGAGGGCTGGAAATTCCAAACTCCATCAGCAACTGATTGATCGGCCCAAGAGACGGATGGAACAATGCACTCCATACGGCAGCTATCGCAATAATCGAAGAAATATAAGGAATAAAGAAAGCCACTTTAAAATAATTTTTGAGGAACACACTGTTTTGAATCAATGCCGCGAGCACCAGCGCAATCGCAATCGGTATCGGCACGGTCATAATCATATAAAAAGCATTGTTCTTCAAAGCTTGAATGATACTCGGATCATGGAACATTTTGATATAGTTATCCAATCCGATGAACTCGATTCCTTTGACTCCCGACAATAGATCCCATTTCGAGAAGCTCAAATAAAGTGAGAATCCAAGCGCAAATACATTAAGAAAAAGCATCCCGACAATTTCCGGTGCCAAAAACAGCCACCCGGTTAAAGCCTCTTTCCGTTGCGGAGTCCAGAATTTCCGCTTCTCTTGCAGAATTTTTGGCACAGGTTGTTTTGCAGCCTCCACGTTGTATCACCTCGACAATTTGATTTGTCATTATAGTAATACATCCGCCTTCCGCAAGAAGGAGTGATTATGACCCGGAATGTGCAAGATTTTGACCTTTGTCCGCCGACAACAAAAAACCGCCCTAGAGGGGCGGCGAGTCTGTTCATATCATTAACAATTGTGCTTCTCAGCGTACCGAATGTTTGGATTTATATTCGCTTGGCGTTGTTCCTACATATTTTTTGAACACTTTTGAAAAATAGGTTCTGTCCGAATATCCCAGGCCGACGGCCAGCGACTCCAGGTTCTGGCTGGAGATTTTCAGCATTTTGGTAGCGACCTTCATCTTGTGCTGATGTACATAGTCCGTAAAGGTCAGGCCAGTCATGCGCTTGAAATAACGCGAAAAATAGCTTGGATCCAGAAACAGATAACGTGCCATATCAATTGAGGTGATATTATCGCCAAGATGCTGGTCGATATACTGCTGGATAAGCTGCAGCTTGGGCTCCTGCGGAGAAGCTCCTGTCACCTGCTGCTTGCTGCCTGTAATCTGTACAAGCTTTCTTTCCACCAGTTCCATCGTATCTTCAAGTGTGCGGGTCTGCACGAGATAGACGAACAGATCCTCATCGAACATCAGGCTTGTAAACATTAACTCGATGCCGCGGAGCATAAAGGATAAATCCCGGGCGAAATCGCCTGGATGAATAGACATTGCTTTTGCAGTCCTAGCGATTTCCTGTAAAGTGCCACGGATGGCTTCAAGGTCTTTTTTAATCACGGCCCGTTCCATCTGCGGGATATAGCTGTCCAGAAATCCTTGGGGAGCAGGCTGGAAACGTGGAGAAGCGATTTGCAAAGTATCCAGAACCGTGTAATCCGCACTTGCATAGAACTCGCATTTGTCCTGAACAATCTGCCGATGGATCTGGCCAATCGCCTGTAGCTCCATTTTCTCTGTGACGGCAATAATGCCCGGTTGAATCTTAAGAAGATGGGAGCATTCAGAACACAGCCGCTGTAAATAATCGTGAAAATGAAGACTGGCATTCTGCGCCAGATTCACACGATAATTATATAAAATCACAATATTCTTTTGCTCCAAGAAAGGCGTAATCCCTTCACACGTTTCGGACAATTCCAAGGCTATATTGTAAATAGCATATAAAATAAGTGGATACTCACTCTGCTTGTATCGCTTGTCGAAGCTGGAAAAATGAATACTGACCGTGCCCAGCATAAACCACGGATACGTCCAGGATATGCCGATTTGCGCCGCATAGGCCAGTGTGGTTTCAGGCGGAGCACCGCCAATCACCCTTTGGAGCAGGTTCTGCCGGAAGAGCTGGCTGTTGTAGCCTGTCTCCCCATGGCTGATCAACCCGATCTTCGACTTAAGCAAGTGTATGGACTTGGCAAGGCTTTTCTCCAGTTGCTCTTCTGTAAGCTGGTCCTTGATTAAATAATCATCCACTTTCAGCTTTACCGCTTGCTGAGCATAATGGAAATCCTCATGACAGGTCAGGAAAATAATTCTGACCTCCGGCTTCATGCGGGTGAAGCAATCGGCTAGCTCAATCCCGTTCTTTTGCGGCAAACCAATATCCGTGATCACAATGTCAGGCTGCACTTCCTCAAACATTAATAACGCCTTGGCACTGGAATAGGTGCTGCCGACAATCTGCAAGCTATGTGCCTCCCAGTCAATCATCTGCTGAAGCACTTTGAGCATAGGAACATCATCGTCTATGAGCATCACTTTATACATCAATATCCCTCTCTCTCTGACAGATTAACCTGATGATTGCCTTGCGGCAAATACAGAGAAACGGAAACCCCACCCTGCGGCAGATTATGCAGCGACAAGCGGGTATCCTGACCATAGGTCAGCCTCAGCCTTTGAACCACGTTAATTAAACCGACCCTTTGATAAGCTTCATCCTGTTCATCGTCCTTATACAGTAACCTGCGGTTCAGGCCCGCCAGAACTTCAGCCCCTGCACCGCAGCCATTATCTTCAACTTCAATCATGATCCCATCAGGGACCGTTCGCGAGCGAACGACAATACGCGGTGCCGGGTGGTCAACCAATCCGTGGACGATTGCATTTTCTACAAGGGGCTGCAAAATTAGCTTAGGGACGATGAGCTTCTCTGTATCCTTTTCCAGATCGACCTCCAGTTCAAGAGGGATTTCGTTGCGGATCTTCATAATATCGATATAATGGCCAAGCAGTTTGCATTCTTCCCGCAAGGTAGCCGGTTCATTGACCTTCAAATAGGCCCGGAGCAGACTCATTAATGAATCGATGATCCCGCTATGCAGCTTATCTTTGGCCAAAATAAGGCTACATTTAATCGAATTCAACGTGTTGATCAAAAAGTGGGGGCGAATCTGCATAAACAGCGCCTCCAGCTCCATCACCCGCTTCTGTTCCTGCTCCAGCTCGATGTCGTGAATCAGTCCTTGCAGCTGGTCCAGCATAGTATTCAACGTCTGCCCCAGCTCAGCGATTTCATCCTTGCCCTTGACCTCCAGCCTGACATCAAGATTCCCCATCCCGAACTGGCGCACAACGCGCTGCAGCTTCATGATCGGACTATGCAATCTTTTGGCAATCAGCATGGAGGTAGCCGAAAAGACAATAAATAAGAGGAGTACCAAGCCAATGCCACTATAAAACGTCCGCGAGATCTGGCCCGACCATTCTTTCTCCGAAGCTTCATAGATCAGCTGCCAATTGGATTTGTCGATAGCTCTGGCTGTACGAACGCTTCCTCTCGCTTCCTTGCCTTCTGGAGCCAATTCTGAGTTCCCAGCGATCAAGCCTCCTCCAGAATCAAATAACGCAACCTTGCCAAATTCGACGGGTCCGAGCAATTTATTGAAATAGGATTCAGGAATTGAGATAAGCAGCACGGACACCTGCCGTTTCTCCCGGCTGTCATAGATTACTCTGGCAATATAATAGCTGCTGCTTTTACCGGAACCGCTGTCAGCCATCCCAAGCCATTGCAAGGTCTCCGGTTCGTGGATATTGACACGGCTCATCAGCTTGTCCAGGTTAGCATTGATTACAGATAAATTCTCCGTCCCAGAGGAGATCACAAAGTGTTTCCGGTTGACCAAATACATGCGGATATTATTATTCAACGGCTTAGAGTTGATGAGCGAAAACACATCTTGAATTTGCGTAAAATGTACGTAATCCTGATAGCTATTTAGCCGCTCAGTATCCGCAAATGACTTCAGATTAGCGCGGAAATTGGTATCGTTTACAATAAAATGGGAAGCGAACGTCACATCATCAATAGTTTTATTTAGTTCGTCAATCATAACGTTCAGGAAGTTATCGTTGCTGAGCTGCAGCTTCTCTACCATCGTATCCCGGATGAGCACGAAGGAGATGATCGATACTGCAATCAGCGGGATAAAAATCAGCAAAAGAAATGAAACCTGGATACGTCTATAGTAAGTGAATTTGAACATGTTTTCTCCGCGCCTCTCTCATGCTCTTTTCTTTTATTCTATCAGCCCGTTGTCCAGTATCATACATTATCTGATTACCGTGACTTTCTTTTGACCGTCTGCAGAAACCATAAGCACTACTTCTCCAAAAATTTGTACGCCTTCCACTACATAGGAATCTAAATGACTGGATGGAATCTCGTGGCTGATCACGATAATATGCTCCTCATTCCTTTCGGGGAGGATGATGCGGCAGGCCTCCGCCTGTGCAGCAGCCACCGGTTCACCCGTATGGCGGTAAATCGGCACTTGTTCGACCAGCGGACAGAACAACTCACCCGCAGACTGCGGGTACAGCACCTGCATGATCGAGACCGTTCCTTTCCCCTTTCGGGAGTACACAGCATACTGATTGGGTTCCAGCAGATTATATTCGCGGGAGATTACCCCAGCATCAACCCTGCCCTGAAGACCATCAACATGAACAGGAAGGATACAAAGATTGGCTTCCCGCTCATTTTTGGTACGGCATATTAGCGTTCCATCTTCCATCTGAACCGTTCCGGGTGCAAAATGAAAATGCTGGGAAAATGTATGCTCCTGCCGGGAACTGAAGCTGTCCACCAGAAGCCAGTAAAAAGGCTTAATAAATAGGATCCTCCTTAACGGGTAGACCGGATCATCCCAATGACGGTAGCCGTCGTGGCTGCCCTCTACATAATCAAAGTCCGGATGGCTGATCCATTGGCAGCCCGTTGGCTTCGCAATCTGAGAGAAGGACCATGTATCCGTGATTTCGGTAAATCCAATTCCGTCGACAGTGGTCGTATTATGGGCAGCGCTTTCTTTTAGCGCTTTTCTAAGTGGTGTATGATCACTATAGTTGTATCTGCCAAGATCGGTAAGCAGATCCCGCCCATAGGCATACAGATCGAAATGTAGCAGATCCGCGTGCCCATGTCCACCCCCAAGCGGTCCGCAGTGAAAATATAGGTACAAATCCTGCTCGTCCCAGCCCGTTCGCATCACATAATGGCCGGAATGTGCATAGGCGTGTGACAAGTTTGGCGGTAGCTCCGCAGTCAGCCGCTCGTAGCTCTCAACTCCATTTATCCCAAACAACCAGGCATTGTCATAATCCATTTGATCGTATCCGCCAAAGCGGAGTACAGCATCCTGAAATAACCAGCCCGCATAAGTCAAAAGCGAACGGATATCGCTGTCATCACTATCGCCAAGCATCGGCTGCCGGTGATTCGGCTTGGCCCAATACAATGAAGCGACAGCCATTTGCTGAACCTTTCGCTGAAATTCTTCCTGAAGCTCCAGTCCGTTCAATCGGGCTAAGTGGATGCAGTCGAGAAAACATACCAAAACCTCATGGTGATAGGTGGGAGATTGCTCCCAGTGGATGCCGTCCGCCATAATCTGAATTCGCGCCGTCTCTCCCAATCTCTCCTCACTGAGCTGTCGCCAGTTATTGGCGCTAGTGAACTCAGGGAAGTAGAGCGCAGTTTGGAACAAACCACAAGTCTCCAACACCCCCCAGTTGCTGATCTTCTTCCAGCCCGTAAACGATAAAGCTAAATATTGGCCGTGTTCATGCAGAGATATCATCACTTTGGCCAGCAGCGTCGGTGTGAGCAGCGGACTATCCTGTATATAAGACAGTGCTTTAATCCAGTTAGCACAACGAAGGCCCGCTTCAATTGTACGCCATGTCAGCGTATCATTCGCAGGCTTGTCTGGAACGGGGTTACGGTCTATCCAATCTTCAAGCTGGCAGCAAAATACTCTCGCATAAACCTCTTTACCTGTTATCGCATACGCTTGTCCTAATGCCACCCAGTAGCGGTGGCGATTCAGCATATAAGCCCATTCTACATCCTTGTCCGGAACATGACGCCAGTCAATTTCTTCCTCAAAGGTAACCGGAATGCGGCTGCGCTCCATATCCCAGGGAAAACGAAAGAGAAACGTCTGTTCCACAACTTCATCCGCTGTCTTCATTACAGCTTCCAGCTCGTCTGCACAATAAAGCCGTACATAGTCAATAAGCTGCTTCCGGTTATCCTCTTTCCGCCAGCCCGGCGTGCTCCGTCGGGTCAAATACCGATGTAATTCAGTCAGCGCATCGTCCTGCCGCGCTTGGCTGAGCGCATTCTTCACTAGAGCTAAAGCGGGCAACTCAAGGTTGAGCAGCGCAAAGACGGCATAGGGGGAGATTTGTCTGACATCAGCGTTCATACCAGTACCCCTTGTTGCCTTTTTGCAGCCGCATCAATGCTTCAAGATAGAAATAATCTCCCCAGATCATGAAGTCATCTGGAGACAGATCGCCGCGCACATGGTAAGAACCATGCTTCAGCAGCCCCTCCGCCTCTTCACCGAGCGTGGAATAGTTCTGCACAAGCGAAGTCATCGACTGCACTAATCCCTGCTGAAAATAAGCCCGCTCCGAATCCTCCCCATCCATTAGCTCCAGCAGTTCCTGTAGTCCGGCTGCTACTATTGCTGAGGCCGAGCTATCCCGGTAAGTATCCGGAGATACCGGAGCATTAAAATCCCAGTAAGCGACATGATCCTGCGGCAAATGCTCCAGAAAATAGCGGGCCATCCGCTTGGACGTTTCCAAATACAACGGATCTTTGGTATAGCGGTAGGATAACGCAAAACCGTAAACACCCCAAGCCTGCCCGCGCGTCCAGGTCGATCCGTTAGTATAACCCTGGTGTGTGGCGCCGCCAATCGGCTCTCCGGTCTTCGGGTCGAAGAAAAACGTATGGTAAGAGCTGTCATCTCCCCGTACCAGATACCGTCTCGTTTTCTCCGCCTGCAAGACCGCCACCTCCCTGTATACGGAATCACCGGTCTGTTCTTCTGCCCAATACAAAAGGGGAAGATTTAACAGACAATCAATAATGATCCGCCCGCCTTCCTGAGCATCCCCCTCCGGTCCCCATGCCTGAATAAAACCGCCAGCTGTACGCCAGCGCTTCAGCAGCAGGTCTGCCGCCTGCAATGTCAGTTGACGCGCAGATTCGTCTTTATCTATAATCCACTGGGCTTTAGAGGATAACGAATACAGGAAGCCAATGTCGTGATGATCAAGCACGGTCTTTGCCGCGAAACGGCGGCGGAAATCTTCTACGGTATGGGATGCCGCAATACGGAAGCTGTCATCCCGCGTATATTCATAACACAACCACAACATGCCGCTCCAAAATCCGTTAGTCCAGTCGTCGTTGTTATTGAGCTGATAAGTTCCATTCCTGCTGACATGAGGGAAACTGCCCCCGAACCGGTCTATGTTCTTACGTACCTTCTCTATCGCATCTTCAATCGCACTGCTCCACATAAGTTCCTTGCTCCCTTCAGGCTCTTCGTTTCTTACGTTTCATGATAAGGAGAGTGAACAGGATCTAATAGGGGCGATTTTTGCTTTGATGTGCATTATTTTGACTTTTGAATGACGTGAAGTACTGTAAATTTACTTTCCAATCATAGGCATCAAATCAATATAGTAACAAAAGGTATAACTGTTTATGGGAAAATACGTTAAAATCAGAGAGTGACTTACATCTTTCATTCTTTTTTAGAAACGGAGTGTCCTATTAATGAAAAAGCTAGGTGCATTATTTTTATCCATTTTCATGGTTATGTCTGTCTTTACCACTGCGCATGCTGCTGAAAAGCCTGTCGGTGTATGGATTGATGGAACCGAAATAAAGTTAGGCAATTCTAACCCTGTTGTAGAAAAAGGAACGACCCTAGTTCCTATGCGTCCCCTGCTAGAGAAGCTTAATGTAAATATTAATTGGAATAAAAAAACCCAAACCGTAACAGGGACCAAAAATGGACTGGCCCTCTCACTGACCATTGGCAGCACAACCGCAACGGTAAACGGGGAGAAGAAAAAACTAGAGGTGGCTCCTAAAACCATCAACAATGTCACCTATGTTCCTGTCCGCTTTATAGGAGAAACGATCGGCTATAAGGTGGAGTGGAGTCCAGCGCTGCGCACCATCACTTTTGTGGCCAATGCTCAAGCTGCCGGAAGCACCGGATTCTTATGGAAAGTGGAGAACAACGGCAACACCGTCTATCTGCTTGGTTCTATCCATGTGGCTAACGACAAAATGTACCCGCTGCGTCCGGAGATTGAAGCTGCCTTTGAAGCCTCGCAATATTTAGGTGTCGAAGTAGATATCTCTAAGATTGATCAAGCTGAGATCCAAAAGTTTATTTTGGAAAAAGGCTCTTATACAGATGGAACCAAGCTCAAGGATCATGTATCCGCAGATACCTATAACAAAGTGACTCAACTGCTAAAAGCAAATGGTCTGGCGGAAAATGCATTCGATTCCTTCAAACCGTGGGTCGTTACCCAAGGTGTCTCAAGTCTACAGATGCAAGTTACAAGTTATACGGCGGATACCGGCATTGATTTATATTTTTTACAAAAAGCAGGCAAGCTGAACAAACCTATTATTGAACTGGAAAACACACAATTGCAGCTGAATATGTTCGACCAGTTCTCAGATGGATTGCAAGAAAAGCTTCTTGTCGACACACTCGGCAGCCTCAATCAAACGGACAATACTTCCACAGCAGCTTCACTGGATGCACTATCCCAAATGTGGATGCAAGGTGATGAGCAGTCGCTCGTAGCGATGACAAAAGCGGTCGCGCAAGAGCCAGAGTATTATAAAGGCCTGGTTTCGGATCGTAACGTCAACATGGTGAAGCATGTAAAAGAATATTTGAATAGTGATAAAAAAGCGACTTACCTTGTCGTCGTTGGCGCGCTGCATATGCTCGGTGACGATGGTATCGTGACCCAATTGCAAAAAGATGGCTTTAACATCGTCAAACAATAATTGTTTTAGCTAAAATAAACAAGGCTGTCTCTTAGTCATCTACGATGATTTTGGAGACAGCCTTTTATTTTACTTTTTTAGCTCAATCTAAAAGTAGAAGTTGGCTTAACGTGCGGACAGAGCGGAGGGCCCTCCGGGATTCTGGAGAAACGCACCCTCCGAACCCCAAGCCGCTTGTTCATAAACGGGCTACTACAATTTTATTAACTGATCTACCTTAACTGGAAGTCCAGTAGCTATTGAACGATTTGCCGCAATCCCGGTCATAATAGACAACGCCCCGTCCACATGGGAAGCCGCACGATTAAAGCGATCCTCCAGCGGACGTTCAAAAATATCACGCAGCATCACAGGATCTCCGCCCCCGTGCCCCCCAACTCCTTCTTCTATCTCCACTTCGTAAGGCGCTGCGAAATGAGGGAAGACCGTGATCCGCTTGTCTTTTAACGCCCCTTCATCTTCCTTGTTTCCTCCGGCATTTACATAAGACTGTTCGACGACCTTTACTTCCATCCGCCCCTTCGTTCCATTAAATACTACAATGAAGCCCTCCCAAGGCAGATAAGCATTAAGTGAATAATTCATAATCGTCTTATTTTTGTATTTGACCATAACCGCCATCGTATCCTCAATACTGATATTATCACCGAACACACTTTGGTCTCGCAGGTAACCATCCTCACGCTCCGTATCCAGATACATCTGCTTTAACTGCTCATTATCTTTAAGATGCAGGGCAAACGGATCATTTTCCGCCGCACTGCTACCATGAGCACGCTGATAAAACTCAGTCACCCCGCGCTTCTCCGCGTTTTCTCTGCCATAAAATCTTAGATCACCCATCGCATAAACCGTATCTGGGCGCGAACCCAGCCAGAAATTCATCAAATCGAAATGATGTGTGGATTTATGAACCAACAGACCACCGCTGTTCCGTTTATCACGATGCCATCTGCGGAAGTAATCCGCCCCATGCTGCGTATTTAGCAGCCACTCGAAGTTGACGGAAAGCACTTCTCCAATCGCGCCGTCCATAATAAGTTCACGGATTTTGGTGTTGTGTGGTGCATAGCGGTAATTGAAGGTCACACGCAGCTTTTTCCCAGTCCGCTCAATCGCTTCAAGAATTTCCTGACATTTCTCTTCATCCACTGTCATCGGTTTCTCCGAAATAACATCGCAGCCAAGCTCCATCGCCCGGATAATGTAACGATGATGCGTGCGGTCAATACTCGTGACAATAACCGTGTCAGGTTTGGTTTCCTCAATCATACGGTCAAACTCATGAGCTTTATAGGTAGGAACCGCTTGATATTTATATTTTTCCTCCAGCAAA
The DNA here is from genome assembly GCF_037992975.1 of Paenibacillus sp. FSL E2-0177. Classification (NCBI taxonomy): domain Bacteria; kingdom Bacillati; phylum Bacillota; class Bacilli; order Caryophanales; family Paenibacillaceae; genus Paenibacillus; species Paenibacillus sp. FSL E2-0177. The sequence goes on along the minus strand of NZ_CP150307.1, from coordinate 1,797,648 downwards.
CGGTTCGCATAATCCATTCTTGCTCCATTCACATCGCAAAAGCCTACAATTTCAGAGGTTTCACGATAATTCGTGGTGATCTCACCATAAAAAAACTCCGCTCGGCCGCCAGTTCCTACGAAAGCATATTTCTTGTTGGACATCAGGATCACTCCATCACTTATTGATTTAAAAACGTTTTCTTCTTATAGTGTATAGTATAAAATACATCTGAATCTAAGCAATTATTAGCAGAAACAATAAAAACTTTGCATATATTATCCTCATTATCAGAAAGGAGCAGATTTAGCATGGAACAGGAGCCTCAGCCTCCTTTTATGATTGAGCAAATAAAAAGAGCCGGTCCATTCAGCATGGATTCCGACCATTATCACGATACTTATGAAATCTATTATTTACTCGCCGGGGAACGCAGTTATTACATTAATAACCTGATCTACACCTTGCGTAAAGGTGATCTGATTTTTATTAACAAGAACGAGCTCCATCGTACCACGTCTAAAGGCTCTGCAAGCCATGAACGGATCTTAATTAACTTTGAGGAAAGCTTTCTGCAAAAGACATTGGCGCACTTCGAGCTGCATTTTCCATTTATGGCTACACAAAGCTTGCTTTTGCGGCCCGGAGTACATGAACAGGGGGCCATTGAATATCTTCTTTTCAGCATGCTAAAAGAACAAACAGAACCACGGACACAGCAAATTCCCTATCTTCAAACGCTGCTCATCCAACTATTTATTGAAATGAACAGAATACAGGAAATAAGCCGCGAGCCCATTGCCCCTGAGAGCAGTGAGAAGCAGCTAAAAGTCTACGAAATTATCGATTTTTTACAAACACATTATGCTGAAAAGCTTACATTGGAGCGGCTATCTGAGACTTTTTTCATCAGCAGCACCTATCTCTGCCGTGTGTTCAAGCAGACGACTGGCTTCACCATCGTAGAATATCTAAACTACATTCGGATCAAGGAAGCCCAACGTCTCTTGCAGAGCACCAACGCTAAAGTTACGAACATCGCCGAGGATACCGGCTTTGACAGCATCGCCCACTTCGGGCGTGTGTTTAAACAAATCGTTAAACGTTCGCCCTTGCAATATCGCAAGCAAAACCGCTGATCCACAGCTAGAAATCACAACCGATTCTCTATGTAGCCGCTCCGTCGCCCGGAAGGATACATGTGAAATGTTGTCGGCATATGGGGGCATCGGGGGCATCAGGAGCATCGGGAGCATCTGGCATCTGGCATCTGGCATCTGGCATCTGGCATCTGGCATCTGGCATCTGGAGTATCTGGGGCATCTGAGCAACAACAATACCCCGTCACTAGATTATCTTTTCGCGCGAACAAAGTTCATGAGGCTATCGGACCCAGTGGACCTTATTCGCAGCATAATCGCTATTTTGGGATTTTATCGGACCCCATAGTCGCTATTGGCATAAAAAGCTACCTATATTGGCCGTTTTCGAAGCAATAACGTCACTGGAGTCCGAAAATGGCCCCAAAAGGCGATAAATCTGCAAATAACGTCATCTGAGTCCGCATAACTTTGTCTAGCAGGAGTAATCGGCGGTTTCGGGGGGGGCCGGGGGTTTAGGTAGCACTGTAACGCATAACAAAGAGCAGCGATCCCCACTAATGGAGTATCGCTGCTCAGCTGGCATTTTGTGATTAATACGGTCATCTCATTCCTCATCATGCCATTCATTTTGCTTCGTTATGTGATTTCATTTCCAAATCTCGTACGAGCCTGTGAACCTCAATTCCGGCCAGCAACACGATGCCAATCCCATGTGTATCGTTTAATTGCCAGGTCAATTCATCTTTATAATACAGTTTATTAAACGAATAACCCGAACCGCGGCAGACACCGTAAACATTGCCTTGTTTGTCAATACAATGACGGGTTAAGCCGCTCCAGCCGTTGATTGCAGAGGTTACGTATGAGTCTGGTTCCAGCAGCCAACCGCAGCGTACGCCTCTAGCAAAAGCGTAAATAAACATAGAGGTACAAGAAGCCTCCGCGTAGGACTCAGGATCCGTCAACACTTGATGCCATAGGCCCCGCTCATCTTGCAGCTTAAGATAGCCTTTACTAAGCTCGCGGAAATAATCAAGCAAATCAGCTCGCAACGGATGTTGCTCAGGCATAACTTCAAGCAGCTCAGTCAGCGAGAAAATCACCCAACCATTACCTCTGCCCCAAGGCACGCCATTGGGTTTATTAAACTTATAATCATACACATGATGCATAATGCCAAGCTCCGGCTGGAACAGCCGCTCCTTGTAATGTAAAAACTGCACCGCCGCATCATCAAGATAAGCCGCATTTCCGGTCATTTCATAATATTTGCTTAGAAATGGCGTGCTCATATACAGATCATCACACCACATCGTCTGCTGCATAAAATCAACTGTGCCACTGGTCCGATACAAAGCTCCGTCAGGCAGCCTGCTCTGCACTTTAGTAATGTAATTGGCAATTTCAGCAGCAGCTTCCGGTGCGCCCTGTAGTGGACGAAGCTTATGTGCTTCCAGCATCGTTGCCCCGAAGGATCCGCAGTCGTCCAGCGAATCCATCAGCGCCAGCTGATGATTGATGCCCGGAGCGCCATAACGTCCAAGGTCCCATAAGGCATATTTATGCAGCCCTGTACATTGCTCAATATGGTGTTGTGCATATTCGGCATAATGGGGGGCCTTAAGCTCTACTCCTGTTCTCAGCAATCCGTACAGGGTTACGCCTAGAGGGTAATTCCAGCGCCCAAACATAACACTCTCCAAATAAGGCCTAACCCAGCTATTCGGTTGGTCTACACGCCAAAAGGTTACTTCATCCGCTTCCCCAAATAAAGTATCCATAGAGGTCAGTTCTAAGACTTTCGGCGCTGCCTCCTTGGTGAACAATCCAAGGTACAACCATGGATCAGTTAATCCTTCAACGGGATATGGTTGCACGAGACTACTCTGAACACCACCAGACCGTACGTCCAGTTCAAATCCCCAATTCCCCTCTCCACAGATGGACTCCACGACCAGATCATGTAGTCCATAACCAAGCTCCAGTTGGATATCAAGCATACCTTTCACGTTCTGATACTCAGCTACAAGTTTCCCATTCACATAGATAGAGATTTCAGCCATTCCACGATAGCTACCTTGCAGACGAATGTCGTCTTTCTGTAGGCTGTTAACTTCCAGCTTACACCAAGCATACGCCTTGGCTCCCAGCATTTCCCCAAATATGCGTGAACAGTTGCCAGTTGCCTGTTCCTGTGGCGACCATTGCTGTGTCGGAAACCAAACGCAGCGAGCTGTCATTTGCTCTTCAGTGAATTCAGCTTCCAGCCAAGCTGCCCAAGATGTCTGCTGGGGTCCACTATAAATCCAACCTTCACAACCGCTTAACTGCGCCGTCGGAATAAGAAAGTGTACTGGTGCACCTTTGACACTGCCCGTTCCAAAAACCCCTCCGCAACCTGTACCTGTTGCAACATACTCCAGTACCAGATGGTTCCAGCCTTTATCCATGCCCGCCCGAAAAAACGTCTTTCTGTCCGGAAACACATCATCATTTAGATTGGAGCTAAACACCAGCCGTCCATTTATGTAAACCTTAACTGGACTATAGCAACTAACTGAGAAAGGGGCATCTACCTCATTGTCACTCCACAGCTTTCCCCATACATATACGAATTGTCCTGCTGCTAGCTCCGGCAGTCGTTCTTCCAGATTCATATCGTAACGGCAGTCGCGGAGCCGGTTGAAACCACTCTGCGAATGTACCCGGTACACCGGAGGCTGCGGGGGATAGGCACCGATAAAACGGCTGGCCACAGCGGCCAGTACATTTTCGATTTTGCCCCCATTATATTTGGCAATACAATCAGGATCAGGAAAGTATTCTGTAATATAAGTACTCACTAAGCGTATCCTCCTTCACACCGTTATTTCTCCACCGGGATACAGCGTCGAGTTGTACAATCTTTTAGGCTGAGGTAACGATTTCTCAGAGGCACAGGTACTAATATCTATCCACTCGCTTGAATATACCGTTGCGGACTCATCATTATAAATTACAACCTGTTCCCTGCCACATCCCAGAAGATCGCCGTGAACGGCATAACCTTCCTCCTTGAATTCAGCTACAACCCGCATATGTCCATCGTACAAAGCAGGATATACTCCGCCTCCCCGGCGGTACGCGAGAATATAATCCGGAGAACCCGCTTGCCAGTTGCTCACGGCTTCAACTATAGTCAGCCAACCGTCGCTTGTACGTTCTTCTTTCCAAAGTTCCTTGCCATTACAGTCTAGAAGAAACAACGCATCCTTGCCCTTCAGCCCTTTGCCGTCATCTTCGCGGATCATTCGGTCCAGCCCGGCAACCTGAAGGCCAGGCAGTTCAGGCCGGAATCGGCCTAACGCCAGATGCTGTGACTCGATGGAGCCGTCATAACGCCAAAGCTCTTGTCCGTCCCGGTCATACATCACCGTTACGCTTCCGCCGACAACCAGTTCAGGATAGCCATCTCCATTCACATCACCAACCCAAATACAGTCCGCATGGTCGTCAAGATCATGGCAGCTCCATAATAAATCACCTTTAGAATCAAGCAGATCATAACCTGCCATCACTTGATCCTGTCCATTTCCATGAAGATCGTGAACCCACGGATAATGTCCTACATTGCCTTTATGCGTCCATAATAAATTGAAATCCTGATCCATGGCCCACAGTTGATGATAACGGTCCTTCAGAATGATGTCGGAAGCGTGTTCTTGCCCTGTTAGATTGGCGATGATAATACAATCATGTGCATGTTCAGCAGGTAAGTCGTATATCGACTTAACCGTTCCTGTTGAACCTTCAAGAATATGAAACCGTCCATCCATTACACATAATACTTCCAGCGCCCCATCACCATCTAAATCATAAATTTGCGCTGGATAGTCCGAGCCTTGGCTGCCAGCATCAGGATCGGGTGTGCCCACCTGCCACAGCAGCTTGCCATCCATATCAAAAGCAGTCAGGCATTGCACCTGATGGGGAATATAACGTACATCCTGGCGATTATCCGGCTGAACCAGCAGCATTTCCGCACGTCCATCCCCATTCAGATCGCCAATAAGCATTTTGCAGCGTGGACCGGCAGCGGAAATATCTACTTTTGCCAGCTGATAGACTAATTGTGTGTCCTTCGTTTTCATTAGAATCCTCCTGTCTTCTCTCTTCGATTAGATCTCCGGGAAACGGACGGTTTGTCCGCCTGCTACTTCTATAATCAAACCGTCGATTTCCAGCCAGACAGATAGCGCTCCCGGATTATATACAAAATCCCGAGCAGCGGAGAAAATAAGGGCTTCACAAGCCTTCATATAATGAACGAGTTCAATATTTGTCGCGTACCAGATTTCCTCTAGTCCTCCCACTGCTTCACAGAAGCTTTCCATCAGCTCCCAGTTATTATCGTTATCAAATTCATAACTATGGCCCCACACATACATCAGATATAAATACTGCCGTTTATGCAGCTTCACGAACTGCTCCGCATGCTCCAGCAAATGATCATTATGATGGCAAGTCCCCCGCCATTCCAGCCAATCCTCCGGCAGCCCAAAGCCGCCGCCAGTGGTCTGTACCACACGGGCATATTCCATGCCTAAATGAGGCAAAAGCTTCTTTATCTCCTTGTTAAAGGAACCGTTAGGATAAGACATTCCCCGTATCGGCACCTGGAGCAGCGTCTCAAAACACTTTCGATCCTCCATAATCTCATGGATGATTTGCTCCTGCGGACAACGGGCCATCGTCGGATGGTGTTGCGTATGAACAGATACCTCATGTCCCTGGTACAGCTCAGTTATTTCATCTGCCGCAATACGATCACCTTCACCCAGCAGGCCAGAATTGAGATGAAATGTTCCTCTAATCCCATGGCGGTTAAATAGTCTTACCAATCTTTCGTCAGCCCGTCTGCCGTCATCATAGCTCATTGTAAGCGCCTTATGTCTGCCTTCAGGGTAACAATAATAAATAATAGACATCAATCTGAAGCCTCCTTCGCATTACTGTCCAAAAACCGTCAGATTTGAGTATTCAGCCATCAGGGGTGCCATCTGTCGAAACCCAATTTTCCCGCCTGTCAGTAGCGGCCCATAGGTTTCACCATCATCTATCCATGTAAAAATCGGCAGTTCATTGATTGCAAAAGACAGCATAGGACCACGCTTTACCACTAACATCCGGTAGGGCTCAGTCATGTCGCTTACGTCCGGAAGCGGATCGGCTGCCTGCGTAACCAGATGAAAACCATAACTTTTGCGCAAATTACAGGTATGAAATTCACGTTCTTCCACCCAACGCCTGCGAAAATACGAGATATGATACGTATCTATCTGCCCGTGATGGTATTGATCATATTCACCCGTACGGCGAGCAAGCGTGGAATCAAATAAATCCTTCCCACCCTCTCCTTTGGCCGCGATAAACAAAATCGCCAACCCCGGCTCACGCAATGAGCGGAAATTCCAAGATACGGCGAGGTCTGCCGGGAACTCTTCTGGACACCAGAGAACGACATTTGCTTGTTGTCCGGCCTCGGCATGGATAGTACTCTCCAGTCTCATTCGCTGTAAAGGGAAGGAAACCGCTCCCGCTCCCTCCATCTGGAATCCAGCGATATCACTAGTTGAAGCGAGGGGATTATGGTAGATTGGTTTCCATGCTTCAGGGATCAAACCACCTATACCCGTGTCCTGCATCGGCCTAGTCATAAATCATTCCTCCCCACAATGAAGCCTTTAATTCGCGCGTTCCGGTAAAGCACTACCGATTAATTCCAAGGCAATGATCGTATTTAAAGACCACTGCGAGGCTTCATTTGTATTCATCCAATCGATCTCATTTAACTCAGTCATATAAGTGACCCGATCAGCTTCCTCCTGTAGATTCACACAACCAAACGGATTCTCCAGCAAAATCGACCAGCACCGCTCTGCCGTCGCTGGATCCTTGCGGTAATATGCTCCATATGCAGCAATGGCTACGCTGAGTACAGGATGCTCAAAACGGAGTTTTCCTGAAATCAACCCTCCTGTAAATGCGTCCTTCTCTTCTTGTGGCAAATTATAAAATACGCCGAACTCAGCCAGCATATCTTCCCAGTCCGGGTCCTCCAGCATTGCCGCCAGCTCGAACCACACCTGCGGACCTCCCATGCTAATCGCTAAATGACGCCCCCAGTTATCGTCGCCCATTCCTGACAATAGGCCAGTTGCCGGATCATAACCATATGTGGGACCAGATAATAGCCGTAAATTTGCCCTTTTGATGCAATCCATGCCTGTTATAATCTTGTCACGATAAGCGGTATCCTCGAACCGCTCCCAGCGGGTCATCCAATTAGAGCTAAAGGCCGCCCAGTCCGGACCCACCCTAACATGAGTCGGGAATTCATCCTTCGGAAAATACGCCCGCATCGGGTCCAGAGTAACTGTTGAATAATCAGCATCCTTTACACTGTCCATAATATCGCCGACCCGCTCGTCTCCGGTCAGATAATAATAGTAGCGATGCAGACCCGCCATGGCGATACGAGCCTCTTTGCAGCCGCAGCCCCAGTGGATGACATTATGCCGCGAGCCTAGTCCGGCGTATTCGCCAAAATGATATACATCTACCTCACTCGTATGCCTGGTCATAGCTTCGGCCATACGGAACACATCCGCTCTCCCGGACCGGAGAAACGTTACCCACAACCACATATTTGGCACCAGCTCGGAATTCTGCCAGGCGCAGCCACCGAGATCATAGTTCCATACATGTCTGACCGGATCGTAGCTGTGCATGAAATCTCCGTAGTCCCAAAAACCGTACCATTTGCGCTGCTCGATCTCTTCCTTGTAAAAGGAGATGATCCCGTCCAGCCGCTCTTCCAGATATGCCTTGGCTGGCGTGTTCCGATCAGGCAAACTCCAGAAACCAAAAGCACCCGCTTCATGATAATAAGTTGGTTCGCAAACCAGCAATGAAGGTTCTTCAGCTTCTGCCTGCATCCGCTGCAACAATTCATGCCCGGGAGTCTGCGCCGTACACCAGAATGTTAGCTCGCTAGTATTAGCGATACCAAATGGAGTGGCCCGTAATTCTTCTGCACCTTCATACGAGGATTCCACATGTGTTTTCGTATCATAATGCCGCAAGTCCATAGCTGCCGCATCAGGTGACCAGAACCAGACAGTAAGCGCTGCCGCGTCAGTGGCAGTGGAACCAATCTCCATTCCTGCCGGATGCTTACGCCAGAAATTCTTCATCCCGACGGCTAGCCCTCCGCCCTCTGCCCCAACATAACCAAGTCCACCTGCCCGGCGGCCTTCTGCTGCCTTGATCCAAGCGCAGCCATCCTCTGTCCGCTTCCAGATCCCATAATGCTCGGAAGAATCTTGAACCAGCCGAAAGCTGCCCCAAGTAGCGGAGTCATCCAATAAACTAAGGAAATAGGCATCCTCTTCTGGATTAAATTTCACAGCACATCCTGCTACCTGATCGAGGAATAAATCACGGTACCTACCTTTGGTTCGCCGTGTATGCAACGTCTTAGGAGACTCGCTAAACAAGCCGCTATCTCCGGCAAAACGAACATGGCGGTTGTAAAGAGGTCCACGCATCGGCACTGTGAATTCTATTCCCAATCCTTTAATAAAATCCTGCTGTGGATTACCGTCATAATGAAACGTATGAACTAATCGAATAGACTCCAGCCCAGCATAAAAATATAAACGTAACGTATAGGGAAGCCACTCACGAGCACTGTGCGAAGCTTGGTGAAGTCCATCTAGCTTCACCACTGCGCGAACAGGTCCGTCCTGTTCAAGGATGGCACTTAACGTTCGTCCTGCGAACCGCTCCTCACGTATGCTCAGGGTGCCAGCACCCTCATCTCTCTGTTCACGTATACATACAAGCTCGCCATTACTGCATACTTCGGTTCCTTCCGTGTCCGCCGGATTTCTGCGCACAATACTGCGGATAAGACCCTTCCCCTGCTTGTTAACCGTGCAAATAATAACACCTGTATCTATAATGAAAGCTTCCTCTGTTTCCTGCACAGTTAGTCGCTCAGTCACTTCCGTAGCTGGAGTCGCTTGATTTATTGTCATTGTCACTAAGGAATCCTGCTGAATATCCGAATTTCCGCTTACTGCCGAGTGCGTGGACCATTTGACGCTCCCGTCTGGCCAAAAAGCTGCTGGCCAGCTTTGCAGCGGCACATGCTTTTCGTTCTTCGGCATACTTAAGCAGAGATTCTTTAACGATTCCCTGTCGAGCGCTCCTTTTTTCCAAGGAACCCCCCAGGTAACACCCACATCAATAGCGGGCTTTTTTAGCCAATGCAGGCCAATCGGCAGAGCCGTAGGCACAACAACCATCTCCTTCATACGTTCTTCGCCGCACGTCCTCTTTACTTTTAAAGAGCTTCATTATTATGGCTTAGCTCTCTATAGCGGCTTGGGGTTATTCCCTCTTGTTTCTTAAAAATCCGGTTAAAATAGCTATGCTGATAACCCACCTGTTCAGCTACATCGTTAATTCGCAGCGAAGTATCACGCAGCAGCTCCTTGGCTTTATCAAGCCGTAATTCGGTCAGATAATCGATGAAATTTTTCCCGGTGACCCGTTTGAATGATTTACTCAGTAAAAATGGGCTGATTCCTGTATAATCCGCACATCCATCCAGCGAAATATTATCCATATAATGCTCATTGATATACATCATGGCATGCTCAATCGTCCGTTTGATTCCGGCATCAGAACGTTCACTCAGCTCCGTCAGATACGGTGCGACTACCTTTTCCTGAAACCAGGCAAGGATAAGCTTCGGCTCATGAATTTGCGACAGTGCCGCGTACAGATTAGCCCCTTTGAACAGTTGGTTTGGATGAATGCCTGAGACCATAATGGCGTGCTGAATACTGCCTAACAAATGAAGCATACCCTGCTGTACATCAATCACTTTTGCCCCATTGGCACACAGTGCCTCCAGAAATTCCTCCAACAGCCGGTAAGCCTCTTCCGCTTCTCCTGTGCGCAGGGCCTGAATCATTCCGCGCTCCAAAGTGAACGAATATTGCGGTTCTGGCGTACTTTGCCCCTCACGATCCAGTAGCTCCATATTAATAATCTGGTTCTCACCACCAAACTGGCGATAACTAGCGGCTTGCTTCGCAGCCTCGAACGCTAGCGGAATACCGGATATCCTTCCAACCGGTGCACTAAACGCCACTGTTACCCTCATTTTTAACATGCGATTAATCGTTCCTGTCAGTTCTTCGCTAAAGGCTTGCACCGCTTCCAGCGATGGATTCGCAACGGGTTCGATAAGAAGTAATCCCGCCGTGAGATCATGGAAATTGATAATATCAGCCTGTTTAAAGTGCTCGGCAGACAATTCTCCGATAATATTGACGGCGGCGAATGATACAAGACTTTCATCACCGTTGCGGAACTTCCCCTCCTGGCTGGAGATGCCTGTAAGCTGAATATAAAGAATAATATAATGACAATCCTCTACTTCCCACTTAAAGCGCCGCATCCGGCTTTGCAGATCCTGCTCAGAATAAGAATATAAATACCCCTGAAACAGCTGATGTAGAAAGCTTTCCTTCACATGTGGAAGCTGCTCGGAAAGAGTGTACTTCAGGGCATGGCTCTCCCCGTGCAAGTTCTGCCAATGCCGTTCAATCAGAATGAACTCATCCTCCCTACTCGCAGCCGCCGCTTGGTCAGGCAACAAAGTCTGCAGCAAACGTCCTATCGGTGAATAGATTTTACGGGAAGCAAACCAAGACAGAATCGCCGCCAGCAGCAAAGCACTAAAGCTTACTAAAAATATCAGTCTTGAAATGAAGACGACAGGTGAAGTTATGCTGGTTATCGGTGAAGCGGACACATAGAGCCAATCTGCGGAGAGTCGGGAAAACTCACCATAAGTCACTGCATATGTAGCCTTACCCCAGTCGAAGAGAAAAGAGGACTCAAGATTTGACTCATGGTTCGCGCCCCGTTCCACAATCTCATTATGCAATGCGGTAAGTAAGGGAGAATCCTCGGCACTGTCTCCAGCAGATACGTACAAATCCCCCTTCGTCTGCAGCAAAAATGTCTCGCCGCTATTATAAGGTGTCATAGTTCGTAGCATCGCAGCTACTTTCTCCGTATCCATGCGGAGCAAAAGAGCCCCGAAGGGCTTCAAGCTTCCGCCCGGAATATGATGGACAAGCGTTAATTCTTTGACATTTGGTTTATTGGGATCGAATGCCCACTGCGTCCAATAGGTGCTTTGTTCAGTATCAATCAATTTGTCATATTGACCAGAAACCATGCTGGAGTCAATCGTGCCATATTCGGGATTAAATAGTAATGGATGATCTCCTGATAGATAGAGTTCAACGTTACTCGTCATCGTGTTCGAGCCCTGCATCACTACGAGTGTCTTCGTAATATCCCAAGCCCGCTCATGATCCTGAATAAAATCAAGGCCATTCAAGCTGTAATCAAACTTGGGATCAAAAGCCCAATGTGCCAGCATCAGCTCCAGATTGGACAGCTGATCATCAATATTAGCCGCCCGCTGTTCAATCTGCCTGTTATGCATCTGCAGCAGCTCGCTCTCCAGACGTCCCCCTGCCATCCAGTAGACAAGCGCACCAATAATAAACCCCGGAATGGATGACACCACCAGCATAATGATCAGGTTTTTCCGATAATACCGGCCTTTACAGCCTGACCAGCCTTTTGTATAACGCTTCCATTTCGCCACATTTCTCATCACTATGCTCTCACCAGCCGAATCAGATAAATTTGAAGTGCAATCGAACCACATTCGTTTTGCTCCTCAGATCCTTTCCAGCCGGATAAAAGCACTAGGAAGGATCTAGTGGTCAGCCTTAGCGTATAATTCGTTCATTTCCTTAACTAAATCATCTCCACCTGTTTTTCTCCATACGTCAAATGCTGATTTCAATTCAGCTTCATCAATTTGTCCTACAATATACTTTATGCGTGCATCGTTAATTACATTGTCTAGTTGAGCACCCTTTTGCGAATATACTGTGGAAATAAAGGCCTCTGCTGGATTAACCACGATCGAAGCTTCATTTGCCTTTTGAACTTCAGTTTGTTTAAGACGCAGCGGCGTTTGTGCTACAGTCTTGGACTTATCCTCTGGAATATAGGCCAATATTTGGTTTAGACCTTCCACTTCTGACTCTACAAGTACAGTATCTTTGGAGCGTTCAATAAAACCATCCACCATAGTGTAGTGAGTACCTTCCAAACCAAAACCTAACATCGTTTGTAATTCCGGATTATTGATTTGATCTAGAAAAGCCAGTACCCGTTTCAGTTCTTCTTCGCTCTTCACAGATGATTTTGGAATAGCCAGCATGCCCGAGAAACCAGAGGTCGGCAATGTGTGTAGCTTGCCATCCGTACCTGTTACGCCCCCGCTTACATCTACATAATGTTTATCCGGTTCGTCTTTGCCTTCTTTTTCTAGCGCAGCGTGAATTTTATCATCCACCCGGGCGCCTGTATCGACCACATCGACGATTACTCCTGCCTTATTGTTCACGATCGGATCTGTCCATTTGGCACTGTCCATTACAGCGAAGTCGGAGTTGATCAATTTCTCATCATACAGCTTCTTCATGAACTTAAGCGCTTCCAAATATTCTGGATATTCATGCTCAGGCACCAGCTTGCCATCTTGCACGCCCCATTTATTCGGTGTTCCAAACCATAACTTAATGGTATCAAAACCGCTGGCCCACTGGCCGCTCCATTTGACAAGCACCATGCCATACGTATCCTCTTTACCATTGCCGTCTGGATCTTTTTCCTTGAACGCTTTCAGCATATTGTAGAAATCATCTACCGTCTGCGGTGTTTGCAGCCCCACCTTCTCTAACCAATCCTTGCGGAAAACCATACCGTTACGGCCGAGTACACGCCCCCGATAGATTCCGTAATTCTTCCCATCAATGGCCGAGTTTTTCAGAATAACCGGGTTCGCTTGGCTTAAATTCGGATAATCCTTAAGATAAGGCCCTACTTCCCAGAATGCACCCGATTTGGCAGCGTTCACAAAACTAGAAGCCTTAACATCCCCCACGTAGATAATAGTCGGCAGCTTCCCAGAAGCTAGCGTAATATTAAATTTATCTGCATAAGATGCGTTCGGGACCCACTCAAAGTGGATTTTTGTGTGGGTCTGTTTCTCCAGTTCAGCAGCAACCGGACTGCCATCCTTCGGATAATTTGTTTTGAATATCGGCAGCATGAGGGTCAGATCCAGCGGGGACTCGCTTTTCTCTTCTCCAGTATTACTACTCCCCTCACTTTTGCTGTTAGAACCTGCAGATTCATTACCTGAGCAACCTGCAACAACAGTTGTAACCATCATAGCCACAAGTAAAAGTAACAACCAGCGCTTCTTTTTTACCGAACGATTAGCTTCCATTATTATACCTCCAAATTGGAATAAGTTAAGTTTGCTATCCTTTAACAGAACCCAGCATCACCCCTTTAGCGAAATGTTTTTGCAGAAATGGGTACACACATAAAATAGGTAGAGTACCTACTACAATAACCGCCATTTTAATCGACTGCTCCGGTGGCTGCACAAAGCTCGGATCCATAGAACTCATATCGCCAGCCGCAGATTGGGACAACATTACGATCTGTCGCAGCATCACCTGCAAAGGCCATTTTGTCGGATCCGTAATGTAGAGCAGTGCCGAGAAGAAATTGTTCCAATGTCCCACAGCATAGAACAACGTAAATGTAGCGAGAACCGGTTTGGATAAAGGAAGGACTATCTTCCACAACAAGCCCAGCTCAGAACAACCATCAATACGCGCCGCTTCTTCCATTTCTATAGGCAGCTCCTGAAAAAAGTTTTTGACAATAATCAGGTTAAAGGCGCTAATTGCTCCCGGTAAAATAAGAGAATTGAGCGTATCCAGCAGATGCAGCTCCCGAATGACGAGATAGGTTGGAATCATTCCTCCACCAAACAGCATCGTAAAAATAACAAGGTTGAGTACCAAATTACGGCCCATCAGATATCGTTTTGCCATCGGATAAGCCATAGTTACCGTGAAGAATAAATTAACGACAGTTCCGATTACCGTAACATAAATAGAAACCCCTATACTGCGCATAATCGTATCTGTTGAAAAGATAAACCGGTAGGCGTCAAATGAAATCGTGGTCGGGATCAGGAATACGGCACGTTTAGTAATTTCCGCATCTGTAGCGAAGGAGCCCGAAACCACAAAGAGGAAAGGGAGAATCGCTACGATTCCGATAATCCCTAAAAATATATAATTGAATATATCAAATGCAGTTCCACCCGTACTCTTGTATTGTTTGGCCACGGCAAGCTTCTCCCTTCTCAATAAAGTCCAGATTCACCAAATTTTTTGGCGATCCAATTCGTTCCGAGCACAAGCGTCACACCGATTATTGATTTGAATAATCCAACAGCCGTGCTGTAACTAAAAGCTCCCTGGGTAATCCCCAGTGCGTATACATAGGTATCGAACACCTCACCTACTTCACGATTAAGAGCATTCATCATTAAATAAATTTGTTCAAAACCGTTATCCAAAATCGTTCCCATCCGAAGAATAAGTAAAATAACGATTGTACTGCGGATAGCAGGCAACGTAATATGCCAAATCTGCCGCCACCGGTTCGCACCATCTACTACCGCAGCCTCGTATTGCTCCACATCTACACCGGCCAGCGCTGCCAGGAATATAATCGTCCCCCAGCCGCACTCCTTCCAGATCGTCTGGAGAATAATCAATGGACGGAACCAGTCAGGATTAGCTAGAAAGTCTATTTTCCTGCCTGTAAACGTATACAAAAACTCATTTACAGTCCCGCCTTCCGTAGTTAGAAATACATAGCTCATACTGGCCACAATGACCATGGATATAAAGTGCGGAACATAAATCATCGTTTGTATCGTCTTTTTATAGAAGGAAAGCCGTATTTCGTTTAGAAGCAGTGCCAGAATAATCGGCGCCGGAAAAAAGAAAATCAAATTATAAAACGATAACAATAACGTATTGCGCAGCAGCATAAAGAAATCAGGATTCTGGAAAAAAACACGAAAATGCTCAAAACCTACCCATTCACTTTTCTGAAAACCAAGAAACGGCTGGTAATTCTTAAAAGCCAGCAGCACGCCCCACATCGGAACATATTTGAAAACAAGAAAATAAAGGACTCCAGGGAGCAGCAGAATATATAACCATTTATCACGTTTAAAACGTTTCCATCTTCTTACCCGGATATTTCGATAGGTCTGCGGCTTTGGCTGTTGTTCTGCAGTTCCCGGAACTGTTACGTGCTTCATCCTGTTCACCTCCATTTGTCATGTACAGCTCGCGATTACTGTAGCCATGGATTACTGCAATCACCCTTACTGCGACTCCTATTATGCTGCTAGTGATTTTTTCCAGCAATCGGACTTTTTTGAACGCTTTATATAAGCTAAAAATTCCATTTTATCTAAAAAGTCCAAACCGCGCAAAAGTTTACTATTGTCCGTAAGACATTAAGCACCTATGATTCCAAGTGATGAGTTCCAGCAAATGTTTGCCTTAAAGGAGGAACTGAATTGAAGAACAAGCTATACTACGGTGCTGCTTGGTATCCCGAGCTATGGAGTGAAGAGGTGCTTGAGCAGGACATCCTTCTAATGAAAGAAACGGGGATTAATATCGTACGAATCGGAGAATTCATTTGGTCTGCTTTGGAGCCAGAAGAAGATAAGATTGATATCGGCCCCGTCGTGAAATATATCGAAAGGTTACATAGAAACGGAATTGACACAGTAATGTGTACGCCGACACCTACACCCCCCATCTGGCTTACTCATGGACATCCTGAGCGCTGTTATGTGGATGAAAGCGGAACGGTAATGGGACATGGAGCACGGCAGCATATTTGTACCAACAATCCTTATTTTCGTAAGCGGGCTGCCATCATTACGGAGCATATTGCCAAGGAGACCGGAGCACTGCCGGGGTTAACCGCCTGGCAGCTCGATAACGAATTCAAAGCGCATGTGGCGGAGTGTATGTGTGAGACCTGTAAAGACTTATGGCATATCTGGTTGCAGCAGCGCTACAGCTCCATTGAAAGGTTGAATGAGGCATGGGGAACAGCCGTCTGGAGCCAAACTTATCAACGTTTTGATCAGGTGCCACAGCCAGGACCCGCACCTTTCCTCCACAATTCATCCCTGCGGACGATGTATCGCTTATTTTCAATGGAAAAGATCGCTGAATTCGCCGATGAGCAGGCTGATATTATCCGCCGCCACTCCACTGCGCCAATTACCCACAACAGCAGTGTCGCTTTTCATCTAGATAATGAGCGGCTATTTCAAAATCTCGACTTTGCTGCCTACGACACCTATGCCTCACAGGAAAATATGCATGCTTATCTGCTTAACTGTGATCTGTGGCGAAATTTCAAGCCGGGAAAAGATTTCTGGATAATGGAGACCGGACCCTCGTTTGCCGCATCTCTAGTCAGTTTTGGTGTGCCCCATCCGAATGGATATCTGAAAGCAGAAGCAGTTGCCGCCTATGCGCTGGGTGCAGGTGCATTTTGCTATTGGCTCTGGCGCCAGCATACTTCCGGAAGTGAACAAACACATAGCTCGATCCTTAGTGCCTGGGGAGAACCAGCTCTAGGGTACGTTAATGTGCTGGAGGCCAATCAAGCACGGCGGGAAATTGAACAAATTATGCTCTCCACCCGGCCCCTTCGGGCAGATGTTGCGATCACCTATTCGGACAGAACCAAAGCTTATCTCGCAACTGAACCTCATCGGAAGCTAAATTATCGTAGTCTGCTGGGCGATTTCTACAAAAGAATTCTTCATATGGGCATTCACAGGGATCTGCTGCCCGAAGGCGGAGACTTAACCGGATACAAGCTGTTATTCACTCCATTCGTACATTATTTGTCCCCCGAGTATGTGCAAAGTGCCCTGGCCTTCACAGCAGCTGGCGGGATTTGGATTGTCGGTCCTCTTACCGGAGGACGAACGAAGGAGCATACCCTTCATACGAATGCCGGACTTGGGGAATTGGAGCGGTTAGCAGGCGTCAAAACTAAGTTTACCTATCCGCTGGAATCAACAGGCACGATTGGACACGCTTTTGGGGTATCTGCTCCCTTGTCCTTGTGGAGTTCTGTTTTTGAACCCGTTTCAGAGTCCGTTTCCAGTATCGGAATGATTACGGAAGGGGTGACGCCGGGGTTGTCCTTCCTGACGGAGCAGCCTTACGGACAAGGCACTATTGTTATGCTGGGTTCAATGCCTGCCGGTGAAGAAGGCGACCTAATGTTATATAAACTCATTGATCATTATGCAGAACGTGCTGGTGTTACCCTACGCAGTGATGTCACTAAGGGAACCCTTGTCTGCCCTAGAAGCGATGACCAGGCTGCCGAAGTCTGGACCCTTGTAAATATGGATGGACACGGGGGAAGTCTCACACTCCCGCGGGACGGACATGATGTTCTCTCAGGCAAATCCGTGGCCTGCGGCCCCCTCTCCCTTGGTGCATATGAGTACCGAGTAATCCGGTTATAAATACTTATCCTTGCAGCATAAAAAGCCGCTAACTCCTTGGTCACCCAAGCGGTTAGCGGCTTCATTTCCGTTATTTCAACTTTTTATAACGCCTTTTTTAAGAATAACGTTCCCATACAACGCTTCCTCACCTGTAACTATCACTGCATAACTTTGCTTAGAACGGTTATAGAAATCAAAACGTTCCTCATGTTTAATCGTGGCTTCAGCATCATGTTTGGCGATGATAGTCTCGTATGTGGTCCAAATGACCGGCACAGTTGGATCTCCTGCAACCACTGCCATAAAAGCCACCTGTTGCTCTGCGTAATGATCCAGAGGTAACAACTCTAAGATGGCATCCAGCAGTTCAGGAATACCGATGCCATCATATCTCAGTACCCTCGGATTCAACGAATGTCCGGGATAATTCGCATCAGCCAATACAAGCTCATCCCCATGACCCATCTCCATCAGAATGCGTACCAGCTCCGGAGACAGCAGCTTAGGAATTCCTTTTAACATAAGGCACCTCTTTACTTCCCATAAAATGATCGCAACGCTACCAGCTCATCAATCCGATGCTGCGGCAATTCTCTCTCCCCGCCAATCATCCGGGTAATGAAGGTGAGCTTGGCGGTATACTCAAGCCGCTCCATATTCAGATATGCTTCCATAACATCTTCTCCCCAAGTAAGGGCTCCGTGATTCTCTAGCAGAACTGCAGTTTTTTTGCCCAGGAAAGGCATCAGTGAATCTGGAATTTCTTCCGTCGATGGTGTTCCATATTCCGCCAACGGAATATCTCCGATCATAATCACCGACTCTGGCATCATCATCTTGTCGAGCGCCTCACCTTTTATGGCAAATGCAGTAGCATACGGGGGATGTGCATGGACCACACCCTTCATCTCTGGCAGCTCATTATAAATTCTTAGATGCATTTTTGCTTCAGTTGAGGGTCTGTAGCCTTCAGCTGCTTCAAGGACTTCACCTTGCAGATTCACTTTTACAAGCATATGAGGCTCTAAATATCCCTTACTCACCGCTCTGGGGGTAGTCAGAATTACATTCTCTGATAAACGAGCAGAAATATTCCCATCATTAGCCGCGATAAAATCTTTATTAAACAGGTTTCTCCCGATATCACAAATCTGCAAACGTAATTTTTGTTCTAAGGTATCCATAGGGTTTCTCTCCTCGTATCCTATTTTTCACAAACCTTCACCAAAGAAGGCAGATATGTCTTAAAGGCAAAAGAACTTTCCACTACCTGCTTGCCCCCGTAGATTTCCAGTTCCCCTAGGGCAGCCAGTTGAATAATTATATTGCCAATTGCACTGGCTTCCACAGGCCCTGCTACAACTTTTCTCCCCGTAATATTAGCGGTAAGCTGACAGAGCAGTTCATTCTGAATCCCACCACCGACCATATGAATGATATTGATTTTTTTGCCGGTGATCTCTTCCATTTCGTCAATCGTATGGCGATAGGACTCTGCTAAGCTCTCAAGTATGACGCGTATAATCTCAGCTTTCGTATAAGGGGCTTGCTGGCCTGTTCGTTCGCAATATTCTCTAATCCGTTGGGTCATCACACCGGGTGTACTGAACAGCTCGTCATTCGGATTAATAATTGCTGGAGCATGATTTATGGTTTCGGCTAGCTCAACCATTTGGCCTTGGCTGACGTATTTTCCCGCTTCGGCCCAATTCCTTTGCAGCTCCTGCAAAATCCATAGTCCCGTTATATTTTTGAGCAAACGATTAGATTGGCCGTAACACTGCTCATTTGTGAATCCGTATTCATAGCTTTTGTCTGTAATGACAGCTTTAGGCGTCTCCATGCCCACTAACGACCATGTACCACAGCTAATAAATGCTGCATCTTCCTTTAGAGAATAAGGAATAGAAGCTACTGCTGAAGCCGTATCATGAGAAGCGCCCGCAATTACCTCCATTGAACCTACGCTAAGCTCCTCTTGAATTACCGGAAGGATAGAACCAATAACCGTTCCCGCTTGAACCCGTTGTGGCACTATACCAACCGGGATATTAAGCCTGCTGAATACTTCAGTGGAGACTTCACCAGATACAGCGTCCATTAAGCCACTTGTACTCCAAATCGTGCTTTCTGCTGCCGCGATACCAGAGAATAAATAGTGGAACAGGTCTGGCATCATTAAAATAGTATCTGCGATCTCTAGCAGAGAATCATTATCCTGAAAATCAGCAAACAGCTGATAAACCGTATTAATCAAGCTCGGTTGAATACCTGTAATGCTAAATTGCTCCCTTGGTGGAAGCAGCGCCTCCAACCCTAGACGATGACTTCCCATTCTCCTATCCCTATAATGATGGGGGGAATAGAGCAACATCCCTCTTTTATCAATAAAACCGTAATCGACTCCCCACGTATCCACGCTTAGAGACCTCAATTTTCCATGCGCCCTATAAGCTCTCTGGATTCCTTTTTTCATTTCGTGGAAGAGCTTCAAAACATCCCAATACAAATGCCCGCCAACATACACCGGCGTATTAGCAAACCGATGAATTTCTTCTATGCGAAGGGTGTTACCGTCATACAATCCCAACATCACTCTTCCGGAACTGGCGCCAAGATCCATAGCCAGAAGCTTAATCGTATCACCCATTTCAAGCACACCTGCTCCACAAGAAGATTTTAATATAGCGGTCCGAAATTCTGACAGGCTCTGTAATCTGCTCCTTCCAGATTCTCCGTCCCAAATAACGACCACACCCGTGGTCTGAAAATACGTGATTCCTCAACGTTATGCATACTTACTGGAATGCGTAAAATCGACGCCAGCGTAATCAGATCCGCCCCGATATGGCCATAACTGATCGCCCCATGATTCGCGCCCCAATTATTCATGACATCATATACCGATTGGAATGAACCACTGTTAGTTAGCTTAGGAGCGAACCAGGTCGTCGGCCATGTCGGATCTGTTCTTTGATCCAAAGTATGATGAACCTCTTCAGGCAGCTCTACAGTGTAACCTTCAACAAGCTGAAGAACAGGTCCAAGCCCCTTCACCAGGTTCAAACGAGCCATAGTAACCGGCATTCCGCCTTGGGTTAAATAATCGGTAGAGAAGCCGCCTCCCCGGAAATATTCTTGAGAAGCTGGCCGGAATTGTGTATTGCTTAGACAAGCCTCAGCCTCTTCGTCTGTAATCTCCCAAAAAGGTTTGATTGCAGGCTTACCCTCTATCCTTTGCTCACCTGTACCATCAAGCGCTGCCGAACCAGAGTTGATCAGATGCAGTATTCCGTGAGCTGCTTCTCCCTCCAATTGATGACCCGTCACTCGCTTCACAGCATCGGGACTCCAGAAGGTTCGGACATCCGCAAAGATTTGTGCTGTATTCGTAAGCAAATAATTGAACAGCATCGTTACCCCATTCAAGCTGTCATTCTCTGTCGCTACGAGATAAGGTGCACGTTTGCCGTTCCAGTCAAAAGAAGAATTCAACATCGTCTCCATGAAATCGCCGTTAGGGAAATGGTCCGTCCATTGTCTCTGGCCTTGGAAACCGCCAACAATTGCATTGTGGCCGTTAGCTTCCTCCTCAAAACCAAGCTCAGCGAGAACCGGATTGCCGATCATCAGGTCGCGGGCGATCAATGTCATTTTCACACAGGTCTCCCACTGCTTCTCTTTCTCTTCTGCACTGATTTGCAGATGCGGCGGATTATTATCGGCGCCAACTTGGCAGTTTTCTTTAGTCCACGCTAGCGCACGCTTAAATTCCTCTTTATCATAAATCTCTTCTTCAAAGCGCCGGACATATTCAGACATATCTATATATTCATTGCGCATGCCCAGATACTCTTGGAAAAACTGTTCATTCACAATGGAACCCGCAATCCCCATCGAAACAGAACCCATAGATAAATATGATTTCCCCTTCATTTGAGCAACTGCTAAGCCTGCTCTAGCAAACTGCAGCAATTTAGACTGCACATCCGCTGGAATCTCTTCACTGCTAGACTCTTGAACATCTTCACCATAGATACCAAACGCAGGAATTCCCTTTTGAGCATACGCCGAGAGAACAGCAGCTAGATACACAGCACCCGGCCGTTCCGTTCCGTTAAATCCCCACACGGCATGCGGAATGGATGTATCCATATCCATTGTCTCTGAGCCATAACACCAGCAAGGCGTCACGGTGATCGACACCCCTACGTTAGCCCCGGAGAATTTCTGAGCCGCAGCAGCAGCTTCTTTAACTCCACCGATCGTAGAATCGGCGATGATGCACTCTACAGGACTCCCATTCGGATACCTTAAATTCGCTTCAATAAACTTAGCCACCCGCTGAGCCATGCCCATCGTTTGCTCTTCCAGTGATTCACGAACGCCTCTTCTTCTGCCATCAATGGTTGGGCGGATACCAATTTTCGGATAGTTTTCTATCAATGCCGTTCCTCCTCAAGATCATCTTAGAGTCATCGTTAATAGATCTATTTCTCCTTCATCATAAAATCTGCAAGCGCTTTAGTCAACACAAAACAACATATTACCTAAACAAAAGTGTGGTTTTATGTGATATAATTATTATATATTGTGGTTTTATGTGAATATGTAATTATTTTTAGATTTAAACAACAATGTAGTACACTAGAAAGCAGACGATTTATATATAAAGGTGAGTGAATGAATGAAAGCATTTGAACGACGGGATCTAATTATTAAAGAGCTTTACAGACAGAAGAAGGTCCATGTCGCAGAGCTAGCGCAAAAATTCAACGTCTCGGAAGAGACCATTCGGCGGGATCTAGATAAACTGGACAAAGAAGGTCTTGCCAAAAAAAATTATGGTGGGGCCATTCTCAACGCCCATACCAATGAAGATCCTTCCTACATCAGCAGACATCAGGTCAATATTGAAGCGAAGCGAATCATAGCCGATAATGTACTGCAATTAATCAATGATGGAGACAGCTTGGTGACAGATACGAGCTCAACGGTGTTTGAAGCCTTGCGTAGAATTATTGAGGAGAAAAACAATCTGACAATTATTACGAACTCTCTGGTGGTATTATCCGAATTTCAACACTCCGGTCAAAAGCTGATTTCCACAGGTGGCATTTTAGGTCCCGAGACCAGCTCCTTTGTTGGAAATACCGCTTCACAGACGATTCGAAAATATAATGTGGATGTAGCTATATTCAGCTGTAAAGCATTGTCCATGACAGGCGGGCTAAGTGATTCAAATGAAGAAGAAAGTGAACTGAAGGTGCTTATGCAGCAGCAGGCAAATAAAGTGGTTCTGCTCGTAGATCACTCCAAATTTGACCGGACTGCGTTCATTAAGTTGTTCAGCTTTGATAGAGTGGATTATATCGTTACAGATCAGAAGCCTTCTGAGGAATGGACCGATTTCTTAAATAATTACCATGTATCTCTTATCTATGCGCCCGCTGAGTGATCAGCAGGTGCATAGATAAAGAGAGATAATAACTTTATAACTTAGTTGTTTAAAAGACCACTTTCCAAGACGACCTTCAGCCATTCCCCAGCAATCAGATCATGCCCGGCAGTCGTCGGATGAACACCATCCCAAAGCCAGTAGGCTGCTTCTGCTCTCTCCACAGCTGCATTGAAAGCATCCTGTAAAGGTACATAGACCGTATCAAATTGCTCAGACAGCTGCTTAACCACTCCCTGATAATGTGTAATCTTCGCTTCCCATTCTGCCCACTGTTCAGCTGGAGCTCCGGTATTTAAAATAAAAGGCTCACATAAAACCAGCTTCGTATGTGGCAGAACTTCACGTGTTTCTTCAAGTACATGACGGTAAGCGCGTTCAAAACGGTCCGTAACTCCACTTGGTTCCCCTTTCATCATTCTCCAAATATCGTTAACCCCAATCAATATACTAATGATGTCAGGCTGCAAGCTAATTGCATCTTCATTCCAGCGTGCATATAAATCGGAGATTCGATCTCCACTCACTCCGCGGTTATAGAATACCAGATTCTCTTCTGCCCGCTCATTCCCTAGCTTGCCACCGATGATATACGCATAGCTATGTCCAAGAATATGATTCGGGTCTTCATCACGACCCCGATTCCCATCCGTAATGGAGTCACCCTGAAATAAGATCACTTTTGATTTTTTAGTAGCTGGATTAGTCATTGAATCTTTCATCTCCTTGATTACTAGTATATTAATCATTCAACTTGAATGTCTCCTATAATACAAGTAAAGTTATCATATAGAATACAAGGAGGAAAGAGAAAAATGAAATATAGAAGACTAGGCAATTCAGGGCTCAAAATCAGTGAGATCGGACTAGGCAGTTGGCTTACATATGGAACAGCAGCAGAGCAAAAGGCAGCCGATGCTTGTATCAGCAAAGCTTTTGAATGCGGTATCAATTTCTTTGATACGGCTAATGCATATAACCGTGGTGAAGGCGAAAAAGCGATGGGTGCTGCTCTACGCTCCTATGAAAGATCATCTTATGTGCTAAGTACAAAGGTCTTTTTCCCCATGGGAGACGATGTTAATAACCGTGGTTTGTCCCGGAAGCATATTATGGAGCAATGTGAAGCCAGCCTCCGCCGCTTAGGCACCGATTATATTGATGTATATTTTTGTCATCGCTTTGATACAGAGACCCCTGTAGAGGAGACTCTACGCGCGCTGGATGATCTGACGGCTCAAGGTAAGATTCTCTACTCCGCTGTTAGCGAATGGAGCGCAGCCCAAATCTCCAATGCTGCTGGTATCAGCCGCAGACTGAACCTGCGTCCACTGATCTCGAATCAACCCATCTATAATATGTTCGAACGTTATATTGAAGACGAGGTCCTTGAAGTATCCCAGCGTGAAGGGCTGGGCCAAGTGGTCTTCTCTCCTCTAGCGCAAGGAATTCTGACTGGCAAATATAAACCGGGGCAACAACCTCCAGCAGGAACCCGTGCAGCGGATAATTCAGTTAATGGTGTGATCTCCAGCTACCTCCGTGATGATGTGTTGTCTGTGGTTGGACAGCTGGATGAACTCGCTCACAGTTTAGACCTGAAGCTTTCGCAATTGGCATTGGCATGGATTCTACGCCAGCCTGGTGTAAGTTCAGCATTAATTGGTGCCAGTAAACCAGAGCAAGTTGCAGAAAATGCCAAAGCTGTAGATACGGTACTCTCCGCAGATACTTTACAGCAAATCGAGGAGATTCTTAAGCCGGTAGCTGATTTTGCTCCTGCAAGATAACCTATTGCGCACTTGCCATATAGTACACAAAAGAGGTTGTGCCAAAAGCCATCACCATGGCTTAGGCACATCCTCTTTTTCTTTAAGAAATCAATTTAGACTCTTCGGCTTGTTCAGAAGCCTTATGGATAAAAGGCTCCAGTGGTTTCTTGAGGAGTAATGCCAGCAAGAGTGCCAGCACACCGAAGATAATCAAATAAATCACATCACGAATCGCCACTTCCGGCAGAATTCCCCCTACCGCCTCCCGCATCAGACTAATTGCATAGGTAAACGGCATATACGGATTTAATATTTGAAAAAAACGCCCAGTCGTACTAATCGGAAATGTACCGCCGGAGCTAGAGAATTGAAGCACCATGAACACGATTGCTATTCCTTTTCCCAGGTTGCCAAATACAGCGACAAGCGTAAATACAATGGTTACGAACACGATGCTGATTAACACTCCAAAAAGTACAAACCACACCTTATTCACCACATAACAGTGCAAAATAAAAATGTTGCCCAGGACAGCCACCAGCCCCTGAAGAATCCCCACCGTAAGGAAGGTCAGCAGGCGGCCAAAATACAATTGATATCTTTTGTACGTTAGCCCCCCCGTATCCACACCTGTGCGGAGAAGAGAGACAAGCAGTGTGCCTCCGACCCATAAGGAAAGTACGACATAAAAAGGAGTCATTGCTGAGCCGTAATTCGGAATGGGATATAACTTATTCTCTTTTAACACTACCGGATTGGCCAAAAAATCACTTTTGCTCTTAATATCTCCTCCGAGCAGTTGCGCAATTTCCCCCAGATCAATCTCTTCTTTAATTTGGCGGATCGTGGAGGCGGCTTTTCGAATCGAGTCTTCCAGTACTGGAAGATCATTTCTCACCAAATCTGCGGCAAGCGCCACTCCTTTGTCTGCACGGGGGAGTCCTGTACGAATCAGCTCCGAGACCTGATGAACCCGCTCTTCTACAGTAGGCAGATCCTGACGCACGAAATTCGCAGCTTGCTGTATCTTTTCCCCTGCAGTAGGTAAGCTGCTCTCCAATAGCGGAAGTGTATCTCGGATGAAAGCACCAAAGCCCTGGGTCTGATCGGCAACCCCACTGGCTGCTGTGTGGACCGCTTCGCGTATAGCTGGCAAATCCTGCTGCAGACTAGCTAAGCTTGTCTGCCCGAACTCAATCGCCGACATCGTCTCTTCCAGCAGGGTACCCAGCGCGGGTATACGATCTGGCACCTGCTGCAATGCGGTGGCTGTGACATCTGCCGCCGAAGTTATTTGCTCCAGTGTATTTTTTATGGCAGGGATAGTCGACGAATCATACCCAGAGATAAGCTTCGCAATTGCCAGCTTCCCAAGACCAGACTTTAGGAACAATTGGTTAATTGCACTGGAATCAGCGTTATCCTTATTCTGAAGGTCAGCCGCCATAGCATTTACCAAGGACTTCTGAATGTTCAAAACACTGTCTACACCTTTCAATGCCGCAAGCTCAGCAATAGACACTGTTTCAGGGGAAAATGTGTTCAATGCATTTAACATAGAAAGTGTGTGTTCAATTACGCTGCTTCCTGCAGCCAACTGTGCTGAGAGTAACTCCAACTGCTCACGTACCGCTTGTGGCTCGTTATCCTCTCCCTTTAACTGTTCAGCAAGCTTGACCACTGAGCTCTCCGTTTGCTGTAGGAGATTAAGATTCTGTTTGACAGCTGCTGGAACAGCTTCAAATGCAGCACTGTTCTTCTCCAAAAATTGTTGAAGCTCCAGAACAAAATCATTTCCGGCAGTGGCAATCTTTTCTGCCTCAGGCAGTGCTGTTAAGGCAGCATTAACGATTTTATGCGCTTCCGTAAGACCTTGCGAGGCCTGAGCCATGATCTGTTCAACTTCACCATAATGGTTATCAAGTTGAACGATTAGCTGTGCCGCTTCTTCAATCTTGGGCAGCTTGTCCTGTAGCCCCCCTAAATGATCTAAGGTACTCGCGATTTGCGGCCAATGCTCAGCAATTTTCTCTAAAGCCTCACCCGCTTTTTCCACCTCTGGCAGCTTATTCTCCAATGTGGAAATACGCTCTGCTGAGGCATGAATCTGCGGCCAATTTTCCTGAATTTTTAATACACGTTTACCTGCGGTTTCAATTTCTGGCAGGCTCGCCTCTAATTTAAACAATCCTTTTTCTACCTTGCGTATAATGGGCAATTCAGATTGAAATTCCTTATCAATTTGACTTAAAACAGTAAATACCGTCTCACTAATCGTTTCCGTGAAATTCTCACTGATCTGTGTGGTGATTGAAGTGGCGCCTTTATCTGTGATTTTAGGAGCAATCGCATTTATTTTCTCATTGACGGTATATTCGATCTCTGGTTTCACAATCGTTCCTTCAAGAATTCCAGTCATTCGTTTGGAGAAATTAGCAGGGATAACAATACTGGCATAGTAATCTCCGCGTTTGACACCATTATGTGCACTCTCTGCATCTACAAAGGTCCAGCCCAAGTTTTTATTGCTCCGAAGACTTTCCATGACCTCATTGCCGATATTAAAATCCTTCTCCTGCACCTTAGTACCTTCATCTAAGCTGGTAACAGCAATTTTAATGCCAGAAGTATTGCTATAAGGATCCCATACTGACGCAACGTTCACCCAATCATACACGGAGGGCAATACCACCAAAGCGGCAACCAGCAATACGGCCACAGGAACTCTGAATAAATTACGCCAATCGTTCCTATAAATCCGTAGTATTCCGCCCATTCGCTGCTCCCCCTAATCTGCATGTTTTGATATTTTAATATGCCCGAGGAGACAAGCTTTTACTATTCATTTTAGGAAACTCATGACTTCTCATTGCTTTTTAAAAAAACTTTTAAAAAAATGCAACAAAAACTGCTCTTCTCACGTAAAGAGTAATATAAACCCGTTTAAGAAAAAACAGAGCGGGTAATAAGTTCTATACAACGTCTTACATATCTCAAGGGGGAGATTAATAATGTTTAAGAAAAAGTCAGCGTATGTGTTACCGGTTGTTGTTCTGTTGTTTCTTTCCCTCATTACTTCTGCAAGTACCGTTGGAACACGGGTAGATGCGCAAGATAGTGACAAGACCCAGCATCAAACAGTTTACTTTCATACTATTGAATCCGACCATGGCAAGCTCTCCGGTATGACCGATGAAATAAACTGGTATCAGGGTGCTGATGCCGATCGAATCTTTGCTGAAAGAGATCCAGAAGCTGCAGCAGAAATAGGCGGAGCTCCAGACAGTTATTATATTGTAAATGATGTTGATACTCTGACAACTTATCCGATTGCGGATAACGCCACAGTGACGATGCAAATTTTTGATCACACTGGCAATATGGATGACTTGGATATCAACTGGAATGAGTCCATCACCTTACAGCAATTTATGGATCAATTTAATAAAACGGATGTCATCGACTTGAGCCAGTTCCCGTATCACATCACCATTCAGGACGGCGTAATTACTTCTATCGTTCAACAATATATACCTTAAGGTGCAACATAAGAAAGAGGGTTACTCAGCAGCCATGTAAATGGCTTATAAGTAACCCTCTTTTTTTATTTCCTTAACGAATTATTGTTTAGCTGCATCCTTAACGGGAACCCCAAAATTCGGCGTACCATCTTCATTCCAATGGAAGACTTGAGCACGAGTATGACGGTTCGGATCGTACAGCGGATCGCCGGTAATTTCTTTATAATTGCGGCAGTGGTAGATGAGTACATCTTCCCCATTTTCATTTACAGTAAAGCTGTTATGACCCGGTCCATATTGTCCATTCTCTTCATTGGTCTGGAATACCGGTTCCGGCAGTTTGGTCCATGAAGTGGCATCCAGCAGGTCGCTGTCCTCATCTGCAACTAAAAGTCCCATGCAGTAATTGAAGTCCGTAGCGCTAGCCGAGAAGCTGATAAAGATACGGCCGTTACGTTTAAGCACTGCAGCTCCTTCGTTTACCTTGTACCCAATAATCTCCCAGTCATATTCAGGAGTAGCAATCATGGTCTGAGGACCGGTTAGCGTCCATGGATTACTCATTTCCGAAATATACAGGTTAGAATTCCCCTCAATATTCAGATCCTTCTGTGCCCATACATAATACAATTTTCCTTTGTGTTGAAAGGTGGTTGCATCCAATGCAAAGGATTCCCAAGCGGTTTTTACCTGGCCTTTTTCTACCCATGTTCCTTCTAAAGGATTGGCAGATTCATTCTCAAGAGCAAACATACGGTGATCGAATAATCCATCCTTCGTCTCCGTAGTACGCGCCGCCGCGAAATAAATGTACCATTTCCCGTCAATATAATGGAGCTCTGGTGCCCAAATGTTTGCACTAAGCGGACCCGTCTCATATTTACGCCAAGCTACAACCGGTTCTGCAGCAGCCAATCCCTCGATTGTTGTTGCTCTCCGAACTTCGATCCGGTCGTATTCTGGGACAGAAGCAATAAAGTAGTAATAACCATCTGTATGTTTATATACCCATGGATCAGCTCGTTGCTCCACCAATGGATTTTTATATTCTACACTCGTATTCATAATCTCTCTCCTCTATTTAAACTTTAACAATACAGAACCATGCTGTGGAAGAGTTTGAGAAATACCTTCGTTAACCACTTCCAAATCGCGGCTCTGCCATAGATCACGTATAGTATTAGGAATTGAAACCTTAAGCTGCTCGAACGACACCTGAAGCGTTAAAGCTTCATCGCTAAGATTAAACAAAGCTACATAATGGTTACCTTGTTCATCCTCAGATGTCCAGATCGCATGCTCCTCATTTAGCGCCACCTGTCTGCCGCCTTTACCATAACGATGCAGATGAAGCACTTCCTTATTGGTCAATAAAGATAATGTCCAATCATCATTGTCCCGAAGTTCTCCTCCAAACATTAACGGGGAGCGGAAAATACTCCATAGTGTCATCATGGTGACCTGCTCGTCATGAGTAAACCGCGTGAACCGGTCTCCCCCGCCATCTACAGAACGAATGCCCAGATGACCTAACGGAAGCATGTCACAATCCGGCCAATGGCCCGGCTGCACATAAGGAGCCCATTTCTCACAGCGCTCAAACATCCCGCGCAGCAAATGCCAATGATCCCAGTAATCATCGGTCATTCTCCAAAGGTTAGCGTGTCCGGCTAAGTGTTCAGCCTCTTCCACTGGAGCAGGTCCAGGCGAAAGACTGAGCACCATCTCGCGACCACTGCGGTCAATAGCCTTACGGATCATAGCAACTTCTTCTTTGTGATATCCATAAATGCGTGAAGCGGCAATATCATCCACTTTCACATAATCCACACCCCAACTGGCATACAACTGGAACAGCGAGTCATAATACGCCTGACTGCCTTCTTTTGAAGCATCTACTCCATACATATCCGTATTCCATGGACAAATAGAATTTGGGTGAGCCACATCGCGTGCGGTTTGCTCAGATCCTAGAATGGCACTGGCCGCATGAGCAGCCTGACGCGGGATTCCGCGCATAATGTGTATGCCGAATTTCAAACCCAATCCATGTACATATTCAGCGAGTGGCGCAAACCCTTTGCCTCCCGCTGCGGAAGGAAACCGGTTCTCAGCAGGTTGAAGTCTGGAGTACTCATCCATAACCAGCGGTACAAAGTTGCGGTACTGCGAAGAATTCGCTCCAGGCTCATACCACTGAATATCCACAACTACATATTCCCAACCAAAGTCCTTCAAATGGGTAGCCATATATTCTGCATTGCCTCTTACTTCTTCTTCATTTACACTGGCCCCGTAACAATCCCAACTATTCCAGCCCATCGGGGGCGTAGCAGCTAACAAATTTTGTTTGATGATTTTCACGTCCTTTTCAAAAACTTAGTATTCACTCCCAGCGAGGTGCCAAGGGATAAGGGCAAGTAGAGTCCTGCAATCTTGTTCTTACCTCTACAAGACAGCCACAATAACGGCAAGTGCTACCAAATTGCAGGCCAGAGCAATCTCGGCAATGTTCAATACGCTGCAAATATTGCTCCTCCGGTGCTAAAGGTCTTTCTCTAGTGGCTATTTCTATTAAACGCTCCAATTTTTCTGGGCTTATTCTCATGTTCTCATCACAGCTTTTGCAGCGACGGTTTTTTTCTTGGTTCTCTGACATGATGTTATTCCAGAGTCAAGACTACCACGGAAGCAGGTGGAAGCTCACAGCTCAGCTTTTCACCTAATAAAGACGCACCCTCAAAAGCTACTGGAGTAACTGTATCCGGTGCCTCAAATGTATTGTGCGCTCCCAGCACGGAATGCGTTAAAATCTGACCTGTCACTTTGCTAAAGCTAACCTCTTCAATACCAATACTTAGCGATGCGCTGTCCTTATGGCTCAGGTTACAGAGTGAAACATATACTTTGCCATTCGTATCACGAGATGCAGAAACGCTAATCTGTGGAATTGTAAGCTCCCCAAACGTATAATCAGGGCTCTCAATAGTAACTTCAAGCAGTTCATTATCCTGATGCTCTTTGTACATTTCAAATACATGATAGGTAGGCGTTAGAATCATCTTGTCGCCCTCCGTCAGGATAAGAGCCTGCAGTACATTGACCACTTGAGCCAAATTCGCCATTTGCACACGACTGCTATGCTTTTGGAAAATATTCAGCGTTACCCCTGCTACCAATGCATCTCTGAGTGTATTCTGCTGATACAGGAACCCTGGATTCGTACCAGGTTCACTTAAGAACCAGGTTCCCCACTCATCTATAATCATTCCAACCCGCTTATCCGGGTCATATTTATCCATAACCGCTGAATGTTTAGTAATCAATTCATCCATATGCAAGGTTTTTTGCATAGTCTCAAACCATTCGGCTTCATCAAAACCTAAAGCGTAACGTTTCTCTTCCCAGCTTCCAGGAATCGTATACGAATGAAGACTGAGACCATCCATAAACCGTCCAGCTTCGCGCATTAGCACTTCCGTCCAATTATAATCATCAACGTTGGCGCCACCAGCGATTCTATAGATCTGATTTTCACCATAATTGCGCACATATGTCTGGTAACGTCTGTACAAATCTGCATAATATTCTGGACGCATATTGCCGCCGCAGCCCCAGTTCTCATTACCTACACCAAAATACTTCAACTTCCACGGCTCTTCACGCCCATTTTCACGACGCCAGTCCGCCATCGGTGATTCGCCTTCAAAGGTCATATATTCAACCCACTCCGACATCTCCTGAACAGTGCCACTGCCAACATTCCCGCAGATATACGGTTCACAATCCAGCAACTCACATAATTCAAAAAATTCATGCGTCCCAAAATGATTATTCTCGACGACACCGCCCCAGTGCGTATTCACCATCCGCTTACGGGTTTCTTTTGGACCAACGCCATCCTTCCAATGATACTCATCGGCAAAACAACCCCCCGGCCAACGAAGGACAGGAATATTAACTTTTTTGAGTGCTGCTAGGATGTCATTGCGGAAGCCCTTGGTGTTCGGAATCGGTGAATCTTCCCCCACATAGATCCCGTCATAGATACATCTGCCCAAATGCTCAGCAAAATGACCATATAGATATTTGCTGATCTTATTAATTCCTTTACCTGCATGTAGCTTGATCGTAGTCATCTATTCTCTTCTCCATTCTTTTGCTTACCCCAGATGGAAATTCCATTTTCATTTAATCCAGTAAATACAAGGGTCTGAGTTTCTTTCTCCCAATCCCATGACGGAAGCAATTGCACCTTCTCTATCCGGCCTTCACCCTCGACAACATCATTCCAGACCAAGGTCAGGACTCTGCATCCATCAAAAGACCAGCTTCCCTTTCCATTCGCACCTTCCAGCTTAAAGTCAGAGGATAGACTTATGACGGCAGACTGAATCTGGCCATCCGCTGAGGGGTCCATTACAATCCATTCCCACTGTCCTGCGATTAGCTGTTCTGGAATATCCTGTTCCACTTCACCCGCATACCGTTCTGGAGATACAACAGGCCAACCATCCTCTGTCCACAGAATTCGACGAACCTGTAAATAGGACCAATGTTTATCGATTTCACCACGTGCATGATGAACTATATAATAGCTGCCATCCTCATGAAGAACTGAGTTATGGCCGGGAGCTATCCAACCTGGATCTTGTCCAAAGCGATAGCCACCCAGTATTTTATTGCCGACCTCATATCGGGGTTGATGCGCACTATCAGTCATATCTCGTCCGTTATAATCCACATATGGGCCGGTAATAGTATCTGCACGAGCGACACGAACGTTATAATCCTCAAACAGGGAGTCATAGGAGACGAACAAATAGTATTTTTTGAATTGCTCGTTATACACTATGTACGGTCCTTCAACTGCTCCATCTTTAATGGTATTATCCCGTTTAGCGATCAGCGTACCAAAACCTTCTTGCTTCGGTTTGCCCGTTTCCGCATTCAGCTCAATGATATGAATTCCACCAAAAAAAGAACCATACACCATCCACATTCGCCCATCTGCATCCGTAAGCACATTGGCATCAATCGCATTCAGTGAATCTTCAGCACGCGTCTGAATCACTACACCTTCATCGGTCCAAGGTCCCTCAATAGAAGCTGAAGTTTGAAGTCCGATTAGCGATTGTCTACTTCCGAAAGATGAGGCCGAGTAATACATTCGATACTGTTCACCGTATTTCACCACATCGGGTGCCCATAAATTAGTAGCCCCTGCCCATTCCTTCGCAACTTGGGGAATTCCCGGCAGCGCATAATGAACCCATTCCCAATGGATAAGATCCTGTGATTTCCGAACCATTACGCCTGGACGTAATTCTCCTCCGACTCTTATGTCCGTAGAAAAAACATAGTAACCCTCATCTGTTTTAATAATGCCTGGATCATGTGTGTTGTGAATCGTCCATAAAGACTCGATATCAATCACTGATAGATCATACATTGGCATGTTCCCCGGGGAACTTGGAAAGACAAGATCTGATGTTTTTTTTACCATTAAATTATCACCTCAGAAATAGCAACAGATTGAACAGCAATAAATATTAAATTTAAAATGAAAAAATATGTATTCGCTTACAATATAAAATAACATATATAAAAAGCCTTGTAAATATATTTCTATAAACCTTTTTATATTTATATGAAATTAAACTCGAAATAAATGAATTAGGGCGAAATAACAGCCTTTTTCTTTAGATTAATTCTTTATATGTTTAAATTTTACTAAATCAAATAAAAATCATGCCAAAAATCCCTCTTATATTCGTACATTCTACAAAATAAGGAAGTATACTTTATTTATATGCCTT
Organism: Paenibacillus sp. FSL E2-0177; assembly: GCF_037992975.1. NCBI lineage: Bacteria > Bacillati > Bacillota > Bacilli > Caryophanales > Paenibacillaceae > Paenibacillus > Paenibacillus sp. FSL E2-0177. The sequence continues at coordinate 1,763,408 of NZ_CP150307.1, read as the reverse complement.
ATTAGTTTATAATTTTATAAAATAGTATAATTTATGACGTAATCGGAAGAAGGTATTGATAAAATGATCTATATTAAAGATTTAATGAGTGGATTAGAAATTTTTAAGGCACTAAGCTCAGAAATCAGAATTCTCATTTTAGAGCTCCTTGCCACCAATCAAGCCTTGAACCTGAATGAAATTGCCAAGAAACTGAACCTCAGCAACGGCGCCATCACCATGCATATTAAAAAGTTAGAAGAAAGCGGTCTCATTGAGATAAACACATCAGTGGGTAAGCACGGTATTCAAAAGGTCTGCTATTTAAATAAGGACAAGCTTATTGTTGACCTTCGCAGCAAGGATGTTGATAATCTTTACGAAGTAGAAATTCAAGTAGGTCATTACAGCAACTATCAGGCTGTTCCAACTTGTGGACTGGCTACCAAAGACAGCATCATCGGGGATTTCGACGAGCCGCGTTATTTTGCAGATCCGCAGCGAATTGAATCCGAAATTATTTGGATGGCTGAAGGGTTCCTCGAATATAGAATTCCGAACTACCTTAAAGCCAACCAAACGTTCCGCGAAATTCAGTTCTCGATGGAGATCGGCTCTGAAGCTCCTGGGTCTAACGATAACTATCCGTCCGACCTTTATTTCTATTTAAATGGAATTGAAATCGGATTCTGGACTAGCCCTGGCGATTTCGGAGATACCCGGGGAACATTTAACCCCGATTGGTGGCCTCCGCACCTAAACCAATACGGTATGCTGAAGCTGATCCGTATCAATAATGAAGGCAGCTTTATTGATGGCTGTCGGATTTCTGACGTGACCCTTGATGATATCCAATTGGATTACAAAAGTGAACTCACTTTCCGTATCGCAGTAACCGACAAACCTACAAACAAACGTGGACTCACGATTTACGGAAAACATTTCGGCAATTATAGCCAGGACCTACTGGCACGTGTGTTGTATGATGTACATGAAGTTGGAGAGGGCCTCCCTCGTAACGCTGTTATAATAGCAGAGTAACAACCCCGCTTAAATAAAAAGACCCTAGATTCAGCTAACGCTGATTTAGGGTCTTTTTGTGCTTCGTATATTTTTTCGATATTGAACCATAATAACTTTGTCTCCCAAACCACCGAGAAGGAGTGTTTCGAATGCGTGAAGGTCTAATTCCCGCTGTTCTTGGAACCGTCGTAACCGCTTCTAGCGCCGCTTTTCTTGGAAGCAAGTATAAGATGGCAGCAACAGGCGTACTTGGATTTGGTCTGGCTCATGTCGTATTGGGTGCCATTGATCTGTTTGAGCATCGGTAAGGATTGGAAGATGCCGGGTGGTATGAACACTGCCCGGTTTATTTTGTATTTCTTATGTTGGCGCAATTACAAGCTGCTCCAACAGATGATGTCATAAAAAAAACAGCGCTTCTCCTGATATCGGAGAAGCGCTGTTTATGTTTGGGTCATTGGCTGGTTGCTCCAACCTTGTCTCCATCATCTCACGTATCTCACGTGGCTTACGTGACTTACGTGGCTTACTGGCTTACGTGGCTTACGTGGCTTACGTGGCTTACGTGGCTTACGCGGCTTACTGGCTTACGTGGCTTACGCGGCTTACGTGGCTTACGCGGCTTACTGGCTTACGCGGCTTACGTGACTTACGCGGCTTACTGGCTTACGCGGCTTACTGGCTTACGCGGCTTACGTGGCTTACGGACCCAGATGACGTTATTTGCATATTTTTAGCTCTTGGAGCATGTTTTCGGACTCCAGTGACGCTATCCATTGGAAAATGACCAATATTGGACGTTTTTCAAGCCAATAGCTGCAATGGAGTCCGATAGCACCCAAAATATTGGAAAATGCTGCGTATAAGGTCCGCTGGGTCCGATCGCTACTATTAATACGTATATCTGATGGTACTTGTGCATGCATGCGTGATGGGTAGTGAAAACCCACACGCATGCGGCAGCGGTAATGCATGAGCATTCGAGAGCGGCAACCCACACGCTTCCGCAATGGGCAATATATGAGCATTCGAGAGCGAGAACCTACACGCTTCCGCAAAGCGGCAATATATGAGCATTCGAGAGCGAGAACCCACACGCTTCCGCAAAGCGGCAATGCATGAGCATTCAATTGCGGGAACCTACTTGTTTCCGGCAGCGTCAACCTATGTGCTTCTAACAGCAGCATTCCACTCGCTTCCGCCAGCAATAAGCTAAAGTCAAAAAAAGGGGCTGTCCCAGCAGCTATTTTCATAGCTTATGGGACAGCCCCTCTTAACATTTTGAATAATTATTTTATAGCTACATAAAATAATCGTTCAGCATCATCTTCTGCCTCTACCCACTCGAAATCGGCGTAGATCTTCACATCACTAAACCCAGCCTTAAGCAGCTCTTCCTTCATCCAGTTAGGATCGTAGGCGCGCTGAATATGGGTCTCTTCGAATCGGCGATAGCGATCGCTATGTCCGTCTTCACGGGCAAAAATGGACAGATGATGTTCAATTTCGCGGCGTGGAACATCCATCTCACAAGTCCAAATATAAGAAACAGATGGCTCGTCCAGAATAAAGGGCTGTTCTTCTTCATAACGAATTAGTGTGTTTGGATGATGCACATCGAACAGGAAGGTTCCGCCTTGCTTTAACCCTGCATAGGTACTGGCAAAAACAGCGCTGATGTCATCCTCTTCCAACACATAATTCAGACAATCACAAAAGGAAATTACAGAATCCACCAGCTCCGGAAGCTCCCATTCCTTCATGTTTTGTCTAATCCAACGAACACTGCCTTCGCGCAAAAAACGCCGTCCCAGGGGATGATCCTCCATTTTGCGCTGTGCCACTGAGAGCATATCAGAAGATAAATCGATTCCGGTCATATGATATCCTGAACCCGCCAAAGGAATTGTAATACTTCCTGTTCCGCAGCCAAGCTCGGCTACAGTTAACGGTTTGCCGTATTTACTCCATGCGGCTTCAGCAAAGGATATCCAATCTGGATACGGCATATCTGCCATAAGCTCATCGTATACATAAGCAAATTTCCCATAGGAAGACACAATTACACCGCTTTCTATAACAACATTTTATAAATTCCGTCTATTGAATCGTAGCTTAATCCGTCGTTTCTTCTTGCCCTTCGGTTGTTCCTTCTTCATTATCCTTAGCAACAAGATACGTCCAGTTCTCTTTTTGAGTAATATGGCCTTCCTTCATCAGCTTCCCAAGTGCACGCTTGAAGGCGGATTTACTGATTCCGAACCGTTGTTTGATAATATCTGGCGGCGTAGCATCCGAATAAGGCATCGCTCCACCTGGACGAGCATTTAAGAACTCCAAAAGTGCGGCGGAATCTACATCCATCCCCACTTCTTTACGAAGACCCATAGAAAGGTTAACACGTCCATCTTCACGGATATGAGAGACACGTGCTTCAAACTGCTCACCAAGACGCAGCAGACGGCTCCGCTCCGAGGAATGGACCATACCGATAATCCCAAAGCCTAGCACACCCGCATCCACAAGTACAAAAGTACCCATTTGCAGCGGCTTATACACTCGGGCTGTTACAGTCTGCCCCATCCAAGATTCAGGTGCAGGCAGAGCTAGAGGAGCAAGCTCCTGTTCTCCGGCCAGCTTGGCACGCAGACGCCCCTGTTTATCATGCTCCATGATCGCAAACACATAGTCCCCAACCTGCGGACGCAGCTCTGGAAGCTCTGGAAGCTCACGGATAGGCAGCAGCAGCTGACGTCCAAGACCCATCTCCAAAAAGCAGCCCAGACGCGGATGAATATCAGCCACTTCCAATAACGCCATCTCGCCCAGCGTCAGAAATGGTTTTTTCATCGTTGCCGCAAGACGGTCCTCGGTATCAAAGAAAATGAAAACTTCAACTTTATCGCCGGCTTTTACCTTCTCTGTCAGCTCCGTATAATGCAGCATAACATCTTGGTCTCCAGCATTCAGAAAAAATCCGTATGGCGAAACTTCCCGCTCTACATGAAGTGTAACCGTAGTTCCTGCAATCAGGCTCATACAGTCTCCACAACCTTGGCATCGGACCACAGACGCTCGATATTGTAATATTCACGCTCATCGCGGTGGAATATATGAACGATAACATCGCCAAGATCCATCAGCACCCAGCGTGCTGAATCCATGCCTTCAATCCCTTTGATCACTCCGCCTGCTTCATGAACCACTTTACGGACTTCGGTAGCGATCGCCTGTACCTGAATATCCGAGTTACCGTGACATACGATAAAGTAATCACTGATTGGTGAAACATTACGTAGATCTAGTGCCACGACGTTCATTGCTTTTTTATCTTCAACAGCCTTAAGGGCCAGTTCTAACAGCTTGCTTGGTTGTACACTCATATTTTATCCTCCAATATTCTAACTAAATCATTACGCGCCAGTACCGTTAAGGGGAAAATCACCCGACGTTTCTCCAGTAACAAACTAATCGTAGAATCGAACCCAGCGACTAATCCTTCTTCCAAACTTACTTGTGCCTTCTCGCGTATCTTATCAACCCCGGGAAAATCACGCCCAGGCTCGATGTAGTCAGCTAGGCAGACGATCTTTTCAAGTAAACTCATGTCTTCACGGCCTGAGGTATGGAAACGAATCGCATTGATAATATCAGGATCCGTAATCCCATAGTCTTTCTCAGCTACAAAGGCGCCTACTTCCGAATGCCACATCTGCTTGTCATACACCAGAAGATCCAAATTTAATTGATTTTGTTCAATGATCTCCTTCATACGCTCAACCGGCCAATACTTAGCCACATCATGCAGAATTGCTGCTGTCTCTGCACGCTCAGGGTCAGCACCATATTGCTTCGCCAGTTGAATAGATGTCTCCATCACGCCGAGTGTATGCTTCCAGCGCTTATCAGGCATCTGTGCGGAGACCGCTTCAATCAGTGCTTCGCGGCTGTATGCCATACAATCCACTCCTTTGAACATAATCGAACACTGCCTCTGGAACCATATAACGAATAGATTTACCTGCTGCCGCCCGTTCTCTTAACATCGTTGACGAAATATCAACCAGTGGCATATCTGCAAGCAATACCTTTTTTGCTATAAAGTCTGGCAATGCATCTAGATCAAGAGGTGTCCCCGGACGACCCACACCAATAAATGTAAGCCGCTGCACCAGTTCTTCAATCTCGTTCCATTTCGGCAAATACTGAACCATATCCGCTCCAATGATGAAATAAAGATCGAAATGCGGATACTCCTCTTGCAGACGTCTTATGGTCTCATAGGTATAGGAGACGCCACCTCTGACAACTTCCCAATCTAATGTGCAAAAAGCTTCGTGATTCTTCACCGCTTCCTGCACCATGGCTAGTCGGTCTTCTCCAGATACACCCGCCTCATGTTTATGAGGCGGGATATGTGAAGGCATAAACCATACCTCTTGCAGACCATAAGTATCTCTTGCGGCTTCCGCTGCCATCATATGACCGATATGAAGAGGATCAAAGGTACCTCCCATAATTCCAACTTTCAAGAGGACAACCTCCTCGGTAAGGTATACTTACAGCTATTAACGCGGCAGCTCAATGGTTTTGTTATCACGTGATTCTTTGTATAGAACGACAGTTTTACCGATCACTTGCACAAGCTCAGAACCCGATTGTTCAGCCAGAGCAGCACCGATTTCCTTGGGATTCTCAATATTATTGCTCAGTATACTAATCTTCATAAGCTCGCGCTTCTCAATAGCTTCTTCAATATGGCGTACGAGGTGATCGTTTACTCCACCTTTGCCCACTTGAAAAATAGGATCGAGATGATGCGCCAATGAACGAAGATACCGTGTTTGTTTACCAGTTAACATAAATGAATAACTCCTTAATTAACATATATTATTACCTATTATTACCCTAACTTGATGAATCCATTTCTTACTCATTTCCACCCAAACAATCGAGAATAGTCTGCCGCATGATTTCCGTAGGTGCAGGCTTCCCTGTCCAATACTCCAGAGCATAAGCTCCCTGATAGACAAACATACCAAGGCCTCCATGAATCGTACAGCCCCGTTCGAGTCCTTCCAACAATAGCCGCGTGCGCAGCGGATTATAAATCAGATCGCTTACGACCATTCCTTCACGAAGCAGTCCAGGATCTATCGGTGTCTCATCCATATGAGGATACATACCTACGGAGGTAGTATTGATCAGCACGTCTACACCACTTAGCATTTCTGCTACTTCGTTCATGCTAATCCCGATGACATTCCCTTTGCTACGGCATTGTGTCGCCAAATCCTCTGCCTTATCAACACTGCGATTAGCGATAATGATTGAAGAAGGCTTCTCCTGAAGTAGTGCGGCAACAATTCCTCTTGCTGCTCCACCGGCCCCGATAACCATAATCTTCACACCAGACAAATCAGAAATAGCTTCCGCTTTGAGCGAACGCACATAACCGATCCCATCCGTATTATATCCGGTGAGCACTCCGTTATCATTAACAATCGTATTGACTGCACCAACGGCTACTGCACTCTCATCTAATACATCCAAATATTGCATCACCGCAACCTTATGCGGAATCGTCACATTCACTCCACGGAAACCAAGCGTACGGATCGCTTGCACCGCATCGCCCAGCTTCTCCGGGCGGATGTGAAGCGGTACATAAGCACCCGGAATTCCCAGCGCTTGCAGCGCTGCTTCATGCATAATTGGAGATTTGGATTGTATAATAGGATCTCCCATTACACCGAGTAGAATATTACCGCTATTGTAGCCTTCGACTGCAGTTGTAGACAATAGATTATCCTCCCTCGTTAAATCATCGAAGGGCGGGTAAGCACCTTCACACCACGCGGAACATGAATGGCCACAACTGCACCTTCAGTTCCATTAACCTTAATCCAGCCCAGACCCGAAATATACAGATCGGCTCTGCTGCCCCGGTTAATCCGGAACTCATGCCGCTGCCAAGGTGGCAGCTTGTCCATCCGGTCACTTCCCGGTGGAGACAGCATTTCACCGCGATGATCCTGATAGAGGGAATCTGCGCGTTCCAGCTTCGTGCGATGGATTTTTAAAGTACCACTAATAAAGCAAGTGAAGGATTGATGCGGGCCTTGTACGAAATCAAAACGTCCCAATCCACCGAAGAAAAGAGTCTGTCCTTCGTTCAACTGATAGACTGTCGGCTTCAAAGGATTGGCAGGCATAACTGCATCCAGATCCTGACGCTCAACTAATTCACTATAACGCCAAGGATACACAATCCCTGGAGTATCTATAATGTAGTGGCCGTCATCCAGTGGAATTTTGACCGTATCGAGTGTTGTGCCAGGGTAACGTGAAGTCGTTAACTCCTGCTCTAAATCGCTATAGTCCGAAATCAGACGATTAATAAGTGTGGATTTGCCCACATTGGTAGCACCTACTACATATACGTCGCGTTGACCGCGCAACTCCGTTACGGCTTCCAGCAAACGGTCAAAACCTTGATTGCGTTTCGCACTGCAAAGTACGATTTCAGCCGTCCGCAAGCCTTCCTCTTTACAGCGCTGCTGCATCCAGTTACGCAACTTGTTCCAGTTTGTAACCTTCGGCAGCAAGTCACATTTATTCACTGCAAGAATAACAGGGTTATTGCCAACAAACCGCTGCAGGCCGGAAATCAGACTGCCTTCGAAATCGAAGATATCGACAATATGAATAACAAGCGCATTCTTCTCTCCTACTCCACTCAGCAGGCGAAGAAATTCATCCTGATTCACCGAAACAGATGAAGCCTCATTATAATTTTTAATCCGGAAACAGCGTTGGCAAATCACCGGGTCACGTTCAAGTGCAACCTCCGGAAGGTATCCTGGTTGATCCTTATGTTCCGTCTGAAGCTTGATGCCGCAACCGCTGCACTTCTCAGGACGCTGTGTTTCGCTTTGTTCGTTCATTACTATTTATCCTCCTCGTGCCACAATCCTTTTTTGCGAAGCCGTGTCAGAGCAACCCGCTCTACCCGGCGATTAAACCTTGTGCCGAACCCCTCGTCCTTGACGGAGATTGGCAGTACCAAAACAGTATACAGGCCAAGGCGATTGCCGCCGTATACATCAGTAAGCATTTGGTCTCCCACCACAATCGTTTGTTCAGGGGGCAGCTCCATCTGCTTCATCGCTTTGAGAAAAGGAGCATTACTCGGTTTACGAGCCTGGTGCACAAATTCAATATTAAGCGGTGTTGCAAAGCGGGACACCCGTTCCATGTTATTGTTAGATACGATGATGAGCTTAAAGCCCAGTTCCTTCACCTTTTCGAACCATAACAACAGCTCCGGAGTAGCCACAGGCGCTTTGGCACCGACCAGTGTGTTATCCAGATCCGTGATGATTCCGCGATATCCCTGTCTATACAGCTCGTCCAGAGCAATATCGAATACCGTATTCACCCGGAGTTTGGGAACTAACATTTCAAACAATACGTTCACCTCGATTTCATACAAAAAACTATAACATACTCCTTGCGCATCGCAAATAAATCTGTAGCTATACTTTCACGCAAAGTGTTATTTCTTGGATCTCATTTTTCTCCGCACCCACAAAGCTTCAGTATACACGCTCTGCCAGTCTTTGTCTTCAATAACCTCAGGGCTATATTTCGCCTTTTCGAACATTGTTAGTAGTGAGTATAGATGATCAGCCACTGCCGGCCGTTCTCCACTCCAGCGATCTACGGCTTCACGTAAAGTTTCGTGTTCTTCTTTTAGCATTCCCTTGCGATGCAAATACCTTACCCAACGCTCAGTTTCCGCCACTACTTTCTGATCTGGCGTTAAAGGCCGGCCATTGCGCAGCTGCTGCATGAAGAAGCGAAGCTTAAAGCGTCTATGCCAAACTATAAAAATCGCCCAGGACAGCAAAACCACTACAGCTGCCACAACAACCCATAGACCTACATGAAACCCTTGATCTTCTTGTGCATTATTCACAGGCGCTGGTGTAGGTTCTGCCTGCTCTTCTTGATCTTCTGGCTCGACTTCAGGGGTTTGCTCACTCTGAGTTAGAAGCGGAATATTAAATCCAGGTGTAGCTTCAACTGGAATCCAACCATAATCACCAAAATAAACCTCAGCCCAAGAGTGGGAATCCGCATTGGTAATTGTATAGTTATTATTCACTGTGCCGGATTGCTGTTGTGCCGGATTCATTGGGATTTCTGGCTGTTCCCCAGGTGCGTACCCCTTAACCCATCGTGCAGGGATGTTCAGAGAGCGCGCCATAGTAACCAGTGCCGTAGAATAATAATCACAGTAACCTTCCTTTAACTCAAACAAAAACCCTTCTACAAAATCGTTGCTTGTGACACGTGATATATCTGGATTATTGGTATATGGAAAGGTTTGTTGTAAGTATTGTTGCAAAAGCGCTGTTTTTTCATACGGCGTTTTTCCTTCAGCCGTGATTTCCTCAGCCAGCTCCCTGACTCTTTTAGGAAAATCGTTAGGCAGTTGAAGAAACATTTTCTCCAAATCGTTCCCTTTATATAGCTCCTCATACGTCTTTGTTGTCAATTCTTGAACAGGAATTACAGGAACCTCAGACGTCACCTCAAAAGTAGACGGATAAGCGAGTTTTTTCCCATCCACATCCCAGATCAGCTCGCTGTCTCGGCTTCTCCAGGAGAGTCCATCTCCAACTTTTTCCCCATTTAAAGAATCCACCGAAGATACTGAATAAGTGCCAAATAGTACGGGAAATTCATTATTATTAAGCACGGTTACTGTTTGTTTCAGTGTTCGTGTATTTACTTTAGAACCCACACTGCTCTCTAAAGCTTCACCTACATCCACCGCTTCTAGAGGTCCCCGATTTAACCGGTCTCTATCGACCCAACCTCTTCCGGAATATAATCTGCGCGTTTCTCCCCGCATATAAATACGCAAATCAGAAACTACTGTCATCACCGGTGTATAATCGAAGGTAAAGCCGCCACCTAGTTGATCATCATTCAGACTGTAGCCTGACGAAGTATTGTTAGTAGGGGAGACAGAACCCATCTCAGATTTCGTGGTCCCAACTGTGCCCTTCCCAGAAGACTTCCCAATCCCATTCCATTCTTGCCAAGCGGTATAAGGATCGGTTAGGGTAGGCCTTACCCCAGGCATATTCACTCCAATTAGGATGACCAAAGAGAAGACGATGGCAATATTAATGACTATTTTCGTGGGATATTTCAGCAGATGCACCCAACCACGCGGATATTGAAGCTGGAAGCTTCTCAGATGCTGGCTGACCAGCCAGCCCATCCCCGCAAATACCGTCCAGGCTACTTCCTGCCACAAAACAATAGATGTAAAGGAATCCAAGGCAGCCAAGGCCACTATGTTCATTCCTATAAACCATAAAATACGTCTTTTTGAGGATGCCCACCAAGACGACAACAGCAGCAGGGCTGAGGCTCCGAGAGCAAACCAGATATAGGGCACCATATGAACTGCAATATCCTGCAGTCTGTCCGGGAGGGTTGTTGCCCAAGGATCAGCAACGTATATACCATAATTGATAAGTATCCGATAAACGATATAAATAATAGCTGCCGCTTCAATAAAGAGCCTTATCTGAACTTTTACAGGAATTATGATTTCAATAACAGTGATCGTTATTAATGCAGCCCACACAACAGCAGTTGTCTGTCTTAACCAGATAGGTTCCGTATAAGAGACCCACTGGTGGGCTATAATTAAAAGCCACAATAGACCTAAAGAACGGTGCCAGGAGAATTTCATCTGATTCCACCAGTTTCTCATATCAGACTTCCCCTCCTAATACTATGGGAAGCTCTTGCAGTGAGCTAATGCTGTAGCCTGTAATCCCCCGTGATCTTAGAACGTCTGTCCAATCTGTGCTGCTATTCGTTTCTGATAAATTCCCTATATGAATGTGCGACGGAGTCATCCCTCTGCTGTCAGCCCAACGTAGTGCATCCAGTACAGGCTGACCACGTTGAGGACTAATTAGCACGAAGTATGAGCCTTTAGGGAACATACGGTAACCTTTTTCCAAACGGGATATGAGTGGACCGTGCCCTTCGGCGTTAAGATCGATCAAATATTGAATCATTTTCTGACGCTCAGCAGCACCTTCAACAGGTGCAAATACCTTCGTGGTCTTATCCAAACAGCAAAGACCGATCCCAATTCGCTCTCGAATGCCGAATCCAAGTAGTGAGGCTGCGACGGAGACTGCGAGTTCAAATTGATTCGAATTCGTATAAGCAGAAGCAGAGCCGTCCAGAACTAGAATGGTCTTGGGAATCGACTCATGCTCGAACTCTTTGGACTTCCACGAGCCTGTCTTTGCCGTTGCATTCCAATGAATGCGTGTTAGGCGGTCGCCATATACGTAGTCGCGTACACCGTTAATTTGGGTAGTCTCACGTCGTGATTGAACAACAGAGGTCTGTGGCCCAGAAAGACGGGATTTTCTTTCATATAACTGCCACCGCGGAACATAGATTGCACGAGGCAACACCTGAAACTGGCCTTCAGCCAGAAAAGTACCTTTATGCTCAACAAGGCCAAAAATATCTTGGCTGATGATATCCGTATCTGAAAATGTATAAGTGCCCCGTTCGAGAACTGGTGTCTGAAACCGCAGTTCCCCAAGTCCTCTGAGGCTGGGAATCAGGCTTTCCTCAAATACCCAGGATTCGCCATTATGCCGTTTCAGAACTTCCCTAACAACTACATAAGGTAAAGGCAAAATCCCCGGGATTGTGACCTTCAGACCTACACGAAGATACCCACCGGCAGAGAGCAAATCTCCCTTATCCTGTTCGGCATAAAAACTGCGAACACCCTTAGCCCGCCGAACGCCTCCCAAACCTCCAGCAATCAGATATGCAATAAGTACAGAGACCATAATAAACAACATAAATGCAGTTTTACCGCCCTGAAATAGTACATATAAGAGAGTAATACTCCAAATTACAAGGATGCTGGCGAACTTAGTAGGCTGAATGCGAGCTGCCACCGTAGACAAATAACGTCTCATATTATTGCCTCATCGTAACAGGCACTTGAATGCTCTGCAGAAGCTTTTGAAGCAGTGAATCTACGCTAACATTATCTAGGCGCGACTCTGGACGCAGCAATATACGATGACCCAAGGCAAATGGAGTAAGCACCTTTACGTCATCTGGAAGCACATAATCTCTTCCCTGTAAGAAAGCATAAGCTTTACAAGCCAGCATAAACGATAACGAAGCTCGTGGACTTGCACCGAGCAATACAAGCGGATGCTCTCTTGTCTGGCGCACAATATCTAACAAGTAATTCAGTACAGGATCACTCATATAAATCTCACGAATTTCCTCCTGAATACTAGCGATCTGCTCCATACTAGTGACAGCCGTAAGCCTGTCCACCGGTTGACCTTCTTGATGGCTCAGCAATAGATTTTTTTCGGTTGCTGCATCAGGATAACCAAGACTAATTCTTAGCATAAACCGATCCAACTGAGCTTCCGGCAGCGTGTAGGTTCCCTCAAAATCTATCGGATTCTGGGTGGCGCACAACATAAATGGATGCGGCAGCGGATAGGTCTCCCCATCTACGGTTACATTTCGTTCCTCCATCACTTCCAGAAGGGCGGATTGTGTCTTTGTGGTGGCTCGGTTAATTTCATCGGCCAGCAGGATATTCGTCATCACTGGACCTGGGCGGAAATGAAACATCTCATCTCTCGGATGATACACAGATACACCGGTAATATCACTCGGAAGAATATCCGGATTACATTGTATCCGGCGATACTCTCCGGACATTGATCTGGAAAGTGCGCGAATAAGCTGGGTCTTTCCTGTTCCCGGTACATCCTCGATCAGAACATGACCACCGGCAAGCAGCGCTGTTAGCAGCAATTGTATTTCAAATGATTTTCCAAGTATGCAGGATTCTAGATTATTACGGACAGCATTCATGATGTGCATTGATTCTTGACGAACGGGCATATATGATCCTCCTAGGTCAGAATAAGCAGTAATATTTATATTTTACATGATTAGGGGACCCAAAGTACATTGTTGAAGCTTACGAAGTGTAAACAAACCAAAAACCCGCAGGACAAAATGTCCCGCAGGTTCTAATCTAAATCGCTAAAATCCCATTATCCTTTAGGCCGAACAACCAATGCAGCCAGGAAAGAGAACACAATCGCTGACGAAATCCCTGCGCTCGTGATATCAAAAATCCCTGTAACTACACCGATCCAGCCATCCCTTTCCAGCTCTGTCAATGCTCCATGGACCAAAGAGTTACCGAAGCTTGTGATTGGAATGGTTGCGCCCGCACCCGCAAATTTCACAAGTGGATCATAGATGCCAAAAGCATCAGCAATCGCTCCGGCTACAACTAATGTACTCATCGTATGTGCAGGTGTCAGCTTCAATACATCAAACATCAGCTGGCCTATAACACAAATGGCTCCTCCGATCAGAAAAGCCCATAAGTAAATCATCATTAAACTCCACCTCCACTTTCTATAGCAACAGCATGAGCCACACACGGAATGCTCTCTCCCTGCTGGTATGACAATGGGGATAATAAGGCTCCAGTTGCCACAATCAGCACCCGTTTTAGTTCACCTTTTTTAATACGCTTGAGTATATGACCATAAGTCACTACTGCGGAACACCCGCAACCACTTCCTCCGGCGATCACATACTTCTGTTTCTCCAAATCGTAGATAAGCAAACCGCAATCATCAAAGGTTGTTTGCTCCATTGGAATCCCTTCTTTAGCTAATAAGGTTTTCGCAATGGGCAAGCCTACAGATGCAAGATCACCTGTAACAATTAAGTCATAATGCCCGGGGGATAGTCCGGTATCCCGAAAATGCGCAGTGATCGTATCCGCCGCCGCCGGTGCCATCGCTGTTCCCATATTAAAAGGATCTGTCAAACCGAGATCCATTATTCGTCCAAGGGTAGCCGAGACCACTACCGGATTGTTGCCAGTCCCATCATTCTGACCTACTACAGCACAGCCCGAGCCTGTGACCGTATATTGCGCCGTTGGCGGCTTCTGTGAACCGTATTCGGTAGGATAACGAAATTGCTTCTCCACCGTACAGTTATGGCTGGATGTTCCCGCGAGCACGTATTTGCTGCCTCCGGAATCTACGATCATAGAGGCAATTGCAAGGCTCTCCATGGAAGTGGAGCAAGCACCGAAAACTCCAAGATAAGGCACACCTAATTTTCTTGCCGCGAAGGAGCTGCTGATAATCTGGTTCATCAAATCTCCGCCAACAAAAAACTCCAGCTTCTCCTTATCCAGGTTTGCATTAATCAGTGCCAGTAGGGAGGCTTTTTCGAAAAGAGCCCGCTCAGCCTTTTCCCATGTTTTTTCACCCATTTCCAAGGAATCAAATATAAAATCAAAATCTGACGTTAATGGACCCTCTCCCTCTTCAGGACCCACTACAGCGGAAGAGCCTAAAATAACGGGACGGCTCGTGAACTCCCAAGTCTGACTGCCAAGCTGTTTCATGTATGTGCACCTCCGCCAACGCCTAAAAAGAGATAGACGATACCAATTATGAAAGCAGCAACGGCACCAAATACGATGACTGAACCCGCCAGCTTGAACATATTGCCGCCCACACCGAGCACAAGTCCTTCCGCACGATGTTCAAGAGCTGCTGAGCACATACTGTTCGCAAAACCAGTAACCGGAACCGCAGTTCCTGCACCGGCCCATTGCGCCAGTTTGTCATACACGCCAAAGCTGGTCAGGATTACAGAAAGTAGAATCATCGTCGCTACAGTTGGACTTGCGGCTTCTTTGGAGGTCATATCGAATATTGCCATATAAGCCTCCTGAATCCCTTGTCCAATTACACAGATTAGGCCGCCAGCAAGAAATGCTCGCACACAGTTTTTGAATACGGGCCTAGCGGGTACAAAGGGCTTGGACAATTTCTCGTAATCTTGCGGGGTCAGGGTATCAAGCTTCAGCTTGACACCCGATTTTTTCGTTTTCGCCGGCATTGAGGGCACCTCCTGAAAGTTAGGCGAAGGGGGCTGACAAGCATCATAGTAGTACTCACTTTGAGCCCCTCAAGTTGTTTCTTCGCTTAGAAGTTTTCCTTATTGTTTGCCATACCCCGCTTCGTTATGTCCCTCCAATTCAGGAAAAATACAGTAACACAACTATCAGCAGCAAGAACAGCACAAGAATAAGCACTGCTTCCTTTTCCAGAGAGTTGTGGCGCCAGTAACGTCTGCGCGCTCCGCTAACCTTTAGGTTTCTTTTGGAGTATCCTCCCTGCACCCTTCTTTTGGGTACACTACCTGCTACCCTCATTTCCTTCGCATCCTTTCTAAAGCTCCTGCCACCAGAGCCCCTATTGCATTGTATTCGCGGAGCGTTCACCGGGTGTTCATTGTCTCTTTAGCATGGACAAGTGAGCTCACAATGTTCATACTAAGTGGCAGGAAGAAATAACGTTGTCGTCCATTTTGGATCGCAACCGTTTCTCGTAGAACTATAAGGATGATGTATAACGCAAAGCTTATACGTCCTTATATTTTAATAAAGGAGTGATTTCAAATGAATCAAGAAACATTGGATCTATTCAAAACACTTACCGAATTCCCTGCAGCCCCGGGCTTTGAGCGCGAACTCCGCGCTTACGTCAAGGATGCTATGACACCTTATACCGAAGAGTTCGTGCAGGATCGTCTCGGAAGTCTGTTCGGCGTATTGCGCGGTGAGGAAAACGGGCCAAAAATTATGGTCGCTGGACATTTTGACGAAGTGGGCTTTATGGTCACCGGAATTACTAACACCGGGATGATTCGTTTTCAACCGCTAGGCGGATGGCTTGCTTCTGCTGTTGCTTCCCAGCGTCTCCAAATCATTACACCAAAAGGCACATTGACCGGTGTTGTTGGCAGCACGCCTATCCACCTACTAAGCGCAGAAGAACGCGGCAAGACGGGCGAAATTAGCAAAATGTATATTGATATCGGTGCAGACAGCCGTGAAGAGGCGGAAAGCTTTGGCGTCAGACCAGGTCAACAAGTACTGCCGATCTGTCCGTTCACCCCGCTTGCCAACCCTAAAAAAATCATGGCTAAAGCGTGGGATAACCGTTACGGTGTAGGTCTCGCCATTGAGCTGGTTAAGTCATTACACGGCAAAAAGCTGCCTAATACTGTTTATGCTGGTGCTACTGTACAAGAAGAAGTCGGACTTCGTGGAGCACGTACAGCCGCTAATCTTCTGTCCCCAGACATTTTCTTCGGCTTGGATGCGAGCGCTGCTGCCGATATGACCGGGGATAGCCAAGCCTTTGGCCATTTGGGAAAAGGCGCTCTCCTGCGCATTTATGATCCTACGATGGTTACACATCGCGGCTTAATCGAATATGTACAAGACACAGCGGATACTCACAAGATCAAATACCAGTATTTTGTCTCCCAAGGTGGAACAGATGCAGGTCAGGTTCATGTAAGTGGAATCGGCGTTCCTTCCGCAGTCATCGGAATATGCTCACGCTACATTCATACTGCTTCATCAGTTATTCATAGCGATGACTACGAAGCTGCTAAAGAGCTGTTAGTTAAACTGGTAGAAGGCCTCGACCGCACTACACTGCAAACGATTATTGAGAACAGCTAAGTTCTTATTTTTAAAAGAGCAGCGATCCTTTTTGAAGGATTGCTGCTCTTTTTTGGGTCGGGGCTTACGGACCTGTGTCACTTGCGCCCCAGTGGTGTTTACAAACCCCGATATTACTTCTAAAAAACAATTGTGCTTATGAACCCCGTTGCCCGCTGATCCCGCCATTGGTACTACGACGGACCCATGATGCTTACGAACCCACGTTGTTTATTGTTTACGCTCCCAAGGTTACTTGCTTACGGCGACACGTTGTTTATTATTTACGCTCCCAAGTTACTTGCTTACGGCCCCATGTTGTTTATTGTTTACGCTCCCCAAGTTGCTTGCTTACGGCGACACGTGGTTTATTGCTTACGCTCCCAAGTTACTTCCGGACTCAGATGACGCTATTGCTAATTTAGAGCCTTTTGAGTAAAGTTGCGGACCTCAGTGACACTATTCCAGAGAAATGGGCTCATAATCGGTGTCATTTATGCTAATAGCGACTATGGTGTCCGATATTCCTCCAAAAGTGGCATAATTCTGCGTTTAAGATCATCTGTGTCCTATAGAGACTCCCCCTATCTCTTTTCATATAAAAAAAGCCCGCCTCAACGGCGAGCTCTTTGACAATTCTCAGACAGCTATATCAACTCATATCCAGCGGCACTTTCCACGAAGGTATCGGGAAAGCCTCATCCAGCTTCCATCTTTCTTCTTCACTCAGCGTAATTAAACCTGCAGCAGCATTCTCAATTACATGCTCACGTGAAGAAGCTTTTGGAATCGTAATGATGTCCTCCTCGCGGATCGTCCAAGCTAACATAATTTGTAGTGGGGTTGCGTTATGAATACGGGCAATTTCCTGAACTGCCTCACTCTCGATAACCCCTTTGCGGAGCGCGCCTGCTTGTGCAAGCGGAGAGTACGCCATTACGGGCATGCGGTGACTTTTCTGCCATGGCAGCAATTCAGCTTCGATGCCTCTCGACCCTAAATGATACAGCACCTGATTCATAGCACAGTGAGTTCCCCCAGCTATACTAAGCAACTCTTTCATATCGTCAACATCGAGGTTCGATACACCCCATCTTGCTATTTTACCTTGAGAGACCAGTTTCTCCATGCCTTCCACAGTCACTTCAAGCGGAATATCTCCCCGCCAGTGCAGTAAATAGAGATCCAGATGATCCGTATTCAGTCGTTGCAAGCTTTCTTCACAGCTGCGAATAAGATTCTCGTTGCCGGCATTATGTGGGTATACTTTGGATACCAGGAAAACGTCATCCCGAATACCTTTAATAGCATCACCTACTAAAAGCTCTGAGTTTCCTTCCCCATACATCTCCGCCGTATCTATCAAATCCATGCCTAATTCCACGCCTAATCTAAGAGCAGCAATTTCTTCCTCTCTACGGGAAGCATCATCACCCATATTCCAAGTTCCCTGTCCTATTCTAGGCACAGAGGTACCGTCTGGAAGCAGCATGCGGTTAGCTCGGTTCACTTTCACAATTTCAGCCAAATGCTCGATTGAATCCTTAGTCATTGTAAAAATCTCCTTACCGATAAATTGTATACTTACTTTATACGACCTTTATGACCCTTTCGAAACATCTGAATCGTGTCTAATTTATAACTTATCTTTCCTTTAGGAGAGAAAAAGTAACAAATTGATTGCTAACTACGCTATCAACTTCAGCCCCACTGCGGCTCCCAGTATCATAAAAATACAGATAACCCGCCGCCAGTCTTTGGCCTCCCCATATAAAAGCATCCCCAAAATTGCTCCACCGGATGCACCGATCCCCGTCCATACCGCATAAGCTGTGCCCATAGGCAAACTTTTCATTGCAAATGATAGAAAAAGAAAACTTCCTCCAAAACCAAGGAAGAGCAGCAAAAACGACTGCAGATTCCGGTATTTATTCAACCTGTTAATCATAGCCACTCCGAACATTTCAAACAATCCAGCAACAACCAAAAATGCCCATGCCATTTAAGACTCCCCCTTTATTTCAGTTTCTTTGATATCTTTGGTTTCGTTAGTTACCATTTTCAGACCTATAACTCCTGCCAGCAAAATAACCACCAGTACCAGCTTCATTAGCTTGAAGGGTTCACCGAATATAACCATGTCCGCAATGACTGTACCTGCTGTCCCCAGCCCAACAAATACAGAATATACGGTACCCACCGGTAATTTACTGCTTGCTGAAATAATGACATAGAAACTTATTATTATGGCTACAACTGTGATCAGCCACTCCCACACGCTTGAAGCATGCTTTAAACCTATGACCCACATGACTTCGAAAATCGCAGCGCCAACTACCTTCAGCCACTCTGAATTCTTTTTCATTTCAAGCCCTCCTTCAATTCTCCATAACTTATGATTGCCCACGGACAAACAAATAAGCCCGGAAGGTCATCGCCAAATGGCGATACCTCCCGGGCTTTTATCCCTCCGTGTAAACACAAACTTAATGTTCGTGCGTTTTCCCTCGGACCAGACCAGCTGTGCACTCGCTGCGGAACCCTAGAAAACAAATAAATGATTAAGTTACATCGTATGGTAGCAAATCGGGCGTATAAAAGCAACCTTTTCTATTCCGAGCGTAATTAAATCATAGTATAAAATTCCATAAAATTATAAAATAGATATAAATTTCATTCGATTATCTAGGAAAAGAGGTTAATTTATGTTTATTTCCAGACATTTTAACTGCGTCCCTCTAGTGGAAGGCATTTATTGCCTTGAAGCGAAGGAGCAAGGCGGAGCCATGAGCAATGCCGGTTTGATAGATATGGGTGATTACACATTAATCTTTGATACATTCAACACTCCACAAGCTGGCAAAGATCTTAGGGATGCCGCTCTGTATTATTTTAATAAACCTATCAAATACATCGTCAACAGCCATTGGCATGGAGACCACGTTAGAGGGAACCAATTCTTCTCGGATGAAGTAATCATATCCTCCAGTAGAACTAGAGAGCTCATGATAAAAACTCAACCAGACTGGCTTGCCCGAATGAAGAAACTGCTTCCTAATCTTGAAGAAGATCTTACGAAGCTTAATACATCTCTCGAGCTCGAGCTCGAACTCGAACTCGAACTGAACGATTCCAAACAACGAGAGCTCCTTTCGCAAATAGGTTATTTACAAGAAATCAAAGAGTCTATACTAACGCTTGAAGTAACCCTTCCCCAACTAACTTATGACCGCAAAATGACTATACATGGCTCGGCAAGGACCGTTGAACTCCTATCGGTGGGTACTGCCCATACGGAATGCGATTCTATTCTATTTTCTCCATCCGATTCTTTAGCTTTTGTTGGAGATATTGTCGCAGTTGATAATCATCCATTATTAGTAGACGGTAATCCCTTATCCTGGTTGGAGGCACTTACTTATGTCGAGCGCTTAGATGTGAACATAATTGTTCCCGGTCATGGGCCCGTTACTCAAAAACATTATCTACAGCAAATAAAACGGTATATAAATGATATAATCCATATTAGCGAATCATTGATACGCGAAGACATGAATGTGAATGTGAACCATATAGAAATTCCCGAGCCTTATCTGGGCTGGAATTATGGGAGTATTTTTTACAGAAATCTTGAGTTTTTGACGAAAGCAGCTAGTAACTAATTTTTGGAGTTGAAAGGAGCGGTTCGTTATGGTTTTTGGGATACTATTTGTAGGTGTTGCTGTATTTATTATTATACAAGCCGTAATACGTAATGGCTCGAGCTCAAACAAAAGTACCTTTGATAGAAATAGGCAAAATGATGCCGCCAACATGTCTTTTATGGCTGCCAGTCATCCGGATCTGCTGGATCCAAACCACTCTAACCACTCTAATCATTCTAACCACCACCATAATCACTACGGAGATCACTCGCATCACCATTCTGGACCTGACAGCGGGGGGCATAGCTGGGGTGGAGACGGCGGACATAGTGGCGGTGGAGACTTCGGTGGGGGTGGAGATGCTGGCGGGGGCGGTTGTGATTAATTGAAAAGAAACGAAAAGGACATCCCTGATCCTTCAGGAATGCCCTTTTTTTTAATGCTCATTTATGATACTGAGAATTTTAGCTTGAGTTTGGCTTAATAACTTTTCGGCACCGTGCGGATGGATTGGTTCGCTCCAAGCGAAGCCATCTCCTTCGTATCTAGGGATAAGATGCATATGATAGTGAGTCAGGTCGTTAAACTTCCCGCCATTTTGGCAAATGCTGATGCCAGCAGGTTCAAACAAAACCTTCAGGACAACTGATAGCTTCTTTGAAGCGTCCATAATCGCATAAGATGTTTCTGAATCGATATCTTCGAGATCCCAATAATGCTTTTTAGGGAGAATTAGGAGATGTCCTTCGTTAAATGGAGCAATGTCGAGCACACAAGTTACAAATTCATTCTCGTATACTACGTTTACGTTAGCCTCAATCCCGTTAGCGATTCGACAACCCAAACAATCCATACAGGCACCACCACTCCATCCGAAGAAATTAAGCGCGTTCTAGCTTATCTTATTGATTAAATTGAAAACGGCTAAGCAGTACCTCACCATTAAAAATGAGATAAACATCGGTAGTTTCAGATTCCACGGACACTTCACCAGTAAGTGTGTTCCACTGCTGCAACACGCCACCCGACGTTACAGTCACAGATCCAACCAGCTTCCCTGCTGGGCTGCCCGTTCTGATCTCAAGGGTGCCACCTTTTGCAGAGGATACCAAGGCTTCAAAAGCTCCTGCCCCTTGCTCGAACAATACATCTTTAAAAGCGATCCAAGCGCCATCTTTTACCGGATGTATGGAGGCACCGCCTGCTTTGCACTCGTCCAGATATACGCCTTCGTAGTCATCGTAATTCTCTGCTTTGGTATTGATATACAGATTACGCGACGGAATAACGTCCCCTTGAACTAATAGTTGAGCGGATAATTGGATATCAGCAGATGAACGGCCGATCAGAACCATGTACTCTCCATTTTCCACGCAATATTGCTCACGGGTAACATCCCAGAATGCCAGCTCGGCAACCGGTAACGTAAACTCTAGGGTTTGCGATTGACCTGCGGTTAGGTTTACTTTTTCAAAACCCTTCAACTGTTTAATCGGACGTTTGACCCGGGAATTCAGAGCTTGCACATATAGCTGCACCACTTCGTCCCCATCAACAACGCCTGTATTCTCTACTTGAACAGAAATTTTCAGCGTCTCATTCGCTTGCAGCTCCTTAGCGCTTAGGCTTAGGTTGCTGTAGGAAATTTGGGCATAACTTAAGCCGTGTCCAAACGCATACAGTGGCTCTCCGTCAAAGTACATATATGTTCTTTTGCCTTTGATAATATCATAATCCATCAGCTCAGGCAGCTGTTCTACAGAACGAAACCAAGTCATGTTCAGCTTGCCGGAAGGACTGTAATCGCCGAAAAGAACTTCTGCCACCGCATTGCCCAGCTCTTGTCCACTATGGGAGGTATACAATACAGCCGGAATGTTCTCGTCAATCCAAGTGGAAGTTATCGGGTAACTGCCGACAATGACCACTACCGTATTCGGGTTCGCTTCATAGACAGCTTTAACCAATCGCTCTTGCTCCTCTGGAAGCACAATATCCGGTCTGTCGATTTCTTCTTTTCCGTTAAGGAGTGGATGGTTGCCCACAAAAACCACAGCGATTTCAGCAGCCTTGGCAGCTTCTACTGCAGCCTCTATGCCGTTAGTTACGATGTTCTTTTTAAAAAGACCTGCTTGCGCATTGGCATCCTGATCTGCCACTTGCAGCGTTCCATTTTCCGGATTCACCGAGATCATTTTATCATTCCAGGTCCGCAAAGATACCGTATCTTCGCCTTCCGGAACGATGTTAATCGATTCTTTTACAAACCAGCCGTAAATTTCATCAGCAGATGCTGTGAGAGTCTCTGCTTCGCTTAAAGTTACATACTGACCGCGACTTGTCGCCTTCAGAGTATTGCTAGTCCAGCCCCAAGCTGTATGATGGAACAATTCTCCGTGCTCTGCTATGTCATGTTGTACAGCCAGTCTTCCGTCCTCCCCTGTGATTCCAATGGCTTGGCCGTTTGCGGCTGAAGTAAGAATGATCTGATCTGCGCCACTCTCAAAAGTAACGTGTTTACCAGGCAGCTTTTTGCTAACCCCCTGCAGCGGAGTCACTCCATAAGGTAAAGTGCCAGAATACCAGTCTCTAAAGGCTTCATCACCAAGCGGACCAATAATCGCCAATTTGCTCAGACTGCTTTTGTTCAATGGCAATGTGCCTTGGTCATTCTTCAACAATACTATAGATTGTTTCGCAGCTTCCAAGGAGAGTGCGGTATGTTTTTTGCTAAGTATAACGGAATCGTCGATTGCTGCGTATGGGTTCCCTTCAGCCGGATCGAACTCTCCCAGACGGAAACGAACTCTGAAAGTGTTGGCAAGCGCACGATCCAAATCTTCCTCTGCTAAGAGGCCTTGGTCTAGTGCTTCGTGAAGAACCTTGATTGTCTCTGCGGTTTCTTCTGTTACGCTGTCAATTCCATTTTTGATAGATTCAGCCATCGATTGTGCAAAAGATTCATAATACTTGTGATCCTTCACAATCCCAAAAAGATCGCCGGCATCGCTTACGATAAAGCCATCCATTTCCCATTCGCCTTTAACCACATCCATTACTGCCGGATGAAGAATAACAGGCACGCCATTCACCGAGTTATAAGCGGTCATCATGGACTGTGCGCCACCTTCTTGAAAAGCAGGCTTAAACGCTTCCAGATAATACTCCCGCATATTTCTCGGATCGATGCTCGCGGAGCAGTTCCCGCGTTCAATCTCATTATTGTTGCCGAGGAAATGCTTCAGCGTTGCTACCGCTTTCAAATAGACCGGGTGATCACCTTGGATTCCCTGCACAAGTGATGTGCTGAGGCGTCCGGTCAACTCTGGATCTTCGCCGTAAGCTTCCTCGGTTCTTCCCCAACGCGGGTCACGTTCCATATCCACCGTTGGCGCCCATAATGTCAGACCGTTCACCGTTGGATTCTTTTTGTAAAAGGCTCTAGCTTCATCTCCGATGGCCGAACCAATCTCCTTCAGCAGCTCTGGATTCCAAGTACAAGCCAGTCCGCTCGGCTGAGGAAAAGAAGTCGCTTTTCCAAGCCAAGAAATCCCGTGCGCCGCTTCCGTACCATGCTTGTAAGCCCCAACACCCAAACGCTCTATGGCAGCTTGATACTGAGGCATCAGGCTTACTTTTTCATCAAGTGTTAATCTGGAGATCAGATCCTGCACTCGCTCATTTAAAGGTAAATCAATCTGTTGAAATGGATATCTAGCTATATCTGTTCCCATCAAAATCGCTCCTTCGTCTCTTGTTGATAGCGGTTTCATTCATTCTCGAGGACAATCCTTCGAAAAAACACCCATACGTCCTATCCATCTAATCATAGAAGATTCCCCTCCTCCGCAACACCTTAACAATCTAAATAGAAATCAGGTCATAATTAGAGATTTAGGGGGGATGATGTGAGTGTGAGTGCATGGGTTTGCTCATTATTCGCCTCCAATCTGCGGGATTTATACCGTTCATTTGCCCTATTCTCGCTGCACGCCTCCAATCTACGGGATTTATACCGTTCATTTGCCCTATTCTCGCTCCACGCCCGCAATCTACGGGATTTATACCGTTCATTTGCCCTATTCTCGCTCCACGCCCGCAATCTACGGGATTTATACCGTTCATTTGCTCACTTCTCGCTCCACGCCTCCAATCTACGGGATTTATACCGCACATTTGCTCGATTCCCGCTCCCCACCCACAATCTGCGGGATTTATACCGTTCATTTGCTCAATTCTCGCTCCACGCCTCCAATCTGCGGGATTTATACCGTTCATTTGCTCGATTCCCGCTCCATCTCCGCAATCTACGGGATTTATACCGTTCATTTGCTCAATTCTCGCTCCACGCCTCCAATCTGCGGGATTTATACCGTTCATTTGCTCGATTCCCGCTGCACGCCTCCAATCTGCGGGATTTATACCGTTTATTCACCACAGCTGAATATCGTTAAGTGAATGTACATATTCATAACGACAAACCCTCCCACTCACCTGGGAAACTATCGGCTTAAACTTACCTTTCTCACAAAGTGACCTCATACATTTCCTAACTGTACGCAGATCAATGCCAATCTCCCTCACCAAATCAACAGGCCGAATGTCCCCGCTCGAACGCACCGCAATTTGCAAAATATCACGCTCCAGTCGACTAAACGCCTCCTTCTCTTCTGTCCTTAAAGCGAGGTACGGCATCAGTAATGATCTCAACAAAAAAATAGTATTCTCAGGACTCGCTTCCAGATCATCATATGGTATCGCCACTACCCGATAACCCGCGATTTGTAGATAAGTCTCTCGATTCAATTCCTGCCGATAACGCGTCCGATCTGTGTTTTGCACATGTGGGCCGTAACCTTTTACCTCAAAAGCAAACTTAACCTGCCCAGGCTTCCACGCATAATCAACAAAATAAGGCCATCCCCGCCAATCCAACACTTCATATTCAGGATGAAGATCATTAAAATGACCCATCATTGGCCACCAAACCTTCTCCGTAAACATTCGCTCACCATGCCCATGTCCCCGCTCCAATCTCCCCCGTCTTTCTCCCGTTCTTCGACTAATATGATCTCCCACCCACTTACGATGTTCTTCCGTAAACCCCATAACGTTCTCCTCCTCCTTGGCATAAAAAAATCCCGCACCCAATTATGGATGCGGGACGTGCTTCGTCCTATTACTCAGAAGTATAGTATTCGCCTTCTTATGCTGTCAATGACACTCTACATTCAACGTTAGCACTCGAGATAAATTTGCTTACCTATTAAAAAATCACATTGGTTAAAGTGAGTCGCATTAAAGTAAGTTCAGTTACAGTTAGCTCATTACAGTAAGTTCATTTAGAGTCAGATCACTAAAGTTAGTTCAGCTAGAGTAGATCATTACAGTAAGTCCAGCTAGAGTTAGATCACTAAAGTTCAGTTAGAATTAACTCAGCAAGAGCAATCTTGGCTAAGTAAACTACATTTGAGTTAGACGACTAGATTTAGCTCAATATAGGTAGGTTTTGTATAGTAGTTCCGTTAAAGTAATCTCGGTTTGACTAAGTTCCGCTCGAATAATATTATTCGTCCTACCTTTTTGAAATTGCCCAAAACCGTTTTCCATTCTCCACTATTCACTGGCTATCGACCTATGCTTTTTCTATTTAATTGTATTTCATGCAACTATTTATCCCTTATCCCCCTAAAAGTCCATTTAGTTGTACTTTCTACAACTAAAAAAGGAAACATTAGGTAGTTAAGCGTAAATGATCAAATTTAGATGTACAAAGTGCAGTTAACTGTTACTTTTCCTAAAACTACTGAAGTTTAACTGCACAAAATGCAATTAAAACTGAGTTCGAGAAGAGGCTGACTGGATTGCGACTTAGTTACATTGACTTAGCCGCCTAGCTATAACATTGCGACTTAGTTACATTGACTTAGCAGCCTAGCCACATCATCGCGACTTAGCAACATTAATTTAGCGACCTAGCCACCATCACGACTTAGCAACATTAATATAGCGGCTCAACTAGAGTGACATATTGCTCCCTCTTCACTGCCTTCCCTCACCTAGCAAATGTGCAGGCCGAGCCCCTAGCCCATAGGCATCATAAGAGATCATTCCATCGACACCCTGACTTCGACACCCCAACTTCAATCCGAGACGGGAAATCAATGACCTTAAATCCATTATCCATTATCCTTCACAACAACCTTTCACAGATATGTCGGAGAGCGTTCTTTTGTTCCCTAACAAATCACCATTTACCGCATATAGCTTACGAAATCCCTGCTTATAAAGAATTCTCGCGGCTTTATTTCTCTTGTAGTAACTTCCTGCAAGAATTAGAACCGAGTCGCCCGGAGATAGACAGTGCTGCCAGACATAGGGTAACCGCCCCAGCGAAATATTTATCGAACCACGGATACTGTCCTTCTGGTAATCAACGGCATCCCTGACATCGAGCATTTTCATAGCCAATGATTGATCCGCTAATTCGCGAACCTCACGGACTTCTATATAAGTAAGTGAACGAACAGGCCAAGCATAACGCAAAAACCTCACAATACTAAAGACAATTAAAATACTCAGTAGGATCCGAACCATCATGCTCATATCATTACTCCCGTACCAAAAAATCATCCGTCCAAGCGCCTAATCCACCCGTCATGTTCACAACGTTATACCCCTTTTCACTCAGCAGCTCACAAGCCAGTCCACTACGGCCACCACTAAAGCACATCACAATTATCTCGCCATGAGAATCCAGTTCATCTGTGCGCATCAATAGCTGTCCAAGCGGAATATGTTTAGCACCCATTACATGTCCCTCCACCCATTCGGCGGGTTCGCGTATATCCAACATGGTAAGAGTTTCGCCATTCTTCAAGCGTTCCGCCACTTGCTGTGGGGTAATTTCCTTTGAAATTTTAAAAGACATCGAGCATCTCTCCTTCACCTTTATAAAAATAACTTGATTTCCATATCACTATATCATAATATTACGATATAAGGATATTGTAAAGCGAGGTGTTCGTTACCATGGACAAAAATTTCAAAGCCTATAACCAAACCGCCGAAACCTTAAAGGCTATAGCTCATCCCGTGCGCTTGTGCATCATTAAAGGACTTCTGGAAAAGGGCAGCTGCAACGTGAGCTTCATGCAGGACTGCCTCGATCTTCCACAATCTACGGTGTCCCAGCATTTACAGAAGCTTAGATCACTAGGCATCGTTGAAACCGAACGTAATGGGCTGGAGATTAACTATTCTGTTAAAGACGAAAAAATCAAACATCTGATTCAGTTATTTTTAGGGGAGGAATAAGTCATCATGAGTAAAAAAATATTAATTGTTGGCGGTGTTGCAGGAGGCGCGTCAGCAGCCGCCCGACTTCGGAGATTAGATGAAGATGCCCATATTGTAATGTTTGAGCGTGATCCGTACATTTCTTTTGCCAATTGTGGACTTCCTTATTATATCGGTGGGTCCATTCAGGACCGCTCCAAGCTGCTGGTGCAGACACCGGAGGCGATGCATAAACGTTTTAACATCGATGTTCGGATTCAAAGTGAAGTCGTGGCTATCGACCCTGTGAACAAAAAAGTGCGAGTAGAAAGCATAGAAAAAGGCTCCTATGAAGAGAGCTATGATGCGCTTATTTTATCGCCAGGTGCTAAACCGATTCGTCCGAATCTGCCCGGTATCGAGAGTTCCCAAATACACATGTTGCGTAACATTCCCGACACTGACAAAGTCAAAGCTAAAGTCGCTGCGGAAGGCACACGTTCGGCCGTGGTGATCGGTGGTGGATTTATCGGTGTGGAAATGGCTGAGAACCTTAGAGAAGCTGGTCTGGAAGTTTCCTTAATTGAAGCAGGACCACAAATATTAGCTCCATTCGATACTGAAATGTCTTCTATTTTGGCAAAAGAACTCGACGAGCATGGCGTTAATCTTATTTTTTCCGATATGGTCAAAGGGTTTGCTGAGGTGGGAGAACAAATACAGGTGCAATTAGCAAGTGGCACTGTACTGCAAAGTGATATGGTTCTGCTGGCTATCGGCGTTTCTCCGGATACCTCTTTTCTGAAGGACAGTGGCTTAGAATTCGGTCCCCGTGGCCATATTTTAGTCAATGAGCGGATGGAGACCAATCTGGATCAAGTGTTCGCTGTAGGTGACGCGGTTGAGGTGGTTGATTTCGTAAACGGAACAAAAACCGCCATTCCACTAGCTGGTCCTGCCAATAAGCAAGGGCGGATTGCTGCGGACAACGTCAGTGGTCTCGGCACAACTTACAAAGGATCACAAGGGACTTCTATTATAAAGGTTTTTGGAGTCACAGGTGCTTCTACAGGTAATAATGAAAAAACATTACAACGTTTGGGTCTGCCGTATCACGTGATTTATATACATCCAAGCTCACACGCAACCTATTATCCGGGGGCAACCCCGATATCTATGAAACTGATTTTTGATCCAAAAGGTACGGTGCTAGGAGCACAAGCTGTAGGTTACAGTGGTGTAGACAAACGTATCGACGATATCGCTACAGTTATTCGTTTTAGAGGTACGGTCACTGATTTGACGGAGTTGGAGCTATCTTATGCCCCTCCTTATTCTTCCGCTAAAGATCCGGTGAATATGGCTGGATTTGCCGCTGAAAATATTTTGCATGGTTTGACTACGGTATTCGTCCCTAAGGATTTAGAAGGTCGTGACAAAAACAATACCATTTTAGTTGACGTACGTTCGGAAATCGAACATGCTAATGGTCATATTGAAGGGTCTATTAACATCCCTGTGGATGATCTGCGTAGTCGGCTAAGCGAGCTTGACTCTAGTAAAGAAATTTGGGTGTATTGCCAAGTTGGACTCAGAGGCTACACCGCTTCCCGGATTTTACAGCAAAAAGGTTACCGTGTGAAGAATCTGACCGGCGGTTATAAAACCTATCAGATGAGCCAATTTACGCCTAAAAAAAAAGATAACTTGACGCCAAACGTTGGTACACCAGCAGCCAGTAAAGAAATCGCAGCAACGGGAGCAATGACGGAGACTGAAACTGAAACTGGAACTGGGACAGAGACTGGAACTGGAACTGGCACAGTTACACCAACCGTTAACGCTACAGCTTTCACAACACCTGATTCCGTGCTTGATGCCTGCGGACTGTGCTGCCCAGGGCCGCTGATCCAAGTTAAAATGAGCATGGACCCGCTCTTGGACGGGCAAGTCCTGAAGGTCACTGCTTCCGATCCTGGATTTTATGAGGATATCAAGGCTTGGGCTCGTATGTCCAACAATACGCTTTTGCAGCTAACAAAGCTGCCTACTGGCATGATCGAAGCTTATCTGCGCAAAGGAGTTATCGAGACTTCAGCATCAGCACCAACCGGAGCAGGCGCACAAGTAATTCAAACTAGCAATGCAAGCACAATGGTTGTTTTTAGCGGGGATTTGGATAAAGCGATCGCTTCCTTCATCATTGCCAACGGAGCAGCATCCAGCGGCAAAAAAGTCACAATGTTCTTTACCTTCTGGGGCCTCAATATTATCCGCAAGGATGAGAAGGTGCCTGTGAACAAAAACTTTATCGGAAAAATGTTCGGTGCCATGATGCCACGCGGCAGCCGGAAGCTGACGCTTTCAAATATGAACATGATGGGCATGGGCTCGAAGATGATCCGCTCTCTAATGAAGAGCAAAAATATCTCTTCCTTGGAGGAATTGATCCAGATGGCTATCGACCAAGGTGTGGAAATCGTCGCCTGCCAAATGTCCATGGATCTTATGGGCATCACTCGTGAAGAACTGATTGACGGTGTCGGAATCGGCGGCGTTGGTTACTATCTCGGCCAAGCCGATCAGTCGGGTCATAATCTATTTATCTAAATACCTTAACATCGCAAAGGGACTCCTCTATTTAAATAGAAGAGTCTCTTTCGTATATAAAAATGAACTCACGAGAATCGGTGATATAGATTTGAATAACCAAAATGCAGAAATTGGCTGGATCTGGATACAGAATCTAAAACCTGCTATCCTATTTAATAGGCATTCATCCGAACAACGACCTATTTCAGGTAAAAAAAGGAGATTAAATGAATAACCCGATACATATTCTTGTTGCTGAGGACGACAGCGACATCAACCGATTGCTGTGCAACATTATCAAGAAAAGCGGCTATATTCCCCAACCTGCTTACTCGGGAACGGAGGCACTTCTCTATCTGGAGCAACGTCAATGGAGCATGCTGCTACTGGATCTGATGCTGCCAGGCATGTCGGGTGAGGAACTACTTGAGAAGATTGCCGGGCGGGATGATATGTCGGTAATTATCATTTCTGCCAAGGGTGAGCCCCAGACCAAGGTGTCTGCCCTGCGGGCGGGGGCGGATGATTTCATTACGAAACCCTTCGACGTTGAGGAAGTCTCTGCACGGATCGATTCTCATCTGCGTTTGTATTCGCGGATTACGCAATCGGCTTTGCCTAACGTGCTCCAGCATCAGGGTCTTGTGCTTCATCGAGAGGCGATGTCGATTACGGCAAATGGTGTGGAACTGACGCTCACAGCTCTAGAGTTTGAAATTCTCTCGTTACTTTTGTCAGCCCCCAAAAAGGTGTTTACGAAAGCGAATTTGTATGAAAGAGTCTGGCACGAGCCATATTACGGGGACGATAATACGGTCAATGTCCATATGAGCAATTTGCGCAGCAAGCTAACCAAGGCCGCACCAGGAAGCGAATTTATCGAGACGGTATGGGGCATAGGTTATCGGCTCAAGCCTTAAGACATTCTTAAGATTTGGCTTTAGCTCTTCTTATGTTTTCAATTCTATACTTGGTCTATCACGAAAAGGAGGCCAAGACGAGATGTACGAGTATGTATTAAAAACAAATCAGCTATCCAAAAAGTTCAAGGGCCATACAGCGCTGGACAAAGTCAATTTGTCAATCCGTAAAGGCTCTATTTATGGTTTTATTGGACAAAATGGAGCCGGAAAATCAACATTAATCCGGATTGTGACCGGACTTGCTTTTCCGACTCAGGGGACGATCGAGCTGTTCGGAGCCAGTGAAGAGCAAGCCCTGATCCAGGCTCGTAAGCGAATCGGCTCGATTATCGAGAGTCCCGCTTTATTCCCCCATATGACTGCGAGTGAAAATTTAGAAGCAAACCGGATTCTACGTGGTATTCCCGGCAAAGATTGTGTTCCTAGAATGCTAGAGCAAGTTGGACTGCAGGGCGCCGGAAAGAAGAAAGCCAAAAATTTCTCACTTGGAATGAAGCAGCGGTTAGGTCTTGCCATCGCCTTACTGGGAGATCCAGAATTTCTGATTCTGGACGAGCCAACTAATGGGTTGGATCCGATGGGTGTCGTCGAAATGCGCGAACTGCTCAAGCGACTAAACCGTGAGCTAGGCATTACGATAATGATCTCAAGTCATATTCTAAGTGAGCTGCATTTAATGGCAAGTCATTATGGCATTATTCATCACGGTCAGTTGCTTGAACAACTCACTGCGGAGGAATTAAACGAGAAATGTCAGCAGTATTTATTTATCAAAGTGGATGATCCGGGCAAGGCAACAGCCGTCATTCAGAACGAGCTGGGTACGGCCGATTTCGAAGTGATGCAGGATGGAACCATCAAGTTGTATAGCCGTATTGAGCAGCCAGGCAAAGTATCAACAGCGTTATTCAATGCCGGCCTCGAGATCGAGAAGTTTATGCCTATGGGTGAAGACTTGGAAAGTTATTTTACAAAGCGGATTGGGGGGAACCCAAATGTATAATCTGATCAGAGTGGAGTTTTTCAAGCTCCGTAAGAATAGATCATTTTGGACTTTTCTATTGGCACTTTCCGTCCTCTCGCTTGCGTACCCTTTGCTATATTATTTTGATCATCGCTCCAATGGGGAACCTCAGATCACCGGCGCTGAATTTCTGACTACCTTTATTTCAAGCAATGCCTACATTATTAAATTCGGCGTAGCCATTCTGGCTGGATTCTTTATCTCTAACGAATATTCCACAGGGGTCATGAAGACGATCGCATCTTCGGGCAACACCAGAGGCCGGCTGTTCGCAGCAAAACTAATCGTATTCGCAGTTGGAGCCATGGCGATTTCGCTCGTCTTTCCTATTGTCAGCACAGTCGAAGTCACGCTGCTTTCGGGCTTCGGTCATCTGCCGGAAGGAAGCACTACACTTTTCATACCGCGAGCTCTCGGGCTAACGTTATTGTACACGGCTGGTTACGCAGCCATTGGGGCGCTGTTCACCGTAATCCTAACCGACAGCGGCAAAACTATCGGCTTCTCAATGATTTTCTTCCTTATGATCGATACGGTTTTGGCTAGTATAGGTTCGAAGATCTCTTTCTTTAGTAATTTGTACGATTATTCCATCTTCAAACGGGTGAGCGATATCGGTAAGCCCAGTATCGACAGTGGAGATTGGCCAGCGCTTTTACTTGTACCGTTGTTGACAATAGCCGTTTCCGGGGTACTCGGTATTCTCGTATTCCACCGAAAAGAGATCAAATAGCAAATGGGGGGTGCAGGAGAGTGTTGCTTATTCTGACAATCATATTGTTTGTGGCAGGAGCTCTCCTGCTTTTCCGTTTGTTAATGTTAAGGCGAGAGCTAGGGCGGATAACAGGGCAATTGCATACCTACAATAAGCGAGCAACCGGTAAAAAAATTGATGTGGCTCTATTCGACCAGAAGCTTGAGGCGCTTGCAGGACAAATCAATCGTCAATCTGATTTAATCGTCGAAGCGGACGCCCAGCGAAAACGTGTCGAACAAGAATTCCGTCAGGCTGTTACGAATATCTCACATGATATCCGTACACCCCTCACCTCCATCTTCGGTTATATTCAACTGTTGGAGGATGAGTCTATTACCCCTGATGAAAAACTTGAATATGTTTCCATCGTTAAAAATCGGACGAAACGGCTGCAGGCGCTGCTGAATGATTTTTTTGAGCTTTCCTTGATCGAATCGCTAGATTATCCTCTACATACGGAAAAGCTTGGGATGACGGCCCTGCTCTCGGAAATTCTGGTCGGATTTTACGATTCTTTCAACGAACGCAATATTACACCGGGTATACGACTACCTGAGGAAAATGTATCCGTATACGCCGATGAATCCGCTGTGCGGAGAGTTGTCGAAAATTTACTTGTCAATACGGTCAAACATGCGACCGGGTATGTAGAAATCCATTTCGAACGACAGCAGGAAACAGCTGACTTAACAATTGTAAACGATGCGAAGGAACTAGTCGGAAGCGATATTAACCTCTTATTTGACCGATTCTATACCGCAGACCGTACCCGATCTTCTCAAGCTTCCGGGCTGGGTCTCTCCATCGCCAAAAGTCTAATGAATAAAATGGGTGGCACGCTGACAGCCGAACTGGAGGGTGAGAAGCTGATAATGACCTGCCGTTGGAAACTAGGCGATGCTGGCATTAGCTTGGCTACTTAATTCATTTTATAGTTGGTCTAGACTAACCATTGTTCTAACCCGTTTATGGAAGGTAGCTCATTCCCGATAGCCAATGGTCTGCAGGTTTTTCCGGACTTCTTCGAACTGATCTCCCACCCGTTCAGGTTCATGGTTCTGAACAAAACTTTATCGAGAAACTATTCAATAAAATGGTCTCTGAATTTACGAAGCAACCTCCCGGCTATGAATTATATTTAAAAACACTTATGTTTGAGCTGCTTATTTATATTTATCGCCACCAGGAAGCTCGTGCCTTGTTAATCAATACTGCCTTTAAAGTAGCCAAGATAGCTGAAAATGTTGGATTTGATAATATGACTCACTTTGGTCGGGTATTTAAGGAAATCACCAGGCTTTCTCCACTAAAATACCGCCAGACTTATAAGATAGAAAGTCCATGATGTATCTACGAAAAAGGAGCAGCTGCAATCATTTTTATTACAATATCTAAACCAAAAAGACTCCTCTATTTATATAGAAGAGTCTTTTTTTTGTTACGACAGGCTAACGGATTATGTTTAAAATCTAACTCAGCAAGTTTAGGCTTGCTTCTTCAAGCGAGGGTATAAGAAATTTATGATCGATTGGCGATGACATCACGATCAGAATCGTGTAAGTACCGTATTTGTCACATTGATTTCCGAACTCCTCGAGGGCTCGTGTAGAGTCGGTTACTACCTTCAATAAGTAGTTGTGTTCCCCACTTATACGGTAACATTCGACGACATCAGGACTTGAGCGGCAGAAATCAAGGAATGCATTACAATCCCTAGAATGAAATAACATGTAGGCAGCTGCTTGTTTCCCAATCTTTTCAGGAGAAATTATGGTGCGATATTCGCTGATGATGCCTTTTTCCTCCATACGCCTAACTCTCTCCGTAACCGCAGGTTGCGATAAACCGACACATTTGCCCAGCTCTGTCATAGAAATTCTTGCTTGATTTTGAAGATGGAAAAGAATTTGCTTATCAACATGGTCCATCAAAATCGCCTCCTTTAAATTTAAGGTTTTCTATATTAACTAGATTGTAATTAACCGTTATAAAGCTAATTTAGCTTAGTTGCCTTATGTAATCAAGATAACTTGTTATATATAATAACCCTACAATAGTAAAGTGTTCTTGACTTTAACTATTCCGAAGGGATGAAGACCGTTGAGTATATTGGATTCAAATAAAATAATTACAGAATGTTTATCAGGTCGCATCGATAGAGTAATCGATCGAACCCTCGCTGACAAGCGCTTGGTCGGTGCTGTCATTAAAGTGGCGATAGATGGGGAACTGGTTTATAGCCGTGCTGCCGGTTTTGCCGACCGCGAGCTAGGCCGACTTATGCGAGAAGATGCCTTATTCCGGCTCGCTTCAGTTACTAAACCTATCGTTTCAACGGCAGGCCTAGTATTAGTTGCGCAAGGTCGTCTACAACTGGACGACCGCGTTGATCGTTGGCTTCCAGAGTTTCAGCCGCGTTTGCAGAATGGCGAGTTCGCTTCCTTGACGATTCGTCATTTGATGACGCACACCGCGGGCCTGTCTTACCGATTTTTCCAAGAAGAGAAGGGTTCCTATCAGTCAGCAGGGGTATCAGATGGTATGGATCAGTCCGGCATCACATTGGAAGAGAACCTGCGCCGTCTTGCCTCTGTCCCCCTCCTTTATACGCCAGGTACCGAGTGGAAATATTCCATCGCGACAGATGTGCTGGGAGCAGTAATTGCAAAGGTCACAGAAACACCGCTCAGTGAGGCTGTACATTCACTCGTGACCAAGCCGCTTGGCATGAGCGACACGGGTTTTATTGCAGTCGATCGAGAACGGCTGGCCACTTCCTATGCCAATGATACTCCAGAGCCACGGCCCTTACTTGATCCTGACAGTATTGCCTTTGTGGAGGGAACGGCTGGGTTCCTGCTTGCCCCTAGCCGAGCACTTGACACTACTGCCTATCCTTCTGGAGGAGCTGGCATGGTCGGCAGCGCCGGAGATTTTTTGCAACTGCTGGAAACATTACGTAAGGGCGGAGCGCCGCTGCTACCGGAGTCACTGGTTCACGATATGACGACCAACCAGATCGGTGATCTGCCAATGGCCTTCTGGCCAGGACGAGGCTTTGGCCTAGGCATCACGGTACTAAAGGATCCTGTCGCCGCAGACACTCCAGAATCTCCGGGTACTTGGCGCATGGGTGGTACTTATGGTCATTCGTGGTTCGTAGATCCCAAGCAACGCCTCAGTGTCGTCGCTTTCACTAATACCGCATTGGAAGGCATGTCGGGTCAGTTTACTGTAGACCTTTGTGATGCCATTTATGATAGACGTAATAAATAGAGCATGAACACAAGAAGCCTGGGTCCGGAATGAACCAGCCTAGGCTCTCTGTCCAGTAGACCCTATTCGTCGTCTATATCATTGAGTTTGCTAAAATTATATAAGAGAGGGGCCTCTCTATGAGCCAAAACACATCTTCTGCCACACAAAGTGCCCCCAGCACTCCCTCTTCTGAACGTCTGCCATGGGCTGGATTACTCGCCTTAGCTATGACGGGGTTTATCTGTATTCTTACCGAAACGATTCCGGCAGGCTTGTTGCTCCAAATAGGTGAGGGGCTTGGTGTCTCCGAGGCCCTTGCCGGTCAACTTGTCACTTTGTATGCTCTTGGTTCCCTGTTGGCCGCGATTCCCTTAACTACCGTGACGCGTGGATGGCGGCGGCGACCACTGCTACTAATGTGCATCCTTGGTTTTCTCATATTCAACACCGTCACCACTTTTTCTTCCAATTATATACTTACGCTAACAGCTCGGTTCTTCGCCGGCGTATCCGCTGGAGTCTTATGGGGCATGATAGCAGGTTACGCCCGGCGCATGGTGCCGGAGTCACTCAAAGGACGAGCAATGGCGGTAGCGATGGTTGGCACACCTCTCGCTCTGGCACTCGGTGTCCCTGCTGGAACCCTTCTTGGCACCCTTGTAGGCTGGCGCTCTATCTTCGGGTTCATGTCGCTATTAGCTCTCATGCTGATCGCTTGGGTATTTTGGAAGCTACCGGACTATCCAGGAGAAGCCCCTGATAAACGGCTCCCTCTCTACAAGGTTTTTGTTATTCCGGGGGTACGGCCGGTATTGTTTGTCGTTCTGGTATGGGTACTAGCACACAACATCTTGTATACCTATATTGCCCCCTATCTTACTCAGGCCGGGCTAACCCAGCGGGTTGACTTGGTATTGCTTGTTTTCGGCATTACAGCGCTTGTTGGCATCTGGGTCATCGGTATTTTGATCGACCGCAAACTGCGTCCATTGGTTCTGATCAGCCTAGCTGCTTTTGCCTTGTCATCCATTGTACTAGGCATTAGTAGCAGCCAGCCCATAGTGATCTATTTAGTGGTTGGTGTATGGGGGTTGACGTTCGGAGGAGCAGCTACTTTGCTACAGACAGCCGTTGCCGAAACCGCTGGCGAAAGTGCAGATGTGGCCCAATCGATGCTGGTGACGGCATGGAACCTAGCTATTGGCGGTGGCGGAGTGATAGGCGGAATTCTTATTGAAACACTTGGTGTCCGCTCCTTCCCGTGGGTAATGTTTATACTATTGATTCTTGCGCTGCTAGTAGCGTGGCGCGCTAAAGATTACGGATTTCCTTCAAGGAAACGTTGAGGCATACCTATCGAGTTAATGGGTAACGGTATCCAGACAAGAAATTTACACAAATAAGGCCAGTGGTGCATATTAGATAGGACTAATATGTGCCACTGGCTTACTTCTACTTAGTAGCCAATGTATTAAATTCTTGCAGATCCTTGGCTAAATCTTCTTCCGTGTATTTCCCTTGGCCGAAACCGATCATTGCCCGCAGCGGCATATATTTCATCATCGCCATGTACATTTCCGGGTTATCATCCATCGCACCCTCTAAGCCAAAAACACTGCTGAATTTCTTCACTTTTTCCGCTGTCCGTGGATTATCCAGCAAATCACCAATAGTACTATTCCGATGATAACGCATCGTAAGCGGATTGGTCGATTCTACTCCGATACAAGTTGTCAGACGAATATCCCGCGATGATGAGCCAATAGCAATTTCAAAATCTCCACTTTCCACATGCCAATCACCAATGTTAACGTTGTAATAAGCAAAGGAGCGTTTATCTAACTCAAAGGTTACCTCCTGCTCTTCTTCAGGCTGAAGCTCTAGCTTCTGGAAGCCTTTTAGTTCCTTCAGTGGACGGATCACGCTGCTCTCCACATCACTAACATAGAGCTGAACGATTTCTTTTCCTGCGCGAGTGCCCGTATTTTTAACGGTAGCCTTAACCTGAACAGTCTCGGTGTCCTTTATGCTGCTCTTGGAAATTGTTAAATGACTGTATTGAAACTCTGTGTAGCTGAGACCAAAGCCGAAAGGAAACAGCGGTTTTATCTCTTTTTTATCATAATAACGATAACCTACGAACAAACCTTCCTTATACTCTACCTTATCCCCTTCCCCCGGGAAATTAAGAAAGGATGGATTGTCGCTCAGCTTCATGGGGAATGTCTCTGCCAGTTTACCGCTTGGGCTGACCTCTCCAAACAATAAATCTGCTACGGCACCCCCAAACGCCTGCCCACCTAGATAACCCTCAAGGACTCCTTTTGTTTTATCAATCCAAGGCATCTCTACAGGTGAGCCATTACTGAGTACAACAACGATATTACTCTGGACCTCAGCTACCACATCGATCAGCGCTTTATGGCTCTCTGGAAGAGACAAGTGGCTGCGATCATAACCCTCTGACTCATAATTATCCGGCAGTCCAAGGAACAACACCGCTACATCACCTTTTGCCGCTGTTTCTCTTGCCTCTTGCAGCAAAACCTCATTAATCTCATCATGCTCCAGTTCATATCCTTGGGCATATAGCAGCTCAGCAGACCCCGCAAGACCTCTCATCTCTTCAAAAGCATCATCCAATTGTGTTGGATTCACATGCGAGCTTCCCCCACCTTGATAACGCGGATTTTTAGCAAATTCCCCAATGATCGCAATAGTACCTTGTTTAGATAAGGGTAGAACTTCCTCCTCATTTCTAAGAAGCACCATGCTTTCCCTCGCCACTTTCCGTGCCAGTTGGTGATGCTCTTCAGCATTAAATGAAGTATTATCTTTACGATTGTCTACCGCCTTAAAAATAAAAGTGAGCAGCCGCTCCACCGCAAGGTTTAACGTTTCTTCAGCTAGTTCCCCACTTTGCACGGCTGCGACAATCTTGGCATCGCCAAGTCCTCCCGTTGACGGCATTTCCAGCTCCAGCCCTGCTTGCAGCGCCTTCACTCGCTCATTGACCGCACCCCAATCCGAAACTACAAATCCTTCGAAACCCCATTCATCTCTAAGAATCCGCGTTAGAAGCGTTTCACTCTCAGAAGCGTATTCACCGTTAACCCGGTTGTAAGAACACATTACGCTCCAAGGTTGACTGTTCTTAACTGCACCTTCAAAGCTAGCCAGATAAATCTCCCGCAGCGTCCGTTCATCAATAACGGCATCTACCGACATTCTCCGGTGTTCCTGATTATTGGCGGCAAAATGCTTAAGCGAGGTGCCGACTCCTTCGCTTTGCACACCTTTGATATGGTTCCCCCCCATCTCCGCAGAAAGATAAGGGTCTTCCGAGAAATATTCAAAGTTACGACCGTTCAGTGGAGAGCGTTTAATATTCGTCCCCGGTCCCAACAGAACAGCAACGTTTTCTGCCTGGCACTCCTTACCAAGCGCCTTCCCCACTCGCTCAATTAGTGCCCGATCCCACGAAGAAGCCAACCCTGCTGCTGAAGGAAAACAAGTTGCGGGAACACTGTTATGAAGCCCGAGGTGATCGGCACTCTCTTTTTGCTTGCGTAAACCATGGGGTCCGTCCGTTACCATCAAAGAAGGGATTCCGAGTCGTTCAATCCCCTTGGTATGCCAGAAATCAAGCCCTGAACAGAGTCCCGCTTTCTCCTCAAGGGTCAATTGTGATATGAGTTCATGAATTTTGGTTTTCATAAAAATGCCTCCTCTGAATGTATACTATCCCCATTTTAATATACTTCATGCTTGATTTATGGCATTATTATTGTGTTTTTGGTATTCTTGTTAGGTGAGGAGGTCATAACATGTTAGATCATTTGGAGGATAAGGAAAGAGTCCAATATATCTGTAAAGTGATGTATGAGTCACAGCAAATTCCCGTGTTCCTGCTCGACGCCACTCGGGAAATTGAATTTGCTATGCCTTCCTCCTTCGAGGGCGCCCCTTGGGTTCATAATCTTACTGAGTCACTTTCTGAAATTACTAAATCTTCTTATCGTGAGAACAACTCTAATGGCAATGGACCGACTTCTACTGTACCAATCGTTCGTACCACAAATTTTCTAGAGAATTACATTATTCTCCATCTACCCTCAGACAAGAGCAACGAGGGAAGCATTGTGATTGGCCCTTCATTGTATGCTCAACCTACGGAGGATAATGTGGCAAGTCTGATGCGCGATCATGAAGTTCCGCTTAAGTTTCAGGAGCTATGGCTTAACTATTATCGCAGCCTGACCGTGTTAAATAAAATGAGACTATACCATACCGCTATGCTGCTATACTCGCTCGTCACTGGAAAAACCTTGACCCTTAGCGAACTGCTGCTGGACTCCCGCATTCTTGCCTATAAACAACTGCCCTCAGGCAGTTTGGATTTGGATATTTCTTATCGCCGTGAGAATACGTGGCTGCACCATGAGCCTATGCTAGAAAAAAATCTCTTTCACTATGTCAAAAAAGGCAATAAAACTGAGCTGCTACGCGTTCAAGCTTCGTTCTCCGAAGAGAGTTACGGGCTTCTCTCTAAAAGGAGCCAATTACGTAACAAAAAGAATCTGGCAATCTCTTGTATTACACTCGCTACACGTGCAGCTATAGATGGAGGGCTGTACTGGGAAATTTCTTATACCCTAAGCGACTTTCATATCCAGCATATCGAAGAACTAAAAGATATTCCCGCTGTAGATCATGCCGTTCTTAATGCCCTTTGCGATTTCGCAGACCATGTCAAAGAGAGCCGGATGGCGAAACTGTCGCGCACCGTGGCTCTCTGTCAGAACTATATTTTCAATCACCTATATGAGGAACTTTCCTTAGATAGACTGGCTGAGGTTGCAGGATTAAATAGAAGTTATCTCTCCCTATTATTTAAGAAGGAAACCGGCTTCACCATCAGCGATTTTATTCAATTGGAGCGGATTGAAGAGGCAAAACGACTAATAGAAGTACCAGAGATAAGCTTATCGGACATCGCCTCACGCCTACATTTTAATGATCAGAGCTACTTTACCAAAGTGTTTAAGAAATATACCGGAATCACCCCTAAACAATTTAGAACAAATAGGGAAAACACACTTTAAGAAAAGTAGACACAACAAAAATTCAAAATGGATATGAAAATAGCAGCTGACATCACAGCTCTGTGATTGCTGCAAGAACAGTATTGTTGAAGTAATCAACATACATATTTTTAAATGGCTTCTGGTGATCCAGCTCTACGGATAAATGAACCGTCACTGTCTGATAAATCGGATCCACGCAGAGGAAAGGACCTGCCGCCCCCCAGTGTGAATAGGCATCTGCAGAGAGCAGATCTCCGCCGTCACGCTTCGTGCCATTAATCGCCCATCCGTACCCCCAGTATGCTTCAGGGAAAACTTCGTCTCTATATTGTGAGGATACGCCCGGAATTTGATTGCGGGTCATTTCTTTTACTGTTACCGGACTAAGCAATCGTACTCCGTTATAAATTCCGCCGTTAAGGAACATCTGGCCAAAAACAGCCAAATCCATAGCCGTTGAGTAAGCGCCGCCCCCCGCAGATACAGAATTCAAATTGTATTCGCTGTCTACCCATTCCGCGCATGCTGCCTCAGGGGCACGTCTAACTACTCTGTTCCGCACTTCCATTGGCACACGATAATATGTATTTTCCATTCCAAGCGGTTTAAAAATGGTTTCCTTTACGAATACATCATAAGCTTGTCCACTAACTCGCCGTATAATTTCACCCAACAGCTCATAACCATATCCACAGTAAGACATCACAGTACCTGGCTCATGGCTAAGTGGTGCATCATAACCGCCATTAACCTCAATTCCAGAGGTATGTGTCAACAAATGATGTACGCATACCTTTGTTTTGTTCTCCCCTGTAAATTCGGGGATGTAATCAGAAACCGGCCTGTTTAGGCCCACTTTCCCTTGTTCCACTAACATCATAATAGCGGTTGCAGTAAATAGTTTTGTGATGGAACAGAGTGGAAATATAGCATCCGCTGTTAAATCTGCTGCGTCTGCTTCAGGTCCGAATTTCCCATTCGCTTGATGGACCAGCAGCGTCCCCTTTCTCGCAGCAACAATAACTTGCGCAGGTGTGAAATTGTCTTCAACCATTTGTGCGGCGGCTGTACGAATGCGCTCCACACCAAAAGCCGAGACACCCGCCTGTTCTAAAGAATTAAATGCTAACCCTCTCATCGGTAGCCCTCCAATATGATTCATTTAATACATATATAAACTATTATACAAATATATTAAATAATCCTGCTAGTTTACTATTATCCTGTGACTGAATTGTTGAGTTTCTATTAACTATTTGCTAAAAAAACTAAAGCTGACCCCGGTTTCTCCCGAAAATCAGCTTCAGCTTAGTTTTTGCTAAGTTACCGCTACCTTAAAAGCATCTACATTAAATGTTGTCCCGTTGATGGATAATGTGGCATTGTAATAACCCCGATCACCATTTGTTTTGCATTTATATTCCCCAGAACATCCACATACGAAAAATTTAGTTTTGTTGTAACCGGGATATATATTACTAAGCTTTCGGTAAAACAGATGTCCATGATGCGTAAAAATAGCTAACACCTTATCTCTCACTTTTGTAGGAATGGATGAAAAAAACTTATTCGTCTCCGATGCGCTTAATACATGGGTTGGGTCCACCGTAATCCCACTTACTTTGAGAGGCCAATGAAAATCTATAATATAATAAAAACTATCATCTAAATTTCTCAACAAATTTATACTACCCGGAGTAAACCGTCCAAGCGCACAATTAAGCCATACATACTTGACCTTCCCCTGCGTACCCGGAAAATTCATTTGACCTTCAACAGCACCTAAATATTGTGTGAATAAGGACTGTGTGCTTGCCTCCCAATTTCCTATAGATGCTTTATAAGGAATACTCCCAAGCGTGCTTGTTACCGTATCCTTGAAGTCCTTGTAGTAAGCATTCGCATTATTTCCATGATTAGCTCCCGCTTGCGTATTATCTCCTCCAAAAATAACAAATCTCTTATTCCCGTTATTCACAGCTTTAGGCAAAAGATTACTAAAAATGCTTGAGCTGTTTCCATACCCCACATGACTATCACCAATAACCGCAAAGTTAATGATTTGCGCTTTTGCTTTAAGAATTAAACTACGTTTAGGCTGCAGTCTGGAGGCAGGTCTTCTTTTCCTACTAGGTTTCACCTGTCTTTTCATCTTAGATTCACCTCTTTTAAAATGGATGAAGGATCATAGTAGTATTTATATTCGCTTGACCTTAGGGACTCTTGGACCAATGGATTCATCTAGGAGATTAGTTTCTCTTCTACTTTGTGGTCATTTATGCGGCTTGTCCCAAACGGGAGATGTTATAATTAGTCCCATAGAAGTGAAGAATATAATACCATTCATAGAATTATAGGTAACGGAGGCTTAAGATTTGAATAACGTAGTCCCAGAATGGGCGGAGTCCCATTTCCCTTTATATACCGCTGATAGTATTCAGTCGATGTATGGAACCTCAAATCTGCCAAGACTTCAGATTCATGAGCATTCAACCGTCCTACTAGCTATTGCTGCTGGCAAGGGTATGCTTGAGGTCAATCATCAGACTTATGAGCTAATGGAAGGCGTTGTCGTCCTTCTCCCCGAGAATACTTACGCCTCTCTAATTACAAATCGCCAGCAGCCGCTTCATGCTTATAAGCTTTCAATCCGGATTCAAGAACAGACACGAGCACTGCCCTCCAGTGCTATGACGCGGACAAGCCAACTGACATCCAATTCAAATATGCTGTTGTTTCCTCATGAACCAGCCATTGTATCTAATATGAAGGAATTGTATCTTCACCGGTTGCCAGATCGTGAAATACGTCATGTGCAGAACCAGATCCTGTTCCATCAGATCCTTCTTCAATTGCTGGAGCAGCAGGAAACAAGATTTGAAGTGAGTGAGCAGCCCTCAATGGAACGCAGTATCACATACTTAGAGAATCACTTCAGTGAAAAAATATCACGTGAGCAATTAGCTGCAATTGCGGGTGTGAGCGGTTCACATTATTCAACGCTATTTAAACAATTTACGGGCTTTACCCCTAATGAATATCTGTCCAGGTTGAGAGTTCACAGAGCGAAGGAACTACTGCTTAATAGTTCAAGCACACTAAGAGAAATTGCTTTAAAGGTGGGCTACAAGGATGAGTTCTATCTTAGTCGGCGCTTTAAGCAGCAGACCGGCGCATCTCCTTCAGGCTATAATCTTATCCCTTTCCAACGTGTAGCGGTGATGCTCACTCCCTATGCCAGTCATTTGCTGCTGCTTGGCCTGGAACCTGCAGTTACCATTTCAGAGAGCAGCGAGTATTTAAATATTTCTGACCAGGAACCACCACAGTCTATGAAATTCATCCATACGAACAGCTCGGCTGAGCATATAAAAGCGTTATTACTGGAAGCAAACATTGAATTGCTTATTGCAGCCACACAACATCTGGAAGAATTCGGCTTGAACGCTGAGCAGCTGCGGGCGGTCGCTCCTATTGTTGAAATCTCTTGGCAGGAACTAGGAT
This sequence comes from Paenibacillus sp. FSL E2-0177, assembly GCF_037992975.1. Taxonomy (NCBI): domain Bacteria; kingdom Bacillati; phylum Bacillota; class Bacilli; order Caryophanales; family Paenibacillaceae; genus Paenibacillus; species Paenibacillus sp. FSL E2-0177. The sequence goes on along the minus strand of NZ_CP150307.1, from coordinate 1,718,681 downwards.
GGAAAGACCACTTGCGCTTGATCGGCCGTGCCATTCACCGTAGCGAACGTGCTGAGCAGTGGCTGGACGATTTTGAACAAGAGGAGCTGGAAGCTCGGGCCGTGGTGCAGCAAAGCGCGGTGGCTAACGAGATTGTAACCCTTCTGGTCATTAAACCAGATGGACTATTAGTATACGGGGCAAGAAATGTTGGGTATGTGATCTACCAATCGCTAGGTCTCAAGGCTCCTGCCTTGATTGAGGATCAAATAAATAAACTCGGCGACCAGTTTCATTCCCTTATGATTGACGTCTCTGAGCTGGAGGCTTATGCCGGTGACAGATTGTTAGTCACTGTATTTCCAGACGCAAAAGGCTCCACTGCACACAGTGAAGAAATCTTCCACTCCTCTTATTGGAACCAGCTTTCTGCTGTGCAGAACAAGAAGATCCATCTGCTTAATCTGGATGAATGGGTGCCTTATAATCCAGTTTCCATTCGTTTGCAGCTTGGACGTGCGGTTGCATTATTCGAAGGCCAATAATAGTCCAAGTCTTTTTTCCAACAAAAAGGCATGGTTAGGCACATAAGTGATCCCTATAATGATTACAAATGCGAATGATTCTCATAATCAATCTATGGCGTAGCCTGGGATTCATTAAATAATGGAATTATTCACGGAAACATAGTCATTAAAAGGGGAGAATTATTTAATGAGAAAGATATTTATTCCGTTTGTACTTATTTTAGGGCTTGCCCTTAGTGCTTGTGGGGGAAATCAGACGAAGAATGAGGTTAGTCCTACAAACAGCCCATCCTCGGCTCCTGCTGCGGAGTCAGAAAGTGCGACTTTTACTTATGAATCGGAAAATGGTCCTGTTGAAGTTCCGACACATCCTCAGCGTGTCGTTGTCCTCACTCGATTTTTAACAGGTAATGTTATGGCACTAGGTGTACCTGTTGTAGGCGTAGATGAAATGTCCAAAACCAATCCGCGCTTTGAAGAGCAATTGAAAGATGTAGAAGCTGTAAGTGATGAAAGTCTGGAGAAGATCATTGAGCTGCAGCCGGATCTGATTATCGGTCTCTCCGATATTAAGAACATCGATAAATTCAAGCAAATCGCACCAACGGTTACTTATACTTATAATAAAGTTGATTACTTAACCCAACAGCTGGAAGTCGGCAAATTGGTGAACAAAGAAAAAGAAGCCCAAGCTTGGGTAGATGACTTTAGTGCCCGCACCAAAAAAGCGGGTGAGGAAATCAGAGCGAAGATCGGCGAGGATGCAACTGTCTCTGTCATTGAAACCTTCAATAAGCAATTGTATGTATACGGGTATAACTTTGGCCGCGGAACTGAACTCCTCTATGGGGACTTCAAGCTCGGTATGCCGGAGACAGTAAAGGAAGGCACCAAAACAGATGGTTACGTGGCCCTCTCAACAGAAGTGCTGAAGGATTATCTAGGCGATTACGTTATTTTCAGTAAAAATGCGGATGAAGATAATTCCTTCCAGGATACAGAAATCTACAAGAGCATCCCAGCTGTCAAAAATAATCATGTTTACGAAGCTGATGCCAAAGCATTCTATTTTAATGATCCGCTTAGCTTAGAATATCAACTGGAATTCTTTGAAAAAAGCTTTCTAGGAAAATAATAAAGATGACTACGAAGCAAACTTCCATTCCATTCTTTTATAAGCTGCTTGGTAGCGTGCTGGTAATGGTTATTTGCCTCGTGATCGCGATGTTATTCGGGGCTAAAGAAACCACCCTCCATGATCTGTGGCTTGCCATCACTTCAAGTTCAACGGCAGACAATGTCCTCATTCTTCGTGAGATCAGGCTGCCGCGTGAACTGGCCGCCATGCTGATCGGCGCCGCCTTTGCCGTATCCGGTGCTATTATGCAAGGAGTTACGCGCAATCCGTTAGCCGATCCCGGCCTGCTGGGGTTAACTTCAGGAGCTAATATGGCACTGGCGCTTACCTTCGTATTTATGCCGGGGCTGAACTATTTTGGTACCATGATTGCTTGCTTCTTCGGCGCTGCTCTGGGAGCCGTTCTGGTTCTTATTCTCGGCTCCGTGCGCCAAGGTGGCTTGTCTCCGATCCGTATCGTACTCGCTGGTGCTGCGGTATCTGCATTCCTATATGCTATCGCAAGTGGTGTCAGCATTGCCTTCAAGATATCCAAAGATGTATCCATGTGGACTGCCGGTGGGCTTATCGGCACAACTTGGGGCCAGCTTCAGGCCATTGCACCTGTGATCCTCATCGGGATCGTGGTGGCATTAATATTTTCTAACCAGCTGACTATTCTTAGCTTGAGTGACGAGGTAGCGATCGGATTAGGACAAAACCTTGTTTTGGTTAAAGGGATTCTGTTCACGCTCATTATTCTGCTGACTGGCGCATCGGTCGCTCTAATTGGGGACATGGCTTTTGTAGGGCTAATGATTCCGCATATTGTCCGCAAAATAGTCGGCACCGACTACCGCTATATTCTGCCGATTTCAGTATTCACTGGGGCATCCTTCATGCTACTTGCAGATACCATTGGACGTACAATCCATGCCCCTTATGAAACGCCGATAGTTGCTGTCGTGGCTATGCTAGGACTGCCTTTCTTTTTGTTCGTTGTTCGTAAAGGAGGTCAAACACTCTCATGATTTCCTCTGCTCCAGTACGAAAACAACGTCTTATCCTGTGGGTATGCACCGGACTGATCCTGCTTACGGCTATTGCCAGTATGGGAATCGGCTACTCTTCCCTGTCTTTTGACAGGCTGCTTCCCGTTCTCTTCGGTCATGGAACCTTTAAAGAGGACTTTGTATTATTTTCTGTGAGACTGCCACGTATTCTAATTACGCTACTGGCAGGAATGGCCTTGGCCTTATCTGGGTCGATTCTGCAAAGTGTTACCCGAAACGATCTAGCAGACCCCGGTATTATTGGGATTAACTCCGGGGCAGGTGTGGCTGTCGCTGTATTTTTTCTCTATTTCCCGGTTAGCGTTGGATCCTTCATTTATGCGTTGCCGCTGGTTGCTTTTATAGGGGCTATAATTACGGCAGCATTAATTTATCTTTTTTCATATAGTCGGACTAGAGGGCTTGATCCTATTCGGCTAGTTTTGGTCGGGGTCGGATTTTCCCTAGCGCTGTCGGGAGTTATGATCGTAATCATTTCATCCGCAGATCGTGCCAAAGTTGATTTTATCGCAAAATGGATTGCCGGGAATATTTGGGGTACAGATTGGCCCTTCATCTGGGCTTTACTGCCTTGGTTATTACTGCTAGTTCCCTTTACCCTGTACAAATCGCTGCGACTCAATCTGCTCAGTCTGAGTGAGGTATCAGCCATTGGTGTCGGTCTGAATCTGGAGCGCGAACGTATCGTCCTGATTCTTATCGCCGTCGCAGCTGCCGCCTCCGCGGTATCCGTAACAGGTGGAATCGCTTTTATCGGATTGATGGCACCACATATTGCGAAATCGTTGGTGGGTCCGCGCAATCAGATGTTTATTCCCGTCGCAGTATTGCTGGGTGGCTGGTTGCTTCTGATCGCGGACACCGTTGGCCGCAATCTCGTCTCCCCTGATGGCATCCCCGCTGGGATCATGGTAGCATTGATCGGCGTACCTTATTTTGCTTATTTATTGATTAAGAAATAAATAAGCATATAGAAAATCAAAAAGAGGTAACTCAGAAGCCATGAATGGCTATTGAGTTACCTCTTTTAGTTAGAACACTCTTTATTAAATCTTCATATCCTTACCCGTATAGTCTACAAACATGAATTGACCTTCCGGTGTAGTCCGCTTCTCGATCAAGTCCATGATGCCCTCAGCACTTTGGGTCGGATTCGTTGGCGCCTCTGCCCCGCCCATATCCGTATGCATCCAGCCGGGATGTACGCCGAGTACTTGTACCCCGCGTTCTTTTAAATATACATGCAGCTGCTGTGAGAACATATTAAGTGCCGTTTTGGAGATGGAATAAGGATAGTCTCCGGAATAAGCATTAGTAATGCTGCCTGCTTCCGACGATATGTTGATGATCGAAAGCTCGGGTTCAATGAGTAGCGGCAAGAAATGCTTAACCACTCGCATCGGTCCATAAAGATTAATATCCATCGTGGTAAGCATATCTTGGAAATCCAGCTCTTCAATCTGTGTGTCCCTTGCAGTCAGTACTGCCGCATTATTGATAATGGCACCAAGCGTCCGGCCTTGTCCTTGCAGATTTGCAGCAAGTGCCGCGATTCCTTCTTCATCCGTCACGTCCAGCTGGGCCACAGTCAGCTTCTCCCCGTAGGTCGCAGCGAGCTGAGATAGTGCTGTTTGTTCCTGATCGGGACGGCGAACCCCGGCAATGACTCCATGTCCCCGCTTCAATGCCTCAGCCGCCAGCTCATAACCTAGTCCACGTCCGGCACCAGTAATTAGAATATTCACTATACATCCTCTCCTTTATCTTTATCTTTATCGTTCTCCAGCAGCTCCACAATCACCTTTAACTCCTTGAACGTGTCCATATAAGCATAACGCCCCCCGGTATACTCGCCCTTTTGCTGGAGTGGGAACCCTTTGCCTTCGAGCAGCATAATCTTCTCCTTCATTCCTTCAACCACAAAAGCAATATGATGAGGTCCCTCACCATGTTCATTCAAATAATCACGCCATGTACTGGGCTGCTGGTCTGGCTCGATCAGTTCAAGCTGCAGGGAGCCCATATCAAAAAAAGCCAACTTCCCCCGCGCCACCGTCGCCTCGCCATTATACCGAGTCTGCGCCTGATCTTCTGTATCTGTAACGATAATTTCCGGCTTTTCCAGTCCAAAAAACTCCGCATAAGCCGTGCTTACCTTTTCAACATCATTCACCAAAATTCCAATCTGCGTAACAAAATGATTCCCCAGCCATCCTGACATGTACCCTACCTCCCATTTGTCTGACAAGTCCACCATACCGATTCTTTGAAAAGGCTGTCAAGCCCGAAAAGAAATCGCTCCGGGCCAATGAAAATTATCCAGAGAAAGCTCAGCCGACTTCGGCGCTATCAAGGGCATTTTTGCCTCTCTTTTCTCCAAACCGCACACTTTCGGCGCTATCAAAGGCATTTTCGCCTCTCCCGATGCCGCAACTCGTTAAGAATACTTGGTGCGTTATATTACTGTTTGTTTCGGTTAATCACCAATTCGGTTATAGAATGAAAAGTTTAAATTAACAAAAGGGGTGAGGAACGATGGACCATAGAAAAAGATCACGCCTGATGCAGCAGTTTATTTTTGTCGGGCCAACTTCCTTGTTTTTCTTTATTATTGTGCTGATTCCTTTCTTTTTGGGACTCTATTATTCATTTACCAGCTGGAACGGAATCTCGCGGCATGTCGAGTGGACCGGACTACGAAACTATCTACATATTTTCACCAAGGATCCTTCCTTTCTTAATTCATTCTGGTTCACGGCGAAGTTCACTTTCTTCGGTCTAGTGCTGACCAATCTGCTTGGCTTCGCACTCGCTTATGTGCTGACGCGCAAACTGTTCACACGTAATGTCCTGAGAACGGTATTTTTTGTACCGCATGTGATTGGCGGACTTTTGCTCGGGTTTATTTGGCAGTTTATTTTTGTCAGAGGATTCTCCTCTATCGGGCAGGCCACCGGCTGGTCCTTCTTTAATCTTCCCTGGCTAGGCACCGGAGGGACAGCATTCTGGGCGATTGTTATCGTATTTGTCTGGCAAAATGCGGGATATCTGATGGTGATTTACATCTCTGCTATCAACAATGTTCCCCAAAGCCTAATTGAAGCGTCCAAAGTGGATGGAGCCGGACGTTTTCAGGCCTTGCGCCATGTCACTCTTCCACTGGTCATGCCTGCTGTAACTGTTTGTCTATTTCTATCTATCTCCTGGTCCTTTAAGCTGTTTGACCTCAACCTGTCGCTGACCAAGGGTGGACCCTTTAAAGCTACCGAATCTGTAGCCTTGAATATTTACAATGAAGCCTATACCATCAGCCGGTTCGGAATGGGCTCGGCTAAAGCGATGGTTTTCTTCGTCATCGTGGCCGTGATCTCCCTACTACAGGTTAGAGCAACCAAGAAAAGAGAGGTGGAGCTGTAATGGAGACTACCGCCAAGAAATTTAATGTCCCCCTGCTTCTCATCGAAGTGATTGTAATCCTGCTGGGACTTCTATTTTTAGTGCCCTTTTACTTTTTACTGGCTAACTCAGTGAAAAGCTATAGTGAAATACTTTCTGACTCTGCTGCGCTGCCTTCCGCACTCCAGTGGAGCAACTACGCGGAAGCTTGGAAAGCTACCAATTTCCCTCGCGCCTTCCTGAACTCTTTTATCATCACGGTGATTAGTAATATTCTGCTAGCGTTCCTCTGCTCTATGTGCGCTTACAAAATGGTCCGCAACAACAGCTTGTATAACCGTGTGCTCTATATTGCATTAGTAGCCGCCATGGTTATCCCATTTCAATCTATTATGATCCCGCTGGTACAGGTCGTCAGCGGTTTGGGCGTCATGGATTCAACCGCCGGTTTGATTTTAGCATATCTTGGGTTTGGGGCCCCGATGACTGTTTTTCTATTCCACGGCTTCGTCAAATCGGTACCTCTCGATATCGAGGAGGCTTCAAGAGTGGATGGCAGCAGTCCTTATGGTACCTTTTTCCGGATTGTTCTTCCGCTTATGCAGCCGATTATCGTCACCGTCATCATACTGAACACCCTGTGGATCTGGAATGATTACTTGATGCCATCGCTTATTCTGCAGGATCCGGTGCTTCGCACCATTCCTATCGCCACTTATAGCTTTTTCGGACAATATACGAAGCAGTGGGATTTGGCGCTTCCAGGACTTGTACTCGGGATTACGCCGGTGGTCATCTTTTTCCTAGTGATGCAAAAATATATTATTGAAGGCATTGCCCAGGGCTCCGTGAAGGGCTAATGATACATGTTGCTTTCAGCCAGAGAGGATGAATGAATATGAGAACAAAACGTGGAATTCTCCTCGCATGCTCCCTGCTGCTGGCTGCCCTGACAGCCGGTTGCGGACGCAGCAGCGACAATGCAGATGGAGTCAAAACCGTACACATCTACCAGTTCAAGGTTGAAATATCTGAAGCGCTGGCTTCGCTCAAGACCGAATTCGAGAAAGAACATCCCGATATTAAGCTTGAGGTGCAAAGCGTGGGTGGCGGGACCGATTATGGCGCCTCGCTGCGTGCCAAATTCTCTTCCGGAGATGAACCGGATATCTTTACCATCGGCGGCAACAATGAACGTGATATGTGGCTGGAATATCTGGAGGATCTGAGCGGCGAAGCTTGGGCCAAGGATGTAAAGCCACTCGCAGCAGAACAAATGACTATAGAAGGCAAGCTGTATGGGATGCCGATGAATCTGGAAGGATATGGCTTTATCTATAATAAGGATCTATTTAAAAAAGCCGGAATCACTGAGAAGCCATTGACGCTAACCGCTCTACGCGAAGCCTCCGAGAAGTTAAAAGCGGCAGGCATCACACCTTTTGCGAATGGTTACCAAGAATGGTTCGTGCTTGGCAATCATAATGTAAACGTGCCTTTCGCCCAGCAGCCTGATCCAGAGGCATTCATCGCCGGACTTACAGACGGTTCCAAAACCTTCGCCGGAGACCCTATTTTCTCCAAGTGGATCGATCTACTTGACCTTACTGTTGAGTACGGCAATAAGAACCCGCTCTCGACCGACTATAATACACAAGTCACTATGCTAGCGAGCGGCAAATCTGCGATGATGCAGCAGGGTAACTGGACACAAGGGCAGATCGACGGCATCGATCCCAATCTAAACCTTGGCATCCTGCCCATGCCCATTGACGACACTCCCGAAGACAACGACAAGCTTTATGTAGGTGTACCCAGCAATTGGGTTATCAATAAAAACTCTCCCGTTAAGGAGGAGGCCAAGGTCTTCCTGAATTGGCTAGTCACCTCCGAGACCGGAAAAAAATATATCACTAAGGAATTCCAATTCATCCCTGCGCTCGACAACATTAAGGGAACCGAAGAAGATCTTGGAGCACTAGGTGCTGAGGTGCTGGCTTATACCGATAAAGATCAAGCGCTGACTTGGAACTGGACCCGCCTGCCGAACGGGATGCCACAGGAATTATCCAGCAGCATTCAAGGGTATCTCGGCGGTAAGCTGACCAAAGAAGGGATGTTGAAGGAATTCCAAATCAACTGGGATAATCTCAGTGTGCAGTGATTTACCTGCTCTAAACACGGGCAAACAGCCGCGTAACGATGCGTGGCTGTTTGCCCGTGTTCATTTAATTCCATTCCGTTCATTAGTCGGAACCCGTTGCTAGTTCGCACGCAGCATGCTAATTTGTCTGGCAAGATACACAGGCGTATAGGGCATGTCATCTCGGAGCCAAGAAATAACCGTGCCAATTAGAGCTGCTGAACCGTACCAAACGGCAATGTCCTTTTGTATCGGTACCTTTGAATGATCAACGGCCCCATCCTTTTTCTTCTGGTGTGCAGAAATGATTTCCGCCATCAAATTAAACAGGCGATCTGTAAAAATCGGGCTTCGTTTCGATGTGAGTATGACTTTGTAGAATTTTGCATTTTCCGCAATATGCTTAAGCAGACTCTCTAATATCCTCAGATTCTCTTCATCAACCGATTCAACATGGTTGCCATCGTTGTTCACCACTTGTAGAATGTCCTCCACCATCTCATCCGCCATCTTTTCTAACATATCCGGGAGATCCCGGTAGTGCAGATAAAAAGTAACACGATTGATTTTAGCCCGCTCTGCAATACGGTTTACGGATATTTTCTCAATATCCATTTCCTCAAGCAATTCAATTACAGCATCTCTAAGCAATTGGCGCGTCCGAAGTACCCGGGGATCTGTACGTTGCGTTGTGTTATTCATCTTCTACTCTCCAATCTTTTACTTTCATATTGTAAGCTACATATTTTAAATAATTGTTGTTTTTTAAAAAGAAAAAACTACATTTTCACAAAGAATGTAAACTACTTTACATTTTTTCGCAAATTGTTGCTTGATTACATGAAAATTTCATTTATAATCTAATTCATGCATTGTAAACTATACAACACACTGTAAATTTAGTCCATGATCGACGAGTTGAAAGGATGGAGTGGAGTGAGTACAAAGAGAGAAGTAACAAGCAGTTCCGTGAAAAAGGGCCCCATCTTATTCATTATGATTTTGGGCGCCTTTCTTGCGACACTGAATCAAACGGTAATGAGCGTTGCCGTTCCGGAGTTAATGCATGATTTTAATATCTCGGCGGCTACAGCTCAGTGGCTGACAACGGGGTATATGCTGGTTAATGGTGTTCTAATTCCAATTACAGCTTATCTAATGCAACGGTTTACGACGCGGGAGCTTTTTCAAGCTTCTATGTTTATATTTTTGGCTGGAACGATCGTATCGGCCGTCGCGACAAACTTCCCTGTTCTGTTGACCGGGCGTATGATTCAGGCAGCTGGTGCCGGGATTATTATGCCACTGCTCACGAATGTCATCTTGACCCTGTTCCCTCCTGAAAAGAGAGGGGCTGCCATGGGGATGGTAGGGTTAGCCATCATTTTCGCACCTGCGATTGGACCTACTCTGGCTGGATATATTTTGGAACATTATTCTTGGGAGACAATGTTTTATGGCATGATTCCTTTGACCGTCATTGTAATCATATGTGGATTTATTTATTTAAAAAATGTATCGGAACGCATCTTTCCCAAGTTGGACATTGTTAGCGTAACTATTTCTACCATCGGTTTTGGAACCTTGCTGTATGGCTTCAGCCGCGCTGCCAGTGCGGGTTGGTCGAGCGCAGAAGTGTTATTGTCTTTAGCAGCAGGTGTGCTTTCCCTTGGCTTGTTTACTTGGAGACAGTTGGCTTCCCAAAATCCACTGCTTGATCTCCGGGCCTTTAAATACAATATGTTCTCCTTAACAACTGTCATCAGTATCGCAGTTACAATCGTGATGTATGCGGATATGATGCTGCTACCTTTGTACCTGCAGAATGCCCGCGGTTTTACAGCGATGGAGTCCGGCTTGTTGCTGCTTCCCGGTGCACTCGTAATGGGATTGTTGATGCCGGTAACCGGAAAGCTGTTCGACAGGTTTGGGGCAAAATGGCTCGCTATAATCGGTCTACTGATTACAATTGCAACGACTCTAAGCTTTGTAAATTTAACAGACTCAACCAGCTACATGTATCTGGTATACATGTCAACAGGCCGCCGGATCGGGATGGCTTTGCTCCTCATGCCTATACAAACTCTGGGTCTAAATCAACTCCCCGCCAAGCTTAGTGCGCATGGTACAGCGATTTCGAATACCATTCGACAAGTAGCTGGCGCCGTTGGGACTTCCCTGCTCGTCACCGTAATGACAAGCCGTACTACAACGCATATGAAGGATATGCTGGCCTCTGGCAGTACACAGAACGGAACACAGGAACATATGATTATGGAAGCATCCATTCAAGGGATCAATGATTCCTATCTAGTGATTGTGGGAATTGGTATCCTCGGTCTGCTGCTATCTTTCTTTATTAAACGTGTTGGGCAAGCGCCTGACCCTGAGCAAGAACCCAAGGTGAAGCTCAAAAAAATCATTGCCAAAGAAGCTTGATATAAAAGTTATCAGCACTGTGTAAGCCTCATAAAAAAAGAGATCAACGATGAATAACATCGTTGATCTCTTTTTCTGCTAACTTGCATAACTATTTCAGTTTAAAATAGATGGATCTTTTGTCGGACTCAAGCTTACTATCGTTTCTATAAAGAATAAGGGTGTTCTCCTTGCCTTTGATTATTGGCAGAACAACTTTACCCGAAGCTTCAAAAGAACCCGGTTTACTTGGGGTGACTTCAGGAAAATCAGCCAACAGCTTTTCGATATTTTCTCCGAGAGATCCCTCAAAATAATCACTAGAGCCACCAATATAGTATTGTCCACTGGATGTTTCTACCCCCCAAATGGTAGGTGTAAAACTTGAAAGGAACTTCCGCCCTTGGTCCTCACTACCTTTTACAAGAGTGGCGTTTTTCACCTTAAGCGTTACATCAAGCAGGACATAATCTACAGCTACATCGGGATCAGTGACATGTTCCTCAAACCCAAGAGCATGTAATTGTCCGAGAGTAGTCGACGTAACCTTATTGATAGTGAAAGTATATTGAGCAGATGTTGAATCACCCTTAGGGCTATAATTGTTATCAAGGTCCGTATAAGTAAAAGAAGTACCCAACTTCACTGCATCTGCAAACGAAGCGCCGCTGTTACTGGAAGTCGTAGCGGAAGATGATGCAGCAGGCTTTGGTGTTGCTTGCGGAGTGGGCTCGGTTGCAGGCGGAGTAGATACGGTTGCCGGCTTCGCAGTAGCTTGTGCAACAGTATTGTCCTTATCCGGGACAACGGATGTAGATGTTCCGCCGTTCGCCGATGTGATCACAACAGCTTGACGACTGTTATCCCATTTCACGGTTGCCCCCAGTGCTTCAGATACAGCCTTGGCGGATACATAGCTATGTCCCTCATAGATAATTGGGTACATTGTTCCTTCACTACTTGACAGGTTCACTTTCTGATTATCCACTTCAATGCTGATGGCCGCATTCTGATATGCAGAAATCTTCTTCAATGTCGTGTCTGCATAAGCGACTGCACCCACAGCCAACAGCATTGAGCTAACTGTAATAATTGACATGACTTTTTTGCTTGTTACCTTTAGCATCTTACACTCTTCTTTCATGTTTATGTATATGAATCTCGAAAATTATATCACTTTATATCGAATTTTGTAAATATTGGAATGATAGGATATTCGTTCTTTATTTGTGAATACTTAAAAAAGACACATTTCCATTGCCCAACGCCACATTTCACTTCTAATCTCCTAAATAGCATGAATACTATAAATCTTTATACTCAAATCAAAAAGCAGCCCTGGGGGCTGCCTTGATCAAATGTATTAGTAAGTCTCTTAGAATCATTCTACGCCGAAGCTTCAATGATCTGTCCTGCCAAAGCAATCAAATCCTCCTTGGTCAGATGTCCACCGGTTTCCCGAATAATATAATTGACACGGGTCTTTGGATTCATCCATGCAACTGACTTGTACTCCATCTTATCAATAGGTGTGTATACCACCTCTTGGCCACTCACTTTTAGCTTCTGCGACTGTGCATTTGCTGGTTCGGATTCAACAGTCGTATCCTTAGGTCCTGCAGGTTCGGCAGCGATGGCAAGAACTCCTCTTTTACCATTTTTCTCTGTGGTCATATTATAGATGATGTTGATAGCCGTACGCTTCTCCTGCAATTTCTTTACATAGATTTTCTTATCGGACGCCTTACCCTCGGCGATCACTTGATAGTATATCTTATCCTGTTCTTTTTTCGTCATATATGGAGAAACAATTGCCCTGAAAAAATTGTAGCCTTCCGGAGGTTCTTGCAATTGCAGTGGCATGAAGGTATTGCCGGCAGCATACCTTTCCACATATTCATTATACGTATTAAACGAAAGGGAATAATATGCACCCGCAGTGGGTGATCCCTTAGCATAGGCTTGATATTCCTTGTCATTAATATACACATATCTGATTTCTCCAGGTTTAAGCTCTTCACTTAATGCTTTCTGCTGCAGATCTTTGAGATTTTTGAATTTTTTTTGTTCCTGATCTGTTTTCGCTTTGGCAGCTTCATCGATGCCCTGAGCTATATATTTGACTTCCGCCTTAATGGCGGTTTCTTCCACAGACTGAGCAACAGACTTCTCGGCGTAAGCTTCTCCTTTGAAGCCATAACCTAAACCGAACATTAGGGTCATACTGGTCATGGCAATGAGTGTTTTTCTATTATTCATTAAAATACCTCACCTTCCTGTATATGTAGTACTCTTACATAACACTTACGTTACCGGATTTGTGACATCAAATTTCTATACTTATTTCATCATGTCGGCAGCAATTCGGATAACCTCCTCTTTGGTTAAAGAAGAAGACTCCGGTGCAGCAGTCATATCGTATACTACATTTTGTTCTGGATCCGTCCAGACAAGTCTGTATCTATACCCCAACTTTATTTCAATGTTTGTAGTTTCCGTATAGATCAGTTGGGTTCCGTTAACAAGAATATTCTCTACGTTTGTAGTGTTAGTCCTTAATAAGCTTTCCACCGTTCCGGTCTTTGCCTTGATGTGTTTGGCATTAATTCTTACCATACTCTCTCCTTTTTTGTATCTCATCGACGAATATTCATAATTAATTCTGGCCGTAGGTTCTTTTTTCCACATAACCCGGTAACCGCCTTCCAGCTTTATACCATCAGTCAGGGTAAGCAGTTCATTCTCGTTGACCTCAAAATCAGGTTGTATCCATGCTTGATCAAAAACATACCCTTCTGGCAAATACTCCGGGCGTGGCAAATATGGCGCCTTATACTCCTCTGCTTTGGCTAAATAACTAGAATAATCATTAAATAGCATCGCAGGAATAACTCTGCCAAGCTGAGGACGTTCATCTCCAGCACCTTCCTTTTTTAACACGTAAGAAGCGCCCTCTCCCGGCAGTAATAATTTCTCTACAACTCTATATGCCTCTAAATTTTTTTCACTCAGCAGCTCTTCTTCTTTGGTCGCCACTCTCTGAGGAATTTTTACCTTTGAGGGAACTAACGGATTCTTAGATACTTCAATCGTCCCCCCTTCCTTCGTTGCAAGAAGCGGCTCGTACGGCAGCACTTCATATTGAAATTTGGCAGCTTGCCAGGGACTCTCCTTAAACAAGGAATAGCTTCCTCCTACCAAGACAACCAGGATCAGCACCGCTGCCCATCTCCTTACAGGCCTGCTCCACATGCGCTTACGGCATCGTTTGGCATAGGTTGCTGGCTCCATTCGATGCATAATATCTGGGATGTCCGCCTCCTGCAAGGGTGGTACAGAATTAATAGCAAAGCGATCATTCCCTAGCCCAATGGCTTGCATTACAGAATCATGAACATCAACCAGCGGAAGTTTGGCAGAATTATCCCCCTCCTTCAGAAACAACTCTTCGGAAGTCAATTCGTCCTTGCGCATAGTTGTTTCTCCTTTCTTTCAATGACTTCTCTGAGCTTGCACCTTGTCCGCTCGTATCGTTTCCTAACAGTGACCGTACTTTTACCCAGAATTTCACCAATTTCTGCAAATGATTTATCTTCAAAAATGCGTAAAATCAACAGATTACGTTCCTCCACGCTAAGCTTTGCCAGGGCAGAGGCCACGGATTCACTGAACAACTGATTTTCCACCATTTGTTCAGCGCTTTTAGTGGTTACATCCTGTCTGAGTAATTTTCGCAGCTGATTTTGAAATTTCTTCCGGCGCAATTGATTCAGGCAATGATTATAGGAAACCCTGTAGAGCCACGAGTTAAAACTTACCTGAGACTCAAAATGGCCGATGTTCTGGTAAGCCTTAATAAATATGTCCTGAACCGCATCCTCAGCTTCTTCCTTATTGTTCAACAAGCGAAAGCAGTAGAGGTAGATCCGTTGTTGGTAGAGTCTGATAATATCTGAAAAAAGGTAGACTTCTCCCGCTTGTACCCGCTTTATCTTCTCTTCAATAGAGTCCACGACTGTCTCCTTTCTACTATCAGTACAGTTATAACACTTGAGCGGTCTGTTTCGTGACATTTTTTTCCGTTTCAGTTTCAACTTAACGGAACATACACACAAAAAAATCGCTGCTCCTCTCCGCAGGGAGGTGAGCAGCGATGCTTAAAACAGAAGAACGCAAGGGATGGTTGCACACGTATTTCCACTCTTCAGACTAAATATGGCCTTGAGTCAATTCAGACTTTTTTTCTCTGCTGCCGGGACTACTACTTCCAGATACGATACAGAATGACTGCCGCTTCTGCACGGGTAAGGTTATCGTTCGGTGCAATTCTATTGTTCTTTCCGTTTACGACTCCGGATTGGATCAACAATGATGCACTGTCTTTTGCGTAGCTGGAAATGCTTGCTTCATCAAGATAAGCAGCAGCTACAACGCCGCTCGCCTTAACTTGCTTACCGGTTGCCGCCAGCGCTCGTGCTGTCAGCACCATCATATCTTGTCTGGAGATATTGCTATTGGGTCTAAACGTATCATCTTTAAAACCTGTAGCAATTCCCAATTCCTTCGCGATGACCAGTTCATCATAATAGTAGTCTGTCTTTTGGACATCGTTGAACATTATTGCACTTTTGCCCGTTCCCTTCAGTTCAAGCGCTCTTACGAGGAGAGTAATGAAATCCGCTCGTTTGATTGAATCTGCAGGTGAAAAGCTGTTCGTGGACGTTCCTTTGATGATATCGCGAGCCGCCATAATGTCTATAGATTGTTTGGCCCAAGAAAGATTCTGCAGATCTCCGAAGTTTTTCTTTACGAAGGTTACTGCATAAGTGCTGAAGTGGGTTGTTTGAAAGACAACCGTTTGGGTTGCAGCATCATATCGACTGCTCGGAACCGGCAGTACGTTGCCTTTGCCATCGATGTACCAAACGACTATAAGCTCGGGAAGGCTTAGCTCCTCCGCTGTCGGCACGTAAGGAATGGCTACCGTTACAGGTGCTTTAGGGTTATTCCAAGGAATAACTTTGTCACCTGCTACTACGCTTAGACCGATAATTGGACGGTTGCCAATCATATTGCGGGTAGCTGCTTCCAAGCTGTCCGTGGTGACTTTACTTATTCGTATAGATACTTGCTCAGCATTGTCTGTTACGTTGGACAGCATATTGCTTGGAATTTGAATTGTGGCATTTTCCGTCTTAAGCCATAGTTCAAAGTTTTCTTTCCCCGTTAGGCTTTGGGTCGGTAATTGTATATCATACCCTTTCGCGTCCGTTTGCTTTGGCACTTCAATGATAATTTGTTTCTTGCCGTTTGCCGCTACAGTAGCCTGCTCAAGCGCTTTTTTCATGTTGTCGCTGGAGATGGTACCTATAGCACGCCCGTTGTCGGACTTTACCTCCAGTTTAATCGTAACAACACCATCTTTGTTTGTAATGGCTCCAGGCTGTGAAGTTGCTACAACATTACCCGAGTTACTGCTACCCGTTGGAGCATTTGTTGGTGCTGGCGTCGCTGTTGGAACAGGTGTCGGGGTTGCCGATGGTTCCGTTGGGTTTGTTGGATCGGTTGGATCGGTTGGATCGGTTGGATCGGTTGGGTCAGTTGGATCGGTTGGGTCAGTTGGATCGGTTGGGCTCGTTGGTGTCGGTGTCGGTGCTGTTGTCGGCGTTGGAGTGGGTTCCGGACCCGTAGATTTACCCTTTAGAGTAAGCACACCATAAACGGATGTGTCCATATACCCAGTTCCACTCGTATCATTCCAAGCCGCGACACTTTGACGTGAGCCCTCTTTAGCATCGTTGATCTGTACATCAAAACCAAGCTTTTTATCGTTGTCCGGAGTGATCCCTTGAAGTGGAATCTTCACTTCAACCGTATAGTTTGTTCCGGAAATCTGGGTTGCCGATTCAAAACCGGCTGCGATACTTAAAGGATTAAATGAAGTCTCGTTGTCAAAATTGATTCTGTACTGGCCGTCATCATCTTGATAGAACGTCGTTTTCCCATTATTTTGGTCCACGAAGATTTCGACCGAATCCTGTTCATGTGCATTCACACTGCTCTTATCAAGCTGTGTATCACTCACCTGGATCAGGACATATAAATTTTGATCATCCCAGAGTGCTTTTGCCACTCCACTCGCTCCTTGCCAAGCGGTTTGATACCGATTGACCGGAATCTCAGCGGTCTGGCTCCAGATCTCGTCAACTGTTCCGTCTATAACAGGTGCAGCAAATTTAGCAGTAGATTGATTAGCTTCTACTGATTCAGGCTCATGCTCTTCAATGAAGGTATCAGGATCGATAACGCCATAGTAAGCCGGCTTGGCTTGCAGATTTTTATCGAATAACAACGGATTGGATGAAGCTCTCCAGCTTGTGTTATCATCCATTCCCCAGAAGGTAACACGTTTGATAGAATTAGCGTGATCCCTGAAGATATTTAACAACTGCGCATATAGATAACCCTGCGCATTAGCAAGCTTTTCAGAGAGCTGATAGTTGGTTCCGGCCTGAATGTCCAGCTCAGTTATGCTTACTTCGACACCCAAGGAAATGAACTTTTCCAAGGAAAGCTTCACATTCTCTGGGTTCGTATTAATGCTGTAGTGCCCCTGCATACCAACACCATCGATAAGCAATTTGCCAGGGTGAGTCAGCGCGTACCTATCATTGATTTCTTTGACCATACTATAGATGGCTTGCGCTTTATTCTGATTATCTTCGTTATAATCGTTGTAATAGAGCTTAATATCCCAATCTGGATGCGCGTCCAGTAATTCTCTTGCCGCCAGGAAGGCTTGCTCTACGTAATCTGCTCCAATGGCACTTTTCCATGGGGCGGATCGCAGCGCTGTTTTCCAATCTGTTGGGTTGGATGGATTATCGCTCATCGCCTCGTTTACAACATCCCAGGAGATCACCTTGTCACCAAAATGCTCCATAACGGTTTGGATATGGGTCTGCAAATTCATAAGAGCTTCATCCCGTCCCAAGGGTATCGTGTTGTTAGCTGCGTCTGTTGTTGTATTCAGCCATGCAGGCGATTGTTGATGCCATACCAATACATGTCCATGCATCTGCATGCCCTCAGCCAGTACTTTATCTACAATTGTATCTGCCGCGGTAAACGTGAAATTACCCTTCGTAGGCTGCAACGCGTCCGGCTTCATGGCATTACCTGCCGTAGCAACATTGTGATGCATTTTCAAAAGCTCAAGTCTGACACCTTCCAGATCCTCAGCGGTTATCGCATTTCCGATCAGAAAATCATTCTGATAAGCATCCTTAATCGGTATAAGATCTTTTTCGATATCTACCGGGCCAGAGCCTACCTTTTCAAAATTAATATCATCAATATAAAAAGAGGCCGTGCTATTACTGGAGCTTTCCACATAAATGGTCAAATACTCACTGCTTACATTGTTATAACGGTAGGATCCCTCAAACTGAATCCAGCCATCGCTTGCACTGATGGTTTTAGGTGCGAGCTGCACATAATTGGCGCTGCTGCCATTGCCAACCTGCGTGGACAGCTGGAGCTGCGAGCTTGCAGGCTGGATCAGCTTGACCCATAACGAAATTTTATATTCGTAGCCTTTGTCCACATACTTCTCCACACGTAATGTCGGCCCATGCCATGTACTGGTTCTTCCCTCAACCTTCAAAGCGTATGAACCATCATCCGTATGATTCGCTTCATTAGTAACCGTAAGCGTTTCTGTACCTGCCCTGCCTTCAAAACCACCTGCTGTTTGATCCTCAAAAGTAACAGTGGTAAAAGGTAAAGCTGGGTCTCTAGGTGTTTCTGGTGTTGGAGTTGGCTCTACGGTAGCCACCTTTTCTGTGACCAATACATCCCCAATGTAGAACGGAACCGTTTTCCCGTCATCGTTGGATTGAACACGCAGTGTCGTATCTTTGTCCGTATCCACGGTAAATTCTTTCGTCAAGGTGACCGCTTTGCCTGCTTCATAATTCACATTTGCCAAAAGAGCGTAGCTGCCTATCGCTTGAAGATAAGCTTGGGCTCCGCTAGGTACTATCACATCAGCGTCTACATACACGGATGCAGTTACCGTATAGGTTTTGCCGTTCTCTAGGCCCATGTCGCTGAATTTAAAATCAGCCGCGTCCCAGTTATTCGCTCTATTGCTTACATATAAAGCTGCCCCGTCAGCATTGCCCGCAAAAACTTTTCCGGTGACAGGGGTTAGGTTAGCGCTGCCTGATTGTGAGGCTAAACCTTTGCCACTCGCAAAAGTTTCGTGATAGATTTCTTTATCCGTTTCCGTCACTGCTTTTTTTGCTGTAATGAGAAGCTCCCCAATGTAGAACGGAACCGTTTTCCCGTCATCGTTGGATTGAACGCGCAGTGTCGTATCTTTGTCCGTATCCACGGTAAATTCTTTCGTCAAGGTGATTGCTTTGCCTGCTTCATAATTCACATTTGCCAAAAGGGCGTAGCTGCCTATCGCTTGAAGATAAGCTTGGGCACCGCTAGGTATAGCCACATTAGCATCCACATAAACGGTTGTAGTCACCGTGTAGGTTTTGCCGTTCTCTAGGCCCATATCGCTGAATTTAAAATCAGCCGCGTCCCAGTTATTCGCTCTGTTGCTTACATATAAAGCTGCGCCGTCAGTATTGCCGGTAAAAACTTTATCATTCACAGGTGTAAGGCTAGCACTGCCTGCTTGAGCTGCAATCCCCTTGCCACTCGCAAAAGTTTCATGATATACCGTTACCCTATCTGATGATACTGTCGTATCCTGCGCCGCAGCTTCAGTAACCGGAGCGATCCAGCTTGTCGGAATAAGCAAGGCAGCTGCGAGTAAGATCGAGATTACTTGTTTAAGCATTCTACTCATTTAATGCATTCCTCCTCTAGTGATTTTCATAAAAATCAGTTAATGACCTACCTTATTAGCACCAGCCCTATATTCCCACGCTAATTTCCTTACCTGCTAAATCCTTAATTTCAACAGTGGTACAATCATCCCGAAGAGCAGTAGAACATCATCACAAATGAATCTTTTTACTTACAGATCCCCTCCTTTTATGTAAACGCTTTCATGTGTACTCACACTATTTTACAGCCTCGCTGCTACGTACTACTACGCTAATATTAAAGGTGTTACCCCCCATAATTATAGGAAAACATAGGTATGATTAAAGATTCTACAAATTTAACCCAAAAAGAAAACCCCACTTACGGACCGTTGAACGTAACGGAAGGTAACGGGGAATTGGTTTGTTAGTTGTTCTGCCGCATAATTAAATGGTCTGTTTGGATAACGCTCCAAAATATTCTACAACTACCTCCCGAAATTCCAAAGCGGCCTGAGAAATGTACCGGCTCCTGTGCCACAATAAAGCTATCTCCCTTTCCAATTCGTGATTCTCTACTTGGAGGTATTGGATATCTTCCCGTGAATTCCGTGCCGTGCTTGGTATGAAAGCTAAACCAATTTCAGCTTCCACAAGAGTGCTAAGCCTTGCGGGTTCATCTCCCTCATACACATATTTAGGCACAAATCCAACTGATTTGCATACAGAGTCTATTAAATCGCGAGTACCATAGCCACTCTTTACCCCAACAAACCACTCATCCCTTAGCTCTTTCAAAGTTACGCTGCTTCGATTGGCCAGCCGATGCCCCTTTGGAACAGCCACAAGAATTGGATCGATAAAGACGATTTGACATTCGATGTCATCCCCTTTTATTGGAGGTGAGGATAAGCAATAATCAACTTCTCCTCTATTAAGAAGTGTAACCATTTCCTGCGTGGTCAGCATTTGCACATGGTATTGAATATCAGGCCGCTTTTTCCGAAACTCTCGCAGGATATTGGGTAATGTGCTTGCCGTCGTCACCGCTAATTCGAGTGTGCCATGTTCAGGACTGGATAAATCGCTAAGCTCCTGTTTTCCCTGCTCCAATTCAAACAATGCCCTTTCAGCTCGGCGAAGGAACCGGCTTCCGGACTCATTCAGTCGCAGCTTTCTTCCTACCCGATCGAATAAAGGTACCCCCAGATCCTCCTCCAAACGCTGAATCGTTTTGCTTAGTGAAGATTGAGTAACGTGTAGATTTCGTGCAGCTTCAGTCATATGTTCCAACCGAGCTACCGCGAGAAAATATTGCAGTTGCAAAAGTTCCAATTCGCACCTCCGTTCATTCCCTCAAGTCAATGAGATCATAACATAAAATGCGTTGGAATGAATAATCGATTTCAAGTACGATGACATTAATAAGCTTTAGGGGGATTTAAAATGAGTGTTCGCAACAGGTGGTTAATGATTTCAGTAGGTCTGGGGATTTTATTGAACCCTTTAAATTCTTCGATGGTGTCTGTGGCTATTCCAAGGCTGCAAAATGTATTCCAGCTTGACTATACAGGTGTTTCCTGGATTATTTTTTCTTTTTACATTGCAAGTAGCATCGCTCAACCTGTCATGGGAAAGGCCAGCGATTTATTCGGCCGGAGGAAAATATTTCTTACCGGGCTTGTCGTATCCTTCATTGCAGGTTTATTAGCTCCTTTCTCCCCAAACTTTGGCTGTCTCATCGTGTTCCGTATTGTGCAAGCCATTGGAACTAGCATGATGGTTGCCGTTGGAATGGCCATTGTGCGGATTCATATTACGGAGAAACAAGCGACCGCACTATCTGTTTTATCCATCTTCCTATCCGGCGCGGCAGCAATTGGTCCCTTTATTGGCGGGGTTATTATTCACTGGTGGGACTGGCCAGCTATCTTTTTCGTCAATATTCCATTCGTGATCGCTAGCTTTCTATTATCTTGGAGGCATATCCCCAAGGACGAACCGTCAACAACCGTTACCCGGGGAATGTCCCTGCGCAAATGGTTTGATTTGATTGATGCGTCAGGAATCCTGCTCTTCACTGTGGGGCTGATTGCCGTGCTCCTTGGATTGCTTTCAGCAAAATCATCCGGACACATCTCATTAATACATGTCATTACCTTGCTAACAGGACTCGTTCTGCTAGGAGTATTCGTCCGGCATGAGCTAACAGCGGCATCACCCTTTATTCCTTTACGTACATTTGCCAAATACCCGGCAATGACTTGGGTTAATGTTGAATTCATGCTCGTTAATGTACTTTTTTACTCACTCTTTTTCGGGATCCCATCCTACTTGCAAATGGTACGTCATGTCAGTGAATTCCAAACAGGAATTCTCATGCTAACGCTGGGATTATGCTCACTGATTACTGCTCCAATAGCAGGACGCTGGATCGATAGATCAGGACCCCGGCCAGCATTGCTAGTGTCCGGGGTCCTGATGACATTGGGATCAGTGTGGCTTGTGACCTTAAATCAGACTTCACCAGTTATCAGTGTATGTATGGCTTTAGCTGCATTCGGTATTAGCAACGGATTGAACAATGTCGGCCTGCAAGCAGCCTTGTTCCAAAGTTCTCCAAAAGAAATAATCGGTGTAGCCTCCGGATTATTTAATACATCGAGATACCTGGGAACCATTCTCTCTTCATTGTTAATAGGTATCATAATGGGAGGTAAGTTTAGCTTCGAGGGATTTCAAGTCCTTGGGGTTATCCTCACGGTAATTGCATTGTCTTTGGTATTCATGAGTCGGAAGCACCGTGAGTCAGGGCAATTGCAGGAATCGGCTAATTCGGGCGCTAACAAATAGGAAAGTGCAGACAAATAAGACCTGTCATCAGACGGGTCTTGTTTTGTTATTTTAATGCGTAGCCTCAGCTCTTTATGAGTTTTATTTAACTCTTCAAGGTGGGGATAAACTCGATTCATAAATAGGATAATAAATAAAGCGCCCATAGTAAACTTGTGCTCGGTGAGCCAAAAACATAATGAAGAAACCAGATTTACATATATTTTTCCGTCCAATTTCAAGCTCAAAAGACACATTTATAATGTAAAAACAGTTTCGGCAGCTCGATATTTTGAAACTTGTCCCGGCTTGAACCGTAATTTTTAAGAACAAAGACACAGCACAGCAGAGAGGAGCTATCATTAGTGGAATATTACCGCAACAATGTAGCCGACAGTTTACAGGATGTTCAGAGTTCAGCTAACGGGCTTACTTCGGCAGAAGTCGACAAACGTCTGAAAGATTATGGTTTTAACGAATTAAAAGGAAAGAAAAAAGATCCTGTTTGGAAGCTTTTTCTTGAAAACTTCAAAGACCCTATGGTAGTCGTACTGCTTATAGCCGCCATTGTCCAGATTGTTATGGGCCAAGTTATGGAGTCGCTTATTATTTTCCTCGTGTTGATTCTCAATGCAGTTATAAGTGTCATCCAGACCCGTAAAGCGGAGAGTTCACTTGATGCCTTGCAGCAGATGTCAGCACCCGAGGCCAAAGTGCTGCGTGATGGAGAATTAAAAACCGTCCCGGCAAGGGAACTTGTACGCGGTGATATCGTATGGCTGGAAGCCGGCGATTTTGTACCCGCCGATGGCCGGATTATAGAATCGGAAAGCTTAAAAATAAATGAGGGTATGCTAACCGGAGAATCCGAAGCTGTGGAAAAGCATACGAATATCATCGCGAAAGAATCTCCGCTTGGAGACCGGCGTAATATGGCGTTCAGCGGCTCACTAGTTGTATATGGCCGCGGAAGCCTGGTAGTAACGGGAACTGCACTCACTACCGAAATCGGTAAAATTGCTGAACTCATTGAAAGCGCCGAAGCCAAGCAAACGCCGCTGCAGCGCAAGCTCGAAACATTCAGCAAGCAGCTGGGGGTAGCAATTATACTCCTGTCCATTATAATCTTTGCCATCCAGGCCGGACGTGTTTGGTTGTCGAATGATACTGTGGATACAACAGAAGCTATCCTGAATGCGTTAATGTTTGCAGTCGCTGTGGCGGTTGCTGCGATTCCCGAAGCTCTTTCCTCAATAGTAACTATTGTCCTATCCGTAGGTACTAATAAGATGGCTAAGCAACATGCGATTATTCGTAAGCTGCCCGCTGTCGAAGCCCTTGGGTCAACCAGTGTCATCTGTACAGATAAAACCGGTACCCTCACCCAGAATAAAATGACTGTTGTAGATTACTTTTTGCCAGAAGGGGATCGTGATCAATTCAATCAAGCGCCTGAAGAATGGTCTGAAGAAGCCCGGCGGCTCCTGCATATTGCTGTGCTCTGCAACGACTCTAACATTAATGAGGATGGTAAAGAGCTGGGTGATCCTACAGAGGTAGCGCTTATTGCCTTCAGCAACAGCAAGAATAAAGATTATAAGGAAATACGCGATAATTTCCCGCGCGAAGCCGAGCTACCTTTTGACTCGGATCGCAAGCTGATGACGACCTTGCATACTTTTAACGGGCAAAAAGCAATGATTACTAAAGGTGGGCCCGATGTGCTCTTTGGTCTATGCTCGCATGTACTGTTAAGTGGAAAAGAAGTACCGATGACACCAGAAGTTCTTGAACGCTTCTTCGAAGCCAATGAGGAGTTCTCCAGCAGAGCACTACGTGTACTTGCCTATGCCTACAAAACCGTACCAAATACGGTTACTGAAGTCGGATTAGAGGATGAACAAAATCTGGTGCTCGTAGGTTTGACAGCTATGATTGATCCACCTCGGGAAGCTGTCTACGGCGCGATCGCAGAGTCTCAGAAGGCTGGCATCCGAACCATCATGATTACCGGTGATCATAAGACAACCGCACAAGCGATCGGCCGCGATATCGGTCTGATGACTGAGAATGAAATTGCCGTAACCGGCCAAGAACTCGATGCCATGTCTGACAAGGAACTTGATCAAAAACTCGAACAGATCGGTGTGTACGCCCGTGTCTCCCCGGAGAACAAGATCAGAATTGTCCGCGCGTGGCAGCGGAAAGGCAAAATAACAGCCATGACCGGTGATGGTGTAAATGACGCGCCTGCTTTGAAACAAGCAGATATCGGAGTTGCCATGGGCAGTGGAACCGATGTTGCCAAAGATGCGGCTGCCATGATTTTGACCGATGATAATTTTGTATCTATTGTCAATGCTGTATCTGTGGGCAGAACGGTATTTGACAATATCAAAAAAGCGATCGCCTATTTGTTCTCAGGTAACCTGGGTGCAATTATCGCCATCCTCTTTGCCCTTATTTTCAACTGGATTAATCCTTTCACAGCGATTCAGCTTCTATTCATCAATCTGGCGAATGATTCTCTGCCCGCCATTGCTCTTGGGATGGAAAAACCTGAACCTAATGTGATGAACAGAAAACCAAGAGAGCTCAAGGAAGGAATATTCGCAGGAGGAATGATGCAGGCCATTGTCACTCGTGGTCTACTCATAGGTATAGCTGTAATCATATCCCTGTATATCGGACTTCAGGATTCGCCTGATATGGGCGTAGCTATGGCATTCACAACCCTGATCTTGTCTCGTACGTTGCAGACCTTTGCCGCCCGTTCGAACAGTCAAACTGCTATTGAAGCTGGGCTTTTCAGCAACAAATACGTCATCGGAGCCGTTCTGGTCTGCTTTGCCTTTTACGGCATTGCGGTACTGCCAGGGGTTAGAGAAATCTTCTCGATTCCGGCTACATTTGGAATGTCAGAGTGGCTGATTGCAGCAGGCTTAGCCCTCGGCTCCCTCATCCTAATGGAAATAACGAAGGTTGTTCGAAGAGCTTTTACACCCAAATCTGTTGAACAGAATCCTGTAAATTCCTGAGTAAGCTATAATCGACCGAAAAGACAAAACAGCGATTCTCCAATGATGGAGTATCGCTGTTTTTCTGACATCTAGAGTTAAACCTAGAAAAGCTTCTGTTGATTTTAATCAAAATAAAATAATTCTTCGAATTTTTTATCCAACGCAATACATAAAATCAAAGCCAATTTTGCAGTAGGGTTAAACTGTCCGGTTTCAATCGAGCTTATAGTATTTCTTGAGACACCCACCATTTCTGCCAATTGTGCTTGCGATAATTTTTGTTCTGTTCTAGCTTCGCGCAGTTTATTTTTTAAAACCAAATGTTCACTCATACTAATCACTCATTCCATAAAAGTAAATAAACAAAAAATAAACACTTATAATTAATCCTAAAATGAATTTGAGTAAATCCATCTTTTTCTTAGTTACAGAATACATTCCAAGACCTTCACAGCCCAAATATCCAAAAAACATAGCTATCATAGCTTTTAATGCAAAATTTGTTTCCTGACTATGATTATATAAATTGAAGACACTCAGAATGCAAAATACAATCAACATTCCAATGAATCCGCTTTTTCTGCCTTTAGCAAATACAAATTCTTTTCCTTCGTCTCCTTTTTCATTTCGGCTTTTTTCTAATATTTCTTCCTTTTTCATAAAAATTTCTCCTTTCAAATTGAAAAGATGATGACAAGTTTTCTTGTCATCATTATTATAATACGCCAAGTTTTCTTGTCAAATAAAAAAATAGCCCACTCCAATCCAAAGATTGGTGGTGAGCTATTTTCTATACCTTCATATATTCGTTATATAATTGCTCGAAAGTATTGTATCGTTCGACTTTCCTGCCTACCTTGTTGTATTCCTCCAGATATTCATCCATGACCTTCAGAAACTCATTCTTAAAGACTTGAAGATGGTCAGAATCAAAATACTGCATGATATCAAACTTTTTGGTTCCCTTCCATTCTGTCATTTCATCAAGAAAACCTTGTATGCCCATTGCTGCAAGATACGCATACGATCTATCACCCGATTCTACACTTGCTATAATCTTATTGCGGTAATTGCACCATAACTCCTCATAAGTTCCGCCAAGATTATCATAGCTTGGGACTGGCTGCACTACAAAATCCTTATACATTTTATTATATAGATCGTTGATGTTTCTAAGGGACTTATATGCTGCACTTCTGATTTCATCGATAGTCTTCGCCTCTATCACAGCCATATATGTCTTTTCAAAATCATCAGGAACATAACGGTACGTAGCTATTTCCTCCAAATATCTTTTCATTCCCCGTTTGAAATAAGTATTGTTCAAATGAGTTAGCGCATTTAACAAATTGTATAAAACTTCGCTTGAAGCATATCTTACTGCTCCTATATCTTCAGAAAGTAATGTATTCGCATATTCCTGTTTTGCTATGTCTATACACTTTTTCGCTCTACTGATACATTCTTTCCCTATAGGCATTGCCAGAGCATCGAGTGCTCTCTGTTTATATAAATTTAGCCTTTCCAAATATTCGGGTTTTGCACAGTATAACATCTGTAAATCCACCAGACATGAAATCATTGGACTCTCGAGATTGGCTTGATCTTCTATCCTTGTTTCCCATGGCGTACAATATAGATCGTATCCAATATCATCCAAAATAAAACACGAAGATATTCCCCAGCCTTGCTCTGTGTTATTAATTATGATTAGATCAAGATCGCTTTTTTCATGAAAATCCCCAGTACTAAAAGAACCTGTAAGCCCAATAATTGCAATATCATCAGAAAAATCTCTCTTAGCCCGTTCAATGACCATGCTAATAAGCTTTTCATTTTTGATTAAGATCTTTTCTTTATGAACAGCATCCATATCCATGTCCCCTCTCCAACCTTATTAATTCTATTGTATAAGCATGTTGTTAGAGTAGGTATTCCAACTTTAATTATATTAAATCTATACCAAGCCTTTCCTCTCCTTCAAAGAAAACAAAAAAACGCGCTGGCAAGAGCATAATTAGCTTCTCTCCAACACGTTTTATAGTCGTTAGTGAATATTTTTCTTTTTGAAACTGCCACCTTTAACTTCTGCAACATCGTAGACTACTACAAAGGCATTCGGGTCAATTTCACGAATAATATCTTTTATTTTACTTTCTTCCAGACGGTTAATGACACAAGTGATTTCTTTGAATTGTTCATTTGAGTAGCCGCCATAAGCATCTGTATAAGTTGCTCCACGACCCAATCGGTCACGAATAGTCTCGACCATGATTTCCGGTTGAATGGTGATGATTTTAAACGTTTTAGAGCCACTCAAACCTTCTTCAATAATATGAATGACCTTAGAAGCAATAAAATAAGCAAGCGCTGATAGAATAGCCCCTTGTAGGCCAAATACTGTTGAAACAACAATAAAGACAAACATGTTTAGAAATAAGATTAAATCACTGGTCCCAAAAGGTAATTTTCGTGAAAGTAAGACAGCTAACATA
Source organism: Paenibacillus sp. FSL E2-0177 (assembly GCF_037992975.1). Lineage (NCBI taxonomy): Bacteria > Bacillati > Bacillota > Bacilli > Caryophanales > Paenibacillaceae > Paenibacillus > Paenibacillus sp. FSL E2-0177. The sequence continues at coordinate 1,690,853 of NZ_CP150307.1, read as the reverse complement.
TCTATCCCATCTAATGCTCCACCATTACGTAAGGCTAAACCCATGCCAAAACCGATAATAATCCCGCCAACAACGGTAATTAATAAGGTATCACCTTCTATAATCGTCGGTACATGATGCATAAGACTAGTGCCAATAGCCAGTGAAGCAATACCGATAACGGAATAAAGAGCAAAGCTTTTACCAATTTGCTTATATCCTAGCCATACAAAAGGGATATTAATTATGCCAATTAGCAGCCCTAGCGGTAAGCCAAACAGTTCAGAGCCAACGATGCTTAGACCTGTGACACCTCCATCTGAGACGTTGTTGGGTATCAATACGGATTCTAGACCATAGGCAGCTATTAGCGCCCCAATAATAATCATGAATACTTTTGAGAATATCTTGAGTTTATTTGATTTCTGTTTTCGCGTTTCAATCATTGAATTTCTCCGTTTCACATTGCTTAATTTAGTCCATAAAAATTTCCTCTAAAGGTCTTCCGTCACCTGGATTAAAATCAATCCCTAAAATCTTTGCCATCGTGGGGGCTATATCTACCATTTCGATGTCCCCTATATGATGCCCATTTCTAATCTTTTCCCCGGAGACAACCAAGTTGCATCTATAGCCGTCTTTATCAGGAGAATAGCCATGCGTGGCAAATTTAACGCCTTGTTTGTCCAAATCAACAATCGTTGGTTCATCCATACTTTCGTCGAAACAATAACCTCTCTTAGCCTCAAGCATATACTTTGTGGTTTGGCCCACATGAAAATAATCCAGTTCATCTCTAGCATACAATTTCTCTATACCTGAGGATTCATCTCTCATATTATCTCCAATAACAGCTAATGCTATTTGCTCAGCTTCTTCATCGCCCTGCCGGATATGCAAGTAAGCCGCTCCACCCCCACACTGAAAGTAAGCTCTCCACTTCATTTCGCCGTTCTCTTCATAGATCAGGCCCTTTTCCTGCAAAAGGTTGTTTAAATGCACCTTGTACCTAACATTAAACTGGCCATGGTCCCCCAAAATTAAAAAAATCGTATCATCCTTTATCCCCGCTTCATCCACTGCCTGCATAATATCGCCTAACCTTTTATCCATACGTGTGATTACCTGCATCACTTCGTCACTGTCAGTTCCATAAGCATGTTTGGCATCATCCAGATCGATCAGATGCATCATTAGAAGATTAGGTTTTTTGCGCTTAATCGTTTCTATAGCACATTTGGTCGTGAAGTCATCCAGATAGGGCTGCTCAATCCCCTTGCGGATCCGGCCATATTTCAGCTCCATATCCACGCAGTATAAGGGGCTTCCGCTTTTTAATATCTTCAGTGCCTGATTTTCGTTTTTGATGGCTCTGATTTCAGGTATATTGTATTGGATGGAGGATTTACCCGATACTGGCCATAGGATTCCGGCGGTGCTCATCTTATGCTCGCGCGCAACATCATAAATCGTTGGCACCTTGATCGCATTTCTAAACCAGAACCAATTCTGCTCCTCTTCCTTAATAAAGGGCTGAAACGGATTGTTGTGATGGATGCCATGCTTATCCGGATATACACCGGTTGCTATGGTGGTGTGCACTACATATGTGAGCGTGGGATACACACTTTTCAATTTATGGCTGTGGGCCCCGTTTTTAATTAATTCCGCTAAGTTTGGAAGCCGGCTGGCCAATGCCCAGTGGTCTTCTGAAAAGGCATCGTAAGAGATGACGATCAAATGCTTGGCCATAGCCGTTTGTGCTTTAATTGACTTCATAGAATAAGCCCCTTAGGTTCGTCATGTTCAGGCTGCTCTTTAGGTAAAGTTATAAATACGAATAATCCAATAATAAAAAGTGGGATAATCGCTAAAATACTAAATTTAGCATTACCTGTTAAGGTTGTTGTTAAAGACATTACAGCAGGACCAACAATGGCCGCGAACTTGCCAAAAATATTGTAAAAACCAAAGAATTCATTGGAATTCTCCTTTGGAATGATCTTCGCATAATAAGACCTGCTGAGCGCCTGAATGCCTCCCTGAGCGGAACCAATTAGCGCACCTAGAATAAATATATGCCACACTGAAGTGATAAAAAAAGCTGCGATGCAGGAAATGATATATGTAACAATCCCCACGATGATCAAAGTCCTGGCGGAGTATTTTTTGGCGAGATTACCATACAGGATTGCACAAGGAAAAGCGATGATCTGGATAACTAATAATATCCCCAGTAAGGTAAAGGTGTCAAAAGCATCCGCACCCAGAACCGATGTGGCATAGGGCACCACCATTTTAATAATCGTATCTACCCCATCAATATAAAGAAAGTACGCAATTAAGAAAACAAATACAACTTTATGCTGTCTAACATTCCTAAAGGTGTCCCCCAGTCTTTTAAAACTGTTGATTACAGGTCTTGGTTCAGGCTCAATATAATATCTCTGCTTTACATCTCTGATCATGGGTATGGTCAACAGCCCCCACCAAAGAGCAGTAATGATAAACCCAATCTGATAACCGATCGACTTATCCATCCCCATAAACAGAATCAATAGCAGGCTGATGCCAAATGGAATGACGCTGGCGATATATCCATAAGCAAAACCTTTTGTGGATACCTTATCCATCCTTTCATCAGTGGTTATATCCACAAGAAAAGAGTCATAAAAAATATTGGCTCCGGCAAAACCTATGACAGACAGGATGTAAAACACAATCAATAACTGCCACTGCCCGCTCGCAGGTGCAACGAATGCCAACGAAGCCGTAGCCAGCACACCGATCAAAGAGAAAAATAAGAAAAAGCGCTTTTTCTTATCCTTGTAATCTGCGATCGTGCCTAAAATCGGACTAAGGATAGCCACAAGAATACTAGCAATGGAGTTAAAGTACCCTAAATCCATGCTGCTGTTAACATTTGAAAACATGCCAAATACAATAGGCAATAATGCAGTTGTAACCGCCATCGAATAGGCTGAATTCCCGCAGTCATATAAAATCCATGATTTTTCCTCTTTGCTAAGTTTCATCTAACAGCCACCTTTTCACCTATTTGTAACTGTTATATCATTTCAGCATAAGAGCCATGTTAAATGAATGTTAATTACATCACAACTTCTTCATAAAAAAACGACCTTTTAAAATTGAAAGGTCGCTTACTCGCTTATATATATGAATTTAATATTTGACGATATATTCGCAATATTCATCCCCATTAACATTACATTTTATTTCCCGGACGGAAACCCGCTTTCCACGAATTTTAGTAAGTGCTCCTTCGATAATGGCCCCCTCCAGGTCACAAACCATTTTCCCTTCCATAATAGGTAACCCTTCGCAGAAACAATCGTGTACTGCAATCGTCATCCCCTTGTCATCTTCATGGGTTATTATAGGAATCCCTATCTTCAATTGTTCGAATAACTCGAATAGTTCATTAACCGAGGTAACACCAAACTCTTCCCCAATTTTTCTTCCTATAGTCAACGTTGTACCCTTACCATTCATGGGTAACGCTTGATATAAACCAATAAGTCTAATCGTTCTGAAAAGCTCCAAAGGTACGACATTACCTAAATTTTTTCTCTTTATTTTTTTCATATCTGTAAAAGTAAATTGATCCATGCCAGTAGCCTCCAATTGCTTATGTAATTTATATTTCAAATTTAATTGATATATTGAGTATAAACGTATCCAATAATTGCTTTGTGATCTTACGCACATCCTGATTTTTTGTAGAACCATAACAAAAAAAGCAACTTCCCTGTTGGCAAGTCGCTCCTTCATTCATTAGATGCAGCAGCATCTCAAATATGATAATCATAAACCCAAGGCAAAATAACCCTCACGCTAGTTCCAACCTGAACCTCTGAATCTACCTTAATATGCCCCCCATACATTTCAATTAATTGTTTACAAATCGATAATCCAATCCCTGTCCCTTTTTGCTTGGTAGTAAAGAAAGGGTCAAATATCCGTTTTAATTTATCCTGTGGAATTCCTTCTCCGTTGTCTTTAAAGAGTAGAATAATTTCGTTTGTCTCAGCAGCTGTGGTAACAGAAATATCTATTCTGCCTCTAAAAGCTGTGAAGGAATCGATACTATTTTTCAAAATATTAAGAATTACCTGCTCTAGCTGAGAGGCGCTTCCAAACGTTAGTACTTTTTCTAAAGAGCACTCTACTGAAAGTATAATATCATCACTAAGTATGAGTTGATTCACAATGTTATTAACTCTATGTATAACCTCCATAACGTTAAATACTACGCCGTTATTTTTCGTACTGTCACCTTTTCGAGCCAGTATTAGAAAGTCCGTTACTAATCCATTCAGAGCATCAATCTCTTTGATGGTGATATCCAGATATGCACGCAATTCATCCGCTTTGATCTCCGGCTCATTTAGCCTGATATTTACAAGCTGAGCAAAACCTTTAATCGAAGCTAGCGGATTTCTTATTTCATGCGCCATTCCTGCTGCCATTTGTCCCATAACAGCAATTTTTTGTTCATGTAAATTGTCAATCTGTTGATTTTTATTAGACAAATAACCTTGTGCAAAGCCAGTAAAACGGGTCCAGTTGCATTCCATTAAACGATTATAAAAAAACAATCGGATCGCGGAATCATCTACAAACTCTTCAATGATCTTAAACATAATATTCTGAGCGGTTAAATTTAAATCCTTGCTCATATCAAGTAAAATATCAAAATGATCACCGAATATTTCTGCAGTATAAACCCCTTGCTCAGCCCCCTCTTTTTCTAGCAGGTTTAAGTATTGATCGTAACCAAAAGAATCAAAAAACAAGGCTTCTACCATACTCATTAATATCGTACTGAATGATGAATCTAACAATTCCTTATGCGTCTCTACAAACCAGGAGAATTCGATGTTTTTCATAGTCATGGAATGATAATGCCTGTTTAAAATGATTGGAACTGCTAAGATTAATGACGAACGCAATTCATTTTCTTTGTATGACATTGTCATCCTCCTTCTTTGTAGTTTGTATTCAAGATATGTGTATATTTTCCTGCTTCAAAAACACAGTAATTCACTTTGTTTTAATCATCATATTATATTCTGGACTTGACTGTTAGAGTGGCATCGAAGATAATTACAACCTCACCAAAAAACCAAAAAAACTATAATTAGGAAGATCATTGATTTTGAAAAGGGGCGGTCGTCATTAGCTGGTTAAGTGATCTCTACAAATTACAGAAGCAGGAGCTAAAGAAGGACATCGAGCCCTCTTTAGTCAATGCTATCTTTCGCATGTATGATAAATTTCCCAGGATTGGACTTAAAGAGCGGATCGGCCAGCAGGATATGTCTCTAGATATCGCTGATGCCTATATTAATGGTCGTAACGCGATGATTGAAGCTGGAGTCGGCATCGGCAAGTCCTTTGCCTACCTCATTCCCAGCCTGCTTATTAACCAAATCTCAAGGCAACCGGTTATTATTGCGACATCCTCCATACAACTTTCAGAACAAATACATAAAGATCTGAGATTCATCGGAAGTCGGCTCGGATTTACAAGGGTACGTTCGGTAGTTGGAAAAGGCATGGGGCAGTATGCTTGCCGGTATAGGGCAGCAGATCTGTTCCAAGCGGATGATTCAAACGCCCCTCTGTCTGCGCTTGCTCAACAGATTGTCAATTATGAAATTGATGAGCGGGCAGATATTAAGGGCGGGGTTAGTGATGCAGTATGGTCTAACGTTTGTGTGAATGATTGCAAATTTGAACGTTGCCATTATAAAAGTACATGTACGTTTTATGAGATGAGAGCTAAAATTAATGCCAACGCGAGCGATATGGATTTTATTATCGTAAACCAGGATCTGCTCATCCGTGATTTAATTAAGAAAAAGGAAGGAACGAAGGGGTTAATCACTGAACGGCCGGCTCTGATCGTAATTGATGAAGCTCATAATCTGGAAGCGAAGGTTAGAGATGCAAGAACGCTCGAATTTACAAACCGGGGAACCTGCCGTATTCTGGATGACGCCTTACAGATTCTCTTCAAACAATCTGCCGATACAGAGCTTATGCCGCAATTTAAATTTATAAAAAGATGCGTTGGCCATATTTTTAAACAAGTTGAGGCAGACTTACTGCAAACAGCCAAGCAGGACAATGACCGTATAAAAATATCGCAGATCACAGGAATCCCCTTAAGACGAGCGGCACAGGTTTTAAAAGATTTTAATCTCAGCCTTTCCGTCTTAACTTCACGGCATGAGCGGGAGATTGACAATATTTTCGAAGCCATGAACGGACTTATCGACCTCTTTGATGTACTCGCCGGAGTAGAGGATAACTATCTGATCTGGGCAAGCAATACCCAGCGGGAGAGTACCCTTAGTATCTGCCCTAAAGGGATAAGCCAGTTTCTGAAATATACCTTATTTAACGGGAAAACCTCTGTTATTTTAACGTCAGCAACGATGTGTCAAAACGGAGAAACGCTGGAAGAACAATACGCTTATCTGACTGAGTCCCTCGGTTACAGGGGAGATTATATGGAGCGCCAAGCTTCACCGTTTGATTATGATAACCACACCATGCTGTATATTGCCAAGGACATCCCCTACTATAACCATCAGCGGCGGGAAGATTATCTTGAAGCGGCATACAAAGAAATGATGAGACTCTGTAATTTAACAGACGGGCGGACATTGGTTCTTTTTTCAGCTAAAGAGGATATGAAGTATATTCATAAGAAATTAAACTCTGAGAAGCTGGCATGGGCATTACATGTTCAAAGGGAAGGCTCGTCCCAGGACGGGGTGATCGCTGACTTTCGGGGCAGTAAAGGCGTTCTACTTAGTACCGGTGTATTCTGGGAAGGTGTGAATATCGAAGGTTCCGATTTGTCGCAGTTAATCATTTTTCGTCTGCCTTTCCCTGTTCCTGCCGATCCTGTCTATGAATATAAGACTTCGATGGCAAAGAATCCCTTGAAAGAGGTTTTTGTACCGGACATGCTGCTTCGGTTAAGACAAGGAACCGGGCGCCTGATCCGCAGTGAAACTGATCTGGGTGTGCTCAGCATACTTGATTCCCGCCTGTCCATTGCCGCCAAAAAGGATTACCGGGATCAGGTACTGGAAGCCTTACCTTTTAAAAAGGTTACTGAGGATTTCAAGGTTCTGGAGAAGTTTGTGAAAGAAAAAGGGATACAGCTTAGTGATACGTAGAGAGATGAAAAAAAGCAACCCATCCGCAGACAAGTCGCTTCTAAACCCTATAACGTTATCTGGCAATTAAACTACTTTATGTTTGTATACCCGCATCGCTATTAAATAAGCAACTACTAGAATGGCTATGCACCATATGATGGCTCCCCAAATATCATTGCCGACAGGCTGCCCCATCAGGAGGGAGCGAACCGCCTCTACTATAGATGTAACGGGTTGGTTTTCAGCAAAGGCGCGAACGACTGGCGGCATCGATTCGGTAGGCACAAAGGCCGAGCTGATGAAAGGAAGGAAAATAATCGGGTAGGAAAAAGCAGTCGCGCCGTCCACCGATTTTGCGGATAGTCCAGCAATTGCTGCGACCCAAGTTAGAGCCAGCGTAAACAATATCAGGATGCCGGCAACCGCCAGCCATGAGAGCACTCCTGCCGATGAACGAAACCCCATAATCAATGCAACAAGAATGATGACGCTAACTGAAATCGCATTGGATATCAGGGAGGTCAGCACATGTCCCCACAGCATGGTAGAACGTGCAATCGGCATAGAATGGAATCTCTGAAAAATCCCTTTTTGCACATCATTAAACAGGCGGTAAGCCGTATAAGTTACACCACTGGCAATAGCGATCAGTATGATCCCGGGCAATAAATAATTCACATAGTTATCCGTACCCGCCTGGATGGCCCCACCGAACACGTAAACAAACAACAGCATAAATGCAATTGGCATGATAGTTACCGTGATGATGGTATCCATACTGCGGAGAATATGGCGCATAGAGCGTCCGAGCATTACACTCATGTCACTGAAAAAGTGCTTCTTAATCATTTCCATTTACTTTCCCTCCTTTTTGCCGATGATTGCGAGGAATATTTCCTCCAGCGTCGGCTGCTTTTCAATGTACTCAACTTTTGCGGGCGGAAAACGCTTTTTTAGTTCTTCGAGTGTACCGCTCGCAATAATTTTACCTTCATGTAGAATGGCGATTTGATCAGCAAGCTGCTCTGCCTCTTCCAAATACTGCGTCGTCAAAAAGACAGTCGTACCGCCGTCGGCAAGCTCCTTAACCATCTTCCATACATCAATCCTTGCCTCAGGATCAAGTCCAGTGGTTGGTTCGTCGAGGAAAATAATCTGCGGTTTTCCAACAAGACTCATCGCGAGATCTAATCTCCGGCGCATCCCGCCTGAATAAGTGGATACCTTGCGATCCGCGGCATCGGTCAAAGTGAAGCGTTCCAGCAGATCGTCCGCAACTTGACGCGGATGCTTCTCATGGCGGAGCCTCGCAATCATGATCAGATTTTCCCGGCCGGTCAGAATCTCATCCACGGCAGCAAATTGACCCGTCAGGCTGATGGACTGGCGTACATAATCAGGCTTTGTGGCGACATCAAATCCGTTCACTGCAGCAGTCCCGCCATCTTGATTCAGCAAAGTGGTGAGGATTTTGACAATGGTGGTCTTGCCTGCACCATTGGAGCCCAGCAGAGCAAAAACGCTGCCCTGCTCCACTTCAAAATCCACCCCCTTTAAAACTTGAAGCTGTCTGTAGGACTTTTCCAACCCAACCACTTTAATGGACTTGTTCATTGCATTCCCTCCTCAAGGTTTTGTTAGCATATCTTTATGGAATTCTCCCCGCAAAACTCACTTCGGAAGCTCAGGCTTATAGAACTGTAACCTTTGTCAAATCAGCTTCCATGCCTTTGAGCGCAGCAAAGGTCAACTTATCCATCATTGCACCATCAAAGTTGATCGTTTTGATTGCACGATAAAACTTCTTGGATAACGAAAACCCGGAGAGGAATGACACATTTTTTAACGTCGCACCTCTAAACGAAATATCGTTCAGCGCCGACTTTTCAAACTTAACCCCGATAAAGGTCTGGCCGTCAAAACATAATCCCCGCAGATCAGAGGTTTTAAATTCCACACCGTCAAAGATACAGTTCTCAAAGATTGTTTTCGTGAGATCAGTCGTACACAGCTTGACGTCGGTCAGTCTTGCACTGATAAATTTCGCCCCTGTAAGTCCTGATGAGCTAAAGTTGGTGCGAACAAGAATAGATTTGTGAAAGCTCGCATTTGCGAGTTCAATGCCGGACAGATTGCAGTCGGTCAGATTAGCGCTGTCGAACTTGGCCTCGCCTACGTCACTGCCCGCGAAAGAACTGCCAGTCAAGTCAGCGCCTGTAAAATCTGAGCCCCGCAACGCGCTCACTTTAAAATCCCCTTTATGGGCGGTAACGCCTGCAAAATCGCTCTTCGATAAGTTGCTCGCCCTAAAGCTCGTCACCACCTGCCGCTCAAGTGAACGGGAGAGATTGGCAACCTCCTGCACCGTCTGTTCAATGTCGCCGATGCTGTCTATCGTCATCTTAAACGCCGTTTCATCATCCTTGCCTTCAGCCTTGAGTTCACTGAACCGCTCCTGCAAATCGGAAAGGAGGTCACTCTTTAATTCAGCAACGCTTTTTATCCCGTCATAGGGTGCGAATACGCCATTTAAATACATGTTTAATTTCTCATTCATATTATCAAGTCTCCTTATAATAAGTTTTCAAGCACACGCTTTGCGTACTCCCAATTAGTCTTGTTATTGGCGTAAACAGCTTTCCCCTTCTCGGTAATCCGAAAATACTTCCGTCGTCCCCCCTGAGACTCATCCCCCCAATACCATTCAATGTCACCGTCTGCCTCAAGCCGCCGGACGCTGGAGTACATCGTAGCTTCTTTTAATTCATACTCGCCTCCGGAACGCTCAGCAATCAATTTGACGATTTCATATCCATAACGATCGGCTTCGGACAAGAGCCGTAATACCATCGTATCGGTATGCCCTCGCAGCAGATCGGATGTGATTTTGTTCTCACTCATTTCATCACCTCATAATCGCATTGTATATCATACTACTGTGACAGTCAAGGTACTTTGATCATCATGTTTATACAAAATAAAAAAATGCCGTCCTTAGTTGTCTAAGACAGCATTTTTCTCTTTTAAGTCTGAAGTTCCAATTTACGCTAACCAGAAATAAGTTAATTTATGTCTGCTGGTAATTCACAGCTACCTGCCGGCAACCCTCACACAAAAATGCATAATAAATCCCCTCGCTGTCCTCGGCCTGTTCCATGTCCATTTGGGCAATAAACTTCATCGTCGTCGAACAGCAAGGGCACACAGGATATTCCGCATCCTGAATCCAAGCCGGATGTCCTCCAATCTGCGACGCAGGCGCCTCAAGCATCCAATACGAATTTTCATAGGTTCCCATCTGCCGTTCCGATAGCTGCATGGCATGCCATGCTATTTCTTCCCTGTCTTCATTTGCAGGCAAAAAATCAGGAACGGTATTATATTCACTCCACGAATATTGGCCATCCAGCTCCGCTTTCATAAACACGGTGCCATAACAATTACAATGCATGCAAGCTGCAACCCTTAACCGCTGGCCGGAAAGCTTCATAAATTGAACCAGTGGATTCTGCAAATCGTAATCAAACAGCACTGTCAATTTACCGCCACACCAAGGGCAGGAATGCTCACCCTCCTGCAGCGCCGCTACCGCCGTATGATCCCGATCCAGCTCATTTTTTCCGTCCCTGTTTACTTCAAAATGATAACTCTCGGGGTAAAAGAGCAGCCTTTTCCCACCGTCGGGATCTAATTCCCATCCTGCTTCGTGAGCATAGGTTTCCGGAGCCACATTTAACTCCGATGTCCATCGAGGCGGATGCTGCCGCCATGTCTCGAACTGCCGTACAACCTCTTTATCGCCAATCCAGGCCAATGCAAGCAGCAAATGATTACGGTTTTCCGAGTCATGCTCTAACTGATGAATGATCATATCGCGGATCTCCTGACCCGCTTCTTTATAGAGAATACCGGGATAATACTTCCCTTTGTGAAAAAAAACCTCCAGCCCCCGTTCAATGAACGCACTTGAAAAACATATAAGCGACAGTAAAATAGCCTCAGCCTGGTCAAAATCATCTTCTTCCATCAATTCAATGGCGTAGGATTCCAATCGCTCCCTTTCGCTTTCAGTCAGTTGACGATACAACTCTTGCGCGGTTTTGTGATAGGAGATTTCGTGTTCAAGCGGGCTCCATCTCCGCGGTTTGTGCATGATTTTAAGAATTTCAACCGGATCATTCACACCTGCGTACAAATCAATGTCTTTTCGATTTTGTTCAATATAAGCCTTTTGCTCCAGCGCAAGCTTCCTTTGATGACAGGGCATGCAGATTCCCCCCGTCTTTAAAGCAGTTGCAGGAAGTATGCTTCCCTTGCAGCCTGAGGTTTGGCAGGGTATACGCTCGCTCATCGTATCTCTCCTATTCTGTATAAGTTATTCTCAAAGACTATTATTAATAAGCTAAACTGCATTATAGAATTAGCTATATTATAGAATTAGCTGCATTAAATATATCACCGGATTTAGCAGCTTTAAATTCATTTCAGATTTCAATTGGATATATCCCCCACCATCACCTTAAACGGAAACAAAAAAAGGTCAACCAAATATTTCTGGTTAACCTGATAAACGAAAACTCCCCCGGATAAAGAAGAACCGGTGCCCTTGTATTAGGCTTAATCCGTAATCTTCACATTTCCAAACACAGCCTTATTCCTCGAGTCATCCCCGGGATTGCTAAGTGCTATGCCAATATACACCTTGCGGTTCATCGGAATCTGAACAGTTCCGACCGTTTGCCAGTTATTCCCGTTCGTCGAAATAGCCCCTTTGAAGGTATTTCCACTTCGGGTCAGCTTTAGCCATCTTGGAGCCGAGGCAGCCGCAGTCTGATCAACCATATTGCCCGCAGTCTCTGCACGATACTGGAAGGTGGCCCCATTCTCGGGGGTAAGCATCATATCTGCGTGCTTCGAATTATGACCCAGCGACTCCCGAATCATAATGCCGGCCTTGGCCCAGCCGTCCAATCGGCTAGTGGACTGCACTTTAACAATAATCTCCGCATCGCCCCGCACGGATTGGTATATATAATTCAGTTGATCTCCATTTCCCCAGATATCCGTAGAGCTGCTGCTGAGTGTAAATTGCTCATTGGAAGAATTGTAGGTAACATTCCCCGGCATGGAACCAATATTTCGCGCCTCCCACCCTGCTGGTAATTGAGCCGGATAATCTTGTTCTACCGGAGGCGTCCAGCCTGGCGTAGGCCAGGTTTCACGTTCTTTGATATTGGCTAGCTCATCTTCTGGCCAGGCCCCGTAAGCAAAGAACGACAGACGCTTCACACCTGGATAATTCTCGCGGATTCCCTTGTAAATCTCCTGATATTGATCATCTGTCCAGTCATTATCCAGCGTCGCAACAATTTCCACGTCACTGCCGCTAATCCGGTCGCTCGTATCCTTCAGGATTCCGTAGGAAGTGCTGTATACCCAATCACTGTTGAACTCCCAGTCATCAAAGTACGCCATTGGTGCAACAAAGTCGATATCATCCTTGAATTTGGCTACATTCTGCCCAACTTCAATGAATTCTGGCGGCAAAATATACACGCCGAGCTGCACATCCGGCTTCGAGGACTGGGTGATATCCTGACGGATATCGCCCACATACTGTCCGATTTGTTCGGTTCTCCATTCATTCCACTGCTCACGCTGAGGCGAATCTGTCTCGAAGTCAATGCTGAGCGGTGAATACCCGAACTGCGCCTGATACTTCAGGGCCGTGTAATCACTGACGTCCATGTTGTAATTGTCGAAGCGGATCCAATCCAGCACAACGCCATCCACATCATAATTCTCGATTACTTCCTGAATAATGGAACGCTCATACTCCTGCACTTCATGGTGAATCGGATTGACGAAGTATTCGTTGCCGTTAGAACCTGTAAACGGTGTCTGAACCCCGTCAACCAGCGCCTGCATCTGCCATTCATCGTGCTCCAGGAAAGCCTGCTGATCATGGAACTGCGGAATCCAGGCATGAACCTTGATTCCTGCAGCATGGGCTGCCGTTATGACAGCCTGCAGGGCATCGAAATTCTGGTAGCCTTGGGCAATTGGTGCGATATCACTCTGATAAAATACACTTCCAGACGGAACCTCATCATCTTCATCCTGCTTCACGTTCATGCTAATAACATCGACGCCATAGCTTGTAGACAGCGCGATGAAATTCTGGACATCCGTCATGTTCTTAAACTGGTTTACGGTCCGTACAATAACTTCCGTTTCGAAAGGGGGGTTACTCTCCTCTTCGGCCATAACAGGAACGGAACCACCGGCTATCGAAGAAACCAACACGATGCTTAACAGTGCTATGAACCTCGATCTCAACGCAAATGCCATAATCTCGCCTCCACAATTATAAGATTTTATAAATAGTCTTATTTCGTCGCGTTGATTTTCTTAACATTTTCCTGCCATTTTTCGGTTCTGAATTCAAGCAGCTTAGCAAGCCCCGCTTTTTCGGTGTTCTTTTTAGCTGTCTTTAGCGCCGACAACACCGCTTCATCCGACTTCGCCTGAACCATCTGGGCGTAAGCAAGGGTATAAATATCCCCGATATTCTGTGCGATGATGCCGATCTCCGTATCCGGAATAGGATCGGTATTTACAAACTCCGTGATATCCAACGCGGTTTTCCAGGTCACCGTGGACTGCGCCACGGTCTCCCAGGATTTCTGGTTCGCGGAAAGCAGCGCCTCGAGGCTCATTTTCGCCGTATCAATAAAGGTCGTATTTCCCGCCCAGTTAAAGTCCTCGAATTTCCGCATCGTTTCCGTACGCTCGTTAGCAGGAGTCGTCTTGTATTTCTCGTTCGGGATTGGAGCTCCGTCCGCATCCTCTTTATCCCAGTACAAGCCTTTAGGACCGAAGAAAAGCACCTTCTGCCCCTCCGGACCCGTAATCCAGTCAAAATAAGCGAAGATGGCCTCCGGATCCTTGGCCTTTTTCGTAATGACATTAACGTTCCAACCCAGCGTCTCAAAGCCGCTTACAAACACTCGTGTTTTGTCTAGTCCGGATTTATGAATCGGCCATATAATCTCATAACCGCTGTCCGGATTATTCGCTGTCAGTGCCCGGTGTCCCTCTGCTCCATACGTAGTGATATTGGATTCGACCATGACTGCTACCCGGTTGGTATTGACCTTTTCTTTGACCGCATCCTGGGTTTGCTGCAGTGCATCCTGCGTAATCAGCCGTTCACGATACAGCTTATTAATATACAGCACCATCTCTTCGTAAGCAGGATCATCCAAGATAGATGACAGCTTGTCGCCATCCGGATATCCCATGAGTGAAATAAACTTACTGGTGGAGTTCTCCTTAAAACCACCATACATAATTTCCAGACCTGCCCCCTTCTCCCCAACCTCCAGAGGTACTACATCCGGATACTTTTCTTGCACCTTAAGCAAATATTGATACAAATCATCAAAGGTCTCCAGCGCCGGTCTGCCGAGTTCGTTATAAATATCTTTATTCACCATCCATCCGCCGTTGCCGAATTGCCCGGATGTATACCAGTTCGGGATTTGATAGATTTTCCCGTCTTCTGAACGGAGCAAATTCAGGGTGGATTCCTTCACATATTTCTTGAAGTTCGGATACTTCTCATAGTAATCATCCAGCGCAACGAGTTGTCCTGCCTGCACCAGCCGCTCCACTGAGGATCCCCGGTCAGTAAAAATGACATCCGGTAAATCACCGCCGACGATCATCGTGTTGAGCTTTTCTCCGGCCGCTCCTCCGGATTGTATGGGTTCAACAGTAACCTTACGGTTCTCCTGAATCCATTTTGTCGCCTCATTATCCCCCCAGGGTGATGTCGTAAGCCAGTCATAGTTTCCATAGAAGCTGAAGGTGACGGGCTTGATCCCGCTGCCGTCATCTGTGGCGGCCTCAGTATTCAGATTTTTCTCGCTTGTGTTTGGTGAAGTGTTAGAATTTCCTCCTCCGCTACAGGCAGCGAGAAGAAGCACCAGTGAAGTCAGCAAAAGAGATACCCATTTCATACGATTGCGCATCTTTTCCCTTCTTTCTACATAATATGGAGACTGCTATTCTTTCATCGAACCAATCATTACGCCCTTAACAAAGTACTTTTGGAGAAAAGGATACGTCAGGATAATTGGAATGGTAGCGATCATCATCGTAGCCATAGTCAGTGACTTCGTGGTAATCGTCCGATTCCGGTTCATATGATCCAGCGCGATAGCATTCGATGAGCCAATTTGGGTCATGATGTTGGAGTTCATAATCTGGCGCAGCAGGGTCTGTATAGGGAGCAAGTGATCCTTTGTAATATAGATCGCTCCCGTAAACCAGTCATTCCAATAACCTACTGCGGTGAATAAGGCAATCGTGGCCAGCACCGGGCCGGAGACGGGAATGACGATTCGGAAAAAAATGCCGTAGTTGCTGCTTCCGTCGATTTTGGCAGATTCCTCCAAACCCTCCGGCAGAGCATGGAAGAAGGTGCGGATGACAATCATGTTCCAGACACTGATGATGCCGGGGATAATCAGCACCCAAAAGGTGTCCAGCATACCCAAAGAGCGAACTAGTAAATAACTAGGGATGAGCCCTCCACTGAAGAACATCGTAATCATGAAGAACACCATATATTGTTTTCGAAAAAGCAATGTCTTCTTGGACATTCCGTAGGCTAACAGTGCCGTGAAAAAGACAGACAATGCCGTGCCGCTTAACGTTCTAAGAATGGTGATCAGAAAAGAATTCAGCAGGCGTTGATCCTGAAACACAATATAATAATTTTCCAGGGTAAAAGCTCTCGGTAACAAGGTTACACCGCCGAGCGCCGTATCGCTCCCTAGATTAAAGGAAATGACCAACGCATTCCAAAACGGGTATAGCATGAGTAACGCCAGCAGCGTCAAAAGGGTATAAATACTCCGCTGCATGATTTTGTCGCCTAGGCTTAGTCTCATTGTTCACTCCTCCTAAAAGGTTTATGGAGCATCGGAAGCATTCGCTATGAGTAGTAGTACTACCAGAGACTAACATCTGCCCGGCGAGCGATTTTGTTGGCCGTCACTAGCAGAATGACACTGATCACCGCCTTGAATAGCCCTACCGCTGTCGCATAAGAGAATCTGGCATTTAAAATCCCAACACGGTACACATAGGTGTCGATAACATCGGAGTAGGGTCGCAGAATTGGATTGGTTGCCAGCAGCAAAATGTCCTCGAAGCCCGCACTGAGCAGACTGCCGATGGCAAGAATCATAAAGATAATGATAATGGGGGTAATGCTGGGGAGTGTAATCAAGTGAATTTGCTTAAACCGGCTTGCTCCATCTATAGAAGCGGCCTCATATAGGGTTGGATCAATACCTGCAATCGCGGCCAGGTAGACAATGCTCCCGAATCCGACCTCTTTCCATACATTTACGCTTACTAGAATCGACCAGAAGTATTTGGGTAACGCCAGGAAGTTAACTGGCTCCCCTACCAAATTGAATCGCTCCAGCAAATAGTTCACCGTTCCGTTATCAACGGATAACAGCGAAAATACAAAACCGGATACAATAACCCAGGACAGGAAATAAGGTAAATAGCTGACGGTCTGGATAATCCGTTTAAAGCCCATATTCCCGATTTCATTCAGCATCAGTGCAAGAAGAATCGGGGCAGGAAAAGAGATAATCAATTTAAGCAAGCTAATCACAAGGGTATTTCGCATCACATTCCAGAACTCCGGCGCCTCGAAGAACATTCTGAAATGCATAAATCCAACCCAGGGGCTCTTCATAATGCCGCCAAAAATATCGTATTGCTGGAATGCCATAACCACGCCATACATCGGAATGTAGCTAAAAATGAATACAAAGATAATTCCCGGCCAAACCATGGACTGCAAATCCAATTGACTGATAAATTTCTTCCATCTACGCGGTTTCTCGGCCGTGTTCATCCACTTTTCCTCCTCTGGACGATTCTAGTGAAACAACGGCAACAACGATTTGTTCTTCTCCAGCATTTCATCCAGCAGTTGTTCAGCTACGGTGACCGAAGGCACGAGCGGATGATGAACCATAGCCTGTAGGGCTATATCCCGGTCTCCGTGCACAGCCGCCTCGATGGTGAGGCTCTCGTATTGCTTGACCGCGGCCAGCAAGCCTTTGATGGGCTGAGGAATTATACGCAGCGGAATCGGCAGCGGGCCTTGCTTGGTTACCATACAGTTCACCTCAATAGAGGCATCGTCCGGCAAGAAGTCAATCATTCCGTTATTCCTTACATTCAACGTCTGGATATCGCGGGAATCATTATAAATGGAGCGCATCAGCAGCACTGCCGCCTCCGAGTAGTAGGCTCCGCCGCGCTGTTCCAGCTGCTTGGGCTTTTCCTTCAGCGCTACGTTCCGGTACAGTTCAAACAGCTCTTCCTCCACCTTCTTCACTACCTCAGCGCGCGATCCAGTCGTTGCTGCTGCTTCCTTCTGTTCCGCAAGCATCGCGTCCGTCATATAGTAATAGCTCAGGTAATAAGAGGGAATCGCTTTCAAAGCATTCAGAAACCGGTAGTCCCAGGAATCAAACGGCACATTGCTTGCCTTGTAACTCTGCGGGTAATCAATGAGCTCCTGCAGCTTGCTTTTACCATCAATCACGATATCGGATACCCAGTGCAGATGGTTGATGCCGACAAACTCCGCGTAGATTTTCTCCATAGGAAGTCTGAAGAATTCGGAGAGCCACTTTTGAAAACCAATCGGCGAGTTGCACAAGCCTACGCTTTTTACCGATGAGTATTTGTGAACAGCTTCAGTCACCATACCGGCCGGATTCGTAAAATTCAGCAACCAGGCATCCGGAGCCAGCTCCTCAATGTCTTTGCAAATATCCAGAATGACCGGGATGGTCCGTAGACCTTTCATCATCCCTCCGGGACCTGTCGTCTCCTGGCCGATGACATTGTATTGAAGCGGAATTAATTCATCCCATTTGCGCGCTTCCAGCATGCCTACCCGGATTTGCGTACATACAAAGTCCGCTCCGGCAATGGCTTCCCTGCGCTCAAGCGTCTGGACCACGGTAATCGGCAGTCCGGACTCAGCAATCATGCGTTTGCTCAGTTCTGCAATCGTATGCAGCTTCTCCCTTCCCTCCTCAATATCCACCAGCCATACTTCGCGAATGGGAAGCTCTTGGTGATGCAGGATGATGCCTTCAATAAGCTCAGGCGTATACGATGATCCCGCTCCGATGACAACCAGCTTCAATGTTTCCTCCATGATAGACCCTTCCTTCATCTTTTTCATTTTGGTCTTATAAAAACTAGCCTATTGTGTTCAGTACTTTCCCCTGTGATAGATTATCTAGAACCTTCTGATCTACACGCATACCGCTGCTTTCCATAGCCAGAACGACCGATCCTACAACCGGCTCCCGGGTCAAAATCCTTAAAGTGCCATTCGGAGCCGACAACTTCACTCTTCTCTCAATGGCCCGCCGGATGATGCCTGAGCGGTCTCCCTTTGTCAGCAGGCTGCCTGCAAGTACGATGTCGAAGAAGTCCTCCTCCATGCCCAAGCGCTGGATGGCCGATGCCGCGGCCAAACCCAGCTCATCCCCTTGCTTGACCAGCAGCTCGGTGGCAACCTGGTCCCCTTCCTCTGCCGCTTGAAACAATAGTTCAGCAATATGGGGAGGCAGGTCTCTGAAATGATCCAGGTAATCCTCTCTTAGCTCCGAAACATTGGAATAGCCCAACAATTCCGTTAAGCGTTCGGTTAGGACCGTCTCCTTCTCTCTTCCCTCATCCGCCCGAAGGACGCTACGGAATACCTCAATACTTAAATCATAGCCACCGCCATAATCCCCGAACCGGTAGCCGAATCCACCACATTGGTATGTAGCACCCAACGGATTTTTACCACTACAGTTCACGCCTGATCCGCAAATCAGCACGATCCCGTAGTTCTTCTCTGTACCTGACCGCAAGGCAATCCAGGTATCGCAGGAAATCTCAGTTTGGGGAAGATCAAAGCTGCTGATGATCGGTCGCAAAATCCGGAAATCAGCCTCTCTGTCCGCTCCCGCTAAGCCGAACCAGGAGTAATCCAGCTGATCCTTGGTCAGCCCTGACGCCATAATTGCTTCCGATATGGCCTGCTGCAAACTGTTCACCGCCTGCTCACGGTTTATTTGATGATTTCCGATCCCACCCTTGCCAACTCCGATGACCTTCCCTTGTTCATCTGCAATCATTGCGTGGGTTTTACTGCCTCCTGCATCAACTCCCAAAAAATACTTCACGGATGATTTCACTCCTAAAATTCAAGGTAATCTAACAGATGCGGTGGATTCACGAATGAGTAGCTGCGGAGCGAGCTTCGTTACAGCGGGCGGCATCACCTCCCCATTGATCATTTTTAGTAGTAAATCAACGCCTATATTGCCCATTTGTGCCTCAGGTTGTCTGACCGTCGTTAACCGCGGGTAAAATTCACCTACGAACTGCTGATCATCAAATCCAACAATTGAGATATCGTGGGGTACTCGAATTCCCTCTTCCCGGAGAGCCTGAACCATTCCAAGAGCAATAAAATCGTCCCCGGAAAAAAAAGCTGTCGGCAGCTTATCTTCGCGGATCCATCTCTTGGCCACCTCATAGCCGCCGCTTACTGTAAAACTGCAGTATTCCGTTCCGAATGGCGTTAACCCGGCATCCTCGAGCGCTTGGACATAACCGCGCTTACGCTCCGCTACACTTAGAAATACCGAAGGGCCGCCAATATAGGCGATTTGAGTGTGCCCAAGATCGAGCAAGTGCTTTGTAGCCTCATACCCGCCTTGATAGTTATCGACCACGACGCTAGGCACATCCTCATGCTGAAACTGGTTATCCAGCAATACAAACGGAATATTTTTTCTTTTCAGTTCCTCTACATATGCCTTTTCTTCAAGTGGGGACAACAGGATAATTCCATCAACGCGATCCTTCTGAAACAGGAAATTATCGCCTTCATCCTCATTCTCGGCGATCGATAGGGCTAAAAAATACCCTTGCGCCGCCAGCTTCCGGTTCACCACGCGAATAACCCGGTCATAGAAAGAGTCGTTAAAGTTGGTAATCGACATCCCGATGACTCCCGTTTTGCCTCTCACAAGACTCCGCGCTGCTGAATTGGGCTGATAATTTAATTCCTCCATAGCTTTCAGCACTTTCTGTCTATTAGCTTCCCGTACAGATGGTAAATTGTTAAGCACCCTGGATACGGTCACTACAGAGAGTCCCGACTTTTTGGCTACATCATGTATATTCATCTTAGCTTCCATACCTCCGTCACCCGAAAGTTTAAACGATTAAACTTTTTAGGTAAATAAAAAAACCTTACCTTTCGTGATATTTCTATGTCCTGATTGAAAATTGCACACTGAATGTCAGCTTTGCCTTTATCAAGAACACCAAAATTCTTTACAAAAGTTTTAAGGTTTTAACTAATTTACATTCTACTTACATTTCCAATATCCGTCAATACATAAAATGCAGCCAAAACAAAAAGCAACTCATCCGCAGACAAGTTGCTTTTTAGACACGCTATTCCCCCTTCCATTGCTTCTATCATCCTCAGGTTAATTGGTAATTACCCATTTTTGTCGATCAAGAGTAGGATCAAGCTCGCTAAGGGACAGTGTCGACCCATCCGCTGATACTTCCAACGCTTTCTTATGATGAGCAGAAATAATACTTACGGTACCATCATCATTTTTGTGAAAAATCCAACGCTGATTGTTATATCCGAGATAAGGGTATAACTGGATTTTATTTTGCCCTGTGTCTAGATCAAGCGCCTGACCGGCTGTTGTACGAATAGAATAGGAGCCTGCATCGTCCCCCGTCGGCACGAATACCCACTTCTGATCCGTAAAATCATTCGCAGCCTTCAGTGTAACAGCTTCACCATTTGCGAGATTTGCTGTATAAAGGGATTTCTGTAGTTCTGCATTTACTAGACTGGAAGTGTATAGATCGGCAGGTGTTTCTCCGCTCACGTTAACGTTTTGATATGAAGCATATCCGCCAAATACATGTAGTCCAAAGCGGCCTTCTGCAAATGTGCCGTCCTGCAGGTCGATCACTTTCTGCCCATCCACATAAACCACGATATGCGGGCCCTTCGCTTCGATTTTCACTTTGTAGGTTTGACCCGGCTGAATGAACGTCGGAACTTTTGCTAGAATCTGACGTTCTTCAAAACGGCCGTCGATTTTATAAAACAGACGGATGGACTTCATATTCGGATCCAGATTTAAGTAGTATCCGCTGCGTCCATCTTCGCTGGCACGGAACAACATAGAGCCTGCTCCTCCGGATTTCCCTAACATCATCTCTGCTTCATAAGTAAAATCTCCTGCCTGCTTCTCTGCGATATAATTCGCGTCACTCCAGTAATTTCCACGAATCCCATTTTCACCAATGACCCAGGAGGCTGCAGATAGATCTTTAGTCCACCCACTTAAGTTCGTATGAAATTCGCCCCCAGATACCTTAACTAATAAGCTAGCGGATGTCTTCCCATTTGGAGTAGAGACGGTAATGATAGACTCGCCTTCTTTTTTAGCTACAAGGGTTGCCTGGGATTTATCCACCACGTTTAGTTCAACAACATCCTTGTTACTGGAATTCCATTTAAGCGGCTGTGCCCCATTACCGGTACCATTCTCTACCATCGCCAAAAGTATGTCGCTTTGCCCCTTGCTCAGTTCGCGATCACTTGTATCCATCATTATCTTGGTAGCTGAGCCCGTCTCCTGATTCCATACAGAGCCTAACTGATTCACCTTCAGAGATACGACTTTTACGTTGCCTCCTTTGGTGTAAAAACTCAAAGCTCTGCTGGCTGGATCCGGAAAAATGACGTCAGAGAAAACAACTTTACCGTTGTTGCCAAAAACCTCAATAGAAGACTCATCTACAAGGATACGCATCTTAACTCGCTTGTTCTCCGTTTGCATTGCCGCTTCATGTCTTGTATTAAATAGACTCGAAAAATCCGTCAAACCAGATGCAGACCGATCCACGAAAATCCGACCCTCACCAGGTTTATATCCAACAACCGTTTTTTGACTTCCCCCTACACGAACGTTAAAGCCAAATTCACTAACCTGACTACCTGCTGGAATTTCTACTTCAGCTTCAATTTCGTATGCACCAGAGGTAACCCCTTTCAATAGATTCTGAGAAGAAGGACTCACCTCTTTGTTAGCAGTAGAATACAGCTGACTACGTAGCGTTTCCAACTCCTTGATCGGGCTTTGAGCGAGCTGAATCCCATCTTTTGTCGTTACTAATGAGACTTCTCTTGGGATTGACAGTACGCCTTTCCAATGGGTTGTTGGAAAAGCAAACGGATAGTCCCAGTTTGTCATCCACGCCATCATTACACTGCGATGATCTGGCATGTTCGAAAAAGACATTGAAGCGTAGAATTCTTTTCCAAAATCTGTTCGCAAAACTTTCCCTGCCGGATTATCATTAACGAATTTACCTTCCGCTGTTAAATGACCCACAAAATATTCAGCATCTGATCCGCGTGTTTTTGAATTCGCTCCTGTACTAATCATCAGAACCCATTTCTTCTGTGATGTTCCGTCTACCGAAAGCTGAAGCAAATCCGGACATTCCCATACACCGCCGCGAACATATTCCCCGTATCCCCAACTATCTGTTAGGGTCCAATCAAGTAGATTCATTGAAGTAAAGAAACGAATATGGTCTCCACCGGATACAACCATTACCCACCTGTTATTGTCATTATCACGAATCACTTTCGGATCACGGAAATCCCAGCCTCCCGGCTCCCCTCCATTATCGCCTGGATTTCCGATAACCATTGGACGCGTCTTGGAATATTCCCAAGTACGACCTTGGTCCTTGCTGTATGCAAGACCGATACGCTGATTCCCATTCGGGCCATCGGGATTATAGGAAGTGTAGTAGGCAATCAGCCCCTTACCTCCTGAATCCCCGAACAAACCTGATGCATTCGTCAGATCTGCCACAGCTGATCCAGACCAGACATGCCCATGATCATTCCACGGCAGCGCAATCGGAAGCCGCTTCCAGTTCAGCATATCCTTACTGACAGAATGTGCCCAAGTGCCTCCGTCCTGATGGAATAGATGATATTCACCTTCGAAGTAGACAAGTCCGTTCGGATCACTGGCAGAACCACGAATTGGCGTATAGTGGTATTGAGGACGATATTTTTCACTATAATAATTGCTGGCATCCGTCACATAGGTATCCTGGAAGTAAGCTGTTCCCTGTTTAACAACGATTCCTGCATATCCATCGGTATAGGTTTTATCTGTTAGATCGATTGCGGCCGGGGTGTATCCGTCTAGAAAGACCTGAATTCTGTTTCCCTTCGCCTTTATCTCTACATGATGTTTTGCTCCGGTCTGACTTGGATAGATATGCTGTGAACTTGCAATTGTTGTTCCGTTAGCTTTCGTCAGACTTACACGAACCTGATTTCCTTCCTTTGTCAGGGCTGCTTCATATCCCTTTGTTCCATCAGCCGATGAACGAAAGGCGAGCGCTGCAACAGAATCAGGACGAAGAGATAGATTTCCTTCATATACAAAATCAGTAGCTTGTTTGTTATAAATTTGCTGTGACTTACTCTGGTTTACTACCATTCCTTTCTTGCCGTTGATATTAGGCTGCCATTGTCCTTTATTTGTAACCACAGCACCCAAATTTCCTTTCAGGTCGCTTACGATAATATTTTGGAACAAAACAGAACCATTCCATACATTGAGTCCCAGCTTACCAGTACGATACGCATCATCCTGAACCTCAATCAAAGGTTTATATTCGTTGTCCCAATATACTTTCAGTGATGAACCCTCTGCTTTCACCTTGAGATGATAGATCTCTCCTGCCTTAATAGTAACCTTCCGCTCCTCTTTTAATTTCCCTTCACCATCACTTGCGTCTCGTAAGCGGATCATACCTGCATTCGGAACAATTTGGAGCATGTAGGAACTCCAGCCATCTTCATTAGAACGGAACAATAAGGTCGCGTCCGCTTGCATATCCTTGATCATGACATCAGCTTCATAGATAAAATCCTCTGACACCGTTTCGGAAATTGCCATTACATTTTCTTGTGGATCAGAAGTCAGTAAAATCCCTTCCACAGTATCCGCCAACTTACCTTTTCCTTTTATTTGCCAACCTGTCAAGTTTGTGTTTGTTTTGGTTACGCTTTCAAAAATAGAAAGCCCCTCCTTAGCTTGTTTACTTACCTCCTGATCAGCGGGCGCAGCCCAACCCGTACCGGGATTGGCTACATAAATGCCTGCTGAAGTCATAACAAATCCTGTTGCCATGAGAAAGCATAAAACTACTTTTCCCTTATTAACCATCCTCTTCACCCTCTTTTTCTATCATCAATCATTTCTTTTATTGTAAAATAAGAAGGAGGCCAATTCATTGCACTGACCTCCTCTCTATATTCTTTTACAATTGAGCAGAACTCTGACTTTCCAGTGCTGTGAGTCCAAGAGCGAGAGCACCACATAATCCCGCCTGTTGGCCTAGTCCTGGTGGAACGATATACTCATCTATGTGTTCCAAAATAGTACTTGAGCTGACATAACCGTTCAGGTTCTGTAGCACGGCCTGCCGAATAAGTGGAAACAATTGTGACTGCTGCATAACACCACCACCCAGAATGATTTTCTGAGGAGAGTTAAGCAATATAGCACCCGTAATCGACTGCGCAATATAAAATGCTTCCATTTCCCATGCAAGGTGATCTATAGGAAGTTCATGTCCCTTCTTCCCCCACCTTGCTTCAATAGCAGGACCTGCCGCCATCCCTTCTAGGCAGTCCCCATGATAGGGACATCCCCCTGGGAATTCATCTTCAGGATGGCGTCTTGTAAGAACATGACCCCCTTCAGGATGCACAAGACCATGAATAAGTTTGCCTTCTGAATACACTCCCACACCAACACCCGTGCCAACTGTATAGTACAAACAGCTGGATAACCCTTGGGCTGCGCCCCATTTGGCTTCACCAAATGCCGCTGCATTGACGTCCGTGTCCCAGCCAAAGGGAACCGAAAAGTTTCTTTTCAAAGTGCCCAGCATATCGTAATTTCCCCAACCTGGTTTTGGTGTTGTTGTAACGTAACCATACGTCGGACTATCTGGGCTTATATCGATTGGACCAAACGATCCAATTCCGATAGCTTCTACTGGTTTGTCTTGAAAATATTGAATAACTTTGGGCAACGTCAACTCAGGATGTTCTGTCGGGAAACTGATCTGATCTTCAATGATCCCATTTTCATTCCCGATGCCACATATAAACTTCGTTCCGCCAGCTTCAATCGCTCCTATACGCATATACAAGACTCCTCTCGGTGACTAATTCTTGTCTTGCTCAGCAGAGAGAGTAAGCTCATAGATATCCAGGGAAATCAGCAAGTCATTCTCATTTTCTGCAAACACAGCAATACCTTTAGATTCTAGTCCAGGGAATATAAGATCCGTAATCACTGCCTGGCCTCCATTACTAAACGCCTCAACGGAAGAGCGATCCACATAAATACGGAGATCATTTGACTCATCAAGCGCTGCGAGTTTGGCTGAATGATGTCCTACGAAATGTTCATGGAAATCATGCTGGCCCGAAGCCTTCCTGTCTACATAAAGTTCCTCTGTCTCACCGTTGATACCGATCACTGTTTGTTCATCCGCACCAACTCTTACCTTGAAACCTACAGATTTACCCCGAGCGAACTCAGCTATAATCTCATAAGATTCCAAGTGAATCTCTTTAAGAAGAGTATTGATTTCTTGCACCGTTGCATTTTTTATAGAAAGGACTTGTACACGAGCTGATTCCAACTCTTGGACCGGCTTCTGCACAAGAAAGGTTCCCCCTTGTCTTGATTCGAGCTGAAGTTCTCTTGCAATTGTCATCGCGCCACGGAATTCTTCTGCTGGCGTCTTGTTAGCATACATCCAGTTGCTCATCCAGCCGATAAATAGCCTTCTTCCATCTTCCGCCGGTATATCGGACCAACTTACACCTGCATAGTTATCTCTTCCATAATCAAGCCAGCGGACTTTTATCGAATCTTCATCTGGCGTGAACACTTCTCCATCAAAATCCCCTGTAAAATACTGTGTTCTTGATCCTTCCACAAAAGCGGGATCCGCACCGATGCTCACTAGCATCACCCATTTCGTGTTCGAAAGATCGCCATCAATGGCCAGCGGGAACAAGTCCGGGCATTCCCATACCCCGTCATGAGAACCGATTCCTTCTCCGAATTCACTGGCAAATGTCCAGTTCATCAGATCAGGAGAATGATATAGACACACCGTTTGACCACAAGCTACAATCATCACCCATTGATTAGTATCTTTATTCCAAAATACTTTCGGGTCACGGAAATCAATGAATGTATCATGTTCAAGCACCGGGTTTCCATCATATTTCGTCCAGGTTCTTCCGTTATCCTTACTATAAGCCAAGCTTTGACGCTGAATGGCTGGCTTGCCTTCCGGCATATCCAAATGGTGTGTAAAAATCGCTACTAGACCTGGTTTATCTTCAAAAAATCCAGTCGTATTATTCCAGTCAACTACGGCACTGCCGGAAAAAATCATACCTAACTCATCTGGAGCAAGAGCGATAGGCAGCTCCTCCCATGTAACCAGATCCTTGCTGACCGCATGGCCCCAGTGCATAGCGCCCATAGTCATTCCACCTGGATGGTGCTGGAAGAACAAATGATATTCACCCTCAAAATAAACCATTCCGTTTGGATCATTCATCCACTTTTCCTTAGGGGAAAAATGATACACTCCGCGGTAATTTTGTTTCGCAATCGTAGACATTATTGTTTTCTCCTTTACTCCCGAACACGGCATTTACCGCATATTATTTATAGTTTATTATTTGCTTGCTCTGTCATAGCCGCCTTGTTTAATTTCAAGCCATTCTTGCAGGCCCAGACGGTCCAATTCTTTCAAATATTCATCCCACTGCGCTTCGACTTTACCATTTTGGTACCATTCAGTACGCATTCTAAGCACGTAGGCAAACAGATCCGTCTCAATTGTCGTAAGGCGATCAAGCTCTTGAATAGAATGGAATACACTCGGCATTACGTTTTCTGCTTTCATTTTAGGCGCCATGATGTTCTTGATAATATCCATTCTGCCTTTGGCATCATCCGGCATGGTTGTGTATTTGCCATAATAGGAATCAAGGATAGCTAAGGGTCCACCGACACTTGTTTTCTCACGTAGTTCTACAGGAGCTGCACCCTCCAGCGGCAAATGCTTCAGCATTTCTTTTTCTTTATCAAATTCGAAAATATTTTGCTGTTTATCGTCTCCATACGTTCCCCAGTTGTTCTGTACAGATTGAATCGGATCGTAGAGTTGATCAACCCATTTCGCTGTCGTTTCTAAGTTCTTATTGGCGCTAGTAACAACCATCTTACCTCTGCCCAAACCAAGCGCGTTCGTTCTTGTTACGTTAACTTCACCATCTGGTCCAGCAAGTGGAGGCATAACCTCGTAAATGTCATTTGCTCCAGTGATGTTAGCTTTATCCCATGAGAAGTAAAGTCCGTATCTCTGATCCTTTCCTTTTGCAAGGTAAGTACTCCAGTCCTGAGTATAGGCTTCAATATCAATGAGTCCTTCTTTATACAGCTCGTTAATAAAAGAAACGGCTTCTTTGTAATCATCTTTTGCCGCCGTAAATATTACCTTCCCATCATTGCTTACAACCGCGTGGTCGGGGTTCTCCCCCAATCCGAATGAAGCAAATAGGAAAACCAGATCTTCTGCTCCAGGCTTGTTAATAAAGGACAAAGGAATTTCGTCAGCCTTACCATTGCCATTTGGATCTTTTGTCTTGAAGGCAATTAATACTTCTTTTAATTCTTCTGTTGTTGTAGGCATATCAAGGCCCAGCTTCTCAAGCCATTCCACATTGATCCAAGGCATACTGTCTACCGCCTGGATTCTTTCTTTGCCATTGCCCAGCTCTTCGATCCACGGAAAGGCATAAATATTACCGTCTGGTGCCGTAATCATACTCTTGTATTCCGGTGCTTCTTCCAGCACCTTTTTGAAGTTGGGCATATTGTTCTCGATAAGCTCATTCAGCGGAATAATGGCACCATCTTTAGCAAGCTTGAGCAGCTCATAGTCGCTATAGTCCGCATTAAAAATTGCATCAGGAAGATCGCCGCTTGCCACAGCCAAGTTTCTTTTTTCAACAAATACGTCTTTCGTGAAATTCTTCCAATTAATATGAACATTCGTCTTTTCTTCAAGACGCTTATTAATCAGTTTTTCATTTGGATCAACGGGTGCAAGTGGAGAGCTTTGCGTAATAAAGTTCAAAGTTACTTTACCGCTGGCGTCCTGTTCTTTACTAGCTGCACTTCCCCCTCCTCCTCCGCCACCGCATGCAGTAAGGAACATAAACGAAGCAAGTACAGATGCAGAAGCTACTTTCGTTGATACTCTTGATTTCTTAATTCTTTTCATAGGGTATGACCTCCAAATTAGATATGAATGAATTAATCTTTATCTATGTGCAGCCTGTTTCCTACTTAAGGGAACCGACCATAACACCTTTTTCAAAGTACTTCTGGAAGAACGGATACATAACAATAAGTGGCAAACTGGAAACAACAATGGCAGCGTACTTGATGATTTCAGACAATCGTTTCATTTCCGCCATGGCGAGTTGATCGCTGATCATGCCCGGATCTACCTGATTCTGGATCAAGATGGACCGCAACACGAGCTGCAGTGGATGAAGATTCGGATTATCTAAATAGATCATGGCGTCAAAGTAGGAGTTCCACTGGCCCACAAAAGCATAAAGAGCGAGCACGAAAACAATCGGTTTGGAGAGCGGTAATACGACACTGAAGAAAATCCGCATCTCCGAAGCTCCGTCGACATTAGCGGCTTCCTTCATTTCATTCGGTACTCCTTTGAAGAAAGTTCTAGAGAGAATGATGTTCCATACATTGATTGCTCCTGGAATGATCACCGCCCAGACTGTATCAAGCAGACCAAGATTCTTAACGAGCAGGTATGTAGGTATAAGCCCACCCCCAAAGAACATGGTGATAATAAACAAGGTCATGAAGAATCCTTTTCCTTTGAGCCTGTCATCAGACAGTGCGTACCCTGCACAGATTGAGACGAGAACGGTAAGCATAGCAAATGAAACAGAGTATAAAACAGAGTTTCCAAAACCTCGGATCATGGCCGGATTAGAAAGAATTTTTATATACCCTTCTAATGACCAGTCCGAAAGGTTGAATGATAATCCTTTACTGAGCAGAACTGATGGATCCATAAAAGATGCAATCACTACATAAATCAAAGGAAGTACAATGATAAGTACGGCCAGTGTCAGGAAGATCGCGTTCAGCACGACGATAAAGCGATCTAATCCGGAATGTTTAATGGGCATAGCTTGTTGCTCCTTTCTTAGTAAAGACCTTCGCCCTCATTCAGTTTCTTCACGGTGAAGTTAACGGTGACGAGCAAGACGATGTTGATGATAGAGTTAAACAACCCTACTGCGGCTGAATAGGCATAATCGCCCGACTGCAAACCAATTTTATAAACGTAAGTCGGAATGATTTCTGAGGTTGGCAAGTTCATCGCCGTTTGCATGAGATAGGCTTTTTCGAAACCAATGGACATAATCCCACCAGCTGCAAGGATAAATACGATAGCCATAATTGGACGAATGGTTGGCAAATCGATATGGCGTATTCTTTGTAGAAGATTAGCGCCGTCAAGATTGGCTGCATTATGTAACTCAGGATCGACATTAGCAAGTGCTGCTACATAAATAATGGATGCCCAACCGGCTCCAGTCCAAATATCAGAAAGAATGTAGATCGAACGGAAGTACTCCGGACGAGACATGAACATGATTGGTTCACCTGTAAGCCACGTAAAAAACTGGTTAATCGGTCCCGTTGGGGACAAGAAGATAAACAACATCCCGACCACAACGACAACAGAAATAAAGTTAGGTGCATACAAGAACAACTGAATGTTCTTTTTGACGCCTGCACGGCGAATTTGATTTAACATCAACGCAAGCAGGATTGGAATTGGAAAACTCAGAATTAATCCGAAAAAACTTAATTTAAGCGTATTCATAAAGATAACTTCGAAGTTGGGGGATGACAGGAATTTCTCGAAGTTGTACAAGCCTACCCATTCACTCCCCATAATCCCTTTGATTGGGCTGAAATCTTTAAAGGCGATAATCGCACCATACATAGGACCGTATTTAAAAATCAGGGTCAGGATCACAGCTGGTGCGAGCAAAATATAAAGAAAGTAGTATTTCTTTAGATAGTCTAGTAAGGAGCTCTTATGTTTGGTCACCATTGTTCTGTGTTCAGCTTCTATTAGGTTTTGCAATGCCTTTACCTCCGTTCTTATCAATGTTTATATCTTGATGCAGTAAGGGCTTTCAATTGGCTTATGTCCTGCTGCTTTTACAATTTACCAAACACTTAATCGTTCGTCAATACATTTTGTAAAAATATTTATGTGCATATGACAAAATATTTTGTTCATAAATGACGCTTTCTATTTTACAAAATTACAAATACAGCCAATTTAAATAGGATTGTATACTTTAAAGTCAACATATTCTCATTAAAACGAAAACAAAACTACTTTTTTTGCACACTTATCCGCCGATAAAATGTAAGCTAAATTGTGCATTTGTAAATATAATATTGCTATTTTGAGTAAACTAATATACATTAAAGAGAGTTGGAATCATGCCAAACAGTACACTATTTGTGGCGAAGGTTAAGAACAAGAATATAGAGGTGAAATACATAGATGGCCAGGGAAAAAGTAACCATACAAGACATCGCGGATGCTTTAGGAATCTCCAGAAATACAGCTTCCAAAGCCTTAAATGGAACGAATGGTATACCTGATGAAACTAGAAACAAGGTTATAAAGAAAGCGATAGAGTTAAAATATAAACAATTTGCTTTTATGGACACCGAGAGTGTTCAACCAAGAAATTCTGGAAACATCGCTTTATTAACAGAAAACTTACCTAACACTTCCCACTTTGGATCGAAACTGATCAGTGGCATGGAGAAACGAATCAGTGCAGAAGGATATAATTTATCCATGCACATTATAAGAGACATTGATCAGGAGTCCTTGTCTCTTCCAAATAATTTTGATGTCGCCAATGTAGACGGAATTATTTGTATTGAGTTGTTCAATTCCGAATATAGTAAGCTGATTACAAGTCTAGGCATTCCAACTATTTTCATCGACTGCTCTGCCGATATCTGCTACCCTGAATTCCAAGCAGATGTACTTCTCATGGAAAATGAACACAGCACATATCAACTTACAAAAAAGTTAATTGATGGCGGTTACACATCACTGGGATTCATCGGAGACTATAATCACTGTAGGAGTTTTAATGAAAGATGGGTGGGCTTTAATCGCGCATTGATAGAATCTGGGATTCAGCTTGATCTCTCACAATGTATTCTCGATGACGATCGACTATTTTTTTCGAGTCCGGAGTGGGCAGATGCTAAGCTAAGCCAAATCAATCAGCTTCCTTCTGCTTTCGTGTGTGCTAACGATTATATTGCGGTTACCTTTATGAAGTCACTCAAAAATATGCTTTCCATTCCTAATGACCTCGTCATTTGTGGTTTTGATAATGGTCCTGAATCAAGCATTGTAGAACCCCATCTCACCACTGTTCATATTTATAGTAATCAGATGGGTGTCAAAGCAGCTGAAATGCTACTTTCCCGAATTCATGATCCGAAGCAACCCTATCAGGTTTCTCATATTTATAC
The DNA here is from genome assembly GCF_037992975.1 of Paenibacillus sp. FSL E2-0177. Taxonomy (NCBI): domain Bacteria; kingdom Bacillati; phylum Bacillota; class Bacilli; order Caryophanales; family Paenibacillaceae; genus Paenibacillus; species Paenibacillus sp. FSL E2-0177. The sequence goes on along the minus strand of NZ_CP150307.1, from coordinate 1,658,752 downwards.
CAAACTCATCCTAAGAGAATCTACACCTAATATCAGTTGATGAATTTAAAAAGAACCCAAGCGATTAAAAATTCCGTCGCTGGGGTTCTTTTTTTTCGTTGAATTGTTCCAATTACAATTTCCTGTATTTATAATCCCACAATTAGTTCAAGGAAGGATTGTATTCTTCATAGGATAGAACAATATGCTCACTTTTTAGCAGACAATGCTCTATGATCGCCTTACGTTTCGCTTTCAGGACAATTTGTTCAATATCAGCAAAACTGCAACCGGAAAGACGTTCGCATGTTTCCTCCAGCAGCCCAGCTTCACTTTCAAAGTCATTAATTAACAGTTCGACATATTGACGCCTACTTGATTCATCCGGGTTAGCATAAATCATTTTTGTATCAAACCTTCTCCAAATAGCTCTATCCAGTTCATTTTCTAGGTTCGTCGCTGCTACAAAAATGCTGTTGTCACCAAAATCATCGAGACATTGCAGCAGTGTATTCACCGCACGAGCCATTTCTTTAACCTCGTCATTACTCTCCCGTGTTCTTGCAATGGCATCAAACTCATCCAGGAAAAGAACACAAGGAGATGCTTTGGCATACTCAAATATTTTCCGGATATTACTTCCAGTCTCGCCCAAATGACTGTGAATAATTGCATCAAGTCGAACTAGGATAAGTGGAAGCTCCAGCATTTGAGCCATATAAAATGCCGTCAGTGTTTTCCCTGTGCCCGGTGGACCATACATAACCACTTTATTGGGAATTGGAACTCGATGCTCTTCAAATCTTTCCCTCATACCTAAGATTGTGATGAATTCTTCGACAATCTTTCGATTCATATCGGGTAGGATCAGATGTCTAACCTTTTTGGCACATTCTTTGGGTGTATAATAGGTACCCATATCAATCCCTTTTGCTCTGGGTAGACGTTGATTGGTGCTGCTTTTATTCATTATTTATTGAAGCTCCTTTAAAATGGTTATTTTCAAGAAATCCAAAAGATCCTTTCTGAATCCAGTTCAACCTGCTCTAATTGCCGCTCGAAGTTCTCGTGAGGAACGATAGAGTCCGCTTGTGACCATTCATTATCCACAAATCAATTCAAATACACATTGTTTTTATTCGTAATTATTACGATTTAAAATATCATACTTTCTTTTTGTTTATAATGTCAACCAGTAGCACAAAAAAGAGCCTTTATAATTCCAAGGCTCTTTTAGGGTATATCTATTAAATCGGCCATCCAGGCAAAGCAGAAGTTCCAGCATCTTGCCTTCACATATTGTAAGTCCTGGCTAGCTTGGACTTAGCTCTGAGCCGGGTGAATTCCTTAGTTACCAGGATTACCGTCCACACTACAACCACAGAATCAATTACAAGCGAACCCCAATATACTCCGGAGACGCCTAACCATCTTGGCAAAACAAGCATCACTGGCACATAAAAAACAAGTTGTCTGGTGATGCCGATAACGGCTGCCGGCTTCCCTTTATTAATCGCAGGGAAAAAGGTCATGGCCATAAAAATGAGCGACAATAACGGCAGAACCGCCATGTTCAACCGGAAATATAACATTTCGCTGGTCTTAAAGATTTGATCCGGCAGCATTAGCCCCAGAATGGAAGCCGGCGAGATCATGGAAATTATCCAGAAAGGCAAAGTCAGCAGCATGGAAACGAGGGTGAATATTTTATAGGCTTTGATGGCGCGCTCATACTGTTCTGCTCCAAAATTTATGCCGATGACTGGCTGCAAGGCGCGCATTAATCCGAATATCGGCGTCAACAGGAAGGTGAATACACGAAAAACCACTCCATAAAATGCAATATCTGCTGTAGTCCCGTATCTCGACAGTGCATTAAATACTACAACAGCCTGTACCAGATTCATAAAGTTCATAATGAAAGAGGACATTCCCAGACCAATTATGGATTTGATTGTGGCAGCATCCCGATAGATTGCGAAGACATTCGTTCGGAATGAGGCAAATCCTTTGCCAAAATAAATCCATCCCAGCAAGGTGTAGACCAGCATCCCGATATTTGTAGCCCAGGCAGCTCCCTCTACTCCAAAATCCAGCCAGGCTACCAGAATATAATTGGACAATACATCAACTGCCAGTCCAATGCCCATTACCACGGCTGCCGATTTCATTTTCCCTTCGGCACGTACAATCATGTTGGCAGCCAGTCCATAAATCCAGAAAAATGAACCAATCACCGTAATTCTAAAATAGCTGTCTCCAAGAGCCAGAGTTTCCCCTTCTCCTCCCATGATTCGCACCAGCTGTGTAGAGAAAAGCAAACCCAATACCATATAGATAAGCGTTACAAGGATGGACAGATAATTAACATTCCCCATCAAACGCTTCTGCATTTCTTTGTCCTGCCTGCCGAGGGCTAAACTTAAAGCAGAACCGGCACCCACCCCAATCAAGGAGCCCAGTCCCAAGCTGATCTGGGTTAAAGGATAAGCTACCGAAACCCCAGCCAGTGCTTCCTCTCCGACAAACCTTCCCACAAATACAGCGGCGATAACCGCATTTAAGCCATAGAGGACCATTGCGATGATAGCGGGCCATGATAACTGGACCATAATATTCCATAGATTACCGTTGAGAATAAAATGCGCCTGCTTGTCTTTGCTGTTGTTTATCTGTGTTACTGTGTTCATAATATGAATTTTCTCTCCTTCTTTTGACTGAATATGCAAAGTCCTCGTTCAAAAATTATACGGGACTCCTTGCATTAACTAGTCTATAAGACATGTTGGCTAGCAACTACCGCAAAAAGGATTGTTTCTATCTCATATAGGATTTTATCTTTGAATTTATATAAATCTCCCCGGAATAGCCCCCTCTCATTTCCATTCTATTAAAAAACTGCAGCAGGAGTGGTCGCGGCTCCGCAAGTTTCCGGTACATGGTCAATTTTGAATGCTAGGCAATCATTTAGTCCCCCCTACTTAACTCAACAAAAAAAGCAACTTCCCAGTTGGCAAGTTGCTTTTAAAAAAACTCTTTTGTGATAAAGTAACGATGAAAAAAAACGATTGAAGTCAAGTCAAAAACCGACCTAATAAGCAGCGAACGGATCCGCATTATTCGAAAGGAACTGAGCCCATGTGAATTTGAATTCAGGACTGCCTACAACACTTTCTGCTATATCACCTGGAACAAAAAACACAGTGAATCCTGCATTAGTCAAGTAGAAGTTATCCAGGTATGCATTAGAATCTTTAGTTAACTTATTGAACAGGTCAATAGAGTAGATAGAAGACTCAGTACCTTTTTGGACTTGTTCTTGAAGTGATTTCTTAATAACCTGACTGTAATTGCTGTTGGATTTCAGCAAATCTCCCAGCTTCATTGTCCTACCATCCTGCAGAGAGTAAGTAAGACCTGTTTGTGAGCCGCCTCCATGAGCTCCGCCGAGGTATTGATAATTGGTAAGCAGGAAGCTAATCACTCCATTTTGATTGTAAGTCACCTTGTAGGCCAGTTCGAAATCGTATGTCGCTCCTTCCGCTGGAGCACCAGACTTAGCCAGTTGTTTTTCCGAGGCATCTAGAAACTTCTGTGCCTGAGCTTTCACCGCTTTATTAATTGCCACTTCGGCATTTTGATTCGCAAGCTGCGATACAACTGGATATACGATATTGATGGTTACATCCTTATGGGAATTAGAAGACTGGAGTTTACCGGCAGTTATAGTCAGTTCATTCATTCCTGCATTCGTGATATTGACAGTACGGGTTTGTCCGTTCCATTGGGCCAAATATCCGAAAGGTTCAACCAAGGCTTGCACTGCAACAAAAGAAGTTCCTCCGATTACCTGAGCTTCGTATCTTTGTCCCAGACCGCTTCCATTTAACTTTACAAGTGTACTGTCGATATCCAATGAATAATTTACAGTATTCTCTCCCAGGGTAAGCTCTACACTATGATTTTTGTTATCGTATTTAACAGCTGCGCCTAATGCTTGCGCTGCGTCTTTAAGCGGAATGAGTGTATTACCTAATGGGCTTAGGAAAGCCTGAGTCCCGATTGCTTTACCTTTAACCTGGACGTTCACCCTGGAGGTTATTGTTGCAGTAGTGGATGCAGCATGAACTGATCCGACAGACACGGGTAAAGCCGCCGCTGTGCCAACTGCAGCCAGTGCTGCTGACAATAAAAGTACGGACATCCGCTTTTTAGTTGTGAATTTTTTAACTTGAGTTTCCATTTTGAAGATCTCCTTTTAGTCATTTTCTTACTATCACACTATAATCCCGTCATTTCCCGGATGGTTTACAGTATTTTCAGAAAAAGATTACAATTTTTACATGGAATTCGCTAATCAATGATGCATTGAAACCATAAAGGCAAATCCAAAAAGTGTCCAGTCATTTAGCACATGCACTATAAACGATGTCCAAATGTTTTTAGTCTTAATGTATGGATAGAGCAGAACAATCCGTACAATGCCGATACCGAGAATGGCTTGTGCAATATTCCAATTATAAGTTGGTAAATGGTATGCGCCAAAAATAATGGATACTACAATCCACGCTAAGATAATCGCAGACTTTCTGTTCAGTTTAAGTTTTTTTACTCCTAAGTACAAAATGACTAAGAATGGAAGGATCGTTATTAATTCTTCTCCAAAAAGCATCGGGAGCATTGTCAGGAACGTCGTAATTGTATCGGAAAAATTACCATTGAATCCTTCACTCACTGGATTTGCACTAAAATTAAATAATTTCGTAATAATAAAACCAACACCATAGGTCACAATAAGATTTACAATGTACGTCCCAAGAATTAATATAATATCTTTAGCAACTAATTTTCTGAAAAGTAATGTCCACTGACTCCGTGCAACAAAGATAACTGCTGCTAATGGGAAAATCACATTTATAAAAGGATGTCCATAAGTACCTCCAAACCCAATAAGAAACAATGCAAAACCTGCAGCAACAGCTATCAGAAATATTAGGCTGGTTTTCAAATTTAGAGTAGGGGATTGCAGTTCACTGTAGAACGGAAAATCATCATTTTTACGCTCAAATCTAAAAAAATTACTTTTACTCATCATTAATCAAATCCTTCCTGAAAATAATGAAAAGCTATACTCTCTGAATACTAAAACCAATGATGCGGAGAATAGAAATACAGTCAGCTGTTTTTTGTACTATCACACTATACTCCCATTTTTTTCTGAAACATTTACAAAATTTTCAGAAAAAAATTACAATATTTACACAAGTTTTAAATAAACTGAAATTAATTCATCGCTTAATTTTGCAAATTCATGAAAATGTTTTTAAAAAAATGAATCTATTTCAGAAATAATTATGTTGTTTTGATAAAATAGACAGGTAATAATAGAATAAACAGTTCCCTTGTTAAAAAACTAAAAAGCGAGGTTTACCAATGTTATGGACCTGAAGCTGTTAAAAAAAATTAAAACGATAAATTTCTTCACATTCTTCTTTTTTTGGACTGTCATCTTTTTTGCTCTTGCGGATAAGCCACCACCTGCTGCTTTCTATGGGCTTATTGCCCTATTATTAGTTTATGGTATTTTACTTATTATCTATTTAAATGATTTTATTGAAAGCTTGATTAAAAAGCGAAGAGGAGTTTTTCTACTCAATTTGTTATATTTCTCCTTGGGAGGTTTTGCTTTCAGTCTCATTCTTTCAATTATTGTCATTAACCTTGTTTCAAATGTAGAAAATGAAGGATATCTAATCTCGGCATTCAGTTCAACCGTAATAGGATTCCTTAACGGGTTATGTTTTTATTTTTTCAACAAGCTGCTTGTAAAGAGGTACAACCTAATGATTGAGCAGAACCGCTCTGAATAATAAAAGAGCCGAACTAGCTAAAGAATGACGTATCGCCAAAAAGCAACTTATCCGCAGATAAGTTGCTTCTTTATCATGTTCGCCTTATAGAACTCATGATACAGCTTCGGAGCCAAGGATATCGATAAGTGCATCAGGATTTCGTTTTCAATACAATGACCAGTGTTATCTTGAAGTGGCATACAAGAAAATGATGAGGCTCTGTAATTTAACGGATGGGTGTACATTGAAACTAATTTTTCAGTCCCGTCAACGTGATTCCTTCTACGAAATATTTTTGACCAATCAGATAAAAAATGACGCCCGGCGCAAAGGACATACACGTAGCCGCCATCGTCAGCGACCAGTCCTGCTTTAGTTGGCCTCTAAAGGCGGTTAGTCCCAAGGCTATCGTATACTTATCGCTTGAGTTTATGTAAATCATCTGTTGAAGTAGATCATTCCATAAACCGATAAAGATAAATAATGCGACGACGATCATCGCAGATTTAATGGCCGGCATAATAATGCTGAACAAAATGCGGTAATATCCAGCGCCATCGATCGTTGCTGCTTGATCAAGCTCTCTCGGAATAGACATGATAAACTGCCTAATCAAAAAGATATTAAAAGCCCCGCCACCACAGAAATAAGGCAAAATCAACGGCAGATAGCTGTCATGAATTCCTAAACCTCTCGTCCACCCAATATATAGCGGAATAAGTGTAACCATGGCAGGTAGAAGCATCGAACCGACACAAAGAGCCCAAATCAATTTTTTGCCCCGAAAACGCAGTCTTGCAAAGGCATAACCGCATAAGGTCGCTGTAAAGGTTCCTGCCAAACAGGCGGGTACAATAATAATCATCGTGTTCCATAAATATTTCCAAAACTTAAAGATCTCTAGCGTTTCTGTATAGTTTGAAAACAACCAATTTCCTGGCAGCAGTGAAGGCGGATATTGGTATATCTCAGCATTCGACATGAGCGACGTGCGAAATATCCACCAGATTGGAAAGAGCACGAGTATAGTAAAAAAAATAACAACGACAAACGAGATCAGGTTCATCCATTGATTATTACGTTTTTTGCTCTTTAATCTTCCGTATGAGGCTACACTCATTTGTCATCGCCTCCTTCATTAAAGATCCATAGGTTGGAGGTTTTGAATAATACACCAGTAAAGCCTGCAAGAATAACAAAAATAACGGCTGTTGTCGCACAAGCATACCCTAATTTATAATTTACAAAAGCTTGATCATACATCAGATAAGTTAAAAAGCGTGAAGAATTACCCGGGCCGCCATTCGTTAATGAAAGAGCCGGCGTAACAATTTGGAGATTGGCAATCAAGCTCATTAGCAAATTGTAAAAGATAATGGGCGACATGCACGGTAAAGTGATATGCAAGAATCGTTTCCATCCATTCGCACCATCCATTTCAGCCGCTTCATGGTAGACGACCGGAACATTTTGCAGCCCAGCTAAGAAAATAACAATTAAGTTACCTGACAGCCAAACCGAAATCAAGGATAGGGATGGAATGACATAGCTGGAATCCGCGATAAAAGAAACTTTGTTCAAACCCATCTCAGAGAGAATAAAGTTAAAAAATCCAAAATTAGCTTCGTATAACCAGGACCATCCTACATATATTGCGGCTGCCGGCAAAACGTACGGTACATAGAACACAGCTCGGAAAAACCCTCTTGCCGGAATTTTACGATTCAGTAGCATCGCAATAAAAAGTGAATAAATCATGCCTCCAACTACCGATAAGACGGCAAAGTAGACCGTAGCTATAATAGAATCTTTAATATAAGGATCAGTGGTAAATAGATTAATATAATTCTCGAAGCCAACAAATTTGGGGTCTGAAAGTCCCGTCCAATTCGTTAAGCTGATCCCGAGCACCCCAATAAGAGGTAGATACGTTAGAAAGATCAACCCAATGAAGGCAGGGATCAATAATATATACGCGGCTCGTGCCTCACCTGCATGAATACGTGAACGACGTTTCGGAGATTTATTAATCATTTCCATCTCTATCTCCCCACCTGAAGATCATAATATGGCCGCCGCGTGTGTGAGCTTGGCAGCGGCCAGTCTTTTACGAACTTTACTAATTGCCTGAATGGGCTGCTTTCAACGCATCGAGATTTTTAGAAATAGCATCCTTAGCGGTCGTCTTTCCAGTCCATACATCCCCTAGAACCGACCCGAGCAAGGTGTTAAACTCTGTCGTATGATTCGTATAGAACCACGCTGCGGGCTTTACAGCAGGTGATTGCGCATAGTCGACTACTGCAGATTTATATTCGTCATAAACAGGGAAGTTAGGATTTTCGACCCATTTACGGGTAAGGGTCTCATCCGTGTACCACTTCTCCAGCGTCGGCATCCAGATCCCCGAGCTAATGAGGCCCCAGTTATTTTCTTCTGAGTTGTACCATTTCAGCCATTCCATCGCTTCTTTTGGATGCTTAGTCTGGGAGAAGACGACATTGGCGCCACCCGTGTTGAGGGTAACCTTTTCCTTCATGTAAGGCAATACTGCAACGCCATAGTTCAAGCCTTCATTCTTGGCCGTATTCAGACTAGTTCCCACGTTCCACGCACCGTTAGTAGCCATGGCAACAGTTCCCGCGATGATGGTTCGTTGAATGCCATCATCAGTCTGTCCGACAGACAACGGAGCAACATGATCCTTCAAGTAAAGATCTGCAACCTTCTGAATTCCCTCTATACTGGCGTCTTCTCCAATTCTCACCTCAGTCCCATCACCCGAATAGAACCCTCCACCATTACCAAGCGCCCAGGTCTCAAGCTGCCATGGTAAGTTTTCAACGGATGCGCCAAACTGTACGATACTCTGCTCATTAAAGCCACTCTCATCAGGATGTTTACCATTTTTATCAAGGGTCAGCTTCTTTGCTGTTGTTACAAATTCGTCCCATGTCCACGCTTTGTCTAAAGCGGCTGGGGGATAGGGTACATTGGCCTTGTCAAACATATCTTTGTTGTAATAGAGGAGTAAAATTTCATTGGCAGCCGCGTAGGCTACGGTTTTCCCTTGATATTTGTAGGCTAAGCTATCCAGTGGTTTGCTGTCGCTTCCTTCGTACATTGTATTTACATCATTCAGCATGCCTTGGGTAGACCACTGAACGACCCCATCTTCTCTGAGCATCCCTGTATCAGGCAATTGCTCTGCCGTAGCCATTGTATTCAGCTTAGTCATGTAGTTTTCCCAAGGAATTGCTTGTACTTCTACTTCAATTCTGTCTTGAGAAGCATTAAACTTATCCGCCACTCCCTGGGTTACATTTCCCTCTTCCGCACTTCCCCACATCGAATAGATAATCTTGACCTTCTCCTCAGGCTTGGAGGTTGTGTTCTCAGATGCTTTTGGTGCATCAGATGCCTTGGTTGCTGTGTTTGTCTCGTCTTTCGCGCAGCCAATGACACTTAACGCTAGTGCAGTTGAAAGAATACCTACCCCGAATGCTTTACCTACTTTCATTCCCTCTCCCCCTTCATAATTACATAGATATGTCTAACCGTTTGACCCCTTAAGTTATTGAGTTAAACGTTTAGTACCAACTTTTTTAATAATTTCAACCTTTGCTTGGAATCCGTAATTTCGGCCAGCAGATACGACTTTTAATATCGTAAATATTTTCAAAAAGTGGTATAGAGTCTTCATGAACTTGGGATGTTTTAATGAAGTAAGCGCTTTATTATTATTGTGTCATGATTTTCTTTTAGGGAAAATAGCATTTTTCAACCTGATTTTTAAAAATTCCAACCTTTAAAGAATCATCTTTTTCATAAAAACGGCAGAATCAGCTGAACCAAAATATTCAATTGCAGTAACGACAATAAGCAGAGCCGTCCTCCTACCCCAATGGTAGAAGCACTGCTCTGCCTATTTAGCATTTATACACATATGCTGCTGTATGCAACAACGCCTTTTTTCTCTTCTCGAAACATAACTGCGTGAGATTTCCAGCTCCTTAGCAAATTCCCGCTATGTTATCGAATTTCTTGAGGTTGTGGCCACGAACCGAGGTCAAGAATGAAGGCGTCTCTTATTCGTTCCCCATCGTGCTGATGTCGATGACAAACCGGTAACGGACATCTGAAGCAAGCACACGCTCCCAGGCTTCATCAATCCGGTCAGCAGAAATGACCTCGATTTCAGAAGCAATATTATGTTCAGCGCAGAAATTAAGCATTTCCTGCGTTTCACGGATTCCGCCAATCATCGACCCGGCAAACGAACGGCGGTGGCCGATCAGCGAGAATACGTTAACTGCCAATGGATCAGCGGGCGCACCGACATTGACTAATGTACCATCCAATGCCAGAAGTGAAAGATAGGCATCAATATTAATTTGTGCGCTTACTGTATTCACAATAAGATCGAATGAACCGGCAAGCTGCTTAAATGTCTCCGGATCGCTGGTCGCATAATAATGATCCGCTCCTAATTGCAATCCGTCTTCCTTCTTCTTCAGTGACTGTGATAACACAGTAACCTCAGCTCCCATGGCATGAGCAATCTTCACAGCCATGTGCCCAAGCCCGCCAAGACCCACTACAGCTACTTTTTTGCCGGGAGCGGCTCCCCAATGGCGCAGCGGTGAATAGGTGGTGATTCCTGCGCATAAAAGCGGTGCAGCTGCGTCAAGCGGAATAGCGTCAGGAATCCGGACTACGAAGTCTTCTGTTACAACGATGTGCGTGGAATACCCGCCCTGTGTATAGTGACCGTGCCGGTCGATAGCCCCATAGGTGCCCGTATTTCCACTCAGGCAATACTGCTCCTCACCTTTCTGGCAATTACTGCACTCTCCACAGGAGTCAACCATACAACCAACCCCTACACGATCGCCGACTACGTACTTTGTAACTTCGGAACCGACCTGGCTGACAATACCGGCGATCTCATGCCCTGGAACAAGTGGATACTTAACCGGTCCCCACTCCCCGCGGGCTGTATGAATATCCGAGTGGCAAATGCCAGCGTATTTAATCTCAATAAGAACATCGTGCGGCTGCAGATTCCGGCGTTCAATTGTAGTTAGCTTGAACGGACCTTCCTGACTGAATGTAGCACGTGCATTTACTTTTATCATAGTGAAACCTCTCTTCTAGTTAATATAAAAAGCTGTAACGTCGACTTTACAAAACCTATGTTATTACTTAAAGTTAACTCTAAGTCAAGCATAAAATATAATTAAGACTGGAGATAGATGATGAAGACATACTCCATAAGTGAAGTTGCAGAATACTTTAATATGACACCACATACCCTGCGTTACTATGACAAGGAGGGACTTTTGCCTTTTATAGAAAGAACCCCCAGCGGGAAACGCGTTTTCAAAGAAACGGATATGGATGCTTTAAAAGTAATTGAATGTTTGAAGTCATCCGGGATGCCGATTAAGGAAATAAAACATTTCATTGAGTGGTGCTCTGAAGGGGACTCCACCTTGCAGCAGAGATATGACATGTTCTTGGAACGGAAAGCTTCTGTAGAAGCACAGATGGAAGAATTGAAAAAAACGATGGAAGTCATAGACCATAAATGCTTCTACTACAAGACCGCCTTGGATAGCGGCACGGAAGATGTTCATAAAAAAAATAACATTAAGAGTGCATTTACTCATTAAAAATGGACCTTCAAATTACAGTAAAGGCGGGGCAGATTGATCTGCCCCGCCTTTCTTAATTTGGACGCTTTTTTGCCAGCAGCTTCTCCGTAAAATTCACATCAAAAAAATGAATAATGGGTCCCAAACCAAGTGCGGACACTAGAGTACCTAAGCCTATAACGCCTCCTGCCAGGAAGCAAATCAAAGCACAAAGAGCATCCGTAAACATCCGGTGCCAAAAATAAGATATTTTCGGGACGTTATCCCTCATAATCAGGGACAGGCTGTCGTAAGGAGCGACTCCCACAGCCGATGTCTGATACAGGGATACCCCAAAACTGCATACCACCACGCCAATCGCTACGACGACCACCCGCTGCCATAACAGCTGAGGTTCGCCTAACAGAGATAGCCAAGTACTATGAAAGAACGTAGCGATATACCCCAAAAAGATTGCGTTTACAAAAGTCCCTGCTCCAATATACCTTCGTCCGGTGATGAATTCGATTACAAACAATACCAGGTTCAGCAAGATCAGAAAATTTGCATATGTTATACCCACGCACTCTGCAAGAGCCATCACCATGCCGCTAAAGGGATCATTCCCCATGCCGGACAGCTTAAAAATACTAATTCCCATGCCCAGAAATACATTGCCGATAACCATAATAATCAATCTTTTTTTATCCACGTTATAAAGATAACCCTTCATATTGCCCATCCTATTTTTCATAATAAAATTGCACCTTACAACAACCACGTCATTATATCATATATTCTATTGGTTGACGGTTATCTTTATTGATAGTATTCAATGATTTGGATAAGCAGATCGGTCAGGACTATATTGTTTTGATGGGAACTGAAAAAAACAAAAGCAACCCGTCCGCAGATAAGTCGCCTTTGTAAAACTTTAGTGTTAACGGATCTAACTTATGACTTTAAGCTCAGCGCTTAGCCTTTTAAAAATCATGATAAAGCTTCATAAGAGTATATTTCATTCCACCGGGTTCTATAAGTTAATTTCAGACTTCTCTACTTCATGCCATTGAAAAAGCATTAACACAGGAGGAATATAAATTGGCTGGCCCCAGCAATAAATCAAATCAGGTGTCAAATTCGCAAGCCATAGCTCCCCATTCTCATCTAGTTGCATTCTCCACTTTCCGCTGGCAACAACTTTTTCCTGCTCCATAAGGAAACGAGCCTCATCATATGAAACTTCAATTCCTTTATTGCGCTCTATGAAATCAAGGGCAGCTTGGTAATTACGTTCTTGCTCTTCTTCTTTTTCTGCAGTAAAAGCTGAATCGTATACCTCTGAGAAATCTAAGCCCTTAAGGTCATGGAGTTCCACTAGTTGTTTAAATGCGTCCGTTACAAAAAATTGAACGATAGCTGTTTTCTCTATTTTGAACAGTCTATAATCAACACTATCAATTACATTTGTGGTGTTAAGCAAAAACAACATCAAATCAGGATGAGCCAAGGGAAGTGTTTCGTCTTCTTCCGCAATAATTGGCTATCCGTAAATATCTCGAAAAATCATTGTACTTCCCCTTATTCTTGGTGTGCATGATTCTGGGTTCTCCTCCTTTTTTTCTCTGTATGATTGTACTGACAATAAGGTACCAAAAAATCTCCATTCAAAGAGAAAATCACGCCATTGATTCCATCGGCTGGTTCGCCAATTATTGATATTATCCCAACACTACCCAAGCAATCTGTCACTTCTCATTATTTTATTTGTGTTCAAAACTCCCCGTTCTTTGCCAATGATAAGAGTAGAAGAGTCTCCATTGCCAGCCAGCTAGAGGCCGACTCTATCCACCCCTTCAGTAAATGGTTCAAACAAATGTCTGGCTATCCGCCAGGCAAGTTTCGCAGCCGCAGCAGGATGATTTAATATAGAAAACGGCGCTGCATCAGTGCAGCGCCGCTGTACCATTTTCAAGTTTGATCACAGCATCCAACCAACCTCCCTGTAGGCCCTCCAAAGCGCCTGAAAAGATTGCGACTGTGCCAGGTGTCATTTCGTACAACGTGTCTAGCAGCAGGAAACGAATCTCGATATCCATGCCATAGAGAGGCTCATCCAGCAGCAGAAACCATGGATCAGCAAGCATCGCCTGAGCAATCATAAGCCGTTGCTTGTTGCCGCCTGACAACCGCTGAATGGGCGTTTTCCACTCGGCAGTAAGCCCGAGCCGTTCACATAGCTCACGAGATCGTTCCTCAATGGTTGCCCGTGGCATCAGCTTCATCTCACCCACATAACGCATGTATGCCTCGACGTTCATATTGTCATAGTACGCTGTCTGCTGTGGCTTGTAGCCCAGATAAGACTTGAAAGCATTCCCTGACAACGTCACGCCATGAAGCTGATAGGTAATCAGGCCGCGTACAGGCTGGTATAGACCAGCTATCGCTTTGAGCAATGCTGTTTTCCCACTGCCATTGGCGCCCTCCAGACCATACCAGCCTGGCGGCAAAGCTAGATTCACATCCCCTAGCAGCAGGTGACCATTATCTGCAAGAAGTTCAACCGCGGTAAGTTTTAGCTCAGCTCCTCGCACCACTCTCCCTCCTATCCATATTGCTTGTAATAATGCCGATGGCGCAGCAAAATACTTGTTATAACACCAAGCGCTATTGCCAGACTAACAGCAACAAGCTTGCTTGCAAGCCAGTGTTCGGACCCGTATTCGCTGAACAATTGAAATACGCCAAGCCTCTCGCCAGCGGAAAACTGGATGACGCCCACTGCGAGGACAACCGCGGTACCAGGCCATGTCCCGAAACGAAGCATTGCAGCCAGCGCTGCAAAAGCGCTCAGGCAGATCGGCAGTAATAGATCTGTGATCAGTAAAGTAGTGTTAGATCCGAATTCACCGCTGGTACCCGTCATAACGAGTATTCCATAAAACAACAGCGCTAGAAGGAGGTCATATAGCAGTATGGTTCCTATTCTGGCTACCATAAGCTGTACGGGTGTAACAGGAAAGGTCGCCTCAAGCTCACTCATTGGCGTATGCATGGATCGAAGTGAATAGGCCACACTGGCTACAGGAAGCAACAGAATCGTAAATAAAAATACATCCGGCTTGGCAGAGCTACTGAACCATTCACTTGCTACCAGCCCCTCAACGACTGCTCCTATGCCAATCATAAGCGCTGATGTAAGCCAAAACAGCCAATGCATCGTCCTTACCTGAGCTGCCATGCGTTGCATAAGCCTTACTGGTAAAGATATAGCGACAGTTGCTTGCCGCCCAGGCCTGTCATGTCTTGCCACTCGCTTGGAAGAGGGTACAGCAACCGCCCACTCAGGCTGTGTGGCATATGTGGCGGCAAGCGCCAGCAGAGATTCCGTCTGCTGGCCGCTGGGACCATCGACGGTATAGCGATCCAGTTGGCTAAATACGGCTCCGATCTGGTCATGCTCCCATCGATCCGCTGCTGCTTCACCCTTTTCCTCTAGTTGCCGCTGCTCTTGCAATTCCCTGTGCAGTTGACTGTCGCGACTAGCCTTATCGGCGCTACCGGCTCCGGATATGTAACTCATCCTGATCCTCTCCTTTCTGCAATGTATGGGCCAGTCGCCTGAACGCCCGATACAGCTTGGACTTGACCGTTCCAAGCGGCAGTTCCAGCAACTCGGCTATTTCATCCAGCTTGAGCTCCTCATAAAAACGCAAAATAACAATTTGCCGCTCCTCCTCAGGCAAAGCGCCAAGGGCAGCAATGACTGCTTCACGCTCATATTGCTTGTCTAAAAAAGACGCTACCGTATCCTTACCGCCATCTGCCGCATCATACACTCCGGTATCCTTAGCCGCTACTTCATAACGATAAGCTCCGGACTTCCATACATCACGGCACAGGTTCGTCGCAATTCGATAAATCCATGGTCGAAACCGTTCAGGCAACCGACCAGCTTGCAAAGCCGTGAATACTCTGACAAAACACTCTTGCACCAAATCTTCTGCGAGCTGACGCTTGCTGGTCAGTCGGTATAAATACGCATAGATGGTCTGATGATACCGATAGACGAACAACTCCAGCACGGCTGTATTTCCTTGCTTGTATTGCTCGAGCAGTTGCTCATCCGTAACAACAGCCCTGCTGTTCACTTGACTCTCTCCTTTCTCGCTCAGCACTATTGCCTGCACACGAGCCAACCTCTGCCTTTCCCCAATAGAAGCATACAGCAGAAAAGCAGTATTCCAGCTGCTGCAAATAATGCGATAGCGTTATGCGATTTATCTGTGAACCGGCTCACCGGCCAGACGGCTTGAAATAAATAGTACCGATTGAGCGGCATACTGGACATAAAATACTCCAGCAGCCACACCGTTGCCCCCACTCCTAGCCCGACAGCCATATTGCGCCCTAGCAGACTGCCCAATGCCGCCAGACCGCCAAGGAACATATTCACACTGAGGCTATGTTTAATTATGTAAGCTAGTTGTGCCGTACTTAAAACGATCGCCCAGCGGTCAATTGCCCAGAGCAACGCTGCTTCATAGATAACTAGCAATAGCGCAGCGACCGCTCCTCGCTCGGCGAACACGAGTAATTGTGAATATGGATAGCTGAAATGATGGGCAAAAGTACCCTCACTGAAATCATCGGCGAACAAGGCAGCACTCAAGGCAATCGCAAGTAAAGGCAGCACAAATATAAAAGCCACTTTGACATGATAAAAACCAGGAGAGGGCATCATCATTGGCAGCATGAGGCAACCAGCTGCTATCAGCGCCGCAATAATAGCTATAGCTAGCAAGTAGCCGCCCCATAGGATGCGCCAAGCATATTTTGCACGGGACAAAAGAATGAGGGCAACCTTCATTGTCCTCCCTCCATTTTCCTTTGCAAATAGCCTCGCAGAAGCGCTTCCATTTGTTCATCACTGTCCTCGATTAGCTGCTCTGTGCCAATACTGTCAAAGACAAGCTTGATGACATCGTAGACACTTTCAATACCGTACTGGCTGTATATGGTATTCATAAGGTCATAAACCTGATTCGGTGTACCGTTCAAAAAATAGCTGCTAACAGGTTCGAACAGTCGATCTGGCAGTTTCCCTCCGACCAGCTTGAGCTCGTTATAAGCCTGAAAAAAGTTATTCAGTGTATATTGGGCGTTTAAATTTAACATTCTCGCATTTCTAATCTCTCTACGTTTGGCACTGTAATCAAGCCAGTACTGCCCCGTTCTCAGTTGGATATTCCCATTTTTCCCTCGATCAATTTCCGCCCCAAAATAACTTGACACAGACACCTTAGACAAAAAGTGGACATCGCGAGCTTCCGGACCTCCAACTGATGCATCTACCATGCCAAGGGTGCTCATACTCACCATATTCAAACTATAATACGGATAATCGGCAAGTGCCATAGTAACCGTCTGGGGAAAACTCGTTGCAGCTTCTCCATCCAACTTTTTCAAAGTACGCGCCGCTTGGGCGTAATGCCTGGCTGCGAACTGTGCTGCTTCTTCGACAGAACGGGCAGGCAATTGACCAGATGCCAACAGACGCAACGTCTTGCCGTCTGCCGTCGCTTCTGCAAGTTGCAGATCGCCCCCAAATAATGTAAGTCCGCTTGCTTCATCCAGCTCCAGGCGCGTGATGGTCGCTCCCTTCTCTCCAGCCATCTTACTAGTAATGACAGAGGCGTTGGAGAACAGTTTCAAGCCACTTGGCCCTGTGATAGCAACTTCAAAGCCCGCCATAGGGCGCGGCAGTTGTGTGTCCAGAATATCTGTAGCGTGACGCCCCCATTCGTAGTGATCGGTAAGCAATTCCGATAGCCGGCTATTGCCGATAACAGGGTACCAGCCATAGAAAGCTGGCAGGAAAATCCTGTTATCGTCGACAACAGCGATCTGCTCCCATCTATCCCTGCTAGGAGCGACGGAATAATAATGCCGCCAATCATTTAGGGTACCTCTATATGTCATCTCGATCTCCAGATGCTCCCCTGGCATAACATCCGTTGCAGGCTTGATCCAAAGTACATCTGTAGCCTCTTCCCACTCATAGGCAGCAGCAGCACCGTTCACCTTCAGTTCCTGTACATCAAAGATATGTCGCAGCATGATTGGGAATCGCTCTAGTGTTGCCGCTTGTCCATTGCTTGCTTGCATCGTCGCCTGTATTTCTAACCCATGCCGCGGCAGTAATTCCAACTTCAGCTTGTAGCTGTTAATGTGTAGATCCTGGAACTTCATTCCGACAAGCAGATCTTTAATATGCGATACCGAGAGCGGATTGCTGGTATTCCCGTTTGTGTTAAGGGTGATCCGAGACATTTCCTCAATATCCGCCTCCGAATATTTACCCGCTGCAATTCCAGCAACGAGCAGTTGCTCCAATTCACGCTGTTGCGTGATATCATTGGCTGAAGTAAGACGTTCGCGATAGAAACGTTCATTGGCATCCGCAATATCTGCCCGTTCCTGCAGGTATCCGTACATCGCACTACCTGCCCATAACAATGCTGCACCTAGAATCAGCATCGTGGGATAGACCAGCCATGCCTTGACCCGTTCCCGCCTGCGTCTACATACTACAAGTAGAACAGTCATGACCATTCCTGCTGCTAAAGCTGCAACGATGCCGCGATGCAGCCAAAATGCCGGATCATATATAAATCCCCACATACGTGAGTAAGACTTACCAATATATTTAACTAGTGAATAATCGAACCAAATCTGCGTATGAGGGGGTAATGAAAAAGAAGGGCGATCGGTCTTAAAAAATTCCGGTAAAATAATTGCCAAGCTAAGCAACAGGACGAAGCTGATCAAGTAACTGTATCGCTTGCGGATAAGGATACCTACTAAGTAGGCAATTACAGTTGCAAATAACATCGGGATGGCAAAGGAAGCCAATACAGCAGAGGTATACCATTCACGCATTCCCCATGAGATGCCATCATTTACGACCAACCATACATAAGCCCCCATCGGCACGAGCGCAGCTGCTAACGGAAGGGTTACAGCACAGAGCAAGCGTGCAGCCTCCATTTCCCATGTTCGATACGGAAAGGTAGCCATCATGGTTGCTGTCTTCCATTCTTCATCCCGCCGTGCTATCGCTGTTGCCAGCAAAGGCAAAATAATGAGGGCTACAAGGCAATACACCTCAGAAATATCCATCACGTATACCGCACGATCCAATTTGGCATCGGCGGTCTGAAACATCAAATACAGGATGCCGACCACAGTTGCCAGCATTAGATACAAGCCTGGGCCACGCAGCAGTAGCTTGCACTCTGTTTTGTAATAGCGAATCAGGCTCATTGGCTATTCCCCGCTCTCATGACCGCGATATATCCGTCCTCAAGTCCTGCCTTTGCCTGGACTGCTCCAGGTAATGGGGCAGAACTGGCAAGAACACGCGCCTCATAGCCGGCTCCTGAACGCTTTGCAGTCACGATGGCTGCAGTTTCTTTGAGCTCTGCAAGCTTCTCATCACCCACTTGGACCGTCCACACTTGTCCCTGCACACGCTGGAGCAATTGTTCTTGCGTACCGTGAAATACGATGCGCCCTCCGCTCATAATCGCCATACTCTTACAGTTATTATCAATATCGGCGACGACATGTGTAGACAGTAGCACAGTACGATCTTTACCCAGCTCAGTCAGCATATCACGAAATCGCATGCGTTCTTCGGGATCAAGCCCTGCCGTAGGCTCGTCCACAATAATGAACTGCGGATCACCTAGCAACGCCTGGGCAATACCGATGCGCTGCCGCATCCCGCCAGAATATTTGCCTATACGCACATGGCGCTTCTCCTCCAGATTGACTCGGCGCAACATTTCGGCTACTGCTTTCCTCCGGGCTTTTCCATTTGTAATGCCCTTCATGGACGCGACATAATCGAGATATTCTGCGCCTGTCAACTTGCGATATACGCCAAACTCTTGTGGCAGGTAGCCAAGCAAGCCACGAATTTCACGTTCATCCCGCCCTTGCAATGTCCAATTTGTACATCCCCTGATGTTTTCGGTATTACTGTTGCCAATATTTGCATCAATGTTGATTTTCCCGCCCCATTGGGACCGAGTAAGCCGAACATACCCGTACCCAATGTCAGGTTAATTCCGTTCAGTACTTGTTTACTGCCATATTTTTTGCACAATTGCTGGATAACTACATGCATCATTACCTGCCTCCATTCGTACTTGGCCAACTACCGTGCGCACGAGTAGATTGTCGAACAGTATAACGACACTCCCTTCTAAAAGTTTAAAAAACAGGTGATTTTTAAAAATAATAGTATCCTTGCGCTGCCAATATGACATTTGTTCGATGTGTCTACTACGACAAAAAAACCTCCAACCCCGTATATGCGGCTTCGGAAGTTATTCATTAACCTGCATTTCGCAGTTACTCTAAGTACAGAATCCCAAAATCACAGCTTCTATGAAATTCTGGTTTGTTCGAATGAACTTTGCTCCATGTTCCAAAGTGCGGATAAACCGTTTCATCGCCGCACTTGTAAAAGTTTCCTCTTATCCTTTTTCCCGGCACTGCCCGAAAATCCGAAAAATAAGATTGTACCCATGCCCATGAGATCGAAAAGCTTAATTCCCAATACGCTTCCCCTTTATCATTAATCTGATCCGTGGTGGATAGGACTTGGAAAAGTGCTGGATTGATAGTGATTGGGAAGCGATCATACCGATCCGCTCCTATCTGCAAGAGAATTGCGCCATTCGCATTAAATTCGAAATTCATATAGCGCTGGTCCGAATCCGGAGTAGGCTGAAAAAAGAACTCGATGCAGCTATCCTTATACACAGGATCATTCATGTTTCTATATGTTCGTATTGGATTCTGTTCGTAAACCTTAAACTGAAGCTTCAGATCCTCCTGACTGTAATTTAATCTTGCTGTAACGACCGGGTTATATCCTTTAAGCCATTGATACTGTTTAATGATCTGGAAATCTTCTGTAACTGAAACATCCGTCTGATTTATCAGGCGGGAAATCACTAAGGTTTCTAATTTTCTTTCCATGGTTCATTCCCTTCGGTTGGAAATCCCACTAGGCTAACACAGCAAAACAACCCTATTAATTAACTTGATTATTTAGACCCGCGACTTACCGGTTTTCCAATACGCAGTCTCGATCCCCGAAATTTCGCACGGCCGTCTGCCGTTACCTGTATTGGCGGATGATGGAACTGCACACTCTATATCCCCTCGGGCGCATCCCCCACTTCCCGATCGATGGTCAGATCCCCCCGTATCCGTTCTCCTGCAATGCGGCGAAATAGGCGTCGAAATCTACCTTCACCTCGCCGAATGGAACCTCCCGGAATATGGCTCCGGAGCTTACTAGCCCTGCAATCCGTTGATGATCCAGCGGGTGGTACCCGACGGCACCGTATACATCCCTCAGTTCGACTGACTGATGTCGGCTGCCGTACTTTGCATGGGTGTGGACAATTTATTCCTCAGCAGGTGTACACCATGCACCGGTTCATCCCCTGTTACCATCACCATGTTGGTCAACCCTTATTTCGCGCAAGGTAACGTAATTCCTTCATGGATCGCCCGGTCGGCTAAGAGAGCGATCTCCATCGCCCGGCAGGCTTCCTCCATTGCCGGTATAGGGGGCAAGTTGTTCTCCAGCATGGACAGGAAATAGTCCAGCTGGGCACCCGTAGGCTTTACGGAGAAGTCCATATTGATCTGCCGGACCGCTCCTTTCTGGTAGTCTTCGACCTCGATCAGATTCCCCAGATGCTGATCCTCTCGCGGTCGTTCGTTCTTGTATATGATGCGAATCCGGCCTGCCGGTCCGATAAATTCCTTCCGGTTATCAGTCGGAAGCCCCTTGCCCCACCCTGTCTCAAAGTAGCCGATGGAGCCGTCCGACAGACGGAGGGTCATGAGTCCGTAATTGTAAGTATACGGCGGGACTTCTTCGTAGAGACGCTGCCCGATCCCATTGACGCTTACTACGTCCGCCCCTGTAGCCCAACGCATCACATCGATATAATGGACGCCGCAATCCACGATCGGCGAGACGTCCCGGAGCAGGGATAAGTGGGAAGCCCAATTTTTGGAGGGCTTCAATTGGGATAGCCGGATGACCAAAGGGAAGCCGATGGCGCCCTCCCGGATCATCTTCATAACCGCCTGGTACGTAGTGTTATGGCGAAGGATGTGACCGATCAGCACCTTGGTTTTAGCTCCACGGGCCAGCTTCATGAATTCCTGTGTTTCCCGTGCATTGCCCGCCATCGGCTTCTCGCATAGGATATGCTTCCCTGCAGCGAGACAATCTTTTGCGATCCCCAGATGGGAGGACGGGTACGTGGCGATAATGACCAGATCCACATCATCACGCTCTATCAAGACCCGGTAATCCGTGCTCCAACACTCAGCTCCGTATTGGCTTGCCACTAAGGAGGCCCTGTCCCGGTTCCAATCCGCCACGCCGATCAACCGGACCCGCACCTGTCGTGATATCGCGTCCAAGTGGAGAGAGCCCATATAACCGCAGCCTATCACGACCGCCCCGTACCTTTTCATGATGCATCCATCCTATCCTTCTCACTCGCGGAGGTTATTTTATGTTGATCCAAGCTCCTTGTTGGGAGAAACCGAAGTCTCCTTACAACGTCTAGTCTTCTTGGGCATTGATGATTTACCATTCTTCATGCATATACTTCTCTTACATTTGTACAATACCGGACTACTACAGAATAACCTGCATCTTGTTATGATACCTTGTCACCTTTATTATATAAGAATGATGGATATTTTTATTTAGCAAAGAAAGCTACTTTTTGCACGATTCCGTTATTCCTTCTAATTCTATGTAGGGGAGGGGCTCGGTTCATAGGTTCTTTCTTCTATCGCTTGCCGCAAGGTCTGCCATTTTTGTACGATGTATGCGGAACTTCAACCCTATAGATCGCCAATGCTGGGCGCACATAAAAAAGCAACTCCCTTTTTGCAAGTCGCTTTTAAAACACTCTATAGTGAATCTTAAGTTATTATCTACTATCCTCACCGCTTCGCCTTATAAAACTCATGATACAGCTTCAGAGCCAAGGATATCGATAAGTGTAATTTCATTACCTTCCTTGTCCGTCCCAATTGGATCATGCAGAGATACATCTTTACGAGTTTTCTTGAGCGAACGCAGGTGCAACAGGATTTCGTTTTCAATACAACGAGCAGCAAATGTGGCTAGTTTGGTTCCTTTGTTCGGACGATAGCTCTCAATAGCTTTTATCAGGCCGATGGTGCCGATGGAGATCAGATCCTCCATGTCTTCCCCAGTGTTATCGAATTTCTTGAGGTTGTGGACACGATACGATGTCAAAATCCACTTTCTTGATAGAAAAGCGTTGATAGAAGTATGAAGGTTTTACCGGATGGATGGCTCTTTTTTTTGTTATTCATTGTCCTTTTTTTAATAGTCACTTCGTTTTCTTAAATTTTCACTTGATATCAACAACTTAACAGTTGAAAGACATGATATTTAACATAGTTTGAGCATGTTTACAGTCACATCCGGGAAAGAATTAGCTGTGTTACGATATATCTTATTACTCTAGAGGAGTATTAATAATGTCAACAACTTGCAAAAGAGGTGTGTAATTGAAACTTCCAACAATCCAATTCGGACATATTAAATCGAGAGTTCCTGTTATTCAAGGTGGAATGGGTGTAGGCATATCCTTAAGTGGACTAGCCGCTGCTGTAGCCAATGCAGGCGGGATCGGCACCATCTCTGGTACAGGGATCACTCCTGATGAGCTGAGAATGCATATTCGCAAAACAAGAGAACTCTCTAAAGGAAATGGCTACATCGGTGTGAATGTACTATTCGCAGTGAAGGACTTTGCCGAAAAAATGAAGATTGCTTTGGAGGAGAGGGTTGACTTTATTATTTCCGGAGCCGGAATTTCTAGAGATATTTATGCTTGGGGTAAAGAATATGGTACTCCTGTCGTAACTATTGTTTCATCCGCCAAATTAGCCCGAATTTCCGAAAGACTTGGTGCCTCCGCAGTCGTTGTGGAAGGGTTCGAAGCTGGAGGCCATTTAGGTACAGACAGATCCATGTTTGATATCCTTCCTGAAGTCTTAGAGGCCGTTTCGATTCCTGTTATTGCTGCGGGTGGAATTCTAACAGGGGATGATATCGTAAAAGCCCTTCGGATCGGCGCATCTGGTGTTCAAATGGGTACCCGTTTTGTGGCTAGCCTTGAGTGTGATGCTCCCTTAGCCTTCAAGCAAAAGTATGTAGATGCTCAGCAAGGAGATACTGTCCTAATCAAGTCTACTGTGGGTCTAGAAGGTAGAGCGATTCGGAATGAATTTACGGACCGGATCAGTGATGATGCCAAATTAAAGATAGTCAAATGCTATAATTGTCTAAAGGTTTGTTCACATCGCTTCTGTACAATGGAATCCCTGCTCACTTCCCTTAGAGGAGATGTTAAGAACGGATTGGTTTTTGCTGGGTCCAGAGTTCATGAGATTAAAGAGATTTTGTCCGTACAGCAGATTATCGACAATTTAATGGATGAGTATCAATGGGCATTGAACCCGACAACTTAAGGTTGTTATAAGATTCAAAAGCACGATTAACCACTTAAGCAAGCTTGGGATTTCCGAGCATAAGTGGTTTTTTTATTTCGCTTGATACTCAAATTTAGTTATATTTAATAAGCTTTTATGTTGTATTTAACTAAAGATTTCCGTACCTTTCTTTTTAATTGCAACAACAGCTAAATATCTTCACAGCCAAAATGCAATATGCCCAATCCCCAGGATAATCGCAAAAGATGACTGGATATATGTACTCTTCAGAGCACCACTTAACAATTTGCCCTCTCCCTTTCTCATGTATTTTTATGAGTTGGTTTAATACAAAAATTCGCTGAACTATATCTTCTCTAAAAAATTCTAATATGGTCCTTGAAGCTTTCTATGTATGCCGGTTAACGGATACTACCTTGTGATTATGAGTTTACCGCTTAGCCTTATAAAACTCATGATAAAGCTTCATGAGCGCCCTCTTCTCTATCCTCGAAAAATAACTCCGCGAGATCCCCAGCTCTTTGGCAATCTCCCGCTGTGTCCGCTCTTCTCCACCTGTATCCAATCCAAACCGCCCAACCACAACTTCTTTTTCCCGGTCATCCAGAATATCTAGGTTACGATATATCTTACTCTTTTCGATCTTCAGATCGACTTCTTTAATGACATCATCAGCTTCGGAGCCAAGGATATCGATAAGTGTAATTTCATTACCTTCTTTGTCCGTCCCAATTGGATCATGCAGGGATACGTCTTTACGTGTTTTCTTGAGCGAACGCAGGTGCATCAGGATGTCGTTTTCAATACAACGTGCTGCAAATGTGGCCAGTTTGATCCCTTTGTTTGGACGATAGCTCTCAATAGCTTTAATCAGGCCGATGGTGCCAATGGAGATCAGATCCTCCATGTCCTCCCCAGTGTTATCGAATTTCTTGAGGTTATGGACACGATACGATGTCAAAAAATAAACCAATTACGATCGATTCTGATTCGAATTGGTTTCCTTTTGCATATTATATTTAATTTGTAGTTTCCGATTGATTTCTTGTGTACATCCTGGTAATCCATTTAAATAACACTTTACTTGATCAATCAACTCTAAGTGAGATGTCAGAGTATTCACACTTGTTAAATTGAGTCTAATAATATCCTCGGTTTCAATATGATAGCCACCGTTTTTCACACGTAGAGCAATACATTCAATATTTAGCCGAACATCTGCTAGTTCCACATAAAACACAATAATTTCAAAGCCTTGTTCCTTTGCATCCTCATCTACCTTATGACGTTACCACCTGCTAAAGTGGTTTCCACAATGAAATCCCACTTATTCCAGATACACTACCTGGCTATTCTTATGGCTTCTTTCCCAGCAGAAACTTTACTCTTTTCAGGATGCCCATTAGTGATCTTGCGGCTATGCATCTGGAATCATCAGTGATTCTGCTTTATGCCATGCTCCGATATAGAATCTTCCACTTTCATGAAATGAAAAACATAATATTCTCCGTTAATTTTAGCTGTTCCTTTTCTTTTTG
This sequence comes from Paenibacillus sp. FSL E2-0177, assembly GCF_037992975.1. NCBI lineage: Bacteria > Bacillati > Bacillota > Bacilli > Caryophanales > Paenibacillaceae > Paenibacillus > Paenibacillus sp. FSL E2-0177. Next base: position 1,633,141 of record NZ_CP150307.1, on the reverse strand, counting down.
ATTTCGTCAAATTCACATAGAGATAAGTGAAATTCAAGGTTTTTGGTGATGCAGCCGGATGATGATACTCAATATCCTATTAGATTCTCCAAAACCTATCATAAATTGTAATTTATTTAACGAAACAGTTTACATATACGTTACACAGAATAATTAAAAGTGCCGTTTTTCCCTTTTTTCAAACTCAAAATATATTAAATTCATAATATTCATTGACTGAAACAAATACTAGTGTTATATTTCCTAACATTAAATAATAAAATACATACAGGAAAAGGAGATTACGCACATGAATAAGTTCAAACGTCTACGTGAAACTAAAAGAGAGCATTCTGGTTCCACCCGATCTGAATATTCACCAGCAAAAAAAAATTGGAGTAAAAAGCAATTTATAGCTACTTCAATTGTGTTATCTGTTATTGCTACGAGTGTAATTCCGTTCCAAACAGCTGACGCTTTAACTAGAATTACTTCAGAAAGTGGCACAGTATGGGAGATTCACGATGTTTTTGCTCCTAGCTTAGACACAGGAAGTTTACGTACAGTTGGTGCTACACAAGTACAAGGTTTCGGCAATATCTTTGTTAAAGTGTCCTCGCCTTCAGCTCCGCTGATGAATGGTCAAATGATGCGTGGGTTTGACTTGAAATATGACGGCGTTAATAAGTTTACTTCGGCTCAATCTGTAAATCTAGGAAATGTAACTGTAACACGTGAGGTGTATGTGGATACTATTCATAATCGAACGAGATTCTTTGATACTTTCACTAATAAAAATGATGTGGCAATAAAAGTTGATGTATCATTCGGTGGCTCTTTAGGATATGGTACAACAACAAATGCTTCAGTAGTTAAGGCAACCTATTCAGGCGATCTAAAGGTAACTACAGATGATTCATGGATTGTTGTAGATAGTAGCGCCAAAAACAATAAGCCGCTAGGCGTTGCAGTGGGATCTCCAAAGCCGTTTGATAATGGATTAACCGGTCTAGGTAATCAGCAACAGGATCCATTCACAATACCCTTAGCTGAGTATGGAAATGAAGCGAATTTCTATGGGTTCATTAATTCACTAAATATTGGGCCGGGCGAATCGAAATCCCTAGTAAATTATGTACAAGTTGGAGAAGCTGGTGAAGAAGGGTTGAAAAATCTGGTTGCTATGCTAGATGGACTTAATAGTCTTCTGGATGTAACAGGATTAACAAACGCACAAATTCGGTCAATTAGCAACTGGGATATATCTGCTATAGAGGGACTTGATACTGGAGATCATCTGGTTATACCAAATGCTCCTGCGCCTAAAGAATTAGTAACTTCATCGCCGTATGATGTTAAGAATAAATCAATTGCAGAAATGCAACAGGATATGATTACTGGCAAAACTACCTCTGTACAAATTACTCAAGCCTATTTAGATAGAATCAAGGTATACGATGAGGGACAATTGGGATTCCATGCATTCCTGCATGTATCTGAAACTGCGCTTAACCAAGCAAGAGCTGCTGACGATGCCCGTGCCCAAGGTGTAAAAGGTGATTTATTGGGTATTCCAATTGCGATAAAAGATATTTATGATACAAAGGATATGCCTACTACCGGTGGCAGTAAAGCTCTTGAAGGCTGGCAGCCTGATTCTGATGCATTCCAAGTGAAAAAACTGCGGGAAGCTGGAGCTGTAATTATTGGTAAAGTAAATACTTCTGAGTTTGCTAACAGCGGAAGCTTTAGTGAAAGCGGCTGGCAGCAAACATGGAATGCACTCTATCCATCGAAAACATCTTTTGGCTCAAGCGGCGGGTCTGCAGTATCTGTTGCAGCTGATTTTGCAGCAGCAGCAATGGGATCGCAAACAGGGGTATCTCTATATGCACCAACTACAGGCGCTAGCTTAAAAAGCTTCCGGGGTACAGACGGTATGGCAAGTACTACAGGTGTACTGCCACTCACTTGGGGACAAGATTATGCAGGTCCCATTGCTAAAACAGTAACTGACCTAGCCATTATATTGAATGCTACAACGGGTACGGACCCACAGGATATTTTCACAGTCACTGCTGATGCAGATCATAAGCGTCCAGTGGATTGGAAGGAATCTCTGGATGTTAATGCATTGAAAGGAAAGAAAATTGGATACATTCCTGCATCCTTTGTATCTGCATATGCTGATGATGATACTGGACAGGCAGTGATGGATAAGTTCTCAGAGCTTCAAGCAGCGGGTGCGACTATGGTTGAAATGTCAGCTGTACCATCAGGCCCTAGTCGTCCTTCTGGTATTAATGGATCTACTGAAGGTTGGGCACGTTATATTGAGTTGCATAAGGACTTCCCTTATATTGATGGAGCAAGTGTACTAGCTTCAGATAAGGTGCTTATCTATAATCAAAGAGGATATAGTACTCCAACTCGTATGACTGAACAAGCTGTACAAGATTACATTAAGTATAGAACCGACTATAAGGAAGTTATTAAAAGCTGGATGGACGCGAATGGTGTTGATGCTGTTGTTTATGCAGGTTTTATTAGCGACGTATATAACAATGACGCAGCAGCTTCTCAATTAAGTTCAGACCGTAACACAGGCGTATTAACCTCTACTATGGGTCTACCTACGGTAGTTGTTCCTGTAGGAACGAATGACAGCGGATATTCTATCTCTATGCAACTGGTTGGTAGAGCATGGGACGATGCAAAAGTTTTAGGCATGAGCTACGCTCTTGAGCAACAAAGTCAAGCTAGACTACTTACAACATTTGCTCCAGCACTTCAATACGTTTCAAACTCTACTAATCCTGATCCAAACACAGATAATGGACCAACCCATCCAAATACTGGAGGAGGTACGGTGACACCTCCAGCAATAACAACGCCTATAGAAACACCGTCACCTGCAGAAACAATAATACCAGCAGATAAACCGAAAGTTGTTAGTTTTGTAGATACAATGAATCATTGGGCAAAAACAAGCATTGACGCACTAATTGCTAAGGGATTATTGACGGGGTATTCCGATGGAACATTCCGCCCAAATTCAGGTTTGACTCGTGCCGAAGCAATTAAAGTAATTGCAACTTATATGGGACTTGAAGGACAAGAAAGTAACTTTATAGATGTATCTCCAACTCATTGGGCGAATAAGTTTATTGGTGCAGCTGCTAGATCAGGCTTGATGAACGGATATAGCGACGGAAGCTTCCGTCCAAATGAGAAGATTAGCCGTAGTGAATTAGCGGCACTAATCACTCGAGCTTTTAAGCTAACTGGTACTGGAAACACATCATTCAAAGATGTTACAAGAAATGCATGGTATTATGATTCCGTCGATGCACTCGCATCCAATAATATTATTACAGGATACGCAGACAGTACATTTAAGCCTGAAAAAGATATTACTAGAGCAGAGTTTGCAGCAATTGTTTCCAGATTACTAGAAACTACTAATTAAAAGAAATTCAATTAAAAATGACAGAGTACTCGAGTAACCACGTTTACAGGAAAGGCCATCCCGAAAGGGATGGCCTTATAACTTGCCGTTACAGATAGTGCGATGAACCGTATCATAAGTAGGGCGAACCCTATCCACACAAAAAACGACTCATCCGTAGACAAGTCGCTTTTCAAGTTTTATTATTAATGGATTATTACTGTGTAATTGTCATCAGTCTCACCGCTTAGCCTTATAAAACTCATGATACAGCTTCATGAGCGCCCTTTTTTCTATCCTCGAAACATAACTCCGCGAAATGCCAAGCTCCTTAGCAATCTCCCGCTGCGTCCGCTCTTCCCCGCCTGTATCCAATCCAAACCGCCCAACCACAACTTCTTTTTCCCGGTCATCCAGAATATCAAGATTACGATAAATCTTACTCTTCTCGATCTTCAAATCCACTTCTTTAATAACATCATCCGCTTCCGAACCAAGGATATCGATGAGAGTAATTTCATTACCTTCTTTGTCCGTTCCAATTGGATCATGCAGGGATACGTCTTTACGTGTTTTCTTGAGCGAACGCAGGTGCAACAGGATTTCGTTTTCAATACAACGAGCAGCAAATGTGGCTAGTTTGGTTCCTTTGTTCGGACGATAGCTCTCAATAGCTTTTATCAGGCCGATGGTGCCGATGGAGATCAGATCCTCCATGTCTTCCCCAGTGTTATCGAATTTCTTGAGGTTGTGGACACGATACGATGTCAAATTATTACGCGATTCTGTGCTTAAGATTTATTTAGATATCCGCCAAGTTAGTCTCCATCTTTTCATTGCAACCTAACCAGATAAAGATGGCATCATTAATTACCATTCTTCTGTAAGGCTAAAAGTAGCAGTAACAGAATTAGTAGCGCCGCTTAAATTTGCTACAGCCAGTGAGACAAATTCATTATCAGGCAATTGGAAATCCAATAATGAAGCAGATGCTGAAATTCGAGCCATACCTCCAGCTCCAGCTGCTAACCCTTGTAATAGGACCTGACCGCCTGATATTGTCGTTAGAGTATTATTAACTAGAAGAGCGGTCTCTGAAGAGGGGATATTAGTAGTCACAGTTGGGAAGTTTGTAAAAGCTCCATCAATCGTTCCACCGAGTATGAGTTGATAGTAAATATCTTCGGAAGTTACAAGATCAATCGCTTCGAGTTTTACACTGACTGAATTTGCTCTACTTGAACCTGGCGGGAAAATCTCCTTTCTTTGAAAGGACAAAACAGGTGTAAGGGTTCCTGACGCAGTTACTGTTCTTCTTTCGGAAGTTACCCTGAAGACTGGATTATATTTGCCTAAAATACTATATTGTCTTCCTCCAACAAATAAATTGAGTTCAGCTGCTGTGCCATTATTAAATATTTCTGCACGCAGGGGAAGATTAGGATCAGCAAGACTTGTCTGCCCGCTAGGTGAGAACCGGTGAACTGTAATTACTTCTTGTGCTAAAGTCGTAGCATTGGGAAGCACTACTCTAAATTCAATGACTCCATACCCATACCAAGTAAATACCATTTGAAAAATGTTACCTTCCGATAAATTAAGCGTTATCCCGCTTGGCCCCGTTCCATCTAATTTATCTGCGTTCCAGGATGTTTGAGGAATTACAGTGTCAACACTTGCTCTTCGAATTGCTACAAATATTCCATTCGCTACACTCTGACCAAAGAATAAGCCATTTTGATCGTCAAAAGCACCCCATCTCACCACTTGGCTTCCTGTCGGCGCAACCGGTAAACGGATGCCTATACCTGCTTCGGCAGCTAGACCTGATTCATACCTTCCTCTCTCCGAACTTTGGAGGATGGCAATATCTCCGCCCGATGCTGTCGTAGTTAACTGAAACTCCGTGTTGGTATTTCCAACTGTAGCACTGCCCAGTGTGGCAACAACATCTCTTAGATTAGATAATCCATATACCGAGGTCAGTTCAATAATCGGGGTTTTTTCACTTGTTCTTAATTCGCTAAATTGAGAGCTAACATTTGGCCCTACTCCCACTATGGTTGCATTAGGATCGATAGTACTTGTTGCTTCTAGCAATTCTGAAGATACGATACGGTGAGGTGTTACAAGTTGCCCTGAAGCATTTTTCCCCCAAACGGACATTTCAATTTGATCTTCTGCTACACCGCTGGTTGTAAAGATAAACTCAAAGGCACTAAAGTTCGCATAATAATTCTTCGTTACTACCTCATTTGGGCTTATAATAATTGTTTCGAGTATATATAACGTTCTGGTCCCGTTTAGGTAGTATCCCTGGATCATGATGCTCGCATTATTGACTGAATCACGATTTTCGATTTTAACGGTCAATTGTTGTGTTGGGCTTTCACCACTGACCTGATTATTTTCAATCGGTCCGGTTGATAGGATAGCCATATCTTCGATTCTCCTTTGCCTCAAAATTTTGGATACAGTAAATCAAAATTCCAATCCATTTCACTATTTTACTGAACCTGAATTATTGAAACAGAACCATCCGTAAATGTAGTTGTTGCTGACCCATTATATAGAAAATCTAACGTAATAGCAGTTGAGGTAGTGTCCACTAAGAACGTACCAGATACGCTCACATTAGCATCTACAGTTCCAGTAACTGATCTGCCTGAAAAACGACTTTGAAATACTAGATTTAATCTTGGTGTAACAGTAACATTTCCATTTACTGAACTAGTTGCCCTGAAAGTAAAAGAAATTAAATAAATGTGTCCTATGGCCAGTACAAAGGTCGTATTTGACGGATGCAAAATATTAGCGCCATTAATGAATGAGGTCGCATACGAAATTGCCGTCCCATTTACTACAGATGCTACATTAACAGTAAATAGTCCGTTTTGTAATGTGCCACCTGTACCGGTTGCACCGGTGACACCTGTCGCTCCGGTGAAGCCGGTAGCTCCTGTGGCTCCTGTTGCACCCGTCGCTCCGGTGATCCCGGTAGCTCCCGTTGCCCCGGTTATACCTGTTGCTCCGGTGACGCCGGTAGCCCCCGTTGCCCCCGTTTCACCTGTCGCTCCGGTGACGCCAGTGGCTCCCGTTGCCCCTGTTTCACCTGTCGCTCCGGTGACGCCGGTAGCCCCCGTTGCCCCCGTTTCACCCGTCACTCCGGTGACGCCAGTAGCTCCCGTTGCCCCTGTTTCACCCGTCGCTCCGGTGATCCCGGTAGCCCCCGTGGCTCCCGTTTCACCTGTTGCTCCGGTGACGCCGGTAGCTCCCGTTGCCCCTGTTTCACCCGTCGCTCCGGTGATCCCGGTAGCCCCCGTGGCTCCCGTTTCACCTGTTGCTCCGGTGACACCGGTAGCTCCCGTTGCCCCTGTTTCACCTGTCGCTCCGGTGACGCCAGTAGCTCCCGTTGCCCCTGTTTCACCCGTCGCTCCGGTGATCCCGGTAGCCCCCGTGGCTCCCGTCTCACCTGTTGCTCCGGTGACGCCGGTAGCTCCCGTTGCCCCTGTTTCACCCGTCGCTCCGGTGACGCCAGTAGCTCCCGTTGCCCCTGTTTCACCCGTCGCTCCGGTGATCCCGGTAGCCCCCGTTGCCCCTGTTTCACCTGTCGCTCCGGTGACGCCGGTGGTCCCTGTTTCACCCGTGGCTCCCGTTTCACCTGTTGCTCCGGTGACACCGGTAGCTCCCGTTGCCCCTGTTTCACCTGTCGCTCCGGTGACGCCGGTGGTCCCTGTTTCACCCGTGGCTCCGGTTACTCCCGTGGCTCCGGTTACTCCTGTGCTTGCTCCTAACAATTCAGAAGATACGATTCGATGAGGAGTTACAAGTTGTCCCGCGGCATTTTTTCCCCAAACTGAAATTTCAATTTGTTGTTCTGCTAAACCGGTCGTTGTGAAGACAAACTCAAAAGCATCTAGGTCTGCAAAATAATCCATTGTTATTGCTTCATTTGGATTTAAACTAATTAATTCAAGTACATATAAAGCTCTCATTCCGCTTAGATAGAAACCCTGAATCAAAATACTTGCAACATTAACAGAGTCAGTATTATCAGCTTTAATGGTCAGCTGTTGTGTTGGCCTTACACCACTGACCAAATTATTTTCTATCGGTCCAGTTGATAGAATAGCCATTTACTTGGTCCCTCCTTCTCAAAGGTATGTAGAGTTCATGTTCTACATAGAGTATTCAAATTTTATCTCAAGGTGTGGACACTAGGTTCGAGTACAATTTTCTATTCCCACAAAAATATTACTACCCTGATTAAACTATATAGACTGAACTCATATAATTGAGAACCGACCAATCGGGTAAAAGACGAGAAACTTCTGAATCATGGACACAAAATGATAGTGCAAACAGGGTGACATGATCGTTATCCTTTCTAAATGCATGTTTATTAAAAGAAAAAGCAACTTATCCGCAGACAAGTCGCTTTATAAAAGCTCTATTGTTAACAAATAACGCATTGTGACTTTAAATTTATCTTTTCGCCTTATAAAACTCATGATACAGCTTCATCAGTGCCCTTTTCTCTATCCGCGATACATAGCTGCGACTGATTCCAAGCTCCTTAGCAATCTCCCGCTGTGTCCGCTCTTCTCCACCTGTATCCAATCCAAACCGCCCCACGACAACTTCTTTTTCCCGATCATCCAGAATATCAAGGTTACGATAAATCTTACTCTTTTCGATCTTCAGATCTACTTCTTTAATGACATCATCCGCTTCCGAACCAAGGATATCGATGAGAGTAATTTCATTACCTTCCTTGTCTGTCCCAATTGGATCGTGCAGAGATACATCTTTACGAGTCTTCTTCAAGGATCTTAGGTGCATCAGAATTTCGTTTTCAATACAACGTGCTGCAAATGTGGCTAGTTTGGTTCCTTTGTTTGGACGATAACTCTCAATAGCTTTGATCAGGCCGATGGTGCCGATGGAGATCAGATCCTCCATGTCTTCTCCGGTGTTATCGAATTTTTTCACTATATGGGCAACGAGCCGCAAATTATGCTCAATCAACAAATTGCGGGCCTTGGCATCTCCCTCAGCCATCATCCCTAAGTATCGGCTTTCCTCCTGCTCCGAGAGCGGTTGTGGAAATGCATTATTCCTTACGTATGATACCAGCAGCGTCAGTTCTTTGATCAGCAACGCAATCGTGCTTAAGAATCCAGGCAACTTGGCGACACCTCCCGCACTTGTACAATGAAACCGATCTGTTTGCCTTACGGGTTCATGGTCATCCTTATTGTATGTGGGCGTGCGCCTAGAAGTGCCTGTACGGGGGAAATTGTACAACCACAGAAATTTATTTTTCATACGAGAAATCAGTCATACTCTACTCAATTACTTGTCTTTTTAACACAATGTTGTTAGCGGTAATTCTCACTCTCTTTTGATAATAAATTCCGCTTCACTAGACGTAAGAACCTTTATGATGTCCTTATCAAAAGTAACCTTCAAAATAGACTCAGGTAATTGTTCTATAATACCGCCGCAAGAATCTCCCGACGGATCACCGTATACAGCCGAAGCCAGCCAATGGATTCCAGGCTCAAGGAAAGTCGTCAGTGTAGGCAAAACAGTCCGGGGATGAAGCAGGTTTGTGTTGGCATTAGGCCAAATTAGCTCAGCCTTTTCGTAGCCGATCAAACCCTTGACTCCGCTTGTTCCCCATGCTGTAGATACTGCCGCGGTTGTAAGGCCGATCTGCTGTTCCACCCCCGCTTCCTGACCAAGCGCGAAGCCGCCCTCTGCGGCGTCCAACGGTCGTCCGGTCTCGATCCGGTGTATCCGAATATGCCAGGGCAGCCCAGCAACGATCCAGGTCCGAACCTCCACATTAGTCCATGGCTTCCAGACGGAGTGCAGCACATTGTCCACAATTCTTGACTCCATATTCCGCCGTCTGACCCGATACAAGTTGTCCCCGCTCTCACTTAGAGCGAACATGGAATCAAATGCCCCTTGAGACAATCCCCATTCGGAGCGGGGTACGCTGAACCCGAAGCCTGTTGAGTATACGAATTTCTCATACTTGGCAGACGTGTGGGTATGTTCATTCGTATATAGATGACCACTGTTGAAGGCAGCGACATGGCCGGAAGCAGGTTCGCGGACAATGACAAGATGCGCAGGTTTCTGGACTATAACTGCAGGAATATCCGGCAGCGGCAGTTCCTCTTCTTTCCAGAATGGATGCTCCGCGCTGAGAGCCAATGGCAGGAATGTCTTTAACGCCCAGTAGGGCGAACCGGGAGCGTTATAATTCTCCGCCATGACCAAGTTGGGGTAGGTATAACCAATCGTCAGAACGCCTCCGGCATCAAAGATCGGTTGGCTGAACCACCATCGCAAATTGCGCAGTACTAATCCTTTGACCACACCTACAGGGAATACTTCAACGCCTGCATAGACGAGTGCGCTCCAGAAAGCAGACTGGGCAAAGCGGTAGGTTAAGCTCCTTCCATAAGGAAGGGCAGATCCGTCCGGAGCGAACCAGCCCAACAATTCGGTGGCAAAAAGCCGGGCCCGTTCTTTGAACACCTGTGAACGTTCCGGGTCCTCCTGTTCCATCAACTTCGCGTACAGTAGCGCATAATAATGGATGGCAAAAGGAACATAATAATCGCTATGCCCGTTAATTCCATCACTGTACCAGCCATCACCCAGATAGAAATCATCCATTCGCTTCAGATTGTTCTCTAGCTGCTCCGCGTCGTAGGGTCGGCCGATTCTGCGGAATCCGACATTAACTAGCACGTTGAAGAACAGCCAGTTGCAGTCATAGCAAGGATGGGAATTAATCTGATTCAGCCAGCTGTACAATTGCTCCTGTTCCTTCTGGGTAAGTGGTGACCAGATCTGTTCAGGAATGGCGGCTAAGGCGAAACCGAAGACCGCCATCTCTACCAGACGCTGGTCATAATCTTGAACTTCACCCCAGTATTCTTCATGGGCAGGATCCGTGCCGTGGCGTATGCCATCCAGCACAGTATCCCAAAGCCCGTTTTCTCCGCCTCCCATGAGCAGGGGCACTAAGCCCCACAATACCCGGGAGAAACCTTCCATTTCTGCAGTTGCTGCTGGATAGCTCGCTCCTGTTCCGCCGATTGCCAGCCGTGCGCCGCCTCTGCTGTAGAGCGGCCGAAGCGGATCTGTAAGCTGTTCAAGAGCAGAGACCAGATCCTCCCGGGTCTTCAGCGGATTCATAGCTATAGTAGTAGAAGCCTTCATGGTCTGCATCATATCCCCCCTATTCCCAGTAGAACGGTCCGGCATCTTTTAGCCGGGCTAGCGCTTCTATATAGAAGAAATCGCCATAGATAAGCGGAACATCTATATTCCGATTCTCAGGATAGTTACTCGTACCATGAAGCAGCAATCCTTCTTCTTCTGCATTGTCCCAAGTTCCATAATTCCTATAAAGGGATTCTGTAATTCTTATAGCCCCGTTCCGATACACATGAGCCTCCGAGTCGTCAACCTGGCTAGCTAACAACAGCAAGCCACTCGCTGCACAGGAACCAGCAGAGCTATCACGAATCTCGCCAACTTCACCGGGAGCACGGAAATCCCAATGTGGAACGTGATCTTCGGGCAGACGGGTCAAGAAGAAATGCGCGACCTGCTTGGCTGCATTAAGATAACTCTGCTTGCCCGTATGATGATAGGCCAATGACAGTCCGTAGAGCGCCCAGGCTGCCCCGCGCGACCAAGCCGACTCGGGCGCATAACCTTGCCCGCCAAGCTTTTCAACCACTTCGCCCGATTCCGGGTTGAATTTGACGATGTGATAAACCGAACCATCCGGCCGGATGAAATGCTCCAGCACCGTATCCATATGCGCCTCAGCGATATGCCGATAACGTGGATCCCCTGTTACTTCGGAAGCCCAAAAAAGCAGGCTGGTATTCATGCAGCAATCGATAATGGCTACCCCGCTGTTATCCTCGCCTTCACTCCATGGATTCCAGGCCCGGATGTAGCGTCCTTTCAGATTGAAGCGGGCCGCCAGATAGTTGGCTGCCTTCAACGCCCGGACTCGTGATGCTTCTCTGCCCGTGAGCTTATAGTTCGCAACACTGGTCAACAGCCACATAAAGCCTAGATCATGGTCCAGCTTCACATAACCATCCAGCACCTCGTCAAGACGTTCCTCACACTGCTCAGCAACCGCTTTCAAATCCTCATCACCACTCTCAGCATAGAGCTGCCAGAGCATTCCCGGCCAAAAGCCGGCTGTCCACCAGTTTGGTGCTTCAAGCACGTATTTGCCGCCTTGACTGGCATGGGGGAATTCTGCACCGATTCTCCGACTGTTCGTTCTAGTCTTCTCCAAGGCTTTGCCCCAAGCCTCGTCTACCCAAGCTTGCTTTACTAATCTACTCATCTAAATCCCGCCTTTATTCGAATTAGCCTCTACCCTCTGATAGAGGACTTTTTATAAGCTCAGGCCCATCTTTTATAGAAATTGAAAAGTGAATACCAGTTTGCCCACCGCGCCAAGCTGAAGCACATGAAAGTCCAGACTATACCAGAGCTTCTCCATACCAAAATGATCCCGGTACACATGCACAGTAATCTCCGGCTCAACTTTCAGTGAATCGTAAGTCACTTCAACGCCGCGAGCCGTAGTCCCCGGCAGCAGCAAGGTACCCGGATGAAGGAGCTTAGGCTCACGCCAGGTGACAAACCGCTCCGTCCAGCACGCCGGAATTCCCGCATACCGGTAAGTGTCTGTAAGCTCCAGCCGTGGACATTCCTCTTTATGCCAGACGAACGAACGGATTAAGGACTGTAGTCCTGTTACCTGATACGCCTGTGTCAGATCCAATGTCAGCTCATCATTCTCCTCCGCCGATGCATGCAGCACTGTGGAGCTGAACGCCCGACCGGCCAGCTGATACTGGCCATCAATGATCGGCAGCGAATGACCCTGCGATCCATTGCAGTCATACTGGTAACGGCCAGCCCCAAAATAATCAGCAGTATACTCTCCGCTTCCAAGATCGGATGCGTAGATCTCTCCCCGGCCGCTCAGAATGAAATGTCCCAGATCATTATGGTTATGCGGTTCAGCATTGTGCCCGCCCTTGGCGGCGAATCCGAATGAACCCGCCTCCGACACATGACGCGAGACAAGCCAAACGGCATCAGGGAGATAATAGCTGGCGGCTCGCCAAGCTTCGTCCTCCTTGCCAGCCCTGGTCCAGATCAGATTGCGGAAAGCCGGTGCAAAGCGGCCGCAATGATCTTCAGTGTAAGGAGCACGCAAAGCGGATGGGGGGCGTTCGACATCCGTACAGACTTCCGCCAGATAATGGGACAATCCCATATGTACTAGCACCTGAGGCACTGAATCAGAGAAATTGGCTACATGACTTCCGTCAATGAAACATTTTTGTTGGAAGCGCGCGATTTGCGCTACCTTCTCTTGCTTGAACCAGTCCAGTCTGCCTGCGCTTCTGGAACAGAGCAAATCGCTATAATAAGTGAAATAACCAAACCCATAATTCCAGTACCCAAGGCCTTCCAGACAGGCACCGTCCTCACCGAACCCTTCCAGGTAATACAACATGGCGCGCTCTGTCCTCAGCAGAATATCCGCAAGCATGGCTGGGTCCTCCACAGACAGCAAGGCAGCAGCCCCGATTGATCCCGCACAGACCGCTGCCCAATTATGCCGCGCTGTCTCCCAATCATAAGGACCATTTTCAAGAAATGGACGAAACAGTCTCCGCTCTACTTCATGGTGGATTCGGGATCTCAGAAGCTGCGAAAGTCGTTCCCCGAGCAAAAGTAAAACTTCACTTAAAGTAAATCCGGTCTCGGAAGAAAACAGATCAATATACCGGTTGATATCAGCTGCATTATGATCCGCTGGGAGGTGGGCCGGAAGACACCAGGTGTACTCATCGCATATAGCCCAGAGGATGTCCTCCAGCTTCTCCAGTACTTCCGGATGTTCCGGCTCCAGCAAAGCCAGAAATACATAAGTATTCAGCCTTCTTCTCCGTTCAAAATAGACCCGTTCATATTCCAGCCTCGAACCCGTACGCGAATAAATGGAAAATAACGTATACGACAGTTCAGGTATAGACTGCCCGTCCAGCCTTACCGCCTCCGCGCGGATCTCGCTGATATCTGCCTGTAGTACTCCCGATGATAACGCCCGTTTCCAAAAAGCAGCCGCATCCCCCTTTGGATAATACAAGCTCAGATCGACTGGCTTCATTTCATGCACTATTTCCAAAAGCATCTGTTTATTCATGCCTTTTTTCCTCCTTAAAGGTCAGTCAGATCCGCGAAGCATCTTATTCTTCACTAATATGGCTGAATACTTTTTATTCCAAGGCATGATCTCTCATAACATCCTCACCGGCTGCAATTTTTAGTGAAGTCCATTTCATCTCTTCCCCTGACCAGAATGGATCAGAAGGGAGCAGCCCCAGCGGGAGGAATACGGAGGCGCATAAATAAAGACTGCCTGTATTGATATAGCTCTCCGCAAGCTCCGGCTGATAACCGTATACCCCCGGACGTAGCCATCCGGACTCATCCAGCGTACCCGGATATTCCATAATTCGCGTAATCACAGCTGTCAAAGCGCAGCGTACCTGTGCAGGGGGCAATGCTTCCTCCAAAAAATGCTGCAGCGCCGCCTGCGACAGCAGTTGAAACGCCCCAAAACGGTAAACGATCGAACGCCCGATAAAGGGATAGGTTCCATCCGGTGCAATGATCCGTTCGAGAACAGTAGCGTATCGCTGTGCCCGTTCCAGAATCAGCGGTTTCAATGCGGAATATTGCTCCGACTCCTGTTCAAAAAGTGCTACCACATCCACCAGCATCGGCTGAATAACAAAGCTGTTGTAATAATCCCAGTGAAAGTCCTTGCCATCCCCGTAAACTCCGTCGCCCTTATACCAATCCATGAACATATGGACCGCATAACCAACGCGCATCCGGTCATATTCAGGATCGCCAAGTATATACAAAGCGGCTTCCACCATTGCGCTGAACAGCAGCCAGTTGCTGCCGCTTGGCGCTGTCCGGCGTGTCTGCTTCAGCGCTGTTATTACATTGCCTTTGACCCGCGCACTCAGCTTGCCGGCAAGCTGCTTTGGTGCACGCACCAGCGCATGTGCCAGGAATGCCGCATCTACCAGCGGTTGGCCTTCAGCCTTGAATTCCATATAGTCAGGTGAATTCGGATCAACAGCGGCATCAATGGCTTCCAGCATTAGCCCGGCATAACGCGCTCTAAGCTGTTCTTCCTCACCCTCAAGTCCCTCTAGCTCAAGCCAAGGGGCCATTCCACATGCCAATCTAGCAAAAGCCTCCAAATGGGCAAACTGGCTCCGGTCACTATGAAACTTTGTAGGCAACTGTTCCTTTAATTTCCGCTCAGCCAAAGCATTCAGCACAGGCCCCCCGATCAGCAGCATTGTATCCAGCCAGTATTTACGCTGTTCCTTCCCATTCATGCACAATTCCACCCTTTCAATTGCATCTAATCAGCTACAGCTACTTCTCTTGCCTAACGCCTGAATCTTGTTATATTGCGTAATCTTCTACTATAGTTTAGTGTTGTATTATTGCAATGTCTTTGCGAATAATGATGTTTTATTGCGTATATTGTGATCAATCTGAAAGGGGCAGTTCCAATGAAGCATGCCCAGTATTATGAGCCGTTCGATGGAGATATTTTGGCAGGTATCGGAAATTCGCCGATCTCACCTACCAGGGATTTCCACATCCATGACCACTATGAAATTTTCCTGTTCTTGGGCGGCAAGGTGAACGGTTTTGTAGATCAGTTCAGCTATCCCCTGCAGCGGGGCAATGTCCTGTTGTTCAACAATCACGAGATTCATAAAATCATCAATTTATCTCCGGAGCCCTATGAACGGTTGACAATCCATTTCAAAGCTCCACTTGTCTATCCCTTCTGTACCGCAACTACAAATCTGCTCGCTTGTTTCCAGAACCGCCAGCCCGGAGAGCATAATCTCGCGCAAATGGATGAACCGCTGATTGAAGAGTATACAGTCCTTGCTTCCCGCCTGATTGAGACATTAGAGAATCAGCAGTACGGGAGTGAAGTTCTGGCTCTGACCTACCTGGTTCAGATCCTCGTCCTCATCAATGAGCTGTACAGCCGCACCCGATCTACCGTGCCCAGCATCATTTCCTCACATATTCAATCAGCCATGAGCTATATCGACAACCACTTGCATCTAAATCTGTCACTGGAGCAAATCGCTGGAGAACTGAACGTCGATAAATATTATCTCAGCCATCTGTTCAAACAGCAGACAGGCGGAACCATCTACCGTTACGTCTTGCTCAAAAAAATTGCGTTATCCAAGCAGCTCTTGTCCGCCGGGAACTCCGTATCCGATACCTGCTATCTGTCCGGCTTTAACGATTATGCCAATTTCATCCGTACCTTCAAGAACATCACGGGCATTCCACCCGGAAAATATAGTAAAAGAAGCTGAGCTTTAAAACTCAAATTCAAGGATTCTTCAAAAAAGATGCAATCGCTACTGCGGTGAATAGTTGGACTTCCGGCCGCTGTTTTCCTAAGCACTCCCCCGCCTCTCCAAATCTATAAAGAACCTAGCAGCCCACTTAATGCAGCCTGCCAGGTTCTTTGAAATGCTACTTACAAATATCCCAGCAGATTGGAGATAACTTGCGCACCTTCGGCACGGGTCATCGTCTCTTGTGGCGCGAATTGCTTATTGCCGCGTCCCTTGATCAGTCCCGCCTGTTCGGCGATGTTTGCTGCGTTCTTCGCCCAGTCATGAATCCGGGAATAATCACTGAACGATCCTACAGCAGGTTCATTGGTCTCGCTTCCCTGCAAATATTCATAAGCACGAACGATCATCACAGCCATTTCCTCGCGGGTAATGCTCTGATCCGGGGCGAACGAATCCGCACTGCGTCCGAGCACGATACCCGTTCCGCTAACAGCTGCAACGGCTTCGGCATACCAGGCTTTGTAATCCACATCACCAAATGTTGAATGGCTTCCTGCCTTAAGCCCAAGCGCGCGTGCAATCATAGCAGCGAATTGTGCCCTAGTTACATCCCCTTGCGGATTAAACTCCGTACTGGAAATGCCTTCAATAATATGCTTCGCAGCCATGGTCTTAATCACATTGCTGGCCCAGCTGTCACTGCTGACATCTGTGAACAGCTTATCGTATTCCAGGACTGCATACTGGCTGAAATGCCGTATTTCAGCAGTCCATTTACCATTAGTCAACGTTCCGCCCATGAATTCAAGCGCACCATTTGCAGAAATATAGTAGCTGCCGAGCAAGCTTATATTGGCATCCGGATCTACGTTGAACGTAAGTGTCAACGGTTTATCAAAAGCAGTTACCGTTACAGCAGTGCCGTTGGCAGCAACAACCTCCAAGCTGAAGTTAATCACATCACTTGCCGCAGATAAATGTACGGAACCATTAACAGCCCGATTATTGATTAACTGTTCCACAGCATCTCTGGATACCTTCACTGCTGAGAGCTTAATTCGCGCCCCCTCCGTTTGACCTCCAGTAGCTTTTTCTTGAATGCTCTTCAGCACTTCTGGGGTCAGATCGATAGCAACCTTACTCCAAGCCAGACGTAGAGTGTTCTCTCCGATGATTCCTGATAGTCCTGCTGGAAGGAGCACGGATTCTGTAGCTTCAGTAAGCTGAACCGTTATTACTCCTCCAACCGGTGCCGTGAAATCCTTTGGATCAAGAACCTTTTCGGTCTGCGGCAGCGGTGTTGGCGTTGGGGACGGGGTGACTGCTGGTGTCGGTGCTACCGTCCACACTGGTGCTTCCGTTGGCGCCGGCGTAGATGTTGGTGCTGTTGTTGGCTCCGGTTCCGGCGTCGATGTCGGTGTTGGTGTTGGTGTTGGTGTTGGTGTTGGTGTCACTACCGGAGGTTGCTCTGCTTCGCCCACTGTCACGGTTCTAGTCACTTCGATAGCCGCGTTGCCCGCCGCATCACTCACATTATAATGATAGGTGTAGATGCCTGCCGCCTTAGTGTCCAGTGCCAGCACATTCTCCTCATTCTTCGTAATTGTTGCTACAATGTGCTCCGTAATGTCGCCGTCACGGTCATCTACCGCTGTCGCTCCGGCATCCATATAGCTTGCGCCATTTTCCAGTTGAATGGACGGTTCACCAAGCAGTGTAATCACCGGCTTCATTACATCCGGATCAAGTGCAACGACTACTTTTCTTGTCACTTCTTCAGCCTCATTGCCCGCAGTATCGCTGACATTATAATGGAAGGTATAAATATCAGCTTTCGCTGTATCGAGAGCAGTCAACCCGTATACTTCACTGCTAACTGTTGTAGTTATACGGTCTGTAATATCACCATCCTTGTCATCATAAGCAGTCGCTCCTGCATCTGTATATTCAGAACCGATGTGCAAATTCACTATTGCATCACCTAACAGAGTAATCAAAGGCTGAACAGTATCCGGTTCCGGCAGCTTGATTGTTCCGCTCACCGAACTATCCGCTGTAGCCTCTCCCTTACTAAGTGATACCGTGAAGCTGAAGCTGCCGTTAGTCTCATCGGTTGCTTCTTGGAAGGAAGACAAGGTAATCTCACCGATCGTAACTCCGGTATCATTGAAACCGGGCAGAGCGCCTATCGTCTGCAGCAGCCAAGTCTGGACAGCTTCTTCGCTGTTTGCCGCTTCCTTCTGCACGCTGTATACCGCACCTTCTATGATACTCTTAGCCTCATTTACAGCCTGCTCATTAACAACACTGGCTTTATCTCTAGCTACAGCCACATAGCTGATCAATGCAGCCTGATTGCCTGAATACGTATTGTTTATTGAGTATTTCACAGTACCGCTCACCGGAAGCGTGAAGTCATAGTTAATCATAGCGCCATTAGGACCTGCGAAGAGGCCGGTTCGGACCGGTTTGGTCACTTCTTTCCCTTCAGCGTCGATATAGCTAAGCGTAATATCCATCGTGCGGTTGGTGTTGTTCCACCAGTCCCGATGGAATGACGTAATCGTATATTTGCCTGCATTCAAAGGGAGCAGGTATACAAGTGGATTATTTTTTGTATCCGAACCATAAACACCTGTCTGACTTTTATCAGAGAGAACTACAGCGCCACCAAGCCCCTTGAGGAGGTACTTAGTACTGGTATGCCCCCATACGCCATTGCCTGTCGAAGGCTGATCCGCCTTGTTATTAAGCAAGCTGTCACCTACAAAATCCTTGATTAACGTATACGGCGGCGTGATACCGTCCACCGATACACCAGCATCGAGGAAGTATAAGAGCCCCTCCGGTACCACTTCCACATAACAAGTTGTTTTCAGATTTCCATAAGTGCCGGTTACAGCTACCCGTTCATACGGATTGTTGAAGCTGGCCGCATTTACATTCCACTTTACTGATACCAGCAATTTGGATCCGTCTGCCCGAGTGGCTTCCACCTTGTCTGGAAGATTCGGCAGTTTTCCAGCATAAGTAGCCAAATCCTGAGGAGCGACAAGCTCCCGTATATCTCCCGTAGTCAACTGGTTCTGGGCGGAGATCAGGCGTGCTTCAAGCTGAGTAACTCCTTCCTGATCCAATTTGTATAAAATAGGATTATCCAGTGCTTCCTGTGCAGCGCTCTGTGCATCTACGAAGAGCTGCCAGTCTCTGTCCGAATATTCATCCTGTTTGTTCATTTCTTTCGCGGCTGTTACCGCCGCCTGAAGAGCAGCAGTATCTACAGTACCGGTTACTTCCCCGGAAACAACCGCCACCGCGTCGACAACCAAGGTGCCGCTTACCACCTTTATCTGCACATGGTGCTGGCCATATTTAAGCCCGCGGAGTGCGTACGTCTGGTACAGCTCCTTGGAAGCTAATGTATCAGCCGATAGAACAATAACTTTTCCGTCCACCGTTACCTCAAGCTTCGCCGATCCGTTATTCGCTCCTAGAATATCCAGTCCGGTGCCTTCAAACGTATATTCCATTGCAGCGTCTACAGCCTGGCTGGTAGAAAGAGAACGCTGGTAAATGTACATGCCCGCTCCATTTATATGGCTCCACGACCCGGTATATATCAGTTTAGGGTTCGGAGCCGCAGCCAGGTCATACATCTCAAGATTGTCTAGAAGCTCTGAATAATACGGCGTGTAGCCCTCAACCTTCTCCACCTTCAAATTATCGAAGCGGACGTGATAGTAGCCGCTGGCCAGATCTACCCGGCCGGACAATTCAGGAGTAGGGTCTGTATAGGAAGCCAGCTTCACCCCATCCAGATAGGCAGTCACTTTATCGCCTGCAACCTGAACGGCAATATTATGCCATGCGTCATATGCGGTATCGAATCCGTCGATCTTCACGCCGCCGGAACCGTTCGCGGCATTTCCGCTCGCAACTGCGCTATTGTTGACCAGCAGCTGCCAGCCGCCGTCGAACCAGAATTTCAGCACATACGGTGTACCGGTTATGGAGTGGGAACTGCCACCTCCCTGATAACGGGCGCCTATCGCAGCATAATTTGCTCCGCCCTGAGTATTGTTTGTTTCGAACGAAACATCAACACTGGCCTTGTAGTTCATCCACCGGTTGTCGCCGATGGCCGTTACGGGATCTCCGCTGTTCCATGTGCCGCCAAGCCCCATGGTTCCCGTGTCCAGCTGCTGCCGCAGGACATAATTGTCTGAACCGTCCGGAAGATAGGCCTCAAATGCCCCGTTGCGGTCATGGGTATAACGCGGGATAACGCTTTGGGAACCGCCGCGGGATTCGATATAGCTCTGGGTACCCTCAGATTGACCGCCTGCACCAATCTTCACAACAGTCTGCTTGGAATAGTCAAAATCATCAGCGTACAGAATGTTGTCCCCAGTACTGTGTCCTGCTCCTGTAGCATCAGTATCCAGTACGGTACGCTCGCCTTCTACAGGCAGCGGTGTATTATATTCTTCTTTGTCCTTGTTCTTCAAAGTAGACACAGTCACGGTCGAATACGGTTTAACCTTAACGGTATACACCCCGCTGCCATCAGCAGTGACATCACCGAGATACTGCATATAATTGCTGTTGAACGCTTCTCCTGCATCAGCGGCACGGGTTTCCCATACTTCCATGGATGGATTACCCGTATAAGCCATATTGACTGTCTGCAGTTTGTAGATTTTGGAATACTCGCTATCGTTCACGATAACCGTCGAGAAATCTTTTTTATCAGGTGCTGCAAGGGTTATATAGCTAGGGGAACCGTTGCGGCCGCTGACCGGATTGGTGCCTGTCGCACCTGTAGAGCTGGCTTGAGGAACCGCTCGCCAGATCCCAGCAGTATTATCCTCGTTCTCCCAGCCTACATTCGCAAACCAGCTGTAATGCTGCAGAGTGACAAGACCCGCATCATAATGAATCCATCCCGACCACGGATCGCGCATGCTGACCAATTCCTTGAAGGAATATTGTCCGCCTTCATAAAAGGAACCAATGGCGGGTTGGTAAATAAAGTGTGTCCGGCGGGAGTTAACGAATCCTTTAATAATCGTGTTACTCATCTCCAGCGGACTGCCGACACCACCAATTCCTGTTCCTGCCACTGTAGGATCTTTCATATTGTTGTTGGGACGGAAAGAGGAATTACTGAAGGTAGACTGCGCCTCGCTGTTCCAAACCTCAATATCATATTGTTCTGCAAGTTTTTTGAAATTGCCTGCGCTGTCGTCGTCCGTGTTGTAGTGGTATCCAGCGATCGGCACGGCTTCCCGCAGAGAAGGATCACTCACCATACTGGCACCGAAACTGCCAATCCCGACTTCATCGGATATCACAGACTTGATCCGGTTGTACAGTTCCCGCTCTTCGGTGCTGTTGAAGCCTTCGCTGTCAGTCTTGACTCTCTCAGCGTACTGTTTGGTCCACGCCAAATCTGGAGCGTGCTCGTTGATATAAGGATTAACGTAATCGGCCATATAACCGTATTCACGATAAGCGGCCAGAATGGTTTTTTTGTACCAGGTATAGATTTTGTCGTTGTTATTCGCCCAGGCCGGAGCACTCCATCGCAGGATGCTCACTTTAAGATCAGGGTTCACTGCCTTGGCATCTGCGGCAAGCTGGAAGCCGGGATGCCGGGTAACATTTGCCTCTTCATCGGCCGTACGCATAGTCGCCGGGTCAGGTCCCGTGGAGTTATTGCGGTCATTGCCCATCTCGATTTTCACATGCGTCATGAGCGGATGTTCTCCACCGAACAAGATCTGTAGCATTTCTGCATAAGCCTCTGGATGCTCTGACTTATAGTCCATCAAAAGCGCACTGGTGCTGTTAGCGCTTAGTACGCCAAATCCCTTGAATGTGAGGCCGTTGACATTGTCAGCTTGGATATCGTTGCCGTCAAGCAGAACCTTGACCATAGAAGCTGCGCTCTGTGTAGCCTCTTCGATCTGTTTCTTGATTCCGCCCTTGGCAACGGCGAACCAGCTCAAAATAGGTTTTTCGTCAGCAACATAGGCGTAAGTCAACGTCATTGGACTACTAACGTCAATGTCTCCAGGAATGGTGAATTCGCCGGAAATTAGCTTAGTCACATTAGTGTTGAACTGGTCAAACAAGATCGTCTTGGTTGCCCCGATAGCATCCTTATACTCGATCTGAGGACGTATTACACGGGAGCGGCTGCCGTACCAATCATGGAAACCGCTGCTGAGCGTATAGGTTCCAGCTTCAAGCGCTTTTAATTTATACACGATATGATTGCTGGCAGGGTCGGCACGAAGTCCGACAGTCCATAGGGACGGATCGGTGGCTGGATCGGTAAGTCCCCCGTCTTTGGAATTCTTGACCTTGTTTACGGAATCATCAAATCCCCAGTCCGCCGTACCGCTGATATACTTCTGGTCGGGTGACTGGTTGAGCAAATCGCTGCCGCTCAGCGTGCGGACCGCTTCGTACAGCGGCGAGGAAGTAGGCCCGTTGCCTACGGAATCGCCCCCTCTGCCGCTATCCACAAAGTAAACCAACGGATTACTTGCGGGCGGAATAACTTCCACACTGGCTACGACCGGCCCCCCGTTTGCTGTACCGCTGACGGTCACGGCATCGTATGGCACGGCAAAGGTATCTGCTCCAATATTCCAGTTCACTGCTGTGCTCTGGCCTCCGATATCAATGCTGGCTGGCAGAGTAGTATCTGCAATTGTTGTAGCCCCCATATGGGCGGCAGCGTAGATAGAATTTACGGTAGCAGCAGAGGCTGCAGGCAGAGTGAATGCCGGAAACATCCCAACTACGAGCGCAGTAGTCATCGTTATTGAGAAAAGCCTTTTTCGAAAGTGCTCTCTGTTCATTCTCTTCTCCTCCTTTGATGGCCAATAATAAAAGAAAGCGTATTCATTTTATTGTTAAATGAATAATTACTAGAGTTATACAGACCCCTTTGACTTATAAAAAAACCTGGCAGCCTATGAAGCATGCAACTGCCAGGTCAAATACGGTTCTAGCCCTTAATGCCCGATGCTGCAACACCTTGTACAAAGTACTTTTGCAGAGCCAGGAAAACAATTACAACCGGAATAATGGACACCACACTCGCGGCCATAATCAGGCCATATTCGGCGGAATATTGCGAGATGAACATTCTTAGTCCGATTTGGATAGTCTTGAGTTTCGTATCTGTCAGATAAATCATTGGCCCTAGGAAGTCATTCCAGGTAGCGACAAAGGTGAAGATCGTCAATGTAGACAATGCTGGCTTGGACAACGGCAGCATGATTCGCGCCCAAATTCCATATTCGCTCAAGCCGTCAATACGGGCAGCCTCGCATAATTCATCCGGAACACCTTGATAGAACTGGCGCATCAGAAATACTCCAAATGCCGAGAATGCCTGCAGCAGTATGATTGCCAAATGCGTGTTGTTAAGTCCCATGTAACGCATCAGGATAAATTGCGGCACCATGTAAGCCTGCCAAGGGATCGCAATTGTTGCAATATATCCAAGGAATAGAATGTTTTTTCCCCGGAAATGCAGTTTGGAGAACGCGTACGCAGCAAAGCTAGAAGTCAGTAGTTGTAGAATCGTTACGATAATCGATAATTTCGCCGTATTGTAAATAAAACGGCCCAGCGGAATCCGTGTCCAGATATCCGCGAAATTCTCCCAGCGCGGATTCTGTGGAATCCACTGCATTGGGAAGGAAAACACATCTTTGTTCATCTTGAGTGAAGAAGACAACATCCATATATACGGAACCAGCATCGCCAGTACTGTCGCAAACAACAAAATATACACAAGAACCATAATGCTGATTCTAAGTCCTTTACTTTTACCAACCATATCTTTTGAATCCTCCTATTGTCCGTATTTCTTCTCGCCGCGGAACTGGACGATGGTGATGCCAAGTACCAGCAGAAACAATACAATGGCCATGGCGCTGGCATATCCGTAATCAAGCGAGCGGAACGCCGTATTATAGATTTGATACACCATAACCCTTGTAGAATCATTCAACTGGTTATCGGCGCCGGCAAATAGGTTGATAAAGATATCGTAGACTTTGAACGAATTGATGACTAGAATCATCAGAACAAAGAAAGAGGTAGGCGCCAGTTGAGGGACCGTCACATTGCGGAATCTTCTCCACGCGCCCGCACCATCAAGTTCAGCAGCCTCATACAATTCAGGGTTGATGCCCTGAAGACCTGCCAAGTAAATAACCATGTAATAACCCATATTTTTCCACACTGTAAACAGTATTACTGTGAACATCGCCCAGTGTTTATCCGCTGCCCAGCGGGGAAGATCCTCCAGCGGGATACCGGTAAGGGTATGCAGGATATTGTTGATCGGACCCATCGTAGGACTGAAGATAAAGTTCCATACGGCAGCAACGGCTACCAGGGATGCTACATAAGGGAAAAAGAATACGGTTCTCATGAAATTGCGGGCCATTATCTTCTGATTAAGCAGAATCGCCAGCGCCAGCGCGACAATCATGGTGAACGGTACTACGCCAATAGTGTAAACAATGGTATTCCATAATGCTTTGTGAAATGTTGTATCTCTGATCAACCGGGTGAAATTGTCCAGCCCGATAAACTTCATTGGATTGGCCCCGTCCCATTTCACAAAAGCAAGGATAAAGGCAAAAAACATAGGTACCAGTGTAAACAGGGCAAATCCGATAAAGTTCGGCGCAATGAAGCTGTAAGCTACCAGGTTTTCCCGGACACCTTTTGACAAATGACGTTTAGGGATCTTTTTTGTACCCAATATGGTTTCGTTCTGCATTCTTTCTCCTCCAAACCTTCTAAAACTTTCCCCACAAATCTATACTCTTTAATATAAAAGGCGGGCTTTCACCCGCCCTTAGAACCGGCTCTCTTAAGGTTAATTATTCAAGAGCTGCTGTACGCGAGCATTCATATCATCCAAACCTTCGTCAATCGAAGCATTTTTAGTCATAATATTGTCATGCGCTTCATTCAAAATAACTTCGATGTCTGCGCTCTTTTCATGCATAGGCATTTCCAGATAAGTCTTAACAGTAGTCAGTGCCGCTTTGCTGTTCTCATCCGTAGGGAAGCCCTCGATGGAAGTAATGGAATTGATAACTTCATCATTCTTAATCGCTGGAATGGTTCCGGTGGAAGCAATGACTTTAGCGCCTTCTTCACCAGTCACGAATTTCATGAAATCAAGTGCGGCTTCTTTATGTTTGGATTTCTGATTTACAGCTAGGGATGTAATTGTACCCAAGGTTGTACCGGCTTCCACACCATCCGGATGAGGGTATTTCGCAATGCCCCAGTTAGCCGATTGGGACTCGCCACTCTTCACTTTCTCAATTTGTGTAGCGATAAACCAGCTGCCCATGTTCATAGTAGCAACGGAATTATTGTAGAATACGCCAGAATAGTGCGTGCTTGAAGTCTTCAGTGTGGCGTAATCCATTACGATGCCGTCTTCCTGTTCTTTCAGGATCCGCTCATAGGTTGGTTTCAAGAAATCGTAGTTTCCGTCAACAACAGTGTTCTTGCCGTCCAGAATACCGAACAGTTGAACCGCACTACGCCAAGTATGGTAGTGAGCTCCGTACACTTTTTCAGAACCGCTGCCGGAAGTCATTTTTCTGGCCAACTCATCATATTGCTCGAATGTCATATCATTGCTTGGATATTCCACGCCTGCTTTGTCGAACAAATCTTTATTGTAGTAGAGAATCCAGAAATCGCTGCGGAAAGGAAGCGCATACACCTCATCGTTCACTTCGATTTGTTCTACAGTACCTCCATATACCGAAGGATCAATAGCGTTGCCACTCATAAAGCTTTTAAGCGGCTCCAGGTGATTCTGTTTCACAAGGTTCGAGTAGCCCGGAATATCTTTAATTGTAAGTACGTCCAGATCTGCGCCACCGGAAAGTTGTGTGCTTAACATGGTCATATAGTCCGTCGACCCCAGATCGACATATTCGATCGTTACATTCGGATGCTCAGCTTTATAGGCATCGATTAGCGGCTTGTAGTAAGCAGTAGCTTCCCAATCCCACAAGGCCCATTTCAAAGTCACAGGCTCCTGGCTCGGTTCAGCGGAAGCGTTTGCAGAATTCCCCGTTGCTGGAGCTGTCGTTGCAGCAGCACCTTCGTTGTTGTTATTACCAGAACATCCAGCCAACAGACTCATGGAGAATACTGTGGCGAGGGTTATGCCATAGAATCTTTTCAGTTTCATTTAAATATCCCCTTTTCTTCTGATTGTGTAACTACGATCGGCTCTTCTGAGCTTAGTTCAAAGTTTATAGCTTTTTTCGCAAGAATGGCATGCATTATCAAACAAAGTTCATTCACTTTTCTGTGTTCTTCTTCCCTGCTCCGGTTCAAACCTGTAATTTTCTATCTAAAACATGTAAAATATTCAGCTTATGTACCTCCCCCTGTATCGGAACGCAGGAATATGCTATGGTATATGAAAACGCTTTATATGTTTTCACATTTTGTAGAGGAGTGTTAAATACGGTAAGAAAATCCACCATTAAAAGTCGCATTATTCTGCTCATGGCCGTATTCGCACTGCTGATAGCGTCGCTGTTGTCTTTTTTTAGCTATGAATTAATTACTTATTATCAGCGTAAAACAACCATCCAGGCGACCGAATTCAATCTGCAGCTGGTATCCCATATTATTGAACAGGATTTAATTGATCTGTCATCGCTGGCGATGACTTGCAGCACTAACTCTTCTACTAATACCCTGATTACAGACTACTTCAGCTCACCTAAGGCTAGCTCTAAGGAAGCAGTTAATGTATTCAACTCGATGCAGCAGGACTTCCTGAACAACCGCTCCAACAGCTATGCCCGCCGTCTGATTGTTACGGATAGCAACGGAAAGTTTCTGCAGGTGGATAAAACCGGCACCTCTGTTCCGCTTACCATACACAATATCGGTCAAATTACCGGCCTTAGCAATGATGCCGAGGAGAAATGGGACCGGGTGATCAAGGACCCGCTCTCCAACACGAACGGAATTCCTTTTGTTTTTCCTATTTACGGCAAAGGAGCTTCCCGCGTTGGAACAGTGTACCTGTTAGCGAATACCACTGTTATTACCGACAAGCTGAAAGGGTACTCCCTGCCGAAGAATTCCCGGCTGCTGCTGACGCTCGGCAATCATCATTATCAGCTCATCGGCGACCAGGTCATCGCCATTGCAGAGCCGTATGAACCGGTGGCCTATACCAATGATAAACCTGTCGGTCCGCAAACTGAGCTATCCATGGTCAAGCTCGAGGACGAGAAAGAGAGCCATATCGTGGTATCTTATCCCGTACGCAGCGGAGTCATTCTGTCACAGACTTTATCCAATGACCTGTTCGCTCCCAAGACAAATATATGGATTCTGGTTATGCTCGGCGTCTGTCTCCTGGTTATTGTCTTAAGCGCTATCATTACGCTGTATCTGACCCGTACCATCAGTCTTCCGGTGGAAAAACTGAAGAAGCGGATTGATAAGATCGCCCAGGGCAATTTCCTGCTGGACCGCAATATCGAATGGAACAGCGAGCTTGGCGATGTCGGCCGGGGCATTAACCGCCTGTCCCAAGATATCGTAGCGCTTATGGACAGCCGGCTCGCTGACGAGAAACAGAAGCAGGAGCTGGAATACCGGATGCTGCAGAGTCAGATCAATCCCCATTTCCTGTACAACACACTGAATTCGATCAAATGGATGGCTACAATTCAGAATGCTACCGGCATCGCGGAAATGACCACTTCACTATCCAGACTGCTGCGCAGCATCGCCAAAGACAACCGTAGACTAATGCCGTTGAAAGATGAGCTGAGCCTGCTGGATGATTATTTTCTAATTCAGAAATATCGCTATGGCAGTACGGTCTCTATGGTAAAGGAGATTGACAACGAGGAACTGCTAACCGGCCTAATTCCACGATTCACGCTCCAGCCCCTGGTCGAGAACGCCATCTTCCATGGCATTGAGCCCAAAGGCAGAGGAGAAATTCTCATTAAGGTGGCCAAAAGTGGATTCGCCGATATTCTAGTTACGATTGAAGACAACGGTATAGGGATGAAGGAAGAAGAAATCTCCACGATTCTGTCGAATCCAGGTAATGGAAGCAAAGAAATGCCCGAGAATATTGGACTCCGCAGCGTAAATGAACGTTTGCGCCTGGCATTTGGGGATAATTACGGTCTTTCGATTGAGAGTGAGTCGGGCCAATATACCCGGATGAAGATTCTTCTGCCGTTCCTGCAAAAGGAATAGAGTAGCATATCAAGCAAGGATGTGATGGAATTGATCAAGTTGTTAATTGCTGATGACGAGGCGCTGGTCTGTATCGGCTTGCAGTCCATGCTGAAGTGGGAGCAATATAATATAGAAATTGTCGGCATTGCACACAACGGGGCTCAAGAGGAAGAAATGATTGACACCCTTCGTCCTGACATCGTAATCAGCGATATAAAAATGCCAATTAAAAGCGGCTTAGAAGTTGCCAATGCGGTACGCAAAAAACACGGCCGGCTTCCGCTGTTCATCATCTTAACAAGCTACGAGGAATTCGAATACGCGCGTGGAGCGATTGAAGTGCAAGCCACAGATTATCTAGTGAAGCTAGAACTGACACCAGAGGCACTTGATGCCTCCATTCGGAAAGCAATTTCCCAGTTGGAGGCTTTTCAAACCCTAGACAGCTATCCCATGCTTGCTCATAGAGGCAATCTACAAGCTCAACGCGATAAATTTTTCATCCGCCTATTCAATAACTTATTCGCAAATAAAAACCAGTACCTTTTGCAGAGAGATGATTTAAACCTTGAGCTCAAGGAACCTGCTTATCTAGTCTGCACTTGCCGTATTTTGGGGCCAGACAGTGTCCCGCCCCGCGGCGATAAAATGGTTGCTCTGTGTTCAAGTACCGTCCAAATGGCCAAAGATACGCTTACTTCCATAAGACCTTGTTATGTGAGCAGTCTGGACTTGCGCAATTTTGCTGTAACCCTGCCCGTCAACGGGACGGATTCACGGCAATGGATGCCTGAGATTGAAATGCTATTGACCCATATGGCCTCCATACTCCATAACTACTTCAATGTAAGGATCATCGGCGCGATCGGCTTTGCGGTCGAGGATCCTTATTTGCTGCGGGAAAGCTACCTCGCTGCGCGAAAAGCGCTTCCTGCTGCGGTTAAAGCACAGTCGTTTGTGTTTTTTGCCGAAGGAGAGTCGCTGGAGCAGGATCATCTGTTGTTTGATTTCTCCGAATTGCGTACAGAGATCCGCCGTGCTTTTGAAGAAATGGATACCCAAGCTTTATACGCCATTATCTCCAAAATGATCGAAATCTTCGACGGCCGGGCCGACCTGCTGGTTCCCGCCACTGATGCCGCCTGCAACATTCTGTACATGGCCACTTCACTGCTCGCAGACGGTGAGAACATTGTGGAACAAATTTTCGAAAATGAACCGGAGGGCTACCGGGCTATCTACCAGATGCATACGATTGAAGAGATCGCTGGCTGGCTGATCCAGTTCCGGGACGGTTGCTCAGACATCCTCTCTACCCGCAGACAAAGCTACAAGGAGCAGCTCGTCAAAAATGTCCAAGAGTATATTAAACGAAATCTCGGAACTAAGCTCTCGCTCAATCAAGTGGCTGATGTCTTCAATTTCAGTCCCAACTATCTAAGCCACCTTTTCTCCAAGGTTGCCAAGGTCAACTATGTGGAATATATCACGGAGATCAAAATCACGACAGCCAAAGAAATGATGGCACGTGGGGAAGGTCGCATCTACGAAATCTCACAGAAGCTGGGATATGAGAGTGCCTTCTATTTCAGTAAAGTTTTCAAAAAGGTAACCGGAATTTCCCCCAGGGAATACATGCAGCAACTTAAAGCAGATTCACCATCTGACCGAAGCCTCGGAGTGAACAACCGTTCTTGAGATCAAGAGATTATTAAGAATAATCCCACTTCGCAAAAATAAAGCCAATAAATCTGCAAGGAGCAGGCTCTGTTCCTTACAGATTTATTGGCTTGCCATCACCCTCAGCAGCATCCCTAAGTATCACCCTTATTCCTGCAATTTTTTTATTTTTATTTTTAAACTAGCAAAATGCTAATACTCCGGTCTTTCTGCCCTAAAAGTCTACCAAAAAACCGCTTACGAGACACTTTCCCAGCTATTAAGACTGCTGTTCCCATATTGACTTTTCAACATATAGTAATTAAAATAAACAACGCACACTAAATATAGTATAGATACGATTTTTCAGAATTTATAGCTTATCCATTCAGTTTTCATACTATTTTCAATAGTTTTTAATATTTACAGGGGGACAGACACCATGCTAGTCGCGTATGATTCAAAAACAGGAAATGTCAGACGCTTCATCAGCAAACTTAAGTTGCCGGCTGTGCAGATTGAGGAGCATATGACGATTGATGAGCCCTATGTGCTTATTACATATACCACCGGCTTTGGACAGATTCCAGAAAAGGTGTCTACTTTCTTGAAGAACAATAATGCCAATCTGAAGGGCATCGCCGCCAGCGGCAATAAGAACTGGGGCGAGCTGTTCGCGCACAGCGCGGACTTGATTGCAGATCGGTATAACGTGCCCGTTATCGGTAAATTTGAGTTATCGGGTACATTTGGCGATGTAGAACGGATTAAACAGGAGGTGAGCCGGGTTGCGGCATATTGAATTAAACAACATGTTGATGAAGAGAGACGAAAGTGGCTTCTTTCAGCTAGACAAAGATCTTGAGGCAGTAGCCGAATTTATGCGGGATGTAGAGCGGCGGAGTCTGGTTTTTGCGAATACAAAAGCCAAGGTTGATTATATGATTGAACAGGATTTCTACGAGAATTTTTACGAACAGTACAGCACGGCGGAAATTGAAGAAGTCTACCAGATTACCCATGCCTACAACTTCAGTTTTCCATCTTATATGGCAGCTTCGAAATTCTACACGGATTACGCTGTAAAAACCAATGACCGCAAACAATATCTGGAGCATTATCCGGACCGTGTGGCGGCAGTCGCCCTTCACCTGGGACGCGGCAACGCCGATACTGCGGGGGTACTTGCCCGTTCGATGATGGAACAGCGCCTGCAACCTGCGACACCAACCTTCTTAAATGCCGGTAAGAGCCGGCGTGGTGAGCTCGTCTCCTGCTTCCTAATCGAAATGGACGACTCGCTCAATTCCATCAACTATGTGCTGAATACCTGCATGCAGTTGTCGAAGATCGGTGGCGGTGTGGCCGTTAACCTATCCAAGCTACGCTCCCGTGGTGAAACTATCAAGGGTGTTGAGGATGCTGCGAAGGGAATTATACCTGTACTCAAGCTGATGGAAGACGGCTTCTCCTATGCAGATCAGATGGGTCAACGTAAAGGATCAGGAGCAGCCTATTACAATATTTTTGGCTGGGACGTTCTGGAATTCCTCGACAGCAAGAAAATCAACGCTGACGAAAAAACAAGACTCAAAACCCTGTCCATCGGCCTGATTATTCCAAACCGCTTCTATAAGCTGGCGAAGGACAATGAAGCGCTGCATGTATTTGCTCCTTACAGTGTGTACAAAGCCTACGGCACGCATCTCGACGATATGGATCTGGATGACATGTATGATAAGCTGCTGGCCGATCCACGTGTCAAAAAGAAGAAAGCTATGAGCGCACGGGATATGCTGACCAAAATTGCCATGATCCAGCTGGAATCTGGCTATCCATATATCATGAACAAGAGCAATGCCAATGCGGCCCATGCCCTGAAAAACGTCGGACAGATCAAAATGTCCAACCTTTGTACTGAAATCTTTCAACTGCAGGAGACCTCAGAGATTGCCGACTACGGACAGGAGAGTACAATCCGCCGCGATGTAAGCTGCAATCTGGCTTCCTTGAACATTGTTAACGTGATGGAACATGGCAAAATCCGTGAATCCGTACATGAGGGCATGATCGCCCTGACCGCTGTTAGCGATATGACCAGTATTTCCAATGCCCCAGGCGTAGCCAAAGCAAACAAGGAAATGCACTCTGTCGGTCTTGGCGTCATGAATCTGCACGGCTATCTGGCTAAGAACAACATTGCTTATGAAAGCGAGCAGGCCCGCGATTTTGCCCGGACCTTCTTTATGACTATGAATTTCCACTCGCTAGAGAAAAGCATGGAAATCGCTGCCGCCACGGGTCGATCTTTCCATGGATTTGAGGCTTCTGATTATGCTACGGGAGCTTATTTCGAGCGTTACCTGACTACTGATTACCGCCCGGTTACCCCAAGGGTACAAGAGTTATTCGGAGATATTTATATCCCATCCCCAGCAGACTGGGAACAATTGCGGGATGCGGTAAAAGCAAATGGCCTATACCATGCTTACCGTTTGGCGATTGCGCCAACGGCCAGCATTTCCTATATCCAAAACGCCACTTCAAGCGTTATGCCGATTGTTGAGCAGATTGAGACTCGGACTTATGCTAATTCAACTACTTATTATCCGATGCCGTACCTGCGGCCGGACAATGTGTTTTTCTATAAATCGGCTTACCAGATGGACCAGTTCAAGGTAATCGATCTGATCGCGGAAATTCAGCCCCATATCGACCAGGGTATCTCGACCGTTCTGCATGTTAACAGTGATGTTTCCACCAGAGAACTGGCCCGCTCCTACCTGTATGCGGCGCATAAAGGCTTGAAGTCGCTGTATTACACCCGGACCAAAAAGCTGTCTGTCGAGGAATGCCTCACCTGCTCGATCTAAAAGGAAGGCTATAGCCGCAGAAAAGGAGATTGCAATATTATGACCGCTATCCAAGCCGTTAACTGGAACCGTCCCGACGACGATTTCTCATTGATGTTCTGGAATCAGAACATTATGCAATTCTGGACGGACGATGAAATTCCATTATCCGATGATAAAATGTCCTGGCTCACGCTCAGTGAGCAAGAAAAGGACTCCTATATGAAGGTGCTGGGCGGTCTGACACTGCTGGATACGATTCAAGGCGGAGTCGGAATGCCACAGATTATGGAGCATGTCGAAGGCCTTCAACGTAAAGCCGTACTGGGCTTCATGGGTATGATGGAACAAATTCACGCCAAATCGTACAGCAGTATTTTCACCACTTTGTCCTCTACAGAGGAGATCGACAGTGTATTCCGCTGGGTAGAAGAGAACCCCTTCCTCCAGTTCAAAGCGGAGACCATCTCACAATATTACAAAAACATAGACTCACCAAAAGACCTGTACCTCGCCATGGCAGCCTCCGTGCTGCTCGAGAGCTACTTGTTCTACAGTGGTTTCTTCTATCCCCTATATCTGGCTGGGCAGGGCAAAATGACTTGCAGCGGTGAGATCATCGACCTTATTCTACGGGATGAGAGCATCCATGGGGTATATGTCGGCGTGCTGGCACAGGAGATCTTTGACGGGCTCCCAGAAGACGAGCAACGCGAACTTCACCATACGCTGGTAGAATTGCTTCGACTGCTGCATGAGAATGAAGAGCGTTATACCGAGCAGATCTATGCCCCTATCGGATTGGTGGACGAGGTGAAGACTTTCCTAAGATACAATGCCAATAAAGCGATGATGAACCTGGGCCATGATCCGCTATTTGACGAGGAAGAGATCAACCCGATTGTTCAGAACGGGATCAGCACCCACACCAAGCAGCATGACTTCTTCTCGAAGAAAGGCAACGGATATGTCCGGGCGCTTAATGTGGAGCCACTGAAGGATGAAGATTTTCAATTTTAAATATAGATAAAACAAAAAGTGCGGAGAAAGCTCTCCGCACTTTTTGCTAACTCTATTTATTAGATTATTGCAATTTTTTCAGTACTGTTCTAGCTTCTTCATAGGTATCGTAAGCATCAGCAAAATCTCTGCCAAAAATACGTTTCAATTGCATTTTCCAAATTGGGTTTTTAGTTACATAAGCCCATCCTGCTTGGCCAGCTGCTTTCGCCATCTCACCTGTTGGAGCCAACATTGCTGCAACTTCAGGAGAAAGTACACTTGCAGATTCAGTTACATCAGTTGTACCCGTAAATTTAGGACTAACAAGCTTCATGATATTCTCAAAATCTTTCAAGTATCCTGGAACATCCTCAGCAGAAAAATCGATAGATACTACATCGATGTGGTTTTCACTTTTGTTGTATTTAATTGTGTATGACATAATTGTATTCCTCCAAGTTTTAATAGTTATTTTTTAATAATAGAAAGTAATGTATGTAACTCCAACAGACAAAAAATTTCTGCCCAGGCTTTTCAGTAACTTCTACTTTTGGCAACTGGGTTTGGAACAAACTGCCTTGTTTAAATGATGCCATATCGTTACAATCAATAGTTAATGACATCTATTTCCTGTATCGTTTTATTGCAACATCCTTTCTAATATATTTTAACTCATACCTATTACCTATATTATTATCGACAAATTTCTTTTTTTATTTATATTAAAATACAAATTTCTACAAATTCCAACATATCCATGGTTATATTTGCCTTAATTTCATTCACACTTGTGTAATTCCGTTATCGTTTAGAAACAACTAAAAAAGGCTCTGCGTGCGCCTTCCAACTCCAGTCCATTCATCCTATAGATATTCGAACAGGAATACGCCGCAAAGCCTTCAATACTAAATGCTTATATAAGTAAATTAATCCGTCTAATTACTTAGTTGCGGAGTAGCCCCCGTCAATCACATGTGCTGTACCTGTAATAAATGAAGCCTCATCACTTAGAAGGAAACATGCAAAAGCAGCTACTTCCTCAGGCGTACCATATCTGCCCAAAGCCGTTCCAGAAGCGATAAGAGATTGAAGCATCTCTACATCATCAGACAACAACTTTTCGTATCTGTTCATGGTTGGTGTAGGAATAGGACCAGGGCAAATAGCATTTACTCTGATATTACGGTGACCCACTTCTTTAGCAACCGATTTAGTCATGCCCACAATGGCGTGTTTACTTGCTGAATAAGCTGCATCATTTGCCATCCCAATAAAAATACCATGCAAGGAGGAACAGTTTAGAACGGAAGCACCGGATTTCATATGTGGTAATGCATAATGCAACATGTAGAATTGGCCATTAAGATTTGTCTGAATCACCTTTTGAAACAATATCGGATCATATTCTGTAACATCCGCATTATCTCCTGTAATTGCTGAGTTATTATAAAGGCAATCAATCTTTCCATAAGCTGCTAAGGTTTGATCTACGATATTTTTGCAGTCTGCTTCAACTGAAACGTCTGACCGCACAAACAGCGCTTCTCCACCTAAAGCTTTGATTTCTTCGACTGTGTTAGCGCCAGCATCTGATCGATTGGCAACTACTACAGTACCACCCTCTCTTGCTACTCTCAATGCTGTAGCTTTTCCGATTCCGGTACCAGCACCCGTAATAATAACTACTTTGTTTTCAAATCTGTTGCTACTCATTATGCGCACCACTTTCTTATGTCTTTTTCAGGAAGAGGATTTGAACCTCATAGACCCTAATGTCACCTGATACAATGTGGATTGGAACATTTTTGCAGAAAAATCGACAAAATTATCCTCTATATGACAACTTTATTGTATTTAATTGTATATAGCAATCAATATTTTAATCTACTTTTCCAACAATTGAGAATTTGGTTTTGATCGTCATAAAAAATACACCCCTTAGAATTTCATCAGATAAACCAGAAGTTTTATCCAATGTTATTCTAAGAGGTGTAATAAACCTCTACCTAACTCCACGAACTGGGACGTCGATTCGAACTTGACCTCCACTCGTCAGGGGAGAATTGCTAATATGCAGACTGCCCTGATGCTGCCTGACAATGGTGTCGGCAATGTAAAGTCCCAATCCATAGTGACTTTTGGAGGTACGGCTACTGTCCCCTTGATAAAACTGCTTAACTGCTGATTGGAGTCCCTCACTTGTAAATCCTGATCCACTGTCTGTTACCGTTATACTCCACCGATCTTGTTTTGCCTCAACCTGCAAATAAATCACACTCTCATAGGGGGAATACTCTACCGCATTAGCGAGTACATTCATCATAGCCCGATGAAGTAGCTCATCGTCAATCAACACCTCAGGGGGCAGATTATTGTCCTGGTGGAATTCTATCTGAAGACGCTTAGGGACAACCAACGCATCTAACTGCGTACGAATTTGCTGGATAAAGGCTTCCGTTGCAACCCATTTAGAGCGGGGAGAAATTTGTTTTCTTGTATTAGAAATCTCAATGAGTGTTGCCATGTATTGTTCGATTTGATCTGCATTTTTGGAAATATACCCTATATATTCTTGCTGATTCTCTGCTAAATCTGAGTCTATCAGCAAATCTGCATTTCCTTGAATAATCGTAAGAGGAGTCTTAATGTCGTGGGCAAGCGCAGAAATCTGCTCTTTTTTCATTTGTTCCAGATTCCATTGCTGTTCTAGTGACTTTTTCAATTCCTCTCTCAGCTGTTCCAGGGATGATAGCACCTCATCAATTTCACTGACCCCAGAATACACGACAGTAAAATCCAAATTTTTAGCTTCAATGTGATGTGCAGCTTCCTGCAAGGAAGCCATTTTTTGACTCAGTCTTCGAGCGAAAAATCCAGAAATCAGAATAACTTCCAGTAACATCAGAACTACAAAAAACAGCAATAGCGTTAATTGCGGATTAGGCAGCGTGTTATGCAGAAAATTTGAGGTGAACTGCGGTACAATTGCATATTGCAGTACGATAACCTCATGCTCCCGCTCAATCACATCGCTGCAGTTTGTACCCATGAGATTGCAACTGCTTTGATTCTTCTGCAATATATCTAGAGCGCGTTCTTTAGGAATATTTCCTGAAATATAGTTCTTTTGCTGATCCAATACCGCATATTCCGCTCCCCAAGGGATCATTTCTTCCGTAATTTGTGGCGCACGCTGCAAAACATCCCAAGACTTTGCAATGGATTGCTCGGTATGGTTTGCTGGAACAATCATTCCATACTGCATTAAGAGAGTAAATACCCCTAAACACAGAAATGCCAATAATAGAGTACACGCACCTAATGATAATAAATATTGAATGAAGACTGTACGGAGCCGTATTCGTTTCACACCCATTTGTAACCTATCCCCCAAACGGTTTCAATCGGTGAAACCTCCCTCGCACTCAGCTTATTGCGGATATTTTTCACATGTTCTGTAATAGTTGAGCTATCGCTTTCTCTGTCATAGCCATAAACCGATTCATAAATTTGTTCTTTGGAAAAAACCTGACCTTTATTTCTAGCAAGAAATTCACATATCTGATATTCACTTTTAGTGAGATTTATTTTCTCTTTATCAACAAAAATCTCCTTTGCCGAGAGATTGAATTTCACTCCAGATGCGCTTAACATATGATTTTTCCCTCGATTTTCACGCCGCAAATGAGCGTTCACCCGAGCCTTCAACTCGCCTGCGCGAAAAGGCTTCACGATATAGTCATCTGCACCTACACTAAGTCCAAACATAATATCCGTTTCCATTGATTTAGCTGTAAGAAACAGAATCGGACAGTCTACGATATCCCTGATTTGAGTACAGAGCTCAAAACCATCGATATCTGGCATCATCACGTCCAACAGGATTAAATCAAATGTCGAGTACTCGTTCAAAGGCATATGTCGTGCACTTGTTTTTACCGTAACCCTATGGTGATCTTTGCTGAGAATATTATTTACTAACGCCAAAATATCAGGTTCATCATCTATTATTAAAATATTAGCCAGTGACCTCACTCCTATTTATTCATATGATTTCCTACCCTGAAAGTAATAAAACCATATCAAGCCTAACACTGCCATTACCATTGTACTAATAAGTATAGCAGGTACGGAATGAATAAGTTGCAGCTTCAATACTTCCGTTTCAATGAGCCCGTTGGGTTGTGCATAAAATAAGGGAAGTTGAATCATCCGCATCGACCAGGCCCACGGTATGTATAACCACACTTTATCGCCTACAATTGTTCCACCTACGATGGCTGCAATTAGCGTACCTGCACTACCCACCGTTAGAGAAAGTCCCATGCCTCCAGCATAACTTAAGATGAGATGAAAGATCATTAAGATTAGAGCAGTGCCTACTACCCAACAAGCTCCTTGCCAGAATATTAGATATTGTATCCGCTCTATATGCAAAATTTTTTTCATGCCCAGTATTAGAATTGATGTTGAACCGAATACGATCCATATCATCGCCAAGATTATGAACCCTAGTTTTCTTATATAAC
Organism: Paenibacillus sp. FSL E2-0177; assembly: GCF_037992975.1. Classification (NCBI taxonomy): domain Bacteria; kingdom Bacillati; phylum Bacillota; class Bacilli; order Caryophanales; family Paenibacillaceae; genus Paenibacillus; species Paenibacillus sp. FSL E2-0177. Next base: position 1,594,878 of record NZ_CP150307.1, on the reverse strand, counting down.
ACTTCGGACGTGAAAGAGCACTTAATAGATTATAGAATCCCCCTGCCCCCTCCTCTAAACCACTCATTAAAGCAGAGAATAATCCTATCCCAACAGGCAACCCAAAGGCTAGTAATGAAAAATAACCATCATAGATGTGAAGCTGATCCGCACGCTGTGAAAAATACCAAAGTACCATCATCGGATATAGAACAGGAACAAGGAATATCAACCAACGAATTGCAGTGTGCTTAGTCATCAACCATTCAGCTTGTAATAGTCGGAGTATCACCATCTCTATCGCACCTCTCTTCTACTAAACCAGCAGCTAGTTAAGGTGAGGGTTACCAAAAAGAATACAAGCGACACCACAATTCCAGGTAAAATAACCGAAGAGTCTCTTAGAGCATCCTGTGCTGAAAGAGCCACACCATTGGGACGCACACCAACAATCGGACACATTAACCTTAAAGCCCAACTCCAGGGAACATAAATCCATGAAGGTTGATCCGCTGCTAGTACACTCACAATCATCCCAAACAGACCTGCAAGAATAGATACTACCGCCCCAAATTGTTCGGCTAAGAATAGATAGATTGGAATCATCCCCAAAGAGGTCAACCAAACAACAATAGCGGCTGTTGTAATTTCAGATAAGGGTGCTGCACCCAAAGGAAACAAAAGACCAGATAGGTACATTACTGCAATAAGGAGCAGCGAAGACAGCAGCAAATAATATGACACCACAATTATTTTACTGAGCCAAAGTTTAGCGATACTAATTCCGTGACTGCTTAAGCTACGGTACCCTCCAGCCTTACGATCCTTGTTATTCGATAGTGTAGACAACAAAGCAGATCCTATGGTCATGAATAACAGCGGCCACCAATTAAATACCATTTCCATAAAATAGTGGTCTTCCGTTTGCAGGTTCTGTTGTGTGAAAAATGAAAATAGAAGAAAAAACAGTGGCACCACGACAATCAATTTTCTCGAAAATGTTCGTTTGAATTTAAGATTTTCGGATAAAAGATAGTGGATCATCTTGTTACCTCCTGTCTGTTCCGAGTCACGACTTCCATGAACAATTCCTCCAAATCATCACCAGGATATATTGCATTCTGATACCCTAGAACACCATTACTAATGATCCCAATATGATCGGCAATTTGCTCCACCTCATGAAGAATATGACTCGATAAGATGACGGTAATCCCTTGTGCAGGAAATGAGCGTATAAGCTCACGTAATTCCTGAATCCCAATCGGATCAAGCCCATTTGTCGGTTCATCCAGAATCAAGAGTCTAGGTTGATTTAACAAGGCGATCGCAATCCCGAGACGTTGCTTCATGCCCATAGAGAATTGTCCCGCTCTTTTTTTGCCTGTTGTTGTTACATCAACAATTTCAAGAACTTCCCGAATCCGAGAATCCGGTAAGTTTAATATTGTCGTATGTACCTTCAAATTTTGGGCAGCAGTCAAATTCCCGTAAAGTGGCGGGGACTCAATCAGCGCTCCAATGTGTAGTAAATCCTTACGTGTCCATGGATGACCGTCAAATAAAATTTGTCCTGACGTCGCTCGAAGAATCCCTGTTATCATTTTTAGGGTCGTCGATTTACCTGCGCCGTTTGGGCCTAGCAGTCCATAAATCGAATTAGTTTTTACGGTTATGCTGATATCGCTAACCGCACGCTGCCCCCTGAAACTCTTGGATAAATTATTAGTTTGTAAAATATACTCTCCCATCCTATATCATCCTCTCATTTGCTATACGTTGATCATATATAGCAAATCTAAGGACTTTATAAGGTTTTACTGAGCTCAAATTATAAGGAATTATAACGAGCATAAAAAAAGCTCGGTTCAAATTTAACATTGAACCGAGCCTGTTGAATTTTTATCATCATGCTCTGCGAATTGTAAATTCAAAATCCATATCTAAGGATGGATTGATTTGATATTCATCAAGAACTGGAGCTCCCCAGCTGTCATCCCCGCCTACACCCATTTGACGTCCAGCAATGGTAACAACGGTATAGTGGACGTTCGGCAGCTCATAATGATGTGTCGCATTCTCCAGCTCCATTGCCGAGTAAGGCGAGATATTGGCTTCAACAGGGGCTGTAGCGGGTGCCGATATTATAATGCCTTGACCATAATCGTTCTTAATGGATACTTCGCGCACACCTGTGCGGTTGCCCGATTCCTGCGGCACCAAATAGGACGACACATTGTCCACCGCATGATTCTGGAAGCGACACAATCTTGCTCCACACGCACGGTCGATATAATTTTCTTCCGGCCCATTTGCATACCAATTCAGCTGGTGATAATCCGCTGGCACCTTAAAACTTAAAGCGAAGAGTGGAAGCTTTGGTAAACCCGCTGCTCCATGGTAGCTTGATTTCACCTGCATGCTTCCATCGGAGAACACTGTGTAAGTTACACTTACACGTACCTCCTCTGATACACTAAGCTTATACACGTAAGTCACGGTCGCACGATCTTTCTCCTCCACGAGTTCGAAGCTTAACGTTCTACGGGTCAAGCTTGCTGCATACCAAGGGGAAGAGTCGAAATGCATTCCTGCCCCCTTATCATTGTCTGTCATTGCTCTCCAGAAGAGTGGTGCCGGCGGTGAAGAGATCATTTCCTGTCCTGAATATTTAACAGAAATTAATGTACCCGCCTGCTTTGAGAACATTACGGAGAAGTCACGACCATGTACACCAATATTCACATCTCCTTCAACCACGCGAAAATCATTCAATACAGATGTTATTTTAGCATCTGTTAAAGACTCCTCAGCTGACGTATTGGCCACTTGAAAAACATGCTGGCCAAAAGCGATTTCATAACCGCTATTCGCCCATAATGAATCTTCCTTCAGGACAAGTGAAACATCCAAGCTATACTCGCCAGGCTGATTCTTAATATCAGGTTGATCCACTTGTACATATTTTTCCTCGCCCGGATTAACCTGAGCGAATACAGTTCCACGCTGGATGACCCTACCCTCATAGTTCAGAGCGTATTGTAATTCATAAGCATCCAAGCCTACAAATAAGTTTTCATTTCTGATTGTAAAACCCTGACTGTCCGGGAGCAGCTTGACGTTCTGATACAGAAATTTCACTTCCTGCATTTTTGGCGACCATCTCCGATCCGCATACACAATTCCGTTACCTGAGAAGTTGTAGTCGGTTGAACGGTCATCGAAGTCTCCTCCATAAGCCATGAAGGGCTTACCGTATCGATCATTTTTTATAATCACCTGATCCATATAATCCCAGATAAATCCACCCTGATACATTGGATACTTCTGTTCTAGCTCTGTGTATTTATGCAGTCCCCCGACGGAATTACCCATCGCATGCATGTATTCACAGCTAATATATGGCTTTAACGGATCTTCTGTTAAATACCTTTCAATATCTGCCGCTTTCGCATACATGCGGCTTTCCATATCGCTCGAATCATCATATTCACGGTTATGGAACACCCCTTCATAATGAACCAAACGAGTAGGATCCTTCTCTCGAAAATAATTGGCTACGTTCAAAATTACTTCTCCTGCAAAAGATTCGTTCCCACAGGACCAAATTAGAATGGAGGGATGGTTTTTGTCTCTCTCTACCATGGAAATCGCACGATCCATTACGATATCCTGCCATTCAGGCTTATTGCCGGGGATGTTCCAAGACGGCTCAACTGCCCCCATTTTCTGCCATGATCCATGCGACTCTAAATTCATCTCGTCAATGACATAGACTCCGTATTCATCACACAACTCATACCAGAGCGTCATATTCGGATAGTGCGAGGTCCGCACAGCGTTGATGTTTGCCTGCTTTAAGGTTTTTATGTCCCATAGCATATCTTCTTTTGTAATGCTGCGTCCAAAGCGCGGATTAAACTCATGTCGGTTGACGCCTTTAAATACAATACGTTTGCCGTTTAAGTGCATAATCTTATCTATCATTTCGAATTTCCGAAAACCAATTTTTTGCGGCACCACTTCTACAAGATCCCCGGATGCGTTGTAAACAGAGACGTAAAGGGTATACAGATTAGGAGCTTCTGCGCTCCACAGCTGCACCTTTGTTGCCGCAAGCGTAAGCGAAAGGGAATCTCCTGAAACTTCACTTTCAGTACTAGCCACAAGATTACCTGCTCTATCCTTAAGCTCAAGGAGCACTTTTGAGGCAGACTCACCTATCAATTGCATGACAGCCGTCAGCGTTCCTTGCTCAAACTTTTCATCCAAATCGGTTTGAACGTGGAGATCCCGCACATGAACATCCGGCACGGTGTATAGATACACCTCACGAAAGATTCCCGAAAAGCGCCAGAAGTCCTGATCCTCCAACCAACTCCCCGTGCTGCGCTGATAGACTTCGACCGCCAGCTTATTTTCACCTTCCGTCAAGTACGATGTTAAATCAAATTCACTCGGTGTAAAGCTATCTTCGCTATAGCCAACAAATTCCCCGTTTAGCCATATATAAAAAGCCGATTCAACTCCTTGAAAAGAAATATACACCGGACGTTGCTCCCAGCCCGCAGGAACTTCAAAATATTTGACATAGCTGCCTACAGGATTGTGGTCCTCAGAGATCATCGGAGGTCTAAGATGCTCATGACCGTCCCATGGGTACATCGTATTCACGTACTGAGGCTGCCCATAACCCTGAAGTTGGATATGACCGGGAACTTTAATATCCTTCCAGCCTCTGCAAGACACGTTCTCCTTATAAAAATGAACCTGTCGTTCCATGGCATTTTGGGCATAGCTAAATTTCCAGCTGCCGTTCAGGCTGTGGCGCCAGGGCATTTCTCCAAGCGCTTCGGCTTCATTTTTCGTTTGGTAATATCGATGGTCAGAATGCGCGTGCACTCTGCCTATTGCATAAATGGAAGGGTCTGATAACCATTCCAGACTTGGAGTGAGGTTTCGTTCAACCTGCTGCTTCATCTATATTTCCTCCTCTATTCATAACATGATCGCTAACTTATTTAACCGAACCCGTCATCCCAGCTACAAATTGCTTTTGCATCATGAAGAACACTAGTGCTGTCGGCAAGGTTGTAATGACAATCGCAGACATGATCAGACCATAGTCAGGGGCATAACCTGAGCCTAGATTCGAGATAAGAAGGGGCACAGTCATATTTTCTGGTGATTGCAATACGATCAAAGGCCACAGATAATTGTTCCAGCTGTTTAAAAATGTGATAATCGCTGCGGCGGCGTAAGTTGATTTCATCGTTGGCATATAAATGCGGAAGAACAAACCAAATTCCGAAAGACCATCGATGCGCCCAGCCTCCATCATATCCTTAGGAAACATTTTTGTACTTTGACGAAAGAAGAAAATTAGAAATGCTGTTGTAAATGTCGGAAGAATGACCGCCGATGCTGTATCGATGCCCAGAAAAGGCACTACACTAGATACTTTTGCGAACATTTGAAATAGAGGTACCATGATCGCCGCAAATGGAATCATCATTGAAGCAAGTAAAATATTGAATACGATATCTTTACTCCGGCTACGGTACATTTCAAAACCATATCCAGCCGCCGATGCGACTAGCAGTGAAAGCACAGTAGTCACCACAGAGATTTTTGCAGAGTTCCAGAGAGCCTGCCACATATCCACTGAACTAAATAGATTGTTTATATTTTTCACTAAATGTGCACCCGGCAACAATGTTCCTTTGGTTACATCAACCGACTGGTTCGTGGCGCTTATAACCATCCAGATAAATGGAAAGATAGAGATCAGCGCAGCGATGATTAGAAATACGTAAGTAAACATGCGTTTGGTTTTCATTATCTCTTATCCCCTCCTACTTTGTTCTGAATAAGCGTCAGAATGAGCACCATTACAACAATCGAATAGGAGACAGTTGCAGCATATCCAAAGTTAGGTGTGTATTCAAAGGAAAGGTTATAAATATATTGGGAAATCGACATGGTTGCATTGCCGGGTCCACCTTTCGTGATGTTAACCACCTCGTCAAACAACTGAAGGGTACCAATGGTCGATGTGATCGTCGTGAACAAGATAATCGGCTTCAATAGGGGAATTGTAATTTTGAAAAATTGTGTAAATGCACTCGCACCATCTATATGAGCAGCCTCATATATTGATTTGTCGACATTTTGCAGTGAGGACAAATAGAAAATCATATTATAGCCAGTAAAGCGCCAAGTGATAGCGATAATGATAGTGACTTTGGCCCAGAAGGGGTCAGTAATCCATTGAATCGGTTCGCTGATTAGATGCAGATTCACCAGAAATTTATTGACGATACCTTCGGCTCCAAACATGTACTTGAAAACAACGGAGTAGGCTACAAGTGAAGTTACCGTTGGCAGAAATATGGCCGTTCTGAAAAACCCTTTAAATTTCAGTCTTTCGTCATTTAGCAGCACAGCGATAAAGAGCGCCAGCACCAGCATAACTGGGACCTGAATAATCAAATAAATAAAAGTGTTTTTGACGGCTGTAAGGAAAGTGGTGTCGCTAAACAGCCGAATATAGTTATCAAGGCCGGTAAAATGAAGATTGTTGCCTCTACCTGTCTTGAAGGATAGAATTAAGGCTTGAATCATTGGATAGAAATAGAAAATACTGATCATAATTACCGGCACAATAACGAATAACCAACCTGTCAGATGGATCTGCCGTTGACCCTTAGAGCTTTTATGTCTTTGAGAGCTTAGCCCTGGCTTTACATTTTCCACTCCACTTCACACCCTTCTGTCTGATTTATTAGAGATGAAAGCCCCTGCTACCCATCCTTCTGTAGAAATCCAATTTACAGGAGAAGTAGAAGCAAGGGCTTAGATTGTACAGCCTAAGTGTGATTAGCGAACTTGGGTATCTGCTTGCTTCTGGGCATCCTTCAGAACAGTATCTACATCTTTTCCACCAAGATAAGATTGCACTGCTACAACCATAATGTCCTCTATTGCGTAAGTGTTCATGCCGTAGTTGACGTTAGGAATTTGCTCGGTCCATGCCGCAAAATCTGATACAACCTTTTGACCTTTGAAAAATTCATCCGCTGCTGAATAAGCTTCTCCGCTTGCCGCAGCTTTTAAAGTGCCGATAACACCAACTTTTGTATTCAACGTCTGATACAAATCAGCATCAGAAGCAAATGTTTTTGCAAGGAACTCCGCAGCGGTTTCTTTACCATCTACATTCATTACATACCAGGAGCTGCCCCCAAGGTTAGATGCATGGACGGAGCCTGCTGTTGCTGCCAGCTTAGGAAGTGGAGCTACTGCCCACTTACCGGATTGGGAAGCTTCGGCTTTAATTGAAGGGGTAATCCAGTTACCCGTCGGTACGGTTGCCACTTCACCACTATTAAATGCGCCTACAAATTGGCTCCAGTCTGAGTTAACTTTCACGATGCCGGAATCCATCATTTCTTTGTACAATACAAGTGCCTCTTTCAAAGCAGCGTTGTCTGCAATGGTCGGAGTCTGACCGTCTTCACCTGTATACCATGCACCCGCCGATTGAATCATGACCCGGATAAGTCCAAGATCATTGGGATCCAGTGTGATCATGCTTTTGCCGGTTTTTTCTTTTACAGCTTTACCGATCTCGATATATTGCTTCCAGTCGATATCCTGTAGTGCATCCAGGCTGTAGCCTGCTTGCTCAAGATAGTCTGTCCGTACATACATTCCAGTCACACCAGAATCAAACGGAACACCGTATTGCTTGCCGTCAACACTGGTCGGGCCAATCTTATAATCCGCAAAATCAGCGGCTTTTACAACATCAGTCAATTCATAAAAGGAATCCGGATACGCTTGTAAAAAGCTTTGCGCACGGTAATCCTCGATCAATACAATGTTAGGAAGACCCTTCGTAGATCCAGAGTTCAGCCCTGTGTTCAGCTTTTGCACGATATCAGCCTGCGCGTTCTCTACGACGTTTACCGTTATGTCTGGATTGACTTTCGCATAAGCTTCTTTGGCAACATTCATGGCTGCAATGTTAAACGCTGGGTCCCAAGCCCAAACTGTGATTTCTTGTGGCTTACTGCTACCTTCGCTTCCGGAGTTGCCCGTTTCGTTTTTCGTTCCACCTGAGGAACATGCCGAAAGTAGAACCACACTAGCCAGCATCACGGATAATAATTTTTTCACTTCGTAACCCCCTTGTTAATCTGTAAAATAATAAAGATGGAAGCGTTTTCTCTGCTGCAATTCCATATTATCATTTTGTATTCGCTTTCTTTGGCAGTATCTTTGTTAGCTTTGGTGTTATTATTGGATTCTATTTTCACTCTGAGATCGACTCTGGTACTAATTTTAGATTTTTGTAAATTTTTTAGCTTTTTAACAATGGAAGCGTAATTATAATCTTCGTACCTTCATTTCGTTTGCTTGTGATGTTAATACCGTAACTCTCTCCATACAACAATTTGATTCTGTCATCAACATTCCGTATACCGATCCCAGAGAACAATTGGCGTTTGTGCTTCGAGGCTGGCAACTGTTCTTCTTTCAGAAAATTAGGATCAAGGTCCATCCCGTCACCATTATCTACAACTTCGCATACAAGCTGATCTTCCTGAACGGCGATCATGATTAGAATTCTTCCCTCATCTTTAAGATTGAATGCATGAAAGAACGCATTTTCGATAAAAGGCTGCAGAATTAGCTTTGGCATATGATAATCCAAGCTTTCAGGCTCCACAAAATAATTCACGCGGATCTTCTCGCCATACCTTACATGATTGATATATACATAATGCTTCAGCGATTCTAATTCCTGACTAACAGGTATAGTGGATTGAACATCACTGACAGTATTTTGCAGGAGTGAGATTAGCGAATTTATCGTGCCAGCTGCTTTTTCCTTGTTGCCCTGTTGCACCAGAAATTTGATAGAAGCCAGTGTATTGTATAAAAAATGGGGATTGATCTGCATTTGAAGGGCGGCCAGCTCCGCATTACGCTGCTGCTTCTGGGTCTCCATCAACCGATCAACATAATCATGTAGGGAATCAAGCATAAAATTAAAGGCATTGCCTAGCTCCTTAACTTCATAACTACTAGTGGCGACATCCACGTGGTTATCGAATCCCCCCTTAGGAATACTCGACATCTGTTCAACGAGTACACGCAGGGACTTCGTCATTTTCCTTGTAATTAAAAATACAATAATAAGCGAAATGGCTACGATAGCCATGATCGTCAACGACACTGCTTTGGCATTAACCATCTGCCCGGTCACAGCTTTCTTATCGATCAGATTCACCAAATAAACATCAAATTCAGGCAAGTATTCCGAGAATACTACCCGTTCATTCCCCATCACATAGACAGATTCTCCATTGTCTCCTGTGCTCTGTTCATCAACTACTTCTTGAAGCAGCTGTTGATCGTTCAGCCCAATCAGCTCTGTCCTGTTGCTGGATACGATTTGCCCTTTTGCATTCAGCAACACAACATCATTACCTTCACTCGTAAAATTGGCATAGAAGGCCTTGAAATCGCTATCACGAATTGCAATGTACATAGTGCCATAGATACTGCCGGTCGAATGATCAAATAGAGCTTTAGAAGCCACTAACATGATCTCTTTCTTATGCGTTTGACCATCCTCTTTTTGATAAAGCTGGTACAGAATTTGCTGCGGATGAGCCACTGTCGCTTTCGTAATCGGGTGGTTCTTCAATTCTTCAGCAGTAGCAGACCAATACCAAGGGTCAGTTGAGTAACTTCTGCCATTCGCACCTACAATCATAATCCCCACATCAAAAGCACTGAGGTTGGAGCGGACTGCCCGCATGCTTTCTGTCATCTGGTAGGTTTTGATAGCGAGTGTCAATGAATCCGTCTCTCCCCCAGACAAATAGCTGCGGATGGCACCTTTCTGAGCTGTCATTGTAGCACCCGTAGCTACAACGTTGTTGTAGGACTCCAAGTTTGTCTTCATCTGATTTAGTAGTTTGCCATTCGTTATGCTGAAGGTCTTTAAGAATAAATTTTCTGACATACGGATGGTAATAGACAAAGTCAGCAGGGATACAGCAACAATGCTTATGAGGGTCACAAGAAAAAGCTTAAGAAATAGGCCCTGCTTTCTAATCTTGTTAATGATAGTTCCAATCATGGTCGCTCTACGTCCCGTCTTCGGTACTGGCTCGGAGAAATACCAGCCTGTTTCTTAAACACTTTAGTAAAATAACTCTGATCCGAATACCCCACACTAGCGCTGATATCAGAAATTGTTTTTTCCGTCGTCACGAGTAACTCCATGGCTTTCTCCAACCGGACCTTGTTCAAATATTCATTAAATCCTTCACCATTCTGAGCAGTGAAATGGCTCGATAAATAAGAAGCGTTGAAATGAAACTGCCGCGCAACCCCAGTCAACGTGATGGGATCAGCGTAATGAGTCTGAATGTATTCAAGCAATCGGGTCATATTGGGATTGATCGTTAGGTTCGTCTCACCAATCGCACGTTCAGCTTCGCGAATAAAGGCTTCAGCAACAGCGATTGCGTCCCCGGCATACATCGCTTCATCTATTTTTCGAAAGAAGTCGTATTTGGATGCCTCCAAGCCTCCAGTCTCGTACTTCATTTTTCCAAGTGTGGTCGTTACGTTAAATATGAAATTCCCCAATAACGATTTGAATTCGAAAATATCGGTCCGATAATCCATCGAACGGAGATGAACATATTCCAGAAATCCAGTAAATGCCTTCTGGTATTGCTTACGTTTCAGTTGTTCCATTAATTCGCCCATATCATATTCCTGATAGGCTCTTGGAAGGCTGGGCAAATGATCGTTTTCAATTAAGCTTCGATCCGGCAAGTAGAAACTGTATCGTGTAAGCTTTAAATAATTGTCTCGATAAATCTCTCCCAGCTTATTAAAATCCGTAAAGCTTTGGCTGATAACGAAATGTGTTTCTCTCGCCCAATGATCCATTTCCGAGACCAGATATCGGAGCTCTATAACAAGCTCGTCCCACTGTTCCGGGTTTGCATTAAGCAAATAAATAACTGAATCATTGACAAACTTCAACCGAATAAACACTGTATCACCCAAAGGGAGTGTACTAAGCCCTTTTTCTATTTTCTGTGTGAAAGTTAACCTATCCCCAGAATCTTTAATATGTCTCATATCCGCTCCGAAGAAAGCGAATAGTGGGTGTGGAAACTTCGCATGAAGCAAAGCAGGTTCAAGCCCAGACTCATATCCGGTCATAAGCTTCTCGATAACTAGCAAAATTTGCTTTTCACCAGGATCCGTTCCTTGATCGGACATCTCCATCCCTACCAATTTAGCAGTGGTTTTATTTAGGATGGATAACAAATACTCAGCTTCCAGCTTTGGCTTTAGAATGTAGTCCGCTACCCCACTTTGAAATGTGGATCGGACATAATCGTATTCACTGAAACTACTTAAGACGATTACTTCAATATGAGGGTATTTCTCCTTAACAATCTTAACCAGTTTCTCTCCGCCCATTATTGGCATAACAATATCTGTAATGATGATATGGGGACTGACCTCATCCATCATATTTAGTGCTTCAAGACCGTTAGCAGCCTCACCAACAATTCGATACCCTTCATTTTCCCAATCCAAAAGATGTTTGATTCCTTGTCTTACTAGCATCTCGTCATCAACAATCATAATTTTGAATATTGGTTTCATTTCTTCCCCCTTGTAACCGTTTTCTTTCCATTTGTTAGTATACAATACATCCAACAAGGAGCAAGCTTCTAGACAAGTAAAGCCGTAAGCTTACTTAAAAATTGTTCATTCCAAATCATATGCCCCGCCGACAAATATGGTCAACCTCTCATTTTTCATTCCATGAAATATTCTTAAATTTAAGGAAATAACTTCTAGCGGATACAACAAAAAAAGCTGCGATAATTGCAGCTTTTTTGTTAATGAAACAATAATCCAAATAAATTATTTATTGGCTTATAGATAAAAATAATAAGAAACAGCGGACTGGGGATGTTCAATTTTAACAACGAGCAGAAGGTCGCACCTAGACCCAAAATCCAAAAAATAAAATATACGCTAAGATCACGCACTCGGCGCTTTCGCATTAATTTAGGCAAATCAAGTGCCATACAACCTACAGCAATCACCGAGAATAACAGTACTAGCATCTGACTTCACTCCTTGATTTTTTCAAGAAAAGAATTATCTGTGAGACCCACGCGGTTAATAACTGCTGAGGCTTTGTAATGGATGGGCAATGATTTAAGGTAATCGTCACCCTTTTGTTGCTGCAGCTTTGCCCAAGCTTTAGGGCTGGCATGGTAGATCGATTGTCCGAATCCCATAATATCAACATTGAAACGATCATTTACATGCTCCACAGTTTTTTGCATCCGCTCTATAATCCGCTCCTCTGTTTCCTTTTCCAAACGTTTTATAGTACTTTCCGATTCCAAATTTTCTACACTTTGCACTTCTTCAATATTGCAAAGCGTCTTAACACTAAGGTAAATATGCGGCTCCCCATTAATGATTTTCACTTTGCGTTTAGTTGTAGCCTGGATCGCTTCGATTACAATGGGCTTTCCGTCTTCCCCTGCGATCGGGCCAGAATGTGCGGTTACCTTATCGTTGATATAATTGTAACCAATCGTTTCTCCCTCGGTTAGCCAACCGATCAACTTGTCTTTTTTGAATACAGCTACAGTATGGTATTCCAATCTTGCCTTAGGCATTGTTCGCTCTACATTGCTTTTGTCCTCTCCATCTTTGGGATCGCCTATAATTTTCACTCCGGTTAGCACAGGATTCTCGCCTTCAGACAATAAATTCTCAATAAAATCATCCAGTGTAACAGCGACTGTTTTTGCTGAATCTTTATAAGAATTATCCAAGGAACTAAATAATTTGTTCGCTGGTAATTTATCCATAGGTGTAAGGACATTCAAGACATTGCTGGCGGTTGTATCTCTGGCAACCATAACGTAGAAATCCATCCGGGGTTCCCGACTTCTTTTAAATACATCGAGTATCTCACCCACTCCGGTGCGGGCAAGCCCCTCCCCAATCACCAACACCCGGATATGACCGAGATAACTTGACCTAGAGCTATCCAGATTCAGCTTACGCAGCGCATCATAAAACGTAGGTACAGTAAATTTATATACAACCACTGGGACTCCACTGCCTCCCCCTCCTCCATTCGTTTGGGAGGAAATCGCAGATGGAATAACAACCTGCATCGAAACGGTATAACCTTTTTCTGCCTTGTCAATCCCTATCCCCAAGACAAAAGCTATCTCATTCAGCTCATTTCTTTCCCAACAGCCGCTTAGCACTAACGTAAATTGGAGAGCTATCATTAATCGAAGAACGCCTCTAACTAATTTTTTATTCATTTGGTTGGTTCCTTATCACTGGATGTGCTTTGACGAAACAGGTTCTGCGTCTTATTCTCAGCAGGCCTTGTCTTTAAAAACGGCCACGGAAAGCGAAAAATAGAGTCTTTTAAATCTTTGGAATTATACGGTCCGAGCGGACTCATATAAGGCATTCCGAAAGAACGCAGACTCGACAAATGCAATACGATGATGAAAATACCGAAGAGAATTCCATATAATCCGATGAATCCAGCCAAAGCTATAAGCACAAAACGGATCATCCGCGCAGCAATAGACATTCCTGTCTCCGGAATAACAAAACTAGAAATGGCTGTTAGCGATACAATAATGACCATTGCGGATGAAATAAAACCCGCTGCTACCGCGGCTTGTCCAATCACCAGCGTTCCGACAATGGAAATCGCCTGACCAATATTTTTGGGTATCCGCACCCCGGCTTCCCGCAAAATCTCATAAGTCATTTCCATGATCAGCGCCTCAACAAAAGCAGGAAAAGGAACACTCTCCCGCTGGGCAGCTAAACTGATTACAAGATTGGTCGGTATCATCTCCTGGTGATAGGTAGTAATCGCAACATACAATGAAGGGGCAAGCAAAGTAATAAAAAATGAAATAAAACGAACTAATCTCAGCAATGTTCCAATATCGGCCCTTTGGTAATAATCCTCAGCTGACTGGAAAAATGCCACAAAAAATGTGGGCACAAGCAGTACAAAAGGAGTTCCATCAACAAGAATGGCCACTTTTCCTTCCAAAATACCCGCTGCAATCGTATCCGGACGATCACTGTTGTATACGGTAGGAAAAGGTGTAACTGCCGTCTCTTGAATAAACTCTTCAATATATCCACTCTCGAGAATACTGTCCGTATCTATTTTATTCAGACGGCGCTTTACCTCTTGCACCAGTTCCTTATTCGCGATGTTACTTAGATACATAATGGATACGCTGGTTTGAGTCACCCTTCCGATCTGAACGGTTTCCAGCCATAAATGGCTATCTTTGATTTTTCGCCGAACCAGTGCCGTATTCGTCCGTAAATTCTCAGTGAATCCTTCCATTGGACCCCGAACAACCGACTGTGAGCTAGGCTCCCCTACATTACGATCTTCCCAGCCTGGTAAGCCGATCCGCAGAGCGCTGGATAACCCGTCAAGCAGCAGCATTATATTACCGGACAATAAATGATGAATAAATTGGCTGTAATCGTCAATAACGGCTATATCGCCGGCTATTAATATCTGTTTCTTAATCATCTCAAACTTCTGCTCGGGAGAAAGCCCCCTCAGCTGTTCGTAAGGAATGTGTTCCTGCAAGGAATACAAAATTGAATTATGCAGCACCTGAGTATCCACAAGACCATCTATGTAAATCAAAGAAATATGAGTGTTCTCTTCTATCTGCAACTCTTTTATCACTACATCAGAGCTTTCACCCATCAATTGGTACAAATTAGCAATATTAACTTCCAACCGGCTTGATAATGTACCAATCTCCGTATCTTTCATGATGCAGCCTCCACTTCTCCATAGATAGATGAGTATAGTTTGATGTTAATTATGATAATTATTCCTTCGGATTAAAAAATCGGGATGGCATAATTCTGGTAACTACAACCATACTAAAACTAGTCCAATAAATTTGAGGGGGTATATGAGTTTGGAGAAAGATCGAATTAGTACCAATCAAATGATTATACTCGGGCTATTCACATTTATTGGGGATATGGCGCTTGTGTATCCGGCGTTAATGATATCAGGAGCGAAACAAGATGCATGGATTGCTGCTTTGATTAGTATTCCCTTGGGTCTAGTGACCATAAAACTGCTACTCTGCTTAGCAGACCTTGAGCCGAACAAGAATATTATCGAGCTTAGCCTACAAATTTTAGGGAAATGGATCGGATCTGCTGTAGCCTTGTTCTATTTAGTGTTCTTCCTGATTGCCGCCGCCACTTACATAAGAGAAATTGAAGATTTCATGTGTACACAGATTTACGAGAAAACACCCGGTGGGGTTATTCGTTTCATGGCCATTTTCCTGCTGGTATATGGGGTACGACTTGGCCTAGAAACCTTGGGCCGGGCAGCTCAGCTTTTTTTCCCTTTATTTGCAGTTTTTTTAATCGGTCTGCTGCTCCTGCTGACCCCCGATGTCAAAATGGAACGTTTATACCCCATCTTGAACACACCAGTACCGGACATGCTTCATACTTTGATGTATGGTGTTTTTTATCCTTTTGGCGAATTGTGCGTGTTTCTAATGATATATCCTTATGCTCAGAAAAATGGCAAAACAAGCCGGGATATTTTCATAGCCTTGATCATCGGAGCTCTGGGCCTTAACCTCATCTTATTGTTTTCCCTTACCGTTCTAGGTGTTTACGCTTCTGAACATCAATTTTATGCCGCTTATATTCTTGCTCAAAAAATTAATATTGCTAATTCTCTGCAACGTATTGAAGCGCTTATGGCTACAGCATGGATTATCAGCACATACTTCAAAACTGCAGTTTATTACTATGCTTTAACCTTAGGTACAGCCCAATTATTTAAACTCAAAAGCCACCGTCCTCTGATCATCCCCACTGGATTTTTGTTATTCGGGATGTCACAGCTGATTGCCAAAGACATCATTTTCTATGTGAAGGAGATCCCCGCCTACTGGGTAGATTGGGATTTCACCTGTGCATTTGTTCTGCCGCTTATATTGCTAGTTGTGTATAAATTTAAGAAACGCCACGCTTCTAAGGTTTAAACGACACTAGATTGTGAATAAGTGAAATTAAGATTGTAGATACGAATCCCGCTTAATGATCTAATTACGCTCCACTAAAATAATTGGGGAATTTCTCCCTGAAATTCACAAAGTGAATATTCCGCCGCCCAACCTAATGGCATAGAATACTTTGTGTGCGTAGCCCATAGTCTATTGGCTAAAGCAAGAATCCGCTTATAGACTATTTACTAAAAAAGAAGCTGCCTCATAAGTAGTATTCACTACTTTTGAGACAGCCTCTTTGTTCATAAGTTTCTTGTATGAAGTAACTCTATTCCTTCTTATCCAAAGAAAACGACGATGGAGTTACATCACTGACAGGTTCTTTTGCCACTTCAAAAGTGGATCCGCAGGCCGGACAAAAGCGTGCCTCGATCGCCACATTCCCACCGCATGCTTTGCAATGCTTTACATCGGACAACTCAGCTATTTGCTGAAGGTTCGTCTCAATCTCCGCCTTCAATTCGAGAATACGATTGATATTAGTCTCGATTTGCTCACTTGGCAGTGGTCCTGCACCTTGAGTTACGGCTTCAAATAACAGTTTGCCCATGACCTGATACTGCTGGTCAATATCATTTTGCTTACCGTTATTTTGCAGCTTCAACCGGTTAATCTCCACCACTGTTTTTGCTTTATTCCCAGCCTCGCTTACCCCTGCTTTTACTTTGTTAAAAAAACTCATATTCAGCCCCCAATTCCGTAGTAGTCATATATAAGCATATTTCGACACCGCCAGAAGTATTCCTTTCTTTATTGTACCTAACTTCGTCCATGGTTTGTAGCCTATAACCGATTTACTAACCCTTTCCCCGCCTTCCTGCGGGAACGAACCTCGACTCAGGTCTGGTATACAAAACCGCCTCCAGGCCGTTTTTTCGCATGCAAAAAGACATTAGAATGAGTACATAAGCAAACGGGTTGCAGGATTCAATAACAATCACACCCATACGAGAGGAAGAAAACAATAAATGAAAAAATTATATCGTTCCCAAAGTGATCAGAAGATAAGTGGTTTGTGCGGAGGTCTTGCTCGTTGGTCTGGTATTGATGCTACAGTAATCCGGCTTGTTGCTGTTGCCGCAGCATTGTTCAGCTTCGGAACTGTACTTATCTTCTACGTCATCGCTAGTATCATCGTTCCTAAAGAACCTTTTAACAGCTTTTCAGATGGACATGATTTCTATTAATTAATCGTCGTTTAATACAAGCCAGCCCTAATATAGCCATAAAAAAGGAGAGATAGAACATGAGTCTATTAAAAAGAATTTCCACAATTACTAAAGCAGCCCTACACGAAGGTCTAAATAAATTAGAAAACCCGGTATTGCTGACAGGTCAGTATTTACGTGATCTTGAAAATGATATTGCTAAGGCGGAACGCAATGAGCGTGATCTGCAAGTTACAGCAAGTGTGTTGGAACGCCGCAAGCAAGAATATACTCAGTTAGTAGAGCAAAGTGAAGCCGAAGCCGTTCAAGCAGTTGAGCAAGGAAATGAAGAAAGAGCTCGCCTGGCACTCATAGCCAAGTTACGGTACGTGGAACAGCTGGAAGAGTCCATAAATAGTCAAGTACAAACTAAGCAATCCCTGGCAGAGCTTGAGATCAATATCGCTAGAGCTAAAGAAGAGCGTGAACATCTCAAAGCGAAAAGAACTGAGCTTATCGCTCGCGCTCAACAAGCCACAGAAACACTCCACTCAGCTCCACGTAGTTCTACGAAAGGTCTAAATGTAGGATCAGCTTCGCAAGGCTTCGAACGTATGGAAGAGAAGATTTTCGAGTGGGAAGCATTGGCGGAAAACTCCAAAAATAAATTCAATACAGGTACAGGAATAAGTCCTTCCATCGATCCTAACCTGCGTAGCGCTGTTGACATCGAAATCGAGCGAATCCGCAACCGTAAAACTAACACTGAAGTAAACACTGAGAAAAAATAAATAGGACAATAAACCCCTTATTACTCAGCTATTGTGCTGAATAAGGGGTTTGTTTTTTACTTCTTTTCATCCCGCGAATCCATTTTTTCGTTTCCGGATCCACGCGATAAGACTCCGTGATTTTCTGCAAAGCCTTGTTGTAAGTGAAATCATCTAAGCTGTTGTTTCTCAAATAACTCATCGTAGGCTCTGGCAATTTCACATAACAAATCGAAAGCGCCCAAGAAACCGCCATTTTTACATAATAGCCTTCATGACTGACCTTATCGAGCAATGGTAAAATCCGGCTGATATACGTTTCTTCAATAAAGAAATTAAGCAGCATTACCACAGCAAATCGGATCTCATATTCTTTATCTGATGATAAGTACGGCATTATAAACTCCCATACCCGTTCTTTATTCTTTACGGTAAACTTCAGGCTTGTGCAAAAGCTATCGCATACCGACCAGTTATCGATTCTGGGAATAAAGTCAGCGATATAACGTAGGATTTCTTCAAGATCTGTCTTCACGTAGCCAAGCACCATACCTTGCAGCATCACTTCTTCAAAATAATCTGTCTCGGCATGCTCCAAATAGGCTCTCCAATCACCCTTTGCAATGATTTTGGCAAGCTTGCGCAGTTCCGGTAGCCTGACGCCTATAACATTATCTATCGTCGGAATTAAGGCCGCAGAAAACTTTTGGTAGTCCACATCTGCCAAATTCAATAGCTGTTCTCTTATTGTTTTTTCCATAGTAGTACTCCTTACCCGTCCATTATTCAAATGAAATTTCCCATAAATATATAGAAGCCACAGAACCCAAAGGAGAATAGTTTAGCCGGTATTGTTCAAATTGATCTTTGGTAAGCTTATCAAGTCCATACAGCTTCATCATCCCCCGACGAATCGCAATATCTCCCCAGCTGACCACATCCCGTCGTTCCATAGAATGGATTAACATCATTTCTGCCGTCCACTTGCCAATGCCCTTTAACGTCATAAGTTTTTGTATAACCTCTTGATCTGATAACCCAGGCAATTCCTCCAGCTTAAAATCACCCTGAGCGACCAAATTGGAAATCTCATGGATACATAGTGCCTTTTTCATCGTCATCCCACAGCTTTGAATCTCATCCGCCGTATGTAAGGCTAACTGCTGCGGAGTGATGTCTCCGAACTGAGCCAACATTCTGTTCCAAATGGTCCGAACCGCTTTTACTGAAATAAGCTGTCCTACTATAGCATAGATAAGCGCAGCAAAAAGATCCGGTATAATTACACGTTCCACTCTGCCCATCCGTGCCATAGCTGCGCCAAGTACTGGATCCACACTTCGGAGATAATCTATTTCTTCTTGCCCATAATCAAAAAACTTAGTAACTACGCTGCTCAAAGTGTTTCCTCCCGTATCTGATAGTGATGACCCTAATCCTAATATACAATACCTATTTGGCAGTGTACGGATTGTTGAATAGAATAGCAAGATAGCGAAACTAAAAAAGCCATAATACCTCCTAAGATAGGTGGTTATGGCCTATAGTAACGCACAGGCTTATTCATTTTCAGTAATGTATTTTTATGTTCGCAGGATTCTTTTTTCTTTCGCTGCGCTTAGCCACAAGGGGAATTCATTCAGCAGCTGATCATATAGATCTTCATCAGTCACCTTTTCAATGTTGTCCAGATGAATAAAATTGGCGTTATCCACCAAACGGCCCTTCATCGTATCAAGTTGCTTCAATACTTCAAAATCCGAGTTACCGATTCCGACAAACTGCCAGAAAATCGGTTGGACCGAAGCTGCCATAATCACATTTTTAGTGGATTTCACTACACCACCATCGTTAATAAATATGATAAATACTGGTGTAGAATCGGGTTCTTCCTCCGTATATTTTTTAATGATATCCTCCATTACTGGCGGTTCATTATTGCGGCCAAACTTATGAATGGTACGATTATTTAAAATATGTGTAAACACATATCTTCCTAATTCCTGCTCTGTCACAGGTGGCAGCCGGCTAAACTCCGTATCGTACACCCACACATCTAATGATTGGTTATCATCAAATTTGCAGGCAACGGCTAATATACGCTCAACTACTTCTTGAACGGTTCCATTATTATAGAGATTTCTCATAGATCCTGTAATATCCAGGACAACGCCTACCCTTGCAATGACTCCTGTCAGATTCTTTTTTTCTAAGGTAATCTGAACAATTTTTTTACGTAAATCAATAGAGGACAGTACATTCTTCTCTTCATAACGGATCGTCTCTAAAGGTAGGGTTAACTCAGCTGTGGCCGCTACCTCAGGGTTCCCTTCCTCTTCTTCAATAACGAGCCCATAGTTTGTACATAACGCAGCCAATCCTCCCTCAAAGCCACTACCAATAGCACTGAATTTCCACTCTGGGCCATAGCGATATAGCTCTCCAACCACAATAGCTGTCTCCGTCGACAGGTCAGAGCCATACTCGAAAACGAATAATTCCTCACCGCTAGCAGCATCCACTAAGCGTAGATAAGGAGAGGTTACTTGCTTCATAGAGTGTCCTAATTTTTCTCCTTCATAGATCGTTAAAGTTAAAGCTATTCTAGTAATATCCTTAGGAAGTTGAGAAAATGTAATGGCGATAGCTTCTTTATCCCCTTGTTGTAAGACAGAATGAGTTACAGCTTCGTCTATAGACAACGGATTACCATAAAAGATAAAGTTCTCATCGCGTTCGCAACGGTTCTGTTCTGACAGTAAAAAAGCAGCAGAGTCTATGCCAATTCTAGTATCAGCAGTCATCCACCCAAATTTCAGCAAAAGCTTGTTCACGTTTCTCCCTTTCGTAATATCCACCTTTTGCCCCTTTATAAGCCGCACTCTATCATCTCCTTATTTTTACTGAACAGCTCATTGTGATTCACTAGATTGTATTTATCATTTTACTACTTTAATATGAAACGTATATATGATAGATAAGGAGCTTTACGAATGGACTTTATAGCAATTGACTTTGAGACCGCGAACTCCAGTCGATCCAGCGCATGTGCCTTGGGACTTGTGGAAGTTAAAGCTGGAAATATAACCGCAGAGCATTCTTGGCTAATTGACCCGCAGCAGCGGTTTGATGGCATGAACATTTCGATACACGGCATCACGCCATCAATGGTAATCGGGCAACCTACTTTTCAAGAACTGTGGCCCACCGTTGAACCGTTACTACACGGACAAATCGTCGTGGCGCATAATGCTGCTTTTGATATGAGTGTCCTGCGTTATTGTCTCGATGGAATGTCCCTGAGCTACCCAAGCTTTCAATACTTATGTACCTATTTATTAGGCAAAAAAATGCTGCCCGACCTGCCCTCCCATAAACTTAATGTAGTCTCCGAGTTTTTCGGCATTACGCTAAAACACCATGATGCCTTGGATGACGCACGCGCAGCCGCTGCAATTCTAGTAAAACTTATGGAGCAGGAGGAGCACTATGATCCTCTATTGCTCTCTGCCAGTCAAGGATATACTAGCGGAACGATGTTTGCCGGCGGGTATACCCCATTTTCCACTCGCGCGAAAAAGCCTGCTAAGAAACAAGGCACTAAACATAAACCCTCCATTTATAGCAGCCGCGCCACTTTGTCCAAATAACCAAAGAACATCAAAAACCCCCAACCAGCTGCTTTCTGCTGATTGGGGGTTTTTTTTACAGGGTATCTCTTAAATCTTCAAACGATACACAGCCTTATTCTCTAGACCTCTGATGAACGGTGTCCATTCCTCGGTCTCCGGTGTGGTATCCAAAGCATCCTCCACCATTTGCAGCTTCGCATCCATCGCATCGATATGATGCAGAGCGACTGCCTCAGCTGTCTGTGGCTGAACAGGACTACCCCATTCGCCCAAATTATGATGTGACAATACGAGATGCTGTAACGCCATAACCTTTTCCGAATTCAAATCAATATCTAAACGGATAGCCGCTTCCGTGATCCAGTTAGACGCCATCGAGATATGGCCAATCAACTTGCCCTGAACGCTGTATTCCGAGACAATCCCAAGCTGGGAGACCATCTCCTCCGGCTTCGCGATATCATGCAGAATGATTCCTGCCTTCATTAGATCTGGATTCAAGAACGGACGCTGCTTGCACAGAAAATCACCAATCTCCAGCATACGCACCATATGATAAGCAAGTCCGGCAAAATAAGCATGATGATGTGTTTTGGCTGCCGGATAATGCATCAATTTCTCTTCCACTTTACCCACACAAAAAGAGACAATCGAAGCAATTTCCGGATCTGAAATACTTGCCATAACCCCTTTAATCGTATGAATAAGGTCTACTGGACGAATTGGGGCAGAACGGATGAAATCCGTAAGTGCAACACCATCCTCATCGTTAACCAACCTGATTTTAGTAATTTTTATTTGTAATTTCTCACGATAAGTATGAGCAATCCCGCGTACCTTCACAAGCGCCATAGGAAAAAAAGTTTCTTTATCGGTTGTGCTGGCATCCCAATATTTCGCAGATAATTGTCCAGTGGAATCCCCCAGAACGATGTCAAAATAATCTTTTGGAGGAGTGCCGTTCGTTTGTTTAATTGCCAGCTCTCTTAAAAGATAAAAGCCAACAAATTCATCTTGTGGAGCGAGCTGTTTAATTTGTGTCATGTTGGAGCCTCCTATTAATAACAGGCTTTTGGCCTGCTCTCTATATTAAACTTTAGACACTCACCTCCAAAATCCCTTTAAATCACTATACGATCTATTTTCATATTTATGTACAAGCCAAGAATATTTGAAAAAGGAGGCTACTCCCCGGCCATATTCTGGCACTGGAATATCCTCCTTTTATTATAAAACGATAATTATTTACCAGCCGATTCAAGCGCTGATTTAATAGCTTCTACCGCTTTAGCGGATATTTCTTTCTCTGCATCATTTTTTCCGAAGGCTGCTGGACGGTAACCATATTTGTGCAGGCTGTATCCGGTCGATGTCGACTCGATTTCACCTTTCACTGCCAGCTCCGCGTCCGTTAACTGATTGATTGTTCTTACACTTCCGTTTTTATCCAAATAATAAACAAGCATTTTGACAGGAACACCGTACTCTACATTCACCATAACATTTACAAGCTTATCGGCACTTACACCAATGAAGATTCCATCGAAATAAGCCGCTTTATTAGCTTCTACAACCTCAGCTTTTCCGTATGCTCTATCCACCGCAGTCTTCAAAGCCACGCTGCTGCTGGTTGCACTAGACACAGCATCTACTTCCTGCACACCTTCTCTAGTCCCTGCTGCGAGGAAGCTAGCCGTCAACTGAGGAATTGCTTTTACCACCTCAGGGTAAGCAGCGTTCCCTCTATCTACAAGGTTCATTCCTACACGGTACAAGGCTACATTTACGATTTTGCCGTTACGCAGGGTAACGTCTGCTCTGTTCGTTCCTTTATCATAAGCATCACCAAATGCAGTAAAGGTTCCGTCTTTATAGGTTCCTTGGACTTTGGATGCATTGGTCAAAGCATCTGTCAGTGCTGCTTTAGCTGCTGCCGACAATGCTTCTTGGCCTGTAATATCGGCCATTTGTACACCTTTTTCTAACAGCCCGGATGTGAGTGTAGCTACCCATCCTTTTTGTTCTGCACTCATTTTATCGTCAGCAATCAGCTTGCCGTCAGCTCCAAACAGACTTACTTTAATGCCTGTTACCGCATCTGCATCAACATCAACTAGCAGCAGCACTTTAGATTGGTTATCTACTCCGGCAAATTTGCCGTCAAAATATTGACCTTCAGCAGGAACCTTCAGCGCTTTCTCAAATGCTCTTTCTACAGCTTGGTTCCAGCTGTGACTACTTTCCGTAGCTCCGGAAATTCCGTCAACCTTTTCATCATAGTTAGCGATATATGAACCATTCGCTAGCAGCTTAGCTGTCATAGGAGCATTTGCTTTTACTACTTCCGCATAAGCTGTTGCCCCTCTGTCAATCAGGTTGTTGCCAAGTCTAAACAGCTTCACATCAACCAACTTACCGTTGCGAATCACGATGTCAGCTCTTTCAACGCCAACACTTCTTGCCGTACCATAAGAGGAATAGAATCCGTCTACATAAGCAGATGTATTGTTGATTATTGCATTCTGCTCAGCATCCCAGAAAGCGTTAATCGCTGCTTTAAAGTCGGCTTCAAGACCTGCAACAGGCTGTGCCTCTGTTCCTTTGGCCAGCAAGGCTGGAGCTATAGCTGCAACCGCTGCCGCTTGCTCAGCTGTGTAAGCTTTCTCCTCAATGAAATCACCAGCGCTGTTCATAGGATACACTTTAACATCTGTAAGCTTGTTGGATTCGTAGGTCGCGAATACAGAATATTTACCTGTAGGATCTACGCCCATATGAACTCCATCAAAGTAAACGGCATTTGTATCTTTCACTGTCAGAGCTCTTTCAAACGCTCTATCTACAGACAATTTCCAGCCATTACTGGAGCGGGTAGCTCCCGAAACAGCATCAACTGCCGCTGCTCCATCTCTTGTTTTGCCAAGCAATCTATCCTTCATCAATCCATAAGCTTGCCATAAAGCACTATAATTGTTACGAGCATCTCTATCAATCAGCTTAGGACTGGTTCGCAAAAGCTCAATGCTAGTAATTTTGCCATCTTTAATTTCGATCTTGGCACCTTCCGTGCCTTTGGAGTATGCATCGCCATAAGCTACGTAAACTCCATCTTGGTATACGTTTTCATTAACTGTAACAGGCTTTGCTGTAGCCACAGGCTTAACAGTTTCCGCCGGTACTACTGTCGCTGCTGGTGCAGCGGTTGCTTTTGGGGTTGCTACTGGTGCTGCTGTAGCTTTTGGGGTTGCTGCTGGTTTGGCTGTTGCCTTTGGTGTTGCTGTTGGTTTTGCCGTTGGCTTTGGCGTTGCTGTTGGTTTTGCCGTTGGCTTTGGTGTTGCTACCGGTTTTGCCGTTGCTTTTGGTGTTGCTGCTGGTTTTGCCGTGGGTTTTGCTGTTGGTTTTGCTGCCGGTGCATCCGCTTCTTCGGAGGCTGCCGATACTGCATCCACCTTCAAGTTTACAGCAGGCACATTAAGTGTGTAAGCAAACGGCGCTAACAATATAGCCGCGCTAACCGTTAAAGAAATTAGTTTTTTCAATGAAAATTCTCCTTTACCAAACCCCAGTGATATGTAGCTTTTTGTTAACCAAACCTTTTTCGTACGATGCCCCTTCTCTTCTTATGAAGCATAACTTCTCTCTTCATAAGAACTCATCCCCCCTCTCATGCCTTTACACGCTCGATTTTCAATAAAAAATAGCTTGAATCTATTTCATTTCTTCCTTTTAACACAAAGCTGTATAAAAGGTGAAATAATTCACATAAGTTACTATAAAAACACTTACACCCGTTTTCCATCAATTTCTGGTTTGATACTACCAGACCTTTCTGCGGTTCTTCTGTATCGAAAATCACACACCCTATAAGAAACATCACTATTTGCGATTAAATTTAATTTATACGCGCAAAGTGATCTCAATAACTGTGCATTCAAGGCTAGCTATGCTATTTTAGAACGATCTCTTATATGGGAAAGGAGTTCTGTGCTTTGAGCAAACAGCCACCTATTGGAGTTATACTCGCCCAAATCGGCACCCCTACTGCACCAACTGCAAAAGCTGTACGGCCTTATCTGAAACGTTTTTTATCAGATCGCCGAATCATAGATTATTCTCCTCTGCTGTGGCAGCCTTTGCTGCGAGGTGTCATTCTGCGTTCACGTCCACGCCGGTCCGCTGAGCTGTACAGTCAAATATGGACAACCGAAGGATCACCATTGCTCTTTCACTCTTTAGCTCAGCAATCTGGATTACAAGAACTGCTGGGTCCACGGTATCAGGTAGAGCTTGGATTGGCTTATAGCGAACCCAGCATGGAGCAAGCGATGGCGAAATTCGACACCGCCGGAGTTACCCGAATTATCATTGTGCCGCTGTTTCCGCAATATTCGTCCACGACTACCGCGTCCGTATTCGATCAGGCCAGCTTTGCAGCCTTAGGTCGCCAAAGCTCCACTGGACCTGTAACTAAACGTCTGATTCCGGCTCTAAGATTTATTGATGCCTACTATAATGAGCCCGGTTATATTTCAGCCTTGAAGTCACACCTACTGCGTCAATTGGAGATTCTGAGCAAAGAACCTGATTATTTTGTACTGACCTTCCATGGGATTCCCAAACGGTATGCGGATACCGGCGATCCCTACCCGCAGCAATGTATGGAAACCGCGCATCTTCTTGCTTCTGCTATGAATTGGGAGCCCGAACGCTGGCAGCTTAGTTTTCAATCACGTTTCGGACGAGAAGAATGGGTAGGACCCTCTACTGCGGATGTTCTGGGAGAGCTTGCCGGACGAGGAATACGTAAGCCTCTGATTTTTTCACCGGGTCTTGTGACCGATTGTCTGGAAACGCTGCATGAGCTAGCCATAGAAGGACGAGAACAATTCGAGGCTGGTGGAGGACAAGCAGAGGAATTTATGGCAATCCCCTGTTTGAATGACCATGAGGATTGGCTTGATTTTTTGGCTGAACATGTAGAAAAAAACGCCCAAGGATGGTAAATCAAAAAAACCGTCTTGTCCACAGATCATTTCTGTTGCAGACAAGACGGTTAGCTATATCAATTGTTAAGCATGAAGAATCGAAAGGATACTTATGCTGTAAGCTGCTTATATTTCGTAGTCAGTTCATGGAACCACTGCTTGTCCTGCAAGGTCAACGCAAAATCAATCAGCTCGGCAATCTCACTCGGCTGTAAATCTGCTGAGTCATTAAAGGATACTTCAGCCGTAGCTGTAGCTGCGCCATTCCCATCCTCTGCGTAATCATAAGAAAAACATAACTTAATGTCACTTTCCAGAAATTCATTACGAAGGAAATATAATACCTCACACATTAACACAGGTCTAACATGATCATCAAAGACACATTCCATAACCTTTGCCCAATATTGCTGGTTGTTGAGGTGTAACTTATCATTAGTTAAGAGATATTTCTCACCCTGAAAATCGGTGACAAATCTCAGTTCAAGCGGCTTCATCTTAAAAATAGTAGCAATTTGCTTCATGCTAATACTCAAAATATCTTGCGTTTCTAGTCTGATCATCTCTCCATGCACCTCGTCCCTCTTAGTTGGGTTATTCGAAACCTGCCATTATCTATAATTCTTTATATGCCATTAATGTAAAATTAACTCCATTAATTCACTTTAATTTTATCTAATTTAACATTATTATCGTCACC
This sequence comes from Paenibacillus sp. FSL E2-0177, assembly GCF_037992975.1. NCBI lineage: Bacteria > Bacillati > Bacillota > Bacilli > Caryophanales > Paenibacillaceae > Paenibacillus > Paenibacillus sp. FSL E2-0177. The sequence continues at coordinate 1,567,468 of NZ_CP150307.1, read as the reverse complement.
TGACTATGCTTTATTTATATTTTTTTAGGATTTCGCTCAGAAAAATGTTTCATTCTCTAAAAATCTGTTTAATATTATTGTTCATTACAATAAGATGTATAAAGATTACGCATCATGTGAAGCTTTTGCTTTCTTATATTTAAACAAAAAAACTGTTCTGAAGGGTCATTACGACCTCAGAACAGTTTTTTGCATTAGGATTATACTTCAGTTAATTTACTTAAACAAACAATGGCACTAACTGTATTCCCTCGGGTGAAATCCGCACGAGTCCTTTATCTGTGATACGTAACGTTGGGATAACCGCCAAAGCAAGCAGCGATAAAGTCATAAACGCGTAATTCAAAGTACAGCCGGCATCATACAACGCTTTGCTGATCGCAGCTGATTTCTCAGCAGCAATTTCAAATGGCTCTGTAGACATTAGGCCTGCAATGGCCAACGGGAATAACGTTTCTCCACTAGATGTAATTACGGCGACCCCACCCTGAGCGTCTGCCACCGCGTTCGCAGCTTTGGCCATTAGCTCATTATCATTGCCGATGACGAGTACATTATGACTATCATGAGCAACAGTCATTGCGATAGCAGCCGGTTCTTTAAAACCGATGCCTTCCACAACAGCCACTGATTTATTTCCTGTTCCTTTATGCCGTTCGAGCACAGCGATTTTACATAGACCCTCTACAGCATTTACATCCAGCTGCCCTGCTACTACAGGTACCGAAACCATACGTTCAATGGTCTCCACATGATTTTCTCTTACTTTAATAACTCTTGTAGTAAGTTCACCTGTTTCAATTGGAGCCGAGATAATAAAATCTTCGGCGGTAGGACGCTGCGGCAAATGAACCGAAGCCAAAACTTCCTCTGGATATGAGAATTTAGCAAGCTCTGCCGTCATCACACCGTTTTCGGCAACGACTACACCAGCAGCAATCGTAAGTACCACACGAACATCGGCCAAATTCCCGTCCAGCAGAATAATATCCGCAAAAGAACCTGGAGTAATAGATCCGATATCCTGAGACAACCCAAAACGCTCTGCCGTATTAATAGTTGCCATTTGGAAGGCTGTTACTGGCTTCACGCCTTGAGCAATCGCATGGCGAACAACGAAATCCATATGACCTTCGTCCCGTAACGATTCCGAGCTGCGGTCGTCAGTTACCAGCATCATGCGACGCGGATCAAGTCCACGCTCTGTATGAGCGGTGATGGTCTTGGCAACATCATGCCAAGCCGAGCCCCGGCGCATTTTGGCATACATCCCCAGTCGAACGCGCTCAATCACATCGTCTGCTGTAACACACTCATGATCACCAGTTACCCCTGCCGCAGCATACACTGGCAGTCTCCAGTCGCTGGAAGGCCATGTGAAATGACCGTCAACAAATCTGCCTGCCCGCAGCGTAGCTTGAATCTCTCCAAGCATTTTCTCATCGCCGTAAACAACGCCAGGGAAATTCATCACTTCGCCCAGTGCAATCACATCTTTGCCCCAAGTAAAAGCTTCGGCAACTTCTTCAGGACCAATTGAGGCACCCGTTGTCTCGAATTCCGCACCTGCCGCAGGCACACAAGAAGCCACCTGCATGTAAGCAGCTAACGGCGTACCCCGCATCTCATCCAGCATCAATTGAATACCCTTCAGCCCGAATACATTAGCAATCTCATGTGCATCAAAGAAACCACCTGTTGTGCCAAGCGGCAGAACAGCGCGGGAAAATTCAGTAACGGTTAGCTGGGTACTCTCAATATGGCAGTGGCCATCGAGCAATCCCGGAGCTATATACTTGCCGTTCGCATCAATAACTTGCGTTCCTTCGCCAATCATATGTGTCACATCTTTACCAACATAAGCAATTCGTCCACCTTGAACACCAACAGACATTCCTTCTAGAATTTCACCAGAGCATACGTTGACCAGCTTTCCACCTGTAATTACCAGTGTTGCCGGTTTATCGCCTCTTGCCGTAGCCACAAGCTCAGGTACACAATCTGCTAAAGGCTTTCTTGTAAAAGTTGTCATCTTCATCTCTCCCCCGTTAGTATCCAAGTGTTGTCTTGATGTAGTGAATAGATCCGTAATCATAGAGGATTGCCTAACTATTAAGCCTAGGATAATATAGTTGCGCAGGTCTGTATTTGTAAGAAAAAACGGCTCAATCATCCCTGTAGATGATAGCCGTTTACTTATTCCCAAAGATTGTCCAAACCATCCGGACATGCCCCTGTTTTTACTCTCCCGCCATCTGCTCTATTCCAACGATTATCTTACTTTTGCCTCATATACGTCAAGTGCTGCCGGAACCCCAAACCCGCAAGGCCCCTTAAATCCATGACGCTGTAATGCGGCTTCCAGCGCTCCAAGCAGCCGCAACACGTTATTCTCACGACAGCTAAAACCCATCGTACCGATACGCCAGATCCTTCCCTTTAACGGTCCAAAAGAACTGGCAATTTCAATTCCGAACCGCCCCAGCAGCAGCGAACGGACAGCTTCCCCATCTATCCCCTCAGGGATGAGCACACAGGTAACAACAGTAAGCTTGCAGGAAGGATCCCCGTATAGTTCTAAACCCATAGCTGTTAATCCAGCTACAAGTGCTTTTTCATGGAGGATATGTCTGGCGAATCTGGCATCCAGCCCTTCTTCAAGGGTAAGCCGCAAGCCCTCCCGCAGTGCATAAAGCATTGAGGTCATCTCTGTATGATGATTGAGACGTTGTGGACTCCAGTAATCCTGAAGCATGCTGAGATCGAAATAATTGCTGCGGACAAAAGATAAGTCACCTGGCTGTACATCACTTGTTCTAATCCCGCGTTCTACTCGTTTTCGGGTCATGAGCTTAGCTTCAGCACGATCATTATACGTTATCGGTGCCATTCCGGAAGGGACGGACAGGCATTTCTGTGTACCGCCAACGACGGCATCCAACATCCAAGCATCTGTCTCGACAGGAATGCCCCCAATGGTTGCAACTGCATCGACTATGAATAAAGTATCCATCCGGCGGCAAGCTCTACCAATTTCCGCGAGTGGCTGCACACGTCCTGTAGAGGTCTCCCCGTGAACCATTGCCACCACATGTGGCTTAAAAGTCTCCATAGCTGCTATCACTTCATCCGGCTCAAACACGCTCCCCCATGGCTTTTCCAACACGAACACCTCAGCGCCACATCTTTCAGCAATCTCATGCAATAGATGTCCGAAGCGGCCAAAGATCGGAATCAGCACACGCTCACCCGGCAGGATCAAACTAACCATCACGGCTTCAATTCCAGAACGGGAGGTACCATCGATAGGGTAAGCCCATGAGTTAGAAGTAGCAAACAACTCCCGCAGCATTTCCATCGTTTCATTCATAATAGAGGTGAACTCTGGATCAAACTGACCCAGCACCGGAAAAGACATCGCTCGCAGTACACGCGGATCTACCTCGACCGGACCCGGAGTCATAATACAGCGTTGGGACGGCGACAAATCTTCGTAACGCTTCATGATGATCCTCCCTTAAAAGTTCGGCGAACTCTTTTTAATAAGCTAACTCATATAACATCGCAGTCAGAACCTCAAGCCCAGCAACGAGCTGCTCAGGGGAAGTATACTCTTCCGGAGAATGGCTGATGCCAGCTCGGCTTGGCACAAATATCATCGCAGTAGGGCAACGCGGCGCAAACAGCTGGGCGTCATGTCCCGCTCCACTTACCATCATGCGGTACGTCTTCCCCTCTTGGCGGCAGATATTTTCCAGCATTGCAGATAGCTTCGTATCCATAGGTGCAGGGACTGTGTGGAGCACGGATGTAACCTCAAGAATCACCCCACGTTTAACAGCAATTTCATTACATTCCGCAAGAAGCTTCTCACAGAAACGTTCCAGTTCGTCCTCTTCACTATGGCGGATATCTAGTGTAAAAAGAACCTCACCCGGGATCACATTTGGCGTATTCGGATACACCTCAAGCTTACCCGAGGTTGCTACAAGAGGTTCACCAGCCTTTTTAGCAGAGCTTTCAAGCAAGTACAGCATTTCAACCGCACTAGCCAGTGCATCCTGCCGCATAAACATCGGTGTCGTGCCCGCATGATTAGCAATACCACTGACCTTGACCACATATCGTCTCTGTCCAACAATCCCCTGAACTACGCCTATCTGAGTGTCCGTTTTCTCCAGAATAATCCCCTGCTCGATGTGCAGTTCTACAAAAGCACCAATATCATTTCTGACTCCAGTCCGCTTAGAAGCTTTCTCCTCCGTTATGTCCTGTAAGAAGCTGGATTGTGCCATTGCTGCTTTTAACGTCACGCCCTCTGCATCCATACAGGTCTCGGCCTCGCTTCCGTCATACCTTTCCGTGACATGGCCCGAACCCCAATAAGCAAGCGGAAATCGGCTCCCCTCTTCTTCACAAAAAGATACGACCTCAAGCGTCCGCTGCGGCTGGCCAAAGTTCCTCTGCAAATCTTGAAGCGCAATCATAGCCGCAGCGATCCCATACGCACCATCATATTTTCCGCCATTGATTACAGTATCAATATGCGATCCGGTTAAAATAACCTTTTGCTGCGGATTGCATCCACTCAATCGTCCATATACATTGCCAACCTTGTCTATGGAAACTTCTAAGCCGAGCCCAGCCATTTTTTCCTGCAAAAAAATCTGCGCCCGGCTCCATTCCTCCGTATATAGCAGTCTAGTAACTCCTGGCCCAGGTGTGCTGAATGCCGCCAGCTCCTCCAGCAGCTCCAGCAGTTTCTGAGTCGACGCTTGAACTCTGGAATCATTCATAGGCTGTACTGCTCCTTCCTAATTCGCAGCCACTGTCCACCTCCCTCACTGATCACTCCTTCTTCAGAGGTATAGATCACATTCCCGCGACAGATCGTAGCAACTACTTTGCAGGATAAAGTTCTTCCGATGTAGGGGCTGTGCTTGTGGCGATACAATAAATCCTCCGCAGTCAGCGTATAGGTTGTATTTGGATTCAGCAGAACTAAATCGGCATCTAGACCTAGGGCTATAGCGCCTTTGCGATGCTCTATTCCAAAACGTTTTGCGGGTTGCCCTGCAAGCAGACTGGAAATTAATGTAACATCCAAACCCCGCACATTCACGCCTTCATGGAACATAAGCTCCAGACTGCTCTGCGCACCCGAGATCCCACCCCAAGCTGCAAAAAAAGACAAGTCCGGCTTCACCTTCAATTCCGTTGGACAGGGGGAATGATCCGAAGCAATCAGATCGATTTTGCCTTGGGCCAGCATCTCCCATAACTTCTCCTGCTCCACCGCACTTCGCAGCGGAGGCGCACACTTCGCCACAGGGCCTAAAGCCTTCATATCATTTTCAGTGAGGACCAGATAATGTGGACAGGTTTCGGCCGAAACGTCCAGACCTCGAAGCTTAGCTTCATAGATTTTCTCAATGGCGGCGGCCGTGCTGATATGAACAAAATGCAACCGGCAGCCCGTACGTTCACCGTACAGCAGCGCCCTGGACACTGCCTCCAGCTCTGCTTCAGCAGGGCGGCAAGCCGCAAAATCACTTGCGCTGGTTCTGCCATTTCGCACTGCATCTGCGGTCAACACCGCCGTGATAGCCTCACTTTCTGCATGCAGCGCCAGAATCCCGCCCAGAGAAGCAATTCGCTGCATCCCTTGATAGAGTGTATCCTCATCCACTTCACGGAATCTGCCTTCGCCCTCCCCTCCAGGATTGGAGAGAAAGGCTTTAAACCCAGTGACGCCAGCGGCTGCCAAAACTTCTAAATCATCCAGATTGCCGGGAACGAGCCCACCCCACAGCACATAATCAACGGCAGAGTTTCCAGCCGCAGCATCTACCTTTTGACGAAGCCCAGCCTCGTTCACAGTAGGTGGATTGCCGTTAAGCGGCATATCTGCATAGGTTGTGCAGCCGCCAGCTGCCAACGCCGCAGAACCGCTGCGAAAGCCTTCCCAATGTCCAAACGTTGGTTCATTAAAGTGGACATGCATATCAATCATACCGGGGAGCACATAGAACCCCTCTGCGTCGATGACTTTGGTTAGCGGCGCAAGCGAAAGTTCCTCTCCAAGTGCGACAATCTTACCCTCTGATACTGCAATATCCAGCTTGAGTACCTGATCGGGCAGCACTACATTCCCGTTCTTAATCACAAGTTCATAGGATTCCTTCATGAGCTGCCACCTCCTCCGGTCGTCAACTTTCTCTTAACTTCCCCGATACGTACTATATCCACCAGGTGCTACTAGCAAAGGTACATGGTAGTGTTGCATGGAGCTCTCTATATGAAAGCGAATAGGTATCTGTTCTAGAAAAAAAGGCATCTCACGTTGAGTGTCTGCTGACGCTTTGGCATCCGCTCTACGGTAGTAATCGCCAACCATAAACAGCAGCTCGTAACATCCAGACTCCATTTCGTTTCCCTCCAACAGCGGAGCATCCAGCCTCCCGTCACTGTTCGTGACTTCTTCACACAGAAGCTTGCTCATCCCATCCGTAAGCTTCCAGAGCTGAAGCGTCAGACCTGTAGCAGGAATCCCCCGCGACAGATCCAGCACATGGGTGGTAAGACGCCCGCTCATTACGCTGTCTCTCCGGCCAGATCTGCACGGCTGACAGAAAAGCCCTGAAAGCCATAGGGTGGACGAGGTTCGGTGAAGACTCCACCTTTAGTTTCTTCAGGCTCAACAATGGTTTCCCAAGTCCGGTTATTGGACTCAAATGAAACGGTAGCCAGCTGTGGAAAACGGGACAATACGCGCAGCCCAATTTGATAAATCAACGATTGGATTGATGGACTGTTCAGCTCATGAAAAGCGCTATGGGCGATATCGCGAACCTGCTCCGATGCCACATATTGGCCTAGATCTCCATCCAGAGCATGCTGAACATCACTGTAGGTCCAGTTAATATTCAGAAAAATATAAAGCGGACGGTCAAAGCTCTCCGGCAATGTTGTATACTCATCACGGACGAATCCATAAAACGAGCTTCCACTCACTTTTATCAGCTGTAAATCCTTCAATCGGCATTCATGAGCGATAACCTCAGTCCCATTCTCTCCACGTTTTATAGTTAACGAAGCCGAATAAGATTCATTATTGGAGTGACGCAGTACTAAATGACTCTGTTTAAGCCCCTCAACCCCGGGCACCATCACCTGTTCAAAAGGTAACCGGTCTGCGGAAACTGAAACTGCGGTGACATGATCGTATTTATCGAGAAAACGGCTGCTTAGAAGCTGCAGTAGCCCCTCCGTTGTGCTTCCAGTGTAGTCCGCGGTATTGCGCAGGATGAAATTTTTCATAGAATCGGTAGCAACAACCATGGAATTATCCCCCTCTGAAAAAGAAGGAAGAAACGCTCCGCCCGTGACTGCGAATGTAATATTATGTGCGAATATAATGTTGTCGCAGCCCGTGAAGGAAGATTCGGGAACGGCGGTAACGGCCAGCGGTTTAGCATAGGTACGATAAGTTAGCACATCACTTTTTCCATAAAACATTGTACGTCCGTTAATTGGTTCCAGCATGGCTGACACCCTCCCCGTTTATGATGAATGAATGAATGAATAATTAAATAATTAAATCACTTAGGCGAAATCTCGTAATTGTACCGACTTCAGAAAAGGCTTGAACCCATTCCTCCTGAGGGGAACGCTCTACTCGCACTCCAATGGCGCTGATAATGTCATCTTTGTTTTTGCCACGAACAGCTAGAATAAAAGGAAAATGAAATTTGTCCGTATACTTTCGATTCAGATCATTCAATAGATTGAACTCTTTCGTTGTTAACCGATCCAGTCCAGCTCCCTGCTGCTCTGAGGCAGATAAAGCCGTAACTTGAAGCCTAGTCGCCAAATCCGGATGAGCTTTTAATAGTCCCTCCATTCGGCTCCGGTCAGCACTCAGTACGGTCTGCATCATGGTGCTATGCAAATGCTCTAAAGAATGGAACGGAATCTGCTTATAAGCCTCCTCTGCTACCCACGGTGAATGTTCAAAAATGCCGCCTAGATGCTTCACAAAATCCGTTATACTCATGGCATTTATCTCTTCCATCGTAAACCTGCCTTCAGAAACGACCATCCACTCAACCTCCAATAGCTTTGTTAACAGCTCGTAAAATGCCACCGTACCCCGTACAGCGACAAATGTTACCCGATAAAGCTTCTTCCACTTCAGCCTGAGTAGGATGCGGGTTCTCTTCCAGCAGAGCAACCACCGAGATGACCATCCCTGGTGTGCAATAACCGCATTGGAACCCCCCCTCTTCTAAAAAAGCCCGCTGAACGGGATGCAGGCCTACTTCACTAAGACCCTCAATCGTTGTAATTTCCGCACCTGAGCATTGATAGGCCATGACCAGACATGAATTCACTGGACGTCCATCCACCAGCACCATACATGCCCCGCAGCGGCCAATCTCACAAGAACGTTTTGTGCCGGTCAGCTCCAAATCTTCACGTATGACCTTTAAAAGCCGGCGGGAGGGTGGAATCTCCGTGGATATCGCTTTACCATTAAGATTGCAATTAAAGGTGAACCTCTCTTCTGCAAAGGCTTCCTCAGACGATAAGGGGTCAAGGTTATCTTCATCTAGATTCGCATCTGAATTATGGCTCGACATGGATGTTCACCACCTTTTGTGGAATAAACGGTGTAGACTGCAGCCATTCGGGATCAATGGGCAGCTTGGTTACCCGTTTCCCTACAGCCTGAAATATGGCTGACGCGACTGCCGGAGCTAAATTGACGGAACCCACCTCTCCAATGCCGCGAGGACCGTACGTGTCATGATCCGGCAAATCCTCTATCGGCTGCACCTGAATGCTGCCATTCATGTCGGCAATGGTCGGCACCAAATAGGTGTCTAAATTTTTGGTGACATAGCTGCCGCCTGACATCACAGCATCCTCTGACAAAGTGAAGCCTACCGCCATACTGCTGCCACCTTCGATCTGCCCGAGATAACCTTGCGGATTAGCCACCGGTCCCGCCGCTACCGCATGATATTGGTCCAGTACACGAACACGTCCTGTAAGCAGATTAACTTCCACACGGACCGCGATTGCGGAATAGGTGTATAGGAAATGTGCCCCCACTCTTTTAAAGGGTGTGGTTGGATAAGTAAACTTTGTATTACAGACAATGGGTTCTGAAATATGCTGTGCCAAGTCCTTGTAAGTCAGAAGCAGACCGCCGTCTTTTAGCCAAATACCGCCAGGGCCGAGCTTCATTTCATAGTTATCCAGCTCTGGCTTTATCATCGCAGCTGCCTGCAGCACTCGAGCGGTGAAGTCTGGACGCAGCCGTTTTAAGGCCATCCACATCATGCTGGTTGATCGGGAAGCCGTACTAGATCCGCTATCGGGCACAACATCCGTATCGCCAATAACGATGCTTAGATCCTCTGCCGCCAAGCCAAACTGTTCAATCAGCATTTGTTCCATTGTTGCGATTAACCCCTGACCAAACTCCTCGTAACCAAACACCGCCTCAATTTTGCCCTCTAGCGTCAAAGAGAGCCTGCCACCCGCCGGATCGGGAATACCATAGCCAAGTCCTGCACCATGCATAGCTATAGCAGCACCCGTTCCAGTTACGATCCAAGGTTCCACCACACCTGAATCACTGTCTGTAGATGCGGCCTCAGTCATAAGAGGCGAACCCGCCAGCGCTTCCCACACCTGAAAGGCACCATCGGTCTGAGCAATTTCCTGACCCAGCGGCCCCAGATCTCCATATTTACGCAAATTGCGGCGGCGCATTTCCCACGGATCGATCTGCAATCGCTCAGCCAACCGATCGATTTGTCCCTCCAAAGCAAAAATCGCCTGATTGCCGCCAAAACCGCGAAATTCACCAGATACACCGTTATTGGTATATACAGCAAAACCCTTCACATCCACATGATCGATGATATAGGGGCCCATCACATGTTCTGTCGCAAAGTTGAGCACCTCCGCCCCCAGTGTTGCGTAAGCTCCCGTATCCGAAATAATTCTGACCTGATGTGCCCTGATGATTCCTTCGGGGTCGCAGCCAGTCTTCATGGTGATTTTCATGGGATGGCGTTTTAGTCCTGCACGTACCGATTCAGCTCTCGAATTATGCAGTCTTACCGGACGGAGTGTCCGCAAGGCGAGCAGCGCTCCATATGGCTGTACATTCAGCTCGTCTTTTCCTCCAAAGGACCCGCCGATAGGACTCGAGATGACGCGAATATCTTCTTGAGGAATAGCCAGAATTCTGGATAGCTGCAGGCGATCCATCAACCCATGTTGTGTAGCTGAATATACGGTAAGCCGTCCGTTATCCTCTGGGATGAACAGTCCACCTTCAGTCTCCATATAAGTGTGCATTTGGCGTGGTGTATAATAAGTCTCCTCTACCACATGACAGCAATCCGTAAATACCGCTTCCGGCTCCCCTTTTCGATATTCCGTATGATGAAGCACGTTTCCCTCGGCATGCAGCAGAATTGCGTCCTTTTTCATCGCCTCTTCCGGGTTCTCGAGTAAGGGTAGAAGCTCATAATCCACTTCGATAAGAGATAAGGCGTATTCCGCAATTTCGTCCGTCTCTGCCGCGACTGCCGCAATCGCATCGCCAGTGTAACGCACACGGTCACTGCAAAATACCGGTTGATGCGGCAAAGCTATGCCAAAGCCGTTAAGTCCGGGCACATCCTCATAAGTAATTACAGCGTGTACACCAGGGACTTCAACGGCCTTCTCAATGCGTATGGACAAAATACGAGCATGTGCCTGCTCACTGCGGAGCACGCGGCCGATCAACATTCCTTCTGCCCTCATGTCGGTCAAATACTGCAGCTTACCGGATACCTTGCCCTCTCCATCGGGTCGTGTACGCCAGCGGCTACCGCTGGATTCCTTATTCAGCAGCATTTTCCCTCTCTCCTTTCGTCGGGTTATTCACCTCTTAACTCCGTATATTCATAGCCTTCCACAGCTCAGATACAACCAAATTCCCAGCAGTCTTTTTCTTGTAAAGTTCTGTTGCAAAGGGATCACTATACGTCTCAAAGCTGTTCTCAACCTCTTCATATAAAGAAGCCAACAGCTCCTCTGTATACCTCACACCTTCAAGCATAACTTCAGCTCTACTTAGTCGCTGCGGCCGCCCAGAGCCCCCACCTGCGGCGATACGCACCTCACGGAAACGGAGTTCCTCATCGATTGATGCTGAGATTGCTACTGTTACAAGTGAAGGGGTGAACACTTCCCTGCGGCCAACCTTACGGAAAATTTCTAGCCTATCCGTTAACGGACTCTCTAAGCGAGTAGGTGAGATGCGAATCTCAGCCACAAGATCTGCCGAAGGTTTTATCCCGCTCCAGTGATTGTTTAGCCACTCTATCAAAGGTAGTGCCGTCATAAATTTGCCGTCAAAGGAGATTAACTCCGCGTCATAGACCAGTAACGCAGGTAGAATATCTCCGAAGCCAGAAGCGATATTGCCCCCGAGCGTGGCAAGATTACGCACCGACGGAGCCGCTATGCAACGTGCAGCCTCTTGCAGCGCAGGAGCCACGGCCTGCAAATGCTCATTACTGCGGCACTGGGAGAGTGGAACAAGAGCGCCCAGAGATAAGTGAAATTCCGTTAAGGTAATGTCGCCGAGATTTGTGATTTGCCGAAGATCAATCAGCTGTTTGGGCATATGATCCGTTCCATTTTCCCACCCTGTTCTCAGCAATGTTCCTCCTGCGACATATCGGGAACTGTCTCCAAACGCCGTTTTTCTCTCCCAAGCTTCGTGCAGGCTGTGGGGTTGAATTACTTCAGGTAGCCTTCCATCCTCTTCCCGTATAACTCCCATACACTCCGCCTCCCTTTTTGAGTACCAGATTGCCGCTTCCCTTCTCGTATAGCCTGCCTTAAAACCTTTGTTCCCGAATATAAGGAACTCCGAGCGCCTCCGGTGTACCGGATGGTTTGTTGCGATTGCGGTACCCAAGGTACATTAGGACCAGAATGGTCACAAGGTACGGAATCATTTTGAGAAAATAGGGCGGAACTGCACTGCCCAGCAATTGAATGCGGAAGCCAAGTGAATCCAATGCCCCAAAAAAGTAAGCGCAGAACAAAGCGCGCAGCGGATTCCATCTGGCAAAAATCACTAGCCCTACCGCAATCCAGCCTCGACCGGCTGTCAGCCCTTCATTCCAGGTTGGCGCATAGGCCAATACCATATCCGCTCCGGCCAGGCCGATGAGAGCAGCACCGGTGATCACATAGCTGTAGCGGATAAGCTGCACACGGATCCCCATCACATCTGCGGTAGCCGGACTGTCTCCGACTGCCCGCAAATGCAGGCCCCATGAAGTGCGGTGAATTAGCAGATGCAGAGCAAGCACTAGCAGCAGGCTGAACCAGGTTAGGTAATCCATGTTGCCGAATATTTTTCCGATGAACGGTACATTTTCCAGCCAAGCCAGATGCAGCTTAGGGGAGGTTCCCGGCAAAGGAATGCCGCTGATTGGTTTACCAAGATAAGCGCTCAACCCACTGCCGAACAAGGTCATTGCAAGACCGGACATCGTTTGATTCGCCCGCAAGGTCACACAGAGAAAAGAATGCAGCAAACCAAGCACAGCCGTTACAGCTACGGTAGCCAGCAGAGCCAGCAACAGGTTTCCGGAGCGAATATACACGATACAAGTGGTGACCGCTCCCATCAGCATCAGACCTTCAGCCCCAAGCTGTATAATGCCGGCTCGTTCATTTAGAATGCCTCCCAGCGTAGCCAGCAGCAGCGGGGTCCCTGCGGAAATAGCGGCAATAAGTAGCTGTGTTGTAAAATCCATCGCCTATCTCCCCCCTTTCAGCTCAACCCAGCTACGACGAATGCGGAAACGATAGATCATATCGCCAGCAATCAAGAAAAACAGGATGGAGCCCTGCAGCATTTCTGATATCGATGAGGGCAGCCCGATGGTTTGAACACTATATCCGCCAACAATTAAGCCACCGAATAAAATAGAAGTAACGATTAGACCGAGTGGATTCAATTTGGCCAACCAAGCCACAATAATGGCGGTGTATCCATAACCCGGTGAAATGCCCTGCATCAGCTTGTGTGTAACACCGGAGACCTCCGCCATGCCAGCGATCCCGGCGAGCCCCCCACTGATCAGCATGACGATAATAATATGGCGCTTGATAGGAACCCCCGCGTATCTGGCTGCAACAGGATTAGCCCCAATCAGCCGGAGCTCGTAACCCCACTTGGTAAAACGAATCATTAAGTAATAAATCACAACGGCGATAAGTCCAAATAACAATCCAATATGCAATCTTGTACTTCCGAGAACAGGCAGCGACTGAGCCGCAGTAAACATAGGTGATCCCGGGAAATTAAATCCTTTAGGATCTTTCCAGGGTCCGAATACCACGTAATCGAGCGCCAATAGGGCAACATAATTCAGCATTAATGAAGTGATTAGCTCATTCACTCCAAAATGCGTCCGCGGAATAGCAGTCAGCAGTCCCCAAAGCGCACCCGCGGCAATCCCGAACAGCAGCATTAAGCTCAGGGACCAGAATGAAGGTAAGTCAGGAAAATAAATCGTGACCGCTGTGGCCGCCATAGCCCCAACAGTTAACTGGCCTTCTGCTCCAATATTCCATACCGAAATGCGGTAAGCCACAGCAATCCCAAGCCCACATAGGAGTAGCGGGATCGCTTTAACCATCGTTTCCGTGAGCCCATACGCAGTGCCAAATGCGCCACGGAACATTTTTTCATAGACCAGCACCGGATTCATGCCATTCGCCGCAATAAATAGGGCACACAACAATAGCGCTAAAATTATAGATACAATAGGTGTCCACCAAGGAGAACGGATGCGGCTGGCATCGTATTCGAAACGTAGAGAGAATCGTTTTCCGGAGTGAGAGGGGAGGGGTTCCAGTACTGCTGCTGCGGTATTTCTTCCATTCTCCAGGCTCATACGGCGCTCTCCTCTCTATTATGAATACCAGCCATTAGTAGTCCGATGCTCTCTCGATTCGCTTCCTCATGTGTACTCTCACCAATAATTGAGCCGTTATAGATCACTAGAATCCGGTCGGACAACTGAAGCAATTCATCTAAATCCTCCGAAATTAACAACACGCCACTACCTGAACCACGCAGTTCCATAAGTAGGTCGTGAACACCAGCCGTGGCACCTACATCCAGCCCTTGTGTCGGATGAACGGCGACCATCAGCTTAGGCCGATGACTGATTTCACGTGCAAAGAGCAGCTTCTGCTGATTACCACCTGACAACTGTTGTACTGGCGTCTCCAGCTCAGGTGTCTTGACGTTAAAGCGCTGGACCAGCTCCTGTGACCACAAACGGTTCTTCGCGGACTTCAAGAAACCAAATTTGGAGTGCTCCTCTGAGCGGTAAGACTTAAACAAAAGATTATCCACCGATCCGAGGCGTCCAGCTAAACCGCTCTTCATCCGGTTCTCCGGCACGTGGGAGATTCCTGAATCAATTGCCCCTCTAACCGAAGCCGATTTCACCGTTTTTCCATCAAACGTGATTTCACCACTTTTCCAGCCTCTAAGACCTGTTAACACTTCAGCCAGTTCCTTTTGCCCGTTACCAGCTACCCCAGCTACGCCTACAATCTCCCCTTTACATACGTTCAGTGAGAAGTGATCCAGTGCTTTTCGCCCGTGATCGGCATATACGTCCACATCTTTCACTTCTAATAAAGAATCCCCTTCAGTGGCTTCCCGTTCTTGACGGGTGATGGTTACTTCCTTGCCCACCATCAGACGAGCCAGCTCCAGTTCATCTGTATCTGCCGTGGTCAGTGTGGCGATCATTTTCCCTTTGCGCATGACGGAAATCCGATCGGAGGACGCCATAACCTCTTTCATTTTATGAGTAGTCATAATGACCGTTTTCCCTGCCTGCTTCATGACCCGCAGCGTTTCAAATAGCTGTTCCACCTCTCCCGGGGTCAATACAGAGGTTGGTTCATCCAGAATAATAATGTCAGCCCCGCGATACAGCGTCTTAACGATTTCAACACGCTGCTGCTCACCCACGGACAACTGCCAGATCGGGCGATCCACCGGGAAATTCAGTCCAAACCGTTCCGCTAATGCCTCTATCTCCTCGCGTTTGTTCTTCATCCACTTACGGCCGCGCCAGAAAGACGACTTTTCGCCAAGCACGATATTTTCTGCTGCTGTGAGGCTTTGCACCAGCCTAAAGTTCTGAAACACCATACCTACACCCAGCTGCGCAGCATCTTTAGGAGAACGGATCTGAGCACCTTTCCCATGAATGAAGATTTCTCCTTCATCTGCTCTGTACACCCCTGACAGCATGCTCATCACCGTGCTCTTCCCGGCCCCATTCTCCCCAAGCAACGCATGAATCTCACCCGCATTTG
The DNA here is from genome assembly GCF_037992975.1 of Paenibacillus sp. FSL E2-0177. Taxonomy (NCBI): domain Bacteria; kingdom Bacillati; phylum Bacillota; class Bacilli; order Caryophanales; family Paenibacillaceae; genus Paenibacillus; species Paenibacillus sp. FSL E2-0177. Next base: position 1,552,030 of record NZ_CP150307.1, on the reverse strand, counting down.
CCGAAAAGTCGACTTGATCACTGGCGGTTACCGAGCCGAATTTTTTCACAATCCCCCGCATTTCAACTGAAGTTCCCCGCATGGCCTGAACCCCTCCTTCCTTCAAGTTGTAGTACGGGTGGGGAAGTTTCCGCTTAACGGAACCCGCCCCACCCATAGATTGTGCACATCTTATTCCCTATTTTTAAACATTATTGCGGGATAGTTCCTTCCACACCTTTTACGAGCCAGTTCATGCCCAGCACTTCCTCCAAGGTCAGCTTCTGACCCTCCTGAACCTTCACATTCCCTTGATTATCTGAGATCGGACCTGTGAAAACCTCAAGCTCACCACTGATAATTTTGGCTTTGGCGTCTTCGACAAGCTTTTTCACATCATCTGGGATCTTGTTCCCGAAAGGAGCCAGCTCCACCATACCGTCAGCCATATCACCGGAATATTGCTCGCTCTTCCAGGTTCCATCCATAACTGCCTGCACAGCTTTTACGTAATACGGCCCCCAATTCCATACCGGATTCGTCAAATAATTGTCCGGAGCGTATTTACTCATATCCGAGTCATTTCCCCCGGCAAAAGCCCCTCGTTCAGCAGCAGCCTGCAGGGTTGCAGGTGAATCCTGATAGGCCAAAAGCACATCCGCCCCCTTATCCAGCAAGCTGATTGCCGCTTGACGTTCAGTCGTCGGGTCATACCATGTATTCGTCCATACCACATTCACCTTTACATCAGGATTGACACTTTGTGCTCCAAGGGTAAAAGCATTCAAGTTATAAATCACTTCGCTGATCGGAAAAGCCCCTACATAACCCAACTGATTATTTTTGGTCATTTTCCCTGCCGCTATGCCGCTCAGATAGCTGGCCTGATAGTTTTTCCCGAAGTAGGTCCCCATGTTCTCTGCGGTTTTGTAACCCGAAGCATGCAGGAACTTCACGTTGGGAAATTTGCCCGCTACATTTAATGTAAAATCCATATATCCGAAGCTCGTTGTAAACACGATGTCGTGTGATTGCGCAAGCTCTGTGATGATTCGTTCGGCGTCAGCACTTTCAGGGACATTTTCTACAAAGTCAGCTTTAATCCCCAGCTCCTTCTCCATATACAGCCGTCCTTGATCATGTTGGTACGTGTAGCCGCCATCCCCTGGAGGTCCGATATAAACAAAAGCAACCGTCGGTTTCTTTGCAGCCGGTTCTGTTGTTGCAGTTGCCTCTGTTGCCGCTGTAGTTGTCGCTGGTGCCTCCGTTGCATTTGTAGAAGTATTATTATTGCTGCCACACCCCACCAAAGCCACCGTCATTAGAACCATTAATGCAAGACAAGATGTTATGAACTGACCCCTTTTTTTCATAATTCTCCTCCTCCAAATCATCTCTCATCATGGCTGCAACCATTAATGTACTTCTACTATACTTAGAGGTGGCCTTGGCGTAAATTTATATAACATACGTTTGTATAGGAATATAAGAATCAGAACTTTTTTTGTGTGTAATGCACTAATTGGTTTTCGTAAGGTGAGTTGCGTGTCATATTATATGACCAAAGGTGGAAAAGGAACACTATTTCAGATTACTTTTCAGATTACTTTCAAGATTATTCTTTACTTCACTTTCCATTTTTCAGAATCCATTGCTCCTGAATCTCACCAAAATCTTCTTTTGTATCTGCGTCCATGAAATAATGGGCAGACTCAGATTCCAGAACAATCCCCTTATAATCAGGTGAACGCAATATCCCCGCCGCTCCTCGATCTCCATCTAATCCCTGTAGTGCTGGAAACAACGTCTTCGAGAACAAAGCCGGGGGCATAGCCGACCCATTACTGACGCTAGCGACATAATCCATCTCCGGAGATTGTTCAAACGTTTGTATTAGACGGTTCACTAATGCTGTAGTAATAAATGGCTGATCCGCAAGCGCCACAACTACTGCATCGGGCCGTAAAGGCAATACCGCATTAAGGCCGCAGCGCAGTGAAAAAGACAATCCTAGATGTGCGGTTAAGCAAGTTTCGGTACGTCTGGAGCCTTGCGGCTCAATCGCGGGTGGCAGCCATTCCAAGTTGTCATCCGCACGCACTACCACGATTAGCGGTTCTAGATTGCAACGATCCAATTCACTAAGCGCGACGCTCCCGAGGGAGACCTCCTGCGACAATTTCAGCGAAACCTTGGACACACCCATCCGCCTGCTCTGCCCCGCTGCCAAATATATTCCTGCTACCTTCAATACAATCCGCTCCTTTGGGCAGCTCTCGTGAGCCCACCCTTCTAATTTGAATAATTTCTGCTATAATACTGACCGCAATCTCCTCCGGACCTTCTCCTCCAATCGGCAACCCTACAGGTGCATGCAAAGATGCAGGAGCCTCAAACCCTTCCAGTAAAAGAGATATTCGCGCCTTCGAACCGATAATCCCTATATATAGAGGAGCAAGCGGAATCACACTCTCCAGGAACTGTCTATCCCGCCCAAGTTGATGACTGCAAATCAATACATAATCCTCCCGAGCTACGCCCAATCGCTGAACAACCTCCATGGGGGAACAAATTACTTGTTCAGCTCGAGGAAACTTATTGTGCAAGCTTCCTTCACGCCAATCCGCAACCGCTACCCGAAAGCCAACTCTGTCAGCAAGTTCCGCAATAGGAACCACATCACGTCCCCCGCCAAAAATCACAAGCCGCGGTTTAGATACGAAAGACGTATGGAATGCTGTCAATTCTGCTGGAGCGGCCATAAAGCGACCTGCCGCCAGGTTTTCTTTTGCCGAGTGGGATAATTTCGGATGTTTCTTGCTCTGCGGCAGTACAATTTCTGGATCCAGCTCCAGCTTATAGGCAAAACCTTTCTCCACTGCTTCGCGGAACAGAATTAGCTTTTCTCCCCTAGCCAATCTGTCACTCGCCTGCACTAAAAGCTTGTAGAGCTGACCCTGCACGGGTTCAAGCACTACTTTGATTTTGCCTCCACAGCCGACAACCTCACCCCAGGACAGATCATCCGGAGACAGCATGTTGTATTCCACAATTTCGGGCAGCCCTCGTTCCCAGATTTCAGAAGTTCGCAGTTGCAGATCGTTTTCCAGACAACCTGGACTCAGGCTCCCAATCGTACCTCCTTCAAAAAACAACATCACCGCTCCGGGTTTACGATACGAGTGTCCCTCCACCTCTATCAGCGTTGCCAGCACCGCAGGCGCCTGATGGGTTTGAATATGCATGGCGATCTCATGTGTATTCACGAGGTACCCCTCCTCCGTGTTTGCATTTCAATCCAGAACTTAGACCTTAGACTTTAAACCTTAGACCTTAGAACTCAGACCTTAGTCCCGTCCGAGCATCCTCCGAAACATGAATACTAACTTCAACCTCATGAGATCATTTATTTTTTTAAAATCGACGTCCAGCAGCTCACTAAGCTTCTCAATCCGGTAGGTAGCCGTGTTTCGATGAATAAACAGTTTCTTAGCCGTCTCATTAACATGACCATCGTTCTCTAGATAAACTTCCAGCGTCCGCAGCATTTCCCTGACATACTCCGGTTCTCGGCTAAGCAACCCTCTAAGACTTCCATTACAATATTTCTCCATAACCTCTGCCGGAATTTGCCCGAGCAGCAGGTTAAGCTCAAGCTGCCGGTAATGCACAACATTCTCTTTTACTCCCCCGCCCTGAAGCATTCCCATACAATCCTTTACCTCCGCAAAAGCCTCCTTCAGCCCCTCCGGCTTCGCTTTACAACTGCTTATCGCAGCTCGCGGATAATATCCCTTATCAAACTTCATGTTGTCAAAACAAACCTGGATTAGATCCCGAAATTGTTCAGGACGCTGACGATCTCCCGGATATATAGACAAAAGTCCTTGATCTATAATCACATGAATTCCCTTTACTTCCCGCAGCCCGGGATGTTCAAGATATTCTTCTTTTAGTCTGAGCAGCTCCCCTTGGCGTTCTTCCCCAGTCGCAGCTGTATCGGTCAATAAGAGACAAAATGGTAATTGAAGCAGCTCAATCTCCAAGTCGAGAGCAGCCTGCGCCAAATCTGTGTAAGATAAATTACCGCTCAAACAACGTCTCAGCAATCCGCTAAACTCCCTGTGTTCTGCCTGTTCAAAATAATCTTCGTATCCTGAATGAATATGATATGAAATAAGTTCAGCTCCCTGAACGAACAAACTTTCTTCCATTGGGAGCAACAAAGGGTCGATGGCACAAAACAATAGATATCCGGAGCACTTCTCTCCTTGCAAAAGTGGTGTACGGTAGCTCACATGATCTCCCACACGAAAGCGCTGATTCCGTTTCTGCCATGGCCACCCCTCCAGCAGCTGTGAAGGATGGTATTCAGAGTTGTTGTAGATCACATCCCCCCGTGCGCTAACCACCACAAGTGAATGGCCAATCACTTCAGACACCGAGTCAAATAATGGACGGCTGCGGACAGATCTTAAGGCGAATTGCATCAGCTTTTTCTGCTTCTCCATAATGCTCTGCAGAACGTGAGTGCTGCGGCTAAGCTCGGCGCGAAACAGACCATTCATCTGATCCGAAAAAGTAAACTCGAACGGCAGCTGGATTAGAGGGAAGTTAAGACTCTCCGCTTCTGCGACCAGTTGCTCTGGTACTTCATCCCAAAACCGCCCCAGCTTAATGCCCAAGGCCGAAGATCCCCGGCGATTTAAAGTCTGCAGCAAGGCAGAGGCTTCCTCCATATTGTCCTTTATCAAATAGGCTGTCGTTAGCAGCATCTCGCCTTCTTTGATCCAATCCGAAATATCGGGGGCATCCATCACATTAATTGACTTCACAATTCGATGTTTCCCTTTAGATCCAGCGATAAGCTTCGCCTCGGACAAAGGATAAATGGACAACGCTTCTTCAACCGTAAGATGCATGCCACCCCTCCTTATTAGGATCAATAGAACCATTTCTGATTTATAATGTTATTTTATGTAACATTATAATTAAAATGAACCGTGTTGAATAGAGGAAAGTTAAATTTTCATGATTTTTATGTTAATAAATTTAACACATAATGAACATGGATGATGAATGATGAATGATGAATGATAAATTATTGAACTTTAGCTCATATCGTTCATGTGAACTGTATAAGGGGATTGGAAAATAGTAGGTGGAGTTGAGGGAGGGCTTTCGAGTAAAAACAAGTTTTTACGGGTTCAACATGGGAGTTGATGGGAGGGTATTCTCGGGCCATTCGAATTGACCATCGGATCGAAGTTGCAGGCACACCAGCGCTGCAAGACGGGGAATTGAGCGGTGGAGGAGATCCATACGAGTAGAGATAATACCACCCCACTGTAGCAACTGTGGTGGAGGTACAAGCTCTTATAGATCCACTGCTGCCGGTAGAAGTGGAGGGCTTTTTTGCCCTTCTTTTTGGCTGTTTGGTCGAAATCGCCGAGGTGAAAGGCACTTTTGCCCTTTTTTTGGCTATTCGGCCGGAAGTGCCGAGGTGTGAGGCATTTTTGCCCTTCTCTTTGGCTGTTTGGCCGAAACTGCCGAGATGAAGGGCACTTTTGCCCTTCTTTTTGGCTATTCGGCCGGAAGTGCCGGGATGAAGGGCACTTTTGCCCTTCTTTTTGGCTACATAGGTGTCTTCGCCACATTCTACGGGATTTATACCGTTCTTTTTAGTTACTTATGCCACTTTCCTAGATTCTACGGGATTTATCCCGATCTTTTTAGTTACTTGTGCCACTTCCCAGACTTCTACGGGATTTATCCCGTTCTTTTTAGTTACTTGAGCCACTCTCTAGATTCTACGGGATTTATACCGTTCTTTTTAGTTACTTAAGCCACTTTCCTAGATTCTACGGGATTTATACTGTACTTTTTAGTTACTTGAGCCATTTCCCCGACTTCTACGGGATTTATACCGTTCTTTTTAGCTTCTTTAGCCATTTCTCCGATTTCTGCGGGATTTATACCGTTCTTTTCTCTCCAGCGACGTATTCACTTAATTCCACTGGTCTTACACCACACAATCGAGCGCTGAATTTATCTTTTTTCACACTACTGCCCCACTATTGAGCTAACTCCAACTACCTTAGTATTAAAAGCAACTCCACTAGGCTCCCCGGTGTCAATAAAACTAAAAGCAGGAGGGAATGACATGTGCATTTCGTTAATTTGTGAATGAATAAGTGAGTGTGGCGTTAGAGTGTATTGCTAGAATGTAATCCAAGAGTGTATTCCAAGAGTGTACTCCTAGAGTGTATTTCTAGAGTGTATTTCTAGAGTGTATTTCTAGAGTGTATTCCTAGAGGGTATTCCTAGAGGGTAATGGAGGAGTACCGGTTAACAGTAACTAGAAAAGTATCATCAAGATATGTTGTTCAGTACCTTCAGTCTGTTTAGTATCACTTTTTCAAGATCACTGCACCCAGCATCTCAGGACTGCTGCCACACTTCATTCACCCAAGAGAGTAACCGGAGATCCTGACCATGTCCGGCAATAACAGATAATCCCAGTGGCAATCCACTTGTGGAGAGCATAGGTATTGTTACCTGAGGCAAACCCGCCAACCCTGCTATGCAACTCAACATCATCGCACCGCTACGATTCTCCTCCAATTGGCGCAAATCCCCTCCACGCAGCGGCGCTGGTCCCGGAACTGTCGGAATCACAAGACAATTGTCCTCACCTAGCAGCAAGCGCATCTGATTAGAAATCTCTTTTTGCTTACATTTCGCAACACTATGATCCTCTTCCGCCAAACTGGCAGCCCACGAGAATCGCGCTGCAATATCAGGTCCAAAGACTGGTTTCTCGATCTCAATCCAAGCGCCATGAGTTTCCCAAATTTCATTCCCCTGCAATTCTCTAAAAACATCCATCCAGACCTTTAAACCCTCCAAAGCAATCTCTATCTCCATGAGATGATCTGCCCCTGATCGCAAACACCTTAATCCCTCCGATAAAATAGCTGCATTCTCCAGATTAACCAAAGCCCAGCAGTCAGTAGCAACAAATAAAGTACCCATTTTGATATTGTCTTCTATTTTCTTTTTTACCTTGTTCTCCGGGCCGATCTCTAAAATTTTATCCGTACTCTTCTCAATACGCTTCTCCAAAATCGTTTCTAAACTTTCCTTCTGGCTCATTTCTAAATTATTTTCATCAGTCTTCACCATGTCTCCCTCTAGGCTGTTCTCTAAATTTTTCATTACATTCTTTTCCATGCTCTTCCCTACAGTTTCCTCTATACTACTTTCTATTTTCTTCGCCATCTTCACAGATGTACTCCCAGCCACAAGCAACACTTCCCCTACCTGCTGGAGCACATCCAAACGATCTGACATCCAGCCAATGGTATCAAAAGCCGGAGATAATGGAATAACACCTTGAAAATCCACAGCTCCATGCGTTGGTCGAAAGCCATATACTCCGCAATAGGAGGAAGGTACTCGAATTGAGCCACCGGTGTCCGTACCGAGCGCAAAATCAACACTACCAGAAGCTACCGCTACTGCCGAACCACTTGAAGATCCGCCCGGGATACGACCTACAGCACGCGGATTAATCGGCGTTCCAAAATGATGGTTCTCGCCACCCAGACTATACATCAACTCATCCGTATGGGCAGCACCACGAAGTGTAGCACCCGACAACAGTAAACGATGTACAGCCACCGCATGCTCCGTGGACAGATGGTGGCTATGCAGCCAATCAGGATTACCTGCAGAAGAGCTATGTCCAGCTACAGCGAATACATCTTTTACTGCAAAGGTCAGTCCATCCAATATCCCGCTACCTAAACTCTCAACCGTAAGCCCAGGATCTATAAACGCACCATACCGATTATCCAAAACCATAATTACTCCTCCTCCCCTCACCATTACTATTACAATCCCTCTAGTAGCTTTTCGTATCCGTCACCTTCCCTCCTACGATTCCTTCAGAGTCCTTCCGGCCGCTCCATCATTCCTATACCTACCACCCAATCGCCGCACCCTCGCAGCGCGGGTCCGTTCCCCCACTGCGGTATCCATTGTCATCTATCGAAATCACGTGAGCATGACCCATAACCCCATCATAGTCATCTACTTTCCGGACAGTATGACCGGCTGCGGCCAATTCTGCCAGCACCTCATCAGCTACCCTGCTCTCCACCTTCAGTTCTTGCGTAGGCTCTCCCCACGTTCTCCCCCACACAAAACGCGGCTCATTCACAGCCGTTTGTGGATTCATGCCATAATGCAGCATCCTTGTGAGCAGCAGAGTTTGAGTCTGTGGTTGACCTTCGCCACCTTGCGTCCCATACAAAATCACAGGTTTGCCCTCGCGGCAGGCCATCGCTGGCATCAGTGTGTGGAAGCTGCGCTTATGCGGCTCAAGCGTATTGATGTGCCCGGGGTCCAGCGAAAAAAACGAACCTCGATTCTGCAGCAGAATCCCAGTATCCCCAGCGACCACTCCCGAACCAAATTCAAAATACAGACTCTGAATAAAAGAGACCGCATTCCCGTCTTCATCCACAACTGCAGCATAAGCTGTATCACTGCCGATAGGCTGACTTGTCAGTTGTGTAGCTTTTTGCATCGAAATCGCAGATGCTAATTGTCCTGCATAACGTTTTTCCAGCAGCTGCTCCAAAGGTATAGCACTAAAATCCGGATCCGTAAGCACCCTATCCCGATCGCGGAAGCTTAACTTCAACGCTTCAACAAGCAGGTGATAATATTCATACGATCCATGCTCGATTGCTTCAAAATTGAAATACTCCAACATATTAAGACTCATTAGTCCTGTGAAACCTTGAGAGTTAGGCGGCACTTGGTACACTGTATGCCCGTGATAATCCGTATGAAGCGGCTCGCCCCACTCGCCCTGATGATCCGCAAAGTCATCCCGAGTCAGATACCCGCCAGATGCCAGCATAAAGTCACAGATGTCCTCCGCAATCTTTCCCTTATAAAAAGCATCCCGCCCACCCGCCGCCAATGTCCGCAGGGTGGCCGCCAGCTGATTTTGCTGGAATCGCGATCCAGCACAAGGAATCACGCCGCCTGGCGTGTAAATCGCTGCCGCCTCCGGTGACAGCGCAGAGCCCGCAACAGCCGTGTTATTCCGCTGATCCGGCGACAGCGGAAACCCCTCCAAAGCGTAACCAACAGCAGGCTCCAGTACTTCCGCCAGCGTAAAGCGGCCATACTTACTCAGTATGGCATCCCAACTGTCCGCCATCCCCGGCACCGTAATGGCGCTGCGAATCCCCCGCCGCGGGATGAAAGCTTCCCCGGCGTAGCTGCTTCTGCGGACTCCGTACCCGGAGCGCCCGCTTCCGTTATAGGCCCGAACACGCGCCTCTTGCGTGTTATAGGTCAACCAAAAGGAATCTCCGCCTAGCCCCGTCATATGTGGATATACTACAGCTAATGTCGCACTGATCGCCACCGCTGCATCAAAGGCATTCCCCCCTTTTTCCAGCATACGTGCACCAGCAGCCGAGGCTAAATAATGGGGGCTAACTACCATAGTTTTTGTGCCTATTACGGGTTTCTCCGCCATGTCCCATCCCCCTATGTTTTACGGTTTTTTCCGCCATGTCCCAACTCCTTATTTTTTTGCGGCGGGTTTCTCCATCATATTCAATCTCCTATATTCTGCGGCAGGTTCCTCTGCGAGCCCCCTATAACTTCTGGTTTATTTAGTGTCATTTAACATTACACGAAAATCCTTTGTCAATCGGTTACGCTGAAACGCAAAATAAACCTCTTCTTTTTGTGAGCTATGCACAAATAAGAGGTCCTCTTTGTTTAACCTTGTAGAATCACGCCTACGAATATTATAAAATCATTTTAATTACAGGGAGCTGCATACACCCATGGCGTACTACCGTGACCTTTTGCCACCAAATCGCTACCTATCTCGAATATATATAGTCACCTTTTGCCGCCAAATCGCTACCTATCTCGAATATATATAGTCACCTTTTGCCGCTATATAGCTACCTATCTCGGTTATGTCTTGTGGCTGCCTATCTCAGATATATCTAGCTGCATCTAACCTTAGTAATCTTAGCCACTTTTACTTAGGGGGGCTTGTGCTTTGGAACACCAAATAAACAATTTATTTTAAAATATATTGCGATAACACGGCCTGCACCTCGTAAATATTTACGGATTTATTGAAGGTCTTCTTCACCGGAAGCGTGCTGCTGGAAATGTAGATACATAGCTCCGCATCCAGATCAAAATGCCCTGCCGTCTCCACGGAATAATGCGAGATGCTTTTGTAAGGGATCGAATGATATTCTGTTTTTTTGCCCGTCAGACCTTGTTTATCCACCAAAATAAGCCGCTTGTCCGTAAAAATGAACATATCTCTAATCAGCTTATAGGCGCGTTCAATTTTCTCCTGAGGGGCAAGAATTTGTGCGTATTCCCGCTGGACCTCCGTAAGATTCACTTGCGATGCATTGCCCATTAATCCGTCAAAAAGTGCCATATCTCTTCCTCTTTTCATCCGTTAAATTTAGCCACTTGCCCCCCACTACAAAACCATATTATTCTATTTTTCATATTCTATGCTGTGTAAAAATACTCTCTGACATCTTTTCACTTGCTTATTTTTTGATTTTTGATTACACTGTCATTAAATTTACTAAGAGAGGGGTGTGGAAGGAATGGATCACAATTGGACCAACAGTGTTATGAGTCGGCTACCTAAAGCGATAGCTGGCATTGCTCATGTAAATGGCGATAACGGGAGAAGTCTGTCCATTTGTATGAATTTAATAACACTACACAATTGTGAAATGCCTTTCCTGCCATCACCCGGACGGATCAGTTAACCGGAGAATGATAAGGCCGTGGGGAAATTTCCCTACGGTCTTTTTTTATGGTTTTTCACAGGATTTCGGAGCCATTTAGGGTACTGGCGGTGCGAAGGGCATTCTTAAAGGAGAATATATATGATCATCCAATGCCAAAATGTTCAAAAATACCACGGGGCACAGCTCGTGCTGAATAGCATTACCTTCGATATCCGCCAAGGGGAAAAAATTGGCCTGATCGGCCGCAACGGTTGTGGCAAAACGACACTATTCCACCTGCTGAACGGGGAAGAACGTCCCGATGAAGGGCAAATCTCAATACGCAAAGGTAGCGTAGTAGGCCTGCTGGCTCAAATACAAGAAGTTAGCGAAAAAGAAACCGTATATGATGTTCTACAGCGCAGCTTTGCTGAACCTTTGCAATGGCAGCACCGCCTGCGGGAGCTTGAGCTGGAAATGTCCAGCTTTAACAGCGGAACGGATGAAACCCTCTGGAATCGGCTGTTAAAAGAATATGGCAGCTTGCAGGATAAGTTCGAGGCCGCCGGAGGTTACGAGATCGAATCCTCTATTCAGCGCGTAGCCTCGGGTCTCGGGATCGGAACCGGACAATACAGCCGACTGTTCGCCTCTCTTTCAGGAGGAGAAAAAACAAAAGTCGGACTTGCGGAGCTGCTGCTGCGCCGTCCAGACATCCTTCTACTGGATGAACCAACCAATCATCTCGATATGAATGCCATCGAATGGTTGGAGCAATTTTTACAGAGTTATGATGGAACAGTGCTGGCGATCTCCCATGACCGCTACTTTCTGGACGCTGTAGTCAAGAAAGTCATCGAGATTGAAGATGGCGAGGCTTTTACCTTCCACACCAACTACAGCGGCTATCAAGTGGAGAAGGAAACACGACTTCTTCAACAATTTGCTGATTATCAAGAGCAGCAGAAAAAAATAAAACAAATGCAGGAAAGCATCAAACGTCTCATTGAATTTGGCAATCGCGGGACTCCTCCTAACCCTTCCTTTTACCGGAGAGCAGCATCCATGCAAAAAGCACTGGATCGTATGGTGAAGGTTAAACGTCCCATTCTGGAGCGCAAATCAATGGATTTGCAGCTACAGCAAAATGACCGTTCCGGTAATCAGGTTGTCATTTTGGAGGATATCGGAAAAGCATATGGTCAGCGAAGCCTTTTCACAGAGGCAAACGAAGTGCTTCGCTACGGAGAGACTACGGCACTCATCGGCGGTAACGGGGCAGGTAAAAGTACACTTTTAAGAATTATTTTAGGGCAGGAAACCCCGGACAGCGGAAGCTGTACACTCGGTTCAAGAACTGTGGTCGGCTACCTCGCACAAGAGGCTGTTCCGGAAAATAACAAACAGTCTGTACTCCGCTACTTCCGCGAAGAAGCTGGACTTGAAGAAGGTGAAGCTCGCGGGCAGCTTGCACGTTTCCTATTCTATGGTCCCGATGTATTCAAAGACATTACGAATCTGTCCGGTGGTGAATGGACCCGCCTGCGTTTCGCTGTACTAATGCATCGCAAGCCAAACCTGCTGATTCTCGATGAGCCGACCAATCATCTGGACATAGATTCTCGTGAAGCACTCGAAGAAGCATTAGAGGAGTTTCCAGGCACAGTTCTGGCGGTATCTCATGACCGTTATTTCATCAATCGTCTATTTCACAAACTATGGTCCATTGAAGACGGGCGGTTTGGAGTGTTCAACGGAAACTATGAATATTACAAGGAAAAACAAGCTGAAAAAGCATTATTAGCTCCCTCTTTTGCGGATCAAGCTAAACCTTTCTCTGCAGAACGAACAAGTTCAGGCTCTGATAAGCCTCAATCTAACAATTCAGGGAAAGAAACCAACGCTAAATCCTCCAGTTCCCGTAGGAAAAACACCACCTTCGACTGGGAAACGGCCATTGCAGAGGTAGAGAAACGCCTTGGCGTGATCGATGCCAAGATGTTAGAGCCCCTGATCAGCAGCGATGCAGTTGAACTTGCTGAACTGCAACAAGAACGTGATGCGATACAGGAACAGTTGGATGAGCTCTATACAGGATGGATGGAGACAACTGATCTAAAAATTGATCTATAAGGAGATGAGCATATGAGCAACAAAGAGAAAATTAAGTTGTTATGGAAAGAATATACCCAGCTTCATCCACAAACAGCGGATAAATATGACGCCTGGGCCTTTGGTGACAGTCCCCAGATGGCCGATAAACTGCTCGATCTGGTGATTCGTGGGATCAAGACAGGAACTGCTTCAAATTATGATATATTTGAAACTTGTGACGAGACGTTTCCGCAAGTTGGCAGGCACAGTATCGTGCTGGATGGTTCTGGTGATCCGCAGGCAATAATTATTACTACAGAGGTACAAATTATACCTTTTGATGAGGTTAGCGCTGAGTTTGCCTATACTGAAGGAGAGGGTGACCGGACGCTTAAGTCATGGCGTCATGATCATGAGCAGTTCTTCACCCGAGAATCCTTAAAATTCTTAAACAAACCCTTTGATCCAAAGATGAAAGTTGTTTGTGAGAATTTTAAAGTGGTATATACAAAAGGCTAAGATCTTCAGAAAACGCAAAAGGCTGTCTCTTCCACAAGGAAGGGACAGCCTTTTGTGTATACTATAAATTCAACAGAATTAGATCCTCATTAATTTATGGTTTAGTGCCAAAATCCCAAAATCCAGCCAATAACAGAGATCCATAACGGAATGCTGATTAAGATACCCCAAACCAGCCCAGTGGCAATATTGCCTTCTGCAGGACGCACCACATTTTCCTGTTTCAATGGAATGCTCAATTCTTCTTGTTCCATGCGATCCCCTCCTAAAATATCTTATCGTCACAGTAGAGGAAAAAATGTAGACCGCTCGACCCAAAAAATTAAAATTTTGAATTTTGGTAGATATAAAGGCTCAGCGGCCAAACCGTTGTAAGTGCTTACATATTAGATATTAACCAAATTTTGAATAATTAAAAACTTAAATTTGCGGAAGTCATACAGTATATGCAGATTCTTAGTCCAATATTACTACTTTTTCCGGATTTCGTAAATATTCAAACATCGTCCGAATCTGTGCCTCTGTATTCCGCTCTGTTGAGAGCTCAGGCAGCTTATCTTCTGCAAAAAAAGAAACTTCGCTTGTCTCTACCCCTTCCATTGCCTCTCCGCCCACAATGCGGCATAAAATAAAGAACTTATACACGTGATAAGGCTCCGGTGGATGGTTATGAAATTTCTTATCTAATACAGCCAGTAAGCGAACTGCTTCTGCCTCAAAACCCGATTCCTCTTTGATTTCTTTCACAACAACCTCACTCGGGGACAGTCCAATGTCTCCCCAACCACCAGGAAGCGCCCAATTCCCGTCCAACTTCTCGCGAACAAGTAGAATTTCATCCTCCCGGAATACAACACCACGGACATCAACTTTTGGAGTAGCATAACCCCCTTCACCCGCAAAGGAGAGTCTAATTCTCTCCTTGCTTTCGAAGGTATAATTAGCGAGGATATCTACACTGAGCTCCCGCAAAGCTTGATACCGTTCTATATCATAAACATCCTTAGCATAAGTTAATCCAGTCTGTGCGATGGCCTGAATTTCTTTGGCCCACGTTAACCATTTCTGCTCCATTGCTGCACCCCTTTTTCGGTACCTTGATTAGGATTACTGGCAAAGCATTAAATGACGCGAGAAGGCTCCTTTTTTAGCTTCACAACGGTCTATGATTGTAAATCCAGCTTCAGTGATCATCTCGTCCATCGGTTCAATCGCAACGATAACCACCCGATCTGCAATCCGGCGCGCATTCACTAGAATCGCGAACTGCTCCTCAGGTGTAATACTAGAATATAGATTATATGGCATATCTACAATGGCTACATCGTAATGATCAGTGATATCCGCAATATCCCCAAGCGTTACCTCACTGGTGAATCCAAAATGGGCAATATTTGTTCTCGCACCGGTAGCAATCATAGGGTTAATATCACGTCCAACCATGTCGATTCCCATTGACAAGGCTTCTACCATTACAGTTCCAATACCACAGCAAGGATCTATAGCACGTATACCTTCAGGATTCGGAATAGCCATATTAACCGCGGCACGGGCAACACGTGTACTAAGCGCGATAGAATAGCTGCGTGGCTTCTTCATTTGGCGGAACCAAGTTGCCTTGTTTTTATGATAAGATCCGAAGTACCAGCGTCCACCCAGCGTAACAATGCCGTATACCAGCTCCGGATGGTTAACATCCGCTTCTCCTTCAATCCGCAACCCAATTTCCCGCTCGATCACTCTGCGCTCATCATACTCTATTTTGTCTGCAGGGCCCAGATCGTTGGTCTTCACAAAAATAACCTTAAACGTCTTGCCGCCAAGCTCCACCTGCTCCGTTTGATCATAAATCTCAGGCAGACTATCCCCTTCATACATTACATCAATCCGCTCTTTAATGAAGGGACTGCGGCTGACATCCACTTCAACCTCACTCTTAAAAATAGCAGTCGGGACCTGCTCGCCAAAAAGACATCGCAGCTCCATCTGACACAGCGATAACTCGTCCTCTGAACAGGTGTAAGTATAAATAAATGTGTTTGTTCCACTTTCCGTATGCAATATAATCCATCCTCTATCCCAGTGAATTGTTCTGCTGTCTTGTTACTCCTGTGTGTCGTGCTGGTGGTCATAATCTATACGCGCTTTGGCGATCTTCCCATTGTTTTTGTTGACCCAGTCCACAAGCGAGGTTAAAGGTCCCAACAATGATTCTCCTATGCTCGTCAGACCGTATTCCACAGTCAGTGGGACTGTAGGCGTCGCCTTACGCCAAACTAATCCATCCCGTTCCAAATGGCGCAGGGTCTGGGTCAGCATCCGTTGTGATATCCCTCCAGAGCGCCTTTGCAACTCTTTGAACCGCAAAGCTTCAGCACCTAAATTGACTATGATCAGTACACTCCATTTGTCTCCGACCCTGTCCAGAATCTGGCGGGTAATGGAGCAATCCTCCAGCATCGGCATGAACCGGGTGGGTTCTTCCTTTGAATGTTCCAACTGTGGTTACCTCCATGTAACTTAAGCATGTAATAGTGCCTTCTTGTCCCTCAAGCCTATTCAGCTTATCATGGTTACTGTTAGTAATCAACAACCGGAAAGGAACTAATAAATCATGAAAAAGACCATTGCCATCATGGGTGCTGGACCCGGCCTAGGACTCTCAATCGCCAAAAAATTCGGAGCCAACGGATTTCAAGTGGCATTAATCTCTCGACGCTGAGGATACTTTTCCCAAAGGTGTGACACCGGCTACAATCATCTGGTGAGAGGTTTGCCCCATCGCTTTTGATCCATAGTGAGTTCTCCAGTATAATGGTTCCTATAGAATGCTAAACAAGACGGTCACGCATGGCCAATAAGCTTATGCCCAGGCGCTTACAAAGCCGGTTTTGCGCAGCAAAACTTAAGGAGGTACATACTCACTATGTCATACGAAACTTATTTTTCAACCCACCGGGATGAACATCTCGAAGAACTAAAACAATGGCTCAGAATTCCAAGTATTTCTGCCTTATCTGAACATAAGGACGATGTACTGAAGGCAGCCCATTGGCTGACAGACACCCTGAAAAAAGCCGGACTTGAGAACATTGAGTTGCATCCGACAGCGGGACATCCCGTTATATATGCCGATTATCTTCATGCTCCAGGCAAACCAACCATTCTCGTGTATGGTCACTACGATGTACAACCAGTAGACCCATTAAACCTATGGACCACACCTCCATTTGAACCAGAGATTCGTGATGGCAAGCTTTATGCACGCGGAGCAACAGATGACAAAGGACAAGTATTCGTTCACCTCAAAGCCATTGAGGCGATCCTGAAACAAGAAGGTACTCTTCCTGTGAATCTCAAGCTTTGCATCGAAGGGGAAGAAGAAATCGGCAGTGTGAATCTGCCTCCGTTCCTTGAAGCCAATAAAGAAAAGCTCGCTGCGGATGCGGTGTTAGTCTCCGATACATCCCTATTGGAACGCGGTCGTCCTGCCATCTGCACTGGGCTACGTGGACTAGCTTCCCTTGAAGTTGATGTAACTACCGCTTTGACAGACCTGCACTCCGGTTCTTACGGCGGCGGTGTTCCGAATGCACTGCATGCCCTAGTATCTTTACTAAGCTCGCTTCATGACGACAAAGGACGTGTATCTGTAGACGGATTCTATGATGGTGTTCCTGAACTATCCCCAATGCTGCGGGAAGAATTCGTGAAGCAAGGTGTGAATGAAGATAAAATCCGCGAAGGTCTTGGATTGGAATCGTTATACGGGGAAGAAGGTTATTCCTTTGTAGAACGGATTGGCGCTCGTCCTACGCTTGAGCTTAACGGCGTATACGGCGGTTTCCAAGGGGAAGGCAGTAAGACGGTTATCCCTAAAGAAGCCCATGCGAAGATTACCTGCCGCCTAGTAGGCGATCAGGATCCACAGCATATCCTCGATGCCGTTGAAGCACATCTGAAGGCTAATATTCAGACCGGAGCGAAAGTGCATGTTAAGCAAATGGAGAAGGCACGTGCCTTTAACATCGATCCGTCGAATCCTATTCTGCAAACTGCAGCAGACGCATATGGCAAAGTATATGGAACCCGTGCCCTCTTCACCAAAGACGGCGGCTCCATTCCGATCATGGAGAGCTTCTCCCGTGTGCTGGAAGCACCTGTCGTTCTGATGGGCTTTGGTCTCGATGATGAAAACCTGCATGCACCGGATGAGCATTTCAACCTGGAGAACTTCGACAAGGGATTACTCACCATTGTTGAGTTCCTAAAGACTGTATAAGCTCCCTACAAACAATTAAAGCCAGGTTCCCTAAATTGGGAGCCTGGCTTTTTAGTATGCGGCCAAACAAAAGAGCATCATTGCTTAGTCCATTTATAAAACCACCATACCATTGCTATCACCATTATTATTAAAAGAAAAATCAGGCTTTTAACTGAGCTACTTATTATTAAAGGTCTTAAATAAGCGATCATTATCCGTCCCCCATATAGAATGAATATAAAAGAGATATAATCACCATATCACTTAATACAAAATATTGAAATAGCAGAGAAACTCTGTGCTTAATCACCATTATTAGCCTTCATGTAATATCTCCAGCAACAAAAATAAGCAACGTTTCAATCGTCCCTGAGATATTCTCCACTTTGCCATGACCATAAGGATGAGCTTTATTCGCAGAGCGACTCGACCATCGGACCGAGAAAAAAGCAATCAACGAAGCAACTACATCTAAGGAGGAGTGGATCGCTTCCGAGATAATTGCTACTGAACCTGTAAGTACTCCGACCATAAGCTTTAAAGAAACGATAAATGTATTGCTAAGTACAGATAGGAACGCAATTTTTGCACCATTCAAAAGTTTCACAACCTTTTCTTAAAAGTACGCTATATTAAAGTTTTTCCATTAGGCAAATAGCATAAACAAAAAAATCCCACCAACCATTAATAGGCTGATGGGATATAAAAAAACCCTTGCATCGCAAGGATTTGGAAGTTTGAATTTATGGAGCGGGTGATGGGAATCGAACCCACGCTATCAGCTTGGAAGGCTGAAGTTCTACCATTGAACTACACCCGCACTAGAAATTGAATACAAGAGATATTGTATCATCCCTACAAGTAAAAATCAACAATTTTTTAGTTTACAGGGAAGCGCCGAGGGGTGCCTTTTTTAAAAATATCGCCTCAAACTCTGCTGGTTGAATAGGTTTGCTGAACAGAAATCCTTGAGCTTCATGACAATGCTGCTCACGCAAAAACTGCAGCTGCTCCTTGTTCTCAACACCCTCAGCCGTAACCTTCAGCTTCAAATGATGCGCCATAGAAGTGATTGTAGAGACTATAGCAGCATTGTTGCTGTCCTCCATAACCTCTGATACGAACGACCTGTCGATTTTCAATCTGTCGATCGGCATGTTCTTTAGATAATGCAGGGAGCTGTAGCCTGTACCAAAATCATCAATACTGATGAAGACACCAAGCTCTTTCAGACGTTTCAGCTGATCAAAGGCTGTTTCTTTATCCAAGGTCATACTCTCAGTAATCTCAAGGTCGACATAACACGGATCTAATCCAATGTCGGTTAAGATGGTATGAATCCTCCCTGCTAGATTAGGCTGAAGGAATTGCCGCATAGATAGGTTGATGGAGACGCAAATCGGCACATAGCCGGCCAGCTGCCATTTTTTATTCTGCAGACAAGCTGTTTTGAGTACCCATTCCCCAATCGGAACAATGAGTCCACTCTCCTCAGCTAACGGGATAAATTCCGCAGGAGAGACCAGACCACGTTTCGGATGATTCCAGCGGAGCAGAGCTTCCATTCCTACGATCTCTTCCGTCTCCAGCAAAACCTTTGGCTGATACACCAGAAAGAATTCATTGCGTTCAAGCGCTCTGCGGAGGTCATTTTCCAGCTTTAGACGTTCCTTTGCTTTCATCTGCATAGCTGGGATATACCGGCGAATCTCCACTCCCTGTTCCTTGGCATTATGTACAGCCGTATCAGCATTCTGAATCAGATGTTCCGCAGTTTCACCGTCACCGGGATAAATACTTAACCCCATACTAAGCGAAATATGGTACTCCCCCGACTCTAAGGCAATAGGTACCTCAAACAATCGATGCAGCTCCGTAGCTCGTACCAAACATTCTCCAAGACTTGCTCTCTCCATCATAAGAAAAGCGAACTCATCCGCCCCCATACTATAAAGCTCTTCAGTAGATTTGGCCTCATTCACAAGCCGCTCAGACACCAGCTTCAATAAATGGTCTCCGGCAAAATGGCCCAGGGAGTCATTTATATTCTTGAAATGATTAATATTCATAATAGCTAACGCTGAGAATTTATCGCTCGTTTTCTTCTCTCCAGCAATAATCATCTCTTCTACACGCTGCGTCAGACGACGTCTATTGGGAAGTCCCGTTAAATCATCATGATAGGCTAAATAATTGATCCGCTCCTCAGCCAACTGCTTTTCGTAAAAAGGTTCTTCAATCGTCAGACGATATACTCCAGTAAGCAGCAAGTAGTAAGCAACTCCGCTACACACCATTCCAAAAAGATCATCTATATTGCCACTACTGAATGGACTCATAAAAAAGGCTTGGCCCAAAGAGAAAAAGATAAGTGCTCGAATAATAATAAGCAGTGAGGCTGACTTTTCACTTTTTTCAGGAAATACAATAACTGCAACACCTGCCAAGTAAACAAAAAGAACTGCTAAATCAGCAATCTGCTTCAATGGATTCATCCAAGGCTTAGTTAATAACTGAGGCAACGCCGAGTGGCTGAAAATAAACAAAACAATGGAAATTACAATCAACATGAAGGCTATTCTAAACAATTTTCTTTTTTCAGAGACAGACACGGGCTTATCTTCCCTGCTAAAAATAAACAACATTCCTAAACCGCTGATTAGTCGTGAGAGGGTTCGCAGCCACAACGATTCTTCAAAAGTTATGAATGATGAAATCAACGGGACGCCGACAAAACCCAGTGTATGCAAGAAATCAATAATACATATTCCACCAAAAAGAGCTGCGGCATATAATCTTCCTTTAGATAATCTGCTAGAGAAGAATAACCAGCCCTGTGCAAATATTGCAAATCCAAAAGCAACATTACAGCAGCCGACAATGAGATAGAGAGAAGAAATAATATCCCAATCGTCCAATCGGTTAAGCGATGTATGGAAAATTTGAATTAAAAGGAACAGCAAGGCGCCTACAGCAGCTGCTTGAATTGTCTTTTTCTCTTCTTGTCTCATAAGTCCCTCGCGTCTGAAAATAATATCTATTAATTAACATTCAAGTATAGTTATGTCCTATGTATAAATATCGGCGGGATAGGACTTTTAAGTTACATTTCTTTTATGGGCATTCAAATGGAAGGCGCGTTTATAAGTTATATATTCATAAATCTTGCATAAATATAAACCATTTTCTGCTAGCAGGCAACCAAAAAAGCACTTCCCCCTACGAAAGGGTTCAGTGCTTCTAAGAAACTCAAGTTTATTTGTCACCAAAGGTTACTTCTGGTGTTGTAAGCTTATCAAAAAAATCAACGGATTTATCCTTGTCTGCAGATGCACGAAGTGCCATTGCTGAGCGTGGATGCTCATCAAGTGTACCTGTGATCATATAAGGAATGATATAGCCCCACTCCTCTTTCTCACGCAAAGGAATCATCAGGCGTTCAATAATATCAAGCACAGGGCGCAAGGAGTAACGTGTATTCTTCAAATGAGTTACTAACAGCTCTGTAGGGCAATTTCCTGCAGCTCGTCCCATTCCATAACAAGAAGCATCCAGTAACTCTACACCATTCTCAGCAGCAATCAACGTGTTGGAGAACGCCAACTGAAGATTATTGTGAGTATGTACGCCTAGACGTTTGTTTGGCAGATGTGTCTTGAACTTCTCAACCAGATAATTCATGTCATTGTGATCCAAGCTGCCGTATGAATCTACAATATATACCACATCAACAACGCTCTCACGGATCATTTCAAAAGCTTCCAACAATTCATTCTCCATAACATTAGACAAAGCCATAATGTTGATCGTTGTCTCATAGCCTAGATCATGGAAAGTTTGTACCAATTGCAAGGCTTTCTCTACATCTTTGCTGTAGCATGCCACACGAATCAAATCCAGCATACTTTCGCTGCGGGGCAAAATATCATTCTCATCCACGCGGCCGATATCAACCAAAGCAGATAGCTTGGTGTGACCTTTTTGCGGAATCACTTTACGCAGGAAATCATCGTCCAGAAAACGCCATGGTCCGGCACCCTCTGCTCCTTTGAGCAATTTTGGTGAATTTTTATAACCGATTTCCATATAATCAACACCAGCTTCATTCAAGCCGGCATATAAGTTTTGTACAAATTCCACACTAAAATCCCAGTTGTTCACTAGGCCCCCATCTCGGATGGTGCAGTCAACAATCTTACATTGATTAGTCTTCATAATTATCTCCCTTCAACTATTGCAATCATTATAACCGCGAATATAGCTTTACTATGCAATTTATATCGTATAATCATACTTTAATGAAGAATAAAATGTAAAGGAATTTCATCTTCTTCTCTTTAATGCTATTACCACATCGTGTCAGCGACAATGATCACAGTAAATAAGCCCTAAAAATGCTACATTACAAGAAAATCATTGAGATTGATTATCAGTCTCTTTTGGAGGGATAAAAATGGCTTCTACCTCTTGCTCATTACTGCGACTACAACCGGGTTCGACTGGATGTATTCATAAAATAGAAGGAATCAACCCCATCCTGCGTCGTCGTCTGGCTGATCTTGGAGTGTCCGAGGGTGTAAGCATTCGCCTGAAAGGAAAAGGACCTTTTTTAGGACCTATTACCTTGGAATGCAATGGACAACTGTTCGCCATCCGCCGGAAGGAAGCTTCATTGATTGAGGTGAACGTGTCTTGAGTTCAATAGCACTTGTAGGTAACCCCAATACAGGTAAAACCTCTCTCTTCAATACATTGACCTCCTCATACGAATATGTTGGTAACTGGTCTGGGGTAACGGTAGAAAAGAAGATCGGCAGCCTGAAGAACGGCGCTGGCAAGCTCATTGATTTGCCGGGCATTTATTCCTTGCACCCACTCTCACGTGATGAGGGAGTTGCTGCCCAGTATTTAATAGAAGAATCTCCTGAAGCCTTAATTAATATCGTGGATGCTTCACAGCTGGAACGAAATCTGCTGCTCACGCTTCAATTACTTGAGTATGGCAAACCTACCTTACTCGGACTGAATATGATTGACGTCGCTAATGCACGTGGAATTCGCATCAATCATGAAGTCTTACAATCACGACTGGGTATAACTGTCCTCCCACTTGTTGCAAGAACGGGAAAAGGCTGCGCACAAGTCCTCAGTATTTTAGAGAAATCCTCTGCGATTCCCGCTGTAAAGTTCAAGTTAAACTACGGTGAGATTGTAGAGCATGCGATATCTTCTATAGAAAAGGAATTACTTCCTATCAAGGACTTACCCAATCACCGCTGGATTGCTCTACAGCTTATGGAGCAGAATCCGGTTATTCTTCATTTTCTAAAGACACGTATGGACACCACCCGCCTGCTAAACATCTGTGAATCCTGTCAGAGTGAGCTACAGATCAAAAAGCTGGCCCTGACGCTCCCCCAATGGATTCGCTCACAGCGGATGGATTATATCCACTCCATTTGTGAGGTTGTACTTGATACAACAACGCAGAAACCTCATAACTTAACAGAAAGATTAGATTCCATATTGACGCATCGTTTTCTAGGACTGCCCTTATTTATCTTCTTTATGTATGCTCTCTTTAAGACCACATTTGACTGGGTCGGCGGACCTCTATCAGATCTCCTCGATGGCCTGATCTCCGGACCGATTAGTGATGGAGCCAATTCCCTGCTACAGACGCTTGGAGCATCCAGCTTCACCCATGCCCTGATCGTCGATGGATTAATTAGCGGTGTAGGGGGCGTCCTCGTCTTTGTCCCGCAAATCTTCATTCTCTTCCTGATCATTTCCTTCTTGGAGGATTCAGGATACATGGCTCGGGTTTGCTTATTAATGGACAGCACGATGGAACGTATGGGACTAAACGGAAAAGCATTTATTCCATTCATCATTGGCTTTGGCTGCAATGTACCTGCCATAATGGCGGCGCGCAGCATCGAACAGCCCAAAGACCGAATGCTGACCACATTGCTAATGCCGCTGATGTCCTGTTCTGCGAGACTGCCTGTTTACGCTTTATTCGCAGCTGTGTTTTTTCCGGCGCAAGAGGCCGTAGCAGTTCTGTCCATGTATGTGATGGGTATTGTGTTTGCGCTGATTCTTTGTAAGGTATTCTCTAAATATTTATTCAAAAATGAATCCTCAGTTTTCATGATCGAGCTTCCACCTTATCGTATGCCGCAGATCAAGACCTTATCGCGCAGCACTTGGGAAAAGGGCAAAGGTTTCCTGCGAAAAGCTGGAACTATTATTCTTGCAGGCTCAGCAATTATTTGGTTTATGTCTTATGCCGGTCCTGGCGGGTTTGATGTGGACATGGATCACAGCTTCCTGGCTAAGTTTGGAGGTATGATCGCACCGCTACTGGCACCGCTTGGTTTCGGAACATGGCAGGCTGGCTCTACATTGGTTCCGGGTTTTTTGGCAAAAGAGGTCGTAGTCTCTACCATGAATATCATCTATCACGCACCAGATGCTGCTGGTTTAGAAAATCAAATTTCTCAAGTCTTCACACCATTGAGTTCGATCAGCTTTATGGCCTTTATCCTGCTATATATTCCTTGTTTGGCTACTGTAGGGGTAATCAAAAAAGAAACAGCGTCTTGGAAATGGACCTTCTTCTCCATGGGCTATTCTCTCGTTCTGGCGTATATCGTATCTTTAATTATTTTTCAAGGCGGACGGTTATTAGGATGGTCGTAGACTTGTAAATTATAAGATTCTCATGATGAAAGTGGGGTACCATTATGATAAATGTTGTGATTGTCGCCTTAATTTTCGGTTATTCTGGCTGGACCATCTATCGACATGTGCAAAAGGGGAAGCAGGGCGCTTGTGCAGGCTGTGATAAAGGAAAAAGCTGCTCGGCAGCATCGATGGATTCCCCTCTTTCTTGTTGTTCAACACCGGTTAACAACAAGAAGTAAGCTTGTAAAACGAGCAATAAATAGAGATTTATCGTTTAGCCTCCTTAACTAACGGGTATGTTTGTTATAAGCAACTACAGACAATACCAAGGAGGTAATTCCTATGAATACCAAAAAGACATTATTTACAACAGTCGCATTGGGAGCAGTATATTTACTGAAGAATAAGGGAACTCGCGATAAAATTATGAACGGCATTCAATCCTACACTTCCCAATCGAAGGCCAAAAAATCCAGTGGTACTGTTTAAGCTTCTGCTCTTGGATTTCAATAAAGGGGTGTTCCCTAAACCAGAGTCTGGTTTAGGGAACGCCCCTTGTTGTTTAGAACGGACAGCTCCCCGGATGTTTAGATCTCGCTTTCGCTCAGCAGCCACTGAATGATAGAACGAACCATGACACCTGTTGCTCCCTTAGGATTAACTCCACGTTCTTTAGATACATATGCAGTGCCAGCAATATCTAGATGAATCCATGGCAAGCCCTCAGCAAACTCACCTACAAATAATCCGCCTGTAGTAGCTCCACCATATCTTCCAGCAGTGTTACGGATATCGGCAACCTCGCTCTTTAGCATTTCACGAAATTCCGGGTATGCCGGAAGCTGCCAGACCTTTTCCCCTGAATAGCTTGAAGCGGCCAGAAATCGCTCCAGAAACGCTTCATCATTAGTCACAGCACCTGTTGCTATATCTCCCAAAGTGGACAACACAGCGCCTGTCAGCGTAGCTACATCGATAATACGTTTCGCTCCCCATTCCCGAGCATAAGTCAGCGCATCTCCCAGGACAATTCTGCCTTCAGCGTCGGTATTCAACACTTCTATTGTTCGTCCGCTCATGGAGGTAATAACATCTCCAGGCTTAAAAGCATTGGCCGATGGCATATTCTCCGCAGATGGAATAACCATAACGACATTCATTCGTGGACGTAAGCGGCCAAGCGCCTCCATTACTCCGAGTACAGCCGCTGCCCCTCCCATATCACTAATCAGCTCTTCCATACCTTGTGCTCTTTTTAAGGAGATCCCGCCGGTGTCAAAGGTAACTCCCTTCCCTACAAGCCCCACTACGTTATCCCAATTCCCTGTCCCCTGATAACGGATGACGATCATTCGTGGAGGGTTTACACTTCCTTTTCCGACGGCGAGCAATCCGCCCATTCCTTTTTGCTCAATTTCCCGTTCGTCCAGCACCTCAGAAGGAAAGCCATATCGTTCAGCAACCTCTATAGCGGCCACAGCAAGGTCTGAGGGGGTCAATAGATTACCAGGCATGTTGGTCAAGCTCCGCGCCAAATTCGTGGCCTCACCGAAAGCTAGCCCCTTCTGAATGCCTTGAGTCCAACCCCGCCCGGCAGTACCCTCTAATTTCTCTTTTATAGTGAAAACAACTGCTGTTGGGCCTGTATAAAAAGACTGCACCTGCTTATAGGTAGCCCGACGATAGGAACCAAGCATTAGCCCCTCCGTCAGCGCATAAGCAATAGAAGTCACATCCTTCTCTACGGTAAGCTCCTGTAATTTGTCCGGCACTTCAAATATCAGCTTGAGCGCCTTCAAACGAAGTGCTGCACGGGCTGTCTGAGCCCCCATTTGCCTTAGATCCTCAGTCGTGAGAAGTTGGTCCCCCCTGCCAACCAAAATAACAACAGGACAACCAGATGAATTCTCAGCAGGTAGTACATAAGTCTGATTAAGCTTGCCTTTAAATAAACCTGCCTTTCCCAATAGGCGAATTCTGTCATCCCAGCCCTCGGAAAAGCCTCCATTTTCGACCTCAGACTCAGAAATAATAAGGATAAGGGCATCACCCTGCACATTGTTGGCAACACCACTGTTGTAATCTATATTCATTGTGATTCCCTCCATTTGTTTCCCAAAACCAACACCCATTGTAACATAAGCAAAGGCTGATCTCCGCATCTGTATTATCCGCAGGGATCAGCCTCTTATTACTTATTCTAATGGATTAGTGGTAAAGAGATCACAAAATGAGTACCCTCGTTGACTCTGCTGCTAACAGAAATGCATCCGCCATGATTTTTGATGATGCGGTCACTTACGGAAAGACCCAATCCTGTACCATTCTCCTTGGTAGTAAAGAAAGGATTAAATAACCTGTCCAGTGTACGAATATCCATTCCTTTACCGTTGTCAGATATGAAAATACGGACCTCAGAGCCTTCTCTGCGGGCACCAACTTCGATTTTCCCCATCGAATCATCTTCTCGATCCGCTACAGCCTCCATTGCATTTCTAATCATATTAAGCACGACTTGCTTCATCTGTTTGACATCGCCAGAAATCACCATGTCCTCTTGAAGAGGATGAAGATTGATCTGGCAGCCTTTCATTAAAGCTTCGCTCTCTGTAAGGAGAACAACCTCCTTAAGCAATGCGGACACGGGTATCATCCCCACCTGCGGAACTGACGGCTTAGAGGAGGATAGAAATTCATGAATAATATCGTTCGCACGATCGATCTCGGCCAATATAATCTTGGCATATTCCTCTTTCCCCAGTTGATGCAAGTATGGATGAAGCAGTTGAATAAATCCCCGGATCGCGGTCAACGGATTCCGGATTTCATGGGCAATAGATGCGGATAATTTGCCTAGCATAGCCAAGCTATCGTTCTGGTAAGCCGTTTGTTCGATTAACTTATAATCCGAGATTTCCTTGACAGTGAACAAATAACAGCCTTTCATTTGCTCTCCGCAGCATAAAGTAACCTTCCAGTAACGGCCATACTCGTCTAGAAACTCATAATTTGATTTTCCTTTGTATACCATCTCTCTGTAGCTCTGCAGTACTTGTTTTTTCTTGGAACGGCTCAGTCGAATATTAGACAGCAGATGGGAAAATGTGCAGCCCACAAGAGAGTGACGGGTAAGCTCAAGCATCCCGTACATTTGCTTATTTACAAAACTTATAACTCCCTCTTCATCAAAAAGCATGATTCCGCTGTCAATATTCTCTAGAACATCCTCGTATGTAGTATCCACAGGTCCAGTTTGATAGGTTCTTCCCGGTAATAGAAGACTTTCTTGATATTGGCTAATCACGATACGAAGTTCCCCCTTTTACTGCATTTGACGAAGACGCTTAAGCGACATCAAATTACTATGTATTTGAGTGTATGACGAAGCCGCCAGAACATTCGGTAATCGTTGCACTTTTTCCAACCGGTTCAATTATATTCCAATCATATCCAAGAGAACTAGACAACGCAATCGGAGAAACTGTCGAATGGTAAAAAAATTCATAAAATGATTCCAAAGACATATGAAACATCACATCAAATTATATTTATCGCTATTTATTCGCCTAAATGATTTAAAACAATCTAAAAAGGATCACGAAAAGCTAAAAAGGATTATAAAAAGCTAAAAAGCCCCCGCGATTGCGGAGGCTTACATGGAAAAATGGGGCATGCCCAAAAAATTAGTAATAAACTTATGCCTTTTGTTGCAGGCGTAGACGGCGCTGACTCATCACAGCTAACCTTTTTTTCAATTCCCGTTCCCACTTGGTATCCTCAATCTGTTTGGCTACAGCTAGCAGGTCAAGCGCCATATCGATTTGATTGCGTACAACGGCTAGAGGATCTTCACTCTCGACGTTAATGACGTTCTCGAATATTGCAGTTTCGTCTTCCATGACATAGTCCTGAAAGTCCACGTCGGTAACACCATCTCCATGTGCATATTCCGCTAAGATCTCATATTCATTCTCGACCTTGTAGTGAACCTCCACACGATGACATACCGGACAAAAAAGCAGGGGAACATTATGGACTTGCGTGCGATAATGTTTTAGGGTCCCCTTTGTTCCTACCATACTCGCTCCACAGCAAAAGCTCATATTTGTTCGCCCTCCTTAGAAATAACCCTTTGATTGTTTATTATTGTATTACATTACCCCAATGGAGATTCCTCCACTCGAGGACATAATATAACTTTTCGCGCCTATTTTCAAATCTATTTAGATATACAAGATCTTTTGGAGCAAAAAACCCCCTTACAGAAAATTTTCTGCAAGGAGGTAGAAATCAGAATATCAAGGATCACTATGATAACGGTCTAAAATTTACAGATTCTTATCTCCCGGCTTCCAGTTCATTGGGCATAAACCACCAGATTGCAAGGCTTGCAGAACACGAAGTGTTTCTTCCACGCTGCGGCCTACATCATTGTGGTTAACGACTTGATATTTCAATTCGCCTTCAGGATCGATTATGAACAAACCACGCAATGCGATACCTTCTTCTTCAATCAGAATGCCATAGTCTTTAGAGACTTGTTTCGTAATATCAGCTGCAAGCGGGAAATTCAAACGACCCAGGCCATTAGAATCCTTAGGGGTATTGATCCAAGCTTTGTGGCTGTGGATCGAATCGATGCTTGCGCCAAGAATCGCTGTATCAAGTGCTTCAAACTGTGCTGCTGCGTCACTGAGAGCTGTGATTTCAGTTGGACATACAAATGTGAAATCAAGCGGATAGAAGAAGAATACAAGCCATTTGCCACGATAATCAGACAAGCTTACTTTACCAAAATCCTTACCATCACCTGATACGGTTTCCATAGTAAAATCGGGAGCCGGTCTACCTACTAAACGTTCCGCCATTGCTAGAATCCTCCCTCTGATTATGTAAGAAAAAGTACCATTTGTATCTCTCAATATACTGAAATATATTGAAATTTGCAGAAATCGATAATATCTTGTCTACTAAACAAATGGTATCATCGCACAAAATCAAAGTCAAGATTAGATCAATTATTTATTTATAATTATTATAAATAGAAGATTAGGCTTTGCGGATTGCTGCAACAATCAGGTCGCCCATTTCAGTTGTACTGATCGCTTTGCTCTTATCCACGGCGATATCACTTGTACGGTGCCCTGCATCCAATACTGCAGCAACTGCAGCTTCGATTGCAGCAGCAGCATCCTCATAACCAAAGGTTAAGCGGAACATAAGGGCCAGCGACAAGATTGTTGCGATCGGGTTCGCAAGCCCTTGTCCGGCAATATCAGGAGCAGAGCCGTGAACGGGCTCGTAGAGACCATAGTTGCCGTCACCCATCGAAGCCGAAGCAAGCATACCGATAGAACCTGTCAGCATAGCAGCCTCGTCGCTCAGGATATCACCAAACATGTTCTCAGTAACGATAACGTCAAAGCTAGATGGACGGCGCAGCAGCTGCATTGCGCAGTTATCAACCAGTACATGCTCTACCTCTACCTCCGGATATTCTGGAGCGATCTTATTCACAACCTCACGCCACAAACGTGAAGTTTCAAGTACATTCGCTTTATCAACACTCGCCAGTTTATTGCGGCGCTTGCCGGCAATTTCAAAAGCTTGGCGGACAATTCGTTCTACTTCCATTACGTTATATACACAGGTGTCCACAGCTTCTTCACCATGTTCTCCTTGACGGCGCAATTTATCTCCGAAATAAATCCCGCCAGTCAGTTCGCGAACTACCATAAGATCTGTGCCTTCCAGGACTTCAGGCTTCAAAGTCGAAGCATCCTTAAGACAGTCAAATACGACAGCTGGACGCAGGTTGGAGAACAACCCCAGTGCTTTGCGAATTCCGAGCAGTCCGGTTTCAGGACGAAGTTCCTTTGGATTATTATCCCATTTCGGTCCACCAACAGCACCCAATAACACAGCATCTGCGCTACGACAGATTTCAAGTGTATCTTCCGGCAGCGGAGTGCCCTTCTCGTCTATAGCGATACCGCCAAATAATGCATGCTCTGTTTCAAAGGCATAACCGAATACTTCTTCTGTTACTTTCAATACTTTTTCCGCTTCTGCTACAACTTCTGGTCCAATACCGTCCCCTGCGATAACGGCGATTTTTTTAACTTCACTCATCTCAGTCACTCCTCAAGTTTTCTGCTCTAACAGACATAGTTCTTCTTTATATTGTTGTATCATACCCAGTCGTAAAGGACAAAGATATAGATTCTATTGAGCTGATAGGTATAGCCTATAAACAGTGAGAATCAGACTACTACCGTGAATGCTGAGCATATTTGCTCTTAGTTCTGAAGATGTTTACAATTACTATGAAGTCATCTATCAAAGGAGTGAATGCGAAGTGCATTATACAAAGCTTGGCAAATCCGGCATGAAGGTCAGTCGCCTATGTCTGGGAACGATGAATTTTGGCCCACAGACGGATGAAAAAGAAGCCTTCCGCATCATGGACGCTGCACTGGATGCAGGTGTTAATTTTTTTGATACCGCTAACATTTACGGCTGGGGCGAAAATTCTGGCCTGACTGAAACCATTATCGGACGCTGGTTTAAACAAGGCGGCGGGCGGCGGGAAAAGGTTGTACTAGCCACCAAAGTTTATGGAGCCATGAATGATAAGCTTGATGGTCCTAATGATGAAGAAGGATTATCCTCATATATCATTCGCCGCCATCTTGAAGGGTCCCTGCAGCGTCTTCAGACCGATCATATTGAATTGTACCAGATGCATCATATAGACCGCAGTACGTCCTGGGAAGAGCTCTGGGGAGCTTTCGAGCTGGCTGTGAATCAAGGCAAGATTGGTTATGTCGGTTCCAGTAACTTCGCAGGCTGGGATATCGCCGTAGCTCAACAAGAAGCTAAGGCTCGTGGTTTTCTTGGACTAGTCTCAGAGCAGCATAAATACAGTCTGACCTGTCGGCTTCCTGAGCTTGAAGTTTTGCCAGCCGCTCGCCATCTGGGGCTAGGTATTATTCCTTGGAGTCCACTCGATGGAGGTCTTCTCGGAAGAAATGCACTCAAAAAAATAGAGGGCAGCCGAAGTGGCGGAAATGCAGATCGTGTAGAGCAGCACAAGAGCCAGCTTGAGGCTTTTTCCAGCTTATGTATGGAGCTAGGAGAACCACAGGATAATGTCGCTCTTGCTTGGCTACTGGCTAATCCTGCTGTAACAGCTCCTATTATCGGCCCCCGCACACTGGAGCAATTCGAGAGTGCGCTGCGCAGTCTTGAGATTGTACTAGATGAAGCTGTGCTTAAACGACTAGATGAAATATTCCCTGGACCCGGCGGTGAAGCCCCTAAAGCCTATGCTTGGTAGGTAAGTTCTATCATAAAAGGAGCTGAGGCCTCAGCAGAATCCATTCGCTGAAGCCTCAGCTCCCTTTTACTCATACTTATTCAGCTGTGTCCACGGTCACACTTCCATTACTCGTGCTTAAATCCACAGTATACGTGGCTTTACCAAGCACAGCGGTACCATAGCTATCGCCGTCCCGATCCCAGGGTACATTCCCCTTCAGCGAGCCATTACTTGTATCTGCAATAATCTTCGCATCCGACACGGCCGGTAAGCCCACTATAATCTTTCCGTTACTGGATGTACATTTCCAGTTTCCGGTCACTGCTGAGTTTATAGTAATTTTGCCATTGCTGCTCTTGGCTGACAACGCCCCATCAATGTTATCCAATACTATGGCTCCATTAGAGCTCACAAGTTCAACTTCACCTTGGATATTCTGTACGGATAGTGACCCATTGCTGGTATGTGCATCCACTTCGCCGACAATATCATGAATATTTAATGCACCATTACTTGTCTCAACCTCTATACCTGACTTAAGATTCCAGGCTTCTATAGAGCCATCACTTGTCTCAACCTCAACAGCAAGGTTATTGGGTGCACTTATATTTAAATAAGGACTTTTGGTATTGAATCCAAACTGAATGTTAGAGAACCAATTATGATCGGTATCAAGCTCCATAATCAGTGTATCTCCTTCAGTACTAACCTTCCATTTCTTTTCTAATGCACTTTCAGCATCACTTTGCGATTTTCCAGGCAGCAGTAAACTTCCCTCATAATCCAAAGAGCTTCCAGCTACACCCTCAACCTTTACTTTTCCACTTGGAAGTACGATTTTGAGCGTCGTAATATTCTCTTTCACTTCCACATTCCCACTAAGCGGAGTTAGATGTGTATTACCGATCAGATTGCTGAGTGAACCTCCGGCCATTACTGTCTGAGCACCACTTGCTCCGATCAGCACAATAATTAACAGGATGGCCCAGCCGCTTACACGGCTTTTGACATCGGATTTGATAAAAAGTCTAATCAACATCTCAAGTCCGAATAAGACCAACAACGCCGGCCATAAAAAACCAAGCACCTCATAGCTGATCATATCATACTGAGCCATCACGATAATGACACCAAGGGCAATGCAGCCCAAGGCTGCTGTGAAACTTCCTATTTTCCATCTCCCCATAGTTAAATCCCCGTTTCTTATGCTCTCGTATTGTTCCTTAACATCTTCAGTCCGTACGCAATCAGACCCACTGATAATAAGATCGTGCCGATGTTGATCTCAGTCAGCATATCCCAAAGGGTAGGGAAAGCTGTGATTACCAACATAAGGAACCCAGCAACAACACAGCCGATTCCCACCCAAGCTGGATTGATCTCTTCATGTGGATATCCAGGCATAGAGGACATACCCATGGTCCAAGGGGCTCCGAAGCTGTCTGGATGAAACATCATTCGTTCGTGTTCAGCAGCCGTTATTTTCATCCAAGCCGCCTTCTGCAGGGCATCAAACAACTGATAAAACCACAGCGCCGCCAGGGCAAACGGGAAGATCAAGGGCTCGGACGGAATAAACATTATACATAAGGAGGCCCCGATCATAAACTGTAAACCCTGCTTTTTAAAGCCTAAGTACAAATGACCTACTCCAGGTATCATAGCCAGCATAAAAGTGAGCCAACGTCTCTTCTTAATCATAATACATCCTCCTAAAATTTGGGTAGCAAAACTTTAGCCAATTTAAACATCTATTGATGATCAATTATTTTATTACTATCTCCCAAAGCCACCAAACCACTGGGTTACTGAATTCGACATATGGCCGTTTATTTCGGTAATGCCATAGGCCAAATTCTCAAATACCCCAAACTGCAACAATAACAAACTGAGGCAAGCAGCCACTCCATAATGAATCCATGAGGTTTTTGGGGCAGAACGACGTCTTACATTGGTTGCCTTAGTCGCTCGTGATCTGCGCCCTGTTTCGAGCTGCTCAATATGTGTCATAACATCTGCTGCGAGATCCGGGAAGTCCATCTGCGCCTGCAACTGTTCTCTGTCAGCATCCATTTCCGACCACAGCTCCGACATTGCCTTGGCTTCCTCCAGCCACTCTGCGCAATCAGGACATGACTCTATGTGCAATCGGATACTCAGCTCCATCTCTGGAGACAGTAGGCCGTCTATATAATGTGGCATCCATTCCTTCACTATTGCACAATTCATCGCCATTCCTCCCTTTGTTTACGCATCATCTGTCTGGCTCGATAAAGCTGCGATTCGATTGTTTTCACGGAAACTCCCTTTTGCTCTGCAATCTCTTGATAGGAATTCCGCTGAAAATAGTACAGCTGGACGACCGACCGGTACGGTTCCGCCAGACTGTTCACATTCTCACCTAATTCAGCTGATGTTTCCTGCTCAAGTACCTCATGCTCCGGAGTTTGAGACGTTACCCAATCATTTTCTGTGTAATCAGCTGCACTTCGGTACTTCCACTCCCTATCGTTGGCCCGTTTCCAGTCCAGACAGGTTCGGTAGGCAATCCGATACAGCCATGTCGAGAAGGAGGATTGTCCTCTGAAAGAGGGGAGCGCTTTATATGCTTTTATAAAAACCTCCTGGGCCATATCTTTGGCCGATTCGGCTTCTCCTGTGATTTTGACGCATACTCTGTATACCATGCCTTGGTAACGTGTCACCAAATGCCCAAAGGCTTGATGTTGACCGTTCAGCACAGCAGCAATCCATTCTGCCTCTTCCAGCTTTCTCCCCTCCTTCACCTTCATAACGTTAGACGCCAACCAATCGTTCTCCCCTGCAACCTATACATAAATTTTTTTGGTTTTTTTGAAATAGGCTGAAGAGAGGAATATATAGTTTGTTGTCGAATAATGTTTAACTACTATGACTAAAAGAAAACTCTTCTTAATTATCGCATTGTTTCTTATTATACTCACTGGATTCCGTATCCTATGGGTAAAGATTTCTCCGCACACCACACAACCACCACTGATCAATGGTGTGTTGGATTTACGGGATAAACAATGGAATCAGGACAAACTCCTTATTTTAAGTGGGCAGTGGGAGTTCTATCCGGGTATGCTGCTTCCTTCATTCAACGAACAATCTGTAACTGCTGCTCCTGCAAAATATATACAAGTCCCGGGGAACTGGAAAGATGCCCTTAGCGATAGCGATAAATCTGCTTATGGCTACGGCTCCTATCGGCTACGTGTCCTAACAGATAATCATAAGAAGCAATCCTATAGTCTTCTAATTTCCGGAGCTCGGTCCTCTTCAGAAGTGTATATCAACGGTGAACGGCTGGACAGCTCTGGCACTCCTGCTGAGAGTAAAGAACACTATATTCCGTACATACTGCCTTATTCAGTATCCTTTACAACCGATAAAAGTGAACTTGAAATTGTGATCCATGTAGCCAACTATTCCTTTTCCCAAACGGGAGGAATTTCTAAAACGATTGTATTTGGCAGCGAAAAAGCTTTAACACAGGAAAGACTGCTCTCTATTAGCCTACAGTTGCTATTATGTGTTGTTCTAATACTGCACGCTGTATATGCTGTTATTTTATATATAATTGGGCTGCGGCAAAAGATGTTGATCTATTTTTTTCTACTGGTAATATCCGCTATAACTACCGTACTCATAGATGATGACAGGCTTCTATTGCACGTATTTCCCTTGAACTATCAATGGAATTTCAAACTATTTTACATCTCTTATATTGCTGTATTTATTTTTATCCTGCAGACAAGCAAACATCTTTTGTTCACGGATTTAAAAATAAAAAGTATTCGTATCCTAACCATCCTGTCCGTAGTAGACATCCTGTTCATATTATTTGGACCCGTTGTTCACTATTATGAATTTCACACACTGATTTTCGGCATAAATTTATTAGTTTTAGCATTAGGTGTCGTAATTCTTTTTCTGAGATCTATTGTTAAAAATTACGAAGGCTCTATTTTCCTGTTGTTATCTATGTTTGCCATCGTTAACAGCACACTTTGGGGAATGTTCAAGAATTATAACTGGGTTAACGTTACCTATTATCCTTTTGATCTAATTATCGCCTTTTTGTGCTTTGCGACTTTTGGATTTAAGCGATATCACTGGAATACTAAGGAGACAGAAAAACTGGCGCACAGCCTGCAGAGAAGTGTTACACAAAAGGATGCTTTTTTGGCTAACACCTCACATGAATTAAAAAATCCGCTGTACAGTATCATTAACATTGCCGAAACTGTCCTGGGCAGCGAGCGTGACACTGTAACGCATCAAAATGCTGAGAATTTAAAACTGCTCATTACCGTTGGAAGACGTATGTCTCTTCTGGTAGACGATCTGCTGGATCAATCCCAGCTCCGTGAAAGCAATATACAATTGCAGCTCAGAGAACTTAAGATCCAATCCTTCGCAGTGGGTGTGCTTGATATGTTCAAATTCTTAACGGAAGGGAAATCTTTATCCTTAGTCTCAGAAATACCAGATTCATTCCCTTCTATTGTGGCTGATGAAAAAAGACTCATTCAGATCTTGTTCAATCTGCTTCAAAATGCTGTTAAATATACGACTGTAGGCACGATAAGAATCCATGCAGATATTCATAAAAAATCGGCGCAGATTCATATTACGGATACGGGTCTTGGCATGAACGAGGAGACGTTGCTCAGAGCTTTCCAGCCCTATGAACAGGGCGATTCCAGCATGAACGAAGTTAGCGGTGGCATCGGGCTTGGATTAAGCACCAGCAAGCAGTTAGTTGAACTTCACGGCGGGAAAATAAGTGTAGTCTCCACACTTGGAGAAGGTACTACCTTTACATTCACAATGCCATTATACGATTCAACCAACCGGGTATTGAGTTCAGAACTGCCCTCTATGACTGAATTCTCAGACACGCCATCTATGATCACTTTATCCAAATTAACCGCACCGGGTATCGTTTCATCAGCCCATGGAAGGAGACCAAAGCTTCTGGCTGTAGATGATGATCCGGTTAATCTAAAAATACTTACCAACGTACTTTCCATCAAGGACTATGAAATCGTTACGGTGACCAGCGGAAACGATGCTTTACTATTGCTGGATACCGTTCAGTGGGATTTAATTATTACAGATGTAATGATGCCACAAATGTCCGGGTATGAGCTGGCGCATAGAATTCGTGAACGTTACACCATTGCTGAGCTTCCCATTCTGCTTCTGACGGCACGAGGCCAAGCGGAAGATATTTATACCGGTTTTATTTCAGGTGCAAATGACTATGTAATGAAGCCTATGAATGCAATAGAGCTGAAGGCCCGTGTACGCTCCTTAACAGATCTAAAACAGTCCGTAAACGAACGGCTTCGTGTGGAAGCTGCCTATCTTCAAGCGCAAATACAACCACATTTCTTGTTCAACACATTAAATTCAATATCCGCGCTGGCTTCTTTTGATATTAATAGAATGAGTCACCTTGTGGATGCCTTCAGCTCTTATTTGCGTTTAAGCTTCAATTTCCTGAATGCTGAGCCTATGATACCGATTGAACGAGAGCTTGAGCTTGTTCATGCCTACCTCTACATAGAAAAGGAGCGCTTTGAAGATAGGATGACCATTCTTTGGGATTATGAGGAAAGCTTGCATTTTCAGCTGCCGCCCCTGACTATACAGCCACTGGTTGAAAATGCTGTCCGGCACGGTATTTTGAGTCGCTCCCAAGGAGGAACGGTGTCCATAACCATCAAGGAACAAGCTGGCGATATTGAAATCACGATATCAGACAATGGCCAAGGCATGAAAAACGAACAACTCCAGCAGTTGCTCAGCAATCCGTCTAATGATGCAAGAGGAATCGGATTTTTAAATACACATAAACGGCTGTTGCGGGTCTACGGAAAAGGGCTGCAGATTAAAAGCTCCGAAGGGAAAGGAACTTCTGTGAGTTTTATTATTCCTTCTGACAAAAAAAATCCGCTTCGAAAACTTTCTGATTAACAGACAAACTATTGTGAACCGAAATATCAAGTAAGGATTCGACGTATTTTGGCTAAAATACTATATCTGAGTGGTGATTAATAATGATTCAGGCAATATTAGTTGACGATGAACGGCTTGCCCTTGTGAAATTAGAGTTTATGTTAAAAAAAATACCATCTTTACATATAGCCGCTTCCTATACGGACCCCTCACAGGCCATTCAAGAGGCTCCGTCTTATCATCCTGACGTTATTTTTATTGATATTGAAATGCCTGAAATTAATGGTCTTCAAGCTGCGGAGATGCTCCAAGAGGCCTGTCCAAATGCAAATATTATCTTCGTTACCGCGTATAACCATTATGCTGTGGAGGCTTTTGAGATCAATGCGCTCGATTATATTTTGAAGCCTGTGCGAAATGACCGACTATTGAAAGCTGTCCAGCGGTTAGAAGAAAGATTGTCACTTGCACCAAAACTCATAATTGCAAAAGAAGAGGTAACCATTCGTTGTCTTCAATCGCTTCGTTTTGAACGAGGCGGACAATCTCTGAATAATCTGCGTTGGAGAACCTCTAAGGCCCAAGAGTTATTTGCCTTTTTGCTCCATAATCGCAACCGCTTCGTAAGTAAAGACATGCTGATTGAACTGCTGTGGCCAGACTTCAATCTGAAAAAGGCCTCTACCCATCTCTATACAACAATTTATCAAGTCCGGCAATGCTTAAAGCAGAATGAAGTCGACCTGCATATCAGCAACCTTAGCGGGGGGGAAGGCTATACCCTTGAAACCGGATCAATGTTGATTGATGTAGATAAGTGGGAACAGGGTATCCTGGCTCTGGAAACCATCAGTGAAGTTAATTGTGCGGAGCATCAAGTTTTATTCGAGCTTTATTCTGGAGATTACTATGACGATTATGATTATTTATGGGCTGAAAGTGAGCGGCAACGTCTTCGTACCATTTGGTTGCACCATGCAATGGGCATAGCCCAATTTTATATAGAAAGCAACAGAATTGCCGAGGCCGTTACTGTCTATCAACGAGTAGTGCAGTTACAGCCTTATTTTGAACAAGGGCATTTAGGATTAATGAAGGTCTACGACAGCATTGGAGAACGTTCCGCTGTGGAAGAGCAATACAAGCTGCTAAAGGGTTTATTCCATCAGGAGCTTAACATTAATCTTCCAGCCAGCGTTGAGCACTGGTACGAGCAATGGGAACAGCTTAACCATAGAGTGCGATGAGCTAAATACCCTATCAAGACATAATAAAGACACCCGGATAAAACCGGGTGTCTTTATTATTACCTTCCTAGTTATTACGTTTGAATCGTCTTGTTAATACAAACCCTAAAAGCACCAGACTTCCACCAGCCAAGTAGATCGGAAACGCGCTGTCTTCTCCTGTTTTCGGAAGCTGAGTCGGTTTATTGCTGTTATTTCCCGGCTCAGTAACTGTACCCTTTGGTACTTCCTCCACATCAATCTCTATGAGGATTTCTTCTTCATTTCCATTCTCATCTGTAACAATAATGGTGAACTTATCTTTACCAATATAGCCCGGATCAGGTGTGTAGACCCATTTGCCATCCTTAGTAATAGTCACTTTACCATGTCCCGGCTCATCTCCCAAGCTTGGCACTCCCCCAAGTGGAATTTCACCTTCAATAGGAACATCTTCATTGGTAATCTCTTTCTGCACAGGTGGGGTTACCTGCGGAACAACAGGCGTACTAGTTGCCACAGGCTGGCTTGGAGTAGCTGTTGGCGTAACCGTTGGCGTTGCCGTCGACACTGGCGTTACCATCGGTGTTGGCGAAGGTGTTGCCACCACAACTGGTGTTGCTGTTGGTGTAGAAGTAACGACTACTTCCGGTGTCGGTGATGGTGTCCAGATAGGACCTGTCGGTTCCTCTGGCGTCGACGTTGGTGTTGCTGTTGGCGTCGACGTTGGTGTTGCTGTTGGTGTCGATGTTGGTGTTGCTGTTGGCGTCGACGTTGGTGTTGCTGTCGGCGTCGACGTTGGTGTTGCTGTCGGCGTCGACGTTGGTGTTGCTGTCGGCGTCGACGTTGGTGTTGCTGTCGGTGTCGACGTTGGTGTTGCTGTTGGCGTCGACGTTGGTGTTGCTGTCGGCGTCGACGTTGGTGTTGCTGTCGGCGTCGACGTTGGTGTTGCTGTCGGTGTCGACGTTGGTGTTGCTGTTGGCGCTGGCGTTGGTGTTACCGTTGGTGCGGGCGTTACAGTCGGTATAGGCGTTGCTGTTGGTGTCGGAACTTTGTTTTTTACCTCAAGGCTTATCCCTGTCGTCGAAGAAATAGTCACTTCATGTGGTGTTTGATCAAGAACATAACCAGCAGGCGCTGTTTTCTCAATTAATATATATTTCCCACCTGTCAGTTTGGTAAATTCAAGTATCCCGTTTGTATCCGTAGTGCCTTCCTTAATCCAGATCTTATCGGCATCAACTACCCGATACAGATCAAAAACGGCCCCACTTAACACCTTACTCGTATTCCCGTCTTCTACTTTGGTAATCGTCAACGGTCCTCTTACGCCGCTTCCTGTGCCGGAGCCGCTAGAGAGCTTAACGATAATTTCCTCGGTGCTTACACCTGGAACTACCTTGATGTTTTTACCATCGAAACTAACCTTATTGGTTACCTTATCATTGTTTTGTGCTGTGATCAGGGAGTCATATTTCAAAATATAAGCTTCGGAAATATCCTTCAGGAAACTAAGCTTAAAGCTTTCTTTTCCGTCATTATCCGTAGTGATTTCCAGCTTATAATCTGTACCACTCACCAATTCTTGGTTGGTCGATGTTACATCCCCATTGCTTGCAACTTTCGTTTTGTAGACATGGAATGTATTGGACAGCAGGATTTGATTGTCGCTTGGAATATCCGTAATTACCGCTTCTTTTACAAAAGATTGGTTACGGTTGATGTAAACCGTCCAATGTATTTTATTTCCATCCTGCGCACCTTCTTTGTTAACGTATTCCCCGCCCTGAGGGATATTAACAGAAGCTTGCAGTTTAGCGGACTCTACTTTCGCACCGTCATATAACGTAGCTGTATTTTTAATTTCATTTGAATCAATCGCTTGATCCGCGAACGTTGTTTTGAAAGTGACGTAGAACGCATAATTAATCGTTTTATTAAATGTCACCTTCAGCTCACTGCCATCCAGCTCCACTTTATAGTCCGCGGAATTCACACTAGCTTGAGGAGAAGGATTTCCATCCTTTCCATACTCCCATTTATTCACTTTCACAGAATCCATATTTACAACTTGGCCAGCTGAAATGGTATCAACCAGTTGAGCTTGGTTTAACGTTTTCTGATTATAATTAGCCCCAATGTTCCAAGTGATTTCCTTAGTTACAGCATTGTAGGAACCACTCTTCTTCCCATTGTTTTTAACCTCATCTCTTGGATTAAAGGTTACGGTCGCTTCTTTATGCTTAGACTCCTGCACCCCATTAACCGTTTCTTTCCAATCGAGTGCACCTGTATTAGTGAATTGAGTTTTGCCCGGAGCCAGCCAATCATAGTTAAAGCTTGTTGTATAAGTAATTGTGTAAGGCTCATTTATCGGCGCATTAAAAGTAATCACAAATCCATCGTTTACTGCAACCGGATCATGCGCATTGTAAACAACACTATGGACGGTAGCAGTTCCGCCTTTAGTTGGTTGAACCTTTAATGTACCCGGAACAAGCTTTAATCCGGCATTGCCAAAAGTGTCCGTCACCACTAAATTTTCCATAGTCTTGCTGTCGTCGTTAATTTGGATAGTCCAATCAAGGGTCTTAGTCGCATAATTAACGTTGCTATAATATTTATGGAGAATTTGCTGCTTGATATCACTGTAACCCGTTTCTGTTTTTCCATCATAAGTAACTTTGTTCGTAATCTTGCCATCATCAAATACTCTGCCATTTGCCTTTGTCTGATATTCAATACGGTAGGCAGAATTTATATCATTGTTAAATTTCAGATCAAAACCATTTAATCCCGTTGCAGTTGTTGGAGTTATTGTATATTCGCTTGAAGCGATTTCCGCGCTTTTAACCCCGTTGCCATTACTGTCGATCGTTACAGGATAAACTTTAACCGAGCTGAGAATTAGATCTTGGGTGTTATTGAATGTATCCTTCAAAATAGCATTTGCCGCTAAAATTGTTTTTTCATTGTAATTGAAATTAACAGCCCAGGAAATCACCTGATTCGCTGCATCGTAATTGATGGACTCTTTCGATAGTGGTTTGCCACGTCCTACTGTAACTGTAGTGCTAGCCTTTTTAGAAAATCCGTTATCTCCTGTTAAGACTGCCTCATTCAAAAAGGTTTTCGCATCTACACCAGTACCAGTAATATCCGTAGAGAAGCCAATCCGGTAAGCCTTAGTAAGCGGGTTATCCGCAAATTTCAGCTTTAACTCTCCCAAAGTGGATCCTGTCACATCATACTTGCTGCTGTCCACTAGATTGCCAAGACTCACAGTCCCATCGACCTTCACATCAAGCTCATAAACAGCAATAGATACCGTATTCAGTGATAATCCCGCAGGGAGTGTGTCGGTGACAACTGCATTTTTTACGCTTTCCAGTGCCTTATTCACATCAACCGTCCAAGCGATGCTTGTTGGATTATAATACTGCGGCTTAGGCGAACCGTCTTTTTCTATAGTAGAGCTAACCTTCGGCTTAAAATTAAGCTCAATGGTCTGAGTACCGCCTTGTATCGGGAAAATCAGGGTTTGCTTCGTGGAGCCTGTAATTTTCTTGGAGCTCAAAAGCGACCTTACGGAGAAAGTCCCTCCCACTTTATCGTGAGTTTCGATATAAGCATTAAATGTAAATACAACGCGGTTAGTATTTTTGTCGACGGTATAAGTCCCTACAGGCTCATCGTCAAAAATAAGATCACCATTCAGATCGTTATAAAGTTCAAACTGTGTTGGAAGATCAAAGGTATAGGTGGACCCATCCTTATATCCATGCCCATCTGGAAGTGACCATGTATAGTTCAATTCCGAATAGGAATCAAGTTCATATACGCTTTCTGTAACCGTATTTGTGTATTTATCATCGGTGTATACAGCAAGCGTAACACTAGTAATGAGGTCATCTCCAATTACAGTACCGTTGCCACTCGCATATGCCTGCGAATTGACTCCAAAGCCAAAGCTGTAAGCCCATTGCGTCACAAGCAAGAATACTACGAGCAATGCGCTAATTTTCTTTTTTGATAACATTATTAAAAATGCCTCCTTTGTCACTCTGTTTATCGTGCTTTTCCTAAGCTTTATCCTTTGAATCCCGTACTCTACTCCCCCGCATTAACCTCCTTGACTCTTTCTCATGATATAAATTTGCAACCTAACAACTATTGTAAATAGTCCATCTATACATAATCTGAACAGCGTCCTATTGCAGTCTTGGAGATCTTTTTATTGCAAAAAAAAACAGGGATATGCGCAATAACTCGCATATCCCTGTCGTATTTACTACTTAGTGGAAAATAAAAATAACATTGTACATCTTATAGACTAGCGTGATCACGTTTGGTGTAAGTCTTACGCTTCTCCAGAAGCTTGTTCAGCGCATCAATATAAGCGCGGGCACTTGCTTCTAGAATATCGGTGCTAAGTCCACGGCCTTGTGCAGCTACTTCTCCCTGCGAAAGCACCACATGAACCTCACCCTGCGCATCTTTACCACGGGAGACCGATTTAATCGAATAATCTCCAAGGGTAACTTCCTCATTCGTGGCTTTATCAATAGCATTGTAGATGGCATCTACTGAACCATTACCTTCGGCCTCAGCTACAATCGGCTGGTCTTCCGGACCCGCAATAATAACCTTGGCGGTTGGAACAGCTTCATTACCATAAGTAACGAACATCGTTTGCAGCTTAAAGACTTCTGGCGTATCAATTAATTTCTCTTCAATCAAAGCCAAAATGTCTTCATCTGATACTTCTTTTTTCTTATCTGCCAAATCCTTAAATCTAGAAAAAGCGGTGTTCAGCTCTTCTTCGGACAAATCATACCCAAGATCACTCAACTTATCGCGGAAAGCGTGCCGTCCAGAGTGTTTGCCGAGTACCAGCTTGCTCTCTTTAAGTCCAATAGTCTCCGGTGTCATGATCTCGTAGGTAGTTTTCTCTTTTAGCATCCCGTCCTGGTGAATACCCGATTCATGAGCAAATGCGTTAGCTCCTACAATCGCTTTATTCCCTGGAACCACCATACCTGTAAGCTTGCTGACCAGACGGCTTGTGCGAGAGATCTCAGATAACGTAAGCGATGTTTTTGCACCAAAAAATTCAGCCCGTGTCTCAAGCGCTAGCGCAACTTCTTCAATCGCTGTGTTCCCGGCACGTTCACCGATACCGTTGATCGTTCCTTCGATCTGATCTGCACCATTCTGAATCGCAGCCAACGTATTTGCTGTAGCCATACCAAGATCGTTATGACAATGGGCACTAAGCTGTACGCGTTCAATATCAGGCACATTCTCTTTTAGATATTTAAAGATAGCTCCGTACTCCGAAGGATTCAAATAACCTACAGTATCCGGGATATTAACAACATTAGCGCCTTCCCGGATAGCCATGCCGACCATTTCAGCCATGAAATCATACTCCGTACGGCCCGCGTCTTCTAATGAAAACTCGAGCTTAGGGAAATATTTTTTAGCGTATCGGATAGCAGACTGTGCAGTTTCCAGCACCTGAGCCTTATCCATCCGTAGCTTATGCTGGCGGTGAATAGGAGATGTAGCCAGAAAAATATGAATACAAGGGTCCTGCGCTCCCTGTAGTGCT
Organism: Paenibacillus sp. FSL E2-0177; assembly: GCF_037992975.1. Taxonomy (NCBI): domain Bacteria; kingdom Bacillati; phylum Bacillota; class Bacilli; order Caryophanales; family Paenibacillaceae; genus Paenibacillus; species Paenibacillus sp. FSL E2-0177. The sequence goes on along the minus strand of NZ_CP150307.1, from coordinate 1,507,524 downwards.
TCTTTTACAGCATCAATATCTGTCTCTCTAGAACGAGAAAGGCCGATTACCGTGACGTTCTTCACAGCTCTTGCCACCGCATTAACAGAAGCTAGATCACCTGGAGAAGCTGCAGGAAAACCCGCTTCCATGCGATCAATTCCCAGCTTCTCTAACTGGTAAGCGATCTCCACTTTCTCACGCGTGTTGAGGTTCACACCTGGTGACTGCTCTCCATCTCGCAGTGTCGTATCGAACACATAAATTTTCCGCATGCTAAGCACCTCCCAAAAATTGTGCTGAAACTCTCAAATGCGGCTCGCAAAGTCACGGCCGCATTTGAAGGTAATACTATTTAATCATAAGTATGATTATGATTATTTCTTAATCCAGTGCATCATTTCACGCAATTGGCTACCTACAACTTCTACTGGGTGAGCAGCTTCGTTGCGGCGAGTAGCGGTAAGGAAAGCACGTCCGGATTGGTTCTCAAGGATAAAGTCACGAGCGAATTTACCTTCTTGAATATCTGTCAGAACAGCTTTCATAGCTTTTTTAGTATCTTCAGTTACAATACGTGGTCCAGTTACATAGTCACCGTACTCAGCAGTGTTACTGATAGAATCGCGCATGCTGGACAATCCGCCTTCGTATACCATGTCAACGATCAGCTTCAATTCGTGCAGACATTCGAAGTAAGCCATCTCAGGAGCATATCCTGCTTCTGTCAATGTTTCGAAGCCAGCTTTGATCAGTGCGGATACACCACCGCAAAGTACAGCTTGTTCACCGAACAAGTCAGTTTCGGTTTCTTCACGGAAGGAAGTTTCGATAACCCCTGCGCGTGTACAGCCGATACCTTTTGCATAAGCAAGACCGATTTCTTTAGCTTTTCCAGTTGCATCTTGTTCGATAGCAATCAAGCCAGGAACGCCAAAGCCTTCAACATAAGTACGACGAACCATGTGACCTGGAGATTTTGGTGCTACAAGCAGCACGTCTGCATCTTTAGGAGCAACGATTTGTCCAAAGTGTACGTTAAAGCCGTGGGAGAACATCAAAGCTGCGCCTTTTTTAAGGTTTGGTTCTACTTCATTTTTATATACCGAAGCCTGTGTTTCATCTGGCATTAGGATTTGCACAACATCTGCACGGGATACTGCTTCAGCTACTGGCAATACTTCAAAACCGTCATTTTTCGCAGTTTCAAAAGATTTACCTTCACGAAGACCGATGACAACTTGAAGACCACTGTCACGCAGGTTTTGTGCTTGGGCATGTCCTTGGCTACCGTACCCGATTACCGCAATTGTCTTTCCTTTTAATACACTAAGTTCTGCATCCTGTTCATAGTACGTTGTAACTGCCATTGTCAATATCCTCCTTTAATTTGAGACCCATCATAAAGAGCGGGTGCTTCAAGAGAACTGGAATCATAGAAGATCTAGCTGCTCCTCAAGCTCCCGCTCTTTAGCGGGAAGTTCATTCATATCATATCAGATTAATGCAATCAAGCAGTAATCCGTTAAAGTCGCAAAATAAACTATTTAAGAGTTACCGCGTACCATAGCCGTAATACCCGTGCGAGACAGCTCTCTGATTCCATAAGGTTTCAAAAGCTCGATCATCGCATCAATCTTCACTGTATCTCCAACTACCTGTACTAACAATGTAGTGCTGCCAATATCAACAACTGAAGCCCGGAAGGTTTCTACAACGCCCATAATTTCCGGACGCTCACTTGGATCGGCATTCACTTTAATCAGAGCCAGCTCACGAGCAACCATGGGCTTAGATCCAAGATCAACGACTTTAATTACATCAATTAACTTGTAGAGCTGCTTCTCGATTTGTTCAAGCGTATGCTGGTCTCCAAGAGTAACGATAACCATCCGGGACAATCCAACCTCTTCAGACTGGCCAACCGTTATACTCTCAATATTAAATCCGCGGCGACCGAACAAACCCGACACCCGTTGAAGCACACCCGGCTGGTCATTTACGAGTACAGAAATCGTATGTCTTGTCACTGTTATTCATCCCCCATCAGCATATGATCGATGGTTGAACCTTGAGTTACCATCGGGTAGACATTCTCGTCTTTTGGAACAACGAATTCTACCAATACTGGACCCGGTGTTTCCAGTGCTTTCTGCCATGCATCACGTGCTTCTTCCTTATTCGTCGCCCGTAGACCTTTTACACCATAGGCCTCAGCCAGCTTAACGAAGTCCGGACTGCCTGCGAGGTCTGTAAAGCTGTAACGTTTATCATAGATAAGATTCTGCCATTGGCGAACCATGCCAAGCACCTGATTGTTAATTACTACAATTTTGACTGGTATATTGTTAATCGCACATATCGCTAGCTCTTGGGAACACATTTGCATGCCGCCATCACCATTAATCGATACTACCAACCGTTCAGGATGTGCCATCTGTGCACCGATAGCTGACGGGAATCCGAAGCCCATCGTTCCAAGACCGCCTGAAGTAATCCATGAACGCGGATGATTGAACTTATAGTATTGTGCAGCCCACATTTGATGCTGACCAACATCCGTTGTAACAATCGCTTCACCTTTAGTGGTGTCATTGATCATTTCAATCACCCATTGTGGTTTAAGCTCTGTTTCTGAATCCTTATACCGAAGCGGCTGATCTAGCTTCCACTGAGCAATCTGTGTTCTCCAAGCATCAGCATTAGATGCGCGGCCAACCTCAGGATTCAGCATTTCCAATACCGTTTTCACATCGCCTACAATCGGAATATCAGGCGATACATTTTTCCCGATTTCTGCAGGATCGATATCGATATGCACGATTTTGGCTTTTGGCGCGAAGCCGTCCAGTCTGCCAGTAACACGGTCATCAAAACGTGCACCGATATTAATGAGCAAATCGCACTGTTGGATCGCATTATTCGCGGTATACGTACCATGCATACCCGGCATTCCCATCCAAAGTTCTTCTGCACTAGGGAAAGCTCCGAGACCCAGCAAGGTTGTAGTAATTGGAATCTCTGTCCGTTTCACGAATTCGAACATAGCTTCATGTGCTCCGGAGTAAATAACTCCACCACCTGCAATGATGATCGGACGTTCAGCAACCGCAATCGCACGAACCAATTTATCAAGCTGCAGTTTGTTTGGAACTGTACAAGGATTGTAGCCCCGAAGATTCACTGTTTTCACTGGTGTGAACAACGTCTTCGCTGCTGATACGTCTTTCGGAATATCGATCAACACTGGACCTTTACGACCGGTATTCGCCACATGAAAAGCTTCATGTATAACACGGGGGAGATCCTCAACATCTCTTACAAAGTAGCTATGCTTAGTGATTGGCATCGTTATCCCGGTAATGTCTGCTTCCTGGAAAGCATCTGTACCGATCAGGCTGGAGAATACGTTACCTGTGATTACAACCAATGGAGTGGAGTCCATATATGCTGTAGCAATACCTGTTACAAGATTCGTTGCTCCGGGACCTGAGGTAGCTATACATACCCCTGGTTTGCCACTTGCTCTAGCGTAACCGTCAGCTGCATGAATAGCACCTTGCTCATGACGTGTTAACACGTGATTGAAATCCGTAAAACCGTACAATGCATCATAGATGTACAGTACAGCTCCACCCGGATATCCGAATACAGTGTCTACACCTTCTAATACAAGGCTGCGGAGTAATATCTCGGAACCGGAAATGACCTCCGGCTCCATCCATTTTTCTTTTAACTGCTCAGTAGACCGTAATTCCGGTATTTGCGCGCTCATCAGTATTCCTCCTCCGATATTTAACATTCATTATGCAAATGACGGACCGTCCTTTATACATCAGCAAATGGTTCCTTATAAAACAAAAAAACCTTTCGCCTCCCACGCACAGTATTAGCGCGTGAGGGACGAAAGGTTGATCTTCCGTGGTACCACCCATGTTTGCATTACATCTCGCGATGCAACGCCTTATCAGGTATACAAAAATCCATCGATGTAGGCAAGGGCCCTAATCTCTGTAACCTGAAGTCCCTAACGCGGACTAAACGATTTTCCCTAATAATTCCACCACTCTAGCCAGTGGACCTTTCAGGAAAACAGCTCCGAGGTGAGCTCGTATATAAGGGATTTCGGTGGAGGTTGCAGCAGATCCTCACACTCTCTGAGCAAAAGAGCCCTTAAAACTTCGTCCTCATCATTGCCGATACATGTATGTTCGATAAAATGTTTAGACACATTATATGATTCCTAACATGGATAAGTCAATACCCTTATTTTTAATATTGTCACAACTCCTACTTCTACGTGCTGGGAACCCCCACCACGCTCCCGACATATGATGTACGACAATGCGTAGAAAGGGGGCGCTCTATGATCCGTTATCGTCGACCCAAGCAGGATGACGTCATTATCCTTGATTTAATCGAGCGACAGCTTGTACCATTATCTCATTTACCAAAGACTGAAATTGCCAAAATCAAAAAAGATATCCCCCGTCGTCTGGGACACGGTATCACCTTAGTCGCCTGTCCCGACTATGAGAGTGATCCAATGGGGTTTGTCCATTTCCTGCTGCATGGTGATTTACTTTATATCGATATGTTAGCCATAGCACCCGCAGCACGGCGCAAACACTTGGGGAATATGCTCATGGATCGAGCAGAACGATTTGCACTATCACGCGGATGTCATCGGGCTAAGGTATCCGTCGATTTAGGAAACACAGCAGCTCTTGCCTTTTATCAAAAATTGGGCTACAGCGTAGCCCGTTATCAATCCCTAAGCTTCTGTTACGAATTGGAGAAAAGGTTCATCTAGTTAAATCGAATTTCAACTGAACTTAAAAGAATCCGAAAGGTGGATAGGGTGTGCCTCCGTACCCGTAACCTCCATAAGGATTACCATAGCCAGGACCTCCGCCATAAGGCGCTCCACCGCCATAGCCACCACCAAAAGCATAAGGTGCTGTACCAATAGCTAGCAAATCAAACAACACTAAAGGAATGATTGCTTTGGTTTGTACTTTTTTACCACTTACGCGTTGTAATATCAGACGATTTCCGGATACACGAAGCAGTTTCCCTGTCACCTGAGTACCGTCCTTTTTTACTGCAATGATCTGCTTACCTACGAGTCTCATAACCTGCTTCTTCGTAACTGGCTTAGTCATATGATCCCCTCCTAAATGTTTTGTACGCCTCTCATTTGCATCATCTACAAAACAGTCTATTCGATGGAAAGGACCTTCGCCTGTACACTTGCCCTCCTGCCTCAATGTTTATCCTTGCTGATCCTAATAAAAAAGCCGTATTTCCGGGAAAAGACCGGAAATACGGCTTTGAAAAGTTACATTTCTATCGCTTACCAGGATCGTATGGCTGTCCTAATGCCTTAGGAGCAGAGGATCGGCCTACAGCCCCTACCAGCACGATGATAGTCAGTACATAAGGGATCATAAAGATAAACTCTTGAGGAATATTTTGTGACCACTCATACAATTGAACATAGTTGCGGATCGCTTGGGAAAATCCGAAGAATACCGCTGCACCAAAGGCACCAAGTGGATTCCATTTCCCAAAGATCATCGCTGCAATGGCGATAAAACCTTGACCAGAGATTGTATTATGTCCAAAGGTTCCGGTTGTTGTTAAAGTGATTGTAGCTCCACCAATACCCGCCATCAATCCACTCAACATTACACCGATATATCTCATCCGATTAACTTTTACACCCAGTGTATCTGCAGCACTTGGATGCTCACCTACTGCACGCAAACGCAATCCAAATGGCGTCTTAAACAGAACCAAATAAATAACGATGACCAGTATTATGGCCAGATAAGTTGTAGGATAGGAATTAAAAATCCCTTCACCAATCACTGGGATTTTGGAGAGCCCAGGAATTGCAACCTTGCTAAACCCATCAATGATCGGAGTTTCAGCAGATCCATCAAACAGGAGCTTTACCATATAGAGCGTGCTTCCTGCAGCTAAAAAGTTAATAACCGTACCACTAATCGTCTGATCAGATTTAAAGGTTATAGATGCAACCGCATGAATTAGTGAGCCTAGCACACCAACAGCTATAGCACAGAGTACACCAACCCAAGGAGCCCATTCGCCCATTCCAGCGTCCTGAGCATAATAACCGCCTACTGCTGCCGCAAAGGCACCAAACATCATCAAACCTTCAAGTCCAATGTTTACGACACCGGAACGTTCAGAGAAGATGCCGCCAAGTGAGGCAAAAATGAGCGCTGTGGAAAAAACAAGCGTTGTATTAAGCAGTTGACCTAACGTCTGCAGATCCATCTATAACACCTTCTCTTTCTTGCGCTTGAAGTAAAAGGGCTTAAGCACCCAGCGCACAATCCCTTGTGCCGCAATAAAGAATATGATTGAACCAATAACGATACGAATAAGCTCTGGTGGAACATCTGCAGCAAAACTCATACCCGCAGAACCATAAGTCAGCGTACCGTAGAGAATCGCAGCCAGAATAACACCAAGTGGATGTGTTAAACCAAGAAGAGCAACAGCGATACCATCAAATCCATATCCTGGCGATGCCGCGAAAATAGCTTGATAATGGAATACACCAAGCACCTCTCCTGCTCCGGCCAGACCGGCGAATACACCACTTATGAACATTGCCTTCATAACGTTACGTCCAACATTCATCCCTGCATATTCGGCAGCATGTGGATTGTAACCAACTGCACGCATTTCGTAGCCCTGCTTGGTCTTCCATAAGTACACATAGAAGAATACCGCTGCAGCAAGAGCAATAGCTGTACCCCAGTGTAGACGTGCATTATCAAATATCGAATTCAAAAAGGTCATGGAAAGCGAGGCCGGAATATCCTCGGAACGATTTTGTCCTGGAAGCAACAAAAAGTTTCTAACGATATAATTCGACAGGTAAAGAGCAATCCAGTTTAACATGATTGTGGTAATAACTTCGTTAATCCCACGTTTTGCTTTCAAATAACCGGCAATCCCTGCCCATAAACCACCGCAGACACCCGCAATAATTACAGCAAGCGGGACAAGCAGGAAGGATGGCAGACCTGCCATCTTAATACCCACCACTGTTGCCGCTGTCATACCAATCATTACTTGGCCATCTGCCCCGATATTAAACATCCCTGAACGGAATGCGAAAGCTACGGCTAGCCCTGTAAGCATTAATGGTGTCATTTCGCGCACAGCTTCACCAAAGTTATACAAATTACCAAACACACGTTTGAACAGTGCGGAGTAAGCAGTTATCGGATCATAACCGCCCAGAAGCATAACTATTGCTCCCACAAGAAAACCAAGCACGATGGCAACCAGAGGAACGATGTAGCTGTCAGTTGTGAAGATTTTTTTGAACTTATTCAACTGCCTTACCTCCCCGCTGCAAGCTGCCTGCCATCATAAGACCCAGTTCCTGATCATTCGTATCTTGCGGGAACACTTCACCGACAATTTTCCCTTCATAGATAACAGCGATTCTGTCAGAGACGTTCATAATCTCGTCCAATTCAAAGGAAATAAGTAGAACAGCCTTTCCTTGATCACGCTGAGCTATGAGTTGCTTCTGAACAAATTCAATAGCCCCAACATCTAGACCGCGTGTAGGTTGTGCGGCAATTAACAATGTCGGATTTTTATCTATTTCCCGCGCAATAATCGCTTTCTGTTGATTTCCGCCGGATAAAGAACGTGCTTTGGTCTCTATTGAAGGTGTACGTACATCAAATTGCTCTATAAGCTTCGCTGCGTACTTATCAATGACATCATTTTGCAAAAAGCCATTTTTGTTGTAAGGACTCTTATAATAGGTTTCCAAAACCATATTCTCACTCATGGTGAAATCAAGCACTAACCCATGCTTGTGGCGGTCCTCAGGAATATGAGAGACATTCATCTCTGAAACCTTCCGCGGTGATAAATTAGCAATTTCATTGCCAGACACGGTTATCGAACCCGAATCAATTTTGCGCAGACCTGTAATGGCCTGGATCAACTCACTTTGTCCATTACCATCTACGCCAGCAATCCCGAGAATTTCCCCTGCTTTTACTTCAAAGCTAAGACCATCCAGTACGGAGACCCCATCTTTACTCTTACTGCTGACATCCTTCAGTTTGAGTACAGATTGGCCAACCTCAGGAACCTTCTTGTCCACTTTGAAAGTTACGCCACGCCCAACCATTTTTTCAGCTAGCTCATTAGGATTGGTCTCCGCGGTATTCACAGTATCAATTACTTTCCCACGTCTAATAATGGTGACCCGATCAGATATTTGCATGATTTCTTTAAGCTTATGCGTGATCAAAATAATGGATTTTCCCTCTGCAACAAGCCGCTTCATAATCGCCATGAGTTCCGTAATTTCTTGAGGCGTAAGTACTGCGGTCGGCTCATCAAATATGAGAATATCCGCTCCACGGTACAGGGTCTTCATAATTTCTACCCTTTGCTGCATACCTACCGAAATGTCATGAATAACGGCATTTGGATTCACTTGCAGGCCATATTGCTCCGATAGCTTCCGAACCTGTTCCGCAGCGGATTTATAGTCAATTTTAAGACCTTTTTTCGGCTCCATCCCAAGAACAATATTCTCGGTCACCGTAAAAGGCTCCACAAGCTTGAAATGCTGATGAACCATACCAATACCAAGCTCAATAGCTTTATTGGGGTTATCAATAATAACCGGTTTCCCGTCGATTTCAATACTGCCTTCATCCGGTTGATACAATCCAAATACAATGTTCATTAAAGTGGACTTGCCTGCACCATTCTCACCAAGCAATGCAAGGATTTCACCCTTTTTAAGCGTCAAGCTAATGGAATCGTTAGCAACAATACCGGGAAAGCGTTTTGTGATTTGCTTCAACTCTACGACAGGAGCCGCAGCACTCATGGAATCACCCTCATCACAGAATATATAACTACCTTATAGACACGGATGTACCGCCCTTTGTAAGGCGGTATATCTATGTTCCTCTTATCATAACCAGTGCTTTAACAAGGAATAAGGCCAGCACAACACCGGCCTTATTCTTTGATCCTTATTGTAATGCAATAAATGGAGACTAACTATTACTCGGAAGGAACAGTGATTGTTCCATCAATGATTTGTTTTTTGTATTCTTCAACTTTAGCCAGGATCTCTTCAGAAACGTTGTCCTTAGTATCAGAAATACCTACACCATTATCTTTCAGACCAAGAACGGTTGTAGTACCACCCTTGAACGTACCGTCAATTACTTCTTTAGAAACTTTAAGAACAGCTTCGTCTACACGTTTGATCATGGAAGTCAAAGTAACGTCAGTACCAAACTCGATGGATTGGTCTTTATCTACACCAATAACCCATACTTTAGTACCGCCTGCTTTGTTACGAGCTTTAGCTTCGTTGAATACGCCATTTCCTGTTTGTCCAGCAGCAGGGAAGATAATGTCGTTTCCGTCGTTATACAATGTAGCCGCAAGAGATTTACCAACGTCTGGTTTGTCATAACCACCAGCATAAGTAGGTGTTACTTTAGCTGAAGGGTTAACTGCTGCTACACCAGCTTTAAAGCCAGCTTCAAAACGTTTGATTACAGGGCTTTCCAGACCACCGATGAATGCAACTTTGTTAGTTTTTGTAGTCAGACCAGCAACCACACCAACCAAGAAGGAACCTTCATTTTCGGAGAAAGTAACGGAAGCTACGTTAGGAGCTTCAACTACGCTATCAATGATAGCCAAGTTAGCATTTGGGTTCTCAGTAGCTACTTTTTTAATTGCGTCGCCAAGATCAAAACCAATACCCCAAGTCAAGTTGTATCCATCTTTAACGAAGGAGTTAAGGTTTGGCTCATAGTCAGCATTTGATTTACTTTGCAAGTACTTAACGCCACTACCTGTTTCTTTTTCAAGAGCTTGCAATGCTTCCCATGCGGATTGGTTAAACGATTTATCGTTTACGCCACCAATGTCAGTAACCATACCAAATTTGAAATCGGATTTAGGTGCGTTTGTTCCTGCATTGGTTCCTGCATTAGTTTCACCTTTAGCGGCGTTGTTATTGTTGTTTCCACAGCCTGTCAAAACGACTGTAAGAGACAGCAACATTGCAAGAGATAGCTTTAAACCTTTTTTCATTGAATGTAATCCCCCTTAAAATATTGGATGTCTTCTGTGTTCTGCTTGGACATTCCATTAGTTCAAATTATAACTGCAATAAAATCTAAAATCCAGTGCATAAATGACCTCAGGTCAATAATAATTTGCACTTTTTAGCAAGTAACCGCTTTCCATGACATAGCATGTTACAGTTATGTCTGGTTAATGTCAGAAACCCTGATTTTACTCTGTATAGTATTCCAACACATTACAAATATTATTGCACACTTAAGTGTTTTCTATTATTATGATTCCTTAGTAATTGCACTGAAAGGAAGTTATCAGATCATGACCGAAGAAATAAATCCACAAACAACACCGGCCTTCAAATATTGCCGTGAATCCCGTGTCTTCAAAACCGGACGCGTTTTCCCTAATGATGTCAATAATCACAAAACATTATTCGGTGGCAAGCTTATGAGCGGCATTGATGAAGTAGCCTCCATTTCAGCTATGCGCCATTGTCGAACTAACGTCGTCACAGCCTCTACAGACTCTGTAGACTTCTTGAGACCCATTCGCCCTACGGACTCCGTATGCTTTGAATCCTTCGTCTCCTGGACCGGACGGACAAGCATAGAGGTGTTTGTGAAGATCATTTCAGAAAATCTATATACTGGAGAGCGCGCTGTCGCTGCTACTTCATTCCTAACCTTTGTCGCAGTCGAAGAGGATGGCACACCTACTCCGGTCCCAGCTATCATCCCAGAGACAGACGAAGAGAAGCTGATCAACGAATCTGCTAATGAACGTTCCGAGCTACGAAAAGTTCGCCGCAATATCAGCAAAAAACTCGCCGCTCAATTAAACACCATAAAGTACTGGGAATAGCTCTGCAGATGCAGAGCTTTTTCTTTTATGTAGGGAATGTCAATGCTGCTTCATCCCTATCTTACCGCACAAAAAAGCACCGCTGCATGGGCAACCCGCAGGCGGTGCTTTTCGGTTATATTACAACACTTACGCGTTGATTTTCTCTTTAGCAATACCAGCCAAGGAGTTGAATGCGTTAAGATCATTCACAGCCAGATCAGCCAGCATTTTACGGTTAACTTCTACACCAGCCAATTTCAGGCCGTATACAAGCTTGCTGTAAGAAAGACCGTTCAAACGAGCTGCTGCATTAATACGAACGATCCACAGTCTGCGGAAGTTACGTTTAGTTTGACGACGGTCGCGGTAAGCGTAAACCATCGATTTCATTACTTGTTCTTTAGCTGTTTTAAAAATACGGTGTTTAGAACCGAAATAACCTTTTGCCAATTTCAACACTTTTTTATGTTTACGACGAACTACAAATCCGCCCTTAACTCTTGCCATATTAATAAACCTCCCAAAAATGTGTAATAAACTATTTCAAGTTAGCCAATCCTTGTTTCAAACGTCTTACATCCCCAGGGGCCATTACTGGATTTCCGTTCAGAACGCGCTTAGCGCGTTTAGATTTGTGGGACAGCAAGTGGTTTTTGTGAGCTTTGTAACGTGTTACTTTACCAGTTCCGGTAATTTTGAAGCGGCCTTTCAGGCTGCTGTGTGTTTTCATCTTAGGCATGGTGTTTCCTCCTTGAATATTATGCGGCGCCAAATTGCAGATAAGCAAGTGACTCCAGATTTATTGAGCTTTAGGAGCCAAAATCATAATCATGCTGCGGCCTTCCAGCTTTGGCTGGCGCTCAACAACAGATATATCAGCCACTTCGTTCTTCACTCGTTCGAGGATTTTTTGGCCGATATTCGCGTGTGTAATCTCACGTCCGCGGAAACGTACGGAGCACTTCACTTTATCGCCCTCACCCAAGAACTTGATCACATTGCGGAACTTAGTTTGATAATCATGTTCCTCAATGTTAGCACGGAACCAGACTTCCTTGATATCAACGACCTTCTGGTTTTTACGCGCTTCCTTCTCTTTCTTCTGCGTTTCATAACGGAACTTGCCGTAATCCATGATGCGGCATACCGGCGGCTTAGCCTGTGGTGCTACATTGACTAGATCCAGATTAAGATCGATCGCCATTTGCAGCGCTTCGCGGATCGGTTTAATTCCGATTTGCTCACCTTCCGCACCAACCAACCGTACCTCTTTGGCCCGAATTTCATCATTGATCATATGTTCCTTACTGATAACTCTCCACCTCCGGATCTTTTTAACAACTATTCTCACGTAACTCCATAAAAAAGGGGTGCCGGTAACACCCGACACCCCGTGTTTGATCAACGTTCATGAACATTAACATTCATAAAGCATTGAGATCAAAACCAGCCGGCGAATATGCCAGTCAGGTGAGAAGCAGGTGCTTCTTCTTGCAATCCCTATGATTTGCGTACTTGAATACTATACACCACACTATTTGGGGTGTCAATCCTTTTATGCAGAAATTTCGTGAATTTTATACCTGCTTACTTTGTACTTCTTCAAGTCGTACTACGCGAGTATGCTTGGTATGGCTCCATTGCTTATTGTTCTGCGTGAAGAACGCATAGAACGTAATCGGATACCACGAGATCAAGTAGATCGGGAAGAATACAAGATAAGCATATACTTTCTTGAACGTAACCTTCTCTAATGCCATCGCAATACCAAAAGTCACCAGATTGGCGCCAATAGCCAGGAAGCTGAGCCAGATCGGCAAGCTGCCGTAAATGTTAGCGATATTCGGTCCGTTAAAGAACGCCATATCCACCCACATTACCGCCGTCATTAAAAAAGTGAGCAATACAATATATACATTCGCTCCATAAAGCGCGAGGTCAAACTTCGTTAAGCTGCGTTCTTTAATACTTTGCCAAAGCAATGGGAAAAAATAACGGCGAGCAACAGTGAAGTGCCCCTGCATCCAACGCAGACGCTGTCTTGAGGAGGCCTTGAAGGTTAACGGCTTCTCATCAAATACCTTTGCATCATAATTGAACTTAGGATATACACCATGTGCTGCACTACGCATCGTAAACTCCAAGTCCTCGACCAAACTTGTAGCTCCCCAGCCCATTTCTTTAAGAAGTGTGGTCTCAAAACACATTCCGGTTCCGCCAAGGAAGTTAGCCATATTTAAATTATGGCGTGAAAGTTGCCACAAACGGTTAATATACCAGTACGAAATACCATAAGCAGCTGTAATCCAGGAATCCTCTGGATTCTTGGTGTCGATATAACCTTGGATTACCCGTGCACCTGAACAAAGATCATTATTCATCTCCATCAGGAACTCAGTATGCGCCAAGTTATCAGCATCGAACATGACAACAGCATCATATTGCCGCGGCATAGCCCACAGCTCTTTAAGCATCCATTCTATTGCGTAGCCTTTACCTCTCAGATTTGCATTGGTGCGGACACAAGCGTTCATGCCGTGTTCTCTAACGATGCGAGCTGTACCGTCTGTACAATTGTCACAAATTACAAATACATCGTACAGTTCTGATGGATAATTAAGCTGCTTCAGATTCTCCATTAATGCGCCGACAACTTCTTCCTCGTTATGTGCGGCAACAAGTACGGCAAAAGATTTTTCCGGCTTATACTGCGTTTTTTTCTTTTTCCTGTGCAGTCCGAATAATGAAAACGTAAACTGATAGACTGCGATTGCTGCCAAGATCACTTGGAGCGTAACAAACAGTGCGTCTGTCATGACCTTTTGATGCCCCCTTTTTTCACTCTTGGTGTTCTTTTTTTCTCTCTAGCTTGCTTGACGTTCTTTCTGACCCTTTTGTTGCATCCCTTAACAATAGACCAAGAGTATTCTTATTCTCGGCAGACTTCACAATTTTTATATATGCTGTTTAAAAGAATTCTATGGATTCCTTTTTTTGAATCCTTATTTATCTCTTACCCTTTTAAACAGGTTTAGTCTGCTTGAATCATTGTAAAGCGTAATAGTGCTCTAAGTCAAAACTGGCAAATTTCGTGTAAACCTGAGCTTTTCCTTGAAATGAACTACCTTTAAAAAGTATGATTAAGACAGATCTAAGCTATAGAACGGATTACTGCATTAACATCTGTTAACGGTAGCCGGACTAGCGGAGGGAATTAGATATGAGACATTTATTCATGAAACTACATCTCTGGGAGCGGCATCTTTTTAAGTGGATCAACGGACGAATGCATAATCGTTTTTTGAACTTTTGGCTCTTTTACCTTACTCATTTGGGTGGAGCTACTAGCACGATTGTTATCAATATACTGGTATGGGTATTAGCTCCTGAGCCTTGGAGAACTACAGGTTTACAAGCCTTAACAGCACTAGCTGTCAGCCATATACCCGTAGCTATCGCCAAAAAACTGTACCCGCGTATGCGTCCTTATCTGGCGTTACCGGAAACCAATACTTTTCGTAATCCATTAAAGGATCATTCTTTTCCATCTGGTCATACTACAGCTATCTTTGCTTCTACGGTCCCTTATATGCTGGCGTTTCCTGCTTTGACCGTTATTCTGCTGCCGCTAGCTTGTATTGTCGGATTTTCTCGTATTTATCTTGGATTGCATTATCCATCAGATGTTATAGCTGGCGCAGTGATCGGTTCCTGCGTAGCAGCTGGTACTATAGCCTTATGGATGTAAAGCATTTATTGTTAATAACCGGGAAAACCCTTGAGAATAGGTGAATCAACATTGCGTAAAAAAAGAATCTTAATACTCTCGGAAGGTTTTGGCGCCGGACATACACAAGCAGCTTATGCGTTGTCGAGCAGTCTGCGCCAATTATCGCCTAATTTACAAACGAAGGTGCTAGAACTTGGAAATTTTTTAAACCCCAAGATGGCACCTATTATTCTGTCTGCTTACCGAAAGACGGTAACGACACAGCCAAAATTGATGGGTTATGTCTACCGTCACCAGAAATCATTCAATCGTCTTACCACGCTTGCCTTGCATCGTATATTTTATACGCATGCCAAAAATATTGTGAGACAACTGAAACCCGACGTAATTGTCTGCACACATTTTATTCCAGGTGCTGTAGTGTCCCGCCTAAAGAGATTGGATCCTACCCTAAATGTGCCGCTCGTCACCGTCATAACGGATTATGATGCGCATGCAACCTGGATTAGCCCAGAGGTAGACCTTTACCTGGTTTCAACACCTGAGGTTAAATCCAAATTGCGCAGCCGAAATATTCCTGCCACGAAAATTCAGGTAACAGGTATACCGATACACCCTAATTTTTGGAAGCATCCCGGAAAGCAGGAGATTCGAGAGCAATTCAATCTGCGGGAGATGCCAACCGTTCTTGTCATGGGCGGCGGCTGGGGAATCATGAACGACCAAGTCGTAAACGCTTGTCTGGCGGAATGGCGTGACAAGATTCAGATTGTTTTCTGTCTCGGCAATAACGAACAGCTGCTAAAGGAAATGAAAGAAGACCCGCATTATAATCATCCTAATATTTCCTTACTCGGCTTTACGCGTGAAATCCACAAGCTGATGGAGGTGTCCGATCTGCTGGTTACAAAACCGGGAGGAATGACCTGCAGTGAAGGGCTTGCAAAAGGTATTCCGATGCTCTTCCATCACCCTCTTCCCGGGCAGGAGGAGGAGAATTGCCGCTACTTTACTGCAGCCGGCTTCGGAGAACCCATCGAATCTTTAGAGGTTGTCGAAATGTGGATGGAGCGCCTCTTAAACAACTATGAGGATGTGCAAAACAAGCGCAAACTTCATCTTGAAGAAATTGCGCGCTACCATCCTTTACAATGTGCTCAGAGTATCATTGAATTATTGGAATAATTAATTTAAAAAAGCGGCAGCCTCCAAACTACTTTACTTGGAGAGTTGCCGCTTTATTATTGAAGCATGCCATTTGAAGCAGTGCTTTGTAACTACAGCCGATATTTATCCAATCGGGTAGCCTGATACTGTTTGAGTGCTTCTGCACCTACAATTGCCTCGCAACGATGGATATTCACGCCACGTCCGACAAATTTCGTCTCATATTCTGTCATGATATGATCCTCGTTGATGATGCCATCTGCATGTAGGTCCAAAGAAATATTTTTCATCTGCAAGCCAAAGTCCGCAAAGGCATTTAATGAGAACTCAAAAAGACTGCGGGAATCTGTTTTTAGATGAATTTCACCTAGATCGCTAAGCAAACCGCGATATTTGTCAAGAAAACGTGGATGTGTCAAACGACGCCGGGC
The DNA here is from genome assembly GCF_037992975.1 of Paenibacillus sp. FSL E2-0177. Taxonomy (NCBI): domain Bacteria; kingdom Bacillati; phylum Bacillota; class Bacilli; order Caryophanales; family Paenibacillaceae; genus Paenibacillus; species Paenibacillus sp. FSL E2-0177. The sequence goes on along the minus strand of NZ_CP150307.1, from coordinate 1,491,243 downwards.
ATGCTTGCTTTTAGGCCACGGATCGCTGAAATTAAGATAAATCCGCTCAAGCTCTCCCGGAGCAAATACTTCCTCAGCATAATCGATATTTGCAAGTGCCAATTTCAGGTTAGGCGGTGTTTCATGTCCTGCCGGCTCCCATACTGCTCTAGCCTTATCTCCAGCACGGCGGATCAGCTCATCATACATATCCACTCCGATAAAGTTAATATCAGGATATTTAAAGCTCATTTGGCTGATAAACTGTCCTTTGCCCATTCCGAACTCCACATGGATCGGATGATCGTTACCGAACAGCTTGGACCACTCACCTTTATAACTCCGAGGATCTAGAATGACTAAATCCGTCTGTTCTTCCAAACTTTCACGTATTCCTTTTCTTCCGCGTAAACGCATAGGTATTCCTCCGATTATCTCTTATACGATAACTGTCACTTGCAATATTGTGCCGAAATTGTCCCAAAAAGTAAAGGGATTGCGGTAAAAAAAGAAAAAGGAATTCTCTGGTTCAGCTCTTAAATGAGCTGTTCAGAGGAATTCCTTCGTTGTTGTATATTGGAATAGATTTCGTTCTTGTCTGGCAAATCAGGATTTACTTTGTGTTTGTGGCAAATGTCTTTTTTTCGAATGCGCTACGAATTTTGCGCTGCGCATCTGTCTTGATCTTAGGGTTGCCGTTAAATTCCACGCCCGTTAGTGCAAGGGCTTCATCTGGTGTTAAGTGGACTTCAATCGAATCTTTACCCTCAGCATATACCGTTTGAGAATTCATTGCTATCACCTCACGGTTATTATTATGGATCGGACGACACGAAATTATGAACTCTTGGATGAATTTCTTTATGCCACAGCAGCTTTTCACACTCTGAATATAACATACTATGTAAGCATTTTCAAGCTGAAAGCGCCTTATTTCCTGCCTATTTTTCATGCCGTTATGAGGAGTCAATGTTACGCCGAGCTCGGTTTTTTGATACAATGTATTGGATTATAAGAAACGGCTGTGCGTTCTCTGGGATAAGGACGCCATCTGTCTCAGAAAAATATAAGGATAAGGAATCTTATCCTTATATTTTCAGAAAGGGGCTTCTCGTGTCTAATCTTCAATACACTTCTCCTCCGCAACTTTGGGGAGATAAACGTTTTCATACTTGGAATTACGAAATGCGTGAACACATGAACACCAAGGTATTCAAAGTTATGCTTGATGCAGGCTTTACCTGTCCCAATCGTGACGGCTCCATTGCTAAGGGAGGCTGCACATTTTGCAGTGCCAGAGGTTCTGGTGATTTTGCCGGAAGCCGCCGAGATGACCTAGTCACACAATTCAATAACGTCCGTGACAGACAGCATCTGAAATGGCCAAATGCTAAATATATCGGTTACTTCCAAGCCTATACTAATACGTACGCTCCGGTCGAAGAGCTGAGAGAATATTTCGAAGTTATTTTGCAGCAGCCTGGTGTCGTTGGATTGTCTATTGCTACTCGCCCTGACTGTCTGCCGGATGATGTGGTCGAATATTTAGCAGAGCTGAACAAGCGTACGTATCTTTGGGTAGAGATGGGTCTTCAGACTATACATGACTCCACTTCTGAGCTTATTAACCGGGCGCATGATACGCAGTGTTATGTGGAGGCTGTGGAGAAGCTGCGCCGTCACAATATTCGGATCTGTACCCATATCATTCACGGTCTCCCACAGGAGACGCACGAAATGATGCTTGAAACGGTATCTGCTGTAGCTCGCATGGATGTGCAGGGAATTAAGATTCACCTTCTGCATCTCATGCGCAAAACACCAATGGTGAAGCAGTATGAAGCAGGATTGCTCCGATTCATGGAACAGGACGAGTATGTGAAGCTGATTGCTGATTCACTTGAAATTCTGCCCCCTGAGATGATTGTTCATCGCTTGACTGGAGATGCCCCACGGGATCTCTTAGTTGGACCGATGTGGAGTCTCAAGAAATGGGAAGTGCTAAATGCCATTGACGATGAGCTTGTTGCTCGTGATACTTGGCAGGGTAAGTATTGGAGGAAGGGCTAATGGGCTTTATGTCCGTTCTAAGCTTTGCTCATAAATTAATCTCTGAGCGGCTAACTTTAGGTGACCGTGCGATTGATGCAACTGTAGGTACTGGTGCTGACACGCTTTTTCTAGCCAAAACAACCGGAGCTCGTGGCGAAGTCTACGGCTTTGACATTCAAGCTGCGGCGCTGAAGCTGGCAGAAGAACGTCTCCGGCTTGCGCGGGAGGACACTTCTTCACTCTCTGCCGTTACCTTACTGGAACGCAGCCATGCCGAAATGGCAGAAGCCGTCCCCGCTAACTGGCCAGGCACCGTTGGTGCTGTAATGTTCAATCTTGGCTATCTGCCTTCAGGCGATGCCGACAAGAATATCATTACTGAGCCAGATAGCTCTATTGCAGCCTTGGAAGCTTCACTCCAGCTGCTGCGTCCGGGGGGAATTATTACGGCTGTACTGTATCCTGGCCATGCAGGCGGAGATCTCGAAGCCGCCGCTGTTGAAGCTTGGGCTGCGACTGTTTCCCCTAAGGTAGCGCAGAGCATTGTATACCGCCAGTTGCAGCGCACGGACGCACCTTATGTAATTGCCCTCGAGAAGAAAAAAGGTTCCCCATCTTAAGCTTTGTAAACAATCAAACAATCTTGTAATTGGGAAGGAAGATTACGAATGACACAACCATATCCTTTAAAATTTCAACCGGAGTTTAAAGAACGTGTCTGGGGTGGCCGCGCGCTGGAGAAATTCGGCCTGAATCTACCAGAAGGTCATATTGGTGAAGGCTGGATGATTGCCGATCATGCGAATGGAACATCTTCGGTGGTTAATGGAGAATTAGCTGGACAAGGTCTGGATCAAATTCGTGAGCAATTTGGTCATGAGTGGTTCGGAAGCAAGGGAATATCAGAAGCTGGCGGAAGATTTCCACTCTTGATCAAATTGTTGGATTGCAACGATAACCTTTCCGTTCAAGTCCACCCTACGGATAATTATGTAGGATTGCCTAAAGGTGAACTGGGTAAAACAGAGATGTGGTACGTATTAGACGCTAAGCCAGATGCAAAAATCATCTACGGCCTTAAAGAAGGTGTAGACCGTGAAACATTACGCGAAGCACTGGAAAATGGCACGGTTATGGATAGCCTTCAAGAGGTATCTGTCTCCGCTGGCGATTCCTTCTACATCCCTGCCGGAACGGTACATGCTCTATGCGCTGGTGTCGTTGTAGCGGAAATTCAACAGAATTCCGACACTACATACCGTATTTATGACTACGACCGTCCAGGTCTAGATGGAAAACCACGCGAGCTTCATATCGAGGATTCTCTGAATGTTACAGCTTATGAAGGCGCCGGCGCTACTTCGATGAAGACCGATCATGCAGTGCCTGGAGAGTGGCTGCAGCTTGCCGCTTCACCTTATTTTATTGTCGAAAAAGGGATCGTAAATGGTTCATGGGATCTCACCACTTCAGAAGACAGCTTCACTATTCTGGTTATCTGCGAAGGCAGCGGACATCTGACTTGGGAAGGTGGCTCCCAGCCTTATGCCGCAGGGGAATGTTATCTGATTCCTTCCAACCTAGGCCGTTATACTATCGAGGGTCATTCTACTGTGCTTCGCTCTTATTTACCATAAGTCGAGAACCTTTAGGAGGAATGGACCATGAAGGAAAACAGCTTTACTCTAACGGATCCCATAGGTGTAACCATCCATGTCTATGAATGGTTACCTGAGTCCGATGTTCCAGTTAGAGGAATCGTGCAAATTTCACACGGGATGTGTGAAACTGCTGCCCGTTACGCTCGTTTTGCGGAAGCTTTAACCGGGGTTGGTTATGCAGTATATGCCAATGACCACCGGGGACATGGTAGAACCGCTGGTCAAGTCAATCTGCTTGGTGATGTTGGGGAGGACGGATTTTATTGGATGCGGCGCAATCTTCTGCAGGTAGGTGCCGCAGCACTCTCCAAGCATGAAGGAAAGCCCATCATTTTATTCGCACACAGCATGGGTTCCTTTCTGGGTCAAAAACTCATGTGCGAAGAAGGCAACGAAATCTATTCAGGGTTTATCCTAAGCGGGACAAATGGTCCACGCAGTATGCTGCGTATTGGAGAATCTCTGGCTAGCGCGCAGCTTAAGCTAAAGGGTGAGCATCATCGCAGTGTACTGCTGAACAGTCTGGTATTTGGCAGCTATAACCGCGCCTTTTCCCCGGTCAGAACAACATTTGACTGGCTGAGCAGCGATACTGCGGAAGTAGATAAGTACATTTCCGATCCATTCTGCGGAGCTATTTGTACAACACGCTTTTTCCGTGGTTTCTTCCACCTCCTAAGAGAGATCCATACTGAGGAATCACTTAGCACATTATGTACAGGTAAGCCCATTTATATATTCGGTGGGGATAAGGACCCTGTCGGGATGAACGGTCAAGGCATTCCCCGTCTTGCGGAGTTGTATAAGAAACGAGGAGTGTCAGACGTTGAGTTCCGACTCTATCCAGAAGGCAGACACGAAATGCTAAATGAAGTGAATCGAGATCAAGTCACAGCCGATGTGCTCAACTGGTTAGAGCGCCACCTTCCTTCAGAGGTTGCTAAGATAAGTTAAGAAAAAAGCGCAGTTGTTAGTGAATTTATGAGACGAGAAATGAGACAACAAATGTGGCAACATAGAAGCGATGCTCCCGGTATTTGGGAGATCGCTTCTTTGCGTTTTGCGTAACTTATCTCAGCAGACTTCTCAATCTAACAATCTCCAGTTCCTCCGCGCATCTGAACTTAGTAAATAAACATCCCCCACCGCTAATGGACTCAGTTGACGCTGTTTTCAGCTCATCGTTCTCCCCCTCCACTTTCGGACTCGGTTAACACTAACTACACATCGTCACTCTCCCCTCCACTTTCGGACTCAGTTGACACTAACTACACATCATTACTCTCCCCGCTACTTTCGGACTCAGATGACACTATTTGCTAATTTATAGCCTTTCGAGCTGGGTTTCGGACTCCAGTGCAGCTATTCATGTGAAACAGGTTCATATTGGGTGTGTTTCGTGCCAATAGCGACTATGCGGTCCGTTAGCATCCAAAAAACAGGATAATTCCACGTTTAAGGTCCGCTGGGTCCGCCTGCGTCGGGTTACTCACCGCTTACGGACTCCGTTGTCGCTAGCTACACATCATCACTTTCCCCCTCTACTTTCGGGCTCAGTTGTCACTAGCTACATATCATCACCTTCCCCCGCCGCTTTCGGACCCATATGACGCTATTTGCTAATTTATAGCCTTTCGAGCTAGATATCGGACTCCAGTGCAGCTATTCATGTGAAACAGGTTCATATTGGGTGTGTTTCGTGCCAATAGCGACTATGCGGTCCGTTAGCATCCAAAAAACAGGATAATTCCACGTATAAGGTCCGCTGGGTCCGCCTGCGTCGGGTGACTCACCGCTTCCGGACTCAGTTGACACTAACTACACATCATTACTCTCCCCGCTACTTCCGGACTCAGTTGACGCTATTTTCTAATTTATAGCCTTTCGAGCTAGGTTTCGGACTCCAGTGCAGCTATTCATGCGAAACAGGTTCATATTAGGTGTTTTTCGTGCCAATAGCGACTATGCGGTCCGTTAGCACCAATAAACAGGATATTTCCACGTATAAGGTCCGCTGGGTCCGCCTGCGTCGGGTTACTCACCACTTCCGAACTCCGTTGTCGCTATCGCCCAAGGCAAAAAATAGACCGTCCCATAAAGGAACGGTCTATCCTTCCACCCGCCTATTACAAAGGCAGTGTGTAGTATTGAGCGCGTTGGCTCTCGTTCTGCTGATACATTACGATTAGTAGCGTGCGCCCTTCCCTAATGGAAGCGGGCTCCGCTACAGCTACAGCCGAGTTTGCTGCTTGCGCAGTCTCTTCTAAACTACTATCCGTTGCTCCCTGTAATGGCGAGTCTGCCGAAGGCAACGCCTCCAGATTAGCCATATCAGCTTCACTATCCTCCAAGCCTTCATCGGCACGCATGCCGCTGATGGAATCCAGCACCGCTTCCAGCGAGAATGGCAATACTTCCAGCACAGTATACTTTTGCAGTTCTCTTTCGTTAAGTCCTGCTTCTGCTAACTGGGCAGAAATTTGACCCGGATTAGCCGCGATATCTTTTAAATAGCTCGACCAATCCGACTTATCCAGCACGAAATCCCACCAGATTTTGCGCGGCTTGTACTTGTGTCCAAGAAAATAGTCCAGCTTCATCAAGCCAGTTATAACATCCATAGACGGCGTCCCGCGATCTATCAGGAAGGACTGCAGGCGGGTGAAGAGATCTTCCAGCTGATGACCAATCTTTTGCCAGCCTCTCTCCTCCCAGTAGTCACCGAACTCCTGAAAGAAATCGAATGGCGAATCAAATACATGTCGGATCAAGTACTTGGCCGTATGGTCCATCCGGTGGCTGTTCCAGTATTTCTCCAGCACATCCTCAAGCCGCTTCAAACGGATAATGTCTGAGAAAGGCATCATATGACTGCTAAGAATTTCGTAGGGTGCGTGTTCCATATACGTGTACTCATATTTAGACGCCTGCGCCCGCAGCCCCGTTCCCCGCAGCATTTTGAGGAATCCTAGCTGTAGCTCTTCCGGCTCCATAACGAATACATCATTAAACGTTTTACGGAAGGTACTGTAATCCTCCATAGGTAGTCCGGCAATCAAATCCAGATGCTGATCGATATTGCCGCTTGCCTTAATCTTCATTACGGTACGGGACAGCTTTTTGAAATTCTGGCGGCGTTTAACAAGCTCATTCGTCTCATCGTTGGTAGATTGCACCCCAATCTCAAATCTAAAAATACCCGGAGGCGCATTCTTAGATAGGAAATCCAGAACTTCAGGCCGCATGATATCTGCGGTAATTTCGAACTGAAACACACAGCCTTGATGATTATCGATCAGGAATTGAAACATTTCCATCGCATAGTTGCGGTTGATATTAAAGGTACGATCCAGAAATTTAATGATTTTGGCGCCATTCTGTATTAAATAGAGCAGATCAGATTTCACTCGTTCAATATCATAATAACGTACGCCTACCTCAATACTGGATAAACAGAACTGGCAGTTAAATGGGCACCCGCGGCTTGTCTCAAAATAAACAATACGTTTACTCAAATCTGGAATATCCTCAGGAAAACGATGCGGCGTAGGCAGGGTATTCAGATCGCTTTTGGGACGTGGTGGATTGACAATGATCTCTTCTCCCTTGCGATAAGCGGCTCCATACACAAAGTGAAACTTACGATCATCCCTTAGCTCCTGCAGCAAATGGTGGAACGTCTCTTCCCCATCTCCATTAACTATAAAATCAATGCCAGCTTCTCTTTTCATCCAATGAAGCGGCTCATACGAAACTTCCGGTCCTCCGAGAACAATCGTAACTTCAGGCATCACTTGCTTAAGAATACCAATCAGCTTCAGCGTCTCTTCGATGTTCCAGATATAACAGGAGAAACCAATCACATCTGGCCGTTTCTGAAACAAGTCGGACACAATATTCATCACGGGATCTTTGATGGTGTACTCTGCCAAATGAATATCCTTAAATTCATGCTCACTGTATGCTTTTAGCAAGCGGATTGCGAGCGAGGTATGAATATATTTGGCGTTTAACGTGGTCAGGACGATTTTCATGCTACACGACCTTTTCTACATTTCATTTTGAAAAAACTCTAAGAATGCCTTACCGTACTTCCGGTATTTCACTTCCCCAACACCCTTTACCCTCAGCATTTCCGCTTCGGTCTGCGGGCAAACCACACTCATCTCACGCAGCGTGGCATCATTAAAAATAATGTACGACGGCACATGCTCGCGTCCTGCCAATTCACGCCGGATAAGACGCAGCTGCTCAAAGACAGTCTCATTGACGGCTGATGGCGACAGGTCATGCCCCCGGCTACGAACTCTCGTACCGGATGTTGTACCTGTCCGCGAAGGCCGTGCCACACGCTGCATCACCTCACGCTGTCCGCGCAGGACCTCAGCAGCCAGAGGCTGAAGCCGTACTACAGGGTACTGACCTTCCGACAAGGCAAGATACCCTTCTGAGATGAGCACATTGATACTCTCTGAGATTTCCTTCTCCGTCCGGCTCGACATCGCCCCATGTGTGGGCAGCTTATCGAAGCCGTACTGCATCACCTTTTGATTGCGAGAGCCTTTCAGCACAGATGCCACCAACGCTACACCATAACGCTCCCGCATGCGGTGGATGCAGGAGAAGATCTTTTGCGCATCGACGGTCATATCCACTAGCTCTCGTTCATCCGTACATGAGCTGCAGATACCACATGGCTTGTCCCCATGCTCTTCCCCGAAATAATCCAGCTGGGCACTGCGCAAGCAGCGGGTAGTATAGCAATAATCAATCATTTGCTGAAGCTTGCGATATTCGTTAGCTTTACGGTCAGTATCCTGTGGATTCTGCTCGATCAGGAACTTTTGCGTCATAATATCCTGCGCACTAAACAGCAATATACATTCACTCGGCTCCCCGTCACGTCCAGCACGACCTGCTTCCTGAACATAGGCTTCCATATTTTTGGGCATATTGTAGTGAATTACGTACCGGACATTGGATTTATCAATCCCCATCCCAAAGGCATTCGTAGCCACCATGACCCGGATATCGTCATAGAGGAACCCTTCCTGGCTATCTGCCCGCTCCTGGTCGTTCATACCCGCATGATAGCGACCTGCCGCTATGCCCGAAGCTTGCAGCCTCTGATACAGATCATCTACTTCTTTGCGGGTTGCCGCATATACAATCCCCGGCTGGTGAGAATGCGTAGCCGCATAATCCATAACGAACTCCCGCTTGTTCTCTCCCCGCAGCACGGACATTGCCAGATTATCTCTTCCTAGCCCCGTCATGAAAATACCCGGCTCGCGCAAGCGCAGCAGCCGGACCATATCCTCCATAACCTCCGGCGTCGCCGTGGCGGTAAATGCTGCCAGGATCGGACGTTCAGGCAGCTCATCTACAAATGGAGATACCGACAGATAACTTGTCCGAAAATCATGTCCCCACTGGGATACACAGTGCGCTTCATCAACAGCCACGCAGGAAATAGACAGCTCAGCCATTTCCAGACGGAACCAGTCCAGCTCAAGTCTTTCGGGCGCAACATAGAGCAGCTTCAAATCGCCCCGCCGGGCAGCCCGAATCCGCTCATTCACTTCTTTTCCGCTTAACGTGCTATTAATAAAGGCTGCCGGAATACCCGCAGTAGTTAACGCATCCACCTGGTCCTTCATTAGCGAGATCAGTGGTGATATCACCAGTGTCAGCCCTGGCAGGAGCAGTGCAGGAACCTGATAACAGATCGATTTCCCGCCACCCGTAGGGAGGATTCCCAGTGTGTCGCGTCCTTCCAGCAAGTTCTGAACAATCTTTTTCTGGCCATCCCGAAAGTCTGGATAACCGTAATATTTTTGCAGCTCAGCCTGCGCCTGTTCAATAGTAGGTGCTTGCATCTTCATATCTCTCATAACTCCTTAGGCGTTTCTATCTTTAGTTTAGCGGTCAATGGTGTAATGAGCAACACTTCTTAACTATCATCACCCTGTTCTTCTTTTGAAAAATTTACATAAAAGGTCTTCTTTTAAGCCAAGCTTTAATAAGCGTGATTTCATAGAAAGGTGGAGCGACCGTGCAAAATTGGAAACAAAAATATACCTCCTTTAAACAAAAGCCTGCACGTAACGAGTTCTCTGCCCAGGACAATCGTCCAGTAAAGCCATTGGATTCCAGCCTGAAGAGCAATATAAGCTTCATTCGACAAGTCTTTGGAGAAGACAGCGACCTTATTGTCCGTAACTTCAAGGTATACGGTAGATATGATGCGGCTATTATCTTTTTTTCTTCTGTGGTGGACCAGAATCAAATTCAGAACTATGTTTTAAAGCCATTAATGAATGTTTCCTCCGACCACTCAGAAATTCCAAAAGATCTAAAGGATTTACCTGATTACATCTGGAGTATGACGGTACAAGTCACACAAGGTAACCGCACTAAGGACCTAAATACTCTAGTCTCCGTCTTGTTGGATGGAAATGTAGTTCTAATCATAGATGGAATGGATCAGGCACTTTACTTCAATCTGCGTAAAATTGAGCATCGTAGCATTGAGCAACCTCAAACTGAACAAGTTATACGCGGTTCGCGTGATGGGTTTATAGAGAATTTAGAATCCAACATCTCTTTGCTTCGCTATCGACTACAAACGCCGGATTTTCGTGTAGTAACTGCCCCTCTTGGCGTACGGACGCGCTCAAAAGTAGCTGTTTGTTATATCGAAGGAATAGCCGATCCAGGGCTAGTTCAAAAGGTGATGAAGAGATTATCAGCAATAAATGTAGACGGCATCCTTGATGCGGGGTATATCGAGCAATTTATAGAGGATCATCCCCTTTCCCCGTTTCCACAGGTTCAGCCAACCGAACGTCCGGATAAATCTATAGCCTCTTTATTAGAAGGACGAGTCATCATCCTTGTAGATGGCTCACCTTTCTGCCTCATCGTCCCGGCACTTTTCAACCAATTCTTTCAGACGATGGATGACTATACGGAACGTTTTATCGTAGGAAGCCTCCTAAGAATGATCCGCCTGATCGCATTATTATTTTCCCTTTTCTTCCCTGCCTTATATGTATCCATTATCTCTTTCAATCCTGAGCTACTGCCGACAGAGTTCGCCGTAGCAATAACAGGTGCAAGAGCTGGCGTACCCTTTCCAGCCGTATTGGAAGTTCTGATTATGGAAGTCTTCATGGAGGTGCTGCGCGAAGCAACCATTCGCCTACCGCAAATGATTGGCGGGGCTCTTTCTATTGTAGGTGTGCTTGTCATTGGTCAGGCAGCCGTAGCAGCAGGTCTGGCGAGTCCAACTACCGTAGTTGTTGTCGCTATAACGACCATAGGGTCTTTTGCCACACCCGCTTACAATGCCGCAATCTCTTCAAGAATGCTTAGATTTCCATTGATCATATTGGCAGGCTGCTTTGGCCTGTACGGAGTAATGCTGGGCACTATTGTTATTATCAACCACTTATTATTCCTGGAATCTTTTGGCGTTCCCTACATGACCCCCTTTGTCCCTACGATATGGAAGGACCTTAAGGATAGTATCGTTCGGGTACCTTTATGGTGGATGCGAAGCCGCCCAAGCTTTCTTAATACACCTGATCCTGATCTTCTTGCTAAGGATATTCCGAAAATGCATACCGATCTGATTTTTAAGGAGAAAAGTGAAGCTGATGAATAGTAACCGCCCCATAACAACGATCCAAGTCATGGCTGTAATCGTCAGTACGATTATAGGAATAGGAATCTTAAGTATTCCTCGTTATATGGCTGAAGCCGGAGACAGTGGTGCACCGCTCGTGACTGCTTCTGGTGTACCTGTTGCTTTTTTGGGTTGCTGGTTTACAGCAGCTGTCTGCCGAAAATTCCCGAACGAAACGTTGTTCGTATTCAGCCGCCGCCTTCTCGGAACTGGGCTAGCGGATATTTTCTCCATTTTTATTTCTTTGTTTTTTGCTTTCTCTGCCGGGATCACCATGCGCCAATTCGGAGAAGTATGTGTTGCGGTTGTCTTTAAAAAGACACCCATCGAAGCAGTAATTCTCTTAATGCTCCTACTGGTTGCCTTATCAATCCGAAGAAATATTGTGAAATTCACTTATGTTCATGTTTTCTATTTACCTTTTATTCTATTATCTGTTATAGCAATTGCCTTGGTAGCTATGAAAAATGTTGACGTTCTAAACTTGCTACCCCTCACCGGAAATCACACCACCTTTTCAAGCTTTTCCAAAGGAACGATTACGTCCGCTGGCCTTTATCAGGGCACATTTGTCATCATCCTGCTGGTTCCTTTAATGAAAAAACCTCAACAGATCCTTAAAGCAGGCACTGTTGCGCTTTGTATCATTGGATTCATTTATGTAATGATCGTTTGGGTCACTTTAGGCATGTTTGGAGCTCAAGAAACCAAAGTACTTTCCTATCCAACCTTAGAAGCAGCTCGCTCCATATCCATCGGCGCAGGACTTTTAGAACGGTTTGATGCTCTTTTTATAATAATTTGGGTGGTTTCTATATTCACTTCCATCTTTACGAACTACTACTTAGCTGCATACTCTCTGCAACAAGTGCTGCGGCACAAAGATCACCGCCTAATATCCAGCTTCTTACTTCCACTTATCATCACTTTTTCACTTTTGCCGAGAAATATATTTCAGGTCTATTCATTTGCTAGCATTACAGCGATAATCGGTTTGATTTTTTTGACCTTCTATCCTCTTTTATTATGGTTAGTCTCTCTAATCCGAAATAAAGGAGCCATTTCTCATGAATAAAAAAATTTACAAGCGTGTAGTTCTTATATTTATTCTCTCACTCATGTCTGGCTTACTCTCAGGGTGCTGGGACCAGCTTGAAATAGAAGACCGTGCATTGGTACTAGGGTTATCCATTGATTCCGTCCCTCCAGACAGCAAAATAAATGATGATCAAACCACTCATCTTAAAAGCGCAAATATTAACCTTCCCAAAATCCGTGTGACCGCCCAAATTGCGGTTCCGGGAAGAGTTCCACTCGGACCAGGCAGTGGGGGGGAAGGCGGAGGCGTGAATCAAAATCCAGTATGGGTCGTAGAAGTGTACGGGTACACCTTAGATGACGCCATGAACAATTTACAGCAGCAAATTTCTGATCCACGTTATCTAATTCATTTACGAGTGATTATTATTAGTGAGGACATAGCAAAAAAAAGCATGAATGACTTAAATGATTATTTGCGGCGAAATCCAGAAGTTCGTCGCCGGACCTGGCTGCTAGTATCCGAAGGGGAGGCTGCTAAATTTATGAATATTAATCCTCCGCTGCAGCGAGTGCCGACCCTTTACATCCTCTCCACCATGGAAAAAGCAGTAACATCAGGAAAATTCCCCGCTGATTATATAGGTGTATTCTGGTCAGCAGAATCCAAATGGGGCGAAAGTGGTTATCTGCCTTACGTCTCATTACATCAGGAAGACAATATCATGATTAAAGGCCTAGCTTACTTTAGTGGTGGAGTGATGGTCGGATCGACGATTCCGATTGAGATTGGCGCATATATGTCCATGAAGGGCATTAATCCCGGGGGATACTCCGATCTTTTTTATGCTGATGAATTCGGTCCGGTGATGCTCAAGGTCAACGACCGGTTCACGAGGGTGAAGGTCCATTTCAAAGAGGGCAAACCTCACATCACTTATAACCTCACTTTAGAGGCGGCTCTAGATGAGCATTTACGTAGTGATATCCCTATCGATTCCAGCCGTTCTTTAGAAAAGATTGAAGATATTTTTCAAAAGAGAGTGATCGGTATTTTCAACCACCTTATCGAAGAAACTCAAAAAGCGCATTCCGATGTCTTTGGCATGGGTGAATATATTCGTGCATATGCTCCCTCCTACTGGAAAGCCAATATTCGTGACAAACATGACTGGGAGCAGCAGTATTCCAATCTCAGTATTGAAGTTAAGTTGAAAACTCACATCGACAGAGTAGGTCTTAAACAAAATTAAATGACGTTTATGGGAGGCTCTACTATGCTCTATCACCAGCTAACCTACGTAATTGTTGCGCTGCTGATCTCCAGTGTTCTGTTGCTTACTGTGGATACTAAAATATATGCAGTCAATGCCATGCACCGGGAAAAGAAATATGCCCGCATATTAGGCTGGGTATATCTCGGTTTATTCCTGCTTCTTGGATTAGCCCAGCTGTTCTATTTATGAGCATTTACAAACCAAACCAGCAAGCCTGCCCTCTCCATAGTATTTCTTCACAGCCCATGGTATATTGAGGAGTACAATATTAAAGGACGGAGAATGCATCCATGAACTCAAGAAGAAATCCTAAAGAAACAGCCAAAAGAGGTACTCGTTCTCACAGCAAGCCTACTGGCAAGCTTAACCATAAAACTAAAACAACCGCAGCACCCAAGTCTTTTACTGTAAACGAACCTTCTGAACTGTTGCCCTTCTTACTCACCCACGTCACGGGTCGCGGACGAAATGCGATTAAATCCATCCTATCGCGTGGACAAGTGTCGGTGAATGATAAGGTAGTTACACAGCATAATTTCCAACTGCATCCGGGTCAAAACGTTACTATTGATCAAGAGAAGCCTGTACAAACAGCAGAGATGATCGGACTTAAAATCGTTCATGAGGATGAAGATCTGATTATTGTTCAAAAGGATGCTGGACTGCTATCTATCGCCACTGCGGAAGAAAATGAATTGACGGCTTACCGCCAGCTTATGGAGCATGTCCGTGTTAGCAATCCAAAAAATCGGATTTTTGTCGTACACCGTTTGGACAGAGATACTTCAGGCGTAATGATGTTTGCCAAAAGCGAACGGATTCAGCAGGCATTACAAACTACGTGGAAAGATACTGTGAAGGAACGTTCTTACGTAGCGCTCGTCGAAGGCGCAGTTAAAAGACCTGAAGGCAAGATAAGCTCTTGGCTCAAAGAAACCTCAACCCTTAAAATGTATTCCAGTCCTCATGAAGGCGATGGACTACATGCAATTACACATTATAAGCTTATTCAGGCTAACCGCCATTTTTCCTTGCTAGAGGTCAAGCTCGAAACCGGACGAAAAAATCAGATTCGGGTGCACATGGCAGATATCGGCCACCCTATCGCAGGTGACAAGAAATATGGGGCAGAGACCAAAACGGTAGGAAGACTTGGCCTACATGCTCGAGTGCTCTCTTTTATTCATCCAACCACTGGAGAACTGATGACCTTTGAGAGCCCGATTCCGAAGACGTTCCTGAAATATACTGCGCCTGCGCCTACAAACTAAGAATTGAACGTATACCCACGACTGACGAGCCTTCCCGCTTATGGGAAGCCGTAACTTCTACACAAGATGCCCGGTCCATTTGGTCCTGGGCGTCTTTTTTTAACTTCCTATCACATCATGTTACAATATAAATAAACAAAGAAGGTGCCCTTATTGTTCCATCCTACTGTTTTCGATAATATTAAGATCGCCTTTGAGAACCAGATTTATGACTACGATAATTTAGACGGAATACTGGTGGTTACGGATCGCTCCGACCTTCTGAATATGGCGCTGATGTCCAGAGAGTTCAGTCTCTCCTTCCAATTAACTGCAGGCAGGAAAGTAACCGCCGAAATCCTGCTCACTTCGACCACGAAAGATCTCAGCGATGAAATCATGGAGGTTCCTAATACGGATCCCGGCTGTAATCTTTCACTTCGTTTTTATATGGAAGTCGAAGATATTCCTAACGAATGTCAGGCGATAGACAGTATTCTAAAAGCGATCTGGGGACCTGATTTCCAGCCTGTGCAATCTTTAAGCTTCATATATGGCCAGGAAAGTGAAACTTACAATAACTGCATCGAGCTGCAATTCAAAAGACAACTTACAGAAGAACAAATGGAGGACATTCCAAACCTGCTAAGCCACCTGCTGCAAAGTGCGGAAGAACTGGAATCCTTCACGGTATAATTCCTACTTTTTAACGTTCGAACTATGGGAAAAGAGGTGTGCATGAAATGAAATTCCTGCCTGCTACCAAAAGTAAAAGTTGGTTTCTCTGGATGACCGTTTATGCCATTCTGCTATGGCTTCTTTTCCCTCTGCACCGATTTGTGATGCTGGCCCAAGAAATGGATACCACACTCTTACTGCGCTTTGCTCTTTTTTCCGTAGTAGTGGCAGGCATCGTCAACACTTTAGGCTGGCTCGGAGCACGTCTGCTCTGGGTATTTAGTACGGCGGGAATAATCATAGGCGCTGCATTTATGCTGGGCTACACCTACAAAGAGATGTCCGGTTGGGAGGATCTCGCAGGCTTCCTCGCATTTTCCCTATTTTCATGTGCCGGATTTGCACTGGGTTTATTAGCGGAAGGTATTCGTCTGCTGTATACGCGAGCATCGAAGTCTTGAATGGAAGAGGTGAAACGCTGTTGTCCAATTCTTTTCTAACCAAAAATGCATTGTCCCATTCTTTAAAAGAACTAATGGAGCATACACCGCTCAATAAAATTACTGTTAAACAACTAGTGGACCATTGCGGACTAAACAGACAAACCTTCTATTATCATTTTCAGGATATATTTGATTTGCTAGGTTGGATCTATAAGACTGAGGCTGTCGAAAGCCTCGCCCAGTATCGCAGCTACAGCACTTGGACGGACGGTTTTTATAGAATCTTCTGCTATATTGAGCGGAATAAATCCTTTTGCTGTAACACGCTAAATTCACTAGGCAGAAATCACCTGGATGCATATCTTTACGAGGTAACAAACGATCTCATCATGGGGGTTATAAACGAGCTGTCCTCCGGGATGGAGGTTTGCGAAGAAGACAAGCATTTTATAGCCAATTTCTATACGCTCGCCTTCACAGGCCTAATCATTCAGTGGATGAGAGAAGGCATGAAGGAACAACCGCACCATATGATTGAGAAGCTAAGTGATCTAATTGAAGGAAATTTTCTGAAAGCTTTACACAAATATGAGAACCATCCGTTGTAACCTTTGGTTGCAGCGGTTTTTTTTGTCTAAAAACTAGACAGATCACCCATAATGACAAAAATCCAGACACTCTAAAGAGTTTGATTATACCTTCAAAATAGGAGTTGGTTTACATTAAGAGTGTGATTATTTAAACAACTACTTGGAGGCGACCATTGTGAAAAAAGAGTACGGTAATAGACAGGTTTATTTTGTCGGTGGCGGAATTGCATCCCTAGCGGGCGCTGCTTACCTGGTCAGAGACTGTGATTTTCCGGGACAAAACATTCACATTATTGAAGAGATGAAGATTCTTGGTGGTAGCAATGACGGCGCAGGTGACGCTGAACATGGTTACGTTGTCCGCGGCGGCCGTATGCTCAACGATGAAGCTTATGAAAATCTCTGGGAACTATTAACAACGATTCCTTCTGTCGACCGTCCGGGGTTGTCTGTGCGGGATGAAATTATTGCTTTTGATACCGCTAATCCAACACACTCAAACGCCAGACTAGTAAATAAAGACGGCAAAGTAGAAGATGTATTGTCCATGGGTTTTGATATGGCTGATCGTCTCGCTATGGGCAAGCTGATTATTACACCAGAAGATAAAATGGGGAAAGCGCGTATCAACGACTGGTTCGCCCCTCACTTTTTCACAACAAACTTCTGGTATATGTGGGCTACTACTTTTGCATTCCAACCTTGGCACAGCGCTGTAGAGTTTAAAAGATATATGCTCCGTTTCTTCCATGAATTCCCAAGAATTCAAACGCTGGAAGGTGTAACCCGCACTCCTTATAACCAATATGATTCCATCATTCTGCCTTTGCACAAATATCTTGAACCATTTGGTGTCGATTTTACACTGAAATGTACAGTGACTGATCTGCAGTTCAAAAAAGGTGACGGAATTACCGTAACCCAAATGAATGTAGTGCGCGAAGGTGTCAAAGATGTGATTGATGTAAAAGAAGATGATCTCGTGATTATCACAAACGGTTCTATGACCGAAGGCTCCAGCCTTGGTTCTATGACTTCTGCTCCACGCCTTAACGGCAAGGGAAGCTCGTGGAAATTATGGGAAAACATCGCTTCCAAGAAACCAAGTCTTGGCAATCCTTCTTCGTTCGATGATCATGTAGACGGTTCGAAATGGGAGTCCTTTACTGTAACTTTCCATGACTCCAAATTCTTCGATCTGATGGAAAATTTCACACGTAACCGTGCCGGCACAGGCGCTTTGGTCACATTCAAGGATTCGAGCTGGTTTATGTCCGTTGTACTGGCCTACCAACCGCATTTCCGCAATCAACCTGAGCATGTTAAAGTGTTCTGGGGTTACGGACTGTATCCAGACAAAGTTGGGGATTTCGTGAAAAAGAGAATGTGTGATTGTACCGGCGAAGAAATCATGCAAGAATTGATCGGTCATCTTCACTTTGAAGAACATAAGGACGAGATCATGGCTACCGCCAACTGTATTCCTTGCATGATGCCTTATATCACTTCACAGTTCATGCCTAGACTCAATAGTGACAGACCAAAAGTTGTCCCTGAGGGTTCCACGAACCTGGCCTTTATTGGACAATTCTGTGAAATTCCAGATGACGTTGTATTCACTGAAGAATACTCCGTGAGAGCAGCGAGAATTGCGGTATATACTCTACTTGGTATCGAACGGCCTATCGAACCAATCAACCAATATCAATATGATGTACGTACACTATTCTCAAGCTTTGTTACATCTTTCAGATAAAACAACAATCAGCAGCGAGCGCTTCCGGATATCGGGAGCGCTTGTTTTTGAGTGTGGGAAGCAACAAAAGAACAGTTTTATCGAAACAAAAAAGAGCTGAGGGCTCCCTCAGCTCTTTTGTTTTACTCGAATCTAAACTTTAAATATTGCAAGATCCATCTGCGCAGCCATCATCGGTGGATACTTCAGAATTCCCCTTACCAACCACTTGTAATGTTGGCCCTGCTTGTTCCTCCGCCCACACAGTATCCAGTACCTCTGTAAATACAGGACCTGGTTGTGCACCAGATAAAGCATATTTATTGTTGAATACAAAGAAAGGTACACCGGTAATATTAAGACGGCTTCCTTCTTCAATATCGCCATTAACCTCATTCGCAAAAGCATCCGTTTCCAGCATTGCCGCAGCTTCCGCTTGATCCAGACCTACTTCAGCAGCGAGTGAAGCCAGTACACTGCGATCTCCAAGATTTAATGAATCCGTAAAGTAGGCGCGCAGCAGACGTTCGGACATTTCTGCGCCTTTTCCCTTTGTGCTTGCAAAATGACTCAGTCGGTGACTGTCAAAAGTGTTGGTATGCTTCACTGTATCAAAATTAAATTCCAAACCCACATCTTTAGCTTGCTCCGCTAGTTGTGCGTTCATTGCTTTTGCTTTTTCGACGGTCATCCCGTATTTGGTAGCCAACAGCTCATGAATACTCTTGTCTGTACTTACCTCTGCATGTGGATCCAATTGAAAGCTACGGAATACTACCTCCACTTGATCACGGTTCGGGAATTGGCTGAGCGCATTCTCCAACCGTCTTTTGCCAATATAACAAAAAGGACATGCATAATCGGACCAGATATCTATTCTCACGAAAAAACCTCCTAATATTATTGATAATTTGTAGCTGTTATATAAGAGCAATAACTAAATATACGTCGCTTACTATTATATAGTTAAAAACTCAAAATTACAAACTTAACTTTTATTAAAATAACATTTATAGACGTGAATGCTAAAGCAAAAAGTAAACGAAAGTGGTATATACGCTCCCCTTCAGGGCAGATAGAATGAAGTTAACACCAGACATTCCGAAGGGAGATCCCCATATGCATGATGTATCTATAGTGATACCTACCCGTAACCGTATAAACGACCTTACAGTGTGCATAGAATCTATAAGCAAGCAGACACAGCTAGAGAATGTCTCCATCGAGCTCTGGATTGTAGATGACGGTGAGATTCCTGTAGAAAGATTAACCTATTATCGTAACATACTGAACAAATTGCCACAGGCTGAGTTTCGATATCATCGTAAGACTAATCCGGGTCTCTGGCTCTCCCGTTATGAGTCACTTGGACTAGTAAATGCTGAAATTGTGCTTCATTTAGACGATGATGCAGAATTAGATGATTCCTTATATATTCGACGATTACTTGATACTTATGCAGCGGACGATTCAATTGTCGGTGTAGGCGGGGTTGCTAAAGGCATGCGCAGCAGCAAACCAGGCCGGCTGTTTGGCATGCTGACCGGACAAATGTCCGGATCCCCGGGCAGATTATCCCCAAGCATGTTTGCAGGCTCCCTATTCCTGTGGGGAGAGAAGGAGCAGGTTTTTGAGACAGATTTTTTTCACGGCTGTAATATGTCATTCCGGCGCTCAGCATTACAAGATATGAAACCCTATCCCTGGATGACAAGTTACTCCATTGCCGAAGATATTTACTTGTCCCATTTGGCTAGCCGTTATGGCAAGCTTGTCATTAACCCGGCTATGAAAATCATTCATCATGAGTCGCCGGGTTCTCGGGATAAGGCGGGCGTTGTTGCAAGAGCTACTGCCATCAATCATTATTATCTGCTCAACTTACGTAAAGCACCCCCTATGAATTATGCCGCATTGATCTGGACGTTAACCTGTCTGACAGGCAAAGAAACTCTCAAACGAAATTTCAAAGCCGTTAGCGGTTATGCCAAGGGAATCCTTTTCGTAATGAATCCTCGTAAAAACAAATACCGTGAATACATGCTAGATTAGCTTAATAGTTACCTCTATATCCACAGCGTTGCTCCGAATCAGATTGCGGGGCTTTTTTTTCGTGCAGACGGAGTTGTACCTAAATATGCCATGAAATTAATTTCCATCAACTTCTGATCTAGGGTATGATAGTAATAATGTGTTTTAGAAACTAACTTTATGGATGGTGGAATATGTTCAAGAACAAAAAAACGACGTTGATCCTCGTTGTTATCCTCATCGTCGTCATAGCTGTCGGCGCTTGGCTAATTACTAAAAATAAGGATGACAAAGCGACGGAAACACCGGGTGGCGCAACAGCTTCAGGAAAAGGCGAAGCCAAGTCACTCTCACAGACCTTTTATATCTATGACACGGTCGTGAATATCAAAGTGTTCGGAGAAAATGTAGCCCAAAAAAATATGGATGATATCCAGCAAATGCTGGAGCGAATGGATATGGAGCTTAGCCGTACAAAAGAAGGCGGCGAGGTTTACGCAGTCAATCAAGCAGCAGGAAAAGAAGCGGTTGTCGTTTCGGACGAGACCTTAGATGTTGTAAAACAATCGGTGCAATATGCAAAAGAAATGGACGGGCTATTCGATCCCACGATTGGTCCGCTGATCGACCTCTGGAACATCGGTAGTGGCGGGGATAAAGTCCCTGATCCAGTAGCTATCGATGCAGCCAAGAGCCTAACCAATTACAGGGACGTTGAAATTGACGAAGCTGCTAAGACCGTGAAGCTATTGAAGGAAAATATGGTACTGGATCTTGGAGGTATCGGCAAAGGGTATGCTGCTGACCGTATCGCTGATTATTTAAAAGAGCAAGGCCTTAACAGTGCAATGATCAACCTCGGTGGCAGCAGTATTATTGCGTTAGGTACGAAACCAAACGGAACGGATTGGAATATTGGTCTGCAAGACCCTGACCAAAGCCGCGGCACACAGCTAGGAACGATTAAAATCGCGGATGAGGTCATCGATGCTTCTGGTGTTTATGAACGTTATTTTATGCAAGACAATGTTCGTTACCACCATATTCTTGATCCACGCACAGGTTATCCTTCTCAGAACGGTCTCAAAAGCTTGACCATTATGAGCCCTAATGCAACAGATGCGGACGCTTTGTCCACTGGGGTGTTCTTGATGGGGATCGAAGAAGGTATGAAATATCTGGAGTCGTTACCTGAAGATGTAGAAGCTTTCTTTATTACCGATGACAACAAAATCTACGCCACACCAGGCATTAAAGAAAGAATGAATCTGACTGACCCTACGTACAGCTTCGCTGATTAAATGAAATAGAGCTTGCCCCCATAAAGCCATTATTGGCTTTGGGAGGCAAGCTCTTTTGTTGTGGATAAAGGTTCTTTGGCGTGGCTGAGGGATATTCATCGCCCAGCAGCCTGATAATCAGGGAATTCCTCCCTAAAAATCACCCGAATATGGCTATAACCGTGCTTATTTAGGTTTTATTAGGGAGGAATTCCCCAATAACCTCAATTTCGCGCTTTAATCGATTAATTTCAGGGAGGTTTTCCCTAATTAATTCCCGATCAAGATTTTTGCAGCACCAAAGGCAACTCGCTAAATTCCTTATAATTCGTGAAAATATAACTAGGCTTATGATCCGTAGCCGGCTGTCTGCCTCTCGGATTATACCAGCAGACCTTCCAGCCAGCCGCAAGCGCTCCTACTACATCGTTAGCCCAGGTATCACCTATATAAAGTGAATGGTCTGGTGAAGTGCCAGACTTCTGATTCACATGCAAAAAGAGTTGCGGATCTGGTTTGGCCAGACCTACAGCGTCAGAAATAAAAATCATCTCCTCGGGGATCATCTGATCCAGACCTAATCCGCGAATCTTTTTCATTTGATGATCTTTGGGTCCATTCGTAATGATGCCTACTTTATGACCAGCAGCAATGAACCTTTCCAATTGCTCCCGGACTCCATCTATCATTTGAATGGTGTACTGACGGCCAATGTAAGCCGCTTGTACCGCCGTGGCTTGATCACGATCGAGCTGTAAACCATACTCTGCAAAAGCAAGCTCCAATCGGCGTACCCTAGTCTCCTCCAACGGAATTTCTCCACGTAAATACATAGGCCATAATACATCACTATGATGTCTTACTTTATAAAATAATTCCGCAAAGTCCAGACTGCTCTCATCCGGTTTAAGTACTTGACGCACCGCTTCTTTAAAAGGAATCAAATGATCATATAAGGTATCATCAAGGTCAAAAAAGATTGCCAGCTTATTACTTGTATCCACTTTAACGCCCCTTACTCGTCTTTCTCTCTAGCTTTAGAAAAAAAGGTTATAGGTATAAAAATCATCATCCCGAATGTAGCCATGCGCTTCATATAAACGCTGTGCCCCCACATTCGCCGTCATTGTTGTCAGGGACAAGCCCTTCGTATTCGTTGCGAGCGCATGAGCTCTGGCACTTTCCAGCAGCTTGGAGCCGAGCCCATGACCTCGCAGTTCCGTAGTTACATATAGATCATTCAATATCCAGAGACGCTCCATAGAGACCGATGAAAAAGAGGGATAGAGCTGGGTGAAGCCCCACGCTCGTTTCTCCTCGCCTTCTCCCTCCACCGCAATAAAGATTACCGAATCGTTCAGCTTCAATCGATCTGATA
The DNA here is from genome assembly GCF_037992975.1 of Paenibacillus sp. FSL E2-0177. NCBI lineage: Bacteria > Bacillati > Bacillota > Bacilli > Caryophanales > Paenibacillaceae > Paenibacillus > Paenibacillus sp. FSL E2-0177. Next base: position 1,468,161 of record NZ_CP150307.1, on the reverse strand, counting down.
AAAAAGCACGTGCACCATCCAGATCAGAGACTGCCCCATAAAATACCCGATACTCATCAAACAATGGGATAAGCCGTTCCAAATCATCATAGATCACACGTTCAATACGATAGTTGTTCATCCTCAACGCTCACTTTCCGGCTTGGGCCGTTTTAACGTTATTGTATATTTCAGCCGTACCGTGCACCATGGAGAGAACGCCAGATCATTTGGACAATTATTCTTATTCTTTGGAATCGTAGAACACATGGCGGGCACTTACTTTACCCTCTTCGATATCCAAAATTCCGAAGGAATACAGTTTCTCACGTCGTTTATCTGTTGGCGATCCTGGATTAAAGAGCAGAATCCCATTCTCTTCCCGCAATAAAGGCTGATGCGAATGTCCAAAAAGAATACAATCCACCTTATCGTTCGCAAAAGCAAGCAGCGCATTCCCGTCCGTTCCTTTGCGGGAGTGTGGCGTATGACCATGGACCATTCCGATCCGGACTCCCTCAAGCGTTAGCAGCTTACGCTCCCCGAAACGCTCGATGATCTCTATTCCATCGTTATTCCCAGCAATCCCTTCCACTGGAGCCAATTCAGCCAACAAATCGTAGATTCCCATACTCACCCAATCTCCAAGATGCAGAATCAAGTCTACATTCCGGAATTCAGCAACAAGTGCTTTGGGCAGAGACTTAGCCATTCTTGTCATATGTGTATCTGATACCACGCCTACTTTCATATAACTCAGCTCCTAATCTATCATACTCATCTCATATTCAAATAATTGTACGATTTGCTTAAACGAGAAGCAAGTTCTGTGACTTCTCCCACACAGAAAAGCCGGGTACACCCCACTAACACAGGGCATATCCGGCTGCCATAAAGTAATTCCAAAGAAATCATTTATGCTTACTACCTTCTACAGTATTTAGCATCCCAACTCAGTTCTCTCTATCCTGCCAATTCCATAATCTTACTTCTTCAACATGAATATTACTGACCCATTTTTCTTCCTTTAACTTGAGCAGTTCTTTAACCGGACCGGTTACGACAGCTCCATACAGCCTAACTCCGTTCTTCTCCAGATAACTAATGGAGTCATCCAGATCAATAAACGGAATTACCTTGTTGGCGATCGATTTATGCTCCTGCATTAAGTGCAGTGTCTTAAGGAAGTTCGCATTACGAAGTTCACCATCCCCATATGAGTCAACAGATGGAGAAACACTCGTGCGGCTAGTCACCCCTCCAAACCAACCCCACTTTTTCTTTGACTCTTGTGTCACCTTCATATCATCGGCATGCCAGATGGGCGTACTTGGAAATCCTAAGGGATCATTTATTACTGGCTCTTGTGTCCTTGGACCTGTATCTGCTGCGAACCATAAAAGCTCAAGATTTTTATGCTGAAACTTCTTCAATAGCTCATCTGTCGTAAAAAATTGTTCAAAAGACAAATAGGCTTCTCCTACCGTACCTTCAGGGAGCTTTTCTAGTTTTTCCCACTCACTGCTGTCATCCATCCTATTTTCTGCAGACTGGTTCTCAGTGGGATAGATAAAGTAATTACCTGTCCCACTGCGTTCATATGTCCATGAATAACTATATATTCTGGGCCAGCCTAATAGAAACTTCATCGAATAATCTCCAACATTAATCCGCGCATCACCAATTTGTTTTATTATTTCACCCTGCAGATTCATACTAAAAAACGGTCCGGAATCGCTACTCAAATGGACGATTGTATTCGGCTGTGAAACAGCAATTGCGGAAGAAACGACATCACGGTAAGTCTCTCCTCTTTCTCCAGTGCCATAAAATACCGCTGTGATGATACTGCTGACGATCAAAAAAATCAAAAATGCAGAAATCACCGTCAAAGTATTTGATATACGTGCTTTCCACTTGCCCCGGCGGATGATCTTTTTTTCTTTGCCGGGTCTGTTTCTTTTACCCTTTCCGAATTTTATGCTCTTCTCCTCTTCTGAAGCCGGCTTTTCTTCGCCCATCAGTTCATCCAGATAGGCCTGGTAAGCTTCCATCTTCTCTAGCTCACGTTCAACCTCATCCCTATCCTCATCAGCAAGAGTGCCTTCGCCATACCTTCTTAACTTCTCCTTAAACTCTTCACTCATGTTCATTTCTCCTCCGCTCTGCCTCACGCAGCTTCTGTCTGGCCCGAAAGATCAATATCTTATATTGGGACAAGCCCACATCCATAATGTCCGATGCTTCCCGATAACTCAGCCCATGAAAATCATGCAGCAGCAGTGCATTTCTCTGATTGTCCGGTAGCTCACCTACTGCTATCCTCATCTCTTCCCAACGTTCCTGATGAAGCAGTGTGCTTTCTGTGGTATCTGGATGAGCAAGCTTTTTGAAATAATCCTCACTCTGAACTGTACTGCGGCCTTCCTTTCGCTTGTAATCTACGAAGGCGTTATAAGCGACACGGAACAACCATGGCTTAATCTTCTCTTCTTTACAATCCTCCAAATGTAGATAAGCGCGATAAAAGGTTTCTTGCATCAAATCTTCAGCCGCATAATGATCACCACAAAGGGAGCGCAAATAGCGGTAAATATCCATCACATACATCTGATATATTTCATCCAATGACTTTCGCTTCATGCACTCCCCCCTTAACCTAACCACGTATCCCAGCCTGAAAAGTTACAGATAAATTTAGCAACTAGTATGAATATACCAGTAATTCCATGGAAAAAAGCGAAAAAAGCCTGCTGGCAAGGAGTATTACTCCTGCCAACAGGCTTTTTAATTCACCAAGTTACTCAGCTTACAGAACAACTTCAACTTCTTTGAGCATTTCGCTAACGGATATTAAACCGCCACCGGACAAATACCAGTAGTTAGGATCCAAGTAGATGATTTTACCATTTTTAAAGGCATTTGTGTTCTTCACTAGATCGTTTTCAACTGCTTTTTTAGCTGAGCCGGCTTCGCCGCCATCACTCTTCACAGCCGCATCTCTGTCCACTACAAACAGATAATCCGGATTCTTATCCGCTACATATTCGTAGGATACGCTTTGTCCGTGAGTGGATACTTCAATTTTATCATCAGCCTGTGCAAATCCGAACACATCATGGATAATCCCAAAACGGGAACCTGCACCGTAAGCACTGATTTTTCCTTCATTCGCAAGAATAACAAGTGCTTTTTTGCCATCAGCTGTTGCCTTCGTATTCAAAGCTTTGATGGAATCATTGATAGTCGCAAGCTCAGTTTCTACTTCTGCTTCTTTTCCAAAAATTTGACCCAGCATTTTCACGTTATTCGTAAAAGATTCCATGTAGTTTGCATTATCTACAGCCACATACAGAGTAGGTGCAATTTTGCTGAATTCTTCATAAGAATCCTGTTGTCTGCCGGAAATGATGATCAGGTCCGGAGAAAGACTGTTTATTTTTTCGAAGTCAGGCTCTTTCAAACCCCCAACATTCTCATATTTAGAATCGTTATATTTAGAGAGATAAGCCGGTACATTACTTTGAGGCACTCCAGTCACCTCTACACCCAGTTTATCCAGCGTATCCAGTGTACCGAAGTCAAAAACAACCACTTTTTGCGGATTGCTTTTGATAGTTGTTTCGCCAAGCGCATGCTTGAAAGTAAGCTCTATCGGTGCTGTAGTTGCTTCCGTTGTTGGTGCAGTAGTAGCCTCCGAATTGCCTGCCGCTGCTGTGTTGTTATTTGAAGTTGCTGCATTATTGGAGCCACAAGCCGCCAAGATTACCGCAAGAAATACTGTCATAATCAGTAAAGATAAGTTCTTCTTCAATGTATTCACCCCTAATTTTTATAGTGAAGCTATTTGAATTATTCGCGTATGCGTTAAGAAGCTGGCGCCTTTCACTTCTTACGTTACGTCATAATAATATCCGCATAGTAATAGTTACCTTTTTAGAAATAGACACCGATTTTTCGGCCTCCTATAGTTTCAATAGGAATGTCCATGTCATATACCTCTTTAAGAACTGCAGAATCTATAATTTCATCCGCTGTACCCGAGGAAGCTACTCTTCCATTTTTAAGCGCAACAATGTAGTCAGAGTAACAAGATGCAAAGTTAATATCGTGGATAACGAGCACAATCGTCTTCCCCTTCTCGTCCACCAAACGGCGAAGCACCTTCATAATTTGGACGGAATGCTTCATATCAAGGTTGTTGAGCGGTTCATCGAGCAGAATGTACTCTGTATCCTGAGCCATAACCATGGCAATATATGCCCGCTGGCGTTGTCCTCCACTGAGCTGATCAATATATTTATCCTGCATCTCTTGGAGATCCATGTAAGCAATCGCTTCGTCAACGAACGCCCGATCCTCCGGACTCAGCTTCCCCTGTGAATACGGGAATCTCCCAAAAGAAACGAGCTCCTTCACAGTGAGACGTACGCTAATATGATTGGACTGCTTTAACACCGATATTTTACGAGCAAGCTCATTACTTTTGCAGGTACCGATTTCCTTACCTTCGATCAGCACCTCTCCCGCGTCTTTGGAGATAAGTCTGCTGATCATGGAGAGCAGTGTACTTTTACCCGCACCATTTGGTCCGATAAACGAGGTGATTGCGCCTTTTTTGATGGACAAGGACACATCATCAACGACGGTTACTCCGCCATAACGTTTGGTTAAATTTTTAACTTCTACCACGACTTATTCTCCTTTAACAGCAGATAGACGAAGTAGACGCCGCCTGCAAAATTGATAATCACACTAACCGTAGTATTGAATCCAAAAACACGTTCGACCAGGAACTGCCCGCCGACAAGCGCAACAATGCTCAGCAGAATCGTTCCAGGAATCAGATAGGCATGCTTATAGGTACGGAACAGCTGGTGTCCCACATTAGCTACCAACAAACCTAAGAAAGTAATTGGTCCGACTAGAGCCGTCGAGATCGAAACGTAGATAGATACAATAACTAGCAGCCTTTTGACCACATAGTCATAATTGATGCCCAGATTAATGGCTTCATCTTTTCCAAGCGAAATAACATCCAAATACTTAACAAATCGCAAGAAATACAACGTAGTTAGCGTCAGAACAATGGTGGAAAGAATCAATAGGTCACTGCTGACATTGTTGAAGCTGGCAAACATTTTCCCCTGTAGAATCAGGAATTCGTTCGGATCAATAAGCACTTCCATAAAAGAAGACGCGCTCTGGAACATCGTCCCCATGATTAGCCCTACCAGCAGCAGGAAATAAATATTTTGTCCTTCCCTACGGAACATTAGCTTATACAATACGCCTGAAAACAGGACCATGAGACACGCAGAGAACAAGAAGTTGATGTTTTTATTCATAAAGGTCATATTCGATGAACCTAAGGCATATACACCGAACGTCTGGATTAACATGTACAGGGAATCGAGCCCGAGAATACTTGGTGTCAAAATACGATTGTTCGTGATGCTCTGAAAAACTACGGTAGAGACAGCTATCACAGCTCCGGTAATCAGAATAGCCGCCAGCTTTCTTCCCCGGCTGGGCAGAACGTAGTCCCAATTTCCCAAAGCATGATACGTCATAAACAAGACGATGAGGGCGACAGCACTTATAGATAATATAGTTAGTTTTGTCTTCATCTCTAGTTCGCCTTTCTTCTCATCAGCAAGTAGATAAACAGACCACTACCGATGACGCCTACCGTGAGACTGATTGATATTTCATATGGATAGATAATGAGCCTGCCCAGAATATCGCAGAACAGGAGGAACACCGCTCCGAGAATGGCTGTATGCGCCAGACTTTTTTTGAGGTTATCTCCTATGTACAACGTTACAATGTTAGGTACTACCAGACCCAGAAATGGAATCGTACCTACGGTTAAAATGACAACAGAAGAGATTAACGCTACAATTACCAATCCCACGTTGACAACCGCTTTGTAATTCATGCCAAGATTAACGGAGAAATCCTCGCCCATACCGGCTACCGTAAATTTATTAGCGAAGAGATACGCCAGGATGACAAGTGGAATGCTGATATAAATTAATTCGTATTGGCCTTTGATAATCGTTGAGAAATCTCCAAGCATCCAAGACGAGATATTCTGAATCAAATCATTTTTATACGCAAAAAATGTTGTAATCGAACCTACAATGTTTCCGAACATGAGTCCGACCAGCGGGATAAAAATACTATCCTTGAACTTGATCCGATCCAGGATTCTCATAAAAATAAAGGTGCCCAATAGTGCAAAAACAAAAGCAACCAGCAATTTCTGCATTGGCGTTGCGCCTGTGAATAACATGAGGGATACGAGAATACCAAATTTTGCGGAATCCATCGTTCCGGCCGTAGTCGGGGAGACGAATTTATTGCGTGACAGCTGTTGCATAATTAATCCGGCAATACTCATGCTGACTCCAGCGATAATCAATGCGGCTAACCGGGGAATCCGGCTTACCAGCAAGGTCTGTGCTTGAGATTCCGTAAGATGAAAGAGATCTAATGGGGATATATCTTTAACGCCTATAAACAAAGATATAAATGAAAATACTATTAGAAGTAGGGACAAATATTTTAGTTTCATGAGTTGTTCCTTATCTGTTTAATAGTTTACAAATGCGCTTTTATGATAATGATTTTCATTCGCAATGTTTTAAATTATACCTAAGCCCACTTTGAGGGTCAACCCTTTCATATACTTAAATTTAAAATAATTAAGACTTAGGCTTATCTGCTTAAGTTACCTAAAAAAAGACACCCTAACGGGTGCCTCTTTAATCTCTGCCATATTTTTAGCGCTAAACTATAGGATTTATTTATATTTCTTCCAATCCTGATTACTGTTCTCCAGCAGATGTGCAAAATCATTATCCAACCGCTTCTGCTCAGCCTTCCGCTGATCTTCCACTGCCTTACGGGCAGCTTCTTTACGGTCATTTTCCTCCGCTTTCAACGCATCAGATTGCGCCTTCAGCTTTCCTAGAACATCACTGCTTAGCAGATCTTTTAACGTAGCAGGGCCATCATTCGTAGCGGCTCTTGGTGTGGTAGGCATTTTCTTTTTTTTAGCCACTGTCCATCATCCTTTCTAGTACTGAATTAAATTGGAATTTGTTTAAGTTATTGGTCTTTTCGTTTATAATGTTTACTAAGAGGTGAGCCCTATGAAGTCCAATGATTTATGTCCCCGGCTACAAAAAAGTATGGATATTATCGGCAGGCGTTGGACTGGTTTAATTATCTACCAGCTCCTTCAAGGACCCCAACGTTTCAATGTAATTGAAGCGGCATTACCCATCAGTGGAAGACTGCTCTCCGAACGGCTCAAAGAGCTGGAACAGGAAGGGATCGTTCTTCGAGAAGTGTTCCCAGAGACCCCCGTGCGGATCCAATATTCTTTGACGGATAAAGGTCTTGCTCTGGAATCAGTCATCCGAGACTTACAGAGTTGGTCCAAAGAATGGGTCGATTGTGACACCGATAATCTAAATTCAACTCTCAAAATGTAAGCGTTTTATCTGAGGCATTAGATTTTAAGGCCGACAATGACTAAATCACGCTCTATACCGTCAAGTTCAGCCACACCAGGCAGCATTCCCCATTCTTCAAAACCAAACTTTTTCAGTAAACCAAGGCTTGGATCATTATGTCCAAACACAAAGCCGACTAGATTCTTAATTCCGAGACTAGGGGCTTTCTCAATGGCCTCTGTCAGAAGAATTCTGCCCGCACCACCACCACGGAACTTTTCATTCACGTATACACTGATTTCTGCTGTTGCATTATACGCTGGACGACCATAGAAGGATTGAAAACTGAACCATGCAGCAATTTCATCTCCTTGCTTCAGTACCCATAAGGGACGGTGATGGCTATTATGCTCAAGAAACCATTTCTCCCGATCTGCAACAGTAACGGGTTCCAGATCTGCAGTTACCATCCTCCCAGCAATCGTTGAGTTATAAATATCTACAATAGCTGCTAAGTCTGCAGATGTTGCATCTTCAATTCTGCTGTTCTCCCAATTCATCCCTTAATTCCTCCAAATGTGTTAATTAACTCAGGCCGACCTGCTCCTGGCTCCATTGCCACAGCCGTTCGGCCTCTATTGTATTCTGCGCTCTGGGAGACAGTTGTTTAATCTTTCTTCGATAATAATATTGACCGGTTACCTCTCCAAGATCGGGATCTGTAGCCAAATAAATCGCTGTATCGGCACCTTGTTCAGGTGTTAAGAAAAAGTATGAGAGTAACTTAAGTACCGACTTGCCAAAACCAGTCTCCCGGTTTACACCTATATTCGTCCCCACTGCTCCTGGATGCAGGCAATTCACCGTCACCCTTGTTCCGTGAAGACGCGAAGCCAGCTCCCGCGTGAACAGAATATTGGCTAGCTTGGATCGGGCATAGGCTTTTGCAGGATTAAAACGGCGAGCGAGGGTTGGATCTTCATAATGGAGCGCACCTATCTTGTAAGCACCGGAGGCAACCACAATGATACGGCCTTGCTCTGCTGCCTGCAACGACTCAAGTAACAGATTGGTAAGTAGAAAATGCCCCAAATGATTTACGCCAAGATCCATCTCAAAGCCGTCCTTCGTAAGCTGACGCTTAATCGTGACTACCCCGGCGTTATTGATAAGTATGTCTAGCATAGGATATTTCGAAGTGAATTCCTCAGCAAAGCTGCGAATGCTCTCAAGTGAAGCCAGATCACACAACATGAGCTCGATATCCTCGGAGTGGCTCTTTTGTTTGGCGGCAGCAAGTGCTTCTTCTCCCCGCTGGCGATTACGGCAAACCATAATAACTTTAGCTCCCTTGCGAGCCAGTTCAACTGTTGTGGCTAGCCCCATACCGGAATTCGCTCCGGTAACAAGTGCGATTGTTCCTCTCATTGCAAGAATCACTCCTCTCTCAACAACCGTACCCGAATAAGCTTCAGCCTAACCTTAGGAGAAGTATATTTAAAGATATGTTACACCAACTAGTAGGGTTAAGAAAAGCTTCATGTCATGATTAGCCAACGATAGTTATAGTTCGTCAGGTGCGTCTGGTCTATTTTTGATCTATAATAGGAATATTGCAGTTCTAATCGTGAAGTTGAAAGGGGAACACCAACTATGAATAATGCTCTGACAAGCCTAGAGCAGCAAATGGCGGGCGAAGGTCTGGATGCCCTGCTCGTAACAGATCCTAAGCATGTCTACTACTTAACCGGCTTCGCCAGCGATCCGCATGAACGTTTTCTGGGTCTGCTGCTGATACGCGGAGAAGAGCCTATGCTCATTCTGCCTGCATTGGATGCAGAAGCAGCTCAAGCAGCCTCTTCGGTCACCAAAATCCTAACTCACACTGACACTGATAATCCCTATAACCTGCTAAAAGATTGTTTCGGCAGCAGTAAGCTAGGTACTCTCGGCATAGAAAAAGAACATTTCTCAGTAGCCCGTTTTGAGCACCTAACCGCTGCTGTTCCAGCTGAAAGGTTTAGTGATATTGGTCCATTGCTGCGCAGCATGCGCTCCAAAAAGACCCCGGATGAAGTTAAGCGCATGAAACATGCCGCTGAGCTAGTTGAGGAAGCCTTGCGCCGCGTTCTTACCCACGTAAAAACAGGCGTTACAGAAAACGATCTAGTAGCGGAGCTAGAATATCTAATGAAAAAGGTTGGCGCTTCCGGCCCTTCCTTCGACACTATGGTGCTTTCTGGTCCGAAAACTGCCCTGCCTCACGGTGTTCCGGGCAACCGGGTCATTCAACCCGGCGACTTCCTGATGTTTGATATCGGGGTGTATGCCGATGGTTATGCTTCTGATATTACACGTACCTTTGCTATTGAATCCGTGGACGACAAGCTAGTCACTATCTATAACACTGTGCTGGCTGCCAACGAAGCTGGGATCGCTGCCTCCAATCCTGGAGCACCTTTCGGCTCAGTCGACAAAGCTGCACGTGATGTGATTGAAGAAGCTGGATTCGGAGAATATTTCTTACACCGTGTCGGACACGGACTGGGCATGGATGTTCATGAATATCCATCACTTCACGGACAGAACGACGACATTATCGAAATCGGCAATGTGTTCACCGTTGAGCCAGGAATTTATGTGCCTGGACTAGCGGGTGTACGTATCGAAGATGATCTGATTATTACAGCTGAAGGTGCAGAGACCTTAACAAGCTTCCCTAAGGAACTGACTATTCTTCATTTGTAGAAAAGAATTACAAGCCATAGCCAAAAACACAGAGCAGCGATTCCTCCAATAAAGAGAGAATCGCCGCTCTGTGTTTTTTTAAATTCAAACCTGTGTTCCCCACATCCCGCGAACCAACTTAGCCTCTTTCACCATCCTGCCGATCAGCTCCGCGACTGTAGGAATATCTTGGATCATTCCTGTCACTTGACCTGCCCAGCCGATGCCCTCTTCTTTGATATCACCATAGATCCAGCGCTTGTTGGCTGCACCACTGATATACTCTTTTAATGCTTCATAGGTCGGTGTCACGCGCTCGATTTCAAGAATTTGATCAATGTAGTCACTACGTAACACTCGTGCGGGTGCTCCAATAGAACGTTTGATTACAACCGTATCCGACTCTGAGCTTTCTACTAAAGCTTTTTTATAAGAAGCGGCCGCATGAACACATTCCACTGTAGCAACGAAACGAGTGCCCATTTCGATTCCTTCAGCCCCAAGTGCATGAGCAGCCATCCATCCACGGCCATCTCCGATCCCTCCGGAAGCAATCACAGGAATATTAACCGCATCAACCACTTGGGGAACGAGCACCATGGTTCCAACATCGTCACGCCCTAAGTGGCCCCCTCCCTCATGCCCAACAACAATAACCGCAGAAGCCCCTAATTGTTCAGCTTTTTGGGCTTGTCTGCGTGAGGAGACGAGCACGAGTGTTTTAATATCGGTGGGCTGTAACATTTCCAGTATAGGGGCTGGATTCCCTCCAGTGAGGCTCACCACGGGAACCTGCTCTTCGATGGCGACCTGCACCCGATCTTCATAACCAATCCCATGCATGCCGATAGCAAAATTAACACCAAATGGTTTGTCCGTTAGTGTTCGTACCCGACGTATTTCTGCACGTAAGGCCTCCGCATCCGGAAGACTCATTGCTGTGACCTGACCCAGTCCACCGATATTTGAAACCGCAGCCGCAAGGTCTGCATAACCTAAATAAGCAAGTCCTCCTTGAATAATAGGATATTCTATGTGCAATAACTCCGTAATACGGGTGTTCCATTTCATCTTCATCTACACCTTTCCTATCTTTAAGCAAAGCAGAATCACGGCAATTAAAAGGGCAGCTCCCCCTACCAGATAATCTATTTGCTGAAATTGCAGTCTTTTAAAAGAAGTCCTTCCTTTACCATTCCCATAAGCACGCGCATCAATTGCATAGCTCAGCTGTTCAGCACGTTGAATCGTTGTGAAGAGCAGAGGAATAATGATCGGAATGTACGCATATATCCGTTTAGGCAGTGATAATACTGTGAGATCATAACCTCTAGCCTTTTGTGCGAGAAGGATACGATCAAGCTCCTCCTTGATGGTAGGGATAAAACGGATCGCAATCACTATCATTAAAGAGAACTGCTCTACGGGTACCCCCAATTTGGACAGAGGGGCAAGCAGCTTCTCCAGACCATAAGCTAAGTCTAGCGGTTTAGTAGTTAATGTCAGAATTGAGGCTAACAAGATGAGCAATATAATCCGCCATACAAAACGTAATCCTATCCGCAATCCCTCTTCAGTCACCTCGATAAAAAACCATGACCAGAGAATCGTCCCCTTGGTGAACACGGCATTGTAAACAAAAGTAAATAATAAAATAAATAATACCGGCCGTAGCCCTCGCCAAAAAAAATGCACAGGAACTTTAGACAGTAGTAACAATCCCAATACAAAAAAGGTTGCAACAACATAACTAAGCCCCGTACCAAGCATCATAAAGCTAAGCATGAGCATCACGATACTTACAAGCTTTGTACGAGGATCTAAACGATGAAAAATCGAATGCGTCTCCACATATTGACCGACTAATACGGAATCAGCCATGCCCTTGCCCCCTCGAATGCCAAATCGGCAAAATCGCTTCGAAGATATCCTGCTCTTTACAACTGGCAACTTCAATCTTCTGACCAGATAATTCCTCCACTAGCTTCAAGAGCTGTACGGGTTCAGGCAAGGATAGTCCAAGTTCCAGCAGTAATTCTTCCTTTTCCAGAAACAATGTTCTGGTATCATGATGCCCTTTTAACTGACCTTCATGAAAAACCATGACCTCATCTGAGAATTCGGCAACATCACCCATCTGATGCGAAACGAAGAGGATGGTGCGATTGTCTTGTTGCTGCCATTCCTTTAGTAGCCTCAGCAAAGACACTTGGCTAGCTGGATCGAGACCCGCTGTCGGTTCATCCAATATCAGCAGCTTCGGATTTGTCATCAGTACAGAGGCAATAGCTACACGGCGCTTTTCACCACCACTTAGCTGGAATGGATTTAAGGGGAGAATCCCCTCTGGCAAACCCACTTGCGGCAAGATCATTTCAATCGCCTCTGTAATTTGCTGACGTGAAGCACCCTGCTGATTCAGAGCAAAAGCAAGCTCCTTATGCACCGTTGTTTCGAATAGCTGATGCTCCGGATATTGAAAAACGAAACCCAACTCGGGGACAACCTTTAAGCGTCCTTTAGCATCTCTGCTGGCAGGCTGCTGGTTAATCCAATAGTCTCCTTTTACGGTGGGAATCAAGCCCTTCAGCACTTTGACAAAGGTAGACTTTCCTGCGCCTGTTGGACCGATAATAGAAATCCATTTGCCTTCAGGAATAGTGCAGTTTATATTGCGCAAAGCCACATGATCGGCATAGTTCACACTTAGATTTTTTAATTGGTAGACCATTGTGATCGAATTATCCCCTTCCAATCGGCTGTTAGCGGTGCTGCTGAATGGAGCAATGTATGTACACGCACTGCGAAGGGCAGTTGTAATTGATAGTCCGCAACAGGCATGGTTTCAAAAAAAGTCAGTGGATCGCCGTCAAACTCAAGTCGTCCTTGGTGCAGGAGCAATACGCGTTCTGCTGCAAGCACTTCCTCCATATGGTGGGTGATATGAATAAGCGTCAGGCCTTGACGATGCAGCTCTTGCATAATAGAAAGAACCTGCTGTCTTCCCTGAGGATCAAGCATTGAGGTAGCCTCGTCAAAAATAATGACTTGCGGGCGCATCGCCAATATAGCTGCGATAGCGACACGTTGCTTTTGACCTCCAGATAGCTGATGTGGCATAGCTTCCAGATAATCCTCCATATGAACGGCCTGTAAGGCATGATCCAATCGGCTGCGCATTTCCTCCCTCGGCACACGGATATTCTCCAAACCAAAAAGCACCTCATCCATAACGGTTGTGGTGATAAATTGATCCTCTGGATTCTGAAAAACAAAACCGATTTGCTGATGAATCTCCGCAAGATCCGTTGGTTTTGCTGTGTCCAAGCTCTTAAATTGTACAGTCCCTTTTCGCGGCAGCAGCAGTCCGTCCATGAGCTTTGCAATAGTGGATTTGCCAGAACCATTCGCCCCGACTATCGCCACAAACTCCCCTGCGTCTATCGTAAAGCTAATATCCTCCAGAAGAGGTTGTCCTTTTTTATAATAAAAACAAACTTGATCGAAGGTAAGCATTTATTCAGTCCCCTTTTGACGGTGCCAAGCAGCAAAAAATGCCTCAATGCTATTCTCGGAAAATGCAGGTGCAGGCTTCTCCCATTTTGTCACTTTTGATCCATTCACAGCAAAGATTTCACCGGTTAAATCCGCGTCGGACTCCCTCAACAATGCAGTCACGAAGGAAGCAATAGCCTCCGCGTCACCTATTCTCCAAAAATCAGGCAAAGGTTCATTACGACTGGCATGTTTCTCCTTCAAATGGTCAATTATTGGTCTGGTCATATCCGTTAATGCCGCTGGAGAAATCGCATTGACCCTAATCTGGTCACGTTTCAGCTCTGCTGCGAGCGTCCACATCATGCCCAGTATTCCAGCCTTGGCTGCACTATAATTCACCTGACCTACGGAACCTGCTAGTCCAGCAGCAGAGGTCATCAACAGGATATCCCCACCTGTTTCACGCATATGTGGTAATACTCGTTGAATGCAATAATAAGTGCCATTTAAATGCACATCCAGAACATTCTTCCACTGTTCATCCGTCATACGTTGACATTTCTGATCCTGCACAATTCCCGCGTTAGCTATCAACACCTCGATACGACCGTATCGGGCAATGACCTCACCTACCATGGCAGTGACTGCGGCGGAATCGGCTACATTAGCAGCGTACCCTAGTGCCTCTCCGCCTGCCTGGCGGATCTCGCGCACAACCTCATCAATTAAGACTTGTTTCGTACCATTTACAACCACTATATAACCTGACTTGCCAAGCTGCATGGCGATACTACGTCCGATCCCTCTTGTTGCTCCAGTAATTAAGGCCACTTTATTCATCACTACACCTCTTTCACTGCAAAAGCTCCCGCAGCAATAACATCGCCAGCTTCTGTTGTAAGGATCACTTTCACAAAGCAATCGTCCGCTGCAAAATCAAAAATCACGACACTATCGACCTCTATTGGCTTATGAAATTTCATATCATATTGAGTGATCCACTGTGTAGGGTACTCAGCAATATACAAAGATTGGGCTAATCCCATAAGATACATCCCATGTGCGATGGGTCGCTCCAAACCAGCCTTGGCTGCGGCCTCTGCATCTAGATGTATAGGCGCCAAATCTTGGGAAGCAGTTGCATATTGCCGGATAGCCTCAGCTGTTATGCACTTTTTTATCATGATCATCACCTACCCGAATTAACACCGTTTCTGCGTTGACTATTAGCTTACCCTCACACCTACAAACCAGCGTATGTGTGTAAAAAGTCAGTTTACCCTGTCTGCCTTCTTTTTGCACCTCGCCCGTTAACGCTAATTCACAATCCAAAATCATCCCCGCCGTAATCGGAGCCTGATATGAAAATTTCTGAGTGCCGTGAAGCAAGGATTCACCGATGATTAACCAAGGAATATCGAAGTCTTGCCAGAAAATAATAGGCATCGTCGCAGGAGCGATCAGCTTTCCATTTATCGTCTGCACGGGTGCTTCAATACTCTGTGCATAGTCCGAAATCCATTCAGCAGTCATATGGATCTGATGTCGGACACTGTTCATTCTATAACCTCCACGAGTGTTGCCAGACCTATCCCACCGCCGATTCCCAGAGTAGCAAGCCCTCGTTGGTAAGGGACATGTTGCATTTCAGCACATAAGCGAGTCATTAACATAGCCCCGGAAGCTCCGTATGGATGGCCTATTGCTAATGCCCCCCCGCCAAGATTGACCTTTTCCTGTGGAATTTGAAGCTCGTTCAGTGATGCCAATACTTGTGAAGCAAAAGCTTCGTTAAACTCTATGATATCTAAATCGGCAACGGTAAGCTTTTGGCGTTTTAACACCTTTTGCACAGCTGGTACAGGCCCCATACCCAAATAGTTCGGATCTACACCCGCAGCTTGCGCATCCAAGACCCGCAAAATAGGGGTAAGCTTAAGCTGCTGGCATTTCTCACGAGACATCATTAATAGAAGCGCTGCGCCATCATTAATAGGACAGGCATTTCCAGCAGTGACGGTACCCTTTTCTTCAAAAATTGGCGGCAGCTTTTGCAGCTTGTCCAGACTCGTATTTGCCCGAGGACATTCGTCGGTGTTCACCCACTGCCCCTCTACCTGAAGAGGTACTATCTCCTGCTGAAACCGGTCACTTTGCTGAGCATGAACCGCCTTTTGATGGCTTTTTAAGGCATATTGATCCTGCTCTTCTCGAGAAATCCCGTATTTCCTAGCTACATTCTCTGCAGCAATTCCCATATCCGGATCACCGTAAGAGCTAGGCGTAAAATGTGCACGGGTATACAGCTGTGGAACCCCCATTAACGTCTGTGGTTTAGCCATTTTCCATGGAGCACGGCTCGTACTTTCGACACCACCCGCTAAATAAATCTCACCAGCGCCGCTTTGAATCAGTCTTGCTGCTATATTAATTGCCTCTAGCCCAGATCCGCACTGACGATCCACGGTGACACCCGGAACCGAAACAGGCAGCCCCGCTTCAAGCGCAGCTACCCGGGCAATATTACCTCCTGGGCCCACAACATTCCCAATAATGACATCATCGATCAGTTCTTTAGGCAAGTTCGTTTCGGCTACAATATGCTGAATAAGCGGCGCCAGTAATGCCTCCGGCTCAAGTGTACTTAATAAGCCACCCATTCTGCCAACCGGTGTACGTTTTGCCATGACAATTACTGCTTCTATCATATCATCGCTCTTTTCACATAGTCTTTCATCGCTTGCCGGGCAATTTTCCCGCTACTTGTATAGATAAATTCATCCACGGTTAGCTGCTGCTTCGGCGCTTTGTAGCTCGCTAAATACTGGCGGCAATAATTCTTAATTTCTTCGACAGATAAATGCTGTTCTCCGCTCCACTTCACGAGGGCTATCAGCTGTTCTCCCCAGTAATCGTCAGGCACGCCAAGCACCATCACTTCATCTATTTCCGGAAGAAACTCCAGCACCCTCTCTATTTCTTCCGGATAAACGTTCAGCCCTCCGGATATGATTTTATTCTTCAAACGTCCCGCCATATATAAATAACCAGCTTCATCCTGATAAACATAGTCTTCTAAAACAAGCCATCCCTCTCTAAAAGCTGCTGCTGTCTCATTCGGCAATTGATGGTAGCCTAAAAATATCATATCACTACGCACATATAGCTGCCCAATCTCCCCAGGAGGGACTTCCCGGAACTGGTCATCACGAATGGAAATTTGCACCCCGGGATAAGGTTTGCCTACAGAGGTCGGATTATGCTCGGTCAGAACATCCAAATAACTAATATAGCTCGCTTCTGAAGAACCGTAGGATTCATAAAGCCGCGCTCCACCAAACACTTCCATGCCCCTTTTCTTGGACAACTCCGACCACTTTGCACCTGAGCTAATAATCGCATCAATCTGTATCTGCCCAGGTACAGCCTGCTGCATCATGGATTCGATCATTGTTGGTACGACGAACAGCACCACGCCCGGAATTTGCTGGCACAGCTCTAACACCTGCGTGGCACTAAATTTTTGTGTGATATGAAAGGTTGCTCCACCATATAGACTCTGCATTACGGCGAATAAGGATAGGGAATGCACAAATGGACCTGGTGCCAAAACATCCTTCATAGCGTCCAATTCAAAAGCAATATTCGAAACCTCAAAGCTTTTTAACCATGATAAATGGGTACGCATATAACCTTTGGGTAATCCGGTTGTGCCTGAAGTAAAGCCAATAAATAATAATTCATTCGTCTCATCCAACTCAGCCTCCGGCTTCAGGGCAGCCAGCCACTGATCATAGGAACCTGTTCGTTCATTTGAGAAGGTCAATGTTTGGATTACTTGATCCTTGAAAACCAGATTCTTTGCGGCTTCCGGCTCGGCAAAAATCATTGTCGGCTGGCACTGCTCTATAATAACCTGCAGTTCATTAGCACTCCATTTGGGATCTAAGGGAATGGGAACACAGCCCGCATAAATCGCCCCCAAAAAAACCTCAACAAATTCAATACGATTCGTAGATAAAATCGCGATTTTGTCATGCCTCAGACCCTTTTGCTGTAAGCCATTCGCGATTCTCCGCATCGTTTTTACTAATGTGGCATAGGTATGACTTGCTTGGTCATGGGTTAAGGCAATGCTGTCGGGCTGCTGTGCTGCATGACGCAGTATAGGAACTACTAGATTCATCCTGATCACACCTGTTCGTAATTTCTGTGACTACCGATTATATACATTCTCTTCAATCGGACTGCCCCGCAAGTCCAGCCCAAACTAAAGGATATGTGATAAGCGCCGGCGCTCCTGTTAAACTAACCCGCTAGAATTGCTACGATAGCTTATTTTAGCTTTATATTATTTTTATGTACACATCTTTCATGTAACGATTAAGTCCATCTTACAACGAAAAAACAGCCAGCACGCATCGATTATGATCGGTACGCGCTGGCTGTATTGTTGTTTAGTCCTTCTTTTGAACGGATGATGGTGAACCCTCTTCAGCAAAAGTAAAGGTTCGGGCGATATATAAGATAGGTGTGCTTACTGCGGTTAGTAAGAACTTCGCTAGATAAGTCGTAAGCAAAATTTCAAGCCATACATTCCAGTCATACAAGCCCGCAAACGCAATGGTACAGAAAATAAGTGTATCCACAAAGGAGCTAATCATCGTACTACCGTTGGAACGAATCCACAGCTGACTTGAGGTGCTGTAATATTTACGAATCCAAGAGTACAACCGAACATCTAGGAACTGACTAATGAAGTAAGCAGTAAGACTACCCAAAGCTAGTCGAGGCATCAGCCCAAAAATCGTCTCCAAAGAAGACTGAGCGATATCGGTCTCCTGCGGCTTAAATACTAATACCATCTGCATAATGACTGTAGTCATAAGCAAGGTGAAGAAACCAAACCAGACCGCTTTACGTGCTTCCGCTCTTCCGTACTTCTCATTAAGTAAATCGCTGGTCATATATAAAGTGACATACATCGTATTTCCGAGTGTCATCACAATATCAAATGGCATAGCAATCGTCTTAGCTACCTGAATGTTAGCAATTACAGTAGCAATACCTACCCAGGCATACATTCCACTTTTCCCGAACAAGCGGTAACAGAGTAGAAAAAAAGCAAAATTGACAATAACAAATAAAACTCCCCACAGCAAATTAAACATATTACTGAAATTCCTCCTAGTTTTGTTTACGCGGGATGGTTACGAACCGCGGCTTACAATATTAAATTTTCGGAACAAAACATTAATACTCTATCACAATAGCGCTTAACAATCCATAAAAATAATATTTTTATATGAAATTGGTAGTTCCATTTCTTTTTTTTCGCCAATTATCTAAAATAGTCAGCAATAATTCATTTTTTTCAGAAAAAAATGCTCTATAGGACAAAACTTTCACTATTCATCCAGAGGTTAATTCTATAGAATAGTATCAAACACCTTATTCCCGATCCATTTAGTAGAAATATGACATAACTATGGAATATATCTCGGGTCGCCAATTTCCAGCAGTTGGCATGGAGTATCTAGTGAAGACTAAAAAAGAAATGACCTCACCGTCCATAAAAAAAGGAGAGAACGATATGTTTCGTATCAAGCATTCGATCAGTCGCAAATTTACGCGTTTATTATTTGTTGTTCTGTTGCTCACGTCTCTTTTGTTAAGCACCAGCTTCTATTTTATCTCTATCAGTATCTTCAACAGCTATGTTATGCCGCAGATTAACAAAATCCTTACTGCCGCTGCTCAGGACGTATATAAGAATCTCAACGTAATGCACGCCCAGCAAACCCTAAATAAGAACGATCAGTCTGCCACCAATCTCGAGTTCTATTTTCAGGAAAAGAGGAAACAACATGGAGTGGAAACCATTTTTCTGGTCAATCTGAAAGGGAAAGAAGCTGAGATTCTATCCGCAGATCACGATGCAAAATTGCAACGGGCAGAAAGTGTCACCGTATCCTCTGCAATGCAACAAGCCTCTAAAGGAAAAACTGGACTAAGCGATACATATAGCGACGCACATGGTATACATAAAACAGCTTATATCGGTATTCCCGGAAGTACGATGGTTATCGGTGTAAGCAGTGACGTAAGCTTCATTCAAGAAAAAACAGACAGTATTCTATGGACAAGTGCCGGAATCACACTTCTGACGTTGATCATCGGCCTAACTGGTGCATGGTTCATGAGTGTGCGTATAACACGTCCAATCTCAAAACTGGCAGCTTATAGTGCCCGGCTCGCAGAGGGAGATTTCACCGAAGAATTATCAGTTAAAGGAAATGACGAAGTTGCACAGTTGTCCGTAAGCTTCCAAGCGATGACCCAACGCCTGAAAGAAATGATTGGACATGTACTGGTAACCTCTAATACTGTCGTTGCGGATTCCAACTCTTTAAAAGAACGTGTTGAGGTTCTCAATGATATGGCGGAACACTCCAGCTCATCGGTAATAGAAATCGGCAAAGGTAGTACGACTATCGCTAGCAGTGCATCAGATAACTCGAGAGCAATGGAAGAAATCAATTTAGGCATTCAAAGTATTGCCTCAGCAGCGAATGAAGTCACGGAGCAAATCAGTGAGGCTTCCGCTGAAGCAAGTGGCGGTAATGAAATTGCTCAAAGCGCTGTGCTGCAAATGCGCCAGGTTGAACGTGCTTCCCTACAGTCCCTGGATCAATTACAAATCATGAATGAGCGTTCAGTAATGATCGGAGAAGTCGTTCACAGTATTACTGAAATTACAAAACAGATCCAAATGCTGTCGCTGAATGCTTCAATTGAAGCTGCACGCGCAGGAGAGCATGGACGCGGCTTTGCTGTTGTTGCGGGAGAAGTACGCAAGCTGTCTGAACAATCCCGTAACGCAAACGAACAGATCCGTGACTTCCTACTTGGGCTTCAAGAAGATATGAGTCGCTCCGTTACCGAGATGAACCACGTGAATTCTGAGGTTGCCTCTGGAGTCGGCAAAGTAGCAGAAGCAGGTGATGCCTTTAATCACCTCCTGATTCTTATCCAAAGCATCAATCACAGCATCCAATCCGTATCTGCGGCTACACAGCAAATCTCAGCAAGTACAGAAGAAGTCAGTGCTTCCGTCGAAGAAACTGCACAAATTACATCAAGATCGCAAGAAAGTGCGGACACACTCGCTGCTAACTCAGAGCGGCAGCGCGTCGAACTGGAAGGCCATGCAGAAACCGTTAAACATCTGTATGAGCAAGCCAAGAAACTCCAAGAAGCTGTGCAGCAATTTAAGATTTAACGCTTGTAAATTAAAACCCCCGTTCACACGAAAGTGTTGAACGGGGGTTTTTAGTTTGCGATGGCTCGCTTAGACTTGGGGGCATACGCTAGGCTTGCGCGATACTCTCGTTTAGACTCGGCACGCCATTTGCCGCTGGCTTGCGCAATACTCTCGTTTAGACTCGGCGCGTCATTTGCTACTGGCTTGCGCGATAATCTCGCTTAGACTCGGCGCGTCATTTGCTGCTGGCTTGCGCGATACTCTCGCTTAGACTCGGCGCGTCATTTGCTGCTGGCTTGCGCGATAATCTCGCTTAGACTCGGCGCGCCATTTGCCGTTGGCTTGCGCAATCCTCTCGTTTAGACTCAGCACGCCATTTGCCGTTGGCTTGCGCAATCCTCTCGTTTAGACTCAGCACGCCATTTGCTGCTGGCTTGCGGACTCAGATGCCGCTATTACTCGAAAAACTGCCATTTGGAGACTTTTTCGGACTCGAGAGACGCTATTGCCTCATAATCAACCCAGACTCAGCCTATTTCGCTCAAATAGCGCCTCTGGTGTCCGAAAACGCTCCAAATTAACCCTTTTATCGCAAATAAGATCTCCTGAGTCCGGAGCCAAGTTACCTACAGCAAATTACTCAAAGTTCATCCGTGGCGCTACCAACAGCAAATTACTCAAAGTTCCTACGTGGATGCTACTTACTGCAAATTACTCAAAGTTCCTCCGTCGATGCTACCTACAGCAAATTACTCAAAGTTCCTCCGTCGATGCTACCTACTGCAAATTACTCAAAGTTCATCCGTCGATGCTACCTACAGCAAACTACTCAAAGTCCCTCCGTGGATGCTACCTACAGCAATAGACTCGGCTACATGCGCTAGCTTGCGCGAAGCTCTCACTTAGACTCAGCACGCCATTTGCTGCTGGCTTGCGGACTCAGATGCCGCTATTACTCGAAAAACTGCCATTTGGAAGCTTTTTCGGACTCGAGAGACGCTATTGCCTCATAATCAACCCAGACTCAGCCTATTTTGTTCAAATAGCGTCTATGGTGTCCGAAAACGCTCCAAATTACCCCTTTTATCACAAATAAGGTCTCCTGAGTCCGGAGCCAAGTTACTCACTTAGTAAAAACTGGGTTACTCAGCTTTCATTCCGCTTTTATGGCTAAGCAAACCTCACTCAACCTAGTGCCGCGGTGCCCAGAGGATAACCGATACACCGATCACACAAATAACAGCTCCGACCCAGTCGTATACGTCTGGTGTCTTCTTGTCTACAAGCCATCCCCATAAGACCGCGAGTACGATAAACACCCCGCCGTAAGCCGCATACACTCTACCGAAGGAAGGGAATTTCTGCAACGTAGGGATAATCCCATACGCTATCAGAATCAAAGACCCCACTAAACCGTACCAAAGTGGCCGTGATTCTCTCAACCATAACCATACTAAATATCCGCCACCGATCTCAGCAAGCCCAGCAATTATAAACAGCAGAATGGCAAATAACATGTCATCCCTCTTCCCTATCTATCTCATAAAAACGCAAAGGTTGCTCACAACAAATTGTACTCAAGGTTCACCCGTAGAGCTCCTACAACAAACCACTCAAGGTTCCCCCATGGAGCTACCTACAGCAAATTACTCAAGATCCACCCTTAGAGCTACCTATAGCAAACTACTCAATGTTCACCCAGGGAGCTACCTACAGCAAATTACTCAAGGTTCATCTGCGGAGCTACCTACAGCAAATTACTCAAGATCCACCCTTAGAGCTACTTACAGCAAACTACTAATGTTCACCCATGGAGCTACCTACAGCAAATTACTCAAGGTTCATCCGTAGTACCACCTACACCAAATTACTCAAGATTCCCCCGTGGAGCTTACATTAAATTGTGCTGGAGCAGCAATAACACTAGCAGCAGCACAACCTCCAGCAGCTCGTTCAGCGCGCCGTACACGTCGCCGGTAAGCCCGCCGAGCCGGCTGCTGATCCGCCGCGCAGCCGCGGTGCCGCAGGCCAAGGCCGCGACCGGCAGCAGCAGAGCTGCCGCCAGATGCAGCGGCCACGCGGCTAAGCCAGCGCCGAGCGCCAGTGGCGCAGCGGCGGCGGCCAGCGAGAGCAGCGCGGCGACTGCCAGCGCGCGCCGCTCATGCGAGGAAGCTAGGCCGGCGAAGTTCGCGGCCAGCCCCTCGTCTCCACGGGCAATGGGATAACGCACCATTGCCCGTACCATATACCAGCGGCTCCAGACCGCTGGTACCAAGAGCAGCGGCAGCTCGTAGTAGGCGAAGCCTTCGATTAGAGCTGCCAGTAAAGATGCTTTAAACAGCAGGAGCAGCACGCAGGCGAGTACGCCCATCGCACCCACACGGCTGTCCTTCATAATCTCCAGGGCTCGCTCCCGTGGCCGATAGCTGAGCAGACCATCCGCGCTGTCCATCCAGCCATCAAGATGCAACCCGCCAGTGAGACCTACCCACAGCATCAGAGTGAGCACAGCTGCTGGCCAAGCAGGTAAAAGCAATCCCGTCAGGGCTGCTCCAGCAGCTACACACAGCCCAATTGCTGCGCCTACCATGGGATAGAAGATTACACTCCGTCGCAGCAGTTCAGGAGAGAATCCCGGATCACCTTTTACAGGAAATCGGGATAAGAACTGAAAGGCAGCTACCGCCGCATCCCTACGCTCCCTCATAAACGATACTCCCTGCTCTTCAGCTCAATCGGAATTCCAACAGTTACTAGAAAGACCTGTTCGCATTGCCGAGCGATCAGGGCGTTCATTCGTCCCGCCAGATCACGATACAATCGGCCAAGCGCATACTCCGGAACAATCCCGTCGCCAACCTCATTAGTGACCAGAATAAGCGTCCCTTGAAAAGAACGCACACTGTCTTCAAGTCTTGTTATTTCACTCTCAACAAGCTCTTGTCTATTTTCAAAACCTTCCACGGCCAATAATGCATTGGATAACCATAAGGTCAAACAATCTACGAGCACCGCTTTTTCACCCGATAATCGCTTTAGCAGATCTGGTAAATCATACGGTTCCTCAAGCGTCTCCCAAGCGTAACCACTTTCCATTCGTTGATGCTGATGCAGAGCAATCCGTTCCTTCATTTCGTCGTCAAAGGCCTGTCCGGTTGCTACATAGAAGGCCTGATCTGCCAGTGACTGTATCAGTTTTTCTGCAAAACCACTTTTCCCGCTACGTGCGCCTCCCGTTACAAGAATGCTCATCGTTGACCAGCTCCAGAGATGCCTGCACTTTCAAAGGTTGCCATTTCGCTCAAAATGCGGCAGATCGCCTCGATTAAATGAAGGCATAATACGCCCCCTGTTCCCTCACCCAATCGCAGACCGAGGTTAAGCAGCGGTTCAAGCCCAAGCTGCTCCAGCATTAACTTGTGTCCCCGTTCTCCTGATACATGAGACGCTATCATATAAGCGATGGATTCAGGTGCAAGGGCTTTTGCCACAAGCGCTGCCGCCCCCGAAATAAAACCATCCAAAATGATAGGTGTCCGATTAGCAGCGGCACCAAGAATCAGTCCCGCCAAGCCAGCGATTTCCAGTCCGCCAACTTTAGATAATACATCCAACGGATCTGCTGAATTCGGCTGATTTACCTTTAAGGCGCGTTCCACCACTGCAATTTTATGTAGTAAACGTTCATCATCAATTCCCGTTCCTCGTCCCACAGCTACTTCAGGGGCTATTCCTTTGAGAGCACATAGAATGGCAGCACTAGCCGTAGTATTTCCAATGCCCATTTCGCCTGTTATAAAAATCTCCGTTCCGTTCTTAACCGCTTCCTGCGCAACGCTTATCCCAACAAGAAGAGCATTCATGGCATCCTCACGACTCATCGCAGGTCCCACAGCCATATTATCCGTTCCCCGGCGCACTTTACGATCAATCAGATCGACATGACTAAGATCGCCATTTATGCCGACATCAACAAACTGTACCTCTGCCCCAGCTTGACGTGCCAATACATTCACAGCCGCTCCACCGCTGAGAAAGTTATGGGCCATCTGTAGCGTGACTTCCTGTGGAAATGCGCTAACCCCTTCGCAGCACACCCCATGATCAGCAGCCATCACAACAACTGTTCGTTTGGTGAAACTAGGCTGCTCCGTACCCGAAATTCCAGCGAGCTTAACGGCCAGAGGTTCCAATTGTCCCAAACTGCCCGGAGGTTTGGTCAGAATGTTCAGCCGATGCTCCGCCTTGAGGATGGACTGATCATCAGCCGGAATGATTTGTTTAATTACGTCTTGAATATCTGAAAGCATATAATTACGACCTCCTATTAAATGTATCCGTATAACCTATTCTATCTCATATTCGCAGAAAAGCCCCCATCTATGATAGAGGGGGACTTCTAGAATTACAACTTCACTTTCATAAAATCTTCGATTCTCTCCAGCGCCTCCGTCAATTTTTGTAAGGAAGCGGCATAGGAGCAGCGAATATAACCCTCTCCGCCTGCTCCAAACACATGACCCGGAACCGCAGCGACACCGACCTCCCTGAGCAGCTGCAAAGCGAAGTCTTCTGATTTCATTCCGGTATGAGCGATGGAAGGAAAGGCATAAAATGCACCCGCAGGTTCATGGCAAGGTAGTCCAATGGATCGAAATCCACTAACCAGCAGCTTTCTCCGCTCATCGAAGCATTGCTTCATATGTTCCTTATGCTGCATTCCGTTGCGCAATGATTCAATCGCAGCAATTTGACCGAGCACGGGGGCACACATTGCAGTGTATTGATGGATTTTTAGCATCGCAGCAATTAATTCTCGATCGCCACAAGCATAACCCACTCTCCAGCCAGTCATTGCAAAAGCTTTGGAGAAGCCGCTAATCACAATCGTCCTTTCCAGCATCCCGGGAAGAGAGGCGATGCTGACATGCTGACTGTCATACGTAAGCTCGGCATAAATTTCATCTGAAATGACCAGTAGGTTATTCTCTTTTACAATCTGTGCAATAGGCAGCCAATCTTCATAAGTCATTACTGCACCTGTAGGATTAGTCGGAAAATTCACCATAAGAAGCTTCGAACGCGGAGTAATCACCTTCCGTAATGCTTCAGCAGTAAGCTTAAACCCCTGCTCGGCCGATGATTCTACCTCCACCGTAACCCCCCCGTTCAAATGGGTAATCGGCGAATATGCGATATAGCTGGGAGAAGGGACGATAATCTCATCCCCGGGTGTAATGAAAGCTCGTAATGCCAAGTCCACAGCCTCGCTGCTGCCCACCGTAACCATAATCTCATCGTTTGGCTCATAACGAAGCTTGAAACTTGTGTGCAGATAAGTAGCGATCTCCTCTCTAAGCTCCAGTAACCCGGAATTTGGCGTATACATCGTTTCCCCATTATTCAAGGCATGAATACAGGCAGCTCTTACATGCTCCGGTGTAACGAAATCTGGTTCCCCTACACCCAGCGATATAATATCCTGATTTCCCGCACTTAGGTCAAAAAAAGCCCGAATCCCCGAGGGTGCAATCTCCCGCACACGTGGAGCAATCCATTCATTATGCATGGCTGTACACCTCTTCCTTTGCACTCTTTTCCGTTAGGGAAAGGGAGATGATTTCGTCCAGCAGTCCGCTGAAGGTGTAGCCTGCCGCTTGCGCGCTTTTGGGTAAAAGACTGGCCTTCGTCATGCCTGGTAACGTATTCACCTCCAGCACATAAGGAATACCCTCTTTAAGCAGCATATCAACCCGTGCATACACGCTACATTTTAGTGCTTTATAACAGCTCAAGGCAGCCTCGCGTACCCGCTCATGCACCTCAGTAGGCAATTCAATGACCCGTTCATCTGCTCCGCCTTCTTCATACTTAGCACTGTAATCGAACCACTCGGCATTTGCTGAGGTAATTCCCAGAATAGGCAGCAGCTCTCCGTTTAGAATAGAACAGGTGATTTCTTGACCTTGAATGTAGCTTTCAATCAAAATCGACTGATCACAGGCAAAAGCCTTCTGCACTGCGCACAACAGCTCCTCGCTGCTGCTCACTTTTTCCATTCCGATACTCGAGCCGCCTGAACATGGCTTCACCATAACAGGATATCCGAGCCGTTCCACCGCTTCAGCCGAATAATCCTTTATGCTGTCCCAGCATAGCCAATCTGCTGTATTGACGCCTGCGCAGCGTATAAGCTTTTTGGAGAGATCTTTATCCATGCAAATGCTGCTAGACAAAACCCCGCTGCCCGTATACGGAATCCCCATCGTCTCCAGCGTTCCCTGAACCGTACCATCCTCGCCGTAAGCTCCATGAAGTGCAAGCAGTGCGATATCGATCCCTTTTGCCTGCTCAATAAGCTCCTCACGCTTGGTGATCACAATTGGAATAATTTCATATTTATTGGGGTCTAGATTCTTCAATATTTCTCTACCGCTATTCATGGATACCTCATATTCTGAGGATACCCCGCCCATAATTACGCCTACCTTCATCTCAAGCACCTCTTTATCCCATTAGTTGTCGAGCTGTTCTGCCAATAATCTCGATCCCCTTGCGGATATCCTCATCCGTCACTCTGGAGAAACCGATCCGTATCGTATTTTGCCCTTTACCGTCTGTGAAGAATATATCTCCTGCTGTAAAAATAACCCCTTGCTCATGACAGGCCGCCAACAGCGTCCTTGTATTAAAGCCCTCCGCGAAGGTTACAAAAAGATGTAGGCCACCGTCCCCTGACAGCGCCGTATAAGGAATAAAATCCTTGCAGCATTGCAGGGTTAATTCATACTTTCGTTTGTATTCTGCTCTGGCTTTTTTCAAATACTTCTCTAAATGACCACCCAATAAATACTGATACAAAATGGATTGATCCAGCGTCGAGGTGTGAATGGTACGTGCGCGCTTGACGCTTTCGAGGGAATTGATCAACTCCTGATCCGCCAGCACCCAACCTACACGTAGTCCCGGAAATAATACCTTGGAGAAGCTGCCGAGATAAATCACGCTGTTGCCGCTGCCTGCTGCTGCGATAAGTGGAGCCACATGTGAGCCCGAATATCGTAATTCCTCGTTAAAACCATCCTCAATCACCGGGACTTGGTAGCAATTCATCAGCTTCATTAGCCGCTGTCTTTTCTCTGGAGACATTACAATTCCGGTTGGATTATGATAAGAAGGGACGAAGTATGCACAGTCAAAAGCTTGCTGTTGCAATGCTTTCTCCAGCTCCGCCAAATCAATCCCATCACGCTCCATCGAAATCCCGGTGATCTCAAAACCGTTCAGCTTCAAATTTTTGATCGCTGTATGATGCGTCGGATTCTCACAAATGACCGAACCATTTTTTTTACTCAGAGCAGACAATACAATATCGAATCCCTCAGTAAAACCATTGGTGATCAATATATCCTTGCCCTTCATTTCAACGCCCTTGTGCTCCATATACTGCTTCAAATAGTCTATTAAAGGCTTATACCCTTTGGCATAGCCGTAATTTAGCAGAACGTTGCCTTCTACCGACATCCGATCCATAAAGGATCGCTTCACATTATCCAGATCAAAAAGACTCTCATCAGGCGCTATGCTGGTGAAGGAGATCGTCCCCTTCTCCGCTCGAATCCCGCGCTTCATGATATCCAGTTCCTCCGCCAGCACCGCGTGATCATTAAGACGTGACTTCCAGTCCATCGTCCAGGAAGAGATCGTTTCACTGCCGGGCGGCGTAGCTGCAACATAACTTCCTTGCCCTTGCACGGCATAAGCAAAGCCATCGTCCTCAAGCCCTGTATAAGCAGAGATTACGGAGTTGCGGCTAACCTTAAGCAATGTGCTGAGCTCTCGTGTGGAGGGCAGCTTTTGATTGCCTTGCAGACCGCCTTTTATGATTAAGTGCTTCATATAGTCTTTAATTTGTATATAC
The DNA here is from genome assembly GCF_037992975.1 of Paenibacillus sp. FSL E2-0177. Lineage (NCBI taxonomy): Bacteria > Bacillati > Bacillota > Bacilli > Caryophanales > Paenibacillaceae > Paenibacillus > Paenibacillus sp. FSL E2-0177. The sequence continues at coordinate 1,439,306 of NZ_CP150307.1, read as the reverse complement.
ACCGGCCGTCCGGCTATGAGCTTAAAATCCTTAAACATCTCTCAATCGCCCCCATGACTATCATGGCACAATCACTCGCTTAAAAAAAGAACCACAGCCATGGGATTTTAATCCGGCTGTGGTTCTATGAGAGGACAAATGCCCAAAAAATCAAGTTACAGCTCTATGCTTCGATCACAAGCTCCCCTTCTCCAGCAGGAATCTCAAAACCATTTAAAAACCGGGTTAGTATCTCCTCAGTAATCGGAAATGCGGCATTGGCGTCAAAACGTTCACTCCGGATAAGCAGTCTCTGACGCAATTCATCCGGCTGAACCTTTAAGTGAATCAGTTCCCACACGCCACCATAACTCTCAATGAGCTGCTTGTAATCGTTCCGTCTCTGACGTTGCCAGAAGCTGAAATCGATAACAACATGATGTTTTGCCTGAAGCAGATTCACCAGCTCCCCCCGCAGCTTTATCTCCGACTCTTCCTTATAGGACTCATAATTGTCCTCTGGATAATCCACCCCGAAACGGCCGTGCGTGGCCCAAATATCTTCATCTATCGAAAGTCTGGCGAATCCCTCTTTCTCCAGCTTTTTAGCAAAGGTTGTTTTACCCGACCCCGCTACACCGCACATCATCACTACGCTGGAAGCAACACTCGTACGCTTTTGCTGAAGCAATTTTTCAATAACCAACTTTTCGCTCAGCATTATAAATGCATCTCCCTTCCAATTGATGGTATACTCATCGTTACAAAATACTTTCTCAAGGGATTGTGATAAAGATATGGTGAAATCAGTCCAGCAGACCTCCTAAAATGAAAAATGAAATAATTTTAGGAGGTCATAATAAATGATTTTTAACCCGATTGTCATTGATAACTGGAGTAGAAAACCCTATTTTGAACATTATTTAAACAATGTCAGATGCACCTACAGCATGACTGTAAATATTGATATCACCCTTCTACTGTCAGAGCTTAAGCATAAGGGAATTAAGCTGTACCCAGCACTAATCCACATGATAACTACGGTGGTGAACCGTCATAGTGAATTCCGCACATGTTTTGATTCTGAAGGTAGATTAGGTTATTGGGATAGCTTGTCCCCTAGTTTTACAATTTTCCATGATGATGATAAGACTTTCTCAAGCATCTGGACTTCGTACGGTGAACAGTTTAATGATTTCTATAACCGTTATCTCGATGATATGAAAATGTACGGAAGCGTGAAACAATTTATCGCTAAAGCAAACGAACCGCCGAACACCTTCCCTATTTCCAGCATTCCGTGGGTCAGCTTCACAAGCTTTAACCTGAACGTGTATAACGAAGGAACCTACCTACTTCCCATCTTTACGATAGGGAAATATTTTCAGCAAGACAAAAAAATACTATTACCCATCTCGGGGCAATTCCACCATGCCGTGTGCGACGGTTACCATGCCAGCATGCTGTATAATGAATTACAATCACGTGCAGATACCTATAAGGAATGGTTACCTATTACCTAATATCTAATTAACCATGTTATTCTGCTGACAGCAAACGATAGTTCAAACATAAAGGGTTCCACCTATTAGGTTTTCCTAATGACGTGGAAACCTTTTTTCATGTAATCATCCTTTTTCCAAAATATGAGCTTTATCAGCTGACCATTGTCCATGCTGCCAGAGTATTTTTAGTACCATTACATTCCCTGGAGAAGGAGCCACTGCACTGTAGAATGTGAGACCAGGAACTAACTGTGCAAGTAAATTCCTGATAACACCCCCATGCGTCACTACCAATACTCTATTCGATGTAACCTCACTTTTTTTCTCCTTGATAGCACAGCATCCAAATGCAGCCACAGCAGCTTGACCTAGGTCCAACAGGAAACTACGCAACCGAGCATCGAATGCTGTCCACGATTCTCCTTCTGGCGGTGTAACCTTTGAAGGATCATCAATCCAACGTCTATATAGAGAGTTATCTTTCAGTTGCTCATAAGTGCAGCCTTCCCAAGCTCCGAAGTTCATTTCACGAAGCCGCTGATCATAAACAGCGTCCTGCTCTAGTGAAGGTGCTACGAAAGCCAAGGTCTCCCGACACCTTAGCAAATCGGAACAGAACACACGCCAAAAACCACCTGATAACTCAGTCTGCATGCAGATCTGCTGCTGAGGTTGGGATAGCCGCTCACTTGCTTCAGGAAGCAATGGAAGATCCGTATATCCCAGGTAACGATGCTCAACATTCCATTTCGTCTGCCCGTGTCGGATAAGCACTAGCTCAAGCTCTATAGAGGGAATTGCCATACCGACGCTCAGCCTCCAATCCATATCCATGCCACAACCGCGCATAGACCTACAAATATTGAAGAGCAGAGCATCATCATCCGCGAGGTCTGGATGATATCATCCGGTTCCATCGTACGTACCGGATCACCCATATAAGCCCGAAAAGAAGCGACGCCATGATACATATTTTCGCCTCCGAGTCGGATGCCGAGTGCGCCAGCCACAGCTGATTCTGGATAACCGCTGTTAGGGCTTGGATGTAGATGTGCATCCCGCTTCACCATTTGCAGGCATCTGCGCCAATCCAGACGAAGCATCCCTGCACATAGAGCCAAAAGCAATGCCGTAATTCGTGCCGGGATAAAGTTAGCAACATCATCGAGCCGGGCAGAGGCCCAGCCGAGATCACGGTATTTATCGTTCTTATAACCAACCATTGAATCGAGTGTATTGACCGCCCGATAAGCCATAGCAAGCGGTGCACCGCCAATCAGCGCGTAGAAAAGTGGAGAAATAATCGCATCGACGATGTTTTCTGCTACGGTCTCCACCGTTCCACGGACAATTTCCGGGGCGTCTAGCGAAGTCGTATCACGTCCCACGATCATCCCCAACGCCTTGCGGGCAGCAGGGATATCGCCCTTCTGCAATTCCACGTACACCGCCATTCCTGCATCCTTTAGTCCCTTGGAGGCAATCGTGGTTGAAATCAACCAAACCTCGGCTATCCAGACGAGCCACGGTGAGATATATGACAGCAGCCATAGCAGGATGGCTGTCAGTGCCCAAGCACCGCCCGCCACACATAGCGGAAGTAACACCCCTGCTCTGCGCAGGCTTTGCGGGCGGGACCATAAACGACGGATCGCCCGCTCCAGAGCCGTGATTGCTTTGCCCATACCAATTACGGGATGAGGCAGGTTACGCGGATCACCTACGATCCGGTCAATCACATAAGCTGCAAGCAACACCAAAGCGATTGTCACAAGCAATCACCTCTGAACAAGCTTCTACTTCTCCAGCTATCCATTCTCATTAGCTATCCTTCCTTGCCTGCACCGACAGCAGGCTGCCCGTCACAGCGCTATATACAAGCCGGCCGATAGCGCCTCCAAGATCGGTTGCTGTGCCGGCATATACATGCTCGGCGCTGTATCGCCCGCTTTGGCTCACAGCGAGTACAATAGCATCCGTAGTCGTGCCGGTTGCGATCAGGCCATTCTCGGGATCGGTAATCCCGAGATCTGCCAGCGCGGCAGCTTTGGCTTCGACAGCTGTCTGCACAGCATTGACCATGGCCGCCGGTGTCAGGCGGCCATCAATGCAGAGCATGATGTTAATCGTACCCGGCCGATACACAGCCAGCACATTGCGTTCCACACCTGCGCGCGCAGCATTTCCTGCGGCGGCTGTAACGCAAACAAATATTCCCGCTGAACCCGTGTCCTCTTCAGCTACCGCTGCATGCTCTAGCGGCACAGCCGTCATCAGACCAGCACAGCCGGATAAAGGATAACCCCAATCGTGCAGCTTATTCTCCATATCCTGGACAGGATCACTACATTCGTAATTGCGATCTACATATAAATTGACGGCTCGCTGCAGCCGGTTCATTCCTCCGCCGTAGAACGCGCTCGATAAACCATCGGCTTCTGCTGGCAGCTCCAGCAGAAGATGCTTATCCTTCCATTGCAGAGCAAGCCCTGGCCAGACGGCCGGACGATACTCCCTGATTCCCCCTGTAAGATTAAATGGAATCTTCACTTCCACCATAGCCGATCCCGCTCCTTTCACCGCTCATTTCTTTCATTAAATACTTACAACCATCCGCGAAAGGATGCCCCGCCAATCGCACTGTCAGCTCGCTCCGCACATAGAGTCATTAAAGACTACATCCACCTGTCACTTAGTCGCTAGAATCTCCGCCATCTGCAGCAAAAGGCGGGCATTATCCTCATGTCCCTTAACGGCAACTCGAATATGCTCAGCTCCTAACCCTGCATACATAGCGCAGCTGCGCACTAGTATACCTACGCGGCCAAGCCTAGTCTGAAACTCAGCCGCGCTCCACGGTGATGGCAAGCCACAGAGCAGAAAGTTGGCTTCTCCCGGTGGGACATCGCAGCCCAGCTGCATAAGACCCTGCCGCAGTTTTTCGCGTTCTGCTGCAATAAGCTCACGCGTGCGCTGTTCATAGTCACGTCCACTTGTAAGGCAGGCTTCCCCTGCCAGCAGCGCCAAGCCGTTCACACTCCAGGTGACCTGCTTTCCGCTCATCGCCTTCGCCAGCTTCGGATGTGAAATCGCAAACCCGAGACGCAAGCCGGGAATCGCATAAAACTTCGTCATCGACCGCACCAGAACCGTATGCGGAAACCGCTCCAGCTCCGGCAGGAGTGTATTTCGCTCTGACTCCGGGATAAAGTCAATAAAAGCTTCATCCACAGCCAAATAAGTCCCGCAGCATTCAGCCTTCTGCGCTAACAAGCGCAGTTCCTCCACAGCATACTGAACGCCATTGGGATTATTCGGCTGTCCGAGAAATAACAGTTCCACCTGTTCCAACAGCCCGGCAATCTCCTCCACTCCAGCGCGAAAATGCTGTTCCCTTGTCCCCTGAACCGATAATACTTCAGCGCCAAATTGTACGGAAAGCTGCCGATACTCAGAGAAACAAGGCTCCACGATGCCAACCTTTTGTGGAGCTATCGCCAGCAGCAGCAAAGCCATAGATTCCGCTGCTCCGTTGCCCACAGTTAACCAGCTATTATCTACGCCAAGATTTTCCGCCAGTAGGCGTTTAAAGCGTCGGTGTCCAGGGTCCGGATATGCCACCACCGTTGACAGTGCTGTTCTGAGCAGCTCCAAAACTTGCGGTGGAGGACCGAGTGGATTGATGTTGGCACTATAGTCGAGAAATGTGCCCCCAGCTTCTCCATAGAGCTCCGCTGCCGTCAACAAATCACCGCCATGCCCATATTTTTCAAGCATAATTACACTCCCTCTATCTACTTTCTCTAGCACGATATGTATGTCATTGCCACCATTATTGCCTCTTTGCCGGAAGAACGTCAATGCTTTCGCAGAAGGAATCAGCTAAATCCCCCGCTTCCCTCAAACCGACATGAATCTCAACAATGTGATCTCTTTTGTTAAAAAACCGCTTTTGGTTTAAAATGAAGGTTGTAATCAATTTTGCTGCGACGGAGGAATTCACTATGCTTTTTATTGATAACACAGGGATTACTGACGCATCCATCAATTTGGCGATTGAGGAATATGCGCTGAAGCACTTGCCGATGGACGAGAGTTACCTGCTTTTTTATATCAACAGCCCATCCATCATCATAGGGAAACATCAGAATACTATCGAAGAAATTAACCAAGAGTATGTAAAAGATAATAATATTCAGGTCGTACGTCGTCTATCCGGCGGTGGAGCTGTTTATCACGATCTTGGAAATTTGAACTTCAGCTTTATTACCAAGGATGACGGCCAATCCTTTCATAACTTTTTGAAATTCACCCAACCGGTCATCGATTACCTGCAAAGCATGGGTGTTAACGCCGAGCTAAGCGGACGGAATGACCTGCAAGTTGGTGAGCAAAAGATTTCCGGTAACGCTCAGTTCTCCACACGCGGACGTATGTTCAGCCATGGTACCTTGATGTTCAATCTTAATTTAGATGATGTACAAGCCTCTCTAAAAGTGAATCCAGAGAAGTTTAAATCAAAGAGCACCAAATCCGTACGCAGCCGTGTAGCGAATATCAAAGAGCTGCTGGGTACAGATATGACGATCGAGGAGTTCCACGCCGGCCTGCTGCGTTCGATCTTTGGCATGGATTCTTCTGAGGTTCCTCAGTACAAGCTGCAACAAGCCGACTGGGACAAAATTAATGAGATCTCCCAGGAGCACTACCAGAACTGGGACTGGAACTACGGTCTGTCACCAAAAAGCAACGTTAAGCACACGCGCAAATTCCCTGCCGGAATTATTGATATTCGGATGGATATTGAAGATTCCCTCATTAAAGACATCAAAATCTATGGTGACTTCTTCGGAGTCGGTGACGTAGTAGATGTTGAAAATGCACTTCGTGGCAAACGTTATGACGAGGCTGAGGTTAGAGAAGCATTAGCTGATCTCGATTTGAAGCATTATTTCGGTCGTATTGAGCCGGAGGATTTTATCGGATTGGTCTTCCTAGAGGAATAGGATGAATTCACTGGTCATGATTTGAATCAAAAAGAGGACTCCTGCGCATTCGCCAGAAGTCCTCTTTTGCATGAATTATTACTCTTCGCTTTATCCTTTTACAGCAGATCCAACTGTCATTGCCCGTTCTACCTGCTCACTAAAGAACAAATAGACAATAACCATTGGCAGACTCGCCATCGTCATAACCGCCCCCATGCCACCCCAGTCTGTGCTGTATTGGCCTTGGAAGAACAATAGACCCAGCGGCAGTGTTTTCATCCCCTCATCAGAGATCAGAATATAAGCCAGCAAAAATTCATTCCAGTTGTTCAGAAATTGAAAAATGGCTACTGTTGCGACAGCTGGCGTTACAACCGGCACAATAATCTGCAGAAACATCCGGTATACATTCGCGCCGTCCATACAAGCGGATTCCTCCAGCTCCCCAGGAATACCCTTCATAAAGCCGTAGAATACCAGACAAGAGAACGGCAATCCAATGGCGACATAAGGAACAATCAGCCCACCGTAGGTATTAGTCAGATGTAAGTCCCGCACGAGTATAGCAAGTGGAATCATAATTACCTGCAGCGGCATGAACATTCCGATCGTCATATACAATCTGACCCCTTCACGGAATCTCCACCGCAGCCGGGAAATTGCGAATGAGAACATCAGCGATAATATGATAATAAGTAGCGTTGAAATCGTAGAGACTACCAAGCTATTCGTAAAATATCGCGGTATATTGAACTGTGACCAAGCGGCCACATAGTTTTCAATCCGGAAATTAGTCGGAAATCCGAAAGGGTTGGTGACAAAAATCTCATCGTTATTTTTCAGAGAATAAGAAATCATCCATAATAGCGGATAGATGGAAATGATAAAATAAATCCATAAGGGAAGCTGTATGAGCAATGCTCTCACTTTTTTCATAACGTTCCTTTTCCTTTCCGGCGTACTGCCTTATGCTTCATTTCGGTCAAATGTCTTGTTGATAATAATGGTGGCCAGAAGCGACAGAAGGACAAGCACAACCGATACCGCACAAGCATAGCCGTAGTTGCTTTCCAAGAAAGCATAACGATAAATCATAAAGGTAAGCGTATAGTTGCTCGTTCCCGGTCCGCCGTTAGTCATAATCAACATTTGTACAAAAGCACCGATTCCTGAAGTAATGGCAATGATCAGACAGAATTTGAACGTCTCCTTCATCATTGGAATCGTCACCTTACGATGCGCCATCCATTTGGAGCAACCGTCAATCGTGGCAGCTTCCATGTACTGCTCAGGGACAGATTTAACCCCCGCATATAAAAGACTGAACTGGTAACCCATGAACTGCCAGGCATTAACAAAGGCAATCGCAATTATGGATGTGGTTGGAGAAGTGAGCCAGTTTTGTTGATAAGGAATATGCAAAATTTCAAAAAGCCTATTGATCAATCCGTTATTCGGATCGTAGATGGCAATCCATAGCTGACAAACAACCGTAACCGACAGAACTACGGGGATAAAATAAGCTGTTTTCAACAACTTACGCCCTTTGATTCGCGGATCGGCACAGGCAAGCGCAAGAATGGTTCCCAATCCGATCTGAAATACAGCGAGCACCAGTGCAAAAATAAGGCCGTTACGAAGGGATGTCAAAAGCAATGGATCATCAAACATCTCTACATAGTTGGACAATCCGTTAAAAGTAGCCGTACTGAGCCCGTCCCACTCGAAAAAGCTACGATAAAAGGATTGAAGCACCGGATAGATAATCACTACGCTATAAATCAACAGAGCGGGAAGCAGAAACAGCATTATGGCTTTCTTATTACCTAAGTATTTATGCATGCGGTAAGATTCCACTCCTTCCTTACCAAGCTGCTCACCCGATATAAGGGCTCGATCCGGGTGAGCTGCAGGGCATGGACCAATTTTTATTTATTTTATTTCTCTAATTATTTATTTTCTTTGTTCAGCACTCGGTTCATGTTATCCGTGAACTGCTTAGCCGAGAATCCTTCGATCAACATATTTTGTGTATTGTCGTCCAGTGCATTTTTAATTTGAACACTGCTTACCGCATTGGCGTAACCCTTCACGTTTGGCAGCACTTCTTCAGCGATTCTTTTCATCATGGCAGGCACTTCACCGGTCATTTCTTTATCCACTTTAGTCGCTACGATCGGGCTACCCAGCTGTGTATATTTGTATTCGCTATATTTTTGTGCGATAAAACTAGCTACTTTCACTGCAGTCTCAACATTCTTGCTGCTAGGAGAAACGGCAAAACCACCAGGGCCTCCGGCACCGTTAATGTACATTTTGTTGTTCTCATAAGTCGCTTCGTCCTTAGCTGGCCAGTACATCCAATCCACTTTATCCCCAAGCTTCTCAGCACTGCTGTAGATTTCCCACTGACCGTTGACGAACATGCCAGCTTTTCCTTGGTAGAACAAAGATGAAGCTTGATCATAATTGGTATTCGTAGCATTGACGTCGAACAAGCCTGCTTCTTCCAGCTTCTTCATTTGTTCTGCTGCTGTTACATAAGGCGAAGGCAATGTTGTCGTTCCCTTCGTTTCGAGTGGGCCAAACCCTTTCGTCTCCTCACGAGTCACAAGTCCGCTATAAAAAGAAGTAGTGATCCATTTCTCCTTCGCGAAAATTGAGAGCGGTGTATACCCTGCTGTAGAAAGCTTCTTAGCCGCTTCAGCCAGCTGATCGATCGTCTTGATCGGCATCTCGATGCCTACCTCTTTAAAGATATCCTTGTTGTAAAACAACATTTGGAATTCAATTCCCGTATATGGGAATGCGTATACATGACCGTCTGGGGCAATCAGACGGGACTCATTCCCTGTGTTTAGATTCGCTTTGAAATCTTTGGTGGCTTGGTATTCATCAAGCAGCTCGACATTTTTAGATTTGGCAAAGGTTTGCAGTGTAGGCCAGTCTGTTTCATAAATATCCGGCATGTTCCCAGTCGCGGCATATGTTTTCAGCTTCTGGTAGCCATCTTGAACAGCTTCATCCAGTACAATCTCCACCTCCGGCATTTCCTTTTTCAATTCCTCAACGGCATAATCAAATGGCTTTGAAGTATCTTCGTCAAAATGCTGTGCATAAATTTTTATTTGAATTTTCTTATCGGTGTTCCCAGCGGTCGTATTGGAATCTTCAGAGGTTGAACCACCGTTTCCGGCATTGTTACCACCACAGGCTGTAAGTGAGAAAGCTAAGGATAAAACGGTTGCAACCCCCAGTGTTCTGAATAACTTGTTGCTCATAATGAATCCCCTTTCTGATGCTCTATTTAGTGGAGCTAGTTGAATCCGCTATTTGTTAGCGTTTTCATCGTCCTGTTTCTATTATATTTGAGCCTTGAAGACCCAAAAAGAGCCATATCGGGCACAATCGGTAATAAACAGGACAAAATGAAAGCGGCCTCACCAGAGAGCCGCCACCAAATTTGTTTATTAAATTTCATTATTAACGCCAATATGGCGGGAACGGGCAGCCAGCTGCTCAAATTCAGACGGCGGCATGCCATAGTGTTTTTTAAAGCATTTACTGAAATAATTCGGATCATTATAGCCCACTTTACCGGCGATTTCAGACAGTCTCACATTTCCTCCAGCAAGCAGTTCCTTGGCCTGCTTCATACGAGTATAGGTAATGAAATCAAGTACAGAGATTCCACCTTCTTTTCGAAAAACCTTCCGTAAATAGCTGGTATCTACATATACGCCATTCGCCACCTGGTCAACCGTCAGCTCACAATCGGAATAATGCTCCCGGATGTACTCTTTGGCGGCAATGAATAAATTGTACGACTTAGAGGGGCGGTGCTCACGACCTTGATCAATGACTTTACTGTACAAGCCTTTTATCCAGCTTTCGGTCTCATCCCAGTTATCCATCTCCCGTAGCCGCTGCTCTGATGAACCTGCTGGTTTCCAGAGACTTTCCGGATTGATCCCTCTTTCTCCAGCATAGGCAAGGCAAAGGGATACTATACTCATTAAAAGAGTAAAGGAATAGCTGCCTCCCCCTTTCTGGCGTCGTAGAATCTCAATTAATTTGCTTATGTCCTTCGCCGCTGCATCGCCATCCCCCATCTTTAACGCCATCAGCATGGCATCCTGAATTCCAAGATGAGTGATTTCTTTGGATGGAAAGGAGAACTCCTCTATCCCTTCAGAGGAATTCAGCTCGTCCATTTGGAGTGGAAAGAGCTTACTAGAAGCCATCCCTTCTGCAATTATTTCCGGCTTACCAGCTTTGCGTGCATCTATTTTATGTGACTGAAGGCGTTGCTTCACCTTGATCATCATCTCGTTAAACTCTTGCTGGTTAAACGGTTTCAATAAATAATCTTGTACACCTAAGCGAATCGCTTTTTGCGCATAATCAAATTCATTGTGCCCTGTTACAAAAACAATCAGCATATCAGGAGCATTGGCCTGTAACCGGGTAACCAGCTCCATACCGTCCATATAGGGCATGCTAATGTCCACTAAAGCCAAATCAGGTTTCGTCCGTTCCGCTTCTTCCAGCGCTTCTCTGCCATTTGACGCTTCACCACAGACACTGAAATCATATTTACTCCAATCCAGCTTGGTCCGCATATAATAACGAAACAGCGGCTCGTCATCTACAACCATCACTTTATACATCTATGCTGCCCCCCTGCACTTCCGTTCCGGGAATCGTCATTTTCATAACAGTACCCTTTCCCAGTCTACTTTCCACCGATAGGCCATATGGTTCTCCAAAATACAGCTTAATCCGTTCATGAACGCTGTAAATGCCAATGGATGCCGGTTTTCCTTCTCGTGAGCGGTATTCTACAATCCGGGACACCTGCTCCTCGGACATGCCAACACCGTTATCCTCCACGGTAATGATAACTTCTCTTCCGTGTGTATAAGCCTCTATTGAGATAAGCCCCTGACTACCCTTTGTTTTTAATCCATGGTAGATTGCATTCTCTATGAGTGGCTGTAGGGACAATTTGGGTACCTTAACTCCTTCGAGAGATTTCGGGATATTAATCTCGTAACGTAATACGTCGGGGTTGCGAACCTGCATAATAGCCAAATAATCAGCTGCATTTGATACTTCCTCGGACAGTGGAATAACCTCGTTTCCTTTGCTAAGAACAACCCGATAGAAGTCTGCCAGTGCCTTGGTCGTATCCCGAGCTGCTTCATTAAGCTCCAAATCGTTGAGTACATAAATCGTATCCAGTGTGTTGTACAGAAAATGTGGTTTAATCTGGGCATGAATCAGAGCTAGTTCATATTCACGTTTCCGGACTTGTTCGTTCGTAATCGTCCGCATCAGCTCCTGGATACGACCAACCATGGAATTGAATACGGTGGAGATCAACCCCGTCTCATCCTCTGTAGTCACTGGTGAGGTGACATTCAGATCGCCTTCCCTTACTTTACGCATCGCCTTCGTCACCTGAAGAAGCGGATTTACGATAATCTGTGACAGCTTTCCTGCAAGCAGCAGAGACAGTAACAGGCATCCAATTCCCACGAATATAGTTAACGTTATATTACGGTGAATATCAGCGGTTAACTTTTGCAGCGAAATGGTATTCACAAGCTTCCAATTCAGCTTATCATAATACGTCACAGTGACCAGCTCTCGCCCGCTCCCCCTGCCGATAATTTCCGAGACAGAGCTTCCCGTCTTCCTAAGACTATCGTTCAGTCTGTCCTCAGGCTTCAGTAGGAGCTTTGATTTATCAGGTGTAGACACGGTCCTTTGCGTTCCGTCTACTACAAAATATTTCTTGTCCGAAGAGGTTTCTCTAGCGGTTTCCAGAAAAGCAGAGAGAGCATCTTCTTTTACGTTCACAAATAATGTACCTATTAGGTTGCCCGTTTTAAGATTGTACACGACTTTACTTAGTGTGAGCACCGGAACTGCCGGATCACTAACCAGATAATCTCTCTGTTCCATGGGAAGCCAACGGTTAACCCCGTAGCTGCCTTTTTCTTTAGCTTTCTCCAGCATATCGCTGGTGAATACCTTCTGTTCGTTAGGATTACCGTAGGCGTAAGAGGAATAAATCTGGCCTTCCGTATCCACAAACACAGCAGAATCGACATCCGGAAAAATAATCAGATCGATAGAAAGCTGGCTCTGCATTAAATTGCGAAACCGCGTCTGCTCCACTGTCGAGGATAACAACGGACGTTCAGCATACATCCGATGGATGTCGGTAGTTATAATGTTAGCACTACTCTCCGTATTTTTTACAATCGTATCTATTTGCTGCATGATGAGCTTGGATTCATCTTTAAAATTGTACTTAGCCTTTTCGATCATCGAACGGCTGAACATCTGTCCTGAGAGCAAGCCTAAAGCAAGCAATGGAAAAATGATCAACGGTATAAAAATAAGGATAATTTTATTACGAATCTGCAATCTTCCAAACCAATTCACTAAGGAATCCCCCCGCATAACAGCCGCCTCCTGTGTGTTCTAGCGGTAATTCATTATGTGCTTCATATCCGTAAATCTCAAGGAGAAAGTATAAATACATATACAACTAGGGCTAGTGTCAGCAGGATAAAAACATTCTCTACAGCTCCACCTTTTTTCGTGCCTGTACTCATTAGCTTTAGACGCAGCTTAAATGGAATGGGCGGCAGGGGCGTAATTCCCCTTTGGGTGAGAGAGTCGGCTAATAGATGAAGCGCATAAGACATGCCACCTGCTATCCATAGACTGCCACCATCCTGTATACCCGATGAAGCAAAATACAATAAAGTGCTCCAGCCTGCAACAGCATATAAGGTATGAGTCAATCCACGATGCGGGACAAGTGATGTAACTACGAGTATACAAGCTACTATGTAGTTCCAAGGGTCATATGCCCCTCCGTATGCAAATACCGCAGTAGCGATTAGTACCATCACCAGATGCCGCAGCTTTCTTCCCGGCAGGAAAGTCACACTCCCCACAAGTAGGGCCATTACAATATTCCAAGGGCTTTCAACGATTCCTGCAAAATAAAGATAAATCGCTGCTCCTATCAAAGCAACCTGTAGTACCCTGAGCAGAAAGTCAGGAATCGCCTTGCGTACCAGTAACGAATTCGGTTCATCAATGTCTGGCAGGAGCGAGCTTAATGCGGCGACGGCAATAACCGGGATTGTAATCTCATGGGCCATCAAACTCATTACAGATAGGGTAACCCCGGTGCTGATAATTAAATGGGATCTGCCCATCATAGTGAAACCGCTCCTTTCTAAGATGCAAAAACAAGAACAAATGTGCGGTTATCGAAGTATATCAAGACCCGGTTTTTTTGTCTACATAAAACGCTGAAATCGCTTAGTATATAAGCCTTTACGCGATTTCTATCTTGTCCTCCCCATGAATATACGATACAATTTGGACAACTTGACCTTGTCGTCTACATAGAGACGGCAGCTGCTGAAGAAAGGATGACCTAAGTAGTGAAGCGTTCCCGTATAGCCGATTTTAGCCTGCTATTGGTGGCGATGATGTGGGGATGTACCTTTCTGATTGTACAAAATGCTGTCAAGGTGTTGCCACCGCTCGCGTTTAATAGTATCCGCTTTATGGGCGCTGCCCTGTTGCTGGCTCTAATCACAGTTATTTTTTACCGCAAGGATTGGAAACAGCTTAGTTTCCGCATGGTACGCGATTCTCTGCTGCTTGGCCTTTTTTTGTTTATGGGCTATGGCTTTCAGACGATGGGACTTCTATATACAACAACCTCTAATACCGGCTTTATTACCGGGCTATCGGTTGTCCTAGTTCCCTTTCTGTCTCTTGCCCTATTGAAGCATGCGATTTCACGATACACTTGGTTCAGTGCGGCACTCGCCGCAATCGGGCTTTATCTGTTGACCTTCACGGGCTCTGCATTATCCTTGAATAAAGGCGATGCCTTGATTCTTCTGTGTGCCATAGCTTTTGCGTTACAGGTAGCCTATACTGGCGTTTATGCACCTCATTATCCGGCGTTGCCGCTAGCTACTCTGCAGCTTGCTTTCGTTGGGCTGTTCAGTATTGCTGCCTCGCTTATTTTTGAAGGGGCAACACCGCTCGCCCACAGCGGGGAGCTGATTAAGGACCCAGATGTGCTTTGGGCTCTGCTGATCTCCATCGGGCCAACCAGCGCTTTTGCCTTCTGGATTCAAACCGCCTGTCAGAAATATACTACCCCATCACGGGTAGCCATTATTTATGCCACAGAACCGGTATTTGCCGTTCTGACGGGTTTAGCCTTTGGCGGGGAAACACTCGGGTTGTCCGCTCTGCTCGGTTGTGGTTGTATTCTGGGGGCTATGCTTATGGCAGAGCTGAGCCCGGAACCGGGTCAGAATCAACATAAGAAGAGTTATTTTTCCAAATTACATCTATTTAGAAAGAGATAAGGAGAGAGACAAATGTACAAATTGATCGCGATTGATATTGATGACACTCTGATTAATGATGACAAGGAAGTAACACCTGCTACCCAAACTGCGCTTGAAGAGGCTGTTGCCGCAGGTGTTGTTGTAACCCTTGCTACAGGCCGTGCTTACGCTTCCGCTCAAGCCATTGCCCGTCAAACTGGACTAAACGTACCTATCATTACTTACCAGGGTGCACTCGTTAAGAACTTGCTCGATGAAAAAGTACTGTATGAGCGTTACGTCCCGCAAGATGCAGTCCGCAAGCTGTTCACTTACTGCGTGGAGCATAATCTGCATCTGCAAACTTACATTGACGACAAGCTATATGCCCGTGAAGACAACCAAAAGATCAAAGACTATACGGACTTGAATAAAACGCAATATTTTATTGAGCCTGACTGGGAAAAGCTTGTCCCGCAAAAAACACCAAAAATGCTAATTATCGATGATCCTGATTTCTTGGATGAACTGGCTCCAATCCTGCATGAATTGCTTGGTGATTCCGTGCATATTACCAAATCCAAACCACACTTCCTGGAAATCATGCATCATGAAGGAACCAAGGGCATTGCACTTGAATTCCTAGCCAAACATTACGGCTGTGAGCTTTCCGAGACCATCGCTGTAGGTGATTCTTGGAACGACCATGAGATGCTGGAAGCTGCCGGACTTGGCGTCGCTATGGAGAATGCTATTCCTGCTCTGAAAGAAATTGCTGATTTCGTGACCTTAAGCAACAATGACGATGGCGTGAAATATGCGATTGATAAATTCATTCTTAATAAAGTGAACTAAACTTCCTTAAGTAAAAGGGTGCAGCAACGCCATATTTTATGACGTTGCTGCACCCTTTTTTATTTCCAAAAACTCAAACTCCTGTAGAAGCTAATTCCACTTTCTCGGGTCCCATTCCACTCTCTTCTTCCTGCTCTAGCTGAGAATAGTACAGATCATTATATCTTCCTTCAGCAGCAAGCAGTACATCATGCGTTCCGCTCTCCACAATTTCACCATTCTCCATCACGAGAATGATATCAGCGTTCTGAATCGTAGATAAACGGTGCGCGATAACGAGTGTAGTTTTGTCTCCCATTAGTTTACGAATGGCCTGCTGCACCAGTTTTTCTGATTCATTGTCAAGTGCAGCAGTAGCTTCATCCAACAGTAGAATAGGAGCGTTTCTCAGAATTGCTCTTGCAATGGAAAGCCGCTGACGTTGTCCCCCGGACAGTCGTGAGCCTTCCTCACCAATATCAGTATCCAGTCCCTCAGGCAATTCCATTACAAAATCATAGGCATTCGCTTTTCGCAAAGCTTCCAGAATTTCTTGCTCATCCGCCTCTGGATTTCCATTCCGGATATTATCACGAATGCTTCCTGTATAAAGACCTGCCTCTTGCGGCACATAGGAAAAATAACTTCTAAGCTTAGCCAGACTCATCTCGTTGATCCGCTGCCCATTGATTATTACTTCGCCTTCATCGGGTTCATACAATCCCAGCAATAGTTTGAAAAGCGTAGATTTACCTCCACCACTCGGTCCCACAACCGCCATCTGGGTTCCTTTTTGAAGCTCTAAGCTAATCTTGTTTATACTTTGTCTCTCTGCTCCCGGATACGAGAAAGAGATCGACGACATAACCATACTCTCAAATTCTGGTTGCTTAGTCTCCACTTCTGGAAGGGTCTCAACCTCCACCGGGCTATCCAACACCTCAAAGATCCGTCCCGCCGCCCCAAGTGATTGCTGCATCGAATTGATCAGTCCCGGCAATGACGAGAACGGCATCACTAAATAATTCATGAGCTGGATGAAAGCAATCATCGCACCGACCTCAAGTGATCCTTTTGCCACAAAATAACCAGCCACGACCAGCGCCAGAAGAAACGTAAAGTTTCCCAAAAAAGAGGAGAATGAGCCAGTAGCTCCCTCAATTCTTCCCCGCTTCAATTCTTCAGAAGTAATATTCTCACTATGCTCCTGATACTGCTTCATTAGTCTGCGTTCAATGCTAAAGGATTTAAACACCATACTACTGCCTAGAATGTCATGTAAAAAGGAAGTAATCTTGCTCATATTAGTCTGAATCTTCACACTGTTCTCACGCATCGCTGAACCAAAGATTTTTCCCGTAAGGAACATCAAAGGCCCCATTGCAAAACAGATCAATGCCAGTAGCCAGTTAATATAGAGCAAATAACCAAATGCCGCGAGGGCTAGTAAAGGGTTACGGATTAGATCAATCATTACCTCGCCTGTAGCATTACCAACAGATTGATTATCATTAGTAAAGCGGGACAATAAATCCCCGGAATGATTACGGTCAAAATAAGACTGAGGAAGAGCTAAGGCATGCCGCATCATATCCAACCGCAGCTCATTTCTGATCTTAGCTGCGATTTTATTTTTGAGATATCGATCGATGAAACCATTAATTGCACTCACTAATAAGTAGATTAATCCGAAAATAACCAGCCCTTTAAAAGCTTTCACATCGAGTCTAACCGCAGCATCCGTAATTACTGAGAGCAGCCAAGCAATCGTTAAATCCAGAACAATCCCAAATAAAGTCGTAAATAATAAAATCGTATATAAGAGCTTGTGCCTTAACATATATGTACTTAATCTTGAAAATACGCCTTTCTGCTTCAAAGAACCAGCCCTCTCACTTAAAATTCCATACCTCTAACCTTAGCGAACACCTTACTGTCATGCCATTCCCCATCATGACCAAGACTCGTACTGCGCAGGATCCCCTCCAGTGTAAAACCCGCACGTTCGGCTACCGCGGCACTTTTGGTATTTCGTGCACTACAAAAGATTTCGAGACGATTCGCCCCTAATTCCCGTATGGCAAAATTGGTGATTTCATTTACGGCTTCTGTCATATATCCTTTGCCTGCACAGGCGCTCCGGATCCAATAACCAATCTCAAAATTGCGGAGTTCCCAGTTTAGATGATGCAGGCTAATGCAGCCGATAAAACCCTCCGTATCCCTTCTAAAAATACGCATATGTAGCTTATCCCTTTTTAGAAACTCCAGTCTGCCTTCTCTAGTAACTTTCTCTGATTCTTCTAATGTGGGTATTACTTGAGCAAAAGCCATCCAAGGTCTCAATTCATCTATACTTTCACGGATAGCCTCATTCATGCTAACTCCATCTCCCCATAAAGGGGCACGAATGAGCAGCCTCTCTGTTTCAAAACTCTCGGGAAAATCAAGCAGGATTTGATCCTTGGAGTCAGCCACTTCGTACTCCTCCTCTGGCGATGATAATTATTCTAAATATGTAAAAATAATACGATATGCTTTTTGATTATATAGTATATATCGGGATCTGAATACTGAATGCAATAGAAATCACAAAAGGAACATCAACAGGCTGAAGTTGCCCGAATGATGTCCCTTTTTGATTTAGTGAATATCTCAACTAAAGCGGACCACTCCATTTATTGGCTTGAAGAGTTCATTAAACGGATTCAACAAGGCGGAATATAACAGGTTAAATAGGATCAAGAAAACTCCCTTCCAGCGAAAGGGAGTTTTCTTTTTATCTAAATTTCAGCTGATCTCCGAAGATCCTAAGGGTATTCTCATCCCCGTCTCGGCCAGCGTAACATTTTCCGGTAAAATATAGGATTTTCTCATATCCACATCATGCGACATATGGGTATAGATTGCCTTTTGAGGCTTCACAGTTTGCAGCAGCTCCGCTGCTTCCGTCATATCGTATACAGAACGAGTCGATAACTCCGCTGCTTCGTAATAGAAGCTTGTACCTAATACCAGCAAGTCAGCTCCATGCATCAGGCGTGTCTCTTCAGCTCCAAGAGAAATGGAATCTGGACAATACACCCATACATAGCCCTCCTTCTCCAGACGAAAAGCATACGAGTATCCATTCTTGCCATGGTTCACTTTCCAGGTATCAATTGTCCAGCCGTCTAGCTCTATGCCTTCATCACAAGGAATCATCTCGATCTGATTGCGCAGCCATGGATATTGCCGCTCTATTATCGGGATCACTTCTGCTGGGGCATAGAGCTGGCCCTTATATCCCATCCAGCGGCAAGAATCCGCCCATTCCGGCAGCCCACCAATATGATCAAAATGAGCGTGTGTCACCAGCAGTCTGCGCATATTCCGTACTCCCTGCGCCTCCATCTGACGCCGCCAGTCAGGCCCACAATCGATCACTAAAAAGTCACTGCCATTATCTATAAGTACAGAAGAGCGCAGGCGAATATTTTTACCCTGTTCCCTTGCCTCTGTACAGGTCTCACAACTGCAATATACCCGAGGAACCCCCATGGCATCCCCCGTACCCAAAAACACCAACGTATCCATCTGCTATCTCTCCTTCAGGTTCTCTTCAACGAAGTAATAAATCTAAATTACCCTCTCTCTATCTTAAAGAGACCCAGCAAAAAAAGCCATCCCCACCACAGATGAACTGCTGGGACGACTCTTTTGTTATACCTCTACCTTATATTCCGGCAAGTACCTGATACCAAATTCCACGCTTGGAATAAAGTGAGCTTCGCACCTCATCCCAGCCTCCTAAATAGTTAATATCAAAGAGGCCCGCCGGATCAGGGTAATCGCTTTTGTGCTCAGCATAGACTTGTTTATCCACGGGACGAAAGCCATATTTTGCAAAGATCTCTTGTGCCTGTGGAGTTATCAAAAAATCAACCAGTGCTTCTGATGCTATGCGTGTCCCATGCTCATCCGCATATTTCTCTACAACAGCCGCCGGATTCTCAATCAGAATTGTATTTTTAGGAATAATGACTTCGTATTTGACTCCCTGAGCAATCCGGGCCAGCAGTTCATTCTCATAGGTGACAATTACATCCCCCACTCCATACTCGAAGGCTGCCATAGAAGCGCGGCCACTCTTATCCAGAGACTCTACATTGGCATGGATGCTTTCCAAAAAAGCTTTGGCTGCTGCTGGATCCTTTGCCCCCTCCTGCTCCTCTGACAGCTTCAGACCAGCCCCATAGATCGCGTTGATATCCCATTGCGCACCACCAGAGGTCTTCGGGTTTGGATATAACACTTTAATTCCTGGCTTGGCTAAGTCCGCAAAATCGCGAATGCCTTTGGGATTTCCTTCGCGGGTACCAAGAGCTACTACTGAACGTGTTACCATGCCTTGTTCACCCTGCTCTTTCCATGTTGGCGCTACGAGTCCAGCCTTAACTAGCTTCTCGACATCACCTTCCATGGCTAGCAGCGTCACATCCGCTTCAAATCCACCTACAATCGCTCTCGCCTGTGTCCCTGAAGCCTCATAAGACTCCTGAAAATTAATATCCTGACCCGTATCTGCCTTCCACTTGGCAGCAAATAACGGCAAAATATCCTGCATCGCATCCTTAGCCACACTGTATGCGCCAATTACCAGCGTAACATCCCCTTGCTTCGAAGGCTCTGCCATCGTCGTAGCTGCCTTCTCATTCCCGCAACCGACTACTGTCAGCGTGAGTATGGCCAGCATTAGGGCAGCAAAACATCCGTGCAGTTGTCTGCTCCTTTTGACATTCATTGCGGCCCACATCCTTCGAGGTAATGATTTTTAATATTTCCTTGAAAGTAGCTCTATCGCTGAAACTTAAAATTCAAGTATCCAACGTTCGGTATTTGCCGTAATTACGCGGAATGTTTGGACTTTCGGCCGCTGTTGTTCCCAGATTTATTAATTTTATATCCTCAGCGGATTAAATCCGGAAACAAAGGCGGTCGCTCCGCTCCTACAGTTCCAAACTTCCACTTCATTACTTCTGGCCTTCACATCAGTTCCTCTAATCCTAGCGAATCACATTCGCTACTATCAAAAGAAATTGAAAATAATTTTATTTATTTTTAAATAAAAATCGGCATTGGATCTTCTTTCAGGTTGTTCTCCTGGATCCAGCTGCGCTCATCATTAAACAGATAAGCCCGATGTACCAGTACTGAGATTTCCTGACCCGGCTGCAAGGTTTCTTTCTCCAACGAACGGTAGGTGACCAGCTTGTGGCCATTTACTTCAACCTCAACGAGCCATTCGCTGCCGCGGAAATGCAGATGTTTCACAACACCTTTTTCCGTGGCAGAAGCCATCTTGAACTCATGCAGGTTACCCACTTCAATATATTCAGGACGAATCAGCGCTTTGGTAGGTTTTCCGTCCCCCGCACCTGTAAAGCCTTTAACCTCAGAAGCGTTCTCAATCAGCGTAGATTCGCCGATAAATGTTGCCACGAACGGTGTTTTGGGTTCCTTGTAAATATCCCACGGGGTACCCTTTTGTTCCAAACGTCCTTGATTAATGATCATAATTTCATCCGCTACTTCAATCGCTTCATCTTGGTCATGGGTTACAAAAATAGAGGTGATACCTACACGCTCAATCAGTTCACGCAGCCAAGCGCGCAGCTCCTGGCGGATCTTCGCATCAATAGCGGCAAAAGGTTCATCTAAAAGCAGCAGCTGTGGTTCAGGCGCAAGCGCACGTGCAAAAGCCACACGCTGACGTTGTCCCCCTGATAGCTGATGCGGATAACGTTTCTCGAACCCTTTTAACCCTGTAAGCTCTACAAGTTCCATAACACGATCGCGGATAGCTGTTTTGTTAGCCTTTTTAACCTTTAAGCCAAAAGCGATATTATCAAATACAGTCATATGTTTGAAGAGTGCATAGTTCTGGAAGACGAAGCCGATCCCACGTTCTTGAGGAGGAAGATTGTTCACCGTTTGACCATGAAAAATAATCTCTCCGGTATCCGGTGACTCCAGTCCCGCCAGCATACGTAGAATTGAGGTTTTCCCGCCTCCACTTGGGCCGAGCAATCCAATCAGGTGACCTTTTGTAATGGTGAAATTGACGTCCTTGACCGCATGAAAATCTCCAAAATGCTTGTTTAACCCCCGCACTTCTACATGCATATTACTGCACTTCCTTTCTTCTCTTGGTCCATTCCATCAACAGCAGCAGACCTGCGGAAAATGCAGCCAGAACTAGCGCTATTCCTCCAGCAGCCGTCACATTAAAATTCTCAACATCCTGATAGACTAAAGTTGTCGCCGTCTGGGTTTTGTTCATAATATTCCCCGAAACCACGAGCACCGCGCCGAACTCTCCAAGTGAACGTGCCACCGTAAGAATGACACCATACACAACCGCCCAACGAATCGAAGGCCAGGTTACCTTCCAAAAAATAGTCCAGCTACGAGCGCCCAATGTCGAAGCCGCTTCCTCCTGCTGTGAACCAATCTCCTGAAGCACCGGCATAACCTCACGCACCATTAAAGGAAAGGTAACAAATAAAGTGGCAATGATCATCCCGGGAATCGCATAAACGATCTTTAGTCCAATCCCCTCAAAAATCGCTCCCAAGGTACTATCGGGACCCAGCAACAGGACAATCATCAATCCTCCGATTACAGGGGATACCGCGTAAGGCAAATCCACAATACTGTTCAATAATCCTTTTAGACGCTTGCCGATCCAGTTCGCCCGAACAAGATACAGAGCCATCATAATACCGAACAATGTATTTAATAACGTAACTACTATCACAACAAGCCCAGTCATCATGAGCGCATGCAGCGCTTCGGGCCTAGTCAGAGCATTCCAGAAACCACCAAATCCTTCACTAAAAGCACCCATAGCCATTTTTCCTAATGGAGCAGCAATGAGCAGAAAAAACACTAAATAAGTAAGAGCAATCCATAATTTCCTCATGAGCGTCTCCCCCGCATCTGCAGCATATTAATCAGCCAAAGAATGAGAAAGGATAAGGTCAAGAGAATAACAGAAACCGCAGCGGCGGAGACCGGATTATCACTTTCAACTTCACCAAAAATAAAAACAGATGATACAAGCGTACGGCCCGGAATATTACCTGCGACGAGTACCACTGCACCAAATTCCGCAAGCGCTCTTGAAAATGCGAGCATCCCACCACTGATCATCCCAGGCGCCATTGATGGAAGAATAACTTGCCAGAATACCCTTGCCCCCTTGGCACCCATTGTATATGCTGCTTCCTCTTCGGATGGATCCAACTCCTCCAGCAAGGGCTGAACCGCTCGAATCACGAATGGAAACGTCACGAACACCATAGCAATTACGATAGCCGGTTGATGAAAAACAATTTCAAATCCAAGTGCCTCAGCTGCTTTGCCGATAAGGCTCCCTGGTCCAAGCAGCAGTAGAATCATCAAACCTCCGACAGCTGTTGGCAGTGCAAAAGGTAAATCGACCAGACTGTTTAGCAGCGCTTTACCAGCAAATTGATAACGAATAAGGACCCAAGCAATCATAGTTCCTAACAAAACATTAATTAAAGTAGCGATAATCGCCAGCTTTAAGGTTAACAGCACCGACTTCCAAGCAATTGGATCGCTGACGCTTTCCACAAAATTGCCAAAACCAAGAGAAAAAGAGTTGTAATAGACCCCGAGTATGGGCAACACGATCAATACTACAAAATAGAGCAAAATTGTAGTTCGGAAACCCCAAGTCCAGCCTTTGTGTCTAAGCAGCGAATTCAATGATTTTTGCCCTCCCACCTCCGGATAACCGGTCGGTATACTAACCAAAATCCTCATTAATTATTCCTATTTATATACTTGGTTTTATATTATTACTACTTTACCAAATCCTTCTCACCGCCGTCAATTACTTTCAAGTGAATTTGGGTTAAAATATATGTATCAAAGGTACACTAAAAAATGGCACCTCACAGGAAGGGGATTGATTATGTTGCATACTCTGGAGATCACTACTACAAAGCGGGATGAATTACGTGATATTACTCGGGAAGTCATTTCTTATGTGAAAAAAAGTGGAGTTCAAGACGGATTGATTGTAGTTTATTGTCCTCATACCACTGCTGGTATTGCTATTAATGAAAATGCGGATCCTGATGTGAAGCATGATGTTCTGATGCGTTTGGATGAGGTCTACCCTTGGGAGCATCCGAAGTATCGGCATGCGGAAGGCAATACTGCCTCTCATCTTAAATCTATTACTACCGGGCCTTCCCAGACCCTGATCATCCACGAAGGTGAATTAATTCTCGGTCGTTGGCAAGGTATTTATTTCTGTGAGTTCGATGGACCTAGACGCCGTCAATGTTTCTTAAAAATAGTAGAGGGATAATAAACATACAAATGGCCGCTTCCATTATCGCTGCGGAGCGGCCATTTAGACAATAACTAGAGTCTAGCAATACTTTCATCAAGCAGAGAAGCAGTGTTATACCAATGCACAGCTTTAAAGTGAAGATCTATAAAAAAAACAGCATGTTAAAGGCTGCGACATAAAACCTTTATATGAGCTAACGCTGCCTCTTTCACATCGTCAAACGATACTTTATCCTGGATATAATAAGAAATAAATCCGTGTGCAGACAAGAACATTGTCAACGGCACATTCTGCCAGTCCTCAGACACATATCCCTCTTCCTTCATATGACGGCGCACAATACTTGAGAATAAATCAAAACATCGTCCCTGTTCTGCTCTACAATAAGCTAGCAATTCCTCATCGCGAATCATGAACATAATTTCATATTGATAGGGATGATCTATTCCAAATCTAATAAATTCCATAATCAGCTGTTCTACCCTTGTCATTCCTTCTTCAGGCGGTTTATTCATCACTTGACTGAGTAAAGCAGCCACATGATTAAAATCCTCTACAACAATAGCGTAGAACAACTCCGCCTTTTCCTTGAAATGATAATAGAGAGAGCCGTGGCTATATCCCAAATGCTGACCAATACTTCGCATTGAAATTGCCCGATACCCTTTGGTTATAAACAGATGCCTAGCGGCCTCTAGAATCCTTTCCCTCGACAACTCCTGCTCCACTGCTCTCCTTGCCATATACTAATCCCCTTCGCTGTAGTAAATCCGCCGCCCTTCTGTTATCAGAGCTTGCCCTTGGGTTAGATCTGTTATCCATGCCATAAAAGTCTCACCCTCATCATTTCGCGGCAAACATAACAACGTTACTTTGTCGGTGAACAAAGTCTCGCCAGTCTGAATCCCTCTTCCTCGAAGTTCGTTCTCAACCTTGCCCAGCCAAGTGTACTCGATCTCTACGAATACCTCTCGTCTCAGTACACGGGTGATTACTTCTCCTGCTTCAAGCGCAAGCACTGCTCCATCCGTATAAGCTCTAATCAGCCCACCGGCACCCAGCATAATGCCTCCGAAATAACGGGTAACTACGATTGCGACATTTTTAACTCCCTGATTGCGGATTACTTCCAAAATCGGTTTGCCGGCTGTCCCACTCGGCTCCCCGTCGTCCGATTGCCTCTGGATTTCGTCTCTCTCCCCAATCACATAAGCAGAACAGTTATGCGTTGCGTTCCAATGTTTCTTCTTGATGTCCTCGATAAACAACAAAGCTTCTTCTTCATTCTCCACTGGCATAACATGACCAATGAAACGGGATTTACGGATCACAACTTCCTTTGAGCCGGAAGAGCGGACCGTTTGATATTGTTCTAACATAATTATTCCAGTCCTTATTTACATATGATGTCTTCATATAATGTCAGGAGCAGTCCCGGTATTGGATTACCTATGGACTGCTCCTGGTGACTTACATTAGTATGAATGTTCTGTGATTAATAGCCATTGTAAAACCTACTGCAATACTATTCAGTAAGTCTTGCTTCCAGCTCTGCTTTTTCTTTTTCGTAACCTGGTTTGCCAAGCAATGCGAACATGTTTTTCTTGTATGCTTCTACGCCTGGTTGGTCAAATGGGTTAACACCGAGCAAGTATCCGCTGATACCGCAGGCTTTTTCAAAGAAGTACACCAAATATCCAAAGGTGTATGGTGTTTGATCAGGAATAGTAACGATAAGGTTAGGTACTTGACCATCTGTATGTGCAAGCATTGTACCTTGGAAAGCTTTCTTATTCACGAAATCCATAGTCTTTCCTGTTAAGAAGTTCAAGCCGTCCAGATCATCCGGATCATTCTCAATCGTAACATGATGAGCTACTTGATCTACTTGGATAACCGTTTCAAAAATGTTGCGGTTACCTTCTTGGATAAATTGACCCATGGAGTGTAGATCTGTGGAGAAATCAACGGAAGAAGGATAAATTCCTTTGAAGTCCTTACCTTCACTTTCGCCAAACAATTGTTTCCACCACTCAGATACAAAGTGTAAGGAAGGTTCATAGTTGACGAGGATTTCAGTTGTTTTACCTTTACGGTATAGAGCGTTACGAACTGCAGCATATTGATAAGCTTGGTTAGTAGCTACATCTGGATTGTTGAACTCATCCGCAGCGGCAGCAGCACCTTGCATCATTTCTTCAATG
Source organism: Paenibacillus sp. FSL E2-0177 (assembly GCF_037992975.1). NCBI lineage: Bacteria > Bacillati > Bacillota > Bacilli > Caryophanales > Paenibacillaceae > Paenibacillus > Paenibacillus sp. FSL E2-0177. Next base: position 1,413,041 of record NZ_CP150307.1, on the reverse strand, counting down.
TTAATGCCAGCTACAGCAATCGGCAGCAAGCCTACAGGTGTCAATACGGAGTAACGTCCGCCTACATCATCTGGAATGATGAAGGATTCATAACCTTCTTCAGTTGCCAATTTCTTAAGGGCACCTTTTTCCTTGTCTGTAGTAGCGTAAATGCGTTTACGAGCTTCTTCCTTGCCGTATTTCTTCTCCAGAGCAGCGCGGAAAATGCGGAAAGCAATCGCTGGCTCAGTAGTAGTTCCAGATTTGGAGATTACGTTCACGGAGAAGTCTTTACCTTCTACTAGATCAAGCAGATGCGTGATGTATGTAGAGCTAATGTTATTACCAGCGAAATAAACTTCTGGAGTTTTGCGTTTATCTTTAGAAAGGTTATTGTAGAAAGAATGCGATAGCGCCTCAATAGCTGCGCGTGCTCCCAGATAAGAACCTCCGATACCAATTACAATCAGTACCTCGGAATCGCTTTGAATCTTCTTAGCAGCTTGTTGAATGCGAGCGAATTCTTCCTTATCATAAGCTGTCGGCAGATCGATCCATCCAAGGTAGTCAGAGCCTACACCAGTTTTGTTATGCAACTGTTCGTGTGCTAGCTTAACTGGGGCGGAAAGGTTGTCGATTTCTTGTTGGTTAAAAAACGAAAGAGCTTTTGTGTAGTCAAAATTAATCTTCTTAGACATCGGTAATGGTAACCTCCTGTTTTATCTCTTTAAATTTAAAACCGTTTGTTACAACTTTATAATTAGGATACTTTAATTTGCCTTGACTGGCAAGGTCTTAGGGCACATAGAGGGCATTAGAACCAAGTTTTCCAAAGTTCCTTGGAAGCGTTTCCTGTATCAAAAGACATAGGTATGCTGTGGTGCTGGACAAAGTGCCGTGATAGAATAAAGAAAACGGAAGGTGGCTATATAAATGAAACAAATCGGTTTTATCGGACTCGGAACAATGGGTGCGCCTATGGCCTCCAATTTACTACGTGGCGGCTTTCAGGTTACGGTATACAACCGTACGGCAGCCAAGTGTAAACCTCTTGAAGCAGAAGGTGCCCAGACTGCTCTCACGCCCCGCGAAGCGGCTGAGGGTAAGGATGTTATTATTACCATGATCAGCAATGATGATTCGGTTCGTGAAGTGTTTTATGGTCAAGATGGTATACTTGATGCTGTAAAGCCTGGTGGACTAATTATTGATTCCAGCACAATTTCACCAGGACTAGTTCGTGAAATTGCCGCTGCTGTAGAAGCGCGCGGTGGACATTTCCTAGACGCGCCAGTAACTGGAAGCAAACCGGCAGCGATTGAAGGAACCTTAGTGTTCATGGTCGGCGGTAGTGCTGAGGTCATAGAACAACATCGTGATATCTTTGATACTTTGGGTAAGAAGCTGCTACATATGGGTGAGAACGGCAGCGGCGCTGTGGCCAAGCTGGCTCACAATGCTATGGTAGGTATTCATAATGTTGCCCTAGCCGAAGGGTTCGCCATTGCCGTTAAATCAGGCGTACCAGCAGACAAGTTCCTGGAACTAGTACAACTTGGTTCTGCGGGCAGCAAACAAGCTGAGCTTAAAGGCCGTAAAATCATAGAAGATGATTTCAGCAATCAATTCTCCCTCGCTCTAATGCTTAAGGATTTGAAGCTTGCCTCTGCCCATAGCGATTCAACAGGCGTTCCTTCTCCTATGCTGGGCTTGGCTAAAAGCATGTTCCAAGCTGGATTCACCCAAGGTTATGGTGAAGAAGATCTCTCTGCCGTAGTGAAATGTTACGAAGAGTGGATCGGCCAAAAGATGGGTGCAAATGTATCCAATAAATAAATCCAAGAGCTCAAAACCTACTTCATAAGAACATTTACGACCGCCTCGCACATGATATTGCGATGCGGTCTTTTCTTTATGGACAATCCCGTTGTCAAACCAATTATACGAACGTTTGTTTGTATATTTATAATACCAAATTAACAGTTGTAGTGCAAGAAAATATTGGTTGCTGTGGAGTTACTCAGAACGTTGTGGTGGTGTTGGTGGGATAGTTACTAAGAAGGTCGCGAAGTACTAGTTTGTCGCAAAAGTTACTGTATTAGTGATGAAACGGTGGATAGTTCTGGTGGAGTTACTGATGAGTTGCTAAATAGTCGCTTAAAAGTTACTGAGGGAGTGCTGAATTGTTGGGTAAGTGCTGGAGAAGTTACTGGATGAGTTGTTAGATAATTTCAGAAAAGTTACTGAAGGAGCGCTGAATTGTTGGATAGATACTGGAGAAATTGTTGGATAGTCACTGGGTGAGCTGCTGTTTAGTTGCAAATTGGTTACCAAGATGATCGCTTGATGACTACGGTATATCCCGTATTTTCTGGAACCTCTCCCTCGCTCCAAACCTTAAGCTCCTTTAACTAAGTAACCTCTGCGGTACACAGCCATCTCTATTGGACTCAGCTGACCTTATTCGCAGTATAATCTCACATTTGGCATGCTATCGGACTCCATAGTCACTATTAGCATGAAAAACGCCAATTATGAGCCTGTTTCTATGGAATAGTTGCACTGGTGTCCGAAAACCTGCTCAAAAGACTATAAATTTGCTAATAGCGTCAGCTGGGTCCTTAAGCGGTAGAATTGGTGGTGACCCGGTACTACATTGGTGTTGATCTAGTGTTAACGCCATCTGGGTCCGTACGCAGTGGGTTGGCGCTAACCGGGTGCCCAAGTTGGTGATGACACAGCGCCATCGGACTCAGCTGACCTTATTTGCAACATAATCTCATATTTCGCATGCTATCGGACTCCATAGTCGCTATTGGCATAAAAAGCGCCAATTATGAGGCTATTTCCATGGAATAGTTGCACTGGTGTCCGAAAACCTGCTCAAAAGACTATAAATTTGCTAATAGCGTCATCTGGGTCCTTAAGCGGTAGGATTGGTGTTGACCGGGTCCATAGCGGTAGGATTGGTGTTGACCCGGTACTACATTGGTGTTGATCTAATGTTAACGCCATCTGGGTCCGTACGCAGTGGGTTGGCGCTAACCAGGTGCCCAAGTTGGTGATGACACAGCGCCATCGGACTCAGCTGACCTTATTTGCAGCATAATCTCATATTTCGCATGCTATCGGACTCCATAGTCGCTATTGGCATAAGAAGCGCCAATTATGAGGCTATTTCCATGGAATAGTTGCACTGGTGTCCGAAAACCTGCTCAAAAGACTATAAATTTGCTAATAGCGTCATCTGTGTCCTTAAGCGGTAGGATTGGTGTTGACCCGGTACTACAGCAGTAGGATTGGTGGTGACCGGGTGCTTCAGCGGTAGGATTGGTGGTGATCCGGTACTAAATTGGTGTTGCTCCAGCGCTAACGCCATCTGGGTCCGTACGCGGTGGGGATGGTTATGACTCAGTGCTAATTTGGTGATGATCCGATTCAGCCCTAACGTCATTTGAGTCCTTAAGCCTCAAAATAGAATGATGAATACATAATTGAACATCAAGCAATATCACCAACCAACAACACAAAAAGCAGCGATCCTCCAATAACAGGAGAACCGCTGCCTTGCTGACTTTTACGATTTTTAAATTGAATCCGGGTCGTCTCACTCATAGAAAAAAGCTACTTATAGGACAGCCCTTAGAAAAGTCTGCTTTCTATAGAACCGGGTAAGAACAGCAATAATCAGTTACTTCAAATACTTCCAACGCAAATTTAGAGTTGCCAGGAACATTGAACGTTGACGCTCCCTTAATCTCCTGCCATACCTCAGTGCCGGGAAGCAGCACTTTAAGATCGCCGGACAGAATCTCCATAATTTCAGGACCATCTGTACCAAATTCATACACACCCGGCAACATGATGCCCAGTGTCACCTTAGATCCATCTTGCAAAATTACCGTACGGCTGGTTACTTGTCCGCCATAATATACATTGGCTGCTTTTTCGATCGTTGCGTTGTTAAACTGACTCATTACTTGTTCTCCCCCTAATGATTATTCAGTTAATTACAGAAGTGCTTTCACACGGCTAACTACGTTCTCTACAGTAAAGCCGTATTCTTTCATAACTCTATCGCCAGGGGCGGAAGCTCCGAAAGTAGTGATGCCTAGGATATCGCCTTGGTCACCAGTGTAACGTTCCCAGCCGAAGGTTTGTGCCATTTCGATAGCAAGACGAGCTTTGACTCCTGGAAGAATTACGGAATCGCGATATTCTTTGTCTTGTTTTTCGAACAGATCCCAGCTTGGCAAGCTGATTACACGAACATCGATGCCTTCTTCTGCCAAAGCAGCTTGCGCTTTAACTGCCAACTGTACTTCAGAACCAGTTGCGATAAGTTGTGCTTGTGGAGTGCCATTTTTGGAATCAGAGACAACATAACCACCACGTTTGATGTTTTCACGAACGCCATCTACGGTTCCAGCAAGAATTGGCAAGTTTTGACGAGTCAGAACCAAAGCAACCGGATTCTCTTTGTTTTCCATAGCATAAGCCCATGCTGCAGAAGTTTCGTTAGCATCAGCCGGACGAATAACAGTCAGACCTGGGATGATACGCAGGGAAGCCAATTGTTCGATTGGTTCATGCGTAGGACCATCTTCACCAACTGCAATACTGTCATGTGTCAATACATAGGTTACTGGCAATTTCATGATCGAAGCCAAACGAATTGCTGGACGCAGGTAGTCTGTGAATACGAAGAATGTTCCTCCGAATACTTTAAGACCAGTGTGTAGAGCAATACCGTTCATTGCAGCAGCCATACCAAACTCACGTACGCCGAAATAAATGTTGCGGCCATCATAAGATTCTGGTGTGAAAGATGTCAAACCATTCAAATGCGTCATAGTGGAGCTTTCCAAGTCAGCGGAACCACCCACTAGCTGAGGAACGCCAGCAGTCAGACCGTTAAGCGCACTACCGGAAGCGACACGAGTCGATACTGCTTTATCTTCAGTAGTGTAAGTTGGAAGGTTAGCATCCCAGCCTTCTGGAAGATCGCCATTGATTACAGTTTCGAATTGTGCAGCCAGCTCTGGATATGCTTTTTTGTAAGCCGCAAATTTGTCGTCCCAAGCTTTGTTAGCTGCGATTCCGTTTTTCTTCACTTCTGCAAAATGTGCACGAACTTCATCAGGTACATAGAAATCTTCTTCGTATACCCATTTGTAGAAATCTTTGGTCAGCTTAGCTTCTTCTGCTCCAAGTGGGGAGCCGTGAGTACCGCCATGGCCGCCTTTACCTTGTTTGTTAGGGCTACCATAACCAATAACTGTTTTTACTTCGATCAAAGTCGGTTTGCTAGTCTCAGCTTGCGCCTCAGCAATAGCTTTTTCAATAGCCGGAAGGTCATTTCCGTCTTCTACGCGCAGAACTTGCCAACCATAAGCATCAAAACGTTGAGCTACATTTTCGGAGAAAGAAAGATTCAATTTACCATCAAGGGAAATATCATTTGAATCATACAATACAACCAATTTTCCGAGTTTCAAATGACCAGCAAGAGAAGCGGACTCAGAAGAGATCCCTTCCATAAGGTCACCATCACCACAAATAGCATAAGTATAGTGGTCAACTATGTTATGTCCTTCTTTGTTGTAGGTTGCGCCCAATTGAGCTTCGGCCATAGCCATACCAACGGCCATACCAATACCTTGTCCAAGCGGACCTGTAGTTGCATCAACACCAGCTGTGTGACCAACTTCCGGGTGACCAGGAGTCAAGCTACCCCATTGACGGAATTGTTTCAATTCTTCCATAGGAAGATCATAGCCGCTAAGGTGCAGCAAGCTGTACAGAAGCATGGAACCATGTCCAGCGGACAATACAAAACGATCGCGGTTTACCCATGTTGGATGATCAGGGTTATGATTCATTGTTTTTGCAAACAGTTGGTAGCCCATTGGTGCAGAACCCATTGGCATACCTGGATGGCCGGAATTCGCTTTTTCGATAGCATCAATAGCCAAAGTACGAATTGTTGTGATCGACAGGTTATCTACTGTTGAGTTTTCTTCCTTCTGGATCGCTTGTTCTTGTTCACTCATTTAATAGTTCCTCCTCTGAAATCTCAAGAATGTCATTTTGACTCTTATTGTATCACTAGTGTGGAAGCAATTCCAATTGTTTTTAAAAACTCTTTGTTTGACAGCTTATGTTTTGCAATATCTACGCATTTATATACGCAAAAGTAACTATGTCATGAGACGGGTTTTTACTTAGCCTATGGTCTAGTTTTCTATTGCGACTAAAGTTTGTTTTACAATGCTCGAATATAAAGTAAGATGGAGTTACACAAGTAAAATTTTCATTCATTATCCAATATCTCCAAGTGGAAAGGAATTCTGAACATGACTTCGAAAAAGGATGTTTATATTGTGCTTACCGGTACAGGTACAGCCTTCAGTGGTTTCATTAAGTGGTTTACAAAAGCTGATCTGAACCATGCTTCGATCGCCTTTGATAGTGAACTACGTGAGGTGTACAGCTTCGGAAGAAAAAAAATGCACAATCCATTCGTCGCGGGTCTGATTCAAGAAAATTTCATTCACCCTTTCTATAGCAGCGCAAATTGCTCTATTTATCAGTTACGTGTCAGTGCCACGGAATACGATGCCATGTACAATCATGTCCAAGGGATGATGAAAAATCAGGAACGTTATAAATACCATCTTTTAGGCCTGATCGGCGTACTTCTAAATGTTAAAATAGATCGAGAGAACGCTTATTTCTGCTCTCATTTTGTTGCTTCCTTATTTGAAAATACCGCAGTTCAGCCTGTGAATAAGCCTTCATGCTTTGTTACCCCGGAGGATTTCGCTCTTTCACTCTGTTCCCATAAAATATTCAGCGGCAAGTTATCCTATTATGTGCGTAGAGCTCAAAGAGCCTCTGCACGTTCGACGAATATACCTTTACATACCCCTTCCGTTGCGACAAGAATGATGAGAATGAATGAAGAACGGACTGAAGGAGTTATATAAGTTGTTGCTCGTAAAAAAGGGCTATGCGGGTCGTATTTCCGCGTAGCCCTTTTTAGATGGAAAAAGGATAAAGTCGTAGATGTATCATTACTTCACACGATGGTTCCGAAAATATTCGGACCAATCGCCAGCGATCACAACAGTAACTGTATCTATTTTGGTATTGTACTCATTCTTAGCTGTGAAGGTAAATTTCACTGGACCATCGGGAAGTTTCACAAATGCTGGATCATATAATTCGCCTGTCCACAAGGTTTTGTCACTGTTCGTTGGATTTAGTTGCGTAGAATAACCTCCCGTCATCGTTACCTCAACAGTATCAGGTAGACCGGTTGCTATCCCTTGCAAAATAAATCGCTCACCTGCCCAAAACACATTATAGCCTCTTGGACTCTCCTCATTACCGCTCTTGTTCAAATTGTAGCCTTTACGGTTGTTATTCCATTCCTCTGTGTGCTGGACCCCACCTTTAATACTCAGTAGATTAACCATGAAATATTTACGCGCTGAGATATTACTCCAGTTATAACCATCAAAAGCTTCCACTTCCACGGCATATTTTTCGTTCTCAACCAATATTCCCGCGGGCACTTGCCACTGTTTGGCACTTGAATTTTGTTCGCCAGATTGAACCTTAACCATCCCTGTCGCCAAGTTGATAATTTGTACCTTATACCGCTGTTGTTCATCTCCATCCTCATCTTGATAATCCCACTTGATGATTGGTGTAAGCGTACTTGCGATCATAGGCTTACTTGAGTCAGTACTTGTTGGGTACGTTATCGTTACGGTAGGTTTACGGTTGGCTACGGTGATACTCAGAGATAGCTCTCGATACAGTCCTAGAGAATCCATAACGGTTTGTTTCAAGGTAAAGACGCCATTTGAGGTGAATTTCTTCGTAAATTCAGCTTGAGTACTAGCCAATCCTTCCGTCCCGTTAGATGATTTCAAATCATACTTATGGCTGATTGTATCTCCTTTTGGAAGGTCTGGATCCGTCGCTTTGCTCTTGATATTTAGAAGATCCGTGCGATAAATCGGCTCTTTGGCAGCATCTCTGCCTGTATCCGTGATAAGTGTGAATCCGGGCTGCGGCGGATTGTCGATGATAAACGTTTTTTCGTTAGATATTTCTGACCAGCTTAATTTGGAATAAGCCCGCCCATATACGGTGAAGTATTCAAATCGATTAAATGTATGGTTAGGGAGTTGATACTGCCGCAGCTGTCCTGTGGTGTCAAGGTTTTCAACTGTCTTAACTAAGAGTCCGTCTTTTGAAAAAAATTCTAAACGGTACTTCTCCTGCGGATCACTCTCTGGGTCTGTATAATTCCATTTAATTAATGGATCTCCTTGTATTTCGGCATCTATAACGGATGGATTGGTTACGGTTCCCGCCGGGGTTATCAACGTCATTGAGGGCGCTAGATTTTTAGTAACACTCACCTTCAACGTAGCTATATTAGACTTATCACCGATCTGATCGATAACCCAGTGTTCCAATGTATAGATACCGGACTCAGGAAAATTAACATCAATACTAGGAGTTCGAAACCATTGCGTAAGGCCATCACTATCTGTTACTTTCCAGAAGTATTGCAGACTAGCGACGTCGGAGGGATCTCCATCCTCATCAAAAGATGTATATTGTCGGGTATCATATTGGAATACTGCCGATGGACCATTAATAGCAGCTGTTGGAACATGATTTTTAACAGTAAATACACGTGTTGCATTGGAACTTAAAGCTCCAATACTTGAGGGATTAGGTACATCTGTTGCCTTAAGGCGCATTTCCCATCCTTCTGATATAGCCTGCTGCGGTGAAATTCCGTTTCCAGCAATAAGATCTCGTATCGTCAAAGATTGGTTGCGGTTACTGCCAGCATAATAATAAGGACTATTGTTGAGTTTGGCGTACCATAAATAAGCAAGCGAATCTCCATCTTCATCAGGATCTGGTGTTAGATTATCCATTGTAATTACAGTGTCTCGATATACTTCAGCTGGCATGTTAAATGCTGCTGCGGGTGGGTGATTAATCACCTGAACATTTTGACGATACCAATCTGACCATAATCCTCGGTTGTCATGCACTTGTAAACTAATTTGATAATTACCAATTCCAAAAGCTGCGATATTAGGTGGCGTTGTAGCTCCACCCCAATGCTCCCAAACTTTGTTCCAACCGTCTTTGATAACCGTCCAGTAATACACATCTAATGGATCATTATCCGGATCAAACGATTTGTCTGTTATGGTAGTAGCTTTACGATAGGAAACAATATTAGGATCAACACTAAATAACGCTACCGGAGGTAGATTACCTGCAGTCCCCACCGTCCTTACACACCAGTCGCTCCAGACCCCCAACCCATTTTCGCCATCGACATCACGTACTCTAAGGCGTATGTCATATTGTCCAGAACTAGGCAATTGAGCTGGCGGTTGACCATCTGTCCATATTTCAGAATCAGTTTTTTTATACTGCCATTGCCAAGCTATAAGTCCCTTATTAACAGCCGTGATGTGGTCCAAATCGTAGGAACAATCTGTTAGCAGAAGAGATCCCCACGCCAGTTTGGCAGCAAACAATGCAATTGGCTTCCGATGAACATGATAGGTCATTGAAGATAAATTATCTCGGCTCCATAAACGATAGACATCGAATCTGTCATCGTTTTTAGGATTATCTCGTGCTTGAAAGGTTGCGTTATAGAGTCCGCTATATGGAAAGGAGGTATACCTTTCTGAACGCCATAACCCACTATCCGAAATGATACCCATCGAATTATCGAAGAAATACGGGTTATGATCGTATCTATAGCGTTCTTGATATTTAGAATCTCCTTCATAGTCCTTGTATGTGGTTGATACGTCTATAGGAGTGTTAATCAATATAAAGGATTTATTCCTAAGCCTATAGGATACATTAACGACCAACGATTTCTCATCCTTATAATTATAGGGATCCACAACCTTGATAATGATATTGTGTCGTCCGGGAGGAATTCCGTCTGCCAAAACATCTATTGGGATGGAAAACCATTTATTATTTAGTGCCTGTTGGACATTGACTTGTTTATAGAACACATTAGGAATTTCAGCACTAACGACTAGATCATTATTGTCCACATCTCGAACATATCCTTCGATATTCATACCACTGAATCCTGGCTCATTCAGTAGCTGCTGCTCGCTTGGTGTAGTCACTGTGAGCGTAGGTGCTGAATTTATTACTAGAGGTATGTTAACCCAATCATAATATACGTTGTTATGCCAACCATTCATCCATTCGTTAGGTTGGTGTTGCGCATCACTTGCTCTTAGTGCGACTTTAAGGGCTTTTGGAATGCCATACTTCGCTGGATAGGCATAACTTTCATAAAAAGCGGTTGTATTTCTGTCAAGGTTAAACTGAAGACTATCCGAACTTTTCACAGGTGGCATTTCTTCAATTCTCCATGAGGCATCAGTAGCATAATCAGTATTACCACTTCCATCTGTCCTGTACATATAACTGTAAATATTAAGAAATCTAGTACGCTGCGTATCATAGTACCAATTAATGTCCCCTGATGTTAAAACTACAGGCGCATCAGGTACATAATCGTAGCGTAATATTCTTGTTGTTAGATTAAAAGTAATATTGGTTAGGGTCATAGCAGGCATATTCAAATTCAAAGATCCTATATTCCCCATAGTTGGGTCCCAAGAAGATGTTTTGTTAAACCCTTCAAGACGAACATCCATAAAATTGACGATATTTGGGTCACCTGCTGCCTCTACCTTGACACTCCCCGAATAAAATTCAGGGAATGAAAGAAGTAGTAATACAAGGGCCATAAACGTTGAAATTGTTTTTTTTAATTTCTGCATCTCTATTCCTCTCTACCATGACCAGTCGACATCAGGTGCCTGATTTTTAACCGTGAAGATCCGTTCGATCACATTTTGTGTAGCTTCTGAATCTATGGATTGCCGATCAGCCTGCGTCACAAACTCCTCGATGGTCGGCTGGCCAAACTCTTCGAATACAGTCAGTCGCACTTCGTATTTTCCAACTTCCCTTACCTTAAGATTCAAACGATCTAAATTCTCATTGCTAAAAATAACCCATTGCTCACCTGCAAAACTACCGTTGTTATCTGAATCGTAACGGTATTCCCAAAGCCTACGAGCCACCATATCTTGATCTGGAGAGTAAGACATATCATCTATTGATAGGATCGCTTGTTTACCATCTGAAGGATTGCGATACACTGTTCCAGCCATCGTAAAGTATGCAAAAGGCTTCTGGTCTGGTGCTATATCAAAAGTTGTTTCGTTTCTGGCAGTTAGCCCTAATGTATTCTCCACATAAATGGTTGCTTTATATTTCCCTGGCTTCTTGAATAGCACATCTTTGCTATATACTCCGTTCAGCGATCCGCTATATTTAATATCAGAATTCGTTCCACCTGATACGGCTGTGATCGTGAATTTAGTCTTAGCATCTACTAATGGGTAGTGGGTCGGGCTACTAACGTAACTTTGTATGATAACCTTTCGATTTTGCTTTAATGTACCATCTACCCTGATAGATGCATCTGGTTTTGGCTCAATGACATTAACCTCAGTACTAGTACTTCCAGTCATTTTGTCGTCGTCCATTACAGTCAAAGCAAGTGTTTGTTCCCCCAAATGGTCTTTATCATACCAAAGTGTTCCCCTTGGCAGAGTGCTCAATTCTCCCTTAGCATTAGGCGTATCCCAAAAGTAATCCGTAATATAACCATCGGGGTCATACGACCCTGCTGCACTGGCTACAAACTCTTGTCCTGCTTTTACAGTTTTCGGTGCATTTATAAGAGCTACTGGAGGTTTTAACTCTCTCGGTAGTTCTGACGGTGATGTAGGACCTGGAAACCCTCCTCCCGGAGGATCTGAGGTTGTATACACTCCTGCTTTGACTGTAAAAGATTCTTTTAACGAGTCGAACTTACTTCTTTTGGTCACGATTTCATTCTTAAATCTCACTACTATACTTAGTTCGTACTCTTGACTGTAGTTACTTTTACCTGCCACTTTCTCCTTCGGAATTTCAAACTTGAAAGTTTCGTTTGCCGTTAGAGTTTTGGTATACACCTTTTTTGTCTGGAGTGAACTGTCATTACCTTTCTCTTTGGCATAAAAAATCCATTCTGAAATATTCGAAATATCTTTATAGGATAGCAGTTCACCCTTCAAAGCGATTTTAACTGGCACATTCTTATTATCAAACTTAATTGGGTTTGGATTAGGTTGTTCTAGAATTGCAGAACCTGTGAGTGTAGCTTCATCTGGGAGACCATACTCAAAGCTGACTGTTCCCCCGTAGCTGTAGGTGGTGACTTTAGCGTCTGCCGTGTAATAATAGGATGCGAATGCTTTATACTTTCGTCCTTCTGCCTTTCCAGTTAAACCCGTATTATCTTCAGGATCCCAAGGTACTCCTGTAGGAATCGTATAGTTCAAAATAATTCTTCCATTTTTAAACTTTGGATCTTGAGCATAAGAAGATTTCTTAACTACTTGAGGTTTTATAGTAGACTCAATGATATTTTGAGAATCGATAACCTCAGTTTTAGATCCGTTATACCATTTTAGGTAATCTTTATCTTGATAAGGTCCTGCAGTTACTACCGTTATTGGTGGATTCTTAGAAGGATAACTATCAGTTGCACCTTTATCATCTGTCACCAAACTATCTTTTTTTTCATCATACTGATTTATTTGCCATCTTCTTCCGTCAGAGTATAACCATATTGAATTATAAATATCGGTCCTATATAGCAACTCAAAGGATGCTCTATATCCCTGAACCTCTTTTATATATTTCTGATTTGCAACCCCTTGTAATGTCACTTTAATTTTCCCGTTCTCAAGAGAGAGACTAGTTTTTTCGTTAGATCCACTATATTTTAAAGTACCTGTCTTAACTGAAGAACTAGATACTCCACTAGGAAGTTCCAAATAGAAGTCTTTAGCAGTATTGTTTGATCCTTGTAAACCTGTAGTAATTGGGACAGCAACCGAGGTCAATTTCGTCTCGGCTGCTTTTACTGAAATAGCTGTCATAAACTGAATGAGCAATAAAAAACATAGACATGAGATGATTATTTTTTTCATTTATACTTACTCCGGAGAATTAACTATAAATTTTTCGTCGAATCCGCCATCATGGAACAAGCGGATGGCAAAATAGTTGAAATCCTGATCATATAAATATGCTTGATAAGTAGTTAATTGCTCACTTGGCTTAAGAGTGTAATAATAAAACGCTTCTTTATTATTTAATTTTCCCACATTTACTTTTGGCCAAATTTGGTCTAATTGTCCCTTACCTTGTAAACTTAAAATCCATTTTTCTTTTTGATCATTTAAGGATCTTTTAACAATTTTATTGCTGTTATTCTTAATCGTAATCTTAGTCCATATGAAATGTTTAGGTTTGCTAACCATTACTCCAAATGAGTCATATTTAAATTGTCTCACTAAATTTTGTGCATCTTTTGACTTGAAATCATAAATCATAAACTTCTCCAGCGTATAACTAAGCCCACCCGCCGTAACCGTAACCGGCAACTCTAAATCCTTTTTCAAACCATATTTACTTAAGTTATCCCTCATAATGGGTGCTGGTGTAGCAGCAGGTTTTGCTGTAGCTATAGCTGATGGTGTAACCGCTGCTGCGTTAGTAATCACGTTCTGCCCCAATACCATGCTAAGTAACATTGTTGTAGTCAAAGCTGCTCTTAAAATGTTCTTCTTCATCACTGAATCTCTCCCTTTTCTTTAATTGGCTTTTCTTACTTATTGAACTTATACTCCTGAACTGCTGGCACCCTGATGGGCTGTTGTGTTTTGGATCTAGAGATCAGAACCGGGTGTTCCGTCTCAATGACGGCAATAACCGAAGGACCTGCGATGTATTTGGTTATGCCATATTCGCTATCCTCGTATAAAAGTGGAAACGTCACACCATCGGAATCATCAATAATATCGAATTTCACAATCTTTACTTGTGTCTTAAAACGACTGCCCCCTTGGGGGGAAAGGCCGCTATCAAGGCCTAGATTGTTCTGTAGGGTTTGCTGAAAAGTATCGTACGCATCTTCGGGATCTATAATCAGACGACCACGAGTCAATTCGGTCTCATCTAATTCCTGTGCGGCATCGTGAACAGCGATATTATTTGCGTCTTTTAACATGCTGCGCAGCTGGTCCCACTCCTGATTCTGGATCTGAAAGAACCAGGAGTAGATAAAGATCAGTAGGACAAATGCCAGCTTAATAATGTAATCCATAAATTACGTTCATCCCTTAGTCAATCGAGATACTCACTCATAATTGATCCATGCCCATAATATCGAGTCGGCTGCGAAACCGTAGAAAAATTATAAGGAAACAGATTTATCCGCGGCGCGGTTACATACACATCAATTCGTTGCTTTCGCTCTTGAACGGTGTCTGTACTGCTAGTAATTTCTATCGAAGCTTCAGAAAATCCAATCGCCTTCAGATTTGAAACTACTTCATTCCGCATAGAAGCTGTAACCATCCCCTCTGTTGCTGCTTTTTGTGTGATATAGGACGTATTAGCTTTGACCTGTAAATCTAGCAGATAATCTATGTAGGAGAAGATAGGCTGCAGGATAATAAACAGGACTAGCCACATGAACAATGCCCGGAGGACGGTCTCCTTCATTAGACACGCCTCCTTCTAATACTGTTCCACTTGCTTAGTATGTGAGATGATATCGTCCTGACTGCTGCCGATCATATGCGTAGCTACCGTGATAAACATCCCCGCAATTACAAAGCCAATGGCCAAAAACATAGCGACGGAAATAGAGTCTTTTTTCATCTGACTTATACCGAAACGTGAGTCATGGACATAGTTAGTGCAGTCTGGCTGGAATCCAGCGGTTGAGTTAGAGATACCCCCGGGATCGTCGGTCTATTATCATCGGCAGCATTAATCACGTCACGCACCAGAGGAATCAAAATGGCAATTACGATGGCCACACACAAAAAACCGATAGCGATAAACAAACCTGTAGAAATAGCGTCTTTTTTCATTGTTAATTTCTCCCTTTTTATTTTAGGTTTTAAAAATAAGGTTGAATATACAATTTTTCACTGGAACATGCCGACTCCATTAAAATTTCCTTTGATTAGCAAAATGTACTGCATCGCCATGGCAACGATCATCAAAAAAGTAGCAATCGATGGAATAACATTAATAATCGTCGATAGATCACCGATGAAAGACCATTTTTTCAAATACTGATCGCTGGAGATTTTGGAGATAATCTTGCCTTGTTCACGCAAATAGTTTGCAGCTTCCGTGTCATCATCCATGCCTTCTGTCGCCAGTAAAATGGACCGGATGTCATTAATAAAGTGATGGTTATCCGGAAATTTGGCACAAAACCATTCAATCGCCCCCTCCACACCCTCATCTACTGCCCGTTCTGACAGCTCATACAAATCCTGACGTATATATTGAAAATGTCCCGCTGTACTCCCACAAAAAGCACCAAACTGCACATATCCGCGCTTACGTAGGCGATTATTCTCATAGAGACGAATGAAGGAGATCAACTCGCCATCTTTTTGAATATTCGTCTTTTGGTGAAGCCACGCCAACACCCAACCAAGCGGAAGATAACGCATCGGACTGCTGATTACGAGAATAAGTAGAGCAATTAGAGGGTCATAGAATGAAAAAGGAACAGATCGGATGAAATCGCTGACGACTTGGCTAAATAAATAGATGATTGCCGCTGAATAACGAAATAGCGTAACTTTTCGAGCCGAAATTGATAAATTGCATTCATTCAACAATTGCTGAAATCTATCACTCTGCACGTGTTCACCCAGCGAATTCCACCGGATGCCCAGTCGGACAAGATATCGTTCCTGCTTACTGCTGCTGCTCACAAACACAAGTAATGCGACATACACGATCCCGATCACTGTAATTAGTAGTAATAATCTATCCATAGTTCATCACCTTAGTGGTAGTCCAGTTTGGGCCTGGCAAGAATAGTACTGATCACAAAAGAGATAAAAAGGCCGGAGACGATCACCATCAAAAAGGAAAGGCCTACCGTAGTTTCGAACTGCAGTTGGAAATAGACATCGGGCTTCAGCATATACATAAAGGTTCCAACCGTAGATACCAGCACCAGAAGATTCCCATATAAGCCAAGGCTGATCGCATCTCTGCTTCCTGCTTTTACAGTTAAAATCGTCTCTCTCTGCTGCTCCATAGAACGATTCAACAGCATTAGCGAGCTTTTTAAATAACGGGTTCCCTCCTTCTCGGCATAGAGCAAATCTGATATAAACTCTAAAGCGAAGGTGGTGCCAATCGCACTGGAGAATCTCCCTGCCTCCTCAACAAGCTCCTTCTCATTACTGTAATTAGAAAATGCGGCACCAAGCAGCTTCAGAGGACTCTTTAGTACATTTTTATCTGTAAGAAAATCCGCTGTCCGATCAAGGATCGAATCTACCGACAAATGTGTGAATTTAGTGGATATTTTGACTACATCGAGGAGATCGTAGCTTCCATGTACCTTCCGCTGTGCATAGATGTATCTCATACGAAAATAAGGAATCGTCGCAGATATTACAGCTATAAAAAGCGGAAATCTCCACGCCCCCTGAATCGGCTGTCCTTCATTAAAAGTAATCCCCTCCAAAAAAGGATTGTTAAAACTCAACCTTCCAGGGAGCTCACTAAGTGTCAGTAGTCCTGATAAGAAAACCGCAATAAACAAAATGGCTGTACGCATAACAAAACGCATAACGCTAATACCCGGTTCATACTTCCGGTGTACGAAATACAGAAGCTTGTCCAGATGGCGGTAGAGCCACAGCCTTTTTTTAACCGAGCTAACTCTTTTGCCAAAAATACTCATCTTATGTTTAATTCGAAAATCGAATTTCTGGACTACCTGCCGTAAATGCCTTTCGATGAGCAGTTTGGTGAGTAACCACAGTCCCCACACAATCCATAAATGAAGGACAAAACGAAAAATATAAAATAGTAAATCCATAGCTGTACCTCCTTCACTCATTAAGTACTATCTTAGATTTCAAGCTTTCTTTAAGCGGCTGATCCATCGGCTTTGTTGATGCAAGTCGCCCCAGCTCTTTCTGGACAATCTGTGTAGCCTCCGCATTTTTCTTAGTCATTTTCAGCATCAGATTTTTCGTCAGCTTGTCATTATAAGACCAACACATTTCCTCCGGCTCCCAGCGCATAAGATCATTAGCAAACACTGAATTTCTATCCTCTTCGTAAAAGATTTCTGATATTCGCGCCAGCCGCTTCTTCCCGTTCGGGACACTCTCCAAAATAAACACCAGCTCGCATGATTTCAGCGCAGAAATCAAATGCCCCTTTAGACTCCCGCCAATTCTTGTCGACACAGCAAACGCACCTTGATAAGGAATGTCCTCCGAATCCACGGTGTGGAAGGTTCCGGTGATCCCGTCGTATCCTTTTTCCCCACTCCACAAATAAAATTCCCACTCGTTATAACGCATCTCTGTCATATACAAAATATTTGGGTCATGCCGCAGCGACTCTACTCCCACCTCCATCAGTTCCTCATTCGCAGCTTGAATTGGAATAATCCGATGCCCTTTAATTTGATACGGTAAAATGGATTCCGGATGTTTCTCTATCATCACTACTCCCATGCAGGAGGAAGAGCCAAGCAGTTGCTCACCAACGATCGTATTGGCAAAGGTTGTTTTTCCTGACCCTACAGCACCCGCAATAATGGTATTGCGAAACGTGGACGATAACGCCCGAATGAACTCAACCGCCTCGGCAGGAATACATTCCGTACCCGCTTGATCCTCCAAATCCAGAAATTCCACAACCTGTCGCCGCAGTGATATCGTAGTAAAACCCTCCCAGACCCTAGGTGATACCCAAATCGCAAGCCGAATAAATCTACCTGGCCAAAGCGGATCATCCATTTTGAACTCCACCGAAGGATTATCCTTGTTCAGCTTTTTATTGGGATCACTTTTTAGCAAGGAACGCTTCAGCTGCTCCACCCGATCCAGTGAAGGCATCTCATACGGGTAAGCTATAAACTCACCTTTATGGTTATAAAAAATTTGCTTCCCAATCATTTGTAATCCGGTTGACTCGCTGTATGCACGATCAGTAAACCAACGATACGCTGGTCCAAAACCCTTCCACTCGTGATACAGGGCCTCTGCCGCCGTTCGGTACGCTTCTGGAACCTTTCCAGTAAAAGGTGTTTTTCGTAAGTACTTCTCAATCTCATTCATAAAAAAGCTAACTGCCTGCGGATCGCCAATTAATGCCTTTGCATTTAGCTCGAAGTAAGCGTCATCCTCACGTTCTAGCCCTTCGTTCATCTCGGTTTTCATTTTTTGTAAAAAAGCATAAAAATCTTCCTTGCCCGGTTTGCTAGTGCGCAGCACGCTTTGTTTTAGAGAAAAGAGTGGACGACTCGCGAGAGTTTCAATCATAGAAATATCCCTTTCTTTTTGGCCTCTGGCGCTAATCCCATCGACACCAATAGAGAATGTACCTTATCATCCACATGCTGTAGCTCTTTTTTGCCTAGAGGCAAGCTTTCCTGCAAGGGCTGGTAATACGGTAGCTCCAGCAAGATTTCAGTGCCAAATCTAAGGGCCATATTTTTGGACGAAGATATTTCCTCCACATTACTGCGGTTAATGATCAGCTGGAAATCATGCGGACGCAGATCTATATGCCCCGCAAGCTCGAATAGAGGTTCTAATCTATGTTCATGTTTAGGATGAGTGACAATCATGCGTAACGACGACTTTTGCATACCGACATACCACGCAGCACTCTCGGGAATTGAACCGAAATCAGCAATAACCACATCCGCATTTGCTCCAGCTCTAGCCAAGAAATATTCGATCTCTTCCTCCAGATAATCCTGGACACTCAAGTAGTCGTAATTCCCCGGTAGATACAAATAGCCATCCTGCCTAATCAATTGCTCGAAATCTTCATCATGAATCATCTTCCCTGTAAGCTTGGGGCGCAATTTGTCTAGACTTATCGTCGCTTTGCGGTCATACCCGGGGTCATATAAATCCAAACCAAGTACAAGAACACGTAGACCTGCCGCAGCAATTCGTCTTGCGAACAGCTTCGCCACACTCGTGCAGCCAATGCCTGGACCTGAGCCAAAAAAGCCAACCAAATTGCTCCGTTCCTCGCCATCCTCTTCCAGGATAAAACGAATCTTCTCTATCACTGCTGACGAGGTAGAACGAGGAGGAATAAAATATAGACCTAAGCTTTCACATAACATATGCACAGCTTGATAGCCGCGAATTCCCTTTTGCAGATATAAATACAGGATCATAGAGCTTGGATATTTGTATCGCAGCTCGCTAAGCGCTTGAACAGATACCTGGTCACTAGTAACCATTAACATATGACCTTCGGTATGCGCCGGATCGGGATACACGTTTTGTGTAACTACATTAAATCCCGCGTTTTTGATATCATTAATCGTTAACTGATCTATGCCCAGACTAAATATTTTCAAGGCAATCTCCCCCTACTCTACCCGTACGATCCACAGTTTTTTGCCCTGCTCCAAAAATTGCCCTAGCCGTTGACCCTCACTTTTCTTCAGCTTCAATTCTGGTGTCGCCACCTTGCCAGTAGAAGTGAATCGGTTATTGTTGTTGCCTTTCTCAGAATCCTGCACATCATTATTGTCTTCTGTTCGCACATAGTTCACGGTAACTCCAGATAAAAAGATCTCTTTAGCAGGATCGCTAAGCAAGCTTTGTTTTTTCACCTGTTCCTCGTTTTCTTTTTTAACTGTATTTGAACCAAGCGCCTCTCGCTGCTTCTCTCGCTCACCTTCTACAAGATAAATGTCTACCTTATCCCGGCTTCGCAACGAACCATTGATGGCATAAATAGCCTCCTTCGGAATAGGAAATATACCTTCATCCTGCAAAGGCTCTAAATCACTAACATCCACCAGTGATGCTGTCAAAATACTACCGTTAGTCAGATTCACATTCGTAATTTTGTACTCCACTTGTGCGATTTCCGTAATTACACCAGAAGGTATATCCTTGGTCTGAACAGAATCCAGATACAAATCACTTGCTTTCAGCTCATAATTTTTAGGTAGAGATTCCCCAGCTCGCACCTTAACTTTGACCACGGTTTGGGAAAGCACGTAGGGCTTGAAATAGAGATCATAACCTAGCAATCCCCCGAATCCAGTAATCAAAATGAGACTTGCGAAAAAATAATTACGTTTTAACAAACGTCCTCGCTGTAACGCCAAACCTTCCACCTCCTTAACTACATGATTTTTGAGAACGACAAAAAGCACCTTGGCATAAATAGCCAAGCTGCTGGTAAAATGCTTTTTTACCTGATAGAGATTTAGTGAACTATTAAATTAAAGGGTTCCGGTGAAAGCCCTCGGGCATAACCGTTGCTTTCACCGGAGAATACCTTTATTTAAATACTACAGTTTTGTTCTGATGGACGAGAATCCGGTCCTCGATATGCCATTTCACCGCACGAGCCAGAACAACACGTTCAATGGTACGCCCAATCCGTTTCAGCTCAATAACATCATCACTGTGGCTTACCCGCTGCACATCCTGTTCAATAATCGGTCCACCATCTAGTTCTTCAGTAACATAGTGAGCGGTTGCCCCGATAATTTTCACCCCACGTTGGTACGCTTGGGCGTATGGATTGCCGCCAATAAAGGCAGGCAGGAAAGAGTGGTGAATATTAATAATCTGATGGCGATAATGCTCAATAAAGGACGGCGAGATAATCTGCATATACCGTGCCAATATAATAACATCGATATCGTCTCCGATGACCGCTAACTGGCGTTTTTCTGCTTCATCCTTAGTATCCGCTGTGACTGGAATATGATGAAATGGAATGCCAAACGACTCGACATAAGATTTCATATCCAAATGGTTACTAACGACGAGGGCAATATCGGCATCGAGATCGCCCGCTTGCCACTGCCAGAGCAGTTCAACAAGACAATGGTCTTCTTTAGAGACGAATATGGCAAGTTTCTTCTTATGACGAACATTAAAAATCTTCCAGTCCATCTTAAAACGCTCCGCCACTCCGCCAAATTGAGAGCGAATCTCTTCCAGACGATCGCCTAATTCAGGTAGGTCAAACTCGACTCTCATAAAGAACATTCCACCATCTGGATCCATCGTATACTGATCCGACTGCACAATATTTGCGCCATGCTGATACAGAAAGTGTGATACAGCCGCCACAATTCCCGGTCCGTCAGGACAGGAAATGAGCATACGTGCCCGGTTGGAATAATGCTCGACACCTGACGAATTGTTTCTTTTTACGTGTAATTCCATGACCCTCTTCCCATCCTCTCATCTACATACGCAATCTGAAGTATAGCTTAAGCGTTCACGAGCACTTAATTGCCTGCTAACCAAGCAATTAAACGATGATTAATAGCTTCCTCGCTTAGTTGCAGGAACAGCTGGGCAGCGACAACTTCATCGTACAGACGCTCCAGTGGTTCACGTGGATCAGCTTTTTTAGCTTTGGCATCGTTCTTCAGCAGCTCCCAGACATTAAGTACATATTGACGGGAATCAATCTCCTGCTTGGCAAAAAATTCACGTAATGTTTCAACATCCTGCACGAATTCCGGTCCAAAGCGTTCAGCTACGTTACCACGCAGCAAAGCGATCTCCACCTCATACATCGGACGTTGTGTCTTAGCATCTTTACCAATCCATGGGGTCTCCAGAATGAAAGGCAGACCTTCCAGCTTTTCATGGTGTACGATTTTGTTAATCGTATCAAACCCAATCCAACCCGAGCCAATTGGCGTGTGACGGTCTTTGCGAGCGCCACATGGATTTTTACTGTCATTAATGTGGATTACACCAAGACGATTCAACCCGATAGTCTCATCAAATTTGTTGAGAACACCGTCCAAATCATTAACGATATCATAACCAGCATCATGAATGTGGCAAGTATCAAGACAGACCGATAGACGTTCGTTATGTTCGACCTTAGCAATAATAGAAGCGATTTCTTCGAAGCTGCGGCCGATCTCTGTTCCTTTGCCAGCCATAGTTTCTAAAGCGATATGCACTTCCGTTTCATTCGTGCCTCCAAGCACCTCATTCAGGCCATCTGCAATCCGCTGAATACCATATTCAGCATCTTTATCAGTGAACGCACCAGGATGTAATACAATATGCTTGACCTCAAGTGCATGGGTACGGCGTATTTCCTCTTGCAGAAAATCAACAGCCAGTTGGTACGTATTCTCTTTATAGGAAGCGAGATTAATAATGTAAGGTGCATGGACAACAATCTCCTCTACACCATTCTCTTTCATAACTTGCTTCCCTTCGTTGGGATACATGGCATCAATCGGCTTGCGGCGCGTATTCTGCGGCGCTCCTGTATATATCATAAACGAGCTGGAACCATACTCATTTGCTTCATTTGCTGCGGTCAAAAGACCCTTGTCCGAGCAAGACACATGTGAACCTATTTTCAGCATACTTCTTCCCTCTTTCCTTCACGAATTAACCCCTATTCTACCGTGATCGGAAAAATAAATCTAGACGAGGCCAATATGCCGGGTTCTGCTTCGCAAAAAGTTTGGAAATAAGCTATACTTTAATATGAGAATAATTCGTGTGAGAATCCTCATTGCCAAAAGGTGGTGTATGCATGTTTATCCAATCAGGACTTGGTTTATTATCCACACCGAGCAATTGGTTTATGAACTCTATCGCTTTCTGGACATTTATGCTGCTTGGTTCCATGTGTATCGGCGGTTTTTTTATGTTCCGCAAATTCCTAAAGGTCCTGCCCAAAGCTGATGGAAAGTCAAAGCTAGACTGGCAAAATTACTGGGTGGAACGTAGCCGCCCGCTCTGGAGTGACGAAACAAAAGCCTTTTTGGACCAGCTTGTTCAGCCTGTACCTGGTCCATTTCGTGATATTGCGAAGCATTCTATTGCTGCCGAGATCGGAAAAATCGCCGTCGAGAGCAATGCAAAAGAAGTTACTCGCGATCACTGCATTAAAGGTTACATAGTTGCCACACCGCGGCGCGATAACCGTTTTCTTATCAATTTTCTCGAAAAGAATAAAATCGATTACTCTGCTTACCAGCATTTGTTTAAGTAATTTTTAATGAATTGTACGATTTAGAACGGAGGCCCTCCTTTGAAATATGTGATATGTGGCGGCACCGGTTTTATAGGTAGCGAACTAGCAAAATACTGGCTGCAAGCAGGTAATGAAGTTGCTATTGTAGGTCGGAATTTACCAAAAGACGCAACAACAATTCATCCTAAGCTGAGTTACCACACCTGGGACAGTCTAAGTTCTAATCCCGCTCCAGTGGAAAATGCAGCTGCCCTAATTAATCTCGCCGGAGCTTCCCTTAGCCAGCGCTGGAGTCCAAGTGGCAAAAAGGCGATTATGCAGTCCCGACTTGCAACCGTTTCCGCAGCAGCTAAGTTAGTAGATCAAATGAAGCAAAAGCCTTCCGTAATCATTCAGGCTTCCGCCGTGGCGATTTACGGTACCTCTTTAGAGGATACTTTTAGTGAATCCTCACCAGCCCAGGTCATGGATTTCCCTTCAGAAGTAGTTAAGACATGGGAAGAGGCTTCAGATGAAACCTACCATGATATCCGCGTGGTCAAGCTGCGTACCGGAGTTGTGCTCGGCAATGAGAGCGGAGCATTCCCCAAAATGAAGCTGCCTTATTTATTAGGTTGTGGCGGCAACATTGGCTCTGGAAAGCAGTGGCTCTCTTGGATCCATCTGACGGATATTGTGCGTCTAATTGATTTCTGTACGCAAAATCCAACGATTAACGGACCTGTTAATGCGACTGCTCCACATCCGGTAACGAACGAAGAGTTCGGCAGAACGATTGGCAAAGTCTACAAACGGCCGCACTGGTTCCCTTTGCCAGCCTTCCTGTTAAAAACAGCAGTCGGGGAATTATCCGAAATCTTACTCAAAGGTCAGCGCGTCCTGCCCGCAGCGGCATTAAATCATGGCTTTGACTTTACCTTCCCTACACTTCAAGTCGCTTTAGAAGATTTGAAAAAACAAAAATTGTAGAGCCACATTCATCGTTAAAACTCACCTTCATGCTGTATGAAATGTGTAGCTTCCTTTTATAATTTTAAATGTGGTCCCCTCTGTTAGTGGATACTCTTTATACGGGACCATGGCTTCACCTTGAAAAAGCGTTCCATTTCTGGAGTCAAGATCCTTCAGAATATATCCGCTGGTGCTTCTAGATATTTCAGCGTGTACTCTAGAGGCTCCTTCTGATCTTTCCACATATTGAGCCACCTCTGCCGATCGGCCGATAATGAAGCTAGTTCGATTTAACTCGATCATTTCCGCCTCTTCACCCTCCTCACCGCTTCTTTGGAGATAAGGAATACTCCGATCCAGCTTTTCGATTTGTCGTCCTTGCTTAGGCGGTTTCTCCTGTGATAATAAAGTTGTTGGTGCTATGGCTTCTGGTGCTTTAATAGAACAATGTTCCTCTGTTAGTGATTCATGACGGGTTACCGGAACGTTAGCTGCTGAATCTGAGAATTGCGGAGTTACCTTTGGGATTGTTGCTGGAGGACGTGTAGAAGCCACAGGGTTCCTGCCAAAATTCCACTCCAATTCTTTCCGACTCGGATTACAGTTAGTATCTTCAGAATCCTCACTCAGACAATCCTCATCTTCTTTACCAACCTTTAGCCTTCCGCTCCAAACCATCCAGCTTAAAACAGCCAATACAATCGTCACAACTCCACAGACGGCAAGCCATAACGGCTTTGGACTATCCAAATATAGAAACTTCCACAGGAGTGCATCGCCTAATAGACACCCTAGCACTATATAGGTTCTTGAGCTTGAGGCTTGCGGATTCGTTACCTGCTCATCCTCCAAGCTTAGAGACACGCTCTCCTCCTCTTTTATCTTAAGATTAGGATAGCTGCTGATCCAAGGAGTAGCAGTCGGCTGCTCCAATCCCTTATCTTCGCGATGCTCATATATTTTTCTTAATGGTGGAGCTGCTGCCTCTTTCACTAGATATTCTTTTACGCCTTCATGAAGCTGTCTTTCAGGTGTAACGGGCTCTCTTTCTGTCAGCAACTCTGATAAAAGAATCTTTAAGCCAGCTGGAGTAAATCCCTCTTCACTGCAATATTGCAATAGTCTTTGCACACCACTGCCAGTTAGCTCTGTGATAGATGCCATTAACACCATGATTAGTGACTTGAGTGACTCTCCAAGCTTTGAACCAGACTTATTCTCGTGAATGGGTATGTAGGTCAGGTATACTTTACCGTTCTGTAACGACCCTTCAATAAAAATGTAATCTGCATGCAAAGCATACTGTTCCGCCCGCAGCATATATAACCTGCCATCTTCCATGCCTTGGGCAATTTGCAGCAATAACCCGAAAAATGAGCTCATACTTAGCTTCTCTCCTTTGAGTAGATGACTAAGCATTTTTTTGCGTAAAACAGCGTATTCCATAGTAACCTTCATATCTATTTCTCTAAGTAACAGCCTCAAATGATGAGGAATGTCGGTGTTCATCAGCATGCGCGCCTGAATTAAATTAAGCTTCTCCGCAGGTATTTCTTCGGGTTCACCAAGTATCATATATATACCATCCTGTTGTATAAAATCACGGGTTAATCCGAACAACAAACATCACCTCCCGAACTAAAAGTATAGATAAGCGCATATGGAACCAGGAATTACTGCCAGCATGAAGGGAAATTTCAACAGTTCACTATCGTTATTTTTTAATAGAAACGGGCTCTTCCATAAAATAAATCCAGAAATTCTGCTGATGATCTTACGCGAACGACTGACCGCCTCCCGTCTCTTTAAAACAATTAACCAGCCTATTAAAGCACCAAATAGTACGGAGTACATCACGACTTGCAGCGTAAACAACATCCCTGTCCACGCGCCGATTCCAGCAAAAAGCTTAACATCCCCCGCGCCAACCGCCCCTATTAAATGCATGATCAGAAGGACTGTAAATCCTACAGCAGCTCCCCCGAAAGCCCTCAGCAGTCCATGCCAGCTATTGATCACCCCTTGTGCAAGCAGACCGGTGAGCAAGCCTGACAAGGTGATCCAGTTTGGTATTCTCATCGACTTCAAATCTGTAATCAGTGCCGCTGCTAAAAACGGTAGACATCCCCAAAATGTCCACTCTGCCATTTATTACACTCCTTTTTCCACCCTTTCACTTCACTACTGTGAACATAACCTCAACAGATCTACCATCATCCAGTTGTATAACAAACGGCCACGAGCCCGGTGTGGTATTTACACCAATTTTCCATTCCCACTCGATATATCCATCTTCATCCGCTTGTTTCCAGCCTAAATATTTGGCAGTACTGCCCCCGCTCTTATAAAAGACTGACAAGCTGGCAGAAGCATTCGGCGGTATTCTGGCACGAACCTTGCCTTGCTTATTCGCTACAGCCGGGTTCGGCTTTTCTAAGATTTCAATAAATTCATCTGGTTGGCCAGTACCGTTCCCCTCCTTGGCTATGCCTTCTCCCGTATCCCCGATCCAGAGGCGTTCAACAGCACTTGCTTCTAAAACAATACTTTGGTTTAGAAAGGGGACCTTCATCGGCAGCTTATAACTAACCACTAGCCCAAGGTAGGGACGAGTACCCTCTTTTAGCTCCGGCACCATAACATTAGATACATGAATTCGCTCATAATCCAGTAAATCTGATGTCAGGTATGGTTTCAATAAAGGTTTGATCGCAAGATCAAGTACACTTTCACTAGTCTCTGCCTGAAGCTTCTGCAACGGTCCCTCACCACTTTCTAAAGCCGACATAACCCACTCATTTAACGGCTTGGGTAAAGACTCAGCATAACTATCGCCCCAATCAGTAAGTGACAAGCGAGGAATAGTCCAATTCAGGCCAGCAGAATGATCACTGTCATCCCCTCCTGAATCATCACTTACTTCGCTGGATGTTCCCCATTTCTGCACCGCCAAAGCCGCAGGATACATATGAGTTGAGATAGACTTTACAGTGTCTGATGCTGTACTTTGCAAAGCTGTCGAATACAAGGTCATCTGTACGATAGAAATCAGGAACAGGACGAATAGCAGGAAGAACGGAAGAACCATCGACGCTTCTACTACCATGCTACCTTCTTCCTTGTCCTCCCCTCTGATTCCATACCCATACCCATCCCCCATCTCCTTACCAACCTCCCGCTAATAAGAATAATCAGCTTTTACTGCCCTCAGATACTTATTCCCTTGTACCTCTCCCGGAAAACCAGCAGTGTAATTCAACATTTTAACTACACCTGGCAGAAACCATAACTGCATTTGGAGCTTAATGTCCGATGATACATAGGTGTTTCTTTCCGCTGGATTTATTCCTGTGTTCAGTTGAATTAGAGCCAGCATCCGCGATAGCTGCACTTCCCCGCCCCCATGCATTATCATGAACAGTCGCAGATGATCACGGTAAGTCAGCTGCGCCGGCATATATTTGGATAAAGGAATCGCATCCTTCTCACAAAGCTGCAACATATCCTGAATGGCATGCTGGATTCCATACAACAGTGCCGCCGCTAGAACAGCCAGTGGATTTCCCAAGGTTGCCTTTTCTATAAATCCTTCCATTGTGCGAATGGACAACCTCATCGCGAATATTTCGGCATAGGCTGCGGCCACATTCCCTGCGGGATTATGAAATCCGTATAAAATGTATTCCAGCTCCTGAGCGCGAGGATCAAGCTGATCTTTGAGCTCACTAGTGTCTTCCAGAGAATTCAGTGCCAGACTAGCTAACTTTGAAACATCAAAATGCTGAAAATAAAGCGCGGAATACTCTGTTTGAAAAAGCCTGTCTCTAGCGCCCCCCATAATGCCACTCATTGCTGCATAAATCCCGTCAATATCCTTCATCGCCGAGCTTCCAGCAGCATAGGGATCTGAGGATACTGATACTTCAGATTTATCAGAGGATTGAGACTCCAATCCGTTGTTAAATGAAACATTGTCCTCATAAAATTGATGAAGGATTTGATAACGTTCCATTGAAGCTGCCGCTCCGCTACCTAGCATTCTAATTTTGTCCAGCAGTGCTCTAACCTCGCCCAGCTTGGATTTGGCTTCCCACTCTACTTGCTTACGTGCTTTATCCGAGCTGCGATGCTCTTCAAGAAAAGCCAAATCACTAGCGATAACACTTCCCTTCTTACCGTATTTTTTATAATAGTTGTCCACTACATGCGAAGCCCCTAGAACAGAGGAAATCATTTGGTAGGAATCGCCGTTGACTCCCAAAGCTTCATGCAACACTCCTGATAATCCTGTTACCGTCGGTTCAATGGACTCGTACGCACTTTGCTGCATAAATAAACCATTCTCCATACTACTAATGTCAGCCGAAGAGAGGATCAAGGCATCTTCCTGTTCATGCAGCTTTTTAAGTGGCTCAGCGCTTATTTCCCCCGAGTTTCCCGGAATATCCCAGTCCTTAGCAGGATCGTCTGCCAGATTTACGCCACTTATTCGGGAAGCTGCCAAAACATCTCTCATCTCGTCATTCAATTGCTGCGCTTTGTTTAACGCATCCTTCGCTTCCTCCATCGATTGTCCATGTTCTTCATGAAAGGTTGTTAATAAGGATGGGAGCCGCGACAACATCTCTGAAGTTCGGCTCTGATAAAGTGCCAACTGATAAGTGTACTTTGCAGGCTTTTTACTATCACGATATAGATCTTCGTAATATTTCCCAAGATAGTCACTATACTGTGCTGGTATATCCGCGGCTGCTTGCATGCTTCCGAGCAAATGGGCCGAGATAGAATCTCCGGGCGGATTCATAATCCATAGCAGTACTCTTCTTCCACTCTCCGCCGCTTGGCTTCTCCGCTCTAACATTAGATCCAAATTCTCTTCACGTTCATCATATAAAGGTTGCAGCTTACTAAGTAATTCAGTAGCTCTTGAGGCCTCTGCCATTACGCCCGACAGCGGCTTGAATTTACCTGCCAGCTCCAAGGCGAAATCAACCGGAGCCTTATATTTCATCTCTTCCAGTATTTGATGACGAAAAACATCATAACTTCCCAGCGGCCGGCTCCATTCCAAAGAGGAGGATTCCAGTGCAAAGGGTAAGAGATTGAACGTATCCCCCCGCCCACTTTTATGCAAATTTTCATTGAGCACTTTGGACAGCAGCATATCACCATCACTATCACCGAATGCAAATAAACCGTATCTCTCACACAATTCAACATGATATGAAGACATAACAGAGCGGATACTGGCTCTCGCTAATCGTTCCTCCTGAACGTTGAACGCAGCGATTCGCGCATAATCAATCAGCACAGCAGTAAATAGAAAGACGAAAGCCAGCACCATGATTAGAAAAATTGTAACTGAGCCTTCTGTTTTGCCCTTAGCAGGACAACCCGTAATTATACTTTTCATTAAAACCCCCTCCCTTGAACAGAGATTTTACTTATCCTGAAGCTTGGTCAGCATAGCAGAAGCATCCTTCTTATTCATGTAAACTGCAGATCCACTACCCTCAGAGCCCCCTTTAAATTTAGCTCCAAAATAACGCATCAGGTCGACCGTACGAATAAACTCAACAGGCTCGACAATGATAGACTGGGCTTCAACAGTTGGGTTAGCCTCATCCGATAGAACGCTATCAAGCACAGGCAAGCTCAGTAGACGATTTAGCTCGGCCTTTACTCTCCGTCCTGTAAGACTGTGAGCATAACGCATAGTTCCTGGCATATTGTCCGGAATCATAGTAGACGAATGGCCCAGTTTAAGCACTGGCAATTCACTCTTCCCTGATACTTCACCGGGCAACTCTATTGTCACGCCAGCACTGCCAGCTTCTCCACCAAATAATGAGGCTAACAAGGCATCATCCCCAATTCTCCAATAAAGGGAGTCGTACTCACCAGCCATGTAAGAACCAGAGACCTCCTTGTGACTGTTGTCCCAGTTGTAAGCCGCCCGCTCAGTAGCTCCTGAGGCCACTTGCAACAGCATGGACTTCTGATAGCTATACAAGCAAAAAAACAAAAGAAGCATCGTAATAAACATGACGATCGGCAACAGAAGTGACGCTTCAATAGTAAAACTGCCTTGATCACCCTTAAACTTGTTCAATCGAATACTTCCTGACTCTTTTCACCCGCCGTTTTAATTAAGGCTTCTACTACCTCTTGAATTTTGTCCTTAAACAAAAGAACAACTGCAATCAAGACAGCAATAATCAAAATCATCTCCAAAGTTCCTAAACCTTCCTCGTCTTCCCAAAAGTTCTTCATACTATCCAACATTGTTGATACCATCAGCTTCAGCCTCCTACATTTTTAACATCAAAAATGCTGGCGTTCCCACCAGTACAATTACTATTAAAAAGATAACTACCATCGGAAAAACTAATTTAGAGGATGCTTGCTCTCCGCGCGTCCGGCTAAGAGCCTTTCGTTTATCCCACAACATCCGCGACAGATCACGTAGCGATAGCACAAAATCCGCTCCACCTCTGCGATAATTCAGCAAAACTGTCGTTGTGAATACCGATACCTCCTGCACAGCGCATCTCTTGCTGAAATTTTCAAACGCCTGCTGGAAAGAATATCCGCCCTCCCATTCACTAGTCATAGTCATTAGCTCCTTATACAGAGGATGATTCGTATCCCCCCGGTGGCTTTCCACACAGCGAATAATAGCTCGTTGCACGGTCTCTCCTGCGCCAACCAACAACACAATACTGTTCAGCAGCTCTGGCAATTCGAGCATAATATTCTGCTCCCTAACTCTCACCTTTTTGTGCAGATCACTGACCATAGCGGTTGGTAGAGCAATTGCCAAAAACACACCCAATATCATACCTGCCTGTTCGCCACTAAATGCTGTAATCAAGCTTCCACCTACAAGCAACAGCCAGCTGTAACTTAGCATCTCACCCATGAACAGCAGGGTCCGCTCTGCGCTATAACGCATCCCATAACTGCGCTGTAGAGAACGCTGAATTCTGAACAACAGTGAGGGAAACCGACTGGCGATACCACTCTTCTCAATAAGCAGTAATAACGGTTCGCCTAACTTCCGAAGCCGTAATCCTTCCATAGGAAGACTGCGTAACGCGACATATCTGTTGCCGCATTGAATTCGCAGTAGAACCCAGACTATCAGCAAAATAACAGTAACCACCGCACATAGCCAGCGCATGATTTCACCCCCTTCACAGTGGAATGTCCATTATTTTAGTAGTCCAGAGATAACATAGGAATAAAGCAACAAGCGCTAATGTCGATATGGCTATACCCGCTCCTGTATACATTGGCTCCATATATTCTCCAGCCGTCAAACTCATAAACATCACCATGATCAGCGGAGCTATAAGCAGTGCCTTAGCCTCAAATTTCTTCTGAGCAATACTTACAGCAATATCCTGCTGAATATCCAGCTTCTCACCGATAATCGTTGATGTACGGCGCACCACTTCTACAAGATCACCACCAGTACGCTTACAGACCGAGAACACATCCGCGAATCGCTCGATGTCCTCCATTCCCGCTCTTTCACTAAAGTTCCGCAGCGCTTCTTCCACAGGCTGTCCATATTCCATGCGTGCACAGATAATGTTTAACTCGGAGATCATATCACTGCTTCCCTCCGGGTCGAGCATACGTAAATCCTGAACCGCCTCTCGGAATGCATTCTCCACCGAACGCCCAGCTGAAAGGGAGGAAGACAGCGAAAATAACGTCTGCTTAAATTGTAAATTCAGTGCATTTCGACGTCTTTTCAGTAGATAGTTACGCAGCATATGCGGGGCATAAGCTCCGCCAGGCATAAGCAGCAACGACAGCAGCCAATGATGATAAAAAAGATATCCAATTCCATACATCAGCAGTCCACCTGCAGTAAGGGTCAGAATCCTCTGCAGCAAGGTCAATTCGTATACCTTATAATCTGGTAATAACGAAGGACCGTCAGGATCCGCTTCTACAGGCTTTGCAGCAACAAATTTAAACTTAAGCATGACCTCCCCCCTTCTGGAATTTTGAATCTCTATTGAGCCAATGGATAGGAGTTTACACCAGCCATCCTAAGCTTCGTTGTATGCAACAATGGGTTACCACAGGGAAGCAGCCCCCCTTGCACCCTTCCCTCTCGTTCACCAGCTTCTTGAAATTCATATAAGGGATTCAAGATCACTTCCCCGTCTTTCAACCCCGCAACCTCACTGATTTCCATCACCCGCCTGGAACGATCACGGAGACGTGATAAGTGTACGAAGATATCAATTGCGGATGAAATTTGCTGGCGAACAACAGCTACCGGAAGCTCCGCAGCACTTAGCACCATCGTCTCCAGTCGGCTGACCATATCGTGTGCGCTGTTACTATGGCCGGAAGACAAGCTTCCATCGTGTCCGGTGTTCATAGCCTGCAGCATATCGAGACATTCCGCTCCCCGTACCTCCCCCACAACAATCCGGTTAGGGCGCATTCGCAGAGAAGAACGAATCAAATCTCGGATGGAAATCTCCCCTCTACCTTCCGTGTTAGCATTCCTGGTCTCCAGTGAAACAAGGTTCGGCACGGTTACAATCTGCAGTTCAGCGGAATCCTCTATCGTAATGACCCTCTCCTGTGGGGGGATATACTGAGATAATGCATTAAGAAAAGTAGTCTTCCCAGAGCCGGTCCCGCCACTAATAAAAATATTGTATTTAGCAGCCACTAAAATTTGCAGCAACTCTGCGGCTTCCAAGCTTAAGGCTTCACGACGGACTAAATCCTGCATCGTCATCGGTGTTTCAGGAAATTTCCGAATGGTCATCGCCGGGCCTTTCAGAGCTACTGGCGGAAGCACGATATTTACACGCGATCCGTCTTTTAGCCGAGCGTCAACGATAGGAGAAGAATCATTTACAACCCGGTTCACACCGGATACAACCGTTTGGATAATATCCTCCAACCTGCTGCTGGACTCAAATTCCAAATGGAGACGACGAATCTGCCCCTCCTCTTCTACAAAAATCTCAGTATGGCTGTTAATCATAATCTCAGTGATCGCCGGATTATCCACTAAGGGCTGGAGTACATCCAATCCTCGAAAAGAATCGAACAATCTCTTCACGAGCTCATGTTTCTCCTGTGCTGTTAAATAACGCAGATTTTCGCTGTCCAAAATTGTCCTTTCAATATATTGGGTGAGTTCACGATTTCCAACTGCAGAAGTAACATCTAATCCTGCCCGGATGTCACTGCGAAGTGCCTTAAACATTTCCTCATTCATGTAAACCCTTACCAGTGAATACTTGCGGAAGCGACGGTTCTATAATCTGCTTGCACAGCTGTAAGATCTCCTTTTGGAATTGTGGTGAGTTCAGAAAAAGCTCCTCACGGTGCTGCAGCGTCCAAGATGGGATATACGGAAGTACACCTTCAACGGTAATTCCTTCCGGAGGTGCCCACACCTCTAAACCCTCTGCGGCAAAATTCACGGCAAATCTACTTTTGTCCATCACTTGGCTGGGCATACCAGAATTAGGAGCATTGCAATGGGATAGCCATCTCATGGTCTTATGAATGCTTACCTCGTCATTTCTAACTACCCACAATAGAATTCCGCATTTATGTAACACAGCTTTGGCACGTTCTTCTTCAAT
Source organism: Paenibacillus sp. FSL E2-0177 (assembly GCF_037992975.1). Lineage (NCBI taxonomy): Bacteria > Bacillati > Bacillota > Bacilli > Caryophanales > Paenibacillaceae > Paenibacillus > Paenibacillus sp. FSL E2-0177. Next base: position 1,379,244 of record NZ_CP150307.1, on the reverse strand, counting down.
ACTGCCGGTATCTATTATAACTACGTCAAAATTTCTTTCCGCAACCAACAGCGCCAACAAATCTAGCGTATCCTGCGTAGTCATCTGCAGCATTTCTTTTACATTAATAATTGGCCTAAAAGCAGCACTTCGAAGGTGATCATACCTAATCACGTATTGCCCCAAATCAATCGTATCGGCTCCGCCCTTATCCCGGCTGGCTTTGATTTCATAAAGGAGCCGCTCTAGTCCAGGCGTATTTCCTGCAGGGGGCCGTAAAAATAATCCACTGCTGTCCACACTTTCAAGATTCAAATAAAAGACCGAAAGCCCCAATTCACCTAGCTGCTTAGCCATATTCATAGCTACTGTGGTTTTGCCCGTGTTCCCGCTTGAGGAGACGATACCGAGCAGCAGCGTTTCATCTAATACAGAGGAACCTCTAGCTCGTTTCACTTCACATAGTTGAATAAATGCTCCCAGCAGAGAAGGCAGTGCCTGATATTTCGCAATCATGATGCCTCCAGCCAGGCTTTTAGAACTCCTGCTAAGATAAGCTCCCTCCTCACTCAAAACTGCCCAAGGCACCTTAGTTCTTCCCTCCACAAGCCAAGCCTCGATAAAAGTAACGTCACCTACAACAGCATCCGGCATATCCTCTCCCCTCATAAAATCGATAAAAGCATCCAGCCGACTAAAAGCCGTGATTCGCAGCATTTCTCCATACTCACTATGATGAAGATAGTGTAGCAATGGTTCGATATATTGGCTTTCACGCACTGCGAGTACAATCCTTGCCGCCATAAAACCTCTCTCCTTTCGCAAGAAATTTATAAATATTGTCAAAAAAAAGACAGCAAAAAAGCACCGACAATAACCGTGGATACGGTACATTGAACGGTGCTTCCGTTACTATCCCTTTAATTTACAGCTATAGTAGCATATATATAAGAAGGCAGCAATAAGTTTTTTCGCACATCAAGTGGTTTTTAGACTCTCATCGTATCTTCACGCCAATTCTTGATGGCAGACCGGATATCGGCAGGACTAAGCTTTTCCTTCACCGCCCGCTGACATAGTGCCGGAAACTCTTCATCTCCTGCATACCGAAGTGCAATAATCTGAGCTAATTCAAGCTTTGGATTTAATGCTTCGCCTGTCAATCGGAAATACCGGAACTGCTCCTCCACCCTCACTACTCGATCCTGATTTTTTGTGGCATAAATTCGAATTCGAGTAATCGCAAATAACAGGCATAGAGATAAACCAAATAATAGCAAGGGCACTGTTAAAGCACCATCATCACGTAACACCTGAACGACATAAATTCCCGACCACACAAATATAATCAGCGCTAGCGGCATAGTTACAAAATGATAAGGCCAATCAAAACGCATAAAACCTTTAGGCTTCCCCTTGTTCATCATTCATCTCCATATTTATATGACTTGTATATTGCTTAAAGCTTAGTCTCTCCGGGAATAGCTAAGACAAAAGGTTCATTATTCCCCCAGTACAGAGACTGTCCTGAAACTTTAGTAGTTCCATCCGCATTAACCATTCCATAAATAATCTGACTTCCCCAAACACTCGTATAAAAAGAGGCATAGGATGGAGCTAGAACAGGTGCTTTACCATATTCCTTCGCAACTGGGTAACCGAATATCGCGGTAAAATCTTTATTTGTAGCCTCTTTGGACATATCCAGATCAGCTTCCCAAACTACTTTTACAATATTATCCTTGATCTCATAATACTTTACGAAATGTCCATACAATATAAAATAACCATCAGATCTGCCTTCAGGAAAATAATACGTCATTGACAATGCTTCATTATCACCCGTCAATTTGGAGGGTTCTCTTTCTTCAACCGGGAATTGCAGAGCAGCTATGCGGGAAACAACTAAGTCATTACTATTATAATTCTGCACAAGTTTAGCATTGGCCCGTTCCTGAACCCAGACTGTATTCGTAGCAGCATCTACTGTTACTCTCGCTCCAAGAGCCTCCGCGATAAACCGCAGGGGTACCGCTACTCTTCCATCCACTATTTTGGCCGATACATCCAGTTGTACAGCATCCGAGTTCTTCCAAGCCGTCCGTGAGCCAACCGCAAGCTTAATCTTCATAGAATCTCTAGCAATCGTAGCTTGCTTGGTATTGGCATCCCATTGAATAGAAGTATTCTTGAATCTTTCAAAAGCCTTCAGCGGAACCAGCGTCTTCCCCGACACGATTTGCACACCAACATCCACACTTGAATTGTTCACCATAATGCGAAGCTTGGGGGCAGCTGAGGCCGTACCGATCATACTTAAAGATAACAACATGACTATAAAAAGCAGAAGCCCTTTCCGTTTCACTATTCGTTCACCCCTAGTGATAATATGAAAAAACTGTACCCATTTATAGTTTCATTATAACATTCTCCCAGATTATGGTTTACAAAAATCTCCGTTTGATCTCTGGGGTAGGGAGCATACACTGCTCATCACGTCCGAACCAACGATAGCGGTTCTTAGCTACATACCGATAAAGAGCATTGCGCAATGGGCGTGGTACTAAGATGAACACGTATGCGGCAGGCCAAGGAAATCTCAATTTACGGGCAATTCTTAGCACAGCAGCCGACTCTGTATAATACACTCCGTTCTCCAGTAAAATCACCGTGTTTAATTGTCCAGGCTGAAGTCCAGACTCTTTCATTAGCTTTGCCGCAATCTCATTCTGTAATGGTGCGAATAGAAATTTAGCCTCGGGGTCACGCGGGATAATGAAACGAACTACCCCCTGGCAAAGATGACACACTCCGTCTATCAACACAATGGACTTATCTTTCATAAGGTTCAGTTCTTCGTTCATGGCTCCCCCTCCGTCTTAAAGGCGTAAATTTCTGCTTTTTTGGGTAAACAAAAACGCGGGATAACCTCCCGCGCCATCAAGTGCCGTTCTTTAATTATTCTGCGATTGCTTTCTCAATCCATTGATCCCCGATCATTTGCCCTTCGAAATCAGCAGTGAATGCCTCCATGCATTTGCAGATGAAATCTTTGCGGCAAATTGGACATGGAGTTTTAAGCAGGCGGCTGATGTTCGTCATTTTCCATTCCGGAAACCGATGATAAAACGCGCGGCACTCCGTTCCATCAGCAAGCTTGATAATGAACTCGTACAATCCTTCCTTATCGTTGCTGCTGGCTTTGGTCACATTCGTAATATTCGGTCTGTAAGACATCTTCATCACCCATTATTTAAATTTTTGGTTGTAAATTGCACACGCAGGCACATTCTCAGATACTTAGACATATTAAAGAATTTTAAGGGTGATGTCAACCAAAGACGCCTAACACGGCAGCTATTTATTACTCTTTTATGATTTACGTCTCTATTTAGCCATTATTTCCATAAAATATATACAGATACATTTAATCAACAATCTTTAATTCAACCTCGATATTACCTCTGGTTGCTTTGGAGTAAGGACAGAATTCGTGAGCCTTCTTCGCCAGTTCCTCTGCTTTGTCGTGTTCGATCCCTGGCAGCTTCACATCCATTCTCACAGCAAGTCTAAAGCCTCCATCGCTGTCATCCTTCCCAATGGACACATTACAAGTTACCTCCACGTCATGGAGTTTCACGCCCTCTTTACGGGCGATATTCGCTAGTGCACTCTCGTAACACGCTCCATAACCAGCCGAGAATAGTTGCTCTGGATTGGTACCGGAACCTCCCGGCCCTCCAAGCTCTTTAGGCATGCTTAGATTATGCTTTAACACGCCATCCGAGGATTCAATGGAGCCTTCACGACCGCCATGGACTGTTGTAGTTGCTGTGTATAATGCTTTCATGAGTCATCTTCTCCTTCATCAAGCTGTATTGGTCATGCTCATACTTTATACTTTAAACAACAGGTATGATTTGAAACGATGATGAGGAATGATTCATAATACTTTCTTATTTGGCTCCAGATCATAAATAGTGTACAATTAAATTGTTAAAAACTTAAATTAGCTATGGAGGTGTCATCCATGAGTATTTATGATTTTGAGGTCAACACTCTTAAGGGTGAAGAGGAATCATTGTCAAAGTACAAGGGTAAAGTACTCCTGGTTGTGAATACTGCCAGCAAATGTGGATTTACTCCCCAGTATAAAGGTCTTCAGGAAGTGTACGAGAAATTCAAGGACCGCGGGTTCGAAGTTTTAGGATTTCCAAGCAATCAATTTGCTGGACAAGAGCCTGGCGAAAGTGATGAAATTGCGGAATACTGCGAGATTAATTATGGGGTAACCTTCCCTATGTTCGAGAAGATTGACGTAAAAGGCGATGAAGCACATCCATTATTCAAATACTTATCCAAAGAAGCTCCTGGTGTCTTAGGCTCAAAAAGTGTGAAATGGAACTTTACGAAGTTTCTGGTTGACCAAGATGGCCGTGTTCTAAAACGGTTTGCTCCTAAGACCACTCCACAGCAGATCGAATCCGATATTTCCAAGCTTTTAAAATAATTCATTAGAAAAAGGATACTCACCACATCACACAGCCCCCTGTTGTTATGCGGTAAAGTATCCTTTTTAACTAGAAAGAACGTCATAATATCGCTATATATCAGCACCCTTTAATCTCTTGGAATATTTTATAATATTGTTGAAATATTTTTGCTGGGAGGGACAATCGGTGACTGTTCAACTGCTTGATATACCCGAACTAAATGTTATTGGCTGGACAAATGTAAACTCATCCGGGGAGCCATACGCGAATCTTTGGGAATATGTTTTTGGCGAGCTGGATATTGATGCAAAATTTGATGCTATACCCACAAAAGTTCAAAGCAGCGGTTGTTATCTCGGTCTATTTCAGAACCGTACATCCGTGCCTAAACTGTGGGAGCATACCACATGGGATATTGATTTTTTCCTTTGCGTTGAAGTCGAGCAGTTAGATTGTATCCCTGAAGGCCTTGTTCATAAGAAACTTCCTGCGTCTACCTATGCTATATTTACTGCAAAAGGATTCCCTCAGTTGGCTTTTCAACATACCTGGAATTATATACATAATGAATGGCTGCCGGATTCCGGTTATAAGTTCAACCCTGATGGAGTCTTTTACATCCAATACACGGAAAAGTCCGGTCCGGATGATGAAGGATTCGAAGCCAATCTATGCGTGCCGCTTGTAAAGAAGTAGGTTGTGGATTGAGGATTGAACAAAAAAAGAAGCCTTGCATCGCAAGGCCTCTTTCTTCATTCTGTATGCGGTAGAGAGGACTCGAACCTCCACGGGTATACACCCACTACCCCCTCAAGATAGCGTGTCTGCCATTCCACCACTACCGCGCGGTGTGTAAAACATAGAACATAAATTTGTTTGAGGTCAACATTCATTATTATAAATGTACTTTTCTCAAAAGTAAAGATGCAGATTTTAAGATTCTTCGTCGACCATTTTCTGTTTACGATATTCAGCAAAAGCTATATATTCCTTGATAAAATTCTTTTCTGCTGGAAGTAATTCTTCTACTCGGCTTTCCGATAGCTGAACATCACTCAAATCATAGTCTACGCCGCTCTCTCGTACAGTATTCGGTGTATCTTTGCCGAGAATGAGCCAGTCCAGACTAACATGAAAAAAATCACCGATCTCAATCAGCTTATGTGTTCCTGGAGTAGTCTTTCCCCGCTTCCAATCTCCCATATTACCTGTGCTGATATTTAACTGCTCACAGAATGATTTTTTGGTCAAACCTTTCTGCTTAATCAGGTATTCTATACGTTCGTATATGGTCTGCATCGGTGAATCGCCCTCCATCTAAAAATAAATTACTTATTTACGTAATTACCTATTGCAAAATAACGTAAAAAAGTATATAATTAGTATTGTTATGTATTATCCGATTATATCATATGGCTGGAGTGACGATAAGAGGCGACTCAGGTGACAAGTATCTGTAGAATACCGTCTGGCCCCCTTTGTTAACTTATCATCCTGAATGATCTCTAGGAGGGAGCGGTGACTTTTGTCAAAATGCTTATCATCTTCCATTATCCATTCACTTGAAGCTTTACCGCACAATGCGGTGGTAATCAACAGTCATGGGATTATCCAGTTCACCAACAGCAGGTGGAAGGCCTTTAGTCATGAATATGGTCTTTCTACTAATAAGAAATGGATTGGCGCGTATTACTCAGAGCTCATGCAAGATGTGATTGTCGATCCCGATCAATGGGCCAAGCTTTATGAATCAGTGAAATATATACTCCGCAGAGAGCATCAGGTTTATACTTCCGAATTCTCCATACAAACCGCTAATAAAGGGAAACGAATCTTCCGTTTGGAGATCTACCCATTTCTCTCAGATCCGCACCCAGAAGCCACTTTTATAATTTCACTATATGATGTGGGCCCCTATAAAGAAGAACCTCTTCATCCGGAGATCATAAACCTCCGTTCAACCTTACCATCATCTTTTGAGCTAATCCCAATCTGTGCTTCCTGTAAATGTATTCGTAATCCCAAGGATGAATGGATCACCATTGAACATTTCTTAAAGCATCAGCTTTCTTTGCAATTCACTCATGATATCTGCCCAGACTGCATAAGACAGCTCTATCCCCAGTATGCTGGGGCTTTTAAGAGATGACCTGACGTCACTGAATTTCACTTCTAATCTTATAAAAAAAAGTAAGAAATCCTCTGCGAACAAAGGGTTTCTTACTTTTTATTTGTATGCGGTAGAGAGGACTCGAACCTCCACGGGTATACACCCACTACCCCCTCAAGATAGCGTGTCTGCCATTCCACCACTACCGCATAATATGACCCGTATGGGATTCGAACCCATGTTACCTCCGTGAAAGGGAGGTGTCTTAACCCCTTGACCAACGGGCCATGCTTTACAAGTTATTTTCTTGTCACAACAAAAATGAGTATATCAAACCATAAGAATTTTGACAAGTCTTTTTTTTAAAAAAGTTAAAACAAAAAGAAACGCGCACCAATAAAGGTACGCGCCTCTAATCACAACGCTTATGGATTTACTTTTGCCTCAAAGGTTTGTACCCCATCTACAAACTTTAGCACCACAGCTGCTTTTACCGGGTCATGCGTTTCATTCATTGTGATTTTACCCGTGGCCAGTTGTAAATCCTTTGTCCCCGCCAGTGCATCCTTCAGCTTCTCAGGTTCTGTGGAATCCGCACGTGTAATCGCGTCTGCCACTAGTTTCACAGCATCATATCCCAGCGCAGCCATCCCATCTGGAACAAGATCACCGTTAGCAGCCTTGAAGGCATCTACGAACGATTTTACTTCTGGCGAGCTATCTTCAGGTGAATAGTGATTGGACATAAACGTATTGTTTAGGGCATCCGCTCCGGCAATCTCAGCCAGCTGAGGTGAATCCCAGCCATCCCCGCCCATAAACGGAACGGTGATCCCCATTTCGCGAGCTTGCTTTACGATTTTGCCGACCTCCTCATAATAGCCTGGAAGATAAATAACATCGGGATTAGCTTCTTTAATACGTGTTAATACAGCTTTAAAATCAGAATCTTTTTGTTGATAGGATTCTTCGCTTAAGATAGAGCCACCGTTCTTAGTAAACGTTGCTTTAAAGAAGGTCTGCAGCCCTTTGGAATAATCGCTTGAAGCATCCGTATAAATAACAGCCGTCTTCGCTTTAAGTGTATCCTTAGCAAAGTTAGCCATTACTTCACCTTGGAAAGGATCAATAAAGGAGGCCCGGAATACCCATTCGTTCAAATCTCCAGTACGTTCATCAACTGTTACTTTGGGATTGGTGGCTGAGGAGCTAACCAGCGGGATGCCTTTTTCTTGAGCAACGGGAACAATTCCGAGTGTATTCGTAGATGTAGTTGCACCGATAATAGCTACAACTTTATTGGTAGTAATCAGCTTTTGCGCTGCGCGTGTCGCCTCTTCCGACTTGGAAGCATTATCCGCTTCAATCAGTTCAAGTTTTTTGCCGAGTATTCCACCTGCGTCATTAATTTCTTTTACCGCCAGCTTTACCCCTTTGAGTGCAGAATCACCGAAGGAAGCCTGGCCGCCTGTAAGCTCAAGGTCTGCTCCAATCTTGATGGTCCCTCCACCAGCGTTCCCACCTTCAGCGGTAGTGTTGTCTGTCTTGTTCCCACAGCCTGCCAGCAATCCACCAGCCAGCAATGCAGTCAGCAATATGGCCCCGATTTTCTTCATCCTCTTCCAGCCTCCCAAAATAAATATTTTATAGGTTCTTTCTGTGATGCTGTTGTGAACTAGCCGATGAATTAATGTCCCAGATAAGCCATTCTGATCTCTTCCGAATCTGCCAATTCCTTGGCATCTCCCTCAAGCACCACTCTGCCCGTCTCAAGAACGTAAGCCCGATGAGCAATTTTAAGCGCCTGATGGGCATTTTGTTCTACAAGAAGCACGGTTGTTCCAGAGGCATTTACTTCCTGGATGATCCTAAAAATATCCTGAACGAGTAATGGAGCAAGCCCCATCGAGGGTTCATCTAATAATAAAAGCTTGGGATGCCCCATCATCGCACGCCCCATAGCAAGCATCTGCTGCTCCCCGCCGGATAATGTGCCAGCAAGCTGTTTTTTTCTTTCTAAAAGACGCGGGAAGGTGGAGTAGACCTTGGCAAAATCAGCAGCTAAGCTGCCCGAATCTTGTAAAAAAGCTCCTAGCTCCAGATTTTCTTCCACAGACATATTAGCAAATACACGCCTGCCCTCCGGACAATGAATGAGCCCCTGTTTTACGATGGACTGAACACTCTGATTCGTAATAGATTTATCCATGAAATCTATACTGCCTGTTTTGGGTTTCAGCAGTCCCGAAAGCGTCTTAAGCAACGTGGACTTGCCTGCTCCATTTGCGCCGATTAGAGTTACAATCTCGCCTTTTTTTACATTCATACTTAAATCCTTCAAGGCATGAATAGCCCCATAATATACATTGATCCCCTGTACGCTAAGCATGGTCCACTACGCCTCCTGTCCCAAATAGGCTTCTATGACTTTGGGATGATTCCGTATTTCAACGGGCGTACCTTCAGCAATCAACATTCCGCGATCCAGCACATAAATCCGATCACACACCCCCATAACCAGGGACATATCGTGCTCGATAAGCAGGATCGTCAGCTCAAACTCTTCACGGATCCAGGCAATAAGATTCATTAGATCCCGAGTTTCATTCGGGTTCATCCCTGCGGCTGGTTCATCCAATAGCAAAAGCTTAGGTCCTGCTGCAAGCGCGCGCGCAATTTCCAAACGCCTTTGATTTCCATAGCTAAGATTCCCGGCACATTCATCACATTGATCGGCAAGATTAAATATTTTGAGAATATCCATAGCCTTTTGCGTAATTTCGTTTTCTTCTACAAAATGCTTAGGCAGACGAAGCATGGAAGTGAACATCGAATGTCTGGCATGCTGGTGAAATGCGATCTTAACGTTATCCAGCACCGTCATAGAAGTAAATAGACGGATATTCTGAAATGTCCGCGCTGCCCCTTTTCGGTTAATCCGATAAGGCTTCATCCCGCCTACTGCCTGATTGCTGAGGATAATATCGCCACTGGAAGGCGGGTATACACCTGTCAGCAAGTTAAAAAGGGTTGTTTTTCCCGCGCCATTAGGTCCGATGAGCCCAATCAACTCGCCTTTATTAATATGGAGAGATACCTCGTTAAGCGCCTTAAGCCCGCCAAATGCACGACTTGCTTGTTGAACATCAAGAAGCACTTCCACTGTTGATGCTGTCACTTGGCTTGACCTCCTTTTTAGACCATTTCAAGAAAGAAAAACCCGTGCTGCCAAGCAGCCCTTTAGGCCGAAAAATCATCATCAGAATTAGAATCGCCGAGTAAATAATCATCCGCAGCTCCGGATATTCCTGAAGCACCGTGAAGAGCACCGTCAGTACAATCGCACCCACGATGGCCCCGCTTGTACTTCCTAGCCCACCTAACACTACCATGACTAGAATTTCGAATGATTTCAGAAAATTAAAGCTGCCAGGATTGATGACGTAGAACTTATGAGCAGAGAGACCACCAGCTATTCCCGCAAATAATGCTCCAAGTGAAAAAGCAATGACTTTGTACAAAGTTGTATTAATCCCCATCGCTTCAGCAGCAATTTCATTCTCCCGAATCGCTATACAAGCCCGGCCGTGAGTGGAACGTATAAAGTTATTGATCACAACAATCGTGACCAGTGTGAACAGAAACATAATCGTCCAAGTCGTTTGATTGGGGATGCCGCTAAGACCTGAAGCTCCGCCCACATATTCTGTATTGAGCAGGACAATCCGGATAATCTCACCAAATCCCAGCGTAGCAATCGCCAGATAGTCTCCATTCAACCGCAAGGTCGGAATCCCGATAAGCACACCGAAAAATGCAGCAATCAGTCCAGAGATCACTAGCGCCAGCACGAATGGCATATCAAAGTTCAAAGTTAAAATGGAAGAAACATAAGCACCAATGGACATAAATCCAGCATGCCCGATTGAGAATTGCCCCGTTATCCCATTAATCAGATTCAAAGACACCGCCAGCATGACATTTATACAAATTAGAATTAGCGTAGACTCCATGACATCATCAAATATTCCCGTTGTTAGAAGAACTTGAATTACGATATATAGCATGATAGAAAAGACAATGCCTATCCAAAATGACTTGTTTATCTTCTTCATACGGCATCTCCCTACACTTTCTCGCGGACATTTTTACCAAATAGCCCGGATGGTTTAAAGATAAGGATTAGGATGAGTACAGCAAATGCCACACCATCACGCCATGAAGAGTATCCCAGAGAAGAAACCTCTGTCTCGACTGTGCCCAGCAGAAGTCCCCCTACCAGAGCACCAGGAATACTGCCAATGCCACCTAGAACCGCAGCCACAAAAGCTTTAAGCCCCGGAAGTACCCCCATCATCGGATCCACTGAATTGTAAGTCATTCCGAAAATAACGCCTGCTGCTGCCGCAAGTGCAGATCCTATCGCGAAGGTGGCTGAAATGGTCCGATCTACATTAATCCCCATCAACCGCGCTGTTTCCATATCAAAAGAAACGGCCCGCATCGCTTTACCAATCTTTGTTCGGTGCACAATATACTGAAGGATGATCATCAAAATAACCGTCGTGCCCAAGATCATGATTTGATTGGAGTCCACCTGAATCGAGGAATCAAACAAGTTGTATTGCTGCTTATTAAGAATCTCCGGAAATCCTTTAGCCTGAGGACCAAGCACAAACACACCGCTGTATTCCAGCAAAAAAGAAACGCCAATTGCAGTAATCAACACAGCGATTCGCGAAGCTTTTCGTAGAGGTTTGTATGCTAGCCGTTCGATTGACATCCCCAGCAACGCACTGATTGTCATAGAGATCACCAATGAGATAAGTAAGACCAGTATCGGAGGAAGCCCTGCTGAAGCCAAGTACCTGGCACTGAACAATCCAATAAACGACCCAACCATAAACACATCCCCATGGGCGAAATTGATCAATTTAATAATCCCGTAAACCATGGTGTACCCAAGTGCGATCAGAGCATAGATGCTCCCTACAGAAATCCCGTTAATTAACTGTTGAATGAAATACTCCATCGCCGTCCCCCAATCCCCATATTTATTTTTAAAAACACCTTTCTTTAGCTTACATTCATTTTCATCGTTTTATGTCACTTATATTAACACAGCACTATACATTCGTCAGTAAAATTTGTGGTTTTTACTATAATATTCAATATTTTATGTTATATTACATAACATTTTGAGTTAATCCTTTGGGATGTATATAGATAGAAAGTGGGTAAAGAGAAGAAAACAGGAGAATTATGGAGATTTTTAAAGTTTGATTTTCAGAGGGGGTGTCTTTGATTTTACCTACAGATTGCATTTAATGATAAATAATATAACATTTGTCTCTTTGGATATGTGTTTTTCGAGTTTATTATGAGTTACTGGTCAAGTTGTATCTCTATTTTTGTGCAAAAAAAAGCTCTGTCCCACACAATAATCGAGTGAGAGAAAGCTAATTAGGGTGGTCAGTTCCATTCTTTGCACTTCCGTCACGAGTCAATTACTCATCATTTTCTTTTTTAATTCTTTAATCTGCATCATATGATGTAGGTCATGCGATATAAAATCCTTTAAATAGGACTCAAAGGAAAACCTTCCGTCCACATATTTGCCTGAGTATTTTCCCTCCTCAAGACTACTTATACAATCTAATATTAAGTTACGATACTTCACAGTCAATTCTATTAATTCGTCTTTGGTTTTTGTTTTACCATATGTAACAGCATCATTATTGAATTGATCGAAATCAATAAGTTGAAGTGTTATCGCTTTATCGTATGCTATCGGTTCGATCATCGATTCATAGAAGTATTTATCCCATAACAAAATATGACTAACAACATCATGAATGGTCCATTTTCCTTCAGCGATGGGTGTTTTCCAATCTAAATCAATAATTTCTAGAACAAATCCATTCCATTCCTTAAACTGATTTAGCAAATCTGATCTGTTATTCATTGGCACATCTCCTTTTTTGGTAAACATCAAAATTCTAACAAAGTCTCTTTAATTCATTCCTATATAGTTCATAGTTCGCTTCATCGAAACATATAAAAACAATCTTATTTATTTCCGACTTATTATTTATAATATATTTTGAAACTTCATCTATAGCTATGCTACAAGCAAGATCTTTCGGAAAATTATATATTCCTGTACTTATATTAGGTATCGCAATACTTGTTACTTCATTAGATTCAGCTAATATTAATAAATTTTTATAGCAATTCCTTAACTTCTCTTCTTCGTTATTCTTTCCACTATTCCAAACAGGACCAACGGTATGAATAACAAATTTACATTTCAGATTTCCTCCTGTTGTTATTACCGCTTCTCCAACCTCACAACCTCCCCTTTGATTACGAATTTTCATGCAATCCTCTAATATCACTTTTCCACCAGCTCTATGGATAGCCCCATCTACTCCGCCTCCACCCATCAAGCTTGTGTTTGCTGCATTGACGATAGCATCAACATCTAATTTAGTTATATCTCCTTGAATCAACTGAATCATTGAGTTATTTATAATTACATCCATCTGAAATCCCCCCCGAAGTATAATGGTTGCGAACAAGCATCAAGTGCTGATTGACATTCAAGCGGCTTAAATCACCCTAGGAAACAGTCGTTTGCACTAGACTCGTGGGGTTGTCCACCTGGCTAACTCTTCTTCAAACCTTTACCTTCTATCGAACCAACACCTCGTGGTCCACAGCGTGAACGTATTGTTCGCAGATATCTAGTTTTTTCGGAGCTACTAATATGTTCTTCAGCATCCAGCTATTTTTTATATATGTAATCGTTAAATCCTTGTCGTATCCATTCGCCTTCAAACTTTCTTTCCAGTACTCGATCTTCTTTGTATAATAACTGCAAATCATCAAACATAGAATCCGCCTCATGATAATCATAATATGAGTGTATTACGAATTCATCGTCTTCCATTTGTTCAAACTGATTATCCCCCAAATCAACTCCATCGCCGACTCTAAAATCCTTTAGGGTTAAAAAATTCACAAATAATAATCCATTAGGTTTTAGAACGCGTTTCATTTCATTTATCGCTTTTTCCACATCTTGTTTTCTCATATGAAAAATAGAGTTATATGAATACACAAAACTCATCGACTCATCACTTAGTACCAACTGTCTCATGTCGCCTTGTTGTATATTTAGATTCTGTCCTCTTTCAGTTGCGAACTGACTAGCTCTTTTAATTTGTTCGTCATTCATCTCAATACCGTATGTACTGTATCCATAGTTTGCAAACAAACTTAGTGGAGGTGAATCCCCTCCCGCTCCGCAGTCTAATATGTTTTTTTCCATACCACTTTCATTGCATAATGCCAAAAATCTGTACAAGGGGATCTGCTTAAACAGTTCCATGTTGATTCCACTCCTTTGATCATGTAGTTATTGGATTCACTCATAGATCTTTCCCATATAAATTATTTGAGCACATCTCTTCCATGGGTTTTCAGGTTTACTTTATTGAATCCCCGCAGTTCCAAATGTCTCTTTAATAACTTTTTCGTATTCATCCCATTTAAAGCAAAAAGGGCCTATATCAATAGTCTTATTACCGGATTCTAATTTGAAATCTCTCCATATGATAAGATCCTCTTCTTTCTCAATAAATACGGATATAAAGCCACACTCTTCATCGCCACACCAGGGACAGACTAATATTGGGTACCTGTAGTACAAATATTCATGCATTTCGTTTAACAAAAAATAATTAATCATTTTCCTTTGATGCTCTTCACTACCCCACCCGAGGGAAGGAACCCTATCATATTTTTTTAACATTTGGTAAAGAGATCTACCATCAATTATTACGTCGGCAAAAATAGTATTTTTATTCCCCTCTTGATCCGGATCAAAACTGTCATATCGGCTTGACGGTTTTGTTTGTATTTGATTTATTGTTTTCATGCTCCCTCCTTTAAACTCTTCACACTTATCAATTAAACATTCGATCCCTCCACACCATTCCCCTTCCAAAATATTGAATACACCGTTTCTCAGAATCGCATATAGCAACCGAAAAATAAATTCACACACAACAAAAAAGAGCTCCCAGAATGGAAGCTCTTCTTATGTAATTCAGAACGGAGAGAGTGGGATTCGAACCCACGCACCGCTTACGCAGTCTAACCCCTTAGCAGAGGGTCCCCTTATAGCCACTTGGGTATCTCTCCATGAAAATGGCTCCCCGAACAGGACTCGAACCTGTGACAACTCGATTAACAGTCGAGTGCTCTACCAACTGAGCTATCAGGGAACATTACAAGTGAACATGAATTAATTTATCATGATTTCAAGGTCTAGTCAAGCGGGCAAAATAATTTTTGTGATCGTTTTCAAATTTATGCTATTATTCGGCCGCTTGCTAGATTTTTTAAAGAGATTTTCATCCCTCTTCGTCTATAGATTACACCATTCTCCATCCTGCGGAAGCTGTACCCGATCCCCCAACGATTCCTTCTCCAAATGAGCTTTTAGCTTATTTCGAGTAACCAAACAATGGTTAATGGCGTCCATGTGCACAGCAATCACTTTAGTAGAAGGAGCATATTCACATAGGTCTACGACATCCTGCTCATTCATTGTAATATGGCATCCGCTTAAAAACTGCGCACCACCAGCATTCACAACGGTCACCTCAGGTTTAAAAGCATCCAATGCCATTCTCACCTTATCACACCAAATCGTATCCCCAGCCACATATAGAACAGGTTCGCCTTCCGCCTGAAACACAAACCCGGATACCTTACCCATAAGTTTACCAGTCACTCCAGTGCCATGCCGTCCATCAGTACGTGTTATAGTTATTCCATTAAACGTCAGAGAACCGCTAATTTCCGTGGTATGCTCAAACCCCTGCTTCGCTAATTTATCTCCATCTCCTTCCTGACATAATAGTGGTAGATCATGCGGCAACAAAGAAATGGCAGCAGCATCCCAATGATCCTGATGAAGATGTGTGACAAGAATTGCATTAGGACTCAGCCATTGTTCTACGGCTCCCGGCAAAGGAACGAGCGGATTGCGGCGATCATTGTCAGTATTAAAAATAGGTGGATTAGCACCCTGTTCACTCAACATAGGATCAATTAAAAATGTACTGCCACCATACTCTAGCCATAGGGTCGCATTGCGGATATGCTGTATTTTCATCGGAAGCCCTTCTTTCTTTCAGATATCTTCTGCTACAATTAATTATAGTTGGACCTTGAAACAGAATACATTGAGATTGGAAAAAGATTGGCTCGTTCTACTTTCACGCAGAAAGGATTTTAGATAATAATGAGTTCTTATTTTATAGATGATGTGGATTTTCGCATCCTGCAGCTTCTAATTGAAGATTCCACGATCAGTCACAAAGATATTGGGCAGCAAGTGCATATGACCGGTCAGGCTGTGGGCGCACGTATTCGCAAAATGCAGGACACCGGAGTGATTGAAGGCTACACGGTCCGCTGGAATCCGGATAAGGTTGGGGAGACTATTCATGCCTTTATTACTGTTTTTTTGGGTTCGAATACGGTTCACCCAGCCTTTCAGACATTCGCAAAGCAGCATGATAGTGTAAAAGAAATACATAGGGTCAGCGGAGAAGGCTGCTACTGGATACGTGTTCGTACCGGAAGCCAAAAGGAGTTGAATAGCTTTCTCGACGAACTGCTGAAGTTCGGAAATTACAGAGTCAATCTATCGATGGGAAAACTGAAATAAGTCTGTATCGGAATCGGATATGAAGCTACTATCGGACCCAGTTGACCTTATACTCAGCATAATCGCATATTTGGCATACTATCGGACCCCATTGCCTCTATTGGCACGAAAAACACCAAATATGAGCCTCTTTCGAACGAATAGCATCACTTGAGTCCGAAACCCTGCCCAAAAGGCTAAAAACTTGCCAATAGCGTCATTGGGGTCCGCAAGCCTCAGCCAATGATAGCTCGGCGATGTTGGTGTTGGTGTTTATGCAAGTGATTGGGTTACTCAAAGTCAATGAGCTTTCGCTTGCCCATAAGCTTTTATAGCAGGCCAGCCATCGTCAAAAACGCAGAGCAGCGATTCTCCAATAACCGGAGGATCGCTGCTCTGCTGTCTTTTTACTTATGCCATATTGTAGCTTCTACCGCGGTAGCTAATTCAATAATTCAGCTGCTCTAAGCAACCGTACAAGAATTACGGCGGCTTCTGCACGGCTAGTATCACTGCTAGGTACAAAGCTGCCTGATGGTTGACCTTTCATAATGCCTTTTGCAACCAGGTCAGACACTGCTTCTTTAGCCCATGAGGAAATAGTTGAAGCGTCTGTGAAAACATCTGTAGCAACGATTGCTCTAGATCCTTCAGCTTTTAGATTCAGCAGCTTCATTGCTCTGGCTGCCATAACAGCCATTTGCTCCCGTGTAATAGGGGCGTTCGGACGGAAGGTTCCATCCTCATAGCCTTGAACCAGTCCTAAGGCTGCAGCAGCTCTGGCGTCCGCTGCATACCAAGATAAATCGGACACATCACTGAAGGTCTTCGTCGTGTTCGCAGCTACAAGACCTAACGATCGAATCAGCATAGCTGCGAACTCGGCACGACTGACAGATTTCTGAGGTGCAAAGGTATCTGTGGATTGTCCGGTCAAGATCAGTCGGCTGGCAAGTCCCTCAATCTCATTTCTCGCCCAATGTGTAGCAATATCCCCAAAAGTCACAGGGTGCAGCGCAGCGACAAATACACCGCTCGCAATACTGCTCTTAACCGTAACCTTGGTCATCCCATTAACGGGCTCATACAATGCAGGTACATAACGGAAGGAACCCGTCTGTTCATCGTAAATAAGGACTACACCTGTCTTCGCATCCAGCGCCTCCTTAAGCATAAATGTACGATCTACATAAGTGGTACCGAACCCGCTTGCTGCTACAGAGGTTTTTCCATCCGTTACCTTTAGAGTGAAATTAGCCGGTGTTCCTTGCACAGTAAAGCCTTGCTGCTTAGCTTTGGCAAGCAGTTGTTCCAATCCTTTTCCGCTTAGCGAATTTACATTGAACTCCAGTGTGCCTGCCGGCATTTGTGCGGCTTTGAGCACACTCTCCACAAGCTCTAACGGGAAGCGGTAGCTCATCCCCCCACTTTCAATAACAAGCACAGCTTTGGGGCTAAGTGCCGCCGCCTTACGTAAAGCATCTGCACTAAACCGGGCTGTGCCGTCACCGTTAGCTGAAATCTCGATAACAGCCTGCCCTGCAGTCGCCTTAGCTTTTAGCTGCGCATCATGATTAGCTGCTGGCGTAGGTGCTGGTGTAGCCGTCGGTGTGCCGGGTTGAACAGGGTTCACTGACCCTGTAGGGTCTGTTGGACCAGGAGTACTTGTTGGATCCACAGGATCGATCGGGTCTACAGGATCTGTCCCGCCAGGTGATAGCACCTCAATTGTATATCCCCTCTTCTCGTTGCCCACAGTTACCGTGAAGTCTGTGATTCCCGCTTGAATTCCATTAAGACTGTCGTTGGTAAATGTAGCAATCTCACTGCTCATAATATTTAGAGTAGCTTGTGCGGTAAGATCTCTGCCTTCTTTATCTAGTACCTTAAGCGTAGCTGACTTACCCTGCTCTAATATCACAGGCCCGCTCTGTCCATCTGCTAGTTTGATAGAGAACGGTTTAATGGCTGAGGCTATTCCTTGATTTTGTTCTTTAATGCTTAAGTCAGGAGAGGCATTGGTCAGTAGGTTCATCCGTTCACCACGAATAATCATGTTGTCGACCAACAGACTCCCTTTCAGATTTTTCGTAACTTCTATACCGCTTGTACCTGCGCCATCCAATACATTATTCGTCAGCACAACTCCATCAATGGAAGTGAGAGTATCTCCCTCTAGATCACCTTGAGCAATCAACCCCGAATAAGTGCTGTCCAGTGCCGTATTGTTGCGAATGAGTACTTTTCCTTTCAGATCACTCTCACCAGCATAAAGCCATAACGCACCCAGATTCACGCCGTAACCGGAATCGTAACTGCCAGTTCTAAGCAAGGTATTTCGCTCCACAACCGTTGTTCCTTGGAAGGGCTCGGCGGTGAAACGGGTAGAGACTGCAATCCCGGCTCCATTAGTCACAGTGTCTTTTACCACGTTGTCCTGGACTTTGTTATCTTTCCCCCCAAAGATTACAATGTTATCCGCTAACCAAGGCAAGGATATCGTATTAAAACGTGCCGTGTTGTTATAGCTCGGTGTACGTTCCGTACCATTCACATCCGTCAACTTGCCGTCAGTAAACGACCACATTGCGATTCCATCATCCCCTGGATAGCGGATGTCACTTTGTTCCATCATGCTGTTGCCAGTCCCTACGGCAAAGTTAATTCCGTCTGCCATAAGATTGCGGATCCGCAGACCTGCCATGTACAGACCATTCGTACGCGCCTTTTCACCCATCGGCTGAGTTAACCACAAGCCTGCTTTGGTATGTTCTATCCAAACGTTCTGTATAATCGAACCTTGGCCAAAAGCACCATGGAAAGCGTTGGTGATCGCTTCATCATCCCGTTCGTTAATGCCGCCTTCAATCATCAGATCGTAAACACCAACCTTACCGCCGTGACCATAAAACTTAGCTCCATTCAGAACTGTATACCACATGCCGGAACCACGTATTTCAGCGGTATCCAGATCCAGCAGACCCTCACCGACATTAAAGGTACCCGCCGGGAACCACACACCTTTACCTGTCGCATTCGCTTCGGCAAGGGCTGCCTTGAAGGCTGCGGTATCATCTCCCTCATCATTCGCTCCCGCTCCAAAATCCGTTACGGAAATAAATCCGTCCGGGCGAGCCAACTCAGGGGCAACCTGCTCCATATCCACCAGGTCAATGACGTAAGAAGCTGCGTTGTCTCCTGTTCCCTTCTCTAAGCGAATAGTTGCTCCGGCAGGAGCATCGCCGATCAGAGCATGGATTTCGTCAAAGAAGCGGTGTCCACTGCCTTGGCGAGGGTCATTTGACCATGGGTAGCTGCCATATTCCCAAGCATATTTGGATGTCAGCTTAAGCTGCTTCTTAACTCCATCCACATATAGAGTCAAGGTTTCTTCCGCACCAGCCCCATCTGGACTATCAGGAATAGAATATCGAAGAACGATGGAGTTAGCTGATTCTGCAAGCTTGAACTCTAGATAATCTCCCGTATTCTTTAAGGCCACCGCTTGTCGTCCAGAAGCCTCGGAAGCCATGCTGAGATATTTCCGCGACGAACCAATCAACGTTCCGTTTGTTGCCGCATCCTCAGCTTCATAGCTGATATATGGAACCGTTGCTCCACGGTATGTTTTGTTTACGCTGTTTTTTACGGTCAGGCTATCAAGGGTTACTTTACTCCAATCCACGTTGTCACTGCTTAGAGAAACCGTGTTGATGCCTGCACGAAGCTGCAGTTTTACCGCTACAGTCTTCCAAGAGGCAGACTTGCCAAGACTAACCTTGCCCCCTTCGTTTAATCCATTCACCTCTAGTGCCAGATCCGTTGCGGCAGCAGCGGTATTTTTGTATCGAATAACAGCATCGTATTCCCCAGCCTGCTGGGCGTTGACTGCAAACCGTATAACACGTTCCCCTTTGAATGCTTCTCCTCCTGCATAAATTGCATCAGCAGGGATAGGTAAGAAGCTCCAGAGCTCACTATCAGTTCCATTTGCAGCAGAACCAAGCTGAACAGCCGATGTGCTCTGAGAAAGAAGACCTGTTCCGTTCGCACTTAGCAGAAGAGCATAACCTAACTTCTCTTCCAGCTTCCATTGGGATCTTTCTGTATCTCCAGCAGCTAACAAGACCACTTGGCCCGATTCATTGAGCGAAAGATAATGTTGTGTCTGAACATTCATAATCCGTTTGCGTCCGTTTATCTCCTGGACCAGCCACTGGGATTGAGCCGCCATATCGGAAGCATCTGCATATAGGACAGCCCCCTCTTTTTCGGCCAATACTTTACCAGCCATGCCTTTCGGTACAATGGTTATGATGTTGGTATCATCTTGAACTGGAGTTGTTGTATTGTTATTACGCAGTTCTCCAGATGGAGTAGTAAACTCCTGTGGAGCTGCCTCAAGTGTCCATAGTGCCGTACCCTCACTTTCTAGCAAAAGCGCACGTTCAGCATATCCTGTCTTATTGGCAATGTTTATTAATTCATCGTCGTATTCTCCAAAGAGACTACGAATGGTGTAATGTGTATAATCGGAAGCCAAGCTTACTTCCCAGGCAGAGGCTCCGTCTACAGCAGGTTCTGTACTACTGCTCTCCAAATATGAATAATCACCATTCAGCGTTAAAAAATGACCTGTTGCCCGGTTGGTGATCGTCTGTTTACCCTCCTGCACAGATACATTCCAGTGCGAAAATCCATTGTCTGCTGACGGCTGCCCGTACAGAACAACCCCATGCTCATTTTCGTATAAATACTCTCCACTGCTTGCATTCTTGAATCTTACAGGGTAATCAGGCAGTGGCGGAGCAATCGCTTCAACCGCTTCAGCAGTAAAATGTGCACTGCTTTTTTCCGCTGTATCTGCAGCTTTACTGATTCGGAGAATTGGGTTGCCGTTATCATCCGGCGCACCATAGATATAGTGACCAGCCCATGAGCTCATAATGGTAGTCACACCGGACGGTTGCATATCAACCTTCCACTTAATGCTGGCCCATACATCGTACACTGTTTGCAAAGTCTGAACGCTAACTTTAGGATCAATCTCATCTACAACCCCACCTATATGCTCAAGGGAGAGATAACGTCCAGTGCCTTTATTTTTTATCTTCACCGATCCATTGCTGCCGGCTATTTCTTGCAGCTGCCAGACAAAGGAATCGTCATTCAAATCAAGTGGACCATAAGTAGCCTGGCCTACTGTTACATCCTCGTTGGCAGCTGCTAGAGGTGCAAGATTTTGGTTAGAGTGTGCAGAGTCCTGGTCAGCATAGACAGCTTCAGTAACCGTCTTGGATTCTGGCAATTCCTCTATTGCAGCTGGAGAAGTCAGCAAAGGACCGTCCTTAAGATATTGATCCTCTCCATTTACAGCATCTAGCTGAAAACGGAACAAATCTTGTTTTTTCTCGGTGACCGGAACAAATCTCCACTGCGGACTGCCCCAACCTGGATTGATCACTCCGTACTCAGCATATTTAGTGAGGTTTTGAAGTGAAATATACTTCTCTGGGATTTTATTAGGTTCCTTGTCGAGAACGCTACTGATTACGTAGGTGTTGTTCCCAACATTTTTGCCTGTCCAGATGTATTCTCGTTCCACATGATTTCTGTCTGGAAGCTCTGTGACCTGAAGGTGGCCATTTGGCATATTCATCGTGTTCATGTAATGGCCTGTTTTCTTGTTTTTGAACAGCTTGCGGCCGTTATATTTCTCCACGAGCCACTGATCGGAGCCGTCCTTCTGCATATTTCCATATTTTAAAAGACCATCAACACTCTCATACCAATAAAATGACTTCCAGCCATTCTGAATCCGGTAATAGGGCACGGTGCCGTCAGTCGGTGTGTTAGGATCTAAAAGCTGCCACTGAGCGCTCAAAGAAGTCGCATCCCCAATCGCACCCGCATGTTCTCCACCCAATGTAGACAAATAAATGCCTGTACTTTCGAGATTCTGAAGCGTCTGGTAATCATCATAATCATCGGAATCATTAAAAATCCATTGATCCGACGGCTGACTTCCGCTAATCTGCAAGGCCTTGGCAGTACCTTCACTATAAGAAACATAATGATCGGTTGCCGCATTACGAATACGCTTATTGCCGTCATAATCTTCTATATACCATAGATAGTCAGAGGTGTTAGCGGCATCTGGCGCAATAATTCCATGCTTAAGCTCGCCGTTTGCGGATTCATATAAGAAATCTGTAGCCACTTGTGCATCCGTGTAAGTTGCCAGTCGTACAGGCTGTAATTCGGAAATAGGCACGATTCTCCACTGCGCGCTTGGATTAGAGGCTGAACCCGGCCAGCTGTTAGATCGCACATTATTGTCATCGCTGAATTGTGAATTTAGCCATAATGGACTCCCCTCTTCAGTTAAACCACTGTTACGAAGGGTAATGAAGCCCGTCCCATCAGGGCCTGGTGCATGCTCTTGGACCCATTCACTTAGCTTCACATGATCCATATCGACTTCCTGCGAAAAAACCCCCGCCCAGGTCACTTCATTTTGCTTAATATAATGACCTGTCGCACGGTTGCGAATCCTTACTGTTCCGTCATCCGTCCCTGATTCAAGATACCACTGGGCCGCTTCATTGCTGACAGGCTGTTTACCGTAAAGAACATTCCCTTCACTTTCATACATTACCTGACCGGGGCGGAGACGACTCTCTAGCCGTACAGGTGCTGCATTTAGATCTATAAAAGCCCACTGCGGACTCTCAAACGTAACATTGATATCCGAGCTTACTTGCGCATAACCAAGCTGATTCTCCTCGTGGATAACCAATTTCCCCTCTGGCACAGTCGCACTTCGGATGATCATGTATCCATTGCGATTGGAAGTATCGATTAGCCACTGATCCGCAACACTTCCTGAACCTTGGCGTTCTGCCGCCTTAAGTGAATCCTCTTTGCCGTTGTTACCAGCCATTGTAATGTAATGGCCTGTCTTCACATTCTTGATTCGTGACAGCCCGTTCACCGTCTCAACCGTCCAATGCGCTGAAGCATCGGCTGGATTGGTCATGCCATAACGCACGATTCCTGCGGATGTCTCATATAAAAAGTTGTTTTTCCACTTATTCTTGATGAGTACCGTACCTGATGGAATTTGCTCAGCGCCTGTTCCTCCAACCCCTTCTGCTCCCACGGAACCACTACCGGTTCCCATTACAGGCAAGCTTGAAAAAATCAGCAGCAGCGCGAGCAGACCCGCCATTGCGGACCTGATTCGTTTCATACATGTGCCCCCTCTAATTAATATGGACTTCCTTTTCATATTAGTTTGGTAACGCTTACAAAACGATGTGCGATTTTATCCAGAAAAAGGTGTATTTGTACGGATATCCAATCCCTACAACCTTCATGAAGATTGACAAATCGGTTTAACGCGATGATAGTTAGTTTTAGCTACCCGCAAGGAGTAAACAAACGGAGGTACCTATGAATTTCAAAATTGATTCGCCAAAAATAGCAGATCCTGACTCTCTTCTTCCTGAGCAAATATATTCACTGCAAACTAAAGACGAATTCAGCTGTTGCAGCATCAGCGATACGGTTATTGATAATCAAGAGGCTAATAAGGTCAGCTTCGATCGCGTGATTTTTAAAAATGTAACGATTACGGAGTGCTCCCTAACTGGGATCGAGCTTATGGACGTGATATTTGATCACTGCGATCTATCCAATGTGGATTTTACGAATGGCATTATTCATCGAACTGAATTTAGAAACTGCAAGCTCATCGGCACAGACTTTACAAGAGGCAGATTCCAGAATGTTCGGGTAGTAGATTGTATCGGGGATTTTGCTACGTTTCGATTCGCTAATCTGAAGCAGGTTGCTTTTGAGAGCAGTTCATTAATGAGTTCCGACTACTATCAGTCAAATTTCCAAAAAATCAGCTTCAGCGAGTGTAATATGGATCAAGCCACATTGTCAGGATCAAAGCTTAATGGGATCGACCTTAGTGACTGCGAGTTCAGTGGCTTGATCGTGGATATCAAAGATTTAGAAGGATGCATCATTTCGCCTCAGCAAGCTGTTTCTTTTGTCGGATTATTAGGTTTGGTTATAAAATAAATAACTTCAACTTGCCCGAACATTTACCGCAGCGATAACGCTTAGGGTCTACTTTTCGCTTACGCGGATACTCCATGGCACAGGCACTGCATACAAGCTTATATCGATAGGGCAGCGGCTTCCGAGCTTTTGCACCCGGTAGTGTCTGACAGTAGCGGCTTCCGCCGACTTGCGCCAGCAGGCTTTTGAAATCAGCGTCACGATGCATATACCCTCGCTTAGCCAAATGCAAATGATAATGGCAGAGCTCATGCTTTATAATCCGCTCCGTCTCTTCTCTGCCAAACATGGCAAGCTGATGGGGATTAATCTCTATATTATGGCTTTTGGTAAAATATCGGCCACCCGTTGAGGACAACCGGCTGTTAAAGCTGGCCTTATGCCTAAACGGCACGCCAAAGCTGTCCCGTGATACCTGCTCAATCCACAGCTGCAGCTCTTCGTTGCTCATAGTTTCCATAGCGTTCTATCACAAGTCCTTTCCACGGGAAATAAGATCTCTACTTGAATTGTAACTTGTGCATAGGCTAAACTGTCAAGAAGGAAGACAAGTACGGAGGGAGAATGAACAATGCCGAAAATGCGGTATGTAATTTTGCAGCAAAATCAAGAATTACAATTCGTGGAAATGCCTGAGGAATATGCGTACCAACTAAGTGCGCTCAATTTACGCCTGAACAAAGAAATCGACAAGCTGACAGCCGATAATGTTCCGGATCTGCCCTTAGCCATCGCCGAGTGCGATTCGCTGGATCTGTTACGTGAGGATTACTCCCTGGAGTCCGGTCTGGATTATATCAATAGATTGGAACAAGCCTTCGCCTCTGTTCAAGAGCAGAAGAACTACCCACTGATCTCCCTGCTTACTGAGATACGAGCACTACAGGCTCAATTGGAGCAGTGGTACGAAGAGGAAGCAGAAAGCCTACTGTAATCCGCACCTTTAGGCTTATTTCTCCATATTCTAACTTACGTAAGTTGTTAGAGGAGGGATTCGCTTGCCACAGTGGCTCTGCCATCAGCTAATGAAAGCTTATTACAAAAAAGACCGCCGTCAGATCAAGCTGCTGAATGAGTGCTGGTTCTTTTATCGTAATTCTGCGGAATCGAGTAATGAGATGAAGTTATAGCCTCGGATGATTAAGATCTAGGTCATATTTAAAGCAGCGGATATCGTCTTTTAAAAAGACGGTATCCGCTTTTGTTAAGAAAGGGGACTTATAATCATGATCAGTAGAACAAGACATATACAGCTGTCTCCGGAAAGTGAGACTGAGGAAGAGGATAATTATAATCTCTATGTCATAGTCACATTCCCTGACCGCTCCCGCTGGGCATCGGATTTCTACACCTTCAAGAACATCGAAGCGATCCGACAAGACTACATCCAAAGTGGTGCTTGTCTAAATGGGGCCTACTGGAGTGCACCTAATTATCTAACTGTCGTGGATCATATTGATCGCAAGCGAATTGAAGAAATCGTCGATTTATATATTTCGGAAGGTACATTCGAATACGCCTTTGAATACATAGGACAGGTCACGGAGCGGGATCTGAAGATTATCGATTATCCAGAAGGCTTTTTCAACCCTTTAGAAAAGCTTGAGCACAGATACGTTATGCGGCAGTTCGCTGCAATTGAGTTTATGCTGGAGAATGCTGCACCAGAAACTATAGCAGTAATAAAAAAGATCATCGCAGAGAAACAATAAGACTCCGCCTTAAGAATCAATCCTTATTAAAACTTAGGAAATACATATTTAACCAAAAAGAACAGAAAACCAAAAAATATAATAATGTAAGCAGCATATTTAATAAAGGTAGATGCGACAACGCTGGAATCCGATTTCCGTTGTACCTCCCTATGCTCCACTTCAACACTTCTATCCTTATAGCCCGGTTCCATCAGCAATCTCTCCTTTCGAATGTTCATCTTTGATAGCCTCCATTAACCCGAGGCTTTCAAGATTGAATCAAAATTCTAGATTGGATTAAAAAAAAGACCGGAATTCTCTTCAGCTTTTCGAGCTGAGAAATTCAGGTCTTCTTTCTACTTACCCTTTAACCGAACCCGCCGCAATTCCCTCAACGATACGGTTACTGAGGAACAGGAATGTAATCAGGATAGGCAAAATACTGATCATAAGCGTTGCCCCGATCGCACCCCAATCCGTCGTATATTGACCAATGAAGTTTTGCACCCCCACGGTCAGCGTCTTGTAAGAATCAGAACTAATAAATGTGTTTACAAAAATAAATTCGTTCCAGTTATAGATCATATTAATAATGGCTGTAGTCGCGATCACCGAGCTTGTCATAGGAAGTATAATTCTAAAAAACATTCTGTTCACGGAACAACCATCAATTACTGCAGCCTCTTCCACTTCGCGTGGCAGTGCGTAATAGAAACCCAGCAAAATCATAATCGTTATCGGCATATTAAAAGCGACATAAGACAAAATAAGTGACAAAGGGTGATCCGTTAAGCCAATCTTATTGAATATACTAAATAACGGAATAAGCGTGGAGTGAACAGGAATCATCATCGCTACCATAAACAATCCCAGTACGAACGAGCTTCCCTTCCATTTCATCCTGGTAACTGCATACGTAACCAAGCTCCCGAAGATAACCGTTAACACCGTAGCCACGATGGTAATCCATACGCTATTGAAGAAATACACGTTGATGTTCCCTACATTCCAGACCTTCGCGTAATTCTCCCAATGAGGATTCATCGGCAACGATAGAGCAGGAAGGTTGAACACTTCCTGATTATTTTTTAATGAGAAAAACAGCAGCCATACAAGCGGAAACAATTGCAGAGCAGCAACGGCAATCAACACGATATATAGCAATGAGTAGCCTAATTTACGTGTGATCTCCGCACCTGCGCCGCCTGGCTTTGGCCCGATTTCTAGCCTTCCTGCAGTTCCAGACATCATGAAGCGCCCCTCCTTATGAGTATTGGATCGAATCTTTCGTAGCAGTTAATTTGCGAATGACCCAAGTAATGACGAGACAGATGACGAGCAGGAAGAAACCAATTGCGCTCCCGTAGCCAAAATCATAAGCCCGAAAAGCCTGATGATACATATAAGACGCCATCACTTCACTAGAGCCATTAGGACCTCCATCCGTCATAACAAAGATTAAGTCAAAATACTTCAGAGAACCTACAACGGCCAGAACAATCGTAACTTTAATGACTTCCATTGCGAGTGGAAGCTTTATTTTCCAAGCGATTTGTAAGGCAGAGGCTCCGTCAATCTTTGCTGCCTCTTCCAGAGAGGTCGGGATATTCTTGAGTGCTGCGTAATAGATCAGAATATAGAAACCAGCATATTGCCACAGAATGGGAATAAATAAAGCAAACAAAACTAATGTAGGCTCTGCAAGCCATGCAGGAGGATTAGCAAAACCAATGGATACTAATAAGCTGTTCACAATTCCGTTCGTCGGATGATAAATTCTTAGCCAAAGCTGCGCAATCGCAACGGACGATAGCAGCATCGGAATCAGATATATTTTGCGAAACAAGTTAGCTCCCTTGATCCGGGCGGCTAATACCATAGCAATTGCCAAATAAATAATGAGACTTAGGGTAGAAAACAACGCTAACTGCAGAGAATGCCAAGCACTATTCCAGAAGGTTTGGTCTGTTAGCAAAGCTTTATAGTTATCAAATCCGATAAAAGTCAGAGCACCTATGCCATTCCATTTATTCAGTCCATAATAACCCGTTAGAACAATCGGAATATATACAATAGCCAGAATGAGAAGCAAGGCGGGAAATACATATAACGCGATTATTTTTTTGTTAGACATCACTTTATCCAAAGTGTCCGACTCCTTTCCTTCATAAACCGTTTGAGGAAAGGCTTATCCGGCATCACGCTGCCGGATAAGCTAATTGTCCCCTTCACCTAGTTGTCGAAGCTTTAGTTGCCTTTGGAGATGGCTGCGTCATGCTCCTCGGAATACTTCTCTGGCGTCACCGCTTTGCCAAAAAGAGCCTGGATCATATTCAGATGCGTTTCTGCTGCATTGGCACGCATTTGAACATCTGCGAATAAAGTGATGCTGCTAGCTTTGTTCATTTCGTTAAACAAATCGATGTATAGCTGTGGTAGGTCCAGTGTGGCGGTGTCCACCTTCGTAGCTGGAATAACGCCTGCTCCAGTTACGGATTGCTCTCCCCATTTGGACACGAAATACTCGACGAATAATTTTGCTTCTTCTTTTACCTCAGAGTTCTCAGCAACAAATAATCCTACACCTGGTCCACCTACCCAGCTGTTAATGTCTCCCTTCCCGCCTTCCACTGTCGGGAATTTGAAGAAACCAACACTATTACGGAATTCCAGTGGAATTTCTTCATTGGTTGTGAAGTTTGGCAGATCCCATGATCCCATCATGTACATTGCCGCCTTGCCATTTACGAACTCTGATTTTGCCTCTTCATTTGATAAACCGTTGAATCCCTTAACAAATGCATTGCTGTCTACAAGTGATTGAACCTCTGATGCCGCCTTTACTAATCCTTCATCCATAAATGAGCCTGATCCACTGATCGCACCTGCAAGTGCCTGTTGGCCTGCGATCCGATCAGCCAGATACATATACCAAAGCGATCCTGTCCAGCGATCCTTATTGCCGAGAGCAATCGGTGCAATGCCCCCTTCAGATAGTGTTTTTACAACTTGCTTAAACTGATCGTAGGTTTGTGGAACTTCAAGATTATATTTTTCAAAAATAGCTTTATTGTAGTAGATAGGTGCGATGTTAAACTCAAGTGGAAGCGCATACGTTTTATCGTTAATAGCATAAGCTTCTGTAGTTCCTGCGACGAACTTGTCTTTTAATTCACCATTCAACAAGTCATCTACAGGAGCGAAGAGATTTCCTTCAACGTATGGCTGCAAAAAGCCAGCGGCCCAAGTTACCCCAACGTCTGGCAATTCGTTAGAAGCAGATAATACCTTCAACTTATTTTTGTATTGCTCGTTGTCCAGAACCTCTTGCTTGATCACAACATTGGGATGCTCTGTTTGATATTCTTTAATGATTTGATTAACAATTTTATTTTGTCCGGCAGAAACACCTTCTGGCCATAAATGCATGAAGTTAACGGTGACTTTGTCGCTTCCCCCATTTGCACTACCTTTAGATTCACCTGCATTGTTATCTTTTTGACCACAACCAGCTGTGACAAGAACGAGGCACATCGTTAAGAACAATATTGTCCATTTTTTATTGCGCACGCTTACAACCCCTTTTCTATTGTTGTCTAGCGGCCTTGTAACCGCTTAACTAAATTGTAGCTTGGATCCCATGATGTCGTAAGGTCATAAGGATTGGGACTAATACCACTATTATTGGATTCTTTCCTCCGTGGTCATGACGTTCTGCCGGTATTGCCCTGGACTAACATTTTCGAGTGCACGAAATACCTTCACAAAATATTTGGCAGTCTGATAGCCTACTTGTTCCGCGATTTCAGCAATGGACAGCCGGGTGCTCACCAGTAGTTCTTTGGCTCGTTGTACTCTCCTTCTCGTTACATATTCACTGTAAGTCAGTCCCGTCTGCTCTTTGAAAAGGACGCTGAAATAGCTGGCATTCATGTGTAATTGATCCGCTATATCACGCATGGATATCGATTCGTGAAGATGTTCGTCTAAGTATTGGAGTGCCTCACGCACTTGAGTGCTATACACTTTCTCCTGCTGTACCGTTTCCATAAGCTTGGGATCGATCAGCTTCTCCATTTGTTCGATTCGATAAATATCATCCTTGCGTTTCAATGCTAATTCCACTGCTCGGACCAGCTTCGTTTTGTCGAGTGGCTTCAGTAAATATTCAACTACACCAAACTGCAAGGCTTTCTGTGCATAGTCAAATTCAGGATGCCCGGAGATCACAATAACCACTGGAGAATGAGGCATTTCGTTCAGCTTTTCAACTAATTCTAGCCCTCCAATCTCAGGCATGCGCACATCGGTAATAAGTAGATTAACTTCGTTATTTTGCAGCCATGCCAGTGCCTCAACACCGCTTGCTGCGGTTTCGATGCGATATTGACCGGATGACCAGGCTTCTAATGTTTTACGAACCCCTTCTCTTGTTCTCGGTTCATCATCTACGATGAGTATAGTTTTCACGTGTTTTTCCCCTCTCCAGGTTCATTCGGTATTTCAAAAGAGATGCTAGTTCCATAACCTTCTTCACTTCGTATTTCAAGCCCGTCCGTATTGTCTACGTAACTGAGTTTCAGTCTCCGCTCTATATTAGCAATACCAATCCCAGTCCCTTTGGAAGACCTCATGCTCCCCTTTTCCATAGTGTGATAGATAGACGATATCTTTGCTGCATCCATCCCTGGACCATCGTCAGTTACCGTAACCAATGTATATCCCGGACGACTTGAGGGTCTGACAATTAGCATGACTGTCCCCGGTCCAACCCTTTGCTCTACGCCATGAAGAATCGCATTTTCGACAAGAGGCTGGATTAACAGCTTCGGTAGCGGAACACTTCGGCAAGCTTCATCTGACTCAATCCGCCAGGATAACCTGTCGAGCATACGCATCTCCATAATCTTCAAATATCTTTCGGCATGGTCGAGCTCATCGCCGATAGTCACCCATTCATCATCATCAGTTCGATTGATGACATAACGAAAAAGCCCCGACATATCAACCACAATTTGAGCTAATTCCTCCTCACCTTTTTCATCGAGGGCCCAGTAGAATGCTTCTAATGTGTTAAATAGAAAGTGCGGATTGATTTGAGCCTGAAGTGCCTTTAATTCTGTGCGACTCTGGACGATCTCCTTCTGATAGACGACTTCAATTAGTTCATTCAGAGAGTGAACCATCTGGTTGTAAGTATTATTGAGCTCATTGATCTCCATAGTGGTAGAAGTGACTGAAATCGGTTTCAAGGTTCCAAATCGTGAACCGCGCATCACTTTTATCAAATTCAGTATGGGCCGTGTAATCATCGTGGATAAAATAAAAGTAAAGATGAGAAACAATAAACTGCCAACAACACCGGATACGATGATCGCTGTACGAAGGACAGATATCCCCTCTGTCGTATAGTCAACTGGAGTGAGGATTACTAGCCTCCAGCCTGTTGCCTTGGACTGCTTCTGAATTACAATGTAGTCTTCTCCGCCAACCTCAACCTTTTCTCCTCCATGATCCAGTATCTTATTTGCATTGACATTTACGGAAAAATCGGAAGAAATTTGCCGTCCCGCTTCATCAAATAATCTCATTAATTCACGCGTTTCCGCCTGTGAGCTGTCCACCTCATCCGTAAGCTGGAAGTAACTTTTCTCAATTTGAACCATAATATAGCCAGCTTTCGTGAATGAATGATCAATCAGCCTAATATTACGAATCGCAATGACGATATCCGAATTCCGCGGGTCAAGTCCAAACCATACGAGACGTCCTTTGCCCTCGTCCACCCGGCTGATCCATTCTTCGGATACTCGATTGTTCAGGCTGGCGTCATCAACCGAAAGTAATTTCTGATAATCACCTGCATACAGCTCAATGGAACGAATCCCTGTCGCATACGCCTCATATTTACGTACTTCCTGCTGGATGGTTTGACGTTCGGCGAAGCTGATCGGCTTTCCTTCGGCCTCTTGAGCGAGCAATCGCTGAATGGAGGCGTTGGTTGCCACTTGCGCCGTCAACGTATTAATCTGCCGGATCAGTACATCCAATTTGCCCGTTGCCTGAACTGCAGTCTGTTCAATGTGCTTCTCCGCACTATTGCGTAATAGAACCGAAACTTGCCCGTACATAAAAAAACCAACCGTGGCTAGTACGATCACCATGACAAACATAAAACCCAGGAAAATTTGATTACGCAATGTGTTTAACTGTCCAAACCTCGTCAATCTTTACACTCCCTTCCGCCTGATAGACTTGATTCCTCATCAAAAAAGATGACCCTTAAATCTTCAGGAATCATCTGCAGCTCTAGTTATTTGTTAATTCGGCCTTTGGATTATATGATATCAGTGATTAGTTTCTGAGCCCATATCCATATCGCGTTTTAATTTATCCAAATCAACCAAAAAAAACAATATAGAATATATACTCGTGCCTACCAGAGTTGCACAAAAAAAGCCGTACCTCCGCTGACCCGGGTATACCGGAATAGCAGTGTACGGCTTGTATTTTTAAATGTGGAGGTTCTAATTAAAACTACGGTTGGACACCCATGAACCCTGCAATTTACGCAGCATAATAATTTGTCCAGTATGGTAAGAATCGTGTAGGATAAGGCTCATTACCTCTTCCCCTGGCGCATGACCCGAACCGCCCCAATCATACGCGCCTTCTTCCAACGCTTCAATGATTTCTCTAAGAGCAGCATGCACGTCCTTCAGGTCTGCAACGGCTTTCGCCCATGCTTCTTCTCCTTCAGCTGTTACAGTAAAGGTATCATCGTTGCTTTCAGCATCGGGTTGTTTGGGCAACCCTTTTAGCTTTCGCAGCAAACGCACCTTATAATAAGTTAGATGGTTAACCGTTTCCCAGATAGAATTGGCCGCCCCACCCTCTGGCTTCCAGAGAGCCTGTTTGCTATCCACACCTTCCAGCGCATCGCTAAGCGGCGGAGCCCAATCCTCGATATCCATGCAATAATCCCAATTTTGGAGCAAGACCTCACTGATTTTATTTTGCATGTTCAACCTCCTAAAAATTTGTGTAAACATAAACTTCATGGTGTAGCTTCAAAAAGAACTACTTCAAAGCGAACTAATATGTAACGACTTAAATCATAATATAGTGGTTACAAAAGAAATGTAGCATATTTCCAGATTGTATTCAAGTAACTAGCTAAACTTATTTTTAACTGTTACAATGATTTGTAATGAGCGTTGAATCGGAAAGGATGAACAGACCGTGTTGTGGGAGGATTTCATTAACAGCTACTGGCGGGATTGGCGAACAGGTGATAAGAATAAAGATCGGGACAGGCTCGATGAAGAAGAATGGGTTTTTAAATGGCTGAAGGAGTATTCTCTTTTAGAAACACAGATGCCGAACACGATAGAAATGGCGCAGCTTAAAAAGCTTCGCTCACTACTATGGAACTGGGTACAGGCTATTGTGCAAGGAAACACAGTGTATGGAGAAATGCTTGAACAGCTCAATATCTATTTGGACAAGGGTCCTGTTACACGGCGAATTGTATGGAAAAGCGACGAGCAAGCGGAAATAAAGCTGTTGCCAATCCATAGCGGTTGGGATCAGGTGATGGCGGAGATTGCGGCGTCTTTTGCCGTAGCATTGCTTGAAAAAGAACCCACAAGATTCCGCATCTGCGAGAATCCCGATTGCCTCTGGGTCTATTATGATGATACACGCAACCGCTCCAAGCGGTACTGCGATGACAAAGCTTGTGGCAACCTTATGAAGGTGCGGCGCTTCCGGGCGCGGAAGAAGGCTGAGTCTGAGGGGGAATAGAGTCTATAGGCTAATAGTTTATATTAAAACTCTTATACTTAATGTAAGCTTGTTCCGTGTAGGAAGAATAAACTTGAGGTTATTAGCGCAGTGTGAATTACGTACATTTTTCACTCTCTATGCATCCATTAGAGCCTATGGTTAAGCTGGTAGTGAGGGAGGCGTGATCCAACCCACTGTCAGATCCCCCTCGTGATAGCTTTCAATGATAATTCCTTTATCCATATTTATAATCCATGTATCAAATCCAACAGCAATAACATCATTGAAGTTATTTATAATATTATTTAAATTAGTTTCCACTACCGGAAGATTGATCTCATTCCACACAATAAAATAGTTATCACGCAATAAAATAGATTCTATGTCTTTCAATTCTTCCGGCGTGTTAAAGGATTTCTTTTGATCAATAGATTCCCAGTCAATCCGCGCCCACTGTGTGAAATTAACTATACTCTCCATCATAGATACAATCTCGGACGACTTTTCTAAACTATATATTCTTGTGTTGGGACCTAAAGCTTCGATACACTCACTGTAAAGAGAACCTAGTGGGTTTTCTATTTTCACTCTTTTTTTCAGTTGCTCCATACGTAATAGCCGTGCTTGTTTATCACTCACTTTCTCACAACCTTTAACTCATCCTATTTTTTAGCGAAAAAAACCTGGCCTTCTCTAGATAGTTTTGTGCACGGAGCTTTATGAACTCGTAAAATAACTGCATTTCATACACTTATTCCGCATCCAAAGGGGATCATCAGGACTTTAATTGTATTCTGTACACTTAAAAACTATAAAATGTGCCCATAGAGTAATAAATCACAAAAATAGATGTACGAAATACAGTTATATCCTTTGGCGGGTTATTTGCAGGATTATAGTTGTACAAAATACAGTTAAAAGCTTCTGCACATCGCTCTCCTTGGCTCTTAATCCCCAACAACCCCAATATCCCTCCACCCGATCATGATCTCTTCAGCAATCTCATTCCCAATCTTCACTTCTTTTGTCGCAACAGATTGCCCACCCACTTTGTGGTAGAAATGAATCGCGGGATTTCCTGTTACCACCCAAGTCATGAACGAGCTATAATTTTTCTCCAATAAATTCTGTGCTACGCTTCTTATGAGTTGCCTTCCAAGACCCCTTCCTTGCTGTTCCTTAAGCAAATAGAGTGCATATAGCTCCGCATCATAGAGATCAGAGAGATCTGACCCTCTTCGCGTTCCTCCATTTGCAAAACCAATAATCGTCCCAGCCCCATCTTCGGCCACATACATAACCTCGTCTTTATTGGGGTTTTCAAAATTCCGAATCCAGAGCTTTCTTCTTGCTTCCACGGTGATTTTATCGAGAAACTCGTCCGAAATTAGCCCTCTGTACGTGGTTTTCCAACTCGCAGCGTGGACAAAAGCGATCCCGTCTATATCACTAGCTGTTGCTTCTCTAATCTTCAATTTATTTCCCCCTCAGATTTCCGATAAAAGCTTCAGCTAGTCCAAGATTGACAGTACTTGCTTATGAATAGTAACTATTTAAGGATTCTCTAAAGACATTAATGGGCTCTTTATAATCAATAGGTTTATATATAATAGTGTTCAACCACTTATTCCTCTCAAGCAAGCTGCTGAAATCACTTTGAGCTACCGAATTGTATAGTGTTATTTCATTCATTGTTCCAAGTACACTTTTATTATTTGTACGGGATATAGTGATTTCTCCGGCCTCTAATAAATACTGATTTATGAGCTGCTTCTTAAAACCCTCCTGCAATAAATACTCCTTAAGTTCTATTTTGAACTTTTCAACCAATTTATCAGCTTGACCACTTCTTATTCCATCCAATAATATACATAACCGGCTTGCATCATGTACAAATAAAATATGTTTTTTTCTGAGCTGCATAATATTCACATGCCAACTAAAAAAGGAGGAGATGTCTTCTACTTCTACTGGAGCTACTTTCATATCTTTTAATAATTTCTGAGTATATCTTAGTACTAACATCGCTGACACGCTCCTTTGTCTTCACCCTGCCTATTAGTCTCAATAGTCCTTCTACCTCAATTTACCCTTGCAGTGCCTTTCGCACGCTTAATATATATTTCGCCTGATCAAGTGGGTTCACGCCCCGGCGGGTGCGCTCAGCAGATACGTCTGGTGGACATTCTTCATAGCCGGCAAAAAAAGAAGTAAACGTGCTGCGCCCCTTCGTGTAGGAGCTTAAGCTGACAGGATAATCGAGTGACGTTGCCAGCGGCAGACGTCCTTCGATAATCATCCGTTCGCCTTGCAGCACGGGAGGCTCGAACGTGCCGCGCATCTGCACGAGGTCGTTCATCACCCGTCCACCATTCTCCTCAGGAACCACGATGCGAACCTGCAGAATCGGCTCCAGAAGCTTAGTGCCTACCCGAGCGAGTCCGTCCATAATTCCCATCGGAGTCGCCACAGCAAAATCCAGCGGATGGGTATGCCATACATGATGCTGTCCCTCGGTCAAGGTCACTTTAAGGTCGGTAACCTCCCAGCCGTGCAAGCCCTGTTGTAGGGCTTCCGGTACACGGCGTGCGGTTTCGCTCTGGTATTGCGGCAGCAGATCGGAACTCCGCACTATCGAATCATAGACTAAACCACTGCCCGGAGGTCCAGGCTCAATCTGAAAGCGTAGAATCGCCCAGCACGGTTTCGGCATCGTATAGGCGATAAAACCTTCCCCTGCACGGGCTGGCGTTTCTTTATAAATGACAGAAGGCTGACCGAAAGTAACCTTCAGCGCATATCGCTCCTCCAGAACACTGTTCAGAATCTCCAGCTGAATCGGTCCCATTACTTTGATATGTAGCTCCCGCTCATCCTGCAGCCACTGCGCATCCAAAAGCGGATCTTCATCCGCCAGCTCCTGCAGCGCCCCGATAACCTTATGGTCATCCATATCTGGCTCCCAGAATACACGCACCGTTAGCAGAGGTACAGCCAGCTTCGCCTCCTCCGGAATGGCCCCCGGATGGCCGAGCACATCTCCGATGCGCACCCCGGAAAGACCATAGATAACAGCAATATCTCCCGCTTCAAGCGCTCCGACATCCTCGGTCCGACCACCTTCGACCTTGCGGATCTGGGTCACTTTTCCCTGAATATCCTGCGTATAATTCATCAGCGTATCGCGGTTACGGATCGTCCCTTCATACAGGCGGACAAACGCCATCCGTCCCATACTTTTATCACGTTGAATATTGTATACGATGCCTGACACCGGACCCTCCACATTCCCAGCAGCGCGCGGAAAATACTCAACCATCGCATCCAGCAAGGCAGTAATCCCAAGCCCCTTGGCGGCGACGCCATAAACCATCGGAAAAAAGCGACCTGATGAGGAGGCTGTTTTCATATATTTTTTCCATTCAGCCAAATCAATCGGACTACCTGACATATACTTCTCCAACAGCTCTTCGTCCCGTTCAGCTAAAGCCTCTAATAATTCTGTTCGCTTGTTAGCATCAGCTTCATTCTCCCATAAATCTCTTGCTCCTATGTACTCCTTCTCTTTGCCGATGGGTTGCTGAACTGGAATAATATCACTAGACAAATAATTCCGCGCCTCTGCCAGCACAGCTTCAGGGTCAGCACCTACACGATCCATTTTGTTCACAAAAATAAGTGTGGGGATTCCCAGCTTGCGCAGCGCGTTCCAGATCATCTCGCTTTGGGCCTGCACACCCTCCACGGCTGAAAGAACAAGCACCGCACAATCCATCACC
This sequence comes from Paenibacillus sp. FSL E2-0177, assembly GCF_037992975.1. Classification (NCBI taxonomy): domain Bacteria; kingdom Bacillati; phylum Bacillota; class Bacilli; order Caryophanales; family Paenibacillaceae; genus Paenibacillus; species Paenibacillus sp. FSL E2-0177. Next base: position 1,341,583 of record NZ_CP150307.1, on the reverse strand, counting down.
CGCAAAGACCGCTCAACTTCGGACAGAAAATCGACGTGCCCCGGGGTATCGACCAGATTAATCTGCACACCTTTCCAAGCAAAAGAAGCCAATGCCGCCCGTACGGATATCCCCCGCTGCCGCTCCACATCCATAGAATCCGTCAATGCCGTCCCCGTATCTACGCTGCCAAGCTCTCGAATGCGACCGCTTTCATACAAAATATGCTCCGTTGTTGTTGTCTTCCCGGCGTCCACATGGGCAAATATCCCCACATTAATCCGTTCTGCTCCCTGCTGCTGAATCATCTATAGTTCCCCTATCATGAGCTAGATTTATCTAAATTTATCTGAATTTATATTATTTACATCCTTATGTTCCATAGTAATATATCCATCCACGTTGTTCCACCCTCCAGTTCAAATGGTTAGATTCAGCTATGCCGGGTATGTAATTACTAAATAAGAAATCTAACGCCGAGGAGGAAATTCATCATGACAGATAAACGTTTACAGGATAAAGTTGCAGTGGTTACAGGTGCTGGTTCCGGTATTGGAAAAGCTACAGCGATACGGTTTGCCCAACAGGGAGCTAAGGTATATATGCTTGACCGCACTCCCGAGGATTCTTATGAAACTAAACGTGAGATTGAATCTATTGGCGGTACAGCAACAGTAATTGAATGCGATGTCTCCAATCCAGGTCTGGTCGAAGAAAGTATTCGTAAGGTTGGGGAGGCGGCCGAGAAGATTGATATTGTTTTTGCCAATGCTGGCATTAATGGTACATGGTCTCCCATCGAAACACTAGAAATCGAAGATTGGGACCAGACACTGAATACCAACCTACGCAGCACCTTTGCCACAGTAAAATACGCCATCCCCCACATGAAAGAAAATGGCGGCAGCATCATTATCACCAGCTCCATTAACGGCAACCGAGTATTCTCGAACATTGGCGCTTCCGCTTACTCATCTTCCAAGGCAGGACAAGTTGCTTTTATGAAAATGGCTGCACTAGAGCTGGCGCAATACGGCATCCGTGTAAATGCCATCTGTCCTGGATCAATCGATACACAAATTGGAGATAATACGTATAAAAGCGATGATCTTCAAGAAGTGAAGATTCCTGTGGAATTTCCGGAAGGTAATCATCCGCTGGAAAATGCACCGGGTAAGCCTGAGCAGGTTGCCAATCTGGTATTATTTCTCGCATCGGATGAATCTTTTCATGTGACGGGAACTGAAATTTATGTAGATGGTGCCGAATCGCTACTGCGTGGATAATATTTTACTTGAACCGTTATAATATTTTAAATTCTATGCAACATTTTGGTCTAATCTACCATCTAAGAGTATGGAGGTGACGCAAATGAAAAAACCATTATTCATAAATAACGCTAAAAAAATGACTATAGCCTGCGGCATTTTGGCAGCGAGTGTGTCTTTTGGGGCATCCGCTTTTGCTTTTTCAGATTTGAAAGGTGATCCTGCGGAAGCAAAAATCAACTCTTTGCATAAAGAGGGGATTATAAACGGAGTAGACAAAGATAAGTTTGCTCCTAAATCTAAAGTAAGCTTTGCGCAAGGGATACAATTCATCGTTGGGGGTCTGAATCTGACTCCGCAACCAGCGGCAGGTAGTAGTTCTTCCAAAGCGAGTGATTATTTTGATAAAGTGAACGACAAGGCCTGGTATGCTTCGGCTTTCCTGACTGCCAAGCAAAATGGCCTTTCACTCGACCGGACAGTGGATCCTAACGGAACAATCACCCGTGCTCAGTTCGCGCACTTATTGACGCAAGCGCTGCAAAGTAAAGGTAACTTCCCTGTTACGCTGATGTATGTAGATATTAAGGATGGCGATAAACTCTCTACTGAGGTTATAAATAGTCTCCAGATTCTGCTGAATACACATATTGCCACACTCGATAAGAACGGTAATTTCCGGCCAAATGATGCTATTACCCGCTCTGAAGCAGCCGCTCTGATCTATGATGCAGCCGCTTTTGCTAAACGTGTAATTGTATCTAATGGCAGTCCCACTACTCCAACCTACGAAACAGAGGTTACGTTGACCAAAGCGGGTGAAGGCGTAAATAAAGCCACCCTTACCGTTAATAATCTACCTAACCCCGGGTATGGGCTGGTGATTGAGCGAATCGAATTTGGTAAAGACAATACAGCTGTGATTTACTTTAACGTGACTGCTCCTGAACCAGGGAAAATGTACGCGCAGGTGATCACAAAAGCATCTGTTGCCACTTATCTGCCAGATGGATACAAAGCTATCGCTCAACCTGTAACTGGCTCCGCCTCTTATTCGTCTAGCGCGGCACAATAATATAAATCGAACTTGAGGGTTTTAGAGTTAAGGGTCAGTCGCAGCTGCGGTGAATATTTGGATTTCCAGCTACCGTTTATGACGGCTGAGATACGGAGAAGCTTATGCTTACGAAGATGGCTTTCCTGTGGAAAGCTATAGGGAGGGCATTATCGCTCTTACAGTTCCAGAGTTCCCCTTCGCCTCTCTTCCTTTCCTCAGGTATCTAAGTTCATTTTTATAAGCAAATAAGGGATGCCTCAAAAGCCATCATATGGCTACTGAAGCATCCCTTGTTTGTTGTTCCTTCGCCCTTTATCCCAACTCCAAACTCTGATTCATTAGGTAACGGATGCAGCCGCTATCGGACTACATAATTGCTATTGTCTTAAAAAACATCCAATATGGGCCTATTTCTAACGAATAGCTGCACTGGGCCCGAACTGTGCTCCAATCGCAATAAATTTGCAAATAACGTCGCTGGGTTCGCAAGCTAACTCAGGCAGAAATGCTGATTACTTGGCAGTAATGATTATCAGACTTCGAGCGATTAGGTCATATTTGTGTGCATGAAGCTACTTGACGGGGATGAACATCAAACTTCGAGCGATTAGATCATATTTGTGTGCATGAAGCTACTTGATGGGGATGAACATCAAACTTCGAGCGATTAGGTCATTTTTGTGTGCATGAAGCTACTTGACGGGGATGAACATCAAACTTCCAGCGATTAGATCATTTTTGTGTGCATAAAGCTACTTGACGGGGATGAACATCAAACTTCGCGAGATTAGATCATATTTGCACGGACGCAGCTGCTATCGGACCCAGATGACCTTATTCGCAGAAAAATGCCAATTTCACGATACTATCGGACTCCACCGTCGCTATTGGCACAAAAAGCACCATAGATATGCCTTTTTCTAATGAATAGCTGCACTGGAGTCCGAAACTATGCCCTAATCGCTAAAAACACGCGAATAGCGTCATCTGGGTCCGTTAGGCTCAGCGTATATCAATGGATATGAAAATCCGCTAAAGCAGGTAGCCAAAAACAAAATACAGGTCAGCGATGCTCCAATGTTTGCGGTATGCGAACGTAGCAGATGGGTGTGTAGCAGTTAGGTATGCAGTAACTAGGTGTTCAGTAACTAGGTGTGCAGCAGTTAGGTGTGCAGCAACTAGGTGTGCAGCAGTTAGGTGTGCAACAGATGGATTTGCAGCGGATGGGGTTGCAGTAGCTATCGGACCCAGATGACCTTATTCGCAGTATAATCGCACATTTGGACTACTAAAGGACTCCATCGTCGCTATTGGCACAAAAAGCACCATAAATGTGCCTTTTTGTAATGAATAGCTGCACTGGAGTCCGAAACTGTGCTCTAATCGCTAAAAACACGCGAATAACGTCATTTGGGTCCGTAAGGATCAGCGTATACCAACGGACGTGAATAATAAGTTGAAGCAGGCAAACAGCGTCCATAATAGCGCCATCTGAGTCCGTAAGCTAAGGCGTCCATAATAGTATCATCTGGGTCCGTAAGCTAAGGCGTCCATAATAGCATCATCTGGGTCCGTAAGCTAAGGCGTCCATTGATCATGAATAATGCCGACTAATGCATGGTCTTCTCCGATCTTTTCGAAGACTAGACGCAGGCTGCGCCAATCCATTCCCTCGACAGAAGGATCGATGCCAGCAATATGATATTCAACGAAATCATATTGCTCCTTAGGATACACTTCGTTTAAGTTATTGATCGTCGTCCCTTGCCCAAGCCCCTTGTTCACAGCAATTTCGGCCTTCTGAATGAAGTCCGCATCATAAACAAACCGCTTGTAGTAATCTGCAAATGTCAGCTCGATTAAATCACCGGAGCCAGCAAATGTTCGCCAGACTCTTTTGGTAGAGTCATTCATTAATCCTTCTACTTCCTCCCGGGTGAATACAAGATCATTTTTTGTATCCACGTATGCATATGGAGAGAAACGTAGCCCTTTATCCCGATGTACCCATGCCGCTAATTGCTTCATATCCTTGTTTTTAATTGACCTTATAACCGTCGTCGCTGCTTCCTCAACTGATGGCGGTAATCCCTCTAGATCCTGCGGCTGCCCCGTACTTGATGTCTCAGTCTCCTGTGGTGATTCCGTAGTAGCCGCTGACTGTGCAGTTGATGTCTGCTCTGGCGTCTGCTTTTGTGTCTGCTCTGGTGCCTGCTCGGGTATCGGCTTTTGCGTCTGCACTGGCGTCTGCTCTTGTGAATGCTCTGGCGTCTGCTTCGGCTCCGTCCCTGCTTCTGGCGTTCCGCTACATGCTGTAAGCCATAACATTGCTGCTATCAGCGCCAGCCCACCGATTTTTTTTGCGAAGTACATAATATCCCTCCTTAGCTTCGATCCTTCACTCTTTAGACTGATTTGAACAAATGAAGGTTGCAAGCTTATACTAAAACTATCAATCATACAACTCTTATGAGAGGGCGGGGTTACCATTCATTTAACAGAAAAACTTAAAAGCCTTCCCCTAACTCCCGGCGTTTATCTCATGAAGGATAATCTCGGTCATATTATATATGTTGGCAAGGCAAAACAGTTAAAACGGAGAGTCCAATCTTATTTTCAAAACTCAAAATCTCATTCCCCAAAGGTTAAGCAGCTTGTAAGAAATATTAAAGATCTGGAAATCATCCTTACGGATACCGAATTCGAAGCCTTTATGCTGGAATGCAAATTAATTAAAGAGATCAAACCCATGTACAATAAAAAAATGAAAAATCCGCAGGCTTATACCTATATCGTAATAGGAGCGAATGAAAAAATACGTTCGTTAGAGATTACGTATGATCCTGCGGTCAAAGAAGGCACTCAGGTTTTGGGTCCCTATACAAGCAGAAGCACGGTTGAACGGGCAGTACAAGGCATTAAAGAAAGCTCAAAAATCCTTTGCAGCAACCCTAGCTTTAAAAATTCCCTATGCCTAAACCATTCGCTTGGCCTATGCATTGGGATGTGTGCAGGCGGAGATGCCGCTGTTCAATATAATAAAATTATTGATCGGGTCATTGGCTTACTAAACGGCTCAGATTCCAGCATCCTCGAGGAAATGGAGCAACGGATGGCAGTGGCCGCGGAGCACTATGACTTCGAAACCGCCGCCAAATACAGGGATTATATTGGAGCTGTTAGCTTCCTGATTCACAAAGAGAAGGTCATCGAATTCGCTCAAGAGAATCAGAATATTGCTGTTCTTGAGGCCATGAATGAACAGACGCTTAAACTCATTCTGCTCAAGGGCAACCGTATCCTGTCCCATACCAAGCTACAATATGATCAACCGGATATCACCCACCTGCAAGCGGCAATAAAGTCAGCGATTATGACCACTTTTCACAGTGAACCCAATCAGACCCCGGCAGCGATCGGCCGCCATGAAATTGACGAAGCACAAATAATATACAGCTATTTAAAAAGCAGCTCCTGCAGCTATATCATCATTCAAGAGGATTGGCTTGCAGCTGAGCAACGTTCCAATATGGAGGCTTCGGTAAATGAGCTGTTGCAGATTTTTTTAAATGCGGTTCCTTCTCATTCCTATAATTAAAAAGATTTCGTAACTGCGGTAAATGTTTGGACTTCCGGCTGATTATAGTAAACGGCGGCCTGCCTTTGCAGGCTGCATTTTTCGGTTTTGCTTCTTCAACAATCTTTTATAGCGTTTCTGAGTGTAAAGCACCTCACCCGCCTCCATTACCGTTTCCTTCGCCTCATTAACAACCAGCTTAGTTTCCTCCACACATTCCTTCATACGATTGATCTCCGATTTGAATCCCTCAGACCTGTCCTTCGCCAGCTCCAACGTGATCTGAATGTTTCCCTTCATCTCATCTATAGGTTCTTTCAACCCCTCTACTGATTGCTTAACTCCGTCAAGGGATTGCTTCAGGCCATTCACACTATTTTTTAATTCTTTCAATGGATTTCCCACATCTATCTCCTCCTAGTAATAAGCCATTAGTTCAACTGTTACTCTAAACTTACCCAAAGAGTGCACGTCCTTCACTTCTATAATGACAAAAAGGGTTCCAGCTGAAAATAATCAACAAGAAGCCAGTCCCCAATAATGGAGACTGGCTTCTTGTTGTCGTTCTTTGAGGATCCCTGCGATCTGTCTACTTTACGCTTCCCGCCTCAACACGCGGCGGACGCATCGTCAAGCTGACCCGGCCCTTCTTCAGGTCAACCCCCATCACCCAGACGGTAACATTGTCTCCTACGGAGACAACGTCCATCGGGTGCTTCACAAAGCTGCCGCTGAGCTGGGAAATATGCACCAGCCCATCGTTTTTGATGCCGATATCGACGAATGCGCCGAAATCGATAACGTTGCGGACGGTTCCCTGCATTTCCATGCCAGGAACCAGGTCCTCGATCTTCAGCACATCGGTGCGGAAGATCGGCAGCGGCAGCTCCTCGCGCGGATCGCGGCCCGGACGCTGCAAGCTCTCCAGGATGTCGCGCAGCGTAGGCACGCCGACATCCAGCTTCACAGCCAGCTCCTCGGCATTTTGCACCTCAAGCTGTGAGGCCACTTCTTTGCTGCCAAGCTTATTCACATCGAGGCTTAGCTCACGGAACAAACGATCCACCACCGGATAGGACTCGGGGTGAATAGGCGTGCGGTCCAAGGTGTTGTCTCCACCCGGAATCCGGAGAAAGCCGATACATTGCTCATAGGACTTGGCACCTAGACGAGGTACCTTTTGCAGCTGCTTCCGAGTCGTGAACTTGCCGTTCTCTTCCCGGAATTTAACGATATTCTTAGCAATTGTTCCATTAACCCCTGCTACATAAGAGAGCAAGGCAGGAGATGCCGTGTTCACATCCACGCCAACATGGTTTACCGCTGATTCCACGACGGCTTTAAGACTCTCCTCCAGATGCTTTTGGGAGACGTCATGCTGGTACTGTCCCACACCAATAGCTTTCGGATCGATTTTCACCAGCTCCGCCAGCGGGTCTTGCACACGACGGGCGATAGAAGCCGCGCTGCGCTCCGCTACATCCAGATCCGGGAATTCCTCCTGCGCCAGCTTGGAAGCCGAATAGACACTCGCTCCCGCTTCATTAACGATCAGGTACGCCAGCTCTGGATTGCCAATCTCGGCAATCACTTCTGCTGTAAACTGCTCCGTTTCACGCGAGCCTGTACCATTGCCGATTACGATGAGCTGAATGCCGTACTTAGCAATCAACTCTTTGAACTTAGCAGCAGCTTCGAGCTTCTTGTTGTTCGGCGGCGTCGGATAGGTCACAGCTACCTCTAGCAGCTTACCTGTATCGTCTACAACAGCCAGCTTACAGCCAGTACGGTATGCAGGGTCAACACCCAGCACACAACGTCCCTTTACTGGCGGTTGCAGCAGCAGGCTACGTAGATTGCCAGAGAAGATCGAAATCGCCTGGTTCTCCCCACGTTCGGTCATCTCTCCACGAACTTCACGCTCTACAGAAGGAGCAATCAAACGTTTGTAGGCATCCTCAGTCACTGCTTCCAGCAGTTCCTTCACCGGGGATGGCCCTTTAATGATCTTCCGTGCGATATAGGCATGAATTTTATCAGTGACGACCTCAATGCCTACCTTTAATATATTTTCACGCTCACCACGGTTAATTGCTAGGATGCGGTGAGGTGGCATTTTGTGTACAGGTTCACGGTAACTATAGTAATTTTCGTATACAGATTCTTGTTCTGCATCCTTTGCTTCAGACACAAGAATACCTTGACTTGCTGTATACTGGCGAACCCAAGAGCGGATCGCAGGATCATCTGCTATGTTCTCGGCAATGATATCCAGTGCGCCTTGCAGCGCTTGGTCTGCGCTCTCTACTCCCTTTTCCACATCAATATATTTCGATGCTTCAGTCTGTGGATCCCCTTGTCTTTGCTGCTCCAAGATCCAGTTAGCAAGCGGCTCAAGTCCTTTTTCCTTCGCAACACTAGCCCGCGTCTTACGCTTTTGCTTGAAGGGACGATACAAGTCCTCTACTTCCTGAAGCTTGACCGCATTGATAATTTGCTCATGAAGCTCCTTGGTCAGCTTGCCCTGCTCCTCAATATTGCGTATAACGTCTTTTTTACGTTCGCCTAGATTACGAAGATAACCCAGCCGTTCTTCAATATCACGAAGCGCATTCTCGTCCAGCTCACCCGTCATTTCCTTCCGATATCTGGCGATGAACGGAATGGTATTTCCCTCATCCAGCAGTCCTACCGTAGTGCGTACCTGTTTCAGACTAATGTTCAATTCCTTGGCAATCGCTACGGTTATCAATTCCTGCTCCCGCTGTGCGTTTGCCTCATCCGTAATGACTTCCGTATTGCTGTTATCTACCGCCATTAGTATCCCTCTTCCCGTACACAATCTGCTTATACATATCTTGATCTCATAATTAAAATAGTATCACAGATTCGGCTCTGCACCAAAGACCAGCCCGAATAGCGCGCTTTGTACTGAACCGCTGTGCGATAAAGCGAGGCATGGTAGAGTCGTCAGAGCCCGGATTCGGCGATTACGCCCGCTGTCCCATTCCCCGTTTTCCGGAACTCAGTGACAATACAAAACACAAAGCCAGAACGAGCGCGGCTGCCCCATATGGGAAGTTAATACTAAGATCAAACAAATAACCTGCGACGATAGGCCCAGCAATATTTCCGAGACTTGTATAAGCTGAGTTCATTCCCGCTACGAAACCTTGCTGCGATTCTCCGGCCATTTTGGAAAGCTGTGTGCCTACTGCTGGACGCAGAATATCCATTGCAAAGAACACAATAAAGGTAACCGTAATAATCGCCCAAAAGCCGCTTACAAACAAGGTCAGCAGAATAAACAATGATGAGACTATAAGACAAGTGGAGATCACCTTGTTCTCCCCGAATTTATTCAAGATCCAGCCAAACGCGGACACCTGCACCACCGCACCTGCGATAGAACCAAAGGTAATTACAAAAGCGATATCCTTAGGCGTAAAGCCAAATTTATGGTCCACGAACAATCCGAACACCGTTTCATAATTAGCCAGCCCAAAAGCCATAACAAATACAATAATTAAGCCGAAAAAATACGGTTCGCGATAAGAACGCATCAGCTGCGTCAAGAAGCTTTCCTGATTATTTTTTGATAACGTCGCTTCCTTACGTTTCTCTTCAGATAGAGACTCAGGCAAAATTAAAACTGTAATTAGAGCTGCAACTCCAGCTGCCCCAGCCGCACAGAAAAAGGGTACCCGCATTCCAAGCTCAGCAAGATAACCGCCAATCCCAGGACCAATAATAAAGCCGGTGGTAATGGCTGCATTAATTAGCCCCATTCCTTTAGCTCTCTCTTCAAAAGAAGTCGTGTCCGCTACATAAGCCATAACTGCCGGCATAATTAAAGCAGCTCCTGCACCACCAAGCAATCTCGAAACGAACAAGAGCCAAGGTACATTGGCCAGACCAAAAATCAGCTCCGATATCGCAAACACGATCAAACCTGCTACAATCACCTTTTTTCTACCGATTCTGTCGGATAATCTGCCGGCAAATGGCGATATTAATAATTGGGCAAGCGAGAAGGAGGCGACCAAGAGCCCGACAGTACTTCCGCTGATCCCAAGCTCATTCATGTAGGTTGGCATTATTGGGACTACTAGCCCAATTCCAGTAAAAGCCAGAAAAATATTAAGCATAACAAGCAGCATAGCGCCTCTGTTTCTAAGTAACAATGACATTGTATTAACCCTCCGTGTGTTTAAAGCCAAAACTTCGAATATTATGCATGTTAAGACCGACCATCCGGTCTAAATAATAGTAAAAAAATAACCCTTCCTATTCCGGTGCCTTTGAGAAGCTTCAGCTTCATGTTCCTGAATGTAAAGCTTCTTTTCATGCCCCTCGTTATCTTACCCCGTACGGATCCCTTGTAATAATAAATTTACTGCTTCCCGGTAATATTTTTTTATATCCTCCTGGGTCTTCTCATGAATCGAGAATTCAGAAACTCTTCCAATCCCTTCAAGCATGCCACTCACGATGATTACATAGTTCTCTAAGTCGCCCTTTACCAAATATCCCGTTTCAATACCTTCCTTCAAAAGATCACGACAAGCATGTGAGGCTGCTTCATAAAGAAGTGAAAGCCGCTTGCTAATCTCTTCCGGGTGGCATCTGCTTCTGGAGAATTCCTCGAGCGCATGAATCAATGGATTCTGAAAATCATTTGCGTAGTGTTCGGCTAACGCATAAAATCGTTCTTCGATCCCTACAATTTCCTGTTTCTTATCATCCCACGCTTGCAGCCACTCTAACGTATCCACTTCCACTACAAATAGAAAAAGCTCATCCTTGCTCGGAAAATGGTGATACAGACTGCCTTTACTGACATTCGAGGCTACACAAACTTCATTCATAGTTACGGCAGCATAACCCTTTTGTACAAACAGCTGCGTGGCCTTGCGCACAATTCTTTTTTTAGTTTCTTCTCCGTCTGAGCGTCCTTTGATTCTAAGCACCTCCTAAACCGACCGTACGGTCTAATAATATCAGATCATTTTCAAAAAGTGAAGACCTAACGATTCTTTATTTACTATACGCAAAAACGCACATTAAAAGACGCCCGGATTCGTACCCGAGCGCCAATCTCATGAGTTATCTATAACCTAGGGTGATTAAAAATCAATCAGACCAAGGCTGATTTGCAGCGATTCATCCACCTTTTTCATCGTTTCATCATCAAGGTGGGTGATCTTGTCAGTTAAGCGTTGTTTGTCAATCGTCCTAACCTGTTCCAGCAAAATAACAGAATCTCTGTCAAAGCCATGAGCAGCTGCGTCAATTTCCACATGTGTAGGTAACTTAGCCTTCTGGATTTGGGCTGTGATTGCAGCCACAATTACCGTCGGGCTAAAGCGATTGCCAATATCGTTCTGGATGACCAGAACTGGCCTTACTCCGCCTTGTTCAGAACCTACAACCGGCGAAAGATCAGCAAAAAAAACATCGCCACGTTTAACGATCAATGTCTACACCCCGCTTACTAAGCGGCCAAGAGTGCTGTCTGCATCTTCCTCCGCGAGGAAAGCCTCGCATGCCATGGTCAAGTTGATCTTAGCCATTTCCATGTAGCCGCGCTGCATGGACTCCCGGATGGAACGTTTCCTCCGTTCGCTCAAGTACAGCTTCATGGCCTGCCTAATCAATTCACTCCGGTTGGAATTCTCCAATTGAACAATTCCGTCCACTTCCTGCAAGAGATGATCGGGCAAGCTGATCATGATTCTTTTGGTGTTCTGCAAATTAGCCACCTTCTCTTCCACCCCCACAAACCTTCTGCCCTTGTGTTCCAGTGTTACAATATACAAGGAATTTTATACAAGGAATATATGCCGCCAGTATATCAAGTATGCTGCATCCCATTATAAACTAGAAATGGTGGTTCGTATAGGCTTTTAGTCACATCTCCTAATACGATACAATTCCTTCTATTTTCTCCCTTGTATAACATCACTGTCAAGAACTTTCAGTTTGTGAGCAGAGCATTTACTAATTTAGGAAGTGTGCCTTCACTTATATAAACGCGGGGCACCCGATGAGCCAACATGCAGATAACCTCGTAGTGAATAGTTCCAAGCTGGAGAGCCAACTCGTCTGCCGTGATCATCACGTCAGCTTGACGGCCGATGAGAACAACTTCTTCGCCTGCTTTAATTTGTTCCGCTTCTGCAGCGAAAGATTTGAGTGATACCATACACTGATCCATGCAGATTGTTCCGACGACAGGAACGCGGCGTCCACGTATTAGCACCTCCGCTTTGCCAGTTAGCATGCGGGAATATCCATCTGCGTACCCCACAGGTAGCGTTGCAATAATCTCCTCGCTCTCTGTGATGTACCTAGTGCCGTAACTGACGCCCCAATCGGCAGGCAGGCTTTTGACATATACAACCTGCGTCTTCAGCGTCAATACCGGACGTAGTTCTACCAGTTGACGGTTCACCTCTGTGGAGGGATAAAATCCGTACAAGCTGATGCCTACACGCACCATGTTGCTGGATAAATAAGGTGAATCAATGGCCGTAGCGCTATTGCCCGTATGTATGATCGGGATCTGAATGTTCTGCTCCCGCAGCGTTTCCGCCACGCTCATGAACCGTCGATGCTGTTCCAGTGTATAGCTTTTGTCTTGTTCGTCTGCCTTGGCAAAATGGGTAAACATACCCTCCAGCTCCGCCTGCGCAACAGACTGCACTTCAGAGATAAATGCAGGTGCGTCAGCTGGTAAAAGACCCAGTCGTCCCATCCCGCTATCAATCTTGATATGCACCTTCAGCCGATGTTCCGGATCTATAGGAAGCTGTCTTATAGCCTCCAGTACCTCCGGTGTGAACAGTGTTACAGTTACATGGTTCTCCCAGGCAACGGCTATTCCTTCTGGGGAAGTGTAGCCAAGCACCAGTATAGGAATCAGTATTCCCGCCTGACGCAGCTCCAATGCTTCATCCAAAAAAGCCACACTAACATAATCTGCTCCGAGTCTTTCCAGCTCCCGTGTCACTTCCACTGCTCCATGGCCGTACGCATTTCCTTTGACGCATCCCATAAACTTTGTCTCTGCCGGCAAGTAGCGGCGAAAGGCTTCGTAATTGGCACGCAAATCATCCAGATTAATTTCGGCTACTGTCGGTCGATAGCTTGCTTGCACTTCAAGTCACCTTCTTACGTTGTAGTAAAACGTCATTGCTGCATTGCATTAATCATTGTCTTAGTACCAATGGTAATGCTACAGAAGGTGGCTGTCAATGTGTGCTGGAGCCCCGGCAAATAAAGAAAAGCGGATACTACGTTGTAGAGGAAAGAATCCCACAAAACGCAGTATCCGCCTACTTTTTATTATTTACCCGATTGTGCCTCCATAGAAGCGGCAATTTGCATCATTTCATTAGCAGGAAGATTGGCACTTGTAATTCGGTACTCTACTCCCTCAGACATCCAAGTCAATGTCTGCTGCTCATCCCCACTCAGAACTCCCCATGTAAAACCAAGGTCTTTCAGGGTTCCAGGCGCCAGTGCTACCGCACGATCCAGTGGACGGGATTCCATAATAGTGTACTGATAAATCCCATCATATCGGATGAGAACAGCATGGTCTTTGTTCCCCTCCAATTTATGGGAGTCCTTAAACTCTACACCAGCTGGAATATAATCAGGTTCAATGATCCCAAAGTCTCCAAGCTCTGCAGCCACTGGTTGCTCAGCCGGTTCTTGGCCTTCAGGAGCTGTAATTGGATTACCATTCTCATCAACCTCAGCTACTGTGCTCTCTGCGGACTTACCCGAGGCCATGTTCTTTTCCATATCAAAAGAATCCTTGGTGAAATCCGTATCGAATTTGAAGGTGTCAAACTTCACGTTTACAACTACCTTCGCTTCAGAATCCGAGACTTGAACCTGTTTAGGTTCATAAGTCTTTTTATCAAGCCAAATCTTTTGTCGTACAAGGGCATTGCTTTGATAATTCGCGGCTACCTCGAACACATAGTTATCTCCATCTTCCACAAATTGGCGATTATTATCCGAAACTATGCCACGAACCAACGTCTGATACAGATAGACCTGCCCTTGATCATCCGGCCAATCGCTTTGGAAGCGGAAGCTCTTATTCATACTTGGTGTGAGTACGAATACTCCCTCATCATTACGAAGTACGATCTGCGTAATATCCTTCTGAACATTTGCCAAGCTGATCCGGTAGTAGGAAGGATTCTTGTACCATACCTCTACCTTATACTCCTGCGGCTGTTCCCCGGTATACAGGGTCATTGTGCCAGAACCTTGGTACGTTCCCTGCTTACTTTCCAACTTGTCAGCCACATTGTTCAAATCCTTGACTACGGAAGCGGCATCCTTCTTCCCGCACCCCGTCATCACCAGGGCCACGCTCATAATGATCGCGAGTACCCATGTTATCCGGCGCATGACATCATCCCCTTAACCTGTTTTGAATGCATTGATTAGTACATGTCTATGAGGGACTTGGCCGCAATATGCAGACGGGCATGACAAGCGTGCAGCATTGATTTATTTTATGAGCTCCAACAAGCCAAAAAGCCCGCGCACAGCGCTGGCTCTATACTTCATCAGAAGTTGCAATATCATATGTAGGGTGTTTTAACCATTCTCTTCAATTCTCGTTATCACTATGTACTGCTTTATTGTACTGATTAATTAATTCATCTAATCTCATGGACTGTCTGATCACATTTGGATGCGAAAGCCCTCCATGTTGCCTCTCCATCAAATAAAGTTTGTTTCTAGCACCCTCTATTCTCTTTTGGATAATTTCCTGATCATTCATTAACACTACCTCCCTAATGAAATATTCTAGAGGTATATGTCAAATTCTTAATTTTACATTGAAGTGCATTACTAGAATTCAAAAAAAGCGATTCCAGATTTAATCAGGGAACTCTCTTGATTGATATCTTCTATGAAACTATCACTACTAAGCACTGTCAATAACAAAGCAATTTTTCTTTTCATTGATTCTAAGCAGATTCTGGTACTCTTTCTGCGTTTCTAAAGATGCAATATGCCGAAGCTGCTCAAACATTCCGACACACTTAATTATACATGATTCGTTATTAATCCTTACAGAAGTCTCCAAACTATCCATTATATATTTTATACTAAGCTCATATTTTCCTCTTCTTATATAATACAATGCTATTTCAGCCATAAAAAAAGTGTATCTGTCTTCGATAATTTGTCGATTATAACATTTAAGATTTCGCTGCTGATCTCTAAAATCTGATATTTCTGGCTCAAACCGCTGAAGAATATCATCCACATTAAAATCATAGTGGTTGGCTGCCTGAAGGATTTTGAACAGGCCTGGAAGAAATTCTTCTTTTCTATCTTCAATATAGGTCACATATTCCGGAAGCATTGCTGCATCACCTTTTAAAATTTTCAGCAAAAAAATATTAGCCTGCGCCCAACCCATACATTGATTCATGAGTTGCAAAGCTTCCTCCGTATCCTCACGAATCCAGCTCATGTCCATGTAAAGGTTGATATAATGCAATGCTCTATCATAATCTCCAAGCTCTCTGTAAACTACTGAACGTAACACATAAGAATATAAAATATATGAAAATAAGGGCATTGCAGGTTCCTTTTGTACCCCGTTTTTTCTGGCTCGCTCATTATTATAATTATATTGAATGGATGCTTTTTTGCCCAATTCCTTAGTCATTACCATTACCTTATCCCAATGCCTCAAAGCGCTATATGTATTCGCCAGAACCTTCAGTGCGTCAAGCTGATCAACTTCATCAAGCCGATTTACAAAGCCCTCAAACTGCACCGCTGCCCGCAAATTCACATCCTGATCGCCCCCTAGAGCAATCGTAAACAATCTGTATTGGCAAAAAGCCAGCCGCTCTGAATGCTGATACTTCTCACTCTCCGCCACACTCCGGTATAACAACGCTGCAGCTTCATATTTCCCTTGTGCAAAGAAATCTTCTGCTGTATCAAACAACGGGTGTGTATAAGATAGGCTGTCCATCATGATTCCAATCACCCGGCTTATACATTCCAGCTTATCTAGTTCAGCACAGCGATATAGAAAAGGTCGAAGACGTCTCCAATTGGGATTGGAATGTATAAAACACTCCTCCACATACATATCGTAAAAGCAGCCTTCCTCTAATCCCATACCTTTTGTAATCCGATCTAATTGCTGCATGGCTATAGGACGATTCCCATTCATAATGTTGCTAATCGTGCCTGAATTTACTTTAGATACCTCTGCGAATTGATTAATTGTTATTCCATTCTTCTTGAGGTAGTCCGCCAGTTCTGCACGAATGGTCATCTGCTTCATGATCAAAGCCACCTTTCGCCATCATGATTCATATATAGATCAATAGTATTTAAATAATAATATGTCTAATTATTCCAGTGGTCAAATACTTTTTTTGACTCAATTGATTATACATTTATTCAATTAGTGATGTATAAAATACAAATTAGCCGAATGTAAAAAAACACCAGAACACAAGGTGTATTAGACCTTTTCTGGTGGCTTTTCTAATGCTACTTCTATCCATCGTTATTCAATACATGCATTTAAATTCAACTAAGAACTAGGTTTAATCATCATGTCCAGCTTATTTATATAAGGGCCGAGCGCTTCAATTAACTTCTCTTGGTTTTGTATCTCCTCTTTCGAAAGCCGATCCATATGAACACTTCCATCTGCATCAAATACCTTGGCATCATAGCTTTGCAACTCATTTATTAATTGTTCGATCTCCGCAAACTCTTCTTTAGTAAGCCTCTGTTCTGCTTTTTCCAGCAAGCCATCCCAGAAAGTATCACGATCAACGACAGCCGACTTTGCCTTAGGGATTTCCGTTTCATTCATTTTCTCAAAATAAGGTTTAAGCTCAACCTGTAAATCGTTATATGCCTTTTGATCCTTCGCACTTAACTGTTCCAGGTGAAAGACTCCTTCAGCATCGGCCATTTGCAGATTGTAAGCTCCCAATTCCTCTAGTAATGACATCAATTTTGTGAATTCCTCTTCGTTAAAACTTTGCTTCGCGCTCTGCAGTTTGGCTTCAAGCCTGTCATATTGTTGCTGGGTTACTCCAATCGTAGCAGCAGTTGCTTGTGAGCCATACAGGGTATCCGCCAAATAATTATATCCGGCATATGCTCCAGTAGGAATTAATAATGCAGCCGCCAAAATGCTTGCTACAAGCCATTTTTTCATTCGTCTTCCCCCTAACCTAGTCTCGGTCTGATTTAGTATTTGCTCCTTCAGTTCCGGTGGGGCACTTAGATTTCTCGCCTCTTCCTGCAGAACTGTCCGTAACTCTTCATTGAAATTCATGCAGGTCCTCCACCTTTCCCTTAAAAAGAGTATGATTTTCTGGCTTCTGACGAAGCTTATGCAGTGCAGCATGAATACGGGATTTCACCGTACCCAGAGGGATACCCAGTATCGCGGCACTTTCTTCCTGTGAATATTCATTTAAATAGTGCAGAATAATCACCTGCTTCAGCTTAAATGGAAGACGATCAACACTTGCTAGTAGACGGCGGTTAGCTAACCTGTCCACAACATCACTAGTGAAATCAGGTTCCATCCTTAGATCAGTCTGCTCTACTTTTTTGACCATTCGGAGATGCGTCCATCTCTTTCTTCGATAGGCATGAATTTGCCGCATAACCAGCCCCATAAGCCAAGGCCTAAAAGGACGATTGACGTCAAATTGCTCAAGCGACCGGTGCATCTGAATATAAATCTCCTGAACAACATCATCCACATCGGAGGTTTCGCGAACGAGAAAATGAACGGTCTGATACACATCCCGAATCGTTGCTTCATATAGTTCACTGTACGCTTCACGGCTGCCGGCTAGCGTAAGCGCAATGAGCTGAGAATATTCATTTGGATGTTTCATCCCTCTCAATCCCTCCTTCGGTCTTACACTATGTATTGGTAAATAGAAAATAAATCGTTCGATTTATTTTAAAAAACAACCAGGCAGCGATTTTCCGGTTATTGGAGAATCGCTGCCTGGTGTTTTTACTCTGCAGCGGCTTATTGGAGTAGATGAAGTCGGCGGAGGCTGATCTTCAGCTTTGCTTGAGCAGATTATGGGCGGTGGAAGCTGGTCTTCAGCTTTGCTTGAGCAGATTATGCGCAGGTGGAAGCTGGTCTTCAACTTTTCACACCCGCTTTGGCCGGACCCTGCCGAAATCTATGGGATAACTGCATTCTGTACACTTATTCCGTATGCAAAAGGGTTTACTCTGATTTTAAGTGTATTCTATACAACTAAAAAGCAGAGAAATCTCCTATAGTGGTGTAAATCGTGAAAATAAGTGTACGAAATACAATTATATCCATCGAAGCGTTGTTTCGCAGAAATATAGTTGTACGAAGTACAGCTATATTCTCCCAATCGTTGTTTGCATGTGCCCTCAATAAAACGAAAAAGGGGAGATCCATATGGATCATCCCCTTACCCGTATATACTCGAATAGTAACCGCCTATCTTTCTAAAAAATCAGTCAGCGGATAGACTCAGCAACTTTGATCAAATCATTCTTGTCCAAGCTAGCAGATGTTACACCGTATAACACTCCATTGGCTTCCCAGTCCAACCCTTTTCCATTAACCAATACAGCATCAACTCCGTTAATCTTCATTTTTTCGATGGTGCCATCCGTCGACATCTCATAAGCCGTTTCGGAATCCGCGTGCCGCTGCTCCATCGAGATGATCTCATCGGTAGCTTCATTAACAAAATATAAATTAATATATTTGCTATGGATCACATCACCATTGCTATCCTTATAAAACTCTGCACGATCAAAGGTATAACCCTCTGGTAAATACGCCGGTAAGCCCACATCAAAAATCGTATATTCGTTTAGCTTGCTAGAATCCCTCTCGATCAGCAATTCCGCTTTCTCTTGATCCCTCTCAGATTGCTTAACCAGTCTGCCGTCTTCAACTCCGACGATTTTTTCCCCGTCAGCATTGTAGATATCACCTGCCTTTTGAGCAGCATCGAGGGTCACAAGCGCATTTCCTTTACTATCAAAAATCTTCCCCTTAAAGTCATCCGGAATCACGTTGGAATCCGCAGAAAATTCTACTTCATGGGCTACAATATGGCCTAAGTTTATCGTTTGCAATACTTTCATTAACAGCTCCTGCGCAAATGACGGCTGCACAAAAGTTACACTTAATACGCTAACCACTAGCAAAGTTGCCAGCATAACAGCAGGACGTCTTAATCTATGTTTTGTATGCAATCCTTTCTCCTCCTTTTGGCCGGCATACTTTCTCCGTGCCTTATTCAGAATGGCTGTTTTGTCAGAGCCCTCGCTGAAATCTTTATGGGCCAGAACCCTGCCTAGCTCCAGCAGCTCCTTGTACTCCCCAGCACCCTTTAAATCATTTGCCGCTCCATATATACTTTCATCTAAATCTGCTGAGAACTTCTGCTGTATGTCTTTACTGTTCATAGCTGCTCCACGCTCCCTATTTCAGTCTTCAGCTTTTTCATAGTCCGGTAGAGTATCACACCGATATTGCTCTCCGATATTCCCGTAACCTGGGCAATCTCTCTATTTCTCAGATTAGCACCAAATTTTAGAGCCACAATATTCCGCTCCTTTGAGCTCAATGTATTCAAGGCTTCGTTAAGCCTTCCACTACGTTCTCCCTGGAGGATCAAGTTTTCCGGATCTTTCCTGCTAGAAACCAGTTCCTTGACGGCATCCAGCGAAAAGAAAATTTTCCTTTTAAAACTCCGGTAATGATCATTGACCACGTTTCTGGCAATGGCGAATAACCATACCTCTAAAGGAGCTTTTTCCTGAGAATAGGTCGATAGTTTCGCCAACGTTTTCTCAAAAACGAGGCTTGTCAGATCCTCAGCCGTATGGAGAGAACTAACCCGGTAAGCGATGTAGTTAAATATTCTTTTATAGTAGGTTTCAAAAATCGTTGTGAACAAAACATCTATGTCAGCATTTTCCTGTATATTCTCTTTTACAAAAGGATGAAGCAATGCGCGCTCATGCATCAATCGAACTCTCCTTTCCCACCACATTTTCACTTAGCTAAGTAAATTCATCAGTTAATACGATACATTTCCAATTTCATTACAAGATATAAAAAAAGAAGAGTTCCAGCGCTAATTTCAGTCTTTCTAACCAAGCTACAGTAACCCGGCAACTTGACAAGCTTATTATAGCTTCTATATATTTTAGTAATTAAAGTAAATTGGAGCGAGGCAATGTTATGAGCATAAAGGAAGAGAAACAAAATGCTATCCATAAGGTCATGGAATCTATGGCAAATGTGCAGCAGAAATCCCAGTTTTTCATTGATATGATCACTAAAAAGGAAACCCTGACTCACAATCAGATCATGCTGCTGTTTCAACTCCGGCTTACCGGAAGCTTGAACATTACTGACATCTCTGAACGCTTCGTGGTTACACCCGGAGCCGCTTCTTCTATGTGCGATAAGCTTGAGGAAGCTGGACTTATTGAACGGGTGCGGACTAAAGAAGACCGCAGAGTTGTCAATATTGTCCTTACAGAACAAGGTGATCAGCGTATCCATACAATATTTGAAGCATTTCCTACCCCTGATCTGAATAAAATCTCCGGAACTTTAGAACAAATAAATAAATTGATGGAACAAATGATGCACTAACAGCCTTCATTTTGCTCCTTATCAGCTATACTATTTTCTATAAACACTGTCTGTCAGGAAACTGACGGCAGTGTTTATTTAGCTTTAACTCCCAAATTATTATATTGACTATATATTATAATAAATATATATTTTAATCATTAAAATATATTTCAAAGGACGGTACTGTAAATGTCCAATAATAACAATACTTATGAACGTACTGACATGATCGATCCACCCTTGAAGGTAAGAGGTTCGCAGTTTGTTCGAGAGAATATTAATGCGGTCACGGTTGATGTGTTTGGCCACTTAAGTACCAAAGGGAGCGTCTCGACTTCTAAACTCAAAGTATCTGGTGACTGTACAATTGGGGGCAATTGTAAGGCCAATCAGGTAAACAATCTAGGGAGTCTGCGCGTTCAAAATATCCAAGCAGATAATCTCCGCTCTTCTGGATACATGTCCGTAGCAGAAAATGCTGCAGCGGGGACTTTTTATGCTGAAGGTGCTGTGAAGATAAACAGACTAACTGCAGATTCATCGATTGAGATCCGTTTAGGCAATAGAAGCACTGTCGAGGTTATGAGAGCTGACGGTAACATTATCGTTAAACCCTCTTCCAAGTTGATTAATGCGCTGATGCACCCTTTTCGAAAACTTACCTGCACAACAATTGAAGGAACTAACATAACGTTATACCGGACGACAGCTGACCTTGTGTGCGGTGAAGAAATCATCATCGGACCGGGTTGTACCATTGGGGAAATCCGCTATAGCAAAAGTCTTACGGTGGATCTTAAGTCGCAAGTTGACCGAACTGTATTTTTAAACCCATAAAGGAGAGTTTACATGGAAAAAAGCACTCATTTGTCAGGAGCCACTGTGCTCAAAAACATCGCCAAAGGAGCCACCATCTTATTCTGTGTACCGATCCTTAGTGTCTGGGCCGCGGGGAGTGTTGTCTGTGCAATCATTGCACCTATCGGTGGTGTACTAGGTATTGTTGGCATCCAAGGAATAGGACTAAATGCCTTTCCAGATTATGATTTACCGAACATTCTCAGCCTTCCAATCGGTCTCTGCCTCTCCTTACTTTTGTTCATTTCTTTCTATTACACTCGTCGTTTATTGCGTGGATGCCTGCATTTTATTAAAAACTAGCGAACTGTAACAAGCTTGTATTCTCTTTGTTAATAGAAAGTGACCTACAACGCGCTGTTTTATTCTATACTTAAGGGGACTGGACTTTATCCTGGAGGTAATTATGAATAAAATCATCGCTATCGGAGCTATCACGCTCTTTTTGGCCGGATGCGGAGCATCGGCAACCATAGATATGGATACAACAATGGCTATTAACCAAACACAAGCTACTTCAGCACCACTGAAACTAATCGTCGACGGCGAAGCCGTTCTTCCTACTCTCTCCCCTTTTTTCCTAGATGATAAGGTCTATGTACCTGCAAAAGTATTAATGGAATACTACACCTCAGAACAAAAATGGGATAATAACTTAAAGACCTTAACCATCTCTGACGGAAGCAGCAGTTATGTTCTGACGCCGGACAATGAGTATATGCAAGCTGACGGATATCAAACCTCGCTTGAAGGACCAGCTATTCTACGAAACGGTATTTTATATATTCCAGCCGATTCCTTAAACTCTCTGTCTGGTGCCACTGCGCAGCTGAATGCAGCTGGAACTGAAGTATTAATAACATCAGGGGATGTTAGTACTACCGTCAGAACACCCAGCGAACCTCTTGCTATTGCTACAGAAAATGACCAAGTGAAGCTGTATGCTGCCCTTAAAGATGGCGGTACCTACGAAGGATTTGTTGTAGAGGTGAACGGTAACAAGCATACATTTGATTGGGAAGCACCCAGACTCCTAAGTTACCCTCCTGAGATTCATTATGCCGACGTCGATCAGGATGGGCAGGAAGAAATCGTTGTCATTCTGTGGCTCGGAACAGGTACGGGCATGTCCATGCAAGAGCTTCACGTGATTAAGCCTAACCAGTGGGAAGAAGTCACTGTCCCTTCTGCAGATAAAGCTGCCTCCGCATTGGTTACGTCAAAAATTTCTAATGAAAAAGGAGACGCCCTGATTCAAATTCAAGTTAAAGGCTCAACTCCATCCATGGTGACTTTGCGATATCCAGATCGTGCTGAGGATGGCAATCTAGGCGAACAAGCCGGCATTGGTGCTGTTACTCACTACATAGTGGAAGAGGGCAAGCTGAAGGCGGAAACAAATGTTTATATTGGATTTCTGGAGAGTATTGGCACACTAACTTTTGCCTACAAACCGGGAAAAGATGGAATGGAACCCGACTCTATTCGCTTTGAGGTTCATGAGGAATTAGCTTCTTACGTGGAGGGCGAACAGTTATGATTGATGCCCATATACATTTAGAGCAATATGAACCTGAAGTTGCCGAACAGATACTGAGTGAACTGCCTGAAATGGGAGTTAAAGCCCTTATCGCTGTCTCTATGAACTTGGACTCTTGTATACGCACCCAAAGACTTGCAGCCATAAATCCCGGCGTGGTCCGTCCAGCTTATGGCTTTCATCCAGAGCAACCCTTGCCGCAGGATGCTGAGCTGGCTGCTCTAATGAAATGGATCGAGAGTCAATCTAGTGAGGATTATATTGCTGTGGGGGAAATCGGGCTACCTTACTATTCGCGTGCTGAAGCCTTAGAACGTGGCGAAACCTTTGATATGGAGCCCTATATTGAGCTGCTGGATCAGTTGCTTGGGTTAGCTTCCCGTCTCAATAAACCTGTGGTGCTGCATGCTGTCTATGAAGATGCGCTTATTGCTTGTGATCTCCTGGAGAAACATAACATACAGCATGCCCACTTCCACTGGTTCAAAGGTCCGGAAGAAGCCATTGCCCGCATGATGAAGAACGGCTACTATATCTCCTTCACCCCGGATATCCTGTATGAGCCGGAGATACAGGCGCTTGCCCGCCGTTATCCCCCAGAGCTAGTCATGGCTGAAACCGATGGTCCTTGGCCGTTCGAAGGACCTTTTGCAGGGAAAGTCACCCATCCGTCTATGATTCGTGAAGTCGCCGCTGCTTGGGGAGCGCTCCATGGTTACACTCCCGGTGAAGCGGAAGAGTTATTGACTGCGAATACTAAGCGATTTTATAGCTTGTAGATGCTCTATAGCTTGTTGATAGGTCTATTCTAGGAGTAGAGGAAAGTCAGGGCCTTAGCTAGCCTAGCCTAACGCCAGACCAACATTATGAATAAACACAACTTAGCTTGTGAATCCGTATTTTTCATAGTGGAAGTACTGGTCACAAGCCGACCTTACTTAATCCAGATCCCCTTACCAATTTTCGTTTGATTCGGTAATATTTTCGCGTACATATTTTTGCGTATGCATTTACGTGTACGTAGTTTACGTGTACTTATACATGCACGTATTTACACAAGCGTATTTACACGTACTTATACCTGTACGCATTTACACAAACGTATTTACACGTACTTATACCTGCACGTATTTTCACGAACGTATTTACACGTACTTATACCTGTACGCATTTACACAAACGTATTTACACGTACTTATACCTGTACGCATTTATGCGTGCTTATTTACCTGTACATAGTTACGTGTACGTAGTTTACGCGTACTTATTTATCTGTAGTATTTACGTGCACGTAGTTTACGCGCTTATTTACGTGTATCTATTTATCTGTACGCAATTACACGTGCATATTTACGCGTGTGAAGCCGCTATCGGACACCGCTGACCTTATATGCAGCAATTCCCCACTTTTGGGATGAGAACGGACCCCAGAGTCGCTATTGGTATAAAAAATACCCAATAAGGTGTTCTTTTTAAGGTATAACGACGCTGGAGTCCGAAACCATGCTCCAAAGGCTAATAATCTGTGAATAATGTCATCTGGGTCCGTAAGTCTCAGGTTGATGATGCTCGGGCCGCTTGTTGGCAGCCCCCAATAATCATAACCGCTCCACACCCACTAACGTTCCGCCTGCGAACTCCATTTTATAAATATCTGGCTTTGTGGTTTGAAGTAAAAAATTCAGATCATATTTGGCATCAAAATAGTTCATCATAAGCGTCATGACTGCCCCGTGAGTTCCAATAGCAACCTTTTGACCGCTGTGATTACTCAGAATTTCTGCCAGTACACTAACTGAACGCTTCTGACACGCATGAATGGATTCCCCACCAACTGGGACAAAATCCGGATCTTCAAACATTTTTGCCAGTAATGGATACAGTTCCTGATCAGTCATAATCGTACTTCCGTCCGAGAAATGGATCTCCCGCAGGTCTTCAACACTTTGAATCTCTGCTCCTAACTCCTGCGCCAATCCAGAAATCGTATGTATAGCCCGAAGGTATGGACTTGAATAGAAGACTTGAATTCCTTCCAGACGTAATTTTTCCGTTATCTTGCGGGCATCTGCCTCCCCCTTCGCGGTTAGTCCGCGAGTCCTTTCAGTTCCTCCGGGCAGTTTGGGCGACTCACCGTGCCTCACCATATAAATAAAAGTAGCCATCCTTTCCCTCCTTTACCTCTACAAATTCTAATGTTCTAACCAATCTCCTCTACACACTAAAAAAGCCCTTACGGACGAGAAACTGTCCTATCGGGCTAGGTAATATTGTAACTTATAACGTTTCGTGCAGCAGTTGCTTTAGATCACAAAGTAATAACTTATTGAGAGGTCACTTATTAAGGAGATACTTATTGAGAAGTCACTTATTGAGAAGTCACATATTAAGGAGACTATGACTAAGGAGACTATTAATTGCACTATATACAACTATTAAGCGGTAAAAGAGGCCTCCTGAGCAAATAAGTGTACTCCGTGCAACTAAAAATCATCTTTCCTAGACTAAAAGGGAGAAAATCAAATAATAACTGCACAAAGTACAACTAAATCCCAGTTCGATCGCTGAAAGGGAATTTAACTGCACATTCTGCAACTAAATGCTAGAAAGTCATGCAAGATTGTCTCTCCCACTCAAACTTTCTAGTCCCGCAAGCGATCGGCTAGGAAGTCACGCTAGCTAGACTAGCGTGCTACCTCCTAGCCCCCCTCCATCACCTCAACCGTCCTAGCCTTCTCCGCAGAGCTATCGCTCTTCTCTTTCTGCGTAGGCCACAGCACGCGCCCGAAGACGATGCCCAGCACACCAATCAGAGCGATTACGATGCCAAAATTCAAAAAGATACGGCTAGGCCCAGCAACCTGCACCATCACTCCGCCAAGGAGTGGCGCGCCGATCATAACACCGCTAAGAATGGTACTCTGAATACCGAACACACGCCCTGTCATGTGCGGGGGTGTTTCTTTTTGCAGACAATAATTGAAGGTGATCATAAACATTCCATTCCCGAGACCCAATAAAAATCCTAGCAGCAATACAGTAAGGATGGAGACTCCCGGCTGAAGCAGGCCCAGCCCTCCGACCGATATACCAATAAGCGCGTAACCCGTACCCAGCTTCCAGCCGTAGCCTGTTCCCCTGTTCAATTTGTTCAGGACCATGATCATGAATACAGCCCCCACGCCTGTTGCCGCAACAAGCCAGCCCAGCATAGATTCCTCAGAAGGTGCAATAATTCTGAATAGACTAGTGAACTGGAAATCGATCATCTGAATGGCCAACGCACCAACTAAACCAAACAGCATGCTGTTTAGAAGCAGTCTGCTGCGCAGCATAAAGCTCCAGCCTTCCTTCCACATCGTGCGTAGAGCAACACGCTCCTCTTGATCACCTTTACCTTCTGAGCTGACTTGTCCTGCCTCACTGTTTTTAACGGTAAGTAAGAGCAAATAAGAGCAGCCTCTGAGACAAGCATTGATCAATATACACCACTGAGGCGTAAGAACAGACAACGCGAAGCCGCCCAGTAAAGGTCCTGCGATTTTCGAGCCTTGATTTACAAGCCCATTAAGCGAGGTAGCTTGGAGCAGCTGGTCTTCTCTAACCATACTACGGGTCATCGACTGCTGAGCAGGCACGTTTAACGTAGAAATGGCAGCACGCAACATCAATAACGGGAGCAACCACACCATACTGGGAGCAAATAATACGAATACGGTTAACAATGCCGTAAGCAGATCACACATTCGCATCAGCTTCAGCTTGTTCAGTCGGTCAGCCACTACCCCTGCGAACGAGCCCAGCAAAATCCCCGGCAAAGCTATGGAGACCGGAATCAAAGCCAGCATTAGCGGGCTGGCCTGCCAGCGGTACCCTACGAGTACCTGAATCGCCAAGGCATCGAACCAATCCCCAAAGGTCGCTGTCGCAAATGCGCTGTACACACGCATATACACCTTGTTCTTAAGCAGGCTCGTGCCTGCTTGTGTTGAAGCATTCATTAAACATTCCTCCAAATTACAATTAAGAACTTATTAGCATGACCTTAATGTAATGGAGAATTGTCAGAGAATTATCAGGGGGCGGTCAGGGGGCGGTCACAAGGTTCGTAAGCACGGTATCCAAGGATTGTTCTAACCGATGGAACCCCCGCTCTTCCTTCTCTCGTTCAAATAAATTCACATATTTGCGATACAAAGCTGGCTTGGGTGGAAATTGGTTACAATAGTGAACAATTCGGTATAATGCATATATCCGCATCGGCACGAACCCTGACATCTCAAGCACCTGAAGTGCCTCATCCAACAGTTGCTCGGCTTCACGCCAAGACTGGCGCCGCAGAAACCACAAGCCCCTTGCAACTTTATAACTGCCGATCTCACGCAAATAAGGTTTCTCCAGCAAAAGCGCTTCAATGTCTGTTGCCATCCGTTCTATTACGTGATCTTCTGTTCCCATCCACAAGTGTGCAAGCATTTCTGAGGTCGCCGTAATAGGAATGAAACTCTCATACCCCGGCTCTTTAATCACTTCATATGTTAGCTTTAGTCGTTCCAATGCTTTTTCCGGTTGCCCAGCCAGTATGTACAAATCCAGAATATTAAGGATCTCCACTTCTCGATGCTGAGGCGGCAAAAGAATCTTTTTCTCAAGGACTAACTCGCAGAACTCTAGTTTTTTCATAGGATCACCCAATAGAACATAACAGATTAATAAGGAATAAAACCGTTCCTCTATCCCCACCTCGGTTGTGTTCAGCAGCCAATCCAAATCTCCCTGTACAAAATGAATATAGATCGAATAAAACGGATCCATCGCATACCCCAAAACATCCTGTTGGCGTGCGAGGATTAACATCGAGCGACCTTGGCCATATAGGTGATATTTCTTGAATACTTCCCGCATCGTCTTTTGCATCTCTAAGTCATATGTAGTCGGATTGGCCATAGCAGCTGAGGGCTCCTGCATAGTCAGACTATAACCAAATCCCCGAACAGTCTTAATATCTAAGTCTTGAAGCTTGCCTAGCTTTTTACGAAGCCGATAAATATGATCATCTACCGTTCGCTCTACCGGATATTCAAGCGGCCATACTTTATCTAACAGTTGTTCTCGACTGAATGTACGCCCTCTATTTTTGTACAAGAACTGAAAAAGCGTAAATTCTTTTGGGAATAATTCTATCGTTATCCCTTCTGCGGTCACTTTATATTCACTTTCATTTAATTCCAGCTGCATGATAGAACCTCACTTTCCCCGAACCCGCTCATTGGTTTCATTATAACAGTCCGTCCAAGGCCTACTCCACCTCAAAAAAGAACATACAAAAAGAGCAACCCACAGATTCCTCTGCATGATTGCTCTCTCCTCTTCTAACCCATGCCACTTACCCAGCCATATTGTTAAAAGAATCCTGTTCACTAAATACGGATATGTGATCTACTGTACCGGTCGAGCTTGGAATAATAAATTTCAGCTGGTATTGGTCATTGGCTTGATAGGTGTAAATCTTATCCTCTCCGTTCACTTTGGTATCGTCAGGCTTACCGAGTGTTGCCTCAATTTGCTTCAGCGTCAGCTTTTGCAGCGCGGAATCACTTGAACGAACATCGAAGATTAAACTTCCTTTATTAAATCCAAACACGACATGTTTGTCAGTATAGGTTGCATAAATACCTTTTCCCGCTGACTCTTGTTGATCAGGTTTGCCCCAATCCGCTTCGACCTCATCAATGAGTCCGGTATGAGCGGCATATTTCACACCGGGTACCTTCCCCTTTTTGGCAAGCTCGAGTAACTCTTTAAGCTGTTTGTCGCTATTTTGTGAATTTGAGCTGGTTGAATCTTTATCAGTCTCCGTAGGGGAGGAAGTCGCTGCTGGTGCAGTTTCTGGTGCAGTTTCTGGTGCAGTTGCTGCTGGGGTGCTTGCTGGGCTCACTTCCGGCTCAGAGGTTGCTGTTACAGCCGTTTCTGTTGGCGCCGTTGCCTGGGATTCTGAATTCCCCGCCTCATTGTTCGAACTGCATCCAGCAAGCCCAATCATTCCTGTGAGCAGGATTGAGCAAGCAATTAATTTTATCTGTACTGACATGATGTCATCTCCTTAGTAGATTACCTTAAAGTCGTCTTGCAAAAAAATGAAACTGAACATACAGACGAGGTGAAAATCAAATAGTTGCAGGATAGCGGCAATTCTTCTGGCTAACCCTCTTTTACCCATATCTACAAATATAAATTCTCACACACTCTATTTTTCTACATAAAACCCTTTTTTCCGACACCTAACTCAAGTAAGTTTCTCTTTTAAAATCTCCACATAACTCCATCTAACTATAAACTCGTGAACTCATAAACGCATGAACCATATAACCTTAGACGTCATTCCCTGCCTCGAAGGTTTCATTGCAGAACGTACAATAGAAAGGAGATCATCCTGCTTAAAAAGCAATCCATTGCATTCTGTGCAATAGATTCCAACAGTAAACCCATATCCGGCGTTCCTGCGTCCTTCTGAGTACACGAACTGTAATCGCGACATTTGTTGAAGAATTTTCCATTCAAACGCAACCTTAATCCTCCAAGCCGCATCTTATTAGTAAAGGGAGGGGAGCTGCATCTGAATATTATAGAGAGAATTGTGGCAAAAGATGAGTCAGCTCTCCGCCTGTTAATGGACGAATATGGAGATATGCTGCTGCGAACCGCTTCTTTACTGCTTAAAGATAGACAAAGTGCCGAAGAAGCGGTACAAGATACTTTTATTCAAGCTTATACCAAAATGAGTCAGTTACAGGAGCCGGACCGGCTGAAGGCATGGCTGATACGGATAGTGGTCAATCGCTGTCGCATGAGGCAACGGACTTGGAGCTGGCGTAATATTTTCCCGGCGGGAGGGTCAGAGCTGCAAACCAACGGGGATGCTGACTTCACAGCCGGAGCAGAAGAGCTTTTTATGGTGGAATGGCATAATGTCAGGCTCACCGAGTCCCTGAAAAATCTCGATTATCTATACCGGGAATGTCTGACTTTATATTACTTTCATGAAATGAATATCCGGGAAATTTCCGAGCAATTAAATACATCTGAAAATACGATCAAATCCAGACTCGCCAGAGGCCGGACGCTCTTAAAAAAGATTTTGGTGAAGGAGGGACATTTCTTATGAATACAGAACGCGATACGGTCAAAAAGCAGCTGGATGAAGAATTAAAGAACCTCCAGTTCACTGGACACGACCGGGTCATTAAGCAGACTCACCCTCCAACCTTTGGAGCCCGTTTATTGGCGCTGTGGAATAAAGAAATTGAGATCCCTGTCAAACCTATAGGTGCGATCGGTGCCATAATTCTAATCGTTTCGCTGACCCTGCATCAGCCAGAGATTAAACAGCAGCCACAACAAAATACCCCGCAGCGTGTAAACCGAGAACTAATCGAAGCTGGAGGCAATACGTATTGGAAGGATATCTACGAGCAGGCGGTGAAAAAACATGAGAATTAAGATAAAAATCAAACATCTGGTGTTATTCGTGTTGCTCCCTGCCTCCCTGCTTATTCTTCTGTTTAACTTCTTACCTTCACAGAGGCAGATAGATCAGAGCACAGCTATTCAATCTAACATAGCTAGAACTGATCTTCTGCAAAAGCTGGCATCCACAACCGGGAGTAAACGTATGGAGCTAATCCGCACAAACATCCTTGATAAGGATCACAGCTATGATCCCTACAGATATGACGTTAATGTCAGTCCTTCGATGAGCCAGTGGAGTAATGATGAAACCCAGCGTTCCGGTTTATTACCGGAGGACATAGTACCTTTACTTGAGGAATATATCCTTGAGGGGCCTTCGGATAATACACGTATATTTGCGGCTAAGCAGTTAGCTTATGAATATGATGCTCTTGGCCGAAAGGAAGATGGAGATCAAGCGCTAATCACCGCAGCGAAACAGTTAAACAGCAGCTCCTCTGTAGCTAAACAGCTGGAGCTCCTTCGAGCGGAGCGAGCCCTAAATAGTGGCGATATAACAACCGCTGAAACAATTCTTGAACAAACCCCCTTTCCATCCGAGTCTCAGGAAGAGCTAAACGCACAAAAGGCATGGCTTACCGGGCGTTTACTCTTTACAAAAGGCGAAGCGCAGGAAGCACTTACCGTAGTAAACGATGGCTTGGAGAGCTACAAAAAATTCTGGCAGGATATTCATAAACAAATGAACGCTGCCACCAGCAGTTCGAACGAAGGCTCCAGAGACAATACAGGATCAGCAGCAGCACCAGAAGCTGGGACTTCGGATACTGAAAGACAGCTGGAATCGCTTCGAACCGCAATTCAGTCTGCTATAGATATGGGAAATACTTCAACTGCTGTCGTCTCCGGTACCCTTACAAGAAGCGATGGCACCCCAGTTCCGCGGGCTGGTATTTTTCTCCGCGCTGAAAGCGAAGTTAACCATAGCATCACTTCTGCTGAACCCTATCGAATCGTCACAGATGCTGAAGGAAGTTTCGAATTTCACGGTGTGATTCCGGGCTTTTATCAGTTACAGCTTGGACTTGGCTATGATCAGATCGACGGCTGGACTTGGCCTGTACAATATGACGATTGGATTGAAGTTAAACCAGATGACAGGTTGAATGAGAGCATAGTTCTACAGCCTCTGCTTGAGTTGCAGTCTCCCATTAATCAGGAAACCCTAACAGGCAAGACCATAGATTTCCGCTGGAAAGCTGTTGAAGGTGCAGCTTACTATCGTTTAAGCGGTGGGGGGGAGGGTGCCGTGATGAGCGTACAAATTCGGGATCGTATTGTAGATAATCATATCTCCATTCCTGTAGAAGAACTTTACGATGGCGGCGGTTTTTCCTTTGGCAGCAGTGGAGATGGCTGGGAATCTATTGATCCCATCTCCCTTCTCGGATTTATGAATCCCGAAGTGCGCTTTTCTTGGAATATTGAAGCCTTAGATGCAGATGGACACCTGATTACCCGCAGTAATGGCTACAGATTGAACGAAGACACCGTCGGCAATCTGCCGTTCTTTTATCTCAAGGAAAGAGAGCTTACTGCGGCTGACCAACTCTTACTGGATAAGAAACCGGATCAGGCACTAGAAATGTACCAAAAAAATATTGCCGATGACCCACAGGATGTTCATGCCCTGCACATGCTAGTAAAGTTGATGCTGGCAAAATCATCCCTCACAAAGGATACAACATTAGAAGATAAGGCGATTCCTTTACTCGAAAAGCTAATACAACTACAGCCTTCAACTAATTACGCCTTCACATTATCGCAGTACTATTTTGACCATGCGGACTGGAAGTCGTATAACGAATATTATTCCTACTACAACGAACTAAACCGATCCAATACTAACGGTTATGTACTTTCTATTAACGCCACAGCACTCATGCAACAAGGGAAGCTGGAAGAAGCTCGTAAACAATTCGCGATCGCCCTAAAGTATGATGATAGCCATCGTTTTATTGGCAGCTTTTTGGCGGCAGAATTATACGCTGGTGAATCACTCTCTTCGGTAATGACACTTGCTGAGCGTTATCCTGAACTCAGCTTTGGTCATAGTGGGTATCGCTGGCCACGAATGATTAAACAACTGTTAGCGGAACAAAAGAATCAACCTAAAGTCTTTGACCAAGAGTTAAAAGAGAAGCTTGAATGGTACGTGAACGGTCAGACGGATGTGCTGAAGCAATGGATTGCAAGTGCCAAACCCTCTGCTCTGAAGACCTTTATGCAGGAGGTTTTAGAGGTACGCTAATTCATTAAAATAAACAAAAATCCGGTCCCGCTCGACAAATTCGAGCATGGACCGGATTTTTAATTACGCGTAGTCTTTTATTTAGATTTAGCTTCCATCATATAATTCTGGAAATCCGTGATACTTGGGTTAGACATATAGTGGCCACCCTCTACTTCAATCGTTTGGCCTGTGATGAATTTGGATTCATCCGATGCCAGGAACAAAACCGTATTGCCGATATCATCAGCTTCACCGTGATAAGGAAGCGCGTTGAATTTTTGGAAAATATCCAATACCGCTGGCGGCATATTTCTTGCTGCCGCAGGTGTCAGGATCAGCCCTGGTGCCACCCCGTTACAACGGATTTTGTCTTTACCATATTGTGTAGCGATGTAACGAGTAAGGTTCACAACAGCTGCCTTAGAGGAGCCATAAGCAGTACGCAATGAATCCCCTGCGAATGCTGACATCGAAGCTGTGTTAATGATCGAGCCTCCGCCCGCTTTAATCATATGAGGAATAGCAAACCGGCTGCCTAACAGAACACTTTTGGTATTTACGTTCATCAGGCGATCCCACTCTTCCAAATCTATATTGACCACATCAAGGTCTTTTTGCAGATTAGTTAGACCTACATTATTAAACAATATTGTGATGGTGCCATACTGAGCAACTGTGAAGTCAACAGCTTCCTTGATCGAATCCGCTTGGGAGGCATCTAAGAAAAGACCTTCAGCTTCTCCGCCTTCATTTTTAATCTTAGATGCTGCTTCTTTGGCTGCTTCCACATTAAAATCGGCAATAACAACCTTTGCTCCTTCTCTAGCTAATAGAGTGGCAGCTGATAAGCCAATACCTGAAGCGCCTCCAGTTACTAATGCAACTTTACCTTGAACTCTTCCCATGTTCATACCCCTTTATAATGTTATTGTGCTTCTAAGATGACTTGGTTTATGTTTCAGAGCTATCAAAGCTCGTTAACAACTTCTCATAGATTTTCAAGAATTGCTGCAGTTCCTCCTCATTGAGCTTTTGGAACATTTCAGCTCTTAGCTCCTGTCCCTTAAGCTGTGCTTCCTTCAAAACGTCTTTTCCTTTGTCCGTGATAGATAGAAGTACATTCCGTCGATCATCTTCGTTATATTTTCGCTCGGCCATCTCCTGCTTAATTAGTCGATTAGCAATGTTAGTCATTGCTCCCGGCGTATATCCTAGTCTCTTAGCCAAAATAGTCTGCTTCAAGGGGCCTTTTTTATTCAATTCGCCCAAGACTAGAACTGGAGATATCCCAATATTGTGATCAAATGCGTTCATCCATCGGACAATAACTTCATTCGTAAATAATTCAACTGCATGTATTAGCTTAAAAATATCTGGATTTTCCAAGAGGTTCTCCTTTGGCATTCATGATGATCGGCTGCTTATAGAAGTATTTTAACACTAAAATATTTAATAGTAAAATATCTAATATTAAAAAAAAGAATGCTTGGTGAAAAGCATTCTTCAAATTGCGGATTTCTCAACAACATAAGTGCCAGCCAGCAAATCGTGAATCGCACGTTTACGGCGATGTAATCCAACCAACAAGTAATCCACCAGCATGATTGGACCCAGGACTTGAGTGAGGTCAAAAGCCAAATCCGACCATAAGGATAATTTGGCGGAAATAACGGTAAAGTCATAGCTGCTGACCGCAATTACCATTGAAAGAATCATACTAATCATTCGGAAAACATTTCGAATCAGAGCTTCCTTCACTGTAGGGTAATTCCCTTGCTCATTGACAATTTTTATTTTTAAAATCAGCTTCCCTGGAGTTCCGCCAAATCTAACGATCATAAAGATATCAAATGCGATAAACAAAATGTACTCCAGGATAATAGGTATCTCCGAGTGTAATGAAACAGCTAATGAATTGAGTATCCAGTATACGATAACCCCAGGTATTCCAATGACCAAGAAATCAAGAATGGAAGCCAGCACTCTTTTCCAAAAGCCTATAAAATTCTCCTGATCCAAATGCTCGGGTAGAATGTCATCCATGCAAGCACTCCTCTCTCTATCATTTACTTTGTCGCTCAATCCCTATTTAACAATCCCTTCCTCAGATGCTCTTGGATAATGGACTCCAGCTCTTTGTTATTTTTCACAATTACCCGTTTATCAGACAGAGTATCCGTTAACTCTATAATCCTATGTGCGGCCTCATGATCATATCCACGGTTCCATTCAAAAATCATCACATAGAGATTCTTAAATGACTGCTTGTAATTTGCTTGCTCTAAACCCAGTCTTGTTTTTATAAACCTTGTAAACACTCTCAAATCCCTGATCACTTTATTAGGATTCAAAATAACGATTAAGTCAGCAGCTTTAAAACTCTCTTGTCCCCATTTGTAATGTGCGCCTTCCAGAATCCATGAGGGTTTATCAAGGATTTCCTCCAACTGAGCATCCCTTGCTTCAACTGAAAAGCGCAAATTCTCGGCACTTCTGTCCCATACCAAGTTGTCAGTCTCGTAATACTCTACACCGTATTTTCTAGATAACTCCCGGGCGATATAGGATTTGCCGCTGCCGCAAGCTCCAATGATTCTAATCTTCATAAGCTCAGCCTAGCCCTATCGGCAGGATTATTAGTCCTATAGAAATTACGGTGATTATTCTTGTGGTGAGGAGCGTTAGCTTTTTATTTTTCTCTGATTTATACCAGCCCTTAAACTGAAAATGATTCCGGTACAGCATAAAAAATACAAATAAATTCCCGAGTCCCATACTCCAGTTATACACGGGCTGACCAAATATCAATTGATAGATCAATCTTTCTGCCCAACCCAAAACTAACAAAGTCAGCACAAGCAATATACACAAGCGAAGTAATTCCAATATAAAAGAGCCCAATTTCAGCAATTCTGCAACCATCCTCTCAAGGTTTCTTTATCGCTAAAAAAATCCACATTCCTCCAAATTATACACCTTACACCTTACGACTCCTACCTAAAAACACAACCTGCCCAAGATAAATTTATCCTGAGCAAGGTTGTGTTTTTTATCAGCTTAGGAGGATAAGGGTTTCCCCTCGCCCCTTAGTTCCTGTATTTGTCGCTGCAAATTAACGATTTCCGCCACTAGCGCTGCATTCTCCGCCTCAGAATCCACACTGCTACTCTGAATCAGCTGATTCAGACGCAGCTGCAGGAGGGCAAGGTCATCCTCCCGAGCCTGTTCTATACCAGTAAGCAGACGGGTTCTGTCTTTTGCGAAGTATTCAGCATACGTTCCTTGAAAAAACTTTGGTGCCTGAGACGGCTCTAATATCACCAAGCGATTAGCCACTTTAGAGTGAAGATAACGGTCATGCGAGACCATTACTAACCCGCCGGGATACACCATAAGTGCCTCTTCTACTCGTTCCCTAGTATCAATGTCCAGATAATTAGTGGGTTCATCTAAGACCAATAGATTTGCTTTTCCAAAATACAACTTGAGGAAAGCCACACGGCATTTCTCCCCCAGACTCAAATCCCCAATCCGTTTAAATACATCGTCCCGCGTAAATAAAAAGCAACCCAGAATCGTCCGCGCCTCCGTCTGGGTCATTCCCGGCAGTTCAAGCAAGCTATCCAGAATCGTAGAGTTCATTTCTAAGTTATCTAGCTCTTGTGCAAAATAACCGATTGTCGTCCGTGGATGCAGCCGCACTTCACCTTTTGTAGGCTTATTGATCCCTGCAATCAATTTCAACAGCGTAGACTTTCCAACACCATTAGGACCCAGAATAGACAGTCGGTCTCCCCGGTTTAGCGACAAACTGAAATCCCTAAGAAAAGGCGCACTCCCCTCATAGGCAAACTCTATCTCACGGAGTGTCAGTAAAGAATCTGCCAGAAACTCTTCGCTTTCCAGCTTCATCTTCAGCTTGCCAGTCTCACGGGGCAATTCTACACGGTTCTTATTTAACCGTTCCAGTGCAGCTTCCTTGGCATGGAAACGAGACACATTTTTCTTGGATTTCGAACGCAGAAAATCATTTTGTCCGGCAGCACGATGCGCTTGCTGGAACCATTCTGCATACCGCCTAATGCTCTCCAGCAGCTTCTCCTTTTCTTGCTCCTGCTTTTTATACTGTCCCTCCAATGTTCTCAGCTCTATAGTCTTCTGCTCCCGGTATTGTGTATATCCACCCGAATAACGCCGGCATCCCTCCGGACTAAGCTCCAGCACAGACGTCGCAGTTCGATCAATAAATGTACGATCATGTGATACATAAAACACGGTTCCAGGGTAGGTGCACACCCAATGCTCCAACCACTCCATCGTTTCTCCATCTATGTGATTGGTCGGTTCATCCAGAATCAATAGCTTGGGCTGCCGGGCTAATAATGCTGCTAATTGCACCCGTGTCTTTTGCCCTCCACTAAGTGAGGCGTATGGCAAATCCCAGACTGCATGTTCAAGCTTGAGCTGCTTTAGACTTTTTTCCGCTTTGACCTCCCAGCCATATCCATCAAGCTGCAAGTAACGATCGTACACCTCTGCATATTCAGCCAATTCAGCTTCGTTATCAGCTTTCTGCTCCTGCAGTCTCTGACTGAGGGCTTCCAGCTGGCGTTTTAATTCAGGCAGCTGTGCTGACCCTGAAAGAACGTAGTCCAATGCGGTTACTTCCCCCGGTACCTCAAGCTGTTGATCGAGCACACCCCATTCTTCAGATGGCAAACCATGATAGATACTTCCCTCTTCAAAAGTAAGCCGACCGATCAGCCCCTTAAGCAGTGTGGTTTTGCCAATCCCGTTTCGTCCGAATAAAAGCACGCGCTCTCCCTCTGCTATCTCAAAGGATACCTCCTTAAATAAAGGGATCCCATTCCATTCCTTACGTAAACTCTTCACTTTAATTATAGTCATCTTTCATTCCTCCGATTTCATTGCAAATAAAAAACCGCAGCCAACGGTCTGCGGTCGAATAGCGTATGAAGGGGGAATGTGCCCAGACATGGATAGACTACGGCCGTATTCACCTGCTGGATGCAGAGTAAACCAACACAATAGATAGAACTATCCATATAAAAACATCGTAAGACCCCCGACCGACACACGTATCCCTGACCGTTATCACCCTGCGCGGGTGCTCCGTGACTTGTGCATATGCACTTCACAAACTTTATGGTCTGTTTCAGGAAACGTGTTAGTTATTCATCAGTCGGTGGCCCTCCGTAATTGTCCGTATTTTAGAATAAGTACAGTATATAACAATTTAAATCAGAAATAAAAGGTCAAGAACAATTATAACTTAATCTTTACCACCTGAGTCTGCGCATTCCACTGCACCTGAACAGCAAATAAATCAGGCAGGATACTCAGCGGAATTAGTAATCGGTTATTTTCATTGCGTGACGGTAAAATCGTAATGGATTTCCCATTCACAATAGCCTTATTGGATAATGGCTTATGTGTCACCGTACGATTGCCGATCGTAATTATCAGTGCTCCTGTCCCCGCTTCACTCTGCAAAGTACCACCCAGTAAGGCCACGGATTCTCTCAGCGGAACAAACACACGGGAATTTTCCAATATAAAAGGATCCTTCAGCTTTGTTGTCGTCCCATTGATCTCAAAAGTCCCCGCAAACTTATTACTTCCCACAGAGTACCCGTTTTTAGTTGCAATATTCTCCATAGCCAGTGTGCTCGTTGTAATGATAACTCGAGTATTCTTGGCTACTTTTGGATACAGCCAATGAATATCATCATTATGCATTCGAATACAACCGGCGCTAACATACTTCCCTATCGATGACTCATTATTATTGCCGTGAATCGCATACGTCGTGCCATAGGTACCGTTCACTTCCAGCCCCAGCCAGCGGTCGCCAAGCGGATTGGCCGGATCCCCACCGGGAATTTTCTCTTTGTAGTAGGGTCTGTTTTTTACTTTAACCACCATTTTGAAGCTACCTTCTGGCGTCAGTTCCTTCGACTTCCCTGTGGCAACCGGAAAAGTCTTCACCAGCTTGCCGTCACTGAAATACGCGAGTTTGTTTGTTTTTTTGTTCACGATGATCAGATCTGAGCCAGCAGCTTCCACCCTTCCAACTCCTGTAAAGCAAGCAGCGAACAAAAGTCCAAATACAAGCATCAGTTTAATGTTCCGCTGTAAAAAAGTTTGAAACCGGCCTCCCGAAAAGCATAAATTCATCTTGCTCCACCTCCGTTATATAAAGACGAAATCATTTCAAATATGTTGCGTACCAGCCTGTACCTATTCTTTTCAACTCGTCCACTCCCGCTTGACGCAGAGATTGCAATACTGTAACCAGTGAATGCATGACAAAAAGCCGATCTTTAGATACGCAAAGATCAGCATACGCATAAACACATAAGTTGCGGACTCCAGAGACCCTATTTGCAACTATTGCGCTGTTTTGGGATGTTATCGGACTCCAGCGCAGTTATTTGCTCAAATACCCTCGAATTTCTTGCTTTTCAGGACCAATAAGGTCTCTCGGGTCCGAAACTTGCTCAAAAAGGCCTAAAACACGCGAATAGCTGCATCTGAGTCCGTTAGCACAGTTCTACCTTGCTCTTTCCTATGTCTCTAACATTTCTGCCCTACGTCTCATACATTTCCGCCCTACGTCTCATACATTACTGCGTTCATTACTGCGTTCATTACTGCGTCCGCTCATTTGCCCGTTACCGTTAGCACAGTTACCTACCACATCTCCACTATATCTCCACTACAACTCCACCAAATCTCCACTACAACTCCCCACATCTCCACCACATCTCCACCACATCTCCACCACATCTCCACCACATCTCCACCACATCTCCACTACAACTCCACCACGCTCCTGACGCTCCAGCCCCAAACTAACTGCGCTGCACATTTGCCCGTATCTCATTCTCCCGAAGCTCAACGCACCAGCCCCAAACTAACTACGGTTTTACCATCGAAGATCAGCTAGCGCATAAGCGCATAAGTTGCGGACTCCAGAGACCCTATTTGCAACTATTGCGCTGTTTTGGGATGCTATCGGACTCCAGCGCAGTTATTTGCTCAAATACCCTCGAATTTCTTGCTTTTCAGGACCAATAAGGTCTCTCGGGTCCGAAACTTGCTCAAAAAGGTCTAAAACTCGCGAATAGCTGCATCTGAGTCCTTTGGCAAACCAGTTAGTTTCAGGTTGGTTTCTAGTTTGTTTCCAGTACATTTCTGGTTAGTTTCTAGTTCGTTTCTTATTAGCTACTACTCGTCCCTACCTCCTCCCTACCTCCTCCCTACCTCCTCCCTATCTCTTTGTCAGCTCGTTTCTACTCCCTTCCGTTCTTCCTTCCGCTCTTCCGCTCTTCCGTTCTCCCCTCCCGTTCTCCCGTTCTCCCGTTCTCCCGCTCTCCCGTTCTCCTGTTCTCCCGTTCTCCCGCTCTCCCTACATCCCCATTACACGCAAAAAAAAGCCTTGATTCTCTAAATAGAGAATCAAGGCTTTCTAATTCGACCTTACACCCACCACATACCCTGAGGCTGGTCATGAATAAGAATGGATTGCAAATTGGTTACTGCACGTTGGAAGCCTTCGTCAACCGTCATAAGAGGGTCTTCATGCTCGATGCTCACCACATAATCATAACCGTAAGTGCGCAGCGCGCTCATGATATCTGACCACTCAGATATGCTGTGGCCGCAACCAACGGAGCGGAAGGTCCATGCGCGGGTCTGCACATCGCCATAAGGTTGCATATCGGTCAGACCATACATATTGATGTTGTCCTGATCCAAGTAAGTATCCTTGGCATGGAAATGGTGAATCGCGCCAGCTTTACCGAGAATCTTAATGGCACCTACAGGATCAATGCCTTGCCACCACAGATGGCTCGGATCCAGATTAGCTCCGATAGCATCGCAGGTTGCTTCTCTAAGCTTCAAAATCGTATAAGGGGTATGGCACAGAAAGCCGCCATGCAGCTCGATACCGATCTTAACGCCATGCTCCTCGGCCAGCTTGCCGATTTCCTTCCAGTAAGGAATCAGCTTATGTTCCCACTGCCAGGTTTTGATGTCGCTGTACACGGTAGGCCAAGGTGTGACTGGCCAGTTCGGTGCTTTTGCCTCATCGCTGTCCCCAGCCGTTCCCGAAAAAGTGTTCACGACCTTAACACCCATGAGTGAAGCCAGCTTGATCGATTTACGGAGAATTTCATCCCCGGCGCGGGCTTCTTCTTTATCTGGTGAAATCGGGTTATTATGGCAACTGAAGGCACTGATCATAATGCCACGTTTCGTGAACTTTTCCAAATATTCTTGTCGTGCTGACTCGCTCGCAAGCAGCTCATCTGTCGGACAGTGAGCATTGCCGGGATTACCGCCCGAGCCGATTTCTACCGCATTCAAACCTGCGGCGGCGATTTTATCTAACATCTCGTCAAGACTCAAGCTTCCAAATACAGGATCAAATACGCCTAATTTCATTTATACGACCACCTTTTCTTTGATAGGCTCTAAGGCTTCAGAATGTCCGTAAACCGGATAGTCACGTTTCGTTGGTGCACACCAGTTCACGCCATTGATGATAACTTTTTGAATATCCTTGTTGTAATAAGTTGGATAAGATTCATGACCAGGCTGGAAATAAAAGATCTTCCCGCTGCCTCTACGGTAGGTCGATCCGCTTGGGAAGACGTTGCCGCCTTCGAACCAGCCGACAAATACAAGACTCTCTGGTGCTGGCACATCAAAATGCGCACCGTACATTTCCTCTTGCTCCAAGTCGATGTATTCACCAATGCCCTCAGCAATCGGGTGACTTGGGTCCATGACCCACAGACGCTCCTTCTCCTCAGCTTCACGCCATTTCAGATCGCAGCTGGTGCCCATTAATTTCATAAAGATTTTGGACATATGGCCCGAATGAAGCACTACAAGTCCCATACCTTGCAGCACTCGCGCATGTACACGATTTACAATCTCATCACTTACTTCATGATGGGCGATATGTCCCCACCAGATCAGTACATCCGTGTTATCCAATACCTCTTGCGTCAGTCCGTGCTCTGGTTCATCCAGCGTAGCTGTCTGAGTGTCCAGTCCTGCCTCTTGCAGAAAACTTGCCAGTTGTCCATGAATACCTTGCGGATAGACCTTAAGAATTCTTTCTTCCTGACGTTCATGACGGAATTCATTCCATACGGTTACTCTTGTCACTTGAGACACGCTCCTAGTTCATATTTATCTATGACCATCGAATTTGCTTGATTATTCAAAAAACACAGGCATACCAGTTTCAGAGGATTTATAAATAGCCTCCAAGATGCGAGTCACAACCAACGCCTGCTCCGGCTTCACTACAGGCTCGGTGTCATTTACAATGCTGTCAATCCACTGAGCTGCCTCTATCACCGCAGGATCATCTCCTGCACCATCATAAAAGTCGACGCCACCGGCATCCAGACCGATATGCTTTTCAAAGGTTTTACCGTAGGCTTCTCCGTTAATGCGCAGACCCTTCTCCATATCTGCTCCGCCTTCAGTCCCACAAAGTACCGTTTTGGCCTCACCGACATCGAGTGTATTCAGTGCCCAGCTTGCCTCTAAGATGATGGTAGCCCCATTCTCCATAGTGATGAATCCAATGGCGGAATCCTCAACTGTAAACTTCTCAGGATCCCACGGGCCCCAAGCATTCGCAGCATTTTTACGACCGGACAGCTTATGATAAGCGTTGCCCACGACATATTTAGGTTTGTAATTATCCATCATCCACAGGGTCAAATCGAGCGCATGGGTGCCGATATCAATCAACGGACCGCCGCCTTGCGCTTCTTCATCCAAAAACACACCCCAAGTTGGGACCGCGCGACGACGGATAGCCTTAGCTCTGGCGTAATAGATCTCACCAAGCTCATTATTCTCACATACCGCATGCAGATAAGCTGAATCTGGTCTGAAACGGTTCTGATAACCGATGGTCAGCTTTTTCCCAGTTCGCTCTGAGGCCTCGATCATCGCTTGTGCTTCTGCCGTGGTTTTAGCCATCGGCTTCTCACACATTACGTGTTTGCCTGCTTCCATAGCCGCAATGGAAATCTCCGCATGGGAAATATTCGGCGTACATACATGTATCACATCTATACTTGCATCGTTAAGAAGCTCTTTATAATCTGTGTAAACTACGGACTGCTCATCTCCAAACTCCGCTTTTGCCTTCTCGGCACGTTCAGCGACGATATCACAAAAAGCAACCATACGCGCACCTTCTACTTTTTTTAACGCGGGCATGTGCTTGCCGTTCGCAATACCTCCGCAGCCGATAATTCCTACTGTTAAAGTCATTCTGGTCTAACCTCCACTTATTCCTGTTTTGATATCTCTATCATACAAAGCTGAGGAAGGGCTTTCTTCCTGCAATCTTGCTGTATTATTCCCGAATATTGTCTTGTGGTATTTCAGCGGTGATATTCCCGTCGCTTCCTTGAAAAAATGATGGAAGGTCTTCACGCTGCCAAACCCGGCTGCTTCCGCCACGGCAGACATCGGCAGATCTTCATTGATCAAGATCCATTTGGCTTTGTTAAGCCGGTATTCGTTTAAGAACGCGATAAAGGTCATGCCCGTGTTTTTCTTGAACAATTTGGTAAAATAATAAGGACTAAACCCCATATAATTAGCTACCTCATTCAGCGTAATAGCCTCCTGGTAATGCTGCTCCACATAGATAAAAATCCGCTCTAATCTCTCCAGTGTTTCTCTGGATTGATTCAGTGTATCTTCCGAGAACTTAGGCTGTTTCTTGATCGGACTCTTCGGTACCTCCCGTAGAATAACGGTCAGCAGTTCAAACAATCTAGCCTTGATTAGAAAAACATATCCTTCTCTTCGCTGTACATCTTCCTCGTAAATACTCTCAATCAGCCCTTTGACCTTCGCGGCAGTTTCCACGGGCCATCTAGAACTGGAATACTCCATAAGCGTAAAGACCTCACGAAGTGAGTAGTCATTACCGTTCAAAGCGGCTACTTCTTGAAACAAATTCAGGTCAAATTGAATCACTACCCGTTCGCTCTCAGGTGAAGAGAGAAAATAATGCACATCCCCACCATTGATAAACTGGACTTCGCCCTGCTCCATGTGAATAGGGGTATCGTTAATTCCCAGATTCAGGCTTCCTTTGGTAACATAGATAATTTCAATTTCTTTATGCCAATGCGGATAACACAACGTATCACCATTGCAGAGTAAACTGCGGTAAGGAAAGTGCTTATCCACATCCGGAATCTCGAGATAAATATTCATAAATGCAACTCCTTATCCGAGTAAATCATTATAACCAGGGCTTGCATGCCATATTTAAAAATTTTACGTAAGCGTTTACTCTCTAAATGTTAGACCTCCAATATTCTTTTGTCAATTCCGATATTTCTAAGTAAATTTTTGGTATATACATTGGTTTCATTCCTATTAAAAGATTACTGCTCTTGCGTAGTTTTGATCATTTTTTTATTTTTTAAGTACAGTTGACAAAAGCGCCTACCAGCATTTATATTCGGGGTAAGCGTTTACGTTCTCTTCTTTCATAACTTACTCTCATCAGCGTAAGCGTTTAATTCAAGGATAACCGTAGTTTAAGGAGCTCATAGGAATGAACCCAACGATTAAAGATGTTGCACAGAAAGCGAACGTTTCCATTGCCACAGTCTCTCGCGTGCTAAACAATTTAAGTGGGTATTCGGACAAAACGAAACAAAAGGTAAATGAGGCGATCAAAGAAATTGGTTATCAACCCAATGCGATTGCCCGGGGTCTAATCAATAAGCGTACACAAACCATTGGTGTTATGTTCCCTAGTGTTTCTGGTGCTTTCTCTTCCGATCTGCTCAAAGGTATTGAAGAATTGGCCAATGACCGGAACTACAGTGTGATGGTATGCAATACCGATCAGGACGGTAAAAGAACGTTGAAGTACTTACAGCTCCTGAGAGAGAAACAGGTTGATGGCATTATTTTTTCTAGTGAAGTCCTTAAGAAAGAATATTACGATGTGCTCGAAACCATGAGGATCCCCGTTGTATTGGTCTCTTC
Source organism: Paenibacillus sp. FSL E2-0177 (assembly GCF_037992975.1). NCBI lineage: Bacteria > Bacillati > Bacillota > Bacilli > Caryophanales > Paenibacillaceae > Paenibacillus > Paenibacillus sp. FSL E2-0177. The sequence goes on along the minus strand of NZ_CP150307.1, from coordinate 1,296,771 downwards.
CCAAACAGAATTCGCCAAGGTCCCTTATGTGAAAGTAGATGATTATCGAGCAGCTTTTGACGCTATCCTCTACTTAATTTCAAAAGGTCACCGCAAAATAGCCATGATTAGTGGAAACCCTAGCGATCTTATCGCTGGTGCGCCAAGAGCAGAAGGTTATAAGCATGCGCTTGAAGCAAATGGTATTCCTTTTGACAGCCGCTATCTTGCTTACGGAGATTTTTTGTATGAGAGCGGAAGTATAGCTATGGAGACTCTTTTGGAGCAAGCGCCTGATGTGACTGCCGTTTTTGCTGCTAGTGATGAAATGGCGATTGGTGCCCTCTCCACCGTTATCAAAAATGGTCTAAGCGTGCCCGAGGATATCTCCATTATGGGATATGACGATCTTGGATTAGCCAAAATGGTTATTCCGCCTTTAACAACAGTACGCCAACCGCTGTACGATATTGGAAAGATCGCCGTGGAGAAGCTCATTCAGATGATTGAAACAGGCGAGTCTGTCAACAGCCAGATTGTCGATCACACAATTGTGGAAAGACAAACGGTAAGATCGCTTACCTAAGTCTTTTTATCAATATTACGTAAACGTTTACTGTTCACTTTATTGCATACCCATCGCTTAGAAGAACACGAACATCATTTAAGTTTGCCGTCAACGTAAACGTTTACTCTTATCAAATTCACCATAATACCAACACATTATTAGGAGGATTTATCATGAAAAAAACAATTAAACCCGTAATGGTTAGTCTACTGGCTATGTCCGTGCTTAGCGCCTGCGGTAGCAATAGTGGTAACAATGCGGCTGACAACACATCTAGCGGCGGGAACTCCTCCGGTGACAAGGTAAAAATCGAGTTTTTCCAAAATAAGACCGAAGCCAAAGCCACCTTCGACAAGCTGGTTGCGAAATTTAATGAAGCCAATCCGAACATCGTAGTCACTCAAGTGAACCCACCGGATGCCGAAACAGTGCTGAAGACTCGTGCAGCTAAAAAAGACATCCCTGACGTGGTCGGTATCGGTGCCACTGACACCTACAAAACATTATCCGGAAGTGGTCTGTTTGAAGACTTCTCAAGTGATCCACTTGCTGAAAATATCCAGCCTGCTTATGTTCAAATGCTGAAAGACCTGACGGGTTCGAGCGAGCTGAATGGTCTTCCATTCTCTTCGAACGCAAGTGGTGTCATTTACAATAAAGCGATGTTCACTGAAGCCGGCGTTACCGTGCCAACCACTTGGGATGAGTTCATTGCCGTCGCTCAAAAGTTCAAGGACAGCGGTAAAAATGCTTTTTACCTGACACTTAAGGATTCCTGGACAACCCTTACGCCGTTCAACTCCCTCTCTACAATCATTAAAGGCAATGATTTCTTCAAGCAACGTACTGAAGGTACTGTGACTTTCGCAGACAGCTTCACCGAAATTGCTGAAAAGCTGCTTAAGCTGACGGAGTTCGGTCAAAAAGATATTTTTGGAAAAGGCTACAATGACGGCAACACAGCTTTCGCTAAAGGTGAATCTGCAATGTATCTGCAAGGGGTATGGGCGATTCCAGAAATCGTGAAGGCTAATCCATCCATTGAGCTTGGTGTATTCCCTTTCCCAGCGACAAATGATGCTGCTAACAATAAGGTCATTTCTGGCGTAGACACATTGTTGACTATCTCTAAGAGCACTAAACATAAAGAAGAAGCTAAAAAATTCGTTGAATTCCTGCTCCAGCCTGAGAATGTCAGCCTCTACATTAACGAGCAAAAAGCATTCCCAGCTGTGCAAGGTGTAACACAAGATGATCCAACAATGGACGGCTTCAAAGCAGCATTTACCTCAGGTAACTTGGCCGACTTTGCGGACCACTACATCCCAAGTGCAATGAAAGTGGATACCATCAATCAAGCCTTCCTGCAAAAGAAAGATGTTGATGCGTACCTGAAACAGCTTGATAAAGAATGGGATAAGGTAGCTGACCGGAAATAACGAGACCTGACAAATAAGAGCCGAGAAAGAGAACGGGACTCCCCCTTCTCTTTCTCTTTTCCAAGGAGGATTACATGATGGCCAAACGCCGAGTCGCCTTTTATCTAATGACTATACCGGCATTGCTTCTTTTCTTTGCCTTTCACACCTTTCCTGCACTGCAGGGTATTTATTATTCGTTCACTAACTGGGACGGCTTCAGTGACAGCTTTGATTACGTAGGATTTAAGAACTTCATTAACATTTTTCAAGACGAAAATGTGCTGAATTCATATGTGTTCACTTTTAAATATGCCATCTTAACGACTATTCTCATCAACATCATCAGTTTGTTGATTGCGCTTGGGCTTAACGCCAAGATTAAAGCCAAAAACTTTTTCCGCGGTGTATATTTCCTGCCAAATATCCTCAGCGTGCTGATTGTCGGCTTTATTTTCAACTATTTGTTCGCAAATGTATTCCCTATCTGGGGCGAGAAGCTTGGCAGCGAATTCCTTTCGCAGAACATTCTCGGCAACTCCAATTGGGCCTGGATCGGTATCGTCATTGTAGCCGTTTGGCAGGGAATTGCTTATAACACGATTCTCTATCTGGCAGGTCTACAGACCATTCCGCAAGATCTTTACGAAGCCTCCAATCTGGACGGCGCTAGCCGCTGGAGAGAATTCTGGAGCATTACTTTTCCAATGCTTGCTTCCTTCTTCACGATCAACATGGTGCTGGCGATGAAGGGCGGCTTAATGGTATTCGACCAAATCGTAGCCTTGACAGGTGGGGGACCTGGACGTTCAACACAATCCATTGCCCACTTAATCTATACAGGCGGCTTCCAAGGCGGAGAATTTGCCTATCAATCGGCGAACGCCGTGATTTATTTTATCGTGATCGTTGTGATCTCCGCCCTTCAGCTTAAATTTCTGCAGAAACGGGAGATGGACTTATGATCAAAAAATCAAGCAACTGGCCTGCAACGATTCTTATCGCGCTAGGCTCACTACTGATCCTTTTTCCGCTGTACATGACTATTGCTATCGCGCTAAAGAATCCAGAGGAAATGGCTCAATCCATCTTTTCACTGCCGACTGGCCTGCATTTTGAGAACTTCGCCAATGCCATTAAGGCAACCAATTTCTTCAACGCCTTAGGAAATAGCGCCACGATCACAATAACATCAGTAGTGTTCATCTTGCTTACCAACTCCATGGTAGCCTACGCGATTGCCCGCAATATGAACCGAAAATTCTTCAAAGCGCTCTACTTTTATTTTATCAGCGCAATGTTTATTCCTTTCCAGATTATTATGCTGCCTGTGGTCAAAGTGACAACGGATCTGCATATGAACAACATTCTGGGTCTTATTATTCTATACATTGTTTATGGCTTGGCTTTTAACGTGTTTGTATACACTGGCTATATCCGCTCTATTCCTTATGAGCTAGAGGAAGCTGCCACAGTAGATGGTGCGACGACATTCGGAACGTTCTGGAAGATTATTTTCCCACTTCTTGCTCCGGTCAGTGCAACAATTGGTATCCTCTCCTGTCTGTCGACTTGGAATGACTTTATGCTGCCGCTGATTCTGCTCGGTGATCAGGATTCATACACACTTCCGCTTGTACAGTATGTCTTCCAAGGTCAATTCAGCACAGATTTCAACTTAGCCTTTGCTTCGTATCTGCTTGCTTTATCCCCGATGCTCGTGGTTTATTTGTTCGCGCAAAAATGGATAATCAGTGGACTAACATCAGGGTCCATTAAATAACTAAGATTTATATAGAGAGATAGGAGAGTTATACATGGATAAGAAATGGTGGAAAGAAAGCGTAGTTTATCAAATCTACCCCCGCAGCTTCAAAGACAGTAACGGGGACGGCATCGGTGATCTGCAGGGCATTATCTCGAAACTCGATTATTTAAATCAGCTTGGCGTCGACGTAGTCTGGTTATGCCCGGTATACGAGTCGCCAAACGACGATAACGGCTATGATATCAGTAACTATCAAAGTATTATGGATGATTTCGGAACACTCTCTGATTGGGAGGAACTGCTAGCTGGACTTCACAGCCGTGGCATGAAGCTGATTATGGATCTCGTGGTCAACCACTCCTCTGATGAGCACGCTTGGTTCGTGGAGTCCCGCAAATCGCAGGATAATCCTTATCGTGATTATTATATCTGGCGGCCGGGCCAGGACGGACAGAAGCCTAACGACTGGGGTTCCTTCTTCAGCGGTTCGGCTTGGGAATTCGATGAGAAGTCGGAGGAATATTACCTCCATCTCTTCTCGAGAAAGCAACCCGACCTGAATTGGGATAATCCTAAGCTGCGCCAGGAAGTCTACGATATGATGACCTGGTGGCTGGACAAGGGCATTGACGGATTCCGTATGGATGTAATCAACTTGATCTCCAAAGTACCGGAATTACCTAGCGTTGCCCCAGAAAATAACGGAGAACAGCCTACGTACCACTTCGGAGGAGACTATTTCGTTAACGGACCACGCGTACATGAGTATATGCAGGAAATGAACCGTGAGGTCCTGTCCAAGTACGATATCATGACAGTGGGCGAAGCCGTTAATGTCACTCCCGAGGAGGCTTCGTTGTACGTTTCCGAGGATCGCAACGAGCTGAACATGGTATTCCATTTCGAGCTTATGGACGTCGATTCCGGACCTGGAGGCAAATGGAATGTGCAGCCTTGGAAGCTGGCGGACATCAAGTCCATCATTTCCAAATGGCAAATCGCGCTGGACGGTAAAGGTTGGAACAGTCTGTATATGAACAACCACGATCAGCCGCGTATGTTATCCCGCTTCGGAGATGATAAGTTATATCCGAAAGAGTCTGCCAAGATGCTGGCAACACTGCTGCACACGCTCCAAGGCACACCTTACATCTATCAAGGCGAAGAAATCGGCATGACGAATGTACAGTTTGATTCCATCAACGATTACAAAGACATTGAAATCTTGAATATGTATAAAGAATACTTGGCTGCCGGACATTCGGAAGAAGCTATCATGAACTCCATTTACATTAAAGGCCGGGACAATGGCCGTACGCCGATGCAATGGAACGCCGAGCCGCAGGCAGGCTTCACGACGGGCTCTCCTTGGCTAGCCGTAAATCCTAATTACAAGGAAATTAATGTGGAGCAGGCGCTGGCTGATCCTGATTCTATTTTTTACTATTATAAGAGACTTATTGAGCTGCGCAAGCAGCATGAAATTATCGTATACGGAAATTATACAATTCTGGCTGAGGAGAATAAACAGGTATATGCTTATCTGCGTACTCTTGGTGAAGAACAGCTACTGGTTGTATTGAATTTCTTCGGAGAGCCTGCGACCTTCGAACTTCCTTCTACTGTGAAGTTTCAAGCGAAGGCATTGCTTATTGCCAATTACGAAGTAAATCCAGAAGAAGAACTAAACACAATTCAGCTTCGTCCTTATGAAGCTCGTGTGTATAAGCTTAAATAAACTAGACCCCCTACATGGAAACAATAAAAAGGAGCCTCACGGCTCCTTTTTACTTTCCTCCAACAGCTACCGGATTGACCTGTACCTGTCCCGCGTTCAATTTCTCAATAATCGCCAGTAAGAAGGTTTCGGCTAGGCTGTTCTTTTTAATCGCTCTGGCGGCTTCTTCCAAAGTAAACCATTCAGCATGATCAACCTCAGTACTCACCTGGCTCAAGTCCTCCGAATCTGCAACACCTATAAAATTCAGCATTAGCGTATTGGATGGTGCGAAGTACAAGCTGCGCATATATTCATAAGCGACAATATCAAGTCCTACCTCTTCTTTTACCTCACGTACGAGAGTCGTTTCCGCATCTTCACCTTTGTTCACGTATCCTGCGAGTAATATGTAGTCTGGCCGATTATATTGCTGAATTAATAAAATCTTGTTTTTCTCCCTGTTTAATACTGCTGTACTAATCGCCGTGCTGAAAATAGGGAATCGGAACATTTCACACGCATTACAATAAGGTACCTGCCCTTCCCCTTCACTTTCTTTCATTACTAACTCTGTCCCACATTCCAGGCAATACTTCAAACTGATCGCTTCCTTCTATTCTAAGTTAGCCTAATTCTACTCCAATTGAGGTGGAATCCGGTGATACGTAGCTTGTTCAAACCCGTATGCTAAGGCTATGAGCGTAGGCTCGCTATAAGCTTTTCCGGAAAAAACAACACCAAAAGGTCCCCTGGTCGAATCCCCATCCGCATCAATAATGCCTTGAGATACATATCCCGCCGGAACAGTAACTAATGGATAACCTAAGCGTGCCGCAATATACATGCCATCTACATCACCAGGCAGCAATAACGCGTCTAAACTATATTGTTCCAACACATAATCTATTCCTTGCTCAAGCGCTAATTCCTTGTATTCTTGTCTCTTCTCTTCATAGGCCTCTTCAGTTAATGTTACTTCTTCTGATCTTGTCAGGGTGTCTTGCCCATATTGCAAGGCAATCTCAGCATGTCTTTCATTATAGGCTATCAATTCTTGCAAAGAGTGAATCGGAACGGAATCATCTACTTGTGCTAAATACTGGTTGAGCCCTTTTTTAAATTCATAACAAATCACATCATTATTCCAATTCTGTTGTTCAACATGTACTGTGACAGGATCTATAATGGTAGCCCCTTCATTCTTCAAGGTCAAGATAGCTGCTTCCATAATTGCAAGCCTCTCAGCGTCTAAATGCTTATAATAATGCCGTGGAATACCTATTCTTGCTTGTCGTATAAAGCTTTTATCTAAACTTGAAGTATAGTCTGTATAAGCGTATTTTTCGCTTGAAAATGTTGCTGAATCGTTGTCGTCCACTCCGGTTAACGCCCCTAAAATAATTGCCGCATCTGTAACCGTTCTAGCTATAGGCCCAGGGGTATCCTGGCTTACTGAAATAGGAATGACTCCAGAACGGCTCACTAATCCCACCGTAGGTTTGATTCCGACAAGAGCATGTTGGCTGGCTGGACCGACAATAGATCCTGCGGTTTCCGTTCCGATCGCTGCTGCTGCCAGATTCGCTGCTACGGCTGCCGCAGGCCCGGAGCTGGAACCACTGACAAATACCGTCCCAGGTCCATACGGATTCAGTACAAGCCCGCCCCGCGAGCTATATCCCGCAGGCATTGTACTAGACATAAAATTAGACCACTCCGACATATTCGCCTTCCCAAGTAAAATAGCCCCCGCCAATCGAAGCTTGGCCGCTACAAATGAATCTTTTGCCGCAATTGATCCAGCTAAAGCTACAGAACCGGCACTCGTATGCATCTTATCCGCGGTGTCTATATTATCCTTCAATAAAATAGGAATACCGTGCAGGCTCCCGCGGCTCCCTTTTTCTGCTCGTTCTTTATCGAGTGCTCGCGCGATTTGTATAACCTCTGGATTTATTTCTAAAATAGAGTTTATGTCTATATCGTATTTATGGATCCGCTCCAAATATACTTGAACTATATCCTCTGAGGTAATTAAACCTGCTTCCAGAGCCTCTTGCATTTTAATTATATCCGTCTCAATAATCCATTCCTGAAGTTTATTCTTCATACGAATAACTCCTTCCAAAAAAATAAAATTGCCTCTAGTATAAACCTACCACAAAATTTCACCTCAATAATATGGAGAGTTTAACTATAGTTATATTCAGCTATTTGACTCCCTCGGCTACAGATGATAGGGTATTTTCGAAGTTAAATTTTTCCGGGAGGGAACACCCATGACGGAAGTAAAGCTTAGTATTGGATACGACGAATTCGAAGAAGGTCAAAGAATTGGCGAAGCAATTGAGAAGTTAAGCAGCAGCCCTGAAGGTGCGTCGCTGACCAGCCTAATTATCGGTGATTGGGGGCAAGCCTACGAGAATAGCTCGGAAGAGGTTGTAGAGGCACTGGTTACGCATAGCGCCAGCTTCCCGGCTTTACGCAAGCTTTTTATTGGTGAGATGGGCTATGAGGAATGTGAGATTTCATGGATTACCCAAAGCGATCTATCACCGCTGCTCCCTGCTTTTCCAGAATTACAATCACTCACGATTCAAGGCGGGAATGAGCTGAGCCTCTCAGAGCTAAAGCATGACAAGCTGGAGGAACTGATAATTATTAGCGGCGGCTTAAGTAAAGCCGTACTTGAAAATATTGCAGCCAGCCAATTGCCGAATTTACGCAAGCTGGAACTATATCTTGGCGTAGATAACTACGGCTTTGACGGAAGCCTCGCAGATATTCTACCTCTTATAGAAGTAGGAAAGTTCCCTAAACTTACCTATCTGGGATTAAAAAATAGCGAAATACAAGATGAAATCGCCGGTGCAGTAGCAAATGCGCCTATCTTAGATCAGCTGGATACGCTAGATCTATCTCTGGGTACCCTCAGCGACGAAGGTGCTGAATTGCTTCTTGCCAGCGAGAGAATCAAGGGACTAAAAGCATTGAATCTAAGCCATCATTTTATGTCCGACGAGATGATCAGCCGGTGGCAGCAGAGTGGATTACCTGTCGATGTCAGCGACAAACAGGAAAGCGATGATGAGGAAGACTGGCGTTATCCTTCCATCACAGAGTGAGCCCCCTATGCGGCCGATGATCGTTATCGGTATTCCTGGGGATAAACGGACTAGCGGCATTCAGCAAGCACGTTCCGATCTCGGAATGCCACCTGCCATCATTTTATCGTACGCTGAATTTCTGCAAGGCCAATCGTTAGGTGATCTGCTGGAAGTGCAGAAGCAGCTGTTATCCAGCCAGCCGGCTGTTTATAACGGAATAGATCTCAGTGCGGCTCCCCCGCTGCTGAGATTGGAATCGCCTGGCAGCAGCTTTGAAGTAGAACGTGCCTTAATCGCTCTTGGCGCACCTGATGCCGTTGATGTTGACGATTCGCTGCATCCCTACGCTGAAAGACCTGATCCGCGCCCACTCCGTGTGAAGGTAGCCCATCAATTGAAGGAGATGCAGGGTGTCCTGCATCATCCTTCGCAATGGTTCCGCGGTTATTGCCGCATGCTGGCTAGACTACAGCGCGAAGCCAAAGAGGTTTGTCCAGGCTCGCTATGGTTAAATGACCCCGCTGACATTGCGGCCATGACCGATAAACGGCGGGCACAACAGATTCTGAGTGAGGCAGGCATCCCTATTCCTCGTCCATTAGGCGAGGAACAGCAGCCTACCGACTATGCCTCTCTCCGTGAGATGATGATCTCCCGGCGAATGCACCGGGTATTCATTAAGCTAGCCTTCGGCTCTGCCGCTTCCGGGGTGATCGCCTATCAGCTCCATCCCGTTACAGGTGCCGAAATTGCCTTAACTACAGTGGGGGTCGAGAATTACATCACCCGACCGCCCATTTACTATAATTCCGGTAAACTGCGGCGATACACAGATACCGCCACGATCTCCGGCATTATTAACTGGATTTATCGGCATGGTGGTTATGCCGAGCAATGGATCCCTAAGATCGGCCATAACGGCAAAGCCTTCGATATCCGCCAGCTCGTGGTTCTCCGCGAGGCCTGTCATGCAATTGCTCGTGTAAGTTCCACCCCAATTACGAATCTGCATTTACGCAGCCAGCGGATGTCTCCTTCAGAAGCCGGTTTATCAGAATTCATACAGGAGCAGGTACGAAATACCGCGTTGCAAGCGCTGGCGGCATTTCCCCGTTCTGGAGTTGCCGGGATAGACGTGCTGATATCTGGAGGATCGCAGCAGTGTTTTGTCGCCGATGTTAATCCTTTTGGCGATTTGCTGTACGATGTAAAATACCGTGGCTGCAGCACCTACGAATGGGAAATGAAGGTATTGACCGCCAGAGACTATATTACTCATCCCTCAACACCGCTTATAAAGGAAGGATCCTCTTAATGGATATGAACACTATCGTTGGCACCCATGACATTCTAATGATCACGCTTGATACCCTTCGATACGATGCAGCTACTATGGAGGAAGCGAACTGCCCGAACCTGTGTGGAACGGGATCCTGGGAGAAAAGACATACTCCCGGCAGCTTTACTTATGCGGCCCATCACGCTTTTTTCGGCGGCTTCTTGCCTACTCCAGCTACAACGGATAAGACTGAGCATATCCGGATGTTCCATTCCCGAAATACCGGAATGAAGACGCATCCTCATACATGGCTGTTCGATACGCCGGATATCATGTCAGGACTTGCTGCCGAGGGCTATCGCACGGTTTGTATTGGAGGTGTTATTTTTTTCACCAAAAAAAATCCACTCGCACGTGTGTTGCCAAGCTATTTCCAGCAAAGCTACTGGCGGATGACCTTCGGTGTGACCAATCCGCGTTCCACAGAGCATCAGGTGAACCATGCCTTGAAGCTGCTAAAGGATACTCCTAGCGAGCAAAGATTGTTTATGTTCCTCAACGTCTCTGCCATTCACGGACCAAATCATTATTTTGTACCTGGTGCTAAAAAAGACTCCGTAGACAGCCAGCGCGCCGCTCTTCGTTATGTGGACGGTGAACTGGGCCGGTTGTTCGATGCGTTCCGGGAACGCGGCAATCCTGTCTTCTGCCTGGCTTTTTCAGATCATGGAACCGCTTATGGGGAAGATGGCTATCAGGGGCATCGCCTTGCCCACGAGACGGTATGGAACGTCCCTTATCGGGAGTTTATTTTATAATATTTATAACAAGGAAAGGATGGAGAACTGATATGACGTTATCGTCCTTCTCTTTAGAAGAGCTTCACAAGTGGAAAGACAGCATTACTGCTCACCCTTACCGTTCTTATCTGTATTCCTATCCACACAAAACGGCTTACAGGGATTTGCAGCCTCCGATGCCGCTAGAAACACTCTGGCGTGATGAGCCTGCGGAATCTTTCTTTCTATATATGCATATTCCGTTTTGTGGCGCACGCTGCGGATTCTGCAACCTATTTACCCTGCCTGATAAACGCGCAAATGTTCATGCCACATACGTGGATGCCCTGGAACGCCAAGCAAAGCAATGGGCGGAATTCACCAGACATAAACCTTATGCGCGTTTTGCGATCGGCGGTGGAACTCCCACCCTGCTGGCAGCAGATCAGCTCCGCCGCTTGTTCCACATTGCCGTTGATACGATGGGACTGGACACAAATACAGCCTCCATCTCAGTCGAAACTTCACCGGAGACGATTACCGAAGAGAAGCTGAATATTCTAAAAGAGTATACGGTGGATCGGGTCAGCATGGGCATCCAAAGTTTTGTCGCTGCTGAATCGGCGGCCATCTATCGCCCACAAAATCCGGATGAGGTATATCGGGCACTAGAGCTGCTGGGGAAATATGATTTTCCCATACTAAATTTAGATCTGATCTACGGGCTTCCGGGGCAGACGGTCGACTCTTGGCTATATTCGCTCAATCAAGCGATCAGCTTTGAGCCAGAGGAAATTTTCATCTATCCGCTCTACACCCGTGAGCATACGATTGTGAAGCCTGGTGATATCCAGCGTCAGGACGATATTCGCCTAGATTGCTACAAAGCCGCTGGGCAGCTGCTTAGAGCGAGAGGATATCGCCAATACTCCATGCGTCGTTTCGCCAAGGAAGACGCAGGAACAGCTAAACCCATTCTCGATTATAGCTGCCAAGAAGAAGGAATGGTCGGATTGGGCTGCGGAGCAAGATCCTACACCCGCCATGTGCATTACGCTTCCCGTTATGGGGTAAGCCGTAAAGCAACCGAGAGCATTATTGCTGATTACGTGGCGACGGATCGTTACGATACTGCGGATTACGGGATTGTGCTGAGTCTTGAAGAACAGAAACGCCGCTTTATTCTGAAGGCGATTCTACATAGCGAAGGGCTGAAGCTTGAAGATTACAGCCAGCGTTTCGGTCAATCGCTCTGGAGCGATTATCCTGAGCTGTCCAACCTGCTTCATTCCGGTCTTGGGCAAGAGGAAGATGGCATCCTGCGCCTTACCACCGAAGGGATGGGTTACTCTGATTCGATTGGGGATTGGTTTATTTCTGGGGAGATCCGAGAGCAGATGGAAAGGTTCGTATTGCCATGAATGCGGTTCTCTACTACCGCGGTTCCCTCACGTCCTGCAACTATGATTGCCCCTATTGTCCTTTTGGCAAAACAAGAGACAGCGCAGCTACGCTCGCCAAGGACCGCCAGGGGCTGGAAGCCTTTGTAGCGTGGGCCTCTGAGCAAGGTGCGGCAGGTCATCGGCTTTCTATATTTTTTAATCCCTATGGCGAAGGGCTGATTCATCGCTGGTACAAAGAAGCAATGATTGCCCTCTCCAATATGGACCATGTAGAGAAGGTAGCGATTCAGACCAACCTATCTGCCAACCTGGATTTCATCTCCCAGCTGAATCGTAAAAAAGTGGCCTTTTGGGCCACCTACCACCCCGGACAAGTGCGGGAGGATAAATTTCTGGCGCAATGTTTGACTTTATATGAGAACGACGTTCCATTTAGTGTGGGAAGCGTTGGAATACGCAGCGCTTTTTCAGCTATAGCTTCACTTCGTTCTGCGTTACCAGAGAACGTGTACTTATGGGTCAATGCTTACAAAGATAAACCTGATTATTATACAGCTGAGGATTTTGTCTTCCTTAGCGAGATTGATCCACATTTTTCTGTGAATGCTATGGATTATGAAAGCCTTGGCCAAGCCTGCAATGCAGGAAAAGATGTTTTTTACGTACAGGGCGCTGGGCTTGTGAAACGCTGCTATAAGGACAGAGGTGTCATAGGCAATCTTTACCGTGATGGGCTAGAGGGTCTCTCTGCGGTTAGAAGCTGCCGAATGAAGGTATGCGATTGTTATATCGGTTATATTCATATGCCCGAGCTGAAGCTGCGGAGCATCTATGAAGCTGGACTTTTGGAACGAATCCCGTATGGCGCTATGAATAACTGATTTAAAATTCCAGACAGGGTTTCTTTACTCTCTGTGGAATATGACAAGTAGCCCCCATCTATAGGGGCATAGCAAACACTAAAGTTGGAGGGACAATAACTTATGAACAACATCATTAATTTTGCGCATCGTGGAGCGTCGGCAGTGTGTCCAGAAAATACTATGGTAGCATTTCGCAAAGGTCTTGAGCTGGGTGCAACCGGAATAGAAACTGATGTACAAATGACCAAGGATGGCGGCCTAGTCCTCATTCATGATGAAACTCTAAACCGCACAACAAGCGGAACCGGCTATGTGAAGGATCATACACTCGCAGAACTGCTGGAAGTGGACGCAGGCTCATGGTTCGGACCTGAATTCAAAGATGAGCGCCTTCCATTGCTGGAAGATTTATTAGATCTGCTGCAAGGTAGAGATACCATCCTAAATATCGAGCTTAAAAATGGCACTTTTTTATATCCGGGTATGGAGGAAAAAGTGATCGCGGCCGTACGGGATTTCAAGATGAGCGATCGCGTCATTTTTTCGAGCTTCAACCATTATTCACTAGCTTACTGTCAGTCGCTGGCACCGGAGATCAGAACAGGAATTCTATACGGGGAAGGCTTGTATCGTCCTTGGGACTATGCAGCTACACTTGGAGCGACTGCGTTGCATGCGTATCATTTTGCGGTACTGCCTGAATTCGTCGAAGAAGCGGCGAAGCATGGCGTCGCCTACCATCCTTGGACCGTTAACGATCCCGAGCGGATGAAATATTTAATTGAAGCTGGTGTATCAGGCATTATTACCGATCATCCAGACCTACTCGCTGGACTTCTGGCTGACAAGGGAGTGTGATGGTGTGAAAAAAGTCTGGCTGCTCGGATTCGGCTTTTTCAGCATCAGCATTACATGGAGTCTGTATAACGCATTTGTACCTTTTTTCCTCGAAAAATATGTACATAGTGTAGCCCTAATCAGCTTCATGATGACGATTGATAATTACTTCGCCTTATTCTTGCAGCCTTGGATCGGTAATCGGAGTGACCGCACGACCTCGCGTTTTGGACGCAGAATGCCTTATCTTATGATCGGTATGCCCTTCGCTGCCGTGCTGACTATGCTGATTCCGTTTCATACCGGACTATTTACACTGCTTTTATTTATGATGCTGATGAATTTAGCCATGAGTTTATACCGTTCCCCTACCGTCGCTCTCATGCCCGACATAACACCTGAGGAGCAGCGTACAAAGGCTAACGGATTAATTAATTTCATGGGTGGATTCGGATCAATTCTGGCTTTCGGCGTGGGTTCGATCCTCTATAAATCAAATCCTGCGCTGCCATTTCTCGTTGCTGGACTGATTACCCTGTTATGTCTGTTTATCGTATCGCGCTTCATCAAAGAAAAACGGGATGGTGTGAATATAAGCCCTACGCTTCTATCCGATACAGCGGGGAGCCCTTCTGCGACGATAGTTAAGCCTTCCAGAGTCTCCTTTCGCGGCCAGCTGGATCGTACTACAGTCTTTCTACTGGCAGCGATTTTCTTCTGGTTTGTAGCTTATCAAGGGGTCGAAACCTTGTTTACATTGTATGGCAAAAACCATCTGGGCCTCAGTGAACAAGCAGCCTCCTTCTCCCTTACCTTCTTCTCCCTTGCCTTTGTGCTGTTCGCTATTCCGAGCGGTTGGCTGGGTGGGCGATTCGGGAAAAAGAAGATCATTATCGTCGGCGTATGTGGCCTGATGACGGTCTTTGCGCTTGTTGGGTTTGCACAGGACCTGCTGGTGCTTCGAGCGTTACTCCTGACAGGAGGAATCTTCTGGGCTTGTATCAACATCAACTCTTATCCTTATGTTGTTGCAACGGGAACTGAGGAGAGTATCGGTACTCGAACAGGGATGTATTATTTGGTCTCTTCACTGGCAGCGATCAGCTCGCCACCTTTGCTGGGGCTAATGATTGATATTTTTGATTACTCCATCCTGTTCTATGTAGCAGCGATTAGTATGGCGGTTGCCCTGCTCTGCCTCTTCTTGATGAAGGGACGCAAGCAAGTCCCCCACAAGTTTCACACACCGGGAGCCTAAAAAAAAGCGTCAGCCTTAGACATCTATTTATGTCCAGGGCTGACGCTTATATTTTACACTTAACAAACTAATTTTTATAAACTGAATAACGACCTGTACCCAGCTGTTTGGCGGTGTACATCGCTGTATCTGCTTCGTGCAGCAGCCTGAAATGATCCACCTTGCCATGACTAATGCTGATGCCTATGCTCGCAGATACAAAGAGGTTGTGCTCTCCCAGCTGATAATGTCTGGTCGTCTTCTCCAGAATCTGCACCGCTAACTGCTCCGCTTCCTTCTGATTGCAGCCTTTAGCTACAATCACAAATTCATCGCCGCCTATGCGGAAAATATGGCGTTTTCTTTTGCTGGAGAATTGACTTAACCTTCCTCCCACCTCTTGCAGCAGTAAATCGCCCACATGATGTCCTAAGCTGTCATTGATTGATTTGAACCGGTTCAAATCCATAAACAATACGGCTAGTTGCTCATTTACTTTGCAGCGATCCCAAAAGTGATCCATTCCATTCTTGTTTAACAGCCCCGTTAAGCCATCTTTATAGGCAAGTTCCTTAAGCTGCTCTCTTTCCGCCAAAACAAGGTTCAGCCGTGTAAGCAAAAACATTAAAACAGCTATCGTAAGCGCGTATATCAATAACGGAGTGAAAATCCCCCCATTGACCTCTACAGTTTCTTCTAAGGATTTTTTGCCTAGCTGATGCATTGCCCACAATCCAACGACAATAGTTATAATGGAAAGGCCCGTGTAAACTGCTCTTTGTTTTGGTTCCTTACTAGCAACATCCCGGTAAAATCTCAATACTAAATAACCTACAACCCCTGCGATGATAATGGACATTAACGTTTGTAAATAAATCTGAACCTCTACCACCTTTAATTCGCACATCCTTCTGAACTACAAATAATTAGCTTACTGTACTGCGATACCAATATATAAAAAAGCTCTGAACATTATCTGAACACTTACTCTTTCTCCAAATGCCGCGCACAATTATATAACTCGCAGTTCCAGGAGCCATCCGATTCGGATTTTGTTATTCGCGTAATTGACGTATTGTTCAATAATACTGTGCCGTCCAGTTCTGGAAGTAGTCTTCTAAGGCTACTGCGTAAAATTGCACCATGGCTAACGATCAGAATATGACTGCCTGGATGTCTCGCCGCAATTTCTTCAATCACTTCGCTGCCTCTGAGCTCGCTGGCTTCTGGAGTTTCCAAACCCAAATCTAACGTCTTCCAATCGGTTCCCCATCGTTCAATCCGCTCTTGCTGCGTAGTTCCTTCAATAAGTCCCGCATACATCTCTCGAATGCCCGGCGCTAAACCCGTGATCTCAAGGCCTAATCTTTCTGCAATAACCTCTGCCGTTTGCCGCGCTCTGAGTAAATCACTTGAATATATGTAATCCCATTGTTCTGTGCTAAGACGTTCAGCCAGTAGTTGTGCCTGTTGCAGGCCTTCAGCATCCAATGAATTATCCGTATGCCCTTGCACTCTGCCTTCTTTATTCCACGCGGTACTTCCATGGCGAATTAAACCTATTGTAGTCATAAAAATCTCCTTTTAGCTATTGAGTCTAGTGGCAATTGTGATGCTGGTTATTGTGCTGGTTATGGTGCTACTTATGGTGCTAATCTCAGTGCAATTTCAGTGCTAATATAAATAATATAATCTATATTCTATCAGATTCACCCTATGAACATTTAAAAATAAAGGTTATCCAAGTTTTTGAACATGAGGTATAATAAACCTTGTCGTTTTTTACAACAGCTACAAGATAAGGAGTAATTGTTTATGATGAAAAAGCTAGGGTCCACTCTGTTTCTTACCTTCTTACTGCTCGTTCCACTTGTCGCCACTTGCCCATCCACTGTTGGTGCAACACCAGTTCCTAAAAACACCGTCTATGTGGACAAGAATAACCATTCATACATACCACTGCGTCTCTTAAATAGCTTCACTGGTATACAGTCTGTATGGAATCCTAACGAAAAACGTATAAGCATTACGAATGCAGACACCACCATAACGCTTACATTAGGACAAACCACTGCGCTCGTCAATGAAAAGTCGGTTACGCTAACTGATCTTGCTTTCAGTGATAATGGCACGGTATATATCCCGTTGTCTTTTATCAGCACAACGCTTGGCATTCAATTAACCTGGGATAAGGAAGCCTCTTCATTAACCCTTAAGAGTAATGATATTGCAACCACTGTTCCTGTACAGTCAGGCGCACTAATCAAAGCGGATTCTTCTCCAGTTGTCAGCGCTAGTAAAACCTTCAAAGTTGGCGGCAGATCCTTCAAAGCCCAGACGGTTACAGTGTCCCTGCTGCATCCTAAGGTGAAACTTGATGTCGTACTGGCTGGAAATACGGTCGGAAAAGTGGAGGACCTAAGCAGTCTGGCTAAACGTAATAATGCCGTAGTTGCGATTAACGGAACATTTTTTGATGCCTATACAAAAGGAGCATACAAAGCTCCATACGGTTACATTGTCAGCGGCGGAAAAATGCTTAAAAATAGCTCCGGGGATCGCCGGACGATTTTTACCTATGACAGCAACCATCTGGCGTCACTGATTCCTGGGCTGGATTTCACAAGCCGCTTCGCTTCCGGTTCTATGGAAGGAGCTCTTCAAGCCGGCCCGCGTCTTCTTGTGAACGGCAAGGTATCCCTAAATGTCGCGGCAGAAGGCTTCAAAGATCCAAAAATCTTAACCGGCGGCGGAGCACGCAGCGCGCTCGGATTAACACGCGACCATAAGCTCATTCTACTGACCACTGGTGGAGCCACCATCCCACAGCTGGCAGAAATGATGAAGCAAGCTGGAGCGTATCAAGCCATGAATCTGGATGGTGGTGCATCCAGCGGGCTCTACTACAACGGCAAATATCTTACGTCCCCTGGGCGTCAGATCAGCAATGCAATTGTAGTCAAATATCAATAAAATCTCTTGGCCAGACGGCTAGTTGCGAGTGCTGAGCTTTGTGATTTGGCTTGGCTCAGCCACGCTACGGCTTCGGCTTCGGCTTCGGCTTCGGCTTCGGCTTCGGCTTCGGCTTCGGCTTCGGCTTCGGCTTCGGCTTCGGCTTCGGCTTCGGCTTCGGCTTCGGCTTCGGCTTCGGCTTCGGCTACTAAGAATATATGATTCTATTGTACAAAGTGCAATCAGAGGCAGTTTGCAGCGCATAATTGCTATGGCGGTATGATTGCTGTGCGACGTATGAGATTACTGTGCAGCATATGATTGCCGAGCTCAAACCCAAAAATCCCCTTGATGACTTACCCATCAAGGGGATTTTTCATAAAACGTTGCCAGTTTAGGTACTGCTGACAGATCCAATGTCGGGGGCAGCCGGTGCAACTTAATCTGTGTGACCTGAATATTCCCACACCTGTAACCAAACTTCTGTAGTAAAGCCCAATTTCTCATAGAAAGGCTGCATAGAACCTACGTAAACTTTACTAGCTCCGAGTTGTTTTAAACGGTTAAATCCTTCGTGTAGAACCGCCCGTCCCAGTCCCAGCTTTCGATAATTAATGGATGTGCCTACAGGCTCCAGAGCACCAATTCTATTGCTGCTGTCCCAAAAAATATTACAAAAGGAAACCACTTCGCCCGCGTCATTCACAACGCTAAGATCGAGCTGCGGATTATAGCTTGGAGCGTTACTCATATTCCCATAATGCAGCAGCGTGAGCTCTGCCTCCGCCGTTTCTGCATAGTCGAAGGCCATGATATGTCCGAGCGCTTTTGCAGTAACCTCAATCTCATCTCCGCTGCATATTCTAAAGCCAGAGGGGAGCTCCACAGGGAATTCCTTATCCAATCGCAAGGAGTTTACACTTTCCTTACCACCCGTTTGATAATACCCCCTCTTACGAGCAACCTCCGCCGCAGAAGTCATATTCTCCGGTATTGGCACATACAGCTCTACGTAACCACCGTTCTCTTCCTCAGCTTTTTGTTCAGCAAAAGCGAACATTTCTTCAAGTAATTTTTCCGGAGGATTCATCTCAGCACACTGAAAATAGAACCCATCGTCCCTGCACACTACAGCTGCAAGCTCTCCATTCTCATACTCCCATAAGCCCACTTTTTGTTCCCACTGCTCCAGCGTTCCACTTCTCGTCTCCTGAAAAAAAATAACAAATTCCCAGCGGTCTATAAGCCAGGTATTTGGAGTCTTTAGCTTACTATAACTTTTTATAAGAAAATGACGTACCTTTAGCAGATCTTCAGAACGGTAGCTTCTAAAATTAATGTTCATTTTCCACGCCCCTCTCTTTAATTTCATATTAAGGGGGATGCAAAATGAAGCATATATCATAATTAGTTATTATTATTTTATACTACCTAATATGATCCGTACGTTCACAAAACAAACATTTCTCGAGTGGAAATTATGAGCTCCACGCATCCGTTAACTGCATTTAGTGCAACTATTCCTCAGAAAGTTACTTAAAAAGATAGTTAGTTGTATTTCGTGCAGTTAAATTTCTGGTTTTCCTTTAATTGCACTAGATTCACCCTTTTTAGTTGCACGAAGTGCAATTAAATGGCTTCTAAGGACCAACTACGCAGGTATAAGTGTACAAAGTGCAATTAGAGAAAGCTTTGGAGTGGGCGATCTTCTTCCGGAGGAAATAGTCACTGATCAAGCTTTTTCAAGCGATAATTATGAGCTCCACACATCTGTTAATTGTATTTAGTGCAACTATTCCTCAGAATGCTCCTTCAAAAGATAGTTAGTTGTATTTCGTGCAGTTAAATTTCTGATTTCCCTTTAATTGCACTAGATTCACCCTTTTTAGTTGCACAGAGTGCAATTAAATGGCTTCTAATGACCAACTACGCAGGAATAAGTGTACAAAGTGCAATTAGAGAAAGCTTTGGAGTGGCGTTCTTCTTCCGGAGGAAATAGTCACTGATCAAGCTTTTTCAAGCGATAATTATGAGCTCCACGCATCCGTTAACTGCATTTAGTGCAACTATTCCTCAGAATGCTCCTTTAAAAGATAGTTAGTTGTATTTCGTGCAGTTAAATTTCTGGTTTTCCTTTAATTGCACCCAGTTTACCCTTTTTAGTTGCACGAAGTGCAATTAAATAGCTTCTAGGGACTATCTACTCAGAAATAAGTGTACAAAGTGCAATTAGAGAAAGTTTTGGAGTGGGCGGTCTTCTTCCGGAGGAAATAGTCACTGATCAAGCTTTTTCAAGCGATAATTATGAGCTCCACGCATCCGTTAACTGCATTTAGTGCAACTATTTCCTCAGAATGCTCCTTCAAAAGATAGTTAGTTGTATTTCGTGCAGTTAAATTTCTGGTTTTCCTTTAATTCCACTAGATTCACCCTTTTTAGTTGCACGAAGTGCAATTAAACGGCTTCTAGGGACGATCTACGCAGAAATAAGTGTACAAAGTGCAATTAAGTCTGGATAATCCGCTTGAGCGAAATCTGGATTGCTTAGAGCTAGATAAGCTAGAGCTAGAACAGCTAGAGCTAGATCAGCTAGAGCTAGGCCAGCTACAGCTAGGTCAGCTAGAGCTAGATCAGCTAGACTTAGATCAGCTAAATTCCCCTTCGATAAATCTAGCTAGATTCTTACATTGACCACGAATAAGAGTACTCTTTTTGCATAATTTTCCTTGTCCATGTTACTGTATAACTGAACAAAGGAGTGAAAATATGGAGACGATTCTAATCATAGAGGACGATGCCAAGCTGGTAAGATTGCTGAGCACGTACCTATCGAAATATGGGTTCCGTACAATTATTGTAGAGGATTTCAACAGGGTGCTGGAGACTTTTAATGAAAGCTCGGCTGACCTTATCTTACTGGACGTCAATCTGCCTAAATACGATGGGTTCTACTGGTGCCGCCAGATTCGTTCCCTCCCACTCTGCCCGATTCTGTTCATTTCTGCACGGATAGTGGAATGGATCAGGTGATGGCGCTTGAGAATGGCGGGGACGATTATATCACTAAGCCTTTTCACTATGAGGTTGTACTTGCCAAAATCCGCAGCCACATACGTAGAGCATACGGTTCATACTCACAGACTCAAGAAGAGAATAAACTCCAATCTGGAGGTTTAATCCTCTATCCTGAACGATATATGATCCACTACGACGGGCACACGAGTGATCCGAGGTTGGACCCTTGTCTGAAAAAGAAGCTGTATTGCTGCTGAACCCACATATGGATTCACAGAATTATGCTGCTAATCGAGCGATTCATTTGAAGGTTCAAAAAGATGAGGAACTGATGTTAAAAGAATTACGAACACCAAAGGTGCATCCAGTAGATCCAATGGCCACCTCACTTCTAATCGTAGATGACAACTTATATCATAAGATTTCAAATTCAGCAGAGAAGTACACGAGACCTTATGTGAAATATCTATACAAAATCCCTGCATGGGACGGTCCTACACCTAATGACAGCTCAGCTGAAGCTGTTGTCACCAGAGACCTTATCCAATGGAATAAAGCCGCTAACAAGGCTAACCATCAATACAGCTCTATACTGGGATCGCGAGCAGACAGCTATCTATCGACCAAACAGGGAGCCGCCATGCTTAGCTTTATAGGAATTTTTATCGCACTGATCTTCTCGCTTTCATCGGCCAGCTTTCTCTTTTTTAAACTTCATACTGAGCTCAACACAGATAAGCAAATGTATAATGCTTTGTCCAAAATCGGTTTAAGTACTAAAGAAATGTCAGCTTCTGCTACCAAACAGATTTCTGTGCTTTTCTATATTCCGATTATTATTGCCACCATTCAGACCCTTGTCGTGATACGCCCGATACTGAAACAGATTAATATCACAAATGTAACTGTGCCCGTGCTTACTACATCTGCTGTATTTCTGGTTGTGCAAACTATCTATTTCCTTATTGCGAGATCACGGTACATTCATAGTCTCAAGAAAATAATGGTGTAACACCATGTTGAAAAGAATCGTAACCCTGGATGTACTTCGCGGCTTGGAACTTATGGCAGCACCAAAAGGTTCTCTAGCTGATCAATAGGCAATTTGCTATAGTTAGTAAACTATTACTAATTAATGAGGCAAGGAGGTTCCTGATTTATGTCCAAGGCTGATCACATGTTATCCATTCTCTGGATGCTCAAGCAACGGGGAAGAACCGCCGGGGAACTAGCAGAAGCGCTAGAGATCAGTGTCCGCTCTGTCTATCGTTACATCGACGCGTTATGCATCAGTGGCGTACCCATTATCGCGGATAGTGGACCTGGTGGTGGCTATAGCCTTCCGGAGCATTTTTCCGAGGTCCCGTTATTCTTTGACTCCGACGAACAACGTTCCCTCCTGCAAGCCGCCTCCTTTGCGCGGGGAACTGGATATCCTTATGTAGAAGCTCTAGATCAAGCAATCGCCAAACTGAAACGGTACAGCAATGCGCAGCAATTAGAACAGATGGAGCGTCATGAGAGCGGGATAGAAACCATCCACTCCCCTGCTGCGCCGCTTCCCCACCTACTGCAAGAGCTTGAATTAGCGACGGCGAACGGACATACCCTCCAGATGGAATATCGGAAGGGAAACGGGGAGACGATTTCTTCCCGCGCTATTGATCCTTATGGACTTGTCCTGTGGAAAGGGCAATGGTACACCGTTGCTTATTGCCATCAGAGGCAAGAAATTCGGTCTTTCCGAGTCGATAGAATAACTGAACTGCACCGCACAGAAGCTCTGTTTGCCCGTCCTGCTGACTTCTCTGCACGGGATTTTTTGTTAAAAAGCTTGCTGCCCACACCAAATACTCCAGAAAAACTCATAGCAGTAGTCATCGCCGCCGATGAAGGAATCCTTAACGATCTATGCAGTCATTGGCTGTTTGGACATACGCTGGTCCAGCGCATTGACGGACAAGCCCGTTTTCAAGTCGATGAGACCTCCTTACTGACTTATGCGCCTTACTTCTTGTTGCCTTATGGATCAACACTACGAATCCTAGAGCCTTTAGCTCTGAAACAAAAGCTGTCCGCTATAGCTACCGATCTGGCAGCTTATTATAAGACTTAAAATGATTATTTTAGGATCACTGACCGTAGTTGTCAGTGATCCTTTTGTATAGTGTAAATAAGTCTAAGGGAATAAATGATTGTACAAACCAAGGAGGAATAAGGAATGAAAGAACTTCACTATGAATTTTATATTGGCGGAACACCTGAGCAGGTATGGGAGACTTTGATCTCTCCCGAAGGTACTAAACAGATTTACTACGGGAGCGTAATCCAATCCACTTTTAAAGAAGGTGAATTGCTGGAATATGTTGGTCCCGGTGCAGATGGCGATGAAACGTTACATGTATATGGGACTCTGCTGGAGTTCACTCCACAAAAAGCGTTTCGTTTCACGCATAAGGTCGGCCCCTCCTATCATAAGGGTACAGAAAGATATGAATCGCGTATATCTTGGCTGCTTGAACCGGTGGGTGGAACTACTAAGCTTACGCTTATCCACGATGAATGGCATCCTGATGATCCTTCATATGCTGGCAGTATCAACGCCTGGTGGCAGGTTCTGAGTAATATTAAAACCTTGGTCGAGACCGGACGTAGACTTGATTTTGGCAGCTGGTCGTAATTTTTATGTTAATTAGGAATTAAGCTCAACCCTGCGGAAAAGAGCGTACAAGCCCTCTTTCGTCAGGGGCTTTTTTTGCTTAATTTTATTTTGCCTAAGGGAAACATTCTTGTTGCAGGGACAAAGTTGTTGCCATATACTAATGTTGTGCCAGACTACAAGAAATGTTCTAATACACAAAATAAAAACCGTAGGCGGTAAAAATATAAATGAAAGAAGGGATCTCATGACTGGAACAACTATTCCTTTATCAGAGGCTGCAAAGGGTAGCACGCTGCGCATCAGCGACATTGAAGTTCAAGGTGTGCTTAGAAGAAGATTACTGGACCTCGGGTTCGTAGTCGGGAATATCGTAGAGGTGTTGCGGCGTAGTCCATTAGGAGATCCTATAGCTTTTCGGGTAAGCAATACGACCATTGCATTGCGTAGAGAAGAAAGTTCTTTAATATTCGGAGAATTAATTGGAGGTGTAGAAGCATGAGTCAGTTCACCGTCGCTTTTGCAGGCAATCCTAACACCGGAAAAAGCACACTATTCAACCTGCTAACCGGCATGCGACAGCATACTGGAAACTGGGCAGGTAAAACCGTCATTACTGCCGAAGGCGAATTCAAACACAATAACCATTCATACCTCGCGGTAGATTTACCAGGAACGTACTCCCTATACTCAAATTCCGCGGATGAAGAAGCGGCTAGAGATTATATTATTTTTGAACAGCCAGACGTGACACTT
Source organism: Paenibacillus sp. FSL E2-0177 (assembly GCF_037992975.1). Classification (NCBI taxonomy): domain Bacteria; kingdom Bacillati; phylum Bacillota; class Bacilli; order Caryophanales; family Paenibacillaceae; genus Paenibacillus; species Paenibacillus sp. FSL E2-0177. The sequence continues at coordinate 1,272,431 of NZ_CP150307.1, read as the reverse complement.
GTAGTGCTTGACGCTACTTCGCTGGAACGTAATCTCAATCTTGCCTTGCAAGTGCTGGAGATTACCGGACGGGCGGTTGTCTGCATCAACCTCATTGATGAAGCACGTAAGCTGGGCATCGACATCAACCTGAAGAGTATCTCCAAACGTCTCGGCGTACCCGTCGTTGCGATATCGGCACGCAATAAAATAGGGATCGATGCCTTATTGGATCAAGTGGAGCGAGTGGCTACAGGCTCATTCACAGCGCAGCCGCTGCGGATTAGTTACAACGAAGAGATCGAACGGGGAATTGCCGAGCTTACACCATTGGTAGAGCAAACCATCGGTACCAAATATCCCGCTCGCTGGATTGCACTGCGCTTATTGGACGGTGATGACAGCCTGCTTACTTCACTTAAAGAGCATATGAAAAGCAAGGATTTACCCGAAGCAAAGGAGGTCATCGGCCATGGAGTCACTGCCTATCACTAAGGGATCTGACGCTCTAGATTCCCTATTGTCCACCGCAAAAAAGCTCGCTGACGGCGGAGCCATTCGGGATGAGATTGTCAGTGGTATATATGGCGTATCCGCAGGCATCTGCGGAGATGCAGTTACTTATCGGGATAAGAAGAAACTGAACAGCACTTACAAGCTGGATAATATCGTGACCTCCAAAATTTGGGGTTTTCCCATCATGCTCGCCATTCTCGGTGTCGTATTCTGGATTACGATTGCCGGGGCTAACTACCCTTCTAGCTGGCTCGCTTCCTTCTTTGGCTTCATCGAAGGATATCTGACAGCGGGATTTGAGGCTCTCCATGCCCCAGCTTGGCTGCACGGCGTGCTTGTGCTTGGCTTGTATCGAGGCACCTCATGGGTAATCAGTGTCATGCTGCCACCGATGATGATCTTTTTCCCCGTATTCGCTCTGCTTGAGAATTTCGGGTATCTGCCACGCGTTGCTTTTAACATGGACCGACTGTTCAAAAAATCAGGTGGTCATGGCAAGCAAGCTTTAACCATGTCCATGGGCTTCGGCTGTAACGCGGCCGCTATCCTCTCCACACGAATCATCGAATCGCCGCGTGAACGAATGCTGGCTATACTGACCAACAATTTTGTCCCTTGCAACGGCCGCTGGCCCACGCTGATTTTATTGTCTTCCTTATTTATGGCAGGAGCCGCTACGACAGGCGCGCTTCGTACATTCACCACTGCCTCCGTCCTAATGGGAATGGTTCTAATCGGCATCATTGTTACCTTAACCGTTTCCTGGGTCATGTCCAAAACTGCGCTGCGTGGGGTTCCCACACATTACACATTGGAGCTTCCTCCCTACCGCCGTCCACAAATCTGGAAGACCATACTTATTTCCTCCAAAGATAAGTCCCTTAACGTACTTACTCGGGCTATCGTCGTTGCTGCCCCTGCCGGGATTATCACTTGGATTCTAGGCAATCTGTTTATTGGCGGCGATTCTGTACTGAATCATATGGCTGCATTCTTTGATCCGTTCGCACATTTGCTTGGCATGGATGGCTTTATCATCATGGCCTTTATTCTTGGACTTCCTGCGAATGAAATCGTATTGCCTATCCTGCTTATGGGCTATATGTCCTCAGGCGCTATGGTTGATATCGACAGCTTAGGCAGTATCAAAGATGTCTTTCTCTCACATGGCTGGACCTGGCTGACCGCACTCAACATGATGCTGTTCTCCCTGCTCCACTATCCTTGTGGTACGACACTCGTGAACATTTACAAGGAAACAAAAAGCATGAAGTGGGCCGTTCTCTCAGCAGTCATTCCGCTGGGTATCGCCATCGGAGTAACCTTTGCTGTCGCTCAGCTTGCCCGGTTATTTGGGTGGGTGTGACGAGGGTGAGGTAGGCTTGCGATCTAAACTCAAGTGACATCACAACTGACTTCAACAGATTTCAACTTACATCGCAAAAATTCATCATTAACTCACTAAATTCACCTTAATCACATCACCCAAATTAACCTTGCTACACGGAATTCACCTTACTTTACCTTACAATCTAAAGTGCAACTTGCTTCACAAAATTCTGCCCTCCTTGAACTGATATTTAAGGAGATTCTCCCTCAAATTCGAACTTTATAGGCGCGCGTTAAACTTTTTGCGGAATTTCTCCCTGATAATCGATCTTTATAAGCACACATTGGACTTTTTGCGGAATTTCTCCCTAATAATTAGCCGATTATAGGCAAAAAGGGCAATTTCCGCAGAATTTTAGGGAGGAATTCCCCAATTATCGCTATTAATGAGTAAAACACGATAAAATCAGGGAGGATTTCCCTAATTATTGATTCTAGATGGTTCCGAGCTACACTTGAGCACCAGCACCAGCACTAGACCTGCATCGCCCTTCCACACATACCAACTCTAGACCTACGCCGCCCTTCAGCACACACCAGCATTAGCATCAGTACCTTTTCGCCCACCAACATACTCCACCACTGGTCCACCAACACAGCCCAACACCAGTTACTCAAGGTCTTCTCAAACAAATAAGCGGTCGCTCGGATGTTTATCCCGAGCGACCGCTTATTTTATCACAACCCCTTATATACTCTTACGTCCTAACTTGATCCCACCATTACATTACATGACGTGACTCTACAGTTAGAGTCATTTTTTGCGCGTTCCATCATTTCTACGACGGTATAGAACAGCCCCAGCTATAGCTACTAGAACGATAATTATTCCACTAATCCCCACATTAACAAGAGGAAAGGAATCACTGTCCCCAGCAGAATTACCCGTTTGATCAGGCTCATTACTCCCAGCTCCTGACTCCGGTGAATTATTCGGGGTTACCTCCGGAGAAGCGGTAGGCGTCGTTGCCGAAATACCCGGTCCCAGCTCTTTCAGATCCACTGAGTCAGCGGTTAGCCGCTTAGTTCGACTGCATAAACTAGCCTCCAGATTACCAGATTCTCCACCGTCTCTAGCATAAGCATAGACAATGTAACTTTCCCCTTCCACAAACTCAAAGCCGCAGCTTGCAGAAGATAAAGCCGTAGTCAATGTAACTTGGTTTCCCTCGACCCCTTTCCAGCTGGAATCCACCTCAAAGGTTACCTTTACTGGATCAGCAGAAGAAATTATGTTCCCCTGTGACGGCTCCTTCATGTCCACTACTTTCCCGACAAAGACAGCTGTACTTTTCTCAAGAGCTTCCAGTGGCTCCGCAGGCATAACACAGGAACAGGCGTAAGTGACTGAGGGCCGCACCGTCAGCAAAGCCGTAAATATTAATAGGACACCTAGAAATATCATCATTGGACTTCGGAAATTGAACTTTCGGAAATTGATCTTTCGCAATTTGATAACCCCCTTCTCTACCTTACAGACGGAGCAAACGTAGAAAGTGTTACAGGAATTTCCAAACAAGTGATACAAGTCTATCCGGCAGTAATTAATCTAATCTTCTTCTTTAATTCCTCTAATCCTCTTTAACTCCTCATATCCTCTTCATTAATCCCCCATACCTGCTGTACCACTCACAAACTGTGCGCGATCCCAATCAAACGCTGTATTCCTTCGCGCAGCACCCCTTCGCTTGCAAAGGAATAACTTAGGCGAAGCCTTGACTTCATTTCCCCCAGTGGATCAAATAACTCCCCAGGAACAAAAGCGATCGACTGCGCCATACTTGAAGCAAACAGGCGATCCATCGTAAGATGCTCCGGTAGTTTCACCCATAGATTTAATCCGCCTTGCGGAGTCGTCCATTCCCAGCCAGTCCCCGCCAGCTCCTCTTCTACAATTTCCTTATGCACTTGAAGCGCAATGCGCAGCTTACCGAGATGCTGTTGCAAGCGTGGGGAGGTGTAGTAATGTAGAAATATTTTTTGATTCAGCAGCGGAGTGCCATTGTCTGCGAGTGATTTGGCCGTGATTAGACGCTCCATAAATGGATATCGGCAGGCCACCGCACAGATTCGTAAGCCAGGGGCTACATATTTACTGAAGCTGCTGATATAGATCACCCACCCCTCCGTATCATAAGCAAAAAAGGGCGGCGGCGGCTCCTCATCAAAATACATATCGCGGAACGGGTCATCCTCCACCAGTAAACAGCGATAACGTTCGGCCAGTTCTACCAACAGCTTGCGCTGTTGCACAGGCACCGTGTATCCAGTTGGATTGTGATGCGTTGGATTAATGTAGAACATACGCGGTTTATGCTTTTTCATCAAAGCTTCTACTTCCTCCAGATCATATCCCTCCGGAGTGATCTCTACCGGAACCAACCGTGCCCCCTCCCGGCGAAAAATATCCATAGCAACACTATAAGTAGGCCGCTCCACAAGCACCGTATCCAGAGGACCAAGCACAATCCGGGCAATCAGATTGATCGCCTGCTGCGCACCCGAGGTAATAAGCAGCTCTTCCGAAGTTAACTGCAGCCGATGTTGCTTCCGAAAGTGGTGGCTTAACGTCTCACGCAGCTCGTTATCCCCCTGGACCGAGGCATACGTTCCCATTACCTTGGGATATAGATCGAACACTTTTTTGACATAGTCAGATAGAAAAAGATTCGGCAGCAGCCCCGGATCAATCAGCGCCTGCGAGAACTGATACTTAACTGGCACTCTCTGAATATCAGACAGCGGATTAGTGAGCGCATAAGCCGATACTGCGGCTCCTACTTCAATAGCAGGAAGCGAGATTATGGGTGCCACGTAATATCCTGATTTATCTTTTACATAAACCTTTCCATCCTCCGTCAACCGTCTGTACGCTTTGAATACGGTCAGTCGATGTACCTTAAGCTCCTCCGCCAGCAGCCGTATAGAAGGAAGCTTATCATGTGCGACCCATTCCCCTCGCTCCATGCGGTTTAATAGAAATTCATAGACCTGCCGAAACAAAGGATGATTATGCTCCGCTCCCACAACCTTTTTCATCTGGCTACAACTCCTCTCCGAACAACCTTGTAATCATATTGTACACGATTTCTGAATTAATCTGTTCTACACAAGGCAATCTGTTCTGTCCTCTCCCCTTTATGATTAACAAAATGCCAGCTTATAAATTCTTATATTTTATAAAGCACACAAAAGGGGACTTTTCAAAATGATCTTATTTGCTTATGCACTTGTATGTCTGATCTTCGGCACGACCTTTCTAGCTATCAAAATCGGTGTAGATGCCGGTGCGCCTCCTTTCTTTTCAGCGGGCTTAAGATTTTTTGTCGCGGGCGCTGTTCTATTCCTATGGATGGTCTGGAAACGTAAAGCCAGCTTCTCCTTGCTGTTGCGCAAAGAAATGTTGTTCACCGGGTCTGCTCTAACCTTCGGCACCTTCGCGGGTCTCTACTGGGCTGAACAATATGTTTCTTCAGGGCTTGCAGCTGTACTCTCTGCCACTGGTCCGATCATGATCCTGCTGCTCCAAACCTCTATTCTTCGGCAAAAAGCACCCGCCATCTCCCTATATGGCTGCATCATCGGCTTCACTGGCGTACTGCTGCTGGTTCTCCCCAATCTCGCCATTGATATTTCACCACTGTGGCTCATCGGTTGCGCCGTAGTCCTAATTGGAGAGTGTTGCTATGCTGTAGGTGCGATTTACTCCAAAAAAGTAATTAACAGTATGCCTGAGGTCTCACCGATTGCGCTGAATGCGGCTCAAATGATGTATGGCGGTGCGCTGTTATTCATTCTTTCTTTTGCCACGGAAAAAGTACATCCTGCATTTCTCTTCTCATTCGAAACAGCAGGTTCACTGCTCTATCTCACAGTTATCGGCTCCATGGTCGGCCATACCTTGTTCTACTGGCTCGTAGCTAAGACCAACCCAGTGTTTCCTTCTACCTGGCTTTATATTTCTCCACCGATTGCGGTGGGTGTAGGCTTTTTCTTTTACAAGGAGTCCGTATCTTGGATTACGATTCTCGGAGTGTTCACCATCATTGCCGGAACAATCCTAGTGAATGCTGATGCTCTAAAGCAATTACTGCAAAAAAAGAAGATCAACACTGTTGCGTTAAAAAAATCAAATATATGACGTACTATATATTGCATTTATGACCACTATTGCGTATTATATAAACAAGTTAAATTAAACACAGCTAAATATGACTCATATATGAAAGGAGGATTCGCTTAACGGCGCTTCTTTTCTAAAGAGGAATGCCTTTTTTATCGGAAGTGGAGGGAATTGTGATCGAACTGACATCACGTCAAATAGAGATTATCGATATCGTTAACAAAAGAGCTCCGATTACCGGCGAACAGATTGCCGAAAGTTTGAATCTTACCCGGCCAACAATTCGCTCGGATCTGTCTGTTTTGGTTATGCTCAAATATATCGACGCCAAGCCGAAGGTCGGGTACTTCCCAGGATTGAAATCATCCAGTCGTCAGGGAAGCGGTTATCTGCTGCAGGAAACGATGGTCAAAGAAATTCAAAGTGTACCTATAGTTATCCGTGAGACCACAACTATTCAAGATGCCGTAGTTACGCTTTTTCTACAGGATGTAGGCACTCTTATTATCTGTGACGAAGAGGGTAAACTCACGGGCGTTGCTTCACGTAAGGATTTCTTAAAGGTAACCTTGGGTAACCCCGGTGCAGTCTCCATGCCCGTAAGCATGGTTATGACGCGCCAGCCCAAAGTGGTCACAACTTCACCGGATGAGCCGGTGCTTGAAGCTGCACATAAGATGATTTTTCACGAGGTAGACAGTTTGCCGGTGGTTGTTCCCAGCGCTGCTGAAGACGGTGGTACAAAACTGGATGTGGTAGGACGTTTAACAAAAACCTCCATCATCAAACTTCTCCTCGAACTTGAAGCCAAAGGATAACAGGAGGAACCCATGAGCATCGAGCAATCTTCCAACTTAATAACGATATGCTCGGATTCTATAGGAGATACGGCAGAGGCTGTCGTGCAGGCCGTTATTCACCAATTTCAGAATCAGCAGGTCACCATTAAAAGATACGGCAATATTAGGCATGAAGACGAGCTACGCAAGCTTATGGAAGAAGCAGCTCAGCATAAAGGTTTTGTCGCCTATACATTAGTGCAGCCAGAATTAAGAGAAATGATCCGCGAGGAAGCGGTACGTCTTGATTTACGGATCGTTGATATCATGGGCCCTATGATGCAGGCCTTCATTGATACCTTCGACGATGCTCCTCAGCAGCGGCCAGGTCTTCTACACCAGCTCGACGAGAATTATTTCCGCCGCATAGAAGCTATAGAATTCACCGTCGCCTGTGATGACGGCCGTGATCTGGGCGCCATGCTCAAAGCCGATATCGTTCTGCTGGGCATGTCCCGTACTTCAAAAACACCGCTTAGCATCTTTTTGGCCCATAGAGGAAAAAAAGTCGTTAACTATCCGATTATCCCGGAGATTGGTCCTCCGCAAGAACTATTAAGCTTGCCGCCGAACCGGCTTATCGGATTAACCATGAAACCCGAGTACATGCTGAAGGTCCGCTCTGAGCGGCTTAAGGTTCTCGGATTACCGACAGGTTCCCAATATGCAAGTCTGGCGCGGATCACCGAAGAGATGGAATACGCCGCTTCATTGTTCAACAAGCTGGGCTGTCCTGTAATTGATATTACTGACAAGGCTATAGAAGAAACCGCTGGTATTATTATGGGTTATATCTAAATTTCAGTTTACAAAATATATAGAATGCACTGGAGGGAATTAGAATGGAGCGCGAACTGGCCCTTGAGATTGTACGGGTAACTGAACTAGGTGCTTTATCCTCGGCTCGTTGGATTGGGCGGGGCGATAAAAATGCGGCAGATGATGCAGCCACGACTGCGATCCGTTCCATGTTCGATTCTGTGTCCATCGACGGAACTGTTGTGATAGGTGAAGGAGAGATGGATGATGCTCCAATGCTCTATATTGGTGAGAAAGTCGGGAACCAAAAAGGTCCCGCTGTCGATGTAGCCGTCGATCCTCTCGAAGGAACTGAGGTTGTTGCCTGCGGCCTGCATAATGCGCAATCTGTTATTGCTATAGCAGATAAAGGCAGCCTGCTGCATGCCCCAGACATTTATATGGAGAAGTTAGCCTGCGGGCCCGAGCTTGCCGGTAAGCTTAGACTCGAGGACCCTGTAGAGATCACTCTGCAAAAAGCCTGCCATTACACTGGCAAATCCCTCTCCGAGTTAACCGTAATGGTGCTGGATCGCAAACGGCATGAGCAGCTGATTAATAGCCTGCGTGAAGCCGGGGTACGAATTAAGCTGCTTGGTCACGGAGATGTCGCTGGCGCTATTGCGGCTGCACTGCCAGACAGCGATGTCGATTTATATATGGGTTCCGGCGGAGCACCCGAAGGTGTTCTTGCTGCCGCTGCACTGAAATGCCTTGGTGGTGAAATGCAGGGCAGATTGCTCCCGGATGGACCAGTAGAGCTACAGCGCTGTGTACGCATGGGAATTGCCAATCCAACGCGAGTGCTATACATGGAAGACATGGTTGGCACGGGCGACGTCCTCTTTGCCGCCACGGGTGTAACGTCAGGTGAATTCCTGAACGGTGTCCGTTTTATCGGCAAAGAACGCGCGGAGACACATTCGGTAATCATGCGGGCACAGAGCCGGACAATCCGCTATATCCGCAGCATTCATTTCCTGCCAGGAAAAGAAATACCGGCTGCGCAGACTGTTAGACAAAATGCTGTCTCTCTATAAAACCGCAAAAAACAGGCTATCTCACTAGCAGTATCCTTTGCTAGTGAGATAGCCTGTTTTGTTTTTTTACACTGAATGCTAATTGCTTCTTATTTATTTCCAATACGTTCACTCGCTAATGGATCTATATTAGCAACTTTCTCAAAGCGTTCTGCGTTCAGGCTGTTATACTTTGCGAAGATTTGTTTCACTTCTTGCTCCTTCTGCTCGCCTTCCACATCCACCATTACTAGAATATGACCTTCATCCACGTAATTATCGTAGCTCTCTGCTTCCTCTTCAGGGATGCCAAGGCCAATAAGTCCGCCGACTAACCCGCCACTGCCTGCTCCTATCGCCGCTCCGGCTAGTGTTGCCGCAAGAGGTCCGGCTGCAATAATAGGTCCAATACCAGGAATAGCCAAAGCGCCAATTCCCATCAGCAGCCCCGTTACTCCACCCAGCAGACCACCAGTAGCTGCACCTGTAGCCATACCCTCCGGGGCCACGGTTCCTGACTCGTCTCTAAGAGTTTCCTCGTCCGCTTTATTTCTCGCGATAATCGAAATATCCTCTGTCCTACAGCCCTGACGCTTCAACTCCTCAATAGCTCGCGAAGCTTCGTATTCGGCAGCAAAGACACCCACTATTCTCTTATTCATCTCCATTACCTCCTATTGATGTAGTTAGCTCATACGTTCAGCTTCATAGCTTACTTAACCAAACTGGACAGGGATAAACTACGATCTTTGAATTGTCTGCAATTCCGAGTTAATATTCCTTCTAAAATATGCTGTATAATAAAAGTAAGCGGGTACAACTACCTTGATTAACTCTATAGAAGAAAGAGAAGGAATCATCCATGGCGATATTTAACTATAATTCTGAGCGTCCCTTCCGAGGCAATCCCGACCTGCATCTCCATTACTGGGGGCGGGAGCAGTGTCTTCCCGGACATTTTTTTGGACCTGGGGTCCGTGACGTATATAAAATACATTTTATCCATGCAGGAACAGGTGAAGTTACTGTGGGTGAACAGACCCATTATCTTAAGCCAGGACAAGCTTTTCTCACCTATCCGCATATCGTAACTGCCTACACAGCAGACATAGCAAATCCATGGGCCTATTCTTGGGTAGCTTTTACCGGGGAGCAGGTTGATTATATTTTGGCCAAAACCGCCTTGTCACCTGAGCATCCGATCTTTCCAATGGATGAACAGCTTATGCCGAATTTATACGAGCTCCTGACACAAGCAGCTGAAGCTTCGGACAGTCTGGATCTACCTCTAAAAGCAATTATGTATGAGTTCTTTTCTCTGTTACTTCGAGCGGTGCCAGCAGTTCCAGATGTACTTCCTTTACCACGTCAAAAGAGTATTTACGTCGAGCAATGCCTGCACTTTTTGCATACACATTATTGTGAAAATATTTCGGTTGAGATGATGTCCTCTTCGCTCAAGCTGGATCGCAAATATTTATCCTCCTTGTTCAAACGGACAATAGGTATGCCACCCCAGCAGTATTTATTAAATTTCCGCATCGCTAAGGCGTGCGAGCTGCTGACAGAGACCTTATGCACGATTGGTGAAATCTCACGTTCTGTGGGCTATCAGGACCCCTTACTCTTTTCACGGATGTTCAAGAAGGTGAAAGGTTGTTCGCCAAAAGAATACCGTAGCCGTCATCTCGAAAATGACATTGTACTATAAACTTCTTCCTTGCTGACATACGTTTGTCCGCGATCTTTCGCTACAATAAGGACGTAACGTACTAAGTAATAAGTGTTTATAGGAGGAATAAATCATGTATAACGCAAGCGCTACCAGATATGACAATATGAAATATAATCGCACCGGAAAGAGCGGTCTACTCCTGCCAGCGATCTCGCTTGGTCTATGGCATAACTTTGGCGGCAACGACTTATTTGAGAATGGCCGCGCCATGGTAAGAAGAGCTTTTGATCTTGGAATCACTCATTTTGACCTTGCCAATAATTACGGTCCACCCGCAGGCTCCGCCGAAGAAAGTTTTGGCCAAATTCTTAAAAAGGATCTGACCCCTTATCGTGATGAGATGGTTATCTCTACTAAAGCTGGTTATTATATGTGGGCTGGTCCTTATGGTGAATGGGGCTCCAAAAAATATCTCGTCTCCAGCCTAGATCAAAGCTTAAAACGTATGGGACTGGATTATGTTGATATTTTTTATCACCACCGCCCAGATCCAAATACACCACTGGAAGAAACAATGGCTGCGCTGGACCTCGTGGTACGCCAAGGTAAAGCGCTGTATGTCGGGATTTCGAATTACGGACCTGAACAAACACGCGAAGCGGCACAAATTCTGCGTCGACTTGGCACGCCATGCCTGATTCATCAGCCAAACTATTCCATGATGTCCCGCTGGATTGAAGATGGCTTGCAGGATGTATTGTCTGAAGAAGGCATCGGCTCCATTGTGTTCTCCCCGCTACAAGGTGGCATACTAACCGATCGCTATCTAAACGGAATCGCTCCTGATTCCCGTGCCGCTGGCCCAAGTGTATTCCTGTCTGAGAATGCCATTACTGAAGAGGCGATCGGCAAGGTTCGCAAACTGAACGAGATTGCTGCTGCACGTGGACAAAAAATGTCTCAGCTAGCGTTATCTTGGGTACTCCGTGGAGACAAAGTAACTTCTGCATTGATCGGCGCAAGTAAGGTAAGCCAGATTGAAGATGCCGTCGCTTCCTTAAATGCCCCAGAGCTTAGCGCTGAAGAACTAGAGCAAATTGAGGCAATTCTGCGGGGATAAAGCTTAGTTATAACAAGACAAAGACCAATGAGGTCAGGCAGCTTAAAGCTGCTCTGGCATTTCATTGGTCTTCTTTTTTATAGATTAGAGTTCTATTTGCTCACCCAAATATCTGCGTGATGTACACCATGATCAATAATCCAAAAATAAAAGAATACGTCGAAGGCCGCTCATAACCATGGCCATGACTCTCCGGAATCAGCTCCTTGTAGACGATAAAGAGCATAGCCCCGGCTGCAAAAGCTAGACCATAACCCACAACATTATGCAGGTAACTGGCAGTAAAATACCCGATCACCGCAGATACCATCTCCATCAAGCCGGTAAGTGTAACGATTCCTAAGGCTTTTAGCTTGCTAGTTCGCGAATTCATCAGAAAGACCGCAAGAATCAAACCTTCCGGCATATTCTGTGCGCCAATGGCAATCGCCACGGTAGGACCTAAACTGGCCTGTTCGCTGGCATAACTGAAACCTGTACTGAGGCCTTCTGGTATGTTGTGGATGAACAGCGCAATCATAACAAGCAGCGCTTTTGAATCCATATTGGTATAACCGGGCTTATTCTCCACATCGATATGCGGGATGTTATTTTCAATTAAATCAAGCAGCAGCACTCCGGTAATCAAGCCCAAGGTTAAAGCGATAATCCCCGATTCTTTGATCGATTGCGGCATGAGTCCAAACGTGGAGGCGGACACCATAATCCCCGCAGTGAAGGCTACGAGGATATCTTTCCACTTCTCGGATAACCTCTTCACGAACAGGATCGGAAATGCTCCAAGAACGGTAGCCATTGCCGATACAAAGCTGCCAATAAGCGCAGATTCCAAACCTTCAACTCCTTTGGTACAAGTCGGATAGACCAACATATGTTTCAGAAAAAATAATTATTACTTTTTCATACATTTTCGAATGGTCCAATATAGTATGGATCATATCATAAAAGACCTCCCCTAGGTTCGGTTCATACCCTAAGGAGGTCTTTGTCTCACATATCATTATGCAACTCGGTTACACCAGCTTCTTCCGGATCTTGCCGGAAATCAAATCAATAATTGTGATCATCGCAATGATACCTAGCAGTATAATCCCCACGCGGTCCCAATTCCGTGAACTGAGCGCAAAGATTAACGGTGTGCCGATCCCGCCTGCTCCAATCACACCTAGAATTGTAGCCGAACGAACGTTAATTTCGAATCTATATAAGGTATAGGATAAGAATCCCGGCAGCACCTGCGGCAACACCGCAAACCACAATACCTGCATGCGGCTGGCACCAGAAGAAATTAAAGCTTCGAGTGGACCGTTGTCGATATTCTCAATCTCATCCGCGAACAATTTGCCGAGCATGCCCACCGAATGTAGTCCCAGAGCCAGCACACCTGCAAAAGAACCCGGTCCAACAGCTTTGATAAACAGCAAAGCCATAATAATCTCAGGGAAGGTTCGTATAAAGCTCAACATCAGCTTGCCGGAACCTGAAATTATCTTTCCCTTGCTCATGTTAACTGCAGCCCAAAATGCAAAAGGAATACATAAAAAGGTCGAGATAAAAGTGCCTAGGATTGAAATAGCTAACGTCTCAAGCAATCCCCGAAGGAGATCCTCCCCATCTGGTAAATAAACGAAGGCCCAGTCAGGTGAGAATATCCCGGCAAAAATTGCTTTAGTAATGATCCCGGCGGTTTCTTTGAATCCATTAAACGGCACTCCCGAAAAAGCCCAAATATATAACGCGGCTAGGGCTACATAAATCAGCCAACGAAAACGATTTTTACGGGGTTTAGGGACAAGGGTATTCCATGATTTACTCATATTAATTTCTCCCGCAGCTTAGTGCTTACATAATCAATAATCAGTACTACTGCTAATGTGAACAAGATGATGGTGCAAGTCTTATCGTATTCCAAAAAGCCTAGGGTGACTTCATAATAGTGGCCGATCCCACCCGCTCCTACCAGACCTAAAACCGCCGCAGCACGAACATTAATCTCGAAGGCATATAGGACATAAGACATAAAATGAGCCTGTACCTGTGGAATGACTCCGAACATAATGCGTTGAATCTTATTAGCCCCCACTGAAGTCATTGCTTCCAAAGGTCCTTGATCAATCGTCTCCAGCGTTTCATAGGTAAGCTTGGCGATCAGCCCCAACGAAAATATCGTCAAAGCAAATATCCCAGGAAGCGCACCGAGGCCGAAAATGGCCACAAAGATAGAAGCCAACAGCAGATCGGGAATCGTGCGGATCAGGTTCAGCAGCATACGGACCGGATAATGAAGCCAACGGCTTTGCGTAATATTGCTTGCACACAACAGCGCAACCGGAACTGCAAGAATGGCACCAAACGTTGTGCCAACCAGCGCCATCCGGATCGTCTCCAGCATCGCATCTATAATGTTGTCAAAATACCCCCAGTTCGGGGGAAACATTTCCTTAAGCAAATCAAGCATATTCGGCAGACCGGAGATCAGCTCCCCGAAGGATGAATCGGTTAAGACAGCACTTCTCCACAGTAATACTACTAATATAATGGCTGTGAAATAATGTTTTATCTTCCTTGGCGGTTTGGGATGTAGCTTCTCTGCATTCACACTCATCTCACACGCCTCCGAGTACAGGCTCACCTAACAACTCATCCTGATGAATCGGTCTGCCGTAAATCTCAGCAAACCTCTCATCGGTTGCCTCTGATACAGGACCATCGAAGACAACCTCTCCTGCCCGGAGCCCAATAATCCGGGTAGCGTATTCTCTAGCCAGATCAATAAAATGCAAATTCACAATGGTTGTAATCCCGAGTTCCATATTAATCTTCTTTAGATCATCCATAACCTGCTTGGTTGTGAGCGGATCTAGTGAAGCTACAGGTTCATCTGCGAGGATAATCTGTGCCTCCTGCGCAAGAACACGGGCAATAGCTACACGTTGCTGCTGACCTCCAGATAGCTGATCTGCACGTGTATAGGCCTTCTCGGCGATATTTACCCGATCAAGGGATTCGAAGGCTAAATCGATATCCTTTTGTGGGAATCTGCCAAGTATCGTCCGCAGTGTGGAATGATAGCCCACCCGTCCTGCCAAAACATTACGAAGCACCGTCGTACGTTTCACTAAGTTGAAGCTTTGAAAGATCATTCCGATATTCCTACGGATCATTCGTAGCCGGCTTCCTTTTGCATTCGTGATGGACTGCCCGTTAATAAGAATATTACCTTCGGAAATATCATGAAGCCGGTTAATGGAACGCAGCAAGGTCGACTTCCCTGCTCCCGAAAGACCAACAATAGCTACAAATTCTCCGGCTGGAATGGTCAGGTTAATGTTGTTTAATCCTTTGGTTCCGTTTAGATACGTTTTGGATACATTACGAAGCTCTATCATGAAATCATCCCTTTATGTGTTTTCGTATATTCGTATAAAAGAGATAGCCAGATCCGGGGGGGAATCCGGAGCTGGCTATCCTTAATGCCTGTTATACACCAACATCGTTGTATCCTTGAACGGCCTGTTCTACTCTGTTTTTACTTTACTGTTGTATTCGCGAACAATGTCAAAGTTGCTGTCTTGTGATTTCACATAACCTTCATGAGAGTAAATGTCTTTGATAATCTCATGGCCTTCTGTGTCAGCTGCGATATCAATGAATGCCTGCTGGATTTTTTCTATCCATTCTTTATTCATATCTGAACGGACCGAAATCGTATCGTTAGGAATTTTATCAGTAAAGGCGAGAACTTGAGTATCTTCAAATACTTTTGGATAATCCTTAACGACCGTGT
Organism: Paenibacillus sp. FSL E2-0177; assembly: GCF_037992975.1. Lineage (NCBI taxonomy): Bacteria > Bacillati > Bacillota > Bacilli > Caryophanales > Paenibacillaceae > Paenibacillus > Paenibacillus sp. FSL E2-0177. Next base: position 1,257,186 of record NZ_CP150307.1, on the reverse strand, counting down.
TCCGGGCATCTTGGAAAATAGCTGCTGCATCTACGTCACCATTCAGCACAGCAAGCACGCCTTGATCATGACCTTTAACCGTAATGGCTTGTACATCCTTCAACGGATCAAGTCCTGCATCCATTAGTGTTGCAGCCGGCCATACAAAACCTGCTGAGGATGTAACGTTTTGATAGGCAATTTTTTTACCTTTCAAATCGGCAACCGATTTGATCGCAGAATCTTTCTTGACGATAATCATAGATTTATAGAAATCCGCTAATTCATCTGTTGGACCACCGGTTTCATCATTTACACCAAAACGTTGAGCCTGAAGAATAACCTCAGCTGCTCCTTTTTCTTTAGCTAACACGTAAGCAGTTGGAGGAAGGAAACCTACATCCACTTTTTTAGAGGCCATAGCTTCGATAACGGTGTTGTAATCAGTAGAGACACTTACTTCTACAGGAATACCGAGCTTGTCACCCAGTAATTTTTCAAGAGGTTTCGCTTTAGCTTCGAGCGTATCTGCATTTTGAGAAGGAACAAATTGTACAGTAAGCTTCTCTGGAACATAACCCTCTGCTACAGGAGCTGCCGTTTCCTTCGGTGCATTTGCCCCGTCCGTCGATCCTTGGTTTGCATTATTTGTAGTGTTGTTAGCGCCACAACCACTAAGCAATGTAATAGACATCATTAGCGGCAATACGAATTTACTGATTTTTCTCAAACGAAAGACCTCCACTGTTTTCTATTTTTATTTTTGAGTACTTCTAAACTATAGATGTGTTTTATTAAATCAATAGCAACCAAGCATCAAATATATGTAAAATTTATTCCAATCTCTTAAAGTTACCAAATTATCTGCTAGAATGAGGTCTGAACTTATTATCAGGAGGGGCTACCTATGAATAAAGAGAATTCAATAACCTGTGAAATCCTCGTAACAAGTGATCTACATGGACATTTTGGGCCCGTCGATTACCGCACGGGGGAGAAACGACCAGCAGGCTTAGCAACAATTGCTACCCTCATTAAACAAGAAAGATCCCATACTCCTGAGCTGATCCTTATAGATAACGGTGATCTTATTCAAGGCACACCGTTAACTTATTATGCAGCTACACATTATAGTAATGAGCTGAATCCGGGCATAGCTGCACTAAATGAATTGAAATATGACGCTGCAATTATTGGCAACCATGAATTCAATTTTGGCAAAACTCTGCTGAATAAAGCCGTTCAGGATTCCTGCTTTCCTTGGTTATCAGCTGGAATTATAGATAACACGACAAATCAACCCGCCTTTGGTAAACCCTATATCATCAAATGGGTAGATAAAATCAAAGTAGCCGTTCTAGGGGTTACGACGCATTACATCCCCCACTGGGAGAACCCTAGCCATATTGAAGGGCTTCAATTTGAGGATTCGCTAGAGACTGTAAAGCATTGGTGTGCCATTATACGGGCAGAAGAGCAGCCTGATCTGCTCGTTGTAGCTTACCACGGCGGATTCGAACGCGATCTAAGCAGTGGAGAACCTGTAGAAAGACTAACGGGGGAGAATCAAGCCTACGCCATGTGTACAGAGGTAGAGGGCATAGATGTGCTAATTACCGGACATCAGCACCGCTCCATAGCTGGAGAGTTAAACGGTGTTACAATCATACAACCTGGTTGTAATGGACTTTCCCTCGGTAAAATCTCGGTTATTTTCCAAAAAGAAAATACACACTGGAAGATTCAGCGTAAACATGCCGAGCTCCTTAACGTTAATGAGACAACAGCTGCAGATGAAATAATCCTAGAGCTGAGCAGTACTCTTGAATCAGAAACACAAACTTGGCTGGATGAGAGAATAGGAACGGTTATCGGGGACCTGTCTATTTCCAGTGCTGATGAATGCCGCTTAGCTGACCACCCTTTTATAGAATTTATGAATAAGGTACAAATGGAGGCTACTGGCATAGATATTTCTACAGCAGCCTTACTCAGTAACGATTGCAAGGGTTTCAGCGAAACCATCACACGCAGAGACATTTTATCGAACTTCATTTATCCCAACACCTTAACCGTCCTAAGACTGACAGGACAAGATATTAGAGAGGCCTTAGAACAAACCGCTAACTATTTCCAACAAGACGAGAACGGAATAATAATCGTTAACCCCGCCTACATCGAGCCTAAACCGCAGCATTACAATTATGATATGTGGGAAGGAATACAATACGAGCTTGATACCGCTAGACCTGCAGGCGAAAGAGTCCTCCATCTGCTGTACCAAGGACAGCCTATAGAGGACTCTAAAGAATATGAGGTTGTTATGAACAATTATAGAGCCAGCGGTGGCGGAGATTATGAGATGTATAAGGGTAAAGCGATTGTTCAAGAAATTATGATCGACATATCTGAAATTGTCACGGACTACATTGAAAAGCATGGCCAAATTGAAGCTACCTGTGACCATAATTGGAGAGTTGTTTAGGCTTTAGCGATGAACACCCCAATATCGCTCTCTATCAGCTTCAACGCACTTCTCCAGAAGTCGACGGAGTGAACATCTAGATCCATTGTTTTTGCTACATCAACAATATTATGTTTGCTGGTATCCCTAAGGAACTGGCGATACTTAGGGGCGAACTCTTCGCCCCTCTTTAAATATTCCGCGTACAGCCCTTTAGAGAATAACAAACCAAAGGAATACGGAAAATTCAAAAATTCATTACTAGCCATAAAATATCCAGCTTTGTTCATCCACATGTACGGATGGATTGTACCCGGGTCAATGCCCTCACCATAGGCTTCCACCATACAGGCAATCATCAATTCATTTAGCTCTTGAACAGACAGCGGGCCTAATGCTCTTCTCTCATATAATTTGATCTCAAATAAATAACGGGCATAAAAGTCTACAAGATAATAACCGGCATCAGAAATACTTCTCTCCAGAATAAGCAGAGCTTCCTTCTCCGTTGAATTTGTAATTATGGCATGGTTCACTATCGTCTCACAAAAAATCGAAGCCGTTTCAGCAATCGGAATCGGGTAATCCGTATTCAGCATCGTTTCATTAGCCAGACAGGAGCTATGATAGGCATGGCCGAGCTCATGGGCAAGGATACTAATATCTATGGCATTTCCGGTGAACTGGGTCATAATTCTGCTCTCGCCAATCGGGAAAATATCAATGCAAAGTCCATACCCCCCTTTGCCTGATCTAGGTTCTGCATCAATCCATTGCTGATCAAAAGCCTTCTGAGCAAAACAAGACAGTTCCTCACTAAAGGTTGCGAAGCTCGAGAAGATTGTATCTTTGGCGTTAGCGTATGTAATTTTCCCGTTTTCTACACCGACTGGTGCAAAAATATCGTAAAAAGGCAGCTTTGCCGGATGTCCCAGCAGCTCGGCTTTCTTTTGATAATAGGTATGAAAGGCTGGCAGGCTCTCCCGAAGAGCAGTGAGCATAGCGGCTAAAGTCTCACTGTCCATTCTCGAAGCGATTAACACTTTTTCCAAAGAAGATTGATAACCCCGCATGCCATAAATCGTCAGCGCCTCACCACTAATGCCATTTAAGCTGGCTGCGCAGACCTCAGCAATACGACTACAGGCTTCTGCCTCCGCTTCATAAGCAGCTTTTCTTAAGCTGGCATTATTCTCATAAGCCATACTTCTTAGCTCCGCAAGTGTCACTTTTCTAGTTTCCCCATCTACCACTAGATCTGCAAGTGCACTTGAAGTCCTCTCCATATACAGTCTGCTCCATGCTTTGGATCCTGTACTCTGCATTTTGGCTATGGCCATTTCAAGTTCTTCGCTTAACTCATAGCGGGATTGTAACAGGAGTTCTCGCAAATAAAATTGATGCTCCATTAGATAAGGTGAGCTAACGATAAGCTCATCCATATGATCACAAGTGCTAAACCAGCGCTTAAAAGCCACAACTACCCCGATGATTTCTGAATTGGCCTCCTCAATATCATCAGCAAGATTCATGCCTTCCTCGGAGCCACGATCTGCGTTGAGTGTTAACTCTGCATAAGCTAACAAGCATACATATATGCTTTTATAATCATTATAAATTCTTAAAAAGCCCTCCACAGGCATGGCTGTAACGTCTTTTACATTCAAATGGTGCTCAGCCCACCGCTTTAAATCTTGTATATGCTGGGCCAGTAGCTTGCGATCCCTTTTTAACTGCTCCGATTCAAAGGAAGGATATAAACTATCTAAGTTCCATGTCATATTCATTCGCAAATCTCTCCCCCTTCGATTCCTATTCTTCTAAGCATAATCCATACCACCAGAAAAGTGCATCGACATAATTTACTTCTTCTCTTCATACACAAAAAAAGGACCCTGCCAACGTCCGGCAGGGTCAAAGTCTATATTATAAGGGGGTTATGTGATTACTATAACCCTCTTAGCTTAAAATAATATGAATAGTAGATAAAGATTGGCTTAATCTCCGAACCCTATTGACTTAAGGTTGAAGGATTCACTCTAGCCTTGTTAATCTGAATCCCCACATACACGATAAGGAACAACACCATAAACCCAGCCGAATAACGATACATTATCCCATAATCAGTTGCTGCCGAGATTGCCCCCAGAATAATGGCTCCGCTGGCTACACCCAAATCCGTTGAGTTATAGAACATACTGTTGGCCATACCATATTGTGCAGGTGTTGAGGTGCGAAGCATCCAAGCCTGGATCGTTGGCTGAATAGCACCGAAACCAAGTCCATACAGCAGTGCAGAAACGATGAGCATTGGCATAGAGGTCGTATAAGAAAGCACAGTTAAGCTTGCAACGACGCAAACCGCCGCCGGAATTAGGACAGAAGCTGGTCCTCTTTTATCAAATAATCTGCCGGAGATAGGTCTTATAATGATGATCGTAACCGCATTAAATAAAAAGAACAAACCCACTTGCTCCAGATGAACTGATTCGCCGAATAAAGCGATAAAGCTTAGCAATCCCCCGTAGGTAATTGCCAACATGACATTTAGAATGGCAGGCAATACTAACTTTGTATTAAACGGAACCTTGAGAGGTTTGGTGGATTCGCTTTGAGTTGGGGTAGGCTTTTTTTTCGGTTGCGCTGGAAGTGAACGAGAAAATAAAAGTACTGGAAAAGCAAGAAGTAAAGTTACCATACCGATCATAGCCAGTGTTCCAAAACCTGATTGTTTCATCACATTCAAGCCAATCATTGGACCGATCGACATCGCCAGGCTGGTGGATAAACCGAAATAACCTATCCCTTCACCCATTCTTTTGCTTGGAATAATCTGTGAAACAATCGTTGGGATAATCGTGCTGGCAATCCCGAATCCAATCCCATAGCCCACACGCATCAGCAGCAGTGATCCGATAGAATCTGCTACAACATAAAGGCCGGTAATAGCGGCGGCAATTGCTAAGCCAATATATAATAATACATTGCGGCTAACCTTTCGCATCAGAAAAGCGGTCATAAAACGTGAAGCGATCGCAGTTAATGCAAAGACGCTGGTAACGAGGCTGACCATAATATCTCCGGCCTGAAATTCGCTTTTTACGTAAGACGGAAACGAAGATAACAACATCTGTAAATTCATAAATAAAAATAAAGCACTAATCGTTAAAGCAATAAAAGATTTGGTCCATAATTTCGTACGTAGTTCTTGTTGTTCTAACATAACTTGCCTTCCTACTCTCCATCTGTTATTTGATCTACATGATTGTTTATTCTTAGCAGCAATTCCATGAGCAACTCATATTCCTTACTAGAAATACAGTTCATAATCTCTTCTGTCACCTTATCTTCAATAGGAACGGTTTCCTTCACCAGAGACCTTCCTTTTTCCGTAATATAGACTTTAAAAGAACGCCGATCGTTCTCACCGGTTCTTTTATAGATCAGTCCCTTTCCTTCCAAATGATCCAGAATTCGCGTTGTAGTTGGCTTATCCTTACCAGAGCGCTTAGCAATGTCCTTCTGAATCAAACCTTCCGTTCTGTCAATATGAAAAAGGACTGACCATTGCTCCGGTGTTATATCATGTTCTTTCAGCCCACTTTGAAATAACATGCTTAATTTACGATAAGTCGTGCCCATCATAAATCCTAACGTAAGCTCGGATTGGTTATGCTTTGTCGTCATGATCGTATCCCTTCTCAATTAACACTGTTTTAATAGTTGCTTAAACAATTATATTCCTAACAACTAATTTTGTAAAGGTGAAGCAAAGCTATAAACTAACTATTATAAAGTTGCTTGACAAAGCACACTATGTGCGGTATTATTATCTCATCTTAAAGATACTTAACTTAAAGACAACCAGAGTTTACTACTCTTGAGATAAATAATTTTTAAAGGTTGTGTACTTCATGGGATTTCTAGACAAACTATTTGGTAGAACAAAAATTGAGGAGGAACAAACAATGTCAAAATTAAACATCGGTATTATTCTCGGAAGTACTCGTCAAGGTCGTTTAAGCCCGCAAGTAGGAGAATGGGTTAAAAAGATTGCGGATGCACGCGGGGATGCTAATTATGAGATCATAGATATTGCAGATTTCAAGCTTCCACTATTGGGTGAGGCTGATGCAACTGAACAAGCAACAGCATGGAACACTAAACTTGCTACACTAGACGGTTTCGTATTTATCGTACAAGAATATAACCACAGTATTTCTGCATCACTGAAAAATGCGCTCGATTATGCCCGTGAAGCTTGGAATAATAAAGCAGCAGGTATCGTAAGTTATGGTTCCGTAGGGGGCGCTCGTGCAGCTGAACATCTACGCGGAATCTTGGGAGAACTATCTGTAGCAGACGTTCGTGTACACCCTGCATTGTCACTGTTCACTGATTTCGAGAACGGAACTGTGTTTAAACCAGCGGATCTGCATCTTACCAATCTTAATGGGATGCTGGATCAAGTCTTGGCTTGGAGTGGCGCATTGAAAACTCTACGTTAAGATAGCGCCTTACCCCTCTGTTATGTTATGAAGTACACCCTTTAGAATAGACATTTGATAAACCTTTGGTTTGTCCGGTCGATTCTAGAGGGTGTATTTTTTATGTGTGATGAAATGAGCACCCTGTGTAGAATCTAATCTGGTATAATCGGCGGGGATTTTAATCTACAGCAAGGAGCAATGATTATGTGGTTTATGTTTGCATTATTAACAGCCTTCGCTTGCGGAGGGGCTGACTTATTTTATAAAAAGGGGACCGATAGTCAGGATCGGTATAGCCATATTAAGATTGTCATTATCGTGGGGATAGTCATGGGTATTCACGCAACAGCTTATATGCTCATTCAAGGATTAACCTTTGATCCTATGGACTTAATCCGATATTTCCCTGTGTCTGCACTCTATATCCTGTCGATGGCAGTTGGTTATATTGGACTCAGATATATTGAGTTATCCATTGCCTCCCCCGTACAAAATTCATCTGGCGCTGTAACGACGATATTATTATTTATCTTTTTCACCCATGAGCTAGGGGCGCTTGAAATCGTTGGTGTTGCCGTTATCACCTTGGGCATTATCGGGATCGCCATCTTGGAAAAGAAAGCAGAACACCAAGCGCTTCAAAAGAGCACCACACAGATTGATAAAAAATATCAGATTGGCGTGATCGCCATCATTTTTCCAATCCTATACTGCCTAATCGATGGACTTGGCACCTTTGCCGATGCTATTTATTTGGATGAACTCAGCCTGATTAGCGAAAAAGCAGCTCTGCTCGCGTATGAATACACCTTCTTTATATGTGCTATCTTGTCTTTTACATACCTGAAATTTTTTAAAAAGGTAAAGTTCAACCTATTTAAAGAACGGGATAAGGGCTTCGCAGCCATTCTGGAAACGACCGGACAATTCTTCTACGTATTTGCTATGTCCAGCAACGCGATTATCGCGGCACCACTTATTGCTTCATACAGCATTTTTTCCGTAATATTATCGCGAATCTTCCTCAAAGAAAAACTAAGCAAGGCACAATATGCCGTTATTATCGTTGTGATTCTAGGGATTGCTTTGTTGGGGGTTGCGGACGAGCTGTAGCTTCGGTACACAAAAAGACCTGCTAAGTAGGCTTCATTGCTTACTAGCAGGTCTATTCTATAGTTGCTTATTCCGGCCTATCTATTGTAAAAATCTCTCCAAGGGTTGCGTAATTATTTCCCGCCAAACGGCTCACAGCGTTTAGAACTCTCGGGTCAATATGCCCTTCCTGATAGATCGATTCATCGATATGGAATTGAACAATTTCGCCAATAAACAAGTCACTCCCAGGTTCTTCGCCCCCTAGAGGAATTGCTTGAACAAGCTTGCACTCCATCCGCACCTTCGCTTCCAAAACGCCAGGCACAGCTACACTTGTACTTTGAATCGGTGTAAGATTCGCCAATTCAATTTCACTTTCAGAAGCAGGTAATGTGGCTGCAGTCTGATTGATCTTCGCAACATTCTCCTCATCTACAATATGCACAACAAACTGTTGATTATCGTAAATATTACGGGCTGTATCTTTTAAACGACCTGCCGGTCTTTGAATAGCCAATGAAACCATTGGAGGATTGGACGAAACGATATTAAAATAGCTAAAAGGTGCACCATTTAAGAGACCCTCTTCTGATTGTGTTGTGACAAAGGCTATTGGCCTAGGAATAATAGTGCCAATTAATAATTTGTAATTTTCCCGTTCACTGTTGTGCTTTGGATCAATTGAAATCAATTTCCTCAGCCCCTTCTTCACTCTTTCACAAAGTCGATCGTACTTCTAACGGTATCAATAGGACGGACTAACTTCTCAATTTGCTCACGTTTAGGTTCCAAGAAAGGTGGCAAAGAAAGCTTCTCGCCAACGGTCTCATATTCCTCATCTCCCATAAATCCTGGCCCGTCAGTGGCAAGCTCAAACAATATTTGTGGTGCAACACGTGTATACAACGACTCGAAGAAGTGACGATCTACATATCCTGAAGTTTGGAATCCAAAGCCTTCAAAACGCTCTGTCCACTCGTCCAGCATCGCACGATCCTCTACACGGAAAGCAGCATGGTGAACAGTCCCAAAACCTTGGCGTGAATTCGGTAAGAACTCATTATGCTCTACAATAATTTGTGCACCGTTTCCGCCTTCGCCAACTTCAAATAAATGATACGTCTCTTCCTGAGCAATTTCTTTAAACAACATCACTTTCTCCAATACTTCTTTGAAGTAGTTGAAATCAGCAATTCGTACAAAGATCGGTCCCAAGCCAGTTATTGCATACTCCAAAGGGATAGGTCCTTTTTGCCACGGTGTACCTGATACGACACCTTTATTCAATTCATCTGAAATAAGTTGATACTGTTGATCATCGAAATCTACGAAGGATAATGTCTTTTTGCCGAATTGCTCTTTAATGCCGGTATGCTTCACTGCAAGCCGATCAAAACGCTTAACCCAGTAGTCTAATGAAGCATCTGTTGGTACCCGGAAGGATGTTTTCGCAATCTCGTTAGTTCCATGAACCCCTTTAGGGATGTTAGGAAAATCAAAGAAGGTCATATCTGTTCCGGCGCTGCCCTTATCATCTGCAAAAAACAAATGATACGTCTGAATATCATCTTGATTAACTGTTTTCTTCACTAGACGCATACCTAACACGTAAGTAAAAAACTCGTAATTTTTCTCTGCGCTGCTTGTGATGGCTGTAACGTGGTGAATCCCTTTTAAGTTTCTCATTGTTATACACTCCTAATGTTTAGTTGATTTTGACTCCTAATATAATTCCCAAGAACAAAAAGGTTTAGTTTAATTATCTTAATGTTAAGATATCACTTAAAAAAAAGATCTTTTTCTACTGTACAAGCTCTTTGGTGGATAGCATCGAGTTTTTATCTTCACTTTAAATATCTTTAACTTAAGATAAGTTTAGCACTGAATCTGTAGGAAGTCAACGCTTTGAAGCTTTCCATATAAAAAAGGCTCCACACAAGTTCAATGAACTCGTATGAAGCCGGGATATTTTATATCATCTCATTAGGTTAAGTTATGATGCTGAGTGATGACCGCTGCTTGGCTTTGATGATCCATCTTATAACATATCAACGTAATCACACAGGCCAATATCGCCAGGATGGCAGCAGCTACAGGAAGAGAGATTAATCCTCCATGCCCGGCAACCACTCCACCGATCGCGGACCCGCCTGCAATTCCCAGGTTTGAGGCTACTGGATTCAATGAGGCAGCAAGATCCTTCGTTTTTGGTGAGAACTGCTTAGCTAAGTCAATCAAATAGAGCTGCGCAGGGGCGCTCACAATACTCGACATCATGGCTAGAGCCATTAGCACAATCATTCCTAGAATGGAAACAGATGCGGTCATACTAAAGATAACATAGACCACAGCTTGGATAAGGAACACGAATCTCAGCTTACTAACCGCATTACCGGTCGCAACCTTGCCACCAATCCAGTTGCTGACAATCGTGGCAATTCCGTATACAAACAGCACACCGCTAACCGAGCTTTTAGGAACGTTCATGACTTGCTCCAGAATAGGCGTAATGTAAGTGTACATCACAAATACGGCTCCCACTGCCGTAACCGGAATGAGAAATGCAAGAATAATGCGGCCGTTTGTGAGCAGTCCGATCTGATCCTTGAGTGAGCTAGGCACAGGTTTCGGTAATTGGCGTGGAATATAGATATAATTTAGGACTATGGCAACTCCAGCTAATATCCCATTCAGAACAAACGCTGCTGGCCAATTAAAAAACTGCCCGACGAAAGTACCGATCGGCACACCAAAAACATTCGCAATAGCAAAACCACTCAAAATTGTAGCAATCGCTTTGCCTCTCTTCTCCTGATCAACCGCTTCATTCGCTACCGTAATGGCTACAGAAAGAACAAAGCCACATAGTATGGCAGTAACTATTCTAGTCACCAGCAGCATACTGTAAGTTCCAGTTACAGCACTCCACAAATTTAGCAGTAAAATCAATACAAGTGATACAAGAATCGTAATCCGTTTCGGAACACGGCTGCACAAGGACATCATAATTGGTGTGCCAATGGCATAAGAAATCGCGAAGCCAGATACCAATCCCCCGGCTGTCGCAAGCGTAACTCCGAGGCTTGAGGATATTTCAGAGAGTAAACCAACAATAATATACTCCGTCGTACCCAGAATAAAAGCCATAAAAGTAAACGAGAAAATCAATGCGTTCTGACGTGTTGTTTTCATGGTGCTCTCCATCCTGTTTATCTCTATTTTTATATGAACATACCTTACTCATAATACTCATTTAGACTATATTGAGCAATCCTATTTTTCATAAAAAAGAAGCTTCCCACAAGTTCAAAGAACTCATGAGAAGCTTCTAGTTTAAGCCGGTGGCAAAATAATTAAGGTAATGACTTGTTCCTCGGAATAAGATCTGGCTGTTCCAGGTCCATCCGCATCTGCTTTGAACTTAATGAGATAGGTCCCGGGTGCCGGCATCACTTTATTATGAAGTTCAAAAGCGATATCCGAAACACCTATGTTACTTCCTGTGAAAGTTAACGTATGCCCATTATTGCTAATTTGATCACTCGTCGGATGTGTCCATCCACTAATGGTATAATAGTCGTTTGTGGTAAAGGTAATGCCTTCCAGCGTTACCTGAATTTCAGCATTCGTAAAGCTTTCTCCGGAGAAAAAGTCGAAGCGAATGCGCGATTGTGTAGAACCCGTTATCAGTTGTTTTGTTTTTGAACCGCCACCTCCGTCAAAGCCATATATAGAGCTAGTAACCGTAGGTGTGGTCAGAATACCATAAACAAGCTCAATCGTAACCGCATGCGCAGCGTTCTTCGTTGATTCATTATTGGATGAATCCTTAGCGGTAATCACGAAACGATACGTTCCTGCGTTCAGATTCCCAATATTGGCCGCACTCACAGCTCCATCTGCTGCACTAGTGCCTAATGCGAGGGCTGTTCCTAATTCGTCGGCATCTACTTCACCGTTCTCATTCGCATCCGTCCACAGGTAGGCTTGTACCGCTGCTCCTTGCTCCCCAATAGCTCCCGCTAACCCGCCAAGCTGATCTTGTGTCCCATTGTAGTTGTCGATCGCCTCGAACTTGGTTGCGTCCACTACCGGTGCACTCGTATCCGGAACTTCGTTTTTGCTTAAGGTCACCGTAACCGCATGGGCAGCGTCCTTCGCCGATTCATTATTGGATGAATCCTTAGCGGTAATCACGAAACGATACGTTCCTGCGTTCAGATCCCCAATATCGGCCGCACTCACAGATCCGTCTGCTTCACTGATGCCTAATGCGATGGCTGTTCCTAACTCATCGGCATCTACTTCACCGTTCTCATTCACATCCGTCCACAGGTAGGCTTGTACTGCTGCTCCTTGCTCGCCGATGGCTCCCGCTAACCCGCCAAGCTGATCTTGTGTCCCGTTGTAGTTGTCGATCGCCTCGAACTTGGTTGCGCCCACTACCGGTGCAGTCGTATCCGGAACTTCGTTTTTGCTTAAGGTCACCGTAACCGCATGTGCAGCGTTCTTCGCCGATTCATTATTGGATGAATCCTTAGCGGTAATCACAAAAGTATACGTTCCTGCGTTCAGATCCCCAATATTGGCCGCATTCACAGATCCGTCTGCTGCACTAGTGCCTAATGCGATGGCTGTTCCTAATTCTTCGGCATCTACTTCACCGTTCTCATTCGCATCCGTCCACAGGTAGGCTTGTACCGCTGCTCCTTGCTCCCCGATGGCTCCCGCTAACCCGCGAAGCTGATCTTGTGTCCCATTGTAGTTGTCGATCGCCTCGAACTTAGTTGCGTCCACTACCGGTGCACTCGTATCCGGAACTTCGTTTTTGCTTAAGGTCACCGTAACCACATGTGCAGCGTTCTTCGCTGATTCATTATTGAATGAATCCTTAGCGGTAATCACGAAACGATACGTTCCTGCGTTCAGATCCCCAATATTGGCCGCATTCACAGATCCGTCTGCTTCGCTGGTGCCTAATGCGATGGCTGTTCCTAACTCATCGGCATCTACTTCACCGTTCTCATTCGCATCCGTCCACAGGTAGGCTTGTACCGCTGCTCCTTGCTCGCCAATGGCTCCCGCTAACCCGCGAAGCTGATCTTGTGTCCCGTTGTAGTTATCGATCGCCTCGAACTTGGTACTTTCAACCATAGGTGCATTTGTATCTGAATTGCTGCTATGCTCACTTTGCGAAGAGGAAGACCCTCCAACAACAGGAGTAGGCACTGTTACCGGCTCTTTACTCGGTTGAGCAGTTGGGGTGGAGGCGGGCTGCTCAGTGTTTCCGTTCTCCTTAAACTTCAGAAACTTAGAGGCTACTAGAGCTACGGCCTGACGATCTACTTTGGCATCAGGATTAAAAAAATTATTATATCCGGTAATCAATCCATATTCCACAGCAGCAGCTATAAAATCTTTGGAATAATCAGCAATTTGGCTACTATCAGCAAATTGCAAAGTTCCAGCTTTACCCGTAGGATTGACTCCCAATGCTCTCACGAACATGACGACCATATCCTGACGTGATAAATTTTGCCCCGTACCGAAAAGATTACTGCCTGTACCCTTAATCAATCCGGCTTTGACAGCTGCCTCTACATAGCTGTATGCGTAGTTGCTTGTGGGAACGTCCAGAAAGGTTGGCAGTGCAGGAGGGTTTGAAACATCCAGCTTTAATGTCTTTGCTAAAATAATTGCAAAATCCTGCCTTGTAATATTCGACGTAGGATAGAACTTACTCTCTCCGACACCGGTCACTATCCCCTGATCGAATAGCTCAACAATCGCTTTCTTTGCGTATGAGCCATCAATATCAATAAAGGAAAGCCGCTGCCGATCCTTTGGTCGGCATAATGATAGGGCTTGATAATACAGCAGCAGCCAATATAGAGCTTATCCATTGCTTTTTGTTCACTTGCTTATCCCCCTGTTCTTTGGATGCGTTATGTCGTTTGTCTATAATCGATTCGTTAACACGATTCGACTTTATATTACAAACTTTTCATCTACAGGATTATAACAAGTATCAATAAACAGATTATAAACAAATAGCCATGGATGAACATTCTCATATCATTGATTCTGTGCATCAAACGAAAAAAAATGATACTATGTATGATGGGTATAGGACTTTGCTATCCTTATATCGTTTTTATATATTACAACAAGAGGAGATAATATGAGTAACGAACAAAACTTTTGGCTTGATTTACCGAAGCCGTTTTTTATATTAGCGCCCATGGAAGATGTCACAGATGTTGTATTTCGGCACGTCGTTAGTGAAGCTGCAAAACCCGACGTATTTTTCACAGAATTCACAAATACAGAAAGCTATTGTCACCCTGTAGGAAAAGACAGCGTACGTGGTCGATTAACGTTCACAGAAGATGAGCAACCGATTGTCGCTCATATTTGGGGTGATAAACCCGTATTTTTTGAACAGATGAGCATTGATATGAAAAAACTTGGTTTTCGTGGTATCGATTTAAACATGGGGTGCCCAGCACAAAACGTTGCATCGAATGGAAAAGGTGCTGGATTAATAAAACATCCTGAAGTTGCAGCAGAAATTATTCAAGCAGCAAAAGCAGGTGGATTGCCGGTTAGTGTTAAAACAAGATTAGGATACTCTGATATTGACGAGTGGCGCGATTGGCTAGGACATATATTGAAACAAGATATTGCGAACCTTTCCATTCACCTTCGTACAAAAAAAGAGATGAGTAAAGTAGAGGCACACTGGGAACTAATCCCTGAAATAAAAAAATTACGCGATGAAATTGCTCCAAATACGTTATTAACTATTAATGGAGATATTCCTGACCGCGCAACAGGATTAAAATTAGTAGAACAATACGGCGTTGATGGAGTCATGATTGGCCGCGGCATTTTCACCAATCCATTTGCCTTTGAAAAAGAACCTAAAGAACACAGCGCGAAGGATTTTCTCAATTTACTTCTTTTACAGTTGGATCTTCACGATAAATATTCAAATGAACTTGAGCCACGTTTATTTAAACCACTTCTTCGCTTTTTCAAAATCTATGTTCGTGGATTTAGAGGCGCAGGCGAACTAAGAAATCAATTAATGGATACAAGATCAACAGATGAAGTACGTCGTTTAGTAAAAACTGTTTTAGAGCAAGAATTAGATTAAATTATACCCACAAAAAAATGAGAGACCTCTCAAAAGTTCAATGAACTTATGAAAGGTCTCTCATTTTTGTACTATGTGGTCAAATGGTGTTTCCTCTCAAGGAAACTCATCATCGAATTGCTTCGATAATGATTTCCTTACATCATGCCGCCCATTCCACCCATGCCGCCCATATCTGGCATGCCGCCGCCTTTTTCAGGCTCAGGCTTGTCAGCGATAACTGCTTCAGTAGTCAAGAACATAGCCGCTACGGATGCAGCATTTTGAAGCGCGGAACGAGTTACTTTAGCAGGGTCAACGATACCCGCTTCGAACATGTTCACCCATTCACCAGTAGCAGCGTTGTAGCCGATACCTACTTCTTCTTTTTTCAAGCGGTCCACGATTACGGAACCTTCTTGACCAGCGTTAGCTGCGATGGTGCGAATTGGCTCTTCCAACGCGCGAAGCACGATGTTAACGCCTGTTTTCTCGTCGCCAGTTACGTCTACAGCAGCAACAGCGTTATATACGTTCACAAGAGCTGTACCCCCACCGGATACGATACCTTCTTCAACCGCTGCGCGAGTTGCGTTCAGGGCATCTTCGATGCGAAGTTTGCGCTCTTTAAGTTCAGTTTCAGTTGCAGCGCCAACTTTGACAACGGCTACGCCGCCAGCCAATTTAGCCAGACGCTCTTGCAATTTCTCTTTGTCGAACTCGGAAGTTGTTTCTTCCAGTTGAGCACGGATTTGGCTAACGCGTGCATTGATGTCCGCTTTGTCGCCGCTTCCGTCTACGATTGTTGTGTTTTCTTTAGTTACGCGTACTTGACGTGCGTTACCCAGTTGTTCAATGGAAGTGCTCTTCAGATCAAGACCGAGCTTCTCAGTGATCACTTGGCCACCAGTCAGGGCAGCGATATCTTGCAGCATAGCTTCACGACGGTCGCCAAAGCCAGGAGCTTTAACAGCAACAGCGTTGAATGTTCCACGCAGTTTGTTCACGATCAGCATAGCTTGTGCTTCGCCTTCGATATCTTCAGCGATAATAACAAGCGGTCTAGCTTGTTGAACGATTTTTTCAAGCAATGGAAGAATTTCTTGAGTGCTGCTGATTTTTTTATCAGTGATCAAGATGTATGGATTCTCCAAAACAGCTTCCATTTTGTCTGTATCAGTAATCATGTATGGGGAAATGTAACCACGGTCGAATTGCATACCTTCTACTACTTCAAGCTCAGTAGCGAATCCACGGGATTCTTCAACAGTGATAACACCGTCTTTTCCTACTTTTTCCATAGCTTCAGCGATCAATTGACCTACTTCATCGTCAGCAGCAGAGATAGCAGCTACTTGAGCGATAGCTTGGGAATCTTCGATAGGCTTAGCGATTTTTTGCAATTCTTCAACAGCTGCACGAACCGCTTTGTCGATACCTTTACGGATAACCATTGGGTTAGCACCAGCAGTTACGTTCTTCAGACCTTCGCGGATCATAGCTTGAGCCAGAACCGTTGCAGTTGTAGTACCGTCACCGGCTACATCATTAGTCTTAGTAGCAACTTCTTTAACCAGTTGAGCACCCATGTTCTCGAATGCATCTTCAAGTTCGATTTCTTTAGCGATCGTTACACCATCGTTAGTGATGAGTGGGCTACCAAATTTCTTCTCAAGCACCACGTTGCGGCCTTTTGGTCCAAGTGTAACTTTTACCGCGTTTGCCAGAGCATCTACACCACGAAGCATAGAACGGCGAGCTTCTTCACTGAATTTAATTTCTTTAGCCATTGTGTAATTACCTCCTAGAATTTTTTGTATATCATATTACTTTAAGTAGTTTAGATTTAGCTTATGATCGACTCTTGCTTAGTCAAGAATCGCGTGAATGTCGCTTTCTTTCATAATCAAATATTCTTTACCTTCATATTTGATTTCTGTTCCTGCATATTTTGAGAAAAGAACACGGTCGCCTTCTTTAACTTCAAGTGCTACACGTACTCCATCTTTCAAAGCTCCGCTGCCTACTGCAATAATAGTTCCTTCTTGTGGCTTTTCTTTCGAGGAGTCCGGAAGCACAATCCCGAATGAAGTTGTTTCCTCCTGCTCGCTCGGTAGCACCAATACGCGTTCACCTAATGGTTTGATCATGAAAAAATAGCCTCCTTTAAAATTATGTTATTTTGCTTCAAAACATAGTTTAGAACTTACCGATCAAACTTAGAATGCTGTGATGTTCTTGAAAAATATCAATGGAACCCTGCTAATCTCCAGCCCATCTCCTATTTTTCAAGAGCGTTAGCACTCAACAGCGTGCAGTGCTAACAACAATTTTTATGATACTCAACTTGAGCCCGGATTTCAAGTCTTTTTACACAAATTCGTATTAGTTTTCGCAAAAAAATACGTTTCAATGCTTGTCCAAGCACACACTCTATTACATTGTATCCACGGGTTTTGAAAATATGCGTAGGATTCCAGCGCTTTCCTCTCACCCCTTATAGATATGAACGTTGCTAGAATGGTTAGACCTTTGCATCTAATGATCGTGATCGATCGATAACAATTACTTATTAAGTGTATTCAATCCAACTAATGAAATCAACTTATAGCAAAAAAGCTGCCACATTCGTAGAAAATCTACTTAGCGGCAGCCTCTCTCCTCACTCCTGCTTCTGAACATACCGTTCATCCCGTGCCGCGTCCGCAGCAAGTTGCTTGCGATAGACAAATGCAGATAAAAATACACTGAACTCATACAAAATGAGCAGTGGAATCGTCACGAGAAAGTCTGAGATAAAATCCGGGGGCGTGATAACTACAGCAATAAAAACAAGCGTGAAATAGGCGTACCGACGCATTTTACGCAAGCGTAGCGGGTTGAGTACTCTTAGTTTGGTCAGAAACATCACCAGCAATGGAAGTTCAAACAGCAATGCCAGCGGCAATACCAGGCTGAACATGAAGTTAAAATACTGTGCAATCCCGTAGGTCTCTTCCAGTCCCATGCTTCTGGTAATTGAGATCGTGAACGAAAGTGCCATTGGAAAAACAATATAATAAGCAAAAGAAAGACCGATAAGGAAAAGAACAAACACATAGGGAACATAACGAAGTGTCGCACTTCGCTCCTCCGGCCGCAGGCCCGGACTGATAAATGCCCACAGCTGGTAGGCAATAAACGGGACAGAAATCACTAGCGAAACGGCCATCGCGATCTTCATGTACATCCCAATGCCATCCCAGAATGAGAATGCATGCAGAACAAAACCTTGCGCCAGGTCCGTGCTAATCAAATAATCGTAAATAGGCTTTGCACAAAATAAACCGCCAATTAATCCAAGGACAAATACGACTAACACATAAATAATCCGTTTGCGCAGCTCGGTGAGATGATCCACCACCGACATTTCTTCCGATTTCAGAGACATCCAGACACCATCCCATGACAAGAGTAAAAAAGATAACACTAACTTTCTTCAAAGCAGTGTCCGTTGCTGCGGAAAGCAAAGAAAAAGGGGCGTCTCCTCAAGTCTAGTAGACTCCTGAGAATGCCCCATTGAAAGATCTTCTATTATTCCGGCAGGCGTTTGTCCTGAGGAATATCTGCAGCGACCGTTTGCGGGGCCGTCGGCACAGGAGCTTCGCTCTTCTTCACCGGTTCATTATCCCCGATGATTTCACGCGCGCCTTCCTTAAATTCACGGAAGGTTCGTCCAACTGCACGGCCTAGCTCTGGCAGTTTATTTGGGCCAAAGAGCAGAAGTGCCAGTATGACCAACAAAATAATACCAGGAGTACCAATTCCACTAAACATTATTATTCCTCCTTGTCCACCTGTCCGTTCATGGTATCGTTTACTTTAATTTAATAATACCATAACTTATGTCACAGTTACATCCACTTTCTTCTATAAATAGATTATCATTGTGACGTGACAAGAAGATGACAAAGGGTTATTGGCGGTATTGGCCAGTTACCATGAGCAGTGCTTCCGGTAATTGATCCATAATAGCTGCCAGATTCTCATGAACACCCTTCGGCGTTCCAGGTAAATTGACAATCAACGTGCGACCGCGAATGCCGCATATCCCACGAAAAAGCATAGCTGCACGGTTTTTTTGCATCACTGTGCTTCGCATAGCTTCTGAGAGCCCAGGCACTTCCCGTTCTACCACTCGCCGAGTAGCATCCGGGGTCACATCACGAATCGCCAGATCTGTGCCTCCGGTGGTCAGTACCAAATCTGCCTGAAAATAGTCCGTCAGTTCAATCAAGGCTGCGATAATCTCATCTTGTTCATCGGGAACGATTCGATATTCAATGATCTCGCCACCTAGTTCCTCTTCCACCAGCTCCCGAATAACCTGGGCGCTCGTGTCTTCCCGTTCGCCCCTGGCCCCTTTATCACTGGCCGTTAGGATTGCTGTCTTCCACGCCATAGGTTTGTCCTTCCTCTCTATATGTATAGTTGGCTGTACAGTTCAGCCTGCTCGCCTCAGCGCTTCGAACAAAAGCAGATGATACTTATTCGAGCGCATAATCTCCGTTCTTGCCCCCGCTCTTAGATACCAGAAGCGTCGGTCCGATAATCATATCCTTCTGAATAGCCTTACACATGTCGTACACCGTTAGTGCTGAGGCAGAAACAGCGGTTAAGGCTTCCATCTCTACTCCGGTTTTTCCTGTAGTACGGACTGTTGCTTCTATATAAAGTTCATCTTCGCTGTTATCGGAGAAGCTGATATCAATACCGGTAAGTGGCAGCGGGTGGCACATCGGAATCCAGTCTGACGTCTTCTTAGCCGCCATAATCCCGGCGATCTGTGCAACAGCAAGGACATCACCTTTGCTGATCTTGCCACTCTTAATGGCGCTCAGCGTTCCAGCAGCCATCTTGATCATACTCCGCGCGACAGCTGTCCGCTTCGTAATCTCCTTCTCACTCACATCCACCATACGAGCTCTTCCCTGCTCGTTGAAATGGGTCAATTCCATGGCTCACTCTCCTTTTCGGCAGTGCACTATACCATTTTCAGTAATCAGCATGTCCATTAAAGCATCATGCTCATCCATCGGCACCCTTGGAACCAACTGCATGCCGTAAGCTAACCCGATCCATATCGGGGGCTGTGCGCTAACGTACCCGGCTTTCTCCCAAGACGCACGTAGCCGGTCATAGTATCCTCGACCGTAGCCAAGCCTGCCGCCTTGAAGATCAAATGCTAGCCCTGGTACGAACACAACAGCAGGTAGCTTAATCTCTTCAATCTCTAATAAATCTCTGCTGGAGACAATAGGTTCATGGATACCATAAGCCCCCGGCTCTAAATCGCTCCATGCATTCACCGCGTGGACACTCATTTCATCGCTTGCTGGAATTACACGCGGCAAAAGCACCTTACGCTGATCTTTCCACGCCTGTGTGATAAGTGGGCGGGTATCAAGCTCTGAACGAAAAGACACATAGGCCATTAGTGAAGTTATATCCTTCGTCTCCAGCCACTCCAATGCATAGTGGCAAACTTCAGATGATAGTTTACTTCTCTGGTCCGAAGACAGCTCGTTTCGGGCGATGGTCTTCTCCGCTCGTAATTGTTGCTTTACTTTGGAGATCTCCGACTCCTTGCTGGACATTGTCGGCCTCCCCCACTTATTCATCCCTAGCTTATCCTTGTTTGTAAATCCAGTTTACCACTCTTCTCCCCGGTTCGCCAAGGTGGATAGAACTGTGTTATCGGACTAGGTCGTTATTCCCTCCTTACATTAGATCGAACCCTCGCTTGGGAAACGCTTTTCATGTAAACTATAGAATAAGTTGTTCATACGGCTGAGGGATAAATACCAAGGCGAAATATGCAAGGGTGGAGGTTTCATCGTTATGCTTCTTCAAGCGACAGGAATTACTAAATCATATGGTATACAGAACGTACTGGATGGCATAAGCCTACAGGTAAATGAAAAGGAACGTGTCGGGCTAGTGGGTGTGAATGGTGCCGGCAAATCAACTTTTCTACAAATTCTGGCCGGTGAGATGTCTTATGACAGCGGTCAAATTCATAAATCAAAAGAAACAACAATCGGATATTTAGCTCAGAATAGCGGACTGCAATCTGACAAAACCATTCATGAAGAAATGATGGCGGTCTTCGCTCCGCTGATCGAAGCCGAAACTGAGCTGAGAGAGTTAGAAGTAAGTATTGCTGATCCTAAGCTCGCGGAAGACCCCAAGCGGTACGAAGAACTGCTTGAACGATATGCGCGGCGCTCGGATTGGTTCAAGGACCACGGCGGCTATGAAATGAATACACGGATTCGCAGTGTCCTACACGGCATGGGCTTCAGTGATTTCCCACCAGATACACCCATTTCTACCCTTAGTGGAGGCCAAAAAACCCGGCTCGCGCTGGCCCGTATTTTGCTTCAGGCTCCAGATCTTCTGATGCTGGATGAGCCTACTAACCATCTGGATATCGAAACGTTAACGTGGCTGGAGGATTACCTCCGCAGCTATGCTGGCGGGATTCTGGTTGTATCCCATGACCGTTATTTCCTAGACCGTCTCGTGACCACTATTGTAGAGATCGAGCGGCACCAGTCCCGGCGTTATACGGGTAACTACAGTCGTTATGTAGATTTGAAGGCTGCCGAATATGAAGCACGGATGAAGCAATATGAGAAGCAACAGGATGAAATTTCTCGAATGGAGGATTTCGTTCAGAAAAATATTGTCCGGGCTTCCACCACAAAACGTGCGCAGAGCAGACGCAAAGCGCTTGAGAAGATGGATCGTCTAGATCGTCCAATGGGCGATCTGAAGAAGGCTAGCTTCTCCTTTGAGCCAGACTTCATGTCTGGAAAAGAGGTGCTTCAAGTGCGCAATGTTGCGGTTGCCTTTAATGAAGGTTCACCTTTATTCAAGGACGCTTCTTTTGAGCTTCGTCGTGGGGAGACTGCTGCCCTGATCGGTCCCAATGGTATCGGTAAATCCACACTGCTGCAGTGTATGACCGGAACCCGTGAGCCTTCTGCTGGAACGGTGAATTGGGGCACTAAAGTAAAAATTGCTTATTATGATCAGGAACAGACCCGCCTTAATCCACAAAATACGGTTATGGAAGAACTGTGGAGTGAATATCCAATGATCGAGGAAGCCAGAATTCGTACGATCCTTGGTAATTTCCTTTTTAGCGGAGAGGATGTTCTTAAGAAGATTTCCGCACTCAGCGGCGGCGAAAAAGCTCGGGTTTCCTTATCTAAACTAATGCTCCGCGGTGCAAATATGCTAATTCTCGATGAACCTACCAACCATTTGGATCTGGTCAGCCGTGAGGTTCTGGAATCTGCTTTAATTGATTTCGAAGGCACCCTGCTGTTCATCTCCCATGACCGTTATTTTTTGAACAAAATGGCGGAAAGGGTACTGGAGCTGCATCCCGAAGGGATCGACCAATACCTCGGCAACTACGATGACTATGTCGAGAAGAAACGAGAATTAGAAGAGATTGCAAAAGATGCCGCTGAACTAGCTACTAAAAACGTTAATAAGGACGCTGCTGTAACTGAAAAAAGCGCTGTAACCTCTTTTGAAGCAGACAAGCAGGCTAAGCGTGAAGAGCGTAACCGCAAACGGCGTATCGCAGAGCTTGAGGAGAACATCGCCTCACTTGAAGAATCAATCGTATTTATAGAGCATGAAATGACTAAACCTGAAGTTTATCAGGATTATTTAGCACTTCAAGGTTATGAAGAGGACCTGAAGAACAAAAAATCTCAGCTGACAGATTTCTTTAGCGAATGGGAAATCCTTGCTGACGAATAATGTAAATCCTCCTTATAAATATTTTTTCATCGTTCTAGATTTGTTCATAAATAGTTATCCACAGCTCTATACACAGGTTTCGTGTATAACTCCCTACTTCAAAAGACCCCTCGGGGTCTTTTTTATGCGTTAAATCGGTATTTTCAAGGAAAAGGAATTATTATCCACGGATCTATCCACATTATCCACAATTCTCACAGTGTTTCATTGCCAACAAAATTGTTTATTAGAGCATTTTGAAAAAAGCCGTTATTGCTGATTTTACGCACTTTTTACACAACTCAGGCAGAATATGTGGATAACGTTGTCCACAACTTGACAAAAGACGTAACCCCATTTTACAAGACTGATTTTCTGCTAAAAAAGAACCCGCTATCTCCTAAACTGACAGCGGGCACGTCGTATTTTAGACAATCTGTGTAGAGAGCAGGGCGGCATTACAGGCTGCGATATAAGCGATGCCTGCCGCCATAATTATATCTTGGTGAGTGGCCGTGCCTCTGAATTTAAGGCCCTCCCACTCCACCATCACCGCTGCTTCTGCTTGCGCATTCTCTCCGCTTCCAAGCGAATGAAGCTCGAGTCCTGCAAAGTCTATCTCCTCAGCAATCCCTTGCCCAATAGCAGCGATAATCGCTTCAAGCGGACCTTCACCAGTGCTGGTATGTGACGTTTCCCGGCCAGTCTGCAGATGGCGTACCGTAACTGCAGCTACACGGCGCTGGGCACTGCCCGCCAATACCTGAACCTCACCCAGCTCATAGACCTGAGCTTGTTGTCCAGTTGTACTGCTTACCATTTGCAGCAGCTGGTCATCACTTACGACCTTTTGACGGTCAGCGGTCTCTTTAAAGGACTCATAAAGTGCATCCAGCTCCGCAGGCTCCAGCGTTATTCCATACTTCGCAGCCCGATCCTTCAGCGCATGTCTGCCAGAATGTTTGCCCAGAATGATCATGCTGCGGGGGATGCCCAGCCGTTCGGGATCCATAATCTCATAGGTACTACGATCCTTGAGCAGGCCATCCTGATGAATCCCAGATTCATGCTGGAAGGCATTTCTTCCGACGACCGGCTTGTTATAGGCGATTGGAAAATGCATCGCTCCACTAATCAGCCGTGAAGTATCATACAGTTTATCGAGCACGATGCCTGTTTCTGCACCGATTGCATCGCCGCGGGTTTCGAGCGCCATAACAAGCTCTTCCAGTGCGCAGTTCCCTGTGCGCTCGCCTACACCATTCACGGTGACTTCTATCTGAGTCGCCCCTCCATCAATCGCTGCCAGACTGTTAGCTACAGCCAGCCCCAAGTCATTGTGACAGTGGGCACTATAGCTGACCTTGCCGCCGCCTCTTGCTCCCTGCCGCACTCTCCGGAACATCTCGCCATATTCATGTGGCAATGCGTATCCTACTGTATCCGGCAGGTTAATAATGGAGGCCCCTTCCTCTATAACTGCTTCAACCATTTCAATCAGATCATCAATCCCTGTCCGCGCAGCGTCCATGGCCGTGAATTCAACTACATCACAGAATTGTCGCGCATAAGCCGTCATCTCGCGCGCTTTAGCTACGACTTCAGCTCTGCTCATACGCAGTTGATGCTGCAAATGAATATCAGAAGAGGAGATGAACAAGTGAATCCGCCGACGTTCAGCGTCTTGAGTCGCCCGGACTGCAGCATCGATGTCTCCTTTTACGGCCCGCGCGAAACCACAAATCTCCACGTTGCGCACCTTGCGCGAAATCGTCTGCACCGCTGCAAAATCTCCAGGACTCGATACCGGGAACCCCGGCTCCATTACATCAACACCCAGATCAGCGAGCTTATAGGCCAGTAATATTTTTTGTTCAGGAGTCAGACTAGCCCCAGGGGCCTGCTCACCGTCACGCAGGGTCGTATCGAAAATTTGAATACGTTTCTTAACTGGAATAATCATCTGAATTCCTCCTAGTTTTGTTTTCATGTAATTGGATGCCTTATCTCTATCCTATGCTTCGGCGCAGAACCACACGTCGACTTGTGGTTCTGCTCATTTCCCACCCACTGCTGCCGGCAGCTGAAACAAATGAATCTCTGCACAATGTGCAGAGTGTTCACTTTTGGCGTCTTATGTAGCGATGAGTCCATTCCCCGGACTTCTTCTACAAGAACGCAAAAACCCGCCGTCTCTAATAAAGAGACGGCGGGTTACCCCTCCGCGGTACCACTCTTTTTGACGCATCGGCTGTCTTAATAACAAGCCTTAAAGCTGCGTCCAGCTCTTCTTCCCGGTTCAAGCTGGCGTGCCAGCTTAAATCCGGAAAGGTCCGATAACGAGGACAGCCGTAGGCAGCGTACTCTTGTTCCGCCGCTCCGCTCCCGGGCGAGCTTCAAGAAATCCGGTGACTGCGTCGCACCAACCCGCAGCTCTCTGTTCACCGTCAAACTCTACTACTCCCGTTCTTAGCGTGTATTATATAAATTATTCACCACTCTAAATCCATACAAAAAAGCCTGCCATCTCATTCAAGAGACGACAGGCTGTTAACCTTCGCGGTACCACTCTTGTTGATGCTCTGTATCAGCTAAGTTCCTGCCGATTCCAATTGAACATCCACTCTACGGTCCAGTATGTTAGGTACTAGACCACCCTATTACGGAGGTTACCCGTAAACGGTGTACAAACGTTCCGGCGACAATTGCCAGTAATGCTTCCACCGCTCCGCTCCCAGACGAGTTCAGGACTCCTTCGACTGCGTTGCACCCACCCGCAGTTCTCTTATCCCAGAGTATCCTTACTACTTCCGCTCATCGCGTTTGTCTTGTTTAATTGAACTGATTATACTCGTTAGCTCCAAATGATGTCAATAGGCAGATACAGACCATTGTTCCAGTGAGAAGCCAGGGTCAGCAACCATATCCAGCGGTATTCCTCCGTCATGCTGCCACTTCACGTATGCAGCCGCTCCAATCATCGCCGCATTATCCGTGCAATATACCGGTGGAGGAATAATAAGTTCAATGCCCTCCGTTTCACAGCGCGAAATTAATGCCGAGCGAAGTCCGCCATTAGCAGCGACCCCCCCACAGAGCAATAACTGTCTGGAGTTAGTGGCTTTAACGGCGCGTACCGCCTTTTCCACCAGCACTTCTACTACGGATTCTTGGAACCCCCGGGCGATACCTGCCACATTGGGTTCAAGACCTTTCATTTTGCTCTGATTCACCACATTCAGCACCGCCGATTTTAGACCGCTGAAGCTGAAATCATAAGAGTTCGGCTCCAGCCATACCCGCGGCAATGCAACAACTTCCGTTGCTTCGCGTGCTAGGCGATCTACATGGGGTCCGCCGGGATAAGGGAACCCTAGCGCCCGAGCCACTTTATCATAGGCCTCACCTACAGCATCATCACGCGTGCGGCCGATAATTCGAAACTCACCCTCACGCTCCATATGAACCAGTTCAGTATGTCCACCTGACACCACTAGTGTCATACATGGATACTGCAACTCTGCAACCAGACGGTTAGCATAGATGTGGCCTGCAATATGATGCGTGCCAATTAACGGCTTGCCCCATGCAAGAGCAAGGCTTTTAGCTGCTACTACCCCGACCAGTAAAGCTCCCACCAAACCCGGGCCTTGAGTCACCGCTACCGCAGTCAATTGTTCGGGTGTAACGCCCGCCTTGGCGAGCGCTTCCTCGATTACGAGCGTAATTACCTCCACATGTTTACGGGAAGCCACTTCTGGCACCACGCCCCCAAAAGCACGATGTGTCTCTATTTGACTCGAGATGATGTTGGATAACACTTCTGATCCGTTTTTGACCACGGCCACCGAGGTTTCATCACAACTGGTCTCTATAGCAAGTATTAGTACAGGTTGAGCTGCGCCCGTTTCTGTCTTCATTTCAAGTCCACGCTTCCTTCCAAATAGCCATGCTCCTTATACTCCGGTAGATCCGCCCACATAATGAGTGCATCCTCGCGATTATCGGAATAATATCCTTTGCGCGTACCGGCAGAACGAAAGCCTTTTTTACGATATAAATTCTGAGCTACCTCATTGGATACCCGCACCTCAAGCGTAATGGATTTCATGCCTACGTAAGAGGCAGTATTCATTAACTCCTCCAACAGGCGCTCCCCCCATTTACGTCCACGATAAGCTTCGAGTAAGGCAATATTCGTCACATGCGCCTCATCCACGATAGCCCACATTCCAGCATAGCCAATTATATGACCTGCCAGCTCCATAACCATGTATTTAGCAAAATGATTATGCGTCAGCTCATTCCGGAAAGCTTCCTCCGTCCACGGCATGGTAAAGGCTTCGCGCTCAATAATAAGAATGTCCGGAATATCCTCCAGCTTCATCAGACGAAAAACAAGGTCAGCCTCTTGTGCTCTCAATGATTCCACTTCCGTCATCGTTTTAAGCCTCCTTTACTACTTAACCGCAGATTGGCCTCCGCTTCCGAAATCTGAGTATAGTTAGGGATCAAGCTATGAATATCATCATTCTCTACTTGCAGCCGGGCTTCACCAAGGAAGCCTGTCCAGCGGCCCTCCAGCTCATATGGAATAGCTACAGAAGTGCCGAGTTCCGCCAGCGGATGTAGTGATTCTTCGCTGCCATGTACAGCGGTTTCTCCAACAAACCATAGAATAGCTGGTTTAGTTCCTTCAGCTGAAGCCTGTTGTAAACGTTCTGCCAAGTACTCCACCCAGTCGGCCATCAACCGGATGGCATCTGGTTCAAGGCGGCTAAGAGAACTATTCCCATCCGCTGCGAATAATCCTGTGTAGACCTGTCCCCGACGCGCATCCATCAGTGGAATGATCCAGTCTGGACCGTAGCCACTGTTCGCAGTGGCTTGTCCTGACTCTGCTGTCGTCTTATTCTTAAGGGCTGTTTCATACCCACCCCATGCCACAGCATGCAGGCTCGAAATACCAACTACCGGGACATTCCATGCCCAAGCCAGTGTTTTGGCAGCGGTAACCGCGATCCGTGTTCCCGTATAAGATCCCGGGCCCACACCAACCGCAATCCCGCCCAGATTAGCAAAGGTTGTTCCCGAAGCTTGCAGCGCCTGCTCTATAATCGGCAGCAAATGCACCGAATGATTCCGTTCACCGGAAGCATTAATTTCATGCAATAATTCTCCATTCTCGGTCACTGCAACCCCCAATACGGCAGTTGATGTATCCAGCGCTAAAAGCCGCTTGCGCGGCTCTGTATTCTCGTTCGTCATTTTTATTAACCCCACTTCTTGATCAGCTCCCGGCAAAGCTCACCATAAGGCTCCCCGATTGCGGTCACCGTAATGATTCTTTCCTCCGGTCCAACTGTTTCCATGTATATATGCATATGCCGCGGCGGCATTAACTCCGTAATAATACTGCTCCATTCTACCAAACAAACACCCTGACCATAGAAATACTCATCCAATCCAAGCTCATCTGCTTCCTGAAGTGAAATCCGATATACATCCATGTGATATAACGGCAGACGACCTTCGTACTCTTTAATAATAGTAAAAGTAGGACTGTTTACGATCCCTTTCACTCCAAGATGGCGAGCATAACCTTGCGAGAAGGCCGTTTTTCCTGCGCCTAGATCACCGTCCAAACCGATAACCATGCCTGCCGTTGAAGCAGCAGCTATTGCACTTGCCAGTTGCTCCGTATCCTGCAGATTGTAAGAACGGTAAGTGAACACCGTTTCGACTGTTTTGTCCAACTACAACTACCACCTTTTAAAATATACCTGTCGAAAACCATTACATTCAATTATATCGGTATGGTCCATCCACCGCAACAACTGTCCCTGCCCATTGTTTAAGCCTAAGGAAGTACGGCCCTCTTCTTCACTTGCGTGTTTAAGCTGAATTTCGATACCGAACGCTGCGAGATTGGGTGGCTTCGACTGCCGCTAATCCGCTCATGCTGCTCCTACCATATCTGTAGCCTGAAAGAATAATACTGTGGCAATAACTCCTGAACACAGCGCAACAATAATGGACTGTCCTGCCTGATCCAATATATTGGTTTAAATCTTACACCGTCAACCTTGATGTCAGTTATGCTCCAAATCAAAAAGAGACCTTTACGCAAACTTAAGCATAAAAAGTCTCTTTTTTTAAAAACTATAATTCAGCTTTAACGTACGCTCTAAGTAGACCTTTGTTAGTGCTCTTGCTCTTCGAGTCGTTCAACACCCACAGTGTGCGTATTGGTTGGTCGAGAGCCAACTTGTACCGTAGCCATTCCGTTCTCTTCATCCACATGTTCAATCCATACAGGCTCCCCATCCAAATGTACACTTACAGTTTCTTTAGAAGCATAAATATCCTGTGCCCGTTTGACGTCCACAACTGTTCTCCTCCTTTATCTTTCCTAAAGTTTACGATTCTAAGGGTGACGTATCTTCGAGGGTTCGTTCCGCATCTAGCTTTTCCGAATCGGAAACCTGACTGGCCTCCGTGGACGCAATAATGCTCTCCCAATCCACAACTGTGGCCGGAATATCCTGCTCGCTCAGCGCATCGCTCCATTCGTTATCTCTTGGTTCCATACCTTAGATTCTCCTCCTCAACTTCACAGGTCCGAGTTTATTTTTTCCCAAGCTTCTCAAAAAATGCACCCGGCTAGAAAAGCCTTTCCTGCCTCATACTAACCCAAAGCAAATCAACTTAGATCAGGAGGTGTTTCTCATGCATACCGTTTGGAAAGGAGCCATCAGCTTCGGGCTTGTGCATGTTCCGGTTAAAATGTTCTCCGCTACGGAAGACAAGGACATTTCTCTGCGTTATATCCATAAGGAGTGTGGCAGCCCGCTGTCGTATGTACGCAAATGCCCGGTGTGTGACAAAGAGGTAGCTTGGGAAGAGATCGGTAAAGGATATGAGTATGAAAAAGGGAAGTTTGTGCTCTTCGACAAAGAGGAATTGGATCAACTATCCGACGAGACCAGTAAAAGCATCTCCATTCTCGACTTTGTAGACCTGACGGAGATCGATCCGATTTATTTTCAAAAAACCTACTATTTATCCCCGGATCAGGCAGGCTCAAATGCTTATCGACTTCTTATGGAGGCCATGAAGCAGACAGGTAAAATTGGTATCGCCAAAATTTCAATCCGCTCAAAAAGCAGTCTGGCAGCGATCCGTGTGCTTGAGGATTGCCTTGCGATTGAGACCATTTTTTATCCTGATGAGGTGCGGCCGATCTCGCAAGTGCCTGGTCTGCCCGAAGCAGGGACAGTGAACGATAAAGAGCTGGAAATGGCTAAGCTGCTGATCTCACAGCTATCCACTCCTTTTGATCCGGCAAAATATACCGATGATTATCGCCAGCGTATGCTTGATCTGATCTCACATAAAATTGCAGGCGAGGAATTTCATATCGCTCCTGCTAAACAGGAAAGCAATGTGATTGATCTAATGGCTGCCTTGCAGGCTAGTATTCAAGCTGTGCAGCATATTCCTTCAGACCCTGGTCCTTCATTAACAGGCAACACAAAAACCAAAACTAAAGCGGCTCCTGCTGCCAAAAGAAAAACAGCCAAGACCAAAACAACCGCCGCGGAACCTGCGGAGCAGCAAAACGAGGTCTCCGGGCCGACTCCAGTCATCACGCCAAAACCGAAACGCCGCAGCACGAAAAGCAAAACAACCGTATCTTAGGAGGCTCTGCGGATGAAGCTTCAGCCCATTATTCCTTTTGAACCTATACTGGCTGGGCAGCTTCCAGCAGGTGACCAGTGGATCGCACAAATTAAATGGGACGGCGTACGGATGTTGTCCTATTACGATGGAAGCACTACTCAGCTTATTAACAGACGTGGCAATTACCGTACCACGCAATATCCAGAACTTATTGATGTATCTGCTTACTGCAAGGCTGACTCCGTGATTCTTGATGGTGAGATTATCGCGCTCAAGGACGGCAAACCCTCATTTCATGAGGTGATGCGGAGGGACAGTTTGAAAAACGGTTCCACGATTTCCGTCGTTAGGCATCAGGTTCCTGTCATTTATATGATATTTGATATTCTGTTTTATAATGGCCAATCGACGATGGATCAACCATTATTCTTGCGGCAGCAGCTGTTAAGTGACATTCTGCTGCCGCATCCCCATGTTCAAGCTGTGCCAAGTTATACCGATCCTACAGAACTGTTCGCCGCCACTCAGAACCAGGGCTTGGAAGGAATCGTCTGCAAGGACATCAACAGCACTTATGCTCCGGGCGGAAAAGATAAACGTTGGCAGAAACGCAAAATCAGTTCTGATATTACAGCTGTAGCCGGGGGTGTGACGTTCCGTGACGGTATCGTCAACGCACTGCTTCTTGGTCTTTATGATGATAAAGGAAATTTGCATTATATCGGACATGCCGGTCCGGGAAAATTGACTGTGCAGGATAAACGCGACTTAACTGCGGAGGCACACCGCCTTAAGCTGGATCGGATGCCCTTTGCAGATGTTCCACAACGAGGTAAGGGTGCTTTTTGGATAAAGCCGGAGCTCGTCTTCAAAGTTCATTTTCTGGAATGGAACACCTCGGGCACTCTGCGTCAGCCTGTTACTCAAGCTAAAGTGAATCTTCCCCCGGAGGCATGCACAATGGAGCAAAAAGGATAAAAGAACGTCCTCCCAATCTGAAATGGGAGGACGTTTCTTATTGTGCTGTAAAACTTGTTACAAGGGCCTCAAGCTCTGCCTTTGTCTGCGCAGTATTTTTTGTACTCGTAAGTGTATAATCGACACTTCCATCAGCACTGGACCATACCAGCTGGACTTTAAGATCACCCTGATGAGGCCCAAAAACTGTGTAAATCGCCTCAACCCCGTTGATGGTCAAGCTCTCATCCTGATCCCCAGGCAGCTGGGCCAAAGTCACCCCTTCCGGTAGCGTGTATGCAGGTGCAGATCTTAAATTCAATCTCTCTCCATTTCGTAGATAGGTGATAGAGGTTTCTGTATTGCTCCACTTCAAGCTTTGCGAAATCACCTTTTTACCACCAGCTTGGGCTTTAGCTTTTAACTGATCCCTAAGGGTTTTATACTCTGAGCTAAAAAACATTGGAATCACTGGATTTAAAACGACATCCTGTAACTTATAATCCTCTGGTAGAGAAGTAGGTATCAGGAGTGACTTCCCGCTTAATGAAAGTAACTTCTGCGCCGCTTCGTTTATAGAACTGAATCTATATGGCATATAGCTTATACTCAAGGTTTCATGTGGATTAGATTTCTTATCATTTACATACAGGATCTTAAGTTCGCCTGCTTGTAAGGGAACTGTATTTTCTTTGGCAATCAAAGCTTCAATCGTTGAAGATATGGGCGTATTCTGCTCAACGGGTGCGGTAGCTTTACTTTTATTATTACTCCCCGCAGGCACTGCGCCTGCTGTTCCACTCACCGCACTTATCAATACTAATAAGCTTAAGGCTGTAATCGCCGCGCTTTTCTTAATCATCATTATAATATCCTCCTTTAGCCCCTTGGTTATTTGATCATGGTTTTAGCTACCGCCAGCATTTCATTTGTCGTCAGCGTACTGGCCCGATTGTCTGAAAGGGTATATTGTATCGTGCCTGAGTTATCCAGCCATACTAGCTTTGTGTTAAAGCTTGCGTCTTTAGCGGAATCAGTTGTAAGTACTACTTTCCTGCCGTTGACCGTTAATTCTTTTTTAGATTCCGAGGCTCTTACAAAAGGTACCGCTCCTTCCGGAAGTTTGGCGGGCGGCGACCCAGTTACAATGCTAAAATTGGCTTTTCCTTTGGCATACAGCTGCATAGACAAATTCGTCTGGTTCCAGCTGATGATTTTACTAAACAACTGTTTATTAGAATTACCAGCAACCGCTGCTGCCTTCAATTCCTGCTCTAGTTGCAAATACAGCTCTGAATCATTAGCTACAGCCGGTGGATAGATGATGGCTCTCGCCAGAGTGAAGCCTTTAGGAAGATTTCCGGGCTGCGGAATAGACGGACCCCTTAGCGCTTTAAACTTCGCAGCAAAGGATTTATAGTCCTTAAAAACAAACCCTTTGCCAGAGAAGCTGATCGCATCCTGTGGATTGGAGACTTTATCCCGTACGTAGTAGGCCAAAAGCGTACCTTCCTTCACTCCAGCTACGAGTGCCTGCAATTCCTTTTGGGTCTTCTGATCGGTTTGTGATGCAACCTGCGCTCCTGATGCCGCCGCAATTGTAAGAGACAAGCCGGGTACATCCACACCCCCGGCCACTCCTGTTCCCAGCAAGATTGCTGCAGAGAACGCGATAACTGTTTTTTTGAAATCAGAATGGAGCTTCAATTTCTAACATCCTCTCCTTCAATAAGGTAAATGTATTTTCACCCCTGTTTTTTAACTACACTTCTATAACAATCCAACATTAGAAAAAGGGACATTTTTTCACAAAAAAGAGGCTGTCCCAAAAGCCATGAAATAGTTGCTTGGGAAAGCCTCTTTTTTGTTCTTAACATTACAAGTGACGCATCAAGTGACGCATCAAGTGATGCTCCTAATGATGCAATAAGTGAGCACTTTTAGAACAATTGGGGAATTTCTCCCTAAACCTCAGATATTTCTGTTCATTGGACCTATAATTAGGGAAAACTTCCCTGAAATTCAGCCAATTCGGCAACGAATAAAGCAATTCTCCTGATTATTAGGGAGGAATTCCCTGATTTCGTTCATTTAGAGCAAATAGCGGCTATTTTCAGGGAGTTTTTCCCTAATTAGTTTAAAGCATTCTATACATTGCACAAACACAGAACGTATCGCCCATAGTCCACCGTCACATATACCACTAATTCCACAAATCATCTACTGCAAGCCGCACGAAAATCATACATAGCACATCGCACATCGCCCACCGTCCCAACCATTAGCATAGAACTCTACGCGTGGCATATCGTCACATGGCACAGTAAAATCCATTATTCCCCTATTCCATAAAAAAGCTGCCTCCCAAGTAGAATTCACTACTTTTGAGACAGCTTCTCCTAATGTACAGTTAGAACAGTAGCTAGTGAATAAAACTGGTGGCAATCTTTTGCCATTGCTCACGAGTCAGTTTACTCTCCTGCTTGTCGCTTAGAGAAAAAACCATCTGGGTGACTTCATCATACCAATACAATCGATTCTGAGAAGACCAAGCATTCTTCCCTTTTCCAGTACCCGCCGCGATAAATATTGCCTCTTTACCTGTACCTGTCACAGACCATTTTTCAGCAGTCTGGCCTTCCAAGATAGACACTTGCATGGTATAACCCTTAAAAACACTCTGCCTTAAGGATAGTGTAATTCTTTGATCTCCGTTGTGGTAGGTAACCTCAGCATTATCTATGGAATTTGCAGCTATCTTCTCCATAAACAAGTTTTGTCCAGTTTTATCGGTTGTAGCCTTTTTTTGAAATTGTTCAAGGATTTCTTCATATTCTGTGTCTAGCGACTTGTATAGGGGAGCTGCATTAAAAGTTCCTTGCTCGAATTCATAACCATCAGCTAACGAGGAAGGCAACCCTGGCCAGAAATCGCCAACCGTTTTTAATTCTTTTACGAAGTCTTGATATTTCGAATACACCGGCGAAATAAAAGCAAACTGCAATTGATTTCCATAGCCTAACCCTAACTCCAGCTTATTTAATTCAGCATCCTTCACATAATAAGCAGCCATTTCCCCAGTGTTTAAACGAGCAAGCACTTGCTCTTTATAAGTCATAGATAAGCTCTGATACTTTTCTATCGCAGGCGAGGTTGTCGGATCAGGCGTATTATTATGCACCGTCTTCACAACAGCCTTCCCTCCGCTGTTCACTAGTGTAATAATACCACCTTGGGGTTTTGAGATATCAATTGTAACCTGGCTACCTTGTTCCGATAAATCTCCATCAGCAGATAGCTGAAAAGCACCCAACCCGATAATCCCTAGCAATACAGCCGCGGAGACTCCAGTGAGCACTCTTTTTCTAAACCTAGACGGGTGTTGGGGCATCTCTTTTTGCTTCTGCATAATAGGATCTTCCGGTTCTGGAAACGGATTCAGCTCGATAACGATGTTCGTCCTTTCACCGTCAATCCTATTCTGTTGTTCATGAATTGCTCTTACCCGCTTCATAACAGCTGCTTTTACATCCAGCTCTTCGCAGCTCCCTACCGCATCCATTTTCTTGATCATTTTCTCTTCAACAAAGCCTCGTTGCCGCACCATTCCGTTCCCCCTTTCTGAGCATTCAGCATTTTGCCAAGCTTCGTAATCGTTCGCCTGTATTTTTTCTTCACAGCATCAGTATTCTTATCCAGAATCTCCGCAATCTCCGGGAAGCTCTGTTCCTCAAAGATTCTAAGTACTAACAGGTTTCGCTCCTCTGTCTTCAGCTTCTCGAGGGCAAAAGTCAGATGTTCGTTAAATATGTAACGGTCCATCAACTGTTCCGGGCTTTCTGCAGGCGGATCTGGTTGAAAAAGCGCCATAAACTTTATTTGGCTTTGACGTTTGCGGATCAGACTGAGGCAATGATGGTAGGCAATTTTATATAGCCATGAAGAGAAGCTCGCGATAGGGCGGTATGTGCCTATATGCTGATATGCCTTTACCAGAATTTCCTGTACTGCATCCTCCGCTTCAGTACGGCTCCCAAGCAGCCGACAGCAATAGCGGTAAATCGGCTTTTGAAAAGCCTCGACGATCAAGGCGTAGGAATCTACCTCGCCTGACTGTACCCGAACAACAGTGTGCTCGATCCCGTCCAAAATCAGCAAACTCCCCTTTCTCATTAACGTATATCCTTATAAGTCTTATGATCATCCAAAAGGGACACTTTGGGAATATTTTTTTCATGAAAAGGAGCAGACTGACACATAATACCTTCATTCCTATCACAGAAAGGAGTTTCCCCGATGCCGGCAGCGATCAAAGGTACAATTACCATCGACGGAGAAGAAATCATCATCACTAACCCAGAGAAGCTGCTGTGGCCTGAATGTGGCATTACCAAACGGATTTATCTGCAAAAGCTCGCTGCACTCTCTCCCTATCTGCTGCGTTATTGCCGAGACCGGCTGCTTACCGTCATTCGTTATCCGCACGGCATCTCTGGAATGTCCTTTTATCAGAAAAATGCGCCTGATCCTCTTCCGGCCTTTGTCCAAACCGCTGTGCACGAGAATATTAACTATATCAAGCTGCAAGGTTTACCTGAGCTGATCTGGCTGGGGAATCTGGCTGCTTTGGAATTCCACCCTTCCCTGCATTATGTAGGCAGCGAGCTGCCCTGTGAGTGGATGATTGATCTTGATCCGTCACTTGAGATCGAACCTCGCATCATGGAAGCAACTGCGATCGTTGGGGCGGTCTTAACCTCTCTTGGCCTCTCCTCTGTACCCAAAACCTCCGGTGCTACCGGGGTGCAAATCATCGTCCCTATCGAGACTGGCGTTACTTTTGATGGATTGCGGAAAATCGGGCATTTTGTGGGTCGTTATGTCACCGAAAAGCATCCCAACCTGTTCACCCTGGAACGTCTAAAAAAGAATCGCGGAGATAAAATTTATTTTGACTACCTTCAGCATTATAGCGGCAAAACATTAGCTGCACCTTACACACCACGCGCAAGACCATTTGCTACAGTTTCTACACCCTTGCTCTGGGAGGAGGTTCAGCAAAATGTATCTCCCTCTAATTTTCATCTGCTCAATATCGAGGAACGCCTTCTGCGTATGGGAGATCTTTTAGAGAAAGTGCCCCCACAGCCCGTTGAACAGCTCATTGCTAAGCTCCCATAAAGGAGCAATCCCATAGAAAAAAGACCCTAAAAACAGCAATAAGCCCGCAGCATCAACTACATGCTACGAGCTTATTTGGCGTCCCACTCAAGGACAGAAGGTATACTATATAAGAATACGGCAGGCCGAGCTTTGTTCACCGTATTTATTGCTTTTTTATCCGTAAAAATACCTTCTTTCAGTTAATGATACTTAAGAGCTACGCTAGTGGATGGATTTCTTCTTGAAGCGGCCACCTTTAACATCATGGATGTTACCTATTGCGATGAATGCATCAGAATCCCAATCTTCAACAATGGTTTTAAGCTTAGCTTCTTCCAGACGGGTGATAACTACAAAGATCACTTTCTTGTTCTCACCGGAAAATCCGCCTTCTCCATCTAAATAAGTAACACCACGTCCAAGACGCTCTGTCAGAGCTTCCCCGATATCGCGGAATTTATCACTGATAATCCATACTGATTTCGATTGATCCAGACCCTCAAGGGTGATGTCAATAACCTTAAATGCAATATAATAAGCAATCAGGGAGAACATCGCGTTATTCCAACCGAACACAAATCCAGCTCCGGACAAGATGAACAGGTTGAAGAACATAACTACTTCACCTACAGAGAAGGGAAGCTTCTTGGCTACCAAAATCGCAACAATTTCTGTACCGTCTAGAGATCCCCCGAAACGTACAACCAATCCAACACCTACACCTAGAATGATACCGCCAAACACGGCAGCAAGCATCGGTTCAACTGTAAAGGCCTCTACATGATGCAGCATTGAAGTGCCGATAGACATAAGTAAAATCGCATATAAGGTAGATAAGGCAAATGTCTTACCGATTTGCTTATAACCGATTAACAGGAACGGAAGGTTGAGCAGTGTCAATAATATACCCAGAGGAATGTCAAATAAATGTGATAAAATAATGGAGATACCGGTAATCCCGCCATCAATCATTTGATTAGGTACTAGGAATATCTCAAGTGCAACAGCCATCATGGCGGCCCCTACGGATAACATGATCATACGCTGCGCGAACTTAGCCATTTTATGGGCACCGGTCTTCTGCAGTTTGTTCTGCTCCTCTTTGGTAAACATTTGTGGACTCACATTCATAGAACTCCCCCTACAATTTAACAGTATAGTTTTGAAACATTCGGAAGTATAACTACAATCTATACTTTCTTACATTTCTTCTTATACAATTATTATATCACAAAATATGCTCTAATAATGAATGGAACACGTACTATCCTTCGAAAAATTCAGATTTAGTCCTCTTTCCGGTCATAACAGCGGTGATAACAACTGACATAGCCCTTCACCGAGTTTGACAATTCTCCCTCTCTCCTTAAATTTTACAGGATCAATGAATTCACTGTTCTTTTGATCCTTTTCAAACCCCGCGACTAGCTCTGCTATCGTCTCAGGATGCAGCAAAACCGCTGTCATTTCGAAATTAGAATAGAAGCTGCGCATATCCAGATTCGCACTTCCCACCGTACCCAGCAGATCATCCACAATCATGACTTTGGCATGCATAAATCCTTTGGTGTAGCGATAGAACTTCACGCCTGCATCTTGTAAATTCTCCAGATAAGACAAAGAAGCATGATAAACAAGCTTATTATCAGGCTTTGCCGGAATGATGATTCTAACATCCACTCCACGAAGGACTGCACTCTTCAAAGCACGACAAATCGCAGGGTCCGGAATAAAATACGGTGAAGTAATCCAGATCCGTTCCCTAGCAGAGCAAAAAGCGGCAAAATACATCTCCTGAGAAGCATCGATCGCAGCATCCGGTCCACTTCCTACAATCTGCACGGCCTCTTGCTCCTTGCAAGAGTGCTCAGGGAACAAACGAGGATGACTCATACCTTCACCAGAGGCCAGTCTCCAATCCTTCAGGAAGACATACTGAATATAATAAACAGAATCTCCTTCTAAACGCAGATGAGTATCGCGCCAGTAACCCATCTTGGCGTCCTTTCCTAAGTAATCATCACCGATATTCATTCCCCCCGTAAAACCAATCAATCCGTCCACCACTAGGATCTTCCGATGATTGCGGAAATTAAACCGACGATCCAGTAAAGAACTAATCGGAGGTAAAAAAAAGTGGAACTCCACCCCGGCATTTCTCAGGGTTCGAATAAACCTACGGCTTAATCGATGACTGCCCAGTCCATCACAAAGCAAACGCACCTTTACTCCCTGCCGCGCCTTTCGAATCATAACGTCCTGAAACTGTTCTCCGATCTCATCATCACGATAAATATAAAATTGCATGTGGATATGTTCTTTTGCCTCTTCCATGGCTTCCAGCATAGCGTCGTAAGCTTCTCTTGCAGTTGACAGCACTCTGCTTTTGTTATGGCCTGTAATAGGCCCTTCCGAGAGCTTTGCAAGCAAAACCAATAAACCCTCGTTATTCTCAAACTGAGCGTTTCCAGTATCCGACGCTTGTTTTACTACCTTAATCTTACCAGTGACATACGAACGGATTTCCCGGAAGAGTGAAGTACATCTTTTGTTCAATTTTCTATTCTGTCTGTAGTCACGACCTAGAAAATAATAGAATGCCAGACCGAGCGGTGGACAACAGAAGGAAATAAACAACCATGCTATAGCCCTTTGCGGGCGTCGGTACTCCAGAAATACAATCAATGCAATCTGTATGATAAAAAGAATTAGAATTATCGCGAAAATCTTCAATTCTCTACCCCCTCAATTAATAAAAACAGATGCAATAGACTCTCTGCGATGACTCTAGTACAGGTTTTGCCGTAACTCTCCTTCTTTATTCAAACAAACCGTTGTCATGTTCCTGAAAGATATGGAATACATAGAGTAGTAGGACAATTCGGATGAGCCTAATGGAAGAAAAGTCGTTAGCCTCAGGTATCGCAAGCGGCTGCCATAAGCCGCAGAAAGGAGAAGCCATGAAGAGTCAGCCAGATCATAAACGGATTACGCTGCTTGTCGTAAGGGATGCCGGACGTCCAGTCAAACAGCTCCACATCTCCAAACCGCTAGCGTTCGCCTTACCGGCAGCAGCAGCCCTGTCTATCTCCAGTCTGGTCACCTCTATGCATTTCCATGCCTCTCAGTCCATCTCACAGCTAGAAGCCGAGGCAGCCGCACTATCGCTAACCAATCTCCGCATGGAAATGAAGGTCGCCGACAAGGATAAAGATTTAACACAGCTTCGTAGCCAGGTCAGCGAACTTTCGGAAGAGGCAGATAACATTAAAGACAAGCTGAAGAGTGTAAATGCACTGGAACAGGAGCTGCAAGCATTGATTAACAAAAGCAAAGGTGCTGCTGCCGCTACAGACACGAATGAATCTCAACCGGAGAAATCCGCAACAGAAAAATCAAAAGCTGGATCGGCCACTTCAAATTCAACATTAGGTTTATCGAACCGTCTTTCTTCTCCTGTTCCTAAAGAGACTTCCTTTAAGCAGAGTACAGAAGAGAACTCATCTTCCACTTCTCTATCCGCCATAAGTTTCCGCTTTGGGGCCATCACCGCAGCCCTTCCAAAAACACTCACCCCGCAGGTTGGTGGAGAATACATCGCGGTGTATCAGAACGACGCTACGAGCTTGGTGGAAGAAACTAAGGATGACTTTGAGGAGATTCACGGGATGCTTGATGAAATGGTGGAAAGTATCACACAGACGATCACACAGGCAGAGCATGAAAATAACGTACAGGCAAATCTGCAAGCTCAAAAGGCCCGTGCAGAAAAGGCTAAACTTAACGCTGTACCGCTCTGGCCTACCGAGTCCAAAGTCATTTCTTCAAGCTTCGGCTACCGCTCAGATCCATTCAAAGGTTTGTCTGCGTTCCATTCCGGTGTCGATATTGCTGGGAACATCGGTGATCCTGTATATGCTGCCTTAGATGGCGAGGTTATTACTGCGGAACAAATGGGCGCACGCGGAAAATACATCGTGATTAAGCATTCAAATGGATTGGAAACCTGGTACATGCATTTGAACGGAATGATCGTATCTGCGGGAGACAAGGTTAGCAAAGGGCAGAAAATCGGCTTGCTTGGAAGCACTGGCCGAAGCACAGGTCCTCATCTTCATTTTCAGGTTGTGAAGCAGAATAAAACAGTCAACCCTTTGGCGTATGTCAAACCCTAAAGGGTTGCATTTAATTTCAAAATAGGAGGAATTTATAAATGTGGAACAAACGGCAGCAGCGTGTCCCCTTTAAATCTACCGATTCCCTAATTGGGCATGGAGGAACACTGGAGGGTAAGGTGCAATGTGATACAAACCTGCGGATTGAGGGTACCTTTAGCGGTGAGATTATTTGCAGTGGTGTCGTGACTGTAGGAGAAGAAGGAACAGTGCGCTCCAGTATTAAAGCGGAAGAAATCGTGATTGCCGGCAAAGTATACGGTGATGTTACGGCTGATCGCAGACTCATTATGACCGGAACCGGAGAATTGCATGGCAATATTTCAGCAGGAGCACTTAGCATTATGGAAGGCAGCCTCCTGAATGGCTCCATTGCCATGCAAGAACAGCCCACCTCTGAAAAAGCAGGTGAGCCCAAAAGTAATATGAAAAAGGACAAGGCAGCCAAGCGCTCCTCCAAAGCTCAAGGAACACTTGAAGCCGGCTAGACTTATTTCTATGAAGCAACGTCCCTTTTACGGAAGACAATCCAGGAAATGGCCAGGAATAGGATATAGTACACCGCTAATACAGCTATGGAGAAGCCAAGTGTTGAGCCCCCCGGACCCGTATCCGACAATAGGTAGCCTCTTAGATCCATATGTGTGAAGATTAAGTATTGGGCCCATTCAAACCGTTCTGGACTAAAAATAACCGTAAAAATACTCTTGGCAAACATAATAAATAAGGATAATCCAATAGCCAGCCCACTTGCGCGGAATACGCTAGATACCATGAAAGCCAGAGCAGCAGTCAGGAAAAGCTCAATGTAACGACATAGGAGATCTAGGAAGGAATATTCCGCTGGACTCCAAGCCGTAATGGATGACATCGTATCTCCCGAAGATGAGGAGAAGATTAACGAAGCACCAAACCCAAAAGCAATCAATACTGCGGTGCTAAGCAAACTGAATAACACCATGGAAATATATTTCGAGAGCAGGATCTTGGAGCGACTCCACGGGCGAATCAGCAGCAGCTTAATGGTTCCCCAGGTAAATTCGCCCGCTACGGAGTCAGAAGCCACTACAACGGTAAAGATTGTATTCAAGAAGAACGCAATACTCACCGTCATCTGAAAGTTGTCCCAAAGCCCCATAAGCGATGAATCGCCTTCGCTTGTGAAATAAATAAGCGCAGGAAGCAGCACGCTCATCACTGCAAGAATAAGCAGCATAATCCATGTGCGGACACGGCTGTATATTTTGATATTCTCATTATGTATGAGAGCTGTAAACTCACCCAATTCCTTCACCTCCTGTAACCTCTAAGAATTGATCCTCCAGCGTACGGGCAAGGGTTCTGATGTTATACACCTTAATCCCACCTGCCACTAGCTTGGCATTTAATTCTGCAATCTCCTCACGCTCTGCCTCAAGCACAAGTCCCCCACTCTTAAATACTCCACGTCCAATGAGGGCTAACGCAGCCTCAGCATTATCAACCTCGAACAAGGTTTCTCCCAGAGGCATTACAGTATTGCCTACCCCTTTCAGCTGCTTCACATCCACCAGTCGTCCATTTTGGATAATCGCAACGCTGTCACACATGAGCTCCATCTCGGAAAGTAAATGACTGGAGACGAATACAGTTGTTCCTTCTTCCTGACATAAACGGCGTAAATAGTCTCGGAGCTCGCGTATCCCTTGTGGGTCCAGCCCGTTGGTTGGCTCATCTAGAATCAGCAGCTTGGGTCTGTGCAGCAGTGCTTGAGCCACTCCCAGCCTCTGACGCATACCTAGCGAATAGGTCTTAACTTTGTCATGAATTCTTTGACCTAGTCCGACTAGCTCGACAACCTCATCTATCCGTTGCTTTGTTACCCCTGGCACCATCCGTGCATATTGGCGCAGATTCTGATAACCGGTGAGGAACTTGTACATCTCTGGATTTTCTACAATGGCCCCTATATTTGCGATAGCCTCTTCAAAATGGTTTTTAATACTACGGCCACAGATCAAGATGTCTCCACGACTAATGGAAATCAATCCTACCATCATCCGTATTGTAGTAGTCTTACCTGCTCCGTTGGGTCCCAAAAAACCGAAGATTTGTCCAGGCGGGATGTCCAGCGTTAAATCGCTCACCAGCGTTTTCGAGCCGATTTTTTTGGTGACTCCCTGCAGGCGGGCAACAGGCTCCATCAATATTTCTGTATTCGACATAGTCTCACTTCCTTTCATCTATAACCTAGTTTACCACATATACCCTTTTTTCCGAAAATCACTAGAGGATAAGAGTCTGCCAGTAAAAAAAGGAACCTGACTT
This sequence comes from Paenibacillus sp. FSL E2-0177, assembly GCF_037992975.1. Lineage (NCBI taxonomy): Bacteria > Bacillati > Bacillota > Bacilli > Caryophanales > Paenibacillaceae > Paenibacillus > Paenibacillus sp. FSL E2-0177. The sequence goes on along the minus strand of NZ_CP150307.1, from coordinate 1,213,935 downwards.
CTCCGGTATTAGGAAGAGTCAGGTCCCCTTATTCATTTAGTTCCTATTTCATTCAAGTACAACAGTTTAACCGCCAACACGGGCAAGCTCGCGCATATTTGCTTCAAATGCAGCCATCAACGCAGCTTCTCCGGTCAATCCGGTTTGTTCTACCTTGCGAATTTGCTCCATCATCCGTTTGTAATCCTTCGGAATGACACGAACGAAGTTCGGCAAGCTATCTGCCCACTGATTCAGTACCCGTGCGCCAGCCGCACTACCTGTAAGCTCGGTATGGCGGATAATCAGCTCACGCAGCTCTTCGATCTCCTCAGACTCTTCCACTCTCTCGAGCAGTACCATTTCGAGATTGCAGCGGCCGATGAAGGTTCTATCTGGGTCGTAGACATAAGCGATACCGCCTGACATCCCTGCCGCAAAGTTACGGCCAGTTTCACCAAGGACAACCACTCGGCCTCCAGTCATGTATTCACAGCCGTGGTCACCCACGCCTTCTACAACAACCTTCGCTCCGGAGTTACGGACGGCAAAACGTTCACCAGCGATACCGTTAATATAAGCTTCTCCACCTGTTGCACCGTAGAATGCAGTATTTCCGATAATGATATTGTCCTCAGCAGCAAAGGTAGCTTTCGGAGATGGCTTGATAATAATCTTACCACCCGACAATCCTTTACCTACATAGTCATTGGAATCTCCTTCCACCGTAAGCGTGATTCCCTTAGGCACGAATGCACCCAAGCTTTGACCAGCAGAACCGGTGAAATGAAGCCGAATCGTATCATCAGGCAAACCTGCGGCCCCATACTTGCGGGTCAGCTCGCTGCCAAGGATAGTTCCGACGGCACGATTAACGTTCGTGATTGGCAGTGATGCCTCAACAGCCGTACCTGATTCCAGTGCAGGTGCTGCCAGGTCGAGCAGCTGCGAAACATCCAGTGTCTCTTCCAGACCGTGATTCTGGTATTTACTGCGGAAGCGTGTGCTTCCTTCCGGTAATTCCGGTGTATGCAGCAGGCTGCTCAAATCTATGCCTTTCTTCTTCCAATGCTTCGACGCCTGAGTTGCGTCTAGACAATCGGTACGGCCTACCATCTCTTCAATTGTACGGAAGCCGAGACTTGCCATAATTTCACGTAGATCCTGTGCCACGAAGGTCATAAAGTTAACTACATGCTGCGGATCACCGGTAAAATTCTTACGAAGATCCGGATTCTGTGTAGCTACACCAACCGGACAAGTATCCATTTGGCAGACACGCATCATAATACAGCCAACAGATACTAGCGGAGCAGTGGCAAAACCATACTCTTCGGCCCCAAGCAATACAGCTACAGCCAAATCGCGGCCGCTTAGCATTTTACCATCTGTTTCCAGAACTACACGGTCACGCAGATTGTTGAGCATCAATGTCTGATGGGTTTCAGCCAAGCCAAGCTCCCACGGAAGACCCGCATGACGAATGGAGTTCATCGGCGATGCCCCTGTACCTCCATCATAGCCACTAACCAAGATAATATCAGCGCGCCCTTTGGCTACACCCGCAGCAATCGTACCCACTCCAACTTCCGATACGAGCTTAACATTAATGTTTGCACGTGGATTTGCATTTTTCAGATCATAGATCAGCTCTGCCAAATCCTCGATAGAGTAAATATCATGATGCGGTGGAGGTGAGATCAGACCCACACCTGCTGTTGAGCCACGTACTTCAGCGACCCAAGGATAAACTTTACGTCCCGGAAGCTGTCCACCTTCCCCTGGTTTAGCGCCCTGAGCCATTTTAATCTGGATCTCATCAGCGTTAACTAGGTAGTTCGAGGTAACACCAAAACGTCCAGAAGCTACTTGTTTAATCGCACTGCGACGTGAATCACCATTGCTATCCGGAATATAGCGGGCTGGATCTTCGCCGCCTTCACCTGTATTACTCTTGCCACCGATCCGGTTCATCGCAATGGCCAATGTCTCATGTGCTTCCTTACTAATGGAACCAAAAGACATTGCACCCGTCTTAAACCGTTTCATAATGGATGATGCCGGTTCTACTTCTTCCAGTGGAATCGGTTCATAGGCTGACTTGAATTGCAACAAGGAACGAAGCGTCAATTGCTTCTCGCTTTCTCCTTGAACAAGGGCAGCATATTTCTTGTACATATCATAATTCCCGCTACGCACAGAGTGCTGAAGCAGATGAATCGTCTGTGGATTGAATAGATGCTCTTCCCCATCATTACGCCATTGATAATCGCCACCGGAGTCAAGCACCTTATCATTTCCGTCTTTTTCTGTAAAAGCACGGTTATGATGGATAAGCGCCTCAGTTGCCACTTCCTCCAAGCCAATACCGCCAATCCGGGAAGGTGTCCAAGTAAAGTAACGATCCACGAACTCAGAGTTCAGACCCACAGCTTCAAAAATCTGCGCACCGCGGTAAGATTGAATCGTCGAAATTCCCATTTTGGAAAGAATCTTAACTACGCTCTTAGTCGCAGCTTTAATATAGTTCTTCACTGCTTTTTCATGCGAGATTCCCCGCAATAAACCTTGACCGATCATGTCATCCAAGCTTTCAAAAGCCAGATAAGGATTTACTGCACTCACACCATAACCGAGCAGCAACGCATAATGATGGACTTCACGTGGTTCACCGGATTCCAGCAAAATACTAACTTTCGTCCGTGTTCCTTGGCGGATCAAATGGTGATGCAGACTCGATACCGCAAGCAGAGCTGGAATCGCAGCATTCTCACTGTCCACACCGCGGTCAGTCAGAATCAGAATGTTATGCCCTTTAGCCATAACACGGTCAGCAGCCTCGTTCATGCGCTCAAGCGCGATGCGTAATCCTTCTGCCCCAAGCTCAGCCGGGAAAAGAATTGGAATAGACATCGATTTGAAGCCTGCACGGCGAACATGGCGAATCTTAGCAAAATCTTCGTTCGAAAGAATTGGCGTTTGCAGCGAGATCTGGCGGCAGCTTTCCGGTTCCGGTTTAAGCAAATTACGCTCTGGTCCAATCGTAGTCGTTGTGGATGTAACCAGCTCTTCACGAATGGCATCGATGGGTGGATTCGTTACCTGAGCAAACATTTGTTTGAAATAGTTATAGAGACGTTGCGGGCGGTCCGAAAATACGGCGAGTGGAGCATCATAACCCATGGAACCGACAGCTTCAGCACCAGTAGATGCCATTGGCTCAAGCACCTTGCGCAAGTCTTCAAAAGTATAGCCGAAAGCCTGCTGTAGCTGTTGTACATTGTCATGCTTAGGATTTGGCAATTCAGGTGCATCCGGAAGCTCATCAAGACTGATCAAATGCTCATCCAGCCACTGGCGATAAGGCTTCTCAGAGGCGATAGCCGATTTAACTTCCTCATCAGAGATAATGCGGCCTTCCTTCGTATCCACGAGCAGCATGCGGCCAGGTTTCAGGCGGTCTTTATATAAGATGTCCTCTGCTGGAATGTCCAGTACACCGGCTTCTGAGGATAAAATAATCATATCGTCTTTCGTTACATAATAACGAGCAGGACGCAGGCCGTTACGGTCCAGAATAGCGCCGATTTGTATCCCATCGGTAAAGCCCATTGCAGCAGGCCCGTCCCATGGCTCCATTAGAGTACTGTGGTATTCATAAAATGCTTTTTTATCAGCATCCATACTATCATGATTGCTCCATGGTTCAGGAACCATCATCATGGCTACCTGTGGCAGGGAGCGTCCGCTCAAATAGAGAAACTCAAAGGTGTTATCGAACATTGCAGTGTCCGATCCATCCGGGTTAATAACAGGCTTGATCTTGTTCAGATCTTCACCAAACACTTCGCTCTTAAACAATGACTGGCGCGCATGCATCCAGTTCACATTACCACGCAAGGTGTTGATCTCACCGTTGTGGATCATAAAGCGGTAGGGATGCGCACGTTCCCAGCTTGGGAAGGTGTTCGTGCTGAAACGGGAGTGAACTAACGCGATCGCTGATTCCAGCTCTTCGTTCTGCAAATCCAGGTAGAATTGTCCGACTTGTTCTGTAGTCAGCATGCCTTTGTATACAATCTTACGGCACGACAAGCTTGGAATATAGAAGGATTCATCCTCTTCTGCACCACCGTAACGAATGGCAAGCTCTGCACGTTTGCGGATTACATAAAGCTTACGTTCAAAAGACAACTCATTCGTGACCGAAGCCGAGCGGCCGATAAATACTTGACGCACAAAAGGCTTAGCAGCTTTCGCTGTCTTGCCAAGCATTTCATCATAGGTAGGCACATCACGATAGCCGAGTACTATTTGACCTTCTTCAGCAATAATATTGCTTAAGAGAGCTTCATGCTGCGCCCGAACTTCTTCGTTATGAGATAAAAAGATCATGCCCACGCCATAATGGCCTTGTTCCGGCAAAGCAAAGCCTAGCTTCTGAGCTTCGCTTGCAAAGAAACGGTGCGGAATTTGAAGCATGATACCTGCTCCGTCACCAGAGTTGGGTTCGCTACCTTGGCCTCCCCGATGCTCCATATTAAAGAGCATTGTCAAAGCATTACTTACGATATTGTGAGACGGTGTGCCTTTAATATGAGCTACAAATCCCATGCCGCAAGCATCTTTTTCGAACTGGGGATCATACAGGCCCTGTTTTACGGGCAGTTCAGTGTGTTTCATCGAACGCAACCTTTCTATTATAAAGTATGCAATGTGTTAGGAAAATTTTTCACATGAAAATCTTAATAATTATTCAATCCAGATTAGTGCTATTATTTTATCACCGAGGTATCATCAGCGCAATTTAAACTTTTTTATGATGCTGATTAACAATTGTTTTTGCATCACAGCTTTAGCGAGTAAAAGTTTAAAAAAACTTCATGTTGCATAATTATACATAAATAACGCATAAGTGCATATGCAATGAAAGCGTTACAAGATTTTTCACTCCTTCTAATATGTTTGCAAGAAAAAGGGTTTTTATGATTTTAAATCAAAAAAAGCGTCTCCCAGAGGAGACGCTTTTTTATACTTTTTTTTCAAAAAATTTATCAGTTTATACAGTCAAAACTTGTTCACTATTCACTCCAACTTCATTCTCACGGCTACGTGTCATGAAGTAAGCGAAGGTAAGAGCAAGGAATCCAAGACCAAAGATTGCCAGGATACCTACATCTCCCCACATTGCACTGAAATCACCTGTAGAAATTACTGCTTTGAGACCACTAACTGTGTAAGTCATTGGAAGCAGTGGATTAAAGAATTTCATCCAGTCAGGGATCAATTCAAGTGGGAATGTTCCGGCACTAGTTGTTAATTGGAAAATCAGAATAACGATAACAACGAAACGTCCCGGTTGATCCATCCAAGTAACAATCGCTTGAACTACCCATGTGTAAACTAAGCTTGTTAAGAATGTAAATACGAAGAATAGCGGTTTACTTTGTACTTCCAGTCCAAGTCCGTACAATACAACCACAGCAGCCAGCATAGACTGGATGAAGCTCATGATTGTGAAGGTAAGCGTACGGCTGATGAAACGGTTCATACGGCTAGCACCAAGGACAGCCGAATCACGCATTGGAATAACAATTGTTGAAATCAAAGCACCTACAAACAATCCAAGGGATAGGAAGTAAGGAGCAAAACCTGTACCATAGTTCGGAACATGATTCACAACTTTATCCTCAACCACAACTGGTTGTGCGAACATTTCCATCATTGCATCTGTTTTGTTCACACTGCCTGTTTTTTCAGCAGCATCGCCAAGCTTAGTTGCCAGTTCTGTTGATCCAGATTTCAGATCATCCATACCATCTTTCAGCTCGCCTGCGCCATCAGCCAGTTTTTTCGAACCATCTGCTACCGCACTGATACCGGAACCTAGTTCGCCTACACCGCTAAGCAGTTTTGAGGTACCATCACCAAGTGCTTTACCGCCTTCAGCCAGCTTGCTGCCTCCAGCTGCAGCTTCTTTAAGCTTCGCACCAAATTGTTGCATTCCTGCATTCAGCTTATCGCCACCAGTTACAAGTGCAGATGCGCCTTGTGCCAGTTTTTGTTGTCCTGTCAACAGCTGTGTGCTACCAGCATTTAATTGCTTTGCTCCATCATGCAACTGAGTTACACCAGCAGCTACCTGCTGTGAACCCGAGTGCAGTTGAGTTGCACCTTGTGCCAGTTGCTCTTGCCCACTATGGAGTGCAGTAGCACCCTGTGCCAGCTGCTCTTGGCTTTGTTGCAGTTGCTCACTGCCTTGTGCCACGGCTGCACTAGCTGCCAGCAGCTTCTGTACCGCTGGATTTTGTGCCAGCTCAGGACTAGCCTGTGCCAATTGCTCCAATCCTTGAGCTACCGCTTTAGCACCCTCAGTTACCTTCGTGCTGCCTGCGGCGGAAGCTTGCAAACCCGCTTCCAGTTTCGCGCTGCCATCTACGGAAGAAGTTAAGCCCGCTTCCAGCTTCGCGCTGCCATCAACTAAAGATTGTGTTCCTGCTTGTAGTTTAGAAGTACCATCCACAGCAGACTGTGTTCCCGCCTGAAGCTGTGTAGCACCTGTTACAGCTTGTTTCAAGCCGTCACTAAGCTGTTTACTGCCGGCAGAACTTTGTGCAACACCGTCTTGAAGTTGCGTATGTGCAGTAGACAATTGTTGCAATCCGCTTGCCAACGTGGTTGATCCTGTTTTAAGCGCCGTAGCACCTGCATTCAAATCAGTCACACCTTGTGTAAGGGGTTCTACACCATTTTGAAGTTTACCTGTACCATCTGTCAGTACAAGTAGATTATCTTTCAGCTTCAAGGCTCCGTCATCTAGCTTACCAGCGCCATCAGCGATCTTGGAAGCACCATCTCCGGCTTCGCCCAATCCATCAGATACTTCTGTAATCTGATTGAATACAGACTCAACATAAGCTTCTGTTACTTTAGCAGATACTTTATTTTTAATTTCTGCTACAGCCGTACCACCGATCTGACCAGCCAAGAAGTTATAACCTTCATTTGGCTCATAAATAATTTTTGCCGGCTGTGGTTCATCATCCATAAGAGTAGTAGCTTTAGCAGAAAAGTCTTCCGGAACAATGATCGACATATAATAAGTATTGTCCTTCATTCCTGCTTCCGCTTCTTCAAGGGAAACGAAGTTCCACTGGAAGCCGTCGGTTACCTTCAACTCTTCTATAAGATCATTACCGGCTTGTAGTTGCTTGCCTTCATAATTAGCGCCGACATCCTGGTTGACCACAGCAACCGGAAGTTCATTCATCTTGCCATACGGATCCCAGAATGCCTTCAGGAAGAATCCGCTGTACATCACCGGAATAAATAGGATAGCAATCATCGGAATCAGCACCTTCGGATTTCTAAGGGCTGCTCCAAGATCCTTGGTAAATACGGATAATGATTTCATTCTGGTTCTCTCCTTATGAGCTTATGCTCTCTTTAAAATGCTTTGTTTGCGAAATATTACGTAACACTAAGTGACTGTTTTCCCCATTCGGTCAATTCAGGGTATAAAAAAATGCCTTGCGGCTCTTCTTCAATGCCTAATCATCTTGAGAATTGTTAAGGGAAAGCGAATCGAGTGATGCTGAGAACGCCATCCCTATCCTGAATCAACCCTTACTGTGCCAATCCTTCGGCGAGAAACAAATGAAAATACATCTTGATCTGTTCCTTGTCCAAGGGAGTATGTGTTTTATTCAGTTCAGCAGTCAATACAATATATAATCTGAACATGACTACCGAGACGATTTTGGGATCGCAAGGTTTGATTTCTCCCTGTTGGAGCGCTTGTTGCACCTCCCGTTCTAAATATTCTAAAACTACGTTCTCGATCTTCTCGAGTCCTTCTCCAGCCTGCGGCGTACCGAATTCGCGATTCTCCTGGGAAAGTTTTATGAATAGCTCCTGCTCACTTCGAAACTCAAGCAGAGCATCCAGCACACGATGCAAGTTATCAAAGAAAGGTCTGTCTCGCCTGATCTCCCGTTCAGCTATCGTCTTCATTTCCATCATCATATCGCGCAGGATCTCGTCAAACAATTGCTCTTTGTTTGTAAAAAAGGTGTAGATGGTTCCCTTACCGACATTTGCAATCTTAGCAACCTGATCCATTGTAGTTGCCTTATAGCCAAATAATGAAAAAGATTTCGCTGCGGCCTGAAGCACCTGCTGTCTTCGATCCACCACTGCCACCTGTGCACACTTCCTTTCTCCAGAAAATATCGTTCCCGCTGACTTCTGACCATTTTACTAATCCGGTCAATTGGTCATTCACTACTTTATCATGTTGTTTTCTAGTTTGCAATACTTTGGGCGAACCTTTTATTTTTTTATTTATTGCAGGGTTTTAACTTTCTATTTACGTCTTACTTGTATAATGTGAGTATAGTATAGATTTCCTAGTATAATTAGAAGAAGGAAAGCATCTCTATAGAAAAGGAAAGTAGCAGGTGAACTTATGCGAAAGAAAAGAGTACTGCTGTTTTCGGAAGGCTTCGGTACGGGCCACACAGGAGCAGCCTATGCTCTGGCCGAAGGAATAAAGCTGCTGAATCCGGATGTCCAGTGCCGAGTCATCGAGCTGGGGAAATTTCTTAACCCGACGGTCGCCCCTTGGATTCTTTCCGCTTACCGCAAAACAGTTAGCAGCCAGCCTAAGCTGGTCGGCATGATGTATAAGACACAATATCATAAATCATTGAACCCGTTGACTAAAATGGCGCTTCACCGGATTTTTTATACACATGCTTCACAGGTGATCGAACAGCTAAAGCCTGATTTGATTATCTGCACTCATCCCATTCCGGCTGCGGTCATTTCCAGACTAAAGCGTCGTGGATTAAATGTGCCTCTGTATACATTAATTACAGATTATGATGCACATGGGAGCTGGGTAAATTCCGAGGTCAATCGTTATCTCGTATCTACCCCACGTGTCAAATCCATTCTGACAGGCCGTGGGATCGCTCCAGAGCTAGTAACCGTGACTGGCATCCCAGTGCATCCAAAGTTCTGGGAACGCTCCAACAAGACGCCGCTGCGCAAGGAACTGGGATTGGCTGATATCCCAACCGTACTCATTATGGGTGGAGGTTGGGGGTTAATGTTCGGCAAAGAGATTATGCATTCCCTCACCGCCAGAATGGATGATATTCAGCTCGTCTTCTGTATGGGCAGTAATGAGAAGCTAATCGCCAAAATGAAGTCCAATCCACTGCTCAATCATCCCAATGTTAAAATTCTGGGATATAGCAGTGAAATCAATAAATTGATGGATGCCTCAGACCTGCTGATCACGAAGCCTGGAGGGATGACCTGCACAGAAGGTCAGGCCAAAGGAATTCCGATGCTTTTCTATAAAGCTATTCCAGGTCAGGAAGAGAAAAACTGCCAATATTTCGTAGAGCTTGGGCTGGCAGAGGTGCTCGACTCGGAAGTAGTGAACAAATGGTTCACTATGATGCTTCGTGAATATTCAGTTCTGGAAGAGCAACGCAGACGACGTCTCGCTCCAGATAAACATCAACCGCAAAGCTGTGCGACTACTGTTCTGAAGATGTTAGGTAACCCCGTAAGCGAAGCAACTGAACTCAGAGGCTCTAGAGCGCAAGCACGTAATGAAGAACCTGTATGTATTACACCTTAAAGAATAAGCAGGTAGTCAGGGAATTTCCCCCGGCTACCTGCTTTTTTTAATATAAATCGGATTGGTTTAAATTTCTACACTCTCACCAGCTTTAAGTGGGAAACCTTCCACTCCCTCTTGGTGCAGGCGATCGCAGAAATCAGCACCATCCTGAGCAATATCCGGAAATGTATTGTAATGTAGCGGGATCACCTTATCCGCCCGCAGCCAGCGTGCGGCCAGCAAGGCGTCATCCGGTCCCATGGTAAGCATATCGCCTATAGGCAGAGCTGCCAGGGCAATCGCATTCCTTTCTCCAATGAGGCGCAGATCACTGAATAGCGCGGTATCCCCCGCATGGAAAATCGTCTTGCCCTCAATCGTCAATAAAATCCCCGCGGGTTGTCCAGCATAAATCCAAGAGTCGCCCTCCTGAATGGATGAGGAATGAAATGCCTGCGTAAATTTCACAGTCATCCCGGCATAGGTATGACTACCACCTATATTCATGTGCTTTACCTGTGCACCCTTCATCCGGCAATATTCGGCAAGCTCAAACACCGCAAAGATCGGACAATCATTCTGTTTGGCAATTTCGACAGCATCTCCAAAATGGTCAGAGTGGCCGTGAGTAAGCAGAACGGCATCAACGGAAATATCGGCAGGTGAAATACCGGAGTTCGGATTGCCTGACAAAAAAGGGTCAATAATAACCTTCACGTTCCCCGTCTCTACCAGCAGAGCTGAATGTCCATAATAAGTGATTTTCATGGTTATCTTCCACCTCCAGATTCATATAGTTTAGTTTACCCTATATAGCGCTGAGGTTCACAGATCCACCAAATTTATTTATAAAAAGTATGATTGCCAATGGTTTTAACATAAGTCTGTGTATGATGTACGGTCAGATCCTGTGCAAGTTTTAGCGACAAGAAAAAGTAAGTATTATCGGGAACTTCCTTTACTCCGGAGAGTGCAGCATTCACCGCTTTAATACTATCATCGTTAGGCTTCACACGGTTAAGACGCCCGTTAGCTACAGGGCTGAACTGGCTCTTCTGATAAATAACCTTATATATCGTGTCGGGGAAATTGGCTGACCGCAGCCTATTCAGAACAACGTTGGCAACTGCCACCTTGCCCTTGTACGGTTCACCTTCCGCCTCTGCCATTACAATTTTTTGTAGCAGAAGCAGTTCTTCTTCGGATACAGCGTAGCGCCGGGTTGCTTTACTTTGCTGCTCCTGGCTTAATAGCTCTGTCCGAGAGAAGTACAATGTTGTGAGGGGATGTTTCTGAGAAGCCGAGACTGTCTTCGCTGTCGCCTGACTACTCTTTGTTGCTGTTTCCGCCAATTGCGACGCTTTTTGCGCAGCTGGCTTGGATTGTACTACATCAGCCTTCACCCGAATAATGGAAACGTTCGATGTGTTTTTTGTGTTTTTTTGTTTTAATTTTTTTACACTAAGCCATTCCACACCCTTCGCCGGTTTCCAAGCGGAACTTAAAAGACTGAATGTGTTATTAAGCTTATTGGCTTGTGTAACTTCAGTAATGCCCCTCGTAATGCTACTCGTTATACTAGACTTCGATTCATCTTGCAAAAGAGAAAGTACGGATGCACGGCTAGTGGATTGCAACTTATCCATCTGCACCCTGTCCACCTTCCCTTCTGCAACTTGTTCGGGTTGCAATAAGCTTATGGCAGAGAAACACACTAGTATAACGCCAACGAGCAACGCAATATAGCGGTTTTGTTTAAAAATTAACATGATATTCCTCCTATTTCACGGCACATTCCTATTGTATGTAACCGAAAACGGAAGCTTTGAAAACTTTATTATCGATTTTAAACTGTAAACTTTTCAATAATTTCATACATAGGAATGGCATACATTCTGGTAGCATACAACACAAAACTATCAATCGTCCAGTCTCTCTGATAGTTTTTTAGGTTCCAATCGTCATCCAATTTCAGTAAATTTTCCAGCAATTTATCATCATATGAATTTTTTCCCCGGTACTTTCGAGCCACAGTAAGATGCGGTTTATAGGCCCTGGATTCGCCTGAAAAACCTAGTGGAAACGTCGCTGAATGCACTCTGGCAGCTAATTGATTTAATGCCTCTATTTCGCCGGAAACCCCTATCCACAGGACTCTTGGGGAAGCTGGAAGACCAAATGTGTCCCATTTGTCCAAAAAGAGATTGAAGGGTCTGCCTTGCCCCGCAGTCTTCCTCAAGGATTTCACTAAATCTGGAATTTTGGCCTTTGGGGTATCTCCTAAAAATTGCAGGGTAATATGATAATCTTGCGGATTTGTCCATTTAGCAAAATCAAAATTTTCAGATAGCTTTGAACATGCCTGCGCCACTATTTCTTGCAGCTCAGAAGGTAATTTCACAGCTAAAAAAAGCCGTTCTGATTCGTTCTCTGATGCTTTAGCATCCATGGTCAATTTCACCTTCTCCAATAGATTTGGTATTCTTAACCTATAACATGATCCATATCCATTAAACCACAAAGTAGGAGGAACACATCATGACTAAGTCTATAGTATGTCTACAACCACTTACATCTCAGCAGCAGGAAAGGATCAAAGCGGCTGCCCCAGGCTATACATTTACACAAGGAGACGCAAAAAATCCGGATTTGCAGCTGCTTGCAGAAGCAGAAATTGTAATTGGCTGGGCAAAAGGTATTTCGGATACACTCCTTCGCCCCGAGTCCTCCCTTCGCTGGGTTCAGTCCTGGTCTGCTGGTATTGAGAAGCTTCCCCTCGATCGTCTTAAGCAACAAGGAATCCTGCTCACCAGTGGGAGCGGGGTTCATGCCGAACCTATTTCTGCGGTAATCTTCGGGTTCATACTTCTCTTCACCCGTAATTTGCATACAGCTGTACGCAATCAGCAGAAACGTATTTGGAAATCTGATGGCAGTGAAAGCGAGCTGTTCGGTAAAACAGCCGTAATAGCTGGAACTGGAGCGATCGGCAGTGAAACCGCCAGAATTGCTAAAGCCTTCCGGATGAAGACTATCGGTGTCAGCCGTTCCGGTAAGCCAGTCGCAGACTTTGATCAAATCTATACAACAGATCGTTTATCCGAAGCTGTAAGTCAAGGAGATTTCATCATCAATACCCTTCCTATTACCGATGAGACCAAGCATTTATTTAATGCCACCAGCTTCTCCGCGTTTAAAGAAGGCTCCTATTACATTAACATTGGCCGGGGCGCAACTACCGATACAGAGGCGCTGATCGATGCATTGAATCGCGGACAACTCCGTGGCGCTGGGTTGGATGTTTTTGAGACCGAACCCCTTCCGCAGGATCATCCGCTTTGGTCTATGGAGCAGGTTATTATCACTCCACACTCCGCTGGAATTACAGATCAATACGCTGACCGGATCGTTAATATTTTTACCGAAAATGTGAAGTCTTACTTATCATCAGGCACACCTTCTCTAAATCTTGTTGATTATGACCGGCAATATTAATAATAAGCTTTACAAAACAGGAACATCTGTTCTATAATAAGAAAATCCAAAGTTATCCATAAAGAGAGGGTTAGTGCAATGAAGGTCACGGTCACAGAATTTAACGAACAATGGAGTCTAATGTTCAACGAAGAAGCTCAGAAGATTAAAGATATCTTTGCTGATGCCCTCGTTGATATTCACCACATTGGCAGCACTTCTGTTTCCGGACTCAAAGCGAAACCAATCATAGATATAATGCCAGTAGTACGAAATATCGAAGCTGTAGATGAGTTCAACCAGCAAATGACAGCACTTGGTTATGAATGTATGGGTGAGTTCGGTATCAGTGGCAGAAGATATTTCAGAAAAGGCGGAAATAGCAGAACCCATCATGTTCATGTCTTCCAAATGGATAATAAGATAGATATCGGTCGTCATCTGGCTGTAAGAGACTACCTTCGATCATATCCGGAGGCGGTTAAACAGTACGGAGATTTAAAAGATACTCTTGCCAAACAATTCCCAGAGGATATTGGAGCTTATATAGACGGGAAAGAAGAATTTGTGGTTAATCTTGAAAAAACTGCATATGAGTGGTATTTAAATCAATAATCCTTATAAAAATAGCCCCTGCTGTTCATTTAGATCATCCTAAATGAACAGCAGGGACTACTTGTCTAAGAGCCTCTAATCCAAATCATAAATCGAGCCGACTTTCAGTCCGTACAGCTCATTATATATTTTCTCTGCAAAAGCATCAGTCATCCCTGCGATATAATCAATCACCATATGCTCCCAAGTCCAAATCGGCTTTGCCTGCTTCTGATCTTTCTCAAAGCGCTGCAGCCAATCCGATGGAATAATGGCTTTAGAGGTCTGTGGATCCAGAAATGCTCCCCATAGTCGGCGCAAAATCCACTCACTACGTTTCTGCAGCCGCTGCACACGCAAATCACGGATCATAGTGACCCATGCGAAGCTTTTCAACACACTGACGGTCCGCAGCATATCTTCATCTTCTTTTCCTTCCTTTATAAAGGTGACCTTCTTCCAGTCTCCATCTTGGATCACTCCCAAGCTTGCGACAAAGGTACTTACCCAATAAGCCTTAACTTCACGTCGAGTGCGGGAATAGTCGTTTTCACAGGTTGGCATTTTTTCCTTCCAAACCCGAAGAAATGAACTGAGCACTTCCTCGACCTTCGCGCGAATGCCTTCCTCTTCCCAGCCCTTCCAGAAGAAATCCTCGAGCGTGGTGATTTTCTCCACGATTAACCGTTGGATATAAGAATCATGCATAAAGTGTTCATGCACTTCAATCTTTCCGGCTTTAATCCCATCCTCCAGATCATGTGCAGAATAAGCGATATCGTCACAAAGGTCCATAAGCTGAGCCTCCAACGTTTTCTTACCTGCTGGTATTCCCCACTCTTTGCGGATCTCCGAAATATATCCCCATTCGTGCAGGTACATCCCCTTCTTCAGCGAGGTGCCGGGAAAAGGATACTTATTTATGCCTAGCAGCACAGCATCCGACAGATTTAGGCCATCAATATTTTCACGCTTCTCCAGAAACATAATCAGCCGATAATTGTGGGCATTGCCTTCGAAATGCTCATAACGTTGCTTCATCTGCTCATGGATCAGCAGCCGATCCACACCCGTTGCGCCTGATTGCAGCGCAGCCTCGTTAGTTTTCTTTTCAATAAGCTGTTCCAAAATATTATCCAGCACTTCTTCCCCTTTATGTCCAAAAGGAGGATGGCCAAAATCATGAGCGATAGCTGCGCATTCCACTACCTCTGGATCGATAACAAGACCCGGATTCTCCGCCTTAGTGGTTTCCACTTCTGGATACGATCGCAGTAGACTTTTCGCCGCCTCACGAGCAATCTGCGCAACTTCAAGTGAGTGAGTCAGACGCGTACGGTAATAATCACCCGTCCCTGCTCCGAATACTTGTGATTTACCTTGTAGCCTACGAAAAGTAGGCGAATGAATCAGGCGTGAATAATCACGCTCATAAGCAGCTCTCGACGTTTCAAGGCGGGTAATCTCCGGATATTGCCGGTGTTCTCTTTTTTCAATAAGTGTCATATTCCCACCCCTAACCAAATGTCTGTATATAGTACTTCATTATAAGGCATTTTCATAACTATTTTCACATCAAAATACAAAAGCTAATTTAATTATAAACGGGCATGTCGATAACTATGTAATCATCAGAAGCCAAAATGAATCTCATAACCTGTACATGAAGGTATAGTAGAAAGAAGAAAGAGCACGAAAAAAGACTGGTTGTCTTTACAAAACTTAAACTATGAATATACCGACCCCCAAAAGGAGCACTCTAAAATAAAAAAAACAGGTGAAATGATGAAAACTCGCAGCAAAATTATGATGATCACCCTTACACTCTTTTTATGCTTCACGAACTCTGCTCTAGGCAGTCCAAGCAAAAACCGCGACTACTACGAAAAAAGAGGAGACATGATTTGGGAAGTACATACTAACCAAAAAGTGATTGCATTGACGTTCGATGACGGTCCTGACCCTACTGAAACCGATCAAATCTTAAAGGTATTGAATCAATACCATGCGAAATGCACCTTTTTTGCGATAGGAAAAAGAATTGCAGCCTATCCAGAGGTAGCGAAACGAGTGATTGCTGAGGGGCATGAATTAGCTAACCATACCTACAATCACGTTTATTTTAAAAGACCTATTAATGAAGCCCAATTTGAGCAGGAGCTAAAATTGACCGAAGAAGAGATTATAAAAGTCTCCGGTAAACATAGTTCACTGTTCAGACCACCAGGCGGCATGTATGACGAGACTTTAGTAGATCTGTCTAACAATATGGGCTTGAAGCCAATATTATGGTCCTGGCATCAAGATACACGTGACTGGAATCGCCCAGGGGTATACAGTATTTCGAACAAGGTCATTCGAAATGCACGAAATGGAGACATCGTTCTGTTTCATGATCATGTGCACGGGCAGTCACAAACTAGAGAAGCGCTTAAAATTATTTTGCCCGAATTAGAAAAGAAAGGCTTTCGATTTGTCACTGTCTCTGAGTTGATCAAATTATCCAGTACACAGCAGGCTGGGAAACAACAATAGCCTAATTGCACAGGACTTCAAAATAGGGTAGTCTTGTCCTAATATGAAGTTCTGGAGGCTTTTGTGATGTCCGATAATACATCCTATACGACAGAGGAAATTGCCCGCTTATTAAAAATATCAAAATTAAAAGTATATGATCTAATTAAAAAAGGGGAGCTCCCCTCCTACCGTGTAGGAAAACAAATGCGCGTGGATCAATCCGATTTGGAGGCCTACAAACAAAATACACGGAGTGGGGTGTCTACCGCTAACCCTACTACTATAATGGGCCAGACTCCACCAGCAATCCCCTTGGCCTTTTCCGGTACAAATCCAGCTCAAATGCCAGCACAATCTCCTCACCTTAAAGCTGTAGGACACAGCTTGGTGATTACAGGTCAGGATATGTCACTGGATATTCTAGCTACCTATTTAGAACGGGCTCTGCCTACTGAACGTCCTCTTCGTTCTTATGCCGGGAGTCTAGACAGCCTGATTGCCATGTATAAAGGGGAATCGGACATTGTCAGCACACATTTACTCGACGGGGATACTGGAGAATACAACCTACCCTATATCCGTAAAATACTCGTCGGATGTTCTTATGTTGTAGTTCGCCTGCTAACCCGAAGTGCTGGTTTATACGTACAAAAAGGGAATCCCAGAGGTATTCAGGAATGGTCTCACTTAGAGCAGGATGGACTCACGCTGATCAATAGAGAACGAGGCTCAGGTGCACGCGTATTATTGGATGAACAGCTTCGATTGCATGGCATTCCAGCAGCCAGCCTATCAGGCTATAAGAACGAGGAGAACAGCCATTTGGCAGTTGCCGGTAAAGTGGCCCGGGGAGAAGCTGATGTAGCTATCGGCACTGAGAAAGCCGCCAAGATTGTCGACGGCGTTGATTTTATTCCTATGATTCAGGAGTGCTACGACCTGGTGATGATTAAAAAACCGGAGCATGAGCAATGGATCGCTGCCGTGATTGAGATTTTGCGTTCACCAGCCTTCCAGAATGAGCTTAGATCCATTCACGGATATGATCTCACGGAAACTGGGACGATTATTTATGAGACTTAATGGTCGCAGACAGAAGAAGGAAGCAATCTGCAGAAGCGTTTAACTGCATTTCGTACAACTATATTTCTTTGAACAACTCGCAAATTAGATATAACTGTATTTGGTACACCTATTTCTTTTGATTTACTACCCCATAGGCGTCTTTTCTAGTTTTAGTTGTATAGAATACAATTAAAACTAGAACGTTCCCTTATGCAGACCGAATAACTGTATAGAATGCAGTTAATTCACAGACTCCATCAAAATTTGGCGGCGCTAAAAGCTGCATCAAAGTCGCCGGGTTTCCACTTGCCCAGCATCTGCTCAAGCCGCCCGCTTCAAACCAAAAACACCAGACAGCAACTCTCCCATAACCGGAGAATCGCTGTCTGGTGTTTTTTAAGAACGCCGATTCACAAACATCAGCATAGCGGCTGAAATAACAATAATTGAGCATACCCACATCCACGCGAGCGTCATATTGCCTCCATCTACCGCAACATAGATCGCTGTGGGTAAGGTTTGCGTACGGCCCGGAATATTGCCAGCTACCATGATGGTAGCGCCAAACTCCCCAAGACCGCGGGCAAAGCCAAGAACATAACCGGCTGCCAGCGACCGGCCCGCAAGCGGCAGCGTGACATAGCGCAGTACCTGCAGTTCACTTGCCCCTTGTGCCCGCGCTGCATCTTCAAGATCTGCTTCTATCCCTTCGAAACCCGCCTTCACTGTGCGGTATACGAGTGGAAAAGCTACGACTACAGCGGCGATAACAGCCGCCCCCCATGTGAACAGGATCGTCTGCTCCGTCATCTGTTCATACCATCTGCCGATCCAGCTTCGTCGGCCTAAAATAACTAAAAGCACAAATCCTACGACCGTCGGCGGCAAAACGAGCGGAAGCAGCATTATAGTCTCTACCAAGCTGTGGCCGGGAAACTTCCGGCCTGCCATGGCCTTCGCAGCAGCTGTTGCCAAAATGAATACAATAATGCTGGTAATCACAGATATTTTTACGGAAAGCCATACCGGGGCGAAGAAATCAGTCCAGTTTATTTCCAACCTTATTCCACCCGCTTCTACTCTTAATTTCTATTTAAGGAAGCAGGAAGCCATAACTTACAAAGATATCATTAGCTTCCTTGCTCTGAAGGTAACTATACAACTCCTTAGCTGCCTTTTGATTCTTCGAGGTCTTCACGATGCCTGCCGGATAATTAATGGCTTTGTGTACATGTGGACCGACCGTCAAAGCGATTTTAGTTTTCTTTGAAGTAAGCGCATCTGTCTTATAGACAAAACCGGCATCGGCATTTCCTGTTTCTACATAAGAGAGAACCTGACGCACATCCTTGGCAAATACAAGTTTGCTTTGCAGCGGATCCCATACCTTTTTCGCTGCCAGCGATTGCTGAGCATATTGACCCGCCGGCACAGATTCAGGCTGTCCTACTGCCACCTTCTTAAAAGCTTTATCCGTAAGCTGAGTAATTGTAGTTAATTTAACCTTTGAATCTGAGGGTACAACTACAACCAATTGATTCTTAAGCAGAACCTTATGATCGGAGATAAGTCCACCTTCCACCAGTGCATTCATCTGTTTATCACCTGCCGAGAAGAACAGATCCGCCGGCGCCCCTTGCTCAATCTGCTTTTGCAGAGTGCCACTTGCTGCATAATTAAAAACCAAATCAATATCGGGATGTTTCTTTTCATAAAGGAGAGCAATCTTATCCAGGCTGTCTTGCAAACTAGCCGCTGCGGAAACAATAATTTCGGTCTTCTTGGTGGCTGCTTGCACCTCTACACCTGAACCTGCAGATAAATTTACAACCAGAAGGATTGCCAATATCCCCATCACGGAGAGTGCCCATTTCTTAAACATTTCCATTCCTCCCAATTTCGTATGTATATATTTAGATGCTATTCTAGCATACAGTTTTTCGTTTTTCTACAACTACAGTTGTGTTTGGATATGTTTAGTTATATATTGTTATAATTAGACAATATATAACGATGATTTTGGCTTTTTGCACACAAAAAAGATGCCTCTGACACCCCTAAATAGGGCTGCAAAGACACCTAACACGAATGATATTAATTCTTCACGTTAAAGCCCAGTACCGTCAACATAATGGATAATCCACTCCCCCAGAAACCTCACCCGGATTAATATATTCATTTTTAAGAATTAAATGAATCTAGAGAATAGCTTTCTTCTGTATAAAATTGAACAAAGGTCAAATTCGAGGATAAAAACAACTCTATAAATCGCAATTATGTTATTTAATGTATGATGATATTATAAAAAGACTCACCAAACAAGAGAAATATTCTATAATTTTTGATTTGTAACAATATATGTAAACGAATATTTCATTTGAAGGTGAGAATCCATCTTATTTATATTGTGATATCCATTTCTCCAACTGCTGCCTGAGCACTTCCCGATAATATAACGGCTCTATGATTTCTGCATCCTCTTCGAATCTCTTAATCCAGCGGACAAATGCAATATCTTGTTCCAACGCGACTTTAAAATAACAACACCGAGCTTGACGGTCTACTTTATTCGGCTTATAGGGCAGATCCTCTCTCTTAAGCCCTTCCATGATTCGCTCCGAAAATTTCACTTTAAACTCTACCTGCAAACTATCGCGGTCAAGTGACCATTTTTGCTTCATAAAAGCTTGCAAATCAAATGATTCCTTTGAGAAGCAGCGGTTTAGTGGCTTCACGTTTGAAAAATCGTTGATATGATATGTACGAATAACACCCTGATGATGGCAAAATCCAATGAGATGATAACGATTTTCCAGTGGGACTAAACAATAAGGATCGATGGTTATTTCTTTCTCCTCCACCGCATTCTCACAATAATTCGCTTGAATACTCCTCTGCTTTAATAAAGCCTCCAATATAGGTGTTAAAAAAGATTGATGCTCCATCTGTGCACCGCTTCTTTCCAACCAGCTTGTACCTGCTTCTCTTCTTGCACGTTCTATCGTTTCTTCCCGCTCCGCCTTTCGCTTGTATTCAGCTGCAACTACTTTTTCATAAGCGCCTTCAAAACCGATAGGCAGAACGGGTTTAATATCTTCCATAATATAGCGTAGTTGCGAAAACGCAGACGCCTCTTCTTCCGACCAATCCAAAGGATAAAGTGCAAAATTGCCAATAAAAGCATAGCCTTTTCCATGTCCAAGGTGGGTTATAGGAATATGCATGGCGCTAAGCGCGTCCATATCCCGGTATATCGTTCTCTCGCTGTTGCCGCAGCGTTCCGCCAATTCACGGGCTAATATCCCTGGCTTGGCTTGAACAAGTGTAATAATGCGCATCAGTCGGATTAATCGGTCTGTCATATTCAGTTCCCCTTGATTTATGGTTAAATAGACCCATTATTTTATGAAAAAAAGTAATAGTGTGATAGAACTTTTTTACTATGTTACCACATTTTATATTACAATTCTTCTGATTATTTTCCGCCGAACCCGCTGACAAAACAAATTTATGTATAGGTCTTTTTTCGTCAATATGCATCTTCTAGTTGTATGTCCTATATCAATTTCCAGTAGCAGTTTTCCCCCGCTTCTGATACTCGAATCCAATCTGTTTATACAACATTTCGGCCTCTTTAAGTAGTAAAGGATCTCCAGAACGCACGGCTAGTAATAGTAATTTATCTGCGTGACGGCAAAGCATTTCATGAGCTTGACTATGTTGTCCTTCATTTTGCAACGTGGTTGCCTCCTCAATCGTTTCAGCTGTTTTTAACAATTCCAGATGTTTCTCTACGTGAAAGCAGCAGGTTTCACTCAGAACCTGCGTATGATGCGTGTATTCTAGCTCAAGAACCTTTACTGGAAGCTCTTGAACACGCTCTACGGTTGGCTTTTTATATTTCCACTGTAAGGAAAGAGCTTCATATCTACCTGCAATAGTAGTAGAGATATTGAATTCCAAAGCAATAAACTTTCGTTGCCCCGTTTTTATTTTGCCAAGCTTAAGAAGTAGCGATCTGCCCTCACCGACTTCAAACTCACACCCATACGAACGCTTAAAAGTTACATGGGGTTCAAGCCAAACTCGCAGCTCAATTTCACGCGCAACCACTTTATAACTGCTGGGTCTGCTGTGCTCTGCAGGTATATTCCCTTTCCATTCGACAAGCAAAATAACCTTACGATTGCCGCCTGCAAAAATACGATTTTGACTCCATGTGAATACGGGATGAATACTTTCTATCATTATTTCCACCTCTTTCTTTTTTTGGGTCTTCTATTAATGTACCAATAATGGCGGACAACTCCATGTCATGGAATGTATGTTCGGTTCTATATTATCGACAAAAAAAGAGTCATTCTACATGCTTAGTAGACTGACTCTTGTAAAAACAACTCCTTTTGTCTATTTATGACGAAAATTTTATGTTTTTTTCTCATCGACTCCCTAATTTAGTCTGCATTCGCTCTCGCTTGAAAAATAGTCCCAGTGCCCATTTGGCACACAACAGAGAAAATATAAAAAACAGTGTGGCCCAAAATATAGCGGGTATGGGAGTCATTCTTGCCAGATTGCTGGCATCTCCTGCACGGGACGGTGATACAGCAGCCGCGTATACCAGAAATAAACTTCCCATTACAGACTCCTCCAAGGTTAAAAAGGCCAATAACAAATAATAATATTTGCTGGCCTTCTTCCAAACCACCAGCATTAGAATATTTAGCGCAATAAATCCGCCCAACCACATCATGCCAAAGCTTCCTCGCACGTATAGCAGGAGCATAATCAACGCCACACCCGTAGCTAAGATAAGGCCCCAATCATGGCGTCCCTTACTGTATAAATAGAAGAGCAGAAGTGCAAATAAGGAGGCTAGCAAATAACCCGAGAGGGAAACTAATATTGCCTTGCCCCCTTCTTGAATAGCTGAATAGGTTACACCGCTATGATCTGCGTATAATTCAATCCTCAGCACACTACCCGACAGTAGTAAGGTCATCAGAGCATGACCAAATTCATGAATCATCGTGTCTAAATTCCGAAACAAAGATGAAAATGGGATCAATCTAGTCATAAAAGCAGATCCGATCAGAAGCAATATTGTTTTAAGCCATTTGTTCAATCGACAGCAGCCCCTTTCGTCCAAAGTATACGATAAATAGTACCTCTTCTCAATCGAGATAATCACGGACTGATCGTGTTTAATAATGAGTAAACGAAAACCTTAAGGAGGTAAAAATTACTTTCATTATAAGTATTACCAGTCCCATGGCGTACGCTGTCAGAAGCTGTCAAGCTGTGTTAAAATAAAAGAACTACAAGCCTAAATTGGGTGGTGATTATATAGATGAAACAACATAAATCCCGAGCATATCTACAGCTGTTATATTCGCTCCTGTTCTTGCTGACGCTTACTGTATGCCTGCCAGCTCCTGTAGCAAAAGCTAATATATTCAGTGATATCTATAATGGAGTTAAAAATTTCTCTGAGCTGCCAAACGAAGTGAATGAATTAAAGGAAGGTTTTCAGCAAACCGCTGAAGAGCTTCAGCAGGCAAAGGATAAGCTCGCGAATACCACGCAGGAGATAGAAGCTTACCGGATACAGAACGAAAGCCTACAAGAGCAGAATCGCCAACTAACGCAGATGGTTGATGAATTAAAAAATGACCGGACGGCACGCGAAGAATATTATCATAAAATCAAAGTGACTATTTTTACAGGGATTGGACTAATCCTAGGTTATTTTATACTGATCCGTTTTATTCGTTTCAGCATGCTTTACCGTTCGCGAAAAGGCGACCGTCTGCGTTAGTCTTACGTATTCATTGAAGATCACAGTCACAGCATGAGGGAGATGAACTATGAACATCGATATCCAAGATGAAAGCGACAGTGGAAGCGGACAAGCCGTAGCCTTCTCCCTTGAGGAGAAGGAAGAGGTTCATGTACTCCATCCACAACAAATTATCGCTTATCAAGGTCCTTCCTCAGGACGAGCGGACAGATTTATGGATGTGAAGGGCATATACCGCAAGCGAAAGTTGATTCGTTCCGATATGGCAGGTCCTTGCCATTTCGTCGCCGCCCTTCCACCAGGCTATCGCATAAAAATCCTGCAGCTCGATGGCAAAAGCGATCTGCTGTACGACTTTAAGCATCTCTTCTTCTACAGTATAGGTATTTCACTGGAGACCCGGGTGCTAAGCATGAAGAATGTGCTCGTTACACGGGACATTGTAAAAGTGAAATTCTCGGGCAATGGCATGATTGGCATACTGACGGAGGGTACGGTCTGTGAAGCTGTACTGCACCCGACCAACCCCCTTTATGTCGATGCAGGCAGCATTATTGCCTACCCTGAGAATGCCAAGCTGGAGCTCACCGTTTACGGCAACCATTTGGCTAGCCAGCATATGAGCTATCACTGGAAGATGACAGGTCACGGGCCTGTGCTGTTTCAGGCAGGACGTCAGAACCGCCGATTCGAAAGAGATAACAACGATGATGGAATTGTTAAACGATTTCTACGCGAGGTAGTTCCCTTCGGGGGTGTGTTTATTAAATAGTTGTGTTCAGTAGTAAAACAACAAAACAAAGAGCGCCATGCGTATCCTATACGCAGGCGCTCTTTGTGGTTCTATCCTTTATAAGAATGTTGTCTTAGGCGATAAAAGCATTCAACATCCAAGCATGTTTCTCAATGCTGCTTCTAATACCAATCAGCAGATCCGCAGTGGGTTGATCAGCCAGTTCTTCTGCAGTAGCAATCGCAGCCTGCAGTTCTTTAGAAACAGTTGTAAAGTCTCTAACCAGCTCCATTACCATACCCTTGGCATCTTCGCCGCCACGAGCTTCCTGTAAATCGGAAAGCTCCAGATATTGTTTCATAGAGGAGGCAGGTTGTCCACCAATAGCAAGCAGGCGCTCAGCCAAATCATCTGCATAACCAGCAGCTTCATTGTAGAGTTCTTCAAACTTCTCATGCAGCGTGAAGAATTGGGATCCGCTAACATACCAGTGATAATGATGAAGCTTTACCCCAAGCAGGAACCAGTTCGCGGTCTGGCGGTTCAAAGCAGCGTGCAGTTCAGTTTGGCTCTTTAGTTGTGTAGTCATTAATAAAACCTCCTATGGTTAATTTATTATATTGTATTTAGACTTGTTCTAAATCTATATACAATTTAACACATCCTTTTGCTTTTTGCAACCACTCTGAAGATTTGCATGTTGCCGATTCTAGCATAACTTTTGTTATAACGCCTATTATCTCTGTCACACTCTGGATAACGTCCTCTTTCTAGACTTAAATCAAAGATATATTTTCCTCCGCCGTCTTCCCTTTCTGACTCCGGAAAAAAGCCCTCATCTCATCGCGTTTGCTCTTTGGACTTAAGACATATACAGTATCCCCTGGCTCAATGACGGTACTGCCATGGGGGGTGACAATGCTTTTATTCCGGATAATAGCAGTAAATAAGATATCATCTGGCAGTCCGATATCGGAGATTTTCTGCCCGGCAATGGGCATGTAAGGTTCAATTCCTATGTGGTTGAACTCGGAATCCGTCTTGCCAAGGGCGACCAGCTCCATCAGGGATGGCTGTGCTGAATCCTCTTGCCCAACCAGCTTCAACCGGGAAGCCAGCGGTGAAATGCTTGTTCCTTGAATCACTGCTGAGGTCAGCACGACGAAGAATACCACATTGAAGAACAGTCGGCCGTGGGGAAGATTAGCTAGCAGCGGATAGGTTGCCAGCACAATTGGAACGGCTCCGCGCAGGCCGGCCCAAGAAATTAGTGTTTTTTCACGAATAGAGAATCTGGAAAAGAGCAAGCTTATAAACACTCCTATTGGCCTTGCCACAACCATCAGAATGACGGACAGCAATATACCTTGCCAAGCCACCTCTGCCAGCTCCTGTGGAAATACCAGTAGACCCAGCAATATAAACATAAATATTTGCATCATCCAAGCAAAGCCATGACTAAAATTCATAATGGTTCGATGATACATCAGCTCGGAATTGCCAAGGGTAAGACCCATTACATAGACAGCCAGCAAGCCGCTGCTATGAACGAGTGCAGATAAGCCGTAGGTTAGGACAGCAAATCCAATTGCCAATACCGGGTAAAGTCCCGTAGAATCCAGGTTAATTCGATTGATAAGATATACTGCGACTTTACCAAGTACAATCCCTATCACCAAACCAACTGCCATCTCCCATATAAAGGACAGCACAAGTCCCCATATCGCCATATCCGGATGCTGAATCCATTCGATCAGCGATACTGTCAAAAATACCGCCATAGGATCGTTGCTGCCTGATTCCGCTTCGAGTGTCGAGGTCAGTCGTTTGTCAATATTCTTACCGCCTAATACCGAAAAGACCGCAGCCGCATCAGTCGAACCCACGATAGCTCCGAACAGAAAACTTTCTGCCCATGACACCTCAAGAATCAGCTTAGCGAACACCCCAACGATAGCTGTCGTTAACAATACGCCTACCGTGGATAAGGATAATGCCGGCCGAATAATAGGCTTGATATCCTTAATACTGGTCTGCATCCCACCTTCGAACAAGATAACAACCAGCGCAAAAATCCCGGCCATTTGTGTTAAGGAAGCATTGTTAAAAAAGATAAATTGACTCAGTACCATCCCCGCAGCAAGGAAAAGCACTAGAGCTGGCATTCCAAATTTAGTGGAGAATTTGGTGGAAAACACACCTACAAGTAAGAGAGCTGCCAGCAATAATATGATATTATCTGCAAGTTGGGTCACCGTTTATTCACTTCCCTTTCGCTTCTAGCTTAAAATATAAGCTTCCTTATTTATGTATGTTATTACCCTTATCCACCTCCTTTTGAGACATTGAATAATATAAGCAGGATTGAAGATTTCATCCGCTGGGGCTTATACTTAAAATAATTCCTTTCTACCCTACTCGTATTTACATATAAGGAGGCTGACTGTATATGCAATTGAGATTAATTAAACCTGCGGAGCTGGAGCAAGCCGCTCTTCTAGCCCATTCCATCTTTCGCCAAGTCGGCGACACTTCTATGAAAGAGCTGTTTCCGCTGATTTTTAGCCCTGGTTACACTCACTCTTATGCAGCCGTTGCCGAGGACGGTAACATCGCTGCTTTTATGGGATTGGTGCCCTCCACGATCTGCACTGGAGAAGCTCTCCTGAACGTGTTCTCCATCGGCGCGGTTTGCACAGATCCTGCTTATCGCGGCCAGGGACTAGCCGGTCAGCTTCTACAGCTATGCCAGACCCATGCTGCGAATGCCGGCGCATCGCTTATCTTTGTCTCGGGTGACCGCTCGCTGTATACCCGAGCGGGATGCGTACCGTTCGGCGGTACGCAATTGGCCGAGCTGAACGCAAGCTCGGCTCACGCACTTGCTGCCGCAGCAGGGGAAGAATGGACGCTGCGGCCCATGCAGCCGGGCGACTTCTTCGCCGTCAACCGGCTGCTGAATGAACGCGAAGCCGGACAGGTGTACAGTCCGGGTGAGCTGGCGCTGCTGCCGGGTGCCGAGGCTTACGCGGGTGTGCTGGGCTTGTCCCAGCGCACACTCGTAGCCGTGCGGGACGGCAGCATCGAGGGGTTCGCCGCGATGGCTGTGCCCGCGGCGGATGTGCCGGCGCCGAGCCCAGCGACGGCGGTGGAATGGGCCGGCCAGCCGCAAGCGGTAGCGGCGTTGCTGGCCAAGGCGGCTCTGTGCAGCGGCGTTGGCACGCTGCAAGTGCCTGTGCCGTGGCAGGAGCGCAGCCTGCTCGCGCTTCTGCGGGACGCCGGCGCCTCCTTAAGCGCCGGCGCGAACAGCGGGACGGTCTGCATCGCAGACCGGGAAGCGCTTTTGCGGCAGACGGAAGTATGCCGCAAGCGTAGCCTCGACTTGTCGTCTGTGGACGACAAGGAGCTGATCTCGCTGCTGTTTGATCCAGCGAGCCCGCTTCGCACCTCTGATTCCTTGGAGGAATCAGAGGCAATTCCTTTACCTTATATGTCAGGCCTCCATTTTATTTAAAGCACAAAAATAACCTCAGCGGGAGAAGGATCCCGCTGAGGTTATTTAGTATGCTCTATTAACAGTTATATAAATTCAAATAATTGCTTATTCTCTGGAGTACACCTGTAGCTCTTGAATAGACCAATAATTCCCGCCGGCTCCGTTCTGTACAATTTTGACATACCTCGTCTTCACTTTAGAAAAGGATATCTTAGTAAGCTCTTTCGTACCTTTTCCAGACGTGAGTTTTTTCCAGTTTTGAGCATCGTCAGAAATATAGACTACATAGTCTCTTGGATAATCAAACGGTGATAACGTGCTATCCAAATCTATTCTTTCAATTTCATGTGCTTCACCCAGATCAATCTGAAAATACTCTCCGGATACCTGATGTTTTCCCGTATCCCAGCGCGTGCGCCGATCCCCATCGATAGCCAGACTAGGAGCTGATGCTGCCGTATTCACATTTGAGGATACCTTCCATTTAGTACGATCCAGAGGAACCAGTCCGGTGGCTGTAATCTGAACTTTATCGGACAGTAAATTAGAGCCGGATACCCTTACCGCGTAGGTATATAACGTCCCTTCACGTAAATTATGATCCGTATATTCTGTAAGCTTCACATCGGTGGCCACCACCTTCATTTCCCCGCCGCTACCTTCAGCGCGAAGCAGCTCATAGCTTGCTCCTGGTGCCTCCAACCAATTTAATTTTACAGCTAAACCTTTTGTTGCTGCGGCTTTGAATCCTTTAGGTGCCGACGGCTTTACTTCAGAGGAAGGCTGCAAAATATACTGCACAGCCTCTCCTGGAGCAAGGGTCTCCGTAAAGGTTAACGTAGGAGTAGCCTTTTTACCTGTTACATAACTTCTTGCTTTTTCATACGTATCCCCGTTTCCAAAACGTTCCCCTTCATACACCCCGTTTTTCGGCATAGTCACATTTACACTCACAGTTTGTGGAGTAGATTCAAAGTTAACGAAATTAACCAGCACCTTATTTGAGGTCGCTCCGCTTCCCGCAAGAGGCTTCAATGTAGAAGTATCCACGGCCCGAACATATACCAGCTTGTCGGCTAACACATCTTTGTTGGCAATTTGATAAGTTAGCGGAGCTCCATGTGTAGCATAGGCAAGACTGAGCCTTCTCATGATGCTGACACGTGAATCCTCATTTTCTTTTGTATAATAAATCTCTGTGGTCGCCGGATCATGCTCTTCTAAATTAAACCCGTATTTGAATAAACTGAAATCCTTAAAAAAAGCAGCATGCTGCACAAACATATCCGCATAACCAATATGTGCACGCATGATCCGGTCGAATACAGCCGCTGTCCGCTCCGTTGCCCCGTATTGATAGGCATCCACATGACTGTCCGAGGTACCAAATTCAGTGGTCAGCATTTTTTTGCCCAGTCCATTGTCTGCACCAGTGAAGGTCTTCAAATTCTCAGTAAAGCTTCCTCCATTACTAAAAATATAAGAGTCGCCGTAGGAATGTCCATTGGTCAAATCCGTAACCTTCTCCAGCTCCATACGTTGCTCTGGATCACGTTCCCAGCCATCCGGATCTCCACATTCCTTCCCAGTTCCCTTCTGATTACCGCAAGAATCCTCACTGTAGCTCGGCCAATATGCCCAGCCCGGAGCAACAGTTTGTAAATGGGGCGCGATTTGCTTGCCCTTTTTATTCAGCCAGTCCGCAATCGCCAGGTTCACTGCCTTAGAACGATTGAATAATCCCGGCTCATTATCTACCTCATAATATTGAAAATAGGGGCTATATTGCTCAAAATAATCTGTCAGCTTTTTCTCCGCGTCAGCAGGCAACGATCCATCTGCCTTAAGCTTAATATCACCAGTATGCAAATACAAAGCAACCGCCTGCATGTTGTAATCCTGTAATACCTTGTAATATTCCATCATATCCGAGCAGGATCTCCCGACATCACTGGCACAGCTAGTACGCATCACATTCCCGCTATAAGCCATCCCTAGCCATTTGATAACATAAGGCAAGTGCGTAACTGCACCTTCATCGAAATAAAATTGTTTATTATTCACTACTGTTCCCGTCAGTGTATAGCTGCCATGGATAGGCTCAGAAATTGGAGCGTTAAGAGATTCTAAACGGAGATTATCCCAAGTCCACCAGGAATATTCGTCTTCTTTGTCACTGCAATATAAACAGCGAAACGTTTGCAGCTTCAATTCATTCGTTCCTATCTTCAATTGCTCCTTGGGAATATATAATTCATAGGTCTTTTGAAAGTTATATTCGCTTTCTGTGCCAGCAACGCCCGCAATTTGAATGATCCCCGACAATTGATGATTGGAGAACACACTCATTTGCGGCACGGATTTATAAGCATCCAGAATACCTACGCTAAATAAGACCCCATTCTCCGGGATCTTATTTAGCTGATAGGTGATCGTTAATTCCGGCTGGGTCTTTCCATTCAAGCCTGCAGGCAAGCTCTGAAGAGCCGATGATTTGAGCACCGAAGAAGTAACATTAAATTCCTTCTTGCTGCCAGAAGTGCCACTCGCAGCGAATTCAGCTGCTGAGCCATCATGTTGTCCCAGATTCCAGATCACAGTACCATCCGGTATTTCTGCTGCAGCATCAGTTCCTGCAGATAGTCTTGGTATATTGGCACCTACCTTATAATCGTTTGTCCTATTCGTTCCGAAGACAGAGACAGACAACAGAAACAAGACGGTTAATGCGGCGAATTTTAGTAATAACAGTAATGGTTTGTTTGCAGATATCTTATTTTTTCTATTAGATATTCTCCTCGTTATTCCCATCCATAGGTCCTCTCTTTCTTCCGGAATGTCTTACCCTATCATTTCATTAGATTAAGGAAGGAACAATGCCCCTTGTGGAATTACCTGCTGCTTCTGGCGGGAACTCTCCCATAGCAAACGAAGATTGGCATCTCCTTCATTCTCATAATATTCAATTTGGATATCATAAAGCGTTCCGGCTGTGAGTGGGATACTTCCTTTATGAAGGGTTGCACTTTGATTTTTCCAATTGTCGATGATCAGCTTTCCGTCAATCCAGACACGGACTCCATCATCAGAGGATGCCGAAATCGTATATTTTTCACTGAATTTGGGTTTGAGTTTCCCTTTCCAGCGTACAGAAAAGTGATCTTCATTTATCTCTGAGGCAGGAGACCCGCCATGCCAATTAAAATCAATCTTACGGTCATTGCGGATAAGTACCGCTTCTCCCTCTAAATCAGTATTGTTATAGTATTCTCCAGTTAAACCCGTTAGGGTTACCGGAGTTACGGGTGCTATCGAAGGACCTCCTGTTGTGAGAACATAGTCCTCTCTTGATACTATAAACGAGTCTTTCATAAAGCTTTTAATTGACTGTAGCGTATTATTTTCTGTCAGTAATTTTCCCCAGGTCATCATATAGACCCATTTATTTTGTTTCTCAGTTAATACATCCGGGTTCGGCAGTTGCCCACTCTCCCCGATTCCGATAGGTTTACCCTCGGCCAATGCGAGCAGATCCTCATAGTAGGACTGTTTATAATCGTTATTGTAGATATCCGCAGCCAGAACATCGAGTTTATCCCCACCGGGATAATATGCAGCATATGGATCTGACCATTCATTCGGCGCATTCGGATTCCACACCCACAGTAGATTATTTAGCTTGTGTGTGTTTACAAAACGATCATAGACAATACTCCACAGCTCTGAAAAATTGTCCTTTTTCCCCCACCAAAACCAACCACCATTCATTTCATGGTAAGGTCGCCATAAGACCGGAACTCCGGCATCACGCAGCTGACCCAAATATCCAGCAACCTCGTCTAGATCTGAGATTAGCCTCTTATACTGAGCTGTCCCAGGTGTAACATAAGCATTAAATTTCTCTTGACTGAGACTTCTGTTTACATTGGACCACTCTGGAGAGGTTCCCGGTAAGCTCTGATGGAAGGTCATCGCTACAATGCCACCCTCTTGATGCCATTCAATTGCACTGTCTATAACAGCTTGCCGCTGTTCTGCGATCGTCTCTTCGGATTGATTATTAATCGCCCCTAATTCATAACCATGTAGAACAGCATTTTGTCCCGAAGTATTCTTCAGCTTATGAACCAGTTCATCTGGACTTTCTAGATAATCATGCTGGCCGGACAAGAGCCCTTTGCCACGTAGATTTACCAAATTACTCAGCAGTTGCTTGGCTTCTTCAGAAGCCGAAGGATTACTTGGTATAGCCGGAGGTAGGGAGGAAGAAACACTCATAGCCTTCGGAAGACTTTTAACCTCTCCCCAAGGCAGCAAGGAAAAAATAATAAACACCGGTAACATAGTAAACAACAATCTGTTTTTCTTATAATATTTACGCAAATAAATCCTCCTTTCGGTAGCTGTACTGCCTCCACAGGTGTTAAAAACATACCTGTTATCGGACAATCGTCTTCTGACCTAATGAGGACTATAGCTTAGTAGCTCTGCAATAACGCAGAGCCACTAAGGATCGACCTTTAATTTTCATCAATCAGGAGACATCCGGAAGAAAAAGTGCACTTGCTGGAACTGTCTCTTTAGCTTGACTAGCACTTTCCCACATCAAGCGGACTCTCGCATCGCCTTCATTCTCGTAATACTCCACCTTGATATCATATAGCTGGCCAGCCTTCAGCGTTATAATGCCCTTACGCTCAGTACCACTTTGCTTAGTCCAACTATCAATCACGGATTCCCCATTCACCCAGACACGGATACCATCATCTGAGGTAGTGTAAAATGTATATTGCTCATTATATAATGACTTAATTTTACCGCTCCAACGTATGGAGAACCGATCAATCCCGAGGGCGGCATCCGGCGAGCCTTGCCGCCAATTGAAATCGATTATTGCATCAGTTCTGTTAAGAGCTGCTGCTCCCGACAATTGCATGTTGTTGTAATACTCTCCTGCAAGCCCCTTCGCGAGAGGAATTGCTGCCTCCCCCTCTTCTTCGGAAGGTGCCGGCGCTGGTGCGGCGCTAGGTGTCGGTGCCAGACCAGTATTTAATTTATCTCTGGTCAGGGTATAGTTGCTATTCATAAATGTTTTGATTGTGTCTGCACTGTTATTCTCGTAAAGCATTTTTCCCCAGCTCATCATATACGTCCATTTACTTTGCGATTGCTGAAGCTTCTCCAGATTAGGCATTTCACCATTTTCCCCGATCGCAATCGGTTTGCCTGCAGCTAGACTCAATAAGCTGTCATAGTATTTTTGCTGGTAATCATTTTCGTATATATCTGCTGCCAGAATATCTACTTTATCAGCACCTGGATAAGTTAGCGCATAAGGATCTGACCAAACATTGGGAGCATTCGGACTCCATACCCATAACAAATTATTTAATTTATGAACGTTAACAAAACGGTCATACATAATATTCCATAGTTTAGAAAAGTTATTTTTCTTCCCCCACCAGAACCAGTTCCCGTTCATTTCATGATAGGGTCTCCAAAGCACCGGAACGTTGGCATCGCGCAAGCTTTTTAAAGAGACGGCCACCTTATCAAGCTCAGCGATCAGATTGTTATATTGCTTGGTACCCGGTGTAACGTAACTATCGAACTCACTCTGGCTAAGTGTTTTTTTCACATTATCCCAGTCATAAGAGGTGCCCGGCAGGTTAGCATGAAAAGTCATAGCTACGATCCCGCCCGCTTTATTCCAGTTGATGGCGCTGTTCACCACATTTTGACGTTGCCAAGCCATCGTTGCTTCGGACTGGCCACTGATCGCACCCATTTCATAACCGTGAAGAGCCGCATATTGTCCGCTGGTTCCCTTCAGCATATTGTTAATTTCATCTGGACTTTCTAAATAGTCATGTTGACCGGCAATAATACCTTTTCCTGAGATCGAGTAAAAATAGTTAAGCAGCTTTACGGCTTCAGGTGAGGCACCTGGGGTAACTGGCGTTCCAGAATTTGAAGCAGCTATGACAACAGACGGCGAAATTCCAACAGCAAGCGGAAGTGCAGTCAGAAACAGGACGAGTGACAGAAATGCACCAAACAATCGATACGTACGGTAAGCTTTCAAAATAATCTCCCTTTCGGTAGCCAGGCTGCCACTCTTTCGAAGGCCCTATAGCTTTGCGTCCCTACCTTTCGATAGGTTTGCCTTTTCAATTTAAGAGAAATAATCTCTCTTACCGTAAGTATCGACGACAATTAATGATATATTTAGTGTTTTTATGACTTTTTTTGATAATTGAGTCAATTTACCTGTTTCAAGAAATTTTGAATTGGTTAAATAGATAGGTTAGACCTATGAAATGAATTGTTGTAGTTCTATATCATTCCAGTCTAAAGTAATACGTATGTTATCTTCTTCTACTAATTCAGACCCCGTCTGTACCTCTATAAACTCAACATCCGTCAAAGCAAGGATCGCGTGCTTCGTTCCTTCCGGTATACGTACCACGTCCCCAGCCTTCACATTATGTTTTTTCTCATTCAGCACAATACTTGCTTCGCCGCTGACGATTGTCCAAATTTCACTACGCTTGCGATGTAATTGATAGCTGATATTATTCCCCTCGGATATAAAAATCCGTTTGGTCAGCACTTCATTGCCTTCATCATATTTCACATAATCAATAACTTTGTAATGACCCCAACGGCGTTCCTCGTACATCGGTCTTTGTTCAAAGGTCTTCAGCACTTCTTTAATCCGTGGGCTCTCAGCTTTATGGGTAACTAGAATCCCATCCGGGCTAGCCGCAATGATCAGATCCTTCGCACCAATTACCGTAATCGGAATGTCCAGCTCATTAATCAAGCAAGTCCCCTCAGAATCCGCCGTCACAAAACCTTTTCCTACATGCTTGCTGCTCATTTCCTCTGTCAGCGTATTCCACGTTCCAAGATCCTTCCAGAATCCATCATACGGCTGCACCACAATATGTTCTTCTTTCTCCACCACTTCATAATCAAAGCTGATGGAAGACAATAGCTTATACTGCTTCTGCAATTCTTCATATCCTAAAGGCAACCCTTTACGCTGCAAAATATCTAACAAGTACCCTAAGCGGAAGGCAAACACTCCGCAATTCCACAAGGCATTTTGCTCGATGAGCTGTTCTGCTTGTATGCGGTCAGGTTTCTCTTGAAAGTGACTCACCTTCATAAAACCATTTTCCCCCGCCTCTTCGGTGGTAGGAATAATATATCCGTATTTCTCTGAGGCATGTTCAGGAACAACACCCATTAGAGCCAGATTTGCTCCACTTTCCAGCATGGTCCCCTCAAGCATAGCTATGGTATCGAAAAAAGATGCTTCTACATAAGGGTCAACAGGCAATATTGCTACCGTCTCCGCTGGAGAAACACCTGCCACTGAATAAAGATAGGTAGCTGTTAAGGCGATAGCCGGAAAAGTATCCCGACGCTCCGGTTCAACGATAATCGGCACATGACTTCCCAGTTGGCTTTGTATCATTTCTACTTGGCCACGGCCGGTGGCCAGATAAGATGATTCTGCCATCCCTGCTTCCTCCAGCTGTCTCCAGACACGTTGTACCATGGATTCTGGTTCACCTTGAGGGCTTTCAAGTACCTTTAGAAATTGCTTTGAACGTGAGTCGTTGGACAACGGCCATAACCGTTTACCTGAACCGCCTGATAGAAGTACCATTTTCATAGAATGAACCCTCCTTGAATTATGGAAATCGAGCATATTTGAATTGTAATCAAAACGTCAGCTTCCGCTTAGCCTTATTTCGAGCGGATGCACTAAAAAAATTTGTTAGGTAGAAACCACTCCAAGGGATTTTGGACTTCCGATCGCTGTTATCCTCAGATTTCCTGATTGAACCGCTTCTCGCGGTAGAAATCCGAGGATGCATATGCTTTCGAAGCTAGCTTTCCTACGGAAATCTTTCGGGCGAACACTCCGTTTCTACAGTTCCAAATTCCCTTTCCGTTCTTAACCTAACCAACTTCTTCTTAATACTTGATCCGTGCGTACCGGGCTGTACCAGCCGGAAGCAGGCACGTTTTTCTAAAGATTTGCTTCTGCTCTGGGGGAGGCAGCTGCAACTGCAACAACTGTAAGAACAACTGCAACTACAAGAGCAAGACTAGTTGCCACCACAGAGACAATGACAACTACAACTACAAATGCTACTGCTACTGCGGTATATAATCAGAGTACCTAACTTTATAAATTGCTTAGAACCTTAAAATAAGGGAACGAAGTGGCGGAGGGGAATTTGGGAACTGTAAGAGCGATAGCGTCCGCCTTTGTCTGCGGATTTCTACCGCTATCAGCGGTTAAAATCAGGAAATCTGCAGACAACAGCGGCTGGAAGTCCAAACATTCTCTGGAGTCACGGCTCATCCCTAAATAGAAAAATCACAAGTTCAATCAATATAACTTAGATTAAACCGCTCCAGCCACACTAGCAGAATAACCGCTCAATCCACCCATCTGCGGGCGGCCGACAGAATGATAAACGAGTCCGGTACCCTCAATTTGCTCCTTGGAATACACATTGCGTCCATCGATCAGCACCCCATTGCGCATGCTTTTCGCCAGCTGATGCAGATCAATATCCTTGAGTAGGCTCCAATCGGTCAAGAGGCATACGGCATCGCTGCCCTCAGCCGCTTCCTCAGGCAGATTGCACCAGCGAAGCTGCGGATGATCATATTGCTGCCTGAAATTTGTAGCTGCGATTGGATCATATAGTTTGACTGTTGCCCCTTCAGCCACCAGTGCCTCAACAATCTCTCTGGCGGGAGCTTCGCGGACATCATCAGTATTAGGCTTAAAGGCAAGCCCCCATATCCCAATCGTCGAACCGCGCAGGCTGCCAAGTGATTCATGCAGCTTGGAGATGATCATAAACCGTTGTCCCTTGTTCACTTCGACTACAGATTTCAATAATTTGAATTCGTAATCGACGTTGCCCGCAATTTGAATGAGCGCATTAGTGTCTTTCGGGAAACAGGAGCCTCCATAACCGATACCAGCCTGCAGGAAGGATGACCCGATTCTTTGGTCCATACCCATTCCTTGTGCTACCTCGGTTACATCAGCTCCCACTTTTTCACAAATATTGGCGATCTCATTAATAAAGGAAATCTTCGTGGCCAAAAATGCATTCGAAGCATATTTGATCATTTCAGCACTGCGTATATCTGTTACAAATACATTTTCTGTGAAACCCTTATGAAGCTCGCGCATTGTTGGTTCCAGCTCTGGATTATCAAGGCCAATGATAATTCTATCAGGATGGAGGGTATCGCGAATCGCTGACCCTTCACGTAAAAACTCAGGTGCAGACACGATATCAAAAGAATGTTGGGTATACTTAGAGATCATTTGAGAGATTTTTTCATTTGTTCCTACTGGAACTGTAGATTTAGTCATTATAATTTTGTGCCCTTCCATCGCTTTGGCGATTTCAGCGGCTGCACCCTCAATGTAGGTTAAGTCTGCTTCACCGTTAGGCAATGATGGCGTACCTACAGCAAGAATGATAATATCTGAACGGCGCACCGACGCTTGAAGATCTGCAGAAAAAGATAACCGTTCCTCACGAAGATTCAGTTCAATCAGTTCCTCGATTCCCGGCTCATAGATGGGCGATTCCATCTGTTTCAGCTTCTTAATCTTTTCCTCGTCCTTATCCACACAGATGACATGATGTCCGCCCAGTGCAAAGCACACGCCAGATACAAGACCCACATACCCAGTACCGATTACTGTCAGCTTCATATTATCATCCTCCTTTTAGAAAATTGACGTACGCCTGCTCAACATACTGCTTGAACTTAACCATAAACGCCTGCTCATCGAATTTACGTGCATGCTCCATAATTTGATCGATATCCCAAGCGTAGGACTCTACCTCATAAATAGCCTTAAGTAGATCCTCCACTTCTTGATGCTGAAAGAACACACCATTTACATAAGGAATAATAGTATCTAGTGCCCCACCTGCTTGATAAGCAATTACCGGTCTTCCTGCAGCGTTCGCTTCCAGCGGTGTAATTCCAAAGTCCTCTTCTCCTGGAAAAATAAATGCTCTACACTGTGCCATCATTCCAGTTACTTGTTCATCTTCTAGCCGGCCCAGAAACGATACATTATCCTTAGCCATGCCTTCGAGACGCTTGCGATCCGGTCCATCTCCTACGATATAAAGCTTAAGACCGTTACGATTGAAAGCCTCTACTGCCAGATCAATCCGCTTGTAGGAAACAAGCCGGGAGACAATTAAATAGTAGTCACCAATGGTAGAAGAGCTTGTAAACCGGGCTGTATTAATCGGTGGAAATATGACATCTGCATCCCGGTGATAATAATTCTGAATTCTCGTCTTCACTACTGAAGAATTGGCTACGAACTGATTCACATTTTTGGAAGTCCGTTGGTCCCACGTTTTGAGCTGCTGCATGTATACCTTAAGCATTTTTTTGAACAGCCCGGAATTCGACTGACGTTCCATGTAGGTGTCATAATCCCATGCGAAGCGCATAGGCGTATGGCAGTAACAAAGATGAAACGTATGTTTAGGAACTTGAATACTTTTCATAAAAGCACTGCTGGAACTCAGGACGATATCGAAACCGCGAAAGTCCAAATCACGGATGGCCATTGGATAAAGTGGCAGCACCCCTTTAAAATTGGTCTTTACCCCCGGAATCTTTTGCAGCCAGGAGGCACGGATATCCGCATCTTTGAGATTGTCAGTAAGGCGGCTTCCGTTAAAAACCGTTGTGTAGATTGGAGCCTCGGGATACATGTGATGAAAGACTTCCACCACTCTTTCCGCGCCGCCCATTTGGATTAAGTAATCGTGCGCTATCGCAATTTTCATGTGAATCATCCTCAAAGTTTTATGGAGCATCATCTTCAGAATTACCGCGTCATATCATCTGTCAGGTGCCCGCCAACAAACCTTTATAGTAGTCAACGATGTCCTTGACCGTATTCTCGATAACAAAATGCTCTTTCACTCGTTTCATCCCATTGTCCGCCATCCGCCGTCTTTCCTCTGGGTGATCCAGCATCCATTTAATGGAGTCTGCCAGTATCGCCGCGTCACCAGGCTCTATCAGTAGCCCTGTCTCACCTTGAACTACAATTTCTACCGGCCCGCCTTCATTGGAGGCGATCACCGGCAATCCCGCTGCCATTCCTTCAACGATAACTTGGCCAAAAGGCTCAGGAGTTACCGAAGTGTGAATCAGTAAATCAGCAGTATTCATAAGGCCTTGGATATCATCCACATGCCCTAGCATGCTTACATTAGTAAGCTCGTCGTTTTTTATCTTTTGCAGCAATTCCTGCTTATAAGCCTCTTCTCCAAACAGAGCGTCTCCGGCCAGCCAGAATTTCACACGAGGTTCGTTCTTAAAGCTTTTTGCGGCTTCCAGCACAATATGCTGACCTTTCCAATGCGCCAATCGACCAACTAGCAGTACGTTAAAATCCTTCTGGTCCCGCATACCGATTCCATTACCAATCGCTTTAGCAAAAGCGGAGTATACGACCAGCGTTTTTTTCGAACGCGGCAACTCCAAAGCATTCAGCGTAGAATGTGAATTTGCGATGACTCCATTGGGGAGCAGACGCGACAGCAAACGAATGCCTTTGGCAACGATTGGCTTTAAATAAGGAGCTCCAATATGATCCCGGATGTGCCAGATCAATGGAACGCCCGCTATTTTTGCAGCGATGGCTCCGTATAATGCAGATTTCAGGGAATTGGTGTGCACGCAATCTACCTTCTCCGCTTTTAAAAGCGGCGCAAGCTTGCGGCCATAAGCCAACAGCTTGAAGGCTGCAGCAGGTGCTCCCAAGTTAACTGCATTTCTACCACGACTTCTGATGCTCTCATCCAGCGGAATAATACGGACATCCATCCCTTTTTCTCGTAGCCGTTCAGCCAGGGCACCATCCTCAGCCAGGATTACCAGGGGATCGATCTGTTCTCCAATATGGGTAAGGATGTTAAACAGGGCAACTTCTCCACCACTCCATTTAGCAGTGTGATCTATATAGGCCACTCTAAGCATTACGTGGTCACCTCCTCTCCTAAGGCTTGTAGGAACACGGATTCTACTTGATCCGTAACATGCTCCCAGGTGTATCTCTCCAGTACATGCTCCCTACATTCATCCCGGCTCGGAAGCAGCTTTCGATTGCTAAGCATATGGATCATGCCTTCAGCCATGTGGTCGCTACTTGAACTCTTAAATAGCAGCTCCGGCCGGAAGCCTTGCAAAATTTCCTTATTGCCGCCAATCGGTGTAGCCATCACTGGCAATCCTGAAGATAAGGCTTCAACGGTAATCAAACCAAAGCCCTCCAATGCCTGTGAGGGAACCACGAACATGTCCGCTGCCTGATAATAAGAGGCCAGTTCATGATCAGGAATGTAGCCTAGCAGCCTTACCTTGTTGCTTAAGCCATAGTCGGCGATCTTTTCTTCCAGTTCCCCCCGCAACGGCCCTTTACCACCAATCAGCAGAATTGCATTCGGGAATCGCTCCGCAACTTGCTTCCAGGCTTCAAGCAGCTGGAGTAGTCCCATCCGATTGACCAACCGCCGGACAGTCAGCACGGTTGTTGCTCCCTCAGGTAAATTCAAGGTTCGGCGAATCGCCAATCGATTCGTAGCGGGGATAAAACGTTCCACATTAGCTGCGCCTGGAATCACAATAATTTTGTGTAGTGGCACTCCGTGCAGCTTATGGAGAATATCGCGGAACGTCTCACTAAGCACGATGAACTTATCCGCAAGCTTATAGGCTCTATGTTCAATGGATTTGGCGATGGTTGTTTTGACCCGGTGCTTAATGCCTTGGCCTTCGATTTTCATTTCTTCATTCCATGGGCCATGAAAAGTCATCACTACAGGAATCCCACGTTTCTTTGCTTCCAGGGCTGGACCAATACCATAAGGAGCAAAGTGAGTGTATAAAATATCTATACGGCCACTGCCCTCTCCCATCAGATCGGCCGCCTTACGCTGGAAAGCATCCTTACGTTTCCAGATCCCATCTTTTGGATCTCCGGCATTGTGAATAATCAATTCCTCAGGGGTAGCAGGCGTCTCTTGACTGCAAATCAGCGCATGCACCCGATTACGTGAGGAGAGTTGCTCGCAAACGGATTTGAAATACGTGTTAAGCCCACCCGGCTGTAGCGACGGCCAGCTAAGGCCTGTCGTCATAATGTTCAATCCGTCACTGTACGGCATAGCTT
Organism: Paenibacillus sp. FSL E2-0177; assembly: GCF_037992975.1. Taxonomy (NCBI): domain Bacteria; kingdom Bacillati; phylum Bacillota; class Bacilli; order Caryophanales; family Paenibacillaceae; genus Paenibacillus; species Paenibacillus sp. FSL E2-0177. Next base: position 1,173,373 of record NZ_CP150307.1, on the reverse strand, counting down.
CTCTCTCCTTTATTCTCCTTCTCGGTCTGACTCGTCTTCGCATTGTGCTGAGTCAGCTTTCCCGATCTAATTAATTCGTAATGCTTGAAGCCGACCATGAATTCATACATGACCCAGAATACGGATACTCCGAAACCTGACATTCCCTTCTTGAACAACCCGTGTAAGAAATACTTTTGCAGGAAACGGGCTGGTGGTCTTAACAGCAGATGACTGACCCGAAATCGTTTGCCCTTGGCATACGCACTTTCAGCTTCCAAGTCAGTGTACTTATTGAAACGTGCCACATGATCGTTAATACTGCGGTAACCATAATGCCAGAGGGTTCCTGTCAAACGTATGGTTCGCTCTTCAGAGACCTCGGGCATCTCGTGCACCAAGCTATTTCGAATGCCATACGCTTTGCGGTTGTAAAGGCGCACTAGATATTCGCCACGATCCAGCCATCTGCCCATAAAATCACCGATCCGGTAGATAGAATAGGCAACCGATTGATCCATAAGCCCCGGTTTCAGTTCAAGAATACTCGTGGCCAACTCGTCGCTGACCACTTCGTCAGTATCAATAAGGAAGACCCAATCATGAACCGCGCGTTCTACTCCGAACTCCCTCTGTTTCGCATATCCGGGCCAAGGGTTGACGTATACACGACAATTCAAGCTTTCAGAAAGCTGTACTGTCCCGTCTTTGCTGCCTCCGTCAATCACAACCACCTCGTCGGCGAATAACCTGCAGGATTGTATGGCCTTAGATATTCGAACTTCGTCATCCTGAGCGATGATGACAGCCGATATTGGATAATTGCCTTGGCCGCCTACCACGCTTTTTACTGAATCCATGAAGGTTTCCTCCTTTATCTTTCGCATTATCCATTCATATCCATAGGTTTCTTGCGAATGTAAGAATTCATCGTCGTCTTCATCCACTGAATGTCCTCCCGGGTAATGAGCAGCCGCGGAAGTTTAACTTTTAAGGTGTACTTTATATTGAGAACAATGAAGAAAAATCGCAGGATTGCTGATGACAACATCGCTATCCCTGCTCCGAGTAAGCCAAATTTAGGGATGAGCAGGAACAACATTGGGATAACCAAAAGTAAGCCGAAACCTTGAAGCATCGAAACCACTTTTGGCTTGCCTAACGCCATAAATGCCTGCGCCAGAATGATCGTCCCTCCGCTAATGGTCACTTCAAGGAGCAATAAGCGAAACACGGTTAATGCCGCATTGAAGTCTTTGCCGTACATCAACGGAATTACTAAAGGGGCTAAGAGCATCAGGAATACTCCGCCAAGCATGGTGAAGGTCGTACTTATTCGGAAGGCTTTGAATGTTAACTCAACTGCCTGTTCTTTGGACAGCTCAGAAGCCTTAGGAAACAACACGATCGTAATTGAGCTTGAGAAAAAATTAACCATTCGTGATAGACTCACAGCCACTACATACAGCCCCAAATCAGCAGGTCTTAACAAACCGGCAATTACGATCTGATCGATATAGGTAGAGAAATTGCCAAGCAAGTCATTGCCGTAGGAACCAAGCCCGTAAGTAAACAATCTTTTTAAATTCTGATAGGCCCCTCTCATCTTCACCTTATAGGTACGAAGCAAGGAAATCGTCATTCCGATAAACAGCGGAGCTCCCGGAAGAAGATAGGCAACTGCAGTTGTAAATGGATTCATCTGATCCAGCGCGATCAATATCCCGATCATCGTCAGTGTAAGCAACGGCACTAGATAGCGAATCCAATTAAACCTCTTGTATTCGCCTCTGAATTGAAAAGCTGCATTGTTAATTTGAGAGATCACTATAATCGGACACAGAATCATAGACCACTGAGCAAAGGTCACGACCTCCGGACTGAAGGATTTCAGCCAATAAGGCAAGACCACGATACCTATAATCATCGCTATGACTCCAAAAATGGTACCGAGCAGCAATGCCATACGATAAAGCACTCCGGCATCCTCCGGATTTTTCTTAGCGTTATAGATGAGAGCTGAAGGAATGCCAAAGCTCATGCTAAACGCCAGAAACTGTGACCAGTTAATCATTGCCGTCTGTTCCCCACGACCTGTCGGTCCAAGATAACGTGCGGTCAGTACACCAGTTAACATGTTAATCAATAGGATCATGACACTGACAAACATAGTTTTTACGGCTGCCGAGCTGTTGTCCTTGCTCTTGGCGAACAGTCTAAAAGATGACCAGATTGTTCTAGCGGGGAGAGATTTTGCATTCAACTGCTGCATACGGTGTTCCCTTCCTTCTACTTTGAGTAATCTCCCTTGCGCTGAGGCCAAGACCGATCAGCATCCAGATTAAGTATCCCTTGAGTCCGGGAAACCCATTATCTGAAACTAGACTGACAATCGCACCGGTCCAAGTAGCTAACGCAAGTCGGGCGTAGGGCTGCAATTGGTCCCTGCTGATTACTCTAGCGAATATCTGTTTGACAACTGCGCCTAAAGCTCCGAAGAAGAAAACAGCACCCAGAACACCAAAGGTAAGCAGTAAAGCGATAACTCCGTTATCCATAATTCCGTACTCTCCAAGCTCGCCGTCATTACCAAGCTTAGTCCCTTGGCCTACACTACCAATTCCCTGACCTACTGGATTGGCGGCAACCATCGGCAGCATGTTTTGCCATAAGCTTAGCCGTTCATTATAAGAGTGATCTTCTTGAACAGAAGAAAGTGTCTCTACCCGAGCAACCAGTCCTTCGGCACCAGGCAACTTCGGCACAACCCAGAACAACGCAGCAGCCACAAAAACTAATTGGATCAAGGTTTTCCACTTTCCCTTAGAAGGAGAGGTTCCAATATACATGAGCAGCATCACCAGGAGTATCAGCCATGCCGCACGTACCAAAGTAGTCAGCAGGCAGATTACAACTAGCAGAACGCCGATCCAGCGCAATGTTCCCCGCCATTTTTTCTCCAGTATCATCGGAACTAAAGCAAACGCTAAGAAGGTTGCAGCCGGTCCGGGCGAATTCAGCGTAGAGAACACTCGGATTTCCAATGGATATGGATTTCCGATGGACATCATATCCGCATGTTTCATCCAGAACACATCCCAAGGTGGCACCGTCAAATACTGAACAATCCCGTAAATGGCAACTAGGACTGCAATATTGGCAAAAGCGGTAAGCAGTCGATCGATATCCTTCGGCTTGAACTTCGTGACGGCAAAGTACGGCAATAACAGCAGTGGCACAATATAATTCGCTAAGTCATAAACTGAGCCCATGCCATTCTTAGCCAAACCGATTAAAGCACCATAACCCAGCGCAACTGCGAACATTAACATGATCCGCGTGGAGGCTTTTTGAATATTATGAATCTCCTTCAGCAGCGGAATGATCAAGGTTACACCGGTTAACAAGGGAGCTAAGCTCAGCAAGGATACAGAGTGATACACTCCTTCTGACCAGTCAGCAATGCGGCGCAGCTCTGGAGCTACGGCCCAGATTAGCAAGGTATAAGCAACCAGCATTTTCGGTCTAAGTATGGCTAACAAGAAAGCTGGGAATAGGATGGCTGAGAGAATGGCTCCCTGCAGACTGTTCGATGAACTCAGCATCGCACTGGAGAAGCCGATGATCAGCGGAAGAGAGACACCTACAGCAGCAGTCCCCCCTATTAATCCAACTGTCTTGATGAACCTAAGTGATGGGGGCGTAAATACACTCATTCCAAGCCTCCTTCCTTCACCTTATCCCGCTTACGCAGTTCCTTAAGTAATAAAAGTAGAAATTGTGCATCGTCCACAAGATATCTTTTCCAGAGCCGGCCTGGCTCCTGGCTAAGCCGCCAGAACCATTCGAACCCTGTTTTTTGCATGAAGCTAGGCGCTCGTTTCACTGAGCCTGACAGAAAATCAAAGGTCGCTCCCACTCCGATCGATATCGGAGCTTGATAAGAGGTATAGTGGCGGTAAATCCACTTTTCCTGCTTAGGTGCTCCTACACCAACAAACACGATATCTGGCTGGCACTCTGTCAGCATTTCTATAATGCGTTCATTCTCCTCCTCATTGTGCTCGAATCCATAGGATGGAGAATAACAGCCAACCACATTTATTCCGGGATGTGCTGTTTTCAAATTCATCGCTGCCCGTTCCGCCACGCCTTCAGCTGAGCCTAAGAAGAACAGCCGGTACTTCCTTTGCTCAAAGGCGTTGCCCAATCGATTAAATAGATCCGCGCCGGATACCTTCTGCTTAAGCGGCTTGCCTAGCATTTTGGATGCCCAGATCAGTGGCATTCCGTCAGCAACAACTGCGCCTGCCTTCGAATATACCGTTTGAAATTCTTTATCCTTACGAAGCTTGATCACATGATCTACATTGCAAGTGAGGATATAAGACTGATTCCTCTCCTGAATGGTTTTATCAATGTAATCAAGCAAATCCATGAAATCATAGTTATCAAAATTGACATCGAACATATTCACTTGACTCATCGTATCACTTCTTTTTGTGGGGAATCGGTTGGCTGTGAAGATCGATACAGGCAGTTCAGGTACCAACAGAACGGAATAATAAATTGGACCGTCGACAGCGTGTTATCGGAGAATGAGTAGATTAAAAACGCTGCAATAAATAACAGATAATAAGGTTTGATCGGCGGAGCCAATGCTCTGTACACCAGAATAAATACAGCCAATAAAGAGAACATCAACAGAATAGCGCCAATATATCCCCCATCGAAGTAAAAGCGGATATACTCGTTGTGCGGAACTACAAAACCCTTATACAATGTTCCATCATTTGCTACCGTCACTGCTCCAAGCCCTCTACCAGACCAAGGAGAGTCCGCAGCCTTGTTTAAGAAATACTCCCATGCCTCTGACCTTCCTGATAAATCAACAGCCGTATCTGTCTGTCTCTCAAAGGAACGTTTCTCAAAATTATCGAGCTGCCAGAAAACGGCGACCATAATCAGGAAAAATGCACCCATCAACGGAATTAGCAGATAGGTTCTGCCCTTCAAATATTGGCGGAGAATATCATAGAAGTAATAGAGAACGGTAAGTCCAAGTGCCAATATAGGCCCTCTTGTTCCTGTTCCAATCAAGATAAAGAAATTTAGAACTAACATGATATAGAAAAAGCGTGCTTGCTGCGGATTCCGCTTCACCTCTATAAATGGAATCGCTACTCCCATAAAGGCCAGCATCGCTAAATGCGCAGGAATATTAGCCCCCTGAATCCGTACAGCGCCTGTATACTCGATGTTGAGAAAATTATGAACATGCGCAAGCTGCAGCAACAAACCAACCACTACACTAACAAGGGGAAGCATACAGATAATTTTGATTTGCAGCTCGGCTACATTCTTTTTCCAGTTGATTAATAAAAATACGAATGGAATGGATAGACCGATAAAAGCTTTAACTGCAATGGATGAGGTCATTTCCGGCAGCCAGATCGAAGACCCAAAGGTAATCACCAGCAGCGCTACCATTGCCCACAAGGGGTGACTCAGACGAAACCGCAAGCCATTGACCAGAATACAAGGAACAAGCAGCATCACGATAACCAATTTATAAAGGGACAGTATCTCCATTCCGAACATGCTGCCATCATATAAAAAGTTAATCGATATTGCCGTCGTGATTAGAACGAAATAACTGATCAGTTCAGGCCGTGAAATCGAGATTCCCAGCAAAATAATCAGAAGCACGGCAGCTATCGCAATCATCGGCTGGTAGATGACCGCCGTTCCAAAGAACAGGGCCGACATGAGATAGAGCATCCCGTATGGCAAAACATTTAATTTGGAGCCCCACTCAAAATTTGTCATGTTAATCCCTCACCCCGCTGCGGAATGCCTCTCCCGATTGAGAATCATATGAAGCGTTCCACGAATACTCTCCAGCCTGCATTTATTCAAAAGCCTTCTTCCTTTACTTCTTGAGAGGATAGAATCAGCCAGGATATACACGAGCTTAGCGGCTGTCTTTCCCACTAGAAGCAGCTTGCCTTTTAGTCCTTCGCTTTTCATAGCGTTAGAGATGCCTTGGCTATAATAGCGCCTCATAATCCAGTCTTCCGTCAAACGGGCCGCCGGCACGAAATGGTCAACCGCCATTTCCGGATGGTAGAGGATGGAATGCCCTTCTTTTTGAATCTGTCCGAATAACCAGGTCTCTTCACCAGAGAGCAGAGAATCACCCTTTCTTCCGAGATCTAGGGGAAAAAGACTGATGTCGAATACGAGCTTCCGCATCGCCATATTGGCCCCACAAGGATGAAGTTGCTTGGGATATTCCTTAATCCGGCTACCTAAATCAACAATCGTGTACGGAAGCTCAAAGGGTTTAATCAACCAGTCCGGACGTTTACTTTCAAATATCGGAGCGATTTTGCCTCCCATAGCCATGACCTCCGGTTTACTCTCGAAAGTACTGACAATCGTTGTTATCCAACGCTGGCAAGGTATGGCATCATCATCGAGAAAGGCAATCAGCGGCGATTTGGAAGCCAGAATTCCTGTATTTCTAGCCGCTGAAAGCCCCTGCATCGGCTCCATCATGTAGCGGATATCCACATCAGCTCCATGCTTTCCTATAAACTTTTTGACGCAAGCTTCAGTATCATCCTTGGAACAATTATCCACAACAATGATCTCCGCCTGCTCTAAGTGATCCAGCTTTAAAAGTGACTGAAGCGTCTTGATCAATAAAGGTGCTCTGTTGTAGGTACAGATGATAATGGAAAGCTTAGGAACGTCTCCGTATTCACGCATCGGCATTCACCTAATTTCCACATTATTAATAAGCATCTTTTGAACCGAGTAACATCAGTCCGGTTTTAGCAATGATTTTTAGATCCAGCATGGTGCTCCGAATATGGATGTAGGTTAAGTCCAGCTGTACCATTTCGTCGAAGCCGACACTGTTTCGGGCATTTACTTGCCAATATCCGGTACAACCTGGAGTAACCGTCAAACGCTGTTTGTCATAATCCGTATACTGAGCCACCTCTTCTGGCAGCGGAGGACGAGGACCGACCAGACTCATTTGACCTATCAGCACATTCCACAGCTGAGGTAGCTCATCGATGCTCGTCTTGCGCAGGAATCTCCCTATTTGTGTGATCCGCGGATCGTTCTTAATCTTGAACATGGCACCGCTCACTTCGTTATAGGCCATCAGGTTTTCTTTTAACTCCTCAGCGTTACTGACCATGGATCTGAACTTATACATCGGGAATTGCTTTTCATTCTTCCCAACCCGGTTTTGCCGAAAGAACACCTTTCCTTTCGGATCCTCCAGCTTGATCAGAATCGCCACGACAACAAATAATGGCATTAACACGAGAAGACCAAGAGCGGAAAAAAAGATATCGATCATCCGTTTCATTATCAAATAGGACTCTGCTTCTTTCCTTCTCTCATCGGTATGCAGCATGTAAAGTTTCGGCAGGACCGCCTCGTAGTCTTCCGGCAGTTTTTGCATGCTCATCCTCCTCATCTAAAATTTTGCGAACTCAACTTAACTACTCAAGCTGGTTTGTCCCATTTTATTCAGCCATTCCGCCATTGCATCCATCACCGGATAGCGCAAATCTTCGCTTTGCAGTGCAAATTCAAGTGTTGTCAAAATATATCCAAGCCGCTCGCCGACATCATATCTTGTTCCGTCAAAATTATAGGCATATACCCGTTCGCTCTGATTCAGCTTCTGAATGGCATCTGTCAACTGGATCTCTCCGCCAGCGCCTTCTTCCATCAAATCGAGATACTTAAAGATCTTCGGCGTAAACACATACCGGCCCATGATCGCAAGATTGGAAGGTGCCGTACCTAGTGGCGGCTTCTCTACAAAATTGTTAACCCGATACAATTTACCGTCCTGCAAATCCGGTTCAATAATACCGTAACGATTCGTGAATTCATCAGGAATCTCTTGAACTCCGATAACCGAGTTTTGTGTTTCTTCATATTGATCGATCAGCTGCTTAAGGCAAGGTACGGCTCCTGTGACGATATCATCGCCTAACATGACACCAAATGGCTCATCTCCGATAAACCGTCTTGCACACCATACGGCATGCCCCAGACCCTTCGGTTCTTTCTGGCGGATATAGTGAATTTCTACCTTAGCTGAACGTTGAACCTCTTTAAGCAGATCCAGCTTTCCATCTTCCAGAAGCCTAGACTCCAGCTCAAACGCATTGTCAAAATGATCCTCAATGGCTCTTTTACCTTTACCAGTAACAATGATGATATCTTCAATACCGGAAGCAATAGCCTCCTCAACAATGTATTGAATGGTTGGTTTATTGATAATCGGAAGCATTTCTTTAGGCATGGCTTTCGTTGCAGGAAGAAAGCGCGTACCTAGTCCTGCCGCGGGTATGATTACTTTTTTTACCTTTTTCATCGCACTTTACCTCCTAAAAGTTTTGTGAGCATTAGCTTCAATGATTTGACTTCGTACAAAACTCACTTCGAAAGCATAAACTTAAGTTTTGTGAGCATTAGCTTCAATAATTTGACTTCAAGCAAAACTTCCTTCGAAAGCATAAACATTTACTTCGCCTGGTTCATGGCAATTCCGATTAGATTAGAGCCGGTCTGTTCAAGCAGCGTCTTCGCTTTGCGAATCGATTCCCGTTTGGACTTTCCGTATCTGGCCACCAGAATCACGCCGTCCGCTTGAGGTGCCAATATACGAGCATCACTGAAATCGACTGCCGAAGGAGAATCCAGCAGGATCAGATCGTAGTTTTCTTTTAGTTCCTCAAGCAAAGCGGTCATTTTGGGGTTCCCCAGCAAATCCGGCGGACTAACATGAGTTTTTCCTGCCGGGATGACTGAAAGATTGGCTAAGTTTCCGAGGACTGCGATGTTATCTGCTTCCTCTTGCCCACTTAAATAAGCCGCAAGCCCGTCACTCCCCTCTACTTCAAACACGGTATGAAGACCGGGATGTCTCAGATTGCAGTCAACCACCGCTACCTTCTTGCCGTCCTGGACGAAAGAAACCGCGAGATTCGACAAGATTGTCGTCTTGCCTGCCCCAGCTTCTGCTGATGTAAAGAGCAGCACTTTTCCTCCGCCGCCCTGCGCTAGTTCAAGCTGACGTATATATGTGCGCAGTGATCGGAACGATTCGGAGATATGCGAGGATGGATTAACGTCTGTAACCAGACTCTTATTTAGCCGCAACATAAGCACCCTCCTTCACTCTGGTGTCGCCTGCCGCCTTGCCCAAATCACGTTTGCGAATGGTTGCGATCGAAGCAATTACCGGTAGACCAAGGTCATATTCCGCTTCCTTTTCAGACCTTAATGTGCCGTTAAGTGTTTCCATCAGCAAAATAATTCCTAAGGCAGCCATAAGGGATACAACAAAGCTAATGATGAGATTCATCGCAAACCCGCCGTTCGAGGGCCCTGGAACATCAGTCGGATCGGCCGGTGTCAGCAAGGTAACATTGTCTACCCTCATCAGCGACGGCAATTCACGAATGAATGTCTGCGATACCGCATTTACGATCCCGGCAGCTTTGGTGTAGCTTTCATCCTGAACATTGAGGTTGATCACCTGACTCTTCTCTGAAGTTTTAATCTCAAGCTTCTGACTTAGTTCATCGGCCGTGAGACCAAACTCCGGGTGATTTTCTATTACGCTTTTCATGATGGTTGGTGATTTCATAATTTCCTTGTAACTCTCAATTAAATTCAGGCTAAAGCTCAAATCGTTAAGATTGTTGCTCTCGGGAGCTTTGGCAATGTTGTTGACAAGCAGCTGTCCGGAAGCGGAATAGACGGGTTCAACGAAGTTTTTGCTAACATAGTAAGTCGTAGCACAGGAGATCAAAACGAACACCATGATGAGCCAAAACCTTTTTTTAATCAGGTTAATGTAATCCAGAATCGTCTTTTCCACAGTAACCCTCCTTCCGCTAAAATTACATTCTGAAAGCATTCATGAAAGTTTCAGTTGTTGCTTTAATTCTATCAATCCACACCATTCGCCACATGGCTCATACCATCACTTTCCTCTTCACTTTGGAGTAAGACGTTATACCTCTTAAGAGGGGGATTAGGTATACTTTAGTGCCATATATAGGGCTAATTTAAGTTTTAACGCACAAAAAAACACGGACAACCTGTCCGTGTTCATGTACAATGCTTACGAATTATTTCAATTTTCACTCGTATGACATTTCATATTTGGTTAATCCGACAGCATTTGCATAAAGCGCTGCCTGTGTACGATCAGCCACCTGTAATTTTGCTAAAATCTGACTGACATGCTTTTTCACCGTAAATTCGCTAATGAAAAGACGTGAAGCAATTTCTCTGTTGCATGCGCCCTGCCCCAGCTCGATCAGGACTTCCTTTTCTTTGGGTGTCAATTCATCCGTTGGGCTGCTTCCACTCATGCGCATTTTATCTTCCATCAGACCAGGATCGTAATACTTTCTTCCCTTATGCACCAATTGGATAGCAAACAGTAACTCCTCAGGCAACGCCTCTTTCAGTACATATCCATCTACCAGTACTTCTTCAGCCTTCAGGAAATCCTCTCTGCTCGCAGATGACGTCAACAGAATGAACTTACTAACGATACCACGAGCACGTGCTGTCTTAATGACATCCAATCCCGATTCATCTGCTAGCTTAAGATCAATCAATACAAGATCAGGCTGCGTCTCCTCAATCACAAGAAGCGCTTCTTGGCCATTCGTTGCCTCACCTGCAAACTGCACATTCGGCTGCATTGAAATGACAGATGCCAGTCCTCTTCTAACTAAAGGATGATCATCTACAATGACGATTTTCACAGAAACGACCTCCCGCCTAAAGTTTATGCATTCTTTAATTCAGCTACACCGACAGGAATCGAAATCATAATTCTTGTTCCTGTGCTCTCATTACTGGACAACTGAAAGTCGCCGCCGAGCGACTGGGTCAAATATTGCATATTCTTCATGCCAAGTCCGCTTACACTATCTTCAGATTCAATCCATAACAAATCAGTATCAAAACCAACACCATTATCACAAATCAATAATCGAATCCAAGTCGGCTTTAGAGACAGTTCTACATCCACTCGACTGGCAGCACCATGCCTGATGGCATTACCAGTGGCTTCGGAGATAATCCGAAAAAGCGCTTTGTGGTAAGGATAAGGGAGACTGAAATCATCGCCCGTTATTTTTAAATCAATATCAACATCATTTAACCTGGATAAGCTCTTCAAATGTGATCTTACCATGCCCAACCAAGTAGGACCGCCACTCTTCTTGGAGCTAAGACTGTAGATCGTGATCCGCAGTTCTTTAGCAACCTTTGTAGCAGAATCATGAATAAGCTCAATTTGTTCTTCTAGCTCATGATCTGACATTCTCTTCCACGATTCCTTCAGCGAATGCGTCGCATACACAATACCAAAAAGGCTCTGCGATACACTGTCGTGCATTTCATCCGCAATCCGGTTCTGTTCGTTCGTGATGATCAACCGGTTCTCGATCACACCAAGCTCATGTCTTTCAAGAATATTCGCACTTAGCTCAGATAAGAATATCAATTGTTGAATATACCATCTGCGGCCTTCCAGCCCCTCTGTAGACTCCAGCTTGAGTCCAATCATCCCTACAAAACGGGTGCTCATCCGTACAGGCATCAGCAGGAAATCTCCTAATCCCGGCAGATTTCTAAAAATAGGCTCTCGCTGCAATCTCCATTCATGCTCATGTTTTCCCAGTTCTGAGAATAGGAACTGTTCCTCCTCCTGCTGCCAGCCGGTCTGCCTGCTCTGCGGAGCTGGTTCTCCGCTTTTCTTGGCGAACCAAAACAAAGCCTTATCCAGCTTCGTTAGCTTAACAACATAATCGGTGATCACTTGACCGATATTCATGAAATCATGTTGGCTTGAGGTTTCCACGATATGGTACAGGGATTTGATATGCTCCATCGTCTCTTTCGTGCGAGCATTCGATTCTTCACGTTGCCGCTTCATCCGATTAACGATCTGCATTATTATAACCGTAAGTACCAGTGTTAGAAACAGATTCCCATTTATAAATACAATTTCCAGAAAATTTCTGTTCGCAGAATTGATAAAAAAATAACAGAGCACCGCAAAAATACTGATGTAGCTTAAGAGCAACGACCATCCAAAATAAATGGACAATGAGCCTGCAGCAATCAATACAGGATTTAGCACATAAAGCCTAAAAGAGCTTTCGTACCCACCCGTAAACAAGGTCAATGCGATAATTCCCACCATCTCTATACTAACAGCCAGGACGAGAGTCTTCGGCCTGCTGCGTAGCCTTCGATAACAAAATGAGAACGTTTGTGCAAACATAACAAGTATAGCAATAATAAGTGATTTATAAATTATGGAAGGTCCCGTCTGATCTAGAAGATACATGAGTGATGTGAGGGACAATGAAAAATACCTGTAATACGCAATCAGTTTGTCTTCTGCAGTTGGTTTGATTTTCATCCCACCACCCTATTCTCCAGTTTTTTGGAAAATGTAAGATTGTACTGTGCTCGATAAAAGCATCATACATGAGAAAAATCACAATAACAAGTTGACATTTCCCATGTTTGCGCTTCCATTTGAAAAATAGTTACAAAAAATTTATTATTTTTTTAGTAGGTTTTATCACTAAAATTTGGAATTTTATCCACTATAGTTAATAAGAACTAACGTATTTATGTAATATTAATCCATAATTTTCAACATATCTTATAAAACGACAACAATTATACAAATTATAACAATTGCTGTTGGGACTCTAGTAGGATGATGTCGATTTAAATGTTATTCCGGCAAAGCTGGGGTGCGATCCCCATATATTTTTTAAATAAACGAGAAAAATAGAACGGATCATTATAATGAAGCATACTAGAAATTTCCTTAATTTGTAATGAGGTGTTGAAAAGCAACTTTTTGGCTTCTGCCATTTTTAGACGGTGAATATATTCATGAAGCGGGTATCCACTGCTGCGCCGAACAAGACGACGAAGCGTAGACATCGAAACATGATGTTTTGCCGCTATTTGTTCTAGGTCCATCTCACCATAAATGCATAAGTTCAGGTCTTCCCGAATCTGACGCATATAATCAGCCTGAGAATTCCAACTTTTTTCTTCTATTATAAAAGAACACTCCAGCAGCATTCTTTCGAGCAATAATGCTGCCCGATCCGCATCTACAGGTTCTCCGCTCTCCATCCGTTCCAGCACTTCTTCAAATAAGGTAGTAAGACCTACTATAGATTGGGCTTGAAAAACATTTCCCCCGGCTATGAGGCCCGATTCCAGCCATTCGGATACACGCGTGCCATTAAAGTTAATATAATACTCATCCCAGCTGCCTCCCGGTGGTGGACCAAAGTTATAACTGTAACCTGGGCGGAAAAAGTATAAGCTGCCTTCACGCACCTGCTGCTCTTTTCCCCCAATCTCCATGTAGGAGCCACTACCTGACACTATGTAAACAATGGCCCAGTGCTCAAAAACTACACCTGAACGGAATAACGTTCTTCCTGGCAGATGTCCTGCCTGTCCCACCCTTATATTCTTGAGCTTCAGCTTGGAGGATTCAACCTTGGGATCAATAATTCTTATTGGATATGGACTGATCATATAATCCATGTGCTTGGACATTATAGGCATTCCTCCCCTTGTTTAGTAGTGATAAGGTTATTGTGAAGATGATCATATTCTACATGAATAAGAGGTGTCCACGCTATGCTTAATCATTCTACACTACTGCTTTTCCCTAATCCGCGTGAAATCACATTGTCACAAGGCTCCTTCCATTTCCCAACAAGCGGAAGCATCGTACTTCCTAATATGGAAGAAGAATCTGCCATGCCAGCTGCACGAAAACTACAGGAAGTAATTGCACAAGCATTGAATCTGCAGCTGACTTTATCCATTGGCTTACGTCCAACCGTTGTATCTGTCTGTAACTTTAACTATGTGCCATTATTGTCTGCACAGGCCTATGAGATTGTTGTCGAACAGAAGGGTATCGTTGTCTCCTATAGCTCTCCTGTAGGCGCTTTCTACGCAGCAGCAACCCTGAAACAAATCATAGAACAAAGTGGAAAATCTATACCTCAGCTGCATATTCGCGATGAACCTGATTTTGGAGCCAGAGGCCTGCTCATAGATATCAGCCGCAATAAAATCCCGAAGCAAGAAACCTTGTACCGGATCATTGACCTTATGGCTGATTTGAAGATGAATGAACTTCAGCTATATATAGAAGGTGCTCCGTTCGCTTATGAATCCTTCCCTCAAGTCTGGGAGCTTGAAACCCCAATTACCGGAGAGGAAATCCTGCTTCTGGATGCCTATTGCAAAGCACGTTATATAGAGCTTGTTCCCAATCAGAATAGCTTTGGGCATATGGAGGGCTGGCTTTCTCGTCCAGAATTCAACGCTTTAGCTGAAATTCCCGAAGGCTTTATGCTTCCGAAGAATTTGTATGCGCAGGACGTTTATCCAGAAGGCTTATTTATGCACCCTGGTACTTTTGATACCGAAGATCCTGCTGTACTACCTCTGCTAGACAAAATGTTTGACGATCTGCTGCCCTACTTTAGCTCCAATCAGTTTAATGTAGGCTGCGATGAGACCTATGAACTCGGCCTTGGTAAAAACAAAGCTCTGGCTGAAACACAAGGCAAAGGTCAACTCTATTTATCATTCCTGCAAAAAATTTATGAATTGGTTACAAAACGTGGCAAAACGATGCAATTCTGGGGCGATATCATTATCCAGCATCCCGAACTGATTCCTCAGCTTCCTAAGGATATTATTGCTATGGAATGGGGTTATAGCGCGGAGCATCCCTTCGAGTCCGATACGCTCAAATTCCGTGAAGCAGGTATTCCTTTTTATGTCTGCCCAGGCACCAGCTCATGGAACTCCATTACAGGACGCACGGACAATATGTTAGCCAATCTGCGCAGTGCAGCTATTCATGGCAAAAACAACGGTGCTATCGGTTATCTCATTACGGATTGGGGAGATTTTGGACACTGGCAGCATCTGCCGGTCAGCTATGCCGGCTTCGCCTACGGCGCAGCCCTATCCTGGAGTGTAGATCATAATCTGGAAGCAGATACTGCACAGTATTTAAATAGATTTATTTTTGCAGATCGTTCTGAGGGAATTGGCCAGCTGCTCCTGGATCTCGGCAATTACTATCAGCTTGAATCCAGTATCAACCGTTCGAATGATGCAGAAATGTCCCTGCTGCTGCGTACCCATCTGGACAATTTCCTAATCATAGAGAAGCTTACTGAGGAACACTTCAATCATCTCGAAAAATATCTGCTCTCCATTGAGGCGCGGCTATCGGGGCTAGATCTTCAATGCGAGGATGCTGCTCTTGTGCTGAAAGAATTGAGTAATGGCATCCATTTCGTGAAGCATGCTGTGCAGCTTGGCAGAATCAAGCTACAGTTGACATCAGCACCAGATTCGCTTGATCCTGCGCTGATTACGAAGCAAATCAATGATCTTGATGTACTCCTTCACCAATATCGTCTCTTGTGGACGGAACGCAACCGGCTCGGCGGCTTGGAGCAAAGTATCTCGAAACTTCAACGCCTGCGTAGTCAATATGAAGCATTAAAATCAGAGCTCTCCGCATCCGTAAGTTCCTAATCCCTCTTATTAAGATTCTCTATATAGCTGCTGTTGGGTAATCGAACGTTGAACTAACGTTTTCGGTTCGCCCAGCGCAGCTCTTCATATTGATTCTCAAGCATCTCCCGCTCACGTTGCTCGTGTTGTTCCCTGCCAATTCCCTCCTGCTGGCTTTCCTCATCCTCATAGATTCGCCATAGGTCAGAGAACAGATAGTCTTTGATTTCTACCACTTTTCCCTGCAGGATTCCGTTTATCCAAAAAAGTCCTGTGGAGGTACGCATAACCATGCGGCCATCCGGTGTTTCCGCCTTTTGACCCATTCGAATCGCCATAAGCATTTGGCCGAAAGTATACCATTCCATATTTGCTAATACCTCCTAAATTTTAGTTGTAATGGAATAAAGAGAAAGCTATAATCAGGGCAAAAGAACCATTTTCGTAAAAATTTTATAGGAGGGTTGTTATGGATTGGCTAAATGACTACGAAGATGAACTACGCTTGGTATTCCAAGAAAGCAGACGGATTATTTCCGAATTTCCAGAACCTCTAAATCAACAAGGTATGTCCTATCTTGAGCATTTTAACGTATTTAACGCTGAAAGCCACAAAAACTACATATGTTATCTTTTACCCTTTTGGCTGCAGAAGGGATGCGGAATCTCTGCAGAGGTTACTCGCCAGATGTCGATGGGCAACGTCTTTTTTATGTTGTATTTCTTCATACAGGATGACCTGATGGACAGCCAAGAATCCTCCGCATACGAAAAATTGCCCTTGGCAAATTTGCTTTATGTCGAATTTTTAAATATCTACCGGATACTATTTCCGGAGCCATCCGCTTTCTGGATCTTATTTAATCGTTATATCATGGAGTGGGCAGATAGTGTTAGCAACGAAAATACCAGTGACTATTTTCTTAATGATCGGGTCAAAATTGCCTATAAAGCCAGTCCGCTCAAGCTATCCAGCACTGCTGCCCTTCTGATGTCTGGAAAGAGTGATTTAGTGCCGCAAGCTGAAGAGCTTATCCATTCGGTTTTGCTTACACTGCAAATGCTGGATGACTATGAGGACTGGAAAGAAGATTTATCCGCAGGCAACTATAATTGTCTTCTCTCCCTAACTCGCAAACATCTGCCAAACAGCAGTGCAGCTAAACTCACTTCGCAAGAGGTCGAATTTTATCTATTCACTGCAAATGGTCTACATACCTATACGCAATTAGCACACGACACACATAACAAAGTTACAGCTTCCGACCTTGATGTCCCTCATCTTATTGCGTTCCATTCCATGCTAGTAAGTAACTTACAGCAGATCTCTGATTCCATCGAAGCGGACAAGCAGCTCTTGCTAAACGGAGGATTATATCATTGGTTGTCAAAAAATGTCCATTAATTCTATTATTTTGCAATAAAAAGAATAGTATTAGTAGTTTTGCTATGTTATATTATTAAAGGTAAATATATACAATTTGGAAAGGGTGATTATTATGTCAGAAGCAATTCTTAGAAATCAAGTCATTCAAAAGGCATGGGAAGATCCAAGTTTCAAGAAAAGACTACTCTCAGACCCAAAAGCGGCTCTCCAAGAAGCACTAGGCGTAATTATTCCCGACAGCGTTACCTTGAAAGCCGTTGAAGAAGGCTCCAACGAATTCTATCTTGTAATTCCACCAAGTCCTACTTCCGATGTATTGAAGGCAACCGCAGCACCACGCGGTTCGTGGTAAGACAACAAGATTAACCCCCTAAGGAGTGAGAATCATCCGGAGCTTCTGCCAATGGCAGTATGGTGATGGATTCGGTTCCCACTCCTTTTTTGCTTGTAAATTTCACTTTACCTTGCATAGCTTCGATGATACGGAAAGTGACCATTAATCCAAGACCTGTCCCTTTATTCTTTTTAGTGAAATAAGGCTCTCCCAATCGGTGCAGGACATCCGCGTCCATCCCTTCCCCGTTGTCTTTGATATGAATGATTACGTTCTCCTCTTCCGCATACACCGACATATAGATAAACCCTTCGTCACGGAAAGATTCAATGCTATTTTTGATAATGTTGATGAAGGCTTGCTTAAACTTTGAGGAATTCCCCTTCACCCATAATTCGCCCGATACATCGAGAATCATTTTTCCTCCATTTAAATGACAAAGCGGCTGCATAATACTCTCAATATGCTTAAATTCATTATACAAATTCAGACTGGAAATCGTCTCAAATTCCGGTTTTGCGAAGGTTAAGAAATCCGTAATGATCCCGGAAGCACGATCCAGCTCACTAAGGGCCATCGACATAAATATTTCCTCTTCACCAACGGATTTCTCGCTAAGCAGCTGAAGGAACCCCCTAGTTACCTGGAGTGGATTCCGCACTTCATGAGCAACAGATGCAGCAAGCTCGCTAATAATTTCCATTTTTTCTGAACGCTGCAATTCGTTGTTAAAACGCTCTAATTCTTTAGAATAGTTAACAACCTGTTGATGGCTATAGGCTAGTCTTCGCTCCAGAATTACGATCAAGGAGATTATGAAGACAACAATGCCCCACTTCCACAAGAATAAATCATAGTTCCCCTTATGAATGTAATACCACAGTAACTCTGACACTACAGTAAATGCAGCCGTTCCAAAGCCAATGGCAAAAATGATAGCGTCCCTATTCCCTTTAAGCGAAAATATAATCACACATACGATCAGCAAGATGAACTGAAGGATGAGGATGAACCCGATAATAGTGGTGGATACAAAATAATAAAACTCAATATAGCTATTATTCGATAGAAAATTGATCAAAAGACATAGCAAACAAAATGAGGAGTAAATGACTTGAAATTGACGAAAACGACGAACGATCGCATATTTTCCACTGCCAAATATTTTTTCAAATAAAAGAGTAAGCGCCGGTAAAAGTGAGAATAAAGCCAAATCAAGAAATACATTACTAATCGCGCCTAAATCGCTGTAAAAGGTATAAATAAAAGGAGAATAGGTTATCGAAAGAATTCCGGTTGAACCTATTACAACGGCTAGTGAAGCCACACTGGAAAAATAGTCCCTATTAATGTATAGAGAGCTTATAAATAGAACGATAGCCACAAGAAAAAAAGCACAGCCCAAAATCACATCGCTGAGTCCATTTTTAATATAATCATTGATTAACAGGTTGTGTTCACCGATCACTACTTCATTTTTAATTCCGATTCTATCCTGCAGCGTTTCAGTCCAAATGTATAATGTTTTCCCACTATCGCTTTGACTCAAAGGCAACAACAAAGAATAGTTATCCTTAATATAATTACGATCTTCCTCGAAGATCAAACGGTCGTTCACATACACCTTCACATGAAGAGCATATAAAGTATCAATGTAGATTGAAGGGGAGATATAACTAAAGTTAGGTATGGAAATACGAGTCCAAGAAGTGGATACGCCTGATGGCAGATGTGGGATTTCCTTCGTAGCATTCACATTTATCCAATACTGCTGGTCATTATTCTGTGGAACCTCTATGCCGCTGTTTTCGGTTCCATCACCCCATCTCATCTGCCAACTGGTAATTTCTTGGGATGGATATGGGGTCGCTGCTGATACAACAATTGAACTATATCCTATCAGAAGGAGAGTAAGGGCTATTGCTATATGTAGGACTTTAATCATCAAGCGCATATATGCACCTCAGAAATAAGTATCAGAAACAATATTCTGTCTGTACTACTTCGCTCAGCCCCTCGCTCTTTCCTTCTAAAAAACGGAATTATCATAAATTACTTCTAAATTATTCTAAGTTCTGGTATTTTTACTATAATTTCAGTCCCTTCCCCTTTCTCACTGCGAAACTCAGTGCATCCCTCCATCGCCTCAATAATCCGAAAGGTTACCATCAGTCCAAGCCCCGTTCCTTTGGTCTTATTGGAGTAATAAGGTTCCCCTAACCGAGCCAGCTCATTCCGGTTCATCCCTTCCCCATTATCATGAACACTGATTATTATATGTTTTCCAGACTTCCAGGCTGTGACTTTAATCAGCCCATTGTCCTTTAAAGCTTCGATGCTATTTTTGAGAATGTTGATAAACGCTTGCTTGAACTTGGCAGATGATCCAGTAACGTAAAGTCCTGGCTGCAGATTAAGTTCAATGACGCCCCCTTGCAGATTCGCTAACGGAGAAAGAATACCCGTCACATGCCTCAACTCTTCAGACACATCAAGCTGCTCTACGGTTTCAAGTCCTGGTTTAGCGAAGGTTAGGAAGTCTGTAATAATGAGCGTAGCCCGATCCAGTTCTGTCACTGCCATTTGCAGATATTCCCGCTCCTTTTGATCTGAACGCTCCCCAAGAATCTGCAGAAACCCCCGGGTAACCTGCAATGGATTCCGTACTTCATGGGCAACCGAAGCTGCCAGCTCACTAATAATCTCCATCTTCTCCGAGCGCTGCAAATCATTATTGAACTTCTCAAGCTGATGGGAATATTCAATAAGCTGTTCATGGTTTCGAGTAAACCTTCTTCCCAGAATGACGATTAAGGCAATTACGAAAATCACCATTCCCCATTTCCACCAATATAATTGATAGGATTGCCCCGATGCGTAGAACATGACCAGTTCACTAAGAGACATGAAAGCAAATATTGAGAACCCTGAAGTAAAAATAACAGCATCTACATTGCCACGGTTCGCGTGTATAAACGCTAAGCTGATCAAAAGTATAATTTGTACAATCATAAGGATACCTAGCACACTCGTAGTCATCAATCGATAAAAGTCATCCACCTGATAGGACAGAAGAATATTAATAACCATTAGGGAAAAACAAAATACAGAATAGACAATTTGAAACTTACGGAAACGTGTAACGATTCTCTTTTTCCCTGGACCAAATATTTTCTCAAAATAAAATGTAAAGGATGGCAAAAGCGTATATAAAGCTACATCAAAGAAAACAAGTACGATCTCTCCATAATCGCCGAGGATTGTCGGCAGGAACGATGAATACGTTACCACTAAGACGCCAATGGATAAAATAATCAGCACCAATAGATATCCGCCTGAAAAATAGCCTTTTCTCATGAATAGCGAGCAGATCAGCAGTACAATCGCAATAAAAATAAGCGTCGTTCCAATGATCAGATCCATTAAGCCCTGCTTTACATAAACAGATAACAGCTCATCGTATTGGCCTACTCTTATTTCGCCGTGGATCCCTAAGTCTTTGCTGCCACCATGGGTCCATAAATATAGCTGTTGTCCTCCAACACTTTTGGACAGAGGAATGAAAACCTTACTGCCATTGAAATTAAAATCTTTTCCGGAATCATATATTAATTCGTTATTTAAATAAGCCTTAACATTATTTCCATATACTTTATCTATGAATAACGCAGATTTATCACTAATTTGTGGTAAAGTAAACCGCAGCCAGGCTGAGGTTGCTCCACTTGGAGTCTCTGGGCTTTTCCCATGAGGCATAACACGAGTCCATTCTTCATCAAGAGCTGCCACAGCTTCTTCAATATGATCTATTTCTATACGTTCAAATTTAATCTCCCAATTGGGCAGCTTAGAGTCTGATGATTCAGCACTCACTATCGCCGTACCAAAAGGAACCATAGCGGTCAGCAGTAGAATTAATAAAAAAGCAGCCGCTATATTGGGCTTTGGCAACTTCATCGTAGCACCTCAGTAATTCATTAGTTGTTTAAACGTTCATATATGCTTCTTAATTTCGACAAGCTTCGCACTATCCCTGCCTATTCTTGTAAATTTTCTCGAAAAAGAACGTTTTTCATCGGCTTTTGCTTTCACCCATTTTTTACTAATCTAATATAGACATACCCATTTATTGGATCAGCGATTCGATCATGGTCAAACGGGTAAAGATAAACATAGGAAGTTCAAATTTTATCATAAAAAAGGAGTGAACGGCTATGGATAGTTCACCAAATAAAACTGAGGCTGACTTTGAATATGAACGTTATATACAAGCTGATATGGATGAAGAGGATATTGTTGATGATGACGCAGATCCTGTCTTGGTTGGCGATAAATACTTGGCAGCAGATATTGGTTTAAACTCACCTAAGGATGTAATCGAAAGAGATGAGTTAGTGGAATCCGATGCATATCTAGCCGCTGAAACCGCAGGATTAACCCTAGATGATACGGATTATACTAAGGATGAGGAACTCTTGGAGATGGAAGAAGAAGATCAGCCGCTAGAGGATGTTCCAGATGCAGACGATGTATATCCAAATTCCATTATTGACCCTGCCTCCCCGCCAGTGGATGTTATGCCGGGAACAGACGTTTTGAACGGTTCGCAGGGAGAATAGCAGCTTAATATGAATAAAGCCGCCGGGCTATGAGCCCGGCGGCTTTATGTTGTTTCTAAATAACGACATGCTCATTGAGTTAGCAGTTAACCCTGCATCGTTGTTGGCTGTTCTGCGGGACGAGCAGCGGCGATTTGTGCTTCCAGCTTGCGGGTCTTAACCAATATCGCTGCTACCAGCAGCATCACTCCATTGATTACAAACACCCAGCGAATTGGAATCACCGCGCCTAATAAGCCGCCGATAATCGGTCCAGCCATCGTCGCAAGCTGAGATGCCGCCTGATTCAGGCCAAAGGCCCGTCCACGGAATCCCGGCTCAATTACTTGTACAATCATGGCATTCACTGACGGCAGCACACCTGCATAGAACAGGCCGTAAGCAAAGCGAAGGATAGCGAACTCTACATAGCCCGAAACAAAAAACTGCAGAATATTACCGATGCCGCCCCCGATCAGTCCAATAAATAAGATCATCCCAAAGCCTTTTCGGCTGCCGAGTCTGCCCCACTGCGGAGCCATCAGCACCGTAGCAATCCCCACAGCAGAGAATACTATTCCCGAGCTTAGCGAGGCACTATTTTTGGAGATCCCCATGTCCAGTAGATAAATTGGGATTAACGGTTCCAGGATCATAACGGAGAAGGTACTGATTCCCGCCAGCGAGAGCAAAGTAATAAAAGCTCGGTTACTTCTCGCTTCCCTGATATCATCACTTACATGTGACCTTGGAGCCGAACGGTCGAAGTTCTCCTCTTTTGCAAAAAAAGTAGCAATGAGCGCTGAGATAAGTACAATACCCGCTGAGAATAAAAAAGCAATCCGGTTGCTGGTATAATAGCTCACTACACCGCCAATTAATGGTCCAATAATACTACCTGTCGCTCCGGCTGTAGACATAATACTTAAAGCGTACCCCGTCTTATGCTCAGGTGTATTGGTGGCTACCATTGCAATAGCTGCTGGAACAAAACCGGCAAGCAGTCCTTGCAGCACACGCACAATCAAAAAAACATAAGGATCATGTACAAAATAATTAATAAGGTATAAAGCTGCCAGACTAAAACCCGAGCGAATAAGCATCGGTTTCCGACCATACTTGTCGGCTAGCGAACCCCAATAGGGAGAGATTAAAGCGCTGGCAAGAAAGGTTATTCCAAAACTAACCCCTGACCAAATCTCCAAATGATTTGAAACCCCAAGTTCGTCGCTCAAAAAAATGGAAAGGAAGGGAATCGAGATCGAATAAGCTGTACTACAAAAGAAAACCCCTATCCAAAGCACGATCAAATTCCGCTTCCACGAAAAGAGCATCCTATGCACATCCTTTCTCGATGTTCTCTTTGGAAACATCCTACCATTGTAAACTTCTTTTTAAGATGTGCCAATCCCAGAAGTCATAACTGACCTTTGCATGTAATAGGACAAAGGAGGTATTATGGGAAGTACCTACGAGATTATTCAATAAAAAGGAGAGATTATTTAGTGAAGTCTACACGAACAAAATCCGCTATTCTTCTGATCATGTTATGCCTGGTCATGGTTATTGCGGCAGGTTGCGGTAACAAACCAAACAATAACAATGCAAGCAGTAATAATGGAAGCAGCGGATCAGCACCTGGGGAAGGTGCAGCCCCAACTGAAGGCGTTCCTTCAGCTACGGCAAGTCATCCCTTAGTAACCATTGAAATGGAAGACGGGGATATCATCCAAGCTGAGCTATACCCTGAGGTTGCCCCTAACACCGTAAACAATTTCATCTCACTTATTCAAAAAGGATTTTATGATAACACTATATTCCATAGAGTAATTCCTGACTTCATGATTCAAGGCGGCGACCCTGATGGCACAGGTATGGGAGGCCCGGGTTACAGTATCGCCGGAGAATTCTCTGGCAACGGGTTCACCAATAACCTTCTGCATACAGAAGGTGTTCTATCCATGGCAAGATCACAGGCTCCTGACTCTGCCGGTTCCCAGTTCTTTATTATGGATGCAGCTTACCCTAGTCTAGATGGAAGCTACGCCGCTTTTGGTAAAGTAACTGAAGGTATCGAAGCTGTAAAAAGAATTGTGAGCCTGCCTCGTGACGGTTCTGATCGTCCAGATGAGCCACCAGTCATGAAAAAGGTGACGGTCGACACCTTCGGCGTCACTTACCCAGAACCGCAAAAGGTTCAGTAATTAGGAATAAACAGAAACGACATTACCGTCTCGAAAGAGGATAAACGTTTCTTGTAAAAATAAAAGAACATAAAAAACTCGGCAGTCCCTCCGAAGTTGTAATCGGATGGAGCTTGCCGAGTTTTTTTACAGCTTATCCCCGCAGCGATCTTCTGCTAAGTGCATGTTGACCATTACGCAGGAAGGTGCTGCGGCTATTTCTTAATAGCGCTATCCGGTCCTCTGCAAGCTGGTTCGCAGCGGCATAAGTAGGTATTCCGTTCAAACGGGAAATTTCCATTACGCGGGTAATATTATCGTAAATCTTCGCCACCTGCTTAAAGGCACGTTCCTTATTATAGCCGTTCAGCTCGTCCGCAATATTAATGACGCCACCTGCATTAATCACGTAATCTGGAGCATATACAATCCCCATCTCATGAAGTGCATCACCATGCGAGGAATCCTTCAGCTGATTATTAGCAGCTCCTGCAATCACTTTCGCCTTGATTACCCGTAAGGATTCATCGTTAATTGTCGCTCCAAGAGCGCAAGGAGCATAAATATCACAATCTACACTGATGATATCGCCTGGATCTACAGCCTTGGCGCCATAGGCCTCTACTGCACGTTGAACGGCTGGTTTATGGATGTCCGTTACGATAAGCTGTGCTCCTTCTTCATGAAGATGTTTGCACAGTGTAAAGGCCACGTTCCCCACGCCTTGAACAGCTACTGTCTTCCCTTCAAGCGAATCACTGCCAAAGGCGGCTTTAGCGGCTGCCTTCATTCCTTGGTAAACACCGTAAGCCGTTGCTGGTGACGGATTGCCCGAAGAACCGTACGTAGGTGAGGTGCCAGTAACATAATCTGTCTCTTGATAAATAATGTTCATGTCCTCTTCCGTAGTCCCTACATCTTCAGCAGTTATGTATCGTCCATTTAAACCTTGTATGTATCTTCCGAAAGCACGGAACATGGCTTCATTTTTATCCTTCTTGGGATCTCCAATGATTACTGTTTTCCCACCACCCAAATTCAGGCCGGATACTGCATTTTTATAGGTCATCCCTTTTGCTAATCGAAGCGCATCAACAATAGCTTCCTCTTCCGTAGCGTAGGTCCACATCCGTGTTCCACCCAGTGCTGGTCCCAGTGTCGTGTCATGAATCGCGATGATCGCCTTTAATCCCGATGCCTTATCCTGACAAAATAATAATTCCTCGTAGTCGTCCCGTTCCAATGCTGCAAACAATTCCATTTCCAATATCCCCTATCCCTTTGTCATATTCCTCATGCTGGTTCAAAGTTCATGCAATTAGAAGAGGATCTGTTGGATCCCCTCCCAAAATATTGTAGCAGAATACGCCGTAAAACAAAAAGAACTCATGTCACCATCTTAACTACTGATGGGGCATGAGCTCTTTTTATCCAATCTACTCTCAAGACATAATTTCTATTGTACAGAATACAACGCAACTGTCAAAATGCTTTACAGTTTAGCAATCGTCTCTGTAAGTACCGGTACGATTTGTGATTTACGGGATACTACACCTTTAAGAAGCGCTTTATTGTCATCAAGCTTCACGTTGTACGCCTGTTCTACTGCACCTGCAACACGGCCCAGAGCCAGACCCACCGAATCGTTGTTGAGGATATCAGTAACTACGAACAGGAACAGATCCAATTCTTTTTCAGCAATAATGGAAGTCAGTGCAGTTTCCAGTTCAGCCTGCTTGGAGAGTACATCATTAACGTCAACCGCGTTCACTTGGGCGATTTCTACTTTGTATTCACCCATTTTGAATTCCTTAGCATCCAAGGAGATCAGTTGAGCGATACTCTTGTCGCTAAGATCAGCACCAGCCTTCAGCATATCAAGGCCGTAGCTTTCTGCATTTACACCAGCGATTTCAGCCAATTCGCGTGCTGCAGCTACATCTTCAGCGGTGCAGGTTGGAGATTTAAACAGTAAGGAATCAGAAATGATTGCAGACAACATCAATCCGGCGATGTCTTTAGGGATAGCTACACCGTTTTCTTTATACATTTTATTAAGAATAGTAGCAGTACAGCCTACTGGCTCAGCACGGTAGTATAACGGATGTGCAGTCTCAAAATTAGCGATCCGGTGATGGTCGATAACTTCAATTACACGCACTCGATCAATGTCATTCGCACTTTGCTGGTGTTCATTATGGTCAACAAGAATAACCTGATTAGCTTCTCCAGCTACGTTCTCTACCAGACGAGGAGCCTCTACTCCGAAATGATCAAGCGCAAATTGCGTTTCACCACTAACGTCTCCCAGGCGAACTGGCTCAGCATCCCAGCCTAATTCTTTTTTGAGTGCTGCATAAGCAATTGCCGAACAAATAGTATCCGTGTCCGGATTTTTGTGTCCAAAGACCAATGTTTTTTCCATTTCCAATCTCCTTACTATGTTTTAGTGAGATTAATATACCATACATTGATAGCGGCTTCCAGATTGTGCGTGCTGAAAAAATGCTTTAGCCTCTCCCACCTACGGTTGTTCACGTCTGTTCTTTGGAAGCGGATCTGGTTTGGACTCACCATGCAGCGGTTCATTATCGGAGAAAAGATCGGGATTCTCTTTTAGCATCAGGCTTAAAATATCCGTCGTTTCTACTGTTCCACACACTCTAACTAGTGCATCCCCGAAGTTCCCCTTACGCATGGCACCGCCTTCCTCAAGCTCGCGTTCCACTTTCCAAAAATGCTCCGACCAAGAGAGACCACAATGTCTGCGAGAAGGCACCATGATTTCATCGCCACCCGGCGTCACCGTATATAATTCCTCATGACTATCCGTCATTCTGCCCGGAATATCCACCCACTCTTCAATACCGTGAATGAACGTATTCCGCCGCAGATCGACGCCTAGCAGTACTATTTCCGCCTTCCGATCAAGCAGCTTGCCCCACACTGAACCACGGGCGCATGGCGTATCCCAACGTTCATCCCCTGCAGTAAACGCCTCAGCATCAACACCCAAAGCCGCTACAGAGTGAGTCGGATGCCAAGAGCGGACAACACCTGGACGTTTTCTGAACAGCTCCGGTAATATCCCTACACAAGATGGGGAATCTTGAACAAAGAAGCGCGGATTATCCGCATTAATATAAGCCCATGTATGCGTTGGCAAAACAAGCAGCCCATCCTTCATATATTCACTGAGTGCATCCAGCACCGTGTTCGCGCCTCCTTCTACTTCGCCAACACTTTTTAACGAGGAATGAACTAGAATGGTCCCCCGTGGATCAATCCCTAACTCCTGTAATTGTTTCATCAAGCTTGTTGTTGTGTGCACTATACTCTCTCCTTATGTATGAATTAAATTTCATGAAACATTAATATCCACTTGCAAAAGTTTCTTATTACTATTAAAATTATAGTAACTTAATAATATTCACCAAAGATTCTATCGATATATTAAAAATAAATTAAAATAATCCACAAACCCAAAGCATTTACACGGAGGTAACTACCATGAGTTTAACGTTAAAAGGACTTCACCATGTCTCAGCTATTACAGGCAAAGCACAGGAGAACTTTAAGTTCTATACAGAGGTACTCGGACTGCGTCTCATTAAAAAAACAGTAAATCAGGATGATATTTCAGTGTACCATTTATTCTATGGAGATGAGAAGGGGAATCCCGGAACCGAATTAACCTTTTTCGAGCTTCCGATGGCAGGCCGCAACCGTGAGGGCAATAACAGCATCTCCGCGCTCTCCCTTCGAGTGCCAAGCGATGCCGCACTTACCTACTGGGAGCAACGCTTCACCGAGCTTAACGTGGAGCATGAGACGATACAGGAACTTGGTGGACGCCAGACTTTATCCTTCCGCGATCACGAGAGCCAACGTTTCATTCTCGTATCCGACGAAAATAATAACGGTGTTGCCGGCGGTACTCCTTGGGCTAAAAGCCCAGTACCTGCCCAATATGGCATTGTAGGCTTAGGACCCGCACATCTCACAGTAGAAAGTGCAGAACATACAGCGGTAGTGCTGGAGCAGTTGCTCGGCTTCCGCCGTATAGGAACCTACCCTTCAACAGTTGCCGGTCAGCCAGAAGTGCTCGTATTCGAGACTGGTGAAGGCGGATCAGGTGCTGAGGTTCATCTGGAGGAACGCAATGATCTGGAGCAAGAGCATTTGGGCCGTGGCGGGGTACATCACGTCGCATTCCGCGTAGATAATGAAGACGAATTGAAGCAATGGATCGAACACATCCGCCAGGCACAGCTTCCTAATTCCGGTTTCGTCGACCGCTTCTACTTCCGTTCCCTCTATTTCCGCGAGCCTAACGGCATCCTTTTTGAGTTGGCTACAGACGGACCAGGCTTTGCTACAGATGAGCCTATGGAAAGTTTAGGTGAATCCCTTGCGCTGCCGCCATTTCTGGAATCGAAACGCCAGCAAATCGAGGCGTATCTGAAGCCGCTGGATACTCGGCAATAAACCTCTTTCAGGTTACTAAATAAAAGGTGTGAGCCGCTTATGCGCTCACACCTTATTTTATTATTGAAGGTTAGTAGCTTTCCCTACAATATCTAGTAGCTCCGACAGGTTTCGGATTTCGTATTTTGGCTGAACGCCGGACTCATTAATCTTCCTTAGCGGGTTAAACCAGCAAGTATCAATCCCATAATTAATTCCGCCTTGAATATCAGAGGTTAAGGAATCACCCACAATCAATACTTTTTCCTTATCTTCAATCCCCAATTTGGCAAAAGCATAATCAAAAATCCCCGTCTCTGGCTTCTGACATCCTGCCTCCTCTGAGATAATGATCTGCTCAAATGTATCACTCAGCAGCGAGCCTTGGATTCTGGAAGTTTGCACATCCTTGATTCCATTCGTGATAATCGCCAGGCGGCAATCTGCAAGCTCTCCGCATAGCTCGATTGCTCCCTGCATCAGAAAGGTTCCTTCGCCTAAGAAACGTAGATAGGCCTCACTGAATGTTTCAGGATCAAGCTCAAGCGCATGTGCAGCAAACAACCGATTAAACCGCTCTACCCGCAGCGCCGCAGATGAAATCCTTCCTTGTTCTAGATCCCTCCACAATGCGTGGTTAATCTCTTGATAACTGGCAGCATAATCTGCTGCACCTGTGGGCATCCCAAAGTGTAGAAAGGCATTAGACAACGCGTGACTTTCTGCCATTCCATAATCAAACAACGTATCGTCGGCATCAAATAAAATAACATCGTATTTCATAAATATCCCCCAAAGGCTTTTCTCAACAAGGTACTACAGCGTTGCTGGCAAGTCAACTTCACACCCCTCACGACAAAATTTTACTTTTTTAAGGTAGATTTAATCGATCTGTGGTATTTTAAAAAGAAAACGGTGGTGAGCGTCATTTTATACGTTTTATCATTTCTAATGTCATTTCTTATCGTCTACTTTCTAATTCCGCCGCTCGGCAAGCTTGCTTTTCGGCTTGATTTTGTGGACAAGCCTCGGCAGGACGTTGAGCGTAAAATTCATAGAGAGCCCATTCCGCTAACGGCCAGCTACGCCATATTCATCGGATTTTTTATCACTTATCTGGTGTTCGCGCGTGATTTCTCCATGGAGACTGTCGCATTATTTGTAGGTGGCGTACTGTTGCTGACCATAGGCACAGTGGATGATTGGTACAAAACGAAAGGCAAAGATTTCCCAGCTCTGCCCAAGTTAATTGTACAAGTTAGCGCAGCGATCCTGGTTTATGTTTCTGGCAATGCCTTTACCGGATTCTACAATCCGTTCTCAGGCGATTATATCGTTTTGCCTGTCATTCTATCGTTTCTGCTGACGATTATCTGGATCTTCGGTGTAACCACAGTTATTAATTTCTCGGATGGCATGGACGGTCTGGCTGGTGCCTTGACGGCCATTTCGGCGATTACGTTATTTGTTGTCGCACTGGCAAAGGGACAATCCTCATCTGCCATTATGGCAATTTCACTGATTGGCGTTACGCTTGCTTATCTGCGCTACAATAAGCCGCCCGCCAAAATCTTTATGGGCGACGCCGGGGCAACCTTTCTCGGCTTCATCCTAGCGGTAATTGCACTCGACGGAGCGTTCAAGCAAGCCACCGTCCTGTCGCTGTTCATTCCGATTCTGGCGCTGGGCGTACCGATCTTCGACAACATTTTTGTCGTAGTCAAACGTTTCATCCAAGGCAAGTCCATTTATCAAGCCGATGCCACCCAGGCTCATTACCGCCTACTTCGGGCAGGCCTGAACCAGAAGCAGGTCGTTGCCGTGCTTTGCCTGATTAGTGTTTGCCTATCCTTATCCTCTATCATTCTGCTGCTGATTGAGACCTAATGTATTAGGGACTAAGGGCATGTCTCATATACTGAGACTGCCCTTTGAAGTTACAAAAGGAGCCAGATTCCGATATGGAATCTGGCTCCTTTTGTGTTTGAGGGTAGCGAGAGATAGCTAAGATGCGAGAGTTTGCCAGAGCTTGCGGGATCTGCGGGATCTGCGGGATCTGCGGGATCTGCGGGATCTGCGGGATCTGCAGGATCTGCGGGATCTACAGAGATCCACAGCGATCCACAGTGATTCACAGCGAACTCTCCAGCCTTTATCCTTACGGACTCAGGCGCCGTTATTTGTGGATTTTCGGCCATTTAGTGGTGTTTTCGGACTCAAGAGACGCTATCTACTCAAAATGGACTCATATTCAGTCTATTTCCACCCAATAGCTGCATTGGAGTCCAATAGCACACAAATTAGAGTGACTTGTTACTTTTAGCGACTCCTGTGTCCTTTAGCTCCATTTGCAGCGTTACTGCTCAGTCTTTCTAACCTACACTCTGCTGCTAGGGGGAAGAGTTACGATCTACGGGGTCTGCGGGATCTACAGAGATCTACAGAGATCCACAGAGATCTACAGCGAACTCTCCAGCCTTTATCCTTACGGACTCAGGCGCCGTTATTCGTGGATTTTCGGCCATTTAGTCGTGTTTTCGGACTCCAGAGACGCTATCTACTCGAAATTGACTCATAATCAGTCAATTTCCACCCAATAGCTGCATTGGTGTCCGATAGCGCACAAATTAGAGTGATTTGTTACTTTTAGCGACTCCTGTGTCCTTTAGCTACATTTGCAGCGTTACTGCTCAGTCTTTCTAACCTACACCTGCTGCTGGTTTTGAACAGTTGCGATCTGCGGGATCTACGGGATCTACAGAGATCTACAGAGATTCACAGCGAACTCTCCAGCCTTTATCCTTACGGACTCAGGCGCCGTTATTCGTGGATTTTCGGCCATTCAGTGGTGTTTTCGGACTCCAGAGACGCTATCTACTCAAAATGGACTCATAATCAGTCAATTTCCACCCAATAGCTGCATCGGAGTCCGATAGCACGCAAATTAGAGTGATTTGTTACTTTTAACGACTCCTGTGTCCTTTAGCACCCTACCCCCGAATACATCAATCACCCATCGTTCTCTTGCGTAAACTCGGCTAATCTGCGATAAATCCCAACGATCTCTTCCATCGGCATTCTAACTAATCCGCTAGAAGAGGGTGCAACAAATTCACGGACACCATCTACCTTTGGAGGCACGTCCCCTTGAAATCCCCAGTTAGCTTTTGTTCTGCGGCTAAACTCTGTATACACACCCTTACCTACAAAACAGGCGACTTGAGGCCGATATTTCTCCAGCTTGGAGCGAAGCATTTCCCGACCCTCCTGGTATTCTTCACGAGTAATATCGTCGATTCCCCGTGTGGGACGGGCAACAATATTTGTAAACCCATAGCCCAGCTTAAGCAAGTCCCCATCCTCAGACGCATCATACAACCGGGGAGTAAGTCCAGACTGATGTAATATTCTCCAGAAATTATTCCGCGGATTCGCGTAATGATGTCCTACCTCGCCAGAACGGATACTAGGATTGAATCCAATAAATACAATCTGTAATCCGTGATCTAAGTGATCTGGAATTTCATCCATGTTATTATGCCTCCTGACCAAACGTCGATCTAGTTCAACTTACGGGGTACACCTTAAGACAGGAAGGCGGTATATGACCTGCCAACCATACCTTATTACCCGCCTTATAAAAGGTTACACCCATTTGACCCGCTCTAATCGTATCAACGGTTAACAATATCAATTTCCCTCTGCGGACTTCCGGCTAAACTGGCAAAATGAGTCCCTTCAGACAAATGAACATACTGCCGTCCCATCGATTGGAGCCCCTCCTCCAAAATCACAGAAAGCACACCAGAATGAGTTCCGTGAAAAAGTATAGCAGGCGGAGTCCCCGGCTCATAAGTGATTTTTGTGTGGCTATGCCCGTACCGGGCTTTGATCCGGTCATCAACGATTTCCAATCGTTGCTTGTCGCAACCTGCAACCACTTGCCGAATATCTCCCACAGTCACCTCTGACCATCTAGGAGTGCTTACAATAACAAACAGTAAATCATCCAACCTACAGGAACCATCCTCTGGATCCAAAATAAGACCATATTGCTCCGGGGTATGCCGAAGCAGCTTAGTCATAAATTTACTTAACGACACTTCCGCTGTATTGCTTAACATTATATTTTCACCTCAATTTTTCCTATTTATATTATTCTAATAAAGGATCTCTTCGAAGCAGATTCCAGAGGCATTACAGCAATCACACATCCATGTATTACCTCTTACTATGCAAAAAAGACCATGGACTCTATCGTCCATGGTCGGGCTTCACCTAAATACAAAACTCCTTACCAGTTAATACAGCGATGTTATTTTACCGGAAACGAATATACTGGTTCAGAGGCTGACCTGAAAGTTCCATATCATCCTTATCGTATCTCCAAAAGCATAATCCAACTATCCAGTTTATGTCAACCAGTAGTCTTTTATCTGTAATCTTTTATCTGTAATCTTTTACTAACTTCTTAACTTATTTCAGCAATGCTTTCAATTCAGGCGTCATATCCGATTCTTTTAACATTACGAAATCGCTGTAACCCTCTTTGTACATCAACTTCACAATGTAGTTGCCATTCTCAACACCATTATGGAAATGATGGTCCAAAATATCTGTTAATAATGTCTTATCCTTCGTAACAGCCGTACGATTCTTTTCGCGTGCAAGCGCTACTCTTTGTTCAGGACTAGTAGGGTTCTTAGGTGTTTGCTCGTCCATATAATCATCTTTTATAATCTCTGCCGATTGGATATCTTCAGCTGTTATTCGTATTTTATCGGCATAACCTTTTTCGTTCATCCACTTTTCAAGCTCATGGAAAGAAGATTTCCATGGATAATTATAACCATAACTTGAAGAAACTTGATTGCTGTCCTCTTTTGCCTTTACCTCTATTTGGATATTAGCCACATCAGGTATTCCATCCTTATCTATCTGTACTTCGTAGGACATATTCAAAATTTCGCGTTTGATAATCTCCTTTAGCTCTAAAATTTCCCCGGGATCAGAGATCGCTACTTTTTTATTCCTGTTAGTAACCCACATATAATCCAGGTCTTTGTCTAAGAGAGCTAAATTATACTTTTCATACTTGTAAGCTTCGGTATCCTTAACCGCCTTGAGCTCTGATTCAAACCCCTTATTAGGGATCCAGTATTCCCTCACTAGCTTGTGACCATTCTCCAATTGATAAGCCAGAGTAAAATATTCATAAACGTATTGTTGTGAGGTAAGTTCTGGACGTACCGCAACTACCGCTTGATGGAGTTTACGGACAGCTTCTATATAATCTTTATCATCGGAAAAAGGGTTCTGCCCCATGTAGGGTGTAGTGTACCAATCATCCGTTGGGGCATACAACCGGTAGTTAGCTCCCATATATACACCGCTAATCTTATCACCGGAAGGCACTCTAGCTTCATACCCCGTAACACTTGATACCGGGATATACAGAAGTAACCCTATCATTACCGCATAAATTGCAAACTCAGCTACCATTTTACGCGTCATAATCTGCCATGTTTTCCGAACAATCATTTCTGCGGCGACATAACCAATAATGGCTCCGATGGCATATCCACTAATCACCCAGCCCATTTGCTGTTGCTTCATTTGCGCAAAATAATTACCGGCAATAAGCATGGCGCATAACATAACCCCTGCTTTAAACAGTGGGTTGAAATATCCAAAGGCAATAGCCTGACCCGCTTTTTCCGTATTACGTTTACGGTATAACAGGTACGACAACCCGATAAATAGAAGTGCCAATACCCCATAAATCCATAATTCTGTATTGGTGAAGGGTTTGCCGGTAAAATAATACACGATATGAACAAAAGGAGACCATATCTGCGAAATAGAATCACGCAAGTTAGAGTTTGCATTTGCATATCCATAAAGATACATAGCTAAATGGCTGTGGATTAATGAGATCAGTACAGCAGGAAGAATAAGCAAAATATAAATGATAATTCCCTGAAGAATAGATTGGCCCGTACATATTCCCACAAAAACACTAAAGCAAAAGAGGAACAAAGTCAGAATACTAACTGTAATACACCATTGCCAAATATCTGCGCCTTGAAAAATATAAAAATTACCACTCCACGGCTTAACAACGGCAACCACCCCAGCAGTTAACCAAACAGGCAGCAATAGTAAGGTAAGTCCACTCGTCAGATGAGCTGTAAATAAATGCTCTCTGCGTAAAGGCAGGCTATGCCAAAGATCTGCAGGTGATTTTGCCTGAAGGTATCGGAATAAGAATAGTCCTGCGGCAACTGGGATCGTTATGATAAATAAGGCTTGCACACTACCAGCTATGCGAAATAAATGATCTATTTCTTGCGGTTTTGCATCCGGATTGCTGCTCATGAAGAGCTGTAATGGAAGTGCAAATAATAAGCCGAGTGCATATATAATCCCTATCCAGCCATGCTGGCGGAAGTTCTGGCGAAAAATACTGCTATTAAAGTAGTAATGGCTGCGCGTCATATCCGACATCCCCCATTTCATAAATAAAGATCTCTTCTAACGTTAATGGAAGCAAATCGAATACGTATGGCTCGTACACCTGAAAAGCCGCTTTGATCCGTTCACGATCCCCTTTTACAATATATAGGTTCACACTTCCCCGGCGCTCTTGATGCAGAACTTGTAACTTGGCAGCTAACGGAATCTCATGCCGTTCATCCCGAAACGCCACTTGAATCTTATGTGTATCCGCCTTAAGATCATCCAGATCCTTCTCAATCAACATCTTCCCACCATGCATAATCCCGACATGATCGCACAGATCTTCAATCTCACGAAGGTTATGGGAAGAAATGATTACCGTCAACTCGCGTTCAGCAACCTCCTGAAATAGCAGGTTTTTGATCTGACGCCGCATCACCGGATCTAATCCGTCAATCGGTTCATCCATAATCAGCACATCCGGCATACAGCTTAAACATAACCAGAATGACGCTTGCCGCTGCATCCCTTTGGAGAAACGACTGAGTTTGCGCTTTTTATCGAGCTGAAATACGGTTCCCAAATCTTCAAAACGCTTCTGATTCCAGCTCGGATAAATCGAGCGATAGAAGGCCGCCATTTGCAGCATGGTGGATTGTGGGAAAAAGTAAGGAGCATCCGGCATAAAAATAACCCGTTGCTTAGTCGTCGGGTGTTCGAAAACCGCTTCACCATCCACCCGCACGGTCCCCTTATCTGGAGAGTAGATGCCCGCCAATGTTTTGAGCAGCGTTGTTTTGCCCGCGCCATTAGAGCCGAGCAGCCCATAAATTGTTCCTTTATGTACCGTTAAAGAGATATCGTCGACTGCCTTCTCGCCTTGAAATAACTTGCTGACTCCCCGAATCTCAATCATCACTCTTCCCTCCTTCTCTTTGCTTCTCCACTTGTTGGTACAAAGAACTAATCTCAGCTGCGGTGAACCCAAGGTATACCGCCTCCGCCATCAGCCTCAGCAACTCGTTCCGGACTTCCGCTTTTTTGATCGCATTTTGTTCTTTTTTCATCGGGGCTACAAAACTTCCTTTCCCCTGTAATGAATAGATATATCCCTCACGTTCCAATTCACGGTAAGCCTTCTGAATCGTATTGGGATTCACGGTTAGCTGCTGGGATAACGTCCTTACAGAAGGTAGCTGTTCATCCGTCTGCAAAATACCATGCAGAATCATCTCCTTGACCTTATCGGTCAGCTGCTCATAAATCGGCTTCCGACTACGAACGTCCAGTTCGAACATAACCTTCCTCCTTCCACTATCTTGAATTAAATCCATTATGATGTGTACTAACTGTACTACTATTATTAATACAGTTTTATTTATATGTCAACAAAAAAATCCCCAAGATTTTCCTTCGGGATTTATCTATTCCTTGCTATTAATCATAATTACGTCCGATCGCGCCGAGCCAATCTCGTCCACAGTAGTTTTAGGACCCTGATGACGCTGATTTCTGCTTATAAGGTCATCTGAGTCCGATTGCGCCAAGCTAGCCTTGTCTCCCGGGGCTTTCGGACCCAGATGACGCTATTCGCACATTTTCCGCCTTTTGAGCGAAGTTTCGGACTCCACTGCAGCTATTGTCTAGAAAGACGCTCATTTCGGGCGTTTTTCACACCAATAGCGACTTTGGGGTCCGTTACCACTCCAAATGCCGCTGTTTCCAGCTTTTAAGGTCACCTGAGTCCGACAGCGCCGTGCCATCCTCATCCCCCGTAGCTTTCGGACTCAGATGCCGCTATTCGTACATTATCCGCCTTTTGAGCGAAGTTTCGGACTCCAGTGCAACTATTGCCTAGAAAGGTGCTCATTTTGGGCGTTTTTCACACCAATAGCGACTTTGGGGTCCGTTACAACTCCAAATGACGCTAATTCATGCTTTTAAGCTCATCTGAGTCCGATCGCGCCGAGCCAATCTCGTCCACAGTAGTTTTAGGACCCTGATGACGCTGTTTCCCGCTTTTAAGCTCCCCTGAGTCCGATCGCGCCGCCCCCCCTTATCTCCCCCGTAGCTTTCGGACCAGATGACGCTATCCGCATATTTTCCGCCTTTTGAGCGAAGTTTCGGACTCCACTGCAGCTATTGCCTAGAAAGGCGCTCATTTTGGGCGTTTTTCACACCAATAGCGGCTTTGGGGTCCGCTACAACTCCAAAAGCCGCTGATTTCCGCTTATAAGGTCATCTGAGTCCGATCGCGCCAAGTTCCCCTCATCCCCCATGGCTTTCGGACCCAGATACCACTATTCGTACATTATCCGCCTTTTGAGCGAAGTTTCGGACTCCAGTGCAACTATTGCCTAGAAAGGTGCTCATTTTGGGCGTTTTTCACACCAATAGCGGCTTTGGGTTCCGTTACCACTCCAAACGCCGCTGTTTCCCGCTTTTAAGGTCACCTGAGTCCGTCGCACCGAGCCAACCTCATCCCCCGTAGCTTTCGGACCCAGATACCACTATTCGCACATTTTTCGCCTATTGAGCGAAGTTCCGGACTCCAGTGCAGCTATTGCCTAAAAGACGCACATTTCCGGGCATCCGCTACAATAAACCTCCTAAATAAACGCAAAAAAAGAGACGTCCCTAAGCCATTTTGGCTTTAGAGACGTCCCTTTGAGTATTAGTGACTGTAATTAAGCATACCAGCCCCATACGAAGATGAAGAGCGTACCGAATATCGTAACTAAACCAACGAATAAGGCATAGGCGATATTGATGTAAAGTTCTTTCTTGGTATCTGCTGATTCACCAATATGCATGAACAGGAAGAGCTGCAAGGAAGCCTGAATGAGGGCTGTAACAAGCAGGATAGCCATGTTCGCAGTGTTGGATAGATCAAGGTAGATTACAGCAAGTGCAGCCACAGAAAGGACAAGAGAGGCTAAGAAACCCATCACATGGCGAATTGGAAACAATTGCTTCATCATGCTACATCAGTCCTTTCAGATAGACGAAGCTGAAAATAAAGATCCAGACAACGTCCAAGAAATGCCAGTACAGCGAGAAGATAAAGGATTTATTGGCCGTAGCCGGATTAATACCTTGACGCTTCAACTGGATTAGAATAGCCGCACCCCACAGGAACCCGAACGATACGTGAGCTCCGTGTGTTCCCAGCAGTACAAAGAGACTGGATAGGAAACCACTGGTTTGAAGTGTAGCCCCTTCGTGAACATAAGTGACAAACTCCGTGATTTCAATACCAAGGAAGCCGAGGCCCATTAGAAGGGTTAGTCCGAAAAAGACCATCATGGCTTTTTGGTAACCATGCCGCATGGCATGAACTGCAAGACCAATCGTGAACGAACTTGTCAGCAGCAGCAATGTTTCGATCATTACTGGACCAATTTCGAAAAGATCCGGCCCGCTAGGGCCGCTGGCAAAACGGTCTACCATTACAAAATAAACAGTGAACAACGTAGCGAACAGTGCAATCTCCGCTCCTAGAAAAACCCAGAAGCCAAAGATTTTATTACTATTCTCTTCTGTTGAGTATTCAAGCGGCTTAGACGCATCTATTTTCATACTGTCTCACCCCGCAATTTCTTTTCAGTAGCAATAACTTCTTCTGCTGGGATGTAGAATCCGTGATCCCGATCAAAGGACATAGCAGCTAGAACAATGAGGATACCTACTCCAGAGAGGATCGCTGGAATCCAAAGACTGAAGACCAGAGAGAACCCTGCAATGAAGAAGATAACACCCAGAACAAATGGTTTTCCTGTGTTGCTAGGCATATGAATCTTAGTAATCTTATCTTCAAAAAGTGGTACTTTATCTTGTTTAGCAGACCAGTAAGCATCGCGTGTTTTTACATTTGGAACCACTGCGAAGTTGTAAGCTGGAATCGGGCTTTTCGTTGCCCATTCCAAAGTACGTGCATCCCACGGATCTCCATCAGTATCTCTTGGTTCGTAACGAGTACTCCAGTAAATGTTATAAACCAGGATTACAAATCCAATAGCGAGACCGATCGCACCTACGAATGAGACCATACTCAGCGGGCCAAATCCGGTATCCGCAGAATAGGTGTATTGTCGGCGGGTCATACCCTTAAGTCCGAGAATAAACAGCGGGAAGAACGATACGTTAAAGGAAATGATAATCCACCAGAAGGCATGCTTGCCAAGACGTTCATTCAGACGGAAACCGAATACTTTAGGGAACCAGTAATGGAACCCTGCGATAACGGCGAAGACCGCACCTGGAATAAGAACGTAGTGGAAATGGGCAACCAGGAACATCGTATTATGGTACTGGTAATCGGCACTGGCCATAGCCAACATGACACCTGTTACCCCACCAATCGTAAAGATCGGAATAAAGGCCAGGGTGTATAGCATAGGTGTCGTAAAGGTTATTCGCCCTTTTCGTAAGGTAAATAGCCAGTTAAATATTTTCACACCTGTTGGTACGGCAATGGCCATGGTTGTAATCGAGAAGAAGCTGTTAACCATAGCACCTTGACCCATTGTATAGAAATGGTGAGCCCATACTAGGAAGGACAAGAGGGAAATGATCAACATACTGAATACCATGGATGTATATCCATACAGGTTCTTTTTAGAGAAGGTGGCGATAATTTCACTATAAATACCGAATGCCGGTAAGACAACGATATATACTTCAGGGTGACCCCATACCCAGAACAGGTTAGCCCATAACATATCCATACCGCCATTGGCCATCGTAAAGAATTGAGAGCCGAACAACCGGTCGAACATCATCAACGCGAGTGCAACCGTAAGCACAGGGAATGCGAATACGATAATTACGTTGGTGATCAATACGGACCAAGTAAACATCGGCATTTTCATCAACTTCATGCCTGGTGCACGCATTTTCAGAATCGTTACAATAAAGTTAACGCCTGTGAGGAGCGTACCAATACCTGAAATTTGTAGTGCGAGCGAGTAATAGTTATTACCCACCGTTGGACTGAACTCTAAACTTGCTAGCGGGAAATATGCGGACCAACCAGCATCTGGCGATCCCCCGATAACAAACGAAATGTTAAGCAGCATAGCTCCAAAGAAGAAGAGCCAGAAGCTGACAGCATTCAGACGCGGGAAGGCAACGTCTCTAGCACCGATTTGCAGCGGAACGATAACATTCATCAGACCGATAATAAACGGCATGGCCATAAAAAGGATCATAATCAAGCCGTGTGTTGTAAATACCTCGTTGTAATGCTGTGCGTCAAGAAATTTCATGTCCGGGGCTGCTGTTTGCAGCTTCATCATAATAGCGTCAACGCCGCCGCGGAAAAGCATAAGCAATGCAGCGAGGATATACATAATCCCAATACGTTTGTGGTCAACAGTAGTCAACCATTCGCGCCATAAATATCCCCATTTTTTAAAATAGGTCAGGCCGACGATAATCCCGATTGTAGCCAGAACAATACTTGCCATAGCTCCGTATATCAGGGGTTCGCCGTGGACCTTAAATTTATCCCAATCCATTAGGAATCGCTCCTTTCAAGTTGTTCAATTAACATTGACTAGTGTCCGTCATGTGTTGTGCTCTCTTCTAATGGAGAACTAGGTGTCGGCTCATCCAGTTCTGGATTAGGCTCGGTGTTGAATTCCGTCTCGCTGGATGGTGCTGGAGTCGGGTGAATTTCTTTATTATCCTGATGCTCC
Source organism: Paenibacillus sp. FSL E2-0177 (assembly GCF_037992975.1). NCBI lineage: Bacteria > Bacillati > Bacillota > Bacilli > Caryophanales > Paenibacillaceae > Paenibacillus > Paenibacillus sp. FSL E2-0177. The sequence goes on along the minus strand of NZ_CP150307.1, from coordinate 1,132,604 downwards.
ATACTTCCGTTATCCGTATCCATTTCAGTGCCACCATTACTCATATGGTCACCATGGCTTCCCGGAGGCGGGCTGAAGGATAAGTGAGTATTCGTATACGTTTTACGTCCGACATGTTCCATTTCCAAAAGACCTTTAAATTCATCTTCCGTCAGTGGACCCGCCGTTTCTTTAACGTCTTTCACCCATTCCTGATAGTCCTTATCTGTCATCGCAAGTGTTTCAAACTCCATGTGGGCAAAACCCTTACCATTAAAGTTCGCATTTCTTCCGACATAAGAACCTACAGTATCAGCTGAAAGGTGCAAGGTTGTGATCATGTCGCTCATCGCGTATTTTTGTCCTCCCAATTGTGGGATCCAAAGACTTGAGATCGTACCGAAAGAATACAATCTGAACTCTACAGCGCGGTGAACTGGAATGTTAACGTAGTTTACTGTTTCGATACCTTCTTCTGGGTAGCTGAAATGCCATTTCCAGTTAGAGGAGGAAGCATAAATTACAAGCGGTTTCTGATCTTTATAATCCGCTGCAACATTTTCTACATCTACTGTTGTTTTGACGGTGACTACGGAGAGGAATGCCACGATAATAATCGGAATGGTAATCCAGATAGCCTCCAGCCATTTGTTTCCTTCCTCGTGAGGAGGAATATAATCTTCGTTGCTTTTTTTAGCACGGTATTTCAAAAGCACAAAGACATATAAGATGTAGACAACTGCCAGAACGCCGAGCATCATAACAATGGAGAGAATGATCGTGTCAGATAAAGTTCTTGCAGCCGGCCCCTTCGGATTCAGAACAGCGATTGAACTGCATCCTGGCAAGAGTAAAATTAGGCTGAGAAATAAAGCGTATAACGGTCCCTTTTTGTTCATGCTTAAGCTCCTTCCTTCAATACTTCTTTTATTAACCCTCAACATTAACCTTAATATATAGTAAGAATTTATGGGGAAGAAAGCAAAAGACTTATTTTTCCATTTAGCCTAAAAAAGACCTTAATAATGGCGAACAAGTTAAATATGTGTGATCAATTTGTTACAAGTTTCTAATAGTATGATAAAGATCACTGTAACGGCGCTGTTTATGGGTTGAAAAATTCCGTTCAAACTTTGTTCAATAGTTTACTAAAGTTGCTAATTTAGACACATCTATTCTGCGCAAAACAGGGTGATTTTAACCATTTTTTGTTGATGCGCCAGTATTTAGCCGGAGTCGCGTGCTTTTTATGATTGTGGTTGAAATCACAGTTAACTTCTAAAAGGTAACAAATTATTCTGCTGGGGGTTACAATCTCTCAAATTTCATTCTATCAATGTATGATAAGGTAATAGACAAATATACATAGATAGGAGATTTTTGACGATGTCTTTAAAGAAAGTATGGCTATTATTAATCGTATTATTCATTGGTTCCGGATCAATACGAGCGATAGATTCAGTGAATGCAGCAGGTGCAGGCTCCCTTAGGTTAGGTGTGAACGATAAGTTAACAACTATTGAAGCAGTTTCGGTAAAAGATACCTATTACGTTCCTCTACGTGATCTATCACAGGAACTTAAGTTAACGCTAACTGGAGTGAGCGATGGGATAAAAGTTACAGGTCAGAACAGATCAATCAAACTGCTGAATGATCATGCAACAGCTACTCTAGGCGATGGAAAGACCATATCCATGAGTACATTTTTGAAAAACGGAAAAACAATGGTTCCACTGAAATTGACCTCTTATCTTGGTTTTGGAATTTCCTTTAAAGCAGATCAATATTTATTGCGTGTAAAAGATGGCTCGGCTACATTAGATGATGCAACATTTGTAAGTAAGTTTAAAAAGGAATTGAAGCCAACCGCAACTCCTGGAACTTCTACGCCAACTGTTGGGAAGCAAGGTAAGACCGTATACCTCACCTTTGATGATGGGCCAACGGCTACAACTTCTACATTGCTTGATATTTTGGCAAAATATGATGCGAAGGCAACTTTTTTCATGATCGGACCGAATATGAACCAGCATACTGCGCAAGTGAAACGGATTGCGAATGAAGGGCATGCTCTCGCGTTGCATGGAATGACGCACCGGAAAGAGAAGTTTTATGCTTCACCTGCGGCTGCGCTGGGAGAGATGGATAACGATAACGCCATTTTGAAAAAGATTACAGGTCAAAGCACTACACTGATTCGTCCTCCTTATGGAAGCAAACCTTATTTCACAAAGGCCTTTAGAGATAAAGTGCTGGCTCAAGGTTATCATCTATGGGATTGGAACGTGGACTCAGAGGATTGGAAATACAAGGATGCTAGTACGACGATCTATAATTCGGTAATGAATCAGGTTCATAAGCTGCAGAAATCGCAGACCAATCCAGTGATTCTGATGCATGATCAAAAAGCTACACTTAAAGTACTTCCGCGTATCTTAGAGTCATTGAAAAAAGAAGGATATACATTCCACGTCATTAGCTCAGATCTGAAACCTCTGAATTTCTGGAAGGATACACGCTGAGTTTTTCAAAAAAATCAAGAGGGAATCCCGACAGCTGTGAACTAGCTATTGGGATTCCCTCTTTTTTTGGTCTTGAACTAAACACTAATTTTTGTTTAATCCAACCACATTCATGCTCCCCAGTTTTTCTATCGGACCCAGATGACCTTAATTGCTGGATTTCCCTATTTTCAGGATGCTGTCGGACCTCATAGCCGCTATTGGTGCAAAAAACACCAGTTACAAGTGTTTTCCACACCAACAGTTGCACTGGTGTCCGAAACTTCGCTCCAATGGCGACAAATATGGAAATAGCGGCTACTGAGTCCTAAACTTCGCTCCAATGGCGACAAATATGCGAATAGCGGCTACTGTGTAGTCCGAAACTCCACTCCCAAGCCACTAAATGAGCGAATGGCGTCTGCTGTGTCCGGCCTGTGGGGATGAGTATGGGCCCACGCTATCGGACGCAGATGACCTTAATTGCTGGATTTAGCTATATTTCAGATGCTATTGGACCTCATAGCCGCTATTGGTGCAAAAAACACCCGTTATCAGTGTTTTCCACACCAATAGCTGCATTGGAGTCCGAAACTTTGCTCCAATGGCGATAAATGGGCAAATAGCGGCTATTGAGTCCGATAGCATATGGGGATGAGTATGAACTCACGCTATCGGACCCAGATGACCTTAATTGCTGGATCTAGCTATATTTCGGATGCTATCGGTCCACATAGCCGCTATTGGCGCGAAAAACACCCGTTATCAGCGTTTTCCACACCAATAGTTGCACTGGAGTCCGAAACTTTGCTCCAATGGCGATAAATGGGCAAATAGCGGCTACTGAGTCCTAAACTCCATTCCCAAGCCACAAAATGAGCGAATGGCGTCTGCTGTGTCCGCCAAACCAGATGGGATGAGTATGAACTCACGCTATCGGACCCAGATGACCTTAATTGCTGGATTTGCCTCTGTTTCGGGTGTTATCGGACCACATAGCCGCTATTGGTACAAAAAACACCAGTTATCAGTGTTTTCCACACCAATAGCTGCACTGGAGTCCGAAACTTTGCTACAAAGGCGATAAATGGGCAAATAGCGGCTACTGAGTCCGATAGCCTTTGGGGGTGAGCATAAGCTCACGCATCGGACCCAGATGACCTTAATTGCTGGATTTGCCTCTGTTTCGGGTGTTATCGGTCCACATAGCCGCTATTGGTGCAAAAAACACCAGTTATCAGCGTTTTCCACACCAATAGCTGCATTGGAGTCCGAAACTTTGCTCCAATGGCGATAAATGGGCAAATAGCGGCTACTGAGTCCGATAGCATATGGGGATGGGTATGAGCCCACGCATCGGACCCAGATGACCTTAAACTGGGGAATATCAAGTAGACAGTGTGTTTGAAAAACTAGAGATCAGCCGGGAACACTAGGGTTACGGGTTACGGGTTACGGGGTACGGGGTACGGGGTACGGGGTACGAGGTACGAGTTACGAGTTACGAGTTACGAGTTACGAGTTACGGGGTACAGGGTACGAGGTACAGGGTACGAGGTACAGGGTACGAGGTACAGGGTACGAGGTACAGGGTACGAGGTACAGGGTACGAGGTACAGGGTACGAGCATACCGATCATCTCCAAGGTTTTTATTGTTTCCACGCCTCCGTCTTTCCACTAGTGTCGCTGGAGATCACATAGCATATGTTTGCCCGCAACTTGCTGGGACCAGCTTACGTCTATACGCTCCTGCTGCTGAGACCAGCTTACGTCTATACGGTCCTGACCTGCTGAGATCAACTTACATCTCTCCCCCCTGACCTGCTGAAACCAGCCTACGTCTATACGCTCCTGACCTACTGAGACCAGCTTACATCCCTCCCCTTGACCAACTGAGATCAGTTGGCTCGCACTTGCTCCCAATCTACTATAACCACAAACAGCAGAGCAGCGATCTCCGTTACTGGAGAACCGCTGCTCTGCTGGTTTTAACAATATTATGAAGTCTATAGTTTGAAGCTGGACAATGTCTTTTGCAGATCTTCTGCGAGCACCGCTAAATACTGAGCTGAAGCCGACATTTCCTCCATTGCGGATAGTTGCTCCTGACTCGCTGCACTTGTGTCCTGAACACCTTCTGCACCTTTACTAGATATAACGTTGACCTGTTCCATAGCTGCTGCGACACCTTGTGATTCCATGGCCACATGAGCAACCGCTTCTCTAATCTCCGCTGTCTGTAAGGTAGCTTCTTTAATGGAAGTCTGAATCTCATGAAAAGCTTGAGATACCAGATGACTTTGAACTACGCCATTGGTGACTAGCTCAGTACCCAAAGCCATGGATTCTACTGCGCTTTCGGTTTGCTTTTGAATATGTGTAATAATATCTGTAACCCGTAAAGAACTATTTCTAGTTGCTTCCGCCAGATTACGAATTTCTCCAGCAACTACAGCAAATCCCCGTCCATGCTCACCGGCCCGTGCTGCTTCTATAGAAGCGTTGAGCGCAAGCAGATTCGTCTGTGTAGCAATACCGTTAATCGTTGTAATAATTGTATTAATCTCTTGTGACAATGTCCCCAGATTAGAAACAATCTCCTGACTCTGAGTTACACTGAGGTCAATTTCCTTCATCTGCACAATGATTTGGTCTACAGCCTCTACTCCACGATCCGATGAACCGGAAACTACTCCCATAAGATCCGACATTTCATAGCTGCTGCCCTCTACGGCTGCAATATCATTGGTCATTGCTTTTATAGAACGTGTTGTACTGTTAATGCTCTCTGTCTGCTCATCAAATCCCGCAGCAATCTCTCCAGAAGATACAGCGATCATTTGTGAAGCCAATGAGGTCTGCTCAGCACTAGCGCTCATCTCTTCCGATGAAGCTGACAGCAGTTCTGCACTCTCTGCAATCCCTTGCATCATCTTCCGCAAGCCCTGCAGCATATTGTTAAATGAACTGTTAATTTGGCCGATCTCATCCTTGGCGGTATACGTTGCTACCACGGTCAAATCTCCATCTTCTGCCCGCTTCATTAGTCCTTGCAGTTCTTTAAGCGGTTTTGTTATCAATCGAATGATTGCAATACTAATCAAGATACAAATCACCCAAGCGAAAGTAATCATTATGGTATTGTTTACCCGCATGCTTTTAGCGGTTGCCATGGAACCTGAATTGTGTTCATCAGCATCTTTAAGCAAAGAATCACTAATTCCTTTAAGCAGGTTGATCATTTTTTCACGGGATTCGTTAAATTCGCCTGAAAATACTTTATAGGCCTCTTGATTATGATTACTATCAGCAATCTTTATAATGTTATCCCGCTGTGCACGATAATCTGGCAAAAAGGACTCATACTCTTTGATTTTACTTACAATAGCAGGATCATTATACTGAATCGCTTTCACCTTGTTCATAAGTTCATTATTATCTTGAACCTTCACTTGGATACTCTCAGAAAGTTCTTTGTTTTTGCTGGCATCAACGCTAATCAAACGCTCCAAAAGATAGGATTCAATAGCCCTATTATTCGTACGCATCTGCCCTACGTAAGAAACAGGCAATAAATTTTCATTATATGTCTCATTTGTCTTTTCGGCCATTTTGTTCATTGTGATGATGCCTATGCCCCCTACAGCATTCACCATAATTACTGCGAATACCAAAAGCAGCCCTATTTTGTATTTCACTTTCAAATTTTTCATCTACACTCCGCCTTCACATTATCTTATGATCTATCTATTTTTATCGGTCGGAAGGGCTAAGAGTTTGATGATTTTTAAAATATTGTGTCGAATAAAAGTATATATTGTCATAAAACGACTTTCCTCAAATAAAAAAGGGCGGGCACCCGATCCGCTATTACTCCGAATCCATGTGTGACCGCCTAATCAAACTTCCTCTTCCTTATTCTCCCGAGGTATAGTACCAGTACAAAGTATCACCGTTCTGCAAAATATAACTGTCTGCACTGATGCTTGGATCCGCATCCCGGTTCGTTTTATACTTCCATCCGCTGCTTGGGCCTCCATCAAATTCAGCCAACCCGTCAATAGATTTCACGTAGATGCTTCCAGCGTTGCCGGATGATACTACCTTAGTCCCTAATTGACTGACTAGTAAGCTATAAGCCGTTTCGCCCTCTTTTAGAGCTACTGTTGTACTGGCTAGGATGGTTCCTTTCCGGCTATCTCCAATCACTGAGAGGGTAGCGGTAGCTTTTGCTGGAGCAATAACAGACGATCCGACAGTCAGAGACTGAGTATAACGCGCTACGCTCGGTACGCTATCTTTAGAATAACCGGTAACAGTTATTGTATAGCTATTTGCTGGGAGACCCCCATCAACAACAGCCACACCTTGTTCATTCGTGATTACCTTCTTATCACCAATCGAAACCTGCACACCTGCAGCTGGTGAGGTAACCGGATCAGAAGTTAAGCTTTCCTGATTCCACACCCACTTTTTCTGTGAAACCTTTACAGTAAAAGCTTCATTAGCTTTTGGCTGTGATGGGGTAAGCACCACAGCATCTACAACCTGTGTATTTTCTCCTGCATAATAGACAAGTACACGATCGGATTCCTGTAGTTCGAACGCATCCATACCCACACTTGGATATATCCACTCCCCGCCGCGTGATACCACGAAGCTCCACCATCCGTCGTAAGTACCTTGCGAAACTCCATGGATACCTGATACAAAGTTGCCATAAGACGATTTGGTGATATCTACTTTAAAATCATCGGTAGACCCTAGTTGTTGCAACGCTTCAAGGGCATTGGAGGCTTTTAAAGTCCCCTCACTAATCAACCCTTCCGGGCCTTCAACGGTAAGCGAAGCTGTTACATTCTTAGAAATCACCTTTAGAGCTTTTGTATATTTAGCAATCGTTGGGGCTTTACCTTCACGGTAGCCAGTTACAGTCAGTGTATAGTCACCTGCGGGCATATTTCCTGAGAATACGGCCTCACCTTTAGCATTCGTCGTTACCTTGTGAGCTCCAATTTGGACCTGAACACCCGCAGCTTTTGCAGTTACAGGAGAGGAAGTATTCGTAGCAGCGTCCCATTTCCACGTCTTACTAGTTACAGTGACGGTAAAAGAATCGCCCTCTTTAAGATTTGCTTTGGAAAGCGTAACGGAATCCACAAGCTTAGTGTCGTCTCCGGCATAATAAACCAGTACCTGATCTGAATCTTTAAGTACAAAATCACTCATGCCTACATCGGGATTAATCCATTTTCCGTCACGCGATACAACATACATCCATCCGTCATAACCACCAAAGCTTCCAGCAGCAATACTTCCGATGCCAGTCACATAACTGCCCGAAGGATTCGTGATCGGCAAGTTCGTTTGAAGCGCCAGCTTCTCTAACGCTCCAAGTGCGTTGCCAGCATAGGCGTACCCTTGTGCCAACGTGGCCTGTGGTCCCTCAATCGTTACTGGAGCGTAGATGAGTGAGCTCTGAATGGAGGATTTGGAAAAATCGTATAGCTTACTGTTGCTTCCTTTATACAGCAAATTATAGGCAACCAGCGCCTGAAGCCCTTGCTCTGTCGCCAGAACATTACTGCTTCCACCACGGCTATGGGTGAAGCTACCATCAGCTAGACGATAGCTAAGCAGGTTCTCCATTAGATCCACTTTGTTTTTGGTGTATTCTAATCCACTAGGATCAACTCCGAAGGATGTGAGTCCAAGGATTGCTTGTGCGCTACTTTCAGCACTGTCACCGTAACCCCCATGGCTATCTTGAGCTGCGGATAACCAGGCTACGGCTTGTAGCCCTGCTAAGTAGGCTTCGGGATTATTTTTATGTGCCGCCAGAGCCGTCAAGGTTATCGCTGTCATATCAGGCTCACTTGCGCCTGAGGTTAGTGCAAAGCCCCCATCCGGATTCTGTTTGGAGAGAATCTCCGTAAGGAGCTTATCCGCCGTCCATTTCGCGTCACTTGGGATATTATATTTACCAGAATCCAGCGCAAGTAAAGCATATACCGGATTATTAAGCGTCTGTTCACTGAGCTTGCTGTTATTATAAATTTTCTCAATCAGATTATAGCCAGGAGTCGTTCCGTTACCAGCAAAGCTAGTAGGATCTGCACCAATCGCTCTCACTGCGAGCACGATTCGAGCATAATCGGTTACATTGGCGAAATTTCCAGCTGCATCCTTTACTTTTTTCTCAAGCTCTGAATGGTAACTAGCTGGCAGCTTGTACCCTGCTTGCGCTAATCCAATGGCTTGCCAATCCGATTGCACGCCACCTTTCAAGAGATATTCTGCAGCCGCATAAGTCGCATCCGCAACATTAATCCGCTCCGCAGCAGTTGCCTCCAGACCGGAGCCAGCGCTCGCTTCTGCAAATATTTGTCCCTCCGGAGCAAGAGATGTTCCTAGAATTGAAATGACCATGAATAAGGCCAGCCCAAGTGCTACAAACTTGGAAGACATGATTTTCTTCATTGTTTAACCTCTTTCTGTATAAGAATGGGTACTGCCGGGAATAAGACGCATAACATAAAGACCGCCCCTTTGGAGGGCGGTCAGGGAAGATTACAAATTGAGGCTGCGGCGCTTGCTTCCTGCCAACAGTCCATCTGTATATGTTCCACATTCTTACCCCACGAAGAATAGAAACGCTCACGAAAAAGGCAGGTCTCCTGGCTAATGCTTCATCGCTGTTCTTCACCTTCCCACCCTACCTTCGGGGCAGTGGCTTATAGAAGAAACGCTCCGCACATACAGTGGCGGGACCGCGCCGGACTCTTGCACCGGACTTCCCTTTTAAGCAGACGACTAGATTGATAGAGTCTGCACCTTTTCCAGTATGTAGTATCTTATTTTGACATCCATAATCATATCTATTAATACATAGCATGTCTATAGAAAAGCTAAGTATGGGCAGCAAAAAAAATGAACAGCAATATACCACCTCCCGGTAGGTATTGCTGTTCAGAAAGCTTGTTATTCTGCTGTTCCTTCCGGACTTGCAGTCGGGGAGGGTTCAGCACTTGAATCAGAAGCTGGTGGAATATTAGGGTCGGGATCTACGATCAGTGTAAATCTTCCGGCTTTGATCATACTTTTCTCTAGAATTGTCACTCCAGGCTCCAATGTAACCTCAACCTGATAGGAAGGTTGTTCACCTTCAGTCACAGCTGTTGCGGAAGGCAACCCAGTGCTGTCCTCAGTATCAGAGGAAGGCGTAGGAGACGGAGATGCATCAGCTACAGCATTAGTAGCATCTGCACCTTCTGCTGTTCCTCCAGTAGTGCCAGCGGTATCTGACTCGTCAGCGGTGTTTCCCTCATCCGTCCCATCCGTTAACGGCACTGGACAAGTGCCATTCGTGGCAGCGACCTTAAAGCTTTTATCTATCTCTGTAGACGAAGACATTAAACTAATCTCAGTCGGTTGAAACTGCACACAGTCATCTGCACTTGCGAAGGTGAACACCAATATGCTGCTCCCCTTATCTCCTTCGACGCTCTGATCCTTCAAGTATACTGAAGCTGGAGGCAGCATATTGCCTGCACTCTGAACAGGGGTCGGCTCAGGGCTTGTCCCCGGCAGAGCCGTCTTCGTATCATCCGGACGCAGCATACTGAATACGATAATTGCAATAATCACCAGAATACCCGTAATGGAGCCGGAGATTAAGAGTCGAAATCGGCTGCGGCTGATCCAGCGCGCCAGCGGGGAAGCCAGTTGGGAACGGGCTTCATTGTACACATTTTGCAGAGCAGGCCGAGCTGCCGCGACATAGTTCTTTCGGAATTCCCGATTCTTGAACGCTTCACGATCACTGCTCAGGAAATACTTCAGAATCGCCTTACGGTAACCCGGTTGCAGCTTTTTATTCGAAACCGTAAATAAAGGATTGCCTTGCGACCAAGCAAAAAACCGATAGATGATTTCTTTGTCGGAACCGGCTTTACGCTTTAACAGCTCCAGAAGCGCATCGTAATCCAGCGGACCCCCTTCACGCTGAGTTGTGTAGTAAAAGGCTAGCGGAAGCCGTTCAAAGGGTTCCAGAACACGCGCCTCTTTTAGCAAACGACGACCCAGTAGCTGCACATCGTCTAGTTCCTGCGGAGACAATCCTGTAAAAATCTCCTCATTCGGCTTCTCTTCACCAAACCAGCGGTAAGCGGCACGCAGCGCATTCTCTTTCTGCTTGCTAATCCTATCCAGTGGCGGCTGCCAATCGACAACATTACCATACCGTAAAAAAACTACCTCCAGAAGCTCCTCCTGCGTCATATCAGAAAGCGATAAGCGGTTCAGTAAGAATCTATCTGCTGAAGCAGCAAGATCCTGCATTAGGGAGAGTGCCTTAGGAGCAACTCCTGTTCCTTTGCGGCGATCTTTTTCTGCCTTATCTACAATTTCATGAATTTCCGCCACAGAAGCCACCGGATCATGCTCCAGCTGGAGCTTTTCTAGCAAATAATCCTTCACAGCATTTTGAGCAAAAGACTGCTCTAACGCCACTGGCAGGAACCGCCCCCAATGGAGCACAAAGCTCAGAATATCCGCAGATCTGGACGCCGCAGCTAGTCTTGATTCCATATAAGGCTCAAGTAGCTGCTTACGGAAATAAGTTTCAGACATCACGCGCTGGAAGTAAGCTGCACTTAACTCATCATTACTCTCAATGATCCCGTAAGCAGCACTCAAAATATCCTTGCGGCCCGCTTCCACACTATGAAGCATCCCATTAATGAAATAATCCACGATTCTGACCCTGTAATTGTGATCCTTAAGTACAAAATACTCTTTAAAGCATTCCATAATCGCCGGATCTGGCACATTTCTTTGCCGAATCAGATCAAATTCCCGGTCAAACCGTTCTAAGAAAATATCATTCAAGCGGATTCTAGAATGAATTGCACCGTCTGGTTTAAGGTAAGAAAGCAAACCACTTAGCACCGCACTCTTGTTTTCCGTATATAAATGCTCGTTCCCTTGCTCAATCTCATAAAATATAGCCAGCTCATTATAGAAAGAAAGGGATAGCTTGTGCTCAGGACTCTCTCCACGTAGAATCTGATCGGCGAAGCTTACGAAGTCGTTAATGTCTCCTGGATTCAGCAGTAACAGCTTCCATACCAAATCAGCATAAGGCTGGCGGGAATCGCCAAAATCGACATTTCCCATCCGTCCGGAAGCCAAATCAAAGGTATAATCCTTCTCAATACTGCGGTCACCGGGACGAAGTGAACCTTTTTCCACAAAGCTAAGATGTATATATTTACGGCTTTGCGGTTCATTCGCATAGGTAATCACGCCTAATCTACGGCGGAATTCATACGGCAGCACGCTATACAGAATTTCTGTAAGCTCCACCGCCCGCGCAGACAACTCGGTGATAGGTACGTTTAGAGCCACGTAGATTTTTTTCTTACCTGCTACAGAGAGCATCACCGCTTGCAATAACGCCTTGAATATCCCTTCATCAATCCCTAACAAGCGTAAGCCTGCGATTGGATCAGGGCTGCGGTCTGTGCGAACAACTGGAATAGAGGGCAGCTCCGGCAAGGTTCCACCAAGCTCTCCCGTATAACGCTCTGCAAAATCAGCATGCAGCCAGTCTCCATAGCTCTGCACAATTTCTTCGGAACGTGAAGCAGGAACTACATAGTTATGTGCAAAAAAAGCGCTTCGTTGGCCTGTGAAATCGGCCGCTTGATAACGACTAAGCCCAATAACTGTATCCCCGTTCTCAGCATGAAATAGGTGCAGCGCACCAGGATATGCAGCCTCATCCTTCTCTCCACGTGCGGTTAACTCCGCAGGAGCATCGTAGAGGCAGAAGGGATGAAGGATTTTTTTCACAAAATTATTGTCTAGACTATCTGATTTCGCTACCGTATCGAAGCCTTCTGTGGAACGAAACACTCCGCGACGTTCGCGGGTGTACATCTGTTGGGCGATTGTTGACCCTGAGAAAACATTCACGGGCCGTCGCTCCCCTCAATATACTTCAGCTTATGCAGCAGCCAAATAAAAGGCTCGTCTACACGAATCGGGCTTACTACACCCTCAATCTTTTGATTCACAGGATTGCTGCCCAACGCAGATACTGCAAAATAACCCGTATTCGCGAAATAAACATCCATCGTATCTTTAAAGGGTCTGTCCACCTTACCAATAAATCTGCGAATTTCCCCGTCGATATTATGGAATTCGTCCATGTTTAATGTTTTGCGGTGAACATAGTTATTGAACACATTGCTGTTGGACTTGATGTAATCGCCATCCTCATCCTTCAGTGAATGCAGCATATCACTTTTGGCAAGCACAACCGCTGTTGGAATGTCTGTTTTGCTCTTTTCCTGATAGGCAATAAAATCACCGAACATCGTCAGCACCACATCGCGCGGCTCGTCATATTGTGAGACCCATTCTCCCGGGCGGTCACCGATGTTAATATGAATCTTTTCACGGATAGAACGGATTTGCAGCGGATCGACCATAAACAAAATACCCGCAGAGTTCTTGATATGCTGACCATGAAGTCCAAGATAATCCTGATCCACCATACCCTCACCTGCTACATCAAAGAATACAAGTGTCAGTGGCGGTTTATTTTCATCCTTAAAGACAAATTGAAAGATAAAAGGCTCCTGCATTTTTTCCTTCTGTGTAGAAGCCAGCAGATCCCCACGCTCAAAAAGCGGTTCTTCATACAATGTACGGAACTTACGGCTAATCTCTGCATTAAGCGGCATACAAGCGGCATCAAAATGACCTGCTGTAGTATGCTGCAATGTGTGGATCAGCGAGGTCATATACACCGATTTCCCGACTTGGGATGCCCCGATAATCGAGATGATGTTACTCGGCACCTTCCCGGCAGTCACCGGCAGCTCATTATGGCAGGACGGGCAAAGCCGTCTGCGCGTAAGCACACCGTAACGATCCGTAAGCCCAGTTAACACATGATCCGTGTAATGATGATATTCTTCCGGAATATCCGCCGGGTTGATAATCGCTTCTATGTCATCTACCGTATCAAGCCCAAAGCGCTCACGGTATTTGTTCAAGGCGTCATCCTCACCCAATGCGTAATTTTCATCGTCCTCCCGGCTGTGCATAGCCCGAAAGACGACATCCTCCGGAGAGAACTTGGTGAAGCAATACGGACACACTATATCGTAAAAAAGCGGCCGCGGCTCCGGCTGATTCTTTTTCATAATACGGCTAAAAAAAGACATCTACTCATCCTCCCAAAAGTTGTATCTACGTACTTGCTATGAACGCACTGCTCATTACCCGCTTGTACGCGTAGACCAAGTCTCACTCCGGTACCAATTCGTAATAAAGCCCATATTTCTTGCCATCGGTGAAAAAGATGCGTACAAAATCATCCTTACCGATTTCAATCGGCGGAAGTACATTGCGTCCAGGAGCGAAATCCTGGACGAAGGGAAAGAGAATACCATCCTCTTTCCCTGCCGGATGCCCTCCACGTTTCTTGACATAACAGAGGACATCCCGTGCCACGGGCACTTCTGCCGTAATCGCCATATGTACGGTCTTTTGTTTTCCGAATAAGGCCTTTTTTTGTTGAATGGAATAATAGATCCGGGCTTTGCCTGCACTGACCATCACCCGGTTCACACCATCATTTTGCCTCACCAGGGCAGTCTCACCGTTCTCAGCAAGACGAGCAAATATCGTATAGGATATCAATCCGATCTCATCCAATCGATCACGATAACCATTGTTAGATTTGTATTCCTCACGAGTGTAGAGCTTCATCCCGATCGGCGGATCATCTCCGGTTCCCATGTCAGCCGCTTCTGCGGAGGTTTTGTGGATGTACACCGCCTGCACGCCGTCCGGCCAGCGCCATCTCAGCGTACAGAATCGGTCATCCACTTGGGATGTCACATCCGTTATTCCCGGAGCGGAAGCATTAACCTCGGCGTACCTCATTACTGTAAACCCCTTTCCGCTACACTAGAATCCTTTGCTGTTCCGGCTTCTGCGCCGACCCGGAAAGTTATCCGATGCTGGTGCAGGCGCTGCGTTATTGTTTCTTCTATTTCGATAAATACGTCCTTCTCCTACCGGAATGACGCCTGTAAATAATGCAATAATAGCAGCTAATATAAGAACAGCCAGAAGACGAATAAGACTATCTGTAAAGGAGTCACCGCTAAGTCCAAATTCCAGAATCAGTCCTGCGAACAAGCCTGATATTACGCCGCCAATCCCAAAGCTTTTAGCCAAATGACGGTTATCAAACATAATTCCCAGACCTAATCCAAGCGCAGCTCCCATCAACATCAGTGACAAAATACGAACCGCAGCATAATAAGGACTGTCTGCCGTTGAATCACTGCGCTCAGTTAGCAGCGTCCGATCTCCCAGACGGTCATAGATCTGCTGGAACACATCGCCCAGTAGGGCTGAATCCTTGACATCATAATAGTGTCCGCCTGTCACTCTCGCAATATCCTGCAACAGCTGAGTGCCTGCTGGATCATTCAAGCCCAGACCAATGGTATTCACGGCAATGCCGCGCTCTACATAAGCCTGCAACTCTCTTGTGGTATCGAAATTACTCACTCCGTCAGACAACAAGATGACCATGGCTCCTTGGTCTTTTTTGCCGTCACTGTCAATCTCCTTGAGTGCCTCCGAGACCGCACCGCTAATATTCGTACCGCCTTCGGTTGGCTGCAGATTATCGATTGCAGTCAGCACCTTCTCACGATTCTCCGAATTTGAAAGTGGCGTTAAAGGTTGGACAACTACAGCTTCGTTGTTAAAGGTCACCACGGCTACCTTATTGTCAGTGTCCATTTTTGTAATTAACGCTTTTGCTGCGGAATACCGGCTATTATCGGGATCACTCTGTGTCATACTGCCTGAGTCATCGATAGCCATTACTACATTCTTAACTGGTCTGGCTCCGCCAAAATTCAGCTCATAAACAAACTCCGTTAAAGCTCCAACACCAAGTGCAAGAACAATCATCAGAGGCAGCAGCTTCCACGATAACCCCAGATAGCGCTGCTTCCATGAAGCTCCGTTCAGTCGTGGCGAGATCATCTCTGCAAGCAGGCAGCCTACACCGACTCCCATCGCCACAATGGCAAAATAAATACCCACAAGCAGGATGGAAGGCAGATCGTTATACCAGCTTAGCAGCCATTCGCCAAAAAGAAAGGCGACCCCGCCGCCGATCAGACTGAAGAAGAGCAGCAGCAGATTGATTTTTCTCTGCATCGTTATACTTCCTTTCCGGGTAAAATCTGAATTGTACTCTTATCCTTTAAACATTCCGGGGGTTATGCTGCCTGATAAACGGGCTACCCGGATGTGTTATCATCCCCCAGATTGCACTTTGTGCAATAGAATGGAATAGGAGAAACATCTATTTCTATTCTATTGCATAGTGTGCAGTGGAAATAAGGAGAAATGTCCCTATCCCGGAACTCTAATTAAGAGTTATATCCGATGACTCTATTGCACAAAGGCAATAAAGGGACTCAAAGTGAGGGGACCTATCTATTACGCCATCAGCGCATCTCAGGAAGCTGATCTTCACTCAGCCCATGGAGCTGATAGCCATTCTGAGCATAAGTCTCATAATAGACCTTACCGTTGCGATAATAGAGCAGGTCCTCTAAATGAAAGCCGCCCATCAGGTTTAGCTTCTCCACTCCGCTCCTCCGCTGCTCATGCACGAATCCTAACCGGTAAATCCGGGTTGTCTCATCTACTCCAAAGGCGTAGCGTAGAAACTCTGATGAACTGTCTCCGAAGAAATATTTCTCCTCATGACGATGCTCTTGCGTATATTCGAATAACCGAACATTAATGGCCGCGCACTCTTCTAAATTATGATACAAGCGCTTGAACAGCTCTTCCCTCGATAGAACCTGACGATTCTCATAGGCTGCCGCAACATTTGCACGCCGCAGAAGCTCTTCCTCAAAAGATAAATTGAAAGGTTCTGCTGTCAGCAGCTCCCGACGGCAAATATCAATCAAACGCTCAATCACAGCTTCTTTCCCTTGTTCTAAGAGCTTGGAGATACTGCCCATGTACTTCTCACTGAAGAATATTCCAGGTCCACGCCGGGTTTCGATATCCTTCATCACTTCTTCTGTGACTACGCGGTAGTATTCCATTACGTTCTGGCCCGTTGTTTCGTTTGTTCGCCCAATGCTGTCCATAACAGTAATACGCAATTCTTCCTCCAAAGTCTCCATAGCTTTCACACGGGCCATACTTTCCATATGAAGCTGCTCAAGTGCAGATTCCAAACGACTGCATAGGGCAAGCTCACTTTCTAGGCCCAATAGTTCATATTTTTTGCCATATACGGCTGAGAATAAATAATGAATGAAGTTACGTACTGTTCTTTTATCAAAAAGCGGCACACGCTGGAACGGCTGGCGCTCCACGCTTTCTGCGTAAAGGTCCTCAAGCTCCTCCTGCATGGAGAGAATCGCGGAACGCAGGCCTGCCATATGCTGACGTAAAAGATGGAGCACACTTCCGGCTTCATCACGATCTGCCGTCCACTCCGCAAGCTGATAAAAGCTTACCGCTGGCGTAGATGTTTCCTGTGCCGCCAGCATAGTGCGCCATTGGCGTAATGGATTCATTCCCTCTACTCTCCGGTTTGACTCTGCCACAAAGTTATTGCGGAAATAAGCTTCGCCCCCGTCACCGAACAACTGCCGTTCAGCTTCACGAAGTGACAGCTGCTTCAGTTCATTATAGGTAGGGCGTCCGTGACTCATTAACCCCGTCATTTCATTCAGGCCGTCTTTCTCCGGAAGTAGGTGTACCGCGTGTTCCCGCAAGCTGTCAGGGTCCAGCCCTAACAACGCCTGCCGTTCACGTATAGTCCACGAACTGCCCTCACGCATATCGGAGACAAGCCGCCGAAACGCATGATACAGCACCGCCAAAGCAATTTGAACATTAGGTCTTCTTACCCCGGAAAAGCCAGCAGAGGCGTAGCCTTGTCTTCCAGTGCTGCCCCTGATGCCGCTTTTGAAGGTCATATTGTTATATCCGCCATGACCAGTAGCCTGATCAGAAGCCGGGCGGACCCGATTTTTGAGCAGACTAATATGAGAAATAATCTCGTAGTTGTCATCCATACCGTGTGCAGACATCATACCGCGCTCATTCTTATCGGAGAGCAGATACACAAGGTCAAATAATGCGGAAGGACCATGGGCAACTGGAATCGACAGACCGTCTTCCGTCACAAGTAACGGCGCATTAAACTTATAGTCCGTAGCTTGCATTCTGTCCAATTCACGCAGAAAAGCCAGCCCTACTGAGCTGGAATATCCAAAATTATCCCCTTGCTCCCGCTCATTGATCAGAGCGTAGAGATCTGTCTGTACGGACTTAAAGGACTGGCCGAGTACAGCACGAGCCAACAGTGTAATTTCCGGCAGCAATACATTAAGCGGATCATCAACCCGCGTAATGATAGAGAGATGGATGACGTCAAAAGATGAATATAGACGTCCATAATCCGCTATACTGTTGCTCAGCCGCCGGATAACTTTATTCATTTCAGCAAGATAACGTGTATCCTCATGAAACTTGCGGTAAAGTTCATGACGCACAGTGCGTGGATCTGACCCTGCCGTTTCCGGCAAGGCCATGGCCAGCACCCGGTCTTTTCCTCCCGCAACAGATCCACTTATACTTCCGTCTATTCCTTCTTTTGCCGCACCTGACACAGCATGTAATGCCATAACACCGCCGGCGTTATCCCATTTTCGTTCGCAGCTATCCAGCACCGGACCGATGGCCGGAGCAACCTTGTCGCCTACGAACAGAAACAGGGCAGGGTAATGGATGCTGCTGCGTCCATCCCCTTTGCTGCGCTGTGCCTCTTCCTGTACCGCATATTGTTCACCATAAGATAATGCCTGTGTTTTGATCATAGGCCTATTTCAACTTTCTGCGGATACTGCCGAGCTTGCTAGTCATGCTCTTGTAGAATCCGTACATCTCATCGCCGCTCTCATACTCTACCCGTTCGTACTCCAAGCTATCGCGTGCTTCCAGGAATGATACATACAGTCCTTCCAGCTTATAGAGCAGCGGGGTAACGTCTTCAGCGGCAGTCATTTCACCTGCACGACGTGCTGCCTTACGCAGCAGTACGCTGCGGCTCTTCTCATCCAGCTCCCGGAAGTGCCGATACACGGCATACTCTACGTAGCTGCGCTCTTTCATCAAATTAGCAAACGGCTCCCAAGCGTCCTCTTCTTCATCACGGTCATAAACGTAGAGTGCGCCTTTTTTGATAATGCTGTCCGTATACAAAGCTTCAATGAACTGATCCATCCACTTATCTTCGTCCAGATATTGATGAAGCACACCTTCAAGCTCAGCGGCTTTGGCAGTCAGTTCAGCATATTTAGCCAGCTCCACACGAACACGTGAAATCAGCTGCGGTGAACGAATGAGATTCTCCTGCGCCATGTCCTTGTTGATGCTGCCAAAGATATCTTTAAGGCCTTCCCGCTCCAAGCCCTTCTCACGCAGGCTCTTCAGCTCATCAACCGCCTTCTTCACTTCACCGAGATTTGGGCGTGTAGATTGCAGCTGCATATCGAAACCGTTCAAAATGGCGTCCAGATCAAAAGGTTTGGTGAACACAACAGAATATCTGTTACTTGTGTTCTCATCTACACCTTTTTCAATAATGACTCCACTTGCCAGCGCTTTTGCAAAGTCTGCACGCACTCTAGCGTTATAATCACGTACACGAGAATTGACGTAAGTGTCGCCCCATGATTTTTCTGGAATCGGAGAAGGCAGGTACGTCCAGTTGTTCTTATCCGTCATCACGAGATGGCGACCGATCCCTTCCTTGTCGAGAATGGTCCGCTCATAGTTCTCTTCAAACACCCGCAGCGGCGTGTATACGAAAAGTGGCACACCATTACGTGTATTAAGCCAGAAAATACGATTTTTCACTTGGCTTTCCTTGATCGTAAATTGCGATTTGCCAAGCGCATTATTCTGATAATTACGAATCCCTTTTAGGATACCCGGCGCTTTAACAGGCACGGAAACGAAACCCCATGATGGGAAATGTAAGCTGCCTGAGCTATTGCTAAGGTGGAAGGTAGGCACAGCCTCTTCGTCCAATTTACCGGCAATAATCCGCTCAACGAATTTATCCAGCGGCTCTTCATGGCCGAATTTCATCACAAGGAAATCCTCCATCGAACGGGTAATCAGATCCCCAAACTTATCGCTAAGGAATTCCGAAATTGAGCGAACGATATCAATCTCCTGCTCTTTGACCCAACGTCCGGAATGCTTCAGCATTTCACGGGTGAAGTCACGAATCAGGTCGTCGCCGTCCTTCTGATCCATAATCTTGGAGATGGTCGCCGAAATATCCGGCACGTTCACAATGTTCCAATAATAAGTTTTGTTTCCTTTATAGTCTGCCTGCTCTTCGCCATTGATAAGGATGTCCCCGTTCTTGGCAAAAATCGAGCTAAGCGCACTAAGAATCTCTGTAAACACACCGTAAATCCGGCTGTTCTCATCATTTAAGAGCTCATATAAGTCCTCGTAAAATTGAATCATTTGCTCAGTGCGTTCTACATCGGCGTGCAGCCAATACTCATTGATTTTAGCCTCAATATAGGCATTTTTCTTCTTCTCTTTGGAGACAAAAGCACTGCGGGCATCGCTCAGCTTCTCATCCGCACTGTCCTGCGCCGTCTCAATATCACGTGGCAAACGCAACAAGCTTTCACGTAAAGCCTCAATATAAGACTGAATCAGCTTCAAAATACAGAAGCCCTTCTCGGTATACAGCAAGCGGGAAACGTAGAACGGCCCTTGCTCTGGATGCAGGAAGATGCGCTCCAGCTCTTCACTGAAACGTCCCACAATTTCGCCAGGCAGCTGCTTTTTCGATTTGATATATTCTTCACGGGCACGAGCCAGGAAGTTCTGCTCCAGCTCTGTATCCATGCTTACCACTTGATTCTTAACAACATTGGCATGGCTCAAGCGTTCGCTGTTCTCGTAGCCTGGCAACGGCTCAGGCACACGGGATTCAAACGTCTTGATCATACTGTCGAGATCAATTCCAAGCTTACGTGCGAATTTCTCTACATCCTCTTGACCTGGCGCCTGCTGGAACATTTTTTCCATTTTATCAAACAAGCGGAAAGCCAGGTAAGTCGTCATTTCCTCAATCGGAAGCACAGCGGACGAGGCACCGATAA
The DNA here is from genome assembly GCF_037992975.1 of Paenibacillus sp. FSL E2-0177. Lineage (NCBI taxonomy): Bacteria > Bacillati > Bacillota > Bacilli > Caryophanales > Paenibacillaceae > Paenibacillus > Paenibacillus sp. FSL E2-0177. The sequence continues at coordinate 1,111,850 of NZ_CP150307.1, read as the reverse complement.
TGTTGTATTCATAGTTAGCTGGGTAGGTCTTGTTCATCTGCGCAATGTTGGTGCGAATATTACTGATATAGTCATGGATGGCGAATTCTTCACCAGACTGTTTTTCTTCACTCGCCATAAAGTTCGTGATGTTCTCCGCCGTTACGTTCATACAGTAATCGTACGCATTCTCCAGCAGCTTACCCTCGGTATTCGTTGCAGAGATCAAATGACATAGATTAAATGGAGGCAGCGGTGAATTTACCGTCAAAATATTACCGTATTGCTGCTGGAACCGCTCACCACGACTGTCCACATTCATCCAGTAATCCAGCTCTTTTAGCGCTGCATAACCGTTCTTGCGAATATATTCACGCGTGTGCTCGCTTAGACTTTTATTAGATAAATTCACGTCAGGTGTAAAGAGGTACCCCAGCGTGTTCACACGGTCAATACCGGCTGATCCGTAGTCACGTTCAATAATACCCCGCACGATATAGGCAATATCCAAGAAAGCCCCACTGCCTGTACCGCCCGACAGACCTGTCAGCAGAAAGACCATCAGCTTTTTGTTAGTGCCTACGGATAACGTCTTGATCTTCTTATCAATCGCGCCTACAACCTGATTAATCTTGGTGAACAAAAGCAGACGTCCAGCCTGCCGCACACCAGCAGCACCATTCATACCATCTGTAATACTCAGCTCAGGTGACAGCCAATCCGTAATATAGGAATCGAGGATACTGCGGTTCTGCAACAATCCACCGATTTCGGCATTCGCCAACAGTACAAATTCATTTTGCGGGTCCAGCCCAATGCCTTTGTATTTTTTTCCACGATCCTGTTCATTCGTCTCAAAAGCTAGAAATTCCACATTATCCGGCTTGTCCCGTTTCTTCTTGGATATCGGATCCTCCGGCAGCTTAAAGCGGCGGTTAATCTGATATTTAAGACGCAGCAGAGCATCAATGCCCGTGCCGCCTAGTCCAATGATCAGGATCGGATTATCAATCGTATCCACCCTGATCTTATCGCTGACAATCCCGCCGCCTAGTGATACATCCAATTGCTGTATATGCTCTCTTACTACTGGTTTCATATGCTTATCCTCCTAAAAGTTTTGCGGAAGCTGTACTTCAGATATCTTGCAGCAAAACTGTTTCTGCGGCATACATTGCCATTGCCTACTATACTAAATATTCCAGATAAATCGTCTTATCTACCGTCTGTAGAGATACTGAAACGCGGTCCCCACTCTTCAGTTCAAGACCACGCGAAGCATCCGCAGCACGTCCGGATCTCTCCACAGTAACACCTTCTCCGCTGCGTAATAGCAATCGGTCATTCTTAGCCGGTGTGAAAATAACAGTTTCGCTCTCCTTCAGTTCAGGCGCCAATTGCAGCAGCTGATGAAGGGTGAACTTGCCCTTGAAGCCTGCAAGCTTCTTATATTGTGGGTAGGTCTTCTCACCCGTATTGCTGTCTTTAACCTCTACTACCAGCTGTCCAACAAAACCACGTGCCGATTTCTTATTCAGCACATACCATGCTGCACCCGCTGCCAGCACTAAAAGAATGCCCCCTATAATGTAATACAGGGTTTTGGATGAGGCTTCCTTCAGGGGTTCTTCGTTACCAGTCCCTGTAGAAGGTGCTGTTGTTGCTGCTCCGCCTGTCTTCGCGCTGATCTGGACAGGTGCACTTTCCCGATAAAAGCTGCTTTCCTCTGCCCGTACCTTCAACTCGTAGTTATGGCTTTCTTTTACCTCAAATGTACCCTTGAAGACAGCTCCGGAGTTATCCAGTTCGATTTCTTGCACATCACCTGTATCAATATCTGTAGCAAGCAGTACCGCCTTCATATCTTGATACAAATTACTGAGTGTTACCTGAGTACCGTTGCTGAACAGATGCGAGGTGATGTCGATTTTATCACCCTTTTTATAGGTTGCTGATGGCAGCGCATCGATCTTAAGCTCCAGGTCATAGTTAAAGACTAGATTAATATCAATCTTATCCTTTGGCACACCTTTAACCTGAAGTTTCCAATCTCCTTCCTGCGGTGACAGTAGCTTAATCAAGCTATAAGTAGAAGACTTGGACAGCAGGACATTGTTTGAGGGGATCGCAACTTCTTTACCTGACGGGTCCGTTAATTTCGCTGTCACAGGCTGTGAAGACATAATTGAGATATTGGCTTCCAAAACACTGCCGTTAGGCACGTTGACGGTCACGTCCTGATAATCGCCATTTGCAGTAATCGACTGCACAGGCACTACCTTCAGCTTCAAATGGCTGGCAAAAATCTCACTCAGGATTTGCGGCAGATCGTCTGCTGAGTCCGTCGAAAATGCTTTACCACCCGTCTCGTTGGACAGGTCGGCGAGGCTTTGTTTATTCAGCTTGCCATCTGCATTAAGTCCAATGGTATAGATGGGATAGCCATTTTTTTTGGCAACCTCTACGGCCGCCTTCAGCTCTTTATCTGATTCACTTTGCGTCCGGCCTGTCGCTTTGTTGAAATCGTTATTGCCGTCAGCGAGCATTACAATGATAGGCTCATGGGAAGGGTCACTTCCATTCTGCAGAACCTTTACAGCTTCCTCTACGCCAATAGCGATATCGGTGTAAGCTCCTCGGTCCAAACCATCAATAAAATCCTTCAAATCCTGCTTATCGCTCTCCGAGCTAATTTGCAGCAGGGCCTTTTCCCGTTGCACCTTGTCGGTATAGGCAACAATACCTACTTTATCACCTTGGGTGGATAACATATCTATGAACATTTTCATCGCTTCGTTGGCGATTTTGTTCTTGTCACTAGTCTTCATGGAGTTGCTGACATCAATAAGAAGCACAGCGTCAATGTGAGATTGCGCCGACGTTGCCGCATAGGCCTTAACAGCTGCAAAAGGCGAGGCAGCTAGACAAAGAGCCAGGAGCAATGCCGGAAAGATACGTAGAAAGAGAGTCTTGGTTGTTCTAATACTTTGATATTTACGAAGCATAAATAGGGCTCCTCTTGTGTTATATTAGGCACATATGACAGGTTCAGCACTATCGCTAAAATCTGTAAATAGCATGCCATTATGATATAATTAAACCTTGTAAACTTCAACTTTAGGACCGCCGGACCCAGTGCATTGATGCATAGAAGATTATCATTCTAAAAGCCATCTGGACTGCAGAGCGTCCATGAGAAAGGATTGTTCCATGATTTCATACGTCATTCTTGGGATTACGTTCCTAATTGCCGTAATTCAGATTTCCATTTATGCCGCACATCAGCGCAAACCACTGACACGTGATGATATTAACGATCGACTGCTAGCCGCTTTGAACGGAGGCGATAAAGGCCGTGAATAAGAAAAGACCCGTTACCTTCCGGCCCTTCAAGGCACCTCGTTACGCTTATGACAAGCTGCGCATCTGTCGCCACTGCGGGCGGTATACCGCTCTTGGCGAAGACCGCTGTAGAAAATGTGGCAGAGCCTCACTTATTGCTGTAGAGCAGCACGCAGCATCACTAGCCAGACGGAAGATGCATACCCGCCTACTATTCATCTTACTGCTCACACTAGCCTCTGTCTATTTTGGAAATAGCATCCAACAAATGATATTGTGTGGTGCCGGGGGTCTTGTGCTTGCTGGACTATTGTACTATACGCAGCGAAAAGTAAGGCAGAACGAGAATCTTCGTTCTCTCAATGAGCTGCTTGGTCGTGGGATCGGCATCATCAAGGAAGGGCTGGAGGTCAACCGTCAGGAAGCTGTCTCCGTACTCCGTGAGGATGATGTTCTTGCCTATGAGAAGCTGCGCGAGCTCTCCATCCTGCTTCGCGGCGACCGGATCGCGCGGCAGCGAGTGGCTTTGCTGCATGGATTTTTACTCCGCAAGGATATGGATCTAGAACTGGAGCAGCTTCTTCTAAAAGACTTCGAACCACTGCTAGCCGAATATATCGGCGAGATCGCTAAAGTCCGTCCCGATCTCATTAAGGATCGTACACTACGCTACGTGAAGAACTATGAAGTGGAGATTCGCCAGATGGCTAACGGCTTAACCATCCTTACGAGCGTTGCAGGAGCGGCGGTAAGAATGAAGCGTTATGCCCTGCTCTACTCCAATATGATTGGCCGATACGTGCAAGATCTGCCCAAGGACCGTTTCTTGCGGTTGTCCAAACTCATTGCTGCGAATCCCGATGAACCTTGGAACGGCTTAGACCTCAGGGTAGCTGACATTCGTGAAGCCAAATACCGCTGGGACCCGGAGGTCCAATAGACCTGAAAGCTAAGATGAACCAATATAAAGCAAACATCCTTATTGATGACAACCAACCGTTTCTCAAAGAAATATAAGGATGATGTATACCGTGAAACTTATACTTTCTTAGGCTTTCTTATATTTTGAAAAAAGAGGCTACTCTATATGACGTTCAAACAATTAATAACCCTGCGAAACTTTATGATCATTTTGTGTATATGCATGCTTGTGCTGCTTGGACAGAAGGTTTTTCTCATCGCAGATAAAATACAAATCACCAAAGAAGCCGACCGTCTCTACGCTGCCGGGGATCTGATTAATGCAGAGGATCAGTACCGTCAAGCAGCGACCAACTATTCCATTGATTACCAGGAAGAAAGAGTCGCAAAACGTCTGGATGAATTAGCTCCAATCACAGACATCCGCAAAGTTCTGAATGATTTGGTAGCCTCTACTAAGGAGGAAGCAGCGACCAAGGATTTTGCCGGATTTATGAAAAGCTATCAAGCTCTGCTCAGTTTAAAAGCTACATATATGAAGCCAGGCGGTCCCTATGAATCCTATTATCGCCAGTTATCGTCGGCCTCAGGCATTTCAGACCAGTTCACCTCTTATTTCCGTCAGTTTAAGGAGCAGTTCCTTGCCGATCTTGCCCAGAACCAGAGCGGAGGGGTGAGTAATGAAGAGAACTTCAAATGGAATCTTTTGCAGATTCCTGATGCTTATTATGGAAGTGCAGCTTCCAAAGAGGATTTACTAGCCTCAAAGTTTAAAAGCCATGACACAGCTATATTAAAATCCTTAGCAGGAGCAGGAAACTTTACCGGCATGCTGGAAAGCACCCTGTCCCTGATGAGTGCTTATAGCCAGCATAATTACGAAGCTCCTTGGGTACTTCAACAAGCAGAAAGCAGCGGGAAGATCATCCTGAACAAAGATCTTGAAGGTGACAATATCACAGCTTTTGCTGGGCATGCTGTAGCTTATCGTAATTTTGCAGGATCGGCAGGCATCACGTCATCCAAGGTGCTGACTTTGATCGATACTAGTAAGGCTAAGCTACTAAAAAACGCCAAACGTCTGACAACTAAAGGTCAATATGCTGAAGCGATACAATTATACGGAGATCTTGCCCCGCTAGAAGATACTTCGACAAACATTGCCGCTTCTAGGCTGGCTTGGAATATCGCAGAGCCTGTTCGCCTCCTTCCTGGCGGTGAAGAGCAAGACAAATACAACAACGTCATCTCCCGCAAAGGACTATTGGGCACAAAAGTGATCGTTGCCGGGACGGATAATAGTGGCGTGCTCTATTATGCCGGGATGAATAACGACGACAATGTGGTCACATTAACTGGAAAGAGCTTGCCACGCTTCGAGAGTCTGCGCAGTCTTACTTTTAATGAACAGTTGGCAACTTCTTCAGGTGTACCTGTAGTTTTAGCCCAATCTGAGGTTGAAGGTGGACGCACCCTTTTCACAGCATATGAGATGAAATCGAATGGTATTTCGCAGTTATTTTTTTTAGCTGGTGATAGTTATGAACTGCAGCCGGATGACTCTATTCTCGTGCCTAATGCGGATCTTGGAGACGGTGTTGACGGGCAAACGGCACTTTACCGTAAAGTAGACGGCAGCTATCAATTCGCGGAGATTGTTCAGGAGTATGCTGTAATCTCAGCTGCGGATCTTACCACTCATCCTTTTGAAAAGGTCTCTTTTCATTGTGAGATCATCGTAGATAACTTCGGCAATAGTCTTGCTTACTCGGATGGGATTTATATTTTGCTCCAAGGAGAAGTGGGTTCCGTTACAGGTAACGCGTTAGTTAGTGGCCAATATCAGAATGGATATGAGCTCGTTGGAACAGACATGGGCGAGCAATATGTGCCTGTGTTTATAGTGGAATCCGTGGGTAGCATGAGCTTTGGGCGGTAGGGATACGGGATACGGGATACGGCATACGGCATACGGCATACGGGATAACCTTGTCTTTGTGTCGGCTCGACGATCCTGTAAGCTCCACCACTTATAGCAACTAGCGTTGGACAGCGCTTCGATGGTTAATAGGTACGTAATGCCATGAAGATCACATAGCTCGTTAATCATTCGTAATTATCCTGTAGTCTAAGTCTCGTTAATTTACCTATTGTGGATATTTTTAACAATCCATTGAACTTTCAAGTAATCTGCTCTAGACGCTTTCACACCATTGGTTACGCATCATCCCTTATGTGATCTACGTTTGATGTAACATCTTCAAGCAAATTTGCCATTGTTAGCAGTACCTGTTGCTAGACAAAAAGACACTAACCGGGGGTTGGTGTCTTTTTTCCATGTACTAGCAGTCTATGGATAGATGAAAAAAATCAAAAAGTAACCTGTTACGGGATAATGTCGTATTGCATTAAGCACGGTGACTTTTACTCAGCTACTCAATTGGCACTTTTAATTTCTAAAGCACTTCTATATAGGTCCCACAAACACTCCAAGGAAATAAAATTGTGAACCGTAGTAACAGATATCTTAACCATTTTTTTGATGAAATCAAATTCAAAGGTTTAAATCGGTGTTCTCGTTTACATAGAGCTCGCTGGGTTCAATTCGATGTTGGTGAGTATGCAACAACTCTGGCAAACGCCCCATCCGCTCAGCCAAACGGGATAGCTTTTGCTCATGAAAATTAGATAATCCCGTATGAATCCGGTCTTGGAAAGGCTCAAGCCATCTTGTTTCCAGGCTGTCAGAACCGAAATAAACCCCGAGCAGAGAGCCTGCTGTTGCTCCAAAACTATCCGTATCGTTGCCTTGCATCACCTGCTTGCATATCCCGTCACCGACATTGTCTGCAAATCGAAATGTATTAATTAAGGTACCTATTTCCTGATAAACCTGACAGTGACTATAATTTGCATACTTATGGTTAATGCTCTGATAAGCTTCCAGCCAGTTATCTGCATTCGCTACCCTCTGCAGGCAATCCTGAGTAATCTCATAGAATCGGCTCCTTCTAGGTACGAATTGCAGTGCAGTACTTATTATTTTAATAGGATCGCGCAGTACTTGCGCAACTGCAATCGCAGCGGCGATGAACATCGTGGCGTAGATCCCCGTCCGGCGATGTGTAAAACTTGCATCACGCCAAGCTAGCTCAGCGGCAAGAGCGGGTTGACCGGGGCAGGCATAACCGTAAGCATCTGCGCGAATCGCTGCTCCGCATAGTTCTGTATCTTGCACCATGAAGTCGGGCCAAGCCTCTATTTCAGAATGATTGAATAGTTCTCTATCATGCTCCAGATAGCTAATCCCCGATCGAAGCAAGATGGTCCTCTCCGGCCCCCAAGTAGTACTTATCGGAAGATGATTTATCCATAAATCTCTTAAATTTCTTTTCGTAAAACCATCGCCAAATTGTTCTAACGCCATCATTCCCATTAATGTGTAATTGATATCATCATCAGGTGCCACATAACGAATTCGCCCCCGCGTCGTCTCAAACCAAGACCAATGTCGACGATCCAAAGCATGGAGAACTTCATCAGAAATGTAATCATTCAGTGGCCATTCCCCTACAGAAGTTAAAGCTTTACGCAATTCCGACAAGCTGGGGTTTACCTCAATCGGTTTGCCTAGCATTGAACCACAGACTGAAGCGAGGAATCCCGCCTCCACACGCTTGGAGCTATCCTTAAGATTCAAGATGCCGACCTGGCCTAAAGGTCGTGCCGGATCGCATTCCTGCCATATCTCTTGTAAATCGTTTGGTTCATAGTAAGGCCAATTGTCCCTCATTGGAATGGCCACCAAGCTATGAGCGAATTCCAGATAGGCATCATAGCTTGCGGGAAGCTGTTCCAGCTTGGCTAAATAACCCGAGGTTTGATGCCCCTGTGCAAATTTATTGCGTAAAACCCCCTCTAATTGACGTTTAAGAAATGCGAGTGATGGCAGCATGCTGTATCTCCTTTGTCCGTTTATTAATCTACGTAAAATAACTTCTACATGAGAATGTAAACGATGATTGATGGAAAAGCAGCCCATCCCATCGCCTTCATTATAAGTTTAAATAAACGAGCATGCGATGATAGAAATAACAGTAAAAGCAATAAGTTTAATAGACTATTAAATAGGGAAAGACACTCTAAAAAACCCTCCAATGGGATGCCAAATGAATCGTCACCCTTATGTCCTTCATTTTTTTTGATTACGGGATTACAGATTTACGAATTAAGGAATTACTTGTCGCGTTCAATTAGCTTATTACTTTGCCTAATGAGATCGAATGTAATGGTTTATAGCATACACTGTATCCAACTAGTGAACATTTATAATGAGTAGTCAAGCAACTATAGCTACTTGGGTGTACATATACGAAGCAGACAACTTTTAATGACTTGGGTAAACAATCCCTACAGATAGTACGCTCCTTCTGCTGACCATGAGAATGGGAACTCCTGTCTGGTCAGTTTTTTTGTCCAAGAGGTGTGGGTAGCCCGTCTATACTCTTAGTGTTTTTCTCTTGTCTATATTCTTTCAGGCCTGCCTCGCCCTTTTGGATAGACCAACGCTGCAACGTATCCCGCTCACCCGCATAACTCATGAATGGGATCGAAAATCCGCAGGAAGTCTGTACTTTATGAACATCTATCAAAATGATCTGTCTAGCTCCAGGCAGAGATGTAAACATAGGGTATAGTGTTTCCCATTCTGCTGATTCAGGCAAAATCACAGCCCCTGTTCCATACAGTCTTAAAATATTAGGCGGCCCCTCAAACGCACAAAACATAACCGTCACTCTTCCATTTTCCAGCAGATGCGCGCTCGTCTCATTACCGCTGCCGGTCATGTCTAGATAGGCCACCTGATTAGGAGACAATATCCGAAAACAATCATGTCCTTTCGGCGAAAGGTTAACATGCCCATCTTCTGAAAGCGGCGCCGACCCTACGAAAAAAAGGTGCTGCCGAAGAATAAACTCTTCATGTACAGGTAGTATAGCGGTGAATTGTTTTCCCATTTGGCATTCTCCATTTCTGTATATTTGTGTGTTGGCTAATTGGTCATCTCTACTCAACTCTATCGGATCAGCCGACTCAATGAGTTCCATGAACTACATGAACTACATGAACTACATGAACTACTACATGAACTACATGAACTACATGAACTACATGAACTACAGCAGCTTCACTAATCACCTCAGTTCCATCAACCACATTTGCTTAACTAACTAGCTTTGCCGACTACATTAACTTCTACAGTTACATTAGCTCTATCAACTCCGTTAGTTTCACCAACTGAATCAGTTCCTTAAGCGCATTAACTCCACTAACAATAACAGTTCCACTAGCTCCTCCATCAAACTAACTTTGACTAGGTCCAAGCGGCGTTTGCCGCTAATGTAGGGCATTTTTGACTCTCTTTCCTGCTACTTTGGCTCGGGGCGCCTAATGTAGAGCATTTTTGACTCTCTTTCCTGCTATTTTAGCTCGGGGCGGCTAATGTAGGGCACTTTTGCCTCTCTTTCTTGCTACTTTGGCTCGGGGCGGCTAATGTAGGGCATTTTTGACTCTCTTTCTTACTACTTTGGCTTGGTGCGGCTAATGTAGGGCACTTTTGCTCTTATTTCTGACTAATTCGACGCTATGCAGCTGATGTAGAGTATTTTTACCGTACATTTCCCCACTTTGGCTCAATCCAACTATTCTACGGGATTTTCACCGTACATCCCCGCCACTTCTGCCCAATCCAGCAATTCTACGGGATTTTTACCGTTCATTCTCGCCACTTGAGCCCAATCCAGCAAATCTACGGGATTTTTACCGTACATCCCCGCCATTTCTGCCCAATCCAGCAAATCTACGGGATTTTTACCGTATATTTTTCCGCAGACATATTAGTTAAGTATATATACTCTAGGGCTTTTCTTATGTCTCCCCCCGTCTGCCTAAATGCAAGCCTCAGCAAAGATTAACAACACATCCCGAGAATTTTAAGTTGTCATATTCTCTTCCACCGTCAAGTAACCCTTCTCCCCAGTACCTGGCCGTCAGCAAAAATAGGGACTACCTCTCGGCAGCCCCCCTTTCTCTCGCAAGCTGCTTGATACTACTATCAGAAGCAACTCCCTTAAATCCCTTTTTCCCTATAAAATACTTCCCTTTAAACACTTCCTATAACACTTTTCCCTAAAATCTCCCGCTTAAGCACTTAACCCACTAAGCACACAAAACCATCCTTTCCCTATCTATTCAATCGCAATATAAATCTCAACCTGTGTGTCAGCAGGGTCAAAATTCCGTGAATCATAAATTTCAAAATCCCCCGTGTAAGTTCTTACCTCCCCAGACTCCTTAAAGTACGCCCAAATCTCCCCCCACGCTTGCGCGACTACTTCAAATACCGGACCTTTTTTCGTCTTAAAAACCATGTATTTGCTCTCCGGTACAGCCGCATAGGTGAACTGGTTTTCCACTAGTTCGCTTTCCTCTAGCTCGTTTTCCTCTAGCTTGCTTTCCTCTAGTTCGCTTTCCTCTGGTTCGTTTTCCTCTAGCTCACCTTCCTCTAGCTGCCTTCCCTCTATATGTCTCTTCTCAGCTACTTCATGCCCGATCACAACGGTATACGCTCCGCTCGCATCACTCTCATAATCCGTATACAAAGCATAGATATACTCAGGATTTACCGTAGCTATCTGCCCCGCAATATTACTCTGAAAATAAGTTTCCCACAGCTGCGACAAACCTCCATCAGGTCCCATTTCTGCTTCATTAGTTGTGCGTATGCTAACCCCCGCCAAGGTCATTTTTGCTTTCTCTACAAAATAAGTATTCATCCATTCTCCCTCATTTCCTGTGATTGAACTTAGTATACACAGGCAAAGTGGACATCTGTCTGTCCAGTTCGAATAGATTGATTTCATTCTGGGTTATAAAGACCCCTTTAGGGTAATTAATAGTATGGAACTACACTCGAAGGGAATGACTACAGCATGTCAAAAATCAAATTAGCTGTCATCTACTACAGTGCCACAGGAACTAACTACCAGCTAGCACAATGGGCCGCGGAAAGCGCAGAAAAAGCAGGAGCTGAGGTAAAACTGCTGAAGGTGCAGGAACTGGTCCCCGAGGACAAAATTCAAGCAAATCCAGCCATGAAAGCCCTAGCTGAAAAAACAAAAGATATCCCAGTCGCCACACCCGACGATATAGTCGAAGCGGATGCGATTATTTTCAGTTCCCCAACCCGTTACGGTAACATTGCTTCCCAGATGAAGCAGTTCATTGATACAACCGGTGGCATTTGGGGCAAAGGACTAACAGTAAACAAAGTCGTCAGCGCCATGAGCTCAGCACAGAACCCGCATGGTGGACAAGAAGCTACGATTTTGGCACTCTATACGTCGATGTATCACTGGGGAGCCATTGTTGCAGCACCCGGTTATACCGATCCAGTCACATTTGGTGCGGGAGGCAACCCTTACGGAACAAGTGTCAGTGTAGATGGAGACGGTAAAATGATCGAAGATCAGGATCGGATCCGTGACGCTGTTTTTCATCAAGCGAAGCGTACCGTTGAAGTGGCCGGCTGGGTCCAGACAGGCAAAAACGCCAATAATCAGAACTAGCGCAGCTTAGTTAATATAACAACACCCCTCGGAGCTACTTGTGTAGCACTGCACCGAGGGGTGTTTAATTTATATTTTAATTACTCTCCAGGGTATTTAAGCCCCCACTGTGCACGCACTTGATCCAGCAGTTTCAGAATCGCTAACGATTCATCCAATGTCATCACCGGACTCTCTGTAAGCCCTGCCTGAAGACAACGTCCTACTTCCTCCGCTTCAAAACAATATCCAATAGAAGCACGGTCGTCCACAAAGCTCTCTACCTTCTCATCTCCTATATAAAGCGCAGCCGATTTCGGGTTCACTAATGTACCCTCTACAATAATACGGCCTTCTGTGCCAAACACATGCGCTTCCTCCAACATGTTAAGACGAATACCACCGTTCAACGAAGCGGTTTTCCCGTTACCATATGACAACAGCATCGAGAAATGCTCGTCCACTCCAGTCTCACCTATGTGCACTGTGCTGGAAATAGACTCAGGATGAGGTCCAAACACCATGGAGGCAAAAGAAACCGGATAAATCCCCACATCCAGCAGCGCTCCCCCGCCCAGCTTCGGATTCAGCAATCTGCCTTCCGGATTCCAGTCGGTACGAAACCCTAGATCTGCCTTCACCAATCGAACATCACCGATCTTGCCCTCAGCAATCCATTCTCTAACCTTCACAATCGCCGGGATGTAGCGACTCCACATTGCCTCCATCAGGAATAGCTTATGCGCTCTAGCATAGGCCACAACTTCTTCCAATTCCCCGCTGTTTACGGTAAAAGGTTTCTCACACAGGACAGCTTTGCCTGCACGCAGCGCCATTAAAGCATTTTCTTTGTGAAAAGGATGCGGCGTTCCAATATATACCGCGTCTACATTCGGGTCATTCAGCAATTCCTCATAGGTTGCATAGGCATGCGGAATCCCATGATTTTTAGCAAATTCATCGGCACTTTCCTGAGATCTTGACCCAACGGCATAAGCCACACCATTACTGGCATGCGCCAAATCAGTAACAAATTGATGAGCAATCCAGCCTGTGCTAATAATTCCCCATCTCACCTTGTAAGCGTTGTCCATTTTCATTTGCATGTTCCTCCTACTCCTTCTGCTAAGTCTCTTTAATTCTATCAGACCATTCTAATGAATGTATAGGAACTGATGCCAGCAAACACCACCGTCACCACCAAAATAGCAATATTCCAGATCTTGCTCAAGGCCGCTGAGTGCTCGTTAAAGTTTTGAATAAACGCTTTTTGCAAAAGGAACTGTAAAAGCTTCATGATTATGAATCCCAAACAACCCAGCCCGCTTTGCAAAATAACCTCCAGACTAGCTTTACTTACAAATCGATCAGCCATGTTCCCATCATAATGAATCGGCACGGTATCCGGCATTTTGGAATAAAGAAATAAATAAATAGCTACAGGAATCAAGGCCACCACACTGCTTAAGATCATCGTCAGTTTGGTTTTGAACAACGTTTTACCCTCCTTGTGCGGAAAAATAATCTCCCCGTTATTCTCCTTCCACTTCAATCAGATATATCCCCTTCTTAAATCCACCGCGACGTTTAGCTTTCTCTGCACGTTGCTTCTCCAGCTCCACGCTATTGCTCCCGTGTGTCTCCGCCAGAGCCTGAATCACTTCCATCATATCGGCAAGCTCCTCCAGAGCTTCTTCATCACTTGCTGCCTGAAAATATTCCTTCGACTCTTCTTGCAATTTTTTACGTAGTTCAGTTATGTATTCTTTGGACTCTAATATCCTTGTGTTAAAATCTTTACCTTGAGAAGCTATCAAATCGGGGATGCCGTCACGCACTAGCTTTTCATATACAGGCATTTAAGCTCTTCCTTTCTTCTATATTATATTATATCTCCCTTCAATCCGGCTTTGATTCCATCACTAGACGTTCTACAAAAGGAAGATCTGCCGGAGCAAACATGAACTGATCCAGTTCAGCCGGAAGCACCCACCTATGTTCGTCGTGATCCACCAGATCAATTACACCTCCCTGATACCGCGCTTTCCAAGCAATCAATTGGATCTTTATCTCTCCATAGTTATGCTCGTTCATGCCAAAGCTCTCATAGGGAAGGATTGTGATCCCCATCTCTTCCTGAAGCTCTCTTTGCAGACACTCTGCGATGCTCTCATCCTGCTCTATTTTGCCACCAGGAAATTCCCACAGACCTGCCTGCGATTTACCTTGCCGCCGCCGGGCAATAAGAATCTGCCCTTCTTCATTATGTATAATTGCTGCCGCCACCTTGATCACAAAGAACACCTCCACTATTGCTAGTTATTCGACAGATACTACTATTAAAACATACAATTCATTCCAAACCAAAGAGACTCTCCCAAAAGCCAACACGGCCTGGGAAAATCTCTTCAGTACAGTCTCTCTATAAATTTCACAGCAGCGTTATCCTTACGAAAGAGCTACTATTTTGTCAGCACAAGCTCCAAGCGAACCTCAAGATTATTTTCTGTATCCAGCACAACGGTGTGGGGATTGCTTAGACCAAAGTCAGAAAAGGCCACTGTTGTCGTTCCCGACAGCATCAACTGTCCCCCGCTATACGCCGCTTGCGACTGAAAGGTGACGTCCTTTTCTACTCCTTTTACGGTAAGCGTCCCCTGCATTTCAACAGGCACAGTTGCTCCTTCAGTCCATTCTGCCGGCAGCTCCGAAAATGACTTCACTACAAACGTGGATTGTGGAAATTCCGTAACGGATAGAAAATCCTCTCCTTTTACATGCTCGTCCCGTTGGCTATTGCCAGAATCCAGAGCGCTCATATCCACTGTCCCTTCCCCGGCCATCGAAGTAGAATCCTCTATATTTACCTTCCAGGTACCCTGAACTTTGTTGTCTACGAAGTTTACTGTTTCTTTAGAGGTCGTCACTGACCAATAGACTTTAGAGGTTTCCGCAAGGGTCCAATCCCCGTTTAATTGTTCGGCTGTGACCGCCACCCCTGCTGATGCTCCAGTGTTATTTGTTGTCTCTCCAGCATCTGCTGTGGTTGCTTGATTTGGAATCACGGACTCGATCTCTACATTATTGCCCAGCGATTTATCCAGTAATGTATAACCTGTGACTACTCCTACGATAATAACTCCTGCAGCGATCAAGGCTATTCTTTTTCTCTTCATCCTGTTCCCTCCAATATTCATAATTTCTGTATGCTTTCAAGCTCGTCCCTCATTCTAACAAAGCAATATGTCGGGAAGAAGTCAGAGCAGAACGGGCTATGATGTGTTAAACTTGTCGTAAATTTTATGGACTGGAGGTACTCCAATTTGACGAAATCCATTCTTGTTGTAGAAGATGAAGAAGCCATCTCTAGGGTCCTCAGTGCTTATCTGAAAAAAGCAGGCTTTCAAGTCACCCGTGTAGCCGATGGACGCGCTGCGCTGGAGTCTTTTGCTATATCTCCTCCTTCATTAGTATTACTAGACATCATGCTGCCAAACATGGACGGCTTTGAACTGCTTAAGCTCATCCGTGAAAAAAGCAGCTGCCCTGTGATCATGCTGACGGCAAGAGATGGGATCAATGACCGGCTAGCCGGTCTCGACGGTGGTGCGGATGATTATATGTCTAAACCTTTTATTCCCGAGGAGGTGGTAGCACGCGTGAACGCTGTCTTACGCCGTCCCTCGCAGTGGTCTGATGGCAGCCGTAAACGGCATTATGGCAGTTTGTTTATCGACTTCACAGCACGTGCTGTCTTTTTAAATGGGGCTGAGCTGAGTCTTAGTCCTCGGGATATGTCAGTGCTGTTATTTCTCGCTGAAAGACCTAATCAGATTTGTACGCGTGAGCAATTAATAGAATTTGTATGGGAAATGGATTATGAAGGAAGCGACCGGGCGGTAGATTTGTCGATCAAAAGACTACGCCAAGCGTTGTCGCACTGGCCTACTAGTGAGGGGGAAATCCGTACCCTAAGGGGGACGGGATATCAATTATGGACAACTTAAAGAGAAACAACGCCAAACGTACCTCTATCCTTTCTTACTGGACGATACGTTATCTGCTCATTATTAGTGTAGGCCTGCTCCTCACAGCTTTAGCTACATTATGGTGGATCCGTCAGGAGGCTATGAGCAATCGTCTGCAGACTGCGGGGCTTTTGGCACAGGAGATTGCAGATCGCAGCTTAAATATGGAAGGCTCCATTGAAATCAGCCAAAATCTCGAAAAACTGATCGAAGACCGGAAGCGGTTTTTCAAGTTAACCATAGAGATGTGCGTGATCATTACTGATCAACAAGGTCAAATGCTATTCTCCCTGCCACCTCTAACTGACAAGGAAATGAGATATAAGCTAAATGATAGCCTGAACGACTCCCGCAGTCCTGAGTTTAAGGCTGCTGTGGCTCCCATAAATTCGGATGACAAAACACTGGGACAGGTTATTGTCCTGCAATCCAAAAAATCGCTGCGGCATATTCCACAGGAGGAGATCATATTTTTCTCCATACTGCTGCTGTTTCTAATCATCTTAAGTTGGCTAACCATTTACCTCTTATCTCGTAAACTGGCAAAACCCATTCAGAAGGTAGTCGAGGCTGCGGCTCAAATCAGCCATGGCCGTTATGATATCGTTCTAGATAAGGATGCTAAAGAGCGGGAAATTCATGAGCTGATGATGTCTTTTGAAGAGATGGCAGGCAAGTTACAGCAATTTGAGCAGTCTCGAGCCGTAATGCTGGCCGGAGTCTCCCATGAGTTGAAAACACCCGTAACTTCTATTAAAGGCTTGGTGCATGCTGTACGCGAAGGGGTCGTTGAAGGTGATGAAGCTGCGGAATTTCTGGATATTGCCCTGCTGGAGACTGGACGGTTGCAGCGAATGGTAGCCGACCTTCTGGATTACAATGCCCTGACTGCAGGAATGGTTTCTGTTCGTCACGACCGACTGGATGCCGTACCACTACTATCAGAAATCGTATATCAATGGAAACTGACACAGGCGGAAGATGTTGCTGAACCCGTGCTTCATATGCCGATTAATCCCTTATTTTTGCGTGGGGACTCCCTTCGTATCCAGCAGATAATCGTCAATCTACTTAATAACAGTGTACAAGCCAAAGCTCCGGATCGAAAGGTGCAGCTTACAATAGAACTGCTGGATCAGCAAGGTCATGGCTTTGCCGAAATCCGTGTTCAAGATAATGGGCTTGGCATCTCATCCAATCATAGTGAGCATGTCTTCGAAGCCTTCTTCCGGGGCAGCGATAAGCAGAGCACACTGCGTGGTCTGGGACTCGGCCTAACCTTCAGCCGTCTGTTGGCCGAATCTATGAACGGAAGCCTCGTGCTTGAGGAGCACTCAGACAAAGGCTGCACCTTCGTGCTGTCTCTGCCGCTTGATGATTAAAAAATAGTCTGCGATCCATCGACATGGTATAATCATGTGCACAATCACACCGAAAACCGGAGGCTGTATATGCTTACTTTTGAACAAAAATTAGCGATTCTCGACTCTTACCCCCAGCTGGAACGCAAAAACGTATCCCTTGGGCGCGTGAACTATCACTATGAGGAAAGCCAGCATGATAAGAAAACCGTGGCTTTTCACCTGCATCCAAATGGTAATGGCTATGTGTTCGCAGGCTTACTGCGGGGCTACGAGACAGACGATAAGGGCTTCGTGAATATTCGCGACTACTCGGAATTCGAGCTGCGTAATTTGCTGGATGCCTCCATCACCTCACTGTCTATTTACATTCCTGATGCTCCTGTAGCCAGCAAAAGAAAGAAAAAGGCTGCGGCAACTGCCGATACACTCTGGACTAATGATGAGGGCCAAACCCTAACCCTAAAGCTTGAGGATGATTTATGGTATGTCTATGCCGACCTCAATCTGGAGATGGCGTTTGAAACGCTTGAGGAAGCTAAAGAATATTTAGCGGAAGAGGGATTTACAGCAGCGCAGGAGTAATTGTCAGACTTTAATCTACACACTCACAACAAAAGAGGTGTCTGAGCAGCCATTTATTTTGGCCGTTCGGACACCTCTTTTCTAATAAAACGATCCTTAATATACAGGTTCCGTATATATGTAACTATAAATACCCAAATCGAGCTCAGAAACCACTTCATAATCTAGTTGGAATTCTATAGTCTTATTTGATAGACCTCCTACAAAATAACTGCCCTCCACAACCAACCTATCCTTCCCTCCAACTGGGGCGACCAAGATCAGCTGTTCAGCTTTATTGGCTGGGATCACAAAGTTTTGCAGCCCACCCGTCTGATCTTGAATATATTTACGGACAGACACGAGGTTACTGCCTAATTCCGAGAGGCCGGAATTGTTGTTCCGCCATACATCAAGCGCATCTTGTTGGGATTGGTTGGAACTGACACACGCCTGATTAACTGAAAATTCCGGGATTTTATATATATTCCCGCCAATATTATCGATAACTACTTTATGGGTTACTTCCGTACAATTTTCAATTTTCAGAGTCGGCATGGGGTCCTTTTCCTTTGAGAATGTCTTTATGATTTTTTGATCACCGGACTTAAAATTTATTGAGATGTCTTTATTATCCATGTTAGAAAATTCGAGCAAGCTATACAACTGATTATTTTTAATTCCGTAGTGCTTTACGATTATAACAAACCTGTTTCTCTCATCTGATAACGATTTTGATTGCTCTTGGCTTCCTACTGAAATTGTTCTGTTGACCGGGGCAATAAGCTTCTCCTCGGCAACTGGTGAGGTTATGTAAATAGATTTTGTACCTTCATCCCAAGTGACACTACTACCCAACACTTCGCTAATAAATCTTAAAGGGACTAGTGTATTATTTTGAAAATTGATACCCTTAATGTTAATATCCCCTTTAACCGCTGAGACCGACTTCGCATGATTATCCCATTTAATAGTTGCGCCTAAAGCTTCAAAGATCGCCCGCATAGGTACGTATGTAACTCCATCTTTCAGTATAGGACTTACATAAAAATGTAATTGCTTACCGTCCAAATAACATTTGAGATCACTGTCTTCCGCAAAGGCTTGACTTGAAGATAAAACAGCAAAACTTATCATCACCACAAAAAAAGTGATAATTTTTGAAGCAAAGTTGTGGTTTTCCATGTTCTTAATTTAGCTCCTAATCTAGAAAAATAAAAAAATTACAATGCAGACCTGAATATATCAAATGGCCAATCAAAATGTAAGTCTAAAAAGAAAACTACCAACGACACCCAAATTATGGTTAGATGAAGGAGAAGCCATATCCTAGAGGGAAAGAAGCGTGAACGCATATGAGTTTTGAAATCGTAGAGGCCACCATACCGGACATCCAAGCTGCATTAGAAGCCGGAGAAATTACGTCAAAACAACTAGTTCTCATGTATTATGAACGCATTGCTGATCACGACAAAAACGGCCTGACGATTAACTCTGTACTGGAGATTAATCCTGATGCGTTGTTTATCGCAGAATCTCTGGATGTGGAACGGGCAATTATTGGCCCACGCGGCCCCCTGCACGGGATACCTGTGTTATTGAAAGATAACATCAATACTGGGGACAAAATGCATACAAGTGCGGGTTCGCTGGCTTTGGCGAATTCTTTTGCTGGGGAAGATGCGTTTATAGTTACCAAGCTGCGTGAAGCCGGCGCCATTATTATGGGTAAAGCCAATATGACCGAATTCGCCAATTTTATGACGAACGGCATGCCCTCCGGCTATAGCTCCCGTGGCGGGCAAGTCCTTAACCCCTACAATATTTCTACGCCAACCGGCGGCTCTAGTGCGGGTTCAGCAGTAGCTGTCGCTTGTAATTTCTGTACGGTCTCTGTTGGCACAGAAACTTCGGGATCGATTCTTAATCCCGGTAATTTGGGCTCCATCATCGGCATTAAGCCAACCGTGGGGCTGCTCAGCCGTTCAGGAATCCTGCCGCTCTCCAATACACAAGACACCGCAGGCCCTATGGCTAGAACCATTCATGATGCCGTGTTACTGCTAAACGCCATGCTGGGCAAGGATCAACGTGATGCAGCTATGGGAACAAATACAGGTAGAATCCACGAGGATTATACTGTATTCCTTGATCCGAATGGTTTGCAGGGCGCTCGAATTGGGATACCACGTGATTATTATTTTGAGGAGCTCACAGATGAGCAGCTTGCTTTGTTCAACGCTTCCGTCGACAGGATGAGAGAGCTTGGAGCGACCATCATTGATCCTGCGGATATTAAGACCGCCCGGGAAATTAGTTACTCTTCGGTGGTATTAAACGAATTCAAAACAGCACTGAATGCTTATTTGTCTCATTTGGGCCCCGGAGCACCTATGCGAACCTTGAAGGATATTATTGATTTTAATCATGCACACCCTGTGGAGACTTTGAGATTTGGTCAAGCTACATTAATAGATGCGGAATATACCTCCTCCGGCACACAAAGCGAAGCTCAATATTTACGCCATCGTGCGACTGACCTGAAGCTGTGCAAGGAAGAAGGGATCGATGCCACTATGAAAGAATACAATCTGGATGCCCTGCTGTTCCCTGCCGATTTTGGCGCCAGAATTACTTCCAGAGCAGGATATCCGTCCATCGTCGTTCCTTCTGGATACACGTCGGCCGGCGCTCCCTTTGGTGTAACCTTCTCAGCAAAAGCTTATCAGGAGCCTACGCTTATCAAGCTAGCCTATGCCTATGAGCAGCATTACAAAGTGCGAAAAGCACCTTCGCTAAAAAGCTTCATTGATTAAACCTATTCCTGGAGCGGAACAATACCTAAATGCCTGTTTCCCTCATGGGACAGACTCCATGTACGCACTTCATAGCTACGAATACCAGACAGCACGTAAGGATCTTTTTCGGCAAGGAGAACGGCTTCTTCGCGTGAGTTCGCTCTTACAATAACCATACCGCCAGGACAATCACTAAAGGGACCACACAGCACTAATTGTCCTTTACGGTCCAGCTCTTGTAAATGCTTAACATGACCACGAATAATCTCCATGTCTCTACGGTCTTGATTCGTCGGGCTAAGCAAAATAACATAACAAATATCTGCTTGATTGACCTCACTCATCCTATTCTCCGCCTCTCGTTCAAATAGAAATTAAAGCCCGTAACGGTGATTTCCCAATGCCGATTCGGGCTTTTTTATTTCGCGATGTCTTCGTTCGCAGCTTTATTCATAATCTCGCTGATTTTCTTCATCGGCAATATTTTGAATCTCATCAGAATGAATAAGAAACAGCTCGTAGTCCCCCTCTGCATGCAGCTTCAGCGCTCGTTCTTTAAAAAACTTCGGGCTGCCTTCCGCCGCATCCTCATCATAAAAGAGCAATATCCCGTCACTTTTGCGGAACAACAAGTCATCTCTGGCCCTGAACTGCCAGCTGCCGTCATAAGGGGCATTACTGACCGCCCTGCAAAAGTCCGCACCCGCAATAATACGTCGGTATTCCTCCTGCTTCTCTTCCTTCCACTTCTCTTCCTGTCCAGTATGCGCCGTAATGATCCCCAATTTCAATTCAGGATATTGAGTCTTGAGTTCACATACCACCTCACAAGCCCAAAGATCGACACCATACTGGCCGGGGGTAATAATCCATTCGACGCCTTCTTCAATTAGCGGCTTTAATCTGTTAGACAGCGCCTTTTTGATATAAGGAATTCCCGGATGCTTATTGTCAAAAATACCGAGCTCATGCGCACGGTAGCCTGTTACGAGTAAATTCTTCATGTACTGCCTCTTTCCTGAACGTTGGTTATCTCTTACCATGACTTACCTTTGTAGAGTTTTATCCCACTTATATGATTATTATATAGCATTTACATGATCTATTTCTTTAGGCAAACTTTCAGCTGATCTTAAGCAACCTTTCAGAACCGTCTGATATATTTCTCCTAATCAATCTAAAACTATTAAGGAGAGAAAATAAATGAAGAAATTAATACCGATTATGATCTCAGGAAGTCTACTCGCTTCTCTACTATTGGCTGGCTGCAGCACCAATTCGGAGTCCGAAGGAACAGCTGTTACTAATAACCAAGCGAACACGGCACCCGCAGATAACACTGAGGCACAGCAATCTCAAGGAAACGGCAATCAACAAAACGGCAGACCCGACATGTCCATGAATTTCGGCAAGATTAAGAGTATTAGCGACAACACAATTACAATCTATACGTCAGAAATGCCTTCCCCGCCCGCACAAGGCACTGGAGATACGGCTGGAGCCGATATGCAGAACGGCCAGGCTGGTACTCCACCGGAAAGACCCGAAGGTGATCAAGGCTCAGAAAACGGTACACCTCCAGAGGGGGGAATACCGGAAGGTGGAGCCCCTGACGGCGGTGGACAAGGTGGTGGACCACAGGGCGGCGGGATGCAGCAAACCTTCTCCGAGGAAACCACAGATATTACAATTGATGCTGATACCAAAATTGTAACGGTTACCTTCGACAATGGCACGCGTCAGGAGAACACGATCAGCTTAGCTGACCTGAAATCTGATGACATTATCCAATATACGCTTAAATCAGATTCCACTGTGGCGGAGAGCATTACCTTAAGCAGCGGAAACCCAATGGGGATGGCTGAAGGCAAAAAGAGCAGCGACTGAACCACCAAAAAATAACAGAAAAAATCCCCACCTACGATCAGCTTCAAAAAAGCGTTTTGTAGTGGGGATTTCAAATTTATATAGGTTAGACGAGACTCAACTATTTTTTGTCCGACAAAATCAATACTCCACGACCCGGTACAACTGCTGAACCACTGATTACATTACCTGTCAGTAGATCAGTACGCTCAGCTGGCCCAATATCCGCGCTTAAATCCCTGGCAGTGTGGTTCAGTAAGAACAAGTAAGATACGCCATCCTTCACACGTTGAACAGATTCGATACCTTCCGGTGCAGTTACCAGCGGCTGAATGTTCTTTTCGGCACATAGATTCGCTAGGAATCCTTGTAGGAATCCAGCTTCTGGGCTAGTCGCCACATAATAAGCTTTACCTTCGCCAAATTTATTCACAGTCAACGCAGGCATTCCTTTATAGAAATCAGAACCGTACTCTGCTAAAACTTCTGCCCCTTCGGCATGGATCAGATCGCAGAGCAGATCACATTTATAAGAACCACTCAAGCTACCCCACGTTTTATCCAGCACGAGTTCATTGCTCATACCTGGCAGTAATGCATCGATTTCCTCTGCCCAAATTCCAAGCACTTTACGCAATTCGCCTGGATAACCTCCAACCGTCACGAGGTCGTTCTCATTAACAATACCGCTGAAATAAGTTGTAATGAATGTGCCGCCCGCTTTTACAAAAGCTTCAACCTTCTCTGCAAAACCTGGTTTGACCATGTACATTACGGGTGCGATAACAATTTCATACTTGGACAGGTTCTCTTCGATCCCGATCATGTCGGCTTCGATATTTTGCTGATACAGCGCATCATAATATTTGTGGACTTCATTCACGTAATCCAAAGCAACCGACGGACCGCTTGAGAGATCAAGCGCCCAACGATTTTCCCAATCGTAGATAATCCCTACTTTAGCTGCACTGCGCGCATCCAGTAGTTGATCTCCAAGCTGCTCGAGCTCTTTACCCAGCTCAGCACATTCACGGAATACCCGTGTGTGTTCATGACCCACATGCTCAATTACCGCTCCATGATACTTTTCACAAGCCCCTATCGAACGACGCAGTTGGAAGAACAACACAGTATCTGCACCACGCGCCACAGCCTGGTAACTCCATAGACGCATAACGCCTGGACGTTTCAAAGAGTTGTACGGTTGCCAGTTCTGCTGGCTCGGTGTTTGCTCCATCAGCATGAATGGTTGGCCATTTTTTAATCCACGCATAAGGTCATGTGTCATTGCTGTAAAGCTGACCGGTGTGTCCAGTGAAGGATAGTTGTCCCAAGAAATTACATCCATATGCTTGGCCCACTCAAAATAATCCAGTTCCGGATAAAAGCCCATCAGGTTCGTTGTAACAGGTACGTTGGCGCTGTGTTCTTTGATCGCTTCGTATTCGATTTTGTAACATTCGAGCAAGCTATAAGACATAAAACGGCGATAGTCCAACGAGATTCCTTGGAAGTTAGTACGGTTACCGTTCCATTCTTCACTCAGCTCATTTGGCACCACAATTTCTTCCCAATCATAAAACGTATGTCCCCAAAAGCGTGTATTCCAAGCCTTGTTCAAAGCATCCAGCGAACCATAACGCTCCTTCAACCAGACACGGAAGGCAGCAGCGGACTGTTCGGAATAATCATAGCCACCATATTCATTAGAAATATGCCAAGCTACCAGTGCCGGATGATCCTTGTAGCGTTCTGCCAGCTTACCAGCCAGCTTCGCTGCATACTTGCGGTAAACTGAACTGTTCGGATTGGAGTTATGACGTCCGCCGAACTTACGTTTTCTGCCCTGCACATCGACACGGGTCACTTCAGGATAACGATGAGCCATCCAAGCTGGATGTGCTCCTGTTCCTGTAGCTAGACATACATAAGTTCCATTTTTATATAGTCTATCCATTAATTCATCCAATGAGGAGAAATCATAAGTATCTTCGGAAGGTTGGATTAAAGCCCAGGAAAACACATTAATTGTGGCAACATCAATTCCCGCCAGCTTGAACATCCGTTCATCCTCAGCCCATACTGGCGCATCCCATTGCTCCGGATTGTAATCTCCACCGTACCAAATTTTAGGTAATTTATCGTTAATCACACTTCGCACACCCTTTATAGTATAATTATATATCTATTGTAAATGGTTAAGGTTGCCCTTTAAATATAAAATAATATCTCATACATATAAGAATATAGAACTAACAGGAGAGGATAACATTGTCCGAAATCATGCATCGCAGGATCGTATTCGTCCATGAAGGTGGACAGCACTTGCCAATCACTTTAGACAGTATGGGGCACAATCATGATCAGGAAAAAGTATCCCGCCCCGATGGTTATGACACGTATCATTGGCTTCAAACCTCAGAAGGTGAAGGGATCATCCATTTTGACAATAAAACCTTTTCCCTGCCCGAAGGCAGCGGCGTATTACTACTTCCTTATACACCCCATCGTTATGAGGCTTCCACTAAAAACTGGGGTACCTATTATCTAACGTTTGGTGGCGATTCGGCACACTCTATTTTGGAGACCCTTGGGATGAATAGTAATTCTTTTTACCGTTGGGAAAATGAAGCGCCTCTCCCCAATTTGCTGAAGGAAATGCTGGATCGTCATGATGCCTATCAGGATATGTTTGGTCTCGGCGCCTCCACAGATGCTTATCGTTTTTTGCTTACTTTGAGTAAATATGGCCAGCTTCAAAATAATACGGCGATTTCCCGCAATGTAGATAAGCTGCAGCCACTGCTAAAATGGATGGACAGCCATTATGGCGATCCTGATCTTGGACTGAACGATCTAGCCGATGAACTAGGCGTATCTGGGCGCTATCTTAACAACCTATTCGTCCAAACTTTCGGACTCTCGCCTTATGCCTATTTCGTACGGTTACGCATCCGCAAAAGCAAAGAAATGCTCGTAAGCCAACCCGATCTTACGGTAAAAGCTATCTCCCAGCTAGTCGGCTTCCGCGATGTCAGCCATTATGTAGCCACATTTCGCAAGCAATCCGGGACTACGCCGGAGCAATTTAGACGCCTGCATTAAACATGCCCCGCCTACTGTGGAAAAATTGCTCGCTGGGAATATGCGGCTAGAACGTAGTAAGAGTATGGTATGCGCTACTATTGTGTAGAAATGGGCGGTACGGTGAAGTGCGGTACGGTACGGTGGCTGGGTGCATTTGGCTGCGAGTGTACGGCACCTCTGAGATGGATCGTGCAGATCTGCTCATGGTGGAGTCCTTGTGAAAATCTGCTATGTTGGGGTGCAGCTCTCTTCAGTCAGTATGAGTAAGTCAGACGAAATAATTGCACTTTGTACACTTAAAATAGCCTGCACGGCAGAAATTATCCATATAAGTGTATTCTGTGCAACTATATTCTCGGAATATGGCCTTGCAGCGGGATAAGCCAATTTTCAGCTGCACAAAGTGCAACTAAAACCAATTAAATACTCCAACACTTCAAATAAGTGTACGAAGTGCAACTATTTTCTGTTGTGCTTCTGTTGAAGTTTCTGCATGCCCTACTCCACTCATTTTTTACTCCACACTTCCACTTACTTCACTATTCCTACTCCACACATCCCTCACTCCATCTTCACCAACCTTCACTTCACCCTACTCCACACATTCCCCACTCCATCTTCACCAACCTTCACTTCACCCTACTCCACACATCCCATATTCCATCTTCACCAACCTCACTTCACCCTACTCCACACATCCCATATTCCATCTTCACCAACCTTCACTTCACCTTACTCCACACATCCCTCACTCCATCTTCACCAACCTCACTTCACCCTACTCCACACATTCCCCACTCCACTTTCCCCTCTCCTGCCACACTCCCAAACCCACTCCAAAATCTCTTTACTCAAAACCACTCAAATCTCCAGCACCTCTACGCCATACGGCTCGAGCTGGAGCTCTCCAGATCGAATCTTATTATCCAGCAGGCTACTGTATTCTTGTGGCAACGGAACAATCACGGACTCGCGGCTCAGATTAAGCAGGAACAAGAAGCTTCCCTGATCTCCAGTCCGCACGGAGGCTTGTACTCCGTTTGGCAATCCTTCAAAGCGTAACAACCCTTTTTCCTTAGCCAGGTTCTCCAATAGAACTGTCCAGTATTGCTCATCCGCATGGGTTCCAAAGTAATAAACCTGACCTTTGCCGAAGGAATTAACAGTTACAGCGGGTGTGCCGCGATAGAAATCATCACCATACCAGGCAATTGGCTGAGCCACTACAGGTCGGAGGATGTCGCACCACTGCGTACATTCATATGGGTTACCCTCCGCATCCACGATGACATGTGTTTCAACGCCAATCGGATCATACTCCAGCACTTCAACGCCGGTACAATAGCTCAGCTGCCCAGGCAGCGGTTGCATGACTGCGATGTTGTTTATATTTTTGACGCCACTACGGTTGGTGATCAGTAAGGTCCCGCCAGCGAGGGCAAAATCCTCCAGATTACGTACGATCTCCTCATCCAGCAAATATAAATTTGGAGCGATTACTACTTTGTATCCATCAAGCGGTTGTCTGAGGTCGATAACATCGCAGCCCATGCCAAGCTTGGTCACCGCCCGGTGAATCTGCTTAATGTTCTCATAATAATCAAAGCCCTCTGCCTGCGGCTGAATATCCAGCGCAGCCTTCTCTTCATGAGAATGGAGGATAGCCACTTCGTTTTTCAGCATCGTTCCTTGGAGCTTGTCGCTCAGCCCATTAACCTCATGACATAGCTGCGTGAACTCCGCTAATCTGCGTCCGGGAACATTGCTGTGATCAATCAGCCCGTGCCAGAATTGTTCTGCTCCTGAAGTTGCACTTCTCCAGCGAAAATGAACAACAGTATCCGCACCTCTAGCAATCGCCTGCCATGCATAGGCACGAATTAGTCCCGGATAAGGGGTTCGCCACATCGGCATCCAACAACCCGGAGATCCACTCAGCTGCTCCATGATCCAGAAGTTTTGGCGTTTGATGCCACGGGTTACGTCCAATGAAAGTGCTCCGCTATAAGGCGTTGTCTCTTGTTTGGTTGGCGAAGTATTCGGATAATAATCAAACGCAGCCACGTCCAGATCTGCACCCACTGCGTACATATCGAGACGCTGCGGATAGCTGTGAAAGTTATGGGTTATGAAATGCTCTGGACAAATCATACGCAAAATATTGATCTGCGCTGTCTGAAACGATACCACCGAATCCCACTGAAACCGCTGAAAGTCCAGCAGAAAAGATGGATTCTGATGAGGTGATCCGCCCAACGGCACGGTAAGCTCATTCCAATCGCTGTACTCCCCGCTCCAAACAACGGTTCCCCATTCTGCATTGACCTCAGCCAGTGTTCCGTATTTAGCTTGTACCCATGCTCGAAAAGCAGTATTACAAGCGTCACAATGACAATCCAACATGCCAAATTCATTATCAGTCTGCCAGCCTATGACGGCCGGGTGTTCACTGTAACGTTCGGCAAGACGCAGAATAATACGGCTGCCATACTCACGCAGTGATGTGCTGTTATAGCAGCGGTGTCCACGTACCCCCGGGTGAAAGGTCTCTCCATTAGCAAACACCGGAAGCACATCCGGAAATTTCGTCGTTAACCATCTTGGCGGTGTAGCTGTTGGCGTACCCATCACAACCTGCAGATCATATTGATGAAAAAGGTCCAGCGCACGGTCCAGCCACTCAAACTGGTAATTCCCCTCAGTAGGCTCCAGTCGGCTCCATGCGAACTCAGCAACCCGGACTACTTTAACACCTGTTTCTTTCATCAACTTGATATCTGGTTCCCACATGGATTCATCCCAATGCTCCGGGTAATAGTCCACTCCCATCTGAACATGATCATATCGTTTCATTGGCGCTTCTCCCCATCCCTTGATAATCAGCCCTGTTTCCCCAAAAAAGCGCTCCCCGTCTCAAATTGATGAGGTATACGGAGAGCGCTTCTGTTTAACCACTAATATCCATTAAATCTTCTCTATAATGTGCTTTACTTATTTTTTAAGCTTGTCCCATGCAGCTTGCATACCAGTCATCCAGCCGTTAACGTCAACCTTGTCAGCGATGAACTGTTGGATCACGCTGGCAAATTCTTGCGTTACACCATCAGGGAATTTGGAGGATTGCAGGCCATAAACTTTGTTTTCTTTTACATAGTTCCATACGTCTGCTCCAAGCATACCGATGTCTTCAGGTGTTGCTTCGATTGTGGACAAAGCAGGGATGAATTTCCATTTTTTAACGATGTACTCTTTACCCATATCGGAAGTTACCAACCAGTTCAAGAAAGTTTTTGCTTCTTCTTTAGAACCGGATTCTTTGTTGACTACAAGGTTCGCAGGGATACCAACAGTCATTTTGTCATTCTTCTCAGCATCTTCATTGATTGGCATAGGGAACATACCAATGTTCATATCAGGAGTGATGTTATCAACAAGAGTTTGTGCCCAGTTACCTTCTTGCATCATTGCAGTTTCGCCTTTTGCGAACATTGCCAGGTGAGTGTTAGCATCTGTGGTCAAAGGATTCTTTTGTCCGTATTGTAAAGTCAGTTTGAGATACTTGCTCCACTCTTCAAACGTTTTATTTCCTACAATTGTACCAGTTCCTTCATTCAAACCTTTGATGAATTCATCTACATTATCTTGTTGTGCAAAGGCTACGCTGATCCCTTGGTTACCTAGCAGCCACCATTCCTGATATGCATTACCAAAAGGAGTTACGTCGATAGCTTGCAGCTTTTTAGCTGCTTCTTCAAGCTGTGACAATGTTTTTGGAGTTTCAGTGATTCCCGCTTTAGCAAACAAGTCCTTGTTATACACAATACCGATACCCTCAAGGTTCATTGCCATACCGTATACTTTGCCATCTTTAGTCATAGGCTCTGCAGCCATAGGAATCAGATCTTTTACCCAAGGTTGGTCGGACAGATCTTCCATCTTGTCTCCCCAAAGTTCCATTTCTGCATATCCACCATTGGAAAAAATATCAGGCGCATCGCCGGAAGCGAATTTAGTTTTCAATGCTGCTGCGTAGTCCGCACCACCACCAACTGTTTGGATATCCAGCTTGATGTTAGGGTATTCTTTTTCGAATTCTACCTTAAGCTCATTGAGGCCTTCTACGATTTCAGTTTTGAATTGGAAGATCTTAACGGTCTTCACTTCACCTGAATTTGTGCCAGCGCTTCCATTTTGTGAGTTACTAGAAGCGTTATTATTACCACCACATGCCGTTAGAGCTAAACTCATTGCCATTACTGCTGATAGAGCAACTGCGGAGTGTTTCTTCTTCATTATATATTCCCCCTTAAAATAGTGGACTGCTTAAAAAATATTTGGAACGGAGGGCTCGGTGTTAACCTTTCACCGAGCCAGCCGCTATTCCCTCAACAATGTAACGTTGCATAAACAGGTAGAAAATGATAATTGGTGCGACCCCGATTACGAGAGCCGGAAGTGCCATATCCCATTGTTTGGTATATTGACCAAAGAAGGAGAAAGTCGCTAGTGGAATGGTCCGAAGCTCTGGTGCCTGAAGAATCAAGGATGGCAACAGATAGTCATTCCATATTCCAAGTGCATTTAGCACGATTGTTGTCATCACCATTGGCTTCAGCAAAGGAAGCACAATACGGAAGAACACGGTAATAGGATTACATCCATCTACTGTAGCCGCCTCTTCAATTTCAAGAGGAACGGACTTGATAAAGCCGTGGAACAGGAAGATCGCCATCGGAACACTGATTCCTAGATTCGTGATAATCAAACCAAGGAAAGAGTTGTTCACTCCAATAACATTTACGACCTTCAGAATTGGAATCATGATCGTTTGGAACGGAACTACCATTGCTGCTACGAAGATAAGCAGCAAGAACTGATTGAATTTCGTATTCGCCCGAACCATACGATAGGATGCCATCGCACTGAACAGAGAGATTAGAATAACACTGATCACTGTGATAATAACCGAGTTTCGGAATGCTTCACCGAAACGGGCTAATTTCCAGGCGGTTGAATAGTTCGACCACATAAATACTTTTGGCCAGCTTGCCGCATCACTCAGAATTTCACCGAAGGATTTCACCGAGTTTGCGAGCAAGAAATAGAATGGAGAGAGAAAGAGCAGGGCCAGAAGGATCATTATTACTTCCGTGCCAATATTCCATCTCTTTTTTTCTGTAGGTTTCATTACGCTTCAACCTCCTTGCTCTTCGTGATACGGACCTGAATCAGAGTAATGATGGCTACAATTACAAAGAACAGCAGCGCTTTTGCAGTACCCAGCCCGTAACGATTGTTCAGGAAGGCTTCATTGTAAATATTCATAGCAACGGATTCCGTCGATTTGAACGGTCCACCCTTCGTCAAGGACAAGTTAAGGTCAAACATTTTGAATGACCAGGAAATGGCCAAGAATAATCCGATAGTTACAGCAGGCATAATTAGTGGAACTACGATATTGCGTAGCACCTGCCAACGGGAAGCACCATCAATATCAGCCGCTTCTAGTACTTCTTTAGATACATTACTCAACGAGGCAATGTAGATAACCATTAGATAACCGGAAGACTGCCAAACAAAGACCATTACAATCGCCCAGAATCCTGTTGTAGCATCACCGAGCCAAGGAAGATTAAAGAAGGACCATCCTGTAAGGTCGCCCATAGTGGCGAACCCTTTGATGAAGATAAATTGCCAGATGAAACCAAGCAACAATCCCCCGATAACGTTCGGCATAAAGAAAATAGTCCGAAGCATGTTACGTGTCTTTAACGGTTTAGTTAACAGATAAGCTAAGAAGAAGCCTACCACGTTAGTCAAAATCACACCTAACACCGTAAATCTTACCGTGAACCAAAAGGAAGACCAGAAGTCAGGGTCATTTGAGAAAATAGTGGAAAAATTTTGAAATCCGACCCAACTTACATTACCGGATACACCGTTCCAATCTGTGAAAGAGTAATACATCCCCATCAAAAATGGGATAATCGTTATTAAGGTAAAAAACAAAACTGCCGGACCAACGAAAAAAAGCTGTTGACCTAACTGGGACAACTTAGTGCCGCGCATTTATTGCCCCCCCCTTTCTTTTGCTCACTTACTTGTTTATGCTTTATACACATATTATCTGTTTTTTTCAGGGTACCTCACACCTACTAAAGTGATCTTTCAGGTGTAAAATATTGATCGGATGTGACAAATTTCGATGAAATGGAACACGATTCGCACAAAATTGATCGTTTTTATCCTACTGCCAACGTTAATCTGTATTATGGCCACCATGTTTATTAGCTATCACTATAGCACTCAATCCCTAAGAACAAGGGCAGTAGATGAGAATACGAACCTCCTCTTTCAAGGCAATAGAAACATCGAAAGTCTGATTCAGGAGATCAATCGTCTCTCCCTTATCGTCTATTCAGATTCAGATTTCTACAGATTGCTCGAAGCGGGATACGAGGATATGGCAGCAAACACACGAATTTATTCTTCTCTAAATTACATTTCTTCATCCATGCCAGATATATCCCAGGTGTATCTTTACGGTGTCAAGGATAGAAAAGCCACTTTGCTCACCCAAAATACACCCAAACGTTGGCAGGGTATCCCCCCTTATGCCGACTCAGAGATCACTAGCAGTTCTCCTGTGTTTATACAAAGTACACATATAAGTCACAGCTATGGCCTAACTTCACCTATCCCGCAACTCATACCGGAGCCTGTGTTCACATTGCATAGACGAATTGAAAGGATTCCAACTACCACTCCACTCGGCTTCCTGTCGATCGATGTTAAGCTAACGGCTCTTACCGACATCGTCAGCCAGTTATATGATCAGAAGCAGGAGAACATTTGGCTGCTGGATGGCGATGGCAGGATTGTATACGGAAGCAACAGTGAGGAATACGGCAAGCGCCTACACGCTTCTTGGTACAACAAGCAAATCGCCACAACTCAAAGCTCGCAAGGGTATTTTGAAGAGGAAGATGCTGTGTTTATTTACCAAAGAATCGAAACCCAAGGTTTAAATTGGACCCTCGTGAAGCAGATTCCTACGTCCTATCTTTTCCGGGAAGCCAATGAGGCGGCAGCGATCAATATAATCCTCCTTGTTCTACTTTTGATTACAATTGCCACGTTAACGACCCTGATCTCTTTTCGAATCACGGCTCCTATCAAGCAGTTGACTCGTTACATGAATCAGGTGCAGACCGGTAATCTTGATGTTGAAATTCAACCTATGGGCAAAGATGAGATTGGCGTGGTTACCGAGCGATTCCGCAGTATGATGGACACGATCAACAACCTGATTTTAAGAGAGTACAAACTGGAATTGTCCAATAAGACCAATGAACTGCGGGCACTGCAAGCACAAATCAACCCGCATTTTCTGAATAACACGTTACAGATCATTGGCACGCTGGCCTTAGAGCTTAAAGTGCCCCAAATTTACTCACTTCTTTCAGCTCTAGCCAAAATGATGCGCTACAGCATGTACAATGAGGAGAAGATCGTAACTGTTAAGGATGAGCTGGATCATGTCAAAGCCTACATTGAACTGCAAAAGGAACGTTTTGAAAATAAGTTCAGTTTCCGCTACGATATGGAGGAATCACTTTTAGAGACGTTTATGCCGAAAATGATTTTA
Organism: Paenibacillus sp. FSL E2-0177; assembly: GCF_037992975.1. Lineage (NCBI taxonomy): Bacteria > Bacillati > Bacillota > Bacilli > Caryophanales > Paenibacillaceae > Paenibacillus > Paenibacillus sp. FSL E2-0177. Next base: position 1,078,649 of record NZ_CP150307.1, on the reverse strand, counting down.
CAGCCTATTGTAGAAAATTATTTCAAACACGGATTTAATCTTTCCCGCAGTGACGGATTCATTGAAATCACCGCAGCAAGAGTGGATGACAACCGGATGGAAATCTGTATCCAAAATAACGGAAATGCGATCCCTTCAGCGAAGTTAGATCTTTTAAAGCAGAAGCTACAGCATCCTACTAGAACAGATATAGATTTATTAAGAAATACAGAGCAAACCAAGGAAGCTACAGGATCAGGTATTGGTCTGCCGAACGTTCTGGCTCGACTCAAGTTTGTGTGCGGAGATAGCGCCACTTTAACTGTGGATAACCTTAGAGCGGGCGGAGTAGTAGTGAAATTGGAAATTGAAATTATAGCGGAGCGTGAAAAGATATGAAGGCGTTGATTGTTGATGACGAGGCAAGAGTTAGAAAGGCAGTCAGACTGCTTGTCGACTGGGACGCCCATCAAATAGATGAAATTCTGGAAGCCGGAAGTGGAAATGAAGCCATCGAGATCATCCGGCAGGCTAAACCAGCATTAGTCATTATGGATATGATGATGGAATCAGGTAATGGGATAGAGTTAATGACCTGGGTGAACGAATTCGCCGGCAACACTAAGTTTATTGTAGTCAGCGGACATAATGATTTTGAGTTCGTACGGCAGACTGTGCGGCATGGGGGTATTGATTATATCCTGAAACCTATCGAAGCCGAGGCAATCAATGTAGCGGTAGCTAAAGCAGTTGCAGCCTGGCGCTCAGAAGAAGACGACCGAAGCGAACGGCAGAAACAGAGTATTCAGCTTAATGAGTTCAAGCCCATTTATGGGGAAAAGCTATTATCTGCACTAATTGATGATCCGATCAATTCTGATTTATCTTTGCGGAGGTTATGCAGTGATGGTATCATTCCGGAAAACATCCATTCCGCTCGGTTAATATTGGTGCAGACAGATGCGGGTAACAATCCGTTGATTAAACGTTTTGGCGGAGACACCGAGCTAATGAACTACGCTATCGTCAATATTTGTAATGAATTTTTGCACAGTCCGCATAAGGGTGTTGCTTTTCGTTATTGGGGAGGTCCTCCGGAGATTGCGATTATTCTGTGGGATATTCAAACCTCTGTTGTCGAGCTAATAGGCAGAATCAATCATGGCATCTACTCTACCTTGCAGGTCCGAATGCATTTTGGAATCAGCAGCATCGGCAACTTACCTAAGCAGTTACCTTATCAGCGTGCAGAGGTGGCAGAGGCATTACAGCGCCGAAACTTATTAATTCATGAGGATTACTGCCATTTCTCCTCTTCCTCCGAAGAATTCAGAGATCGTAAAGAGATCGCCAAAGCAGAGGTTCGCGGTAATGTATCAACAACGAACTTTGCTGACGTCAAGGAAGATTGGAAAATGGCAGTCATCAGCGGAAGTCCAGAGATATTATCAACAGCTGCGCAGCACTGGGTAGATGAGCTTAGCCGAGGCGGAGTTGTGACACCAGAAATCCTAAACTCATGGAAAAATGATGCTCTACTATTTCGTTCCCAGCTGGTACGGGAAATGTTAGGCCCTGAAGCTGAAGGTGCACTGGCCGAGCTTGAACAGGCCGACCAGCTTCACCCAGCTCCTTATACGAACGGTTACTCGTTCTCCTTATTCGCTTGGCGTGACTGGTCGTATACCCTAATGCAGGAGCTGGCTGAAGTAATCGCCCTGAAACAAGCTAAAGAACGTAATCCGATGCATGATATCGTCAAATATATCGAGCTTAATTATGCTTCCGACCTGTCCTTACAGGAAGTGGCCGGAAAGTTTTTTGTTAGCCGTGAATATATTTCCCGCCGATTCAAACAGGAATACGGGATTAACTTTTCCGACTTTATTGTTAATATCCGAATAGATAAAGCTAAACTACTATTGCAGAATCCTCGTCTGAAGCTGACCCAAATCTCCGAAATGGTCGGTTTTCATGATGTTAAATATTTCAGCAAAGTGTTTAAGAAGCAGGTTGGATCTTCACCTAAGGACTACCGGGACACATTTAAGAGTTGATCAATACCAGTTTAAAAAGGCGTCCGCAACCGTCTTACCGGCTATGCCGTTCGGATGCGGGTCGTCTTGTCCACTCATATATTCCGGTCTGATCCGGTGATCGTCTGGTGCAGGCAACGATAATAGGCTTGCTATATCAAACACACGGTCTACTCCAGCGGGTGGGTTAGTCAGGATTTCATGATTCACTCTACGCCAAGTTTCTTCTCTTGCCTCCTGAAAATTAAACGGCGGCACCGTACTTAGAATAATACTAGCATCAGCATTTGCTGTTTTGATCTTAGCAATAATAGTTGTCAGATCACCAAGTAACTCATCTGCAGAGCGGCAGCCAATATCAATATCATTTACGCCGAGGACAATCATCAGTTCATCACTCTGTTTAGCTTTGTGAAGCCAAGGGCCATCCGCAGCCACATCATACGCTCTAGCCCAGCCTGAGCCCAGATTCCATACGCCAATCTCTGCACCAAGACCATCCGCAATTCTCGCTGCCCAATATTCGTATCCGTCCTTTAATGTCCGCACACCTTGAGTAATCGAATCTCCCAAAAATACTAGCTTCTTATGCACAGCTTTCTTATACCCGATATAGCTTGGCAGTACCAAAAGCTTGTCAGATTCTGTAAACCCATCGGCTGATTCCTGTGTAGCCAGATTTCCGGGCGCATCATAAGCGGTTGCCAGCATCCCTTCTACGTTGAAAGGAATGGATTTGCCCTCAGTAGTTGTCTTAATTGTCCATGTAAATGCTAAGTAATGGCCATCGGGAAGATTGATACTTGTCTCATCACTCCAGAAGCATTCACCGGCCGCTACTGACTTGGAGACATTGCCTTCAAAGGTGACAGCATGTTGTGTATGCTCAATAATAGCTCCGTTTGGCTCAGTCCCTCCATCCGCGATAAAAGCCGATTCGATTACCCAACTGCCCCCAGGCTCACTGCCCGAAGCTTCAAGCCCTTGGTCCCAGGTGGAATCCACCGCATTGCTATGCCAAAATTTCAGCTGCAACGGGCCGTTTTCCCGTAAACGAATATAAGTCCGGAAGGTATGTGTAAAAGGTTCTTGCCTATTCATAATAAAATTAGCGGCGGTTGAAAGAACCGTAGCAGAGGTATAGTCCGTCTGATTCAAAACTCCACTTCCCTTAATTAAATTAGTATTCATAACGTTTCCCCCGTTATTAGTTAAGATTGTAACACTAAAACCTCTCCTATAAACCAGGGAACGGATCATTCACCCAATCTACAAGAGAGGTTATGGCTATATCAATATGCTTTAAGAAATCATCTTATTTCAATGTAATGGTAAACGATGCGGATTTTGCACCTGCGTTTACTTTCACTGTAGTCTCATCTACTTGCTCTGCACCTTCTACGGAAGCGATAGCTCCCAGATCTTTAAGGGAAAGCGAGAATTCTTTACCGCTGCCTTCTGCAGTAACTGTTACGCTGTTGCCTTTGCGGGCAGCCTTCACAGTCAATTCTGGAGCACCTTTAAGATCACGTACGGTTGCAGAAGTAGTAGTACCTTCTTCAAGTGAATACAGGCCAAATTTCACGCCATCCGCAAAGTCGTAATCCGGTTTGTTATCGATGCTGCCGATTGCCAGCAAGGAGTTCTGACGAACGAACAGTGGCAGGCTGAAGAAATCATATTTCTCTTTGCGCCATGATCCGCCTTGTACAGTTTCACCAGATAACAGGTGAGTCCAGCGACCTGCTGGCAGATAGTATTTCACTTCGCCGTTTTCTTGGAAAATAGGCGCTACGAGCAAGGAATCACCCAGCATGTATTGGCGATCGAGCACTTCACATGTTGGATCTTCCGGGAATTCCATAACCATCGCCCGCATAGAAGCCCAGCCATGCTCTGCAGCCTGCCCAGCCACATCATACAGGTAAGGCATCAAGCTGCATTTAAGCTTCGTGAAGAAGCGGGTAACATCACAAGCTTCATCATCGTACGCCCAAGGCACACGATAAGAAGTGCTGCCGTGCAGACGGCTGTGGCTGGACAACAGTCCAAAAGCTAACCAGCGTTTAAATACATGTGCCGGAGCAGTGTTCTCGAAACCACCAATATCGTGACTCCAGAAACCGAAACCGGACAAGCCCAGGGACAAACCGCCGCGAAGGCTTTCTGCCATGGATTCATAATCTGCGTAGCAATCTCCGCCCCAGTGAACTGGGAACTGTTGGCCGCCAGCAGTTGCAGAACGTGCGAACAATGCTGCCTCATTCTTGCCAAGCTTCTCTTCCAATACTTCAAATACAACTTTGTTGTACAGTTGAGTGTAGTAGTTGTGCATTTTCATCGGATCAGATCCGTCGAAATAAACTACATCTGTAGGAATCCGCTCACCGAAGTCTGTCTTGAAGCTGTCTACGCCCATATCTACCAAATCACGCAGGTAGCCGGCATACCATTCACAAGCCGCAGGGTTAGTGAAATCCACCAGTCCCATACCCGCTTGCCACAGGTCACATTGATAAACATCGCCGTTAGGCTTTTTGATCAGGTAGCCGTTTTTCTTGCCTTCTTCAAACAAGCGTGAACGTTGACCAATATAAGAGTTGATCCATACGCAGATCTTCAGGCCTTTTTCCTTCAGGCGTTTCAGCATGCCCTCTGGATCTGGGAATACACGTTTATCCCATTCAAAATCAGTCCATTGATACTCACGCATCCAGAAGCAGTCAAAGTGGAATACATGCAGCGGCAGATCACGTTCTGCCATACCTTCTACGAAGGAATTTACAGTCTCTTCATCATAGTTGGTAGTGAACGAAGTTGTCAGCCACAAGCCAAAAGTCCATGCTGGTGGAAGCGCTGGTTTACCAGTAAGAGCAGTATAGTTGCTAATAACGTCTTTAATGGTAGGTCCATCAATCACGAAGTATTCCAAGCTTTCTCCAGCTACGCTGAATTGGGCTTTTTTCACTTTTTCTGAAGCGATTTCATAGGAAACCAATTCCGGATGATTCACGAATACGCCATAACCTTTGCTTGATACGTAGAAAGGAATGTTTTTGTAAGCTTGCTCAGAGCTAGTGCCGCCGTCTTTGTTCCAGATATCAACGGTTTGTCCATTTTTCACGAAAGCGGTAAAACGTTCGCCCAGACCATATACGAATTCGCCTACGCCGAGATCCAGCTCATCACGCATGTACGTGTTACCGTCTTGGTCGGTGATGTAAGCCATGGATTTAAAGCCACTGCCTGTAATACGTTCTTCGCCGCGATAGAAATCCACCGCCCATTGTTCGCCTTTGCGAATCACTACACGAAGTCCGCCGCTGATCAGCACGGTTTCGAGATCCGTTTCTTCAATCTTCACATGATCGCCAGTACCTTTAGTCAGTTCGAAAACCGGACCACGTTCCTGTACACCATCATGATGAATAATTTTAATGCCTACCACGCCTGGAAGCGGGGAATGGAATTTTACAGTAAGCAGGGTTGAATTCAGCGTTGCTGCGCGCCCTGTGATTGGAGTCGTTTGTGTAATTGCTGTTAATCCTTCGGGAGTCTTTTCTACAACATAATTTTGAACTGCGCCGTTAATCGTGATACCTTCACGAACCAGCCAGAGACCATCAGTAAATTTCATTGTGTACTTGCCACCTTTCAATTTGGTGTTTATAGTTGCATTATACCGATAAAAAATGAACAAAACTAATACTATATAGCTCATTTATAACACTATTTTGATGTTTTTTAAGAAAAGAGGCCTTTATATGGACCGTACAACTCAGAGTTTGCTAAAAGAAAACAGAGTTCATGGAGATAGTATGTTTCCACTCGCTGCTTATTGGATAGAACTTCCATCCGGAACGCATGTACTCGATACACATTGGCATGAAGAAGCGGAGTTCTTTATGCTGCTAGAAGGAGAAATTCTGTTCCAAGTAGACACAGAATATTTTCCACTCCGCGCGGGCGAAGCGGTATTTATCGAATCTGGCGATATACACGCCGCCTATGTGCTGAACGAAGACACCCCCTGCAAATTCTGTGCGCTTGTATTTCTGCCTGATCTTTTGGCTAGCGCCCAGTACGATACGATCCAGCAAAACGCGATTTTGCCACTGCAAGAGAAACGCCAGAGCTTTCCGAGACATATTACACCCGATGTCCCTTGGCAGCAGGAGCTGCTTCATCATCTGGAGCAAATGATGGAGGCATACGCTAATAAAATGCCCGGATTTGAGACCTTTATGAAAGGAACTTTGCTAATCATGCTTTCCAAGATTACCGCAGAGGGCCGATTTGAGAACCGCAGCCAATCGGATGATGCTGATACCACCAAAATTAACCGCCTTAAAAAGGTGATCCTTTATATCCAAGATAACTATCAGGAACCGATACGTACCCGTGATCTATCAGAGCTTATTCCCATGAGCGAGGGGCAATTCTGCCGCTTCTTCAAAATGATGACTCGTAAAACGCCAGTCGATTACATCAACTCATACCGGATTCGCCAGGCTGCCGATCTGCTGCAACAAAGTGAAAGAAAAATATCCGACATCGCATTCGAGGTCGGATTTGATAATGTAAGCTATTTCATAAAGGTTTTCCGTAAAGCGATGAAATGCTCGCCTTCGGAGTTCAGGAAAGGTGCAGGCTAGTTTCATCTACATCATAAAAAAACGATGGATTCCAACCTGATTTTTAGGAAATAAAACCTTTTGGAGGCTCGCGATGAACTCACCGATTCTTAGCTTTATCACACCGCCTATTCCTTATTTCATAGACTGTGGCCGTGCTCACTACAATGCTGGAGACTATCATATCAGTCGTAATTGCATCGGCGTATTTGATCTAATCATTGTTAAAAAGGGAATGTTGCCCATCGCCGAGAACGAGGTTTACTGGGAGCTAAAGGAAGGAGAATTCCTCATCCTTCGTCCAGATGCCCATCACTATGGCTTTGCCCCTTGTCCTATCGAAACAGAAATCATCTGGATTCATTTCCAGACCTTCGGCAGCTGGATCGAGTGTCAGGATATGAACGAATGTCTGGAGAATCAGAGCGAGCTCATCGAAAGCCATAAACAAAAAGCTTATTTAAATCACTGCGATGTATGCTCGATCTTTATTCCGAAGTATACGGAAATATCAGAGAAGGCAATGGAGGTATTAGAGTTCTTTTTCCATCTGGAACAAGAACCCCAGTCGATGCGCAACTGGAAGCGCCAAGCCTCCTTTCAACAGTTCCTGCAATTCTTGGACCGCGATCTGGCCGAGGCATCCGATGCAACCGCCATTCATCTTGCCGAGAAGATTGAATTGTTCATTCGGCAAAATTATACTCGTGATGTCTCTAACTCCTTACTTCAAAAAGAACTTAACTATCATCCCAACTATCTCGCCAAAAACATGCTAAAAATATACGGTGTGACCCCTATGGCCTATCTCCTGTCCTATCGTCTAGAACAATCCAAACGGCTGTTAATTCAAACTTCCTGGTCCATTGCCCGCATCGCTGAAGAGGTTGGCTTCCATCATATTACTTACTACTCTTCCTGCTTCTCCAAGAAAGAAGGCATTTCTCCCTCTAACTTTCGACAAAAATTCACCGGTAAATAGACATTACAAAGCCTGAAATGGAAAATATCTTCCTCTTCCGGGATAGTTTGGACAAAAAAGCTGTTAAGCGTCCATCAAACAACGCTGCGGCTAACAGCTCTCTTTATTAAATATTACTGCTGATTTGCCGATATATTATAGATAGATCTTATCGTCGTAGGAGGATAATGAACCATGCATATAACGAATATGACCTCATCTATGGGAACGAGGTTTAATGTATCTGTTAGTCACCAAACTCATGATAAAACTATGAAATCAAACAGCAATACTAGTGGTAATGGTAATGGTAATGGAGATAAATTATCAATAAGTAAATCTGCAAAAGCTGCTTTTCAAAATCAATCCAAAATGGACGGAATGGTTAACTCCCTGCTTAAACAAAAACAAAATATCATCGACAGTAAGAACAGTCTGATTGAAAGAACTACCAAAAGTTCACATAATCTCGAATCTATTCAAGATCAACTTAAGGAGTTCGACAAGCAGCTCCAAACGATTGACCAACAAATTGCAAAATACAGCTTCGAAGAGCAACAAAAGAACTTAGAAGATGCTCAAAAAGCTAATCCCAAGGATGAACCTAAAACCGAGCAAGAGATACAGAATGAAAGATTGAATACGATTGTTTCTGTAAGCCAAGATGTTAGCCAAATGGAGGTAGTTTCTTCTACCCACACTAAGATGCGTGGCGAGGCAAAAGTTCTGACCAAGGAAATAGAGCTGGACGAGGCTCGTTCTACTCATTCCGCAACAGCCAAACGGGAGCAGTTATCCAAAATCGAAACTAAACTATCGGAAATGAACGAAACGTTAGGCGATGCCATGAAAGACACGGGAGATAAAATTAAAGATCAGATCGATAAAGCAGGTTCAACAGAAATTAAACCTTCTGAAGAGAACACCAATGAGCGGACAGAACAATTAGCTACCTATCAAGAAATTCAACGTTTAGCCGAAGAATCTGATAAGTCGCAGCTAGAAATACTACTCTAACAAGGACAAGATTCCCTATATAAAAAAGCAATCGGATCTCCTCCGCATCAGAGGGTCTGCCGATTGCTTTTTTAGATGCAGCTGATGTTACTTTTCGGCTATTCCTTCCGAATCACAATAAAGCAGGTGCTGTCCGGCAGCGCCACTTCCTGTCCGCTCTCATCCATGAACCTTACTCTATCACGCAAAGCTTCGGTATAACCTTCTTGCAAGTAATGCCGGAAGACCTCAATCTTTGCCTGCTCTCCTAAAATCTGTTCAATAAATGAGGCAAACTCCGTAGGGGTGAAATAACCAAACTGTTCTTGGACTTCGTGAATATAAGCCTCTTCGCCCCAGGTATAAGTATATAAAAATTCCATGGCATCATTAACGGGCATGAGCACTTCTTGTTCCCCTAATCTCTGAAACTGAATCTGACGTCCAGCAAAATCCTTCGCATAACGCTCCAGCCACACCAGACCGTCCTCTTCCAGAAAGCGAACTCTCCGCAGCAATGATGCAGGTTCAGTCATGATCCCATCGCGGATAATGATAACCCCGCCAGCTGACAATACAGCAAAGGCACTTCGCAGAGCTGCGGAGACGGTGTCGTGATTGAACTTATTACCATTTAGCGGCACATAAGAATATAGCTCATGCAAAATCGAAGAGAAAATTACCGTGTCCACCGTTCCGGCCTCAACGAAATCTTTAAGGTTCAACGCATCTCCCTGCAGCACCTCCCAGTGGCGACCTTCCCGCTGCTTGCGTTGTCGCAAGGCTTCCACTACATTGCTTGATATATCAATGCCGATAGGAGTAACCTCGGGCATACGCTCTTCCAGTAAATCCAGCAGCACACCGCCGCCCGGACCGATATCCAGCACTTTTTGTCCAGTGACATGATCTAGAATTACAGCTTTATAATCTGCTGTATTATTCATTTGGCTTAAGTAGGTATCTTCATTATGAAAACGGTCAAAAGCATCCCTGCGCAACTCGAATAGGTCGAATAACAGCAATACAGCACGTTCATACAAGGGTGATTTTTCAGCTTCCATACAGAATTCGATCAGCTTCTCTGCCGCTGCCGAGAATTGGAATTGAAAAAATACCGTGTCTGGCAGATGTTCCTTAGAATATTGCCGCAAGAGTAGGTGAGGGTTCTCAGCAGGCAAAGTCCCTTGCTCGATATCCTTCCATTTAAGCTCCGCTAAAGATTTTTCGATAATCCGCTTCTTATAAACATTGGTCTTCTTAACACCCTTGTAATCGTAGTAAATGCTGTTCATGACATGCTCGAAGCTGATATGGCTTAAGGATTGATTCTGCGCCCTCTGGGCAGCAAGCACCATCACCTTCAGAAATTGCTCCAGCGAAAAGGTCTGTAATGCAGATTCTACATACCAGAAGGTAATCTTACTTAATGACTCCAACCGTTCAGCATGGAAACCTTCCTGCGTCAGCTTAGCCCATTCCGTAGTGAAATCCTCTCCTCTAGAGATCGGACCCAGCCGCATTCTGCGCAGCCGTTCCTTCATCGGCATAGGACTAGCAAGATTGCCTGAAGAAATCAGCTCAATAAGCTGCTTCACTTCATGCTGCACATTCTGCCATAACTCGGGAGACACAGCTCCGATGATGCAATGATTGAGCACGGTCAGCAGGCGTTCCAGTTCCTCCGCGGTCAGCAGCTGATCTTCCACTATATCATGGAGTGGCTTATTGACTTCCGGCGGCACTTCTCCGCGAATTTGCTGTCCTATAAGTCCATGAGTCTCAATAAGCCGCTGAATCATCGCACCTTTCTCGGAGACAGCCCTCCCTAAATATCTCTCATATAACTGCGCGGAACCTAAATTATGTACAAAACAATTGATCCCTTCCTCCTGCCAAACCAGCCGCTCCTTTGCTGTACCTCCCTTAGCCGTTTCTGACCAAATTAACGTTTCTTCCACCAGCTCTTTTATCCAAATAGAACGGGGAAGTTGGTCCAGAATCTGCAAGCTACGTTCCACATAGTCCAGTACGGGATTCCTGCGATCCAGCTCCTCCAGAGATTCCACACGTTCCAAATTTACAATCTGCTCCTCCGCTTGGACAATAAGCTTCAGCCAGAGGTGATCCTCCAAATGATCTTGCACACCTTCACGGTATAAGGCGATGGCTTCCAGTGATTTCAGCATATGCTCCTCCTTCGCTCCAAAGTGGAGACTATAAAGACCTATTATTATATATATACAATCCCGTTAATTAAAAAACAGAACCAGGACTCATGAAATAGCCATGTCCCGGTTCTGTTTGCATTCCTATCATTAGGTTCCGAACCGCTGCCGATACCCACATTTGCGGCACAGCTCCTCCACCGCTTCTCTACGTGAGAAGCCATAGAATAAATTGTTCGCCCGCTCCCCCTCTACAATCTCTGAGAACGGAGTTTCATGGATGTTGCCTAGGTTAATTACTCCTTCACCATCCAGACAGCATGGCACAACCGTGCCATCCACAAGGATTGCCGCTTGGCTCCGCAGGGCATGACAGAACCCTTTTCCGTCATCTTCCGGCTCATTCAGCGCTGGCCAACGGAACTCATGATCCTGATTAAGGTAGATGCGTGGGGCAATCTTGACACCACTGCCAGGCACAACCTTTTCTTCGATCTTGAAATCCAAGTTGAAGGCTTCCTCCAGCAGGGCAAGGGTTTCACGGTTACGGTTTCTCTCCAGATTCGTCAGATTATCCTCCGTCAAATTCCACAAGCGGAAAGAAATAATAACCCCTTGCGCTGAGGCTTCCCGTACAAAAGAAATTATCTCTGAAAGATAGCCTTCACGGTTCTCTGACCCTTCATGCCCATCAAAGCTGTGCAGAGAAAAGTTCATCTGACGCAGTGCGGGCTTACCAAGAATTTTAGGTCCGGCTTTATGAATTAACGTGCCATTGGTTGTAATATTAACCTTGAACCCTTTGGCATGAGCAGCATCCAACAGTTCACCGATCTTGGGATGCAGCAACGGCTCCCCTTTGACGTGAAGATAAATATGATTGCTGTGTGGTTTAATTTCATCCAATATCGTATTAAACGTATCAAGCTTCATGAAATTTTTCGTCCGGGCGGTTTGTGGACAAAAGCTGCAGGCGAGGTTGCAGACGCTCGTTATCTCAATATAAACCTTTTTAAAAGTCTTCAAGTCCTGCTCCCCATTCTATTTATTATAAATCTGAGGCATAGCGGAGACCGATCTGTGCTCTGGCTTCCTCCATAATCTCTGCTGCGGCCATGGAGTTCTCATGAGTATTAATTCTGCTCTCCCGTTCACCATTCTTAATCAAGTTGATGAATTCTTCAACCTCATAATACATAGGTTCAAACACCTGAGGCAACGTAAGCTCCTCAACTGTACCATCACGATAGTAAATTTTCACCTGATAAGGCTCATTGATCTTGTCGATCACCATCGTACCGTTCTCTCCATGAATCTCAGCTGGCAGATAGGAGTCGGAAATCTTGGAGTGCATAACTACCGCATCCATATCGTCATACTTCATAATGAGACTTCCTTCACCATCCACACCTGACGAGAGCATGACACCCACTGCCTGTACTGATTGAGGCTTGCCAAAGAGCACTACCATTGGATACAAACAGTACACTCCAAGATCCATTAACGAGCCATTGGAAAAAGCGGGATTAAACGCATTTAACACAGTCCCCTGCCGGTAGGCATCATATCTGGAGGAGTACTTACAGTAACTTGCAAAATAACGGCGAACTTGGCCGAGTTTATACAAATTATCACGAATCACTCCAAAGTTCGGCATAAAGGTCGATTTCATCGCCTCTACCAGTAGCACATCATTTGTGCGCGCAGCTTCAATCATAGCTTTAAGCTCCGTACTGTTGGATGCAGCCGGTTTCTCGCAGAGCACATGCTTGCCGTGATTTAAGCACATAATCGCTTGTTCTGCATGCATAGAATTTGGGCTGGCAATATATATAGCATCTACATCTTTGCTTTTCACCATATCTTCCAAATTCGTATAAATTGTAGCTCCCGCATATTTAGCAGCAAAGGCCTGACCTTTCTCCATTGTGCGAGAGTACACGGCTGTCAGGATAAACTCCTCATTCTCCAAGCCGGCTTGCACGAAGCGGTCTGTAATAAAGTTTGTTCCAATGACCCCGAAACGAATTGTCATGATGTTATCCCGTCCTTTTTAGTTATTACTAACTCTACATGCTATTTTCTCACTCATAGGTAGTCATGTCTACTTTTTAAGGCAAATTAACGACAATTTCTGATAAATTCAGCAATTCTCTTGTTACTGGCGGAGCACCGCTCATCGTACAACGCAAAAAAAGGCGTATCCCAGCCACCCTTTCATGGCTTTTGAGATACCCTTTTTTTGGAGTTACAATCATTCCCCGAGCTTACAGAACCAGATGAACTCTATATAATTGTCCAGCCGCCATCTACAAACAAAGTCTGACCTGTAGTGTAGCTGGAAGCATCTGAAGCAAAGTAGAGCACGGCGCCGTTTAATTCTCCCGGATTACCAGGGCGCCCCATCGGACACACTGCGTTGTACATTTTTAGCGCTTTTTCTGCAAATAACGTATTCTCAGTCATTTCAGTTTTGAACAAGCTTGGTCCAATCGCATTAACAGTGATACCATGCTTAGCATAAGTTGCCGCCACCCCTCTTGTCAGATGGATCACTCCACCTTTAGCAGCATTGTAAGAATGCGTAGGGACCGAAGCTGAAGCTGTAAGGCCTAGCATTGAGGCTGTATTGACGATTTTGCCGTAATTCCGTTCCTTCATATGCCGGATCACATGTTTCGACATCAGGAAAACACCTTTTAAATCCGTATCCAGTACCCGATCCCAAGCTTCTTCTTCCAGCGCCTCAATCGGAACCGCATCCACCACACCAGCATTATTCAGCAGAATATCAATTTTTCCAAAGGCTTCCATAACCTTTTGAACAGCCACAATAATCTGGTCCTCTTTTCTTACATCACACTCGATAGGAATTATTCTGCGTTCAGGGTATTTAGCCCGGATATCCTCGGCTACTGCTACAAGCTTGTCATATCTTCTGGCCAAAATAGCAATGTCTGCTCCTTGCTCAGCAAGCATCTCTGCGAATTGTACCCCGATCCCACTGGATGCTCCTGCGATAATAGCTGTCTTACCCGTCAAATCAAAAAGGTTAGTCATTCTAATTCCTCCTAATGTTTGGTTAGCCGATCCTTCTTCGGTTTCATTTCGCACAAACTCACTTCAAACACGTAGGCTTATACTGAGGAAACAGGTTGCAAATTGTTCTCCCACCAGTCCCAGCGGAGATAGCAGTATGGAAGATACTCCATTGGATTCAGAGGCTCCAGAATTTTACCTTTTTCAAGCACATTTGTACTGACGGTGTAAACCGCGCCCAGCATATTCACAACTTCAAGCTCACTCCAAGGATCATGCGGGGAGTCTTGGAAGGTGATAGAGGCTTCAGCCGCTTTATAGACTTTAACCTCACTTACTAAACGCTGTGTGACCAAGGTTGGCATCAGATCGAAGCCGTTTCCGTCAATTGCATTGGCATATTTGATGTTATACAAAGGGATATCTTTGCCGTAATATGCCTCCAGAATCTTCTCGGCTCCATTGTCATTGAAGTGTCCATCCATAGTGGCTTTTACGTTGAAAAAGTCAATGCCATGCCGGCCGATTGCCCCATCAATGCCATCTTCTGAGGTGTTCATACGCACATCGGCCATTTTCTTAGGCAGCCCACATACTTCCCGGCCCATAGCCATCCCGATATCGCTTGTAATAGGCATCGACAGGCAGTAGTTGCCTAATTGTCCGTTATAGTCCGCTAGAACGAACAATCCAGCTTCACGATAAGGTGGACAAAAGTTCGTAGCTGGGTAATTGGCGATAAAAGCATTTACCAACGGCCGGCTTGTTGGCTTCAGTGGCTTCGGCAACAAACGCTCGATAATCTCTGGTGTGGTCTCCCAATACACCGTCAGCATCTCTGCATCATAAAAGGTGGTTGGCTTGCCTCCGTATTTCTGCATATCTGCGAAACTTTTCACAAAACTCACCATGAATGAACCCTCCTTAGATTAGTAACCCTTTAGTTCAGCACAAAAGCCGTTTCGAATCCAGATTGAATGGCCTGTCCGATTCGGCCTGGCTTGCCTGCATCGCCGATCACCTTCACATTAGGCAGTACCTGCTTCAGCTCATCAACGAATGAGCGATCGGGTGTAACACCAATGGATAATACAACAGCATCCGTCTTTTTCAGCGAAGTTTCCCCCGTGGACGTATTCTCAAGCACAATCGCGCCATCCTGCACTTCTACCAGCTTGGTTGATGCTAAGAGCTCCACGCCGTTCTTTTTCAGTCTAGTCACAATGTCGATCAGATTTGGCAGATAGGCATCTGGACCAACCCTCGGCTGCATTTCCACCACCGTGACCTGATTTCCCATATCGGCTAAATATTCAGCCGTTTCCAGCCCTGTCATGCCGGAGCCGATGACCACAGCCTGCTTGTTCTTAATCACAACTGATCCACTAAGTACGTCAACAACGGTGCAGACCGCTGCCTTCTTCACTCCCGGAATAACAGGCACTATAGGCTGTGCCCCAGCGGCAACAAATACCGCATAAGGGTTCAGTTGCTTCAGTTGTTCCAGCGTAGGTTTCGTAGAGAGACGGACATCAACATCCAGTTCCTCTAACTGATGCTGCATATTATCAATAAACCAGTTCAGCTTCTCCTTCAATGGTGGCCGGCTTCCCAGCTCCACGCTGCCGCCTAGCACATCTCTGGCTTCGAACAGTACAGGTTTAAAATCTCTGAGCGCCAGAATCCGTGCTGCTTCCATACCTGCTGGACCCCCGCCGATCACAGCTACTACTTTGCCAGCGCCATCTTTTGTTGGTTCTGCAAATTCAAGCTCACGGCCCACTCTGGCATTGACAGCACACTTGATTACCTTGCACTCCATTACTTCCTGAATACAGTACAGGCAAGAGATACAGGTTCTGATCTCTGCTTCTTTGCCTGCTGCCGCTTTGTTACCCCACTCCGGATCGGCCAGTTGGGCTCTTCCAAGGGCTACAAAATCCGTATTTCCTTCCTGTAGCAGACTCTCAGCAAATTCAGGCTTACGGATCACATCACAAGCAATCACTGGAATTTGCACCGCTTGCTTAATGGCTGCGGAGAGATGTTTTTTCCAGCCTTGCGGGTAGGATATCGGCTCAATGATCGTATTGGATGATTCATAAGTGCCGGAGCTTACATTTATGCAATCCACTCCGATGCTTTCCAGATGTTTCGCAGTCTGGATAGCCTCATCCAGTGTAATCCCGCCTGAGACAAATTCATCGCCGTCGATTCGCACCGATACAGGGAATCCTGCGCCACAGGTCTTTTTGATGCCAAGCACAATTTCGTTCAGGAATGACATTCTACCTTCCAGTGAACCGCCATATTTATCAGTTCTCAGATTGGTAAGTGGGCTCAGAAACTGTCCTACGAGATAGCCGTGGGCACCATGGATCTCCACACCATCAATACCTGCTGTTTTAGCTATATAAGCTCCGAACACAAATTTACGAACTAACTCTTCTACCTCTTCAGTAGACAGCTCCCGGGGCATTTCCCCAATCGCTGAAGACATCACTGCGCTAGGAGCAACAATTTGTTTGCCTCCAATAAGCCGTCCGTGATTTTGCCGGCCCGGATGCTGGAGCTGAAGGAATATTTTGCTGTCATGACGATGCACAGCTCTTGCCAGTTTCTCCAGACGCGGCACAAACAGCAAGTCACTTGCATTCAGCTGGTTCGGTGTACCTACTCCGGTCTCATTATCCACACGCGTAATTTCCGTAATGATTAGACCACAGCCACCTGCGGCACGTTCCTCATAAAAAGCAATCATTTCATCCGATGCTTCACCACTGGCCGCAGCCAGTGACGTTCCCATAGCCGGCAATACAATTCTATTCTTAAGTTCAAGGCGTCCAATTTTACCTGCTGCAAACAGTTTTTCATATTTCATCTGCTTAGCACCTCCACCTTTAGTTTAAGGCGTCCAATACTTTGTGAATATATTTACAAGCACTAAAAATCACTTCTTTATAGTGCATATTGCACTATTATTGAACCAGGGGGCGATATGAATGGATGTTTCCTTAAATGAGCAAGTATCAGGTAAAATCGAAATGGAGCATTATACCGCATCTTTGTTTACTGCATACATTTCAGGTGCAGGCCTTTCAGCTATCGTACAGACAGCTGCCGAGCTACTGCAGAATCCCGTCATTGTATTTGATTGCAGCTTCAAAATTGTAGCTCACTCTGACCTTTCCGATATCGACGATTACATATGGAGTGATAATATCCGCAAAGGTTATTGCTCTTACGACTTCATTGCGGCCGTGAGCAAAATGAACAGTGTCCAGCGTGGGAAACAAAGCGATGAATCTTATGAGGTAACCTGCGAGGAAACATCAAACTCCAAACTGATCTCCAAAATAAAAGTAGCCGGCAAACAAATCGGCAATGTATTGCTTCTAGGATGCACAAATCCTTTTCGCGCCAGAGATAACGAGCTGCTGTCCATCACCGCTACCATACTTGCCGAAGAGATGGGCAAAAATAGCTACTATCGCAACGCCAAAAATATAAAAGTTGAAGATTTTATCTGCGCATTGCTAGAGGAACAGCTTCAGGACAACCGGATTATTCAGGACAGGATGCGGAGTGCAGGACTAAAGTTCGGGAATCAGCTGCTTGTGCTGCTGTTCGATCTTACCTGGTATGAGGGTTCAGGCCGTTATGATGATTATTTAAGAGAACGTTTGCAACAGCTTTTTCCGGGCAGTCCTTCCACCTATTATGACGGGCAGATTGTAATGATCCATGATGGAAATCTCTCCAAAGAGCTTGTAAATAAGCAGCTGCAGGAATTTCTAGCCCAAACCGGCATTTCACTTGGCATCAGCAATATGTTCACTAATCTTACGCAATGTAGGAGACACTATCTTCACTCCCGAAACGCTATTCGGATCGGTACCATTCTCAGCCCGCAGCAGCAGCTGACTTACTATTCAGATATCCAGCTCTATGAGATGCTCTCTGCTGATGTTGTGTTTAACGAGGATAATAACTACTACCATCCAGAGCTGCTCAAGCTTCAAGAATACGATACTGTGCACCAGTCCAATCTATATCATACCTTTTACGTTTATCTCAAAAATAACCGGAACATGCAGATTACCTCAGACGAGCTGTACATTCACCGGAATACACTCAGATATAAGCTCGATCTTATCAGCAGACTCCTGGACACCGACTTTACCGATTCTGAAAAAATGCTGTCGTACTATGTCTCTTACAAGGTCGCTGCTTTTTGTGAAAAAGCTAGGGAGCAGACCCGTACGCCGCAACGTTAATGTTAGAAGCTACTATAAACGCACAAACAGCCCCCGTCCTTATCCCAAGAACGGGGGCTGTGCTGTGAAGTAGGACTGTATATGATATTACAATCCGTAAAAAGCTTGCAGCTGACGCACGATTTCATCCTTGTCATGATCCACTACGGTTTGATGTTGTGGCATCTCGAACAATGCTTTAATCTGTGCCGGGAATTCCTGCTTAATATCGATCAAAGTAATTGCCTCATCGAACTTAGCTGGATGTGCAGTCGCAAAGGTAATGCCAATCTCATCCGGGCCATTAAAAGCTTCGTAAGCCGCGATTCCACATGCTGTATGTGGATCAAGCAGGTAGCCGTATTCTTTTTGATACTTAGCGATCGTATTCAAGCATTGATCATTCTTCACACCCAGCGCTGCAAAATCCTTCTGCACCTGCTGAAGCGCCTCGCCTTCAACCGTAATCTTGCCTTCGGTTTGCAGCTTGGACATATACGCGGATAACTTCTCAGAATCCTCGCCTACCAGATAATACAGATACCGTTCGAAATTACTTGCCACTTGGATATCCATCGAAGGGCTGTAAGTGCTTGTGAAATTACCTGGTTTGTATTCGCCAGTATTCACAAAACGCTCCAAAATATTATTTTCATTCGTAGCAATGATTAGCTTGTTAATAGGAAGCCCCATTTGCTTAGCCAAATAGCCCGAGAAAATATTACCGAAGTTACCGGAAGGCACGCTGATATTAATCTTTTTCTCGTTGCTGCCATCGACATGCAGATATGCATAGAAATAATAAACAGTCTGCGCCAGAATCCGCACAAAGTTAATGGAATTAATTGCACGCAGATGATACCGACCTTTAAAGTCCAGATCTGCGAACAGATCCTTAATCACCTTCTGGCAATCATCAAAGTTACCATGAACAGACAGATTCAGTACATTGCTGTCGTCCACCGTAGTCATCTGCAGCTCCTGCACTTTACTTACCTTGCCATGTGGATGGAGAATACAGATCTTGATGCCTTCTTTGCCGCGTACACCTTGAATGGCCGCCGCTCCAGTATCCCCAGAGGTTGCACCGAGGATGTGGATGATTTTGTTTTGTTTTTTGGAAATATATGAATACAGCTCACCCATAAACTGCAGCGCTACATCCTTGAAAGCAAAAGTAGGCCCATGGAACAATTCAAGGACATATAAAGAATCATCCACTTGGTGTATAGGTGTTACTTCAGGTGTGCGGAAATTGGCATAACTGGTGTTGACCATTTCCTGCAAATCCTCGTAAGGAATCTCATCATTGGTGTAATAGGCAACAATCTTCAGGAACAACTCCTGATAGCTGAGACTTCTCCACTCTTCCAACGTTGCTGCTGAAACCACTGGAATCTCGGATGGAACCATCAGCCCACCGTCGTCCGCAAGTCCCATCAACACCGTATCAATAAAACCTTTAGGTTCCACATTACCTCTTGTGCTTATAAACTTCATGCTCATCCTCCTGAACCCCTCGTTAATATATGACAAGAATATATGATAAGAAGAAACAACGTTGTCGTCCTATATAGAAGACAACTGTTTCTCGCAGAAATATAAGGCTATTATAGTTGTACCACTTATAAATTCTTATAATTAACTATAAGTTTCACCCTAAACGTTATCCTTAAGCTAGTTAGGGATGATAAAGCTATTTCTGCTTGTTTTCCCTATATACTACCACGTTTACGCGCTAAAGTCCGTTAATTCTTTGTCTTATTTTGCAGCTCTCTCCAGACCGTTTTGTTGCTGTACTGCCGTTCTGTACTAACATCCTTACCGAACCATTCCGGCTCTTTAAAGCTTTCCGCTTCCTCCAGAGATTCAAATTCAACCTCCAATACGGACAATTTCAGCTGGGAATATACGTCGATCTCAACCGTTATGCCATTCCACACCGCTGTAATTCGCTCTTTGACCAAAGCTACCGCATTTACCGCTTCGATCATCTGATTATATAAACCCTCTGAGATAAAATATTCGATCTCTTCGCGTTTGATCCCTTTGCCATCCTTAAACGTATGCGTGTAGGTTACCTCACCTGAGTCCAGATCCGTAATTTTACGCACACGAAGCTCTTGACCACCATCTATCGCCAGATATGTCTGATCGATATTATGACGGGTAACAATCTTCAATTCTCCCTTTTGAATCAGCTGCTCCGGAAATTCCGGCAGCAGAAACTTGCGTTCGATCTCCAAAGCCATGATGTTTCGCTCCTCTTCGTGTCATATATTTTTATATTAATAATCATCATAGGGGTGTGACAAACCCAAGTCAATGTGGATTATAGGGAAATAGGACATGCTCTTGCTTAAAAAAGGCTACCGTGGGGCTCATTGTGGGATTTATGGAGGTTGTGGAAAGATAGGGCTCACCATAGATTACTGGAAACTACGGATAATTAGTGAGTCAGCCGGCGATCATTGGGAAGCACCATTCGATTAGTTGATCAGTGTGCCACTGGTGAGGCTCCCCCATTCGATGAGTTGGTTCCGCTCCACGGGTCGCACTCACCTATTCGATTAGTTGGTCACGCTCCACGGGTCGTACTCACCCATTCGATTAGTTGGTCACGCTCCACGGGTCGTACTCACCTATTCGATTAGTTGGTCACGCTCCACGGGTCGTACTCACCCATTCGATTAGTTGGTCACGCTCCACGGGTCGTACTCACCTATTCGATTAGTTGGTCACGCTCCACGGGTCGTACTCACCCATTCGATTAGTTGGTCACGCTCCACGGGTCGTACTCACCCATTTACTTACGGACCGTATAGCCACTATTTGCGAAAAAAACGCATATTTGAGATGGTATCGGACCCAGGTGCAGCTATTTACTCCAAAACACCCCATATGGTCGCGATAATTAGCCAATAACGTCGCTGGGGTCCGAAAGTAGCCTCAATTGCCTCTTTTCTAGCAAATAAGGACTCCTGAGTCCGATCCGAAGCAGGGTACCTAGGAACCTAGCAGAAACCAAGGGAACTCTCCATTAAAAGTAGCTGACGCCTTCTCATTCTTAACCCAGACCAAACCCTAAAGATTAGACCATCGTTAACTGGTGGCACTCCCCCATACTTTCTCATACTTCCTCATACTTCCTCATACTTCCTCATACTTTCTCATACCACCCCTACTCCCCATTCACTTACGGACCGTATAGCCTCTATTCGCGAAAAAAACGCATATTTGAGATGCT
Source organism: Paenibacillus sp. FSL E2-0177 (assembly GCF_037992975.1). Taxonomy (NCBI): domain Bacteria; kingdom Bacillati; phylum Bacillota; class Bacilli; order Caryophanales; family Paenibacillaceae; genus Paenibacillus; species Paenibacillus sp. FSL E2-0177. The sequence goes on along the minus strand of NZ_CP150307.1, from coordinate 1,057,333 downwards.
ATCGGACTCAGATGCAGCTATTTACTCCAAAACACCCCATGCGGTCGCGATAATTAGCCAATAGCGTCGCTGGGGTCCGAAAGTAACCTCAATTGCCTCTTTTCTAGCAAATAAGGACTCCTGAGTCCGATCCGAAGCAGGGTACCTAGGAACCTAGCAGCAACCAAGGGAACTCTCCATCATATGTAGCCGGCGCCTTCTCATTCTTATCCCAGACCAGACCATAATGATTGGAGCATCGTTAACTGGTGGAACCCCATCATACTACCTCATACTCCCTCATACTCCCTCATACTTTCTCATACTTTCTCATACTCTCTCATACCACCCCTACTCCCTATTTACTTACGGACCGTATAGCCACTATTTGCGAAAAAAACGCATATTTGAGATGGTATCGGACTCAGGTGCAGCTATTTACTCCAAAACACCCCATATGGTCGCGATAATTAGCCAATAGCGTCGCTGGGGTCCGAAAGTAGCCTCAATTGCCTCTTTTCTAGCAAATAAGGACTCCTGAGTCCGATCCGAAGCAGGGTACCTAGGAACCTAGCAGCAACCAAGGGACTCTCCATTAAATGTAGCCGACGCCTTCTCATTCTTATCCCAGACCAAACCTAAAGATTAGACCATCGTTACTGGTGGCACTCCCCCATATCTTACGGACTAATAAAAAACCGAACGAAAATCAGAGGAAATCCTGAAATCCGGTCGGCTCGACGGCAGCACTTATTTTATTTCTTTCATAAATGCCTGAAAGTCTTTTACGATTTCTTTTGCTTTAGTGCGATATAAATAATGTCCCTCTTCAAACTTCACTATTTTTCCATGCACAGAGTCCTTGATTTGCTTTTCATGCTCTGGTATCCATCTATCCGTTGCTGGTTGATTCGCTTGTATAAAGAAAATAAGAGGAAGATTTTTAGGAAATGTTAAGCTTTCAGCTGATTTAAAATTAGAATACATCATTCCAGCTTCATTTAATTGGGTGGGATTAAATATGTTTTTGCGATTGATCAGTCTCATTTGTTCTTTTGTTTTATCATCAAATGGTAGTTCAGCAATTGGGTCAGCACTAAATTTCATTTGCAATCTGATTAAACCTGATTTTTTGAGCAGATTTATAGTTCTTAACTCCGAAGCTTCGATCTTCCTCTCGCTTATCGATGGGACACTACTATCAAGCCCGACAAATGCACTCACTTCATTTTCATACTTGTTAACATAATCTAGTCCATATATGCCTGAAATAGAGTGGCCCATTAGAATATAACGGTCAATATTAAGAGCCTGTAAAGCTTCATGAATTTCACTTACAATATTCTCCGTGCTGCGCTCCTTTTTGGTCAGATCACTTAATCCATACCCAAAAGGCTCAATCATGACAACTTTGTAAAACGGCGACAGTTCATCTATTAATGCTTTAAAATCAAGAGCTGGCGCTGCTGTGCCATAACCCGGTAGTAGCACGACTGTTTCTTCACCTTTTCCTTGAATATAAACATTCATGTTTTTCCCATCTACGGGCACTAACTGACCATAGGGTTCTATTTTATTTTGTTCCGATTTATTGCTGATCAAATTAACTGTATAGACAATAGCGAGAAAAAGCACGATTGCGATGATTATTGCTCCTACTACTTTAAGTAGTATGTTTAGTGTTTTACTTGTTCTCGTGCCCGCCTTCATTTTCATTCTTTCTTTTATTTCCACTCGTATCTTCTCCTGTCATCAGCTGTGTTTTGGACTACCATAACTAACTGCTAAGCTAAGATTAACCAATGAAGATGTACTCTCTATGACCTCAATATGAACGGAATATGAACATGCAAAAAAAGCTATAGTGTCATGCACAAGGGTAGCTGCACAGGATGCCATAACAGGAGGAATATATGTGTGGAGGTGGATACGATCAAGGCTGCCTTGCCATCCGCAGCTTCAGCTGATTCAAATTCATCTTTGAACAAAAAAAGCAAACCACGAGCTAGGCTCATGGCTTGCTGATGACTTGCAATAAACTCTATTCCTGCACCTTCAATTTATAACATCCGCTAACAAAATCCTGCTGGATATCCGGCAGAGCCAGCCCAGCCTGCATTAGCCGATCACCACCGTAAACCTCACCACTTGCCTCCAGAATGTAATCCAGCTCCGGATTTAAACCATTCAGCTTCAAGCTACGGCGGGGCGGGTGCGGCACAGCCATTACCCGGAAGTAATAAACTAATGCCTCACGCTGATCATCGGACACGAACATCCATGCTGTCTCATTGCCCTCAAACGGGCTTTGCAGCCGGTACAGATTCCCTTGCTGCACAAGACTGCGGATTTGTTTATAGTTCGCAACCTGTTCCTTCACAAGTTCCTTCTCTTCGTCTGTAAACTTCGTAAGATCCAGCTCATAACCGAAATTACCGGACATAGCTACATCTCCACGAAAAGACAGCGGGGTGATCCGTCCTACCTGATGATTCGGCACGGCAGACACATGCGCGCCTATCGAACTAACCGGATACACCAGACTTGTTCCATACTGAATCTTCAGTCGTTCCACAGCATCTGTATCGTCACTAGTCCAGGTCTGCGGCATGTAATGCAGCATGCCTGGGTCGAAGCGGCCACCACCACTACAGCAGCTCTCGAACAGGATATGCGGAAACTCTGAAGTTATTCGCTCCAATAGCTCATACAGACCAAGCACATAACGATGAGCGGTTTCCCCTTGGCGTTCAGAAGGTAACTCTGCAGAGCCAATCTCCGTTAAACAACGGTTCATATCCCATTTCACATAACTAATGGGCACGGTCGAGAAAATCCGGGACAGTGACTCATAAATGTACTGACGTACATCCTCCCGAGTATAGTCCAGCACCAATTGCCAGCGGGCTTCGCTACGGCGGCGTCCCGGCACATGCAGACACCAGTCGGGATGCTTACGATAGAGCTCGCTGTCTGGCGAGATCATCTCCGGCTCGAACCAGAGGCCAAACTGCAAGCCTAGATTGTTCACACGCTGCGCCACATCAGACAATCCGCCTGGAAGCTTGCGCAGATCCTCTACCCAGTCTCCGAGAGAGGAGTTATCTGCGTCTCTTTTGCCAAACCAACCGTCGTCCAGTACGAATAGCTCTATCCCGAGTTTCGCTCCTTCCGCGGCAATCGACTCCAATTTATCCGCATCGAAGTTGAAATAGGTGGCTTCCCAATTGTTGACCAGAATGGGCCGTTCCTTATCTCTATATAACCCTCTGCATAAACGGGTCCGGTACAGGCGATGATAGGTTCTCGACATTTCCCCGATCCCCTCGGAAGAATACACCATCACTACTTCTGGGGTCTGGAATTGTTCGCCCGGCTCCAGCAGCCAGGAGAAATCAAAAGAATTCAGCCCCATCGTAAACCGGGTCATCCCGAAGGAGTCGACCTCTGCCTCAGCTTCAAAGCCTCCACTATATACAAGACTGAAGCCGTAGGCCTCTCCATGATTTTCATCCGTTTCAGGTTTCACCAGCGCTGCAAATGGATTTAACTGGTGGCTGCTCATCCCTCTGCGGCTCCCAATGGTCGTACCCCCTTGCACCAGACGTCTACGGGTCAGATTACCTTCCCTTGACCAAGCTCCTGCCAAATAGATCATATCCATATCGCCAGACGAGAAATCGACACTAGCACTCAGTGCACGCTGCAATCGCAGCTGTGTTTCCCCCGCATTGGTGAACTCCACAGAGCGGGTGATTACGTTGGTATGTTCAAAAACCGTATAGCGCAAAATAACACTCAGCTTGGCGTAATCATCCTTAAGTGTAAGCTCCAACGTCTGTGCTTCTTGCGCAGACTCAACATATACAGATGGCAGACCCGGCAGTGAGGGTTTACCCTCAACTACCCGGTACCCGCTGTATTTCAGCTCTGTAATACGAGTGCCGTCTTCGAGCCGAACTTGATAAGCTGGTGTTCTGAAATCTCCCGTGCCGTATTGGGGATATTCCTGCGGGAGCCGGTCGAGACCCGTATTTCCTCCCAGATTCAACAGCCCTTCCAAATTGCTGTCACTCCGCAGCTTCTTGCCCCAATACACATGTGCAGGATAATCATTAACAAGCTGAAGAATATAACTCATCCCTGCGCTCTGTAAATGGAATAATCCCTTATCTTCCTGAATTAAAATCCCCATGTGCCAGTCCTTCTCTCCTTAGGATTTACAGCAAATCTTCGCTCACAAAATCAACCATCGATTGAACCTTTAGCCCCTTAGGTGCGGCAGGAATCCAGTCTCTTCCATCGTTCCCGCGTTGTGAGAACTCTATCGTCTTGGTCTGACCTGGGAGAAGGTCAAAATAATTGTCAGAGAATATTCCTTCCTCTTCCGAAGTCAGGTATACACCTCTAGCCAATACATCACTGGTCACGGTGAAGCTTAATCCACCGCTCTCTGGAGTTTCCAGCACGGTAATTACTGAGCGCTGCAATGGAATTTCTTTTTCCGGAGTAAAATAATGCAGCTTGTGATCTATCACCTGGCCATCCGCCTGCAAGCAAATTCCAAGCAATACATCACCCACCCCTTGACCTTCTAGCAGCTCTGCCACAGGAGACGAGAATACGATAGCAGCAGAATCAGCTCCCAGCTCAACGGGATGTGCCCACTCTCGCAGCACCGAACCGTTAAACTGATACAAAGTAAGCACCAACTCAGCGCTCACTGCTGTTCTTAAATCAGATACGACATGAATGTCTACCTTCTCACGGTCTGTACCGTCGATAGACAACAAAACATCTTGGAAGCTTGAACGCACGGTATATTGCAGGGCTTTCCAGCGCCCGTTATAATCCATGCCCGCCCAAGAAGCCACCGGCCAGCAATCATTCATCTGCCAGTATAAAGTGCCCATACAATAAGGTTTATTTCTTCTGTGGCTTTCAATCGCGATTCGGATCGCTTCGGCCTGCAGGATTTGACTCATATATAAAAAGGCTTTGAAGTCCTTTGGCTGCGGCAGATACATATCCATATATTCTTTGATCAGCAGATTACCGCGACCATTCTTCTGATGCGCCAGCATCACCTCTGAGGTAAGCTCCAAATCCTGCTCTTCTGCATAGCTCATTACCGTTTTTAGTTCCGGGAACGACTGGAAGCCATATTCACTCATGAAGCGGCCAACCTTTGTATTATAGTTCTCAAAAGGCTCGATTCCGTGCCACACGCCCCAGTAATGCACATCCCCTTCGCCCACAATCCGCGTCGCATGCTGATTAATATCGCCAGTCAGCTCCCGCAGCGGCGAAGACGGCCAATAGTCCACACCTGGATGGAACGCGGCTACAGCCTCCGGCAGAATACGGTGGAAGATTTTAATATAATCGGCCCACATTGTCGTTCTTTGCTCAGCGCCGAGTTTTTCTTTCCAGCCCCAGCCCATATTTTCCTCGAACTGTGACCAGGCCGAATCAATCTCGTTGTTGCCACACCATAAGGCGATGCAGGGATGATTGCGCAATCTTTTAACGTTGTATTCGGCTTCTTTTTTCACATTTTCAAGGAACGCCTCGTCCCCGGGATACATACTGCAAGCGAACATAAAGTCCTGCCAGACCAGCAGTCCGTATTCATCACAGAGCTGATAAAAAATATCTTCTTCATATATACCGCCGCCCCAAACGCGCAGCATATTCATATTCGATTCTACTGCCGTGGCAATTTCATGCCGATACCGCTCCTCGGTTACTTCTGTGGTGAAGCTGTCATTTGGAATATGATTGGCACCTTTGGCGAAGACGGAAACTCCATTCAGCGCAAAAGAAAACGAAGCTCCTTTGGCATCACGCTCCCGAATCAATTCAATACTGCGGAGTCCGGTTTTTACACTTTTGCTAACCTCTACTTCCGCATTTTGTACCAATTCTGCCTGGAATGTATATAAATGAGGCTCTCCGAACCCTCTGCACCACCAGAGCTGTGGCTCGGATATTACAATATTCATCTCTAATTGCTGCATGCCTTCTTCTAAAGTAACCGCTTGCATCCACTCCAAACCATCGGCACTTATTCGCAGCATTCCCCGCCAAGCAGCAGGAGCATCCACTTCTACAATTGCGGTCAGGCGAGCTTCTTCCTTAGCAATCACATTTTGACGGATATAGAGGTCTGTAATTTGAACGGTGTCACGTCCCACCAGAGCTGCCGCACGCCATATTCCACTGGTCAAGAAACGCGGGCCCCAATCCCAGCCGTAATGATAAGGTGCTTTGCGCGCAAAAATACTAATCCGTTGTTCATCTAATCCCCCAAGCTCGGATTGATCATTCGAGGCAGGCAGCGCGTAACCCAGCTTCGCTAATTTCGGTAAATCTTCCTTAACCACAGAGCGGAACTTCACCCGTATATTATTTTCTCCAGTCTTTAACTGATCTTTGACATCCACTTTCCATGCCAGAAACATATTATCAGCAGCGAGCACATGTACATTATTCACGTACACATCTGCATAAGTATCCAGTCCCTCAAAAACTAGCTCCGTACAAGCAAGCTCCTGCCACTCTTCCCCCAACTGCAACGAGGTTTGATATTCCCAGTCCTTCTTATCGATCCACTGTAGATCATGTTCATTTGTTCCATAAAAGGGGTCTGAAATCTTCCCGTTCTTTAGTAAATCCGTATGGACTGTACCTGGCACAGTCGCCGGAAGCCACTCCTCATCACCACAGCCTCTAAATTCCCACTTCGCAAGATTCATATGCAAATGTTTCATAATACCTCCTAAAAGTTTTGTAAGCATAGACTTCTCTGAATGACTTCGCGCAAAACTCGCTTCGGAAGCAGATGCCTAAAGTTTTGTAAGCATAGACTTCTCAAAAATAGCATAAGACTTCAATTAATTCATTGAACCCTTTTGATATTCTTTGTATTTTGTTATCTGATTGTTAGGTACATGCTAATTATAAACGCAGAAACAAAACAAATAAAGACAATAAATAATAATACAATACATTTATTAACGGCTTCGATAAAGCTATAATGTTCATGTAAACGCTAACAATAAAAACGAAAAGGGGATTAAGCTATGAGAAATAAGTTATTTTCGTTATCCTTTGTTATGATTATGGTCTTATCTTCAACACTTGCTGGTTGTGGTTCGAATAATGACAACACCACGAATAACGGTGCTGCCGCAACTGAAAAGCCCGCAGCAACTAACGCAGAGAATACCGGCGGTGACACGAATGCAACTGCCGAACCTGCAGCAGGAGCTGATATCAGCGGCAAAATCACCTTCCTAACTAACAGAACAGACATGATCGGCAAAGAATATGACGAATATTTAAAGCGCTTTAATGAAAAATACCCGAACATTAAAGTCGAATTCGAAGCTTCCCAAACCGACTATAACCAACAGGCTAAAGTCAGAATGGCCAGCGGCGAGCTTCCAGACGTTATGTTTATTCCTTCTATTCCTAACTCGGACCTGCCAAAATATTTTGCTTCACTGGATGATCTCGGCTTGAACGATCAGATCACCTTTAAAGACTTCAAATCCTTTGATGGTAAGCTTTACGGAATTACTACAGGGAACTCTACTTCCGGTATTGTTTATAACAAAACAGCATTCACTGATGCCGGCATCACCGAAACGCCTAAGACTTGGGATGAATTCCTGGCTGCCTGCGAGAAGCTGAAAGCAAAAGGTGTTATTCCAATGTCCTCTAACTTTAAAGACAAATGGCCACTTGGTACTTGGGCTTATGACACACCACGCTTAATTGAAGGCAATCCTGATTTTCCAAATGCTAAGCTGAACTCTGAAACACCATTCACTATGGACAACGGTTATGGCAAAGCCTTCAGCCTACTTAGAGAGCTCAATGAAAAAGGCTATCTGGAAAAAGACATCAACTCCACCAACTGGGAGCAATCGAAAAAGGACATCGCTTCCGGCAAATTCGCTATGTACTATCTTGGCAACTGGGTTATTAACCAAGTTATCGGAGCAGGCGCTTCTTCAGACAATGTTGGCTTCTTCCCATTCCCTTATGACAATTCGGGTAAACCATCTGCTACCCTTAGCCCTGACTTCTTCTATGCCGTTGCCAAAAACAGCAAAAATTTAGAGGCAGCTAAAGCCTTCGTAAAATGGATGATTGAAGATTCAGGTTATGAGGATTTCGCCGGCTTTATCTCTCCATTAAAAGGCAAGGAATCCAATCTGACTCAGCTGAAAGAATTCCAAGCTACCGGAGTAGAACTGGTAGAAGGAACTGTTGACGATGCAAAGGTTACAGAAATCGGCAACAAGGCACAGCTGGATCTCCCTGCTGTTGTACAGGAATTTGTACTTGCCAAAGATCCACAAACCGTATTAGACAAGTGGAATAAAGCTTGGGCTAAAGCCAAGAAGGACCTCGGTTATTAATTTGAGCTTTTGATTCGAAGTACACTACGGAGCAAAATGGATTATTGCTTTTACGGATAATCCATTTTGCCTTTCCATACCACGTTTTTATGAAAGAAGGGCTAGCGATGTTCGGAACACTTTCCTATAACAAACAGAAGACGATTATCATTGTATCCTTCCTCACGATTCCTTTGTTGCTGCTCGCAACATTCACGTATTATCCGGCACTCAAGCTGATTTATTACAGCTTTACGAACTGGGATGGCTATAGCCCTGAGAAGCCTTGGGTCGGTCTCGATAATTACCGCGAAGTCTTCTCCAACCCCGATATTTTCAAGGTATTTACCCATAACTTTGCTTATTTCGCGATGGGAATTCTCCAGAATATCGTCGCTATTTATTTTGCGATTGTGCTCAATAGTAAGTTGAAAGGAAAAAATGCATTTCGAATCTTACTGTTCCTCCCTTACATTATGAACGGTGTCGCCGTCGCCTTTATGTTTGGTTATGTCTTTGACACCACCAATGGCTCTCTGAATATGTTCCTGAATAGCATCGGTCTTACCGGACTAGGACAGACCAGTTGGCTTGGAACAGAAGGACTGGTTAACTATTCTCTGGCGTCCACAGGATTTTGGCGTTTCATGGGTTATAACATGGTAATCTACATCGCCTCCTTGCAGGCCATTCCAAACGATATCTATGAGGCCTCAAAGATCGATGGTGCCGGACCTTTTCAAACACTTTGGAGAATTACTTTACCGAATATGAAGCCAGTCATCCAGCTTAACTTATTTCTTACCGTCACAGGGGCACTGGAAGTATTCGATCTCCCCTTCGTGTTGACCAAGGGCGGCCCCGCAGGCGCCAGCGAAACATACGTACAAAAAGTTGTAGATACTGCATTTGCTTACAATAATTACGGCCTCGCTTCTGCCATGAGTATTATCTTGCTTTTCTTTGTCGTCATCGTACTGTTAGTACAGCAACTAGTTCTAAGCCGGGGAGGGGACAAATAGATATGACATACTCCAAATTTCGCTTCACAGATGTTATTAAATACTTCTCGCTGCTTATCGGCGTATTTGTTGTACTCTTTCCTCCGTATGTGGTCATCGTCAATGCCTTTAAATCCACTGACGAATTTAACAGCAGCAGCTCCATGGCACTGCCAAAAAGCTTTTTGAATTTCGATAATTTCACTGCCGTTTTCCAGCGCGGGGGTCTACTTAACGGATTTGGTAATGTGTTAATCATTATAGCTATTACTTTAATTCTGAACATTCTGTTCGGCACTATGGTAGCATTTGTATTGGGACGCTTCTCTTTCAAATTGAAACCCGTAGTCTTCGGTGCATATCTAGTAGCCACCATTATTCCTAGTATCACGACACAAGTGGCGACTTTTGGTATCATCAAAAGCATGGGGCTTTACAATACACTTGGCGCCCCGATCGTGCTTTATATTGGAGCGGATGTAATTCAAATTATTTTATATCTGCAATTTATCCGTAATATTCCCGTGGATCTCGATGAAAGTGCGATGGTAGAAGGTGCCTCTCTGTTCAGAATCTATCGGTCGATTATTTTCCCTTTACTTACGCCAGCTACGGCTACTTTGATTATTCTGAAAACCATTAGCATTTACAATGACATGTACATCCCTTACCTCTACATGCCGAAACAAAGCCTTGGTGTAGTTACGACGATCCTAATGCGTTTTCAAGGGGTCAATTCGGGGGAATGGAATTTAATCTGTGCGGCTATTCTGCTTATCCTGCTGCCAACAGTAATTCTATATTTCTTCCTGCAGCGTTACATCTTTGAAGGCGTAACCAGTGGAGCGGTCAAATAAGGTAGGTAGCTTATTACAGGAAAGGAACAACGCAAATGCTATCATACATCCGGTTAACTTTACGCAAAATGTGGTTGTTCCTTGCCAATCTACCGATGGAGCGCAAGCTGATCGTTATCTTTGTCTTTCTGATCTCTCTGCCGATCACTTATGTAAGTTATCTATCGTCCCGCTCCATGTTCAACTCGGTTCTTGTGAATGCGACTGACGGTGCGGGTCAAATGACATCGAATGCTTCAGATACCATCGACCGATATATTGCCGACCTCAAAAGATATACAGCCCTGCCGCTGTATAACACCGATGTGCAAGTCTACCTGACACAGCAAAATACCGACTGGGAAAAAAATACGGGCATGGCGATGTTCCTTAGCTATTTGAATCATACTAAGGAAGAGATCATTGCCGTGTATTTGGTGGATCAGTACGGTTCTGTCTTTTATGATAAAGACGCTGGAATTAATGAACTGTATCCCGAGGAACGATTAGCCAAATGGAGAACCATGAGTGAAGATGCCGGAGCAGCGCCTGTCATTCAGGGCAGACATACGATCCGCACCAACTCGAATGTCCATAAAGAGGTCTTTAGTGTTCTGCGTACGATTAACTCTGTAAGCACATTGCAGAATATAGGAATTCTCGTTTTCGATGTAGACATCAATCTGTTTAAGGGCATTATCGATCCCGTAAATGCAGTTACGCAAGGAAACACGTTCATTGTAGATAACAATGGAGATCTGATTTATGCCAGTGAAGATTCCGCGGTTCCGAATCTGGCTGCCGATACACAAACTCTGAATACAAAGCTGTTGCTGCAGCAAGTAAATCAGCAGCAGGATCATTTTCAAATAGACTTGAATGGCCAGTCTTATCTTGCAGTGTATACCGTCTCGAAACAGACCGGGTGGACCACTATGGTTACGATTCCTTTAACACGTATCCTGTCCCCTGTACAAAAGAATCGTAATACGCTTATCTTGACCACACTGATTATCATTGCTTTTGCACTTTTTGTTGCGACTATAATTTCCCATGCCCTGACCAAACCCCTTAAATCCTTGGTCCGCTTAATGAAACGGGTGCAGCATGGTAATCTGGATGTCTGGCAGCATTCCAAATATAATGATGAGATTGGGATGCTGGGCAGTCATTTTAATCGGATGATCATAAGGATCAAAGATCTGTTACAAGAAGTGTCCATCACGGAGAAACGGAAGCAAAAGGCTGATATGCGGGCGCTTCAAAACCAGATTAATCCCCATTTTATTTATAATACGCTGGAATCCATCCGCATGCTTGCAGAGAGCAATGATGATCCACGTGTGGCGAAGCTAACCTATTTACTTGGACTTCAAATGCGTTACAGCATTGTCCGAAACGAAGAGGCTGTTACAATTAGACAAGAGCTGGATCATGTGAGAAATTATTATCAGCTGCTGGAAATCCGATTCCCAGACAAGTTCAGACTTAACATCGACGTGCCGGACGAATTCCTTCATCTTCCTGTTATTAAGCTTGTCTTTCAACCGATCGTAGAAAATGCTGTCTTTCACGGTTTGGATCAAAAGGTAGGACCGGGCACCTTGAGCATCACCGCATGGAGCGAGCATGGAGATGCCGTATTCTGTGTAGAAGATGATGGGATCGGTATGGATGAAGCCACCCTTCGTTCCTTAAACAATAGTCTGCAGACTGGAACGGACAATGAAAGGTTCGGGATTGGACTACGAAATGTAAATGAAAGAATTCGCCTGCATTACGGCAGTTCGTTTGGTCTGCTTGTTGAGAGTGAGCTTGGAATCGGCACTCGTGTTACCCTGCGCATTGCGGATATTAACGCTAAATACAGTGAAGATGAATTTATTTAGGAGAGGGGCTGCTCAGATTGCTGCGTATTGCGATTGTGGATGATGAGATCTTAATCCGCGAAGGACTGGCCCGAATGATCAGTAAAGAAAGCGCCGAATTCCTGGTCATCGGCACCTACTCCGATGGAAAACATCTATTAGATAAGTTAAGCACACTTCAACTTGATGTTGTGATTACAGATATTCGTATGCCGCAAATCAATGGCTTGGAGCTGATTAAACAGTTAAAAGCCACCCATCCGCAGATCTACTCTATTCTAATGAGTGGATTTGTTGAATTTAATTATGCCCGAGAAGCCATCCGCAGCTCAGCTGTAGACTATTTATTAAAACCAATTAATAAAGAGCAGCTGTTCGAGCTGCTTTATCGGCTAGACAAAGAACGGCAGCTCGCGCGCGACAAGGAAGAACGCCACCGTTCCGGGCTTTTATTGACAGTCTTACATATCGAAGAGCCCTCTTCCCCTCTCCTATTATCCAGCCTTACCTTGCCCCAGCCTTATTTCTCGGTCTTTGTCCTCAAAGGGAGCGCCAGAGAAACCGTCTGCTCCTGCGCAGACAGTCTGCGGCAAGAGAAGGCGTTGAGCTTCGACAGCTTGGAGATTCAAAAAGGACTCTACGTCTGGATTGTATATTCTGCTGAGCCGCTGTCAGACAACGATTTAAAAGATATCGGTGACATTATGCGGATATCTGCACACGGAAAGATCCTACATGTAGGTACCAGCGGTTGTTATAATGAGGTATCCAAGCTTAGACAGGCATACCTAGATGCTAAACAAGCCTGCAACATGGGCATATATAATCCGGAGCCTGTACATTACGCGAATATTCAGAATATTCAACAGCCGGAGATGAACCTCCTGGATCACTTTAATACAATTAGAGAACCGCTGATCCATAACCTGCAGATTCTGAATGTGACAGGCGTCTTAGAATGGATTCATGACCTGTTCTCAGTGCTGAAAGCACAACAAGCCGGTCCTGACCAAATTCTCCAGATCTGTCGCTGGGTTGAAGAAACTGCACAAAAGGAACTGCAAGAATTCGAGGCCCGCAATAAAAGTGCTCCCGACCTCAGGTTGGACGACAGAATCGCGTCCAGTATGAGCTTTTGCGACATTGAGGAGATGTTTACCGCTCATTTCACAAACATTCTGACCGAAATCAGAACCCATCGTCTGGAGATGTCCGGCACAGCCATAGAAACCATAAAACGCTGGATATCCGCTAACTATAATCAGCATGCGGATCTGAACACTTTGGCGAATATGGTTTTTTTGACTCCAAGCTATTTAAGCAAGCTGTTCAAGCAAGAGACCGGACTTACACTGACGGACTACATCACGGAAATTCGGCTGCGCAAAGCCAAACATCTACTCAAGAATGCTCCGGACCTGAAGGTTCACGAGATTGGGGCAGAGGTTGGATATGGCGATCCTGCCTACTTCAACAAGCTTTTTAAACGTGTTGTCGGGGTTACACCCAATGAATATAAACGAATTAGTATTGTATAAGGAGATCGATCACTTGCATTCAGAGCTTCAAAGAAATAGCGAAAATCATGAAATAACCGTCTACGACACAACAGAACTATATGGTGAAAAAGGCTCCTTCCGTGTTATGCAGTTCTCGAATCATGCCACTCAAGGTGCGATGGATCTTAATGACCCGCAACGAATTCTCTTTGAATATCCGCGGGCCATCATTCACTTCATGGAGTTCAACCTCCCTTCTTTTGAGGATGTTTTTCTTATTGGGCATGGAATTGGAACAATTGCCGGACATTTTCCGGACAAAAGATTTAAAGTAGCCGAGCTAGACAAACAAGTAGTCGAATTAAGCCGCCGCTGCTTTGGATATAGTCAAGATAACGTAGTGATCGGTGACGGACGTCAGATCCTTGAAGGCGAAGCCCCGCAGGTATATGATTACATCATTTTGGATGCCTTTACTGCCGCTGGTACACCAAGGCATTTGATCTCCCGTGAATTTTTCAGTATTACCCGTTCGAAGTTGAACACAAGCGGATATATTCTCATGAATCTAATGGGAAAAGGTGAACATGACCCGCTGATCAACGCGATTTATACAACGCTAGCCGAAGAGTACGCCTATATCAGAGCCTTTTCCCTGCCTTCAGAAGGGGCCGCCGATATCCAAAATATCATTATGGTTGGCGGCAGCACCCCTATCCGCTTTCAAGCCCGCCATTTGGCTGGCTTCAAAGAAATACAGCTGGGACAAGGATATCTGATTCAGGATTAAATCAGGATTAACTATAAAAAATGACCTCATCCTCCACTTCACTGTGGATTTCGAGGTCATTTTTGGGTTGTTTTCATACGGCACCATTTAAACCGGATTAGGCACAAAGCTGCCACCACGGCAATATTTCAAGTAATTCAATGCATGCACCTGGCCGGTCATTTCCAGCTCATCACGATACACTGGATCATGCCAGCCTTCGATATCAATCGTACCTTTATAACCCGCTTGGCGCAGGATGGTGATTACATCTACCCAATTGGTATCCCCGAAGCCAGGGGTCCGGTCCCATACATAAGGTTTGGGGCCATGAATACCGTATTCCTTGACGATGTCCCAAGCGATGGTCGCATCCTTGCCATGCACATGGAATACTTTATCCATCCATTTGCGCAGCTGCGGAAGCGGATCAATCAATGCGATCATCTGGTGGCAAGGCTCCCATTCCAATCCCAGATTATCCGCCGGAACGGCATTGAACATCTTCTCCCAGGCCGAAGGATTGTGAGCGATGTTCCACTCTCCGCTCTGCCAGTTTCCGCCCATAGCGCAATTCTCAAAAGCAATCCGCAGGCCACGATCTGCCGCTCTCTTCGCCAGTTCTCCGAACACCTCTGTAAACTTCGGGATGGACTCATCAATGGACAAACCTGGCAATCGCCCAGTGAACCCGCCTATAATATCTGTGCCA
Organism: Paenibacillus sp. FSL E2-0177; assembly: GCF_037992975.1. NCBI lineage: Bacteria > Bacillati > Bacillota > Bacilli > Caryophanales > Paenibacillaceae > Paenibacillus > Paenibacillus sp. FSL E2-0177. The sequence goes on along the minus strand of NZ_CP150307.1, from coordinate 1,042,258 downwards.
AACAAATGTGCATGATCAATCAGCCGCTCCCAGCTTGCCAACGTGTCGGCATTGTCGCCGCTGCCTGCGAGCGGATTGCCATAGATGCCCACAGAAGAGATGACAAAATCATGTTCAGCAGCTAACTCCCTCAGTCGTGCAGCCGTTTCGATCAAATCGGTTTCGCCGGTGGTCTGCCAAAAGTTCAGATTAAATGATTCAAATCCATGCCCCACAATTTGTGGAATGACCTTAACGGCTTCTCCACCACGTACAATCGTACCTATTCTCAGTGTATCTTGCATTTCGGTTCCACTCCAATAAAGGTTTATAGTGTGATCTTAACGAGGTTTAATCATCTTGCAGGAACCACGCTTGAGCAATACCGCATCATAGACAATATGCTGATGGTTTGAACGTCCGGAAATGAGGTCGAACAGAACACCTACACTGGATAAGGCCATTTCCGTACCCGGCTGGCTGATTGTATCAAGAGAAGGATGATAATATTCAGCCATCTCGATCCCGTCAAAGCCAATGATCGAAATGTCATCAGGGATAGATAACCCCGCGGTAAGCACCGCTTTGGCAGCACCGATGGCAATCGTGTCGGAAGCGGCAAATATAGCTGTAATTCCCTTGTTCTTGTTGAGCAGTCTCCGCGCAGCATTAAATCCCGAGCTGGGACTGTATTCGCAATCCTCAACCAACCCTGAATCATAGGGCAGACCCTGCTCTTCGAGTGCTTTTTTGTAGCCTAAATACCGCCGGTTGCCCGTGGTTTCATCCAATAATGGAGACTTGGCTAAAAAGCCGATATTCGTATGACCTAATGAGATCAAATAATTGGTAGCCTTATAGGCTTCCTTCGTTTCATTGATAATAACGCTGGAAAAAATAAGCGGGTTCACCTCCTGCGTTGAGGTGATCGTTGTCAGCACAAACGGAACCGTCAGCTGTTTGAACTTCTCTTCAGAATGATCATAGGTTCCACCCATGAAGATAATCCCACACAGATTCTTCTCCTTCACCAGTTGAATTGCAGCATTGATTTCATCGGTCCCATCCTCTACTTGCTGGATAAGAAACGGGTAGCCCCGCAGATTGACCTGCCGTTCAATTTCTCTGATCATATTAGAGAAAAAAGGATTGGTAATCCCCTTGACCATAAGTGCAATGTTCTTAGATTGTGTAGTTTTCAAATTCCGCGCGTTGGAATTGGGAATATAATTGTATTCCTTAACCACACTCATCACTTTCTCACGTGTAGACTTGCTCACCGGTCCCTTGTTATTGATTACCCTGGAGACCGTCGAGATGCCCACACCGGAAATCCGCGCGATATCCTTGATATTTACATCCACTTTACTCCCCCATTTATGGGTAAAGGAGCTATATCGAATTATAGCTCCCTTACACCCCTTAACTTTCTTTAGTTGACAGGAACAAACGCAGCCAATTGCTTCTCTACTTCGGCAATGACCTTGTCAACTCCTGCTTTTTTCAGCTGATCGCGGTACTCTGCAACAGCTGCTTTTGGATCTTTGCTTGTTTTACCAAGCATCAATTGAATACCGAGCTGTGAATTCACGTTGGAAATCGAAGCAATTTCAGTTGTAACATTGGTTGGATCAAAGCTGAAGCCATTGTAAGGATCATCGATAGCCACTTTATCCCATTCTGCGAATAAGGAGTTACGGATTGGGTTTTCTGTATCCGTAGGAACTACGAATTTGTCATTACGAAGTGACCAAGCAGCGAAACCTCCGCCGTCCGTTTTATCGTTGAAGCCTGCAGGCTGCTTTTTAACACCATTTTCCATAACATATTGTTTGCCTTCAATACCGTTTTGGATGAGGTTGTAGTAGCTTTCATCGGTCATGAACTTCTCGATCACCATCAGAGCGCGCTCTGGATTAGCTGAGTTCGTGCTGATTACAGTCGAGTTGTCAACGCCCATCTTACGTTTGATCTTCTTATTAGCTTCCGCAAAAGTAAAGAAGTAAGGATCTGATTCCGGTTGTGCCTTCAAATCCGCACCGTATTGGCCGATCCAGTCCTGAGCATGAGTCAAATAACCTGCGGAGTTAGCTGCTCTGAAGTTATCCTTGCTGCCTAGGGTCGCAGACAGCACATCTTTACTCCAGTAACCCTTATCCGCCCATTCACGCATCTTCACAGCCCAATCTTCAAATTCCTGAGTGAAGGCTGGATGGAAGACGGTCTTGTAGTCCTCTGGACTTTTGGTCACAAGATTCAGCTCATTCAAAGATATACCAGGAGCGTTAAGCCACATCCCTGTAGTATCTACGAGCATTCTGAACATATTGGCTGCATCTTCTGCCTTGCCGTTAATTGGTGGGAAGGACTCATTAGCAACCACATTATCCATGTATTTAACCATATCATCAATGGAAGTGATTTTGTCCATTCCATATTTCTTCAGCAAGTCAGAACGATAGGCATAACCGGCAGGTGTGTATTCGCTATAAAGACTTGGTACACCATAAATTTTGCCTTTGTATTTTGTATTCTCCCACACACTTTCCGGGATTTCCGCTTTTAGCTTAGGAGCAACTTTATCCAGCATATCTGTAAGGTCCACTAGAGCGCCTTCACTAGCCAATGTGAAATAAGACACCGGAGCTCCGGGAGATGCATGCGACATATCAAATTCTTCGCCTGAAGCAAATAGCAGCGGGTACTTAGTAGCGATATCCGGCCAGTCAATATACTTCACTTCAATCGTAGCGTTTAGATCAGCCTTGAGCTTCTTGTTAATCTCAGCGAGGATTTCTTTATTTTTAACTCCTTCGCTGCCCCACAGGTAGTACACCAGCTTAGCTTCCTTGGAAGTATCCACTCCGCCTGCATTGGCTGAAGCCTCTGGAGCTTTCGTGGCTGCCGGATCATTACTCGGCTCATTATTGTTCTTGGATGTGCAGGCTGTCAGTGCTCCAGTAAGCATGAGGACAGCAATTAAAGAAGACGCGATCTTTTTACCTTTCATTTAGGTAAGCCTCCCTTTTCTCTTCTATTTATGAAACTTTCATTTATAATAAACGCTCTTCGAAAAGAAGATTGCGTCCATTAACCCTTTACAGCCCCGATGGTGAGGCCTGTTACGAAATAACGCTGTACAAATGGATACAGGAGAATAATCGGTCCAGTGGCCAGCACAGCTGTAGCCATCTTGATGGATTGCGTCGGAAGATCAGCAGTATTGATGACCGCTCCCGAGTTGATTAGCGCTCCTAAGTTCGTCTGATTGACCATTCGCTGCAAAAAGTATTGGAGCGGATATTTCGTCGGACTGTCAATATACAACATCCCGTTATACCACTCATTCCAAAAGCCTAGTGCTGAGAAAAGCCCAATAGTAGCCAAGGATGGAACCGCCAGCGGAATAAATATCCGCCAATAGATGCGAAAGTCGCCAGCACCGTCAATGGTAGCGGATTCATATAAGGAATCCGGAATCGCCTTCATGAAATTACGCATCAGGAAGATGGACCATGCACCAACTACACCCGGAAGAATCATGGCGAATAAGCTGTCCTTCATATGCAGGTGCTTAACCATCAGGATGTATGTCGGAATCAAGCCACCACTGAATAGTGTTGTAAAGTAAATCAAGAAGGAAAAGAAGTTGCGGTACTTGAAATCCTTACGGTTGAGCACGAATCCGGCCATCGACATCATAAACAGTCCGAGTACCGTACCCACTACGGTGATGAAGATAGTTACCTGATAAGCATTCACCAGCTGAGTAGAGTTGTTGAATAGCATCTCGTAAGCCTTAAAGGAAAATGCCTTCGGCAGCAGCTTGTAGCCTTCACGAACAATTTCCTGCTCGTTCATGAACGATGAGGAGATCATCAACGCGAAGGGAAATAAACAGAATAGCGCAAAGATAGCGATACAGATATAACTGACTGCTTTTATGAGAATGCTTCCGGAATCCTGTTTGATTGTACTCTTTTCCATATTTATCACCCCTGTTTCGTGTCTAGTCTTAGAACAAAGCGCTGTCCGGTTCTACCTTGCGTACAATAAAGTTAACTACAAGCACCAGGATCAGACCGAATAAGGATTGGTAGAAGCCCACTGCGGCACCCATAGAGAAGTTGAATTGTCCCACCAGTGAACGGAAGACATAGGTATCGATGATATCTGTCTGCGGATACAGTACAGAGTTCGTACCGATCAGATTATAGAAAAGGTCAAAGGATCCCTTGAGAATTCCACCCATACCGAACAGTAGAAGCAGAATAAAGGTTGGCTTCAGAATCGGCAAGGTCATATAACGGATTCGCTGCCAGGTAGTCGCTCCATCCATATAAGCAGCCTCGTACAGATCATGATTAATCCCTGTGATCGTTGCCAGATAAACAATCATTCCATATCCGGTACCCGCCCAGATCTTGAAAGCCACAATAATATATTTCCAGATGCCCGGATCGGAATAGAACTCGTAACGGTCTAGCCCCATTCCAGTTAACATCGTATTGATAAACCCGGAATTGAAATTGAATATATTGTAGGCAAACACACCGACGATAACCATGGAGATGAAATTCGGTAACAGGATAACGGATTGTGATATTTTTTTGAACCACTTGCCTGAGATCTCAGACAACATAATGGCAAATACTATTTGAATGATATTACCTAAAGCCAGGAAGACGATATTATAGAGCAGCGTATTCTTGGTAATATTCCATAGATCCCCATTTTGAACCAGAAACTCAAAGTTCTTAAGGCCGATAAAGTTACTTCCAAAAATCCCCTTATTGAGCTTGTAATCTACAAATGCGACGTAAGCTCCAGGCATTACAGCATAGTGAAAGATAACGAAATATACGATTACAGGCAGCAACATTAGAAAAAGAACTTTGTTCTTAATGACTTCCCGAACAATGTTTCCACCCACAAGCTTCAGCCTCGCCAAAGTGCCCACCTCCAATTTGAAAGATGCATTCAGTCACATGCATAAATTACCTTCCTTTCTTGTCCAGCAGCCAGAATAAAAACAGTTTGCCCAACCTTCATAAAAAAGTGTATCGAGCGTTGTAGAAACGTTTCCAGTGTTTCTGTAAAACTCTCTGTGTGAGAAGCATACTCCCAAAATGTATGCGCTGTCAATTCATTTTATTTTTGAATTACAAGTACTAAAGTTACATATTTCACGTAAAAAAATATAAATTAGCTGTTTTTCTAAAGGCGATTGACTTTTTTTGGTGTTCAGACTAATATCGAGGTGTATCGTTTGTGGAAACGTTTTTATTCTTTTCTTTCATAGGCATGTCAGTCTCCATATGTAACATCTTAATGATGCAATCCTCTTCTAATTTAATTCATGTCTCATCCTGTATCCGAAGAGAGAAATGCTATGATTTTCACAACAATTGAACCTGATTATAGCTCAGGCCCATTCCGCATCTCGGAGCTGTGTGCCAGGAGAGTTAACGGTTCACTCCCATCCTTATCGCCTATCTAACGTAAGTTTTGCTAATAAAATCATGCTTACGCTGCCTGGCGGGGAACTACACATCTATTTAACAAACTAACTTTCAATGCGCTCACGAGGAAGGAGTTAACCATGACTAAAACGTTTATCCAAGATCTTGTGAACGATATGACCCTGGACGAAAAGCTGGCCCAATTAACCCAGCTAGGTCCTCACTATTGGGGTTTGGACGATACCGTGGATTTAACCGGACCATTTAAGGAACTGAACATTAAGCCGCAGGTAATGGAGAGCATCGGAAGTGTTCTGAACGGTATTGGAGCCCGGAATGTAATCGAGCAACAGACCCGACATTTGCAAACCAGCCGACAAAAGATTCCTCTGCTCTTCATGGCGGATGTCATTCACGGCTACCGGACCATCCTCCCGATTCCGCTGGCCATGGGCAGCAGCTTTGACCTTGAAGCCTGTGAAAGGTTTGCTGAAATCGCCGCCAAGGAGAGTGCGGCTGCCGGCATTCACGTCACCTTCTCGCCTATGACTGATCTCGTACGCGACCCGCGCTGGGGACGTGTCATGGAGACATCTGGTGAGGATCCCTATCTGAATGCCCGTGTCACCGAAAGTATGGTGCGGGGTTATCAGGGCAAGGACCTAAAAGAAAAAGGACGCATCGCCGCCTGTGTGAAGCACTTCGCTGGTTATGGTGCTCCCGAAGGCGGACGGGAATACAACACGGTGGATATGTCTTCCGGCGTATTGCGTGAGTTCTACCTGCCAGCCTATAAGGCTGCCGTAGATGCTGGTGTGGCCATGGTGATGGCCGCATTTAATACCATTGACCGTATCCCGGCAAGTGGTAATTCCGAGCTTCTTCGCGGGATTTTACGGGAAGAATGGGGCTTCAACGGCGTTACCATCGCCGATTTCAATTCCGTTAATGAGCTGATTCCCCATGGCGCCGCGATAGATGGCCGTGAGGCAGCCGAGAAAAGTCTGGCTGCTGGGCTGGATATTGAGATGATGTCCACTCACTATCTAAACCACGGCGCTGCTCTGGTCGAGGAAGGAAAGCTTGATATCGCCTTGATCGATGAAGCTGTTATCCGGGTGCTTGAGCTCAAGGACGCGCTTGGCTTGTTCGATAATCCATTTAAGGATGCAGATCCGCTGGTGGATGAGGCTCCGAAACCTATCGCGGAGCATCTGCAGGCCGCACGGGAGCTTGGAGCTAGCTCAGTTGTACTGCTCAAAAACGACAATGATGCTTTGCCCCTTAAACGTGGCATGAAGATTGGTCTGGCTGGTCCTTTCGCCACCTCCATTCATGTGCTGGGCGGTTGGGCCGGGACAGAAAAAGATCCGGCTGTATCACTCTACACCGGCATTTCGCAAAAAACATCTGCCGAAAATATTTTTACGGCCATGACTGGTGAGCTGGGAAGCATGCTTGAGGGTGTTTTTGATGTGAAGGATGAAATTGAAGACGCCTACCAGGCGCTGAAGGATTGTGATGTAATTCTCGCCGCTGTCGGTGAGAACCAGCAGGATACCGGGGAAGGCGGAAGCAAATCCAATCTCCGCCTATCAGCCAATCAGGAGAAGCTGATCTGCCGTCTGAAGGATACCGGAAAAAAGGTAGTCACCATTGTATTCAGCGGCAGACCACTGGAGCTGAAACCCGTTCTTGATGCCAGCGACGCTCTGCTGCAGGCTTGGTTTCTGGGTACAGAGTCAGGAAATTCGCTGGCCGATGTGCTGTTCGGAGATTATAATCCTTCCGGACGTTTATCGATGAGCTTCCCCTACTCGGTTGGGCAAATTCCTGTCTATTACAATGCTTATCAAACGGGACGTCCTTATGATCCTATGTATCCTAATGTGCGTTACGTGACCCGTTATCTGGACTGCCCGAATGACCCGCTGTTCTGTTTTGGTTATGGCCTGAGCTATTCCAAGTTTGCTTACAACAGCTTCAATGTTGAAGCTGCGGATCGGGTGGTTGCCTCCATTGAAGTAGAGAATACTTCGGACATCGCCGGCAAGGAAACCGTTCAGCTCTACATCCACGACGTCAGCGCAAGTGTCGTGCGCCCGGTCAAGGAACTGAAAGGCTTCCAGCAGATTACACTCGCACCGCATGAGAAACAGGTGGTTTCCTTCGAAATCACCAGAGAAATGTTAATGTTCTACGGAAAAGACGATCAGTTGGTCTTCGAGCCTGGGGAATATGATATTATGATCGGTAGAAACTCTGGAGATCATTGCACTCAGCGGATCTGGATCGGCTGACCTGCGTATAGCTATGCTTCTAACGACGTCAGCCCTTATTGCCCTCTTGGCGCAATGAGGGGTTGGCGCCTCCACAGCTTGCTATTCAATATTCGATAGTAAGGGAGATTATTCTAATGAGACACAGTTTATCATTTCAGCAAGATGGCACTTTTAAAATCGTACAATTTACCGATCTGCACTGGATGGATGGAAGAGCTGAGGATCAGCTTACCGAGGCACTGATGGAACGCATTCTGGATGCGGAACAACCTGATCTTGTGGTTTTCACGGGAGATCTTATTTACACGGGTCCTGTATCACCGGGAAACAAGGCATGCGAGCACCCCGCACAAGCTTTTCGTGAGGCTGTCGCTGCCGTGGAGAGATCCGGCATCCCTTGGACCTTTGTATTTGGCAACCATGACACAGAAACTCTGATTTCAAAGAGTGAACTGATGCAAATTGCCCTGGAACATCCCCACTGCCTGACCGAAGCCGGTCCAGAAGAGCTGGAAGGCTCGGGCAATTACACTCTTGAAATTAAAGATCAGGAAGACCACTCGGCTGCTATTTTGTATTTTCTGGACTCTGGCGGCTACTCCGAGTATGAGGATATCCCGGGCTACAATTGGATTGGGCGGAATCAGATCAACTGGCTGACGGCTGAATCTGCGCGGCTGAATCCGAAGACTGCTGAGAACAGGCTGCCTGCCTTGGCTTTCTTCCATATTCCAATTCCCGAATATCGGGATGTCTGGTCTACACAAGTCTGTCATGGGCATAAGTTTGAGCGTGTATGCTCACCTGAGGTGAACTCGGGCTTATTCTCAGCTTTGCTGGAAATGGGTGATGTGCTTGGCACCTTCTGCGGACATGACCATATCAACGATTTTAGCGGCAACCTGTATGGCATACGTCTTTCTTATGGCCGTGCTACCGGCTACAATACTTATGGAAAAGAAGGCTTTATGCGGGGAGCACGCGTCATCGAACTGGTCAAAGGCACTCAAGACTTCAATACCTGGCTTCGTCTTGATGACGGATCCGTTATAAATGAACAGCCGATTCATATGCCTGAACCTGCTGCCGATTCAGGACATTAATCTTTTATAGGATTAAATTTTAATAGTGATTAAATGAACCAGTGCGCAGATGTTACGCTGGTTCATTTTTTTGTGCAAATATTAGCTTGTCTCCATATTCCCCATTACATCACTTTTTTTGTTAAAATAGAGAAGTCGACGTATTAAGCACTACAGCGTCAGTCATGGAAACGGAGGCAAGTACCTGTGGATTATATTATTCTGGACATCGAATTCAACGGCCGTAAGTTTGCCAGCGAGCACCCTATGGAGGTCATTGAGATTGGAGCCGTCCGGTTAGACTCTTCACTGCAGTATAAGGATGAATTTTCTTCCTTGATCAAACCTATATATTTCTCCACCCTGAATTCCTTTATTAAGAAAAAAACGGGTATCCCTCAAGAGGAAATCGACATTGCCGCCCGCTTCCCCAAAGTCATCACTGCTTTTAGAGAGTGGCTTGATCTAAGTACAGACGGAGTTCTGCTGCTTACCTGGGGTGGCGAAGACATGAAGCGAATCATTCAGGATGTGCGCATGCACAAGATGGACGAATCCTACTGGATGTCCGCTACGTATTTCGATTTGCTCAAAGGAGTTCTTCGTGCGCGTGGTCTTAGCAATGATGTCAGCGTGGAAAGCGCGATGGCATTGTTTGAGCTTGAGCCTACTGGATCTGCACACCGGGCGCTGGATGATGCACGGATGACGTCAGAGATCTTCCGCGCCGTGTTTAAGGATCTGGATTTTGAGCGTTCACAGCATTACGTAGATACCTTCTCCAATGCCAAAGAACGCAAAACAGTTAAGGTAGCCATTAAGGCTATGACCTCACAAAAAATTGTACCTACCTGGGACCTTGTCGTTGAACACTACTTCTCAGACAAAGCAACCCTTGCGGACCCTCGTAAGCTGGAGGAATTGCACAATTATTTCACAGCACAGATGGGCCATAAATAAATTCAAGCAGCAAAGCTCAACATAGCTCAACATTATAGACTTATTCATAGCAGCGGCAGACTTCCCCATGATCATTCAGAGGGTAGCTGCCGCTGTTTTGGATATGCTAAAAAAACCATTTGACCTTCACGTTACGTAAAGGTGTACATTTGATTTGTAGGAGGTGATACTACGGAATACACAGTGCAGAAGCTCGCAGAGTTAGCTGGAATCAGCACACGGACCCTGCGCTACTACGATGAGTTTGGCATTCTTAAGCCGGCGAGAATCAACTCTTCGGGGTATCGTATCTATGGCCGTACCGAAGTAGATCTACTACAGCAAATTTTATTTTATCGGGAGCTTGGCTTAAGTCTGGAACGTATCAAGGCTATTATGACAGAGCCCTCATTCGACGGAGCCAAAGCGCTGCGGGAGCATCATGACAAGCTACTGGAAAAAAGACAGCAATTAGATCTATTAATCGCTAACGTCGAAAAGACGCTGGCTCAAAAAGAAGGGAGAATTACCATGAGTGATACTGAAAAATTCGAAGGCTTTAAACAAAAGCTGGTAGATGACAACGAAAAGAAATATGGCCAAGAAATAAGGGAGAAATACGGAGATGACACCATTAATCAATCCAACCAAAAGCTTAAAGGAATGACAGAAGATCAATATGCCGCTATACAACAGCTTGAGGAAGAGATGTTCGAAACACTCTTGCAAGCAATGGAGCATGGAGATCCTGCCAGTGTATTAGCGCAAAAAAGTGCAGACCTACACCGTGAGTGGCTCTCCTTCTACTGGAATTCCTATTCCAAAGAAGCTCATGCTGGTGTTGCACAATTGTATGTTGATGATGAACGTTTTACCGAATACTATGACAAACGCCGCCCTGGACTCGCTGCGTTTCTAAGAGATGCCGTACATGTATATACGGGAAAAAATGCGTAAGCGCACGAACAATATTTTAAAATAGAAAAAGGCATCCGGATACTCCGGATGCCTTTTTTTTGAGGCAATAGCAATCAGCAGAAATCACAGACTGCGGTGCAGCAGCGACAATGTATTCCGAAGCTCAGCGACAGCTACCTGGCCAGGTGCAGAAGGTTTATGTGCAGCTCCGAAGGTAAGCGCTGAACCAAAAACTTCACCTGCCAAACGGCTGATCACCCCGGCTCCCGCCATAGACATCGTTATAATCGGACGGTCTGCATATTTTTCCTTCATGATGTGTGTAGCTTCCAGCAAAGTTAGCACATCGCCTGCATCTTGGGGCATAACGGCAATTTTGGGCAAATCCCCGCCAAGCTCCTGCGCCTTGCACAACCGTGAGATGATCTCCTCTTTAGGAGGTGTACCCTGAAAATCATGATTTGAAATAATGACAGACACGTTATGAGCATGAGCAGCTTCGACCAGTAGCTTTACATCCTGCTCATCATTAAATAGTTCAACATCTATTATATCTACTAGACCGCTCTCGGCAGCAGCTTTATTCAGTGCTGTGTAATATTCCGTGCTGACTTGCTTCTCTCCGCCTTCTTTTGCACTCCGAAAAGTAAAAATAAGCGGCAGATCTGGAATCACAGAACAGATTTCGCTTAGTGCGTTCTTTACAGCTGCAACGTCTTCCACTTCAGCAAAAAAATCCGTCCGCCACTCCACCAAATCAGGTTGCAGTACTTTCAGCGCTTCCGCTTCCTGCTTCAGCTCAGACAAGGTCGCTCCAATTAGCGGAACACATATCTTAGGGATTCCTTCGCCGATGATCACATTTTTAACGGTTACTGTTCTGCTCATTATTTAAGCTCCTTATCCTATCTCATCTAGTATAGATCTTGAATATCCTGTACTGTCTATTCTACAGCGATTTACGTTTTAGAAACTGCTCGACCTCGGACAACTGCGGCAATGAAGGGATCGCCCCTTCTTTCCCTACAGCCAATGCACCTACAGCATTAGCGAAGCTCACGGCTTCCTCCAAGGTCTTCCCTAAGACCAGCTGCTGGGCTAATGCGCCATTAAATGAGTCACCGGCAGCAACTGTATCTACCGCCTTTACCGGGAAACCTGGAACAGCCTTGGCACCTTCAGCATTCACAATCAGGGCACCTTTTGAACCCAAGGTTACAATTACGTTCTGTACTCCTTTTTGCAGCAAAATACGGGCTGCCTGCTCAGCAGTCTCTGCGCTATCCACAGTCATTCCGGACAAAATCCCGGCTTCCGTCTCATTAGGTGTCAGGTAAGATACCTGAGCCAGCATCTCATCCTTTAGCACTCTAGCTGGTGCAGGATTAAGGATGACCGGAATCCCCTTACGATGGGCAATCGCAATCGCCTGCTCACTCATCGCCAGATCCATTTCAAGCTGCAGCACAATGATCTTAGCCTGGCTAATCACAGCCTCCAATGCCTGAATATCCTCTACCGTAAGCTCAATATTCGCTCCAGGTACCACGATAATCCGATTTTCTCCATCTTCTTCAATAACGATTGAGGCGACTCCTGTTGCCTCATGTTCACTTACAGAAATATGCTCTATATGAATGCCTTCATTCCTGATAATCTCCAGCATTTCGCTACCAAAGGTATCTTTTCCAACTCTTCCGATCATACTAACCTCTGCACCCAGACGTGCTGCGGCAACGGCCTGATTTGCCCCTTTTCCGCCAGGAGATAGAGCAAAGGCTTGTCCAATCAGGGTTTCTCCTGCATTTGGTGACCGGTTTGTACGTACCACCATATCCATATTCAAGCTTCCAATCACAACTATATCCAACTTAGACACCACCATTAATTATTTCTTCAATCTCTTTATCTTAGGGGCTTCTTTAAACTTTATCAATCAATTCCGCTCAATTGGATTCAAAATGGTTGTTTTCACCAAATTGACGTTATGCTTTTATTCATCGAGTGTGCTAGAATAGTGGTGCAATCGCTTCCACAATGATTGCCTGCACTATTTTGAGCAAACGTTTGCACCTAAGATAATGCCCGCAGCTTCACTGCAATTTAATCTAATCCGTGATTAGGAGGCTTATCAAGTGAACGAACAAAAATTACCGTCAGTCGCTTATTTTAGTATGGAGTACGGGCTGCATTCCGATTTCAAAATGTATGCCGGAGGTCTGGGCATTCTTGCCGGAGACTACATCAAGGGTGCAAAAGATATCAACGCCCCTATCATCCCTATTGGGCTGAAGTGGAAACAAGGTTACACGGACCAAAAGATTGATGCCAATGGCAATCCGTACGACTCCTATCACAATTATGTTTATGAGTTTCTTGAAGATACAGGGGTTAAGGTAACTGTTAAAGTCCGAAAAACCGATGTGGTATGCAAAGTATGGAAAACTGATTATTTTGGCAACAGCACATTGTATTTACTGGATACGGATATTCCCGAGAATAATGATGCCTGGATCACAGGCCAATTGTACGGCTGGTTCGGCGAAGAACGGATCGCACAAGAGATCGTACTTGGGATTGGTGGAGTCAAAGCTATGCGTGCACTGCAAATCCCTATTGATGTCTATCACTTCAATGAGGGTCATGCGGCTCTAGCGGCTATCGAGCTAATCCGTGAAAAAATGTCCGGAGGCCATACCTTCGAAGAAGCGTGGAAAGCTACTCGCGAAGAAGTCGTATTCACTACCCACACACCAATCAAAGAAGGCAACGAAACCCATCCTCTCGACCGACTTGAGTATATGAGTGCGTTCAACGGCTTAACCCGTGACCAGATGGAGCGGATCGGCGGCGAGCCATTTAATATGACGGTTGCAGGTTTAAGGCTATCACGTATCTCCAACGCAGTAGCCCAGCTACACGCCGATACGGCTAATAAAATGTGGAAGGAAGTAGCCGGAAGATCAGAAATTATAGGCATTACTAATGCCATCCATACTCCTACCTGGGTAGATGATAGAATGACGCAAGCCTACGAACAGGATGGAGACTTATGGGCAGTGCATAAAGAGATCAAGGGCGAACTGATCCAGTTCATCAAAGAACGTTCCGGCATTAGCTTAAATGCTGACAATTTACTCATCGGCTTCTCACGCAGAGCAGCTCCATATAAACGAAGCGACCTGATCTTCTCACAGCCAGAAATTATCGAACCTTATCTGGAGTCTGGAAAGATACAAATTGTATTCTCCGGCAAAGCGCACCCACTCGATGATAACGGTAAAAAAATCGTCAGTAACCTAGTAGCGATGATGAAAAAGTATCCAAAGAGTGTTGTGTTCCTCGAGAATTACGATATGACGATTGGCGCCCAGCTGACGCGCGGTGCTGATATTTGGCTCAACAATCCACGCAGACCATTGGAAGCCAGCGGCACCTCCGGGATGAAAGCAGCTATGAACGGTGTATTGAACTGTTCTATTCTGGATGGCTGGTGGCCGGAAGCCTGCATCGATGGTGAGAATGGCTGGCAGATTGGAGACGGCTTCGAAACTACAGACTTTGAGGTGCTGGATAAGCATGATAGTGATGCACTGTACGACACCTTATTGAAACGTGTGCTCCCAACCTTTTACGAGAATCGTGAACAGTGGGTACAAATGATGAAAAAGAGTATCGAAACCACCCGTACGGAGTTTGCCACCAAAAGAATGTTAGATGAATATTACAACAGAATGTACATTAAAGCCTAAGTACAAGAACCGAATATCTTCTATATCAAAAAATGCAGCGCACCCCTTCAGTGATGGTAGGGATGCGCTGTTTCTTTTTTAATTCTGCTAAGTAATTAATCACTTTGTCTATCATATATATCTGAATGTGCCAACGATGTATTGACGATTACCACATATTGTAATGAGTCAATTATTTAAAAAGTGTTGCAATTTCTCTAAAAAACATTAATATAGAACTTATACTAAATCTAAAATCAAATCTCATGAGGTGATTCTATTAATGAGCTCCAATAATAATAATCTTACAACCAGCTGGGGTGCTCCAGTAGGCGACAATCAGAATTCAATGACAGCCGGTGACCGCGGTTCCACTTTACTGCAAGATGTCCATTTGCTTGAGAAATTAGCCCACTTTAACAGAGAACGTGTTCCTGAACGTGTCGTTCATGCTAAAGGTGCTGGCGCTCACGGGTATTTTGAAGTTACAAAAGATCTAACCCAATACACAAAAGCTAACTTTTTGTCTGAAGTAGGCAAACGTACACCGTTGTTCATTCGTTTTTCTACTGTAGCTGGTGAATTAGGTTCTGCTGATACCGTACGTGACCCTCGTGGATTTGCCGTGAAGTTCTATACTGAAGAAGGAAACTATGATCTCGTAGGTAACAATACGCCTGTATTCTTCGTTCGTGATGCGATTAAATTCCCGGACTTTATTCATACACAGAAACGTGATCCACAGACACATCTGAAGAACCCGAATGCTGTATGGGACTTCTGGTCTTTATCGCCTGAATCTTTGCATCAGGTAACGATTTTGATGTCGGATCGCGGAATTCCAGCTACACTGAGACATATGCATGGGTTCGGTAGCCATACCTTCAAGTGGGTAAATGCCGAGGGCAATGCAGTCTGGGTGAAATACCATTTCAAAACAGAACAAGGCATTAAGAATCTAGATGCAGACCTTGCTGCCAAAATCGCTGGGGAAAACCCGGATTATCATACAGAGGACTTGTTTAATGCTATTGATAAAGGAGATTTCCCTGCTTGGAAGCTCTACGTGCAAATTATGCCAATCGAGGATGCGAAGACTTACCGTTTTGATCCATTTGATGTAACAAAGGTCTGGTCGCAAAAAGATTATCCGTTAATCGAGGTTGGCCGTATGGTATTGGATCGCAATCCGGAGAACTACTTCGCTGAAGTAGAACAAGTTACATTCTCCCCCGGCTCTTTCGTTCCTGGTATTGAAGCTTCGCCGGATAAATTGCTACAAGGCCGTCTGTTCGCTTATGGTGATGCACACCGTCACCGGGTTGGTCCCAACCATAACAGTTTACCTATCAACCGTCCAAAAGTAGAAGTGAAGAACTATCAACGTGATGGTGGTATGGCCTTGGGCAACAATGGCGGTTCCGGTGCCTATTACGAGCCTAACAGCTTAGGAGGACCTAAAGAATCACCGCAGCATAAAACATCGCCGTTCGAAGTCTCTGGTTATGCGGATAGTGTCTCCTACAATAGTGACGATCACTATACACAACCAGGTGACTTGTACCGTCTAATGTCTGAAGAAGAACGTACCCGTCTAGTTCAAAATATCGTTGGCGCTATGACTCCTGTTGAAAGTAACGATATCAAACGTCTCCAGATTGAGCATTTCTTTAAAGCTGATCCAGACTTGGGACAGCGTATCGCATCCGGTTTGGGTTTATCTGTACCAGACGGAATGTAAGATTGTAAATGCACTTATAAACTAAAGAGGACCTTTGCCCGTAGATGGGAAAGGTCCTCTTTTTGCTAATTAGCTGAAAACATAATAAATGATGACAATCACAACGCCCAGCGTGGAGACAATGGATAGACATGAAAAAAACGTGTTCCAGTTATTGCCTTTCATTTGTCTTATACACGACCAGTATAGTGGTTCTTTGGTGCTCTGCCCCATCACGTGATGATTTAACTACCGAACCGTAACAGATATTCACAATCTGTTCCTCCCGTAGTCCTGCCAGGAACTCATTAGCTTTATTCTCTGCATAAGAATTGTCAGCATCTACAAACTCTTTAACTTGAATCATCCTGATCTCCTCCTTTAATAAATTAAGTAGTTATTTTATAGTTCTGGAATCTATATGTGAACTCAACGAAATGTACATGGCGTATCACTCCCCAGGTAACAATTAATGTAAAAATATCTTCAAAATACAGTATAGGCATTTCGCAGTTTTCTACGAAATGCCTATGCATCAGCCTATCATAGCACCCAAGTATGTAATAGTCAAAGGTTTTCATTACAATATTTAGAAGGTTTTAATTCCCCTTTTAAAATGGATTGGATTTACAAATAGAAGCTGGTATACTGATCAGAAGGTCTCCATTGGGGGACCTCTATTTGTATAGGAGGGATTTTAAGATGGCAACACACCATAACAGGTTTACAAGGAATGTGCTACTTAGAGGGGGTGAAATCTACTATGAACCATAGTCTTATCTATGAAGGCTCACGGACACAGCTGCTTCAGCAGCTTATCTATTTTGATGAGGAAAAAATCGCATTTCTAAATCAGTACTTTCCGGTACGGAGCAAGGATAGAAGCAACGCTGAAACGCTGTTATCCCGTTATTGCTCCGAGCTGGAACAATTACTAACTGAGTTCAATGGTGAAGATTTAAATTCACAGGTCTTTATCGGAAGTCAGCTGCAGCTTCGTTACTTGGACGATAATACTACAGATATCTATACCATCGTATTTCCTAACCAAGCAGAACCTAACGATAACAAGATTTCTATGTTGTCACCTATAGGCATGCAGCTGCTGCTGGCTGAGCTCGGCAGTACTTGTCAGCTAGCGATTCCTTCAGGTCAACTAGAGGTGAAGATCGAAAGCATTAAGTTCGTGAATAATGGTGAAGTAGGCGTTCTTATATAAGGACGATCCCTTATATACCCACTACAGCAGCGTCCCTTTCCAGATATTAAGGAGGAGGACGCTGTTCTATTATTTAAGCCTCAAACCTTCTTCCAGCTTATTAACTGACTTCTGGATCCTTGCTGCTCTGGTTTCCGGTCTTTTCGCCCCTTCGATCCAGCTCACATATTCCTTCCGATAGGAATAAGCCAAGCTGTTATAATATACCTCTGCCTGCTCATTGCTGCTTAGTGCGTCCAGAAAATCTTCTGGAGCTTCTATCTCTCGCAATTGATGATCTTGTTCCATTGTCACCCGAACTATATCTCCAGGTTGAGCATGGGCTAAGTCTCGCAGTTCTTTTTTCACGACCATAAAATGTTTCCCATTACCATGCGGCATGAGTGTTCCTCTATAGGGAATGTCATTCAGGCTTCCTTTAACTTGTATCCTTGATTTAGTTTCATATATTTGTTCAGCGTCAAAAGGAACCGTAAGATATGTCCAACTCCCATTCGTATCTGGTCTGACTAACCTTGCTTCAAATTCAAACATTGGCCCCTCCTCAAATAAAATCTCTAGTTCCTATTGTATCCATACGTGCTTAACTATACAAAAAAACACCCGCCTAATACCGGCAGGTGTCTCTCTTTATAAGCGGGTGATGGGAATCGAACCCACGCTATCAGCTTGGAAGGCTGAAGTTCTACCATTGAACTACACCCGCAAAGGTATAAAATCGGGATGACACGATTTGAACATGCGACCCCCTGGTCCCAAACCAGGTGCTCTACCAAGCTGAGCTACATCCCGTTAACAATACTATAACTGCTTAGTAATAAAAATGGCGCGCCCTGAGAGATTCGAACTCCCGGCCTTTTGATTCGTAGTCAAACGCTCTATCCAGCTGAGCTAAGGGCGCAAAATCTATATGGAGCGGACGACGGGAATCGAACCCGCGACCCTCGCCTTGGCAAGGCGATGCTCTACCGCTGAGCCACGTCCGCAAAAACATGGTGCGCGTGAAGGGACTCGAACCCCCACGTCGTGAAACGCCAGATCCTAAGTCTGGTGCGTCTGCCAATTCCGCCACACGCGCACACTTAAAAAAAAATGGTGAGCCATGAAGGACTCGAACCTTCGACACCCTGATTAAAAGTCAGGTGCTCTACCAACTGAGCTAATGGCTCTCATAAATGGCTGGGGATATAGGATTTGAACCTATGCATGACGGAGTCAAAGTCCGTTGCCTTACCGCTTGGCTAATCCCCAATAATAATTAACTAAATGGCGGAACCGACGGGATTCGAACCCGCGATCTCCTGCGTGACAGGCAGGCATGTTAGGCCAACTACACCACGGTTCCATAGACATAATGCATAAGTGTAAATTGGTTGCGGGGGCAGGATTTGAACCTGCGGCCTTCGGGTTATGAGCCCGACGAGCTACCGGGCTGCTCCACCCCGCGTCATTAATAAGTATATACTATTCATTTTCACCATACCAGCTTATCCCTAAACATAATGTATAAGAGTAAATTGGTTGCGGGGGCAGGACTTGAACCTGCGACCTTCGGGTTATGAGCCCGACGAGCTACCGGGCTGCTCCACCCCGCGTCAGTGAAAATAATATGGTGGAGGCTGAGGGGATCGAACCCCCGACCCTCTGCTTGTAAGGCAGATGCTCTCCCAGCTGAGCTAAGCCTCCATGATATGACCCGTATGGGATTCGAACCCATGTTACCTCCGTGAAAGGGAGGTGTCTTAACCCCTTGACCAACGGGCCATGCTAATAATTTTTATGGCGGAGAGAGAGGGATTCGAACCCTCGAGACGCTTGTGGCGCCTACACGATTTCCAATCGTGCTCCTTCGGCCAAACTCGGACACCTCTCCATAAATGGCTCCCCGAACAGGACTCGAACCTGTGACAACTCGATTAACAGTCGAGTGCTCTACCAACTGAGCTATCAGGGAATATGGTGGGCCTTAGTGGACTCGAACCACCGACCTCACCCTTATCAGGGGTGCGCTCTAACCAGCTGAGCTAAAGGCCCTTCTAAGACATATTAATATTAAGGGCAAAAAAAATACCACGGGTAATGTGGTTGTCCGCTTGGCGGCGTCCTACTCTCCCAGGACCCTTCGGTCCAAGTACCATCGGCGCTGGAGGGCTTAACGGTCGTGTTCGGGATGGGTACGTGTGGAACCCCTCCGCTATCGCCACCAAACGGGCATTTACAGCGTAAATGCTCAGGCTTAATCGCCTGAAAACTGAATCCGAAACGAATTTGCGTTTGCCCTTCTTACGGGGCCCCCGGAAAGTATTCGGAATTAGCTTCGCAGCTTCTTCTTCACTTTTTGGGGTATTTTTAGGATAAGCCCTCGACCGATTAGTATTGGTCAGCTCCATGCATTGCTGCACTTCCACCTCCAACCTATCTACCTCGTCGTCTTCAAGGGGTCTTACTAATTGGGAAATCTCATCTTGAGGGGGGCTTCACGCTTAGATGCTTTCAGCGCTTATCCCGTCCGTACGTAGCTACCCAGCCATGCTCCTGGCGGAACAACTGGTGCACCAGCGGTACGTCCATCCCGGTCCTCTCGTACTAAGGACAGCTCCTCTCAAATTTCCTGCGCCCACGACAGATAGGGACCGAACTGTCTCACGACGTTCTGAACCCAGCTCGCGTACCGCTTTAATGGGCGAACAGCCCAACCCTTGGGACCTACTTCAGCCCCAGGATGCGATGAGCCGACATCGAGGTGCCAAACCTCCCCGTCGATGTGGACTCTTGGGGGAGATAAGCCTGTTATCCCCAGGGTAGCTTTTATCCGTTGAGCGATGGCCCTTCCATGCGGTACCACCGGATCACTAAGTCCGACTTTCGTCCCTGCTCGACTTGTAGGTCTCGCAGTCAAGCTCCCTTATGCCTTTGCACTCTGCGAATGATTTCCAACCATTCTGAGGGAACCTTGGAACGCCTCCGTTACTCTTTAGGAGGCGACCGCCCCAGTCAAACTGCCCGCCTGACACGGTCCCCGTACCCGATAAGGGTACTAGGTTAGAACCTAGATACGATCAGGGTGGTATCCCAACGGCGCCTCCACCGAAGCTTGCGCTCCGATTTCTACGGCTCCCACCTATCCTGTACAGATCGTACCCAAATTCAATATCAAGCTGCAGTAAAGCTCCATGGGGTCTTTCCGTCTTGTCGCGGGTAACCTGCATCTTCACAGGTATTAAAATTTCACCGGATCTCTCGTTGAGACAGCGCCCAAGTCGTTACGCCATTCGTGCGGGTCAGAATTTACCTGACAAGGAATTTCGCTACCTTAGGACCGTTATAGTTACGGCCGCCGTTTACTGGGGCTTCGGTTCATAGCTTCGGGTTACCCCTAACCACTCCCCTTAACCTTCCAGCACCGGGCAGGCGTCAGCCCGTATACTTCGCCTTGCGGCTTCGCACAGACCTGTGTTTTTGCTAAACAGTCGCTTGGGCCTTTTCACTGCGGCCCCCTCGTGCTATTCACACTACCGGGGCACCCCTTCTCCCGAAGTTACGGGGTCATTTTGCCGAGTTCCTTAACGAGAGTTCTTCCGCGCGCCTTAGAATTCTCTTCTCGCCTACCTGTGTCGGTTTGCGGTACGGGCACCTTCTCCTGGCTAGAGGCTTTTCTTGGCAGTGTGAGATCATGACCTTCGCTACTATAATTTTCGCTCCCCATCACAGCCCAGCCTTAATGATGTGCGGATTTGCCTACACATCAGCCTCACTGCTTAGACGGACATCCATCAGTCCGCGTCACTACCCTCCTGCGTCACCCCATCGCTCATAGCGGATTACGGTGGTACAGTAATTTCAAACTGTTGTCCTTCGACTACGCCTTTCGGCCTCGCCTTAGGTCCCGACTTACCCTGAGCGGACGAGCCTTCCTCAGGAAACCTTGGGCTTTCGGCGGATCAGATTCTCACTGATCTTTTCGTTACTCATACCGGCATTCTCACTTGTGTAGTGTCCAGCGCTCTTTTCAGTACACCTTCAACCCCTACACAACGCTCCCCTACCCCAGATGCAAAGCATCTAGCCATAGCTTCGGTGGTGTGTTTAGCCCCGTTACATTTTCGGCGCAGAGTCACTCGACCAGTGAGCTATTACGCACTCTTTCAATGGTGGCTGCTTCTAAGCCAACATCCTGGTTGTCTGTGCAACTCCACATCCTTTCCCACTTAACACACACTTGGGGACCTTAGCTGATGGTCTGGGCTGTTTCCCTTTTGACAATGGATCTTAGCACTCACTGTCTGACTCCCGGCAATAAGTATATGGCATTCGGAGTTTGACTGAGCTTGGTAATCCTTGCGGACCCCGCACCCAATCAGTGCTCTACCTCCACTACTCTTATACCGAGGCTAGCCCTAAAGCTATTTCGGGGAGAACCAGCTATCTCCGAGTTCGATTGGAATTTCTCCGCTACCCCCACCTCATCCCCGCACTTTTCAACGTACGTGGGTTCGGGCCTCCAGTGCGTGTTACCGCACCTTCACCCTGGACAGGGGTAGATCACACGGTTTCGGGTCTACGTCCACATACTAAGTCGCCCTATTCAGACTCGCTTTCGCTGCGGCTCCACCTTCTCGGCTTAACCTTGCATGTTAAACGTAACTCGCCGGTTCATTCTACAAAAGGCACGCCATCACCCATAGATCGGGCTCTGACTTTTTGTAAGCACACGGTTTCAGGTTCTATTTCACTCCCCTTCCGGGGTGCTTTTCACCTTTCCCTCACGGTACTGTTTCACTATCGGTCGCCAGGTAGTATTTAGCCTTAGCAGATGGTCCTGCTGGATTCATACGGGGTTTCACGTGCCCCGCACTACTCGGGATCCGTCTCGGAGAGAACACAGTTTAGGCTACAGGGCTTTTACCTCTATCGCGGGCCTTTCCAGACCTCTTCACCTACCATATTCCTTTGTAACTCCATGTGAGACGTCCCACAACCCCTAAGAGCAAGCTCTTAGGTTTAGGCTGTTCCGCGTTCGCTCGCCGCTACTGACGGAATCACTATTGTTTTCTCTTCCTCAGGGTACTTAGATGTTTCAGTTCCCCTGGTCTGCCTCTACATTTCCTATGTATTCAGAAATGAGTAACTGCGAATTACCACAGCTGGGTTTCCCCATTCGGACACCCCCGGATCAAAGCTTGCTTACAGCTCCCCGAGGCAGTTTCGTTGTTCGCCACGTCCTTCGTCGGCTCCTGGCGCCTAGGCATCCTCCGTGTGCTCTTATTAGCTTAACCTTGATTTTTCCAAAGAAAAATCTCACTAATAACATTTACTTGTTTACACAAGTTGCTAAAAGATGTTCTAAAACGCAAATTCGTTTCGGTATCCAGTTTTCAAGGATCAAGTCTTACTTGAGAGCTTAAACTCTCAAAACTGAGCAACGAGTGAGTAACAGGCCTAAACCTGAGTTTTGGAAGTTAAACTTCCGATTTGAATGTTCTCATTGCAGAGAACGATTCTCCATAGAAAGGAGGTGATCCAGCCGCACCTTCCGATACGGCTACCTTGTTACGACTTCACCCCAATCATCTACCCCACCTTCGGCGGCTGGCTCCCTTGCGGGTTACCCCACCGACTTCGGGTGTTGTAAACTCTCGTGGTGTGACGGGCGGTGTGTACAAGACCCGGGAACGTATTCACCGCGGCATGCTGATCCGCGATTACTAGCAATTCCGACTTCATGCAGGCGAGTTGCAGCCTGCAATCCGAACTGAGACCGGCTTTGATGGGATTGGCTCCACCTCGCGGCTTCGCTTCCCGTTGTACCGGCCATTGTAGTACGTGTGTAGCCCAGGTCATAAGGGGCATGATGATTTGACGTCATCCCCACCTTCCTCCGGTTTGTCACCGGCAGTCACTCTAGAGTGCCCAGCATTACCTGCTGGCAACTAAAGTTAAGGGTTGCGCTCGTTGCGGGACTTAACCCAACATCTCACGACACGAGCTGACGACAACCATGCACCACCTGTCTCCTCTGTCCCGAAGGCCGCCGCTATCTCTAGCGGATTCAGAGGGATGTCAAGACCTGGTAAGGTTCTTCGCGTTGCTTCGAATTAAACCACATACTCCACTGCTTGTGCGGGTCCCCGTCAATTCCTTTGAGTTTCAGTCTTGCGACCGTACTCCCCAGGCGGAGTGCTTACTGTGTTAACTTCGGCACCAAGGGTATCGAAACCCCTAACACCTAGCACTCATCGTTTACGGCGTGGACTACCAGGGTATCTAATCCTGTTTGCTCCCCACGCTTTCGCGCCTCAGCGTCAGTTACAGCCCAGAAAGTCGCCTTCGCCACTGGTGTTCCTCCACATATCTACGCATTTCACCGCTACACGTGGAATTCCACTTTCCTCTTCTGTACTCAAGCCACCCAGTTTCCAGTGCGACCTCAGGTTGAGCCCAAGGTTTAAACACCAGACTTAAATAGCCGCCTGCGCGCGCTTTACGCCCAATAATTCCGGACAACGCTTGCCCCCTACGTATTACCGCGGCTGCTGGCACGTAGTTAGCCGGGGCTTTCTTCTCAGGTACCGTCACTCCGGTAACAGTTACTCTACCGGACGTTCTTCCCTGGCAACAGAGCTTTACGATCCGAAAACCTTCATCACTCACGCGGCGTTGCTCCGTCAGGCTTTCGCCCATTGCGGAAGATTCCCTACTGCTGCCTCCCGTAGGAGTCTGGGCCGTGTCTCAGTCCCAGTGTGGCCGTTCACCCTCTCAGGTCGGCTACGCATCGTCGCCTTGGTGGGCCGTTACCCCACCAACTAGCTAATGCGCCGCAGGCCCATCCCTCAGTGACAGATTGCTCCGTCTTTCATTCTTCTCTCAGGAGAAAAAAGAAATTATCCGGTATTAGCTACCGTTTCCGGTAGTTATCCCAGTCTGAAGGGCAGGTTGCCTACGTGTTACTCACCCGTCCGCCGCTAAGTTATTTTGAAAGCAAGCTTTCAAAATAACTCCGCTCGACTTGCATGTATTAGGCACGCCGCCAGCGTTCGTCCTGAGCCAGGATCAAACTCTCCAATTAGTATTGAAAAGAGCGATATGCTCATTTTGAAACATCTGACGAGAAAATTAATTCTCTAATTTTGGATTTCACTTGCGTGATTTCCTACTCACTCGTTGTTCAGTTTTCAAAGATCAAGTTCTCGTTGGCGCCGTTTAATGTCTCAGCAGCAACTCTTATACTATATCATGTTCGGCTATTTAATGTCAAGCTCTTTTTTCAACTTCTTTTTCGAGCTCGGCATGTGTACTTCTTGGCCGGACTTAGAATATATCATGTATAGAGATTCATTGCAAGCTTTATTTAAAAAAACTAAACACATACTTCTCCGCAATTGTATCGCAACCGTATTCCCCTTTTCCGCGTCTATCTATTTAACATCAGAGCCCCTTCATACATAGGTATCAATTCCATTATTTTTTGGCAAAGAGGTGATTCATATAAAGACCTTGCATGATCTCTAGCTTCCCTCTAAAAGGAGGTTGGAGAATCAATGAGCAGAAGTGTGAAAAAGCAACCCGTGTGCAGCGACCAACAGAAAGATGGTTCATCATGGGCTAAAAAACAAGCCAATAAAGCCGTCCGCCGTTACCCTGGCGACATCCCTAAAGGGAAATGGTATCAGAAACTGTATAACAGCTGGAACATTTGCGACTACAGCTTTTACCAAACTAAACAGCAGGCGATTCATGAATGGGAAACAAACAATTGGATCCAGATGAGATTCCCCTCCCGCCAAGAGGCCATTCAAGATTGGCACAAGTCTTATAGAAGAAAGTAAATCAAAAGATGCCCCGGCAGGGAAGCCCCGGGACATCTTTTTACTTAGAAGCTTAATTTCGCACCTACAGTTACAATCTCAGATGGTCCGACCTCTAAGTGGTGAACCGAAGACGTTGCTCCTTGTAAAGCAGGGTTAGGCTGCTCTAAGATATTGCTTTTAAATAAATACTCTTGAGGACTGTTCACTTTCAGTTGCAACTCTGTCTGCTGAGCGGACATATTGTACCAACGCAAAAACAAGTCGCCGGAAGCTCCGTTCATTTTCATGGATGAGAAGGCCATGTTGTCTCCCTCCCAAACCAATGGGGTATATCCAGAGTTCAACTTCCCGCTATGCAGGCCGGTCTGACATACCGTCCAAGGAGTCTGGAATTGATAGGCCTCTGTAAATGCCCGTTGTTCACTTCCCTCACCAGAATGAGGAATCAGCTCCAGTTGTGCTGTGTATTCGCCCAGGCACTGAGCTTCCGGAGTTGGGAACCAGCCCCAATCCCCCAATTCCCCTACGCTGCGTAGCAAGGTGACGGCAATAGTATTGCGTCCATCCCGCAGAACCTCATATTCGTTCAATCCCTGGTTGGCTACCGTAAGTCCTACATTGCCATTGCTGACATCGACAAAGGATTGCTGATGTTGAGTGTTGCTCGGATTTGCCCATTCTGGTGCCGGATTATTGTCCCGTGTAGCCACTTCAAACATAGAATCCACACGATGCACATCGGTAGACAGATCGGTCGGGAACAGCATTCGTATCCGGTGATCCTTGGCTTGGTTATTAATTGTGGATTCAATATGCACACCTTTGCCTTCCCGCTCCAGCGATACGACGGTACGAAGCTTCAAAACCACCGTATTTACACTCCGCTGCGCTTTACGCTCAGGATAATACACAAGTGCACGCTGTTCCGCCTCCAAGGTGTCATCCGCCGAAGCCGGAATCTCCCAATCTATTCGGATCTCAATGGCCGCACGGAAGGGAGAGTCTTCAATCACCTTAATAACTGCAGGCTGGCCTTTGGTCGTCAGCGCTTGTTCACCTTCTGGCTGCTTGTACATGTATTCATTGCCTACGTCTCCGGTATTCTCGTAAATCCCCAACTCACGATAAGTGGTACCGCTATGCTTATCCAATAACGTAAATGAACCATCCTCAGCAACAACTACCTTGAGAGATGCATTCTCCAAGCTGCGCTCTCCTTCTATTAAAGAGCTTCCCTGAGCGGATTCCGTAGTTGATTGTACCCAAGCGTAAGTACAAAGCCCAAGTGCAGGCACATTGCGTGCTTCAAAAGTAAGTCTCACTTTGCGGCACATATACGGCTGACGGAATTGGTCATCAGGCAGATCATAACCAAAGTTTAAACCCAGATCTTCCACTGTAGACGCTAATTCCTCCCCTGTGTGATCGACGAGAATCCTGCCGGACAAATCAACAGCCAGCATTCTGCGGGCGGTCTCATCCAAAGGATAACCCTCGCGCAGATATAACCGTTCAGCATCCAGCTCTATAGTTACCGTTCCCGTACGCTTCCACCCCGTGGTATTCATCACTATAAAAGGAACTGCATCTTCCCCGTATGCGGAAAAGCCAGAAGTCTCCACTTGATCTGCGATAAACTTAGCACTGTCATCTATGATGCTCTCAGCAACATGCCGGCTTTTATCAAAACGAGTTACCATCTCACGATGCACTTCATCCACACTACAACCACAGATACTGTCATGCGGATGGTTCTGCATCAGCGTCTTCCAGGCATAGGTGAATAGATGGTGCGGGTAGTCCTGTCCGGACAGGCGGGCGATGGAGGCCAGCGGCTCGGCTACTTTTTCCAAAAGAGTCTGGCCCAGCTGGTTCATCTGCTTCAAATAAACCCGGGCTGAGGCTGTGTTCACTAAGGTGCCCCATCCGTCAGTACGCTGGCTGCGCAGTTCCCCTGTAACGGTGGAGAGCTCCCGCTGACCCGAGGATAATTGCTGATCCAAGGCTTGCAGATAGTCCGGGAAATTTGAATGCACGAACTTCACTTCAGGGTATAGCTTTTCGGCGGTGCGGATAGCTTCCGGCAAATCCAATTGCAGAGGCTGGTGGTCGCACCCGTTCATGAACAATAACTCCCCCGTTGAAGCATACTTCTCTGCATCCGCAAGCTTACGGTCCCAGAATTCCCGAGCCGCACCTTCCTCAACAGGAACTTCATTGCCGTTAGAATACCAGTTGGCAAATAGGATACCGAGAATTTTGGATCCATCCGGCCCTTCCCAGATCAGCTCGGAGAAAGAGGACTCATAACCTGCATCCGATACAGTGTTGTTAAATCCCGTAGGCTTCACCCCGCGTCCAAAAAAAGCATTCGTAATCCCTGACTGCAACATCAGCTGCGGAGTCTGTCCGACCAATCCAAACGTATCGGGAAAATAGCCGATTTTGGAAGGCTCGCCGTATTTCTCGGCATCCTGATGGCCGATCTGCATATTCCGCACATTTGCCTCGCCGCTCGTCAGGAACGCATCCTGCAAAATGTACCAAGGTCCAATCAAGATTCGCCCATCCCGGATATACTTCTCCAGCTTCTCTTTGTTCTCTGGCCGAACCTGAAGATAATCCTCCAGAATAATGGTTTGCCCATCGAGGTAAAAACTGCGGAAGGCGGAATCTCCGTCCAGCTTCGCAAGCAGTGCATCCACCAGCTGAACCAGACGGACGTGGTGTTTCTCATAGGGCAAATACCATTCACGGTCCCAGTGAGTATGGGACACGATATGGGCTGTTTTGGTTGTTGTGTGGGTCATCTGTGTGTACACCTCAGTTCTTCAGCATTTATTAAGCGTAATGTTAACCTCTTCAGGTCTGTAGACAGCTACCAGCTTGCCCGCTGAATCAGCTGCAAACAACACCGAACGTTCTTTCTCCAGTAAAAATGAGTAATGAGCTCCAGTTGCAGGATCTTTTATTTCAAGTTCGGCATCCCAGGCGTATTCAGATACGAAGATATACAATGAACCTTCTGCAAAAGCAAGCTTTCGCCCGTACACACCTGGCAGGTCTCCACCGCTGATCCATTCCAGCCCGGTTTCGATACCTGCGGCTTGTGCAGCATATTGGTAGAGCGCGGCGATCGGCTCGTCGCGGTCATTCAGTTCTAAAGGTAGCGGGCACCAGATCAGGCGACCTGTGCCAAGCTGGCGTTCGATGAGGTGATCACCCACACCACCTGAGCTAGACGAATCAACATCTGCATTTGCTGGCGTTTCTTTGACTAGCTCCGCGATTCGCTTCTGTCCATAGGACACCGCAAACTTGCGTCCGTTCAATAGAAGCTGCTCCTCACGGCGCATGTTACCAAGTTTACGGGCTCCTACTATTGCGTCCATACGATCCGAAGGCTGCCAATACGCATCAACCCCCAATGCTCCAGTAATGAGCAGAACGGCACCTGTACGCTCCACTATGTCCAGCAATTGCTGAAGGGCGTCATTATCCAGATTGTGCACACTCGGCAGGAGAATCAACTTAGCCGGCTCTGCCTCCAGCGGAGCCAGATCGTATTCCGATACGGCGCGGAAAGGCAAATGAAGCTGATAAGATAAGATCCGCGTCAGGCGGGTAGTCGCATCATAGGCGAGCTTCCGGTTAGAGAAGTCATTAGAGTAAGGGAAAACCACGGCAATCTCTTCCAGCTTCCGCCCGTCAAATAATCCCCCGGCTTCGCCGATGAACCGCCCAAAATCATAAGACACATCCGCTTCCGGCTTCTCAGTCCCATCGGCCCGCAGCGCACCGATCTGTGATTCATTGGCATTATCCATATAAAAGTTCGTGTTCCAGATCCATTGCACAGCCCCGGCACCTCCAGAAGCAAACGCATAGGCATATTTGCGCTCCAGCATGGCCCGCAATTCTTCCTCACTGTGTTTAGCCCGTCCGTCTGGCGTCTCTACGTACATGATGCCGGTCTCCTGAATGAGGTTCGGTTTATGATGGGTTTTGGCAAAAATTCCATCCCAGAGCAGATTGTCATTCAACCACCAGCTGTGAACAGTGGTGTAATCGACATCGCGCTCATAAAAGAACGGCGATGGCCGTTGGGCACCTAAAGCCTCATCCTGCCCTACGGTCACTAAATGATCTGGGCAGAGTTCCTTGATAGTCCCGCTAAGCTCCCTTGCCCATACGTTGTGCATGTCCATGGAGAACAGGCAGTAGTCGAGCCAACGTGTGCCGCGCTTCCCGGAATGAATATCCTGCACACTAAAGTTAATCTCTTCTCGCTCAGGAGGTTGTGCAGCCGCAAAATCCGGCAATTCCAGCGGCGTCATATTCCAGCGCTCTTGCAGCAAAGTTATATCACCATGGCGTTCTTCCAGCCAAGCAGAGAAAGCAGCGTGTTCATATTTATCTCGCGCCGAGCTCGGTCCGTCCGAGAAAATCCGCGGCGGATCGAACATTGACGGTTCATTGATCAAATCCCAATCCACATGGGTTGTCGTGCGATGCCGTGCGATGATGGAGCGGATGAACCGTTTTTGCGCTTCTACACTGCGCGGATCGAGATAAGGATTCGTCCCTTCCCAAGTCTCCGGCGTAAAGGAGAAGAACGTAAAGGTAACCTGCAGCTCATGCCGCTTAGCAGTCAGTAGAAAAGCATCAATCGCCCGCAGCACTTCTTCCGAGGCGTGACCGTCTACCTGCATAATATTCCGGTAGGCTGTCCAGATGCCGGTACGAATCCAGTTGATGCCTGCCTTCCGCATCTGTGCCATATCCCGATTCCAGACATCAGCATTTGGCAGGAATAGAAACTTCCGCGCTACGTCAGAGGTCATATAAGTCATGCCGACAACAGGTAAAGGCTGACCGTCTTTGATAAAATAATCTCTTCCCGCCTTAATCGGTTCCCCCTGCGATAACAGGCCCACGTCATATCCCCAAAAGCCTTGACGCAACATCCGCACTTCGCCTTCTTCCGATACAGCATGGCAAGAAAGATGATACAGGCCAGGTTGAATTTCTACAGCAAGCGGTACACGTAGGAAGTTCAGCTCGCGACTGACCTCAAGCTTGCACTCGTGAGTGAAACATGGGATAGACTCCCCGTCTTTGCTCAGAGTGATGTTCAGGGTCCACTGCGCTGATGTCGGTGACGATTGGCTACGGTTTAGCCGCTGACCCTGCAAAAACAGCAGCGGCCGCTCGCCTTCTTCATAAGAAGCATAGTTAGGCTTCAGCCACAGCTCTGTTACTCCCCGAGCGGCAAAAGTTGCCCAGCGGGTTAATGCTTCCGTTCCGCCTTGATTCCAGAAATCAGGCGTAAGCGGTTGGCCGATGAAGATCCAGCGGCCACCGGCAAAAGGCCCGCCGATATGCTCCCACAGCACTGCTGGAGCTGAAACTTCCCGCCCGGCGGCGGTAATGCCCTTAAGCAGCGGGTAGATCCGCGTGTCCATGGGTCCACTGGAACCCATCTGCTCCGGCAGGTCACTGCTTTTAGTGACATGCGGCACCAGGTTCCAGGTATCCGACAGGGCCAGCAGCTGCTCATCGCCTACGAAGAGCGGAATGTCTCTAAGCGCGACATGCTGCTGTATGCGATCTGCGCTGCTCACCTGCAGCGCTTCATGGATATGCAGCTGGCGGTGATAGGCAGTCTGCTCAGCTTCGACCCGCCACTCTTCAGCGACTAGGCGGACTGGATGCTTAAACGGGGCACCGCCAATGCTGATCAAGCTGCCGCCTCTGCTCAAATAGGCGACGATGGAAGGCCAAGCCTCCTTCGGGAAGTACGGAGCATGGAAGCTAACGAAGCAGTCCCCGGCCTTGGCGCTGTCCAGCGTTTCGGCCAGCTGTGCTGCATGAACAGGAGGGGCAGTATGATGTATTCCTATAGACTGCACCTGTTCCGCTGTCAGTCCGCCCGCTGCGGTATACCCGGGAAAAGACGGGTCCGCGAACAGGATGATACGGCCCCCGCTCACAGAATACCTTCCTTCATCGCCCGATAGACAAGCTGCGAGAACAAACTGTTCGACCATGCAAACCAGCTGCGGGTAAATACACTAGGATCATCCACATGGAAGCCTTCATGCATATATCCGGTTCCAGCATCCGTACTTTCCAGCATCGCAATCAGTTCCAGCTTCTCTTCGGCAGTCTGAGCCGTAATGCCCTGCATAGACAACGCCATATGCCAGATATAGTTCTCCGGAGTGTGCGGGCTGCCGATCCCTTTGGCAGCTGTGCCTTCATAATAGAACGGATTTTCTTTGCTCAATGCGAAACGTCTGGTGTTCTGGTAGATGGGATCATCCGCCGAAGCGTAACCCAGATACGGAATGGAGATCAGTCCGGGCGTTCCCGCATCGTCCATCAGGCAGTAATTGCCGAAGCCGTCGGTCTCATAAGCATAAATCGGACCAAACTCCGGATGGCGATAAATGCCGTAGAGCTTGATGCCATGATCCACTTCAAATTCCAGCTCTTTAAGTTCAGCTAGGAATTCTAGGTCGCGGAAGACCCACTCCGCGAATTCCTGCATCTGGCGCAGCGCGACAACAGCGAACATATTGCCAGGAATGTTGTAGTGGAAATCACAGGCATCATCGCTGGACCGGAAGCCCGACCAGATCATTCCGGTATAGTTCACCGGCATACCGAGACCGCTATTGCGCAGAGAATCTTCCGGAATGCCGTTATTGCGGCTGAACCGGTACGGAGACTGCTCGAAATGCCGCTGCTCTCTTTTGAACAAATCGAAAATCTGGCGCATGGCCGACTTGAACCCAGCGTCGAAGAAATCAGTCAGGCCCGTCTCTTTCCAGTAGGTATAAGCGAGGCGCACAACAAAACATAACGAATCAATCTCAAATTTACGCTCCCACACCCATGGCGACATCTCGGTCACATCCGTAGTGTTCCAGTGCCAGTCATTGGCCGACTCGTTAAATGCATTGGCGTAAGGATCGATATGAATATATTGAATATGGCGTTTGATAAGACCGCCGATAATGCGCTGGAGATCGGGATCGTTTTTGGCCAGAGGCACGTATTGAATTACCTGCTCCACTGAATCACGCAGCCAGGAGGCCGGAATATCGCCGGTAATCACAAAGGTGGTTCCGTCATCCAGCAGTTTAGTCGTCGTCTCCAGCGTATTCGGAAAACAGTTCTTGAACAGCTGCAACAGCTTCGGGCGATGTGCCAGCTTCTCCTCTGCTTCGGCAAGTACTTCTTGTACGGCCTGCGGCAGCGGCAGCTGGGGCATTGCTATTTTGGGTAATCGGAATTGTTCCAAGTGAGATATGCTCCTTTGCATCTGTGATGTGATTATTTAATTTCTGATGTAAATTGTTTTGATCTCGTAAGGGGCAAAGTGAAGTTCCAATTCACCGCCAGCCGTATGTTCGATCAATTCCAGCTGCTCTTCCAGAGCATTGGACAGGTAGACGCTCTGAACTGGATACTGCCATTTGAGCTGAACCCGCTCGCGGCCTCCCGAGGATTCGTAGAAACGGAGAACAGTCCCCTGCCCGTCCTCGGATGGCTTAATCGTATCCAGCACCACATGTTCACCCGAGAATCCAATAAATGAGCCTGTTGGTGGCAGCTGCCCCTGTGTTGAAAAAGCGGCAAAAGTATACAGCTCATGATTTAGCTCTGCTGCACGACGAACAGTATGAGCCTCCCGCCAATCCCCACGGTGCGGATATAGCGAATAGGTGAAGTCGTGCTCGCCGAGATCCGCAGTAACATCCGGCCATTTCGGCGCGCGCAGGAGCGACAAGCGAATGGTACTGCCTTGGATGTCATAGCCGTATTTACAATCATTCAGCAGACTGACGCCATATCCACGTTCGGATATATCGGCAAAACGGTGCCCGCAAACCTCATACTGCGCCTGCTCCCAGCTGGTGTTGCGGTGGGTCGGACGTTCCAGCGCACCAAATGGAATCTCGTAAGTCGCCTTATCCGCGACAACATCAATCGGAAACCCTACCTTAAGCAGCTTATGGGCTTCGTTCCAGCTTACATGCGTCTGGAAATCAATCCGGGGATTATGGTAATGTAGAATCATATCCTGAGTAATCTCGGATTGGCCCAGCTTCCAGCGGAAGCGCAAAATATCCTGCACCGCACCAGTGCGGATCACTCCCTTTTCTATAAGTTCAGCCTCCCCGGCGGGTTGGGCTTCATAACGGTTGTCAATGTCCCAGGCATCCCAAAGCGTCGGACGGTCGTGGAAAAAGTGGAAGCGGTTCGCCGGCTCACCGGATTTTACGATCTCCCGGTTTCCTTTTTTATCAAAAAGACTGGTGATTTCTCCCCGCTCGTTAAAGGTAATACGATAATAGTCCGTCTCCCAACGGTCGCCGAAGGGAACAACTCCTATAGCTGTTTGATTATGTTCAGCAGCGGCAGATTCTGCATTATTTTCAACGGATGTGTTCTGAGACAGATCACGAATCCAGATCGTTTTGTAACCAAAGGCTGGAATCTCCGGAACGAGAACCGAGACACCAGAAACTGCTGTCTCCTCCGTCAGGACATCTGCTTCCAGCAGTACGTTATCCTCGCCATACACCGCAAAGTTTCCGCTAGCGACTCCTTCTTCATTGAGGGCAAGTTCGACCACGGCATCCCGCATCCAACCCAAACCATTAAAAACAATGTAAGGTGTACCCTCGCCTGACGTGTTAATGTTCCCGGCCAATGCCGCAAGCCCCGGCTGAAGCGCATCACGGCCAAGCTCAAATACCTCTGCGTATTCCTTCTCCGAGGTCTCGTAAGCTTCGGTAATCGCCGAGCCCGGAATAATATCATGGAACTGGTTCAACAAAATCAGCTTCCAGCCCTGATGCAGCTGCCCGGCAACTACGGCATGTTGCTCCGTGTCCAGCTGCGGCGAAGCTAATGTCTGCCACAGCTCCGCTTCACGGTACAACACTTCCGCCTTGCGGTTGTTCCGCTTGTTGCGGCCGTGCGTAGTGTAGGTGCCGCGGTGCAGCTCCAGATACAGATCGCCCCGCCACTGCGGCAGCTGCGGCTGACAGCGTGTAATGCCTGCGAAGAAATCCGCGGCATTACTGTATTTACTCTCCGGCTGGCCGACCATTAGCTCGGCACGCTGGATATATTCCAGCATCTCGCGGGTGACCCCGCCGCCGCCGTCACCATGCCCATAGAGCAGCATCTGCTCATTATGTTTATCTTTTTCGCGGAAGGACTGATAGTGTTCATGCACATCTTTGGGCAGCGTATTCTCATTGACCCCATGATTCAGGTAAGACAACATCGGCGTGCCGTCAATGCCGACCCAATGGAACAGATCGTAAGGGAAGACATTTGTGTCATTCCAGCCCAGCTTGGTGGTCATAAAATATTTGATGCCACCATGCTGCAGAATCTGCGGCAGAGAAGCGCAGTAGCCGAAGGTATCCGGCAGCCACTCAATCTGCGAGGTGCGCCCGAACTCTTCGAGATAAAAGCGTTGACCATATAGCATTTGCCGCATCAACGATTCTCCGCTCGGAATGTTCAGATCCGGTTCGATCCACATCCCACCGACCAGTTCCCAGCGTCCTTCACGGATGCGTGCCTTGACCTTCTCATAGAGTACCGGGTCATTGTCTTTCAAATATTCGAACAGCAGCGGCTGGCTCTGCGCATATTGATAGTCAGGATATTCGTCCATCAGGGCATTCACCGTCGAGAACGTCCGGCTCGTCTTGCGCACGGTCTCGCGCGCAGGCCACAGCCAGGCAATATCGATATGGGACTGGCCCACCATGTGGATTGTTCCTTCGGCATGACCGCCGATCTCCCCGACTCTGCCCCGCAGCTTCTGCTCGATTCGCGAAATCTCACCACCCTCGCGCATCTCCTGCGTGGTAAGGCCAACGAATTGATCCATTGCCACATACAAAGCTTCCAGCATCCGCTTACGGCGCTGGTCCTGCTCAGGCAGCAGAATTGCCGAATCGCGAATCACTACTGCCGTGTACATTAGACTCTGCACAGGTCTATTCACCAGCACCAGCTGGCTGTGGATCATCCGAATCGGCGGCTGGATCACCGCCTGTTGATTTAATGGGTCCACCGGCTCGGGGACCGGATCGAAGAGTTCGATTTCCAGGTCCAACGGACGGCCAGATGGATCACCTGTCAGGGTCACAAAGGTATGATTGCGGTCAAGTCCTTGCCGCGATTCACCGTTCACCCGCAGCAGCCCTTCCCCACCTGAAGCAAAAATCAGCCCGATGTGGCCCGGCAGCCAGTTAGCCGGAATCTCCAAAGTACGGCGGAAGAAATAGGTCGTTCCTTGCACACTCGGGAACAGATCATAATTGCTGCCATCCTTATAAGGCTGCAGCTTGTCATACTGTCCCGGCAATTGATACACCGAGGACAGAATCTCCCAATCGCGCAATTCCTGCACCTCTAGCCATTGCTGCTCGGAGAGCTCGCGGATGAAGCGTTTAATGCGTTCCATGTCTTTACCCCCTCACCGTCAAATCGGTGCTCAGTGTATCATTTACATGCTTACCCACCAGCACTTTAAACGCTCCTGGCTCTACAACAGGTCTTAAATCCGGTCCGATATATTGCAATTGCTCCGACCCTACCGTGAACAACACGGTTTGCTTCTCACCCGGAGCCAACTTGATTTTGTCAAAAGCCTTCAATTCCCTAGCAGGACGGGTGACCTTACTGGCGACATCGGAAATATACAGTTGCACCACCTCTGCGCCCTCACGGTCTCCTGTATTCTGAACGTCCACGGAAACTGTAGCCGTCTCCCCAGCCGCAATTACTTCCGGCTCCACCTTCAACCCGGAGTACGTAAATTCAGTGTAGCTAAGCCCGAAGCCGAACGGATATTGAGGCTGGGAATCGGCCTCCAGATATCTTTTGCCACGGGAACGTTTACCGTTGTAATAGACCGGGAGCTGGCCCACATGCTTCGGCACGGATACAGTCAGCTTCCCGGACGGGTTCACATCGCCGAACAGGATATCCGCAACAGCGTGCCCGCCTTCTTGGCCTGGATACCAGGCTTCCAGAATGGCATGTACATGCTCGTCAATCCAAGGCTCACTCACCGGACGGCCGTTAATATAAACAACGATCACAGGTTTGCCGAGCTGATGAACCTGCTGGATCAGTTCCAGCTGCACTCCCGACAGGGTCAATGACACCCGGTCAATGCCTTCGCCGCAGTCCATATCATTCCAGGCATTCTCCGTCACCTTGGACGCGCCTGTCTTAAGATCAATACTGCCTTCCCCGAAATCGCGTGCACTGGAGCCGCCGACGACCATAACAACGGTATCGGCCTGCTCTGCACAAGCGAGCGCGGCTTCAAAACCTTCGCGCGAATCGCCTTTGATCCGGCAGCCCGGTGCATAGAGCACCCGCTCCGGCTCTGCAGCCAGCTTGCTGCGGATGCCGCTGAGCACGGTCGCTACCTTAGCCGGAGGCTGCGGTGAGGTATAATCGCCGAGCTGGTTATACCCGGCATCGGCGTTAGGGCCAATGACGGCGATCGTGCCGGCGGTCTTGGACAATGGCAGCACACCTGCTTCATTTTTCAGCAGGATGATGCTCTCGCCCGCCACTTGCCGGGCCAGCTCTTGATGCGCTTTGCTGCCGATGACGCGTTCAGCCGCATCGGGATCAGCGAATGGCTGCTCGAACAGGCCCAGCCTGAACTTGAGCGTCAGCACACGGCGGACCGCACGATCCAGCAGTGCCGGGTCCAGCTTGCCTTCACGAACGGCATCCACCAGGTATTTGCCGTACATCTCTCCGGACATCTCCATGTCGATGCCGGCTTCCAGTGACTGCACTGCTGCATCCATGCCATCTTCAGCCACATCATGGCCAGAGGCCAGCATCTCTATAGCTCCGCAGTCGGTAATGATTAGACCCTCAAATCCCCAAGCTTCGCGGAGTATATCCTCTAGTAGCTCTGTATTTGTCGTGCAAGGCACGCCGTCTATTTCGTTATAAGCAGGCATAATGGAGACTGCACCCGCTTCGACCGCTTTTTTGAAGGGCAGCAGATCCACTTCCAGCAGTTCACGCCAGCCCATGTGCACAGGTCCGGCATTCCGGCCGCCTTCTGAGCTGCCGTATCCCACAAAATGCTTCAGCGTAGCCCCCACGCTGCCGCCGCTCTGCAAGGATTCCCCCTGCAGACCTTCAACAGCCGCAACCGCCATCTCGCTGATCAGGTAAGCGTCCTCGCCGAAGCACTCCTCGGTGCGGCCCCAGCGGGGATCGCGCACCACATCCAGCACCGGCGAATACGTAACCGCGCCGCCCTGACTGCGTGTCTCCAGCGCTACGGCGCGGCAGACCTCACGATACAGCTCTACATTCCAGGAGCTGCCGAGCGACAGGGGCACCGGGAATACGGTGGCCCCGATCGCCATGTGGCCATGCGAGCATTCCTCGCCGATCAATACCGGAATGCCCAGCCGCGAATGCTCCAGCACATACCGCTGGAGCGTATTCACCGCTTCCGCACCTTCACGCGGAGACAGGCCAGTAGCCAGCGTCACGCCGGTCCACGGGTCAGCGCGCAACATCCCGTAAAGCGAGCCCACGCCGCCCCCGGCAACCTTCTCCTTGAAGCTTTCTGTCAAGGTCATCTTACCGTCTCTATGTTCATAGGCCTGCCAGCCAAAAGGCTGAATCAGCTGACCGGCCTTCTCTTCCAAAGTCATCAGTCCGAGCAGATGCTCCGCCCGTTCTTCAGCAGGTAAATTCGGGTTTGTATAACTCATTCCTTAACAGCCCCTACGGTAAGACCTTGAATGAAATAACGCTGGAAGAACGGATAGGCAAAAATAATCGGTCCTGTCGCCAGCACGACCATCGCCATCCGCGATGTATCCTGCGGCATGGAGCGAAGAGCTTCCAGACTGAGCGAACTGTTCTGGGAGTTCTGCAAAATAAACTGCATACTGGTCTCGATCCGCATCAGCATCGATTGCAGCGGGACTAAATTCGGGTTGTCGATGTACAGCAGCGCATTGAACCAGTCATTCCAATAGCCGAGGGTGCTGAACAAAGCAATCGTAGCCAGACCGGGCAGTGATAAAGGCAACACCAATTTCAGGAAGATACGGAACTCGCCCGCCCCGTCGATTTTGCCGGATTCGATAATGGCATCAGGCACACTCGTGCTGTAGAAGGTGCGCAGAATCATAATGTAAAAAGCATTCACCGCCAGCGGCAAAATCAGCGCCCAGATCGTATCCTTCAGGCTTAGAAACTGCGTAACGATAATATAAGTCGGCACAAGTCCACCGTTGAACAGCATGGTAAAAAACGCGAAGAACGAGAAAAAATTGCGGTAACGGAAGCTTTTCCGGGAAATGGCATACGCATAAAAAGCGATAAACAAAAGGCTGATAATCGTCCCTATCACCGTTACAAAAATCGTCACACCATAAGAACGCAGCAGCATATCTCCGGATTCAAACACATAACGGTATGCGCCGAGACTCCATTTTGCCGGAATCAGCTTATAGCCATCCCGCGCCAGCGCCACCTCATCGGTGAAGGAGATGATCACGACGAACAGAAACGGAAACACGCACAGAAACGCAAAGATGCCGGCTATCAGATTAAAAGTGATATTCCAGGGCGTCGAGAGATGGTGGAAATCACGTTCTTTTTTAGTCTTAGTAATGGAAGACATATGGTCCACTCCTTTCATGAGGTTCTAGAACAAAGCGCTATCCTTGTTGTATTTGCGGACAATATAGTTAGAGGTCATCACTAGCGTAAAGCCGACAACCGATTGATACAGACCTGCGGCAGTGCTCATACCAATCTCACCCGTTGTTTTGAGGCCTTGATAGACATAGGTATCAATAACATTCGTGACACTGTAGAGCGTACCGGAATTACGAGGCACCTGGTAAAAGAGACCGAAGTCGGCGTAGAAGATTTTACCGATGGCCAGCAGGGTCATGATCGTGATAATTGGACTCAGCAACGGCAGTGTAATATTGCGAATCTGTTGGAACTTACTAGCTCCGTCGATCATCGCCGCTTCATACAGCGACTTGTCGATCCCCATAATAGCTGCGAGATAAACTACGCTATTGTAACCAACCGCTTTCCACAGATAGACTAAGATCAGGATGAACGGCCAGTAGGCTTTTTCCGAATACCACTGAATTGACTCTGCGCCAAAAAAGCCCATGATCTGGTTCAGCATCCCGCGTTCGGAGCTCAGGAAACTAAATGCAAAATAGCCGACAACGACCCATGACAGGAAGTAGGGCAGGAACATGCCGGTCTGATACACTTTGGCCAGCTTCTTGTTCACAATCTCGGACAGCACAATCGCCATCAGAACCGACAAGATCAAGCCAAGCAGGATAAATGCTCCATTG
The DNA here is from genome assembly GCF_037992975.1 of Paenibacillus sp. FSL E2-0177. Taxonomy (NCBI): domain Bacteria; kingdom Bacillati; phylum Bacillota; class Bacilli; order Caryophanales; family Paenibacillaceae; genus Paenibacillus; species Paenibacillus sp. FSL E2-0177. The sequence goes on along the minus strand of NZ_CP150307.1, from coordinate 1,002,692 downwards.
TAGAGCAAGGTGTTGCGGGTAATAATGTACGCGTCATTGGTGGTGAACAAAAACTTGAAGTTGTCTAGCCCCACCCATTTGCTGTTGATAATACTCGCCCAGAAGCCATCGCGGCTAAAGCGGTATTCCTTGAATGCAATAATCGTCCCTATCATCGGCAGGTAAGAGAAAAAGAGAAACCAAAGCGCACCTGGTAAAACCATGAGCAGCATAATCTTGTTATTCATAATATTTTTTATAAATCCGCTGATTGTCTTCACACTTAGATCCCTCCTGTATGTCCTTATATTTCAAAAAAAGACCGGGTCCAGAGGCCACGCCCCTGCCCCGATCTTCTCTTACGTTGATGTTTTACTTGTTGTTGGACGCTTTCCAGGCATCAATTTGCGATTGCGCTTCAGCGATAATTTTGTCCAAACCAGCTGCCTTGAATTTCTCAATAGCTTTCGGTAGATACTCGTCAGGATCAACGGTTCCAGTCATCAGTGGTGACCAGTATTCTTCTTTTACGTTCTGAACCGCAGCGATTTCAGTGGTCACCTTGGAAGTGTCGAAGTTAAAACCAAGCAGCGGTGCATTCACACCGGATTCATTAAACTTTTTGAACTCTTCCCATTTGTTCTCAGGGTCACCCTCGTTCAAATAGTTGATCATGATATTGCCCAGCGAGAAGGTTGGCATGTCATAGTTCTTGGATTCGTCCAGGTTCTTCATGGAATTCTCACCAGTCTTCTCGTAGTGCACGCCTTCGATTCCGGAGTCAATCATGTTGCGCAGCACCGGATCGGTGTTGAGCAGGTTCAGGAACTCCATCGCTTTCTCCGGATATGCGGAGTTAGCCGAGATGGCTTGCATCGAACCCATAACGGACCAGTTGTAAATGTAAGGTTTGCCAGCTGGCGTGGAAACTACAGGATAGCCGTAGCTTGCCGACCACAGATTATCCGCCATCGGCTGGGTAGCCGCACGATCCATGAACCAGTTCGAAGATTTATAGAGATCATCCACCGAAGTTGTAGTTGCTACTTCCGGCGAGATATAACCTGCCTTGTAATATTTGCGAACGGTTTCAAGAGTACTTTTGAGTTCAGGTGTTTCCAGAATGTTCACGATCTTGTAATCCTTTGTGTCCATATAAACAGCCATTGGCATCTTTTCAATGATGTAATCGAACGGCAGTACTGGCATGAAATCCTTCACCATAGCGTAAGGCGTGATGCCCGGTTCATTCTCTTTGATCGTCTTCAGCAGTGGTTCAATGCTTTCCATTGTGTTCACCCCGGAAATGTCGAGGTTATATTTGTCGAGCAGCTCTTTATTAAAGCGCCAAACTTCTTGCGCCGGAAGCTCTTTGTTGGCAGGTACGGCATAATTATGTCCATCTACCTTGGAGCCTTCCAGGAACGCCGGATCAATGGTGTCTACGATGCCTTTTCCATATTCATTAAGCAGGCTGTCCAATTCCATAAAAGCGCCTTTGCGGGCATTTTGCACATAATCGAACGCCCAGGAACACGTAAAGAGAATGTCCATGGGTTCGCCAGCGGCTACTTTGACCTGCATTTTTTGTGTATAATCGCCAAAATCAATCATATTCATCTTCAGGGTGACATTTATCTTCTCTTTAGTGTACTTATTGACTTCTTCCACGACACGGTCCAGATCCTTCTGCGGTCCGCCGATCGTGTACCAGATCAGTTCGACCGGTTTCTCGGATGATGCACCGTCGCCGCCCGCTCCTGAACTGTTAGTTGCGGCGTAGTTTGAATCGCCGCCACATGCGCTGAGCGCAAGCGAGAATGCCATAAGTGATGTCAGTAACAGGGAAAACCTTTTTCTTTTGTTGTTGCCCATTCCTGTATAACCTCCCCTTTGTTTACCTCAAGATCGCTGGCCTAATCCGGAATTAAACCAGCAGCTTTCTCCTTCAAGGACTATCTTTACTGTAATTTATGAAAGCATTTTCAAACAGAAGCTAAACTAAATAAATCATGTAGAAAATAAAGAAAAAGCTTGCAGCGGGGGTCCGCTAGACAAGCCCTTTGTACTCCGTAGGAGATATCCCGACATGCTTCTTAAATTGTTTGTAAAAATAGCCGGTCTCCCAATAGCCTACTTTGAGAGCGATTTCATGAACTTTAAGTGAGGTATTCCGCAGCAGCTCCTTTGCCTTCTCAATCCGGTATTTATTGATATATTCGGTGAACGACTCATTCACCTCTTTATGGAACAGCTGTCCCAAATACACCGGGTGAATATGGTATTGGGCACCGAGGGTCTTCAGTGACACATCTTCATTGTAGGACTCATGGATATAATTCAGCACCTGCTGCACGACTGGACTCTTTACGTCCCGAACTAAGGCGTCTACCGTAATGGTAGCGGCTTCCTGAATAATCTGAGTCAGTTCATTTATGGAAACTGTAGAGCGAATGAGGCCAAAACCGTCTGCGAAAAGCTCCGGTTCTTCCACATGACGAATCTCCTGCAGCTGCATCTTGAAGCGGATCAACCATTCCATGGCAATGCCTTGCAGCAGCACAGGTGTAATCCCCTCCATCCGCCGCAGCTGCTCAAAATGATCCTGGATCCGCACCAGCAGCGCTTCCTTATCCTTCGCCATAATCAGCTTGAGATCATCTTCCCAATTCAGCGGCATGCCTTGGACGGCAACCTCATGCCTGTCCTGAACTTCCTCATAATGCAGCAAATTCCGCTCTGGAAACAGCATGAAATATTCCTGAGTCATCTTTGCATGGGCATAACTCTGAGCCGCCGCCTCCTCCATCTCCTCCACCGTTCCTACGGACAGACGCATTGGCGGACCGCCAGTTAGGGATAACAGCAGCTGCGCATGAAGCCTTTCCACCGCTTCTTTACCCTGCTGATACTCACTAAGCAGATGCAGCAGCACGGTATCTCCATCCATATCCCGGAATGCAATCAAAGACGGGTTACCGCCTACAACCTCTTCCACCGCCTGAAATAGCTCGGCAGCGTCCTGTTCAGGGCGAAGCAGGGCTACCTGCACCAGCGGCTTATCTAGTCTAAGTCCCAGAAAATCAGTCCGTTCACTGAATTCCTTAGGCCCAATCTGGCACCGCAGCCAGCGGTACATCACATTATCGCGCAGAATGGAAATACTATGCGCATTGAATTGACTCTCTTGACGGGAGACACCCAGCTTCTCGGCGGCAGTCACTAATGTTGCCCGGAACTCTTGCAAATTAATAGGCTTGAGCAGATAATTTTCAATGCCGAGCGCCATTCCTTCCTTAAGATAACCGAACTCATCATAGCCGCTGAGGATAACAACTTTGATCTCCGGCTGAATCTCCCGTACGGCCCGGATCAGATCCAGCCCGTTCATCAGCGGCATGGAAATATCCGTAATCAGAATATCCGCTGGAACAAACCGCAACGACTCTAGCGCTTCCTGTCCGTTCTCGGCGTGGCCGACAATCTCCATCCCCAGTGCTGCCCAATCCACAATGTCATATAATCCTTCGATAATAAAAGGCTCGTCGTCCACAATGAAAATTTTATACATGGTTTGGATCATCCTCTCCCAGATCGGGAAAATACACAGTCACGGTTGTGCCGGTACCCGCTTCGCTTTGTAATTCAATGCCATACTCACTGCCATAAAGCAGCTTCAAACGTTCATGAATACTGCGCAGGCCGAATGATTCCGATTGTTCATCTGGCTGCAAAAGACCTTCTTTGAGCTGGACCAATCTGTCCGGCGCAATCCCCCGCCCATTGTCTGTAACTACCGCACGCAAATATTGGCCATCCTTGGCCACAGCCACACTGATGTGATTATCATTCTTGTCCACGCGCATCCCATGTAGAATGTAGTTTTCAATGATAGGCTGCAGCGACATTTTGAGTACAACTCTTCCGGTAAGCTCTTTCCCGCATTCCATTGTATAAGAGAATTTATCCTTATAACGGATGCGGAACAGCTCCAGATATAAACGGCAGGCCTCTAGTTCATCCTTCATCGTATGCTTGGGTTTCTGGTGAACATAGCTTTTGAACAACACCGACAAGCTGTAGATCATCTCCCCGACATCTGAAGCTCCTTGAGAGATTGCCCTCATTCGGATCACCTCCAAGGTATTGTAGAGAAAATGCGGGTTTACCCTGGCTTCAAGCGCGGCGATTTCGGTATGTTTTTGCTTGATTTCAGCCTTGAACACACGGTCTATATGAAGATTCAGCTCATCCAGCATATCGTTGAAGCTCTTGGAGATCTGCCCCAGCTCGTCTTCTCTGACATCGGTAATCCGGGCATCCAGGTCACCGTTTTTCACTTTGCGGGTGAACTTGATAATTTTATGAGTCCGTCTGGCAAAATTATTGATAAATAAAGTGGGTGTAATAATCGCAAACAACAGGCAGATCAAGCAGATAATGAAGATCATGTTCCGCAATCCCCTATAAGTGGCGGCTAATTCCTGCTTAGGTACAGCACTCAACACAGTAAATCCGCCTTGGGTGTGAGTCTGCTTAGTAATGATCATCCCGCCGACTTCTTCACCATCTGTATAGGCAGAATTCATCTGCTCGGGATAAGGATAGCGCTTTCCATAATAGGTGCCCGAGGTATCAAATAACACATCCCCATCCGCTGCCAGCACCAGAATCTTTCCCTTGAAGTCATCCTTATAATTGCCCATACTCCCCCAGACCTCGCTGGCATCAAAATAGACTAGAAGCTGACCAATGTTGCGAAGTGATATCTTGTTATTGACCGGGGTACGAACCGTAAACATCGGCCCCTCCGGAGATGAGATCGCCTGACTGACCCAAGTGTTTGGAGCGGTGACACTGCCTTCCTCCTCCAGATACAGCGCATCCGGTACGAAAGAGTGGGCTGCATTAGTGGAAATAATCTGAAATTTGCCTTGGTCATTATAGACATACAGCTGCTGTTCAGCTGCACTGTAGAGCATTAAACTGCGGATATCAGGATCATCTTCAACTTGATTGCGAAAAAACTGCACGGTATCCGTCGTAGCATTACTTTCGTTGAAATAGCGGTCCAGCCGGTACCTCACGTAATCTTCATACGGATGCTCCAGCAAATACGACGTATTAGCAGTCAGCTCCGTGTCCCGGTACACGTCCCGCATCATAGACTGTACAGAGTCATATTTCTGCTCAATATAGCTGTTGATGCTCTCCACGGTACGTTTCTGAATCTCCATCTGCCGCTGCACTACAGCCTGAGACATGAGCAAGAACATCAGGTAGGAGAAGGTGATAATGGTGACCACGGCAATGACTGAGAAGAGCAGGATGATTTTCATAAACAGATTATTCTTCAGATACTTTCTGTACAATTTCCCCGGAAACATCAGCAACCTCCTACAGCAGGGGGAAGACTAAGCTTCGCTGCTTGTAATTATGAATAAAGTATAGCACGAGGTGCTTCCTGCCTGTGGCTGGTAAAAGCTTGCAATCCTCCGCCAAGCAAAGACAGTCTGCCCATGGAGCAAAGGGCTCCTTGGGCAGACCGTGATGAGGCTATATAATCTACCGGATGTAATTCAAGATGAACTGCGCAGCCTCGGCACGGGTCGCCAAGCCACCGGGAACAAACTTCCCGTCCGTGCGGCCATTCACCAGACCCAGTGATGAAGCAGCATTCACGCTGTCTGCCGCCCAGGCTGCTACCTCACCGGAATCGGTGAATGTTGCCGGGGCTGATGACTGAAGCGCTCCATGCTCCAGTACATAGGCACGCATTAGCATAGTGACAATCTCCTGGCGGCTGATGTTCGCACTCGGATCGAAGTGCTCAGCAGTGCGTCCACCTACAATACCTGCCCGGACCAGACGCGCCAGGTCCTGCTCATACCAGACACCAGAAGACACATCACTAAATTTCAATTCCGCCTGATCTTGCAGTCCCAGCACGCCAGCCAGCAGCTTCACAAATTCCGCTCTTGTAATCCTGCGGGCGGGTTCAAATCCATTTTCGGAAGTGCCTTGTACCAGATGTTTAGCCGCCAGCTGGCGGATAGTGTCCGCAGCCCAGTGAGTAGACGGAACATCAGCGAAGGATTTATTGTACTCCAGCACAGCCAGCCTGCCTGTTCCGCTAAACTCCCCTTGCAGGAAGCCATTCGCGTACACTCCGCCGAGATAGGTAAGCGAACCTCCTTCAGCAATAGCATATAAACCAAGAAAATTAGTATTATAATCCGTATTTGCTGCATTCCATTGTAAGGTTACTGGTTTGCTGAAGCTTGGAAGACGGCTAGATGTGCCATTCCCCGCGATGATGCTCAGATCAAACGTCATACCTGTACCCCGCAAGACCACCCCACGCTCTGCTTTCAGTGTGCTCATGTTCAAAGTCTCCGGGCTGAGCTTCACCAGAATCTTGCCGCCTGAAGCTTGGGCTTCATTAAGCAGAGCCTTCAATTGCACCAGCAATTCCGGCGCAATACCAAGTATGGTTCCCGAGGCAGCCAATTCAAGTTGATGGATCCCTAGCAATTCACCTGCATTCACAGGCAGCTCGATAGCTGTAACGCCTGCCGGCACATTTACCGTCACTTTGCCGTTCTCAGTAGATGTACTGAGTGCACTTGCTGGAACTGTCAAAGTTGTGCTAGTAGGACTTGGAAGCGGCGTTGCTGTCGCTGCCGGAGTCGTTCCACCAGTTCCCGTACCTGTCCCTGGAGCCGATGTCGGCTGCGGTGTAGATACAGGAGTATTGTGGACCTTGAAATTAATAATTCCGCTCTTTTGAACAGCCGTATAAGGGTGACCATTCAGTATTTTGGTGTTGGTGACTACGGCCGTGTACTCGCCGCTGTCTGTTTCTTTTGCAGAAGGAATCGTATAATTACGCTCCACAGCACCTTCAATGGCCTGCCCGTCTTTCAACCATTGGTAGCTTAACTCGCCATAAACTGCAGAAGCTACTACGGCAAAAGACACCTTATCACCTACAACTGCCGGATTCTTATCTACACTATTAGAGGTGATAATTGGCGCATCGGGTGCCGGATGTACTGTCACCGTAAGTTCATTACCGGTTCTTGTTGAAGGCTCCGTTCCCTCTTTTCCAGTCAGAACCACACGGAACTGCGTACCGCTGTCTGTTTCAGAAGCAGTAAATGCGTATACCGCCGAAGTCACGCTCTCCGCCACAGTCCATTCCTCTGCGGTTGCTGCCTTCGTCTCCCAGCGAACCGATTCCACATCCCCGCGGATCTGTACGAACAGCTTCACTTCTTCACCAGTAATGACATCAAGTGCAGACGGAAGATCGGTTATGAAATCAGGCGCTTCCCATGGTGCTTCAGCCGGAGTTAAGTTAATTGTGTACTCTGCTTCACTGCTGTCACCAGATTCATTGGTGACGATGACCTTGTACTTATTGCCATCCATCCCGGTAGTCAAAGCAGGGATAGTATAGGAGGCGGACACTCCCAACGCATCTCCATAACCGCTGCCTGTGTCCGCATACCAGGCATAAGTCAGCTGCCCAGCGCCAATGGCAACTGCCGTTAGTGTCGCGGACGTATTTTCACGGAAGGAGCCTTCCCCTACGATCTGCACCTTTGGAGCTTGCAAGGCCCACTTCGCTTGCAAGTTCAGCTCACCGGTTATTAGATCTTCGGCAAAATTCCATCTTCGCGCATCTTCTCCTTCTCCAATGTACCAGCCTTCCAGGTCATAACCCTCTCTGGCAATGCCTGTAGGCTCCATCAGCAAAGTGCCATACACAGCCTCGGCCACAGTATTTGCTGGTTCACCCCCATTAGCATCAAAGAGAACGGGATAGCTTCCTTTCAGATAGACAGGTTTGGAGCGGTTGCCTGCATAATCCTCCATCACCACATGCACAACTTTTGCCGACGAGGTGAAGCTTAAGCTCGCCTTAGTTGTCCGTCCACGGATAATCATCGGCTTATTGCCAGAGCTATACGTTGTGGCAAAAGATTTTGCATTCCCATCCTCATACACATACATATACCGCCAGTCTCTGGTATTCGGCATCGGCAGATTCAGCTTACCGTCCGTCCAGGACCATTCTTCCGCGTAAGGTTCCGCAACCGTGTCGATGAACTGGCCGCTGACCGAGACTGGATCGGTGTTGCCTGCGGTAACGGTGACAATGTAATCATCGCCGTTTACCGGCATCCCCGTGAACAGCGCAGTGCTTGCACCTGCCGGGACAACCACTTGCTGTGACACCGGTTCGGATGTCGTAATCCAATTCAAAGACTGCACTCGAACGGTAATGTCACCGGAAGCTTGGGCGGAGTTCGTCCAGTTCACAGTCAACTCCCCGTCCGCGCTTGAATCCACCTTCACTCCGGAAACCGCCGCATCCAGATCAAAAGCCAGCGTTGCCGCTTCACCCTCCACTCCATCCGCACCCACTGCAACCACTTTAAGGGTTCCGGATTTCACCGGGAGATGCTTCAGGTAGAACACCTCATCGTATTTGCCGCCCATAAATACATCATTCACGTACACATTATATTGCTTGATCTTAGTGTAATCGGGATCTAGCTTCCACTTCACAACCATCTCACCTGTATCTGTAAAAGCTTCCGCAACTGCTAATTCCGCAGGAGCTGTGGGCTTTACGGCAGACCCGTCATAAACGCGCAGCTGTCCGACGTTCATCTGGTAGGTGGACGCTGTTCCTTGCCCGGGATCGAAGACCAGTCCAAGGGCTGCAATATTATGACCCGCGTATGCACTGAGGTCCAGCTCCTTTGTCAACCAACCGTCCGAGTGCTGACCACTGTTTGGAACAGCGACCTCTACGACGGTATTCGGATCATCAGCCAGGATGAGTCCTACTGCCATCGCCGAAGCATCTGTGGCAGATGGCTTGTTGAAGCTGATCGACAGCTTGGAGTTGCCATTGACCCCCAGCTCTGTTTTGTACAGACGCAAGAAGTTCTTCGCATTCAGATTGCCGTTCACCACCAGTGAACTGCCACCGTTATACGCACCGATCTGCTCATAGTTGTAACGGTTTGTACTCGCAAGGTTGTACTCCGGTCCATAATCAAAATCTACAGTAAGCTTATTGCCAGCAGTATCCTGCCACCACTGCCAAGTCACTGGAATATCCTGCAGGCTCATATTAGACCACTCATCCGGGTTCGATACTTCACCGTTCACGGAATAGGACAAGCCCTGTCCAGTGTTAAAATTGGTGTAAAAGTTCTTGTCCTTAATTACCGAACGCTCCGCAATGACGGACGAGATTCCCGGCCAGTAACGGTTGTCGGCATAAACATCGGCAACGGTATTGGTTGCCGATTTGACCGTATTCTTAGGGTCCACGTTCGGGCCTGACCACCATAGCTGCTCACGCAGTTTTGTCATCCATTGGTAGTCATTTTCGGATCTGTGCGAGACCGGGTAAGACAGGTTCATGTCCTCATCCAGACCGGCATGAACAAAGTCCGCACCGAGTGTAGCCAAGCTGAGCCGTGGCAAGCCATTGCTGTCCAGCTTGTTCATCAACGCTGTTCCGTTAACGGACTTGAACCGGTCACGGCCTGCTTCCAGCCCTGCAAAACCAACTTCAAACAAGTTGTAGCTTGTTCCCAGACTGGCATTCAGATTGCTTAAGTAACTAGCCGCGTTGGTAATCTGTGTATTGCCAGCCCCGTAGTCGAAGAAAAACGAATTGGAGACGGGTTCCTTGGTGCTTTTATCCACTAAAAAGGAGATATTGGTATCATTAATCGTCCGGGCGAACGTATTAGCACCGGTATTGGTGTTCAGCGAGTCGTACCACTGTACATACAGGCCGCCCTCTTGCAGCACCTTCATAAACGCGATGTAATCGGGGATATCCTGGGTCGCTACATTCGGATTCATCTCTTCCTGATTTACAAAATAACCGTCAAACCCGAAATACCCGGCCATCTCGATCAGTTTATCCGCCACCGGAAAATTACCATTCTCATCTTTAACTATCATTTGTTTGTACGTCTGCTGTCCACGGTCATTATTGGAAAAAAAGATCCCCGCCAATGACAACACGCCGTTCTTATGCGCTGCATCGGTGTAGGTAGGGTTCGGGATGTTCAGCATGCCGAATTCGAACCATTTTTGCTGCCAGTCCTTCTGGGCCAATTCATCATAATATTCCGGCGGGGTATACGCAGTCGCTGTACCATGCCAGTAGGAGTAGTAATCGATATATTGCCAAAAGTTAAAATGATACTGCGCAAACTTGTTCGTATACGGCGCGTTCTCAATAAAAGCATTCCCGTAGTCGCCAGCAACGTTGATCATCTGTGTATCTGCGCTAAGCGCTGGGTTAGCTTGGGTTGCAGCAAATGGGGCATTCCGCTTCTGCAGCGGCACCCGCGATCTCAACAGCTCTGCATCCGGATCGGTTGCCGGACTCCAGTTCGCAATATGGCTGCTCGTATATCCATGTACATTAGGCTGATTGGCACCCGGCGCACTGTCTCCTGTAAAAGGCCACGTATCGCCGGCGTAAGCCGTTAGGGGAAGTCCTGAAACTAGCAAAGCTGCCGCCAGAACAGCTGATGTCAGCTTACGACGCGCCTTTTTACCGGTGTGAAGGTTCATTTTCCACTCTCCTCGTCCTGTAGTTGTTTCGGTTACTCTCATCCATGAAGCGTAATGTGTCTCACTATGTCGCCGAACAGCAAGTAGATTACTTCTGTTGTCCCGTCCCTCTGCTGCTCCTACTCTCTTCTGCCTACAGATTCTGTATCCAACCACATTCGTGCAAGCACATTCTGTATTCAACCCCGATCGTGCAAGCGCATTCAATTTTGTCGGCAACCCTCCTGCCTTACTTTGATTAGTCCACCCTAATCTAACCCAGATCTTTCCTTACAAATAGCCGCAAAATTAAAGATATGCTGGATAAATTAAAGATTATCGTGCTATCAGGGCTCGATATCCTGGCAATGAGTGGGTCGTTAAACATATGTTGGTTGAAAATATAAAGAGGATGAAGGAGCGTGGTCTCTTTTGCCTCTTATCTCCGCCACTCCGCCGCATTCACTCATTTCAAAGGCATTTTTGCCTCTCTTTTACGCCACTCCGCCATATTCACTCCAATCAGAGGCACTTTTGCCTCTCATATCCGCCAATCGCCGCATTCGCTCATTTCAAAGGCATTTTTGCCTCTCTTTCACGCCCATCCGCCGTATTCGCTCAAATCAAAGGCACTTTTGCCTCTCTTTCGCACCACTCCTCCGAATTCACTCATTTCAAAGGCACTTTTGCCTCTCTTTCACGCTAATCCGCCGCAATCGCTCATTTCAGAGGCACTTTTGCCTCTCTTTTACGCCGCACCACCGTATCGCCGCCTCCCTCACACTACCCAGCTACGAAAAAAAGATTGCCTCTCCGTCATCAACGATGACCTTGAGGCAATCTTTTTTCAAACCATCCGATTTAGTTACTTTCCTTGCTTCTCCAGCAGGTTCAGAATGATTGTTACTGCTTCGGCCCGGGACGCTACCTGGTTTGGTGCGAAACGATTTTGTCCTATGCCATTCACAATGCCCGCTTCTGCTGCTGCCGCAATATATGGTACTGCCCATGCGGGTACATCCTTAGCATCATTGAAGGTTAAGGTCGCTTTTGGATCTACTGTAATACCCAGAGCCCTAACAACCATAACTGCTAATTCAGTGCGAGTAAGCTCCTGCGTAGGACGGAAGGTACCATCATCATAGCCGCTGATAATTTGCAAAGCTACTGCCTGAGCTACAAAGGACTTGGCCCATGCCGGAATCTTCGCTGAATCTTTAAAGCTTGAAGTGCTACCACTGTCCGGCAATTGCAGGGCACGAGCCAGCATAGTGATAAATTCAACCCGATTTACTTTCTGATTAGGACGGAAAGTATTATCCGGATAACCGCTAACGAAGCCCCCTGCTACTGCTTTCTCAATAGCCGCTGCTGCCCAATGGCTGCCAGTATCCGTCAATGATGGTTTGACTACTGGTGTTGCAGTTGGTGTAGGCACCGTTGTTGGTGCTGGTGTAGCTGTTGGTGCTACTGTTGGCGTTGGCGTTGCTGTCGGTTTTGTTGTTGCCACTGGTCCTGTTGATGATCCTGTTGTTGGTGCTGTCGTTGGCGCCGTTGTCGGTTCCGTTGTCGGCGCTGTTGTTGGTTCCGTTGTCGGCGCTGTTGTTGGTTCCGTTGTCGGCGCTGTTGTTGGTTCCGTTGTCGGCGTTGTTGTCGGTTCTGGTGTTGGGTTTACTTCAGGATCTGCTTCCTTAATAATACCGAACTCTTCCAGAACGTATGGTTTAGCATCATTAATATTCTGATCGATCTCATAAGATACAGCTGTTAATTTGCCAGCATCTACAGTAATACCTACAAAGGTCTGAACTTGACCGCGTTTGGGACGCGTAGCATCACTTGGGTCCGGTCCGTATTTAGCTGCTGTATTCTCATTTGCTACTTCGAAGAGATTATAATACGCATCTCCCAATTCTGGTTTCATGTTCTTGTAGTAAACCTTCGCTCCCGCTGTAGCTGGGATCAGATAGATCGTTCCATCTGGATTTACTGTGTACTCTACAGTTTGACCATTGAAGCTTTCCTTGATCTTCACTGTGTCTGCCGCAGTTCCATCAGCTTTAATTGGCTTGGTCCGGGCATAAATATGGTCGTGGCCTTGAAGAACTAAGTCAATGCCCAGTTCAGCCATCATTGGAGCAACCTTCGCTCTTTCTCCATTTGTACCCATAATGTCTTTGTCAGTAGCATGGTTAGAGGTTGTGTATGGACCTTTATGCATAGCTACGATAATCCATTTCGCACCAGCAGCTTTCGCTGCTTTTACGTCAGCCTTCATCCAATCCAACTGTGCTTGGCTGAAGTTAGCAAATTCATCGGAATTCTCATTTGTATTCAGGACTACAAAGTGAGCATTACTGTAATCATAGGAATAATAAGCTCCCGTTTCTGTTGCAGAGCCCGGTGCTTCCTTAATATTGTAGTGCTCATAGAAGGCATTTGCCTTATCCTCATGATTCCCTGCCACTGGCACGATTGTCGTGTTAAGCAGGGTGTCTTGCGAATGACCAAGCAGCCAATTCCATTGGGATTCATTAGTTCCGGTATCCACGATATCTCCGTTAATCGCCACAAACTCAGCATTCGGGAACGTCGTAAGTGCTTTTGCCATCGTTTCACCGGAAAGAATCGCTTCATCTTCGGTCTTAGCCTGTGTATCAGCCAAATCGATAAAAGTAAATGCTCCTGTCTTAGCGGCAGTTTCAAAAGTTCCCACTGCACTCCACAGGCCTAGTGCTTTATCCCCTACACGGAAGTAGTATTTTGTATCAGCTTTCAGGCCAGAAGCTTCCGCTTTATGAACTAATTCATCCTTTGAATTTCTGGAAACCGCCGAACGTCCTGTAAACTCAGCAGCCTTAGCAAAGTCTGGAGTAACGCCCGTATTTTCTACAACCTGCAGATCGTTTCCAGTAGACTTCAACGCTGTGTACCAAGTGAAGCCTTTTGCACTCACTGGGTCGCCATTAAAGGTAACTGTAACTTTTTTAATCGAATCCGTTGAAGCGATAGCAGCTTCTGAATTTGTTCTGTCACTTACAGCTTTGATAACAAATTGATAGGTTTGGTTTGGATTAGTATTTTCTACAGTGTAAGTATAAGAGGCTTTACCTTCTTCATTAGGAACACTGACCGTCCAATTTGCCGATACCAGATCATTTTGCTCATAAATACGATATCCAGACACTGGTGCACCGGAAGCTGGCGCATCCCAAGTCAACGTTATTTTACCACCATCTGCTGCAGTAGCCTTTGCATTTTGCACAGGTTTAACTGCTACTTCCGATTTATGAATGCTGTAGTTATCATACAAGTCTGTAGAACCACCAGTTGTTGTGGTGTAGGCTTCGTAAGAAAGCTCATCATTCGTTACCGTCATCCCCGTGAACATTTCCTTACCAGGCTGTCCGTATTTAGCTGCAAACGGGAATGTTCCTGAAGCTACGTTGTATTTCTTGTTGCCCGCTGCATTTGTAATCAGGTATAAAGTACCCTTAGGATCAGTTACTACTCCGTTTGAGTCCGGAACAATATCCGTCAATGGCTTGTTGTTGTACATCTGATAACTTCTAGCAAAGGTGTGGTCATGCCCGCCAATTACCATGTCAATGCCAAGCTCGTCAAATACCTTCGTTAATTGCGCTCTGTAAAAAAGTACATCTGTATCATTGGTGTGATTGGCAACGGAATAAGGAGATTTATGCAGAAGCACAACCTTCCATTTCTGATTGCTTTTTGCCGCTTCGCTACGAAGCCACTCCACTTGTTTATTGTAAATTTCGTTATTCTCAAGATTCGAGCTTGCACCATAATATTCTGTATTAATTACCATAAAGTGTGCTGAACCGTAGTCAAAAGAATATACAGAACCATCAGGTTTCGCACCTGTATTCGATACGTTCGGCAAATTAAAATGAGAGCTATAATTGCTATAATTTTTACTTTCATGGTTGCCTACCAAAGGAACCAACGGAATATTCGCTAAAATATCCTTAGGCTTATTGAAAAACCATCCCCATTGCTCCTCAATATCACCGTTATCCACCAAATCACCAGAATTCAGGATAAACTCACTTTCCGGGAATTTAGCTAATCCTTCTTGAAGGGTATGATTCCAGATATCAAAATCTTCTTCAGTTGTTCCTTGGGAATCCGTTGTATATAAGAATTTATAAGCCTGATTACTGGAGCCTTCTGTCTTAAAAGTTCCTACGTCGCTCCAGTTATCAGCTTGTCCATCCCCAGCACGGTAAGCATATTCCGTTCCCGGCTGCAGATGATCCGCTATTACCTTATGGCTGGTTAGCACAACTGGTTTTTTAGCTGATTTATCCGCTTTTGTCATATACACACTAGTTGTAACGGATGTCCCTTCATAAGATTGAGCGCCTGCCGCAGGAAACTGGCCATTCTCCAATTTAGAAGCTTCTACTACTTCCAGTTTGGTGCCAGTCACACTTTCAGGTGCATACCAGTTGAATCCCATACTAGTCTGCGGGTTGCCATTAAAAGTAATTGCGATAGAATCAGGCTTCCCAACTCCAGGTTCTACTGTCTCCACTACAGGATAAGCAATCAGGCTCATATCCCAATAAAGGTCAGAGCTAGTGTCGCCCGTCTGGTGAACTTCAGCTGAAAGCTCATTACTTCCATCCTTCAGATTGGCTTTTACGATTTCCGTTAGGTCAACCTTTGTATACTCATTTGGATCACTGCCATTAGTTGTACTAAGTGTCTGATAGTCGATTTCACCAGCTGGCATAGCCTCGCGGTAGATTTCTGCACCATTCAGATACAGCACTACTCCGTCATCAAATGCAAAATTACCTAATACTTTATCCGATTTCGTAATTTCTTCCTTATTCACAGTTACATTTGTCCGGAAATAGGAAGTACGATATTTCTTCTTTTTATCCGTGCCGTAGCTTATATTTGTATTCAGAGCACCAAATTGCTTGCTGCTGACTCCGGCCCCAGAATCTTTATAACCAAGCGGCGCTTGGCCTGATGCCCATGTAGAATCATCGTAAACAGACCGCCATACCGAACCTTGATCCGTTCCGTTATCTAGATATTTCCATGTAGAATTGCCCGCCAGTAGTGTTATTGGCTCTAGCGTTTGTAATTGCAGTAATCCAGCATCCTCATTGCTGTCTTCTGCAAAAGCTGGCATTCCTGTAAATGTAAGTCCCAGTACCATAACGAAGGCTAGTGTCATGGATACTGCTTGTTTTAATAACCTGTTCATAATCAGTCTCCCTTACTGTTATTATGAAATGCTTGCATCCATTCATAGTAACTACTAAATATTTTCACAATGTACGGATTGATCCACTAGTTTGTAAAAACGGCTTGTGTATTTAATCAGGCAAAAGTGGTTACAGTAACGGCAAGGTTATGATCAAGGAGGACAAACATGGACGATACTCAGGCTTTTGTAGACAAAGTACACGACACCCAGAAGAAAGCAGAAAAGAACAAACAGAATCACGGTAAAGGAACACCAAGCCAAAAGCTGCCTAATAAACAGCACAGTAAATAGAACACGCCTACACGAAAACAAAAAAAGCAGCAAGCCCTCCCGGATCGGAGTGACTTGCTGCTTTACTTTTTGTATATTGAGCTTTGCTTTTAAAGGAGTTATTTACTCCATTTCACCACATTCACGGCTACCTTCTCTAATTGTGCCTTGCTCAAAGCCTTGTCTGGAGAACTAATCGTCACAAAACGATCATCCAGTTTATAGGTCAAAAACAATGAATCGCTGGTAGGGCTGTACCACTTAGCTTCTGTACCATTGGAAAGCTTTACGGTATCGCCTTTGTAATCATAGGAGTAGTCACGTGGAGAAACGTTCACCCTCATATGGTCGAACAAAAAGTACACTCCATCTTCAGAGCTAGCTGCTTTTTGAAAAGCATCTCCACTCACCATTTGTGCTGGTGCATAAACCGTTTTAAACCCATCGAAATTTGCAAAAGCTTTAGAAATTTGTTCTTTTTGAGCGTTGCTGTACTGTACTGGTGTTAATGTATCTTTATCCGGCACCACAGTTCCAGTACCCAGAATGACCTGATTCGCTGCCGCATCAAAAGTCACTGGCACCTTCAACACATCAGCCAAGGCACGTACAGGAAGATAGGTTGTATTGTTATAAGTAATCGGAGCTAATGTGTTACCTTTATTATCAACAGGCGTATAAGCTGCACCATTCACTTTAAATCCAATGCTGTGATTGAGGTATGCGGTGATTTTTTGCAGCTTAGTTCCTGCGTACACACCAGCCGAACCTGTAATTGCCATCCCAAATACCATCGTTGCTATAATGAACTTTTTACTTTTCATATGTTATGCCTCCTTAGAAGATCAATCTCGGTTTTTACTTTAGCTCAAGTTTTAAAGGAATATGTCTCTAAGTTGTATTTAACTTGTACCCAATTTGTAAAGAAACTATTCATCTGGAGCTCTGGTTTGTATAAGAAAAACAGCAACCCGCTTATCCCATAAGGATTTAACGGATTGCTGAGGGCTTTAACCTTGATACGGAGTTGTAACCTTATACACTTCTGAATATAAAATTTCTCTATAAAGTTGGAATTCTTCTTCATCAACAGGGTTAGGGTAAGTCATAATTAAGAGTGGTAAATCTTCATTTCCTTCACGCAAAGGAGGCTGCACATAATCGTAAGGGTTCAAATGAAAGCCCAGCCGCTCATAAAAGCCGATTCTCCGCTGCTCCATTTCACCCAGTGGCCGCTCAACTTCCAAAAGGACAGGCTTGTTAGATAGACTGATGTATTCAGTCATCAGCTTTTTGCCAATTCCTCCACCTCTGATGCTCGGGTCGACTGCTATATGTTCTACAAAACGAAAGCCGGGAAACTCCCAGCAGGCCATAAAAGCAACAATTTTACCCTCAGAATTCATCTCGGTAATGAGACGATAATCTGGAACGTCCAATAACTCCTGTTGTCCCTCAAAGGTTCTGATCTCAGAAGTAGGAAATGAGGCTTCCATAATAGCGAATATTTCATCAAAAGTTGTGTGATTCATAACATAAGTTCTCACTTTCTGGATTTGTGGTCTATTATAAGTTTACCTTACACATATTATCTTAACCCGAAATTCATTAAGAACTCAAGGTACTAGTACCTGGTACTAGGATAACGTGATATACTAAATAGAACAGTTATACACATCTTGTTTGATATAGGAGAGGTTCATATTGGATAATCAGCAATGGATCGCACCTGAGTTCTACAATCTCACTTCGGAAATGGAAAGCCATGCTCCTGAGAAGATTGCGCTTAAGTGGTTAAATGAGCAAGGAGATTATGAGGAAATTACTTACGGTGAATTACGCAAACAAGCTAACCGGCTGGCCGGAGGACTTGCGAAGCTTGGGCTGCAACAAGGGGATCGTGTTCTTGTTATGGTTCCACGCCGCATCATCGCTTATGTCATCTATTTAGCTTGTCTGAAACAAGGACTTGCCATCATTCCATCCTCAGAAATGCTGCGTGCCAAAGATTTATCCTACCGCCTGCGCCATTCTGAAGCCAGAGCCGTTATTGCTTGGTCCGAAGTAACCGGGGAAGTTAATAAAATCTCAGAGGATCTTCCTGCTCTCGATTACCGTCTTTCCGTATCTGGCAGCTCAGACGAACTCGGTGAAGGCTGGCTGGATCTAGAAAGTCTGATGGTTGGACAACCAGATACCTTCACAGCAGTCGCAAGCCGCCGGGATGATATGGCTATTCTCGCTTACACCTCAGGTACTACCGGCAACCCTAAAGCGGTCGTTCATAGTCATGGCTGGGGTTATGCTCACTTGCGGATCACCTCACCTCAATGGCTGGATATTCAAGGATCTGACACCGTCTGGGCAACAGCAGCTCCCGGCTGGCAAAAATGGATCTGGAGTCCCTTCTTAACCGTTCTTGGCAACGGAGCTACAGGTTTTGTATATAGTGGATCCTTTCATCCCAAAAAATATTTGCAGCTATTGCAGGATCACAAAATTCAAGTATTGTGCTGCACCCCAACGGAATATCGTCTAATGGCTAAAACAGAAGACTTAGGTCGTTACGACTTGTCTACCCTGCGATGTGCAGTATCTGCCGGAGAGCCATTAAATCAAGAGGTCATTAACACCTTTCAGCGTGAATTCGATATCACGATCCGTGATGGGTACGGCCAGACGGAGAGCACACTGATTATCGGAACACTCAAAGATACTCCAATACGCATTGGTTCTATGGGTAAATCAATCGCACCCGGCTTAGTCGAGGTTGTGGACGAAGACGGTAAGCCACTGCCTGCTGGAGTGGTTGGTGATATTGCAGTACATTTGAGTATGCCAGCCCTGTTCCACACTTATTACAAAGATCCCGGTAGAAAAGAAAGCTCCACACACGGCGAATTCTTCATAACCGGCGACCGGGCAAAGAAGGATGAAGATGGTTATTTCTGGTTCGAGGGTCGTGGAGATGACATCATCATTAGCTCAGGTTACACTATCGGTCCTTTCGAGGTAGAAGAAGCATTGATGAAGCATGCCTCCGTCAAGGAATGTGCGGTCGTAGCCAGTCCAGACGAGATCCGTGGGCACATTGTTAAAGCATTTATCGTGCTCAAGGATGAGATTGTTGGTTCACCAGAGCTTGTAAAAGAGCTGCAATCCCATGTTAAAGAGTGGACAGCCCCTTATAAATATCCGCGCAAAATCGAGTTTATTCAGGATCTTCCGAAGACGACCTCCGGTAAAATACGGCGAGTAGAGCTTCGTGAGCAGGAGAACCAGGCTGCGCAGGAATAAACATAGCCATATAAAATTCACCTTATTAAAAAATAAACAAGAGCAGCAATCCATAATGGACTGCTGCTCTTGTTTATTTGGCATCAGGCCGTTACTCGGACCAATATTTCGCATCCGGGTTCAGTGCCGCACCAACTTCGCCTTCTAATACTAAATCGCAATCGAGGTAGCCCTCTTCATCCAGGAAATAAACCTCCTGCTTGTAGAACTCGCATAAGGTCTCTAGGAATTTATCAGGCGAATCATACATCACAATTAAATCGCCGAAATCATGGAGCAGGTCACATACCTGTTCCACACCCTCAGCAGACTTATAATAACAAATGAAATCACTGCCATAGTTCGTTAAGATAGGCAAGATAACTCCATCAGGATGTTGACCTTTTTCCTCCAATATCCCAGCTAATACCTTCATCTCCTCTTCATATTCATCCATATGAATCAGGCGGTACCCTGGAATAAATTCGATAAGGCTTGGTTCCTCTTCCTCACTGCTTGTCCCTGAGACAGTGCTATAAATAGCTTTCAGCAGTTCAGGAGTCTCCGGCAAAACAGCCGTTATCTTTGCTTCGTTATCACCCTTGCCCAAGCTGGCAATATAATCAGGGCGTAATTCTGCGGACAGCTTAAGGTATTCTTGAAATTGTTCTGTCAATTTATTGGTGTGCATATTGTCATCCTTTACTTATTTGCGGAAGTCCACATCTTCATCAGCCACGTATCGAAGTCAGCGCCTTTTTCACCTTCATAAGCGTCGTACACGTCAACTCTCATCTTCTTTAGCTTCTCTTTGAAGTCCTCGTAAGAATGATCTCTTGGCAGGCTCTTTTTAATTCTCAGCAGGATCTTGGATACGCCTTTAACTAGTTCAGGCTTGTTCTTCGATGGCACCTTAACGTCTTCACCAAAAGCCTTCAGCTTAAGGTAAGCAGCTTCTTGAACTGTATATACAGGATCGCTCTCCATTAAACGCGTCAGGATATCGATAATTTGTTTGTGGTTGGTCTGTCCCAGCTCTTCAACTGCTTCTAGACGCGCTCTCCAATCCGCAGAGCGGTTGGCAGCTTTCTTTAATTCCTCATAATTCTCCGGTAGTTCATTGTTCATTTCTTCGATCATTCCGTTCAATCCCCTTCTATTAAAAACTATCTATCTTACAGTAACAGTATAACCAACCATTGCGCAAGCTAAGAGAGGAAGATCTTTGCATGAATTCATGTGAATATCATATTTCCGCAAAAATATGGGTAAAGTATCCGGAGTAAGTACCCAGCGCAACATTCTATCGACTATATACGTTAGTAACTAGAGAAATTCAGACAATACATCAAGGAGAGTGACCTAAGTTGAAAAAGCATACCTTCATGCTAGCGTTAACCATTGTACTAAGTGTGGTGCTTGGCGCCTGTTCCAGCAACAACAGTAACAATGGAGCTGCCATTGAAACGAATCTAACTGCAAAAGAAATGGTCGATCAAATGCTGAGCAAAGTAGAGCAGCCATCTTTAATGGAGCTTGATGCGGCTACAGTTGAACAGCTATATCATCTGAACCCAGAATTGCTTGAAGATTATAGCATTAGAATGCCTATGATGAATGTGAAGACTAACGAAATCGCCGTTCTGAAAGTTAAAGATGTAAAAGATATGACTACTGTTGAGGATGCCATCAAAGCGCGTGCAACAGATGTTCAAAAACAATTCGAAACCTATCTGCCTGATCAATACGAAAATGCCAAGAACTATAAACTTATTAAAAAGGGTAACTATTTCCTGTTCGTTATTGCTGATCCTGCGGATCAAGATAAACTCGTAGCAGACTTCGATACTTACTTCACAGAAAAATAAATAACCATGGTATTCAGCAGCCTACTTTTCCTATTCCTATTCCTGCCGGCTGTCCTAGCGCTCTATTATGTTTCGCCCTGGCGAATCAAAAACCTCATATTGTTTTTAAGCAGCCTGTTTTTTTATGCTTGGGGCGAACCTGTCTACATTGTAATCATGTTGCTGTCCACCATTACAGATTACAGCTTTGGTCTACTTCTCAGCAGACCAAAGCTGACTGCGGTGCAGCGCAAGTGGATTGTGGTTAGTTCCGTCATTATTAATCTAGGCTTATTGTCGTATTTTAAATACGCAGATTTTCTCATCCAAAATATAAATGGACTCCTCGGTACACATATTCCTTTAACGGATTTACCTTTACCTATTGGGATTTCATTTTATACTTTTCAATCCATGTCCTACATTATTGACGTCTATAGAGGAACTACGAAAGCACAACGCAATTGGATTGATTTCGGTACATTTGTAGCCCTGTTTCCACAGTTAGTAGCAGGTCCGATTGTTCAATATAACACCATTGCCGGGCAACTACGTGAACGTACGGTCGATATCCCCATGTTCGCAGAAGGTGTACGGAGATTCATAATCGGATTAGCCAAAAAAGTACTGCTCGCCAACAACATCGGTCTGCTCTGGCACACCATATCCAGCTCCAATCTAGATTCCCTGCCTGCTTTTACCGCTTGGCTTGGGGTTATTGCGTTTGCTTTTCAGATCTATTTTGACTTCAGCGGGTATTCGGATATGGCTATTGGTCTCGGTCTCATGTTCGGCTTCCGCTTTAATGAGAACTTCAACAAACCTTATATCTCTCAGAGTATTACTGACTTTTGGCGAAGATGGCATATTTCCCTTAGCAGTTGGTTTCGTGACTATGTCTACATCCCGCTTGGAGGCAACCGCCAGGGGTTAGGCGTTCAAGTGCGCAACATCCTCATCGTATGGCTGCTCACGGGTATCTGGCACGGGGCCAGCTGGAATTTTCTGCTCTGGGGATTATACTTCGGGGTCATTCTTATCTTTGAAAAATGGTGGGGATTAAAGCTATTAAGCCGCCTCCCCCGTTGGACAAGACATTTATATGCTGTAGTACTTATACTCATCGGATGGGTCTTGTTCGCTTTTGAAGAACTTCCTCTGGTCATTGGCTACTTACAAGCGATGCTTGGCTTTAATGGACAGCCGTTATGGAATAACACCACTTTATACTTCACTTACACGAACGCAATTCTACTCGTGGTGTTAACCTTTGCCTCTACACCTGTGAAAATCTCCAAGCGGATAGATTCTAGATCGGTTCCTGCTCTTGTTTGGTATGGCGTGTTATTTTTCCTATCTGTTGCCTACTTAGTAGATGCAACCTTTAATCCATTTTTATATTTCCGGTTCTAACCATTAGGGGGTGATTGTTTATGAAGCAGAAGACGGATCGAATCCTGGTTGGGGGATTTGTTGCAACGTTATTTCTGGTCGCTATCCTCTTTTTCTTACTGCCTGTTCAGCGTTTCTCTGAGCTTGAGAACCGGTATTTGCAAAAGGCCCCCCATCTGACATGGGACAATTTATTATCCCATACCTATGCGGAAGAGGCCGAAAGCTTTGTAACTGATCATTTTCCATTTCGGGCCAAATGGGTATGGGTGAAATCGGCGGTGGAACAGATGAGGCTACAGCAAGAGAATAACGGAATCTATAAAGGAAAAGACGGCTATCTTTTCGAAAAATTCGCAGCACCTGATTACACTAAAGTTCAGCAATATGCAGCAGCTGTGAAACGCTTTGCCGATAACAATCCCGATGCAAACACCACTTTCTTATTGGCACCTACATCGGTTGGCTTGTACAAGGAACGTCTACCCTGGTTAGCTCCTGTCTACTCGCAAGCTGAGGTGAATCAAACAATAGCTAAGGATGTAGGAGATAGCCTTACTTTTATAAATGGATTTGATGTTCTTAGCCCACATGCCGCAGAACCCATTTACTATCGGACCGACCATCACTGGACAACCTACGGTGCCTACTTAGCTTATGTAGCCTATGCTCAAAGCATGGGCTGGCAGCCTCTGTCCCAGAGCGAATACCAGATTCAGACTGTGAGTAATTCATTTCTCGGAAGCTATCATACCCGGGGGCAATTTATCGGGGTCACACCTGATTCCATTCAAATGTACAAACCTAATCATGAGGTATCCACCCAAATGTACATTCAAGATACCGGTGAGACTTTAAAAAGTATGTATGACCTAAGTTATCTGGAGAAAAAGGATAAGTACTCTTATTTCTTAGGGGGCGTACATGCGCTAATGAAAATCACCAGCCAGCTTGATCCAACAACGGTCAAACAGAAAAAGCTGCTCGTCATCAAGGACTCTTATGCACATAGCGTTATTCCTTTCCTGACTCAGCATGTGCCTGAAATCCATGTGATCGATATCCGTTATTATAATGGAAACATCAGTGATTATATGGCTCAAAATGATATCAAGGATGTCTTGCTGCTTTTTAATACGGCTACTTTTATTGATAATGCGGCGCTATTGAAGTTAAATTAAAGGCACTCAGGGAATAGGTGTTGTGCGTAACTGCGGGAATGTTGGACTTTCGGTCGCTGTTGTCTCCAGATGTTTTTGATTTTACCGCTATCAGCGGATAACATCCGGAGACAGCTTATGCTTCCGATGCGAGCTTTCCTTCGGAAAGCTTTCAGGCGAACGCTAACGCTCCTACTGTTCCAAAATTCCCTCCTTAACTTCAAACCAAATACTAAAACTAATATATGAGTCCTCTAATCTGGACTCGTATTTCAGATCGTTTTTAGCAAGTATCTCCGCGACGATGGACAGGCCAAGTCCAGTACCGGAGATTTCTTTATTTCGAGACTCTTCAATTACATAGAATGGGTCCCAGATATACGCTAAATGTTCCGTTTTCAGGCGAGTGGTTTTATTGGAGATCGTAAATTTTAATGTACGCGTAGTGTCACTCCGTAGTTTTATTTCAAAAAAATCCTCTTCACCATATTTAATGGCATTACTAATTAAGTTGTTGAATACTATCTCGATTTGGCTGATATCTTCTTCAACGATAGAGGATTCAAGCGAATGAAAGTCGCTCATTAAGGTTATGTTTTTATTTTTTAACGTAATATTATAATGTGAGATCACTTTTAGCAGAAGCTCTTTAAGATCAAAAGGCTCTTTATGCACTTCTGACTTCTGGATCTTGGACAATTTAATTAAATAATCCACCATATCCGACGTATACTTCACTTGCTCCAAAATGATATCCGTATACGTGCCATCATCCAGACCGTCCTGAATGCCAATCGTATAGGCTTGGATTAAGGATAATGGTGTTTTCACTTCATGCGAAATGCTTGAGATAAGGGTATTTAAACTTTGATTTTTCTCCTCTAATTTGGCATGGGTGCTCTTTAGACGCTGACTCATCTGATTGATGCTTTTCGAGAGCTCTTCGATTTCATCCCCCGTTTGAATCGTCACTTGTTTAAAATCGAGATTGGATATATCCTTCGCGACATCCTGTAATTGTTCTAACGGTGTAATGATCTTTTTTGAAAAATAAGCCACTAACAGCAAACTGATAATAATCCCCAGTAGAATGGAGTAAAAGCTGAATTGATTTACGAGGGTCAAGGCATCTGTATTGTGCACAACCACAGTTCCTATGAGGATTAGACTGCTATCCTGCTCGTATATTTTCGTTAACAGACTCGATTTCAATTTGCCCTGATTAAATAAAAGATTAACCGTGTTGCCTTGTTTTACTTTTTGTAATACCTCATCTGTGATCCAAAATTTATTAAGTGCCACCTTATCTTTAAACAACGCAAATTGAATATTTTCGTTAATTTCTGCTGTACTTCCACTGTTTTCAACCCTAACAATCGTTACGTTATTATTGTTCTCGATCCTGCTTTCATTTTCCATGAGTTGATCCAAACGGAGATCCTTTACTTCGTCATAAATGGTGTTGATCTTGGTTTTCATTTTGTATAGGTAATAATCTGCTGTGAAATAGTTGTGCAGGAAATAAGACGTACCAAAAACAATCAGCAAAATAATGCTCACCATGATCAATAACTTCGTACTTATTTTATGAATTTTTATCATGGAAGCTGTACCCCATTCCCCTATGCGTGATCACGTGGTCAGCCCCAATTTTATCGCGCAGCCTCTTAATATGCGTATCTACCGTTCTTTCTTCGCCCAGATAATCCATTCCCCAAACCGCAGACAATAAGGCATCTCTGGATAAAATACGTCCTTTATGCTCATACAGGAAGGTTAGCAATTCAAATTCTTTTTTATATAACGCCAGTTCGGCCCCATTCTTGTACACTTTCTTCCGCTCAAAATCGATTTCTAAATCCCTAATCGCAGCCACTTTTTCAGTGCCTAGCATTTTTTTAATTCTAAGCATCAAAATCCTTGGGTCGAATGGTTTTCTTATATATTCATCTGCTCCTATATCCAAGGCACTGAATTCATCATCATGGGAAGACCTTGCGGTCAGCATTACAACTTTAGCCAAACTAACCTTCTTGATTTCATTACAAACCTCAAGCCCGTTTCGCTTAGGCATCATCCAATCCAGCACCACCAGATCGATCCTATTCGAAAAAAAGAGCTCAAGCGCCTCTTCACCATCCGCTGCTGTCCAAACGTTATAGCCTTCTTTTTCAAAATAAGTCTTCAATATAGTGGTCATATGTTTCTCATCATCCGCAATTAAAATATTCAAAGTAGATTCTCCTTCCTATAATTATCAGAAGAAAAAGGCGAAATCCTTTACAGGTTTCACCTTTTCATATATTTTCATGCTACGTTATTGCAACTTCTCTACACCTAATCCCTTCGTCAGTACGTTCCATATCGGGTTATCGACCGTCTTTCGATCAGGCTGTTCACCCTTCTCTATCGCTTCCCAATACTCCCAGGTTGGAGGCTCAGTGCCAAGTTCATAATCCATGCCATCCCAAGTATCCTCCCGGAACGCATAAAACGCCCAGTGCCAGCCGTAATCATCAAAAATCGAGATTAAATCAGCCAAGTATTGATCTGCACCTTTTACAAGCCGGTTCGTGCCAAATTCTTCAGCGACAATACGATTAGCAGGGATGTTATTTTTTTCTGCCCACTGTGCGATAGGTTCTAGAAAATCCTTTAAGGCTTTCTTATTGAATGCTTTTTCCGTCTTCTCCTCACCTACTTTAACTGTTCCAGGATATTCATAGGTTAAGCCTTTTTTCTTATTTTGGCTGGTGAGTTCGTAGGGTTCGTACATATGAAAAGCATATAATACATTCGCATCATCGATGGGTTTCAAATATTTAAAGGCCCATGGTGTAGCATACAGACCAGAATTGACGATAATAGGGGTTTCCGTATCTACGGTTCGAATCGCTGTCACAATAGTCTCATATAAAAGATTCAAATCCGCCGGAGTATTCTCCACTGAGCTATACCATTCGTTGTAATCCTCTGTCCAGAAATCATTAAATCCAGTAGCTTGTTCAGGATGTGGCTCATTAATAAGATTATAGCCGACCACCGCAGGATGATCTTTTAATCTTTCCGCAAGATCCTTCCAAAATGTTGCCGCTTGTTCATGATAACTGAAATCCTTCCAGATTCGATCATCATTTGTATAATTATTAAACTGCCGCCACCGATCGCCGGGCAAACTAAGGACTGTCAGCACTACTTTTGAACCCCGCGCCTCGGCTGCATCCAAGTCTGCTTTTAACGCTGTAAAATCATCCTCAACAAGCCCCTCGTATTTATCTGCATTCCCTATTAAAAAGTCTTTATCTGGATTAGCATCCGGTTGATCGTTAAACAGGAAATCACTATCTTTTGCCCATTTATCTGGCGCAAGTCTAATGAACTCTATATTATTTTCTTTCGCTGCATCATAATTTTCGGGTATAGATTTGGAATTCATGAAATTTGTTCCTTTACGCTGTTGATCCCAGAAAGCGATCTTCTCATTGACCTCTTTCTTTACCTCCTTCTCCGGTTCAAGATTTGCTTGTGGTATTGCTGCACTGCATCCTACGACTGCCAACAAAATCAATACGATAAATCCTTTAAACTTCTTCATTCTCTCACCTCGTAACCTATCGTAGCCAATCTCTGTTACAAGAGTGTCACAAGACACACCTAAAAAGACTGCCCTAAGGATGTCGGCAGACATTCTAGGACAGCCCGATCATATTCATAGAATATAAAATAAATGCTTACTGATTAGTACTTCGACGGGAATGTGACTCCGCATAGGCATCATGTCGAAAGTTCAGAATAGGATCTTCAGAGCATTCAATGCCGGCAGGTACAACTGTCGGATCGAAGACGTACTCTTGAGCCTTCTCGTCTGCCACGCCGGTGATCGACAAATGGCCGACAACAATCCGTTCCCGGTCTTCAGGCCAAGCAGACGTCGGGTCATCCGTAGGATCTCCCTCCTGTCCGAGGATTACTGTCAATTGAAACGCCACAGGACCTTTGGACAGTCTCTCGATTAGTTCATCCTCCAAATAATCGGGAGATCGATTCTCCACCTCTTCCTGGGCCAGAAAGTGCAGACCCGCTTCCGGTTCCCACTCATATTTAATAGCCCGCCGCTCGCCAGCAGCATTGGTGAAGTAATAGGCATGAATGGAATGATAAAGGTTGGTTGCAAAACTGAGTGGCGGTTGCAGCATTTTCACGGCTTGAAGCCCAGCCCGGCTTTCCGAATACTTCTCCATGACGGCTTTGAATTTGTCTGCAATGGTCGCTCCCTCAAACGAATTTTCTTTAATTGTACGTAAGATATTAATAAAGGATTGCGGTGTTTTGGCAAAAAAGATCGGCAATGTAATTGTCACCAAACTTGTCACGCCCCCATCAGGCAATACAAACTGAACCGTCATTCCTTTTGCAGGCGAAAAAACATCAGGGATGGACGGATTAGTCGAGCTATTGGAGAAGCGTACAAGAGCTTGCACCTCATGATTTTGCAAATGTGGCGCTGTTGTCAAAGGACCCGCTTGGCCGTTAGGGGTGAACACCGCCTGGTAGACAACACCTTTGGCGTGCGCGCGTCGATACCCCGGATATTTGCCTGCTACCTCCTCAATGGAGTTTACCGCTTCTTCTGCGAGTTCAGACGACACTAATTTATTATTGTTCATTTTCGTTCACCTCTTTGTAATTTATCAGGAAGGAAAAGGGGACAAAGCCCCCTTTTCTAGTTATTTAGCTTTGTGATGCGTCAAGCAAGTCGTTCCAGGCCTTCGTAATTCGCTGTCCGCGCCAAATATCTCTGACCGTGGCATCGGGATAAGCACTGTACCAGCCGGATGCAGTGATCTGATGATTGGCGATGAAGTCTTTCGCTTCCGAAGATTCAATTCCCGGAAAATCCTTCACTTCATTAAACATGTTATTCAACAACTCTGGAATTTCAGTTCCAAAATCATCGATATAACTATCCCAATCTCCATCATAAGCCGTCGCGAACAACAGCCGCGTGTCGTTATCAAAGATTACGAAGCGCATGTCGTGAACGGTCGCGATCTTCGCCATCGTTTCGGCTTGTCTTGATGCACTTTTTTTCAGCTTCTCACGGAGACGATCCGCCCCACCTTCTTTAAGCGGCGCAATGATGGTAAGCTCAGATATTTCACCTTCCCGCAGGCCGGCACGTCCAGCGCTTGTAATCGGATTAGTCTGATCTTGTCCTCTAACATGTTAATTCCTCCTTAGATATATGTTGATCCAACTCTGCCATCCACCGTAATGCAGTCATACTGGGAACAAAGAAATACTCCCCGCCTTTGGTGATTGAAAAACTTGGAATTTCTTTCATCCGGTGGCGAATAGGTTTGTCCGGAATGGTAAACATCCCTTCCCCCTCATTCTTACTGGTAATAGGGTCTTTCTCGGTTGACATGCCCGCGAAATTGCCTCCATTTAACCAATCGCTCTTGATAAACTCGAATTGGCGGGACAACGAGCTGCATATACCTGCAAAAATAAGGCCTCTATCCTGACCATCATCCTCCATTACACCTTTTGGCAGTATAGGGCCATACATCGTTGACCGCCGGAGCAACCGGTGAATGTTCACATTAACAACCGAATCCTGCAAGCTGTCTCGGGGAAATGCACGACGGATATGCGAGCTTACCGGACATTTCAACCCTTTATGATCATCCCCATACGTAAATGCGTTCCGTCGGCTGACATCTTCGCCCAGTGCCGGATCATCTGCTTCAGGAGCCAGACTTAAAGGGGCTCCGCTCGGCCATCTTCCTACCATTTTAGCGGCCAAAAGTTCTTCCTCTTCCCGATTATCCGCATGCTCCCGCAAATAACGACGGAAAGTCGCGACCCTCATATGCAATTTACGGAAACTGAGGTAACTTCCATTGTGGCCAAGTTCTGCCGGCTGTGGTCCCTGTGTTATAGTGCCGGATTCATTTAAATGCCCGAACAGGAATTCACCGGCTTTAATCTCCGCTTCCTGCCCCACCGCATTGGGTATATGGTTTCCTTCGATTCTCGGATTGCTGATTCCATCCATGAAGCCCAGATGAGTACGTCCGTCAGGATTCATTCCGACATCCAGCTGGTAAACGACGGATACACCATTCAGTTCGCAGTGGATTCGATGGGCCGCTTCTTCTGCTTGAAGCAGCGCTTCTTTGGTGGGCGCGAACAGAGCAAGCGCCACATCGACTTTGTCAGTACCCAGCGGGTCTTCCCAGTGCTCCGGGCTGCTTTCGTTTACATCCCCTAGCTTAGCTGCCCGGGCAGCCATGCCCTCCCGGAACTCCAGGTCGAAGCTGTTGAGTGACTCCTTGGGAATCCCCAGCTTCTGGAGTCCTTGATAGGTAAAACCAACGTTGACCCAAGCACCTTCGTGAGGATTATTCCACTGTCCGGCCGACGTCACTTCGTCGAGAAGCCGCTTCAGCATCACTTTCCCGTCCTGTTGATGATCGATAGACAGCAATACATAGGTTCCTACGTAGGGGGTAGGCCGTTCTTGTAAGACGATTCCTTGAATGTCATCATAATTCAGTTCTTCCGTTTCTGTACCTATGACGCTCACTCCTCCCTCGTCTTAAAGTTGTTTTCATAATATTAAAAACGGGTATTCTCTCATCCGTCTCTCGATCTAATTAAACTTAGCCCTAAATGGTTAATCAGGTTAACAGTCCTCCCCAACTAGACAATAACGGTACATTGTCTAAAAAATAGACACATCGTTAGATTTGTCTAAAATCGAGACAAAAAAAGAGATATTCCAAAACCGGACCGGCTTTAGAACATCTCTTATCTTCGACTAACCTCACAAATCATATTCATAGTTATCAAACTTGCCATCTGATGCGAAGACATATTCGCAGCTGTTCTCACCCCATCTAGCTATAACACTAAAGACGCGACCCGAAGTGGGAATATCACTGGTGGATGCTGGAGGGTTCACAAATTCATAATTCCCTTCGACGAGTGTTACAGGAACTTCTACAATTGGAAGCTGCGATTCATCAAAGCTCTCAGTTAGATAGGCCATCTTTACTGTGACTTCACTCGGTGCGTAATCTCCAAAGTCGACCTGCAGTTTCTCCCCTGGTTTCAAACGATGCAGCCCCGTTAGAAGCGTAGGTTCACTATGCCAAGCCGTATAGTAAAAGGAAGCCCGATCATAGTCCGCTCCATTCCAGCTCGTCTTTAGAATGACATAATTCTCTATAGCATCTGTACTATTCTCATGTGTAATGATAAGGGGCGATGGCTCAGCAGGGCTTTTGAAAGAGCTCTCGGATTTACTCATTATTCCTCCGCGTTCCCCAAGTACCACCGCACCAATGATAACTACTGCCAACAGCATCAATGAAATCAATAATATCCTTTTAGACTTATTCCTATGTTTGATAATAGCTCACGCCTTTCCTTAAACTTCTAAGCCTTCTTCCATTTAACACTTGATCATCAAGCCATGCAAGTAGGTAGCTGATGAATTATATAGCAAATCCAAGAGTTAACTCTCCTTCTATCATATTCTATTTCTATGAGGTGAATATAATCATTTTCACCACGACATTTGGGGTTGCGATCAGCAGAGAAAATGAAGCTTTCGGTTTTACAGCAGTAGATATTCCACCACCAGCGGCTGTCGCAACAGGTCAAATTCAGTACACAGCAGAGATCTTCACAAATACAGCTGCAACAGATCCCTTTAATAATGTCCAAGCCAGAAACTTTAGTGGCGTTGCAGCTGTGGGTAACTCCTAACATGAACATGTAGTGGGTGGGAAGCGAATTACCCCTTTAAAAACAGAAGCTCAACCAAAGGTACTGGTTGAGCTTCTGTTTATTCCCCAAATAATAGATCTAGAATCCGTTCATCCGCCTTTCGGTTCTTCCCTTTATAAGGATAACAATGAATATGAATCGCTGGATTAAAGTTAATCTCAATAACGCTATAGTTGGTATCATTGGCTTCTTCCTTGATGTCATCAATCATCATATCCACTCCACAAAAAGTGGCGCCCGCAGCTTTAGCCGCTTGAATCGCCAGAGCCTTATAACTTTCTGGGATCTCATCCGTAAAATCCAGGCTGTCACCACCCGTGCTAATATTAGAGTTCTCCCGAAGATAGATGACTTCGTTTAATGGAGGAATATCACTCCAAGCCTGAGCGTGGTTGTTCAAGAACATCGCTTCTGCTTCACCGATCTGAATTTTCTCAAGTGGAGTCTTGTACCCACGACCTCTTAACGGATCCTTATTCTTCTCGTGCACCAGTTGTTCAATCGTATGTACACCATCTCCAATCACATTTGCAGGAACCCGGTGCAATACTCCGACTACTTCATCACCCATGACAAGAAAACGATATTCTTTACCCGTCATGAATTCCTCTAGTAGCACTGTTCGATCAAACTCGAAGGCGATTTCGAAGGCTTTTTGATAATCTTCTTTAGAGAAGTCGTCTGTAAAAATAGTAATGCCGAGTCCAAAATTGGTTGATTTGGGCTTAATCACAATAGCCTTGTTACGGTAAGTGCCATGCGCATTCATTGCCTCTTCCAGATTTCGAAAAGCTTCTCCTGCGGGAACACGAATGACTTGCTGTTTAAGAACTTCTTTCGTAACGATCTTATTCTCCATGATTAATACCGTACTATAAGAATCAAGGGAGGTCTTCGTAGCTTGCTTAATATATTCTTTATGATCACCTTGCGTAAGAACTACAAAGTTCTCTTCCCGATCGATCAATTGAAACTTAATACCACGTTTAACCGCTGCCTTCAAAAGAAGCTGTGTAGATAGCTCCAGATCCTCATATCCCACAAAACGGTATCCATTCGCAAGACTTTTCTTAGCATATTGTTTAGCTTTATTCAGATGGTATTGTACAAAAGAGGATTGTTGAACTTCCGACTTCACAATAGCTGCAAAACTCCGGTCTGGCTCTACAATTTTATTCTTAGCTCCATGCAATACGTTCAAAAACACTTCATTCTCCGGGTTCAACAGTTGGATCATATCCTGCATCTCATGAATACAAGTTAATGCCTGCTGCTCCATCGTTGTACATGAATCCCCGTAATCATGCAAACATCCCTTTATTCCTTCCATGATTAGTTGATCATGATTAAGATTCGCCATTTTCTGATCCTCTACTCCGAACGGTTCGTCCTCCTTCAGCAGCATATACAGGATAAATAGATGAATGAAAATCATCGTTTCTTTGCCGATTCCTATTTTGTAGAGTGGATTCAGATCAATAAACCGAAGCTCCAAATAAGCTATCCCATCTTGCATCAGTTCCTCTAAAGGATGTTTGCCTCTTACTGTCTTCACTCTAACCGGACTATAAAACTCTTTTACACTTAATAATTCTTCCGATTCGATCAAAGCTTGTAAATCATGAACATAATCCTTTAACGAAGCAAAAGATACATAAAGAGGTTTTTCATTTCGATACCCACATTCGCTATTCCGCAGTGAATTCATATTCTGATAATAAAAGCTTTTGTCGTCATCTGTTTCCCCGCGAGCTACACATTGTTCCATATAAGTCTTATCAAAAACAGGGCTGGCGCCTGTTAAATAGATAAGAAGCCAACGGTACCGCAATAGGTTACGGGCTATTTTTAAGTAGATAGTGTCTTTGAATTCTTTAAAGCTCACCTGCTGATCTGCTATGTCATGAAGCTGTCTCAGAAATTGTTCATCAAAAGAGAAATTGTAATGGATTCCGCTCAGCAATTGTCTTTTGCGACCGTATTTGTCTGCTAGCTGATGTCTGTATTCATCCTCAATCGGATTACCCATCTTGGCAATGGGGATGTCCTGATCATTCGGTAGCCTCGGAGGATTACTACTTGGCCACAGATATTCTTCCTTGAGCTCAAGCGACACAATATCCTGCAGCGCCTCCAGAAAGTTATAAGTCTCATCAATAGAATCAAAAGAGGGGGTGACCATTTCAATTTGACTCTCTGAGAAGTCGGTTTGAATATACGGGTTCTCCATTTTGTTGCCAAAAGCTTTAGGATGTGGTGTCAGCGCAAGTCTTCCCTCTGGATCCACTCTGACATTTTCTTTTTCCAGTCCAAATTCGCCGTGAAAAAGCTCCTTATTCAAATGGTTATCCCTTAGAAGCTCTATGAGTTTACGATTTAATAAAGCCATTTCAACGATCATCCTTTGCTTAGTAGTTTATCTGCTGTTTGTTCATTTTGAATAAAGATCTATTAAACCAGAATACAAGAATAACCCCTTTAAACACACTGCTTAGAGCAATCGACATCCACACCCCATTCAAGCCAAAAGGTTCGGATAAAATCAAGGCTAGTGGAATTCGCAGTGCAGTAAATATAATACTGAAGATTGGCGGGATATGAGTTTGGCCAATGCCGTTAAAAGCACCTACAGTCATCAATTCCATACACATAAATAATTGTGAGTAGCCAATGATGCGCATATAATCAGTGCCTAATTCCAGGCTTGTCTGATCTGATAAAAACAAGGAAAATAGCTGCTGCGGGAACGCAATAAATATTAGCGATATGATCACGCCAAAGATGGAGGTTAAGATCAAAGCCTTACGATATCCCTGCCCTATACGGTCCAATCGGCGTGCTCCATAATTTTGACCAAAAAAGGCAGCAATAGCTCCCTGTAGTCCTCCAATAGTCATATAAGAAATAGATTCAATTTGAATCCCTACTTTTTGCACCGCAATCGCATCCGCCCCAAAACGTACAATGATCTTAGCAATGACGATCGATATGAGCGTAAAGGTGACCCGTTGGATTGTGATCGGAAGTCCCATACGGATTACTTCTTTCATTTGACGACTGTCCCATGCTGATGTGTTCGAAATGATTTCTGACTTTCTTGTCTTTATGATAAAAAGAGCCGTAACTAAGATGTTCGCTGTCAATGTTGCCGTGGCTGCCCCCGCTACTCCCCAACCTTCAAAACTGCCCCAGCCAAAAATTAAAAATGGATCAAGGACGATATTAACCATAAGACCAACGGAGTAGATCTGAAACGGTTGTTTACTATTTCCCATCGAGTTTAAGAGTGTGGCAAACAGAGTATTTACGATGGAAAATACCGTCCCGAAGATCGAAATCACTAAAAATTGTCGTGCCATCCGTTCAACTTCATCACTTCCAAGATCAAAAAAACCAATCAACTGATTGTTGGTCAACAGAACTAAACTCATATAGAGAAGTCCTAATAAAATAGACATCGCAAACCCGTTTTTCATATAAGATTTAGCCTTCTCTATCTGGCCAGATCCCATACAAAACGCAACCTTAATCCCTGTACCGATCGTAATCATAGTCGACAATGCAATCGCTAGATTAATGAAAAAACTCGCCGTGCCAATCGCGGCAACAGGACCACTTCCCAATCTTCCAACCCAAATCATATCGACGAGGCCATAGGTTGTGGAGATGAAATTCGTCGCAATAATGGGAAGCGTTAATTTCATTAAGGTAGGCATAATAGGACCCTGAGTCAAATCATTCATGCCCTGAAATTCCTTCAAATCTAAAAACACCTTCTTCATCTGATTTTCAGATTTATTATATAACCAAACACTTATATAATCAATTTATTATATTTGAGCAATCTACTCAGAACTCCTAAAAAGTATATAAATTGTGTAGACATCAAAAGACAGTTCCTAGTGCACAAAATGTGCCCAACGGAACTGTCTTTTTTTCGTAATTAAAATTTCTTTTGTTTTTCAGTCGAAAAGCTATTGAAAATGGAATATTGTTCGTTTACAATAAAACCAATAAAAAGTTCTATAATTATAGAACTAATTAATGTTTCAGTAACCTAACCAAAGGATGGAGAAGCTCATGGAATATAAAGTAGAAGTCGATTTTGCCCCCATGTATGAATGTGTGAACAGTATGACTGCTTTTCTAAGCAAGCAGAACCATACTGCTATGGATTCCGGTAAGCTCTGGGTACGTGAAGTCCAAGCAAGATTTGCCCCGATGTTGCTTCGTAAAATGCAAGAGGTCGTTAAGAAACTTGATGATTTCAGTTTGGCTCCCTACATTTGGTCTTCACCGGGCGAGCGTTCGGTAGACGGCTTTTTGAATTGGTTCGATGGTTTATCTTCGGGTGAACTGTATGAAATATCTGGACGTTTCGGCCAATCGGTTCCCTCTAATCTTTCCGAGCTAAGGGACACTGCCTCTGACATCCTGCGCGAATGGAACGCGGGTTACTTCAATGGAATCGACCCTAATATCCTCAAAGGGCTTGAACAGGAAGCCGAGGCAAGACGAACGACACTGAATGGGAACAATGATATGGAAGTCTTTGAAGCAGCAACCGATGGAATGCGCCTCTATCCAACCGAACGTCTGAAGCAGGTCATTATCATTCCGCAATATCATGCCCGCCCACTGGTCACCACCTCTATGTTTGATGAATTCGTGTTCACTAGCTACTCTTGTGATGTTCTCCCTCCGGAAGCTGGCCGGCCTGCTCCAGCACTACTTCGCCTTACCCGGGCACTCTCGGATGAGACGCGGCTGTATATCCTTCGTCTGCTTACAGGCAAGCAGTTGAATTTCACGGAAATCGTGCGGGAAGTCGGACTTTCTAAAAGTACAATCCACTACCATCTGATCGCGCTGCGCGCAGCAGGGCTGGTCATTGTCCATACCAACGTTAAAAGCACATCGTACAGCCTGCGATTGGAAGCCTTAAATGGGCTACCGCAGCAGATTGGGTCGTATTTGGAGAATTAAGCATAAACGCTTTAAGCGTCCTTATAAGGACGCTAAGCGTATATGCGAGAAAAATAAGAAAGGAGCGAACAGGCTATGATAAAACGCAGCTATTATGGTTTACTCTCAACCATAACTTTAAGTGCTTTTGGGGATGCTTTTGGCTTGTTGGCTATGGAATGGCTCGTCTATGAGCTGACGGGTTCCAAACTAGCGATGGGAGCACTCGCGCTCAGCTCCGGCATACCTGAGCTGCTGCTGCGCTTGCTGGGCTCGCCGCTGTCCGACCGACTCCACCGGGTACGCTTTATGGCCTGCTTGGCAGCCATTCGCCTGCTGGCTATAGCATTACCGCTTGGCATGGGTCTGGCTGGCCAACTGCAGCTGTGGCATCTGTTTGTCGCCGCTGGTCTCAGCGGAGCCTGCGCCGCCCTGTTCATGCCAACAGCCATGGCTGTTATCCCCGGCGTTGCCGATAGCCGGAAGCTGGTGCGGGCTTTTGCTATCATCGATGGCAGCAAAAGTGCAGCAGTCTTGCTGGGCCCCGCCCTGGCTGGGGCGTTGACCGCTGCCAGTGGAGCGCTGCCAGCCCTTAGCATCAACATGTTATGTTACGTTGCGGCCATCACTACCTTGCTGTGCCTGCAGAAGCTACCCAAGCCCTCTCCAGCTCCAGGCCGTTTCTCCATTACCGTCTACGTTCGCGAAATTGCTGAGGGCTTTACCTTCTATAAACAGTTCCCCGCCATGCTTACGATAATGATGATGGCCTCTATTAGTAATCTAAGCTCAATTGCCGTCTGGACCATGATGGTTCCTTTTGTACGCGAAGTGCTCCACCGTGATGCGACGACGATGGGCACACTTAGTACAGTTTTCGCACTTGGAACCTTAGTCGGGCTAAGCGTCATTTCCATGATAGGGGAAATTAAAAAGAGGCGGTTTGTCATGCTCGGAAGTCTGGGGACCATCGGTTTAGTTACAACATTATGGGGGTTATTTCCTAGTTTTTCTTTTGCTCTCGCCGCCGTATTCGCCACCGGAACGATAGGTCCCTTCTTCGGCTCCTTAAGCTCTTCACTCCATGGACGTCTGGTTCCGAGCAATCTGCAAGGAAGAGTCAACTCCATCCGTTTTTTAATCGGTGGCGGTTTACAGCCTTTTGGTGCTTTTGCCGGCGCCGCGATTGCTGAACTCTATGGTGTGCCTGCGCTTTTTGTCATCGCCGGCTTGCTTCCAATGCTCTGCGCCAGCGCAGCCTTGCTGCTCCCCGGACTCAAAACACTGGACGGCGACCTCTCCACACTTGAAGCCACTCATAGGCAGCCCGATGCCGGGGTTCCCCCGCACAAAGTTGTTGCTGAACGTTAAGTGAATCAAAAAAACAGGCGATACCGGATACCGGAACATCGCCTGTTTTTATAAGTTTTCACCTAGGAGCATCGCTACTAGGTATATTCTCTTTTCAGTGGCTTGTCACAGTGGCCTGATTCGTAGCCACTAGTTCCCCTCCCCCTTCCGCTAAAAACTGAAGCGGGAGGCGCTGAGCCTTTAGTTTGTATTTGTGTTTGTGTGTTGGTGTTTTGGAATTCGCGCTGATAGCAGCGGAGAGAACGGACTGATTGTGGAAAAGCGGAGCGTCCGCCAGCGTAAAAAGCGCACAAACCTCCAAAAGCTAATACCAAGAACCTAAGGCTCAATCAACCCATATTTCGTTTTTATCCGATCCAACTTCTCAATCATAGGATTAGCAATAAAAAACAAAAACACCACCGTCGAGATCGCATGCACCATATCAAACCAAAAACCTGAAATATAAGTGGTCATTAAAGCCGGCCATGAGAACTCTGAAGTGAACATCATCAGCGAGCCTATATTGATAATGCCTCCGTATACGAAAAACGTCGCTAAGCCTCCGAATATACACAGCGACAGCTTATTCTTTTTAAGCAGACCCTTCTTGAAGAAAATGCCCGCCAGGAAGCCAATGATGCCAAAACAAAACATTTGCCAAGGCGTCCAAGGCCCCTGCCCAAAGAAGAAATTCGAGACAAAGCCTGCAACAGCGCCAACCAGAAACCCTGCCTCCGCACCCAAGCTTACCCCTGCGATGATGACAATAGCAACCACTGGCTTAAACTGCGGCAACATAAAAAAGGCTGCGCGTCCCGCCACGGCAATGGCTGCTAACACCGCTATAACGATCAGCTCCCTCGCCTGCGGCTTCCGGTTCTCGAATACCATCGCAAAAGGAATCATCGTATAGATAACAATTAATAGACTGATAAAATAATACTTCCGATCATTTAGCATAAAGATGCCTAATAAAATCGTAGCTGGAATGACTATGAGGATTAGTAGTGCCGCTAATAAAGTTCGACGACTCAAACGACGATCCGTTATCTGCTTCTTTGACATAAATCAATCACACCCTCTATCGTTACTCCCTCATTCCATACATGACGCGCCATACGGTTGGCGGCCGTTGTATAGAAGCTGTTTCCCGCAAAAAACTTCTGTGCTTCATTCGTAGTGATGATACTTCCATCAAAAAACATGGCGCAGACCTCAGCGTATTTGGCACAAAATTCAACATCATGCGAGACCATTACAATAGTAACGCCTTCGGCATTGAGCTTTTGCAGGAATACGGCTAGCTTCTCTTTGAAGGGTCCATCCAGTCCTTTGGTCGGTTCATCCAACAGCAGAATCTTTGGTTCTAACAAAAGCACCTTCGCCAACGCTGCACGCTGTTGTTCTCCCCCGCTGAGATCATACGGATGCATGGAGAGGAGATGTTCCAGTTCTGCGAACTTTACCACAGCTTCAACTCTGGCGGTTTTTTCTTCCTTCGTCAAAGAGAGCTGGGATAACATTTCATATAAATCTAGCTCGACTGTTTTTTTCACAAATAAGGTTTGCGGATTTTGCGGGAGGATGCCCAGATTGTTAGTAAACAACGCTTTGGCATTCATCTTCGCAGGGTTGTTCCCACCGATTAGAACTTTCCCTCTGTATGGCTGAAGGATCCCGCTCATCAGCGACAGCGTCGATGTCTTCCCTGTTCCATTCCCGCCAACAATACAATAAAATTGCCCTTGCTTCACTTCAAACGACAAATCTTTAATGATATCCGGTCCATTTTTATCATATTTAAACCATACGTCCTTAAACTTTATGACTACAGGGCCGGCCTCTTTCGTGCTAGGCTGAGTTTCTGCCATCGTTGCAGGAGTCTTACCCTTTAGAAAAGCATCCAACCATTGGCGCCCTTCCTTCACAGTCACAGGCCACGCTAAGTCATGATCTACTCCTGCAACAATCTGCATCGGTGAGGGCATGGACAGAAACATCGGATGGTTCAGCTTACTTAAAGCCTCGCCCACCTTTTGCGGGGTATCATCGGCGATCACAACTCCCTCATTCAGCACAATCAACCGATCTGTAAGCGGAAGAACATCCTCTAGACGATGCTCGGTCATGATCACGGTTGTTCCCAGCTCACGATTTATTTTTTTGACCGTCTCCAGAAAATCGGAAGCCGCAATAGGATCTAGCTGGGAGGTAGGCTCATCGAGGATTAGAATCGAGGGATGCATAGCCATTATGGAGGCTAAGTTAAGCAGCTGCTTCTGGCCGCCTGATAACTCAGTCACACTTTTATGAAACCAGGTCTGGATCCCAAAAAAACTGGCCATTTCCGCCACACGCAGACGAATAGTAGAATGATCATACCCCAAACTCTCCAGCCCAAAGGCAAGCTCATGCCATACTTTATCTGTCACTATTTGATTGTCCGGACTTTGGAGTACATAACCAATTTCCGCTGCCTGCGTTCTTTGATCGATCTCCTCTACAGGTTGACCCTTATAATAAATTGCCCCTTGGCGATTGCCATGTGGGGTTAGAATTGTTTTCAGTTGTCTAAGCAGAGTGCTTTTGCCACAGCCTGACTTTCCACAAATAGTAATGAAGTCTCCACTTTCAATCGTTAGATTAATATTCGAAAGAGCCACTTGCTCTTGTTCAGGAAAAGTAAAGCTTAGTTCTTCGATTCGATAGATTTCCATTTCATTGCCTCCACCATATTGATGAGCACTGGGATCATACATAACGCAAAATAAGCGATATATATAAGAATACTAAAAGGCGTAATTGCGCTCGCTTTAATCGACGGATAGAATCTCATGGTGTTCTCACCCATCACTGCCCCTACGGCTACCAGCGCAATTAAGCCTGTCATGATCAAGAGGGCTACTTTGTCTCGGGCATCTAACCGAAAGATAGAAAAGCTTGTACGGCCCGGCAATCCATACCCTCTCGATCTCATGGAATCCGCTGTCTCAATCGCATTTTCCAAAGCCCAGGTGGTCATAATGGAGAGGATCGTAATGCCATTCCGCGCACGCGCGAGGAGATTTCCCTGTGAGACATCCCGGCCTATACATTTTTGAGCATTAGAAATCACCTTGATTTGCGCTAAATATCTAGGAACAAAACGAAGCACCATCGAAAAAATCAACGACAGTGCCGGCAGTATTTTTCCGAATATATAAATAAACTTATCCGAGGTCATCACGACGTTATAACAGGAGAACCAAATAATTACCGTCACAAACATACACGCCGCTGCCACGCCATAAAGAATCGATTCCTTCGTAATAGGGTTCCCGTTGTTTAAATAGAACAAGATCGTTACCCCTTGGTGATTAAAAACAGGATTCATCACTGCCATAAATAGCAAAAAAGGAATCATGTAAAGCAGATTAAATCGGATGCCCTTTTTTCCTTTTAACATAATTGAGTAGGCTACAGCACTAATAAGGGCAATCACTTGAAATATAGGATGCATGAACACCATGCTAAACAGTAATACAACAACAAAATATAGAAAATTCACAAACGGATGAAAGGTAGAAAAGCTATCCTTCATTATTTCTGAGCTCCTCCTGTGGCTACATAACCACCCACATCTCGACCTAGATCACAAGTGTATACCCAATCAATGACATCGCCATCTTTGAGAACATAGCGGCTACTGCCGTAGTTAGGGAACCAGCCATTTACTTTGTACATCCATCCACTGAGCTCTCCAGCATCGAATTCATACAGATTATTTATACCTTCAATATAATTACTGTTATAGATCGGCGTCATACTGAATTCCATATGGATTTTATTCTTTTTCATTTCTCTTAGTAAAACATCAAACACAGACTCACCTTCATAAAAAGTTACCTTCTGCGCTTTATAAATGATACCATCTGCCGGCAATACTTCAAGCTTATCCTGATTAAAAATATCCATGTTATCTAAAATTGTTGCCGCTGAGACGGACAAGGTAGCCGTTAATTGCTTCTTCTTATCTACCGTTGCATCTTGCCATTCCACTGGTTTAGGTTTCCCGCTTGGCACTGGATCGGTAAGAAATTTATCCTTTTTCGGTTCCTGCTTGGTTTCTGTTGTCGCTACTTTTGAATCAGGTTTTGTTACGGGTTTTGCCGTCGCTTTCGTTTCCGGCACGGACGTTTTAGCCGCTTTCGGCATTGCGGTCGGTTGCTTCGTTGCAGCAGGTTTTGTTGTTGCGACCGGTGTTACAACTTCTGTTGGTGCTGCAGTTCCTGTTGGTGTTACAGCTTCCGTTGGTGTTGCCGATTCATTTGGTTTTAGGGTTTCAATGGGCTTAGCTGTTTCACTTGGCGTAGCTGACGGTGTTATCTCTGTTGTCTCGGTAGCGATTGCCTCAGTGGGTTCAACATCATCATTTGTTGCGGAAGCAGTGTTCTCTGGCTCTATAACCTGTGTCTCAACGCTACTATTTGCGACCTTGTTTGGGCTCTTCTGGTAATCCCCGCCCCAAAAGAAGGCGATAGCCAATACACCTATGATTAGTATCGCGGTTAACCATTTCTTCTTGTTCATTTCTCTAGTCCCACCTTAAATAATAAGCAAGGGTATACACGCTACCCTTGCTTATCTCTCTAAATAAAATTCTATTTGACGTCAGTCATATCATAAAGACGTGTCTGGCCATTAACGAGCCGATCATAGGAAACCAGTGCATACATCGCCTGATCCGTAGCCATAAGATCTACTTCTCCTGGTTGCGCGCCTCCATTGCCTACTCCACCCTGCTTCACGTGATAAAAGCCACCTTCAGGTGCAGCAAAACTAAGCAATGCGTCTACTGCGGAATGTCCATTTTTAATAAATCTGGAATCCTTATGCGGGTCAATACCAAGGCCAGTTAAAGCTACAATCACCTGAGCGATGCTTTCGGAATTTGTAGATTCCCAGCTTGCAAAACCACCGTCTGCAGTCTGTGTTTTGGATAACCAAGCAATCCCCCGGTCCACAGCAGCTGTTACTTTGGCGTTGGTTTTGTAATAAGGCGTTAAGCCTTGAATGACCATCCCCGTGATATCTGGATCAGCCGCTGTAGCATTACTGCCTAGTGCCCATCCACCACCGCTGATCTCTCTGCCCAAAATATAATCAATGAGCCTCTCTCTAGTCGTCTGCGTCTTTACATCCTTAACCACTGGAATGTCGTAATGATTACTGTCCAGTGCAATGAGAGCAAACACAGGTCCGTTAATACCTTGCTTAATTACAGTATCAAAATCCGCGAGCGGTTCCAGTAGGTTATAACCCGCCACTTTATCAATATTTTTGTTGATTGAAGTTAATGCCAAAATAACTCTATCATATTCCGTATATTTTACGCTATGCAGCTTCCCAGCTTTTTCTTTAAGAGTTGCTTCTACATTCGCGTAGTACTTAGTGTAATAACTATCTGGAACCTTCACGCCTGAACGAGCCAGCCCGAACACTGTCCAGTCCCCGCCAACCGAGGAGATAACCGGGTTTGTTACTGTTTTTTGCAAAAAGGCAGCTGTGTTCTGAATATAAGAACTAACTGCTTTATTCTGAATAGTCGGACTAACCACTTTGTTCCCACTCTTATAATCATGGGTTCTAGTAGCTACAACAGCCGCCATTTCTCTAGTTACAAGCTCTTTAGGTTTAAATTGATTATCATCACCTAACATCAAACCAGTCGCAACAACGGTCTCTACATCTGCTTTGGCCCATGCCGATACGGTGTTGATATCTTTAATCGCTGTTCCTGGCTTCGTCGCCGGGATGGCCAATGCTCTGACGATAATTGCTGCCATCTGCTCACGAGTAATCTTGTCATTTGGCTTAAATTCATTATTAAAGCCTGTGATTAGACCTGCCTTATGCGCAGCATTCACATATGGATAGAACCAATCACCTAGAGCGACATCCTTATAGGTAATACCTTTATCACTCTTAATATCAAGTTCTAATGCAGAAACAAGAATCTTAGTGAACTCCGCTCTTGTGATATAAGCTTTCGGATTCACCTGACCATTATTACCTTGGATATATCCTTTTACTGTAGCTGTTTCAATCGCTGAATAAGCCCAGGAAGAGATCTTATCAGCATCTGTATACAGTTGTTTAATATCATTTGTCTGGTTAGGATCCTTAGGAGTCACTGTTGGAGATGGACTCACATTTGGATCAACGCCGGCTTCCGGATTAGTTCCCCCACCAGGAGCAGGAGCAGGAGTAGCACCAGGCTTAGGCGTTGGGGTTGGGGTTGGGCTCATAGTTGGTATCGGTGCATTTAGATCCACACCCAAATTCGTAGTATAACGCCACTGAATTCTGTCCCCGGAACTTAGGTCATATGAAGATGCTCCATAATTAGGATATTTCCCATTCACATTATACATCCATCCA
Source organism: Paenibacillus sp. FSL E2-0177 (assembly GCF_037992975.1). Taxonomy (NCBI): domain Bacteria; kingdom Bacillati; phylum Bacillota; class Bacilli; order Caryophanales; family Paenibacillaceae; genus Paenibacillus; species Paenibacillus sp. FSL E2-0177. The sequence continues at coordinate 958,380 of NZ_CP150307.1, read as the reverse complement.
CTGCCGCTGCCATGGTCAAATTCCCCATCACCAGCTATGGATTCAACATATACACTTCCAAAGTCACTGTTCCAGGAATCTCTATAGTCGATACCGCGGCTATCCAGCACTCTTTTTAGTACAGACCACACTGTGTCACCAGATTGGAGCTCTACCTGTACAGATGGAACAACATATCCCTTATTAATCGTAAGCTTATCCACGGACAGGATTACATATGGTTTCGATGGAGTGGTTCCGCCACCATTGTTGCCGCCATTGTTGCCGCCATTTCCTTCACCATTTCCGCTACCACCGTCGCCATTACCATTACCACCGTCGCCGCCAGGTGTTTGTACTGCACTGGAAGCATACGCAATGTAGTCAGTGAAGTGATTGGTTTTTACAATTAAGTCATTTCCACTATCATAGGCATACTCAGACTTACCGCTTGCAAAACCTAAGTCATCACTTGCAAATTTTTGAATGGCATGAGGGGTGCCATTTTGAATATAAGCAGCTTCTTTTCCTTTAAGGTCCTTAAAGGTTAACGTAATAAATTGACTGAATTCTACTCTTGCACTACCACCCATGGAAAATGCTTGAAGAATGTTATCAAGCTTCTTGTCCCCAGGAATAATCTGATTCACACTATCTTTTAGTGCAGATTCTGCACCGGTTAAAGCTGAAATCAGTTCAATCGCAGAGGCATCCCCACTTGTAACTTTTGCACCCTTAGGAATGACTACAGATACGTTACCTTTTATGGCCTCTATCTGAGGAAGGTCGCTGTTACTTGGTAAATTGACACTAACCTTCGATTGATTTTCTTCCGAAATAGCTACTGTGATTTCTTTGTTGCTATCTCCAGTGCTGATCGGAACGATATAATCATTAGCGTCATTTGGGATTTCAACTTTCGGGTTCTCCCCAGAAGGTAACGGAAGTTCTTTCGGACCCTCTGGTTGCCCAGGCCCCGGTTCTTCTGGTTGTTCCAGTTGCACATCATTCATATCAAAGAGACGGTTGCTATGATTGATCAGACGATCATAGGACACAAGTGCATACGTACCTTGGTCCGTTGCCATATTGTCTACTTTGCCTGTGAGGATATGCTTAAATCCACCCTCAGGTGCAGCAAAGCTAAGTAATGCATCAATAAGCGAATTTCCACTTTTAACAAATCTAGCGTCCGTGTGCGGATCTACGCCTACACCAGTTAAGGCTACAATTACCTGCGAGATACTCTCGCTGCTAGTGCTTCCCCAGCTTGTAAATCCGCCTTGATTGTTTTGGTTATCGGACAGCCATTGGATGGCCCGATCCACGGCGGCTTTTACATCATCACGGGATGCATAATAAGGTGCAAGAGCTTGCATCGCCATCGCAGTCATATCGACATCGGCTTTAGTTACGCCTAATGCCCAGCCACCAGCTTCTGCTGTACCTTTTTTAACCTCTTTATCTAAAATATACTGAACTAGTTTTTCTCTTGTGGTCTGTTCTGTAACTCCATCAACTACAGGAATCTCATAGTTATGGCTATCTAGCGCAATCAGAGCAAAAATCGGACCATTATTGCCTTGCTTTTGGATATATTGATAATCAGCGAGTGCTTTTCTCAGATCATATCCCGCAACATTTGTGATATCTTTTCCGATAGAGGTAAGTCCTAATATTGCTCTGGAATTCTCTGTGCTTTTATTGGCGTCGAGTTTTCCATCCTCTTTAATGATTGATGCTATTTTCGTTGCTACATTGTTGTAATAAAGATCGTAATAACCGTTAGGTACTGTATAGTTCGCCCGGGCCAGAGAAAGGATTGACCATTCTCCACTGCCAGTTCCAAACGTTGGATTCTTTACAGTATTTAAAATATAAGCAAGGTTTTTATCTAACTGTTGTTTGACGGCAACTGTAGTTTCCAGTTTGTAAGTAACCTGATAAGTTACATTTGTTTTGTTTCCAGCTCCGTCAAGAGCCGTTACAGTAATTGCATTACTGCCTGAATTCAGAGTAGCTTTGTACTCCCCATTTGCAGGTGATAAAGTAACTCCATTCAGCTTCACTTCTGGAGTAATGTCACTATATACATTGTCTGTGACAGCTACTTTGAAGCTTATTTCTTTATTGGATACTTCCTGTTTATCTTGTATGCCACTTACTGTAATAACAGGGGGTTCTATGTCTAATGCATTATTAAGACCGACAAGCGCATGATCTACACTTATTTGAGAGCTTGCCATGTTTTCGAGCACGGAATAGGCTTCATAAACTGCCGATTGCACTACTGGTCTGTCCAAAATAGTTTCTTTATTAGGGGCACTGTTAATCTCGGCGATTTCCGCAGTTAAAGCATCCTTATTGGCAAGTTGAACTGGGATTTCCCCCCAGCCGCCAAGATCAGAACCATAGCCATAAGTGGTGAACTGAGTTCGAATGATGTCACCGTCTTGAGGCTTATAATCGGTCATCCCAAACGGAGGAAACACATTATTTACTGCATACATCCAACCCGACATGGAGGTGTAGTCAAACTGACTTAACCACTCTGAGTCTGCTTTAGTGCCGACTGTATTCCCATCGGCTGAAATCATATCTAAAATATATTGTGGAATATTGACTTCGCTTCTGCCACTATCTTTAACTTCTGATAAATAAAAACCACTATCTATATTTCCTAAATATCTATAATTCCCATCACCTAGCGCACGTGTTATTAAAGATGCGCCATTATCGCCTTCATAAATCGGAACTTTAATAGGTTCCTTAATATACCCTTGGCCTAAGGTGAATTTCTCCACGGATACAGATACATACCCTTTAAGGGTAGAGCTTGCTCCATCTGCTTGAGCCGGGATTACACTTGTAGAGAATGTCGTAATAAATACAGCTACAATAAGTAACCACGCTAAAAACTTATTTTTCTTCATTTTTCCATAACCCTTCCCTTCATACCTATGATAAAAAACAGAATAAACTTTCTCATAACCACAAAAAAACCACTCAACATAAACGTCAAGAGGTTAAGATAGTGAACCACAATAATAGCTGGCAAACACTATTCAAGCACCTCTCTATCGATCGTAGAGTTTGATGGTGTAACAGAAAAAGGCAGATATTCTGGCTCAAGTATCATCACCCTTGCTGCCTTCCCAGTTTCCCAGTGGCATTTTGCAAGGACTCCTCTTTCACAGCGGCGGGACCGCGCGGGATTCACACCCGCTTTCCATTTAACCAATCTATGATTGTACTTCCGCAACATTCATAGTTGGCACCTATTTCTAATTTTAAATTTTCATGCTTCATCATATCTAATATATATGCTTTTGTCATGTTATATTTCTTTTTTGTATAACGGGCAGCTAGAGATAATCCTATTGAATAACCAATTTCTACGAGTAGGGTTATTCAAATAATTTCTTTATCCAACTGTGGGGTAAATTAATTTAAATCACTAATTCTTATATGAATTTACCACAAATTAGTAAGGTACTCGCTAAGTGTATTCTATGTTAGGGTATATTCAGAAAGCGTTTACAAAATAAAACTGGAGGTGTTTGTGTTCATCTAACCACCGAGTACAGCGTCAAAGCCAGGTCCAAGCATCCTAAATTTATCTCACAAAGGAGAATTCAATGACTACGCGAATCCAGAAATCCTTCTTATCATTGACACTTGTCACCGCTCTTCTGCTCTCTCTGTTCTCATCCATGGCCGCAGCTGCAACTAAGGACGAGCAACAAGCTAAGGCAGCGCCAAAGAGTAAGATCCAATCCTATGTAGACGAAATGCAGCCCGGATGGAACCTTGGCAATACTTTAGATGCTACAGGTGAGGATGAAACCTCCTGGGGCAATCCACGTGTGACCCAAGATCTTATTAAAAAGATCGCCGCTCAAGGCTATAAAAGCATTCGGATTCCTGTGACCTGGGATACTCACATGGGTGCGGCACCAGACTATACCCTAGAAAAGGCCTACCTCGACCGTGTGGAAGAAGTTGTCGGCTGGGCACTGGACGCCAAGCTTTATGTCATGATTAATGTCCATCATGATTCCTGGCTATGGGTAAGCCATATGGAAGAAAAACACGATGAAACGCTGGCGCGTTATGATGCAGCCTGGACTCAAATTGCCGATCGCTTCAAGGACAAATCCGATAAGCTGATGTTCGAGAGCATAAATGAGCCTCGGTTCACCGATGGTGGAAGCACAGACGAAGCAAAAATGGAGCAAATGCTTACTGAACTTAATAACTCTTTCTATCAAATCGTGCGGAAATCCGGTGGGAAAAACGACCTCCGCCCACTTGTATTACCTTCATTAGAGTCTTCACCTACGCAAACAAGAATGGATCATCTCTATAAGACGATTACGGCTCTGAACGATCCAAATATTATTGCGACCGTTCACTTCTATGGCTTCTGGCCTTTTAGTGTGAACATTGCCGGCTACACCACGTTTGAAAAAGATACAAAAAACGATATCACTCAAACTTTTGATAACGTTTACAATACATTTGTAGCTAAAGGCATCCCTGTCATCGTCGGCGAATTTGGTTTATTAGGTTTCGATAAAGACACGGGTGTGATTGAACAGGGCGAGAAGCTTAAATTCTTTGAGTATCTGACTTATTATTTGAAAGAAAAGAAAATGACTTCCATGCTCTGGGATAACGGGCAGCATTTCAACCGTAAAACTTATAAGTGGTCTGATCCTGAACTCCACAATGTATTAATGTCTGGTCTGAAGGAGCGTTCCTCCAGCACCGAAAGCGATTTGGTCTACCTAAAAAAAGGTGCACAAATCAAAGATACCAAGGTTAAGCTGAACCTGAACGGAAATAAGCTAACCACCATTAGTGCCAACGGAAAGTATCTGACCAAAGGTAAAGATTACACCTTAAATGGTGAGGAGCTCATCCTCAAAGCCAGCCAACTTAAAAAGCTCACAGCTTCCCAAAAATACGGTGAAAATGCCGTGCTGACTCTGAAATTCAACAAGGGTGTTGCGTGGAGACTTAAGGTGATTGTGTATGACACAGCTAAATTAAGCGATGCAAAAGGCACGACTGAATCCTTTGCCATTCCGACCACCTTTAATGGTAACCAGCTTGCCACAATGGAAGCTGTATATACCGCTGGTGGCAATGCAGGTCCGCAGGACTGGACTCCATTTAAGGAATTCGGCAATACCTTCTCACCTTCTTATAACACTAAAGAAATCAAGCTGCTTCCCGCGTTCTTTAAAGATGTTAAAGACGGCGAGGTAATCCTGAAGTTCCACTTCTGGAATGGTGATATCATCACCTACAAGATCACGAAGAGCGGAACAAACGTTGTAGGAAAGTCCTCTTAACCCCCCGTCCTGTTAACAACACAAATAGGGGTGTCCTTCGCAGGAACATCCCTATTTGTATTGCACCGATCACATATAAACCTCGTCATACGAAATTATCATCAACCGATAAATTAAATAAACGCCAAGATAGGCTCCGGTAATAAGAAACATTGGATTTAAAAATATCGCATGGATCGAGGTCATAAATACAGCATGATCTCTTAATATTTCGTAAATTGCCAAGGCAGAAATATTTCCAAAGATAATCGTACTTAAGATCGAAACAACATTAAAAACCATACGCCACTTTATCGATTTCCCCTGTAACATCAGCATAACAATGGGAACAAGAATACTACCAAGTACGATTAGAAATTTCATCCAGCTCACCTCGGTAATTTTTTAATCGTCCAGTTCCACACTTTCGATTTGTCCGTCTGCATTTACCGTCCACTCGATTTCAACGCCATTGTTCAATCCGAGCTTGTCTTCATCTTCAATGACTATATGATCAGGAATCGTTAAGGTTTGCTCTTTACCGCCCTCCACTTGAACAGTAACCTGTTTACCCTTAACCGCAGTGATCCTTCCGTCATATTCAATCTGCTGCAAAACAATCTTTTGATTCGGATCTGTGATGGTGACCCGCTTGCCTCCGTCAGTTAGCAGCTCAACCTTTTTATGATAGTTATCTTTTAACGAAACCTCCTTGATAACTCTCTGAATGCTAACCCCCTCTGGAAGTTTCCCAGTATTTGAGCCGGGTGACGCAGATGTTAGGGGTTGTTCTGTTGCGTTATTCGTAGGTACAGGTGTAGTTGCTTCTGCAGAAGGTGCTGCGGTTTCTACTTGAGCTGTTGGAGTAGGCACTTGAGTCTCATCCGCTGCTTTAGTGCAACCACTTAGCAATACCGTACATGCACAAATACAACAAAGAATTGTAGCCCTGGTAAAACGTTGTGTTGTTCCTTTATTCGATATCATCTTTTACCCCCGCATTTTAATGTATTTTTTTCTCTATAGTGGACATAGTTTTACCTCTTATCTTCCTTTTATTCACCAGAATATGGCCATCTGAAAGCAACAGTTAGATAACAATTCATGAATATGTCAAAAAACCGCCCTGATTTAGATCAGTGGCGGTCTCCATGAAATGATGAGATAAATTAGATCCTATTAATTTACAATATGTGTGCCAGCCTGTTGGCTCATCGCAGCTTTCATATTTTCCGGATTGGTAATGATAACTCTGCGTCCCTCTTTTTTCAAAAAGCCAAGACTTGCTTCAATTTTAGGCTGCATACTGCCAGCAGGAAAATGACCCTGCTCCGCATATACCAACATTTCTGCCGCTGTAACTTCTTCAAGAGCCTTCTGCTCAGGCGTACCGAAATTCACACATACCTGAGGAACTCCTGTTGTAATGATAAGAGATTCTGCATCGATCTGTTCGGCCAGCAGACTTGTAGCAAAGTCTTTGTCAATGACTGCATCGATACCTTCGTAGGTATTATTTTCGGTTTTGATCACAGGAATCCCGCCTCCGCCAACAGCGATTACCACATAACCCGTCTCAATGAGTGATTTAATGACGTCTTTTTCAACGATATCAATCGGCTTAGGCGATGGAACAACACGGCGGTAACCTCGTCCTGAATCCTCAATGATGACCCAATCTGGCTTGGCACGCTTCATCTCCTCTGCTTGCTCAAGCGTGAAGAAGGAGCCCACTGGTTTCGAGGGAGACTGAAAATTCGGATCATTTTTGCTAACCTCGACCTGAGTAATGACTGTGGCAACCTTTTTGTCTAATCTGCGATGAATGAATTCATTTGTTAAGGCCTGCTGAATTAAATAGCCTATGCCCCCTTGCGTGCCCGCCACGCAATTGACCAGCGGAGTAACATCCATTCCAGTGACTTCCGAAGCCACCTCGCTTCGTCTCAGCTCGAATCCAACCTGTGGACCGTTGCCGTGAGTAACCACCACATCGTTGCCTGCTTGCACCAGATCAGCGATATTCACAGCAATTTCACGTACTGCCTCAGACTGATCCTCTATAGAATCGCGGCCATTGTCTTTCACCAATGAATTACCGCCAATGGCTACAACTATAAATTTACTCATTCCATTCCTCCTGACGGATCAGTTGATCCTCATTTATTAGCGTTTAAGGGCCAGCTGAAATTGTTCCTTCGCGGAGTGAAAATCCGGATTGGCAGGATTATAGCTGATAGCAATATCTATTTCTTGAATGGCCATTTCATGATCACCAAGTAAACCAAGTGACTGTGCCTTATGATGATGATATAAAGGATTGCTCGGATCGTTAGCAATTGCGTTCTCAATCGCCTCAACTGCCTCTTGATGCCGGCCAAGTGATCTCAAGCTGTTCGCCTTATGAAACGAGAAATCATACCGTTCAGGCTGCTGTTCCAGAAGCTGATCCATAACTTTAACCGCTTCCTCATGCCTGCCCAACTCTCTTAAATAATTGGATTTATGATAGCGGAAGAAGCTTTCGCCAGGATCGCGTTCTATCGCTTTGTCATACTCTGCTAACGCTTGCTCGGATCGCTTCATCATTCGGTAGGCATTTGCGGTATAGAAATAGAAATCAAGGTCATCCGGTTCGATAGTAAGTGCCTGTTGATAGGCTGCCAAAGCTTCCTCATATCTCCCGAGTTCCCCTAAGAAGTATCCTTTATAGTAATAGAAGTCTGAATTATTACTGTCCTCTTGCATTGCATGTTCCATAACCAAACTTGCTTTCAGGAAATCCTCTGCCCGAGCTAGCTCTTGAGCGCTTTGAATACTTGGATGAATCGTTAGCTTTTCTTGATTGAGAATACGGATGACCCTCTCCTGTCCCAGCTCTTCTGCATGCTGCAACGATGATTTGCCGTCACGATCCGGCAATTGAACATCCGCTCCAGCATCCACCAACAACTGAATAATATCAGAGTATAAACGGCCACCATTCCCGAGAATTACTGCCTCCAACAAGGCAGACCATCCCAGATTGTTCATATGGTTAACTGCAACGCCTGCTTCCAAGCATTTCTGAACAGTTCTTAGATACCCCTTCTCGCTGGAAGGAAGCAGTGTAGTTCCCCCAAAACGATTTACACTGGTTGTATCCGCACCTGCGGCAAGAGTTAAAGACAGAATCTCATGGAATCCATTGGCACCGGCACACAGGTAGGGTGATAACATAGTGATATCTCTTGCATTCACGTCACTGCCTGCTTCAATCAGCTTTTGAGCGAGAGGAATATGATTTTTTTGCGTTGCCGCCATCAGCGCAGTACGACCACTGGCATCCTTATGATGAACATCGACACCACGAGCTAAAAGCTGTTCTACGGCAGCTAAATCCCCGCGATCCGCTGCTTGAATTAAATCTTCTGACAGAGTTTGATTAGTCATGGCTCTAGCTCTCCTATTTCTTTTTATCAATTATTTATTCGGATTGCAGCTTGTTCGCTGGGTCACGAAGGTCTGAAAAATGCTTATAAACAAATAATCCTGCAACCATCAAATAGGCGTATACGAACGGCATAAGTGAAGCTTGAGCAAATCCAACAGTCGGCGCGTGAATGATCCCAAATAAAGATAGGCCAGACGCGATTACAGCAAAGACAGCAGCCCGCAGTGGTTTATTCAGGATAGAGAAAATAGTGATGGAGCCCCAAATCAAGCTGCTAAGCGGTGCACCATTTCCTAAATGCATCAGGCCGTTGTAATAAACCCCTTTACTTAATAAGAGATCAATCCCCACCTTAGAAGCCGAAGTTTCAGCCGCATTAAAAATGTTGTTCGCAAGCGTTAAAGCCCAGTTAGCAATCCATGGGAACAAGGTGATAAAGATAACGGGCACTTCATTTTTAGGTGTCTCTCGAACCACCTGATTCGCCGTAACGACCCCGACATAGACCAGAATCGGAACAATCGCCACAACAGGTATGATAGACAACAGCAGTGCCCCTATACCAAAGAGACAAATAATTAACATGGAGAAACCAGAAGCTATGGTATAACCAAGTCCAGCCCCAATAGATTTCCAGCCTGCATGACCAATGTACACAGTTACCGGGAACGGATTACCTGTAAAAGCACCAATACTTGAAGCAACCCCGTTCGTTAGCATGACGTTACGAGTGTTATAAGGATCTCCCGCAGCATGTGCGCTCTCAATATTTTCAAGGTCAAAAATATAATTCGCCAGTCCCAATGGAATTGCAGAAGCCAGGTATGGCAAGGCATGCGGAATCCCTTGAATTAAGCTGGTAATATGCACCTCAGGTGGATTAAACCCCAGTGTTGAAAGAGCCGTTGTGATCGCTTCTGGATTCTGCAAGCCGAATATCCAAGCCAGCGCGGTTCCTGCAATCAGCAGCAGGAATCCTGTAGGAATTTTTTTGAATATCGGCGATTTGCCAAACCAGTTAATAAAGATGATCACAAGTACAACAAAAGCAACCACTGGTGTTTCGAAGGATTGCAGCATCGGGTTCATGGCCAGCAATAACAATCCAAGTCCAGATAAACAAGATAAAAGTACGGTTCTTGGAATAACCTTACGCAGCACATCTCCCAGAAATGAGCCGACAATAAGGATCAAAGCTTCGAACAGGCACCATACGAGACCAATTTGCAGCGCAAATGATGCATCATTGGTTTCTCTAAATACGGGAATTAACACTAGAAAAGTTACCGTAAAAATCGATGGAGCACTAGGTCCTGAAGGTAATGCGGTTATATCCGTTCGGCCTGTTTTTTTGGCTAGCTGATATCCAAACCAGCCATAAGCAATACTTGCGATAAAAATCGCGAGTCCAAACGCAGGAACGACTCTGCCGTAAACCATACCTTCCGGAAATCCTACTACAAAAATTAACAATGAAATCATCGTAAGCAGATTGGTTAAATTGTTAGCAAGCAGCCCGAAAAACGCGGCCCAATCTCCCTTTTTCCAGAACATCTTCATAAATACTTGATCCATAATAAATCTCCCCCTAGATCGTTAGCGCTTACATACCAATGGCTTATGAAGCCCTCAGGCCCTTGAATAGGCCTGAAGGGCGGGTGGTTCTATGAATGCATGCTCTGGCTAAAAGCGAGAATGGCTTGCTCGAAACACTCGATTGGAGGATGAGTGATTCCGGCTCCAATCATTCCGATGCCTGGATCCTTATGGGCAATAGCCGTGTTGATCACTGGCATAATGCTGGTTTGACCCACTTTACGAATATCGATTCCAGTAGGAATTCCGCGGAAGTTCAACAAAGGAATCGTCACATTTGGATTCTCCGTCGTAGTAATTTCCTTCATTTTCACAGAATAGTTCATGGCATCATCTACGGTTCCCCCAACTAATGCTACAATCGCCGGCGCGGTTGCCATGGCGAAGCCACCTATACCATACGTTTCGGTAATCGCACTGTCACCGATATCGAGTCCCGAATCTTCCGGCTTATACCCTGCAAACATCGGTCCGACAACCTTTTGCGCAGGGCCGGTAAACCAGGTATTGCCTGGCATTCCACTGACACGAATACCGAATTCCACGCCATTGCGAGCCATCGTTGTTACGATGGTGCTATGCTCGATGCCATGGGCAGCATCAAGCGCACATTTACAAAGAGCCATCCAGGTTGGTCCGGAGAAATAATCACTCATTGCCACAAAATCGAACACTTCGATTTTCTGCTCATTAGTAAAATCCGTTCTCAGGATAAGCGGCGTTAATGCCTGAATCAAAAGAGTCGTTCCAGCGTTGTTGCGGTTATGGCATTCATCTCCCATATGGAGCGCCTGTGATAACATGAGCCGCAGATCAATGCCGTTCTCAGAGAACTTCATCGCCTCACGCAGCATCGGTCCAAGCACATCTCTCATCCAGATCAAACGGGCAACGACCGTTTCATCGTTTGCACCCATCCGCAAGATTTTCGACAGTTGCTCACTAAGGTTCGTATAAGCGATGTTGCCATACGTTTTATTCTCTACAATGTGCATGAACATAGAGGCTGAGGTTACCCCTGCCATGGACCCCACACAATTATGCTCGTGACAAGGGGAGAACGTAATCTCACCTGATGCCGCTAGTTCGGCAGCTTCATTCAGATCCTTCGCCAAGCCCTCAAAGACCAAAGCGCCGGTAACTGCACCTTTCATGGGACCACTCATCTTATCCCAGGTAATCGGAGGCCCTGCATGTAATATCGTAGTCTTAGTCATCCCTGGTACGACATTGATCGCTTGATCAAAACCAACCAATACCGGTTGTGAATTCACGATTCGCTCTACAGCCAGCTTGTTGGCAGCCTCAATCTTTGCAGCAATCCCCTCTTGCTCTAACGCATCCAGTGCGGCAATTAATTCGGGCTTACCTCCACCAGGTGGCTTCCATTCCAGATGGGTTACGTTGCCTTTTTGCTTCAGGATATCATCCTTGAACATTTCTAGGCCGACATTGATAACGTGAAGTTCACTCTTAAATAACTCATTGATTCTGCTCATGTTATACTCCCTTCTCTACAAAACCTCTGGCAAGAAGTCCTGCATTCGTATTACTGCTTGCATAGGTAACGCCCGCGGATACCAGCTTATCAAGCTGTTCTTGGACGAAAGGTGTATCCAGATCGGTTCCAAGTACATAGCCGACAATCTCCAAATGTCTGCCTTCTTGTTCCGCTGCTTGCTTAGCCTCAATAATTGCAGGCACCATAACACCTACTGGATCCTCATGCGATCCATAGCCTAATACAAAATCCATAATGATCACGCCCACCGCCGGGTCCTTTGCTTCCTGCTTGAATCTGGCAATCCGTGAAGAAGGATCAATCATCGGATGTGGTTTGCCGTTAGTGAACCCATCATCCCCAAAGTCAATAAACGTATGCGCTTGGCTGATATGGATATCACCCAGCTGATATTCCGGATCTTTTGGAATATTGCTATAGACATCGTCGTATTTCTCCATCGCTAGATACATTGCTTCATCACATAAAGTACCGCCGCAGAATAACCCACGAATATACTTCTGTTCTGGCTTCAGCTTGACCTTAATCTCCTCAATCAGCGGAAGGTTTAGCGGATGCTTGTCAATTTGACTCTCATCAATGCCGGATAGAATTACCGCCTTTAGCGCGGCCTCTTTGGTTGTTTTGGCAAAATGTCCACCTGCTTCCAGAACAGCTTCCTCCGTTCCTCCGATAAAGCAGACCACGACAGGCTTATGCATATTTTTGATTTCATTCAGCACTTTTTGTTCCACACTTTTGGCGGGTGGCTTGGAAATCAACACAATGACCTTAGTGGCTTCGTCTTCGTTAAGCGCTTTCATCGCATCAAGCATCATTACTCCGCCGACACGTTCACTTAGGTCTCTGCCGCCTGTGCCAATCAACTGTGAGATGCCTCCGCCAAAATCGTGAATCCGCACGCTGATTTCCTGACTTCCTGTGCCGGATGCACCCACGATGCCGATATTGCCTTTACGAACCTTATTGGCAAAACATAAGGCCATATTTCCAATGATCGCGGTTCCGCAATCCGGCCCCATCATCAGCAATCCACGCTCATGTGCTATTTTTTTTAATTCAATTTCGTCTTCTACGCTTACGTTGTCACTGAACATCATGACATGTAGATTATTCTCCAGCGCTTTTCTTGCTTCTCTGGCTGCAAACGCTCCGTTGACTGAAATCACTGCAAGATTAGCTGCTGTCATATTCTTCACTGCCGACTCAATTGTTGGATATTTAAGCTCTGTACCGCCAACTGCACTATCTTTTTTAATAAACAGCTCTTCGATTGCTTCAAAGGCAACTTCAGCCAGCTCAGGGGATGCTGCTTTGATTACGATCATCAGGTCACTATTCTTAGCTTCCTCTAGCTCAGGGGTTATCAGCCCTACATTCGCTAATACCTCTTTATTCATTTGAGTAGCCATTGCGATAAAAGCTTGTTCGACACCCTCTATTTGATTCGCTTTGGTCGACAACGACATGAGCGAGACGGAATCAAAGTATGTGTTTCTTTTAATTACTATTTTAGTCGACATATCTTACCTCCAACGTTGTTCTAGATTAAGATTCAAACCGCTAATGATCCCCAAGGCAATATCTGTTCCGGAAGAAGAACCTATATCCAGCACTGCCGATAAGCCAAGAAGCATATTTTCCTTACTCTCATACATGAGCGAATGCAGCATCTGACCCATTGACTCTCTCACCTGACCCCAAGCCGCTTTTTTCAGAGCCATATAGCTTATTTCATTCGTTAATTCAGCTGCTTCGTTCACGACTTCCCTGCACCACGGCTGATATTTACTAATAGGACTCTGAGGCAGATGGATCACAGCAAACAATCCAACTAAAAAATCATCTCCCGACGGAGTCAGCCCTGGGCCTAATCCCATTAGTCGAATTGCATAATGAGTAGCCTCTTCCATGCTGTCATTCGCCAAGGCATTCAGAAGACCTGAAGATCGCTCTTCCAGCAGCCGCATCGTTTCTCTCTCAAAGCTGCTAGAACCCGCAAACTGCTTTATACCGCCTGGTTTTCCATAGCTATTGATATAAGCCCTTGCCGCAGCCAAATTATCTCTTAGCGTCTTTAGTTCTATTGGAAAAATAGATAATGAGCTCTGCCAAACTGTCAGTTCCTTGATCGATATTGAAAGCTTAGTGCCGATATATAATTGATCATTCTCCGCAAAAACTTCATCTCCCACAACCAGTCCAAGAACCGAAAAACTACTAACCTCTGTAATCAAAGTATTAGGCGCATTATCTACCCTACTGCTCGCAATGGTATATAATTCATCAGTTGCCTTGCACCTTACATTTATCGTCCGCTCAAATATGCTGTGTACATTTCCGAAAAATCTTGATTCTCGAATCCGATAAAAGAACGCGCTATCACTGGATATCCCAGCTTTTAAATAAGAGGTACACTTGCTCTGAGAATGCTCCGTTTGATCGCCCCCTTGAGAAGGAAGTAGATAATGGTTTGGTCACTTACTGTCAGGTTATCCTATATAGAAAGCGTTCTCATAAAAAAACCTTAACGGTTGATGATGAATGATAGAAGATGTTACACTCAGTTCATAAAATTCCAAGAATGATGAAGATTGAGCTGCTTTCTGTGTGAAAAAGGATATTTTTGTGAAATATATCACAGTTTAACGGATAAACGTTACCTGACACCCTTATTGTAGTCCTCCGTACACTGGGGGTCATCATACAAGAACACTAAAAACAACAAGTAATCACTATGCACATTGCACAATGGGCGAAGATGAGAGGTGTGAATTGATGCTAACGATAAAAGATATCTTACAAATCAAATCCATCGAAGGCATAAAGATCGTTGCGGGGCATTCTGGTCTAAACAATCAAATCTCCGTAGTTAATATCATCGAGAATCCGGACGTATTTGACTGGCTGACCTCGAACGAGCTGCTTTTATCCACCGGATATATCTTCAAAGACAGCACGGAGCTGCAGAACAAATTCATTCATGAGCTGGTGGAGAATAACTGTGCAGGACTCTGCATCAAAATGAAGCGATATTTCGATGCTATCCCGCAGAATATGATCGAGCTTGCTGATAAGCATGGACTCCCGCTACTGGAGCTCCCTTTTGAATACACCTTGTCCAGAGTCATTGCGATCATTAACGAAAAGACCAACGCGGATTACGATGCAGTGAACCGACGCTCGCTCGACCTTCATAATGCGCTGTTCAAAATCGCACTCGAAGGAGGCGGTATTGAGCAAATATCGGCGGAATTGTCCGACACGATCCATAACCCTGTTCTTATATTAGATAGAGACTGGAACCTACTCTGCTATACAGATCATAAGGATAACCCATCTCCACTTCAGGAATTCCTGCCACTGGTGAAGAACAGGCCAGTTTTTCCACCAGAGTTCACGGTAGCTTTCCCAAAGTATATTACTGAAATCAAAAAATCCATCAAACGCACCTACTATTCTCAGGGACAGCCGTACAAGTGCTGCATTATGCCGGTTTCTGTATCCAGTAACGCATACGCGTATATCGTCGTTCTGCAAACGGTACGCAAGCTGGTTGAATTTGACTACACCGCGTTAGAGCATGTATCCACGATGCTTGCACTGGACCGGATCAAAGCCAAGGAAATCGAAGAGGTAAAGCATAAAATTAGGCAGGACTTCTTCGACGACTTATTAGCTGGCAATATTACTTCAACAGAAACACTGCATTCCCTATCTGCTATGCATGGGCTTAAAGTTAACTATGCGTATTACTGTACAGTTATCCATATTGAAGCTACACAGCTGGAAAACTACACGGACATGGTTTATAGAAAATACGAAATGGAGCATATGGTCAAAAAATGTGTCAATTTGATCTATGGCTTGTCCAGTAATGCAGGTGGAGAGCTAATCTGTTACTATCGCAATCAGCAAATCATCATCTTGATCGGAAAAAATGAAAATAAACCGCCAATTTCCGTAAGCGATACGAAAGCCTTTGCTCAAGAGGTGCTGCAGTTGCTGGCTCAGGAAATGACTAAAAATCATTTTCTCATCGGCATTGGCAGTCAGTATAAGACACTTGCTTCGCTCCATCGAAGCTTCTTCGAGGCCCAGGAAGCTATGCGGCTCATGCAGCGGTTTAATAAAGACAGCCGGAGCATTGCTCACTTCGAGGATTATTCTGTCTATCATTTTTTGGATTCCAATATTAAGCCTACGGAAATGGAGACATTCTTTAACAAAGTTCTGGGAGGCATCCATGAACATGACCAGACGATGAACACGAGATTCATGTCTACCTTGGAGTACTATTTTATGTACAATCAGAATGTAACCGAAGCCGCCAAAGCGATGTTTATTCACCGCAACACCTTTATTTACCGGATTGATAAAATCAAAGATTTGCTAAATATAGATCTGAAAAACTCAGATGAGTTATTCGAGATTCAACTGGCACTTAACCTCTATCGATTGCTGCAAAGGGGTTAAAATAACGAAGGGTATTCCCGGCAACCATTACTCTAGTTGCACTGGAATACCCTTTTTTTCATAACGTCATAGCCCGTCCATATCTTGCTAAATATTCTTCCTTCTCCTTATAATCCGGCATTAGGCTTCCAACCCGTCGCCAAAAGGAGCGATCATGGTTCATATGCAGCAAATGACATAACTCATGAATGATCACATAATCGATAACCTCCACGGGAGCCATGGCCAGACGATAGTTAAAGGTTAGCTTTTTATCGGAGCTGCAGCTTCCCCATTTGGTCCTGGACTCTACAATCTCGATACTCTTAGGTTTTACTCTAAGCTGCGTCTGGTACCTAGTGATCCGCTCTCCTATAAGCTTCTTGCAGCTAGAGAAGTAGAACTTTTTCAGCTTTAACTGAAGTTGTTCTTCACTTAGCTCCGCTGTCTCTATAAGCTCATGCAGAGAATAATATTTGCCTAGATACAGGAACTTTCCTTCATCTTCGTACGCTCTGATCATCTTTGGCGTTTCACGAGCCGCTTCGAGACTTTGCAGCTTCTCCACAATCATTTTTCCATTACGCTCAACCACACTTTTAATCGTCTCTTCAGATGTTTTCTTAGGTACCTTGAGTGTTATGCGCCCTGACGAATCTATATGAATGGAGATTTTTTTTCCGTTTCCATATTGAACATTAAACTCGATCACCTGATTGTCGTAATCAATCTTCATACCCACCATCGTTTCTATAAGATTATTCGCAATAAAAAAGAAGAACGCACCTAGGCGTTCTCCTATTTTAACACGATTCCTCAATACACCGGATATCCCGCTACAAACATTGCCAAGTACAGTATACTACCCACAACAGATATAACAGTGAGTGCAACATCCTTCGGCTTTTCATTAGTGAGCGCAACGGCAGCAAAAGCTAGCGGAAAGGCAACAAGCAAATAACGCGGGGCTGACAGCAGCCAGGTAGCTCCCACTACGAAAGCAAAATACACGATAAAATAAGCAGTGTAGGATGGCCGTAGTTTTCTTGCTCCCATTAACATGATAATTAGTGCTGAGAATATAGCGATTAAATTAGGCAGCCACATGCCGAGAAAAGAACGGCTATCTCCACTTTTAAAGGTGCCCACCGCATATTCCATCTGATATCTTACGGTATCGAAAAAGAGATAGAACTGCTGTGACCAATGCTCCCTCTGGTAAATACTGAACTGAAAAGCATTTCCCGTAACATAATAGTTGATGTAAAGATAAGCCAGCAAACCCATCGATATGATAGCAAGACAGCCAATGGCGGTGGTCAGTTTATATATAAACGCTTTTTTATCTAGTAATTTATAATTCCCGATAAGTTCCCGTGCAAATTCAATCGCAACCGGTACAATCAACAGCACCCCTGGAGAACGCGTATACGCTGCAAGTGCACCGCATAAACATCCGATGAGCCATTCTTTTTTTCTCACAAAATATAAACACAACAGCGATAAGGCCAGAAATAGAGATTCGGTCATAGGAATAAAGAAAAAGAACGCAGCCGGAAATATAAAAATATACTTTACTACTCGCATAGCACTCTTTCGATGCATGTCTAGTGCGGCAAGCTCATAGGCGACCAAGGCAGCAACAAGCGAGCAAATATTAGAAACGATGAATCCAGCGACGAGATAATTCCCTACAAATACCTGAACTACTTTAATTAGATTTGGAAAAAAAGGAAAAAACACAATATGGTATTTCGGATCTCCCTCCGTCACATACCAATTCTCCGCGATGCCCAAATAATGTGAAGCGTCGATCCCCGATATATGCCAGGTCTCAGCTATTTTGCTAAACAAACCACCGGAATAGCCATTCTGTATGATCAAAAATATATACCCGATAATCATAAGCAAGACCCTACTAGCCACAACCCAGCCGATAATATATAGCCAAGCCTGCTTTCTGTCCCGTATTTTATTTTCCAGAGTTACTTCAGGTGCTGGATTTGTCAGAACAAAATCTGTCAAAACAGGTATAGTGCGGAGTCCCAATAATACAAAAAGTACGAAACAGGCCACGGAAGCAAGGGTACCCATCATAGACCAACTAGTGGTCGAGTTTACCCAGAAAATAGCCGTCACCATCATAATGAACATGAAGATGAAGGAAATGATTTTGTCGTGCTTTTTCATTTGAACCTCCAAAGATAAATTCTTACAATAATCTAGTTAAAAAAGGAAAATATTACGCATAGAAATATAATAGTCTCTGGAAATTTTTTTGTAAATCATTTCTTAGATCATCATAGATTCTAAAAAAAGCCTATGCACTGAAATGCATAGACTGTATGTATAGCCCTATTTTAACAACTCTAACACGCCTTGAGGCTGTTGATTAGCTTGAGCCAACATCGCTTGCGATGCTTGAGATAAGACATTGTATTTGGTAAGCTTCATCATTTCCTTTGCCATATCCGCATCTCTTATTCGTGATTCAGCTGCTGTTAAGTTTACTTCGTAATTGGTTAGGTTATTATGGATATGTTCTAATGCATTTTGATACGCGCCGTACATTGAACGCCTGGATGAAACGGTATTTATAGCTTTGTCTATTTTCGAAATCGCTAATTCGGCACCTTGTCTAGTTGAAAGATCTATATCCGCAATTCCCAGAGCAGTAGTTCTAGCATCTGTTAATTTAACAGCGAAGTTATTCCCAGAGTTTGCTCCCACCTGAAGATTTACTGTTTTGTAATCATATGTGGTACCAGGGTTTGATCCGTAAGATACATTGAAATTGGTTATCCCAGTTGTAGTTGAAAAAGTGTAACTTCCGTCATCATTACTAATAATGTTATTTAGTCTATCCGTAGAGCCCCCACCATTTAGATTAACATTAGCCAATTCATTACCCTGTGGATCAAAGATGGAAAGACGATAATTATTATCTACTATTCCTCCAACGATGTAATTCCCATCTTTCATTTCTGTAATGCTTGTAAGTTGACTGGAGTTGGAAGTTTCATTTGAGATATTCTTCTCCCACAATACGTTTCCACTACTGTCTAGTTTATAGATTAATCCACTAGTTTTAGTAGAGTCGTTATAAGAACCAACAATTATGGCCCCTCCATCACTGGTTGCGATGGCCCGGTAACCTTCATCATCCCCAGCAGCACCGACTCGTGTGTCCCATAACGGATTTAAGTTACTATCATATTTCACAACCCAGCTTGACTTATCGGTATAAGAACCGTTTAGTTGGAGACTTGATGAACCAATAGCCAAATAACCGCCGTCAGCAGTTTCAATAATAGAATTAAATTCTTCGCTTCCATAGCCAACAGGATTGGATTGTGAAGAACCCACTATCGAGGTGGATTGTTGCACACCACTACTATTAAATTTAGCCATAAGGCCATCCCAATTTTGAATACCGGAACCCGTCCCTGCCACAATAAAGGAACCGTCACTAGTCTCAATTACTTCATTCCCCATAATGGAGTAGACACCAGATACCCCTGTACTCCACTGCTCATTCAAATTCGCATCCCATTTAATTATATTTATCCTTTGATCGGAAATTGCCCCTGCTGAGAAATCATTTCCTAATAAAATATAACCACCATCACTAGATTCCTTAATACTATACACATCCATATTAGGAATTGCTTGTGACCAAACCAGATTACCCATACTATCTAATTTGAAGGGATTATTACCGGGAATTCTTATTCCGACGTAACCTCCATCTGAAGTCTTAGATAAATCTCTGGCAGGTATGTTAGCGGTCCAGTTCGTACTTATATTGCCCTGTACTGGGGTAATATTCGTGTTTACTTCGAGGTCATTATTCAATAAATGAATTCCATTAAATTGAGTGTTATTAGCAATATCATTTATCCCAAGCTTTATCTGCTCAACTTCTTTTTGAATCAATGTTCGATCAAAATTTGTTAAGGTATCATTTGAAGCCTGTATTGCAAGCTCCCGTAATCTTAGCAGATTAGGATCTTGTATAGTTCCAAGTCCACTCTCAGCAGTCTGAATTAGTGAAATACCATCCTGTGTATTCCTTGCTGCCTGAGACAATCCACGAATCTGTGCTCTCATTTTCTCAGAAATTGCTAATCCTGCAGCATCATCTGCCGCTATATTTATCCGAAGTCCAGAAGATAACCTCTCTAGTGAACTTGTAATAGATTTATTATTTTTATTTAATCTGTTCAAACTATTTAAAGACGTGATGTTGTGACCGATTCGCATTTAATCACCTTTCAATTGTTAGTATCTTCTATATCGGATAGTCCTTAGTAATTTTTTAGGTCAAATTACCCGTGTCTTAAGGCCTCGCCTTAAATTCCCACCGTCCCCCGCTGAAAAGTTGAATATTCACATACAAAAACGGCGATCTATCACCGGTTAAGCACCGACAACAGATCACCGCTAAAATTCTGACTAGATCATTATCATTCAAACGGATAAATCCAGAAATGTTCTGTTCCAAAACGAGCTTGGATCTCTTTATCATTTAAAGGTTTGCTGCCCAACAGCTCAGCAGCTTGGAATTGGGAACGATGCGCCTGAATGGACGCCATCTTGTGCTTGAGGAAATCTCTCACATCATTGATAACCTTTGGCTCCCCAATCTCTACAATATTATTAGCAAAAGCTATACAGTGAACAGGAGGTCTTTCTTCCTTCGGAAGTCTTGCAACGGTTCGGATCACTGCGGCTCCAGTAGCATCGTGATCAGGATGAACGCTGTACCCAGGATAGAAAGTGATGATCAGCGAAGGTTTAAGCTCTTTCAAGAGCGCATCAATCTGCCCATCGAGCAAGACTTGATCTTCGAATTCTATCGTCTTGTCGTGAAAACCAAGCATTCTTAAATCCTGTATGCCAATAGCCTCGCAGGATTCCTCCAGCTCCTTCTTACGTATTTCCGGGAGGGTTACCCGATTCGCAAAGGGCGGGATGCCCATATTTCGGCCCATTTCTCCAAGCGTTAGGCATGCGTAGGTAACTTGGGTCCCATTTTGTATATGTTTGGCAAGGGTACCTGATATACCGAAGGCCTCATCATCCGGATGTGGCAAAATAACAAGAATATGTTTTTCCACAGAACTCTTCATCTCCTCTTCCATTAGAACGGCTCTCGGCTTAATTGTAACGATACGATCAGTTTGCCTTGAGCATCATGTCCAGCCATAATCAATCTGCCTGTCTCACTCTCTTCATAGTGAGTTAGCCCTTCCGAGTAAACCCAGCCCTGCGACATTTTTAAGCCGACCCGATAAGGACCGTTGCCGGAAATCGAACCATGGGAATATCGAATAACAGCATTGGTAATAAAAGTAGCGGCTGGATGCTTCGAACTATCTAAATGGGCAGCGTAGGCTCCCGTTGTCATCTCAAGATGGATATACAGATCCTGATCTTTAAGCAGGTCGATCCTATCTTGTACTTCTGATTGATTGATTAGCTGCAATGTTGCGCCTCCGTCTCTGACTGAATATATACATACAAAAAATAAGATCCATACCTTATAGAAGGACGGATCTGTTATATGATAAGCGGGTCCGTATTTCTTTTCAAAGTATAACGTGCAATGCTATGTAATTCAATGGATAGAGCGATCCCCTCCAAGTGTAACAGTAATGGACTGGCTTTTTACTGTTCACCTGAAGGGGATAATATCACTGAGAGGTTATGCTGTTTATATTAGATCACAAACTGATCTAACATCTTTATGATGACTTCACGCTTTACAGGCTTGCTGATATACTCGTCCATTCCGGCAGCTAGACAATTTTCACGGTCACCCTTCAAAGCATTAGCCGTGACCGCGATGATGGGCGGACATTTCTCTTGATGCTCATCTCTTAACATCTTCATAGCCTCTATACCGTTCATAATGGGCATGTGAAGATCCAATAAAATAAGATCAAAGGGTTCTTTCCGTGCTGCTTCAACCGCATCTATGCCGTTTGTGACGGCGATAACACTGTGACCCATTTTTTCGAGTATTTTGGTCAGCACTAGCGCATTGATAGAGTTGTCTTCAGCAAGTAAAATTCTTGCCTCACGTGCGGTATGAAGCTTGTTAATGTTAGCCTCTTGGCTAGGAATTACCACTGATTTCTTGGGCCTGATTGTGAAGGTAACCGACGTACCGCTCTTGCCGTCACTCTCCGCATAGATCTCACCACCCATCATTTCGACAATTCTGCGGCTGATGGCAAGGCCAAGACCCGTGCCTTCATGTCTCCGCATCATAAAGCTATCCACCTGCTCAAACGGTTCAAAAATATCAGTAAGCCGATCAGGATCAATTCCAATGCCAGTATCGGTTACCGTAAAGGCCAGCAGGAAGGGATCATCCTTTACAAGCCTCACTTTTACCGATATGCTGCCCGCGGGTGTGAATTTCACAGCATTCCCTAGCAGGTTCAAGAACACCTGCTTCAAGCGTTCCTCGTCACCGTAAATAAAGTCAGGAACATCATGATTTATGATGCTGGTGAGCTCCAGATGTTTTTGTTCAGCTTTTATTGCAATAACAGAAAAGCTGTCCTTGAGGCAAGTTCGCAGATCGAATGTATCCTCTTGTAGCTCGCTGCGGCCTGCCTCAATTTTTGAAAGATCAAGAATATCATTGATTATATTGAGCAGGATTCCTCCGCTTTTGCGAATGATTTCTACATATTCACGTTGTTCTTCATTAAGCTCTGTTTCAAGCAGAATATCAGTCATGCCTATCACCCCGTTCATGGGAGTGCGAATTTCATGACTCATCATAGCCAGGAACTCACTTTTAGCTCTATTCGTGGACTCTGCGGCTTCCTTAGCTAGCGACAATTGCCTTTGCTCGGAAATGTCCTTGCATATAAGATAAAATCCGATATTATGATTGTTCACATAAATAGGTGCAATACTGGTGAGCACTTCAACGACTTCGCTGTCCTTAGTGACAAGCTTATTGATATACTGCTCAACTGTATTATCGTAAAGGGCTCTTTCCAGAATGCGCTGGACATTCTCTTCTCCAATCAGACTCGCAAGCTTCATCCCGATCAACTCGGACTCGATGGCATAGCCCGTTATCTTTTCCGCCATACTATTGGTATTAATGATTCGACCATCAAGGTCAAAAGAAATGACGGCGTCATGGTTATATTTTTTAAGCGACGTATACCGTTCAACAGACTCCTGAAGGCGTTGCTCGGATTCCTTTTGCTTTGTAATGTTAACGATTTGGCAAATGAAGTATGCTGGCTGGTTCGACTCGTCGCTGAATAGGTGGAGCGTGAGCTGTCCCCAAATATAATCTCCATTTTTTGTGATAAACTGCTTTTCCATCTGCACTTCTGTTTCCTCACCCAAAACTGCTTTTAAATCATGAAGGTTGCCGAAATCCTCGGGGTGAGAAAGGTCTTCTAACCGCATACCCTCAAACTCTTCAGTGGAATAACCAAAAGTCTGCTCAAAGGCCGGGTTTACGGTCAGAATCAAACCATTTGGCGATAAAAGGGCGATCCCAAAGGAGGCGTGATTAATCACCTGTTGGTTGAATTGTTCCTGGTTTAGATTTACGCGATGCATAGCGACCTCCATGGGATGATGTAATTTTTGCGTGAAAAAATAGACCTTCTATTTAGAAGGTCCTATTTATAGCTTATAGTCTAATTTACCCACTTTGTTGTTAATTGAATCCGTTAATTTAACGGGATCGAATAGAACACTCTGGATCCTTTATTGTTCGTATACCAAATGATTTTGTCTCCACTAATAATAGGACTGCACTCTGATAAGGCAAAATGCTTGATCGTTTGGATGTCGCTAGTAGCTTTTCCCGCTCCATCTATAAGAACATATTTCAGATCACCCGGATGATTCTCTTTATCAAACTCCTGCCACAGCACCATCATTTTGTCGTCTGTGATTTTTACTAGCTTAGGGATGGACGCGATCAGGTTCGTGCCTACATATTTAGCCAAGGTAATGTGATTCACCGAATTACTGCTCAGGTTGGACTTGGGCAACACACTAAGCATGACATCCCTTTGGTCCGTTTCTAAACCCACCATCTCAAAAGATGTATACTCTTTGACTAGGGAATGATCTACCGAATTCATAGCGACTATATAGTTCGCCGGGGACATCTCAAATCCGCCTATAGAAACACCCGTCGCGTTCGCTCCGATTTTGCCGGGAATATTAAATAAATCCACTTCGTTATAACTGGCTCCGTCTCCTTTATTCAGAACAATCGAACGGGGATAAGCGTCGCCATGATCGACTAGAACATGCGCAGTACCATCAAACAATACATATTGGTCAAAAGAGTGACTGACATGATTCTTCTGGAATCTTCCCAGATCATTGGTCACGGTCATGGTTTTAGTATTTACAATAATGGTAAGCTGGGATTGATGATTTAATTTATCTTCTGTCGTGTATCTTGTACGTGAGGTGTGAAATACAAGCGTATCTCCAGCCTCAGCCATACTACCGGAGCCTGAATCAAACGGGCTAACGGTATAGCTCTCCCCACCCTTTATGGAGACACTGTCTACTCTATTGAAACTTTTATCATAACGGACAATACGAATGACTTCCTTGCTATCATTCTCTTCGCGGTTCTCTTGGCCAAAAGCAATATAGTTATACTTCTCCCCACTAAAGAAGCCACCAAACACCGGAAGCTCAAAAGGAATGCTCTTATTGCCTGTTAGTTCGTACTTCTCATTGTACGTTTCAATCGTAAACTCTTTGTTCGCCTCAATAACACTTACAGTCCCATCCTTATTATTCACAAGATAAGAAGAGGCCGTACTTTTCCATCTAGGAAAATAAGAAGATTCCGCATTACTCTCAGCTACAGCCGCCGTCTTTACCCGGTAAGCATGATCTGGGATTGTGGAGAATAACGATATGCGATCAGACTGAACGTCAAATTCAATATCGAACGGAATTTTACCCGCCAAATCTCTCAACTGAAAATAATTGTTATCATCAATATTGTACGCCGTAATAGACTGCAACTGTCCATTGACCAACACCTTAGAATTTGAAAGCGTAGCTGCATAATTTCTATTGCGGCTATAATAGTTACTTGTTGTTTTCTTTTCGGGCGTATAAGCTTGTCCAGTTATGATCTCAATCGCATTGTTCGCTTTATTCCAAGTGATATCAAACTGGCTGCTCGTTCCCGAGAAATACTCTGCCAAATCGCGTAGTCTGAAATAATTGTTATTCGATATGTTGAACCCATTCAGGTTCCGCTGTTCTCCATCAAAATATGTACTGCTCTCGGTTACCTTAGCCTTCACCGTACTGCTCGCAAAGGTTGTAGTGCCGAGCGCTGGTATAACCAGTAATACAATTAGCAAAACACTAAAAATCCTCTTCATCCGTCTTTCCTCCATTAGATATAATCATTAGCTATTATATTTATCGGTAATTTGCTGTGCCGCCTTAATTTTGAAATGAACGTAAAAAGCACAATCTGCATAGTCTCGCGATCTGCGTTCTATCGTTTGGTTGGGACAACCCGTTTCTCAAGAAAAAAGCCGGCCAAACTCAGGACAATACACCTGAAATTTAGTCGGCTGAATATTAAACTTAGTTTGTTTTAGAAGCAGGAAGCTTTTTTAATGTAATCTTTCATCAAACATGAGTTGGATTTGAATACCAAAGGGATCTTCAATGATACCGTAGGCTTTGCTAAACACATTGCTGGATAAAGGAGCAATAATTTTCACGCGCTCGTCTGTGATTAAGCTTTTATAAAAACCTTCAATCCCCTCTAAGTCAGCACTTTGAATACATAATGAAGTGTTATTGCCCACTGTATATTTCTCATTCGTATTCATTGTATCTTCTGCTATCATTATTTTTGTTTTTCCGATTAACAGGACAGAGTGAGTAATATAATCCTTATTTTCATCCGTAAGCTGTATGGAGCTGTCACGCTCTGCTAGTTGTTGATAGGTAACACGTAACAATTCATCTGCATCAAAATGCTTCTTGTAAAATTCTATAGCTTCCTTAGCTCTTCCATTCATCGATAAAAAAATAGCTACTTCTAGGGTTGTACTCATAGTATAAATCTCTCCTTTTTATATATTTGATATCTGGCCTTAAACTTATTATCCTATATAAAGGCATCAAAACATGACACCTTTATAAGGAGTTTTATATATGAAAAAATCAGAACGGTTAAATGACATGATGAGGTACTTAAACAATCGAGAATTCTTTAATTTAAGTGATCTCATGGATAAATACGCTATTTCAAAAAGTACAGCTCTACGCGATATTAGTTCATTAGAACAATTAGGTATGCCTATTTTCGCGGAACATGGAAGACACGGACGTTATGGACTTTTAAAAAACAGATTGTTATCCCCTATTATTTTCACGATAGATGAAGTCTATGCGCTGTATTTTGCCATGCTGACATTAGAATCTTATCAATCTACACCCTTTCATTTAAGTGTTAACAAGCTAAACGAAAAGTTTGAGCACTGTCTATCGAGTACACAAATCAACCAGATTCACAAAATGAAAAAGGTCCTGCAATTCGAAATGTATCAGCATAAGCATGTCAGCCGTTTTTTAGATAAAATCCTAGCAAGTATTCTAAATGAGAGTGCCTGTAACATTGAATATACAAAAGAAAACCAAACAAAAAGCTACCCTGTTCAATTCTTTAGGATTTCCGCTAAGTTTGGTCAATGGTATGCCACTGGAATAGAGCTTACGACGAATACATATAGAGTTTTTAGATGTGATCGAATAACCTTCATTGAAGAAAAGGAAAACAAAACTCGTTATTCTATAGAAGAACTTCTTAGTCGTTCATTAGAAATCTATCAGTCTGCGAAAAGTATTGACTTTGAAGTTGGGATTGCGGAACAAGCAAAGGATATTTTTTATAAAGAACATTATCCTTCTATGGAAATAGAGGTGGGTCCGAAAACAGTCATTAAGGGATTCTATAATCCAGGTGAAGAGGATTTCTTGGCTAATTATTTTATGCGATATGGTCATGCTGTTACATCCGTGAAACCTGAAGCCTTAAAACAAATGATTCAGAATAGAATAGAGAATCTCTTACATCATTATCAAAAATTATAAATTGGAAAAAAAAGAGGGGTCTACGCCCCTCTTTTTTGTATGGATTAAGATTTTATTTTTCCGATGGATAGACTCACTCGATAATTCCCATGATTCAAAAGTTGAGCCAGAAATGCCTCAAGCTCCTCATTAGAAGCAAAATGTCCGGTTAATACATAACATCCTTCTCCGCTAATTCGATGCACTTCGGTAATAGCATCCTCTGCCATCACGAACTTCTGAAATAAAGGATGATTGGCTGATTCCACAAAAAATGTAATAAAGGCTGTGATAGACAGACCTAGCTTTGCTTTATTAGTAACGATCGTATATTGCTCGATAACCCCCAAATCTTCTAAACGCCTAATGCGATTTCCGACCGCTTGGCCGGTCATATGTATCTTTTGGCCAATGTCCTTCCACTGAATTCTGGAGTTTTCTCTTAGTAATGCTAGTATCGCAAAATCGATATGATCAAAAATAAAAATCAATCCTTTCGTCATGAAAGCAAATGGACATATAGCGTTTCGCCAACTTATTCAGCATTTAAGCATGAATATCTATACTTAGTTATATCCTGATTCACTAGTTAGTAGCCATTGAAACAGTGATAACTAAAACACTTCAAAGGAGGCCCAAGAATGCTATTACAAGAAATTTTGGAGTATAACGATCAGTTCGTAGAAGACAAGGAGTATCTACCTTATGAGGGAACGAAATTCCCTAAAAAACGCATGATTGTCGTAACATGCATGGATGCTCGACTGATTGAGCTGCTGCCTAAAGCCCTAAACATACACAATGGGGATGCCAAAGTCATCAAAACAGCAGGTGGAACGATTACCCATGCATTTGGAAGCATCATGCGCAGTATCGTAACGGCTGTCTACGAACTGAATGCGGAAGAAATTTATATCATCGGTCACCACAATTGTGGCATGAGTCAAAGCAACCCTGAAGGAACACTTCAAAAAATAATGGATCGCGGAGTCGCGACACCAGAAATTCTTTCTTCACTTGAATATGCAGGTATCGATCTTCATAAATGGTTGTTCGGCTTTACGAATGTCGTAGATTCGATTAGAGGAAACATAGATCTGGTGCGTAATCATCCGCTCATTCCGAAAGAGGTAGCTGTTCATGGTCTGGTGATTGCACCAGACACTGGTAAACTCGATCTGATTGTAAATGGATATGAACAAGTAACAGGCCACGACAAGCACTAAGCGATACTCATTATACTAAACTAAAGGGAGCAATGAAATATGAATAGAAAAGAAGCGACACAACAGATATTGGACGCTAAATTTGCAAAAGGATTAACTTGGGGCGAAATCGCAAAGGTAAGCGAGCATTCAGAGAGCTGGGTTGTAACTGCACTGTTGGGTCAAGCAACAATGACACGTAATGAAGCAGATAAAATGGGGGAATTGCTTGAACTCGACGAACAAGTGGTTCAAGCGCTCGCACAAATCCCACACCGTGGTGATGTCATCGATATGCCGCCTACAGATCCAGGATTGTATCGCCTATACGAAATGCTGCTTGTATACGGTCCAACGATTAGAGAACTTGTTTTAGAGAAGCTTGGCGAAGGTATCATGAGCGCAATCGATTTCCAATTCGACGTACAAAAGCAAGAAGATCCGAACGGTGACCGCATCATTCTGACGATGAACGGAAAGTTTTTGCCATATCGCAAATGGTAATAGATTAATAAGCAAGCCACCTTTTAACGATTTCAAATCGAAAGGTGGCTTTCATTTTCCGTATAGATTGTAAAGTTAACAATAGTAAAGGTGAGTTGATATGGAGAATAAACGCGTTACTAATAGTCTCAGTACTGTACAATGGTTTATTTTTTTGCTAGCCAATGCAGTGGCTCTGCCCATTGTCATTGGAGGTATTTTTCAATTGTCGTTTGAACAAATTTCAACCTTAATGCAGCGGACGTTTTTCGTTGTAGGAATCAGTTCGTTTATTCAGGGGTGCTTCGGACATAAATACCCTATTGCAGATGGACCTGCGGGATCATGGGTAAGTATCTTTGTCATATTAGGCAACTTAGCCTTCATTCAAGGGCAAGATCAGATGCATACATTACAAATTCTAGAAGGAGGATTAATCGTAGCCGGTCTTCTTCTCTTCGTATTAGGAACTACAGGGCTAGTTTATAGGCTTCAATTTTTATTTACACCCTTAGTTTCAGGTTCATTTTTGTTCATTCTCTCCTTGCAATTAAGCGGTGTATTAGTCAAGGGCATGCTTGGATTACAGGGAACAAGCGCCGAACCAGATGTTATGGCAGCACTCATATCCTTTTTTATTTTTGGACTTGTTATTTTTCTCTCTATTAAAGGAAGAGGATGGATTAGTAGTTACGCCGTACTGATTGGAATCGGCTTGGGTTCGGGACTATTTGCAGCATTGGGGAAAGTGAGGCTAACATTTACAGCTTCAACTCCCGTCTTGAAGTTCCCTCAAATTTTTGCTTGGGGAGTACCTCAATTCGATCTAGGGATCGTGATTACCTCACTGTTGTTTACGTTTTTGTTAGTATCCAATACAATTTCTTCTATTTCCGCTGTAAAACAAGTAGTTCTGGTTGTACCGAAAGATGAAAAAACAGCATTAAGTCGAGGGATTTGGACGGGAGGGATCTCTCATATACTAGCCGCCCTATTCTCAACGATAGGCGTTGTTCCATTGCCAGCCTCGGCGGGCTTTATGAAATTAACGGGGCAAAAGCGAATTCGGCCATTTCTTATGGCCTGTCTGTTACTAACCGTTATCGCGCTTATGCCGTCCGTTGTCAATGTGCTAGCGTTACTTCCAGCGCCAGTAGCCAGTGCAGCACTTCTAGCTACTTTTGTACAAATCGTAGGGATTGCATTCCAATCCTTGTTGCGGGAACAGCTTGATCATCGCCGATTAACGATACTAGGAATAACGTTGTTGGTGAGCATCGGACTTATGTTTTTGCCTCCAGCGGTATTTCAGAGTCTTCCTTCCACACTTCGATATATTTGCAGTAATGGTCTGCTTGTCGGCACTATACTGGCCATGCTTTTAGAGCAATTGTGGAAGGGTGAAAAGAAAATAAGCCATTATCAAAAAATATAAAGCTAATCAAAAGGGGTGAAAAACATAGCTTGGAGAACTGCCTTAGCCTTTTTGAGGTTACGCGTATCCAGTTGGTTAAGCATGTCTACGATTTGACTCATTTCATCGTTTTTCATTGCCTCAAGAGATTCTCCAGTGTTTAATAGTTCTTCTTCAGCAACCGATTCCGAATGAACCCATGACGCTTCCAAAGTATCCTCGAAGGCTTGGATTATAAATAACAATTCATCTGTGTTATATCTCTGTAGAAACCGGTTTATCCCTTTATTCATCTGCTTATGTAGGGCTAAATGCAAATCGAATATTTCTTTACCTAGAGGTGTTGTAAGAAACAGCACTTCTTTTTTATTATCGGGGAGAAACTCCGTGCGAATAATTTCTTGTTGCACTAATTTTCTAGTGATTTTGGACACGCTGCCTTTCGGAATTCCGAATTGCTTCGAAATGGTAGTGCCATTCACCGGCTCAAGCTGTCCAATCGCATCTATTACATGCAGCATCATGACTGTGGAGTCTTGGAGGAAATCAATGATAAGGGGGTTACTGCAGTTCTGAATCAACCATTCCTTCTCTTCATCATCCTCCGATTGAAATCGCTTTTGTAGTTGGGGAATCATCTCTATCATTTTTTTTATCAAAATATCCTTATTAGGTAAGTTCTCGAAAGAATGCGTCACTGTTAAGTCTCCTCGTAAATTCATCTTATGCACATTTTAACAAGACACAGATCATAAATAAAGTTTCCTAGAAATAATATTGACAACAAGGAAACTTAAAACGTATTATTGTTTCCATGGTTAATATTTTATTTCAAGGAAACAATAATACGAAAAGAAGGTATTTATATGAATGTCTTACTTATTTTTGATCATCCATACGGAGCAACAGCGTCCGAGAATGTCCCCCATCAGCGAAGCTATTCCGCAGCCTTATTAGCCTCCGTAATGCGAGGTCTCACCATCAAAGGCCATACGATTGATCTTATCGATCTGCATGCCGATGGATTTGATCCCGTCATGTCGCACGAAGAACTCACTGCTTGGCGGCAAAAGAGAACCCCCGACCCGCTAGTCGCCAATTATCAGCAGCGTCTTATAGCAGCGGATCATATTGTCTTCATTTTCCCTATATGGTGGGAAGCCATGCCCGCTCTTACCAAAGGTTTCCTTGATAAGGTATTCGCAAAAGGCATTGTCTACGAAGAAACTAAACCTGGGCGGCCCTTCAAATGCTTACTCCCGAATATTAAAGGAGTGTCCCTGCTGACCGTAATGAACACGCCCGACTTCTTTTATCGTTGGATTTTTGGCAACCCCATCACCAAAATTCTATTTAGAGGCACCTTCCGCAAAATGGGAATACGGAAGAACCTCCGTTGGTATAATTATGCCGGGATGTCAGATCGCAGCTTAGAAGAGCGGGTGAAGCATCTTGATAAAACAGAACAACGGTTTGCACGACTGGACTAAACTAGACTAGATCAAATTACTCAAGCGCTGACTGATTCTGAGAACTGAATCTCTGGTTTCTTCATCTCCCTAAGCACCAGCAATCCAATGAATAAGGATACAACGCCGATAATCATCAGCAGCGCCCCCAGCTCCTGACTGTAGGCTGTTAGCGCCCCATCCCGAAAAGCCATTCCACGTATGAGGCGATTAAGCCAGTTCATAGGTAATACCCATGCGGAAATTTGAAAAAACTCTGGAAAGGCAAGTGGACTCAGCTGGATTCCAGTAGCAAGAAACGACGGATACAACACGAAATTGGTTCGTAAATTAACTTTGGATACATCTTTGGCAGTATAACCAATCAACAGACCCATAAGCGACAAGGCAAAGGCATATACAAACAGTGGAATAATAAACAGATAAGGCGCTGCTTCAAAGCGCATTCCCCCCACCTGCTTTAATAAGCCATAACATAGGAGCAGCGAAATAGTGGTCAAAACAGCGTAAGGTACACTGCGAACCCAAATCTGCCAAGGAGACTTCCCGTTTGCAAAGAGTTTCCCCTCCTGCCGCAACCGAGGGACAATTGAACCCGCTGCGCTTGTTGTAATCATCAGCACCACAATATTCACAAATCCAATGACCATAAAACCCACATAACTTGTGGTCGGGTTAAACAACATCCGCTGCTGGAGAGATAACGGAGAAGCAAGCCCTTTAGAGGTTTCGGCATCCATCCCCTTTTGGAGGAACCGGGTCATAGAAAGAGTCACATTTTCCGTCTGGATGACTTCCTGAATCGCAGTCCGGATGCTGGTTAACCCTGATGGCATTGTATTATCCATTAAGATGCCAATATTCGTTGATATCCCCTGCTGCTGATGTTGCCCCAACTCTTTGGGAAGCATGATGACCGCTACAGCCTGCTCATTTGCTAGTAACGTCTCTGGGTTCAGGCGGCTGGAGTACACATTTGTTACGTTCATATATGGAGAGGCATTTATCTTTGAGATCAGCTGTCGTGAATACGAACTGTGATCCTCATCAATGACAACAACATGCGATTCGCTGATTTGGTTCTTCGAGAACATTAAGCCAAAAAATAGGGCCGCAATAAGCGGACCTATAAAAATCAGGCGTAAATACTTACTGCCCGCCACGTACTTCCATTCGTCAATCAGTGACTTCATCGAGCTTCACCTCCGCTGTCATCCCCGGAAGCAAATCAGCATTCCCATCCATAGTTACACGGACAAGAAACATGCTTAAATCGGCTTGCCCTTTTTCACGTGACATACGTAAGCTCGCAAATTGAGGCGCAGCTGCGATAGATGTAATTACACCTGTCACCTCCGTTGGGTGCTCCAAATATGGAAAATGAACGCCAATACTTTGATTCACCTCTAGCTTTTGGATTTCACTTTCTTGTATGTAGAGATCTGTATAAAAGCTGTTTTTTTGCAAAACCGCCATTGGCATTCCTAGCTGGACTAGATCCCCCGGCTTTACAATAATCTTGTTGACTGATCCGTCCTCCGGCGCAACTACATCCGTTTCTCCTTCAGCAGATTTAACCTTAAACAGCACCTCTCCCTGTTTTATAGAATCACCTGCAGCCACACCGACCTCGACAATTGACCCTGGACTATTCTGATAAAATATTGTCTTCTGCTCCGCATCCAGAATCCCTTGTTTCCTGCTCTCAGCCTGACTGACTGCATCCTTTCCTTTTACAGCAAGAAGCGCCCCTCCAACAATCAGCACAATCGCAATTCCTATATATAGCCCTGCTTTTATCTTCATTTTCCACTCTCTTTCATCACCATTTTTTTAACTGCATTTTCAGCAGCCTCCATAATTACTTCTCCCAATGTGGGATGAGGGTGAATGGTCATCCCCAAGTCCTCCACAGTGGCTCCCATCTCAATAGCAAGAGCAAGCTCCGACACGAGTGTGGATGCCTCTACTCCAACGATTTGCGCACCCACTACGACTCCTGAATTTAGGTCCGCTACAAGCTTGACGAAACCTTCCGTCTCCCTCAAGGCCAAGGCTCTTCCGTTAATCCCAAAGGAGGATTTGCCAATAACCAGCGAAATGCCTCTTGCCTTTGCTTCTGTTTCACTTAAGCCGACACTGGCCAGCTCTGGGTGCGAAAAAACAACGAGCGGGATGGCTCGATAATCAACTTCGGAGGAGAGACCTGCAATGGCCTCTGCCGCAATCTTTGCTTCGTACGATGCCTTATGAGCGAGAGTCGGGCCTGCCGTAATATCTCCAATTGCAAAAATATGCGGGATAGCTGTTCTGCACTGTTCGTCCGTCGCAATCAATCCCCTACTCGTCACTGGCAAGCCTATGCGATCTAGTCCTAAATTGCCGTCTGTATTTGGTTTTCTGCCCACAGTAACTAACACATATTCCGCTGTAACATGCTGCTGTTCCTGATTTTTTAAATAATGCAGTGTAATGGTATCTGCACTCTCTACTACGTTCACAGCTGTCGCTCCGGTAATAATCTTCATGCCATCGGCTTTCAGCTGCTTTCCAACAGGGCTCACAAGCTCCGCCTCAAATCCAGGCAGCACTTGTTCTCCCCCTTCCAGAATCGTTACCTTTGTTCCGAATTTGGCATACATCTGCCCCAGCTCGACACCAATATAGCCCCCACCTATAACTACTAGGCTAGTTGGAATCTCAGGGAGCGACAGCGCTTCTGTGGAAGACAAAATACGTCCGCCAACAGGAAAGGCTGGCAGCTCAATCGGACGAGATCCTGTAGCCAGGATAGCGTTTTTAAAGGATAAGGTTTGCTCCTGTCCAGACTGACTGATGATAGCTGTATGTTCATCCACCAAGCTAGCCTCTCCTTCGAAAATGCTCACCCCAGCAGTCTTTAATAAATAACTGACTCCACCTGCCTGCTTATTCACAACTCCTTGTTTAAAATCCTGAGCATTTTTAAAAGATGCTGACGCATCTGCAAAATTGAACGGTCTGAGCAAATTATAGCGATGTGATTCAGCAATTAATGCTTTGGATGGGATACATCCAACATGTGTGCAGACTCCGCCAAGCTGGTTGCGTTCAACAATCGCTGTTTTCAACCCAAGCTGTGCAGATCGCAGCGCCGCCACATAACCTCCCGGACCTGATCCAATGACCAATGTTTCTACGGCTTCAAGCTTACTCATCTCCTGATACCTCCTGTTGAACTTTTTAAAATATGATGATCGTAATATATTATTACCATCATATTTTAAAACAGTCAATAACCTTACCTCGCCTTTCACGAGCTAACTTTCTCAGAATCGCTAAATTGACAGGCTTTATTATGACGCCTATAATATTTTAAAAGTAGAACTATGAAGCTGTGGAGTGATTACAATGCCGTACCCCAAAGGTCATAAAATAAAAGTGCGAAATAAAATCGTTGAAAGTGCTGCTCAGGCTTTTCGCACCAAAGGTATTCACGATGTAAGCGTTCCGTTCATTATGAAGGGGGCCGGATTAACTCATGGGGGGTTTTATTCCCATTTTGACAACAAAGAACAGCTTGTCGCGGAAGCCTGCCGGTATGCCATCAGCGATACCATCGCACTTCTGCAGAAGGTCGCTGACCAGGAAGAGCAGAACCCCAAAATCAATGCTGTCATTGATTATTATTTAAGTCCGTATCACCGCGACAAAATGGAGATGGGCTGCATTATTCCTGCCCTTTCTAGCGAAATATCCCGTTCCTCAGAAGAAGTTCGGCAGGTATTCACGCAGGAACTGGAGCGGATGATTGCTTTTATCTCTAATCTGGCGGGAATTGACGCGTCCAAAGGTAGTGCACTGTTCAGTACTATGGTTGGCTCCCTTGTTCTTGCACGTACGGTTAAAGATCCTGAACTGAGCGACAACCTACTCTCGTCTGGCAAACAGTATGCCAAAGCGATAGTAAGAGCCTAATATAAAAAAACACGCCAATAAATGGCGTGTTGTAGTTAAATTTATTAAAATTCTTCATACGATGCGGGATCTTGATCAGCTATGCGACCTGTTGGCGAGGTTAATGCGGAAATAACGGTCATCTCCGCTTCCGATAATTCAAAATCAAAAATATTCAGATTATCACGCTGATGCTCTAGAGAAGAAGCCTTTGGAATGGGAATAGCCCCAAGCTGTATATGCCAACGTAAGATAACCTGAGATATCGATTTATTATGAACCTTGCCTATTTCCGCTATTTCCTCATTTTCCAGTACACTGCTAGCCCGTCCCAATGGACTCCACGATTCAATCACTACCCCATGCTCTTTGTTCCATGCACGTTGCTCTTCCTGATTAAAATGAGGATGCAGCTCAATCTGATTCATACTCGGCGCTACACCAGTTTCTTGTATCAAACGTTCAATATGCTCCGGCAAAAAGTTACATACACCGATGGAGCGAATCAAACCTTGCTTACGTGCCTCGATCATCGCCTGCCAGGCCTCAACATATAAATTCACTCTAGGGTTAGGCCAGTGGATGAGATAGAAATCATAGTAATCCAATCCGGCTCTGAATAAAGACTCCTGTATAGTAGACAACGCTTCTTTATAAGAGTGATGGCGTCCTGGCAGTTTGGAGGTAATGAGTAGCTCTTCCCTAGGCACAGAACTTTGCCGAACAGCCTGGCCTACAGCACCCTCGTTCTCATAATTAAACGCAGTGTCGATCAGACGATAGCCAACATCAATCGCCTTAGTGATGTTTTGTGCTCCCTCAGTTCCGTTTAACGCGTAGGTACCAAAACCAATCGCAGGCACCTTCACTCCATCGTTCAATACGATTTCAGGTATTCTCTCAGTCATCGTCGCTCTTCTCCTTTGTTGTCATTTAAACCCCAGTCGATCCATCTTATAATTATTATAACATCCTCATAGTAAACTCAATCATCGGGTCACCTGAACAACCTCTAGCCTATTAGTAAGCCGCTTTCGTGGGCATCCGATTTATTTTTTATAGTAAAATGAATCTACAACACAGGATTTTCGTAATGTTATGAATTAAAAGTAGAGATAAGAGGTGTATCCAATGAAGGAGCAATATCCTGCTAGGCTTGAATTGTTCGCAGACAACGCTCAGAGGATCAAAAAAGCTTTCCCATGGCAAAATGCAATGGTTAATCGGTTAGCGGCACTATTGTATGCTGTAGAAGACAAAGTTGCAGATGACGAAGCCATCCGTGCCAGCTATGAGCTAATTAAGGAGAGTACCGGGATTTTCTCTCAATTTAGAGGGACTTCGGTGATCAGCATTGCTGCCCTGCTCTCTCTTTCTGACGAGAAGGAAACTCTGCTTGCAAACACACTTGCCGTGTATGATTTAATGAAGGAAGCCAAATTCAGAGCCTCTGATTATCTCGTCGTTGCTGCCTATCAAATCGCTGCTAATGAAACATCGGATCAATATCAGCGTACGGTAGAACGGGCAAAGCTATTTTACGATAGTATGAAGGCAAAACATCGTTTCCTTACCGGACAGGACGATTATATCTTCTCCGCGATGCTTGGTCTTTCCGATATCGATGTTGAGAGTGGCGTGGACCGCATGGAGCAGCTCTATGTAACACTTAAGCCCGAGTTTATGTCAGGCAACAGTGTGCAAGCCCTGACCCAGGTATTGGTTCTTGGGGAAGAAGCCCCTCAAGCAGCGGACCGTGTATTGGCATTAAGAGATGCATTTCGTGCACAGGGTATCCGGCTAGACAAGGAATATACCCTCTCCTCACTGGGCGTGTTATCCCTGCTCCCTTGCAACAAGGAGGACATCGTTACTGATGTCTCGGAGACTTACGAATTTTTGCGTACAAAAAAGGGCTTCGGGAACTGGTCTATTGGCAAGCAGGAATTACTGCTCTTGTCTTCTGCACTGGTAGCCTTCAGATCTGTGGAGGATGTGCAAAACGGCGTATTAACTACGATGCTTTCTACCAACATTACCAATATTGTAATTGCGCAACAGGCTGCTCTTGCCGGGGCAGCGGCTGCATCAGCTGCGGCTGCAGCTTCTTCTTCGAATTAGATAGATTGAATCGTGAGGGAAAGATATGGACTCAATAAAAATCTTCACAACTAGAAATGAAGAATTGTTAAACCGTCTACTGAACATTTGGGAATCATCCGTGCGGCATACTCATCTTTTTCTATCCGAGCAGGAGATTGATGCTTTGCGGCCGCTGGTCACGCAGGCGCTTGAGGGCATAAGCGATTTGTTTGCTTTTACAGATGATGAGGAACAGTTGCTTGGCTTCATAGGGGTTCAGAATAATAAGATTGAAATGCTGTTCGTAGAACCTGCTGCAATGGGAAAAGGGGTTGGAAAAGCGCTAGTAGCTTATGTCATGCAGAAACTCGCCGTACACCTCGTGGATGTGAATGAGCAAAATCCCCAAGCTTTAGGTTTCTATGAGCATATGGGATTTCAGGTTTTTGAGCGTTCAGCACTCGACGAACAAGGTAATCCTTTTCCTATCCTGCACATGTCGCTGAAGTAGCTTTTTCCTATGCAGGAGACAGTTCAATGCATTTTAATATTGTAAAAAGACAACAGAGCAGCGATTCTCTCGTTTGAGAACGCTGCTCTGTTGTTTAGTTGTCTGCAGTTTAGGTTGGCGAAGCTAGGAGCGGATAGGAGAAGCTAGGCGTAGATAGGAGGAGCTAGGCGAAACGGCTCCGAGTATTCGGTTCAGCTGTATCTTCATCTAATTCTAGCTCTACCCCTACTTCTACTTCTGCTTCTGCTTCTACTTCTACTTCTACTTCTACTTCTACTTCTACTTCTACTTCTACTTCTACTGCTTCTACTGCTTCTGCTGCTGCTACTGATACTGCTGCTACTGCTGCTTCTGCTTCTGCTTCTGCTTCTGCTTCTGCTTCTGCTTCTGCTTCTGCTTCTGCTTCTGCTTCTGCTTCTACTTCTACTTCTACTTCTACTTCTGCTTCTGCAACTACTTCTAAATCTACGCATAAACCCTCATGCACATCGCCGAATCATAGCTCCCTATTGCTTGCGGACTCAGATGACACTATTTGCTCATTTATCGCCTTAGAGCATAGTTTCGGACTCCAGTGGCGCTATTCCATAGAAAGAGCCTCACATCTGGCATTTTTTATGCCAATAGCTGCTGTGGAGTCCGATAACATCCCAAATGGCGGATAATCCGGCGTTTAAGGTCATCTGGGTCCGATAGCGTCCGATAGCGTCAGGCATAGATTCAGATAGCAAACAATATCGTCAGAAATCATCGGATGGCATCGATAGCGTCGGTTCCTAACCATCCCCTGTTGCTTCCGGACCCAGATGACACTATTTGCTCATTTATCGCCTTTGAGGCATAGTTTCGGACTCCAGTGAAGCTATTCCATAGAAAGAGCCGCAGCTCTGTCATTTTTAGATGCTATTCCACCGACTTCAAAGCCTCTATCATATGGATTCGTTTGAGCTTAATATGCATGAACGCCATAACAATACCGGAGAACAAGAGGGTTAGGAGCGCCGCATAAATATAACTTGGCCACTTGATGATCGGAGCGAACATCGTCGCATCCAGCTCGGCCGTCTTCAGGACGAAGCTATGCAGCACTATGCCGAGACCCGATCCAGCCACAATACCGAGTAGGCTAAGCAGCATATTTTCGCGGTAAATATACATGGTTACTTCCTTGTCGTAGAAGCCCAGTACCTTAATGGTTGACAGCTCCCGGATCCGCTCGGACACATTGATATTGGTCAAATTGTAGAGGACGACAAAAGCCAATGCCGCCGCTGAAACAATGAGCACCAAGGTTACAACGTCCATACTCTTCATAGTCTCATCGAAGGCGGAACCTACACTGCTGGAAAAGCTGATGGCAGCGACGCCCTCATTATCCGTCAGCTTCTCACCAA
The DNA here is from genome assembly GCF_037992975.1 of Paenibacillus sp. FSL E2-0177. Classification (NCBI taxonomy): domain Bacteria; kingdom Bacillati; phylum Bacillota; class Bacilli; order Caryophanales; family Paenibacillaceae; genus Paenibacillus; species Paenibacillus sp. FSL E2-0177. Next base: position 918,441 of record NZ_CP150307.1, on the reverse strand, counting down.
ATTTGTCTTCCCATGTTTTATCATGTGCGGTGTAGTTCAGCAGTTCTGTGTTGAATAGCGGTTTTTCTCCGAACACAGAAGCATAATACGCCGGTGTCATATAAACATAGTGCATTACATAATTCTCTGTAATCGCCGCGACCTCAATCTCGAACGTCTCATTATCTTTGTCCACCACGGTCAATTTATCACCAGACTCCAGCCCATACAGCTTAGCCAGCTTCTCTGAGATAATAGCCCCATCATCCGTAAGCATCCGTCCTTCTCCACTCTTTCGATCCCGCAACTCCACGAAATCGGATAGAGAATCAACGGAAGTAGGAACGAACAGATGAACCTCTTGGTCATTTACTCCACTAGCATGTGCGGTCATCCGTTCTTGCGCCACACTCAGCGTCCCAGTTACTGCAGATTCACCAGTGATTAGTTGGTCGTAGGCTTTTAGCACATCGGCAGACACACCTTCATGCAGTGCCACAAGTGCATCATATTTCATAATCGTGCCGAATTGCGACCCGGCGATGCTGCCAATTGAATCCTTGAGACCAAATCCCGTCAGGATCAGCGCTGTACAGCCAGCCACGCCGAATACAGTCATGAACATCCGCTGCTTATAGCGGAATAGATTCCGTGCGGTAACCTTTTGGACAAAGCTCAATCGCTTCCATATAAAAGTGATCCGCTCCAGTAAAATACGCTGGCCACTCTTTGGGGCCTTCGGACGCATCAATACGGAAGCATTGCTGCGTAGTTCTACCCGTGAGGCAATCCACGCCGTCAACGTAGTACATATTAACGCTACGATAACGGATATGATCGAATAGGAAAGATAGAAGTTCTTCGTGATATCCGGTAAATTATAGATTGCACTATACGCATCGTAGATAATACCCGGAAACAGGGTAAAACCAACCGCAAGACCCGCAATTGAAGCCGCCAGACTGGCAAGTGTACCATAGACCAGGAATTTCGCCATAATGTCGCGATTGCCATAACCGAGTGCTTTCAGTGTCCCAATCTGCAGGCGATGCTCCTCAACCATCCGTGTCATGGTCGTCAAGCTGACCAGCGCAGCAATCAGGAAAAAGAACACAGGAAACGCACTGGCAATCGCCGACAACCGATCAGCGTTATCTTTATATTCGGCATATCCCGGATTAGCGCTTCGGTCAGTAACGTAGACCTTAAGCTGCTCCAGCTCTGCAAGCTTTTGCTCCCCTGCCGCCAATTCCTCTTTGGCAGAAGCAAGTCCGGCAGCAATTGCCTTTATACTTGCAGCCTGTTCCTGCTGCACTTCCTCCGGCTGGCGCTGCAAATCCGCAAGCTGCTGCTCGGCGGCGGCCACCTTTGCGCGGCCACCAGAAAGCTCTTTCTCGCCTTCCGCACGCAGTTCAGCAAGCCGTGCTTCCGGCACGCCGGACATCGCCTGCTCTACAGCATGGGTATGCTGTTCGATCAGATCTTCATACTCCGGCGAATAAGCCTTCACCCCGGCTGTATCCTTAAAGGACAGATAGGCTTCCGTATACACCGGAAGCTTGAAATCTGACTCCGGGATCGCGGCGAACGCATCCGCCGTACCTTTGCCGATCCCACTGGTGCCCCGGGTACTTTGCTCAATAAACTGTGGACTTCTAACAAAGCCAACTACGGTATACTCCAGTGTCTCGAAGTTGTTCGACAGCTCCGCATCCGTACCGTTTCCACTGAAAGATACCTTGTCACCCAACGCATATTCTTCCGCTAGCTTATCGTCCAGCACGATTTCACCGGAATGCTCCGGTAGATGGCCTTCAATTATACGGTATTGATTAAGTGGTTTATCCGTGTTGTAAGAATTGACTTTAAGTATTAAGGCATTATCACCTATGAATACATCTGCACTATAGCTCGGCTGAATCTCATCGATCCCCTGTACATTTCTGAGTAACCCGATGTTGTCTTCGGTCAGGCCGTAGTTAGTCTGCACCTTCAGATCCATCAAGCGCTGCTCTTTGTAAAAGGTTCCAGCTGTATTCAGCATATCTGGCCCAGTGGCCTTGATTCCGGCAAAAAAGCTGACGCCTAACATAATAATTGCAAAAATCGAAATAAACCGGGCTTTGGTATGCCCAATTTCACGAAAAATATCCTTCCACAATGCTCGCTTTTTCATAGATGCCTTCTCCTTACCATTCAATATCGTCAACGGATACCGGCGAAGGATTGATCACCATCTTCCGTACCTTAGCGTTGTTAATCTCTATAACCCTGTCAGCCATCGGAGCGATCGCCAGATTATGTGTAATTACGATGACCGTTGTCCCGGTGTTACGACAAGTATCCTGCAGCAGCTTCAGCACCTGCTTGCCGGTGTTATAATCAAGCGCCCCTGTCGGCTCGTCGCAGAGCAGCAGCTTCGGCTGTTTAGCCAACGCTCTGGCGATAGCGACACGTTGTTGCTCACCACCGGACAACTGAGCCGGGAAATTATCTAACCGCGCGCCCAGACCCACATCCTCCAGCACCTTACGTGCATCTAGTGCACGCGGGGAAATCTGCGAAGCAAGCTCAACATTTTCCAGTGTGGTCAGATTAGGTACTAGATTATAGAACTGAAATACAAAACCTACGTCATTTCGGCGGTAGCCTGTCAGCTCCTTGGCACTAAACTTGGCGATATCAATGCCATCCACAATGACCTGACCTTCATCGGCGGAATCCATTCCACCCAGAATATTAAGCACCGTAGATTTACCCGCACCACTTGGGCCGACGATCACGGCAAATTCACCTTTTTTTATCTCAAAATCAATCCCGTCATTCGCGACAATTACATTCTCGCCCATCTTGTAACGCTTGTACTCCCCTTTTACAGCAACAAAACTCATTCCTCTTCCTCCTGTCCCTATCCGAACTAAGTCTAATTACTCTACATTGTCTCAGTTTATCATAATTAGAACGCCCAAGCCCGAATGGCAAACCCTCATTACACAAGGTGAAATTCACATCATTAATAAGTTCATTTTTTTGTAACAATAATGTAACAAGGAAATTTTACCGTAAACGATACTTAGTCATTTGATAATGTTATAATCACTTTGTTTTATTTACTCTTTTCAGGCAAGAGTGAAAGAACAAGAACAATCAGAAACAGGTGATCAGATGTTCGAACTGAAATGGCTATGGCAGAACCTAGAGGGAAACCGGACGCGATACATTCTGGCACTCTGCCTTTCGGTGGTGGGCTCAAGTCTTACAATCGTGAATCCGTACATCAGTCAGCGCATTGTCGATACGTTTATAGCCGGTGACAACGCCCTGCAGAATCTTACACAAGAACGGCAATTATTGATTATGCTCTGTCTGGGCATGATCGGATTTTCTCTACTGCGCACAGGTCTCGCATATTTCACGACCATGCAGTACGAGATATCCTCGCAAAATATGATGTACAATGTCCGCATTTATTTGTACAACAAAATTCAGGGACAGGACAGAAAATACTACGATCATAATCGTACCGGCGATCTCATGACCAAGATGACAGGCGATCTGGACATGGTCCGTCACTCTATGGCCTGGATTTTTAAGACGATCATTGAATCGCTAACGATCTTCCTTGCCGCCGTTATCTATTTTTTCACCATAGATGCGGAACTGACGCTGTGGATGCTTATCCTGTCACCGCCCATTTTTATCGTGGCTTACATATTCGCTAAACGCGTCCGTCCTATGTATATTGACTTGCGTGAACGGCTGTCCCAGCTTAACACGACTACACAGGAGAATATCTCAGGCAACCGTGTGGTCAAGGCTTTTGCCCGTGAGGAATTCGAGGTCGAAAAATTCACAGAGAAGAATGTCAACTATTCTACAGCGAACAAAAAGGCCGCCCTTGTATGGCTTGATTATTTTCCTTATCTGGAATCCTTCGCTCAGGGCTTCAACGTAATTCTTATGTTGGTTGGTGGTTTGTTCCTTATGAACGGCCGGATCACCTTCGGTGAATTTATGGCCTTCTCTTCGCTTATTTGGGCTATATCGAACCCTATGCGCAACATCGGTATCATTATCAACGACATTCAGCGCTTTTTTGCGAGCTTGTCCAAAATCGTAGATATCTATTATGCCCGGCCAAATATTGTTAATGAGCATACTGTCACTGACAAACGCCGTTATGAAGGCCGTATTGAATTCGATCATGTCCGCTTCAAATATGATAGCGCTATCGTACTGGACGATATTAGCTTTACCGTTGAACCCGGTGAAACTGTAGCAATCATGGGCGCGACAGGATCAGGCAAAACAACAATCATCAACCTCATCCCTCGCTTCTACGATGTAGCTGAAGGGCGCGTACTCGTAGACGGTGTTGATGTTCGGCAGCTGGAGCTTGATGAACTTCGTGGAAATATCGGCATGGCGACCCAAGATGTACTCTTGTTCTCTGATACCATTGATGGAAACATCGCCTATGGCGATCCTGATCTTCCGGAAGAAGATGCAATGGGTTATGCAGAGCTCGCAGCCGCACACGACTTCATTACCAAAATGCCTGAAGGTTATGATACCGTTGTCGGGGAACGCGGAGTCGGACTGTCGGGGGGGCAAAAGCAGCGTATTGCCTTAGCGCGTGCTTTGGCGGTACACCGTCCTATCCTGATTCTCGATGATACGACCTCTGCGGTCGACCTTGAGACGGAGGAGCATATCCAAAAAAGTCTACGTGAACTGGACTATCCTTGTACGAAAATTATTATTGCGCAGCGTGTATCTACTACCTCGCAAGCCGACCGTATTCTCATTCTGGATGGCGGGAAGCTAGTTGAGGAAGGGACACACACTGAACTGCTGGCGAAACGTGGTTACTATTACGAAGTGTTTAAACTGCAGAACGAGGGTATTGGAAGGCAGGTGACCGCAAGTGGCAAGGAATAAATTTGACGTCGATGAAAATCTTGAATCGCCGTTTAATATAAAACACTTCCGGCGTGCGATGGTATATATCAAACGAAAGAAAACCCCAATGATTGTTGCGTTCGTGCTCAGTGCACTTTCAGCAGCCATTTCACTGTCGGCTCCGCTGATCATGCAACATGTCATCGACGTGACCATTCCGGCAAAAGAGAAGCTTGCACTGCTGGGTTGGGCTGCACTGATGCTTGTGACCATCGTGGTCAGCGTTTATCTGGCTACGATACGCTCGCGCATCATGACGAGTGTTGGGCAGGATATTATTTTTGACATCCGAACGGATTTGTTTAAGCATCTGCAAGAATTGCCTTTCAAATATTATGACGACCGTCCACAGGGCAAGATCCTTATCCGGGTCGTAAACTACGTCAACGCCGTTTCAGATGTGTTGTCCAACGGGATTATCAACTTTATTCTAGAAATCGTGAATTTGCTCTTTATCGCAGCCTTCATGTTCGCTGTCGATGTACGACTCTCATTTGTCATCCTTGCCGGACTGCCAGTCTTCCTTGGCATCATGCTGCTGATCAAAACCCGGCAACGCCGGGCATGGCAAGCAGTGTCCAACAAAAGCTCCAACCTGAACGCCTATCTGCAAGAGAGCATTAGCGGTATTGGTGTGACACAAATGTTCTCCCGGGAACAACGTAACGAAGGAATCTTCACACGTCTCGCGGGTAATTTCCGTAAAGAATGGATGAAGGCTCAACGTTACAACTTACTTATTCCGTTCTCTGTAGACAACTTGTCTACGATCGTTACATCATTAATTTTCCTTGTAGGCCTACTAACACTGAGTCCTCAAGACATGACCCTCGGTGTCATTCTGGCGATGAGCAGCTACGCTGCCCGCTTCTGGCAGCCGATTCTGAATCTTTCGAACCTGTACAATAACTTCATCAACGCCGTTGCCTATCTTGAGCGTATCTTCGAAACGCTGGATGAACCGGTTACCGTCAGTGATATCCCGGATGCAAAAACACTGCCATCTGTACAGGGCCATGTCACCTTCGACGATGTAACTTTCGCCTATGACCCGGGGCTTAATATTCTGGAGAATATCTCCTTCAAGGTCAAAGCGGGAGAAAGCATCGCGCTGGTAGGACCCACAGGTGCGGGCAAAACAACCGTCGTCAATCTGATCTCACGCTTTTATAACATTTCCAGTGGTCAGATTCTGATCGACGGCCAGGATATCTCGCAGGTGACGTTAAAATCTCTTCGCAGTCAGATGGGGATTATGTTACAGGATAGCTTCATCTTCTCCGGTACCATTCTGGACAATATTCGGTACGGCCGACTGGATGCGACCGAAGAAGAAGTAATCGCCGCTGCAAAGGCCGTTTGCGCCGACGAATTCATCCGTGAATTCGATCAAGGCTACATGACAGAGGTCAATGAACGTGGCTCCAAGCTGTCTCAAGGACAGCGGCAGCTCATTTCGTTCGCAAGAACACTTTTAGCAGATCCGCGCATTCTCATCTTGGATGAAGCCACTTCTTCCATTGATGCGAAGACTGAGCGCTTATTGCAAAAAGGGCTGAATGAACTGCTTAAGGGACGCACCTCGTTCATTATCGCGCATCGCCTCTCCACCGTAAAAAACTGCGATCGTATTATGTACGTATCTAACAAAGGCATCGCGGAAAGCGGCTCACATGATGAGCTTATCGCACAACGGGGCCTTTATTACCGCCTCTACACAGCACAGAAGATGGAAGCTTAATTGAATAAACACCAAAAGAGCTCAGGCCGATTTGCAGCCTGAGCTTTTTTGATGCTTTATATTTTCAAAAAATATCAAAAACTAATCTATCGCCGTCCAAATATTTAGCGCAAGTGAGCGAACCGCAAGGTTCGTGTGATCTCTGTACAACCGCAGACGCTCTGCAGGCTCTGGACTCCACAATAGAGCACTTCCGGCAACTTCAAGCAACGAAAGTCCAATATACTGAGATTCGTAACGACTCTCAGACCCTAGAACATCTACAATTTCCAATAAAGTTTCCGGACTCCAGTATCCCGTGCTCTCTTCTAAATTATACGCGACCTGCTTATAAACATCGCTTAATAGCTGGGGTTGATTTGAAATAGTGGTAACCATCCGATTGAGATAATTGACGGATTCCTTCACATTATTCCAATCTATTGCTGCTATATATAATTTCATCACAGCTTGCTGTAAGGTCTCATCAGATGCCAGACAGTCAATCAGATCCGTATACAAAGGGATAAGGTGCATCCGGGTGATTTTTGGCAACGCTATCAGCTGGTTGACTAATTTCAGTAGACGTTGCCGATGAGGCAAATCTCTTTTGGCAGTGGCGTTCCATTCATCCCTTATCGCTGCACTAACCAGTCTCTGACATACACCAACTACAACCTCATTGATCTTACCATCGCGACAGGTTTCTACCAGCGTGTTCATAGCAGTTCCCCATCTAGTGCTGTCTTCCAAATCCGTAATAGACTGAGCGGTGGCAGCTGCAACAATCCCTTCATTTCCATTTGTCCACCGCATCATAGAAATGAAAGCATATCTGCCAATATACGCATCTTGGTGCCTTGCGATTTCTAGGATTAATCCTAGATAACGTGGTCTAAAGTCTAGCGGAAGAGCATTAGGCTGTTGAGATAATAAACTTCCTGCAATGTCACTTTCTGATGAAGAAGCCATTGTACTTAACATATCCCAAGCGCGTTCATCATCTAAAAGCTGTTTCGCAGCATGCCCTATGGCTATGATTACATCCTTGTGTGCATTGGGTTTCTCGAACTCATTCATCAATAGTGGAAGGCTGTCATCGCTTCTATAAGCGCCCAGTAAGCGGATGGCTTCTTTTCTGACAGTGATCTTCAGCTTATCCCGATTCAGAAGCTCTTTCAGCATGGTAACCAGTAACACCGGATTCACCCTGCGGATGCATCTGGGTATCGAGTACATGGCTACACGGGCCCGGTCCCCATCCAGATTCTCCAGCAGAACGGGAAGTGCCTTCTCCGGTTCTTCCATAAGCGAAAAGGCATGAAGTGCAGCTTCTACTACAGTTACTTCCTTATCCTGCATAAGCCCAAGTAACCTATCCGAACCGAGATCAGGCATGCTTGCCATGATCTTAATAACGCTTGCACGCTCCCAAAGATTACGTTTGGCATCGTATGCAATTTTTTCTAATAAGGCACTTAAAGCTTGTTGCTGACGTGGCAGCCATCTGTAGAATCCATCCGCGGCCGGCACAAGATAGATAGTTTTGCCTGATAGGAACTTGCCCTTAATGACAGCTCCTGAAATAAAAGGATCGAGCCATTCCTGACGCTTCAGATGCAGATGCTGGAACACTTCATGGATCGTAATATACGATTTATCTAAAGCTAATAATTCCTTAACTCTGGCATCACGCGTTGTACGAGGCGCAAGCCAGTATCTGGCCGCTTGTATGGCTGTAGAATCCGCCTTTGCCCTCGTTGCTTCCTTTAACAGATTCTGAAGTTTTATGATGCCGTAACCTCTTTTACCGAAAGAGCTAGCTAGGCTTAACACCAGATTGTAATCTTCTCTTTTGTTGGCCTGTACAGCTAATGTATAAATTTCGTCGAAGATAATCTCTTCTACTCCCCGGGGTAAATTCTTCTCCAAGGATGGAAGGGAAAGCTGCCCATTCTGCTTGGCCAATTTCTGAATCGTATTTAAAGAAAACTTAAACAGCTCACCGTGAGGATGTAATGCGTTATGCCGGAGAATAGCAAACGCCAGTTGTTGAACGGAAAATTTTGTACCATATGAAGTATCTCTGGCCTCTATAACACTATCAACAAGCAAAGTAAGCTCTTGTACATGGGCATCCGTGAACACAGACGCAGGACTTTCCGATAGCTCTTTAAACACAGCGCCCCGGACAGGATCCTGATCATTTTTAATCCGGCCCAGGTACACCAAAGTTTCATTCATGCCCTGTCTCGACAGAACGGTACTTCTGATCAGCTGCATAAGCGCCGTGGCACGTTCGTCTGCACTGGATACCTGTGTTGCTTGTTCAAGTCCCGCTCTTGAATGAAGAATAGAACGGCAAGCAGTAAATCTGACTGTTCTCTCCCGGTCATCATTGATTTCACGAAGGCCAAGCATCCGGGTGGCTTCCTTGTCACGCAAGACATGTGGTAATACATATAGTAATCTTTCCGGAAAAATGCGTTCATTGCGTTTATCTTCTTCATACACAGCATCGAAAATGACCTTGCGGTTAGAGGGTGCAATATTCTGAAGCAGCTTTGCTATGTGCATAGGGTGATCTGCGAGTAGTTTCGCTATCTCCATCCATTGATCCATGGATAAATATTTTTTCCTTTTAAGAACAGCTTCAGGAACACCATAAGAAATCAGATCGCTCCGCGACTCCGTTCGTGTTAACAGCTGATATACCTTATTAGGATTTTGGCGTACAAGCGTGCCAAGCTGTTCTTTTAACGCAGGATGTATGATGCCCATAGGTCCATGGTTCAGCGCACACTCCAGCACCAAATCTGCCTGCAGATTGCATAGGATCTCCAGAGCTGATGAGAATCTCCACCAGACATAGCCTTTTTCCCTGAGTGGTGTGCTTTCCAGTGTTGTTGCAAAGTATTCTGCTACTACGTTAAGATGCCGGCTGGATAATTTCTTCCAGTCTTTTATGGCATACCCGATATCAGCAAGCCATTTACTTACCGTAGCCGAATAACAGGCCTGCAATATAATCGCGGCTTCCTCCGCTCCCCATCGGGCATACACTACAGGCAATAAGCGTTCTGCTAATTCCTGACGGTTAATCTGTGAAATACTATGCAACAGCTTGCGGCGGCAATCATGGGATAAATGGGGGAGCTCACGTTCAATATCAGCATCCGAAGCCACCTTTGCCAAAAGACCCGCAGCCGTATTTCTGATACTTGCCTTGGGATGCCGCAGTGCTGATAGAATAATAGCAGCATCTTGTGTTGCAATGGCGCCGATTAAGGCAAGTCGTGCTTCATAAACACCATCCTCCAGCAAAGAGGCTAGTAATTGGGAGTACTGGACAGATCCGAGATGATCACGGCCTAGGATTGCTACTTTTTTGATTCTGTCGGAATAGCCTAGCGAATCCAATTCTTTAAGTAAGCTCTGTTTATCCAATGGATCTCTTTTGAAAATCATAAGTCCTCCTCGTTAACCTGTTCTTATTCCACCCGAACTTTATTCTCTATACCCTAATCTATCCCCTTTAAAAAAACTAGAATTCAGCATCTGGTTTCGTTGATCAAAAAATAAAGGTAACCCTGAAGCTGGTTATTCAACCCCCTTCAGAATTACCCATCATGTACTGCTTGCTCTAGTCATTCTTTTTCTGAATAAACACATACGTACGCTCATCCGACAGCTCATCAGCAAAGCTGAAATCAAATCCGTCGAAGCCTTTGATATCCTCCACACAGCTGATTTGCCGCTCAGCCATGAAGCGTACCATTTCACCTCTGGCCATCTTGACCAGGGTCGCTCTCTCTACTACCTTACCGCCGATCTCCTGCCCGAATACACAACTAACCATGCGAACATTCCCGCCAATGTAAGAGGAGATGCACTTGCTGTATTCCTTAGAGGCCAGATTCAGAATGATGTCAGTCTCCGAAAACAGCTGATCTGCCAGCTTCCTGTTCCAAAACTCGTAGATAGACTTGAAACCAGGTCCGCTAAGCTTTGCCTGCATCTCCAGCCTGTACGGCACAACGCCGTCAAATGGCCGGACGATTCCATAGAATCCGGATAATATCCGTAAATGCTGCTGAAGATATTCCAGCTCCTCCATTTGAAGTACCCCTGGTGCCATGTACTGGTACTGGATACCCTCATAAGAAAAGATAGCCGGTGTAAGATCCCGTGTTACATCCATATCCCGAATCCGCTCCACATTCAGCGTGGCGATGGCATCATTGCATTTCCATAACGATTTGGCTTCTTCATAATTCAACTTTTGTAATAAGGCCAGAAGAGTCTGCGACTCGCTTATGAATTGCGGCATCTGGCGGCAATCCAAGAAATCCGTATCCATCTTCATCTTCTTGGCAGGCGATATAATGATTCTCATGGTGCTCCCTTTTCTTACCCCCGCGGGGAATTTAAATGTAACCTTATCCTATCACACTTAATCTTCGTAGGCTTGGGGCAAGTTCATGAAATTTGTTCACTGCCGCCCACCTTGTGCGCCACCGCCATCTGTACCTGGGTTGCCGTTTCTCCTTGTCCCACCATTCACGTTGGGAGATCCGCCCCCATCTTTCCCCCGCCCGCCGATGAAGCCCTGTCCCCCGTTCGCTCTTGACCCGGAGTCAGTACTCGTTATCTTCTGTGCGGTAATAGCATCGCAGGAGACGAGCACCATGGAACAACTTAGCACTGCTATGAGCAAAGCGAAATATCGCTTGATCCGCATCTTTGAATCCCCTCTTTCCGAGCGAACATAGTTAACGTGGAAAATATCTTTTTAACATATAATCGTATACGTCCTTAAAACCCATGTAGGATAATACGATCAGCAGCGGATACACCGGGTAAATATACCGGGACTTGATCTCCCATAAAAGATAGAATCCGATAAAGCCCAGCACCACAAGAATCAAAGAGGTCTCTTCAAATCTTTTGGCTCTTATTCCACCCATTAAGCGAACGAGTATAAATACATACATCAGAAAATTCAGAACATACAGCAGCCACAACATTCCGCTTCTATAATTGGAGTCTGCCTTAAACAAATCCGTAGCAGCATTAGTGTAGCTATAACGGTCCATGACAAAGCCCATTCTTCCCCCGTTACTGGATGATCCGTCATTTCCGAGCCCATATCGTTCCATCTGGTAGGTTCCTTCCGTCCAGGTCCAAACGATTTTTTTATAATACATCTTCACTAAGTCACTTAGGCCCGCCTCGGAGAGTTTATTACTGATTTCTTCTTTAAATAACTCCGTACTTTCTGCCTTATTATAATTTGCATCCTGCTGATAGATAGCGTAGCTCTCCCGGTTGTCCCAGAACCCAAACGTCTCCAGATTGATCCCCATATTCAGCCACATGTAGACAGGTGCGGAATTTTCGTTCATCGGTTCATCTGCAACATTCGTCGCCTGCAGCACAGCATTTTGCGTCCAGCCGGGAACATTAAACAATATGGCCGTGATAACCAAAGCGCTAAAAACCTTTTTCACCCCGATAGAACGTATGTTAAATAAAAGACCCGCCACCACGGTAATCAGAAAAATAACACCGATACTGCGGAAATAGTTGCCTATTGCCAGTAAGAGAGCTGCGAAGAGAATATCCTTAATGGACCTTCTTTTAATAAATCTTATGGCAAAATATAAAGCACTTGTCAGAAAGGCGGTAGCGATCACATCGTTATAGATAAAATTACTCATAAACAATGAAGGGATATAGGTTGCAGCAAACACGAGGATGCCATAATCCCTATCCTTAGACTTATAATTGAGCTCTTTATACAGCATGTAAATCATTAATGAGGTTAAGAGTGTAAACAGAATATTAAATATTTTGATTACCAGATAATTATCCGGAAAGATCAACAACAACGTCTTTAAATATAAAACGATCGAAAAATTAAACGGAAACATATGCAGATAGCCGTTCGTGTCAAACGACGAATAATCATTCCTGTACAGCATGTCGAGTGCCAATGAAAGGACTGTCTGTGAATCATCCGTCGGCAAGCGTGGAAACAGAAAGATAATCACCATCTGGATTGCAAAAGAAAACAGCAGTGTGGCTGGAATGACTATTTTCCAACTGTACTTATTAAGCTTCAGGCACATTTTATACAAAATAACGCTTAATGCCAGCACCACTGCGATCACTAGAATAAAAAGACCCAGCTGTTGTCTCTCCAAAATTGGCGTGTCCCCATATACGAAATAATTATATTTCGCCCTAATAAAAAAGGAGGATGCGATAAAAAGACCGATAAAGAATGCAAGTATGAGATACAATGTTTTTTGAATTCCTCTTATCATGGAAAACCTCCTTTGCGCAATCGAAAGCCCTTTACAATCCGCTGCCCCGATTCATAAAAAGCATTATAAACACCCAAACTGAAAATCCAATGAAAATCGGATGTTTGGGAATTCGCAAAGAAGAGATTTAGAAAGAGAGGTACGTCCTACAATTGGGAATCAAAAAGTCGCAAATGTGATACGGAAGTTTCAAAATGGAGAGAGTTGCGGAGACAAAGAGAGGAAATGGAAAACCACTCCAATCCTAGGGAGTATTATGACAAGAGTCTTAATTCTCTTTCAAACGATTATGCTATACTGGTGGAGCAAATAGAATAGGCTTAAAGGGTCGGTCGGCTACCTCTCACCGAAGGGAGGGATGCCTTGTGACAGTGTTTGAAGCAATGATGCTTATGCTAACCTTTGGTTCGCTTATCGTAGCGCTGCTGTCCAATAAACGCAAATAGACCGCCCACTCACAAAGGCATGCGGTCTATCTGTCGTGTCCTATTTGCTGAAGCCTACCGCCCTTAAAAGCGGCTATTGCCTTGGGAGTCGTGTTACAGCACGGCTCTCTTTGCATTTTACGTCTTTTCTACCTTTAATATACCACAAATAATTTAATAACGTAATAATGTACGGTGTTACATTACATTTCCAATCTCCCAGAAAATCCATCCATCCTTGCGTACATCAGAACAATTTACTATCCATCTTTTTTAAAAACCGATTATTAGCGATTAAGCCTTTCACTCTTTTCGTTGTATTAGGCCCTTTCGGTGTGCTACCTCTTCTATTCAGCAAAATCCACCGTAGACATGCCCAAGCTTCAAAGATCTCAAGTTCTTCCTGATCCATATCATTTTCCAATAGATAAGCAGTTCGGAACACATCAGCATAACGCTCAGAGATATATATTTTCAGCAGAATAAGTGACCAGGCAAAATCATATCTAGAGTCTCCCAACTGGCCGTTCGTCCAATCGATTATGGTATATCGCTCTTTATCCTCCACTATATTTCCGATATGAAAATCCCCATGAATGATACAGTCTTGCTTCATTGGAGTTTGCTCAACAAGAGCAGTCAACACATTATAAATATCAGATTGTTCTTTGGCTTCAGGGAAAAAGTAGCCGATGAAATCGTATTTTGGCAGTTGTATATTTCCAATCTCTTCAACGCGAATCTTATGTATTTTTGCTAATAGGCTTGCGAGTTCCTTCATTTTCCTGGTATTCATTTTATGAATAGGGGTTCCGTCAAAACTTGTTAACAACACCTTATGTCCCTCCGGATTGATTCCCCAGCCCACTGGTTTAGAGACGGCTACTCCTCGTTCGGATAGAACATCCAATAAACGATATTGAAACTGGACATCCGGTCTGGATTCCTTATTCCATGTTTTCAGTACATAGCTCTCTTGATCAGAATTAATCCTCATGACCTCAGCTTCAAATCCTTGATCCATTGTATGCGCAGTTAAGCTGTCTTCCTGATTTAATAAGTCGTTTATGATTTCGTTGTGCTCTAGCCAATTTATGATAGATATAGGAGTTTTCAAAAATGGGTCTTCCTTTCGGATGATTGTATAGACTCTATGATTCTTCTGGAATGCCCGCTACGATCTCAAGCAAATTTCCTTCTGGGTCAGCTACAACAGATTCACGCAACCCATAGGGCTGCGAAATAGGTTCTTTTACAGGAGTCGCTCCTGCCTTTACCAGACGCTCAAATTCCTTGTCAACGTCCTCAGGTGAGGGAACGCCAAATGAAATTTCCATAGTCCCGTTTATCCCTCTGGGATAGGTTAGCTGTGACATATTCAGTGCATCCCGCTGACACAAATTAAAGAATACACCACTCTTCAGTTGAACCCCGGTAAATACGCCACCATCCCATTCTATAGCTATTTTCATGACGTCACGATAAAAGGTAACCATCTTTTCCATGTCTTTCACAAAAAAAGTGATCGCGCCGATTTCCATAAAATACACCTACTATTCTAAAATATTCCTTTTACGGTTATAGAAATAGTAACATAGGCTTTAAAATTATGAAATGAACTATAAAATAATAAAAAGCCCTGTAGAAACTCTACAGAGCTTAGTTACTGGGCAAAAGTATTTTTACAAATAACATAAAATAGATTGTTCTATCCAGTACATAAATACAGTATCCGGGCTTTCCTTTTCAAACTTTTTCATTTTTAAATACATATCCATTCCATCAGAAACATCATGCCATAAATCCGTAAATACAAAATCATATTTTTCCTTAGACATATGTTGTTCTGCATATTCGAAAGCATCTGCTTGGATAAGCCTGATCTTGTGAGCATTACTGAATTGTGGCAGTACATATTTATTAAATAAATCAATGACATCTTGATTTTTTTCAACAACCGTTATGCTTTCAACATTAACTTTTTCAGAAACCATATAAGCATAATAGCCAAGTCCAAGCCCAAATGTAAGAACATTCCCAAACGCTTTATCAACAGCTTCTTTCATTGTTTCTATTTCATTTGGTGTGATCGTCATCCATATTCTTTCATTCTCCAAGACAGCCGGGAACATGAATTCAGTTTGAAAAAAACCAACCTGAGGAATTTGTCTTCCCTCTTCTGTCCGGATGATATCATTGCAAACAAAACCTTCAAAAGGTTTATATTTTTCATATTTTAATTCACTATTATTAATCTTTATAGTTGGTATCTTGATATTTTTATAATATGGATTGTCATAATATTCATTTGCATCAAGCTTATGAAGCATATTGCTAAAATATTGGTTGAACAATTCCTTATCATCAACATTATCAACCGTATCCATCCCAAAAGCAGCAGCCAGCATTAAACCAAAAGCGTATTCATAAGATACACCACAGTTTACGATTTCTTCAATTTCTTCTTTGTTAATAAAGTCGGGGGTATTATTCAAATAGCGGCTTAGTAAAGCAAACACTTTATAGTTATCTTCTTTTACTTTTTCTTTTATTACGTTATTAAATTCCATATTCTCACCTATTAATTAGAATTTGTTTCTATGTCTCATGTTAGTCTTTCCAGATTGACTAGTAGGCAATACTCTCATTTTACCATTTAAAAATCCAGAAGAACAAAAACCGCTTTACTAATCCGTGACAGTTACCACTTCTACAGTGAGAAAATCTCACGCCAAATCTTCTAGTTATATGGTTTATGGTCCATTTTCCGCCTAATCCGCTCAATATTTCGTTACCCTATGTTAGAATAGACGACTTGTATAATTTGTGAAAACTTTCACTAATAGTCATGATTGATGGTATACTTAATAAGAAGATGAACTAAAGAGAATAACGATGGAAACTGTGGACGTAACCGTAGAAGATTTGAAGTTAGGAGAACAACAGCGACGCGCGCGCTTCTCCACTTCCAACTCCCTCTGATACTTCCTTTCTTTTTTGTCGGGTTCTTTTGGTACATCTTAATAGAGAAATATAAAAGTGGAGGGTTAACAATGAAAAAGAAAGCAGCTGGTGCTCTGAGTCTCGTCCTCTCTGTCATGCTCGTTATCGCAGGTTGCGGTAATGGAAACGACATGGTGAACGAGAGCAAGAGTAATAACAACGAGAAAAAAGAAGTTGAAGCCGTCTCCGGGGCATCTGAAGCAAGCTACACACCATTCGATCAATTAAAAGATAAATATGATATCATCATTGTCGGTGCGGGTGGTGCGGGAATGTCCGCGGCGCTTGAGGCCAAAGAGAAAGGCATGAACCCTGTTATTTTGGAAAAAATGCCGGTTGCCGGCGGGAACACAACCAAATCCTCTTCGGGGATGAACGCTTCTGAAACGAAATTCCAAAAAGAACAAAACATTGAAGACAGCAATGATTTATTTTATGAAGAGTCATTAAAAGGTGGCCATGACACTAACGACAAAGAAATGCTTCGTTTCTTCGTTGATAATTCCGCGAGTGCGATCGATTGGCTGGATTCCATCGGAATCCGCTTGAACAATATCACCATTACAGGCGGCATGAACGAAAAACGTACACACCGTCCTGAAGATGGCTCTGCTGTGGGACAATACCTTGTCAAAGGTTTAGTGAAAAACGTACAAGAGAAAGAAATCCCTCTTTTCGTGAATGCTGATGTCAAAGAAATCACTGAAAAAGATGGCAAAGTAAATGGCGTCAAAGTCCTCTTTAACCAAACAGAGGAAAAAACAATTACGGCAGATGCTGTCGTTGTAACCACTGGCGGATTCGGTGCCAATATGGATTTGATCTCCGAAGTAAGACCTGACTTGGAAGGCTACGTTACTACTAACCAAATCGGCAGTACCGGGGACGGCATCAAGATGATTGAGAAACTCGGCGGCACAACCGTCGATATGGATCAAATCCAAGTTCACCCGACTGTGCAGCAAGAAAAATCCTACCTCATCGGCGAAGCTGTTCGTGGGGAAGGCGCTATCCTTGTTTCCAGTGAAGGTACACGGTTCACCAATGAATTGGATACCCGTGATAAAGTAACAGCTTCCATCAATACACTGCCTAATAAAGCAGCTACGCTGGTCTTTGATTCCGGTGTTAAATCCCGTGTGAAGGCTATTGAACAATATGACAAAATGGGCTTCGTGATTCAGGCGGATTCCATCGAAGCTTTGGCCAAAGAAATCGGTGTTCCAGAGGATAAGCTGGCAACAACGCTTGATACTTGGAACAGCGCCGTTAAGAATAAAAAGGATGCCGAATTTGGCAGAACTACAGGAATGGACAATGACCTGTCCACTGGTCCTTTCTACGCTATTAAAATTGCTCCTGGGATTCACTACACCATGGGTGGCGTGAAGATCAATACGAACACAGAGGTTCTAAATAAAGACGGTGAAGCTATCCCTGGTCTGTTTGCGGCAGGCGAAGTTACAGGCGGCTTACACGGACAAAACCGGATTGGCGGCAACTCTGTTGCAGAAATCATTATTTTTGGTCGTCAAGCTGGGATCAAATCTGCTGAATTCATAAAAGCAAAATAAGTAGATAACGATACTATAGGCCTCACAGCAAAAAGCCCAAGCATCGGCAAGTTAGCCGCTGGCTTGAGCTTTTTTAATGGGATTAATCGCCAATAGTTCGGATAATAGTATCAAACGGATCTAATTCCAGGGTTTGTTGTCCATATTCCGTATCGATCGTAGTTTTTTGAAGCTGGTCGCTATTGTTAATCACGACGAGTATTTTACTTTCTGGATAATACGCACACTCTGTATATAAATTATCCGTAATATACTTTGTGTCCTTTAACTCATTCCCTGCATAACGAATCACATTTAACAGCAATCTTGTATTCTCAAAGCTTAAGGTGAAAGAAGGCAGGTAGATCCCCTTTCCTTTACCAAAGGCATGCGCAGACAATGTTATCATCCCACTCTTTTCACACAATACCGCCGCTGAGCCATCCGTAAGATAGATGTTATTTTTAGGTGTTATGCTGGCTCCTTCAGGCACTAAACCTTGCTCATCTCTAGCCTCAAATGTCCATCTTCCATGAGCTACCTTGGAGCCTGTATCCTCATCCAGACCTAGCACATGTGCCATTCTGAAAAAGCTGTCATAACCATCAAGCGCCGAAGGCTGATTGATACCTATAAAAGTACCGCCCTCATAAACCCATTCTGTCAGTAAGTCCACGCACTTATGGTCACTCCAATATTCTCCACCACTCCATGCTGAACCTGCCGAGCCGGCATTGATCACTACATCACACTCTTGTAATACTCCCTTACGGATATCTTCAAAATCAATGAACTGCACCTCAACCGGCAACCCGGACAAAGCCTCGTTGATATGAATCAGATCATGCATATACGTTTCATGGAAATGCCCGGACAAGGTCCACGATCTCAATTTGCCCCAAGCGTGCAAAATGGCTACCTTCGTCTTAATGTGATACGGTTTGCCTTTATGATGCAGCTCTTTAATTTCTCTGAATTCATCCGCGATCTTTTCGATATAATCACAAAAATCCGGATAAGGCTCTACAAGATGCAAATATCCGCCCAGTCCAATCCGATCTATAGGCTCTCTGAGCAAGGCGCGCCGGATATTAATCCAATACTTTTTGGCATCGAGCGTAGGGTTACCTCCCTCCATAAACGTAGGAAGCCCTCCCAATCCAACCGGAAATAAATAGGGATGCAGCCGAATCTCATGGGTATCTACTTTTACACCAGAGCAAAGCCTTGCCTCATACCCTGAGAACACACATTTAATCATCCCGTCAAAACCAAACTCCTCAAAACGGTCATTGTAAGGCTCCATGCCAACCCAACTATCATCATAGAAGACATACGCCAGCTTATCGTGCTTATGCACAATATCAATTAATTGCTTACCAAATTCGATGACAAAATCATTGATAAATGCCATATAGTCCAGCTTCCGCTGCTGCGCCGGGATATGACTGACCCGATATTTCCCACCATTCACAAAATCCTCGGCCGTGAGCGAATACCCATATTTCTTGGCAAACAGATCAAGCGCCCTTGAGCTTACCGTAAAATCATATGAACCCCAGTCCGAGAACAAATGGCGATTGCGCTCATCACTGCCCCAGATCCAGGCGAAATTATAAAAGAGGGAGGTGAACCGAACCACTGTTGTTTCCTTATGCTTATGACACCAATCTTCTATCCAATGGAGTAAATATTTTTGCGTTTCTACATAGATGGGATCAATCTGCATCAGATGCTCTTTTTCCCAGTGATTCGTGGTGTGATTGTACATGGAGATCTCTTCCCAAATCCGGTAGACCATGAAGCTGACTGTGTATTTATGCCAAGGCGTTATTCCAGTAATGACTACATTTCCCGATTCCCGCTCATAATTCCACAGTTCTCTTGGAACCTCTTCGCCCGTCGTTCGGTCAAAAACCTGCCAGTACTTAAACGCCTCTTTGGAATCATTCACTCGGAATTGTTCAGCAAAAAAATCCTCCATCAGATAGATGGATAAATAATCTTGTACCGCTACCTTCGGATTTGTTATTAAAAAGCTCTGCTGCAGCTTGTCTGAATTCTGGGACGCCCATTCGTTATGATCTCTGATGATGCAGATTGTAGAATAAATGCCGTATCCTGCGTTGATAATCTCATCGGACAACTGTGTGCCGTCACTGTCACGGATGACATCGGCACCCCAACGTTCAGCTAATTCCAGGGTCAATGCCTCATAACCGGATTCTCCCGGCAGTGTAAAGGCCCCCGTTGTTTGTTTGGACAACTTGGATCCCTCCTATTTAAGCATATCGGATAGAAAAGCTAATGCTAAGCCTTGCCCCCAGCCTTGAATCCAGTCTTTTGGAATATTGCGGTATCCTTCCCGGTCCTTCATAACCGCTGTTCCGCCAGAGACACCCAGTACCCGTCCATCTTCGCTGATATTGTTCAAAATACCTTTCAGGGCTTTTTGCACATATTTGGTATGCAGCGGATTGCCGTTATTGATCATAGCAGCCGCAATGCCGCAAGACGCGGATACTTCTTCATAAGACTCCTCGTCATCGAGTACTGTCCGCCACAGGCCGTTCTCCGTTTGCACCAGCTTGAGTGCGGCCAGCTGATCGCGCAGCGAACACTCCACGTCCATACACTGCGGATACAGATACCATTCTTTTAAAAGCTTTTTGACTTGCGACATGGTGTATGCGCCCCAAGCATTCGCTCTGCCCCAGAATAGTCCAGACATGTGATCCTGCTTCACATTATTGTAGCCATGGTACCAAAACCCGCTGCTAGGATCTTGCAGGTATTTGATATGCCAATAATATTGATTCAAGGCATCTTGAATCATTTCCTGATCCTTTAATTTGCTTCCTACACGGAGCAGGAAAAATGCCGCCATAAACAGGGTATCCGCCCATGCCTGTTCTGGAAAATCATTAGAAATAGAGACGGTATGCTGCAACACATGATCTCCGAATCTAAGCGCATTGTTCTGCAGATAATCTACTTTGCTCATCACAATATCCCAATATTTCTGATTGCCTGTTTCCTCATACAAAGTGATCAGCATATGACCCATGGCACAGGTATTTACCGTCCAATCCGGCAGACCCAGCTCGATATATTCATCTGCCCACTGGACAAGCATATCCAAATACTCTTTATTTCCTGTAGTTTCATAAGCTCTGGTTACCCCATAATAAGCCACACCACAAGGCCAGTCCCATGTTAAATCCATCGCCATTGTTTTTCTGACCACTTTGTCGATGACCCTTAAAATCTCTTCTCTGTCATAAGTTAATTGAAGCATCTTGTTTCTCCTCTCTTTCGCACACGCCCCCAAAGGCGCTTGAGAGCTGTCCGTCCATATTGTAAACGCTTTACTAACTCTATTGTAAGTAGTAAAATGGTCTGATTCTAAGCATATTCATAACTAAACTGTGCAATTTCAACCATTAACTTTTGTTCGCTATATCTTGGAATTAGCCGTGACTACAGAGAATATTTGGACTTTCGACCGCTGTTGTCGTAAGAATTTCTTGATTTGTAACGCTATTAGCGGTTGAAATCCGGAGACAAAGGCGGACGCTACGCCCCTAAAGTTCCAAGATTCTCCTCCGCCACTTTTCCTCAAATTGTATAATATCAAGTTCTCTTTATATAGTTGAATTTGATATAACGTTAACCTATAATCTACTCAACCTACGTAATAAGAATGGGAGTATTGAGAATATGCCCAGAAAAAAGAAACCCATCATTGAATACCGCCACTACAGCTTACCGATAAACTTTCCTATCTTGCTGTTAAGTGGTGAACGTTGGAAGATTTCTGATATTAAAAGTGAACATCTGCATTTCCATAATCATTTGGAGATTGGCATTTGCCATTCGGATAGCGGCATCATGGAGATCAAAGGAGAATCTGTGCCTTTTAAAGCCGGAGATGTGACCTTCATCCCTAGGTATCTCCCTCATACAACTTATAGTTCGCCGAATGAAGCCAGTCTGTGGTCTTATATCTTTTTTTCGCCTGAGGATCTTTTTCAGCAATCCTTCAAAAGCGCTTACAGCAACTTTGAGCCGAATCTGTGGGCAATTAAGGGAACAAACTGTATTTTGAATAAAGAGGAACATCCCAAGGTATATACCCTTGCGACATCGGTCGTAGAGGAATTGAAACAAAAAAATCCTTACTATCAAGAAAGTGCTTACGGCTTATTATTATCGCTTTATATAGAGCTTCTTAGAATTCATTCCCGGAATGAACCCTTGGTTAATCAAGACACAGAGCATAGCCTGAAGGGCGATTTTGTCATCTCACCCGTTCTGGAATACATCACTACAAACTACATGATGCCGATTACCATCGATTTTTTAGCTGATCTGTGCCACCTAAGTACCACTCATTTCCGCAGGAAATTCCATGAGATTATGGGGTCCGCACCTCTCGACTTCCTAAACAGTACCCGTATTGAAGAGGCCTGCAAGCAGTTAAAAAGTACGGATGATTCCATTCTCTCCATCTCTGAGCAAGTAGGTTTTCAGTCCATATCCAGCTTCAACCGATGTTTCTCCAAGCTTATGGGTGATTCACCTAAACAATGGCGTAAAGGCGCACAATCCGAAGCACAATCCGCTAAAGCGTCTATATTGGAGTTTACGGGGTGGGTATGATCCATTGATCTATTCTAGATCATCTTTCTCCCGATTGTTTTATATAACATGGTTCTTATCTTCTTTAACTGCGCAAAGTTTTCTTCAAATGAAATGCTGTGGGTCAGTGCCAGCCCTTTTGAGAAATCTTTTTTATATAGAAAAATTGATTCCAAATACAAACCTATGACATGAATCTGATTCCAAGTAGGATAACTTGAATGATGATAGAAGACAGTCAGCGTTTCTAATGCATAAAAATTATGACACCATCTCGCTTCCTCCATTATGTACTTCATTGCCGGTCCGTTATTGTTAATCATTATGTCTCGGAATTCATCTAAATGATTAGGCTGAACATCGACATATTCAATTGCATAAAATGGCTTTACATGCCGTTTTCGCGCGCCTTCCCCTGGTGTAGGGTACGTGCTGTTTGGTGTGGTTACAAGTAACTCCATACGGATTGTTTCGAGCACGAAAGGTATATTCACATTTTTTAAGTTAGGTAAAATGAATTCGGCATCTTCTTTTTCCTTGATCTGCATTAGGATAAGATAATCCCATATAATGAATTCTCCATGTTTTTCGGCTGTTTTGTTATGACTGTAAACTGAAATATCCTCCACAGCATTATTTTGAGTCATGGATCCTAGAACGTCTGTGAGTTGGCTCTTTATTTCTTTTTTCATATGCTTTTTATACTTCTTATCGACTCCGATACTCCAAGCAATATAATAAGTATCATTTTGTGGGGTCAGTTTTAGATTCTCTACGCTTATTTTCTTATCCATTTCTGTTTCCCTTTCTGTACAAGTCCCCAGCCATCGATGTATAATTCGTCTAAGATTTCTAATAGCTCGGAAGGGGTCTGAAGCAAGGCTGCTTATGGTTAATCGTAACGCTGCTTCCCAATAAACGCAAATAAGCCCCCTCTATGAACTGCCCCATCAAGCACAACAAAAAGGCATGCGTCCGGTACACTACCGAATTCATACCTAACAAGTCGCCTAATAAAATAAGCTGTTATGTGGTAAGGCTAGCCCTTACTTGACCTCACAAAATCTATTTAACAAGGGAATGATTTGTTCCTTGCTCATAGGGGCGTCGTGCCCCGGGATATACGTAGTAAATGAAAGAGTCGATAAAAGCTCAATATATTCTTTCATTTTTATCGGATCAATTTTACCTTCTCCATGATAATAATCCCCGCTATGTGCATCGCCTGCGAATAATACTCCCGCTTCTTTTATATATACAACACAAGAATCGTCTTCATGTGGCCCTCCTACCTTTATAATCTGGCAAGTGGTGCCCCCTAAATCCAGCGTTAAAGCATCCTCGAACATAATATTTCCTGTGCTAACCTTAATCTTATCAAACGTATCATATTCTTTTTTCATACAGTTATAGGCGAATGCTATTTCTTCTTTGGTCTCTAAGCGTTTTACCACAGCTTCTTCATCCCATTCCCATTCTTTCAGGCGCTTTAGTGCCTCATTCGTTGCTGAAGAGACTATAGTTTCCCCGTCAAAAGCATGCATACCAAAGGTATGATCCCAATGCCAGTGCGTGATCAAAGCATATTTGGGACGTGGCAGATTGTTATCATCCAAACACTTTATAAAGGCATCTAAATGCGATTCTGAATTGCCACAATCAATCATAATTGAAAAGCTGTCACCTACAACATATCCCAAAACAGGTCTGTCTGTTTCTCGGACACTTTCCAAATAATAAATAGAGTCATTTATTTTTTTGAGTTCCATCCTATTTTCTCTCCTTTATGGATACAGGTAAAGATACGCTCTATGGGGGAGATGATTACCTATTTATAATGGATGAAGCAGGTGCCATTGAGCAAGGGAGAGTTTAGTTATATTCACAATGTACTACGCCGTAGTTCATAAAAATATTGCACAATCGGATGCTTTAACTGCATCTTCTCGCTCATGTTTAAAATCCGCTTTTTCCCAACCCGTCTGTCCACTAAAGCCAGAATATTCAATAAGATATCATCGCTCTCTATGCTTTCCTCTATAGAAGTAGATAAAAACTTATTAGCTATAACGATAAAATTCGATTTACTTAATGACGTCTGTGCTGACAAAAGCTCCTTTGCAACTTCTGATATCTTTCTGCTTCTTGCAATGACTATTAGACGATCCTCCGGGATGTTCCCTTTACTATCTTTTCTAACAGCTTCAATGTCTTCAGGGTGGATTGGAATTTGGAGTTCTGAATCATTCTTAATCTCCTGCTCCGTCTGATACCATCTGATTGAGTTAGTTCTATCATTCATATTGAGTACGTTCTTTTTATCTACCGAAATATAACAGCTCCCTGATTTATCAGGTAAATAACGGTAGCTGCTTGCGCGATATTCAACCTTGCCGGATAACGCAGGACATAGAAAACTCTCCAGTTGTTGCTTTAATTTGCTCCAGGACATGTATCCTCCAACAAGACGATCTCTTCTCCTCGTCTTTGTCTTATTTTTATATTTTCTTTTCCCCAAGAACACATAACATCCACGATCTTATTGGCTGTAACGCCATATTCCGTGAGGCTGTATTCAACTTTTGGCGGCATCTGCTGGTACACGAATCTTTTGACAAGCCCATCCCTCTCAAGTTCACGAAGCTGCTGGATCAGAACCTTTTGTGAGATGCCCTGAATATTACGCTGTAATTCACTTGTTCTTTTGGCACCGGACATCAAAAAGCAAATGATCAAAGCTTTCCACTTTCCGCCGATGATTTCTAGTGTTGCCTCTATCCCTAAATGATATTGTTTCATAGAATAACACCTCGTTCATGCTGATCAAATTAAGCTTACTCAAAACTTCATTGTTGCATATATTTTTTTCGGAGTCCAGTACACACCTCGAAGTAACCATCTTACTTTATTGTGTGTATTTTCTTTTTTTACAACCTGCAAGATAATAATAATATTCATAAATAATATAGGCCTGAGAATGGAGATTCATCATGAAAACACTAGTGATTTTGGCGCATCCGAACCTTGAGAATTCGAGGGTCAACCAGCGCTGGAAAGAAGAACTGCTGTTATATCCCAACGATATTACCCTTCATGAGATTTATAAAGAGTATCCTGACTGGAATATTAATGTTTCTAGAGAGCAGAATCTAATGGAAGCTTATGACCATGTGATCTTTCAATTCCCGTTGTATTGGTACAGTTATCCGCCGCTATTGAAAAAATGGTTTGACGATGTGTTGGCTTACGGATGGGCTTATGGATCAAACGGGAACAAGCTTAACGGGAAAAAGTTAGGGCTGGCCCTATCCATCGGTGATAAAAAAGAAAATTATCAGCCAGCGGGCTCTGTTTCTTTTACCGTAGACCAAGTGATCGCACCCTTTAAAGCCAGTGCCAAACATGTAGGCGCAGAAGCCCTACCGTACTTTGCTGTTTTTGGAGCTTCATTTCAAGCCAGCGATGAAGAAATTAATACTAGCGCAAAAGAATATATCGAATATATCTTTAATCACCGTATTTGATACAAAACAAATTGGGCTATCCTTAGTCTTGTTCAAAGACTTTAAGGATAGCCCATAGCATTGTTGAAGCAGTCTAAAGATTCTCTGTAGTAAGGGTGAAGCCTTCGATCACGGCATCTTCGTCAACCTCAATCAAAATGCAGCGTCTCCCATGATAATTCACTTGCTTCACATATTTTAAATCCTGCGGGCTGACCGAAATCGTAGCTACCTTTGTATCGATCTTAATCGATTTGGTAGTGAATTTCGGCATTACGCTGCTCGCCTTCATCTCATAATGCTTATCGTCAACGATCGTTTCAAACGCCCGTTCCACTTTTTCCATTGTCACGTTCTCAACGCCACTTACCGTTAGTACACGTTCCAGGTCTCTATAATCGAGCTTTGGAGGTTCTTCCTTATCGTCGTTGGTTTCGATGACCTGATGGATCTCCTCGTACACCTGTGCGAGAGTGGTTGCATCAAGCTGTTCGCCCGCCACTTCCTTCACGATGTCTTCGAATATAGCTCTCTCTTCCAGTGCTGTCATGGATCTTTCGGCATTCAAGACCTCTCCGACAAAATGCGGATCTGGAAAGTTCGATTTCCCCGTACAATACAGAATACGGTTCACATCGGAATAATTGTCCGTCACACTTGGGTAAAAGAAACCTTGCTCCGGTGTGCTTAACTTGACGATCGGATCTACAATGACATTGTACTTGAACTCCCGCTCCACGTAATCAAACAAGAGAGCCTTCCGTTGTTTCTCCGTGGAATTCACGCTGCATAGGATAAAAGGATGCGCGAATAATTCGTTTTTCTCACTTTCCTCGGCTTCATCGTTTCTATCTTTAGTCGGGCGGAAATACTGTCCTCGAACGAAAGTGATCACCGTATCCCGTTCATAATGAGTATCCGCCATCATTCTGTCCACCAACAGTAGCATCAGGTCCTGCCATTCATCTGGATCCCCTGTCACCAAAGCTTGATGAAGCATCACCTGCGCTGGCTCCTCCGCTTCCGCTTGAAACTTCAACTCGAACAATTTCTGATCCAGTTCACCGGTCAGGAGTTTTTTGAAATTGCCCATATACAGCTCCTGCTTCTCTCTGTCCACCATTCCAAATGGCTGGCGCTCCCAATGATAGATTTCGTTGCTTTCCTTCATAATATACACGTTGAGAATATCGTAAATACTCATTAAATCGTGATCCAGCTTAAATTGCTTGCGTATATGCGCGACTTCTTTCTTTATCATGATTCGTTAGACAACTCCTAGGAAGATTAATTGGTCTTTTCAGTATAAAGGATAAAAAAAAGCTTCGCTAGAAGGGGTTTTTAACGTTACTTCATTTCAGTTTTGTTCCAAAGCAATAATACAACGACTTTACGTGATAATACTAGGCGGCTTAATCAGTTGAGACTCACGAATCGCTTGTGGGCGCGATAGTCTTCACTCTCTACTTTTGCAACAATGCTCTCTTGGGTCCAAAAATTATAAAACTGATCGCGGCCAACACCCAGACACCAATACCGCCATAGAGCATCACCAAACCAAAGCCGTGTACAAGCGAGGCATGGACGATAGCTCCAGATGCATCCAGTGAGGATAGTTCTGGAAAACCCTGATTGAGAGACGAAGTGTTTCCGGCCGCTGTTTTTTCGGCCAAAGATCGCAATTGTAAAACATCGACAGTCTCAGGAAAAGCTTTCTTCAAATAAGAAAAGATGCCTTCCTGTAAAATGAAGCCCATTACGGCAATGTTGATGGCTAGACTGATTAATCTGGCACTCATGTCTATGCCGGAAGCCATACCTGCACGAGTACTAGGTACCGAGCCGGTAGTCGTGTTGGTGACAGGCGTGTTGGTTAATCCCAGCCCAATACCAGCCAACAGAGAGCCGGGGAGCATAGTCAACCAGCTGGCGTGATCACCGCTGCTGCCATACTTCATCAAAATGAAGCCCAAGCCGATAACGAATAGACCCAATGGGATAACTATGCGCGGTTGGTAGCGGAGCGAAAATCGCTCTGCCAGAGGCGGAATTACCAGGGTGGGCAGTGCATAAGCCAGAACAGACAACCCGGCACTTACGATGTCGTAATCAAGCCCGCTCTGGAAATAAATTGGAAGATAGATCATGAATGGCCAAAAACTGAAATTCATCCCGACGGAGCCGAGGAGAGCACCAGAAAAATTACGTATCTTGAATACGGAAAAGTCGAACATTGGATGAGCACTGTGCTTCTCCGCAAATAGAAATACTATGAAACTTATTGCCACTGCAACAAGGATGCTGAGGGATGCTGTACCTCTAAAACCAAGTTCCGACCCTTGTGTGATAAAATAGACCAGGCCAAAAACCGTCAACGAAAGCGTGACGATGCCGATAATGTCCAGCTTTTTTGCCTGTGGATCGCTGGACTCCTCCACGCCGCTGAAGACAAGGATCAAAGTAAAAAGGGTCAGCGGGACATGGACCAGAAAAACCCAATGCCAGTTCAATACAGCCACGATCATACCGCCAATGATAGGTCCAAAACCGAGACCGATACCAAACACGATCCCCCATGTGCTAAAGGCTTTGCTGCGTTCTTCTCCTTTCTGAAACCGATGTGAAAGAATGGCTATCTGGCAAATCTGCATCGCGCCAGCACCCACGCCTTGAAGGAACCGGCTGGCGATCAGAACCGATGTGCTTTGCGCCAAGCCACAAATCAAAGATGTAATACCGAACAAGATAAGGCTGATAATAAAAATACGCCTCCTTCCATACCGGTCAGCCAGCGTTCCAACAGCCATCAGAACTGTCGCACAGGCAATGGTGTAGGCGTTCATAATCCATTGCATATCCTTGAGGCTACCGTGCAGTACCTTTTCCAGGGTAGGCAGTATCACAGGCACACTGGAAATTTCGAGGCCAAACATCAATGCGGACAAACATATAGCAGCTAATGTGATTATATTTTTGCGGGAGTGGGAGAGTCTCATTGGGAGTTTCCTCCAGACTCATCAATACGTGCCTGTAAATCTTCTGTACCTACTTTATTTAAATCAAATTTTCTCAATGGTAGCCATCCTCTCTAACTTTCCAAGTGTAGATCATCATTTTGGTGAGAGTCATATTATATAATGTAAATTATTCATTTTACATATTATAATCAATCAATTATGATGATTTAACAAAGTAATTAAAGGAGTTTTAATGAATTACCTTAAATATAAAGGAGGCCATCCAAAGTGGATCATGTAGACAAACAAATTCTCTTCTATCTTCAAAATCAAGCGAGGATTTCAATGACAGAACTGGGGAAATCCGTAGGTCTGTCTCAACCTGCGGTTACGGAACGAGTTAGAAGAATGGAAGAGAAAGGAATCATTGAGGAATATCGCACCATCATCTCCCCTGAAAAAATCGGGAAAAATACGGCAGCCTATATGTTGTTTCGGACTAGAGACTGCCTGGCATTTCTTGACTTTGTCCATGCCTCTCCCCAAGTTGCCGAGTGCCACCGTATAAGTGGAGAACACAGCTATTTATTAAAAGTAGTGACCGAATCTACACATGCTCTTGAAGAGTTTGGCAATCAATGTGATAAGTATGGAACCTATACGATCCTGATTGTTATGTCTTCACCGATAGATCATAGATTTCTCATTCATTCTCTCGAAGAGGCATCTAAAGTTGACTAATGCCAAGCAGAAGGACAACGAGTTTACAGAGAAGTAGCTTTATTAAGAGCGTCTTACAATAAGCAGGAATAAATGTTTAGTTAAAAAAAACGACATCTCTGTCGTTTTAAGGAATACGTATGGTGGCTCGAATCGCTGACCTCCTTTTTTACTACTCATTTATCGCATGCTCTAATGTATAGTCTTCAAGCTGAATATCTACCTGTTGATTCATGGCCAGCTTGGCTAGCTGTTCACCAAGAAAGGGTCCCATCGTTAATCCGGATGATCCTAGTCCATTAGCAACAATTAGTTTATTCCATCCTTGAACCCTGCCCAACACGGGAAGAAAATCTGCTGTAAAAGGACGGAACCCTACTCTTATCTCATTTAGGCTACAATCCGCAAGACCGGAAGCCGTTTGCAGACCTTTATTTAATATTTCTTGCATCCCTCCTGCGGTTACAGCAGTATCATAACCTACGACATCATTTTCGTGAGTAGCACCTACCACGATATTTTGATCCGCAAATGCGAGTATATATTGATCTGTAGGCGGCATTACCACAGGCCATTGCTCTGTACTCGCTTGTTGAGCAAGCTTCAAATGCATAATTTGAGCTTTTTGATAACGCACCTGAAGCATGATCCCAAGCGGATGAAGCAAAGCGTTAGACCAAGCCCCTGCGCACACAATCACTTCATCCGCTGTGAATGTCTGTTCTCCTACACTAACCCCTTTAATTTCATGTTCATTATGTTCTAAAATAGCATCTCCCTCAATCATTTGCGCACCATTACGCTGAGCAGCCCTTAGCAAAGCATCACGTAATTCACGTCCGTTCACTCTTGCTGCACCGGATACATGAAGCGCATGATAGCCTTCCGACAATAAGGGAAACTTCTCTTGCGCTTCAAGATCCGTCAGCATCGTAAGTTCCCCTATTTCAGGGGCGTCCTCTCTGCGCAGCTCCGCTCTTTCTTTCATCGCGAGTAACTTCTTCAAATCCTCATGGATACATATCGCTCCAACTTTTGCGTATCCAGTCTCGGTTTCTCCAGCCTCTTCCAACTCTTGAATAAGTGCCGGATAAAAGCTTGCTCCCGCTTTAGCAAGACGATACCATGCTTTGTTTCTGCGTTGAGACAACCATGGACAAATAATCCCTGCTGCTGCATCCGTTGCTTGTCCAACATCCTTACGATCTATAATGATGACCTCAGCACCTAACTTACTTAGCTGATAAGCTGCTGAAGCCCCTAATATGCCTGCACCAATTACAATAACCTTGTTCATATTCGAAGTCCCTTCAGTTATTCATTTTTTTAATCATTCACTACTTACCCATTGTATCTTAAATTTGACATTTATAATGAATTATCGTACTATAAATATCACTCAGTTAAAAGTACTTTAATTGGAGTACTAAAATAAAAGTGTTATTCAGAAGAAAGAAGGAATACAGTTGAAGTTTTCACAGTTTTTGAAGTCCAAAGGGGCCATTGGTTCTATTTTTATGGGTGTGTTCTATGCCATTGCGATGCTTGGTATTTTCTTACCAGGGTATACAGCACTTCCAGGGAACATGGATGATTTAAAAATTGCTATTGTCAATGATGATGCAGGTCAATATGGGGCTCAGATTTCGAGTCAGTTCTCGGAGAGCTTACCATTCAAAACGATAAAAACCAATGTATCGAATAAAAAAGCGATGGATGAATTAGAACATAATAAGTTAGCTCTAGTTGTCCATATTCCAGAAGAATTTTCAGCCAACGTTCAAAGCGGTAAGGTATCCGCAAGTATTGATTTCACAGTCAACGAAGCTTCTGCCACCATGGTATCTTCAGCCATGTCTTCCGTGGTAGGAGAAATTAACAAACAATTAAGCGCGAACTTCTCAGAGCAAACCGCAAAAGGTGTGTTAATGAACTTTAACGTACCAGAAGAACAAGCCACCGCAATGGCTACACAAATTGAAAATAGCTATGTCGGGAATTATGTTGTCATCAATGATGTTCCGGACGGCATGCACAACAACATGTTACCTATGTTCTTAACTATGGCTGGTTATGTTGGGGCAATGATTGCCTCCATGCAATTAGTTGCTTCTTTTAAAGCGAACCGCGGGAAAGCAAGCAAGACAAAACTGTTTATGTTCGTTCAATTCACAGCTTTATTAATCGCTGTATTATCAACAGTCGTTGCTTTAACCATTGCCTTCTCTGTTGCAGATGTAGACCTATCCTTACTGTTACCAGTTGCTGCTCAACAAATTCTAATGTATATGGCTGCATTCAACGTGTGTGCGATTATGGTCTTCCTAGTTGGCGAAGGCGGTATGGTCTTAAATATTCCAATCCTGCTCATGCAAACCATCGCCAATGGTGCTACCATGCCTCGTGATATGATGTATACACCATACGATTGGTTCGGCCGCATCACCCCGATGTATTATTCTGTGCAAGCTTATTTGGCACAAATGTTTGGTTCTATTAGTCCAGCACCCTTCTTATGGGGATTAGCAGGCGTATTTGCCGGGGCTATGATGATTAACATTGTAATCGTCCGGTTTGTTCATAAACCTGTACCTGTGACTAAAGAAACTATACTGCCCGTTGAAGTTAAAAATACAGCTGAAATAACCGCCTAGGTTTGGTAAGATAGAGTTTAGCCAACAATTAGGAGTGGGTTCTGTGATGTCAATTCAAATTTATATCTTAAGTAAGTTAATGGATGAAAATAATTATCCTTATAAATTAAAAAAAGAACTATCCACCCCTATTCCTTTTGATAAATTGCTCAATCTATCTGAAAGCAAACTATATTATCACTTTGAATCTCTTACGAAACAGGGCTTAGTTGAACAGGTAGAGATTATCAAAGAAGAACATCGTCCAGACAAACAGGTGTTTTCCATTACCGATAAAGGGCGCAAGCAGCTCCCGCTCAAAATTTATAAGGTAATAGAAGATGCAGAATCTATTTCAGATATGATTGTCGCTCTTGTGAATCTTCGTTTTGTAGAGACTGATAAAGTGATCCCAATTATCGAGAAGAAAATTGAACAGTCACTTATAAAAAAAGATCAATTAAATCAAATCTACCAGCAAATAGATGTAGATAGCTCCACTCGTGAAAGTGTAGATTTCATGGAAAGCTACTACGCTTCTCAACTTGAGCAATCTATACACTGGTGGAAAGTTCTTTTAGAAAAGCTGAAAACGAAAACGATATAAAAAAGAATGCCTTGGATTATAGCATAATCAAGGCATTCTTTTTTTATTTCCAGCACCAATCAACAATAGCTTTTTTCAGTTATTCACTTTTAATCAATAAATATAAAAAGTATGGAGCACCGATTAAAGCCACGATTACTCCTGCTGGTATTTCAGTATTGGCTACTACCATTTTACCAAGCGCATCTGCAATAACAACTAATCCGCCACCGATTAATAAACACGCGGGAATCATTATTTTATGGCCACGAAAGAGTCGTCTAACTAAATGTGGAACTACTAGTCCTACAAATCCAATGCTCCCACTGACAGCAACCGCTGGTGCTGCCAATAAGACACTACACACTAAAAACCAAACACGATACTTATTTAGAGATACCCCTAAACTAATGACTACAGGATCGTTAAGCCTTAGTACATCCAATATAAGATGATTCCGAATTAATAAAGGCACAATAAGAAGTAACCAAGGCAGCATAGCATACACGTGACTCCAATTACTATTCCCTATGTTCCCTGCCAGCCACACCTTAATCATCTGATATTGCGAAGGATCTAGTACGAAGGTTAACACAATCATAAATGCACTAATCGCAGCCGCAACAGCAATACCAGTATAAATTAATCGAATGGGAATAATGCCTTGATTGCGATCATAGGAAAGCATAAATAATAGAGCGACAACGATAAATCCGCCCAATAAAGCATACAGTGGCTGAACATAAGTATGTAAGCCGGTTGAGCTATTTTGTAAGAGTAAAAATAACATCATGGATAATCCAGCACCAGCATTTATCCCCAGTATGCCCGGGTCGGCCAAAGCATTTCGGCTTATAGCTTGCAGCAGCATTCCTGCTATTGCCAACGCGCCACCTACTAGAAAACCCAAGATCATACGTGGAATACGGAACTGAAAAAGTACAAGCTCCTGCCTCGGTGTTCCATTTCCCAATACGGTTTGCCATAACTCTTGTAAGCTTAAGCTGCTTTGACCAGTAGATACACTATATATAAAGCCTAGCAGTAAAATGATTGCTATAATTATAAATTTCCATCTTAGCTTCACTATAGTTCCCGCCTTTCTTTACGTGCCAAATATAGAAAGAACGGAACACCAATAACCGCAATTACAGCACCTACAGGGATTTCATAAGGGGCATTTACGATACGTGCCACTAAATCAGCAAGCACAACAAGGATGGCTCCCAGAATTGCGGATAATGGAATAATATAACGATAATCCACACCCACTATGTAACGTACCAAATGCGGAGCAATTAAGCCCACAAAGCTTACAGATCCGGCTAAAGCACATGAAATCCCAGCTAACATAAATGCGGCTAAAAGCGAAAGATTTTTGATAAGTTTTATATTAACGCCTAACCCTTCCGCTGTCTCATCCCCTACAGAAAGTATAGTAATCGACTTTGAAATTACGATGGCAAGTAATAGCGCAAGAAGCATCCACGGCAACATTTGCTGTAGATGGGCCATGCTAATGCCACTTAAACCTCCTCCATACCAAAAAGCCACCTGCTGAGCCACTGAAAAAAAGATACTTATTCCTTCACTTAGGGCAGTTAGCATAGCAGAGATGGCAGCACCCGCCAATACAAGCCGAATAGGCGTCATGCCTCGTTTACTTAATAAACCAACACTAAAGACTAAACCCGCTCCCAATCCCGCACCTAGAATACAGAGCCAAAGTGTACCTGTGAATGAAATCGTCGGCAGGAAAACCATAGCAATAACTAACGTGACCCCTGCCCCAGCATTTAATCCAAGAATCCCCGAATCGGCTAAAGGATTGCGACTAATCCCTTGAATAATCGCTCCACTTACTGCAAATCCAGCGCCTGTTGCCATAGCGGCAAGTACCCGGGGTAAACGAATCGACTGGATCACCTGATGAGTAGACGCCTTATCATCAAAAGCGATGATCGACATGAATACATCTGCGAAGGGTATTTTTTTCGCGCCAAGGGCCAGAGCAAGCACTAATACGCCTATTAATAGGAGGAGCATGAGGATTAGCAATAATAAAAAGGAGAACTTTTTTTCTCCTGCTAGTGATGATTTCTGAACATTTGCGGCCAATGTTTCCAACCCTTTCCCTTCACTTTACAAAAAGAGCCAGCCAAGGGCCAGCTCAGATGCAAACGAATATGATTTCTATCTAACTTAAGTCAGAGGATGTGGTAAGCAAAAATTTGACGGCCCGACTAATCGCACCCGAGATTACGCTCACATGCTCCTCTTGCTCAAGCAATGCCCAGCTTACTTCAAAGCTTGGAAGGTGTAAGGCCATCATGCTGTTACATAAATCCAAGCTATCCTTGACCATATAAT
This sequence comes from Paenibacillus sp. FSL E2-0177, assembly GCF_037992975.1. NCBI lineage: Bacteria > Bacillati > Bacillota > Bacilli > Caryophanales > Paenibacillaceae > Paenibacillus > Paenibacillus sp. FSL E2-0177. Next base: position 883,060 of record NZ_CP150307.1, on the reverse strand, counting down.
CCAGCTCTTCCCCACCGGCAATCATAAGCGTTTTAGGTAACTGACTTAGCGTATTGCTGTGTAAATCAGCTTTAAAATTCTCATACTCCTTTAAAAGTGCGTAATCATTCCACCAGATGGAAGCACTGCTTGCAATATAATGTGAGAACAAGGTGGGTTGTGTAAACAAAGCATGCAGAACAAATAATCCGCCAAAGGAATGACCAAACAATGCTTGCTTCTGCTTATTGATAACGAACCGCTGGGCAATGGCTGGCATTAACTCTTTTTCAAAAAAAGCTAGCAGCTCATCTGCCCCGCCAAATTCAGGCCAAGGCTCCCCGTTGGGACGTTTCGGTAAATTCGCGAGCTCGGCTGGCATGGTTAAATCATAGGTTCGACGCACGGTATCAAACGCCTCACCTCCAGGATAACCAATGCCAACAACAATCGCGGGTGGATAGCCTTTAGGCTTACGCGTCAGCAATCGGGTGATTTCAGCAGCGGTTTCAAAAAGCCCATTGCCGTCAAGAACATAAATGACGCCGTAGCCATCTTTTGCAGACTCATCCAACGGTTTTGCAATAAAGATTTCATAGTCCTTATGATTAGCTTTACTCGTGATCAACATCGTTTCATAGTTTGGTTTTACGTACGGTTTGATAATCATGGCAGCAGGAACGCTACAATATCGTCCATCGTTTTTTGATAAGCAATTAATCCACTGGATCTCCAGTGATCGCCATCCACCTCGAACACTTTACCTGCTTGAACTGCAGGCAGCGCCTTCCATAAAGGACTAGCTTTAATGTCTGCCAGGAAAGCATCTCCCAGACCATCATTATCGTTAATAAAGATATAATCAGCGTCTAAATCAGACAACATTTCCAGCGAAATATCAGCAGACATTTCACCTTCTACAAGAGCACTTTGAGCAAAGCCTAGCTCACTCAGCACATAACCCCCGTAATGGAAGTTACCCACTAAAAAGATTGCACGGGCATTCGCATTAATATAAATTGCTTTTTTACCCGCAGAAACGCTGGCTAACTGTGCTTTAGTTGCTTCTAGCTTTGTATCGTAAGCAGCAATAGCTTCTGTTGCTTTATCCTCTAAACCTAGCAATTTTGCAATCGTTTCTGTGGCCTCCACTACATTGCCGAGTGCATTCTTAAACACGTAAGTTGGAGCAATTTGCGAGTAGTTTTCATAAACACCATTTTGTGCATAAAAAGCAGTGGGGAATATAATTAATTCCGGCTCCAAATCTACTACAGATTCTGGAGAGGGAACACCATTAGCGAAGCTGATTTCTTTTACACCACTTAACGTATCCTGTAGATACTGCTGCGGTCTTTCACCCGTGGACCATTGGGCTACTGGGGTTACACCAAGGGTAACTAAGTAATCCTCTAGACCAGGGGCATACACCTTTTGTACAGTCCCCGGAATGTTTACTGTATTGCCTACTTGGTCTGTTACTACAAACGCATCTCTAGCCGCTACTTCCGGTTCTTGTAAAGCGGGTTCATCCGTTGCAGTTGCACTCGTTTCACTGGTTGTTACTGGAGTATCTGTTGCTTGCTGATTAGCTGTATTATTGCCGCCGCAAGCTGTTAGTAGAATGGATAATAAACCAACCATTACAACATAACTTATTGTTTTTGTATTAAACCCCTTCATGATAGACCTTCCCTCTTTCCTATATTCTCAATAATAATCATTCTCAGTATTGAGTGTATAAGAGATAGGACGCATTGACCATGTAACATCTTATGATTAGACATGTACATTTTCAAGGTATCATCATTACTGCAACTTCCTCTAGCATCCGCTTTAAAGCTACAGGCGAATATTCAAACCAAGGATCGGAGTGAATAACATAGATTTGTTGCTGCTTAATAGCCTCTAACTGTCTGAACCCAACCTCTCTCTGCAAATGATGCCATGTTGCTCGTGACTCATCATCGGGGCAGATAATCGTAAACAGCTTATCTACCTTCAATTTACCTAATTCATCAAAAGTAATCTCAGTATTATATAGACCGGGCTGCTCATAACTAGATTCCGCTCCCAAATCCTGAAATAAAAGATGCTGAATGCCTGTATTACAATAAGCAAAGATTTGCTGCTGATAGATACGTATAACTAGAACTTTAGGTGGTGTAGAGGTCCAGTCTAACCTGCGCCGAACGTCTTCCAATCTTGCCCTATACTGTGTGATCCACTGTTTCGCTTCTTCTTGTTTATTTAGTCGGGCAGCAAGTTCAGTTAAGGCTACTAAACAATCTTGCTTATCATCCAGCCAATAGATTGGAAAATGATCCTCTATCCGTTTTACCAGCTCTGACGACAAATCTTTGGGAGAAATAAGAAGATCAATTGGCAAATGCAATAGCTCATTGGGGCTGCAATAATTTTTGTTTTGTGTCAAGGTTACCTTATGCTCGATTTCTTGCGCCCACAAATTATAGTAGTACGGTGTCCACTTTGCACTTAAGGGTGCAGCAAACGGAATGACTCCTGCCGCATGTAAATACCCCATCATGTTCCCAGTTACAACACCGATATGAGATTTTTGCTGGCTGGAATACATCGTTGGCGAGATCCCTTCAACCTTTTTGAACACTCGGCTAAAATAAAACTCATCACTATATCCAACCGCTTCTGCTATAAACTTCAAGCGAACGTCTTCCTTTTGCAATAATTGTTTAGCCTTTTGAATCCGCAGCTGGGTAACAAACTCCATTGGACTTTGTATATATTCCTGTTTAAACGCCGAGGAAAAATAACTGGAACTAAGTCCAGAAAGATTAGCTAAATGTGCTAAAGACAAGTGCTTCGTGAAATTCTCTTCTATATATTTTCTAACCTCGCTTAAATCCGTCTTTTGCGATTGTTTTTGCATGCTGTCACCTCTTTACTGCTTATATAAATGCACTTAACTCTTTATTCATTCATTAATTGATAATCATTATCAATTATACTTTTGTTTTTGGGGGGTGGCAATGGTTGGGGAACGTTCTATAAAAGTGTGCTCAAAAAGAAGACGCTCAGGGGACTAATCCCCTCGCGTCTTCTGTGTGTAACTATAGGTTGCTGCTGCCCAGAGTAAGTCTTTTATTTTGAATCTACAGCCGGAGCCGGAGCCGGAGCTGCAACTGCTGCGCCATTCTTTTGCGAGTTCTCCTTCACTTGACCTTGCTCTAAAGGCTGAACAGGAGCACCAATGTTAAAGCTATCAATGATTTTCCCTAGTGTAGCTTGGTCAAAGTCTACTTGGGAATACAACTCTACTGTATAGCCATCCTCTTCCCAAATCACAATTCCATTTGCATAATAAACCTTAGTCCCGTTAATTACTTCTGTCTTCACTTCTTCCGTAGTGCTGATCCCATTGTCCCCGCCCTTGGAGATTAGAAAATTCACAGCATTCTCACCGGAATTATACTGCACTTCAACCATGCTGGTCCCCTGAAGAACACAATTCACAAACTCATAGTCTCCCATCCAATCGGGTGCCGGGAAGTTCATGCCAAGTGCTGCACGTGCTTCATCTAGGCTCAACTTAGCTGCAACCGGCAATTCAATGACCGCATTCTCCCCACCTTGGGCATCTTCAGATGGAGTCATTGACTGTGCAGCCGAAGGGATTTCCTTATCGTATTGCGTGATTTCTAGATTTCCCACTTCAAACTTTGCCATGATCGATTGGAACATATCCTGTGCATAGGAGGTTGCAGAGAATGCTCCACCCAGACAAATTACTGCACTGCCAATCACTATTGCATTTCTCCAGCTGCTTTTTTTCATCGTTATCCCGTCCTTTATCTCTGATTGGGGGCTAAGAGCCCCATGGTCCAATTTGTATATCAAGCGGTTATAGATTCTTTCTTTGGCGGTAGTGCTGCCCTGTTCGGCATTCTCAAGCAGTTCTATGGTTTTGCTGAATTTGGTGAGATCATCTTTCTTATTCATTTTTGAACCCTCCTGCCTTTAAGGAAATATGCAGTTTTTTCAAGCTTCTATATACTACGACACCGATATTGGACTCACTAACTCCCATGATCTGTGCAATTTCGGAATTTTTCAGCCCAGCCCCATATTTCATTGCAATGATATTCCGCTCCTTCTCACGCAGCTTGGAGAGCGCCTTGAACAGTGCCTGATTATTATCCTCACGGATCGCCAGCTCCTCAGGAGACGGCTTGGGAAATATAAGTTCCAGCAACGAATCCAGTGAGGTATAGCTTCTTTTCTTCTGCGCCCGAAAGTAGTCCGTCACAGCATTTCTTACAATGGCAAACAGCCACACCTCAAAATTCGATTTTTCTTGTGAAAAACTATAATACTTACACATCACCGTCTCAAACACCTGACTGCATATGTCCTCTGCCGCGTGGTGGTTATTAATCCGATAACAGATATATTTGTAAACACGTTGGTAGTACGTATCATACATCCGGGTAAATTCCTCTTTGGACATGATAGCTTCACGTGATCTTTCGGTATTCATGTAACGCTCCACTTTACCCTGGATAACCTCCATCTCCACCCTCCTTCCACTCACCTTCATCGAAAAGCTAAACAAATTGCGCAATTTGTTGTGAAGAAACTTACATATGTTAATACGGAGAAACGCCTAAACCATTAACAAATCTTTTGATATAATCGTGGGATGGCAAGAAACCATCATACAACTTATAGTTCACCAAATGGAGACTGGGGACCTTTTTCAACGTTGGTTCATGAGATTAACAATCACAACACAAAAAACGCAACCCCGAAAGGCTGCGTTAATGTTAACCCCTAACTTCCTGTTCTCCCTAATCTAATTAGTTATTTTTGCAGGTGCAAGCTTTAGTAATTCCACGGTTAGCCGCTGCTCCGCTTCCTCATCAATACGATACCCATCAGCTTCTAAGCGTTCAATTTGCCGATCCAAGAAATAAACCGTATTTAAAATCTCAGTAGCACCCAGTACAGATAAGACGGGTTTTAATGCATATTCAATCGCTAGAAGATGGCCTAACGAACCCCCAATAGCAATAGGTACAATTCGCTTACCAACCAGCGCTTTTTGCGGAAGGAGATCTAAATAGGTCTTCAAGATTCCCGTATAGGAGGCTTTATAGATAGGCGTTAATACGGCGACAATATCCGCTTCTTCCACTAGCGCATTGGCCCGCAGAATCGCCTCACTGGCGAAATTGGCCGTAAGCAAATCGTCCGCTGGTAACTCATGTACATAGATCGAATGATGCCAAATCCCCTCTTGCGTTAGAAATCTTTCAACCTGCTGATGAATAGCTGTTAATCGAGATTTTCTAGTATTTCCTCCATTAATAATGACTACTTTACTCATTACACATTCCCTCCTGTACTCGCACCGGTTAGTGCTTTTTCAAGTGTTGTTACAACAGGTACAGATAGCCCTAAATTTCCTCGAAGCGTATAACTCTCATATTCAGTACGGAATAAGCCTCTACGCTGTAATTCAGGAATCACTAATTCAACAATATCGTTAAAGCCCTCCGGGAAATGGGGAGGCATCACATTAAATCCATCTGCACCATCGTTTAAGAACCATTCTTCTAATTGATCTACGATTTGTTCAGGGGTTCCAACGATTTCCCGGTGTCCGCGTGCTCCAGCGATACGCTCATAGATTGCACGAATAGATTGCAGATTCTCACGTTTGGCGATATCACGAATAATGTTGTAGCGGATCCGCGGATTGGTGTCATCTTCAATTGAACTGAATTCCGGAAGTGGTTCTTCGACATCATACCCTGACAGATCAATGTTAGTGAAAGACGACAAATACGATAATCCTACTTCAGGTAAAATATAGCTGTTTAATTGCTGCTGCTTCAACAAAGCTTCTTCCTCTGTTTTCGCTACAGTAATAAACACACCCGGCATGATCTTCAAGTCCTCCGGTTTACGTCCATATTTAGCCAACCGCCCTTTCACATCACGATAAAAGGTTTGCGCTTCTTCAAGCGTCTGCCATGCTGTAAAAATAACCTCTGCGGTCTTCGCGGCTAACTCTTTTCCAGATTCAGACGATCCGGCCTGAACAATCACGGGATGCCCTTGTGGTGTGGTTGATGAATCCAGTGAACCCTGTACCTTAAACCAAGCTCCCTGATGATCAACAGGATGTACCTTTTCTACATCTAAATACCGACCTTGCTCCTTGTCGATGACCAGCGCCTCAGACTCAATAGACAACCAGAGTTGTTTGACAACCTCCACAAATTCCTCAGCACGTTCATAGCGGGACGCATGCTGCAAATGTTTATCTTTACCAAACAGGAGAGCTTCACCCTCATTGGCTGATGTTACTACATTCCAGGCGGCACGCCCATTGGACAAATGATCAATCGCTGCGAATTTACGCGCTACATGGTATGGATCGTTATAGGTAGTAGTCAAGGTCGCCGTTAGCCCGATATGCTTAGTCACTGCTGCAAGTGCTGAGATAATAATAACGGGATCTAGCTTTAATGATGATTGTGCATTTCCGGACAGCTTTTGACCTAATACATCTGCAAAAAATATCATATCGAACTTGCCGCGCTCAGCCGTTTGTGCAATCTCCGTTAAATACTCCAAATCAAATGCCCGACTTGCCCCTGAAGAAGGATGACGCCAGCTTGCTACATGATGACCGGGTAGATTAATGAATGCCCCTAATTTCATTTGTTTTTTTGTCATGTTAACCACTCCCTATTGTTTGATTTTCTATTAAGGAAATCCGTACACAAAGGCGGGCGCTCACGCTCCTACAGTTCCAAACTTCCCCTCTGCCACTCTCCCTTATTAGATTGTTTTAGATTCAACTCATATATAAAATTATTTAACAAAAGGATTAAATTCGTTCGTATATAACTCTTCCGGTTTCACTTGGCCTTCCTTTAGCTCCCCATTTGCCACAAGCCAATCAATCCAGACATCGTATTCCGAGGGTGTGATCACACCGCCTTTTTCAGAGATGCCCGTACTCTTCCAAAACTTAAGATTATCTGTGGTTTCCTTTCGTTCACGCTTATTAATAATTTCCTCGAATCGTTTAATTACATCCTCCCTAGGTGTCGTTCGGGCCCATTCAATGGCTTTTGCAACTCCATCTACAAATTGCCTGACGGTATTCGGATTATCCTTGATATACTGATCTGTAAAGAAATAATCACCCGCTGTAAACTCTGTGCCAAACACATCAATATCCTTAAAAATTTCTGCGACCCCACCTGTTGTTAAAGCCCGATCCCGGGCAATCCCGCTTAACATAACCACATCGATCTGATGATTTCGCAGAATCTGTTCTGCACTAGAACTTGGAACTGTCACTAAGGTTACTTGTTCAATTTCCTTTTCGCTCAAGTTGCCTTGGCGTAAATAATCTTTAATGACGAATTCCGAATGGGCACCAAGAATATTCACCCCTACTTTTTTACCAATAAAATCTTTAGCCGACTTTATAGCTCCCTCCTCAAGGGCATATGCACCTACATACGTATTTTTATCACTGCCGTAGGAGCCAATGACCGACTTTATTTTTACATTCTTGGCGTAGGATTTAATAATGGCTCCATTGAATGCTGCACCAAAGTCAATTTGTTTCGTCGCGGTTAACTGAATACTTTCCGGACCACCCACGCTGTCACCTATAGACTCTAGCTTCAAATCTCCTAGGTAACCTAAATCGGCGGCCAGCTCTGGGAAAGAGACACTTCCAGGTGCAGACTGATATTGCAGGATCTGATCTTCTCCACTTTTGGCGGAGGACTTCCCCTCTGAGCAGCCAGATAAAATACCACTAACCAAGCCTACAAGTATAAGCAGTGCTACTGTTTTGTTCATCTCGCTTCTCCTTTTCCAAATGAATTGTATTTTTCTGAGCTACAGTTCCAAACTTCCCTCCGCCACTCTTCCTTTTTAGATTGTTTTAAGTGTAATTAATTCAATTTGTTTAGTTGGTATTATTCCGAAAAAATATCATTCAAAATCATCCTTCTATTCATTCACCGGTTGCTTCCATTTAGAAAATTTACGCTCGAGCATGGTCAAGCCTTGGTTGATTAGCAAACCCAACAAAGCAATGGTTAATATACCGGTGTACATTTGAGGGATCTGAAAGTTATATTGAGAATAAGTGATTAAATAGCCTAAGCCTTCTTTTGCCCCTACCATTTCTGCAGCAATCAACACTAATATCGCCCCTGTTCCTGCCATTCGAATCCCTGTAAAAATAGTTGGCACGGATGCCGGCAAAATCACCTTTAGAAATAACTTAAACGACTTAATATTCATGGATTTGGCCGCTTTTATAAGCAAGGGATCAACGTTACCTACAGCAGCAATCGTATTTAGAAGAATAGGCCATGTGCAAGCAAATAAGACGATTGTAATCTTAGAGGTTTCACCAATCCCTAACAGCAGCATAAATACCGGAAGTAAAGCGAGCGCAGCCGTATTTCGGAACAATTCCAACACTGGATTTAACAGCTCTCGGGCCAATGGATACCAGCCAATCAGTAATCCTAACGGGATCGCAATCACTAACGCTAATGCAAATCCACTGAACGAGCGAATGATACTCGCTAAGAAATGAGTGAATAGCTCACCTGAGACAATCAAATTCCATAAGGCGGTGATTACCTCAGAAATAGGTGGGAAAAATGCTGCGTCAACTAAGCCCGCCCGTGGTGCGATTTCCCATAGTAAGAACAATAAGACTAAAACAATAGACTGTTTAAACACTTTAAGCACGCCGGAAAAAGAAATAGGATTTCGTTTCTTTAGCTGTAACGTTGAATGAACAGACTTAACGGATTCGATGGGAATCCCCCCCTTTATAGATTAAATATATGCACCTTTGTATTCAGGTTCATGCAGATAACCCCATACCTCATGTCGAGCCTTCACAAAATCAGGATGTGAGCGAATATCCGCATCTTCCAATCGTGATTGAAGCGGAATATCTACAATCTTCCTCACCGTCCCGGGCCCTGGTGTCAGGACGACTACCCTCTCCCCAAGATAAACGGCCTCATCAATGCCATGCGTAATAAATATGATGGTTTTTTGGGTCTTCTGCCAAATCCGTAAAAGCTCACTTTGCAGGGATTCACGTGTTTGGGCGTCCAGTGCGGCAAAAGGCTCATCCATTAACAAGACGTCCGGGTTAAAGGCAAGACTTCTGGCAATGGCTACACGCTGCTTCATCCCTCCGGAAAGCTCATGTGGATAACGGTCTCCGAAATCACTAAGCCCAACTAACGAAAGAAAATGTCCAACCTGTTCGCTACGTTCATGCTTCGGGATCCCCTTTGCCTCTAACCCAAATTCAATATTGCCACGCGCGGTCTTCCACGGAAATAAAGCATACTGCTGAAACACAATACCTCGATCAAGGCCTGGACCTGTTATTGGGTGACCATCTATTAAAATGCGACCCTGTGTTGGGGATGATAAACCACTAATCAAATCAAGCAAAGTTGACTTACCGCACCCGCTTGGCCCCACTATCGTTATGAATTCACCTTTTCTTACGGAAAAGTCCAACTCTTTTACCGCCGTGAATTGCTGCGTTCCCTCCTTTTGCTTAGAATCTCGGACACTGAACGTTTTGGTGACACTCTCAAATCTGATTTTTTCAGCAGCAGCCATTGACTTCACCTCTGTTAGTTATTATTACGGGAAAGTGATTGTTCGCCAAAAAGACTCAGATGACAACGACTAGCGTTTGTCCCCTGAGCCTCTGGTTGAACCAGTCAGCATATTCCGTTTCGTACTCACGATCACTAAAATTTAAACATCAATAATTTGTATTAATCTGATGGGATTACTATATTTTAATCCGCTGGGGTTGTCAACAATAAATTCATAATTATGGAATTAACTAAACAAACCTTACTTCATGTTCACTAACCTTAAATATTCCGAACTTCAACAACCTTTCCCAAGTCCACATACTGCTCATGATCCAACTTCACCTTCACTCTGCCCCTTCGGCGTTTCTCACGCCATTCACGAAGATCTCCCTCCGTTTCTAAGCGAAGCTCCGCGATTTCCAACGCACGATCCAGAATATATTTACTCGTATAGAGCACCGTTTGTATTCTTTGACCACCTAGCATGATAGGAGACGTAATTGCTTTCCATTCCTCGACCGTAAATCGTACATACAGATCTTCTTCAGTACCCGGGCGACAAGGAACCTCTTTAATCTCATTACGCCGCAGCACCTTCCAATCCGCTACTTTCCCTACCCAGTGAATCCCCGTTTTTGCAGGATCAATGAACTTTTTACGGGATTGGCACATCGCTACGTATTCAATTTGCGTTAGGATCTTCTGGTTTGCAAGATTCCTTAACGGCATATGATAAAAAGCTTTCCGCAGCGCCACCTCCACTTGTTCGGGTCCCCGGACAGAACCAACAAGCACATTTTTACCCGCGAGTTGGTTGGCATAGTATTCTTTCGTGCCGCGTGGACGAGTCGAGCGTTCATAAGCTTTTTCCGGACTATCCTGAATAATCTCATCCAAGAATCGCTCCACTAGGCTTGTAGAATTCGGTAGGAATGGCAAAGCGCCAATATTCAATAGCTCGATGCTTTTGTAGAATCGGTGGGTCTTATACCGCTCCTCATCCGGGTAGGGGAATAAAACATAGGCGCCAAACATGCTTCGCTCATATTCTTCCGATCCCTTCTCCTGATACACAATGGCATCCCGATAACGGTGCATGGTGTTGATGTCATCCTCTTCAGGACCAGGCTGCCTATAAGTGCGGTGATAGGAAGTCCCTTCATAAGCCGGATTTAATCGGTATTTCGCATCAAAAACATACTTATACTCTTTGATTTTGCCAGCATCCTTCTTCTTCAGTGTCAGCACATTATCCGGACGCTGATTGAGCGTCGGTGCCTTATCCGAGTTAGGAACCGCATTATAATACAGGATGAACTGCTCTCCGTTAACTGGATTCTCGTACACCATCTTAGCGCTCTGCGAGCGGTCAAGGGTAACAAAAATACCATTCCGATTCACCTTAATAATATCCTGCTTCACCAGCTTATACTTCTGACCCAGAAGCTGATTCAACTTGAGGAAGCACCAGTATTCATAGAGCTGCGCGACATCCTTCATAGACAGGCGCAGCAGATCACCTTGGATCGACAAGCCTTTGAGCAGCATTAGATAACAGCGATAGACCTCGCGGTATCCAGGGGCCATCTGCAGCACCAGTGTAACGGACATCTGCCTCAGTACTCCAGCCTCACGCAAAAAATCCATCTTGAGCACCCGCTCTAGTTGAGTGAGCATGTTGTCTAACCTTTTTATAAGTAATGGATCTGGGGTTCGGTTTTTAATCTTCCAGCGACCCTTGAGCTCTTTCAGCTTTCCATGAATGCGTTCCAGCATCCAGCGGATGAACCGGTTCTCATTAGTATCATAGGCGAGGCGTCTTCGTGTCTCCATTAAATGTGTGGCTGTGTAATTTCGGCTGCCGATGGTCAAGAATCCATGGTTCATGTCTTCTCTTAATCGTTCGGGATGCTTCGCGAGCTCGCGGATGTTCTCTCTTCCTGCCTTTTTGACCCGATTGGCATCCACTAGTCGGCAGTCCTGAAGCAGAGCGTAATGGGGATTCTTGTTAATCCGCTCAACCGCATCCAGAAGCTGTCTAAATACATGCTGAAGTATGGTAAAAAACTCCGTCAAGCTCTGATGCTGCGTCTCCCGCAAGCCTGTTAGTTGGTAGGTTTTGCGCGAAAAATCAAAGGCCAAATTATAAATCTGCTCATTCACTTCATTTAAAATATTCTGGTAATCCAGCTTGTAATCCATTTTAGAGGGGAAGATCTCCATCTCTACCCGCAGCAAAGCCTGTCCCGAACTGCGGATCTCCCATTCCGTCAAACCGACCTCATTCCCAAAGTTCAGCACACCCGCAAGAATAGACTCCCCTAGGGGCTTAATTGCCTGCCGAAGCAGCACATTGTCATGATAAAAAGAGAGGTTAGCAGCGGTCTTCCTCTGAATCACCAGCTCATACGACTGTGTCTCATAAAAACAAGGAAAGACCGACTCCCCCGGCTGCCAGTCCACCATCCCGTGAGCTTCAGGAGAAAACACTTTAATCTGAACATTACCAAGCCGTTCGGAGCATGTAATCCCAAACTGAGCATTTACCCACTCCTGACTAGAAGAACGATGAAGCTGCAAGGTCTCCACAGTAGGATGATATGGCCTTCCTTGAAGAAAAAGCGTAAAAAGCTCCGTTTCTACACGGAGCAATTCTACCGCCTGATTAAGAGAGCCAGTATGAGGTGAATCCATCTTCTTCCAGCCTCCTAAGCATAAAAGCCAATTTACGCGCACTTTGTGGATGTTTGGCCGTAGGTGGAGTTTGTCCAGCAGCCCATTTCAGGTAGAGTGGAGAAGCATCATTGTCCATAAGATCTTCAATATTTACCGTCACACCAGATCCTGTACCAATAGCCCCTTTCATCAAGTTCAACAATACCCGGCGAACCGAAGAATGGCTCCCTTGAATGCGCGGCAGTATCTTTTGCAGCAGTTGCCAGTCAAAAGCTTCTTCCTCATTCATCAGCTTGTACCGTTCGTTATAGATCATATAGAAGCAAATCGCATCCCGCACCCGAAAACCGACATGAGCGTGAATATCCTCAAGCAAGGCATTGATCTTAACCAATCTCTCTGTCGTCCGGACAACTAGCTCTTTGTTGGCATCATAGGCATCCACTAGCTGCAAATAATCGGAGCGCAGAAAAAGATGGTTCAGTTCGGCAAGATCAGCGGGATCTTCCGTCTCTTCCTGCTCACTCATGTCCGGATACTGCTGCAGATTGATGTAATTGAACTCCAGTGTGTTAGCTCGGTCCAGTACCTTTTTGCTAAAAGGATGTGTCGTTTCGTCCATGTTCACAGTCCCGATCAAGAACACATTCTCCGGGACACCTAGGCTGCCAAACTTCACTTGATCCTCAGACGTATCCAGCATGGTAGAAGATATGAGATCCTGAGTCTGGATCTTCCCCTCCCGCCAGTCCTGCGTTTCCAGCACACTTAACAGGTCACTGAAGTAATGCTCTACCCGCGCCAGATTCATCTCATCCATACAGATAAAATATGGCTTATGTCCATTCTCCGGCTTCCGCGCCTCTACTAATACTTCCGTAAGTGGACCCGGTTTGAACCTGCCCGAAAGATCCTTGTACCCCAGCAGATCCGCAGGATCACTCCAATCCGGCCGCACTGGGATCAAGGTAAACTGTCCGTTATTCCCCGTTGCACCAAGAGCTTCTGCAAAAAGCTTCACCAACCGAGTCTTCCCTGTTCCGGATATGCCTGCCAGAATGACAAAAGGCTTAGTCTTTAGCGAGAGGTAAAAATTCTCGATAAGGTGCTCAGGGAAGAAGAAACCTTTGCGACGGATGTGGGATTGGATTTGTTGGAGGATAGAGGGGATTTCGGCGTCGTCAATTGGCTCAGGTACCGATTCCATATACTCTGTCACTGGCTCTACCTCCAAGGTGCTTGCCGTTTCATTAAGTATGTGATTTTCAACATAGATTCGATAATCTTCCATTACGTTCTGTAGATCCTGTATCAATTTCTCATCCGACGGCACTTTACCACGTTCATATTTTATATAAGCGACTGTAGATGCCTGATAATCATTCCCTCGACCGTGGCCCAGGAGCTGAATGTTTTCGTCCTTATTCATATTTGCGAGAGGAATGAGCTCACGTATTTCTTGGGTTTTATTGCGTAGATAGGCATACTTATCCTTGCTACCCTTCTCCTTCGGAGCAGTTGTTACTCCTTGGGCAAGTGTTAGATACACGGCACTCATATTTTCGGCAAAAAGATAGACGACATATTCACCGCTTTGAGTGGTTCTAGTAATGCGTTTATCTAATATAGAAAACCAAGGCACATCGGCCCATTTCCCCTGTCCAATGGAGCCTTGAATCTTATAGTACTCCTCATTCAGGAAAGGCAAAGCCCTTAATTCAGCAGGAATCGTCTTTCTCAATAAAGTGCCCAATAAATGATCTTTAAAGGGTTCTCTTTTGGCCTGACCATATTGGGCCATAATATTCTCCAGATGATTTTTCAGCGAAAAATGTTGCATTGCAGTATTATACTTATGTATTTCTTCTTTTGCTAGGTTCTCCAACTGGTGTAGGCCAGACTCGCCGAGTTGATACTTTACCTCCGGGTAAAAACCAATTGAATTATCTTCTGTATCAACAAATATAACCTCTGAAAGAATTTTAACTGGTGTCGTTAATATAGAATTCAGCTGCCCTTTCGTTATCTCATTCCATCGGGCGTGATAGCGAGTAGGTGTCTCATCTACTCTATGCCCAAGATCTTGTTGCTGCATATAGTAATTAAGAAATCGATTCTTCACTTTATCATAAGAAACTCTCTCTTGATCAGTAGTCTTCAGCTCTTCAATTAAAGATAAGATGAGCACCATCTTGTATGATTTTTGTTTTCTTCTAAAAATTTGAGTAATAGATTCTGGTAATGACATGTTGATCCCCCAATAGGAATGAATGAGTACAGTAATTTCTTAATACATGTTTACTCCGTTACTTCAATCAAAAAAATGCGATCTTTAAATCCTCCGCGCTCCTCGACTTTCTTAGCACGCACCTTCTCTACATCTTCTGGAAGGACTTTATGAATTTGAGCAAGAGCACGGACCACTTCAAGAATATCGGCCAGTTCTTCAACCCCCTCTGTATCATCGCCAGCTCGGATATACTCTTCTACCTCTTCTCGAAGCTTCCTTTTTAGTTCAGAAACATAAGATTCTTCCTCTAACTTTATGCAATCGCAGTCCTTACCCGAGCTTCGGATAATATCAGGGATTTTGTCACGAACAAGCTTGTTATAGATTGGCATTCAAATCAACTCCTATTCTTGATTTTGTCCACATGACGCTTACGAATCTCGGCATCAGTAATATTAGTCTGAACCAAATGATTGTATATGGTTTGGACCTGTGCTGTAGTAATAAGAGATCCAGGAGTTCCCGCTTTTAAACTAATCAGCTTCCTGGAGATAAACTCGCTTAATTCTACGTCATAGACAACCAGTTCATCCGATTGAATCTTCCGCAGCTCCGGATCAATACTGAACCTACATCTCATCGTGAATGAAATCATAGAGATGTATTTTACAGTGGCTACATCTTTCATCAGACTTTCAATGGCCTTGATATGCCCATAGTTCTGCTTCAGCGGATTATACATCTTGTACCGGTTACTCACCGACCATTGCTGATCCGCCCGCCCACCTTTAATTTCTCCATTGTAGTTTTTCGTCTCAATTACAAATACGCAATATGGGGAAATAACGACATGATCAATCTGGGCATAGCCTGTTCGAGACTTGGAATTAGGCAGCAGCAGATCGCTTAAGAATTTACAGTCCTTAGATAGCTGGTCAAGCTGAATGTTAATTTTGTGCTCGCCTAGCTCACCAATTCGGGTGGGTGCAACTTTTGGTTTCAATTTTGGAGCTTGCACCTTATGTACAGCTTGTGCCGGCTTAGGGTCGAATTTCTTGAAGAGAGACATTAGTGCTTTAAACATAGCTAGACCTCGTATCACTAGATTTACAATATGTATGGTTATTCGACAATATGGGAATGTATCCCTTCTAACCACAGCACATAAGAAAAGACTGTCGCACGGACAGCCCAGTCAGTTAGTGTACGTATTTTTAATTGTGACTTAATCCGAGAGACTAGAACGCGCAGTAAAGGCATTTGCAAGCTGCATACCATCTTTTAGCCCTTGCAGATAGAGACGTTCATTAAGAGCAGATTGCTTCAATTGCAGCTTATCCTCCCAATACTCAAACTCTGGCATGCGTGCAATATCCATGGAGTCAAACAACGCCTGAAAGGCCTTGCTCTCTTCTTCAAAGGCATGTCTAGACTCAGATTGATATTCAATCTGTGCAGTTACCTCATTCAATCGACCTTGAATCGTTTGTACAAACCACGCCGGAAAACTCACCACATCTCCCCCTGGACAGAAGTTTAAACGCCAAGCCTCCGAATATCCGTTCCTTTCTTGATAAATCTGATTAATAAGTTCATCCACCCTACGACTCTGAGCCTGAAGCGCCTCATTAGTGCTTATCGGAACCCCTTCTTCCAGTAACCTCTGCCCCAGTTCATTTAGCCTACGCTTCTCCTCATCATACATGTGCATCAGATTGTGCATTGCATCCTCACCTTTCTGGCAAAGCTATGGTAGTAGACGATGTATAGACATTTTAATGCGTTTATCGGTTTATTTTATTTTAATTCGATATCCGCATTAAAATAACTCCTACCTCGCATACAATTCAGTTAAATTGTGAGGTGACATGGAAATGAGACATCGCAAAGAGCCCCCAGGTGATAAAAATATCATTGGGACCCGAGTTGTAGCTATTCGAAAAGCCAAGAAAATGAAGCAGAAAGATTTCCTTGCGAGGTTGCAAACCTTCGGATTAGATATTAGTCCGACAAGTTTATCTCGCTTAGAGGGTCAATATAGACTTGTTCAGGATTATGAGGTGGTAGCTGTTGCTAAAGCATTGGAGGTATCAGTTGGAGAGTTGTTGGGGGAGAAAAATTGAAGGACAGTTGTTCTGCCATCTTTAAATAAATGTAAAAGCCAAGGAATACTTCTCCTTGGCTCATAAAATATACTTTTTTTCACCAACATCGATTTAACTATATTTTTGCTTAACTTCAGCAATCCAAGCTGGAAGCATGGAAGTTAGCTTCATATTATGCCTTAACAAATTTCCAGCCGTTTGGTTTGTTGCCTTGCTATAATCAATGCTACTAATAAGTTCATTAATGTATGGAACCACATCAGGCTGCGAAATAGAATATGCATTCACTGATTTTCCAAGCAACTTACTGTCAATCCCCCACTCTAAAGAAAAAGCAATAACCACGTTTGCCAACTTACTTGCTTTCCAAGCTTCAAAGGCCTCATCAAAGTCCAGACTGCTCGATAGGTTACCTTGCATAAGCTCAGTGTCCACAAATTCTTTTAGTAACTGTGCTTGCTCATATTCCCCCATGTTACTCAGCTCTTGAATTTGTTCATAAATAATACGGAGTGTTTCATCATCCACCGTTTGTATACCGTTCGGAGCAGTGACTTTCGAACCAATCAAGCTAAGAATATGGTTGGCATCAATGACCTGTGTTCCCGCTAGCTTCGTTCTTCCAGAAAGAGGATTAATCGGCGTTGGCGTTGGCGCTTCCCCTGGCTTCCAAGTTAAGTTTTTATATGCACCGACATATTGCAGCCAAGTATGCTCATTCATACCAAAAGCTACATCGTCCCACTTGAATTCATAGTATTGTTCCACTAAATTCAATTGCTCAGCAGTATCCTTAAAGGCAAGGAGAAATGCTTCTTTTTTCTCGTCATCATCTTTAATGACCTGCCATTCCGTCGGATCAGGTAACGTCTGAATTATTTCAGTATTTTTTATGGCTAGTTTTTTTACAGCAGTATCATAGGTATCCACAATGGCCTTACTGCTCTTACCACCACTTCCATACAGCTTCAGGGCGTCTTCTACGATTTGCTCCGTAAGTCGTGGATATTGGAAGTTGATAATTGTTCCGAACTCTTTATTGGAACCAAATACACGATTAGTTCGAGAATACGCTTGAATCAAACTTTGAAGTTCAAGGGAACGGTCAACATAAAGCGTGTTAAGCCGCTTAGAGTCATACCCTGTCAACAGTTGGGCTGCTACAATCACGAGATCTATATTCTTCGGATTGCGTCCGCTGCCGCCTCGAGTGGCACGTTCTACGAGATCTTCAAAGTAAGCGTCCTCACCGCGTTTTTTATCCCCAGCGATAAATTCAATGCCCGTAAATTCGGCGTAATCCTTAAACATACCTTTTACAATTTTAGGGTCTAATGGCTTAGAATCATTTTCATTGCTGAAGCTAAAAGTCATTGCCACGTTCAGCTTCGCTCCATTGGCAGTCAATTGCTTCTTGAACTCATCATAATAGGCAATCACCCTATTTTTATAAGCCACTGTTAAGATAGCATTAAATTCTCTACCCTGTGATTGGGATTCCCAGTTACTCAGAATTTCTTCAACTACGCGTGGAATATGCGTTTCATCCTGATATATCAGCAATCCTCGTATTTCAGCCTGTTTCTCAAGTTGAGCTTCTGACATTTCTTGAACTTTACGTTCAATTTCCCTATCCGTTAGTTCAGGGCGTTCTTCCTTCATCTGCTCAATCAGTTGCTCTCTTAAATCTTCATAACTCTTGAACTCTCCAGTATTAATGTAATCAACGTGAAAACCTAATACGTTTTTATCCGCAATGGCCTCGTCAATCGTATATTGATGTAACTTGGGCCCAAATAGTTTTTCGGTTGTATTGATGACCTCACTATTTTCATTGACCTTTCCCTTAACGTTATTTTCATCAAATAAAGGCGTTCCGGTAAACCCATAGAAAAGTCCGTTTTTCTTAAAAAACTTCGTAATGCTTCCCATCATCTGCCCCATTGTTGAGCGGTGCGCTTCATCGATGATAAAAATGATTTTTTTATCTGCTAAACTGTTATCGTGAGCTTCTTCCATTTCCTTCACTAAAGAATTTAGTTTAAATGTTGTCGTTACTACAATTCCATTTTTAACTGACTTAAGTATTTTTTTAAGCTGGTAGGTATGCTTGGTATCATCAACCGAGACAGCCTCGTAGGCAGCGTATGCTTTGAAGTTTTCACTGGTTCGAATGTCTAAGTCACGCCGATCAACAAGGAAGATTACCTTATCAAATCCTGCTCTAGTCGATAAAAATAAAGCCGTCTTAAAACTGGTAATGGTTTTTCCTGAGCCCGTTGTGTGCCAAACAAATCCGCCGTGAGGAACTTTATCATCATTATCCCAACCAAAAGCAGCACTTTCGACAGATTGTAAAGCATACACTTGATAAGGTCGCATTAACATATGACGCCTGTTTTCTTCGTCCTTAGCTTCGTCTATCACCAAATAATCCCCCACCATTTGATGGGCCATGGGTATCATAAGAAAATTCTCCACTACTTTTTGCCAGTTGTTAATCGGTTTATTTTTTTTATCCGACCAATGGAAAACAAAGCTAGGGTTGAAATCTGTTATTGTTTTAGGAGTAGCAAAATAACGAGTAGCAATTTCAGAGGTGATTACCATCATCTGCGAAAAAGCCATAAAGTTATTACTGTATTCGCCATCACGGTAGTAGCGCATGAATTGTCCGAAAGCCTCATCCAGCGTTTTGTCCGTACGTTTTTGTTCGATATTAATTAGAGGCAGTCCGTTAATCAGTAAGACAATATCAAAACGGTTATTGCTTGAAGTCTGCACCTCTCTTGCAATCCTATAACTGGAGTCCCCGCCGCGAACTTCGGCTTTTTTGAATATGGTCAAAGTAATTTGTTTTCTCGTAATCTTAGGATTGTCATCACGGTAAATCCCATCAATCTTTCCTTTGGATTCTTCAATAGCTAGAATCTTAGCTGCCTCGTAGCTGTTGCTGATCCGATTGACTTTAGCCATCACTTGTTTGAATTCGTTGTCCGTTAATTCCACACCTTCAAGCTGGTCGGCATTCATACGATTGAGTTCGCTACGCCAGTGAATAATCAGATCATTAACAGTTACTTTTTTAATATTTCCATTTAAGAACTCGGGCGCTTTCCATTTATACTTTTCTAACTCCTTAACAAAATTCTCTTGAAAAGTTTTTTCCGCCGCATTTTTTGGTGCAATGCTCATAGCTTTCACTCCCCTCTATACAAACATTTCATTTAGATATGCTTTTTTTATATTTTGTAATTTTTCCAGCTTTCGCTGATGAAGGGTGATGAGTTTGTCGAGTTGTTTGAAAAATGCGCCGATACGAGCTTGTTCTGTAAAAGAAGGAATAAATACAGACAGTTCTATAAGTTTATTAACTGCTAGTCCGGGCTGCGCCGATTGACCCGAATATTGACCAAGATTCATCTCACCTAAGAGATAAAATAAAAACCTTGTTTCGTTGTTTTTGTTGCCTTTAACGGCAATAGCATGTTCAGTAAAATAGGCTTTTCCTAAGGAGATATTCATGTTTCCGCATAGTGCGCCTTGCCTTCCGATAAGTGCAAATAATCCATCATGATTATAAGTGTTTGTGTATCCACGAAGTCCATTACCGCCAAACACAGGGTATCTACCCTCACCCCTAATATCCTCTGTTTTGATATACTTTCCACTTTGGAACTCATCACATAGTTCCCCTAGCTTACGCTGTTCCCAAGCTTGAGTAAATCCTGCAAATCTCCGTTTCGGCTCACTTTCACCGTCAGCGGGAAACATTTCAGAGAGATAAGCAGATTTTAACGCTTTCAGCTTGTCTAGCTTACGTTGTTGAAGGGTGATGAGGTGGTCGAGTTTTTTGAAAAGGGCTGCAACCTTGGCTTGTTCTTCAAGATCTTTTGGCAAGGTAACTTTTAATTGTGACAAGGATTTTTGACTTACTCCTTTAGCTGTTCCTCCACTAGATAAAGCAGATAGTTCTGCAAATGTTTTCGGAGAGCGTAAAAGTACAGCAAGAAAGTCATTGGTTATCTTTTCTGGATTAACATCAAAAGCAATCGTCCGTTGACTTAGGATATAGCCTTTATCGTCAGGTACTTGAGCCACATTTCCCATTGGTGCTTCAGTTGTAAAAAGCACTTGTCCTTTTCTTAATTCACGTCCGGTCATCCATTTATCGTATAATTCTTGATTTCCATAATGAGCATCTGCACTAGGGTCAATATATCCATGCTTAACATTCAAAGCAGATAGTGCCAAATAACCAGTTTCGCTCCAGTCTAAACCCAGCTTTTTAGGTGTTCTTCCCCGAAAATCAACAGTACTTTTGATGTTGTCGAAGAACTCACGCTGTTCCCAAGCGTCATTATCTTGAAACTCCCTAAATCGTCTTTTTGGCACTAAGTTTGTTTGTTTCATCATCATTCAACCACCAATTCGTTCAACAAGGCTTCAAACGCTGATTCCAAGTCTCGACTCTCATTATCCATTGCTGACAGAGTAACCGCATAACGATTGTGTAACATTTGCAGAGTGTTCAACTCCGTTTTTAACGACTGCTGTACTAAAGAAACCATAGCATTCACGGTGTTACCGAACCATTTTTCATACATCAAGTTGTCGATTTCTTCGTTGGTTAACGTTAAGATGCGTTCTTGCACGGCTTCTTTAAGCGCCTTTTCATCCTCTTTTACCGCCTTGCTAAGCGCTAGTTTATCTGCAAGTAACTTCTCAACTTTACTCAGTAGATTATATTCAACTGTTCCTTTAATTGCCTTCTTCAATTCGGCTTTGAACAATTTGTTTTCAAAAGCTTCACCAGCTTCATTCAAAACTCCGTTTAACGCATTGGCTTCATCACTGTCTTCCACCTTTGCAGCCTCAACCAAGTCGGATAGTTCCGTTTCAATTTCTTGAATGCGAATATTCTTGGATTCAATTTCTGCTAATTCATCACTATATAATTGTTCCGCAATCAACTTATTCGGTACGATACTGCCGACCCAACCATCCTGCTCTTCACGTTTCTTATCACCGGTTCCTTTAGTAATCATATTGGGTTCGCGGGTACGTCCTGCCGTATAGAAATCACTTAACGCGATGATTTCCGTATCATGTGTCAGGGCATTCTTCCAAATTTCAGCCACAATTTGATATCCATCATAAACATCAATATATTGGAACTCTGACAAGATTCCCTTGATTTCAACAAGCATTTCTTCTTCCATCAATGGAATTGAATCAATGTCTACCTTTCCATTTTTCAAAATACCCCAGTGCTTATCAACATAAGATTTGGTTTTGCTTTCGAGTTTTTTAATTTGTTCAATAATGCGAGAGTCACTCAATATATCAGAAGAAATTTCATCTACAGGTTTCACAAGCTCAGCATAGCCGCTGCGGATTTCTTTCAAAGATTGTTCCATAATATCCGGCACAGTAGACTGCAAAACTTTCAACCCGTTTATGTTCTTTCGGGGAATTCCACCAAGGAGATGAGCATCCACATCGTGAGGAATTTCGCCGTCAACCGCCTCAATATAACGAGGAATATTCATGTTATACTGATTGTTCTGTATTTCCTCCTGAGTCGCTAGATGACTGTACCCGTTCTCTTCTCGACGTTCTACATATGTATCCACGATCTTTGCAATGTCTTTTTCTTGCAGGACGTTTTGTTTTCCGACTTTAATATAGCTGTTAGAAGCATCAATGATTAAGACAGGTTCATCGATCTTCCGGTTCTTCTTCAGAATGATGACAACGACCGGGATGCCTGTATTGGAAAACAAACTACTTGGCAAGCCGATGATGGTATCCATATAGTTTTTCTTAAGCAATCGTTCACGAATTTCCCCCTCAGATGAACCGCGAAATAGAACTCCGTGAGGCAACACAATCGCCATCGTACCACTTTGACCTAAGTGAAACAATCCGTGTAAAAGAAACGCAAAATCTCCTTTGGAGTCGGGTGGCAATACCCCAGCCACTTCAAAACGGGGATCACTGACCTTTAACCCTGCTCTGTTCCAATTCTTCATAGAATAGGGTGGATTCATAACTACTGCATCAAACAGCACACCTTCGTTTGCATGTTCTGGATCTTCTGGCCAGTCTTGAGAAAGGGTGTCGCCGTTTTTAATGGTCATTTTTTCAGGGCGAACACCATGAAGCAACAAGTTCATGCGAGTCAAGTTATAAGTGGCTGTATTCTTCTCTTGCCCGTAATAGCTCAGACTCTTTTGGGTATCTTCATCCAAATGTTTTCTAACCGTTAGAAGAAGAGATCCCGAACCGACAGTGGGGTCGTAGATTGTCTTAATGCCTGGTGTTTTTGCTGCAATTTGAGCCATGACTTCACTGACTTGTCGTGGGGTGTAGAACTCGCCTGCTTTCTTCCCTGACTCCATCGCAAACTGACCAATTAGGTACTCATAAGCATCACCCAGTACGTCGCCCTTCTGTAATGCAACCATGTTCAAGTCTGCAAACAGCAAAATCAGCGCCTTAACACTTTTGCTACGTTCATTTAGGTTGCTGCCTAAAGCAGTATCCGTTAAATCAAGTGTAGAACTTGAGAATAATCCCCTGAAGTCATTCGTATCACCGGACACGGCAATCGTACGCTCGAAGTTATTCAAGCTATCCGTTACTTTTTGAACTTCAAATTCTCCTGAATTGATGTCCTTTAACCAAGTCTGGTAGAGATACTCAGGGGAAACATAATAACCAAGTACATTCTGAATCATTTTATCAAGCTGTTCACCGTATTCCGCTTTTGCCTCAGTGTATTCCTCAACCAATTCGGACTCAGTCAAATTTCCTAAACCACTGGTCACTTTGAATGCTTCTAAAGTCTTATCACTCAAAAATTTGTAGAACATCAACCCAAGCATATAATCTTTATAACGGCTGGCATCCATTGAACCACGTAGTTCAGTTGCTCCGTCCCATAGTCTACGTTTAATTTCTTCTGATGTAATCACTATACTTCCCCCATTGAAATATTTTTACCATTCAAAAATTTAATTAATAACTTTTTCAAGCTAATAAAAAGCCTATTCATTTTTAAGTTCACTCTATCATAGAATGAAACCTAGTTGTCAATTGATTGACAGCTAGGCTTCTCATAGTGAATAATCCCTATATTTATTATAGTAGGAAAGAAAAATTCCCAATATACCGTAAACAATAAAATACCGCCAGTGTTAGCTCTGCTTGTCTGGTTTCTTTATCTCCAAATAAAGCTATTCAAAAAATTGTTTGGCATACGCTATTAAGTTTTCCTTTATGCCGTTAAAATCTTGTTGTAAATCAAGTGATACAATTAAAATTTGATTACCTTTAATAGAATAAATATGGTTAGGTTGATTTAAAGCGGTTGTTCTAGCATAAAGTATCATACCTGCCACAGTCTCATCTCTCTGTTTTTTCCAATTATTAATATACGTAAACATTTGATACAGGTTAGAAGATACTTGCTTTGGAATTCCACCTTCAAACCTTACTGCCATATTCTCAGAATAAAACTTTGCATCCACAATCAATGTTTTTTTATCTTTTCGAAGTACAAGGTCTGTTTGCATAATCGGTAATGCATCTATAAATTCATCATCAACAATCCACTGAATTTGAGGATGAGATACGTTAAATTCCGTTTCACGTCTGAAAAATGCATAGATGAACTTTTCATATAAAGACCATAGTCTTTGTTCTTCTTGAACCTCTTTCATCCTTTGAGATGTTGAGCTTTCATCCAATAATAACTGCTCATAAAGATATCTACACACATCTACAATAAATTGATAGCGAATGTTTTGGCGATTATATTTAAGGTTTTTCCAAAGATTCAAGTTCAGCTCTATATCTGATACTTCTGTGAAATAAGGCAGTAAACCATAAAAAATTCTACGTGTCTTTTTATTTATTTTATTTGAGCGTGATAGGTAAACAAGTGTCGCTTTGATAATTTGATTCAACAATATATTTTCAGAGAAATCATCATAAACTACTGAAACTTTCTTAATTATCAATGTATTTTTATTTAACGTAGAATTGAAATCAATTTTCCCTTTAATAACATTGGAATCCTCTTCGATACTTATATAATCTTTCACTAATCCTCCGCGGATTAAAACGGGTATCCCAATCGCCAAAATTTCTGAATACAGCTCTTCAACATTCTCAAACTTTTCTGTTCCAATTTGTTTGTACTCGGAAAGATGTAACGTTTGATATGCATAAGAAAGCATATAATATATATTACGAATTGGAATATTATTATTTCTCTCCATCGTAACAGCCTCTTAGTCGTTCAGCCCAATCGTCCGCCTTCTGTTCATCATCAAACCAATACTCGAATAGCTGTGGAATAATTTCATATTCAATTACTTCCTCTACACGATTTGCGGTATCTACTTTATAAGCATCGCCTGTAAAGTAGCTATGCCCAATTTGAAATCCTGACCCTAGCTCTTTAACAATTTGATTATTTAATCTTTTAATTTCATCAATGACACGGTTTAAACATTGTGGATTATTTAAATCATTTATATAGGACTTAAATGTATCATTGTGGAACGCTGGTTTAATTTCATAAAACGAAAACCTTCTTCTAAGTGCGTAGTCTAATAAAGCTAAGCTTCTATCCGCCGTATTCATCATTCCAATGATGTATAAATTCGATGGCACAGAAAACTTATCATTAGAATAGAGAAGATTGATCTGCTCGCCTCGCTTATCCGCTTCGATAAGCATCATTAATTCCCCAAGTATTTTACTCATATTCCCACGATTAATTTCGTCAATAATAAAAAAGTAGTCTCGTTCTGGATCTCGTGATGCTTTTCTAGCAAACTTCACAAACGGACCTTGTTTCAGTTCAAATCCATCCCCCTCAGCTTTAGGACGTAACCCTTCAATAAAGTCCTCATAACTATAGCTTTGGTGAAACTGAACCATATGAATACGTGTTTCATCTTTTTCTTCCATCATTACATACGCTAAACGTTTGGAAATAAACGTCTTACCTACTCCTGGTGCACCTTTCAATATAAGATTCTTCTTATTTTCAAGTAGAGAAATTAGACGTACAATTTCCTTTTTTTCGATAAAAACGTCCGAAAGAAAATCCTCCATTGTAAAGGATTCATTTTCTTGAACAGTAGGTTTTGATTCAATAAAACGAATGTAGTAGTCAATTGAACTGCCCGATACACCTTTATATTTTGTGTAGGATTTATCTGATACAACAACATCTTTCAACTGTTTTAGTTGCTCAATATCTGTTTCACCAAAAATTTGAGTATCAAAATGGTGCTCTATATCCTTTAACGCACTTACTTTTTGCGTAACTGTTTTATCATTTAAGCTAACTCCTGTATCCGTAACTTGAATAGATAACCAATTTCGAAATTCATTTACTTCAGTCGTTTTTGGATCAATAAATTCTTCATTCATTACTTGATCAATTTCTTGAATGTAATTTGGATAAGGATTTAGACATGTTAACGCTTTCTGAGCAAAAGTCTGATTTAGTTCCCACTTTCCAACTTGAAGCCAATCTACTTTTCTTCTATGTTTATATTCTGATGCTTCATTATCGAAATAATAATCTCCGGTAACAACTCCTCGGGCGAGGATTTTCTTAATTCCTTCTTTTACATATATAACGTCACCAGCTTGAATTTCCCTATAGAAATCCCATACAGCCTTTGAATCATTTACAGGGCGCACCCCATCCGCTCTTTGCTCAGCTATCTTTCGTTCAACATCTTCCTTTGAATCATAGTGTTTTAGATTCCCTAAATAGTCCCAACCAAGGGCAATCATATTTTCGTTCTGGAACTGATCCCATAATCTCGAATATTCACCTGGAGAAATTAACCAATAATTAATGCTGTTATCAATTTTATCTTCTTGATTTGCAATTTTCTTCTCTTTTTTAGGATAAGTTAAAGTAGGATTCTCATCATAATATAGAAATATTAAATATGATCGCATTAAAACGCCCCAGTCAGGTATCCCACCTATACTATCAGGCCTACTTCTTACGCCGCGACTGTATTCATCTTCCGCATATTTTTTTCTAAACTGATTTTTTTTCATACTAAACTTTTGTGGATATCGTGGCGTACCTTTACCACTTACTAACTTCTCAATATCCTGATCACTTTGTTCTGTCATTTGTTGATAAATATTTTTATATTCTGAATATGATTGATAATCAAAGAAATTTCCCTTAAAACCGCTACCTAAAGCAAACTTTTCTAACAACTGCCCAAGTCTCTCAAGATATG
The DNA here is from genome assembly GCF_037992975.1 of Paenibacillus sp. FSL E2-0177. Classification (NCBI taxonomy): domain Bacteria; kingdom Bacillati; phylum Bacillota; class Bacilli; order Caryophanales; family Paenibacillaceae; genus Paenibacillus; species Paenibacillus sp. FSL E2-0177. Next base: position 856,116 of record NZ_CP150307.1, on the reverse strand, counting down.
GCGTGTACCATCCACCTGTTTTTTCACCCAAGTTTTCCGTAACCCAAGCTTTATATTTTTCTTTTTGAGTATTTACAACATCATTCATAGTGTACCTCCAAAATAGAAGATAAAATGACTTTCACTAAAAGCTCTGAAGAATAGGTATTTCACCCTACTTATGATATATGTCCATATACCTCGTAGACATTACGGACCCGTATTTTACTTATGTAATCTTGGTAATTAAAATTGGATATACTCCTCTACCTGATACTATTCTTTGTTTGTGAACGCCCTAAGCCCACGTCCAGGTTTATCAGAGTCAATATGGAGCATAGTTTCAATTTCTTTTAAATATCTATATAGTATGAAGATAAGTTCAATCCCTTCTATAATATAACTTTCTAAAGTGTATTTTTTGTATTCGTCTACCTCAGCCTGAATGATATCTCCATCTAACTCTTCTACCTCATCAGAAGACGCAAAATATTTTTTAGGAATTTGATTCATATCTTCAAAACCCTTTTTTGTAAATAACAATCGATTAATTTTATCAATATTTAATGAAGTCGAACTTAATAGGAATAATGAAAAAAACTCATACTTAGATCTCCAAAACCAACGAGAGATATCAACATTATCAGCAAACTTTAACTTTTCTAACTCTGCCATGAAAAGCTCTATTTCAGAAATATCTTCAAAACGAAAATCTTTTGAATCCCTGTAATGCTGATGCACCCACTTTCTTCGAACGGTAACAGGTGTGTCGGGTTGAATCTTATGAGCACAAAATTCAACAAGCAGATCATAACAGTTAATTGCATATTCAACATTTTTTGAACCTGCAAGAATTATTTCTATAATGATATTTGACAGTTTGCGATGCATCTGAACGATCTCTTCAAGTTTTTTGCGATTTGCTTGTGCAATTGCTCTGCGAATAACCCCATGCCTGCTTACAAAATACCCCAGAAATACAAGAAGGACAAGCACGACAACCGCAGAAAGTTTAGTGAAATTCTCCCATATAAATATGGTGTTTTCATTCCATAAATTTATCACTTCATTCTTTACTACATCAAACGATGAACTATTAAAAGTTAACACGGTAATTATTCCTGCAAGAATTGAAGTTTTACTTATTATTATATAAAACAAGCTTTTCAATAACTCAACGATTGTAGGATACCCCAAGTAGTCTATCAATTCTTGACGATTGTTACCTCCACCAAAGTAAAAAGCAATTCTCATTCGAAAACTCAGTTTGTCGAAGCCGTATTTAAATCGGATCAGCTTAATTAGCAACCATTTTTTCTTAATCCATAAATGCGCAAGTTCATCATACATGGTTTCTACCAATCTAGAGAGGCGAAACCAAAACAAGTCCCATATGATCATAATTAGTACAATTTCGATCCAGTATATTGCGAATAATCCCAACCAGGTTGATGCCCATTCGTGATTCCAGCTGTTAATTAATCGTCCAAAACCCACAGGTGTACAATACAAGATAATTCCCACTAGAACTAATAAGATAGTCAAAATAAACAGCCATTCAATAATTAATGGCTTGTTCTCGGACAGAAATTGCTTTTTATTATTTTTCATACGCATTTTAGCACCTTTCGTTAATTGCAAGTACAATATTTAACTCTACTCAAATAAATGTAAACGGATGTATTGTCTACCTCAATAGTTTACCTTGGGTCACGATCTACTTGACAGGATGCAATAAGGGATCATTATCTTTCCGAATATAGTTATGTAGATACGCACAAGGATAGAGTTGGACCGCTTCATTCTGCACGGTTTCGTTATATTCGCTAATCAACCTAGCGTAAGACCATGCTTGAAAAGAAGGATGCGGCGTTCTAGTCTTTGTTCGATTAAAGTAGGTTTTAACAAGACCATCCGCGTCCTCAACCGTTTCAACTTCTGTCCATTGTTTAAGCTCAATGATGACAACGGAATATTGATCCTTTTCGTTCAAGCCCGTAATCATGAAGTCGACTCTTCTCGAGGTCGCTGGAATTTTATATTCAATCGCGATTCCTACGTCATCTGGAATGGTCGATGTGTTTAATACTTTATAAAGGTAGTTCATGGAATTGTTCCATGCGTTGATTTCGCCCATGGAAACTCTGCCGACTTTTTGGACGTACTGGTTATGAATCTTTACCGCAATACTGTCTTCGGCCACATCATTCATAAATTGCTGCTTGGTCGATTCATAGATAATCATGGAGTTCTCCCCTATTCATTCACTGCCGCGTACTTTTTTTCGAACTTCCCTTAGAACTGGATACCGGATATTTCTCTGCGTTTTTGTTTATTTTCTGAAGGATGGCATCCTTTACGTCAATATTTAAATCATGAACGAGCGTTAGCGTGTAGATGAGAATGTCAGCAATTTCGTCCTGCATGTCGGAATAATTTTGCTCTATGGCTTGCTGGCTGTTCTTCCATTGAAAGAGTTCCAACAGTTCGCTCGACTCTAGCGAGATCGAAAGAGCCAGATCTTTGGGATCGTGGAATTGCTTCCAGTCCCTTTCGTCGCGGAATTGGATGATTTTCTCGATTAATTCGTCCATACGTACCTCCGTCATGTTGTTCATATTCAATCTCTAACACTTGCTCTGCACAAAATAATGATAGCCCAATCCTCAATGTAAATCCACGTAATTCCTAAAATTACACAGAAAAGGACTCCTGTTAATTAGAAGCCCTTATTGAATCATATAGAAATTATGGCTTTGAACCCCACAATATCCCCGCCGCAACTCATAAAAAATACCGCGCCTCGGATGCTTCAACACTATCTTCTCAGCCATGCTCAAAATCCGCTTCTCACCAACTCTTCTGATCACCAAAGCCAGAATATTCAATACAATAGTACGTTCTTTTTATATAAGCCATACAACCATTCAACTCCTCCATCATGAATATTTCTCATACTTACAACCCCTTTGCCTCACGGAGTTGGTCTAGCCGTTCTTTTACCGAAGCTTCAGGCTCGACTACTGATGAATGAGTGACCGCGTGAACCAGCTCCTCCCCCCAGGATGAAACGTCCCAGCTCTCCAATGTCTTAATCGCCATGTTCCGGTTGGAGGTCACTGGACTGTTCAGACCAGTGAAAATCAACTCTGTCCCTATCCCCTCGAACCGGTCCAAGCTTTGCAAGATTGCGCCCAGCTTCCTATGTGCTGCATATTCTTCACCGAATCCCATTTCATTTCCGGGGCCAGTGGCGATCTGCTGCAAGGGAAGGTGTTCGATGGCGAATTGTACGAACCTATGAATTCGGTCTGGATCATTCGATTTCATGAGCTGATAGTAATAGAAATCCTGTAGCGGGTTGGCTGCAAGCTGATTGTAGAGAGTGTCCCAAATATCAATGCCAAGCTTTTCAGCACAAGCTACGCCATAGTAACGGTCCGGTGAATCACCGCTGTTAACAGCATCCATAACGATACTCATCCACTTGATGTTAGCCATAATCGATTGGCAAGCATCGCTGATATCGCTTCTTAACTGCTCGCTCCAGCCCGCAGACATCCGTTCGGTCCATTTCTCCTCATCCTCAGCCAGGAAATCGTAAATGCTAAATATAGCTGACAGATGTTTTGCAGTTCCCCCTATCTTCCCAGTGAGCCTCACGTAATCAAATAACACCTGTGGAGCATGCTCATAATCATCTATGTCCTCAGCAGGCCCGCCATTCAATAGCGCTTCAATGATATCGGCTGCCCCATCCAATAATGCACTATCTACCTGGTCAGCAGAAAGTGCCTCCCTCAAGCCACCATTTCTAGCACAAATACAGGCTAAATATTCGTTCATGACGTTGTTGTGGCATCCTTGCCGCAGCAGCCAATCTTTTATCTCCTGACTAGCAGGGTCAAGTCTCTCGACGATATGTATTTTCCCCCATCCATGAACCTGTTGAGCCAATTCAAATAGAACTTGATTGCTGTCTTCCATTCCATTATGAATCGCAACCACGGCATAAAGCGTAAATTCCTCATGTCTCCCCAACGTTAGAAGCAAATCCTTAACTTGCTCGTTTTGAAAAAGGCCCAGTAAGGCAATCCCGAATTTGACGACATTTCGGTGCGCCGCATTCTCCGCTAACCATTTCGCTTCATGGAATACGGAGTCCGGCTGTATCCCGGGCTGCTTGCGTACCTCATCCAGAACGACATCCATCATTCCTCCTATATCTGTCTTCACAAGCTTAGCATATAGGGCCTTTCTTGTTGAATTCTTAGGCTTTCTGGATTGCTTCGCCAGCAGGCGAACCAGCTCTCTTGCCTCATCCGTCATCTTAGCAGGTCCGGCATGATGTCCAAAAGCTCCATCCAAACCGCCCGCTACCCATCTGATTTTATCACCGGACCAGAATTCTTCGTCATCCGGCAGCGATCCGTCCACGGATTCTCCTTGTACCTGAATATGGGAGTAAATGGAGGGCCTGCCCTCCCAAAGCGGCCGTTTAGCTCTATCGAAGAAAATAACCATCGTTCACAACACCTCTTCCTATAATTCCTTCAATAACAATCAGAACAGCTCGATGATTTTTTAAACGGCTGCATTATCGTATCAGCTTCTGTATCTATATTTGCTTATTTTGGGAGTAATGAACATGGCGAAAGTATTACAAATGGGCATATATTTTTCACATTTTATCCAATTCCTATAGCGTTGGACTGAGAAAGCCCTCCAGTTGTTGCTGCAATTAGCTCTAGAACATGTAATTCCGCCTTCAATAACAAAACAGAGGACAGGCTTGTTGGCTCCGGGTTTGCCCCTTCTCCATACATCCGATCCTCAATCTCTTCACTTCTTTAGCCCCGTCCTGCTCCTTGCTTCCAAATTTATCGAGCAACGCACGGAATTCATTCCATAGATTCAGATTAAAAGACGATCAGTGACCTGCCCTTTGCAGAAACTGATCATCTCTCTTGTCTTACAGTCCTTCTTCTCCGTACAAAAAAACCGAGAAAAGTCACTTCATTTAAAAGTGTCTATTTCTCGGTTATAGTATATTCATCCGTTATTTTAATTAGTTAGGTTACCCTTCCATCGCTCTAATAGATTCATCCACTTTTACCATCATAGAACATTCGACTCTTTTGCGGAAGATGTCACAGCTGAAGTCATAGGTACCGACCAGGGAACCCGTCGCGTGCAGCGCATTGGCAGGACAACCACCGCTACAGTAGAGTTTCGCCCAGCAGTCCTTACATTCCGGCTTCGAATAGCAGTTGCTCTCTTTAAATTGACATTGCAGCTCCGGTTGTGTGATGCCATCCCAGAGGTTTCCCATGCTGTACTCTTCATCCCCTACGAACTGGTGGCAAGGAAAAAGCTCTCCCCAGGGGGTGACAGCAAGATATTCTGTTCCTGAACCACAGCCAGTGATTCTCTTCTGGATGCAGGGTCCTTCCGAGAGGTCAAGCATGTAATGATAAAAGGTAAACCCCTTGCCTTCTTCACCGCGCCCAATCATTTCTTTTGCGAGAATTTCGTACTGGTTATATATCTCCGGGAGGTCCTCCTCGGTAAGTGCATAGGGTTCCCTTGGATCACAAATGACCGGTTCCATCGAGATTTTGTCAAAACCAAGATCTGCGATATGAAATATATCATTGGTGAAATCAACATTGTTACGGGTATAGGTTCCTCGTACATAGTACTCTTGGTCTCCGCGCTTACGAACGAATTCCTGGAACTTCGGAAGAATATGATCATAGCTGCCTTTTCCGTTAACCGTTTGGCGAAGCCGGTCATGAACCTCTTTTCTTCCATCCAGGCTCAATACGACATTGTACATTTCCTGATTTAAAAACTCAGTGACCTCATCGTTCAGCAGCATCCCGTTCGTCGTGAAGGTGAAGCGGAACTTCTTTTTGTATTCTTGTTCTTTGCTTCTTGCATAAGCTACGATCTGTTTAACTACTTTCCAGGCCAAAAGCGGCTCACCACCGAAAAAGTCGATGTCCAGGTTGCGATGATGACCCGAATTTTCAAGCAGGTAATCGATAGCTTTTTGTCCAACCTCATAGCTCATGATTGCTCGATCTCCGTTGTATTTCCCTTGGCTAGCGAAGCAATAGTCGCATGATAGATTACAGGTATGCGCAACATTAAGACAGAGCGCCTTAACATAAGTTTTTCGTTTTTTTAAATCAAGCGAGAGGTTCTCATACTCATCTTTTGTAAAGAGCTGTCCATTATTTATAAGCTCCTCGATATCCACGATGGTTTCTCGAATGTCACTCTCAGAAATGCTGGAATCATGCTTATATTTCTCTAACATCATTGTCACGATTTGGTCGACAGAAGTTTTCTCATAATCCGCTATAATTTCATATGCTAGGTCATCAACAACATGCACCGAGCCACTATAGGTATCGAGCACGATATTGTATCCGTTTAGTTTATATTGATGAATCATACTTACTAATCAAGCTCCTTTTGCACACTAGTAGAAACGGCTTCGCCATCCTTTAGGGATAGTATCCATTTCTTAAAAATAGCCGCCCATCAGCAGAGCAATGGGCGGTAAAATTCCGAATCCTATCTGTTCATTGCATTTTCACACTTCTGGTTTGCAACGCCGCAGGAAGTTTTACAAGCGGACTGGCAAGAGGTCTGGCATGCGCCGCATCCGCCGTGTTTTGCGGTATCCATCAGTTTGCGGGTGCTTAGGGTTACGATTCTTTTCACGATAAATGACTCCTTCTGTAATTTCTTGTGATCACTTTCACTTAATTTCCATGGAACATCGTAGCAACCTCACGTAAGTACGTCTATGATTCCCGTCACCCAGCAGAGTAGAGAGGACTTAAACATAAGCATCAACACTAATTTTCGTGCAGTCGTTCATGCTTGTGATCGTAGGATGCGGTAGCGGGAACCAGAGTCAGTGCAATACTAAAAAAGTGAAACAAAAAAGAGACGGCAATGATGCCATCTCTTTAACAACATTTTTTCTCATACTTGTCCGTAAAGTCCAATAAATATAAGGATCTCATAGCACTGTATCCTTCCTTACCAGTAGAGCGACACTCTCCACATACGTGGGTGGACAATGTGAACAAGCTTATATGAGGAGCCCTAAGACACTTCCGGACAGTTTATCTGCTCTTGACGCCTTAGTTCATAAAAATATTGCACAATTGGATGCTTTAACTTCATCTTCTCGCTCATGTTTAAAATACGCTTTTTTCCAACTCGTCTGTCCACTAAAGCTAGAATATTCAATAAGATATCGTCGCTTTCTAAGCTCTCCTCTATGGAAATAGATAAATGCTTAGTAGCTATAACAATAAAGTTCGATTTACTTAATGATGTCTGAGCTGACAAAAGCTCCTTTGCAAGTTCTGATATTTTTCTGCTTCTTGCAATGACTATTAGCCGATCCTCCGGGATGATCCCCTTACTATCTTTTCTAACCGCTTCAATTTCTTCATGGCTGATAGGAATTTGAAGATCTGAACCGAGCATAGCGTCTATGGCGTGCTGCAGAGGGACGAGAATGGCCCTCCTATCCATAACCGAACGGATGCTTTTTGTACTCTAGGGGGCTTGAGCCGACTCTATTTTTGAACACACGACTAAAATAGTACTGGCTCTTATACCCTACCTTCACGGCCAGATCCCCGATTTTGATATTCGGCATTACGTCATCCAGAATCTCCTTCGCCTTCGATATCCGAAGCTCGGTGACATAGTCAAGGAATGAAGCACCGATTTCTTGCTTCATACGCTTACTAAGATAGGTTTGGTTGATATGAAATAGTGCTGCTACTCGAGTAATAGACAGCTCCGGATCCTGATAATGACTGTCAATATACTCGGTCACTTTTTGGATAAGCACTGTTCCATCCCCTGTATACCCGGGAAGCTCCCGCTCCTTATCCACCCTGTCTTCATGTGAATGCAAAGGATATTTTACCTGAAGATGCTCATCGATCCGATGAAGCAGCTTGTTCAGATCACTCTTCGGCACAGGTTTCAATACATAATCGAATGCTTGCAGTTGCACGGCTTGACGCGCATATTCAAAGTTATCGTACCCGCTGATGATGACAACCAGAACCGACGGGCAGCGTTCGCGCAATATGTTCATCAGATCGAGCCCATTCATATTCGGCATGTTGATGTCCACAAGACATACATGTGGTGGGGCTTCCTCCACCATATTCAATGCTTCGTTTGCACTTTTCGCTTCTCCTGCAACTTCAAAAAGATACGGACTCTCCTCAATATATTGTCGCAAGCCTTTGCGAATGATCGTTTCATCATCGACGATGACAATCTTCCACATCTTCATTCCACTCCCCGTCCAAAGGTATTCGAATGACCATAACGGTAATGCCATCTTCGCTCTTCACTGCAAGGCCATATGGCACTCCGTAAGCTAGTCGAATGCGATGGTTTACACTGTATAGCCCAAAGCCTGTGGCAGAACGATCATATGTATCATCAAGAAGGGCTTGATTTATCTGCTCAAGCTTCTCTTCCGGAATCATAACCCCATTATTTTCAACCTTAATGACCAAATAATCGGCCTGTTTATATGCTGTAATCGAAATTTTGCACTTTTGATCCCCAAGTGGCTTAATCCCGTGATAAATCGCATTTTCCACCAAAGGCTGCAGTATGAAGCGAACGACTTGGCACTGAGCAAGCTTTTCATCATATCGAAGCTCGTAGTCCAGAATCTCCTCATATCGCACACCTTGAATATGAAGATAACTCTCGACATGGTACAACTCCTGATCAAGCAGAATGTATGGACTGCCTGTGCCAAGCCCTAATCGGAAATACGCGCTAAGCGCTTCCACCATCTCCACCACATTGTCTGCTCCATGTTCCGTTGCCATCCACTGGATCGTATCCAATGTGTTGTATAAAAAGTGCGGCTTGATCTGCTCATGAATCAGTCTGAGTTCCATCTCCTTTCGGTCCTGCTCCACAGCGTATAATTGAACAAGCATGTCATTGAAGCTTCGTCCAAGATCGCCGATCTCATCCGAGCGCGTAACATCTGCTCGTATGGTTTGGTTGCCGTTCTGCACATTTTCCATTACCTGGCGAAGCGACTGAATTGGACGAATAATGGAAGAAGCAAGCAGCACCAGAAAGACGATAAACGCACTACCGATAAGAACGCCTACCAGCAATGCAGTCCGCTGGGTTTTGATCACCGCTAACGATAGACTTGAATTCGGTACTTTGAGTACTAACTTCCAGCCTTCCACATTTTGAATTGGAGCCTCAAATACACTCATGTTCTTCTTATCTGCTGTATCCTCCGCTCCATCTTCTTCACCCAGCTCTCTGCAATCGACGATAAGCTGGCCTGACTGGTCATATAGCATTACATCTTGAGCAATCTCCCTCATCTTCTTGACGGAGACGGCTGCGGCAATATAAGCTACCTCATCATTCACCGATGGATTCACGCGATAAAGAATGACGACGATTTCGGCTGCATTCGCTTTGGATACGATCGGATTGCTTACCACATAATTGGAATCTGAATTCAGCAGTTTTCGATAGTAGGGTCGGTTTAGTATCGAAAAAGGCTTGTCCCTTGCTGACCAGGAATTTCCGTGAATATCCACCACGCGTATGGATTCGTACTCTACTTTCTTCTTCGCCTCGAACTTATCGAACTCTTGCAGCAATTCATCTCGTGTCCACTGATGGTCCGAAGCTAGAGAAGCAAGCATGTCTATCTCTCCAATGCGCTGATTAAACCAATAATCAATCTGGTCGCTGCGTGCAGTAACCACTTGCTGCGTTAAGTTCTTATTCAAAGGGACAACCGTATGGTTCATCTCCAAATATATTGTTACAAGCAATGCAACGAACAGCAGCAAGAAGCAGCCTCCTGCGATTAACGTAATTTTTAAGTGAATTGATTTCATTGTAATCATAGCCCTTCACAATATCCGTTTCTTACATGCCCGAAAAAGACAAAAAAACACTAATCTGTGCAAATACATAATGCTGTACTAAATCTATAATAGGTCTTGTGCATATTTTCACATGAAATAACATTCATGTCTAGGCTAGAGATAAAGGATTTGCCTAGCAAATCTTCCTCTCCCTAGTGTATGTAACCAATCCACAACAGAATGAAGGAGATATTATGCGAACTCACACGAAAAAGCTGTTATCTATTCTACTAGTCCTCAGTCTTATGTTCACGCTTGCTGCTTGCGGCAGTAAAGATGCAGAGCCCGCTGCAGATGCAAACGGAGTTCAAGTCTTTGAAGGAGTTGGGCAAGGTAAACATGGCGATATTAAAGTACAAGTCTCCTTATTAGATAACAAGATCACTGACATTAAAGTGACAGAGCATAAGGAAAATGAAGTACTTGCAGAACCTGTTTATACACAGCTCAAGCAAGATGTCATGGCAACTAACAGCGCAAAAGTTGATGCCATTAGCGGATCTACAGTTACAAGCAAAGGATATCTCGAAGCCATTCAAGATGCAATTACGAAGTCTGGACTTACCCTTGTCGCTGGCGCTGCAGTCAGTGGAAGCAAAGACAAAGAAGAAGTCGAGCAAACCTATGATGTTGTCGTCATCGGTGCCGGGGGTGCTGGCTTTAGTGCGGCTATCGAAGCGAAGAGCGCTGGAGCTAATGTAGTTCTGCTCGAGAAAATGCCAGCTGTTGGCGGCAACACATTGATCTCCGGTGGTGAGATGAATGCGCCTGACAACTGGGTTGAACGTGCTCTTGGCATCACAGATGACACGGCTGACTTGTTCTATAATGATACGATGAAAGGCGGAGACAACCTCGGGGATCCAAAGATGGTTCGTATTCTTGCCGACAATGCTCTAGCATCTGCCGAATGGCTGCGCGATGATATCAAGGTAGAGTTCTTACCTGATCATCTGTTCCAATTTGGTGGCCATTCCAGAAAACGTGCGTTGATTCCTGTAGGTCATACAGGTGTTGAATTGATTACTAAGTTAAAAGCCAAAACAGACGCTGATCAAATCACGATCAAAACGAATATGAAAGCCGAAACCTTGCTGAAGGACGAAAGCGGCAAAGTAACAGGTGTAACTGCGACTTCGGGTACTGGCGACAAGATCACATTCCATGCGAACAAAGGCGTCATCATCGCTACCGGTGGTTTTGGATCCAATGTAGAGATGCGTAAGAAGTATAACCCTACAATGGATGAAAAATATATGACTACCGATACACCAGGATCTACAGGTGACGGTATCGTTATGGCAGAAACGATTGGCGCCAAACTGACAAACATGGAGAGTATTCAAACGTATCCAATCTGTAATCCTGAGACAGGTGTTATTTCCCTGGTTGCAGACTCCCGCTTCGATGGTGCGATCCTGATTAACCAAGAAGGCAAGCGCTTCGTTGAGGAATTAGAACGTCGTGACGTTATTTCTAAAGCAATTCTTGCCCAAACGGGTGGATATACGTATCAATTATGGAATCAAGGCATTGAGGATATTGGTAAAACGATCGAAGTTCATCAAGACGAATACGATCAACTCGTTAAACAAGGCTTGCTCTTTAAAGCCGATACGATTGAAGAGGCGGCTGATTTCTTTAAAATTGACGTGAACACTTTGAAAGAAACGATTAATAAAGTAAATGATTATGCGAAAACAGGTAAAGACCTTGATTTCAAACATCGCGGTGGATTGAAATCTCTTGAAAAAGGCCCTTACTACATCGAAAAAGCTGTACCCTCCGTTCACCATACAATGGGCGGCTTGGTGATCGACGAGAAGACTCGCGTTTTGAATGAAAAAGGCGAAGTCATCCCTGGGTTGTTCGCTGCAGGTGAAGTAACTGGGGTCATTCATGGTGCAAACCGTCTTGGCGGTAATGCCATCGCTGATATCTTCACATTCGGCCGGATTGCAGGCCAACAAGTTGTAGCAGAGTAATCTTATTTTTTGTGTAACTGCTCTATTAATAAGTTAGCCTTAAAAACGTGCAAGATAACTTGTAGAGTGCCGGTTGACTGCTAACTTTCAAGCTGCCCTCTATGACATAGCAAACCGCCCTGTTCGCAACATTGCGAACAGGGCGGTTTGCTATGTATTCGTGTCATCGGCATGAAAAAAATAAGCACTGTGATCAAAAGTGTGACCACGAAGATCTTCACGATTTTTTTATGGTGGAGCCTAGGGGCTACGCTAGTCTAACTCGCTGCTCTTTTATCGTTCCGATAAAGGAATATTATTCCACTCTGTTTTTGCTTTCATTGCATTTCTCTCCTTTAACTGAATGTGAAAAAGCGCAGGAACTTGTCCCTGCGCCATGCTTCCGCAATTTGCGGAAACAAAAAAAGCCCCATATGGTACCCTCGAAGGTTCCATATGGGGCTGACTTTTTGCAGGATCATTAATAAATGAGAAAGAGCCCTCACGGATAATAGGCATAGACCTACTTCGTAAGAGCTTTATTATGCAGATATGTGGTTGGAGAACGCTTCTAATTAATGGCCAGATATAATGGAAAAGCATATAGCCAACCAATGAATCCAATATATAATCGGATATTAATATTCAGGGAAATCCCTGATAAAATTTAATTCCCCGTGCTCGTCCACAAAAAATAGACGTTTTATGTTACTCGCCAAAATTTTTACAAATATATTTTATGATATTATCCTCTGCTCGGCGTTTCGTAATACTTCAGTGTCCGGAGTTTCCGGTCGAATATGACTGGTCATTGCATACTCTTGCTGCGCTCTCGACTTCGCCTTGTTTTCATTTACATACTTCTGTTACATCCCTCACCAACAAAGCCACCGACTCCACATGCACCGTATGCGGGAACATGTCCACCGGAGTCACCTCCACTGTCTTGTATCCGCCATCTTCCAACACCCGCAAGTCTCTTGCTAATGTCGATGGATTACACGACACATATACCACACGCTCCGGCTTCATAGCCAGGATCGTCTCCAAAAGTCGCGGATCGCAACCCTTACGCGGTGGATCGACAACGATAACATCCGCCGTAATCCCTTGCTCTTTCCAATTCGGAATGACATCTTCAGAGGCACCAACCTCGAACACTACATTCTTCATCTCATTTAACTTCGCATTCGCCCGGGCATCCTCAATAGCTTCCGGTACAATCTCGACACCGTATACCTTAGCCGCATGCTGCGCCAGGAAGAGGGAGATCGTACCGATGCCGCAATAGGCATCGATAACCGTTTCGTTGCCAGTCAGTCCGGCATATTCAACGGTTTTACCGTACAGCACTTCGGTCTGTGCCGGGTTCACTTGATAGAACGAACGCGCTGAGATTGCGAACTGTACATCGCCGATGTAGTCATAGATAACATCTCTGCCCCACAAGACGCGGGTTTCGCCACCGAAGATGACATTCGTACGCTGAGTGTTGACGTTCTGGCAGATGCTGACTACATCTGGCAGCTGTTCGCGGATGCTGCCGAGCCAGGCGTCCAGGTGTGGGATGTCGCGGCCGTTGGTTACGAGGACAACCATCATTTCACCGGTACGGAAAGCTTTCTTCACGACGACATGGCGCAGCAGGCCACGACCGGTTTCTTCACTATAAGCAGAGATGCCAAGTTCTCTGCCGATGTCTTTCACCTTGCGCACAACGTCATCATTATCCTCATGCTGGATTAAGCAGGTTTCCATATCGATGATACGGTGACTTCCGCGTGCATAGAAGCCTCCTACAAGACCGCCTTCGGTTACACCAATTGGTACCTGAGCCTTGTTGCGGTAACGCCAAGGCTCGTCCATGCCGAGTGTCGGGCGGACAAGAATGCCATCTGTATGAGCTACTCCAGCGCCATCAGTCGTACCATCTGCAATGCCGCCATAGTTGGCACTGTCCGTCTGACTCTCAACAGCTTCATTCTCTTTGCTCTTTCCGCTATCCCCGCCACCACTCACCCGAAGCTTCCCAATCCGCTCCAGGTTGTCCACCACCAGCTGCCGTTTCCACGCCAGCTGAGCAGTGTAGTCCATATGCTGCAGTTGGCAGCCGCCGCATTGGTCATAGATCTCGCAAGGCGCCGCGATGCGGGCGCTGCTCGCTTCTACTATATTCAGCAGTTTGGCGTAGCCATACTGCTTTTTGGTCTTGAGCACCCTTGCCCGGACTTTCTCTCCGGGAAGGGCTCCCTGCACAAAAAGGGTAAAGCCTTCTACGCGGCCTACCCCTTCACCTTCATGGGTCATGCCGATAATATCGAGCATAACCTCATCATTTTTATTCACAGGCAGTCCGGCGACAGGCGCCTTGCCGGCTGGGCGGCTGGTGCTGCGTCCACTGCGGTGTTTACTCATTATTTATAGTTCACTTCTTTCATTATCATCGCTGTATAATCCCACACTCTTGCTTTCAATCAACCTAATTATTCTGAGCAAAAATCCGCAGATGCTGCGGCAAAATCCGAAAACGACCCGGCAGCTCTCCGCCAAGTTCTCCATCCAAGTTCAATTGGACATGCCCTGGAGAGATTACATCCATTGCATCCGTACGGAAATACACAACCTTTTTATCCTGCAAATGCTCGCCACGAAGGGCCAATCTAACCAAACGGACAAACTCTGCCAGGTTGCATTTTTTAACCGCAATAACATCTAACAGACCGTCATCGATTCGAGCGCCGGGGGCAAGTTTTTCAAAGCCGCCGACAGAATTCGTATTTGCAATCAGGAACAGCATGAACTCATCATGAATAACCTCCTGCCCATTGGCACGAATGATTAGTTCCTGAGGAGATAGGCTGACCATTTTTTCAATACCTTTTAAATAGTACGCAAGCTGCCCTATCATGGTCTTCAGCTTACTTGGAACTTCATAGGTCAGTTCGGTTAGACTGCCACCGCCTGCTATATTAATGAAATAACGATCATTGGCTTTACCGATATCAATCGGACGCGACTCTTGACGAAGGATTAAATCAACGGAATCTTCCCAATTCTTCGGGATCCCCATCGCACGTGCAAAATCATTGGTAGTCCCAAGTGGCAATACGCCAAGCGGGGGGAGATTAGGTTTCTCCGCCATACCATTGATAACCTCATTTAAAGTGCCATCCCCACCGGCTGCTATGATTAGATCATAACCGCGCTCTACTGCATCCGCAGCAGCTAACATAGCATCGCCTTCTCCGGTCGTTGCATGGCAGGAGGCTTCAATGCCACCCGTATCCAGCCGGTCCAAAATGTCGGCGAGCCGCTTCTTCATTTCTTCCCGTCCAGAAGTGGGATTATAAATCAATCTCGCAGTTTTCATTACCGGAACGCCACCTGTTTTTTATAATAGAATAACCTAATTGATTATACCTAATTCGGACCACTACAATCAATGTCAGAGGACATTTATCGTAAATATTCCATTATACAACAATTCACGACACCTTATTAGGCAAAAACAACTATATATATGTGTATGCGGCAAATCCCGTATTATCCACGGAAATGGGCACTATTTTTCATGATTAAGTGGGCTAAAAAGGAAGCTTTTTAACTCTCTTTTCGAATCTGTTCGAGGAGTGTCTCTACCTGTCTCTCAATCCAATGCGGAAGAAGCGGGTGCGGCAAAAGCGTCTGGCCAGAATACTTATAGGTTAACCCTTTAAGTCTGTTCGGAACCACATGTTTAGTGAAATAACCTTCACTCAAAAAAAGCGGCGCCACCAATACCTCGTGACCCTGCTCCTGCCAATTCTCCACTTTGCTTCTTACACTGTCCGGATTCAGCAGACCATAATCGGCCGCCGCTACGCCGCTCACCTCACGTACACGTCCTGCCAGTGAAGAGATGCCCTGCTGCCAACGCTGGCGGAAGCCATCATAAATGCTGCCATGACCCACTAGCAGAATTGTCTCACGTTCCGGTTTCGTAGACAGCTTACGGAGCTTGTCCCAGATCATCACAGCGATGTCCGGGTCATCGTCGACAGGATAACCATAGTGAACCTTAGCCTTCACGTGGAACGGCTCTAAATCGGTCTCACGTTCAGGTGCAGGTTTAGCCCCTAGTGCATATTCTATTTCATCGACATGTGTGCTACCCGAGGAAACGAACAATGGGATCACAATTATATCTGTGACCCCTGCATGTTCCAGTTCATTTATTCCATCTTGAATCAGACGGCCCTCTACCAGCTCTAAAAAAGAGACCACCACTGGCATCTCTTCATCTAGCGATAATTCGCTTACGGCCTCTTCCACGATCGACACCCAAACCTCGTCGCGGGAGCCGTGACTGATAATAAGTACGCCCGGTACCATAAATTAGCGTCCCAAACGTTCCAGCGTTAATTTATAACCATCATTTCCGTAGTTCAGGCAACGTTTTACACGGGAAATAGTAGCTGTACTTGCTCCTGTCTCTGCTTCGATCTGATTGTAGGTCGAACCTTTGCCAAGCATACGCGCTACTTCCAGTCGTTGCGACAGCGATTGAATCTCGTTCACGGTGCACAAATCATCAAAGAAAACATAACATTCTTCCATATTCTTTAATGTTAAAATGGCTTCAAATAATTGGTCTATACTTTTATCATTTAACTTCTTAAGTTGCATCAATTTTTCATCCCCTAAAAGTTCTATCAGCATTAGTTTCTCTGATTAAGCTCCGTACAAAACTAGCTCCGGAAACATCAACCTAATGTCACTATCCTGCCTTTACTATATTGCACTGGAGCGCATTTTTCAAGCATTAACGATTTCACGCTGTAAAGAACGAAAATGATGGACAAACGTCCACCCCACGCGCACACCATTTATGTACCCCAATACAAGTATTTTTCTCTACATAAGAATTATCGCCTACACTATAGTACTACAAAAGCGCCGAAAATCAAGCTCGTACACGGTTTCTTCACTACTTTAACCTGTTTATAGGCATACGCCCTTTTCCGCTCCTATCCCTATTACCCGGGCATTCGTCTATACCGTATGTTCGCCCATGACATACAGTATAGCAGACCACTAACAAAGGAATGTGATATTATGCCTGATCATTACTATAATCATTCCCGCCGGAATCAGCGTTCACTGAGCGATTCGTATAATGCCTCTGCCTACCCCGGCCTCAGTTCATATGCGCCCTCAGCTCTCCCAGGTGAGACCGGAATCCTTCCTGCTTTAGGAGCAGAAGCTGCCACCGAAACTGCGCTAGCGCTCCCTGCAGCTGAAGCTGCAACAAAGGCAAGCGGCGGGCTTGCCGGACTGCTCAGCGGCTTAGGCGGCGGTGGCGGAATTGGTGGGAATATGGAGCAAATCAAAGGCATCATCGATCGTATGGGCGGCATTGACGGGATCGTAAACTCTATGGGTAAAGTACAAAAGGTGATGTCCGGCTTCCAGCAGATGGCTCCAATGGTTAAGCTGTTCATGGGTAGCTTCGGTAAAAACAAAGGCGCAGCAGGCGCACTAGCCGCCGAAGAGGATGCCGCCCTGTACAGTCCTAATCGCCGCAAAAAAAAGCGCTCCACCTCACCCCGTCGCAAATCTACTACAACTACTCGCCGGCGCTCTACTTCTTCCACCGGAAAACGTCGCCGCAAATAGCGGTGACGTTTTCTAGCTATGTATCAGAAAAACAGCAATTCTCGCAGAAAAGAGATTTGCTGTTAGCGCTTCTGCTCTATTTTTACTTAAACCAGCCACTCCGTCGAAACCATCGGAACATCCCAAAACCAACTACCAGCATAAACAGCAACACACCAAAATAACCATACTTCCACTCTAGTTCAGGCATCTTCACAAAGTTCATCCCGTAGATCCCGGCGATAAGCGTCAGCGGCATGAATACGGTGGTGATTACCGTTAGTGTTTTCATAATCGAATTCATCCGGTTGGAATTGAGTGAAATGTAGCTGTCACGCAAATCCGCTGTCATTTCCCGATCAGCCTCAATCATATCGGAGAGTTTTAGCAGATGGTCATAAATATCGCCAAAATAAATCCGTTCCTCGCCATTGCTCTGGACATGCTGTGAATTCACGATCCGGTACATCAAGTCGCGCATCGGCACAATCGTCCGCCGCATTTTGAGGAGTCTTCCGCGCACGCCAAACACCTGGCTCATCAATTCCTCCACCGACTCACTGCTGCCGCTGCTCTCCAGATCCGCAAGCTCGTCCTCTAAACTGTAGAGACATGGAAAATATTTATCCACCAGCTTGTCCATCACCGTATATGCAGCTGCCATCGGCCCACCCGACCAGCCTTTTCGACTATGTATTTCGCTCTTCACCTGTTCCCACGCTTCATTCATCTCTGCTTTTTCCTGATGGTGATAGGAGACAAGAAAGTTCGCGCTTAAAAATAGGTCAACCTCCTCAGCATCCAACGTCCGCTCATTCAGCGCATGCAGCACAAAAAACTGCACATTCTCATAATGATCCAGCTTCGGCCGCTGCAACACATGCATACAGTCCTCTATCGCTAAGGGGTGAAAATGAAAATATTGATCCAGCAAAAGCGTTTCTTCTGGCGTAGGCGTAGCAAAATCTGCCCATATCCAAGCATAATCCTCCAGCCGGATATTTTGCAGAGGGATCTCTGTCAGCACCTCACCTTTATGTGTGACAACAAGTGTACGTATCATAAATGTTCCTCCGCTTCATCTTCTTCCACGCCTCTATTGTACAGCAAGAAGACAACTCTTCCAAAAAGCAAAAAACATAGCCAGCAGCACCCCTCAAGCTAGACTAAGATACATTTGGTGCTTCGTCGTTCGTTAATGCTCGATTCATTTGTGTAAGGTTGGTTGTGCGGGGGGCGAGCTATCCTTATTCTCCGCTGTCGGTATCGGGTTTATGAGTGAGATGAATTCATAGCTGTGAATTACTATCGCTATTTTTACTAATTAGTTGGTGAAAAAGTGCTCATTAGGGATGGTAAACAACCCTTCGATCGTAAGCAGACTGACCTTGATTTCGCAAAAGTTTGAGTTCAACGCCTCTCGTTCATTACCGTAAGTAACATATGTTTTACTTTGGGCTGGTAGTGACCGTGGGATAGGGATGCAATTCTTGACTGTAAAGTTGAGTGCAGGTGGGAATTATGAATATAGTGATGCTCATGGACGGCAGAAAAGCAGGGAGAAAGAGAATAGGGTTGGGTTGGGTTGGGTTGGGTTGGGTTGGGTTGGGTTGGGTTGGGTTGGGTTGGGTTGGGTTGGGTTGGGTTGGGTTGGGTTGGGTTGGGTTGGGTTGGGTTGGACTAGTTACTTTGCGCAAGATTGGACTGTGTTGCGGTGGATTCCGTTGGAATGTGTTACGTCGGACTGGGCTGAGTTATTTTGTGCCAGGTTACGTTACGATGGACTGGATTAAGGTGCGCTGGATTCCGTTGAAATGAGGTAAGTTGGACTGGGCTGAGTTATTTTGGGCTAGGTTACTTTGTGCAGGGCTGGACTTCGGTGCGCTGGATTCTGCTGAAATAAGGTAACTTGGACTGGGCTTAGTTAATTTGGGCTAGGTTACTTTGTGCAGGGCTGGACTTCGGTGCGCTGGATTCTGCTGAAATGAGGTAAGTTGGACTGGGCTGAGTTATTTTGGGCTAGGTTACGTTACGATGAACTGGATTTAGGCGCGCTGGGTTCCCTTGAAATGTGTTAAGTTGGGCTGGTCCAACCTCATACAAGTCAGGTTCCATCATTCTAAGGCATTTATGCCTTTCTTTTTGCTTCTTCGACGCTATTCCACTAATTCTAAGACATTTATGCCTTTATTTCTGCTTCTTCGACGCTAGTTCACCCATTCTAAGGCATTTATGCCTTTCTTTCTGCTTCTTCGACGAAGTGTCTCCAATTCTAGGGCAATTATGCTCTTCTTTTTGTCAGCATCCTCGAATTTCGTCACTTCTACGGGATTTATACCGTACATTCCCCCTCCAACGCCACACTTCGTCATTTCTACGGGATTTATACCGTACATTCCCCCTCCAACGCCAAACTCCGTCATTTCTACGGGATTTATACCGTACATTTTCCCTCCATCGCCAAACTCCATCATTTCTACGGGATTTATACCGTACATTCCCCCTCCAGCGCCAAACTCCGCCATTTCTGCGGGATTTATACCGTACATTCCCCCTCCATCGCCAAACTCCGTCATTTCTACGGGATTTATACCGTACATTCTTCACCCATCCTCATGTCCACACAACAAAAAAAGATGTCCGCAGCCCAATGGCTAACTGACATCTTTATTAAAGGGTGTTTAAAAAATGATTTTGAAAATCAGACCTGCTAATACCGCACTGATTGGAATCGTGATGAACCAAGTGACCACAATACGTCCGGCTACTCCCCATTTCACTGCAGAGAAACGTTTGGCAGAGCCTACCCCAAGGATCGCTGATGTGATCGCATGCGTTGAGCTTACTGGCAAATGCAGCAGCGTTGCTGAGAAAATAACAGATGCCGCGGAAATATCAGCCGCGAAACCGTTAATAGGTTCGATTTTGAAAATCTTCGTACCCATAGTCTTAATAATCTTCCAACCACCGATGGAGGTACCGAGCGCCATAGCCGTAGCTGCAGCTATCTTAACCCACAAAGGGATAACATCCATAGTTTCTTGACGTCCTGAGGTAACGAGTGCAAAAGTAATGATCCCCATCGCTTTTTGCGCATCATTCGTACCATGTGTGAACGACTGTAACGCTGCCGTAAGGACCTGCATAGAGCGGAAGCCCTTGTTGACCGTATGTGGACTACGCTTAGCAAAGATCCATTTCAGGATGGTCATGATAATATAACCAATAACAAACGCAATGATTGGGGAGAAAATCAGTCCTTCGACAATTTCCACAAACCCGCCCCAATTGATGTGTGCTGAGCCTGCCCCCACGTATACTGCACCCGCTAAAGCGCCGATCAGTGCATGAGACGATGAGGATGGAATTCCGAGCCACCAAGTAATCAAATTCCAAATAATCGAAGCAATCAGCGTGGCTATTATGATATCCAACCCATTTTCAAGCAAGGTCGGGTCGGTGATACTTCCGCCGATTTTTTTGGCCACACCTGTAAACATCAAGGCCCCAACAAAGTTCATCAGTGCTGCCATAATAATTGCTGTTCGCGGTTTTAAGGCACGTGTTGAGACAGAGGTAGCAATTGCGTTGGCCGTATCATGGAATCCATTGATAAAGTCAAACGCAAGCGCGAGAAATATAACAATTCCAAGAATCCATATAGATGTTTCCATATTCTAGTACCCCTTATGAGTTGCGCATGATGATCGATTCCAACATGTTGGCTACATCTTCACATTTGTCTGTAGTGGTCTCGAGCCGCTCATACAGTTCCTTGCGTTTAATCAGCTCAATCGGGTCTTTTACAGTTTCGAACAGGACCTTAGTACAAATACGCAGCACTTCGTCCCCTTGATTCTCAAGGTCATTCAGACGGATTGTATATTCACGGATCGCCAACAATTTCTTCTGGGAGAGCAAATGAACCGCTTTTTGGATTTCATAAGCACACTGACGAAGGATTTCGGCGAATTGTACAATGTATTCATCCGGGTCAAGAAGGTTGTACATATAGAAACGTGAGGCGGATGCCTCCAGACCATCGATGACATCATCCATGCTTGTGATCAAGTCCATAATGTCGTCACGTTCAAGCGGCGTAATAAACGTCTTGTTCAATTCTTTGATGACGGTGTGCGTGTAAGTATCACATTGGGATTCGTACTTTTTCATCTCTGCAGCGAAATTATCGACATTATTCCGGAGATCAGTGATATTCTGAGCAAAATAATCTGCAGCTTGGACAATAGTATCGGCCATATTTTCCAGCGTCTCAAAGAATATGTCCTTTTTTCTCAACTTCATTGTTTTAAACCCCTTTACATAAAATTACCGTGAATACAGAGCCATTCATATGTAAAAAGCATGAAAATGAATGACAACCCTTGTTATCTTATCATATCCGTACAAGGTATAGAAGCTATAGAAATGAACTTTTTTACACTCTATTAACACATACCCATTATTCCGAACACAAATCTGTATAACACTGGATATTCCGACTTTCTTATGTTGTACCATCCGCCCCGCCATATACCACATGACTGCTAAATGAAGGCGCATTAGGGACCACCAAAATATGGGTAATTCCTGGATACATCAGCTCTTCTTTTCCATCCCTCACAAAACGGATCACATCCCCTGGTTCACGCGACCATCTGCCTTTGGTGACCTGTCCCCGCTGAAAAAGCAACGCTTCCCCGCCAAGCTCCACATCAATCTGAAGTCTTCCGACATCATCAAGCACTTTGTGATCGGCTCCTATAACCATCACATTGGCCGCTTCCACCGGATTATCGTTATTTAGATCCAAATGAGGTTTGTCATTCACATAACGCTGATAGGTCTGACGTTTAGGATCATATTTATAGTCAACTTTATAACTTTTGAGCAGATAGTTTATGCTAAATTCAGCGGCTTTCTCTCCGTCCGCCGGTATGTAATCTGGATTGTTAAAAAGATACCCGGGTACCTTCACACTTTGCGCAAACCCAAGCTTCTCGGCACCTTCCCGCAGTTTGGCTGCGTTGCTGTACAGGTTATGTGGTGCTTTTCGCGCTTTATCCCGCCAAAAATAAGCTCCGGCACGGCCGATCTCGTCCATATCTTCTTTTTTCTCTTTTTGCAAAATGGCATAAGCCGCCGGACTCCCTCCTGCATGCACCGTCACACCGCCGTAGCTCTCGCCAATATCCAGCAAATAGGGGCGGATGCTGCGAATCGGTCCGATTTTCACCACACCTGTATGGCTCTGAAAAATACCAATCAAACGCGTAATACCACCTTCGGCAAGAATCTCATACAAAATATCTGCTTCACTAACCCCCGATTGCGGCCGGGCGGCAGGAGCATTATTTATCATTACGGCCAAGGGACGTGGAAGACTGTCTTCAGAAACTGGAAGACCTGTTAATCCGGATACGAGCTCAGCAGCGGGATCAATAGTAGGTGAGGGTTGAATCGTTTCGATAGGCGTGGGCTCTGCGGTAGGCTGCTGTGTCGGGGTGATCTCATTATTTGCACTCTGTGTTCCGCAAGCGGAGAGCAATAGGGTGGTCAATACAATGGCAGATAACAGACGGGAAGAAGAGCAATTTACTTTCATAAGCTTGTAGTTCCTCCTAAACGTTTTATGAAACTCACTGATTCCTTCCATTTAATCACAGTCAGTCCCATTTGTCTTGATCACCTTCTCCCTTTTTTCATAGCGAGCATAAGGAAATTTTATAGCATGGAATAGATAAATTCTCATATTAAAAAAAGGGTACAGCCATTGCGGCTGCACCCTGCGGGTCTCTTATTCATTCAGTTAGTCTAGCTTCCAGCAATTAAGACTTAATGTCCCATACTGATAAGCCTGAAAAATCCGCTCTGCCTTCCTGCTGCCATCCGCTGTTCCCATCGCGTAAAAGAGAGGTGCAAAATGCTCTCTTCCATAAGAAGGAACCGCATCGCGTACATGTGGAGCTTTTTTCTCATACGCAAAAAGTGAAGGCAAATCCCAGGCTTCTAGTCCCTTGGCAATCCAGGCATCGAATTCAAGTGCCCAATCCTCAGGCTGCTCACTTTCACTTAGCATCCGCAAATTGTGAACAAGTCCACCGCTTCCAATCAGCAGTATGCCTTCGTCACGAAGCGGTGCTAACATCCGCCCGATATTGTACTGCTCCTTGGGAGAGCGCAGGGAATCGACGGATAAAGCAACTACCGGAATGTCGGCGTTCGGGAACATTTTTTTCAGTATCACCCAGACTCCATGATCGAGTCCTCGCCCCAGAACGGGCTGATGTGATAGATTGTTATCCTTGAAGAGCTCAGAAATCCGTCTTGTTAGGGCCGGATCGCCCGGGGCCGGATAGGTCAGCGTGTAAACTTCTTCAGGGAATCCGTAGAAGTCATGCTGTGTCTCGTGCAGTTCATCAACGGTAAGTAGCTGTTCAGGGCTATCCCAATGCGCTGAGAAAACTACTATACCGCGTGGCGCTTCAAGTTCTTGACCAAGCCACTCCAGAAAACGGGTATACTCGTTATCCTCCAGTGCGAGGAGCGGAGAACCGTGCGCAATAAAAAATGACGGTAATTTCATAGGATGCCAACCTCCATAACCCAGTATATGGTGTGCATCTTTATTTTACCGCTTATTGCAAGTTAATGCGAATAAAAACCTTCTCCTAAATCATCCAATTCTGCCACTCTGTCTGCAGATGCTCTTGTTCGTTCATCCATTCTATAGTCCGCTTAAGCAGCTGCTGCTGCGCCGGTCCAGAAGAAAAGGTGTGATCCCCTTGAAAAATGATCTCTTTATCGCAACGTCCTTCGGGACGTGTCCAGAACAGCTTCTGGTAAAGAAAAGCGTAATCCACCGGAATGACATCATCAGAGGTGCCATGAATGACGAGTACATCGCCGCTAAATTTGCTCGCTTCTTGGAAGGGCTGAAAAGCCGCCAAAGAATTAAAATATACCGGCGTAAACGAGTAGCCCACATAATCGGCTGATCCATTCTTCACAGCACGATCATACGCCTCCCGCCCTACAATTTTCACAATATCATTGAAAGGATAACCAACAGAGGCCCATAACACGAGATTCTTCACGCGGCGATCGCGAATACTTGTCAGCAGCGCCACCGCGCCACCCAGGCTATGGCCAATCAGCGTCACGCGCTGTGGGTCCACATCAGCAGAGCTAATTCCGTAATCAAGCACCGCTCTAGTCTGAGCGATCATCGATTCCATGTCTTCGCCGCCATAATTCCCGCTGCTCTCGCCGCAGCCCACATAATCAAAACGAATAACCATATATCCCTCTTGTGCCAGCTCACGAGCAGCCTTCACAAAAATCCGGTCTACGCCAATACGATTCCCCACAAATCCGTGGCAGATCACGGCTAATGGCAGTCTATCCTTGCAACGCGAAGAGGTTCCCTTCTCTTTGTTCGGGTAATGTATGCTCGCCGTCAATTCTTCTCCGTTATGCCGGATTACAATATTCCGTTCCATTGCCGCATCCTCCTATAATTATATTTATAATTTAATTTATTTTAATTTATTAGAATTCCGATTAACTTAGTATGGATTATAATCTAATTATAAATATTTCGTTCATATTGTCAACAGCAAGGGACAATTCTTAATAATCTGCGGGGAGTATTGGGCATTAGAGTCTGCACGACAAACAGGGTATCCCGTAAGATATGAACATGACTCTGGGGCTCCCACGTCGAGTGGATTGAAACCGCCACTCCGGGATTCAGCAGCTCTATCGGATTCACTTGCTCCAGCGGACTCAGCGGCTCCTTCGGACTCAGTAACTACATCGAACTCAGCAGCTCCTTCGGACTCAGTAGCTTCAGCGGACTCAGCTGCTCCTTCGGACTCAGTAGCTTCATCGGACTCAGCTGCTCCTTCGGACTCAGTAGCTCCTTCGGACTCAGAAGACCCTATTCGCAGATTTAGCACACTTTTTGAATTCTATCGGACCCCATAGTCGCTATCACCCTGTAAAACAGCAAATAAGAGCTACTTTTCGAGCAATAGCGTCACTGGGGTCCGAAACTGTGCTGAAAAGGCGATAATTTGGCTAATAACGTCATCTGAGTCCGAAAGATCGTGGATACTGACAACCGGGGGTCTGGGAGCTCTGGAGTTCCCGGGGTTCCCGGGGTTCCGGGGTTCCCGGGTTCTGGGGTTCCGGGGTTCCGGGGTTCCGGGGTTCCGGGGTTCCGGGGTTCCGGGGTTCCGGGGTTCCGGGGTTCCGGGGTTTCAGAACCCCACCAAAAAACAAAGAGCAGCGATCCCCAGTATCGGTGGATCGCTGCTCTGTTGTTTTTTCGAGATGAATGACCAGGGTTGTTAATCAATCGTAGCTGTCGTTAAACATCTCATGGGTTTCATGGCTGCCTTCCCAATCCTTAAGCAAGCCCTCGGGAGCATCTTCTGCGGAATCCCACATGCTGAATCCATCGGAGCCGCCCCAATCCCCCATTGAATTATTGGGCGTAGGCTCGAAACCGTTGCCCATGGATCTTCCCTGTTCTTTCTTATTCTCATGTTCCATAAAGCTCCCAACCTTTCCCAATGCTATATTGATCAAGCAACAACATTATCAGTGTTCACTCTTCTAAAAGGATTATGCATATCGCCATAGAAATGGTTGTCCTTGCGTAGACCTGTCATGCAAACGTATACTCTAGGTTAAAGACTATACCGATTAACAACACTGGAGGTTTACATCCAAATTATGAAAGTGAAAGATATGATTAAGGAAAATAACGCCCTGCGTGAGCAGTTGACGCCCTTCAATCGCTCCTATTTAGAAGATATGATCCTTGCGGTGCGAGCCAGTCGAATTGACCCTCTGCGCGGAGAGGAACTTTTGCTGGATGCGGCCAAGCTGCTGTTGAAGGAACAACGTAAAGGGAAAAATGCCAAGCAAGTATTCGGCGAGAATCCGCACGATTATTTTAAAGAAATCATAGACAGTGTTCCCGGGCGCCCGGTGCGCAGTAAATGGAACTATTACTTGATGATTCCCTGCGCAGCTCTGACCTGTCTTTTTGGGATATTGGCAATCGGTGGACTCTTCTTCCAATGGACTGACGATTCACCTGGAATGTTCGGACAGATCAGCCTTTTCACCCTGCTCGCTGTGGGAGTAGGCTCCATTATCTTAATTGAACTCATTATGAAATGGATGTCTTCCTTGTCGGAAAGCGATGCACCCAGTGCCAAACCTTTTGATATAAAAAGCCTTGGCATCTATATTGGCATCGCAGTAGCTGCTGTATTTATCGGTATGTTCCTCGATAGGTTATTTCCGGTCATTACAATATCCCCGTGGGTAAGTTTAATTCTGTGCATCATTGGGGGGTTGGGACTGAAATTTATATTTTTCAAAAAATAAATACCTAGGCTGAAAACATTATTCCATCCGATAGATAGGGGGAAACTTCCATGATTAAGAAGCATCATATTCTCTACTCCGTTCTAGCTATAGCCTTAGGGCTAGGCATAGTGCCCAGTGCTATTCACGCCGAAGGTGCTACCAGCCCTCCTGGGGAAGGCGCTAAGGCAATTCCTCAAGCAGCTAGCAATAATCATGCAGAGGCTGTCTATAAAGCTGCATTACCGCTGTTATCTACCTCTGACAAGTTACCCGAAGCCATAAAATATTTGAACTCCAATATGTATGCGGTAGGGTCGTATCGTGCAACAATGCTGACCCTGAAGCTTGAGAATCTGCATAAAGCTGCGCTGCAAGCCTGGGAAAGTAAATTCAGTACCAATGCTGTCCAGCGGAAGCTCACCGCCATTTATAAAGCAGGCGCCAGCATGTCTTCTCTTGCTGCTATTACTGATGATCTCCAGCTGCGTACACTGCTGAAAAGTGCCAGCGAAAGCGGATATAAGCTGGAGACAGCTGAGGGTACTTTTTTCCCGGTGATCGATTATGGGGCTTACCGCAAGTACAAGCTATACGTCACCAATGATATCAGCGCTTATATTACCATTATGGCCACCGAATCGGATCTGCCCTCTTCCAAGGACAACGGGCTAGTTATCGCCTGGACTGAGGTAGCAGCCAGAGCTTTATCTCAAGAGCAATTCATTCAAAATCATCCGAAATCAAACCGAATTTCTGCTGTAAAAGCCTTGTACACTATGTATGTGAATAATACGTTTTACGGCCAGAATAACACTCCTCTCTTCCATTATGACAATCTGGAAATGGATTTGGAGGCGCAAAAGGCTTACTCCAGTATTCTGACCAAAAATAATGACAGCAGCCCATTTCTACAAAAGCTGGATAGCTTCATGAAATTAATGAAAGATAATAGCTATAAATTGACCGATGAGGTCGAGCAATATCGTAAGACTTCGTTACCTCTCTAATAAAGAAACCACAAAAGCCCGTCCCTGAAATGAATAGGGACGGGCTTGTTTATGTTCATTAACGTGATTATGAAGTGGATGCGAGCCTTAAATAAGGATGTTAAAGAGATTAGAATCCTTATTGATCTCTACATAATCGACGCCCTTCTGCTGCATCCGTTCGATGAGAGGTTCGTAGGCATCCGTTGACAATAATTCAATGCCCACAAGCGCGGGACCATTTTCTTTATCATGCTTCTTGATATACTCGAAACGGGTAATATCATCGTGAGGTCCAAGGATTTCGCCCAAGAACTCACGCAGCGCACCTGCACGTTGCGGGAAGTTCACCATGAAATAGTGTTTTAAGCCTTCGTAAATCAATGAACGCTCTTTGATCTCCTGCATCCGGTCAATATCGTTGTTGCCGCCGCTTATGATACAGACAACTGTTTTGCCGCGGATTTGATCACGATATTGATCAAGCGCTGCGATAGGCAGCGAACCTGCTGGCTCAACCACTATGGCATTCTCGTTATATAGTTCCAGAATCGTGGTACAAGCTTTACCTTCAGGCACCATCACGATGTCATCCAGATGACGGGAACAAATATCGTACGTCAATCCGCCAACACGTTTTACAGCCGCTCCGTCCACGAACTTATTAATTTCCTTTAGAGTCACCACTTCTCCAAGCTTAATCGCTTCCGTCATAGAAGCTGCTCCGAGTGGCTCCACACCAATCAACTTGGTAGAAGGACTAACTGTCTTCACATAGGTGGCTATACCCGCTGCCAGACCGCCTCCACCAATGGTTACGAACATAAAGTCTGCAGGGTTGTCCAGACTCTCCATCACTTCCATTGCAATGGTGCCGTTGCCCGCAATGATTCGTGGCTCATCAAAAGGATGGATCAACGTCATCCCATGATCTATACAAGCTTGCAGTGCTTCATCATAAGCGTCATCAAAGGTATCTCCCTTCAGAATGACCTCAACAAACTCACCGCCAAACCGCCGCACCTGCTTAACCTTCTGGTTAGGCGTAGTGCTTGGCATGTAGACCTTGCCTTTAATTCCAAGCGCCTTACAGGAATAGGCTACGCCTTGTGCATGGTTGCCCGCACTCGCACAGACAATCCCTTTTGCTCTATCTTCTGCTGACAAACTACGAATCATATTATAAGCTCCGCGGATTTTGAAAGAACGTACAATCTGCAAATCCTCGCGCTTCAAATACACATCACAATCATACTTGGCTGACAGCACAGCATCACGTTGTAGGGGTGTCCGGATTATGACTTCACGCAGTACGTGATGAGCCCGCACAATATCTTCCATTCCTACGATTCGGTCTTCCTCTTCTCTCATAACCCTCTCGCCTCACTATCTATCTGTTATTCTACTTCTTGTAACATACTCTCCCGAGGACATTTTTTCAAGCATCCTAATCAGTGATAAAGAAAAAGAGACTAAAGGAACCCTATAGTCTCTTACTAATATTTGCTATCCCTATGCTATGAAACCTACTAGTCCTGTTGCTTCAGCATCCACTTCACCAGGTCTGGTAAGCTTGTCCACAAACGTGAATGTACAATAACATATTCGATAGCCTCGTTAGCGTCACCCACGCCTACAAAATCAGGCAGGTTATGCGGCAATCTTTTGATACCTAACAGATAATCTGGCACATGCTTGTTCACATTCTTCGCCACGCGGTATAGCATTTTGAGCTGGGAAGTAATCCCGTTCTTCTTATATTCTAAAACCATACGGTCATATGCTACTGTTGCTGCTGCATCCTTGCCGAACTTCTCCAGTACCTTCTCGGTCTTCTTAAGCTTATTAGTGTAAAGGTACGTTGCCGTTAGAAGGTAACGTGCACCTGTGTTATCTTCTGGGTTCAATTCTAGAATGTGCTCCAGCGTCTTTTGTGCTTCTTCTGCATTTCCGCTAAACCAGCAGGAGTCAGCGTAGCTTTTGCAGATTCGAATGTACGAACGTGTCTCGTAAAGACCCCAGAAATGTCCTTTGTTCTCAGTGAAAAAGGCTTCTCCAAGCTCACGCGCACCCGCTTCCATCCCTGCTTTCAGATAAGCACGGGCATCTGCTTCATTCTCGGCTTCCTCAGCCAAAATGAGATAGGCGTCCGGACTGTCCGGATAAACTTCCAATGCCGCTTCTGCTAGCTGGATCCGACGATTGGATGCTTTAGTTTCCATTGCTTTTTGCAGCAAAGCCTGTTCCTGATCCTTCGGAGTACCTGAAACGTTGAGCAAAAGTAATTCTTCCTCTGCCCCGCCCATGCCGTACTGTTCGATATAATTAAGCATCTCTTTAACTTTTCTGGAGATGGTAGGTGCAGTAACCTCATGTTTGATCGCTAGATCAGCTTGAGTTTGAAGGAAACCATATTCCTCAGACAAGATAAATTCGATAGCCGCGCAGAAGGAGCCCATTTTCTTCACTGCAGGCTTGATGTGACGGGAATAACCATTCCATAGAACCAGACCTTCCCAGATTAGCTCCCGGTCATAGCTGTCTCTCATGGTCTCAATAAGATGCAGAGCCAATTGTTCATGCGCCGGATGCTCCCATTTCAGATCACGTGACACCTTTTTTTTGAGAGTAGTTAGGGTAAGCTTAGCTTCAGGAATTGCTGCCGCTTCTGGTTTCTCGGCCACAGCCACAGTAGCAGCGGATTCTTCCGTTGTTACCAGTCGCATGATGGATTCCACTGCAGAAGTTTCTTTCCCTAGGCAGCATTTCTTATATTTTTTCCCGCTTCCGCAAGGACACATATCATTTCTTCCAATCTTACTCAAAACGAATTCCCCCTTAAATCTGTGAGTAGCCATTCGCCATAAGCGTATCGCTAGTATGCACTATAAGTATCAACATTTTCAGGCACGAGGCATCCTTTATAAGGTTACTGCACAAAGTCTGAAGGACTCCGATTTAAAAGGGCCTTCCCATGATCGGAAAGGCCCTTATCTGTATATATCCGCACATTTTCCCCCGTACGTGTAGTATTATAGCACTTCTTCTATCACTTGTCAGTCCTTTTTTAGGACTTAAAGCGCAAAAAATTGCTAGATACAGTGCTTTATCCTTATACCAGAGCCTTCATAGCGATGTCGCTGCGATTCTGTTTCCCGGAAAAAGAGATTCCTTCAGCCCTAGCATAGGCTGCTGAACGAGCTTCGGCAATCGTAGCACCCAGGCCTACCACGCCTAAGACCCGTCCGCCGTTCGTTACCCAGCTGCCATCTGCCCCCCGTGCTGTACCGGCATGGAAGATCAGCCCTCCTTGGCTGTCCTCAAGCCCTTCGATCGGCACTCCCTTAGGATAAGAGCCTGGATATCCTCCAGAAGCGAGAACCACGCACACCGCTGCTTCGTCGCTCCATTCAATGTCGATATCCGCAAGTCTACCCTCGGTTACTGCCAAAAAGATTTCTAACAAGTCGCTCTTCAATCTAGGCAGCACGACCTGTGTCTCCGGATCCCCAAACCGGGCATTAAATTCGATGGTCTTTGGTTTACCTTCTGGAGAAATCATCAGCCCTGCGAACAAAACGCCGCTGAAAGAACGGCCTTCAGCTACCATAGCCTTGGCTGTTGGCTTAATGATGGTCTCAATCGCTTCTTGGATAATCGCCTCGTCGATATGCGGCAGAGGCGAATAGGTACCCATTCCACCGGTATTAGGGCCTTTATCTCCATCGTAAGCGGGCTTATGATCCTGAGCGGCAGCCATCGGACGAACTGTCTCTCCATCAACAAAAGCCAAAATCGACATTTCCTGACCCGCTAGGAACTCTTCAATGACAACCTGAGCGCCAGCTTCACCAAACACTTTGGTTACCATAATATCAGCTAGTGCCTGCTCTGCCTCTTCCCGTGAATAGGCAACGGTCACGCCTTTTCCTGCGGCAAGCCCATCTGCCTTGATTACGATCGGCAGCGGTTGCTCGCGTAAGTAAGCCAGTGCAGCTTCATAGCCATCAAATTTTTCATAGGCTGCTGTCGGAATATTATATTTGTGCAAAAGATCCTTCATAAAGGTTTTGCTGCCTTCGATCTCAGCTGCATTCTTGCGCGGACCAAACACAGGAATAGCCTGTGCTTCAAAAGCATCCACAATGCCCCCTGCTAACGGATCATCCGGTCCGATTACAACAAGACCTACTTCCTTCTCTTTGGCAAAAGCCGTCAGACGGTCGAACTCAAACACACCGATAGGCACACATTCTGCTAGCTGCGCGATCCCGGCGTTGCCGGGTGCGCAATAGATTTTACCAACCTTTGGGCTTTGGGACAGGCTCCAAATAATCGCATGCTCCCGGCCGCCGCCGCCAACCACTAAAATATCCATTAGAATAAAATCCTCCCAGCGTTCTAGTGTTTGAAATGACGGACGCCTGTGAAGACCATAGCAATTCCATACTCATTCGCGACCTTGATCGATTCTTCGTCTTTAATGGAGCCGCCTGGCTGAATAACTGCGGTAATGCCTGCTTTAGCTGCCATTTCAAGTGTATCTCCCATTGGGAAGAAGGCGTCAGAGGCAAGGACTGATCCTTTGGACTTCTCGCCAGCTTGTTCAATCGCAATTTTTGCCGCGCCAACGCGGTTCATTTGCCCTGCACCTACGCCAACTGTCATATCATCCGCCGCTAATACAATCGCATTAGATTTCACATGCTTAACTACCTTCCAGCCGAACAACAGCTGTTTCAATTCTTCTTCGGTTGGCTTACGGTCCGTAACAACTTGCAGATCATCCGGGTTCACAGAATGCACATCGCTCTCCTGTACAACCATTCCTCCATCAATAGAGGTAACTACGAAGCTGCTCTTACGCGCGCTAGCCGTGCTAAGATTGCCGATTTTGAGCAAACGCAGGTTCTTTTTCTTCGTAAGGATTTCCAGTGCTTCATCCGTAAACCCTGGCGCCAATACGATTTCGAGGAAAATCTCTTTCAGCAGATTAGCAGTGTCTGCATCGATAATCCGGTTAGCGGCTACAATTCCGCCAAAGATAGAGGTTGGGTCTGCGTTGTAAGCTTTTTGATAAGCTTCGTATACACTTTCACCGACACCTACACCACAAGGATTCATATGTTTAATGGCTACGACAGCAGGTTCTTCAAATTCTTTCACGATTTGCAGCGCTGCGTTAGCATCGTTGATATTGTTGTAGGATAATTCTTTGCCATGCAATTGCTCAGCTGCTGTAAGAGTATCCCCCGCAGCCAAAGGCTTGCGATAGAAAGCCGCTTTTTGATGCGGATTCTCGCCATAGCGCAGATCCTGAATTTTCTCATAAGTCACGGTGTAGCGCTCAGGAAGCGGTTCGCCAGTAACATTAGCCAAATAATCGGAAATTAAGGCATCGTAAGCCGCCGTATGACGGAACACTTTTGCCGCAAGACGTTTGCGTGTTTCCAGCGTTGTATCTCCACCTGCGCGAACCTCTTCAAGCACTGTAGCATAGTCGTTAGCATCTACCACTACACTTACAAAAGCATGGTTCTTCGCCGCAGAACGCAGCATCGTCGGTCCGCCGATATCGATATTCTCGATGGCTTCTTCATACGATACATCCGGTTTAGCAATGGTTTCCGCGAACGGATACAGATTTACTACTACCAGATCAATGTAGTCCAGACCAAGCTCTTTCATTTGACGCGTGTGTTCCTCATTGTCACGAACCGCTAGCAATCCGCTGTGTACAGCCGGGTGCAAGGTTTTGACACGTCCATCCATGATTTCCGGGAATCCTGTAACATCGGAAATACCGATGACTGGAACACCTTCCTTAGCCAAAAGCGTGCTTGTTCCACCTGTGGAAATAATCTCTACGCCTAATGCAGACAACTCGCGGCAAAAATCCACGATACCTTGTTTATCCGATACGCTAACTAGCGCTCTTTTGATACTCACTTTGAATAGTCCTCCTTCGGGTTGTACGTGCGATTTAATGTGATGACATCTAAAAGCTTGGGAAATTACTATAAGAAAGAATCTGACTCTATTACCTACTACACGACACATAATGCCGCTTATGCAATATTTCCCGAGAAATACCCTGAAATCTCTCCGCCTGTCACCAAATGTCGATCCAAAACTTCGAATGGCTACAGTGTGGCTTACTTTTCGCGGATAATCGTCTTTCTTCCACTCAGTTCCACTTTCCCGCTGGCAAAAGCGCCAACCACTTCAGGATACAACTCATACTCAACCTTATGAATCCGTTCCGCCAATGAATCTGCCGTGTCGTTATCCAACACAACTACGCTACGCTGAGCAATAACCGGCCCGGTATCCATACCTCCATCGACAAAATGCACAGTGACTCCCGTCAGCTTCACGCCATAATCCAGCGCTTGTCCGATCGCATCCTTTCCGGCAAAAGCAGGCAGCAGCGATGGGTGAATGTTAATAATCCGACCCGCATACGGCGTTAAAAGCACTGGTGTAATGAGGCGCATATACCCTGCCAGCACAACCAGCCCGATTTCCCGCCGCTGAAGCTCTGCTACAATCTCTGCTTCGTAGAGCTCACGGCTGGCGAAGTCTTTTGGCCGCAGCAAGAGGGCGGGAATTCCCGCATCCTCCGCACGTTGTGCTACAGGCGCTTCCGGCTTGTCCGAGACAAGCAATTCAATCCTGCCGTCTCCAAGCAAACCTGCTTTCTGTGCCTCGATCAGTGCTGCAAAATTGCTGCCCTGCCCCGAAGCAAAAACAGCGATTCGACTTGATTGCATCACACTTCAGCTCCAGTAAAGGTTACTTTGCGTTCCCCTTCCGTTACTTTCCCAATGATATACGCCTCTTCTCCGCTAGCTTTAAGCAGTTCAAGAGCGCGTTCTCCATCAGCAGCGCTAACTACGAGAACAAGACCAACTCCCATATTAAAAGTAGTGAACATATCACAGTTGCTTACATTTCCTTTGTCCTGCATCAATCCGAAGATTGGCAGAATCGGCCACGATCCGTAATTGATCTCCACATCTACATTATCAGGCAATACGCGTGGGATATTCTCGATAAATCCGCCACCCGTAATGTGAGCCATACCTTTTACCGGAAGCTGCTCCAGCAGTGCCAGCAAAGGCTTCACATAAATCTTAGTTGGTGCAAGGAGTACATCCGCCAGCGGAGCGCCAAGCTCAGGAAGCACGTCATTCAGACCATAACCCTCTTGCTCAAGCAAAAGCTTACGCACCAGCGAGAAGCCATTGCTGTGCACACCACTGGAAGCCAGACCAATCACTGTGTCGCCAGCAGCGATGTTAGCGCCTGTTACCAGCTTCGCTTTGTCAGCTACGCCCACTGTGAATCCAGCGATATCATATTCACCTGCTGAATACATACCCGGCATCTCAGCCGTTTCGCCGCCAATCAGTGCACAACCCGCTTGGTGACAGCCTTCAGCGATTCCAGCTACGATAGCCTCGATTTTCTCCGGCACCACTTTGTCGCAAGCCAGATAGTCGAGGAAAAAGAGTGGCTCTGCACCTTGCACTACAATGTCGTTCACGCACATAGCTACAGCGTCGATGCCAATCGTGTCATGGCGATCTGCCGCGAACGCGATTTTGAGCTTTGTGCCTACACCATCGGTTCCCGATACAAGCACTGGCTCTTCATATTTATCTTTATTGAGGCCAAACAGCGCTCCGAACCCACCAAGATCCGTCATTACTTCTGGACGGTAAGTACGTTTTACGTGCTTTTTCATGCGTTCTACCGCTTCATTACCAGCCGCAATATCCACTCCGGCGTTTTTATAAGCTTCCGACACTATTGGACACCTCATCTTTTAATAGTTTAGAGCGCGTTTGGGCGCATTCGGCTTTTGGGTGGTTGCAGGGGAGTTATTGCGAGGAATGTTTGGACTTCCGATCGCTGTTATGGTTGGATTTCCTGATTCGAACCGCTCTTCGCGGTAGAAATCCAACCATAAAGGCGAACGCTACGCTTCTACAGTTCCAAACTTCCTCTCCATAACTCCCTCCAACCACCGGTTTGTCCCTACTGCAAGCCGCAGTGCGCGCCTTGCACACGGACCTCAAGACCTCGGTGCATGAGCTGCGCCATGCACCTCCTTAAGCGAGACAAGCGGCCCTCGTATTTGCGAAGCAAACAGAGGGAAGCTTGGCGAGCCAGTCCCGGCGGGGGATGTCAACACGAGCAGCCATCTTTCTCTGCCCCGCCAAAATCCACCTGCGTCGGGTAATCATTATCAAAGCAAGAAAGGCAAAGTCCGCCTTTGTAGTCGTCTTTGTTGTGTCCACCAATGGAAGAGATTAAGCCTTCCGGCGACAAAAATGCCAAGGAATCGGCGTTGATCTCTTCGCACATTTCCTCAATGGTCTTGTAGGACGCGATGAGGTCGCGGCGGTCTGGTGTATCAATGCCGTAGAAGCAAGGATTCTTGAACGGTGGCGAAGTAATCCGCACATGCACTTCAACAGCTCCCGCTTCCCTAAGCAGATTGACGATTCGGCGTGAGGTCGTGCCACGAACGATAGAATCATCGATCATAACGACACGTTTGCCATCAACTACGCTGCGCACGGCGCTCAGCTTCATCTTCACACCTTGCTCACGCAGTTCTTGGCTCGGCTGGATGAAGGTCCGTCCAGTGTACTTATTCTTAATGAGCCCAAGCTCATAAGGAATTCCCGTTTGCTCGGCATACCCGATGGCTGCTGAAATACTGGAATCCGGCACCCCGGTTACGAGATCAGCATCGACAAAAGCTTCCAGTGCCATGCGGCTACCCATCCGCTTACGGGCGGAGTGCAGGTTAGAGCCGTTCATATCACTGTCTGGGCGTGAGAAGTAAATATACTCCATCGCGCACAGCGCTTTACGTTTGGGTTCGGTAAAACGGTCCTCCAAGAGACCGTTTTTGTCGAGGACTAGCAGTTCGCCCGGCTCAATATCTCGAACCAGCTGTGCCCCAATGACCTCTAATGCGCAGGACTCGGAAGCAAAAATATAAGCTTCACCAATCCGTCCCATCACTAGCGGACGCAAGCCATGGGAATCTGAAGCGACAATTAACTTATCATTTGTCATAAGCAGAAAAGCAAACCCGCCAACGAGCTGCTGCAGCGCATCTTTTGCCGCTTCAACAAAATCCTTTGGCGAACGGGCAATTAAATGCGCCAGCACTTCTGTATCACTCGTAGTTTGAAAGATCGATCCGCTTTGCTCCAGCTGTTTGCGGATCAACGGTTCATTTACTATGTTGCCGTTCGTAGCAATTGCCAAATCGCCGTCACGATATTTAAATACCAGCGGCTGCGCATTGGTTAAACGGCTGTCTCCACTAGTGGAATAACGTACATGCCCAATGGACATGTCTCCAACCAATGAGGCAATTTTGTCCTTGTCGAATACTTCTTTTACTAACCCCATCCCGCGGTGATAGTTGAAATCGCGGCCGTCTGCTACGCAGATTCCCGCACTTTCTTCTCCACGGTGTTGTAAGGCGTGTAAGCCGTAATAAGACATGGACGCCGCTTCCGGGTGTCCGAAGACCCCGAAAACGCCGCATTCTTCTTTTAATGTGTCAAAAATATCTCCCGAGCCCGTTCCTTCATTGTAAAAGTCACCAGTCCACAGGATAGGAGTCTCCTGCTCTTTCCCGGTCTTTATTTCATAAGACATGGAATAGCATCCTCCCAAACGAATTTCAATTCTGCTACAGCTTCATCTAGTGCGGACACGCCGTCCAGATTTACGCGCAGTCTGTCTCCACCTACAGTTCCGATGATTTCCACGGGAACACCACTGGCTGCAATCGCTGCTTTCAGCTCTTCCGCACGTTCAGGAGCGGCTGTCAGCACAATGCGTGATTGGCTTTCGCTGAACAAAGCTACATCAGATCTAAGACCGTTAGCTGAAAGCTCAACGTTTGCTCCGATTCCGCCGCTGATACAGCTCTCTGCAAGCGCTACGGCAAGTCCACCTTCGGACAAGTCATGTGCGGAACGCACCAGACCGCCACGAATTGAGGTAAGGACTGCGTTCAGCAGTTTTTTCTCAGTAGCCAAATCCAAAGCCGGAGGACGACCTTCGGTCACACCATGAACAGCATATTGGAATTCACTGCCGCCCAGCTCAGCCTTGGTCACTCCCAGCAGAAGAATGGAATCTCCTTCTTGCTTGAACCCTTGAGTCGTAATATGATCCGTGTCCGCTACTAAACCAACCATGCCGACAACCGGCGTTGGATAGATGGAACCCGTAGTATTTTCGTTATAAAGACTGACATTACCACCGATAACCGGAGTATCCAGCACACGACATGCTTCAGCCATACCATCAACCGCACGCTCCATTTGCCAGAACACATCAGGCTTCTCAGGATTTCCAAAGTTCAGATTATCCGTAATAGCCAGCGGTTCAGCACCGGAACAAACGATGTTACGTGCCGCTTCGCTGACTGCAATACGTCCACCCACTTCAGGATCAAGATGAACATAACGGCCATTACAGTCTGTAGTCATCGCAAGTCCTTTACGAGTACCATGAATGGTAACTACAGCCGCGTCAGACCCAGGACGTACAGCTGTGCTCGTCCGCACCATGTAATCGTATTGATTGTATACCCATGCTTTACTTGCTACGGTTGGTGATCCAAGTACTGTACGCAATGCACCGCCCAGATCCGTAACTTCCTCATAACGAAGGGTATCTACCTTTTCATTCGCAATATAATAAGCAGGAACCTCAGAAGGTTTGTTATATACTGGACACTCATCCACGAGCGCCGTTACTGGCATGTCACCAACAACCTCGCCGTGATGATACAATTTCAAGCGGCCATCATCCGTAACTTTACCGACTTTACAGCAGATAACACCCCAGCGGTCAAAAATCTCTTGTGCCTGGGCCTCATCCTTCGGCTCAACGACGAACAACATCCGTTCTTGTGATTCTGAAAGCATCATTTCGTAAGGCGTCATGCCCTCTTCACGTTGTGGCACCTGATCAAGATACAGCTCCAGACCATTGCCTGCTTTACTTGCCATCTCCGCACTAGAGCATGTAAGGCCAGCTGCACCCATATCCTGAATCCCGATAACGATGCCGCTGTCGATCAGTTCTAGACAAGATTCCATTACGAGCTTTTCCATAAATGGATCGCCGACCTGTACAGCGGTACGTTTAGCTTCTGATTCCTCACTAAGCTCTACCGATGCAAAAGTAGCACCATGAATTCCATCACGTCCTGTAGGAGGGCCTACATAGAAGACAGGGTTGCCTACACCCTTAGCTACACCACGTTGGATTTTGTCATGATCGATCAGACCCACACACATTGCGTTAACTAGCGGATTGCCGTCATAGCTATCATCAAACATGATTTCGCCGCCAACCGTTGGAATCCCGATACAGTTACCATAACCAGCAATACCAGACACTACATGTTCGAACAAATACTTCACTCGATCACTTTCCAGCTTCCCGAAACGTAGTGAATTGAGGATTGCGATAGGTCTGGAGCCCATGGAGAAAATATCACGAATGATCCCGCCCACACCCGTTGCCGCACCTTGGAAAGGTTCTACCGCTGAAGGGTGGTTATGACTTTCGATTTTGAAAACAACCGCTTGGTTGTCACCGATATCTACAATCCCTGCGCCCTCGCCAGGTCCCATCAGGACACGTGGTCCGGAAATTGGGAAACGTTTCAGGAGGGGTTTGGAGTTCTTATAGGCACAGTGCTCGGACCACATTACGCTGAATACGCCGATTTCAGTGTAGTTCGGCAAACGTCCCATAAAAGACTTGATCAGCTCATATTCGCTGTCCGACACACCGAACTGGCTGTAAATTTTCTGCTCCGCAATCTGTTCTGCGGTCGGTTCCTTAACGGATACTTGCTGCGTCATGACGATCCCTCCAAGTCTTCAGTATGGATGTAAACATTCTTTTGCCGTCTTCTGAACCAAGTAAACTATTAGCCGCGCGCTCAGGGTGAGGCATCATGCCAACCACATTCCCTTGTACGTTACTAACACCCGCAATATCGGCTACGGAGCCATTAGGATTATCGCTATAGGTAAAAATAATCTGATTGTTAGCTTTCAGCTCTGCCAAAGTCTCGTCATCACAGTAGTAGTTGCCTTCACCGTGTGCGATTGGGATGATGATTTCTTCATCTTTAGCATAGTCAATAGTAAATGGGGTTTCATTATTAACAACCTTAAGCACTGTATCGTGACAGCGGAACTTCATCGACATGTTGCGGCGAAGCGCACCTGGCAGCAAACCAGCCTCAGTAAGAATTTGGAACCCATTGCAAATGCCTAGCACGTATTTCCCTTGCTCTGCTGCTTTAGCAACTTCCGCCATAACAGGAGCAAATCTCGAAATCGCGCCACAGCGCAGGTAATCACCATATGAGAATCCGCCTGGAACCAAAATGCAATCATACGCCGACAAATCCGTCGCTGTATGCCACACATAATCGACTGGTTCGCCGAGACTGTCCTCTACCGCCTTGTAGCAATCAATATCACAGTTGGAGCCTGGGAAGACAAGTACAGCAAATTTCATGTCGTTTAGTCCTCCAATTCGTAGCGGTAATCCTCGATCACCGTGTTGGCAAGTAGCTTTTCGCACATTTCCTTGAGACGAACTTCCGCTTCAGCACGGTTATCCGTATCCAAAGTCAGCTCCATATATTTCCCGATACGCAAGCTTTCAACTTCTTGGAAGCCTACCGAATGAAGTGCTCCTTGTACTGCTACCCCTTGTGGATCAAGAACGCTTTTCTTTATGGTGACATATACCGTCGCTTTTAACATATGCTTGTAGTTCCTCCTAAATTTTAATGAGCATACCCTCTGAAACTGAAATTCTACAATGAGTACATTTAGCTTCAAAAATATATACTGAATTTATTCCCATGAGTGCACACACTATGTTGAACTATAAAGACTTGCCAGTAAGACGATGATAAATGTCCAGATAACGCCGTGTAGTTTCTTCTACTACTTCCAGTGGGAGCGGATCAGGTTTACTATTCTTGTCCCAGGAAGATGCAGATAGATACGTACGAACAGGCTCTTTATCCATACTATCAATTTCAATATCAAGCGCGTATTTATCCTTAGCCCAGAAGCGGGAAGCATCCGGTGTAAAAATCTCATCGATCAGAATCACCTTACCGTCCAACAAGCCGAATTCGAATTTGCAGTC
Source organism: Paenibacillus sp. FSL E2-0177 (assembly GCF_037992975.1). Classification (NCBI taxonomy): domain Bacteria; kingdom Bacillati; phylum Bacillota; class Bacilli; order Caryophanales; family Paenibacillaceae; genus Paenibacillus; species Paenibacillus sp. FSL E2-0177. The sequence continues at coordinate 814,956 of NZ_CP150307.1, read as the reverse complement.
CGCAAGAATGATCCCACGCTCAGCACAATACTCTCTAGCAAAAGCGAACAGCTTTAAGCTCTTTTCCTGCAGCTCAAGCGCCAGATCAGCTCCGATTAATTCCTGCATTTTCTCAAACGGAATATCCTCATCGTGACCTACATCATTTTTAGCCGCAGGAGTAAAAATCGGTTCTGCCAGCAGCGCGTTTTTGCGGAGGTTAGCAGGAAGTTCAATACCATTTACCTTGCCGGTTTCTTGATACTGTCTCCAGCCGCCGCCAGTGATGCATCCACGCACTACGCATTCGATATCAATACGCTCAGCTTTACGTACCACCATGACACGGTTTCTGAGAGCCTCTTTGTCCTTAACTACGTCGCCGAGCAGATCCACATCGATATGAACGACATGATTCTCCATCAGCTCTTTAGTCTGTCCGAACCAGAACGCACTCAGACGGTTAAGCACATTGCCCTTTTCAGGGACTGCCGGGTCCAGCACATAGTCAAAAGCAGATATCCGATCTGTAACTACGATCAGTACATTTTCCCCTAAATCGTATAGCTCACGAACCTTCCCTTTGTAGAGCAGCGGCGCATTGATGAGTTCCACGGCTGTGGATACGGCCGATGATGTCATGACCTTTCCTCCCTTGAACTAATGATCTTCCTAAGTTGGGCTGGTCTAGGAGGAAGCACTTCCGAGGAATGTTTGGACTTCCGATCGCTGTTATCCTCAGATTTCTTGATTTGAACCGCTTCTCGCGGTAGAAATCCGAGGATAAAGGCGAACGCTACGCTTCTACAGTTCCAAACTTCCTCTCCATTACTCCTTCGACCGATTTCTTTTATTCCTAGTTCCTTAGTTCACCACTAACTTATCTTTTTTAGAGTCTCAAAGGCGTAACTCCGAGGAATGTTTGGACTTCCGATCGCTGTTATCCTCAGATTTCCTGATTGAACCGCTGCTGCGGTAGAAATCCGAGGATAAAGGCGAACGCTAACGCTTCTACAGTTCCAAAATTTCTCTCCGTTCCTTATCGACCAGTTGCATTTCAATTCTGCACAACCATAACCGCTCGTACTATTCCTAGCTCCTTAGTTCACCACTAACTTATCTTTTCTTAGATAAGTTCTAGCTTGCGGAAGATGGTATCCACATGCTTAAGGTGCCAAGAAGGGTTAAATGCATCTTCAATCTCTTCTGGGGTGAGGACATTAGTGATTTCAGGTGTAGCTTCCACGATATCACGGAACTGCTTTTGCTCTTCCCAAGCTTGCATCGCACGTGGTTGAACAGTGTCGTATGCTTGCTCGCGGCTGAAGCCTTTATCAATCAGCTTGGTTAAGATCCGGCCAGAGAAAGGGACGCCGAAGGTACGATTCATGTTACGCTTCATATTCTCTGGGAATACAGTCAGGTTCTTCACGATGTTTCCGAAACGGTTCAGCATGTAGTTCAGCAGCATCGTTGCATCCGGAAGGATGATACGCTCCACTGAAGAGTGCGAGATATCGCGTTCATGCCAGAGCGGCACGTTCTCGTAAGCTGTAACCATATGTCCGCGAATCACGCGGGACAGACCGGAAATATTCTCGCAGCCAATAGGATTCCGTTTATGCGGCATAGCAGATGAACCCTTTTGACCTTTGGCAAAAGCTTCTTCTACTTCGCGAATCTCACTCTTTTGCAGAGCGCGGATTTCGGTAGCGAATTTGTCTAGCGAGGTTGCTACCAGAGCAAGAGCTGCCATATATTCAGCGTGGCGGTCGCGCTGTAGAGTTTGTGTCGAGATCGGTGCAGGGCTTGTACCCAGCTTACGGCAGACAAATTCTTCTACGAATGGATCGATGTTGGCATACGTACCAACGGCTCCGGAGATTTTGCCAAATTGCACACCGTTCGCAGCATGGCGGAAACGCTCCAGGTTACGTTTCATTTCTTCGTACCACAATGCCATTTTCAGACCAAAAGTAGTTGGCTCAGCATGAACCCCATGTGTACGGCCCATCATCGGTGTATCTTTATAAGCAATAGCTTTATCTTTAAGGATCTCAATGAAGTTAATAATATCCTTCTCTAGAATCTCATTCGCTTGACGCAGCAAGTAACCCAGTGCTGTATCCACCACATCTGTGGAAGTAAGGCCGTAGTGTACCCATTTGCGTTCTGCGCCAAGGCTTTCGGAAACCGCACGAGTAAAGGCGATTACGTCATGACGTGTTTCCTGTTCGATTTCATCAATACGTGCGATGTCGAATTTAGCATCCTTACGCAGCTTAGCAGCGTCTTCATGTGGGATGACTCCCAGCTCCGCCCATGCTTCACAAGCGCATATTTCCACTTCCAGCCACGCTTTGAATTTATTCTCCTCAGTCCAAATGGCCCGCATCTCGGGTCTGCTGTAACGTTCGATCATATTCTTTAGTTCCTCCAAAGTTTAGATTGCTCCACCCAGGATAGGCCGTCTCCGGTATCCTTGCACAGCAGATTGATATGACCCATCTTACGACCAGTCTTACTCTCAGTCTTGCCATATATATGAAGCTTAGGTACAATACCCAGCTTATTATCTTTTTCCTCATGTGTACAGGTCGCTTTAATCGCACCATCCAAATGCTGACCTAATACATTTACCATAACTACAGGTGTCAAAAGCGTTGTATCGCCCAGCGGCAGATTACAAATCGCCCGGACATGCTGCTCGAACTGTGAGGTCACGCAAGCATCCATGGTGTAATGGCCGGAATTATGCGGTCTTGGTGCCAGCTCATTGACGAACAATTCACCGTCCACTGTGACGAACATTTCCACGGCAAGCAGTCCAACCGCATTCAGGCCTGCGATTAAAGTCTCAGCCAGCTCGCAAGCTCTGCGCTGAATGTCCGCTGACACTCTTGCAGGCACAATGGACAGATGCAAAATATTGTTTACATGAATGTTCTCAGAAGGCGGGAAGCTTTTGACCTCCCCAGATGCACTACGTGCAGCAACAACGGATATTTCGCATTGAAAAGCTACAAACTTCTCAAGCACTAGCTCCGGAATCACCTCACCGGGTGCAACCTGCCGGAAGGCTTCTTCCAGCTCTTCTTCCTGACGAATCACAGCTTGACCCTTGCCGTCATAACCGCCTGTGGCTGTCTTGAGCACACAAGGTAGTCCAAGTTCAGCCGCCGCCTCTTTTAGCTCCGCAAGGCTGTCTACCTTCCGGTACGGGGCGACCGGAACGCCCGCCGCCTCGATGGCGGCTTTTTCGCGCAGCCGATGCTGCGTGGTATACAGCAGCGCGCTGCCCTGCGGCACGTACGATTCTTCCGCCAGCAGCGCTGCTACGCCCGCGTCGACGTTCTCGAACTCGTACGTGATGACGTCCGAGCGGCGGGCCAGCTCCCGCGCCGCGTCCCGGTCGTTATACGCCGCCGTAATCTGCGGCGTAACTTGACCGCTAGGCGCATCCGGCGCAGGATCCAGCGCCACGAAGCGGTACCCCATGGCGCTGCCGGCCAGCGCCATCATGCGCCCGAGCTGCCCGCCGCCGAGCACGCCGACGGTCGAGCCGGGCAGCAGCGTCCGGACGGTGTCTGCACCGGACGCTTGTGCAGCTGGCGAAGCTGCGCCGCCAGCCTCCTGCAGCTTCAGCTCCTCCGGCCTCATAAGCTGTCGCTGCTTTCCAATACTTCATCGCGGATCGCATCCCGACGCAGCTGCACACGCTGCTGCACTTCAGGGTCGAACGCTCCGATGATCTGTGCGGCCAGCAGGCCTGCATTTACAGCGCCTGCCTTACCAATAGCTACCGTTGCTACCGGTATGCCTCCAGGCATCTGCACGATGGAGAGCAGCGAGTCCAGCCCATTAAGTGCTTTCGACTGCACGGGCACTCCAATCACTGGCAGGATCGTCTTTGCAGCCACCATACCCGGTAAATGTGCGGCGCCGCCTGCTCCTGCAATAATCACGCGAATGCCGCGGCCTGCGGCTTCCTCCGCATAGCGGAACATCAAGTCCGGTGTACGGTGCGCGGATACTACCTTCTTCTCATAAGACAAACCCAGCTCTTCCAGCACCCCACAAGCGTGCTCCATCGTATCCCAATCCGACTTACTACCCATGATGACAGCTACCTGCACAGACATGATTCGACCTACCTTCCAATCACTAGTATGAGATATCTTTATCTTGTAAATCCGAACAAGCAGAGACTACATTCTCGTCCTTCAGGGATGACTATCGTTTTCCTTAATAATATAAGGTTGATGTATTACGTGTAACTTATTCCTTATATTAAAAAAGCCCGATGTCCAGACGCATTTTGCTGCGGGAGGATCGGACTAGTAAAGGAATTAGGAAAAAACACTCCCGCTTGCCTCTCACCAAACTGGCATTAAGCGCGGAAAGCTGCACAATGCATCACTCCATTATCTGGACTGCATTATCGCATTCTAGCATCCTATTTCCTCGTAGTCCGGTAATTTACGGTTCCCGGGTAGAAACTTCCGGGCCATATTCCCGGTTTTATACGAGCTCTTCATGACATCAGTTTAACAATCCCCTACACATGATGTCAACTCAAACACGAACATTGGTAAAATCACCATAATAAATGTTCGCTTTTGGGCGGATTTGAATTCTCAATAACCTTATATTTTGTGAAGAAAGACTTCTTTCCGTACACTCCTACCTCTAATGCTCTATGATGTTTAAGCTCCAGAATACGACCCTTACTTCCTTAAATTGAAAAAAAGGAACGCTATCAGCGTCCCTTTGAACTCTATATTATTTTACAACCAGCACTGGAATACGAGCGCTTTGTACTACATTATGGCTGACACTGCCCAGAACAAATTCACGTATACCGCCAAGCCCGCGGCTGCCGATAACTATGATGTCTATAGCATTTTCCTTAGCATATTTCAAAATCACTTCCGCAGGAGATCCTTGTAAAAGCTCAACCTCAGCATTCAGGCCTTCAGCCTCAAGGCGTCCCTTCACTTCCTCGGTTGTCTGCACTGCCAAATCATAATATTCTTTATTTACTGAAGCTGGTAGTGGTGCAAGAGCTTCTCCGATAAAAAATCTTGGGAATTCAAATGCGTGTACGACATGCAATATAGAACCTGGTGTGACTTTAGCGAGTTCAATTGCGCGCTCCAATGCTTGATTAGAAGCCTTTGAACCGTCATAGGCTAGCAAAATTTTAGAGAATAACATGTACGCCACCTCTTTTTCTAGTTTGTAATCCTAAAGACTATTATCTTAAAAAATAGCTGTACAAAAAGATATTCAGCAGCAGCAGAAGCGGAATTCCGATCCTGAAGGATGTATGACGCGTCTTGTGGCGCTTACGGTACATGGCAATCAGCACACCTAGTGCGCCGCCCATGGCTGCCAGCAGAAAAAGTGTTTTCTCAGGTACACGTTCCCGCCTTTTGCGGGCTTTGTTCTTGTCCTCGGACATCACTACATACCCGATTATATTAATTACCACAAACCACAACATTACAACCTTGACCATTCTCCCGGGCTCCTCCTCCTTGCTTCCTATCTCTATTATATTCCTCTTTTGCACAAAAAACCAATCATCCTTACACGCTCTGCCAAGTCTGTTAAGTTGCTTTTAGCTGCTTCTGCTTCGTATCCTTCATCCATACCCAGGATAAAATTGTAGCCAACGCCGCCGCAATCCCACCTAACCAGAATCCTCCGGTCAAGCCATATACAGAGCTCATCCAACCTGCTACGAATGGCCCTGCTGACATCCCTATCGCATAAACGGCCTGATAGAAACCCATAGCTGTAGCCCGTTTAAAAGGATCTATTTCTGATACGGATTTACTCAACAGCAGCGGAAAAATAAGTCCCTGCATAAAACCATTCCCCACCTGAGTCAGACAAAGCGCCGCTAACGTCGGCATAGAAGGAATGAGCAGCGTAAACAGTGCGCTTCCCGCAAAGCCTAGCATAAGCTTCCCTCTATCACCCAGCAGCCCTCCAAACAGACGTGAGCCGTAGAGCGTTGCGATGGCATGCGGAATCATAAAAGCGAGTGTTAGCCAGCCCAAGCTTTCTTTGCTTGCTCCGATATTCAGCGCCTGGTTCGGAGTATATCCGAACATTGTTATAAATAGCACACAGTGTGCCAGCACAGACAACAGTGATACTTTTACCAGCAAAGGTTCCTTTACGACACCAGCCAGTTCCTTGATCTGTATGGCATTTTGCCGTTTTTCCTGCTTTTGTTCCGGTAACCGAAGCGCAAGTATTAGTGCCGCAATAGCTACAATTCCACCAATCAGGAAGGGGGCATTCCAGCCCCAATGCTCTACCATATAGCCGCTGATCATCATGCTGGTCAATTGGGCGATTACTGTAGTGAATTGCAGCATGCCCATCGCTTTTCCAGCTTCCTCTTTTGGAAAATAACCTGCAAACATCACAGAGTACACAACCCATGCCGATGCTGCTATCCCGGATACCGCACGTGCTGCCAACGCCCAACCCGGCTGTGCTCCCCACATAAAAAGAAAACAGCTGACTCCACTCGCAATCAATCCCAGATAGATAAACGGCCGCCGCCTATTTAAATAATCTGAACCGATGCCAATGGGTATACGGAATAGGATCTGCATTAACCCATATATCCCAAGCACCATGCCCACCATAAAATACGATGCTCCCAAATGCTCAACATATGGTGAAAGCACCGGCACATAAATATAAGAAGAGAACCAAAACATAAATACAATAACCAAAAAGAAAAACCTGCTGCTTCCTTGCCCCTGTGGGCGATCTGCCGCTTTCAACGGATTCGCCTGCTGCTCAGCTGCCACCTAATCACCTGCTCCACTCATTTGCTTACCATTCTAATTCAAAGCCTATCCGTAGACCACATAAACTTACTAGGATAGAAAAAAGACTGCTGAGCACACTCAGCAGCCTTCATTATTCTAATCATTCGTTTTAATTGAAGCTAACCATCCGATGATTCCTACTACTTATCCTTCTTTTGTCCTTCAAGCGCTGCTTTCAGCAGTTCCCCAAGGTTAGAACCAATGCTTTCCTGCTTGCTGTATTGCTGCACCAGCTTTTGCTGTTCACGTTTATTAACATGCTTGTGATCCTTATCTAAGGTCTCTGTGATTCCACAGCCTAGACATTGTACGAACATGCCTGCTTTACCCTCTTTAAGCTCCATTTTCTTATGGCACTGTGGGCAGCGGCGATTCGATAGTCTTTTCTCACCTGCACGGGTGTAACCACAGTTATCTGCAGGACACACCAGCAGCTTCCCTCGTTTGCTCTTCTTCTCGAGTAGTCTTGTACCGCATTCCGGACAATGACTGTTAGAGACATTATGCGGCTTATATTCTGCTCCGCTAGTTTTCACACCTGTTACCAATTCCTGTGCCATACCGCGGATACCTTGTAAAAAGAGCTCCGGTTTGCCTTGACCACGCGCTATTTTCTCCAGCTCAGCTTCCCAACGTGCGGTTAGATCCGGGGTTCGTAGCTGAGTGGATACCAGCTCGATTAACTGCTTACCTTTTCCTGTCGGATGCAGGAGATTACCTTGCCGCTCAATTGTATCGGAGCTTACCAGCTTCTCAATAATATCCGCGCGTGTAGCCGGGGTTCCGAGGCCGTGCTTCTCCATTTGCGTCAACAGCGAAGCTTCATTATAACGCTTCGGTGGCTGTGTTCGGCCAGCACGCACCATACAGCGGCCAATCGTGACAGTAGCCCCTTCGCGCAGCTCAGGCAGCTTTACACTGCCCGCTGCCGGCTCGTCCGCAGATTCCTCCTCGTCATCACTACTCATATCCCCGCCGTATACTTCGCGCCAGCCGGCATCTTTTACTGTCGTCCCTTTGACATGGAAGCTTTCGCCTTCCACATTGACGGTTACAGCTACCGCATCATAACGAGCTGGCGGATAGAACAAGCTTATAAAACGCCGCACAATCAGATCATACAACTTACGTTCCTCAGTACTCAGACCATTTAACAATACGGTCTGTTCTGTAGGAATAATAGCGTGGTGATCACTGACTTTACTATCATCCACGATTCGCTTCGTAATCGGCAGCTGCTTGCGCAGCAATGGACGTGCTAACGCTGCATATGGACCGACCGCAACACTATCCAGTCTTTCCTTGAGTGTGCCCGTCATATCTGAAGTTAAGTAACGACTGTCCGTACGCGGGTATGTGACAAGTTTATGCTGCTCATATAACCGCTGCAGCACACTGGAGGTCTGCTTCGCGGAGAAGCCGAACTTCCGGTTCGCATCACGCTGCAGTTCAGTCAGATCATAAGCCAGTGGATGAGGTTCACTTTTCTCACTCTTCTGTACCTTAATAATACGGCCGCTGCGTCCTGTAAGCTTATCCTTTAAGCTGGCTGTCTTATCCTTTTCGAATATTCGACCATCACCGTTACTGGCCCGCCATGCCGCTTGGAAATCCCCAAAATCAGCAGTCAGCGTCTCAAAATCGACGGAACGGAAACCCGTAATCTCCTGTTCACGATCCATGATCATCCCTAATGTCGGCGTTTGTACCCGTCCTGCTGAGAGCGGCGAACCGAACTTACAGGTCAAAGCTCTTGTGACATTCAGTCCAATCATCCAATCCGCCTCTGCGCGGCAACGTGCAGATTCATACAACCGATCAAATTCCCGGCCCGGACGGAGTTTTGCAAATCCCTCTTTAATTGCCTTATCAGTCTGCGAGGATATCCATAACCGCCGGAATGGCTTTTTCCACCCTGCCATATTCATAATCCAACGAGCCAGCAGCTCCCCTTCACGGGCAGCATCTGTAGCAACAATAAGCTCCTCAATGTCCTGACGCTTCATTAGGTGCTGGACAGCTTTATATTGCTGGTTGGTCTCCCGCAGCACCTTCAGCTTGGTCTTCTCCGGCAAAATCGGCAGATCCTCCAAGGCCCAAGTTGCAAACTTTTTATTATAATCCTCTGGCTCTGCCAGGCCGACCAAATGACCCAGCGCCCAGGTAACCACATATTTTGGACCTTCAATATAACTCTTCTGTTTATTATTGCATCCCATGACCCGTGCAATCTCGCGTGCAACAGACGGCTTCTCCGCCAATACTAGTGTCTTCATAATGCTCCCCTTTCCACATCAAATTTCATTATAGCATTAAATGAATGTTAGCAAATATCGTCAGGCTTTACCGTATGCCTCTGTTATACACTAGATCATATCTGATACCCGAAAGGAGTCATAGTCAATGAATGAACAAGAAAGCTATAATATATTATCTATAGGATCGGTTAGAGGTACAGCACATAATTTGCGGCTTGAAATCAACCCGGAATTCAGACCAGCGCTTAAAGGTTTATCTCAGTTTAGTCATTGCCAAGTACTTTGGTGGCTGCATGAGTTTGCAGAGGATCATTTCCGGCAGACTACACAGATTCAGCCTCCTTATGATGCGACCTTAACTGGAGTATTCGCTTCCCGTTCCCCTATTCGCCCTAATCCGATTGGGCTAAGTGTAGCAGCAATCCTGTCTGTCGATGTAGACTCTGGAATAGTGGAGGTGGCCGGGTTTGATGCCTATCCGGGCACACCGGTTCTCGACATCAAAGCCTATTTTCCTAGTGCAGATCGCGTAATGGAAGTGACTGTTCCCGATTGGGCTGCTGCTTGGGGCGACTGGACAGCAAATCATTGAAGTAATCGTGCTAGACACCATTTCTATTAACTGTTATGGGAGGACATCTCTTGAACAATCGCCAACTAATCATTCAAGCCTTAGATCTCATTGAGGATCGCTTAACTACGTTTCTTCCTGTAGCTGTCCTCTCCAAAGAAATGGGATACTCCCTTTATCATTTCACCCGTCTATTTCAAGCAGTCACTGGGATAGCACCCGGCGACTATATAGCCAGACGCAAAATCACTGAAGCAGCCTTAGACATTCATCGAATGCCAGAATGTTCATTCCAGGACATCTCATTAGACTATAACTTTAGTAACTATGAGACCTTTACCCGTGCCTTCAAAAGAATGCTGCACACGACTCCCTCTCTTGTTCGAAAAAGACTTACTGAAACGAAACTCCCTTTGCTCCCTAGACTATATGAACAGGATCTACTTCAAGTCCTTTCTGATAGTGATCTCTCCCCCCAGCTCGTTGATTTCGAAGAAATTATACTTCAAGGACCCATAGTTAAAGTAGACCATGATTTCTCCGTCATTTCTGATACTTGGCCTTTGCTTTTCAATAAGGTAGCCACTATATCGGATAGAATACAGCCTGAAAAATATTATCAGCTTGGCTTCTGGCCAGATGACTATGAGAGTAATGGGTTTTCGATCATGTGTGCCTGCGAACTTAGTCCTATAAAAGCAGACCACAATCAGACTTTCCCCCTTCAGATCTTACCACCCATACGTTATCTGAAATTCATCCATAAAGGCCGCTCTTGTGATATCCCTTCTACCTATAAATATATCTACGGAATCTGGCTGCCGAAAACAGAATACAGGATGTCCATTCCATTTGAATTGGAATATTATGGTGAATTGTACCTTGGACCAGATAACGAAAACTCGGTGAGTGAAATCTACATTCCATTAGAATTTTTACAAGAAGAGACTACGTTGTCGTCTTTTATAGATGACAACCGTTACTCTTAGAAATATAAAGATATTATAGTTTTGCAGCTTATAAATTCTCATTTTTTAACAAAAATCCCGTATCTGCTATGCAGACACGGGCTTTTTTTGCTTATGGGATTAATAGTTACTTTTGCTCCACCTGAATCGTTTGTTCAAGCTCCGGATAATAATGTTTAACTTGTTTTCCTTCTTCATCCCTTAATGCTTTATGATTTTCATCAATGGAGTAAGTAAACGGCTTAACTGTAATTGTCTTTGGTGTTTGCGCGAACGGTATGAAATCTTTGTCTACCAAAGGATAGACTATAGCTGGCAAGTTAAATGAACCACCCGATGAGAACGCATTACCTAGTTCATCAACGATTTCATAGAACATTTCAGAGGTTGTGTATCCATCCTTTTCTTTCACAGTTGGCGCTTTACCTTCTTCGCTGAGCTGTAATCTGCTTGTGGCTGGAGTTAATTCCAGCTTGGTAATCGTATAACTGAATTCTTCTGCCTCTTTTGTTTGGTTCAGATCAAGCTTGATAATTCCTTCCGTTACTTTTTTCACCGGCACCTTGATTACAAAAGGCTCTGCAATTTGTGTAACCGGCACACTGATGCTTAATTCAAATTCATCCCCCAAAGCCTCTATATTATTTAGATTTCTGTAATCGTATAAAATAGCATTCTTTTTTCCCTCAACATCACCAAAAGATGACATTTGGCTCTCCAGTTTTTTCCCATTCGGCAATTTCACTTCTGCTGAACCCAACAACCCTTTTTCGGACTGGTTCATTGTCACTTTCGCATGTTGTTCTGTTAGCGATGGATCGAACTCAATCGGTTCAATAATCATCTCAGCCATCATCTTATCATTATCAATGCCTTCCCGTTCAATCGCAAAAGCCAACCGCGAGCCGTCATAATAGGCATCGGTAACCTTTAAGGTCACTCCATCATGGGTAACGCTTTGGTTAGGGGCAGTAGATAATCCTTTTTCCTCAGCAGCATTTAGACCTTTATCGTCAATCCCCTTAAAAATACTTCCTACAACAGGAATCTGCTTCAATGTTTCAGCCATGACCGGGGATACAAATCCGCTACCGATTATCCCCGCACCCAACACTGCTGCTGCCGAGGCAGCCACCAATGATTTTTTCAGAAACTTGTTTCCATTCTTTCTTGACGCTCGTTTTTCCATTCCCTCGTCTCCTATTCGCTTCATAATTGAATCGCTGAAACTGTCTACCGGCATTTCATGATTTTGGAATGTTTGACGAATGTGCTCCATCTTCTGACTTTCAGTTCGATCTTGCCATTTCTCCATGAGGGCTGCCTCCTTCATTCATTCTTTGCCGGACTAACTTTTTGCGTAGACGTTCAAATTTCTTGCGTAAAGTAGCTGAATTACAATCCATAATCTGACCCATTTCTTCAAAGCTGTACTGCTCAACCACCTTAAGAATCAGGAGATTGCTCTCTTCGGCTGTCAGGTCATCCATAAATAACTTCTGCAATGGCTCCTCATCGTTAGGATTATAATAGGCTTTGGGCTGCTGCTCTTTATATAGCGACAACAGACGGTTTCTTCGCTTGCGTTTGCGAACCTGATCCAGACAATGATGATAAGCCACTTTATACAGCCATGCACTAAAAGAGACTCGTTTCTCATAACGTCTGAGTTCCTGATACACTTTTACAAATATATCTTGCACAGCATCCTCTGCTTCTTCATGACTTCTCAAAATATAATAGCAATACGTATAAATCTTTCTTTCATAGGCTTGTATTATAGTTCTATAGGCTTCGCGGTTACCCGCAAGAACCTGATCGATAGCCTCTTCAATTATTGTTTGATTCACTTGGACCCCGGGGCTGCGACGTTCCAAAGAATCACCTCCTTGTTATTGACTACAACTATATAACGAATGTGATCCCTTTAATTGTGACAGGCTCAAAAAAATTTTCCAAATATGTTAGAAACATCATCCGTTTTAATAAAAAAAGCGACTGCCCCGATTGATTTTCGGAGAAATCGCTTTTATAATAATATTCCATATTTATAAATTACTTACTTATTCGTACTATTTGACACTTTTTAACGCTATACATGCTTCAAAATACACAGTATCACTATTCTGACCGCGTACATATATACCATCATCCGTTACAGCTGAACGTAAAATAGTCAGTTCATCCCCAAACTTAGCTTCTTGTAGATAAGTAATCCGGAAGCGTGTGAACTCTGCATTATCCCATTCCGCTAAAGTGAGCGCATCACAACTTAAATCCCCGTATCGGGCATTATTCAAATGTCCGTTGCTGTCCAGCCCACTATATCTTACCTGATACCGATAAGCTTCTTCCATAGTAATATCGGAAGGGATCGTTACCTTAACAGGCATATCGCCTACTGAATCGCCATTATAGTGCTTAACCTGAACTGGAAGGGCATTCGGTCTGAGTATCTTTCTCTTTTCAATATCTACTAAAGCCCATATGGATCGTGCTGTGGCGATTTCTATATGATCTGCATCGAAAATACGATAATCCCGTTGCCACAGTGCCCCTTTAGTGCCTTTACTCCAGGTATGTACGCTAAGCACATCATTAGGGCGGGGAATACGCTTAAAATCAAGATCTAACGTAATCATCATCCAGCCCATTCCTGCATTCAGAATCTCTTCCACACTTATCCCCAAATTACCCACCGCGAAGTCTGCCGCACATTGCATGATATCCAGAATAAAGGATAACTTACCCTGCGAACGATAATCCGTGTCGCTCGCATGTACAGAAAAATCTTCTATCCACACAAGATTGCTACTGTTGTCCATTGTTTATCCTCCTGCCATGCAAAATATCCTTGCATTTACTTGAAGTATCCACATATACCACTGCTCTATCCACATAAATTGGGGACTACTTTCAATTTTGAATATATTTTATTATTTCATCCACATGTTAGTAACTTTTATAATTTCGTTAATTCCCCATAACTTATCCACATTTTTAAAATTAAGCGATAAAGGGAACAAAAAAGCCATTGTTGATAAATCAACAATGGCTTCGTGTGCTTGGCAACGTCCTACTCTCCCAGGACCCTTCGGTCCAAGTACCATCGGCGCTGGAGGGCTTAACGGTCGTGTTCGGGATGGGTACGCGTGGAACCCCTCCGCTATCGCCACCAAACATGCGTCTGTGAAACAAACGCTGCCGCGTGAAATTCGGTTCATCACCAGAAGTGACAATGAATTTCTAAGCGTATTTCAGGCTTGATGCCTGAAAACTGAATCCGAAACGAGTTTGCATTCTAAGTATAGGATAAGCCCTCGACCGATTAGTATTGGTCAGCTCCATGCATTGCTGCACTTCCACCTCCAACCTATCTACCTCGTCGTCTTCAAGGGGTCTTACTAATTGGGAAATCTCATCTTGAGGGGGGCTTCACGCTTAGATGCTTTCAGCGCTTATCCCGTCCGTACGTAGCTACCCAGCCATGCTCCTGGCGGAACAACTGGTGCACCAGCGGTACGTCCATCCCGGTCCTCTCGTACTAAGGACAGCTCCTCTCAAATTTCCTGCGCCCACGACAGATAGGGACCGAACTGTCTCACGACGTTCTGAACCCAGCTCGCGTACCGCTTTAATGGGCGAACAGCCCAACCCTTGGGACCTACTTCAGCCCCAGGATGCGATGAGCCGACATCGAGGTGCCAAACCTCCCCGTCGATGTGGACTCTTGGGGGAGATAAGCCTGTTATCCCCAGGGTAGCTTTTATCCGTTGAGCGATGGCCCTTCCATGCGGTACCACCGGATCACTAAGTCCGACTTTCGTCCCTGCTCGACTTGTAGGTCTCGCAGTCAAGCTCCCTTATGCCTTTGCACTCTGCGAATGATTTCCAACCATTCTGAGGGAACCTTGGAACGCCTCCGTTACTCTTTAGGAGGCGACCGCCCCAGTCAAACTGCCCGCCTGACACGGTCCCCGTACCCGATTAGGGCACTAGGTTAGAACCTAGATACGATCAGGGTGGTATCCCAACGGCGCCTCCACCGAAGCTTGCGCTCCGATTTCTACGGCTCCCACCTATCCTGTACAGATCGTACCCAAATTCAATATCAAGCTGCAGTAAAGCTCCATGGGGTCTTTCCGTCTTGTCGCGGGTAACCTGCATCTTCACAGGTATTAAAATTTCACCGGATCTCTCGTTGAGACAGCGCCCAAGTCGTTACGCCATTCGTGCGGGTCAGAATTTACCTGACAAGGAATTTCGCTACCTTAGGACCGTTATAGTTACGGCCGCCGTTTACTGGGGCTTCGGTTCATAGCTTCGGGTTACCCCTAACCACTCCCCTTAACCTTCCAGCACCGGGCAGGCGTCAGCCCGTATACTTCGCCTTGCGGCTTCGCACAGACCTGTGTTTTTGCTAAACAGTCGCTTGGGCCTTTTCACTGCGGCCCCCTCGTGCTATTCACACTACCGGGGCACCCCTTCTCCCGAAGTTACGGGGTCATTTTGCCGAGTTCCTTAACGAGAGTTCTTCCGCGCGCCTTAGAATTCTCTTCTCGCCTACCTGTGTCGGTTTGCGGTACGGGCACCTTCTCCTGGCTAGAGGCTTTTCTTGGCAGTGTGAGATCATGACCTTCGCTACTATAATTTTCGCTCCCCATCACAGCCCAGCCTTATCGATGTGCGGATTTGCCTACACATCAGCCTCACTGCTTAGACGGACATCCATCAGTCCGCGTCACTACCCTCCTGCGTCACCCCATCGCTCATAGCGGATTACGGTGGTACAGTAATTTCAAACTGTTGTCCTTCGACTACGCCTTTCGGCCTCGCCTTAGGTCCCGACTTACCCTGAGCGGACGAGCCTTCCTCAGGAAACCTTGGGCTTTCGGCGGATCAGATTCTCACTGATCTTTTCGTTACTCATACCGGCATTCTCACTTGTGTAGTGTCCAGCGCTCTTTTCAGTACACCTTCAACCCCTACACAACGCTCCCCTACCCCAGATACATACGTATCTAGCCATAGCTTCGGTGGTGTGTTTAGCCCCGTTACATTTTCGGCGCAGAGTCACTCGACCAGTGAGCTATTACGCACTCTTTCAATGGTGGCTGCTTCTAAGCCAACATCCTGGTTGTCTGTGCAACTCCACATCCTTTCCCACTTAACACACACTTGGGGACCTTAGCTGATGGTCTGGGCTGTTTCCCTTTTGACAATGGATCTTAGCACTCACTGTCTGACTCCCGGCAATAAGTATATGGCATTCGGAGTTTGACTGAGCTTGGTAATCCTTGCGGACCCCGCACCCAATCAGTGCTCTACCTCCACTACTCTTATACCGAGGCTAGCCCTAAAGCTATTTCGGGGAGAACCAGCTATCTCCGAGTTCGATTGGAATTTCTCCGCTACCCCCACCTCATCCCCGCACTTTTCAACGTACGTGGGTTCGGGCCTCCAGTGCGTGTTACCGCACCTTCACCCTGGACAGGGGTAGATCACACGGTTTCGGGTCTACGTCCACATACTAATTCGCCCTATTCAGACTCGCTTTCGCTGCGGCTCCACCTTCTCGGCTTAACCTTGCATGTTAAACGTAACTCGCCGGTTCATTCTACAAAAGGCACGCCATCACCCATTAATAGGGCTCTGACTTTTTGTAAGCACACGGTTTCAGGTTCTATTTCACTCCCCTTCCGGGGTGCTTTTCACCTTTCCCTCACGGTACTGTTTCACTATCGGTCGCCAGGTAGTATTTAGCCTTAGCAGATGGTCCTGCTGGATTCATACGGGGTTTCACGTGCCCCGCACTACTCGGGATCCGTCTCGGAGAGAATACAGTTTAGGCTACAGGGCTTTTACCTCTATCGCGGGCCTTTCCAGACCTCTTCACCTACCATATTCCTTTGTAACTCCATGTGAGACGTCCCACAACCCCTAAGAGCAAGCTCTTAGGTTTAGGCTGTTCCGCGTTCGCTCGCCGCTACTGACGGAATCACTATTGTTTTCTCTTCCTCAGGGTACTTAGATGTTTCAGTTCCCCTGGTCTGCCTCTACATTTCCTATGTATTCAGAAATGAGTAACTGCGAATTACCACAGCTGGGTTTCCCCATTCGGACACCCCCGGATCAAAGCTTGCTTACAGCTCCCCGAGGCAGTTTCGTTGTTCGCCACGTCCTTCGTCGGCTCCTGGCGCCTAGGCATCCTCCGTGTGCTCTTATTAGCTTAACCTTGATTCTTCCGAAGAAAAATCTCACTAATAACATTTACTTGTTTGCACAAGTTGCTAAAAGATGTTCTAAAACGCAAATTCGTTTCGGTATCCAGTTTTCAAGGATCAAGTCTTACTTGAGAGCTTAAACTCTCAAAACTGAGCAACGAGTGAGTAACAGGCCTAAACCTGAGATTGTGGAAGTTAAACTTCCGATTTGAATGTTCTCATTGCAGAGAACGATTCTCCATAGAAAGGAGGTGATCCAGCCGCACCTTCCGATACGGCTACCTTGTTACGACTTCACCCCAATCATCTACCCCACCTTCGGCGGCTGGCTCCCTTGCGGGTTACCCCACCGACTTCGGGTGTTGTAAACTCTCGTGGTGTGACGGGCGGTGTGTACAAGACCCGGGAACGTATTCACCGCGGCATGCTGATCCGCGATTACTAGCAATTCCGACTTCATGCAGGCGAGTTGCAGCCTGCAATCCGAACTGAGACCGGCTTTGATGGGATTGGCTCCACCTCGCGGCTTCGCTTCCCGTTGTACCGGCCATTGTAGTACGTGTGTAGCCCAGGTCATAAGGGGCATGATGATTTGACGTCATCCCCACCTTCCTCCGGTTTGTCACCGGCAGTCACTCTAGAGTGCCCAGCATTACCTGCTGGCAACTAAAGTTAAGGGTTGCGCTCGTTGCGGGACTTAACCCAACATCTCACGACACGAGCTGACGACAACCATGCACCACCTGTCTCCTCTGTCCCGAAGGCCGCCGCTATCTCTAGCAGATTCAGAGGGATGTCAAGACCTGGTAAGGTTCTTCGCGTTGCTTCGAATTAAACCACATACTCCACTGCTTGTGCGGGTCCCCGTCAATTCCTTTGAGTTTCAGTCTTGCGACCGTACTCCCCAGGCGGAGTGCTTACTGTGTTAACTTCGGCACCAAGGGTATCGAAACCCCTAACACCTAGCACTCATCGTTTACGGCGTGGACTACCAGGGTATCTAATCCTGTTTGCTCCCCACGCTTTCGCGCCTCAGCGTCAGTTACAGCCCAGAAAGTCGCCTTCGCCACTGGTGTTCCTCCACATATCTACGCATTTCACCGCTACACGTGGAATTCCACTTTCCTCTTCTGTACTCAAGCCACCCAGTTTCCAGTGCGACCTCAGGTTGAGCCCAAGGTTTAAACACCAGACTTAAATAGCCGCCTGCGCGCGCTTTACGCCCAATAATTCCGGACAACGCTTGCCCCCTACGTATTACCGCGGCTGCTGGCACGTAGTTAGCCGGGGCTTTCTTCTCAGGTACCGTCACTCCGGTAGCAGTTACTCTACCGGACGTTCTTCCCTGGCAACAGAGCTTTACGATCCGAAAACCTTCATCACTCACGCGGCGTTGCTCCGTCAGGCTTTCGCCCATTGCGGAAGATTCCCTACTGCTGCCTCCCGTAGGAGTCTGGGCCGTGTCTCAGTCCCAGTGTGGCCGTTCACCCTCTCAGGTCGGCTACGCATCGTCGCCTTGGTGGGCCGTTACCCCACCAACTAGCTAATGCGCCGCAGGCCCATCCCTCAGTGACAGATTGCTCCGTCTTTCATTCTTCTCTCAGGAGAAAAAAGAAATTATCCGGTATTAGCTACCGTTTCCGGTAGTTATCCCAGTCTGAAGGGCAGGTTGCCTACGTGTTACTCACCCGTCCGCCGCTAAGTCATTTTGAAAGCAAGCTTTCAAAATGACTCCGCTCGACTTGCATGTATTAGGCACGCCGCCAGCGTTCGTCCTGAGCCAGGATCAAACTCTCCAATTAGTATTGAAAAGAGCGATATGCTCATTTTGAAACATCTGACGAGAAAATTAATTCTCTAATTTTGGATTTCACTTACGTGAAATCCTACTCACTCGTTGTTCAGTTTTCAAAGATCAAGTTCTCGTTGGCGCCGTTTAATGTCTCAGCAGCAACTCTTATAATATATCATGTTGTCTTCAGAAATGCAAGCTTTATTTTTCGAAGCTTTTTATCAGCCTCGTCTGTATCGCCTGTACGCTGTCTAACAACGCTTACCTATAATACCCCAACTATTAATAGAAAAGCAACCCCTAATATAAAAATAAACAACTAGCTTAATAATTAAGCTAGTTGTTTATTTAATAGAGTTATGTTTCTAGCGACGAACTTAATAGTATTTTGCCGCAGTATATTTGCTTGAGGCTTTAATTAAATCGGTTTTCTTATCACTCTTTGAAAGTCCTGCATCCACTGTAGTATCAATGGTAACCCACTTCCCATTAAGCAACACTTCGTTCCAGGCATGATATTGCGTAACGTAGCTTGTATTCCCCATTACCAACTTAGCAGGAACATCTACACTCCGCAGCATTGCGGCAAAAAGAGAAGCGTAATCATAGCAAATCCCTTTTTTAGTAGTCAATGTCTTATCGATGCTTGGAATATAATCAGTAGTTACACTATTAGCAAGAGAGTAATCATATTGTACATTCGCAACTACATAGTTATAGATCGCTTTAACTTTCTCTTCGTCTGTTGTTTTGCCTTGTACTAATTGTTTAGCTTTGACAATCGCTTTATCAGAAGAACTCCATTTCACATTCTGTACGGAGCCCAAATATACGGAATTCGAGTCACTCATGGTTACGTCTACTACTTCGGAATATAATGCTTTGTATTTATTGCCGGTTGTATTCTCCAGAACAGAAACCTTATAAGTCCCATTTCCTTGTTGCAAAGGGAAGTCCTCAGCTTGTCCAGAAGCATACAAGTTATATGTATAGCTGCTGTTATCTTTGGTGATCATGAGTTTGATTCTTTTATCTTTCGGAATATCATAGTTAATACCAATAACACCTTGAGCCACTTTGGATGTAATCAACCAGCTGGCATCTGCACTTGCAGCTTGAGCTGTACTTACCGGAACTGAAGTCATTAGGACGAACAACGCCACCAGCATAAAATAAACCTTTTTCACGGATAAAACTCCTTTCGGTAGCTGGCTGCCATCCTTTCGGGAAGGCCCTTTAGCTTTGCGTCCCTACCTTTCGATAGGTTTGCCGTTATCGTATAAGCTCTATCTGTTCTAGCTTTACTAGATATAATTGATAGAATCCATTTGAAACAAACAAAAAAAGCCTCTTCATTCGGTAGCTGGCTGCCATCCTTTCGGGAAAAGGCCCTTTAGCTTTGCGTCCCTACCTTTCGGAAGGTTTGCCGTTATCGTGTTTAGCTTTCATAGTATAATACTATCATATTTATAGTTGTGAACAAGACCTAATTTACTAGATTACCCATTATTTTATAAATATCTCCCGGTATTTGTGTTTTCTTGTCATTCACTATTCTCATTTTGTTAATTTGGCATGAACAATCAGCCGATGCGTTGGATTCACTAGCGGATCACATGTAATCAGAGTAAGAATCTTATCCTTGTCATTCCCGTCAAGAACGGAGACATCACTCGGATCTACAACAGAAATATCGTATACCTCATAGTTAAACACCTGATCACTAGTCTTTACCGTGATAACATCCCCCACAACAACCTCATTCAATCTGTTAAACAAACGACCCGTAGTTCGAGCCCGATGCGCCGCGATTGCAGCATTCCCGATCTCTCCAAGGGGTGCCGTTTCTTTCATATGGGCTGCAGCATGTTTCATATTAGCTTTTGTAGCCCCTTCTAATACAGGCAGCTTCAAATCAATCTTATCGATTTCAATTAGTGCGATTACTTTGCCACCGACTTCAATCTCCGGTTCAGGCTTTTCTGTCTCTTGGGGTTGGGGCTGTGCCTGGGCATCCAGAACCGATTCCTCTGCTAACAGCTGAGTAACTTCAGCATACCTGCTCCTCAGATCTGACTGGGGAGTACTATCGGCAGTGCTTAGTTCAGCCGTTTCTAATAACTTCTCCTGCTGCCTGTCGTTGTACCATTCGTTAGCTGTCGGATATAACATGATAAGTATCCCAGCCAGTATGAGTAGATAGGAGAATTTACGCAATGTTATTCACCTCCGTATATTGTTTCTATGGTTATATACAAATCAAGCAGAAACAGCTACTTGCCTTTAAGCATAGCAACTCCTTCTGCCTGAAATTAATGTTTAAAATACCCATTTACGACTTCCAAAGAAATTGATGATCACCGTGATAAAGGTAACCAGCACCTTCGAGATCAAGACTTGAATACCTAGTTTGTCTGTCAACAGATGCATTAGCAGCAGTGATATTCCGAGCACTACCAGATTCAGCACGATAAACTTGACCAGCTGCACGCGGTCGAAGCCTTCTTTATTCCCCCGGTTGCGATCACGAAAGGTAACTTTTTTATTCAAAATAAAGCTATTCGCCGTGCCTGCACTATAGGAGATCACCTGCGCCAATGCGTATACCATCCCTAGTGAATTCAACAATGTAAAAATCACAAAATCAATAAGCGTATTGAGCAAACCTACGGCATTAAATTTGAGGAACTGTATGAATGCAGCGCGCAAGTTCTTATCTGACATCATTGTGGTCCTTCCGGCGGTCCAGTTGTTCTTCGTTCTGGTAGCCTTTAGTCTCACTAACAATATATAGCGGTCTATCTTTAGACTCGTCATAAATCCGTCCGATATACTCCCCAATCACACCCAACAGCATCAGAACGATACCGTTAAAGAGCAGATTAACGCCTACAATGGAAGCCCAGCCCGGAACCGTCCAGGAGGTAAAAAATATCTTTTGAAACAAGACGAAAAATAAATAGAGAAAGCTAGAGAATGAAAGGAAGAATCCAATATACGTAGCAATCTTAAGCGGCTTATGTGAAAAAGAGGTGATGCCATCTAACGCAAAACGAATCATTTTCTTCAGCGGATATTTGGTTTCTCCGGCAAAACGTTCTTCCCGTTCATATTCCACCATAGTCTGCTTGAAGCCAACCCAGCTCACCAAACCTCTGACATAGCGGTTCTTTTCTTTAAGTCCCCGCAGGACATCACATACCTTACGGTCAATAAGACGGAAATCGCCTGTATCCGTAGGAATATCCACACTTGTCATACTGCTGAGCAGGCGGTAAAAAAGCTTCGCGGTGACCTTTTTGAACATCGTTTCTCCGTGGCGCTTCAGGCGTTTCGCATATACAACGTCGTAGCCCTCTTTCCACTTCTCGATCATTTGCAAAATGACCTCCGGAGGATCCTGAAGATCAGCGTCAATAACAACAACCGCTTGACCTTCGGCATAGTCCATGCCAGCTGTAATCGCTACCTGATGTCCGAAATTACGCGAGAAGTCAATCAGCTTGACATGCTCGTCTCGTTCACAGATCTCCCGAATCATCTGGGCGGAACGATCACGACTGCCGTCATTGACGAAGACCAGCTCATAAGTATCGCCGCACTCGTCCATTACTTTTTTCAAACGTTCATAAGTATGGCTAATTACTTGCTCCTCATTGAACATGGGTACAATCACACTATATCTGGCTTTCACCTTTATTCCTCCTACAAGCTTTTTGGAGCGTTACATCCATCTACACTTCATAATAACGCTGCATTCATAAACTTATTTTATAGATTTTTATTAAATCCTAGAAAACCCAAGTTGGGAACCAACGCAGCATATCTTTCACGTAATCTCCACTGACCTGCATCCCTGACAGTACCGGGTAGAAAGCGATAAAGAGCAGCAAAGCAACGGCTACATAGACATACTGTACGTAACGGGCCTCAGGGAATTTACTATCCAGCAACTTCATTATATATACAATACCAAGAATCATAAATGGTACCATAGCAAAATAATGGTAAATAAATGTTTCTCTTGGGACAAGCATCCACGGAACATATTGCGAGAAGAAGGCGATCCAGATCATGTAGAGGTTCTTATCTTTACGTTTCAGCGTAATCCACAGCGTTGCCAGCATCGCAAAAATACCCGTCCACCAGATAAGAGGATTCCCCATAGTCACTATACTGCTGACCTGACCTTCCGGCAAACCTTCACCGCCGCTAAAGAACCAGACCGGTCTCTTCATAAACGGCCATTGCCACCATGAGGAAGCAAAAGGATGTGTAGCTACAAGCTGGCTGTGGTAGTTGTACATATTCTTTTGGGAATCAATCAAACCTTTTATAGTGAAGCCCTCTGCTGATGCAGATAACCCCGGCACAAAAGATAAGCTATAAATAATTACTGGAATAATTACAAAGAACCCGATACAACTAGCCAACGTAATAATAGTCTTTTTCCAAAAAGAATCTACTGCTTCACGACAGGTGCCCAGCAATTCCTTGTCTTTAATCTTCCCCTCTGCCAGCAGGCGTCCGGAGGCTTGGTATTCTCTGTAGCGTTCAAAAAGGGAGATAGCCAGCATAATGGCCAGCCCTGCTCCTCCATAGAGCACAATCCATTTCGAAGCTACGCCGATTCCGAAGAATAAGCCAGACCAGAATAACGGAATTAATGTTTTTCTTAAAGGCTGCTTGTAGAAATTCATTGTGTAATACCGCTGCATAAAATAGAACATCAACATAATGAAGAATACTCCGTATACGTCAATCGTGGAGATTCTTGTCTGTGTGAAATGCATGAAATCCAGCGCAAACAATCCTGCCGCGAGGGCGGCGTATTTGCTTTTCTTAAACAAACGAAGCGCCATTACATATATGAGAGGTAACATGGCAACTCCGAACAAGGTTCCGATAATACGCCAGCCGAATGGATTGACTCCGAACAGCTCCATACCTATGGCAATCAACAGCTTGCCAAGCGGTGGATGCGTATTCTCGTAAGGCACTATCCCGTGTGTATATTCATAAGCTGTTCGCGCATGATAGATCTCGTCAAAATAAGTGCTATTCATAAAGTTAGAATATTCCGGAATGAGCGACTGCTCGTCAAAAAGATTGGCCGCTGCTCCTCTTTTAGGTACTGCGTTAGCATCCGGTGTCACACCGGCAATAGGAAGGGGGATTCTTTCTCCCCCCTGCTCATAAAAGGCCATTTCGTTCAAAGTGAACCCTGGAGAGGTAACTGTTAACTTCACATATCTCGCTGTAACGTTCAGGGGTTGGCTTTTCCAGATGAAGACATTCCCGACATCCTCACTGACATCCATCGGACTGCTCCAGACCTCAGGATTGTCGCTGAATTCCAGCTTGAACTTACCCGTTCCCACGCCACCAAAGATATTGACCCGTTCCAATGGTTTACTCTGCCCCAAATCTACATAGAAGCTTTCACCACTGGCAGCAGGCTCCCATAAGGTCTCTGGAGATTTAGTAGAGCCAAGATTATATAAAGCAAGCGCTGCGTAAACGGCCGTGATAGCTATTATGCATATCCAATCTATACGCTTAAACTTCATCGTTAAATCGCCCTCCCTTCTGATGCGGTTTAATTTGCCCGACAACTCTCAAATCTTCTTCATACTGTTCTTCCGGTGTAATTGGCGCTGGAAGAGGTTTTATTCCCTTGCGGACATACACATCGTATCCGATATTCAGCATATAAAGCAGCAATGCTAGATTAGCTATAGCAGTCACTAATACGATTCCGTCTGCACCCGGGCTAACATCTGCATTCAGGTGGGATAAGGTGTACGCCACATTGATGTATTGCGTTAAGCTGAATCCGAGAAATAGCGATAAAAAGCGGCGGTCCCGACTTTCTATATAAGTAAACAAACAAAGAATAAGAGCAGGGAACATATAACGTTCATGCATTTTGGTGCCAAGCACAAAGACCACTACTATAAGCACCATCCCGATAAAATAGGATTTGGTCAGATCCAAGCGATCCTTTTTAAAGGAATAAAATGCCGCAACAGCTACAGCCACTAAAATAAATATGAAGCCCCATACACGGTATGGAATGCCAAGCCAGGTTAGATCAAGGGATGACCACATCGGATCAGTCAGTGCATACAGATTAAATGCATTCACTGAAGAATACGGATAGGAAGATAACGTACTCTTGTAAAGATCAATAATCCCTACCAGACCTCCGTTATTCCAGAAAAACGGTGCCGCAAGCAATCCGAAGATCCCTAATCCATACAAAGCTCCGAATCCAAGCTGCTTCCAAGCGCGGTGATGATAAAAAGCAAACAACAATACCGGCGTGAATATCAACGCTTGCGGTTTAATTAGCGTCGCTAAGGCAAACAAAATTGCGGAGCGGACAAACTTTTTGTTCGCAGCGCCATGGATACTGAGCAGCAGGAAGATCAAAAAGAATGAATCTGCTTGTCCCCAAGCCGCTGAATTAATAAGTACCGCTGGATTAAACAGAAACAACAACATTAAGCCGAAAGCTATTCCTGTGCCGAGTTTTTTGCGTGACATTTGATAAATGAAGTAGCCGAGTACCAAATCAGAAAGGATCGCAGGGAGCTTGAAGAGCAAATTCTCTCCACCTGAGCCCTGAGTGAATCCTAAAACGCCACGAATGGCGCTAAGCACGTACAATATGTACAAATAGCCAGGAGGATAATCGGCAAAATAACCTTCTTCATAAAATTTGCCTGGGCCTAAATCCACCATACGCTGTCCCCAAGAAATAAAGGTATTCATATCATTCTGATATCCTTGCGCGGTAAGACCAATCCACACTCTCAGGATAAAAGCGATTCCGATGGCAATGCTCAGCCATTTGGAATAAATATTCTCAGGCTGCTTCATAAGCTTCTCACTACGGAATGCCTTAGTATAAAGCACTGCAAAAAACACGCTAAACAGCGCTGAGATCAGCAACATCTTAGTTGGAGATACTTTATGTGGAGTGTCTGCCTTTTTGTCGCCGGCATCTGGACTAACCGCTGAACTATCCAGCGAAATGACGTTAGCCCCTTCAGGAGCCGCGTCTAATTTTTCTACAGCAAAATCATCAAAATAAGCCTTACCTTGAATCAAGCTAGAGTAGCCGCCCAGACTTGCACCTATGCCAAATGACTTCTGCTCCGGTCCTGTCTGGCCGATATATTCAAGATACTGCCATTCACCTGCCGTATCAGTTACGCTGGGATACCCCCCGCCTACTCCAACGGCAAGAATGTTGGCGCCCATTCCCTCCCCTGCTGTACTTACTACTTTGATCCATCCAGAGATTTTATAATAACTATTCGGCGTAGCCTCAATCGTCTGCACCCATTTCGAATGATTGGGCTCGATATTCTCAATGACTGCCGCCTTGCTGCCGGAATGAACTTCCTCCGATTGGATTGAAAGTAGAGCTGAGTTGTCTCCTGAAATCCACATATCCTTAGTCCAGTTAGAAGGCGCATCATCTCCCCCCTCCTCAAAGCCAGGGTTCTGCAATAGATTCCCCTCTGCATAAATGCTTGTTACAGGAAGCACAAACAATAACAGCATCAATACAGTCATTACGGCCGCACGTGTACTCTTGATCATCGTCCCAACCTCACCTCGTCCTATATTCATCTTAGTCCAGCCAAAAGCATATCCCTTCTGAAAAACAGCTCCCGAATTAGTGTATTTCACCGTTGCTAAGAAATCATTCGGATTGATTTTCTCATAAAAGAGCATATAAATATAGGGTATGTTAACCTTATCTGGATCGCAGACCCTTCCATGCACAATATTCCATTCCATAGGATCGCCCTAAGCTTCAAGGCTCTTATATAGACTCTTATATAGAATAGAAGAATCGCAGTGGCTAAAGCAAATACCGGAGCAAAAAAACAGGCCATTCTATCAGCATAATGCGAGAGAACTAACAAAATGGTAAGACCATAGGACCACCTAGGGGTTTGAAGTATTTTCAGTACAAAATAAACAGAGATCAGGATCAAGGAGGGAACAAATTGGACTCTAACGCCAAGGCTGCCTCGTCCTGAACATCACCTCTTCAACAATATAATCTAAATCATAGATGATGAAAAGCTAGAAACATAGACTAGGCTGAATGGTTAAGTGCCAACAAAAATATAAAAAAAGGGCCCCCTCAGTTATGAAGGAGCCGTTGAATGCACATCTGTATGCTATATATGAGTTAGCCCGCACTACCAAGAAATACATAACGGAGAATAATCAGAATAGCAAGTACCCACATCATCCAGTGAATATCGTATTTTTTCTTGCCAGCAAGGTTAGCTACACAAGCAAGGATTACATAAGTTACGATGCCAAAGGAAATACCATTAGCAATATTATAAGTGAAAGGCATGATTACTAGAGTAAGGAACGCTGGAATCGCAACAACCATATCTTGAAAATCAATTTCGCGAATCGATTGTGCCATGAGCACGCCTACGACAATCAATGCTGCGGCTGTAGCAGATCCAGGGATCAGAGCCACTATTGGTGCAAGGAATAACGCAAGCAAGAAGCACACACCCGTTGTTACAGCTGTAAGACCTGTACGTCCACCTTCAGCAACACCTGCCGCGCTTTCTACAAAAGCAGTAGTAGTGGAAGTACCCAATGCCGCACCACCAGCTACAGCGATGGCATCGACAAACATTGCATTACCTACACGTTTGTTACCTTCTTCAGGGTTGTCCATAATACCAGCGCGTTGAGCAGTACCTACAAGTGTACCAAATGTATCGAACAATTCTACAAAAGTGAATGTTGCGATTGCTGAAACAATACCGGTGTGCAGGATACCATCCCAGTCAAATTCGAAAAAGTTCAATTGCGTCAGGTCAGGCACCCAAGGAGTTGTTGGACTGGACAAAGAGCCAAAATCAACTACACCCATCAGTATACCCGCGAGGGTTGTACCCAAGATACCGAATAAAATCGCACCTTTAACTTGCAGTACCATCAGGATGGAAATAAGAAGCAATCCGATAATTACCAACTGTACATCAGTGTTCTCTAGACTACCCATATGAATGATTGTTTCAAAGGATAGGACATCTGTGAATGTATTGGCGGAAATATCTTTACCAGCTTCGACACCAATCGTCATCAAACCACTGTTCTTAAGCCCAAGGATTGTAATGAACATCCCGATACCTACGGTAATGGCATGCTTTAAGCTGTCAGGAATGGCTGTCAGTAAGATCTGCCGCACTCGGGTAACCGTAAGCAGGATGAAGATCAAACCGGAAATAAATACTGCGGTCAGACCCATTTGCCAAGTGAATGGATGTTCTGAGGTTGCAGAAGACAAAATTACGGAAGCAAAGTATGCATTAAGTCCCATACCTGGTGCCAATGCTACTGGAAAGTTTATAAACACGCCCATTGCAATGGTGAAAATACCTGCTGCCAGCGCAGTCGCTAGAAATACAGAGTACCAGCCCATATCGATGCGGCCAAATGCTGTTAATGTGCTCGGATTAACCGACAGGATGTAAGCCATAGCCATGAACGTAGTCAAGCCGGCCATTATCTCTGTACGTACTGTAGTGCCGTTCTCTTTCAACTTGAAAAACCGATTCAAATTGTTCTCCCCCTAAGGTATGTTGTGGCTGACAGCAACAAAAAGCCGGTATCTGATCGACACCGGCTCGAAAAAAAGAGTAGCACCCATGACTATAGCCCTAGATTCAGGACAATACGGGTTGCTCAGCTCTTCTTAATCGTAGCCAGGTCATTACGGTGACCTCGTAGAAACTTCCAGGCCTATTCCCGGAAATATACGAAAGAATTATGTTGTTGTGCTTTATCATTTTAGGGGGACATCACATAAGTTGTCAATGAAAAAAGCGAACATTTTCGACTTTATTTTTTCTATTGTTCGTAATTCATACATTTTTATCTTTAACTTCAACCCCAAAATCCTTTAAATCATGCAGCTTATTAACTATCAAAAGCCTTATCAAATGGGTATTTTTCCCTATAAAACAATTTCGATGTTCCCTAGCTTATTGTCCTTTGGAATACTGATAGCTATGCCAAGAATTAGCAAAATGCCCTATAGCTAAACAAATCACTGCAATACCCAACCAGAAAGATCTGCCCCATATAGCCGCAAATCCAAATGCACAAACAGGGAGAACTGCCATGGGAATCGGAAGAAACAATAATGGAGCCCATAATAATCTGAATTGCTGTCCCTTAACCATATAACGAATCCATAAACCGTAATAAATCGTGATAAACACAAAGATAAGTGCAGCCCAGATCCCGAATTCTACATTTTCAAAGTTATCCTTTGAAATCGCAAGAATGGCTATACACCCCAACTGCCCTACTCTCTCCAAAAGAGTGTAGACGATGCCGGCATCTTTTAAACCGCTGGGAACATGATCGGGCGGAAACTTAATCATCAGTAAACTTGGGGCAAGAATAACCATAGCTATTAGTGTTCCAATAAGTGAGAATCCCATTCTAATGGCTCCTGTAAGTATATTTTTCCCAGTTTATCACATTCTCTAAAGTTGCTATATAGGGTCCGTCACAAGCTTCACGGTTAATAAAAAACCTGCAGTCCCTTAATAAATAAGGAGCTGCAGGTTTCTTATTGCTATATGCTATTCCCACTCAATCGTTGCAGGTGGTTTCGAAGTAATGTCATACACTACGCGGTTTACATTCTCAACTTCGTTGACAATACGTACAGAGATTTTTTCAAGAACATCCCATGGGATACGTGCCCAGTCAGCGGTCATGCCATCGATGGAAGTTACTGCACGAACACCTACTGTGTAGGAATACGTACGAGCATCACCCATAACTCCGACACTCTTCATGTTAGGCAGGGCAGTGAAGTATTGCCAAATTTCACGGTCTAATCCCGCTTTAGCAATTTCTTCTTGCAGAATGTAGTCAGAATCACGAACGATGGTAAGCTTGTCCTCTGTTACTTCACCCAAGACACGAATAGCAAGACCTGGACCTGGGAAAGGCTGACGCCATACGATCGCACGTGGCATACCCAGCTCTTCACCGAGTTTACGAACTTCATCCTTAAACAAGGTGTTTAGCGGCTCGATCAAGCTGAATTTCATATCTTCTGGCAGGCCGCCCACATTGTGGTGGGACTTAATGGTTTGCGCTGTAGCTGTTCCACTCTCAACGATATCCGTATAAAGCGTACCTTGTGCAAGGAATGAAAAATCTCCGAGCTTAGCTGACTCTTCGTCGAAGCAGTAGATAAACTCGTTACCAATGATTTTACGTTTTTGCTCAGGGTCTTCAACACCTGCAAGTTTGCTCATGAAGCGTTCGCGTGCATCGATTTTCACTACATGAATATCGAATTTGCCTACGAAAGTCTCCATAACGCTTTCTGCTTCACCTTTACGCAGAAGGCCGTGGTCAATAAACATACAGGTCAATTGATCTCCGATTGCACGGTGGATAAGCATAGCCACAACGGAAGAATCCACTCCGCCACTAAGAGCGCAGAGTACTTTTTTATCTCCGACTTGATTACGAATATCTTGAACGGCTTCATCGATAAACGATTCCATTGTCCATTTGCCGTCGCAACCACAAACTTGGTATAAGAAGTTCGAGATCATCTCGTTACCTTGAACGGAGTGACGTACTTCTGGGTGGAATTGCACAGCGAACAGTTTGCGCTCCGCGTTGCTCATTGCTGCAATTGGAGCACTTTCTGTACCTGCATCCAGCTTGAAGCCTGTTGGAAGCTCAACTACATGGTCACCGTGGCTCATCCATACAGTCTGGCGGTTCTCCAATCCTGCAACTAAAGCAGTTCCTTCTGCAAAGTCAACATCAGCTTTACCATATTCCCGTTTAGCCGATCGTTCTACTTTACCATCAAGCTGATGAGCCATCAGCTGCATACCATAACAAATACCGAAGATCGGCACTCCTAGATCATAAATAGCCGGATCTACGTGTGGTGCATCTTCAGCGTATACACTGCTAGGTCCGCCGGAGAAGACAATTCCTTTAGGCGAAAGTGCTTTAATCTTGTCAACTGGCGTATTGTACGGCAAAAGTTCGCTGTATACTCCCAGGTCCCGAATTCTGCGCGCGATAAGTTGGTTGTATTGTCCCCCAAAATCGAGAACGACGATAATTTCATTTGGCTTGTTCATTACGTGCCTCCCTTGATTATTGGATTCATTATACTCATGGTTAATTCTCATCGTCAAGGAAAGGAGGACACGCCTCTCATAATCAGAGAGTGATAAAACTTCATGCAGAACCTTCCTTGCTATGGCATAAATTAGATAGCGGATCTAAGCGTTATTAGCCGTTTATGTTAAACGGAAGGTAATGAGCAGACATTCGCGAATAAACGCGGCCGCATCAGAAGCCGCAGGTTCGCCGCCAAGGGCGGGAGCGGAGTCTACGGGATTGTCGCGGGCAGAGATCACGGCTGTGGAGGCCGAAGCTGGCGCGTACGCCAGGGTCTCCCACTGGCGGACAAACTGCCGGACGGCTACATCTAGTCCGGCATCGTAAATCCGCAGGGAGTCCACATACTCCCTGCCAGTAACGCCGGGCGGCGGCGGTCCAAACCGCTCCGCCAGCCCGTGCCAAGCCAGAGAGGCCGCGCGCAGCTGCCTCTCACGGCTCAAGCTGCTGCCGCGACGCGCGGCCAGCAGCAGAGCCAGGCTGCGCCGCCAGCGCCAAGCGGCGGCGGGAAGCAGCGCCGCGGCAGTCAGCGGCGCTGAAAAGGGCCCGCCCGCCAGCGGCAGGGCGGGCAGTTCCGCGCTGCGCGTTGCTTGCGGTGCGACTGCTGCGGCCGCAGGCCGTGCCGGCGCAGGGAAGCCAGCCGCAAGCGCAGGACCCGGCGTCGGATCGAAAGGAACCCAACCTGCGCCGGCAAAATAAACCTCTACCCAAGCATGCGCATCCCCTTGGGTGACTAAATACTTCGCCGGCATGGCTTCCTCCTGCTGGGTTCCAGGTCCGTAGCCTTGAACATAACGCGCTGGAATACCTGTGCTTCGCAGCAATACGGTCATCGCTGTGGCAAAATGCACACAGTAACCCTGTTTGGTCTCAAACAGGAAATGATCCACAAAATCAGCCCCAGCTGGCGGAACCATGGTATCCAGCGTGTAAGAATACCCGTTTTGCAAATAATCCCGAATAGCGGTTGCGGAGTCATATCGGTTGCCCGAGGAAGCTGTGAGCTTCTCTGCCAGAGCTTTCACTCGCTCAGGTAATAAATCAGGCAGCTGCAAGTATTTATTCTTTATTTCTCGTGGATCAGCGTCACCCAAACCGCGCAGCAGTACTGGATTACTCTCGGGAAGTATAGAATCAACTATATACTCAGTGATCCGAGTTGACCCCACCGAATCTGGCAGACGAAAGGTATCCCTGTCCTTATTCGCCAGAACATAACCAAGCTGGCTGCCATTGGATAGTTGAACTGTCTCAACATCTGTTAGGGTACCCGCATTGAATACAGGAATTCCACCGGAAGAGGGAATAGCAAATTGTATCCGCTGTTGCAAAGTCCGCCCCCCATTAGTAGTGGTTACCGTCGCCGGAATCTGAGGCAGGCTGGACAAGTTAAGCGGAGTAAATTCCTCACCCCCTCTGATCCAACGGCGACCGTCATAATAGGCAATGCTCTCCCCGCGCCAATAGGTACGCTGGCTGGTCAATGCTGTGAAGACTGGCTCGGTATTGCGTGATAATGGAGCACCCAGTTCTCCATCATTTGTACTATACCCTGTTGTTCCTGCAGGTATAGCCTCATTATCTTCCGGCATATGGCCCGAAGCCCATTCCTGCAGCTTTTCAAAGGTTGACTGGAGTGTAGTTTGGTTAGGCGGTCGTACTTCATATACCTGCCCACCAAACCATGCTGTCATCATGACGAATATAGCAGCCGCTAATGCCAAAACTCCCCATCGGGCATACGGCAGGTGAAAGCTGCCCACCCGTTCCCGCAGACGGAGCAAACCACTCATTGCTTGCATCCATACAATAAGCCCCACTGATATTACAACATCCGTTGTCGTATTAACGCCAAAGCCAATATCCAGAACTAATAGATAAATGAGGGTCACCGCTGTAAACAGCAGCGTACTACCTCTGAAAAGTGCAAGCTGCTGCACCGAAGATACCAGCAGCCCCCAGCCAACAATCAAAATCAAAAGTCTGCTGATCTCGCTTAGCTGAGAAACATGCCCGGAAAAGAGCAAAATCAGATCATTTGGAATTTCTAATGCATAAATGCCCAGCCATCCTGTCCCTACGCTCTCGCTGCATAGATATAGCCAAGCTGTTCCGATCATCAAACATTGGATACTTAGCAATAGCCACCCGGGAATCTGAAGGATTCCCCACATCAACAGCACGGCAGCAGAAATCATCAGAACCTGCAGCAATCTAGCAGTATCTTCCAATGAAGTCGTTCTATATAAAGGGAGCAGCCATTCTAAAAACAGCCCCAAAATAGCCAAAGAGAACAGCATGCGATAATACAGAGGTATCTTTCTCTGTTTATCGGCATGACTGTTCTCCAGTTTTTCCAAATGGAGCTGCTTTGGTTCCTTCCCACTGTGCTCATTCATAGAGAAGCTTGTGTCACCCGGTATCCGCTTACCGTAGCGTTGGTTTTCCGGATGATTCATGGTACTCTACCTCCCTGAGCCTGTAAGCTGGCAATGCATCATCCAGACAAAACATCCGTGCTCCCAGACGACCCAGACTATCCCCGACCGTTCCCCGTACAGGCTGGCGGATCTCCTGCAGCATTACCTCAGCAGGCAGCGGAGCTGGCTGATCCCAAGCATAATAGAGCTCAACTTTTACACCTTGCACTAAGAATTTAGCGATAACCTTAGCGGATTGTTCCTCTAATCTTCCGGTCACTATAGCAACGGTCATTCCCGGAATCCAGCCTCTAGAAGCATCCTCCAACAGCTCGGACAGGGTTCTTGTTCCATTCGGAGAAATATCAGTTAGAATATCCAGCACTCTCCCTGGGATTTTACCCAGTCCTTCATGCCTAGCCATTCCTTCCGGCCAGCCTCCGCTAAATAACTGGACATAAGCACCTGACTGCTCAGCAAAGAGCATCAGCCCCATCGCCGTTGACACCGCCTTCTCAAATACCGGAGGCTGCTCCTCCCGACTGCCACGAGGTGTAAGTGCATTGGCTGGAATCTCATAGCTTTTGGGATCATTAGCCAACACGATACAGCTCATTCTTGCCTTTTCACGCTCTGGAACTTTGCTCTGCAGATTTCCTAGCCGGGCGCTGTTCTTCCAATGAATTCGGCTAAGCGGATCACCGGGCTCATATTCCCGCGATTCCATGGTCTCATCATTGCTGCTTCTTCCCCTTCTGGAATAGAGCGAATTACCGCTAATAAAGCCGCTATCCGGGACTGCTCCGCCATAATATAGGGGGGCTGGCAGCACTTTAACGCTATGCTCTTCAGCAGGCTCAGATCGGCCTGTGAACCAGCCGGGCAAATCTCCCCAAGTTACTCTACAGCCCTGCAAATGATGATGTCCCCGCGGCATATTCTCAAGAAGGTAGGTGTATTCAAAAGAGCGTCTGAATCCCGGAAACAGTAGCTTGTGATGTCCTCTATCCCTCCAAAAATCAGCGATAGTCAGCCATGGCAGTGGAAGCCGGGCAGAGAAATTCACCCGTACCTTCACAAGCAGTGTACTTCCAGCTATCGGTCTTACTGGAGTGATTGTCCGTTCAATCTTTATCGCCCGTGGACCTGAAAGTTGAACAATCAGTCCGCCAACCATGATAACGCCTACAGCGATCAGCAGAAATAAGAGTGATGCGCCTCCGCGCCATGCATATAAAACACCTATAATTCCAGCCACAGTCAGCATCCGCAGCCATTCAGCCAACGCACTACGGCTACGCGGATAGCTTCTAACTCTTTCAGTCTTGTTATTTAATTTGTGTTCTACTTTTTTTGAAGAGGACAATGGAACGAACACCCTTCCTTTGGGTCTAGACTTGTTCCCAGCTGAGGAACTTATTACTATCTATTCTTCCCATGAAAAAGGGTGCCCAGACATTGTTTTTTTCTTTTAAAAAAACTGCCTGAGCGCTAAATCTCAGAAGGCTATTATCCGGCGCTCACCTTCCGTCACGCTTATATTTAAAGGAGGATGATCGGCTGTCTCCAGCAGCTCACGCAGCGATACCCAGATAGAACCGCCAATCATCTCCACACTGGCACCGTTTATCTTTTGAACATGATCAGGAAGATTTAACAGGAGTTCCTTGTTCGCCACATCCGCGATGATATCTTTGCCGTTCCAGGCAATCTTCCCACTGCGACTGCCCGCATCCCAACTAATCTGCCCTCCCAGCCGTTCGATCACAGCGCGAAGTGGCACCATATATTTCCCTTTTTGCAGAGCATATTCACCTGGCGCCAGCTTCGTCTCCAGCTTTCCAACCTCCAGCACCAAAGGTTTGCCGGGCGCAAACAGCTCTGCATTCGGTATGATATTCGAGGTGATCCAAGCTTCCGAAGGTTTCACTCTGCCCAAGCTATTTGCTTTTGAGGAGACTCTGAATTGTACAGGCTCCACCGTCTCATCTAAAAGGCCAAAGCTGTACCCAGCAGCCTTATAACGCGCAATAATATCAGGCAGTGCTTTAACACTCTCCTGATGGCCGCCGCCATCATGCAGCAGCAGAATAACCCGAGAGGACTTCAGATCTGCAGTTGACTCTTTTAAGATTTCTGACGCCGGTACCCCTTTGCGTTTAGAATCCCCGCTGTCCACCGTCCAATCCGTAACGATATAACCGGCTTGCTTCAACAAATTGAAGTAGGTATTATCAAAGTGATCAAAGGTTCCGCCCGGGGCGCGGATAAGTTGTGGGCGAACCCCTGTAATGCCCCGAACAATTTCTTCGGTCTTTTTAATCTGGCTCCAAAATTCAGTGAATCCACTATATAAATCATGGTAATTATGATTATAGGTATGATTGCCAATAGCATGTCCTTGTTCCCATATGGCATTAATTAGCTCTGGATGGCTTTTCGCTTGATTACCAAGGACAAAAAAGGTCGCCTTCACACCTTGCTGCTGTAAAATTTTTAGAACGTTGAAGGTATTGTCACTCGGTCCGTCGTCAAATGTAATATAGACCGTTTTTGAAGCTTTCTTTGCGGCCGTAATTGCTGAATATGTTGTCGACACCTTGGATACTTGTGCCGTACTGGAATTCAATTTAACTTCTGGAGAAGCAGTCACAATGGACTCTGCTTTAGGAGGCAATTCTTGCATCGCCACTAACGGGAGATTATTCTTAACAGAGACAGACTCCGCGCTTGCGGAATGTAATGAACGATTCATCCAAGAATCTACACTCTCCCCTGCGTTCCATCCCAGCATTACGATGACGATTACAACCATAACAAGCAATCCGCTTATCAAGTTTCGGCGGCCGTGAGTGTTTTTGTTACCTTTCATCTTCTCTACCTCCAGCATTCTATTGGCTCAAAAGCCATTTGGTAGATTGTATGAAGACAAGCTTCAAAATAGAATAAGGCAACTGCCCCTTGGAGAGTGAGAATCTTATGGAAATGCTGAACTTTATACAAGAATTATTCAGCAAATATGGATATAGCGTATTATTTTTTGGATTGCTGCTCGAATTTGTTGCCTTGCCGTTTCCCGGAGAAACTACCATGGCTTTTGCAGGTTTTCTTTCCTATACGGGAAGACTTGATTTCATAACGTTGATTCTAGTGGCGTTTGCTGGGACCACAGCGGGGATGACCCTCACCTATTTTGTCGGCTTAAAAGCCGGAATGCCCTTCATCCAGCGATACGGAAAGTGGTTGCTGTTCTCCCCTGCCAAGCTGGATAAAACGCAAAAATGGTTCGAGAAATACGGCAGTATCCTTATTTCCATCGGATATTTTATTCCAGGCGTTCGTCACTTTACCGGCTATTTTGCTGGTATAGTTGCGCTGCCCTTCCGTAAATTCGCCCTCTACGCTTATAGTGGAGCATTATTCTGGGTAGTGCTGTTTCTTGGCATAGGACGGGTATTTGGTCCGCAGTGGATGGGTATTTTCCATTTATTCGAGTTATATGCACTATGGATTATCTCTGGCGGTGTAGCTATAGCTGCCCTTGTAATCCTGTATCGCTACCGCAAAAAGATAAGCATCCGCCTGTTCCCGCGCAAAGCTGCCATTAAGCTACAGACTCAGGTTAAAAAAACTTCCAAGGGACGGTGAAGCCACCGCCCTTTTTAAGTACGTTTTTTCTTGCTGCGTACCCCCGCGTATCCTGCGAGTAAAAGCGCAACTATGGCAAATCCCGCTCCCCCAGCAAACCCTACCATTCTTGGTTCTACCCCTTCTAATAGCCACCCGGCGAACAGCATAGATAATCCCAGCAGCGTATTTCCTACTGCAGACAGGAGTCCAAACACAAAGGGCTGCATAGCAGATGGGGTTTCCTGCATAACGAGCGTATCCAGACAGGCATTCCCCGTCCCCCCGGCAAATGACAGCAGGATGTATAACATAAATGCTACCGCAAAATGATTGCTGACACTGATGCCCATCAATAATACTCCTTCTAGTAAAAGCCCTCCGATGGCTACAATCAGCAGCCCCTTTTTTAAATAACGTGAGGTAAAAAAACTAAGGCTAAGACCGATGCCAAGCGCCGCATAAAATGCCCCCACTCCAATATCCCCCGCGTGAAATACCTGTATCGCATAGACACTGATCAGTACATTATCCAGACCATTTAGCAACGGCACCAACAGCTCATAACCGAAAATGACCTGCAACGTTAAGCTTCCGCCAATTACCATTCCCAGAGCACGCAGCCGACCGTATTGTGCTTCTTTATCGGATTTTTCTAAGTCCCCCTCAGGAGAATATGTAGCCTTCTTAGCCACCGTCACCATTTCCGAATGTTGTGGAAAATCGATACCGTAAATTAACATCGCTGCGATTAAAAAAGACACTGCATTCATAATGAACGCTGCCTCCGGACCAAACCACATCGACACCACCCCTCCACTGAACGCTCCAAGGATCAGCACGCAGCCGCTCATTAACTGCTCTAGTCCGTTGACGGTCAGCAGAGAATCTTTGGTGACGAGCAAGGGGATAGTGGACCTACGAACAGGGCTGTAAATGGCTTCACCCGCTGCCAGCAAAAAACTTGCCATATATAACAACCACAGCTTCTCCTCCCCATCCACCCATAAAAAGGCTAAGGCTACTGGGACCCTCAGCATATCTGTAGCTATCATGATATATTTGCGTGGAATTTTGCTGCTAAGTATGCCTCCAAGCGGGGCCAGAAATAAATAAGGAAACAGTCTCACACCTAACGAAATCCCTACCGCCATGCCTGATCCCGTCAACTGCAGAACCAGCGCCAGTACTGCAACGCTAGTAAAACGATCACCAATTCCATTGATCAAGCCGGCTGTGAACAATCGTGAATATCCCTTATGACTCCTAAACATCGCAACAGCTGAGTGATTATTCATAAAATAAACCTCATTTCATCTATTTATACATATATCTAATTAGATATTAATCGAATCATTAATTTATGACAATGCTTTATTTTCAAGGATTTGCTAAGATGAAATACAGCATTACTTCACGGAAATCTCCGGGAAAGAAGGAATTGTCTTTTGAAAATAGATCGATTGCTCTCTATCGTTATCCTGCTAATGAACCGCCGCCTAATTCAGGCGAAGGAGCTAGCCGATATGTTCGAGGTATCTGTGCGCACGATTTATCGTGATATTGAAAGCATTAATGGAGCCGGAATTCCTATCGTCACCTATCAGGGAGCGAACGGTGGGATCGGGCTTATGGAAGGATACCGGCTGGACCGCAATGTTTTGACGGATCGTGAGCTGGCGGATATTTTCACGGCTCTGCAGAGCGTCTCGTCTTATGGAGGAAATGAACATACTCTGCTCATGGAAAAAATCAGCAGCGTAATCCCGCCCTCCCAATCCGCCGCCTTCCGCAGCAAAACGACTCAGCTCATCATCGACTTCTCCCCATGGGGTCTTCAACGTATTCTGGAAGAAAAGCTTGCCACTCTAAAAGAAGCACTTGAGGAAAGCGTGACCGTAAACTTTGATTATGTGGATGCTGCGGGTCAGACAAGCCAGCGTTCGGTAGAGCCCTATACTTTAGTGCTAAAGGGGCAAGCATGGTACTTATATGGATTTTGTCTCAATCGTCAGGATTTCCGTCTATTTAAGCTGTTGCGCATGAAAGAGCTCGTTAAGAATACCCAAGTTTTTATTGCAAAAGATGTGGATGCAAGCGAGCTGCCTTGGAGCAACGAGTATCAGAGATCAACCGTAACAACAGCAACACCCATCGTTTTGCAGTTTAAGGCTGAAAGCAAACATCTAGCGGAAGAGCGGTTTGATTCTACCGAGCTACTGCCCGACGGTAATGGAGGTTACAAGGTAACCATCAACTATCCTGAGGATGGATGGCTGTATGGTTTCCTGCTAAGCTTCGGGATGCATGTAGAAATCTTAGAGCCACCGCATATTCGGCAAAAGCTGGGGCAGCTTGCAGCAGGCATAGCAGCAAAATATACAACCTAACAATAAACCTGACGGAATGCCGTCAGGTTTATTGTTCTATACTGAACTTAAAGCGGGCGCTCGAGAGCTTGCATACCTTTAAAGGAGTGTTAAATATGGGACATGAACATGTAGAGCAAGGAGATCTTAAAATTTGTCAAAGCTGTGGGATGCCAATGCCTACGGCGGAATTGCTTGGAACGGACCAGAATGGCAACAAGATCGAAGATTACTGCGTGTACTGCTATGAGAATGGCGCATTCAAACAGCCTAACATCACGTTGCAAGAAATGGCTGACATTTGTACAGGCTATATGGTCGAAGAAGGAATGGATGAGAATGTTGCCCGTAAACTTCTCGCGGAGCAGCTGCCACATCTGAAACGTTGGAGCGATCCTGCAGCTGTGTCTCCAGCTAACTAATAGCATCACAACAAAAGAAGCGCCCTACGGAACCATAACAGTTCGTAGGACGCTCCTTTTTCCATTCTTTGTTAACCCAGTTTTTTATTGATTGTCCTGCTGTGGCTGCACTTCTTCCGTCTTCAGGAAGTCTGGCTGCGGTGAAGTCTTTTTAATAAAGAAAGCCAATACCAAAGCAACTACAGTGATCCAGGTAGCAATGTTAAAGGCATGCGTAACCCCGCTAATTGTAGCCTCTTGCGTAAGCTTAAGCATCGCTGCTTTATCGTTTAACGAAACCGTTCCGCTCATAAGCGTATCAGTGATTGTGCTCTTCGTCTTATTGGTCATTAGACTGACGAA
Organism: Paenibacillus sp. FSL E2-0177; assembly: GCF_037992975.1. Taxonomy (NCBI): domain Bacteria; kingdom Bacillati; phylum Bacillota; class Bacilli; order Caryophanales; family Paenibacillaceae; genus Paenibacillus; species Paenibacillus sp. FSL E2-0177. The sequence continues at coordinate 774,896 of NZ_CP150307.1, read as the reverse complement.
CAACGCCATTCCCAGCGCGCCTCCGACCGTCCGCAACGTATTCGACATTGCTGTACCATGCGAGCTTAAACGCTGTGGAAGCTGGTTAAGTCCAGCCGTTACAATCGGCATCGATAACATCGACATGCCTAACATCCGAACCGTGTAAGTAATAATCATATGCGTATACGTCGTACTGTCTGTAAGCTGGCTGAATTGCCAGGTCGTAATTACTGTAATAATCAGGCCTACCACAGACAGCCATCTTGCCCCGATTTTATCAAATATAATCCCCGTGATTGGAGACATAATTCCCATTAGAATGGCTCCCGGCAACAGCATAAGCCCGGACTCCATTGGCGTAAAGCCACGGATCGTCTGCAAATAAATCGGCAGCAAAATCATACCCGAATATAAAGCCATCGTAATGATGATATTGATTAATGTCGTGAGTGAATACATATTGTATCTGAAAATCCGGAACTCAAGCAGTGGTGTCTCAGCCTTAAGCTCTCTCCATACGAATAAAGCCAGTGCAATCACACCCACAATGAGGCAGGTAATGACTGTTGCACTTCCCCAACCATCGGTTCCAGCATCACTGAAGCCGTACAACAATCCCCCAAAACCAATGGTAGACAGGATAACACCCGTTTTATCCAGCTTCGGAGAAGTTGTTTGCCCTACATTTTGCATTGTTTTCATACCTAGCAAGGTAGAAAGAATAGCCAGCGGAAGAACGATAAAGAACAATACGCGCCAAGAATAGTTCTGAACTACCCACCCTGACAACGTTGGACCTACAGCTGGTGCAAAAATCATGGCTACCGCCATTAGCCCCATCGCTTTTCCCCGCTCTTCAATTGGGAAGATGCGAAGAAACACAATATTCATTAACGGCATCAAAATCCCTGCGCCAACCGCCTGAATGACTCTGCCGACCATGATCATTTCAAAGCCTGTTCCGATTCCACAGACAAGTGTACCTAACGAAAAAAGTGACATCGCGGTGATGAATAGCTGGCGGGTCGTAAACTTTTCCACCAGAAACGCACTAATCGGTATCAGCACACCGTTCACGAGCATAAATCCCGTTGTTAGCCACTGTGCCGTATTCGTTGCGATTTTTAGATCGTCCATTATGCTCGGCAATGCCACATTAAGAAGTGTTTGGTTCAAAAGTGCGACAAATGCACCTATTAAGAGCGCTGCAATAATCGGTCCTCTACGTATTCCCTTAGTTGCCGCTGCAGCGTTACCTGTAATTGTACTCATAAATTCTGTTTGTCTCTCCCCTGCTCTAAGATCTGAATGATTTCGGTATGAATCCTAAGTAATTCGCCTGCATCCTCGGCAGGTATATTGGATAGTGGAAGTAAGTGTCTTCTGAGCGATTGCTTACTTCTTTCCCTGATCTCTCTGCCCTTTTTAGTAATCGCCAAGTTGTATATACGCCGATCTACCTCAGAGCGCTGTCTTGTGATCAAATCGGCTTTCACCATCCGGTCCACTACGCCGCTCGCTGCACTGTTCCCCAAATGTAATAGCTCGGCAAGATCTGTAATGCCAATATCGGGATTTGCAGATATTTTGCGGAGAACCATCAACTGTGTTGGTGTGATGTCCAGCTCTTCGGCATCCTTCCACAGCAACTGCTGAAATGCATGGCTAATCCGGCGAAAAGAGGAGAAAATATCATCTAATTGCTGCTCCTTATCTTCCAAATCTTCACCTCCAAAGAATTAATTAGTTAGACCATCTAATAGTTCGCATGCGTACTATTTTACACCTTAACTAAATTTCGGTCAATATTTTGCTGTAACTTTCTGAAAGGTAATTTTATATTGCAGGAAAAACATGAAAATCATACATAAGTGCACAAAGCATAAAAAAAGCGAACCAAGGTAGATCCTTGGCCCGCTTTTTCGTCTGAACAATGCTCAGGTTAAGCTGTATGAACTTTCAGGTAAAGTCTGCTGCTGAGGCTTATCCTGCAGTTTTAAATTAGATGGCTTAGTCTCTTCCTGGCTGCTGGCAATTGACATCATCAGCTTGATCCGATTCGCTTGGTTGACTACGCTGACTCCAGCATCATAGTCAATCGCCACGATATTTGCACCCGGATATAATTCCTTAAGACCTTTAATCATCCCACGCCCGGTGATATGGTTGGGCAGGCACGCGAACGGTTGAATACAGGCGATGTTGTTCACACCATTATCCAACAAATCCATCATTTCTGCGGTTAAAAACCAGCCCTCACCCATCTGATTCCCTACGGACACCAGTCGGCTGGCCTTCTCGGCAAGACCATAAATATTCTCCCGTCCTTTAGCCAGCCCCGCATCCTCAAGGGCAACCTTAATCGGCTTACGGTAAATTTCCAGATAAGAGATCAGCATGGGATTGATATAGCCGAGCCGTTTGCTTTTGCCGAATTGCTCAGCTTTGTAGATCGGATTATATACACAATAGAAAATGAAATCCAGGAAATCCGGCATTACCGCTTCCCCGCCCTCTGCCTCGATCATCTCTATAATGCGGTTATTAGCATCCGGATGAAATTTGATCAGGATCTCACCGACAATGCCTACTCTTGGTTTAGTAACACCTGTAACGGGCAGCTTGCAGAACTCTGCAACAATCTCACGAATCAGGCGTTTGTATTCTCGGAATGAAAAGTTGGATAAGCTTGCCTTGCAACGCTCCATCCCTTTGCGGAATAGAACTTCCGCACTTCCTGGAACAACCTCATGCGGCCTAAAGTGATTTAACATCCGCATCATAAGATCACCATAACAAGCGGCAGCTATCAACCGATTCGCCAGCTTAAGACTGATACGGAAACCCGGCTGATTCTCCATCCCTGAAGCGTTGAGTGAAATCACCGGAATTTGTTCTAGGTCTGAATCCTTTAAGGCTTTGCGCAGCAAAGAAATATAATTCGTAGCCCGGCAGCCGCCACCCGTCTGTGACATAATCACAGCAGTACGATCCGGATCGTATTCCCCACTTTTCAGCGCCGACAGAATCTGGCCAATCGTCACAATTGCCGGATAACACGCATCATTATTAACGTATCTCAGACCTTCTTCTGTCTCTTCGGGTCCGGTCGTCTCAAGTATCTTCAGACGGTATCCGGCATCGCGAAACACCTGCTCAAACAATTCAAAATGAATAGGCGACATCTGTGGTGCAAGAATGGTATAGGTCTCTTTCATTTCCTTCGTAAATAACACATTAGCCTGCACTTTTGGCGGCTTTTGCGGCACTACCTTACCTTTTTCACGCTCACGCATTGCCGCCAGCAATGAACGAAGCCGAATGCGCGCTGCACCAAGATTGCTGATCTCATCGATTTTGATCAATGTATATACCTTGTTATGTCTTTCCATAATATCCTGTACGGCATCACAAGTGATCGCATCGATCCCACAGCCGAAGGAAGTCAATTGAACAAGCTCCAGATCCGAGCGGACTGCAGCAAGGCGGGCTGCACGGTACATCCGGGCATGGTAGGTCCACTGATTAACGACAGCCACATCCCCTTCGCTGTGGTCCAGATGGCAGACAGAATCTTCTGTCAGCACGGCGAGTCCCATCCCGGTTATCATATCCGCTATCCCGTGATTAATCTCAGGATCGGCATGATAAGGGTGCCCGCAGAGCAGGATTCCTTTGGTTCCAGTATCAGCTAGGTACACAAGGGTCTCTTCCCCTTTGGTACGCACATCACCTTTGGCGTTATCAGCCTCTGTAAGTCCCGCCTGCACCGCGGACGCAATCTCTTCTCGCGGAATGCTGGTAAATGTCTTCACCAGCCCTTTGGTCAGCGCAGAAATATCATCAAAGGTCAGGAATGGACTGACAAGCTTGATTCCATTGTCCTTTAACCCATCCATATTGTTGCGAATGACTTCGGGATAAGAGGCGACCACTGGACAATTGAAGTGATTATCCGCAGCTTCATCTTCTTTTTTCTCATACACCACCGCTGGATAAAAAATAAAATCGACACCTTTACCGATCAGGCTTTGCACATGTCCATGGGCCATCTTCGCAGGATAACATATCGATTCTGAAGGAATCGTATCCATGCCGCTTTCGAAGAGCTTCTTGCTTGATTTAGGGGAGAGAATCACCCGATAGCCCAGTTTGGTGAAAAAAGTGTGCCAGAACGGGTAATTCTCAAACATATTCATGGTACGCGGAATCCCGACGGTCCCCCGCCATGCCCCTGTTTCCGGTAAACTCTCGTACTCAAAAAACCGTTCATATTTATACTGCATCAGATTCGGCAGGACATTTTTCTCTTTTTTGACTCCTGCGCCGCGTTCGCAGCGATTGCCGGTCACATAAAAGCTCTTATCCGGAAAACGACTGATCGTCAGCGCACAGTTATTCCCACAGCGGCCACAGCGGCCTGAGGAGACCTCATATTTAAAGCTGGCAAGCTCCTCTGCTCCAAGCAGCGTACTGGATCCGTTAACCCCTGCTTGCTCACGCGCAATCAGTGCACAGCCGTAAGCTCCCATTACGCCAGCTATATCCGGTCTAACCACCGTCCGCCCCGTCAAGGACTCAAAGGCGCGCAATACAGCTTCATTATAGAAGGTACCGCCCTGAACGATGATATTTCGCCCTAAGTCCTCCGGATTGCGGATTTTAATTACCTTTTGCAGAGCATTCTTGATCACAGAGTAGGCAAGACCCGCCGATAAATCCGCTAATGATGCGCCCTCCTTCTGAACCTGCTTGACCTTAGAGTTCATGAACACCGTGCAGCGCGAGCCCAAATTAACAGGCTGAGTCGTTTCGAGTGCAGTTTTGGCAAATTCCTCGATCCCAAGTCCGAGGGCAGAGGCAAAGCTCTCCAGAAAAGAGCCACAACCGGCTGAACAAGCTTCATTGAGCATAAGGCTGTCGATAGCACCGCCACGGATTTTGATGCACTTCATGTCCTGACCACCGATATCCAGTATGAAATCTACTTCTGGCATGAACTTGGAAGCTGCCTTGTAGTGTGCAACAGTCTCTACTTCTCCGCCATCTGTCCGCAGAGCGGCCTTGATTAACCCCTCACCGTACCCTGTCACATATGATCCTGCGATATGGCAGCCTTCAGGCAGAACCCGGTAGATCTCCTTCAGTGCATCGCTGACCGAATGCAGCGGGTTGCCTTTGTTGCTGCCATAAAAGGTATAGAGAATTTCGTCAGCCGAACCGGTTAACACGAGTTTAGTTGTGGTTGAGCCGGCATCAATTCCTAGATAACAAGGTCCACGATATAAGGCTAAATCTGATCTCGCTGCAGAGGCTTTGCCGTGACGAAGCCGAAATTCTGCAAGCTCAGCGGCATTCTCAAAAAGCGGAGGCAATTCAGCATCCGCAGCTCGATCCGCAGTAAAATCAACCGCCGCAATTCGCGTGATCCAGCTTGAAAGTGGCAATACGACTGGATCAGCTTCGGAGAGCGCAGCTCCAATCGCCACGAAATACTGTGAGCGTTCCGGGAACAGGATATCCTCCTCCGCCAGCTCCAGCGTTTCCGCAAAACGCTGCCGCAAGGCAGGCAGGAAGGTCAGCGGGCCGCCAAGAAAAGCCACCCGTCCTCGAATCGGACGTCCACAAGCAAGACCGCTAATCGTCTGATTAACGATACTCTGAAAGATCGAAGCCGCCACATCCTCCCGGCGTGCTCCTTCATTAAGCAGCGGCTGTACATCGCTTTTGGCAAATACACCACAGCGTGAAGCTATGGGATAGATTCGCTCATGCTTCTCCGCCAAAACATTTAAGCCTGCCGGATCGGTCTGCAGCAGCGCTGCCATCTGATCGATGAACGCTCCCGTTCCGCCCGCGCAGGCTGTATTCATACGCTGCTCAATGCCGCCCCGAAGATATATTATCTTAGCGTCCTCTCCACCCAGTTCAATCGCCGTGTCACATTCCGGGATCAGCGCACTGATCGCCTTCGTACAGGCAATCACCTCCTGAATAAAGGGAACTCCACCTAATTTGGATAAAGACAACCCCGAGGAACCGCTTACAGTAAGCCTAGCTCCCCTCTCTGGGAATCTGTCACGTACATCAGACAGAAGAGAGAGGGCCGCTTTTTTAATATCGCTATAATGTCTTACATAGTCTTGATAAACAATGATGTCCCGCTCTATGACAACTAATTTAGCAGTAGTTGATCCGATATCAAGCCCAATATGCAGCATTATCACTCCACCACCTCTTCTTGCTCCAAATTTGAAGCAATTATGAGGAAACTATATCATGACAACACCTTATATAAGCTGTTAAAAATGTAATAGACATCAATAAAAAGTAATTAGTAAAATTTATGATTCGCTTATTCCTGCTATCGTGTTTGCGACATGCCCTTTTACCCTTACCTTCCGCCATTCTTCCACTAATATCCCCTGCTCATCAATCAGAAAAGTAGATCGCACAATTCCCATAAATTCTTTGCCGTAAAGTTTCTTGAGCTGCCATACGCCGAACATTTCACTTACCTTATGATCCTCATCAGACAGCAGTGGAAAGGGCAAACTATGCTTCTCTGTAAATTTAGCGTGTGATGCCAAAGAGTCCGGACTAATGCCCAGAACAACCGCACCCACCGCCGTGATTTGATCAAAAGCATCACGAAATTCGCAGGCCTCCTGCGTGCAGGCTGGTGTCATATTTTTAGGGTAAAAATATAAGATGACCTTTCGGCCCAAGAAATCACTCAAACTAACCTCATGCCCATTGGAAGAGGGAAGGGTGAAATTGGGTACTTTTTGTCCAATAGCTACTTCGATCAAGATATATCCACTCCTTCTAAAGATTGGGGAATTATTCCTAAATTGCACGTATCCCCAAAAGAAATTATAATGTAGTCAACGTGAATGCGAAAGGAAGAACGAGAAATGCCACCTAGAAAGAAAAGGCACGCAAAGACTGGTAAGTCAAAAAAGAAACCGCTGCTTTGGACGCTGGCCATTATACTCCTCCTTATTATCGGTGGGGCCATTTTCTACATTACAACCATTTACAATGAGCTTGGTAGCATGTCGAATACTGAAGATTCCCCTTTTCAAAATGCAGAGACCGTTGATGTCGACACCCCTGAGCCTCCTAAGTGGGAAGGTACAGAGCCTGTTAATATCCTATTAATGGGTGTAGATGCCCGAGGTGTGAAGAAAGGGGAAATCCCCCGTTCAGATACAATGCTCGTCGCTTCTCTTGACCCTGTGAAGAAGAAAATCAGTGTATTTTCAATACTGAGAGATACGTACGTTCCGATTCCAGATCATGGCGAGAAACGTATTAATACAGCGATTATTTATGGACCTAATACTGCGATGCAGACCGTCAGCGATCTGCTCGGTATCCCAATTCAATATTATGTCTACACGGACTTCCAAGGATTCATCAAGCTGGTTGATGCCGTTGGGGGTGTGGATTATGAAGTCGAAAAAGATATGGTCTACAAAACCGTTGCAGACGGTCCGGAATATGATATTGATCTAAAAAAAGGATATCAGCATCTTGACGGCAACATGGCGCTACAATATGTTCGCTTTCGGCATGACGCTACCTCCGATTTCACTCGAACCGAGCGCCAACGCGGTTTTCTCAAGGCTGTGGCTGATAAGCTGATCAGCACCACCTCCATTGTCAAGCTGCCAAATATCCTGTCGCAGGTTACGCCTTATATTGAAACCAATATGTCAGTTAATGATATGTGGAAGCTGGCAAGCGTAGGGTATAATAGCAGTATGGGTGGCAGTGAGCAAATTCCGCCAATGGATCTGCTCACTGAGGAGACTACAAGTGACGGATCACAGGTTATCGGAATTCGTAGCGAAAAGAAGCTAAAAGAATTTATACAGGATACCATAAATGGTCCTGAGCCAACACCAACCCCTACATCGGAGAACACCTCCAATAGCAGTTCTGGCGGGACCCATTAAGGGCCTGACAAGCAAAGTTCACATGTACACAAAGCAGTGACTTGGTATAATACGGGCGGACAACGGAAAACACCGTTGTTCGCCCGTTCCCTTGAGCACCAACAATCGAAAGGATGATCACATTATGAATCGCTCCACATCTGAACAACTTTATCACGAAGCCCTCCAGCATATCGTTGGGGGTGTAAATAGCCCTTCCCGCTCCTTCAAAGCCGTTGGCGGCGGAGCACCTGTATTTATGAAACGCGCCAGTGGATCTCACTTCTGGGATGAAGACGGCAATGAATATATCGATTATCTCCAAGCCTATGGACCGATCATTACCGGCCATGCCCACCCTCATATTACCAAAGCAATTACGACAGCAGCAGAAAATGGTGTTCTTTACGGAACCCCAACCCAGCTCGAAATTAAACTTGCTAAAATGCTAAAAGAAGCCATTCCTTCTATGGATAAAGTACGTTTCGTCAATTCCGGAACCGAAGCGGTTATGACAACGATTCGTGTAGCCCGTGCCTATACAAAACGCAGCAAAATCGTAAAATTTGCTGGCTGTTACCACGGCCACTCTGATCTGGTGCTTGTAGCAGCAGGATCCGGACCTTCTACACTTGGCATTCCAGACAGTGCCGGTGTTCCAAGCAGTATCGCCCAGGAGGTAATCACCGTTCCCTTTAATGATCTGGACAGCCTGAAAGAGGCGCTGGAGAAATGGGGCGAAGATGTCGCAGCTGTTATGGTTGAACCGATTGTGGGGAATTTCGGCATGGTGATGCCTAAGCCTGGTTTCCTCGAAGGACTTTGCAAGCTGGCTCACGATAATGGCTCCCTTGTTATTTATGACGAAGTCATTACTGCCTTCCGCTTCCATTATGGTTCTACACAAACCTATGCGGGGCTGGATAATCATGAGGACATTACTCCTGACCTTACTGCACTTGGTAAAATCATCGGTGGCGGCCTGCCTATCGGCGCTTACGGCGGCCGCAAGCATGTTATGGAACAGGTAGCTCCACTTGGACCGGCATATCAAGCCGGCACAATGGCGGGCAATCCTGCGTCTATCTCTGCAGGGATTGCTTGTTTAGAGGTTCTGAGTGCAGAGGGTGTATACGAAGAAATGGATCGGCTTGCAATCCGCCTCGCCGATGGACTTAAAGCATCTGCAGACCGTCATGGGATTCCACTGACAATCAACCGCATCCGTGGTTCGTTCTCCACTCATTTCTGTAATCATCCGGTTACGAATTATGACGAGGCTCAGGATACAGACGGCGAATTGTTCGCCAGCTTCTTCCGGCATATGCTGAACCGTGGCATTAACCTTGCCCCTTCGAAATACGAAGCTTGGTTCCTGACCACAGCACATACTGATGCAGATATTGATGCTACACTTGTCGCAGCTGAAGAATCCTTCCGCGCTATGGCGACTGAGAAATAAGAATGGATTATGAAACGCAGTGCTCTATAAGCTGAATAACAGCTGCATAGATTAAGGGGCTGTCCCAGTCCCATAAACCGCAAATGTTAAAAGAGCAGCGATTCTCCTATATTGGAGGATCGCTGCTCTACATTTTTACTCATCCACAGTCTGCATCTGTAGCTTGTGGCAAGCTTAAGCCAGCCGTTCTCAAGCGTCAATTTCTCTAGGCTACGTAACAGGTATCGCCGGACCTTCCCCGTGTTTAGTGCAAGGGTTAGGGAGCTTCGATAGATAATCAGGGAAATCCTCCCTATAATTTAGCTAATTTAGCGGAAAACAAGGAACTTACCCGTTTTTTAGGGAGAAAATCCCTAATTCTGTTCATTTACAGAGAATATAGGTTATTTTCAGGGAGTTTTTCCGTAATAACTCTGTAGCTCACACCGCAAAAAGCAGAAACACACCGTATATAGTCTAGGGGTTAAAGAAAGAATCGTTTTGTAAGAGTGTGAGCGATAGTGACCACCTTTATCTACGGATTTCATCCGCTAACAGCGTTTGGAAGTCCAAATATTCTACTACTCTCATGTAAAATCCACCTGCTTGTCCAACGTAATCTCAGTCATTAACGGTCTTAACATTTGCTCGCTCCCAGGCACTAGTGAAAACTCTACACCCTCCAGATGCTCCGGCAGCGTTGGGGCGACCAAGAATTGCATTTGTGTATGCGCTCCACCTCCATGACCACCATGCGGCTGCACTTCATATTCATTCTCACCCGCCACTTCAAGCGTTAAAGCCGTTCGAAGATGAATATGTCCTACAGCTTCTTTTAAATATTTGATTTCCACAGTAACTATGCTGAAGGCTTCATACTGCATAGCATGCGTAAGTATATACTCGCATTCTTCAACGACCGTCCGCTTCACAATCGGAAGCACTCCCAGCAATAAACCAGGCTCTTCCCAATATTGTCTTCTGGGTACAGTTTCATTCATAAGGTGCAAATGCTGCACAATCTGAGTAGTATTCATCTCGAATCTAGTTGCCCATTCCTCAAGTAGCTTACTATCAGGGGATAATCGTTTCTTGCCTGTTATAGCTTTACGTTCCTGAATCAGACTCAAAATCTGCTCATCAATCTTTTTAACCTCATCATTATATTCGTTGGCGAATCCTCTAATTGGCATTCTGCTCCAGTTCATTTAACACCCTCCTCTTATTACTAATTTAAATCCATTAATTGTAAGGGTACATCCTTTCGATTGATTTGTAAAATATTTGAAATATCATAATCTTGCCGATAGGTAAAAAAAAAAAAGCGACCATCAGCTTTACGCTGTAAGGTCGCCCGCTTTTTAATTCAGAGTTACTCTCCTACTCATATAAGTTCCGGATCTCCACGCCCTGAGGCAGCTTAAACGGATTCTCCTTGTTAATTCGGTCATAGAACATAATCCCATCGAGATGGTCTATTTCATGCTGGATGATGATAGCTTGGTAGCCCTTAAATTTAAGGACAACCTCCTTGCCCTCCAGATCATAACCCTTCACCTTCACGGTTTCATACCGAGGTACAAAGCCATGCACGGGACGATCAACGGACAGACAGCCCTCGCTTTCTGGTAAGTACACCATAGACAAGGAGTGGCTTATGATCTTAGGGTTAACCCAAGCATGCTCTACAGCCCGCCCTCTCTCGTCTGTAAGATACATCGCGAACATACGCTTCTCCAGTCCGATTTGATTCGCCGACAGACCTACGCCAGAGCGCAGCTTATATTCTTCGGAAATCTCCGGGTCCTGACTGTTCTTCAGAAATTGAAGCATACATTGCAAAGCCTCACGATCTTCCGCCTGTAATGGAAGCTCCACTGGTTGTGCTACGGTACGAAGTACGGGATGACCCTCCCGCACTATATCATCCATGGTGATGATATATTCAGCATTATATTTTGAACTAGACAATATTCCATCCACCTTTTCCTTACGGGCTTAATTTAATTTCTTATGATGTATAGTATGCAGCTTTATGGATTTATGAAAGCAGTTCGCAGTTTGCTGCTGTAATTAACATCGAATCCAAGTCCTGTCGCCAAAGCGGCAAGGGGTAAGTAGGTTTTGTCCTCCTTGCCTACCTTTTGCAGAAAAGCTGGAGTATCAATAGCCACGTTCTCTCCATTCACCTTAATAAATTTCGAGCCAATGGTGATCACAACGGTTCTTCCACCATACACGATGGTAGCGCTGGAGGTTTTGTTATCCCACTTCCCGCTTGCGCCCACGGCATTTAGAATATCTTTTAGCGCCAAAAAGTTCTGCCCATTTTTAAGGATAGGCTTATTGGGTGTATTCAACTCCACGCCCTTCACTACAATCGACATCGGTACCGATGCAGTAGCCATTGTAGCTACAGTAGGAACGCGATACTCTCCCCATTGTAACTCCGCAAAGACCTTAGCAATAGTCTCGTATCCAAGCTGCGTCGGGTGAAAATCAGTTTGCCCTGCTCCAATAATATGTGTCAGCGAGCCTTCTACCCCGGCAAACTTAGCCGCAACATGAGCTACAAGCACCTTCGCTCCCTCTTGGTTCACGCTTGCAGCTACACTATCCGCTGCTTCCGTAAATTTGCCCGCTGCCGTCATTAATCTGTTGTACATTTGACCAAGCGCAACCTTAGGGGCAGGCTGATATTGATCGGCCAGTATAATCGTCGTTTGCGGACTTACCGCACGAATATTCTCCAGCACTGCCTTCACATTTGTTTGATAATCCGCTAGCCGCTGGTCCAGCTGTGTTTGGAAATCCGCATCCGTCAGCTCCTTGAACTGCAAGAACAGACTGCTTACATCATTCCCACCAATCGTAATGGTAATCAGATCAGCTTCCTTAAGCTCTGCTGCGATCTGCGGAGTTAGCTTCACGAACTGCTCTATTCGTGGATCTGGGAGACCTGCCTGAACTCCTTCAGCAGTAATCACTGAACCATCCTTGATCGCTCCTGTGTAATTACGTAATCCGGCCGTAGTCAGCCCTAGAATACCATAATTAGTAAGTTCACTTCTGCCATGATACCAGCCCTGCTCAAGCAATCTCTCCGCATAGCCGTATGGCTTAGTATTCACGTCCGTCATTCCTGGCTCGTAGCCAGCAGTAATGGAATCACCTAGAGCTACGATGCGAAAGACATCTTGCCCAGAGTCTTGTATTGCAGTCGTGTCAGCCGCATTTGCCGTGCCTGCTCCTACGCTAATCAGCGCAGATAACAAAAGCAGGCTGCTTATGCCAGCTGCCCAATTTTTTTTCCAATTGCCTAGCATCGTATCCCTCCCAAATTGTTCTAATTCCATTCTACCATCCCAGGATAGCAACGCAAAAGAGCGGCCTCCTATATTCAGGAAACCGCCCTCGCAAATCACTGGCTATTATTGGTCTGAATCTTCATCTGACTCTAACTTCTGCCCTGCACGCTCCAGATATTTATCATAACGGTCATCCAGCTCATATCCAATCTTACGATAACGCAATGTTTCTTCCACAATAGGATCGAGCGTAGTCTGAATACGAATTTCATATTTAGGTGAGATTTCCCGGATTTCCTTAGCCGTACGATCGCCTTGTTCCATCTCACCATCTACCAACATTTCGCTCAGCTTGCGTTCCAAATCATCCTTCTCACTCATGCTGTATCTTCCTCCCTAAAGCTTATATCCTGTTGCTTCAGCATTCTTCAGTGACGAAACCAAATATTCGTGAATGTGGCCATTACTTGCTACTACATGGCGTGTACCAATATCATATGAACGTCCTAGGGTATCCGTAATCTTGCCTCCTGATTCAAGTACAAGCAGTACTCCTGCTGCACAGTCCCAAGGGCTTAAGCCCACTTCCCAATAGCCATCTACACGGCCTGCCGCCACATAAGCTAAATGTAGAGCAGCCGCGCCTCCGGCACGAATACCACGAATCTGCGGAAGAATACTTTGCAGTCCTGCCATATTCACAGGTTGTGCAAACTCACGATCCGGCGGAAAGCCCATAGCAATCAGGCTGTCCCCAAAATCAGTCTCCGTAGAGACCGAGGTAGGAACACCGTGCATGTAAGCTCCCTTTCCTTTTTCAGCGACGAACATTTCATCACGAGTCGGATCATAAATAACGCCTACAGTTAGTTCACCGCGAATCACCAATGCTATGGAGACACAGTAAAAAGGAAATCCGTGTACGAAATTAGTCGTACCATCTACAGGATCTACAATCCACAAATATTCATGCTCACGAGCTTCTTCCAATGCAGCGGTAGCCGCTGCTGCTCCCGGGGAAACCCCTTCTTCCCCGAGAATGGCATGGTCGGGAAAATGTGTCAGGATCAGCCTGCGAATCATTTGCTCAACGCCTTTATCAACTTCCGTAACCAGATCTTGTGCTGAAGTTTTTGTATTCAGCTCCTTCACGAGACCCTGTCTGCTCTTTATCCATTCTCCTGCTTTGGCAGCCGCATTAATGGCCACCGCCGTATGTCCCTTGCTTGTTACTACATAGGGTTCACGTTCATTCTTACCCTCTGGATTTAAAGGACTCATATCTTCACTCCACTTTCTTGAACATAATCGCCAATGGCTTTAATTCTAAAGCAATCCTATTCACAATACCGTGCAATACGTCAAAACGTTCCCCAAGTTCCCAAAGTTCCGCCAAAAGAGGACCCAATTCTCATCTGCGAGCATAAATGCCCCAGGTCCATATAAAGACGATAAGCGATTAAAGTTTCATTCAACGTACCCTATTTCAAGTTACATATCAAGTCATGATAGGACCCGTATTCGGGACCTATCTCCTTATTTTCATTGTTTAAGGTTCAATATTCACGCTTGCCCCATTTAATAAGGAAATTCCGTTACCGGCCTCAGCCAGCTCCTTCATAGCCTCCATCAATCCAAATAACGCGCCATCTTTTAGTTTCGCCTCAATCATAACATCGACAGCAGGCGTATCTGCGGCAATACGTTTCAGAAAAGCCAGCAAAGGCGCAGGTTCCACGCCATCCGCATGGCTGCGCGGATCAGACGGGCTGCGCGGACTGGATACATGAATCTTAGGCGGCAAAAGCTCTCCAGAAGGAACGTCCTTCTGTGCTAGCTCGCTTCGCCATGTCTGCAAAATGTCAGGCCACAGCTCCCAAGGGAGCTCTCCTTCATTATTCACCCATTGGTGGTGAATATCCAGCACCATCGGTAATCCTACGCTCTGACTGACTGCCAGTGTCTCCGGAGCTGTAAATGTCTTATCGTCATTCTCCAGCGTTATACGCTCCTGCAGCGCTGCCGGCAGCGCGCGGAAATGCTCCTCGAATCGCTTCGCCGCTACAGGCTTGTCCCCATAAGCTCCGCCAATATGGATATTGTTCTTCGCCATGGCAGGAAGCCCCATAGCAACCAGCATGTCCACATGGTACTGCAAATCCCGTACGGAGTTTATCAGCACCTCCGGACGGGGTGTACTAAGTACTGTAAAGTGATCTGGATGAAAAGAAACGCGCAGCCCGTGCTTTTTCACATATTGGCCCACTTCCGCAAATTCCTCGGCGAGCACCGCAAACGGATTCCAGTCCTGCAAATCCGGATGCGTCGCCAGAGGAATGATTTTGGAAGTGAGACGGTACACCATGATGTCCGAAGCCACATTATGCTTCATCAACCGCAGCGTATTATGCAGATTCATTCTAGCGATGTTCTCCAAACGCCGAAGTGCCGCTTCACGGTCATCCAGCTTCTTAAAAGAGGCCATCGTCATTGTCTTAGATGGGGAGCAGTCTTTGATAACGGTGGACATCGCTACATATCCGAAGCGGACAATCATCCCTGTGCTCCAAAAAACATTTCCTCAGCCAAAGCTGTCTGCACTCTGGACTCTTCTTCATTCAGCTTACGCACAAGCTCCATCTCGACCGCGGTAACCTCATGCCCTTGAAAATTAATCTCTGCAATCGAGGCTGAAATTTTGACAATGGCTACAGCTACATTCTCAGGGGTGTAAGCAATAACCTTTTGACCCGTCGGATACACACGAAAGCCTTGCTTCACCATTTTGGTGCGCCCATATTCCAGCAGCTCGTACAGCTCTTGTTCACTCTTGAATTTGCAGACGGAGTTGAATTCTGTTTGAAAACCCATGTTTCTTCTCTCCTTCCAGTCGGGATATTCCCGCTATAGCTTCTATTACTCGTTGTCGTACTTAAGACCTTGTTTAAAATTATAGCGCTCCAAGGCTAACTCAATCATTCGGTCTAACAGAGCTCTATAAGATACACCCGTCTCACGCCACAATAGCGGATACATGCTGTAAGGAGTGAAACCAGGCATCGTGTTCACTTCGTTAATTAGAATTTTACCATCCGATTTTCGCAAGAAGAAGTCTGCCCGGGTAATTCCACTGCCCTCAATCGCTCGAAAAGCAACTATCGCGGACTCCCGCAAACGATCGGCCACTTCAGAATCCACTGGTGCAGGAATCATCATTTGCGATTTGCCGTCCGTATATTTGGCTGCGTAATCATAATATTCACCAGAAGAAACGATTTCACCCGGAACAGAGGCTTCTGGTTCATCATTTCCAAGCACGCCAACCTCTACCTCACGCGCATCCACAAACTCCTCAATAATAACTTTGGTATCATAGCGGAAAGCAAAATCAATGGCTTTTACAAGACTATCCTTATCGGCAGCCTTAGAAATACCTACACTTGAGCCTAGATTGGCAGGCTTCACGAATACCGGATACCCCAGTTTATCCTCTACACCAACAATCAACTCATGACGTTTTCTTTTCCAAGCGCTGATATTGAAATAACAAAACTCGCATTGATCCAGGCCGGCATCAGCGAACAGCTTCTTCATGACCACCTTATCCATACCTGCCGAAGAGGCAAGAACACCAGCACCGATGTAAGGAATATTCGCCATTTCGAACAACCCTTGAATCGTTCCGTCCTCACCATACGTGCCGTGCAGCAGCGGGAACATTACGTCCACTGTTTGGTCAGCACCGGATAATCCACTAAATACCACGTTCAGGGCTGTGCCCATATCTTCGGTCGCTTCTGCAAGCTTGAGCTGCTCCACTTGGCTGTAAGGAGCTGATAACTTCTCTCCAACCTTCCACAATCCCTGTTTTGAAATGTAAAAAGGTATAATCTCATATTTATCATAATCAAATGAGTTCATCACGGCAAAAGCCGTCTGTAGCGATACCTCATGTTCTCCTGATTTGCCCCCGTACACCAGCCCTACGGTTAGTTTTGCGTTCCCCATTCCCTTAACCTCTTTCTGTACTATAAGTAGTCGTTAATATGAAAAAAACGGTATTTTGTTTGATCAGTCCATGCGTAGGAATCACGATAATCCCAATAGCGATGACGGCTGCTAACGGTACGTGCATTCACAAGCGGCATGCCTCCTGCATCAAAAGCTGTGACGATTGTGCTGTGCTGATACTGCCCGTTGCCATCCCAGTCATATTGAATGATATCGCCCAGCATCAATTGCTCCGGCCGCTCCATGACTTTCGCACGCAAGCCACTGCTCCGACTTCCGCTCAAATAGCGTTGCAGACTGTCTGATACAGCCCAGCTATAGCTCCACCATTCTTGTTTGCCTTGGTAACCTTTGTACCACCAGCCCGTTTCTCTTTTACCAGTATAGTTGATAGGTGCTCCCCCTGCAAAGAGACATTGGGAGACATAATTTGTGCAATCCACCTCGAAGGTTTCGAACTCCGGATTGCCGTCTTTCCACCAGCGGTCGGCATACGCCACAGCTTCTTCACGGTTATAACGAACCTCTCTTGAACCTGCAATTTCTCCGAGGACATTCCGGTTTAGCAGGGGCTGTGATGGCAGCGGTGCCGGCAAAGCCTCTCCCCATTTGGATAGTCTGCCCGATAGCTCTACCTCTGCCCGATGAACCGTATTTCTTTCAGGGACACTTCGTTCCACACCAGCAATCTCCCAGCCCCCACCGTCCCGTACAAAGGTCAGCCGCTCCAGCTCGATAATATCCTCGCGGTGGTTAACGCCGCCTTTTTCATAATAAAGCGCACTATGCAGTGTAACCTCTGCTACTACCTCAGTCGGAGTCTGCCGGACGGTCCGCAAAGTCTTAACCCCTGTCTCTCCGCGCAAAGGAGTTATCCCACGTTCTTTATACCACTCAGCAAGACGTCTTGAACGCTCCCCTTGTTCTACCAGAAAACGCGGATCTTTAACGGATACGGAAACGGTATGCGATGATGACTTAGGCTCCACCCTGGCCTTATTCACTTGATCAACATATACATAAAGACTTTGCTTCCACTGTTGTTCCATTATACTCGCGCCCCTTCTTTCCCTTTTAACTGCTGTTCTATGTATATGAAAGGAAACAGGCCGCTATACAGATCGGTTGAATAGTTAAGGATGTTTCAGGCAAAAACTCTAACCCCAAGTCCGACATCTCAATCCAACATGGACAACGAGGACCCTATCACCTAATGACTGAGGAAGAGAAATTCAGTGTGTATTTCGCCTAATAATTAAGTAAAACCAAGGATTCCGGTGAATTCTTTCGAATTATCTCCTTTAAATGGCTCTTTTTGAGGTAAAAAGAATATCCCGAAACGATACAATATAACAATGGAAGGGTAGCTTGGGCATTTTCTCAGGCATAATTCGGGCTTTAGATGTAGGAAAAAAAACTTTACTCCCCACTTTGTAACCGTTATAATTAAGCTAGAAGCAATTTGAAATTGGGTTTCATTAGACGAAACAAGGAGGCGCATATATGCCAAGCAAGGATCATTTTTCATTGGCTCGGACCCTGGAATCAGGCGGCAAATCTTATCGCTATTATGATCTGAAGTCCCTTGAGGAACAAGGATTGGGCTCTATTTCTTCCCTGCCTTTTTCGATCAAAGTCCTACTAGAGGCTGCTGTACGTCAGTTTGACGGACGTGCAATTACTGAAGAACATGTGAAACAACTGGCCGATTGGTCAGGTGACATTGACCGTAATAAAGAAATTCCATTTATCCCTGCTCGTATCGTGCTTCAGGATTTCACCGGAGTTCCGGTAGTCGTGGATCTCGCAGCTATGCGTGATACTGTAAAAAAAGCCGGAGGAGATCCTAAACAGATCAATCCGCTTGTCCCGGTTGACCTTGTAATTGACCACTCTGTCATGGTTGATGCTTTCGGTACAGCAGACGCCTTGGAATACAATATGAACGTTGAGTTCGAACGCAACGAGGAGCGTTACCGTTTCCTTCGTTGGGCACAGACAGCTTTTAACAACTTCCGTGCAGTTCCACCAGCAACAGGTATCGTGCACCAGGTAAATCTAGAGTATTTAGCTTCCGTTGCCACTACTAAAACTATCGATGGTGAAACTGTCGTTTATCCAGATTCCCTTGTAGGAACGGATTCCCATACCACGATGATCAATGGTCTGGGTGTTGTGGGCTGGGGTGTAGGCGGTATTGAGGCTGAAGCAGGAATGCTTGGACAACCGCTCTATTTTGTTACACCTGATGTAGTGGGCTTCAAGCTTACAGGCAGCCTTATCGAAGGAGCTACAGCAACGGATTTGGCACTGACAGTAACTGAAATGTTGCGTAAAAAGGGTGTAGTCGGCAAATTCGTCGAATTCTACGGACCTGGCCTTGCTAACATCAGTCTGGCTGACCGGGCAACTGTTGCCAACATGGCGCCAGAATACGGAGCAACTATCGGTTTCTTCCCTGTAGATGACGAGACACTCGCTTATCTTCGCAGCACGGGCCGTCCGGATGATCTGGTGGCGTTGGTTGAATCTTATTACAAAGCACAAGGGATGTTCCGTACCTCGGATACGCCAGACCCTGAGTTCAGCGATGTGATTGAGCTTGACTTAGCTTCTGTCGTTCCTAGCTTGGCTGGACCAAAACGTCCACAAGACCGGATCGAACTTACGCATATGAAGGAAAATTTCGAAGGTATTATCCGTACACCTGTAGACAAAGGCGGTTATGGTCTCAGCGATGAGAAAATCGCTCAAGTCGTAGAAGTACAGCACAAAAACGATACTACCAGCAAGCTCAGCACAGGTGCAGTCGTAATCGCAGCTATTACTAGCTGTACGAATACTTCCAACCCAAGCGTTATGCTTGGAGCAGGTCTTTTGGCGAAAAAAGCTGTGGAACGTGGTCTGACCAAACCAGCTTACGTTAAGAGCAGCTTGACTCCAGGATCCTTGGTGGTTACTGAATACCTGCAAAAAGCAGACTTGCTGAAACCACTTGAAGCACTGGGCTTCTACTTGGCTGGTTATGGCTGTGCCACTTGTATCGGTAACTCCGGTCCATTGCCTGAAGAAGTTAGTCAAGCCATTACTGACAATGACATGACCGTAGCCGCAGTCATCTCCGGTAACCGGAACTTTGAAGGCCGCGTACATGCTCAGGTAAAAGCAAACTACTTGGCTTCACCGCCGCTCGTAGTTGCTTACGCACTGGCTGGTACAGTAAATATCGATTTGCAAACTGAGCCACTTGGATTTGATCCGCAAGGTGAGCCAGTATTCCTGAAAGATATCTGGCCAACCACTGCTGAAATTCGTGAAGCCATTGGTCTCTCCCTTAGTCCGGAGATGTTCCGTAGCAAATACGAAAATGTATTCACCGCTAACGAACGTTGGAATTCGATTCCTGTTCCGCAAGGCGAGCTGTATGAGTGGGATGATAATTCCACGTACATCCAGAATCCGCCATTCTTCGAACATCTGGCAGACGGTCTAGGAGACATTAAGGATATCAAAGATGCACGCGTTCTAGCGCTGCTTGCTGATTCCGTGACAACCGACCATATCTCACCAGCGGGTAATATCTCTACCTCTGGTCCTGCTGGCGAATATTTGCGCGATCATGGTGTAGAACGTGCAGACTTCAACTCCTACGGCTCACGCCGCGGAAACCACGAAGTCATGATGCGCGGTACGTTCGCTAACATTCGGATTCGTAACGCAGTAGCTCCTGGTACAGAAGGCGGCGTTACTACCTTCTTGCCAAGCGACGAGGTTATGTCCATCTATGATGCTTCCATGCTCTATCAGGATGCTGGACAAAATCTGATCGTCATCGCTGGTAAGGAGTATGGTACAGGAAGCTCACGTGACTGGGCAGCTAAGGGTACGCTTCTACTTGGCGTTAAAGCAGTTATCGCTGAGAGCTTTGAGCGGATTCACCGCAGCAATCTGGTCGGTATGGGTGTACTCCCACTTCAATTCCAAGAAGGCCACGGCTGGAGCAGCTTGGGACTGACCGGACGCGAGACCTTCAACATTACTGGTCTCGATAACAACGTGGCACCAAGTCAAGAGCTAACTGTCACGGCTACCCGTGAAGACGGCACACAATTCGATTTCCCTGTCATTGCACGACTCGACAGCACAGTCGATATTGATTACTATCGCAACGGCGGTATCCTGCAGACTGTTCTTCGCCAGATGCTGGCAGATGCTACAGACTCTTCCGCGGTGTCGGTAGAATAGATTTAAAGTAACTTAAAAAGGGACTGTTTCACGGCCATGAGTGGCTGTGAGCAGTCCCTTTTTTATGGAGTCGTTCCAGCAGCCAATTTGTGGCGGGTGGGGTGCCACTGTCTGTTGCCTTTGGGATCTTCACCATTGCTGCGTGAGGCTCAGGGGACATTTAGGATTCCGCGCGCCTCAGGGGACGCCTAGGATTCCATGCTATCGGACTCAGATGACTCTATTCGCTCGATTATCCGACTTTTGGCGCGGGGTCGGACTCAGATGACTCTAAATGAACAAATTTACGAATTTTGGCGTGCGATCGGACTCCATAGTCGCTATTGGCATAAAAAACACGCTGAATGAGCCCATTTCTGCCGAATAGCTGCACTGGGGTCCGAAACTATGCCAAACTGGCTGTCAATTCGCAAATAGCGTCCCCTGAGTCCGAAAGCCTCAGGGGACGCCTAGGATTCCATGCTATCGGACTCAGATGACTCTATTCGCTCGATTATCCGACTTTTGGCGCGCGATCGGACTCCATAGTCGCTATTGACATGAAAAACACGCTACAGGAGCCCATTTTTGTCGAATAGCTGCACTGGGGTCCGAAACTACGACAAAATGGCTGTAAATTCGCAAATAGCGTCCCCTGAGTCCGCACGTCTCAGGGGACGCTTAGAATTCGGCGCTATCGGACCCAGATGACCCTATACGCTCGATTATCCGACTTTTGGCGTGCGATCGGACTCCATAGTCGCTATTGGCATGATAAACACGCTGAATGAGCCCATTTTTGCTTAATAGCTGCACTGGGGTCCGAAACTCTGCCAAAAAGGCTTTAAATGGGCAAATAGCGTCTTCTGAGTCCGGAAGCCTCAGGGAATATCTAAATAACAACCCGAGATTACTTGTGTACGAGTTATGAGATACGTGGGTTCGTGGGTTCGCGGGTTCGCGGATTTGTGAGTTCATTGTTTCGTAAGTTCATTAGTTCGTAGGTTCGTTGGCTCGTAGGTTCGTTGGCTCGTGGGTTCGTGGGTTCGTGGGTTCGTTGGCTTGTTGGCTCGTAGGTTCGTGGGTTCGTTGGTTCGTTGGCTCGTGGGTTCGTTGGCTCGTGGGTTCGTTGGCTCGTAGGATCGTTGGCTCGTAGGTTCATGGTGGGTTCTCTACCTTTCCGTCTTTCCATCCTCCCGCCCCTCCGTCCCTCTGCCTATCTAGACTCTGGGTTCTAACTCTCCAGACTCAGCATTACGAGTTACTGAGGATTCCAAAGAAACGTATATTCACTGAAGCTCACCAAACCAACGCAAGGTAGGGGAGCCGTTAGCCATTAGCTAGCCGTCAGTTAGCTGTTGATTACCCATCAGTTAGCCGTTAATTACCCATCAGTTAGCCGTTAATTACCCATCAGTCAGCCGTCAGTTACCCATCAGTCACTCATCAGTCACTCATCATTCACTCATCAGCCACTCATCATTCACTCATCATTCACTCATCAGGCCATCAATTACTCATCAGTCAACCAGCAATTATCCATCAGTTACCCATCGTTTCCTGCCACTTACCCACAATCGACTAAGCCCTCCCCAAAACAGCAAAGCAGCGATCCTCCAGTAACGGAGAGATCGCTGCTTTGCTGTTTAACAAGGTATGTCTCAGCCAGCGAATTAAGGAATCATCATGCCCATTTCACTAGCCGCTTCCTTCAGTACCGCGGCATATTCCACTAGCGTATCTCGGGATAGGCGACTAACTGGGCCGGACAGTGATAACGCCGCGATCACATTTCCACCGCGGCCCGTAACAGGCACCGCCACCGCGGCCGCGCCGGGCTCGCGTTCCTCGAAACTGGTGGCATATCCGAGCCGGATAATGTCATTAAGCTGCTCTTGATAGACATCCTTCTCAACGTAGTCCGGCCATCCCGAACTCTCCAGCAATTCTTTCAGCACCTCTGGAGGAGCATAGGCTGCCAGCACTTTACTTGATGCGCCCACAGATAAAGGCAATCTCGCACCGATCTGCGCCACTCGCCGGATGGCCTGCTGGCTCTGAACCGCCTGAATCCGCACACGTTCTATGCCGTCGCGTAAGTATAAACTAACGGTCTCCCCTAACCGATCCCGCAGCCGTTCCATTGACGGCAATAATACCGCGGCCGACTCATCAAAAGCAGGCAAATGCGTAGACAATTCCCAAATTCGTATACCCAAACTGTATTTCTCAGTGGCCGGATTACGAATGAGGAAGCCCTTTTCCTCCAAGGTTGCCAGCAGCCGATGGACGGTACTTTTATGTAAATCAATCTTTGAAGCGATCTCCGTCAACCCTAAATCTCTGTCCTGCGTAAAACAAAGCAATATATCAAGCGCACGTTCTACCGCACGCACTGTAAGCTTTCGGTCCTCCATGACAATCTCCCCCTCGTGTTTCATCAAATGAAACTCGGTTACATTATAACTAACTCTATCTTAGTGCAAAACTCTATGGAAAGTCCAGTATATTCACTCCGCCGGAGTTGTGCCAAAAATGTGCCGGAAAAGGTTGGGCCGCACTTTACAGTTACATTACAAAAGCGTCTAATTCATTGACTTTGTAAGGGCTTTTTCATACGATTAACATATTAAATTATCTACTGATGCTTTAGAATCATTTTTACAAATTCTTCTAGGCACTAGTACTCACATCATTCTTAGGAGGGGACCATATGGATCTGGCAACTCGCCAAACCGGCACAACCGTCTCCCGTCGACCTAAACTACCTAAACAAGGCAGTTCGTCCCGGCTATCGCTGCGGATGATTCGTGTGAAGCATATTATCGTTGCACTGCTATTATCTATTTTTTTCTTTTTATCCTTCTGCTTTGTCTCACTTCATGGCTATATCGCCTGGGTGTTATCTAATCCAACGGTCGCACCTCTGTATTCCAATCCCATGCAGGCCAAAGGTCTCGCATACGAGGATGTGACGTTTCCAGCTAAAGATGGAAGTCGGATGATGAGCGGCTGGTATATTCCCTCCGAAGGGGCTACCAAAACTATCGTGTTCAGCCATGGCTATGGCGCCAACCGGGAAGAATCTTGGGTACCTATGTACGATCTCGCTCACTATGCACACAGTCTGAATTTCAATGTCGTGATGTTTGATTACGGCTTTGCTGCCCAAGGCAACAAGGATATTGCAACCGGAGGTAAAAAAGAATCCCAGCAGCTTCTAGGCGCTATTGATTTTGCTAAGGAACGTGGAGCTGAGGAGTTAGTGGTATGGGGCTTCTCCATGGGAGCAGGCACAGCACTGCAAACAGGATTAGTATCAGAGGACATTGACGCGATGATTCTGGACAGCACCTTTTTGTTAGAGCCAG
This sequence comes from Paenibacillus sp. FSL E2-0177, assembly GCF_037992975.1. NCBI lineage: Bacteria > Bacillati > Bacillota > Bacilli > Caryophanales > Paenibacillaceae > Paenibacillus > Paenibacillus sp. FSL E2-0177. The sequence goes on along the minus strand of NZ_CP150307.1, from coordinate 750,616 downwards.
ATACGCTGTATCATAATATTAAGCAAAATATTGATCTGCCCCGCCAGCCTTCCCTGGCGATTATGGAAATGCTGTTCCCAGTTCTGAACGGTACGGGGCTGAATCAAATTCCTTATGCAAAGGTCAAATCCGAAGATTATCCTTTCCCTATTCTACTCATGCATGGAACCGAAGATGATAAAGCTCCTTATCCTATTGCCGAAAAGCTGGCCGCGAACCAAAGCAATCCGTTCTCAGATTCCTGGGTCGTAGAGGGCAGCCATCATGAATTGCTATTCCGTGAGCACCCGCGTGAGTATTTGCGGCGAGTCTCTGCTTTCTTAGGAAATGTTCAACTAGCCAAAACCTACAATGGCAACCAGCCGGCGATGGCAAGTAACTAGTTAAGCACTACAATCCGCCTCTGTCCCCTGATGGGTCAGCTGCTTCAACCATTTACCACGGCGAAAACGCACGTAACCTATAACCAATCGAACAGCCTCTTCCAGGGACAGAAAGAAGTATACCCAGGGAAGAGGCTGTTTCCATCCCCATGACAACAGTAGCCCTAGAGGCACCCCAAGCAACCAAGTTGTGGAGGCTTCCATAATAAAGACGAATTTACTATCGCCACCACTCTGCAGGATCCCTCCCGCAATCATCATATTGCCCACCTTTATCCATAAAAAAAGAGCAAAAAAGCAGATAACGGAAGTGACCATTCGGCGCTCTTCCACTGTTAAGTTAAAGGCTGAGACGTAGAGCGGGGCAAGAACAGCAATAAGAACACCAAGCAGCAATGAAATCCCTACTCCTATTCGAACAAAAAAACGAGCATACTGAAAAGCACCTGCATTATTATTCTCTCCCAGCTTATGTCCGACCATAATGCCAGCTGCACCAGAAAGCCCTGCCAGAAGCCCAATCGTCAACCCCTGCAGCGGAAAGGTCACTGTCATAGCGGTCATCTCCGCTGTGCCCATACGGCTATATATTACGGAATAACAAGCCTCCCCTAAGACCCAAACCAATTCCGTTAAAACAATAGGCGCTATCGTTCTTAAAAAAGGTATGCACAGCGCTTTCGAAAACGAACTGAGTTCCTTAATACCTCCGGCACCCGGCAGCTTTCCACGATATACGGCTCCGACAATCAAGGCACTTTCGACTATACGTGAGATTAACGTTGCATATGCCGCACCTGCAAGTCCAAGCTCTGGAAATTCCCAATGCCCAAAAATAAGCGCATAGTTTAAAATAATATTCATTCCTACAGCAGCTATGCTAACAATCATTGGATACTTTACATGTCCTGAACTTCGTAGAACCGCCGAATAGAGCATCGTCAACATCGTTGGAATATAACTGAGGGCAACGATTTTCAGAAAAATGTACCCATTCTCCAACACTTCTTTATCCGTTGTAAAAATAGACAGACATAGCCGAGGGTTGAAAAAAACAAATATCGTAAATGAACCCGACAAGATCAGGCCAATTCCAAGACTTAATCCCAGTAGTGGTGTGATGCTCTTTCGGTCTTTACTCCCCCAATATTGAGCCGCGTATATAGCAAGACCCGTAGCAAGACCCGCCAGTACCACTGAAATCACGCTATAGATTTTACTAGCCATCCCAACCGAAGCGATTGCTACACCCCCAAGCTGCCCTACCATCAATTGATCTACTAAATACAGCACCGCCATGACTAGACTTTGGAGGGATATCGGTACCGCTAATTTTAAAAGCTGATTATAAAATTGCTTCTTCTCAAGCTTGTTCATACCCTCATCTCATTTCTCAAAGTTTTTCTACTACCCCATAGGATTTCATTAATCGGTCCACACGACAAAAAAAGGTACACCCTCCTTTTCGCGAGGTTGTACCTTTCGGTATCATTGCCTTTATTTTCCTGTATTATTTCACCATATCAAACAGTTGTCAACGATATTATTATCGCGTTCTTATGCTCTTCATAAGCTATCATGAGCACACATATAATGGACTGATGAAGACATATCACGGGAGGTTTTCTTGGAATGTTATATGTATACGGGCCGATGCTGCCAGTACGTATTTTAGAAGAAATCGTATTCTGGAAAACACAAGAGAAAGAGCATACCGAGGTTATCAAAGCAATCGTACCTAACCTGGAGGAACCCTATGTTAAACTGCTGGATGAATGGGCAGTGGTCTTCGGTGCCACAGAGATGGCCGCTCAGCAGTTATTGAATTCTGCCCTCTCTGCTTCTCCACCAAGTCAGGCTGAACTCACTGCGGAAACAGAAAAGCTGCTGCATATCTCCTGTACCCAATCCCAAGAATTTGTTCGGCAGCTTTTTGCCATTATGGAAAGTAGCGCAGCCGTCAAAGCCGTCCCCCTTGCTACCACTGTGATCCTGCATATTATTCGCGAATCAGAGTATTTCCTTGCCGTACTGCACACTCTGAGCTCACCCGGACAGCTCACGCAAATTATGAGAGATTATACAGCAGCCGACTATGTCGTAAGAACAGAAGAGGACAATGTCACTCGGAATGAGGGACTTATTCCTTCTACAGATACTATCCTTGATATTCGTGAAATGAGTGCTGTGCCAATTGGCGGACATACGCTGCCTCCATTGCCTTATGCTTATAATGCGCTGGAACCATACATCGATGAGAAAACCATGCGGATTCATCACGATAAACACCATCAAAGTTATGTAGATGGACTAAATAAAGCGGAGAATAAGCTAGCTGAGGCTCGCAAGAAAGGAGATTTCGATCTCGTTAAGCATTGGGAGCGGGAGCTAGCCTTTAATGGGGCAGGCCACTATCTCCATACAATCTTCTGGAACGTAATGTCTCCACAAGGTGGCGGGCGTCCAACTGGAGCCTTACTGGAAGCCATTGAACAAAGCTTTGGCAGCTATGACAGCTTCAAGAAACAGTTCACAGAAGCTGCGAATAAGGTTGAAGGTGGCGGCTGGGCTATTCTCGTCTGGAGTCCACGCAGTCATAGACTGGAGATTTTGACTGCGGAGAAACATCAGAACCTGTCACAATGGGACGTGGTTCCGTTACTGGCTCTGGATGTATGGGAGCATGCCTATTACCTTAAACATCAGAATAATCGGGCCGATTATATTGAGGATTGGTGGAAGGTCGTTAACTGGCCTTACGTCTCAGAACGTTATGCTGCTGCCAGTAAACTGGCCTGGAAGCCTTTTTGATATTATTTCAATTCACAGTGAACATCACTCTTATTCCCACACCCTGACCAAAAAGGACCCATCATTCACATTACGTGAACGATGGGTCCTTCCAATTTCGAGGTATGCACCCCGATATTTATTCCTTAATCAAGCTTAGAAACTCCGCACGAGCGGCGGCATCCTCACGGAAGACCCCTCTAGTAGCCATAGTTACCGTTTTGCTGCCTGGCTTCTTCACTCCGCGTGCACACATACACAGATGTTCTCCCTCCACAACAACCATAACACCGTGGGGGCCTAGCACCTCCGTCATAATATCAGCAATTTGCGCCGTAATGCGTTCTTGAACCTGTAGACGCCGGCTTACTGCTTCAACAAGCCGAGCTAATTTGCTGAGTCCAGCAATACGTCCGCTCGGAATGTATCCTATATGCACTTTACCAAAGAAAGGAGCCATGTGGTGTTCACATTGGCTGTAATAGACGATATCCTTAACAATCACTAGCTCTTCATGAGACTCATCAAAAGTAACGCCGAGCGCCTCGCGGGGATCTATCGAATAACCGCCGAATATCTCCTCGTACATCCGCGTAACACGTGCCGGTGTTTCCAGCAGTCCCTCGCGGCCGGTATCTTCACCGATTAATTCTAATATTTTCTCAACGTGATACTCGATTTGCTCACGGTTCTCTGCAACTTTACCGTTCACATATTCCTTGATGTTCCCCATGATGTCTCCCCCTTCCGCACCCGTATACATGTTATCCGGACCCGGTTACTTACTTCTACGTTTATTCCCTTTAGCTGCTCCTGGGCGCGCACCTGGCTGTCCCTGAGTCTTCATCATTTGCTGGGCACGCTGCATTTGCTTCCCGTTCAGGTTATAACCCATTTGCTTTGCAACCTTTTGCAGCATTTCAGGATCATTCTGCATGTTTGTCATTTGTTTGCGCAGATAATATACACCGATGAAAAAACCACCGATGAGACCTACGACCAATGTAATAATAGGTAATGCGATACTCATCTAAAGCCCACCTCTACACTCTATTGTCTGCATCGCCATATGGCACGCGAATCTATCATAGCATTTCAGGAACTGGACAGCAATTGGCAATATGCAACCTGTCTATGAACTTTTTCCTCCATTAATATCGCTGTCCTCCCGTGCCTTCTTCCCAGTAAGGAGCACATCCTGCGCCCGGCTTAGCATTTCCCTCACCGTGCTATCCTCCTCGCGCTCTAAACCCGCTTCTACAGCCGCTAGAGCCTCATCACCGCCAATACGTCCAAGCGCCCAAGCAGCAGTGCCCCGCATCTCTGGCCGCGGCTCTTTCAGAACAATCTCTGATAGCTTTGGCACAGCCCCGGCTTCCTTAAAATTGCCTAGGGCAATGATCGCATTTCGCTGCATCGGATTTTTGCCTCTCCAGGCTGCTGAGCTATTGCCGAATTTCTCTTTGAACTCACGATTGCTAAGATCAAGGATCGGCAGCAGCAGCGGCTTCACAATTTCAGGATCAGGTTGCATCTGAGGGCGATGATTCCAGTTCTTACCTCTATTCTTGGGACATACAATCTGGCAAGTATCACAGCCGTATAGACGATTGCCGATCTTGGTCATATACTCCTCGCTGAGGAACCCTTTAGTCTGCGTCAAAAAAGAAATACACGCCTGTGCGTTAAGCTGACCCGGACCCACAAGCGCTCCGGTCGGACAAGCATCAATGCACTTAGTACACTCCCCGCAGCCTTCTTCAACAGGTTCATCCGGAGCAAAAGGAATGTTCGTAACCATTTCCCCAAGATAAATCCATGATCCCCATTTGGGTGAGATGATAGAACAGTTTTTGCCGCTGAAGCCTATTCCCGCTCTTTCCGCTACCGCTCTATCTACTAGAACACCGGTGTCCACCATACTTTCCAGCACAGCCTCCGGTACACGCTCGTGAATAAATTCCTCTAGCTTACTTAAGGCTTCCCTCAGCACATGGTGATAGTCCCTGCCCCAAGATGCCCGGGCGAGGATGCCTCTACGTGCACCCGGCTCAGATTTAGGAGGGTTCTCCATTTTAGAAGGGTAAGCCACTGCAATCGAAATAATAGATAACGGCTTGTCTCCAGAAGACAATGCTGGAACTGTCCTTTTATCCAGATCGGGTTCCTCGAAGCCAGATTCATATCCTTTGTCCCGGTGGTCTTGCAGTATATTTTTTAAATATAAAAAAGGTTCTGCTGTTGTAAACCCGATATCATCAATACCGAGTGATGTCGCAGCCTCCTGAATCTCTGCTTTAAGCTGTGCCCACTTGGAAGGCGGGGGAGCATACGATGACTGAAATGTATTGGTCATTTCCGCCTTCTCCTTTCATATCTTCGCTGACTTTCTTATAATCTATTCAGTTTTGACAGAGGCCACCATATATAATCAGCCCTGCCGACAATCATATCCTGTGAAATAGAGCCGAAGTAACGGCTGTCCTTGCTGGCTGAAGCATGACGGTTATCGCCCATTACAAAATAATTGCCACTTTCCACGGTTAACGCTGCAAAATCCGGATCTTCAATCTCAGTATCGATATAGGGCTCATTCACTATTTTTCCATTCACGTATAACTGATGATTCCGTACCTCTATGATATCTCCAGGTATGCCAATCACTCGCTTCACTAAATACTCCTTATGACTAGGTCCAGTACTTGGATCATGAAGAATGACAACATCACCATGTTTTGGATTTACGAAGAGCAATGAAATTTTATTAATGAAGAGCCTCTCACCCTCCCAGAGCGTTGGCTGCATAGACTGACCTTTAACCGTTGATATATTGAACACAAAAACATTAAGAACAGACATCACAGCAAAAACAATCACAGCTGTAAGCAGCCAATCCTTCATTTCCGAGACCAAACGACCGCCCAGGGTAGTCTTGGATCTGGAGGATCTATGTCTTTGTTTCCTATTTCTCGTGTAATCTACTTGGGGCTCCTGATTCAATATGTCACCTCTGTTCTCAATAATTGAAGTCTATACTTGCAGATATTATAACAATAAAAAAGCATATCTCCCAGCCATTAGCAATGGACTTCTGGAAAATACGCTCGAGTATGAATGAAACAGACTATATCGTCAGCTATAGTTCTTTTTTCTAGAAAATGTTTCCGCTTTCGCAGCTGAGTGATCAAAATTACCCAACAATGCTCAGCTTCCGGACAGATTTGAAGATTTGATTCTCGCTATATCCCATAGCTTCATACAATGGCAAAGCAAAAGAATTATGCTCATCGACGGCTACATAGATACCACTGACTTTACGAGCTTGAAACCTGGATTCCATAGCTGATACCAGACTTCTACCGACTCCTCTGCGGCGATAATCAGGATGTACAGCAATCCGGAAATAACAACCGTGGTTTTTCTCAATTGTACCAATCAGTGCTCCAACAATTTCTTCTTCATCTTCCGCAACTACAATGAGATCTGAATCCCAAGAAAGCTGCCTGGAGAAAGGCTCGATAGTGTTCTCGAAACACTCTTCCGATAATGCGGTTTGCAGCAAATCAGTCACAGGGCTAACGTCGCTTAATTGAAAGGAACGAACGTGCATTCTTTAAAATCTCCCTTGTCTATGGCTTATGAATTTAACAAAAAGAAGGGGTTCCCTTAACATAGAGAAAATAAAAAAAAGCATCAAATATCGAGGAATACCTGCTTTTAAATCTATTAAAGCACACTTTTCTCGTGATATCATCATTTTTCTTTTGAAAGCGCTTAATATCAAGCGTTTACATTTCGGATGGGGTTCATTTCTTCATTAAAAGGGTATTAATAAGGATATATGTCTATAGGTTAGGGACTATTTATTTTAACATTCTAAATACAATTGTAAAACCCTTTCCCTCTCCAATTATACTTTATAAACATTTATGTTTGTTTAGTGTTGCATTATTGGTCTAGATACGGTTTAATTAAAGTATCCTATTGGGCGAAACCCTATAGTACATATTTACAATAAAGGATTTTGACGTTAGTTCGCCAGAATTCTTTATCTATAACAAAATTCTAATATAACTCAGGAGGGATTTTTCCATGGCATTTCAATTACCGGCACTTCCTTATCCGAACAACGCACTCGAACCACACATCGACGCATTGACGATGGAAATTCACCATGACAGACACCATAACACATATGTAACTAATCTGAATGCAGCTTTGGAAAAAGCACCTGAATTGCAAAGCAAAAGCATTGAAGAGCTTCTTACAGATCTGAACGCTGTACCTGAAGCTATCCGTACTGCTGTTCGCAACAATGGTGGCGGACACGCTAACCACACTTTGTTCTGGGAAGTTATCGGACCAAACGGCGGCGGCGCACCAACTGGCGCATTGGCTGAAGCTATCGATAAAGAACTGGGCGGATTCGAAAAATTCAAAGAAGATTTCGCAGCAGCAGCAACTACTCGTTTCGGCAGCGGCTGGGCTTGGCTAGTTGTTAAAGATGGCAAACTGGCAGTAACAAGCACACCTAACCAAGACAACCCAATCAGCGAAGGCGCTACTCCAATCCTCGGACTGGATGTATGGGAGCACGCTTACTACCTGAACTACCAAAACAAACGCCCTGATTACATCAAAGCGTTCTGGAACGTAGTAAACTGGGAAGAAGTTGGCAAACGTTACGAAAGCGCAAAATAAGAAATTCCATTTGGCTTATGCCATTTAACTAAAAGAAGGTATCTCAGAGCCGAATAGGCTAAGGGATACCTTCTTTGTTTAGGTTGGAGATATAGAGAGATAAAGATAAAGATTGATTGATTGATTGATTGATTGATTCAGATCCTCCCAGACACCGCATTTCACGCCGCTTGCGTCGCTTAAATGGATGCGCTGGATCGGTATAGATGAGAATAGATCGGTATAGCTGAGAATAAATCGGAATAAATCGCAATAAATCTATACTCGGCTTACGAGAATCTGCGTTTGGAGTCGCTGAGCAATAGATTAGGGAATAACTCCCTAAAATTCTGCGATATACTCCATAAACACGAGTAATTAGGGAAATACTCCCTAAAAATCATCCTTTTTGGGCATAAAACTGATATTTCCCCAATTATTAGGGAGGTTTTCCCTAAAATGATCAATTACAAGCCAATTCGACCTATTTTTAGGGAAAAATTTCCTAATTAAATTCCATTCACTCTCGTAGCCATAGGAACACCAGAAGAATTTAGTTGGAACAAGACTGAACTAGTCTGAGCCAAATAAACAAATATTTGCTACGAACAGACTGAAGTATACGACCCTACTTAGGCGCATACGACCCTACTTAGGCGCGTACGACCATGCTTTGGTGCATACGACCATGCTTTGGTGCATACGACCATGCTTTGGTGCATACATCATACTCAGGTTTTGTACATTTAGCACTTTAGCAACGCAACACGGCGAATCTTCTACTTCTCTAGCTTCGCCCGCTCTTCCTGCTCATCAAAATAAAGGTTCAGTAGCTTCAAAAAAACGTTAGGGAACGCATAGTTAGCCATGTCTTCGCGGCTGATCCAGCGCACAGCTCCGCCGTCCTCTGGACTAGCGGTCCCGTCCTCAAACCTCTCGATAGGCATGCTGCTGTCGATTCCTGAGAACAAGTCCGCTTCCGCGTTGTACACCGCCCGTCCTTCTGCCGCTATCGGCAGCGGAAGGGCGTCCTCTTCGCTGCAGCGGTACACCTGCAGCGTCCACACGATATGGCTGAAGATATGCTCAGCAGCCATCCAGTGCTTCTCAGGCCGGGCAGAGATCCCGGCCTCCCGCAGTGACCGGCGCAGCCGGTCCAGCGCCGCCGCTTCCGGCAACCGCGCGCCTTTGGCGCCGCCTTCCACAGGCGGCGCCGGCCAGTGCGGCAGCTCCCACATGCGGGCTAACAGCCCGCTTTGTGGCCGCTGCCGGATGAGCACTTGGCCCGCGTGGGCACCGCGGCCCTCGATTAAGGCCGCCAGCCGCTCCTCAGGGCGCGGCGGCTTGGCCTTGGTCTTGACGGGCAGCGAGGTCTCGCAGCCCGCCAGGCGCGCGGCGCAATGCTCCATCACCGGGCAGGTTAAACAGCGCGGTGATTTAGGAGTGCATACGAGCGCCCCAAGCTCCATCAGCGCCTGATTAAAAGATGCCGCTTCCCCCTCCGGGATCAGTTCAGCTGCCAGGCGCTCCATTTTTACGCGGGTGGGTCCCTTGGCGATATCATCCTCTATCAGGAAGTATCGGGACAACACCCGCATCACATTGCCGTCGACCGCTGGCTCCGGCCGATTGAACGCAATGCTAAGGATAGCCCCTGCCGTATAAGGTCCCACTCCCTTTAAACTGAACACAGCCTCACGATCATTCGGCACCTGCCCGCCATACAGCTCTTTGACCTGTTTGGCCGCATGCTGTATATTGCGAGCACGAGAATAATAACCTAAGCCTTCCCAGCACTTAAGAACGTCCTCTTCTGGTGCATCGGCGAGCGACTCCACGGTAGGAAACCTTTCGATAAACCGATTGAAATACGGGATTACCGTATCCACCCTTGTCTGCTGCAGCATTATTTCAGAAATCCAAATATAATAAGGATTGCGGTGCCGACGCCAAGGCAAATCCCGTTTCTGCCCTTGATACCACTCCAGCAAATGATAGCTGAAATATTGCTTAGCCTCCCGCAGCTCCTGTTCGTCTTGAACTTGTAGATCTTGTTGTGTCATTATAACGCTCCTTGCCCTTCTATAATCAGGGTTCAATTTATGAACCTGGCCCTTCCACGACGGCAAAAGCCGAAGCCAAATCACGGCCATGTGTTATCGTAAGATGAATGGTGTACCTCTGTCCATTTGGCAGATCTAGTCTGCTCCAAGCTTCACACGATAAAGTTACCTCTGGTTTTCCTTTAACATCAGGCAATATCTCAATATCGTGAAACCCAACTACATTGCCGATGCCACAGCCTAAAGCCTTCACAACTGCTTCCTTGGCAGCAAAACGTCCGGCTACGAACTCAGCCAACCTCCCGCTTCGCTCTTCAGCAAGTTGATATTCTTGCTCTGTTAAGACCCGCTGGTTAAATTTCTTACCCAGTCCTCTATTTATTACCTCTGAGATTCGTTCAATTTCTAACACATCATGTCCGATTCCGTAAATCAACACTTCACGCTCCTTATGGACGTGTATCCCATTTTGCTTCAATAATGGTATGATCAATCATATGAAGTATTATTAAAAGTAATAGTCCTGCAAGATTCTTTCTGCTATCTTAAAAGAAAATGCGCTCTAAGTCTAATAAGACTATCCAGCGACTTCACGATAGACTAGCTGATTTACTTCATTTTTATATATGGAGAGGGGATTACCCTATGAATCATCGTAATTTTGAAATACCTGCCGGAGACGGAGCTGTTCTCCGCTGCTCACACTTCCCAGCCCAAGGCAAAGCCAAAAGCGTTATAGTTATAGCCCATGGCTACAAAGGTTTTAAAGATTGGGGAATGTTTCCTTACATAGCCACAACTCTCAGCCAAGAGCATGAAGTAATTACTTTTAACTTCTCTCATGCTGGCATCGGGGAAGATCTGCTGCATTTCACTGAACTTGAGAAGTTCGCCCGCAACACCTATCGCCGCAGCTTGAAGGACATGGAAATCCTGTTGTCCTATCTTAGTCAACACCCGAAATTCGGCAGCCTGCCGTTATTCCTTCTCGGCCACAGTCTCGGAGGGGGAATTTGTTTGGTCTACACGCTTGATCATCCCAATGAGATCAGCGGAGTAATCTCCTGGAACGGGGTTACGAAACTCGATTTGCTGACGGAAGAACAAAAGCAGCAGATGAAGGAAACAGGAAGAACCTATGTCCTTAATGGACGTACTGGCCAACAAATGCCGCTGGATGCTGTAATTTTAGAAGACATGGAGAACAACAAAGAACGCTATAACATCCTTGAACGCATACAGAAAGCGTCCTTCCCAGTTGTCCTTATTCAAGGCAGTCAAGATGGAGTACATCTCCGCCAAGGATCTGAGCATCTCATCAAACTTCGGCCAGATATTAGCTGGGTGCAGGTTCCTGAGGGTAATCATACGTTCAACACTGTGCATCCTTTTGCTGGCACGACTCCGCAATTAGAGCTCGCGATTGCTGCGACAACTAATTTTATCGATCAGACACTTACGCTTACAGAATAATTATTCTTCTTAGTCTATCCAGCTATCCAACTCACAAAAACCGCCACGAGCGCTGCTGCTACGCAGACCCGTGGCGATTTCTAGTTCAACCTATTCTAAATCCCCGGAATAACATTACGCTTATGTGCCGTTCTCCGGTAATAATTCTCAAGCTTCTCAGCTACTTCAGGGTTAACCTGTTTACCTTCAAGATAGTCGCTGTTATCGTCATAAGTAATGCCCAGCTCGGTTTCATCCGTCTGACCCGGCCATAAGCCCGCCGTAGGTGCTTTTGTGACAATATCCGCAGGCACACCGATATGTGCAGCCAATTGACGTACCTGACGTTTATTAAGTGTGGATAGTGGTGTAATATCTACAGCGCCATCGCCCCACTTCGTGTAGAAGCCGGTAATCGCTTCAGAAGCATGATCCGTTCCTACTACAATCAGATTGTTCTCAAAAGCGAGTGCATATTGCATAACCATACGTGTTCTGGCTTTAACATTTCCTTTGCCTTGATGCGTCATATGGCGGTGTTGGCCTATTGATTTCAGACCATGCTCAACTTCAAGGGCAATTTCATTTACCGCTTCCTCAATGTTGGTCTCCACAGTATGAGTCAGATTAAAAGCTTTGGCAACATCATAGCTATGCTGAATATCTTCCTGAACCCCATAAGGCTGGAATACTCCAAGCGTCATATACTCTGTGCCTTTTTCTGCCGACAGCTCGTCCGTAGCCTGTTTACAAAGACCCGCGGCTACCGCACTGTCCACTCCACCACTAATGGCGATCAATAATCCTTTAGCCCCTGCGTTCAGCACGTACGACTTTAAGAAATCAACCCGTTTTCGTGCCTCAACCTCTACATCAATCGTTGGCTTCACGCCAAGATCCGCAATAATTTCTTTCTGTAAACTCACCAAACACACCTCGTTCCATCAGAAATGGTTCCATATCCATCAAAATATCCACCCAAACGAAGCTCATGCTTCTAAGCATATTCTATCCCATTATTGCTCTTATATTTTGAAAAATCCCGCATGCAGCCGATTTACCGGCTGATGCGAGATTATATGGAATAACTGTTTTTACTGGCACAAACGATTGAAGACTTCTTTCAATTCAGCAGCAATTTCAGCAGCCGAACGATCTTCTACACCATGACGTTCAATAAAGTGAACGAGTTCTCCATCCTTCATCAGTGCGATGGAAGGTGAGGATGGCGGATAAGGAGCAAAATATTCACGTGCTTTAGCAGTAGCTTCTTTCTCTTGACCTGCAAACACTGTGAACAAGTGATCCGGAGTGATTTCATTTTGCAAAGCCTGAGCTACACCTGGACGACATTGTCCAGCAGCACAACCACAGACCGAATTTACGACTACAAGCGATGTTCCTTTTGCGGTTGGAAGAGTTGCTTCCACCTCTTCTGGAGTCATAAGCTCCTGAAACCCGATACTTGTCAGGTCATCACGCATAGGCTGAATTGAATCTCTCATATATTGATTAAAAGACATGGACATTTCTCTGCACTCTCCTTCACATTTCAACTGTTTGTCAGATAATATTACAGCAGTACTTACTAACTTTATTATACATTCATACTCTGTGAAAGCAAGAGATGCTGTAGAGGGTGATTCAATCTACGAGCGAACCCCGCTGGGTTCCTCCTTATCCAATGGGAAGGAGATCGTAAAAACCGTGCCCTCTCCTTCTACAGACTCTACATTTATTTTACCGTTATGCCGCTCCACAATACTAAGACACAAGGATAAGCCTAGACCTGTTCCCTGAATTTTCGTCGTAAAAAAGGGTAAAAACAGCTTCTCGCGTTGACTTTCTGACATACCAACACCGCTATCGGTGACAATCAACTCCACTTTATCATGAGTACTGCGTGTCTCCAGCGTCAGCACCCCCTTGGGTCCCATAGCCTCCATACCATTACGTCCTAAATTGAGAATAAGCTGCTTGATTTCCCGGACATTTAGCTCCAGTTCATGCAGTGATGGGCTCAGCTTCAGTTCCACACTTTGACCGCGAAGATTAGCATCAGCCCACAGCAATGGACTAACTTCTTCTATAATATGGTGCAGCAGCACCTTCTCTTTATCAGAAACCCGGCTCTGTGCCAAGGATAAAAAATCATTAATAATACTATTAGCGCGGTCCAGCTCTTCCATCACAATCTGATAATAAGAATCCAATTCTTGAGCACTCTTTTCTCTCATCAGCTGCAAAAAACCCCGAACTACCGCCATAGGATTACGAATCTCATGGGTAATTCCAGCAGCCATCTGCCCGACCAAGCTCAAACGTTCCACATGATCCAGCTCTACACGTAGTTTTTCCTCATTGGTCATATCCTGCACAATAATTACAGCACCACTTGTTACCCCTGAGCTCTTATGCATTAACGGCGCTGAATAAATCTGATAGATGCGCGACTCATGAATCATTTTTTCACTGGAACGCCGTTTAGAGCGGATATTATCACTTACCCGCATATAGGCCTGTGTATCCACTGAGCTGTGAAAAAACTTTTTTACCGGTTCGTCAATAATATCCTCTTTTCGCAAATTGGGATAATGAGTCCTCATCATTCCTAACATACAATCATTAAGATCAGTTACAACTCCGTGTTCATCCAGAGACATAATACTCAGAGGGACTACATTGGTAATCTGCTGCAGCTTCTCGGACTCCCACTGGAAACTTTCACTGATACTCTCCATTTGTACTTTATCCCGCAATCTACTTCTAACCATCTCAACAAAATATACAAAAACACCACCTAGCGCGATGGTAAAAAACAGATACACCGTAATCAGAAATGCTTGCACGGAATTTGATTCATATATATTTTCCCCGCCTATAATCGGGACTAACGCAATAAATAGCATGCTTGGACAAAGAATCATCCATAACATACCGATCTTCTCAACTACTGTACCTTTCTTAAAAGGTTTGGCCAGTCCAAACAGCAGCGGATATAATAAAACCCCTGAATTCAATATCACATTACTGATTCCTGTAGGCTCCGCAATGATTACATTGCAGATAAGCAAGAAAATGGACAGCAAAATGCCCGAACGGGTAGTTCCATATAAAATACCAATATACGCAGGGATTAATCCTAAATTCAAATAGGCTACACCAAACAGAGTTGTCGAAAGAAGAGAGCACAGGATAAGACTAAACGTACACGCCAAAATTAAAAAGGTCTGATCATTTGGGAGCTTCCCCTTTTTCCGAGTCACAAATCTACGGTCCACCCACCATTGAAAAAGAAAAAGAAAGGAGCATGCTGCCGATATTTGCAATAAGATATCCTTAACCGCACCAATAATTACAATCACACCCCAAAATGGACAAATTACCCTACATGCTTAGATTAAAGCACAGGATTACTCTCCTGACAACGATAATCACCTAATGATTGGACAAGACTGGTTACATGTGAATCAGAATGGTATGATTCCGTTAGGAATACCCGCGGAAATCGCTTCCGTGTCTTAACATGTAAAGGAGTAAAATTTCATGAGCAATTACGATGTGATCGTCATTGGGGGCGGCCCTTCGGGTCTAATGGCAAGCGTGGCCGCTGCAGAACACGGGGCATCCGTTCTGCTAATCGACAAGGGAGCAAAACTAGGCCGAAAGCTCGGAATATCCGGTGGCGGACGCTGCAATGTTACCAACGTCAAGGAAAGAGACGAGCTAATCGCCCATATTCCAGGAAACGGGCGTTTTTTGTATAGTGCCTTCGACCATTTTAATAACCAGGATATCATCGCCTTTTTTGAAGGTTTAGGCATTGCATTAAAAGAAGAAGATAACGGGCGGATGTTTCCCGTTTCCGATAAGGCCTCTAGTGTCGTATCTGCCTTAATTAGCAAAGTACGAAGTCTAGGCGTGCAGATTATGACCGACAGTCCCGTCTCAAGAATAATCTATAACGAAGGGGCTGTTAAGGGAGTCCAGCTGAGCTCGGGCAAGACGATCGCCTGCACAGCTGTTATCATCGCCACCGGAGGCAAGTCTGTACCACAGACCGGCTCCACTGGAGATGGCTACCCTTGGGCAGAAGCCGCAGGGCACACGATCACCGAGCTGTTTCCGACAGAGGTGCCGATTCTTTCACGGGAAGAATGGATTAAGTCAGGCGAGCTGCAAGGCCTGTCGCTACGTGATGTAGCCCTCACTGTGTGGAATCCTAAAGGAAAGAAGGTCATCTCTCATCGAGGAGATATGATATTCACCCATTTTGGATTATCAGGGCCCATTGCACTGCGGTGCAGCCAATTTCTGAGACAAGTCCAACGTAAATCCGGCACAGATACGGTGGAGATGTCCATTGATCTCTTCCCTGATCTGAACACACAGGAAGTAGAATCAATGTTGCAGGATAAGCTGGATCAGGAACCTAAGAAAGCGATCCGCAATTCGCTGAAAGGACTGTTGCCAGAACGTCTCATCCCCCTCTTGCTGACTAAAGCTGACTTAGATGGGGATACAACTGGCTATCATGTCTCCAAGAATGGGTTGCTTCTATTGGCTGGGATTTTAAAACGCATGCCGGTTTATGTGCATGGCACCCGTTCCCTATCCGAGGCCTTTGTTACCGGCGGCGGGGTAAACCTGAAGGAGATCGATCCCAAAAGAATGGAATCGAAGCTTATGCCGGGGTTATTCTTCTGCGGCGAGGTACTCGATATCCATGGCTATACAGGAGGCTACAATATAACAGCGGCCTTCTCAACAGGATATACAGCAGGCAAGCACGCTGCTGACATTCGACTGGGATAATCTCTAATGCAACGTGAATATCCTCCAAGCAGCTTACTACTTTGAAAATGGCGGTCTGCGCGATTCTCTCATTAATTGGAGAATCGCTCCTCTGTTTTGGGTTCCTCAGCTGCTATGTGGAGCGTCTGTCCTAATCAGCTACTGCGGCTTCGGACCCAGATGACGTTATTTGCGAATTTATCACCTTATGGGCAGTGTTTCGGACTCCAACGACGCTATTCATTATAGCGAGGCTCATATATGGTGTTTTTCATGGCAATAGCAACTATGGAGTCCGTTAGCATCCCAAAAGTGGAAAAATAGTATGTTTAGGGGCAGCTGTGTCCCATAGGCTAGCTAGGTACCTCGTACGTACGTGCGCACAATAGATCGAATCAAGACAACAAAAGAAGAGTGCTCCAGCAGCCTTTTCACGGCTTATGAGGCACTCTTCCGTTCTATTTATATCTTTATTTCGCTAAGCGAAATGTTCCAAATATTCTAGAGCTAAACAGTGCAACGATATAACCTAGCGGGATGAACAGGATAATCCCAAACCATCCATATAAGGAAATACAGATCAGCGCAGAACAAATGATTGAAAAAGGAAGCAGTAAGATAGGGACCGCACGCAGCCCCGCTTCGGCTTTTTGTTCCTTTGTAAACGGCAGAATTCCGATGTAATCATCTCCCACGAATAACGACCAGAACGACAACAGCCAATTGGTCATGAGAGAAACTAAAACTATAAAGCCCAGCCATTTGAACCCTGATGGAATGATAAATATCGCTAGAAGGGACACAGCAGTAAACGATAAGTAGAGCTTTAAATGAGCCGGATTCCGTACAAGTGCCTTAATCGCTGCCGCAGAGAAACGACTCTCGGCAGTTTTTGATTTTAGCAAAGGCTGTGATTTCCGGAAAATCCACGGCTTATGGCGGGTCGGACGTGGCTTATCCAGTACGCCGCGGAGTAATAGGGCCGCTATTTTCATCCGCTGCTTATAATCTTCACGCACATCGTTCATGAACGTCCCACGCATCACTATACGCCTCTGAAGAGCGATTACCGCTACGACTGCAAAGAGTGCCGCAATCAGCAGCATAAAAACTGGACTGTTGTTCCAAAACGTAGCTGCACGGAAATAAATCCCACAAGGAACGGAGATGGCCAGGATCAGCCACAGCCAGCGCCGCCAGCCTTGCTTTTGTACTTTTACAATATGCCCCAGTAATTTAATGCACCAGCTACATGCCAGAGTCAGAGCGAACAGCGCCCATACCTCGGATGACAGCATTCCATATCCCCGAACCAGAAAAGGTAATAACAGCACAAAAGCTACACAGAACTTCAACGATGTTACGATCAGGCTGTACAGCAACCCGCGAAACATGATCGTATTTATCCATCGCTGTCGTTGTCTTAGAAATAATAGATCGCCTTCCTGCAATAATAGCACCAGTCCCCCTCTACAGAGCAGGAGCACTAATAATGAAGGAATGAGCATAAACGGCAAATCTCCACTCCAAGCTGGCAATGCCTCGTTCCAGAACCCGTAATATAACCGTCCTCCCAGAAATCCCCCGGGAATCAGTATATATAACAGCACAGTCCAATCGGCAGCCGTACGGATAATAGCAGATTGCTCACGCCAATGAGAAAATAATCGCCGCCAGAATAGCTTTTTGGAGGTAGGAAAAGCAAACCCTCGCTGCTTCTGCTTACTCATGTCAGTTCGTCGAAGCAATCAAACAACGACGCCTCCGGCAACCCAGCATAATCACGTATATCTTCGAGCGTTCCAGCAGCGGCAACCCTGCCACCCGAGATCAGCACAAAATCATCGCAAATTTTCTCAGCAGTATCCAATACATGCGTAGACATTAATACACCAGCTCCGCGCTGCCGCTCCGCTTCCAGCAGCCGCAGGAAATCTTTAGTGGCCCGAGGATCCAAGCCGATAAAAGGCTCGTCCACAATATAAACATCCGGCTGTACCAAAAAGCCAAGCATCAGCATCATTTTCTGTTTCATACCCTTAGAGAAACCAGCTGGAAGATCATCACGGACATGATTCATGCCGAACTGCTTCAGTAACCTCTCCGCCGTTTCTTGAAACTGCTCATATTTTAGTCCATAAGCAGCAGCAGCCAAATCTAAGTGCTCCCATAAGGTCAGGTCCTCATAAAACACCGGCTGCTCCGGTACATAAGCATAGGATTTATTAACTCCATTAAAGGAGACCTTAGCTTTGGTATTCTTAAGCAAACCGAGCAGTGTTTTAATTGTAGTACTTTTTCCTGCACCGTTTGGTCCGATCAGTCCGAGCAGCTGTCCACGCCGCACCTGAAATGAAATATCGAATATGCATGGGGCACCTGCTTCATAGCCTGCTTCATCGATCTCAACATCGAGTACAATCTCTTCGTCGCTCTCGGTATCCCCTGTTATTTCTACATTCTCCATATTCGCCAACTCCTAAATATTTCTAATGAATATTATTATCGAAATTCCAATCCAGAAAGATAGCTTCTCTAATCGTACTATATATACTTTCTCCAAGGAAGCAAACTGATTTTTTCACAGCTCAGAGAACTACTCTCCTATTTAAAAAAGAAACCTCCCATTAAAGAGAGGTCTGTCCGAGAAGCTCTAGGTTATTTGTTGCTGAAATTTCTTCTTCACGTTTAATTGCCGCTTCATCTCTACGCTCGACTTTACCACGCAGCATTAACAGTAACACTCCGAGCAGGGCTGTAAGCAAACCAGAGAGAATGAAAGCCGGGACAGGTCCTGACGCTGTAACTAAAGCCCCACCGGCCACAGGTCCCAAGATAACAGCCGCACTTGTTAGACTGCCTATAGTTCCAAATACACGGCCCGTGTATTCCGCAGGGGTCCGCTGTTGCAGCATAGAATTGAAGGGAATGAACGCAAGGCCTGCTCCCACACCAGCAAACATAAAAGAACCAAATAAAGCGATGTTCATCCATAATCCAGCCTGACCGTGGGCAGTTACAATTCCTGCACTTGAGAAAACAACCCCCATAATTACAGCTCCCAATCCCATGAAGACGAGCGTATGTTTACCACTGCCTATACGGCTTACAAGCAAGGCTGACAGTAAGGTGCCAAGACCACTGGCTGCCACACACCAACCCAGCAGATCACCGTTCACACCCGGAATTTCCCGGAATAACGTTACAATCTGCGAATCACCAATTTGCAGCATTAGCAGCACTAGTACCAGCATAGCAATCCCGCAAAGTACTACTGGCATTCCCACGATCACCTGCAGACCCGCCGACATTTCTTGGCGAAAAGACTTCCGAGCACCATTCTCCCCTGTGTTATCCTCTGCTGCATCTTTCTTCAGTGCAGACGCACGCGGCAGTCCTATTAAGATGACCGCCGATAAAATGAAGGTAGCCGAGTCAATCACATAACAAGCGGCAATACCAAATGCGGCAACCAGCAGTCCACCTAGAGCAGGACCTACAATTTTGGTTATTTGTTCGATAGATGAGCTAAGCGCCATGGCTTTATCCATCTGGGCCGCAGGGACAAGCTCCTTGAGCTTTCCGCTTTTGGCTGGTGAAAAGAGTACATCCATGATCCCTTTAGCTACTAGCAGGACATATACCTGCCAGAGAGAACCTGCAAATACCAAACAAACAACGATTCCGGCACGAGCTAGATCCGAACCAATCATCAGCGCCTTGCGGTTAAAACGATCACTTAAATAACCAGCGAACGGTCCTCCTAAGAGCAACGGCACAGCCATACATAAAGATATAGCCGTAATTTCCCACGGTGTCGCATTCCATTTAAAACCTACCATTGTCAGTAGCGCTAGGATATGCAACCAGTCTCCCACATTCGATACAAGCTGTGCGGCAATAAGCAGCATAAAGGGCTTATTCGCCGTTAGCTTTCCTTCTTTTGAATCATGAGCCAGTTGTTCCTCCATCTTACTTCACTCCCCGTTACTATTTCTCGATGAAGTAATAGTAAAATATTGGAGAACATCAATCATCCGTCTGGAGGCGTAAATAGCGCTTGAACCTAAGACTGAAATTCTTATCCTTTCAAAGACTGAAATCAAAAAAACCTTCGTTTTTATCGCATTCAAAAAATTGTTTGATTTTTAATAATTAAAAGTGTGCTCATTGTGACAAATCACATGTTCTTCATTCGCTCTTTCACGTATTCTAAGGTTATCTCAAGGTTCGTTGCACAGGTAACCCGTGCACTAATGACTATTGATTGCAAACTGTGCGATGAGTTCACACATGATTAACGATAGAGGGTGGAGAAGCATGATACAATCTTACGAACGTGATACGCAATTAACACTACATTTGTACCGGGTATTTGCCAAGTCTTTTAAGAGCATTAATGAACATGCTGTTACCGGCAGCAAAATTGAAGGTTTTAATCCGACTGCCTTTGCCGTTATGGAAGTGTTGTACTATAAGGGACCACAACCCATTCAACAAATTGGCGCCAAGCTGCTGCTGCAAAGCGGCAACGTTACTTACGTAATCGATAAGCTTGAGGAACGCGGCTATTTGCAGCGTAAGCCTTGTCCGAGCGACCGCCGTGTGATTTTTGCGGAGCTGACTACGGAAGGTGAACGTCTCATGAATGAGATGTATCCGAAATATTCAGAACGCCTGCATCTTGCTTTCAGCGGTCTGAATGATGATGAGAAGGAACAAATGATTGTTCTGCTCAAAAAGATGGGTCTACAAGCTGAGAAGCTATCCCCTCTTCCTCGTAAGTAAGAGTCGCTTATTTATGTGTTTTAGACAAGCTGTTATTGATTTCTGTTAATGTTAAAAAGAAAACCAATAGGCGATTCTCCGATTTATTTGAGAATCGCCTATTGGTTTTTTTGTTCTGCGGCGGCTTACTTGAGCAGATGATATAAGTCCTTATGACCCCTCTGAGCAAAATTCGAGTGCCTTTTTACAGCCTCCGTTAGCCGAACATTAGTTGGGAACTGATCAGTTAGGGCAGTAAGTCGATGCCGAAGACGGACTTTGAGGTCCGCTTTTGGCAAACCTCGGATCATCATCATCCTTATTCGGCAGGACTTGCGTGCACGCTTCCGACTGGATTTGGCGTAGCACACCTCCGATTGGACTTGGCGAGCACACTTCCGATTGGACTTGTCGTGCACGCTTCCGATTGGACTTGGCAAACACACTTCCGATTGGACTTGGCAAACACACTTCCGATTGGACGTCCCTTCTAGCTGACCGTAACTACCACCCTCAGTAAAATTCACTTTTGATATAACCCGCTATATTTTCAGCGCCCGATCTTGATGGGAACCTGAGCAGTAGCTAAAGGAATAACTGCATTCTATACAGCTATTTCGTATGCAAATCGGATTATTCTAACTTTAAGTGTATTCTGTACAATTAAAAACCAGAAAAAGTACCCCTAGGCAAGTAAATCAAGAAAATAGATGTACTAAATACAGCTATATCCATTGAAGAGTTAACGGCAGGATTATAGTTGTACAAAATACAACTAAATTTGCCTAACGATTGCTTCCACTGCTTCCATCGACGCTCTACTCTAGAGGTTGCATCAATCTGGCGTGCCACCCATCCGTTATTCCATGTGTCATTCCATATGTCACTCCATGCGTCATTTCATGTGATACTCTCCGTTAGTCCATGCGTCATTCCGTGCGTGATTCCATGCGTCACTCCATGCGTCATTCCATATGCCACACCGTCGGTCATTCCATGCGTCACTCCGTACGCCTCTCCAGGGAGTCAATTCGTATGGATCAAGCACATTTAAACGCTATCTACCTATTAAGTTATGCCTTTTTCAAGGACGATGAAGCATCCTCTACTGAAGGCACACCCTTTCGCAAACCCCAGGAAATTATCAGCGACAAAACAGCGAAAACTGCCATTACGATAAATAATGAATGAAGACCACCTTCAAGGGCATCACGCAGACTGTTTGATACTTCCCCAGACAGGTTGGTTCCTGCATGTGATCCAAGCAGCTTATTAATATCATCTCCTGAGATGTTTGAATCTGGTTGTTTTCTTAACAGCTTATCAATATTCAAGTTCAGCCAGGAGCCAAAAATAGCCACCCCAACAGTCTGTCCTAAAGAACGCGTGAACGCATTAAGCGCTGTAGATGCTCCCCGTTGCTCATACGCAACAGAGGACTGCGCGATAATCGTAAAGACTGTAGAAGAATACCCAAAGCCAACTCCACAGACCAGCATCAAGCATAAGAGCAGCAGCTGTGAAGACTCCCCTGTTAAGAAAGCCAGGCCAATAGCCCCCGCAGCGATCATAATCAACCCAAGCATTGCGGTTCGACGCGAACCTGCTTTTAGAATCATCCGCCCTCCGGCGATCGAACCAAACATCCAGCCTACCGACATCGGCGCCAGTAGCAAACCTGAGATGGCGGCGCTTTTTCCGGATACACCCTGCACCCATAATGGCACATACGTAGAAAGCCCAATAATTAATGTGCTTACCAGCAGGTTAGCCCCAGTAGACACCGCTATGTTGCGGTTCGAGAATAGACCCAGCGGCAACATAGGTTCAGGAGCACGACGCTCCACAAAGAAAAATAAGACTAGCAGGATAACAGCCACACTTAGAGTTGCAATTAGCAGTGGGGATGTCCACTCCAGATTCTGTCCTCCTGTGGAGAGACCGAAGAGTAATGCGCCCATACCAGCAGCGAACAGCAGCACCCCTGCCACATCAATTTGTGCTTTCCGGCGTACCTTCTCTTCCTTCAAATAACGGGCAATAAATACCATTGCTAGTAAACCAAACGGCAGATTAAAGACAAATACCCAGCGCCAGCTTAGGTAATCTACAACATATCCTCCAAGAAGAGGGCCTACCAAAGAGGAAATCCCCCATACAGAGCTAAGTAATCCTTGTGTCTTCGCTCTCTCTTCAATACTGTAAATATCCCCGATAATGGTAAAGGTCATTGGAATGAGCGCACCCGCGCCAATCCCCTGTATTGCCCGGAACAGGATCAGCTGCTCCATACTTTGCGAAATACCGCATAATAATGAGCCTAATAAAAAAACAGCTGCCCCCCACATGAACACCGGCTTGCGTCCAAAGAGGTCACTGATTTTGCCGAAAATAGGAGTAGTAATAGCCATTGCCAGCAAATAAGAAGTGAATATCCAGCTAAGCCACTGCATTCCCTGAAATTCACCTACGATAGCTGGACCCGCTGGTCCTGTTACCGTTCCTTCAATCGCAGCCAAAAAGGTAGCTAGCAGCACCCCTATCAGTATTAATTTACGTTCTAAATCCCCTGTTGACTTCAATGTTCCAAACCCTCTCTTTATGTAATAAAATCATTGCCATTCCCCACGCAGAAGCGCATGTAGAGTCACATCCTGAAAGCCGGAAGGTGTCTGACGATATTGACGTAATATACCTTCCTTCTGAAAGCCGAGCGTTTGAACCAGCCTCTGCGCACGATTATTATCAGGATGACACAGCGCTTCTATCCGATTCAGCCCCATCCTATTGAAGCCGAAGTTGAGCACTAAACCAAGCGCTTCTTTCATATATCCAAGCCCCCAAAAGGCAGGCGCCAGATCGCAGCCAATTTCCCCGCGGTAAGCTCCCTGTAACTGCCAATAGTTATACCCGCAGCTCCCTATAACTTCACCTCCGGGTCCTACAATACTCCAGCGTAAGCTGTCCTCTTCCTGAGCCATCTGTGATAAAAATGCAATCAGTTGCTCAGTCTCTTCGATAGAGGATAATGCTGGAGCCCCCAACCAGCGGGTGACCTCTGGATGAGACCAGATCTGATACAATGCTGAAGCATGTTCAGTAGTCATAGCACACAGCTTCACTCTACTGCCGACCAGTGTGGGTATCACTCCATTGCAGATATACAAGTCTCTGCCCCCCTTCAACTTATCAATTATACATCATTCAAGAGTATATCCTTAAGATAAAAGTTCTAAATTCTTTAACATTGAAAAGAACAAATTCTACGCGTTAACGTAAAAAGACGTCTGCAACAGGGAGCAAACACTCCCTAAATACAGACGCTTTTTATTAAACTTAACTACAATGATTTCATTCCGCTTCATGAATAACTTCACTGCATAACACCTGAAGTTTGGCTCGAATATCCTTGAACTCTTCAATTCCAGTCCCCGTAATACTGTACCCTTCGGTATGGGCAGTCAGAAAGTTGTCCAGTGTCAGCTTTTCCAATTCCTGTTTCACTTCGCGTTCTCCTACACGATACCCCAAATCTTCAAGTCCGAGCAGCATCTCTGAGATCGTCACATCTTTATCCCGTGCACAATAAAGCATATGAATTCCTATGAACAAGTTCTGTACATCAGCGCGCATATTCCACCTCTTCCGGCTATATAGCCTTCGGTATTTATACTAGCATTACCCTCTGACCGATCCCCGGAAACATTATTGTGGCTGTTCCGCATTTCATGGACTT
Organism: Paenibacillus sp. FSL E2-0177; assembly: GCF_037992975.1. Lineage (NCBI taxonomy): Bacteria > Bacillati > Bacillota > Bacilli > Caryophanales > Paenibacillaceae > Paenibacillus > Paenibacillus sp. FSL E2-0177. The sequence goes on along the minus strand of NZ_CP150307.1, from coordinate 725,951 downwards.
CAAGGAAGATTCCATATTGTTACAGATTGGTATTGTCGCTTGACGTATCATGTCTAGCTGTACTATGTTGATAATTACAGTTAGGAGTTCATATTTGAATTAAAAGTACAGGAAGGTGATGCTTCATGTTTCAAGCTATGCCTTACGATGGAACACGCAACGAGCAGTTTGAAGCGGTTCTAATCCAACTAGAAGCATTAGTAAAGGACGAACCAAGTGCAACGGCCAACCTGGCCAATGCTTCGGCACTGCTTAAACACGCTATGCCGGATACGAATTGGGCCGGTTTTTATTTATTTGATGGCAAGGAGCTTGTGCTCGGGCCTTTCCAAGGTCTTCCTGCCTGCATCCGCATCCCGTTGTCTCGTGGAGTCTGCGGAACGGCTGCTGCGGAACGACGCACGTTAGTAGTTGGAGATGTGCATGCATTCCCGGGACATATCGCCTGTGACGCCGCTTCAAACAGCGAAATTGTCGTCCCGCTGATCAAGGATGATCGTTTGCTTGGCGTACTCGACATCGACAGTCCGCTGAAAGATCGTTTTGATGATGAGGAACGCCGGTTCCTGGAGCGGTTCGCAGCCCTGGTATCGGAAGTTATCTAAAGCAGCTCTATAGAGCATAAGAAATAGGCTGTCTCATTTGTAGGAATCTCCTACTTATAAGACAGCCTATTCTTGTTGAGCCTATAGCCGTACCGGACTGATATTCCAAATCTCCGCCGCGTAGCGGCTAATCGTGTTATCACTTGAGAATTTACCGGAATGACCAATATTTATAATAGACTTTTTCAGCCACTCCTGACGGTTGCGGTATGCCCGGTCAATCTCGACATGAGTCTCGACATAACTTGCGAAATCCTTAAGCACAAAGAATTCATCGTTATTATCCAAAAGAGAATGGAAAATAGTCTCAAACTCCGCACCATGACAGCATATAGGTCCCGGATTAACCAACTGATCCAATACTTCCTTCACACGGCTATCCCCATTGTAGATATCACGTGCGTGATAGCCGCCATGCTGATAATAATCCATTACCTGCTCAGCACGAAGACCGAACAGGAACATATTGTTGTCCCCTACCATCTCATGCATTTCCACGTTAGCGCCGTCCATCGTACCTACGGTTAATGCACCGTTCATCATAAACTTCATATTCCCCGTACCGGAAGCCTCTTTACTCGCTGTAGAAATCTGTTCACTAATATCCGCAGCAGGAATGATCTTCTCGGCCAAAGATACCGAATAATTCTCAAGGAAAAAGATACGAATCTTGCCTTTAACATCCGGATCTTTGTTGACAGCCTCCGCCACAGTATTGATCAGCTTGATAATTCGTTTCGCCAAATGATAGCTTGGCGCCGCCTTTGCTCCGAATATAAACGTGCGCGGTACCATATCCATCGAAGGATTATCTTTGATTTGGTTGTACATATGCAGAATATGCAAAATATTTAGCAGCTGCCGCTTATAAGCATGCAGGCGCTTCACCTGAACATCAAAGATAGAGTCGGGGTCTACATGTACTGAATGCTTGCTGTAAATGTATTCAGCCAACTTGAGCTTATTCCGCCGTTTAATGCTGGCTACTTGTTCCTGAAAGGAAGCATCCTCACAATATTTAATCAAGCCAATCATCTCTTGCGGATGGCTCATCCAGCGGGTTCCTATCGATTGATTGATAAGGTTAGCCAGATCCGGATTGGCATGCATCAGCCAGCGCCGGTGAGTAATCCCATTCGTCTTATTATTGAAGCGGTGCGGGTACATTTCATTAAAGAGCCGCATTTCGCGTTTCATCAATATTTCTGTATGCAGCGCCGCTACCCCATTGACACTATGGCTCGCCACAATCGCCAGATGGGCCATGCGAACCTGATCGTCATGAATAATCGCCATCTGTGAAATCCGGTCCTGATCACCGGGATAACGACTCATCAGCTCGCCGCAGAAGCGGGCATTGATCTCTTCAATAATAAGAAAAATACGTGGAAGCAAGTCCCTGACCATTTGAATAGGCCATTTCTCCAGGGCTTCGCTCAAGATCGTATGATTTGTATAGGACACCATACGAGTTGTAATACTCCACGCTTCATCCCATCCTAATCCATGTACATCCATCAGAATCCGCAGCAATTCAGGAATTACAAGCGTCGGATGTGTATCATTGATATGAAGTGCAACCTTGTCGGGCAGCGATTGTATAGGGAGTCCAAGCTTTCCAAAGGTTCGCAGAATACTTTGCAGGCCAGCGCTGCAGAGGAAGTATTGCTGCTTCAACCGCAACAGCTTGCCTTCGTATTGAGAGTCATCCGGATACAGGAACTCCGAGATGGATTCTACGGAACGCTTATATTCCAGGAATTTATGATAGTCTGATCCGGCAAAAGAGCCAAAGGTTCTGGTAGGCTGGGTGATGGACTCCGCGCTCCAGTTGCGCAGTGTATTCACATGCCGCCGATCTGCACCAATGATAGGCACATCATACGGAACTGCACGAACGGCCTCATATTGACTATGCTCAAAGATAAGCCGCCCGTTCTCCTCCCGAGTCTCAATCACGCCCCAGAACCTTACTTCTACCTGCTTGTCTTCACGACGCACTTCCCATACATTATCATTTTGCAGCCAGTAATCGGGCAGTTCCACCTGATACCCGTCAACGATTTTCTGCTCGAACAGGCCGTATTTATAACGTATGCCGCAACCATGCCCTGCATATTGCAGGGAGGCCAGTGAATCCAAGAAACAAGCAGCTAGACGTCCAAGTCCTCCATTGCCAAGCCCAGCGTCGGCTTCTACCTCCTCAATATCCTGCAGCGAGAAACCAAGATCGGCCAATCCCTCACGCACGACCTCCAGCACGCCCATATTCAGCAGATTGTTCCCCAGAAGTCTTCCGATCAGAAACTCCATAGAAAAATAGTATACCTGCTTATCCTTATCCGTCTTGTACTTTTGATTGGTATCCGCCCAATTTTTCCCGGCATTCTCGCGAATCATGTTGCCTAATATTTTATAGACATCAGCATTCGAGGCTTCCTCCAAAGGTTTGCCCAATTTACTGATGAGCGTCTCGCGAAACACCTGTTTGAAAGTTTCTTTATCGTTAAACAACAGCAGGTTCCTCCTGACAAAAGCTTTTTTTAGGGATGCATTAGACTATGCCTGTAGATCAGATAGGTTATACTGTTTCGTTTCATCTAATCCAGTTGGTTTATATTTTGCTGCTCTTGGCGATCACAAATGGACGTTTACTATCCCCGACGAGAATTCGATTCTTACTTAAATGTACGTCCTTATCCATGATCACATTCTCAATAACAGCATCTTCCTCTATAATGCACTTCTGCATAATTACAGAGTTGATGATCTTCGCTCCTTTACGTACCTGAACCCCACGAAAGATCACGCTGTTCTCCACCGTTCCAGCTATAATGCAGCCGTTAGCCACCAGTGAATTGCTGACATTTGCGCTCTCTAAATATCGGGTAGGAGCCTCATATTTAATCTTCGTCTGCACTGGACTTTCTTTGAACAGACTAAAGTAATTCTCCTGCTGAAGCAGCTCCAGACTATTCTTATAATAGCTTTCCAATGAATTAATTACGGCATGATAGCCATGATACTCATAAGCAGCGATTTTGAATTTATGGCGGTTTTTCTGGATCACATCACGGAAAAAGTAACTCTCCCCATGTGCAATGCAATGTTCCACCTGCTCCAGGAACAGTTTTTTCTCCATAATGAAGATATCGAGATATAAATTGGGATGATCCTTCTCATGATGGATATTGGTCACATTATTCTCTTCGTCCACTTCAATACGCTGGCATAACTCATGCTCTGGCTGTAATTGCTCTATTTTTTTGTATACTACTGTAACATCGGCACCCTTCTCCAAATGGTAGCTGTACAAGTCCTGGAGATCGATAGTATTAATATGCTGGCTGCCGGAAAACACAATATATTTAGCAGATCCCCGTTTAAAAAGATCCAGATTATTATGATAATGCTGAAGGTCGCCAAGAGAAGTATCGGTGGGATCATTCCAGTCCGGAGGCAAAATAAATAGTCCCCCATGCTTGCGATTCATATCCCAAGATTTCCCGTCACCCAAATGGTCCATTAAAGAACGGTATTTACGGCGAACAAACAGGCCCACGCTCTCCAGATCCGCACGCATCATATTGGAAAGCACGAAATCTATCAACCGATAACGACTGGCAAAAGGTACGGCTGCACCACAGCGGAAATAAGTGAGTTCATTTAATTTATCGAGTTCATGATCCAAATTAATTACACCCATGAGTTGCTTCATCGGAATCCACCGTCCTCTTATAATTTATAAGAAAGTATAAGTTTCACTATATACTTTATCCTTATAAATCTCGCATAAACGCTTACCGTCCCTAGAAGGACGTCGAAGGCGTTTTAGCTTGATTATATGGTTTTGGCTACAGCTGATTTACGTTTTTTGCTTTTATTGTCGATCAGCAGAATTTCGTTCTCGTTCTCCCGCTCGATGCCTATTTCCATATAATCGTCGATTACCGTATTTTCACTAATAATCGCTTTATGAATGCGTACGTTCTTACCAATCTTAACCTTAGGCATAATTACGGAGTCCGTAATCACACTGCCTTCACCTACTTCTACGCCATAAAAAAGAACCGAGTGCTTCACTTCACCATGCACAATGCAGCCTTCATTAATAATGCATCCTGACACTTTCGCCCCAGGTGCGACATATTGAGCAGGTTGATTCGGATTGCGTGTAAATATGCGCCAGCTGGGATCATTTAGATTAAGCGGTGGATTATCGCTCAGTAAATCCATATTCGCTTCCCACAGGCTTGCTACCGTACCAACGTCTCTCCAATACCCTTCAAAAGGGTACGCAAATAAAGAGTTCCCGTCTTCCAGCATCAAAGGAATGATATCCTTACCAAAATCGTGAGATGACCCTATATTCTCTCCGTCCTCCAGTAAATGCTTGCGGAGAATTTCCCATTTAAAGATGTACACACCCATAGAAGCTAGCGTGCTTTTTGGCTGTGCAGGCTTCTCCTCAAATTCGTAAATTTTCAGATCGTCCTCCGTATTTAAGATTCCAAATCGACTTGCTTCCTCCAGCGGAACGTCAATCACAGAAATTGTGCAATCTGCATTTCTCTCCTTGTGGTATTGCAGCATAGCATGATAATCCATTTTATAAATGTGATCACCGGATAGAATAAGAACATGCTCGGGGTCGAACTGATCTACAAATTTAAGATTTCGATAAATCGCATCGGCTGTTCCCCGATACCAGCTGCTTCCATTCTCACGTTCATGCGGTGGCAATACGAATACTCCACCATTCTTACGGTTCAAATCCCAATCACTGCCTACTCCGATGTAAGAATGTAGTATAAGTGGCTCATACTGTGTCAATACACCAACAGTATCAATACCCGAGTTGGAGCAGTTACTTAAAGGAAAGTCGATGATCCGATAAGTGCCCCCAAAATAGACAGCGGGCTTGGCAAGCGATTTGGTTAAACCTTTCAATCTTTTGCCTTGGCCTCCAGCCAATAGCATGGCTACCATTTCTTTTTTCTTCATGGAAAAGCCTCCCTTGACTTATGGGTAATATAAAGTTCAGCAAACCTAGGATGAATGAACAGAATTCCAAAAAGAAGTGAATTAGAAAAGAAATACACCAGAAAGAAATGAGCCTTGATAGGAAGATGACAAAGTTGAAAAAACGAGGAAGGAAATTTTACACGTTCGGATGATCTAACCTAAAATAGGGAGAGCATTCTCCAAAATCAGGAGCCTGAATCAGGAGATTATCCTTATTGTAAAGTGTTCTATATTCTTCGTCAAAACCCTTTATCGCAATTCCGAAAATCCGGAATTTTTAACCCTGTTTGTCATTAAACACGTTAATATTCCTTATAACTAGATTAACCAATTTAAAGCCATGTGAAAGAAATTCACTCATTTATTCTAGAAAAAGAATCATTCGGTCTTCAGCAAACATTCAACCGGATATGGCATAATGAAGCTATCTATCACCGATTTGGAGGAACCTATGATGAAAGCAGTACAAGGAGTTCGACTTCTGCTCGTAGATGATGAGCCTCATATATTACAGTTCCTGGAGCTGGGTCTCCTTAACGAAGGTTTTGAAGTACGAACCGCGTCGGACGGGCTAAGCGCCATTTCGATTGCAGCTGAATTCAAGCCCCATGTAGCTATCCTGGATGTTATGATGCCGGGTATGGATGGATTCGAGGTATGTCACTATCTGCGCTCAGAAGAGACAGAGGTAGCTGTCATCATGCTTACTGCAAAAGACGAAGTGGATGATCGCGTAAAAGGACTATCTATTGGTGCTGACGACTATATGGTCAAGCCCTTCAGCTTTGATGAATTACTAGCGCGGATCCAAGCGCGGCTGCGGAATCAGTTTCCGGGGCTGCTAGGTGAGGTCCGCTGCGGTCCTTTCCGAATTGACAGTCGGCGAAAGGAAATTCGCTTCAGGGAGGAAGTACTTGAACTCTCCCCTACGGAATACGAGTTATTACAGTATCTCGTTATCAATCACGGCCTTGTACTCAGCAAGCCTATGATTCTTGATAAAGTGTGGGGCTATGATTTTGGCGGTGAGGAAAATATTGTTGAGGTCTATATCCGTTCGCTTCGTGAGAAGCTCGGAGATAAGGAGCACCGTATTATCCGTACCCTGCGGGGCGCAGGCTACCGGGTGGATCTATGAGCACTCCCATCTTCAGATGGCTTCGCAGACTGCCTGCACCACGTTCCTTGCGTAAACAGCTGCTTGCCACATCGCTGCTTATTCTATCAGGATTGCTGCTGCTAATTGGAGTCTTACAATATATCCTTATGCGAGATTTTATATACAGCAATAGAGCCGAGTCTATGGAAGCGCAAATACGTTCTGTCCCCCGTGAGATGTTTTTTAACTTTTTTAATTCCTATGACGAGGACAGCACAGGTATAAATGACACGAACAACGAGTTTAACAGCAATTTCCCGTTGGAAAGAGAAGACATGAATAAAATGCCAAGTGGGCTGCGAACTGGCGAGAACCGGCGCCCGCTTCTGCTTGATGCCCATACAACTCTCGCCATGTACAGCTCGGATGGCACCTTCAGGGATTTACAGCAATTAACCCTCTCAGATATAGCAGCACCCAGGCTGACCAATGAGCAATACGATGCGCTGCTGATTCACACCACGGATAGGGCAACAGGAAATTACAAGCTCATCCAAGCTGAAGACGGAACTGAACATCTAGCTATATTCATGAATCTTTATAGACCTGGAAATACTAGATTGCTGCTGCAAATGAGTGTGAGCACAGGGCCATTGACGGATGTGATAATGCAGCAGCTGCTGATCTACGCAGGTTTGTCAGTGATTGCTTTATTGACTGGATTATTCCTATACTTACCGGCCCTGCGAAAGACGTTAGTTCCTCTATCTAATATGGGAGAATCGGCTGAGATCATTAATGCCGGTAATTTGGACATTCGGTTTCCAGTTGACCAAGGACAGGCCGAGATCGACAAGCTTGCTCATTCATTCAATGGTATGCTCGAACGTCTCGAAATATCCTTTCATAATGAACGGGAGGCCAAGGAGCAGATGCGCAGGTTCGCTGCCGATGCTTCCCACGAGCTTAGAACTCCGCTTACCTCAATACACGGTTTTCTTGAGGTCTTGCTGCGGGGCGCCGCCGATAATAAAGAACAGTTATATAACTCGTTGCGAAGCATGCATGGTGAATCGAAACGGATCAACAAGCTGGTCGAGGATCTGCTACTGCTCGCTCGAATGGATGGAGCTCCACAACTGCAGATGACTGATCTGATTCTCAGCGAGGTAATTCACGAAATGAAGCCGCATCTGCTTTTGCTCGCAGATCAACGTAAAGTTACCTTTGATATCTCCTATGGCATCCGTGGTAAATATGATCCCTATAAGCTCAAGCAGGTGATTCTGAATCTGTTCCACAATGCAGTTCAGCATACCAATGCCACGACAGGGAGCATTCATCTCTCTTTACAAGCGGAAGGAAATCAGGCTCTATTAAGCGTGCGGGATAATGGCTACGGAATTCCCGGAGAGCACATCCCACATATCTTTGATCGATTCTACCGCAGTGACTCCTCTCGTACACGTAAATACGGCGGATCAGGGTTAGGCCTCTCCATTACAAAATCTATTGTCGAGGCACATCACGGCAAGATTAGTGTAAATAGCACCGTTGGGGAGGGCACAACGTTTACGGTTAGTCTGCCTTGCGAGGAAGGATTAGCCAAGGAAGAGTAACAACCGTTATAATTAAGAGGAACTGGAGCGTCGCTCCACAAAACTTAAGCGTATGCTTTCGTTGCCAGTTTTGCTATGTAGTCCATTCTAAGGAGCATCGCTCCACAAAACTTTTAGGAGGTAAATACATGTACGAAATCGCCGTAATTGGCGCCGGTCCTGCCGGTGCAAGCGCAGCCCTGTTCGCCGCCAAGGCGGGCAAAAAAACGCTGCTGATCGACAACGATAAGGGCATGACCCGCAGAGGTTGGTTTGAGAACTTTTATGGAATTTCCGAAGTAGGTGGTCCTGAGCTGGTCGAAACCGGGCATAAGCAAGCCGTTAAATTTGGCGCTGAGCTGGTTTCCGAACAGGCTATCAACCTCACCTCCAGCGGCAATGGTTTTGTCATTGAAACTGAAGATGGAATTATCTATGAAGCAAAACATGTCATTCTTGCCACAGGCGCCCTTACAGATCTAGCTGCCAAAGCTGGTGTGGAGACTAAGGATGGTACAGAGCCAAGAATCAAAACTGTAGTAGCCGTTGATGCTGAAGGCAAAACGAATATCGCAGGTATTTGGGCTGCTGGTACTGTTGCTGGAGTAAGTGTACATGCCATTATTACCGCAGGCGATGGTGCGAAGGTAGCTATTAATGTAATTAGCGAGTTAAATGGTACGCGTTACGTTGATCATGATGTGCTGAAAGCTTAATCTATACTCAAAACATAAATCCGGAGGATGATTCTTAGGAATCGGTCTTTCGGATTTTTTCGTCACCCAGGAGAACCAAGTTACGAAATTTAAAAATAACTGCACTTGATGCAGCTATTTCATACAATAACACCCACACGGCTGTTTTAAGTGTATTTTATGCAACTAAAAACAAACTAAATGAGCATTCTAGTTAAAATGTGAAGATATAGATGTATCAAGTGCAACTAAATCGATTTGCAGCTGTCCCCCCATACTTTTAATTGTATAAAGTACACTTATTTGCTCGTCCCTCACCGTCCTTTGAACACCACACGCAAAAAAACTGCTTCAAAACCTCATCCCACCGCCAAAGCCGATGTTATGATCGTTTGAAACAGTTCCTCTCCCTCAACTGTGTATACTCCAATGCAAGGAATCCACTTCTTCTTCTCTTCCCTTAAGACTAGCAGCCAGCTCCTGCAAATACGGAACCAATAATGGGCGCAAATCCTCCCGCATCAAACCTACCTCCAGCGTGGCTTTAATGTAACCAAATTTATCACCAATATCATAACGTTTGCCGATTAAATCCAGCGCCAGCAAGCCTTCTTGCCGGGATACCTCGTGCAAAGCATCCGTCAGTTGATATTCACCGCCCGCTCCACGTTTGAGGTTAGCCAGCACTGAGAATATCGAAGGCTCTAAAATGTATCGCCCCATAATGGCGTATTCTGAAGGTGCTGTTTCAGGCGAGGGCTTCTCTACCAGTCCTTTTACTTCATGAACTCCATTTAGTGAGCCGCTGGAGGCTATAATCCCATATTTGTTAACCTCCTGCCGTGGCACCTGCTGCACACCGACGATAGTCTGCTCCTCTTGCTCATACAATCTCATCATCTGCAGCAGCGCCGGGTCCTCCGAAACCATAATATCGTCACCAAGCAAAACAGCAAAAGGTTCATCACCGATAAATTGTTCCGCACAAAGGATGGCATGGCCTAGTCCCAGCGGCTCTTTTTGCCTAATGTAATGGATGCTCGCTAGCTCACTGATTAGCTGGACTTCACGAAGTAGATCCTCTTTCCCTTTTTCCAAAAGCGTCTGCTCCAGCTCCACCGATTTATCAAAATGATCTTCAATCGACTTCTTATTGCGGCCGGTCACGATGATAATACTTTCAATACCAGAGCGGACGGCTTCTTCTACGATATATTGAATCGCTGGTTTATCCACAATGGGCAGCATTTCTTTTGGCTGAGCCTTAGTGGCAGGCAGGAAACGAGTGCCTAAGCCCGCGGCGGGAATGACAGCTTTTCTAATCTTCATCATGAATCCCTCCCTTGCAGTTTATTTACGGAGATGGGTCACAGGGTGCTCACGAATGTTCTTTTGCTGCCCCTTACCTTCATAGAACTCTTGGACAATATAAAGCGGACGTCCCTTAGTTTCGTCATAAATCCGGCCGACATATTCACCTAGTATTCCTAGCATAATGAGTACAAATCCGTTGAAGGTCAGCGTAATTCCAATCATCGAAGCCCAGCCCTTAACAACTGAGTCTGTAAAAATCACCAGGTACAAAACATACATAAGGTACAGAAAACCAGAAGCCGACAGCAGTGCGCCCAAATATCCTGCCAGCTTCAGCGGCTTATAGGAAAAGGAGGTGATTCCGTCCAAAGAGAGCTTCATCATACGTTTTAGTGGATATTTAGTTTCCCCCGCCAGACGTTCATCCCGTTCATATTCAATCGCCTTCTGACGGAAACCAACCCAGCTGACCAGTCCGCGCACAAAACGGTTTTTCTCCGGTAGACGTTTGAGCTCTTCGCAGACCCTACGATCTATAAGCCGAAAATCACCCGTATCCACAGGGATAGAAATATCGGTTGAATAACGCAGAATTCTATAAAAGAGGCTGGCCGTCCACTTTTTGAATAGGGATTCACCGTTTCGCTTCACCCGCTTAGCATATACAACTTCATACCCCTTCTTCCATTCCGCAATCATGTCCAAGATCAGCTCAGGCGGGTCTTGCAAATCAGCATCAATAATGACAACTGCATCCCCAAGGGCATAGTCCATTCCGGCAGTAATAGCGATCTGATGTCCAAAGTTACGTGACAAATCGATCAGCTTCACACTCTCATCCCAGTAGCTATATTCCTCGATCATCTGGGCACAGTTGTCGGTGCTGCCGTCATTCACGAAGATCAGCTCATACACTTCCTCCGTCATTGCCATCACTTTTTTAATACGACGATACGTTTCCTGAATGACTGCCTCTTCATTAAACATCGGTATAATAATGGAATAGCGCACGTTGATACTCATGAGCAGCTCCTCCTTTAATTTAAATGCTGAAGCGTGCCTGTAAATGTATTAGCACGCTTCGTATCCTCAAACACTGAACTAGTTAACTGTAACTTTGTATAACGTTCCGCTGTTGCCAGCGTCATTTCCTGCCCAATCCGCTGCTGGAACCTCTGTGCCATTGTCGGTAATCCAGGTAGAGAGCGTAGAATTCCCTCCACGTCCACCACCCATACCGCCGCTGCTCAGCAGGAAGTATTTCACCTTTCCACTCTTTACTAACGCCTTTAGGGTATCTGTGGTATATACTGTGTCCGAATTGGAAAAACCGTTCAGAATAACAACCGATGCCCCCTTATCGACGATATAAGGAGCTGCTGTGCCATATTCCAATACGGCAAACAGATAAGGCTCCCCAGTATTATTTTCCTCCAGATAGGACAACAGACTCTCGTTCGCACTTGTGGCGCTATTACGCCCAAAGTTGCTAGAATTGCCGCCCATTCCTCCTCTGCTCTCACTGCTCCCTGGTCCTGCTTCAGGGGTTTGGCTATTCAGGCCATAAGTAATTGGGGTAGCTGCCCAGTAGAGCGGGCCAATTAACAATACTAGTACAGCAACAATACTTGCCGAGAAAACAAATGGCTTCTGCTTGCCTTTAAGAACGACCAGCACCAAAGAAACAACTATACCGGCAGCCAGAATGCCAATCGACCAGCCCCTGCCAATCGTATCGTCATAAGGATGAATAATGTACCATTGAAAAACTGCTGTAACCAGCGTCGCAACTGGCAATAGCCATGACAGCCAACCAGAGTGCTCACGATACAGACTCCAGAGCTTTGACCAGCCTGCACCGACCAGCGCGGCTATCGGCGGAGCCATCATCACCAGATAATATTGATGGAAGAATCCCGCAATACTGAAGAATCCCATCACCGGCACCAGCCATGCTAACCAGAATAGAGCTTCTTTATGCCCTTGCGTAAAGTTCCTTCTCCGCAGATTAGCGAACAATCCAATGCAGCCAAACAATACAAAAGGCAGCAGCCAGCTTGCCTGACCTGACAGCTCTGATTGGAACAGGCGCAGTGGACCTGCGGTTCCAGTATTGAACATTCCACCTCCGCCGCCATTCATGCCACCGCGTTGTCCTTGACCTCCACCTTCACCACCAAATTGCCGGTTTTGATTATCCGTTCCACCGCCGGGTGGTTGCCCTGGAGAACCTCCATCATCGGCGCCATTTTGACTGTCTGAGGTTGAATTCATACCTTGCCGACCCGAAAATGCTCCACGTCCGCTATCCGTACCATTTTCAGCATCTGCCCCGTTCATAGCGGGTCTTTCACCGTTCATAGCTGGCATCTCGCCATTCATGTTCGGCATCTCACCACCATTCATTGAAGGCATTCCACCTCCGCCACCACCTGTCCCCCGATCACCCGTCAATCGGGCGACACCATTATAACCAAAGGCAAGATTGAGCACGGAGTTAGTACCGCTGCTGCCGATATAAGGTCGTTTACTAGCGGGAATTGAATCCACTATCACTGCCCAGGATAACGAGACCACGAGTAATATAGCTGTCGAAGCCGCTAATACTCCGGTTTTCCGCTTCCAGTTCACTTTCGCAGCCAAGACATAAAAGAGATAAAATGCCGGCAAAACCATATAAGCCTGCAGCATCTTCTCATTAAACCCAACACCGATTAAAGCAAATGCGGCAAGGAGACTGCCCAGCTTATTACTCTTCGTTCCTTTAAATAAAAACCAAACCGCCAACAGTAACGTGAATACTAACAGAGCATCAATGTTATTCGTCCGGCTAACAGCCGCCGCTACTGGAGTTGTTGCCATGGCCAGCGCTGCTAAACGTGCAGCTGCTTTACCAAAGGTAGGTTTTATCAGAAGGTATACGAGCAACACGGAGCCCACGCCCCCAAGCGCCTGAGGTAAAATCACACTCCAGCCATGCAGCCCGAAAATGAGTGCGCTAAGAGTCTGAATCCAAAAGGTGACTGGTGGTTTATCCACCGTGACTGAACCTGCAGAGTCGAGTGAAGCGAAGAAGAAATTATGAAAGTTTTGCAGCATACTTCCCACGGCAGTGGTGTAGTATGTATTCACATAGTGGTCATTCCAAACTCCATAACCGTACAAAAAAGCAGCGAGTATTAAAATGAGCCACAGTATAAGATCCGAGCTTATTTTTCTAGCAAAACTCATCTCCATTTCACTCCTATCCCTTGATCATTCTATATGCCGGCAGTTCTGTAACTCCGGCCCAAGCTTTCCGTAGGTGTATTATTTCATCCATACCTTAACTCTCAATGAGTGCAAGCTGAATGTTTGCTGAATAAATGAGGCTGCCGGCACGCAAAAAAGACCCCACAATGTGGAGCCTTTCGGTACCCTGTTCAATCTAAACTATGTTATTCCATCTTGCCTATGGCAACAAGCTTATTCACCGTGTTCCAGTTGCGTGCGGTAATGGGCATCCCGAGTATTTTGTCAAAAGGGACTTTAAAAAGCGATGATTGGCTCACACTGACCTCATATAATATATACATCTCTCTGCCGACAAAACGCACTTTATCCGGTCCATTCTCATAAGTGCACAGTTTATCCAATGCTTCCCCTGAAGGCTCGGCTGGTAAAAAAGTAACATACCATCTTTTGAATTCCTCTGGCTCGGACAGCTGAAAGGGATCGTTAGCGATCACATTCTCCATTTCTGCTAAAGTACGGATAATAACAGAGACCTCGAATCCAAAAACCTCATGAATCTGACGTTCAATGACTCCTCTAAGTAGGCTTACCGAACCTTCATCACTCTCAAAAACGACATTTCCACTCTGAATATACGTTCGTACATTTGCAAATCCAAGAGACTGAAACATCGCCTTCAGGTCCAACATTTTAATAATTTTGTTCCCGCCGACGTTAATTCCACGCAGCAGCGCTATATAGGTAGTCATAGAATACGCCTCCGTTTTTGTGCCATGATCAGCTTACCTCTGCGGCTAAGGTGTGTAGACGTTTACGAACTTCTTTTACCAGCAGCTCCTTCTCTGGAGGCGAAAGCCCCTCCACCAGACGTGCGGCAGCGATCGGCAAAATCCAGCGGTCTACGTCCTCATAAGTGTGTCCTGATAATCTGAGATACTCTTGAATGTATCCCTTAGTTAATCTTTTTCTTATAAAACCTAACATTAATTTGGAGAAGGCCGAAGCTCCCGGAGGCATAGCTCCCAAACTGAACATCACTACGGAACGCGCAGCATCTCCAGCAGGTTCTCCCACTACACCCGTCATCCAGTCGATCACCCAGAGCTGTTCATCCATAAGCACATTGTCGGGATGAAAATCCCCATGACATAAACGAGTGCCTTCCGGCAGCTTCTCCAGATACTTCAAAATGACGGATTTTTCCTCTTCGCTCAGCATAGGGGCAACCATGATCTGACTTTTCAGCATATCCTTTTGCTGGCCGATTTCCTCTGTAGTTTCAAGCTTATGTAAATCACAATGAAGCCCCGCCATCAGCCTGGCATATTGGGTAACTTTCCAAGGCTTCTCACCCATCACCTTTAGTAAAGAGGGACCCTGAATTTGTTGAAAAACGATACCTTGTCGATTCTGTTCAGAAATAAGCTCAAAAGGCTGGGGGGTCCGAACACCCCGCGCATGTACAAACTGGCTGATTTTATATTCCCGGCTGACGTGTTGCTCTGCTATATCCTCCCGATACAATTTAAGAATCCTCTGATCGTCATGCTGCCAGATCTCCGCTGTTCTGCCTTCCCCAACAAGCTTGGCCTTCATTCGGTATCCTCCATTTAGTCCAGATTAATGCGGGTAAAATGCTCAACTACCGGAAATGGGTCGTAGTAATGGTGAAGGAGTGCTTTCCATTCCTGATATTGGCTGGATTCTCTAAAACCAACAGTGTGGTCTTCAAGCGTTCTCCACTTCACCAGCAACAGATACTTATGATCATCCTCCAAGCAATGTTGTAATTCATGGCCCATATAACCTTCTATCGAGGAGATTAAGCTTGATGCCTCCTTGAAGCTTTGCTCAAATTCAGTAGTCAAACCAGGCTTCACTTGCAGCATCGCAGCTTCCAAAATCACACTCATCATCTCCTAAAGTTATTAATTTAAAGCATCCCGGAAAAATTCATGATAGAAATTAATGATGACCAGCAGTATTGCTAGTGACTCGTTGACACTGCCTACCTCCAGCGAATGATTGGCATCATCGATTCTATACACCTTCAAATGATTCAGCCCACTAATTTCACCCGAATGCTCTTCACCAAATAAGGGGTCACTGCCACCATAAATTACAGTCCCCCGACTCCGCTGAATCAGCGGCACCGCCTCAGGCAACGGGGTGATATATAGATGAGACGTCTTCTTCTGTATTTCTAGCTCTTCAGCTATTCTACCTGCAATAACAGCTCCCATGCTTTTACTTATAAAAAGAAACCTCTTATAATCCGGCAGAGAAGCAATCACGGCTTTACATTCCTCAATGATAATACTCATTTCTTCACGCTTGAAATCCACCCTAGCACTCTGGTAACCATATTCTAAAAGCAGAACATCACAATTATGCTCCCGGGCAGCTTTAGCCGCATAATCCAGCAGAGAGCGATCAGCTGAATAATTTTTACCCGGAAAAATAACAGCCAGCGCTTTGGAACCTTGGGTGATATATTTATGTTTAACCTCTCTACCCCAATAAGAGGACATAATGATATTGCTAACGTTCATACATGTTTCCCCTCTTCTACTCCTTAGACGGATTTAAAATGTTTAAAGAAATCTATCGTTTCTTGCAAATCTGCCTCATCTTTATAGATACTCATTACTCGCCCAATTTCAAGCGCAAAATCTACATATCCATTCGGCTTAGCGGTAATGATTGTTCCATCGACAACGACGTTAGATACGCCAGATTCATTGTCCACATAAACCTTACCATCCAGTACTCCGGCTGCCTTAAGAATGGATACCCCACCGCAAATGCCCGCGATGACTTTGCCTGCTCCATTCAGGCTTCTGATTAAATCTAATAGAGCCTCCTGCCCTATTAAATTATCTGTTTCCCCACCAGGGATAATCAATAAATCTATGGTGCTAACGTCCACATTTTCAACCAATACGGATGGATTCACAGAAAAACCCTCGCAGGAGATTAACGCCTTATCTTCCAAACCTAAGGTATAAACCTCACCCTTTGTTTTCATAAAATAAGCTGCCAATGTAACCTCAAACTGCACAAAGCTATCATATATAAGAATATATGTATTCAATGATAGATCAGCTCCCCTGTTCTCAAAAAAAGTAATCTCTATTCTATGTATCTATCATTATAGCATCATCGCCCTCTCCTGAAACTTACGGACTCAGAGGACGCTAATCAATAACAACTATGCGCTCCGCTAAGATTCCGAATGTGGGATTTCACCTAATTACTCATAACAAAAAGGACACAAGCACCCCAACAGCCACCTTTTATGGCTCACGAGACACCTGTATCCTCCTATTTAGAGCTATTGCTGCGACTGCGGCGCTATCTGTTTATTTTTACCTCGGCTCACAACAATTTCAGCGCAAATCCATAATATCAACGGAATAATCACCTGGAAAGGAAAGGCGTATATTTTATAAATATGGTAAGAGAAATAGTACATTTCCATAATATCCTTGTACACAAAATCCGCAAAATAGATCATGAGTAGTCCCATCTGAAGCACAACGGAGCGGTAACTCTTGAGCTTGAATACTTTAGCTACTCCAATGCAAGATACGTAAAGGCATAAACTTCCTTTTATAAATGTTGTGATTACAAAAGCCACTGCCGATGACGCTTCAATTCGGGTCAAAAAATCTCCTACATTAATACGCCCTGCAGACACATAAGCCGGAAAATATAAACTAGACAAGACCTCAGGACCCAGCATCAATAGGTTCCGTAGTGTAGCCATAATAATAATTGCCCCAGCAATCGCTACGCCACCAAATAATACCTTCTTCGCTGAGCTCTTCTTCGATAAATTACCGAATACCCCCAGAAAGACTACAACCTCTGCAAATGGAAAAGAAAATGTGCCCAGCGTATCGTTAAATAATGGCTTCCAGCCTTTATCCAACAGCGGAAGTAGGTGATGATATTCCATTTTGGAAAAAGCTAAGGTGACAATGACTAGATTAACAAATATTGCGAACAGTAATAGAAGCTTAGAACTTCTCCCCAGCACTTCAATCCCAGCCTTAACTATCCATATACACAACAGTCCAAGACATGCCATAGGTGCTATCATTGGTGTTTCGGTTAAAGTAACGGATCTACTGAATTCTCCAAAAACCCTAAGAATTAGTGTCCCTAGATGAAAGGTATACCAAATATAGAAACAAGAAATGATTCGACCCAAGACGCCTCCAAACACGGTAATCAACATATCAAATAGATCCTTACCTGGTAATAGGATGTGTAGTCTGGCATATATCAGCAGCAGTGGGACCACCAGTACCATGGCTAATAATACGGCGATCCAGTTACTGTTACCGGATTCTCCCGGCACACCCATAAATATTGAAGTCCCCATAATAAACAAGACAGCAATACTAATAGCATGCCCTGTTGATACGATCTCTTTGTTCATGCTCTATTCTCCCTTTAGGCTTGTCCCCTAAAATAGCATCTTAATCCAGTGTTCTAGGTATGGTGAAGGACTAGGGAGTGACCATCTCATTGCCAATGCAACAGCAATACAGAATGATACCAGACATAGTGCGGAAGAAACATAAAAATCCCGCTTCATCCCCTGTTTCCATAGACCATAAGGATCACTCAAAACAATTACCGCATAGATAAATATGACCACAACAACCAATTTTATCACCTATTTTTGATGAATCTTGATAGACCTTGACGTTTGTGCACTGCTCTCGATAATCACCTTGGAATTCACTACTATCTCTACGTTGGAAAATTCCTTCCCCCAGTTTTTCTCGATTTTCTCCCAGGTCCGTGGCATTTTCTCATGAAGAAGCTCTCCAAATCCAAAAATATCTGCATGGTAATCCTTCTGAACCTTATGAATAACGGAGAGAATCTGCTCCTCCAGTTCTTTTTCAGCCCACCTTTCTATAGTCTTCTTGCTGTCCAGATTATTGAATTCCCCCGAAGATTTGACCTCGTCCAGTCCTGCGTGTGTCAGTGTATTAAGCTTTATTTGGAGCTTACCGTTTATCCATACAGGTTTTATTTTTGTACGATTGGATAAAATTTCGAGGGAAAAGGCAGGTTCTCCACTTTCATCCTTTACGATTAACACACCTCCCTGGATTTGATTGTTGGCAAACAACATGTATTTCGTTTCTTCGCCACTGATCATACCGATCATTTTATCCATCCTGAAAATAGCTGTTCCGCTAACTCGTGCATTCTTCGTCTTATTTTGTTCATGAACATAAATTAATGGAGCGATGGCATATTCACCAGAAGCCTCGAGCTTATCTATGAAGTCCCAAATTTCCACAACCGGCGCTGTACTTACATTTTTCTCAGTCCTCATCTGCTGTGCAAGTGCATAGGACATAATACTCTCAGTCGAACTGCTGAGACTTATGATTTCTTGAGCCGACTTCTCTTTAGCGACAAAAATATACACATCCGATCGGGTTTCCGTATCCCTGTTGTACCAATCTATTACTTTGGTGACTCCCTCCCTTGCAATCTCCTCACTAAGGATAATCGCCTTAGAATGGCTCCAAAATAACTTTTTTCCAGTGATCGAGATCATTCCCCTCACAATATCAAACATGGTCTCGCCCGCGAGCGTGATCATTTTGAAGCCAGCCTGACTTGATTTCATTCCTTCCTTTGTATCTACAATCTCTGTTGTCACCAATAACTGACCGTCTTTTTTCCCCTTATCAATCGCGACCCCGGCAACAATCGACATATCGTCAATTTCAAAGTAGTTCCAGCAGCCTGTATTGCAGATCAGAAGCATCATGGATGTAACAATCAGAAGTATCCTTTTCAGCTTGCTCATGGTCTTCTCCTTATTTTATTGGAACCTTTTCTCCTCATATTTCGTGCCCCAATTAACGCCGGACGCAGATACATATGCCACCACGGCGCCCTGATCGCTGTATCTTTAATGTCCTGAGGACGGATTGAGCCTACTCCAAGCATGTATGGAACCCCAAAACTACGCAGACTCATCAAATGAACTACTAAACCAAGCATTCCAAGAAAATAACCGTATATCCCTAGAAAAAAACTCGCACCCAGCAGCAATGTTCTTACGATAATTAAAGGACCGGTCAACCTAGGGTTAAGTAGCGTCATGATTCCTGTTAAACCGACTACAATAATCATTGGAGCACTAACTATTCTAGCCTCCACTGCTGCTTGTCCTAACACGAGAGCGCCTACGATACTGATAGCCTGTCCTATATAGGTAGGTATCCGCTCACCCGCCTCTCTTAATATTTCAAATATAGTTAACATGAATAACGCTTCTACTATTGTAGGAAAAGGGACTGCTACTCTTGCAGTAGAAATACTGAGCAACAACATGGTTGGGATCATTTCCTGGCTATAGGTAACTAAAGCTACGTAAAGAGCAGGTATACTGATCGACAAAAAAGCTCCAAAAACTCTCAACATTCGATTGAAGGAACCAAAATAAAAGTTAATGTAATAATCCGAGCTGGCTTGAAAATTCTCTACAAATACATAGGGAACAGTCATTGCAAACGGGCTGCCTTCAATGAGCACGGCAACTCTGCCCTCCATCATGTTACTGACTACGGCATCCGGGCGCTCTGTACTTCCTGTCATTTCAAAGGGCGAATAGGGCTCGTCTCTAATTAATTCCGCCAGAGATGCCGTATCTAGAATAAGATCTATGTCAATCTGTTCCATTCGATTCTGTAATTCTTTGAGAATAGCCGGTGATGCTAACCCCTCCATGTAACAGATACATATCGGTGTTTTGGACCGTGTTCCCAGTGAACTAAAAACAAATTTTAACTCGGAATCTTGTACCCTGCGCCGAATAAGAGTGAGATTTACTAACAGTGATTCCGTAAATCCCTCCCTTGGACCTTTCACACTTTTTTCGGTAACCGGTTCCGCAAGAGCTTTCGTCTCCCAACCCTGTGCACCAATGTTCAGAACACCGGCATAACCGTCCATCAACAGTAAGGTCTTGCCAGCTATAATCGCATAGATCATTTCATCAAAATTCTCAGAGGCAACCACATCGCTAATACTAATGACCTGCGTCCGGATGTTCTCAATCAGCTCGGCTTTATTGCCACAATCCTTTTCGGTAAAATCAAATGCCATGACGGGCTTGATAATCCCCTCTTGGATCATATGTTTGTCAACCATTCCGTCAACATAGACTAATCCAAAGCGAAGACTATCACTAAACATGTTGCTAAACACTCTGATTCTAAGCGTTCCATCGTTCTTGAATATGTCTCTAAACAAAGTCATCATTTCATCCAGTGACGTACTCAGAGTCTGCTCAGATTTTGTGTTTTTTTGAGACGTATTGCTGTTCCCACCTGCTGGCCGTTCCTCCACAGTAGTCACTCCTGTCAGAATTAGGTTTCCTAGAAATTATCCCCCGTCTCTCCAAATCCTATCCGCCAAAATTATACTGAAAAGGGATCAACAAGAAAGAAAATGAGACTGCTCCATAGGCTGGGTTCCGCAGGTAAGTCACTAAATCAGCCCTTGGGGTCATGCCAATAGCGACTCACCGCATATATCCTCAGACACTTTCGGCTCAGGCACTCAACACCGCATACATCCTCAGACGCTTACGGACTCAGGAGGCGTTATTGGCTCAATTACCGCCTTTTGGGCACAGTTTCGGACTCCAGTGCAGCTATCTCATCAAAAGTGGCTCTAATCGGGCGGTTTTCATGCCAATAGCGACTATGGGGTCCGATAGCACACCAAAAGTCGATAAATGCAACGTTTAGGGGCTACTGGGTCCGTTGCCGCCGAGTCACACTCATCCTTTGGGCTTACTGACCTAGCGCAATAACACCGGACACATCCCCTGAGGCCTACAGACTCAGATACGATAACACCCAGTGCATCCTCAGACGCTTACGGACTCTAGAGACGCTATTTGCTCAATTACCGCCTTTTGGGCATATTTTCGGACTCCAGTGCAGCTATCTCATCAAAAGTGGCTCTAAACGGGCGGTTTTCATGCCAATAGCGACTATGGGGTCCGATAGCACACCAAAAGTCGATAAATGCAACGTTTAGGGGCTACTGGGTCCGTTAACGCCGAATCACACTCATCCTTTGGGCTTACTGACCTAGCGCAATAACACCGAACACATCCCCTGAGGCTTACGGACTCAGATACGATAACACCGAGTGCATCCTCAGACGCTTACGGACTCAGGAGGCGTTATTGGCTCAATTACCGCCTTTTGGGCACATTTTCGGACTCCAGTGCAGCTATCTCATCAAAAGCGGCTCAAACCGGGCGTTTTTCATGCCATTAGTGACTATGGGGTCCGATAGCACGCCAAAAGTCGATAAATGCTGCGTTTAGGGGCTACTGGGTCCGTTAGCGATCTCTTACGTGCAAATTACATACCATGAAGCAAAGTTTGTTTTAAGAGCGTGGTGGATACGAGCATGAGATTAGGCGTTTGGGGTTGGCAGCAAAAAAACACAGGTGCCCAGCAGTCATGATCATGACTACGGGACACCTGCGTCTTTTTTATATCTTGTATTGCTGCACGATTTTTTATATCTTGTATTGCTGCATGATTATTGAAGCTGCTCAAACAGGCGGAAGATCACGGTCGCTGCTTGCGCTCTTGTAGCCTTGCCGTTTGGTCCAAATTGGTTGGATGTCATACCGTTAATAATTCCACTAATACGCATCACTTCTACAGCTTTGGCTGCATCCGCGGATAACTGGTTCACATCAGAGAATGCTTCACCAGAAGCCTTTGTTCCGTCAGTCAAAGGGATATTAATCGTCTGAGCCAAACGATAAATCATGACCGCCATTTCCTGACGAGTAATCTCCTCGCTTGCACCAAAGTTGCCATCCGCTTTGCCTTTAACAATACCGAGCTTTTGAGCGCTCGCAATCGGACTGGCATACCATGCCCCATCCTTAACGTCTGTTAATGTGCTTACAGCCGTCTCATCTAGTAAATCAAAAGCGTTCATCAATATTTTGATGAATTCTGCACGGGTCACATTTCCACTTGGATTAAAGTGTTCAGCATCCATCCCTTGGATTGCGCCTCGTGCTGCGAGTGCTTCAATGCTGTTTACCGCCCAATTAGCTGTAGCGGTATCTTTGAATGAAACATTCGAGTGAACCACTACATAACTGCCAAGCTGTTGCAAATTTAACTCAAGCATCTGTGTTCCTGTATTAAATCTTCCGTTCTTAACGATCTCTAGTTGCTGATTACTGTTCAAGTAATAAACCACTACTTTATGTGCTTTCTCACCAGACTTCAGCGTATAAGGAAGTGCCAGCTTGATCCCCGATGTCTTCAGTACATCGCCTGGAATAATCACACCATCTACGCTAAGACTGATGTCTTTAATTGTACCTGCATTCAACTGACTGCTTACCGAAAGTGGCAATCCGGATATATCTCCAGTGCCCACAATAAGCTTAAGTTTGCTGTTCTTAGCATCTTTGTAAGTCTTCAGGGAATTTTCCGGCAGCATTATGCTTGCTGTTCCTGTATCAATCTTGAGGGATTTAACATTCCCCGCTGCTGCCAGTGACTGCAGTGGCAGCTCAACTACAATTTGTTTCGCGTTTCCGGTAGGATTCACGACAATGGACAGCATACCATCCTTTGCATCCTTTGCTGCCTTTTCAACATCTGCGGCAGTGAGTTCAGCCAATGCTTTTCCATCTGCTTCTATAACCGTCTGGACCACGATTTCACCACTGCTTACAGCAGGGGCAGCTGTCGCAGACGCGCTAGGCGACGGTTTGGCCGTGGCTACCGGCACATAAGTACCCGCTGCCTCTGTTGGTTTCGGCGTTGACGTTGGCGTTGGTGTCGCTGTCGGTGCAGGTGTTGATGTTGGCGTAGGTGTTGGCGTAACTTCTGAAAGCAACTTCAGGCCCGCAACCGCCGCAGTAAGCTGACTTAATGCCTCATCAATGTCTGCCTGAGTGGCAGTTCCACTCTCCAGCAACATCACTGTACGTGCTACCTCTTTCTCAAGAGTATTCCAGCTCTCCTCTACATAAAGGCTCTTATCCAGAGCCTCTATTGCTCTAAGCTTCTCCTCCAAGGCTGCCGTTATGAGAGGTGGATTTACAGAAACTAATGTTAAGGTATACGTTCTGGTCGTTGTTTTATCCAGTGCCGTCACAATGACCTTGTAACCCGTTTGGATTTCTCCCGCAATAGTAATGCTATCGGGTTCGTACACAGCGAAGGTAACCCCTACCGGAACAGTAAGTCCTTCCTTCAGCTCAACAAGTGTAGTCGTATCCGGTAAAATAATTTCTTTGGCTACCTGATCAATAGATCCGCCCGGAATTGTGATTCCGCTGATCGTTGCATCATGAGCTTCGACAGGCTGTAAGGCTTCAAAGGCATTTTTCAAATTGGAATATGCCACATTAATATCACCATCGGTAGCACCGTCATTTGCATAAGTGGCTTTAGCAGCCTCTAGTGCAATGCGTAGTGCCTCCCATTGCTCAGGCGTTCCGGTATAATTCTCTTCATTTACCGAAGGATCTTCCGCTGTATCAATGGCTGCTTTAAGTTTAGATTTATCGTACCTCACACTGATGCGGCAACTGGCAGCAATATCGGTGCCCGCCACTTTACCAAATATAGTGAAGTCTGTAGCAATGGTGAGTTTGTTAAGGGGAATTTCCTCCCATACCACACTTGCCAAGCCTGTCGTTTTATCGGCGTAAGTTACCGTAACCTTAGCTGGAAGATTAGGCACGACGTTAACTGTCGTACTCACCGCAATCTGTTCAATGCTTACAATCGCACCATGGTCGCCGGGAGCAGGAACTTCTCCTTCTGGCTTAGACGAAATTGCCCGCCATTCCTTAACGCCTGTCCAAATACTAGTGGACTGCTTATTAAGAATCAAACGGAGTTTATCCGTCTTCACCTCGTCAAAGGTTACCTCGTTAAATGCATTTCTTGCTTTGCCTTTCTCGCTCAGGCCCGTTACCGGTAAGTATTTTCCGGCATCCTTATCCCAATATTCGAAGCTGTAATCTCCCGGTACCTGTACACCGCCTTCATCATCATAGAAGTACACGGAGCTGCCTGACAAAGTCACGGGCTCTTTCCAGGTCAGTTGTAGCCAGTGGCTTTCACCGGGACCGCCCCAGTTCCCATACTGAGTTTCTGCTTCGCTATTGTAAATACTTGCTGAAGTATAAGGGATATAACCATCATTAATGCCATATACAGACTCCCATGCCGAAGTGTAAGAGGCACTAGGGTTAGCCAAAAGGGCAGCATTTCTGTATCTAAGGTTCTCCACCGCCATCCGCATTTGACCCGTTGCCACTTTGATCTCTTCCAGCGTATATTCTCCCTGAGCCAGCAATGCCTTGGCAGCAGTCAGCGCAGCTTGCAGCTCTTGCCATGTTGCCGCAGTAAAATCATCCTTGTTCCGGACAAGTCTGCCGGAATCCCGATCCGCAAACTTAGCGATCATCTCTGTCAGTTCTGCAGTAGCTACAAATACGGTGACTGGAACCTTCACGACAGTTTCAAGTTCCCCATCGCTGACAGTCAGGCGGTATTCGTATTCACCAGTCGCCTTAAAGGTTGCTTGCAGCATGGCCTTATCAAGCCCTGTCTCCTCTACTTCTCCTTCACCTGAAATCTTCTCCCAGGTATAAGTCAGCTTGCCACTTGGCAATCCATCATCAACGATTTGCGGCATAATCGTCAGAGGCACATTTTGCTCAACCTTCAATGGTGTTTCTAGATAAACCTTTGGTGCCTGATTGGCAGCCGCCTTAACCTCCAGATTATTGTTGTAGATCTGAATCTCCTTGATGGCGGTCGCAAGTTCCAGCGAATGCGTCACATGAATGCGAATCGCTGCAGTGTTAACCTTTTGGAACTCTACATTGTTATAGTTGGAAGCAATATACTCCGGATAGCGGAATTGCCCCTCCACTGGTTTCCAGCTTCCATCAGCATCCTGATATTCGACACCAAATGTCTGTGGTGTACCATAACCGTTCAGAAGCCGGTCATTATAGAAATAGACTTTTACATTGTCCACAGCCTGGACTCCATCAAATTTGAACGTAACCGTATCGACGGAATTCGGCGAACCTCCGAATAAAGCTGTGTTTGAGGTATGATTAATTGATGCGATTGTCGAATTGTCCGCCAGGTTGCGGATGTTCGAACCGCTCTTGATATAAGTCGATTCAACAGTAGTGCCTGAAGCAACAGCCAGATTCGTACCGTCATTAACAATATCTACGCCTGCTTTATTAAACATATCGACAGTCTTCTCATTGCTGGCTAGGGATGTTTGATCTGCCGCAGCAAGCGTCGTAGCACTGCCTTTTTCATATAATACCTGTGTCTTCGAGTTGTCGCCAACAGCCCCGGTTACATCACCTGAAGGTTTTTCCACCTTACCAGTAGCTGTATCATAAATCAGATGAGACATTTCGTTAGTTGTCATTACTAGTTCATCATTAATGAAGAGCGAATAACCTGCTGGAATACCTTGATAATGAGGATTGTCACTGTATTTAGCAGGATCCTGCCATACGATAGATAAGTTAGCATCATGATAACGCACGTTATCTACAGCAAAATAGTCATAATCGACATTAATCGGCCATAGCTCGATTTTGTCATCTGTCCGTGGCTGAATACCCGCCATATCTTCAACCACAGTGTAATTCATCATGCCAAGCGTATCGTGGTGAATCCATGCCCGTACCATATCTCCACTAGGGTTAGGAGGATTGTCTTTTGTCCATGGTGTGCCGAAGAAGTAATCCTCCAGCCAGAAAAATTCATTAGAGTCCAGGTGGTCCGTATTGCCCGGCTCCACTGTATGCAACCATGCGCCCCAATCAAACAGTGTTTTGTAAACGTCACTGTTGATGTTATCTATAGGATAATAGCGCAGAGAGGCACGAACGGTATTAATATAGTTGCCGAAGTTACACCATGCGAACTGGTCTGTACCGAAGGCATCCGTCTTGCCGTTCTTGAAATCTTCCACCCGCTTCATAATGCTGTTCTGATCCGCTGTAAAGAAGGGAAAGATCGGATAATAATTCGGATCTGCGTAATCAGACAACTGGGATAAATATTTCGCCTCATATCCTTCTTCACCTTCAGTTGGTACTACACCAAAGTTAAAGACAAACATGTTATTATCCCGCCAAGGGTTGAATACATCGGTACCACCCACAACTTTTTTGTGCAAAAAGCTGCCTGTACCATTCGTATCTGCCACACCGTCACCATCAAAGTCAGCCTTGTCGTACCACATCTCATTCAGAATTGAATTCTTAATATTCTGCGCCACAGTGTTCATTTTAGCTGCACCCGCAGTATCCCCAAGCTGCTCGTACATCTTCGCTGTTGCCACTGCATTGGCGTAGGTAGTAGAAGAACCATCCAGCCGGGCATAGTTACCACTGCCATTCCAGTGCATGGATACGGTATCTCCGTCATTACCTGTAATCGGACCGTGGTTATAATAAACAAGATTTGGATTAGTGCCTTTAAAATGTTCAAGTGTGCCGGTAACATCAGTGGCGGAAAAATCAGCGAACTTCTTCAGTATTTCCTGACCACCACCGTAAATCTTGTAAGCATCCCAGCCTACTTGCGACGTGTTCTGCATCATATCCCAAGTCCAGATGTTAGGACGTCCGGGATTATTTTTATAGTTCTTATTCTCGGAATATTCCCCCTGAGCCAGCCAGGTTCCATACAAGTAGGAAGGATCACGCAGCCATTTCAGATCCTGCATCGCCCATGGTACACTGACCGTAATCCCGTTGTTGTAGCCGAGAACGCCCTCCATGTTCATCGGGAACTGCCAGTCATTGCCCGGAATGTTGGCATCCAGCAAATTAAAGCGGTTACACCACCAACGATAATAAAGTACCTTCTTCACATTCTCATCGGGAACATCGATATATGGAATGTTCTCTGCCCACCACTCGTTGTACTCCCGCACCTGTGCGGAGAAGGCTGTATCATTGCTGTCAGCAGCCTTAAAGCTCTCATAATGCAGCTTTGAGCCTGGTATTTCATCCGCGAGCCAACCCATGACTACCTTTTGGTCAACGGAGCCACCGGCGGGCACTGTAATCTCTTTAACCAGTTCATTTCCGGAAGGACTCATGCCGTTTCCGCTCAGGTGAACATCCACGTAGGACATTGCTTCAACTACCTTTTGCCCGGCTTTGCCTATCATTAGCGGAGCAGCCACTCTGTAACCCACCAGCTCATCACCCTCAGCCGCTGAGACGAAAGGTGATTTAACCTTCATCGTCAACGTTATATCGCTGGCTGTAGGATTCTTCAATTGAAGCAGCGTTACAGCACTGTTATAGCTGGAAATAAATTTCCGCTGGTTAATCTCCAGGCCTCCGCTTGTGTAGGTCTGATTCTCATGACTCGGGTAGTTCTTCCGCACATTTTTCTGTTCCGCCAAGTCTCCTGTAGAAAGGGTGATGTTATACATCGTGTCCTTGTTCAAAGTATCCGCGTAATGCACTGTTCCCACAAAACCCAGCTTGGTATTATCCTGAGTCTTCATGTACAAAGCGCTTCCCCGGCTGAACAGAGTATTGGCGCTAACTTCATCGTTGACATCATCCGGAATGACACCTTCGTTAACAAGCAAGGCATCAAGCCAAGGCAAATCGGAATTATCTTTTGCAAAAGCCTCAAAATCAAAAGCTTCAATCGCTTGCATCATTTCTCCGACGGTGACATCGCTGAAATTAACGCCTTCCTTAACAATAGAATTATCCTTCCACTTCGCCTGCTCGTAATCGGTGCCTACACCTTCATGATAGAAATCAGTCGTGTAGTTAGCCGATACGGGAACAATCCCTGCATTTAATACCACAGCCGCGCATAATGCCGCTACAGAAGCTCTTCTGGGCCATTTATGACTTGTCATTTGGATGAATTCCTCCTTTTTATCCCTTGATTCCTGTTAATGTAATGCCCTCAACAAAATATTTGTTGCCGATCAAGAAAAATACTAGACAAGGAGCTGTAACGACGAGCGCCAGTGCCATGACCTGTTCATAGTTCGGAATGCGCATCCCGTTCACAATATACAAGCCCATAGGCAGCGTATAATCTGCTTCAGTCTTCAAATAAATCATGGTGTAGAAAAATTCATTCCAACAGTTGATAAAGCTGAACAACGCCACAACAATCATTGCGGGACGTATAAGCGGCAGCATGATGCGGGAGTAGATACGGAAGTAACCCGCACCGTCAATCTTGGCAGCTTCACTGAGTTCTAGTGGAATCGTCATGAAAAATTGCCGGAGCAAAAAGACAAAATACGCGTTGCCGCCTGCACAGAAAAAGGCCGGAATAATAAGAGCAGGTTTGCCAGCCAGTCCCAAAGAAGTGTACAGAGAATATTGTGGCAGCAGGGTTACGGCACTAGGCAGCATCATCGTACTGATGACCAGCACGAACCACATCCCGCGCAGCGGAAAGTTCAGCTTAGCAAAGGCATACCCCGCAAAGCTTGTCGTCAGCACCGTCCCGATCACATAAGGAACTACAATCGAAACTGAATTCCAGAGCTGCCGCAGGAACTGAATACGTTCCAACCCAAGCCGAAAATTATCGACATTTAGTGACTCAGGGAAAAACACAGGCGGCCGCGCCAGTATTTCTGTATGGCTCACGAAGGCACCTCGCAGCAGCCAATAAAGCGGAAAAGCAAACACCACTGCTAGCAGACAGGAGAGCAGAATCAGCCCGGTATTGATGGCTTTAGCTCTTTTCTTTTTTTTCTGGATACTTGTATAATTCATAATTGCGGTAGCCGCCATTATCTCGCCTTCTTTCTTTTGCCCATCGAATCGTCCCTTTTAAATGCGCCCTGGAAGTAGAACAGCACACCAGTAATGGCCATAGTGATTAGGAAGACGACCCATGCCTCAGCAGACGCCAAACCGCGCATCCCTACCTGAACAAATGAATGGTCATAGATCATAACGTTGATAAAATAAGTCATCCGATCGGGTGCACCATTTCTGGACAACACCACACTTTGCGTATAAATTTGGATAGAGGTCATCATGCACATAATCAATTGGAAAAAGAGGACAGGCTTGATCGTCGGATAGGTTACTTTGAGGAACTTGTGCCAAGCATTTCCCCCGTCCATCTCGATAGCTTCCAGCAATTCTCCCGGAACATCCTGCAGCGTAGCGATGAACACAACAATCGTCCCACCACAGGTCCACAAGCTCATGATAAACAATGTCTCAAAAATACGGATGGGATCTGTCAGGAAATCAACAGGGGCTATTCCTATCTGCAATAAAATCCAGTTAAGCAATCCACCCTTGGCTTGGTTCTGTAGAAGCATCTGCCACACAATTGTTGTCGCCAGCATCGGAACTACAGACGGCAGAAAGAATATAGCCCGCATCAAGTTTCTGCCGATAAATTTACGGTTCAATAAGAGTGCAACAACCAGACAAAAGGTGATTACAAGCGCCACGTTAATGAAGGCATAAATCAAGGTTACCGTTATGGATTTCTTGAATTCGGAGCTGGTATTGGTGAATATGTACCGGAAATTATCCAGTCCAATCCACTCCATAACTTGGCTTCCGCTCATAATCGTTATTTTATGAAAGCTGTAAAACAAACTGGCCAACATCGGATAAAGCGTCAATACCAAAAATCCAATAATGGCCGGTGCTGCAAACAAATATCCAGCCACCGCCTCTTTGGTGACACCTCTGGCATGCTTTTTAACATAGACCGCAGCCGTTTCGGTTTTGCTCTCTGGGTTCATAAGCAATAGCCCTCTTTTCAAATATAAGCTCTAATTAGGAAACCTTGCCGCTCTCGAACAACTGCTTGATCGCTGGCATGATCGCGTCATAGACTTCTTTAACACTTTTCTTACCTGCCAACGCCTGATCAATAGATTTCTCATATTCAGTATTCATCTTGAGGTAGGCAGGAACGTAATATGCAGGCCATTGTGCGATAGAGTCTTTCGTTGTGGAATAACTAAGGATAGTTTCTTTTGCGCTTTCAGGAAGATCGGAGGTCCACTTTTCAACCAAGGTAGGATCGGTATACCAATCTGCCTGGTTCGGCAACCACGCACCACTCTTCAGCAGCTCCAGACTGTTCTCAGGGTTGACCATGTAAGCATAGAATTTCTTGGCTTCCTCAATGTGCTTCGATGTATTGTACACAACAAGCGGAGCACCACAGTTCATCGTTACTGCCTTTTCCATCTTAGGAAGAACGCCAACGCCGATATCTTCATTACCTTTGATATTAGCTAGATCCCAAGAGCCGCTGATTGCCATGGCATAACCACCACTCAAAGCGTCTACCGCAGAACCAATTCCAGAATTCCAAGTGTAATTGAAAGCGGATGCAACCTTGTCTTTGTTAACGAGATCAGCTAGCTTCTGGATGGCATCAACCGTTTTGGGAGAATCCCATTGAAACTCCTTTCCATCCGGGGAAACAATCCCACTACCGTTGGCATAAGCTGCCCAGAAGTGGTGGAACTCCCGTCCCGCTGTCATACCAAGCCCGTAGTTCTCGGTCAGAGCAGCATCAAAGCCTTCATCTGCCGCTGTTTTTCCTTTAGTATCTGTCGTTAGCTTTTTCGCGTTTGTCACGAATGTATCCCAATCCCACGCATTTTCAACTTTGGAGGGTGGATATTCAAGACCTGCTGCATCAAATTTGGACTTGCTATAGTAAAGCAGCTCCAACTGGTTGGATAGGCCGACTCCAATCACTTTTTGCTCAGGTGAATGGATTGTAATCGCTGATAGTTTTTCAGGAATGCTTCCGTCCGCTAATAAATCGCTGATATCTTCGATAATTCCCATTTCATTGTACTTTTGGATATCGCCTTCACCCATATAACTGATATCTGGAAGTTCACCGGATTCGAGCCGGGTCTGAATAAATGTATCAAAGGAGCCATCTGCTGGAAGTACTTGTGCATTGATTTTCACTCCGGTGTCGGCTGTATATTTTTCTGCTGCCGCTTCTACCAGCTTTTTCTGTACATCATCACCCCAATACAATAATTCCAAGGTTACATCTTTATCAGGCGTAGTTTCCTTGTTGGCTGCTCCAGACCCTTCAGATGCCTTTGGAGCCGCGTTGTTGGAATTGCCCGAACAGCCTGCCAGTGCGGAAAAAACCATCATTGATGCTAAAGATAGAACTAGAGTACGTTTTCCAAACTTCATGTTTGTTGCCTCCCTTTTTTTCATATCTATTTATTTCAAGCCAAGCATTTAAAGCTTTAGCCTAAAATCATCATGGTTTGTCATTCTTAGCGATTACAGACAAGGGCTGAATATTCCTCCGCCTGCCAGTCTTACGCGAGGCTCTAGTATCCCCTCAGTTGTGCGATATTCGAGCTTATCCTCAAGCAGCACATATCTTGACGGATATGCAGCGTAACTTGTTACGATCCAGCCCTCCGAGTCTTCTTCAATATAACCGTTAATACAGCGCATCTTTCCGCGTGGATCCCTGTACAAATATGTGGTTGTCCCGAAGCCCATTAGATAGGCCACTAGCTCCTCCCCCATATCCCAATCATCTCCTGTCACACCCGAGAACAGCGAAGCAAACAAGGAATCACTTGCCCCCACAAATACGGATTGCCCAAAACGGTTTCGCGACAATTCTGGCATGTTCAGGTTAGGAGCTGCCACACTATATGTAGAAGCTGCCTCTCCAGGCAACAAACGGCGTGGAGTAGAGCGTACATTCCAATCGTAACAATTGAATACTGCCATCGTAGAACGGTAAGCGGCTTCCAAATATTCAGGGTCTCCAAGGAATTCATAGGCAACCCGGGATGCACCTGCTACCAATCCACCCCAAAGGGAATGAATCATATACGACAAAGCTTCCCACCAACGATCCGGATTCTGCACTCTGTAATCATTGCTGAATCCGATATTTGCCAGAATTAGTTGCCCATAACGCTGAGCCTCCTCTTTATTTCCAAGGTGACACAATGTTTCACAGGTAGGACCAAATCCTGCATTATCGTAAAAATGCTCCGTTATAGCTCCCTCATACTGCTGTATCCCTGTCTCCAGATTTCTGCCAAATTGCTCCCATAAGGTAAGTAGACGTTTATACTCTTCTGAAAGACCGCTCTGCTTCAGTGCCTCTAATAAATCAAGAATATAGAGCACAAATATACCATTTAGACGGCTCTCATCCTGTTCACGCTGCCCACTATGCCGATCAGGGTCTAGGCGAAGGCACATGATTTCGGCAGTCCATTGTAGATATTCTCTAGGAGAATGAATTTTAAGTAATGAACCATCCATTCGTGACAATAGATAAAAGACATGCCCAATATAATCCAGATCATAAATGCGGTAGAATTCTCCATACAAGGGACGCGGATGATTGAAATCTCCGCCTTCAAACCAATGCTCCTTCACATCCAATACTGCGGCAACCTCGGCCTTAGCTACTTGTTCGGGGACAGCCTTGGCCATGCTATTCTTCATCAGAAGAAAAGCAACCTTACCCAGCGATTCTCCCTGATTCGATAGCGGACGGAAGGCATATGGCCTCTCAGCCTCACCTGTCCCTCCAAAGTTGTTATTTACCAACCACTCGGCTCTCTTTTCCAGAATCAGGTCAATCGACTCCAGTACATTCCAGACCAGGATATCGGTCCGTCCATCTTCTAGCCCCAGCTCCAGCTTATGTTCTCCCGGCTCCAAACGCTGTAAAGATATAGTGTAGCTGCTGCCTGACTCCAACCGTACAGCTTCGTTCGTAATATTCTCCTGGCGGATCAGCTCCGTTGCCGTTGAAGTGCTATACAAACGCAGCTCACGTAGAGCCTGGCCCTGCGGCAGATCAACAACAGCTTCGAACCTTCCTCCCCGGGTTAATACAGGCGTATAGCTCCAGCGCGGATGTCCATAGGCCATACCCTGCCTATAGAAATCATCTCGATTCTGACAGGGATGGAATATGTATTCCCAGCTGGAGGTCTCTCCAGCGTCAAGATCCAGCGGACTGTAAGCGCCACCATATATCCAGTCGGCAGCTGCAGATTCGGTCATAGATGATCCGTCCTCCACCAACGATAGCCGATGATACAGCAGACCATCCAAAGAAGGGGAAACCTGCTCAAGAAAACGATTCTTATAACTACAATAAGTACCTAGGGTTACTGTTCTGCCCTGAACACCATAAACACCCAGATGTGGTGCTTCGTTGCTCCGTCGAATGGCAGCAATTTTAGCGAAATCTCCACCAAGATGGGGGAATACTGCACAGGACTGACTCATATTGCGCTGCACATTTTCATCTCTGTACATGACATAAGCGAGCGAAAACCACACATGAAGTCCATTAATTCTTACAGACTGTGTTGAGCGGTTCATAGCTTCAATAGTCCATCTTAGTCGCTCATCTTCCAAAGAATATGTAAGTCTGATTGCAATCGGCGCGCCTTCAAAATCCACAATTACACGGTGTTTTCCTTCTGGCGTGATTTTGGGCAACAGATCAGTGCTTTTTATGATATTCCCGTCTAGCTCTATTGTCCATTCTCCGAATAGCTTATCTGTATCCGCATAACCTGCCTCTTCCAAATAAGACGGATCAACTACCCAATTCATTTCACTAGGGTCGCCCTGTAATATCAGAGACTGAAGTGCTCCGCGGTCGCTTAGCTCCATCCTGAAATTTTCGTTGCCTAGAATCGTCATTGCCTAGCACCTCTTCAATATTTTAAGTTAAACGTTTAGATTTATGAGAAAAAAGGAGCTGTGAAACTTATTTTTGTCTCACAGCATTTTTTAACGTAGCCACAGAATCACGTTCGATCAACCGGCACTCCGGCATGGTCAGTGAATCCATCTTCGTCCCCTTGATTAAATTGAACAACACCTCAATAGCTTGATAGCCCATCTCATGTAGCGGAAGTCCCATTGTTGTTATACGCGGGCGTAAGTAATCACTGAATTCACGATTATCAAAACCGACAACCGACAGATCATCCGGTATTTTAAACCCTTTTTCCTCTGCCGCCTGCAAAATACCTACAACCATTACATCATTCATGGAAAGAATCGCGGTTGGAGGCTCCGGCAAAGCGAGCAACTCGGAGGTAAGACGATACCCTGATTCCCTCTCCCAGTCTCCCATCTTAATTAACAGTGGATCGAACGGTAATTGATATTCAGTAACGGCCTTGTAATAACCGTTCAGTCTTAATCTGGAAGGGATTGAATCCATCAAACCACTGATTACAGCAATTCTGCTATGTCCTTGGTTAACCAAGTAGGACATGGCTTGGTAAGCAGCTTGCTCATCATTATACTGGATAGAGATATCGTCCTGTGTGTAAGAGTAGGTATACACAATAGGCTTACCTTCCGTATCGATTAAACCCGTTAAATCACGGGGATGAACACCGATATAAATAATCCCATCCACTTGATTACTGAGCAGTTCGGCAACCGCATTAGCGGCATACTTTCGATAGTCTTCCGTATTCGAGAAGTTACGGCCGATACGCTTGTCCAAACGAAGATTCACCAGTAAAATATGCAAATCATTACGATCTCCAAAATCATTAATTCCATCGATAATATCGGGGGTGTTAAATACCGTCACATCTTCTGCAATAACACCTATTGTATTCGTACGGTTGAGTTTGAGACTCTTCGCAATAGCATTCGGCTTATAATTCAACTCCTCAATGGCTGCAACAACTCGTTCCCTTGTATCGGAACGTACATTGCGGGTACCATTAAGCACATAGGAGACTGTAGCAATCGAAACATTAGCCTTTGCGGCTATGTCTTTAATGCTGGTTTTCCTCATTACACCTTCTCCTATCTTATTATGGGAACTCTTTTAATCACGTTGTTAAACGTTTAGATTATTTTTACAGTTAAAATATACCACGCGTATTTATTGCTTTGCAACCCCTTTTTTGCTATTCTCAAAAAATCCTCCTGTTCGTCCCCCGTTTCGTTTAGAATTGATTTATCTGTTGTTCATTGGATAAAAATAAGATATAGGAGCTTGAGCTTGCTATGACACCATTTACTGAGAGAGTTATTCATATCATACAGTCTATACCAGAAGGTAAAGTGATGACTTACGGAGGAGTTGCCCGCGCGGCAGGCAGCCCAAGAGGAGCGAGGCAGGTCGTTCGCATCCTTCATTCCATGAGCAAAAAATATAAGCTGCCCTGGCATCGGGTCATTAATGCTAAGGGAATGATCGCACTAACTGAGGATGAGTCTAACTCCCTCCAGAGGCTCTATCTACAGGGAGAGGGAGTTAGTTTTAATGAAAAAGGTGTGGTAGATCTGAAGCAATTCCAGTTTGAGCCGGAGTGTGCCGATTAGTACCCTCTGGTAACTCTTCGTCTTTCTCCTGTGCCAAGGGCATTGAGTAGACAATACATCGTCGCGTAAATGACCAGCAGGACAAAGGCAATGAACAAGCTGAAAAATACGGACTGGAGATTCAGGCTATCCAGAACAAGTTGATACAACTGATGCCTGTCCGTCAGGACGTCCCAGCTATTGAGTCTGTAGACTCGGCCAAGCAGTACACCATATCCCCCGAGCATACATGCCGCAAGCACGAATACCCATGACCACAGCAGGTTGCTTTTACGATAAATGACCGTCTGGAACTGATACAATGAGAAAAAACCGGTCAACCATCCACTCCAAGTGAACAATAAAAGAGTGACCAAGTCATACCAGTAGCGATTCTGAATGGCTCCCTCCACGATATATCTACTTTTTCTTACCGTTAAATGCACCAGATCAGTCATGAGATAAGGCGCGTTGGGAAAGAACAGCAGCCACGCGACACCCAAAGGAAGAAGTAATAGACCGCCTATCTTCCTTTTGTCTAGCTCATAAGCAGCCATGGAGAATAAAAATGGAATCCAAGCTAAGAACAAATTCCAAATTAAAAAACCGTAAAACGAATCCGTCTGAAGTGACACTACACGATATACCGCCAATGTAGCGACAGACAATCCCGCCAAGAGCATAAACACCTTCGGATAATTCAATTCCTTCATGAGCTTATATTCTCCTTATCGATATTGATTACATTAAACTTATACCTAATTGTACAAATTCAGAATTCCGAAGTCCAATTTTAATACAAAAGCCCAGACGCAAGAATAGCGCCCAGGCCGACTTTATTTATTAAGCTCAAGTACCGCTGATTAGTTCAGAGGCAATGCTGGCTTCTTGCGTCCTGTCAGACCTCGTAGTCCACCTGCATCCTCCTGACAGGATAATGCCGTACACTCCCTAAACGCCGCATGACTGCATCCGATACATTTATTGTGATTAATACTGCTAAGAGCTTCATTGATCGCTTCACCGGTATGATGATAGAACTGTGCCTCTCCTATTTTGTCATATAGCCCGGTTCTCTTAAGTAGCTCAAGCGGCTGCGGCTGAACACCGGAGATCATCAGTTTCCCTCCAACAGCATGGAGATGCCGCACCAGCTCCGCCAGATTGGATTCGCCCGTAGTATCCATGAATGGCACTTTTCCCATCCGCATTAATATAATTTTCGGCTGATCGGAGCCATAACCCGGCATGGTGTCATCAAATCTATACGCAGCGCCAAAAAACAGCGGCCCTTCCACGGTATAAATCCCAATCTGCGGACAATCATGACTCTCCGTTACCATATGTGCTCCTACCTTGACGGAATTAGGATCAGGCAATACTTTGGATACCAGATGAACCTCTCCCATCCGTTTCACAAACAAAATCACCGCGAGAATCAATCCCACCTCTACGGCCAGCGTTAAATCTGCAAATATCGTCAACAAGAAGGTGATGAATAATACCAAAGAATCACCTGTTTTGATTTTAAGCAAATGAAGAAATTGTTTACGCTCACTCATATTCCAAGCTACTACCATCAAGATAGGAGCCATCGCTGCCAACGGAATACTAGAAGCATAGGGTGCAAACAACAGAAGAATTAGGAATACCACTACCCCATGAACGATCCCTGAGATCGGAGAAACTGCGCCGCTTTTGATATTTGTGGCGGTTCTGGCAATGGCACCTGTGGCTGGAATTCCTCCAAACAATGGAGCTGCAATATTGGCGATTCCCTGACCAATCAGTTCACGGTTGCTGTTATGGCGGCTGCCCGTCATCCCATCAGCTACGACAGCTGACAATAAGGATTCAATAGCACCCAACATCGCGATGATAAAGGCAGGACGAATCAGCAGTGTAATCCGCTCCCAGGTAATGGTCGGAAAACGGAAGCTTGGCAGTGTATTAGGGATATTCCCATAGGCCAAACCAATCGTAGTCACCTTACCGCTAAAAAATAACGCTGCTATGACAGTCGCACAAAGAAGACCGACCAATGAACCCGGCACCTTCGGAGCGAAGCGAATCGCTAGGATAACAACGGCCAGACAAATCGCGGCGGTCAGGATACTATATCCATTGATCGTCGATAGATGAAGTCCAATTTCTTTCATGTTATCTACAAAGCTCTCGTGTCGTTCAATATCCCTTAACCCAAGGAAGTTAGCAATCTGTCCGGTGAAGATAATAACAGCTATTCCGGCTGTGAAACCAATCGTGACCGGCTTCGGAATAAATTTAATCAGTACACCCAGCCTTAACAATCC
Source organism: Paenibacillus sp. FSL E2-0177 (assembly GCF_037992975.1). Lineage (NCBI taxonomy): Bacteria > Bacillati > Bacillota > Bacilli > Caryophanales > Paenibacillaceae > Paenibacillus > Paenibacillus sp. FSL E2-0177. Next base: position 687,631 of record NZ_CP150307.1, on the reverse strand, counting down.
CATGAGGACTAAAATAACCCCCGCCATCATCCCCGCTAACAGCAGGTTCTCATAACCATACTGCATCCCAATGGCAAACAAGATAGGAATAAATGCACCTGTCGGTCCACCAATCTGAAATTTCGATCCCCCGAACAATGAAATACATATGCCGGCAACGATTGTCGTATAAATGCCATATTCCGGCTTTACACCAGAAGCAATAGCAAATGCCATCCCTAAAGGAATGGCAATAACCCCGACGATTGTCCCTGATATCAAATCCTTGCGAAAAGCGTTCATGTTGTAGCCTTTATAACGACCCCGCCCTGTCATGTTCAAACCTTCTTTTCTTTAAATATCTGATTATTTGAATATAAGAAGAACATTACTCTAGGACGCGACTGTTGTCAACGCCAAAATAACGTTAATCTGTTCCATTTTCACTCGCCGCGCATGCCTTCCAGCAATGAAATGGTATTCACGAGATGGTTATCAAATATTTGTTTGGCCACAACCAGAAGGTCCTTGATCAGAGGATCACGTAAGGCATAAATGACTGTGGTGCCTTCTTTCACACTGGTTACTACATTTTTGGCGCGTAAAACAGCTAGCTGCTGGGATACAGCAGAACCTTCCGAGCCGAGAATAGCCTGCAGTTCATTCACATTCTTCTCACCTTCGCTAAGCAGCTCCAGAATACGAATACGCATCGGATGAGCCAGCGCCTTGAAGAATTCGGTCTTAAATTGCTGAATTTCGGTGTTCATAGCTTTCTACTCCTCATGCTTAACTTTCTGAATCTAATGTTATCTTTGTATGTTATCTTAGTCCCTAAGAAGCGTCAAATACTGAAGGGATAGATTCGCACATCACGGACCTGCAATTCTACGAACACACCCAGTGCCATAGGTTCACCGAGACACTCGAACATCACTAACCCTTCACCTATTCGTAAAAATCCTGTGCCATCTTCTTCAATATTCTCCAACACGCCCGTAAAAATAACCCTATCCTGTTCGAGCCTGATGTTGAACTCACCTGCAGGCACAGGATGGATATCCACCCACCTCATAAGCAGCTCCGAAAGCTCGAATTCCACATCCATTTCTGCCCCTGGATTCACAGGAGCACCACACCAGATTCCCCGGCCCTCCCCAAATTCTGTGAGAAAAAATACCTCGTCCTTTTTCAAACCACTTTTTGTGATTTTGATTTGCATAGCCCATACTCCACCCTAATGATTTATAACGATCATTATATCATGAGAATTAGCCCAATTTATCAAGTATAATTCTGGGTTGCCTTATTCAGATAAGTACTAGGGTGTAACCAAGGATGCTTAAAGAACTCACTTTTACTGGTAATCTTCCGCGAGACACTCAGGTCATAATCGATCATAGACTTTATCTGCTCTGCAAAGGCCTCCCCTTTTACCAGCATTCCCAGCTCAAAATCGTGGCAGGCACTTCTTTCGTTGATATTATATGAACCATGAAAAACGGCTTGTGATCTATGATCATAGGTAATTTTCCAATGGGAAAATCGACCGGTGGCACTGTAGTCATAGAAGGAAACACCGTTAATAAACGGCATATACATATTGCCTCTTACCGCCGCGCGATTTGTAGGATGATCATTAACCTCCAGCGGGTTACAAATGTTCAAATTACACGAGCATTCCGGACCAAGCAGCTCGAGCCGATCCCAAAAATCCTGATCAATCAAATAAGGATTCACGATGATAGTCTCTTCAGCCGCGTAAGTAATTAAATCCAGATAATATTGTTGAATCAGGTTAACCGGGTTACCTGGAAAGCTTGCTAACAGCGTACATTCTTCCTCACCAAAATGATAATCCACATCCGGATAATACAAGACATCATTCACATCAAAATGATCTCCGCCTAGAAGCAGCCAGCGAGAATAGAACATCGCATTCAAAGGCTGCGCTGCTGCGCCGCGAATCCGGAAGCAGCCATCATGCCACTCAGCCTCTTTACTAGGAATCCCCTGTGGATGTCCATCTATACTCATTGCAGAGGATGCCTGCACTGGGGTCTCATACGTATATTGGTCACCAATATTTACACTGCCTATAATCGAGGTTACCCCATCTATGACCATAAACTTCCGATGATCGATGACATTCAGTCCTGTAACCTCAACATCCTCTTGCACTTTATCCTGCAGAAACAGGATACTTTCCGGCACTCCTTCTTGCTCCAGCGCCTTTCGTTTCACCCGCCATTCAATGGCTGTATAATACGAATTGAAGGTATTCAGCAGCTTGGCGCCTGCATTCTCAAGCTGATCAGCAATCTTGGAGAACTGGCCGTACTCCAGATTATTTCCGTACCCCAAAGCCGTCAATGTGTAATTGACCATAACCCTTACCTTAACGCCACGCTTAAGAGCATAAAACAGTTCATCTGCAACCAGATTGCCCGAGCGATCATTAAAAAAAAGCATGACAGACAGGTGGATATAATGCTGCGCTTTTCTGATCTCCTCTAATATCATTCCTAGACACTCTGGACCATTCACGTAAGGTGTTACTTGATTATTCCACGTAGTCTGCGGAGCCAGAACCTTTAGCTTGCCTGAGTCTAGTCTGCCCAATACTTCAGTAAGTTGTTCCAGTAAGCTTGGGCTAAATCCAGGAAGCTGGAATAGCTGCTGACTTGTCGTAATGACTCCGCCAAGCGTCTGACGATAGGCTCTGGCAGCCTCTAGGTCTATCCCCTCAAGCTTACGCTCCACCTCTTCTCCTGCTACACCCATAATACGGGCAAGCGATCCGCCGGATAGATAATAATTCAAGAAATCAATCATATTTCTCTGTGTCTTCATATGTAAAGTCCCCCATCGTTTATATTGCATGCCTTTGAATCAAGGTAAGGATAGATACCCTAGATCTCCTTTTTATAAACGGGGTGAAATGCAAAATAGGGATGCCCCACAGCCTTTATGGCTATGGAACATCCCTGTTTAGGTTTAAATAGAATTCGCTAAGAATGGAGACAGCTTATTTTACCTGTTCTGCGCTAAATACTTTAACATCTAGAGGAGCAGCCAAGAATTCACCAGCTTTAGCTGAGAAAGCAGTGAAATGAGCGCTCGTATTGTGGCTGGATACTGCTTCAGCATCACGCCATTGCTCAATCATAATAAATGAGTTGGCTTCTCCAGCATTCTCATATAGCTCATAAGAAAGGTTACCCTCTTCAGCATGAGTAGCAGCCAGTAATGCTTTAGACTCCGTCAAAAACTGTTCACGACGCTCTGGATTAACTTTAAGTACAGCATGAATAATGATCATTGTATATTCCTCCTAAGATTAGTGTTTATGGTAGCGCGTTGGCTTACTAACTTTATAATTATTTCCACTCAGCAACTTTATCGATAGGCAGACGAACAGAGGGGTAACCTGCATCAACAGCTTTACCAATGGAGAGTAGCATTACAGGAACATAACGATCTTTTTCCATACCAAACGCTTCAGCGATTTGGTCTTTTTCAAATCCACCAATTGGGTTTGTATCGTAACCATGTGCACGAGCAACCAGCATCAGCTGCATAGCAACAAGTGCGCCATCGATAAGCACGGTGTCTCTATTAATTTCCCGTGGCAGGTTAGCAAAATGAGCGGATAATCTGGTTAATTGATTTTCTTTTACTTCAGCAGGCATAAGTCCACGTTCAACAGCAGTACCGTAAATTTCTTCAGCGTAATCGAAGTTGTTCAAATCACCAAAGATGGCAATCATAGCCGCAGAAGTCTCTACTTGTACGTTATTAAAACGAGCGAGAGGCGCTAAAGTAGCTTTAGCTTCGTCACTTTCAATGACCAGAAAACGCCAAGGCTGCATGTTCACTGAAGATGGAGCAAGTGTAGCTTCGGTAAGGATCTGTGTCATTTCTTCTTTGCTGATTTTAACGGATGGATCATATTTGCGGATAGAGCGGCGTCCTGTAATAATTTCTTGAAAATCATTTGTTTGTGTAGCGTTCATATGATTAATTCTCCTTTGAGTGTGTTTTGTAAGTTACAACAGAATGATATTAGATTGCAGACGATTGAGCATATCAATGAGCACTGCTCGCTCCTGATCGTTAAAACCTGTTAGCAGAGTAGCGATAAACCGCCTTTTCTCTTCGCTATATTTAACCATTCTTTCCCGACCTTGATCGGTTAATGAGACCAATGTGACCCTGTTATCGGCTGGGTTATTGCGGCGAGCGATCATGCCACTCTCTTCCAATCCCTTCAGATGACGTGTGACGGCTGCCGCATCAATATCCATTTCCTTTTGCAGACTGATTTGGCTGACTTCATCTACCCGAAACAGTTCATGCAGGAGGCGAAGCCGTGTGGGACTGATCCCTGCACAACGTTCGAATTTTGGAGAGATTCCTTTGTTTAAGGCCTGCAGCAGTTCAAATATATGTTCTTCCTCAGGACAGTACTCCGTCAAAATATACCTCCTTTCTATATTTAATTGCATGCAATTGTTTTGTATGAAATTATACTAACGCATAATCATTGACCCGTCAACTAATATATCAAATCATTTTTAAAAAATCAACATTGCTTATCCTCATCCGGTGCTATACGCTTGAACAAAAGAGGAGGATACCTATGAGAATATCCCTGATTCAGCTGGATATAGCATTTGGCAATCCCACTATGAATTATGCTGCTGTTGCCCAGAAAATAAATGAAGCCGCTGTCGCTGCCCCCGATTGTCTGATTCTCCCTGAGCTATGGACCACTGGTTATGATCTAACTCGCTTAGAAGATATTGGCGATCCGGAAGGAGAAATTACCAAGGAATTCATCTCCAGCTTAGCTAAACAATATAGCATCAATATCATCGCTGGTTCTGTCGCTAGCCGAAATGATACTGGTGTAACTAATCGTATGTATGTATTTAATCGATCAGGTGAGCTCGTCGGACAATACAGCAAGCTGCATTTGTTCCAGCTGATGGATGAACATTTGTATCTACAACCGGGAGAAGCCAAAGGACTATTTATATTAGACGAAACGTTATGTGCAGGGCTAATCTGTTATGATATCCGGTTTCCGGAGTGGGTTCGCGCCCATACTGCACAAGGGGCGGAAATCCTGTTCGTCTGTGCTGAATGGCCACTGTCCAGAGTGTCCCACTGGCGGGCGCTATTGATCAGCCGGGCCATCGAGAATCAATGTTATGTTGTAGCCTGCAACCGTGCAGGCAGCGATCCTGCCAATATCTTTGCTGGGCATTCAATAATTATTGATCCTTGGGGAGATATTGTGTGTGAGGCTTCTGAAGAGGAACAAATTCTAACCGGAGAGATCGATTTACATCAGGTGCGTGAGATTAGGAAACAAATTCCGATTTTTTCGGACAGACGTCCTGAGTTGTATAATTAAAAGAGCGTGATTGTTGAATATTAAAAAAGACGTTACGTAGGCTGGCTCTAGCCAGCTTTCCGTTACGTCCTTTTTTAACAGACTCCAACCCATGCTTAGATCTCAGGAATACCGCTCGCGAAGCACCCGCGTTGCATCGAGCACACGTGGATCATCATAGTCCAAGTTGTATCCTGTCTCTTGCTGCAAAATGCCGGATGGTCTAAGGGACACTCCCCGATGAATTAAAGCCTGAATAATTCCCTCCACAAACACTTTCGCCACTTCAGGTCCACCGAGTTCACCCAGTCCAGCAATCGTCTCTGGACGAACCCGTGGATATGATAATGAGGAGTCTCCTCCGGAGGCTCGCGCATAGAAATCGCGGATTTGTTCACCGCGTTCTTGTCCCGAGCCAGAAACTACAACAAATGCATGTACAAAATAAGCATTGTTCTGCCTACGCTGAGCAATACCACAAAACTTCCGGCCACCAATGGCCAGATCGAAATCACCAGGGCAGTAAGAACCAACAATCTCACCAGCCTCAATTTGCGCCGCAGCCTGTGGATGACTTATAGCAACCGCTTCCGTGATCAAAGCAGCCAAGAGCCTAAAGTCATCATGAAAGTCCAGCTTTCCACGTCCTTTGGGCAGAACTAGAGAAATATTAATGATCCCTGCATCCAGAGGCACCGCAGCCCCGCCGGAATGCCTAACCGCCGTTCTAATCCCTTGCGCCTCAAGCGTAAGCATCGCCTGAGCTGCACACGGTAGCTTACTGTCCCGAAGTCCAAGTGCCACACCACCAGAATGACTCCACAGATGTAAGCTAGGAGGTATAAGTCCCGCTCCAACATCCCGGCATAAGGTTTCCTCAAAAGCGAACGGGACCAGCATATCCTCTAAGCTCCCTGCTTCTGTACCTTTGCTCTCATCCCTTGCACTCAGATGTTGAAAGAGCCCCATTTCTGAAGGAAGTTTACTAAATATTGAATCATACTCACGAGTATCCACCAAAGCCCCTCTTTCCCGAATATGAGCCACGAGACCTGCTATTCTCTACCAGCTAAAGATCCAAGCCTATCCGTATAAATAATGATAGTAATATTGTAACCGATCTGTCTCCATGCTGTGAGCAGAGAATTGAAATGAGGTTATGATAACGCTATTCTTATAGTAAATGGACTTACCCCAGAGCATAATAGGGGAAGCCCTAAATTCATGCTATCCCAAACGTTAAGGAGTGATGCTGCATGACAGGAGACAAGCTGACCAAAGAACGACAGCTAACCAAAACAAAGCAATGGGAACAAGCCCTTAACCACCTTTATATCAACTTTTGGGATTACAGCCATGACGCATTAAATAAATTCGCTGATGAAGATATCCACCAGGCAAGAGTGAACTGCCGTAAGCTGCTAAGTCTATTATCCATTCTTGATCCGCGGCACACTTCAGGCCTGTACCCTATTTTCAAAAAAGCGCAAAAGAGATTAGGTAAAGTGAGAGATGCAGATGTTCTAATAGAATCTTTCAAGAACAAGCGCAAGCAAGCGAAGGAGAACGGAGATTCCAAAACTGCAGACCTGTTAAAGGCAGTGATTGCTTACCAAAAGGATAAGCGCAAAACTTACCGCAAGAAGCTCGCTAAGGAGCTGCCTGAACTAATTAATGAAGACCTCGAGGAAAAGTGGAAGACCTTCCTAAGCGAGCAGCTTGAAGCCCTAGCCGCCAAAAAGAATGTTAACGTTGTTATGCGTGAGCTTGAGATCGCTTATGAGCAGAAGAAAAAAACCTGTAAAGCTATTTTCCATGAAGACAATGCCGAATCTAAAGAAGCCTTCGACGCTTTGCACCAGCTAAGAATCGCTGCTAAGGAACTGCGTTATACCGCGAGTGCGGCCGATTTTGCGTTAAATCAGAAATTTCATGCGCATGAGGAGATCTATAAGGAGATTCAAGATCAACTTGGGCTGATTAACGACAAACGTCTATGGCTGGAAACACTGAATGCTATTGGACGTGAAGAGCTGGACATCGGTAAAAAAGCATGGAACGCCTTCACATCGCAATTAAAGGATGAAGTGCTCGATGCACTGCATCATAATGATGTCATTCCTATCCAGACACAAACGAAGTAGCTCCATACAACATTGCAAATGGTCCTTTCTATTCAGCCGATGTATCTGATGCACCATACTCTTCAATATTTAGTTTCACTTCATAGGTAATCGGAATCTCACTAAAGGTTTCATCCCAGTTATCCTCTACGCTCCGCCATACGGCTGGATGTTGAATACGTAAAGCGTTGCCGAAACCTGCAACCTCTGTATGCAGCTCCTTCTGCATTTTTTTCACAGTGACCTGAAGCATGTCTAAGACATGCTTCTCTAGCACTGCTTTATCCTCCTTTACAATGCCGTCATGTAACTTCTTTGCACTCTTGGCAAAAGCCTCACCATATCTCCCCGTAGATTCTATTTTCACATGAAAAGAGATCTTCCCATCCTTCACATTAGCTTTATACTTACTACCCAGAGATTTGATTTCATAGGTAATGAGCTTATTGTTAGACGGGTCGTATGCTTTGAGAGCACCCCCCTCTCCCTTTCCAGTCAGCCAAACCATACCTTCCAGCTCCGATGCATCTAAAAAACCAACGAGCTTTCCCGTTTTCCCTTTAATTACGCCTGCTCCATCCAGCTTTGTCTCCTTCTCTTTTTCTAAAGAAATTACATTCTGCAACATGAAACTTCTTTTACCATGCAAAGGACCCGCCACTTTAGCTATTGAAACCGGCTCCCATATCCTCGTGCTCCGACTTCTATTCACAAAAATCCCCTCTAATACAAATGACGGGGTTTGGCCCGGCAGCGCATTTTCCAATACATCTCTGGCTTTTCCCTTGCTGACATATAGTAGAACACTGGGACGGATATCGTTATCCCTGCTAAAGAAATCAATTAACTCAGAAAACTTGGTAGAGCGTGCAAGATTCTCACCGATCACAATGACCTTAAGGTGATGTCCGATTGGAGTACGTCTAGTACGCAGTGAAAGTGCCCGTAATGCTTCAAACATAGAATCACTTACTTCACTCATGTTATAGTAATTTCTGGTTGAGGATGGGGAAGCCCCAGACTTCATACCTGACCCTCCTGAGCCTTGAGGAATCGTAAACTGATAGGTACTCATTATTTGGGCAGGCATGGGATTTCCCCCACCTCCTTGCTGTGTTGCCTCCTCATCCCCTGTCTCCTCCGCACTGTCTAGGGCAACGCCAATCTCCATACTTAACTCCTCAACTGGTGTACTGCTCCAGCAACCGGTCAACAGAATACATACTATAAGAAATGTAATCGACACTCTCCATTTTTTCATGAAGCCGCCCTCCGGAAATGTGCGATGATCAACAGCGGCAATGGAATTAATCCAAATAAAACGATCATCCAATTACCTACGACTGTTCCTAATGCAAATAGAGCATTCACATTTGGTGGCATTCTGGAAACTACATAGGCTACTGGAAGTATAGCCAATAAGCAGCTATTAAATCGTTTATGAAATATTTGAGAAACTCCCAAAGCAGCAGCATAAATAGTGATGCAGAAGGTGCAGAAAATTTGCATAATCCAAATTACCAGTAGCAGCGATTCAAACCTCTCAAAAATAAGATAATTCACCTCAAAGCTTCTCACTAGATCAAGAAATGGCCAAGTTCTTGTGACCACTCCATCTATAGAAAACGCACCAATAGTCATTACAACAGCTAAAAGATAAAAGAACGTTGATATACATGATCCAGCAATAATTACCTTTACTGCTTTTTGTGGCTTATCCATAAAAGCAACAACGAACAGCATCGCTTCACCAGCAGTAAAAGTCAGAATGGTTGGCCTGATGCCCTTCCATACCGGTCCTAAACCATCTCCAAGGAAAGGCCGCAAATTATCGATATCGAAAACTTCAATACTAAGCAAGCATACTCCAACAAAAACTGTCCAAGTAATCGGAACAATCAACCTACACATGCTAGTGATAGCATTAAGTCCTCCTCTGCATAAATAGAAGGCTATCCAAATAAACACAGCAACAATAGCCCAAGGAGGGGTTCCCTCCAACAGAAAAAAAGAGGTCACTTCCTGTACGGAACGTGCTTCAAAACTGGCTATACACAGAAAATAAACAATCACTAATATAGAGAGCATCACTCCAAGTGGCTTGCCAATGATTTTCCCGCTAAATTGAAAAATAGTTTGACCTGGAAACCGTTGGCTAAGTTTCACTATAATTAAACCTGTTAAAAAGGTAATTACTCCCCCTAAAAAAACGGAGATCCACACGTCTGGAGTTTCACTAGCCTCTACAATCGTCCGAGGAAGTGTAAGTATCCCTGCCGCTATAGTATAATTGGCTAGTATGATCGTCGCTTGAACAGCAGTAATTCGGTCCTTCACCTCGGTACTCATATTCGCTTCCTCCTTTACTTCGATCTCTCACCCTTTGCGTCGGGGGTCCTTCGGCTTCAACAGCGTAGGGCGGCCTGTTAGAAATTGCAGTGGCATACGGAATATAAAATCTTTCCAATCCTTAATCTTATACGGTATAAACATGCCAAGATAAGGCATGCCGAAGCTTTTTAGCTTGATTAAATGGGCACTCAGGAAAAGGAAAAATAACACAACTCCATATAATCCAAAGACTGCTGCAGAAAACATCGCTATAAAACGGAGCATACGCAGCGTCATTCCCGCACTATACATAGGGATGGTGAAGGAGGAGATTGCTGTAACTGAAACAACGATGACTAGAATTGGACTCACAATTCCCGCTTCTACCGCGGCTTGGCCGATGATTAGACCGCCAACAATCCCCATCGCGGGACCGATAGGTTTAGGCAGCCGGAGTCCAGCCTCCCGTAATATTTCGATTGAGGTCTCCATGATCAAAGCTTCGATTAATACCGAAAAAGGTACACCTTGGCGGGAGCTGATGATTGAAATGGCCAACTTTGTCGGAATCAATCCCGGCTGAAAGGAGAGGAAGGAAATATATAGTGCCGGTGCAAACATTGATATCAATGCGGCGAGAAAACGCAGTAAGCGCACCAACGACCCCACCATCCACCGATCGTAATAATCCTCTGGCGATTGCAACAGCATCCCGAAGGACACGGGCATGATCAAGGCAAAGGGTGTGCCATCCAGCAGGATAGCTACTCTCCCTTCCAATAACGCTGCCATTACGCGGTCAGGTCTTTCCGTATTCTGAATCTGCTGAAATGGAGTGAAGCTATTATCTTCGATTAATTGCTCCACATAACCAGATTCTTGCACATCATCTATATCAATCGTCCTAATTCTTCGTTTAACTTCTTCGACAAGTTCATCATTCGCGATATCTTTGATATAAGTTAGAACCAGATCCTTCTTCATCCTCTTTCCTACAGTAAAAGAAATCATGGCTAGCTCTGTGCTCTGCCCATGTCGGCGCAGTAATGCCGTGTTATCACTTAACGTCTCATTAAACCCGCTTCGAGATCCCCGCAAGACAGCTTCTGATTCAGGCTCCTCTATCCCTCTTGTGTTCCCCTTCGGGGTGCTGAGCACAATAGCCTCCGGTATCCCTTCTACTAACAGCACTACAGAGCCGAACAATACCTTTTGAAGGGAGAGCTTCACATTATCCGTAAACTCAACTTCCGAAATAAGCACGATCTCATGAATGAGAATATCTTTTAGATCCTTGGCTTCCGGTATCGTATGGGGATCTTTAAAAACCTTATAGGCATCCATTAAAGGCTTCAGAATATTGCGATCCATTTTATCTTTATCTGTCAGTCCATCTACAAATATAAGGGCCGCTTGCAGCTTTATACCTCCGATACGCAACTCCCGAAAACTCACATCATGCATATCTGTGCTCATCTCTTTAAATCTTTGCAAATCCTCCCGAAATTGACCGCTATAGCTTGCTCCTGTAGGAGATTCTTCACTGATTCCAACGGAATCGTCCGCCTTAGTAACCTTTTTCGTATTGCTAGAACCTAGAGATGCTTCTCCGTAAGGAACCCCCCCACCTATGCTGCCGGCAGCTTTTTTTGCTCTAGTACTTATCGTATCTTCCTTTACATTAGCCCAACTCATCATCCGGATTAGAATAAACGGAACGAAAAAGATCATAATAGCTTGGAAAATCACACTCCATTTAGGAATTATCTCTAGAATAATATTCCACACCTTCATCACCTCCTTTATAACTGTGTTCGTATTTTTTACCGAAGATGGGTAAATCATGCACGCAAAAAAGACCCCACAATATGGAGTCTCCCTAATTTCATCTTTAAAATTATCGCCTTATGCTTGAAGAACCTTGTTCAGTATGCCTTGGTAGGCTGCTTTCGGACGCAGACCGACCAGCTTTTCCACGGGCTGCCCCTCTTTATATACAATGACTGTAGGCATCCCCATAACACCCGCTTCTCCAGCCAAATCCGGCAGTTCATCACAATTCACCTTAACAATAGAAACATCGTCTCCATATTCCTGGTGAAGATCTTCCAGAACAGGCAGCAGCACCTTACAAGGGGGGCACCATGGCGCACCATAATCCACCAGTACCGTTCCTCCACCACGTATTTCTGACCGCACCCAATCCGCACTATCGGCATTTATAATAGACATTTGCCATTCCTCCTCATATTTTTCAACACCAGCAGTACTATTCCAAGTTCTCCAGTGGACACGTTCCCAACTTGCTCTCATCCTGCTCCTGCAGAATAGATGCCATTCGTTCTTCCAAATTCCTCTTGATCTGATTCAGCTCTACAAGCTGACGTTCAATATCTTCCAATTTACTGCGGTATAGTGGCATCACTTCTGCGCAGAAAGCTTCTTTGTTCTTCAAGACACAATGTAGAAAGCCCGCGATCTGCTCTGTCGACAGACCCAGGTTCAAATATAGTTTAATCGTTTCTACCGTCTCTACAGCAAGTGAAGAATACTCCCGATATCCGTTGGCCTGACGGGTCGGCGAGATTAATCCTTGACTCTCATAGTAACGAAGTGAACGGACGCTTACGCCCGTCAGTTTAGCAAGTTCACCTATTTTCATAGCATTCTCCCCGGGGTTCATGAGAATTGTTCTACACCAGTATAAACCCTGACACCAATGTTAGAGTCAACAAAAAAAATCCAACCGCAGCTAACCCGCAGTTGGACTCGTGTTTTATGTTACAACAGGTATATCCGCTTATATCCTACAATAATCCTGCCGCCCAAAGTCCACCTCTAAGAATCATCTGGCGAAAGGGCTCTACGGAAAATGACGGCAAATGATGACCAGGCATTAAATAAACAACCCGGCCTAGACCAAATTCATGGCACCAAGCCGCCTGTCTCATTGCCCCATCATGAGGATATTCCATAAGCACAGTTGTTTCGAAATAGGGATGCTGCTCAAAATAATAAGGCTCATCATCGATCACAAATTCTTCGATTCCCTGCATAATGGGATGCTCCTGTACCGGTATGGACATCTGGAGCGAAGTGAATTCTGGATGATGAGTGAAATGCGCTCCCAGCATAGCGCCTAGCTCCTGATTACGCTGTAAGGAGATTCCGTTATGTACCACTAGTAATCCGCCACCGTTAGCCACATAGGAGAGCAATGCGCTGCTTTGTTCCGCCGGTATTTTATCATCAGAGAATTCGGTATAAGAGATCACCAGCTTGTAGTCAGATAATGTTTCTTTATTAAGCAGCCCATAATCCTCCGAGGAGAATACCTGCAGGTCATTGGCAAGGATCTGCTCAATCTCCCGGTCTACTCCCGCAAATGGGTGATATTTAACCTCCGAATAACTTCCGAGTGCCAGTGCTTTTAGTGTAGACATCCTATCATCGCCTTTCTTCGTGTAGTTTTTTTGATTACGGGAAGCCCATCTACCAAGGCCATGTATTTCCATCCACGTCAAGATAGGCCGGCTCATCCCCTAGATACTTTTTATACTCCATAACCTGACTTATAATCTGGTCTGCAGACACATCGGGTGAAATATCCGCTTGCTCATTTTTTTCGCCATGCATATAAGTCTTCATCCAGCCGGGGTGAAACACCATCACTTGACCCCCAAGCGTCTTTAGATGATTGTGCATCAGGGAGGATTGCATATTGAGAGCCGCCTTAGACATGCAGTAGCCGTACATATTAATACGTTTATTTCTGCCAATGCTGCCCGCTTCCGAAGAAATATTAACAATCAATTTATCCTTACTTTGCAATAAAAGTCCCATAAGTGCATTGCTGACTCTCAACGCGCCTAGCGTATTCACATTATAAATCTCCGCCATGCCCTCATCATCCATATCCACCAGCATCGTAGCATCATCTGCGGAATGAATAATTCCGGCATTATTAATAAGAATATCAACATGCCCCGTTCTGCTGGCGATAGCCCTTGCTGCCTGCTTTACACTGTCCTTACTACCAATATCGAGTGGAATAAGTTCCAGCTGTTCCGGATACTCCTCTTTAAGCGCTTTCAATTCATCTGTATCTCTCATGTATTGTCCAGCAAATACTGAGAACTGTTTCTCTAAAAGAGAGTGCACAAGAGACAATCCGAGACCCCGATCAGCTCCAGTCACACATGCAACTCTGTTCATTCTTATCAACACTCCTACCTAGTAAGGATTATTGAAGCAAGTTGTCTTCCTTTCACCTTAGCATGCCATCCCCTTTTTTTCAACGCGCTAAAATGAGGGTTTAGTCATCCTTGGATTAGCTGCTCCAGAATCCTTTTTGTTTTAAATTTAATATATGTTACAATCATGATTACAGGTTGTTAACAACACAATGGTTAGTAAAATAACGATCCCAGGAGGGTGATATCTATGTCTATTCAACAACTTCATACATTGGAAGATCTTGAGCAGTATGTGGCTAAACCTGGCAAGAAGCTGCTGTTCAAACACAGCACTACCTGCCCGATTAGCGCCAAAGCTAATGAAGAATTCCAGGCTTATCTAAAGGATGCGGATACTGCAGCAGCAGTAGTTCTAGTCATCGAGGATCGTCCAGTTTCCAATCAAATTGCCGAGGATTTCGGGATTAAGCATGAATCTCCACAGCTCTTCCTGCTTGAGGATAATGAGGTCCGCTGGAACACTTCCCACTGGAAGATCACAAGAGATGCTATCAAAGAGGCTGTGAACCAATGAGCCAGCAAGTGATTGTTTATTCAACAGCAGGCTGCAGCGACTGTAATCTGGTCAAACAATATCTTACGGAGCAAGGTATCCCTTTTGAAGTAAGAGATGTTATGACTAGCACCGTCTATCAAGAGGAAGTCGAAAAGCTTGGTTTCATGGGTGTTCCTGTTACTGTAGCAGGGGATCACGCCACCAAAGGATTCAATCTTCCCGAGCTGAAAGCACTTCTCGAAGCTGCTCAGTAATTCATTCGTTTAATTATTTAGCACTTGATATATGCTTACAAAAAAGGGGATTCCAGCAGCCACTCGGCAAGGAATCCCTTTTTTTCATTGTTCTAAAGCTTAGGGTTCCTCACGCATAAGATTTGCCACGACCAGTACATCTACATTTCTGGCCGAACGCAAAATCTGTTTAGTGACATCCCCGCGTAGCCATTTGCGCACCCATGAGCGTTGGGACTGGCCGATAATAATCTGTGTGCTCTGTAAGGCTTGAGACCTTTCAAGCAGCAAGGAAGACACTCGTGCCGGGAGCACGTTAGGAATCATCTTAAACGTTCCACCCAGTCGTTCCGTCAATTCTTTCAAATCATTAATTCGTTTATCGTAAGAAGGCCCGCTCTGCTTATATTCCTGTACGTACGTAACATACCAGCAAGCTTTTAGACGATAGGCAATCCGAAAACCGCGCCGAATCAGACGTTCCGCATGATCTCCTAAGGTGATGCACACATAGATCGCTTCCTGCCGCCGCCAAGGTCCCCGCAGCGACCCGACACGTTCCCAGGCCTCCAGACGTTCATCCACATCATCAGCAATTTCCCGCAGCGCCAGTTCACGGAGGGCGATTAGATTGCCGATTTTGAAAAAAGCACCCAGCGCCTGATCCACTTTGGTCATCGCATATATTTTTCCATCCTTCATCCGCTCTTGCAGTGTTTTGGGGGATACATCGATAAGTTCAACCTCGTCGGCCCGTTGCAGAATGCTGTCCGGGAAAGTCTCTCTAACTCTAACTCCGGTAATTTGTTCTACTGCATCATTCAAGCTTTCTAAATGCTGAACATTCACTGTGGAGATTACAGAGATCCCCGCATCCAATAGCTCCATAACATCCATATACCGCTTCTTATGCTTGCTGCCCGGCATATTGGTATGTGCCAGTTCATCTACCAGTACGACCTCCGGATTACGCTTAATAATAGCTGCCGTATCCATTTCCTCAAGGACAGCCCCCCGATAGTCAATGCTCAGTCGCGGAAGGATCTCCAGATCACCGATCTGTTCAAGGGTTTCTTTACGTCCATGCGTTTCTAGTAGTCCAATAACAACATCGATCCCTCTCTTTAAGAGATCATTTCCTTCTCGCAGCATCTTATAAGTCTTGCCCACCCCGGGAGCAGCACCAATGTACACTTTAAATGTGCCCCCACGAATCGCATCGATTTTATCCTTTACTTCCTGAGTACTTAATCTGTGATAGGCATCAGCTTTCCGCTCATTTCGGCTCTGCCGGGTAGGAAGAACACGTTCTCCCTCACGCTCAGCACGATCAGCCACGAAAAACACATCTACTCCGCGGATTTGCTTTAACAATGAGTTAGCAATCGAACCCTTCCACAGCTCCTGCCACGCCGTTTGCTTAGAGTGACCCATAACGATACGGGTAATATTATGCTGGATAGCGTATTTCACTAGAAGTCCCGGAATCTCCCTCTTCGAGCGAAAAGAAATCTCCTCCATCGAGGCCCCAATCTTCTCAGTCAGCTTCCATAGGGATCGCTTGAAGGTTGCTGCTTCCTTAGAGGGCGTCAGGCCCTGCTTCCAGAAGGATACCACCGCCAGATCTCCGTTTAACCGTTTAGCGATTTGCTGCCCACGGCGGATATGAATCGAGCCATTCCAATAATACTGTGCAGACACCAACACTTTTTCGGCAATCCCCGAAGCCCCCAGCAATCCTTGCTCCTCCCGATGCTTCTCCAGCGAACCATTAACATCCTCCGCAACCATTCTCAGCGCCAGCTCCCGCAGCTTGCTTAGATTCCCTTTGTTAAAAAGCGAAGTCCGCTGCTTCTTGCCCAAATGTCCTTCGGACAAACGTTGAAGTATCTTTTCCGGAGTCACATCAATTAGAACGATATCATCTGCAAGGGTGAGCACTTCCGCAGGCAAGGAATATTCCACCTCAATCCCCGTCCACTTCCGCGCAAGATCTGCTGCGCCCTCCAGCTCGTATACGTTTACAGTTGTGATGACACTAATTCCACAGCCCAATAAATATTTGATATCCTCCAGCCTAGTTGATCTCTCCGCACCCTCGCGATTATGATGAGCCAATCCATCGGTCAGTACAACCTCTGGATTAAGCGCCACAATGGCCTCCACGTCCAGATCCTTCTTCTCGATCTCCTTCTGAAACCAATGAATACTTGGAATCCGTTCCAAGTCACCCAGCTGATCCCTTGTTTCTGGACTTTGGTTGGTTGAAACCGCACAGATTACAACATCGATGCCCTGTGCTTTCAGCGCCTGACCCTCACGCAGCATCTGATAGGTCTTGCCTGATCCACTGACCGGACCTATATAGATCTTCAGACGTCCACGATGCAGCTCATAAATAGAGAGCAGCAGTTCCTCCGGCGTCTTCCTCCGATATGTTCCCATCAAGACCACTCCTTAATAACCCGTTCATCCATTCACTCTTCTATGCCAGAAAGCAAGATATCCCTGACCCAGTTTGAACAATCGGGCAGGGATATTAGCTATATTTATTTGTTCGTTAATTTCTGCAGCTCCATGTTCAGCTTCAGAACATTTACCCGCTTTTCACCAAACAGCCCTAGATCGCGACCTTCGGTCTGCTTATTCACTAGCTCTTCCAGCTGCGTGGCTGGAATCCCAGTCAAATTACTGATCCGGGGAATCTGCACAATTGCCGACGCAGGAGTGATATGCGGATCAAGACCTGAACCCGAGTTGGTTACTAAATCAACCGGCAGCTTGTTTACAGGCACATCCGGATTATCCAGCTGCCACTGTGTGATGGAATCCTTCGTCCGCTGCAGCATATCCGGGTTGGATGGGCCGTAGTTATTGGAGCCTGAGGCTTCCGCTTTATAATCAATGCTGGATACACGGCCATGGAATAATGCCGGGTCCGTAAAGCTTTGCCCGATGAGTTCTGAGCCCACAACTACTCCAGCGTCATTCTTCAGCTGACTGCCGTTTGCTTGCGATGGCATCAGAACTTGAGCAATCGCTGTAGTAGTCAGAGGATAAATCACTCCGCAAAGAACAATAAACACTAGACATAGCCGTAATATAATAAAGAAATTAGCACCCTTCGATGATGACAACTGTTCTTCAGCGTCCGCAATCGATTTTCTGTTATTCACGATGCTCTCACCCTTTCAATGATTAGTCAATCCGTTGTTATATCCATACACTTACGAGCAAATCAATAAGCTTGATGCCCGCAAAAGGAACGACAACTCCACCTAAACCATAGATAAAAATATTACGTCCCAGCAGCTTCGTAGAACTCATCGCTTTATACGAGACACCTTTCATAGCCAATGGGATCAGCAGCGGAATAATAATCGCATTAAATATTAATGCAGATATAATTGCCGAGCTAGGTGAACCCAATCCCATGACATTCAGGGCTTCCATTTCAGGAATGGCGAGCATGAACATTGCCGGAATAATTGCGAAGTATTTAGCGATATCATTCGCAATACTGAACGTTGTCAACGCGCCCCGCGTCATCAGTAGCTGTTTACCAATAGCTACAACCTCAATGATCTTCGAGGGATCGGAGTCCAGATCAACCATGTTTGCTGCTTCCTTAGCGGCTGTAGTCCCACTGTTCATCGCTAAGCCCACATCAGCTTGGGCAAGGGCAGGTGCGTCATTCGTACCATCACCAGTCATTGCCACAAGCTTGCCTTCGTTCTGCTCACGGCGGATAACCGCTATTTTATCCTCAGGTGTACTCTCTGCAATAAAATCATCTACCCCTGCTTCACGGGCAATAGTAGCTGCGGTCAGCGGATTGTCCCCTGTACACATGATAGTTTTGATTCCCATTTTTCGCAGCTCATCAAACCGCTCTTTCATGCCTGGCTTAACTGTATCCTTTAAGTAAATAAGTCCATAAATCCGGTTGTCTACCGCAACTGCAAGCGGGGTTCCCCCCATCCGAGCGATAGCATCGGAATTACTGTCGAGGTTCGCGGGAATGACTCCGCCCTTCGACTGTACCCATTTCTTCACGGAATCGACTGCCCCTTTACGAACAGATCGTCCATCACGCAGATCTATACCACTCATCCGGGTCTCAGCCTTAAACTCTACGAACTCTCCGCCTTCAGCAAGTTTGCTGTCATAGCTGCGTTCCAGCTTCTTAGCCAGCTCAATAACAGAACGTCCTTCCGGAGTCTCATCCTTTAGCGAACTAATAGCTGCCCAAGCCGTAAGCTCAGCTTCCGTTTCATCTCCAACTGGCACAAAATCACTCGCCATCCGGTTTCCGAAAGTAATCGTACCGGTCTTATCTAGAATCATTGTATTAATGTCGCCGGCAGCTTCAACGGCCTTCCCTGACATAGCAAGGACATTAAACTGTGTGACGCGGTCCATCCCTGCTATCCCGATAGCGGAGAGCAGTCCCCCGATTGTGGTCGGGATCAGACAGACCAGCAAAGCGATCATAACAGGAATATCTAGATCAACGCCCAGATAAGTCGCAATAGGCCGCAAGGTCACTACTACAATCAGGAAAATCAACGTCAGACTGATCAAGAGTGTATTTAGTGCAATTTCATTGGGTGTCTTTTGACGTTTCGCCCCTTCAACGAGGGAGATCATCCGATCCAGGAATGACTCACCGGGATCACTGGTAATTTTGACTTTAATCTCATCACTGACTACCCGGGTGCCGCCTGTGACTGAGCCGAAATCTCCGCCGGCTTCCTTAATAACAGGTGCAGATTCACCTGTAATTGCCGATTCATCTACGGAGGCCAGCCCTTCAATTACTTCACCATCGCCAGGGATAAGTTCTCCCTGACTGACGATGACGATATCTCCTTTACGAAGCTCGGAAGAAGAAACGGTCTTCACAGACCCTCCAACGAGTTTGTTAGCTGTGATATCCTGTTTCGTTTTCTTGAGTGAATCCGCCTGGGCTTTCCCGCGGCCTTCAGCCAGCGCTTCAGCGAAGTTGGCAAATAACACTGTGAATAACAGAATGAACAACACTGTGATATTGAAGCCTACCGATTTCTCTGCATTAAAATATCCGGGGGCCAGTACCATAAGCAATACAATAATCGTACCGATTTCGACAACGAACATGACCGGATTTTTGATTAACGTCACCGGGTTAAGCTTAATAAAGCTATCCTTTACAGCGCTTAGGAGTATGGGTCCCGTCAGCAGCTTTTTTCTTTTTACAGTACTCATCTTGTTCTCCCTCTTCCTACCGTAAGGTCAAATATTCTGCAATCGGGCCGAGCACAATGACCGGCAGAAACGTCAGCGCACCGATAATTACTACGGTACCAATCAGAATTCCGGTAAACAGACCATTGTCTGTGCGGAATGTGCCAATCGTCTCAGGAACTGGCTTCTTCTGGATCAGTGAGCCTGCTACTGCCAGCATCGCGATTATAGAGACATAACGGCCAAGCAGCATTACGATCCCGGTTGTAACATTCCAAAAGGTGGTGTTGTCCGCAAGCCCTTCAAATCCTGAACCATTGTTCGCGGCAGAAGAGACATATTCATATAACACTTGGCTAAGTCCATGGAATCCGGGATTCGTGATGGAACCGTTGCCCAAGTCCGTTAAGAACGCACCTGCTGTTGGTACAAGGATAATGAACGGATGCACAAGGATAGCAATCGCAATCAGCTTCATCTCCTTGGCTTCTATCTTTCGCCCGAGAAACTCTGGTGTTCTGCCGACCATTAGTCCACATAAGAAGACGCCCATGATGGCATACATCAGCATATTGATTAGTCCGACACCTTTTCCCCCGAAGACGTTGTTGAGCATCATTAGGGCCAGAGGGGTAATGCCACCCAGCGGTGTCAGCGTATCATGCATATTGTTAACACTACCTGTCGTAGCTGCCGTTGTTACCGAAGTGAACAGCGAAGATTGCGGGATACCAAAACGTACCTCTTTACCTTCCATGCTGCCTTGCGAAGACTCGATCCCCAGCGCATTGATAGCTGGATTGCCTTTGGTTTCCGCATAATAATTCAATCCCAGCAGTAATACGAACAAGGTCATCATTGCTGTGAAAATCACCCAGCCCTGACGTTTGTTCTTAGCGAACAATCCGTACATATATGGCAAAGAGGCTGGCAGCATCCACATAGAGAGAATCTCCAGAACGTTCGTAAGTGGATTAGGGTTCTCAAAAGGATGCGCTGAATTGGCTCCGAAGAAGCCGCCACCATTCGTACCTAAGTGTTTAATTGATTCCAAAGAAGCGACTGGACCGATAGCGATTTGTTGCGTCTGCCCTTCGAGTGTAGTGACCTCAAGCGATGGCTTGAGCGTTTGTGGCACATGCAATCCTACCAGCACCAATGAAACTAGCAGAGCTAATGGAATGAATACACGAATATGTGCTTTTACGAAGTCCTCGAAAAAGTTCCCGACTGATTTCTGTCCTGTAATCCCTCTGACAAAAGCAACCGCAACAGAAAATCCGCTCGCTGCAGACGTGAACATCATCATCGTGATGACTGCCATTTGTGAAAAATACGATAGTCCCGTCTCCCCGCTATAATGCTGCAGGTTCGTATTGGTCATAAAGCTGATCACCGTATTGAATGAAAGCGTCTGTTCCATATCGGCAATTCCATTCGGGTTCAGCGGCAATCCCCGCTGTAATCTTAGAAAAATATAACTGAAAGCAACCAGTACGATATTAGTTAAAACAAAGCTGAGTGCATACTTCTTCCAGGACATTCCGTCCCGTTTTTTCAGGCCGATCAGCTTATAAATACCTTTCTCTGTGCCTGCAAACCAGCGATCCGTACGATTCGGTTCGTTAGAAAATACATGATATAAATACGTTCCCATCGGCTTGACCAGCAAGATGAGAATTACAATTACGACGACTATTTGCAAAATGCCCATGAATGCCCCTCCTTAAAATTTCTCAGGATGAATCAACGCGTAAACCAGATATATAAACAACAGTAGGGTAACAGCGATTACTAGAATCACAGCTTATCCCTCCCCGTATCCTCAACTACACCTGCGCACCAGCGCATAAAGCCATAAAATAACCCGTAAATTACAGCTAACGAAGCCACCATATACAGATCCATCATATCTTCCGCACTCCTTCCATTATCCTTGATGAGGTGATCTATCGATTAGAAAATCAGCATCACCACTATGGGAATAGATTACATAGCTCGCACCAAGTCTTTTATAGACCAATCTAGGATTTATTGAACTTGTAATCACAAAAATCGGCTGTGTCGTCCAGGTACGGCACATCTGAATATAGCGGCAGCAAAGCGGAAAGCTGCTCTCAAACAGATATACCCTGCCTACCGGGAACGATGGGCGAAACCAAGTGCTCTGATGGCGGGTATCCACTAGAATAACCTGCTCAATCCCGAGCTCCTCAAGTAAAGCTTTCTCAGCCACATTGTTGGTTAATCCCGCCATCTTAATACCCCTGAACTTCAGAAGTTTAATGAAATGTTCTCCCGCCTTTGTAGGCGCACATACAAGCACATATTCATTCTGATCCGTCATCTTTTTTTCTCCTCCTGCTCATTTACAACAAGGAGGCAACGAAAATCTCCGAAAGGATGTTGACCTATCGTCATTTTCGGGCACAACCTAAAGCTCGGTTGTGTCACGTCATTAGACGCTGCCTTACAAATACCGCTAATGATGAATTTAGCGACCTCTTAGGGGAGGCCTCCATAAATGCTTTGCTTCTAAGAGCACAGCAAAAAGCCACAAAGGATCTCCTCTGTGGCTCGCTAGCGGTCACATTGCACTCATCCTCTCTCCATACGCTTACGAGGTTAGCTGTCGGATTCGGGCGGTGAGAGTCGCCCTACCTGTATAGATGCGAGCTCACTCACACCCTCTACAGGATTCACCCCATAATCGGCTTCCGACTCTCACATCGGCTGCCGATTGTTGGTTCCCCCGCTTTCCTTATCGGAAATTAAGCGGATCAAATATTCGATTGTCGTTGAAACAGGAGTAATCATACTCTTATGCACGAAGACTTGTAAAACCTGAATGATGCCAAAATAATGCAAATTAAAAACTATTTTCCCATTAGATAGCGCTTACTTGATATCTAATCTCTCTATATCTCTTGTTTACTCGAGTTTGGAGCGTTTAATCGCTATCTATAACCCATGTGATTTTATTCACCTTTTTAGAGCGAAAATACTGCAAATTCCCATTATAGGTAGAAACGCAAGAAGCTGAGGCTGAGCGAGAAAGAGGCGCGATAACACGCCATAAATACCTATTTACCTCGTTTTTCAGTCGTAGTCGGCAGGATATGGTTAAAATTGCTCTAAAAGAACATTTTCCGTTTTTTACAGAAAATCTTGAAAAGAGTATGATTCGGGTTGAATCTAATTCATGAAAAACAATCAACGCTGAGTTCCTGCATTCGCAGGGAACGGGGGAACCATCAGGCCACCTGGCCTACTTGGGGTGAATCCAAAGGAGACTGCATAAGTCTCAATAGGTAGGGCGACTCTCACCGTCCGAATCCGACAGCTAACCTCGTAAGCGTAAAGAGAGAGACCCTTGATCCGCCACGCTTTGGCCCAGGTATATCTGCCTGTAATCCAAAACCGCAGCAGAGGTCCTCCTCTTGCTGCGGTTTTTGCGTTACCTGAGCTTATTAGGTGATAGCACGCTGGATGGGGTGAATGTTTTGAAGCACTATTATTTAGGGATACATCAAGGGCTGCTTGAGCCGATAAGTCTAAATTACGTTTGTTTCGGGGCCTTGTGGTTCGAAGAACATAATCACAGGTACATTGTAGGCTATGCATTTGGCCAGAACCAGATCCAAGCCCTTCGCCAGTTCAGCACACCTTCTTCTTGTAAAGACTGTTTAGACTCTAAGATTGTATATGAGATATATAAAAAAATTCGAGAACAACAGCAGCAGCAGGATTGGTCATCACACCAAAAGCTCCCGTGGTTTACAGCCTTCAAGGAGCCTTGGAAAGATGTAAGCGCCGGTTGGTATGTCTTGAGATCCCGCAGCACCTTTCCCTTACATCTATCTGTTATACGAAAAGAGAAGTTCCGACTATGGCTAGAGCATACCGCAGTCTGTGAGAATAAAATGGAGATGCTCGCTTGTGTAGAAAAGGCTAGTGTCACTCATCATGTTGACTTAAAGCTTTTGGAAATCTAAGGAGGAACCCTACTATGGACCAGCGCAGACTATCCCGCATTGAAGTATTTGTATTGGATGAACCCGAGCCTATTCACTATGGAATGGAAGGGGCTGAAGGCTGCCGTTATGGTATTCTGAAGCTCACCTGTAAGGGAGGCTGCAGTTGGGGGGCTTGTCTGATCTCTGCTAACACCAAAAATTTCGATCTTATTAAATGGAGTTCTTTTTTACGGGCCATCTGTCATTGCCGTCTTGAAGAAGCGCTGGATAAGGTCCGCCGCGAAGGTTCAGATTGGGAGCAGGTTAAGCTTGAGCTAGTTCAGGGTGCTTTGCAGGATTTAAAGGCCAAGCTCCAGGGTAAATCCTTGGCAGGGCATATTCAGCAAGGGCGTCTGTACAGTGTTGCAGCAGGGGGGAGCAATTCCAGAAGTGAACGGCTCTACTACAAGCCTTCAAAAGCTTTATCCACTGCCTCCCAGCAGAAACACAGTTGCCCGGAACCAGACACCGCCGATCTCATCAATAAATCCATCTCTTACTTTTCTATATTATAGATTCAAGCAAATCTCTCAATCTGAAAGGATCGTGTTCACCATGCCTGACCCCTTACCTCCCGAGTCCACCTACAGTACTAAATTTGCAGAGTGTGTTCAAAAGTACACTAATGAAGTCTACGTACTTAGTTCCATGTTGTTAGAACAATCTAATGAGGCAGACAAGATTACTATCCGCACCTTCACAGAGCTTCATAAAATATATCGTCAGGATGATTTTGATCCTCAGTTATTCTCTATCCACGCTTACCGCACTTGTATTCACCAGTGTGCTGATTCTTTTGCCCGGCGCTCCCTTCTATCGGCTAAGGCATTACCTTGGGAGGAACAGCTTGTGAAGGTCATGTGGTACGGCCTAAAGCTGCCTCTTTCTCAAATAAGCATTATTCTGCAAAAAAGTGTTCCCGCACTGAAAGCACAGCTTAGAGCTGTACGGGAGCAGATGACCACCCAAACGGATATACTAACGAGCGCAAATCTTTCTATAATTTAGTCACTGACTAGAATTCAGACAATCTTTAAGCGCATGAAGCGACTAATGGACTCAGGAGCCTTTAATTGAAGCTTTTCCTCAAATATGGTCGGCGTTCGGACTCCAGAGTCACTAATTGTTTATAGAGCACCAAATATACGCCTACTTCCACTCAATAGCATCACTGGAGTCCGCACCCCCTTCAAAAGACCTTGAAATCGCCAAATAACGCCTTCTGAGTCCGAAAGTAAAAATCTCGAGCGATGAGCGTCTTGGATCGTCTTAAAGCAAGCCCTAATCATCTTCCACCAAGACAAGGCTTACGGACCCAGATGACGTTACTTACACGTTTATCGCCTTTTGAGCATAGTATCGGACTCCAGTGCAACTATTTGGTTAAAAGAGCTACTAATTCACCATTTTTCATGCCAATAGCGACTATAGTGTCCGATATCTTGCTAAATCTCGATGATTGCTGCATTTAAGTGCTGCTGGGTCCGTTAGCTATATCAGCTCGTATACAAAGAGATTGCCAACTCAAAAACGGGGATATCCCAGCAACCATAAATGGCTGTTAGGATACCCCCGAAAATTCAGTTCCTACTATTACACTTTACTCTTACGCGCCTTACCGTACATCCACAATCCTGCCAACATCCCCACTATAGCAACACCAGTCAATACGCCTTGAACGAAATCCATAAAAGTGGAGCCATCCGGAAGCATTCTACTAACCGTAGCCAGCGATACCGAACTCATTAAAAGCATAATGGTATATTGTTCGCTTGTAGACATCATTAGCACTCCTTAAAAGTTATATGAGGTCTTCTTAGATCTTGTAAGCTTTCATTGCTTTTCTGATTTCTTTAATACTTGGGCGTTTGCCGTACATCAGTACGCCGGTACGATAGATCTTGGCTGCCAGCCATCCGAAGATGAAGGTAGTCACAAGCAGGATCAGCAGCGATACAATGACTTGCCAGATCGCCACCTCGCCGACACCAATTCGGAGCAGCATCGTCAATGGTGAGGTGAAAGGCACATAACTCGCTATCTTAACCACTAGAGTATCTGCATTGGAGATACTGAACAGTGGAACATAGAACGCTACGAAGCCTAACATCATGATTGGCATTACCGCCTGACCGAGATCCTCCGTACGGCTGACAATCGAACCTACAGCCGCATACATCAAGGCATAGAGGAAGTAACCTAATACGTACAAGACAAATCCATAGAGCAGCAAGTTAATATTGAGCTGGCCTAAATCGAGATCAAAATCAGCCAATACAGTCGCATTATGCGGGAGCGTCAAATTGACGACGATCGCTGCGACAAAGATCCCAATTTGCAATATTCCTACTAGGAAAACACCGATAACTTTACCGAACATTTGCGCTAAAGGTGAGGCACTTGTAATCAGAATCTCCATAATCCGCGAGCTTTTCTCAGAAGTTATCTCTGCGGCAATCATGTTGCCTGTCATCATAATGGACATAAAGAACAACATAAGCATGGCATATACGATAATGTAGTTAATGGCTGGAGTGTCCTCCTGAGAGCTTTCACTGCCACCGCCTGCGTTAAGCTGTTGTGTAGTAATCTGCACAGGCGTTGACATTGCAGCAATCTGTTCAGAGGTCAGCTTGTCGCCAACGATGAATTGTGTGTTTGCTTGCTGAAGTGCATTTTGGAGATAAACTTGCACATCTCCGTTTAGTTCCCCATCATTACTATGATAAGTAACGGGTGGAAGCCCTTCACCAGTAGGTTCCGCAAAAGTAACATAACCTTCTACGGTCTCTTCATCTAATGCTTTCTTTAACTCGGCATCCTCCGCAGAAGCATATTGTACTATCTTAGCCTGTGGCATGCCCTCTGGCGCAGTATAAGCCTTCAACAATTCTGCAACCTGATTTCCCTCTTCAGCAATCACAGCAATTTGAGTAACTTCACTTTTGGCCGAATCACCCTTAAACTGATCGATGATATAGGGAAGATTCATCCCTATGCTGAGCAATAATACTAGAATCAAAGTAGTAATCATAAATGATTTCGTTCTAACTTTATTTTTAAAGGTAAAGCCGATAATTGTCCCCATCTTATTCATTAGATTCACCCACCGCTCTGATAAAGATTTGGTTTAACGTAGGTTCCTTGATTTCAAAATGCTCCACTTCACCCTGTGCTATCGCCTGCTGTAAAATACGCTGTGCTGCACCGATCTCACTGATCGATAACAGATACCCACGCTCCAGCCGTTTAACTGCTGTAACACCTGCGATGGACTCCAGACCTTTTACCTCATTAGCTGTACGCAGCAATACTTCTTCCCGCGGGTAGCCATTCTTGATCGTGCGGATATCCCCTTGAACGACCGTATTGGAACGATCGAGAATCGTAATATTACGGCATAGCTCTTCCACATGCTCCATCCGGTGCGTAGAGAAGAGGATACTTGTTCCCGAATCACGTAATTCTTTGACCGTATCTTTCAGCAGCTCCACGTTTACTGGGTCCAGCCCGCTGAAAGCTTCATCTAGAATCAGAATCTGCGGCTTATGAACGACAGCGGCGATAAAGCCCATTTTTTGCTGATTTCCTTTGGAAAGCTCTTCTATTTTTTTATTGTAATAATCCGGAACCTCGAATCGATCCAGCCAATAGCGCAAGCTCTTATCTGCATCACTAGCTGACATCCCACGCAGGCGGGCCAAGTAAACGATTTGATCACTGATCTTCACCTTAGGATATAGTCCACGTTCTTCGGGCAGATAACCCATAAGTTGCTGCAGTTCACTGTTGAAAGGTTTCCCGTTATACAAAATCTTGCCCTCATCAGGGTAGATTAGGCCGAGCACCATACGCATCGTGGTTGTTTTCCCCGCGCCGTTCGCCCCCAGTAATCCGTAAATTTCCCCTTTACCTACGGTTAGGTTAATTCCGTTTACTGCGGTTTTTTCTCCATATTGCTTAACTACACTTTCCAGCTTTAAGGCTTCCATTTCTCTAGTCCCCTCTCTTGTGGTCAATTAGAATAGGACGATGACCCTGTGTCCATAAACTTAATATTTCGTCCAGCTCCAAACTGCGGCTCTTGATAACCTTTACGCCCAAGTCATGAATGCGTTTCTCGTTTTCAGAAAATTGTTCTATGATAAAAGAAGCTACACCCGGTGTATCCATGGTAAAGTGCAAGCCTCCTGGCAACTCAGCCGATAACTCCGCAAGCTCCTCTTCATCCGCAGCATTCACCCAAACCTCGGTCCAAGCACCGAACAGACTGTCTTTTTCAGCCATACCCAGCAGTTCTCCCCGATGCATAAGGACGATATAATCCGCCAGCCGTCGCACCTCATCCACAATGTGTGTGGAGATGATAATCGTTGCGTTGTGCTCATCCATATATTTACGAAGTGTCTCGATCATAATCTTCCAGGCAAAAGGATCAAGACCCGATGAAGGTTCATCCAATAGCAGCAGACTTGGCCGTGCCGCAAGTGCTGCAGCAATTTCGAATTTCCGGTGCTCCCCTTTAGACATCTTCGAAAGTCTCGTATGATACGGAACCTCAAAGCGATCCATCAGCTCGTGAAAATACTGATCGTCCCAATTTGGATACCAATACTTCCGAAATCGCGCTGCCTCCTCTGCATTCCAGTGGTTCTCCTCAGTAATTGACGTTTCAGGAACATAGGCAATGGTCTGGCGAAGCTCCAGAGACAACCCGCTATCATACCTGTTCTCGAACCAATATATCTCGCCTTCCTCTGGATTAGTCAGCTGCATCAGCAGATTCAGCAGCGTACTTTTGCCAGATCCATTCTGACCTACCAAAGCTGTAATATATCCTTTAGGCAGATTCAGGGTCAGCGGTCCTATCGTCTTGTTTCGCCGCCGTTTAAGTACATTCCGCAATTCTATAGCCATCTGTACCATATGAGTAAGCGCCCCCTCTCAATCCTTTTCTCTATACTTGCGTTCTATAATCTCCATAAAAATCTGTTCAATTTCATCCTTGCTGCAATGTACCGATCGGCCGATATCCACTGCACTCTCAAGTGCTTTGCCAACCGTTTCACGTTTATATTCTTCCATGGCTCCGTCACCTACATGGGATACAAAGGTACCCGTTCCTTGTCGCGTTCGCAGCAAACCTTCGTTCTCCAGATCCTGATATACCCGCCGCACGGTAATTACACTGCATTTCAGATCTCCTGCGAACTCACGAATCGAGGGCAGCAGCGTACCTTCTGTAATGACTCCGCTAATGATTAATGATCTAAGCTGAGTCTCTATTTGATGATAGAGGGGCTCTGCACTATTTTCGTTGATTTGTACCGGTATCCACATTATTTACACCTCGCCTTCCACTCTAGCGTGCTAGAGCGCAGTCCTTGCCATTTCCGATTTTTTATATGAGATTGCGACTTTTCAGCCGATGTATAGTCCATTTAGAGAATAACTGCACAGATATTGTTCCCAGCAGAAGTGACCCCCACATGATCGGAGATAACAGCCCCCACTCCTTAGAATAGGAGATACTGTATAAGAACAAACTGCCTCCGCCCAGTGTAACTAGGAACGATGTTGCCCACGATAAAACTACGATAAGCAATGTTAGCCATAGATAAGCTTTGCCGCTAAAAAGATATTCAATAAAAATATATAGACCTGAGACCATGAATCCGAAGCCGAGCCAAGTAATCGCAAAAGCTATATACGATGGAACCGCCAGCTCTGCCCGAAAATTCTCTCCTAACAAGTAAATAATACCGAAGAATAACGTGCCATTTAGAGTAAAGGAGATCACACCCTGAAGTTTTCTCCGCAATAATATTACTGAAGCTGGAATCGGTAAAGTTCGTAAGTAAACCAACATTTTTGTGTATGAGTCTTCACTCCAATATTTCATGGAACGGCGAGAGAATGTTAATCCCAATAAGGGGATAAAGGAAAGAAATAAGAAATCCGCTAGCATCGTCCGATCCTGCTCACCTAGTACATCATTTGCTATCAGGCTAGTCAGTCCACCAAGATAACTCATAAAAACAACTGTTATCACGAGGGTCCCTAATATTTTTAATTTGTCTCCGCGAAAATCAGAGCGCAACATAAACCATGAATCTTTTAATGTTCTCATTAATGCTAACCTCGCTTTACAATGTCTTCAGCGTCTAGCAGAAGCAGGTGTTCATATCCCTGTGCTTACTGTATATATCTATATACACAGTATATGACCTTGGTTTTTCATTGTCAATCCTGTAACTGGAAATTATTCTAAAGAAATAGGAGGTTTGGGCAACCTCATACTTCAAGCTTATGAAGACACTCTCAGACGTTAGGTAACGCTTATTAATTGAGATTAACTACAATGAGGGGGAATTGAGGCAGAATGCTGCTACGGGGGCGAATGTAGCTGGGATAATGGAGTTTATTAGATAATTCATTCTGGAAATGAAGTAGTAAGAGCTCACTCTCTGCTTCTATGCAACGTGTTGGTGTGATGTTCGTTATGGAGGCGAGTGCCGGAGCAGATACTGGTTCGGGTTAGTATGCTGGTGCGGCTGTGGTGCTGGTTCGGGGTTATGATGCGTGCGCGGCGGATGGTGCAGTTCCGATTGTGTGATGTGTGTGCGGCGGATGGTGCAGTTCCGATTGTGTGATACGTGTGCGGCGGATGGTGCAGTTCCGATTGTGTGATGCGGGTATGGCGGATGGTGCGGTATCGGGGGCGGGGTGCTGATTCGGCTGCTGACTGGTTCAGGTTTCGGGTGTGGGATACCGTTTCGGCTGCTAGTGCAGTTTCAGGTATGGGATATGGGCGACTGCCGGGCGGATTAACATTAGGGAAAAACTCCCTAAAATCTGCCCAACCGAGCTTAGATTATTAGTTTTTAGGGAAATCCTCCCCAAAATTTCAGCTATTACTCCGTTATTGAGCTAAATCCATTCACTTTCAGGGAGGATTTCCCTAATTATGGCCTTTTTTAGCTACTTTCGTGCATTATCAGGGAGGTTTTCCCTAATTGCGTCTTTTTCGAGCTAACTTCGTTCAGTTTCGGGACAGATCCCGAAGCTCTACAAACCAAAATAAGCCCATCACCCGCAATCCCTACTCAGGAACATGCAGATATATAGGCTTATTTCATAACTATTTACGGTTCTGCTACTCTAGTGCTGTTCATTCGCTCAACGCACTAAACTCTGTGCTCTATTCAAGCACTTATTTTACGCTCCCAAAATAACTTCCCACACCGGCTTGGTATGTCCACCTGGATACAAAACATACAACAGCACGTACACCATAACGCCTGTAATCGCTGTGATAAACCAAATTATCGATGTCACTCTGCCCCACTTACGGTGCTTGGAATACTTCGCCTTGAAACCAAGAGTTAACGTAGTAAGTCCGAATACCGCAGCTACGGTTGCCAGAACGATATGGAAGATCAAAAACACTTGATAAATTGTCTTCAGTTCATCCGGTCCACCCCATGAGGTATTTCCCACAAACAACGTTCTCGATACGTAAACAATAAAAAACAGCAGCGCAGCGATAGCGGCAGCAATCATCGTTTTCTTATGCGCCTCGCGTTTGCCCTTGATAATGAGCCACCAACCTATAGCCACCAGCACCGCGCTGATCACGATGAATGACGTACTAATAGTCGGAAACACTGTGAAAATATCCATGATTCTCCCCCTCGGCAGTCTACCAGTTATGCACGGTTCAAGTTGCTCTCCTGAAGTGTTGAGGATGGCGTCGACAATTCATCGTCGTCTTGTCCGTTCTCTTTTTTATACCAATGATAGAACACATAAGCAAGCATAGAGGCAAAAATAAATTCCTGAATGAACTTCATCGCGATGCCTCCTACCTGTTGATCCACCTTCGGCGACATCACTTCAAAGAATGCAGGACCTCCAAAATTCTGAAGTAAAACAGAGGGGTCACCCGAGATACAATAGCCCATAGCACGCGCCCAAGTCTCTGGATCACTGTAAGTGGCGTAGAGCGGATGATCGGCAAATATAATCAGCCCGCAAGCCGGCGTCAGCAATACCATGTTCAGAAAAATAAATCCAATCTTCCCAAGCCCACTCGCCATACGATGTTCCGGCAGCGGATTAATCAGTGTCCACCACATTAAAGCAGAAGTCAGGAACAAAACAATGTAATAAATACGATGAACAGTAAAATGCAGCATCACATAATCATGAATAACAGGAATATGGTACAAGGAAAAAAGTCCGTTAAACAATAGAGCAGCTACTACCGGATGAGCTAAAAAAGATAACCGCCGAAGCGGATTCACCTTTAGTATCCTGCGCCAGATAAAATCTGGAATTCCAAGCATAATCAGCGGCACCGCTACCAGATAAGACAAGGCCATACTGACCATGTGGAAGGAAAACATCATATGCCCTAAAAGGCTAATGGGTCCTCCTTGTGCCAGGTAAAGGGCAAGCATCCCACAGACAAATAACGCTCTACGCCAAAATGGCACCGGTAATGAATCGGCATAACGCCCAGCAATCGGACCAATCCACACAAAATAACCTGCTGTCAGCAGCAGCATTACCGCTAGAAAAAGCGGACTCCATAGTTCAGCAAAACTAAAGTATTCTAATCCCAGCATAATCCCAACCTCCTAGCGCAGGAATTCATATATCTAAACATCAAAAAGAGGGGGCATCGCAGCCCACCTCTTTCATTATCGTCCGTTAATTCCACCAAACCCAATACAGCGACATAACAATACAGGTCCCAGCGATAAAGAAGCCACCCAGCATGAAGAGAATCGGCAGAAGATGCCCTTTATCTTTTAGATGCATCCAGAAGCCCATCTGCACAATGACCTGAAGAACAGCCATTACCAGCAGCAAAATAATCGCAAAGGTTGCATTTACGCCCCCAGCCGCAACAGCAGCGAAAGCAATCAATGTTAAGACAATGGAGAAAATAAAGACAACAATATGTTTCTGTGGTCCTTCATGCCGATGACGTTGCTTATACCCGCCGCTATCTGGCATATGCTGATCCGTCGTCATAGTGCCTAGCCCACCTTTCCGAGTAGGTATACAACCGTAAAGATGAAGACCCATACTACATCGATAAAATGCCAGTACATGGCTGACACATACACTTTTGGTGCAGTAACTACCGTTAACCCCTTGCGGGCGAGCTGCCCGATCAAGATGGAGATCCAAGCGATCCCGAAAGCTACGTGCGCACCATGAAATCCTACCAGTGTGTAGAATGCCGAGCTGAATGCACTTGTGGTCATTCCGAATTCTTCGTGTCTTACATATTGAGTAAACTCATAGATCTCCAAAACCAGGAAACCTAAACCTAAACCTACAGTAACTAAAAGCCAATTCCGTAGCAGTGCCGGCCGATTTCTGTGCATCGCTTGAATAGCGAATACACTCGTCAGACTGCTTACCAGCAGGATGAATGTTGCAGCGGCTACAAGCGGCAGGTGAAACAGTTCATTCGCCGAAGGCCCCTCATTCGTCTGATTACGCAGTGCGAGGAAAGTAGCGAACAACGTGCCGAACAATACCGCTTCGCCGCCTAGAAACAGCCAAAAGGCAAGAACCTTGTTGCGTCCTTCGAGCGTAGCTTTTTCCGGCTCGTGCGGAAAGGTATCCTTAGAAGCTTCTGCATGTGCCGTTGTCATGTCCGCTCACTTCCTTCCAGCTCTTCAGGTTCAATATGCCA
Source organism: Paenibacillus sp. FSL E2-0177 (assembly GCF_037992975.1). Taxonomy (NCBI): domain Bacteria; kingdom Bacillati; phylum Bacillota; class Bacilli; order Caryophanales; family Paenibacillaceae; genus Paenibacillus; species Paenibacillus sp. FSL E2-0177. The sequence continues at coordinate 653,855 of NZ_CP150307.1, read as the reverse complement.
TCCGTGATCATCATACAGCGAACGCATCAGCATGGATCCAAATGTAATAATAAGACCGATGGCTGTAACGATATAATTATTAAACAGGAAGCTCATAAAAGCATTGCCGAATTCATCACGGCTAAACATAAAGCCAAGCCCAGCGATAAAAATTCCGATAGACATCGTAAACGGTAAAATCGTTGCTGACGGCATATGAATTGAGCCCACCGGCTCTGCTGGTGTCATGCCTTTATTCCCTGCTACTTTTTCTTTCCAGAAGGCATCAATCCCCCGAATAAGAGGTGTTTGCTTGAAGTTATATTCTGGCGGCGGTGAAGGAATGGTCCATTCCAATGTACGTCCATCCTCCCACGGATCATTGCCTGCATCCGCTGGTTTTCTGGAAGTCAGGAAGATGTTCACCAAGAAAATAATCATACCAACACCCATAAGTCCTGCACCAATGGTACTGACTAGATTTAGCAAATCAAATTGCTGATTTGGTAAATAAGTAAATACGCGGCGCTGCATCCCCATAAGCCCAAGGAAATGCTGTACAAAAAAGGTCAGATGGAATCCGATGATAAACGTCCAGAAAGTCCACTTGCCCAGCGTCTCACTCAGCATCCTTCCGAACATTTTTGGCCACCAGTAGTGCAGACCTGCGAACAGGCCAAGCACCAAACCACCTACAATAACATAGTGGAAATGCGCTACAACAAAATACGTATCATGGAACTGAAAGTCAGCAGGTGCGGACGCCAGCATCACTCCAGTTACTCCCCCCATAGTAAATGTAGGAATAAATCCTACAGCGAACAGGTTAGGGGTTGTGAAACGTACTTGCCCGCCCCACATCGTGAACAACCAGTTAAAAATTTTAATCCCGGTCGGAACCGCAATTAACATCGTTGATACGGAGAACAACGCGTTAGCTACAGGTCCAAGTCCAGTTGTGAACATGTGGTGAGCCCAAACCATAAAACCTAAGAAGGCGATCAAGATGGTTGCAAACACCATGGAGCTATATCCGAACAGTCTTTTACGCGAAAAGGTTGGGATGACCTCAGAAATAATCCCGAAGGCAGGCAGAATGAGAATATACACTTCCGGGTGACCAAATATCCAGAAGATATGCTGCCATAGCACTGGACTTCCTCCGGCTCCGACTTCGAAGAAATTGGCTCCTAGAATCCGGTCGAATGTCAGCAGTACTAAACCTACTGTTATTGCTGGAAAAGCAAACAAAATAATGGCGGAAGTAATAAATGTAGTCCAGGCGAACATCGGCATCCGCATATAGGTCATTCCCGGCGCACGCATCGTAATGATCGTGGCTAGAAAGTTAATCCCCCCGATGAGGGTCCCTAATCCGGCAATTTGCAAGCCGATCGTATAGAAGTCTACACCGTGTGTAGTGCTGTATGTACTCGTAGATAGTGGGGTGTAGGCGGTCCACCCGGCATCAGGAGCACCACCCATAACCCAGCTAAGATTCAGTAGAATCCCGCCGAACAGGAAGGTCCAGAAACCAAGTGCATTTAGAAAAGGAAAGGCTACGTCACGTGCACCGATCTGTAGCGGAATGACGGCATTCATGAGTGCGAAGATGACTGGCATGACGCCGAGGAAGATCATCGTCGTACCATGCATGGTTATGAGTTCATTAAACGTTTGTGCATCCAAAAAGTTATTCATCGGCTTGATGAGCTGCCAACGAATCAGAAGCGCTTCAATTCCCCCGATGCCAAAAAATAATCCTCCGGCCCATAGGTACAAAATCGCGATTTTTTTGTGATCGACGGTTGTTAGCCAATCCATAAGTCCTGTATGGCGCTTCACACTGTGGCCGTGCCCCAGAGGCTTGGATGAATTCAAGGTATGCGCTGCTTGAGCCAAAGTTCGTCCCCCCTTTTCGAAAGTTCCGCCCGCCTTTAGGCTAAGGCATTAGTCCAGCTTATAGTTGGCCAGATACTCTGCAATGCCATCAATCTCAGCATCACTCAGGCCCAGATCTTTGGGGTTAGGCATCAGATTGCCTGGTTTTACGGATTGCGGGTCGTGCAGCCAGGTTTTGAGATTCTCTTCAATCGGCGCACCATCTTCCCTCGTGTCGTCGTTGAGCAGAATTCCAGCAATCGATTCCCGAGAACCAATTCCGGTCAAGTTCGGCGCATTATTAATCCCTTGATCGCCTACAGCGTGGCAAGTCAGACATGCCGCTTTGAACTTCTCAGCTAAAGCAGGATCCTCTGGCAGCACAGCTACAGGTGCTTTCATCGAATCAATCCACTTTTGAAACTCTTGTTCACTAACTGATTTCACCTTAAATTCCATCAATCCATGAGAAGGTCCACATAGCTCCGCACATTTCCCACGGTAAACGCCTTCATTAGGCGCACTAAAGCTAAAGCGGTTAATCGTTCCAGCTGGGTTGGTATCGATTTTACCGGAAAGAGAAGGGACCCAGAAGGAGTGCAGCACATCTTTAGTTTCCAGTTCAAAGGCGATATCTTTGCCCACCGGAATAATCAAGTCCTGCGCTGTAGTTACCTTATAGTCGGTATACTCAAACTCCCACCAGTATTGGTGGCCGGTTACTTTAACCTTGATCGCATTCTTGTCATTGGAATGATCATCTCCAGCGGCAAACACAGCTTTCACCGTTGGCACGGCCAGTACTACAACAAGGATGAGCGGAATGACTGTCCAGAGAATCTCAAGTTTCATACTGCCCTCAACCTGCTCAGGGATTTCATTCTGACCCGGTCTTCTGCGGAAGCGGATCAGTACATAAGCTGCAATCGTAAAGACAATCAGCAACACCACGATCATAATGCTGATCGACAGCTCCATTAATCCGTAAGATCTGTCTGCTGCAGGTCCCTGTGGTCTGAGTACTGACAAGTCCTCACGACCGCACCCGGCAAGAAAGAGTCCAAACATAGCGGTCATGGGAAGGAGTCGCTTTACAGCCTGCCACGTTTTCATCATTGATCTACCCCGCTTTTCCCGATTTCGTAGATTCCTGTTTTTTTCTGTCAATTATAACAATCACTATTAATATAAGTTTAAGGGAAAGTTTTGTCAATCGTTCACAACTAGTTCACATTGTAATTTTCGACACAATAAACCCTTGTCCCATCTGGATTTTATAGCATTTTATGAAAACGCAAACAAATAAAAAATAATAAAGAAAGCGCATTCAATTTAAAATGTGTCTATTAATTCATTTGACTATTCTATGAGGAAGACTTTTCCTTATTCGTAAATGGGCATACAAAAAAAACCGATTCCAGCAACAAAAGTCGCTCGGGCACGGTTTATAAGAATCCTCGTGGATGTTATTACTCAAAATGATGTCTAAAGTTAAGCAAGTGACAAACGTATCTGTTAGCTAGGAGACGGATGAATTCATCCGTACCAACTCGTGTTCCACGACCATGGTCAGTTCTTCTTCATAGCCTCCTGTAATCCGATACTTTCGGACGTACTCCTTTACGAATTTCTTGGGATCTTTGGGCCGGAAAATGCGTGTCATTTCCCGTAGACTTTCCTTGACTTCGTTATGACCTTTACTTGCCATGATCAGTTCCCTCCCAAAACATTGAAAATGAATGCTCCGTTGTAGAGAATGCATGATGAAAAGTACGCCGTAACCTCGAATGCAAGTGAAGTATCCATTACACATACGTGGCTTGCACTATCCGTCAAAACGTGGAATCTAAAGCTAAATCTAGCCTCTGAGACACCGCCTTGCCGGTGAAGCAGGTTCGTCGTGATTTGGGCTGAGAGTAAGGACGCCTGATGAACGATAGCTCCTTGACACTTTTATTACCCGAAGAGCCACTTACTGAATCACTCCTTTCGGGCCTTATCGTTATATTGTATCATATTCCGGATTAACTTCCACCTTTCCTTGTAAAATGTACTATTTGGAAAATATTATTTTTTACAGCTGTCTTCGTAAGTCAGATGTCTCCAAACTGGTTAAAATACAATAACCTATACAGCAAGCGAAATTGTATTTATCAACAAATGAGAAGGAGATCTTTATGGCCCAGCCTGCAATTCCCCTAATGACTACCGCAACGCCAGAAGACACCGATACACGCCGGGAGGGTCTTGAACAAGCCCATCAAGCTATCCTAAAAGAATACCCCAAGATGCATAGCATGCTTATTGTGCGTCATGGAAAACTTATCTTCGAACGTTATTATAACGACCATCATGCTGGAGCATTAAATGATCTCCGTTCTGCCACCAAAAGTTTTGTCAGTGTCCTTACGGGAATCGCTATCGGCCGTGGAGAGATGCCTGATCTCCATATTTCTGTGTCCGAGGTCCTTCGCAAGCATATTCCATACCTTCACTCCCCACATCTCTCAAAAATCACACTCCGTCATCTTCTTACCATGACTTCCGGTTTTAGCTGGATCACAGGGAAGAAGCTTGGTGAACCGCTTGTTCGGAACCTTCATCGCAGCCGCCGCTGGGGTTCCTTTGGACTTAGCTTGAACATTATTCCAGAACAAATCGGCCAGTTCCAATATCGAAGCATCGACTCACATCTAATCTCGATAATGATTAGTGAATCTACAGGTCTTGATGCATTTTCCTATGCAGCACAGCATTTATTCACTCCACTCCGAATGGCTAATACCGCTTGGTTACCTAGCCCCGAAGGACATAGCATGGGTCATATCGGTTTGCACCTAACGTCTCGGGATATGGCTAAATTCGGAATCTGCCTGCTGAATAATGGAGTGTTTGCAGAGCAGCAAATCATCCCAGAACATTGGTTGCAGGATGCACTTACCGCTCAAGCAAAGGGATATCCAGCGTTTGGTGATTACGGATATCAGTTTTGGATCGGTACGATGAGCGGGCAGCCCTACAAGCTCGCCCACGGGCATGGCGGGCAGCAGATTCTGCTCTTTCCCAATCTGGATGCTGTAGTGGTCTTTACAGCAGAGAGCAAGACAAACAACTGGAAGAACCCTCGCAGGCTGCTTGAAAAGTATGTTCTCCCTTCAATGAGCTAAACATACTTTTTCCTGACAAGTCATAGGCTTGTAAGGAAGAAGGATTCGAACAATCAAGCCCCTTCTTCTCCAAGCAGAAGGAGAGTGAGCCCATTGTCCCCTTTTAAATCATCCACCGGATTGCCCGATAATATAGCGGGCGCGTTATGTTACTTTTTCCCTTTTCTCGGCGGCGTCGTCTTTCTCGCATTGGAGAAACGCAGCCGCTTTGTGCTGTTCCATTCGCTGCAATCACTGATTACCTTCGGGGTGCTGATGATCCTCCACGTTCTAACCGGATTGGTCCCATTCCTCGGTCCCTTGATGAGTGCCCTCGTCTCTCTTTGCAGCTTTGGGGTGTGGCTGTTAATGATCTACCATGCCTTAAGTGGCAGGTGGTATAAACTCCCTTGGGCAGGTGATATCGCAGAAAGTCAGATTCGCCATCTGTAATCCCCCAAAAAGCAGCCCCTCTGATCGCTGAAAAGTATTCCCTTTTGCCCATCCACTCCTTACAATGTAGAAAGGGCATCAATGGAATTCTACAGGCTGGAGGAAATCATATGTATCTATTTATCATAAACCCGCGTTCCGGCGGGGGAGCAGGCGGCCGGACCTGGCATACTGTAGAGGCGCTCATGAAGGAGCGTTCGCTGCCTTTCATGTCCTTGTTTACGCACAGCGTAGAGGGTGCAGAAGCCCTTGTTTTAAATACACTAAAGCATCGCGAGGATTGGAAAGCCGTGATTGTAATCGGTGGTGACGGCACGCTCCATAGCATTTTGGGTGCACTTTGCGGCAAAGATATCCCCATGGGCGTAATTCCTGCCGGCTCCGGCAACGACACGGCCCGGGGGTTCGGCATTCCACTTTCGATAGAAGCCGCGCTGGAGGCCGCCCTTAGCGAGCGGTATATCGAAGCAGATCTGCTTTCAGGAGCAAACGGACTGACCATAACAGCCGTTGCCAATGGCTTTGATGCTCAAGTGGCCGAGAATGTGAATGCCAGCCGATACAAAAGGCTGTGCAATGCCATTGGAGCAGGCCAGCTCGCGTATATCATCGGCATATTGCATACGCTGATGACATTCAAGCCCTGCCGGGTAAGCGTAGTCTGCGACGGCACGGAGCACGCCTTCGAGAAGGCATGGCTGGTCTCGATCTGCAACCTGCCCAGCTACGGCGGCGGGCTTTTGATCTGCCCGCAGGCAAAGGCCGATGACGGCCAGCTTGACGTCTGCGTCGTGCATGGGTGCAGCCGCGGGCAGTTGCTGCGGTTGTTCCCCACGGTACTGAAGGGCAAGCATGTGGCTTTGCCCTTCGTGTCTATGCTGCGCGGACGTAGCGTAGCTGTAGGCTTTGCCGAGGCCCGGCCTGCGATCGGCGACGGCGAGAGCCTCGGCAAAGGGCCGCTGGCCATTCGCTGCGAGCCGGGGGCGCTGCGTGTGCTTTCGCCGCTGGCGGCGGACAGCGTACAGCTGCCCGTCGACACTGCAGCGGCATGCGGCAGCAACGGGTAACCTGACCCGTGCATACCATACACACAAAAAACAGCAAGCGACTGGTTCATTACCAGTTCGCTTGCTGTTTTGTATATCCTATAGCTTTTGTTTGAGAATGCATTCCAAAAGCCTCAAACAAGAGGCTCTTCCTCGTCTTCCACGAAAGTGACTCTTCCGTCCTCCAGTGAAGCAATACGCACAAGTGACTCTACGCGATATCCCGCTTCCTGCAGCAGCCGATTCCCTGGCTGGAACGCTTTTTCGATCACAATACCAATTCCAACCACACTTCCCCCCGCCTGCTCAACAATACGGGCAAGTCCGAAGGCGGCTTCACCATTCGCCAAGAAATCATCAACAATCAGCACCCGTTCTCCGGGAGCAATGAATTTCTTCGAAACGGTAATTTCATTCGTTTCTTTCTTCGTGAAGGAGTAGACCTTCTCCACGTAAATGTCTTCTGTCAGCGTCAGCGATTTCTGCTTACGGGCAAAAATCAGCGGAACCTCCAGCTCTAATGCTGTCATAATCCCCGGAGCAATCCCCGAGGATTCTATAGTCAGCACCTTCGTAATTTCTTCGCCAGCGAACCGGCGGATAAACTCACGGCCAACCTCACGCATCAGGAAGGGGTCCATCTGATGATTCAGAAAAGAATCCACCTTGAGCACTCCTTGCCCGAGTACAATACCTTCTTTCAACACTTTTTGTCTCAACAGCTCCATAGTGCTCCTCCTTCTCCCATCATTGAATCCATTCTCCCCACATTACAGACCTGTCGGCTTCTGAGGCAATAAATTTCCAACGATCGATTTTAAATTATGATCATCCTTGCTCTTTTCCTGACCGTTATCATAACCCGTAATTCGAATCTCCAAGAAATCCCCCGGATTTACCGGTTTAAAAATCAATTTTTCGCGGTCTTCCAGTCTCACGTTAAAATTCATATCCTTAAACATTTCGACTAATTCTGCTTCTCCAGGAGATGCTCCCTTATCCAGAAACAACAGTCCACGCAATTTTTTAGGACCATCATTGTGCACCACTTCAAAATGAACGATACATTCCATGCTTCTCACCTCCCTATGATAATAACTACTGCGCCTGTTCTTCCCCATCATCGCCTTGATCATACATAACATATTTGCTATGAATTTTGCTGTAACGTTCTCCATAACGCTCTACTAATTCTGCGCCCATATCCTGCTCCAGCTCGAACAAGACCATTTCCTGGGTGAAATGATTCAACAACAGCTCCACTAACACCGGGTGCTCTGTTACCACTGCTTGCGCGGATCCATCATCATAACGCATCCCCAGCATACACCAGCTCCGGTCAATCACAAATGAGAACTTCCGTCCATCCGCCCGCTGCGAATTTTTTCCGAATGACGGCCATACCGGGTAAGAGGCAGCAGCAGCATTGCCACCGTCAAAAGCCCATAAAAGCCTAACGCCACGCAGTTCGGCCTGTTCAAGTTCGCTCCGCAGAAGCGACGCTTCCTCGCGCCACATATCCACTACAATTTCCTGCTCCGCCATGTTAAGCTGGCGAATCAGCGCCCCCATTACATTGCGGTCGCCCTCTACATTATAAAAAGAAGGACTAACAGGCCCTCCGCGAGGCATCTCACTTTCCATATAAGCCAGCGAAGCTTGAACTCTTCCCGAGATCATCGTCGCCAGCTCCTCTGGATTGAGAACACTATACCGCGCAGGCTCTCCTTCACCACATCGTACATATCCCTGCTGTGTTAGGCGCTGAAGCGCCGCATACACATTTGATCTTGAAACTCCGAGCTGTTTGGCAACCTCATAGCCAGAAGCCTGACCTTTAGTCGCAAGCTCGACCATGATTTTGGACTCCATCTCCGTGAAGCCCAGATTGCGCAGATGCAGCAGCAGTTGTTCCATCTTGTTGTCCCCCTAAGCCCTAAGCTGACTGATATCTGTACTATATTTGCTCCGATCCACAACGTGGGCACCATAAGGAGCCCTTTGGCAATTCATTCCGACAGATTTGACACTTAATCATATCACGAACACCACTGTCCTGGGTGACTGCGGACTCCTCCTGATGTTCATTCGCGTTCCAATCGCGGATGCGACGATCCAGCTCAAGCTGTCTTTGTCTTTCCCGTTCCAGCTGATCAGCATGTCTGCGATCCCGTTCAATGTCATGTTCGTTCGCCGCATATTCCTCCAATGGCAGCTCATCATCCTCTGAAGGCAGGATCTCAGAATACACCACACTTTGCGGATGGAGCTTCATTGCAATCTCCTTCTCTTCATCCGTTAGCTCATCCGCACCATAGTATTGATCCTCATCCTCTTCGTCCTCATCCACAGTTTTGACGAATACCGGCGGTGACGGAATCTTTCTTGATGTGGTTAGCTCCTCCAGCTTACTTCCACACTTTGGACAAAAGTTTGCATCGAGCGCCACAACATTGCCGCAAGAACATAACCGTTCATTTTTCAGTTCAGCAATTCTTGCGCGTTGGACTTCAATTTTTTCCTGAAGCTTGGAACAGGTCCGTGCCAGTTCTACCATTTTGCCTTCAGCTACAGACATATCCTTAGAGCGATACCCTTCATAAAAAAGCCTGCCCATTTTCGTGAATTCCACTTCCATCTCACGTTCAATATCGGAAATAAGCCCGTTCAGCTTGCCGATCTCAACAGAGCTTTGTGCTTTTTCAGTAACCCGGCTCGCACTATCTTTGATTCGTTTCATAAAACTCATTACAGTTCCTCCCTCTCCAGCGATACGTGTTTCTATCATACCAAATGTATCGAACAGATTCATTAATGTGCTTTAATACGCGATTTAGCGGAGAATGTTCCTATAAATTCTTATTTTCCCTGATTTCAGACGTTATTTTGCGTCAGGGGTTCTACATCGGTTAAAATAGAATTAATCACAAATAACGAAATTGGGAGAGTTTCAGTGGAAGAACATGACAGCACACAGCTTACGCTAAAACAGATGCAGGTACACGTTAAGGATCTGCAACATTGGCAGGATAACGAGGATTTCACAAATCTTATCAATGAGTTCAAGTCTCTGCCAGCACTCTATCGCCATGCACTAAATGATCTTGAGAATAAAATCGATGTGATCAAAACGGAATGGCAGGTCCGTGACGGCTTCAGTCCCATCGAGCATGTTAAATGCCGAATTAAAGAACCCAAGAGTATCCTTCAAAAGATGGAGCGCAAAGGTTTCGAGTTCAACTTGGAAAATATGGAGCAGCACATTCACGATATTGCAGGTATGCGGATTGTATGTGCTTTTGTTAAAGATATTTACCGTCTGGTTGATCACCTCAGCACACGCGAAGACATTCGCGTATTGGAGATCAAAGATTATATAGCCCATCCCAAGCCGAATGGGTATCAAAGCCTGCATCTTATCGTCGCAATTCCGCTCGTCCTGCTGGAAGGAACACGCTGGGTCAAAGCAGAAATACAGCTGCGAACCCTAGCCATGGACTTCTGGGCAAGTATGGAACATATTCTGTATTATAAATTCGATAAGCAGCTTCCTTCGCATGTTGCGGAGGAATTGAAGGATGCCGCACGCGCCGCCGATGAACTGGATCAAAAAATGCTGCGCCTACGCCGCGAGATTCTGGAACTTGCAGAAGGGGAATCCCCTGCCGGCGGGCAGGTTTAAGCTTTCATATTTCTACATTTCTCAAAAATTAAGGGGATGTCTCATAAGCCATGACAATGGCTGCTGGGACACCCCCTTCTTTTTAATCGATTAGGCCGTTTGATCGTTACCCTTCGCCGCCGAAGCAAGGTGCTATCGGACACAGCCGATCTTATTCGCAAAATAATCCTCCATTTTGCATACTAACGGACCCCAAAGTCGCTAACGGCATAAAAAACGCCGGATCTGCGCCCTCCTATATAAAATAGCTGCACTGGAGTCCGAAAACATACTGGATAGGCGATAAATGTGTGAATAACGACTCCTGAGTCCCTAAGCCTCAACCAACGGCTAATCATGACCCGGCGTTCCGCTATATTCAGCCTCAAGGCTTACTAACCAAAGGCTTCCATGTAACGCCGCCATCTGTAGTGGTCTGTAGAAATCCTGGACCCGCCAACCAACCGTTTTTCGGCGTAACGAACTGAATGTTTTCTGCCTTCGCGAATAGCTGTGATGTCGCAATCAACCTCCAGCTTACACCCCCGTTGACAGTCGCCACCAGTTTGCCGCCCTCCTGCAAAGCCCAACCTTCACGAGCGTTCAGCCATGTTGTTCTCGCTGCCTCAGTACCGAGCAATTGAGGGCCAAGCTTCCATGTCCTGCCTCCGTTATCACTTGTGTAAAACACCATACTTCGAATCCCATCGTCAACGATCTCCAGCGGCAGGATGCCTTTCATATTGTCTTTGCCTGAGAATTTAGGCGGATAACTATTACTGTAAGTAAAGGCTGCCAGAGCAGCTGGTTTCTTTAATTGCTCCGGCTTCCAGCTCTTCCCGCCATCCGTAGTTCTGAATGTTAAAATGTATTCTTGCCCATGGTTGCTGGAGGTGATCCAGCCATTCTGGGAATCCTGAAAGGTTATCCCTGTTGGATAGGCTTTAATACTCCCCGTTAGATTTCCGATTCGCTTCCAGCTGTTCCCGCCATCAGCCGTGCGATACAAGGATTTCTCCATCATCCCGAGACCAGGTTCTGAATCCAGCAACACATACCCGTTATTCACATCGATAAAATGAATAAAACCGCCACTGTATCCTTGCTCCCAATCCTCCGTGACGGGAAGTTTTGTCTCCTTCCAGGTCTGGCCCTGATCAGAGGTATGATAGATCTGAATAGGTTGACCCATACCATGACTACTAATAATCCAGCCATTTGTGGCATTCAGGAAAAAGCTTGCTGCGGCAAAGATGCCTGTTTCTTGTGGAATAGGGACGATATTGCTGTCCGGATGGTACCAACTACATCCTCCATCGTTCGTAGTCCATAATCCAGTCTCGTCTATTCCCCATCCAAGCTTTATGTCATTCATGCTAAATTTAGCAGGATACCCCTGCAAAGAATTCATCTTCGTCTTCAGCTCAGCGGTATTTGTCCCCATACTCGAATCTAAACCAAGATTATCGTTTACCATGTAGGATTGCAGAAATAACCCAGCAATGATTATCGGGGCAAAAACGGCATATAGTCTCAAATGAAATCCTCCTTTTTCCATTTCCTTCTATTCTATAATCATAGACAGAGTTTAATGGTAAAAGGTTACAGAAGCATTACACAAAGAAGAAGCCGCCTCCTCAGATAGGATGCGGCTTCTCTAAACTCCACTGCTGTTTAATTACGCCTTACTTGCACGACGGGCAGCAGCTTCTGCTACTCGATTCATAATCAAAGTTAGGCCTTCTAGAGCCTTAGGTGTCTGAGGCAGCAAAGCTCCCCAGTCTTCCGTTACCGCTGCTACTACCGGCGATGAAGGAAATGGCCTAGCCGTAATCTCATGGAACTGCGGTCCCGGCTGGTGAAGCGAACCTTCAGCAGCCGCTTCTGCAAGCCATTCCCCAGAAGAAATTGCGGGGCCCTTGCGCTCTAGCCGTGCTAATTCTGTTGCAAGCTCACTAGCTGGGGCTGCCTCTGTCTCAGAATCATCGGCAGCTATATCAGTTTCAGCCCAAAGGGCAAATATTCCATCCAGGAGTTCTCCCTTAGTAAATCCTCTCAGAGAAAGCGCCAGCAGCGGCTCTTCAGCAAGTCGTTCTTTTATAAGCTGCAGAGTCTCCGCCTGGTTCTCTAACCCTTCCCCCTCAAAGAGGGCTTGCTCCAGCTCAGTATCTGTAGGCAGAAGCTCCAGTTCCGCCAGCCCACCCGTCAATCTCCCTTGCAGCAAGGCAAATACCTCATCCGGACTTAGCGCCAGACGCCGCAATATTTCTTTTCTACGGGCAGCATGCCATACTGGAACCTTCAGAGAGAGAGGTTGCTCCGTTCTTTGTCCCTGAGGAACAGCAGAAGTACCGACATTCCATTCACCTTTTGCCCGCGACCCTCCCGTCACTTTCCCGGGCGAAGCCGTCCATGCTGCTTTTACTAATCCAGGCACAACTTCCAGCCGCATCTCTAACAGTTCACTCATTGTTCGATCCCTCCGTATTGCTCATGTCTTTCTTTACATCCAATCCTGATCCTGCAGTTCAATAAGCTCCTTCAGTTCATGATTAGACATCTCGGTCAACCATGTTTCACCAGAACCAACAACCTGCTCCGAAAGGCTTTTCTTCCGCTCAATTAATTCGTCAATACGTTCCTCCAGCGTTCCTTGGCAAATCAGCTTATGAACTTGTACGTTCTTATCCTGCCCAATTCGAAAAGCCCGGTCTGTCGCCTGATTCTCCACGGCCGGATTCCACCAGCGATCGTAATGAATAACATGATTGGCCCGGGTTAGGTTCAATCCTACTCCGCCCGCTTTAAGAGATAACACGAAGAAGGCTGGACCCTTGCCCTCTTGAAAATCATGCACCATCTCGTCCCGCTCCCGTTTTGGAATCCCCCCATGAAGGAACAGCGGCGATGTACCATAACGCTTAGTAAGCTTGCTCACCAGCAGCTCACCCATCGCTACGTATTGCGTAAAGATCAACACAGATTCGCCAACTTCAGCGACACTGTCCAGCACCTCGAACATAACCTCCATTTTACCGGAATGTTCATTGCGTGGACTCCGTCCTTCTTCTTTCCGGAATAGCTGAGGATGATCGCAAATCTGCTTCAGCTTCGTCAGAGAGGATAACACCAGTCCACGGCGAGCCATACCACTGCTCTCCCCGATCACGCCGAGCATTTCATCCACGACACCCTGATACAGGGCAGCTTGGGTCTCGGTCAGCGGGCAATAAGACTTCAGCTCCAGCTTCTCCGGTAAATCCTTAGAAATATCCGGGTCACTCTTCAGACGCCGCAACAGGAAGGGGGATACCAAGCGATGTAGCTCCCGCAGACGTTCCCCACCTTCACCAGACACATAACGCTGCCGGAAGGAATGATAGGTTCCTAAATAGCCTGGGTTTAAAAAGTGGAAAATAGACCATAACTCACCAAGTCTGTTCTCTACCGGAGTACCTGTCATAGCTATGCGATGCGGTGCCGATAATTTCATCACACTCTGTGCCTGCTTCGTCCGGTGATTTTTAATATATTGAGCTTCATCCAGCACTACTGTTGACCACTGGACATTGGCTAAATCCTCGCTGTCACGCCCTGCCAAGTGATAGGTCGTCAGTACGATATCATGACTGGTTGCCAGTTCTAAGAAGCTATCTCCCCGAACACGGCGTCCACCATGATGTATGTGTACATTAAGCGAAGGAGCAAAGCGCTGCAGCTCCCGCTGCCAGTTGCCAAGAAGCGAAGTTGGGCAGAGAATCAGCACAGGCTCCTGCTTCTCTTCAGGGGGAGCACTTAACGCCCGGTCCAGCAGGCAGGTGATAACCTGCACCGTTTTACCTAGACCCATATCATCGGCGAGGCATACCCCAAAACCCAGACCACTGAGCTCGGCCAGCCACTGATAACCCCGCTCCTGATAAGGCCTTAAAGTTCCATGCAGACCCTCAGGTACGGGACGCACCGGAAGATTACGTAATACATCTCCGCGCATAAGCGATGCCAACAGCCCGGATGTCTCCATCCCAGTGACGGACATTCCTTTCCAGAGCCGATCTTCACCATCCTCGGCTTCTAGACGCATCCAATCCGCGGCAGTCATTTCTCCGTTTTCATGGCGTTTCATATATCTAAGAACCTGGCGGATTTCTTTAGGATCTATCTCGATCCATTCCCCGCGGAAACGCACAAAAGGTACACCGGCCTCTACTAATGCATTTAATTCTTCCTCACTAATCGTACTATCTCCAAGCGAGGCCTCAATACGGAACGAGATCAGTTCTTCCATACCCAGAGCCGCGGGTGCCGGACTATCGCCCCCGTTCACGCCCGGCTGCATTTTCATCTTCATGCCAATGCGGCGGCGTCCCTCACGGCTCCAGCGCGAAGGCATCTGCACCGTTATTCCCCGATCGCGTAGCTGCTGCACCGTCTCCTTCAAAAAGAAATAAAGACGCTCCGGTTCCAAATCCGCCCCCGTAGGCGCAGGCTTAGCAAGAGCGCGCTGAATATCCGGCGATATCTTCGCAGCCCGGCCCAGCGCTATAAGCAGCTGCTGCTGGATATTGCGATAGCGTTTACCCCATAACGTAAACTCTCGTTCTTTACTACTCCAGATCGATTTGGCGGGAAACCAGAATTCCCCTTCTTCCTTATTCTCCGCCCAGAAGGTTAACCGCCAGACTTCATTATTGTTTTCATTGTCTTCTGGCGGCTCCAGCCGTAGCCCAAGACCCAGCTGCCCGCTCCGTGCTTCCTCTGGCTCTGAATGTGGCACATCGCTGCCAGCGGTCTCGTTCACAGTGACCAAAAGGTCTGTCACCTCTGCTGGAGTTCCTTGCACGGGTATATCTCGGCTTCCAGTGAGAAGGCTATTCCACCACAGTTCAGTTAAAGGGGAATAACCCCGGCGATAATTCGCTTTATAAGGGGTTAACTCACTTTCAATGCCCGCAATTACTTTTTTTATCTCAGCAGTCATTACAGCCTGCATAAAGGAGTAAAGCACATATGCTCCAGCCTCATCACGAGAGGATAAATCCCCTGCCTCTGCGATATGCGTTCCTAGTGCAAGAACAGGCATGGATGCTGCCAGCTGCAGAAAGATCTCTTTGTCCTCCTGCTTTCGGAAAGCTGGCGACCAGCAGACCGTCGCCGCCTGTTCGCCGCCGCGGCGACGTGAGCCCACAGGGCGTGGTGGCAAGGCCCCCGGCGTAATCCCGCCCGTACCCATCAGCTCCAGCGCAAAACGTGCCGCTGCTGCCCAGTAACGCAGTTCGCCGCCTGGCTCCACTCCCTGATCTCGGCATAACGTCTCATCCCATGCCAGAAGCAGTTGAAATGCATCGCTAGGAACCAAGGCGAGCCCTTCGAACGTTCGTCCGGGCAATCCGCGCCGGGCTGGCTTCCCCTCTACAGGGGGAGCCGGATATTTCACTTCTGCCAGACGCAGAGCAGCAGTTGCAAAAGGACGCACTCCTCCCTGTAGCTCCATCCGCTTCACTACGCGAGTCCAAGCGTCAACCTTCGGCTCCGAAGTTTCGCCAGAGAAGCAAAATAAAACGTCCCCTAACCATATTGCATACAGATGCTTAGTCATCGGTGATCTCCTGTCTTTTAAGCAAGCAAAAAAAGAACCAGCCCCATACCATCAGGAAGGGTAACTGCAACCTTTTCCGCGAGAAATAAATTTTGAAGCTATACAAGTAGAAGCCGCTTCTTCCTCTTTTATAGAGGCGATGCGCTCCTGCGGTAAATATAAGGATAAAGAACTAGGACAAAACTTATATTTTCTTGAATCTTCATCTCTTCATCTTATACGAAAAAGCGCTGATTTAAAAACATTTCTGCATATTTTCTGTAGATTTTTATGAAATAAAGTTGAAGGATATAGAAACACCCAGTAATTTGATTCATTTAAAATACCCCGCACTACTGCCCTGCTATCCAAGAATGTTATGACTCACTAGTCACTTCTTTTCTTTTTATAGTCTTAATTAGGCCAAAAAGGGGTATATTCTAAATAAGCAACACCCTATTAAAAAAGCTAGGGAGTGAATTATTTGAGACGTTATAATCCTTATAAATGGTGGAACCTCGTATTCTTTGTGGGTGTAATTATCGTAAATGTGCTGGCGGTAACCTTGCCTTTGGGCGGAAACAGTACAGGAGAAATCTCTGACAAATATAAGACTTACATGACTCCTGCTGGCTACGCCTTCTCCATTTGGTCACTGATTTATCTCTTGTTAGCCGGTTTCGTTATTTATCAATTCCGTTCCTATACAAGCTCTAGGGATTCTGTACGAGCTATTTCGTTCTGGTTTATCCTGAGCTGTGTTTTTAATATGAGCTGGCTTTTCCTCTGGCAGTATCTATACATCGAGCTTTCTTTGATTGCCATGGTGTTAATGTTAATTTCCATCATTGTTATCTATCGCCGAACGCGCCAGATCGCAAATCCTACTTCAGGTGAGAAATGGCTGATCAAGCTACCCTTTAGTATATACCTTGGCTGGATCTCTGTGGCGACTATCGTGAATGTTAGCGTTGTTCTGGAGAAAAATCATTGGGATGGGTTTGGACTTAGCGGGATAACCTGGGCCGTGATCATGCTCTGCGTGGGGACACTGCTTGCGGTGTTAGTCAGCTATCCTAACCGAGACAGCATCTATCCTCTGGTCTTCGTATGGGCTTTCATCGCGATCGCCCTGGAACATAGAGAGGCTAATGCAGTCTTTGTAACAGGCACAATAATGGCAGGTCTTCTGCTGCTCTACAGCATTTGGCTATTGCTCACACCACGCCGCAGAAGATACAGCAGATACTGATTGTCCTCTTGATAATATAAAAGGCAGGCTAAGAAGGTGATCCTCCTTAACCTGCCTTTTTTTGTAGAATAATCTAGAAGTGCGAAATCATATTTATTTCTTACGTGCTACCGCTTCGATCTCAACAAGTCCGTCTTTGGGGAGACGAGCAACCTCAATGGCACTGCGGGCAGGATAAGGTTCTTTAAAGAAAGTGCTGTAAACCTCGTTAACTGCTGCAAAATCATTCATATCTTTTAGGAATACGGTGGTCTTCACTACATGATCCAGTGATGCACCAGCTTCCTCAAGAATAGCTTGTACATTGCTAAGTGCTTGACGAGCTTGTTCCTGAACGCCTTCAGCCAAATTCCCTGTCTCGGGATTAAGGCCCAGTTGTCCTGAAGTGTATACCCAACTACCGGTGGTAATGGCTTGACTATAAGGACCAATGGCTCCTGGTGCTTTTGTAGTAGCTACTTGTTTTTTACTCATCTTGTTACCCCTCTCCATTAAACGCTGATCATTTATTGTCCATTGTAAGTCCTGTTCTCACCGTAATGCAAATTTATTAGCAGTCCGAAAAACTTAACGTTTTCCAATCACATGTATTACTTCATTCGTGTAGATATGCGAACCATGCGTGTCAGCAGAGGCAATGTTAACCATAGCTCTCGCCACAGTTACACCAGGTATGGCACGATATTTAGCCGCTTTGCCAACCATCACAAACTCCAGTGCTTTCATCAATCTAGCCGCGACGCGTTCTCCCAGTCTGAATTCCTCACGATGACCCAGCAGCAAAGATGGCCGAAACAAATGCAGCCCTTGAAAACCGATATTGCTTAACGCTTCCTCTGCTCTACCCTTAGTCCGACTGTAGAAATTGCGCGATTTGGCATCTGCCCCCATGGATGAAACAACCAAAAACTGTTTAACACCGTGATCTCTCGCAATAGCAGCAGCTGCAAGCGGATAATCCAGATCGACACGTTCGAACTTCTCTTGTGAACCTGCCTTCTTGATCGTAGTCCCGAGGCAACAGAAGATGGAATGAACGCCTTCGAACGAATCGCTATACTCCGCCAGGTTCTCCCAATCCACAACGATTTGCTTAAGCTTAGGATGTTCTAAAGCTAATGGAGTCCGTACAAGCACTCTCACCTCACCCCAACCTTCACGATTCAGCAATTCCTCCGTAACCGCTTTCCCTACTAACCCAGTAGCCCCTAATACCAACGCAATCCTTAACATGGAATAGTCCCCTTTACTTCTATTCGTCCTTTAGAATACGACGGCCCAGCAGGAAGGCAAGAGCAATCATAAGCGTTCCCACTACCAACTGCATACCGTATACTTGGGTCCATTGCGGCCAGTGGGCAATTTTTTCATACAACTGTCCCCCAATTAGCGGACCAAAAAAGGATGATAAACCCGTAAGCGCCGCATAGGTCGCCATATACATAGGCCGTTCTTTTTTCGGCGTGTCCCCAATAATAAAATTAAAGGCCAGCTGGTTGAAACCGCCTACACCTACACCAAAAACAATATGAGCGGCAAACAACACCAACAGCATCGGCAGCACAGACAAGAGTCCCCACATCAACGAGGACAAGGCAATAATCGGCAACGTAAAGAACAACAGACGTTTATTGCTATATTTTGCATTTAGATTACCCCAAACGTAGAAACTAGCCATCATAAAAAGAGTCTGGGACACATTAAGCAGTGATAACGTTTCATAATTTATATGAAGTAACTGCAACATGACATACGAGTATAGCGGAACAGTTAAATTCTGCAGCAGCAACCAGGCGGCCAGAAACAAAGTAGACTTCATAAATAAAGTATCTTTAAGCGGTTTCTTAAACATCGGCAAAAATTTATGTTCTTCCGATTTCTCGAAAGGCACGTCGGGATAAAAAAAGAATACAACGACGTTAGAGATCGCGAAGATCCACACAACTATATAAAGAATCAGAAAACCATGGCTACCGGGATAACGATCCAAAACGATACCCCCACCGTACATCACCAGACTACCGAGTGCATTCAGGAACGTATTACGAATCCCAAAATAACGTCCACGCACACGTGCTGGAACAAGATCGCTGATCACAGAGCTCCATAGCACACCACCCGCCGTATTAGCAATAAATGCAGTAGTATATAAGGCTATAAAAGCCATGACCCAATACTCTTTAGGAAAAATAAACGGAATTAGCCCCGTAGAACTCCAAAGTATCCTATGCAGGCCGATAAAAGTAACCATAGCCCATTTGCGGCTTGGCAGCTTCTGGATCAAAAAAGCTACCCCGATCTGCATCACGTTAACCAAAGTGGTAAGCGCTAGCACAAATCCAATTTGGCTTGAAGTGGCTCCTAAATATAGTAGGAATCCTGTTAGAAACTGCCCTTGCAGCAGTACCTGGAAAATGGTCGATGGCACACCTTCCCAGGTAGCAATGCGCAAATTTCTGCGATGTACTGAGGTTTTACGGACACGCTTTGAACTAGTAACTGTGTGCTTAGTTTCCATGTTGTTCATAGAAAGGGGTAACACTCCTTTGATGCGGCATTTGCTTCATTCTACTCCGCATCAATCTACTGTCAATACGCCAAATTAACAAATAATATTGGAGCTTACTCTTCTATGAATTCGAGGGGTAAATAAAGCGAAAAACGACTCCCTTTACCCTCCTCACTTTCTAAAGTAATGAACCCTCCGAGCAGTCTGGCCAAATCATTACTAATAGAAAGTCCTAATCCTGTTCCGCCATATTTTCGACTAATTGTTCTATCCGCCTGTTGGAAGGCTTCAAAGATCATGGCATGCTTCTCTGGTGCAATACCTATCCCACTATCTTCTACCTCAAATACAATCCAATGCTTCACAATAGCTCTTTCCCCACGTTCCTCTTGACGAATACGGAGTGCGACATGGCCAGACTTTGTAAATTTAAAAGCATTAGAGAGCAAATTACGCAGGATCTGCTGAATCCGCTGTGGATCGGAATGAATCATTTGCGGGATATTTTCTTCCATTGCAATAGTAAATTCCAATTCCTTTTGTTTAGCCGTGACAGCGAATTGCATAGCCAGGATCTCTGGGATCTCAATAACACTTAAATCTTCATTTATAATATCCAATCGACCTGCTTCCACTTTGGACAGATCTAATATATCGCCAATTATCATCAATAATTCTTCACCAGAACGGCGGATAATGGCTGCATACTCACTCATTTCTGCTTCCGTAAGAGAATTATCATTGTCTTCAATTAATTGCGATAAATTAATGATGCTATTCAGTGGTGTTCGAAGCTCATGAGACATATTGGCCAGGAATTCGGATTTAAATTGCGAAGCCATCATTAACTGATCGGCACGTTCTTCAAGCGCTATCTTATTCTTATGCAGCTCCTCCGTCTGGGCAGACAGTTGTTCATTAGCACGCTGAATCTGCACATTCCGTAAGAGTCCTAATTGAAAGTCACGAATAATTAAGGAGAATAGAACACTTAGAATCAACCCCGCAGGGAAAGTAATCGGCATAATCTCTCTTATGTACTCTGGGGCGGGAATCACACCAAACACCATAATGTTGATTGCATTCATTACATTTACGACTAGAATCACGATCAAACCTTTGTTCACTATACATAAGCTAGATCGTCTGACCCAGTAGCTAAGCGCAGCACAAACAAATCCTAGAATGGACAAATTAATTGTACCAGCCATTGCTGCCTCATTTACTCCAAAAGTTAACCGTGTAAGACCTGTTCCTATACCAATCAAAACAAGAATGAAAGGATGCGGATAAGCCAGCGTTGAAATAATAAGTGGCACAAAACGCAAATCAAAAATCACATGCTCATCCAGCCTATATCCAAAAAGAGTACTAATCCACCCGGCAAAGATGGCCAGTAATACCCAGCTTACTTTCTTTATTCTTACACTTGCATTTGAAATGGTGCTTTTATATATAAGATTAGCCAAATAGGCTACAGCTATTAGCATCGCGGTGTTTCCAAAAAATATTTTAAGATAACCCATAGATTCACTCCCACCTTGGCAAAATAAATTACAACTTTCATCTCATAATACTACCATACTAAAGCCCTATTCGATAACTAACCGCCCAAGGACGCAGAAGAAGAGCGCAAATCAGATGCGATTTGCGCTCTTCTTCTGGAATTTTATTATAAACGTCATTAGTAACGAATTAATCGCGGTAGGAACGTCCCCAAGTTTGGTACTCTTTTTCCGCGTCTTCTTTCGTGTGTCCATAACGTTCTTGTAGTTTACCTACTAATTTATCCTTTTCACCATCAATTACGTCAAGATCATCATCTGTAAGCTTGCCCCATTGCTTCTTGGCCTCGCCTTTGAGCTGTTTCCATTTCCCTTTAAATACATTGTTGTCCATTATAAGCTCATCTCCTTAGCTGAATTAATTAGGGTAGGATCGTTATCCTGTGTTACCTTTACTTACCCTTCCCCATTCGCTATGAATCTTTCCACCATTCATGGCATTAGCAAATTAAGTCGTATTCTGTCACATATATTTTTAAATTTATGTATTCAAATCTTTTAAAATTTGATATAATCCAGATATAAATTAAATATTTAATTTTTTAAGTGATTTATTTCACAAATGTTTTCCTAGTCCATGTGCTAGAATGCCATCGGAGATAAAACAACATCATTAAATTTTTTCCTAATCTATGCCGATATAAGTCATGATACTGTTACAAACGGGTAATGAGGTATGAGATTAAAGTGACAAATATCATTTATAAAGTGATTTTTATCACTTCGCTCGACTATTAAAATGTTTTACATTTTAATATATATATTTTAAACTATATTTTTGGAGGTCATTTGAAATGAAAAAAGCTTCTGTTATCTTGTCGAGCGCACTTATCCTTGGATTGCTCGCAGGTTGTGGTAACAACACAGACAACGCCGCAGCCCCTACTAACGCACCAGCTGAAACAACTGCTCCTGCAACAAATTCCGGTAACGCTGGAACTGAAGCTGGACAGTACAAAGACGGAGTTTACTACGGTACTGCTGACGTTGATGCTAAAACTGGCTGGCAATATTTCGCACTCTTAACTGTAGAAGGTGGAAAGATCACTAAAGCTGACTGGGATGCCTTTAACGTTAACACTGCAGGCGACCTGAAGAAAAAAGTTTCCGAAGATGGTAAATATGGAATGAAAGCTGGCGGTGCTTCTTCTGAATGGCACGAGCAAGCAGCTAAAGCTGAAGAATTCCTGATCGAAAAACAAGATCCAGCAGCTATAACTTTTGATGCTGAGGGGAAAACTGATGCCATCTCTGGTGTATCCGTACACGTATCTGACTTTGTAAAAGCTGCTCAAGCTGCTCTTGCTGCTGGTCCAGTAGAAGCTGGTCAATATAAAGACGGAGGCTACCATGCTGAAGGCGAAATGGACGCTGAATCCGGTTGGAAATCCACTGTTGACCTGACTGTTGCTAACGGTAATGTTGTAGCTGTTAAATTCAGTGGTTTGAATGCTGCTGGCGATGACAAGAAGCAATTCTCCGTTGATGGTAAATATGGTATGAAAGCTGGCGGCGCTTCTGCTGAATGGCATGAAGAAATCGCTTTGGCTGAAAAATACTTCCTTGAAAACAAAGGTACTGCTCCAACGCTTGATGCTGAAGGCAAAACTGATGCAATTTCCGGCGTGAGTATTCATGTTGGTGAATATTTTACACTTGCAGAAAAAGCACTCGAAGGCGCGAAATAATTTCGCAGGACCTTCTGCAGCTAATCAGACGAATGAGGTGAATTTCTCTTGAAGAAAATAGTCATTTTGGGCGGCGGCTACGGCGGCGTACTCACGGCTAAGAAACTGGCAAAGAAATTTAAGAAAAACAAAGATGTTGAAATTACACTGATCGACCGGAATCCATATCACACTCTATTGACTGAGCTGCATGAGGTTGCCGCGAACCGTGCTCCAGAGGATTCAATCAAGATCGATCTTAAGAAAATTTTTGCGGGCCTTAAAGTAGATGTTGTTCTTGATGAGATCAGCAATATCGATTTCAAAAACAGAAAACTTAAGTCCGATAAAGCTACCTACGCGTACGATTACCTTGTAATCGGCACAGGTAGCAAACCAACCTTCTTCGGCATTCCAGGCGCAGAAGAAAACACCTTCTCCTTCTGGTCTTACGATGATGCGGTAGCATTGAAACGCCAAATCCGCGATATGTATACCAAAGCGGCTATGGAGAAAAATCCAGCTGTACGCCGTGCTATGCTAACGTTCGTTATTATCGGTGCCGGCTTTACTGGTGTCGAGCTGGTTGGTGAAATGGCTGAACAACGCGAGGAATTATGCAAGGAGTTCTTTATCGACCCATCCGAAGTAAGACTGATTGTGGCTGATATGGCTCCGAAGATTCTGCCTATCCTTCCAGATAAGCTGATTCAAAAAGCTGAAGCTCGCCTTCGTAAGCTGAACGTGGAAATCGTTACTGGCGCTAAAATCACCGAAGTAGGCAATGGTAGTGTTGCACTTGGTGAGAAAAACGTCGTTGATTCCCAAACAATTGTTTGGACTGCTGGTGTTGAAGGCTCCGAAATCGTTGGTGGACTTGAAGTTCAACAACAAGGCCGCAAACGGATTGTTACGAATGAGAACCTGGAAAGTGTAGATCATAAGAACGTCTACGTAGTAGGGGACAACATTTTCTACATTCCTGAAGGTGAAACTCGTCCTGTACCACAAATGGTTGAGAACGCTGAACAAGCCGCTCCGATTGTTGCTGGCAACATTGCCGCCGACATTCAGAACACTGCTAAAAAAGCTTACAAACCAGGTTTCCACGGTACAATGGTCTCCATTGGTAGCCGCTACGGTGTAGCAAACGTTGGTCTGCCAGGTAAGTTCTTTATGCTTACTGGATTCATGGCAATGCTATCTAAACACTTTATTAATATGTTCTACCTTTCTCAGGTTGTCGGATTCAATAAAGTATGGACATATATGATGCATGAATTCTTCCATGTTGAGAACCGCAAGAGCTTCTTAGGTGGTCACTTCTCCAAACGTTCACCTAATTTCTGGCTCGTTCCACTTCGTGTTCTACTTGGGGGTATGTGGTTATACGAAGGTATTGAGAAGATCCAAAAGATTTGGAAAGATCCAGATAAGATTTTCTTGATTCCAGCTGCTCCTTTTGCAACGGATGCTTCATCAGCAGCCAGTGTTGCAGTAGATGCAGTTAAAGACACCGTAGATGCACAATCTGCAGCTTCAGCAGTATCCACTGCAAAAGAAGCAGTTGAAGCGTTGCCTGTACCTAACTTCGTATACAACATTACAAACTGGTTCATGGATTTGATGTTCTACAACAACGACGGAAGTTACACTTTCCTCGCGAAATGGTTCCAAATCGGTATGGTATGTGCAGAAATCGTCTTCGGTATTATGCTCATCGTTGGTCTCTTCACAGCACTTGCTTCTATAGCGACCGTAGGTATGTCGGTCATGATTTGGTCAACCAAAATGGCCTCGACAGAAATGTTATGGTACGTTGCTGCTGGTATTGCCTGCATCGGCGGATCGGGAAGCACACTTGGTCTAGACTACTATGTACTTCCTTGGCTTAAGAAACAGTGGAAGAGAATTCCGCTCGTCAGACGATGGTATCTATACACCGACTGATAATAAAACCCTGAATTTGTGTAATTTATCATATAGAACATATGTGCAAATTGTATTTTATTAGGGTTAAATATGGATATACTTCAGAGTAATGTGTCCCTAGGACACATTACTCTCCTTATTTACAAGAAGAAAATAACCTTCCTAATCCTAGGAAATGGTGGTTTTTTCTTGAATGAATGGTTTTGTAGGGATGATCGGGGTATGGTTTCTTCCGGCAAAACCGACAAGAAGGAGAGAATCTTGTGAA
The DNA here is from genome assembly GCF_037992975.1 of Paenibacillus sp. FSL E2-0177. NCBI lineage: Bacteria > Bacillati > Bacillota > Bacilli > Caryophanales > Paenibacillaceae > Paenibacillus > Paenibacillus sp. FSL E2-0177. Next base: position 628,918 of record NZ_CP150307.1, on the reverse strand, counting down.
CAAACAACTCATAGAAGATACCCTCCGGTTGTTGCATACTGAAATGTCACCTATTGCCGGAATTGAGCTTCAGCCCTCTCCGGCTGCATGTGAACAGCTAATCTCGGTACTGGAACGCCATGATCTGGAATACAGCCGCAAAGTCAATTTGCTGGGTATTTACACTATTCTCACTTTGGCAGCAGAGCGCCATATGGAATGTATCCCACATCATCCCGACCTTACACGCAACATTTTGGATGGAGATTATTTGTATAGCTTTTACCTGCAGTTTGCGGTGAAATGCCGTGAGCTCGACTTAGTTGCTTATCTAGCTCCTTCGATCAAAAAAATGCAGATTAGACGGTCAAATGGAGACTTCGCGGAACATGATCCAGCTACTGGAATCGAAGAGTTCTTGATTCAAGAGTGCAGACAGCGTAGTCGCACAAGCAAAGCCATTTGACAGGTGGGATCCATAAATGAAGCTGCATGAGGCCTTAAATATAGACATAAATGAAATCAACCGCGAAATCGTAAACCTTGTGACGCGTGATAAAGATGTACCTAAGAAATCTCAGCTCGCGCAAAGTGTTCTAGAGCTTATAAATTCCGGTGGTAAACGCCTTCGTCCCCTCATGGTCATTGTTGGCAGTCGGTTTGGCCGTAAGGATACCGGTCGCAGAGCGCTTCAATTAGCTGCTGCTGCTGAATTTATTCATGCCGCCTCATTAATTCATGATGATATCATTGACCGTTCTGAGTTACGGCGGGGCGTACCCGCCTTACATATTAAGACGGGTACATTGTCAGCAGTACATGTTGGTAATTACATGTCCGCTCGGGTCATCGAGCTGCTGAGCAAATATACAGGAGATAAAAACAGATACGTTCATGACTTATCCTCTGTAGCCACCGCTCAGCTGTGTCTGGGTGAATATCAGCAAATGGAACATGCTTTTGATTATGAAATTACAATGGATCAGTATTTGGAGAAATCCTTAAACAAAACCGCTCTTCTTATGGCAACCTGCTTACGGGTTGGTGCACTGTCCACTGAAAGCACCGAAGAAGTTGCCAATCTCCTTTATAATTTTGGAGAAGCCTTAGGGATGTCCTTTCAGATACAAGATGACTTGCTAGATTTCACACAGTCCGCCGATGTCCTAGGCAAACCTGCCGGTAGCGACCTGCGACATGGTCAAGTCACCCTGCCAGTGCTGTACGCCTTGCAGGACCCTAAGCTCTCGCCTGTGATCCGTGCAATCGGCCCGGATTCTTCCGACGCTGAAGTAGCACATGTGCTCACCCTAATTAACAATAGCGATGCCCTCGCTCGCGCTGAACGGGTCAGCCAGAACTATCTGGATAAAGCTGCAGCTATTGTGCAGCAGCTCTCCTCCTACCCGGCGCATGCTGATCTGGAAACGTTGCTGCAATATTTTGCGGACCGTGATCGCTAAAGCGTACGTTCTAATACAAATAAAAACGGATACCTCCCATTCACTTGGGGGTATCCGTTTTTTTGATTTAGACACATCATTTTATTGATCTTGTCGCAATTCAACTGCTATTTTTCCGCTTCAACAGGACAAGCTAAACACGCAAACGCAGCGTAGCGCACATGAGCTAATTCAGTCATTCTACTCCATCGGATATAATTAGGGAAAACCTCCCTAAAATTAGCTAATAATCGTTCGAAAACCATGATATTAGGGAATTCCTCCCTAATAAAGTCCACTTTAGCATGCTTTTAGGAGTAACCAGCTGTATTTCAGGGACAAATTCCCTAAAACAAAGTCAAAGGATAAAAAAACTCAATAAGATTAGGGAGGTTTTCCCTAATCTTTGCATTCAACTCGTAGCTTCCCCCTTGCAGAGCGGGGAACCGAGTCAACACAAAAAAGGAAAGCTAGCGTAGCCAGCTTTCCGATCCACTTGCCTACCCCTTTTGGGTAGGCTATTGTCTTTTGTTGTTAGTTTGAGGGCAATGCGCCAATGCTCAGCCAGCCGGCTCACCAAAGCCAGCTCCCTAACTAACATAGAAAAAATCAATCAGCGTACACAATAATATCACTATGCTAATTACCTGATTTAGATTATAAGAAGCCACCTTCATCAGCTTACGATTCGAAGGTTTTATAATCTTATGCTCGGTCATCAGGAGCAATGTAGCGATGCCAATCCCAACCAGATACACCCAGCCGAGATCCTGCCATACGTATAGAAATAATAGCAGCATAATCATAATGAAATGTAGACCTTTGGCGATACGCAGCGCATTCTCTAATCCAAAGAAGCTCGGAATAGACCATAACCCATGCCGCCGGTCAAATTCAATGTCCTGAGTGCCGTAGATAATATCAAATCCGGCAATCCAGAGCATAACTACCGTCCCGATCACAAACGGGGTAAATGCGATATTTCCGGTTACGGCAAACCATGCACCAATCGGTGCGGAAGCAATAACAAAGCCTAAATATAAATGGCTTAGAAAGGTAAAACGTTTTGTATAAGAATAAGTCGATATTAACACGATTGCTACCGGCGATAAGAGCAGGCAGAGCAAGTTCAGCATGCCTGAAGCCACAATAAAGATGGCATAATTGACAATAACAAAGACAACCACTTCTTTTTCTGCCAATAACCGTTGTGGCAAATGCCGATGTGCCGTACGAGGATTCTGTTCATCAAACGTACGGTCTGCCAGCCGATTGAATGCATTAGCGCCATTACGGGCACCGATCAATGCAATCAGACCCCAGATCATCACATGCCCTGATGGCCAGCCCCCAGCAGCCCACACCATCGAGATAATGGCAAACGGCAGCGAAAAAAGCGTATGAGAGAACATCACCAGTTCACTGAACATTTTAAGCTTTAGGCCTGCAGTTTTAAAAATGTTTAGAATAGCCATTCGTTTTCCTCTTTCTTCGCTACTTGAAATTCATTATATTAGTCATTAAGCTCCGCAAGGACTTCATTCAGGTTGTAAAGCAGCCCGTCGATATCCTCTTCCGTAATAATCATCGGCGGTTGAAAGGCTAGTACGTTGCGTCCTATGCCATTTTTGCCGATCAGGTATCCTCTGTCTTTCATCGCTTCCAGTACTTGATCTGTAAGCGCCGCAGAGCCTTCTGCATCCTCACCAGCAAGCTCCGCTCCCAACATAAGCCCAATTCCCCGTACATCCACAATAAGCGAAGGATAACGGTCTTGAAGGGTCTTTAGCCCTGCTTTCAATCGTTCTCCGAGCAGCACTGAGCGTTCAGGAAGCCGTTCATCGCGAATATAATCAAGCACAGCCAGCGCCGTTGCAGCAGATACCGGATTGCCTCCAAAGGTTGAAGCCGACGGACGGTTCAGCGCGAGTGCAATCTCATCCGTTGTCGCAAAGGCTGCCACCGGAATTCCATTCCCCAGTGCCTTGGCCATACTTATAATATCGGGCACTACGTCAAAATGCTCCATAGCAAATATTTTGCCTGTACGACCAAATCCAGTTTGAATTTCATCAGCGATCAGAAGCACGCCGTATCTCTCCAGCAACATTTTGACCTCACTGAAATAGGTTGGCGTTGGCATAATCATACCACCATTGCCTTGGATTGGCTCTACGATCATTGCGGCGATAGTATTCCCCTTCTCCTCAAGCACTCGCTCCAGAGATTCCAGGGATAGTGCAGCGGCTTCCTCCAGAGATAGTTCTGGATGATATGGGCGAGGAATAAACTCAACGTCATGATCCAAGTATTTATCGGTACGCCACATCGGCAGACCTGTCACACTCATAGTTAGATTGGTACGGCCGTGTAAACCACTTTCCAGTGCAATGAACCCTTTGCGTCCTGTATACATCCGGGCAAGCAGCAGTGCGCCTTCATTAGCCTCTGAGCCGCTGTTCACGAAAAAGGTTCGGCGTAGACCGCCTGGCATAACCTCTTCCAGACGTTCAGCCAAATCCACATTTGGCTGAGTTAAATAGATCGTAGACGTATGCTGCAGCTGCTGCAGTTGCTCAATCGTACGTTCAGTTATGGCTGGATTGCAGTGCCCACAGGCAACTACAGATACACCTGCGAAGAAATCTGTATATTGTTTGCCATGTTCATCATACACAAACTGCATCGAACCTCGCACAAGCTGAGGCGCATCGCGGTAAAAATGCTGTGTACACGGATAGAAATATTGCTTACGCTTTGCCGCTACGGCTTCTCTTCCGATGAATTCTTGTTGTTCCATGATTGATTCCCTCTCTTCTTGTGAAAATAGTAACTTATTCATAGAGTACTGTGCATTCTTCTTACTAGCAGACGGTATTTTGCCCCAAAAAATAGAATTAGTTAAATTGCAGCGAACCTAGAGTATAACCCGCATAAATGGGCTCAAGACCACCTAGCATATCATCTTTTACTTCAGTACGATTCATAGCTTGTTGATAAGAAATTATAATTTCACGCAACTGCTGAGCGCTATATGTCGCTCCTTCAATACGGAAACTAGATATGCCTAGATCAATCATCTCACCAAGCAACGGTAAATAGCAGAGCTCTTTCGCGAACAAAAGATGGCAACGGCCGTGCTGATCACGATATACCGGATTTTCACCTTTGTCTGTTTTTAGAACCAATACATTATTGTGCACATATTGATTATCCTCTTCAGCGATAGGCTCCATCACTTCAGTATTCTCATAAAGGTCATGTTCCATATACATTAGTGCAGGTGTACCATGTACAACAACTTCCAAAGGCGTGTCACAACGCGAGGCAAAGGTAGCAAAGTGCTCCAGCGTCATTTCCGGTGAAACCGAAAGCTGAGTTAAACCTAATTTTGCATATAATTGGGCTGAAAGATGATTGTAGACATTTAAACTACCATCTCCAATTAACGGATAACCTGTAGAGCTGTATCTGCGAATCGCTCCCAAATTAGTAACGATTAGACCGTCGATCGGCAAGCGTTCTCCACCAAGCAATTGATCATATTGATCAAAATGCAGCTCGGTCATCATGCGTGGCAACCCTAAATAGATTTTGCTATCGCCTTTTAGCTCACCAAGTTCCTTAATATCACGTTTTGTAAAAGGTCTGTCCGGTTCAAATACATCCCCCGGCAAGTATAAACTATCCACACCCAGCTCCAATACTACGCGCGCCTGTTCCATATTATTCACACGTACAGCCAGCTTAGCTTTTGTTGTCTTTGGTTTTTTTTCTTGCGCCAAACGTTCCCGCAATTCCTCTACACGTTTTTCAGATAGCTCACGTTCTGCGGTTGGGGTGCTAAAAACTTTTCCAGTGCTATAGAATTTGCCCGTGCCTTCATAACGACGGTTAATGTTAGCTAACCCTGGTTTACCAAAAGCATAAGCTGTCGAAAAGTCACGCTTGCGGTTGTTGTACAGCTCTTTAGTATCAACCGTACGATCAAAGCCAATCGGATCATCGATATATCGGTCAATGGCTTCGCCGTAGCTATTCGCCAGCATCACCATAAAATCCTTATCACGCATACGGCCTTCTATTTTGAAGGAAGTAATACCTGATTCAATCAATTCCGGAAGATGCTCATACATAAACATATCTTTGACAGCCAGTGGATATTCGGCAGGATATACATATCCGTCTTTTTTAACCCGATAATCCCAGCGGCAAGGCTTCATACATTTTCCCCGGTTGCTGCTCATGCCAAAAACATGGGAACTGAAGTAACAATTTGCACCATGCACAGAGCACATATCCCCGTGAATAAAATATTCCAGCTCCATACCACTCCGCTGACCAAGCAGCTTAGCTGTCTGCAGGTCCATTTCCCGCGAGGTAACTACACGAGTTACACCCAGATCACGCAGCGCATAGATCATCTCCAGGTTGTGAACATTCATCATTACAGAAGAGTGAATAGGAAGGTTAAGCTCCATCTCCCGAATAAGCTCCAACACTGCCATATCCTGAACAATCAAGGCATCTGGCCGAGCACCATCAAGGAAACGCAAGTATTCTCTAGCTTCCTCCACATCTTCCTCACTAAAAAGATTATTCACAGTGATATACACTTTTTTGTCTAGACGGTGTGCGATATCAAGTGCCTCTACGATCTCTTCATGAGTAAGATTATAACCTTTACGCATCATTCTCATATTCAATACAGGTCCACCAAAATAAACTGCATCACACCGTGATTGGATCACTTCCTTGAAAATCTCAAACGTTCCTGCGGGTGCGAGTAATTCGACTTCTCTACCGTTAAAATAACGTGCCATTCAAGTTCCCTCCCAAGTTGATACTACTAATAGGGAATGAGTATTATAACAAAGCTACTGCAATTCCCATGACCACAAACATCCCAATAAAAACAGTATCGAATTTGCCCCACCTTAGGCGGTGATACCGACTGCGGGGAGCATCCATGCGAAAACCGCGGGCCTCCATGGAATACACCAGATCCTGAGCACGCCTAAAAGCACTGGCGATAATCGGGACCAGCAGGGAGACTAACATCCGTCCCTTTTCCTTCAAAGGCAGCTCTTTCAGATCGGCTCCCCTTGAGGCCTGCGCTTTCATTATGATCTGCGATTCATCTAGAATCGTAGGAATGAAACGAAGTGAAATGCTGATCATCAGCGTGATACGGTCAGGGGATAAGCCAAGCTTTTTGAAGGGTGTCAAGATCCCCTCCAGCCCTTGATTCAGCTTCCCCGGCGTTGTTGTGAAGGTCAGAAGCGCTGTAAAGGTGATAAGAAAGAACATGCGGATGACCGAAAATGCCCCTAATCTTAGCCCTCCCTCATAGATAGACCAGGAACCAAGAGTCAGCATTACCTCCCCTGTCTTTACAGACACCACCTGCACAATAAAGATAAACAACATTAAATAACGTAAAGGCTTAGCTGCTTTCAGGAAGTATTTAAGCGGAATCTTCGTTGAAGCCATAACGGCTATCGAAAAAATAGCCAGCACAGCCATGGCCATCCACGAACGTGAGAGCAGGATAACAGCTACGTATAATAGCATGCCAGTGATTTTGGCACGAGCATCCAGCTTGTGCACCCACGAACCGGTCTCAATACTCCGACCTAAGATCAGTTTCTCATTCATGGTCATCCCTCTTTCCATCGGGCTTACCAGTGCTTATTGATTCCGCTGGCAGCGAAGCTATAAGCTCTGCCAGACTCTCAGCCGTCAAGCGGGGGGCTTCATCCACAAGACCTAAATGATCAGCAACTGCACGCCAGTAACGAAGGGACTGCGGAACCGTCAAACCACACTGTTCCAGAATCGAAGGATCATCTGCAAGCGCCTTTACACTGCCCTGAAACACCGTGCTGCCCTCTTTAAGTACAACCCAGCTGTCCGCATAGGGCAATAACTCATCCATCCGATGCGTAACGATAATGATCGTTCTGCCCTGCTCACGACATAATCTCTCCAGCAAGCTGATTAGCTCTGCACGGCTAATGGGATCAAGCGTTGCCGTGGGCTCATCCAGAACGATGACCTCAGGGTCCATAGCTAGCACGGAAGCGATAGCCGCCTTACGCATTTGTCCACCGCTCAATTGGAAAGGATTCCGCTCTAGCAGTGCGAGATCCAGCCCCATATCTGACATGGCCTGACGTGCACGTGACTTTGCCTCTTCGAGACTCATGCCGAAATTAAGGGGACCGAAAATGAGATCCTTTTCGACCGTATCTTCGAACATCTGCTGCTCCGGAAATTGAAATACCAATCCGACTCGGCGGCGCAGTGGCATTAGCTTAGGTGACTTCTCACCAGCCTGAATGGTTACATCAAGTACTTTTACCGTACCCTCGGTTGGTTTCAGTATCCCGTTAAACAATTGCAGCAGCGTCGATTTACCTGAGCCCGTCGCCCCCGCAATACCAACCATCGAGCCAATGGGTACACTGAGGTTAATGTCCCGGAGCGCCGTCAGCTTCCAGAGGCTTCGGTCAGCGTAGGTGTAACTTACTTGCTGTAATTCTATGGCCATAACGTATCTATAAGCTCCTTTTCACTGGTCGGAACATCCACATGAATGCCCTGGTTCTGCAGCTCGCGTGCAAGGCGCCAAGAATAAGGTTCACGCAAATGACATTTTTCCAGAAGCTCCTCGTTCCGGAACAACTCCGCCGGTGTAACATCTGCAGCCAAACCACCTCCATGCAGCGCAAGCACCCGATCCGATGCCAAAATCTCATCTGCATCATGCGTAATCATGAGGATCGTGTACTTCCCTTCTGCCCGCATATCCTGCAGAATACCGAGAAGGTCATTTCTGCTTCCTTCATCCAACATAGAAGAGGCCTCGTCAAAAATGACGATGCCTGGTTCCATAGCAAGAATGGAAGCAATAGCAACACGCTGCTTTTGGCCTCCCGACAGCTCACCCGGATGCTTGGACAACAGATGATTTATTCCTAGTCTCGTCGTATAGGAGTGCAAACGTTCAGCCATCTCTTCGTACGGCAAACAAAGCCCTTCCAGGCCGAATAGGATATCTTCCTCTACAGTGGCTCCAATAAACTGATTATCCGGATTTTGGAACACCATTCCGATACATTGCCGAATGCTTCCGATCGTTTCCTCACTAAGCAGCATGCCACTAACCACAATCTCACCAGCCCCCTTAGGCAGCAGAGCATTGAGCAGCTTGACCAACGTAGACTTCCCGCAGCCATTAGGACCAACCAAGCTAACCCATTGTCCTTGAGAGATAGATAACGTTATATTGTGAAGAATCGGATGCTCGGGATCATAGCCAAACGATACCCCATCCAGAGAGATGACTGCTTGTCCTTCTCCCTCTAAGTCTTGACCTTCGTATGATTCATTCATGTTAGTCATCCTTCCGCTGATGTGACTAATCAGTCCAAAAATTCTTCAAACAGCGATATTTTTGACAATGACGCCACCAAATAACGGACTGCATAGCCCACGGCAATTCCTGTTACTACCCCAGTGATCAGCAGCATGGGAAGATAATAAAAAATACTAAGTGATGCAAATACCATAGAAGCTGCCAGCAGCTGACCGATATTATGCGCAATCCCACCGGCTATACTAATTCCGATCAAGCTTATACTCTTACCTTTGCCACTAATCAGCATCAGCACAAACATAACAACAAAGCTAAAAAGTGAACCAAATAAACTAAACAGCAAGCTTGAGAAGGTACCTAGCAGAAATGCAGTAAGCAGTGTTTTGAGGATGACAAGCAGCAAAGCATCCCGTCCACGTAAAAAGTAAATACAAGTCAAAATCATAATGTTGGCCAGTCCGAGCTTAGCACCCGGCACCAGTCCCATCCCGGATAACGGAATCTGTGCCTCTATTAAACTTAACACTACTGCCACTGCGGCGAAAATCGCAATAATCACTGTTCTTTTTAAAGCTGTTGCAGATTCACTACTGGACATAGGCATCTATATCATCCTCCCCCGACGCACTGGTGATTTCGACTAATACTCTATGCGGTAGACAGACAATCGTCTGTTTGGGCAGGGTAATAAAACCAAAACCTAGGCAAACTTTATCAGCGCAATCGGCATCGTACATTTCAATCCCGTAATCATGCACCTTCAAAATGTTATAGCCGCGTTCCGTGCGGACCTCAATGGTTTGTTCTTCTTTTGTAAGCTTTACCGTTTTAAATAACTTACCGTCCACCGTTACATTGGCTATGAGATTTTTACCGGCCCCACCTTTGTCATCATTGTCCGAAAACCATCTCGGTACGAGAAAAGCGAGCGCAGCAATCAATACGATGGAAATCAGCCACACATCTGCGCGTTTCATAAAAATCTCCCTTATTTTTTAATTAAAATCCAGACTTATTAATTATAACGGTCTACCCTCAATCCTTCAATCAATGTTGGAGTTTATTGTCAGTTTTAGAGAGCTGTTCACAAAATAGGCACGCAAAATAACCCCAGCAGACACAACCCATTCGTCTCTGGCATTTTCAGTTGTAATTTGTAGCGTTTGCAAAAATATCCAACTTACATTTTAGCCCATTTGCACCGAGATCGCCCATCTCCTCTGGTTTACTAGCTTTTCCGGAATAATTCACAATTAACCCAATTTAAGTTACTTTCAAAATCTAAGCGCCCCTTATCGAGGTTTGTTCCTCTCTAGAATCAAATAAACCTTATCTTGGAATTCATTATTATATTTGCCTTTTAAACAATAGTGTGTTATATTTATATGGTATTTGTTTTTCGATATATTGAATATCCCCACCAAGAAGATGTCAGGCCGACTATTATACACATCGGCATTTTGGACAAAGAGGCTTTATGTTTTCTTGCAGTACTCTTCCTTTTTATGAGATTAAATTCGAAATATAGCATTCCGATTCACACTGGCGCGGTCAATGGAGCCGCAAGGGCAAAAGAGAGGTAGGGCTTTTGTCGTATTGGAAGGATTATTCTCGCCACACGGCTGCTGGAAATAACAAGGAATCAAGACACCCGTTACTCACGAACGGCGGGGGATGAATATAACGAGAAAGCATGACGGTACGTTCCTTATTCAAGGACTACGTCATGTGTGGAAAAATATAGGCGCCCGATAACCGCTACCTAGCGGATATCGGGCGCTGTCTACGTTCAGGACTTATTTTACATATCGACTTATAAAAGCTGTTACTACATCTATATACCCCGCCTTATCCGTATCATAAGACAATCCATGCCCCGCTTGCGGCACTATGAGCCTCTCTTTTGGACTCTGGCATGCCTCATACAATTCATTCATCATAGCAAAAGGTACAAAGTTATCCGCATCCCCATGAATAAAAAGAATCGGAGCCTTCGCTTTCCGCACTTGTTTTAATGCAGAGGCTTCACCAAAGCCATACCCCGCCTTCAAGCGGGTGATTAGACTTGCACTTTGAACGAAAGGGAAACTTGGCAAGCGATACATGCGTCGTAGTTGGTAAGATAATTGTGCTTTTACTGAGGTATAAGCGCAGTCCGCAACAATAGCTTTTACCTGCGGCGGAAGATCTTCCCCTGAGGTCATTAGCACTGTAGCACCGCCCATAGAGACGCCGTGAAGCACAATTTGAGCACTAGGCCCAGTCTTTTTAATCATGTATTCAATCCATTGCAAATAATCTTTTCGTTCCGGCCAACCAAAACCAATGTAATCCCCTGCGCTATCTCCATGCCCTCTTGCATCGGGAATTAGGATGTTAAAGCCTAAGTTCTCGTAGTAGATTTTGGCGTACGCCCCCATATCCTTTGCTTTACCTGAATAACCGTGGGCTAGAATGGCTGTGCGTCCCGCAGCACGATTAGATTGGAGTAAGTAACCTCTTAATTTAAGTCCATCTGCAGATACGATCTCAATATTCACGAAGCTCTGGCGAGAGACCCAATCCTTCCCCTCCCCCCAAGAAGCTCCGGCAACCGGAGGATCAGCCTTCAGATTAGGATTATTACTTAGAAATACCTTTGGCGCTCGTTTAATAGCAATACCGTAGAAGAAAAATCCCACATAGATTAGAATCCCTATGATGATTACAGCGCTAATAATGAACCATATCAATTCGCCTTCGCCATCCCCTCTTCATTTCTTTTGCAACAAGAGTATACCATCTACTTAGAATGCACCAAACTATCGCAATCATGACATACAAATAGAGCCGCCATCGGGACATTCCCGAAAGCGACTCTATGTTGATCTACCCTTTATTATTTATTCTTTTTGGAGAACTTGGTTCTCATTAATAATCCGATAAGTGCAAAACCTAAACCTGCTACATAGTAAGGTGCAGGACTTGATTCACCCGTTTTTGGCAATTCCTTCACAGGTGGCTTTCCTAATGGGATCGTATCGTCCACTACGATGATTTCATCAGGTGTTGGTGTTGGCGTTGGTGTCACTGCCGGTACCGGACCTAATGGGATCTCATCATCATCAACAAGTACTTCTGTGCTATTCGACGGTGTTGGTACTGGCGCTGGTGTCGGCGAAGCTACAGGCCCAAGCGGCACAGGATCTTCTGCAAGAACTATAGTGCCAATTACGGATGATGGCGTTGGTATCGGGAACACAGAAGTCTCTGGTGTCGACGTTGGTGTTACCTCTGGCGTTACCGTCGGTGTTGGTGTTGCTTCAGGCGTTACCGTCGGTGTCGGTGTTGCCTCTGGTGTTACCGTTGGTGTTGGTGTTGGCGTCACTGTCGGCGTTGGTGTTGGTGTCGGCGTTGGTGTCACTGTCGGCGTTGGTGCCGGTGTTGGCGTCGGCGTTGGTGTTGGTGTCGGCGTCACTGTCGGCGTCGGTGTTGGTGTTGGTGTTGGCGTTGGTGTCGGCGTCGGCGTCGGCGTTGGCGTTGGTGTCACTGTCGGCGTTGGTGTTGGCGTCACTGTCGGCGTTGGTGTCACTGTTGGCGTTGGTGTTGGTGTCACTGTCGGCGTTGGTGTTGGTGTCACTGTCGGCGTTGGTGTCGGTGTTGGCGTCACTGTCGGCGTTGGTGTCGGTGTTGGCGTCACTGTCGGCGTTGGTGTCACTGTCGGCGTCGGCGTTGGTGTCACTGTCGGCGTCGGCGTTGGTGTTGGTGTCACTGTCGGCGTTGGTGTCGGTGTTGGTGTCGGTGTTGGCGTCACTGTCGGCGTTGGTGTCGGTGTTGGCGTCACTGTCGGCGTTGGCGTTGGTGTCACTGTTGGTGTCGGCGTCACTGTCGGCGTTGGTGTTGGTGTTGGTGTCACTGTCGGCGTTGGTGTTGGTGTCACTGTCGGCGTCGGCGTTGGTGTCACTGTCGGCGTCGGCGTTGGTGTTGGCGTCACTGTCGGCGTTGGTGTCACTGTTGGCGTTGGCGTCGGTGTCACTGTCGGCGTTGGCGTCACTGTCGGCGTTGGTGTCGGCGTCGGCGTTGGTGTCACTGTCGGCGTCGGACATGGTGTTGGCGTCGGTGTCGGCGTTGGTGTCACTGTCGGCGTCGGCGTTGGTGTCACTGTAGGCGTTGGCGTCGGTGTCGGTGTCGGCGTTGGCGTTGGTGTTGGTGTCGGTGTCACTATCGGCGTTGGCGTTGGCGTTGGTGTCACTGTTGGTGTCGGCGTCACTGTCGGCGTTGGCGTTGGTGTCACTGTTGGTGTCGGCGTCACTGTCGGCGTTGGTGTCGGCGTTGGTCCAGGTTCATCACCATCGTATGGATAGTGGTGAAATTCACCACCACCAGTACCTTTGAGTGAAGCCGCCACTAAAGTACCGTTAATCTGACCATTAATAAAATCAACATGAGCATAGGGGGCAAGTATGCTTCCCATTACACCTATGCCTGCCATATCAAGATACGCAGCTTGGCTAAAGTTAAGCAAAATTTTCTTGCTGTTCAACACGTTATTAGGTAGAAATCCGAAGTTTTTCATTTTTACGTTAGAACCATCAATATTAATAATTGCAGTAGATCCTGAAGGAACATTTATTGTAATTCCGTAGGTATTAGAGACGTTATCTCCTGAAACATTAAAAACATTGACCGCAGGATCTGTACCTGTCAGGGTAAGGCTGCCATATCGGTACACTGTTGTTCCATTCGCCGGCAATGCTGCAAGTTCTGCTGATTTGTCCTTCAAAGACTGACCTACTGCTGAAAAGTCAATCGTACTCCCCTGTCTTTTTGTACCACCCTTGAGGAGCGTTACATTCCCTGAAAAATCTCCCCCGTGCACGATATTCCCATAAACAGTACCTCCGTTGAAAGTAAGATTCCCTCCAACAACAAGTGTGTCAGTCAGGGAAACCTCTGCAGCGGTCAACCTATCTCCAACACTATAGTTGGTTAAGTTAACGTTACCTCCAGCAGCAAACCTTCCTTCCGTATCCGAAACTGTTGTTATATCCCCTAGAATAAACACGTTGTAGACCGCTGCAATTCCCAATGTAGAAGAACTACTAGCTCCAGCAACTCCAGCTCCCAATGAGGAAAGCCCACTACCTACCGTCAAAATCCCAGCTAATACAAGCGAGAGTAACGGTTTTATTCTTCTTTTCAAATGGCACACCTCCTAAAACTATGATTTATATTAATCAGAATAATTACCAGAAACTCTAAAGGACCTAACAACAAAAAAGACCGCCAAAAAGAAGTGAAATTCCCTTCTCATGGCAGTCGGACGGTCATTGTGCCTTTAAGACACTTTAGACTCCTGGACTTTGCGTCCCGCCCTTTCAGACGGTTTGCTATTATCATGACTATATATATGTATTACACTGCAAGTCCAGAACTGGTAGCTGAAGCATTCTATCCAATAACAGTCTATGACTTTTAATACTTTTGAATTAATAACAGTTTAGCTCCCGACACCCACAATTGTCAATCAATTCCTTTCGATAATTCCCCGCATTAGTACCACACAAAAAAAGCGCCTAAAGGCGCTTCGCATAAGGTTTTTCATTAAATTTTAAAGTAACTGTATATAGCCCAATATGGATATCCATAAGGGAACACTCAGAATTAAACCAAAAAACAATCCACGCTGGAGGCTGCCCTCTTTTTCCATCATAATTCTCCTTTATTTGCGTTCGATACATTAATTTTTATTATTACAATTTTTAATATAATTTATTCTTCGTTATTTAGTTGTGAATTTTATCACATTGGATAAGCTGTTTAGAAATACCATTGATTATTTTTGGAATATCGGGGTAGAATACGAATATACGTTCCTATTAGAGGTGATGAGATTCATGCATAGAGCAGAAAGCAGGGACAACATGCTGGTGAAATCTTATTTATTGCTTCCGATGATTTTATCAGCTTTCGAACGGGACTCCGCCATTTTATCTACACACTTACGAACACCCGCCCCTTATCTGGAGGTGCTTGGAACAGCTGCTGCAGTAGCTACAACAGATCTAAGGGATGTTCGTGCAGAAATGAGAAGACGGGGAATCAAGGTGTATGAGCAAAACAGACTTAATACTGGAATTGAAGCCAAGTATATATGTCGTGGCTATCATGAACGAATGCTGCTGTTGAATGACATTGTTGCGGCTCAGGCTGCCATCCATATGCGCAGATACCTAGGGCTGGATATTTCATCTTTTAAGAGTTACGAAGAACAGTACCAGATTAAGTAAAGCTGTATAGAAGCCGCTGCGCTCTCTCCCCCAATCAATTAGTGAACAAAAAAATAGGCCTTACCATGGGAGTTGGCAAGACCTGAGAGAGATATACCACAAAACACTGGGGGGTGTTTGGTGTCTCTAATATATACCTCGAACCTGAAAAAAAGCTGATAGGCACATAAAAATTACATTAAAAATATTGTTCGCCGTTCAGAAGTGATTAGAGTGCTCCCACAAGCTTAGCCGACCTTTAGCTGGAATTGGATGGCTTAATGGATGAACCCCTTCAAGCTTCCAGGCAAACCGTCCTTCACTATAGTCGCCAAAATCATATTCGTTCCCATTGATCCATTCCCTTAAATCCACCTCTGGAGTAACCACATAACATCCCGCGAGCTGACCTGTAGCAATAATAGCTCCTGTCGGCAAATTATTCGCTGTATAGCCATGTTTCGCCAATACTGATTTGTACGGTTCCTGTTCACAAATCTTTTTGTCAATCCTCACTCCGGCATGGATGCCTAACTCACCGCGGTAGGCTGTTCTCCATGAACGAGTTTCAAACTCTTTTTCACCAAGAGCAATTAAGGTCGCCCAAGGCTGCCGTATTGTTATACACCGCATGATATTTATCCCCTTCGTTTATGTTGGACGTTTGTCACGGATGCCACGGATCTCGATCTCGCGTTGTGTAATCTTGCTCACCTTGACCTGATAAATAATCCCAACCGTTTGGTCGATACTCTTTTCCATCATTGATCGCCTCTAAAATAAGAACATTTATTTTTATTATATACAAACAAAAGTTCTTATAAAAATATCAATACTACAGACATTCACCTGTAACTCCCCAGAATCAATAAAGGTCGTCATAATGGAAGGGCTGCTGTTTATTCTTATATTGGTAATGTACTAAATGCTATGCCTGTGCAACCGATTTTAAATTAATGTCGTAACCACTGGAGGAGAAGGTCCATGATTCAAAAACCACGTACTACTATTAAATGGACTCTTATTTTTGTTTTTTTGTTATTAGTCACCGCCTGTAGTAAGAATGATGAAGTTTTGAAAGGAATTGTACACACAATAGATGTAGAAAATAAAAGAATTTTAGTAATTTCTGAATTAAAAGAAGAAGACTTGAACAAGGAATATAAGGAGATTCTCGAATCTAATGAGTACTCTCAAGCCATTTGGGTAAATAAAGTTGCACCTTCTAAATATAAAAAAGGCGATGAGATTAAAGTGTTTTTTGAAGTAAGTGATGATTCATTCCCTGCACAAGTTACCGCCAAAAAAATCACCAAATCAAGAATTGAGCAAAAAGAATAGAATCTACTATAAAGAAGCGGCGTCTTCAAAAGGGGCGGCGCTTCTTTGTGTAGATTTAAGGAGAAATCCATATTTATAAATTTACTCTGTGCAAAAAAAGTGACCCCACCACTTCCGGCAGGGTCTAGATCTATTTTATAAGGGGGTTATGTGATTACTATAATCCTCTTAGCTTAAATAAGTATGAAGCCCGTCTAAAGATTTGCTGAATTATTATTATTTTTATCGAAACCGATCAAATATAGTAACGTATCAATCTTAATTTCCAAATTACTACATATACAAAATGGAGGTGTGTATAAAGATGAAAATATTCAGTCTATTGCTTGTAGCATTGTCTTCCATTGGAGTAGTTGCCACATTCGGATTTTCAACATTCAGCTTAATCACAGGAATTATAGGAGGGCTTATTGCAACATTTGCAATTTCAGGCTACTTGCAGTCTGTCAGACGTGATTACCCCAATGAGAGCTATGCGAACAAACATGTTAAGTATCAGTCGAACTATAATACTTGGTAAGCAAAAACCCACCTAAACTGGTGGGGTTTTTCATATTCCCAAACACTTGTAAAATCACTTTGTGATATTAATGGTAGAAGAAACAAACGAGGGATAACGGCTAGCTGTAGAAGTGCTTTCACCGAAAATTCATTCCTTAGTTCATAGATTACTTGAGCTTTGTCTTGTTTGGTGACTTCCCCTTGTTTTGAACCTCTAGTTCAATCTATGCAGGATATGATGTATAGCCCTTTTTAAAAGCTTCTTTCCCATGATGTTCATATTGACTAATCCAATTACTGTATGACAATTAAATAGAAGAGAGCTGCTAAAACAAACCGGTATAGAGCAAACCACTCCAATCGAAGTCTCTTAATCAGTTTGATGAACGTCACTACTGCAATCATTGCCACAAGAAAGGATGTCGCAAAGCCAATTAACATTAGAAGCAAATCGTCAGAACTCAGCAAATCACGACTATCGTACAAATCCAACAAGCTTGCACCAAACATAACAGGCACAGAAATAAGGAATGTAAAATCTGCAGCGGCTTTTTGGCTAGTGCCAAGCAACAGGCCACCTGAAATCGTCGAACCTGATCTCGAAAATCCCGGCCATAACGCCAAGCATTGGAACAGACCAATTCCGAAAGCCTGTTTATAATTAATCCCATCGATAGTACCAGCGGTTTCAGTCCGCCTATTCCGCGCTGCAATGATCATCAACACGCCACCAACAACTAGACCGATCAAAACAGGGGTTGGGCCAAATAATTGGCTTTTTATTGTGTCCTTGAAGAGAAGATATAGGATTAATGCTGGTAACATAGCCAAAATCATATGAATGACATTTAATCCTTTGCTTTTGGAAAAATCCATTCTAATCATATTAACCCCAATCTCCAAATACCTTTTCCAATAAAGAATTAAAACTGCCATCACTGCACCCAACTGAATAACAATTTTAAAAGTTATTGCAGCATCTCCCTCAAAGCTAAGCAAATCGCCTGCTAGAATAAGATGTCCAGTAGATGATACTGGTAAAAATTCAGTTAAGCCCTCTATTATGCCAAGTATTATTGCTTTAATTACATCAGTCATTAGTGCATTGTCCCCTTTCGGAAATAAAATCATTTAATTTCCAGTATAAGGGAGACACGTAAACTTCCCCATCGATTAACCTAACAATATTCAATTCAGAATGACATAATTGTCACATTGCTCATTATTCCAGTCTTAAGTAACTCCTTTATTAAACTATCCTTTCCCGTTAGCATAACAACAGTATCAAACATTAAATTCAAACTGTATCAATAAAAAATCCGTTAACCTTCTGAACTTGCTGCCCGTTATTTTGGATAATCAAGTTCAGAGCATACAGCAGATATGAATACCGAAACGTAACTTCCATTTGATCATTCTGCAGCCGCGTGCGTGGAGCCTCAATGACCATCATGATTCCAAAGCGCTGAGAAACCACACAGAACCGCCACCCCGACCAAGAATAGGGGGTCCTTTTTTTGGCAAAACACAAAATATTAAGTATAATGTTATTGTCGAAACGCTAAGGCGTCTGTACAGGATGGCTACCTGGCACTGATGATGGCAGGCCAAGCGCTTTATAAAGTTTTCTTTATGTGTATTTATACTTTAGGAGCGTGGTTATCTATGAAAATTAATATTACCGCACATTTTAACATTGATATTACTTTATCTCTTCATCTGTTAGCCGTAGCCAGTCTTGCTTGTGAACTCAGTTCACTGACGAGCTCGTGAAATTCGAGCGAAAAGTATCTGTACTAAGACACCTTGTGGTGTCTTTTTTTATTTTTATAGTAATTACCATCTAACCGATCTGCCCCCGCAAGAGAAAAGCAGCTTATGCTGCTCCTCCTCCACCATTCTTCATTCTGATTGCTGTCAGCTTGCGCCACACCTTCCGTCTGCTCGACAGTGACCACTAGTCATACCGTTTTCATTAGCGATTTCGCGCCATGTCTTATCTTCCTTGATACGTTTCTCCAGAAGAACAGGGAACGGCATTGGCTGTCCATCATATTCGACTTCAGGAAAGATTAGGCCATTCATCAATAAATATCACCCTGGGTACTTATTCACATGTTCTCCCCAACTTGCAGGAAGCAGTGCCCCGATGTATCTGAGATTCTATTCTAGGAACCCGAAAAGAAGTGGAGAAAATTGACGAGACACCCACTTTACTCGGATAAAGGGTAGAAGAATGGAAGAAGTCAGGGGGATTTAACGAAAAATGGCACGGTCCCGGAATCCCGGAAAACCGCGCCATTGCGCCATTCTTAGATATGCTGGTGAAGGGAATTGAACCCCCGGCCTACGCATTACGAGTGCGACCAAGCAAGTATTTATAAGGTAGTATAAGGGTTTGCAAGACTTAATTATATACGAGAAATGTTGTTTAGATACTTATAAGGGTTTGTAGATATTTAGTAGCCGTTAGAAGTTTGGTTAGAAGAAATGTTAGAAGAATATGATTGGATTTATCCCCCTCCACTCCTCGGGGCTCTACCTGTTATTCGAAGTGCATCTATCCGGATTCGTAGTTCTTCAAACCATTCATCATCTCGTACATTCATAGCAAAAGCAGAGAGCTGCTGTAGCTTCATCATGTCCCAGCAGTACCGTTCATTGATCTGCAAGCACTGCAGCAGCTCCGGGCCGTGCTCCATTGTGAGCTTGCCTGCCTTGTGCAGATGATACATTTCTGCCAGTCTTACGTGAGCAGGTAGCATTAACGCCGCCCTCTGGCTTTAAGCAGAGCGGCTACAGAGACGATCAGCGCGGCACCAATTATGATCCAGATGATTGTGTTCAGCATGTTGGTTCCTCCTTCATGTTGACGGGCAATAGCCCCATATTATACTGCATTCTCTAAATCCCCTAAAGCTTCTTCAAACTCTGAGAATGTATCCCGTAAGCTTTCCAGAGCCTCTTTTGCACGTTCCAGTGCTTCCATTCGCTCGTTGTATTTATCAAGTCGTTCCTGAAACATTTCTCCTAATTCCTCCATGCCTTCCAAGCGGTCGATCTTTTCCTGCAGAGCATCGGCCGCTTCTTCGTATTGCTCAAATAGCTGCTCAATCTCATCTAATGGATATGCTACCTTCAGCCCATTGGCTGACTTTACCGCTTTTTCTGTCTCACTCTTATTCATCGTACCCCTCCGCGTATGCCCGCTGGCTGATTGTATCGTTCAAACCATTTATGTTATGATTGGGTGGAGAGCAGGGGGCGCAACCCCTGCTCTCCGGGAACCTATTTACGTTTGCCTGCCCGGCGGCGTTTGGTTCCTTTTTCTTTTGTCTCCTTTGTCGCTTTCCTCAGTAGGACTAGTGCTGTTGCCAAGTTTACAATGGAGACTGCTAAGTTTGCCCAATCTTTCATAAGCTCTGTTCACCTCCCCTCTACACTTATAATTATACAACGAATATCGTTGAATGTCAACGAAAAACGTTGAGCTTGTTTACAAGATATTGTATAGTTATGGTGAGGTGAGAAGGTATGTTGAGATTAAAAATTCAAGAACTAAGAGAAGCGGAAAAGCTGAGTGTACGCCAATTAAGTGAGGCCACAAGTATTCGATGGAACACATTAAGTGATATGGAGAAGAACACTGCGAAGCATTGGCCTCTGGAGCATTTGGAAACTCTTTTGAAGTTTTTTAATCTAACCCATATTTCAGAATTAATTGAATATACGAAAGATGAGGAGGATACTGAATAAATAGTAATCGGGTAAAGAGAGAAGTGTAGTAAAACAGTTTAACTCTTATTACAACAAATCCGCGGGATTATATCCCAGTACAACTCAAGTTCCTTTCAAGTATACATTGTAAAAAAAGAAGCCCTGCAGATCATTAAGATCCGCAGGGCATTATTTGTAGTGTCCTCCGATTTTACCAGCTCTGTCCTTGAGCAATCCGGCATCCGAAAAGGATGCTGCCCTGCCGATAATTGCATCACCGTATTTGTTCTTTAGCTCATCAGTTGCCCGCTCGAGCTCGCGGAAGCGAGGTCGCGTTTCGAACATCGTCAACTGATACTGGTCTTCGTCTGTGAGCGTGGAAAGACTAACTCCTACACTCCGAACTGGGTGTCCATCCCAGTGGCGTTGAAACAACGCCCTTGCGGCTTCATATACCAGATTGGTGGCGTTGGTGGGATCAGACATCACGCTTTGCCGAGAAAAACCCGTGTGTGCATCAAAGTCCGCTCCCCTAACCCCTACCGATATCACCGCACCATTCACCTTAAGACGGCGGCAGCGCCGGCACACCAGCTCGCACAGCTCCAGTAGCACGGTTTTAATCTCATATAAGTTGCGATAATCCCTTGGTAAGGTCATTTGGTGTCCTACACTCTTGGGTGGTAACTCATGTGTGTGTTGATTTACTGGACTATCGTCGATTCCGTTGGCAATACGCCAATATAACTCTGCGTCGATATCACAGTTTTTACGGAACTTCTGTTTCATCCTCCACTTCAGCTCTGCCAACTCTAGTTGCGCAAGATGCCCAATGGTTATCAGACCCATGCTACTGAAATGAGCTGTCATACGGCGACCGACCATAAACAAATCCCCAATCGGACGTGGCCAGAGCATTGAAGGCAGTAGCTCTGGTGTAAGTGTAAATATCCCATTAGCATTTTTCTTTGCCCATAAATCGCAGGCTATCTTTGCCTTTACCTTTGTGTTGCCAATACCTACTCTTACATATACCCCAGTGTCCTGCCACACTTTGTCTTGTATTGCCTTGGCGATCTCTATCGGTCCTCCAAACAATGTAAGGCTACCACTAACATCAATGAATTGCTCGTCAATTGAGTATGGTTCAACTTGGTCACTGAAGGTGCGTAGAATGTCGGTTATCTGTGCTGATACATCTATATAACGTTGCATATGTGGGCGGACAATTATAACCTCTGGACACTTAAGTAATGCCTCCCGTATCGTCTCAGCTGTAGTAATTCCGTAGCTTTTGGCAATAGGACAAGCCGCCAATACAATGCCACTCCGGCGTGCTGGATCTCCAGCCACAATGAGTGGCTTTTTGCTGTATTGAGGATTTGAAGATTTTTCTACAGAAGCATAAAAGCTTTGGCAGTCAGACAACATTATTACACGATCTTTAGGCATATCGTCTCTCCTGTATGGGTTGCCATGACAGGATACTGGATTCTAAGAATACACGGGGCGAGTTGGTGGTCAGGCATGTAGCCCGGATACGACCGTCACGAATACCATGGACCTCGATCTTGCGTTGCGTAATCTTTTCCGTTTTGTCCTGGTATATAATCTCAACTGTTTGGCCAACACTCATTTTCATGTGATCGCCTCCAAAAATAAGAACGTTTGTTTGTATTATAACCGAACATTAGTTCTTATTTCAAGATACAAAAAAAACCTCCTAAGAGGGGAGTTAGTAATCTTTATTATTTTTATTGTGATCTCTTAATATCTGATCAGCTTTAAGAACGTCTATTGATCGTGATCTCTCAAATCTGTCGGGATCTTTCGAGACAGCATCTACAATTTTCTTTCGTTGATCATCAGACATATTTGAAACGAATCCATTTACAAACTCTACTCTATGCTTTAAAAAATCTCCTACTCCCAGGGCTGCACAACTTTGGGGAATCTTCACCCTTCCTCCACGATGTATTCTTGTACTTTTCCATCCAGTCATGTTGTTAGGGAGCACATGCGAAACAAAAAATATTCCCGGCATTTTAGAATACACAAAAACAGTATTTTCATTGTTAGCCACTGTAGCATCTACAGTTCGTAAAAAATAAGCGTTTGTGTGGTCAGGGATTGGTTCACCTGCCGGCACGGATTCAAGTCTGTCAAGAAAAAACATATGATGCTTATAGTTTCCAAATTCACTACTTCTACCTAACAAATATTCTCCCCAAGTATCTAATGCTATGTTGAGTTCATGTCGCAGTGAATCAGACATATCATTTTTGGGGTCTAACCTCTCCATAGTACCGACACGCCAACTTAATGAGGTTATGAATTTTATAAGCCATTCATCGTAGTCAAACTTTGTTTGCCCATCTTGGAAGGGTTTAAATATATTTTCTGCAAACAATTTTTCGTTAGCAGAGAAGATTTGTTCGCACGAATTGCATAGCAACGGTGTCTTTTTTAAATCCTGTGTACGCCTATTTACATTCACAGCACTTCTAAGATAACCAGTGGCAGACGTTTCCTTAAGCCACTTACCAATAAATTTCGGGATAATATGACTCTCCATAAGTTCACTTTCTTGCTTACATAATGCGCAAACACCTGAAGCCAAGTACTCCACCCCCATACAGATTAAAAAAGGAGTCCCTTAAAGTGGGACTCCTTTCACCGATTCTTTCGGATTTGCATCATTATATTATATTTGGAATCATTTTGTAAATGAGAAAAAGCCCACCAGCCGAAGCCAGTGGGCAGACGCTTCACTCTTTTGTAGTACCATCTCTCTTGCTAAAAGCCAGCTCAAACAACCCCGTTGCCGATAGCCCTGCAAGCCCACCTGCCCATAATCGAAGAACAAGTCCCAACTCAGTAAACGGTTGAGCAGCTGCACCAATCAATAAGCCGATCATTAAACCAATCATGGGCAAAATATTTTTAGGTACATTAACGGTAGCCTTCACAAATTGTACTCCTGCAAACACAAATGCTGCTAAAACAGATGCAAAAGCTAGAACATTATTCAGTGCTTCATTATTCATAGTAAATTCCCCCTTATTCTGTTGGCATCCCCGCAGCACGTCTCAAATGATCGGCCGTACTTTTGAAGTAATCCATTCCAGACTTATCTCCCTTACGATGAGCAGAAAACCATCCTGGAGAAAGCCATCTAAAAATAAGCTCCTGAGCGTTACTTTTATACAACTGTTTAAAAGGTGCTACTGATCCAGGTTGCAACGGGATACATGAGGCCAGTCTCAGGTTATCAGCTAGGTTGTGCAAATGAGTTGTTTCCACTTGATTACCTGCTTGTTGAGCTACAAACCAAGCTGGAGATACATAATCATCAATTAGACGTTGGGCTACACTAGCCGGTAACTGTACAACAGCAGGTGTATTGATTACAACTGGCTGCTCTTTCATCTCAGCTACCACATCATAAAGGAGATTCTTAAGTGTTTTACCAATTGTAGCTAATGCCTGATCAATATCACTCTTACGTGCAGGATCTAGTTGCTTATGGCTTGGGATGTGCGTCAGTGGGTTAAGTCCCCATTTGTCACAGCAAAAGGCCATATACCACACAAAACGCTTATACGACTCAAGGGCATTTATCTTACCTCCATAGCATAGCTCCACACCTAATGCGATATCATTAGCATCATCTCCATAAAGTTTATTGTCAGTTGTAACACTGTATAGGACATGCCAAGCCTTTTCTGCTGGATCTGGCCCCGTACCTGTTGGGATGATCTCTAATATCTTTTTATCGTCAATGAATGTCTGAGCCGAGGCTGAGCGTTCTTTAAGATTTTGAAAATAAGTAAAGTGGTTATCCGCCGTTGCCCCTGGATTACCTGTATCATGAGCAACTAAAAAACCCGGCGTTCCCGATGTTAAACGGGTGCCGGGTCGTACATTTTGACGCTTATTGATATAACGCCGTTCAATCGGGTATTTATCTTTAATCACTTAATTCCCTCCCATTCTGATAGCCACCACAATGGCCCCTATAATCACTGTAATGATTGCCCCGCCAACAGTCCTCCAAAGCCAACGCTGTGCGTCCTCAATCCTGTCTAGCCTATGATGTGCTGATTTAGTAGATTGCATAGCCTCTCGTGCTAAATCACGTGTAGCCTCGATTGTTGATGCCAATGCCGGTACCGCTTCAAGTGTTTTTTCAATTCTGGCCAACTGAATTTGAATCTCTACTAATTTATCCTCGGTGCCCATAACTCCGCCACCTCCCGACATCATTACTCCCCCTCTTCCTACCTCTGATAAACAGCCCCCGGGGATCCGAGGGCAAAATAAAAACGCCTATATGGCGTAGTTTTAAAACAAACAAGGCATAATAGATTGGAATATTTTGTTGAAAAGTTACGTTCCATAGCTTATCAAGTAGCAGTTTTGTGAGAACCCCGCTGGATTCGTTAAGGTAAAGGAGGGCTTCCCATCCAATAGAGTTATATTACTAACCTCTAACGGGTTTGACTGTCCCTTTACCGTCATGTACTTATAGGATTCCCCAGGTCTTTTGTAAATCACAGAATGTGGTATTTGCGCAACGAAATATGAGTCTATAATCATCATTTCAATGGTATTAAAAGGAGCCGATTCCTTTACAGAAATTGAACTTTGCGCTGGGACGTTTAAATATGTGGAACGCACAACTTTTGCACTAGCAGCAGCCATAGTGCCTTGTATCCCAAACATGATCATGTCTTTAGGGATATTCTCTGGCTGTAGGTTAGGTTCTTCCACTGTGTACTTGGTAGTCTCATCGTGGTAACCGTTGTACACACCGCCTGCCTGTGAAAAAGCCACTCGCCCAAAGGAGGCATCGTACAGTGTGACTGGTACATAGAAGTCTGTTTGTTTCTTCATGGTTCCAGTTCCCTCAAATATCTTAACGCCCTCTATTACCTCTTGGGGTTTTGCGTTACCTACCCAAGTTACCTCTGCCATAACCACATCTCCTCCCTCTCTAAACTAGCAGTTTCCCCGCTCTAAGCAGTCCCATGGATTACTAGAACGAGATTTAAAGTGACCGCGCTGTAGTTTCGTAGCAGTATGGTTGTGGCGCCATCAACATGGGATATCCCTAGCATTGAATCAACGGTAAGCCCTCTGTTCATGCCTTCGAACTTCTCAAAATAGGCATACCCGTAACCGTCTTTCAAGGCTAAGCATTTGAAAAAGTTACCCACAGATGATACGTCTATATTAACGTTACCATTAGGTGGAATGCTTACCGTTTGTCTGCTGAGTTTTAAAATAGACATGACGGTTCTCATTTGCTCTACTGTAACTTTGATTTCCCCCGCACCTGAACCGCCTTTACGGTATCCCTCAGAAGGATATACAGCTAGACCGCCGTCAGGCCACAACCCTACGCCTACTGCCGGGTCTGAGCCACTGGTAATAACGGGAACACTCCCTTTAACACCAAATACTGTTTTAGTAGACAAAAAGCTAGAGGGTACAAAATTTGCGTCTACTGCTAGGAGTGTCCCGTACCCGCCGGAATTAAGTCCAGAAGCATAGTACCCCGTCTGAGGTTCCATGACAAGGCTTCCCATTCCATCGCCTTTAGCTGACAAGGCTGTAGTATAGGTTAGGCTGTCTCCGGCTCTAGTCCTATTGGGCATTGTTCCTGTAACGCCCGCTATTGTCGTATCGTTCAATACCTTTGCGGCTGGGACTGAAACGCCTGCAACTCCTCCCAATCCGTTGTGGTACCCTTCCTCTATACGTTGGGAGTAGATAGACGGGACTATATTAATAGCCCCGTTATTTTTCATTGTTCCAGTACCAGAAAATACCTTAGCGCCCTCAAGCACTTGGGGTGGCTTAGCGTTGCCTACCCATGTTACCTCTGCCATACCTTATGCCTCCTCAATCACCGCTGAGATGTAAACAACATTAGCCACACTAGATTTAACCTCAATTGAGATTGTACTTGCCGAAGTCGCGGCGAGGAATAGTGTGGGCAGGTGGTAGCTCTTAGCTTCCAAAAGCTGTGACGGTAGCATTACTGAGGTTTGAGCTTTACCATCGTAGAAAGTAACGTTCACTTCTACGGTGGCAGGAGATGTAAGTCTCAAGTACCCCTTGGCTTCATACATGCCCGCACCAACTGGCATGTAGTTTAGCATGCTCACATTCGATGTAGTCACTACTAAATTGTCATAGGTGTACCCGCGTGCTAAAGGTACCTCCATGATCTTTTTGTCCGATCCGCGGACTGGTACTGTATTAGCCGCAGTAGCTAGTGCCGGGGCGAATCCGCCTAGGGTGTCAGAGTTACCCCACTTGATCGGCACGTACACAATATTCGCTATCCCTGTTTCACTTGTGAGATTTGTAATCGTCCAGTTACCCGCAGAGGCTAAGGCACTAGCTCCAACGTGAGACGCTAACACCTCTGTTACCTCTATGTGCGGGTACTGCATTACGTTGGTAGTAGTCCCCAAGAGGATACAGCACTTACTGCCATCGTAGGCAAACCGCACAGACGTAAACGGCAAAACCCCTGCCGCCGAATCCGCTAAAGCTGAGGTCATGCTCCAAGCGTTAGTGAAGTTGTATCCGCCAAGGATAAGCTCCCACGCCCCGCGATTAGCTGCGTACTCATACCCCGTTATTTTCATGGTCATCATGGTTGCGTTCCAACCGACCGGAAGGGTTATCTTAATTGTGCCTGTATTATTTTGTGTACTCTTGTAAGAAGCTACGTTGCTTAGTTTTACCGATTCAGCACTATAAGTTCTCGACACAGGCCCGGTAAACTTACCCCCGGCACTGGTGATGTTAACAACCCAAGGAGTCCACGAAGCGCCGATGTTACCCACACGAGAATAAACATCCCCTGTTAAAACATCCATGACTTCTTGCTTTACATAGTTAGTCCCCGCTTTAGATATGGAGAGGACACCATACGTAACAGGTGGAGCATTTGTGGTTCCTGTAGGCTGGTAGATGATGTAGATACCGTTAGCTGTAAGGGTATTAAAGTCTGTGTTATTTGCTATCTGGCTACGAGTCATGTATAGAGGGGCATCATTGTAGCCCGTCCACATAGGAACCCAAGCCGTCCAAGGGGTCACATTTATTTTTCGGCGTACATAGGTGTTGCCGCTGGAACTAAAGAACATCTGCCATATCCAATTAGTCGCGTTGTCGTGGGTATCCCCAGCGCTTACATGTATCAAGACTTGCCCGTACCACGTTTCTGGAGTTCCTGTGGCATTGTTAGCCACTGAGTAAACCCCAGCGCTGTATGCAGTATCTAAGTTAGAAATCACGCCACCGGATCCGCCTAAGTCACTGTACGTGTTAGCGCGCGCGACCTTAGCATTAGCGTCCAGTCCAGCGTAACCACTAGCTACGTTCTTTCTAGATGCGTTTTCGATCTCTATCCACGTAGTCCAAGTTGCTCCGGTGTCTACAGAGTGACGTACAAACGTGCGGTCAGATGCCGCTACTACCGTAACCCGCTGTACAATTTGTGATGCATGTCTCCTAAACACTTCTACAATAGATTCCGCACTTGCTACAGGTGTATTGAGAATTGAACCATTCACATTGTATATCCCCGTAGTTATGAGAGTGTTCAAGTCAGAAGGAGACGCTTTGGCTAATCCGTCATTCTCCGTAAGTTGGTGCTTTTGAAACTCTTTACCGTTTAGAAGCTGTACGTTGTTTTCTAGTACCTGTACTGCTTTTGGAAGTGTAGTAGCAGCTCCAGTGTACACAGGCGACAAAGAGATGGTGGCATCTCTAACAGACGACCAAGTCTCTACAGTGATTGCAAAGGTATTGATGACAGAAGTTCGCGCTTCTATTGGGATGAAGAAACGCGAATTCGCGGTATCATAAGCGACCTCACCTATAGCAATATGTCCTGGTAAGTCATCTGTTGCTTCAATATATCTTGACGGTGCACTGTTAACTACGTTCGGTGGGCTGAGAATAACAGAGTAAGTCTTGACCAGTGCCCCTTTAGCATCATTACCTGCATAAGCCCCTGCTAGGGTGACTTTAATTCTACCGTGTACAGGACCGGAGATAATAATATCAGCCTTCTGGTTACTGACTGCTGCTAACGACAGTAGGAATGCTTGCTGTCCGTAGTAAGGAGTAGCACCTAATCGAATACCATTTCCAAGAATAAGCTTCGCCGCGTCCATAGCAGCAACGCCGTTGGCAGCACCCTTTTCTGTCTTGGGAATAGATGCATTCTTGGCGTTACTCTCTGCTGCGTTCCAAGCAGTACGCTCTGAGGATGTGATGTGCCTTGTAGTGTCGTCAACGTGCGTCTTAGTCGCGGCTAGTGTGATGTCAGGGGCGTCAAAAGGATTGGCTTTGCCTGTGATAGCTTTAAAATACTTAGCTATCCATGAGAACCACTGAGTAATAGTGCCCGTTAAACTATAGGGTGTAGCAATCGAGGGATCCGCAGTACGGTTACCTATCGTAGTGTCTGTAGCCGATCCCGCAGCACCAGCTCCAGGAGTGAGCCCGGCCAACTTCGCCTTTTCGGCAGAAGAATAATCCTCTGTTGAAAGTTGTTTTCCAGATACCTTATCCACTTTGCCCGAAAGCTGATTGGTGACCGTGGCCGCAAAGTTAGGATCATTATTCAGTGCGTCCCCAATTTCTTTAAGTGTATCGAGAGCGTCCGGTGCAGCACCGACCACAGCTTGAATACGCTGGTCCGTCTCCGTTTTGCTGTAAGTGGATGATTTATCTGCCTTTGCAAGTAGCGCAGTATCTGCATAGGTTTTAGCAGCTGATAGAGCAGCATCTGCTTTAGTCTGAGCACCGGCAGGTGTCTCCTTGGCTTTCCATTCCGCTCTTTCAGTAGCCGTTATGTGCTTAACCGCATCTTTTTTATGCGTATCAATATCTGCAGTATTTTGATCCACAAGCTCATTGACGGTCTCAATACCATCCTCAATATGATTCAAGCGTGCCGATGTAATCCTCGTACCCTCCTGGACTAATTCATAAAGCGGGCGCCCTGTCTGTGGATCAGTCTTTTGCTTTCCTGAGGCATCCTTAATCGGCTTGGTCAGATCGGGAATCTCGTCCCTCCATTGCTGCTTGTTATACGCCACCAACATTCGCCTCCAATCTCAAAACTATTTCAAAGGCAATCAAAAACCCCTTATCGTTTTTTGTAACGGTAAGGGGGTGGTCTGCCAGTATGTTACCTTCAGCATCCAGCAAGGCTGCGCCTAAAAGCTGTTTGCCGACGGCTTGCGTCTCTGTTATATAAATGTACTTTCGAACAGAAAGTCCAGCTACAACCGTGTTGTAAATAGGATACGTCGTCTGAACGCCTCCTATATTCACCTGCGCGCTGACGATGTGGCCATTCAAATTCGAAATCAACTTCTCCAGAAGCAACTGCTTAATAACGTCTGCCATTACTCCCCTCCTCCAAACGGCACTTCAAACCCGCAAATCGGGAAGTCTACTCCATGAGAGTACCCAGTACCTTTTATATTAATGACTTGCGTCGGAACTGCTGAACTAAATACTGCTCGACGAATATGAACCGGACGCACGTATTCAAAATCAGCCTGCAGACCCGCCATGTTAAACGGTTGAACTAAGGAAAATTCAAAATGGATCTCTTTTGCTAAAAAGTCCTCAGAAACATTTTTCAGCTTTCCATGCTGATTCCCTAGTTCCCGCAATAGAGGTAGCTTAAAAGGTCGGTCGCCCCAGCGCTTCCGGCGTATCGCCTCTCTACGCTCATCATCACTTCCCTCTTGAGTCTTCCGGAAGTACATCCATTCCCAGATCCACAACGCCCAGGTCGATCTTCGCAGAATAAACTGATTACTCAGATCGTCTATAGTTTGCAAACGATCGTCCATTTCCTTCTCAAAAACTGAAAAATGACGGTCTGCCATATCGATCTCATACCAATACGGTGGCAGCATTTCGCGGTATCTAAGCGGAATCATAGCAGGATCACTTCCACTCTCAAAACAGACGACAAGGGGAGAACAATATCCTCCTCATCCCCATTGAGGGTCAAACTCTCGTAATCATCCACGCCTGGCAATAGTAGCAAGGCAGCCACGTAATTGTATATTAGTTTGGACCGTCCGCTTGCGTAATCCAATACACGTTGCTGAATGGTTGCCGCCAGCACAGTCAGATCTGTACCGCTAGACGTTAGCAAGCGTGTCTCTAAGCGTACATTAAAGACCGGAGCCGGATGTACCAATAAATCATGCCCAGCGATCCGCCGCTCCTCCCACATCCATGCTTTGACCATCTCAGCGAAATCCTCTGTGATGGGCTGTCCATCCAGGTTGGTTAAATAAAGATCGATGGAGTTATCATGGCGTTCTTTTTCACGCGCTATCGCTCCACCAACACCGGACATCTCCGTGGCCCAGGTTTCATAATCTTTGCGACGTCCGCTCCCGATTTCGGTAGCAGCACGCTCCAACATCCGTAGGCGAAATGTATCGTCACTCTCCCCATCCTTGCGGATAAGACCTGCAGCCCATCCGTGACCATCAAGATACTCGGAATCTGCCCAAATCGGAAACCCTTGAACGAATCCATAAGTCCATAGCATTTGCTGCTCCGCAAGCTCTAACGCAAGTGGATACCAAAGATCATAAAAGTATTCTCCTTCTCCTGTTGGCGGCGGTGGTAGCCCTCGTTCAAGCGCCAAGGCTCTGGCACGGTTAACCCAACGTTGATAGATTTCCTCCGGCTCTTCTTCTAGGATAGGCATGTAGGGGAGTGACGGTAAATCACTCAGTTTAATGGTCATACACTAATCGCCTCCTCCAGTTCCACTTGACCCGCTAAGCCAGTTATCAATATTCTAAGATGCATCTCCTGTCCTTCTCGAATCATCGATCGCACCTCAGCACGCACAATCTCGGTATGAGCAGTCAAAGCTTCCTCCATATCTCGTTTGATCTCTACATCCTCCCAAGTAGACCACTCCGATCTCTCCACGCCAACCTCCTCGCCGTATAACACATACCTGAAACGCTCAGTATTCAGAATCTTGAGTGCTGTCTGAACTAGATATTCTTCATAAGTGCTGGTCTTCTTCGGGTAACCATCTTCAGTAAGAACGGCGCGTCGATTACGGTAATCGATTAAGTACGTCCATTTCGTAGCCGATACAACAGATTCAGTAAGTTCGACTTCTCCAATGTCCGATATATCTAACTCAGGAAAAAAACTATCCGCCACTACTGCCCACATCCTTCCCGAGCACATAATACCGCTGGCCTGTCATCCGAGAAACAATAAGCTGATCTCCAACCTTCAGAGGGCTGGGGATCGTTAGGACACCGGTTAACTTTGAAACCTCAAGTTGCTCAACCTCAAAGACTGCATCGATACGGCGTTCCTGCAGATATTCTGCAAAGACCAGTTTATCTGCAAGATAAGGTTCCGGGTCACCTTCTACCTGAATTTTCGGATTACCTGGCCAGCTCAATAATGTCGCTCGTTCGGTATCTCGAGAGTCAATATGACCTTTCGTCTTTTCCTTCAACAAATTCAATGCGTCATTTAGCAACGTTATTCCCTCCTTTCCAGTTCAAGCTTCACAGTGTATAACCCATTCTTAAAACTGCTTTCTGCAGACTCTACAATCCACTTGGAGGTATGGTCCGTTTTGATCAACACCATCCAGCCAGCCCGAAGCCCTGTCAGCGTATGGTCTTCATGCTTGACAGTAATTTTCTTAATCTGCTTCGCCTGCGACAAAGCCTTCAGGCGCTGCGTAGCAATCGTAGCTGGGTCCTCATCTTCTTCCACTTCAATGATCTCTTCCATCCTGCCCATGGCTTGAACTGCACCAGCTGCTGTCTTAGTAACTGATGAAGCAAGCTTATCGTCCTTATACTTCTGTGCGGTGACAACCGTGTAAGTCTCCTCAATGCTATAACCAGCGGTGCTAGCCTCCATCTGTTCCGGGATAAACACAGGAACAAGGGTGTTCGTTCCCTCCCTAACTACCTGCAGATAGAAACTAGTATCCGTCCGGACTACATCTACATGATAACGGTAGCCGCTACGCTCATATGCCTTTTGCAGCACATCCAAGATAACTTCTGAGTGGAACATCGTGCCATAGCGTTCATCCAAGTTAAACCCTAACGAAGGACAACGAAAATCAATTCCGGTAGTTTTGATATAACGCTGCAGCTCCGCGCCGGCTTCACCCTTTAGGTATGGGCGTGTGCCTTTGTTCTTCGCTAAATACCAACTCATCTCCCGAGCTTCAACCTCCCATTCATCCGTGAACTCATTTTGTTCATACTTGATGATGGGTCCATAGAAGAACTGGTTCTTGTGATGAAGCACTCCCATGCCTTTCAGCCGTGACGAAAAGCACATCAGCATACCGGCTACCTTCAGATCAGCAGCGTTACGGAGTCGAACAGTTGCGCTACGTGCGATTTCATCTCGTGCTGAAGACCAGGACAATTCAACTGCCGCATCCGTCAACAGCTGTCGATTACTCTCCTTTCCGTAAAGGATCGCAAAGTTATCCATCTCAACCCCGCCTTTTATTTAACACTAGAGTTCTTATCCAAAATCCGTTCTTTTTGAGCCAGATAATCAAAGGTGCCTTTAGCGTTAGCAGTGGATTTCTTCTCTTCATTTTTCTTCTTTTTTTCTTCTGCTTTCTTCGATTTCTCATTTTTCTTCGTCTTATTCTTCTTGTCCGTTTTCCCCGTTGTATTAGGTCGACTTTTGGATGACTTGGTTATGATTACACCCGGTTTCAAGAGCTGCTTTGTATTGGAATACGAAACAATTTTAACTGGGTTGAACTCTACAAAATTAAATGTGATATGCAGATTCGCCTGGCCATCTTTATACGTGGCCTCGAAACTTTCAAACCACATGGTTTGCGAAAAGAGCGATTCAAAGTTGATCACAACCGGCTTGAGCTTCCATTCCTCCATCAACTTCCAAGCCTGTTCAGGAGACTGGTAAGCGACCGTCTCTTTTCCAGTCTCCCAAAGCTCTTCCCAGACTCGCGGGAAGAGCGTAGAAAAAGAGACCCGCTTCAGCTTCGAAGTGAGTCTCTTACTTGTCTTCTCTTCACCGGTGATTACTACAAAGGAGTCTACCTCATTGCTGCTAATGATCTGTATCTCTGCCGGTGTAATTGGAAAAGTGAAGCGATTCTTATCACGTATCATGGTCAGCATGATTATCCCCCACTTTCCAGAGCATTGTACAACTCTTCGCCGAAAACCTTGCGGAACAGCGCTCGTCCCTGCGGGCTGGTCAGCATCTTAGCGAATTCAGCAAAGTTGGTAATTCCCTTGGCTAGTTCACCAAAATCGATGTTGATGTTCTCAATTACGATATCGCGGATCGCTGCAGGTGCCTGCGCTAATGTCTTCGCTACCGGGATACTGGAAGATCTCATACCTACCGCACCACCATCTGCATAGGGACGAACACCAAGCAGGCTCCCCGCCTGTTCCCACAATGCTCTTCCTCGTTTACTCCGCTGCCGCGAAAGTGGAATGATCATCTCTGGACCAGCTTCACCGACCAGTCCCATATGTGGAGCACTGATAAGCCCACCATCAGCGTACTTCTTCTTGCGCTTTTTCCGACGTCCAAAGAATCCAGAAATGCCATCATACATTTTCGTGGCCAACTTCTCACCGCCGATTGTTCCTAACAGCCCCCCAATTGCACCGCCAACGGCTGTTCCTACACCAGGCATGAGGAAGGTACCAAGCATTGCACCTGTTGCGGCGCCACCTAAGATCCCCCCTCCAATTCCACCAGCTACTTTAGCAGTCTGTCGCCCGCGCTTTCCTTTACCAGCAAAGAGGATATCCCAAGCATCCATGGCGTAGCCAACAGGTCGAACCACTTTGCCAAGTAATTTCGTACTTCTGGCAAAGGTTTTCATCTTGGCAGCCTGCCTACGCAATTGATGACCCGTCGAGCGTATTTTATAAGCATCAGTGAGGCTACTCGCTTTACTCATCGCCTTGGTGTAACGCTTCAGGCCTTGCCTTTTCACCATTTCAAGCGAACCATGGATCCCTTCGGCATAGCCGGCTCCGTAACCTATTCTGTCGTTGTTATCATCAATGTAGGCCTTCGCCTTATAAGCTTGAGTTCGCAAAGGTTGCGCGCCAACAATGCCTCCATTTGCATAAGCCCGTACACCCAGCATCGCGCCAGCTCGTTCCCACAGTTCCACCCCTCGCTGCCGGCGCCCTGCAGAGAGAGGAATAATCGCTTCCGGTCCCGCCTCACCGACTAACCCGATATGAGGTCGAGTAATAATATCGCCGTTTGCATATGCGGCACCACCACTGGATTTCATA
Organism: Paenibacillus sp. FSL E2-0177; assembly: GCF_037992975.1. Classification (NCBI taxonomy): domain Bacteria; kingdom Bacillati; phylum Bacillota; class Bacilli; order Caryophanales; family Paenibacillaceae; genus Paenibacillus; species Paenibacillus sp. FSL E2-0177. The sequence continues at coordinate 593,934 of NZ_CP150307.1, read as the reverse complement.
AGACTTGGTGCACTAAATGATTTCGTAGACCCTGCTCCAGTCAGGGTATTCAGAATACCCATAGCACCGATTGCTGTCGACTTAAGTTCTGGGAATTTACTCTGCATCCCCTTGGAAATCCTCGTAATAATGGTACTGCCCCAGCTTTCACTCTGACTCGTAACCGTTTCTATCGATAGCAGCTGCTGCTTCGTCTCATCAGTCGCCGTCTTTACTGCAGTCCCGATTCCGAGCATACTCGCTCCCGCTGCACCAGCACCCTGAACAATTCCAGCAGTGCTGATTTTCGTGGTTACACCTAACTGCTGAGTCTGTCCAGCTGTTTTCTGTGCAGCTGCTCCAACAGCCTGCACGTTTTGCTGAGCATTGCCCGATTCTGTGCTTTTCCACGCGCCAACAAATGTATTTTTAATCTTATCGACCGTTTCCTTAACGCCGCTCTCGTTAACAGCACTAGTTAATGCGGTCTTTAATCCATCCTTGGCGACATTGGCCCGGAAAGCGTTGAAGGTCTCCTGTAATTGTTTTTCTCGTTCTGGGGTCAGGTTACCAAAGGTGATCTTTGCTTCAGGTGGGGGTTTAACCTCTGGCTTTTTCTCTTCCTTTTTCTTGGTGATGCCGAGCCATCCACCTATTGAAGCTGCTGCATCCTTAATGCCGCCAGCAGCCGAAACCACTCCATCTACGACAGACTTAGTGATTCCGCTTGAATCAGCCATGGAACCCAGTTTATCGCCAACCCATCCGCCTGCTGCCGCTCCTAATGCAGTGCCTATTGGTCCAGCTAATGAACCAACAACACCCCCGAGGATTCCCCCTGCTGTACCTCCGATTAATGATCCACCTGTAGACGATACTCCAGCTTTAAGCCCATCGTCTTTTGATGCTTGATACAGGTCATACCCTGACAATCCAATACCAGCTACAGTACCTGCAATTCCTAATGCCTTTACGGCTTTGGTACCACCCTTGGCCAAGCCTTTCAATACTCCCCGCCTAGCTGGTACATCTGAAACATCTGATATAATATCCGGGATTGATGATGTCCCACGAAGCCGAGCGGTATTACGGTAAGTAACTCGTCCTCTTCTCGCGGAAACGTCTGGAATTGAGTCAACATCAGGAATATTAGTGGTCCGCGTACCCCGGCGCGCTCTGATTGAGCCTGCACCTCCACTGCCACCAGTTGTTGTTCGGGTGTTAGATCCAGTCGCACCGGTGCGCCCGCGCCGGGTTAACCTACCTCCAGAGCGACTGCCTTGCCCGCCAAGAGAGCCACCCAGACCGCCAGCTTCATTAAGATAAACAACACTGGCATTTACAGTCATGGATGATAAAGAACTCAGGCTGCCACCCAAGCCTCCACTTGATCCACCGGTGGTGCCACGTCTCAGTCTGAATCTACGGAGGGTGGAAGTATTGACCTCTTCAATTGGATTTGAAGTTGAGGTATTGGTTCCCCATCGACCACTTACCTTGCCTAGATCATTTAAAACTCCCTTTCCAAATTTCAGACCCTTTATAGCAGCTACGCTACCTCCGAGGATCATCAAAGAGTTATTGATCAAAGAAAAGTGATCGCTATATATACTTGTTGCTTTGCTGACAAAACCAACAACTTTAGTTCCTAGTTCCTGTATTTCATCTTTATTTTCCGTGATAAGAGTATTGAATTCTTTCAGTACAGGTAAGACAGCCGTCGAAAGGTTTGCCCCCAAATCCTGCATCTGTTGATCAATCTCTGCACGGGTCTGAATGATACTGGTCATCGGGTTGGCATCTTGTTGAGCTTTGACCATCCTATCGGTAGTTCCTGCAATCTCTGCAGGAGCCGGCTGAAATGGAACCTGAAAGGTCTTCAGAATAGCATTCCCGTTGTCCTCTGCAGTAGCTGAGCCGAGCGAAACTAACGAAGCTTTCAACTGGCTCTGTGTTTGACTGGCCAGGTCCCCGACCAGAGCCATCAGAGCGCCCTTCGCCCGCTGCTCATCACCAGAATTTATATCACTGGTAAATGCCGCAGCTTGTTTCGCTGCATCGTTCTTACCCGCTCCGCGCAAAGTGAAGTACTTCTCCATATCACCCGAGTCGAGTGCTTTGACACCAAACGTCTCCTTAATAAAGTCCGCCGGCTTGTCAAAATTGAAAGCTCCCTCCTTGACGCTTTGGGTCAAGAAGTTGGCCATCTGCCCGGAGTTCGCTCCGGTATTTTTGAAATATCCGGAATACTCCCAGAATGTATCGAAGAGATCTTTCTGTGGATCGCCTACTTGGCTGTAGGCGTATGCCATACTGTCTGCAACAGAAGCGTAAGATTCTTTGAAGGTATTCGCGGATTGCGAGAGTCCTCTCCCAATTTCCTCAACACTAGCATCTGGAATAAGAAATTGGAGTTGCGCAGCCGAGGTCAACATGTCACCCGCCTGTGATTTATCCCGAACCATTGGTGCTAAATCTCCCAGCATTCCAGCTGCCTGAGCTTGCGAAGCCACAAGTCCTTTGGCATGCAGCTGATTACCTACTTGAAGAGCATTGATCCGGTCCTTTTCAGGTATGACCGATGCACTGCGGGAGGCCTCGGAATAGTAGTCCATGACATTTCCGAATAAGGCGTCTTTGATTCCGCCGCCGATCAGAATTGCGCCAGCTGTTGCCGCCAAAGTGGTTAATCTTGAGGAAATTCCGTCAATGACTGGACTGACCCCATCTTGCGCTTGTATATGCACCCGCGAATCGCTCATACCGCGGATTTCAGCATCCGCACGAGATGCTGAGCGACGCAATTCATCTGCTCCTGATTGAGCGCGGCGAAAGATATCATCAACGTTTGCGCGCCCCAGTCGACGTACCTCATCTGATGCGTTACCGACCCGGCTCCCCAAATCATCCGCTGCGCTCCGGGAACGCCGAAGATCAGATACCAGGTTATTCCCCATCTGTCCTGCGGCACGCCTGAAGTCGAGCAAATCATCTGTGGCTCCACGGAGTGCTGTTCGTATATTCCGGACAGCACCGGAAATAAGGTCCTGCGCTTCGAACGGGACCGTCACTTTTGTTGTCGCTGCTATGGTTGTTCACCTCCATCCTGCCTATTTCTTGTTAGCCAGGCGTTTGGCTTCTTCTTCAGCAATCATCCCCGCGGCAAGACAGAAATAATACTGCCGCTGTTTATCCACCTCATACGGTAGGATTTCAGCCGGCAGCCGCTTCTGGTTAATCCAAAAGGATGCTACCCAGCTTGCTTCTCCGTCTTGCTTGATGAGTTTTTTGCTTCTTTCATAAGTTCGTCCTTTGTTTCTTGGAAATTACGCACTGCTTTGCTAAGCTCCGAATAATCAGCAGGATTGTCTAGAATACGCGGTGGCAGCTCATATTTACTGGTGCAATTGAAGGCGAGTAGTAAATCTTTATTGTTCCAATCAAATTCATGTTCGGTTGCCTTAACGATCATGACGTCGATCTCGTTATAGGAATCTTTAGGATCACCATTTTCCTCATAAGCCAACTCATAAGACCGGCGTACTTCTATGGTGGTCAGGCGGCGTACAGACCAGTCTTCTCCGTCTGCTGGTACCGTGATGGTATCATCGTTTCGACCTGATTTGCCCTTGGATAGGTATTTTTCTAATTTATCGCTCATAGTGATTCTTCCTCCAATTTTTAATTGATATGAGATAAAGAAAAAGAGACGGTTACCCGTCCCTATGCCATATAATCCGGAAACTGTTCAATAAAATCAAAATCATTCGCCGTACCAGAAAGCGTGATATCGATGCCATTGTTGTCGTCAATCTTGGCAACCAGCAAATCCATTTCATCATGAATATGCACACCGCTGATCATCACCCGTTCTACATTGCCAGTCTGCATGTCCTCAAGAGAGCCTGTGATCCGGTCTAGGAACATCGTCTTACCTGCCTTGAAATCAGCCAGGAGCCTGTAACGAAGAGAGGACTCCAGTTTTGACATAACCAACTTTACGGTGATCTCATACCCGACAATCTGTTTCGTCTTAGACATCTTCCGCGCACGGATAATATCCAGTGTCTCCGGCTTCAGAATAACCTCTACTTCTTTAATGGTCTGAATAGAGTCGCCATTGTCATCCTGTACGGATAAATTACGGCCAATAAGTTCGCGTTCCATCGATTACGCCACCTCCCAATCAATATTAAAGATCTCAATCGCGTCCAGCGGTTTTGCAGACAGGGAGAAGTAAGCATAATCCATATCACTTTTCTTCGTTGGATGTTCGGTAAATGTAAACTCTGAGTCAATCGCCTTCTGTCCAGCACGAGTCTTCAGATAACTAACGACTGCTGCGATAAACATCCCCCGACCATCCTTGTCATTGTCCAGCTTAGCCTTGTTTGCTTTGCCAGCAGCGTAGATGTCATTTAAAATTTGGTCTATCGTCATGGAAACTCGAATCTTACCGAAGTCCTCCCGTTCCCCTGCCCCAAGCGTGGTCAATGTGTTCACTGCCGACTCAATAATATAGTCGTAGCCGTCGCGGGTAGCCATCAGTGTGCCTTCGGCCAACCCCTTCAAAACTTCGCTATGACTCCAGTCCACTAGAGCTTCAGTCATTGGTATCTTAACACCCGTAAATGATTTATTCGCCGGTGTTCCAGCGGCTAAACCAGCTACCCACGCTGCCCACTGCAGGGAAGTATAGATCTTTCCGTTAGAATGTTCGCCAGCTAAAGAGCAATTGATGATAAAACGAGCATTAGCAGCGCGGCTGCGTGTGTTGTGAACTTCAATATCATCATCAGACCCCGATGCTCCTGCAATGACCAGTTGTGCAAGTTTGCGAGCCTTGGTGCGGCGATCCAGCAACCATTGTTTCGCGGCTGCCTGAACCGAAGCTTCAGAAGAAGGCAAGTACACGACATCAAACACTAAACCATCAATCCGATTAAATATACCGCTCCAATTGGCTGCCGTAATCGTTGCAGTTCCAGTGATTCCACCGGCTAACTTCGTGTAGGCAACATCAGCCAACGTCGTTGAACCTGTGTCTTTAAAACGCACCATATTGGACTTTTTCAGAGCATTAATTGCTTCCATTTTATCAGCGACCAAGAACGTCTCAGTATCATAGATACCTTTCGTATCCCGAATGACAATTTCTTTCTTTGTTGCATCCACCAGACTCGTCCGAATTAGGTACTCGAAATCATTTCCGCGAGTGCCTGGATAACGGGCCTCAATGGTATAGCTGCTGGCTACTGCAACGGATGCTGCCACCTCACTGCCGTTGGTGACACGGTAACCGATAACGGTCGCCCCGTTCTCAGCTGCTAGCTCCAACTCATCTACCAACAGTCCAGATTCTTTCAAACGCTCCGACTGATCCGCCATATCCACTGCTTTATTTGGCAATCCCCACTCAGCTTGATACGGTATCAAAACGCGACCAGATACCGATAGAACACGAGACTTTGCAACCGCCTGCAGCTCCACATACGCGCCTGGTCTATTCCGTTGTATCGACATTCACTGTTTCCTCCTTTTTTGTCAGTCCCAAATAGGCCTGCACCTTTTGAATAACTTCCTGCTGAGTCAGCAGGGTATCTTCGTCACAATCAAAAAGAGCACCGGCAATCTCGAAGCGTTCCCGCTTCAAAACCACTGCGCTCTCAATCCATTCCTGCTTTGTTCGCTTGTTCAGGTCATTTAGAACAACATCAGCGCCCTGGCGTATCTGTTTTTTTAGGTTCATGCTTTAAATATTCCTCCCTTTTTCCGGACCAAAAAAACCGCCTCTCCGTAGGCGGTTAGTGCCGTACTAACGTTTTCCGTTAGCGTTAACAACCAATCAGTTTAACTTTCATCTTTGAAATGAAAATGTTCATGATGGATCGCATCCATTCCAACCAACTTACTACTCTTTCTATGGTAGTATGCGAAGTTATTATTTAGCGGCATTCGAAGTAATTGATAATTGTGATCTCTTGGCAAAGCTTCAACTTCATTAATGGCTAACTCACGTGTGGTGTAAACACCTATTGGAAAGAAATTCGGAAAATCAATTGAAGCGTCAGCAACGAAAATCCCCCAAACATAATCATTTGGCACATAATTCACCCTTATCCTTTAGTCGTTCTAAAACCTGAGTTAAGTATTCGGGGACCAGTTGGATTATCCTGCTCATTAGCTTAACAATAGAATCAAATATTAAATTCAACTTCGATCAATAACAAATTCATTAATCTTCTGAACTTGTTGCCCATCATCTTTGATCATAAGTTTCGGAACATGCAGCAAATATGAATAACGAAATGTAACTTCCATCTGGTCATTCATAGGCCGCGTGCGCGGCGTCTCAACGACGAGCATCACCCCAAAGCGCTCTGATACCACACAGAACCGCCGCTGGCGAAGGAAGAGAAAGAAAGGAGATAAGTCTAAGGGGATCGGTTCTCCTTTGTCCTCATCCCCGATACTTTCAATGTCGTAATGAAAGACCAGACCCACGTCCTCAATGATCCGGTTCGATTGGGGTGTATGCGTCTTATCAGACACAAGGTCTGTTTCAATAAAAACGCTAGGACGATCAAATTGACCTGCCAACCATTTCGACTTTTCCCGCAGGATCGGCAAGTCAGGGTACACCCGCTTCACAATATCAGCCCAGGCTTTCAATCCCACATCCATCATGACAGCATCCTCCCCAGCTCTTTCTCCAACCGCTTCGTAATCAATGCGTTCACACCACCTTCCAATTCCTTCACAGCGATGTCAAAGTAATGACGTCCAATAAACGACCGCGGCTTTGCCATAAAGCCAGTCTTTGCAGCCGGATCATATACAAACTGACCATTTGCCTTCCAGAATCCAGGAACATAATGTGCTTTACGGATGGTGTATCCATCATTGAGATGGCGTGCATAAGGAAGGTTGGAACCAACTTCGATAGTAATAGAATTGCGGTCAACATCCCATTCCCAAATGTTATTGTCCTCTCCACGAGTAAAGGAGTTCCACATCAATCCAGTGTCAATCAGATCCTGTTTATCAATCTCATCGATGATCAGGTTCAAAAGTGTTTCGCCCACAGCCTCAGCAATGTTCTTAAGGATCTGACTAACCCCTTCGTCGCTCAGCTTCTTGAATTTCTTCGCTAGGCCGTCAAAGTCATGCATGTTCACTGCCCTTCACCTCGCAAGTCACCAATAACTCACGCCAGTAATGGCGTGGGTTAGAGTCAATCACCAGATACCTGCGTCCGAACAGCAATACTTCGTCACTGATTCGAACGTCCGCTGTCTTCGGAACCCCGATTGTTTTTTTGACAATGTATATGACCGGGGTGGAATCTGCCTTGGCATCAGTCTGCGTCTTAACAACGAAACACTTCAAATCAGAAACCTTTCCAGACTTCCGATCGCTAAACAGGTTGTCCGCATCCTGCTGGCGGCCGACCCGGTACACCGCCAGCGGGGTATTCATACGGTGATTCATAGTAAATAGGCCGTAATGTTTCCATCATCCGGCCCGGACTGCTGCTTTTTGACCCACAGGAAGAGAATAGAATCCACATCGGCATTCCCTGTAGTCTTCCCTTCTACTGCCTGCCGGGTATATGTCCAGGCACCGTCACTTTCCGCTGAATAGCCGCGGGCGACTGAAGCTAGGTATTCCTCGCTGTCCTGCAGTGCCAGTGACTCCGCAAGCTTCACCCAGGCCAACATGAGCTGCTTGTCTGCTATTACTGGGAATGAAATAGGCAAATACAGCTCAATACGGGTCTGCGCATCATCAATGTACTGATCAAGTTGCTTGTCAGTCGCTTCCTGCACGGCGCTGACACGGCTACGTTCCTTAAGGAGTGTCGCTGTCAGCATCAGGCACACCGCCGCCTTCCAGCGCCTTCAGGGCAGCGATCAGCTCCGGCTTCTTCAGGTCGGCAAAACCATCAATTCCAGCCTTCTTCGCCTTGTCCTTCAGTTGGGGAACTGTCAGATCTTCCAGCAGAATGACCTTCTCCGCATTCACTTCAAAATCAGGATGCTCATGCAGTTTTTCCAGCACAACTGAATCTTCCACCAGTACCGGCTTAGCCGGCTCAAAACGAATACTATACAGCCGAAGCGAGGCGTTCTTGCCTCTGTAGGTCACGTATGGCATTAGAATTCCACCCCTTCCACATAGGCCAGAGCTTGTGGCTCTTCAAAAATAGAATCATAGTCAGAATGAATTGCGTAAAAGCGCTTATCAGTCCAGATTGCCTCCTTGCCCTCAGTCGTCTTACGAATTTGCATGTCATAAGTATGGACCATCGCAAAGTTCGGCTGATATGTGAAGAGAATCGCTCCTTCTGGCATACTCCAGACCTCTTCAACATCATAAGCGTTGACTTTCTTCGTGCCCCCCAAGATCTGCAATTGAATAGATGCGCTGGTGTCCTTCTCAGCCAGCATTTGTAGTCGCTCACTGAAGGTATTTGGATGCATGAAGTATTTAAATACCCCACCAGCACGATAACGGGTTGGTATCGCACGCTCAACCTCAAACAAAATTCCTGTTTTCTCTTTAGCCGAAAGTGTCTTCCAATCTAAATAATGACCGGTGGTACGCGCCTTCTTCAACCAACCATCATTTATGCTCAGAAACTCATAATCCGGATCAGTGTTCAGAGTTGCCGTATCACCATTAAAGCCGATGTCTTGCATATTCTCACCGTAGTTGTTAGCCATAGCCCGCATAATGATATCCTCTGCGTTTTGGCCACGCACCCGCTGAGTTTGGCGAATAAATTCCTCGGTAATATCAAATGGAACAATTACTGGCTCTACTGAATATGGAATCTGTGGAAAGGTCAGACCAGGCGTGTTGGAAGCCATAATATTCTCTTTTTTACTCCGCATGTTACGGCCTCGTACACCCACCTTGTCAATAGTCCCTTTGGAACTCTTCCGATTCTCATGACGGATGCCTTTAAGGAAACCATTAACCTCATACGCCATATCGGTGAAGGCTTCCACTTCCTCATAGTTCAAGGCATTTTGGTCCATTGGTGTAACGATGGTTGATTTACGAATGCTCGTACTAGCGATGTTACCGTTCGTTCTCATGATTTGCATTCCTCCTTCGAATTACAGGAAGCGTCCGAAACTAACGGCGCCTTCTGATTTGCTGATTTCTTCTTCATCACCTTGCGCGGAAGCACCACGGCTATTCTTTACCAACTGCACGTCAGCTGCCAGCGTCTGCATCTGCTGACTCAGCGGTTCAAGAGCCTTGGCAATGGCGTCGGTAATTGCAGTCTCTTCTGCGGTAGTAACTGGAGCACTACCACCTACAGGTTGCTCACCGTCGACACCTTCCTCTTTCTTAAGAACCGCAATTTCTGCCGTTAGGCCTTCTACCTGCTTGGCGATCGGGGCCATTGCGGCCGTTACAGCCTTGGCAATATCTTCAGCTTTCAAATCGTTTTCCTCCTCCGACTCATCTATAGGAGCCGTTTTATTTTTCAATTCATTAAGCGCAGCAATCGCATCGTCCACATGTTTAAGATTGCCGGCAGATATCGCCTTTCCAGCTTTGGCGATTTGCTCCGGTGGAGTTCCGATGGCCTTAATGATGTCATCCTGAATCAGTACATTTTGAGCGATATCCACAAAATCCTGCAGCGCCTCCCGAATGATCTCCGCATCGGTTTCCATCCCGCTTTCCCAACTACCCCAACGAAAAAGGACCGAGTTGAGCGCGTCCTGTGCTGCCCAAAATTCCCGGTCCCTTCGATTTTTATTGTATTTGTCAGAGACAACTCCTTTTTCAATTAGACCCAACGCTTTGGCTATCCTATTCAAGAGTCCCTTGGATACCTCCTCTTCTTCCTCGATCTCTTCCCTCTTGCCTACACCCCACATCGAAAATCCGGTGATCTCGCCTTTCTGAATGGCATCCCAGGCATCATCATCCGTGACTTTGACACCAGCAACCCAGGAGCCTTTCACGATGATCTGATCACCAATCTCCATATCGCAAGGAGCAATGTAGGATTCAACCACATACCCTTTGTCTGCTTCCAGGTCATGTTGCTTGTCGATGTTGTAAGTGTGCTGCTTCTCCATAAAGAGGTGTGCAGCCTTTTCAATTTCCTCTGCATCCATCTGGTCATCATGCGCATCTGGCTTGTCTGGTTGATATACAACCCCAATTACGATGTGCTTGCTCTCGTCTACCTTGGCAATCTGCACCTGTTTCTGGATGGCATTTTTCCCGGCAGCCTTGATGATGGCAAACGGTACGCCATTGGCACCCTTATCCACTAGAGATAAATGCGTAATTTTGGCATCTTTCAATTTAAACGTCATTTTGTCTATTCACCTCCTCTCATGAATTAGTCAATCACCGACTGCATCGTGCAGCGGCATTGTATAATTTCCTCTGGTCGCCCACTGGGATCTCCGGGGAACATCAACTTGCTTTTTCCAACGATAAACGGCTTACTTAGCGGTTGAACCTGCTTATTTGCCTTTTTGTGCGTCTTACGGGTGCGGTCTCCCCCAGCGGACCGCCACTCTTTGCCGGTGACCACCTCAGACTTATTCCAGCCCTCCAGCTTACCACCGTTGGCTGCAGAAGTGCTCATTGTTCTGGTAATGGTAACTGCCCGCTCCATGGTAAACGGCCCAGCGTCACCCTTGGCAGCGGCGGCGCTGATGTCTCGGACAAGTACCGCCCGCTCCCCGTTTGTCTTCCCTTCATCGATGGCTTTCTGAAAGGCACGCGTCATAACGTCCTTACTGGTCCCGTTCATATCTGGCACCAGCTTTTGGAGCTTCTTGGAAAAGCGGGAAGCCGCTTTGTTTTCAACCGACCAAACTTTGTCAGGGTCGAGCGCATTTAGCTCTGTTTCGCCGGCCAGATGATAAAGCGGCTGAAAGGCATCATACACGGTCTGTTCAAATTGAACGGTGAACAGCTCGCCGCTCTGAACAGATACCAGCACTTTACCCAGCTCATCAATATCAATCAGTAGTTCCTCGCTAAGTTCCAGAATTGCATCATGCAGCGCCTTGCCCTGCAATTCCAGAATCTCTATAATCTTGTTCTCACCCTGCTTGTACAACTCTTCCAGCACGACTCGCTCCGCATGGGTCAGCTCCAAGCTGTCCAAAAACTCTGTATCGTCCGCTTTTGCGATGCGCTCCCAGCATTCCTTACACATGGCCAACTACCTCGTCATGACTCTGCCGCAGCAGACGCTTGGCAATGATGGATACCTGCTCTTGCAGATTGTCTACATCAGAATTAGGTTCTGGCACGGTTAATGCTGGCTGACTACTTACAAGCTGCGCGATCGGAGTATCCAGATATTCTGCGCTGTATTTGGACTCATCAATGGTGGTATCAAGCACTTCCTCTGCGATCGGTATTAAATCTCGGACCAGCATAATCCCACGGTCTGCGATAAAGTCCAGCAGCGCTTTGCGGTCTTCTGGATCTATAATGCGCGGACCTCGCAGGGCGGCCCGTACTCGAAAGATACCAAGAGCTGGAAACAAACGCTTATTGAAGATCTCATTCATGATCCACTTCCTATACGGCTCAAATACTTGCTCTTCTGCAAACCGCAGAGCTGCATCCGCCGTAGCACGGTTATAGTCGGAACTCTGGCCAACCAGGATCGGCGGCAGCCGGAATGAGGAAAGAATATCCGCCTTCTTATCCTTACCGTATTCGAGAAATAGCGCATCTTGTTGCAGTAGATCATTCAACTTGTCCAGCTTAATAGCGACTTTCTCGACCTTCTCATCCATAGGGCCACCGGTTTCTTCCCCCTTAGCCTCCAGATAAAGAATGCCCCCCTGAGATTGAGAACCCTTCACATTTCTCAGAAGCTCCATGGACTGTTTGGTCAGCCTACCATTAGTTACTGTCAATATCATCGAAAGCATCCGGCCATTGCTGAAATAAGAGACGTTCAATTCCTCTGCTTCTCGGCTACCAACCACCCCTGGAGCGTTTCCAAACCAGCGCGGCTCACCGTATGGTCCATCATTACCTAGCTTCAACGGGATGATCTGATTACCTTGACCCTCGGTTCCGAAGGGATGGAACCACACCACAGACTGCCCTCGCTTCATAGCGTACTTCCGAGCGTATACATCTTGAGTGAATTCTTCGATCTTCTTCGTTGAGCGGATCAGTCGCTTGCGCTTGATCGTTGCCTTATTGGTTTCCCGAGTACAACGGACAAATTTTGGATTAATACGGTATAACGTCGGAAACTCGCTGCCAGTTGGCCAAGCTACTTCAACATTCGCATTTCCAGTACTCTCGATATCTTCAATTAGAGAACTTACAATCTCATCTGGCGTATCCTCAAGATTACAGGTTTCAAGAAACTTTTCTGCACGATCCCATTCTTCTTTTGCCGTTTCGTCGTTTTCACCCGGCAGATACTCCAGCGCAATCCCATAGCCTGCAATATTCCGTTTGTATGCTTCGATGCACTGCGGAATTATATTCGAGTTCTTGACCAGCAACTTGCAGGAAGCAGGGTCGTTACCAGGAGGAAAAGACAGTAGCCCATGCTGATCATAGAGATTGTCGAAGCTGTCTGGCAGTTGTGCGCTGGAAGGGATATGTTTATCCTCTCCTTTAGATATTTGAAACCATTGTGCTTCACCACTCATGTGTTATAACCACCCCACTTCCTCGTTATCATATTCAGAATCTTCCTCCCGTTTCTTCATTTTCTTCTCATACCACTCAAACCATTTCCCGGCCACCTGTCGAACCTGCAGAGCAATGGAATAAGCCATAATACAGTCGTCGTTACAGTTCGTATCCGCCTCCGGTTTCCCGTTGTTATCGATGAAGGTTTGACACTCCATATATAAACGTCTGCAGTTTATCGGAAAAAGCTGATCCCGAATGGCCTCTTTAAAGTCACTTATCATCACTGGCCGGGTTGCTGTATTCGTATTCCAGCCATAGTCGCCCTTTCTCCAGAAGTAAAGCAACGGATATTTACAGGTATTGGCCAACGTATTCAGGACTGATTCACCAGTATTGTTATTTTCAACGGCCAGCAGCGCTATATTGTAGTAGCGTCCCAAGATATCCAGCTTCTTGCCAAATAAGTCAGTGTCCCATCTACCACGAACCATGGCACACATTTCACCGGTTCGCTCCTCTATCACATAAGCGACGTCATAGTCTCCTCCTGGCTTCCCCTTTGCTGTATCAGCTCCAATAATGTACCGTTTGCCTTTCTCGGGCATACAAAATACGCGCAGCTCGCCTGAGTCTGCACGCAAGACCTTCTTCTTCACTTCGTCAATCTCATAACGACTTCCCGGACCAGGCTTACCTAGGGCATCCAACAACTTCTGAATAAACTCATTATCGAAGATACCTTCACCGGAGAGTAGGAATGCCTCCATTGGTTCGGACGGGTACTCCTGGCGAAAGACGCGAGGATCGCCGCCGCAATCATTCCGGATAGTATAACGGCGCCACTGAATCTGCTCATCGTCCAGACCATACTTCGATTTAAGCTTCAGCTCTTCATCAGTCAGTACGAAACCTGGAGGGACTGGTTTACGATAGTCCGGCATTTCAAACCATGCGTAAAACAGCGGGGTGAAGTCATTTTCCCCTTCGACCGCCGCATCCCACATCTGCTTGTATTCGTCCATGCCATTTGCTGTAGATTCAACCACACCCAGCGTGCCAGGTTCTTTGGAAAGCGCAGCGAACAATGACAGCAGATGCCGCTTCTTCTTCTTCGCTGGCCAGAACGCGACCTCAGAAGCATGTAAATAGTGGATCGTTCCAGAACGGGCAAGCACCCGGCTCTCCGCCGTTTGAACAGTGATCTTGGATTTCAGTCCCGGATTACGCCTTTTTTCGTAAGCTTTGACTGAAGGATTCTCGAAAGTGAGCTGCTTCGTATTATTTCGCTTATGCATCGGACGGATTGACTCCGGCACGCGTTCAAAATAAAGCTGGAACATATCATATAAGTTACCTGAAGCTTGGTAATCCTGAGCAACTATAAAGGCGTTCCTTGCTTCCTGCAGGGAAGTTAAATAATAGATAATGGCTTCGGTGACCGTGGAGAAACCCATCTGCCGTGCCTTCAGAATGATAATACGAACCGGCTTCCCGCTTATAATGTCTCTGAAGACTGTATCAGCAAATCTGAGCTGAGCAGCATTTAAGACCAAAGGGACAATATCCCCCGTTTTGGTCTTGATTTTCAGCATCCGGAAGCAGAACTGTTCGAAATCGGATAGAATCACTTTAAGCTCAGCAAGCTTCTCCGGCTTGTTCAGAAGCTTCCGCTTAATCCGCCGACGATGTTCCCTTGCAAGCTTTATTACCATCCTAAATCATCCTCTTCCTCTTCCTCGTCCTCCCCGTCCAGCTTGTCCGGACCGTAAACTTTATATTTCTCTAGCTCCAGCCGCTCACGGGCTAAAGCCAGCTTTTCTTCTTCTTGCTGCATCGATGCAATCTGATTGATCAGCCGGATCTTCTTATCCCGAGTTTTAGTCAGCGCCTCTTCCTGCTTGAGAATCTTATCAAGTTTGGAAGTGACGACCGTTGTGATCTCAGTAACCTTCATACCCTCAGTGATGAGTGGAACCATTTTCTCCACGCCTGTTGCTGGGTTAGTATAAGGAACGCTGTCCTTACGCCGGTGGAGCTCCTCTTTAACCTTACGCTCCTCATCAGACAGTCCCGCTTCCAACAGCTTGACACGCTTCAGATGTCGCCGCTCTTGAAGAGAAAGCATGATCAGTTGCTCCTGAGCTTGAGCAATTGGAGAAGTATCAATCTGGTCCAGCAGATCCTGCTCATCTGCATCAAGGGCATCCATGAAAATTGTTTCATACATTCCAGTCTTGAGGGCCTTGTTATTCCGGAGCGGTCCACCGGCGCCTCCACTATTTCCCTTTGCATTTTGATTACCTGGGGGAGCACCCCCACGATTACCGACAGCGTTCTTATTTCCTTTGGGCGCTCCCCTTGACTTCGGAACGCTCCCATTCGCTCCATTTGGAGCGCTCCCTTTGAAAGAATCCTCAACGCTCCCATTCAAATCATCCTGCCAACGGTCGACAGCCTTCCATTTTCGGACTCTGGACTCAGGAACAGAAAGAGCGGCGGCGATGTCCTTAAGCTTCATCTTTCCGCCGCTCTCCAACCACATCAGTTTTGCCTTGTCCCGCTCGGGACTGCGTTCTCTGGCCATGCTACATGTCACCACCCCCAACAATAGATATCTGACGCTTTCTCGCCAAAGGCTACAAGACAGTATCTTTCGAATACTCGTATCCGAAACTCTTCTGATAGTCTTCCCTGACCACATGCGCAGGTTTAGGCGAGGGATAGCCCCTAACGTCCCTTCCTTTGGCTTGCTGTTCACCGATTCTATCTTGCAGCCATCCGTGGCCATTGGCAGACTCAATCACGTTGAAAATCTTTCTATCGTGGTCTGCAATTAAGAAACATGAAACTTGTCTTCTGTGCATAGATCATAATCCTCCTTATACTTGAGACCATCTTTGAGTCTCTAAACCTAGTATATGGAAGAAGAGGAGTTTTTCTAACGCATCTATGAACTTACAGCTCATCCTTTTGAAGCTCAATATCTATCTCAATCAACTTCTTCAGATCGTCCACCGTCTTAATTTCAATCCGGCCGTCCTGAAAGTCCTTGACCCACTTGGCTATGCCGGCCTTAACAATCTTTCGGTACTGTGCCTTGCTTTCCAGGATACCGGCCATAACTTCGAGCTCATGCTGCAATAAAATTTCATCTTGTGTTCCCATTTACGTACCCCTCGACTTTCCGTTATGATGGAATGCGAGACAGCGGATGACTGTGAATGCCACGCGTGGCGCGCCGCTGTCTCAGCCGGGGGATACCCTGGTTGTTAGGGAGGACGTTCACGCGTCCTCCTTTAATTTGTTTTAAGCCATTGTAAGTGAATTTGTTCAGCTATTTTATTCATCATCAACGGCGGAACACTCATACCGCATACATACTGCACACTAGCATCCATAAAGTCATAGTCCGCAGGGAAGGTCTGCATACGAATCGCATCCATATCGCTGATGTGTTGGGGATGATCCGTCCGAAGAAATACAGATGAACTAGCCAAAGTGTTTGCTACCTTCTGATCTTTAAGCAGAACCGTATTGAAGTTGCTCATCTTACCTTCCTCCCTTTCTGTTACATGTCCCATACTCAAATCAGGTGGGCGTCGTTTATGCCAACGGGTGTATGTCTTGCTATCTGGATTTATCGGAGAACCGTCCCCACTGCGAATATCTCCATATAGTATAGGCGGCTCGTTGAATTCCAATTGCAGCAATGGAAAGTTTTGATCATCCCGAGAAGCAATAAAGAAAAGACGTTCCCTTTTTTGAGGAACGCCCATAGTAGCCGAGTTTAGTAAAAAGAGCTGCACTCTATACCCAAGCTCTCGTAAACGAGATAAGACTAGACTAACAAACCCACGAGCCTTACCAACCATCATTCCTCGCACGTTCTCAGCGAGAATTACTCTAGGTCTGAGTTTCTCTGCAACATCCAAAAAATCAAAGAAAAGATCATCCAGACGCTGCACTGCCTGTCCCTCACGGAAAGCGTACTCTCCACCCCACTTGTCCTCTCGAGCTCCTGCCGTAGAAAACACGCTACATGGCGGCGAACCATCCAGAATGTCCAGGTCAAATAATTCCGACGGCAGCTCTGAATCTGGCAGCTCCTTAAAGTCCTGAATAGGCATATGATACGGATAACGGGGATTATGATTCTGCCGATAGATCCGCATCATTTGCGGGTCGATTTCTACATTACCCAGCACCGTATAACCAGCCAACTTATATCCCATCGTTGAACCACCACCGCAGCTGAAGCAAGAGAACACGGTATGTCCGTGCTTCGGGACGCTGGCAAGATCTGATAACCGCCAATCCCATGCTGGGCGACTCATGATGCGTCCTCTTTATCAAAGACGAATCCACAACGAGGACATTTGCATTCAAATCGGGATTCATCAAATTCACTCACATCCAGCTCACGGTTCTGAAAGTCTCCAAGCTGATCAGCAGCCGGCTCAGCGAAATCAGCGATTAACCTCTCAGCTTCTTCTGTATTAAAACCAGACAGATCCAAATCAGCCCCGCCTTCCTGCAGTTCATTCAGCAGCTGCGCCAGCGCTTCATCATCCCAGTGGCCAGACACTTTATTCAGTGCCAGATTCAGCAACCGCTCCCGCTCAGGATTCAAGTTAACTACCGATACGGCCAGTTCCGTGCAGCCCTGCTCATTTACCATCACCTTATAACGCTGATGGCCACCGACCATATTGCCAGTCTGCTCATTCCAAACAATCGGATCAACGTAGCCGAATTCATCCAAGCTGCGGCGAAGTTTTTCGTATTCTGGATCTCCCGGCTGAAGGTCTACCCGCGGGTTATAGACAGCTGCATTGAGCTGCTCAATTGGTACGATTCTGATGTCCATACAATTGCTCCTTTCAAAAGAAAAAGCACCAGAAGGTGCTTAATGAATTTCAATATGTTTTTAGCCTTCCCATCGGTTCCATTCCGAATCTAATTCGGCAAATTCCGCTTCACTTTCATTCATTCTTAATAAATCCGGATGTTTTTTTAAATATTCACTCGCCCAAGGCTGGATGTTATATGAAAAATAAACGCCTCCTTGACTAATACTCGCTGATCTAGAAATTATTTTATATGTCTCCAATTCGTTTACTACACCATCGTTCATAGGTAGCACTTGGCTTGTTGTGTGATTGAGAAAATATCGTGTTAGGATAAGCTTTTCTTGTGGAGTCAGCCTATGCAATTTCTGATTCCTGAACTTAATTAAACCCTTTCGTTTTTTCGCTTGGGATAAACCCGTAAAGAATTTTTGAATAATGTTTATTAACGCAATAACACCGGACACTAGAAACACCGCACCAATCCATGATCTATAATCTTCAATCACTGCAGTTAGCTTAATAAAATCAGTAAATTCTGTTGGTAAAAACAAGGCCAGACCCGTGATAAAAAATATTATCAAAAGATGTTTGGTGCTTAGCTTTAAAAATTCTACAGCCTTTGTCAAAAACTCCAAAAATAATCGCCCCTTTTGATTTAGAAATCAACTAAGGTAATTATATCCTAATCGGCTTATTTGTGTTGTGTTGGTTTTTAATCTTTGGGTAGGCAGAAACTCAGCGAGATACGAAGAGAACCAGCCCACCCCGCTCTTTTCCACGCGTCACCACACAAACACACGTTCCTCTATATAAAGCCTGAGAATGGCTCACAGAAGGCTATATATTGGCATAAAAAAAGCACCCAGAGGTGCTCCTGTTCATTCGAAACTGAATGTTGGTTCGGTGTTTAGCTTACGTTTTTGTATTTTCATATGATCAACTTTCACGGCATATATCTCTGCGTGGATTTCTCTGTCGAATGGAGTGTGGACAACCATTTCAACCTTGTACCATTCTCCATCGGAAGCAAGTGTTAAGAACTCTCCTTCTACTGGTACTCTACTAAATGGGTAATATTCATTTTCCCATTCCGAGTCCCCTTTTTCATGAGTATGAACGAATACTTTAGCCACAGTTTCACTCCCATCAAAATAAAATCTAAAATTCTGCTTTAACCCATATAGCACCTTCGTCCTCTTGATTATAGAACGAAAACAGTTGTCGTAGAGCTTTATTAATTGCAGATTCAATCGTCGGAGCATACGAGTCGGAAGAAACATATGGTCCAGCTTGTCCCGTACCGTGGTAATAATGACTTGTTCGATAATGATACTTTCCGTCATTGCCAAGTAAAATTCTAATAGTAATCGCCTGACTTCCGATGTGATTGTGACGAATCCACACTTCCCATTCCTTAACTAATTCGTAAGTTTCAATTACATGATCGTGAGACTGGATTATTTTACTGTAATCTGACATTCAATCACCTCCCTTCGACATCATAATTCGACGAATAGGAATATTTTCCTTCTGACATTTCACTCTGCCACAAAACTGTGCTGTTCCTTCCCAGCGTCCCCATATACAGCCTGCACATTTCTTTGGCTGATTCGGATGCTCTTTCACTAGTGGAGGCCGGATGCTATTCTTCTTTCTCGCCATGATCGTCTTCCTTTCGTGAGAACAGAGGTATCCACTGGCTGAATTCGCACTTGGATACCGAGCTATTTTTCAGCGCCGCCTCCAGATCTCGTTTCCATGCTTCAGAACCAACGGCATCAATCTTCCGCTCCAGCTGGGGCTTCGTCTTTGTACATAAAGTGATAGGAGTGGTTTTAAGTGCTTTGCAGATGTCGCCAATGTTCTTACTCTTGCTTTCATCCAGGAGATAAGCGAGCAAGCGCTGCTCTTTCTTATTGAGCCTATAGGGTCCTGCAATTTCAGCCACAATCATTTCCACATCCTTAAGTTCTGCTGCCGTCTCCACTCGAATCACCCTTTCGTCGGAATATAAAAAAGCCGCCCAATAATGAGCGACTTCTGCTGATATAAGTACGTTTTCCAGTGAAAAAATAACGTTTAAAGCTAAGCTCAAACGATTTTTAAAGAATGGCGTCCGCTAAGCGTCCGCAGCAAATGCGCTGCGCTCTTTGCTTAAAGTCTTTATCTCCATTGTTACAAAGGAGTATAAGACCATTTTACTGAGTCCATTAAACGAGAGTCAAAAGGACTAGAAACGATTTCTGACCATTCCAGGTGCGCGGACTCTCGAATCCTCAAAATCTCTAACTCTTTCATATCCACATGCCAATCAGTGGATTATACTGTTAAAAAGAATCTGAGGGAGGAATCAAAAACATTGCGAGATGTGATGAAGAAAGCATTGATCCGTATAGTTATTGTTGTTTCAATAGGATGGATCGGCGGGCTCATCGTAGATCACTATTCGAAATAGGAAAAGCGAGAGGAGGTACGCCCCGGTTAAGCGCCGCATGTGCGGCCGTGCGTGTCACTCTCGCCTGATTTCCACATTACCAATATACCAGGGAAAACTCGTCAAGTGGTGTTCATAATATCCCGAAATGCACCGCATTGTCCTCAGAATGTCATCAAAATTCGTTCTTGATATAATCATAGAATCCAGTCAATTTTAAAGAGAATGCGATAGATTCAATACCCGCTTCGATGCGACGATCCACGGTACTGGATGCCACACCTCTGCGCATAAACATGATTGTTTCCTTTCTTGAATATCCCTGGATAAAGCGAATATCAATTGCTTCCTTCGCCTCCGGATCAATGACCTGACTATGAGCCCTATCGATCAGCTTCGTGAAAAGCTTATATTGCGAGTAAACCCATTTTTGCTTTTCCTGCAGAATTACGGCGTTCGCAGTTTTATCAGCGTGTAGCTCATCTTGATCAATCCTCCGAGCTGCCTCTCCATCGATGGCCACCTGGGCCATTTCCTTCTCATGATCTTCAAAATCCTGCATGAATAAGCGCATCATTTTATATTTTTCGAGGTAGAATTCTGTTTGTTGGATCTCCTCTTCAGATGCTTTTGGAAAGAGTTCACTTTGTTTGAAAATCCCCCATGCCATCGTCATTCCCCTACTCCCCCTGTATGCTATAATGTCAAGAGGAATAGTTTGGTAGAAGGACCCCGCCCCGGCCAAGGATATGGGGTTCTTTGTATATCTTAGTATTTTTCAAACTGTTTAAGCTTCTTTCGTAACTCCACATTTTCCAGCAGTAACCTCCAATTTTGCTCCCTTAAGTCTTCCTGAGACTCTAGCGAATCTCTAATATTCTGCTCAACTACTCGTAAAGTCCGAACTTCGTTATCCTTCTTCACTAAGTACCCTTTGTCAACTAATTGCTTTACTAATGAATGCGCAGTAGAGCGGGACTTTATCTTCAGGAGATCTGCCACCTCAGAAACTGAAGGAGCATAGCCCTTTTGATCAATGAAGCCCTTTATAAGCTCCAATGTTTCTGCCTGGCGATTCGTAAGGGGCTTTTTCATCATATTATTTCATCCCTCTCGAAGCTTACGTCGCTTAAAATCGAACCCAATACGTTCAAGCTTACCTCTAACACCCAGAGCGCTTTTCCGAAGCGTTAAGGCAATCGTTTCGTAGCTGTATCCCTCTTGGGCCATACGAAGTAGCGTCTGTACTTCCTCTTTTGTATATTTGATATGGTTCTCCAACCGGACTGGACGCACCTTCACGCCTAAGTCATGCAACCGGCGTTTCACCGCAGCCTCTGAACGATCAAACAACTTGGCGACTTCCGGATAGGTCATTCCCTTGGTTCGGAGAACTTGCACTAACCGTTGGTCTTCCTCTGGTGTCCAGTGCACAGCTTGGTATGTCTTCTGGGACCGCATCTTGTCAGCTCTCCGCTTGACCTTCGCCCAAGCCGGCTCAGCTCCAAGAAGATTCGGCTCCATTTTGGCCAAGTTAAGCAATTCTTTGTGCTGCTCCGCCCATTTCCAGAAATCCTCGTATCCTATGACCAATACCCTGGCGCTACTGGCAAATATCTTCCGTCTTGCAGGGAATCCATACTGTGGAATCCAGTACCTAACAATTTGGTTATAGGATTTATCAAGTGCCAGGGACAGCTGATTCACGGTAATGCCGTCAAAGCTCATACGCGAATCCTTCAGCCCCATCCCCCCTGCCTTCAGCTTAATAGCTTCTATGCTACGGCCAAGCCGAAGGGATATAGATTTCAAGCTACATGTTCCCCAGCGATCTTGAAGGTACTCGAGTTCTTCCTGTGTCCAATTTTTAGCTCGTCCCAATTTTCATGCCTCCTCAGCAACTTCCACTTGGATGTAATGCACAGCAGCCGTATCGTCATATTCCAAAACATATCTTTTCCGTTCAATATTCTTCCCTTTCAACCAATCGCTCAGGCGCTTGCTGGTAGCTGCTGTAGCTCCATTTTCATTTCCATAGCCCTTTGACAATCGGACGCCATTTTCTGCCTTACGGATAACCAGCCGCTTGAGTTCAGCGTTGTAACCTACTTGAACAAATTGCTTCAGAACAACATCAAGTTGCTTTGAAGCTGCTGGGTTTAAATTGAGGCCGGTTGAAGTGACACCGATGGTTGGTGTAATCGGTGAGGTAGTATCGGTAAACCATTCCACACTGTCTAATACAGTTTTGACACCGTGCTGCTTGGCCTCTTCAATATTGAGTTTCCTAGTTTTCACTGGACTAGCGGTAGTAGACGTAATCATAAAGCTTCCCTCGCTTTCTTCTATTCCCATGAATGATTTGAATTTCAATTTAATCTCTCTGACCTTTTCATGAGCTACGATTAAATGAAGACCGTGAATCCTTGCCATATCTTTATGTCCGTGATTCATTAAATCGATGAAAATTTGTTTTTCCTCATCCTGCAAGGTATTGATGAACTCACGGAGCCAAAATAATGAAAAATCATCTTCAACACCGTGAATATCGTGAAACGTAGCCGTTCCCTCCGAAAACATCTGGTCCATGGACTTTTGTCGAAAAGTCCGCATCGCTTGAAGGCCAAATCTTGCCTGCAGCACGCTAATCTCTAATGCCTCAGAAATCTCAGCTTCAGAAAGATGTTGCAATTCACCCTTCAATATTCGATACCCTACGCGAAACGCCTTATCGGGTGGACGGATGTTGCCAGATTGATCTCGAAGATAATTGAACATTCTCCCTCGGATTGCCTTGTAAGCGAAGGTGGATATCATAACGCCCTGACGTGGCACATAACGTTCATAGGACTCCAGGAGTGCTATCGTACCTTCGCTGATTAAATCCTCCAGACAATCCTTATTTGGACTGTATTTACGTGCTAATGTGTGAACCCACGGAAGCCCTGATTGAATATAGACTTCTTTGTCCTTACATGGCAGCGCCGCTTCCTGTATCGCCAAAGCCCCCAACAGATAAGCCCCCTTTCAATTCAGCCCCCTACTGATTTGAGCTCTGCACCTTCTGTTTCATCCATCGTAATTGTTGACATGCTGTCCCACGTCTCCCGGATCTCCTGAGCCTTGGCGGTGTGGGATCATGTCAATATTATTGATTGTCCGCCACCATCTTCCTGGCCAGTTCAGCTGCATAGAGCCGAAAAGCAGTCTCATCCCCCTGATCAAGTGCTTGATCAATTAGCCGACGCAGCCGCTTCTCAATAGCAGCCTCCAACACTACATCGGCGTGAATGCTGAGCAGGAACTTGTAGTGCTCCTTACTTATCTTTTTCAAGCCTGTTCGCATCGGCAACCCCTCCTTTGTAAGAGAAGGAGCAGCTTACGCTGCTCCTCTACTATCCTTCATTTTTTTCTCAACACGCTTCTTGTAGGTACCGTACTTAGTTGACAGCACAGATGGGCTGATCCCCTTCTCCTGAGCAATTTCCTTCCAGGTCTTCTTCAGTTCGATTCGCTCCTGTAGCAGCTCGGGGAACAGAATAGGCGTGCCGTCAATCTCGATGTCATCATAAACGGGGCGGTTGGTCAGAATGAAGGCTTCCAGCGCTTCCTTACTAACTTCTTCTAGATTGCCATCGCCTTCGGAACCAGAATTTTTATCCTGAGTTCCTTCAGTGACGTTTTCTACGGAAGGAGCATCTTCCTTATCGTTCTCAGCTCCAACTCCGTCTCCCGCCACTTCCAGGCTTTGCGTCTGTTCGTCCGGTTCATCACCTTTTGAGCTGCCTGCAGATTCTTCGCCACCTTCCTGCGTGTCCTCTTCAACAGTCTCAGGCTCCTCCCCCTCTCCACCAACTGTGCCTTTATCAACAACCGGTTCAGCTTTGACCTGTCCCTTACGCCATTTATCCCACTCAGCAGCCATAGGCGCTACGCGCTTGCGATATTCATCCACCATGACCACAAATATACCAACACCCATATTTACATCTGAGGCAATCTTCAGGTAAGTTTCACCTTCAGCCAATCGTTCAGTAATTTCCAAGAAGTCATAATCCATATCTTCAAATTGAGGTGCTAAGCCGCTGAGAATGAAGTCTTGAATAACCTCTAGATCAATTTGTTCAGGGTCTGCTTTGACCTCAATCTGCTCAGCCGGCAGACCCAAATCCATAGTTAGTTGTTCGCCTTCTGGTTGAGCCACGAAAACTACGCCGCCACTATCAACCTTATATCTCGTGATTGGCGTACCTGTTTTCGCATTCTTCATCACCTTGTAGGTGACGATCTGAGAGTCCAACCCACCAATTACTTTCAGCTCCAGCATGCTTTGCAGAGTGTTGTATTGGCCATCCAGTTCAGAAGCAGGAATACTGATGGTAATTTCCGTTTCCTCGGCAGATTTTAGATTGATCTTTTTGACGGTACCTTTGAAATTGATATAACTCATAGGTTAAGCCACTCCCTTGTTATGGTTTTGATGATAAGCCCAGCAAAGGGCAAGCGCATCAGAAGGGTCGAACAGTCGCTGCTGCACATCCCCCTGCTTGTATTTGCCTTTGGGATCATTTTTTTTGTAGAGCACCGGTATGGCCAAATCGTTATAATCTAGCCCAAACAGCATCTGCATCTCAATGGCCACGGTCTCCTTATCTGCGTTACCTTTGCCCGTCTGCATTTTCAGCTCGGTTGGCCGAACATGGGCAATCTTGATTCCCAGATGTAATGCCGCCAGCGTTACCATAGAAAAAGCTCCAACCAAAGCAATTACACTGGATGCATTCTTGAAGTGAACTGGTCTTTCGAGTACGATCACATCAGGTTGCTCCTGCTCAATAATTCGAAATGTATCTTGATAAATAGCGTCCAAAACGTGTGGCATGGCAATCTTGCTATAATCTCTTAGCCCAAGTTCCAGCGGCTTACCTTTTTCCATGGTGGCCCAGCCGGCGTAATTGGTTCCATGATCTATACCTAGGATTTTCATAGATGTATCTCCCCTTCTGCCTTTTCGGCATCATCGCTGTATCAAGCACATACACCATGCCTGCCATTGCTCCAGTTTCATCCACAACAGCGAAGTAATTTTGTTGCTGGAAGAATGAATCAATTGGCTTGCGCTTCTTTGCAACCATTAAGAACTACTCCTCTCATTCGTATACCGATTGCTAACTCAAACTCAGCAATACCCTCGTCCACTTCCGCTGGATCCAAGTCTGAAAACTCGACTAGCAGATCCACACGCTGTTGAGCAACTCCGGTATCTAAATAATGACGACGCATCTGGTTATACACATGCCAGTAATTCCGTCCACCCATAATCAGGCACCCTTACTGATCGTCTTCGGTTTGCCCGATTTCCGATGTATTAACACAAGCTGTGTAGATGTCTCCCGTTCCACCAACCAATTCTCCAGCACCAGTCCCTTTGCTGCTGCAATTATGATTTTTTGCTTTTTCGTTGGCCGCTTCCCCTGTTTCATTGCTTGCTTCCCCCTTATTCAGTTGTTTCCACTCTTCTGGCCAGGTGTATTTACCATCAATCATCTGCACCACCATAAAATCATCAGAATCAGTGACACGGATCTCTCGAAATATTCCTGTTCTACCATGGAGTTGCGTATAGCTATAGACTTCCTCCGGAGTGTTCAGTGTCACCGAAGGAGTATGCCAGGTGCCCGGTTCTGGGAAGCAAAATCCGTAAAATCGCTCTTCCATATCGGCTCCTTACTGCGCCCATTGGCGCTTTTCATTTTCTTTCCGTGGTGTTGGCTCATTCTGCGCTCGTTCATAATTTACAAATTTGTTGTAATTCTTCATGAACACCAGTTCCACAGTACCTACGGGACCGTTCCGTTGTTTAGCAATAATGATTTCAATGATGTTCTTTTTCTCGGTTTCCTTGTCGTAATAGTCATCACGGTAAAGAAACGCTACAATGTCTGCATCCTGCTCAATTGCTCCCGATTCACGAAGATCACTCATCATTGGACGCTTGTCCTGTCGCTGCTCTACACCCCGGCTGAGTTGGGATAACGCGATAACTGGCACCTCAAGTTCCCGGGCTATTTGCTTCAAGGTTCGGCTAATCTGTGATACCTCTTCCTGCCGGTTCGCACCGCTGCGCCCTCTACCCTGGATGAGCTGCAGATAATCGATCACGATCATTCCCAGCTTGCCATCTTTCTTCAACCGCCGGCACTTGGCACGAATCTCATTCACCGTAATACCTGGGGTATCGTCAATGTGAATATCCGCCTCCGACAATAATCCAACGGCCATCGCCATACGTTCCCAATCATCACCTTCAAACTTCCCTGTTCGCATACGACTGGCATCGATCTGAGCTTCAGCGCAGATCATTCTTTGTACCAGCTGCGCGGCACTCATCTCCAAACTGAAGATAGCGACGGTCTCCTTCGCTCGTACTCCGACATTTTGAGCAATGTTCAGTGCAAAAGCCGTTTTACCAACTGATGGCCGTGCCGCTACGATAATTAAGTCGTTTTTCTGGAATCCGGCTGTCATCTTATCGAGATCAGTAAACCCAGACTCAATCCCTGTGATTCCGCGGTTTATATCACGGACGTTGTACCGCTGCTCTGCTTCTTCCCAGACCTGCATCAATGCATCTTTGATCCCAATAAACTCACGTACTGGAACTGTCTGGTCTGAGAGTTTAGATACAGCAGTCTCAGCCATTGCAACGAACCCTTTAACATCCTGCTCCTCTCCAGCATTGCGAAGCAGATCTAGGGCCGTACCAATCGCTTGACGACGAAGGAACATCTCCTGTACTCGCTCAACATAGTAGGCTGCGTTCGCTGTTGTCGGCACTGCATGAGCCAACTTCGACAGGTAACTAACCCCACCAACCTTGTCTAGTTCCTCGCTGTCCTGCAATTGTGAAGTCAGGCTGATTAAATCAATAGGCTGTTCCGCATTGCTGAGACGACGCATCGCTCTGTATATCCGTGCATGTCCTTCGTCGCTAAATTCCCCGCCTTGCAATATATCTGCCGAAGCTTCATAAGCCGACTGGTCTATCAAGGACGCACCTAGTACCGCTTGCTCGGCTTGAAGGTCAACTGGCATTTCAATTCCTGCTGCTACTAAAAAAACCTCACGATCAAGCATTCGTTTCACCTCGAAGCTTCCGCATTACTGTTTCCCAGTAACCTTCAGGAGGTGGTTTATGACTAGACACCCATTCATCAAGATTGGCGAAATGTTCTGCAGCAGCTTCCTTGCTGCGCTGGCTATCTTGCAAATCGCCCAGGCGGCCACGAATATTTGCAATTTTCGGCTCTACTGTTTCAGTCAGAATATAGCGATCAATATTCTCCTGGGCTGTTTCCGCCGGAAAATCTTTGAGATATTTATAATCTGCTTTCACCTTTTCGACAGAAGCATCAAAAAACGGGAAATGCTTCTTGATCTCTCGGTAAAGCTGAGCAACTTCAACCACTTCCACGCTTCTTCTCCTCCTCGATGAACTGTTCAAGCTCGTCAATTTCTTGTTGTCGTTGGCTTTTTCGACGCTCTCTTGAGGCTCCCAGGGCGACTGTTCCCTGCTGTGAAGATGCAGGGGGAGTTAGGTACCGCTCAAGAAATGAGGACAATTCATCCCAGCAGCCATAAATCACGGTTTTGCAATACGAGAAAGTCCGGATCTTATCCGAAGGTCTCCTACGCTTGGCTTTCTTTCGGGCAATTGCCAGGTCGATAAAAAAGTATACGAGATCCAGCGGCATGGCCTCGTTCGCAATCTCACGAACATGTTCCCAATCGGTAGGAACGGGACTGAGTAACCCGTTACGCTGCAAGTAATACTGCTCGATTTGAAGGACACGCTGTTCGACTGTCGGTTTATCAAAGTCTATTTTGCCTGTGGAGACGGCACCCACAGCGGTTGAAAGTACCCCGGACTTTGAACTCAACTCTTTTTGATCATCTTCTTCCAAGCCATCAATCCATCTATCAATCAAAATCTTTATAATATCTTTATTAGATCGGAAGTTTCCTTCCGGGTGATCGGAAGTTTTCTTCCTATCTCCATCCTCCAGATCGGAAGTTTTTTTCCTATCTCCATCGTCAGAGTGGAAATTTACTTCCGGTCTATTTTGATATTTTTTTGAGTTCCGAACACTGAAAATAAGTCCATATGGAGCGCGGGTCACTCGTATGTAACCATGCTCCTCTAATCTTTTGATCCAATCGCGG
This sequence comes from Paenibacillus sp. FSL E2-0177, assembly GCF_037992975.1. Taxonomy (NCBI): domain Bacteria; kingdom Bacillati; phylum Bacillota; class Bacilli; order Caryophanales; family Paenibacillaceae; genus Paenibacillus; species Paenibacillus sp. FSL E2-0177. The sequence continues at coordinate 565,785 of NZ_CP150307.1, read as the reverse complement.
ATTGTTCTTCCGGTCACTCCAAAAGTTTCCTCCAACTCACTGCTGCGGATTGGCTTGTTCCCGAGGACGATACCCCAGACAGTTCCCTCTCTTTCCTTCTCTGATGTCGTGGAGCTGATACACCACAGGAAAAGCCATATCGCGCTGCCTATTTGTTTGTAATGTTGTGGCTGCAAAAGCCCCGAGTATGTCGGAAACGGGTAACTGCCTTCGGGCATTCAATCATCCCCTATAAATCATTCATATCAATTTCTATCATCCTGGAGGTAAACGATCGGATATTTCACCCGCTTCACCGTCCAGCCTGGGTAAGCTCGAGCGAAGTAATCTCGAGTTTCCCGTTTAAACTCCTCTTGATCTACCTTCATCAGCTTCCAGATCCGCTCCCCCATCATGCTCTGCATCATAGGTTTATCGTTGATCATCGATCTGCCACCCTAACAAGAGCTCCGGTAGTCTCCTGAATCTCTCTCTTAAAACGCTCTGCGTCACTATTACCGTCAGATAGATGCAGTAACCAAATCTCCTCAACATTACGGGTATCATTGGCTTTCAGAAATTCCTTAACATGCTCCAGGCTGAAATGTGAGCGGAGCAGCCGCTTTTTCTGAACCGGATGAAGCTCTCCTGCTAACACCCGGCGGTTTACGATATCAATGGAATAATTGCACTCAATCATAATGTGGGTGAGTCCTTGGAACTTGTACCGGCAGTAATAGCTATCCGTCAGGAAGAGAAGCTTATCGCCGTCCTGATTCGCCAGCAACCAGCCCAGCGGCTCCGCTGCGTCGTGCTCTACGCCGAACCCCATGATTGTCCAAGTGCCAAGCGTGAACGGCTCCAGCACTACCACGGCGCACAGGCGGTGCCCAGCCAAGCCAAGTGCATCCGCTGTCCCGCGGCTGGTATACACGGGGATGCCGGCGCGCATGATGTCCGCCGCCGCCCGGCTGTGATCGCCATGCTCGTGGGTGATCAGGCAGCCGGCTATATCTGTCATCCGAAAGTTAAGCGCCCGCTGAATCGACTTATAAGAAAAACCGGCTTCCAGCAGGAGCACGGTGTGGCCGTCCGATATTCGGTAGGCATTACCGGCGCTACTGGAGCCGAGGCTTTGGATGTCTATCATTAAAAATCCAACTCTTGTTCCTTAGGAGGAACATCTGCAGCAAAACCATGAGGGTCATCGACAGGTTGCTTTGTACGTGGTGCCGACTGTTGTTTCGTTGACGGCGGAGCAGCATCCGGTTTGATGTCAATCACTTCTCTATTCGCATGCTCTGCAATCTCTACTTTGACTTCTTCAGTCGTCACATCAAGACGCTCGTCATACTCATTTTCTGTCGACCGATTAATAGCATCAACCAACAGGTCACTGTCATCACTCGTATTGATGTAAGCCTTAGCCGCGCGATTGATCACTGTCCGTTTCGCCATTTCCTGCGGGAATTTTTTATGGACAGATTGACTTGTTTTGCTCTGACTCCACGATGCATCAACTTCCTTTTTTGTCATGACGGTAAGGATTTCTTCATCATCAACCGACTTCACGACGGCATACACACCTAGAATTTCATTGTCTCTATTTTCAAAATTGGTTTCGTGTTTGACCAATTTTTCGCGTCCGCCAGCCACTGCATATTCAAAAACATCGCCCTTATAAATCACGTTTGCCCAAATATCTTTGACGTTGGACAAACGTTTCAGCACAGCTTGTGTCCCAAAGTAGGAACGGTTAAGCTGAAGCTTGCTGCCATACACAATGAAATAGCACTGTGTTTTGGCCGGGCTTAGACCTTGCACAACCATATCCAGCAGTGCATTTGCGACAGATTCCCGCGAGCACACCTCCAGCGCAGGCTTGCCATTCTTATCTTGAACCTCTTGGAGCTTGAAAAAGGCGCTTTTTAGCGCATTGCTCGCATTGTAATTCAAAGGCAAGATCAACCCGTCATCCTGCAACCGTGTAAGGCTACGATTAACATCATCAGTGATGTCCTTTTGAATAATCGCCACCTGATTAGCTGTACTCAATTAAATCGCCTCCTTTTTAAAATGGTCTTTAAAATATTGACCACTCTTCTTAATGTGATGATCAACGCCTACTTGAGATCCGGAGATGATCATCTCAGTACCATCTTCGTAATATGGATTAACAATCTGACCAACGAATAATCCATTCGAAGGATCAGAAGCAGTTACTTTGTAAGTGGTATTCATTAATTAACCTCCTTGTTTTAGTCACAGTAAGAACGGTGGCAGTGTGGGCATCCAGTAACAAGCTCCTGACCTGCTTTTTCAACACAAATCCCAGCGGACTCACGTCCATCGGATTTCCCTTTCCATACATGGTGACCAGGTGCATAAATATTTTGATTACAAGACCAGCAGCGGCCAGTCTTTGACGCGAAATGAGGAGCTTTAATACTTGCCTGAATGTCATGCATTCACATCGCCTCCTGCATAGCTGCCGTTTCAATGCGCAGCTTCTTATCTGCTTCACTTACAACCAGTCGGATCACCTGAGCATCTGTACTGATTAACTTAGTGACCGCCTCAGCGTTATCGACAAAGATCGGAGCTGAAACTCTGTAATGCTTGCTGAGTGTATTAATAATGTCCAAGCCGACATTGATTCGAGCGGCGTTGTTCAGGCCGCCTTCATACGGAACGCCTTTGTAAAGTGTGTCGCAGACTTCCTTCAGCCCGCCGTTGACCTGCTCTTCGAAGAGTCTGAACCGCGCCAACTTGAACTTGCTGTTGATCTTGGCGTCAAGCAGGTTGACTTTCGTACGGGTGAACTCTTCACATAGGAACAGTTCGTGCTGCAGCCGCTCATATTCACCGGCCAGACTTCTCTCCTGTTGCTCCAACTCGGCGACACGTTGCTGCCCGCGCTTAACGCCGTCGAATTTAGCCAGGTCCCGTTCCATATCCTCGACTTCAAGTCGCAGCCTGCCGATCTCTTCCCGGACGCCCGCAGCCGCCGATTGGCTGGATTGCCGCAAAGTTACGATTTCCTGCTGAAGCCGGGTCGCCTCGCCAATCTTGCCGGCATACTCTGGATCTGCTGCTGGGTCCTTGACACCCGCGCGCAGTTCAGTCAGCTCGGATTCTGCCGCACTGATCTCCGTTTGCAAGGTTGCCAGGGCGTTGTTCAGCTCTTCAATATCGACCTGGAGCCGCTTGACTTCCTGCTCAAATTTTTCAGCTTCGGCGACAGCAGCCTTCCCATCCGCATTAATGCGCGCCTTCCGGTCTGCCAAGCCCAGATTAAAATCAGCCTCCGCCTTTTCATGTGCCGCCTTGATCTGCTCCTCCGGAAGATTCTGTCCGCAAGTCGGGCAGCTCGCATCGTGATGATGTTCGAATACTTCTTCTTTCAAAGCGGTAAAATCTGCTCGCAGCCGCTCTGCTTCCTGACGGCGACCAGCAGCCAAGCGCTCGTTCTGCTTGATTCGCTGCTGCTTATCTTCGATGCTCCTGCGGTATTGGTCGAGCTTTGAGTGCTTCAGGTTGACAGCGTTCCGCTTCTCAGCTACCTTATTCAGCACCGCTGATTGCAGCCGAGATTTAATATCGATTTGCTCTGCCTCAACTTCGCGCAGGCGCTTCTCCTTCACAGAAACCTCGCCGCCGGAGAGAATGCGAGACACCTCTGCCTCTCGGGACTCGATTCGACTACGCAAAAGCGCAACATCTTCCTTTAGTAGCTCTTCATCAAGATCTGTCGCATCCGGCATCTGCCGCTGAACCTCGCTGATGCGGACCGGCAGCTCCTTAATTTCCTTGTTAATAGCTGCACTACGAGCAGTGATGACTTTCTTATGAGCTTCCATTTCACGACCAGCCAAGATTGTAGGAAGCCCGGCCAGCTCCTTGTTACTGTGAATGACTTCGTCATCTGTCAGATCGCCGGAAACCTCCAGCAGCACCTTGCGTCGATCCTCTTTCTTCAACACATCATTGAAATATGAAGGGCTGGTTAGCAGCCTGAACAAATCTTCCTTGATAATGGAGTCGACCTCAGTCTGGAACTCCCGCATGCTGAGTGGGACGCCGTCGACATAATAAGTAGTAGTGTGGCCCTCGAAGCTCTCAACCGGTGCGCCACGCTTCTTTGTCCACTTCTCGGCGTATACCCGACGGAAAATCCGGCGGTGGCCATCTACCAGGAGAGAGCCTTCAATTTCATGCTCCAGCTTGTGCTGTTGAACCATGCCGACAATATTCAGCTCTTTGATCTCGAATTTCTGTTCTGTACGATTCTCACTGTCTTTGCCAAACAGGAGCCAAAGGAAACCGTCGAATATCGTGGTCTTTCCTGTAGCATTATCGCCGAAAATGTCAATGTCCCGGCCATCAGCCGGAACATTGAATTCCTTAATCCCTTTAAAATTACGGAGCGTCAAGCGCTCCAGAACAATACGCTTCAAGCGATCTCCTCCTTCTCAGTCGGCGGTACCGACTGAGGGTATTTGATATTGTCGATGTGTGTATTGACCATATAAGCCAGCTCCGCAATAATTTCATCTGACAAATGGAGCTGAACAGAATAACCTTCTGTCCGCAAGCTAATTACCGCAGGGCAAAAAGGATTTTTTGGAACGATTTCGATTTGGACTGGCTTACCATTCGGGTCAAAAGATGTTGCCATACTCATGCCAAGCACTCCCTCTTGTGTAATGCGCCCTCACCTGCTAAGATGAGGGCAAGTGTATATTTTGATTGTCAAAGAACAAGGATGGCCGCCTGCCCGCGGTCATTTTTTTGATTTCTGTAATAAGGAAGTTGGAACATCGTGCTCAACGATGCTTCGCCAGTCAACAATGACTGGTGCATTCTCCACACTTGCGATCAGGTCGCCATTTTCATCTTCAACATGAAATTCCGAATGGACGTGATCCTCGTAATTAGTACCAGCCTGCCGGATCTCAATAACTTCCCGGCCATCCACTTCTGTGCCAACTTCAAATACTCGGGTAGGATTACTAACCACTGTTAACTTTTGAATGACTTGCATAAGTGCCCTCCTCTCATATGTAATGGATGCGTCAGCCGCATCTCCAAACGCCAACCCGGAGGAAAGGTCATTTCTAAGGGTCGACGCTTGGAGACAGGGCCAAGGCCCTTGCCTGTCCTGTTTAAATACCTGCTGCTGCAGCCATTTGCTGAATAATTTCACGACTGTAAAGCTTACCCTCAAATGATATAAGGTCTTCTTGGCTACCAGTGATCGCGCAGCCTGGTGCATATTTGCGGAAAATGATCTTCTCGTCGTCAACAAAGATCTCCACAGGGTCCTTAATTTCCAGATTCATTGTTCTGCGCAGTTCAATCGGGATAACGATCCGTCCAAGCTCGTCAATTTTGCGTACAATTCCAGTAGATTTCATATACTTAAGCCTCCGTAGGGTTTATTTTTTGAAAGTGATCATTAAAAGCTTTTTGAATCTCAAACGGTAGATTTTCAGTGACTTCCTTCCAAGAATCAAAAGCAGCCTTGGTCATGTCCCGCCTTCTCTCCAGCTCCAGAACCTCAAAGCGAGTTGATGTAGGGGAATAAAGTGACTCGCGGAACCTTCTCTCTGTGGCAGTCTGTTCGTCGCTCACCTGTTTAAAGCGTTCAGCCAGGGCTTGAGCAAAATTAATTATCTGCTGATCCTTCAAGCTGCTCCCTCCTTGCGCTTTTCGCGCTTCGGGATTAAAATAGACAACAAGAGATTCTCTAACCGAGATTTCAATCCAAGTGACTGCCCTAGCCGGCGGTCATTTTTCATTTCCATTTCCGCAAATCGGATCATGTTGTTAAGATGAGCCTCCGCGTCTACGATCTTCCCGGGCAGCATAATGTCCGGATTCTCCCGAATCATCCGCAGGTTATGAGCTGCATGCTGACCTGCTTCCCTTGCCTCTGTAACCAACTGCTCTCTTTCCAAGGCGTTCCCTCATTTCAAATATTTTTTAGCCTTCAGCTCAGCCCGGTGCTCCTTCCAAGTCCCCAACCAACTAAAGGAATACTCTTTACACAACACGGCAGCCAAGTGGGTCAGTGCTGTAATTGCCTCTACCGTCTCCATGAGCAGCCGTTTTATCTGCTGGCGCTCAGTGTCGTTAATCTGCTCGTTGGTCTTGCTGATCGGAGCCAGCCCCGAAGCGTCCAGCACTTCCCTCATCTCCTCGAGCGTTTTGAATAACACGCTGGCTCGATGTAGGTCCACATTATCCAGCCAAGGAGCAGAAGCACCACCGGTGACTTCCGCCGCCGCAGCTAGGAAAAGCTGACTATCATCGTAATGTTCAACCGCTGCTCTCATGACTGGCTCGGAAGCTTTACGGGTTCCTTTAACAATTTTCCCGATCTGAGAGCCATCAACGTGAGCGGCTCGTCCAGCATTTGCTAAAGTGTCTCCCTTTCGCTGCATGACATCCTTGAGCGCATCAGGAAAATGTCCAATTGCCAATCTGGTTTCACCTCATTTGTCCAATTTAGTGGGATGCTATCGGACAGAGGCCTGATGTATGATGTTGTTAAGCAAATCCCCTTGCCGATTCCCCACCCGCCGTTGCCGGTACAGCTCGGCGGGTTTCCTCATTTCCCGGTTACCTTGAAATTCTTCCTGAACCACTCGAGAAAATCTCCCCAAATGACTCGTTTACCTCTATCACCGCCGATATCGAAAAGCGGACAACCCTTAATTGAGACAATATCGTAAGTTTTGCTTTTATCCGCCTTCAAGCGTCTTGCTAATTCTGGAATCGTGAGTATATCCGTTTCGGAGAATGGAGCTTCTGTTTGATTCATCCATATCTCTCCTTACTTAACTTTGATAAGTACATATCGTGAATATCCCTGACCATGTTCACGGTAATCGAGTAACCAGCCTTCATTCATCAATCGTGTGGCTTCCTCCGCTTTACGCGTTTCCCTAACCTCACGGATGTCAACCATTTCCAATGCAGATCACTTCCTTTCTATTGAAATTATTCAACTTTACGTGGAATAAATGATCAAAAAAAATTTACTACAGGCTCCTTTAGTGCTACTGCGATCAGTTCCAATTCCTTAGTGCTGATTGGTCTCTTTCCGTTTTCCTTCATGTTATAGTTTGATACTGTCATACCTACTTCTTTTGCCACGAACGTTTGAGTTATGCCTTTGGATTTCCTGATAACTTTAATTCTCTTGTGTAACTCCAACCTTATCACCACCTTATTCCACGTAAAGTGAAACTTTATATTTCTGATTATATATTCACTAAAAGTGAAAGTCAACGTTAAATTCAACTTTTAGTGTAATTTCTTTAACGTAGGGTGAAATATTGGTATTATAATGCCAAAGTAGAAAATGGCGGTGTAATAATGAGTTTAGGAAAACGTTTGAAACAAGAACGAGAGCGTAAAGGTTGGTCTCAACTATACGTTGCTGAAAAACTAGGGATAACTAACACTGTTCTTTCAAACTACGAGCGCGACTACCGCGATCCAGACACAAGTACACTTTCCAAGCTTGCAGATTTGTATGAATGTGATACAGATTATCTATTAGGAAGAACGATGGTCCGAACAAAGCAAGAGTTTAACTTAACCTTTTTAGGTGGCCCTGAGCACTATACTGAAGACGAGATCGCAGAAGCAGAAGCAGCTGTCAGACGATACCGCGAAATGAAAAAGCGGGCCTCTGAGGAAGCAAACAAACAAAATAAATAAGCAACTCCCCCAGCCGATGGGGAATCAGAGTGAGGTACCAAATTGTTTATACTTATAGTTTTTCTACTTCTTGGTATTCTGTATAAGAGAGAGATAAAGGCGATAATTTCGTTTCTATTCCTTGGTTTTGTTGTCATGTATTTTTGGGAGGATATAAAGTTAATTGTTTTGATACTAAGTCTAATAAGCTTCATATCATTCTTGATCTTAGGTATAATGGCCGTCTTTAAAAAAGACAAGAGTGCTATACATAAGTTATTAATTTCACTTATATGCTTCCTTATTGTTTGTTTCGGGATAGTAAGCGATGATACAAGCGCAATTCAAACAAAAGGGTCCGCAATAAGTGTTGAAAAACAATTAATATTTTAAAACGAGCCAGCAATGGCTTTTCTTTTAGCTCAAAAATAGAACATATGTACTACTTGTGGAGGGAATTTACATGAGATTTTGTAATTACTTCAAAACTCCATTGGAACAGAGTATCCAGGATGTGTATTTGGAGAATGGAATTTTAGTACCTGAAGATCTAGCTATTGATCGTATTGCTAGAATATTTCAAATCGATGTGGTGTTCGAACAAATAATAACTTTCTCAGATAATCAATTAATGATCATCTTTCTTCAAAGCGGAATAGAGCAAACGGAGCAGCGAAAATCATTCTATCACGAACTCGGTCATGTACTTCGACATGCCGGTGATCAACGCTTTATGTCTAAGCTTTTTCGGCAGCTTCAAGAAGCTGATGCCGAACGATTCTGCCTTTACGCAGCCATCCCTCTCTTCATGCTCGAAAGAATCCAACTACCTGCAGAGGAAGAAACCGCCGCCGGGCATATCGCAAAATTGTTCAGAGTTCCGCCTGAGTTCGCCCTTCAACGCTTACGGCAAATTCAGCGACGGATCGCTGACACAGAATTTTTAACAGCTTTTACATATACAGCTACAGCCAGAGAAGAAAAAGCTCCACCCTTGCCCATGAATACAGAACCAGTTATTCGTGGGATATATGGACTTGATGATCTTTCATCACCTCATACGCTCGTTATAGAGCAACGCGGTGGATTTGATTGGGAAAAGCCACTATACATTGGGATGAATTCAGGTATTAAGAGTGTTGATTCCCGGTCCTACACTTTCCGTGACGGCGCGATAGTGAAGTCAAGTGACCTATCGGTATCATCCGAACGTACCGGATGCGTCATGATCGATATGGGAAGGATTGCATCACGCCATGGCTACGCAGTAGACCGACTTTTTTTACCTATGGAGGCCGTTGACGATGCGATTAATTTTTAATTCGTACAAACTGGGAGGTTTGTCATGAGAGGGCACATTGCTAAAAAAGGTGAAAAATACTATATAGTAGTCGATTTTGATCGTGACGATAACGGAGGCAAACGCAAGCAAAAGTGGTTTTCTGGCTATAATCGCAAGAAGGATGCTGAAAAAGCAATGCCGGATATTCTCTCTAAACTGAATAATGGTACGCTCATAGAGCCATCAAAAAAAACATTTGGGGAATTAATGGAGACTTGGTTGGATGATAAAAAGACTTCTGTAAAATACGGCACCTGGACATCATATAACTGGTTAGTTCATAGACACATCATTCCGCATTTAGGAAAGAAAAAACTAACAAAACTCAAACCTCAAGATTTTCATGATTTTTACCATAAAACGCTTTTAAAAACACTTGCTGTTGGTTCAATCAGAAAGGCACATGTCATTATCATGGATGCACTAAATCGTGCTGTTACCTGGGGGGATATATCGGTAAATGCGGCCTCCACCATAACGCTACCAAAAGGAAAAAAGATGATATTCGAAGTATTGGATGAGCACCAGCTTAAAATATTTCTGGACGCCGCCTTGAATGATCAATATTACCTGGCGTTTGAGCTTGCAACATCAACCGGCATGCGTCAGAGTGAAATTCTTGGTACAAGTTGGAAAGATACAGACTTGAAAACCAAAACTATATCCGTTCGCACAGCATACACGTTGGATGAAGAAGGTTATACGTTGGACGACACTAAGAGTGACGGTAGCGTACGACCTATTGCCTTGTTTGAAGATACAGTGCGCTTGCTGACAAGCGAAAAAGAAATTCGTGCTAAAGTAATTGCAAACAATGAGTTTTACAAGGATTCTGGTCTCGTCGTTCAAACAAGCGTAGGAACTCCAGTCGGTCCTCGTCTTCTCATGAGACATTTTTACCGGATACTCAATCAGATACGAAAGGAACACCCTACATTCCCTAAAATCCGCTTCCATGATCTCCGACATACTCATGCTACCCTGCTCCTTAAAGCAGGGGTACATCCGAAAATAGTTCAGGAAAGATTAGGACATTCATCAATAAATATCACTCTGGATACTTATTCACATGTTCTCCCCAATCTGCAGGAAGCGGTGCTCCGGGGTATCGGTGATTCCATCCTTGGAACGCGTAAAGAGGTCGCGATTTCGACTGAAACCCCCACTTTACTTAACTAAAGGTTAGAAGAATGTTAGAAGCCAGGGGATTTAACGAAAAATGGCACGGTCCCGGAATCCCGGAAAACCGCGCCATTGCGCCATTCTTAGATATGCTGGTGAAGGGAATTGAACCCCCGGCCTACGCATTACGAGTGCGTTGCTCTACCCCTGAGCTACACCAGCTTAACGCTGTTTTTCTGTCAAACAAAAAATATTATACAACTTTCAGCCAGAAACGCAAGCCTATTTCTCCCTGTTTTCCGCCCTTCTAAACTGCTAATCCACCTGTAGCTTACGCTCCACAGACTCTAACTTTCCACGGCTAGTAGAGGGTTTATCGCGGCGGTCGTCTATTTTAAGTGAGGTAGAGACACGTTCTGCACCTGCGTCAAAAGGAGACTCATGCAAAGCTTCTACCGCAGCAAAAATGCGTTGCAGAGGCCCTTCGATGATCGTCCCCATGGACGTAAGTTCATAAGTAATCCCTTCTACTGTCTTCAGCACCCGCTGCATATCCGCAACATAGCTGCTAAGACTGGTGCTGCCTGTTCCAATTGGAATAACTGTAACTTCAGCAATAGGCATGAGAATACCTCCTCGAAATTTTATAGTAGCTGTCTCCTTCCATTGTAACAATTCCACCGCTCTGTCACAAACTAAGCAAGATTATCCTCCCTTATCTCTTCTATTTCTTCTGATTACTCCAAAATATGACTTTGGGCTAAGAGTATTTTCTCATGAGCAAATTCTAGGGTCATCTGCACTATATTTATGGACTCTTTGTGGCATCTTTTCGGACAATTTATGAATCATTTCGCATCTCCCTGTGGATCAATTGTGGATTACTTATGGACAGCCTGTGGATCATTTGTGGAGTACTTTTAAAGAACCCGCTCCCCGCGCGGGTTTTCTAAAAAACTGTTTACAAACACAACATCTTGGGTTATTTTTATCTAACGACAACAAAATATAGTGGAGACAGGCGCTTTGATCCTTAACCGGATTTAGAGCTTAATAGGGAAGCGCGGTGAGAATCCGCTGCGGTCCCGCCACTGTAACCGGATGGCCTTCTCAAGCTTCTGGGAAGCTTGAGAATCCACATCTCCCGGCAAATGCCACTGAGGGTTAGGAACACCCTTGGGAAGGCGCCGAGAGATCCCACGGAAGCCAGGAGACCTACCTGTTTCGACGACACCAACTATTGATGCCTGCGAGGAACAGGGATGGTGTCCGCATGCGGTCATCTACGTAGAGACCTCTGCAAATATCCGTGTGGATATTTACATAACGCATCGGGCATTTTCTGCCATCCTCGGGTAGGGGATGCTTTTTTTATGTAATCTGAACAAATATACGACTGCTTATAGCAGTCCAACTTCTTATGGATATATGGATTTGATGATAGATGTTTTTCTTTTATACTGAGAGGAGAGCTGTACAATGACGTTGTTGGAGAGACAATTTAATGGAGTAGAAAATGCACGGGAAGTTCTTTTAGAAGAGCTCATTGATTTAGGCCGGGATATTATCGACAGTCGGGATATGGACCTATTGCGCGAGAATGCCAATTTGAATGGAGAGAGTTTCTCCGGTAAAATGAGCAAGTTCGGCAGTGAATATTCAAAATGGTACGCCCGCAATTTTACGATGCCGCCACAGCTAGTGCAGGCTATTGATGACAATGTCGTCTATGTGCATGATCTGGATCAATACGCGATTGGAACGACGAACTGTATTTTTATCCCGTTTGATAAACTTCTCCGTGAAGGTTTCAATACCGGCAACGGCAGCGTTCGTCCTCCGAACTCAATAATGACAGCTATGTCTCTGGTAGCGATTATTTTCCAATCCCAGCAAAATGCTCAATATGGTGGTGTATCCGCCAATAAACTCGACTATGATCTGGCACCTTATGTAACCAAATCCTTCGCCAAGCTGTTCCGCAAGGGTCTGGATTATTTTGAAGAAGGACAAGCTGATGAATCTTTGGGCGAGATTACGATGAGCCGGACCGATCTGGCGGAGTTATATCCAAGAGCGTTCCGTTTTGCACTAAAGGAAACCGAAATCGAAACTCTGCAAGCGGCTGAAAGTATGGTACATAATCTGAATACCATGTCCAGCCGATCCGGTGGACAAATACCGTTTACCAGCATCAACTACGGTACTTGTACTTCACCAGAAGGTCAGCTTGTGATCAGTTCTCTGCTAACCGCAACTATGAACGGACTTGGCAGCGGAGAAACACCAGTGTTCCCGATTCAAATCTTCAAATGCAAGCAAGGAATCAATCAACAGCAAGGCGATCCTAACTATGAACTGTTCCTAAAAGCGGCTGAATGTTCTGCGCGCAGACTATATCCAAACTTCGCTAATCTGGACGCTCCGCTCAACTTGCAGTATTATGATCCAAGTGATCCTGATACGGAGTTCGCTACAATGGGCTGCCGAACCCGAGTGCTCGGTGACCGTTTTGGGCGTAATCATTGCTCTGGGAAGGGCAACCTTTCCTTTAATACACTGAATCTGGTTCGGCTAGGTCTGGCACACGGCACAGTAACAGGCAGACGTACCATCGCAGACGAAGCTGGCTTCTATGAAGATCTAAATCATTACATGGATATTGCGCTGGAAGGACTTCTTCATCGCTTCCACATCCAAACCGCACAAAAAGCTAAAGCTTCCGATTTCATGATGCGAGAAGGCGTCTGGGAAGGCGGCGAACATCTTGCACCTGATGACACTGTAGGCGATCTGCTGAAGCATGGCAGTCTGTCTCTTGGCTTCATCGGTATGGCGGAATGTATGAAAGCTATGTACGGCAAACACCATGGCGAGGATATGGAAGTTCATGCCAAGGCGCTGGCTGTCGTGCGTCATATGCGGGACTATTGCGATCGGAAAAGTGAGGAACTGGATCTTAACATCACCCTGTTCGCAACTCCAGCAGAAGGTTTGTCCGGTAAATTCACCAAAGTTGACCGCAAGGTACTGGGTTCCATTCCGGGCGTAACCGACCGTGAATATTATACGAACTCTTTTCACATCCCTGTATACTTCGATCTGGGTGCTGCTCAGAAGATCAGCTTGGAAGCTCCTTTCCATGAATATTGCAATGCCGGGGCTATTTCTTATGTCGAATTAAACGGCAATGCCCGCAACAACCCATCGGCTTTTATCAAAATCATTAAATATGCGCTCGAACAACAGGTCAGTTATTTCAGCATTAACCATCCGATTGACCGCTGCTCCAGCTGTGGATACGAAGGCGTAATTGGGACAAACTGTCCTTCCTGCAACGCACATGAGAATGACGTGCACATCCGCCGTTTGCGCAGAGTTACAGGTTATTTAACCGGCGACTATCAGACCCGCTTTAATGCCGCCAAACAAGCTGAAGTACGGGATCGCGTTAAGCATCTATGAATATTTGCGGTTACTATCCGGAGTCGATTAACGAGGGAGAGGGCATGCGGGCCGTCCTCTTTCTCAGCGGCTGCCGCCATCGTTGCCCGGGATGTTTTAATCCCGAGACATGGAACTTTAAATATGGAGAAGTCTTCACCTTAGAACGACAACATGAAATCATTGCAGAAATCGCCGCTAACCCTTTGCTGGATGGTCTGACACTGGCAGGCGGCGATCCTTTTTTCTCAGCAGAAGAGTTGCTGGGGTTCATTCATGAGCTTCGCGCTGTACTGCCAGGTTTCTCAATCTGGATTTACAGTGGTTATACGTACGAAGAACTTACAGCCCTTCCCGGTACGCCGGAGTGGAATCTACTTAAACAGTGTCAGGTGTTAATAGATGGAAGATTTGTAGAAGAACTGAAAGATACTACGCTTCTCTACCGGGGAAGCTCCAACCAACGCATTATCGACATTCCGGCCAGCATGAACGGCTCGGAGGTCTTTCTGTGGCAGCCTGCTGCGCTATAATATATCAATTTTTGATATTGAAAATTAATTTGAAATAAGAAGGGATGAACTAACTATGCCGCAATTCGTAGTAAAACCGGATAATCGCCAACTGGCTTTTGATGAGAACCGTCTCTCCGTCTACGCTGACCGTATTCTGGAAGGTCTCGATCAACTAAATAAAGAAACTTTGCTGCGTGGAGTGAATTCCAAACTGCGTCGTGACTCGGTAAGCGGAGAAGAAATCAGCAATGCCTTCACCATGAGCGCTCTAGAGCTTGTAACAAAAGAAGAGCCTAACTGGAAGTTCGCAGCTGCCCGCGCCCTTCTGACTACCCTTTATAAAAAAGCTGCCGTTCATCGCCGCTACAAAGCTTATCCAGAAGAGCCTTACGGTGAATTGTATCCACTAATTACGGATCTCGTGAAAAAAGGAATCTATCGCGAAGAACTTCTAAGTCATTACACCAAAGAACAAATTATCGAACTAGGCGGGTGTATCGATTATACACGCGACCTTTTGTTTGACTATATCGGTCTACTTACGCTATCCGACCGTTATTTGGCGCATGATTTTGACGGCCGTGTAATGGAGCTTCCACAAGAACGTTATATGATTATTGCTATGTACCTGATGCACCGTGAGCCAGCTGAGAAACGTCTTGAGCTTGTAAAAGAAGCTTATTGGGCTATGAGCAACATCTATATGACTGCTGCTACACCTACAATGTCCAATGCCGGCAAAAAGGTCGCTGGACAACTATCCAGCTGCTTTATTGATACTGTAGACGATTCCCTAGAGGGTATCTTTGACTCCAATACAGACGTAGCACGTCTAAGCAAAATGGGTGGCGGCATCGGCGTTTACCTTGGAAAAGTACGAGCACGTGGTTCGGATATCCGTGGCCACAAGAACACAAGCTCCGGCGTAATCCCTTGGATTCGCCAGTTGAACAATACAGCAGTCAGCGTAGACCAGTTGGGCACACGTAAAGGTGCTGTAGCTGTTTATCTTGATGTATTCCATAAAGATATTCTCGCTTTCCTCGATCTTAAGCTGAACAACGGTGACGAGCGCATGCGTGCACATGACGTGTTCCATGGCGTCTCCCTACCTGACCTGTTCATGGAAGCTGTAGAATCGCGCAGCCATTGGAACCTCTTCTGCCCTCACGAAGTGAAAAAGGTCATGGGCTGGACAGATAAAAATGGCCGTCCACTAGGATTGGAAGATTTCTACGATGAAGAGCTTGGCAAAGGTACTTTCCGTGAAAAATATGCTGAAGCTACAGCGAACCTGGAATTATCCCGGATCACTGTTCCTGCGATCGACATCATGAAACGGATTATGAAATCACAGCTAGAAACAGGTACACCGTACATGTTCTACCGCGATACCGTGAACCGGACTAACCCAAACCGTCATCAAGGTATGGTTTTCTCCTCCAACCTGTGTACAGAAATTATGCAGAATCAGTCTGCAACAGTTATTGAGCAAGAAGAATTAGTAACTAAAGATGGCCAGACCCGTATCGTTATTTCCAAAATCCCTGGCGACTTCGTAGTCTGCAACCTGAATTCGATTCACTTAGCACGGGCGATTCCAGCTGGCGTATTAGAAAGACTTGTTCCGATCCAAGTTCGTATGCTTGATAACGTAATCGACATTAATAATATTGAAGTTCTGCAGGCACAATACACGAACAGCCAGTACCGCGCAGTAGGTCTCGGCACATTCGGCCTGCATCACCTATTGGCACTCAAGGGCATTCGTTGGGAATCCGATGAAGCCGTAGAATATAACAATCATTTATATGAACATATCAACTACCTGTTGGTTCGTTCGAGCATGGAGCTTGCCCGTGAAAAAGGCCGTTATCCGAAATTTGCTGGATCCGATTGGGAGACTGGCGCATACTTCACTTCCCGCGGGTATGTTAGCGGTGAGCAAGAAGGTAAATATGTAACGACTGAGCAATGGCGCGAGCTGCAAGAAGAAGTAGCTAAGGACGGCGTACGTAACGCTTGGATGTTCGCCATTGCGCCGAATGGATCTACATCGATTATTGCCGGCTCCACCGCCAGCATTGATCCGCTGTATGAACTGCTTTCCTATGAAGAAAAAACAACTTATAAGATTGCTAACCCAGCACCGGATCTGTCCGACAAAACGATCTGGTACTATAAGACAGCATTTACGATTGACCAAAACTGGTCGATCCGCATGGCTTCTGCTCGCCAGCGTCACGTCGATCAAGGCCAAAGCTTCAACCTGTATGTCCGTCCTGACATCAAGGCTACCGAGTTCCTGGAACTGCATCTGAATGCCTGGAAGGGCGGCTTGAAATCAACTTATTATGTGCGTAGCCGTGCTTTGACTATAGAAGAGTGTGAATCTTGCGCTAGCTAATTATCTTAGTGCCCTAAATAGAAAAACGATGATGAATTTCGTAACTGCGAGGAATGTTTGGGCTTCCGGCCGCTGTTGTCATCAGAGGTCTTGATCTTTACCGCTATTAGCGGATGACATCCGATGACAGCATATGCTTTCGATGCGAGCTTTCCTACGGAAAGCTTTCGGGCGAACGCTGACGCTCCTACAGCTCCAAACTTCCTCTCCGTTACTCCATCACCTTCTTTCTATGAACAAGACACCAAGAAAGATTACCAGCGCAAAAAATGGAGGGATAAGAAATGCAATTACAAAAGATTTTTAATACTGAAGCACCTAACCAATCCACACGCATTATCGACGGTGAATGCTCAGGTATTCTGAACTGGAATGATATTCGCATGCCTCATATGTACAAGCTGTATAAGGTGCTGCTGCTTAATCACTGGATCGCGGATGAAATTCCAATGTCCAAGGATGCGCAACAATTCCCGATGCTGGATGCCGAGGAACAACGCGTATTTAAGATTAATATCTCCCTACTCGCTGTGCTGGATTCGATGCAGACGATGTTCGTGAGCGACGTGAAGCGTTATTTCACCGATTCCTCTTTGGAAGCTATCTCCGCTATTATCGGGCAGCAAGAAGTGGTGCATAACCAATCCTATTCCTATGTTCTATCCTCTATCGTGTCGGAGAGTGAGCAGAAGGAAATTTTTGAATATTGGAAAAAAGACCCTGTCCTGCTGGAACGCAATCAGTTTATCTCTGATATTTATCAAGAGTTCCGTGATAACCCTACGAGACAGACCTTTTTCCATGCGCTGGTAGCAGATCTCATCTTGGAAGGAATTTTCTTCTACAGCACTTTCGCCTTCTTCTACAATCTGGCCCGTGACCAGAAGATGATGGCAACCAGCCAAATGATCTCTTATATTCAACGTGACGAGAATCAGCACTGCTACTTCTTCGCAGAAGTATTTAAGCAGCTGCTTGTAGACTTCCCTGAGCTGAACACCAAAGAAAACATGGATTACGTATACCGTACCATCGACCGCGCGGTAGAGCTCGAAACCAACTGGGCTTATTACACACTTACTAACGTGCGTGGTATTGATCTTAACGAGCTTAGCGACTACATTAAATATACAGCGAACAAACGTCTGACTTTGATGGGTATGGAAAAAGCTTATCAAGGTGTTGACGTTAACTGTATGCCTTGGATCAAACCTTTCTCCGATGATGCGCTTAATGCTACCAAAACTGACTTCTTCGAAGCTAAGTCCCGCAACTATGGTAAGGTTGGCGACGATAACGGATTCGACGATTTGTAAGACCGGATATATAATAACCCCTATATAAAAAAGAGGCCATTCTCTACTTTCTTAGTGAGATGGCCTTTTTGCTATAGCTTATATAATGCAAAAAGCGCCCCTCTCCCCTGGTATCAGGGATGAAAGAGACGCTTATACGTTTGTTATTAGCACTAAGCACAGAAGGCTTGCTACTTAGTCTTATGCCTTGCGTTCCACACGATGTGTAGTTTCTTCTGCAAGCTCATCTAATGCATCGTTCAGGCGCAGCTTCAGCTCCTCAGCAAGCTCTACCACTCCGTGATCATTACGAACCACTTGAGAATCCACGGCATAGACGCCGCCAAGAATGTAACGCGCGCCCAGTACAGACAACACAGGTTTCAATGCGTAATCAATTGTGAGCAGATGTGCAAGACTGCCGCCCATGAACAGCGGGAGTACAACTTTTCCGGCCAATCCCTTTTGTGGAACCAGATCTAAAAAGGTCTTCAACACGCCTGTATAAGAAGCTTTATAAACCGGGCTAACCACAATTACCGCATCAGCTTCCGCTACAAGGCCATTGGCTTTGACGATAGACTCACTTTCAAACTTAGTGTGAATCAAATCCTCCGCTGGTAGTTCTGCTACGTTAATACGCTCAACCTCGAAGCCCTGATTGGTTAAGCTGGCCTCCGCATATTCTATAGCTGCATTGATACGCGATACCAGGGAAGGCGTTCCGTTAATCACAACAATTTTAGCCACTTTTCCACCTCTTCCATCCCACTTAAGCAGCTCACACTGCTTTATTTATTATCCCGACAAAATTACTTTAAATTAATACTAATCCTAACGTAGAATTGATATTTTTGTCAAACCATAACCACTTGCGCTCCTCCCACTCTTACGTTATACTAAGCAACAATATTAAATCCAACAATCAGGCCAATGATCGGCATCCAACCGTGAGGCGTCTGCGACCGGAGTCTACAACAACTCCCTAAGTTCACCGGGTTTCGCCCGTTATCGCGAAGACCAAAGAGGGTCGGATTGTTCCTGCAGTTAAGGAGATTCGATCAACCTGGGTGGCACCGCGAGCTGACGCTCCTCGTCCCATGGATGAGGGCGTTTTTTGCGTTTTTTTAACCAAAAAGGAGCGAAACGGTATGCTGGATATGAACTGGATCAAAGACAATCAGGAACTTGTAAGAAACATTACGGCTTGGAAAAGAGTCGACTTCCCACTGGATGAACTGCTGGAATGGGATGAGAAACGGCGCGAATTGCGCCAAGATACGGAACAGTTGAGAGCCCAGCGTAACGGGCTGACCAAAGAGGTTGAACGACTTTTACGACAGGGTGACAGCGTGGCAGGAGAAGCAGTTAAAGAACAAGTAAGAGAACTGAACAACCGCCTGAATCTCTATGAGGCAGAACTAACTGAGGCAGACCGCCGCTGTGGAGAACTCATGCTGCTCGCACCAAACCCTGTATCGCAGGATACACCGATTGGCCATGATGATAAAGATAATGTAGAACTGCGACGAACCGGAACGTTGCCGGAATTCGGCTTTAAACCGCGTGATCATGTAGAACTAGGCGAGCTCCACAATATCATCGATATCCCCCGTGGCGTCAAAGCAGGCGGCCCACGCAGCTATGTGCTGAAGGATGCAGGGTTGTTGTTACATCTCGCTGTACAGCGGCTGGCCATTGATGTACTAACTGCCCGCGGGTTCACGGTGATGGATGTTCCCGTGATTGTCCGTCCGGAAGCGCTGGAACGTACGGGCTTCTTCCCCGGCGGGATGGATCAGACCTATGAGCTAAACGGAGACAATCGCTGGCTGGTAGGCACATCGGAGGTGTCGCTTGTCTCGCTGTATAGCGATGAGATTGTCGAACTGGATTCGCCAATGCGACTCGCCGGAATGTCGGCCTGCTTCCGCCGTGAGGTAGGATCGGCGGGACGAGACGTGCGTGGTCTGTACCGTGTTCATCAATTCTCAAAAATTGAACAAGTTATCTTATGTCGGAATGATGAGGGCGTATCAGAGGGCATGCTGCAGGAGATTCTTGCGAATGCAGAGCATATTCTACAGCTCTTGGAACTTCCCTATCGGATCATGTCTGTCTGCACAGGAGATATGTCCCTGAAGACACATAAGCAGTATGACATCGAGACTTGGATGCCAAGCAGAGAGGCATACGGAGAGACACACTCGGCTTCCAACCTGCTCGATTTCCAAGCTCGTCGTTCGGGCATTCGTTACCGGGATGCCGACGGTAAGCTGCAATACTGCCACACCCTAAACAACACCGCAGTGGCTACACCAAGGATCCTAATTCCGCTGCTGGAGAATCATCAACTGGAGGATGGATCCATTTACATTCCGCAGGCACTGCGTAAATATATGGATGGAATTGAACGGCTTGAGCTTCCGTACCAGCAGTGATGTGTTGTCCAAGTAGATTTAAAATTAATAATGCCCCTCCAGCTTCTTATCGAGAAGTGGAGGGGCATTATTTTTGTTCCGATACATTCTATATAATTCTAATCTCAATTGTTTTCCCTATGTAAAAATTAATAAAACTCTAGAATAAATTTGTCGTAATCCATAATAAATTCAACAATATATATAACATAAAATTAAAATATCGGTGATCTATTAACCATAAAAATACTAAATTTATAATTAATATTGTATTTATGCACTGTTTTTATACTAAAATCACAACATTTCAATTTTTAGATTTAATTGATGCAAACTTTAATTTATATTCATGAAAGACAACCTTTCATTTTACATTTGAATGCTAAGATTTAATAGGTTGTAAATAAAAGATTCGAGGGGAGAATGACTTATCCAAATGATTATTTCTTCAAGAGTAAGGAAATGGTTCGCTACTGGACTGGCAATGTTAATGGTTGCCGGCAGTGTGTTACCAGCTGTCCAGACCGCCGAGGCAGCACCGGATAATAGCAATATTGTTATCTCGCAGGTCTATGGTGGTGGTGGAAACGGCGGAGCGGAATTTAAAAATGATTTTATTGAATTATACAATCCTACAAATCATCCAGTAGATTTGACTGGATGGAAAGTTCGCTATACCTCAGCGGCCGGAACCTTTAGTAGCGGAACAGACTTAAATGGAACCATCCCGGCAAATGGATACTTCCTTATTGAGGAGGCCGCTGGAACGGGAGGAACTACCGACTTGCCTACTCCTGATGTTAGCAAGGGAATCCTTGCTATGAGTGGTACAAACGGCAAAGTCGACCTCGTTGATAAATCAGGTACAACAATTGATTTAGTTGGCTACGGAACAGCTACAAATGTCGAGGGAAGTGCGACCGCTGCTCTCTCCAATACGACAGCCGCTATCCGTAAAGCTGCGGCTGGTGCACCGGCTGATAGCCGCGGTCTAGATACGGATAACAACTCTACGGATTTTGTTGTCCAAGCACCAAGTCCACGGAACAGCACCTACGGTACGTTACCTGAATTACCGGAAACTGCTAGTTCCGCAGTAGCTTTACCAGCCCCTAATGCCTGGCCGGCTGGTACAGAAATATCTTTGAATTCTCCAACGGTTGGAGCATCCGTCTATGCAGCTGTTTATGGATCAGGTGGTTCAACTAATTTCCAACCTTACACAGGGCCTATTACCTTAACTGAGGACACTACGATTAAAGCGTATGCTTCAGAACCAAATATGCCAGACAGCCCTATATCGACTTTTGATTACACTATTCTGGCCAAAACAGATGTTGCAACAGCACGCCTTGCTAGTAAAGGTCAGAATATTTTAACAGAAGGTATCGTAACTCACATTAATGCAGCAAAAATGTATATTCAGGATGAATCCGGCGGGATCGTACTTTATGGTTTCCCAGAGTTCGCAAACGTTGGAGATCGTGTTGAAGTAAGCGGCACAATGGATATCTACAGCAACCTGCAAGAAATCAAATTCCAAAGTGGACTTCAATACAATGTAGCTGCACAAAATGTTGGGGTGCCTGCACCAAAATTGATTACAGCAACCGACTTGTCTGCCGCGAACGGCGAAAGCCACGAAGCTCAGCTGGTAACTATGAATAATGTGACCATAGACAATGTAAATGGCAGCACGGTGACTGCTAGCCAAGGTGGACAACAATTCACAATTTTTTCAACCCTGCCTAAACTAGTTAAGGGTAAAACCTTTGACAATATCACTGGGGTTATCGAGCAATATAGTACGACTTATCAATTCATTCCACTTAATGAAAATGCTTTGGTGGAAGAAACTTTTTCCGTTATGGCCAGCCCTGGCGCAGGTCGCATCATCAAAGGAAGTTCTGTGACCCTATCCAGCCCTACTCTTGGAGCACAGATTTACTACACGACCAACGGAACTGAACCAACAACAGCAAGTAAGCTTTATTCAGATCCGATTACAGTTAATCAAGATCTTACCATCCATGCAATTGTCGTAGCAGATGGCAAGACAAGTAAGGTTTATACCTTTGCATATAAAGCATCTGAACTCCCTCGTATACATGATATTCAAGGAGAATCTCATACTTCTGAGTATGCAGGTCAGAACGTTTCCGATGTAGAAGGCATCGTTACCCAATATGGGTACACCTTCGCCACTGGCGCTTATAGAGGTTTCTTTATGCAAGACCCTCAGCCAGACGATAATGTAAACACTTCGGAAGGTATTTTTGTATACAGCACTAATTCATCCCTTAAGCCTCAAATTGGAGATTTAGTCCAAGTTAGTGGAGCTGTTTCCGAATACAACGAAGGTAACGCAAGTAATTTAACCTCTACTCAAATTACTATGACTTCAATAAAAGTAGACTCCTCTTCAAGTTATACTGTGCCAGAGCCTGTCGTACTTGGTAAAGGCGGGAGAGCCATTCCGTCTTCCATAATTGACAATGACGGCATGGCTGATTTTGAGCCTAATGAAGATGCAATTGATTTCTACGAATCGTTAGAAGGTATGCTCGTCAAGCTCCCTACCCCTACGATTATCAGTCCTTACTGGACAAGTGGTAGCGGAAATTCCATGCTGTATAACATCCCTACAAGAGTAGAAAATGAAACACCTGATGTCATCACACCAGCTGGTGGATTAGTTCTCAAAGAATACAACCAATACAATCCTCAGCGCCTCATCATTGCTTACGGAAATCCGGGTCAAGAAGTCATCACCGGAGATAAGTTCGCGGGAGATGTAACTGGCGTCATCGGATACAACAACGGTAACTTCAAAGTGATTCCGGAAAACGGTAAGCTTCCAGCCATCACTCCAAGTACCTTTAAGCAAGAAACAACTACTCTTGAAGTCAATGATAGTAAGTTGTTGATCGCATCGTACAACATTGAAAACTTCTACCCGGGTGTCGGAGCAACAAAAATCCAGAAACTAGCCGACTCCATCACAAACAATATGAAAAAACCTGACATTATCGGCGTTGTCGAAATGCAGGACAGCAATGGTGAAGCCAATAATGGTATCACTGAAGCAAGTGCAGCCGAATTGATTAAGGCTATTGAAACCGCTGGCGGTCCTGTATATAAATACACAGATATCGCTCCGGAGAACAATATGGATGGCGGTGCCCCAGGCGGAAACATTCGCGTAGGATTCCTGTACAATCCAGCAAGAGTACAGCTTGCGGACAGTGTGAGCGGACAAAAAGGTACAGCTATACAATCCGTTGGATATAACGCAGCGGCAGATCAATTGACCTACAATCCAGGACGAATTGATCCAACAAACTCTGCCTTTACAAGTTCACGTAAACCCCTTGCTGCACAGTTCGTATTCGGTGGCGAGACAATAATTGTGATCGCTAACCATTTCAATTCAAAAGGCGGCGATACCGGTCCTTTCGGAAACGTTCAGCCCCCTGTATTGTCCAGTGAAACACAACGACATAAAATCGCGGCGGTCGTAAACGGATTTGTCAAAGAGGTTCTGACTGCAAATCCTAAAGCCAATATCGTAGCTCTTGGCGATTTGAATGATTTCCAATTTACTAAAACTGCAACCCTCTTAAAAGGTACAGAACTAGACAATTTGATCGATACATTACCTTTAAATGAGCAGTATACGTACACCTATGATGGAAACTCTCAAGTGCTAGATCATATTCTTGTCAGTAAAAATCTAACGGCTTCTTCTAAAGTAGATGTCGTTCATCTAAATGCCGACTTCTCACCATCGAACGGTCGGGTATCCGATCATGATGCGGTTTTGGCACAGATTGATTTTAATACTGCTGAAGACTTCCCACTAACCATTCTGCACACCAATGATACACATGCAGGATTAGATACTGTCAGCTCACCAAACAACATCTTGCGCCGTGTAACAGCAATCAAAGATGCCAAGGCGACTACAGAGAATCCTATTCTTGTAGACGCAGGTGATGTGTTCTCCGGAACGCTTTACTTCAATAAGTATCTGGGTCAAGCAGATCTGGCCTTTATGAATCTGGTTAAATATGATGCTATGACTTTCGGTAATCATGAGTTTGATAAAGATTCAGATGTACTGTCCAAATTTATTGGCAACGCAAAGTTCCCATTTGTCTCCTCCAATGTGAACTTCTCAGCGGATGATATTCTTAGTAAAATGTTCACCAATGAAATCGGCCGGTCAGGTAATGCTGGAACCATCTACCCTGCGCTGATCAAAGAAGTAGACGGCCAACAGGTCGGTATCATGGGTCTGACGACAGAAGATACGGCGAACATTGCTTCACCAGGTAAAGTGACCTTTGAGAATGCCTTCGCTAAAGCGGAAGCAACGGTCGCTATGCTTGAAAAAGAGAAAGTTAACAAGATCATTGTTCTCTCTCACCTTGGCTATGAAGAAGATCTCAAGCTAGCCAAAGCCGTTAACGGCATTGATATTATCGTTGGGGGTCACAGCCACACGCAACTGAATCAAGCCGTTGTAGATAACACCGATCCTAACGCACCGAAGCTTATTGTACAAACTGGTGAAAAAGGTCTTTTCCTTGGCCAACTTGAAGTTAAATTTAACAAAGATGGCGTACTGACCGATTGGAAAGACCAATTAATCTCCATCGATGCTAAAAACGGTACTAACTACGTTATCGCAGAGGATCCTGAAGCTAAAAAGATCCTGGATACCGAGTATAAGCCGGGTATTCAAGAACTAACCAATGAGGTAGTAGGAAATTCAGAGGTTGTTCTAAACGGCGTTCGTGATAATGTGCGCACAAAGGAAACTAATCTTGGTAACCTGATTGCCGATGGCATGCTTTATGCAGCTCAAAAAGCGGGCACTAATGCCGTAATCGCCTTGCAAAACGGCGGCGGTATTCGCGAATCCATCAACGAAGGACCGATCACACAAGGCGAAGTACTCGGCGTACTTCCATTCAACAACGATCTGGTTACGATCACTTTGACTGGACAAGAAATTAAGGATGCTATGGAGAACGGGGTTTCCAAAACGCCGGCAGCAGACGGACGTTTCCCACACGTTGCAGGGTTGAAATTCTATTACGACTCTACGAAACCTGTGAACGAACGTGTATTGCGTATTGAAGTGAAAAACGGGGATAAATACGTTCCTCTAGATCTAAAAGCATCTTATGAAGTAGCTACTAATGCTTTCACAGCTAAGGGTGGAGATTTCTATACTTCACTTGAAAAGGCTTATAAAGAAGGTCGCGTGAATCTGCTGTACCTACCGGACTTTGATGTATTTACGAAGTATCTGCAGAAGGTTGGAACGGTCACTGCGAACACTTCCGCCGTTGAAGGCCGGATTGTTGATCTGAAAGGTGCACCACTGCCGGAGACAAATCCAACTCCGACACCAGACCCAACACCAGTACCAACACCAGATCCAACTTCAGTGCCTACATCAGTACCAACATCAGTACCAACATCGGCTCCAACAGTACCAACCGCTACAGCTACACCATCACCAACTGTTGCTCCAACTGCGGCACCAATTGCTTCAGCACAAGTAACAACAATTAATGCTGCTGATCTAACTAAACAACTTGCTGAACTGCCAGCGGGTAGCCAAGAGCTGGTTATTCCGGTTAAAGCTACTACAGGCGGCGCTCAAGTAGTGCTTCCAGGCAGTGTGCTTGTAAAACAAGCAGCAGCACAGCCTAACACAGTTCTTACCTTTACTACGGATGGCGCTTCTTATTCCTTGCCACTCCGTGTTGTAAACAGCGCAGCACTTGCCGCTCAATTAGGCACCAGCGACTTTACAATTACGGTATCCATTCTAGTAGCGAATTCGGGAACACTAAGCAGCACAAACCAAGCTATAGCCTCACAGCTAGGTAATGCTACTTTAGCTGCTCCAGTAATCGAATTCAGCGTTTCAGCGCAAGCCGGAACTAAGAGTGTGCCGCTGAACAATTTCGGCAGCACTTACGTGAAGCGCACGATCAATGTACCTGCCGTCTTAAATTCAAATAACGCAACGGCAGTGGTCTTCGATCCTGCTTCAGGTAAGATCTCCTTCGTGCCTGCTATCTTTGTTCCTAAAGCAGATGGAACAACGGACGTTACGATTAAACGGAACAGCAACAGCTACTACACCGTTGTTAAGTCTTCCAAAACGTTCGCAGATACTAACGGACACTGGGCTAAATCATCCATTGATCTATTAGCTACCAAACTAATTGTCAGCGGAACAAGCAACGATACGTTCTCTCCTTCACAGTCGATCACACGTGCTGAGTTCGCGGCAATAATTACGCGTTCTCTGGGACTTGCGATAGCTAATGGTGAGACCACATTTAAAGATGTAAACCCAAGTGCTTGGTATGCTGATGCTATTCGCACCGCAGCAGAAGCCGAATTGATTTCCGGTTATACCGATGGTAGCTTTAAGCCGGGTAGCCCAATCACTCGTCAGGAAATGGCCTCGGTATTAGCGAAAGCTATTAAGTACACAGGGAAAACCTTAAATGCCGACCCTGCAGCACTGGCTAAATTCAGTGACGCAGCAAGCATTCCAGCTTGGTCCCAAGCAGCAGTAGCAGAAATCGCTGCTGAGGGAATTATCCAAGGAGCAACAGATGGATCCTTTGCTCCACAGAAGCTGGCAACTCGTGCCGAAGCGGTTACGATGCTGGAGAAGACATTGAAATCTCTCCAGTTTATCAACTAGCAAAAGCTGATTTCCAGCTCTGAAGTCAAAAAGGCGGTTCTTCGAGTGCGTAATGCACCCGAGGAACCGCCTTTTTTTATAAACCCAATCTGATCTTGTAGGAAGTGTTATGATTCCATCCCAGCTTCACTCTCTTCGTAATGGCTCGTATCCCCATGCAGCAGGATTTCCGGCACACCATCCGTAAAATCAACCCTGCATAAGCAGGTCGGATAAATGTAAGGCAGATCCCAGAGCTTAGGCAGCGCTCTGCCCTCAAAATAGGCCATTAACAGCTTAATCACTACTGTATGTGTGACAATAAGAATGGTCTCACCTTGATGGTCAACGAGAATTTCCTGAAGCTTACCCAGCGCCCGTGCCTGCACCTCTGCGAAGGTCTCACTACCCTCCACTTTAAACTGCTCAGGGTCTTGCCAGAAATTGCGATGCTGCTCCGAATACTCGCTCTCCAGCTCAGTAGAATCACGGCCTTCCCACACACCCATGCCAATCTCTTTGAACGCCTCAGAGGTCTTAAGCGGAGTACTCCGCTCTCCACGAATAATCTCAGCTGTGCGCAGCGCCCTTGGGCTGGGGCTTGCATAGATGACATCCAGCTGTTCAGTGTGCATCCCCCGGCTCAGCCATTCAGCCTGTTGCACACCAAGAGCCGTCAGTTCAGAATCCATATGTCCCTGCATCCGATGCTGCACGTTCCATTCCGTCTGACCATGCCGGGTTAAAAATATCGTTGTTGTACTCATGCCAGCTTCTCCTTCCGTTTCCCCTATCCAATGAGGTTTTACTTCCTGTTCTGTTCCATCCAGTTCACTGCATAATCTACGATTTCCCGTTGCGGAATCAATTGAGCGGTTGCGGAAGCAACCTGTCCATATGTAATAAGTCCCGTCTCTTGTCCAAACTGATCTGCCAGCTGAACGAAATCGTCAGAATCCCAATCCAGCTCCTTAAATTCCACCCACTGCCTAACTCCATCCACCATAATGGGCGCCCCGCCAAGGGTTTCCTTCTTGCCAGCATAAGATGCGCGGCATTCGGCAAGATGCAGGGAAGTATTATTAAGATTGCCTACTCCCAGCAACAGTACATGTCCGCCCAAATCGTAAATACGAGCCAGCGGAGAATCTTCCCCCAGACCCATTTCAATCGAATGACCATACATAATTTCGTCTCTATGCTTACCCCAAGCGGCAAACGAATGAATCGGATGGTCACTGCGTTTTACTCCTTTTTGTTTACGGAAGCAGTCCGGAATAACCCCCATTCCTCTAAGCTGGGTCAGGTCTGGATCATAAGCCGGCATCTGCTCGCGGATACTCTGCCACCACGCCTCCGGCACCGGTGGGTTGCTCCAGCCTGCGGGATCAGTCAGGTCACTGGAATGAGTGGGCATTACCAGCGTGCCAGATTCTCCGAGGACCTCCTCCAATGCCAAAATAACAGCGACCGGGCCCCCGGCTACCCATTGGCCTAACGA
Source organism: Paenibacillus sp. FSL E2-0177 (assembly GCF_037992975.1). Taxonomy (NCBI): domain Bacteria; kingdom Bacillati; phylum Bacillota; class Bacilli; order Caryophanales; family Paenibacillaceae; genus Paenibacillus; species Paenibacillus sp. FSL E2-0177. The sequence goes on along the minus strand of NZ_CP150307.1, from coordinate 537,332 downwards.
TTTAAAAGAAGAATGCAATAAAATCGTCATGCCCGCCTTAACGCCCAGTCGACGAAAATCCGCTGCTAATGTCTGAACCGTAATCAAATTGCCTTGTATTTCTTCCACCCTTCATTCCTCCAATGAATCTTCTCAAATCCATTATATAGGAGGGCCGCTTCTAAATGCATCTTCAATAGCCTCAACACTCTTCGGATACTATTTTCGCTCTATAATCACCTGGGGAAATCCCCTCCAGCTCTTTAAAAACACGGGCAAATTGTTTACTGTTCTCGAAGCCTACCTCTTCTGAGACTGTTGCGAGCTTACTGCAGCCTTTTGCCAATAGCTCTTTAGCGTGACGGATACGGACCTTTTTTAAATAAATAACAAAATTCTCACCGGTATATGCCTTAAAGGCTTCGCTAAAATAAGAATAATTCAGGGACACATGATTGCTGACCATAGCCATATTCAGTGGACGGGCATAGTTGGCTTCAATATAGCTCAGTGCCTCTTCCATATCCGCATGCTCGGTATGCGCAGACCTTACGCCTACAATGTATTCATTCACACTCAAGAGTAAGTTCTCCAGCGCACGATAATATTCGTGGAAATGACGATAGTTGTACATATTGCCTACCGTGCGATACAGCTTCAATACCTCTACTGAGGCTTCGCCATGCACCCTAAAGACTTCATCCAACACCAGTTCGTTTACATTCTGACCCACGGACTCCAGATAAGCTAGGTCCAGTTCCTTCAAATGCTCAATTTGAAAAATAACAGATAGAAGATGCTTCATCTCCTTCTCGCGTTCTGTTCCCAGCATATTGAGCAGCTTGCGAAGCTCCTCCTTCGGTATGGGAAAATTACACCGTCCCTGGCCAACATCCCCATAATCCAACAAACTCAGTTGCGGATATAAAAAAGTATATTGCAGTGCCCGGCATGCTTCCTTATAACAGGAACGGAGGTCCTCAAGACTTCCTCCTTCGCTGCTAATCCCAATCGATAATCCCTTTATTTCCTTAGCTTCAGCTTGTCTGGACAGCTCTATAAAATCCTGTTTTCTGCTCCCGATCAAGACTAATTTGCCATCCCAATCCGTTGTGATTTCCGAGAAAAACTTTTCAAGCGGTCCGATCAATCGTTCCGCCAGTCCCTGAACATCCCCCGACTTCATTCTTGTTCCGTCATTGTAATAGTAATTCAACACACCAACTGTAAAAGGTGCTTGCAGATCACTTAGCCACTCTTGCTGCTCACGCTCCAGCGGAACCTCCTGCTGCATTAGCAGTCCCCGTAAACGACTGGACCGCAGTTCCCTGCGGAAGTGTTCCGTTTCCTGTTCCAGCTGCCTTGCGCTGAGATCCTGTTCTTCCTGTTCCTTATCGATATTCTTCAAAATTTCGAACAACTCATCTCGGCGAATCGGCTTCAGCAAGTAATCCTTCACGCGATAACGAATCGCGCTTTTGGCATATTCGAAATCATCATACCCGCTTAAGATCAGCACTGCTGGGCTTTTCTCACCACTTGTTACCTTAGATATCTGCTCCAACAGCGTAATACCATCCATCACTGGCATACGTATATCTGTAATAATAATATCTGCACCTTCGGTCTTAAATATCTCGAAACCCTCTGCGCCATTACTCGCCATTGTGATGGTATACACGGACGGAAATTCTCTTTCTATCATAGTCTTGAGACCGTAACGGATATTCTTTTCATCATCAATGATCAGTAGCTTCTTCATAGTTGTTTTTCTCCTGTCAAAAGAACTTTCGGCAAGGTCAGACGTACCATCGTCCAACTCCCTGCTTCACTCTGTACTACAAGCCCATATTCATCACCATAAAAGATTTGCAGTCGCTGATGTACATTTCTCAGTCCAATACCACCTGTTCGGCGGTCAACATCCCTCTGTTCTGAAGCACTCTCACGGCGCTCATCTTTCGCATAAATCGCCTCGTTCAAAGCAACCAAACGCTCTGGAGTTAAGCCGATGCCATTATCACGAAGCTCTATGCAAATATCACCTTCCGTTTCCGAAATATGAATATGAATGTTCGGGTCCTGTAAATTCTCTTTCTCGTCGCACCAAGCATGCTTAACACTGTTCTCTACAATAGGCTGCAGTGACATTTTCAGCACCTCCAGCTCCAAATATCGAGGTTCAATATGAAGCACTAACTTAACCGGATATTCAAAACGAATATTCATCACTTCAATGTAATTTTCAATGTGGCGGACTTCATCCCGCAGCTTCACATACTCTCCGGACCATTTAAAATTATAGCGCATCATCCCACCCAGCGAGGTCAGTGCGTCCGAGATCGTTCGCTGGTTCTCAATTTCAGCCAGCATTTTTATATTTTCCAGCGTATTATACAAAAAATGTGCGTCAATCTGGTTATGCAGCGTACGCAGCTCAGCCTCTTTAGACAACGCCTGCTTGCTCACTGCCTGAGCCACCAACGTATTGATGGTGTTCATCAGCTTGGAGAAATGATGGGCAAGCTCCCCGACTTCCCCTCCACCACGAATCATTATTCCAGTGTACGCTTCACCTCTACGCACTTTTTTCATCGTTTCGGTCAATCTACGCAGATTTTTTAGAATAAAGGCATTTGTCACATAAGCGATCAGCGTTAGTAAAGTAATAAAACCAACATTGGCTCCAATGATTAAGTTGCGCGTGCGGGAGATATCCTTCATCACTCCTTCCATTGACACTACATTTAACAAATAAGCATCAATTCGTTCTAGCGGAGTGTTAATTAACAAAAACGATTTACCATTCTCCGAGTAATTACTGTCCCATTCGCCAGTTTCCCGGAACTGCTTATACCGTTCTGCAATCATATCAGCCATCTCTAGATTATCCTGCAAAAAAGAATTGTCCGGCCTGGTGAAAAGCTGCAGCTCACTATCCACAAGAAACATCTGGGTCTGATTATCCCGTACATCTGTATACGTCTTGGGTGTAAATCGACTAAGCAGCATATCCACCTGCACCATGCCGATATGATTGTCTGCTGGCCGACTCTTCTCACGCAGCAAAGAAACCTTTGGCAGACTCTCCGTCGGTGCTCCCAAGTATCTCTGCATCAAATCCGGATCATTTTTCTGAAAAGACCAGTATTCCTGCCCCTTCAATTGAAGCGCTTTCTGAAACCATGGGGTGGAAGAAACCCGCTCTTCGCGAAAGATAATCGGCCAAATTTCATGCACCTTATTACTTCTCGAATACAGTCTTAAATGCTCAATATTCGGATTATTAAATTGAATACGAGTCATATTCACATAAGCATTTGTATTAAAATCAACCAAATCTACTAGCTGCGGTTCGGTTTCATTCGCTAAGAATTTTTCTACTTCGGCATCAGAATAAGCCATTTGCGCCGCCCGTTCCATCGCTTCGATCTGATTATGAATATGCAGCTTCTCCATTTGCGACAAATAATCATTTTTCTCGACGGCATCGCGGAGATAGGTATTATTAATGGCTTTATAGGAGTAGACAGAAACCAGCATACACGGGCCTAAAACAATAAAAACATAAGCTGCAATTAAACGGCTCTGAAGTGATCTTCGCCCCCACCAATAACTAAAAGAATGCCATAATGCTCTGGTTCGATCTCGCCTATTCACTTTATACACTTCTGTCCTGTCCACCTCGCTAAAATAGTGAATATTCAAATACTTAATATCTATTCCTTATTATAATTCGAAAATAACCCAAAAGCCCGCAGTTAGCGGGCATTTTGGGTCATGCTTTTTATTTTATGGACAGCTTCACTTTATTCTCTTCATATTTCTTTTGTTGGTAGGCATCAAATACATCTTCGCCTTCCTTCTTTCTCTTCTCTAAATACTCATTCCAAATCTTATCGAATTCCGCATCGGAGGAAGCCATGAGCAATTTCGGCATAGTTTTACCGCGCAGCTGTTTCAGCTTCGAAGCGATGATACCTTCAGGAGAGTTTCCTGTTGGTTCGATTTGTTGGAACTCGGAGGAGCCTATGGATTTACCTCTAGTCCAATCTTCCAATTGCTTAAATGGTTCTACCGATTTAGGAGCCCATTGGTCTGTGATATTCGTATTTTGCAGCATCCAGAATGTAAAGGAAGATCCGATTTGCTTATCAAACGTCGAACGGTCTTTATTCATCAAATCAAACACTTCTGGTTTAAATTGATCTTTTCCATCAATCGTATCGTAGCTGACACCTTTTTCGCCTAAGAACAAGTCTTTGTTGCCTTCTTCACTGTTCAAGTAGCTGAGGAAGCGGATAGCACGTGCTTTATCCTTAACATCTTTGGAGATCAGTGTTACCGTCCAACCGGAGATACCAGGGCCATCAAGGGTTGGTTTATCCAAGTTCGTATTGGAAGGTCCGTCAACAGCGATATACGTTTTAGTTGGATCCTGTTGGTAAATCGTTCCTAGTTGTGCTGCAAAGTCTGTACGTTGATACAGCATTGCGAAATAACGGCCTTGGGCAATTTTTTCTTCCATTTGTGGGCGTTTGTCGATAAAGATATCTTTAGCCAGCAGACCATCTTGATTCGCTTGACGAAGTGCCTTCATCCAGCGGATATATTCAGGATCGGTTTCACGAGCATATACCTTGCCATCTTTTTCTCTTGGGATTGCCAAGAAGTTCTGCAGGTAACCTTCCAAAGAATCGTTACCGTTCTCGGTAAATTCATGCAAACCAAGTGGAATAAGCGGCTGTCCATTTACGTCAGGGAATTTCTCTTTCGCTAATTTAAGCGCATTCAAGAAACCTTCTGGTGTGCGCATATCTGGACTTCCAATAGCTTCATACATATCCTTGCGGACAGCGAATACTTGGTTGGATACGTAATTTTCTCCATATTTCTCATAGTCGGCAGGAGAGGAAGAAGAGTTAGGATAGCCATACACATTGCCGTCTTCTTGTGTATACCAGCCCAGCTTATCAGCATCGGATACTTTAAAGAAGTACGGATCATATTCATCAGCAAGTTTGTTCAATGGAAGAACAAGTTCACCTTCGACCATTTTCTTAATCGCATCTTCCCAGAAGCCCAAAGTGATGAAATCAGGCAATTTACCGGATGCAATCAGCGTGTTAAGCTTCTCATTCTCGTTACCAGCCGGAACGATGAAATTAATATCAACTCCGGTCTTCTTAGTTACATATTGGGAGGTTGGGTCCACGCCCCATTTATTAGGGAACCATGAGAAGTTCAGGTACCAGTCAAATGTAATGGGTGAAGTATCAATCTTCCATCCCGGTTCATCTGCTGATAATGCAGCAGCAGTCGGTTCAGCACTTGCCTCCGTATTAGTAGCTTTAGCGCTGTTAGCATTACCTTCGGCATTCTTGCCAGCATTATTCCCGCTGGAGCAGCCTGCGGCTGACAATGACATCATTATTGCGAGAAGCAGAACTCCCATTGCTTTTGGCTTACGTTTCATGCCCATGCTTGTTTACCCCTTTTCTATGAATGTTAATTATAAGCTCAACCCCAGTGCCTACAGCTGTAGGCAACCGGAGGAGTTATCACTGCTAGACATCAGCCCTTAATGGAGCCGATCATCATCCCTTTAACGAAATAACGCTGCAGGAACGGATACACGAATACTATCGGCAATGTGGTCACTACCATCGTCGCCAGCTTAATGGACTGTGACGTTACGCTTCTCGTAACGCTGCTGCCTTGTACAGCGACCATCATTTGACTAGAGCTCGATTGTGCGACGACCCGGAACAAATACGTCTGAATCGGCTGCAGATCAGTATTATTGATATAGATCATGCCCGTGAAGTAATCATTCCACTGATACACGCCATGGAACAGCGCAATGGTAGCAATTACAGGCATGGATACTGGAAGTACGATTCTTAGAAAGATGGACCAATCATTAGCACCGTCAATCCGTGCCGCTTCTTCCAGCCCATCGGGAATCTCCCGGAAGAAGGTCATGAAGATAATAAGATCAAAGAAGCTAAACATAACCGGAATAATATAGACTAGGAAATTCTCCAATAGGTGAAGGTCCTTCATCAGCAGGAAGGTAGGAATGAGTCCCCCGCCAAAAAAGAGAGTCACTGTACCCATCAGCATGTAGAACTTACCGCCAATGAGGTTTTTTCTGGAGAATGCATAAGCTACCATCGCTGTGAAAAATACATGCAGTACAGTACCCAAAAGTGTTTTGGCGACAGTAACCCACATCGCCTGCATGATGCCGGGGCTGGCAAACACGGCCTCGAAATTCTCAAAGCTGAACATCCGCGGCCACCAGTAGATTCCTCCCCGCATGGCGTCATTACCGTTATTGAAGGCGTTAACCAATACGTACCAGATCGGGTAAAGCGTTATGAAGCAGATACATAACATGATGAGGTTATTGATGATATCGAACAGGGCCTCGCCCTTGGTTTTACGCTTAAGTGCAAACATATATGGTCCTCCTTATCCTAGAACAACGATGTATCGTTGATTTTTTTAGATACTTGGTTGGCAATCAGCAGCAATATTAGAGCGATAACCGATTTTAACAATCCAACTGCAGTTGAGTAAGAGAAGCGGCCTGAGAGAATCCCTGTATAGTACACATAGTAATCAATTACATTACTTGCACTATCATTCAGTGAGTTGCGCAGGACCAGAATCTGATCAAAGTTGGAGTTCAGCACTCCGCTGACCGCGAGAATGAAGAGAATGCTGATTGTCGATTTAATCGCCGGCAAGGTAACATACCACATCTTCTGAAATCTGCCCGCGCCGTCGATTGTCGCCGCCTCGTACATTTCAGGAGATACACCGGAAATTGCTGCTAAATAGATAATCGCTGACCATCCAAGTTCTTTCCAGATATCAGAGGAGATAATAATTGTCCAGAAGTAACCAGGCTCAGCCAAGTATGTAATTGGCTGATCAATCAGATGAAGCGCTAGCAAAATGTTATTGATAATTCCTACATCAGCAAGCCATGTAGCCAAAATCCCTCCGAGTACCACCCATGAGAGAAAGTGGGGCAAATACGAAATCGTCTGTATGGTCTTCTTGAATTTCATTGAACGAACTTCATTCAGAAATAGAGCAAATATTATTGGCAATGGAAATCCGATAATTAGCTTAAACAAGCTGATGCCGAGCGTATTTTTAATTACATTCGAGAGATTGTCATCATCCATGAACTCTTTGAAATGTGTAAGTCCCACCCATGGGGCTTCTGCAATCGTTTTAACGATGTTGTAATCTTTAAAAGCAATGATAATTCCATACATGGGAATATAGTTAAAGATTATCATCCACGCAATGCCGAGTAGAGCCATTGTCTGCAAATGACGCTGGGCAATGAACCTCTTCCAAAGCGGGCTCCGATTTACTTTACCGGTTTCGAAATTGCCAGGAATTAACGGCTTCATCGCTGAGCTTACTTCCATGCTTTTTTTGTTCTCCATCCTTTGGACCTCCAGGCTCTATATCTGTATTTAATCTAAAGCGCTTACAATGTTTATGTATCCATTGTATTTGCTTTTGCCTGTCTCCGTAAGGCTTTGAATTTCGGATTATAGGTACCATTTTTCGGATTGAGTGAAAATTTAAGGGCGAGCCGCAGCTCGCCCCTCTATTTTTATGCTAATACTGCTTGAATTTGTGCAATTTCTCCACGCCGCAGAGCCTCTGCCTCTTCACCGCGCACGAACGCTCCAGATATTTTAGTCACAGTTCCATTACGGTATACAAGCATCAAAGATTGAATGCTGACCTTCTTCTCGCCAAAGGTATTTTCACGTTTTGGGTTAGAATAGATTACCTCCGTATTCCCTAGGAAAGTGAAAGACAGTTTGCCCTCTTCATCAAACAGCCATCCTGGCAATACCGGATCGAGAGACAGCGTAAGCGCTCCATCCTCCATTCTGAAAACATGGCTTCCAGCCATCATTGTTCTCCACATGCTTAAGAATTCCGCGGTCGATCCACTAAGTCTCGCTACGAACCCTCTACCATAGTTATTGGGATCAGGATTGCCTCCAGTTGCGATAAATGATGAATTCTCCAGTGTACTGCGTCCATAAACAGCAGGATCAAGGAATGGCACCAGCGACGTCTTCAGCTCGCCGTAGAATTCCTCATACAGCCCGCCCTTCAGCAGCTCAAGCAAATACTTATAGGACATGTGCAGGAAGTTAGACTCCCGTTCTAGCCAGCCTGGTGTGAAGGCTCTCATCCGTCCGATTTCATGCGATTCACCTTCTAGACTAACAGAGGTCTGATACATAGATGTTGCCTGATCATACAGCTCTGTTTGCTTAATCAGATTATAGATTTTTTTTGCCTGCACCGGGTTCTTCATCGTCTTCAACCAGCGGGTAGGTCCTTCAAGGAAATAAGGCAAGGCATAAGCCTTAAACTCCTCTACCACAGCCTTTGGCAATCCGTATCCGCTAATGACTGGCTGACCCTCAGCATCTGTTACCTGATGGAATTTCTCCGCTTCAAAACGGAAATAGGTTGGGGTAAGTCCATTGCCCATTTCTACCGCCTTGTTGATCCCCTCATCAATTTTAACCAGGAACTTGGAAAGGGCTTCTCGGATGTGTTCCAAGGTTACTTCAGTTTCAGCACCCGTAATGCCAAACCGGATACTTGCTCTATAAGCTTCACGGGCTGAAGCTACTGTATCCCAATAGTTGAATTGTTCCACTTCTCCTGCTAGGACAGCAGTTACCGCGTGATATACCGCTTCAAGCAGCTCCGCGATTTCTTCTGGCAGCTTTACAGCTCCCTGTACATTCTCAGCACCGTTCAGCACATCCAGCAAAAAGACTACAGTACGCTTCAGCTCAAAAGTCTCACTCATTCCGGAGCCAAACAATCCCGGCAGACCGTTCATAGCATCGTTCCAGCCCGGCTTGTTGCCTTCCATCTCCACACCCATGCCGTAAGGGTCAAGCGTAGCAAATTTATTCAAAGCAAGAGACAACATCTTCACGAACAGATTGGTGTGGTAAATAGCACCTTGCCCACCTTTGGTACGCAGCCAATGGGTATCTCCAGCTTTCCATTTCAGCTTATGCAGCTTCTCCTCATCCTCAAGGAGGGCGCCATATTGCCGGGCTTTTCCGTCACTAATTACATACTTCTCACTACGGGGCAGCACATATGCTGGGCTGTCATAGAACGCATAAGTACTATCCCCAAATAAAAGCTCCTGCTTCTTGTCAGGGAAAATGTCCAAATAACCTACTACGAGATCCAAATTATATGTCCAGTGATCAGACCAGAAGCCTTCGCCAAAAGCAGCCTCAATGTTTTGCTGTGAAAGAGCCAGCAGACCCGACAGAAACTCCTGCTCACTAACCTTCAGCGTAACGTTTTGATCCGCAATGTAATTGATCAGGCTGCCTGGGGTGAACCGGCTGTTGCATAGCTTAACAAGCTCAGCTTGATGATCCGCAGCCGCTTCTCCGATCCATTCCGCAGCCTTCGCTTTGCTGTCTGGCTTCACTTCAAAGGTTGTTCCTTGAACACTTAGTGGATTGTAGCCATCTGCTTGAATCAAGCTATAGAACATTTTGATGTTGAAGCTGCCCACCTTCGGATTAAAAAACACATCGTTCCGGCGGTTCTGATTCATGTCACGGAAGTTACCGTTCCCCTGTGAATAATATTCTGGGGCAAGTGAGAAGAAGTTATAGTCGCGCTCCAAATCGCCATGCTTGCGGGAATATAAATGAACTACAAAGCCATCTCCGCCATTGTCAAAAATAAAAGGATAGCCTCCGCGCAGGAAGTTATCGAGATAGGACTGACGGCAATAAGCATCAAACACAGCCGATGAAGTGTGCGTGGCAATGTCTTCTGTTAATTGCTCTGTCAGACCTGCGGCTTCCTTGGATTTGGACAGGATATATTCATCCCGGCATAACTGCTCCGCCTTTTTATTGATTTTGTCGATGTCATTTACATGCCCAACCAAAGTATTCAGGGTCAAGCTGCTGCCGGGTGCCAAACGTCTAGCCACACCACTGAAGCCGCAAGGAACCTTATTGACTGGATATTGTGGAAGCTCACTCAGCTCCGAAAGCGTTAATCCCGCAAAGCGGTCTGGGTAAGTAAGAGAGGTATTGCCGCCGAAAATAAGTTCGAAATCAACGATTGGCGCGACTTTTTCTCCATCTCCAGTAAACGACAGATAGAAATGTCCATTTGTGATTTCGCTAACCTGTGCACTATCATTGGTGCTGGAACGCAGCTTATAGAACGGAATACCGTTCTCCAGATTGTATACGTCCATCCAGCTGCGCAGCAGGTTACCAATCTCCTTGTAGCCGCTGTTTTCTACTCCGTAAGGCAAAATCTCAGGCAGACCATCCATCAGCTCCAGCTCAATCTCTTTGCCACCGATATTCTCAATCTCCACCCGACGTACCAACGCGGCATAATCGTCATTAGGCAGATTGAAATAGTGTACAGTCGTCTTCAGCCCATGCCCGGCATGGCTTTCTTCAAGGGTCAGTCCGTTAGGCAAAATGGTCATGATCCGCTTGGCGGCAGGATCTGGACGTGCCGATTGAAATGGCTCATAAATCTCTTGCTCGCCTTTTATTTTAATAAAGGTTCGGAATCCGGTGGTTCCTACGTCTTTATAAGAGATATTTGCTGGAGAGAATTCCATGATTGGCGAGTTCTTGTCGCGTACCCCAAAGCTGCAAATCGCTTGCCCCCGGTTTACATAAAAAGTCCACATTGGAATTCCCTTAAGACCTGCAAGACCTGGCAGGAAACTAGAGAAAGGCTTTCCTGTATCAAACTGCTCCATTACAAAGTTACCTGATTGGAAATAATAATTACTCACGTTAATGTCCTCCTAAACTGTTACTTATTTATGAAATCAGATGCGTTACGATAGAATGAGGGGATAGCTCGCAGTTGGCAATCTCATCGCCAAGCCCCAGGGTTACTGTGCGAACTTCTTCGCTCTCATTCATCAATATGACAGCAATGCTGCCGTCCGGATTACGGAATGCTGTGGATAGGATTCCTTCCGCTTCAGAAGTAAAGCCAATCCGTACCGCACCTGGCGCGATAAATTTACTGAAATGCCCGATATAATAATAAGAGCTGTTATAGTGCAATTCGTCTGTTGTTGTATCTGCAATAATTGGGGCATCACAGAGATTCCCTACATGATTGGGCCCGCCGGTCTCATCCAGTACCAGGTTCCAGTCCAGGTACCCTTCTGTCCATGCATTGAGATCCCCAATCATATTTCTGCCGTAACGTTCACCTGTAAACCATTCGCCAAGCTTGACGCCGCCCTCTTGACAGCCCTCAGTGAACAATAGATGTTTGTCAGGAAATAGATCATGTACCTTCTCTACCTTGTCGAACTCCTCACCACCATACCAGTGGATGCCTGTACCCCACACATATTGTGCAGCTTCAGGATCAGACAACACGACCGAAGCACGTTCGACCATAATATCGCGGTTATGATCCCAGATGACAATGTTCACATCGGAATGGCCTGCCTGCTGCATCACTGGACCGAGATGATTTTTAACAAAATCGCGTTCCTCTTCCGCACTATAAATGCAAGAATCCCAGACTTGAACAGCAGCCGGCTCATTTTGCACGGAAACCGCCCAAATAGGTACGCCTTCCTTCCCATAAGCTTCGATAAATTTGGTATAATAGCGTGCCCAAACTTCAGCGTATTCTGGCTTGAGTGATCCTCCATTATTCATTTCACCATTTGTTTTCATCCATGCCGGAGGGCTCCAAGGAGACGCCAACATCGTGAACGGTCCGCCTTTTACCTGCATTGCATCCTTAATCAGCGGAAGCACCCACTTATGATCATGAGAGATATCAAAGGTAGCCAGCTCCGTATCATGATCAGCGACATAAGTATAATTTCCAAGAGCAAAGTCACAGCTATGGATATGAACACGACCCATGTTATAGCCTAATCCCTCTACCGGATGAAAATAGCGGTGAATAACCTCTGCCCGTTTCTCAGGACTGAGCCGTGACAACGTATAGGCCGCAGCTTCTGTGAAAGCGCCGCCAAATCCGATCATCTTTTGGAACTCCTGCTCTGGCCTAAGCTCTACATCGGCAGATCCAGAATCTACTCTTGTGCTAAAAACAATTGCCTCTTTCGGAGTTAAGCGTTCCCCTGTATCTTTTGCAGTTACTACAGTTTGAACTTTTGCCATTTCATCCATCTCCTCTAATTGTTTTGTTACTAACAACAAGCACTGCCTTTACTGGATCACCATCCGATGTTAGGGTTCGGAGCGATGGGCCACTGAAACGTTTGAGAAAATTCAAGGAAGCCCTCGGTAAATTTTGATTTCATCTCAATTCGAAACCTATAATCGAAACCGGTTTCGATTATAACGAAAAAAAATGATCTAACGAGAGCAGGTAAAAAGCGGCATAACAATATGCCCATTATAGCCCTATTCCTCTGAATACGCTGTAGCAAATACCGCATAGAAAAAATTCAAGCTATGATGTCCTCTACTTTATCAGGACTCTTTTCTCTACGTCAAGATTTATCCTGTGGATAGCAGCCCGCTCTCTGTAGTTATGGAATTTGATACAGCCCTAATCCCCGCTAGCCGGAGGTGCACAGGATTCCCGTTCGATCACTTCTACCGGAACTAAAACCGCTTCCTTATCCAACTGTTTCCCTTCAATCGATGCTAAAAGAATGTCCGCTGCCCGGCTTCCTAAAAGTGCCGTATCCTGACGAATGGTTGTCAATGCAGGTGTAACATACTCAGCTAGATCAATATCATCGTATCCCACAACTGAAAGGTCCAGCGGGACGGAAAGTCCACTATCTTTTGCTGCCATAATAGCCCCTAAAGCTAACATGTCACCCGAAGCAAAAACAGCGGTTGGCCGATCAGGCAGCTTAAGAAGCTCCAGCATCGCGTTATAACCACTTTCACGAGAATAAAAAGCTCCATTCACAACATAGGACTCCGGCACTTCAAGCCCCTGCTGCTTCATAGCGTTCTTATACCCTAACTCCCGAGTTTTACCGGGAAAAGTGTTCATCCCCCCGGAAATATGAGCAATCTTGCGATGACCCAAAGAAACTAAATACTCTATCGCAAGCTGAGCTCCAGCCGTATTATCCGAACATACCGTATGCGACTGCGTAGTCTCAAAATCCAGAATCACAGTAGGAATATCACTCTCTAGCAGCTCACGGAAATAGGGGTCCTCGTAATCAGACAAGAAAACGACAACACCATCTACACCACGGATTCGGCAATTCTCCAAATACCCGCTTTGTTTACCCCCAACATCCTTGGAAATAAACATGAGGGCATACCCCTTATCCACAGCAACCTTCTTAAAGCTCTCGATCACAGCGCTAAAAAAGGGATGGCGAATACCAAATCCCGTATTCTCTACAAATAATACACCGATGGTCCATGATTTCTTAGTAGTCAGTGTACGGGCATGGGAATTCGGCAAATATCCCATTTCTTGGGCAACCAGGAAAATTTCCTGGCGAGTCTTCTCCCGTACATCGGAATAATTATTAAACGCCTTGGATACCGTTGTAGGAGAGTAACCGGTTCTTTTGGCAATATCGTATATAGTTGTCAATCCGGTTCACTCCTTGCCCAGACTAATGAAATACCTTCTGTTCACTGCAATTTTAACGTCTTTCGGTACCGCCGTCCAGCAAAAAGTAACTTTGTACGGAAGGAAGCAGCGTAACAGCTTGGATCAAAAGCCCTAGACTCATATAGACCAGATGTATGATTACCACACTGTCGAGCATATACGTCTGTACCATAATCCAAATAATTAGACCAAAGCCGATATATAGGGACAATGCCCAGAAGCTATATAATTTCTTAAAGGGATTCAAAGTATTCACCCAATGCCATTCTGGTCTCTTGATCAACCCATATAACACGAGCATGGGCAGGATACCAAATACGATGAATAGCAAAATACCCGGAATTAAAAAATCTGAAAATGGCGATCTTTCCAGCATAGATGTGGGTATGTGTATCAGATCACCACTAGGATCTATGACCATTGACCCGCCTCCTGCTAACGCTCCAACCCCCAAAAATATATGAAAAATATAAAGCAATGTTACCGTAAACGGCCTTCTTTTGGTTGGCTTCATTTCAGTACCCCTTCCCATGTTTAAAAAGTAGAGCATTCCTTACAGCTCTTTTCGATTTTACATGTTTTTCCTGAATGTCACCAAGACAGATATCACACAAAAAGCCGTATTTAAGCTTTTTTTGAGTGCGATGTGAACGATTGTATTTTACGCTATACTAAGATTAGAACGAAATGTTAACCCTGCCGACTGAATCTAATAAATAAAATACATTGGATCCTAAAAAACAAGGAGACAGGACGGGCGCTAAGTTGCGCTGAACCTAACATATCTATGAACGATACCCATCTTTTATCCACCAAACAATGTACCTATTGCCAGCAACAGAAGCCGCTCTCTGAATTTCGTAAACGTACCGGCAAACGTTCCAAAGGTCAGTCTCGCCGTGGCGCTTGTCGGGAGTGCCGCAATCAACGACAAAACATAGATCTCACTCTTGCAGCAGGTCCCATTCCAGTACAACCTGATACCATTCAATCCCCTTCTTTGGCTGTCAAGGAACGCTCCAAACAAGGAAAGCCTTCTTCCACGGTTGCTTCTTCACCGCAATCCAACCCAAATCAGCGCATACGGGGCTTGGAACAACGAAGGAAACATTCTCATTCTCAAGGCGCGAAACTGAGTCCCGAAGATCCAACGCAATTGATTCCCTCTGCCAAAGGGAAAATTCTAATGCGTGGCCACAGTGATAAAGGACGGCGCTGGCATCAGGAAATTGACTACGAGCTTGCAGTTACTCTAGTCAGAGAACATGCCGCTATCGTAGTGAATCGCCGAACCATCCGCCGGATTTACAGCAATAAGGATTTCCGTGCTTATATATTGACCAGAGACAACTATACTTGCTACTTCTGTGGCTCCTATGGAGACACTATAGATCACTTGCTCCCCCGTGCTAAAGGTGGCCATACTACTCCGGATAATTGCGTTTGCGCTTGTACGTTATGTAATCAGACCAAAGCCGATCAGTCCGTTGAGGATTTTATGAGCAGATAAAAAAGAAAAGCGCCCCAATCTCTGTTGATTAGGGGCGCTTTTTTATAAAAATCAAAGGTAAAGTTTATTGTTGTTAGTTAGCAACAATATTCTTAACTCGTCCTACCTGTCCACTGGTTAAACGCACCTTGATGCCATGCGGATGTCGAGGTGAGTTCGTGAGAATATCCTTTACCGTTCCATGTGTTAGCTTACCCGTCGGCTGATCCTGCTTAAGCACGATATCCACTTCAAGCCCAGGACGAATATCGGCTCTTACCTGTCCGTTCATGATGTAATCCCCTTTCAATGGGTTATAATGTTGTCAACTATACTACATAAGGAGGAGACGTAATGGCCTTCGGCATCAACAGAGAAGAATTAACCCGCTGGAAAAAGGCTGTCTCCGCAGGAGAGATCGCTTTCTTAACCCATTACTGGCTAGACCCGCGTTTTCCCGGCATGACTACTGTCACCAAGGTCGGCTGTAGTGACCTAACCAGACTAACATATTGGTGTGAGGAAAATGGACTGCCGGCTAAATATATTCATAATCGTTCGCCATTCCCCCACTTTGACCTTTTGGGACCCAAACAAGCAGAAATCCTTCGGAAGGAAGGATTATGGGAACAGTTGGAACGTTTCAAAATGCTCTAAAATCACTTCTTTTTACGTAAATCCTGCATGATCTTGCGGCCGGTAGGTGTCTGTGCTAATCCGCCACCTGCGGTCTCGCGGTGTTTTTCTGGCATAGCTGAGCCTACCTCAAGCATGACCTTGATTACTTCATCTGAAGGAATCACGCTACGTACGCCAGCCAGTGCCATATCGGCGGCGGCGAGCGCGGTCACTGCACCGAATCCGTTTCTAACGATACAAGGAATCTCTACAAGTCCTCCCACCGGATCACAAATCAGTCCTAAGGTGTTCTTAAGCGCCAGTCCAACAGCATGCACTGCTTGTGCAGGCGTTCCTCCACGCAGTTCGGTTAAAGCTCCTGCCGCCATCCCGATGGCCGACCCGACCTCCGCCTGACAGCCACCCTCTGCACCAGATACAAACGAATTGTTGGCAATGACATAACCGATCGCTCCTGCAGTGAACAAACCGGTAACCATATAGTCATCATCCCAGCCAAACCGTTCCTGGCAGCTGAGAAATACACCCGGAATAATTCCGCATGAACCTGCGGTAGGTGTAGCAATTATGCGGCCCATTGAGGCATTAACCTCGGACACAGCCAAGGCATAGGCCATTGCTTGACCAGCGGGTCCACCTAGGCATGGTTCATCTGCTGCGTTATAGGCTCCTACACGCTGGGCATCCATTCCCGTAAGACCGCTGCGCGAAGTGGTATCTTCATGCATCCCACGATGAACAGCCTCTTTCATCACCCCATAATATTCACGCATAGTGGCAAATTCCTGTTCACTGGAACGTCCCGATTCCGCGCTTTGCTCTTCAAGCATAAGGGCTCCAATGGTGAGGCCACGTTCCTCACATAATACAGCCAGTTGGCTAAGTGTTTGAAAATTCATGTTAAGCTTTCCTTCCCCTTCTCATCTTGCTTACCCTCGTTTAAATTAACCAATTTCACCGATTTCACCGCAGTGAGCGCTTTAAGCGCTTCAATAAGCTCTGGAGTAGCAGCTTCATCCAGCTCCAGCACCGTTAAGGCTGCACCGCTGCGATTCTTCCGATCCAGAGACATATGCCCTATATTAAATTGTCCGTTACGCATCACTTCTGTAACACTCGCCAAAACACCTAAATAATCCATATGATGAATCAATACCGTCGGATACATTCCCGTAAGCTTTACTCCAAAACCATCCACATCGACGATCTCAATGTTTCCACCACCGATGGATGTCCCCGTTAAAGTCAGCTCACTTCCTGTCTCTTGTCCGATAAGATGCAGTTTAACTGTGTTAGGATGAGGAAACAATCCCGTTCCTTGCTCAAAAGATACGTCCATCCCAGCTTCAGCCGCTAACTCCAGAGAGTCGGGTAACCGATGATCATCGGTAGCGTAATCCAAAAGTCCTCCGACAATAGCCCTGTCTGTGCCATGGCCCTGATAAGTAGCTGCAAAAGAACCAAAAAACGTCACTTCTGCCACACGCGGCACTTCACCCAGCACCTGCCTTGCAGCCCTTCCGATCCGTGCCGCACCGGCTGTATGCGAGCTTGAAGGCCCGACCATGGCCGGACCAATAATTGAAAACACATCTTTAAAACGCATAAAAGACCTCCTGCCTGCAAAATAGGCAATTATCAAACTCATATATAGTATACTGCACTGGCAGTCGGAGTTCACCGTTACATTTGCTGTGATATATCCACTTCTAATCTAATGATATTTTACTTAGATAGTATTTTCATTTCGCATCTTATGTATCACAAGATATCCTGGGAGTATAACATAATTCCACCTCTATACTGCCAGCCTATCCCTTCCCAGAATCCTCTTCCTTGTTCATTGGTTCCAATCACCATCAGATGACATTTTGCGATACCAGCTGTATGTAAATTACCGAGGCAACGCTTTACAAGCTCACGCCCGATGCCCATGCCTCGGCAGTCATTACTAACTGCAACATGATACATATAACCTCTTCGCCCATCATGTCCACACAATGCAGTTCCTACAATCCGGCCGTCTTCATTCTCGCAGATCTGGCTGAAGCCAGCATTACGCTCCAGATAACGCGTAATCTCCAGTCTCGAATCCGCTTCACTAAGTCCCATTCCCTCTGTATTTTCCCATAGCTGGTGGGCAGCTTCATAATCATCCGCAATCATCTCTCGATAATTCATGTCTATCCCCTCGCTTGTATAGAATGACAAAAAGCATAAAGAGCACTCCGCGGAAGCTTTTCCAGCATCAGCAGCGCTTCATAAGGGTCGCCTTCCAAGCCCAGCACTTGCGCGAAGGCAGGTTCGGTCTTCCACCCGTTTGTTTTCATTGTAATGATCTGCTGGCGAAAATCATTATCCAGCTGAGCTAGAATTTCCGCTTCAATGATCATATGTAAGTAACCATTCTGCAGAGCTGTGGGTCGCGGCTGCCCAAACAGTTCTATAGGCCAGCCCCCGGCCATAAAGTTAATTTTCGTTCGTGGGACCCCATCAACCACACGCGATACACTAGTAAACTCATCCATGGTTCCGAAATATCGACTAACAATGTCCGTAAACTTTACGGAATCATGCACCTCACAAATAATATCCAGATCGCTGCCCTTCACCTGAATACCAAGCGGCACTGTGCCAACCAGCACCGGGTTATAGTCGGCCAGCAAACTCATAATATTTAATTTTCTTAACAGGGTATAGACCTCTTTTTGCACTGGAGTTCCACGATTCAGATACTCTATGTTTCGCCAATCATTCATCTCTGACAAACGCTCCCTCGAACTAGGTTATAAACACAGGCAGGACCGGATAACAGCGCACGCTTTTCTAGGCGCATGCATAGAAATATACGGAAGATAGAAGGCAAGGAGGAGTGTATGTAAAAATGAACCCCACCTACCCCTATTATGGGGAACAAACGATATGTAAGGAACAGCCTATTGCTTTTCCCCCACAGCACCAAGACCGTCAGCCTGGTCTAGAGAGTCTAATGAATCCTCGCCCCATCAGTGAAAATCCGGAGATCACCGGCAGCGGAAAGCTAAAAGGAAAAATTGCGCTCATCACCGGAGGCGACAGCGGAATTGGTAAAGCGGCGGCCATTGCTTTTGCAAAGGAAGGCGCAGATGTCGCTATAGCTTATTTATACGAAGCTTCAGATGCAGAGGTCACTCAGCGGCGAATTGAAGAATTAGGGCAACGTTGTTTGCGGATCGAAGTTGATTTACGCCATAAGGAAAACTGCTTCAAGGCTGTGGAGCATACCCTTCGCACTTTTGGCAAGCTGGACATCCTCGTCAACAATCATGGCGTCCAGTATCCGCAAAAAAGTATTCTGGATATCACGGAAGCACAGCTCTACCAAACGTTTCAGACAAATATATTTCCATTCTTTTACCTGACACAAGCCGCACTTCCACATCTAAAAAAAGGCGCAGCCATCATCAACACTGCTTCCATTACTGCCTATCAAGGAAATAAAGAGCTTATAGATTATTCCTCAACTAAAGGCGCGATCGTCTCCTTTACCCGCTCTTTAGCCTTATCACTCGTAGACTCTGGCATTCGTGTCAATAGCGTAGCTCCCGGACCTGTATGGACACCACTAATTCCCTCCAGCTACTCTGCAGATGAGGTTAGTGTATTTGGGACGGATACACCCTTTAAACGTGCCGCACAGCCATATGAGTTAGCAGGAGCCTATCTTTATTTAGCGGGACCGGATTCTTCGTATGTTACCGGGACATGTATTCATGTCAATGGTGGAGACATGGTCACCAGCTGATGCATTACACCACGAGAGGAATGTATATCAAATGAATAAGATAAATGATTATGATATCTCTTCTGTCCGCCTAAGCAGTGGCATGTACGCATTAACCAAATTAGCCTGCGCAGGGCTAACTTACGTCCTTATTACCTTACTTATGCTTGGATTTCCACAATCCGATGGAATTCCTGAAGGCTGGCCACTATCGATTCCTTATGCCATTTATGCTTATGGATTGCCTGCGGCGTTAGTAGCAGATGTACTGCTGCGTATTCTGCGCTCCAAATCCCCTATCCTGCCCCTTGCTGTATATGTCGTCACAGGTTTTGGTGCAGGTCTATGGCTGGCAGCGGAACAAGGTGCAGAGTATCTGCTATGGGGTCTGGGTGGAGTCCTTGGACTACTCCTTCTCAGAGTGACCCAGCTTGGTGTAGAAAGGTTTCCTCTGTTGCTGCCAGTATTCGCCCTATTTCTGCCACTGCTCTGCTTACTGCTGTCATAAGCCTTATTAGGGATACTCAAAGCGCTTCAATGATATCTCCGGCAATAATAGCCGCCGGATTATTCCGCTGACGGGCTGCTCCCTCTCCTGCTAATCCGTGCAGGTATACCCCAAAAGCTGCTGCCTGCGTAGCATGAAGTCCCTGAGCCAGCAGGCTGGAAATCATGCCCGTTAGCACATCACCAGCTCCACCAGTGCCCATGCCGGGATGGCCTGTGGTATTTACATAAGCTTGCCCTTCAGGAGTTGCTATCACGGTATGTGCTCCTTTTAACACAAGCGTAACCCCATGCTCCTTGGCATAGTCCATAGCCAGACCGATTCGGTCACGTTGGACCTCAGCCGTAGTTAGGTTAGCCAGGCGAGCCATTTCGCCTGGGTGAGGTGTCAGAATTACAGAATGACGGCGCCGCGCCCAACTCTTATAATCGGAGTCAGCCAGAATATTTAAAGCATCCGCATCGATAACCAGCGGGCAATCACTGCCTTCCCAAAGACTGCGAAGCCAATCTGTATCACCCGGGAACCGTCCAAGACCTGGTCCCACAGCGATTACATCTCGCTCTTCGCTTAACTTCAGTAGCTCGGACGCGGTCTCAGCCTCCCAGTTTCCCTCTTCACTGCCACCTACATCAGCCAGCATGAGTTCAGGAACAACACCGATGACGGAAGGTAACAGCTTCTTAGGAAGCGCCCACGTCACCAGTCCGCAGCCCGTGCGCAGCGCAGCACGGGCTGCCAGTAGTGCGGCGCCGCTCATCCGTAAGGTGCCGGCAGCAAGGAGTACATGCCCATAAGTTCCCTTATGGCCTTCTGGCGACCGCCGCCGGGCCAGATCGACCCCCAGATGGGCATGCAGCACTTCCGGTGTCAGCAGATGAGTCTGCACACCGCTGTCAAGAGCCAGAGCAGTCGGAATGCCGATGGCCCGTACCTTGACATGCCCCGCTGCGCCTGCACCGGGGTATTGCAGGAGGCCTCGCTTGAGAAACGCGAGGCATACCGTCACTGACGCATGAATGCAAGGCTCATGCGTCTCTCCTGTGTCCGCGTTCAGACCACTGGGGATGTCCGCGGACACAATGACCTTGCCGCTGCTGTTCGCTGCGGCAATCAGCTCCGCATAGGCGCCGCGCGGGGCTCCCGCGCCGCCGGTGCCGAGCAGCGCATCCAGGATGCCGCTGCACTCGGCAAGGTCCAGCCGATCCCTGCCGTATACTACGGCAGGCAGGCCCATGACTGCAGCCGCATCGCGCTGCAGGGCGGCCTCGCCGGAGAGCGACTCCGGCGGCACCGCATAGACGAGCGTGACGGCGATGCCGGTCTCGCGAAGGTACCGTGCGGCGGCGAGGCCATCGCCGCCGTTGTTGCCTTTGCCGACGAGGATGAACCATCGCTCGGCGGCGGCGGAGGCAAGCGTCAGCGCATGATCTGCGCTGACCTTAAATGCCTTGCCTGGGTCACCCAGCGAGGCCTGCTTTAGCCCGGCATCGTTCCCTTTGGCTGCATTCCTGCAGCCTGCCCCGCCTCTCTCCCGGCAAAGCGCGATGATCTCCTCTGCGATAACTCTTCCCGCATTCTCCATCAGCGCAATCGCTGGAATCCCCAGCTGCTGGATCGTTTCGCTGTCCAGCTGCCTCATTTGCTCAGCAGTTACCAGATACATGATTTAGCCCCTTTCCGCTATCTACCGTTCCAAAGCTTCACACGCAATTCCAAGTACAATCCCGAGCGCAAGTCCGGCGCAAGTCTGATATCAGTAAGCGACAGTAAATCTGGCCCGACTAAAATTCCCTTCCTCCAGCTCGTCCACCATAGCTACAGCGAAATCCTCCACACTAATCTTGCTTTCACCATTCTCATCTAGAATAAGACGGTCCAATCCGATGCGGAAATGACCTGTACGACGACCTGGATGAACTACCGCAGCAGGACTGAGATACGTATAATCCAATTCTGTATTTTTGTAAATCTCATAAGCCTGCGCATGCGCCTCTGCAACTGATTTAAACTCTTCAGGAAAATCCGGTGTATTCATCAGCAGCTCTCCAGTTTCAGTCTTTAAGCTACCTGCACCTCCAACAACCAACAGCCGATTTAACCCTGCCGTCTGCATACCCTCCACCAACGCTTTTGCCGCCGTAATCAGATCCTGATCGTGGCCCGCTCCTGGTCCATAAGCACTGATTACCTCTTCATGGCCACGGACCGCAGCCGCTACTGAAGCCGGATCAAGAATATCCACCGTTGTTACATGTAAACGCTCGTGTTCGAGAGTTACTGACTCTGGATTCCGTACCGCAGCTGTTACTTCGTGTTTTCTTTTTAATGCCTCCTGTACAATTGCCTTTCCAATCGTTCCTGAAGCGCCCAATATTACAACATCCATCTTGTTGTTCCTCACATTCTACGAGCAAGACCATTATCGCGCAGCCTTCTGCTCAATTATTTTTTCGATGCTCATCTGAATAGCTTTCCCTTACAGCCTTTAAACATTATTTATCCGCTCAAATCCGATCGAAACCAGATGGCGCCTACTACTCCACTTCCAGACCAAAAACCCCTTAACCAATACAAGGGGCACTCTCTACTAAAAAAGCAGCATGAATTCGCCTTAGCTTAGCGACGCAAAAACATTCCCTGAGAACGTGGCATAACCGATTCAAAACCATATTGTGCATAGAGCTTTGAGGCTTCTCCATCTGCAATCAGACTTACATAAGCCTTGTCCGGTACAGTATTAAGGAACTCCCTGATTTCCTGCATGATCAACTTTCCTAAACCTTGTCCTTGATGTGAAGGCTTGACCGCGATATCCGTGACCTGAAAAAAGCATCCCCCATCGCCAATCACCCGTCCCATCCCGATTAAGTTATTCTCCTCATACAAAGTTACCGCAAAAATAGAACGAGGCAAACCGATCGCTGCACCTTCCACACTCATTTCACTCAGCCCAGCTTCTTTTCTCAGCGCCAAATACTGTTCCACTGAAGGCTGTTCATGGCGTATATCAAGCTTACTAGTTGTTTCCATCCGCACTCCTCCGTTCAGCATTGCTGTTCCCACTATATACGACTGCATGGTTCACAGGCAAGGCTCACTGCTAGGGATGTTTTTGAAACTGAGGGATAAGCATTATATTCTTGAATTCCTTTACTGACTGTGTGGAATAGTATCTGTAACAATATTTTTAAAAGGGTGGGTGAAGCATTATGTCTCCTGTAGCCAAGCTGTTCAAATGGGGAACATGCCTTTATGAAGCTTTTCTGGCTCTGCCGTTGATTGGCGGACTCTTTATCATTGCTAATGGTTGGGTCCCTTTGGCCATTGCCTTTTTGCTTCATGCTGTAGCCGTTGTTGTGCTGCAAAGAGAACATAAACCATTCATGGGGAACGTTCTGGGCATTATCACCTCGATTTTAGCTTTTGTTCCGATCGTTGGTTGGATTATGCACGCCATTACTGCGTTCATCCTGTTGATGGAGGGCGTATCCGCCTCGCGCCAAGCCCCTCGTTATTAACAAACGTACTGCGTCATCAAAATATGTAGCTGCCCTACGGGCTGATCATTTGTATATGTCGTAAAGGGACAGATCATCCTCTGCGACCTATGGACCCGGATGACGTATTGCTGTGTTCTTACTGGTGGGCGGTCTGCTTCAACACTCATCATTCCCTGCGACTTACGGACCCAGATGACATATTGCTGTGTTTTTACTCATGAGCGGTCTGCTTCAACAATCATCATCATTCCCGGCGACCTGCGGACCCAGATGACATATTGCTGTGTTCTTACTCATGAGCGGTCTGCTTCAACAATCATCATTCCCGGCGACCTGCGGACCCAGATGACATATTGCTGTGTTTTTACTCATGAGCGGTCTGCTTCAACAATCATCATTCCTGCGACCTACGGACCCGGATGACATCTTGCTGTGTTCTTACTGGTAGGCAGTCTGCTTCAATAGTCATCATTCCCTGCGACTTACGGACCCAGATGACGTTATTTGCGCCTTTTCAGCTTTTGGAGCGTGGTTTCGGACTCCAGGGACGTTATTGCTTAGAATCAGGTCCATATGTGGTGTTTTTTATGCCAATAGCGGCTATGCGGTCCGTTAGCGGGGCAAATGTGGCATAATACTGTGTTTAGCGTCAACTGAGTCCGATGGGGTGCGTCATATGGTGCGTCATACGTGCGAAAAAGGAGTTGCCCCAGCAGCCATTTCGTGGCTTATGTGACAACTCCATAATCTTTTATCCAAAAAGATGATATATACCTTTATGATTGCCCAGAGATTGAATCAACGTCCCGCCGATTGAGAATCGGCCCGCCGGCTGCCGCTTTCACCAATATAACGTCCATTTGCGTTGCCACTACTATTTTCAAACCGTTTGCGTTCCGTACGCTCCATCTGAACAATCTGACCTTCATGCACTACAATATGCAATGAGCCAAATTCCATATCATCCAGAAGTCCTGCAATCCGCGTAAGCCATAAATCGTCCACTTTCAGCGGTTTAGCCATTCTCTAGCCTCCCTTTCTCACCAAAGGATTATATCCGCCTAAATTCCTTTTTTCCTCAATTCCGTTATTACCAACCAGTATACTATGAATTAACTTAGCATGGAACTAAAAGTCATGTCAATGGGCATTTTTTCGCGACAACCAGCTTTTAATAATCATCGTTACCAAAGCCAATAACAGGAGCAAAGAAGCTACTGCAAATGATGCTGAAAATTGATATTCGTTGTACAAAATCTCAACATGCAGCGGCAGCGTATTCGTCTCCCCACGGATGTGCCCGGACACCACAGAAACCGCACCAAACTCACCCATGGCCCGCGCATTACACAAAATAATGCCGTATAGTAACCCCCATTTAATATTAGGCAGCGTGACTCTGAAAAAGATTTGCCACCCATGTGCGCCGAGTGTAATTGCCGCTTCTTCCTCCTGTGTACCCTGATCCTCCATCAGCGGGATTAACTCACGCGCTACAAAAGGAAACGTCACAAACAACGTGGCTAGCACGATACCCGGAAGCGCAAATACGATCTTAATATCATGGGCGCTCAGCCAAGGGCCAAACCATCCGTTTGCTCCGAAGACGAGTACAAAGATTAGGCCGCCGATGACTGGCGAAACTGCAAAAGGGAGATCAATCAAGGTGATCAGAAACCCTTTGCCGCGGAAACGGAACTTGGTTACAGCCCACGCCGCTGTTACACCAAAAAAGGTATTCAGAGGCACAGTTATCGCCGCAACAAGCAGCGTCAATCGCAGCGCTGAGCGGGCATCCGGATCAGTCAGGGCAGCAATATATACGTCCCAGCCCTTTTTAAGTGCCTCGGTTAACACAACAACTAATGGCAGAGCAATCAGCCAAAAAAGGACTAGCCCAGCCGCTCCGATCAACACCCATTTTACAATTTGGGTTTCCGTTGTCGCGGACGAGGACGCATTCTTTTGTAGCCGGGGGGTATGGAGAGGGACAGTACCGGCCAAAATTATTCCTCCTTTAAAGGGTTTTACGAAGACAAGATAGCTTGGAATATTCAATATCAACGGCAGATATCGAGTGTCTCCGAGTAAGTTTGAACATGTTCGGACGTCTGCTGTCACGGCGATTACCCTCAACGAGAAGTCTTACGAACCCAGCGCTGAAGTGTATTAATAACAAGTAACATTAAGAAAGAGATGAGGAGCAATAGCAGGGCAACGGCGGTAGCTCCGGCATAATCATATTGCTCCAGTTTAGACATAATAAGCAGCGGAGCAATCTCCGTCCTCATCGGCATGTTACCGGAGATGAACACGACGGAGCCGAATTCACCGATGCCCCGAGCAAAAGCTAGAGCAAAACCTGTTAGCAGTGGCGGAAACAGCTCAGGCAGAACTACTGAACGAAAGGTTCTCCAGCGGCCTGCGCCAAGGGTTGCCGAAGCCTCCTCCATATCTCTGTCCAAATCCTCCAGCACCGGCTGCACCGTCCGGACAACGAACGGTATGCCGATGAACATCAAAGCCAAGGTAATCCCGAGCGGAGTGAATGCCACCTTTAATCCCAGCGGCTCAAGCCAAGACCCAATCCAGCCATTGCCTGCATAGAGCGCCGTCAAGGAGACACCGGCTACAGCTGTCGGCAAGGCAAACGGGAGATCGATCAGCGCATCAAATATTCTTTTGCCCGGAAATTCATAACGTACCAGTACCCACGCCAGCAAAAGACCTAGAATTGCATCTACAAAAGCGGCGGCAGCAGCTGTCGACAGGCTCACACGATACGAAGCTAATACCCGCGGGTCCGTAGCTACATCCCAGAATTTCGCCCAGCTCAGACCTGTAGAATTGAACAGCAACGCCGAAAGTGGCAGTAGAACCACTAGACTCAGATATAATACACTGTAGCCCATCGTCAGCCCGAAGCCGGGCAGTATTTTTCGCCGCGTTGCTGCTGGTGCAGCCGTAGTGGTGACATTCATCCCCTATTCATCCTTTCTCGCCTTCGGCCTTTTAGCCGATCAGCCCCTACCGGGACAAATCTCAATAATCATATCCTGCATTTCATTCATCTGTTATTTGGCACCCGGCACATAAATCTTGTCAAAGATCCCGCCATCATTAAAATGCTTCTCTTGCGTTTCTTTCCAGGTTCCGAATTTGTCAGCCAATGTGAACAGCTTGATTTCCGGGAACTTATCTTTGTATTCTTCTTTCACGCTATCTAATGTAGGACGGTAGTAATTCTCAGCCGCGATTTTTTGTCCCTCTTCACTATAGAGATACTTCAAGTACGCCTCAGATACCTCACGCGTGTCTCTTTTGTCCACAACCTTATCTACTATAGCTACTGGCGGTTCAGCCAGAATACTCTCCGAAGGATTCACGATATCAAATTTGTCCGGTCCCAGCTCTTCCACGGATAAATAAGCTTCATTCTCCCATGCGATCAGCACATCACCAATTCCACGCTCCACAAACGTTGTTGTAGATCCACGCGCGCCGGTATCCAGCACTGGCACATGCTTGAACAGTTCTTTTACAAATTCCTCAGCCTTAGCCTCATCGTTATTGTTCTGGTCTAGTGCGTAACCCCAAGCCGCCAAGTAGTTCCAGCGTGCTCCACCTGATGTTTTCGGGTTTGGTGTAATAACCTCTACGCCCTCTTTGAGCAGATCTGGCCAATCCTTGATTCCTTTCGGATTCCCTTTGCGTACAAGGAACACGATAGTCGAGGTGTAAGGCGAGCTGTTATGATCGAATTTACTTTGCCAGCCCTCGTTGATCAGTCCCTTTTCCTGCAAGGCATCAATATCATAACCAAGTGCTAATGTCACAACATCCGCTTCCAGGCCATCAAGCACAGCACGGCTTTGTTTCCCCGATCCACCGTGGGATTGTTTAATGGTGACCTTCTGTCCTGTTTCTTTCTCCCAATAGGTAGCAAAAGCTTTATTATAATTCTCGTACAATTCGCGAGTAGGGTCATAAGATACGTTCAGTAGTTCTACTGGATCTTTAGATGGAGTTTTGGTGGCTTCAGCCGCATTTGTGGCCTCCGCTGAATTGGTTGTTGCTGGTGCGTCTGTTGCCGGACTAGCACTATTGCCGTTATTGTTATTGCTGCCGCAAGCAGCAGTAAGCCCTGCCGTCAGCAACAAGCTAAACCCTACAAGAAGCCCTTTATTCATCTTTTTCTTCATCTTTTCCACTCCCCCATGTTTTTTCGTACCAGACAAACCCTTGGGTAACACAAAAAGAACGGAGGAAAGCCTACGTATGGCAGGTCAAACCGGTCCTAAGACCGTGTCTGCGAGCCTAATGCAGGCGTTCCTCCGTTCGTACGGTAAGAACTTTCTTCAATTATTCCTATCTACTTAGTTGGTTTATATGGATATAATACTGAAACCCTTTAACTGTGTCAAACCTTTTTTTCCAGCCTATGTCAAAGAAAACTCACACACACCACACCATACAAGCTATGGGGTCGGTTCCTGTAAGATCCACTTGTTATTGATGCTATAAAGTAATATTATTGCTACAGCTTATGGGTTAAGAGAAATTACCGCTTTATGTCAGGGGAGAGAGTCATGGGTATGGATTTAGAATACGTCCCTGCGCCGTTGAAACCGCGGCTCCACAGACGTATGGCTCAAGAAATTGGACGAAGAATTAGGGGAACCTACCGTTACGATACAGCAGTTTGGAGAACAGCTATAGCTGGTCTGTGGATAGTATGCTTTTTAGCCTTTAGTACTGCCGTGTTAGGCATTCCTACTGGATTAGGTAAACCTACCGATATCGCTCTTGCTGCAGGTGCAGGCACTGTCCTGCTGGCGATTTCCGGCAATATCTTGGCTGTTCTGCTAGCGTTGACCGGACTGCGTATCCCAAGATTATTCGCAGGCTGTGTATTGAGTGATTTTGGAGCTATTCTACTAATCTTATATTATGCGGATTTTGAGATTGAGGCTGCGGTTGTCATTGCGGTCGTGCTTGCACTGCTAGGAGCACTAGGCGGATTAGCCATTGGCCTGCTCCGCAGCAAAAGAATAACACTAGGACTTCTGCTAACAGTGGCAGTGACTTTTTCCCCACTTGCGCTGGCAAGCGGAGTGCAAGAACTGCCTATTTCAGAGTCGGTCGACATCAACGATACGGAAGTTGTTCCACTTACAGCCTCCGATCCTGGAAAACCAGGTAATCTAGCTTATCAGACCTTCACCTATGCCAGTGGTACCGATCTACATCGTGCCGAATACGGTAAGGATACAAGCTTGATATCCTTTACGGCCGATGCTTCTGCTTATATTAAGGATTGGTCAAAGCTGCGCACTTTATTCTGGGGTTTCGATTATAAGGCACTTCCCTTGAATGGTCGCGTATGGATGCCAGAAGGCGAAGGTCCATATCCAGTAGTACTGATGGTGCACGGCAATCATATGATGGAAGATTACTCTGATGGCGGGTACGCTTATCTCGGCGAACTATTGGCAAGCCGGGGATTTATCGCGATCTCGCTCGATGAGAATTTCCTGAATTATTCTGCTTGGTCCGGTATTCCGGACAATGATTTTAAAGTACGGACTTGGATCCTACTGAAACATTTAGAGCAGCTAGCAGACTTTTCAGATGATCCGGGCAGTCCTTTTTATCAGAAAATAGATTTCACAAAAACCGCCCTGCTCGGCCATAGCCGCGGAGGACAAGCCGTAGCTATGGCCGCGGATGCCACTCGTTGGTTCAAGGATGATCCGGTGATGGCGGCAGTTAATCGCTTTAATATAACCTCTGTAATCGCGCTTGCACCAACGGACAAAACGATAGATGACCAGCAAGCCCGTCTCAAAGACATCAATTATTTGACCCTGCAGGGAGCCCGCGATGGAGATGTACATGATTTCTATGGTGATCGGCAGTATATACGTACCTCCTATTCCCAAGGATCATCTGCTTTCAAAAGCTCACTGTATATTGCGGACGCCAATCACAGTCAATTCAACAGCGATTGGGGCGGGTATGATCAGACCTTGCCAGCTGGACTCTTCTTAAATCGGGCACAAATCATGGATGCAGACAAACAACGGCAAATCGCTAAGGTCTATGTATCAGCTTTCTTGGAGACCACCTTGCATGAAAAAGAGGAATACCAAAGCTTGTTCCGGGATTATCGCAGCGGGCTGAAGTGGTTACCAGATACCGCCTACTACAATCGATTCCAAAGCGGGGGATATCGTCCTGTAGCCACATTCGACGATGACCGTAACAAAAACACAGTAGAACTGGGAACAGCAGAAGCATCGGGTGTTTCTTGGTCAGAAGAGCTGGCTAAAGACCGAGAGTCAAAAAGCAAAGCCACCTATGGTGTTGTCCTTGAACGCACAGCCAGCAAAAACGAAGAAGCTTATTACAACATTAAGCTTAACGACAGTGTCCGTACTGAAACTGCTCTTTTAGGGGCAGATGGCCTTACGTTCTCTATGGCAAATCTGAATGGTGACCTTAGTGAAGAAATGGATGTTCCACTACCTCCAAAGGTTGAGGTGGAGTTAACTGACCATAATGATACCTCAGCCCGCTTGACGCTGGATGAAGTAATGGACATACTGCCGCTTCCACAAACTCAGTTCACGTTATTCCCATGGCTTGAAGAGCGGATAAACGATGGCAAATACGGTGACCTTTCCGAAGCTGTATTTCAAACCTACGAGATGCCGTTCGAACAATTTCAAGAGGAAGAACCAGAGCTGGATCCTGACAACCTGACGGAAATCACCTTCTATCTTGATGAAGAAGGCGACCGGATCATGCTGGATGACATCGGTTTTTACGATTTAGGTATCCGAAATACATTTTAAAAATCACTTGCTATTATCCTTAGGTCTTCATTTGCAAAATAGGGCTATTCCCAACCTCCACTCACGAAAAAATGAATGGATTACGGGAATAGCCCTTATTTTTACGACATACAATAACCTAGTCTCAGCCTACAACGCTTGCACACAAACAGGTGACTTCATTTCCAATTCATTTCCTGTAGGGATTAATCTGCCACTCTCACTATCGATGGAGAAGGAGGTAATATTATCACTATTCTGATTAGCAGCAAGCAGCTTATCCCCAATAATTGCAAAGTTACGCGGAGTACGCCCGCCGGTACCCTGCCAATCCACTGCTTCAAGCAGACCCGTTAATTCATCGATATGGAACAGGGCGATACTGTCTTGTCCCCGATTGGAGACATACAGGAATCTGCCACAAGGGGAGACATGAATATCGGAAGCTGTATCGTCACTACCGGCAGTATAATTATCAGGAAGCGTGCTAAGATGCTGTAAAACATTTAGATTTGCATCCTGTTCATCATTAGCAAATGCCGTTACTGTACAATTCAGTTCATTCGCCAGGTAGATCCATTGTCCAGAGGGATGCACCGCCAGATGACGTGGACCTGAACCAGGTGGCAGATTAAGCTCACGATGTTTTACCAGTTTGCCCTCTTCAGGGCGATAGATCACAATTTGATCCAGTCCCAAATCGCACACCAGCACATGTCTACCACTTGCGTCCGGAATGACAGAGTGCGGATGCGGAGCCTCCTGACGGTCTTCACGAATGCCTGAACCCACATGTTTTACTTGGTCGGACATCTCTTGAAGCGAACCATCTTCATTTACAGGAAAAGCATTAACATTGCCTCCCGAGTAATTGGAGACGAATATGTAATCTTCCTTAGGACTAATGGAGACATAACAAGGAGCGCCACCTTCCGTAGGACGACTTCCAAGTGATTTCAACGCTTTAGTTGCAGGATCAATTGCATATGCGTAAACCTCACCTTGATCCTTCTCACTAACTGCATACAACACGCTGCCTGCTTTATTCACAGCTAAAAACGATGGATTTTCAATTCCCTCGGTACCCTCAAGAATTCTCATTTCCCCCGACAAAAGACTAAGCGCACATAACTGAATCGCCTTCTCGTTCTCAGAGTTATACGTTCCTACATAAAACAATGCCTCATTAGCCCGTTCCATAATAGTGGCTCCTTTATCTTTTATGTATTGTATTACTTCTTACTTACCCTTTACTAATAGGGGTTTACTCATAATTTTATAATATTTTTTCACTATAGCATGTTTATAGTTGTAATACATTATCGAAACTGCATTTAGAGCCTACTTCCTAACCATTCCGGAAGAAGTAAGTTTTTCCATGTGGTTTAAAGATGGTCACAAAGGTTAATAGTAGACATCGCAAACAACAAAACGAAGGAGTTGAAGTAACATGAGTTTTCTATGGATGTTAATCGTTGGTGGGGTTATTGGTTGGTTGGCTGGTCTGATTATGGGCAGAGATATTCCTGGTGGTGTTATCGGTAATATCATCGCTGGTATTATCGGTTCATGGCTGGGTGGCGTGCTTCTGGGAAGCTGGGGACCTAAAGTAAGTGATTTCTACTTCTTCCCTTCTTTGATCGGTGCCGTTGTGCTGATCTTTATCGTGAGCCTTATTCTTCGCTCGACAAGTGGACGCAGCCGTTCGTAAGTCTGGGCTGAGATAATAATATTCACATCAATAAATCCTCGTCAGAGTATGCTCTGGCGGGGATTTTTGTATGTATCGTTCCTTTAAGAAAAAATTCCTCTGCTGGAATTGTTGCGGGGATGGAGCCAATACACTTCAATGTTTTGCCATCGTTTTTCTGTTATAATGAAGATACAAGTGACTGAAATCATAGAGAGGTCGTGTATCATGGGTAACATAAACCCCTCGCTTCTACATATTGGCTCCACATTAGGGGCTTTGTTCATGGCGCTGATGGTTATTTTCATTCGTCTAAAAGCAAGCGCACGTCCGGTTACTATTCGAAAAATATGGATTCCACCTCTCGGTATGTCGACGGGTTTTGCCATGTTTGTGGCACCTGCGGTCAGATTCCCATTATGGTGGGCGGCAGTCGCCTTTTTGATTGGCTGGTTCATCTTCGCGTATCCTCTTATACGCAGCACCCACTTTGAACAACGTGATGGACAAATTTACGCTCAACGCTCCAAGAGCTTTGCGTTTATCCTGCTCGGACTTCTTCTAGTCCGCACTTTACTCCATGAATTTATTAACCGTTATGTGTCTATTCCACAGTCCGGTGGTTTGTTCTTTATTTTAGCCTTCGGCATGATTGTTCATTGGAGATTTTTTATGTTCAAGCGTTATAAGGCTATGACCTCCTCGGGAAGTCTGCTGCCGCAGCCATGATTATCAATAATAATCCTAAGAAGCCATCTCAGGGTTCTTACCCGATATCCTTGAGATGACTTCTTACCTCTTGTAACTCAAGCTTATGTTCTCCTCTGCTTTTTTCTACTTTCCACCCTTTTCTGACATCAATTAGCCATCCTCTTATTACATCCTCTTTAAGCACTTTACATACACTATAGGGATAGATCTCCTGAAATAACTAACTCATCATGTCACCTATTCAGCATTAAACAGAAAAAATATAATCTTTGCAAGTCCGATGTCAGGTAACTTGCGAAGGGATACGTTAAACTATAAGCATACCTAACGATAAGCTTCCAAAAGACCTTAATGCTGAAATAAATATCATTTGGAAGCCTATACTGCGTATAACTTTTAGAGAGTGAGGACAAGGCAATTGAAAAGTAAATCGAGAAAAGTAGCCATCGTCGGGGCCGGAATGGTGGGTTCAAGCTGTGCTTACTCCATGGTTAATCAGGCCATTTGCGACGAAATTATGATGATCGACCGCACCTATGATCGGGCTATGGCACAAGCACTTGATCTCTCGCACTGTATGGATTTCACAAGCACACGCACAAAGGTGTATGCCGGAACCTATAGCGATTGTGCAAAAATGGATGTCGTTATCTTAACCGCTGGTGCTAATCCAACAGCCGGGCAGACCCGACTTGACGTATTGGAAGCCTCTGCGGTTATTACTCGAGAAATCATTACCAACATCATGGCTGGGGGATTTGATGGAATATTCGTAGTCGCCGCTAATCCGGTCGATATTGTCACTTATATGGTCTGGAAAATATCAGGTCTGCCTCGCCACAGAATTATTGGTACCGGGACCTCCATTGACTCGTCGCGCCTAAAAACCCTGCTCTCCGATGTGTTCTCCATTGACCCGCGCAGTGTTAATGGCTACGCCTTAGGTGAACATGGCGAATCCCAATTTGTAGCTTGGTCCCATGTAACAATTGGCGGCAAGCCTATTCTGCAAATTTTAGATCAGCATCGCGAGCGGTTCCCGCATTTGGATCTGGAGGATATCTCCCGCAAGACAAAAGATGCCGGCTGGGAAATTTTCACCCGTAAAGGCTCCACACATTTCGGGATTGGCAGCGCACTTGCCTACATTACCCGTTCGATCCTGAATGATGAGCACAAAATTATCGCCGTATCGGCCATTCTGGATGGAGAGTACGGACATAGCGGTGTATGCACGGGCGTGCCCGCCATCATAGGCAACACTGGGATTCAAGAGCTGCTGGAGCTTAATTTAAATACAGAGGAAACCCAGAAATTGAACCACTCCTGCAACATTGTACGTGCAGGCATCGAGAGCCTACAGCTGGAAGACAGCGTTTAATTCGTAAAAAAATCGCTACTTTGGGAATGGGTGAGATCACCCGCCAGCTCCCAGAGAGCGATTTTTGTATTATTAGGAGATGAATCTCAGTTTATCTCCTACTTTTTAAACTTTTCGATTTCTTCTTTCAGCACAGACATCACTTCATTAAGTGATTCCGCGGAGGACACGACATCCTTCATAATCTCTGTCTGCTCCGCTGAAGCTAAGGAGACCGCCTGAGCATTCTCAGCAGATTCTTTAGCTATTCCGAGCATATCGGATATAGAAGCCGTTATTTCTTCCGTGCCGGCTGACATCTCTTCATTAATTGCTGACACATCCTGTATTTGCGACGATACTTCACGGATCGAAGAACGGATATGATCAAAGGAAACACCGACGTTTTGCATTTTCCCCATTCCATCGCCAATTTCCTCAATACTCTTCTTCATGGAATCCGCTGCACTTGTTGTTGAAGACTGAATGCCGCCGATTAGCTCCACTATACTAATGATGGAGCTGTTTGTCCGCTCTGCTAACTTCTTCACCTCATTCGCAACTACACCGAAGCCACGACCATGTTCTCCAGCTCTGGCAGCCTCAATAGAAGCATTCAAAGATAATAAGCTTGTCTGATTGGATATCTCAGAAATTACATCCACAATTTGTCCGATTTGTTCCGATTGCTCACTTAATTTCCCAATCATCTCGGCAGTCTGATTAGCTGTGGAACTGATAACAGCCATCTGTTGCAGTGTAGATTGAATTTCCAAATAGCCACTCTCTACTTCTGAGTTGACTGTCTCAGCCTGATCTGATACCGCTGCAGAGGACTCAGCAATACGTTGTAAACCTACAGCCATCTCTTCCGTTGCTCTTGCGGATTGCTCGGAGCCTCTAAATTGCTCTTCCATTCCTTGAGCTACTTCTTGGATAACTGTAGCAACCTCTGCTGAAGTATAGGACGAACGTTGAGCCGATTTCAGCATTCCTTCTGAGGAATAAGCAACCTCCACTACTGTTGTATCAATCTTGTTGACAATACCGGAGAGTGTCTCAATCATATCATTGATATTTTGACTCATCTCGCCGATCTCATCTCCGGACTGCACTTTAACCCTCTCATTCAGATGACCCTCTGCCACCTTTTTCATAGTCGAGGAAATAGCTTTAATGGGTCTAACGATAAGACGAGTAAGGTACAGTGAAACAAAAATTATGACAAGTATAACTGCCAGTAAGATGAACATTGCTGTTCTTTGTGCAGAGGTCACTTTGGCAAAAACCTCTTTCTCCGGCACTGTTACAAGAAGCTTTAGATCGGTATCTGGAATTGTCTTAAAGTATGTAATGACTTTCTTACCATCTTCGCCCTTATAAGTTTCAGACCCCTCTTTATTGCTTAAAATCTTGTCAACGACCTTCTGAAGAGCCGGCTCTTTAGCGAAATCGGTAATTTTTTTGCCCATACGACTGACGTCTGGATATGTATAATACATGCCATCATTTGAGATTACATATCCAAATCCGGTATCCGCCATAGTAATTTCATTACTCATTTGGGCAAGAACTTCAGGAGTAATTGAGAAGACAATACCTCCCATAAATTGCTTATCCTTATCCATGACAGGAACTACGATTGGAATGATATATTTATCAAGCTGCTCCAGATAGGACATTTCCCCCAACACAGGCGCATGTGTTTCTTTCGCTTTCAAGAAATAGCTCGCATCTGCTACATTTGCGGTCATGTTCATCATATTGGTTAACTGGCCGTCTTTACTAATGACACTGTAACCTTCTGTCTCACTGTCACTTTCCTCCAGCACTTCTATCACAGGGAAGATACTTGCCGGATTTGTAAAATCGAACTCAGGATGCTGGGACACCAGATCCTTTACGGACGAGGTTTTGTTGGATAGCCACTCATCCATCCGGAATGTGTTCGTATTAATGGTGTCCTGCGCCATTTGCTCACTGTCTGTGCGTGTGACATTGCCGAAATAATCAAGTAAAAATATGGTCGCTACCATGAGCGGCACGATTGCAATAGCTAATATAACAGATGACCACTTAAGTTGAATTGACGTCGCTTTTCTCTTCGTTACATTTTTTCTCATTTTTTTCATCTTGTTTCCTTTCATTTCATTTTCATTCACGATGAAATAGCCTCCTCACTCCATTTGTTATAATATCTCCTGATGTGGATATATCTTCTATATCGGCAAAAATAGACAAATTCTTTGCTGGAGAATAAAAAAAATAAGCCCTAAGACCCTTAAAACCGGAATCCTAAAGCTTACTTTTGTTGAAATCATTTATTTAATACACCAAAGATTCTTAACCCTCGTCTTGCACTTTTAAAGCTCGAATACTGTTCAGTACGGCAAGTACGGTTACCCCTACATCTGAGAATACAGCCTCCCACATCGTGGCAATCCCAAATGCACCGAGCAGAAGGAATATAGCTTTTACACCTAAAGCAAAAATAATATTTTGCCATACGATGGCTCGAGTACGCTTGGCAATTCCGATAGCTACAGCAATCTTCGAAGGCTCATCGGTCATAATTACAATATCTGCTGCTTCAATGGCAGCGTCGGAACCAAGTCCTCCCATAGCGATCCCGACATCGGCTCTAGCCAGTACAGGAGTATCATTAATTCCGTCTCCGACAAAAATAATCTTCTCGCGTGGAGACTTATCACGATCCAGCTTCTCGATGGCCTCTACCTTATGCTGTGGTAAAAGCTCT
The DNA here is from genome assembly GCF_037992975.1 of Paenibacillus sp. FSL E2-0177. Taxonomy (NCBI): domain Bacteria; kingdom Bacillati; phylum Bacillota; class Bacilli; order Caryophanales; family Paenibacillaceae; genus Paenibacillus; species Paenibacillus sp. FSL E2-0177. The sequence continues at coordinate 500,422 of NZ_CP150307.1, read as the reverse complement.
GCGTGTACCTCATCTACCCCTAACTGCTTCCCTACATCTTCAGCTACGGCGGAAGCATCACCTGTCAGCATCACCGTCTTGCGTATTCCCAGCTTTTTGAGGCGCTGAATGGCCTGCAGTGAGTCCTCCTTCACTTCATCAGCGATCACCAGATAACCTTCATATTGATGATCTACCGCTATGTGAACAACTGTACCGCTCTGCTCTGGGACCTCATAAGCAATTCCCTCACGCTCCATCAGACGTGCGTTACCTGCAAATACGGTCTTGCCTTCGATAGTTACTTCGATACCATGACCAGAGATTTCATTGTAATTCGAGATAGCTTCCTTAGAAATCTGTTCACCATAAGCCGTCCGAATCGACTCAGCGATCGGGTGATTGGAATGGCTCTCCGCATAAGCGGCTGTCCGCAGTAATTCATCCTTAGATTTGCCACCCGACGGATAAATTCCTGTCACCTTAAACTGTCCCTTGGTCAACGTTCCCGTTTTATCAAAGACAACTACCTTCACATCATTTAGGGCTTCCAGGTAGTTACTTCCCTTAATCAGAATACCGCTGCGTGAAGCTGCACCAATCCCTCCGAAGAATCCCAGTGGAATCGAGACCACAAGCGCACAAGGACAAGAGATTACGAGGAATACAAGTGCACGGTAAATCCAATCGGAAAAAGTTGCACCACTGATCAGCAGTGGAGGAACGACGGCCAGCAGGACTGCTGTGATCACTACTACAGGCGTGTAGGCACGTGCAAATTTAGTAATAAAGTTCTCCGTTTTAGCTTTGTTGCTTGACGCATTCTGCACTAGCTCCAGTATTTTGGATACGGCCGATTCTCCAAAGGTCTGAGTAACTTGCACAGTAATTACGCCGTTCCGGTTAATAAAACCACTTAACACCGCACTTCCTGGACCAGCTGATCGTGGTACCGACTCTCCAGTAAGTGCAGATGTGTCCATCATGGCGTTACCTTCAAGTATTGTTCCGTCAAGGGGTACCTTCTCACCGGGTTTAACAACAATCAAATCTCCGATGGCTACTTCCTCAGGTGAGACCTTCTTCAGATCATTTCCAAGCTTGAGATAGGCAAACTCGGGGCGAATATCCATAAGTGCCGTAATAGATCGGCGTGAACGATTCACAGCCAGACCTTGGAACAGTTCTCCAATCTGGTAAAACAGCATTACTGCCACGCCCTCTGGATACTCACCAATCGCAAATGCACCGATAGTTGCCAGAGCCATCAGGAAATTCTCATCAAACACCTGGCCACGGATTATGTTCTTAACCGCCTGCCAGACAACTTCACCACCCACGATAAGATAGGCTGCCAAAAAAATCAGCAATTCAACTACTCCATTCACGGGCAGGAATATCCCAGCTAGAGCAAGAATTCCACCAGCGCCTAACCGCAGCAATATTTTGCGTGTATCACCTTCCCCGTGCTCGTGAGTATGACCATGACCTTCAGCATCCTCATGACCATGATGATGTCCAGCAGCTTGATGGCCGTGCTCATGACCATGCTCGTGATCATGCGTATGTTCATGAGCGCCACTATTGCGCGCCTTGTGATTGCCCCCAACCTTCTCTTTCACATTTACGTGGGGCTCAAGTGCCTTCACCGTCTTCTTCGCTTCTACAATCGCTGACTCCTCATACCCTGCGGCAGTTTCCAACGTCATTGTTTTTGTTACAAAATTAACGGAACAAGACGATACACCTTCAATCTTCTTCACCTTATCTTCAATTTTCATCGCGCAATTGGCGCAATCCAAGCCTTCTAATTCCCACTGACGTTTTAATTTTCCTTGCATTGTATCCATACGGCACATCTCCTCAAATAAAAACCATATATGAGCACTTGTTCATATGTTATCTTAGCCCTATTATATTCCCTTTATATTTCAAGGTCAATACGCGATATACACCATTTTTCTACATTATCTTAAAAATTAAATCAATTGACCTTTACGTGAAAATATGTAAAATCATGTATGACCCAAAGTAAGTTTCTTACATACGAATGACCCCATTATCAATGAAGCTCGATGGGCAAATGATTTACACAGAAGGGATGAATTTAGAACATGTCAAAGCTAGCCAAAACGTCTTCTTTTTCACAGAAACACCCTATTTGGAGCGTAGTTATTATCGAAGTGTTATTACTTGTAGCCGTAACTGCCGCCGGGGCTTTCGCAACAATTAAGGAACTTGCGTACACCGCCCCTGTACTTATCTCCTTCATCCCAATCGCGCTTGTACTCATCATCTACTTTACAGTTAAGCGCAAATGGAGCACGCTCGGCTTCCGACCTCTAAACACCATATCCTCGGGCAACTGGATCTATTATGCCCCGCTAGTAGTGGTCCTGATTACCATATCCTTTAAGGGATTTCGTGAGATCAGTGCATCTGAAGTACTGTTCTTTATCTTCTTCACCCTGCTGGTCGCTTTTGTGGAGGAAAGTATCTATCGCGGCTTGATTTTTAAGACCTTGCTTCCTAAAGGGGCTAAAACAGCAGTGATCACTTCAAGTATTCTTTTCTCTATTACCCACTTACTTAATGCATTATCCAGCACAGATATCACACAAATTCTTCTACAACTCGTATATGCGCTTCTGATCGGTTTTGCGCTAGCCTTGTTGATGCTAAAAAATAATAATATTCTTCCGCTGATATCCTTTCATTTTATACATAATTTAATTCAGTTTGTGGGCAATGATAATACGAGTGAATACATGGGAATCGATCTATTTATCCTGCTAGTGCTTGCTGTGCAATGTGTCTGGCTAGTGTTGTCCTTTAGAAAACCAAACCTAACGAAGAACCTAAATCAAGCCAGCTAATAAGCTAAATCCTTACTTCAAAATACAAGGCTTCAGTGGATTTAAACGCATTGGTTAACCCCGACGCAGCCTGGTTTAATTGGGATGCTACTTAGTTTAGTTGAGATGTTACTTAGTTAAGCTGAGATGCCACTTAGCTTCATTAGAGCAATATTTGTCGCAAACCACACAGCTAACGGACCCAATTGACACTAAAAGCAGTATTATCCCCGGTTTAGCATATTATCGGACCCCATAGGCGCTATTGGCATGAAAAAGAGCAAAATAAGACCTCTTTCTAAAGAATAACTGCACTGAGGTCCGCAACTCTGCTCAAAAAGCGATTATTGTGCAAATAACGTCAGCTGGGTCCGTAAGCTGTAGTGGATGGTTGGGACTCGTCGGCATAATAAAAAGAGGGACTCCCAAAAGCCATTCAATGGCTGCTGGGAGTCCCTCTTTTTTTGCAACTAGCTATTCGTGTCGGACATGCTCGTGGGTCTGCAAAAAGATCTGCTCCACATGCGCATCGTTCAGCGAATAGAATACCGTTTTCCCCTCTTTACGCCGCTTCACGATCCGTAGATTCCGTAAATAACGGAGCTGATGGGATATCGCAGATTGGCCCATATCAAGGATCACGGACAAATCATGTACACATAATTCTTGCTGTGACAAAGCGTAAATGAGCCGCACTCGTGTTGGATCACCCAACGCTTTGAACATTTCTGCCATTTTATCAGTAATCCCACGGTCTGGCAGGATCAATGCAATGGATTCCGGTTCAAGCTCTGAACCCTTGCATGTATTGTCGCAGTCCTCTAATGCCGTTGGCTCCATGCTCTCGCCCTCCTCCATCTTAGCTAATTATATTCTTTAATTATAAGAAAAACAGCACGGGATGTCCATTGAGGAGGAGTTTATAGCCTCTGATTGTGAATTAGACTGCTTTACGATAAAAGGAGATTAGTCCTGCGGCAAAAAAGACAATCAAGCTTCCTCCCACTATCATCATCAGTGTCTCTAAAGGCAGATTAAAGGCACCAAATCCGTCATCACCATAATGACTCATGGCCAACAACGGCTGTACCCAAGGATAATAGGGGCCGTAGGTTGAAGAATTAGCGATCAGTATATTGGGAATGGTCAGACTCACATTCAGCGCCAGCGGTGCGCCAAAACTGCTCCAGCTTTGCGAGATCGCCAGCTGCAATGCGGCGAGAGGTAGACAGGCTACAAAGCCGCCAAATACTGATTTTAGCAGTAGCGCCCAAGGGATTGGATCTGGAGCCCCTTGGAACAAGCCCATTCCCAGCACCATAACGAGGAACGTTATTTGCACAGCTGCCAGCAATCCGATGATCATCACATATTTTGAGAGATACACCGACAACCGGGTTACAGGCAGAGACAACAATAGCTTCCAACCACCGTCATGATGCTCATAACGACAGATCAGGGCCGCAAAAATGCCTGAAAGCACAGGCAGAAACAGCAAAGCATGCATCATTGACATCACACTTAACAGCAGCTCCCAAGACATCTTCTCACCTTGATTATCCGATAACAATCCGGGAACCAGTGATAAAACCGGACTTCCTATGACTAAAAGCCAAACATATGATTTAGACATTTTTAATCGCTCTGAGGACAATACTCTCCAAAATGACATCATCTTAATCCACATCCTTTCGAGCGAAATGCACTGCACCCGGCAAAAACACCAGCATTCCCAGCAGCAGACCCGCACCGCTGAACAAAAGGCGATTAGAAGAGTCCCACGCCAAATATGGCCATGTTAAAGGCACCCACTCCGAAAGGAACATGGAGAAAAATGACGTCAAAGATAATGTGATCCCCAGGGCAACTGGCAGTGTCTGATTACGATTAGCCAGGGAAAGCCACAGCTGTAGCGCGATGACCGGCAGAGCCGCAATATAGGACATAAAGCCAATCCGCACTACATCCACATAAGGAATAAGATCCGCTTTGAAGCCCAAAATAAGCCCTAAAACAACTATCCCCACTGAGAGCAACAAGCAGGAAACTGCCACTAGCAGCAGACAGAGCATTAACTTAGCCATAAACACTGAGGTACGAGAGATAGGCAGTGCCAAGAGCTGCTTCCATGAACTCATCTGATGTTCGACATTTGCAATCAACGAGCATACTAAAGTGCCTCCCAGAAAAAGAGCTGTGGGCACAAACCCGGACACATTATCCAGAAGTCCTCCCCATAAATCCGCGCTATACTGCTGACGCAGATAATCATAACGAAGGCCAAAGTTAAGGCCCTGCATGGCTACTAGACCAATCGGTCCTAGAAACACTAGAAACCAAATTCCTTTGCCGCGGATTTTAAGCCAATCCGCTGACAACGCCCGCCACATCATGATTCCCCGCCTCCCACAACCTGTAGGAAGAAGTCCTCAAGCGATTGTCTCCGCTCCTCTACACGATAGACAGCGTGCCCATTCTCTACCAAAGCCTTGACTAGCAGCGCTACTCTTGCATCGTTCATTCTTGAAAAAATCAGTTTTTGCTCTTGTAGTGTCCCTTCATACCCCCGGCCTCCAGCGAGACGTAACGCAGACTCTGGTTCCGAAACCGCAAGGCGTATCTCGCCAGCAGCCTGTTGTTGCAGATTAGCTATTGTATCTTGGTATACCATTTGCCCTTGGCGAATAATACCCACGGTATCTGCCATTTGTTCAATTTCACTAAGCAGGTGACTGGATACTACAACCGTAATTCCTTGTTCCTGTGGCAAACGTTTGATAAGCCCACGAATTTCCTGAATCCCTGACGGGTCGAGTCCGTTCGTTGGCTCGTCCAGAATAAGCAGCTCTGGATTCCCTAGCAAGGCAGCTGCGATACCGAGTCTCTGCTTCATCCCGAGGGAGAACCCTTTGACCGGACGTCTCTCTTCCCCGGTTAGAGAAACAATATCTAGCACTTCAGCGATTCGTGACTTCGGAACATCCAGAATGCGGCGGATCGCTTCGAGATTGTCCACAGCACTCAGATGCCCATAATACGAGGGGGATTCGACAAGCGACCCTACCTTCCGTAAAATTTGCAGCTTATTCTTCCGAAGATCCTGGCCGAACACTTCAATTTTTCCAGATGTCGGTGTAATTAGGCCAAGCAGCATACGGATTGTTGTAGTTTTCCCAGCTCCGTTAGGACCCAGAAAACCATAAATCTCTCCCTTACGGATATTTAAATTCAAATTTTCTACCGCAGCCCGGCCACGATATTTTTTCAATAAATCCTTAGTTTTAATCACTGTTTCTTCCATGTTCTTCACCTCGGTATACAGCATAACGTCCCAAGGTTAAGAACAAGGAAGTGCCAAGTTTAAGTTTTGTTTAAATTTCACGATGCGGATCAAAGATTACAATAGAAGTGCCTTTGCCTGTGCTCTCCACAACCCATTCCAGCTCCATATGCTTCATCAAAAGATCGACGATAGACAATCCCAAACCTGCCCCCTTGTAATCGGATGGACTCTGAATGCCTCGACCATGATCCGCAATAATTATGGCACGTTGTTCATTACGTTGCTCCGTTGAGATCCCGACATAATGCCCGCTGCTGGCATGTCGTACAATGTTTTGATACAAATTATCGAGAATACGGCGGAACCAGACCTCATCCACCCTCCAGAATAGCGGTTCGGCTTCCAGGTTAATATCAATATCGAAGCCCTCTTTTTCCCATACGGGGTACCAAGCAGCCGCACTTTCCCGTAACAAGCGTAAAACATCTTTACGTTCCAGCTTTAAGGTTACCCGTCCACTATTGAGCAGATTGTAAGATAAAAGATTCTCGATCAGGACGCTAAGATCCGCAATACGCTCATCCATAAGCTGTAAGGACTGCTTACCTTTTGAGGTCAGATCCTCTTTGGTCATAACATGGATATGGCTGCGAATGACGGTTAGGGGTGTGCGTAAATCGTGAGATAAATTCGAGACTAGACGCTTACGCAACTCTTCCTCTTCTATTTCCCTGCGTCGGCTTTCATCCAGTTTAGTTACCATCGTATTAAAAGCTTCCTCCAAGCGACCGATCTCGTCCAGTTTTCCTGTCACTATAGACTTAGGCATTCTATCCGGGCCTGTGATCGTCATCGCGGTTTGCAGTTGCAGCAGCCGTTTGCGAATTTTTCTAAAGAACATCCACGAAACCAGAGCGAACCCTCCAAAAAGGGTAAATAACACAAAGTTATACCAAGCCCAAGCCCCTAATCCCCCATAAGCCCCTTTGTTCAGCAGCTTGCTTGGAATTTGCATCACCATAAATCCCTTGTCTGTCTCCACTTTGTCCCCCACGAAAGCAACGATGGCTAAAGGATCACGATTCGTACTTTCTTTCATAAATGAAATAGCCTCAGCCGCAGTCCACTGATCAGGAACTTCAGGGTAAATCTTATCCTTATCCCCTTCTTCAGGCGTGAGAATCAACTGGGTTTTTCCCTGCCCGTCTACCCAAAACATAGTAGCCTCGGTGTATTTTCGACTCAATTCAATCAGCCGCTGATTTATGGCTTCCGAAGAAGCATTTTCTAAGTGAAGTGCCTCTTTATGCCACATAGTCTCCAGCGGTGCAATATTCGAATACAGGGATGTATCTACAGGCGGGGCACCTTTGGTCACTTCGTTAAGAATATTGTAGCCAACAAAAGACAACGGAAGGACCACAGGGATAAATAGCAGTGCAGATACGATAATTAGCAAATACCCTGATAACAAGGAGGAATTACGTTTCTTGCGAATGCGCTCTAATCCTCTCATGCTCTTACCCGGTAGCCGATCCCACGGACAGTTTCGATAATTTCCGGATTACCCGGATCAAGCTCCAGCTTTTCGCGCAAATAACGAATATGTACCATCAGAGTTTTATCCCCTTCGATATAAGCCTCACCCCACACGGCCTCGTAGATCTGCTCCTTCGTCATAATTTGGTTAAGATGACGCAGCAAATAGGAAAAAATCTGAAATTGCTTACCTGTAAGCATGATTTCTTCCTGAGTCTGAGCATTCATCACGCGGTTATCCCCTTCATATACGACTAGATGTTTAAGTGTGAGTGAATCCTGAACAGATGCCCCATTCCTTCGGAGCAGCACCTCGATTCGAGCGGCCAATTCATCCGGATGAAAAGGCTTGGTCAAATAATCATCTGCGAACTCCAAACCTTGCAGCTTATCATCAATCGAGGTCCGGGCGGAGAGCATCAAAATGGGCAGCTTAGGGTAAGAACGTTTCAAACGTTGCCCGATCGTAAACCCGTCCAGACCTGGTAGCATAACATCGAGAATAGCCAGTTGGCAGGCGCCGGCTTCTTCCATCGCTCCTTCGCCGCTCCGTAACCAGCGGACACTATATCCTCTTTCGCTTAAATCAGCAGACACTACACTGCCAATTTCACGATCATCTTCAATATATAACAGAGTAACGCTCATGTAGCTTTAGCTCCTCCCCGATATGAATACCTAAAAAGTTGAAGTCATTATAACACATCAAACAGCCCTCCTACCCCATATGGGATAGGAGGGCTGTTTGATCAATTCAACGCTATAGCTTACGGCTGCCATACTCCATGCTCTTTATTGCTGCCTACATACTCAATACGTGTTGGAGTAAGCTCCAGAATTACATAATTAGGATCATCAGGTCCTGTAAACCATGGCTCCAGCTCTTTATTCCATACTTTGGAGCGCAAGCCTTCATCCTTAGAGACGGTAGCAGTTGCTTCAATCTCCAGCACATCTTTGCTTCCGCCTGCCTCATAGCCAAGCAGTACAAAAGCATTCGGATTATCGGATAACTCCTCCACTTTATGAGTTTTGCGATTTGTAGCCAAATAAATCTTCAAACCCTCATGGAAAATGGCCATATAACGTACTTTCGGCTTATTTCCTTCTTCGATCGTACCAAAGGAACCGAACTTGTTGTCATCCAATGCTTTAATAATGAGTTGCTCCAGTTGTTTGTTATCCATTACGTAAATCTCTCCCTTCAAGCATGTAAACAAAAGTTTATATATCCAAGCTCACCGTTTGGATTTATCATAACAATGGTGCTTATTATAATGTACCCTTCAGGTTCACATTGAATCCGACCTTACCTCATAAACTACTTCAAGATAAGGAGCTTACTTCGTGAAAAAACTGATTTGGATCGGCTGTCTTTCCTACTTCGTTATCGGTCTGGCACATGTTGTGCTGGGATCTATTCTGCCCGTTCTACTGCAACATTATGATCAAAATTATAGTGCTGGCGGTGAATTAATCTTTAGTCAATTCGCTGGTTTTTTAGCAGGTGTGTTGGTCTCTCCCCTGCTTAATCGCCGCTTCGGAAAACGTGGAGGCATCCTCATTGCCACCAGTCTTCTACTAGTTGCAGAAATTGCCTACGCCTTTCTACCGCCTTGGGGCTGGATGTATGTTATCGCTGTTGCCGCAGGTTTTGGTTTCGGGATGATCGAAGCGGTTATCGGCACCATTATTATTGGTGCTGTAACCGAAGGAACTGCTATTGCAATGAGCCGGCTTGAAGTGCTATTCGGGATAGGCGCACTCGTGATGCCGCTTATCGCCAGTCCGCTCATTGCTGCCGGAGCGTGGAGATTGGCCTTTCTAATCGTCGCTGCCTTCTCCTTAATTTCTCTTATCCTCTGGACAAGAGGGCATTTCGGTAATCTACAACGAATGCTGGATGAACGCGCCTCTGTCCAAGGAGCAGACAATTCGCAATCCTCAAGCTCACGTTCTAACAAAAAATTTCCGTATAAAGGTAAGCAATGGATTCTGTTAGGGATCTTCATCGTTTTCTTTTTTCTTTATGTAGGCACAGAGATGAGTTTAGTCAACTTTATGCCGGCTATCTTTATTGCCAAGCTAGGGATGACGGAGTCTGCCGCAGCACTGACAGTCACTTTCTTTTGGCTGGCGATGTCTACAGGAAGATTGTTTGCGGGTGTAATTGCCGAAAAAATATCTTATCGCGTGTACATTCTCAGCAGCTGTTTACTAACCTTGTTACTGCTGGCACTCTTTCCGTTCACTGACAATCGAATGGCTGCTTTCATTGTAATTCTGCTGCTGGGGCTGTTTATGTCCGGTATTTTCTCCATTGCTTTAGTCTACTCCAGCAAAATGCTGCCTGGCACCGAAGAGTCAACACCCAGCATTATGATTGCTTCCGGAGGTGTTGGCGGTGCTTTGCTACCTCTGTTTATGGGCTGGTCTATGGACCATTTAGAAGTGGCACAAACAGCCGGATTACTGGCCGCTTTTGCCGCCTTCTTGTTTCTGCTAAGCATTGCCGCATGGAGGTTCCAGTCCATGCAAGCGTTGAAAGGAAAGAGTTCCCGTATTTAGAACAGTATCAACGTTATCCTTTTAGGGTAATGTGATCTATAAGCATATTCTGAGCACAAGGATGGACGATGAATGAATGAGTCTTCAACTGAGCCTTTGTTACATACTGCGCTCATGCAGTTTATATTTCCCTTTTCTATAAAAAAGGGCGATTCTAAGCAGCTTATCCAGCAATTACAGGACGACGGCTTCACACGTTTTTTTCTGGATAATAAAGAGCTTGAAGCTGCCTATTACGGAGATGGCTACTGTGTTTCCCATGAACGTATGGAGCGCACCTATTTACCGTTTGCTGCACATGTCCTTTTTCCACGCAGGAAGGATGCCGACTCGTTTCGCCGTTTTTCCAGAGTAAATAATCTCGACTGCATTCTGGAGATTCCGCAGCAATCTATATTTTTCAAAATTCTCTCGACGGATATATTCATATGTCCTTTTCAGCTTGGATTCGTGACGATACGTGTCCAGCTGGAGGGGGATTCAATTCCCTTTAGTATTGCCCTAGAATTCGCGGATCGTTTCCGTGCGCTAGAGAATACCTTCATACAGGATGATTACACTTATATTCATTGCGGGGAACAGACCTATGAGATGGTAGAGGATTTTGTCTTCCGAAATTTGGTGGATGGACTGGAGCCATATCTGGATCAATCGGATATCAATGGGGCTTATTTCGAGACCCTTCCTTTTTTCGTAGATGAAAGAATGCAGGTGCAAGCTTTTTATGGCTTTCAGAATGAAGAAAGCTCTGATGAGATTAGTGTAAATCTGCGCTATCGTGCCTCACAGCTTGATGGAATTAATCTGAACGGAAAGCCCTATGCCAGTGCCAGCGATCCAGCGTATATTGCGAACTATTGTCATGAACACTCCTATAATCGCTGGGGTCCAGACACGTATTATATGATGAATGAGCAGACCTTTTGCTGCATGACCCGCGCTGAACAAGAGATTGCTGTTAGTCTAGCCAACCAGATGTACGGGCAATATTATTACGGATTTTTACTCAATATTTTCCACAAAATCGTTCTGCTAAAGCTCGCCAATATGCACTCCCGACTTCGGATTAATCATGATTATGAGGAAATAGACAATCTAATCTACTCCATCAATAAGTTCTCGGCAAAGTTCTACTTCTTGGAGTTGATTTCCCAGTCGCAGGGCAGGGAGATATTTCTTCAGCTGCGTAAAGTATACGGAAACGATGCTTTGTTCGAGGAAGTGAAAGAAACCTTAAATGACCTGTTTCAGTATCAGGATAAGTTTCAGTCCAAGCGACGGGATAATCTGCTGATGATTCTCACTGTATTTACGGTAGTAAGCGGGATTTACGGCATGAATCAGGTCATTGACGATCTGGATGGAAAGATTCAATGGAGTAAAATGATTGGTTATTCTCCCTTTGAATTTCTTGCCCTGTTCGTGATCATGAGCGGGATTCTGATCAGCGTTGTCCTCACGCTAGGGGCGCTGGTTAGTGAGCTTAAACGGCGTCACCGCAAGAAATATAAAGATCTAGACTAGCAAAAAAGAAACTACTGGATTGGAAAAATTCAGGAGTGCACTACTAGACATTCCGAGTACAGCCGTCTATAATACACCGTATGCGAGAAATATAAGATATAAAGTATGGGTACAAAACTTATGCTTACTTATATTGCACATAGAAATACCCGTTAACTTCATAGAACCAGGGGTGCTGGAATTGGCCGGCTGAGATTGTATCCCACAAGATACTGACCCTTATACCTGATCTGGATAATGCCAGCGTAGGAATCGCCAATTGGTTCTGGTCCCTGTGACCTTAACTAACCTTGCGCCAAGCCAGCGTCCCGATCACTCGGGGCGCTTTTTTTGTAAGATCACTAAAAGATGTAGAAAAACGTACATACTACAACTTACGGTTCATGTTGTGAAGACGGGATTCTTGTAACCTTAAAGGAGAGAAGAAGACATGCACCTTAAAAAAGCACTTACGTTGTGCCTCACCTGTGTACTCATTCTTGCCATTGCCGGATGCGGCAGCAACAATGGGAATACAGCCGGAAACAAAGCAAATGCTACTGATCCAACTGCTTCGGCTGGGACGGATGCTCCAAAAGAGCTCACCAAAGTTAAAGTCGCACTCGACTGGACACCGAACACAAATCATACCGGTCTATACGTAGCTAAGGATCTTGGTTACTACGCTGAAGAAGGTCTGGACGTCGAGATCGTTCAGCCAGGCGCAGCGGGTTCTGATACTATGGTTACTTCTGGCGAAGCCGCATTTGGCATCAGCGCCCAAGAAGGATTAACGCTAGCCCGTCTACAAGGCGTGCCCCTTGTCTCGATAGCAGCTATTATTCAGCATAATACGTCGGGATTCGCTGCTCCAGTAGATCGCAATATTAAATCACCAAAGGATTTTGAAGGTAAAACCTACGGAGGCTGGGGCTCACCGGCCGAAGAAGCAGCCATGAAAGCTATCATGGATCCTGAAGGTGGCGATGTGAAAAAGGTGAAGCTGATCAGTATCGGTGAAGCTGATTATTTTACCGCCGTCAAACGTGACATTGATTTCGCCTGGATTTTCTACGCTTGGACTGGTGTTGAGGCTGAGTTGCGTGGCGAGCCATTGGATATGCTGTACTTAAAGGATTATGCGCCGCAGCTCGATTATTACACGCCTGTGCTGACGACGAGTGAGAAGCAAATTGCAGATCATCCTGATCTGGTGAAGGCCTTCATGAAAGCCACATCAAAAGGTTATCAATATGCCATAGATCATCCGGAAGAGGCTGCCGGTATGTTATCGAAGGCCGTTCCTGACCTGGACGCCGACCTTGTCCTAGCTAGCCAAAAATGGCTTAGCCCAAAATACAAGGACGATGCTGCCCGCTGGGGCGAGCAAAAAACCGAGGTCTGGCAAAATTACGGCGACTGGATGTATGATCTGAAGTTGCTGGATAAACCGCTGGATGCTGCTAGTGCATTCAGTAATGATTTTTTACCGGCGGAGTAAACAACAATTGTAATGAATTACTTCGTTATCAAAGTTGGCTTTTTGAACTTACCTTATAAAATGAGAGGATTGATTATTGTGGCTAACACCCTACTAAGCATTCAAGTAATTCCAAAAACTCCGAACAACGAGGATTCCATCCCATACGTAGATAAAGCGATTGAGGTCATTCAGAAATCCGGTGTTAAACATCAAGTGAATCCGCTGGAAACCACAATGGAAGGTGAGCTTAGCGAGCTGCTGGAGGTTGTGCGTCAGATGCAGGAGGCGTTGATCGAAGCAGGCAGTCCAAGCGTAATTTCGCAGATCAAAATCGCTCATAATCCTAACGGAATCAGCATGGATAAACTGACGGAGAAATATCGGCCGTGAGATCGACCTGGAAGCTAATATGGCCGCCCCTTGTGGCGGTCGTCTTCTTTTTAACCGTATGGCAGCTATCTGTATCTGTATTTCATATTGAATCCTGGATTCTGCCGAGTCCAGCTGATATTGCCCGTGAATCCACCAGTAACGCTTCTGGTCTTTGGGCTCATACGATGGCTACGCTGCGGCTCACTTTAATTGGTTTTCCCATTGGTACGGGGGTAGGCCTGATCGTTGCTTTGCTTTTGCATCTTTTGCCTTGGGCTAGACGGGCTTTTTATCCACTTATTATTCTGAGTCAAAATGTTCCCTCCATCGCGCTCGGACCCCTGCTCATTATCTGGTTCGGCTTTGGTCTTTTGCCCAAAATCGTGCTGATTACACTAGTATGTTTCTTCCCGGTAGCTGTCGCTGCGATGGGCGGTCTGGCCCAAAGTGATCAGGTCATGATGAATTATATGAAAATGGCTGGCGCAAGCAAGTGGCAAATCTTCACCAAGCTGGAGCTGCCCTCTTCTATCCCGGCACTATTTTCCGGCGTAAAAATATCTGCTACTTATGCGGTTATGGGCGCCGTGGTCGCTGAATGGATTGGCGCGGATAAAGGTATTGGTTATTATATGCTCCTGCAGAAATCCGCATATCGTACGGATCGGATGTTTGTCGCTATTGTTATTATTGTACTTTTAAGTCTTGTACTCTTTGCTATTATTGCATTGCTGGAAAAATGGCTGGTTCGCTGGAAGCCGCGCCGTAACTCATAGAAAGGAAGATGCCTGTATGTCTCAAGCGACGCAAATGCAACACAGAACAACAGAAGTCATAAGCTCTCCTGAAGCTCATACCGTGGCACCCGCCCTTGAAGTGAGCGGCATCTCCAAATCTTTTTCCCATCGTCGCCGTGAGACGAAAGTTCTGAATAATGTCTCTCTCAAGGTAGAGCAACAAGAGTTCGTTTCGATCGTTGGTCCTTCCGGCTGCGGAAAAAGCACCTTATTCCATATGATTGGCGGCCTTGTGAAACCCGATGCAGGCACGATCCGCATGAACGGTAAGGTCGTTACAGGTCAACGCGGTGAAATTAGTTATATGCCGCAGCAGCCTGCTCTTTTTCCTTGGCGTACGATTGAGGATAATGTGCTGCTTGCTGGGGAGATCAAGGGCGCACTGCGGGATGGAGCCCGCGAGGAAGCGCGCCAGTGGCTTGCCAAGGTTGGGTTAAGCGGGTTCGAACATGCTTATCCGCATATGCTGTCTGGCGGGATGCAGCAGCGTGCAGCTTTTCTCAGAGCATTGCTCGCTCCTCAGGAGCTAATGTTGCTGGATGAACCTTTCAGCGCACTGGATGCACTAACTCGCAGTGAAATGCAGCGCTGGCTGCTTGAGCTGTGGGAAGAGAATCGCCGCTCTGTGCTGTTCATTACTCACAACATCGAAGAAGCGTTGCTGCTCTCTAATCGTATCTATGTATTTTCCGGCCGCCCCGGCTCCATTCTGCATACAGTCGATGTGCCGTTTCCGCGGCCACGCCGTGATGAGATTACGGACTCTCCCGAGTTCCTTAAGCTCAAACGCCAGTTGTCACAGTGGATGCGAGAGGAACAAGCTAAAAATAGGCAGCCGCTAGCTTAATCGCTAAGCTCTGTAAACTGATATCGCTGGTATAGCGGTGTCAGTTTTTTTATTTTGCAGCGATAAACTCCTGCCCTATTTATAATTGACGCGGATGTATCTGCTCAATTAAACAAATTTCACTCATCATAGTAGGGATCACATTAAATGTGTGGCGAAAACCGACTCCCTGTTGGTAATGGATAGTAACCGGGCGGGTTGGGGACATTCTACGGGATTTATACCGGTGATTTGCTGCTTTGGGCCGGATTCGGCTCAGTCTACGGGATTTATACCGGTGATTTGCTGCTTTGGGCCGGATTCGGCTCAGTCTACGGGATTTATACCGTTGATTTGCTGCTTCGGGCCGGACTCGGCTCATTCTGCGGGATTTATACCGTTGATTTGATTCTTCGGGCCGGATTTGGCTCAGTCTACGGGATTTATACCGTTGATTTGCTTCGTCGGGCCGGACTCGGCTCATTCTGCGGGATTTATACCGTTGATTTGCTTCGTCGGGCCGGATTCGGCTCATTCTGCGGGATTTATACCGTTGATTTACTTCGTCGGGCCGGACTCGGCTCATTCTGCGGGATTTATACCGTTGATTTGATTCGTCGGGCTGAATTGCACCCGATCTAGGGCATTTTTGCCTTCTATTTCCCACTTCGGGCGGAATTCAAGTGACTCAGGGGCATTTTTGCCCTTATTGTTCCTCTTTAGCTTTTAGTTTGAATTAAATACGAGACTATGGCATCAACCAGAATCGGTGTTGTTTATTATTATTAATTTGTTTAAAGGTCACAGCTATAGTCGCACTTACATCCTACTCACCACTCTTACACATACTCCCACTACTCACTTTTGCTCCCATTCCTTACCTCAATCCCACTACTTACTCTTACTCTTACTCTTACTCTTACTCTTACTCTACTCCTACTCCTACTCCTACTCCTACTCCTACTCCTACTCCTACTCCTACTCCTACTCCTAGTCCTTACCTCAATCTCACTACTCACTCTTGCTCATACTCCTCACCTTACTCCCACTAATCTCTCTTACTCTTCCCCCTACTCCTTACTTCCTACTCTCACATCTGCCCCCTCCTCCTCTCCCACCAACCGAACCAAAAAAAGGCCCCCATAAACGAGGCCTTTTCTTCATTTCCTAATCATAGCTCGGAACACGAATTTGGGCAGTACTGCCTGTCTGCGCCATCGCGACTTTTGTCCCTTCGCAACGGGAGCGAACAAAAGTCGATGCAACCACTCCAGATTGAGTTTTTTCCATAGCGCTGGTGCAGGAGTAACTTTTCCCGCTATTACATCTAAGCTGCCCCCCACGCCAAAAACAACTTTTACCTGCGTAAGCTCCTGTTTGTGCTTATATACCCATTTGTCAGAGTATGGCGCACCCATCGCAACGATCAGGAAATCTGGCTGTGCGCGCTGTATTTCTGCTACAATGGCAGGCTCCTCTTCCTTGGTAAGAAAACCATTATGTCTTCCTGCAATCTTCACATTCGGATATAACTCCGTGATCTTTTCGACCGCTTTACAGCTGGTAAGCTCATCTGTTCCCAAGAAATAAAAACTCCATCCCAAGCTATTTCCTTGCTCCAAAAGCTCAAGAAGCAGCTCATATCCAGTTACCCTCTCAGCAATAGGATCGCCTTTTCTTTTTGATGCCATCACAATGCCAATCCCGTCAGGAGTGATTAAATCCGCTTCTTGAAGTATGGTTCGTAGCAGCTCGTCCGATTGACTTGTTATCGTAATTTCCGGGTTAGCCGTGATCAAATGGAAAAGTTTCGATTCCCCAGATTGAATATGTTTTGTTAGATGAAGTGTTGTCTCATGTAGTGTTAGTTTTGAAAAGGGAACTCCTAATATTGAAACTGTCCCGTCCATATAATCACCTCTCACTAAAATTCCACTTCAATATACCTTACCATAATCAAGAGGAGGAAGGGGAGTCATTTAAATTACTTAATCACCCCAGCTACTACGCTACCCAAACACTTCAGCCATTCCACCGCTTCAACCATTTCAGCCCACTACAGCCATCCCCAGCACCCCCGCCACCACAGCTACTCTACTCACCCAAACACCCTATAGCTCCACTCACTCCTCCATAAACTTCCACCACTCTACTAACCAAGGTTCATCGATCCCCCGCATGCGGAATTCCTCTACAAGTATCTTCCGGAATCGTTTTTCCATTTTGACAAAGTTATTATCCTCTTGGTACATAGGGGCAAAGGATTCATCATCTCTAATAAAACTCCAAAAATCGCCCGCACACTCCATAATCTTTCGGCCGACAGTCGTTTGTTTGGCTACAGGTACCAGCCATTTGTCATAGGGGTAGGGGTAACCTTCAATAGTAATGGCACAGCGTAATGCTTCTTTATAAAGAGAAACCGCTAAAAATAAAATAGGAAAGGCGTCGCCACGCACTACAGGATTATCTAAGCTTTTGGCATAACTTCGTAACTGTATGTATGAATTCTTACGAAATCTCATTAGGACTCCAGGTTGGAGGGGCACATAGGCATCAAAAAGTGACTTTACATCCAATCGGTCATAGTAGATATAAGAAATAGAAGCATTCCACAGCCATTCCATATTTCCGCTCATTAACGCCGCTTTGATTTCTGATATTTTATGCAGTGTGTAATGTCCGGTCTTGCCGCTGGGAAGTCGTAAATCCATAAAAAAACTACTTTGCTCCGGGATCAGCCCCGCTTGCTCGAACCGATGATTAATGCTGCTATAATACTCGTCCTGACAAATAATGATTACATCCACATCCGACTGCTCATCCACCACACCAAGTGCGGTCGATCCATCAAGGAGAATACTTACCCGCTGACTCTCCTCTTTCATTAACGGATGATTTAGAATTTCTTGTGTGATATACTGCCCAATTTCCTCTAATAATTCGCTATGAACCTGCATCTTATCAGGTGTTAATAAAATATCCGACAACACTGATTTCACCATTTCAACCCCAACCTCCAATCAATCTCAATTTCTCAAAAAATAAAACGCTTACACCTAACCTAATATTTGGATAATGGAGTACCATTCTACACTCCTAATATATATCTTGCAAGGATAAATGAAGTACCCTTTTGCCTAAGCCTAAATATAATGAAGTATCTATTTACTTGGAAAGGGGTAAAAGCATGGCGCAGCCAAAAGTGATTGCTACAGTCCGCTCTGCCGGACCGATCGGAGATATAAAAGTAAATGTCGTCACGAATCGAGTATACTTTGTAAACCCAGACACCGAGGCTGGAACTATCGGGGTATTGGAGGGCAGAACTAATCGCATTATCGCTCGGATCCCTGTAGGAAGACTGCCGTCTCAGCTCGGAATCAACCCCCAAACCAACCGGATTTATGTACCTAACTTCCGTGACGAAAACGTATCTGTCATAAACGGGCGGACAAACCAGGTAATCAAAACTGTCAAAGTAGGCCGATTCCCAGACAATATCGGAGTAAATGTTCGAACCAATCTGATTTATGTAACTAGCGCATTCGGAACCCTATTCGTCATAGACGGGAAAACAAATCAGGTCCGTAAAAAGATTGAAATCGGTGGACGCCCCTCCAGAATTGTTATCAATGAGCTTACCAACCGTGTCTATGTGACCAATACAGTAAATGATAGCGTCACCGTCATTAACGGAACTACACAGGCGATCATTGCGACAATAAAAGTCGGAAGTAACCCCGTGATAGCGCCAGCACTTAATAAAATTACCAATCGTATTTATGTCGCTAATAACTTGAGCCGGTTTCTTTCTGTGATCAATGGCCGAACCAATAAATTGTTGCGTAATGTACAGCTGGGACGTTTGCAAAGTGAGGTCGTTATAAATCCGCTGACGAATCGTATTTATGTCTCAAGTGCACAAGTGGAGGGTAAGGGCAGGCTGTTTGTCATAGATGGGCGCAACAACAAAATTATAACCACAAAGGTGTTGCCTACCTCCTCCAACACGATTATCAACCCGAATACAAATCATTTATTTGTTGGTAATTTTGATAAGAATCATATGTCCGTTTATAACGCCACCACGTTTAAACGGCTCGCAAGATTCTCCTCCGTATCAGGCAGCACTGTGCTAAACCCGCTCACAAATAGAATTTATGTAGGTGGAAACGACTCCATAACGGTCATTCAAGATGGACCAAGACTCACTCAGAGTTCTATTTTTAATTAAGACAAAAAGACGCCCACCATAGGTGAGCGTCTTTCTACATATCAAATTACATCGATCTAGCGGATGAAACTTGTTTAACAGCCACTTTTTCCTCGACTGTTTCTGTATCCTTAGGCTGTATCCCTCTTTTTATGAAGAAAGCTAGGATAAAGGCAATAATGGCAACGCCTACTGACACTAAGAACGCATCATTAATTCCTTCGATCGTTGCTTTTGCGATGACTTGGTTTTGAATGCCAAGCAATTGCTCTGCAGAAGGCTTAGCCGTTAATTTACTCACAGCTTCAGCTACCATATCTTTGACATGTGATGTGGTACTGTTAGACATAATCGTTACAAGCAGCGCCCCGCCAATCGCCCCGGAGACTTGCTGAATCGTACTGTTCATGGCTGTACCATGTGGTGTATATTTAGCCGGGATGGAGTTCAGACCATTGGTCATCACAGGCATCATAACCATTGAAATCCCGAACATTCTCACAGAATACAAAATCATAAGTGTCGAATATTTCGTTGTCTCAGTTAGATCACTAAAGAAATACGTACTGATCACTACGATAGCCAGACCGATTAACGCTAAGACTTTGCCGCCGAATTTATCGAACAATTTACCTGTGATTGGAGACATAACCCCCATAATCAACGCACCAGGCAACATTAGGAGTCCCGAATCCAAAGGTGAAATGCCTCTAATATTTTGCAGATAAATCGGCATTAACATCATGGCTGAGAACATCGCCATATTCAGTGTAATCGAAATCGCTGAGGATAAAGCGAACATCGGATATTTGTACACTCTGAAGTTAAGCATAGGCTCCTTCATCTTCATCTGGCGCATAATGAATATCACTAAACCAATAACCCCGATAATAAGGGTGGAGTAGACCATTGGATCATCCCATCCTTTATTCCCAGCGGAACTGAAGCCGTATAGAAGACCCCCGAACCCAATCGCTGATAGAACTACGGATAGAATATCAATTTTAATAGCCACATCTTTTTTAGGATCATGCAGTTTGAAGAAGGCAAGAATGAACACCAATACGGCGATCGGTGCAATCATAAAGAACAGCACAGGCCATTCATAATGCTGAATAATCCATCCTGAGAGTGTAGGACCAATGGCTGGTGCAAAAATCATAACCAAACCAAACATCCCCATGGCCGAGCCACGTTTTTCAGGTGGAAATGTGGTGAACAATACATTCATTAATAATGGCATCATAATCGCGGCCCCTGAGGCTTGGACCATTCTCGCAATCAATAATACAGGGAAACTTGGAGCAAAGCCTCCAATGAAGGTCCCTATTGCAAATAATCCAATGGCGATTAGGAATAATCGTCTGGCTGTATACTTTTGAATTAAAAAGGCCGTTGAAGGAATCATGATCCCGTTCACTAACATATAACCCGTCGATAACCACTGTACCGTTGAGGCACTGACATCAAAATCCTTCATAATCGATGGTAAAGCTATATTGAGCAAGGTATTACTCAGTAAAGCAACAAATGCACCAATCATAAGGATTGCCAAAATCCCATAGGACGCTTTACTTTCTTTCGTTTTCATTTTGGAATCCTCCATTCTATAATCATACCGTCGGTTCAATTTTGAACTTATGTTACAATGTAGAATATATTACTCTTATATTTACTGCTTGGCAAGTCAGAATTCATTTAAAAACTAAATTGTATTAAGTGGAAATATAAGCTAGTCTATTCTACGTGAAGTGTTTTTTTGCACAAAAGAGTCCAGCTTAAAGGGGCACCTAAGATGATAAATAAACGGAAAGAGCAAGTGATTCAAAAAGCACATGAATTATTTATTGAAAAAGGCTACCACGCCACATCCATACAGGACATTCTGAATCACAGCCGGATCTCCAAAGGATCTTTTTATAATTATTTCCCTTCCAAGGGGGATCTCTTTAAAGCTGTATTCACCTCTATTCATGACCAGCTGGAAGAAGGCAGAAATGGCCTGCTCATTGGCCAGGACCCCTCTGACATTGATATATTCGCTAAACAAGTTCAACTGGTTATGAAAATCAATAAAAAAAATAAATTGTTGCAGCTGGTTGAAGATGCCCTGGTCTCCAATGATCCGGACTTAATTACGTTCATCAAAAAAACTAAATTCACCTTATTAACCTGGGTGCATGAACGTTTCCTGCATATATTTTCTGAAGATAAAAAGCCCTATCTACTGGATGGAGCCATCATTTTCACAGGCATCTTGCAACATATGCTGCAAATTAACAGTGCCATGAATGAAGCCATTACCTCTCAACAAATCATTAATTATTGCACTACTCTTATCCAGACGATTGTTGAGGACTTAAGTGAAAAAGGAATGCAGCTTATCTCCCCCGATCATGTAGGGAAACTATTGCCTGTTGCTGAATACACTGATTTTTTTAATAATGATTTATCGTTTGCGACCGTAAGCTTAAAAAAAATCATAGATAAATCATTCGCCGCCGATGATCCTAGCCTGTCCAATGCACTGAAGCTGTTATATTTTATCCAAGAAGAGATCATGAACAATAAGGAACCAAGAGAGTTCTTAATCGAAAGCGCCCTGCTCTCCTTGAAAATGTGCCCTCAGTTTAATGAAACGAAGGAATTTGCACATTATCAGACAGTGTTATCTGCAATGCTCTAAGCACAATCAAAGTATGGCTTCAATCATTTAAGCGTATTCTAAACGCAAGGCACGAAACTAAAAGTGTGGTGACCGATTTGTTCAAGCTTTTATTAATCGAAGATGATACAACGCTGTTTAATGAGATCAAAGAACGGCTTACGCAGTGGTCTTATGATGTATATGGCATTCAAGATTTCAACAATGTTACGCAGGAATTCACGGAAATCAAACCTGATTTAGTGATAATTGATATCCAATTACCCAAATTCGATGGATTTCATTGGTGCAGAATGATTCGCTCTCACTCTAATCTGCCGATTATCTTCTTATCCTCTCGGGATCATCCGACAGATATGGTGATGTCCATGCAGCTGGGAGCCGATGATTATATCCAAAAGCCCTTCCATTTCGATGTACTCATTGCCAAGGTGCAAGCCATTCTCCGGCGGGTGTACAATTACAATACGGATAACATTGAACTCAAAACGTGGTGCGGAGCTACCGTCGATTATGAGCGGAATTCAGTGACCAACGACACGGGAACGATTGAGCTTACCAAAAATGAGATTTTCATATTGAAATTGCTCATTGAGAAAAAGAATAAAATTGTCACCCGCGAGGAATTAATTAATAGCTTATGGGACGATAAGCGCTTTATTAGCGATAACACCCTTACCGTCAACGTAAATCGGCTGCGCAAAAAGCTCGACGAGCTTGAATTAGGGGCGTTTATTGAGACGAAGGTTGGACAAGGCTACGTAGCCATTGAAGAGGATTCTCTATGATTAAAAAGTACCTGCTCGAAAGACTCGGTTGGATTTTTCTTTTTCTCTTTGTACATCTATTTATGCTCTTTATCACCTTTATGGACCCGACCATCCCCCTGTCTTCAGTGCTCTATCTGGTCTCTTTATCGATGATTTTTTTCGTAATTTTTTTAGTCATTCGCTATCCTAAGGAAACCAGATTTTATAAAAGCTTAAATGAGCGCGACGATGATCTCGATCTGACAAGCATCGCTCTTGCCGAAAGTCCTTTTGAGAAAATCATCGAAGAGAGCATCACCAACCAAGTGAGACTGTTAAAGCAGACTGCTTCAGACAATTTAATGAATTTGGAGCAAGAGAAGGATGAGCTGTTATCCTGGATTCATGAAGTAAAGACTCCACTGACCGCAATGCATCTAATGATTGAGCGTATAGAAGATGATGTTATGAAGGGGCACTTGACCTATGAGTGGCTGCGTATTCACCTGCTGCTGGATCAGCAGCTCCATCAAAGACGGATACCATTTATTGAAAACGACCTGTACATGGAGCAAATCGATATAGAAACGCTTATTTTTAGTGAGATTAAGACATTACAATCTTGGTGTATTCAGAAGGGAATCGGCTTTGAGTTGAACTTAGAAGCTGCTGAAGTGCTTAGTGATGCTAAATGGCTGGCTTTTATCCTCAGACAACTTCTAACCAACGCCGTAAAATATAGTGAGGCTTCTGATATTACAGTGAATAGCTACCAGCAAGCTGAACATATCGTTCTTGAGGTGAAGGATTGCGGGCGCGGGATAGATCCGAAGGACCTGCCGCGCATCTTCGACAGAGGGTTTACTTCCACTACTGTACATCGCGACAATGCCGCCACAGGCATGGGCTTATATTTAGCTCAGAAAGCAGCTCAATCCTTACTCATCATCATCGGGGTTCAATCCAAGCTCGGAGCGGGATCAACATTTACGCTAACCTTCCCACTCAAAAATGAATTCGTTAAAATCTCAAGCATGTGACAACAATGTCACATGCTTTTATATTTTGTTCGGGCAATCGCAGGATAAGAACAATAAACTTTTTTATAATAAAGCTATACAAGAAGAAACGAAGGAGTGAATCATTATGGCAATTCTAGAAGCTACTAAAATTCATAAAAGCTATGGCAATAAATTAAACAAACAATCCGTGTTAAGCGGACTCGATATTCGTATAGAAGAAGGCGAATTCGTTGGCATCATGGGGCCTTCCGGTTCAGGTAAAACCACCCTACTCAACGTACTCTCGTCGATCGACAAAATCAGTAACGGATCTATTACCATCGAGGGCAATGAAATCTCCAATATGAAAGAGAAGCAGCTTGCTGAATTTCGCAAGAATCATTTAGGTTTTATATTTCAAGAATATAATCTCTTGGACACGCTGACGGTAAAGGAAAACATCCTGCTGCCACTATCCATTACCAATACACCCAAGAAAGCCGCCAATCAGAAATTCGAAAGTCTCGCAAAGGAATTGGGGATTTTGGAATTAAAAAATAAGTACCCCAATGAAATCTCTGGCGGTCAAAAACAACGTACCTCAGCAGCTCGTGCCTTCATTCATGATCCAAGTATTATTTTTGCAGATGAGCCTACCGGGGCGCTGGATTCTAAATCCGCTTCTGATTTATTAAATAAGCTAAGTGAACTCAATCAAAAACGAAAAGCAACTATCGTTATGGTTACACATGATCCAGTGGCTGCCAGTTATTGCAGTAGAGTTATTTTTATAAAAGATGGAAAAATCTATACGCAACTAAATAAAGGAGAACAATCAAGACAAGTTTTCTTCAACGACATTATAAAAACACAGGGTGTATTAGGCGGTGTGCAGAATGAGCATTAATGTATTAATGATTCGAAATCTGCGAAAAAACATCCGAAATTACTACCTATACGTATTTGCGCTAGTTTTTAGTGTGGCCTTATATTTCGCCTTTGTCACCTTGCAATATGATCCCTCGATGGATGAGCTGGAAAGCTCTATCAAAGGGGGCGCAGCCATCACGGCTGCCTCGGTTTTACTAGTCGTAATTGTCTCTATTTTCCTGTTGTATGCTAATACGATCTTTATCAAACGACGCGGCAAAGAAATTGGCTTATTTCAGTTAATTGGAATGACCAAAAATAAAATTTTCCGCATTCTTTCGGCAGAGAACTTTATCCTATATTTCGGTTCCTTGATCCTGGGGATATTAGTAGGCTTTTCTATCTCAAAATTGATCCTCATGATCTTATTTAAAATAATGGGGGTCGATGCTATAGCCTCCCTTCATTTCTCTATCGAAGCTTTGATTCAGACATTGATCGTATTCTGTGTGATTTATCTTTTGATCATGCTGATGAATTATGGATTTATTAAAAGACAAAGTATCTTATCCTTGTTCCGGGTGACCTCAACAACAGAAGGTACAGTGAAAAAGTTATCCTTCTTTGAAATGATCATAGGGATTGTCGGAATTGGCCTAATCCTACTGGGCTATGTGCTCTCCTCTAAATTACTTACCGACGACGTAACCTCAATGAATCAATTGGCTATATCCATGATTACTATTTTGGGATCCGTCATTATTGGGACCTATCTATTTTATAAAGGCTCGGTAAGTTTTATTTTTCATATCATTCGTAAGCGGAAAAACGGCTATCTGAACATTAGAGAGGTTCTATCTCTTTCCTCCATTATGTTTCGCATGAAATCCAATGCCGTATTATTGACCATCATCACAACGGTATCGGCACTAGCCCTGGGTTTATTATCCCTTAGCTACATTTCCTTTTACTCTGCTGAGAAAACTTCCAAGCAATATGTCCCAACGGATTTTGTATTCACGAATGCCCAAGAGGCTGAACAATTTACAAAGATCCTAACGGCAAATGATTTAGTATTTACAGAAAGAAGGACCCAAGTCCTTCAGGTCGATGTAGATGTTGAAGAGATTCTTGTTAAAAAACCGGACGGAGACAATATGTTTTCAAATATTATGACCCTGGCGGTCATAAGTGAAAATGCACTTGAAGACGTTGATCTAACTCCAGATAAAGCTTATTTTACGAAATCAAGCAGTGCACTGGATAATTTTGTTACTATGAAAGATAAAGGTGCGATTGAACTCAAAGGGTTACATGAGGTTTTTCCACAGGATTATAAAAGATTAGATATCGAAAGTCCCATTTCAGGGTATTACACAGGAGGTGGCTTACCGGTTGCGGTTGTAGACGAATCGATCTTTAAGCGCTTAAAGAAGGATTTAGATCCTGCCCTTCAAAGAGGATCCTCCCTTAATATCGGGATTGATATGAAAGTCCGGGCCAGCGTTGAACAGGCAAATGAACTTTTTAAGACCTTGAAATTTGATGAGAAAAACAAACAAGACTCTCAATTAGAGTCGATAAAAGGTCAAAAACAAAATATGGGACTCATTATGTTTATCGTTGCTTTTCTGGGGTTAACCTTCTTGATTACCTCCGGATGTATTCTATACTTTAAACAAATGGATGAAAGTGAAAATGAAAAACCTAACTACACCATTCTGAGAAAGCTAGGGTTCACGCAAGGTGATCTGCTCAGAGGTATACAGATGAAACAATTGTTCAACTTCGGTATTCCATTAGTCATAGGTCTGCTTCACAGCTACTTCGCCGTTAAATCCGGCTGGTTCTTATTCGGCACAGAGCTTTGGACACCGATGATTCTGGTGATGCTGTTATACACTGCTTTGTATTCGATCTTTGCAATATTGTCCGTCTTCTATTACAAAAAGGTAATTAAAGAGGCGCTTTAAAATAACAAAGGTGTTCCAAAAGCCATCATGGCTTAGGGACACCTTTGTTTGATTTGATATCATTTACAGGTAGGAGGCACCGGCATCTATCGGACACAGATGAACCTCTTTCTAAGTAATAGCGTCACTGGAGTCCGAAACCCTGCTCTATAGGCTAAAAATTCGCAAATAACGCCAACGGGGTCCGTAACGCTCAGAGGATCTGTCGAATCCCTCAGCTATTCACAATCCCCAATACAAATCCATCATAACCTTTGCTTCCCACCGTCTGAATGGCAGTAGCCGAAATTCTAGGCTCTTCAGCCAACAGATCATAGAATTCCCGTACGCCTACTACACGAGCGTCTTCGCTATTCTCATTAATGACCTCCCCTTCACGAATCACATTATCTCCAAGGATCACCGTTCCGGGCTGGGAGAATTGCAGCGCCCACTTTAAATAGTTAGGATTATTCGGTTTATCGGCATCTATAAAAATAAAGTCGAAGGGTTCAACGCCCTCTTGTTTCATCTGAGACAGTTGCTCTAATGCATCCCCTACACGAAGCTCTACCAGATGATCCACCTCGGCAAGCGAAAGATTAGCTTTAGCTACCTGCGCATGAATAGGATCCAGCTCCAAGGTAACTATCTGTCCGTCAGACGGCAGGGCTCTTGCCATCCAAATCGTACTGTACCCGCCCAAGGTGCCAATCTCCAAAATCCGGCGTGCACCTTTCATTTGCACCAGTAGATTGAGGAATTTCCCCTGACTAGGCGAAACATCAAAGGGCGGCAACCCTGCCTGTTGATTGGTGACCAACACTTCTTCCAACACAGCGTCCTGTGGAATCAGGCGCTCTGTAATATACTGATCGGCTTTATCCCAAGTAGTCGTTTGATTCATATTTATCACTTCTCCTTTAGTATTGATTTTGGTTTAGATGAACTTATAAATTCCACATTTAGGGATCGTTCGTAACTACGAGGAGTGTTTGGACTTCCGGTCGCTGTTGTCTCCAGATTTCTTCAATTTAAACACTGTTCATGGTTGAAATCCGGAGACAAAGGCGATCGCTACGCTCCTAAAGTTCCAAACCTCCTCTCCATTATTCCTTTCCCTAATCTCATCTTTCCAAGTTCATCTTTATATCTGTATTGTAAATCAGTTATAATCATAAATATAATATATCTTTATATTTAATTTATATATTTAATATATGAATCGAAGAATGGGAGTTTAACCATGAACCTACATGCCTTACGCTTATTCCATGTAATCGCATCGGCAGGCAGTGTGACACGCGCTTCAGAAATTTTAAATATAAGTCAGCCTGCCATCACTGCGCAGATTAAGAAGTTCGAAAAGGAACTGTCCTTTGCCCTATTTAAACCTCAAGGCAGAGGAATTGCTTTAACGGATGCAGGGGAAGAGCTTACTCTACTCGCCAAGCGACTATTCGCCGTAGAACAACAAATTGAGCAATTCGCTCAAGATTATGTTAACGGCAGTAACGGAAGTATCCGTCTAGCCGCAACGTATTTGCCTGCTCACTTTCTCATTCCTACCTGGATTGCAAAGTTTAAGCAGCAATATGAACAAGTGGAGATGATGATCACCACTACCAACTCAAGTGATGCCCTCAAGCAGCTGTTAAATGTAGATGTGGATATAGCTATTTATGGAGGAATCGCCGAGGCTTATCCAGATACAATCCAGACAGAGGAGTTATTTCAGGACGAGTTATGGTTTGTAGTCGCACCCGATCATCGTTATGCCAATCAGCAAGTTTCTCTATCCGAAATGATGAAGGAACCCTTCGTTATGCGTGAAGAAGGGAGTTCAACGCGGGAGCGATTATTATCTTTATGCCGCACATACAACACACCCGCTCCTATCATCTCTTTGCAATTTAATGGACTACATGAAGCCATCAAAGCCGTTATCGCCGGATATGGTGCAAACTTCGTTTCTTCATTAGTCGTACGCAAATATGTAGAGCGTGGAGAATTGTGCCGAGTATATGTAGAAGGCGTCCATCTGAAAAATACCATTGCGATCTGTACACGTAAAAATGAGCCCTTATCAGCAGCCGCAGTGAATTTAATTGAGATGATTCGACACAATCCTTATACGATATAGCGGAATGATTGCTCATTCCCAACAAAAGAGGCCTTCCCTTTCGGGAAAGCCTCAAAGCTTCTTTTTTACACCGTCCGATCCAATTTAACTTCAAACGCACCTCCAGTTACATAATCCATGTACCTAGTATTTCCGTCGAAATCCAAATAAGCTTGATAGCGGGTACGAATAGCCGCTGCAGAAATCAGATCCAGCACCTTCTCCTTGGCTACCCACATCACTTCAGATGTTTCCTCCGAAGTACTTAATTCTCCACCCACGGGCTTGCAGATAAAGTCTAACATGACCTTGGTAGGAACATCCGTCTCACCGTCATACCATTTATGCATACCTGTATTCGAATACACGCCAATCAGTTGAGAAACAACGACATCTATTCCACTTTCCTCTTTAATCTCGCGAATTAGTGCATCCATTAGGTTTTCTCCAACTTCCACTTGTCCTCCAGGAAATACCCACCCACCATGATGTGTTTTTACTAAAAGAATATCTCCCTCTTCATTTATTGCAATTCCACCCACCGCTACAATATGTGTTGGCCAAGCCATAGATAGCACCTCTTTTTTTAGAAGAGTCTAGCAATTTATCGATAATCTGTAAACGATATTTTTCTATTCCATAACGCTTTAAAAGCTTCGCACTGTTCTATTAAATCATCAAACTTCCCTTCCCCAACAATTGACCCTTGATCCACTACCAATATCTTATCAACGTCTTTTATAAAATTAAGCCTGTGGGCCACAATGATGATAGTTTTGTCCTTAAATTCATTCAAAATCGTCTCCATAAGACTTTGCTCAGTGATATTATCAAGCGCTGACACGGGCTCATCCAGAATTAGAATATTTCTTTTTTGGGCAATGACTCTGGCAAACGCTAATCGCTGTCTTTCGCCTCCTGATAATTTGAGACCTTTTTCGCCTACCAAAGTATCTAAGCGATCCGGTAAATGGCTTACTTTTTCCTGCAAATGAACTTTTCCCAGAATCTCATATAGCTCTTCATCGGACAGAGTATCCTCATCAAATACAATATTATCCCTTATCGTAGCATCAAAAATCGGCGTATCTTGGGATAGATAGGAAATATGATCATAGTAGCTATTCAAACGAACCTCATCGATATCCTTACCGTCCAGTAAGAGTTCACCTTCGCCCTTTTTTAATAACCCCACAATCAATTTAATCAGCGTAGATTTCCCGCCTCCACTTAATCCGACAATAGCAACGGAAGCTCCTCGCGTAAGCGAAAATGACAGGTTATTCAGAATCTGCACATTCCCATAAGTAAAGGACACCTCCCTAAACTCAATATTGCCTTGGAGCTCAGTGATGGCTTCTCCGGATTCCAAGTTCTTATCTTCTGGGGCAGCAATAAATTCCTCGAATCTTCTGTAGGTCACTTTATTCAGTCTGTAATCTACAAATAAAACATTAAAGATGGCAATTGGGGTATAAATTTTATCGATGAACATAAACAATGCGACCACAATACCTAGTGAGGTCTCGCCTGCGACAATGCTTTTCACACCATAAATCAGGACAACAACTTTAATGATCGTGACAAATAACTCGAATATAGCAAAAAAAGCTTCATGGATCATTTTTAGCTGAGCATTTTTATGAATGATAGTGCGTGCAGTCTGGCTTAATTTACCGATCTCTTTCTCATATCTCTTGTTGGTTCTAAAGACGACCAATTCCATAAACCCGCGGATAGAGAATCTGGACATCTTTTCTTGCTCTTGGAGAATGGTAGCCTTCATGGCATACAGAAATTTCAACAACAGATTTGTTATCAGAAAGACAACCACGTAGCCAGCTGCAATCACTAACATGATCCTTAGATCATAGAAGCTGATAAAGACTAGACTGAATAGAAGAGTAGGTAACAACTCATGTAATGTTTTGAGAAAAAAAGAAAAAATAATGCTGTTTCCAGCCGCTGCCCCGTTCTCGATCACCTTAATCATCTGCCCTGTTCCCATATCCTGATACGCTTGATAATCCATTTTTGATATTTTGGACAGTGCAATAATCTTTAACCGCTCCGTGATGCTGTTCGATAAAAACACACTCGGGTATTCGTCTATATAATTCAGGATCGCCACCCCAGCTAGCAGAAACCCATACACCATAATTAATGTGGATATTTCACCAAAACTGTTGATTACCGTGGCCTTATCTAATATTTTTTGAAAGACAACAACCCCTAAACTACTTAACAGCTGAATGGCAAAACCCAATAAAATATAACCACATACCCACCACTTTAGATGAGCTAGACTCTTTTTTAACATATCATTTATCCCCTCTTTTAATTGAATGCAAAAAAGCCAGGCGCCTCTATCCCACTGTAAAAAACCATCCACAAATAAACGGTTCTCTAAGTTAAATAGGTTAAGTGCCTGGCTCTACAAAAATAGCTGCCTATGGCACCGTTCAAAGCTCTAGTTAGTTGTAATCAAAAGGGTAGACTCCCCCCTTGATAGCTGGTACGCGTTTCACCCAGCCCGATAACTAGTTCCTTGTAACGGTACGGAAAGACATCCATTTCACCTCAATTAAAAGAATTGACCCTATTATAATTCTGTAAGCCTTTTTATTCAAGAATTACGTTTAACGATACGTAGTCCGGCCACTTGGCCAACCTTATGTCCTTCATGAGAAGCAAACTTGATCGTAACTGCTGATTTGCCGCTCGTGATCGGCTGCGGGAGTTCATAGCGAATCGTCTCCAGCTTATTCATCTCCTCAGACTCAAGAGTGCCTACACCAAGTTGCTCCCCATCCGCCAAAATATCAAATGCCAGCGAAGTATCGTTCGACTTCAGATACGTGACCACCAAATCCACTTGCTTATCCGGCAAAACTTCCATCGTGAAGGAAAACCAGCCATTGATCCAGCTGTCCCGATACTTGCGATTGTGGATTTTACCTAAGCCTACAAATTCACCTGTGAAATTATGATCGCGTTCAGGCTGCATTTCAGCAGGTTGTACTGAATCGACAGTTAACTGCTCAAGCAGCAAGTTATTCTCCACAGCTTCGCGATATTCAGCCTCTGCCAGCTTCCACTCTTCCGGTGTAAATAAATCCCAATACACGGAATAACGATGATCATGCATAGGGTAGAACGGACGAAGCTCATGATCCCCTGTATACCCTAAACCTTTCATCCGGAACACATTTTTGCTCACATTAGATTGGATGAGGTTGTCCGTCAGTGTGTCCCGATCTCCGATTAATACGGAAGCAAGGGCGCGATCGCTATTGGTCTCTGCATTTATAGGCCCAAAATCACCTGCGAGCACAAGTGGCCCGTAAAGGAATGCAACTCGGTTCGGATTATCCGGCATCGTCTCGATTCTCACCGACATCGGAATATCGTATTCGACAACGTCTCCATCCTGCCATTCTCTATCCAAAGTAAAGTAGTTAGATTTGCCTACATTTACTTGAACGTCTTCACCATTTACGCTAACACTCATCCCTTGCTCAGCCCAGTAAGGATATCTTAGCTTTAATGTGAATTTCGTTGGCTGTGCTGCACTGATCCGCAGTATACCTTGTCCCTCTGCCGGGAACTTGGTCTCTTGCTGCAAGCTAATGCCTTGCTCTTTCCAAGCCACTGTAGAAGGTACGTACTGATTGACATAAAGCTCATCTGCACTATGGAAGTATATCGCCGAGCCATACATAGAATGGCTTTCCATTCCCGAACCTACACAACACGTAAAGCTTTCGAACTGCGAATTAAACGATTTATGTCCACCCATCTCGAGAGATACGAAGTAACATACCCGGCCATCTACCGGCTCCTGAGAGGCTAAGATGTGGTTATACATCGCACGTTCGTAGTAATCCGCATACGCTGCATACGCATCCCATTGGAACATATGCTTAGTCAGCTTCAGCATGTTGTACGTGTTGCATGTCTCACATGAACCTTCACCCAATCGATCATTTAACTTATCCGGTTCACCAAAATGCTCATTATAGCTGTTGCCGCCGATCACATAAGAATGATGATTCACGACCCGATCCCAGAAGAAGCGGGAAATACCTGCATAATGCTCCTGCCCTGTTACCTCATATTGTCTAGCAGCTCCGATGATTTTTGGAATCTGTGTATTAGCATGTCTTCCAGCTAGGGTATCTTTTTCTACGGCCAGATCATTAAGCACTTCCCCATGATAAAAGCTTTCCGCTAACGCGAGAAAACGATCTTCTCCGGAATCCTCTGCCAAATCCGTCAGCGCTTCATTCATGCCGCCAAACTCACAACGCAGCACCTCTTGGATCTGATCTTTACTCAGCCCTGCAAAAATATCCTCAAGCCACAGCCCCAGCTTCGTTTCAATAACGAGCGCCTTCTGATTGCCGGCCAATCGATAAGCATCGCGAAGACCTGCAAACAGCTTATGCATCGTGTAAAGCGGCACCCAACCTCCGTTGAGGTCAAAGCCCTGTGAGCGAATGTCGCCTGCCTTCACTTCCTCAAATAACTCCTTGCCACGAGGAATGCCGGAAATAAAGCCATTGCCATGCGCATCCTGACATTGCTCTAATTCATCTACTACATAATTCACGCGTTGTAGCAGCTCTTCATTTCCCGTAGAGGCATACATTAACGCACATCCAGAAATAAAATGGCCTAACGTATGGCCGCTAATACCCTGAGATTCCCAGCCCTCGTAGTGAGCAGCCTTAGGCTCTAAGCCAGCATATTCGCGAAAACGCGACAGAAGCCGATCTGCCTCAAGCTTAAGTAAATAATCAGTATTTAACTCCATCGCATGGAGAAGTGGACCTGAATCAATTCGTACGTTCTGTAGATCAAAAGCTTGCGTCTTCAATGAAATCGCTCCCTCGCAATCTTGTCAGGGTTAGATGACAAGTGTATATTTGTATCCATAAGATAACACCGGAACGTTGATTTGTCGGTAGATCAGTCGTACAAATAGTGGACAAACCCGACTTATTGATTGCTAGGAGGACCGCATGACCTACTTAAAAATAAATGCAGATGTACCTGTTCATTTTACAGCGGCAGGTGAATTTATCTCAGAAACACCATGGAAGCATGTGGAGCGTGTTATGGGGAACTACGAACTAATCATTGGCGTGAACGAAACGGTATATTTGAGTGAGGAGAACAAACAATTTGAAGTAGGTCCTGACGAAGCTTTTCTGCTCATGCCTAATCGCACACATGTCGGCTATAGAGAGTCACGACCCGGGGTTAAGTTTTATTGGTTTCATTTCGAACTGACAACCGAGGGGTTATTACTGAGTGAGGAGGAAATGAAGCCTGAGGCAGAAGAAATCTTTTCGCGCACACAGCGCTTATGGTCCGTACATGATCTATATCTGCCCCAAATCATAAAAATCGAACATAGTGACCGGATTCATATTCTGGCGAATCAAATCCTTCATGTGGCCAACTCGGGGTATTTAACCTATTCCAGCGTTAATTATTTGCTGACCTCGCTTTTAATTGAGCTGTCTGAGCATGCACTTCAGCCGTTCGCCAGTAAGCTGATCCGCGCACAGCAAGATGTCACCTTCGTCAAAATAGCTGAGTGGACAAGGATACATGCAAGCGAACCGCTTACCGTGGCCATCATCGCGGATAAATTCAATTACAACAAGGACTATCTAGCTCGGCTATTTAAACAGCATACCTCCATGGGGCCATTAGAATATATCCATTCAGTACGTGTGACTAAAGCGAAGGAGCTACTAACCAGAACCGCATTAAGCGTGAGGGACATCGCGACAGAGACGGGGTTCACCGACGATAAATATTTCATGCGCCTCTTCCGAAAATACGAAAACATGACGCCCACCCAATATCGTAACGCTTATCATAAGACGTTTATGAATAATGACTGAAGTAAAGCCACCCCTAAATATGGAGTGGCTTCTTGTTTGGGTATTGTCTATTGGATAGAATGAACTTCACACCAATTACGTAGGAATTGCAGATTAGTATTGAAGTAATGATCGTTTTGCCACCCGCAACTCCAAACCTGTGCGTTCCCTGTGTGCAGACCCATCAACCATATCTCCCGGATAGCAACAAATATAGGGATTGCCTTTAAATCGTTCTCAGATAATACTTTATGCTTTTGGTATGAGTTCAGGAAAACAGTCCATTGTTCATTGTCAAAATGCTCTCGTTCTTTCCCTCTAACCCTTGACCACAGAAACACGGAAACATCATAGGCCCTCCAGCCAAAACCTCCGCAATCAAAGTCGAAATGAGTCAGGGTATCCTCGTAGAAATGTACGTTCGCTCCATGAAGATCACCATGACATGCCCCCCAATCCAGCTCTGATGAGATTTCAGCTATGCTATTTGCCAATACTTCCGACAAAGATTCTAGATAATCGATATCCTCTTGCCTGTGGGATAAAGGCTTGCGAATCGATTGAAGCGGTTCTTGAAGCAGATGATCCAGATTAAGCGTAAATCTTTGCTGCCCACATTCGAAATCATCCATAGCCAGATGCATCTTAGCCACTTGTTCACCGTATAATTCACAGCTAGCTTTTTCATCGGAATAATTGCCTTTTGCAAAAGTAAACAGAACTGCGTAACGTGTTCCTTCAGGAGCCTCCAGCTCAATTAGGTAACCACCATCCCTGCTGATTACCGGAGCCGATACCGGGATATTCTTCTTATTTAAGTGATTCAATAACTCCACTTCAAAATCAATCTCATGTTTATTTCGCCAATGAGCTTTATAGATCCTAAGAATGTATTTATCAATAGAGGTCTTTAGTAAATAGGTATCATTAAGTCCGTTCTCATAAAAACTACACTCCAGAACATCCCCGATTTCATAAAGATCATTAATTACGGGTACTATGGCATGGGAAGAAATTACGGAATGATACACCGGCAGTTTCAGCATATAAATCACCCTTCAACGTTAATTACTACTCACTATTTATTTTCACGTTTGGCCCGTATAAAGGCGAGGGATTTATTAAATATAGCTAAACTTTCCGCATCGTTAATTTAATTGCTCTATAATGCTCTGCTTCGATATTGATCGTCTAACAAACTGAACCATACCAGTCTGGACAAGTAAAATAACCAAGAAATACAGGAAAATAGCACTCCAAGGGAATTGGTATTGAATGTAGGAAAGCCCCCCCATATTCCCTGCACTCTTACTTATCATGTATCCCATTAGATTGCCCGTAAAAAGAGCCATCGTAAAGCTTCCAACCACTAAAAATCCTGTTTCATAGGTTAACATAGCCATTAATTGTTTTCGGCTCATTCCTATGGCTTGCATAAGGCCTAGCTCCCCTTTTCTTGCAGAAATAGTGGTGATTATGGTGTTCAAGAGATTGATCATACTGAATACTGCTATAAAAACCATAAAACTATACACTGAAATAGTGATAGTTCTAAAAGCAATTCTATTGGATTCCACAACTTCGGAAAAAGACAATAATTTGAGTGTATCCTCATTGAGAATCACACCCTCTAACTCACTCTTTATTGACTCTTCATTCGATTTATCCATAGTAATAACTTCGTAGCTCTTATTGCTATTAAAAGGGGCTACAGTTTGCATTACTTTGGGTGGAAGATAAAATGAAGTTCCTGAATTCTTATCCGTAATATCTCCAATGATCTCAAAATCATGTTTGGCCTTCTCCTGATCATTAGCAATTATGAATGAAATATGATCACCGACAGCGTAATGAGCCCCGTAATAATCTAAGTCACTACTGGCGCTGTTAAGGAGTATGTAGGATGCATCCGACGAATCAACATCTGGGATCTTCCCCTCAGCCAAATGACTACTCCATCTTTCGTTGTTTAACGTAGGGATATTCTCAATACTGACTATCGCGGCCCCGTCATCCGTTTTTATTCCTTCGATAGCAGCTTCAATATACTGATGTTCGATTACGTCCTCAACTTCATTTATAGCTAGGATTTTATTTTTTAAAGAAGTAGATAGTTGCCCTTCCGTCTGAAGATCACTTAATGAGGTTGTTTCAGAATACAACTCATTATTAATTTGAATATCAAACCGACCATGATTCGGAAAATATTTCTCTGCTTTTGAGATTGGATCGACCGAGTTTAATAATGTCCCCAAGGAAACAAATAGCGTTCCGCTTAAAAAAAGAGACAGCAAAGTTAACACCGTCTTTTTCCTGCTTCTTGATAAGTTCAATGCAGCTAAAGAAAATGGTGTGAGTCTTTTCGAGTTTCTTTTCTCCTTTTTTGTATTAACATCGGCATCTACATGTCTAATCGCTGTTATAGGAGAGATTCTTGATGCGAATTTAGATGGTGCGTTTAATGAAGCTCTAACTGTTACTTTGGTGAGCAAACCGGCTAAAAAGGCAAGTGAAAAACTTGGAACTGCATTCCAGTGAAAGCCACTTAAAATCCAGCTCATTAAACATCCTAAGATAACTCCAATAGGGATATATTTTCTTGAAAGATTTTTCCCTTCATATAGAACTAGCTGTTTTATCTGCTTTTTTGTTGCACCGATTGCTCTAAGTTGTCCGTATTGTTTAATTCGCTTAGTAATTGAAATATAAAAGATATTGTAGATAACTAGCCAACAAGCCAGTGCGATGATCAGCATGATAGACAGGATGGATATCACAGTGCTTCCTGACAGATTATTACTGTCCACATTTACATTATTGATCTGAATATTTCTCTCAGAGATACCCATTCGCTGCCCTATTTCTTTGATTTTTGACTTCAGTTCCTCGTTGGAATAACTGCTGCTGTTGTTGATGCTAATTGCCGCGGAGAAATCCTCTTTGGAAAGAAATGGATCTGCCTCAACGAACGCGCTTGATACCAGAGCATTGTAGCCGATTCGATTCTCGTTACCTGATGCGGTTGTTTGCAGAATTCCAGAAATCACAAATTGGCTGGTTTGAAATTCTTTGCTGGCATTGTTTCTAAATTGCAAAGAAATAGAATCGCCAAGCCCCAGGCTTCGATCATCGGATAACTGAAAGTCTTTTTCTATTGCAATTTCATTTTCTTTTGTAGGGAACTTCCCCAGAACGATATTGGCATTTGATAAATCCATCATGGCTTGATCCGTGTAGAGAATGGACAATAGGCGTTCCTCTTTTTTCTCTCTGCCTATTTCCTTATAGAGTCCGATTTTATTAATTCCCTCTATTTCTTTCAATCGTGAGATTTCATTGTTATTGAGATTATAGAATAAAGCCTGGAAATTCGACTCATGTTGTAGGTTAGTAAAAGAATTATAACCAAAGGTCATTACAACAGTTAATAAAAACGCAGCTAAAGCTATCACACTGCCTACAAAGTAATTTTTGGTTTTTTCCGCTTTTAAATTTGCTTTTGCAATTCTTATCATTGCTGTTTTATTCTGTATGGACATTGATACATCATCCTCCTATCGTATAACGAATATTCCTCCCTTTGCATCATCAAGTGAATACTTTCACTATTTATTCTATAGATAATATTCTCCAACAAAGATCAATCACCCTTTAAATAGATGATATATACTATATTTACTATTCATATAATATATGGATACAACAAAAAAGACTTCCCCCTCTGGAGCGTTTGAGTATCTCCAAGTTAGTGGAAGTCTTTTTATGCTCAATATGCCTTGTGTAGCAAACATTTAGATTAATAAATTACGCCTCGGTACTTCTCTCCTGAAGCGCACCGACCAACGGATTCCACCGCCAGCGCGGAGTCAATCCTTGCAGATGTACACCTCCAAACCACTCATCGCTGCCATTCTTCTGCACCCAGTCTTCGTTTCCAGCTATTACACTCTTACCTAGCTCTGTTAATACAAGCTCACAGTCTTTAAATTGCATTACTGAATCGTTATAAACAGGGAACTCATTGCATCCATGAGTTTGTAGCAAAGGGTACGTGCCTTGTACCATCTTTCTTAGGATATGCCAATATTGCAAGTCGCCCATTCCCAAGATATGAAGCTTATCACCCACATTTTTGAACAGCTCATAGGGTGATTTTATTCCCTCATGGATCATCTCCAGCGTGATTTGTTCTACGATGCCAAGTCCGTTTGTAGTAGAAGGAAAGCGCGATAAATGCGCCCGGAAGGCGTCATGTGCAAAGGGTAAAGCCGACGTATCTATAGTTAATCGTGGTGACAGCAATTCTGGATTCGGTGATACATAGGCTTCCCAGAGTGCTTGACCTGCTTCTAATTCTTTGGCTCCGATTAGCTTCCATGTGCCTGATAATGTTTCCATCTGCTCTATAGAAAGTTGTCCAAGTCCTCGAAATAACTTTATTCCCGGATACTCTCCAATGCATAGTAAGCTTAGCTTGGTGGTTAACATTTTCTGCTTCGAGAACCAATGGAGTAAATAACTGAGCATCGTCTGATCGAAAAGGTCATGCTCGAACCATAACACCACTTCTTCATATTTATGGAAATCAGCTAAAATCTTCTCTTGCCTCTCACTATTGGCGATAAATTCCCTCTGCGGAATCCCCATCGTTTGTTCCAAATATTGCGCTCGAACAGCGCGGTTATCTCCATCGGCAGAATCCAAGAATACCGGCCCATGCGAATATACCTCTCTCCACACTAGTACATCACCTTTCACGATTCCTTGCCGCAGCTTCTCTCCCACTACATCTCCATTTACAATGTGAAGCACAGCTTTTCCCCCTTCGTACAAATGGTTGAATACGGAAAGAACATCTGCCACAGGCAATGCACCTTTCAGCTTGCGGCGGGCATCAAAAAGTCGCTTCTTCAACACCGAAACCGAAGTCCCCAGAAAGTCAGCAATCTCTTGTAGTGAGTAGCCTTGAAAATAATATAATTGAACGGCAATCCGCATATTGGAAGTTAATGCAGCTATAGACTCGTGAACCAGCCGCTGGGTTTCCTTTTTTTCAATAATATCTGCTATAGAAAATGAAGATTCTGTCGCTTGCGCAGCTTCCTCGTAGGGTAATGCAGGATGCTGCTTTCTTCGCAAGATGCGATAACATTGCCGCACCACAATAGCTTTAAACCAGCCCGGGAATGCCTCTACTGCTCGTAATTTATTCAAATGCAAAAAGGCTTCTGTGAAAGCTTCCTGCACAGCATCTTCCGCTAATTGATAGTCACGCAGCTTTTCGAACGCAACTGCATTGGCCATCGGTGTAAAGTGCTTAACAATCTGTTCAAAAGCTTGTCGGTCTCCTTGTTTAGCCTCTTCGATATACTGAAGCATCTGTCCTCCGCTCCCTTCTTCCGTATTATATACAAGTGCCAATGAAGTTCCTAAAGGTTACGGATGGGATTGAAAAGTCAGACGTTATTTATTTTTTCCTATTACATCCTTTGCAACCTCTAGAGCTGAAGAGGCTCGCGGCCAACCTACATAAAAAGAAAGGTGGGTGATGGCCTCCACGATTTCTTCAAGTTGTAAGCCGTTCTCTAAAGCCAAGTGCAGATGATAGGGGAGTTGTTCCGTCATGCCCCCCATCACCAAAGCAGAAATCGTAATCATGCTACGATCCCGAAGTGATAATTGCTCACGTCTCCATAAGTCCCCAAATAACACATTTTCCGAGTAGTCGACGAATGCCGGAGCGAACTCCCCTAACGATTCCCGTACATTTGTGACGATTTTCTGATGCGCCATATTACACCTCCCTAACCGGAGGTTGTAGCATTTGAGCAACACCGTTACCAAACGACCAATCTTCGAATTCCGTATCGACGAGCACAATGAATATATCTTCTTTTCTGATGTTTAGCGTCATCGATAATTCCTCGGCTAGCCTCGCGTAAAAGCTTTTCTTCTGTTCCGTTGATCTTCCGGATTTTAGCGTAACTTGGATATATATCAGTCCGTCGCTTCGTTCAATATTTAAATAATCTTTACTATAAAAAAATCCCCCCGCTTTATGCGCATGAAAAACCTGAAACATATCATCCTCCGGTACATGGAAATGCTGAATTAACGCGCTCATAATCGCTCTGCATATTCCTTCTAGCTGGTGAATGTCGTATTGTTGCTCCAGATAACTGACTCTAATGAATGGCATTTTAATTCACTCCTTCTTTGGAATTCTTTTATTGTACTCTCAGTATTTTGATTTATATAATTGAATAAGATAATAATCTTAATCAATTATACCGATAGAGGTGACAATCGATGGATCTAAAAGAACTGATGGCTTTTAAGACCATTCTTCAAGAAGGCACTTTCTCACGCGCTGCAGAGAAGTTGAATTATGCGCAGTCTACCATTACCAACCAAATTCAACGACTTGAAAAAGAACTGGGCATACAACTCTTTCACAGAGGCTGGGAAGTAGAACTGACAAGTGCTGGGCAAGTTTTTGCAGGGGAAATCGATAACCTTATTCAACATTGGAACTATGTAACAGAACTCACCAAAGCTTTACAGCATGACGAAATTGGTACACTTCATATCGGAAGCATTGAATCCATGATGGAATCCGTCCTACCGAACGCCTTGCGAAAGTTTCAGGAGCAAAAACCAAAGATGGCATGTAACTTCATTCAGGGTAACACTGATTCCCTCTCACAACTTGTTCTACAAAGAGAACTGGATTTCGCCATCTGCGGTGAGCCGTCCGACCTGTCTTTCTTTTATTTCGAACCGCTTTATCACGAGAAAATCGCTTTTATAGTAGATGAAAATCATCCTTTAAACGGACGAGACGATATTTCATTTCGAGAAATTCTTGAATATCCAATTATAGCTGGAGGACGCACTTGCTTATATTACCTTCGGTTAGCTAAGCAATTTTCGAGATTCGAATCAAAGCCCACTTTATCCACCATAAGCCAAATTTCTGCTATTCCTCATTTTGTAAGAAAGAACCCTGGGGTGGGGGTAGTGCTTGATTCGACAGCTTTAATGACAGATATCGTAAAAATAGATGTTGAACTAAGCGAGCCGTTCATTCAAGTGGGTATATTGCAGCGGCGCAACCGAGAATATCTAGCAACATCATCTAAAGAACTAATCCTACAAATCATAAAAGAAGAAATTGAGAGGATTAGTAATGCTAATCCTACGCTCCACATTTGAACCTCAAGCTAGTTCCATATATGATAGCTTTA
Source organism: Paenibacillus sp. FSL E2-0177 (assembly GCF_037992975.1). NCBI lineage: Bacteria > Bacillati > Bacillota > Bacilli > Caryophanales > Paenibacillaceae > Paenibacillus > Paenibacillus sp. FSL E2-0177. The sequence goes on along the minus strand of NZ_CP150307.1, from coordinate 458,498 downwards.
TCATCGTTATCAGGGGAGGATTCATAGAAGTGGCAGTATTAATTAATGAACAAATCAGAGCATCCGAAGTAGTTCTTACAGGACTTAGGGGTGAGAAGCTGGGTATCGTCTCACGGGAAGAGGCGCTGGCCATGGCCAGATCAGCAGGAGCTGATCTGGTATGCACCTCGCTAATGAGCAGCCCACCGCCCTGCAGCCTAACTGCAAAGGGCAAAGCAAAAGCGGCCGCGCAGAAAGAAGCAGCCTCAGCACGCAAGGCCAGTGGTGGCTCAGCTGCAAAGGGCGGCAGCAAGGAGAAGGTCAAAGAGCTCCGCTTCACTGCTCATATTGAAGAGCACGACTACGATACTAAGCTCCGTCAGGCTGAGAAGCATCTCCGCTCCGGCAAGCCGGTGCAATTAGTTGTCAAAGCATCCGGTGCGAAGGAAGCTGCTGCCGCAAAGACGGTACTAGAACGCCTCGTAGCTGACCTCAAGGAAGTCGGAGTCAAAGATACCGGCATCCAGACAGGCGGCAAAGGTTCACAGGTGAAATTAAATCCACGGTGAAGAGTGGAATTTCAGATAATTTAGGCTCAAAACCAAAATTAGTAGACCATTTCATGAAAAAGCTGCTGCTATCAGCAAATGTAGCTTTATTGCGAGCAGAATTCAGAATTGCGTTTGGACACCACAGCCCTTATTCGTAACTATTTCGCTGTTCTGGGATGCTAACGGACTTCAGAGACTTTATATCACTAAAATAGCACGATATTCCCTCCATTTATGGAAAATAAGATCTCTCGAGTCCGCAACTTCCTCCAAAAGGCTTAAAATGTACAAATAGCTGCATCTAAGTCCGTTAGCACAATAGCAAGTGGAAATCAGGAACTGGGCAAGGGGCATGATTCTTATATGCAAGCAAAAGCGCCTTCGGTGTCCCTAAAGAACGGTAAGCGCTTATGCGAGAAATAGAAGGATAATGTATCGTGCCAAACTTATACTTTCTTGTATTATTAAAAAAGGCCATCCTCTACAGGATGGCCTTTCACTTCATAGACAATGTCCTTGCTCGCTCTTAATCAGTCACCTTAAACATGATTACCCATTAATCCCCTTGGGCGAAAGTTCATACCCCCAGCATAGAGGTGGGAGACATCTCCCAATCCAATACATCTGGGAACTGCATAGTGCTCGCTGCGCTCTTCAAACAAGATCGTCGTTACCGAGCTTGGAGCAAGCCAAAATACGGACCAAGCCAAGGCTAAAGGAATCTGCAATAAATGGGCTAGCCATGCAAGGCCAAAGCCACCATGACACACAACTCCAATCTTCTTGGTAGAAGGCTCGAGGATACGATATAGGCCATCCTCTCTTTTATAGTGGTGGCGAAGCAAGAATTGATCTGAAGCCGCTTGTAGTTCGCTAAACCGCAATTTGTATTCCTCTTGTTTTAACCAATGATCTGTTTGATCAGACCATTCTCTTTTTCCACTCGATAGTTCACTAATATGTTCTCCGGGGCTATCCCATATAGGTGCCAGTTGTCCATCCAACATAATCCCTGTCCAATCCAATTCACAAGTCCAAGGTTCTGTCTGAATTACAAGTCCCGTCTCTTTGGCCACATAACTTGCTGTTGTCTGTGCTCTACCCAATGGTGAAGCATATAATTCATCCAGTCCGATAGATCCCATGCGTTTTCCCAATGCCGCTGCTTCCTGATGCCCGAATTCCGTTAGATCATCTATAGAATAGTCCGGATCACCATGACGAATCAGAAATATTTGCATAACAATGCCCTCCTCCCCTCAAATCCAGCCTTTTTCTTCCGCCAGCCGTACCGCCTCAATCCGGCTTTTCACTTCCAGCTTATTGAGTATTTCAGAGATGTAATTGCGGACAGTGCCATAAGATAGATGCAGCGAAAAGGCTATCTCGCTCGCGGTTTGCCCTTCTCCAGCCAGTTTTAAAATCTCGCGCTCCCGTGCTGTTAATGGATTCTCCTCCCGCAGACTGCCGAAGACTAACTCAGGAGATACCTCCCGATGTCCAGCCATGACACGACGAATAGATTCAGCTAGCTTATCTACAGGCTCGTCCTTCAACAAATACCCTTGAATACCAGCCTTTACTCCACGCTCAAAATACCCTGGACGGGCAAAGGTAGTCAAAATAATAATTCGGGTCGGACAACCCTTACTCCGCAATATTTCTGCAACCTCCAGCCCGCTCTTGAACGGCATTTCAATGTCCATGAGACAGACATCTGGCTGAAGCTTGTCGATTAAAGCTAACGCCTCCGCCCCATCACAAGCTTCTCCGACTACTTCGATATCGTCTTCAAGATCCAGCAAAGAAGCCATCGCTCCCCGAAGCAGGCGTTGATCCTCCGCTATAACAATGCTTATCATGCAGTCTCACCCCCTTGTGCATCTTTTACGATTAGCGGGATGGTAACGATCAGCGTAGCTCCCTGACCCTCAGCTGAGCTTAGCGACAGGGAGCCATCAATCAGGGATAGACGCTCTGCCATTCCCTTCATGCCATTTCCATCGCTAAGCCCACCATTCCCTCTCTCCCCATGCTGTAGACCAATGCCGTTATCCTTAACGGTAATTCGCACTTCTCCAGCCAGCTTTGCCACTCCTATGAAGCATTTGTCCGCTCTACTATGCTTTACGATATTAGTCACTGCTTCTTTGATACAGAGGCTGAGGATATTTTGCGTCAGATCGGATACCCCCTCCAGAGAGATATCCCCTTCCACTTCTAAGGCGATCTCTGCCGTTCGCAGCATCTCTCCAGCTTCAGCCAGTTCCTCTGCCACTGAGACCGCACGCATTTCCGACACTAGCTCACGCACTTGACGGAGCGCAGCCCGTGAAGTGCGCTGAATTTCTCGCGCCTCCTCTTGGGCTTGCTCCGTATTTTTCGTCACCAGCTTCTCTACGAGTTGGCTCTTTAACGTAATCAAGGACAAGGTATGGCCAAGAGTATCATGCAGGTCACGGGCGATTCGCATTCGTTCCTCACGCTTCACCAGCTCTTTAATCACCTCATTGGCTCGATCCAGCTCTTTCTCCAGCTTCTGATTCCGATTCATGGACCTCACTCCGAACGGACTAATCAACATAATTATAATAAACGGAGCTAAAAATATCACACTTCCCCACTCCATCCCACGACCCACTAAGACCAGCACCGAAAGGATCATGATCACAAAAGAAGCAAATGCAATTTTGAACCCTTTATTCTCCGTATAATATGCGATAAAATTTGCGGTGAAAAAGCCCATGTACAGATTATAGGGGGTATAGAACACACTAAGCACCACGATGATCAACATTTGAATAATTAACCAAACATTAAACACTCCACCCCGCACCCAATACAGCTGGCGATAGCTGAGGGCAAATACCGCTATCATAATCCCGCCCAGAATGAGCTTCATTCCAGTCTCCCCGCGCAAATTCAGGATGGGCATAACCAGATAAACAGCCCATACAAAAGGGAAAAATCCCTGTTTTTGTGGAAATAACCGGAACTTCGCACGCTCAGCCATTCATTCACACCGCTTCCTGTTTTTTTCGAATATAGACCGATAGTAACATAAAAACTACCAAATATCCGAGTAAAATCAAGACATTACTCCATGTCGGAGCTGAGCCACGAACGATTTCCCAGGCTCCATTCCCATAGTTATAGGAAGGCAACCAATGACCAATCCGCTGCATTAATCGTGGCAGTATCTCAATCGGCATCCACATGCCTCCTGCTACAGCAAGAGCCATATAAATCACGTTGCTGACTCCACTGGCTGTATCCACCCGTTTCATAGCACCTACAAGCGTACCAATCGCTAAAAATGGTAGAGAACCGATCAGGATCCACAGCCCGCTAAGCACCCATTGACCTGCGGATAAAGAGACGCCATTGATTAAATAGCCTGCGATAAAAATACAAATGACCGAAAACAGATGCATCATCGTCTGTCCGAACATTTTTCCGAAAAAATAGATCGATCCCGGCAGCGGTGTAATCCGAATAAAGGTGGTCCAGCCTTGTGTTCGTTCTTGCACCAACCGGATGCCAAGCGTCATAATGGCTGAGCCCATTACACTGAAGGTCGCCATAGACATTAAATAATGAGCACGCCACGTTAGGTCATCGCTACCTGTATTGACCACCCGGGTGAAGATGAAATAGAACATGATGGGCATGAGCAAAGACCAGAACACATAATAGGGATTACGGATGATCCGCAGCATTTCCGCTTTACACTGTACAGTAATTAGTCTCATGGTTAGACAGCCTCCTCTTGGTTCATGGTCAATTGTTCAAAAGCCTCATCCAAACGTCCCTGATCAATTCGAACATCTTTCACAGGAAGTCCAGCCACAAAAATCGCTTTAAGCGCCTCATCTGTATCCTCTGTGGTCACGTGAATGCGGCCATCTTTTTCATAACAATCCTCTATAGCAGCTAGGTCTAGCAGGTTTCTGCGCAATTGCGAGCGATCACCCACAGGCAGGAAGGACACGGAACGCTTCACAATCCGCGATTTAATCTCATCTGGACTTCCGTCCGCAACTAAGTGTCCTTTACTGAATAATAGAATACGATCCGCGATATCTTCTGCTTCCTGCAAATAATGGGTCGTGAACACAATCGTTTTTCCTTGCTCCGCAAGTCCACGAACCGTTTCCCAGAACCGCCGCCGGGAAGTAATATCAAGTCCGACTGTAGGTTCATCGAAAAAGATCAGCTCCGGATTACCCGCGAGGGCTAGCGCAAAGCCCAAACTACGCTTTTGACCGCCCGAGAGCTTCTCGGCGTATCTATTCAAATCGGCTGGCGCAAGTCCAGTAGCCTTAATTAGAAACTCCATATCCATAGGCTTTGGATAATAGCTGCGGATCAGATCAATGATCTCCCGCACCTTTAGCCGATCCATTACACTTACCTCCTGCAGCATCGCTCCAGTCTTTTCACGTACTGCTTTATCCTTCGGATGATGACCGAACAACTCCACTGTACCCTCGGTAGGCTCTATTAGCCCCAGCAGCATGCCTAATGCCGTTGTTTTACCCGCTCCGTTCGGTCCCAGAATAGCTGTAATCGAACCTTTAGCAATGTTAAAGCTGATATTATCTACGGCCTTTTTATCCTTATATATTTTGCTGACCCCGTGCATTTCTATAATATTATCCATAACGTAATCCCTCCGCTTCCGAATGCGTTTGATCTATTTCAATCATATGGAAAAAGAAGACATGACATTAGTATGGACTGTCATTTCTTTAAGATGACAACTGTCACCTTCCTGGCTTCGAATAAAAAAAAGAGGCTGCCCTATCAGTAGAATGAACTACTAATAAGGCAGCCTCTTTAGGTGAAGAGAGTTTAGTTATCTCCGGAGGAATCCTTTTTCCAGCAGGAACTCCTTCATATGCAGCCGTGCTGGCTGTGCCAATCGCTCCGCCATAATGGCCGACCAAGGGGTGTCTTTGGCGCCGTGGGTCCGCTCACGCATATAGTCTGAGGAGACTTTATCGTAAGTTTTGACCTGCTCCACAGTGGTTTCCGCATTGTAGCGATTACGATGCAGAACAGCCTCTAGTGGAAGCCGCGGACGCAGGCCCGAAGCTCCGTCAGGATAACCTACACACATCCCGAATATCGGATAGACCAATTCAGGCAGTCCCAGCAATTCCGATACCTCCGCGATCCGGTTACGGATTCCACCGATATATACAATTCCAAGTCCTAGTGATTCCGCAGCCACTGCAGCATTCTGTGCAGCAAGCGCAACATCAACGGTAGCTACAATCAGGTTCTCAGCAGAATCTTCATAAGAAGTCTCTCCCTGCAAATGAGGTTTCGTCACCTCGCGCAGCCGATACAGATCAGCGCACCAGACCAAAAACACTGGGCATTGTTCTATATAAGCCTGATTGCCCGCTAGTCCCGCAAGCTCCGTCTTTAGTGCCGGGTCAGTAACTGCAATAACACTATAAGCCTGAACATTGCTTGAGGTTGAAGCCATCTGAGCTGCTCCAATAATAGCGCTAAGCTGATCTTCACTTACTGGCTTATCCTGAAACTTGCGGACAGATGCATGTTTCATTAACAGAGAAATTGTATCGTTATTTACTTGCACTGTGGCCACTCCCTAAATAGTGATAGTGATATTACAGCTTTACCCGCTGTAGCCGAAGTGCATTCAAGACAACAGACACGGAGCTAAATGCCATCGCAGCTCCTGCCAGCCATGGGGCTAGAAACCCAAGTGCAGCAATCGGTATTCCTATTGTATTGTAAGCAAGCGCCCAGAACAAATTTTGTTTAATATTTCTCATCGTTTTGCGGCTCATCATGATCGCATCAGGAATACTCTTCAGATCCCCGCGCATCAGCGTAATATCAGCTGCTTCCATAGCTATATCCGTTCCTGTCCCAATCGCCATACCCGTATCGGCAGTAGCCAGTGCCGGAGCATCGTTGATCCCATCCCCAACCATGGCAACCTTAGTCCCATTCTGTTGGAGCTTGCGAACCTCTTCGGCTTTGCCCTCTGGCAGAACCTCTGCTAACACTTTTTCGATCCCTGCCTGCTTCGCAATAGCCTCAGCTGTAATTTTATTGTCACCAGTGATCATTACGACTTCAATACCCATATCATGGAGCGCGGCTACAGCCGCTTTTGAGGTCGGTTTAATCGTATCAGCAACGGCCACAATCCCAGCGATTTCACTCTCTACCGCTACTAGCATAGCTGTCTTTCCCGACTCCTCCAGCTTCTTCATAATTGGAGTCCATTCTGTGATATCAAGCTGATGATCTTCCATCATCCGCCGCGTGCCTACCATAACCTGCTGATCGGAGACAACGGCCATAATTCCACGTCCGGGCACATTATCAAACTGCTCAGCAGTAGGCAAAGCCAAGCCTCTATCAGCAGCGCCAGCAACAATAGCTTCCGCAAGTGGATGCTCAGATAGCTTTTCAGCAGCTGCAGTTAAAGCTAACAAACGGTTTTCCGCGTTTTCTTTTCCATAAGCTGCAATTCCAGTAGTAGTCACAACATCGGTAAGCACGGGTTTACCATTCGTCACTGTACCTGTTTTATCTAGCACAACGGTCTGAATCCCTTGCGCTCCCTCTAAATGCTCCCCGCCCTTGAAGAGGATTCCAAGCTCTGCTGCCCGGCCCGATCCTGCCATAATGGAGGTTGGCGTTGCCAGACCTAGCGCACATGGACAAGCGATTACGAGCACTGCAATGGCTTTTTCGAGGGCATCAGCGAACTGGCCAGGGGCTGCCCAGAAATACCAGATCAGAAAAGTTATTACGGCAATACCCACAACAATCGGCACAAAAATTCCTGAGATTACATCGGCAATCCGCTGAATCGGAGCTTTGGAGCCTTGAGCTTCCTCCACTACTCGGATAATTTGAGCCAGCGCAGTGTCGCGACCCACTTTATTGGCTTTGATTCTCAAGATACCATTCTTATTCATAGTGGCACCGATCACGGTATCCCCTGGTTTTTTCTCCACAGGAATACTCTCTCCGGTCAACATAGACTCATCCACAGAAGAAGATCCCTCGACTACCTCACCATCCACAGGTACCTTTGTTCCGGGCTTCACCAATACAATATCACCAGGAATAACTTCATCTGTCGGGATATTCATTTCTTGCCCATCCCGAATTACGAGGGCGGTTTTTGCCTGAAGCCCCATTAAGCTTTTGATTGCGTCAGAGGAACGGCCTTTCGCCAGCGCCTCAAACCATTTACCGACAAGGATAAGTGTAATGAGTACAGCACTCGTCTCATAATACATTTCTACAGTATGATTCATTCCCTTCATGCTTAAGGAATCAATAGTCAGATAAAGACTGTAGAAATAAGCTGCCGACGTCCCTAATACGACTAACACATCCATATTGGCACTCCGGTTACGAAGGGCTTTATAAGCACCGACGTAGAACTGCCAACCGATGATAAATTGCACAGGGGTAGCCAGCACAAGCTGGAACCAAGGATTCATAAATATATCCGGTGTTGGAATCCAGCCGGTGAAGGAGAAATGACCCGCCATCGCCCATAACAATGGGAACGAAAGAATTGCAGAAATGATCCATTTCCACTTTTTATGCTGAATTTCTTTTCCACGACGATCCACATGATCCTTGCGGTCTTCTTTAAGAGAAGCTTTATAGCCGATACTGCTTACCTTCTCCATGATCTCCCTTGGACTGATATTACCGGGTGTATATTCTACATGTGCTGTTTCCAGCGCCAAATTCACATTAACTGCTGCTATGCCCGGTGTACGGCTCAACACTTTTTCAATCCGTGAGGAACAAGCAGCACAGGTCATCCCCGATATATCAAAATCCGCAGATTCTTTAATAGTGTCATAACCAAGAGAACGGATTTTATCTTCAATTTGTGGCAACCCTGATACTGTCGGATCAAATCCAACAGTAGCCTGTTCCAAGGCTAGATTCACATTCGCACGAGATACGCCGTCCATCCGGGACAAACCCTTCTCAATTCGGGTTGCACAAGCGGAACAGGTCATACCTGTAATCTGTACAGTTGCCTGCTGTTCGTTTGGTGAAGCTGTTGTTTTGGTTTTATCCATGATTTCCACGCCTCCACATACCCCTATAGGGTATGATAATTTCTAAAAGAAAAGGCATTGGAGCTTTGGGCAGCTTCCCCATATCACTCCAAGCCTTATTACTGTGCTTCAAATTAAACTACGTCATACCCTTGATCTACAATTGCTTCTTTAATCGCACCAAGGCTTACTTTGTTCTCATCATACTCGACGGAAACTTTCTTAGCAGCAAGATCAACTTTAGCTGTGGCTCCAAGATTGCCTACGGCTTTCTCTACAGAGTTAACACAGTGACCACAAGACATTCCTTCAACGTTTAATGTAGCGTTTGACATTAATATAACCTCCAATAAATGTTGTGAAGCTATGCTCTAGAAGCATTAGCTTATTATTTCATTAATTTGTTAACCGTAATTAGGAGCTCGTCGATAACCTCATGTTCGCCAGCTTCGATTCGCTCAACAATGCAACTTTTCATATGTCCTTCTAACAGCATCTTACCGACACCATTTAACGCCGCCTGTACCGCCGCGAGCTGGTTGAGTACATCATCACAATAGGTATCCCGCTCAATCATACCCTTTACCCCGCGGATCTGGCCTTCAATCCGGTTGAGGCGCGTATTCAAGTTATTCTTGAATTCTGCCGAATGATGACTTTTTCGTTCTCCTGATGATGAAGAATGACAATTTATGTCGCAGGATTCTGCAGCTTGCTCTTTCTTGGCAGTAGACATAAGAATCAGCCTCCTTGGTTATAATATAATATACCCCCGTAGGGTATGTCAAGAGGCATTCCTAATTCATCCACAGATGATCTTCACGGGTAGTTTGTCCCTATATTACCGCCGTATTCTTCTACGGTTGGCTATACATCTCTATTTTTTCAAAAAAACTATTGCCTCCCTATTCAAATTTGAATATAATAAATTTTGCTTCTAATTATGAACATTTTTCGAACAGAACTATCACTATCACTATTAAGAAAAAGGAGCTGCGAAGCATGCATACTAAAGAAAGTAATCTTAAACTCGTAGTGGTTGGCCTGCTGCTTGGTATTCTTATGTCCGCAATGGACAATACCATTGTAGCTTCAGCTATGGGAACGATAGTCTCAGATCTTGGCGGTCTGGATAAAATCGTATGGGTCACCTCGGCTTACATGGTAATGGTAATGGCCGGAACCCCTATCTTCGGCAAGCTCTCTGATATGTATGGACGTAAACGTTTCTTCATTTTCGGATTGATTGTATTCCTGATTGGCTCGGCTCTGTGCGGTACTGCCACCAGTATCACACAGCTCAGTATTTACCGTGCCATTCAAGGGATCGGCGGCGGTGCACTAATGCCAATCGCCTTCACCATCGTTTTCGACATTTACCCGCCTGAAAAAAGAGGGAAATTGACCGGTCTCTTTGGAGCCGTCTTCGGAATCTCCAGTGTACTTGGACCTTTACTCGGTGCCTATATTACCGACTATGTTGGTTGGCAGTGGGTATTCTACATTAACCTGCCGCTAGGAATTATTGCACTGTTCCTGATTGCAACTTCTTATAAGGAGTCGATCTCCCACGCTAAACAGCGCATTGACTGGGGCGGAGCCTTCACTCTGGTTGGCGCGATTATCTGCCTAATGTTCGCTCTGGAACTTGGTGGTAATCAATATGCTTGGGATTCCAGTGCCATCCTTGGCTTATTCGTAGGTTTTGCTGTTCTCTTGCTGGCGTTTATCCTTATTGAGAGAGTAGCTGCTGAACCTGTGATCTCGTTCGCTATGTTCCGCAAACGGTTGTTTGCAACAAGCAGCGTGACCAGCCTATTTTATGGCTCTGCTTTTATCGTAGCTACTATTTACATTCCTATCTTTGTGCAGGGTGTATTTGGCGGCTCAGCTACGAACTCAGGGCTGATCCTTATGCCGATGATGATCGGTACGGTCGTTGGCAGTCAGACCGGGGGGCTGCTTACAACAAAAACCAGCTTCCGCAACATTATGATCCTATCCGCAGTCTGCTTTGTCGCAGGGGTCTACAGCCTAAGCACTTTATCACCAGATACCTCCCGCCTCATGCTTAATGTATTTATGGCTCTGACTGGGTTCGGCGTAGGCTTTTCCTTCTCCGTGCTGAGTATGGCAGCTATCCATAATTTCGATATGCGCCAACGGGGATCGGCAACATCGACCAGTACCTTCATGCGCTCCCTTGGAATGACGCTGGGAATTACGATCTTCGGGATTATTCAGCGGAATAGCTTTACTAACAGTCTAAGCGATGCTTTTGGCGGTAGTGAACAGTCAGCAGCTTTCGGAGATCCACGCGCTGCGTTAACACCTGAAGCAAGAGCGAAGATCCCTGCTGAAATATTAGAAAAAATATCAAGTGCGTTATCCACCTCTATTGCCCAAACCTTTATGTGGGCCTTGATTCCTGCAGTGCTCGGTCTAGTCTTTGTACTGCTCATGCCAAAAGACCGTCTTACCATTCCTGCTAAAGCTGTTCAGGCGTCTGAGGGCAAAAGGTAACCATTATGTCCATGAAATTAGCCATTTTAGGTTTACTGCTGGAGCGGAACATGCATCCCTATGAAATCACATTAGTGATGAAGGAACGTTCCATGGACCGGATCACCAAGCTGCAGATGGGATCACTCTATTATGCTGTGGATAAGCTTGCACAAGATGGTTATATAGAAGCTTTAGAGATCATCCGCAGCAGTGATCGGCCGGACAAAACAATCTATGCCATAACGGAGCAAGGTAAAGCTTTATTCGAACAGCTTATCCTGCAACAAATTAAGAAAAACGAACCCTTCTATCATCCGATGTATATGGCCCTGGCTATGTCCCGTCATATCGATCAGAGCAAGGTTGAGAAGCTGCTCGAGGAACGCCTCCGGGAAACAGAACATCAGGTTAATCTGGCTTATCAGGTATACGAGGAGCATATCTCCATCGTGCCTCGTTCTGCCCTGCATCTAATGTACGGTACATATGAGCACACCCTGACTGAGCTGAAATGGCTGCAGCGCCTATACGATGATGTTGTAGCACGCAAGCTAAAAGACGTAGGGACACCGTTGAATTTAGAGGCCTAATGGCCTCTTTTTTCTGTTTAAGGGAGTCAAAATACGTTTATTAACGAGCACAATATCCATTAAATCTCAAAGGAAGGCGAGGCGGTAAAAATGACCCGAGAAAAACATCAGCTGAATAGTGGCAAACGGGATCACCCGGAACAATATCCAACAGAGAAAGAAAGTCTATTTGATCTTCATGAAAGTGAGCAGAATGTAGACCCGATTCCGATGGAAGATTTAACGCTGGAAAAGCAAGAGGAAAAGAACAAAGAGGAGACCAAACACCGCTCTTCCAGCGACAAAAAATACCATACGGGCTTCTGAGAGTGTACAATATCTACAAGTACGCAATCATAATTTCCAAGGAGGAATCACATTGTTGAAAGCGTTACCTTTAAACAAGCGCGGGATTCCCGCAAGCCGCATTGCTTTAGGCTGCATGGGGCTAGGCGGTGACTGGGACCATGAGCCGATTACTGCGGAGAATGTTAAACAGGGACATGAAGCGGTTGATGCCGCCCTTTCCATCGGCATCAACATGTTTGATCATGCAGATATCTATACTCGTGGGAAGGCGGAGAAGGTATTCGGTCAGATTTTTAAGGATCGTCCAAGACTACGTGAAGAAATCATAATTCAATCTAAATGTGGAATTAAGCTAATGGAGCCTGGAGACAGCACTAATACGTTTGATTTCTCTGGCCAACATATTCTGAACAGTGTAGATGGAATATTGTCACGACTTGGGACCGAATACATTGATATTCTTCTACTGCATAGACCTGATCCCTTAATGGATCCCGAAGAAGTAGCCTCCGCATTACATCAACTGAAGGCCGCTGGTAAGGTTCGTCATTTCGGGGTTTCCAATATGAGCGCCGCTCAGATCAAGCTGCTGCAGACTTATTGCGATGAACCTTTTATCGTAAACCAGCTGCATATGAGCTTGGCTAAGATCAGTTGGGTGGATGCTGGAATCAGTGTAAATCGTGAACCCTGGAAGGATATTATCTTCCCTGAGGGAACCCTTGAACATTGTCGAATGGAGAACATTCAGCTTCAAGCCTGGGGGCCACTCGCCCAAGGTCTATTTAGCGGGCGTTCATTAGAGGATCAACCGGAGAATATCGTCCAAACAGCAGCTATGGTCCAACAGCTCGCAGATGAAAAAGGAACAACACCCGAAGCCATTGTACTGGCTTGGCTAATGACACATCCAGCTGCCATTCAGCCTGTTATTGGAACTGTGAATCCGAAGCGTATTACTGCCTGTGCCGATGCGGACAAGCTGGAGCTTAGCCGTAAGGAATGGTATGACCTGTATGTTAGTTCACGCGGTTCAAAACTTCCGTAACATATACATTTATATTCTCAACTTCATTACTCCGCTTATGCCCGGCTCGCGTTACTACTGCGAGCCGGGTATTTTTTTGCGAATCACCCTAACTTATCGTTCTTTATTGCGAATATATTTAGTAATCGAGCGATAAATGGAGTTATTAAGAGATAAATTATCATTTTTGTTCTTTATAGAGTACAAATGCGCGTTATTGGCAGTTTTCTTTTTGATTTATTCCATGTATGATTCATTACAGAAGTTGTTCTTAATAAAGAACGATAATAACGAACCAAAGAAACAGACATTGAGGGGAGGTATTCCTCTGAGACCCAGATCAGCAAGGAGAAGACCTAGAAGAAACAGGAAAATCGGATTACGTATACTGCAATCAGGAATGGCTGTCTCCGTCTTATTTCTATATACCTCGCAGCAAGTTGGTGGTACCTATGGAGGCTTTGGAGCCGCTACGCAAACCACTAGCACGATTAGCTTTTGCGAAGTATTTCCGAATTCGATCAAGGCACTGCTTACAGAGTTCAAAGAGCATGTTAATCGAGCGCTCACTTTAAAAGAATCACTACAGCCCTTTTCCTCATCAGCTAACTACTCGGACGTTTCGGGAATAGAAGGGATGTCGCTGGAAGAGCTTGATGTCGCTGCAGAAGAGATTTCTTCGCAAATAGCGGCGCTTCAATCCCAAATAGATAGCGTTAACGAGCAACTGGCGGCTAACAGCCAAATTTGGAATCAAATCCACAATGAGCTAAGTGCAGCAGCAGCCTTACTCTTCCAGATAGGAGGATATATGACTTCTCTAGATTCCAACTGTCTAGAAATCAAGGACGAGCAATTTTTCAGAGATTTACAAAGCAGCCTGAATCAAAGCGGTGTGATCTCGGAATCCTTGAATGCTTCCTTAAATGGAGTTATTAGTTACCTAACCTCCATACACGATGTTGGTCTTCCATTCGCTTCGGTAGTTACCAGTGATGTTTATGGACAACTTGAATTACGCGAAGGAGAGTTCCCACAGCCACTGCCATTCCTGATTACCTTCACTCAACCAGACGGCGTGATCTCTAGCGACCTCACCTCATCTTATGAAGCTCTAAATACCGAATTGACTAACCATAAAGAATCGGCAACCTCAGGTATCACTACCCTTCAAGATAAACTCCAATTGATCAGTCAGACTCGCGAGCAAAAACTAGAAGAGCTTGAAAAAGCTCGGCTAGAAGAAGAGCAAGCAAAGAAAGAAGAAGAAGCGAAAAAAGAAGAAGAACGTTTGGCTGAGGAGAAAAAGCAACAAGAAGCCGAGGATAAAGCGAAAGCTGAGGCAACCCCTCCAACATCAGGCGAAACTGCTCCGGAAGCCCCAAATAAAGAACAACCTGAAGCCCCAGCCACCGACCCGGTTAAGCCGGAAATTGGCGAAGAGCTCACAATTCCAAAAGATGTCCCTCAGCAAGAGGCTCCACAAGAGACGCCAAAGGCGGAAGACAATACGACTACCCCGCCGGTAGCAACCCAAGCTCCTTCGGACCCTCAACCTGAGAAAGGTGGAGAATAAGATGCGAATTAAAAAAATTATCAATAATACCCTATCGAGCTTAATGCTTGTGATCTTTATTCTGCTGGTGGCAGCCGTAGTGTTATCCAAGGCCTCCGGCGGTGAACCTGCTTTCTTCGGATATGAGATCAAAACCGTACTCTCAGGATCGATGGAACCAGGAATTCAGACAGGCTCAATTGTCGCATTAAAACCCGGAGGGGATATGAATCGTTTCAAACCAGGCGATGTCATCACCTTTAGGAATGAAGATAATCTGCTCATTACTCACCGGATTGTAGAAGCGACCGTCAATAACGCTACTGGTGAAGCTGTTTATCGCACTAAAGGCGACAACAACGACGCGCCCGACATGAACCCTACCAGTTCTGTGAATGTTGTAGCTCAGTATACCGGGGTCACTGTACCCTATGTCGGTTACGCTATGAATTTCGCGGTTTCCAAAGCTGGAAGTGTAGTCCTCATGATCGTGCCTGGCTTGATGCTTCTGCTCTATGCTCTGTATACCTCTTGGAAGGCTGTAGCTGCATTAGAAAAGAAAAATGCTGCCCTACTGCCAGCCTCACCGCCCCCAACAGAAACACAGCCCTAAGTTGATTGTCCACTTCCGCTTACGAACCGGAAGATACAATATATAAATTTTATAAAAAATTCAAACACAAATTTGAGGAGGAATTTTATTATGGGTATCAAGAAAACATTGGGTCTTGGCGTAGCATCTGCAGCACTGGGTTTATCATTAATCGGCGGAGGAACCTTCGCATACTTTAGCGACACTGCGCAAAGCACAGCTACATTCGCAGCGGGCACGCTCGATCTGAACTCCGACCCTTCTGTCATCGTTAATATTCCTAACCTGAAACCAGGTGATACGGTAACTAAATCCTTCAAATTGAAAAACGATGGTTCGCTCGATATCGGATCTATTATTCTGAATACATCGACTCAAATCACGGATGCTAAAGGAGATAACTACCTGGATTTAGCCGAGTTCATTAAAGTTAAATTCCTTAGAAATAATGATAAAGGAGTACCTATCGTCTCTCCTGAAAATGTAGTTTATGAGACTACACTTGCTGCTTTAAAAAGTCAGCATCCGGATCTCGTAAAAAATACAGGTTGGGATCAACTCTTTACCGAAGCATCCGGTATTAAAGCCGGTACCAACGACAGCTTCTCCGTCCAATTCGAATTTGTGGAAAATAACCAAGATCAAAATATTTTCCAAGGCGATAGCTTAACACTGACTTGGGATTTCGTAGCTAAACAAGGTGCGAAAAAAGACTACTAAGATCAATAAAGTAATTAATTTAATAAAATACTCGAAGAGCAGCAGATCCTGAATCCGGCCACGGATAAGCAGATTGCTGCTCTTCTCTTTACAATAAACTTTGTCCGATTTATTGATATTTGCTATACTAATAACAAAAATTACGGAGGGGCGTCAGCATAGTGCCACAGAATATGGGCCAACGTATCCAGCAGCTCCGCCTAGACAAGGGTTTCTCCCTATCTGAGCTTGCGGACAGAGCAGATGTGGCTAAGTCGTATCTTAGCAACGTGGAGAGAAACATCCAATCCAATCCATCCATCCAGTTTATCGAAAAAATCGCTGACGCGCTTCAGGTATCCATTCATGCCCTACTCTATGGAGAACCCAATGATGCAGAGGAATCACATTTAGATTCGGAATGGTTCCGATTGGTGCAGGAAGCTATGGACTCAGGCATTAGCAAACGCGAATTCAAAGAATTTCTGGACTATCAGAAATGGAAGCTCGATCAAAAGGATTAATACTTCCTACTAATCTGGTACGATCCTCTCTTCTACTAAATCATATCGAAAAAGGACACAGCGAAGAACCGCTGTGCCCTTTTTCGATATGTAACCCCTCTAATGTATTACTGCACGATCTGCACAGTTTTCTCATGAAAGAACTGGCGGATTTCATCTGCCTTAATGCCAGCCTTCTTAGCTGCTAATAATAAATGTACCCACTCTTGATCCAGATCAATAAACTGCTGTTCTCTGTTGCTACCCTGGTTGGACTTTTCCAAAAAATCTCCCCCTAAGATTTTACGTCCCCAGGCAATCCGGCTGTCATAGTATCTCTACCTTAGACCCGCGACTTTGTGCCCCTGCCTTTCGGCAAGTTTACCTTTTACTGGACCCTTTTCACGAAAGGATCTACTTAAAAAACTATAAAATTACTATCTGCAATAACATTATACAAAAAGAAAGCGGAAAAGTGTGTCGATTCCTGGTTACTTTCTATTTTAAAAACGAAAAATAAAAGATTTTTTTTCAAAGATCTTGTCCGATTATCACGATACTCGTCCGTTACATAAAATAAATTGTACTAGCAAAATAAATATTTACTGACCTAATAGTTAAAAATAAGGATAATAGAATCATTTTAATAGGCCTTTAGAATGGGTAATGAGAAGAAACACCCTTCTTTTCATTAGAACAAGCTAACCCATACCATTTTGCGAACGTATTGGACGAAAGAATGAATTGATTACAGTGGCCGAAAGTAGCACAATAAGATGAGAAATGAAACCGCAATCATCACAGCTCCAGTAAGCGTTGACACAAAATGTCACGTATGGAGTTCATCCGTTAAGGAGGATGTATTCATGGCAGCCAAAGAGCCCTATAACGAATCCATTTGGAGTAAGTATTACGGACCCAATTTAGGCTACATTCAAGAAAGATATGAACAGTTTGTGAAAGATCCCTCCACCGTAGAAAATAATTATCGCGAGCTTTTTACAAATTCGGGACCTCCTCCCCTAACTCCGGATAGCGAACCGGCTCCTCAGCCGCGCATCTCGGGAGACACCGAATGGCTTAGAAAAGCAGTAAGAGCTTCCAAGCTAATCGCCAATATTCGTATATATGGCCATATGGCCGCTGAAATTGATCCGCTGGTACGCGATCAGAATCCCATGGCAAAATATCTTGAGCTTGAAACCTATGGGCTGACCCGCGAAGACCTGATCGCACTGCCTGCCACGCTTATATGGGAAAATGCGCCGAATGATGTGCATACCGGATGGGATGCCGTGCAACGTATGCGTCAGGCATACACCAAGACTATCGCCTATGAATTCGGGCATGTGCATGAAGAAAAAGAACTGCAATGGCTAAATAGACAGGCAGAATCCACCAGCTCACCAGCACCCCTAAATAATACAGAACGCAAAGAGCTCCTGAACCGCCTGATTCAGGTAGAGCAATTTGAAACCTTCCTCCACAAGACTTTTGTAGGTCAGAAGCGTTTCAGTCTTGAAGGCAATGATGCTCTTGTGCCGATGTTAGATGAAATCGTACGTGCTGCTGCACATGACGGTGCGGAGCATATTTTGATGGGCATGGCGCATCGCGGCCGCCTCAACGTTCTTGCACATATTTTGGGCAAACCTTATGATATCATATTTTCAGAGTTTCATCATTCTCCGAACAAGGAGCTTTTCCCTTCCGAAGGCTCCACAGGCATTAACTATGGTTGGACAGGTGATGTGAAATACCATCTCGGTGCAGACCGTGCTGTCCGTGAAGGAGAAACCGTACGCACAAGAATAACACTAGCGAATAACCCAAGTCACTTGGAATTCGTCAATCCTGTCGTGGAAGGTTTCACTCGTGCCGCACAAGAAGATCGGAGCACTGCAGGACTGCCGAAGATTGATACCAGTAAAGCTATGGCGGTGCTGATGCATGGCGATGCTGCTTTTCCAGGTGAAGGAATTGTTGCAGAAACGCTTAATATCGGCAAACTTCAAGGTTATCAAAATGGTGGGACGATCCATATCATTGTTAATAACCGAATTGGTTTTACGACTGAAAGTGAAGATTCCCGTTCTACGCATTATGCGAGTGACATCGCCAAAGGGTATGAAATCCCAATAGTCCATGTCAACGCTGATGACCCAGAGGCCTGCGTAGCAGCTGTACGTTTAGCTAGCGCATACCGCCATCAATTCAAAAAAGATTTCGTAATTGATCTCATCGGCTACCGCCGTCATGGTCACAACGAAATGGATGATCCTGAAACCACACAACCTATTGTCTACGGCAAGGTTCGCAATCATCCAACCGTCTACAAGGTTTATGCAGAGAGACTGAAAAACGAAAAGGTTCTTACCGCCGAAGACGTACAAAAGATGAATGCTGAAGCAGAAAGCGTATTGCAGCGTGCGTACGATACTATGAAGGAAGGCAATCATAAGAAAAAAGAACCCAAAGCCTTCATTCCTCTACAAACGGACCGCGCAGCGGCAAACACTACAGCGGTATCCATCTCCAGCCTGCAGGAGATCAATCGTGAACTGTTGACGGTTCCTGCTGGATTCCAGGTTTACCCGAAGCTGGAGCGCATTTTACAACGTCGTAAAGATGCACTGAATGAGGGTGAAAAGGTCGACTGGGCACTGGCTGAAACATTAGCCTTCGCTACCATTCTGAAAAATGGAACGCCCATCCGACTGAGCGGTCAAGATGCCCAGCGCGGAACCTTCGCACATCGCCATCTGGTGCTGCACGACAGTAAAACAGGAGATTTATTCTCTCCGCTACATCAGCTAAGCGATTCCCGTGCCTCCTTTGGCGTATACAACAGTCCATTGTCAGAGGCATCAGTATTAGGCTTTGAATATGGTTATAATGTGTTTGCACCGGAAACCTTCGTAATCTGGGAAGCACAGTATGGTGATTTCGCCAATGCGGGTCAGGTTATTTTTGACCAGTTCATTGCCGCTGGACGCGCCAAATGGACACAGCGCAGCAATCTCGTCATCATGCTGCCGCATGGCTACGAAGGACAGGGACCTGAGCACTCCAGCGGTAGGCTGGAACGGTTCTTGCAGCTATCCGCTGAGGAGAACTGGACGGTCGCTAACCTGACTACCGCTTCGCAATATTTCCATCTGCTGCGGCGCCAAGCAGCGTTATGCGGGCAGGAAGATGCTAGACCGCTAGTCATTATGACGCCGAAAAGTCTCATTCGGAATACGCGCAGCACTTCTGCCGGAACCGAGCTGGCTTCAGGACAATTCAAGCCTGTATTAGCTGAATCTTTGCTTGGCCAGAAACCAAGTGAAGTTAAACGGCTCGTAGTTTGCAGCGGTAAAGTCGCTATCGACATCCAAACAGAACTGGAAGCAGCACCGGATAAGGATTGGTCATGGCTGCATGTTCTTCGCCTAGAGCAGCTTTATCCGTTCCCGGAACAGGAGCTAAGCGAACATTTAAACTCCTTCAGCTCCCTTCAGGAAATTGTCTGGGTGCAAGAAGAGCCGAAAAATATGGGCGGCTGGAGCTATAGTGAGCCTCGGTTACGCGCCATCGCACCGAAAAATGCCGGCGTAAGATATATCGGCCGTCCGGAACGTTCCAGCCCGGCCAGTGGTTATGCAGATGTGCATAGCTTCGAACAACGTAGAATTGTAACAGAAGCCCTAAAATCAAATTCGAACGTACAAGCGGCTGTACCGTCCTCTTAAGAGGACGGTATCACAATAGCGTAAACCATTATGTTTGGGGAGGAAACGGCCTGTGTCAGAAATCTTAGTACCCGATCTGGGAGAATCCATATCCGAAGGAACCATCTACAAATGGCTGGTTAAAGAAGGCGACACGGTAGGTCAAGGCGATGTGCTCGCTGAGCTGGAAACGGATAAAGTCAATCTGGAAATTAGTGCAGAGGTGGAGGGTGTCATCTCCACCATCCTGCGTCAAGCGGGCGAGAACGTAGCCGTTGGCGAAGCCATCGGCATCATTGGAGCCGCAAGCGGCAGTACGCCGCGGGCCGCTGCAAGCGAAGCCGAAGCGCCTAAAGCGGCTCCGGCAGGCGGCAACGCAGTAGCAGCCGCCGCGCCTGTAGCTGCGCCCGAAGTGCCTGCAGCAGGTGGCGACAGCCATGCTGCATTGGCATCGCCGGGCGCACGCAAGCTGGCACGGGAGCGCGGCATCGACCTCGGCGAGGTTAGCGCCCGTGATCCTATCGGCCGGATTGGTCAGGCCGATGTGTCCGGTCATGGTGCAGCAGCGCCGCAGGCCGCTGCACCGGTGGCTCCGGCGCCGCAAGGCAAGCCGGAGCCAGCGAAGCCGGCAGCGGGCAAAGCCACGCCGGACGAGGGCAAAAACGTGGAGCGCAAGCGCATGTCACGCAGACGGCTCACGATTGCCAGCCGCTTGGTCGAAGCGCAGCAGACCGCGGCCATGCTTACCACCTTCAACGAGGTGGACATGACAGCGATCCTCGACATCCGCAAGCGTCGCAAGGATGCATTTAAAGAGAAACATGAAGTTGGACTAGGCTTCATGTCCTTCTTCACCAAAGCCGTGATCGGTGCGCTTAAAACCTATCCACTGCTGAACGCCGAAATCGACGGTGAAGATCTGGTCGTTAAGAAATTCTACGACATCGGTATTGCTGTTGCAGCGAAAGAAGGACTTGTAGTTCCCGTAGTCCGTGATGCGGATCGGCTCAGCTTCCCGGAAATCGAGCGCCAGATTGGCGAGCTCGCTTCCAAAGCACGTGCCAATACGCTCAGCCTCTCCGAGCTGCAAGGCGGAACATTCACCATCACCAACGGTGGCGTATTCGGCTCCTTGTTATCCACACCGATTCTGAATACACCACAGGTGGGTATTCTAGGGATGCATAAGATCCAACTGCGTCCAATCGCGCTGGACGAAGAAAGAACCGTAAACCGTCCAATGATGTACATCGCCCTTTCCTATGATCACCGGATCGTTGACGGCTCTGAAGCGGTAAGCTTCCTGGTCAAAGTGAAGGAATTGCTGGAAGATCCGGAAGCACTACTGCTAGAAGGCTAACGCTCTTCGAATTTTCGAAGATATAAGAATATTAAGAAGGTATCCCTACAGCTCTCGCTTTGGGGATACCTTCTTTTATATCTGAATCCAATTGCTGCCTTCCCTGCATACGATTTAACTGTATTTTATACACTTATTTATTTCTGATCCGCTCATAGCCTCTTCTCTAATTGCATTCTCTACAACTAAAATCCGTAAAAACGTCTATTTCCACTAATCTAACCAGTAATAGCTGCATCAAGTACAACTAAAGGGCCTATATACAGCTATTGGTGAACTTTAATTGCACATAATACAACTAACTTAGCGCATGCACCTACTAACTACTAACTTCAAACTTCAAACTTCAAACTTCAAAACTCTACTTCAATAGCTCCTCAGCCAGCTGTAAAAATTGCTCCTTGGTCAAAATCTTATCTCCATAGCTGGTGAGTGTATAATACGCATCCTGCTTCTCGTTATACCAATTTAGATAATCATAGCTGACCTCTTCCCTTACTACCTTGTTATAGATAACTTCTGTCCCTGCAACTGTGAGCTTATTAGCTTGATTCTCAGGCGTTTGTTCCACGAAAACCTTGCCGCCATGCATGAGCGTTGCTGAGATCCCTATAAAAGCATTGTTCTTCGAATATGTTACACTTAGCCCCCCTGGCTCGGACCACGGTATAGCCTTCATAAACAAATTGCGGGTCCCCTTGTCCTTATTTGCCTGAGCGGTAAGATCATTTAATGTTTCCTTATACAAAGTACCTAGCTTAGCTGTATCCGTAGTCGGAGAATTAGGATGGATTACACCATATTTAAAAGCGTACCCCGCTGCCGTTTCGGGAAGCATTGGCGCCCCTGTTCTTTTGATTTCTTTTAAAAAATCAGAATACGCATCTATCCGCTGCTCTTTATACTTAAACTGCAATTCTGTCGCCAAGCCTGCTGCACCTGCTTTATTTTTCACAAGATAAGCGATCAATTCACCCGGTTTAGCGAACTCTTCTGCTTGCTGCGCATATTTATCATAAGAAGCCCTTTCTGCAGATTCAGTCGGCGCAACATGTTGGACCTTCACTACTCCTTCACTATTGCGGATTTGGATATATTCAGACGCAGCATACGCAGTCACAGAAATCAGCAGAAACAGCGTTAACATACTGGCCACTGCTGTTGTTTTATTCATCACCCTCAGCGAGAACGATCGCTTTCGACCTGTTATGCCAGTAATACGCCCCATGACCTTCTCTTCTACATCTACCTCATCCAAAAGTTCATTGCCCGCCGAGGCATAAATTATATCTTGGTATTCATTGCTGATTTTGTTTCTTTCCATATGATCTCCTCCTCTGACTTCATAGCTTCCTGAACCTTTAGCTTGATCCGATTCATTCTTTTAGTTAGCGCATTGGGACTGACCCCTAGAATCTCACTTATCTCAGCATAAGTTTGTTCCTCAAACACCCGCAGAATAAGCATGTTTCTCTCCTCAAGCGACAATCCCGCTAAAGCCGCAGACAATGAAGGACTATACAACCGAGCATCCAGCTCCTGTTCAGGACTTGCAGACAGTACTTCCGGACGAAAAATACGCATGACTTGCTTATGCAGACGACGCCTGCGCAGCAGATTTAAGCAATGATGATATGCGATACGATAGAGCCATGCCGAGAAATGCATTTGCGATTTGTATTGCCGGATAGATTGATAACCCTTTACCAAAATATCCTGAACCGCGTCCTCCGCATCCTGCTTGTTTTCTAACAAACGATAGCAATATCGATAGATCGGCTTTTGGAATGACCTGACAATTAAAGCATACTGCTCGGAATCTCCCTTTTGAATCCTAACGATTAGCTCTTCCAACTCTGTCGAGTCTAGCGAATCCTGTGGCGATGTAAGCACCTCCTTAACCCTTATATCTCTATAACACTTGACCACCGAAAAAAGTGCCTATGTAAACCAAACTAAAGGAAATTTTATAAAAGCTGACAGTCACGGCTTCGGAGAATGTTTGAATCACTGACGGCTGGTGTCCCCGGATTTCTTACTTATACCATTATGCACGGTTAAAATCTGGTGAGTCTATGCTTAGCAGATGCATAACAAAACCTCCCATTAGACCTGATAACTCCAGGTTTGCTTCTAATGGAAGGTTTTTTAATAAGGCTTATTATTCTAAGACTGAGGTGTAACGTCAACGTCTGCTAAATTGTAAATTGTTGCAAAGGTTACTCTCTTATCATGGAAGGAGATAGAGTGATCGTAATCGTCTTATCGAACGGAGTCATAAAATTGACCAACACCGCCTTGCAGTTATCCTGCAGCTTCGCCTCACGCACCGTAGCCGCCAGATGTCCAAGCTCGCCCCCTGACAGTTCAATCCAGTCCTCTTCACAACTATAGCGGAGGTTACCGCCGTTCCAGAGATAATGGTCCTCTCCGACAGCCTGCAATTCACCCGATGTGAAACATCCTTCCCGTCCAAAAATAAAAGACAGCTGAGTCATAACCTCTGTAGGTTCCTCAGCATGCAATCGCAGGGTCCACCCTCTGTCCGTGCGTTGAACCTCCGTCTCCACACGGAATGTCTGTTCATGCGTAAGTGCGCGGCTCTGATGCGGTAGCAGATACCAAGGGCTTACCGGCTCCCCAGATGTTTGCGGAAGCAGTTCACCTTCTACAGGACCGTAATAACCCTTCTTTTGTTCTCCTGACAGGTGGTATCCGTCAGGTAGTTTGATCATTTTCTGCATCGGGACATATCCCGGATTAAAGTAAGAAGCCAGTTGCACTGCAAGCAGCCTGACGGCACCGTGACGGAGTGCAAAAAAAGACGGCGTCTCCGTGATTAAGGTCACGCTAGTGTTCCCGTCCCTGTAGCGCGCAACCGGTGCTCCGAAATCAGTATGCAGCCGGCTGTGGTAAATTCGCCCTTGATGGCCGGACTTCTCCATATCCTGCAGATAGCCGTGTCGCGGAAAATCGCCGTTCAGTATTTTCTCATATTTTACAGGCAGAGCTGCCGAATCTTCAAAAGGTTGCTGAAGCTCCGGCTCCAGCAGCATACGTACAAGTACGTTGACAGAGCAGACCCCCGGATTTTCCAGTGCTCTGCCTGCCCATTCGGCCATCCCCGCAAACAATGGCTCCTTATCGGAACGGGCCAGAATAGCGTACGGTAAATAATATGGAGACAGGTCGTGAAAGCTCCCCAGATCCTGGCGTCCAGAATAATCGGTCACAACTTCGCCCTTAGGATGCACCAAATAGACCATCATGTGTAAATTCAGACGAACTGGCTCCAGCAACTGCGGCCGATCCAGCAGACGAGCGGCATGAATCAGCATGATGTCGCTGACCGCACTATAAATACCGTTGCTGCGCTCCGTCCATTCTCCATCAGGTGTAATATCCATCCCTTCCGCCAACCACTGTTCCGCCCGTTGGACAGCCTCCTCCAGTCCGAACAGTTCATGCAGAAATCCCAGTGCTGCACACAATACCCAACGGTGGTTCGGCGTGTGACAGCCCCCTGTAAGCATGACGGGAATAGTTCGCTTAAGAAACAAGAGCATATTATCAAGCACCTGTTGCAGTGGCGCCCAATCCTGCGACGCCAACAGTTGGTATAGCTGAGCATAGCCGACGATGACAAAGGCTGTATCCGGGGGAGAATGATAGTTCGTCCAGCCCGGAGAGATCGAGCCATCCTCATGTTGTGCACGCAGCACGAACTCCGTCGCCAGCAGCAGGCGGGCCAGCAGCAGCTCATCACGGTAGAATGCGGAATCCGGGTTAACCAGAGCCGCTCCCCAATAACACATATCGGTTGGTGTGCCGGTCGTATGATTAACCCAGGCAACGCCAGTACCCGGATCTATTGTCCCTCCATAATAGCGGCTCGTCGGATCAAGCACCTGCCGGGATAATCCCTCCACTGCCGCTCTATCATTACTGGCTACCAGTTGCTTATACATTATAATTCCCTCCATGTTAACAATCTGCTCAATGTCTGGGTGGTAACAGGAGCTGAAGCCGCGCCAGCTCTTGTCGGATACGGTCAGGAATTTCCGTGAACAGTTGATTCCAAGAAACGAACAATTCCTCCCGGTCCGCATATTCCCAGCACGAATAGGACAGGGAAGGCGTGAACCCGCAGGTTTGCAGATAACGGTGGACAAGACGGTCAGTTTCTCCATCGGACGCCAGAATGCCGTGAAAAAAGTCGCCATAAATCAGACCCTCCGCACCTGTTCTATCCTGTGTACTGGATGCGAATCCCGGTAACAGCTCAAAGACTTCAGGGAACGGGGCAAGAGCATGCTTGCCGGGTTGGACATATAGATCTACCCGTGTCCCGCTTAGATTGCTGCCCCCGCGCAGCAGCGCTTTAAGGAATTTCCCGTGAAAGCTCGCTTCGGCATCCACCACTTCCCCGTCTCTACCGATATAAACCCACACATGCTCCAGATCATATAAATGCTGAATATCATAATCGTAATAAATCGCGTATTCTACAACGGTCAACACATCCGGATGGTTCACAGCTAGACGGCGCCGGAAGGAAGGAGACTCCCCCTCCTGCCGCAACACCGTTATACCGAGACGTACCGGAAAAAATGGCTCGTTCTGATCGAATAATAAGCGCGGAGCATACTTCATAGCTAACCTACGGTCTTCATCGTTCAACATCAGACCTGCCCTCTACGCGCCAACTTGGCCATAAGCAGCCGATGACTTTCAGCAATTTCTTCCGGCTGGCAAGCTGCCTTCAGCTCATACACCTTGACCCGCGCCCGTTCAATCATCGGCAGATAAGCATCATAGAATTCCATATTCCCGCTGTTTACATAAGGGCACCAGTGATCAGACAGACCGATGGTCTCATGAATGTGAACACCTACAATATCATCCATCAGACCTTCCATTTCCCCCACACTGTCGTACAAACCCAAACGGTCCATCATAATGGCATGCCCGGTGTCATACCATATGCCCACAGGCGCTCCTTTTAGCGCCTTAATAATCGTTTTGGCTTCCGCAAGCGTCGGAATCTGCTGCGGTTTGGAACGTGTTTCGATACCAAAGCGTACGTTTAGCCCCTCAGAAACTGCCCGGTTACATACTTCATCTAGGCTTTCAATAATTTTCTGCACATAGCCGGCGCTATAGGCTTCCCGCCGCTCCATCAGTTCCGCCCATTTGCTGCGATAAGCGTTAGAATCTCTACCCTCTCCGTTATAAATCTGCTCCAGCTCTTTGCTGATATCATTTGGAAAGGGTACCTCACCGGGATGCACAACAACAGCCTCTCCTCCGTAACGCTGAGCGTACTTAGCCGAGCCAATCAGCAGCTCAATCGCCCGCTGCCGCTTCTCCTCATCCTCAAAACCTAGCAGCACGGAATCTGTGCCATAATCGGAGTCCTGCACATGCGGGAAGGTGTTGTGGACACTGGAGATCCCCATCTCCCCCCGCTCAAGCATCGGCTCGATCGTTTCCAGCATTTCCTTAGTCACATTATAGTTCAGCTCCACTCGCTGAAAGCCCAGATCGCGGATTTCCCGCAGCATTTCACTGCCGATGGAATGACGCTTAATGTTCCAGCAAGTTGAGAACGAAAATATGCCTTTGTCCTCCATAATTATGTTCTCCTCCCTTGTTACAGCTTACGGTTCAACCTTTTACGGCACCAAGCATTACACCGCTGACAAAATATTTCTGCAGCCATGGATATACGGCAAGGATCGGTACTGTTGCAAAGATAACGGTGGCCGCTTTTAGGCTCTCTGGTGTCAGTGGGGTCCGGTTGGCACCTTCCATTTGTGTCAGTTCGGATACCATGTTGTTCTGCACCATCTGGAACAGCTTGAGCTGGAGCGGATACAAATCCGGATTATTGATATACATCAAAGAATCCTGAAAGCCGTTCCACCTTCCCACTGCGTAGAAAAGCGCCAATGTGGCCATAACCGGCATGGATAGCGGCAATATAATACTCATCAGGGTACGAAGATGGGAACTGCCATCGATTTCGGCCGATTCCTCCAGGCTGGCAGGGATGTTATTGAAAAAGGAGATCAGGATAATCAGGTTAAAGGGGCTGACCAGACCTGGCAGGATAAGCGACCAGACCGAATTAATCAAATGCAAATCACGGATCAACAAATATTCAGGAATAATACCGCCGCTGAAAAACATAGTGATAACGATCAGATACATAAAAAATTTACGGCCCTTCAATTTTCTTTTGGTCAGCGGATAAGCTGCTGCGACAGTGAAAAGCATACACAGCACCGTTGTGGCAAACGTCAGAATAACCGTAAAGACAAGAGAGCGGATCATCGCATTATTGGAAAAAACATTAATGTATGCATTCCAGTTCAATTCAATGGGGAAAATCGTTACTTCTCCAGAAGTAATTGCCCGGTTGGAACTAAGCGACACGGCAATCACATGCAAAAACGGAGCCAAGCAGAACAAAACGAACAAGGCAACAAACGTTATATTGACGATATCGAATATCCGGTTTGAGGTACGTTCACTCATAGCACTCCGCCTCCTTCTTTCTTTATCATAAAATACCGTCTCCGGTCACTTTTTTCGAAATATAGTTGGAGCCAAAAATAAACACCAGTCCCACCACGGCCTGGAACAATCCGACTACAGTAGCCAACGTATATTGTCCGGATTCTAGACCCACCCGGTACACAAAGGTACTGAGCACATCAGAATACTCACGCACAGCAGTGTTACCGATAATGTAAGGGCGGTCAAAGCCGATGCTGACCATCTTTCCCAGATTGAGGATAAGCAGCGTCACGATGGTTGGTTTTATGCTAGGAAGCGTAATGTAGCGGATTTTCTTCAGCCTTGTCGCTCCATCCACTTCAGCAGCTTCAAACAGCTCTCGGTTGACACCGGTTAACGCCGCCAGATAAAGGATAGTCCCCCAACCGGCACTTTGCCAGACGCCTGTGAATAAATAAGTGATCAGCCACGGATTTTTTTCAGTCAGAAACGGGATGGGAGTAAGGCCTAAGCTCTCCAGCACACCGTTCACCATACCGGACTGGTTGCCGAACAATTGATATACGATCCCCCCGATGATCACCCAGGAAATAAAGTGGGGGATATACAAAATCGTCTGCGATATTTTCTTGAACCACACCGAACGAATTTCGAACAGCATAATCGCCAGGATAATCGGAGCCGGAAAAGAGACAAGTAAATCCAGAAAATTCAGCATAAAGGTATTGCGCAAGGTGGTGTAGAACTCTCTCATTCCAAAAACCTCGCGGAACGCATCAAAGCCAATCCATTCGCTGCCTCCAATCCCCTGAAACAAATTGAAATCCTTAAAAGCAATCTGCACACCATACATCGGACCATAGCGGAAGATCAGGAAATAAATAATAGGCAGCGAAAGCAGCGCGTACAATTGCCAATACCGTCTAAAGTATGTCGCTTTGCTCAAGTCGTTTTCCTCCTAAGGAGAAAAACCGGGTGGAGCGCAGCACCATCTCCCCCCGGTTTTCACTATATATTTGTTTATTGAGCCGAAAGTTCCTTAAACGACTTCTCCAGTTCCTCTTTCAGCTTGGTTCCGCCCAAAGTCATGTAATCTTTCATTTCCTGCTCGTAAACCGCTTCAAACTGCTCTGGTTTGGCCATTGCCGTCTTTACAATAATTACGTTGAGCTTATCTTTGAGCGTTGTGCCATATTGCGATTCCGCTTCTATCGGCTTGCCGAAGACGAGCGGCCCCACCGTGTCAGCGTTGGCGATAGCGATAGATTGAGTCAGCATCTCCCGGTTACGTTCCGGAAAGCCCAGCGCCCATGCTTTTTCATTAGTGGCCTGATCACCGATGTTTTTGCCGTTGGAGATAATGGCCATGTCGCCAGCATTAAATAGACGATCGGCGAACTCCTGGGAAACATCTGTTTTGGCCACTGGAATACCGTCTACCAGGTCGTAGTTTTCACCTTCAACGCCATTTTGGATATCAATCAGATTATTATCCGAAGCCATCCAATCGAGATACTTAACGGCTTCCACGGCGCGTTTACTACTCTTCGGAATCATGATGTACATGCCGTTGGAGGCATACCGGGATTTAATGTGCTTGTTATCAACGTTGGCGTTGGTTAAGACGTCTACCGGCAGCACCTTGCTTCCCTCTACATTTTTGTAGAGATTATCCAGGGTACCATCGGCATAGAACAAGACATCCACATCCTCCGACCAGTAGCCTACATTGCCGTTCTGGATATCCTTGGCCAACTGTGTTTTATCCTCGTCCAGACTGAAGTCCTTACTGATCATCCCTTCATTGTAGAGCTTATTAAGAAATTGCAGGGCATCCTTAAAGCCCTCATGCAGCGGCAGCTCATAACGTTGGCTGTAGGTCAGATCGCCGCTGATCGGCTTCATGAAAGAGAAAATCAACGTCTCGAATTGGGCTGGTGCCAGTGCCATGCCCATCGGGATGTTTTTGCTGCCGAGATTGCCCGGATCCTTTTCTTTAAACGCTTTCAAAGTAGTGTACAGCTCATCGGTCGTCGTTGGCACAGGCAGTCCTAATTTATCTAACCAATCCTGACGGATGTAGGAGCTATAACGGCCTGTGATCGCCCGTTTACCAGGGATCGCATACTGCTGACCTTCAAGCTGGCCGAACGCCAGCGTATCCTCGCCAATAAACTTTTTCAGATTCGGGCCATATTCATCGAGAATTTCTCCGACATCAGTCAAGCCACCTTGCTGGGCATACCGATAAAACACACTGGAATCATACGTAAATACGATATCGGGCACATCCGTATTGCTCGCCATCAAAACATTCAGCTTGGTAACTTCCTCAGAACGCTGGATAGGTACAAATTCTACATCAATGTTATTCGGATCTCCGAACTTTTCCTGCACTAGTTTAGTTAAGTAGTTATTGGTAATGGTATGAGGGGCTGGGCTGTTGCCGCGGTCAAACACTTCCACCTTTAATGTAACGCGCTTGGCACTTTCGCCGGCTGGGGCACCCTCGGATGCTGTGTTGTTTTTAGAATCATTGGAACAGCCTGCTAGCAGAGAAACGCCCATTATTGCGGTTAATCCGATCCCGATTGCTTTCTTCAGAACTCCTTGATGTACGTTCACTGTCATTTTTCCATCCCCTTCGCCCTTGCAGGCTTTAATGGTGTATTTATGATCCCCTAGCCTTAACTCTATCCATCCCCAGCGGAATCCATATCACGTGATGCTTTTTACTGCCGTGCTACTGGGTCGCTTGTTGTTCTGGATGCCCACAGTATTTCATGAATTCCGGCAGTCTGACAATAAACCTCTTTCGGATGCTCATATCCCAGCAAAATCGGACTTCCGGTTTATCCATACAACCATTTTCGTAGAATAAACCGCTTTCAAAAGTGTGAAAATAAAGACCGCATCGGTGTTCGCGCCCTCATCATAGAGGTTGGCGTGCACAGATGCGGTTATAAAAACTATTGTTCACGTGCTATTGGATTAATAAAGTCGGCAGCCTATAGTCTGGAGGTCCCGCGCCCGCGCTTTAAAGAACGGTAGTCACCCGGCGTGATTCCTAATACTCGTTTGAATACCCTGCCGAATGTAATTGCATTCGCATACCCCACCTGAAGTGCGATATCCTGCAGCGAACATTCCGTTTCCACTAAAAGCTTTTCGGCTTCCTTCATGCGTAGCTCTGTAAGAAAATCAACAAATTTCATTTTAAATTCTGTTTTAAATAGATAGCTGGCATATTTGCCGGATACCTGAAACCGGTCGCTCAAATGCTTTAGGGAAAGATCGGGATTTGTAAAATTCTCTTCAATATAATTCTTCATCTCGGTTACCATCGCCCGGTAGCTTTTAGTTTCACTGACAGAAACATAAGTGCGGAATAAATCAGTCAAATACTCAAACAAAATCCCCTTCATTTCATCTATGGATTCTGCCTCTTCCAGCCGCTTCAGCTGCTTCTCCGCATTTTCTGCTGACAGCTCATCCTGCAGCTGCTCAGACATGACAGCCACTTCCCGGCTCAGCATCTGTAGCATGGCCTGAATTAGAGAGCGGATATCATCATCTTGTAAATAATCCTGTTTAAAACCATCAAAAACACCTTCCAGCAGTTCCCGCCATTGGCCGCTCGACATCCGGAACTGCTTAACAAACTCGGCAATCATTTGTAGATACTTGAATGTCTCAAGAAGCGGCTGGCGCGTTTCTCCAAATTCCGTTAAAGCGATGTCTTCGTGCATTAAAAGCTTGTGCTGCATCACATTCTCCGCTGCCGCATAGGAATCCCGGATCTCCCCTGGACCAGCCGCCAATGGCCCGATAGCGAAACTTAAGGAGAGGCGCAAGTTCTGCTCCACCCAGGTGCGGCAGTCCTCAGCGAACACACGGATTTTCTCTGCCATCTCTTCATCACTTCCTGTGGTCAGGAAGAGAATTGCCGCCCGGTCAGTCCCTATCCACTCCGCCCAAGCTTGCAATTCCGCACTCCGCGCCAATTCTTGAAAGACATTCATCAGGGCAAATTTAAGCGTGTTCTGATCTCCCCTTGTATACCGATCTTGAAAAACCTTGTCGTAGCGGTTGATTTCGCTTAGCACAACCATAAAGCGGGTTGTGGAATGAGCTCCGGAGAGCGGCGACAGCTCTTCCATCCGCTGAACGACATTGTCCAACCGCTCGCTTTGCAAGAGATCGTTGAAAAGCTTGCTGCGCTGTAACAGCAAATTCTCTCTGCTTTTCTTATCATAATCCGTCATATGGTTGATTAGATCTTCCAGCACTCCGTCAATGAGCATCATTTCGTCCGGTCTGTCGCTGGATTGGTCCAGCTTGCGAATTTGATGACCTTCAATCCGGTTCATAATCACCTGAATTGGCTTATAGTTCCGCCGCGTAACATAGATCAGGTAAAAAATCGCGCACACAACCGTACCTAAGGCAATAGCTACCCAAAGGTAAGAAATCACTGACACCCAGCTGAATAGACTGCCCGTTTTGATCCCGCTGGTAAACGTCCAGCCAAGCCTTTCCATATATAAAGTGTTCAACTGCTTCCCATTCTTGGCACCTTCACTGTCCGAATGCGCCTGATAGACCACCTGTCCATCTGCGCCAAATATGGTCAGAAAGGACAACTGTTCATTGACCATACCGTCAACGATCTGTTCCATTCCGCTCATTTTGAGATTAATTACGAGCACTCCCTCCGAGCCGAAGGGCAGCGGCATACCTTTATTTATGGTAAGCACACGTATAGACGTACGCTGAAATTCATCTTTGTATTCCCTAACAGGCTGCCAGCCTTCCGATAAAGAGCCGGAGGTGATGCGGCCAATCCAATCCTCGTCTACAAATCCTGAAAGGTCCTTTAATCCAGTTTCTGTTAAAACGCTTTCATTTCTCTTGTCATAAAGATAGATGGACTGAATATAGGGCGATTCACGCGTCAAGTTGCGTAGATTCTGGGCAACAGCGTAGACGGTCGCCATATCAATCTGGCCTTGATTGTTAAAATAACGTTTATAAGCATCGCTGCGTTCAGCAGCCTCCAGCACTGACAGTTCAGCTTCCTTGATCGTTCGGTCCACATTATCCATAAGATAGCTGGCGGTGATACGGTCCGCTTTTTTGGTTTCCATTCGTGAAATATCATTAATAAATACAAAAGAGGCAAAAATCAGTATCGTCACAGTAAGCAAAAAAATAGGAAAATAGGACAGCAGCAATCGGCGATACCAGGAACGGAACAATAGATAACCCCCTCTGTACAACCGTTAGGATACCCGGCCACGGTTCAGCCGTTAATGCACGAGTAGTTCATAGATATTTGGCTGCACCATCATGGAAATGGAAACTCTTCCGCCTAATTTGCTGCCATTATAACACATACAACATGAGCCCGACCAACGAAGCCATTCGTATTTTACACCTGCTCACTAAAAAGGCGAGGTGCGCACAGCCATAGCCGTGAACCCCCGCATATAAATCTGTCCGAGCAGCCGCCAAGCACCAAGTGGTAGCCCTCCTCGGCCTATAAACCACTCAGATCTCTGATATAACGGCGCGCCTTGATCGCATATTCCAGCGGATCGGCAAGTGCCGGATCCTGCTCCGCTTCCACTACAAACCATCCCGTATAAGAGTAACTTGCCAATTCGCTGAAAATATCCGCAAAGGATATACATCCATCGCCAGGTACGGTGAATGCGCCCGCTTTTACAGCCTGGAGAAAACTGAGCTGATCCCGCAGCACACGCTGAACAACCTCCGGACGTATATCCTTTAAATGGACATGTTTAATCCGAGGTAAGTGGATGCGCAACACCTCTAAGGGATTCTCACCGGCAAAAGCTAGATGACCGGTATCGAACAGCAGAGACACCTCTTCCGGTTCCGTGAGCTCCATTAGCTTAGCAATTTCGGCCCCAGTCTGCACCCCTGTCCCCATATGATGATGGTATACAAGCGCCATACCTTTTTCAGCAGCCAGCCGGCCAAGCCCACCCAGTCCATCGGCAAGTGCGGCCCACTCAGCTTCTGTGAATACAGGTTTATTAGCAAACAGCGGCGTATCCATTTGTCCCTGAATACTCCGTCCTTGCTCTGAGACGACAATCACCTTCGCACCCATCTCATATAAAAAATCACGATGCGCGCAAAAAGCCTCCACTGTCTCCTCATATGGCCGCATAGTCAGATACGCGCTGAACCAAGCGCTGGCAATCTCAAGTCCACGAAGCTCAAGTGCCCGGCGCAGCCGTTCCGGAGAGCGTGGATACTTGTTGCCCACCTCGCTTCCCTGAAACCCGGCAAGCGCCATTTCGCTAATGCACTGTTCAAAGGTATTGTCTTTTCCCAGTTCAGGCATATCATCATTAGTCCAAGCGATAGGAGCAATCGCCAGCTTGACCGCATGTTCTTTGAACATCCTCGATTCTACCCCTTCCGTTTCACAGTATTACTAATACTAATAACTGCGGGCCTTTCCAAGCTGTTCAAGCTTCTGCTCGTAGGCAGCCCGAACGGCTTCACTGCCGGACACTTCTGGAACACCAACATTCCACCAGGCTCCGTAACCATGTGTCATTGTCTTGGGCAGCACCTTAATGTCAATTAGGGTGGAACGATCCTGCAGCAGAGCCTCCCTCAAAGCGTCACGCAGCTGCTCAGCCGTTGACGCACGGAAGGTCTTCACACCATATCCCGCGGCACTTGCTGCATAATCTATGCTTATCAGTTCGCCGCTCAGCTGACCTTCCGGGCCCCGGTAGCGGAATTCAGTCGCCATGCTATCCAGTCCTTGCTCCATCTGCAGGTTGTTGATACAGCCGAACCCCATGTTATCCAACAGAATGACGTTGATCTTCTTGTTCTCCTGAAGGCTCGTCACTAGTTCCGAATGCAGCATTTGATAGCTGCCATCGCCCACCAATGCATATACCTCCCGGTCCGGCTCCGCCAATTTCACACCGAGTGCACCGGAGATTTCATACCCCATACACGAAAAGCCATATTCCATATGGTAAGTATCCGGCACAGTGGAATTCCACATCCGCTGCATGTCGCCCGGTAAGCTGCCTGCGGCTCCTATCACAATGGCGTCTTTCGGAAGATATTCATTGAGGATCCCGAGTACCTGTGTTTGCGCCAGCGAAGTGTTCAACTTCGTCGCATATTCAGATAGCTTCTCGTCAAGATGTCCGGCAACTTCCGGCACGAAGGAAACTGAAGAACGATCTGGACGATCTGCCTCCTGATTCACCGTATACTCCACGTCAGATAGACGCTTTCTTTCCACTTCCCATGCCTTTTTTGCCACTACAATTTCATCTGTATAAGCGGTGCGGTAACCGCGCTTCTCCAACGTAGCAGACAGCGCCCTAAGACCTTCGGCAGCATCACAGACCACAGCCAGCGCATCCAGCTTGGAGGCATGGTAAAGGGAAGCGTTAATTGTCAGGAACTCCACCTCGGGATGGGCGAACAAACTCTTCGAACCTGTCGTGAAGTCCGTAAACCGGGTACCCACACCGATCACCAGATCCGCTTCTGCGGCCAACGTATTAGCACAGCCATTCCCGGTAACTCCTATGCCACCGAGATTGTAGGCACAGTCGCTTGCCACGGCGCTTTTTCCAGCTTGCGTCTCACCGAATGGGATGGCGAATTTCTCCGCAAACGCACGTAATTCCATTCCTGCATCCGCATACCGGACTCCCCCCCCACAGACCAGCAGAGGTCGCTGTTTACTGGCAATAAGATCAGCTGCCGCAGCAAGCTCATCCGGATGCGGAGTACAGGAAACGATCCGGTGGATGCGCTTGCGGAAGAACTCAAGTGGGTAGTCCCAGGCCTCCCCTTGCACATCCTGCGGCAGCGCAATCGTAACTGCCCCGGTATCTGCCTGATCAGTCAGCACACGCATCGCGTTCAGCAATGCCGTCATCAGCTGCTCTGGCCGATAAATCCGGTCCCAATATTTGCTCACCGCTTTGAAGGCATCGTTGACCGTTATCGACAGATTGTAGGTGTGCTCCATTTGCTGAAGTACCGGATCCGGTTGACGGGTGGCAAAGGTATCGCCGGGGAGCAGCAGCACGGGAATCTGATTCGCCGTCGCAGTGGCAGCGGCTGTCAGCATATTAGCTGAACCCGGTCCTACCGAAGCGGTGCAGGCCATGATTCGCCGTCTGCGGCTCTGCTTGGCAAAGGCAGTCGCCGCATGCACCATTCCTTGCTCATTCCTCCCCTGATAGACCGTCATCTCACCCGGCGCTTCCTGAAGTGCCTGCCCCAGTCCAAGTACATTGCCATGGCCGAAAACGGTGAATATACCGTGTACAAAACGCTCCGGTCCATTGCCAAAGTCCACATATTGCTGGTCCAGAAATTTCACCAGCGCCTGCGCCGTCGTTAATCTAATCGTATCCACGTGAAACCTCCCTTTCGCCGTTTTTGTTACTGCCAGCGGGCAGTGACGACTTTTTTGCGTGTATAAAATTCAACCCCGTCGCTTCCATTCGCATGCAGATCGCCATAGAAGGAATCCTTCCAGCCGGAGAAAGGGAAAAAGGCCATCGGGGCTGGCACTCCGACATTGACACCCAACATGCCTGACTCGATATTTTCCCGGAAATAGCGCACTTTCCCGCCGTCATTCGTAAAAATACAAGCCCCGTTGGCAAAACGAGAGGTATTGGCAATTTCAATCGCCTCTTCTACATCCTTGACACGGATCACTGCCAGGACAGGCGCGAAAATTTCCTCCTGCCAGATTTTCATTTCCCGGGTCACTCCATCAAACAACGTTGGGCCGATAAAATAACCCTGTCCCTGCACCGCAGCATCCGCCCGGCCGTCTCTTAGCAACTTAGCGCCCTCGGCCATGCCTTGTTCAATATAAGCGACCGTTTTGTCTTTATGACTTTGGCGGATAACCGGCCCAAGAAACGTGTCGTCGTCCAAACCATCGCCGATGGTCATCTGCTCACATTCACGCAGGAGGATGGAGATCAGCTCATCAGCAACCTCTTCCTGCACCGTTACCACGGAGCAAGCCATACAGCGCTCTCCCGCCGAGCCGAAGGCTGCGTTGACAATCTGTGTTGCTGAAGCCTCAAGGTTCGCGTCTGCCAACACAATAGAATGATTTTTCGCCCCTGCCAACGCCTGAACCCGCTTCAAACACGCCGTTCCCTTCTTGTAGACATATTCGGCCACCGGCTGTGAGCCAACGAAGGAAATCGCCTTCACATCAGGATGCTCCAGCAGGCCGTTTACCACCTCATGTGCACCGTTAACCAGATTGAGCACACCTTTCGGAAGCCCGGCTTCCTCTAGCAATTCGACCAAACGCGCTGCCAGCAGCGGTGTGCGTTCGGAGGGCTTCAGCACAAAGGTATTCCCACAGGCGATGGCCAACGGGAACATCCAGCAAGGCACCATCATCGGAAAATTAAACGGTGTAATCCCGCCGACTACACCGATGGGATAGCGATACATCCCAGACTCGATGCCTGTCGCGATGTCGGGCAACTGCCGGCCCATCATCAGCGTCGGCGCACCTGCCGCAAATTCCACACACTCAATGCCGCGCTGCACCTCTCCGTAGGCCTCTTTGAAGCTTTTTCCATTCTCCAGCGTGATCGTCTTCGCCAGTTCATCCCAATGGTCCACCAGCAGCTGCTGATATTTGAACAAGATCCGCGCTCTGCGCGGCACCGGTGTCTTGGACCAGCCTGCAAAAGCCGCCTTTGCCGCCGCCACTGCCCGATCAACATCGACTCTGCTGGACAGCGGAACCCTTGCCATCTCCTCACCAGACGCTGGATTGTATACCGTTTCTGTCTTCTCCACAGCCGCCTCAACCCACTGCCCGTCAATATAGTTGTTCAGCACTTGCACGGTTTGCTGTGCCATTCTACTCACTCCTTCATCTCTATTAATGCGATCCCGCGAATGTAATCTAATCTAATCTTGCATAGCTATTCGATCTGGAGTTGTTTGAGTTGTGATCTCTCCAACCTCCGCCTACTTACTCTGCACCTGAAGTGATTTCCTCGTTAGACAATAAAAACGCTTCCAATTCGTCCAAGGTTGGCATGGCATCCGAACAGCTGTGGCGGGAGATGACAATGGATGCCGACGCGCTGCCGCGGCGCATGGCCTCACCGACGCTTTCTCCCCGCATTAGACTGTGAATGAAGGCTGAGGCGTAAGAATCTCCGGCTCCAAATGTCTTCAATACTTTAGCGGGAAAAATACCGCTCCGATGCTTCTGCCCATCCGCCGTGTAGGAGATTGAACCACTCCCGCCATGCTTGATAACGACCAGCTTTGCTTGGTGCGAGAACCAGCGGTTAACTGTTGCTTCGTCATCTGCATCTGTCACATTGTACAGGCTCTCCATCATATTAAATTCCTCACGGGTACCAATGATACAATCGCATTTCTCAGCTGCCAGATTATAATAGACCGCTGTTTCTGCGGCTGACTTCCAAGTATAGGGGCGATAATCCAGATCAAAAAATACAGTAACATTGTGCTTGCGGGCGAACTCCAAAGCGACAAACACGGCCTCACGGGACGGACTTTGTGCCAGTGCAGTACCTGAGATCAGCAGTGCCTTGGACTTCCGAATATACTCTTCCGAGATCTCCTCCGTACTCAGCAGCAAATCAGCCACATGATCCCGGTACATCAGAATGCTGCACTCCTGAGGACTCTTTATTTCAGTAAAAGCAAGCCCAGTCACTGCACCAGTCTGGTCAACGCGCACCTGGCTATCGTCAATGCCATTCCGTTGCAGATAAGTTCGGATAAAACGGCCCATCTGATCATCGGATATCTTACCGATAAAGCCAGTGCGCATCCCTAGCCGTGCTGCTCCAATTACGATATTGGCGGGAGAGCCGCCGACATATTTGGTAAACGTCAGTGTCTCTTCCATTGGTCTTCCGGTTTCATTAGCGTTCAAGTCAATACAGAGCCGACCGACAGCGATTAAATCCAGCGGTCGTGCAGGATCGAACTGTAAACCGTTCATTATGACGCCTCCTTGAGAAAACTTCAGTAAAATAGATTAATGAGATACAACAATCATCGGGGGATGGGTTAAGCGCTTAACCTAATTTCCATTAGTATAGTTTAGAAATTGGAGTTTGGCAATCCTGAACTTAAACGAATTTGGATCTGAACCCATGTATCAGAAAAAAACAAAGAAAAGACCTGTCCCTCGCCGCTAAGCGAAGTACAGGTCTTCAGATAGGAGTCGGCGTTCTTACTCCGTTTGTAGAGTTTGTGTCTTCCTAATGCGGTGCCGGTCCGGTGGAATGGCGGACTATCAGTTCCGGCATCAGCATGATCTTGCGCTTAGGACTATCGGGATTGTCGATAGATTCGTTCAGCAGAATCATCGCCTGTTCCGTCATCTCACGCAGAGGCTGAGCAATGCTGGTCAAGGTGGGATGGCAAATTTCAGCCAGCATTGTATTGTCAAAACCCACCACGGACAGATCACGGGGTATTGACAAGCCCTTGCTGCGCGCCTCCTTCAATATCCCAATCGCGAGCAGATCGTTGCAGGCGAATATGGCGGTCGGCCGGTCTTCCTGCGCCTGAGCCAGCATCGCGGCAGCCGCTTTGCGGCCGTTCTCCAGCGTGGCTGAAGTATGCGTGAGATTAGCCGGATTGCCAAAGCCAACACCCGCTGCCTTGAGCGCATCCATAAAGCCTTCCACGCGCAGCTTACTCCCCGGTAAATTGTCAGAGATAATGCCGAGCCTGCGATGGCCCAGGGACAACAGATATTCTGTCGCCTGATAGCCTCCCTTATAGTCATCCACCGTGACGCTGTTGCTCTCCATCCTCCGGATATCAGCCGAAAATAACACAAGCGGTACGTGATCAGCCAGCAGGCGGCGGACCATATCCGGATTCCCTGTATGAGAAGCAATGATTATACCGTCCACCCGTTTGCGCAGGAGCAGTGAGATATACCGGGCCGCCTTCTCATCATCCCGGTCTGTACTGCATACAATCAAGTCACTTCCCTGCTCCTGGGCATAATCCTCAATACCTCGGGCCGCCTCAGCAAAAAAGGGGTTGGAAATATCGGGAATCATCAGCCCGATTGTTCCCGTTCGACGACTCGTCAGCGCAGAGGCCACCAGACTCGGCTGGTAATTCAGCTCCTCCATGATCCGATGAACCTTCTCCCGTGTCTTATCGCTAATTCTCCCGTTCTTGTTCAACACCTTGGACACCGTAGCGATGGAGACTCCCGCTTCCCGTGCCACATCATATATCGTAGGTTTCATCGTTAGTGAGCCCGCCTTTACGTTCGTACAATCCTATACCTAGATTATAAGGAACTCTTCTGACAGTGTCTATTCAGCGGTGCAAGAGACTCTGTTACTGTGGCGATCATTTGGTCAATACATCGACACAAAGAAGGAGCCTCCGCCTTGCGGAAGCCCCCTTTTCGTGCGTGCTGCTACACTATTTCTTCTTATCCTTCTGGTGTTGCTGCATCTCGAACAGCCATTCATGTTCCGGATCATTATGAAAAACCCATGTGCGGACCGGACCTGCCATCACATTGAGATAATAAGAATCATAACCCGGCGGAGCCGATACAGGATGATAGCCCTCCGGAACCAATACAATACTGCGGTCAGACACGGCCATCGTCTCATCAAGGCTGCGATCGTCATTATACACCCGCTGCACTACAAAACCATGAGCCGGGTTAACCCGGTGGTAGTATGTCTCTTCCAGGTAAGACTCAGCAGGTAGATTGTCACAGTCATGCTTGTGCGGAGGATAGCTGGACCAATTGCCGCCACCCGTACGTACTTCCACGACCAGCAGGCTCTCGGCTTCACTCTGCTCAGGCAAAATGTTGACCACTCGCCGTGACATACTGCCAGAACCGCGGGCTTCGGCCACAGTATCGCACGGAGCGATCAAACGCGGCGCATATTTACCCGTTCCTGGTGCAAGGCAAACCGCAAGTTCCAGCTCCGTCAAGGCCGTAACTTCATAATGCCCTCCCGCCGGAATATACACCGCATACGGCGGCAAATCCTCAAATACAGACATACGTTCACCGATCCCGGCGAACAACTGGGCGCCTGCTCTCACATCCGCCTTGCCCGCCAGCAGCACCAGACAGATTTCATTCCCTTCCGCGCTGCGGCTCAGCGTATCCCCAACCTGCAGCTGGTACACTTCAAAACCTACATACTCCCATCCAGCGCTCTCCTTGCTAACTGCCGCTACAAGTCCATCTTTGCCGGGTGCTCCGGCTTTTATGATTAGATTGGACATCTTCACAGACCTCCCCCATCTTCAGCATCTGCATCCGCTTACAAAGCTTGTGTCGCCGATATTCTCTCTCCGGCACAAGAAGACAACTTGACCGGAAGCCCGGTAAGATAGGATTCCTTAGCAGCTTCGGCAATCCGTTCCGCCTGTTGCCCGTCAGGCCCGCTGCAAATGATAGGCTCCTGCAGGCGGATTGCCCGGGCAAACGCGGCAACCTCTTCTACGAAAGCCTGGTTATACCGCTCGAGAAAGAAATGAAGCGGCTGATCGCGTGTGACCGAAGCAGCGGTTGAAACCTCTACAGTTGTTGGACGGCAGTTGTCGGCGGTGGCTGAGCCGCAGGAACCGAACACCTCCACGCGTTGATCATAACCATATACAGCCTTACGGCTGTTATCAATGACGCAGATTGCGCCACTGGCAAAGGTCAGCGTGATGACAGCTGTATCCACATCATCGCAGCGCCCAAACATCGGATCAACGAGATTGGCACCTCGGGTATAAACTTCTGTTACTTCCTCACCCATCAGATAACGGGCCATATCAAAATCGTGAATCGTCATATCCATAAACATCCCGCCGGAAGACCGCACATAAGCCTCACCCGGAGGCTGCGGATCACGTGATGTGATCTTCACAATATGTGGACTGCCTAGCTCTCCTGATTGAACCAGTTGCTTAAGTTTGCGGAAGCTAGGGTCCATTCGCCGGTTGAAGCCGACCTGTAGCAATACACCCTCATCCTCCACTATCTTCAGTGCCTGGTGGGTAAACTCTGACGACAGGCTGATCGGCTTTTCACAGAAAATATGTTTTCCAGCCCGGGCTGCTAGCTCAATCCAAGAGGCGTGGGTATCCGTAGGTGTGCAGATAAACACAGCCTCGATTTCAGGGTCATTCAGAATGTCTTGCCCATTCACAAATGCAGAGCCAAGATTCCGGCTCTCTGCCCAGACCAGCAATTCCTCACTTACCACAGCCTCCGCAATGGATTTCAACTTAAACGACGGCATCACACGCAGATTATCTGCATGAAGCCGGCCAATTCTGCCTGCCCCAATAATGCCAACTACGATCGGATTTACCATGTTTGCTTATCCTCCTTTGAGGTAAGCGCTTAACCATCCCGAAAATAGTATACTCCAAGCACAAGTGAAGTTACAAGCAAATATTTCTCCAGCTTTTTTAACTCTCTCCTTAGCTATCTACTCCTCCTCAACAGTAATGTAACGCTTCACCTAGTGCGACTAAAACCATGGCCTGTCCGTAGGCCATAGGGGCAATAATGATTTCCTTATAATCTTCTTTTGCAGCACCAATCGGAGTGCCGCCGGATACACCAAGCACCGTGCCTTCATCGTCAATTCTGTCCAGCACCGCCCGGATCGCTTTCAGGGCATGATTTGCATACGATTCCGGCAACAACCCCCTGCGTACGCTATGCAAAATACCCGCTGCGATAGCTGCTGAGCCTGACGTTTCAGTATAACTGCTAGAGTCGTCCAGCAGCGTATGCCATAATCCGTCTCCGCTCTGGCAGGCTAATAAAGCTGTTGCCTGTGCGTTCAGGATCTGTTGAAGATATTCAAACACTCCACTGTCCAGATACGACCCCATCAACTCCAGGTATTCAGGCAGGCCGAGTGTAAACCAGCTATTGCCCCGGCACCAGAAGGCTTCACTGAAATTATGCCGGCCGCCAAAATGCCAGCCATGAAAAAACAACCCCGTCTTTTTATCATAAAGGTATTTGATATGCAGCAACAGTTGGTAAAGCGACGCTTGCCGCCATGCGGAATTATCGTATTTCACACCCATTTTTGCCGTGAACAAAATA
Organism: Paenibacillus sp. FSL E2-0177; assembly: GCF_037992975.1. Classification (NCBI taxonomy): domain Bacteria; kingdom Bacillati; phylum Bacillota; class Bacilli; order Caryophanales; family Paenibacillaceae; genus Paenibacillus; species Paenibacillus sp. FSL E2-0177. The sequence goes on along the minus strand of NZ_CP150307.1, from coordinate 415,358 downwards.
GCCATAAATAACGTATCAATCCAGATTTCATTATCATTGAGCGTAACTTCATCCTTGCTCGCTCCTGTTGTGACATGCTGATAACCAGACTCCTCCGTCCGCGGCAGGCCATGCATCAACCACTGCACCCATTCCAGGCTTAATTCCTCCGCTTCCTTCAGTTCCATTAATGACAGCAACGGCGCTGTTGTATTGATATTCCGGCTCGGCAGTCCCTTGCCCAGTTGCTTGCTCATCCAAAGCTTGGCATATTCTTGATAACGCTCATCCTTGAAATGCTGCTCAATCTTTTGAAGTCCGTAAAGCCCCACTCCCTGCGGCCAATCCCATTCCTCCATGCCAAAATCACGGGCAAAATACCCCCGTCGTCCCGCATCCTCCCCTAAATTTTGCAGTTCGGCTTCGTTTTCCGGCCGCTCCAGCTTCAGCAGCTTATCCGTCACGCGGTTCAGCTTTTCAATGATCTCAACTTTACTAATCCGGCTGTTGTTCATCTGTTTCCCGCCCCTTCGCCTGCTATTTTGGGTCTTCCCTCATGTTGGATAGTTCCATTCACCCGTAATATATCAAACCATTCCATACAAAAACTACTTTATATTTGCTGTAATAACCCTCATATATTGCAAATCTTGCTTTTCTGAACCTATAATAAGTGCATATTACAGAATAAGGCGGTGAGAGCATTTGCTTGAAAGCGACTTACTGTACGAACAAGGGTATAGCGTACGTATCAACACGCCCGTAGATCCCCTTTTTTATTATTTTGATTATGACCAGCGTTCTCACGATATCAATATGGAGTTTCAGCATTTTCATGATTTTTACGAGATTCATATCTTGATGGATTCCCGAGCCACTCATATTATCGATGGGAATGTCTGCGCCCTCCAGCAGTATGACATCGTGCTCCTGCGTCCTTATCGGATGCATAAGACACAATATCCGGAAGGGCCGCCGTTTAAGCGGCTGATCATAAACTTCGCCATGCCCAAGGATATACCCGGTTTAGAGAACGCTTACAAAAGTATGTTTCTCTCATTTTGGGAAGAAATACCGATCTACCGTTTGCCAAAAGAGTTGCGCAAAGCCGTGTTTGATCCTCTTAACGCTATCTTCACCTTATCACACAGCACTTCACCGTTAAATCCAGTACTGATTCACAGCCTTTTCCAACAGTTCCTCTGTGCTTTATACCAGCGTAGAGACCAGAACAGCTATGTCCCAGAGGAGATCGGAAATGCCATTATGCAAAAAATCTACTCGATCACCGCATACATCCATAGCCATTACAACAGCGAGTTGTCCCTTGATTTCCTCGCTAAAGAGTTCTTTATCAGCTCCTATTACTTATCACACCAATTTAAGTTAATTACCGGCTCCACGCTGACAGAATATATTCAGATGACCCGGGTCCGTAATGCCCAGCAATTGCTGATCTACACCCGCCTGAAGATTTCCGAGATCGCCGGGCAATCCGGATTCAACAGCTTCTCCCAGTTCAACCGCATATTCAATAAACTTAGCGGGATGTCCCCATCCGAGTTCCGCAAGAATCAGGTCATATCCAACACTGCTTCGACCACATTTTCCTATTGATGTACTTGCTTACCTAGTTACAAAAAATCCGCTGTGCGTCCGACAAATCTATCTACCCTCTAAGTAACTATATTGAGCAGTAACAGAGGCAATGTTTAGACGCAAAAGAGAGCCGAAGGGAAAGGGATAGCAAAAGCGATGGTGCAAGCACACACATGTTGGGATAGATGCAGGTACTGGTGTAGGTGGTCGTAGTGATGTAGGGGCTGGGGCTGGGGCTGGTGCTGGTGCTGGTGCTGGTGCTGGTGCTGGGGTAGTCACGTTTAACTGTATTTCATACAACTATTTTTTCACGCATCACGCCACCATTAGATATAGCTGTATTTGGTGCAACTATTTCCTTGGTTTTTTCGCCTCTAAGCAACATCTCGAGATTTTAGTTGTACAGAATACAACTAAAATCCGAAGATTCACTATTTCATACGGAATAGTTGCACAGAATGCAGTTACTTCTCAGATCCCAGCAAAACTCCTTCTCCCAATTGAAGATAATCCGCCCAAACAAGTCACAGCTCAGCAAGCCACCACAAATCAAAAGAACCAGGCAGCGATTCTCCACTAACGGGAGAATCACTGCCTGGTTCTAGCTTCAATTACATCTTAAGCCGTACGTTCCGTTGCTTTGAGACGCAGCGCTTTTTTCTCTTTCGACTTCGCCACTGGCGGTTTCAGAGAAATCGCGATGATGCAGGCCAGCAGGCACAAGAGGCCAAAGATAACAAAGGTTGGTTTAAATCCGCCTAGGAAGACGGCGATAAACGAACCGGAAAGGGCACCAATACCAAAACCTTGGTAAACAATTCCGTAGTTCTTACTGTGATTTTTCAGTCCGAAGAAGTCGCTGACAATGGCGGGGAACACCGTGATATTCCCGCCAAAGCAGAACGCAATGGCTGCTACACAAGTGAAGAAAAGTCCGAAATTCAGGGTCGCGTAGCTGAGGGTCAGCATAGCCGCCGCAGTTACAGCAAGCGATGCGCCTACCAGCTTCAAGCGACTCATTTTGTCAGATAAAGCACCCAGAATTAAACGTCCCGCTGTATTAAAGATCGCAATCATAGCCACCGCACTAGCTGCTGTCTGTACATCAAGTCCAGCCAGCTGCACGCCGATATCTTTTACAATACCGATCAAATACAGACCACACATACAAGCGGTGAAAAAGATGATAAATAGCAGATAAGCTTCTTTTGTCCGCAGCATTTCTTTGACCGTATAGTCTTTCGGTGAACTCATTACTGTAGCTGTCGTTGAACCCGCTGGTGCTGGGGCCGCTTGAACCGGAGCTTCTCTTACGAGCAAGGAACCGATTACAATCATGCCCATAACAATCAAACCCCAATACATAAATGTATTAGACACACCCACTGAGTCAATCAACCCGCCGTTAATATATTTAAAGATCAAACTCCCCGTTCCATAAGCACCAACGGACACGCCGGAGATTAAACCTTTATTATTCGGAAACCATTTAATTAAATTAGATAATGAAGTGATATAAGCTGTCCCATCCGCAAAACCAACGATCACCCCAACCAATAAATAGAACATGAAGAGTGAATTGGCTTGAGAGCTAAGAATCAATCCTAGTCCGAGCACAATCCCAGCAGTAGCAGTCAAACGGCGAAGCCCGAAACGATCCTGCAGCTTCCCTGCGAACAAAGTCGCGAAAGCGAGTGCAAAGCTCGTTATAGAAAAAGTAATCGAAACGGAGTTAAGCTCCCAGCCAAATTTTGTTACCAGATGCGCATTAAATAAACTCCATGTATAGATGGTACCTAGGCCCATTTGCATAATTACTGTACCTAATACGATCAGCCACCGTTTGGTGCTTTTGCTGTCCATTGTCGTAGTCATGGTCTTTTCCTTCTTTCTCTCTCGTTGTCTGCTACAAGAGCTTCTATCGCCTCTTTATTGTAGCTAAACCAGCCGATGTTGAGAGAAATCCGGCATGAGATGACGGAAATGAAGAATGAATTGCATTTATAAGCGCATAATCTGCCTGAATTCCTTTACCTTACTACGACTTACCGGCACTTCAAAACCTAAATCATGCAGGCGCAGCAAATACGTATTGTTGAACCACGGGATGATTTCCTTGATCTTGGACAGGTTAACAATATAGGAACGATGGCAGCGAAAAAAACGATCCTGCGGCAGCCGCTGAAAGAAATCGCTAATACTAAGTGCCATGCTGTATTCCTCACCTTTAGTCATCACACTTGTACTTTTTTCCTGCGCGGAGGCGTAATAAATATCGTCGGCATTCACTACGATAATCTTTTCATTTTTCCACAGATTAACCTTGTCACTGACCGGATTACGCTCTTCTTCCCCCTGTCGTCCACGGCTGGCAAACGCATTTTCCAGCTTGTGCAGCATGGCTTTGATGCGTACCTCGCTATAAGGCTTAAGAATATAGTCAAAAGCTTCAATCTCAAACGCCTCAGCGGCATGCTCCTTATACGCAGTGATGAACACTATGTAGGGTTTTACCGAGAATCTACTGATATTTTGTGCCAAAAGCACCCCATCGATGGAGGGAATATTAATATCCAGAAAAATCACATCTACCGTATCACTCTGCAAAAATTTAAGCGCGTCCAGCCCATCTTCAAACTGTGCCGTTATATCGATCCCGCTGTGCGTCTCTATTAAATAAGCCAGCTCCTGTCTTGCCAGCTCTTCATCCTCTACAATGATCGCTCTCATTGGTCCTCCTTTTTAACATCAAAAAAGATGTTCGTCCCTTTATCCAATCTCTGAATGGTAAGTCCAGTCCCATAGATCAGCTTTACCCGTTGGTGTACATTAAACAGCCCGATTTTATTCTCCGGCATATCGCCAGTATAGACCTTCTCTATCGTTTCCTCGCTGATGCCAGCTCCGGTATCGCGAATGCCCACCCGTACGGTATCCCCGTGGTCTTTTACAGAAATCGTTACTGTTCCTGTCCCTCTTACCTTCAGTATGCCATGTATAATCGCATTTTCTACAAGCGGCTGAATGATCAGACTCGGAATCCGAACCTGAACCTCATCAATATCATAAAGCACGTTAAGCCGGCTTCCAAAACGCGCCTTTTCGATCTCTACGTATTGCTGGACCTGCTGTAGCTCTCGTTTGATATCAATGAATTCATCGGTAAGCTCCAGATTGTATCTCATATAACCGGACAGATTCACAATCAGCTCGCGTGCCTTATCCGGATTAATTCGAATCGAGGACGCAATCGCATTCAGTGCATTGAACAAAAAATGCGGGTTAATGCTGGTCTGCAGTGCCTTCAGCTCCGCTTTGTTCGCCATTTCCTTAATGCCTTCCACCCGCGACACTTCCATCAAGGTAGAGATCATTTGTGACAGACCCACAGCCATAGCTTGAAGCGAATAGGTAATCTTGTGGGCTTTGGTGTAATAGATTTTGAGCGCTCCCGTCACCTCACCCTTTTCCTTCAAAGGAATAATGATCAGCGACTTGATCTGCGGATTCACGTAATCACTATCATCGTTACGGATGGTAATTTCACCACTGGACAACGTTACTTTAGTTTCCTCACTGATAATATCGTTAGTTGTCTCATAATCCTCCTCACCCACGCCAACATAGGCACGAATAAACCGAGTATCCGTAATCGCTACAGCGTCTGCACCGATATCCTCTTTGATGATCTGGCAGATGGTGTGCAGCGACTCCTGATTAATATTGCGAAAATACGGCAAGGTCTTATTGGCAATATCAAGCGCCAGCTTGGACTGCTTAGCCGCGATCCGTTCCTTCTCACCTTCCACGCTCTGCACTAGCACAACAATCAGGCCGACACTAATCTGGCTCATAATCATCGGAAAAGCGATCTTGGACACGATATCCACACCCAGCGACATCGGCTGAGCCATCGCTAGAATGAGCAGCATCGTCAGTGCCTCACAGGCCATTCCCGCCAAAATCCCTGCTATCCAGCGACGTTCACCAGAGGTGCGGCGATAGATTATCCCAGACACTATGCCTGCGGTGATACTCGTAATCAGACAAGGAAGAGAGGTTACCCCTCCGATATCAATCAGAAAACGGTGAACCCCTGAGATGATGCCTGTTATAAGTCCAACCCATGGTCCGAACAAAATCCCGCCAGATACGATGGCGATAATTCGCACATTCACAAGCGAACCTTCCACATTAATCCCGCTATAAGTGCCGAAAATGGCAAATAAGCTGAAGATCATCGTCGCAATAGCAAGCTCTTGCGGAGCGTAACTCCCTTTTTGAAAAACCTCTTTAAACCGCGGCAGACGAGTCAATACAAACAGACACATCAGCAATAACGCAGCTCTTTCCAACAATTGCAGTAATATAGTAAACGTATATTGCACGGTCACCGCCTCCAAAGGTCTCGATGTCGATTCATTATAAAGATAGTTCATGCCTCTGTCCATTCAGCCTGTCCCTTTATACCTCTATTGAAACTCTTGTTGTATGATATTAACAGATTGGAAGCATGAATATTCGGAGGTGGCAGTTTGCACAAGATAGAACACGAGGCAGATATCATTCAGCTTGTACATAATGACCCCTGGATGATGGATATTTTAGAAAATGCCAGATCGCTACAGTTACCTGACTGGTGGGTTTGTGCTGGGTTTGTACGTTCAAAAATCTGGGATACCTTACATGGCTTTGAAGAGCGGACCCCTTTGCCAGATATTGATGTTATTTATTATGACGGCAGCAATCTTCATGAGGAAGTGGAAAAGCAATGGGAGGCAAAACTAAGAAATTTAAATCCCCATGTGCCATGGTCCGTTAAGAATGAAGCAAGAATGCATACCATTAACAACCTTGCGCCCTATACGTCATCTGTAGATGCCATCTCCAAGTTTCCGGAAACAGCTACAGCGCTTGGGCTTTCCTTAGATGAATACGGTAAGGTTATCCTAACCGCTCCGCATGGGATTGCAGATGTTATTAATGTAGTGTTACGGGCTACCCCTCATTTCAACAATAATCCGAACTTACTCCCTATTTATGAAAAACGAATTGCACAAAAAAACTGGCAGGCAACGTGGAAGCAATTGCAGGTCAGCGCTACCTAAAGCTAAGTTGTGTTAGCATCGGAATAAAAAAGACAGCAAGCCTCTGCTACAGAAGGGCTTGCTGCTGTTGTTTTATTACACCGCTAAATCAATACCAACCACGCCTACTACATCTCCCTGACGATTCCGGATTGCTCTAGATAATGTAATACAAGAACGTTTCGTAATCGCGGATACATAAGGTTTAGAGACATATTCACCCTCATTCATGGCCCCATTCCACCAATCACGCCGCTTAGCATTCAACAGGCCAGCCGCTGGCTCGGAGTAGATAAAGGTTCCATCCGTCCGATTGGACCAAATGGCTTGTACATCTGGAATTTTCTTAATGTAAGCTTTCAAAACACCTTGATGAACTTCAGTATCTGGAGCGTAAAGTTCTTCCTTGGCGGAAATCGTCTCCAAGAGACTCTGCATTTCCTGAAGCCGGGCTGCATATTGGCTCATCTCAATTTCCGCTCTGCCCGCAATGCTAGTAACCGATTGCTGCAAGGATTGCGACTCCGCTAACAGATTGGCGCTGACTTCGTTCAGCTGCCCAATTTGATCCCGCTGCCGTGTCACCTGCTCCAGCGTAAGGTCTACATTGGCAATCGTCTCATTCACGATAGCCACCGCACCGCTCAGCTCCGTTGTCACTTCTACAATCAGCTTGCCCTGTTTCGCGGCAGCATCGATTGTTTCCGTCACGGCGCTGCCTACTTCATCTACTCTCGACGCGATATCATCGAGTCGAAGCTTAACCGTGCCGACCTCGTTCACCCCACGCTCCACTGAGACTTGCTCTTTCGTAACGGATTCCAGCACCTGCTGTACTCCATTATTAATGTCAAGCAAGATGCCTGAGGAGCGGTCTACCGAGCTCTTGCTTTGATCAGCCAGCTGCCGAATCCGGCTGGCCACTACTGCAAATCCGCGGCCCTGTTCACCGGCCCGGGCCGCTTCAATAGAAGCATTCAGCGCGAGCAACGAGGTCTCATTCACAATGGAGTTAATCAATGTATTGATCTCCTCTACCATCGCAATATGATTACTCAGGGCAGTAAACTTAGCTAACATGTCCCCACTCTGTGTTTGCAGATCCTTCATCACCACATCTGCAATGCTCAGGGAATCTACCATTGCTGTCATTCCTTGCCGAGCATATTGCATATTCGAGCCTAGTTTTTCCGTCAATTCTTCGATATGTGCTGTAACTGAGGCTACACCGCCCATCGTCTGATAGGCCCCTTCAATATTGGCTTTAGCTTCATTGCTGCGAATCCTTAAATCCGTTTCATACGCGTGTGAATAATCTGCTGCCTGCTGCAGCTGCTCTGTATGGCGACTGATTTCTTCAAGCGCACCATGCAGCCGATCCGAGGTAACTACAATCTCATTGCCAAGAAGCTCCACTTTGTTCTGTGAATCCTTCAGCAGCGCTTCTTTGCGATAACCGTAGCGGGATGTATTCAGCGAGAACCCTCCTAGAGAACCCATAAGCAGAATAATCACCAGCTTATGCATCCAGAGCATATCAATCAATAAGCTGTACACACTGACAAGAAGCAACAGGACGACTACGAAAATCTGGTTTCGACGGATCTGCATCTTTACTTCCACTCCACTCGATTGATGTTATGTATTCTAACATTATATCAGCAGAGTTAATTAAAGGAAATACTTTCTATAGTATTCCTTTTCGATCAATCATTCCCCGGGCAAGGCAATCTCCCCTTATAAAGATGCTTGTTGATCTCCCGCTTCCAAGAAAGCCATCAAGAGGAAACCTGAGCTTATTGTCGAATATATAAGCATATTGCCACTGGAAAAGAGGATCACATTATGCGCGCCACACCTCAAACTCCTCGTCAGACCTATTGGAATCGTGTGCTTCTCAATTCATTCTGGATCATCCTGATTGTGTATTTAAGTATTCAGTTCATTGTTTCTCTATCCTTATGGAGCCAGCGTCCGGAAACCCCAACCAGGAACGATTATATTGAGCACTCGTTGATTTCTGATTCCATCATAGTGAGTTTGATCATTATTCTAGAAGTAATCTATAGATGGAGGCCTCTGTGGGCCCAACTCGCCATTACGGTTGCAAGCCATCTATTTGCGGTTTTGATTATCGTCAATCTCAGCGATGAGTTACATGTTAAATCATTAATTATGCTGTTCCCGCTACTAGTCTCGATGATCTATCTGAAGAGCAGTTATATGATAGCCACTTCTGCTATTTCTCTACTGTACACGATCATTTTATTCACCAAGACATCCATTCACGAGTACTTTCCGATCACCCAAACAATCATTATCGCTCTTATTTTTGCAGGCACTGCTTTGGCAGGTTTTGCAGTAATCGTTCGTGGACGTGATTTGATGCAATCCCTGCAGAACTCCGTCAAGTCAGAACAGGAATTACGCATTCAGAATATAATCATGGATCGTCTATCTAAGATAGATCCCCTGACTGATCTGTATAATCACAAGACTTTTCACGAATATTTGGGTTGGCTAATCGAGCATCAGCAGAGTAATCCATTCTCCATGCAGCTTGCCGTTATGGATATCGATAATTTCAAAAAAGTAAATGATTGCTATGGACACTCTGTTGGAGATATCGTATTACAAAAAGTCGCAGCGATCCTGCTCGAGTATATCGGTCCTGATGATTTCGCCGCGCGGTACGGGGGCGAGGAATTCATTGTCATTCTGACAACCAAAACCTTTGAACAATCCTATGAAATCATGCAACAAATTCTAGCCAAAGTCGCCGATACCCCTTTTGCCGAAATGGAAGGGAAAAGCATAACCGTCAGTATCGGGATGCATGATTACACAGGTGCAGACTCCAAAAATTCTACTTTTCAGCAGGCTGATGATGCACTTTACGAAGCTAAAAACACCGGGAAGAACAAAATTGTCATCAGCTAGTGACAAGCTCCACAGACACTGTTTATCTGTCGGAGCTTGTTTTCTTTTGCAAAGCCTTAATTTCAGAAGCATTTCATACCAAAAACCCCCACCTTGTGATGAGGGCTGTGTATCCACTGCTATATTCCGTAACGCTTCTGCGGTTCCAAAAGCTCCACCACTTCCTGCTTCGGAACAGGTCTGCTAACCAGATATCCCTGTACCTTATCGCAGCCCGATTTTCTGAGGAAATCCAGCTGGCTGATCTCTTCCACTCCCTCCGCAACGACCTCCAGCCCCATATTGTGGCCCAGCTGTATAATGGTCTGCACAAAAGACTGGCTGTAAGCTTTTTCCGAAAGCGAATCGATAAAGGTTTTATCCATTTTAAGCGTAGAAATCGGCAATTGCTGCAAATAACTAAGAGATGAGTATCCCGTTCCGAAATCATCCAGCGCAATACGAATGCCTTGGGATTTGAGGAATTGAAGCTTATTCACGATACTCTCAAACGATTCCATAAAAATAGACTCGGTGATTTCCAGTTCAAGACAACTAGGCTTTAGCCCACTTTCAGCCAGACTTTCCTGCACCATCTCGACGAAATCATCCTGCAATAGTTGAATAATGGAAATGTTAACTGATATCTTGTAAGGAATGCCCATACGATCTTGAATGCCCTTCATAAAGATGCACGATTCCCTAAGCACCCATTCTCCAATATAAATAATCAGCCTGGAATCCTCGGCGATTTTGATAAAGGAAAGTGGAGATACAAAGCCCAGCGTTGGACTATTCCAGCGAATTAAAGCCTCAAAACCAGAGATTAATCCAGACTGGATATCCACCTGCGGTTGATAATATAACTCAAACTCATTATTATTCATGGCACTGCGCAAATGTTTCTCTATATTCATCCGTTCATTAAACGCAGTATGCATAGATTTGTCATATACCACATAAGTCCCCTTACCATCCTCTTTTGCCCGGTACATAGCGACATCCGCATTTTTTAAGATTTGCTCGGTGGTCTCCCCATCTTCCGGATAAAAGGAAATTCCGATGCTTACGGAAACGTACAAATAACTCTCTCCGATTAAAAAGGACTGCCTGAACGCTCTCATGATCCGCTCCGCCAGGTCTAACACATCCTCGTGGTTTTCTATATCCTTAATAAAAATCACGAATTCATCCCCGCCGAGCCGAGAGAGCATATCTCCTTCCCGCACCACCGACTGCAGCCTTTTGCTAGCCTTCTGAATAAGAACATCACCGGATTTATGCCCTAAGGTATCATTGATGTATTTAAAATTATCGGTATCTACGAACAACAGCGCCGCCTTGCCTCCTGAGCATTGCAGATATTTCTCCATAGATTCCAGTAGACATACACGGTTGGGTAGATTACTAAGCTCATCCACATAAGCTAGACGATGCATGTGTTTTTGATTCTCCACCAGCATATCGTATTGCTCTACAAGCTCCTGCTGTGTGGCTGTAAGCTGTTCATAGGTTGCCTCAAGCTCCTGATAACTGTTGCTCAGCTTTAGCTCTACCTGCTTGCGCTTACTAATATCAATCAGCGAACCGATAAATAACACAACTTCATTCTTTGGATCAACGATAGCTTTACCACTTACCTCAAACCAGACGAACTGATTATCTTTGGTCCGCATGCGGTATTCCGTCTCGTAGATAGGTGTTAAACCTGCCAGATGATCATGTCTTGCCTTTTGGGATGATGGCTGGTCATCGGGATGAATAATACTAAGCACCCCATTTTCGAAGGAATTGATTTCATCCTCCGTATAGCCCATGAGCTTGTACCAGCGATCCGATAGATTATACAGTCCTGTCTCCCAATCAAGCTCCCACATGTATGCACCAGAACCCTCTGTCGCGAGACTGAACCGTCGTTCACCTACTTGCAGCTTAGCAAATTGCTCCTGTAGCTCGACCTCTGTCGCTGACAGCTCTTCGTAAGTAGCTTCCAGTTCCTCATAACTTTGCTGAAGCCTTAGCTCATTTTGTTTGCGCTCATCGATATCCACTCCTACAAGCACAAAAATATCAGCTGCCTGCTTATCCAATCCTTTCAACAAGGTGGTCCGAAATGAAAAATACCGCGCTGCTGGCGAATTGTCTGGAAGTTTATGCTCGATATTATCAACATAGTCAAGCTGTACGGCCCTTTCCAACAGATTCCGAATAGCCGCCGTACTGCCTGTCAGCCCCTCTATATCCTCAATGTTTTTGCCCACTACTTCATTCTCGCATAGGCCCGTCATTCGCTCAGCGTAATTGTTAAACCGAACTACCTTTTTATCCGCCTGCACAGCCCAAACCACCATACCGCTATGCTCTATTACATCTTCAAAAAATTGCTGTTCCGAATAAACCGCCCGCCGTAAGTGATTAATATACATTTTTAGCAAAACCGCACTAATGATCAGAAGGCCGAGCAGAATAATGGCTCCCACAATAAATCTATTGCGCATCATAACTTTATAATAATCTGAATGAACGAAGAAATAGTGCTGATACAGCTCTTCAAAAGCACCTGAACGATGCAGGCGATCCAATCTCTCGTTAACATAAGTCACTAGCTCCGGAGAGGATTTACTTATTGCAAAAGCGACATCCCTAGGGTAGAGATTGCTCATTTTTTTGATAATACTCCCCTTCAATTTCTGTTCAGCAATCAGATAATCAATCACTTCCTGATTCTCAAATAGAAGGTCGATTTCCCCCTTTTCTAAAGCCTTCAAAGCTTCAGGAGTCGTTGCATATTCTATGTAATTTGTAATCCCCACCTTGCTGTTCAGCACGGTTGCAGAATACTGTCCATTCCCTAACCCAATCTTATAACTTCCCAACGTCTTTAAATCGATCTCATCCTCAAGCTCTCGCCTTGCATAGATGGAAATATAATTCTTAATAACTGGATCTGAAAATAACACCTCTTGGTTACGCGACTCCGTAATTGCCATAAGACCTGCTATTTCAATATCTCCTTGAATCAGCCGACTGTATACTTCATCCCATTGCCCAGTACTGTAGTGAATAAGGTAATCCTGCTTCTCAAAAATCATCGTGCTCAAATTAATATCAAACCCGGTCAAATACCCGTTTTCTACATATTTATAAGGTGGATATTCCAGTTCTACTTGGTACCTTATATCCTCTCTTTCGGCGTGAGCGGCTGTAGGAGGTACGAGCAAAAGCAGAAAAATAATCAGAAGCAACATTGTGCACCGCTTCATTGCCCAATTCCCCTTTTTGCTAAAATTTAGAATTTAAAGCATTATTCTAAAAAGTATTCGACAAAATATGGTAAGATTCCTGCTAATTCTTTCCTAAAACCACACATTATACGCAAATCCCCATCTTTCGATGGACTCTTTTATTTGTAAATGATAAAAGTTACGAAGTCTTGATTTTTATATTGCTTTTTACATAGAAAATGTGGATAATAGCAATAACGATAAACGTTGATAATGATTATCATTATTATAAGCGTTAATAATTTCAATTTACTATATTTAAGTTAAAAGGAGACTGATCACCCATGAACGTTACCTCTACCCGAACAACATTACAGGTTGACGATTATCTGGATCTGCTCAATCTTGCCGTTAAAGTTGGAGATTTGAAATGGCAAAAAGAAATTAAATCCAGATTGCAATACATTCTCTGTCTGCCGACAAGATAATGCTTCCGAGTATACGCCATGTTCCCTTATTTAGGGGCATGGCTTTTTTTGTTGGTATGCAGACATAACTATATAATAATTGGAGTATCTCCAGGTCACCTGATGGTTAATGATATAGTATAATTATCAGCATAATATATTGAATAAAAAGTCCTTCAGATCGGAGCGTGTCAGCTTGAAAAAGTATATAGCTTTATTCTTAATGCTCAGCCTGTTATGGGTACCTGGTGCATACGCCGCTGGAATTCCTGCACAGCAGGGATTTGTTACCGATAACGCTGAAATGTTCAGTTCCGCAGAAGCCGCGTCTATTTCTGCTACCGCTACTGGAGAACTCATGACCATCCATGTACTCACTGTAGATTCCACAGACGGTACTCCAACTGATAAGTATGCAGACAAGGTTTACGACTCGTGGAAACTGTCCACGCGGGATCTTCTACTGCTGATCTCCGCTGGTGACCAGTCCATTGAGCTAAATTTCTTAAATCCAGGCTTTCAAAGCTCGTTAAATACTTGGTCTAAGAATCAGGGAGGGTCCTCGGGAAGTTCAGCCATCCAAAAACTGCTCGACACCTATTTCATTCCTTATGCCCAAAAAGGGGACTTCGCTGGCGGGACAAAGGCTTTGATTAATGCCATCCATTCCATCGGAGATCGTGCCGGCAGTACTGGAGGAACCGCAGGAAGCGGGAGCGCAGCCGGGGTCGGGAATGATGTAAACCGCTCCAGCAGCTCCATGTTTATGATTGCAGCGATTCTTATCGGAGCCCTTCTAATCCTCCTTCTACTCTTTGTAATGGTTACAGGTCTGCGTCGACGCAAGCAGCTTAGCGAGCAACAGAAACAGTTATCTAATTTAATGGTCCAGGCAAATCGGGCACTGGAATCGCTAAACCCTTTTCAAGGGATCGTTCAAGGGAAGACGGGAGAGCTAGTCGAAGGTATTTCCAAGCGGCTGTCCGCCAAGCTCGTTGAAATCTCCGCACTACAAAGCGAAGGTCAAGGCGTTCAGCCAGCATTTTATCGTTTGGCTGCCCTCAAGACAGCCGTGAAACAATTGCAGCAGACCGAAGCTGCCTTCCGCACAGCGCTTGAAGAGGAAGAGAAACACATTGCTGTCATTAGCGAAGCTGACCGCAATGTCAAACAGCGTATTACAGAGCTGAAAGAGGATACGCCAGAGCTTGAAGAACAGCTGCAAGGTGCAGTTAAAGAAACCGGATATGAGCTTCAAGAAATTGTAGAGGAACTTAAGGAGCTTGCGGAGGAAACTGCTAAGGCAGACCAATTGGAGCTTTTTGATCCCATTGCTGCACAAGAGGTTACCGAGGATGCACAAGAACGTCAGGAAAAAATCGAACAGGATCTGAAGGATGTTGATCTCTATGATGATAAGCTAAACAAATTTCCTACGGTATTAGCTGCGGCACGTGCCAAAATCACCGGGATCATTGAACAGAATTTACTGCACAATATGAAGGTTAAGCCATATGACCACCTAGAGCAGGCCCGCGTAGAATCGTTGACTCTTGAAGCGCCGCTGCGTATAGGAGATATGGATGAGGTGCGCAGAATCGGCGCCAGACTAGATCTGCTTCTGGATGAAGCTGTTGCTATGACAGAGCAGCAAGCACTGCTGCGGCAGAATAACCGCAGAGATCTAGAGACATTCCGCACCACATGGAGCCACTTGAAGCAGCGGCGAGACGAGCTGCAGGCCCGAATTACAGAAGCACGTGTACATTTCGAAGAACAGCATATAGTTAGCGTAGAGAACATTCTGACGGAGTGGAGCACACGTCTTCGGGAAGGTGCAGGTGAAGTGGCACAAATTGAGAACTGGGCCAGTGATGAACGGGGCGAATATGACAAGGCCCACGATGCGCTGGAGCGCTTGCTGTCCTTGCAGGATGAAGCTGGCCGGCAATATGACGGCGTCTCTGAAAGTCTAAATGCATTAAATGAAAGACTGGATAAAGTACAACGTCTCTTCTCCGAAGGACAAAGCCGGGTAGAGACGACCCAGCGAATGCTGCACAGCAGAGGCTTGTCTTCCAGAATCCGCTTTGAGTTATCCCTACTGCCGGAATATAGCCAGTTGGAGCAACGGTTGTCATCCCGGCCTTACAACCTGGAGGAACTGGAATCGATTGGCCACGCTTATGACGCTCAGATCACTTCCTTTGTGAATGAAGCGAACCGAATCGTTCGCCAAAAAGAAGAGGAAGAACGGCTTGCCCAGCTAGCCATGATGAGAGAGCAACAGCGGCGTGCGCAAGCCCGTAAACGGATGTCCTCTGGCCCTCCTTCTTCAGGCGGATTCGGTGGGGGACGTTCCTCCGGCGGCTCTTCCTGGGGTGGTGGCGGCAGTGGCGGCAAATCCTCCGGCGGCTCTTCTTGGGGCGGTGGCGGCGGCAAATCCGGTGGAAATTCATCGGGTGGCTCTAAGTGGTAATTCCTCACTATTAGATGCAAATGGATATACAAAAAGACTCTTTCGCTTATATGGGCGGAAGAGTCTTTTTAATTATGAATTATTATTGCTGTTTTATTTGTGGTATGAATGTGCCATCGGAAGATAAATTGTAACGGCCGTGCCTACTCCCTCTTCACTAGCTATTGCCACATATCCTCTGTGGGCAGTCACGATTTTTTTGACAATCATGAAGCCAAGTCCATTCCCATCGCCTCTAGTCGTGTGAAAAGGTTCTCCTAATTTATCCAGAACTTCCTTATTCATCCCCTCTCCATTATCGGTGAAGGTTATCACCTGGAATTCATCCTTCACATCAAGAGTCACTGTAATGCTCCCGCCAAAAGGCAAAGCTTCCATTGAATTTCTTAGGATATTGAGGAAAATCTGCTTAATCTGATTGCGGTCACATTCGATCTCAGCATCATAATGGATCTTTGTATTTAACACTATATTATTCATTTCCACCTGAATCGCGAAGATATTCAATACTTCCAGCAGGATCGTGCTACATTGTTCAGTCATATAATGCGCAGCCTGCGGTTTACCCAGAATAAGAAACTCGCTCACAATGAGATTCATTCTTTCCACTTCAGACATAATGAGATCATAATGCAGCAGTCGTGAATCTTTATTAGCCAGTTGAAGCATCCCTTTCACCGTAGTCAGGGGATTGCGGATCTCATGTGCAATGCTCATAGCCAGTTGTCCTGCGACCACTAGCTTTTCTGTATTGCGCAGCACTTCTTCCGTTCTTTTCATCTCCGTGATGTTGCGCAAACTTCCAATCACACGCGCTAAGTAACCATTCGCATCGTAAACGGGTAGTACATCTAACATATAATGCTCGAACAACCCGTTTTTCTCCTGAATCACTTCTAACCCGGCACATGCGACATGATGTATGATGACATGTTGAAAGTATGCGCCCACATTCCTAATTTCAAAGACACTAGTTCCAACAACAGACTCTTGATGCTCACCACCCAAATGAAGCATAGCTAAACCGTTCTCATTTATATTCACGACTGTTCCGAATTGATCTGTTATGATTACCCCTAAGTAATTGGTCTCTAGCAAAATCCGATTTAATAATTGCAGCTGAGAATTCCCTCTCCGCAACAAAATCTCACGTTCAATCGAGTCAGCCATCGTACAGAGCAGAGGCAGCAAATGGGGATGGGCTACATCTATATCTGCCATAAATGAAATTGTACCTAAAATTTCTTGCCCATTTTCTTTATAAAATGGAGCTGTACAGCATACTAAATGATGCAAAATATGATGGAAATGGTCTCGTCCTGTCAGCTGGAATGGCCTCTGATATTCAAGGGCTAAAGCGATTGAATTGGTACCCACCTCTTTATTCATCTGCACGCCTTCTTTGATGCCTACCTGTCC
Organism: Paenibacillus sp. FSL E2-0177; assembly: GCF_037992975.1. Taxonomy (NCBI): domain Bacteria; kingdom Bacillati; phylum Bacillota; class Bacilli; order Caryophanales; family Paenibacillaceae; genus Paenibacillus; species Paenibacillus sp. FSL E2-0177. The sequence goes on along the minus strand of NZ_CP150307.1, from coordinate 398,185 downwards.
TACGAGATCAATAATCGTCGCATCTCCTTGGAACGCCAATAGATAACCTGCATCATCCGAAATCGTAACTAGGATCGGGTTCCCTTTGACTGAGGAAAGAAATTTTTTGACAAAAAATTCGATAACCTCAATCACTTCACTATATACGCTAAGTTGTGCCCCCAATTCATCAGTAGAATATCCCTTTGCAAAGACAGGCGGTTGCTCAGGATCAATTCCTTGGTCAATACAATGCTGATTGGAAGCCTTAATAATGGTCTCATCCGTCAGTATCCCTGTTGTCTCATCCAAAGCCCTTACCCCATTCTGTATGAATCTTCAATTTTGCATTGCATAATTATGTATTCTACCTCTCTCCCTCTAATCCTTTTCAATCCTTAAAAATCAAATAATCCCAATGTTAAAAAATAACTTTCTGCACAAAAAAACTCCACCCCTATACAAGAGCGAAGTTTTGGAGAATTATTATTTTCTATTTTTCAGTTAATGCTTAGTGTCATCCAAAAAAGGTTTATTCACATAATAATACATTACCCCCATCAGTACGCCACCGCCAATTAAATTGCCGATCGTAACGGGGACAAGGTTATGCACCACGCCATACCACGATACCGTTCCGGGATGATCAAGTACAAGCGCAATCGCAAAGGTACACATATTGGCAATACTATGTTCATAGCCTGAGATGAAAAAACAGAATACGAATAAGACCATGGCGAACATTTTGGCCCCATCGCCTTTCATATTCATCGGTATAAAAAAAGCCATACAAACGAGCCAGTTACAAAGAATAGCCCGAAAGAAAAGCTGACCTGCCGGGGCTTCCATTTTATGCTCCACTACATATAGCAAAAAACCGTTTACATCTGAGCTATAGAACAGTCCTGTCAAAAAAATCAGCAAGGCAAAAACGGCAGCCCCAAGAATATTACCGATATAACTCATGATCCACATGCGGACAACCTCAGACCATTTCATTTTCCGTCTTAGTGCCGTGTATGTGTAATAAAAAGTATCTCCGGTGAATAAATCCCCACCACCAAAAGAAATTAGAATAATAGCCGCTCCGAAAGTAATCGCAGCCATTGGATATGCAAAGGGGGATTGCTCCATAAAGAAATAGTTGCCTGTCTTAAATGCTACAATTACACCGAATCCGATAAACATACTGGCCAGCATGGCTCTGGCAATATAGCGCATTACGCTTTGCCGGAATATCTTCTGTTTCTTAAGTGCTAATTGTTCAACCTGAAGCAGTGCCTCGTTCTCCATGTGACCTCCTTAGGGATTTTGGTATTTCCAGCTGATTATGGGCTAATCGACAGCCTTGCGTTATTATACCCAATAACCCGCTGGAAATTACTTGAACCAACTCGCGGCAAAAAATCCCTGAATACTTACGGGGAAGCGAAGCTACCTCTTGCTAATTGTCTTCATTCATTTTAGCAATGGCTTCTGCTTTTTCACTGCTGGCGACGATGATAAGCACGAGTATCAAACAGCCTAAAACCATAGCCTATCCCCACTTCCTCCACATGTAGTCTTGTGACAACTTATGTATTTGAATAGGGCTTTATGTTTGGCTACAGTAAACTTCATTTGATTAGATCACGTTTACGCCTATGTAGTTGAAGTAAGCTACTTCATATCCAAAAAAAAGCAGAGCAGCGAACCCCCAGAAATGAAGACTCACTGCTCTGCTATATTTTTATGAACTTTTTTTAAAACAATTAGTTCAAGAAGCTGCTCAGTTGGCTCTCTGCTTCACCTTGTTTCAGCGCCTCAGGCTTGTCCGCTTCATTGAGTCCTAGACGATTGCCCAGTTGGGTATTGATCGTCGTCATTTTGGATGTATAATCCTGGCAGCTTTCGATAATACGACGGTTTGACTGTTCCGAAGTATCCAATGCGCTAAGCAAATCCCCGATCGCTTGATTCACGGCTTCCATAGACATGGAAGGTTTGGATAGAAGCTCGGTCGTTTTTTCTGTAGTCGTACGCAGCAAGCGTGCATTTTCTTTAAACTGATCTTCAATCGTCTTATTTGTTGCTTCTACAGCGTTGATAACATTCTCCTGATCGGCCAGCGACATCGCAATCATTGCCGACACTGTAATCAGATTAGAAGTTTTATCAATCGCATTATTTACGGAATCGATCAGTTTATCATTATTGTCATTGATGATATCTGTAGCAGCAATCGCTTGATTGTAGAGCAGAATCATCTCTGTCATGGACTGAATACGAACCATCACTTTACGCAGACCACGCTCCAGATAAGCTTTACGGAACTCATTCTCAGGCTTCGCAATCTCCACCTCGAACAGCTCTTTTAGCTTATTGCCGAAGGCAATTTTGGTTTGAAGGTTATAGATCTCCTCCATAGAGGTACGTTTCAGCTGGCGCATATTTACAATACTCTCTTCGAGGGTATCTCTGCCGTCGCGTAGACCAGTAACAATCGCATCAATATTTGTGCGGACAGACTGATATTTGTACACATAGTTCTTCATCGGACTCTTCCGCAGCATTTTGCCGAAAAAGCTAACATTCTTACTCTGTTGCAGATTTTCACACTCATTCCGCAGCTTCATAATCATGTTAGGCACTTCAACACGTTTGCCGGACATCAGGTCATTTACCGGACGATCCAGCAGCTTGAGGGTTTGGCCTGCTTTTTCTTGCGTCTTCACCCCAAGCTTCCCGATATCATCCATTAAAGAATCCAACGTGACTGTATCTGTCTGGGATACCTTCTCGATCAATTGTGCGGCTTCTTCGACTACCTTTTGTTCATCTTCTTTTTTTAATTGGATCAACTGCGTGGACATGGGTTTCCCTCCTATAATTCGGAACTGCTATACCGCTGATGAATCAGTTCCGCCTTCGTCTGAAGTTCCATCAGGTCTTTATGTTCGATCGTCGAAGCAATATCCGATATTTTGGAATCAACATCTCTTAGACCGTTCAGCAGCGTTCTCCGATTCTTCGTCTTCGCTTCACCACTTAGGCGCAAAAATGGGTTAATCACACCATTTAAATCCTTCAGAATCAATCTGCGGACCGTATGATTAATATCGCCATTATTGAGCTCCTGCAGCAGCGGAATTACACGTTGAAGTCTCGCAAAAAGCGCCAGTGATTTCTCGACAATTTCATTGTCCAGTGTATCCTTCTGCCCCTCGGAGATAATCATATCTTCCAGAATGCTAAGGTACTCAACTACTGGAGCAAATTCCGGTCCAATCTTCGTTGGTTCGGCCTCAGTTCTACCACTATTGCCCGGATTACCTGGTGCAGCATTATTTGCCACACTAGGTAATTGCGGAGCATTTGCAGAGGGAGCTGGAGCAACAGGCACCGTCTCTGGACCTGCTGGCAGCACCTCAGCCGGAAGGTTGGTTCTTGGACTTCTCGTTGCAAGAACCCCTACCGCTGCACCCGCTACAGGCAACAGCAAGGAGAGTAACTCAGGCAAAAAAGAACTCGTTAATACAGCGACAACATAGCCAATACCGGCATACAGCAATATTTTCGATTTAAATTTAATTTTTCTCACCTCTTGTGAGCGAGATTGCGAACGCTCAATTCACGGGATCCGGAATTACGGATTCGCCGTTTATTTTCATAATTAGCGGCTGCTCTACATGGCTGGCAAGCACATTATCGCCGAACTCCGCAGGCTGGACCTCTCCGCCGAGTGCACTTTTGACAGCCAGGTATGGAAAGTTAATTCCAGACAGACAAGAAATATGAAGACCTCCAGACATCCGGGGGTTAATCTCCAGCAGTTTAGGAATTCCACCACTATACTTCATTTGAATATTGAAATTGAAAGGTATTTTATATACCTCTGCTACCCGGGAAGCGATCTCCTCCAGCTCCGGAATATGCTCCATCAGCCGCAGACGACCGCCAGCTTTACGACGGGGTACAGCCGCTAACAGCCTGCCATTCTCATCTGACAAGCAATCTATACTGTATTCATAACCTTCCAGCAATTCCATCACCATAAGTTCAGGGAATGTAGGTTCACTTCCCAGAATACGATAGGCCTCATCGAAGGATATCAGCGGAGTTACATGACCAAACAGCTCCTGTAAAGGACTACGTGTGTTATCAATGATACGGAAGCCAAGGCCTCCCTCTGTCTCCGTGGGTTTAAAGCATACGTGGTGTCCTTTGGCTACAAGATCATGATAAGCCTCTTTGAACTGCTCTGCTGTACTCACCACATGATAATCAGGAATTGTCATAATCCCTGTTTCCTTAACACTTTCGTAGAACTTCCCCTTATCCATGATGGTCTCCAATAAGTCCAAATCTCTACAGACTAGAACCTTGGTGCCAATCGCATCAAACATAGCAGCATGCAAAGCTATATCCAGCATATGTAACCGTGGAATGAAGATATCGATCTCATTGCGGCGACAGAAATCCACGCAGAATTGAACATATTCTATTCCAGTCAGTGCTGGTTCAGTCCCAGCAACATCAGCACCTTGAAGGGACATATGGTGAATATCAGGATGCGTGGCGAAGATTTGTACAGGAACGCCATCCTCATTATTGCGGATGAGATTCATATAATGGTAAGCGACGGAAAACCAGCGATTGAAATAAATGTTTACCTTTTTCATAGTGGCCCAACTCCCAATACGGTTAAGTTATTATAGATCATGTTTACATACTGTAGAATTTCATCACCAGCAAAAACACCCGCTTGCTTCGTAAAGGGATACCTTGATTTTACAAGACCACTCTGCTGCTCTGCAAATATTTCTCCATGACAAGGAGCAATCGCATAGTCCGCACTTTCTAGTAAACTCTTATCCAACAAGGAATCTCCCGATGCTACCATCGGTTCTGAACGAACCGTCCGGCGCACATGAACAATCGCATCACTTTTATTCACAGCGGCAGGAACGACATATAGCTTGCGCCCTTGTAAGGATACCCGCCAGCCCAAATCATATAATCGCTCTGCCAGATTCGTGATCTCATCCATAGGTAATAAATCACGAACTACTACAAAAGTATAAAATAAATCATCACAATACCGCTCACTAATGATCCATTCCTCGTGCACTACAGACCTAACGTGCATTCTAACTTCTTCTGCCGCAGCCGATTCATTTTGAACAAGCCTGCCCACCGAAGCTCTCCAGCTCTTATCTACTTCGCCACCAATCAGAATATTCCCGCCATTACTAGTAATCGCGTAGTCTGGAATAATCGTGTCTTGAAACAGATTAATACGCTTATACTGCGCTATGGTACGTGTTGTAACGGGCATAAAGATAATACGGGAAGTAAGCTCCATCAGATCAGCCAATGCTTTTTGCGAAATGTATGAAACCGTCTTACCATCCACAACCTCCGCAGGAACCAGGCCCGGAGTATTCTCCGGGACACCGATTGCATTTAAGGAATAGATTAACGTTCGGTCCAAATCACTGGCATAGATCATTCCGTCTCACCTCTCAGCGGCTTAATAATCCCGCAACAGGAGTAGGTGAGTCCAGGGAATACTTCTACTGGAACCCCTCTATCCTCTGCTAAGAGAATAATATGACGAAGATTTGGATTATCCATAGTATCGACAAGAATCTTCCACGGTACTCTGCGCAGCAGCACTCGGGTAGTTTCTCCGACTCCGGGCTTGACCAAATTGATGTTATCTATGCCGAACACTTCTTGAATACTCTGAATATCACGCAGGCCCTGCCATGTAATTTCTGGCGGCGATTGCTGCATCTGTTCAGCAATCGCTTGTGCTTTTTCCGCAACGGAGGAGAAATACGGGCAGATCGCCGCAATGAATACATTGGATACATCCGTATCGAGCCATTCCTTGTAGAATTTAGCCCCATGGAATTCTTCCGGACCGATTAAATCATCGCGCAGCACTGTCCGGCTCATCAGTCCTGACACCGTAGAATTGAGGCATGCACTAGGAATAAGATAATCCTCTCTAGTCCCGAACGTGCCTGAACAGTTCCCGGGATCAGCCAATACGGCCAGGTCATCATTTAGCCGAATGCCATATTTCTCATACAGGCTGTTGCACGCTTCAATCAATACCTGGCGAATAGCCCCTTTCCCCGTCCATCCGTCGACAAACTGCAAATCAGCGTCAAGCCCGTGCTTTTGCAGAATATAAAGGATTGCGTTCTCATCAATCCCCTTGCCCCGAATGATAGAGATACTATAATGCGGCAGATCAGCACCATATCGCTCTTGGATATAACGCTTAATCAGTACACCAATTGGTGTTCCCGCTCTTGCCAAAGAGACTAACACCGTATCAAGTCCCCTTTGAGCGACAATCATCTCAGAGACTACCGCTACTGCTAGAGCGACCTTCTCCGCAGATTGCTCCAGCGTCTCGTGAAATAACTCAATATACTGCTCAGTAGGCTGATATTCCACGGGCAGCATCTCAGAGTAGTGTACACCTGATTGAATGGCGGCCTCTCTTTCGTCAGTCGCCCGCTCCAGTGAAACATCGCTCAGATCCTTAAGCAAAAATATAACATCTGACGGAGAATAGCTGCCTAGCGGAACCGGTTCGGCTATACTTCTGTTTAGAATTTCTTCAGTTACTGTTCCCTTCATAGGTAGGGCCTCCACTTCTTCTTTCCGAGGTCAGTACAATAAGATGCACTTTATGGCGGGCCAGTTTCTTCAGTATATCAAGCATAGGTTTCATACGCTCATGCGGTACATCACGCTCAATCAGCACAAATATATCATCGTATTGACCAGGAGCTATATTATAAATAAAGTTTGTGATTTCCGGATCACCAGCTGAAGGATACGCAGCAGCACTATGTACCCCATAATCCGGCCGACGCTCAGGGTGGATTGGACTTCTAGTGGAAGACTGGTAAGCAATCCCTTTCCCCATTTCCGCCGCCACTCTCATCGGAAGATACATAAATTCTCCTACACCCATTACCAAGGCTTTCGGTCCTCTACGCAATTGCCGCAGCTGCTCAGCTATTCGTTTCACACCCTGATCAAGCTCCAGATTATCCTGTGACTCCATTCCGAACCGTCCACTATATTTCATATACGGCGCTGTGTTGATCTCACCATAGGAATCGATAGAGGATACCTCCAGTCGTTCCATTCCATCTTGAGCATAAGTAGTTACAACCTCACACTCAAAAATGGCCTCTCTATCCAGCTGCTCCGTATCCTTATTAAACACCGGTGAACCTATCACTTCAATATTCCCTTGCAGCAGACATAACGACTTAATGCGAATCCCCAGCTCCTGCTCAAGCTCACTATAGTGTTGAAGATTGCTGCCGCTTCTCCAGTCCAGAAGAGAGACTACCACATATTCCTCCCGCGGGAATTTTGACTGAATATCTCGAATTGTATTGATCGCGGTTTTCCCGGTCGTAATCTCGTCATCTACCAATATAATGGGCTCTGTCCCAGATAAGAGTTCGGTATCCAAGGCATAACATAGATGATCAACTGCATGGGAATGCTCTTCTACAAAACTTACAACAGACTCCAAATCAGGAATATGCTCACGCGTAGTATGAATATAGGATGCCTGCTCAGCAAAGATGTTGTACACACTGTGACCCAGTGCAGTTGCCGTTTCTGCGAATCCAATAAAAACCACAGGCTTGGGCAAAACCAGCCGGGCCGCTAGTAAATGCTGATAGGCTTCCTTAGCAAATTCAGGATGAATCAGCCCATGAACCGCCATATCCAATAACTTTGTCATACGATCACTATCCACGGAATCGCCGTTCATCTCCTGATATAACAGCAGCGCCAACGCTGCTCCGCTTAGAAGTGAAGTATACGGATCGACGGGGATATGCTTGCCAAGCACCTTACTGACAAACAGAAAAGTTCGTTTTTTATTAATTCGCGCCGCCATAGAAAATAAAGAATCCAGAGGCATATGAAAGGGGTTAAAGGTTTCGGTTACATTCACTTGCAGGTTCTCGACTATGTTATACGTGCGTAAATTCGTTTTCGGGTAATAATCCGACAAAATGCTGTTGTTCATGTAACACCCCGTATATTTGAGATCGTAGTAAAATTCGTCTTGCCCAATTCAGATGGGGCTTAATTTCGTTCATTTTATTAAAATATTGACTCTTAAACACGCCCAGACTGCCATCATTACTTTCTACAATGCTTAAAGCGTCGACGTATTCCTCATGCATCACTGTATACATCGCCTGAACAGGTCTGAGATGAGAAGGATGGATAATCGTCTTACCCACAATTCCATTCTCTTTATCCAAAATAACCTCACGAATTAGCCCGTCCACACTGCTCGAGATATAGCTATTCCGCATATCACGGCCGTTTTTGCCGTAAGTATCCTCAAATGGCGTCTGCCGCAGCTGCGGCCGGAGAACTCGATGACCTTTATTCGCAAAATACTCCCAGACAGGTCCTGAGATCACATATCCCTCTTCAACCCGCCCAAACACATTGATAATGTCCGAGATACAGTCACGGATAGGAGTAAGATCATAAATACTAACATCAGGACTGCGACGCAGTCCGAACAGGCTGGAGAAATCCGTTGCCCCAATTCTGACGTTTAGGACAAGCTCACGGTAATTACGGAGTAAATCACGGATAGATAGCAGACTGTCCACTCGACTTTCCCGATAAATAATAGGTGCAGTTTCCAAGATTGGCATCCCGTAAAGCACAGGATCATTATAACCACGCGTATTGTTGTACTCAGCTAACGTTTCAAAATATTGAATTCCATTGTCCACAGAGAACTTAGGAAATACAAACCCTGTTAACATCGTTACCAAGGATCCCAAGCGGAAAATCATTTGCCGGAGTTGGTCCGGGTTACGTACTCGTATAAAAAGAAGCGGGAGGCTGTTCGATGAATCCAGCTCATTTTCTGCGTAAGCAGCTAGGTAAATAAGATGCTGGATAATAGATTCCTCTGCATTGTCAACCTGGTCATCTCCGATTGCGTCCTCCAGATCTATAATAACCGTCACTAGACCTGCATTCTTGAGCTTAATGATGTCTTCTGCAACACTTGCACGGGTAGCCGGCATATAGAGGGCAGCGCCGACAGCGTAGGCTAACAGTTCCTTGTTCGTGGTATGATCAAATGAGATAGGCGGAGTGTAAAACAAAGAGATTTCTTGTTCTTTTGTCAGGTAATCGAAGTATCTCAAATCGGTTCCCCCTTATAGTTTTGCGAAGCCAAGCAAAACAAGCGTAGACCTCTCCTCATAGAGAGTGTCAGAACCGGCAATACTCTCCCTTGGGGATGGCATCTTGGCTCTCTCAAATATAAGTGAAGGCCTACGCTATAACATATACGATTACCTGAAAGAAGCAGGCGTTTCTATTCTTGCATGATCGGCTCCGACTTCTCTATGGTGCAATTACTTTTTTAATCATGCACTTTTATGGGCATCTTTTTTCTTACGTCTAGCACTATAGAGGATCGTACCCACGAATACCGCTATAAGGATTGTAAAGAATACGACATGCGGCAATTCAAAACCAAAAGCACCCGCTAGCATCTTACCCGCAATAATGGCGATAAGCAGGAAAGCTGCCTGTTCCAATTCAGGGAATTTATCAATAAGCTTCAAGAATACCTGCGCCACTCCGCGCATCATCAGAACCCCTAAGATACCACCCATAAAGAGAACCCAAACCTGATCACTAAGTCCAAATGCTGCAATAACACTGTCAATACTGAAAGCAATATCCATTAATTCAACAAGGAGAACCGTCTTCCAAAAAGAAGTGCCTTTATTCTCCGTATGCTCTTCGCCACTGCCCTTAAATAAACCTTTATATGCGATATAAAAGAGATACAGTGCACCAAGAACCTTAACCAAAGTAAACTTAATAAGAAATGTCCCTAGTCCAATGGCCAGGAATCTGAACAAATAAGCCCCTAAGATACCGTAGAAAAGCGCCTTTTTCTGCTGCTCCTTAGGTAGATGCTTAACCATAACGGCAAGCACAAGCGCATTATCTGCAGAGAGCAAACCTTCTAGTAGAATTAAGCTCCCGATAATCCCCCAGCTCACAGGATCAGAGAGTGTACCTACTACATCACTCCATGAGAAAAAATGCCCGTAATTCTCACTAATATTTCTAAAAAAATCTGCGAACCAATCCATTACACTTTGCGCCTCCGGTAAAATCGATTATTTGCTGCCCGCAACCCAGCGCAGCCCCCAGCCATAGGCTTCATCCATCTCACGATGACCACTGTAATATTGCACCAGCCGTTCAACACTAAATGTTTCATTGCTTACATTCCGGAATAACGCAATGGCACACATCCCTTTACGGTTGTTATGCTCGTCCAAATTTACAATGATATCAGGTCCTCCGCCTTGTTTGATGGTGACAACCCCATCGGCCTCCGACCAGTTGGTTACCCCTTTATAAATAAAGGAAAACACTAGAATGCGTTCAATCTCGGAAATTTTGATACCATTTATACGCAAATTCTCACCAGTAGTTACGGAGCCTGTCCGATCATCCCCATCAAGCATGACATAAGGAGGTTGATTCAATGAGCCAAAGGCATTGCCCAACGCTTGTACCACTCCTTTACTGCCATTCTTCAGTTCATACAGACAAGCAAGATCTAGATCTACGCCATTTTTACGACTAAAGAGTCCGCCCTGCTTCTGGTTCCAGTTGAGATTAATCAACACTTCCCCTAAATTACCACTGGCTGATTTTTTCAAATTGATGGAATCGCCTTTTTTCTTCAGCTCGATTTTCTTCAAGTTGAGATTCATTGGCGAAGGCGGAGGTGTGGGTGGAGAGCTTTCTTCACGTTTCACTGGCTGCGCAGGCGGCGTTGCGAAGATTTGTGGTGGAATCTGCGGCTTAACCTCCGGCTGTGGAGCAGCAGGAGCAGGCTCCTCATTCGCTTCAATACCGAAGTTGCTGCATATCTCTTTCAAACCTCCGGCAAACCCCGCTGCAATGGCACTGAACTTCCATTCACTGTTATATCTATATAATTCCCCTACCACAATGGCCGTTTCCACGGAGAAAAGATTGTCGAGATCACATCGGAGCAGTTCCGCACCTGTCACTTGATTGAGAATCCGAAAATAGGCCTGACTAACTTGCCCAAAACTTTGACCCCTTTTCTCCCCATCATAAATGGTAAGCGTAAAGGCAATCTTCATCACATCGGAAGGAATCTTATCCAATTGAACTTCGAATTGCTTGCGGTCATTGAATCCTGGCACATCCTTATACCTAATATACGATGTGGCTGGATTATTATAAAATATTAAATCCTCGTCTTTACTTACTTTACCCTCTGATCCAAGCAGGAAAGCAGAGCTATCAATCTCCAGAGCAGCCGGAGCATTCCAGCCGATCTCTACGATTATAGAATGAAGTCCAGCATTGCCTTTGGTCAGATCAGCTTTTTGCCCTTTGACTACGTTAACACTCATTCTTACGCCACCTTTATAAATGGAGTAAACCAACTAATAATTTTGTAAAAAAGAACCCCACAAAGTGGAGTCTGTACTGCTCTAAATATTTATAAAAAGGGCAGGATCGGTAATGACCCCGCCCACTTGGATGTTATTGCGCGTCCAGTCCATAGTTTCTGCATAAAGCGCTTAGACCGCCGGCAAAGCCACTTCCAATCGCCTGGAACTTCCAATCCGCACCATTGCGGTAGAACTCACAGAATACAACAGCTGTTTCAGTTGAAAAGTCTTCACCTAAATCGAAGCGAAGCACTTCACGATCATTAGACGCATCTACTACACGTACAAAAGCATTGGAAACCTGTCCAAAGTTTTGTGCCCGAGTTTCATAATCATAGATCGTTACCGTTATTCCGATGCGCTGAATATGAGCAGGGATTTTGCTGAAATCAACAACAATCTGCTCGTCATCTCCGTCACCCTCACCTGTACGGTTATCCCCCGTATGAGTCAAGGAACCTGCGCCACCCGAAGGATTGTTGTAGAATACAAAATCATCGGAGCCCTTGGCCTTACCATCTTCATGCAGTAAAAAGGCTGAGGCATCAAGGTCAAAATCTTGGCCGCCGCTATACTTGTTAGTATCCCAGCCCAATCCTACTACTACCTTCGTCAAACCCGGATTAGTCTTGGTAAGATCAATCCGTTGTCCTTTAGAGAGACTGATCGTCACTGACAAAACCTTCTTTCATTTATGAATTCAATTCATCTTTAGCATGCAGAATGAAATTTATTGCAGGCCGTAGTCGCGAGTCAAACCGCTCAAGCCGTCTTTGTAGCCACTGCCGATAGCATTGAACTTCCATTCTGCACCGTTACGATACAATTCGCCTACAACGACACCAGTTTCAATAGAGAAATCCTCACCGAGGTCGAAACGAATCAATTCTTCATTGTTCAGATCGTTTACGATACGTACGTAGGAACGGGAGACTTGTCCAAAGTTTTGGCTTCTTGCTTCAGCATCATAAATTGTAATAGTAAAAGCTACTTTGTCTACATCAGCAGGGATGTTCTGAAGATCCACTTGAACCTGCTCATCATCACCATCGCCTTCACCTGTACGGTTATCTCCGGTATGAACAACAGAAGCATTCTCATTTTGCTTGTTATTGAAGAAAATGAAGTTGGTTTCTTTATCAACTTTACCACTAGCATTGGTCAAAAAGACGGATACGTCCAAATCGAAATCTTTTCCGCCGTCATATTTATTAGTGTCCCAACCAAGACCTACTGTGATTTTGGATAGACCTGGGTTTGTTTTCGTTAAATCGATTTTTTGACCTTTGGATAGATTAATTGCCATGATTACATACCTCTTTTCTTATATTTGGATTATACGTAGCGTTCTGCAAGTTGATTGATATGAGCAGCGTGGCTGCCTTCACCAATTGCAGCGAACTTCCATTCTCCACCTTGGCGGTAAAGCTCTCCACAAATAAGTGCCGTAAAACCTGTGTAGTTGTCTGACAAGTTGAATTTAATCAACTCACTATTCCCGGCAGCATTTATTACCCGAATATACGCTGATTTGATCATTCCAAAATCCTGTTTGCGATTCACCGCATCGTAAATGTTAACGACAACCAGAACCTTGTGAACATCGGCAGGAATGGCTTTCAAATTAACCATGATTTGCTCGTCATCTCCGTCGCCTTCACCCGTCAGATTATCTCCGGAATGAATGACCGAGTTGCAAGGACTTTGCTTGTTGTGGAAGCAGATCAGGTTACCCTTCTTAGTTAGCTTACCATCCTCATTTAATAGCAGTGCTGAGGCATCACAGTCGACATTCGCCTGTTTCTTGACTCCAAAGAATCCCCGCGAGGCTTCAATTGGATCCCAGCCTAAGCCCACAATTACATTGGACAAGCCCGCATTACCTTTAGTCAAATCAATCTTTTGACCTTTTACCAGATTAATTCCAGCCAAATCAACGTACCTCCGTTTCCGATAAAAATCATTATCTGTTAGTCTAGCTTTTAGGTGTTATATCAGTGATACGATAAAGAATAAATTACGTTTCAACGAACTTTTATCTATGACTTCACCTAATTTATAAACTGAATTCGCTAGGGTTTAATCCTAAGACACCACAAATATTCCGCACAACTGCTTTTTCATAATCATCAAAATCACCATCAGCTGATCCAATTGCCGAGCATACGCCCACGATCAGACGGCCCGCTTCTGGTTTGCCGCTAAACTTAGCGATCGCTTTCAAAGCCTCTTGTTTCCCTATTTCCGGAGAGAACTCGAAGTTACTAACATAATGGTTGAATTGAGCAATGACATCTCTCATGTCAAATACCTTCAATTCATTACTTAGATTTATATAGCCGACCATTTTATTCTTCTCTGCATCTTCTATTTTACCGTCAGCCGCAGCAACCAAAGCGCAGCCTGCAACTATCGCGTTCATGAAGTCTTTATTTTTGAATTTTTTCACTTGATCTGTTAGTCCGTTTTTGGTTGTGTTTAACCAGTTTTTAAATGTGCTCATCGTATTTCTCCCTCTATCACTGCAAGATTATGATAACAAAAGATATCCCCAGAGCCTCCTCTCCACGTTCCGACAGATTTTGCATATAAATCCCTGAATTAACCGTTACTCTTCTAATATACCTGATAAAATAACAAGATTCTACTTTCCACTAAATTACAGCACCTTTGATAGAAAGGATCGTGTCCGTTCTTGCATAGGATTTCCGAACAGCTGCTCCGGACTTCCTTCTTCCACAATCTCACCTTGTTCCATGAACAGCACCCGATCCCCCACCTCACGCGCAAAGCCCATTTCATGTGTCACCACGACCATCGTCATCCCCTCACGGGCCAGTTCCTTCATCACCGCCAGCACTTCCCCCACCATCTCCGGGTCAAGCGCTGAGGTTGGTTCGTCAAAGAGCATAATTTGGGGCTCCATAGCCAGCGCCCTTGCAATCGCTACCCGCTGAGCCTGACCCCCAGACAATGAGGCTGGATACATCTCTGCTTTTTCACTTAGACCTACTTTTCGCAGCAGCTCCAGCGCTTTTTGCCGCGCTTTATCCGGAGACCATTTACGCACCTGAACCGGCGCCAGCATAATGTTTTCTATAACCCTCATATGAGGAAATAGATTAAACTGCTGAAACACCATCCCAAGCTCTGTACGGATATCGTTAATCTTCGTACTCGCCGCCATCAAAGAAGTGCCTTCAATTACAATCTCGCCGGCCTGCGGCTGCTCCAGTAAATTAAGGCAACGCAAAAAGGTGGATTTACCCGATCCGGACGGTCCAATAATCACCACTACCTCTTGACTGAAAATATCGATACTTATATCGGCCAGCACCGTATTTGTTCCAAATGATTTATGTAAGTTCCGTACTGAAATCATAGGCTCCATCCTATTTCAGCCTCCGTTCAACGTAATTCAGCAGCTTGCTAAGAGAATAGGTAAGAATGAAATAAATAAGTGCCGCTGTCAAATAAGGCTCCCATATCCGCAAATATTGCCCTTTCATCGTGTTGGTCCAATACATTATTTCCGGTGCAGCCACCAAAGCCAGAAGAGAGGAGTCTTTCACAAGCACAATAAACTCGTTACCAAAAGCCGGAACCATCCGTTTGATCGCTTGCGGTAAAATAATAAATCTCATCGCTTGCCGACTAGTCATCCCCAGTGAAATAGCCGCTTCCCGTTGCCCACGATCAACCGACTGAATGCCTGCCCGAAAAATCTCAGCCGAATAAGCAGCCGAATTAAGCGACAGAGCAACAAACGCAGTAATTAGAGCATTGGTTTTGCCGTAAAGCGGGGGAATCACTCCAAAGTGAACAATCAGAATCTGCACATACAGTGGTGTTCCTCGAAAAAAATTGATATATGAATGAAAAGGCCAGCGCAAATACCATTTTGGGGCCATTTTGCCAAATCCGATCCCCAGTCCCAAAATAGAGCCAAATAAAATAGAAACTACAGAAATACCAATAGTCAGCAGTGTCCCTTTTAAAAGGACGGGCAAATAATGAATGATAATGTCCATTCTAAAATCCATAGGACTCTCTCCTTCTCTTCTTTATGTCATCTCTCTTTAAAAAAATAAGCATGCGCAATAGCTATCATTACGCATGCTTATTAGGTTTTTTCCTTATTTTGCGTTCAATAAGCTATCCAGGTTAGGTTCTTCGCCGAACCAAGTTTTGTAGATTTCCGCGTACTTTCCGTTTTCCAATACCTTCTTAATAGCCGGATCCAGTTTCGCTTTTAACTCACTGCCCTTAGGGTAAAGAATGCCGTAATATTCCGCTCCGAAATTCTCCGTGTCTACAATCCCCACCAGCTTCTGCTTAGGATTGTTTTTCATGTACTCACGTACAATGGCAATATCCGCTACAACCGCATCGGCTCCGCCGCCATTCAGTTCCATCAATGCCACCGCATTGCTGTCAAAACGTTTCAAGTTAGGGTTGTCGACACCCATTATTCCGCTCATCAGGTCATCTGCAGTTGTGGCCCCTTGTATTGCAACTACTTTATCTTTAAGGTCAAGTGCGTTTTTGATGTCGCTGCCTTCTTTAACCATAATCATATTGGTAGATTCGAAATAAGGGATGGAATAGTCATAGGTTTCTTTACGTTCATCCGTAATCGATACTGAAGATAGCCCTGCTTGATACTCCGTTCCCTGCTTCACACTTTGCAGCATCGTTTCCCAGCCTGTGTTCGTTACGCCATAGTCTATTCCCGCTTCTTCCATAACTGCCTTAATGAAATCGATGTCGAATCCTTTGATTTTATCCGTGTCCATATACTCCATAGGAGCGTAGCTGGCATCACTGGCAAACTTAATTTTCTCCGCTGAGGATTCGTTACCAGCTTTACTGTTATTTGCTCCACAACCTACCAATGCAACCACCACAAATGATATAAAAACTGACATTAAAACACGACCTTTTATTTTCATATCCCCATTCCCCCTATTTTCGGAAATAACTTAAAGAGATTTTAACAGATTAAAGGATTCATGACAATTAACTTTTCTAAATAATGTAAGGTTATATAACACAATATTATTATTTTATACATTTTATGCGTACATCACTCTCAAAAAAAATACCATCAAACAGAAAAAGGCACTGCCAGAGATTCTATTCTCTCTAGCAATGCCTTTAGCATATTTAACTTTAAACCTATTAAAGTGTGATATCTCCATCATAAGAACCGATCAATTTATACAGATCCGGCCGGCGGTCACGGAAGATTCCCCACTCGATCCGGCCAACTTCCAAAGCATCCAGATCGAATTCGCTTACCAGCACGGTTTGCTCCTCACGTCCAGCCTCAACGATTTTATTGCCCTGAGGACCTGCAATGAACGATGAGCCGTAGAAATTAATGCTCGAATCCTCATCAATTTCCTCACCAATACGGTTGGAAGCCACGACTGGAATAAGATTCGCAGCTGCATGTCCAAGCATACAGGTCTGCCAATGATCCTTGGAATCGATCGATCCATCCTGCGGTTCAGACCCAATAGCCGTTGGATAGAACAGAATTTCTGCTCCCATCAGGCTCATTACTCTAGCCGCTTCTGGATACCATTGATCCCAGCAGATGCCTACACCAATCTTGGCATAACGAGTGTTCCATACCTTAAAGCCAGTATCTCCCGGATTAAAGTAGAACTTCTCTTCATAACCTGGGCCATCTGGAATATGACTCTTGCGGTATTTGCCCAGCACCGTTCCATCAGCATCAATTACAGCAAGTGAGTTGTAACGCGCGTAATTCTTTTTCTCATAAAAACTAATCGGCAGTACCACTTGCAGCTCCTTGGCTACTGCTTTGAAATGATTAATCGCCTTGTTATGCTCAAGCTCTGTTGCGTATGCGTAATAATCAGCTTTCTCTTTTTGACAGAAATACGGGGTCTCAAACAGCTCCTGGAGCAAAATAATTTGCGCACCCTGTGCTGCCGCTTCTCTGACCAATGTCTCGGCTTTGCTGATATTCTCCTCAATATTGCTGGAACAACTCATTTGTGTCGCAGCTACTTTTACATTTCTCAAGTATCTGTCCTCCTTGTATATAAATGTCCCTTTGGACGTCTAGTTTCCTTCAATTATAGCTGTGCAGGCATTTGCTGCGTAGTGCAGTGGACATTTCCGCCTTCGGTGATAACGGCCATTCCGTTAACTGTACGAATCTTGCGATCCGGGAACAAACCAGCCAGTACTTTCTCAGCAAGTGTATCCGTTTCTGTCGCGGTGCCCCCAAACACAGGCAAGATAATTCCGCCGTTCACGAAATAAAAGTTCAAATAACTGAGCGTCAGACGACTGCCGTCATGATCGACCCGTGGTGGCTGCTGAATCTTGATAATCTCCAGCTTACGCCCTTTGGCATCTGTAGCGTTCTCCAGAATACGCAGATTCTCTTGCGTAATCTCATAGTTCTCATCCTGCGGGTCCTCACAGACCTGGATAATAACTTTGCCTGGTGCAGCAAAACAAGCAATATTATCGACATGACCATCGGTTTCATCGCCACTAAGGCCACGTCTCAGCCAGATAATAGCTTCTGTACCTGTATAGTTCCGCACGTACTCTTCGATCTCTTCGCGCTTCAGCTCCGGGTTGCGGTTTAGGTTAAGCAGACACTCTTCTGTAGTAAGCAAAGTGCCTTCTCCATCCGTATGAATCGAGCCACCCTCCATCACAAGCGGTGCATCAAAACGGGTGATCTGCGCATGCTCCAGAATCTTCGGAGCCACTTCGTCATCCAGATCCCAAGGTGAATATTTACCGCCCCAAGCATTAAACTTCCAGTTCACACCTGCCATTTGTCCTTCTTTATTAACAATAAAGGTAGGTCCGTTATCACGCAGCCAAGCATCGCTATGCGCAATAGGCAGCAGCGTTACATTCGGTCCGCCGACCAAATGCTCTACCCGCTCCACATCCTCCGGGTTCACAATGACCGTGATTGGTTCAAACTCGGCGATGGCTGTGATAATGTCAGCATAACCTTGGCACACTGACTCGTGGTTATCCGGGAAACACATAGATTCCTGCACCGGCCAGGAGATAAAAGTACGTTCATGCTTGCCCCATTCCGGTGGCATTGTATAGTTCAAATCTTTAGGATTCATGTGTTAACTACCTTTACTAATATATTTGGAGCCAGTCCTACCCTTAAAACTCCTTCCTCATCATACAATAATATGTTCTAGTGCTCAATTCCCTGGGACATTAATAATGTTGGAAGGAATTTTTTTGTTCGCAGCCCCCATTTTACAGTTAAAAAATTTAAGTTTTCATCCGTAACAACGAAGCTAAATTTAATTATTTTAATATAAATCAGGATATCATTTAATAATTTTACTTATTTTAGTGATTCCATTTTCATTTCTAATGGATTTTATATAATTAGCTTAAAGGAGTGGGTTGCAATGGATGACATCGATCTTCAAATCTTGGAATTACTGAAAAGCAACGGCCGCATGACCAGTTCGGCATCTGGCGTCCTTCTGTCTCATAGCAGCTCCAATATGCCGTTTCTAGTTAGCGGCGTCTTTCTGGGTTCCGCATTATGGTGGATGGGTTTGACAGGGAGCACCGCTTTGTTCAGAATCAACATAATGTCAGGGCGTTCGAAACAGCTCATGTTCAACAAACTGTCCGGATTGGTAATGTTGTCTTTCGGCGTTGTCTCCCTTATTCAATCTCTCAATCTTCAGGAGTTCCTTTAAACGATATCTCTCACTATACGGTAATCTTTTTTACCACATTGCCTTCAAAATCCTTAACGATAAATTGCCCGCCCTCTAGAATAGCATAGGAATTCGGATTATTCTCTTTAGGCAGCGATATGGAGCCGGGATTCAGTACATACACTCCCTCTTTTACATCGGCAACTGGTATATGGGTATGTCCCTGAATAAAAATATCCTTCTCGGAAAGCGCCGGCAAATGCTCAATGCTAAAGCCATGACCATGTGTAGCGTAAATCCGTCTGCCTTCGTGCAAAAGCATTACATAATCGCCCATCATCGGGAATTCCAGCAGCATTTGGTCTACCTCGGCGTCACAGTTTCCACGTACTGCGGTTATCGGCTTGTTTTTGTTATATGCATTAAGCTTATTAGCAACCTCTTGTGGGTTATAGTCCTTCGGCAGCGGATTTCTTGGACCATGATATAAAAAGTCTCCTAGAATAATAAGACTGTCCGGCTGCTCTTCTTCCACCTTTTCCAAAGCCCGTTCCAGCCAAAATAAAGATCCGTGAATGTCGGAAATAAACATTAACTTCATCATGTATTCTCCTTTTCAACTTAACTTAATTAAATATGCGCTTAGACAATAATCTTAACCTTGAACATACCACAACGCAAAGCGGACGTTCCCAAAGGAACGCCCTGTTCGCTATATCTTAACACTCACGGCAAATTCGAGGATCCCATCAAAAAGCGGTCTACTTCGCGCGCAGTCTGGCGCCCTTCGTCAATAGCCCAGACTACAAGGCTTTGCCCGCGCCGCATATCGCCTGCTGTGAACACACCTTCTACATTGGTTACTTGTGCTCCGAACTCTGCTTTGGCGTTCCCCCGCTCATCGCGTTCCACCCCAAGCTCGCCCAGTATAGTTTCTTCGGGTCCTGTGAATCCCAAAGCCAGTAATACCAGCTGCGCTTGCAGGGTCTCCTCACTGCCCGGCACTTCGACCGGTACCATTCGTCCCTGTTCATTATGAGTCCATTCAATGCGCACTGTACGCAGCTCCTGCACTTGCCCACCCTCATCGCCGACAAACCGTTTCGTCGAAACCAGATAACGGCGCGGATCTTCTTGATACAGTGAAGCGGCCTCCTGCTGACCATAGTCCACTTTAAGCACCTTTGGCCATTCCGGCCAAGGATTGTTAGACTGACGTGTCAGCGGCGCCTGTGGCATAATCTCAAGCTGAGTCACACTGCGGCAGCCGTGACGGATCGAAGTGGCTACACAGTCTGTTCCAGTATCCCCACCGCCGATTACAACTACATCCTTACCTGCTGCTGATAAATATTCCCCATCGGCAAGCCCTGAATCCAGTAGGCTCTTTGTATTCAGCGTTAAAAACTCCATAGCTTGATGAATCCCACGCAAATCGCGTCCTTCTATCGGCAGATCACGTGCCTGTGTAGATCCACCACACAGTACTACAGCATCATGCTCTGCCTTGAGCTGTGATGCTGGGAGATCTCGGCCGATCTCTGTTCGAGTTACGAAGGTAATGCCCTCAGCTGCAAGCAGATCCACCCGGCGCTGTACAGTCTTTTTATCCAGCTTCATGTTGGGAATACCATAGGTAAGCAGACCGCCAATCCGGTCCGCCCGTTCATACACAGTCACCGTATGTCCTGCCTTATTAAGCTGTGCCGCACAGGCAAGCCCCGCCGGACCTGAACCCACTACAGCTACCTTTTTACCCGTGCGATGAAGCGGCGGCTCAGGCACAATCCAGCCTTCTGCAAAACCTCTATCTACAATCGACTTCTCAATAGATTTAATGGTGACAGGTTTGCCATTCATCCCTACCGTACAAGAGCCTTCGCAAGGAGCGGGACAGACACGGCCTGTAAATTCAGGAAAGTTGTTAGTCTTATGCAGACGTTTCAGCGCTATCTCCCAATTTCCACGATAGACCATATCGTTCCATTCAGGAATCAAGTTGTGCAAAGGGCAGCCGGAAGCCATACCAGACAACAGACGTCCTACATGACAAAATGGCGTACCGCAATCCATACAACGCGCCCCTTGCTCGCGCAGCTTTTCTTCATCCATAGGTATCGAGAATTCATTCCAATTCTTAATTCGCTCCAATGCCTCACACTCGGAGGGTGTCTGTCGTTCAAACTCTAAAAATCCGGTTGCTTTCCCCATCTCTTTCATCCTCTCTACCAAAGAAAAGTACTCTCTGTCACTTTCTGCTGTTATGCCACTCTAAAGCGCCAAAGTAAATGCCTTAATATTAGCACCCCATATCTTTAACGAAAATGAGTAATGTCACCTTTTTATGTAAAATAAGAGCATCCATTCAAAAGAAAGTTCAACGCAAAAAAAGCACACAGCGCACTGTACTAATTGAGCACAATACTCCGCATGCTTTTGAAGAATTATCTGTAAAAAAACATCTAGTCCACCGTCAGCACTACCATTCCAATCCCGCTTACAGTTAGCTTATTACCCGTCAGATTCTGCGCAAGATCGGCTCCAAAAACTGTTTTCCATGCACCAAGCTGTGGCAGAAGCAAAGTCGTCTGTTCTACATTAGCATTAAAAAGCACATAGATATGCTTCGCCGCATCGCCTCCAGCATGGCCACGCAATGTATACGCTACCGAACTTACCGGTGCTTTTTCAAATACTAGATGATTCCGAATGTCATCTGCCGTTCGCATACGGAAAGCCGGATGTACTTTACGCAAGGCAATTAGCTGCTTCAGATAAACCACATCATCTTGATGAGCAGCGCACAGTTCCCAATCCAATTGGTTGATCTTCACCGAGGATTTATAGCTGTTCTCTACCCCGTTTTTCGTGCGCATAAATTCCTGACCCGCATGGACAAAGGGGATTCCCTGACTCATGAACACTATCGCAGAAGCTAACCTATGCATAGATTGGCGCTGTTTGTCCGTCTGCCCTTGTGTGGACAGTAATATTTTATCCCATAACGTATGATTATCATGACATTCCACATAATTGACGGTTTGCTGAGGCTCCACGGCAAATTGTCCAATGCCTGGGGCATAAGCAATGCCTCCCGCGACCCCTGCCTTTATCGCAAGCTCCAGTCCCATCATTCCGCTGATGAAACCCGGTTGATCATGCAGAAAAATATTCCCTTTAATGGCATCCCGGAAATCATCATTAAAATGTCCGATTCCCGGCAGAAGCGCAGCATTCTTCTGATGAGCGAGCCGCTCCATCGGCAACTCCGTCCCCATCATCCAACCTTCACCAATCGTCATGATGGACGGGTCAATCCCATCCAGACGACGCCGGATTTCCTCCATCGTGTCGAGGTCAATCAAGCCCATCAGGTCAAAACGAAAACCATCGATATGGTATTCTTTGGCCCAATAAACTACGGATTCCACGATGAAGCTGGACATCATCAAGCGTTCTGAAGCCACGTCATTCCCGCAGCCAGAGCCATCCGACAGGCTTCCGTCTTGCTTGTAACGCAAATAATAGCCGGGAACCAGCTTGGTGAAATTCACACGATAGCCATCGTACACATGGTTGTAAACCACATCCATAATGACGCGGAGACCGCGATCATGAAGTGCTTGAATCATTGTTTTTAGTTCCCGGATACGCAGTCCAGGCACATATGGATCTGTAGCATAGGAGCCTTCTGGCACATTATAATTCTTCGGATCATAACCCCAGTTATAATGCGGTTCATCCAGCCTCGTCTCATCTACACTCTCTGTAGAATAATCATAGACAGGCAATAGCTGCACATGGGTTACACCGAGGTTCGCGATATGATCGAGTCCAGTGAGAATACCCTCCGGTCCGCGGGTTCCTTCTTCCGCCAAAGCAAGATATTGTCCTTTATGGGTCATACCGCTTGCTGGATGAATGGATAAGTCTCGCAAATGAAGCTCATAAATGATGGCATCCACAGGATCATCCAAGGGTGGCTTATCTTCCGTCCACCGTTCCGGATCTGTTTTACGTAAATCTAAAATAGCTCCCCTATCACCGTTCACTCCTACAGCACGTGCATAAGGATCAACCGCCTCATTCCACTGTTCTCCAAGACGTACTCGGTAGGTATAGAACTTGCCATCTAAATCACCGTCAACTGTAATTCTCCACGTTCCCCGGACATCACGGATCATAGAATACTTACACTCTGCTGCTCCCTGCCATGAATTATAGAGTACCAGCTCCGCTTCTTGAGCGGTGGGCGCCCATAAACAAAAAGCTGAACTCCCCGGTGAGTACGTTAGGCCAAGATCGTCCCCATCATAGCTGAATAACTGATCAAACTCCTGAGCAAACACGGAAATCCCTCTAGTAGCCGCAGGATCCCCATAATAAATGGGTTCCTTCATTTCCCTTTGTACGGACAAAGCACCTATCCCCTTTTCCAGTTATTAACTGGATTATAGTATGATCGTCTAAGTAGTGCAAACGTTTGGACTCAAATTTTTCAAGCTATTTTGTCAGGACAATCCCTCTACCTCGATGCATCGTCAATATCTAGCCCAACCATCGTAATAATGTCTTTATTCGCAAAATACGGAATACGCCGTTCTTTCCCTAGAGTGACTCTACCGTCCTTGTACCGCACACCATTATCGTGAACAATCAGGTTAGCACGCTCTCCGTCCTCAAATCCCTCATATCCTATACCTAGTACCCAATGGTAGTCGTAAGTAAACTCACCTCTCCACCGCAGACGAAACCACTTATCAAATTTAACAGCCACAGGCCGGCCGGCATCAATTTCTGTTTTATATACTTCAAAATCATAAAACGTAGTAATAAGTAACTTTTGCTGATCCTTAGGTAAAATCACTGAATGGATATAGTTCTTCAGTCCTTTGGTAAAACGGCGCACACTCATCCCCCAAGGTCTTCCACCGTGATGGCTGTATATGTAATTAATATGAGCGGCTTTGGAAGGAAAATGACCTTTGCCCCGAATAAAGTCCGCTCCTAAATGGGTGTTCCAATACTCCGCTAACGCGGCCATCGTAGCTGGGCCACATGCAGAGGACGGGGATTCGACCCCAACCTCCCACTGTGTATATGGCTCCGCAGGCAGTTTCTTGCTAATCCGAGGCTGTCCATGCTTCATTCGGATAGATCCCCTCTTAAAGGGCTAGACTTAGGAGCACAATGTGGAGTTGCCTCCGGAAGTAGAATTACATTTGCACCGGCATCCAATTCTTCTTCTGCAGCTGCTGCCCCTTCCATTGTTGTCTCCCGTTCTTCTGTTTGCACTGTATCTTCCACATTTATCTCAGATTTACTACTATCAGGATTAATCTGCAGCGTGAAATAGAAATTAGAGCCCTCTCCTTCACTGCTCTCTACAGCGATAGCTCCGCCCATCAGCTCAACGAGCTTTTTACAAATTGCCAGCCCCAATCCGGTCCCGCCATATTTGCGATTAAACGAGGAATGCAGCTGATAAAAGGACTGAAACAGCCGATGCTGCTTCTCTAGAGGAATGCCGATCCCCGTATCCCTAACATTAAATTTCAAAGTTAATTTCTTTTGATCTGCGGACAGCTTCTGCTCTACGTAAATACTGATACTGCCCCGATCTGTAAACTTGATTGCATTGCTGACCAGATTGACCAATATCTGACGCAACCGCCCGGCATCGCCCATAATCAGTGGCGGGACTCCAGGTGCCATGCTGCATGATAACTGAATATTTTTCTCCAAAGCCTTAGCTGTAAATAGATCGATTACGCTGTCCAATACGGCTTGAAGCTGCACGGGCTCATTTACAATCATCATTTTTCCGGCTTCAATTTTGCTGTAATCCAGTATTTCATTCAAAATAGATAGGAGCGAGCTGCTGCTCTCCTTAATAATGTCAGTATATCCAAGCTGTTCTTCATCAAGCTCCGTCTCCGCCAGGAGATCCGTCATCCCTACAATTCCGTTCATCGGCGTACGGATTTCATGGCTCATAATAGCTAAGAACTCAGACTTAGCCTGGTCTGCTTTTTCTGCGGATTCCTTCGCCCGAATGATTTCCTTCTCATCCGTGATGTCCCGAAACACTACAACAACACCCTTCGGCTCCCCTTTATCAAACAGAGGGGTTACCTGGTATTCCGCAAGAAAGCTAGAACCGTCCTTACGCCACAAGACCGCATCTTTACTCTGATAAGATACACCTGACTTAATAGCCTTCATCAGTGGAGATTCCTGCGGCCGATAATGGCTCCCATCAAGCGCTATTTGCTGAATATGATCCAAATAAGGATGGCCCATAATTTCATCATGTTCATAGTCCAGCATTTGCAAACCTGCAGGGTTAATGAACGTCACCTTCTCCTCCATATCGAGTCCAAAGATGCCTTCTGAAACCGCATTTAAAATAAGGGTATACTCATTGCTAAGCTTCTCAATTTGTTCTGTATAACGGATGCGCTCTGTAATATCACGGGAAATCCCATACACACCCACTACTTGGTCATCTACAATGATCGGAATATTGGTAGTATTAATTTCTACAAAGTGTCCGTCTTTATGAATAAGCGTTAGATCATAGCTTTGAGGATAACCCTGGGCGGCTAAGTTAAAATGATACAAAGTCTTCTCTATGTCCTTCTCATGCACAATGGGGCCAAAGTACATTCCGATCAGTTCCTCCAGCGAATACCCGGTCAACTTCTCCAAATTCGCATTGGCAGTCAAATAGTCTCCATGCAAATTCATAGAGTACACAGCAGATGGATTGTATTCAAACAATGATTTATACCGTTGCTCGCTCTCCTTAAGCTTGAACTCGAACTGCTTGCGCTCCGTAATTTCCCGCCCAATCGCTATAATCTCCATGACATTTCCCTCATCATCATAGGTATAACGACTGCTCGACTCGAACCAGACATAGGTGCCATTCTTATGGCGGTAGCGGTAAGCTACAGCCGGAATAACGCCAGAGCTGCGACTCTGCTCCATTAAACCTTGCATCATAACTAGATCATCGGGGTGAAGATAATTATAGGCGCTTGTCCCAACCATCTCTTCAGGTTCATAACCAAGCAAGGTACGGCTAGCTGAAGAACAATATAAGAAAACACTGTCTTTGACCGCATGACGCGAGATTAAATCCAGCGAATTCTCAGACATCAATCTATAATTGCGTTCACTTTGGCGAATTTGTTCTTCCATTTGCTGCTGCTGATCCCGATGATCCACCGTTTCCTGAGCTGCGATCTTTAATTCCGTAATATCCTCGGCGTATACTATAATATACGAAGGGGCTTGTCCTGCTTCTGCTCCTAATCCAGAGAACATGAGAGACAGGCAAACGGGTTGACCTTCTTTGTTTAAAAAACAATGTTCCTTCTTCCAGCTGCCCGCTGGCGATTTCTGAAGCTCGTCCATTACTAATCTATAGGAGAGCTCTTTTGAATGTGCCTCTCTATTTTCCGATTCTGTAAAAAGAGCCCCGGCAAGAAACTCGGCCTCCGTAAAGCCAAGTAGATTGCAAAAAGCCGGATTGACTTTTATCCAGTTGAAATCGCCGTTATTCGAAAACAGTACGGCCATTCCTTCTGGAGACCTCATAAATGCATGATCCAGAATTGCGTTAAATTCTACCGAGCTGCCCATTTAAGCCAGACCTCCTTTGTTGCTAGTGCTAAAGCTCTCATACCTTCTTATGTCAGTATACGATAAGAGAACTGGGGAAAGAAATGTCTAGCGCATTATTTTAAATTGGAAATATTTAAATTTAAATTATTGACGCTAGCAAATAAACAACTTATATTTAAGAATAAATATATCGTTCGTGACCTATTACGATGGAAGCACCCGTAATAAAGGCTTTTGCCTTTGCTACGGGTGCTTTTTTGTTGTCTTCAGGGATACGGACAAAAGGAGGAGCGAATTAATGAACGCACTAAAGTCATTCCCCTTACTACTACTGGTGATCCTGCTATCGTTAAGCACATCAACGGAAGCTTTTGCTGCAGCAACGACTGAATTAACACCCTCTATTCAAGCGGCTTTTGATCTAACAGCTGCGACTGCCGACGGTCCTACAAGGATAAAGATGACTAATCTGTACAATGATTTATCTACTTTAAAGATGCAATACAATAATCGTGAGGAGCAGATCCGAACCCTTCACTATAATAATGAGCAAACACTGATTGCAGTACGTAAGCAAATTAAAGAGATTGATTTAGAAACCGTAGCTCAACTGGAGGCTACCGTTAAGAGCTGCAAACAGCACTATCAGCCCTTATTCGACCAGTACAATGCGCTTAATAAGCGTATCAAGATCGCCAAGGGTCTTAAAAACAAGACGTTGAATACCGTATTACAAGCCCAAGGTGATGCTATGAAGATCCTGGTTCAGTTGGCACGCAAAGAAATTAGCGACAGACAGAATCAGTTGAATGCAGCGAAACAGACACGTACCCGAAAGATAACCTATGCCCGCAAAACCTTGTCTGGCATTGATAGTCCACAGGTCTCAATTAAATCAAACAAAAGCGTAGTCACCTCATTGAATAAACGGATTTCCGCAGATTGGAGTGACTTCAAAGCAGCGATTCGCAAGCAAAACCTTACATTAACCACTCAGTCTCTGTCCTCACTCGTCTCCGGTTACCGCCAAATCGCAACACACAAGCAAAAAATCATAGAATTAGAACAAAAGATTTCTGCTGTCATTGCAAATACGAGGAAACAGATCATTTAACGGACTTTTTCTTCTCATTCGCTCTGCGGTAAGCCATTACTTTGCGGTACATGCTTTTATCAGAAAGATGTTTAAAAATATACGGGTCCGGACTAGTATTCACTTCAATAATCCAAGGCGTCATGGATCTATCCAATCCTACATCGACACCAATCTGTCTAAACCCAGGATATTTCTTATGGTAGAAACGTCCGGTATCTTCTCCTAGCTTTCTCAGGATCTTAAGCATTTGCGCTTGCTGAGCTTCGTTCAGATAAGGAGACAGCAGCTTTTCCATAGCAGTTAGTTTGCCGCCGCTATGATAGTTGGTAACAATCTTACCTTTCTCAGCTACCCGACCGATCAGACCGGTAGTTTCCCATTTGCCCTGCGGGCTGAGCTGGACCATCACACGGATATCAAAGCGGTGTTTCCCGTGCTTTAGCAAAACTATTCCTCTCTGGATCAGGTAACTACGTCCACGCGTTGCTTTCTTTAAAGATAAATGGAAGGCGTCGAAGGTTCTAAAGGTTTTGAGTCTTGTTCCACTTTGGTACTTATATTCTGTTCCATGAGCCTCTCTACTCTGCTCAACCTTCATCACACCATTGCCATAGGTACCGTATTCCGGTTTAACATAAACCATTCCATATTTCAGCAGCATAGCTTTCAGATTGACTTTACTGAATTTTATCGTTTCGGGAATCAACGGTGAAATTTCAGCGCTTCGCATGAGCACCTTGGTTTTAATCCATTTGCTGGTCAATGCAGACTTTAACTTCTTTCCCAACTGTCCTCTCCCCTGTCCCTCAAAAAATAATCACGGCCTTAGTAAGCCTTAGTATTTTATGCTGCAACTGTACAAATGGCATGAGTGAAACGCCCTCTCCGCTTTCGGATGTATCTACTGTTTACTGTGTTGCATATGGTGGAAGAGGATATCCATTAGCGGATAAAAGGAGGCGTGAACCATGCACATTTGTATCATTGCACCGGAGCAGTTCCCAGTTCCGGGAGACGGTTCTGTAGAAATCTGCATTTGGGCCATTGCCAGAAGACTGGCGGAGAGACATAAGGTAACCATTGTAAGTCGGAAGGTACCTGGACTACCTGCTGCCACTATATTGGAGCAGGTCAGAATTATCCGATTGCCTGCAAGCACCCCAGCCCATTATCTTACTTCGGTATTAGAATACATTCAGAAAGAATCCTTTGACATCATTCAGGTTGATAATCGCCCCCATCTTATGTCTGCTGTAAAGAAGCAGCTTCCTCATATCCCGGTATTTCTGTTCCTGCACTCGCTTACCTTCACACCGGGTACAGATAAAGTGGCCCATGCCTTGGCAAAAGCGGATCTGATCATTGCCAACAGCCACTCCTTACAGCGAAGATTGGATCGCCGCTTCCCCCAACTGACTACAGGGATTCACATTGTCTTATTGGGAGCCGATCTTGATCGGTTCACCCCTGTGCAGACATCTGAAAAACAACAGCTTCGTAGTTTTTACAGACTCCCGCAGACCTTTACCGTTTTGTTCGTTGGTCGGGTTATCCCCCGCAAAGGGGTGCCTATATTAATACGTGCTATGTCGCATTTAAACAAACACCTCCCCGCTCATCTGGTCATCGCCGGCAAAGGCAAACCGTCGTACATACGGCAGTTGAAGCTCCTTGCACGGCGGCTGAGAGTGTCTGTTACTTTTCTAGGAAATGTGGCTCATGAGAATATACACACCCTTTATCAGGCGGCAGACTGCTTTGTATGCCCTTCCCAGAATCATGAATCCTTCGGCCTTGTTAATGTAGAAGCTATGGCCTCCGGTCTACCTGTTATCGCTTCTAATAACGGGGGCATACGAGAGATTGTCGCCTCTGGCCATAACGGTTATCTGGTAGAACGATATCGCGAGGCTTTACCCTTTGCCCGGCATTTGCTGCGAATAGCCCGCCATCCACAATTGGCAGTTACCATCGGATCACAAGGGAGAGCAGATGCGCTTGAAGCCTTCAATTGGCAGCGAACCGCAAACCATTTAGAACAGCTGTATCAAGCTTCTGCAACACCACAGCAAGGGTACAGAACTCTTGCAGATGGAATGCAATTGTAGACTCACCCAAAGTAGGGGCCTCCTAAGCCATCAACTGGCTGCTGGGTCCCTTTCTTTTTGGAGCTTGCTTGAGCTAAACACCAATCTCCGAATGAATTAGGTAACATATGCGCATACAAGGTAGCTATCGGACACAGCTGACCCCAAACGCAGCTTTATCCCTCATTTGCAATGCTAAAGGACCCTATAACCCCTATTGGCATGAAAAATGTCCCATATGAACGTCATCCATAGGAATAACGCCAGTGGAGTCCGCAAACATGTTCCAAGAGCCAAGAACTAACAAATAACGTCATATGGGTCCTTAAGCCTCAGAGGAGGATTATTACTCCACGATGCAGACAGGCCATGAGCAACAACAAAAAGCAGCGATCCTCCCTCACGGGAGAATCGCTGCTCTGCTTTGTTTCCGGATTTTACAATAAATAGGTAAGTTTCATTCAAATCAATTGAATAACTGTAAGCACAAGCCCTACGACAAACCCGCATAAAGCTCCGTTCACACGAATCCATTGCAGATCTTTACCCACTTTATCTTCCAGCATATTCACTAGACTAGCGTCATCCATGCTGTCCAGATTCTCTTTTACCAAAAGACCTATTCTGTAGTGGTTAGCCTCTACAAAGGCAATTAGCGAAGCGCGAATCCGCTCTTCCCAGCTACTGATCCATTCTTGTTCCTTGCCAATACGACGTACAAGCAGGGTATATAACGTGAACAGCTTGCGTCCGCCAGCCGCCCGATCTTCCTCCAACAGGGAAATTGCTTTGCTGCGAATGTTCTCCAATTGCGCATGCAGGAATTCGGTTGCTGCTTCGCCTTCAAGCTCATTCAGTGCCCATTCTTTTAATGAAGCCAGTCTAGCCTCGTCATTAACAATCTGGAACAGGGCCACTCGAATCTCGCGGATAATCTCTTCACGGTATGGGCTATCCTCTTCCCGAAAATCGCGGATACCGGACTGCAACATACCTTGCAGCATTTCACCAAGCATATCTGCATCCATAAACCCGACAAAAGCCTGAAAAGCCATACCTTTAAGTCCGCCAAGCTTCACTTCAGCCAATTTCTCGCTGGCAATCTTGCCCAGCATAGCCTTCGTTTCAGGACGTCCGCTCCAAGTAGACACCCCTTCCAGCGCATAGTCCAGAGCAGCTACATCTTTACCGTCATTCATTAACTTAGTAACTATTTTATCAGCCGCAACGCCAAGCTCAGCTTCACGAACATATTCGGAGGCTGCCTTTTGCAGAAACGGTACTGCCTTCTCTACCGGAAGACGAGACACGAATTCGCCAAGCTGCTCCAATATTTGTACTCTTGCCTTCTTTTTACTAAAGAACTTTGTCAGTAGCTTGGAGCCCATTGATATAAAGCCAAACTTACGCAGCTTGTTCTCAATGCTTTCCTTGTTAAGAAGCTCAGTCTCCATCGCGGTGATTAGTGATTGGATGATCTTATCGCGATTCTTGAGCAGTAGTGAGGTGTGTGGAATACGTAGCCCCATCGGATGGCGGAACAGCGCCGTTACCGCGAACCAGTCGGCAATCCCCCCTACCAAACCGGCTTCGAAACCACCTCTCAGTAGAATCACGGCTAGGTTTTCAGGTAGAAACAGTGTAATCAGAAACCCACATGCCATAAAGGCGAGTGACATGGTGGCTAAGTTTTTGGATCTCATAAATAGTCCCCTTTACATAAGCAGCTGCCGATGTCCTTACACAGGAAAAATACCGTCGGGTCACGTTCCACGAACATAAGCTGACGATAGATTCGGCTAGTCGGTTAGTTTGATAACTATTGTACCACGACTGAACTATTATCTAAAAATATACTGTAAAAACCTCTTATCTCTTGTTGGACGTTCATTATTGTACAGTTGCATGAAAATGGTTTTTGGTTTTCAGAATATTAATGATAAGATACAAGTAACGTTTCAATACCCCTTAAAAAGTACCACTTTACCTGGAAAAGGAGCTCATACAATATGCTGATTGCTTTAGATATGGATGGAACATTACTGAACGAAGAAGGAAACATCAGTCCAAAAAACCGCGAAGCTATTATAAAAGCTCAGAAACTAGGTCACATTGTTATCATTGCCACAGGCCGCTCTTTTATGGATGCAGAACGTCAGCTTCGGCTAGCGGATCTGGAATGTCCTGTAGTCAGTCTAAATGGCGCAGTCGTCACATTATCTGATCGCACCCTCGCGGCAAGCACGCCGCTGAATAAAGCAGACATCATTCCCGCTCTGCGCTGGATGAACGAAATTCCGGACTTGTATTACGAGGTATACACTGAGGATAACGTTTATGTAGAGCTGAACAAACGTGTACGGTTAGAGAAATTATCTGCACTAAGCGATGAAGAAGTTCCTGAAGAAGTCAGCTGGCTGCTGAAAGCAATGATCGATCAACAGTTTCAACAAGCAGCGGTTACCTATGTGGAGAGTATGGAAGAGGTGTGGAGCAAGGAGGAAAATGTTATTTATAAAACATTGGCTTTTTCTCTAAACCGAGAGCTGCTCAAGGAAGCTTCCACCCGCTTCGCAGCTATTCCGGGCTTAATTATTACCGCCTCTCATGTAAATAATATCGAGATTAACCATGAAGAGGCCAACAAAGGCTCCGGTGTAACCATGCTTGCTGACCATTATGGTATCCCGCTAGCGGATGTAGCTGTCATGGGCGACAGTTATAACGATCAGCCGATGTTCGAGAAGGCCGGCTACCGGATTGCTATGGCTAACGCAGCGCCAATTCTTAAGGAAATGGCGGAATTCATCACCACCAGTAATGAGGAAGACGGAGTCGCGGCAGGAATTGAGCATCTTTTGAAAAGAAATTCTAAAGAATAATTTCTGCATAAAGCAGCGGATGCACAAATAGCACCGTGGGCAGTTCTGCTCACGGTGCTATTTGTGGGTTTATTTTTGCTGGGTAGGGGTCTTCCATCACACTTTAGGTTTAGGTTATGGCGTGCCTATAGCTTACTTGTGGCTTACCTATAGCTTACTTATCGCTTTCCTGTAGCTTACTGTGGCTTGCCTATAGCTTACTGTGGCTTACTGTGGCTTACCTATTGCTTACTTATCGCTTTCCTGTAGCTTACTGTGGCTTGCCTATTGCATCCCCCGTCCCTCTCAAGAATTAGTTGTACTTCGTACAGTTAAATGCCCTCTTTTAGGCGCTAATTCGGATTTAATTGCACTCTGTACACTTATATTCAGCAAATCTATTCAAAACTCAAAAATTCGCCATTTTTAACTGTACAAACTACATCTAAATCGCAAGACATTCGCTACTTCACGAAATAGTTGCACTGAATACATCTATTTCACTTCAGCCGGTCAATCTCCCCATGTCTACAACTGCCTCCGGGTTAAAGCGAACTACCTTTCCATTCATCCCAAATCATCAAGGAAGCTGTCCTCCCCCTCCCATTCGGCAGACACTCGTACGTAGTCATCCACCTCAGGAAATTCCAACAGTTCAATAATAATCAATTCGAGCGCTGTAATGGCCCGCAGTCCATGCTTCGTACCAGCAGGAATCGTGACCGTGTCCCCGGCGGCAACCGCATGAAGATGGCCATTCATCCGGTATTCTCCATTCCCAGAAAGAAAAGACCAAACTTCTTTAGTATGCCGATGAAAATGGTAGCTGGTGTGCTCGCCTGCCAAAATAGTTATTTTAGAGGTCGTAACCTCAATACCTGCCGCCGTACGAGAGAAGTCCAAAATGCGTGAGGTGCCCCAGCGTTTTTCTTCAATCATCGGCTTCGCTGCATGGCCCTCCAGCTTCTGCTTAATTCGTTTTGCCTGCTCTATCCCAGCAACCAAAATGCCATCTGGCCCCGACGCCACGATTAAACCAGGAGCGCCGATGATATGCACAGGACAAGAGAGTTCGTTGATCAAATGGGTACCTTTTGAATCCTCAGAAATACTCCCACTGCCAATTACTCTTCCTTGCAAATGGGGAACAAGTGCATCCCAGCTGCCAATATCCGCCCACACCCCAATATAGGGGATGACTACCGCACGCCGCGTGTGTTCTAGCACCTCATAGTCAAAGCTTCGTTCTGGCAATTGATCATAATGCTCCATAAACTCCATGTAATCTACTGGAAGATCCCGTTCGACCATACTTGAGAGCAAGTACCCTAATGAGCAGGAAAACACGCCGCAATTCCACAGTCCTCCCTGAGAAATGAACTCGGCGGCTGTCGATTCGTTCGGTTTCTCTGCAAACTGCTTAACATTTAAAAAAGACGTCCCCCCTACCCCAGACCCTTCACCCGGCAGAATATAACCGAACTGTGTAGAAGGAAATTCAGGTAAAACACCAATCAAAGCAATGTCCGCTTGTGATTCGGCAAGCACACTCGGAAATTGATGAAGCTGCTTAAAAAAAGAAGCCTCCACATACGAATCCACCGGAATGACCACTACGATCTCTTTTGAGTCCATACCCTTCACAGAATGCAGATAACTCGCCGCCAGAGCTACTGCAGTAAAAGTCCCCCGTTTCTGCGGCTCTGCTAATAAAGGGACTTGAGCACCAACGGATTTGCGAGTAATCTCCACCTGACTGCGATGAGTCACAATGCAGCTTGAATCCAACAAACCTACTTCTTCCAGCCCTCTGCATACCCGTTCGATCATCGACTCCACACCGCCAGCTTCTGTTGGAAGCAGCCTTAAAAAAGCTTTTGACCTGATCTCATTTGATAGCGGCCACAACCGCTTCCCCGATCCCCCTGAAAGGAGTACGATCTGCAACCCTATCGCCCCCCTGCGCTAGATTTAGCCCCCGGTGTTCTCACATACCCCTTTCGTTTATGAAAAGACAATGATCTATACTTCTCAGCCAGCTGATTCACTTTCTGCTTGGATAGCTGTCCTGCATTCATATGGAGACCTTTATTACGCGCTTTTTGAATCTTCATTCCCTCGCGATTCTTCGAATACAGGTAATTGGCATAGGTTTCGAATTCGGAAAAGGCAAATTGCTTGGAGCGGTTCATACTGTGTAAAATAGCTCGATACCAGGGCATTTGGTGTTTTGCTTCTATCTCTCTTTTCATTTGAGCCAATTGACTGCGTTCAAACAGCATATAATGGGTCACAAATGATGATTTTGCGGTCACCTTGCGGCCCATGAGTTTCCTATAGGTTACAAAATACTGTGGTTGGCTCCAGTTCCGGCTGTAAAAGAGTGTCTTGCCATTCGCCCGAAAATGGTGGGGGGTGATCAGAACGGTATCGGCATCAATGACCAAAAAATAATCCGCCGTGCAGAGCTTGTCGCCATTCAGCTTCAGCAGCTGTTGGAATAGCCAGCCGGAACGTTCCCAGGTGCGTGAGCGGTAATGAATGTCTTTTTTCGTAATCGGCAGCACCGTATTCTCGTCAATAAAGGTACAGCCTTTTGTGCGGCAGAACTCAATCATCCGTTTCTTTTTGGGAGCAACAATTAATATCCGGCCGATGGGATGCTTAACCTGCTTTCTAACAGCGTCAATCACATGGGGAAGGGTCTGTAAATCTTTTTCAATCGCGGGAATCAGTACATCTATAGTAACGGCATGTCTGATGCGGGCCTTACTGGGCGAGGGCATAGGGTCATCTCCATATCATGTTTTTGCTTTAGGATATGAGCATGATAGGAAAAGGGAATGGGCATCACAGAATTGTTCAGGAGAGTGGCAAATGTGCGCTGGACAAGCCTGCGATGCGCGGGCAGAAATTTTTATATTATAAAAATAGAAGCAGACCTGCACCCGGCGCCCTTTACTGGGGCAAATATGCCCATTTTTTCGCTTATGGAGGTGGGTTTGCCCCTCTTCTACGTCGCTGCTCCTCTTCTGCTCATTTCTAGGGCATATATGCCTCTCTTTTCGCTTACGGTGGCGGCTTTGCCCTTTTCTAGGGCATTTTTGCCTCTCTTCCACGTCGCTGCTCCTCTTCTGCTCATTTCTAGGGCATATATGCCTCTCTTTTTGCTTATGGAGGCGGCTTTGCCCTTTTCTAGGGCATTTTTGCCTCTCTTCCACGTCGCTGCTCCTCTTCTGCTCATTTCTAGGGCATATATGCTTCTCTTTTTGCTTATGGAGGCGGTTTTGCCCTTTTCTAGGGCGTTTTTGCCCCTCATTCCGCCCACGCAGCCACAATCCAGCTAATCTACGGGATTTATACCGTACATTCCGCTCACGCAGCCACATTCCACCCAATCTACGGGATTTATACCGTACATTCCGCCCACGTCAGCCACATTCCAGCTAATCTACGGGATTTATACCGTACATTTCGCCCACGCAGCCACATCCCAGCTTATCTACGGGATTTATACCGTACATCCCGCCCACGCAGCCACTTTCCATCCAATCTACGGGATTTATACCGCACATTCCGCTCACGCAGCCACATTCCACCCAATCTACGGGATTTATACCGTACATTCCGTCTACGCAGCCGCATTCCAGCTAATCTACGGGATTTATACCGTACATTCCGCCCACGTCAGCCACATCCCACCTAATCTACGGGATTTATACCGCACATTCCGCCCACGCAGTCACATTCCAGCCTATCTACGGGATTTATACCACCGTTGTGTCCCACTCCCACACCAATCCCCAGATTTTTACTGGCTCAATATCCAACACTTTTCCTGTGCAGTAAAAAGCCTGGGATGGTATATTGTAGATTGGCTAAATTTTCGGCACATTTTAAGATGAACTCAAACATCATAGAACTAGATTTGTTGAGATCACTCTATACAGAAATAATGAAGGTGAATCTATTGAATAAGCTTTTATTTCATAATATCCCGCTGGGAGCTACTGGTGAGCGGATCCCGCAAGCGGCTGTGGCCTCAGCGCAGACAAGCCAAGAGCTGGTGAAGCGGGAGGATGAGGACTCCGCTTATTTTCGCAGGCTGGAAGAAGGTGGCATCCTGCTCAACCGTCCGCAGATTTCCGCGGTACGGCATCATAAAGGGCCGCTTCTAACACTGGCCGGCGCAGGCTCCGGCAAAACCTCGGTTCTGATCTGCCGAACCGGCTATTTGTTGTCCGTGCGCGGTGTCTCGCCAAGTCAGCTGCTATTGCTGACTTTTTCGAGTAAAGCTGCGGCTGAAATGCGCGAACGGATCGCCCTTTTACCGGGAGTAGGCCCAGCGGACGTCGCGCGGCTGCAGGCCCGCACGTTTCATTCCTTTTTCTTATTTTTCTTGCGCAGACAAGGATTGCAGCAAGAGATTTTCAGTGAGACGCGGCGCCAGCACATCCTGCTAAAACAAATCATGCGTGAGCTCGGGCTACCTAAGGATGCCTATCCACCGGAAACGCTACTCTCCCTGCTCTCTTCCTGCAAGATGAACATGGGTACCGTAGAAGGCTTGCCTGAAGGAACCACCGCTGAAAAAGAAATGAAATCCATTCTGGAAATCTACGAACAATGGAAACTAGACAATTTCAAAATCGACTTCGACGATGTCCTCTTAATCGCCTATCGGATGCTAAAGGAGCGTCCTACGCTTTTACAGGAATTGCAGATGAGATATCTATACGTGATGGTGGATGAGTTTCAGGATACCAATGCCCTGCAGTACGAGTTAGTCAAAATGATTGCTCACCCGCAGCATAATCTGATGGTGGTTGGCGACGATGACCAGACGATTTATTCCTTCAACGGGGCACGCAGTGAATTCATTCTGGAATTCGAGAAGCTGTACCCGGGAGCAAGGGTTATTACACTTGATATTAATTACCGCTCTGGTCCAGCTATAGTCGGACTCGGCAACGGTATTATCCGGCACAATACGCGCCGGCGTTCCAAAACCCTGCAAGCTGCCAAAGGCAGCGGGAGTCAGCCCCGGTATATGCGTCCGCAGACAGCAGACGAGGAAGCTGAGCAGATGGTTGAGCATATTTTAAACGAGGTTTCGAGCGGCAAAAGAGAATATAGCGACTTCGCCATGTTATATAGAGCGTCCAGCAGCAACCGGGCCGTTCTGGAATTACTTCTTTTACGCGATATTCCCTATATTGATTATGGAGAAGGCCAATTACTGTACGAACACTGGCTAATTTCCCCGGTCGTGGATCATATGCGTCTTTCCGTGAATCGGCGGAATTTCGCGGCTATGGAGAACATCCTGCCTACTCTATATATGAACCGTGAAAAAGGTATGAATCACATCCGGCAGATGGAAGCCAGACAACCAAAGCAAGGCCCACTAATCCATCTGTTGTCCATGCCCGGCATGGAGGATTTCAAGGGCACTAAGCTTAGAGAGCGGCTGGATCTAATTCGCAATATGCGCGAGTTAACCCCAGTCCAAGCGATCCGCCAGATCCGCACGCAATTCTATGATTATTTCATCGAAGCGAATGAGCGGCATCAAGCAACCTTACATCGCGAGACGTTAAAAGAAATGCTAGATGAACTAGAATCGTCTGCAGAGCGATTTGATAGTATCCCTGCCTTTCTGGATTTCATAGATAATGTTACTGAACGTAATGAACATAATCGTCAGCCAAGCACCAAAGAACAAGGGAATCGGATCGCGCTTATGACCATTCACAAATCCAAGGGATTAGAGTTTCCTGTGGTCTTTTTGATTGGAGCCTCTGAAGGAATTCTCCCGCATAGCTCCGCCCTGGAGGGCGACCGGCTCAAGGACCGCAAGCTGGCCGCTGCAAATAGTGGAAGTTCAAGCTTGGCTGCCCTGGAAGAGGAGCGAAGACTGGCTTACGTAGCTGTTACTAGAGCCCGGGAAGAGCTATTTATCAGTTCACCTGCGAGGCATCGAGGCAAAAAAGCAGAGGTCTCCCGCTTCATGTTATCAGCCTTCCGCTCTGCCGTTTCTTCCACAGCAACGACTACGGTGAGCAGAACAGTGACAACAAGATCCTTACCTACCAGCCGGACAACTGCGACAAGAACCCATGTCGTTGCGGTATGGAATTGTACCAGCAGTACCTGTCCTGGCTGGACACGCATGAAAGCGGGCGGAGCTGAGGATCATTTAACCTCAAAGCCCTGCCCGTTATGTAGTTCCCCTATGGCAAAGGACCAACGAGAAGTTCCTGTATGATTCAACGCAAAAAAAGGCAAGTTTCCTCTTCCCTGGAAACTTGCCTTTTTTATAAAAATATATGTTTAAGCTGGAGTTACTACCGCTTCTTCTTCCTCTTCTTCATGCACAGTCTTGATCTGGATCATTACGGTTGACGGTTCGGTCAAAACTTCAATACCGTCCTTGAAGATCAGATCAGAGACGAGCAACTGGTCGCCAATATCCAGTCCGCTGATATCCACTTCCATGGAGGTAGGAAGATCTTCAGGCATACAGCGAACTTCCACTTCATAAATTTCAACCTGAAGCGTGCCGCCTGCTTTAATCCCTACGGCTTCACCTGCAAAATGAATAGTCACCTTGCTGTCCATGCTCTTTTTCATATTTACATGTTGAAAATCAATATGCAGAATTTTGCCGGACAGGGTATCCTTCTGAATGTTCTGAACCACGACCGGAACCTCTAGCTCTTCCGATACCTTACCTTGCAGAATTGCGCGCGGATTCTTTTTGAGAATGTCCAGAAGTTCTTTTTCATTCACTTCCAACGTCAGAGTCTCTTTACCAATACCATATAATACAGCCGGAATACGTCCTTGCTTACGCGCCTGATTGATGTTGGACTTGGTGTCAGTCTTACGTGTGTTGAATTGAATAAACTTATTCATTGGGTTTCCCGCTCTCTTTGACCATAAATTCTTGTCACACCAAGTGTAACATGACCATATAATCTAGTCAAACTTACTGGAAGAACGCTAGGATTCATATTCGTCAAATGGGTCTGCGATTTCAATCTGATATGCTTCTGCGTCACTCACCCCTACAGACAATACCGCCCGGCCTCCTCCAAGACGTTTCAAGCCACCACTGAAGATGACATCCTCCAGTTCTTTGCGCTTGCCCGGGCCCGCCGGAAAATCACTGCGGACTGCTATTATTTTGACCGAAGTTGCCTTATAAGTCTCAGGATTCAGCGAAAAAGCCATGGCATAATAGTGTTTGTTTCCGGCACTATCGAAGCAAGCAATGTGGCCCAATACGCCCACCATTCCACCCCGCAGCAGATGAGCTTCATTGGCTCCCCCCCACTCTTCGGGCACGAATTGATCATGTAAAACCTCGGCATCAATGAAGGTCTGCTCATTTAGTTCGTCCAGCGAAGGAATCACTGTGAACCCAATCTGCCCCCGCCCACCCCGCTCGCCCTGCGGCCGGGTAAATACGCCTACACTGCCATTATCAAGCTCGATAAGTCGGATATCCTTCATCGTGCCGGGACCTGAAGAAAAGTGGGTCAAAGAATCGATGTGATATCCCCGGTAGAACTGGGTCACCCAGGAGACAATCCGGTGCGGATCATCCGCTGCCGTAATCACTTCCACCCCGCCCACAATAAGTTCCCCCCTGATCCGGGTCCAGCACGGGTCCTGTAAATTGTACGTATGCGTATGCGCACGAGGTCTCCAAACCCCATCATGGCATGTAAAAAAGAAGACTTGAGAGAACTCACTGTCCCGTTCCTCAACTCTTCCCATTAGTACCTCTTCCCCGTTATACATAAACGGGGCGGTTATATTATAGACATCCCGGTGCCCAACACCCGTGAACGTCATTTTATTTACAGTGGTTGTACCGCGTCCGGCATGATATGTATCCAGAAGCTGCTTACAGGTGGCTGTCCGTGCCGGGTTCCTTGTCATCGCCGTCCTCCTCGTAATCATTTGAACGATCGATCACCCAATCGTTGTCTTCCGCATCCATGGCAATCAGCTCGCCGGGCTGGACATTAAAGTATACACATAATTTTAGCAACAGATCCCTTGGATACTGCACCATCTCATTCTTATACATTCGGCGTACCGAATCAAAATGGTAATTGATCTCTTTAGCAAGCTTGCGGATCGATAATTTCGGATCATGCCTCTCCATGACCTCACTCAGTTTACTGCGTATGACTGGCATTCCTACACCTCCTCCAATAATATATCCGCACTAACCCCAAGGCGTCAATCGAATTGACAAGATAAAACGGTCATGTTACAGTGGGATTAGGAAATAATTTGCAACATTTCTAATTTCAGAAAAAACAAATACCTTTCCCTATTCAGAAAATAAAGTCTTCTTTATTTTCTTTTTTTGTATCCAGACCAATCGCAAGACCATTAGGGAGGCTCTTTGAATGAAAAATACAGTCCGTAATCACAACATCGTGTTCCTGGGAACCAGTCTGCCGCGAGAGTGCGGTATCGCCACGTTCACACAGGATCTGCTAGATGAACTTATCCACCTTCCCGGCTTCAACCCGCCCCGGATTATTGCCATAAACAACAATGAAACCTACGCTTACGATCAGCAGGTAATACGGCAGATCGACCAGCATAATTACGCAGATTATATAGATACGGCCGATTTCCTCAACAATTCTGATGCCGATTTGTTGGTCATCCAACATGAATTTGGCATCTACGGCGGAGAAAGCGGTGAATACCTGCTGCCCTTTGTCGATCGTTTGAACATTCCGTATGTTGTTGTTTTTCACACAGTGTTGACCAAGCCCTCCCCTAAGCAGCATCAGATCATCCGATGTCTGGCCGAGCGTAGCGTGCAGGTCGTGACGATGGCGGAATCAACCCTTACTGATTTATCTACTATTTATGAGATCCCAGTTTCCAAAATCACATTCATCCATCACGGTGTCCCTCAAGTGAGCACAGCTTCACGCTCCAGCCTCAAAGCACAATACGGTTATCCAGACCGCAAAATCCTCTCCACCTTCGGCTTCCTCAGTCCCGGCAAAGGGATTGAATACAGCATCGAAGCCATGCGCGGCGTGGTCAAGCGACATCCCGAAGCACTTTACATTGTCTGGGGCAAGACCCATCCGGTCGTTAAGCTGGAATCCGGCGAAGTTTACCGCCAGAAACTGACGGACCTCGTAGAAATGTTTGACCTGCAGAACAATGTCCAATTCGTCGATAAGTTGCTGACCCAAGAAGAAGTAATAGAGTCCTTGGTCATGTCAGATATCTATGTGACTCCTTATCTGGGTAAGGATCAGGCCGTCAGCGGCACCCTGGCCTACGGAGTCGGTTATGGCCGGGTCATCGTGTCGACCCCTTACCGCTACGCCCAGGAAATGTTGGCAGAAGGCCGCGGTCTACTGGCTGATTTTCATGATTCTGCTTCCTTGGAAGCCTGCATTTTGCGCTTGCTGAATAGCCCCGCCCTGGTGCAAACGATGGAAGACCGTACGTTGAAGCTCGGGCTCACTATGCGCTGGAACGAAATCGCCAAAATCTATGCCGCCTTGTTCCACAGCCATATCCAGAGCTCGGCGTCCGCTGATCGGAGCGTGATTTAATGGAAACCTCCACCACAGTACAGGCTAAACCAGGCTATCTCCGCAGAATCACGGACGATACAGGAATCTTTCAGCATACCAAGTTTGGGGTTCCGGACCGTTCCAAGGGCTACACTACCGATGATAACGCCCGCGCCCTGATTGCTGCGGTCTTAATGTACGAGAATTCCCGGGATGCCGTGGCACTCGATCTCATTCATACGTATATCTCTTTTATCTATCATTCCCAGACAGCGGACGGCAATTTTCGCAATTTCATGGATTATAACCGCTCCT
The DNA here is from genome assembly GCF_037992975.1 of Paenibacillus sp. FSL E2-0177. Taxonomy (NCBI): domain Bacteria; kingdom Bacillati; phylum Bacillota; class Bacilli; order Caryophanales; family Paenibacillaceae; genus Paenibacillus; species Paenibacillus sp. FSL E2-0177. The sequence continues at coordinate 355,412 of NZ_CP150307.1, read as the reverse complement.
TTATAGAGGATAAAGGTTCTGAAGATTGCCAGGGACGTACCTTGTGGGCACTCGGGTTCGCCCTGTCGCATGCTGCTTCCCTGCCCGATAACCTGATGAATACCTGCCGGTATTTGATCAATCAGGCACTGCCGCATCTGGAAGCCTTGGGCTCACCTCGGGCTGGAGCCTATGCCATCATCGGCCTAAGTTATCTTACCGAAGCACCGGGCTCATTAGGTTATGCTTTTCCATACCCGCATACTGAAAACACGACCGAAGAAGCCGCCTTTCTGCCAAGGGCAACCATTGAGAGTCTGATCGAAAATATTGCGGTTCGGCTGCATAATCAATATACCCGCTATAAGGGGCACGGCTGGAATTGGTTCGAGGACAGCATCACTTATGGCAATTCCATGCTGCCCTGGGCTCTGCTTCGGGCCTTCCTGATCTCCGGGAATAAAGACCTGCGGGAGACCGCCAAGGAAAGCCTGGATTTCCTAGCTTCCACCACCTTCTCCAGCAAAGGTTACTATAAACCGATCGGCAGCCATGGCTGGCTGCTGCGTGATGGGCTGGCTGCACCCTATGATGAACAGCCCATTGAAGCCTGCGAGATGCTGCTGGCCTGCCGGGAAGCAGCTGTTGTTCTTGAGGACCCCGCCTATCTTGCGCAGGCAGAATTATGCTACAACTGGTATCTAGGGCATAATTCCTTGGCAATCCCTCTGATCGATCCGCAGACTGGTGCTTGTTATGACGGCATCCATGCCGCGGGGCTCAACCTGAACCAAGGCTCGGAGAGCATTATATCCTTCACAATTGCCCGGTTGGTGATGCATCATGAATAAATATGCTACGATCCTAGCCGGCGGGGGCGGAACACGGTTTTGGCCCCTGTCCAGACAAGAAATCCCAAAGCAGCTGCTGAATATTAGTGGCAACGACATTATGCTAAACGATACGATTGAACGCTTCAAAGGGATTATTCCTCAGGAGAATACAGTTATCGTTACTAATCGTACCCAAGCAGTATTGTTGGAGAGTATTATGCACAGCAGCGTTCTCAAAGCTAATATTCTAATTGAACCTGTGGCGCGAAATACAGCCGCTAGCATTCTTTTTGCAGCATTATCTATAGAGAAATCTCATGGCAATTCCTTAATGGTCGTCCTGCCTTCCGATCACTATATAACGGATGAGGAACAATTCCGTCTTACACTAGACGAAGCCTGTACTGTTGCCATGGAGTCAGACAAAATAGTAACCATCGGAATCAAGCCTACTTTCCCATCTACTGGCTACGGCTATATTGCCTTTGACAAGACGCCGATTGCGACAAGCCCAGTGGCTGTATATGATGTAGATGAATTTGTAGAGAAACCAAACTTTCAGAATGCACAGAGTTATCTGGCATCCGGTAATTATCTATGGAATAGTGGGATTTTTATTTGGCAGACCTCTGTCATTATTGATAATTTCAAACGTTATCTACCTCGACTCTACAAAACCATGCTGCCCATCAGTGATTGTTTGGGTACAGATCAGGAAGAGGAAGTTATTAATGCCATCTATCCAACGCTTCAGAATATTTCGATTGATTACGGCATTTTAGAACGCTCTGATGAAGTTGTCGTGCTTTCCGGGCAATTTGGCTGGAATGATATCGGCAGCTGGGATGCACTGGGTTCAATCTTCCCTCCGGATGATGCAGGCAACATTATAAAAGCAAATCATGTGGGGATGGATACCCATAATTCAATCATCTATGGAAATGGCAGACTGATCACGACCATTGGTGTAGACGGGTTCATCATTGCGGATACTGGGGATGCACTATTAATCTGTCCCAAGGACAAAGCGCAGTCAGTCAAAGATATCGTGGAGCTTCTAAAGGAACAGGGAATGACAGAATATATCTAACTAACAAAGAATGCAAAAAGACGGGCCATTGCAGTACATGCATGGTCCGTTTTTCATCTCATTATATAAGAAGTTGAACAGTTTATAAATGTTTTTTAAGCGCCAAACCTAGGTCCAAGCCCACAAGAACCCGTCTCGATCCCAAGCAATTCTCCCGCCATGGAGTTTCCGGAAAGCTTTCTTCACTTCTTTGGAGAGTGAGGCATTGCCGTTCTCATTCACAAATACAAATTGTTCTCCAAAATTCTCTTTCACATATTCAATCGCCGCCGTCTGATGCAAGGTACCCGTAAAACGAATCTCCTTCACCATCCATTCTGCTACTTCTTGTGCGGTTATTTCCATATGGATGCGCCTCCTCTCTGTGCTTACTGCTAAAATGTGCCCTCATTATAACATGAATACAGCCCAATCGGACAAACGTCCGAATTGGGCTGTATTGAAGTCAATTTACATCATTGTGGATAGATATGGTTCGACGGATAACGGGACTTCTGTCCTCCACTCACCATCAACAGAATCCCAGTAATTAAGTGCAAGAACCAGCCTACAAAAGGAATCCATGCCAATAAAGAAGTTATAATTCCTAGCACTGAACCGTAGATAGACTCACGGTCTCTTGAAGATAAAATCAATGTAATCACATGTAGAATAAACATCAACCCCAGAACGGAATACCCCGTGCCAATAACAATAGCAGCACCCAGAATTGGAATTGCCAAAATAATTTCACAGGAACCCGTAATCCATTTCATAGCTTTAGAAGCGCTCAATAGACAACCTCCTAATTGGGTAAAATATATGATTTTTCTCGTGCTAATTATTTTATTTCATACCAACGGCAAAGGTTCTTCCACTTTGTCATGAGATTGCTTCTGCACAAGTGGAGGCAAGCCCTCCTTGCTCATTGCTGCCGAAGGGGCCAGCCCCAAACAGTGGCACATTAAAGGAGCCATTCGCAGCTGTGGCAGCATTTCTTCCTCTTTTTCTGAAGATAATACATCTACCCCAAACGTATATAATGGCACATTTCGCTCGGAAGGGGTTATCCCGCCGTGGTACCCATTTGCGTTCATTCCGTGATCTGCCGTAATCATAATCTTATAGCCCTGTTCCATCCAAATAGGCAAAACAGTGGCCAGCAGACCGTCGGCATTACGCACTGAAAGCTCATATTCTTTACTCTCGCCGCCATAACGATGCCCGGCGTCATCTATATTCATGGAGTGAATGTATAGGAAATGCGGATCATAGGCACTCCGTAAATACACAGCGTCGGCAAACACATGACTGTCGGGATAGTGATCCTCGAAATAAAAGCTGCCATGCTGAATGGGCTTCATCACATTGTGCTGATGGCGATCAGCCAGCGGATCAAAAGGGGCCGAATTATAAAGCTCACTGACCCAATGATAGGCGACAGCAGCTGTACGCAAATTAGCGGCCACTGCCAGATGGAATACGCTCTCTTCATGGCTTGGTCTCACAATATGGTTAGCCGTAATTCCATTTTCGGTCACAGGTGTCCCCGTCAAGAGCACTTCATAAAGCGGGCGTGACAGACTAGGCAATTCCGACTTCACTCGGTGACATGATATTTTCCCCTGCTCCACCAAATGCTCCATATACCCCATATATTCACGTGCGGCCTCATATCTAAGTCCGTCCAACACTACCACAATAAGTTTATTGTTCATTTCAGTCATCTTATTACGCTCCCTCTCGTTCCAGATGCAGCAGCTCAGAAGGGTTCAGAGCCAAGGTGACGTTAGCCCCTTCCACCAGCCTCAGCCAGCGTCCGTCATTTAAAAGATCAACCGTTAAGCAAATGTCTTCTACCTCTACCGTACACCTAATAATATTGCCCAACACGGAGACAGATTTAATGATGCCATCCACCAGTTGCACTCCGGCAGCAACCTCGTGAAGTCCCGCACCCTCATGCAGCAGCGTAACCGCCTCAGGCCGAATAGCAAAGCGGTCCTTCGTGCTATCTATCCCCCGGAACAACGTCATCACTTCTGATCGGGTCAATACATTGTAACTGCCCATAAACCGGGCAACGAACTCTGTCCGTGGTGCGGAGTACAACCCCTCAGGTGTGCCATCCTGCACAATCCGGCCACCGTTCATAATACAGATGCGGTCAGAAAGAATCAGCGCTTCCTCCTGATCATGCGTCACGAATAGTGTCGTCATGTTAAACCTTTTTTGGATATCACGAATTTCAGCACGTAAATTCTTGCGTATCTTAGCATCTAGTGCGCTTAAGGGTTCATCCAGCAGCAATACTTTGGGCTGCACCGCTAGAGAACGAGCTAGCGCTACCCGCTGCTGCTGTCCACCGGAGAGGGACTGCGGATATACATCCCGTTTATCCTCCAGATCGACCAATGCCAACAATTCCGCGCAGCGATGATGGCGGGCTGATTTCGATAACCCCCGCATTTTCATTCCATACTCAATATTTTGGCTCACCGTCAGATTAGGGAACAAGGCATAAGACTGAAACACCATTCCTACCTCGCGCTTACGGGGCGGCAAACTTCCCAGATCTTTATTTTCCAAAAGAATTCTGCCGCCATCCAGCTCTGAAAGACCGGCTATGCAGCGTAGCAATGTGCTTTTTCCACAACCGGAGGGGCCTAGCAGTGTCACAAGTTCACCTTCACGGATCTCCAAATCAACATTGTCTAACACACAGGTATTCCCAAACATTTTGCGTACAGCCTGCAGCTTTAGATAATCATTCATCCCTTAATACCTCCCCCCATCTTTTTACCGAGCTTCATGAGTACCATCGAAAGAATTAGAATAAACAGAAAATAAGAGATCGCAATCGCGCTGGCTAAATGTCCACTTTCACCAACCCTTTGATATAGATATACCTGAATCGTCTGAATATGTCCGCCAACTAACATGTTCGTAAGGACAAATTCGCCGAATAGAACTGAAAATGATAACAGTGTAGAGACGATAACCCCAGGCCATATATTAGGCAAAATCACATTCACGAAGGCCGTTCTTCGGCGGGCACCAAGCAGCTCCGCAGCATGCAGCAGTTCTACGGCATTAACCGTTAACAGACTATTGCGAATGCCCTGATACATATAGGGAAGGATGACCACAAAATATGCACCCACCAATAAATACGCTGTTCCAGCGATATCAAAAGGACCAGAAGAATAGGTACGAATAAGACCTACCGCAGCCACAACACCAGGCACCGCATAAGGCAAAACAACAATACCTTTCATAAAGCTCTCCCAACGCGGAAAATAGAGGGTGATGACAAAAACAGCTGGCAGCATCACAGCTAGACTCAGCACCACGCTGATCAGGCATAAATAAAGCGAGATCCAAAGCGCCTCCAGAAAGCGAATATCCTCAAACATTTCCCCAAACCAATTCAGCGTCCAAGCTCGGGGCAGCAAGGTATTCTGCCAATCTTGTGCAAAAGCATAAATACCCGTTGCCAAAAGAGGAAGCAGCAAATACACCATGAGCAGCAGCATGAAGGTGCGTGGAGCAAAGCCTGCTTTACGTATATTCATTGCCCTGCCTCCTCACGAGCTGTCCATAAACGCCGGGAAGCTTTGATTTTCACATCCGGTTTACTGAGTGCTTTCGTTCCGAACCTCTCCGCACGCCGCACCATTAAATGGTTCAGATAAACCGCCAAAATCGTAGTCAGACCAAGCAGAACAGCAAGCGTACTCCCCATTTGTGGCTGTGTAACCACATCTCCGGCAACCAGTGAACCGATACGTACCGCCAACAGATTGTAATTTCCGCCAACCAATGCGTAAGCCGTGGCATAAGCCCCCATTGCATTAGCAAAAAGAATTCCAAGTGTGCCGAAGATCGCTGGAGTTAGAATAGGCAGGCCTATCGTCTTCCAGAACTGCCAAGGCCCAGCCCCCAGTAAGGACGCTGCCTCTCTCCACTGCTCACGAATTCCGTAAAAGGACGGGTACAAAAGCAGTAAGGCTAACGGAACCTGAAAGTATACATACACCAGTATTAGACCTGACCAGCTATATAGATCAAAATCGGCAAAAACACTCCAGCCCCACTGTTTAAATAAGAGTGTAAACACCCCATTATTTCCGAGCAAAATGATATAAGCAAAAGCCAGCGGAACACCTGCGAAGTTAGAGGTCATATTCGACAGCATCAGAAGTCTATCGCGTACTCTCGGGGTAAACCGGGTAATGCAATAAGCACAAAAAAGCCCGACAATGATCCCTATCAGACTTGAGATTATGGAGATTAGCAGACTGTTCTTAATCGCCTGCATGTAATAGGCACTTTGCAACGCATGCAGATAATTGCCTAACGTAAATCCCGTTCCATCCGCTGTGCGAAAGCTTCCCGTCAGCATGGATAGTATAGGTACCAGTTGAAAGGCTAACACCATTAGTGCAAATGGAATAAGTGCCAGGATCACACCGCGGCTTCTTTGTTTCATCTTACTCGCTCCTTGTCGCGGGAATAGAACAAAGGCGCCTTACGGCATCATGACGAAGGCGCCCTGCTTCTTTTTTGGGGAGAAATGAATACTAATTCAAATGTACAAGCACACGTTCCTGCCACAATTGAGGAATGGTTTTTGCCGTCTCTTCCCATACCTTGTAATCACCAACAGGCTTAGCGTTAACATATTCCTCTTTTGGCAGTAGCTTAGCTGCAACATCATCCGGCAACGTTACACTGTCACGGATCGGACGAGCGTAACCTTTGGCAAGATTAATCTGTCCTTCATCGCTAAGGATGTATTGGCGTGTAAGCTTCGCCGCGTTAGGATGCGGCGCATATTTGTTGATGATCGTGGCATACCCGCTCACGACACTGCCTTCCTGAGGAATGGCTACTGCGAAGCCATCTTTGTTGATCTGGTCTCTATAGTTCAAAGCGTTGAAATCCCACAGCAGGGTAACTTCTACTTCCCCTTTTTCAATGTTGGCAAGGGAAGCTTCTGCATTGGAGAGACGTCCTTTTTTAGCTAAATCCTCGAAAAAAGCAATCCCCGGTTCAATGTTCGACTCATCGCCACCAAAGGCAATTGCTGCGGCCAATACAGCCATCTGTGCTTGAGCAGCCTTGGTTACATCACCAACGATGATTTTGTAGTTACCGTTCTTCAGATCTTCCCAGCTCTTCGGTGGATTCGCCACGAGCTTAGTGTTAGTCAGAAAAGAAATGGTGCCTTGATAGCCGACGATCCAATTCCCGTCCTTATCCTTAGCCCAATCGGGGATTTCATCCCAGTAGGATGTTTTATAAGGCTGGGTTACCCCTTTATCCACGGCAACCGATCCAAACGCAATCCCCACATCTCCGATGTCGGCCGTTGGTTTGTCTTTTTCCGCATCAAACTTGGCAATTTCCTCCGCGCTCGACATATCGGTATCCGAATGTGTAAGACCATACTTACTGTTCATATCACTCCATGTATCTTTCCAGTTCGCCCAGGAATCCGGCATTCCTACACTGATGATACTGCCCTCTTCTTTAGCTTTACTCTCGATCTCAGTCAGACTTAATTCTTTGGTGCCAGCCTTTCCATTCGTTGTTTCTTCAGCCTTGGCCGAATTTCCACAAGCAGCAAGCAACAGGACGAGCAAGGATAACATTAGACCCATCGATAATTGATTGTTGATCCCTTTTTTCATGATTTCCCCTTCACTCCTATTTCTTATTTGCGGGCTCTTTATGCTCCAACTGTTAGGCACCCAATTGCAGTATAGGCGTGTACTATTTTCGCGGCATTAAGGAGAATAGGAATATTTGTAAATAAAAAGAAACGACCTGTCGTCTTTTTTAGATGACCGCCGTTTCCCTTAGAAATGTTTTTATGAAAATAATTACATTAATTACACTAAAATAGAACTTTACTGATGTATAGTAGTATTTATTCATAATAAGAAATGACCCTCAGAGGAGCTTGAAAAATGCTGTTTACAAAAATTCAGATGGTAACAGGTTTATTTCTATGTACTTTGCTTATCTCAGCTTGCAACAATGCAGCTACTCCTCCTAAAAATAACACGCCAGATACAAGTAATAAAATCATTCAAATAAACAGTGATCTTTACACCCTCCCATTACGTGATCAGAATACAGAACAATACAACTACGCTGTCAAAACCTCTGCCGGTATCGTATGGTTGCCAGCCCCAAAAATGAACATTGCCCCTGGAACAGAAGCAAATCCATTTTATTTTCCAACAGAGCCATTCACTTTCTATTTAAGTTCTCCTAATGAAAAATCACTAGCTGTAGAAAAGTCCAAGAAGCTATTGACGTTACCTTTAAATGATGGCGATGCTGTTCTGGTGGTTAGCGGCGTTTTTGGATTAGATGATTATATCCTCTATCATACCTTTTCCATTTTCACTGATGGAGCTCAGCCGATACGAGAACAAGCTTGGGTGATGAAAGTAGACGATCCAACATCTAATAAAGAAATTGCTCAATTCCATTCATCTGGAGGTAAATTTTATAGTTATGCAGTTGATGAAAAAGAAAAACTTTATCTATCGGTTTCCATACTTCCTGGAAATGCAGATGGTAGCTATAGTTACGAAGTTTATATTTATAATCTTCTGACTGGCAACAAAGAAAAAATAAATGATTATTCTCTTAATCCCTCATCACTGGATTCCATCCAATTTAATTACAATGACAAAAAATATTCGTATAAACTTCAGTCCAAGTAAAAAACTGCCCGACATTTCCAGGCAGTTTTACATGTATGAATATAACTACCGTCTACGCGCTGCCACACTGACAACACCGTATCTGTAAAGCACCTTCTTACCGAACCAGCCAAAAAGCCGATCCGTAAAGAAGCCCATAAAGCCAAGGCAGAATAACCCGACAAAGATCCAATCCGTACGGAAAAACAACCGGGAATTCCAGATCAGATAACCTACACCTTCGTTCGAAGCAATCATTTCCGCGCCGATAATCGCCATATATGAGGTGCCCATCGCTAACCGGATACCCGTAAAAATATAAGGGATCGTCGCCGGAACGACCACATGAATCAGAATTTGCCACTCACTGGCGCCCATACTGCGGGCTGAGCGGATTTTGTCCTCTTCCACGGACATCACACCGGTTAAAGTATTCAGCACCACGATAAAAAAGGTAGCGTACATAATTAACGCAATCTTCGACTGCTCCCCAATACCAAACCATACTAGGAACAAAGTAATGAATGCAATCGGCGGGATAAAACGGATAAAGTTCAGGAAAGGCTCCGCAAAAATACGGATCAAGTTCACCTTCCCAATGATTAGTCCTACGGGAATCGCCAGTAAACTGCCGAGTACCCAACCAATGAGCACCCGGTAAAAGCTAATTCCGATATATTGCAGCAAGGTTCCGTCTTCCAGCAGCTCCCGTCCGCCTTTAAGTGTACTCCATGGTCCGGGGATCACATCGGGGCCATAGATTACAGCTCCAAGCTGCCAGACGCAGAGCGCGGTAATCCATAGAAGGGTTACGGAAACCCACTTCTTCTCCACCCATTTCCTCATCTGTCTCACCCTATCCTATTCTTCGAAATGACCTTGAATTTGATTGTATAACGAGTAGAATTCCGGTGAGGTTACGTCCCGCGGATACGGAAGTGTATTGTCATAAATATCCGTAATATTAGAGGACGGTCCTACTGACATAATACCAATTCGTTCTCCCAGCAATAACGCCTCCTGAATATCATGAGTTACAAAAATCACCGTCTTATGTGTCTGGCGCCAAATATTGACCAATTCCTTCTGCATCGTTCGGCGCGTCATCGCATCCAGTGCACCAAATGGCTCATCCATCAGCAGAATCGCTGGATCATTCGCCAGCACCCGAGCCAGCTGAACACGCTGCTTCATACCCCCAGACAGCTCCTTCGGGAACTTCTCCTCATGCCCGTTCAGCCCAACAAGCCCGATGAACCTATCCGATATTGTATGCCGTTCCACCTTTGCGATTTTCTTCATCCGCAATCCGAACTCCACATTCTGACGAACGGTTAACCAAGGGAATAAGGAGGAATCAGCCTGCTGGAACACAACCGCCCGATCTCTGCCGGGCTTATTCACCTCTACATTATCCACCCGTAGATGCCCACCGGATTTGGAGACAAAGCCGGCGATCATATTCAGCAGTGTTGATTTCCCGCAACCACTCGGCCCGAGCAGAACGAAGAATTCGCCACCTTTAATTACGAGATCTACATCTTTTATAATGTAGTGAACGTCCCCAGCAGTCGGTTCACTGTAGCTTTTACGGAGCTGCTCAATATGAATGGTATGCTGCTTAGCAGATAATGACATGCTGAACTCCCCCTATTTCTTGTACGTAACCTCTTCTGGCAATGCCTTCTCCAGCGGCTCGAGATTCAGTTTACTATCCAGATCAAAATCCTTCTCAATGATTCCGTTGTCGACCATATATTTCTTTTGCTTGGTCAAACTGTCATACGCTGCTTGAGTAAATCCTAGTGCCCACGGATTATTCGGCAGATCTTTTATCGTTGATTCCTTAGGCTGCTTCACTTCCTTATACATCAGATCAGCAACCTCATCTGGGTGAGCCTGAGCATAGGCTCCGGCTTCATTCACCGCTGCTAGGAAATTCGCTATACCTTGCGGATTCTTAGTCGCAAAATCATTTCCCGTTACAATCCCCATCCCCAATCGAACCGTGGTTTTAGACATATCTGTCAGTTCATGAACACCTTTAAGCGCGTAGAGCTTATCATTCAGAACCGAACCATAAAACCATGCTCCATCCACAGCACCTTGCTTCAAAGCGATATAAGCTTCATCAAAGGCACCCTGTCCTATCAACTCCACATCACTGAGAGCAGCATTATGCTCTTTCAAATATTCATCCCAAAGGTACGGAATGAAGGTACCGCGTATGAAACTCAGCTTCTTCCCCTTCAAGTCTTCAGCCTTCTGAATATCGTCCTGTACGAACAATTTCCATTCAGTGGACGCTTCATCAGTCGCTAATCCCGCCGAGGCGATAATAGCATAATCGCCCTTCGCCACTGCGTTCAGCAAGGGGAAGTCTGCCCCGAAAGCCACATCCACCTGTTTAATAAAAAGGGCATTTACACCTTCCGCAGGGGAACCAAAGTTGACCAGTTCAGCGTCAATCCCGTGTTTGGCAAAGATGCCTTTATCTAGTGCCACCCGAAAAGTGGGATTCGTATTGATGTCAGCAATTTTTATCTTTAATGTCTCTGCTTTGCTGTTCGCCGCTTCCTCTTTAGCGGCATTAGAGGCAGCCGCGTCGCCCTTGGAGCTGCAGCCCGATAAAAGGATAACCACTGATAAAGATAAGAGCAGAAAGCTTGAGCTGATCCATGATTTTTTCAACCGACACATCTCCTCAAATTTGTTAATTTACCTTGCGGCTGCTGCCTTCATCCGTCGTCGCCACACAAGCAGCTCCTTCAACAAATGGCAGGGTTGTCGCCACACTTACCACAGAATCCGATCCTTTAGGTGCAGACCCCGGGACTCTGAACTGCGTTACGTCTATTGGCTCAATCGCTTGTTCAACTGGCGTTTCCAGCTGTGGTACCCATGCATAAGGCACACGGTAGGAACGATAGACCATGTTGGTATTTCTGGAGTCCGTAAATGGCGAAATATATTCCCATACCAGTTCATGTTCTGGCGTAACCTCAAAGAGTCTGCCGTTAGAACCTTCTGTAATTAAGGTGTTGCCATTCGGAAGCCGTTGAGCTGAGCTGATATATGGACTGTAGAATTTATAAGAATCGGTTGGGACAGAGAAACCTGCTTCTGCCGCTGTATATTGCCACTCAATCTCAAGGGTTACGGGATTAATCTCCAGAATTCGTGAGTGGTCGCGGAGTGCATTTTTTTGCCCGAAAGGAGAAGATGGATTTGGAAGACCATAACCGCCCCAGCCCCCGTTATCGAATACAAGTAAGTTGCCTTCTCCCGGCAAACCTTTCGGAATGATGTGCGCATGATGCTGGCCAATGATCCAGTCGATATGCTTCACTTCTGGCAGCGAGTAATCCGGACCGATTCTCCAAACGATGGCTCCGGTACGCTTATCCGTGATCGCAATAATATTTGCTTCACGCGCATCCCAGATCACGTTATCCGGATGGAAACGCTCATCCCCTGCATCGTAAAACTTATTGGGTCCTACATAAGAAGCCGAATTGATATGCAGCCAGTCTCCAACACCACCACCTAGATTTCCGAAAGAGCGTGAGTTAGGATCACGAAATAGTACATTTTTGGCCGCTTCATCAAAGCCTAGCTCATCAAAATGTTCATTTGGAGCCCACTCCCAGACGATATTCCCCTCCCAGTCCACCTCAAGGATCGTGTCATCAAGCAATTGTTTGTCGGAGATTTGAGGATTGTAGATGTTTTTATGAGCAAGAATTAGCGTTTTTCCACTGTCTACCTTGGGTTCAAGCCCCGGTGCAAAATATCCGACCGGATTGCCTTCGCGCTGATAGTCATGATGTTGGCGGGCATACCAGAGGGGTTCATAACCCGGATCTTCTATATGTTCATAGCTGTTATATTTCCACACGATGTTCCCATCCCAGTCCACCTGTACCAGATCTACATTATCCTGTATTCCGAATTTAGGATCTCTTCTTCCTGTGCTGCCCAGCACATAACCACCCGGGAAGATTTTAGCCGGAAATCCAAGCAGCCCCTTCCACAAATGCACCTCTTTACCGTTCATATCAATCAGTACAACACCTTCTTCACCAGCTTGAAATACGGTATAGCCACTCCAGGCTTTGTTAGGGTTATATACGGTTGCTCCAGTTGGATAAATGGTTGAATGTCCCATCGTTCATCTCTCCTACGTTCAATTTTTAGTAGCTAAGATAATTACTTTTTTTGGTGGTTGTTCGTGGCTTCTGTTCAAGGGTTGGAGAGGTCTCTGCATTCTCCTTGGCGAGCTTCAGCAGGATATCCGAGAATCCTTCCAAATTGCTAATGATCCGCTGATAAAAGTCATTTTGCTGCGCCAATTCCTCCTCCGTAAACCCCTCAAACAAAAGCGAAATACATCGTTCTCCGATGTTGCTGTTCTGCTCCGCCAGCTTGCGGCCTTTATCCGTAATATCCAGCATTACCGTTCTACGGTCGCCTTCTTTACGTCTGCGCACGGTATATCCACCCGCCTCAAGCTTATCGCTCAATGCGGTAATCGCACCTGAGGTGAAGTCTAGTTCATCCGCTAAGTCTCCTAGCCTTTGTTCACCATCACGAATGATTTTGTGCAGAATCAGCATGCCTGGTAAGGAGATGCCTGCTACGGCGACCTTATCCCGCTCTTTCACGAATCTGCGAACCGCCTTGCGAAATGCCCAATCTGTCTCCTCCAGCTGTCTCCAATATTGTTCGCTCATGGCTTACTTACCTCTGCTTTCTCCCAATCAGCCCATAAAAAAAGACTCCCAGCACCTACCCCTGACAAGGGAAAAGTACGGGAGCCTTTGGTGGTCCAATCAGCTCAGTTGAATTATTTCACTGTTCATTTAATTACTGTTTAAGTATTGGTGATATCATATACCCCTTTATTCCTACCTGTCAAGTAAGTATTTTATATATTCAAAAAAAGAACACCCTCAAAGGTGCCCTCCAACTCGGAAGCTTATAGACCACTTTCCAGTACAAGCGCATGGCTGTCTTCATCATAAACCTGCATAAAAGATGATACGGCCGGTAAATAACGCTCTAACTGGTAAATATATTTTACCCGACTCCTGAATTGGCAGATTGGAGATATTTAATTTCACTTGCACTCCTTGCAATCTACCTTTTATTTTGAAAGATTCTGAAAATTAAAAATTAATTCAAAAATATTATATATGAAAAATCATATGAATAGTGGAAATTTCCTTTTTACATAGAAGAAAAAGGAGACTACACGCAAAAAAGACAAAAAGCAGGCCAGAGTCACCTCTGCCTGCCTTTGCCAACCTATCTTATAATTTGATTATTCCATATAACAGTTTTGCGATTTCAGCACGGGTCACTTTGCCACGAGGGTCAAAGTTATTGTCGCCCTTGCCGTCAAGGATTCCCTTTGCTTGCAAATCAATTACCGCTTGCTTCGCCCACTCAGATACACTATTCATATCCTTAAAGCTTGCAGCAGCAGCAACGGAAGCTTGCAATCCTGCTTTATACTGCATCAGTTTCTGCAGGACAACTGCCGCCTCCTCACGAGTAATCGCATCTTTAGGTCGGAACTTGCCATCACTGCCTTGGATCAATCCAAGCTGGACAGCTTTGTCTATCGACTGTGCATAATAAGCATCTTTAGATACATCTGCAAAAGCACTCTGTACGATAGCCCCATTTGCTTCATCCAATCCGAGAGAACGAACGGCCAGTGTAACAAAATCTGCACGGGTTACATTCGCCTGTGGTCCATAATGCGTATCGTCGATCCCTTTAATCACATGCTTAGCCGTCAGCTTGGAAATATACGACTCTGCCCAGTGACCAGCAGTATCCCTAAATTGCTTATGGTATTCCAGCACCGCAAAGGAGGAAAAGTGATTTGTTGTGAAGGTAACGGTATTATCCTTAAACACTCCACCCAAATATTCCAACGTGCTGCCATTTACATAATAGACACCCGCAAAATCTGTATCAAGCTTAGCAAGCTGTTCCTTAGTCAGCGTCAAGGTAATCGTAACAGCACCTTTAAGCTGGTGGATAGCCGTTTCTTTGCCTCCTGCAGATGTACTGAGGTTCAGCGTAACGTTAGCTCTGAATGGACTCATTCCAGCGTCATTGGCCTGTACAGATATCATACTCGTATCAATGCTTAGTAGCAGCATATCACTGCCTGCCGGAATGGCTGGTAAGGAGCTTGTTGGTACGCTCAAGGTAACGTTAGATGAAACAATATTCAAATTCAACTTCTTATCGACAGCCTGTTGAACAGCGGCTGCATCAAGAGCAATTCTAATCTGATCTTGAGCCGAGGTTGCTCCGCCTGCGCTAATCTTTAGGCTTCCCCCTGTAGCAGCTTCCTCTATCAGTTTCTTCAAGGCTGACGGATCAGCTGTATACGTCCCATTACTTCCTAATGCCAGTTCAATGTTTCCTTTTCCCGCTCCAGGTGTGGCTGTAGGCGTTGGAGTCACTGTTGGCACTGGTGAAACTACCGGAGGTGCCGTTGTCACCTCTGGTGCTGGTGTAGGCGTCACTTCTGGCGATGGCGTCACTTCTGGCAATGGCGATACCTCTGGTGTCGGCGTTACCTCTGGTGTCGGTGTCACCTCTGGTGTCGGCGTCACATCCTCTTTTCCAGTGTAAAAGCCCCAGATATCTGAAAGCACACTACCGGAGTGATCATCCTCAACCTTTGTATACCATTGGTAGTAGCTATCCGGATTCAGCTTACTCCAAGTGACCTGAGTCTCCGCGCCACTCTCTACTTGTGGATTGGCCGCAATTTCCTGATCGCTGTAAACCTTGACTCCGATATAGTCGGTAGCCACACGTTTAGTCACAGGCTGTAAATCCAGATCCAGAACGAACTCATCTTTGCCTGGATATTCGTCTTCATCATAGTAGTTATAATCATCCAAATAAGGCGAATAAGTCTTCACGCGAAGTTTGTTATTAGCAACATCGAACTGAAGCAGTCGGATATAGCCGAGACCCCCTTCTTCAGCGCCTTGATAATCTGCCAGCATTTGATAGACACTGCGGTCTGGAATACCGTCACCGTTATCATCCAGCTCGTCTACTTTAAGCTCAGCATCATGATAATGGCCGGACAGTGCTGCGATTACGTTTTTATTAGGTTTCACAACCATCTCAAAAATCTTATCCGCAATAGGTGCCCGGTTATTAGAAACCAGCAAGTATTCATGGAGACAAAGAATCGCTTTACGCTCTGGATAACGGGCAACGATCTCATTCATCCATTCGATTTCTTCCTCAGCCAATCCCCAGCCCATGTATACAATAACAAAATCATTTCCGTTCGCAGACACTAAATCGTAATGGCCCCTGTTGTTGTCATAAGAGCCACCAAAGGTCGGCATATTCTTGAATCTCCACTCTCCAAAATACTCCCAGAATTTCGTGTAATCCCCGGTTTGATGACCTACGTCATGATTACCTGCAAGAACACCATAAGGAATGTTAGCTTCCTCCAGAACCTTCATGTCCCGGTCAGCTTCCTTCCACTCATACTCCTGATAGGATTTATCCACGATATCTCCTGTATGAATAACGTATTTCAGGTTCAAGCTCTCTTTGTTGTCAGCTATCCATTCTACATTTTTACGGTAAATGTAAGGGTAGCTCTGTGAATAATATTGTGTATCAGACATCCATACAAAAGAGAAGTCATACGTATCTTGTGTTACTGTAGGTGCTGTCTTAGCCACAGAAGCAATTTCATCCTGAACCATTACGGCAATGCTATTTCCATTAGCATATTCTCCAGCTGTAACCGTGGATTTCAGCTCAAAATCCTCTGTTCCAGCGATTAAATGATCCAGCTGTACCCATTTTTGTTGAGCTGGACTCCATGCGTAGAGACTTACTTTTCGTCCCGGCAACGAATTCCCTTTCCATTCAATATCTACACGATCTGACGCCTTAACCGACTCATCCAGCTTAATTTCATAACGCTGATAAGGGAATTGATCGACAGCATCATTAATTAAATATTGTCCGTCCACCGCACTTATTTTACTGTAGTCATCACTGCTAAGCGCTTGTTCGCCCGCAGGTACGGATTGTTTCGGCGGCTCTGTATCGGATGCATTTATAAACCCAGCAAAGCCTTGCTCCGGATGGTTAGCATCGTACTTAAATCCTCTAAAGAAGGTAACGTTTATCTTATCCTGATTAGGATCTTCAACCTTAACCTTTAAAGTCGGATTAGTACCTACAGCGGTCTCCCAGTTTGTAGGAGAAATAAGCAGTGGCGCAAATGGATTCTCATTCGGTACATGGAATGTAATGACCTTTTCTGCCTGATTGCCAATCCTGTCTAAGGCTGTGATAGAAAGCGTATGATCCCCAGCCGACAACTTCCCGGATGAAGTAGCATAGGGCAGTTCAATAACATTACCATCCAGCTTCACGCTGACCTTATCTACACCCGCATAAGTATCCTTAACTTCAGCAGCAATTTCAAAATTGCCACGGTAAGTTTGTCCTTCTTCTATGGATGCTTTGATGGATGGTGGCGTGTTGTCGACAATTACGTTTGATGATACTTTCGTTCCACCTTCGGTAAGCGTTACTTTATGTTCTCCGTCAGTTGCTTCCTTAGTATTCCAGTTGTACGCCTTTGAACGGAACAAATCCGCTTTTAGATCAAACTGGAAGCCGAGGGATTCATGCTTACCTGCGCTGTCCCCCATCTTGATTTCCTTATCACGTTCTGCATAAGCCGGGTCCCAAATTTCGGTACCATCTGCCAGCAGGAGACGAACATTTTTTACTTCAAAATCATCCTTATTCTCCTCAGGACGAGGATCAAATGGAGATGATTTAGAGCCCGCCCGAATGTAAATCACATTATCCGTACCCTTTTTTAAAGCGGCAGAAGAAATAGGAAAAGTCAATGTAGTATACGTAGTAATCGGGTCCATAAAGGTATACAGAATACTGGCATCTCCTAGTTCTTCCGGTCCCATCGTGATCGCATTTTTAAAATAATAGTCCACATTTTTAGCTTCAAATACAAAGTAGGCATCATTCTCCAGTGCATTATATGCCTCGTTATTGCCCAGTAACTTACTGTCAATGCTCAAGCCTAAGACATCAGCCTTAGCGGTGGCAGAGGTTCCCTTTACGGTCACGGAGCCATTGATCAACTGCCCTTCCTTCACATTCAAACGAAGGGGTGATTGATCCTGTCCTCCTGTAACTTTTACTTTTATTACTGGAGATTGTGTTTCATTCGTTCCATCAGAAACAACAAAGTAATACTGGATTTCATTTCTGCCAATCAAATCCGCAGAGGTCAATTTAAAGTGATACAAGCTGTCGTTGAAGTCTTGGGATAGATTGTGGCTAACAGCCTCCGGCTGCTTGTCCGAAGACACTCTAACTTCCACAGAAGTAACAGCTTTATTGTCATCAGCAAAAGCCTTCAAATCGAGACCCAGCGACTGATCAATCTCCGTTACGCCGGTCAGATCTTCTACTGTTGGTTTCTCTGTATCCGGCTCCACATGGATCGGTGTGTTTGGAAGTTGTGTTGCATCCGTCTGGCCTGGTGACGGAACGGCTGACCCCGTACTGATCTTGAGCATTTTGCTCAGCCCATTCACAGGATACTTATATAGAAGGGCTTTATTCTCTTTGGTGTCATCACCTTTAGCTCCACCATCGTAGGTGAGGTCAGCATCATAATACGCGGAGGAAATTTCTTTTTCCGTGTTACTTTTGATTACGACTGCCCGGCGGCCAGAGTTCGCCATACCATCGCTTTTGATCAAAAAGAGATTGGTGCCTTCAATTAAGTTTGTGTTGAATTCTGTATTGAAATCATTAGCAGTGTAAGTACTATTGGCACTATTAATAACCCAGAACACCACGGACTGCTGTGCAGGAATCAGAAAGTTGTCTGGCGTCGAAGGCCACTTCACATCGGAAGCGTTACCTTTATCAGGATAACGATAATAGACCTTGTAGTCCTTGAAATTAACTGGTGCATCAGTATTGTTATAGATCTCAATGAATTCAAAAGCGTCGCTGCTCGTTCCTTTTACATTCGTCGAATTCGGCAGCAGCTCTGTGATTAACAACGGCGGCACATTATTCGAATCAAACGCCGGCAGGTTCACATGAACAGAATAACTCTCTGTCACATTATTAACGCGGATGCTGTAATGCAGCTCCGGCTCTTCCAGCGCAGCTGCAGGAATCATTGCCGCATATTCATCCCCACCTTTTGAGGTCATGGTGATTACCGTATCTTTCGCCTGAGAAGGAGAGCCATACTGTAGCTTCACTACAGGTAGTGATCCATCTGCCCCGCTTTCCAGATTAGTAATCTTCGCACTGATAGGGAGATCGACTGGATCGACACTACTCTGTGCAATATGTTCAATTACTGGCTGCTTGTTCCCAGGAACTAGCTCAGGCACTTGTTCTGCCTCTACGGTTCCAGGCGTAGCCACAACCGTTCCCGAATTCACCATGAGGTTCATAACGGAGCTATCTGCTTGCAAATATTGATAGAAGATCCCGTTATTCTCCTTCACCTGTTCTTTTCCATAGGAAGCAGAAACAATTAGCGTATCTCCTGCTTTGCTTTTAATTTGTAAATTACGCGCAGAAGTGTTAGCCATCCCCCCGCCACCGTTGATCCGGAACAGATTCACTCCTTCCTGCAAAGCTGCAGAAGGATTAAAGTTTTTGATGAAATCCTCCGTAGGAACATTCAGATTATTGCCGTTCATAATCCAGAAAACAATATTTCCATGCGCCGGTATTACAGCATCACCATTAGGTGCCCATGTATCTTTGTCATTATAAAAGAAATAATAATCCTTAAAATTAACCGGCTTGTCCGTATTATTGTAGACCTCAACAAACTCGTAACCATCTACAGAGGTTCCATCTGTCCCTTTTACATTTTTAGTATCCGGAACAACTTCTGTAATCAGTAGCGCTCCTGGATTATTAGGTACCGCGTACACATCTGCCATTACAGTCGGTTGACTTAAAAGCGTGTCGAGCTCAACCTGTTCATCAAAATGCGCCTCTAATTCGGAAGATGTCTGCTCTGTCTCCAGCTGCTGCTCTTCGGCATACCCTGCTGGAGCCATTATTCCCAACATCAGACTGCTGGCAATTATGCTGGAAAATAAACGTTTAGCTTTTGCTGTTATTCTCAAAACTCCGAACACTCCCCATTTGTTTGATTGTGATTCAATGCATAAATATGCAATGAAGCTCATCTGGAAAGTATACCTGCGGTGTATTATCGCTATATCATAGCCGTGTTAAATCTTTAGGTTATTTTTAATATTGCTTAAGCTTCAGTTCAGCTTCGCGGGTTACAATATAACTAGTTAGAACCCATTTTAAACGATACTTTAGACGGATGCTTAAGCAAGATAAGTTATTGCAGAACAAGAAAAGAGGACTCTAATGGATATAAAAAGAGTGATCATAGTCGGAACGGTAGTTGTAGTGATGTCTTTCGGAAATGCTTGGACTAGTCTTACCGCTAATGCAAGTTCGCCTGTTAAATGGTCCACGGCAGAGGTCGCGGATCAAGACGAATTATTGGAGGTACTTAACCAGCCAACGGACGAGGATCTATACGAGGCCATATATGACGGTAAGTCACTTCAAGATATTGCATCAGAACAAGGCCAAGATATTGAAGCTGTAATCGATCTACAGGTTGCCCAGCTAACGGATCAATTGGATTCACGGTTAGCCGCTGGAAGCATAACAACCGAGCAGTATGCGGCATATAAAGCGGAGCTGAGGGACATCGTTTCAGATAGTGTCCATACTTCCTTCGGTTAAGGGAATACATACAGCGACGCTGTAACATACACACAAAAAAACCGGCTAAATGGATCTTCCATTTAGCCGGTTTTTGTATATTTAACACTTATTTTATAACAGAATCCCTAAGTTCCTATCTTGTTCTCTCTGTTAATCTCCAGAATATCAAGGAAGAATACAAAGATCGGAATCCCCAGAATCAGACCCCATACCCCGAGATAATGCTCAGAGAATAACAACACGATAAACGTATAGAACATAGGCAAATTCATTTTGGATGACATCAGTTTAGGATTTAGGAAGTAGCCTTCTACAAAATGCAGTACGGCAATCATTGCCAGTACGTATATCGTCATGACTAGGCCACCAATATTGTAACCAATAATACAAAGTGGGATTAGCGAGATAACAAAACCTACTACCGGAATTAAACTGAGCAAGAAGATCATAATGGATAATGCGAAAAGGTAAGGAAAACCTAAAATCCAGAGTCCGATCACCGTAAAGCATGTATTAAACAACGCGATCAGAATTTGTGCTTCGATCACTTTTCCGAAAGAGGAGATAAATTTTCTGCCAAAATACTCAAGCTCTACATAGAACCAAGAGATTTTGCTCTCTTTAAGACGGGAAGTGAAACTAACGATCCTGTTCTTCTCAAGTATAAATACAAAGCTCAAAATAGTTGATAAAACAAAGCTGGTGCCCCAATTGCTTATTTTCAAGACATATTCAATACCGTCTTTCATGTACGACTGATAGTTCAAATCCTTAAGCTGGGCGAATATATACTGCACTATATCATTTTGCGGGATGTTCTCAGGGGTCAAATTGGTCAAAAAATTCGTTAACTGTTTAATCTGTATAAAAACCTTAGGCAGATAATTAACGAGGGTTATGACAACTACAGCGATTAAGGCAAGGTATAGAATAACAATAATTACTTTGCTGTTAACTGCTACATATTTGTTAATGCGCTTCGTGAGCAGCACTTGAAAGCTATTCATTACATACGCAATCAAAAACGTCAACAGTACCAAATTAAGCATATCTCTAATACTGAATAGCAGTAGAGCAACCAATCCTAAAATCAAAAAACGCCGGACCGTTAAATTTGCGTAATAACGCTTAAACAATTCCATCAGTTCTCTCCATTCGCTTACCAATTAGTACTCTGTTTATAGTCTACAGTAAGGAATTCACTTATAGCAACTAGTGATTCGCCTAAAATGACGAATTTACTCACTTTTTGTAATCTCATCATCTATAAAAGTGACACTTTTCATGCTCCTGCATCCATATGAGTCAATTCAACGATTCGGCGTTTCGGATCATATTTCATATCTATATGCAGATCTTTGCATAATTGATGAAACGGAACCATCAAGGTTCCCTTCCTCATTTCAGGAGAATTCCTTACCATATTCACCTTTTGGTTGTTCAAGGTCAATTCCATAGGCAAATCGATATGCTTCATCTGATCAAGCGTCAACGCAGCGGTAAGTGTCTCACTTCCCCCGTTAATTCGTGCGGCATTCCGATCCGCTCTGGTGTTAATCCCATCCTCAATTTTGAAGGTCAGTGAAATCCCCAGCGAATCACAAACAGCCAGCAATCTGTCATTGTAGGACCCATAAGGAAAAGCAATCGCCGAATCCATATTGCCCAATTCTTTCTTCAGCCTTTGCTCCGCCTTAGCCAGATCACGTGTAACTCTGCTGTAGTATTCGACATTCATCTCATTCCTGTTCTCATCATCAACATATAACAAGGCACTTGCAGCTGGCCGCTGCCCGCCCTCGGCATCGACAATCCCATAATGGTGCAAATCATAGGTATGACTATAAAATCCCATCCCAGCATGCTTCATTTCCCGCATTTGCTCCCAAGTGAGCTTCGGTACGCTATTCGGATCTGGGTGATCTATTGTAGATACGATAACAAAATTGACGGCTGTATATCCGTATTTTTGCAAAACGGGGAACGCCAATTTATAGAAACTCTCATATCCATCATCAAAGGTCAGCAGCACTGCATTGTCCGGAACTGCGCCGTTATTCAGCATAAATTCACGGTATTCCGCCATGGTGATCACATGAAAACCTTCCTGCTTCAGCAGATTCATTTGATCATCAAACCGATCAACCGATAACACCCAAGGAAACTGTGGCATGGGCTTCTCAGAAAGATGATGATACATCAGCACAGCCACCTGATCTCTGTAGTAAATACCTTTTGGAAGAGGTCCGGATTTCTGCCAGCCGATTTGTGTATTTAGTGCCTGTTCAGCTACCGCCTTCGGGATCATAAGATCATCAGGCGAGGCTGGATTGGCAGCTATCGTCTTTATCATTTGACCATTTACGTTAATAGTTATTGTTGAAGGTTCACGTTGTGTATTCAAAATAGCAGCAAGGCTCAGCAGTAGAACTATGACAACAAGCAGCATATATTTTTTTGTTTTCAATCTCAGAATCTCCTTAACAACATTTCTTGTCCCTATGTAACTATATATTTTATGGAAGTTCCACCTGCTATTGGTTACATTTTCTTCTTATTTTTGTTTCTTTATCATAAAAAAGAGGGCGAACCTCAAGCCTGAACCGGCTTAAGGAACACCCCGCAAAAATGGAGATCTATATACAATTATGTACATCTATATGTGATTGTAGACGGTCTAGGACCTTCTCTTATCTGCGAAGTAATTCTCTTCCCCAAGCTCGTCCACGAACTGCTGCAGCCAATGATAATATTGAACGGCATGCTCCAGCTTCTCCAGATCCTTCAGGCAGAATTGCCGCTCCTCCTCAGACGTATCCACGGCTTGAACCAATCCCTCCAGCTCAGGAATGACAACGTCTAAAGCGTGCTTCATGACATCAATCTCCCGCTGTAGCTTCATCCCAAAAAAGTTCTTAAAGGTCTGAAAGAAATCTGTTTCCACTGCATACAGATCCTTTCGGTCCCGCTTCTCCTCCAGCTTAGTGACCATCTTGGAGGCCATCAAAGAACGGACTCCATAGCTCATATTACTCTTGCTCATATTCATCACATTCTTCATCTCTTCAAGCGTCATCGGACGGTCTTCAAAGAACATAATTCCATACAGCTGCCCGAATGAATAATTCGCACCATATAGGTCCATCGTCTGAGCAATCGCATCGATCATCGGACGCAGCAGCTGCTCGCGTGGAGATAAGTCTTTATTCTCTTCACCAAAGGCTACCTGTTTCATAGCTGCACCTTCATTCCACTTAGAATCTACCCTTCTATTTTACACAAAATAGCAACTACCTGCGCTAATCTCTTAATTTTTTACATAATCTCGCATCGATCTTTACGTCCACTTGACCACGCAGCCGCTCGATGAGTGTACAATTTTTTTTGAACGGAAGAGCTTTCCTCAGAATTATACCGCAAAAAACAGAAGATGGAATGGGGTATCGACAGAATAATGAAACGTTCGAGATTTATAGGGGAGTTGAAACCGGTGCTCTTCACCTTGCCGGCAATGATTCCATTCGTTGTATTTTGGCTAGCGCCATTACTTTATGTATTTTATCTCAGCTTTACCGAATGGGACTTCATGAGCCCTGAGAAAACCTTTGTCGGACTAACCAACTATCTGGATCTTTTCAGCAATCCTGCCTTCTATAAAGCACTTAGAGTGACTCTGTTATTCTGTGCCGGAAGTGTGCTGCCCGTTATTCTGATCGGACTTGGACTAGCACTCCTGATGAACGGGAAGCTGAAAGGCTCCACCCTATATCAGGTATTGCTGTTCTCCCCTTGGGTCACGCCGACCGTGGCTGTATCCATTGTCTGGTCCTGGATCTATGAACCCGAAATCGGCCTTGCCAATACTGTACTTGACCTCTTAGGTCTAGAAAAAATCGGTTGGCTTCAAGACCCTAAATGGGCGCTGCTTGGCGTTCTGCTCGTGACAATATGGAAATCGGTAGGCTGGGCGATGATTTTTTATTTGGTGGCACTACGCAATGTCCCTACAGATCTGCTGGAAGCAGCTCAACTGGATGGAGCAAATGCTGTTCAAAAATTCAGCCGTATTACTTTACCGCTAATCTCGCCAACGACACTGTTTCTGTTCATCGTACAGATCATCGGGGCGTTACAGGCTTACGACCAGATTAACGTACTTACACAAGGTGGACCCTCAGGATCAACACGCACCTTGCTCTATATGTATTATCAGTCTGCCTTTGAAGCCTTTCAGATTGGAGAAGCCTCTAGTGTCGCAATGATTCTGGTATTTATATGTATGCTGCTCTCCGTAATCTCACTAGAGGTTAGTAAACGGACAACCCATTATCAATAACAACTGCTGTAAAGGAGAACGACTGATGAATGCAACGATCGTACGCGTGGGCAAGCTGACCCGCCATCTATTTTTTACAGCTATTGCACTGATCATGGCCTTCCCCTTCTATTGGATGGTCACCAGCGCCTTAAAAACCAATGATGAAATCTGGCAGTCTCCGCCCACAATTTGGCCTAAGGATCCGCTGTGGAGTAATTTTTCAGCCGCCTGGCACGAAGCCCCTTTCTTCAGATATATGGGCAATAGCATATTTGTCGCTGTGTCGATTGTTATTCTGCAGGTCATAAATTCCGGGATGATGGCCTATGCGCTTACGCATATGAAATTCCGCTTCAGAGGGCTGTTCTCAGGCGTTATTCTTTTCGGCTATATGGTTCCAGCCACCGCTGTTTATCTTCCCGGATATTTGGTATTGTCCCAGCTCCATCTACTGGATTCATATGCCGGATTAATTCTATCCAACTGTGTAAGTGTCTTCTCCATCTTTCTAATTCGCCAAGCCTTCCTTCAGGTTCCCCATGAGCTGGTGGAGGCTGGAGAAGTGGACGGTTCCTCACATATGCGGATTCTGTGGACCATTCTTGTCCCCATTACACGTTCTTCCTTTGCTGTGCTAGCCCTGATCACCTTCATTGATCAGTACAATAACTATTTCTGGCCGATGCTGATCACCAAAGACCCTAATCTCCAGCTAGTCTCGGCGGGTCTGCGTAGTTTCTTTACTCAAGGAGGTGCTTATGGATTAAAATGGCCGCTGATCATGGCCGCTAGCGCATTCACCATCGCCCCGTTGCTGCTAGTATTTCTACTAGCTCAGAAAACGATCATGCAAAGTGTCAATATGACCGCTGGTTCCAGCAAAGGATAAGCTAACAATTCTATTTTAATAAGAGGAGAATGATGATGAACGTATTGAAGAGACTGTCCACCCTGTCTTTGGTTGCCGGATTTACAATGTTAACAGCTTGCGGAGGAAATGCGAATACAGGCAATGTTACAGCGGCGAATGGAGCTTCTTCCTCCCCCTCCACAGAGGCTGCACCCACACAAAATGCACCGGTAACAATTGAATTCTGGTATGGTCTCGGCGGCAAGCTTGGTGAGAATATGGAGGTACTGATTCAGAAATTTAATACCTCTCAGCAAGAGGTCATTGTCAAAGGTATCGCGCAGGCAGACTACACGGAAACCGAACAGAAGCTGCAAGCAGCTATCGCTACAGGGAAAGTGCCTGCGGCTGCTCTCTCCTCCAATGTAGATTGGGCCCGTAAAGGATATTTCGCTCCGATAGACGAGCTTATGGCACTGCAGCCAGATTTCAATAAAGAGGATTTTGTCCAAACCTTTCTAAATCAGGGCCAGGTTGATGGTAAGCAATACTTCCTGCCGATGTATGGAACAACGCAGGTCATGTACTATCGCAAAGATGTTTTTGAGAAGAATGGAATTGATGCGAGCACACTAAAGACTTGGGAAGATCTGGCTGCCGCAGCTGCGAAAATGACAGTGAAGGACGGCGGCAAAACCACCCTTTATGGTTGGGAGCCTATGTGGGGTTCAGGGAACATGATTGATGCCGTACTCAGCAAAGGAGGCACTATCCTTAGTGAGG
Source organism: Paenibacillus sp. FSL E2-0177 (assembly GCF_037992975.1). Lineage (NCBI taxonomy): Bacteria > Bacillati > Bacillota > Bacilli > Caryophanales > Paenibacillaceae > Paenibacillus > Paenibacillus sp. FSL E2-0177. The sequence goes on along the minus strand of NZ_CP150307.1, from coordinate 329,017 downwards.
ATGGAAAACAAGTTATGGTCGACTCTAAAGAGTGGATTGAAACCTGGGATTTGTTCCGCAAGTGGATTCACGAGGATAAGATCATGCGGATTCATTCCGGCGGTCAAGGCTGGGAGTATTGGTACAAGACGATTGACGATGTAATGAAGGGTCAAGCCGCAGGCTACACCGGCTCCAGCGGCGATCAGGGCGACTTGGACTTCAGCATTGTTTCGGCTATGGAGCAGCCAGGCTGGGCTGGGATCGGTGAGGGCAAACCCGTAGCCCAAGCACTTATGGCCGGCATTCTATCCAAAGCTAACGACAGTGAAAAGGAAGCAGCTATGAAATGGCTAACCTACTTCACAAATGCTGAGAATACTGCGTCCTGGTCCATTAATACGGGATATATTTCGGTGCGCCAATCCGCATTGCAAGACCCGGCATTTGTGTCATTCAGCGAAAGTAATCCACAGATTAGGGTCCCATTGATGCAAGCTTCTCATGGTTCTGCACCTTTCCAAGACCCAACTGGCGGCAAAATTAACGATGCGTTGACAATCGCCGCAGATAAGGTGCAAATTGAGAATATCCCAGCAGCACAAGCACTTAAGGAAGCACAAGAAACGGCACAAGCAGCGCTTGATAAATTAAAATAAAGGGCGGTGGACTTCATGTCTGAGCTCATCACTCCGCAAGGCAGATACGCTGTAGCAGCTATTCTATTCGATAAGGATGGTACGCTGCTCCAGTTCGTATCCCTCTGGGGCAGCTGGGGCGAATGTTTTTTAGAGAGATTCACGAAGTATATGAAGCAAAGAGGGCTACAGATTGCAGAAGAGCAGCTTCCTGCATTAATGGGAACTGTACACAATGCCGAGGGGAGCATTACCGATTATGATCGCAACGGACCGCTGGCTATGGGGACTATGAGTGATCTTTATGCCATTCTGTCATGGCAGGGTTATCTGCAAGGTTTATCTTGGGCGGAGTCCATGGAGATTGTCCATCAATGCCGTCTCGAAGCGGATGTTAGGTTAGAAGAGAAACGCCCCGTTCATTCCCTTCCGGGACTTCATCGTTTTCTTGATGAGTGCGTGAGTGCAGGCATCCCTCTCGCCGTGGTGACCGCAGATGAAACAGAGGCCGCAGACAAACATCTCCAATGGCTGGGCATACGGCATTATTTCTCCGAGGTAATTGGAACAGATCTTGTGGATCAGGGTAAACCTTTCCCCGACATGGTGCAGCTTGCCTGCAAAAGGTTAGCCGTGGAACCCGCGTACACAGCGGTTATCGGCGATACTAACGGGGATATGCGAATGGCTAAAGCAGCGGGTGTACAGGTAGCTATCGGCCTAGCAGAAAGCGACGGTACTAGTGCTTCAACACATATTCTCCCGGATGCAGATCTCATTGTACAATCTTATGCTGAGCTCAGAATTGAGGTTACTTCCCTGTGAGAATAGAAGGAATATGGGCATGGATGTTTCTGGCGCTGGCTATTGTGTTCGAACTCTCAGGGACCCTCTCAATGAAAATATCTCAAGGGTTCACCCAGCTCTGGCCTTCCGTGCTTATGTTCCTGTTCTATGGAGCCAGCTTCACCTCCCTGAATTATGCTCTCACCTCTATTAAGGTAGGCGTAGCTTATGCGATATGGTCAGGAGCGGGAATCATCCTGATTTCCTTCATAGGAACCCTGTTCTTTGAAGAAAAGCTAACCCTATCCTCACTACTTTGGATAGCCGTCATCATTGTCGGGATCATAGGACTGAATATTAGCGGCAAGACGCATTAGCGAACAGCAACAGTATTGGATAGGTTCATAGATGAAGGAGGATGCCCAAACATGAGTACGAACACATCACCTGATGATAAACCAGTTATCACCTTTCAGATCATTACGGATACCCATGTCACTGCTGACCGCAATCATGAGTACAATCTTAACTTCGAGCTGGCTCTCCGTGATATAGCAGCGCATGGGGAAGGCAGCAGCGGGATTATGCATATCGGTGATGTCACAGACCACGGCTTCCATGCTGAATACGAAGAAATGCTTCGTATCCTCAAACAATACAAAACCGAACTGCCCGGGATTACCTTTACCTTAGGCAATCATGATGTGGGCCTCGGAAATTGGGAATCACGTTTAGGAATGTATACGTCACAGACCGGAATGTCCGGACCCTATCATGATCACTGGGTCAATGGCTATCATTTTATTTTTCTAGGGACAGAACAAGGATTGCCCAAATTCTGTGATCTTTCTTCTGAACAGCTTGATTGGCTGGAGCATAAGCTTGGAGAACAAGCTTCACCAGATCAGCCTATCTTTCTCTTCCTGCATCAACCGCTTAAAGACACCGTAGCCGGATCGCTGGAATCGCAAGATTGGTATGGTGTCACACAAGATACGGAATTAAAAGATATCCTGTCGAGATACCCTCAGACCTTGTTATTCACTGGACATACCCATTGGGAGCTGGAGGTAGACAACACTATGTTCCCTGGCGATGGAGAGATCGCAACGATGTTTAATGCTGCTTCTGTCGCCTATCTTTGGACTAATGAAGATAAACATAAAGAGGGCAGCCAAGGCTTCTATGTAGAAGTGTATAGCGATAAAGTGCTTGTCCGGGGCAGAGATTTTAAGACAGGAAGCTGGATTGAGGCTGCATACTATGAGGTATTTTACCCAGCGGTAAGCGTATATTAAAGATAAGCATTTAAGCGAGAAATATAACAAAAAAACGATTGTGCACAGGGAGTCCTTCCCCGCAACAATCGTTTTTTACTGTAGCTATTCAGCTTAACGTCCAATCGGTGCAATCCGGTAGACAGCTGTATCTCCAACCGCTGCCTTCGTATCGCTCTCGATCTGCCAACCGAAGGATAACACAGAGGCCAAACGTTCCTTCTCGGCCAAGGTTAAAGCCACCTCAGCAGCTTCCTTACCTTCCTCAAGCTCCAGAGCCGCTTCTTTGCCCAGAGCTACCCATATCCAGCTGCGAATCCCACGAATCGTGTTGTATTTAATCTGATAGCCTGTCTTCACCGCTTGCCCGAACAACTCCGGCTGCTCTGACTGCAATGTGGTCAGCTGCTTATAATCAAATTGGTATTCGCTCTCGTCAACGGGCAAATCGCCCTCTGCCACTTTACGAAGAATATCCTCATCAGACCACCCCAAGGAGCGGAGTGATTCCACCAATAACGCATCCCACTGGGATAACTTTACCCGGTTTAAGTTCTCTGACATTCTGATCCCTCCCAATCTATATATAGAGTCTAATCATACCGTAAAATCATAAGCAACATAATGGCCCGGACTTACTTCCTGTAGTGTGGAAGTCTCAGCTCTGCCATACTCTTGCGAATATCCGTCTAAAATAATTCTCTGATTGGCCCGCCGGGGATCCGTCTCCAAGATGGAAGACAGCAGCGCCTTTGTATAAGGATGAATAGGATTCTCGTACAGCTCATTACTTTCGGCTACCTCCACTAGACGACCGCCATACATCACGCCGATCCGGTCAGAAATATGCCGTACCATCGACAGATCATGTGCGACAAAGAGATAGGTCAAGCCGAATTCGGACTGCAAATCCTCCAGCATGTTCACTACCTGAGCCTGGACAGACACGTCCAGCGCTGAGATCGGTTCATCACACACAACAAATTCAGGTCTTACGGACAATGCTCTGGCAATCGAAATCCGCTGGCGTTGGCCACCGCTGAATTCATGCGGGAAGCGGTAGAGATGTTCTCTTTTTAAACCTACCTTTTCCAGCAATGCCGCAACAGCTTCTTTGCGTTCTTCACCTTCGTGGATACCGTGGATTTTCATCGGCTCACTGATCAGATCAAGCACACTTAAGCTTGGATTAAGTGATGAATAGGGATCTTGGAAGATCGACTGAATGCGTCTGCGAAAAGGTTTTAGCTGCTTCTCTCCAAGCTTGCTCAGCGGCTGCCCGTCAAAAGACACTTCACCGTCTGTGTAGTCATATAAGCGCAGCAAGCAGCGTCCAACCGTGGACTTGCCGCTTCCCGACTCTCCAACCAGCCCAAAGGTCTCTCCCTGTCGTATCTGAAAGCTTACGCCATCTACTGCCTTAAGCACCGATGTATCGCGTCCCCACATATCCTTGCCTTTGGAGAAATGTTTTTTGAGATTATTTACGTCCACTAGAATCTTATTGTCACTCAACCGAACCGCTCCCTTCAACGCCAGCTACGGCTGGAGTCTCCTGCACACCATCTGCTAACCAGCACATCGAACGGTGACCGGGCGATAATTCGATTACCGGAGGACGTTCGCTGCAACGGGCAAAAGCATTAGGGCAACGTTCCATAAAGGGACAGCCAGAAGGAGGATTCAACAAATCCGGAGGTGTGCCTTCGATTGGAATTAGACGTTCACGCGATTTGCCGTCACGTTTCGGAATGGAGCGAAGCAGACCTTTCGTGTAAGGATGCTGTGGGCGATAAAAAATATCCTCCACCGTACCTTCCTCCATCACTAGTCCACCATACATTACGATAACCCGTGTACATACCTGAGCCACCACACCCAAATCATGAGTGATCAGCGCTATAGCTGTACTGGTATTATTTTTTAGCTCTTTAAAAAGATCAAGAATTTGGGCCTGTATTGTTACATCAAGCGCAGTTGTCGGCTCATCCGCAATCAATAGCTCTGGCTGGCAGGAAAGAGCCATAGCGATCATGACCCGCTGCCGCATCCCGCCGCTGAATTCATGCGGATACTGCTGCAGCCGCTGCTCAGGATTATTAATGCCCACCTGCCGCAGGATACTTGCTGCCTCTTTAAACGCTGCTTCCTTATTTAAGCCGCGATGCCGCCGGATGACCTCCGTAAGCTGCTGGCCGATTTTTTTCACAGGATTAAGAGAAGTCATGGGGTCCTGAAACACCATCGCTATGCGGTTACCGCGCAGTTTTCTCCACTCTTTTTCCGAAAGGTTAGATAAATTGTCACCACGAAAATTAATATTTCCAGCGATAATTTTACCCGGAGGTGTAATCAACGACATAATCGCCTTCGCAGTTACACTTTTCCCGCTTCCGGATTCACCAACAATCCCTACCGTTTCTCCAGCATCTATATGAAAGCTAACGCCACGAACTGCCTGATTCTCTCCATCCCGAGTTTGGAAGGAAACCTTCAAATTCTCAACAGACAATAGCCGTTCCGTCATGATGTCTTCACACTCCTATCTTCGGATCAGCTTCGGTTCAAAGCCAACCCGCAAAATATCGCCCAGAACATTAAAGCTCAGAACCGTTAATAGTATCAATAACCCCGGGAACAATGCCAAATAAGGTGCCTGAGCGATATATCCCTGCGCATTGTTAAGCATACTGCCCCAAGTGGCATTCGGAGGCTGTACCCCGAACCCAAGGAAGCTTAGGGACGACTCCATCATAATCGCGGAAGCGATATTATTCGTCGCACCTACAATCACAACAGGTACTAGCCCCGGAAGAATATGACGCCAAATAATTCCGAAGTTGCTCTGGCCGGAAGCTTTTGCATACAGTACATATTCCCGTTCTTTAATCGTCATCGTCTCCGCACGAATCACACGGGCAATGTTCATCCACATTAATAGAGCAATGATTAAAATGATGTTTCCTACACTCGGCTTCAAAAATACGCTGAGCAGCAGCAGCACAAGGAAAGATGGAATGGACATCACTACATCAAGCATCCGCATCAATAGATTATCAATCCATCCGCCAAAATATCCACTGATTACGCCCACCGTCACACCTATACCCGTGGCGATGATCATTGAAGCAAAACCAACTAGCAAAGATACCCGGCCACCATACAAAGCTCGGGCAAAATAATCCCGGCCGTAATCATCCGTACCAAACCAATGATCCGCCCCGGGTGCTTTCAAACGTGCCAAAACATCCATTGCATTCGGATCATGTCCGGATAAAAAAGCAAATATAGAGCCTAGTGTGAAGACGATTAAAGTAATGAGGGCTGCGACACCCAATTTATTCGTAAATAGCTCATCTCCAACACTTTTCCATTTACTGCGATTCATGAGGTCACCTCGTTAATTTAATTCGTGGGTCCACGAAGCTATATAGAATATCCGCGACCAGATTGCCGATGATCAGCATTAAAGAAGAGAACAAAGTTATTCCCATAATTACGGGATAATCCATCCCTTTAACCGCAGTCATCCCTAAAGAGCCAATACCCGGCCATGAAAATACCGTCTCCGTTACAATTGCACCCGCCACCAGATCACCCATCGACATCCCGAGCAATGTAATTACTGGCAACAGTACATGCTTAAGCACGTGACGGAACAGAATCGTTGTCTTGCTGGATCCAAAAGCATATTGAATCTGCACATATTCTTCTTTTAGCTGTCCAATCGTACTAGAGCGGATGTATCGTACGTAACCGGCCAGAAATCCAAACGCCAATACGGCGCAAGGCAAAATACCATGCTTCAATACATCAACCGCTGATTCCACACCAATGGTTCGCATCCCCATTATAGGCAGCAGGTGCAGCTTAATTGCGAATAAGTACATAAGTAAGATGGCCAGCCAAAATAAAGGCACTGAAATTCCGATATAGGATAAAAAATTAATTACTTTATCCACCCAGCGGTTCCGGTTAGCTCCAGCAAGCAGACCCATCGGGATCGCCAACAGAACGGCTAAGCCGATTGCACTGCCCATCAAACCTGCTGTTGCAGGTAAACGTTCTAGAATTTGCTCCAATACAGGCTGATGATTCACAAGGGAATAACCGAAGTTGCCCTGCAGTACTTCTTTGATCCATATAAAATATTGAATGTAGGCTGGCTTATCCAGCCCAAGGTTATGCCGGATGCGCTCAATATCATCCGCGTGCATATTCGGCGTAACGAAGGATAGTACCGGATCCCCCGGAGCCAGCTTAATCATCGCAAAGCACACAACCGAGACAAAAAACAGCATCGGCAGGGTTTGCAGTAATCTTCGGACGATAAGTTGTCTCATACGTATATTCTCCCAGTTCTATATCGGTAAAAAAATAAGCTGGATTGACCAGCTTATTTTTTCCCGTTCTTATTTAAGGTAGATTTTCGATAAATCTTCAAAAATAACGACAGGCTTCAAGACTGCTTCTTCTAGACCGCCGTAGTTCTTGGAGACAGCTACAATAGTCTTAGTATTAGCAATTGGATAAATCGGTGCATCGTCAGCAATGATCTCTTGGATCTTCTTATAGATCTCACCACGTTTAGTTACATCTGCTTCTCCTGCACCATCATTGAACAACTTATCGACTTCAGCATTATTATAATGCGAGTAGTTAGAGTCTGCAGTAGAAGTATACAAAATTCTGTAAGCATCAGGATCGTAACCCATAATATAACCTGCAATCGCAAGTTCAAAATCTGTTGAATTCATATCACTGAATTTCTGACCATATGCCGAGGCATCCATATTTTGCAGTTCAACTTCAGCGCCAATGGCCTTTAGCTTTTGCTGCACGTATAGTGAAATGGCTTCCTGAGCTTTATTACCGCTCGATACAATCAATCTCAATTTCAGATCGCTAACCCCTGCCGATTGCAGAAGCTCTTTGGCTTTTTCTACATCATTATCAAAAGAAGGTACGTCATTAGTATAGAACAATGCATCCGGAGTCAAAAAGGACTTCGCCGGGTCTGCATACTCATTAGAAGTATAAGCAGCCTGAATGATTTCATCACGATTTAGGGCTAAAGACAAGGCTTGACGAACTTCTTTTTTAGCAAGAGCACCTCTATCACTGTTTGCATTGAACAACAGGTAGGACAATCGGCCTTCACTATAAGGCAGGATTTCGAAATTGTTCGAAGCCTCAATCGTTCCAACATCCTGTGGATCTAGATACTTAATGTTGATCTCACCATTCTGAAGTGCGAGATTCGCAGCATTCGTATCTTTAGCAATCCGGTACGTTATAGAATCAAGATGTGGTTTGCCGCCAAAGTAGTTATCAAATCTCTCGAGTGTAACATATTCGCCTGCTTTGTATTCTTTAAATTTAAATGGGCCAGATCCAACCGGAGCAGCATTCTTGGTGCTTTTCTCTAGATCCGTCTCATTCTCAAAAATATGCTTTGGAATCGGAAATACTTGCACTAGTGTAGCTTCAAAAGCTGGGCTGACCTGCGGAAGCTTGAACTCTACAGTCAGATCATCCACCTTAACTGCCTTAACGGGTTTATCACCGATGAATAAGTTCGCTCTCAGCATGCTGTTTTGCTTCTCATCGAGGATGCTATCAATCGTGAACACGACATCGTCAGCTGTAAGCTTTTCTCCGTCATGCCAAGTTAGTCCACTTTTCAGTTTCAATGTATAAGTCAGGTTATCTTCGGAAAGTGTCAGGCTGTCTGCCAAGTAGAAGGTCTTCTCTCCGTTATTCACTTGGAACAATGGCGCGTAGAGCGCTTGGTCAATCGTCAGACTGACACGATCACCTGCATAGTTCGGATTTAGAATGACAGGATCTGCAGCGACCCCAATAATTAAGTTGCCGCCATCTTTTGGTTCAGTGCTTGCTGTCGATCCTTCAGTAGCCGTAGGCGTCTGATTTGTATTTGTGGAAGCGGCGTTATTTCCCCCGGAGCACGCGCTAATCAAAAATGTTAACAAAACCAAAGTAATAACTCCAGATAATCCTCTACGCATAAGTTTCTCCCCCGTGTCTATATTGTCTTTGTTTGTTTTTATATTGTATATCGGGATACTAGGAATTACAATGGATAGCATTTCACATTAATGTAATATTGAGGGAACTGATAATTTCCACCTTTTTCATGACATCCCCACGCCTTAAAGTATCCACATGGTCCATACCTGAAATGACTCTTCCGAATACAGTATGCCAAGGGTCGCAATAATCAAACTCTGTTCAGCCACCAATATGAGCTTCAGTCTTCGCTGTCTCTTCCGGTGCAATCAATTTCCTCAGCATCCTCATTCAGCAGAGGTCGGTATTCACCCTTTCCATCATCCCAGAACACATCCGCACGAGGATTCATGGCCAGTAACAGATTGATTAACTACTGAACTTTTAGTGGTGATTTATCCATAGTCTCATTCCTGTACTCATCTGGCTGCATTCTTATCTAATTATCCGGTAATTGTACAGCAGATTCATCAAAATTAATATATCTAAAAAGTTCAATTTATCCAACTCTCATTTCTCATTTACTATAAGAACTTTGCGAAATAAGGATTATTACTCTCTCACTGTAAATATATTGAGAACATACCTATACCTCTCGGAAGAAAGGGAGAGTCCCCCAAGGAGGCCGCAATGAATAAGACACGCGTATTAATCGGCAGCCCGATCCATCAAAAGCCCAATGTATTACGGGAATTTCTGAATTCCCTGCTGCGCTTGAATATCGAGCAAATCGAACTGGATTTCCATCTGATTGATGACAATGATGATGAGGAATCCAGCCGGCTGCTCCAGGAATTCAAAAGCAAGGGCGAGCATATTTTTATTCAAAGCTCCGGCTTTAACGATGTGTACATTCGCAATGATACGACTCACTATTGGAATTCTGATTTAGTCTGGAAAGTCGCCAACTTCAAAAACCTCATGATTAACCGAGCGCAAACCCTGAACTACGACTACCTGTTCCTGATCGACTCAGACCTCATCCTCCACCCCGCTACGCTAAGACATCTAATAGGGACGAACAAAGATATTATTTCAGAGGTATTTTGGACACAGTGGCAGCCCGATACCATGTTTCAGCCGCAGGTCTGGATGCATGACGAATATAATCAGTGGGAGATACTTCCCGGCGAAAAACTGCAACCCGAGGAGATCAACCGCAGATTTCATGAATTCATAGCCAAACTCCGCAATCCTGGAATCTATGAAGTGGGGGGGCTCGGCGCTTGTACATTGATTAGCCAGCATGCGATAAAAGCCGGGGTGAGCTACAATCAGATCCGGAACATATCATACTGGGGCGAGGATCGCCATTTCTGCATTCGTGCCGCGGCCCTTGGCATCCCGCTATTTGTTGACACCCATTATCCTGCCCTTCATTTGTACAGAGATAGTGATTTGAACAAGGTTGAAGATTTCATCAGAGAAACAACAGGAGTAAAAGCTGAATCGGCACCCACACCCATCGAGGAAAATTCCAATGAGGTTGCAGCTGCTCCTATAACCAAAAAGCGTCCCAAGCTAACCCTTACCATGGTTGTAAAAAATGAAAGCGGGCGCTTCCTGCGACAGGTTCTGGAGGAACACCGCAAATATATCGATGAGGCTGTCATTATTGATGACGGCAGCACCGACAATACGGCAGCTGTCTGTCTGGAAGCACTTGAAGGCATTCCCGTTCATCTCGTGCATAATACCGAATCCAAGTTCAGCAATGAAATTGAGCTGCGAAAACAGCAGTGGGAGGAAGTCCTAAAGACAAATCCCGAGTGGATTCTGAGTCTGGACGCGGATGAGATCTTTGAAGCCAGCTTTGCGGAAAATATAGATACCTTGCTGTATGCAGATGGGGTCGATCTGTTCTGCTTCCGCCTTTACGATTTATGGAACGCGAACCATTACAGGGAGGATACCTACTGGCGCTCTCATCTGAACTATCGCCCTTTTTTGCTTCGCTATAAAGAAGACTTCAACTATGTATGGAATGAATCCCCACAGCACTGTGGGCGGTTCCCGGAAAATATCTTTGAGCTGTCTCATCAGCTAAGCAACCTGCGGCTCAAGCATCTCGGTTGGTCCAAAGCCGAGTTCCGGCTGGAAAAATATCTGCGTTATATGCTCCTCGACCCCGACGGCAAATACGGCTGGAAAGAGCAGTATATGTCCATCTTGGATGAACAGCCTCATCTAATCCCTTGGGTGGAGTGAGGCTTACAATAAAAAGGGCGTTCACAAAACTGTTAGGGTTTTGTGGACGCCTTTTTTTATTCAGAACTCAATTCAGAACTCTGTGGTCCATCGACTTCTGGCTTCAGAATGGTTACCGTCAGCTCGTTGCCGGATTCATCCACCTGAATAACTGATCCCTCTGCGGCTTCACCAGCAATAATCGCACGCGCCACACGTGTCTCCAAGCTGCGCTGGATAAATCTTTTCAACGGTCTTGCCCCATACACAGGATCAAAACCTTCCTTAGCGATAAAACGCACCGCCGATTCAGTTAATGCCAGCCCGATCTCCCGTTCTGCCAGACGTAGACGCAATCCATCCACCAGTTTGTCCACAATTTTCTCGATCTCACCCAGTGTCAGCGGCTTGAACATTACAATGTCATCCACCCGGTTCAGGAACTCTGGACGGAAATGACCACTCAGTTCCTTCATCACTCTATCCTTGGCAGCTTCCGTGAGCTGACCGTTTTCATCGGTGCCTTGAATCAGATAAGGTGAACCGATATTGGAAGTCATAATGATGATTGTATTCTTGAAGTCAACCATTCGGCCTTGTGAATCAGTCAGCCGTCCATCATCAAGCAGCTGCAACAGAATGTTAAACACATCGGGATGCGCCTTCTCCACTTCATCGAGCAGCACTACAGTATAAGGCTGACGCCGCACAGCTTCCGTGAGCTGCCCGCCTTCCTCATATCCAACATATCCTGGAGGTGCGCCGACGAGACGAGAGACACTATGCTTTTCCATATACTCCGACATATCTATACGGATCATGCCATCTTCGCGGTCAAACAGAGATACCGCAAGCGACTTAGCCAGCTCAGTCTTCCCTACACCCGTCGGGCCAAGGAACAGGAATGAACCAATCGGGCGATTCGGATCTTTGATTCCTGCTCTTGCCCGAAGCACTGCATCGGCCACCAAGCTGACTGCTTCGTCTTGGCCCACTACCCGTTCATGCAGCGTATCCTCCAGACGCAGCAGCTTATCCCGCTCACCTTCTACCAGTCGGCTAACTGGAACGCCGGTCCAGCGGGAGACAATATCTGCGATTTCCTCTTCAGTAACAGCCTCACGTAGCAATCTTGTATCCTGGTCCTGCTGTGCCGCTTCTTCCGCTGTTTTCAGCTGACGCTCCAGATCAGGAATAATGCCGTAGCTCAGTTCGGCTGACTTATTAAGATCATATTCCTCCTGTGCATCGACCAGATCCTTGCGCGCTTGCTCCAGCCGTTTTTTGAGGTCGCGAATCCCTTGGATGGCCGACTTCTCTTTCTCCCAGCGCGCCGTCATTCCTAGCTGTTTCTCCTTCAGGTCAGCGAGCTCGCGCTGCAATATTTCGAGACGGCGTTTGCTGGCGTCATCGGTTTCTTTTTTTAGCGCTGCTTCTTCAATCTCCATCTGCATCAGGCGGCGGGTCACTTCATCCATCTCACCCGGCATAGAGTCTATCTCTGTGCGGATCATGGCGCAAGCCTCGTCCACTAGGTCAATCGCCTTATCCGGTAAAAATCGATCCGTAATATATCGATTGGACAATACCCCTGCGGCTACCAGTGCGCTGTCATGGATTTTGACCCCGTGGTGAACTTCAAACCGCTCCTTCAGACCACGCAAAATGGAGATCGTATCCTCTACATCGGGTTCGCTCACGAGCACCTGTTGGAAACGGCGCTCCAGCGCAGGGTCCTTCTCTATATATTTGCGATATTCATCGAGCGTTGTGGCACCGATACAGTGCAGCTCACCCCGGGCTAACATCGGCTTCAGCATATTGCCCGCATCCATCGAGCCTTCGGTTTTACCTGCGCCCACAATCGTATGCAGCTCATCAATAAAAAGAATAATGCGGCCGTTACTTTCGCGAACCTCCCTCAATACCGCCTGCAGACGTTCTTCGAATTCACCACGGAACTTCGCACCTGCCACAAGTGAACTCATATCCAGTGAAAAAATCGTCTTATCTTTCAGCCCCTCTGGTACGTCTTTGCGTACGATCCGGTGGGCCAAGCCTTCCACAATGGCTGTTTTCCCTACACCTGGTTCACCGATCAGCACAGGGTTATTTTTCGTTTTACGGGACAAAATCCGGATTACCCGGCGGATCTCGCCATCACGACCAATGACTGGATCAATCTTGCCCGCGCGAACCTCTGCTACAAGATCACGGCCGTATTTCTCCAGCACCTCATAAGTAGCTTCTGGCTCCCGGCTGGTTACCCGCTGATGTCCACGAATCTCAGCAAGCACCGACATCAGCTTCTCACGGGTCAGCCCACGGCGGACAAAAAGATCCCTTAGCTCACGATTCTCCCCGCTCGAATCTGACACCATGGCCAGCACCGCATGCTCCACAGAAACAAACTCATCCTGCATCTTCGCCGCTTCCTTCTCCGCCTGCTCCAGCAGATGAATCAGCGATTGCGAGGCGTAACGCCTTACCGTGCTTGCTCCTGACCCGCTGATGCTCGGCTTGCGTTGAAGCAGTTCATCTGTGCTGCGCATCAGCTCAGCCACAGGGATATTCATCTTTTGCAGCAATCTTGGCAGCAATCCTTCTTGCTGCTGAAGCAACGCTTTTAACAGATGGAGATTATCGATCTCCTGATGACCGCTGTCTGATGCCAGCGACTGCGCCGCAGCTACTGCTTCCTGCAGCTTTTGAGTTAATTTATTGAAATCCATAGCTCTCTCACCTTTCTATTTAGGAGTGATTATATTAAATCGGCCTTTTGGGCCGGGGATAGGTTAATTTAGTGGGATTTATCCCGCTTATTTCGAGTAACTGGCTGGTTTGCGCTCATTCTGCGGGATTTTTACCGTTCTTTTCGAGTAACTAGTTGGTTTGCACTCATTCTACGGGATTTTTACCGTTCTTTTCGAGTAACTAGTCGGTTTGCACTCATTCTACGGGATTTATACCGTTCTTTTCGAGTAACTAGTTGGTTTGCGCTCATTCTACGGGATTTTTGCCGCTCTTTTCGAGTAACTAGCTGGTTTGCACTCATTCTGCGGGATTTTTACCGTTCTTTTCGAGTAACTAGTTGGCTTGCACTCATTCTACGGGATTTTTACCGTTCTTTTCGAGTAACTAGTTGGTTTGCACTCATTCTGCGGGATTTATACTGTTCTTTTCGAGTAACTAGTTGGTTTGCGCTCATTCTACGGGATTTTTGCCGCTCTTTTCGAGTAACTAGCTGGTTTGCGCTCATTCTACGGGATTTTTACCGTTCTTTTCGACCTACGAGCCCCATTCGGCACTTTCGAAGACACTTTTGCTTCTCTTTTCGACCAACGATCTCCATCCGGCACTTTCTAAGGCATTTTTGCTTCTTTTTTCGCACATCGAGCCAATTTCGGCGCTTTCTAAGGCACTTTTGCTTCTCTTTTCGCACATCGAGCCTATTTCAGCGCTTTCTAAGGCACTTTTGCTTCTCTTTTCGCACATCGAGCCTCATTCAGCGCATTCTAAGGCACTTTTGCTTCTCTTTTCGACCATCGTGCCCAATTCGGCGCTTTCTAAGGCACTTTTGCTTCTTTTTTCGCACATCGAGCCTATTTCGGCGCTTTCTAAGGTGTTTTTGCCTTTCTTTTCGCCCAACGAGCCCCATTCAGCGCTTTCTAAGGCACTTTTGCTTCTCTTTACGACCATCGATCCCAGTTTGGCACTCTCGAAGGCACTTTCGAAAGCACTTTTGGCACTCTTTTCCCACCATAGTGCCGACTTTCACCGTTTGAGCGAAACGTTCATTTATAGTTAGTGGCTAAATAAGTTACTGTTCTGCAACTAGCATTCAAATCACCTTATTCACCAACCAGAGTTGATCACAAACGAGTGAAATCACCTCACCTCTACCTCTTCTACCTATCTATTAATTACCCACTTTCGCCTTCTGCCGCTGGGTGCCAGTGCTTTGACGTTTAGCTCTGGCTTCGAAAGGGCTGGAGTCTGCCAGCTTTCGGTAGAGATTTTTCTCCGCTTCGCTGATAGGTTCAGGGATAACAATCTCAATTCCAAATAAAATATCGCCGTTCGCACCATTCTCACGTTTTAAGCCCTTGCCGGGGATACGTAGCGTTTTGCCGCTCTGAATTCCTGCTGGAATCTTCAATTTCACGGCGCCGCCCCCCGGTAATGGAACCTTCACTTCTCCACCCAATACCGCTTGCCAAGGAGCGATTTCAACCATGCCATATAAGTCGCCATCGCGAATCTCATAAATATCATGAGGAAGAATATGAAGTGCCAGCAGCACGTCGCCACCCGGAGTGTTTCCCGCGATTTTAATAATTGTACCCTCATAGGATCTAGGCGGAATGTTCACATCCACCGTTTTGTCACTGACCTGTACTCTTACAGTGGCACCTTTATAAGCCTGCTCCAAGGTAATATCCAGCTGCGCCTGCATGGTACTACGGGCCTCGCCCCACGGATTGCCATTCGCACGCCCCGTTCCACTTCCCGAGAAAAAATCAAAGCCAGCCCGATCCGCCGAGCCCCGATTCCCAAAAAACATCCCGAATAAATCTTCCTCCGAAATACCAGAACCTCCTGTTGAATAAGTTCCACCGTTCCAGCTTCCACTTCCACCAAAGTTTGAATCCCAAGAGGAGGCTCCACTCGCCGCCCCTCCACTAGCTCTGCCACGTTGAGCTCCATAAAGCAGCTCTTCATCATAGAGTTTCCGTTTATCCTCATTACCAAGCACTTCATAGGCTTCAGCTGCTTCTTTGAATTTCGCCTCTGCCTCAGGGGCTTTGTTAACATCGGGATGCCACTTCTTGGCAAGCTTTTGATAAGCCTTTTTAATTTCCTGTTTAGTAGCTTTTTTGCTCACACCCAAAGCATCATAATAGCTTTTACTAGCCACTCGCGCTTCCTCCTTTCCATCCCTATTCTCATATTGACCACCATTGCACTCCGAGAAAAGACGCACCATAGCCGGAATCCTCCACTACAATGCGCCTTCTATTCATAACACTATATTAAAAGCCCGCTGCCATCTCTAAAAGACTGAGCGGAAGTTCATTCCGCTTAATTTATGCTTATTCAGACTGCGAACCCGTAGAATTAGAATCTCCGTCTTGAATCTCGATGCGTTTACCTTGCATTTTTTGCCGTTTGGGAACTTCCAGCTTCAGCACTCCATCTTTCAAAGACGCGCGAATTTCTTCCTCGGCAATATCTTGAACATAGAATCTGCGCACATATTCACCATATCGGCGTTCTCTGCGTACAATCTGATGTTCCTTGTTCTCCTCGGCATTTTCTTCCTTACGTACCGCTTTAATCGTCAAATAAGGACTGGCATAATCAATGTCGATTTCTTCTTTTTTCAAACCAGGAAGTTCAGCTTCAATCAGGTAAGCCTGCTCACTCTCACGAATATCTGTTCTGAAGGACATCGTGGAGCTCTTAATCGGTGCAAAAAAATCATCATTAAAAACATCATTCAAGGACTTAGCCAGCACACCAAAAGCATCATCTCTACGTTTACCAAAAGGAACCATATCAAACATTATCCATTCTCCTCTCATTGACTTTGACTTTATTTGACCTATGACCTTATTATAGTCCCCCACCCGAGGAATAACAAAACCGATTTAAGCCGATTATCGCTCAAATTCAGGCGAATTAGCTGATTTTCCACAACGAAATTAGTTCTTTTTATTTATTTGACCAATTTTGACCTTTGTTTGATCTTTCGTAAATGACACCTATATAATCATGATCCAACTTGCAGTACGATTATTATATGTTCAGACCTTCCGTTCAATACAAGCCATTAGCTTCTAATCATCTTCACGCCAGCTTTTAAACAGAGTTTTCTTACGATCTATCAAAATTTAACGATTTAAAGATGAAGCCAGCAGAAGTGATATAATGAAAGACAACTAAAGACCATTTTCATTACAGGAGACCAATTGTATGCAACCAACCTATCCTATGGATGATACGCAGTGGAGTAAGCTCATCCAAAATGTCGCCTATTATTTCGATGATCTTACCCTCAAGCGGGGGTTCCAATATTATAAACAAAATCGAGTGCAGCCGTTTACCATGACGGAGCCTCGTAAGATTAACGCTCTAGTTGAAGGTAGAGAGGATTACCGCGTCACCATTGATCTCGACGGCTTCACCAATTGTCATTGTAATTGTCCAGTATCAGGTCATTGCAAGCATATGGCTGCCGTGCTGTTGAATTATGCCGAACAACAAAATAGATCTGTACAGGTTTTGGCTAACGCTAAAGCTGCATCCTTTTTGCCTAAAATATCAAGTACAGCAACAAGTACTTCTATTGGAGCCGATGCAACTCGTCAGCAGCAAATGAAAGAGATGGCCAACCGCATCGCTAGCGGAAAAATAATGGAGTGGCGGGAGTATTTTGAATTCTGTATCTCCCCTCTAGCCCATACTACCCGAAATCCTGAATATGTGAGTCGGGCCTTGTCTGCAATTAATAAATTCAAACCAAAAATGCTTCCGGAAACGGAGAAGCTGTTCACTCTGCATGCTCATCTTTATCTGTTGGAAAAGCTCGCTAAGCCTTCCACGCAATCCGTCGGTCAGGCCGCTTACGCCCCTTCTCTTGGTTATTACACACAGGTAGCAGTCTCAGAGCTACAGGAAGTAATCACAGGTCTTTTAAAAAAGACACTTCCGCTGTCCCCCGAGCAAGAGCAGGATCTATGGCCATACGTCATCGATACTTTATCTTATCTGCGGTGCGAGATGTTGACGGAGTCGCGGGATCGCTCACGGGATCAACCCTCTTTTTCTCTTAGCTATGATCTGCTGTGGAGAAATTGGATTTATCCGAATACAGGTGGAACTAAGCTTTACCTGAATGAAATCGAACAGCTGCAGCAAGCAGAAGGTGAATTAGGCGCTTCCCTGTCACAACATGCGTGGCTGTTAGCTCAGAGCCGCATGTATTACTATCTGATGGATGACCAGAAGGCTTGGGACTTACTGAATAAGGCTGCCGAACGCCCGGGTCTCCATCCCGATGAGCTCATGAGCTTCACCTCTCCGCTGCTGGATGCAGGGGATTGGTCCCGGTTGGTGGGTTGGCTTGTTCAGATCGGTCCACTACTGAGCAGCAGACTCTATAATCTCAATAGCTATTCAACCAGTTGGGAAGAAGCTGTTCGCCACCTGCCTGAAGCTGAGCTGCAAATGTGGGACACACTAGCCACCATGTTACCTATCTCTGGCGAAGTCTATGAAGAGAAGCTAATCACCTATGAGAAATGGCAGACCTGGATGGATTATCAGCTGTCCATCGGTAAACAGCCCTCCGAATTTCGTGTCAAAGACCTCCAACCGGTGGAAAAGAATGCACCTGAGGTTCTGCTGCCCTTTTACCATCAGGCCGCCGAAAGATTCGTGCTGGATAAGAACAGACATAGCTACAAAGCGGCTGTGAAATTATTGAAACGATTATCCAAGCTGTATAAAAAGCTGAAACAAGAAGAACGCTGGGAAGAGTTCCTCACTGCCTTCGCCATTAGGCATAGCAGGCTCCGTGCGCTGCAAGAGGAGCTTCGGAAAGGAAAGCTAATACCATGAACATGCATTTACGCACGCTAACCATCCGGCTTGCATTAAGCCAGTATGGCGATGCTTTAATATTTGGAATGAATGAGCGCGAAGATCTCGTGCCGGGCTTGCAGCTTAAGCAGCGGCTTTTCGCCTGGCATGAGGCGTCTTTTTATGGTACGGAGTTAACCGTGCAGCCCGCTGGCGAAGGCGTGGAGCTAGTGATTCTTCCTGCTGAGCAGGTCATCCCCTTCTTTGCCGAGCAGAAGCTTTTGGCGCATATCGAATGGAGCTGGGAGGGCGATGCCGCCCACCTCACAGAACTGGCGCCACTTCTGGCTATATGTCTGGAGCACAAACAGTATATTCCCGACATCTCCGTCTACCGCGCCGGGAGGCTGCAATGGACTTGGGACGAGGGGGCTCTTGCGCAGGTGGCAGTGGACAGTGACACTGCTAAGGGAGCCCTTGAGGCGCTAAATGGCGGCAGCGAATTTAGCCGTGGATTACGTGCGGCGTTCTCTGCCGCCGTATCGCAGCGCTATTACAGCACGGAGGCCGAGGCCGGCGACCTCCGCAGCGAATTCCCGCTTCTCTTCGATAGAAGCGGAGCACTTGCAGCGGGCATGGATACCGCTGCGTGGCTTATCGCCATTGGCTGGAAGGCGGACACCGCGCCTTTCCGGCCCGCTCTACAGCTGCTGGAGCCCGATGAGGATGAATCCTATTGGCGGCTGCAGCTGATCCTTCAGGACAAGCGCGATGAATCCGCGCTTGTTCCCATCAGGCTCGCCGATAACGGCGAGCCGTACGGCTTGTGGCCGGCCGCGTGGTCGGCTCACGTGCATGAACGGGCCGCGGGATGGCTGGAGCGCCTCCGCGGCAGTCTGCCGCCCGAGCGCTT
This sequence comes from Paenibacillus sp. FSL E2-0177, assembly GCF_037992975.1. Classification (NCBI taxonomy): domain Bacteria; kingdom Bacillati; phylum Bacillota; class Bacilli; order Caryophanales; family Paenibacillaceae; genus Paenibacillus; species Paenibacillus sp. FSL E2-0177. The sequence continues at coordinate 309,623 of NZ_CP150307.1, read as the reverse complement.
CGCGGCGGGCGGCGATGTGCTGGCCGAACCGCTGAGCGATGCCATCGCCTGGCGGTTCTTGACGGCCGAGAGCCAGCGGCTGCTGGAAGCTGGCTGGCAAGTGCTGCTGCCGGCGTGGTGGGAAGCCGCCAGCCGGAAAAAGCCGCGCCTGCGCGCAAAGATCAGCTCCGGCGAAGACAAACGCAGCGGTGGCGAGTCGCTGTTTGGTCTCGATTCGATCATCGATTTCGATTGGCGAATCTCCATCGGCGATGCGGATCTCACTGAAGCCGAATTTGCCGAGCTGGTCGCAAGAGGGGAACGGCTCGTCCGCTTCAAGGGCAAATGGGTCTCACTCGATCCGGCTCTGCTGGCGCAAATCCAAAGAGCCATGGCGGGAATGGACAAGTCGCAAGGCTTGTCCTTCCAAGACGTGCTTCAGCTCCACTTGCTAGGAGCTGGTGAAGAGGCAGACGCTGAAGCTACGGAAGAGCAGCTGCAAGAGGATGCCGCGCGTCTGCGTCTGGAGGTAGAGCTGAACGAGCATTTGATCAGCCTTATCGGTCAGCTGGGCCAGCGCTCAGAATGGCCTAAGCCGCCCGTACCTGCAGGCCTTAAAGCGGAGCTGCGCACCTATCAGCATGAAGGATTCGCTTGGCTGACCTTTCTGCGCCGCTTTGGGCTGGGGGCCTGTCTAGCCGATGATATGGGACTAGGCAAAACAGTACAGCTCATCGCCTATCTGCTACACATCCAAGAAAACACGGATGCAAGCTCAGCCCGGCGGCAGACCGACCCACCAGGCTGGCCTTCATTGATCATCTGCCCGACCTCTGTGTTAGGCAATTGGCAGAAGGAGCTGCAACGCTTCGCGCCTTCGTTGAATGTTATGCTTCATTACGGAAGCCGCCGTCTGGACGCAGGATTCTTCTATGGCGCAGCTTCGCAAGCCGATGTGGTACTGACCTCTTATGCGACTGCTGCGCTTGACCAAGAGCTGCTAAAGGAATTCACTTGGGCGACGATCTGCCTGGATGAAGCTCAAAATATCAAAAATGCCCAAACCAAACAATCCGCAGCTGTACGTAGTTTTCCAGCTCTACACCGGGTCGCCTTAACAGGGACGCCGATAGAGAACAGATTATCCGAGCTGTGGTCCATTTATGATTTTATAACCCCAGGTTATCTGGGCAGCGCCAAGTCTTTTAATGACCGATTCACGAATGCTATTGAAAAGGAACGCGACGCGAAACGTACAGCGGACCTACAAAATCTAGTAAAACCCTTCATGCTGCGCCGCAAGAAAAAAGACCCTAATATACAGCTCGATCTACCTGATAAAAATGAAATGAAAACCTATGTTCATCTGACAGCCGAACAAGCGGCGCTTTACGATCAAACCGTAAACGGACTGTTGGAACGGATGAAGAAGCTGGAAGGCATTGAGCGCAAAGGGGCAATTCTCGGAGCTCTGACCGGGCTTAAGCAGCTATGCGATCACCCGATGCTTGTGACAAAAGAAGCTATCCCTGAGCTTGATACGGACAATAAACTGGATACCAGCTTTCTTATTAACCGCTCCTCCAAACTCGAAAGACTGCTGGACATGGTTAAGGAGCTGCGCGCGGAAGACGAGCGCTGCCTGATTTTTACTCAATATGTGGGTATGGGAAAAATGCTTCAGGCGGTTCTCCAGCAGGAGCTGGGCGAACCCGTCCTTTATTTGAACGGAAGTACCTCCAAACAGGCGCGCGACCGCATGATCGAGCGGTTTCAGACACCAGCCCCTTCGGCGGAAGATGGGTCTACACGCCCAGACACATCGCCGTCTGATCAGCCGAATGTATTCATCCTTTCACTCAAAGCTGGGGGAGTTGGCCTGAACTTAACTGCAGCCAATCACGTATTCCACTTCGACCGCTGGTGGAATCCAGCGGTGGAGAATCAAGCAACTGACCGCGCTTACCGCATGGGCCAGACTCGTGATGTGCAGGTGCATAAATTCATCGCCCTGGGCACACTCGAAGAACGGATTGATGAGATGCTGGAGAATAAACAGCAGCTCAGCGATAATGTGATCTCCAGCTCGGAAGGCTGGATTACCGAGCTGTCCACAGAGGCTCTGAAAGATCTCTTCACCTTGCGTCGTGACTTAAATGACTAGCAAAAAGGAACATTCGCGTAAATGCGAATGTTCCTTTTTCACAAGAATAATTACCATTGCTCGGACATTTTAAAGGTAACTGCGAGATCGTCCCCGCCCGAGAGGGAGTTTACCACCAATGTGACAGGTTCATCATGGAACTCGTATGAGAGTCGCTCATTAAGTAAATTGACCGCCAGATTCGCATACGCACCAGAAATCCCTGATCCTGTACCTTGCATAATAACTTTTCCACCCGTGACCGTAGTGCAGGTATAGTTCACTAGCAGCGCCGTGTCCGTGACAGGAATATTTGTAGTCGGTGTAGGATAATTCTCGAAGGCCCCATCAAGGGTCCCGCCTGCAACGACCATATATCGCACAGGTCTTTTGGACATAACATCTAAAGCTGCCGGTCGAATCTCAGCCGCAAGACCTTGTGGAATAGCAAAGCCAGGACGTCTCATAAAGCTGATCGCTGCGAAGTCAGTCGATGTAACGGTCACGTTATCACGTATTTCCGAGGTTATTCGGCTCACTTGAAACACTTCAAGATCAACGGCCGTCCATACACCTTCCGCATCAACAAGGAAAACCTGAATCTTCATCTGCTCCTGTGAATATACAAAATTAAATTGGAATAAATCCTCTACCATGACATAGGTCTTGCTTAAGGTCTCCTGATATTGCAGCTCAAATAACTCTTCAACAAAAATGGCCTGGGGACTGACACTATTGGATAAGCCCGTAATATAACAAAACGCGCCAGCCGATCCATTGTTGACAACTTTGATCACTACTTGATCTATTGGCCGAGTACCGTCGACTGGTAAATTAATAATGGTGTTTGTGGACAGAACAGGCAATGTCATCACACCTCCTATATATCAATTCATATATGATATGTAAACATTGTTTAGAATTATTGGGTATAATTAAAATACAAGAGATGTTCCAGAGCATAAATTGAGATTTGCCACTAAATAACGAATGTGGTAAACTCGACTTAACTTTTATGAACGGAGGGTTACGTGTGATAGACTTTATCCGAGTTAGAACTTTGCGCGGCTAATTGAATAGCGCTAAAGCTCTGCCCATGTGCAGAGGACTCAGGATTGGTCTACCCATTTTTAAAGGTAACCCGATAATTTAACAACAGCGTGTAGGGAGGATTCTCTTCACCTCCATTCCTTTAAGAATTGAACATCCATAGAAGCCGATTAGCCAACTGCTGCTCGCAAGGGATCAAAGTGACTCTTCCCTGCGACTGGACTGTTGTTTAATTCATTCTACCTATGGAAGGCCCTAACTCTGACGTCCTCTAACGAACCGTAAGCACAGGCAGATTGCCTGTGTTTTTTTGCGTTTATTATTTACTATTGGAGGATGAATAAATATATGGAACAAATACGAGAAAAAGCAATTATAGTCGGTGTCCAGCTTCAGAACGAAACGAATTTCGCCTATTCGATGGAAGAGCTGAGCAATCTGGCAGTTGCCTGTGACCTTGAAGTCGTAGGAGAGCTTAGTCAAAAGGCAAGTCGAATTAACCCCTCCCATTATATCGGGACAGGTAAAATCGAGGAATTATCGGCACTTTTAGAAGCACACGATGCTCCTATTGTTATTTTTAACGACGAACTGTCACCTTCACAGATCCGCAATTTGGAGTCCGCACTGGATCGTCAGGTCATTGACCGGACCATTCTGATCTTGAATATTTTTGCGGAAAGAGCGAAGACCAAGGAAGCCCAGCTGCAAGTTGAAGTAGCCAAGCTGCAATATATGCTGCCGCGCCTCACAGGTCTTCGTGAGTCGCTGGGCAGACAAGGTGGCGGAGCTGGACTTAAAAACAGAGGTGCTGGTGAAACCAAGCTAGAGCTGGACCGCAGAAGAATTGAAGAGCGGATTACTGCTTTACAGGTTGAACTGCAACAACAAGTAGCAAGACGTCAAATCCAGCGGAAACAACGGCATAAAAATGAAGTTCCCGTCGTCTGCCTGGTAGGCTATACGAACACCGGAAAATCCAGCTTAATGAATGTCATGGTAGAGACTTACCATCCGGGTTCCCATAAACAAGTATTCGCCAAGGATATGCTGTTCGCTACACTAGAGACATCGGTTCGCAGCATTGAGCTGCCTGATCACAAAACCTTTTTATTAACAGATACTGTCGGATTCGTCAGCCAGCTTCCCCATCATCTGGTCAAAGCGTTCCGCTCCACTCTTGAAGAGGTTACCGAAGCGGACTTATTGATTCACGTAGTCGATATTTCCGATCCGCAGCATCAACAGCATATGGCGGTTACAGATGAGACGCTCAAAGCACTCGGCGCTGACCAGATTCCAACGATCTATGCCTATAATAAAGCTGATCTGACTGATTTGCCTTACCCGCAAATTGAAGGTGACAATGTCTACCTTTCCGCCAAGAAAAATAGTGGAATGGCTGAACTTACCGCTCTGATCCGCAGCCATGTTTTTACGGACTATGTGCAGTGTGAGATTCTGGTTCCATTTGATCGGGGTAATGTAGTCTCTTATTTCAATGAACACGCCCATGTTCAATCTACTAGCTATGAAGAAACAGGCACACGCCTTGAGCTGGAATGCAGAAAATCTGATTTTGAGAAATTCCGCAACGATTTTATTGAGCTATAACAAATTAGAAACGACGTGGTAATCCTTAATTAAAAAAGAGGGATAGAGTTTTCAGAGTTATCTGAAGCTCTATCCCTTTCTTTTGTGAATAAAAAAATGAACAATACAAAAGAGCCCTCTCTTTGCATTGCTCAGTAAGTATAAAATAGGCAGACGCTAGATCTTATAAATATAGTTTCTAGACCCTATTCTTGAACATACAGTGTATCGGAAGCTTCTATTGTTGGCTGCCGGTAAAACCGTTCCTGCAGATAACCGCTGTAAGTAATTAAAGTCTGGATGCACCGATTCATCCGTTAAATAGGCCGAGATATCACTCCCATATACTCTTTCCTGATTCAGAGAGTCTATGATGATCTCTCCAGTAGTAATCCCTATGCCATGGCCGTAGAACAGATCATTTTCGAGTTTAATTGCATTCTCGCCCTGCCATTCTGGCTTGCTCGGAGCATGATCGGGATTCTTGAAATATACAACGTCTCCCCGCTGCGTTAGTTCCTTGTTGTAGTTTGTAATTAAGCGTAGATTCTCATCGTAATTCCAGTCCCATAAGAACAAATCCTTGAAATACTGATTAAACGCTTCCTCACCTATAGCTTCAATCGTCGCCCGATACATAACAATGACCATGGCTGTCGCGCATTCAAAGGCATATAAATGACCATTCCGAAAAATATCTTTAATTCCCACTGTGGGCTCTACGCCAGTGTTCAGCTGAAGTCCACCAATCTCTGTACGTGTCCAAAACTGCGGATTGCAGCGGGAATCATCAAATGTTGCAAAATCCACTCCACTTTCATTTAAAGCTTCAGCCGATTCCACGATGCTTTCTCTCATTTTGCGCTCAAAGTCAAGGGCATCGGGTGAACGAACTTCCTTCACCATGCTTAGTCCCTCCAATGTTATAGGTTCTAAATATAGGTTATTGTACGTGTTCGTCACCGGGTTGGTGCTTAATTCTCATGATTCCCTGGCATCCACGAACCACTGGTTAAGCTGCCGTGTCTCTTCCGTCAAAATATCCAGGAAAATAGAAGTGCGATAACCCGTATCCTTCAAGCTTTTGCCCGTAATCTCTGCAATTCGGTTTAATCTATAAAGCAATGTATTAGTGTGTATATGTAAAAAAGCCGCGGATTCCTTTAAATTGCCGCTTAATGATAAATAGACAGCGATGGTTTTGAGAAAATCACTTTTATGCTCGCGATCATGTTCTTTTAGCGGATATAGCAACGGGCTTTTACGAATTCGACTGCGCTTTTGCTCCATAATAGCCGGTATATATGCCCAAAATCCAATCTCCTCGTACAATAGCAGCTCCCGCCCATGAAAAGGCAGCAGCTTTTTGATCTCCACAATAGACACCGCTTCCCAATAGGCAATAGCCGCGGACATATATTCAGTGTAATCGAGACTACAGCCAGCAGCCAGTGTGCAGCCTTCACTCTTATACATATCCTCCATTGTTTTATGCAGGAATGAAGATAATCCACCCGCCCCCTCGATCACAAAGCTGAAGGAAAACAAAATAATCAGCCGATTATGCTCAGCCGTCAGAAATAGTAATTGCAGTCCGGAATAAGATGCCATAACCTGCCGAAACCGGAGTATTAAATGATCATCGATTACCTTGTCACTTTCAAACACGCTAATATAATATTTTTCCGGCAAAAGAATGGACCAAAATTCCGCATCCTTTTTAATATTTGCTTCGTTGTCGTAGTGGGAGGTAATCAGCTTCCAGAAAAAGTCCTCATGCGTTTTGTCCTGCTTCGTTTTCCAGCCTCGCTGCTTAAGTAAATAACGGCCTACGATACCTGCCGCCTTCTCAACGATATTTTCGGCATGCCCTTCTACCAGGTTGCCTGTATCTACTACCCAAATGTACCCGAGAATTTCCTTCTGATGTTTGATACAAATGGCCAGCCGGGGACCAAGTCCCACCTCCAGCACTGCAGGAATTCGAATGGGATGTGCCGCGCTCTCCAGCTGCTGCATAATCCCTTTTTTGCGCAAGCCAATAATCACAGCGTTAGGTACACGCTTCCCGATAATCGTTGAAATCCGCGCGGAGTCACTCTCAAATTCATGCGAGCTGTAGCCAATCACATGATGATTGCTGTCCTCGATGGTAACTTGAGACTGTAGCGATTCACTTATCGTATCCGCCAATGATTCCATACTGTCGAAGAAACGATCAAATAATGGATCCTTATCTGCCACTAGCTTCACTCCCACCTGAAGAATAACCAAATCCTGTACTCTAGAGTGATTTCATTATAGTATGCATCCCCCTAGCTGACTATAAGATAAATAGCTGGTGTAGGTGAGGGACGAGATCGGCTAGGTGAGGAAGGTGTTTGGGACGGGGATGTTTGGTGGGGGTTTTGTTGAGAGTTTTGTGGGGAGTTTTGTGGGGAGTTTTGTCGGGGTATTTGGGAAGGTTTAATAGTTGTTGGTGATTACCAAATGTTATAAGTGGTTTTTAGGGAACATCCCCCGGAAATTCTGTGTTCTAATCATCACATGATCATAATTAGGGAAATCCTCCCTAATATTCTGCACTTTAAGCATCACACGATCATAATTGGGGATATACTCCCTGATTTTCTTCTGTTTTGCGTATAAACAGGTGTATTCCTCGTATTTTAGGGAGGAATTCCCTAATAACAGCATTTTAAAGCTATTTTTGCGTTTTTTTAGGGAGAATTTCCCTAAAACATCTCTCCATCAAAGCTTCCACCCGATCCATCCAACTTCACTACGTAATCTATCCACCATCACACCGCACGAGCAAACAACTACTGTATCTAATTACTCTGAAACACAATCTATTTACTTTAACATCGTACTGACCAACTTCCACCCGGTCTCCATCGCAAGAAACGCCAAACAGCAAGCTCCCCGCAGAGAGCTTGCTGTTTGGCTCATTCCATTATGGAACGTGTCTATTTTAGATCAATGTGAATGTCTGCTCCATGGCTTGCTCAACCGAATAAGGTGTCTCACCCAACGCTTCGGCAACAGCTTGGCAGGTGATTCTGCCATTAGCTACATTCACGCCGCTTCTTAGGCCGTCATTATCCTGAATCGCCTTGAACACACCTTTATTGGCAATTTGCAGGGCATATGGAACTGTAACATTTGTTAAGGCAATAGTTGAGGTCTTAGGGACAGCACCCGGCATATTAGCCACGGAATAATGCAGCACGCCGTGTTTCACAAACACCGGATTATCATGTGTCGTCACTCTGTCGATGGTTTCTACAATGCCACCTTGGTCAATGGCCACGTCAACGATCACTGATCCCGGCTTCATAGTCTTGACCATTTCTTCAGTAACCAGTTTCGGTGCTTTGGCACCCGGAATTAACACGGCACCTACCAGCAGATCCGCTTCAGCCACTGCTTTGGCAATATTATAAGGGTTAGAGATCAACGTATTGATTTGTGCTCCAAAAATATCGTCTAATTGACGTAGTCTCTCCGCACTGAGGTCAACTATCGTAACATCTGCGCCTAAACCAATAGCCATCTTAGCTGCATTAGTACCTACTACACCGCCGCCAATAATACTCACTTTACCTCGGCTAACGCCAGGAACACCGGAAAGAAGAATACCTTGTCCGCCGTAGTTCTTTTGCAGGAACTGCGCTCCCAATTGGACGGACATCCGGCCAGCTACTTCACTCATCGGTGTTAACAGCGGCAAGGTGCGTCCATGAACAACCGTCTCATATCCGATCGCAAAGACGCCTTTGTCTTTAAGCGCAGCAGCCAAGGCAGGCTCTGGTGCAAGATGAAGATACGTAAATAGAATAAGGCCTGGACGGAAATAGGGGTACTCAGTTGCCAATGGTTCTTTTACCTTCATCACCATTTCAGCGGAGCTCCAGACTTTTGCTGCATCCTCAATCAGTTGTGCTCCGGCAGAGACATACTCTTCGTTAGGAAATCCACTGCCCACACCGGCTCCAGCTTCTACGAGCACTTGATGACCTTCAGTAATTAAACTAACTAGACCCGCAGGGGTTATGGCAACACGATTTTCATTGTTTTTAATTTCTTTAGGTACTCCGATAATCATCATTCATCTCTCCCATCTAATGTAGATCCCTTATGTAAAGAATGATAACATATGATTAGCATTCCCATTTTGTTAAAAAATTAAAATATTATCTACCATGATTGTGTTTTTACACAAAGGATCAGACTTAACTGCCCATTAATCTTTAACCATTTTGGTACTCAACACAACCATCTATATTATCTCATAAAAAAAGACACCCTATAGAGTGCCTTTTTGACGATTTTGTATGAAATTAAAGCGACTACCATATCGCATGATGTTATATTAAGTGACATTAACTATCTTGATAATAACAACATCACTGTTTCTAACACCACATTTACCCCTTTTTCGCAGTCTTCATAGGAGGTTAGTTCCTCTTCACAATGGCTTTTACCCTTCACGCTAGGCACGAACACCATTGCGGATGGCAGAAAGCTGGCTACGAATTGTGCGTCATGCCCTGCACCACTTGCGATCTTTCGACTGGAATAACCCAAGGTTTGAGCCGCTTGCTCCACCAAATCACACACATTCTGATCAAACCACACCGTATCTCGGCCCCAAAGCTTAGTCTTGCTTACTTCACAATCCAGCAGTTGCTCTGGCAAACCGTTGATAATGGCTTCCACTTCACGCACAATCTCCATCTCTTTATGTCTGGCTTCAATGGTGAAAATCACTTTATTGGGAATGACGGTATGGATATTAGGAAGCACATTCATTCTGCCCATGGTATACACAAGCTCGGAATCGAGCGCCCCCAGCTTGCTCCGCAGCTCAATAATCAGATCTGTGGCAGCAAACAAAGCATCTTTGCGCATCGCCATAGGGGTTGTGCCCGCATGATCGGATTCTCCCGTCACCTCAATCTCGTAACAGGCCATACCAACTACACAGTCAACCAGCCCAATCGTCAGCTCCTCTTTTTCAAGAACAGGCCCTTGCTCGATATGAAGCTCCAAATAAGCGGTGGCTTCGGTGATACGATTGCTCATTTCTCCCTTATATCCACTCTTCTCCAGCGCTTCACCAAAGGTGATGCCTGCTGGATCTTTTTTGTTCAACATGACACTTTTATCAAACTTTCCGGACAACACACCAGAGGCCATCATCGATGGCTCAAAACGTGCCCCCTCTTCATTCGTAAAATTCATAATCGTCACCGGAAACTTCGGCTTAATCCCGTAATCTACAAGCGTCCGCACCACCTCTAGACCCGCGATAACCCCTAGAACGCCATCGAATCTGCCCCCTTTTTTCACAGTATCCATATGCGAGCCAATCACAATCGGAGGCCCGGAAGTTTCGCCTGCCAGTGTGGCATACATCGTCCCCATATCATCCATCTTCACAGACATTCCGAGCTCTTCACAACAGGCACGAAAATAATCCCGAACTTTAAGATCCTCTTCCGTCAGCGATAATCGGGTCACGCCATTTTTATCTGTACGCCCATAATCGGCAAATGCCTCGATTGTATTCTTCAGTCTCTCACCGTTCACGAATATTTTTTGCAGCTGCATCCCAGATCCCTCCGCTTCGAACGTTTTGTTGGCTTTCTATCTATGTTAAACCAAACCATAATATTTTCATTTTACATATTGTAATAATTATTATTCACATGATGCTACAACGAGTAGAGCCAGCAATAAGTAAACTAAAGTAGTATATACAATCTTTTCATACGAGGGGTAAGCTTAAGATAGCTTATCATCCAGTTCTACACAGGAAAGGAGCGAGCCCATGAATCTAAGCCTTGTGATCCCGGTATACAATATAGAGCAGTATATAACCCCTATGTTTAATTCACTGCTTGATCAAAGCGATCCGCATTTCGAAGTCATCATCGTAGATGATGGTTCTACGGATAACACTTACAACGTTATAGAAAAGATTCTTTCGCGTAATCCCGCCCTTTTCTGTAAAGTCATTCGAACGGAGAATCATGGAGTAAGCGCGGCTAGAAATAGGGGGTTAGCTGAAGCCACAGGTAACTATGTTCTTTTTGTAGATGGAGATGATTATGTCTCCGCAGACTTGGTCTCAACCCTTCAGTCATATACTCAAGATGAACAACCCGAGATTATTTGCTGGGGTTATAATCATGTCTCCGAAGGCAGAGAAACTCTATTGAGCTGTACCTCTGATTTCAGCGACGTGACGGGAAGTCAAGCACTGGCGCGGATTTTCGTGAACAAAAGCTTGCGAATATGGACAGGGAGTATCGCTTATAAGCGAGAATTCTTACTTCTCCACGGGCTAGGTTATACAGAACGCTGTGTGAATGGAGAGGATCAAGAGTTCATCTACAAAGCCTTGTCCAGAGCAGCCAGAGTCATCTCAATCCCGGATATACTATCCTTTTATTTACAGAGAAACTCCTCCATCTCCAACAGCTATAACGTGAATAAATTCGATGTAGTGGATGCTTTCAAAAGGGTGGATGAATATTTTAAAACCTATCCCTTTGCTGAACTAGATACGATCTCACCTTTGTTAATGAACCGGGAGCTGATCGAGAACTACTTTTTCAACCTCAAAACCTGTCTAAATGGTACGGAAGGGGTAAGCATTCAGGAATTACTTCGTGACATCAACCATACCTATCCCAAGCTCAATCAAGAAATGGATGAACTCATAAGACGTTATAGAGGAGATAATCGCAGATTAACCCTTTATATCAGAACATTTTTAATCTCCCCGCTTCTATATCACAGATTCATCTCTGTGGAGAGAGGCTTATCCCGGTTCAAGCGCAACCTACTTAAAGGGAACGGAACCCGAAAGGAATCTAGAATATGAAAAAGATGCTGATATACGCCTATACCGAATTTAATCTGGGCGATGATCTATTCATTAAGGTGCTGTGCGAAAGATATCCGGATACCAAATTCAGAATTTGCGCACCACGCCTCTATAAACAATGTTTCAAAGAGCTCCCTAACCTCAAAGTGTATCCTTCCGATTCCCTTCTTCTAAGAGGCATTGGCTATATTTGCAGGAAGCTAAAGATACATAATGTGGCTCACAAATATCTGGCAGATCACTCAGATGGCGTCGTTCATATCGGCGGCTCAATTTTCATGGAAGCAGACCACTGGGCAGAGCATTTCAAGAATGCAGAAGTCATTCGTAATCAAAATAAGCCTTACTATCTGTTAGGATCTAATTTTGGCCCTTTTACAAATCAAGAATACTATGATGAGCACAAGCGGATTTTCAAGGATTATACAGATATATGTTTCAGAGAACAGTACTCTTATGATTTATTTAAGGATCTGGATAATGTCCGCTTAGCCCCAGATATTATTTTCCAGCTAGACCCGCCAGATATTCCAAACGAACCGGAGGATTACATCGTCTTATCCGTTATTAAACCTTCTGCGAAAGGTCTGAACGGTTTTGACAACCTCTATTATGAAAAAATGAAAGAACTCGCAATTTATTTCATTGAAAAAGGTTACGCGGTTCATTTCATGTCATTTTGCGAACACGAAGGCGATCAACTGGCGATTGAAGAGATTCAGCGCCTTATCGGTCCCTCCTACAAGGATGCTATTCAAGTGCATTTATATAAAACGAACATGGAAGAAGTGTTGTCCGTGTTAGCTAATGCCAGTTCTATTGTGGCTTCAAGATTCCATGCAATGATTCTGGGCTGGGTATTTAATAAACCGGTATTCCCTGTAGCCTACAGCAAAAAAATGGTCAATGTAATGGAAGATGTTGGATTCACAGGTCTGTATGCCGATTTCAACACGCTGGAACAGGTCCAGCCTGAACAGATTTTTGAAAGTATGATCACCTGCTCTATGGATGTCACACTGCAAGCAAAACAAGCCGAAAGACATTTCGAGCATCTAGATACGTATTTACCGCTTTACGAAAGGGGGATTCGTTATGAAAGCCAAGCGGAGCATTCTTAACTTATCCTTTGGACTGGGAAGTCAACTCATCACGATCATCCTCGGTTTTTTTATACCCAGACTGATAATGGTCAACTATGGCTCTGAGGCCAATGGGCTGATCGCTTCGATTGTGCAGATTATTAGTTATTTGGCGCTGCTGGAAGCAGGTGTTGGGGCGGCCTCGATCCAAGCACTTTACAAGCCGGTAGCTTCGGATAATAAAAACAATATCAACTCTATTCTGGCTGCCACCTCCAGCTATTATAAAAAAACAGGTATTTACTATTTCTTTGCCGTACTGCTACTCGCCATCGTGTACCCGCTAGTGATCTCATCTGAGATCGATAAATTATCGATTATGGTCATTATTTTGCTTACGGGGATGGGCGGAGCAATCAATTATTATTTTCAGGGGAAATTCAAGGTCCTGCTCGCTGCGGAGGGAAAAAGCTATGTAGAGACTTCTATTGTTACTGTAGCTAATATTATGAACAGCCTGATCCGGATTCTGTTATTACTGCAAGGTGTGGACATTATTGCGGTTCAAGCTTCCTATTTTATCTTAACTTTACTTCAAATCATCGCTTTCTATATTTATATGAATAAGAATTACAAGTGGATCAACCTGAATCTCAAACCAGACTATGAAGCCATTGGTCAAAAGAATTCCGTATTAGTCCATGAAATCTCCTATTTGGTGTTTAGAAATACGGACGTACTTATATTAACCATCTTTACGAATCTAAAAATCGTCAGTATCTATGTTATGTACAATATGATTTTTACGATCGTGGATAATATCGTCCAGACCATAAACGGAAGTGTGAAGGCTGCCCTCGGGCAAAGCTACCATGAGAGTAAAGAAGCATTTATTAAATTTTATGATGCTTACGAAGTGTATTTTATGGGGCTTATCTTCTCGATTCTAACGGTGGCTTATATTTTGATTTTACCCTTTATGAAATTGTATACCGCTGGGGTAAACGACGTGAATTACATTGATATGTGGCTGCCGGTCTTGTTCGTAGTCATCAAACTATTAACCAATGCCAGAACGTCTTCCAATAATGTGATTACCATCGCTGGACATTTCAAAAAAACACAAAACCGTTCCATTCTGGAATCCGCCATAAATCTGGTGGCTTCTGTGGTCTTCGTAATCTTCATGGGAATTTACGGTGTACTGATGGGAACGATAGTTGCCCTCCTATACCGCTCCATAGATATTGTGATTTATGCCAGCAAACATTTGCTGGACCGCAGTCCATGGGTCACTTTTAGAAGATGGCTTACGAATGCAGTAGTTTTTGTAGGCATTATTCTCATCACGACTGCCATCGACATCCCGATCCATTCCTATCTGGGGCTTATGATCTGGGGTGTACTTCTAGGACTAGTGATCTTGCCTGTATATTTTGTAATCGGCTCTTTAATGGAACGGGAAGTCTTCCTCTATACATGGGAACATCTCAAAAAGTATCGATACAAACTCAAAAATAAAATTAACGCTCAGCCTGAGGTAAGTGGTTTATCCAAATAACACAACAGGAGGACTGGAAATGGATCATAGCGAGGTTTTGCAGCAAGCCTGTTACGTCTTTCTAAATGACCTAAATGATGAAATAAACCATTCACCCGCCATCCAAATAGAGGATACAGAACTATTGCAAAGATGCCGCCAGATCATAGATCAAGAACAAAATGTACAAATCAAAACTTATCTGGAAACCTTATCTGAGGTTATTCATGCCTATCTGACTGGGAGGGCTTCAGAGGATACCTTGAAATTCTACCTGTCTGAACAATTCAGTATTGTTGCCAGCGATATCGATGGTTTAATTCAGGGGTTGGTTAAAATCGAAAGCCGTATTTCGGATACGGAAATTTCCTACCCAGCAGTCCAATCCTTATCCGATTCTCCCAAGATCAGTGTCATTATCACCACTTATAATAGAAAAGCATTCCTATACCAAGCGATCCAAAGTATCTTAATGCAGGACTATCCCAATAAAGAGATTACAGTGATTGATGATTGTTCTACAGATGGCACGGAAGAGTTAATGCAGCAACACTTTGGGGCGGAGCCACGGGTCATTTACATGCGCAATGCTACCAATAGCGGACCTGGAAATAATCGCCGAAAAGCTTTCGCTGCACATGGTGATGGGGAATATGTTCTTTTTCTCGATGATGATGATTATCTGATCGACATGAATTATTTTAGTAAAGCTGTCCGCTTCCATCTCCTTCATCCCGAAATATCATTTGTAGCTGCGAATGTGTTTCTGGAGTATTCCAAAGCCAAACAACTAAAAATCTCCAATCTGCAGCTTAGCAGCATTATTAAGAAACGCGATTATTTCATGAATTTCGAGAAAAAAGGATATCCAAAACCCGCCTCTACTTTAACTACTGTCTTTAAACGAGAGGCCTTAATGGCTATGGATATCCTAGATATGAATATGGTCAACGATGCTTCCATCTATTTGCGTTCCCTGCTGATAGGTGATGCGGGCTTCATTGATGTGATTGCGGGCGTGTACCGAATACACGGGAACAATATCACCTTTAATTTGAGCCAGGGATTCTTAATTGAGAATCTGGAAGAAAAAAAACTCATTAAGAATATGGCCGTGCAGAAATATGGATATAACGCACAGGAAATGACGGAATGGTTCAACCATAATGCTTACGATACGATCTCATACTATTTATTAAATTCTGCAAAAGACGCTACAGACTTTAAATTCATGTACCATTGGGCGCTTAACCATTGCCCGCTGATCTACAATCAATTGAAAAATGAGTTTCGCATGAAGCTTATTAAAAAACAATTATTACGAATCTCCTTACTCCGTACGCTACTCGGCAGATGATTCGCTCATTAGCTTATCGAGCAGCAGAAAAAACTCTCTAAGCTTTTCTTTTGGGATGTCGGCATACTTGTCTCCAATGCTGATCTCACAATAAGAAGTATGTTCGCCGGTAGCTCTTATTCCCGCGCTTAAACCGATTCCTGTCGCCTCATACACCGCTGACAGAATCGGTTCAAGTTGTTCCTTAGACATTTGAAAATGCATGTGAAACATATTGGAGACAGGTTGAGCGGGCAGAGTGGTTACGTCGTGACATTGATTAACCCAAGCAGCAAGCTCCTTCGCGCCTTCATAATACTGCTGCATCTTGCCCTCTCTTTGCCGGAAATAATAATCAGAAGAAATGATGTACGGATATAAGCTGATTAAGTCTCCACCATGCCGCCGTTTCCATATCTTTGATTGCTTCGTAAAGTCTTCGCTGCCTGCAAGAATTGCCCCGGCGATTCCTCCAATTCCTTTATAAAAGGATATATACACACTATCAAAGAGTGCAGAGATTTCAGCTGCTGACTTCCCGTAATACGGAAGAATCTCAAATAATCTCGCCCCATCCAAATGCAATTTAATGCCGCGTGCACGGCAATGAGCAGAAATGGCTTCAAGCTCCGTGTACTCTGGCAGCTGACCACCAATCTCGCGCTGAGGTAATTCCAGCAATAGACAAGCGATTTCCTCCTTTAGGTTCGCCACATCCTCCAAAGTGATTAATCGGTTCTTGTCCGCAAGCAAGATAGGCTCAATATGATGTAATTCCTTCAGGCCATCCTGCTCATGGATCTCCAAGTGACATAAGGGATGATAGGCTACTTTTTTCACCTCTTTTTCATCGCACCAGATTCTTAAAGCGATTTGCTGCGCCATCGTTCCGCTCGGAAAGAAAACCGCGGTTTCTTTGCCCAGGATATTCGCCATTTTCGTCTGGAAATCTTCAATCACTTCGCCCGTTCCATAAATATCAGATGCCGTACTGTTCTCTACGGCTGCCAAGGCTTCCTTCAACACTTGCACATCTCTATTCCCATTCCCTGCGATTCGATAGGCCGTTTCATTAAAAGCCTCTTGTACGGTTTTTTTTCCGTTCATTCGTTGGATAACCCCTTCCGGATTTGCCTTGTCCCTAATATAGACGAATTTCCAAAAATCCCATCTTAATTTTACCCGATCTAAGGTGAAAAAACATGAGCGCTGTGCTACAATATTGGAATTGCAACGGCAATCTTAGGGAGGGTTATTGAATCACATGCTCATTATTGGTATCGCCGGCGGCACCGGCTCGGGAAAAACAACCGTAGCCCGCTCCGTCATTGACCGTCTTGGAACGGGAAAGGTAACTTTCATATCTCAAGATAACTACTATAAGGATCACTCACATCTCAGCTTTGCTGAACGTGAATCCATTAATTACGATCATCCTTTCGCTTTCGATAACGAGCTGCTCATTGAGCATCTTAAATCTCTACGCGAAGAACAGACCGCATTCGCTCCAGTGTATGACTTTACAGTCCATGCCCGCTCCACTACAGAGACGGTAGAACTGAAGCCAAACAATATTGTAATCATTGAAGGACTCCACGTCCTTTCTGACGAGAATCTCCGTGAAATGCTCGACATCAAGGTATTCGTAGATGCCGATCCTGATGTACGTATTCTCCGCCGGGTCCTTAGAGATATTGAAGAACGTGGACGGAGCATCCAGTCGATCCATCATCAATATTTGAGTACAGTTAAACCCATGCATGAAGCGTTTATCGAGCCATCCAAAAAATACGCTGACCTGATCATCCCTGAAGGTGGCCATAATGAGGTTGGTATTCAGTTGTTGTCCATCCTAACGGAGAAGCATCTATATAACGATTGGACGTCTTAAGGTCTTAATTAAGCGCTTCTAGCCTAGCCGCAGAGAATCTCTCTGCGGCTTTTTGGGTATGTATGAACCCCTCCATGGTTCAGAATAATCCCCCCTCATTCTGGTAATAGCTATATTTACAGCACCAGCGGAAGAGGGATAACAACTATGGGATTTCTGAACAGAACAATAACAAAAGTTTTTAAGAACCCTTCATTAGGGCACCCCAACCCCACTAAAGAATTACCTAAGGAACCTATTCAAGAAAAACTTCAAGATAATATTCAATATATAAAAACAACACTCGGCAATAGTACAGATCTTGTGATTAGAGAATTCTTTATTGGTTCCAAACACCAGATTAAAGCTGCTATTTTCTATACAGATGGATTGGCGGATAGTAAAGCTATTCAGGATTTCATTCTGGAATCACTAATCTTAGAACTCCCAGACCCAAATCTTGATACACAAACAGCCAACTATCAATTATTAAAAGATCACATGCTCACTGTAGGGGATATCAAAGATGCGACGGAGTTCAATTCTTTATTCACCTCTCTATTATCCGGAGATGTGATCCTCTTACTCGATAGATATACCAAAGGGTTCACCATAGGCATGCGTGGCTGGAAAGACCGTGGTGTAACGGAAAGTGCCACCGAAACGGTGATTCGTGGACCTAAGGAAGCCTTCACAGAAAGCATACGCACGAATACCGCATTAATCCGGCGGAAAATAAAGGACCCCAATCTCTGGTTAGAAACACAGCAAATCGGGCGTGTAACCCAAACAGATGTAGCCCTCATGTATATCAATGGCATTGCAAGTGACGGGATTGTGCAAGAAGTACGCTCACGTTTAGATCGGATCGACATTGACGGGATCCTGGAAAGTGGCTATATCGAAGAATTAATTGAGGATGAAACCTATACCCCATTTCCAACCATCCATCATACGGAACGTCCTGACGTTATAGCAGCTGCTCTTATGGAAGGAAAAGTAGCCATATTAGTAGATGGGACTCCTATAGTAATGACGGTGCCTACCTTATTCGTTTCCTTCATGCAGACAGCGGAAGATTATTATCAACGTGCCGATGTTAGTACCTTAGTGCGGATGCTTCGATATTTCAGTATTTTCATATCACTACTAGCCCCATCTTTATATGTAGCCATTACTACCTTTCATCAGGAGATGCTGCCCACAACCCTGCTGATCAGTCTAGCTGCACAACGGGAGGGCGTACCGCTTCCAGCATTTATTGAAGCACTCTTAATGGAGCTTGCCTTTGAGATTATAAGAGAAGCGAGCGTACGAATGCCTCAAACCATAGCCCAATCTGTATCCATTGTAGGCACCCTGGTGATTGGGACTGCGGCAGTTGATGCCGGCATTGTTTCTGCTGCCATGCTTATTGTCGTCGCTATCACTGCTATCTCCAGCTTTGTACTGCCATCCTTCGATCTTGCCTTGACCATTAGAATGCTTCGTTTCCCGATGATGTTCCTTGCTGCATCCTTTGGATTGTTTGGGATCATTATCGGGGTTATTGCGATAGTTCTTCACATGTGCAGCTTACGTTCCTTTGGCGTTCCCTATTTAAGCCCTTTAGCTCCCTATAATCTCACCGATCAAAAGGACACCTTTTTCCGAATGCCGCATTGGGCTATGTTTACCCGCCCTAGACTAATCAATAAAAAAAATATCGTTCGGGAAAAGAGCACACCACCGGAGAAACCGGGAGATCTCACGGAGGAATAGCCCCTGAAACCTTGACCTATGAAGTGATAAATTGGAGTGAATAAAGCCATGCTCGAAAAAGGTAA
The DNA here is from genome assembly GCF_037992975.1 of Paenibacillus sp. FSL E2-0177. Classification (NCBI taxonomy): domain Bacteria; kingdom Bacillati; phylum Bacillota; class Bacilli; order Caryophanales; family Paenibacillaceae; genus Paenibacillus; species Paenibacillus sp. FSL E2-0177. The sequence goes on along the minus strand of NZ_CP150307.1, from coordinate 290,306 downwards.
AATAAGTACTCGCCAGCTTACCATACTGGTTATGTTCCTTACGATCGGGGATTCCATTCTCGTAATCCCTCCCTCCACTACACACTACGCCAGACAAAACGCCTGGATTTCCGCATTAATTGGCATGATCGTAGGTTTACTAGCCATCTATATGTACAGCAAGTTCGCAAAGTTGTACCCCAAACTAACGCTTATTGAGGTGATTCAAAAGGCTTTTGGAAAATGGATTGGGGCTATTCTATCGCTTTTGACCTTAATGTATTTTCTTATCGTCACCGTTGGAAGCATGCGAGAACTTAGTGAGTTCGTTACATCCGAAATATTACCGAGAACCCCTATTCCGGCTGTTTTAATCTTATTCATGGTGATCGTGATTATGGCTACAAGACTAGGTATAGAAGTCATAGGACGAGCTGGAGAGATCTTTACACCTATGATTATTATCCTATTTCTGATTCTGACGGTCGCAATTATTCCTCAGATGGAGATTGTCAGATTACTGCCCATATTGGAGGATGGCATAAAACCAGTGTTGAGAGGGTCTATTTCCATTACGGCTTACACCTTTTTAGAACCGGTTGTTTTTCTAATGTTTCTCCCTTATGTAAACCAACAACAAAAGATAACCAAAGGCTTACTACAGGGCTGTTTCTTAGGCGGTATTATTATCTTCCTGACCATCACTGTTTCCATATTAGTACTAGGTCCCGATCTGACAACCAGAGATATCTATCCCAGTTATAACATAGCACGGCGGATCTCCGTTGGCGGATTCTTCGAACGGGTAGAAGCCATGATAGCTCTACTTTGGATGTTAACCTTGTTTATAGAAGTTACCTTATACTTCTATGCTTTCGTTCTGGGGTTGTCTCAATTATTCAAACTAAAAGAGTACCGGGTGCTAACTCTACCCACAGGATTAATTTTGGTTACACTAGCACCTCTTATTGCGCCAAATTACACCTATTACAACAAAGTATTCGATAATTATTGGGTGTACTATGTTATAACCTTCGGGTTATTTCTACCTTTGGTGTTGTTAGGTGTGGGAATGTTTCGAAGGGCACTGGACAAAGGCTTAAAATCTCGAAGCTAAAGATGGGCTGGGAGACATGAATACCGAAAGATCTAACGGAGGATTAAACCATGAAACGAAGATCGCTTCTGATTTGTGTTCTTATTCTCATGCAAATATTTGTAACAGGTTGCTGGAGCCGCCGAGAATTAAATGATCTTGCGATTGCTGTAGGAATAGGTATCGATAAAATTGGAGATCAATATCAAGTTTCTGCGCAAGTGGTCTTACCCAGCCAAATCGCTGGCTCAAAGGGAGGCTCTCCTCAGGCACCAGTCAACCTTTACAAAGCGACGGGAAATACCGTATATGAAGCCCTTAGGAAAATCACAACCCTTAGTCCACGTAAAATTTATATCTCTCATTTACGAATCCTAGTCCTCGGCGAGGATTTGGCTAAAGAGGGAATTAGCGATGTTCTTGATTTCATGTCAAGAGACACCGATACGCGAAATGATTATTTTATAGTGGTGGCAAAGGATGCGAAGGCAGAAGATGCATTAAAAATATTAACCAGTCTTGAAAAGATACCTGCCGTGCGATTGTTTTCCAGTCTGGAAACCTCGGAGAAAAATTGGGCACCTACATCTACTGTGACATTAGGAACACTAATTACAGAACTTGTGAGTAAAGGTAAGAATCCTGTCTTAACAGGTGTTGTCATCGATGGAAGTGTAGTTGTAGGAGAAACTCCGAATAATGTTGAAACGGTAGACTCTCCAACAGAATTGAAATACTCCGGATTGGCCGTATTCAAGGAGGACAAATTGATTGGTTGGCTAAATCCAGAGGAATCAAAAGTTTATAACTATTTAACCAATAAAGTTGAGAGCACTGTTTTCTATATCCAATGTCCCGAAGGTAAAAAGGTTTCGCTGGATGTATTTGAAGCCCGTTCCAAAATGAAAGGCAGCATCCATAGTGACAAACCAGAAATCAGTATTGAGCAACATATAGAATCAGATATAGGAGAGGTTCAGTGTAGAAATCTAGAACTGACAGACACAAAAACTATCACCGAATTAGAACAAATCGCCAACAAAAAAGTACAGAATTTATTCGAAACTACTATTAAAAAGGTACAGAATGAATACAAAAGCGATATTTTTGGATTCGGCGAAATCATCCATCGTTCTAACCCGCAGGCGTGGAAGAAACTGCGAAACAATTGGGATGAGACCTTTGTTAACCTTCCAATAAGCGTAAAGATGGATATTAAGATTCGCCTGTTAGGGAAAGTGACTAACTCTTTCCTAGAAGAGACGAAGTGATAAATTGGAGTGAACAAAACCATGTATAACATGCAAGGTGCCCAACTATTAAAATTGAAAGAGTATCGTGTGTTAACCAAATTACACTTATTACAGCGAAATTGCAGTAATGTTCAGAAGAGCACTGAGCAAAGACTTAATATCTCGAAACTAGATGGTTTGGGAGGTTGTGAATATTGGGTATAGTAGTGATTCTCATAGTTGTAGCCGTTATAGCAGCCATTGAAGTTCCCCTGATGTGGAGGAAAAAATTAATCAAGGAGATGTGGGTTTTCTCATTTCTTCTGTTGCTGGGAACTTTCTTCAGTCTTATTAATGCGTTACATATTTCGGTCTCTAACCCACTGGGATGGATGATATTTATCTATAAACCCGTCTCCGATATGGTAAATGCCTGGTTATCCTAAAATGGGACTGAACCATTCCCTTGAGATGGCTTAGTCCCCATGATTAAACGACGTTGCCAAATCAGCAAGCGCCCTAAAGTTTGTTGCTAGCCGTTCACGCGCCAGCCAGTAATAGACTTCCTGGCCTCTCTTTTTATGATCAACAATGCGGGCATCCCGTAGGATTTTGAGATGATGTGAAATCGCTGGCCTGCTTATTTCGAATTCACCTGCAATTTCCCCAACATTCAGCCGACCTTTATTCCCTAATAACGTAACAATCCGAATCCGAGTAGGATCACCAAATGCGGTGAGAAACCGTGTGATGCTGTTGATATCGTTAGGTTTAATCTCTTGCGGTTCTATCTCCCCACCCCGATTCGTAAATAAACTTAAACATACTCACTTGTTGAAACTACAATAAAGACCTTGTAGATTCTCTAACTATTAATTCTGCCGGGAAAATCTGATGCGCATGCTTAACCTTCTTATTGATGAGATCAAAAAGAATCTTAATCGTCGCTTCCGCAATCTCCACTACCGGCTGTTTGATGGTAGTAATAGAAGGATTATAATAGAAGGAAATATCCAATCCGTCATAACCAGCCACAGAGTAATCTTCCGGGACTTGCTTGCCCGCTTCAAATATTGCCTTACAGGCGCCGATAGCCATACTATCTGATAAGGTAAAAATAGCGGTGAACTCTTCACCTAACTCTAGCAATTCTTTTGTAACCGCATACCCATTTTCCATACTGTAACTGTCGATATCCTCTTTCATCCGCCGCACTAGCCGTTCATTATAAGCGATTCCATGATCAGCTAAAGCCCTTTTATAACCTTCATATCTTAACTTACCGATACTTACATCTTCTTCTGGTGCAGTAATGACTGCGATTTTCTCATGCCCCAGATTACATAAATAGTCCACAATCTTATAGCTCTCATTAAAGTCATCTACAGATACAGAAGAATAGTCGCTCAAATCAAACTCTTCCGTCATTCCGATCGTACTAAGGACAAATGGAACCGTTAGTTGCTGTAATTTCTCTTGAGAGTGTGAGAATAAACCTCCTAAAAAGACAATTCCCTTCAGCCTTTTTTCTTTCTCCAGCTCAATCGCCACTTCGATCTCATCTTGATTCTCATCAACTCGTTGTAGGATGAAGGAGTATTTCTTGCGTTGAATCTCTTTTTCGAACACTTTGATCATCGGGCTAAAAAATGGATTGGATATCCCTTTAATCAATACTGCAATCGTTTTCGAATCAGAACGTTTTAAATTTCTTGCACTGTTGTTCGGGACATAATGATTTTCTTTGATAACCCTCATAACCATCGCTTTTGTTTCTTCATTAATATCCGGATGATTGTTAATAGCCCTTGATACAGTAGTCACGCCAACACCGCATAATTTGGCGATGTCTATAATAGTCAGTCTCTCCATTTCTATCTATCCTTTACTTGTTAGTATCTATCAAACTCCTTAATCCTTATTCAACTTCATAGTCAAAATAAGAAAGCAGGGGATTCCTGATGGTCACCCACCAAGAAAAACACCCTACTCGCTTCTTACATGAATATTAATTTATTTAACGAGGTAGATCAAGCTTAACCCTTAACCGCACCTGCAACGACACCTTCGATGATGTACTTTTGACAAGTCAGGTAGAAAATGATGATTGGCACAATAGCTAAGACCAGCATCGCCATCATAGCTCCCATGTCAATCGATCCGTATCCACCTTTTAGGTACTGGATCGCAATAGGAATCGTTTTATATTCTGTACCAATCAGCAGGTCTGGCAATAGGAAGTCGTTCCATACCCACATTACATTAAGGATAGCTACAGTTACAGCAATAGGTTTCAGGATGGGCAATACCACTTTAAAGAAGGCCTGAGGTGGATTACAGCCATCAATCATTACCGCTTCTTCAACCTCAAGCGGGATAGACTTCACAAATCCGCTAAACATAAACACAGACAGCCCTGATCCAAACCCTAAATAGATTAAGATAATCCCAATCGGATTGTCGAGATGCAGCACGTTTGCAGTCTTAGTCATTGTGAACATAACCATTTGGAAAGGCACGATCATCGAGAATACAAACGCATAATACATCATGCCTGTGAATTTGGACTTCACCCGGGTAATGTACCATGCAGTCATGGAAGTAAATAACACGATCACAGCCACCGAGCATACCGTAATAAACAAGGACATTCCGAAGGCACTGAAGAAATCAATCTTTGCTACACCACTAGTATAGTTCTTTAAACCAACAAACGTAGTCTCATTAGGGAATAAGAACGGCGTATCACTAATGTAGAACTTACCCTTGAAGGAGTTCATCAGAACAATAAAAATAGGAGATAAGAACGCAATGGCCAAGACCAACAAAATGGTGAATATGGAGTAATCTTTTGCTCTAGTCTTTTGCATTAGTTCTCAACCTCCTTTCTTCTAGTAATGACAAGTTGTATTAAGGCGATTAAGGCTACTAAAGCAAAGAATACGACGGCTTTCGCTTGACCGACACCTTCCCATCCTGATTTTCCGTAGAATGTATTGTAGATGTCCAGTGCTAACATGGAGGTCTGCTTAGAAGGTGCACCAGCGGTCAACGCTAAGTTCTGGTCAAACAATTTAAATGAATTAGATAAAGTTAAGAATAAACAAATAGTAATGGACGGCATTACGAGTGGAATAGTCACATTACGCAAAATCTTAGAACGTGAAGCTCCATCAATTCTTGCGGCTTCTACTATATCTTTAGGAACATTCTGAATACCTGCAACATAGATAATCATCATGTACCCTATCAATTGCCAATTCATAAGAACGATTAGTCCCCAAAATCCATACGTTGCATCAGAGGTCAAAGTGACACCAAATTTGTACAAAATCCCATTAAAAATCAACTGCCAGATATATCCTAATACGATACCGCCTATCAAGTTAGGCATAAAGAAGATCGTTCTAAATACGTTGGTACCTTTTAGCTTTCTAGTTAATAACATCGCCAAGATGAAGGCGAACACATTAATAGTAAGAACAGATAAAACTGTGAATTTAACGGTGAAACCTAATGCATTTAGAAACTCTTGATTCGAAAAAGCTTTAGCGTAATTGCCAAACCCTATCCATGTTGCATCATTGACTGTAGTAAACTCTGTAAAAGACAAATATATACCCAAAAGAAAAGGGATCACAAAGGCAATTCCAAAGGCTATTATGGTCGGTAATGCAAAAAGAGCAAAATATTTTTTTATCGATTTTTCCATGGAGTCTTCTCCTATCTCAGTATGGAAAATGATGAAACAGATGTAGCAAGATCCACTCCAATTGTTGCTTAGTGCCACTGAATCCCGAGGGAGCCCAGTGGCACTAAGCTTTTATCTGTATGACAACTGAGAGTTATTCAAGCATCTTTCCATGCATTTATTATTTTGCTTTTTCAGCCTTCCAAGTGTCCTTGAAGATGGTTACAACTTCATCCCAAGTTTTGTTTCCTTGAGCGTATTGCAAGAGGGCATCACCAAAGACGTTTTTGAATTCTTCACTTGGGAATGCTGCGAATGTCCAAGCTACAGAAGTAAGATCTTTTTCCATCCAAGCAGATACTTCTTTAGCAAGTGGATCTGCTGGTTTTTCGCTGTCTTCAAAGGTATTGAATGGTGCGATGAAACCTAGATCGTTAGTTACATAAGCTTTACCTTTTTCACTGGAGAACAACCATTCCAGGAAAGCGATAGAAGCTTGTTGGTTCTCAGCAGATACTTTGCTGTTGATTGCGAAATAGTTTTCTGTACCTACAGCCAAACCTTGTTTTTCTTCGCCTTCCATACCTGTGTAGATAGGCAAGAATTTGATTTCTTCAGCTTTAACTACGTTACCGTCAACATCGTTGATTTGTGACCAAGCCCAGTTACCATTTTGAACCATAGCTGCGTTACCAAGTGCAAATTCAGCCATGGAGTCAGCTACGGATTTACTACCCAGCAAGGATTCTTTAGTTACAGAGTTCTTGATGTACAGATCGAAGATGTTTTTAAATTTATCGTTGTATTTGAATTCAACTTCTTTAGAAGCTAGACCCGCAAGAACGGTGTTGTCAAACTCAGTATTGTCTTTGAATTCATAGTACAGCGGCAAGTTTGCAAGGTGAGTCTGCCATCTCCATTGCTCACCAGCAGCGAGGGAAGTGGAGGCGAATACACCTTTAATGCCCAGTTGGTCTTTTTTAGCCGTCATATCTTCTACTACTGCTTTCAAAGTGTCGAAGTTATTGATCTCAGTTGTGGAGGAGATCGATACCGCTTTATCAGCCAAAGCGAAGTATTTCTTCATAATTGCGTCGTTGTAGATGATGCCGTATCCTTCAACTACGTAAGGGATACCATACACGCCTTCACCTTCAGTTACAGCCAAGCTTTTGTCGGACAGATAGCTGTAAAGCTTAGTATCTTTCAAATCCAAGGTGTAATCTTTCCAGGATTGAAAACCAACAGGTCCGTTAATTTGGAAAATAGTTGGCGCTTCAGACTTGGAGATTTCGGATTTCAATTTAGTTTCGTAAGTACCCGCAGCAGCCGTTACGACTTTTACCTTAACTCCTGTTTCTGCTTCGTAATCCTTAGCGATCTTTTCATATATTTCTGCAATCTCAGGTTTGAAGTTCAAGAAATAAACTGACCCTTTTTTACCAGATGTAGCGTTTCCATCATTGGATGCAGAATTATTTTCTTTATTTCCACATCCTGCCGCTAAGACAACAACCATAGACATTACTAACATGAGCCCTAAATATTTTTTGATATTCTTCATTCTTCTTCCCCCTCGTACTTTTTATTAGATTACTTCGCATGAAGACGTTCCGATGCTGTTAGTGAAAATTATGTCAGCGTTTTCATTTGCTTAAGTAATCCCCAGCCTACTTTTTTGGTATCCTTCTCGGTATCCTTATCGGTAACGTTTTCAATTGAAATATTAGCACACCATTTTGAACTTTTCAATAGCCAATCTTTTAGAATCATTTTATGGAAAAACTGCCCACGGCAAACCTTGCAAGCGTTATAATAGATTCATCCTTATTCATGAATGGTGAATGCTTAGGACATACTAATGGTTAACGACCCATTAAATAACTATGAATAGGTGATTGCATATTTTATCTCTGATCGAACAGTATGAGCTACAATTCTCCAATAATAATTATTTTGGCGATATCGGGGTAGATCCCTCTTACTCCATTGTAGAAGGCTCCCTTCCTGTACTAGTCTCAGCTCCACATGCCATTAATCATTTTCGAGAACATGCTGTAAAACCAGCTGACATGTATACAGGCTCCCTTGCCCTCTTGTTACAAAAGCTCACCAATTGCTACTGTATTTATTCGAATAGCTTTTCCAAAGAAGACCCAAATTACATCTTAGGTGGAGAATATAAGGCGGCGCTACGAGCGCTTGTCAAAGAACATCGCATTCAGTTTGTGATCGATCTGCACGGAGCTTCCAAACTTCGAGAGTTTGATATTGACCTAGGGACACTGTACGGAACCTCTATACGAGAGAATAATTTAAATGACGTCATAGGCATCTTTAACAATAATGGTATTACCAATGTTCGACAAAATCATACATTTTCTGCATCCCATCCTGGAACAATTACTTCATATTGCGCTAAGGAATTGTTAGTTCAAAGTATTCAAATTGAAATTAATCGAAATTATCGTAACCCGAATGCGTTTGATTTATTCCAAAAAACCATTCATTCCCTTGAACAAATCATTAAACTATTGGGCGGTGTCTGACATTATTATCGAGCAAACCTTTACTATTCTAGACAAACAAAGCCTTCAACCTCGTGAAGAAATCACAATGAACTCCGAAGAGTTAAAGGAATTAGGTTTAGTCCAGCATATCTTCGTTGATCTTACAGCAGAGAATGGTGTCAAAGTCAGCTGTTTAATTTTATCGGCAGATGAGGTGCCAAGAGGTACAATCCAATTATCCAAGCGGGCAAAGGACAAGCTCGGGGACTGCCTGACTACAGGATTAACAATAACGAAGCCAGAATACGACACAGTTCTTCGGGGAATTCCTAAAGTGGACGAGATTGCCAAACCCTATGTAAAAGCCTGTCCAGCACTCGTCCGTAAATATACGAATCAAGTAGAACTTATCAATCCCAAAAATGGCTTCCGGGTAAACCTAACTTTACGAGAAGATAGCACAGCCAAACCGAATACCCTTTACTTCAACAGATACATTATGTTATTGCTTGAAACCCATTCCGAGGGGCATGACCCATTAATCATTACTCGCGCTAGGACGCGTTCTCAACCCAAGCCAGGCATACATAAACTTATAAATCAACTGATCCAACGGCCCTTAAGTGCATTAGGGAACTTTTTTATTGGCAAAAGAGAGCTCACCCTCAGAGTGGGTCATCCTTACCCTTTTGATGAGCACCAGAATTTATGCAGAATTCATCCGAATGTTAGAAAACTGCTAGGCATGGAAGAAACAGATCAGATCGTGATCTCCTATAATTCCAAACAAATCACCATCCCCATCTTAGACATCGATACGGAGCATATTGCCCAGTCAGTCAAGCTTCATGCGGATAATGAGCAGCTTAAATTTATCGACAGCCACTTATTTATCGGGATCACCGCCTTATCGCGTAACGAGTTAGAAATCCCAAGCATCGGCACATCAGTTACCGTAAAAAGAAGTATGTACTCCTTATTCCTAAAGCACTTAAACAAACTGGTCTTACCTGTTATCGCTTTGTTGTTCACCATAGTACAGCTATATAAGGATTTGAACTGGAGCATCGCTCTGACCATCATCATTTCTCTTGTGTTACTTCCGATTATCATCTACACAACACTATCTGAGGAACGCGCCAAAATTAATTAAATGGAGGGATTTCCGTGGAATTCACTTCACAATCCCAAGTAGAAGATATGATCTACAGCTCTTACCTAAGGGCCATTAACAACATTACAGAGACTTTGGATGAAGAAGTTAGAAAACCGGAGTTAACCAGAGCATTACTGGATGCAGTCGGAAGTCCGGATCGCAATCAAAAATACATACTGGTCACAGGCAGTAAAGGTAAGGGCTCCACCTCTAGATTTATTTCCTCTCTGTTAAGTCACTTGGGATATAAAGTGGGGTTATTCACCTCCCCTCACCTGGTAGATTTCAACGAAAGAATCCGGATCAATGGGCAGGCAATAGCCACAGAAGATTTTGTACGATTAGGTAATGTAATTCGCGGGGGCTTCCACCAGATCGAAGAGCAGCTTGCTGCTGATGAATATCAAGGTCCGGTTGGGGTTGCTTTGGCTATTGCGGCTTTGTACTTTAAGGAGAAGGGTACAGATATCAATGTGATTGAATGCGGTAGAGGAGGAAGGTTTGATGACACCAATGTCCTGAGCAATGACTGGGCTGTCATTACCCCGATTATGGAAGAGCATGTAGCCCATTTGGGACCTGATCTGAACAGCATTACACTGCACAAGCTGGGGATTGTCAAAAACAACACAACAAACGTCTATGTTAGCAAACAGAAATCCGACGTTCTTGCGATCATGAAGGACAACCTCTCCTCCAACCCTGTGCAATATTACGAAGAACAGTTTTTAGCTGAATCTATCACAACCACTTCTGTCGGAACTACTTTTGATGTCCGGACGAAGCCAGCCGTTTATCCAGCCTTGACCCTTCCGCTATTGGGACAGTTTCAAGCGGTCAATGCTGCCAGCGCAGTCGCACTTTGTGAAGAGATTACAGGGGGACCCCTTGATCAGGAGATCGTACATCACTGTTTTGAACAATTACAATGGCCGGGACGTTGTGAAGTTATCTGTCATGACCCACTGACGATTATTGACGGAGCTATTCATAGAGATTCTGCAAGCTATCTGGCTGAACTTATTCAATTAGTGAATCCTGAGCGCAGCCGTACCGTCACATCCATCATCGGTGTCCCTAAGGATAAAGATTACACAGGGGTCATCGAAGTCATGAGTACAGTCTCGGATCAACTAATCGTAACCAAACCCGATATAAGCCATCTAATTTTCCCTACGGATGCTCCGCTTATCGCTAAAAGTTTTCTCGAAAAAAGTTCCGAATTCCCTTATTTAGAGGACGCTCTCACGTATGTTAAAGAACAATCACCTTCCGAGATTATTGTAATCGTGGGTACGCAAACTCTAATCGGAAATGCCAAAAGATTATTCGGGCAATCGCTGCTGAATATCGGCTTATAACTGATTCATACGCTGAAGAATAACTTCCCTGTAAAGGTCTGAGAGGCCAGGTACTTCACTTGGATTTTGCTTGCAATATTCATCTAACATTACCTTATGATTGACTTCGATCACCAACAAGCCTTGATTTGTCTCTAAGATATCTACTGAGCAGAAATCAAGGCCCAGCGCTTTAGAGGTCCGGGAGGCAAGCTCCGCCAGCGCCTCTTGTTTGACCTGATCTTTCACCTCAATCGTAACAGCTCCGTTAATCAAATTGTGCTTCCACGAACGAACTCTTTTTTTGCCAAGGAATACACGCGCCTGATGATTAAAAGTTACAATTCTATACTCAATCTCCGCTTCATAATAAGGACCTATTGCCCCATTAAGCTGTAAAGAAAATAATAAATCCAGCTTTTCATGCAGATCGGCTATCTCATTGATTTTGTACACATGATTGCCCTGCGCCCCGTTATCCTGCTTCATAACTACCTCCCCATTGCACGCTTGGAAATAACGCTCAGCCAATGGATAAGGATTCAAATTGCTAAATTTGGAGTCTGGATGCGGCAAATAAATATGTTCTACGGCTGGGATATTCGCCTTATGCAAAACATCATAAGTTAGAGATTTACTCATGGCAATGATCGTAGAAGCACTGTTGTTTAGTCCGATCTCAGCGTCTACCATCACAAATGATTTCACTCCATCTGTCGCTCTATATACGAAATTCGGTGTAATTTCCTCAAAGCTAATCCCTGAGGCTGTAACAGAATGCTGGATCATTTTTAAGTAAGGTCTAGTCGTCATTCAGTTTCCTCATTTCTAACAAAATATGACCAAACCTAATCATAGCATGAGGAATATTAATAAAAAATAATAAAATTGCGTTATAATAGTTAACACAATAATCTCCCGAATCTTATTTCAGGTCCCTTTTTCACAAAAATGACAGACTGTATGTTACGTTTAATGACTGACAGCGCTTTTATAGTTAAAATAAGTGTTGATTATTTAGTGATCATCCTCTATGATAAGCTTATTAAAGCGAATCAAAAAGTTAAAGCGGTTAAACTTTAATCTCTAGGTACCTAGTATTATTGCTAATTAATAGTGTTAGTATGATCAAAAGTTAAAGCGCTTATACTTTTAAAACGAGAGGTTGGTGTGTCATGATCAATCGCGAGAACAGGCGGCAGACGTTCTACATGTATCTGTTCATTTCTCCTTGGATTATCGGCTTCCTAGTATTCGCCCTTTATCCTATCTTATCATCGCTTTACTTCAGCTTTACTGATTATGACATCATACACCCACCTAAATTTATCGGGCTCGCTAACTACACAGAGATGTTTCACAATGACCTGTTCTGGAAATCGGTGGTTGTCACGCTGAGATATACCTTCATCGGTGTACCTATCCAGCTTGCGCTCGGTCTTGGCTTTGCACTATTGCTTCACCAGACCATTCCTCTGCGCGGCTTTTTCAGAACAGCAATGTATTTTCCAAGCATGGTATCCGGCGTGGCCATGTCCCTGCTGTGGTACTGGATCTTCAACCCGCAGATCGGGCTCTTCAATTACATCCTTTCCTGGTTCGGCATTCATGGACCGGCTTGGCTGATGAACCCAGACACTGCACTATATGCCTTGATCATCATGACTTTCTGGACAGCAGGCTCAGGAATGATTTTATTCCTCGCAGGTCTGCAAGGCGTACCGGCTAGCTTGATCGAAGCCGCTAACCTTGACGGTGCCGGGCGCTTCAGAATCTTCCTGAACATTACCTTACCGATGATCTCTCCCGTGCTGCTCTTCCAACTGATTATGGGACTGATTGATTCCTTCCAAGTCTTTACCCAAGCTTTTGTCATGACTCAAGGGGGGCCGAATTACTCTACCTGGTTCTATGTCTATAATCTCTACACCAGCGCTTTCAAAGAATATCGTGCCGGTTATTCCTCAGCCTTGGCATGGGTGCTCCTTATCGTAGTTATGCTCTGCACCGCACTAATTATGAAATTGTCTAACCGTTATGTTCACTATGAAGGAGGCGGACGCAAATGAGTACAGTCAGAGCGCTAAGCCCCCGGACTAAAGGAACCAAACGCCGCCGGAAAGCGGAGCCTGTTAAGATTTTCAGCTTTATTACTCTAGTAGTTACAACATTTCTGATGCTGCTTCCTTTGTTCTTCATGGTCTCCACTTCACTTAAGTCCAAACGCGAGATGCTGAAGTTCCCACCCACCTTTCTTCCGGAGAGCTGGCAGTGGAGCAATTACACAGAAATATTTGATACCCTGCAGTTCGGTACACTTTATAAAAACAGTCTGATTATCGCCGGCTTTAGTGTTGTGGGAACCTTGATTTCTTCGGCGCTGGTTGCCTATGGATTCGCCAGATTCAGAGGTACAGGTAATCAGGTGTGGTTCATCCTGCTGCTGAGCACCATGATGTTACCCTATCCGGCCATTATGATTCCGCAATTTGTACTCTTTTCGCAAATGAACTGGATAGATACCTTTTTACCCCTGATCGTGCCTGCTTTCTTCGGCTCAGCCTATAATATTTTTCTGCTGCGCCAATTCTTCTCCACATTGCCTGAAGAGCTGTTTGATGCCGGACGCATTGATGGCTGTGGTGAAATACGGATGTGGGCTACCATAGCAATCCCACTCTCCAAACCTGCACTTGCAACCGTAGCTATCTTTGCTTTTATCTACAACTGGAATGATCTGCTTACGCCAGTGCTTTACTTAAGCTCATCAGATAAGTTCACGCTACCCGTCGGGATGGCTTCTCTTACCTCATCGAGGTTCCGCATTCCACCTTGGCATCTGCTAATGGTTGCTTCGGTTCTAGCTATGGTCCCAATCGTTACGCTGTTTGCTGTAGCCCAGAAACAGTTCGTCGAAGGGATTGTACTTACAGGGATTAAGTAATAATCCGCCATCCGGCGGCCAAATATACTTGAAATCATGGAGGGTTTAGCTAATGAACAAGAACAGGAAAAGTATTGCGCTTTTACTTGCAGCTACCATGCTCGTTGTTCTAGCCTTATCAGGCTGTAGCGGCGGCAAATCGGCGGGTAACGCCCTATCTGAAGGAAACGGTGGCTCTACTAATTCTGGAGGCAAAGCAGAAACGGTAACGATTACCCATTACACAATAGATTCAGAAGACCGCACATTTGTCGAAAAATTAATCCCTGATTTCGAGAAGCAGCATCCGAATATTAAAGTGAAAGTGGAAAAAGCGCCCTATGAGCAGTTCGACAGCAAGCTGCAAACGCTAATTGCCGGCGGCAAATCGCCCGACGTGACAAGTCACTGGGGGTATGGAGGTTTCGCAGAATACTACAATAAGGGTATGTTGTTCGATATGACCGACCTTATGAAAGAGGATGGTTTCAAGGCAGAGGATTATAGTATCCCAGAGAATCTAATGGGTATCTACAAGGTTAAAGATCACACTTACGGCATCCCGGTCAATATGTATGTCACCTTAATGCTCTATAACAAAGACATGTTTGATGCTGCCAAACTGACTTATCCAACAAGCGATTATGAAGATAAGAGCTGGACGTTTGAAAAAATGGTCGACGAAGCTAAACAAATGACGCTTGTATCCGATGATATCGCCAAAACTCAATATGGCGTAGACTTCACTTGGTCCGAACGCGATATGCGGCCGTTATATTTTGGAGCGGAGCCTTACTCAGAAGACACATGGACTAATGGCGGCGTGCCTTCCGAGACTTATTTTGACTCCCCTGAAGTGATCGCTGCCTACAACAAGCTTTTTGATCTTGTCTTTAAGGATAAAGTCTCTCCTTCTTCCGAATGGAGCAAAAGTGTAGCTGGACAGAACGGCGATCCCTTTGTTGCTGGTAAAATCGGCATGTCTATCGGAGGCTCATGGAACCTTGCAGGTGCAAATGACTTCCCCTTCAAAATTGGCGTAGCCGCTGTACCATGGGGAGGAAACGAAAAGGTACGCAGCACCCTTTATGTCGATCCGCTGCTGATCTTGAAGGACTCCAAACATCCGAAGGAAGCTTTTGAATGGATCAAATACCTGATCACAAGCGAAGTGCAAGAGAAATCCATTGAGCTTAGTGGCGGTAACCCACCAGTCAACACCGAAGCTGCAGAAGCTTACTATAAACATTTTGAAGGTATCGATCCACAGGATATCAAAAATGTCTACGAGGGTGCTGTTAACTACGGCTTCGAATCCTATAACCACTTAATCACCAACTACTCGCAAATTAATGACATGTTCATTAATGAATTGCAGCCAGTAGAAACTGGACATAAGACGGTTGAAGAGGTGATGGCGACGATTCAGAAGAAGGTTACAGAGATCATTCAGCGATAACTGTTTGGCAGGTATACCGCCCCCTTTAGGGACGGTATACCTGCGTGAAATCATACGTTTAGCGGACAGTCTGCCAACCCTGTATACTGAAAGTAGAAAACAGGATCGGAAAATCTGCCGTGAGGAGAATTAAAGATGAAAGTTAGTATTTTTGATGTAGCCAAAAAATCCGGATTATCCGTTGTAACCGTATCCCGGGTGTTAAATGGGGCCGAATCGGTACGCGAGAATAATCGCCAAAAGGTGCTGGAGGCAATTAAAGAGCTGGATTACCGCCCTAATGCTGCGGCACGCAGTCTGGCAAGCGGTAAGACGGGAATTATCGGCATTATTGTCACTACCCTGCAAGATTCCTTTTTTGACGCAGTGGTCAAAGAGCTGAATGAAATATTAGCGATGCATGGTTATTTTTTAGCCATATCCATCTCAACAGGCATCGAATCGGATGATAGCCATTATTTAATTCAGGAGGATCGTGTAGACGGTTTAATTCTGCTCTCTCCGATGGAAGAGGACAATTATATTGTGGAGTTAAAACGGCGGGGTATTCCTTATGTGCTGATAGATAATCAGAAGCCCGAAAATGATACCTACTCCATCACGATCGACAACTTCAAGGGGGGATACGCAGCTACGCGTCATCTGCTGGAGCTGGGACACACTTCAATCGCTCATCTCTGCGGTCAGGAAATGTTCCGGAGTACGCGGGAGCGGCGCAGTGGATTTCTACAGGCGCTTCAGGAACAAGGACTGGCCCCCTTTGAGATCGTGCCTGGTGATTTCGATATTGGGATGGGATACGATACCTGCAAACGTTGGCTGAAGGAAGGAAAGCTGCCCACCGCCGTATTTGCCGGGGATGACAATATCGCGCTTGGAGTCATCAATGCCCTGATGGAAGCGGGCATTCAGGTACCCGAAGAGGTGGCAGTGGTCGGCTATGACGATCATTATATTGCTTCACAGCTTCATCCACATCTGACAACAATACGTCAGCCTGCAGACAAAATCGGGCTGGCAGCCGCGGATATGCTGCTCAAACGCATCTCCGGAAAGATGAAACGTGGAGCCGGGATGCGGATTGATCCTGAACTTATCGTACGTGAATCTACCGAAGCTGAGTAGATTAAATTTATACACTAGGAGTGACGACCATTGACTTACTACTTGGGGATCGATGGGGGAGGCACGAAAACCTATGCTCTGCTAAGCGATGAACATGGCAATGTTCTTGGCAAAGGCAAGAGTGGTAACGGCAACCACCAGACAGGCGCCCTTGAGGCCGCCAACAGTATTCAAGAGGCCACATTCGGGGCGCTGGCTGAAGCCGGACTCCGGTTGGAAGACATCCAGCATACCTATCTCGGACTTGCCGGTGCTGATCGCGAGGCCGACTATGCTATTCTCCATCCGATGATACGCCAGATAGGATTCACCAAATACACCATTAACTGTGACACTATGATCGGTCTACGCGCCGGAACGAATCGCCCATATGGTGTCGCGCTCATCTGCGGCACCGGCACCAATTCAGCAGGCAGAAACCTGCAGGGAGAGCATTATCAATGCGGCGGCTTTGACTATATGTACGGTGATTTTGGCGGGGGTGGCGCACTCAATATTGAGGTGTTTCGTTCCGTTATCCGAGCTTGGGACGGCCGGGAACAGCCCACCCTATTAACAGGCTTACTGCTAAAAATGTTAGGTTATGAGGAAGTTGGGCATATGTTTCACGATTTCCTTGATCATTGGAAAAAAGTCCCCGTAAATGTTGCTCGCCTGCTCTTTGAAGCAGCAGCTGAAGGAGATGCCGTAGCGCTGGAGATTTTACATCGGCAAGGGGTTGAACTAGGTAAGTCTGCGGCAGCTATCATTCACAAGCTAGGCATGGAGCAGGAGGCCTTCGATGTGGTGCTGGCAGGAAGTCTGCTAACCCGAGGGGATCGCGGTTGGATTCGCCAGCCTATCGAGAAAGCTGTACACGCTGCAGCCCCTCAGGCAACCGTGGTTACCCTTGCCACAGAGCCTGTAGTCGGTGCAGTATGGTCAGCTATGGATCAAGATGGGTTGACCATTAGTAGTGAAGTATATGAGAAAATGCGGAAATTTCAGGATTATGAATCGATCAAACAAACTACAAGACAGGAGTGATTAATCTTGGCAGCTAACCAAGGATTAAAGATTGCAGTTATCGGTGGAGGTTCTTCGTATACCCCAGAATTAGTAGAGGGATTCATTCTTCACTATAAAGAACTTCCCGTGCGCGAATTATGGCTTGTAGATATTGAGCCTGGTCTTCGCAAGCTGAATATTGTAGGTAACTTGGCAAAACGTATGGTGGAGAAATCAGGCCTTCCGATTGAGGTTCATCTGACAACAGACCGCCGTAAAGCGATCGAAGGCGCCGATTTCGTCAGCACCCAGATGCGTGTCGGCATGCTTGATGCCCGTGCTCGTGATGAGTCGATTCCGCTCAAATATGGCGTTATTGGCCAAGAAACAACAGGTCCTGGGGGAATGATGAAAGCACTGCGCACCATCCCTGTTATTCTGGATGTATGCCGTGATATCGAGGAACTGGCTCCCAACGCATGGCTGCTCAATTTCACTAACCCTGCTGGGATGGTCACCGAAGCCGTTCTGAAATATTCTAAGGTAAAAAGTATTGGCCTGTGCAACGCACCTATCGGCCTGATCAAGCAAGTCTCTGCCAAATATAATGTAGCAGCAGACCGTGTATATGCCGAATTTGTGGGCCTCAACCACTTGCACTGGATTACTCGTATCGATGTTGAAGGTGAAGACAAGCTGGACGATATGCTTGCAGATACAACCAGCTACAGCGCTAAGAACGTACCAGCAAGAGAATGGAACCCGGAATTCCTGCAATCCCTTCATGCACTGCCCTCATACTATTTAAAATATTTCTATATGACCGATGCCATGCTCGAAGAGCAGATAGAATCCCATAAACAAGGCATTAACCGTGCTGAAGTCGTTAAACGTGTAGAAGAAGAGCTCTTCGAGCTTTATGGCAATCTAGAGCTAAGCGAGAAGCCGAAGCAGCTGGAACAGCGCGGCGGTGCTTTTTACTCAGAAGCAGCTGTTAATCTCATGAGATCGCTCCATAACGGATCAAACGACATTCAGACCCTAAATGTCGCAAACCATGGCATATTGGACTTCCTGCCAGATGACGCCAGCATTGAAGTGAACTGCGTGGTCACTAAAAACGGCCCGCTACCACTGCCACTGACCAAAATTCCAACCATGGCTAAAGGACTCATTCATGCTGTCAAAACCTATGAACAGCTGGCGATTGACGCCGCTGTAACCGGAGACCGCGCCCTTGCCCTTCAGGCGCTCGCACATCACCCGCTTGTTCCGTCCGTGGACGTAGCGATTCGGATGCTGGACGAAATGCTGGAAGCTAATAAAGAATTCCTGCCGAACTTTTTTGCGAATTAATTCATACCTCCTATCGAGAAATAACTAAAAGAGACCGAACCCGGTCTCTTTTTTTGCGCTTGTTGCTGATACTCGCTACCGAAGCAAAAATGAATAAAGCATCTTGGTAATTTGCACTTAGCGAATTCGCTATCGGACACAGCTGACCTTAAAAGCGGCTTTTTCACATTTTTAGAGTGCTAGCGGACCCCATAGCCGTTATTAGCATGAAAACCACCCAATATAACCCCTTTCTAATTGAATAGCGGCGCTGGTGTCCGAAAACCTGCTTCAAAGGCTAAAAACTAGCAAATAACGTTATCTGGGTCCGCATGACTCGGCCGAAGATTGCACAGAAAATGTGTTCGGATATTTATAGAAGAACCAGAGATTACTGCGAGTTGTACCGATAATGAGATCTGCTGTCCATCAGTTCACTGCTGCCAGATTTGCCAACGACCCACAACGCAAAAAAACGATCCCTGTTACTGGAGGAACGCTTTTTTGTTTCTACTCCAATGGGCTCCCAGCATTTCCACCATTATCATCCACTCATTTATTGCTGCGCTCTCAGCGTATTTCTTGCATTACCTGTTCAATGCCAAAGCGAATATCCGGCTCTTTTACACTGGATACATTGAGCTTTAGAATCTTCTCTTTATTAAAAGAGGGCAGATACCCGCTGTCCGCCATTTCGATACGAATGAACTTTTTTTGCAGACGTTTGATCATCTGTTCTGTCTTTACGCTGTCACTAAGCTTCAGATACGTATGCACGCCAAGCTGGCCGGTTGGATGGTAGGAATAATGCTGTGCTGTCGCTGTATCTAACTCTCTCATAATCGATTCATGGAGCAGCGTGGATCTTTTTTCGTAGCAGGAACGCATCTTTTTTCGGTGGCGCTCGAACATTCCGCTTTTCAGATACAACTCCAGGGCAGCCTGAGACAGCATAGAGCTATCTATATCCATCAGTCTTTTGAATCGGTTAAAAGAGTCACACAGGACCTCTGGCAGTACAGCGACACCGACACGCAGACCCGGAAATATAATTTTGGAAAAGCTTTTCAAATAGATCACATGGGAAGCATCGTCATAAGCGTAGATCGGATCCTCTTTTGCATCCTGCTCCAAGTCCGCCATGTAGTCATCCTCAACGATGTATACATCGTATTTAGCTGCTAGCTGAGCAATCGCCTTCTTCTGGGGACGGGTATAGGAGACGCCAAGCGGATTATGAAATCGCGGGACGGTATAAAAGAACTTGAACTGGCCTGTCTTAAATAACCGTTCTAATTCATTCAAGTCCACCCCAGCATCCGAACGCTTTATTCCCTCTGTCTCAATGCCATACGTCTTCAAATATTCCATAAAAAGCGGATAACCCGGCTGCTCAATCAGCACTCGCTGCCTGCCATTCGGAAAAGGAATTCGGGTCAATACGCCAAGCGCCTGCTGCACACCTGAGGTAATAAAAATCTGTTCCGGATTGGCAAATACCTGATAAGAAGCCAGATGCCGCTGCATTTCACGAATAAGAGAAGGAAGCCCCTGCGGCGTTCCATAGATGAACAAGTCATTGCGGTACATATCAATCGCTTTATTAATACAATGTTGGAAATCCAGATACGGAAAAATATCCGGGTCGGGTGCAGACACCGTAAAATCGATCCAATGTGCACCTTCGTCTTTTCGCTGTCCGCTTCGTTTCATGACATAATAACCACTTTTTGAGGCGGCATAGATTAAATGTTTGTCCTGAAGATCCTGCAACGCGCGAATAACCGTACTTTTACTACATCCATAACGTAAGGACAACTCCCGGATAGACGGTAATTTATCTCCCTCACGATACGCATCCTCGGCAATTTGCGCTTCCAGCTCGTTGATTAACTCCGAATACTTATACATCCCTTTCACCTTCCTCCAAGCTTATTCTGTACCGGTACAGATGAATAATAATTACATTGTAGCACAGCTACTCTAGCCTTAGAATAAAGAGCAGAACAGGACCGGTACCTAAATGCGCGCAACACTTTGGAGGTCTTTACTAATGAATACATCTTCTACTCAAAAAGCGATAGCAGCAGCTGTCATGAATGCTATTATCGTCGGGTTTTCCTTTATATTTGTAAAAATGGCCCTAACCGTCTCGGATCCTTTTGATACGCTAGCTCATCGCTTCACGTTATCTTTCCTTGCCGCTTCTTTATTTACTTTTCCAGGGTGGGGGCGGGTGAAGTTTGGAATATCCAAGGCCGCAGTGATAATCCCACTGGCTTTAATGTATCCAGCGTTATATTTCACCCTTCAGGCGTATGGACTTTTGTATACAACTTCCGCTGTAGCGGGTATTATTCAGGCGACAATGCCCATCTTCACCATCCTTTTGGCGGCGATGTTCTTGAAGGAAACCACGAGCAGCTTCCAAAAGATCTCTACATTAATCTCAGTTGCAGGCATTATTCTTATCTTTGCCATTCCAGGTTTGAGTATCTCTTCTTCTAGTCTTTGGGGCGTCTTGCTCATCCTAATCTCAGCTTTATCCCTTGCCGGTTATAATGTTGCGGCTCGAAAGCTGACACGTACCTGGAGTCCCAAAGAACTTACCTATATGATTACTTTGTTCGGATTTATATTTTTTAATGGACTGTCGATCATTAAGCATGGTTCGGCAGGAACCTTGGATCAGTATTTCACACCTTTTCAAGAGCCCAAATTTATATTCTCCATGCTCTATCTCGGCGTACTCTCCTCCCTCGTGACCTCCTTCCTCTCCAACTATGCTTTATCACGGATGGAAGCTTCACGCGTGAGCATTTTCGGCAGTCTTTCAACAGTTGTCTCTATTCTCGGTGGTGTACTTCTGCTGAATGAGCAACTGGAATGGTACCATTGGACCGGTACAGTGATGATCATCGCCGGGGTGATCGGTGTGAACTGGCGGAAGCAAGTAAGGGCCAAAGGTAAAGCGTGAAGATTGATATGCATACAAAAAAGACACCCCGCGAGGTGTCTTTTATCTTTACCCTTTTCAGTATCTCTATTCTGTAGCAAGCCTCGCTAATCGCCGTTATTTGGCTGTTTCAAGCTCCTTGATCTTCTCTTTATATTGATCCAACAGATTAGCTAAAGCTTCCTTGATCACAGTCGCATCTTTGGATTTAGCGGCACTATTCAGATCATCTTGGGCTTTGAAAAAAGCTTTATCCGCGTCGCTAAGATCTGGAATGGAAATAGCAATTGAAGTCGCGTCTACAGCTTTAATTGAAGTAGTGATATTGCTATCTACCTGCATATCATCGACTACAGGTATTACTTCAAGGTTACGACCAGCTTCAATATATCCTGCAGGTAGAGCTTCGGTGGATAGTATTTCTTTAGATAATTGAACTCCCTCCACCAGTTCCGCAGGCACAAGCTCGGCAAGTGCGGTTACACTAAATCCAGCAACCTTATAATACTGATCCAAGGTGTTCTTCCAATCTTCTTGGGTATTAGGTGCGTAGGTCTTAGCCAACTCTAGGGGATCTACCCAATCAATAGTGGTTACTTTAGTGGCAATTGTTCCTTTAGAGGCAGCAGTAACCACGGCTGCGGCCGTTGTTTTCGTGTTTCCGTCTTGCGCTCCACTTGCTGCGTTCGTTGCAGACGGTGCAGCAACGGCGGACACTAGCAGGGCGGACAGCGCTAACTTTTTAAATAACATCTGTTGATTCATAAATACAACACTCCTCGTCGATTCGAATGATCTTACAAGACCAAGCTTACATAATGGGTGTGGCAGAACATTGGTTAATTTGTGGAAAAACAATGGCAGCCGCCACTACCCACCTCTGGATTGATATACTTGTAGGAGAATAATCTGGAGGTAACCCGAAATGAATAATCCATATCTCATTGCCGTAGTCGACGATGATGAACATATACGCAATCTTGTTGAAGCTTATTTACAAAAAGAAAACTACCACACCATCGGCCTTGGCAGCGCTGAGGAAGCATGGACCTTGTGGCAGACTAGCCCCCCGGATATGTGGGTACTCGACGTTATGCTCCCCGGCATGGATGGTTATGAGTTCTGTAAAAGGATTCGTAACGAAGCCGAAGTACCGATCATTATGATCTCCGCAAGAGATAATGAAGTGGATAAAATATTAGGATTGGAGCTTGGCAGTGACGATTATCTAGTCAAGCCGTTCAGCCCTCGTGAATTAGTCGCCCGGATCAAACGGCAGCTTCAACGCTGGTACAAAATGAGTAATCAGGCCGAAAAATTGAATAGTCAGACCACTTCCACCCGTCTTGAAATCGACCAGCTTCTACTATTGCCGGAAGAAAGACGTGTATTCTGGTGTGGTGAAGAGGTAGACTTGACCAGCAAGGAATTCACCATGCTAAAAGTATTCGCTGATGCCCCTAACCGGGCATTTACAAGAGATGAGCTGCTGAGCTATGTGTGGGGAGACGACTATTTTGGAAGTGATCGCGCCGTGGATCATCTCATTAAACGGATGCGCAAAAAACTGGAGCATTTGCCCATTGAGGCTGTATGGGGACACGGATACCGCATGAGAACAGATGGGGGTGAGCATACGAATGAAACTAGCACATCAGATTAATTTAGCCTTTAGTATTGCATTGGTATTGCTACTATCTATTACTGCAGTCGTGATCCATTTTGTACTACTCAACCATTTTGTCGGAACACAAAAAGAGGATTTAAGAACCATTGGTGCGGCGATGTCAGTTACATTGACTGAAGAAAGTAAATACATCGGGGAGATTGGCACTCAGCTGGAAGCTCTGCCGGTGACCTTACCTTCTCTAAGCACTGCAGGCGTCGAAGCCATTCTTAGCGATGAGACAGGAAAAGTCTTGTCCACATCATCAGAGATGAGTTCAATTGCAATAAACTATGATGCCAAGAGTGTCACAGGCCAAGCCACTGAGCTCCAGAACATTTGGAATGGAACAGATACACGGTATATTACTGAAGTGAAGGCTACACCTATAGGCACGCTAACTCTACTAACCCCTATGAGCGCAGTCACTGCTATTGAACAAGCTTTGCTCAAAAGACTGCTGATCGTTTTCAGCGCAGCGGGAGCATTTATGTTCCTATTTGGCCTATTTATCACCAAGAAGCTGATTCAACCTCTAATGAGGCTGCAACAAGAACTCCGCAAAGTCAAAGAACGGCACTTCTCAGATGTTAAATTAATTAAAGCTGGTGGAGAGCTTGGATCTGTCGCTCAATCGGTATATGACATGGCAGATGAATTAAATCGTTTCAACCATGTGCAGAAACAATTTTTCCAGAATGCGTCTCATGAATTAAAAACTCCCTTAATGTCCATTTCCGGCTACGCTGAAGGGATTAAGGATGGTGTTTTTGAAGGTGAGAATGTAGTAAAAGGGCTAGACATTATCATGAGCGAAAGCAGCCGCTTGAAGAAGCTCGTGTCCGAAATGACTTTACTTGCGAAGCTGGACAGCGAGGAAGATATATTCAAGCCTACGGTTATTTGTTTAAAAGATCTACTGACAGAAACCATCGAACGAATGAACCCTCTATTAATGAAAAAAGAATTAACCCTCCATATCTCCCACGATCATCAAGATTCTCTTACGATCCGTGCG
Organism: Paenibacillus sp. FSL E2-0177; assembly: GCF_037992975.1. Lineage (NCBI taxonomy): Bacteria > Bacillati > Bacillota > Bacilli > Caryophanales > Paenibacillaceae > Paenibacillus > Paenibacillus sp. FSL E2-0177. Next base: position 265,833 of record NZ_CP150307.1, on the reverse strand, counting down.
GATAGGGATAAGCTGCTACAGGCGCTTCTTAATGTAGTTTCCAATGCAGCACGTTATGCTAATCAACATATCTATATCCATGTTTCAGTCAAGGAGGGCCGGGCTCTGTTATCCGTAAGTGACGATGGCCCTGGAATTTCGGACGATCTGCTTCCTTATCTCTTCCATCGTTTTGTAAAAGGAAAAGACGGAGAATCCGGACTTGGACTGGCTATTTCCCGCGCAATCATCGAGCGTTGTGGAGGTCAGATCAGCGCAGGCAACCGAAGAAATGGCGGTGCGGTAATCTCGATGGGGTTTCCTTTATAAATATCCATAAGAGGCTGTCTCAAAAGTAGTGAATTCTACTTGGGGGCAGCTTCTTTTTTATGGAATGGAATTGAAAAGAAAAGTAATGGATTTTACTGTGCCATATGACCATATACCACGCGTAGCGTTCTCTGATATTGGGTTGGGCGGTTGGATGGTGGGCGGTGGGCGGTGGACGATATATTAGGTGATTTTTTCGTACGGCTTGCGGTAGGGTTTAAACTAATTAAGGAAAAACTCCCTGAAAATAGCCGATATTCGCTCTAAATGAACGAAATCAGGGAATTCCTCCCTAATAATTAGGGGGATTTCTTAATTAGTTACTAAATCGGCCGAAAATCAGGTAATTTTCCCCTAATTATAAGTCTGATGAACAGAAATCTCTGAATTCCAGGGAGAAATTCCCTAATTACTCTAAAAATACTTCACTTATTGCATCACTTGCAGCATCACTTGGTGCGTCACATGAATCATCAATGCTCATCACTTGGTGCGCCGCTTAATTCAATCGCTCAACAAGTACATAAGAGCTGGAATAGGCCTCATCAGATGCTGTATTATTCATCATCACCCTCTATATTCATCTTGGTAAATGATGCCGTTTCTACTTCATGGTAAATATAGCTACTATTTTGGGTAATATATAGTCGAAGTAACAATTACACCTTACCTCTGATAAGAGTTAGATACTACATTTTTTCACAAAAAGGAGATACCAACATGAGCAGACTTACAGGAAAAGTAGCTATTATTACTGGTGGAGCAGGCGGTATTGGTAAAGGGATGGCCTTGGCTTTTGTAAAAGAAGGCGCTAAGGTAGCTATTATTGACCTCAATGAAGAAACCGGCAAAGAAACAATTAAAGAATTACAAGAATATCAACCTGAATCTATCTTTATTCAAGCGAACCTCAAGGAACACGATAAAATAGCTCACCTTGTTAAACAAGTAGCTGATAAATTCGGAAAAATAGATATTTTAGTAAACAATGCCCACGCATCCAGAATGAAATCTATCGAAGAAACTACACAGGCTGATTTCGATTTATCTTTTGATACAGGCTTCTATCCAACCTTCTATTTCATGCAAGCAGCACTACCGTATTTAAAAGAAGCACAAGGTAAAATTATTAATTTTGCATCGGGCGCTGGCCTCAACGGGGATACCAATCAAGGAACATATGCTGCCGCAAAAGAAGCCATCCGTGGAATTACCCGGGTAGCCGCTAATGAATTTGGTCCATTTGGAATCAACGTAAACATCATTGCTCCAATTGCTAATTCCCCTGGCATGATTGAATGGGCAGAAGCAAACCCTGAGTATTACCAAAACATGATTTCCAAAATCCCTTTGAGAAGATTGGGTGAACTGGAAAGTGATATCGGGCGTGTTGCGGTATTCCTAGCGAGTGAAGATTCCGATTATATTACGGGCCAGACTATCATGGTAGATGGCGGGTCTATTAAGCTTCGTTAATTTCAAGCAGATACTCGACTTAAAATGAATAAATTTGATGCTAAATAAATAAGCCGGAAGTGAACATCGTAAAATGTTCGCTTCCAGCTTTACTACTTTCTATTTAATCGTGATTTCGTCCACATATACGGTAGCACTACCTACTGGATCAGTTGCTGTGGTCATGACTTGAACGCCAATCGCTTGGGTCAAATTACGATCCGCTACCTTGCTGATATCCAGTGTTATTGTAGTAAATCCATTGGCATCTACTGGTGTAGCCGTAGAAGCAGTCCATGTTCCCCAGCTTGAGCCACTTTGGGTGAACAGCTGAGCCATTACACCGCTAACATCGCTTGCATCAATAGGTACAACCTTGATTTTAAGCGTAATTGTTGATGCATTCGCTAAGTTGGTAACCACCATACGACGCAGCTGGAATTGCCCTCCATTCAATGTTAAGTCCGCTTGCATCGAATGAGTTCCCTCAGCATACACAGCATTGCTCACCGATAGATTCTGAGCCAGCGCTGTATTATATTTATTATTTTCATCCACATTGATGCTGAAGCCTTGCAGTGTATTGTCCTCGAAGCCATAGACGACAGCTTCAGGTGCGGTACCATTCTTCAGGGTCCGAACATCATCCAGATACAGCGTAGAAGTTCCCGTACCACTGAATCCCTCGAGCTTGATACCTATGGCTTTTACACTATTAAGATCTGCAATACCTGCCAAGTTGAGCGAAATCGTAGTAAATCCGCTCGAATCTACTTTCACAGCTCCACTGTCAGCCCAAGACCAGGTTGATCCCGTCTTAATATACAAACGTGCATCCGCTGTTCCGTTCGACAGTTTAATTTGTGCGCTTAATTTATCAACCGCGCTCAGATCCAGACTGCCATTTTTGCTGAGCTCAAAAGCTCCATCTGAATCAAGTGAGAACAAGGTGCTTAACGAATGAGTTCCCTCAGCAGCCTCATCAGTCGAGATTACCGCCGCGCTTGCACTCGCATTATTTTGCTCTACTGTCCAGTCCTGAGTATCTTTTTCGAAACCATACAACAGCTTCGCCTGTTCTGGCGTGCTGCCAGGGCCTTCGCCCCCATTAGGAACGCCACCCGTTCCATCATTAAACGCTGCAATATCGTCGAAGTACAGCGTACCAGACGTACTTGCTACTATGTCCTTTTTATTTACGTAGATAGACACTGCCCGAATGTCCTTAAGGTTCTCTTTAGTGATTACTTTACCGGCATTTCCTGTATCCCATGGCGCTGGAGCGAACTGGCTGAATGGAATTTCCACCAAGCCAGGTGTCGTACCTGCCAGTGAAGGATAAGCTTCAAAAGAAATGCCGCTTGCATTGACCTGAATAACAAGCTTGTGGTCGCTGCCATCAGGTGCAATCCAGAGCTTCAATTTGTTGGCGTCCGACCAGTCGGCATTATTCATGTTTTTGGTACGACCTGTATAACCTTGGCCATCCACATTATAATCGAATCTCAGGCCATACTTGCCATCATTTTTATGGTCCGCATCAAGTGAGATCGTATTTAGATCACCCGCAGGACTTAATGCCGCACGAAGTAATTCATCATTCCCTTTGTAATTCTCAAAAGTATCTACAATCAATGGGTCCCCATTACCCTCTACGTCACTTACAAAGATTTGGATCGTTTGTGATAGTACAGAACCATCCTTTGCATAGGACTTAACAGTAAGCATCACGCCAGTTTCGTCGAAGGCTACACCTGGTGTCCAATCTGCCAAGTAATAGAAACCTTCTGCGTCAGCTGCCATGCTGTACTCTGTTGTGTCATCCCCAATCAGGTAGGTTACTTTATCCACATCCTGATTCAACACACGAACACGAAGGGTCGATGCTTTTGTCGTGGGCACTGTTTGGTTTGCCGTTGGTGAGGCAATGTGTAAAAAAGGTTGCTCGGTTTCTGTAGTTACCTGTTTCGAATACGCATCCGCAATAGCCACTTCATGGCTGAAGCTTGTATACGGATCATTATAATAGTCTACAAAATCAGGGAGCAGTTCATGATCCCCTAGCCCGTTTGGAGCATTTCTATAAGGGACAAAGATAGAATCTGTATTGAAATTCGCCCAAGTCTGCATGTACGCCATCCGTTTAGCATCCGGATCAGACTGCAGTGCAGCGATTAGCTTGGTAAAGAATTTCAGGTCCTTCGTTCCAGTTGGCTTCACACCCGAATAACCGAACTCAGTAAATGCTGCGATTTTCCCCTTACCATCCGCCAGCTTCGAGATCAGCTTAGCATCCTTCACGACTGAATCAAACCAACCCTCAGTGGTTCCGTCATAATAATTATCGAAGCCAAGGATATCGACATAGTCATCTCCCGGATACGTCTCAAGGAATGTCGCATCTGTGCCGTTAAATGGACTTCCCGGTGAGAACGCATATAAGAAGTTATGCACATCTTTTTTGTCCCTTAAGTATTCAACGGTATAACGATAAATTTCAGCATACTGCTCCTTCGTACGGTAAGGCGCACCCCACCAGAACCAGCCACCATTTTGCTCGTGGAATGGACGGAAAATGACTGGAATAGCTTTACCATCATCATCTTTTAAGTTATTTGCAAAGTCCGCAATCATATCCAGGAATGCATTAAACTCTGCATGTTTGTCACCGCCGGGTAATATATGCGTAAGCACATTCCCTTTGGTGTCATAAAAGTCCTTTCCTGTGACGAAGTTCGGCATATGCGAGCTTAATGTAAGCACGCCGCCTTTTTCATAAGCAGATTTCATCACGCCGATTAATTTATCACGATTCTCCAGCTGGGTTGCGCCTAGATCGCCTGGTTTCTCAAAACCTTCAAGACTAAGCGTATCCCAGCCGAACAGCCCCGGAAGGTCACCTACTGCATTCTCGACCTCAGACTGCGTTCCGTCCTTTTCAGTAATAGAAAGTCCTTCTGTAGTAGCATGCTGATGTCCAAACAAGATCTCACTGCCGCGGATATCCTGTAAATAGGCGAATAGCGATCTAGTCTCACTACTTGCATCAACATCCGCTAAATTCTCGATACGTCCCACAGGACCCGTCGGGTCTGTCGGTGTTGGTGTTGGTGTTGCTGTCGGTGTCGCTGTTGGTGTCGGTGTTTCCGTTGGTATTGGTGTCGCTGTAGGTGCCGCGGTTGGATTAGTCGGACCTACCGGCGTTGTTGATGAGCCTAATGCCGAGGTAGGCGCTGGGGTAGTCGTTGCTACAGGACCTTGATTGCCTTTGATAATGACAATTGTGCCAGGAGCAATGGGCTTACCATTCAACGTTACTCCTGTTGCTTTAACGTCCGCTTTTGCAATGTCGCCCTGACCGGAAAGGGTGGTTCCAGTCGCTTTGACAGCTACGTTTAGATTAGCAATCGATGCGCCTTCACCTAGGATCAGCCCCACAGTTCTATTTAGAATTGCCGTGGTGATCATCGTCCCTGTTCCAAACTCCAGCCTTGCTAGACTATCTACCGTTAGCTGAGAAATTTGGGTTGTACCACTCGTGAGGACACGAACCTCACCCTCTTTACGATTTATATTTACTTTGCCTAATGAGCTATTTTTAATAAGAATGGAGTTTACCCCGCCACCTGCAATAAATGTGGTGCCCGTAACCTTAATACCCTCAAGGGTCACTTCGCCGTTACCGATCCCAGCAGTTAGATACAGGTTTCCGTTTATCGTTGCATTTTTTAACACAACACCATCCTGATTAACGACTACATTCCCAGAAACTATTCCTCCTTCAAAGCTTCCAGATTGCGAGTAATAACTCTTCACTATTTTATTAATTAACGTTATAACTTCGGCACGGGTGATCCTTCCAAGCGGCTTAAAGGTTCCATCCTCATACCCTGTAATCAAACCTGAGAGCGCATGAACTGCATCCTTAGCATAAGCCTGAATCTGAGCGGAATCACTAAATCCACTCATCGATGAAGCGCTTTCAGTAACTTGAAGAGTAAATATCCGAGCCAACATCGTCACCGCATCCTGACGCGTTATATAATCAGTAGCTTGTGCTTTATTCTCTGAGTATCCTTCATAATACCCAGCATATCGTGCCAACGAAAGCTGATCTGCATACCAATCGGTCGCTTTTACATCGGAAAAAGATTGATCTGACTTCATATAGAAACCAAATACCTTATTCAAGATCGTAGCAAACTCAGCTCTTGTAATTCCTTCATTGGGATGAAAAGAACCATCCTGATACCCGTTTAATACGCCATTTTCTACCCACTTCGCAATATTTTGTTGTGCCCAGTGACCCTGTGTATCACCTAATCCCACAGTCGATGGCGCTGCTGCTGCAGAAATTACAGAGGGGAAAGGAGACATTATCATTGCACAGGCAAGTATACTCCCCAGCCACTTTTTCGCTTTTTTCATTCCTAATTCTCCTTCGAAAATGAATGGATTTGATAATAAGAATAGCCAACCAGCTGTTATGAACCCAATAACTATCTGTCCTTATAGAAGACAATTACAGACCTACTCGCTAACTATTCACCTCCACATATTCAGCTTCGTTATTAATAACAAACACTAACAAAATATTTTTATTTCGTTAGATATTTCGGTATATGCAAGATTATAGCGGTTACATTGGCATAAAACAATCTAAATATTCCCTCTTGTTATAATTATTTTATTGTTTACGTTAGTATTAATGTTAGTAATTCCGAAAATAAATAACAAAATTCAATTTAATATAACAAAAACAGACACCCCGCAGGAGTGCCTCCCAATAATCATATAGATGAGATCCGATTCATTTATCATGTTTTATTGGTGGCACGGAAACACAGATGTACCTTCCCGCACCTCTTTCGTCAGATCGTCCATAGTGACAAGATTACGTGTAGTTCCGAGAACGATAATGACATAATACGATTGCCCACTTGAATCCTCGAGCACTACCTGATAACCCGACCCTCCAAATAAGGGTTTGCAAATCGTTGCAACTCTCAGCGACGCACTTTCCGTGTACTCTTTGCGCACATAATCCATTCCAAGGCTTCCTGCCGACTGCTTGTTCTGACGCTCCGAATTTCCGTGAATTACTGCTATTATTACCGCTCCAATAATTATGATAATAAGGACTAGATAACCTAAATGTTTTTTTCTCATCTTTCCTCCTTATTACATAGAGTACAATTAGCATAGCAACGGAACGATTAGCAATAATCTCGTTTCCGTAGACACCCTATCCCGTGATTAAGTATGCCAAAGCCGATACCTATAAGCAAAATTTTACCACTACTCTACTTCAAAAGCTTAACCTATATAAAAACAAAAGGCACCCCCAAGGGCGCCTTCATTATCACTACATATTAGTTGTGCTAGTTATTTATAAGACTCTGCCAGCGAGTTCGCCACCACTATCGCATTGTACACATCTTCCGGAGTAACCGGGAACGGCATATTGCCCATTGTGTCTCCTTCTGCACAAGCAGCTTCAGCAACTTGGCGCCATTCGGATTCGATAAATTCCGTGCATCCCAGATCGGCGAGGGTCAGCGGAAGATCTACATCCTTGATAAGCTTAATGACAGTTTCCAGCTCCTCATTTGAAGCATTTTCCAGTACTAACTGAGCTAAAAGACCAAACGTAACCTTTTCACCATGCTGAGCTTTGTGTAGTGAAGGAACGGCTGTCATCCCATTATGGATAGCATGCGCGGCAGCCAGACCACCAGATTCAGCACCCACACCACTTAGATAAATTGTCGCTTCAATGGTCTCCTCCACCGCGCGTGTATAGAGCTTCTGATCAACCGCACGTTTTGCTTTTACCGCATTCTTAAGTAGAGCTTCATAACAAAGTCTTGATATACCTAGACCCGTTGTAGAAGGTTTCATAAGTACGAGATTGTCGCCATTAGAGGCATAACAAGCACGGGCTTCAAAATAAGTAGCCAGTGCGTCGCCAATTCCAGCTGCGAAAAAACGGGAAGGCGCTGAAGCTAAAATCGCTGTATCCGCCAAGACCACATCCGGATTACTTGGGAGGAATAAGTATTGATCAAATGAACCATCTTTATTATAAATGACAGCCAGCGCTGTACATGGTGCATCAGTAGATGCGATCGTCGGAAAAATAACTACAGGCAGCTTCTCATAATAAGCAGTAGCTTTTGCGGTGTCCAGTGTTTTACCTCCGCCGATACCAACGATGATATTCGCCCCAGCTTTACGGGCAAGTTCCCGATTACGATTAATCTCTTCCTGAGTACATTCATAATTGAATTTTTCAAAAGTAGCCTTATTGCCCGCACCTTCGATGGAACTTCCCGCCTCTTTCTTAGCACGTTCCAAAATGAACTCATCACAGATCACATAGGCATGATCGCCAAACGCCTTAATATACTCATTCAGATCTGAAAGTAAGTTATGGCCGGAGATAAATTTCTTTGGTGAAGTAACGGATCTAACGAAATGTGACATTGTGCAAGACTCCTTGTTGTGTGTTTTAGTAAGCATAAAGACGCAATTCCTACATATTATTACCCCGCTACCCAAGAAATACTCAAGCCGCATTCTCCAGAGGCACTCATCAGAGCATGCAAAAAAGACACCCCTCAGGGTGTCCTTTGATTTTTTTATATCTATTATATAACACGATGCTGAACCCATTTCTTGCCCATAAATCGCCGCAGGAAAATCAAACCTCTGATCCCCCACTCACAATTCATCGCCAGCCAAACGCCGAGTATACCAAAGTTCAGAACAATACCTAAGATGTATCCGAGCACTACACGGAACAGCCACATCGTAAGCATTGAAACCATGGAGGTAAACTTGGAATCCCCTGCTGCTCTAAGCGCCGAAGGTGTAATAAAGCTTATGGACCATAACGGAATTTGCGCAATCGTATTGATGAGCACAATCAGGAAGATATCACCCACAATCTCAGCAGGAGGATGGAACATTGACACTAATGGATTGAAAAAAGGCATAATCAGCAACCCCATCACCACCAGGGAAAGAGAAGAGGTGACAAGGAATGATTTAATAAATTTTCGAGCATCCTTAACATTATTGCTTCCCATACATTGTCCCACCACTGTAATAATCGTCAAGGACAACGCATTCCCCGGGATTTGCATAATCCCTGCAAAGGAGGAGGCAATCGCATTAGTCGCAAGTGCATACGTACCCAGACTAACGATGAAAATCTGAGTCAGAATTTTACCACCGTTAAAGAACATCTGCTCCGCCGCAAACGGCATCCCGATGAACATTATTTTTTTCAGCATAGACAGCTTAACCGCTACAAGATCGCGAATACGGATATGCAGATCGTTGTCCAATCGGAATAGATAATAAAGTGCGCAGAACGCCCCCAGGTATCTAGCTATATTTATAGAAATGGTCATCCCCAGAACACCCATATGCAACAGGTTAATAAAGATGAGATTCAATAAGACATAAGTTAAATTCATAATTAGCGAAAGTACAAGCGAGGCCCTCGTTCTACCAATTCCACGAAGAGCACCACATACCGCTTCCACAACAGCTATACCAAGATAAGAGATACAGCTCCCGATTAAATATATTCGGGCGTTCTCCATAACCTCCGGTGAGGCCGCTCCAAATAGTAAATTCAACAGCGGATTGTGAAAAAGAATTCCGAACATCCCAATAGCAAATGCCATCAGCGAAACAGATGACGTAGCACCTGCCGTAGCTTTTGACACCATGAGGTCATTGCCGCTCCCTTTATACTGCGCAACAACAACCGTCCCACCTGTTGAGACGGCAATAAACACACTAATGAGAAAAATATTAAGAGAATCTATCATATTGACCGCACTGATAGCTGCCACACCAGACGAGCTTATCATAGCTGTATTCACTAGATTAAGACCCACCACAAAGGCCTGATCCACTAGGATAGGGATGAATAAAGCAATCATCTGACGATAATCTATCGATTCACCAGAGAAATACTTTTCTAGAAACCGCACACTTTGCTTCGTATTTACACCTACATTAGGCTCCATCTTTGCTTCACTTCTTTTACATAGAGTTTGTCAAATTGAATTATGCGTATAAATAGAAAAAGGCTCTTCAGGTTGAAGAGCGATTCAAAAGTATTGCCTGTTTATATGCACTTAGGTATGCGGTCGAGAGGACTCGAACCTCCACGGGGGTTAGCCCACACGGACCTGAACCGTGCGCGTCTGCCAATTCCGCCACGACCGCACAAGATATAAAAAAATACAGTGCAGAATATAAGTTAACATGATTTCACAGAAAGAGCAACAACAAATTTAACAAGTAAAAGCGTCTTCGGTGCCCTTGTAAGGGCAGTAAGCGTTTAAGGGAAGACTATAAGAGTATTGGTGTCACTTATACTTTCTTATATTTAAAAAAAGTGTATCGATGCCCTCAAGAGGATCATCGATACACTTTTAGTTAGAACAATAGAATTATGATGCTTGTCCAAGCATGCGATAGATGATAACCGCTGCTTGAGCGCGATTAGCTATACCCTTAGGTGCAAATTTCCCACCATCAACACCGTTGACGATTCCCAATTGAGTTAGCTGTGCGATAGCCTCTTGTGCATAAGGAGCAATACTGGATTTGTCTGCAAACTTACCCAATGCTGCATTTTTATCAATCGGCTGTAGTTTGTCTTTCAGTGCGTTAGCAACCATAATGGCCATCTCTTCACGAGTCACTTCACGACCCGGTTCAAATTTGCCATTTCCAGAGCCTTGTACAAGTCCAGCCTTCACCGCAAGGGCGATAGAATCCGTGTACCAAACTCCTTGTTTAACATCGTTGAACGAACTGGTTGTCGCTGAACCCGTAAGATTCAGTGCGCGTACCAGCATCGTAACGAACTCTGCTCTAGTCACTGTTTTGGTTGGCGCAAAAGTATTTGCATCCAGACCTTTCAGAATGCCCTTAGCAGCCAATGCTTCAATAGCTTCTTTCGCCCAAGCTACCTTGCCCAGATCCTTGAAGTTTGCTGCTGGCGCAGTAGTTGGTGCAGGTGTTGCCGTTGGTGCTGTTGATGGTGCTGGTGTTGCTGTTGGTTTCGCGGTTGGAGTAGGCGTTGGAGTTACACCGGTAGAACCGCCTCCACTGCCACTGCCTGATCCCGAATCAGCCTTTAATTTATTAATAATACGACCTTCAATGGCTGCTTTAATCTCTTTGCCATTAAACGTTTTTACAATGTAGTCGTAGAACACGTCCAAATCAATAGGTCCAGCCAATGAATCACTAGCTTGAGTCAGAACCTTGTAGTTATCTCCACCCGCAGCCATAAAGTTATTTACTACTGCTGTATATTTCTGCGTAGGATTAATTGGTGTTCCATCAGTTAGTGTGAGGCTCGCAATACGATCGGCTACTGGCAGATACATATTCGCTGTATATTTCAGTCCGGAAATTTGCAGCGTTTTGATATCTGGTGTTCCATCAGCTTTTACATTCCATTGCTGTTGCAGCAATGTTTTGATTTGCGCTCCGGTTAGTGTCAGCTTCACAAGCGTGTTGCCGAATGGCTGAATTTTAGCCAGATCGCCGAAGGTTACAGGACCTTTCGGAAGGTCCGCACGGATACCGCCTGGATTCATAAAGGCGAAATCGGCAGCTTTTGCACCATCGCCGAAGTCAGCATTACGCATAGAGTCAGCAATCAGATTACCAAGTGCAGCCTCATTATTGTAAGCATCGGTACGAGTGATAGTTCCGTCCGTTGTACCCACTGGTTGAGTGAGCTCAGGATGCTTCTCAAGGTAAGCATTAACCAGTGCCACACTTTCCGGATCTGGTGTTACCCCATCATGGAAGGTGGAAGTTACCACAGCAGACTTGTCCTTCACGTCACCTGTTTTAGGATCAATGATCAACTTGATATCCTCAAATGCTGTACCGTAAGAATAAGCTTGTACAATCAGCTTGCCGTTTACTGTTCCATTTGCAAGTGCATGGTTATCACCAGCAACGATAACATCAACAGGGGATTCCGCAGGAAGCGCATTGGCTAGATCAGCCGCTTCACCTGTAGTCACACCATCTTTGGTTGTTGCAGGATCATGTGCAAGCACGATAATCGTCTCAACACCTTTAGATTGAAGCTCCTTAGCGTATTTCTCAACAGCCGCCACTTCCTCTTCAGGCGTGAGGAAATGCACGCCAGCCGTACCGGAAGGTGCCACCTTACTTGGTGTGGATTTCGTTACAAGACCAATAAAGCCGATCTTCACACCGCCTACTTCTTTGATTACATAAGGATTAATAATTGGCTCGCCAGTTTTGGCATCCACTGCATTCGCATTAACATAATCAAAATCAGATCCAGCATGGTTAACTTTATTATCCTTAGGGTCGACACCACCATAAAGCTGTGTCATCAGTGCATCAACACCTTGGTCAAATTCGTGATTACCAAGAGAACCCACATCAAATTTCATCATGTTCATCCAAGCATGAGTCGGCTCATCGCGCTCAAGGGATGATACTGGAGCGGATGCTCCAACGGAGTCACCATTATGGAAGAGTAATGAGTTCTCATATTTTGCACGAGTTGCTTTCAAATAAGTCGCGAGATAGGCTGCTGTGCCTACAGACTTATTGTTCACTGTAGAAACAGTGTCGAGTTGACCGTGGAAGTCATTAATTCCAAGAAGGTGAACCTCCACATCTTCCGTCGGTGCAGGTGTCTTCACACTTAGATCTAGCTTGAAAATTCCAAAGCCCTTATTATCTTGCTGTCCAGTATCGGAAATGTTCGCTGGGAGTACATTTGCCGCTTTAGGTGTTGTTGTAAATGTAACATTCACATTGCCTTTGATGGGTGCCAAGGACCAGTTACCATCAGCAGTTGGATCAATCGTACCAGCTTCACTGATGTAGTCCATCAGAACCTGACGATTCTCATCTTGAGAGTCTACAACCAGCTCTGCACCTTTAACACCCGGGAAGTTCCCGCCACCACTTGCGCGGTAATTATTAGTAACAACAATGAAATCCTGATCTAGATCTAAAGGTTGATCATTGTAAGTGACATCCGTTACACGACTCGAAGAAGCATCATTAATCGTACCATCCGGATTGTACTTCGCGTTTTTCGTCACATCAATTTTATATTGAACCCCATCGATTACATCGAAGTTAAAAACTGAAAATTTCGTATTCAACAGAGACTGCGGAGTCGAGATCCCTGGTTTGATGCGGTTAAATGCGCCCGCACTCATTTCCAGCCATTCTTTTACAACAGTACCCTTAACTTTGATTGCTTTAAGGGTATTATCGTATAAATACAGGTCACTTGCGCTACGAATAGTCAAGTCACCCTTATCAATACTGGTGTACTCATCAGGTCCGTTGCGTCCTGCTTTAAAAGGAGCACCAACACTAAGAATGGCAAGGTCCTTATATTGAGGAACATTGATATCAATATAATTCTGAACGTACCACTTTTGTGCATACGTAACAAGTTGAACCGTAGGATCATCCTGAACCATTGCGAAATAGCTGTTCATCGGAGCTGTTGTAACACCAAGCTTTTGTCCAGTATAAGCAATAGTAGCCTCATGTGCTGCTGCAACAGCTGCATCTACAGCCGCATCAGGCTCAACCAGTGGTATATTCACTTTATTCTCTGTCTTATAAATAGAACGAGCAGAAGCTTTTGAACTTTGCTTGTCTACCGTCCAGTCACTACCATCGTATACAATGTTCAGATCGATTAGACCCAAATAAGCTCCGCCGTAACCAGCTTGTACAGCAGGCGTACCGTTAATGTGGCCATTCACATTATCGATCACAGCCTTTTCGTTTGCATACGGTTGTTTAGTAACAGGATCTTTGAACGACGCGTCCAACGTATCGTTATTCCCTGTTGGGAATACCTTATGCGTATGAGAGAACGTAATCGCATCAATATTAGGAACCTTACTCAAAGCGTTAATATCATTCTCAGAACCGTCTCCAACAACGGCGTTAACATCAAACCCCGTATGGGCCATAGCAACAATAATATCTGCTCCCTTTGCTTTCATTTCAGGAACAAATTTTTCTGCCGTTTTAGCAATATCTTCAACGACAACTTTGCCTTCCAGATTAACCTTGTCCCACTCCATGATTTGAGGAGTAACTAGGCCGATTAGACCAACTTGAATCGTCTGCTCATCGCCGTTACTATCCGTTACTTTCTTAGGAATAATAACATAAGGTTGATAAGCATTTGTAACGCCATCCATTTTATATATATTGGCATTCACATAATCAAAATTGGCTCCAGTAGTCATCTCATTACCAGCGCTACCGTTTATCGTACGATCTAAAAATTGTAATCCATAATTGAATTCATGATTACCAAAAGTCGCAGCATCATATCCCATAGCGTTCATGGCTGCAATCATCGGATGGATATCAGTGACATTAGTAGGATCCTTCAGATCCGATTCCTTCGCCACATAAGTACCTAGCGGAGTTCCTTGAATCAAGTCCCCATTGTCGAGCAGGAGGGTGTTGGGTTCTTCACTTTTGGCTTGTTTCACCAAGCTTGCTGTGCGGTCAAGACCGACAGTTACTGAAGCCGCATTCTTAAAATAGTCCCAGCCGTAGACATTGGTGTGCACGTCCGTCGTGCTCATCAGCCGGAGTTTGGCTGTGGCTGCGGATGCTGCTTCAGCTTTATCTGTACCCCAAGCTGCACCCAAACCAATACCTCCAAACACCTGCAAAGAAAGCACTGCAGTTGCTAATACAGAAGCAATCGGCTTATTCCATCGTGTCTTCCATCCCATAATAATATTAGTCCTCCCTATCATTTTCACATAATTTCTGTGATATTATATCACACAAACATAACCAATTATCATATAATTGTAAAAATAATATAAAACAATGTTAAATATAATAACATAAGAAGAAAGACCTAGACTTATGAATCCGTTTTTATAGGTCAAGAGTCAATAGATGCAAAAAGAACACATCTTCACCAGATGTGTCCTAAAAACAATCCTATATAAAGTCTAGAAAAGTCGAATCTATATCTGGCACTACTTTTTACCCATTCATAGCAGTAATCCCAAAACAAATTGCAGTTATTAGAGATAAGGGTGTCATTACAAGTTTTTCTTTCATGCTCCTCGACAATAAGTTCATTATAGTATTAAGCATTAAATAGACGGCAAAAAAATAACATACCCTTCTATCAAAAGGTAATCCAATAGAGATCACATTCCCTGCCTGCAATAAGTACAGGATGGCAATTAGCTGTATCACTACTGAAACTCCACACGCGACTCTCATTTGTGGAGGCATAATTCTATGCCTTCCTCCCATTGCAAATTCCCCATAAGGCAATCCCAGAGACAGCAGTATATAAAGAATCACTGCTCCCAAAAAAGTAATACTCCCAATCCATGCTGATATCAAGTTTTCACCCCTCCATAATTTATTTATCACACATTAAATTATATGAGTGTAATGAATTATTATGGGCATCAACACAAGTGGTAGCTCTTTCACCCAAATATTTTTTTATGATGAACTAGCACAAGCAACACAAAAATATCTGAGTAATATAGAAGTAAATAGACCAATGAGGTGATCCACAAATGGCAAATACAACGAAGATTCGCAAACGTGCTGAACAGCTGAAAGGTAGACCCGTGTGCATTACGTTACATGATGGACGTACGTATATAGGATGGATAACCGGCCTCGATAAGAATGGACTGACCCTTTCCAAACCACGTAAAAACAAACACAGAAAATCAAAAAAACACTCTTCTTCCCGCTCCCGGAAAGCAAACGTATCAGGATTAATGCCCTTATTCGGCTCACTTTTCGGAATGGGTGGAGGCGCTCTAGGCTCCGCAGGAGCAGGGGCTGCCAGTTCTGGAGGCGGTGGTTTTGGCGGATTTGGCGGGTTCGGGGGAATCGGCAACTTTATTGGAATGGTACAAAAAACTATGCCGGTTATGAAGATGGGCTACAATATGATTAAATCTATTTCCCCCTTCCTTAACGGGCTAAAAGGATTAATGGGATAATCAAAAGACACCCCTCAAGGTGTCTTTTATTTTTGCTCATAATCTTATCAGGTTCTTTAACAATCTGCCTGCAGATCTTAACCGTGGACGTTTTAAATGCTCCTGTACATAACGATAATTCGTCAATTCAACCTTAGCATCACTGAGGGCATAGGTAAAATCATCATCAAAGGGCAACTTATACTCCCAAACTCGCTTACTCCAGTGCGGAATATTTGCTTGCATCCATGGATCGTCTATCCCGGGATGAATATAGGTCTCACTAACGCCATCCGGCAACGAATACAGCTTAGCAATAATAGATCTTTTAAACCTTTCATACGTCTCGCCTTCCTCTACACCAAAAGGATGCGATAGCAAATAGTCGGGAATCGGCACCCCAAACGTATCCGCCAGCCCTGCTCCAAGGGCAACTGGTCGTTCAATATTTTTCAGCGATGCCAAAAGCGGATCCTCAGCATGGATGTATCTGAAGAATCGTGAGGGCAATCCCCAGCGGGAAATTTTCCACAACGTCTGCGGAAGCAAGCTGCGTCCTGTTTCCATTCCGTATAAACTACCCATGTGGTTGTCTACATGGCTAATCACTATTCCCGACTGTTTTACTCGCTCGTACTGCGCATCTATCTCCTTTAGTACGGCTTTTGTCTGCGCCCCCTGTTCGAACTCTTTTACCGTCCTATATTGATGTCCGCTCTCGTCATGAAGAGAAGTCTCTCCCGTCAGGCTCGCCCAGCGCAAAGCCTCAAATTCACTAGTCATCGTCAAGTGAAGTCCCACATTCCGTTGTTGCCTGCGAATACACCATGCAGCTGCCTCCTCAAACCCAGGGGCCACCGCCATAATCGTTGCTGAGGATACCTTTTCCTCTTCCAGCAGATGTTTAATCGCCTGATTCATGGGGGGACTTTGCCCAAAATCATCACAATTGATGATTAATTTTTTGTTCATAGTCAGCCTCACCTCTCAAAGAGTCCATAAATGTAAATTTCATTGTGAAGGATATGACAACAGCTATGGCCAACAGACATAATGGCACCACACTTATTAAATACCTAAATGTCGCTTCAGGATTGGACCCTGGGTCATCGCCGCCTTGATAGCCAAAGATCATACCTACAATGAAAAAAGCTAACGCAGAGATTAACCCGCTTGAACGAGTAATGAATCCGCTTACAGCCGTGTAGATTCCTTCTCTTCTCAGACCTGTTTTTTCCGCATCCTCATCAATAATCTTGCCACCTACTATTGCTGGGGTCACTAGAAATCCGGCTAATCCGAAACCGACAACTACGCCAGCAGCCACACCACTTAAGAGATCATAACCAAACCATAACGGAATTACCGATAACGCATATAAGATCAGTGATAACCGCCACGCCTTAACCCCGTCCATCTTACGAATCATCCAGTACCACACGAATACTAATGGAATGACCGAAACAAAAACAGCTACAAGTAAAATCGATACCTGAGCCTCGGAGATATGAAGTACATATTTTGCATAAAAAGGAATCATCGAGCTTACAAGTCCATTCACCGTTTGGGCAAAAGAGTTCGAAATATTAAACACCCAAAACTTTTTATTCCGAATGGTCTCCCGAAAAGCCGGAATCAACTTCAAGGGTTCCTGCTCTGTGAGCTCCTTCTTTTCTTGGACATTCATCATACATAAAAACATAAACACTCCAAAGAGACAGGCATACACTATAGCCATATTAGAGAAACCAATAGCTGCAAAAATAATTGGGGTTAAGGCAGTACCGATTAACAAAGCTACAACTTGATAGCCTTGCTGAATCGCGGAGGCTTTTGCCCGAATACGGTCTCCACGGAAGAGCTCCGGGAGTAACGCTCCATAATTCACCCATAACACAGTGGCGACAGCCTCATAGAAAATAAGTGTGACTAGAAACCAAGTGAACAATCCATTTTCAGATAATCTGCCGGGAGGGGAGAAAACCAGTACAAATGCCAGCATGAATAACGGAATTGAGCCAAACACCCATGGTCTGCGTCGACCCAAACGAGTATCTGTGCGATCTGACCAATAGCCGAATAACGGATTGTTTACCGCATCCCAGATCAGAAAGATGGTTCTGGCTAATGTAGCAAGTCCAATGCCCAATCCTAATTTTTCAACATAAAAGTAACTGTAAAATGAACTAAATGCCTGACTGGGAACCATCATCGCAAACATCCCTAAAGCAAAGGTGTACGGCGAATTGATCCATTTATGCTTCACTCACATACCTCCCCTATGGTAAAGATCCGGTTGTAATATATTACCATACCGAAGAGAGAACGCCATCAAATTTTTCCTTAGCAGAAACTACGGATAAAAAAAGAGGCCCCGCAGACCATCAACAAATGGCTGCGGAGCTTTTTCATAACTAGACTATAAAACATCCTTCAGCTTGCTCCGGCTCTGAACATCCAGGGCTAGATAATCACGGATTTCGCATCTTTTTCCATTGATATCCGTAAGAATGATTCGTTTATGACTTGGATACTGCATATGCTCGTGCAGGTTCCGCATAACGATCCGGGTCTGGCCCAGATTCGTTTGCAGCTCCCAAATCCACATATCCGCTTTTTGCTTAATAGAATCAATGCGGGTTACAACCGGGAGAAAATACCGCAGCCGGAGCTCTGTATCCACTTCCACCCGACTTTCTTCATCGAGCTGATCAATGTCACGAATGACCCCGATTTCCTCACTCTTGGAGTTACGGACGGAAATATACTCCGTGGTGTATTGAAAAGGAAATATTCGAAAAAGAATTAATTCCTCATATACCTGACCCTCCACCACTCCTTGAAACACGCCACCTTGACTGCGGCTAAAAGAGATTGCACCCGGTTCAAGAATGTTAATCTCATAGGGATCTTTAGGATTCAATTCCCCGTTAACAAGATTCGGATCACTCATGCATCTCAACCCCCTTAATCTGCGACATTTCCTTCTGTGCCTCAACTAGCTTGAAGTAAGCACCTTCTGCAGCAAGCAATTCCTCATGTGTACCCACTTCAATGATCTTCCCGCGTTCAAGCACTACAAGACGGTTCGCATTTCTTAGCGTGGATAATCGATGGGCAATCGCGAATGTCGTTCTGCCTTTTACCAGTCGCGAGATCGCTTCTTGAATTTGCCGCTCGGTCACTGTATCTACAGAAGCTGTTGCTTCATCTAGGATTAGAATTCGCGGATCGTGAATTATTGCTCGGGCAATAGACACTCGCTGCTTCTCTCCACCGGACAATTTATGGCCACGTTCCCCAACTCTTGTATCATAGCCATCCGGCAATTGAACGATAAAATCATGGGCGTTGGCAATTTTTGCAGCCCGCATGATTTCTAATTCCGTAGCGTCCGGTTTAGAATAGGCAATATTCTCAGCTATCGTTCCGTCGAATAGAAACGTCTCCTGCAGCACTACACCGATCTGACTACGCAGATCTGACTGGCTGATATTTCGGATGTCCACACCATCGATGGTAATGGTTCCCTCATCTGTGTCATAGAAGCGACAGATCATATTAATGAAAGTCGACTTACCGGCACCTGAATGTCCGACCAGACCAATCATCTCGCCCGCACCCACTTTTAAATCCACGTTCTTGAGCACAGGATGATGTTTTTCGTATCCATAAGTAACCCGCTTAAACTCAACCTCACCGTTTACGCGGCCGATGGCTGCTGGATTCACAGTATCAGGCACATCTGACGGTGTATCCATAATTTCAAAGACCCGATCTGCTGCTGAAATCGCATGGCTGGCCCAGTTGATCATTTGGCTCACCCACTGCAAAGGTCCGAGAAGCATCCCAAGGTAGGTCACCAAAGCGATTAGCGTACCGATGGATAATTGGCCCTGTAGCACCGTTTTCCCGCCATAAAACCAAATTAATAACGTACCCACACCAGCAACCAACGCAAAAGCAGGAAACATCCCCTGCCATAAGCCTTCGATCCGAATATTATGCCGAACCAGCTCCTTATTGGCGACTGTATAACGTGACATCTCTGTTGTTTCCTGACCGAATGCTTTGACTACACGAATCCCCTGCAAAGAATCGCCAACCAAAGCGTTTAATCTAAAAATAGATCTCCACTGCTGGTACCAACGTCTGCCAATCATCGGCCATAACACGGTCGACAGCACCACCATAAGCGGCATAGGCAGCATAGCAAGCAGCGTTAGCTTCCAATCCATACTGAACATAATAGTGAAAATAGCGATTACCCGCAGCGATTCACCCGAGACCCAGATTACACCGTCAGTCATAAATTGCCGCATCGCCTCTGAATCATTATTCACCCGTCCAATAAATTGCGAAGATTGTCTTCGGTCGAAAAAAGATAAAGATAATTTCATCAAGGAATGATACACATCATGACGAAGATCACCCATGATTTTGGAACCAATCCATACCCCTATAAGTCCACGTAGCGTCTGCATTAAAGTAATTACTAAGGATGTGGCTGCTAGCCCGATCACAATCCATAGAAGCGTTGAGCCCATATCCTTTTCTGTCAACACATTATCAACGATCATCTTCGTCAAAAATGGTGGAACAAGCTCTACCAATGTAGTAAAAATCAACATAATCGCCGCGGCGATCATTTGGATCTTATAAGGCTTAGCATAGCTCAGCATCCGAAATAGAACCTTGCCGTTACTCTTGCACACCGGACAAGCTTGCGAATCCTCCGGCAGTGGATTGCGGCATTTTGGACAATTCCTTGGAAACTCTTTTTCAGAAGCGGTTGGCCGTTCCTCGCCTTTAGCTACAGCGCCAATTAACTTAGAAGCAAAACCAAATATAGAGGTAAGTGATGCTGTATAACGTATAAGTATAATAGGCCCCTCTTGGGCATCCACAAGCAACGATCCGCCGCCTACCCCGCCTACTACCCGGGCATCAGTAATATTCGAGACTAGAAGCTTTGAGACCAGTTTCCCGTCCGTCCCCCAAACGGAAACCTCCTTCTCAGTCAATACAAGCCACTGCTCACCGAATTGCCCATCTTTCATTAAATCAGATACAGAGTGAAATAAAGGTTGTTCTGTAAGCTGTATTTCTATAGACTTGGGAAGTTTATCAATAGATGTCATACATTTCTCCCCCTTTCTTTACCCACCTATTTACTCACATATATTTACAGTGGTAAAGATGAAAAAATGATTATAATTGTTTTGTATGGTTATTTAAACAAATAAAAAGACACCTCTAAAGGTGTCTTTTTGTATTACTTCCTATGGTACTGGCTATACGCTTATTTCAAAGCTTTCCATACCCAGTTCTCTACTTCTGGCAAATCAATACCCTCTTCACGAATGAATTGGTGATGTTTCTTAACGATAGCATCCATTTCATCTGCGATCGCTTTATAGTCGTTAGCATTAGGTAAGCTCAGAACAGCTTCCTTCGCCAAGTCAAAGCGGTCCATTTGATTCAATACGCGCATATCGAATGGTGTTGTGATATCGCCATTCTCGCGGTATCCGTGTACGTGCAGGTTATGGTTATGGCGATCAAAGAACAGGTCTTTAATCAGACCTTCATATCCGTGGAAAGCAAAGATAACTGGTTTATCTTTTGTGAAAAATTGATCAAACTCTTCGTCAGATAAGCCACGCGGATCTAATTTTTGACTTCTCAGTTTCAACAAGTCTACCACATTGATATATCTAATCTTAAGGTTCGGCAGTTTTTCATGCAGGATAGAGATGGCAGCCAAGCTTTCGATAGTTGGTTCTGTACCTGCAGAAGCAAAGACAACATCAGGCTCTCCACCTTGATCGGTGCTTGCCCAGTCAATAATCTTCAGTCCTTTATCCACCAGCTCTTGTGCTTCATCCGCACTGAACCATTGTGGACGAGGATGTTTGGAAGAAACAATCAAGTTAATTTTTTGACGGTCATTTAAGACGGTGTCAAAGACAGCCAGCAAGGAGTTGGCATCAGCCGGCAAATACTCACGGATAAATTCTGGTTTTTTATCAGCCAAGTGACCTAGCAAACCTGGATCTTGGTGAGTGTAACCATTGTGGTCTTGTTGGAATACAGTTGAAGTTGCTACCACATTCAATGATGGAATATCCGCACGCCAGCTTTGATCTGTTGCTTTACGCAGCCATTTGAAATGTTGAGTAATCATCGAATCCACGACACGCAAGAAAGCTTCATAGCTTGCAAAGAAACCATGGCGACCTGTCAATACGTAACCTTCAAGCAAACCTTCTGCCTGATGTTCAGACAATTGGGAATCGATAACACGGCCATAAGAAGCTAGGAATTCATCATTCGGCTCAATCACTTGATCCAACCATTGACGTTTCGTCACTTCAAAGACAGGTCCCAGACGATTGGACATTGTTTCATCCGGTCCGAAAATTCTGAAATTGCGGTTCTCTTCGTTCAGAGAGATAACATCTTTCATGTATTTACCCAGAACGGCCATATCTTGTGCTATTACTTCACCTGGTTTGGAATTATCAAGTGCGAACTTACGGAAATTCGGTAAGTTTAGATCTTTAATTTGGTTGCCAGCATTAGTAACTGGGTTCATTCCCATACGTCTGTCGCCAGTTGGCAGAATCTCAGCAAGTTCAGCGTTCAGACGACCATTGTCATCAAATAATTCTTCTGGTCTATAGCTGTTCATCCACTCCAATAACGCCGGAGCATGCTTCATATTCTTTTGATCCACTGGAATCGGCACCTGATGGGCACGGAAAGAGTTCTCATTCGGAACACCATCCCATTGCTTTGGACCCGTCCAGCCCTTAGGAGAACGGAAGACCAACATTGGCCAAACCGGACGCGTAAGGTCATTGTTGTCACGTGCATTCTTTTGAATCGCTTCAATTCTTTCAACGATGGTATCAAGCACCTTAGCCATTTCCGGATGCATTAGATCAGGATTTTCGCCTTCAACGAAGAACGGTTCCCAACCCATACCTTTAAAGTATGCAGTAATTTCTTCTTTGGATTGACGAGACAGAATCGTTGGGTTACTGATTTTGAAACCATTTAAGTGCAAGATCGGCAGAACTGCACCATCAGTAACTGGATTGATGAACCGGTTGGAGAACCATGAAGCCGCTAATGGGCCAGTTTCAGCCTCTCCATCACCAATAACAACAGCGGAGATCAAATCTGGATTATCCAGAATTGCACCTACACCATGGGATAGAGAATAACCTAATTCGCCACCTTCGTGGATCGATCCAGGTGTTTCAGGGGCAGCATGGGAAGCAACTCCACCTGGGAAAGAGAATTGTTTGAACAATTTCTTCAGGCCTGGGATATCTTGTGTGATTTCCGGATAAATTTCAGTATAGCTACCATCGAGATAGGAGTTCGAAACCATGACCTGACCGCCATGACCGGGACCCTCGATATAGAACATATTCAAATCATATTTAGTAATGACCCGATTCAAATGGGCATAAATAAAGTTCTGGCCAGGAATAGTTCCCCAGTGTCCAATGGGCTTAATCTTTACGTCTGCTTCTTTCAGCGGTTCTCTTAACAACGGATTATCTTTCAAATACAGTTGACCTACAGAGATGTAGTTAGTTGCGCGCCAGTATGCATCAAGCTTCTCTAAATAAGTTTTTGATGAGTAATCAACATCCATGGATAATACCATTTCTTCCACTCCCCAAAATTTTTTCTGTGTCTACATTGCCGTAATTTCTTCCACAAGTACATCATACCGCCGCGAAAAATTAATTCAACCTTTTCAACAAATGATACGGTCCAATTTTGTGAAAATATGAACATAGTATGAAAAACGGTGTCAATTGTCAGTAAAAATAAGTCAATATTAATATATATGTAAAAATATGGGCTGGAGTTTGCGGGGGATATTTACTACTTGTCCCTCATCTATTTTGCGCAAAATAAAAAAAATAAGACCGAGAAAAATTCCCCAGTCTTACTTTTAATGAACGGACACAAAGGTATTAAATTTTAAGTATTTATAGTGGAAGCGCATATGGGAGAATTCAAATGGCGTGCCATTATCTAAAAAGAAAATCCCTTCCATAATGCTTACTGGCTCATTTGCCTGCAAATGCAGCAGCTCTTGATCCGTAGCCTCAGAGGGTTCTGCGGATATCGATAAAAAGGATTTGGTTACCGCCAGATTTCGTGAATCCTCCAAATAATTAAAGATAGATCCTTCAATAATGGTCTGATTTAAATTCTGTACAATTTTGATTGGGATATAACCTGTTTCAATCATAAAGGGTTCATCATCAAAAAGACGCAAGCGAATGATTTTGTATACAAAATCATGTGGGCCTAAAAACAGATCCCGTTGTAGTTCTTCCGTTGGTGGAATGACCTCAAATTTCAAAACTTTAATCTTTGGCTTCTTCCCATTCATTTGAAAATTGTCGGTG
Organism: Paenibacillus sp. FSL E2-0177; assembly: GCF_037992975.1. Taxonomy (NCBI): domain Bacteria; kingdom Bacillati; phylum Bacillota; class Bacilli; order Caryophanales; family Paenibacillaceae; genus Paenibacillus; species Paenibacillus sp. FSL E2-0177. The sequence goes on along the minus strand of NZ_CP150307.1, from coordinate 241,580 downwards.
ACACCTAAATTAGAGCCTTCGTAGTTAAAAATAGATTCATTTTTTATGTATAAAGGATTTATAAATGTCCCTGAGCCACGCTTTTTAAAAATAATGCCGGCATTTGCCATTTTAGTCAGAGCACTTTTAATAGAACTACGACTCACTTGATAAGTTTCACTAAGCGTTCGTTCATCCGGTAATTTCATATCGGGAAACTGCCCAGCAAAAATTTTCATTTTTAAGTCATCAATAATTTGTTTGTAGACAAACTGTGTCATGAAGTACTCCTTTTCAGGTCGATACAAGTTTTATTTCAATCTTTACTATAACATAATAACCAGACGTTTATAATCTATCCGGCCAGCTTATTTACGTCGGCGATTTGTCATGCGATTGTACATCACTAAACCGGCAATGACCATGCCCAGCGTCCCCATACTACTTGCTGATTCAGCCTGCATACCAAACAAAATGCACAGGTTAGTGACCAAGCTTTTTGTAAGTACAGCAACAATAATTAACATCAACGGGCGCCAAATGTTGTATCTTCTCATCCAGGCAACACTCCTAATCCAATTTTCTCAAACTATTGATCGATTTCATCTATTATATCACAAGATAGTAACCGCATTCATTTCCTATAACCGTAAAGGAATCGAAGCACACCTGCATTTTTTACTTCCCTCTATCTTTTTCTGTATTCTAGCCTAGCGAACGTGACGTCTATGCGTCATATTCGCTTTCAATTCCTCAGCTCCTCCCATTCGTCAATTACGTCTTTATTCGACTTTTGGTCTGGACTTATCCTTTTTCACGGATTATAATAACGAATGCACACCAAAAGACGAACATTAAGGCGGAAATTATGAGAAATTATATGCAAATATTCCTAGGCACTTCATTTTCTAGCCTATCCCCAAAAGAAATTCAAATTTTAAAAGACCATCTCTTCTGTATCAATTCGGATGGGATGATAGAAATGATCGTTGCACCGGAGCACCCCGACTATCAACCCTTGCTTGATGCTTATCAAGGTCAGGACAATTTTCATGTATTAGCCGAGGGCCAGTATTTTTTGCCCGGCTTTATCGACCTGCATGTCCACGCGCCACAATGGGCTCAATCTGGAACTGCATTAGATATCCCGCTCTATGATTGGCTAAATACTTATACCTTCCCACTGGAGTCTAAATTCTCGGACCTGGCTTTTGCAAAAAAAGTCTACGATGACGTGGTTGGTACTTTGCTCGCAAACGGAACCACTACAGCACTTTATTTTGCAACGGTGCATAAAGAGGCCAGTCTATTATTGGCTAAAATATGTGCGGAAAAAGGGCAACGTGGACTCGTTGGAAAAGTGGTTATGGACGATCCGCAGGGAAATCCTGAGAATTACCGCGACTCCGACACCCACACCGCACTAGTGGATACGGAAGAATTTATACTAGCTGTACAAGAACTCGCTAAATCTACTAAACAAGGCGTTTATCCAGTAGTGACACCAAGGTTCATTCCAAGCTGCACTAATGAGGCTTTACAAGGCTTGGGAGAACTTGCCGCTAAATATGATACGTATGTGCAATCGCACTGTAGTGAAAGTGATTGGGCACATGGTTATGTGCAAGAACGGTTCCAGAAGAACGATGCTTTTGCCTTGCATGATTTTGGTCTGCTCAGTGATAAATCTGTCATGGCACATTGTAATTTTTTAGATGAAGATGATGTGAATTTGTTTGCAGAGACAGGAACAGCTATTGCGCATTGTCCGATATCCAACGCGTATTTTGCCAATAGTGTCATTCCGATCGCTGACTTCCATGCCAAAGGCGTTGAAATTGGTTTAGGCTCTGATATTTCCGGAGGTTTTTCACCTAGTCTCTTCGACAACATTAGACAAGCCGTTATGTCTTCAAGAATGCTGGAGGATGGAGTGAATCCCTCACTTTCTGCACAAAACCGCGGAGTACCCGGATCGCGAATTACGATCCATGAATCCTTTTATCTTGCTACCGCTGGCGGCGGAGAAAGCTTAAGCTTACCTATCGGCCGGTTACTAGAAGGTTATGCATGGGATGTTCAAATAATCGATACGAAAGTACCCTCGGCGAAATTGCCCGTCTTTGATGAGAATGAAGATTTGCAAGATATTTTTCAAAAGATAATGTATCTGGCTAGACCTGAAAATATCCGTGAAGTCTGGGTACAGGGTGAAAAAGTTCATTCGCGTTAAAGATTAATTAAACTAGAAAACTTAAGGTGGGCATCGGAGTGAAAACACAAGTAAACGTACAAGAGCAAGCACATTTGGAATCACAGCTACTAACTGTCCTACCCGATGAAAAAGTTTCATTTAGTAAATCCGTCATTCTCGGCTTTCAACATGTATTGGCTATGGATGTCTATGTAGTGCCATTCCTTATTGCGATGTTAATCGGCTTACAGCCCAATCAGTCCAGCGCGTTAATCCAATCCACCTTTATTGCCGCAGGACTTGCAACGATTGTGCAAACCTATTTCTGTATGAAGCTGCCTATCGCTCAAGGTCCTTCTTATGTTCCACTGGGTGCGATCGTCAGTATTTATGCAGCTAGTGGTGGCGGGGAGCTCGGTTGGAGCTCCGTGTTAGGTGCCAGCTTAATCGGGGCCATCCTGGTTATTATTTTGGGTTATGCGGGGATTTTTAATAAAATCGTTAAAAACTTTATCCCGCCTATCGTAGGTGGCACAATCATTTTCATTGTAGGTCTATCTTTATTGCCTGTTGCGATCAGAGATAATATCTACGGAGCCTCCGGGGCTTCAATTAATCAAAATGTATTATTAGCCCTTATTTCAGGTGCTACACTGCTTATTTTTGTGGTTCTCGGTACTTTGTTCCGTAATAAAGGATCTGTCTTCCGAATTCTTTCCGTAATGATGGCGTTAGTAGTTGGATGTATTTCGGCTAATATTATGGGCGTTTTAGATTTCTCAGCGATAAGTAGTGCCAAGTGGTTTAGCATGCCGCGAATCGCTTTTGTTGATTTCGGCTTTTCCTTCAATTTTTCAGCTATTATCACCATGGTTATTATTTATATCGTGCTGCTGGCTGAAACAACAGGCACCTGGTTTGCGGTCAGCAATGTAATCAATAAACCTTTGACAGACAAAAATATTAACCGCGGCGTAATTGGAGAAGGAATTGGCTGTCTTATTGCTTCTGTGCTCGGTTCGACTCCTGTTACAGGTTATTCAACTAATGCAGGGATCATCTCCATTACAGGTGTTGCCAGCCGCCGGGTTTTTCTCGCTGTAGGAGGATGGTTTGTCCTCTTTGGTTGTTCCGGTAAACTCGCCGCTTTGATCTCTTCCATTCCATCCGCTGTAATCGGCGGCGTCTTCGCCATCATCTGCGGCATCATCGCAATTAATGGTGTGCAAGTAATGAAAAATGTAACCATCGGCGAAAAAGAAATGTACATTATTGCCTTACCTATGATCATCACCTTGGCGTTGGTACTCATTCCTGGTGACTACTTGAACTCTTTACCTACATTCGTGCAGTATTTATTAGGCTCACCTATCCTAGCTGCTTCATTGGCAGCAATATTATTGAATAAATTATTACCTAGTGGAAAATAGAACATAAAAAGAAGCAGCCTCTTATTGATCCTTTTTTATCCCCGCGAATAAGCCGAGCTTTGTATGCTACCTTCTGGAATTCCTTAAACAAAAGACACCCATCGAGGTGTCTTTTGTTTAAGGACATGATTATTTTTTACTTGAGTTCATCCATAAAACCGCCTTACCATATGACCTCACAATTTTAATACAAATATCCATATGTCCCTTGATTATATTTAATAAACTAGGATTCCTCCAAAATAACGGAGATTATCAACGCATTGAATTATTCCCTGAAATATATTATGATACGTTTAAACAATTAAACATTATAACGGAGGGAGTTATGAACGAATCTAATAGTAATCAGAAGGCGATTCACATTTTTGAGAATTTAAGCCCCTATTTCCAAGGCTTGGGAGATCCTATACGTCAGCAAATCATTGCATTGCTGATCGACAAAGAGAGTATGAATGTGAGCCAAATTGCAGAGCATATCCCCATGTCCCGGCCTACAGTCTCTCATCATCTGAAAATATTACGGCAAGCAGGGCTGCTTAAGGTTCAGAAGAAGGGCACGGAAATGTTCTACAGACTTGAGTTTGACGAAGCGATAGCGCTTATGAAACAACTTGTCCATTTCGTTGAAGAGGAATGCCAGTGCTAATGCCATTAACCTGACTAGCACTTGTCATTCCTATTTTTTTAAGCGATATGTTAAATAACTTAAACATATAAACATTTAAACGGAGGTTGCAGATATGCATAGGAAAAAGGTACTTATTGTAGGAGGATACGGTGCCGTCGGCAGACAAATTGCTCAAATATTACACGTTCGACATCCCGATCTCGAGATTATATTGGGAGGAAGGTCACCGCAAAAAGCAGCACCTTTTGAGTCCACACGGGTACAAACAGTCGTAGTTGATAATAATGCGGATGATCCACTGCTTTATGCAGGCGATAATGTATCGCTAATCATCAATTCCGTCAACGATCTGCAGGATCGGCTACTTATGTCTGCAGTTAGAAGAAAAATCCCACTGATCGATCTTACTCGCTGGACAGAGATATTCCAACAATCAATCACAAAGTTAGAAAAAGCAGACCTCTATGCTCCTATCGTGCTTTCTTCGGGATGGATGGCGGGAACTGCTTCGCTGTTCGCCATGCTGCACTCGGCCACACTTCAAAACGTCGCCGTTGATATTCACGCGTTGTACTCTCTACGTGACAAAGCAGGACCCGACTCCGCGGCGTACATGGATCGTATGACCATTCCATTCCATATTACAGAACGGGGGGGAAAACGTCTTGTATTTCCAATGACTGACCCCATCAAAGTCCAATTTCCAGATGGATATACAGCAAAATGCTATCGGCTTGACACCCCAGATCATGTCACCTTGCCAACAGCTGAGCATATCGACTCCGCCAGCTTCCGCATCTCCTTCGACAGCAAAGCCTCCACCTCCATCCTTGTCGGACTAGTTAACAGCGGAATATGGAAGATGATCAGCGGGGACCGATTCCGTTCGCTTAGACGAAGACTGCTCTACAATCCTGGTACTGGCAGTGCACATCATATCCTTATTCATCTAAAGGGTCTGGATCATAATGGGCACTGGGTTGAACGGACAATAGCGATTTCTGACCCGCTTGGTCAGACTCATCTTACCGCTTTGGGAGCTGCTGTCCAAGCAGAAAAGCTATTGCGGATATCAAAGGAAGAACCATGGGTCCCAGGCATTTATTATCCAGAAGATCTACCTGATGAACGGATGGACATCTCTGAAATCACCAACTTTTTTAAACAATATGGGGTTCTTATATCTCACTAATAGCACTTCACATATACCGAGCATTCTGTCTACTACAATTAAGCGCACAGACAGTAAAGAACCCGCTAATATAGCGGGTTCTTTACAATAGAGATGAGACGGAGCTAGGTAAGTTCACAAAAATATAAAATCTTTGATTCGTGCTAAACCCTGTCCCCTGCCTATTTCCACCCTTAAAGGCGTTTGACTAGACCAGGCTAAAGTCCCTGAATATATTGTTATTATTTATCCTATTCAAGGACTTTTATTAAATGGTGGGGGTGATCATTCTGGCTATCCGTTACAGCATCATAATTCCAACCTATAACCGACTTCAGCAGCTGCTACTTACACTCACTTCATTCGAGACACAGACCTATCCGAAGGATCGGTTCGAGGTGATCGTCGCAGATGACGGTTCTACAGATGGTACTAAGGAAATGGTCGAAAGCTTTCAAACTTCTTATCCGCTTATTTATGTCGCTCAGCAGGAACAACGCGGCCGTTCTGCCGTAAGAAATCTGGGGCTGAGTCAGGCAAAAGGGAAATACGTCATCTTCTGCGATGCTGATTTTCTGGTATTCCCTGAATTCATTAGGATCGTAAACCAGTATCACCGTAAATATCCTAAGTCCATAATTTCAGGTATTCCACACTCATGGGATGATGCTTATACCCACTACTACCCAGACTTTTCTCCTGAAGAAAAAGAACATTGCCGCAATACACTTTCGCCTTCTAACTTATGGAATCCTGACTTCGAATCAGTGACTGAAATTATCCCAATAATCACACCCAATGATATCCTTCAGCAGACGGAGACGTTATCAAAAGTCACCTTTGCCTCAAGAGTTCCTCCAAATACTAAAAAGCAATTTGCCAGCACAGATGTAGCCCCATGGATGTTACTCGTCACACGTTGTGTGTCCATAAGACGCAGCCAATTAACTCGGGCTGGAGGTTTTAATGAACAGTTTATCCTCTATGGACTCGAAGATTGGGATCTTGGGTATCGACTGCATCGATTAAAAATCCCTTTTCACAGCATCAAAGAAGTTGTCGGCGTTCACCAAGAACATCCAACCCACTTCAGAGGAAATCTCATAAATATTGAGAATCTAAAAATCATGTTCAAAAGCTACGGGTTCAATGACTCTTCCCTAAATCTGTTCGCCCTTGTTCCTCCAAACGAAGACCTGGAGAAATACAAACATACTATACGGGTCTTGCGCAGAGGATACCGAACGAAGTCAACACGTTCATCAGCAATATTAATGAGAAGGACGTTACGGATTGCCGCCAAACAGCTCTATGAACCCATTGATACCGCCGTATACCAAGAGTCGTTAAGACGGATAAGTGTAAAAGTAAAGAGAAGAAAAAGCCGGGTTGCCCGTGTTTTGCGAGAGATTTTGGTGAAGGCTGAAAAGCTGGGAGAATGATATCTAAAAATACATTAAACCGGGCATCAAATGATGTCCGGTTTTCACTTATTTTCTCAATTTATTGGGTAGCGGAATATGCCTAATCGACTCAATGGGATGATAGAGCAGCATCCACGGACCAGAAAAACGCATAACCCCTTTAATTCTTTGGCGATAATCCGGTTTGTAACAATGAACAGGACATTTGGCACAAGCTGTTTTCTCTTCACCAAACCTACAATAGGCTAACCTCTTCAGCGCATACTCATTTAATTCCTGACATTCCTTACAAAAGCCTTTATGATGGTGTTTTTTCTTACAATATATACGAATCATTTTGGTAACAAGCTCTTGTTCTTTTTGAATTTTAGGACCCTCATTTAACTGCCGGTTTACCTTTGTTATCATATATGAACCCCCTTGTAACTTGTACAATAAGATCTCATGTAATTATAAAGGGTAAACCAACTGTGAAACCAGCCTTAACGCTGAACCTCCTTAATTCCCTCACATACCGGGGTTGAAAGGCGATAATTGTATAAATCAAATTTTTTAAAAAAAACTTGTAACGTTTATAGCTTTTTACGGATATATAACTTGAGGAGGTGAATGGATGGAGGACAACGAGCAATTATACAGGGAATATTCAACCCAAGTATATAAATTCGTATTTAGCTTTTGTCATAATCACTTGCTGGCAGAAGAAATCACCCAAGAAACTTTTTATAGAGCTATAAAATCGATAGATAAATACGATGGGACCTGCAAAGTATACGTTTGGCTTTGTCAAATTGCTAAACATGTGTGGTATCAGGAGCTGGACAAGCAGCGCAAGCGGAAGTCTGAGGAATTAGAAGACGCTCCTTTGGCTAACGCAAATTCAACAGAATCCCAGTTCATTTTTGCTCAGGACAAAATGGATTTATTTAAACAACTTCATTTACTTGATCCAAATACCAAAGAAGTATTATATCTGCGTTTGACCGGAGAATTCAGTTTTCGGGAAATTGGCGAAATTCTTGGCAGAGATGAGACCTGGGCAAGAGTTACCTTTTACCGTGGAAAACAAAAATTAATGAAAGGAAGATCTTCATGAAATGCGAGATCATTCAGGATTTATTACCTTCCTATATTGAAAAGCTAACCTCTGTACATAGTAACGAAGAAATCGAAAAACACCTGCAATCCTGTGAAAGCTGCCTTCAATCCTATAATGAAATGACCGCCACAGCAAATCTAAGTGTGCCTATTATTGATAAAGAGGAAGTTAACAAACTCAATTATTTTAAAAAAGTGAAAAAAAAGAATATAAAAACTCTCATTTTTTCCGTCTTATCGGGACTCATACTGGCTACAGCCCTTATTGGACTTTTTGTTATCGGTTTCCCTGTATCCTCTAAAGATGTAGTCATAGATTATCAGAAGACAAAGGATCGTTTGGAAGTTCATCTAACTTTGGAAAATGGCAAGGACCTCGTGTTCTCAGGAAAAACCAAATTTATCCGCGATGAGAATAATAATGTAATCGGTTCTGAAACTAGGTATACGCCTAGAGGTTTACTTCATAATCCCTTTGATGATGTAGGCAAAAAAGTTATGTTGGGGACGGAGATTCATACTGATCTAGATTTTCCAAACAAGTTTATTCTTGAATTCAAAGATAAAACTATGACGTTTGTTAATGGTGTTTTAGTGGAGTAGACATTGCCGCTAAAATAAATAAAGACACCTTTTAAGGTGTCTTTCGCTTTACACCCCACTAAAAAAGTTAGCATTTTTTTTCGTTTTTTCGCTAAAATATAGGGTTATCGATTTACTAAAAGTATCTTATAATAAAATTACACATGGATATTTCACCTCTTTGTGAACGCGCGTTTATAGATCGGCCCATTAACCACTTAATAGGAGGAATGGTCATGCAATATGGTTATTTTGATGGAAAAAACAAGGAATACCTCATTACCAAGCCGAATACGCCTGCCCCTTGGGCGAATTACCTCGGCTCGCCGGAATACGGTGCGATCATCTCAGGTAACGCAGGCGGCTATAGCTTTGTAAAGTCTGGCGCAAATGGGCGGCATATCCGCTACCACTTCAACTCTAAGGACGAGCCCGGACGCTATATTTACGTGAGAGATTTGGAGAACGGGGATTATTGGTCCGGCTCTTGGCAGCCAGTGGGTAAAGATCTGGAGCAATATAAGTCGGTATGCCATCATGGAACCGGATACACGAACATCGTCTCGGACTACGATAACATCCATACAGAATCATTATATTATGTACCACTGAACGAAACCTATGAGGTGTGGCGCATGAAGGTGCGCAATGATGACTCCAAAGCACGCAAGCTGGCTCTCTTCGGATTTGTTGAATTAACCAACAATAACAACTATGAGCAGGATACCGTCAACCTTCAGTACACTCTGTTTATTTCACGGACCTACTATAAAAATAATATGATCCTTCAAGTCATCAATGAAAACACCCCCGAAGAACAAACCTGGAGATTCTTCGGGGCTGCAGGTGCAGAAGTTACCGCTTATGACGGTGACCGGGATACGTTCCTAGGCGATTACCGCAGTTATGGCAATCCGGCCTCTGTTGAGAACGGCCAATGCTCCAATTCATTAAACTACAATACTAACTCCTGCGGGGCCCTGCAGATTAACGTAGATTTGCAGCCGGGAGAAGAGAAAGAAATCGTATTTCTACTGGGACAGTATGATGAGAAAGGCGCTTCCGAAATTCTCAGCCATTATAAGGACTTGTCCGTGGTAGATAAAGAACTCGAAGAGTTAAAAGCATTCTGGCACAGCAAACTTAACCGCTTCCAGGTCCAGACACCAAGCGATAACCTGAACAACATGATCAACACTTGGAATGCATATCAATGCTTTATCACTTTCATCTGGTCACGTGCAGCCTCCTTCCAATACTCCGGTCTTCGTAATGGACTCGGATATCGGGATACCGTGCAGGATATTCAAGGCATCATTCATCTGGATCATGAGATGGCCCTTGAACGTCTAAGACTGATGATATCCGCCCAGGTTTCCAACGGCGGTGGACTTCCGTTGGTGAAATTTGATCACAATCCTGGGCATGAGGGCACACCGGATGATCCAGAATACGTGCGGGAAACCGGTCACCCCCATTATCGGGCTGATGACGCTTTATGGCTGTTCCCCACCGTCATTAAATACTTGAATGAAAGTGGCAACTGGGATTTCACAGATGAAATAATCCCTTATTCGGATAAAGGCGAGGGCACAGTGTACGAGCATTTGCGCCAGGCACTTCAGTTCAGTCTGGATCGTATGGGCGCACACGGCATGCCGGTTGGGCTTCATGCCGACTGGAACGATTGCCTACGGCTTGGAGCCAAGGGTGAGTCGTTGTTCGTCGCATTCCAGCTGTATATGGCATTCAAGGTATTCATGGAAATCGCACAAAATAAGAACAAGCCTGAAGATATTCAATGGGCGCAGGGCCTGCTTGATGAGCTGGACGATAACATTCAAAAACACGCTTGGGAGAACGATCAATTCGTCCGCGGATTTACCGAAGACAACTATACCATCGGCTCCTGGGAAAATGATGAAGCCAAGATCTGGCTCAATCCGCAAAGCTGGGCCGTATTAAGCGGTGCAGCCCGCCCGGATCAGGCGAAGCTCGCCATGGACAAAGTGTATGAGAATCTGCGGACCGATTACGGCACTATGTTATTCTACCCTCCGTTCCGTGAATACGGTTTGCCAGTAGCGTTGATGGCTCTTTTCAACGCCTCAACTAAGGAAAACGGCGGCATCTTCAGCCAGCCGCAGGGATGGCTCATTCTGGCGGAAACCATGATCGGCAACGGTGGGCGCGCGTTCGAATACTTCCTGAATTGCAGTCCGGCCAGCATGAACGATAAGGCTGAAATCCGTAAACTCGAGCCTTATGTACATGGCCAGTTTGTCGAGTCCAAGGACAGCCCATATCAAGGCCGGGCGCATGTCCACTGGCTGACCGGCACCGCTTCAACCGTGATGGTCTCCTTGGTGGAAGGCATTATGGGGGTTCAACCGCAATTTGATGGCCTTCGCCTCAACCCGTGTGTTCCTTCCGACTGGACAGATTTTTCCATGGTCCGGGAATTCCGTGGGAAGAAGCTGAACATCCAGGTGGAGAACAAGAAGGGTGTACAAAAAGGGGTTACCCATATCGTTATTAACGGTGAAGAAATTCAAGGCAACCTGATCCCGGTGGCCAAAATGGCGCCAGAAAACAACGTGCTCGTTATTATGGGTTAAGGCGTATTTATGAGGAATAGATAGGAGGACGGACCAATAAGGTGCGTCCTCCTGTTTTTACAATTAGAACGAGGTTTGTACACTTGCCTTCCGGATCTATGACCGCGTTTGAGCTGGATTCAAATGACGAAAAAAAGACTGCCGGGACCTTCCCGACAGCCTGAACTCATTCTCATAATTGGCAAACCAAGTTTCTTCGCCTGTAACAATCCTCTACAACCTCGGGTCGATCTCTTTCTCTTTCGTTACCTCGAATAACAGGTTTGCTGCAATTTGCTTGTAGTCCTCGTTGTCAGACGAGATCTCATCCAGCTTCACTTCTAGCATTTGTCTGCCCAGCCGGTGTTCGATTAAGGACGTCCGAAGCTTAGGAGCGATATTCTTCTGTTTCATCAGCTTGGCATACTTATGTGGAAACTTGTAGTCGTACCCGTAGATGATCGACAGGTAGCCCGGATTGCGGACCTTCATGTATGGGACTACCCCCTGCTGTTCTTGCTCCGGTTTGATTACAATTCCCTCCATATGTTTCTCTACCGTTATCTTTGCGAAATACTCCTCTGCTCTGATGTAGGCATCAGGCTCTTTCAAGTCCAAAACCAGAGATTCATCATCATTTAAGAACCTGTATAATTCGGAGGTTTTACCGTCAGGTACCCGTTCAGCACCATTCTCCAGTACTTCCTTCAGGATTGCAAAAGGTTTGTACGCTAATTCTGCATCACCCGCATACAACTCCAGTTGCTGCTTGTATACTCTGTAAGCTTCCTCACGCTGGTCAAGATCTGCATACGATTCTCTTATGTCACGGACATACTTAAAAGTCTGATAAACATGAGACCCATAGTTGTTGTTAAGCGCCTCTTTCGACATATGGTGCTGGTCTTGTTCAAACCCGCTTGCTTCAAAATCCTGTATCAGTTTACCCAGTGACTCCTCAAATCCATATTGTCTTAAGAAATCCAGCTCTGTCTCCAGCGCCTTGCTAATCGGCCGGAACTGACGCTCAATTAACCCATCCCCCAGCGCTTTCCAAGGCAGCAGCTCGCCATCCAGTAAAAGCACACGGATCCCCTGCTCAGCCATATAGGTTCCGAATCTATGCAGCAGTTGTTCGTAGATAGGCGTCAGATCGACCGCCTTAACCTTGTAGCCGTTTCGGCTAATTGCGTAACACTGCTCTATATCCCGGTAAAGGTACACACTACAGCGTGATCCCATATATTTAGGCTGCAGGACGACTTCAGATATACGACGCTCGGCAAAATAATCCAACCCTTTTCGCAGAGACTCAAGCTCACCGGCAGCCATATCCTTATCCGCAGGTGACATCGTCCCGGAGATGAAGTTGACCCGGTTCTGCGAGGAATACTGCAATCTGCGCACAGACTCGTAATCAAGCTCTAACAAGGATACGGTTTGCTGTTCCCGGAACAGGATAGGTAGCTCTTCGTGCACCGTAGTCACATGCGATTTTTGACTTTTATAGAAAGGTTTAAACGACATGCGAACAGAAGTTAGTTCATTACCCTGCGCACTCCCTGTGTCGAGGTGGAGTTTGTTTTTGATCCGAAAAGTCTGCTTGGCTGCAATATGTCCGAAGAGATGAAAGGGGTGATTACTCACAGCCTCTTGCTTTAGGAAATCAAGCTGTTCCTCAAAGGAAACCTCACGATCCAGCCGAAAGTTACGCTGATGGCGTAGTGAATTCGTATCCAGCTTACCAATGTACTTATTACGGCAAGGAGCATGAGTAACATAAAAAGAAGGACCTTGCATACCTATATAGCGGTAAAAGGGCTGAGATTGCTCCACTAAAGCCGAAAATTTACTAAAAAGCGCGGTATCCTCCTTAAGCACTTGGGTGGAATCAAAGTACGTTCTTAGCAGTTCCGGATCGGTTCCTTGAATCTCACCCTTTACGTACTTGTATACAAAGTTCTCGTGATTGCCCATAACAAATAGGAAATGCTCGCGGTTATCAAATAAGAACTCAATCGTCTCCCGTGTCTTTTTGCCCTTATCAATCCAGTCACCAGCAAGAATGACTCGTGTGTTACTGAGCTTATCTGTTGCACTTAACTTACCTTCGTGCACCCTATAGCCGTAATTACGTAATAGTCCCTGAAGCTCTTCGACGCACTCATGAACATCCCCAACCACAATATACTCTTGTGCTTGTAGAAGTACCGTAGATGCGTAAGTATCCCAATCCTGTATAATCACCCGGTAGTCCGGGTTAGGTATCCCTTCACCCTCGAGAATAAAATCTTTAGCACGCACTTTATGAATCTTGTTGTAACCTTCCCGTGACAGAACAGGCAGGACTTCTTTTCTCAGCCGGTTTAAATGATTGGAGATCAGCTTCTTCGAGCGCTCCGAGACGTAGTAATCCTCCCGTTTACGGTAATCAAACAGAATAACCTCCAGATTGTAATTATTTTGCCCGGCGATCTCACGGACTTTACTACGGTAATCTTCGGATAGCCCAATGGTATCCATCACCACAAACTCCGCATTAATTGGAAAAGAAGTGACTAACTTCAATCTCTCAAACAATAATTGAAAGGTATGCGAACTGGCCTCCAGCATAACCTGATCATACTTATCATAGTCGTAGCCCAATATCTCCTGGCGGATACTATCCGAGGATAAGTACTGCACATTCGTACGTAACCCTTTAGAAGCATCCTCTAGTTTTAACTGCGGGATCAGAACTTCTTTAGCAAAAGTTGACTTCCCGCATTCCGTTGCTCCTACAAGCAGAAATATGGTGTGTACACGTGTTTGAATTTCCATTGCCTATTCCTCCTTTCTTCGCACAATAGCGCATTGCGTCGTACGGATCTCGCCAACCCGGTCACCAACCATCAAATATTCAACCTCGACTGCTAAACCTTGAACCGTATCCAAAACCCATTGCCCGAACGCTTCCTGTCCCATTTCCCACTTGTGATCTTCATACCGGAATCCTTCCAGCTCATAGTAACGATTGAAATCAGCATTCGGTGTCGTCACAATAAGCTGTTGAAAATTCACATTACCGATTATTTGCTGAATAAGCTCTGCCGCTTCACCCTCACTCATGTGCTCTACAACTTCTGTTAGAATCACATCAACCTGCTCCCCATTGTACGACTCCAGAAAATGGTCCAGTGAGCCAAAGGTTGCAATGTTATCAATGTCCTTAGCTTTCGCTTTCCGATTCACAACCTCCAGCAACGCCTCGGCTATATCTACCGCATAATAGGTGCTCTCTATTTTTCCGGCAAACGGAATTGCATAGAAACCTTCTCCGCAGCCGATGTCCAGAATCGGCTTATTGAATGGAAGCACACTCGAAATAAAAGTACGCCGCTGCATCGCAGTACCGCCATACTCCAGCCCAATAGAATACTGGTCTGTTTGTTCGATGGAGGCTTTATATCGCTTGAACCGTTCCTTAGAGGTAAGGAAATTCCTTGCAAATAGACTTCTTATATAAAAAGGTGCATCAATGACGTTAAGGCTGCGGATATATTTATCCAAAATAGCATCCGAAATATCTATGTACTCATCCCCAAATATGGATAAGAACAAGGACAGCACACCAACAACATGTAAGAGGTGATACAAGCTTTTATGTGTGGTAATCGTCAGGGAATAGCTCTTATGTGCCTGATGCTGCAAGGAGAAGGTATATCCCTTTAAATGCTTTTGGAAAAATTCAATATAGTGTATCCGCTCAACCTGAACCATATTGATGAAAAAAGAATGCTCATATCCTTCTTCATCCCGTTCATCCTGGGCTTTGAAGGGTGTAGAGAAAAACTCATTGACCGCATTAAGCGGAAATAGAGGTGTATTAAACCGGGAGACATTTAGATACTCAAAGCTCTCGCTTCCGTTCTGCTTGTAGGATATATCGTTATCTGCGTCCTTAAAATAAACGTTATAAGTTGCCTCATCAGAATACCATCCATACGCCACTCCCTGACGAACCGGACGAAGCTGCATACCTGTCACTGGATTTTTTTTAATTAAAAAAGTGAATTTTGGATTCGTAGATTTCAGTTGTACAATAGCCACTACCATCTTCCTCCTATCAATCTTTCTATAGGGCCCGTCCCCATACTTCCTGTAAAGCTTCTCGAAATAGAGCATCCAGCTGATGATCTCTGTTGTTCTCCTTAGCATTCAAGGACGCCGCCACCTTATCCAACACTTGGAACTGTTCTTCTAAATAATCGTTAATCGCGGTTAGCTGCGGCTCGTAGTCTAGTTCCTCACCGGATTTTTTTCGTGCCAGCAATTGCTGAATCACCTGCCACAGCTCTTCATCCTGCGGAATAAGCCGCTCTACCAGTACATCGAACTCCATCGGCGGCATCTCTCCATATCGGTGAGTCCATTCACAGGCTAGAACGGGACGAAGTACATAAAAGTACTTTTTGATCTTGACCTGTTCGCCTTGCAAATAATCACGGTAGTTCCCTCTTGCCATGTTTAAGTAATGGTACATACAAGACTTCGGTGAAAATGTGTACGGGGAAATGCTTCTAAGCTTCTCTGCTGTACTGTACTTTTCTGCATATTGAATGGGTGATTGCAGCCACTCCAGCAGCGGTGGATTAGACTTCCGAAATAAATTCAGTGCTTTCCGCAAATCCCAGCCATTGATATCAAGCATATTGTTAATAGGACGCTCGATCACATCCCGCTTATCAAAAATAGATAGATACCATTCCGGTTTATGCAGATAAATAAATCTCACATCATAATCACTGTCCTGCGATGGGAATCCCCACGCCCGGCTGCCTGATTCGCAGGCATACAATATTGTAACTTGCTCCTCCTGTTCAATCTGTTCCAGCTGCTCACGGATAAGCTTGTTTATAGGATCCATCTTCATCCCTCCAGATCGGTTACTTCCCTATTCTCTACCCTTGTTACTATTCGAACGCCTCATCAGAATTGCTTCGGCTTCATGGATCTATCTTCGCTCATCTTCCCTGTAACGAACAGGGCGGAAGTATGGCGGCGGCCAAAAACACTTCCATTTTATTCAACTCTGGTGCTTAATATAATGAGTACTACTATTTTTAATGGATTCGCTACAGGCTGGAGGGATACAAATGGCCCGGGAAAGTTTTGATAAGGAGATTCAATTTCTTCGCATGCTCTCTTTAGCGGGGGGAGCTTACAGCAGACAACAATTCGCCGATCGTCTCGGCATTTCTGTACATACCTATGACAAAACGCTGCGCAACCTGAAGGGCATGGTAACCGTCTTACAACAGGACCTGCCTACAGAACAAGGAACAGAACTCTCTGAGTGGCTCCGCTATAACTACTATGAATCTGCCGACCCGCTGCTCCTGTTCTTGTTCCGGGCGAAGTCGCTTAAGGAAACGGAGAGCATCCGGCTTACTCTATTATTAACTGCGCTTCAGACTCAGGAGCTAACAGCTAAAGATCTACAGGATGTCTGCAGTGAGCAAATGCCAACCCATTATCCAATGCCCGATGAGAAGACCATCCGTGGAGATCTGAAATACCTTGAGGAAGTTGGCGTTATTCTTCGTGTAAACGAAGGCCGCCCTTATCGATACAAGGCTGCTAACGATCTGATTGATCAATTATCCGGCGATCAGCTCTTGGATCTTTACGACTATGTTGATGTCATCGCCAACACGCAAACTCCGTCTGTGCAAGGTTACCTGCTGCGCGACACCTTAAAAAAGGTTCTGCGGAAGCGGGGTTATACCCTCGAAGCTACGGAAACCCATAGATACAAATATAATTATCATTCACGTATTCTTGATGAGGCACACCTATATACGATATTTGCAGCGATTCAGCAACGAAAAAAAATTAAGTTTCTATATCTATCCCCTAAAAAGGGCAAAAACTACGCCTCTCAGAATACCAATCCTCTCTTTGAGCGGGAAACAAGGGGCGTCACAGAAACTGTTCTTCCGCTCCGCGTCATCTATGACCATCAATATGGGCGCTGGTATTTAATCGGACATAATTCACGTATGGGCATCATGAAATTCCGAATGGAGGGCCTTACTCAAATTGAGGAGGGCGACACCGTGGAAGAAGCAGAGTTTGCTCTGAAACTCAGCAATCTGGAAGAACAGATGACAAACAGCTGGGTTATAGATACCACCCGTGCGATTAAAGTGGTGGCAAGATTTTATAACCCCAATCGCTCGGGTGTTAATTTTATTCGGGAGCGGGTTGAAGCGCAGGGACAGTGGGGAGAAATTACGGAAGAGTCCGATTCTACATTCCTTTATGAGATCACAGTGAATGGTATTTATGAAATTAAGCCGTGGTTACGAAGCTTTGGTTCAAGCTGCGAGGTATTAGAACCCCCTTGGCTGCGTAAGCAATTTATCGCGGAGTGGAAGGAGATTCACAGCTATTATGAATCCATTTGAGAAAATATTTAACTTCCAAATCATTTCACGCCTCGACGAAGTGGGTTCATTAGCGCTGACCTCCCAGGAACGTTCCTGGCTGAAAACCATGTTAATGCACCCGGCCTCAGAAGCAGCTTTTACACTGGATACCTTAAGTAATTTGAACGCCATATTGGAGGCAGAAGCGTCCACAGAAGTGCGGCAAATTATTATGGAGAAAGCTAAAAGCAAAGAGCGGCAGGTCTATCATCCAATGCTTCGTACACTCCGCCGTATAATCATGCAGAATCAAGCGATCCTTATTACTTTCCATATTAAGCATGGAGGCCAACGAACTGACCAAACCGGGTTCCCTCATAAGCTGGAATACAACATGTATAAGCGGGAGTGGTATCTGCAATGGTACAGCACCCGGCAACGTTCTCTTATGTCCACTAAACTAAAAAACATTATTTCTGTTGAAGTAGCTCCCTTCCCTGCCAAACGGATTAATGATTTAAAAGCAAGGATAATACGATTATTAGAGGATCAGAAGGAATGTGCATGTATTCAAGTCATCCCCACCTTTAATGCTGAGCTATCACGAATTCTGTACGCCTTTTCCTGTTTTGATAAATCCGTGTCCTTTGATGAAAATTCGGGTATCTATCGAATCAAAGTCATCTACATGAGAGACGATAGCGAATTCCTATTGTCCAAAATCCGTTTTCTTGGCCTCCGCGTAAAAATCGTCGAGGGTGAGCATCTTAAGCGGCGCATGCTGAAATCCGCAGCTATGGCGATTGACCGGTATGGGGAATAACCGAGAATTAGTATAAGCTGGTCAACTATCCTGAAGCGCTGAAACGTGCTTATATAGTAAAGTAAAAGACACGGTTAAGATGTCTTTTACTTTACTTACAGCAGCTTTCTTAAAAACTGAGAGTTAGTGAGGGGATTAGAAGTGGGAAAGAGAGTTATAGTAAAAATATCAGAATTGACCAAAAAACATAAGATTTCCCTACGAGAATTGTCCAGAATATCCGATGTCCGACATGCCGCATTAAGTGAGTTAGCTAATGGAAAAAGGGAGAATATTAACTTTAGTCATATAGGCAAAATTGCAGAAGCTTTAAATATTGAGGATATTCGTGAGATTATTGATTTGGTTGATGATAAAGATTAATCAAATCAACACAAAATTAATAGTTTTTGAATCGACAATAACTCAAGTAATAAGATCATAAGAAAAAGCAAAGAAAAGCGACCCCTACAGGTCGCTTTTCTGCGTTTCTGATACTCCATATTAAAGTAGAGGCAGCCATTCCCCTATTCCAGCTTCATATAGTACAGATTCGCCGTACTATCTTTTGTAATGGTATGTGCACCTGCGGCAAGAGAGACAGTGGCAATGCCATTGGTTGTAGGATAACTTGTTCCATCCACTTTGATTTTCGTTCCCTCTGTGTTGAACACTAGGGTTAGCGTTGAAGCTTTAGCAGCAGTGAATTGAATGCTGGTAACACTCTCGATTTTTAGACATTGGGTTAGGGTTAAACCCTGATAGGCCACAGTTCCCTTACTTGTTGAGAGATTGCCTTGAATATTGAAGAAGCTGCTTGTTGTTCCATCCGTAGTAAAGTTGTGAACGTTTGCTCCCGCTGTCGGCACTGGCGTTGTCGTCGGTGCTGGAGTCGCTGTTGGAGCTGGGGTCGCTGTTGGCACAGGAGTTACTGTTGGCGTAGGTGTTACTGATGGAGTCGGAGTCGGGTTCGTTGGGTTTGAATTCCCCCCTACAGAGACAAGTCCCGTTGTGTAGCTTCTGATTGCAGACATCAGCGCTGTATTCAACGCATACGAAACGTCATCCACTGAATCATTAAATTCCCATGTGAAGTCTCCGCCATTCAGACGTCCGGCTTTTGCCATAACAATCTGTTCAACATTGCTTACGTTATCAATATTAGATACGTTCACTCCTGTATTTACGCTCGTGTCGAAGTTGTTATAGGCTGTTCCGCCTTTTAATGCTTTGTATGAGCTTGGGACGGTTTCATTTCTTGACGAAGCTAAGTAAGCATCAAATGAGGTAACATTAGCAGGAGCTGTCCCTGTGTTTGAATTCGCATAGATGAGACTTGAAGCCTCTACAATAAGATTGTTATAGGCTTTAATCACACCTCCATTTTCGCCTGAGAATGTGCCCTCCCCTAAAGCATCTGTACCTTGTAAGGAGATCATCATTGGAAACTTAGCATGTCTAAAATAATTAGATTCTACAAAAGCTGAAGCACCTGTAGTAACACCCACACCGTATTTGGAGATACCATCGAAAAAGTTGTTATAGATATGGACGGATGCCACTCTAATCCGCGGATGACGGGAGTCCGAATGGTCAAACCAGTTGTGGTGGAAGGTAACAAAAAATTCAGCCGGCTCACTCAAACCAACTAGCGAAGATTTTCCGGAATCCCAGTAATGGTTGTAAGAGATTGTAATATAGTTGGATCCATTTTTAAGGTCTGTGGAACCGTCGCCCTTGGCTTGGTCTGCATCGCCTCCAGCAGCTCCATAAAAAATATCATTATTATGCACCCAGACATTCATATTGCCAGAATCCATTGAAATGCCATCGTCGGGGAATAACATTACACCCAGGTTTCTTACTTCCACATTACCTACATATCTTAGAAGCATTCCCCAACCGTATGCGTAAGCATCATTTCCGATACCTTCAATAGTAATATTCATTTCCGAATAATTGTTTTTACCTTTGACTTCAAGATACCCACTGCTGTTAAGCTGTCCACTCAGATCAGCAGCTGTAACTTTCCCGATAATTCGGATCGCAAGTGGAGTGGTATCATAGCCTTTTTGTCTCAGTGCCAAAATTCCGCCCAGGCCAACCCCTGTTTGTACAGCGCCGGAGCTGTTGATTTTTACACCAAGCGTTACGGTTTGCGCATTCTGAGATGTTATATACAGCACTTGAGCACCATTCTTGAGGGTTCCATTCTCATTATAAGCCCCTGATCCTGTACCATATTGCGAACTAGTCGAAAAAGCAAACCCAGAACGGTCATATGACGTTACGGATAGCGGATTTGAAACCGCACTTACCGTCCCACCCCCTGACAACGTAGCTTCAACTTTCATCACATAATTTCCGGCTGCAAGCCCTACAGCATCCGCTCTCCAGTAGGAAGGATATTTGCGGATTAACTCATTATTAATTTGTTGATACCCAGAATCCGCTGCACTTGCCAATTTAACATAAACGTTATACCCTGTCGCATTGCTTACAGGTGACCATTCCACATATGCCGTTTCATTCCAGCCTCCACTGCCTGTTACCGCAAGACCAGCAGCATGCACCACCGTATTTGTCCATCCACCTACTATTAAAGAAAGAGCAAGAGAAAACAACACAACAATACTGGTTACCTTTGCAACTCTTTTTTTCATTTTATTTCCTCCCGATTTTAATTTGTTGCAGATATACTTGTAACCGCTTGCAAAAAAATGAAGTTTCTCTTTTCACCTCCTAAATATTTAGAAAGAGATCCTGCATCTAGCCCCTGTCCCCCTTCGAAAATAATACAAATTCTGGAACCAGAACACGTTCAACATATCAAAACTAAAAAAGGTTCCGAAACAATCATTTACTCATATCTCCCATATCTAACCGTGTTCTGAGCTAATGATTATAGGACAGCGAATGGATTGTGATCATACAACACGAATAGCCACACAGTAGCCAGCACATAATAAAATTCACAACCATTAGGTAATCAAGGAGGAATTTTCAATTGAGCGCAAATAAACCAGACAAGAATCTGATCAACACCGTAAAAGATTTGGAAGCCACGCCCGTAAACAGCCTGGAAGCCCAACAGCAACAACAAGCCCGTAATGATCGCCGCAAGCAATCTCAGCATGACAGCGACGGAAAATTCACGGAAAATGAAACCGGGAACTTTCATTAAAGTCGGGGATAATGTTGGCATCTTCTTTTCAAGCTGCAATAACGTAAAAAGACACCCTTCAAGGTGTCTTTTCTTTTACTACCTATGGAGCCGCATCATAATGTATTTTCCTCTGATCAATACGTATCAACTGCTCATCCTGTAATCCAAGCAATGATTTTGTCACGGTCTCACGCGCCGTTCCTGTCATATCCGCCAGGTGTTGATGCGTTAAATTTCAAATCGATTAGAACACCTTTATCAGAGGGCACTCCGTGCTGTTCTGTTAGACGCAACAACACGTGAGCAACTCCAGATAGAACCAGATAGTGCTCCTCTCCCTCTTCACCCTCAAAAAAGATGGACTCTCCTTTTATATAAGTACGCTCGCCACATACCTTAGCAATTTCAGCTAATTATTCATCATCAAGATGTTCAAAGAACGGAAAATCCCGTAACAGTTGGGTTTGTGATTGAGTATGTTTCACAAATTTTCCAAATGCACCATCGTAAAATGGAAGGTTTTGGTTGCTGAGAACAAGAATAAAGTTAAGATTCTAAAATTCAAGAAGTGAGTTGATGAACATGAGTGATAAGATGGTGGCTGTTTTAAGAAGACAGTTTGATCCAACCGTAGAAATGTTGAAGAATCTTATCGAAGTATGTCCTGATCATTTTTGGAAGAATGCCAAGCATAAATACTGGAAGCATATATTCCACGCTACAACCAGCATGAAATTTTGGTTTAGGCAGCAGAAGGATGAAGAATTCACGATACCTGACTTCGGTAAAGATATAACAGAAGACTTAGATAAGGAGTGCTCTGACTACCCTACTAAGGAGGAAATGACGACGTACCTAGAGGAGATATTGAGTGTGGCTCGTAATTTTTTTGCTGAACTTACTGACGGCAGATTATTGGAACCATGTGTACTATACGAAGAAATAACTAAAACTGATGTTATCCTCATGCAGATAAGGCATGTTCAACATCATATAGGTTATTGCAACAGCATATTGAATTCGAATCACCTACAAACAGCAAAGTGGCTATGATAAAATGAGTGACCGAAATCAGCTTCTTTACCCGAGGAGTGTTATTTAATATGGTTTATGAATTTGATAGTGAGATAAGGCTGCTGGAAGGTAAAATGAAATGGAAAGTAGTCTATTTCCCCTATTCAGTAAGGGAGATATTCAATACTAATGGTAAAGTACCTATTCAAATCTCTGTTGACGGGCACGAATTTGACCATACTTTATTGCCGTCAAAGAATGGGCATTATTTTGTTTATAACGAATTTATTCGAAGAGCAGTACAAAAAGAGCTCGGTGATACATTACATATAATACTTAAGAAATGTGAGGAAAATCGTAAACTGATTGTACCTGATTACATTACTACAAACCTTGAAGAGTACCACATGCTGAATACATTTCTAAACCAGCCTGATTACATTAAACGAGAGCAGATTAATTATATTGAGCTTGCTAAAAAGGAAGATACAAAAAATAGACGAATACTAACTCTAATCGATAAACTTAAGGATTAATAAAGGGACGACAATAAAGTTGAGGTAAAATAAAGACATCAGAGTTAAGCAACGAATAAAATGAGCACAAAACTTTAAAAAATCACAAAAAAAGCGATGAGAAACAATCCTCATCGCTTTCACATTACTAAAACCAGACTTGTTACAGCAAACCTCTGCCATAGTAATAGGTGATCATTTAAGAGTCAGCAACCCTCTGCCCCCTTACGTGGTGCTGGCACGTCGATTAGCAAGCGCCATAGCAGCGGCGTAGCCGGAGCTCCAAGCCCATTGCAGGTTATAGCCGCCGCAATCTCCATCCACATCCATCACTTCACCTGCCAAATACAGCCCAGGGACTAACTTAGATTCTAACGTTCCTTCGATTAGCTCCGTCGTATCGATGCCACCGGCTGTTGTTTGTGCATTCGTGAAGCTATTGGTATCGGTCACTTTAAATTCCCAATGCTTCAAGATTCGATAAAATATTTTCTTGGTTTTCCATGACAAATCCATACAAAGCAAGTGCGGCTGTTGATCAATTCCAGCCTCCTTCAGCAGAACTGGAATCAGTTTCTTGCTGACGATGCCCACAAAAGAATCGGCAACCGTCCGGTGTCCGAAGATCCCCCAGTGGATCTCCAGAAAATCAATTAATTCTTCCTCCGTGCGCTCCGGCATTAAATCAACCGACAATGTCACCGATTCTCCTATTCCGAGATTATACGCAGCCTTTCTGCTGAGCTGAAGTATGGGCGGGCCCGAGATACCATAGTCCGTAAAAAGAATCTCACCAGACTCAGTGCGGATGACTTCATTGTTTACGATAACATGGGCCTCTCCCTCAAATTTGATGCCCGATAGTTCCTTCAAATACGGATAATCCAGCTTCAATTGTACAATGCCTGGCACCGGGTTGATCAGGGTGTGCCCCAGACGTTGGACAAGCGTATAACCGGAGCCGTCCGTTCCCGTTTTGGGAGCGGTAAGGCCGCCTGCACATAGAAAAAGATAGTCGCTGGTATACACAACCTGTTCCTCTGTCTCCGTCTGGCAGGTTATCGCGAACCGCGGATGTCCCGCCGAAACGGTAACATCCAACACTTTATGTTTATAATATACGGGAACATTCCGATCCTCCAGCGCCAGCTTAAATACACCCGGCACCGAAGCCGCCTGCAGCGACATCGGATACATCCGGCCATTCTCCAAGCTTACAAAAGGAAGCCCGAGTGAGGAGAAAAATTCGATCGTTTGGCGGACACCGAATTGCCGCAATACATGTATTGGGAATCCTTCCTGATTACTGTGATACTTGCGTGATAAAGCGGCCGCTTCATCCGTACCGGTGGCGGTGGATTGGTTCGTAATGTTGCAACGCCCGTTACCCGTCGTTATTATTTTCTTCCCAAGCCGGTCATTGCTTTCAATAATTGCTGTATTAATACCTTGATCCCTCGCTGTAACTGCAGCCATTAGACCTGCAGCACCCCCACCGATAATGAACAGCTCGTGGTGCTTAGAAGTCTGATCCTTATACATGTTAATTGATGCATCCCTTTTCCTAATAAATTTATTGAATTGACTTAGCTAGCGCCATGGCGGCCACATATCCGGAACTCCAGGCCCATTGCAGGTTATAGCCGCCGAAATCTCCGTCGACATCCATCACTTCGCCAGCCAAATACAGCCCAGGCACCAGCTTGGATTCCAGCGTTCCTTCGATGAGTTCCGACGTATCAATGCCGCCGGCTGTCACTTGCGCATTCGTAAAGCCATTGGTATCCGTCACTTTAAATTCCCAACGCTTCAAGATTCGATAAAATTTCCCCTTGGTTTTCATCGATAGATCCTGGCAAAGCAGCTCTGGCTGTTGATCTAAGCCAGTCTCTTTTAGTAGGACAGAAACAAGCTTCTTATTGAAGATGCCAACAAGGCAATCCGCCACAGTCCGGTGTCCAAAGGTCTCCCAGAGCCTTTCTAAAAACTCAACTAACTCTTCCTCCGTGCGGCCCGGCATCAGATCAACCGACAATGTTACCTGTTCTCCTCTTGCAAGATGATACGCAGCCTTTCTGCTTAGCTGAAGAATTGGCGGGCCGGTAATACCATAATCCGTGAAGGCAATTTCACCCTGTTCACTGCAGATGACTTTACCGTTCACAATGATATGGGCTTGTCCCTGAGATTTGATAGTGGACAGTGCCCTCATATTCGGATATTGCAGCTTCAATTGCACAATGGCCGGCAAAGGCTCAATCAGGGTGTGCCCCAGACGTTCGGCAAGTGTATACCCAGGAGGTTCTTTTCCCGCATTTGGACCGGCAAGGCCACCCGCAGATAGAAGTAGATAGTCGCTAGTATAAACAACCTCCTCCTCTGTCTCCGTTTGGCATTTTATCTTGAAGCGCGGATGATTCTTCGAAACAGTAACATCCAACACTTTGTTATTGAGGTATACCGGAACATTCCGATCCTCCAGCGCAAGCTGGAAAATATCCAGCACCGCTGCTGCCTGCAGCGACATTGGATACATCAAGCCCTCCTTCAATCTTGTAAGTGGAAGCCCGAGAAAGGAGAAAAAATCTATAGTCTGACGGATGCCAAATTGCTGCAATACCGCAAGTGGAAATCCGGCCTGATTACTGTGATACTTGTGCGATAAAGCAATTGCTTCATCCGTACCCGTCGCAGTGGATTCATTCGTAATGTTACAGCGGCCATCACCTGTCATTAATATCTTCTTTCCAATCCGGTCGTTACCCTCCAGAATGGCAGTATCGATACCCATATCACGCGCAGTAACGGCGGCCATTAGTCCGGCAGCACCTGCGCCGATAATAAACAGCTTGTGGTGCATAGAAGTCTGATTCTCATACATGGTTGGTCAATGCATCCTTTATCCAATTTTTCTAAAACACAGAGTCACTTTATTAAATTATAGCATAAGTATACTGGTTTTCATTTATATCTCCCTATTAACTCTTCCTATCCTAGGTTTGCCTTTTTTATCCCTATATAGAACCTTAAATTTTCCTTCACACCTTCTTCACTGCAATCTTTAATTCCACATACGAAAGATACTGGATCTAGCAAGATACTCATTTTTTTGAACCGCCACGCATAGTCCAGATCATATTCTGAAAATATGAAAAAAGACACCTTTCATGGTGTCTTCAATAGTACTCCATATGGAGCCGAGCCATGGCTGTACAAATCCACAATTCGCCGCCGTGTGATGATTCGGATGTTCGGCGAGGTAGCATAGTTTAAGATCATTCCTTGGTCAGCGTATCGATGCGCGTGTGGCATTGCCCAGCGGATCAAATACGCCATTCTTCTTCCCATTGATAATACTAGCTTCTGCTTCATCTTTAATTAGATTCACTGCATAAGAGCTTGCGGTAGACATATCCGTAACTTTGCCTTTGGAAGCATCTTTATTACACTGATTTAGCCATTCAAGGAAAACAAACTCTCCTATAAAGAAAGGCGATCCTTGAGTAGCATAAAAAAGAGTTGCAACGACAACAAGACCTAGACGAAGCGTTCGAAGCGGTTAATTACAAACTTCGCAAGTACGATCAAATCTAGAAGGGGCAAATAACGGCTGAGCAGGAGTTTGTAATGGGTGATCACGAGGTAATGCATGACGAGTTCCTCTAAATATACACAAAAAAGAACCTTCAACCACTTAGCTTGTGGTTGAAGGTTCTTGCTGTTACGAACTCAGTTTGGCCGCTTCGAGCAAGCGTTGTAAAATGACGGTAGCTTCGGCACGTGTAATGACATTGTTCGGCGTAAGCTGTCCTTGATTGCCTATGATAATTCCGTATTTAACGTTAAGTGCAGCTGCCGCTCTTGCAGACAAGTCGAGCAAATGATGGTCTTTGAATGTGCTAAGCTGTTGAGCGGCTTCGCTATCGGAAATCGCTGTATCCATCCCAGCAAGCTTCATGGCTTTCCCCAGCAACACCATTGCTTCTTCTCGGCTTAGCTTCTCGTTGGGAGTGTACTGGCTGTTGTTACTTGCCGTAACTAACCCGTAGCCTTCCGCAATGGAGACCGTTTCGTAATACCATTGCCCGCTGTTGACGTCAGTAAAGCTAGTAGGCTGATCAACCGTGTGTAATCCGAGAGCCCGGACCAACATCGCCGTGAACTCAGCTCGGGTAATTTGCTTGTTCGGTTGAAAGCTCGATTCAGTGACACCTTGGACGATCAGCTTGGACGCTACTTGTTCGATATCATACTTCGCCCAATGATTCTGAATATCCGCAAAGGTTTTGTCATTCTCTATAACGGCATAGACGCTATTTGTCAGGCTATAAATGACAGCAAAGGTCTTGCCGTTCTCCCTCATCATTCGGGTAGGTACCGGCACGATGTTTCCATCCTTCGTCATCGTAATCCCCGTTATATTTTTATTGTGATCATCTGCTGAATTGGGAATGACAATCGTCCGCTCGACATAGCTAAGAAACTTGTTGAGCTCAATCGTCTTACCGCCATGTGCTGCTGTGATGTTGAAATCAATCGGCGGCGACAAGAGTCTTGCCTTCCCTATACTATTAGCAAGTTGCACGATATCGCTTTCTGGTACATTGGTAATCTCGACTTGAATCACCATGTTTCGCAGTGCATCCTCCGAACCGAAACGCTTCGTGACAAGACTCCAATCGATCCGGTTGGCAGCTAGAAGATAGGAACCAAGCTCCGTTTGAATTAGAATAACTGCGTTTCGGTCATTCAGTGTTGTGATAAGCTGACCGTTTAAGAGCAGAAGAACACGATCTGAATCATTATGGACCGGTATGTTAATGACTGGCTTATCGGGTAAGGAATCGAGGTAACGCGATAATTTCTTCTCGTCGATGGTTACCGTTGTCACTTTCTTTCCGTTCATAACAGCAGTTGTTTCTTTGGCTAAATCCTTCTGTTTAACTCCATTGATCTCGATCTCTAGCCCTAAGCTTGGAATTGGGCTTGTACTTGAGCTTGTACTTGGGTCTGAGCTTGAACCTGAACCGGATTCAGGAGTCGAGATGTTCAGCGTAAACGTGGCAATCGTCTGATTTCCTGCTTCATCGATGACGACTAGCGTGTAGTTGCCAGAAGATATAACTCTCGTTCCGGTTGTGAAGGGCTGACCGTTTAATGTAGCGGTACCTTCATTAAATCCAATCGTCAACGGACTGGTGTAGTTGCTTATTCCTACAGTTAGACCGGTTATAATCGGGTTTGTTCGATCAATTGTGAAAGAAATCATTGTGACGTTACCCGCCTCATCCGTCACCACAAGCGTATAGTCACCTTCGGCAAAAACCGTTGCGCCACTTGCGAATGGATCTCCGTTCAAGGTCGCCGTACCTTCATTGAACGTAATCGATTGATTCGTGTTATAGATAGAGCCGTCGGTCACACCGCTAATGATCGGGACCGTTTTATCGATCGTGAATGCAATGGTTGTAACGTTGCCCATCGCGTCCGTTACGATGAGTGTGTAGTCGCCCTCGGCACTGACTTCAGATCCGCTAGCAAAGGGATCTCCGTTCAATGTTGCGATTCCCGTGTTAAACGTGATCATTCTGTCGGTATTATAACTCGATCCGTAAACAACCCCATTAACGGTTGGGCCGGTTTTGTGGATCGTAAAGCTGACTGTCGTAACGTTGCCCACCGCATCGGTCACAATGAGTGTATAGTTGCCTTCAGCGGAAACGGTCTCGCCACTTGCGAATGGATCTCCGTTCAACGTTGCCGTACCTTCGTTAAAAGTGATCGTTCTGTCGGTGTTGTAGCTCACCCCGTAAACAACGCCGGTGACGGTTGGAGCGGTTCTGTCAATGATGAAGTTGGCCGTCGTAACGTTACCCGCCTCATCCGTCACCACAAGCGTATAGTCACCTTCGGCGAAAATGGTTGCGCCACTTGCAAATGGATCTCCGTTCAAGGTCGCCGTACCTTCATTGAACGTAATCGATTGATTCGTGTTATAGATAGAGCCGTCGGTCACACCGCTAATGATCGGGACTGTTTTATCGATCGTGAATGCAATGGTTGTGACGTTGCCCATCGCGTCCGTTACGATGAGTGTGTAGTCGCCCTCGGCACTGACTTCAGATCCGCTAGCAAAGGAATCGCCGTTCAACGTTGCGATTCCCGTGTTAAACGTGATCATTCTGTCGGTATTATAACTCGATCCGTAAACAACCCCAGTAACGGTTGGGCCGGTTTTGTGGATCGTAAAGCTGACTGTCGTAACGTTGCCCACCGCATCGGTCACAATGAGTGTATAGTTGCCTTCAGCGGAAACGGTCTCGCCACTTGCGAATGGATCTCCGTTCAACGTTGCCGTACCTTCGTTAAAAGTGATCGTTCTGTCGGTGTTGTAGCTCACCCCGTAAACAACGCCGGTGACGGTTGGAGCGGTTCTGTCAATGATGAAGTTGGCCGTCGTAACGTTACCCGCCTCATCCGTCACCACAAGCGTATAGTCACCTTCGGCGAAAATGGTTGCGCCACTTGCAAATGGATCTCCGTTCAAGGTCGCCGTACCTTCATTGAACGTAATCGATTGATTCGTGTTATAGATAGAGCCGTCGGTCACACCGCTAATGATCGGGACTGTTTTATCGATCGTGAATGCAATGGTTGTGACGTTGCCCATCGCGTCCGTTACGATGAGTGTGTAGTCGCCCTCGGCACTGACTTCAGATCCGCTAGCAAAGGAATCGCCGTTCAACGTTGCGATTCCCGTGTTAAACGTGATCATTCTGTCGGTATTATAACTCGATCCGTAAACAACCCCAGTAACGGTTGGGCCGGTTTTGTGGATCGTAAAGCTGACTGTCGTAACGTTGCCCACCGCATCGGTCACAATGAGTGTATAGTCGCCTTCAGCGGAAACGGTCTCGCCACTTGCGAATGGATCTCCGTTCAACGTTGCCGTACCTTCGTTAAAAGTGATCGTTCTGTCGGTGTTGTAGCTCACCCCGTAAACAACGCCGGTGACGGTTGGAGCGGTTCTGTCAATGATGAATTTCACCATCGTGACGTTGCCTGCTGCATCGGTTACAACCAGCGTATACACACCATCCTGATCAATCTTTGTACCGCTTGTATAAGCAGTTCCATTCAATTGCGCTGTCCCTTCATTAAAACTAGGAACTACCGATATATAAATTCCGCCCTCCATTACTCCCGTAACAATTGGCGCCACATTTTCGATCTCAAAGTTAACCGTTGTTACATTACCTACTGTATCGGTTACAACCAGCGTATACACACCATCCTGATCAATCCTTGTACCGCTCATATAAGCAGTTCCATTCAGCTGCGCTGTTCCTTCATTAAAACTGGGAGTTACCGACTTATAAACCCCGCCCTCGCTTACCCCTTTAATTTTAGGTGCTGTTGTGTCTATCTCAAAGTTAATCGTTGTTACATTGCCTGCTGTATCCGTTACAATCAGGGTATACACACCATCTTGTGAAACCTGTGCACCACTAACAAAAGCAGCTCCGTTTAAAGTCGCGGTTCCTTTGTTAAAGGTAATCGTTTTGATTGTGTTGTATATTACACCATTCGCTATTCCCGTTACGGTAGGTGCTATCGTATCAACCTTGAAAACCACCGTCGCACTATTGCCTGCTTGATCGGTGACGATCAGTGTATACGTTCCATCCTGGGTGATGTCTGTACCACTGGTATAGGGACTCCCATTAAGCAATCCGCTGCCTTCATAAAATAGAGGATTAACTTTGCTATTATATACTATGTTATTCACTACATTTGTAATAACAGGAGCTATTGTATCTACTGTAATTGTACTACTAATAGTTGAGTTGCTTGAATTACCAACTCTATCTTTATATTGTACATATACGTTTTTGACTCCCTGTCCAGCCGGAAGGACCCATGACCTCCCGTTCAGATCAGCGATACTGAACCAGCTGGTCTGCCAAGTCCCATTAACATTGGAGAGACGCACCTGCTCAACTCCTGAGCCGCTTCCATCCGTATAGGTTCCTTTTAAAGTGACCATCTCTGATTTCGTCCATGCAGCACCATCATTAATAATCAGTGCACCTGTTGGTGCTGTCTGATCCAATAGAATGATCTGAGAAGAACTGGCAGATATCGCATTGTTGGAATCTCTCACCTGCATATAGATGTTCTTCGCCCCATCCCCTCCACTTAGACTGAATGTTGCTGTATTGCTGAAAGGCAACCAAGATGCCGCCGATAAATTAGCAACGCTATTCGCAAATCTCATATGGGTAACACTATCACCTGCATCAGGATCTGAACCTGTTACGGATAGATTGACTGTGCTGGCGCTTGTCGCTGTTCCCTCCGCAATTTTGAAAGAGCCCGTAGGCGGGGTATTCGTCGGTCCGGTCTCATAAGTAACGACTAGCTTCGGGCGAAATGCAGCATTCGAAGCTTCTAAGGAATACAATAAAAATCTCCCGCTGTCTGCATCTGCTTCATTGCCGTTAAGTGTAAAAGTTACTGTGCGATCAGAACCACCCGTAAAGGCATCGACAGCACTCTTAACATTGAAAGTAATCGATTGATCCTGAAGATAAGTGCCCATCGGCACTTCCGCAGTGCTTTTCGCCGTAAATTTATCTGAAAAAGGGCTATTCACATCTACGAAGGGGAAGGTACCATTAAAATTATGGTCCAAACTATTCGCAGCAGAGCCCCTTGCCTCCATGTACAGCGTGTGATTCGGGACTCTTAATACAGTAGCAACCGTCACAACCAGCTCTGCTGATACAATGGTCCCTTCTGGAGCACCTAAATTGAAAGATGCGGCCATTCTATTGCGCACATTGACGAAGCCGTCATTATTGCTCATGCCGACATATAGATAACCATCTCCGTCATTATCATAGATTCCGTTATATTCCGCTTGACCATTTAATTGCATCGTATCAGCAGTTGCTGTATAGGTCTTTGTAACTGTGCCTCCTGCTGCTTCAGCACTCGGTACCAACCCGGGTGTGATTGTCGTGAATAGAATAGCAATCGTCATGAATAGAGTTAGAATTCTTTCTCTCAATGTTTCTCCCCATTTCATATAAATATCAATATAAT
Organism: Paenibacillus sp. FSL E2-0177; assembly: GCF_037992975.1. Classification (NCBI taxonomy): domain Bacteria; kingdom Bacillati; phylum Bacillota; class Bacilli; order Caryophanales; family Paenibacillaceae; genus Paenibacillus; species Paenibacillus sp. FSL E2-0177. Next base: position 209,459 of record NZ_CP150307.1, on the reverse strand, counting down.
ACTTTATGTAATATAATTACATTATAAATAAATAATACAAAATAAAAATTTATAGACAATAGCCTTACGAATCCTATCTTGTCTATGTAATCTATCCATTATATAATTCCAGCATTTGAGAGAATAGTTACTGCTGTCATCACTATTGTCACATGACAAATTTGTAAATTTAACCAGTTATTATTCATCCTATTTAGGTATACTTTAGAGAACGAAAAAACTGGCCTCATGTGTGTTCAATCAGTTGAGAACTGTTACGTATCCCTTCTCGTTCAGCTACCTCCTTATAGCTCGATGAACCCTCTTAATACGCTCTGACCGCCTTTAATTTGAATTCCTCTGTATACTTCTGAAATGTTTGACCTTTTTTAGCCATAAAAAATATCCCCTCCAAGTGGCACTCAAGCCTACATGATAACATGAAGGTTTTTTTGAGTGTCTACTTGAAGGGGATAATATCAATCAGCGGGTCTTTCAAATGGAGCCGAGGGGAGTCGAACCCCTGTTCGAAGATAATGACACATAAGCTTCTACGAGTCTACTTACAGTTTTGATGTCATCCTAGAAGCATTCTAACCAATATTTGATAAGTCATTCTGATTAAGGAGACTGGTCATAGGAATAACTCCTTAGTATAGTGATCCATTTATATAAGTTAATCCTGAATATATCGGTTTTTCACAGTGCTTCTTCAATACGCAGAAAGTACCTTTGGCGCTACAGATGATGGCTGGATCCTTTTAATTTTTAGAAGTTGCTAATTCCCTGCGGAATCAAGATACGCTTCAGCTTCTTCTATCGATTCGTACAAGTTTGCAATATCTTTAAACATACGATTCATTTGCGTTTTGTAGAACGCCGTAGGCGCAACATACACCCATTTGTGTTTTGTGGACATTCCAGCTTTCACAGCATCTTCACCAGTTGGAGCAAGAATTGCCATCACCTCTTGCTTAAATACCAGACCACCAGTGATTACAGTCATACCTGTAAACCCTCGCTTAGTTTTCTTCAGTATCTTCGGAAATTGTTCTGCGTACGCAAAGGCATCCTCAACTTCCATACCGTCCGATGTTACAATAATTCTGTTTTTATTTTTAACATAATCAATAGTGAAACTCATAATAGTAATTCCCCCGAATATTTTTGCTTTTGAGTGCTTAATGCCATAATCTAATCTTATATCAGTTCGAGCTCTTATAGATGTAGTTTCGGAAAATGTGCCACTAAATATTAACTTCAAAGTGAATGATCTAATTTTAGATGTAGACAACATGTCTACAAGAATAAATACTTTTAGTTCCCCATAATTCCTTGTCTGCATTCGGTCTACAATTCAATCACTAAACAGCAAAAAAACCGCTATCTCAGCGGGTTCCTCTTATGGAGCCGAGGGAAGTCAAACCCCTGTCCGAAGATAACGGCACATAAGCTTCTACGAGTGTAGTCAGAGCTTTGATGTCACAAAATTCATGACTCCCGCCAGAAAATTGTTTTACGGTGTAGTTGTAATTCTAAACTCAAAACTGTGCTATAGCGAAAAATCGGTAACACCCTTTTTATAGGAAAATTTAAGACTATATGTTTCTTCTTTTCCATAGGGCATTGTAGCAATTTTTATACGAGTATAATCAAGCCTGCTATCTCTTAAAACTCTCTTTACCAAGGCTATACTACGTTCTTCTTCCGTAATGATACAAAATATATTAAGAGCATATTTTTTTGGGTCGGAAATGCATTTGCCCATATCAAAGCCATCAACACAACCTAAGTTAGCATCTATTAGAGATATGTCCAGGTATTCCATTACTTTATCTCTTAACCAGTTATCACGTTGGCTTCCTTTTTCACTTTTTAGAGGATACTGTACTACTAACCAAAATTTTTCACTCATTCATAATCACCAGCCAATGAAGAGATTATTATAATAATTATAACAAAGAAACTTTGCAAAAGGGTATCGTTAACAATAGTATGGGTACCATCCTCATGCGGACGGTATTCGTGGTGGTAGAGAAATCTTTTGCAGTTTAAAAATATGCATACCAAACATTCCGAGACCTCATAGTAGACATGATAAACCACAAGTACACATGTGAAATTGGCTGAAGTCATTAAAAAACATTGCCTAACTTTAATTATGAGGATACAAAAAAGCGACCCCTAAAGGTCGCTTTTTCTAATACTCCATATGGAGCCGAGGGGAGTCGAACCCCTGTCCGAAGATAACGGCACATAAGCTTCTACGAGTGTAGTCACAGTTTTGATGTCACCCGAGTATCGCCCCGTAACCGGCTATACGTTGGGTCAGCCTGATTGTCTTCTTCAGCTCACCGCAGGCGGAGATGAGACAGCGTATCCCACTATTTGTTAGCCCCTATCCCTGTCACATGGGCGATGCAGAGTAGAAGCACGCACACAGTTTCTTAGGCTGCGAAAGCGTAGTTGTTTTGTTGTTTGCCGTTTAATAGGCTTTAGCGTTGATGAAGCGGACGCGTCCCCACTACTCGCTACTCATGCTCGAACTATCCCCGTCGAATCCAAGAACGGCCCCTCATTAAAAAGGGCGCTTCGGATCAAGCGGATCTTCCAAGCAAGAGAGATCCAATCTACAGCTTCTTATTCAAGAAAACTGTAACGAAGCAATAACTAACTTACTTACTCAGTATAGCACATTTATCAACACTTTAACACGTGGGTTAAAGGAATTGAAGGTTGAAACTGGAACTCATTTGAATCGTCTAGTTCTCCCAGATTATCTGGCGATCTTTTGCTTATCACGCAGTACACGCTGGATATCACGTTGAGCATCTCGCTTGGCAGCCGAGTCACGTTTGTCATACTCCTTTTTACCTTTACCAAGACCAATCAACAGCTTCGCATAGCCATTCCGCACATAAATCTTGAGTGGCACAATCGTAAATCCATCTCGCTTGGACAAGCCCAGCAGTTTATGAATTTGCTCCTTATGCATTAACAATTTACGTGTGCGTGTGGGATCGGTAGGATTGGCACGGTTACCTTGTTCAAAAGGGCTGATATGCATGTTGTGAATCTGAATCTCACCATTGCGGATCGTAGCAAAAGCATCTCCAATATTAGCGCGGCCATTACGCAGCGACTTGATCTCTGTACCCGTCAGCACCAAGCCAGCTTCATAAGTATCCTCGATAAAATAATCATGGGAAGCTTTCTTGTTCTGGGCGAGTACTTTCCCGTCTGCTTTTTTACCCATGAGAATCACTCCTTGAATCATATTCATAAGTTAAAGTAACCATGTCTGTCTAATCTTAAACGACACAGCCATCGAACGTCTGATCTATATTGTAACAAATGGAATCAAGTGAGCGCAAGGAACCTTCAACCAAATATACCTCACCTAATTTGTCATATAGTTGTCAGTAACATTACCCAATATCTAGCATTTGTTACAAAAAACATTAATTTGAGTTGATCTGGACTTTTTTGGAAAATAGCGAGGTTACCCTTTTACTTGTGCGCCTTAATTAACAGATAGTTATCCACTAATTTCCACATATCTATATCCATCTACCCTAATTACTTATTACATATTTGTTCTCAATTATCCGCTTCCCCCTACTTGGATATACATCTATTCGACGCCTATTCAAATAGTGCCGCTTTTACCTATACTGTGCCTATCCTATACTGCACCTATCCACTTTGCTATCACCTACGTTTTCTATATAAATGTATTTCGTGCAACTATTTAAGCCTTATCACCGCCAAAAAACTAATTAGTTGCACTTTCTGCAGCTAAAAAAGCAAAGTCAGACCAATTAGAGGTAACTCATCAGATTTAGATGTACAAAATGCAATTAGCTACCACTTTTACTATATAACCCAAATTTAACTGCACATAATGCAATTAACCAAGCCTATTATGAGTTAAAAAGCACCGCCCCAAGAGGGACGGTGCTTAGTATCGTTATAGAGTTAGGCAACGCATAACCGTCATTTATTTCTTTTTACGCTTACGTGGTGCTCCTTCTGGAGCGCCGCCATTATTGTCACTTCGTTTAGAAGTGACTTGCTCAGAAGTCTCTACGTTGCCTGGTGTAACGGACTGGCCGATGAACACGCCGCCTTTGGTTTTCTTTTTGCGGCGGCCTTTGCCTGTAGGAGCGCCGTTACGGCCTTCTCCACCGCCAAAGTTCCCCCCGCGATCCTCGCGGCTGCGGAACTTCGTGCTGCCGTCCACGCCCCGCGCTTCGCCGCCGGAGGAGTCGGACGCAGGAGCGCCGTATCCGCCTTTGCCTGAGCCAAAGCCGAAGCTGATGCCGCGTCCACCACCGGCACCGCCGGTGTCTCCTCCGCGGCCTCGCCCGCCGCTGCGCTCACGCGGCGCGCCTGCGTTGCCGCCGGCTTCGCCTCCGCGCTCTGCGCCCGGCGCAGCAACTACCCGGCTCGCATCCTCGCCGGCCTCGCGCCCGCGCTTCCGCTTACCGCGGCCGCCCGCTGCGCCAACACCGGCCGCTTCGCGCGTCCCTTCACCGGCGCGCACAGCTGCGCCCGGCTTGCCCTTGCCCGCGCCTGCAGCAGCGCCGCCGGGCTTGCCTTTACCGCCGCGTCCCTTGCCCGCGGCGCCTTTGGCCCCGGCCGGCTTAATGAAGCCGCCGCCCGAACGGCCGCCCTTGCCTCCGCGGCCGCCTGCAAAGCCACCGCCGCGGTGCTCACCTGGCGCGCGTGGCTTCATGTCGACCAACTCGAAATCGATCGTGTGGTCATCCATATTTACTTTGGCGACTCGGATCTTCACCTCGTCACCAATGCGGAACACACGCGATGTGCGCTCGCCAATAAGCGCCATATGACCTTCGTCGAAGTGATAATAATCGTCGCTCATTGCACTGAGACGAATAAGACCTTCGACGGTATTATCCAGCTCGATGAACATTCCGAAGCTGGTCACACTGCTGACCATAGCCTCGAATTCCTCGCCTACTTTATCCTGCATGTATTCTGCTTTCTTCAGTTGCTCCGTATCGCGTTCAGCTTCTACCGCCACACGCTCGCGTTCCGAGGACTGCTGAGCAATGTCAGGCATCCGGCTAGACAAATAATCATGCCGTTTCTGGGTCAGTGCCCCTCCATTCTCAATCACTTCACGCATTACGCGGTGAATGACCAGATCGGGGTACCGGCGAATCGGAGAAGTGAAGTGAGAATAGTATTCCGCAGCCAGTCCGAAATGGCCCGTGCTCTCCGCATCATACTTTGCCTGCTTCATAGAACGCAACATCATCGTACTGATGACCGTCTGCTCCTTTGTGCCTTGGATTTGCTCCAACAAATCCTGCAAAGCACGTGGATGAACCGAATTGCCACGACCCTTGACGTGATATCCGAAATTGGCCGCAAAAGCCATGAAATTCTGCAGCTTCTCTGGGTCTGGATCTTCGTGAATCCGGTAAAGGAACGGAACCTTCAACCAGTGGAAATGTTCAGCTACTGTTTCATTTGCCGCCAGCATGAACTCCTCGATAATCTGTTCAGCTACAGAACGTTCACGCTTCACGATATCTACAGCCTTGCCGTTCTCATCCACGATGATTTTGCTCTCTTCAAAATCAAAATCAACCGCACCCCGGCGCATCCGCGCATCGCGCAGCTTCATCGCCAATTCTTTCATGAGGCGGAAATCGTCAATTAGTGGACTATAACGTTCCAGCAGCTCTGGATCTTCGTCTTCGAGAATTTTACGAACATTGGAGTAAGTCATTCTCTCTTTGGTGCGAATCACGCTCGTAAAGACATCGTGCTTCACAACCTTCATTTGCTCGTTAAATTCCATTTCACAGGACATTGTTAACCGGTCTACCTGTGGATTCAAGCTGCAAATCCCGTTCGATAGACGGTGCGGCAGCATCGGAATAACCCGGTCTACCAAATACACACTACAACCGCGGTCATAGGCTTCTTTATCCAGCTCAGAGCCTTCACGCACATAATAACCTACGTCTGCTATATGGACGCCCAGCTTGTAATGTCCATTCTCCAAGCGCTGTACGTTTACCGCATCATCCAAATCCTTAGCATCTTCGCCATCAATCGTAACAATGTTCAGTCCGCGCAGGTCGCGTCTTCCTTGCTCCGCAATCTCCTCTTCTGTAATTGAATCAGGAGCACTATCGGCTTCATCCATCACTTCAGCTGGAAATGCTTCAGGCAATTGATGTTTGCGGATAATGGAAAGAATATCAACACCCGGATCATCCTTATGTCCGAGAATTTCAATAATTTCACCCTCTGCCGCTGCTCGGCCTTCCGGATAACTCACAATACGCACAACGACCTTTTGACCATCTACAGCACCTTTAAAGGATTGCTTCGGAATAAAAATATCACGATTAATCCGCTTATCATCAGGCAGCACAAAACCATAGGTCTCCAGGTTCTGAAAAACACCTACCGTCTGCAACACGCCACGTTTTACAATACGTACTACTTCGCCTTCCATACGTCCGCCGGACGGACTTTTAGAGGTAATACGAATCAGAACGATATCGCCATTCATAGCTCCCTTAAGATCATTTGCATGGATATATACGTCAGGATGATCACGATCATCCGGGATTAAAAAAGCAAAACCCTTCGCATGTGCTTGTAAACGTCCACGCAGTAAATCCATCCGTTCTGGCACGCCATAACGTGCAGTACGGGTCAATACAATTCTTCCATCCTGCTCTAATTCAATCAGCAGCTCCTCGAACTTTTTAAACCCTTCACTATCCTCTAGAGCAAAATGACTCACCAGCTCTTCATAAGTCATTGGTTTATATGCAGTTTCCCGCATGAAATCGAGTAATATTTCTTGTGTTATCATGTTCGTCACCCCAGCCCTCCGCGGCTTCAAGCCGCTGGCAAATATGTATATCTTGTCCTGCCCTGCAGTAATGCCAAGTAAATTTTACCTTTACTACTTCATACCCTAGTATACACGAAATCAATCCTGCGCATCCCTGTTACTGTCATCCAAAGGTTAACACAGTACAAAATTTCCTTTAACTGCTGAAATACATCCATGCCAATTTCAGATTTACTTCCTATCGATCCAGCCTTTTTCTTTGCGAATATGAAAAGAAAAGCACCCTTAGGTGCTTTTTAACTCCTTTTAATATAACAAAAAAGCCTCCGCTCTATTCCATTTAGAACAGAGCGAGGGCTTACGGTAGATCTTTTAGTCGATTAGAATAGCAGCTAGAATCGCCATGATGAAGAAACCAGCAGCAAGTCCAACAGTTACACGTTGTAGTACAAGCTCCATACCACGAGCTTTTGTTTTACCAAAGAGATGCTCAGCACCGCCAGAGATGGCACCGGAAAGACCCGCGCTTTTCCCCTTTTGCAGAAGAACGACCGCAATAAGACCGACGGAAAAAATCAGGAGCACAACTTTCAAAAAGATATCCATTCACTTCCACCTCCTACGCCTAAGCATCACTATCTATGGTAATTTAGGTTATCACGATACATAAACAGTATTCTTATTTTATCATAGCGCTGTCGGTAATACAACAGCTTAGACTGTTAAGTCGTAGCTTTTCTTGCAAGATAAGGATAAACCTATTAAAGTCTATCTTCTTCAAATCATAAAAAAGACCCACCATAACGGCGGGTCTTCGAAGTCTGCTATAAAGGCAGATTATCTTTTAAGGTTGTAGAAGGATTTCAGGCCGTTGTATTGAGCCAATTCACCCAACTCATCTTCGATGCGAAGCAATTGGTTGTATTTAGCAACACGGTCTGTACGGGAAGGAGCACCTGTTTTGATTTGACCAGCATTAGTCGCAACAGCGATATCAGCGATTGTGCTATCTTCGGATTCACCGGAACGGTGGGAGATAACTGCTGTGTAACCAGCACGTTTAGCCATTTCGATAGCATCAAAAGTTTCAGTCAATGTACCAATTTGGTTAACCTTAACCAAGATGGAGTTACCGATACCTTTTTCGATACCTGTTGCAAGACGCTCAGTGTTAGTTACGAACAAGTCGTCACCAACCAATTGGACTTTGTCGCCCAATTTTTCAGTAAGCAATTTCCAGCCATCCCAGTCGTCTTCGGACATACCGTCTTCGATTGTGATGATAGGATATTTTTCAACCCATGAAGCAAGAAGGTCAACATACTCAGCGGAAGTGTAAGATTTACCTTCGCCAGCAAGGGTGTATTTACCGTCTTTGTAGAACTCAGTGGAAGCAACGTCCATACCCAAGAATACGTCAACACCTGGTTTGTAACCAGCTTTTTCAATAGCTTCGATGATTGTAGTGATTGCTTCTTCATTCGAACCAAGGTTCGGTGCGAAACCACCTTCGTCACCTACAGCTGTGTTCAGGCCTTTGGATTGAAGTACGGATTTCAAGTTGTGGAAGATTTCAGCACCTGTGCGAAGAGCTTCTTTGAAGCTTGGAGCTCCTACAGGAAGAACCATGAACTCTTGAACGTCGATGTTGTTGTCCGCATGCTCACCACCATTGATGATATTCATCATTGGTACTGGAAGAGTTTTAGCGTTGAATCCGCCCAGGTATACGTACAAAGGAATATCCAAAGCTGCTGCAGCTGCACGAGCTACTGCCATGGATACAGCTAGGATTGCGTTAGCGCCCAATTTACCTTTGTTAGGAGTTCCGTCCAAAGTAATCATCAATTTGTCGATGCCCACTTGGTCAAGAGCGTCCATACCGATAACTTCTGGAGCGATGATTTCATTTACGTTCTCAACAGCTTTCAGAACGCCTTTACCCATGTAACGGGATTTGTCGCCATCACGAAGTTCTACAGCTTCGTGAGCACCAGTGGAAGCGCCGGAAGGAACGATAGCGCGGCCTTTAGCACCGGATTCCAGATAAACGTCAACCTCTACAGTAGGGTTACCACGGGAGTCAAGGACTTCGCGAGCATATACATCAGAAATAATAGTCATGTAAGTTAATCTCCTTTTAACATTGTTTTGGTCTTACTTGTATAGCTTAAAATCAAAGGCGTTATACCTTACCTTACTTACGGCTAGCAATCATGGATTGTCCGGTCATTTCCGCAGGTTGCGGAAGTCCCATCAAATCTAGGATTGTTGGTGCTACGTCTGCAAGAATACCGGATTCACGCAATACAACATTCTCAGTAGTCACGATGAACGGAACAGGATTGGTTGTATGAGCTGTGAACGGGCGACCGTTCTCGTCAAATACCATATCTGCATTACCATGGTCAGCGATAATAATGGCAACGCCACCTTTGGCAACAACCGCATCCACTACTTTACCTACACACTCATCCGTCACTTCTACAGCCTTGATTGTTGGTTCCAGCATGCCGGAGTGTCCAACCATATCAGGATTGGCAAAGTTAAGAATGATAGCATCCTGTCTTTCCGCTTCGATTTCCGCTACGCAGGCTGCAGCCACTTCGTATGCGCTCATCTCAGGTTGAAGATCATAGGTTGCCACTTTAGGAGAGTTGATTAAGATCCGGGTTTCACCAGGAAGCTCCTCGTCACGTCCACCGCTGAAGAAGAAGGTTACATGCGGATATTTCTCAGTTTCCGCGATGCGCAGTTGCTTCTTGTTTTGTTGAACAAGCACTTCACCCAATGTGTTATCCAGGTTCTTCGGTGAATAGGCTACATAACCTTGTACCGTTTCGCTGAAAGTAGTTAGGCATACGAAGTGCAGGTTTTGCGGGAACAAAGGACCACGGTCGAAACCGCGGAAATCTTGATTCGTGAACACTTGTGACAATTGAATAGCACGGTCAGGACGGAAGTTGAGGAACACGACGGAATCGCCGCTCTCTACTGCCGTTACAGGTTTGCCTTCACTGTCTACAATTACACTAGGTTCAACAAATTCATCAAATACCGAGTTTTCATAAGATGAAGTGATGGCTTGCACAGCATCCGTGTATTTAGGGCCTTCACCATAAACCATAGCACGGTAGGCTTTCTCTACACGTTCCCAACGTTTATCACGATCCATTGCGTAATAACGTCCGGACACCGTTGCAATTGTACCCACGCCAACCTCTTCGATTTTAGCTACTAGATCTTGGACAAACTTCTTCCCACTATCAGGAGCTACGTCACGACCGTCCATAAAAGCATGGATATACACTTCATGCATATCTTCTTTTTTAGCCAGGTCAAGCATAGCAAACAAGTGGTTAATATGGCTATGTACCCCTCCGTCGGATACAAGCGCGTAAAGGTGAAGCTTTTTGCCAGTGTTCTTAGCATTTCTAACTGCGCTAACCAGGGTTTCGTTATCGAAGAACTCGCCCTCGCGGATCGATTTATCAATACGAGTCAAATCCTGATAAACGATCCGGCCTGCACCAATATTCAAATGCCCTACTTCGGAGTTGCCCATTTGGCCTGCCGGAAGGCCTACAGCTTCACCGCAAGCAGTGAGTGTAGTGTTAGGATATTGTTTCAGGTAACGGTCATAGTTAGGTTTGTTGGCTTGAGCAACGGCATTACCTTCTGTCGTTCCACGCAAACCAAAACCATCCATGATGATCAAAGCTACGGGTTTTGGAGCTGACATCTTACTTCGCCCCCTCAACCAATTGAACGAAGGAATCCGGTTGTAAGCTGGCACCGCCAACAAGCGCACCATCGATGTCGCTTTGGCCCATGTACTCAGTTACATTCTCAGGCTTCACGCTGCCGCCGTATTGAATACGAACAGCTTCAGCTGTTGCTGCATCATACAGATCTTTTACAAGACTGCGGATGTAAGCAATAACTTCGTTAGCATCTTGGGAAGTGGAAGATTTACCTGTGCCAATAGCCCAGATAGGTTCGTATGCAATAACAACTTTTGCTGCTTGCTCGGCACTAAGACCTTGGAATGCAGCTTCAGTTTGTACTTTACATACTGCTTTAGTTTGATCAGCTTCACGCTCTTCGAGCTTTTCGCCAACACATACGATAGGAGTAATTCCGTGACGGAATGCAGCATGCATTTTCTTATTCACGATTTCATCCGTTTCGCCAAAATAAGCGCGACGCTCAGAGTGGCCAATGATAACATAGTCCACACCAAGATCACTTAGCATTACACCACTGATCTCGCCTGTGTAAGCACCGTTATCTTCAAAGTGTAGGTTTTGTGCACCAATCTTGATGTTAGTACCTTTTGCAGCTGCTACAAGTGCAGGCAGGTTAGTAAATGGAGCGCAGATTACAGTCTCAACGCCTTCTACTTCTGCTTTGCCTTTAATTTCAGCAATAAAGCTTTCTGCTTCAGGAACTGTTTTGAACATTTTCCAGTTACCTGCAATAATAGGTGTTCTCATGACTTATGTTGCCTCCTTCTTAGGTCTTACTTATCGTTCAGTGCTTCTACGCCAGGAAGCGCCTTGCCTTCCATGAACTCAAGGGATGCACCGCCACCAGTGGAGATATGATCCATTTGATCAGCCAGGTGGAATTTCTCTGCTGCTGCTGCGGAATCTCCGCCACCAATAACAGTGTAACCTTCAGTAGTTGCACAAGCTTTTGCTACTGCAAGTGTACCTTCAGCGAATTTATCGATTTCGAATACGCCCATAGGTCCATTCCAGACAACCAGCTTGGAGTTCTTGATAATATCGGCATAAAGTTCACGAGTCTTAGGTCCGATATCAAGTCCTTCCCAACCTTCTGGGATTTCATTGTAATCAACGATCTTAGTGTTAGCGTCAGCACCAAATTTATCAGCAACAACAACATCAACAGGAAGCATGAAGTTTTTACCAAGTGCTTTTGCTTTTTCGATGAATCCAAGAGCAACGTCAAGTTTGTCGTTGTCTACTAGTGATTTACCGATTTCAAAACCTTGTGCTTTAGTGAATGTATAAGACAACCCACCGCCGATCAGGACGTTATCAGCCAAAGACAACAAGTTATCAATAACATCAATCTTGTCTTTAACTTTCGAACCACCGATGATCGCAGTGAAAGGACGTTCTGGGTTAGAAAGAGCTTTACCAAGAACAGACAATTCTTTCTCCATCAAAAGACCGGATACAGCTGGTAGGAAATGAGCGATACCTTCTGTCGATGCATGTGCACGGTGAGCCGCACCAAACGCATCATTAACAAACAAATCAGCCAATTCAGCGAATTGTTTAGCCAGTTCAGGATCGTTTTTCTCTTCACCTGGGTAGAAACGAACATTCTCAAGTACAAGTACGTCGCCTTCGCCTAGCTCAGCGATTTTTGCTTTTACAGCTTCGCCAATTGCTTCGTCAGCTTTAGCTACTGGTTTGCCAAGAAGCTCGGACAGACGTTCAGCAGCAGTAGTCAAACGCATGGAATCTACGAATTCGCCTTTAGGACGACCCATATGACTCGCAAGAATGATCTTTGCACCGTTCTCGATCAAATATTTAATGGTTGGAAGTGTTTCGCGAATACGAGTATCATCAGTAATTTTACCGTCTTCTACAGGTACGTTGAAATCCACGCGTACAAATACGCGCTTACCCTTTACTTCTACATCACGGACGCTTTTTTTGTTCATGATTAATTCCTCCACACCCAAAATTGTTTCTAGCAGGAAACAAGAAATACATTTAGAAAGAGCGGAAACAAGGAATTTCTGTTTCCGCTCTATAGATGTTGCTTATATCAAGTCAATTACTTAGCGATTTTAGCGAATTTCTCCAAAGTACGAACCAATTGTGCAGTGTAGGACATTTCATTGTCATACCAAGCAACAGTTTTAACCAGTTGTTTGTCGCCAACAGTCAATACTTTAGTTTGTGTAGCATCGAACAGGGATCCGAAAGTCATACCTTTGATGTCGGAAGATACGATTTCATCTTCAGTGTAACCATAAGTGTCTGGATCGGAAGCTGCTTTCATTGCTGCGTTGATTTCTTCAACAGTAACGCTCTTATCAAGAACAGTTACAAGCTCAGTCAGGGAACCAGTTGCAACTGGAACACGTTGAGCTGCACCATCCAATTTACCTTTAAGTTCTGGAATAACCAGACCGATTGCTTTAGCAGCACCAGTAGTGTTAGGAATGATGTTCTCAGCTGCTGCACGAGCGCGTCTGAAGTCACCTTTAGCATGTGGAGCATCCAAAGTGTTTTGGTCGCCAGTGTAAGCATGAATTGTAGTCATCAAGCCTTCAACGATACCGAACTTGTCGTTCAGTACTTTTGCCATTGGAGCTAGGCAGTTAGTTGTGCAAGATGCGCCGGAAATAACAGTCTCAGTACCATCAAGAATGTCATCGTTAACGTTGTAAACGACAGTTTTCATGTCGCCAGTAGCTGGAGCGGAGATAACTACTTTCTTAGCTCCACCTTTCAAGTGTTTTTCAGCTGCTTCTTTAGTTGTGAAGAAACCTGTGCACTCAAGTACGATATCAACGCCTAGGTCGCCCCATGGCAATTCTTCAGGGTTGCGGTTAGCAAGAACCTTAACTTCTTTACCATTGACTTTGAAGAAGCCATCATGCACTTCAACATCACCTTGGAATTTACCTTGAGTTGTATCATATTTAAGCAAATGAGCAAGCATCTTAGCGTCAGTCAAGTCGTTGATTGCTACCACTTCGATACCTTCTACATTTTGAATACGGCGGAAAGCAAGGCGTCCAATACGTCCAAAACCGTTAATTCCAACTTTTACACTCATTGAATAGTTCCTCCTAGAATTCGTTTTATTTATTCAAAACAGACGGTGAGGTCTGTCATGACAACAATGTTAAGTATGATGCAAGAAGTATGTTATTGCCTGCAATCTAAAAACTACGAAGATAGCTGTAGTTGATTGTCAATTTCCTTGCCTATTTCTACTGCAGCAGCCTCGTCCGTGACGAGAATATTCTCCTGCCCGAAACGCAGCATGGCATGAATGGCTTTGGCCTTGGGTTTGCCTCCTGCAATACCGATGACTTTCTCTGTCCGGATAATATCTTCTAGACGTAGACCCATCGTAAGCATGGTATGGACAACCTGACCCTCTTCATTGAAATAATAGCCAAAAGATTCGGCCACTGCCCCTTCACCCTGGATTTCCGAGACTGTAGCCTCGTCCAGTTTGCGGCGGCGGGTCATTTCAATGGCATCCCCAATCCCATGTACAATAATACGCGAACTACGGATGGTTTGTACAATCTCTCCAATATTAGAGTCAAGTGCCAGCGATTGGTATGCATCCCCGCTAAGCAAATCAGGGACATGCAACAACCGGTAGTTGGCTCCAACCCGCTTTGCCATGGTTGAGGCAATCGTGTTGGCTTGAATCTCCATACTCTCTCCTAATCCTCCACGCGCCGGAACAAACCAAGCGTTCTTATAGGAAAGGGACAACGGCGGTGCCAGTTGATCAGCCATATCGGCAAGCGTCGATCCACCTGTGACGGCAACTGTATCATCTGCGCGAAGTATACTCAGCAGCGCTTTCGCACCCGCTCGGCCAAGCTCTCGTTTGGTGAACGGCGATGACTCACAATCACCCGGTACTACAATAACTTTATCCAGACCATACGTTGCTCGAATTTTCTCTTCCAGCTCATCCAGACCAAATAGGCTCTTAACAACCGGCTCTAGCAAATCAAGCAGTCTACGTCCAGCAGCGCTAATGCGCATGCCAACACTCTCGATCTCAATAAGCCCTTGCGATTTCAGAAGATCCGTCTCGGCACGCAGTACCCGCTCAGTCATATCTAGCGAAGCGGCTAGCGTTCTGCGCCCAATAATATCGGACAGCATGATCTGATGAAGAATCGTGTACCGTCTCTTAAGGGTTTCCATGAGATCAGGCAGAAGCTGCTTTTGGATATCTAATAAATTACGCATACTTTCACTCCTGCAACTTCGTCTTCCTCTATTCCCTTGTTCATGGTCTCAAAACGTCCCGGGTAAACTTTTTAAGTCCCACCCATATTCTAACCAAATATTGCTCGAAGCGCAAGTCTTCCGAGAGTAGAATTCTCAAGCGCTTGTCTTCTTATACATTAATAAGGTCAGAAAAAGATATAGCGCCCGATGCCTGTCCCTAGAGCGCTTGTCCAGTATTAATATTACATTGCAATTGTGTAAAAATTGTATTATAATCATTTTTGTTGCGCCCGTGGTCCAATGGATATGACGTAGGCCTCCGAAGCCTGAGATCCAAGTTCGATTCTTGGCGGGCGCGCCATTAATTTCATTTTTGCACATAATTTAGTAGTGCCTATACTACTACTTAACCAAAGAGCCGCTTGTCGGCTCTTTTTTTTGAATATAAGTTTGACTTTCTTTGACTTTTTGTTTGAATTTGTTTATCATGTGGGTAATACGGCAAGAGTAAAAATGAATACATTTGAAGAACCAATATCAAGGAGGTTTTCCACGTGAGTTATATTCCTATGGTAGTAGAACAGAGCAACCGCGGCGAGCGCGCTTATGACATCTATTCCCGCCTGCTGAAGGACCGCATCATTTTCCTTGGAACGGAGGTTAATGACGTGGTAGCCAATTCTATCATCGCACAAATGCTGTTCTTGGCTGCCGAAGATCCTGACAAGGACATTCACCTTTACGTGAATAGCCCAGGCGGTTCCATTACTGCAGGTATGGCTATTTTTGATACAATGCAGTACATTAAACCAGACGTTTCCACCATCTGTGTGGGTATGGCAGCTTCCATGGGAGCTTTCCTGCTAAACGCTGGCGCCAAAGGCAAACGCTTCGCACTGCCTAACAGCGAGATCATGATCCACCAGCCTCTGGGTGGTGCTCAAGGTCAAGCAACGGACATTGAAATCCGTGCCCGCCGCATCCTCAAATTGCGCGATAAGCTGAACCGTATTCTAGCAGAACGTACGGGTCAACCTCTAGAACGTATTGAGAAGGATACAGATCGCGACTACTTCATGACTGCTGCAGACGCGGCTGAATACGGTATCGTAGATAAAGTAATCGAGAAGACATTGCCTAGCGGTGTGTAAGCTATAAAGTAAAAATATAAAGAGGCTGTGCTCTATCCGTTATGGTTAGAGCACAGCCTCTTTATATTTTATAGAAGACCTAAATCCAATTAAGCCAGCCCGCCATAACCTAGCGCATCCAGCTTCTCGGCAATTACGCGATAACCCCGGCCATTCGGATGCAAATGATCAATGGATAACAGCCCTCTCTCATTTCCTGCGAACTCACTGTAAATCGAAGCAAATCCACATACTCGGCTGCTGTACTGTGCTGCGTATTGATTAAACTGCCTGACCCACTCTGTCGCACCAACCACCTGAGGATAGGGGTTATATAATCCCACAATTCTAATGATAAAAGGTCTACGCGTCCTCGCCTTCAATTGTATAAGGATATTCATAATTGCAGAGAAATTTTGTTTGCATTCCTGAAGCGATCTGCGCAGCTCTGCGGATAAGTTGCCTTGCTGTCTTGCTGCTGATTTGGCCGCGTGAATCAAATCATTACCACCGATAGACACAGTGATGATATCGGCTTCTCGAACGGCTTCACGCATCATGGAATTTCCGCGCAGCCGCTGCTCCAGCTCTGAAGTAGTCATTCCGTTCACGCCTAAATTCGTAGAGGCTACAGTAGTCCGCAGTCTCCCTTCTGCCATTCTACGGTACACCGGAACAAAACCGTTACCTGGCAGAGCACCAAATCCAGTCGTCAAGGAATCGCCAATTGCAGTATATTGGTAGCCCATAGCTCTCCCCCGTTCATAAACTAGTTACTCCCTTTAGCATATGAACAAGAGACAACTCTGGTAAGGGGGAGATGTCTTGTGCCGACATTAGCGGAGACGAAGCATTTCCATTTATTTTATGCCAGCAAACGGGCTACTGCCATCCGGCAAAAGCTCTTTGAAACTAAAAGTATACTCAGGGAAGCCTGCAGCATACGCTGTGTACTCATATAATTGGAAGAACAGAACAACCTTGTCGTCCTTCAGATAGAAATATTTCTCCGTATTCAATCCGTTGAATCCTCCCAAATAACTATCCTCTGCCTTCAGTAGCTTGCTCAGCTTTGCATTCAGCTGTTTTTTGTAGTTTGGATTAGCTCCAAACAGGTCGCCCAACAGTAGACGTTTACCATCCTTAAGCGAGAAGGTGAAGGCTTCACGGTTAGTCATTCCATGGGCGCCGCCCGTATCACTATACTGATGCATCACTATGCTGATCACACCATTCTGATTGTAGGTCACTACATAACCTGAATCATAGGTGTATTTGGGCTCTGCTCCATCTCGATCGGAGATATCCTGTTCTGCACCCGCCGCGAATTTCATAACACTTTCCTTCAAAGTATTATTAATAGCTTGTTGCGCACTGGAGTTGCCCAATCCACTGATCTTCGGATAATCAAGCTGAATAAAAGCTGCTGCCCGATCTTTAGCATAAGTTTCCGTGGTTACCGTCAGCGCGTTCTGCGGTCTGTTCACCACATTCAGCCTACTGGCGGCCCGACTCCAATCTACCTTATAACCCATATAATCATTTAACAATCCTGATGGAACATAGAGGCGATTATTAATTAACTTCCCTTCATACTCTCGAATGAAATAGTTGTTCACCCACACAGATGTACCGTAGCTGGATAACATCAACTTGGCCTTGGCCGATCCTTTTCCAATCATGTACGCATTTTCCTTCTTATCATACACAAGCGGTAATCCCAACACATCTCGCATAAAAGTTATGGGAATCCAGGCCAGTCCTTCCTTCAAAATACCTTCCTGCAACGAATTTATCCCGTTCGCCTTTAAAACGATACGCGAATCAATAGCTTTATTCTCCGTTTTACTAGCTGCTGCATAACCCGTTTCGCTGGGCAGCAGGCCTCCAACAAACAATAAACCTGCTGACATCAGACCTATGCCCCATTTGCGCGCTGATTCTTTTGAAATAATATTCATCATCTTATTTTTCCTCTCCTTTCCAATTTATTAAACAGAATCGTAGAGAACTTACACAAAAAAAGAGGCGCCCCCCACTATTACTAGTGGAAGATCACCTCTCCTCTCTGCATTCACCTTGTTCTGATACTATTTCAATTCATACATTACGCTCAGCTGAGTTGTAACTTTAACTACTCCGGGTTGCACGGATGTGCTTGCACCAGCATCTGCTGCAGTCATATTCATTTTTAGATTCTGTTCAAAATAAACCGGAGTGATATCGCCATCATTTTGGCTGACCGTGATCACTTGACCCAAGCTGCGTTTAGCTGCCTTAGCAATAGCCCCTGCTTTAACATCTGCATTCGCCATCGCCTTTTCAATCACCTGAGCTTCAAATGCAGAAGTATCTTCCACAGAAAAACGTGCATTTCCGATATTATTCGCCCCTGCCGCAGATGCAGCGTCCAGCAATTCACCAACCTTGGTCAGATCTCTATAAGACACTAACAGCGTATGATTGGCGTTGTACCCCTTCACTTGCTGTCCTTCTTTTTCGCTGTAACTATAATTGGGTTGCACATAAAACTGCGTGCTTTGAATATCTTTATCTGCAATTTTCCAAGTATTCTTCAGTAAAGTCATAATCTTCTGAATTTTAGCGGCATTGGTCTTCTGCGCTTCTTGCGCAGTTGTGGCCGTAGTATCCACACCGATGGACAAGTATACGATATCCGGCTTGAGGGACAATTCGCCTTTACCTACTACACTAACGACATTTTTCTGCACTTCATCTGCGTAAGCCTTTGCAGGACCTTGGAAAACACCACTCATGCTGATCCCTCCAATTAACAAACTCCCTACGATCATCACTGAACCAATTTTCTTCAATAAACCTTTCATATTTGCCAGCCCCTTTCATTTCTTGTGATTTGTTATTATCCTCTAGACGAGTCTTTTTGGTAAATGTTGCACGTTCTCCATCTATTTTTTGGTATTAAAAAAAGCCCCGAAGGGCTTTTGGTCATGCGATAAATAAAGTCTTCCTAGCAGAAACGATGTTGTCTTCCTATTATTGGTTCTCAAGCTCTTCTTTGCTGACCAGACTTGTCAAAGCGTTTACAGCTTGATCGGCATCCGCACCGTCCGCGCTAATGTAAATCTCCGTGCCGGAACTGATAGCGAGGCTCATAATCCCCATAATACTTTTAGCATTTACTTTTTTATCATCTTTTTCCACGAAAATCTCCGACGAAAACTTGTTAGCTTCTTGCACAAACAATGCTGCCGGTCGGGCATGAAGCCCTGTCTTCAACCGAACAACTACCGGGTGCTTTGTCATGAAACGCTTACCCCCTAATTGAGTTCTCCCCAAAAGTTTCACATTAATTTTATATTATTATATCATTATAACGTAAACCACACTAGAAAAAAAGTAATTAGCCGCCTCGAACCTTGTCCGCCAGCTCATCAATCTTACGAAGCCGATGATTTACTCCCGACTTACTGACTGTACCTTTGAGCATTTCACCAACCTCCTTGAGGTTGATATCTGGATGCGCCATTCGAATTTCTGCTACTTCACGCAGTTTATCCGGCAAATTCTCCAGTCCCATTTCTCGCTGCAACAGCTTGATATTTTCAATCTGCCGCACCGCAGCACTTATTGTTTTGTTGAGATTTGCGGTCTCGCAGTTCACGATCCGATTCACGGAATTACGCATATCGCGCATAATTCTTACATCCTCAAATTTGAACAGCGCCTGATGCGCTCCAATCAAACTTAAGAATTCAATAATCTTCTCGCCTTCTTTAATGTAAAGAATGAACCCTTTTTTACGTTCAATACAGCGTGCGTTTAGGTGGAATTCCCCAGCCAGATCCACTAATGCTTTACAATGTTCCTCATACATCGAGGAAATCTCCAAATGGTAGGAGGAGCCTTCCGGATTATTAACCGATCCGCCAGCCAGAAAGGCACCGCGCAAATAAGCACGCTTGCAGCAGTTATTCCCAACAATCTCATCATCAATACCATCGGTAAAAATAAATCCTTCCGACACAATTCTAAGATCCTTTAAGATCTCTTGTACACGGTTTGGGATTCTGACGATATAGACGTTATTTTTCTTCAAACGCATTTTTTTACGCACGAGTAGCTCAATATGGACCTGGTAATATTTCTTAAGTAAAGAATATACCCGCCTTGCAATCGCGGCGTTCTCCGTCGAAATGTCGAGAATAACCTTTTTGCTTGAAAGCTGCACAGATCCATTCATACGGATAAGCGCTGACATTTCCGCCTTCTCGCAGCAGGGTTCACTCTCCACCATCGTCAGCTCTTTTTTGGTAAGGGCCGCAAAAGACAAGGGTCTCACCTCTTTCTTGATAAGTACTTCGTTCTCATCTATAAGTTATACCCTAGGGTTTCTGTTTATCCAATCCTGCACAAGCTGATAAATGTGATGACTAAGCTTATCGGTATCATGTCTCAAATAAGTTCGGAATAAAACCAGTTTATCGGCTATAACCTTGTATCCATTGCCATCCAGCGCTTCTTTATCAAGCTGCACCGGGCGCGCACCCTTCTCGGCGTACTTCGTCTGGACCTGTTCCGGAATCTCACCGTCATTAACAATAACATAATCGAATAAATCGATCCCGATATGATCATATACAGCTTGAAGATGATCGCTGACGGTATAGTTATCCGTTTCACCCGGCTGAGTCATTACGTTGCAGACGAAAATTTTGATAGCATTCGAAGATACAACCGCTTCTGCCAGTTTCGGAACAAGCAGGTTGGGAAGAATGCTCGTATACAGACTGCCAGGACCCAGCAGGATCGCATCTGCATTCCGAATCGCCTCAAGCGCTTCGGGCAACGGTTCTACATCTGGCGGCTCCAAGGACACTCGTCTGATGATCCCGCCAGCTTCAGGGATTTTGGACTCCCCCGTGATAATCGTGCCGTCCGACATTTCTGCATGCAGGATTACAGCCTCACCGGCCGCAGGCAATACCCGGCCGCGAACAGCGAATAATCGACTGAGCTCCCGTACAGCTGTAACGAAATCGCCGGATATATCCGTGAGCGCAGCAAGAATCAAGTTGCCGAGACTATGACCAGCTAGTCCCTCACCCGTGTTGAAACGGTATCTCATAATCTCTGCCATGAGCGGCTCAACATCAGCCATAGCTGTCAATACGTTGCGGATGTCCCCAGGAGGAGGCATTTGCAGTTCACTGCGCAAAATACCTGAGCTTCCCCCATCATCGGCAACGGTAACAATAGCAGTAATATCTAATGGCTTCTCTTTTAAACCACGAAGCATAACAGATAACCCCGTGCCACCGCCCATAACGACGATACGTGGACGCTGTCTTTGTTCTTCAGCCACTATGACCCCTTCTCTCTAGTGCCGATCACGCTCGGAATCCCGATGACTAACGGTTACGGATTCCGTCTCGCTAACGCCCAGCATTTTACCCAAATACTCGGATATGGCTACGGAACGGTGTTTACCTCCCGTACAGCCAATGCCAATGATAATCTGGGACTTACCTTCCTTACGATATTGCGGAATTAGAAAATGAAGCATATCGAGCAGTTTGGTCAGGAACACCTGTGTTTCAGGCCACTTCATTACATAATCGTAGACTTCACTGTCCTGGCCGGTTTTAGGCCGCAGATGGTCCACATAATGTGGGTTAGGCAAGAAGCGGACATCAAAGACAAGATCTGCATCAATAGGGATACCGTACTTAAATCCGAAGGATGTAATATTGACGGAAAGCGTACTTTTTCCTAGATGCGAAAACCGTGAAACGATCTTCTCCTTAAGCTGCACGGGCTTCATACTGCTGGTATCTAAACATAACGTAGCTGAATTTTTCAATTCTTCAAGCATTTTACGTTCTAGCTTGATACCATCAAGCGGCAGCCCCTTAGGTGCTAATGGATGATGACGTCGACTTTCCTTGTAACGCTGAACAAGTACTGAATCTGTAGCATCCAAAAACAAGATCTCACAGCCAATGGTTGACTCATCCTTGATATAGGCAAGAGACTCAGACAAAGCAGTGAAGAATTCTCGACCACGCAGGTCAATTACAAGGGCTACCTTGGCAATCTTACCCTTTGATTGTTCAATTAGCTCTGCGAACTTGGGAATCAGCACCGGTGGTAAATTATCGACACAGAAGAACCCTAGGTCTTCCAGACTCTGTACAGCAATTGTCTTCCCCGCACCTGACATTCCCGTAATAATAATCAGGGTGGCTCCAGCCGTTGGGGTATTGTCCAATTCGGTCATAAAAGCGTCCCCTCCCTAGATTTAGTATATGAATACTTCCCGTCTTTTAAGAACGCAGCAAAAGGCCGGCAGCCCCAACAATACCTGCGTCATTGCCAAGCTCAGCTGGAATAATCGAAACACCAGTTTGAAGCGGAGCCGGTGTCAATTTCGCAAACACACGACGAACCTCATCAAATAGAATATCTCCAGCCTTAGACACACCGCCGCCAACGATAAATACTTCAGGGTTAAGCACAGCCGCAACAGAAGCCATGGATTTACCCAGATAGTATGCTGCACGATTCACTATACGGATAGCTACTTCATCGCCAGCCTTAGCCGCATCAAAGACTTCTTTCGCAGCAATCTTCTCTACCATAGAGAGGGAAGTACGATCGCCACGAGCTACTGCATCATTAGCCATGCGGATAATACCTGTAGCGGAGGAAACGGTTTCCAGACAGCCCATGTTGCCACAGCCGCATTGAATAGCTTCCAGATCCGGCACTACTGTGATATGACCAAGCTCACCAGCTAATCCCGCAAAGCCTTGATAAATCTTTCCATTAATAATGATTCCGCCACCGACACCTGTTCCAAGCGTATAGCAGACACAGTTATCAACGCCACGTCCCGCACCGCTCCAAGCTTCGCCCAGTGCAGCCACATTCGCATCATTGTCTATTTTGACAGGCTTGTTCCAACGATCTTCCAAAATGGAACGGATCGGCACATCTCTAAATCCTATGTTAGGCGCAAGGATGATGATTCCTTCACGAATATTTGTGAACCCGGCTACACCCGCTCCTACACCTGCAAGCTGATCCCAAGAGTACGGGGAATCCTCCACAATTTGGCGTACATACTTCTCGATATTATCGATAACAGTATCGACACCCTCTGCAGTTCCTGTAGGTCCCTCATAAGTATGTAGCAGGGTACCTTCAGCATTACAGATTCCAACCTTAATTGCAGTTCCACCCAAATCCACGCCAACGTAGATATTCTCAGACATGTAACAAGCCACCTTTTTTTATACTAAAATAGTTAATCCTAAGTACCAACTATAATAGAAGCCCTCTCTGTGGTCAAGGAAAGACAACACACCCGGGAATTCCTTATTTTAAGAGTATACTCTATTATATTCTAAAAAGACCCCCTTACGCCTAAGTAAGAGAGTCTTGTACCTATATTATTATCTGGAAAATAACCCAACGCACCGATTTATTCTGATAAAATGCGCTTTTGGCCCTCTAATGCTCGGATTGGAGCGATATTCTGTGTGAACTCTAGCGTGCCCATATATTGGCCTGACTCGTCTCGTACAGCGAAGTAACGGATGTAGATAAACTTATCCTTGATATTGATCCAGAAGTCTTCAGCATCCTTACGGCCTGCCTTAAAGTCTTCCAAAAGCTTCTCTACCACATGAACACTTTGCGGGGGATGACAGTTCTGTACTGTACGGCCGATAACCGCTTTAGTTCGGGCAAAGATACGTTCCTTCCCGTGTGAAAAATATCGGACAACATCATTCTCATCAATGAAGGTTAGATCTACAGGAAGATGGTTGAGTACGGTCTCCAGCTGATGCAGTGACAACAACCCTGTCTCAAAACGGATGAACCCGCCTTGCGGCGTAGCTCCTTCTGTTTCTTCCAGCACTGTGCCGTCCGGCTCAGCGGCCCGCTCAGGGATCCACTCCTGCTCCGGTGCGGTTAGGCAGAACCCGATCTCATCACTCTCCCGGGCGATTTTGACCCATTCATCTTCCGTCAGTTTGTCCAGGGCCATGGGCAATAGAATATTTTCTTCCTTAAAGATCATTTCATTAACTTCCTTGATGATCTCCTCAAGCTGAATGCCTATTTCTGCTGCGTTTCCGCTATAAGTGCTGAGCGCAGCTTTTGCCTCTTTAATCATACGGCGGATATTATCATCCACTCCCCACATTACCTTGGTTGGGCCATAAATGCCGTATTTTTCGAGGTATGGGAACAGCAGATTTTCTTTTCGGCTATAGTGTTTATCAAGATCCAGCAGCAAGCTAAGATCCTCCAACAATTTGAAGATCAGTTCCTCACTATCATTCTTTTGAAACTTTGTTGCGTGCAGATCCATGCGGAAGTTAACAAGTTTTTCGATCTCACGATTCTCCAATTTGAAGGTGTGTACTGGATGGCCTGGCTGCTCCTCGGGCTGGGACGAGCGGTGAATTTGCTCAATAGAGCCTTTAAAAATGGCTGTATGCACCGAACAAAGACGTTGGACCTCGGATACCGGAATTCCTTCTTCGGTCATTAATGAATGCTCCATCGCGGAAATCTCCGCTACGGTAACATCACCCACAGCTTCGGCGAATCGCGCCTTAACCTCTTCTACACTTTTCCCTGCATGCAGCTCTTTAATAATCTCCTTAAGCATAGCCTGGCGACGAGTCTGTTCCGGCACATCAACTTCACGGTTGTTAATCAGTTCGCTCATATTAACACTCCTTTATTAAATAATCTCGAAACCATGACGTTCAAAAGTTTGCTTCACGTGCTCGAGATCCATTTTTTTCAGCTTAATTCCTTTGGATAAGGTCATGAAACGGCCAGCAGTCTGCAGCATGCCAGGCTTGGCAATATCCTTAAAGCCCAGCTCTACCATAATCTCGATGACCTCCGGATGCCGTGATACCATCTCGAATATAGATTCATCCAAACTCAGCACTTTTTCCATCTGACTCTTCTCCTTTATGTGAGAACTATTCTCAATAAAAGATTAGCACAGGCCGTACAGGACCATTGTGATTGCAATCACTAATTCAAAAGAAAGCAATTATCGTTCTTTTTAAGACGGATTATGTATGCTGTGAACCTAAAAAAACTGCCCCCTACGCTTAAAAAGCATAAGAGACAGCCTGATTTGTCATTAATTAATGATTTATTATAGCGTTACTCCTGTTTTGAATATGGAGATCTCACGGAAATTATTCTTTTCATTATTAACCCATCCACCGCTGGCCACCGCAATAATATAGTTTATGAAGCTGCGCAGGACCTCATCTGGAGAACCATCTTCCACCAACACACCTGCATTAAAATCGATCCAATGACGTTTGCCTTCATACAATGGGGTATTGGTAGATACTTTCATCGTAGGCACGAATGTACCAAATGGTGTTCCCCGCCCGGTCGTAAAGATCACCAATTGGCAGCCAGCAGCAGCCAGTGCAGAGGAAGCCACAAGATCATTGCCAGGTGCGTTAAGGAGATTTAAGCCTTTATTAGTGATAAGCTCCCCGTACTTGAGGACATCCATAACTGTAGCGTTCCCGGATTTTTGAGTACAACCCAATGATTTATCCTCAAGCGTAGTAATTCCTCCGGCTTTATTCCCTGGAGAAGGATTTTCATATACCGGCTGTTTATAGTCCATAAAATACTGCTTAAAGTCATTAATGAGATCGACAATTTTGTTGAAAATAGTTTCGTCCGCAGCACGTTCCATTAGAATTTTTTCGGCGCCAAACATTTCAGGCACTTCTGTCAGTACAGTGGTCCCGCCTTGAGCAGCCATATAATCAGACAGACGTCCAAGGAGCGGATTCGCAGTAATACCGGATAACCCGTCGGAGCCTCCACATTTCAGACCGATCTTCAGCTCGGAGAGTGATACCTCTTCCCGTTGATCACCTTGTACATTATTGTAGATTTCCTTCAGCAGCTTCACGCCTTCTTCAATCTCATTCCCAACCTCCTGGGAGACAAGGAAACGCACACGATCCTCATCATAGCTGCCCAGCATGTCTTTAAAAATATGCAAATTGTTATTCTCACAGCCCAATCCGAGCACAAGCACGCCGCCCGCATTCGGGTGTTTAACCGCGTTAGCCAGAATCGTACGTGTATTGTCATGATCATCGCCCAGCTGGGAGCAACCGTAGTTATGCTTAAGCACGAGCACGTTATCGAAAGGTGCGATATCTCCAACCTCTGCTTTGAAAATATTGATGATCTGCTCCGCCACTCCATTCACACAACCAACAGTAGGGACGATCCAGAGCTCATTGCGGATACCTACAGATCCATCAAAGCGGCGATACCCCTTAAAGGTCAAATTCTCCGCTGCAAAAGGATTCGGCGTCAGCTTCTGCTCAAAGGTATATTCCTCTACCCCTGTTAGGTTTGTCTTAGTGTTATGGGTATGCACCCACTGCCCCGGCGCGATAGACGCTATAGCATGACCAATGGGGTAACCATATTTCAATACGTTTTCACCTTCGCTAATGCTGGATAGTGCAATTTTATGGCCTCTAGCGATATCTTCAGTAATTTTAATCTCTTTTGAACCAATCACAATGGTGTCGCCTGCTTTATAGTCTTTTAGTGCAACAGCGACATTATCAGCCTCATTAATCTGCAATACTTCTTTCATCGTCTTGATCATATCATTGTCACCTCCAGGGTATTAGTTGTGTGCCGGTCTCTTCACGAACGCTTTTAAGGCTTGCTTCATGCCATTTTTCTCAATCGCAATCAGCCCTTCTGTCACCTTGTCAGTAAGTTCAGACACTTCATTCAGGTCACAGCCCCAGCGATTGGTTGCGGCAAGTACTTCGACGGCCAGTGCGCGCAGCCCGGTGTCTGTGCCATCCCATCCTCCCCATAAGGAGGCGAACCATTCCAAAATATCCGCATCATCAGCCAGTTGAATGTTTTCTTCCCCTCTGCGTCCTCTATAAAAGGCAATTAATGCGCTCAATGAGAAGACGAGCTTTTCAGGCAATTGTCCTTTGGCCTCTACATACTGCAGTAAAGAAGGCAGATCTCTTGTCTTAAACTTCGATATAGAATTAAGGGAAATGCTCATCAAGTAATGCTGCACATAAGGGTTCAGGAATCTTTCTAATACCGCGTCTGCAAAAGAATTCAATTCTTCTGCCGGCAGATCCAGCGTTGGAATAATCTCATCATAGATTAAGGACTTCACGTACGCCCCAACCTCTTCGTGCTCAATGGCTTCAGCAACCGTATCAATACCGTACAAATACGCTACTGGTGTCATAGCTGTATGAGCTCCGTTTAAAATTCTCACTTTACGAGTGCGATAAGGGGCCATGTCATCCACCACCAGCACATTAAGACCTGCTAGTTCAGCCGGGAACTCCTTTTTAATCCACTGTGGTCCTTCAATCACCCAAAGATGAAATTGCTCGCCGACAACGACCAGCTTATCCTCATAACCCAGCTCTTCTGTAATCTCGGCAATGCTGTCTCTTGGATAACCGGGAACAATGCGGTCCACCAGACTGCAGCAGAAGGTATTAGCTTCATTCAACCAGTTCACAAAACCTTCTCCAAGATTCCACAGCTCAGCATATTTCAAAATAACCTTTTTGAGCTCATCACCATTCCGGTCAATCAGCTCGCATGGAATGATGATAAAACCTTTAGAAGCATCCCCATTAAAAATTTGATAACGTTTGTACAATAAGGCCGTCAGCTTGCCTGGGAAACTACTCTGCGGCGTATCGGTTAACTTGTCACCAGCTTCAAAAGCAATTCCCGCTTCAGTAGTATTAGACACGATAAAGCGCAGCTCAGGGTTCTCAGCCAGCTTCATATACTCCTCATGCTGTGAATAGGGATTAAGCGTCCGCGTAATACAATTAATTACCTCGTGTTCTTTTACAGCCGCTCCGTCTTTAATGCCTTGCAGATAAAGGGTATACAGCCCATCCTGATCATTCAGCATTTCTGCCAGTCCGTTAGCCAATGGCTGTACAACAACCAATCCACCATTGAAATCCGTTTTTTGATTCATGGTATGAATCTGCCAATCTACAAAGGCGCGCATGAAATTGCCTTCGCCAAATTGTAGAACCTTCTCAGGATACTGCTTGTAAGCTGTCCAATTATCACTATTTAATCTTTTCATATTAACGCCTCCTAATAGTAAATGCACACGATAAACTTATTAAATAAACTATATAAAATCATATTTATATTACTGATTAATTAAATATATGCACACGTGAAAATTATAGATCGCAACCCTTTACGAAGGTAAAGGATCAGGCTGCTATGCGCAGCCTCTACTTCTGCAACTTCCTGACTGATTCTCTGGCAATAAGCTCTGTTTCGATCGAGATCCGCCCGTCTTTTTCTGAGGGTTCCTTGACCAAGCTTAACAGCTGGCGAGCGCCTTGCTCACTAATCTTCTCAATAGGACGTTTGACCGTGGTGAGTGAAGGATTGGCAAAAAGTGAAAACCCAATGTCGTCAAAACCAACAACAGAGATATCATTTGGCACCTGCAGCCCTCGCTCAAACACGCCTTTCATAGCCCCGATCGCCATATCATCATTGGAGCAAAATACAGCAGTCGGTGGCTTCTCGAGATCCAGCAGCTTGCCCATCGCCTCATATCCACTTTGCATATCATAACTACCGCTTATCATGTAGTCATTACGAACAGGGATATTATGGTCAATCAAAGCTTTTATAAAGCCATCTCTGCGTTCCTGTGTGGATTTAAAGCCCTCGACACCTTCAATAATTGCAATGTCTTGATGCCCGTTTTCGATCAGGTATTTGCCTGCATTATAAGCACCTTCCCGGTCGTTCGAGATGATGTTGATAATGGAACGGTCATCAATTTGCCGGTTCAGCACAACGATTGGAATGCCTTGCTGGACAACATGGTAAATGAATTTATTATCTGCTTCACTCTGGCTCATTAGAATAATTCCATCAAAACGTTTGCGATGAATAGAGGAGTAATCCGCATAATCGTCGATCCCACGGATGAACAGATTGTACTCTACATCTATGACCCTATTTACACCACGAATCGTATCAGAGAAGAAACCAGAAGTTGTGCCGTTGGCAATACTCGTGAAGAACAGACCAATGGTATAGGATCGCTGCATCACAAGGCTTTTGGCATTGTAATTAGGGACGTAACCCACTTGCGCAGCGATCTCGGCAATTTTTTTACGTGTGACCTCTTTAATTAGTGGACTATTGTTAAGTGCTCTCGATACAGTTGTATGCGATACATTCGCCAATTTGGCGATATCCTTGATTGTAGGTGCCATGGGTCAACCTTCCTTATTAAACGGGTTTGGCTCTTCCATGTAAGGATATCATAACGATTACCTAGTCACCAATGCCTGTTTCGAGAAATTAAAATAATGATCAGCGTTATTGTAACAGATGTTCTCAATCATACTGCCCATTAACTCCATATCATCCGGGGCTTCTCCAGCTTCTACCCAAGAGCCTACTAGATCACACAAGATTCTTCTAAAGTACTCATGTCTGGTATACGATAAAAAGCTTCTGGAGTCTGTTAACATCCCAACAAATTGGCTAAGTACGCCTAGATTAGCAAGTGTCTTCATCTGTTCCAGCATGCCGTCTTTATTATCGTTGTACCACCATGCGGTTCCGAATTGAATCTTCCCTGGAATACCGCCGCCCTGGAAGCTGCCCATTAGACTGGCAATAACATGATTATCATTAGGGTTCAATGAGTACAAAATGGTCTTAGGCAGCGCATTCTCACGATCCAGCGCATCGAGCAGACCCGCCAAAGGCTTAGCAATCACGCCATCATTGATAGAATCATAACCCGTGTCAGGTCCGAGACGTCCGAACATTACGCTGTTGTTATTCCGTAGCGCATGAATATGGAATTGCATCGCCCAATCCAGCTCGTTATACAATTTGCCGAGGAATACTAGCGTGAATCCTTTATATTTCTTTTCTTCACTCTCACTTACAGTGCCTTCATAAAGTGCTTTAGCGAATATAGCTGTAGCTTCCTCCAAGGTAGTAGGCTCAAACATTACCGCATCCAAAGCATGGTCAGATACACGGCCGGCTCTGGCGTGGAAGAATCTCACTCTGCTCTCCAATGCTGCAAGAAACTGTCCGTAATTCTTAACAGCCATTCCCGAAACTTCGCTTAGCTGAGCTACCCAAGGCTGGAAGGTAGGACGGTTGATTTCAAGCGCTTTATCTGGCCGGAATCCCGGCACAACGCTAGCATTGAATCCACTCAGAGTACTGATTTTCTCATGATATTCCAGATTATCTACAGGATCATCGGTAGTACAAACCGTAGTCACCTTCGATTTAATGATCAAATCTCTTGCTCCGTATCCTTCACCCTGTAACTGTCTATTCACTTCATCCCAAATTTTTGGTGCGTTAGCTTCATTCAGCAACTCATATACACCGAAGAAACGTTGCAGCTCCAGATGCGTCCAATGGTATAGCGGATTCCCGATAATCATCGGAACCGTTCTAGCCCAAGCTAAAAATTTATCATAATCACTGGCATCGCCAGTAATGAATTTCTCTTCTATACCGTTAGCGCGCATCACTCTCCATTTATAATGGTCGCCATACAGCCAAGCTTCGGTGATATTGTTGAACGTTTTGTTCTCATAAATTTCTTTTGGGCTGAGGTGGCAATGATAATCGATAATGGGCATGTCTTTCGCATGATGATGAAACAGCTTAATTGCGGTCTCGTTCAACAATAGGAAGTTCTCATCCATGAATTTTTTACTCATGAGGTTTGCTGCTCTCCTTTAAGTTCGAATGGGAGTTACACAAAGTTTAACGTGAACATTTATTCAATCGGTCGATTTCTTAATAAATATTTTAAACTTAAAATTATTGTTTATAATAGGGTTTGTGTAAATTGTTCACGTTAACATTATATCTTCATTGTAAACGTATTTTTAAAATGCGCAAGTCTTTTTATAAAGACATTGTTACAGTTATTTTAACTTCCGAGCGGTAATAAATAAACAACATATTTAATATCTGGACACGGCCCCGCCAATATTGAAAAAAGCAGGCAACCCTTTAGAAAAAGGATTACCTGCTTATATGTCATCGGACTAAGATTTCTCGCAAAATTAACTATCCAGTGTTTCGCTCCAGTCATGCACCATCGTACCCTCTAGGTACTTCTCAGCATCCATTGCTGCCATACAGCCGGATCCCGCTGCAGAAATTGCCTGACGATAACGGGTATCCTGCACGTCGCCACAAGCGAATACGCCCGGGATGTTCGTTTCTGTCGTTCCAGGGTTGACCACAATGTAGCCGTTGGTATCGGTCGTAATTTGCCCCCCTAAAAATCCGGTGTTCGGCGTGTGCCCGATCGCGACAAACACTCCGTCCGCTTCGATGAGTTCATCAATTCCCGTCTCATTGTTGCGAACCGTCAGCCCCTTAACGCCAGACTCGTCGGTTGTAACCTCAAGCGGTGTACGGTTAAGAGCCCACGATACCTTACTGTTATCCCGTGCGCGAGCCTGCATAATCTTCGAAGCTCTAAGCTCATCACGACGGTGAACCAATGTTACATTAGAAGCGAATCGGGTTAAAAAGCTGGCTTCCTCCATCGCTGAATCTCCACCACCGACGACAATAATCTTTTTGCCACGGAAAAAGAATCCGTCACAAGTAGCACAAGTGCTGACCCCACGGCCCACATTCTCCTGCTCCCCGGGGATTCCTAAATATCTGGCAGATGCACCGGTTGAGATGATCACTGACTCCGCCTCTAATACTCCCAATCCATCTACAGTCACTTTAAATGGACGCTGTGAAAAATTAACTGAATCCACCCAACCATTCTTAAATTCAGCCCCAAAACGTTCAGCCTGCTTGCGCATGTTGTCCATTAAATCCGGGCCTAGAATTCCTTCAGGAAAGCCTGGGAAGTTCTCGACTTCTGTTGTCGTTGTCAGTTGTCCACCCGGTTGCATACCTTCAATCACAAGTGGGTTTAGGTTGGCACGTGCCAAATAAATTGCAGCAGTAAGCCCGGCTGGGCCTGTTCCGATTACAATCGTTTTGTACATAACAGTGGCCTCCTCACAATAGGGTTTATTTAGAAGAAACGGGCCCTTTTTTGGCAAGCATAGCCGCCTTCGGTGCCCCTATAAGGAACATTAGCGTTACGCAAGACATATAAAAAGGGCTCCGTTTCTACGAAATACTACATGATCGATTTAGATATTCTCGGTAAATGGCGGAAGGCTGTCGCTCACACTTCCCTCGAAACTACATTCCTCATCTATGCGCCGAGCATAACGACTGACCATAGAAACGGAAACATTGTAACGCTGGGCTACTTCACGGTAGGTGACCGGCAGGTTATGCGTTTTAGCAATTAGATATTCTAAGGCAGCACACCAGCCATTCGCATGACGGATAAACGGAACATCCGGATAAAGGCTGCTCAGAAATTGCTTCCACAGTAATTCAGCATCTTTTTTGTGGATTGCATCATATCTTCGATCCATCATACTAAGGGTCTGGTCGATAACTTTCTGCCAATCCTCTCTCCATTCCGGCAGTCCCTTCAGACGCGGGGAAGAGGTTTCTTTGACTTCCTGAAGCACATTCTCTTCAGGAACACTTCCAATCAGCCGCTGCAGACTAAGAAGTGCCGCTTCTTGCAGCTTTTCTTCCTGCAAGGGCTGCTGCTTCAGAAGTCCTTGCAGAATTTCGGACATCTCTTCATCTTCGATCCACCGCAGAGCTTCTGTAACCTGAAGCTTCGTATTGGCATCCCCGTAGCGGAGCGCCCAGAAGAAGGAAGAGCGAAGCAGCGGATTGTTCCGTACCTCTTCGGTAAAGCTGCCCTTGTTGTCCTTCCACAGCTTCAGCTGCTCCTGAAAAGGAAGCTGATAGTTGTAGCTGACCAGCGACAGCGTTTTACCTTCCCCCTGCGCCTGCTGCAGCTGAGCCAGAAAAAATCTCGGCACAGCCGATTCCGGATCGAGCTTAGCCGCCTTCTGCCAGCAGCGCTGCGCTTCTGTATACAGGCCACTATTGCTGGCAGCTGCCGCACAGTAATGATAGAGACTGGCGTCGCCACCGACCTCTTCATCCTTCAACAGACGTCTAAAATGGCCATAGGCGGTTCTATGGCGTCCCAGAATCCCCATGGTGGTGGCCATTTTGAACAGATGCTCCTGATGAAACGGAATGGTGGTCTCCAGAAGGTGTAACAATCCATCCAGTTGCCCGCGGTCACCTTCATACTGAAGGAAGATCGCTAAGTTACAGAGTGCATGCAAATTCCCGGAATCCAGCTCCAGCACCCGCATAATACATTCCTTAGCTTTGGTAAAACGACCCATATAAAAATACGCTAGGGCTAGGTTGTTATGTGCCGCCAGGAAGTCAGGCGTATTGCTCACAATCTCTTCAAGCAAAGTGACGGCTTGTGTAAACTTGCCCTCCTCCAACAGTGCTCGGGCTCGCTCATGCTCTATTACACCTTCCCGGCTTCTAATCCGGATAAGTGGAGCAGGACGGTCCAGCTCATATTGCAGCAGCTCCATCAATTCTTCCGATTCGGCCAGAAATTCACCGTTCACATCTTCTTCGAGATAAGTGACGAGTGAGCGTTCTGCCTCCTCATAGCTTTCCATATTGGCGAAGTTGTTAGCCATATAGAAATAACATTCCGTCATTGCCGGATCAATATTCTCCAGTACATGGGTTAAAATGTCGTTGGACGCTTCATAATTACCCATTTCTGATAATACGCCAGCCACGTTGCAATGATTGACCGGATTCTCCGGCTCGTACTCTACAGCTTTGCGAAAATTCTTTAATGCCTTATCATATTGAAAGCGATCCAAGGACCGAACGGCTCTTTCAAAGAAAAAATTGGCATTCAGAGTTACAGGAATCACATTATCATTCCCCAGTTCATACTCTGAAGTTCTCTCAATCATGGAAGCAAGGCACCTCCCTTATAAGAAGCTTCCTTATACTAACGAAAAATAGGAGGGCGGCGCCCTATGGGGTATGCCGGAGCTCCATCCTTAATCGCTATTCCGTTCCCTTATTGGGCGCGGGTATCTCCACACAGTATACCACATGTGACAGCGAGAATCTCAAGTTGAGAAAGACTCTACCACTCTGCTTACAACATCTTTTTTGACAAAAAATAAAAAAGACGGGGAATTAAATTCCCGCGTCTCTAAATAGCTTATCGATCGAACCACCCTCGAGGATGATGTGTGTGGCCTGAGCAAGCATCGGTGCAACAGATAATACTGTAAACCGACTTGAATGGTCATCAGGTAGTGCAATAGAATCTGTCGTAACCACTTCCTGAATAGAAGGATGGTCAAGCCGCTGTAGCGCGGGCCCTGAGAATAATCCGTGCGTCGCGCAGACAATACTGTCCTTCGCACCTCTCTCCTTCAGGCCTTCTACCACATTCACAATGGTCGTCCCAGTATCGATCAGATCCTCAATAATGATAGGTGTCCGTCCCTCGACATCACCAATGACATGAGTGATTACCGATTCATTATGGGCTGGGCGCTTCTTGATCATAATGGCAAAAGGTGAATCCAGCTTATTCGCCAGCTTCTCAGCCATAGACGCACGCCCTGCATCCGGGGAAACAATGACCAGGTCAGACATTGCCTTGGCTTTCAAATGGCTGCTGATCAAATCGAGTGCAGTCAGATGATCGACCGGAATGTTGAAAAAGCCTTGAATCGCCGCTGCGTGCAAATCGATGGTGATTACGCGGGTTGCTCCAGCGGTCGTCAACACATCAGCCACCATCTTAGCCGAGATCGGCTCACGAGGTGCGGACTTCCGCTCCTGCCGAGCGTACCCATAATACGGCACAATAATGTTCACTGTACGAGCCGATGCCCGTTTGGCAGCATCTATCATCACCAGCAGCTCCACGAACATCTCATTAATGGGATGCGAAAGGGATTGCACCAAAAATACGTCGCAGTTCCGGATGCTTTCTTCGTAATGCACGTAAATCTCGCCGCTCATGAAGCGGGTCAGCTTTATCTGCCCCAATTCAACACCAAGTCGCTCCGCAATATCAGCCGCTAACTTTGGATTCGACGAACCGGAAAAAATACGTAATTGTTGATGATGCATAATACCCTCCTGCGGATTATAAATTATTATAGTTTGAACTGAACAGTGGTACGGCGGCGTCCCTCAAATACAGCCAGCTCACGAAAACCAGTCTGCCAAAGCATACTACGCGCCTCTTGCAGCCCGTCCCCCAGCTTGGCAGGATCATGTGCATCGGAGCCTAATGTCAGCGGTATGCCGAGCTTTAGGGCCTCCTGTAGCAGATGCTCGGCCGGGAACATCTCAGCGCAAGGCTTCGTAAGTCCGGATGCATTCAGCTCCATGGCGATTCCGCTATCCGCTATAACCTTTAAGGTCTCTAGCTCCAGCGCCCTTACCTCAGCCGTGCCCTCCGGTGTTTGTGGGCCATAACCGAACCGTTTAATAACATCCATATGTCCTATAATATCATATAATCCCGATAACGCCGACTTCTTTACCGCATCGTAATAAAGACGATATACCTCTAGCGCATCTTTGCCTTCCCAACCATGAACCTGGCGGTGATCCGTAATATCCCACTCCCCAAGAAAATGTACAGAACCTATAAGATAATCCCATGGATACGGCGACAAAATCTCGCGGATTTGCTCTTCATAGCCTTCGATATAATCAGCTTCCAGCCCCACCCGCAGATCTATGACTCCACGGTAACGCTCCTTTAAGGTTAGACATTCCTCCACATAACGAGGCAGCTCAGCCATTGGCATAGCCATTTCTGGATAATAGCTGGCGGGATCTACGTGGATGAGCGGCAAGTGGTCGGATAACCCCAGCTGCTGAAGTCCAAGCTCTATCCCGCGCTGTACATACTCCTCAAGCTTACCCACGGCATGGCCACAGCGTTCATGATGCGTGTGGTAATCAATATGCATCACTCAGTCCTCCCTTAGTACTGATCCCGGCGTGGGCGTTCGTGACGGGTACTCAACTCTTCCATAATCTCATCCAGTGGAAGCTTGCGCTCTTGCAGCAATACCAACAGATGATAGATCAGATCACTGACCTCAAGACGCAGCTCGGCGTTATCTTTATTTTTGGCGGCAATTATGGTCTCGGAAGCTTCCTCGCCTACCTTTTTGAGGATCTTATCCACGCCTTTATCAAACAGATAAGTGGTATACGCGCCTTCCGGGCGTTCCACTTCCCGTTCAGCAATCACACGCTCCAGCTCACCAAGAACAGCAAAACGCTCACCATCCGTCAGACTAGACACTGATTTCGAAGCATCCGTTGTTGGGTTATTCAAAGGAATCTCACGGAAAAAGCATGACGTAGCTCCAGTATGGCAAGCTGGTCCTTCAGGCACAACCTTCACGAGTAGTGTGTCGCTATCACAATCATAGGATATGGAGGTAATAGCTTGTGTGTTGCCTGAGGTTCCGCCTTTATGCCAAAGTTCGCTGCGTGAGCGGCTCCAAAACCAAGTCTGGCCACTCTCCAGTGAGAGCTGTAACGATTCGGAGTTCATATAAGCAACCATCAGTACCTCTAAACTGCTAGCATCCTGAACAACGGCAGGCACTAGACCCGCTTCATTCCAGCGAATGCCTGCCAGAGCTTCTTTTTGGCTTAATGTGGTATTGTTTTGTGTTTCGCTCATCGGATTTCTACCCCTTTTTGCTTCAAATCTGCCTTTAAATCATTAATTGCAATCTCTTTATAGTGAAAAATGGTCGCCGCAAGTCCCGCATCGGCTTTCCCTTCCGTAAATACATCGTAAAAATGCTCCTTCTTCCCAGCGCCGCCAGAAGCAATCACAGGAATACTGAGCAAATCGCATACTGCCGAGGTTAGCTTCAGGTCGAAGCCGTCTTTTGTGCCATCTGCATCCATGCTAGTGAGCAAAATCTCGCCTGCGCCCAGCTTCTCAGCTTCTTTAGCCCAAGCCAGAGCACGGATGCCGGTGGGCTTACGCCCGCCATGAGTGTAAACTTCCCATTCACCAAAAGCCTCATTATATTTAGCATCTATCGCTACTACAATACACTGGGAGCCAAATCGGCGAGCACCCTCCAGAATGAGCTGAGGATTAGTGATGGCTGCCGTATTAATGCCGATTTTGTCTGCGCCTGCACGAAGAATCCTTTTCATATCATCAGTTGTAGAGATCCCTCCACCCACTGTAAAAGGAATGGCAATCTCACCAGCGGTCTGCCGCACAACCTCGATCATCGTTGCTCTACCTTCTACGGAAGCCGATATATCGAGAAACACAAGCTCGTCTGCGCCCTCACGGTCATACAGCGCCGCTAGCTCTACCGGATCTCCAGCATCACGCAGATTCACAAAGTTAACGCCTTTGACTACCCGTCCATCCTTAACGTCAAGACAGGGGATGATACGTTTTGCTAACATTATGAAATCCCCCTTTCTTTAAAAAGCGTTTCAAGCACCTAAAGTGTGTCGGTACCCCTAAAGCCCTCTTAGCCCAGGGGGAGCCCAAGGGCCCCTGCCCCCTCTGGAAACCTTGATTGTTGGCATGGCGGATCATAGCCCATCCGGCTGAACCATAGCCCACACTACTGAACATGTGCTATGATCGCTAACCCCTTCGTGGCCGCTTTCTAGATCCATAACACCCTCATGTTCCGCGGTTTTGGCCCTTATGTGGTCGGAAGGGCTCACGCCACCTGCAAGCCCACGAGTATTTAATTGCACAACGTGCAGTTATTTTATCAGCCTTTTTGCAAGCTACTCTTTTAACTGCATTTCGTACAACTAAATCTGGGGATGAGCTTATAAATCAACTCATCTCTGAGTTATAGCTGCACGAAATACAACTAAATTAGCTAATCAGCTCTAAATGTGAAAAATAGCTGTATAAAGTACACTTAAATCATCATCCGAGGAAAAATACCCTTCCCGCCGCCTCATTACGCCTATTGTAGCAGATTGTGCAGCGGGTTTTAGCTAGCGGGTAACCTCCATTTTCACAGGTATTAAGATTTCACCGGATCCCTCGTTGAAACAGCGCCCAATTCGTTACGCCATTCGTAATGAGATTTTTACAAAGTGCAAACACATTAGCTAGTTGGGTTTGTTGCTTTATTGGCCAGCTGGTTTGTTTTAGCTCTTTTGTTGGTTTATTGCTTTGTTGCTTTGTTATTAAGCCCTTTTGCTGGTTTGCTGGTTTGTTCGTTTAACTTTTGCTAGTTTGCTTCTCTGGGCGTTCATTTAATTATCATTAGTTACTCATTTACTGTTACGTCTATTTCTTTAACCCACTGCTCATTTACTAGTTCATCTATTGTCTTTTTGTTCATTCGCTCGTTTATTAATTAGTTTGGTGATTTAGAGATTTGTGTTCACTACGTTACTGTTAAGTCTATTTCTTTAACCCACTGTTGGTTCTGTCTGTTTCATTGATCCACTATTCCTTGGCTAGCTCATGTCGTCTTTTTGTTCATCCGCTCATTAATTAGCGCGCTCGCCCAACGCTATTTCTGCCCAAGCGCTCGCAAAGCTCCAGAAAGATCAATATTGCCCGTGTATAACGCCTTGCCAACAATAGCTCCACCTACACCACTGCCGCTGTGTACGTTCAGACGCAACAGATCATCAAGACTGGTGACTCCGCCGGACGCGATCACAGTTTTACCGCTGGCCTGCGCCATGGACAGGATACCGTCCA
Organism: Paenibacillus sp. FSL E2-0177; assembly: GCF_037992975.1. NCBI lineage: Bacteria > Bacillati > Bacillota > Bacilli > Caryophanales > Paenibacillaceae > Paenibacillus > Paenibacillus sp. FSL E2-0177. The sequence continues at coordinate 170,717 of NZ_CP150307.1, read as the reverse complement.
CGTTCGGCCCCTGCATCATCCCGTCGCGGGAGATGTCGGTGTAAATGAATGTCTCGGCTCCTTTTGCAGCCAATTCCTTGGCAAGAGCTTCAGCACGTACTTCAGAGGTGTTCAGCCAGCCGTGTGTCGCAACATAACCGTTGCGTGCATCAATGCCGATCGCGACTTTATCGCCGTATTTTGCCAATACCTCTTCGGTAAAAGCATGATCATTAATCGCAGCAGTACCGATAATGACGCGGCTAACGCCAAGTCCGAGCAATTTCTCTACGTCCGCAAGATTGCGAAGACCGCCGCCCACCTGCACAGGAACGTTAGCATTAGCAGCAATAGCACCGATAATCGCATCGTTCACAGGATGACCCGCTTTCGCACCATCTAAGTCCACCAAATGAATGAACTTTCCACCTTGCTCTTCCCATGATTTTGCCACCTTTAGTGGACTATCATTGTATATCGTTTCCTGATTGTAATCCCCCTGCTGCAGCCTGACGCATTTTCCATCCCGGATATCAATCGCCGGATATACAATAAAAGAAGACATTTGGCGCTCCCCACTTTCGTTACATTATATTTATAGCGTGGCTTACGCCCGCTCTCTCTTAATCTTCAAAAAATTACCCAACAGCTTGATTCCCAGCTCTCCGCTTTTTTCCGGATGGAACTGCATACCGAACACATTATCTTGCCCGACAATAGCCGTGACTGGGTAACCATAATCTGTGACAGCCAGCAGATCACTCTCTTTTGCTACAAGCGCGTGATAAGAGTGGACAAAATACACATGCCCCTCCTCAAGGCCAACAAAAAGTGGATTCTCCGGCTGTCTGAAGCTGAGCTTGTTCCACCCCATATGCGGCACCTTATAGCCATCTCTAGGAGCGAACCGCACCACTGAACCCGAGAGAATATCTAGCCCCTCATGGCTGCCATGCTCTTCACCGGTGCTAAACAACAGCTGCATGCCAAGACAGATCCCAAGCAGAGGCTGCTCTCCAGCGGCTACCTGTTTGACGACAAGATCCAAACCATTCTCCCGCAAATGCCCCATCGCATCGCCAAATGCACCGACACCTGGCAGAATGACACTATCAGCAGCGAGAATTTGCTCGGCATCACCCGTCACTACACACTCATAACCGAGACGTTCTACCGCCTTACTCACACTGTGCAGGTTGCCCATGCCATAATCGACGATTGCAACAGTCATCCTACAGCACTCCCTTCGTAGAAGGCACACCCTTCACACGGGGATCAATCAAAGTTGCCTCATCCAGCGCCCGTCCAAGCGCTTTGAATACAGCCTCAATCATGTGATGAGTGTTAGAACCGTAGTGTACGATAACATGTAACGTAATCCGTGCTTCGAGCGCAAACTTCCACAGGAACTCCTGAACAAGCTCCGTCGAAAAGCTGCCCACCTGCTGTGAAGGATAGGTTGCACGATATTCAAAGTGCGGGCGATTGCTGATATCGATCACAACCTGCGCCAACGCCTCATCCATCGGTACAAAAACACTCGCATAACGTTTGATTCCTTTTTTATCACCCAGTGCTTCGTGCAGGGCCTGCCCTAGGCAGATCCCAATGTCTTCAACCGTGTGGTGATCATCAATCTCGATGTCTCCACGCGCCTGTACAGACAGGTCAAATTGTCCGTGCTTTGTGAACAGATCCAACATATGATTCAGAAAAGGAACATCCGTCTCCAGCTCTGAAACTCCACTTCCATCTACATTAAGAGACAACTTTATATCCGTCTCGTTTGTTTTACGGCTTAATCCAGCTTGGCGCAGGGCTTGTTCATTATTGTTCTCCATATCCGTCTCCACCTTTTCCTTCGTTCTTGATTCGAATCTCAATGGCTCGTGCGTGGCCTTCTAAGCCTTCGCGACGTGCCAGCTCTATAATGGTCTTCCCATCACGCAAGAGTGCTTCCTTACTGTAATAGATCAGACTTGATTTTTTAATAAAATCATCCACATCCACTGGTGACGAGAAACGTGCGGTCCCATTGGTTGGGATAATATGATTTGGCCCGGCAAAATAATCACCCACGGGCTCGGAGCTATACGCTCCCAGGAAGATGGCTCCAGCATTCTCAATGCTGCCTACGAGGCCCATAGGATCTTCGACAACAATCTCCAGATGCTCTGGTGCCAGTCTATTCACTACGGAGATCCCTTCCTCCATAGATTCCACAACAATGATCGCGCCGTAATTCTCTACCGAAGAACGGGCGATCGCCTGACGCGGCAGCTCTTGCAGCTGACGCTCCACTTCGGCCGCCACGTTATCCGCCAGGCTCTGCGATGGCGTGACCAGAATCGCCGAGGCCATCTCGTCATGCTCGGCCTGCGAAAGTAGATCCGCTGCGACATAAGCCGGCTCAGCGGTCTCATCTGCCAGCACGACAATTTCGCTTGGACCCGCGATACTGTCGATATCCACGGCGCCATATACCTCGCGTTTAGCCAGCGCAACGTATATGTTGCCGGGCCCACATATTTTATCTACCGGCGCTATGCTCTCCGTACCAAAAGCCAAAGCAGCTACCGCCTGTGCTCCGCCCACACGGTAGATTTCATTCACACCTGCTTCTGCGGCAGCAACCAGGATATAAGGGTCAATCCCTTCCTTGCCGCCGGTGGATGGCGGAGTCACCATGACGATCTCCGGCACACCCGCGATCTGTGCTGGGATCACGTTCATCAGCACCGAGGAGGGATAAGCTGCTTTGCCACCAGGTACATATACCCCTACCCGCTTCAGCGGACGAATAATCTGCCCCAGAATCGTGCCATCCGGCTGCAAATCCATCCATGAATTCCGTTTCTGTCTGGCATGGAACGCCCGGATATTGGCTGCAGCTGCTTGAATAGCAGATACGAAAGATTGCTCTACTCGGCCATACGCTGCCTGAAGCTCTTCCGGCGTTACCCGCAGTTGATTCGGCGTAAGTGCAACCCGGTCAAATTGCTCCGTATAGCGAAGAAGCGCTGTGTCTCCTTCTTTTTTAATGGCGGCCACAATTTCCTTTACCGCCTGATTTTGCTCTGGCGTACCATACTCCACTTCCCGCTCTAGCTTAAAGTCCTTGCTCGACACAACCTTCATCGCTGGTTCCTCCCTTTACCCCTAACATCTGTTGCCGCCTACCGCAAATTAGGTTGCCCTATAACTGCCTGTAGTCGGTCACACAGTTGCTGTATCTCTTCATTTTTCATCCGATAGCTCACACGATTTGCCACCAGGCGGCTTGTAATTTCGAATATACTCTTCATTTCGATTAATCCGTTGTCCCGCAGCGTTTGCCCGGTCTCTACCATATCCACAATACGATCGGCCAGACCAATCAGTGGTGCAAGCTCGATGGATCCATTCAGCTTCACGACCTCGACCTGTTGGCCCTGCTCCCTAAAATACCTTGAAGCTACATTCGGATATTTCGTCGCTACACGCTGCTGAATTCCCGGCTGCCAGTTCGGCAATCCGATGATCGACATCCGGCAGCGGGCAATGCCAAGATCAAGCAGCTCGTATACATCACGATCTTCCTCCAGCAAAACATCCTTGCCCACGATCCCAATATCCGCCACGCCATATTCTACATATGTAGGTACATCTACTGGTTTCGCCAATATAAACTCCATCCCTGCCTCAGGCAGCGGAATAACAAGCTTGCGTGATGCCTCACCGTCCGGTGGAATCGGAAGACCTGCCTGGCGGAACAGCTCAGCAGCCTTTTCGTAAATCCGGCCTTTTGGCATAGCCACCTTCAATATCTGTGCCATTGTTAAGTTGCCTCCTTTTCCATCTCCATGCAAAATTTATGTTAATCGCTTTTTGTACTAGCGATATCCTCAGCCATGCTCACTTACAAAAGATACGAATGTATAGATCTCACCGTACCGTACACCCTCTGCTTCAACCGTGTCCGTATCCAAACGCTTCACCGTTTCAAGCTCTTCTGGACCTGCAGCAAGTCTAGTAACGACTGCATGACCCTCTGACCGCAGGCGTGTTGCCTCTTCCAAGCCTTCTTTTCTGCGAATCGCATCATATTGGATCAAAATAGGCAGCTCTTGCTCTTCGACCACTCCAGTTACACCATCCAGGATGCGATTCGTTTTTAAGGAAAATCCTGTGGATGGGATCGGACGCCCAAACTGTTGCAGCAGATTGTCATATCTACCACCACTGCATACCGGAAATCCTAACTCCGCTGCATAACCTTCAAAAGTCATGCCTGTATAATAGGAAAAGTCCCCGATCATCGTCAGATCAATCAGTACATGCTGTGATACGCCGTAAGAGACCAGCACCTCCCACACCTTGCACAAATGATCAATCGAATGACGCGCGAGCGGATGATTGCTCAGCTCTAGCGCCTGTCCACAAATCTCCTTGCCTCCGCGCAGACGCAGCAGCCCATCCAGTTCGTTCTTCTGCGCTTCTGTAAGATCCAGCCGCCGTAAAGTCTCCCGGAAAGAAACATAGTCACGGCCCAGCAAATGACTTTTCAGCTCCTCTTGAGCCTCAGGCAGTTCAGGAAGTGCCTCTTGAAATAACCCATTCAGAAAGCCTACATGCCCCATAGCGATCTTAAAAGACTTCACACCCGCGGCTTGCAGCGAAGAAATAGCAAGCGCCACTACCTCCGCATCAGCCTCAGGTGAATCATCACCTACCAGCTCTACACCTGTCTGGAAGAACTCCGCTTCCCGCCCCGCTTCTTCCTCAATGGCACGGAATACATTCGCGTGATATGACAGACGCAATGGCAGTGGCTCATCCTTCAATAGAGAGGCAACAACACGGGCAACCGGGGCAGTCATTTCTGATCGAAGCACCAAAGCCTGACCACGATTGTTAAGTAATTTATAGAGCTTCTGGTCCGACGTAGAGCTAGCCACGCCAACTGTATCGTAATATTCCAACGTTGGAGTCATCATTTGCCGATATCCCCAGCGACTCATGCAATGCAGTACATCGTTCTCAATTTTGCGCAATTTCGTTACGGCCCGGGGCAGATAGTCCCGAACGCCAGACGGCTTCTCAAATCCCTTTGGTTTGGACATCTTCATTGTTCACCTCGTCAGTTATCATTAGATACTGTTTATGTTTACTTTACTATGGTAAAGTGGTAGCAAATTAAAGTATTTTCAATATCGTATCATGTTCACTGCTTTTTCGTCAATCAAACCCTTAGTCGAGCGTTTGGCATTTTCTTTATTTTTGCCTCCCCGCTTATCGAATACTATAATGAGCTAATACGATTGTACTTCATAATTTTGTAATTGGTGTTCTAAAAATATACTTTCAACTAGAAAGAAGGGCTAACGCTTGACTAAATCCTATATGATTGGCGTTGATATTGGTACTACAAGTACAAAGGCAGTTCTCTTCGAGGAGAATGGAGCCATAGTTGCACAAGCGAATATGGGTTATCCCTTGCATCAACCCTCCCCTTCTATAGCGGAGCAGGACCCAGAGCAAATCCTACGTGCAGTGTTTCATACCCTCTCTAATGTCATGCGGCAAAGCGCCGTATCTCCAGATAAGATCCTATTCGTCTCCTTCAGTTCAGCCATGCACAGTGTCATTGCAATTGATCAGCTGGGTAAACCACTTACCGCCTGCATCACTTGGGCTGACAACCGTAGTGCCGGGTCTGCACTTCGCCTGAAGAAAGAGTTCAACGGACATGAGTTGTATTTGCGCACAGGAACGCCTATTCATCCTATGTCACCGATTACCAAGCTAATGTGGCTTCGGGAAGAGCAGCCTCAGTTGTTTCAACAAACCTATAAATTCATTTCTATAAAAGAATACATATTCGCTCGGCTGTTCGGCGAATACATCATCGATCATTCCATTGCCTCTTCTACAGGCATGCTCAACCTTGAACTTTTGGAGTGGGATAAAGAGGCCCTGGAGATAGCCCATATTTCACCGGATCAACTCTCACGGCTTGTTCCCACCACAGAGATCATGCAAGGCCTGCTTCCCGGTCTAGCAGAGGAGCTGTTACTGCTCCCGACGACACCTTTTGTCGTAGGAGCCAGTGATGGCGTCTTGTCCAACCTTGGCGTAGGCGCGATTAAACCCGGTGTAGTGGCCGCAACGATTGGAACAAGCGGAGCGATTCGCACCGTAGTGGATCACCCGCTTACCGACCCTAAAGGACGGACCTTCTGTTATAACTTAACCCCAAAACATTGGGTGATCGGAGGGCCCGTTAATAACGGTGGTATGCTGTTCCGCTGGGTACGGGATGAGTTCGCTGCTTCTGAAGTCGAAACCGCCAAACGTCTTGGCATTGACCCTTACGAGGTTCTAACTCGCATCGCGGAACAAGTTCCGGCAGGTAGCGGTGGTCTTCTATTCCATCCTTACTTAACTGGTGAACGGGCACCGCTGTGGAATCCTGATGCTCGTGGCTCCTTCTTCGGCCTTTCTATGAATCACCATAAGGAGCATATGATTCGCTCGGTACTAGAAGGCGTAATCTTCAATATGTATATGGTTCTGCTGGCTATGGAAGAGCAAATCGGGCGTCCTAGCAAAATTCTGGCTACAGGCGGCTTCGCCCGTTCCTCAGTCTGGCGGCAGATGATGTCTGATATTTTTGATCAAGAGGTCATCATTCCGGAGAGTATTGAAAGCTCCTGCCTCGGAGCAGTAGTGCTTGGTCTTTACGCAACGGGCCGCGTGGACTCCTTAGATGTTGTATTCGACATGATCGGTTCAACTTACCAGCATGATCCGATTGATGAACATACCAAAGTGTACAAGCAGCTGCTGCCGATTTATATTTCCGTCTACCGTAGTCTGGAAAGCCAGTATCAAGCTATTGCGGAGTTTCAGCGGGAACAAGCTGGAGAATAGACAAAATATAAAAGCGCCGGTCAACCCGCATATACGGGAGACCGGCGCTTTTATATTACCTAGCAGTAGACTATGCGCTTATGGAGCCTGTTTTTGCTTTCTTTGGTGCGCCTGATCCGAAAATAATCCAAGACGCAGGCACATACCGGAAGACGAGAGCCACTGCCAGCCATGAAACCAGCAGCGCAACAAGCCATCCTCCTACAATCGCTGCGATGTACGCAAGAGAACCCCCGTGAAACGGTAATTTTCTATAGAAATACAGCAGCATAGGGTGCAATAGATAAATTCCGAAGGAGCATGCTCCCACAGATACCAAAAGTCTTGTCAGCAAGCTACGACCCGCCCCATAGAGCAAGAAGGAGATTTGCAACAGCACCACACAAGAGAGCAGCGCATGTAAATTAGAGAAACCCTCATACCATAAGCTGTTGATGACAGTTTTTTTCGTGTAATTGTTAAACCATAGCTCAACATGAACAACCCCTGCTACAATCCATAACAACCACAACGTAATCCAAACCGGACCTTTACCGGCGCGCCAGCCTTCACGTGAAGGCACTAACCATTTTTTCAAAGAAGAGTAATACACTGCAATCCCAGCACCCAGCAGGAAATACGAGAAATAAGTGATCGCCAGACTCCCCTTGGATAACTGCCAATACCCGTGATTGGTCATGTATTTATTCAGCAGCACAAAACCCCACTGTAGTAATAACCCGATCAGTGGCGCCCAAGCCGCCAGATGACGAACCTTTTGCAAACACCACAAAATAAGCGGAAATAACACGTAAAACTGAATAATGATAATAATATAATACAGATGCGTATATGCTGTTCCTGTCCATAAATACTTCCATAGCTTAGAAGCCATCTCCCCCGGAGGTAAGCCCCAAGTATTCCCGGCATTCATTTTTAACGCAAAATACAGCAGTGAAAATACTACATAAGGCACAATAATATAAAGCAGCCTTCTAGTGTAGAACTTTCCTAGCGTTTTGCCACCCAGCGGACGGTCAATATAGTTATAGAAGAGCACGAACCCACTCAAAAATATGAATGAAGGTACGGCGAACTGGCTGAATTTATTAATAAATAAGAACGGATGAAACATGTTTGTACCTAGTGTCTCCGCCAACGTTCGTGAAGTAGCATGAATAGCCAGCACTGCAAAAATAGCAATCGCCCGAAAAATATCCAGCTGCGGAATTCTTTCTTTTTGTCTCATAATCTTTCCTCCTGTTAAGCTCCGCATCGAAATGATGCCTTTTTAATCAAATATTATGAAGGCTACTTCCCCACGTTTTAGCGTGTGCGTGTATCAGACCTTCTTCTAACGCTATTTCTCCTGCTGCACGAACCCCTTTGCCCGTTCCTCAGAGATATAACCTGACTTTTCCTCCGGACTGGATTCCAAAGAGCGAGGCACGCTTCCAAAAATAATCCATGAACCCGGAACTCGCCGGAAAGCAAACTGCACAATAAGCCAGCTCCCTCCCAGTGCGACCACAAGCCCTCCGTAGATGAACAAAACATATGTTAGCGACTCTAGGGGAATCTGATATCGGAACCTGCGATATACCGCCAGCAATAGCGGATGAATCAAATATATCGCAAATGAGAGTTCACCCAAACGTGTTAAAAAAGCAACAATCCCGCGAGAGGCCTTACGATAGATCAGGAATGTAGCATACAACAGAACCAATGCTGATAACATCGTATGGACATTCCATAATAGCTCGTACCACAGCGAATCCGTCCACACCCCAAAATGGCGGGCCACATACCATAGCTGCACATGGATAAAGGCTGCAATTAACCACCCGCTCACTAACAGGGCAGTCCATCCTTTTTGCTTGGCAGTTAGCCCCCTCCATGGCTTCATCAGCCAAGTCTTCACCTTCTCAAAGTGAATTGCGATATAAGCACCCATCATATAATAAGCCAGATAAGAGATCGCGAGGCTCCCTTTTTCAACAATGTGCAGTTCGTATTTATTCCAGAAAATAAACCCCCACTGAAGTGCCAATCCGAGCGGAACCGCCCATTTAATTAAAAAGCGGGAACTCTGGAGTAGCTTAAGCAGTACTGGAAAAAGCAAATAAAACTGAATGCTGATAAATACAAAATACAAATGCGCATATGCGGAACCTGAGAATAACGCTCTAATAAAGCTGTACAGGTTGCCACCGAGGTTCTGGGTCAATCGTCCGTTCACATATAAGGTTAGTGCGTAATAGCCCGTAGAGGCTAGCAGATAAGGTAATAAAATATACTTTAATCGACGACGGTAGAAATTAATAATCAAGCTGCGTGTCACAGGACGCCCATAATAATTATAAAACAATACGAAGCTGCTCAGAAAAATAAATGAGGGCGTACCGAATTTAAAGAAAATGTTGATCCAGTTCAGCCAGTAATAATAAGGGGAATGCAGTGCCTGCTCTCCAGCCGCAAAAGATGAGGAATGCACATGCAATACGCCTAAGATCGCTAATGCTCTGAAAATATCCAGCTGGGGCAGCCTTTCCTGTCTCGCAGTGTTCATATTATATTCCTCTTCTCTACTATGATGGTTGTTCATAGAGACGCTAAGCGGAATGTGGAAACTGAAAATACCAGGAAGCCTGCACCTGCTGATTTTACATTCTGATATTTGAAGCTGAATGCCTAGCGTGGGATTCGCCTTATCCTTATCACTAACGCTAATTATATCGAATGTATCTGTTCTAAAAACTTAAGAAGAACTTAAAGTTTCCTTAATAATCTTCTCTAAGACGCAAGAAACCCTGCAGAACCTGCGCTAAAAAAACGCAATATGTAACTGCAGGGTTAAAAAAGCATCGTTTACACTTGTTCCGCATGTTCTTCCGTTGAAGAGGGGCGCAGCTCTCGCAGAGGATTGCCTCCGACAAAAGAGCCAGCCGCCACATTTTTGTGCACCACGGAGCCAGCAGCTATAACTGCCCAATCTCCAATGGTTACACCGGGAAGAATCGTTGTATTCGCGCCGATCAATACATTTTCACCGATCACCACTTCGCCCAGGCGATATTCCTTGATCAGATACTCATGCGCCAGAATCGTCGTGTTATAACCAATAATAGAATTCTCACCTACCGTTATTTTCTCCGGAAAAAACACATCCACCATTGCCATAAGACCAAAAGCCGTGTGTTTACCAACCTTCATCCCCAGCATCCGTCGATAGATCCAATTCTTTAACGGTAGAATCGGACAATAGCGGGCAATCTGAATAAAAATAAAGTTGCGGACACCCTTCCAAGGGCTGACCGTACGGTAAATATACCAAAGTGAGTTATGACCTTCTACTGGATAACGGGTTACGTTTCTCACGATTCATTCGTTCCTCGCTCCATAATTTCTATAATATCCTTCATGTTATGGATGATAAAGTCCGGATCATACTTGCGGAGCGTATCCTCGCCCTTCAAAGACCAAGATACTCCAGCAGCGTATACACCGGCAGCTTTGGCTGATTGAATATCAACTGCACTGTCACCTATCATTAAGGTTTTGCGAGGATCAACACCAAGGTTGTGGACCGCTGTCAGTACGGGCTCCGGATGTGGCTTTGGTTCAGTAACATCGTTCACAGTCACAATCGTATCCATGTACTTAAGCAAATCGAACCTTTCCAGGGTCTTGATCGTTGTTGGACGGATCTTAGTAGTTACAATCCCAAGTTTGATCCCACGACGCGAGAGCTCCTCTATGGTCTCCTTTACAAGCGGAAAGGAACGCACTAACTCATCATGATGCTCATTATTATAAGAACGATAGGACTTTTCTAACGTACCATTTACATCCTCTAGTCCAGAGAATACTCTCATCTGTTGCTGAAGGGTTGTTCCCATATGCGGAATTATCTCTTCTCTGGTCAGTGGAGCCAGACCATTGTCCTTCAGCGCGTACATAAATGAGCTAATGATTAGCTCATTCGTATCGACAATCGTTCCATCCAGATCAAAAAGAACGCATTCTATCATAAGTTTTACTGCTCCTTCTTATCTCCATCCGCTGGCTGTCCTTGCTCAGGTTGTGTTCCTTGACGAGTTTTCTGCGGTGTATTTACTGCGCTTTCTGGCACTACAGTATCTGCTTGGATCGGTTTAGTACATACGATAGGGTCAGAATAATGTGCTTTAGGCTCTCCGGTTACTCTGCGAATAACGATCAGCAATATAGCTGCCACAATAATCAGTAGAGAAAGCAGCTGAGAAATACGAATATTACCATAGGCAGGATCCAGATATCCTTGTTCAAAACCTAACCATTCCATCGGACTCCATAAGCCATTTATAAACGAAGCCAATCCTGCACTTCCGTTAAAAGCTAAACTGTCAGTACGCACAGCCTCGATGAAGAACCGACCGATGGAATACCATATAAAGTAAGACATGAAGATTTCTCCAGCACGTACAAACTTCTGACGACGGAGAACCATCAATAACGCAATCCCTAGTAAGCTCCAAAGAGATTCATACAGGAAGGTCGGATGATGAAAAGCATCTCCTATGTACATTTGATTAACGATGAAGTCAGGTAAATGCAGTTTATCCCGTAAAAAAGATTCCTCAACTACGCTGCCGTATGCCTCTTGGTTGACAAAGTTTCCCCAGCGGCCAATCATTTGACCCGCCAGTAGTCCAGGTGCACAAATATCAACAATACGCCAGAAAGGGTAACCCTTATAACGGAAATAAATAATTCCGCAAATAATCGCTCCTATTAATGCGCCGTAAATGGCGATGCCGCCATTCCAGATCTTAAAGACGTCTATCAGATTATGCTTATAATCGTCCCATTTAAAAGCTACAAAATAAATCCGTGCCCCTATAATTGCCGAGGGTACACCCAGTAGCAGCATATCCATAAAGAATTCTTGCGGGATTCCGAACCGTTTGCCCTCGCGGATCGCAAGAAATAATCCCGCGAGTGCACCGACCCCTAGTATTAACCCGTACCAGTGTACAGGTAGTGATCCAATTGAGAATACAATAGGATCTATTGCTAATGGGAACATTGTCTCACACTCCTAATCGAGATCGTCCATATCCTCAGATATGGTCGCAGTTAACTTATTCGTAAACTGCAGGGCTGCATTAAAGCCCATTTGCTTCAGGCGATAGTTCATCGCAGCAACCTCAATAATAACGGCAAGGTTACGTCCTGGACGTACAGGAATGGTTACAAGTGGAACATCGGTATCAATAATCCGCGTTGTTTCCTCATCAAGTCCAAGCCGGTCATACTGCTTGTCTTGCTGCCACGCCTCTAATCTAACGACAAGTGTAATCCGTTTATGATTACGGATAGCACCCGCACCAAAAAGTGTCATTACGTTAATGATACCTACTCCGCGAATTTCCAACAAGTGACGGATCAACTCAGGGGCTGTACCATGCAGCTGGTTATCTGAAGTCTGGCGGATTTCCACGGCATCATCAGCGATCAGTCTATGTCCACGTTTTACAAGTTCAAGGGCTGTCTCACTCTTACCAATACCACTACTACCAGTAATCAGCATACCTACACCATATACATCACAGAGTACACCATGAATCGTTGCTGTAGGGGCTAATCTCCCTTCTAAGAAGCTTGTCAAACGGCTGGAGAAAATAGTCGTAGCCATCGAGCTACGAAGCACAGGAAGTCCCTTTTCATTACTTATATCAATTAACTCCTGTGGCACATCCAAACTACGGGTAATTACGATACAAGGGGTATTGTCATTACAGATTCCACGAAGCCTACTTTTACGTTCAGCTTCAGGCAGCATGGAGAAGAATGCGAGTTCTGTCTTACCTAATAATTGAACACGTTCTTCCGGATAATATTCGAAATAACCAGCAATCTCTAGTCCAGGGCGATTCAGGTCATCGACCGTAATAGGTCGTTTTAGACCTTCCTGGCCGGAAATAACCTCTAATTGAAAATGTTGTACCAATTCAGATACTTTTACTTTCTTAGCCATGTAAATTCGTCCTTTCGTCACCTGCGGTATATGTCCGCTTACTGCGTCCGGTTGACAGCGATCTCATTACAATTCCGGAGGTAATTCTCCTGCTATCTTAATTGATAACGCTTGTGAATGCAATCTTAACGCCTATCCATTACGACCCTAATTAAACAATAAAGCCACCCTTTCGGGTGGCTTTATCAAGAGAGAAAAGATCCTGCGATCTTATCCCAACAGAATGTTAACTTCGGATTCTTTATCGAAGAAGTGAACTTTGTTCATATCGATAGCCAATTTTGGCTTGCTGCCTTCGCGAGTAGTGGAACGTCCATCTACACGAGCGATTACAGTAGATTTACCAAGGCCGCTCAAGTAAAGGAGCATTTCGTGACCAAGGTTTTCAGTTACATCAACCAATGAAGTAAAGATTGTGTTCGGGGAAGCTTCCAAGAATACTGGCTCTTCATGGATATCTTCTGGACGAACGCCCATAATTACTTCTTTGCCAATGTAGCCTTTGCTGCGGATGATTTGAGCTTTTCCGCCTGGTACTTCAACATCAAGGTTCTCAGCGCGGAAACGGATAGAACCGTTTGCTTCGGACAAAGTACCATTGATAAAGTTCATTGTAGGGGATCCGATAAATCCAGCTACGAACAGGTTAGTTGGTTCATTGTACAACTCTTCAGGGGAAGCAGCTTGTTGAATGATACCATCATACATAACTACGATACGGTCACCCATTGTCATAGCTTCTGTTTGGTCATGCGTTACGTAGATACAAGTGGTTTCAAGGCGTTTAACCAGTTTAGTGATTTCAGCGCGCATTTGACCACGAAGTTTAGCATCCAAGTTGGAAAGAGGCTCATCCATCAAGAAGACTTGTGGATCACGTACGATAGCGCGTCCCAAAGCGACACGTTGGCGTTGACCACCGGAAAGTGCTTTTGGTTTACGATCTAGCAAATGCTCGATATCGAGAATTCTAGCAGCTTCACGTACTTTCTTGTCGATTTCATCTTTCTTCACTTTACGAAGTTTCAAACCGAAAGCCATGTTTTGGTATACGCTCATATGCGGATACAGGGCGTAGGATTGGAATACCATCGCGATATCGCGGTCTTTAGGTGCAACGTCGTTGACTACACGATCGCCAATGTACATTTTACCTTCGGAGATTTCTTCCAGACCAGCGATCATACGCAAAGTTGTGGATTTACCGCAACCGGATGGTCCAACCAATACTAGAAATTCCTTATCTTTAATATCAAGATTGATATCCATTACTGTTGCTTTATCTGAACCCGGGTATTTTTTGAAAATATGCTCTAAACGTACGCCTGCCATTGTATTTCCCCCTCGAGTTAATTATTGATTAATTGAAAAATTCTTTTTTCCTTGTACATTTATATTACCCTAGACGGGACACGGTGGCTATTTGTAACGTTCACAAAAAACCTATTTCCTTTTCGTCACTTTATACAAAAGCATAGTAAGCTTCACAATAGCAGCGTCCCCAAAGCTACGCACATCGGCACCCGTCTCCTGTTTTATCTTGTCCAGACGGTATAAAAGCGTGTTGCGATGAATATATAGCTTCTTGGCTGTTTCACTTACATTACAATCCATCTCAAAAAACGTCTCCAGGGTCATCAGCATCTCTTTATCCGATAGTACGGAAGAATAGTCGCCAATCTGTCCAAGTAACTGTTTACGCCGTGCATCAGGAATGCTGTTAACCAAACGTTCCAAATGCAGCTCCCAAGGTAAATGAATATATTCACCCACTTGGAAAATACGTCCGAGTACAATGGTCTCCCTCAGCAAGGCCACGGATCCCGTCAATCCCTTAACAGGGACTATAGCCGGAGCTACAGCCAAATGGAATACACCTACCCATTCGCTGGCTATCAGTTCGTGTAAGCCCATACTGGTCTGAGCCAGAATTTCATCTACACTCTCTTCTTCCTCATCCTTATCATCTCCGCCCGTGAGTAGTTCCTTCCGGGCCAATATTAACCATTCTTTTTCTTGAAGAGGTATAAGCAGAATTTCATTCTCAAAATAGCTGCGCAGCAGCTTCATTAAGGAACGATAAGTGATCTGCGGGCTATGTGCATTCTCACTGCTAAGTAGGAATGGAACCATATCTCCGAATAAACGTCCCTTTAGAGCCATCTCATCGGGTATCTCAGAGTCATTTTTCTCTTGCTCCAGTTCGGTGTTCAACCAGGTACCCAGCTGCCGAGCCTCCGCTTCCCCTTCTTCTCTAACCCCAGTAGCTTTTAGTGCAATTGCAAAGTTTCGAACTGCATAATTCACTAATTGTATTTCCAAAGAGTTAAGTCCATCCAATTCCACCCAGACAGCGGTTACACGTCCATCAGTCTCATATAATGGTGCCCAAAGATGACCTTCATGGATTACCGGCTGTTCTTGTGCTTCCAATCCCAGGCTAAAAAGAGAAGCTGAATGTTGCCTCCCTAACTGCTTGATTCCGGTTTTCTTTCCGGTGAGCTGCTCTAACTTTTTTCGCAATGTTTCGCTATCCATAGTCACCATACTCCACCACTTTTGCTCTTTTCGCCTATTTTAGCATATTCTCTAATATTATGTTAATCACTGCAGCAGCGCGCTACTATAATACGACATAAAAACACAAAAAAAGCCACCACCCTAAGGTGATGACTTTCTGTTTGGGATGAGCCATGAAGGACTCGAACCTTCGACACCCTGATTAAAAGTCAGGTGCTCTACCAACTGAGCTAATGGCTCATAAATGGTGGGGGATGATGGATTCGAACCACCGAACACGTACGTGAGCAGATTTACAGTCTGATGCGTTTGGCCACTTCGCTAATCCCCCAAAAAAGGTGGCTCGGGACGGAATCGAACCGCCGACACGAGGATTTTCAGTCCTCTGCTCTACCGACTGAGCTACCGAGCCATAAGATTACATGACAATTAAGCGGAAAAGTCTTACACTTCCCACTCATTTTGTGGAAAAAATGGCGGAACCGACGGGATTCGAACCCGCGGTCTCCTGCGTGACAGGCAGGCATGTTAGGCCAACTACACCACGGTTCCGCATTAATTAAAAATGGTGCCGGCGAGAGGACTTGAACCCCCAACCTACTGATTACAAGTCAGTTGCTCTACCAGTTGAGCTACACCGGCACGGTGTAAAAGCAATTCTAAAAAGATGAAAATGGTGGAGGCTGAGGGGATCGAACCCCCGACCCTCTGCTTGTAAGGCAGATGCTCTCCCAGCTGAGCTAAGCCTCCAGGTATTATGGTAGCGGCGAAGGGGATCGAACCCCCGACCTCACGGGTATGAACCGTACGCTCTAGCCAGCTGAGCTACACCGCCACAATAATTAGTATTGCTATGGATTGAAAATGGCGGAGAGAGTGGGATTCGAACCCACGCACCGCTTACGCAGTCTAACCCCTTAGCAGAGGGTCCCCTTATAGCCACTTGGGTATCTCTCCAAACGATATCAGTACCACAGCAATCCAAACAGGAATTTGACTCCCTGAAAACTGAATCCGAAACGAATTTGCATTCTACGTATAGGATAAGCCCTCGACCGATTAGTATTGGTCAGCTCCATGCATTGCTGCACTTCCACCTCCAACCTATCTACCTCGTCGTCTTCAAGGGGTCTTACTAATTGGGAAATCTCATCTTGAGGGGGGCTTCACGCTTAGATGCTTTCAGCGCTTATCCCGTCCGTACGTAGCTACCCAGCCATGCTCCTGGCGGAACAACTGGTGCACCAGCGGTACGTCCATCCCGGTCCTCTCGTACTAAGGACAGCTCCTCTCAAATTTCCTGCGCCCACGACAGATAGGGACCGAACTGTCTCACGACGTTCTGAACCCAGCTCGCGTACCGCTTTAATGGGCGAACAGCCCAACCCTTGGGACCTACTTCAGCCCCAGGATGCGATGAGCCGACATCGAGGTGCCAAACCTCCCCGTCGATGTGGACTCTTGGGGGAGATAAGCCTGTTATCCCCAGGGTAGCTTTTATCCGTTGAGCGATGGCCCTTCCATGCGGTACCACCGGATCACTAAGTCCGACTTTCGTCCCTGCTCGACTTGTAGGTCTCGCAGTCAAGCTCCCTTATGCCTTTGCACTCTGCGAATGATTTCCAACCATTCTGAGGGAACCTTGGAACGCCTCCGTTACTCTTTAGGAGGCGACCGCCCCAGTCAAACTGCCCGCCTGACACGGTCCCCGTACCCGGTAAGGGTACTAGGTTAGAACCTAGATACGATCAGGGTGGTATCCCAACGGCGCCTCCACCGAAGCTTGCGCTCCGATTTCTACGGCTCCCACCTATCCTGTACAGATCGTACCCAAATTCAATATCAAGCTGCAGTAAAGCTCCATGGGGTCTTTCCGTCTTGTCGCGGGTAACCTGCATCTTCACAGGTATTAAAATTTCACCGGATCTCTCGTTGAGACAGCGCCCAAGTCGTTACGCCATTCGTGCGGGTCAGAATTTACCTGACAAGGAATTTCGCTACCTTAGGACCGTTATAGTTACGGCCGCCGTTTACTGGGGCTTCGGTTCATAGCTTCGGGTTACCCCTAACCACTCCCCTTAACCTTCCAGCACCGGGCAGGCGTCAGCCCGTATACTTCGCCTTGCGGCTTCGCACAGACCTGTGTTTTTGCTAAACAGTCGCTTGGGCCTTTTCACTGCGGCCCCCTCGTGCTATTCACACTACCGGGGCACCCCTTCTCCCGAAGTTACGGGGTCATTTTGCCGAGTTCCTTAACGAGAGTTCTTCCGCGCGCCTTAGAATTCTCTTCTCGCCTACCTGTGTCGGTTTGCGGTACGGGCACCTTCTCCTGGCTAGAGGCTTTTCTTGGCAGTGTGAGATCATGACCTTCGCTACTATAATTTTCGCTCCCCATCACAGCCCAGCCTTAATGATGTGCGGATTTGCCTACACATCAGCCTCACTGCTTAGACGGACATCCATCAGTCCGCGTCACTACCCTCCTGCGTCACCCCATCGCTCATAGCGGATTACGGTGGTACAGTAATTTCAAACTGTTGTCCTTCGACTACGCCTTTCGGCCTCGCCTTAGGTCCCGACTTACCCTGAGCGGACGAGCCTTCCTCAGGAAACCTTGGGCTTTCGGCGGATCAGATTCTCACTGATCTTTTCGTTACTCATACCGGCATTCTCACTTGTGTAGTGTCCAGCGCTCTTTTCAGTACACCTTCAACCCCTACACAACGCTCCCCTACCCCAGATACATACGTATCTAGCCATAGCTTCGGTGGTGTGTTTAGCCCCGTTACATTTTCGGCGCAGAGTCACTCGACCAGTGAGCTATTACGCACTCTTTCAATGGTGGCTGCTTCTAAGCCAACATCCTGGTTGTCTGTGCAACTCCACATCCTTTCCCACTTAACACACACTTGGGGACCTTAGCTGATGGTCTGGGCTGTTTCCCTTTTGACAATGGATCTTAGCACTCACTGTCTGACTCCCGGCAATAAGTATATGGCATTCGGAGTTTGACTGAGCTTGGTAATCCTTGCGGACCCCGCACCCAATCAGTGCTCTACCTCCACTACTCTTATACCGAGGCTAGCCCTAAAGCTATTTCGGGGAGAACCAGCTATCTCCGAGTTCGATTGGAATTTCTCCGCTACCCCCACCTCATCCCCGCACTTTTCAACGTACGTGGGTTCGGGCCTCCAGTGCGTGTTACCGCACCTTCACCCTGGACAGGGGTAGATCACACGGTTTCGGGTCTACGTCCACATACTAATTCGCCCTATTCAGACTCGCTTTCGCTGCGGCTCCACCTTCTCGGCTTAACCTTGCATGTTAAACGTAACTCGCCGGTTCATTCTACAAAAGGCACGCCATCACCCATTAATAGGGCTCTGACTTTTTGTAAGCACACGGTTTCAGGTTCTATTTCACTCCCCTTCCGGGGTGCTTTTCACCTTTCCCTCACGGTACTGTTTCACTATCGGTCGCCAGGTAGTATTTAGCCTTAGCAGATGGTCCTGCTGGATTCATACGGGGTTTCACGTGCCCCGCACTACTCGGGATCCGTCTCGGAGAGAACACAGTTTAGGCTACAGGGCTTTTACCTCTATCGCGGGCCTTTCCAGACCTCTTCACCTACCATATTCCTTTGTAACTCCATGTGAGACGTCCCACAACCCCTAAGAGCAAGCTCTTAGGTTTAGGCTGTTCCGCGTTCGCTCGCCGCTACTGACGGAATCACTATTGTTTTCTCTTCCTCAGGGTACTTAGATGTTTCAGTTCCCCTGGTCTGCCTCTACATTTCCTATGTATTCAGAAATGAGTAACTGCGAATTACCACAGCTGGGTTTCCCCATTCGGACACCCCCGGATCAAAGCTTGCTTACAGCTCCCCGAGGCAGTTTCGTTGTTCGCCACGTCCTTCGTCGGCTCCTGGCGCCTAGGCATCCTCCGTGTGCTCTTATTAGCTTAACCTTGATTCTTCCGAAGAAAAATCTCACTAATAACATTTACTTGTTTGCACAAGTTGCTAAAAGATGTTCTAAAACGCAAATTCGTTTCGGTATCCAGTTTTCAAGGATCAAGTTGAAAAAGTTATTCATTCAAAAATTTATGGTGGAGCCAAGCGGGATCGAACCGCTGACCTCCTGCTTGCAAGGCAGGCGCTCTCCCAGCTGAGCTATGGCCCCATAAAATTACTCTATAATGTTATATGGTGGGCCTTGGTGGACTCGAACCACCGACCTCACCCTTATCAGAGGTGCGCTCTAACCAACTGAGCTAAAAGCCCATATAACATGTATAACATTGTGAATCAACCAATCAATTGGTTGTCCGCTTGGCAACGTCCTACTCTCCCAGGACCCTTCGGTCCAAGTACCATCGGCGCTGGAGGGCTTAACGGTCGTGTTCGGGATGGGTACGTGTGGAACCCCTCCGCTATCGCCACCAAACGCATACGAAAGAGACTTGCTCTTTCAAAACTGAACACGAGTGAGTGTTCGAACCCGAAGGTTCTATTGCGGAAGCTAAGCTTCCGATTTGAATGTTCTCATTGCAGAGAACGATTCTCCATAGAAAGGAGGTGATCCAGCCGCACCTTCCGATACGGCTACCTTGTTACGACTTCACCCCAATCATCTACCCCACCTTCGGCGGCTGGCTCCCTTGCGGGTTACCCCACCGACTTCGGGTGTTGTAAACTCTCGTGGTGTGACGGGCGGTGTGTACAAGACCCGGGAACGTATTCACCGCGGCATGCTGATCCGCGATTACTAGCAATTCCGACTTCATGCAGGCGAGTTGCAGCCTGCAATCCGAACTGAGACCGGCTTTGATGGGATTGGCTCCACCTCGCGGCTTCGCTTCCCGTTGTACCGGCCATTGTAGTACGTGTGTAGCCCAGGTCATAAGGGGCATGATGATTTGACGTCATCCCCACCTTCCTCCGGTTTGTCACCGGCAGTCACTCTAGAGTGCCCAGCATTACCTGCTGGCAACTAAAGTTAAGGGTTGCGCTCGTTGCGGGACTTAACCCAACATCTCACGACACGAGCTGACGACAACCATGCACCACCTGTCTCCTCTGTCCCGAAGGCCGCTGCTATCTCTAGCAGATTCAGAGGGATGTCAAGACCTGGTAAGGTTCTTCGCGTTGCTTCGAATTAAACCACATACTCCACTGCTTGTGCGGGTCCCCGTCAATTCCTTTGAGTTTCAGTCTTGCGACCGTACTCCCCAGGCGGAGTGCTTACTGTGTTAACTTCGGCACCAAGGGTATCGAAACCCCTAACACCTAGCACTCATCGTTTACGGCGTGGACTACCAGGGTATCTAATCCTGTTTGCTCCCCACGCTTTCGCGCCTCAGCGTCAGTTACAGCCCAGAAAGTCGCCTTCGCCACTGGTGTTCCTCCACATATCTACGCATTTCACCGCTACACGTGGAATTCCACTTTCCTCTTCTGTACTCAAGCCACCCAGTTTCCAGTGCGACCTCAGGTTGAGCCCAAGGTTTAAACACCAGACTTAAATAGCCGCCTGCGCGCGCTTTACGCCCAATAATTCCGGACAACGCTTGCCCCCTACGTATTACCGCGGCTGCTGGCACGTAGTTAGCCGGGGCTTTCTTCTCAGGTACCGTCACTCCGGTAGCAGTTACTCTACCGGACGTTCTTCCCTGGCAACAGAGCTTTACGATCCGAAAACCTTCATCACTCACGCGGCGTTGCTCCGTCAGGCTTTCGCCCATTGCGGAAGATTCCCTACTGCTGCCTCCCGTAGGAGTCTGGGCCGTGTCTCAGTCCCAGTGTGGCCGTTCACCCTCTCAGGTCGGCTACGCATCGTCGCCTTGGTGGGCCGTTACCCCACCAACTAGCTAATGCGCCGCAGGCCCATCCCTCAGTGACAGATTGCTCCGTCTTTCATTCTTCTCTCAGGAGAAAAAAGAAATTATCCGGTATTAGCTACCGTTTCCGGTAGTTATCCCAGTCTGAAGGGCAGGTTGCCTACGTGTTACTCACCCGTCCGCCGCTAAGTTATTTTGAAAGCAAGCTTTCAAAGTAACTCCGCTCGACTTGCATGTATTAGGCACGCCGCCAGCGTTCGTCCTGAGCCAGGATCAAACTCTCCAATTAGTATTGAAAAGAGCGATATGCTCATTTTGAAACATCTGACGAGAAAATTAATTCTCTAATTTTGGATTTCACTTGCGTGATTTCCCACTCACTCGTTGTTCAGTTTTCAAAGATCAATGTCTCATCTTTCGTCGTCGTTGCTTGTCAGCAGCGACCTTTATAATATATCACAGCGCCTTTGTTTTCGTCAAGCATTTTTTTAATTTCTTTTTTTGCTTGACCATTTCAGCAAGTTGTTAATCAACAGCTTGTCCAAACGGGCGAGACTTAATGTATCATATTTTTCAAAGCCACGTCAAGCATTAAAATAAAATTATTCTTAATCCGAGTAACATAACCACGCCAGGAAGCCCAAGAACCGTTACTGCGCCTATAGTTGCAGGGTTCAAAGGGATATACACCTGCGTGAGCAAACCTGAGAAGTTCACTACATATATCCCGAGTGCAGCCAATACCAAATGAACCCCAAATAAACTTAGCCACCCAAAACCCAGCTTTTTTCTAAATACAACTAAACCTAATAAGATAACGGATAATATCAATACGCCCATAGCTATCATTCTAAGCATGTAGATCCCCCTTATACATTTATTTATAAGCCCTTATATTTGACTGCTGTTCAACCCCAAGCTTTTTGCATGTTTGAGATGTATCTGATATTTACGTTCTGCAGCCTCCAAAATATATATCGCGTAATCTATCTGATCCTGTCCCAACGCCTCGTCGAACATCAGGTACGCCCTCTCCCACTCTGAATGCGCCTTACGGACCTCTAGGAGGGTTTCCCATCCCTCACTTTCCTTTTCGACTTGTTCCTTATCCACTCCCCACCACAGCTCTCTCCACCATCCCATTTCAATTCCTCCTCAGAATAATTTTGATGCAAAATACACATCTCGTTATTCTCATTCATATCGGGATAGGGACAAACTTAGAACAAAAAAAAGGAAACCCGAGGGCTTCCTTTTTGAAAAATACCACTATAGAGCTGCTAGAATAGCTCGCGACGGCCTTCCAACGCTTTGGACAAAGTAACTTCATCAGCGTATTCAAGATCGCCACCTACAGGCAAGCCATGAGCTATCCTGGTGATTTTAATCTCAAACGGCCGAACAAGACGAGAAATGTACATCGCCGTTGCTTCTCCCTCAATGTTGGGATTAGTCGCCATAATAAGCTCGCTTACTCTCTCATCACTCAGACGGGTTAATAATTCTTTCAGGCGAATATCATCAGGGCCGATACCCTCCATAGGTGAAATAGCGCCCTGAAGAACATGGTAATATCCATTAAACTCCTTGGTTCGTTCTATAGCCACCAAATCCTTAGAGTCTTGAATCACACATATCACTGAAGGATCTCTAGTTTTGTCCTGACATATCTTACATGGGTCCGTATCCGTAATATTACAGCAGACCGAGCAATAGTGAAGATTGCGTTTGACGCTTACTAGCGCTTTTGCAAAATCAATGACTTCATCCTCTTTCATGTTAAGCACATGAAAAGCTAACCGGGCGGCTGTCTTCGGTCCAATCCCGGGCAAACGCGTAAAAGCATCGATCAGCTTAGCTAGCGGTTCGGGATAATACAAATTAATAATTCTCCTTTAGACTGAAGTGGAGTGGGCTATTAGAACAAGCCTGGGATCTTCATTCCACCAGTGAATTTACCCATGTCATTGTTAGCAAGCTCTTCAGCTTGAGTCAATGCATCATTTACAGCAGTGATTACAAGATCTTGCAGCATTTCAACATCTTCCGGATCAACGGCTTCCGGTTTAATTTGAATAGACAGCAATTTTTTGTGGCCGTTTACTTGAACAGTAACTACGCCGCCACCTGATGAACCCTCAATAACCTTGCCTCCGAGTTCCTCTTGAGCTTTAAGCATTTGCTCCTGCATTTTCTTAACTTGCTTCATCATTTGGTTCATATTATTCATACATCGTCTCTCCTTTGGAATGCGCAATTAGCGCTAATATGTTTATATTACTCTTTTATGACAACAAGGTCTTCTCCAAAAAGCTGGATAGCCTCATCAATCCAAGGTTCAGGTTTAGCTCCTGCAGTATCGTGTTCATGCTCCAATTGCAGTTCTTCTTTGCCAGTCTGTCCCACAGACTTCTGGGCAGCTTCATTCCAGTCACGAAGCATCATGGTTACAAGTCTATAAGGTTTGCCTAGACGCGCTGCAAGCACACTCTCAATAACCTGTCTGTTTGCCGGCTTCTCAGTAGTATCGCGGTGAATCGTGTTCTTGAATGCAACAAGCACCGCATCCTCCATAATTGACACTGGCTCACCGTCTACAAACCATGCATGAACCGTTACCTTTTCCTCTTTTACTCCCTGCAGGACAAGGCTCCACTGTTTATAGATAGCTGCAAAATCGGGACTATCCTTACCAGCAATAAACCTATCTACGTTAGGAGGCATTTTGGAGGCTGAAGAAACCCGCGGTGTTGGAACCGCGTGCGATTTCGGTGCAGGAGCACCATCACGCCCTCCTCCGGAAATACCACCGGATTGCATTGCCTGTTCCAGCTTCTTCTCCAGTGCAGCGATCTGTCTTTTGAGAAGATCCAGTTCACCAGAGTCAATGCTCGAATGATTCGCGCTTACTCCGGCATTTGTTTCACCTAACGGAGCAAATGCGGCGCTCTGACTTACCTCTTGCTGCAAGCTGCAAAGCTTCATCAGCGCCACTTCAAACAGTGTCTGAGGATGTGTTGCGTATTTCATTTCACCTAGGTATTTATTGATTGTATCTACAATCTGAAATAGACGCTCCCGAGAAAATGCGGTGGCCATATCTTTAAATTCAGCAGGATTCAGCACCCTCTCTGTTAATTGATCGGCCTCGGGTACCATCTTAATCATCAATAAATCACGGAAATAATACATGAGATTCTCTAGGCATTTATCTGCACTTTTACCTTCATGCATAAGCTGCTCAACGAGCTCCAGAAGAAGACCCATATCACCTTCTAATATGGCAGTGGCAAGACGTGCAAATTGCTCGGAGGGAATTCCTCCTGTCATTCCTAACACTTGCTCGTACGTAACATTACCATCTGTAAAGGATGAAATCTGATCCAGCAAGCTCAATGCATCACGCATACCACCATCAGATAGACGGGCAATATACTGCAATGCGTTGTTATCCGCTGTAATCCCTTCCTTCTCACAAATAGCAGTCAGATGGGCGGTCTGTTCTTCTAACGCCACTCTACGGAAGTCAAAACGCTGACAACGGGAGATTATTGTCGCCGGCAACTTGTGAGGTTCCGTTGTCGCAAGAATGAACATCGCATGTGACGGCGGTTCCTCCAAAGTCTTTAATAGAGCATTAAAAGCTTCTGTCGTCAGCATATGCACTTCATCAATGATATACACTTTACGGCGCACCTCGGTAGGTGCATACTTCACCTTCTCACGCAGATCACGAATCTCCTCTACGCCCCGGTTTGATGCCGCATCTATTTCCTGCACATCCATTACATTACCCGCAGCGATTCGCAGGCAGGATGGACATTCGTTACAAGGTTCCGGACCTGGCCCACGTTCACAGTTAACCGCTTTAGCTAAGACTTTAGCAGCACTTGTCTTACCAGTTCCCCGCGGACCGCTGAACAGATAGGCATGCGAAACCCGCTGTTCACGAATTGCGTTCTGCAGCGTTTGGATAATGTGCTGTTGTCCAACCATGTCTTGAAACGACTGCGGCCGCCAAGCACGGTACAGCGCGATATGTTCCACTATGCATTACCCTCTCTTAAGCTGCCGCTTTCCCGGCATTTGTCGCAAATTTATTATACTATATTCATCGGCTATTGACCAAAAACAAAAAGCATCTTTGCTTGTGGCAAAGATGCTATGATAAACAGAATTATAAACCGTGCACCTGTTATTGATGGCTACGATCCAAGCGGCAACCCTACATGACTGCTCGAGTTAGGCCACCCTCCGGCACAAGAGTAATCTTACTTATGGCTGCTTCCTTCCGGACCTGACCAGGTTCATAAGCACTCATTGCGGAGGACCCAACTGTCAACACAGCCCGTAGGAACCAAGGCCTCACATCGATAGCACCTCTAACAGGAATTCAACCTCGCTACAGCGGATTGCGAGTTACAGGGCACCGCTACCTCCCCGTCTAGCACGGCGAAGATAAGTATAGCTCACGCTCGGACAAAAATCAACTCCAAGACATAAAATGAGCCCCTCAGCTATACAACTGGGGGCTCAATCTAACCGTTAAGCCGCAAAGCGACTGTTCAAATTAGATACCATATTTCTTCTTAAATTTATCAACGCGACCGCCGGCATCCAAGAACTTCTGCTTGCCAGTGAAGAACGGATGGCAGTTGGAGCAAATTTCGACACGAAGCTCTTGTTTAACAGAGCCAGCTTCGAAAGTGTTGCCACATGCGCAGGTTACCTTAGTTACATTATACTTTGGTTGAATTGCTTCTTGCATTTTGAATTTCACCTCTCATGCCCTAAGCCTCATGCGGACCCAGAGTTATATGATTACACTGTGGTATTTTAGCACGAAATATCAAATTGGGCAATATGTTTCATTTTTACATTTTAGCTGCTTAAATATTGATTCCCCGCCGCTTAGCCCGCGCCATATCTGCTGGTGGCACATGTGTATAAGAGCCTATAACTACATCCGGCAGTTCATCGCGGAAAATATCAAGCATCGTCTTCATCCCAAGGATTTCACCCTGGGCAGGAGGAATCAACTCTAAATAACTCTCCGGGTCAATGTTTAGATTGCGCATCTGAATAAGCTTAAGATCAGTACGTCTTACAAACTCCAGCATCGCTTCAATCTCTTCTTCGCGATCAGTCACTCCAGGGAAGATCAGATAATTGATCGATGTGTAAACCCCTTGCGAAGCAGCGTATTTCAAAGATTTTTCTACATTGGCCAATGTATAACCGCGTGGTTTGTAATAAGCATTATAATGGTCATCAAGGGCACTGATAGTGCTGACGCGCATCAAATCGAGCCCAGCATCAACGATTCCTCGCATATGATCGCTTAATCCCGCATTGGTGTTGATATTGATATAGCCCATATCAGTAATCGAGCGCACTTCACGAATAGCTTCTATAATAAGTTTTGCCTGCGTGGAAGGTTCCCCTTCACAGCCTTGTCCAAAGCTGATAATCGATTCAGGCGTCTTTAAATGCTCCAACATAACTTGTGAAATTTCGTTGACCGTAGGCCGGAAATTCATCCGAGTCTGCGGAGATACAAAGCCGCTATCATCAGGTTGCTCAGAAATACAGCCAAAACATCCAGCATTACATGAATAAGAGACGGGCACACCGCCCTCCCAACGCCCTAAAAAGGTATTAGAGGAAGTCAGGCATTCATAGCCAAGCGCACAGTTAGAAAGATGCTCATAGAGGCGGTTATCAGGATATTTGGCTGTCATCTCACCAACACTGACTTCAAGATCTTCTTTGTCACAATTAAGTGGATTCCATTTCTCTGGATTATCGGTAGGGTCTGCCGCAACATAGAACCCGCCATCCTTCCACACTACAGCCGAATACCCAAACAGAGGAAGCTTATAAGACTTATCTGTCTTCACATAACCAGGAAGACATAGACGAGTGTAGCCTTGCGGCAGCAGCGCTCCGACAGCCTGCGAACCTTCCGGCAAAGACATCATTTCACCCGTCTCAGGATTCATACCCACAGCACGTGTACTAGGCAAGCCCACGAGCGTAGCACCTTCTGGTAATGGAATTAATTCTTCCTCCAGCATTTCAACAATCATATCCCCACTACGGGCTAGCCCGTACAGTTCAGGATGATCATATACGTTTCCTTGCCCGTCGGCATATACCAAATACATGTTAGTCTCCTCTTATTATCAATTCTCAAGTTGTAGGTACTGAAGGTGTCTTCGCCCGTGTGGTACGACGAGCAGCTGTACCGCTGTTGGAGGTGCCTCCGTTACTTGCAGTCCCGTTTGGTGTTGTTTTTGCCCCAGCAACGTCAAAGGATGCCAAGAACTCAGCATTAGTCTTCGTATCACGCAGCTTTTTGATGAATCCCTCCACAAAATCGTAGGATTCGTTCATATTTTTGCGAATCGCCCAAATCGTATCCAGTTCTTCTTTGCTCAAGAGCACTTCTTCGCGACGTGTACCTGAACGACGAATATCGATAGCTGGGAATATCCGGCGTTCCGCCAATTTGCGGTCCAAATGAAGCTCCATATTACCGGTACCCTTAAATTCTTCATATATAATATCATCCATACGTGAGCCAGTATCTATTAATGCTGTTGCCAAAATAGTTAATGAGCCGCCTTCTTCCACATTCCGTGCAGAACCAAAAAACCGCTTCGGCCGGTGAAAAGCCGCCGGGTCAATCCCCCCGCTAAGTGTACGTCCAGATGGTGGAACCACCAGATTATAAGCACGCGCCAGACGCGTAATGCTATCCAAAAGAATAACTACATCCTTCTTGTGCTCAACTAAACGAAGTGCCCTTTGCAACACAAGCTCAGCCACTTTAATATGATTCTCTGGAAGCTCATCAAACGTCGATGCAACCACTTCGCCTTTTACAGAACGCTGCATATCGGTTACTTCTTCAGGACGTTCATCAATCAGCAATACAAAGAGCTCAATCTCAGGATTATTAGTGGAAATACTATTGGCAATTTCTTTTAAGAGGAGCGTTTTTCCTGCTTTTGGAGGTGCTACAATCAAACCCCGCTGCCCCAAACCTACAGGAGCGAGCAAATCCATTATTCGGGTAGACAAATGAGTAGGGGATGTTTCAAGCGGTAGCTTGTCTTGCGGATAAAGTGGTGTTAATGCTGGAAAATGAAGACGCTCCGCTGCACTAGCAGGGTTCTCGCCATTAACTGCATTGACTTGAAGCAGGCCAAAATATCGTTCATTTTCTTTTGGTGTCCGACATTTACCAGACACAAGATCTCCGCTTCTGAGATCAAACTTACGAATTTGTGAAGCTGAGATGTAAATATCTTCAGCACTGGGCAAATAGTTAATCGGCCTAAGAAATCCATAGCCCTCAGGCAAAATTTCTAGTACGCCTTCCATAAACATGAGACCGCTCTGCTCTGCCTGTGCCCGAAGGATCGCAAAGATCAGTTCCCGTTTCTTCAGCTGTCCGTAATAAGGAATCTGGTATTTCTTGGCCAGCTTATATAACTCGGTCAGCTTCATTTCTTCCAGATCGGAAATTTGAAGATCCATGTAATAACCACCTATTCAATTTTTAAATGAGTTCTTCCTAGTCTATCTACTAGGCAAAAATATGATTCTATTAAAATGCTCATTAGGTTAGTATTACCCCAAATGGAAGGAAATATGCGGTTTGGCCGCAAATTAATACTCCTTCCAAGCGGGATATCCTAATATTATTCATTCTCACGCCAAACATGAGCACCAAGTTGCCGAAGGTTGCTCACTAAATTATCATAACCACGATCAATATACTCTACGCCGGTCACTTCAGTAATACCATCTTCTACTGTTAACCCGGCAATGACAAGGGCTGCACCCGCACGCAGATCAGCTGCCTTTACTTTAGCAGCATTAAGTTTACTGCCCTCAATAATTGCAGATCGGCCTTCAACACGAATCTTTGCGCCCATTCTTACCAACTCTGGCACATGCTTGAAGCGGTTGCTGTAGACGAAATCGCTAAGCACACTAACCCCTTCTGCCTGTGTCAGCATACTTGTCATAGGAGATTGTAAATCTGTAGGAAATCCAGGATAGGTCAGTGCTTTAACATCTGCATGTTCATAATTAGCTCTACCTATAACTCGGATACTTTCATCAAGTTCTTCAATATCCACGCCCATCTCTAAAAGCTTGGCTGTTAAGGCTTCCAAGTGCTTAGGAATAACATTATCTATCAACACATTACCGCGCGTAGCCGCAGCGGCAATCATATAAGTTCCTGCTTGAATCCGATCGGGAATAATGGAATGACGGCAACCGTGCATTTCCGAGACCCCTTCGATCCGGATGGTTTCTGTACCAGCGCCTTTAATAACAGCGCCCATAGAGTTCAATAGGGTAGCTACATCTATAATCTCAGGCTCTTTAGCCGCATTTTCAATAATTGTAGAGCCTTTGGCTCGTGAAGCCGCCAGCATGATGTTTATAGTGGCACCTACGCTTGATACGTCCAGATAAATCTTCGCACCGCGTAGCTCTTTTGCATATAAGTGGATAGAACCATGTTCGTTGGTAACTGTTGCTCCCAAAGCCTCGAATCCCTTGATATGTTGATCAATTGGACGAGGTTCAAAATTACAGCCACCAGGAAGACCTATTGTCGCTTCTTTGAATCTTCCAAGCAGAGCTCCCATCATATAATACGAAGCTCTAAGTTTCTTAACCGGCCCATTGGGCATTGGAATAGATACAATACGTGAAGGGTCAATTCTCATCTGATTGCCTGACCAGGATACATTAGCGCCAAGCTCTTGCAAGATTTCGGAGTATACGGCTACATCACTAAGGGACGGTAAATTATCCAGAACAACTTCAGATTCGGCCAAAATTGCCGCAGGAATAAGCGCGATGGCACTATTCTTTGCTCCACTGATGGTTACAACGCCCTCTAGCGGACGTCCACCGCCAATCATTAATTTTTCCATAGATTTATCAATTTCCCCCTACGTGTATTGCAGCTGGGTGGGCAATACGTGCTGTGGACTTTTAGTGATGAAAATGGAAAGACACCGGCTAAGCGGTGTGCTTTCCTCATCAAACTATTAAACTGGACAGAGTAATAGCCCTATCCTTTAACAAATTGCTTGTCCACCTGAGGCGGAAGCTACAATGATTAGGCTTTGTTGTTGGATCCAAATTCGCGAATTTTACCAATAACGGTTTCTTTGATTGCATCGCGACCTGGTGCGATGAATGTACGTGGATCATAAGCATCAGGTTTAGCAGCTAGAACTTCGCGAACCACTTTTGCGAACACGATTTGGTTCTCAGTGTTCACGTTGATTTTGGAAGTACCCAGGGAGATGGCTTTCTTGATGTCATGTTCAGGAATACCTGTACCACCATGAAGAACCATTGGGATGTTAGTAGCGTCACGGATTTCTTCCATTTCTTTGAATCCGAGGTTAGGCTCGCCATGGTAAGGTCCATGAACGGAACCAAGTGCAGGAGCCAGGGTGTCGATACCTGTTTCTTTCACAATACGTACGCACTCATCAAGCTTAGCATACATGATGCCGCCGATAACGTCGTCTTCTTGTCCACCAACAGTACCTACTTCAGCTTCTACAGAAACGCCTTTAGCGTGAGCATATTCAACGACTTTTTTAGTCATATCGATGTTCTCATCGATTGGGTGATGGGAACCGTCGATCATTACGGATGTAAATCCAGCATCAATTGCTGCTTTACATTTATCAAAGCTAGATCCATGGTCAAGGTGGATAGCTACAGGAACAGTGATATTCATGTCAATAATTAGACCTTCAACCATTTTAACAACAGTAGTGAAGCCGCCCATGTGGCGTGCTGCGCCTTCAGATACACCAAGGATTACTGGTGATTTTTCTTGTTCAGCGGCACCAAGAATAGCTTGAGTCCACTCCAAGTTGTTAATGTTGTACTGACCTACTGCATATTTTCCTTCAAGTGCTTTGTTCAACATGTCTGTCATAGATACTAATGGCATGGTTTCATCCTCCTAAGAATGTTGGTTGGCTATGTTTTTAAACCGACATCACATACAGGCTTATTATAGCACATCCTGTGTCAAATACTAAATAGGGTAAACAAAAAAATGTCCCGGTGGGACGATTTTTATCCAGCCCATATAACAATTACACTCATCCTCTTCGGAGTCACCACGCGAAATAGGACCGATACAGAAATCACCGTTCTAACTGCATTGATCCACAGACTTGTTATGAAGATGCATGTTTACCGCTACGCGCATTTCGTCTATGTCGAACGGCTTTGTAAAATGCATTAACGCCCCTAGCTTGGTCGCCTCCTTAATCATGTCCAGTTCACCATATGCCGTCATCATAATGACCTTAATGGACGGATTGATCTCCTTTAGATGCTTCAGAATCTCGAGTCCATCCATTCCCGGTATTTTCATATCGAGTAAGACCAAATCGGGTGACTCGCTGCGAACAATGTCTAATGCCAATTTTCCGTTAGCCGCTTGAAATGTTGTATATCCCTCACTATTGAACACTTCCATAAGAAGAATCCGGATCCCATTCTGATCATCGACAATTAATACTTTCTTCTTTTCCATACGATACCCTCCCAGAAATTAAGGCAGATTGACTATACCGCGCTCTCCACAGCGACCGGCCCCTTTAGAAACTACTCCATACGAAACCTATTATTCGTGCTTTACTGTCCAAATCCTGCTAATTGGATAAAATGGGTAAATAAAGAGTCTAAAATGAAATAAATGTCAGTTACAATATTTCTATTAAAGGGTAATACAAAAAGAGAGCCTTCGGATGAAGGCTCTCTTCGACTATTTAAGAACCGAGGGTTCTTTCTGTCTGTGTATAAATTATTGCTGCTCGGAATGCGTCAAAGAGGCTTTGACAAATTCACGGAATAGCGGTTGCGGGCGGTTCGGACGTGAAGTGAATTCCGGGTGGAATTGAACCGAGAGGAACCACGGATGCTCTGGAAGCTCTACGATCTCAACTAGACGGCCATCCGGAGAAGTTCCGGAGATAACCAGTCCTGCTTTTTCAATTTCGTCACGGTAAGCATTGTTGAACTCATACCGGTGACGGTGACGCTCATATACCAGTTCATCATCATAGCAAGACATTGCCAGAGAGTCCGGAATAATCTTACAAGGATACAACCCAAGACGCATAGTGCCGCCCATATCTTCAATATCTTTTTGCTCAGGAAGCAAATCAATCAATGGATATTGTGTATTTGGATCGATTTCGGAGCTGTTTGCACCTTGTAGTCCAAGAACAGAACGGCCATATTCAATTACAGAAACCTGCATTCCAAGGCAAATGCCAAAGAAAGGTATCAATTGCTCACGGGCATAACGAATAGCGGAGATTTTACCTTCGATTCCCCGATCACCGAAACCACCAGGAACAAGAATACCGCCAATACCACGCAGCATTTCGTCCACGTTCTCATCCGTAATTTCCTCTGCATTCACCCAGCGGATCTTAACCTCTGCATTCGCAGCAAAACCTGCGTGTGAAAGTGATTCAACAACGCTCAAATAAGCGTCATGCAGTGCTACGTACTTACCTACAATTGCGATTTCTACTGTCTTCTCTAATTTCTGAATCCGGCTAAGCATACTTTCCCATTCGCGCATATCTGGCGCAGGTGTTGTAAGCTTCAAATGATTAACAACAATCTCGTCCAATCCTTCATCACGAAGGTTCAATGGAACTTCATATAACGTCGAAGCATCGCGGCATTCCACAACAGCATTAGCATCAATATCGCAAAAGAGTGCGATTTTGGCTTTCATATCTGCGGAAAGCTCATATTCCGTACGGCATACGATGACATTCGGTTGAATACCGATACTGCGCAGCTCTTTAACGCTATGCTGTGTCGGCTTCGTCTTCACTTCTCCAGCAGCCTTGATATAAGGAATCAAGGTTACGTGGATATACATCACATTTTCCCGGCCAATATCACTCTTGATTTGACGAATCGCTTCCAGGAACGGAAGACTTTCAATATCCCCTACAGTACCGCCGATCTCTGTGATAACAACATCAGAGTTGGTCTCGCGGCCCGCGCGGAACACGCGTTCTTTGATCTCATTCGTAATATGCGGGATAACTTGTACAGTTCCACCCAAGTACTCTCCACGACGTTCCTTGCTGATTACGGATGAATAGATCTTACCTGTCGTCACATTGCTGTTCTTCGACAGATTGATATCAATAAACCGTTCATAGTGCCCAAGGTCAAGGTCAGTCTCTGCACCGTCATCCGTTACGAAGACTTCTCCGTGCTGGTAAGGGCTCATTGTTCCAGGGTCTACGTTAAGATACGGATCAAATTTCTGAATCGTTACCTTTAGACCTCTGTTCTTGAGCAGCCTGCCCAGCGAAGCGGCGGTAATGCCTTTACCCAGGGAAGACACAACGCCACCCGTTACAAAAATATACTTTGTCACTGTAAAACCCTCCTAAATAAAGTCCAAACATAAAAGCGGCACATGGTGTTTATCGTAACCCGTTTTACTATCATCAAAACAGGGGAAATCAAAAGTTTAATTCACCGGGGAAAACATAAACCGTCATCCCTCAAATTCCATTAATCTACAGCTACTTTGCATCTAAAAAAACAAAAAAGTGACACCCGTAGAACCGGGGCACTTTTTATTTTAGAAAACACGTTTATTAACTTACATGATAAGCCCATGCAATAGTTTACTCTGACGATCCCCCACTGTCAAGGGAGGAATTATGCCACAGACAAGACTCTTCTGATTATTGATCTTACTTGTCATCCTCGGAATCTTCATCGTCGCCATCTTCTGCATCGTCTTCGTCCGTATCGTCTTCGTCTATGTCATCTTCATCGATCACGACATCTTCGTCGACTTCTTCTTCGCTGTCGTCGTCAGAATAGAGGTCGTCGCGATCTTCATCGATAGCGTCGAAATCCTCTTCTTCAGCTGTGTAGTTTTCTTCTTCATCAGCAAAATCGTCATCTTCCAAATCATCGTCTTCATCGTTGATGATGCGCACCCGTTTAGTGTTACCAACCGGATCATCGGAGCGCTCAAGAGGATACCAGCGTTTCAGTCCCCAAAGGTTGGTTCCGACACAGGCAAAACGCCCGTCAATGTTAATCTCGGTATATAACTGGGCAATAGTATCTTGGCTTTCTTGATCGGTCATGCCGCGTAACTTGGCTACCTCGACCATCAGATCACGGTAATAATACGGTGTATTGGCTGCTTTAAGCACCAGAAAGGCAAGATCCACCATTGGCATTTCTTTAACTTTCTCAGGGTCTAGCTTTAAATTGAGTGGCGTACTCACTAAAGGACACTTCCTCTCACGCATTGTTCACATTACGGTTTATTTCAATAATATCCATTAACAAAACTAAGTAAAACCTATTTAACAACAAAATGCAAGTCAAATGCAAGAACCGTCCAACAGAAAAAGCCTCCTGCTTATTATCCATACAGGAAACCTGTCTTCATCAAGAAGAGTTGATATGTAATTGTAGCAAGGTTCGCCGCACCCAAAGTTTTTAGAAATGGGATTTAAAAAGGCGGAGGAAGACCTCCGCGCATGACTGTATCCACGCCAAGGATCGGCTCCTTACGGGATGTTACAAAGAGAGTTTTAATCTCTTCTGTTTATTTTATGTAAAGCGCCGTCTTTTGACACGCTGGGCAGCCCATTTCCTTAAAAAAGGGCAAGTTCCCATTCGGACCCCTCCCTCCGCTCATACAATATGGCAGCAGGGCACCGAGGAGGGACAGCGAAACCTATGGACTATTACAAATTTTGGAACATGCTTCTTGAAGAAATATCGGTTGCCCCCAAAAATGGTGAGCGGCGTATTCTTACCTTCAACGATCCCCGCCAGTATGCCGGAGCTTTCTCACAATGGAAGGCTCTAAAAGCAAAGCAGCCCGAGCTGCGGCAAGTACAGGTATCTCCGCTGATTCGGGCCTTCTTCGTGCCCGCTGCCGCTGGAAAGCTGATGAACCGATTTGCAGACCTTCTAAATGTCGAAGACGATCTGCAAATCCAAATCCATTCCATAGCTAACGAAAAAAGCGGAATCGCAGCGCTCCCATGGGGGGTGAAAGCGATTCATGCTCCTCAGGCATGGTCTAAATCAACCGGAGTTCACGTCAAAATCGGCGTCATTGACACCGGCGCGGATTACCGTCATCCCGATCTGAAGCATTCATTAGCCACTGGAGTCAACCTACTACACCGCGGAATGCTGCCGCTGGATGATAATGGGCACGGAACTCATATCGCCGGAACCTTAGCGGCAGCAGGGGGGAATCGCGGAATGATGGGAGTGGCGCCGCGAGCGCTGCTATATCCAGTCAAGGCTTTTGATCATAGTGGATCAGCCTATGTATCCGATATTGTGCTAGGTATTGATTGGTGTGTGCAGAACCGAATCGACGTCATTAATATGAGCTTTGGAATGAAGACTAGAAGCAAGGCGCTCCACAATGTGGTTATAAAAGCGTATCGGGCCGGAATCGCCGTCATTGCCTCCTCTGGGAATGACGGCAAACGTGGCGGGGACTATCCCGCACGTTATCCCGAGACGATAGCCGTGGGTGCCATCGATAAGAGACACCGGGTTGCCGGCTTCAGCAATCGCGGTTCATATATCGATGTATACGCGCCCGGCGAAGGCGTGCCCTCCTGCTGGCTGAAGGAGGGCTACAAAGAAATGAGCGGCACCTCCATGGCGACCTCGCATGTCACGGGAGCCGCCGCACTGCTGCTCGCACTGCGACCGGGCCTCACGCCAAGGGAGCTGAAGCTGCTCTTGCGCCGCACCGCGTCCCCGGTGCGGCTGCGTAAGGGGCAGCGCCGCGCATCCCTAGGCGGCGGCTCTGCCGATGCCCTACGCCTGCTGAGAGCAGGAGTAAGGGCGAAGCGTTCGGTCTCCGCGAACGTGTAGACCCCGCCCGGGCACCGGGTGGGTCACTCTGACGTTAGCGCAGCTGATGCCGGTGCGAAGAACGGCAGCAAAGAAAAATCCGCCCCCCAGGAAACCGGAAGGCGGATTTTTTGTCGTTTGCTGTTGATTTACATGCGATCCGGTGCAGAAACTCCGACAAGACGCAGTACATTGGCAATAGTAGTACGTGTTGCGCCAAGCAGAGCAAGACGCGCCACGGTTTGAGCAGCATCCTCAGTAATTACACGTTCAGCTTTGTAATAACTGTGGAACATCGCAGCCAGCTCATATACATAACGAATGAGGCGATGTGGAGCATAACCTTCAGCCGCAACAGCGATTTCTGCCGGGAGCTCACCAATTTTGCGCAGCAGGTCATATTCATGCACTGCTGTCAGCTTGGAGAAGTCAATTTCAGCGTAATCAGGGATAGAAATCCCTTGCTCCTCTGCCTGACGGAAAATACTGCAAATACGCGCATGCGCATATTGAACATAGAATACAGGATTTTCATTAGAAGTAGAGATCGCCAAATCCATATCGAAATCAAGATGAGAATCCATGCTGCGCATGGTGAAGAAATAACGAATCGCATCGATCCCTACTTCCTCCATCAAATCTTCCATCGTAACCGCTTTGCCGGTACGTTTGGACATTTTGACCTTTTCACCATTCTGGAACAGGCTGACCATCTGAGCAATCAGAACCACTAGCTTCTCAGGATCATTGCCAAGGGCTGACATTGCCGCCTTCATCCGCGGAATATAACCATGGTGATCAGCGCCCCAAATGTTAATCATTTTATCGTAACCGCGGCCATACTTATCGCTGTGATAAGCAATATCCGGGGTAAGGTAGGTATATGTGCCATCATTTTTGATCAAGACACGGTCTTTATCATCCCCGTATTTTGTCGTTTGCAGCCAGGTTGCCCCATCTTGCTCATACACTTCTCCACGATCACGGAGCTCGTCCAGCGAGCGCAGTACTTCTCCGTTCTCATACAGCGAGGTTTCACTGAACCAGATATCGAAGTTTACACGGAAAAGACCTAGATCACGTTTGATTTTATCCAACTCTTTATTAAGTCCATAGGTCCGGAAAAAAGCAGCGCGCTCACTAGGGCTCATCTCGAGCAAGGTATCGCCCTTTTCTGCCACAAGCTCCTTCGCAAAACCCTTAATATCCTCACCATGGTAACCATCTTCCGGCATTTCTGCCTCTTGTCCCAGCTCCTGAAGGTATCTGGTTTCAATGGATTTACACAGATTAGCCACTTGGTTACCGGCATCATTAATATAATATTCCCGGGTCACCTCATAACCTGCATAATCAAGCACATTACACAGCGCATCACCGACAGCAGCACCACGGGCATGCCCTAAATGTAGGCTACCCGTTGGATTGGCACTGACGAACTCCATTTCAACCTTCTGACCTTGACCCAGATTAATACGGCCATAGTCATCCCCCTGCTCAGCAACAAGGCTGATGATTGGGTACAAGTAATTCTTAGACAGGGTAAAGTTAATAAAGCCTGGTCCTGCAATCTCCGCTTTCTCAATAGAAGCTCGGCTCGTATCCAAATGCTCAATAATAGCTTCAGCAATCTGGCGTGGATTACGTTTAGCAATTTTGGTCAACTGCATGGCAGCATTCGTAGCCAAATCACCATGCGCCTTATCTCTTGG
Organism: Paenibacillus sp. FSL E2-0177; assembly: GCF_037992975.1. NCBI lineage: Bacteria > Bacillati > Bacillota > Bacilli > Caryophanales > Paenibacillaceae > Paenibacillus > Paenibacillus sp. FSL E2-0177. The sequence continues at coordinate 132,800 of NZ_CP150307.1, read as the reverse complement.
CACTTCAAGTACAATATCCGGAACCTCTTCCGGTGCAACCAGCCCAGCATTCACAATCGCATCGGCGATGGCTTCTTTTACCCGTTCATTTACAAGCTCTAACGGATTCTTACTATGTGTCATAATTTCGGTTCCTCCTGTATATGCAAACTAATAGCGAACTTTCCTGTCAATTCCTCGTAAACGTACAAATCATATTCCCAGGCAACCGTTAAAGAACGCCCTTCGCGCACAACTTCCAGCTTGTTCGTTTCCGTAGAAAGATTGAACTGCGTATATGGCGAGCGGTAGAATCCTGGCAGACGCCGTCCAGCTTCAAAGCTCTGCTCCGACTGAATCCCGCCATGGCGGATTAGCTTCAGTTGATTGCCTGCAATCTTTATCGTTGTACGAACAGAAACTTCCTCTCCGCGAGGACCCTGCTCTAATTCTTCATATTGAATATATAGATGCGGTCCCTTGGATGTTACTTCTCCATTCGCTTCCATAACATTTCGCTGACCATCTTGAAGGCTCACGAGCGTAATAGAGACATCATATTTGTCAGACTGTATTTCAGGCATCACACGTTCCTCCATTCTGCAAGCCTCTGCATTCTGCATAAGAAAAACGTCTAATGGCAAAGCTTAAACATTTTTATATTAATCAAAGGCCTATTTCGCTTTCCCATTGTACACTATAATCCAGTTCAAAGAAGTATTTCAATACAGAATCAAGCATATCTTCATAAGCACATAAAATATTACCATATTGATGATTAAAAGCACACTTTGAACGTCCATTCTCTATGTATATCATTTACTTCGATTATATTTGCACCTACCAAGCACCTATCGGACATAGATGACCTTAAACGCAGTATGATTCCATATTCGGTGTGATAACGGACCCCTTAGTCGCTATTGGCATAAAAAGCAACCCATTTGAACCTCTTTCTAGGCGATAGTGTTACTGGAGTCCGAAACCCTATCCCAAAGGCCGAAAATTTGCAAATAACGTCAACTGGGTCCGTACCCCTCCGAGGATGAGGGATCTGATAAGGCCACTGATAAGGGTACTATTCAAGCAAGCAACCAAGGATAAAAAATACAGAGCAGCGATTCTCCAAGTATCCGGAGAATCGCTGCTCTGCTGTTTATTTGCGATGTTTACAATACTTCGGACCCTTATATTTTTTATTGAAGAGAATTATTGGGTCATCACTTTTAAAGAAAACCTGCGTTCCCATGAAGCTCCGCCGTCTTTGGTCACATACAAGGAAGAGTAATCAAGCTCACGGATGGCGAGCCAGCCCTCTTTATTACTAGTGAAGGAGATTACCCCGTCATAACCAGCGAGCTCCGGAAGATTAGTCCATTGCTTACCGCCGTTATAAGAGCGTCCAACTGCCACTTTCTCTGCTGCTGGAGAAAATCCCACTAAAAAAGATGTGCTGTTTCCCACAAGCTGCAGGTTCCCGGGTTTGCCAGCGGCTGGCCCTTTATTGAATTCAGCCTTGCCACTGCCTGGTGCAGGTCCGCCGCCGGCAGTTTCCTGAGCGATCACACGATTCCAACTTTTCCCCCTGTTCGCACTTTCATACAGCGAGTAGGAGGTCTGACTCATCCCCGTACCGCCATAGAGCACTACAGCGACCTGATCTCCCTTAGCGGAGATTTGTCCAAACTCGGGCTCGGCAAAAGCCGCCTTCAGTGAAAGGCTCCAAGTTCCCCCTCCATCTGTGGTCTTCATTACCCGATATCCGCTTCCCGGCACGATTACAACCGCCCAGCCGGTATTCCGGTCACTAAAATAAGCGCCTCGTGTATTGGGTGGGGTGGAAATTTTACTCCAGCTCAGCCCCCCGTCTTTGGTGTAAAACGTGGCGGCTCTCTCATAAGCAAAACCTTTCTTACTATCGATAAAATTTATTCTTTCAAAGCTGACGGCTTTGGTCGAAAGTCTCTTCCACTCCGAGCCACCGTTAGAGGTACCAATTAAATATTGAGCCTGCCCCTCCTCTACAGAAGCAAGAGCAAAGCCATGTACATTATCGGGAAAATCGAATTGTTTGAAGCCCCATTGTCCTTGATAGATCTCTTGAAAATGGCAACCTCCGTCAGAGGTACCAATCATAAATCCATTACCTGCTGCCCGTCCAATATTCCGATTCAAAAACTGAACATCAGAAAAGCTTAGCGGTGTAGATACATCACCTGAATGCTTGTTTTGCAGGGCCTGTAGCAAGCCGTGATCTCCCGTGCCGCAAGTCGCTGGTGCTGGTGCAGCCGCAGCATGTACAGAAGTTACAGGTGCACTCCAGCCTGAAACCATAATAAGCGTCGCCGAGAGGGCGGTTATTGTCGTCTTATGAATCCTTTTCATCCATTTCATGATGACACCTCCTAATATGTATATACCCTTACTCACAATCCCTACTCTGTTATACCGCCAGAGAGGATACCCTATCTACCTTAAACAATCACAAAATAGAAACAATTTGTTACCCTCCATATCCCTAATGAATATCCTTCCAGATCCTTCCCCATAATATGAAAGAAAGGAGTCTGGTGCCATGACACGCGAATCAACGAATCCACCGAAACGAAAAAGCCGCTTCCGGCGTTTATTTCGGCTGCTGGCAGCCTTGATCATATTATTTGTATTAACCACCGGAGCTCTGCTCGGTTATCTATATCAAAAAGATCTTCCACCGATTAGCGATGATGTGCGCTCCAAGCTGTTTGACTCCCGGGGCAATGTTCTTGCCACCTTTACCTCAGACGGCCGCAGCCGTGAACCCGTCAAATTAAGTCAAATTTCTCCCCTGCTCATTGAAGCTACACTAGCAGTCGAGGATCGTAAATTTTATGAGCATTCCGGATTTGATCTGAAAGGGATGGCACGAGCTGTTCTTGTCAATCTGGAAGAGGGGAACCGGTCGCAGGGTGCTAGTACGCTAACTCAACAGCTCGCACGTAACCTCTACCTATCCCATGAAAAAACGTGGACGCGCAAGGCTAAAGAAGCTGTCTATACGATGCAGCTGGAGATGAAATACAGCAAAGATGAAATCCTGAACATGTATTTAAATAATATCTATTATGGCCACGGTGCTTACGGCATTGAAGCAGCCTCACGGATGTATTTTGGTAAATCTGCAGCTGATTTAGACCTGGCAGAGAGTACCATGCTGGCTGGAATTCCAAAGGGACCTACCTATTATTCACCATACAACCACATGGACAATGCTAAAAAGCGCCAGAGAATCATCCTGACCGTCATGGCGAATTTAGGTAATATCACTCAGGAAGAAGCCGGACAAGCTGTCCAAGAGAACTTAAACTTCAAGCCGCAAGGGCAAAAGGATACGCTTGTAGCTGCGCCTTATTTCCGGGATTATATCCGCAATTTGGCTATAGAATCGCTCCACATCAGTAATGATGAGCTGGAGCAAGGCGGACTAAATGTCTATACCACCCTTGACCCTGACATGCAGCATGCCGCAGAAAATGCCGTTGACACAGAGATGGATCAAACTAGTGATCTGGAGACTGCGCTTGTATCCATCGATCCTCGCACCGGTTACATCAAAGCAATGGTCGGCGGAAAAAATTATCGTACCAACCAGTACAATCATGCTTTGGCCACCACACGCCAGCCGGGTTCTTCCTTTAAGCCGATTATGTATTTGGCCGCACTCTCTTCCAAAGAGATGACAGGACTTTCGGTCTTCAATAGTCAGCCAACGATGTTTCATTATGATAACAACCGCAAAACGTATCAGCCCCGAAACTTTGGGGATAAGTATCTGGGTGAAATTAATATGCGGCAAGCTATCGCAGCATCGGACAATATCTATGCTGTTAATACAATTATGAAGATCGGCGCGGATAAAGTAAGCGAAATGGCTGCGAAGATGGGCATTGACAGTCCACTTCAAAGCGTACCTTCGCTGGCACTAGGCACTTCACCGATCAGTCCGCTTGAAATGGCTGCGGCTTTTGCTGTAATTGGAAACAGCGGTCAGAAAATGCCGACCACAGCCATTCTAAAAATAACCGATTCAAATGGCATGGTCCTGTATGAAGCACCTCAACCCAAAGGAGTAACCGTCGTAGAACCTTCAGCTGCCTATGTCCTGACTCGTTTAATGGAGGGGGTATTCGAGACTGGGGGGACGGGCAATCGTGTGGCTTCCATAATCAAACGTCCGGTAGCCGGCAAGACCGGCACTACGGATACAGATGGCTGGATGGTAGGATTCACCCCGGAGCTATCCACGGCAGTCTGGGTTGGATACGACAAGGGGCGCGACATCGCAACTACCGACGGACGGCGTGCGGCTCCTATTTTCGCCCAATTTACTGAAAAAGCGCTGGAAAATGTCCCTCCAAAAATTTTCCCCATTCCAGATGGAGTGGTCAGCGTATACGTCAATCCGCAATCCGGTAAACTTGCTACAGCAGCATGTCCCGACAAAGAACTGGAAACCTTTATTAGTGGAACTGAGCCCACCGAATACTGCGAATTGCATGGAACTGGCGCCGCTCCTGCTGTCGATGACACACAAAGCAAGGTAGATCCTGCTGAAGAGAATCGTTCCCTATGGAAGAACATTAAACGCTGGTGGTTGAATTAGCTCCTTCATTTATATTGAAGGGATTTTTCTTTTTTTATAAGTTATATATTGTAGTAACAACAGGATTTCCAAATTCAAATATCACTTATCACATAAGGGATGTAACCGTTTTATTTATTATGCTTACCCCATTCTCTTAACTCTCAATTACTGCTATAATAGTTATTAGAAACCAAAATATAATGATGTAAATGAGGGACATGGGATGAAGGATACAGGCATGATCCGGAGTTTAGACAGTCTTGGGAGAATTGTGGTTCCCGCAGAAATCCGTATGACGCGTAATATCGACATTGGTGATCCTATCGAATTTTTTGTTTTAGACGAAAAAATCATCGTCCTTAGGAAGTACACCTCGACAGAGTGTACATTTTGCAGAAGCCACGACCATGTCACCTACTATAAAGAGCAGTTTATTTGTAGCAGCTGTCTAAAAGAAATTGTCGATCCTGAACGCATGTCTCAATTGCCAGAGTCACGTGAGGATTTTGTTGTTGAGGCACCTGAGCACAACACCAGCATCCGAAAGTCGAAGACAGAGGAAATGTGCCAACGTCTGGAACAAGCTATTGAAGATCATCCCTATGCCAACCAAAAAGAACTTGCAGAAATCCTCGGGATTAGCCAAGCCAGAGTGAGTCAGCTCAAACGCAAGCTTAGCAGCACAAGCAAATCATAAATTAAAAAAGCTTCGACGCTCCTATTTCCGGAGGTCGAAGCTTTTTCTATATCGGATAACCCTTCTGAAGGCTCCTATACTATTCAGTCAGTGCAGCTTTAAGCTCATCTGAGGATGCATTCCACCATGCTTCATTATGAGAGATCAGAAGGGATTTGAGCGCCGACTTCTCAATGGCTCCAAGCCCTGCCACATCGATCTTGCGTTTAAGAGCTGCATCCAGCTTATTGACATGCTCGGCAAGAATTTTCCATCCGCGGCGCGCTTCTGTATCAATCCACATTTCACAGGCTGTGATTCCACCATAAAATTGAGCTTCCAATGTACGGTCTACCGCTACCCATACCACCCAAACCTGTCTTCCATTCGGTACATCTTCACGATTCATGGAAAATTTAATTCCTTTTTCCACCTTGCTCTTGGCATGCATGGCACCGATATCAATAACCGCCACATCACCATCAATAATGACAGGTGAAACGTTGTTGAGATCTATAGAGCCTGCTCCAAAGCCTTTATGTTTACTTTTAGCGTTCACAATATTTAAGGCAATCTGTTTCTTGCCCTCCGGTTGTATGTTGTCCACGAGTGCACACCCTTCCTCTTACGAATAATTTAATTTTAGCTAATAATGCGGCGATTGCAAACATATACATCCCGTAGATGCTTGTCACGGGAGGAATCACACTATGAAGTCACTGTCATTAAAGTACATCATCTTTGCGACCCTGGCCATCCTCGCGCTGCTGGGAGGAGGAATATGGGCCTTTTCAGGGGATAGCTCAACAGCTTCTGTTACTAGCTTTGCTTCAAAAGAGGCCAAGTCCTCCAGCGGCACAGCGCCTGCAGCCGTACCACAGCAGGTATTGCCTGAGAGCGCACCCGTCCCGGCAGAGGAGGCTTTAAGCCAGCGGGTAGTCGAGTATCACATTGATGTCCAGCTTGTTCCTGACACAGAAACCTTAAAAGCTTCTGAGACAGTAACCTGGACACACCCCGGAGTAAAGCCAGTAAGTGATTTATATTTTCACATGTATCCAAATGCATTTGCCTCATCAGATACCACCTTTATGAAGGAATCCGGGGGGACGCTCAGAGGCGACAGCATGCCTGAGAACGGCTTCGGAAATATGACGCTGACCGATCTGCGCACGACAGAGGGAACTTCGCTAATGCAAAGAGTGCAATATGTTCAACCTGATGACGGCAATATCAACGATAAGACGCTTCTAAAGGTACATCTTCCTCAGCCTGTTAATGGTGGGGAAAGTGTAACACTTAAGCTTCAGTATGAAGTCCAGCTGCCCAAAATCTTTGCTCGCATGGGTGCTTCAGGTAACTTCGTTATGGCTGGGCAATGGTTCCCTAAGCTTAGTGTATACGAGCCTAAGGGCACACGCGGAGTTAAAGAAGAAGGCTGGGACCTGCATCAGTATCACGGGACCTCTGAGTTTTACAGTGATTTTGGCATCTTTAATGTAACGATTGCCGTTCCTTCCAACTATACGGTGGCTGCGACCGGATTTCCTGTAAAAAATGCCAAGCTCAAACAAGATCAAAAAATATATCAGTTCTACGCCGATGATGTCCACGACTTCGCTTGGGCTGCATCCCCTGATTTTACAGTAGCAGAGGAAGCTTTCTCTACGCCGGAAGTGCCTGGAGTACGAATTAAGGTGTATCTCGACCCACTGCACAAAGACTTACAAGAGCGTTACCTTCAAGCTGCCAAGGCTGCCCTGACCTACTTCAGCAAATGGTATGGCCCTTATCCCTACTCTACGCTGTCTATTATCGTCCCACCTAAGGAGGGAAACGGCGCTGGAGGAATGGAATATCCTACCCTTATTACAGCCTTTGGGGCCGCAGATTCTTCTCCAGATACCTCACTTGAAAGAACCGTCATTCATGAGATCGGCCATCAATACTTCTACGGTATGGTAGCCAGTAATGAATTCGAAGAGGCTTGGCTGGATGAAAGCTTTACTTCCTATGCCGAAGACAGACTTATGGAACAAGAATACGGTATCAAGTCTAATTTGCCTTTACAGGCCAGCCTGGTGACTATACCTGAGCCGTTAAATCTGGAAACGTGGAAATATGCAGGGGCGGATTCCTATAGCCGAAATGTTTATATCCGCGGCAAGCTTGTACTTAAAGATATCGAACGCCAGGTAGGTACCAAAGCAATGAACAACATCATGTCCTCCTACGCTCGTAAGTTCCGTTTCCAGCATCCCGCTACGTCAGATTTTCAGAAAGTCGTTGAGAAGGTAACCAAAAAATCATGGCAGGCATATTTCGATGATTACATTTATGGTGATGGTGCGCCTGACTTCTCAGTAGATACGATTACTTTTAAAAAAAATAACAGCGGCGATGCTCAAAGCTACGAATCATTAGTGAAGATTTCAAATAAAGGGAGCCATTACGTTGATGTTCCCGTGAAATTCACATTCGCCGACAGCTCTTCGGTGCAGCGGGTCTGGAACGGTGAAGGAGCAGAGACTACGTTTCAATTGTTAAGCGATAAGCCTCTTCTCTCTGCTGAGATTGACCCTGAGCATTCCATCTTATTGGAGAGCAAACATTTAAACAACTTTAGGCTGGCGGAAATAGAGCCCAAGACGCTCTCTCGCTGGACGTTAAGTGTAACTAAACTACTTGAAACCGTGCTCGGAACTCTTGTCTGGTGAGGTGAATGATTGTGAGAACATCGATAACCCGCGGCTGGCAAAGCATGAAGGAGCAATTTTATATTTTAATTCTGCTCTTCATCTACCGACTGCTCTGGGGCTACTTTATGTATGGTTTCATCCGATCTGCTATTATTCCAATTCTACTGCGCTATCCAGATAAAGACGCCGGCGGCAGCGGTATGGGCAGACTGTTGTATTATATCGAGGGACAGTTCAGCTTGAATACTGACCCTGCGATACGCACTTGGTTATGGATGCTTCTAGGACTTGTTGTCTTGCGACTTCTGCTTTCTCCTTTCATAAGGGCAGGATTGCTGCATGAGCTGCACCAGGAGCGAAAGGGCGAGCGCGGGCTGTTCTTTTTCCCCGGCATGAAGATCTATGGACTACCTGTCTTAGTCTTTAGCCTAATCGAATGGGTGCTGACCCTGCTGCCGCTTTACTGGCTTGCTCCAAAAATGTACGGGCTGTTCTTATCCTCTTTGTTTAACTACACTTTGTTACTTCATTTAGTACCATACGTATTGGCATGGCTTATATATATTTTTATCGTGCGCCTGTTTCTTCTATATATGCAGTTTGGTTACACCGGCGGTACAGGAATGTTCTCCTCACTGTTCATCTGCTTGCGGTCACTGATTCCTGCTATAGGTGTTTCCATTGTACTTGGTGCGGGAGGCTTGCTCTTACTGCTAGTGTGCGGACTGACGGGTCTGTTCTGTCCCGGCCTGCCGGCACTTATAATACGGCAAATCTCACCACTACCTTCTACGCTCTTAAAAATGTGGGGAATCTCTGCACAATATCATCTATGGTGTAGCAAAGCATTTCCACAATAAATTAACCTTATTTGACGTAATAAAAAGGTCCCAATTCCTGTATTCAGGAGCTGGGACTTTTTCTCATTACGGATAACTTAAGAGTATTTGCAAAATCATAAAAGCTCTGTTACAATAAGTCCTGTGCTATTAGTAACAATTTTGTAATCAATTGAAACGATTCCTACATAACTAAATGTATTTATCGTAAGTGTAACTGTCGAAACGTCATTCTCTTGGTGCTTAACACGCCTAATTCCTTTGCACCGGGAAGTGGGGGAACCATATTTTGGGTGAATTGATCTCGCTTTACAGGGATCATAGGGAATCTTCTACCGAACCCTTAAGCTAACCTCGCAGGCCTTGGAAGGAGTACATCTTTTGAAAAGACATAATTTAAGAAAAAAATGCGTCGCTGCGGCGCTAGGACTTGTAATGGCATTATCTATTGGTGGAGGAAGCGCCTTTGCCGACTCTAAGATGGACACTGTAATCTCAAAGACTATTGGAGTTGCCTATAAAACCGGAGGTACAAGCACTGCCGGATTTGATTGCTCTGGATTTACAAAATATGTATTCAAGAATGTGGGTCTTACTTTACCTCGTACATCAAAAGCTCAATATAGCGTTGGAACTGCTGTATCCAAAAGCAATCTGCGTTCTGGTGATCTAGTGTTCTTTAACACACTTGGCAATGGAGTATCCCATGTCGGCATTTATGTTGGAAACGGAAAATTCGCACAATCGTCCTCTTCGCGTGGAGTGACCATCACTTCACTCAGTCAGGCCTACTGGGCCAATCGTTATGTTGGCGCTAAAAGAGTAATGAGTACTTCAGCTTATCAAGCTGTAGCCTTCGATTGAAACCTTCCTCACAACTATAACCTCATAATTACAACTATATGAACCTGAATCTGATTATTCCCGTAATCAAATTCGGGTTTTTCTTTTTTCCATAATATATTTTTACACTAATAGAGCCCAATTGAAACACGTTTATTTGATAAAAATTGCAATTATATTAAAAATTAGGTCATTATTAACGCTTACATATGCCTTTCTACCGTAAAAATGCCAATTTTTCTGCATTAATATGTTAAAAACGATTGCCAAGCGGCTTTCTGTTTGTTACAATTAGCGCAGTGAGATTTTAGTAACATTTTTGTAATCATTAAGTTGTTATTTACAAAGGTTTTGTCATGTATTGATTACAAGCTAATCCTAATCAACAGTATGAGCCGAGTTTCCTAACTATTAGGAAAACGGGGGAACCAACTTTGGGTGAATTGACCTCCATTATATAGAGGGGTCATAGGGGACCTTCAACCGAACCCTTAAGCTAACCTCGTAGGCATTTGGAAGGGGTATACACTTTTGAAGAAGAAGTTAGCAGCAGCAGTACTAAGCTTTTCCATCATCCTCACCATCGGAGCAGGAAGCGCTTTCGCAGATTCCAAAATGGATAAAGTGATTGACAAGGCCATCGGTACTAAATACGTATCCGGCGGTATATCCACTAACGGATTTGATTGCTCCGGATTTACAATGTATGTGTTTGATAAGATTGGCATTAACCTTCCACACCAATCAGGTTCCCAATATCAAATGGGCACAGCAATCTCCCGTGATGATATAAGAGCCGGAGATCTTGTATTCTTCAATACAAGTGGCAAAGGTGTCTCACATGTCGGCATTTATGTCGGTGAAGGTAAGTTCGCACACGCTTCTACCTCACGCGGTGTTACGATTAGCTCTCTGAGTGATAGCTACTACGTGAAACGCTACGTTGGTGCCAAGCGCATTATGAGCACAGACGCTTATCAATCGGTTGCTGCTGAATCGGAAGACAATGATGATGTGCAATAAGTAACGTACATAGGCTCTTTTCCAAGGTAACTCTTGGAGGAGAGCTTGTTTTTTTGTCTTATTACTTATTTACCCCTCTCATAATTTGTAAAACATTCCTCTCATATAAAGTTTCTGAGTCGAACCTCCCCCATTTTGTATATAATTAGTAATATAGCAATGTCCTCGTGAAAGGAGATCGTTGACTTTATGATAAATCCCTCGGTAACTTTTCATGTTGTTCCTATGGAGGCAATTCACGGAGAAGCTATTTGTAAGTGGAGCTATACGCCCCCATATAATATTTATGGCTGGATGCCGTGGGAGCAGATGCAGGCTCTTGGCATCGAGTTTGGTGATCCGCAGCTCCGGGAGGAACAATATATCTCCATATTAAATGAACAAGAGGTTTTGTGCGGATTCGCACAGTTGTTCCCGATGGAAGGAGTCGTCCGTTTAGGAGTTGGGATGCGCCCCGATCTATGCGGCCATGGTTTAGGCAAACTATTCGTAGATGCCATCGTCCAGACAGCCTTGAGTCGTTATCCTGATCGAGAGATAGATCTAGAAGTCCTGACCTGGAACCAACGCGCCATTCGAACTTATCAAAAATGTGGATTTACGATTACAGATACGTATGAACGCCGCACACCTACAGGAGACAAACCTTTTTATTGCATGGTCTATGACAAATGATATTAAATACCAGATATTTCATAAGAATGATTGTATTCTCGTTCATTTTTTTGTCACAAACCCTATGATAACGCTTCACCATAAGCTATAATGTAGGGAGCAGCTTACATAGAAGGGACGAATTGGGATGCAGAAATGGATCATGAGCGGTTTGTTTTTTGCCGCCTGTGCCTTTGCGGTAGTACTCATGTTTACACTTCCGGGTAAAGAAGAGGTAGCTGAAGAAAACAAGCCCACGATGCCGGTAGTTCAACTGGACGCGGCAAAGGCAGAAGCAACCGTGAAAGCCAGCTGTATCACCTGTCACGGCGATCAGCTTCAAGGTGGAGTTGGACCAAGTCTTCAGAATGAAGGTGGCCAGCATGACGCTGAGGAAATCTATAGCATCGTCACTAAAGGACGTGGCCAAATGCCTTCCTTTAAGGAGAAACTAGCGCCTGAAGAGATCGCCAACGTCGCACTCTGGCTCTCAGAGAAAAAGTAACCCACCCAAGCAACTAAAAACGCCCGTGTATGAGATAGGTGACTATCTCTGCACGGGCGTTTATTTTATGATTTCGGCTAAACTAGTGATTTTTTTCAAAGGCTTCATTAAATTGATGCGCCTCTCGAAGATCTAGAGCCGTAATCCCATCTTCTTCATTAGATTCCAGTCGCAGTGTAACTGTTTTATAATCAATCGTAATATGTGGATGATGATCGAAGGCTTCTGAAATCGTGGCTACTTCATCAACAAACGCAATGCCCTTCATATATTGGCTGAACATATATTTTCGTACCATAACGTTATCTTCCAGCTTCCAGCCCTCTAGCTTGGTGATCTCCTCACGCAGTTCCTCTTCCGTAAATAACAATTCGTTTCCTCCCTTACAAAAAATTGCAGTAAAGTGCGCAGTTCCCTTTACTTGTCTTAGGCTTTAAACAAAACATCCCTTAGCTTCTGAGGTCCAAGGGATGTGCCAGGATAAAGGCGATATTTTCGATTTAATGTATTCACAAATCCCAGCGATTATAACTCTGCCTTATCAATTTTAACACGGGCTACTAACTACGGGCAAATTACGTCCAGACGTCTCCTCTGCCTAAATCAAAACCACTGAAGCCAAATCCTCTTCGCCAACTAAAATATTAATGCGGTGCGTATCTTTATCGTAAATAATTACGCCGCTCCCCACTTCAATCATAGGTTCATTACCCAGCGCGAAGAAAAGATCCTCAGCCAATGCTTCCCATACCTCCAGCTTTGATTCTTGGGGTAGTTCCTGCCACTCGTCCGGATCCATCTCAAAAAATAAATATCCATCGGAAATTCGTCCGACGGCTTCGGTCAAATCTGTTAGAATTTCACCGTAATCTCTACCATGCTTTACACCCACGTATATCACTCCGTTTTCTTCACAGATGAATAATTACTTACCTTATCCATTATAGCCGAAAAAATGACTTCACAAAAAACCGAATGATGTCGATAAATAAGAATATACGTTAATTCGGTTTCGCACAGAGTGCCCTGCCGCTGTTTCAAGGATGATATACGCGGCATTGTCGGAACACATCTTAAATCTCACGGACGAGGTGCAAAATGGAAATTTCAACAATAATTGGTTTAATTTTTGGTTTGGTTGCTGTAATCTGGGGCATGATCCTCAAGCACGCTCCACTTCATGCTTTGGCCACACCTGCTGCTTACGTTATTATCTTGGTGGGTACGGCAGCGTCTATTTTCATGGCCTTTCCTTTCAACGAGGTCAAAAAGATTCCAAGTCTGTTCAAAATGATCTTTATCAAAAAGAAATTAATCAGTAAACCCGAATTAATCACTATGTTTATGGAATGGGCTTCTATCACACGGCGTGAAGGTCTGTTGGCTCTAGAATCAAAGGTCGATGAAATAGAAGATAACTTCCTCAGGAATGGCATGCGGATGATCATTGATGGAAATGATCAGGATTTTGTCCGCGATGTCCTCATGGAGGATATCCACGCCACAGAGGATAGACATAAAGCAGGAGCGCTCATTTTCTCACAGGCAGGTATGTATGCTCCTACCCTTGGGGTGCTCGGGGCGGTTATCGGCCTCATCGCCGCTCTGGCTGATATGAGTGATATGAACAAATTGGCTGCGGCAATCGGGGCTGCCTTCATCGCCACTTTGCTTGGTATCTTTACAGGTTACGTATTATGGCATCCTATTGCTAATAAGCTGAAACGTCTCTCCAAACAAGAAATCGAAGTTCGAATGATGATGGTCGAAGGTCTTTTGTCCATACAGTCCGGTGTATCTACTATTGCCATCAATCAGAAGCTTGCTGTATTCCTAACACCTTCGCAACGCGTTAAGTTAAATGAGAAGGACGGTGGATCAGGTGAGCAAAAAGACTAGACACGAAGAGCATGAAGAACATGCCGATGAATCGTGGCTGTTACCTTATTCCGACCTCATGACTCTTCTGGTGGCTCTGTTCATCGTTATGTATTCTATGAGCGCAACGGATGCCAAGAAATTTGAAGAGATGAGTCAAGCCTTCAGTTCCGCACTTAATGGCGGTACAGGTATTCTTGAAGAGCGGGCAGCAATGCCTAGTAAGACTCAAGAAGATCTAGGGAAAAATGATAAGATGGGTAGCTCTACTTCCAAGAAAGCTGAAGAAGCAGAAATGGCAAAGCTACGACAAAAGGAACAAGAGGATTTAGAGAAGCTTAAGAAACAATTCGATCAATATATTAAGAGCAACGGTCTAACTGATCTGCTCAGTACGAAGCTTAATCAATCTCAGCTAATGATTACGATCAGTGATAACGCATTGTTCGCCTCTGGCCAAGCCATTGTTAAGGATGATTCGCGGCAATTAGCTAAATCCATCTCAACGATGCTGCAGCAATTCCCGGATTATGATGTAGTAGTGCAAGGGCACACCGACGATATTCCGATTTCTAATAGCAACTATTCATCCAACTGGGATCTGAGTGCGGATCGGGCACTTCAGTTTATGAAGATTTTGCTGCAGAACACGAATCTAAATCCGCGCAAATTTAGTGCGATTGGATACGGCGAGTATCATCCTATTTCGGATAATGACACAGCTACCGGTCGAAGCAAGAATCGCCGGGTAGAGGTTTCCATTATTCGCAAATATCAAGAAACCAAAGAGTTTACAGGGATTGTTCCCTCTGCTGAATAAGTGATTTCGTAAGGTAATAAAAAGAGCTGTCCAAAGGTCTTAGACCCCGGACAGCTCTTTTTTTTTTGCAGTACTACATTCTATATGGAACTGTATTATTGTAATGACACTCCTACAGTAACTCGTAGTTCAGCGTAGCTCCAAGCTCTTTCTTCTCATCAGCAGACAGCTCCCGCCATTCTCCCGTTTGCAATGCCCCCAGGCGAATATTCATAATCCGAATGCGTTGCAGCTTTCGAACCTCATAGCCAAAAGCGCTGCACATACGACGAATCTGACGATTTTTGCCCTCTGTCAAAATAATACGGAAGACACGCTCCGTAATACGCGTGACCTCACAGGGCAGCGTCTTCTCACCTAATATTTTCACGCCGCTGGACATGCCGGTAATAAATGATGGCGTAATGGGTCTGTCCACGGTAACCACATATTCTTTTTCATGCCGGCCTTCCGCCCGCAAAATTTTATTAACGATGTCACCATCATTAGTAAGCAAGATTAATCCTTCCGAATCCTTATCGAGACGACCAATCGGGAATATACGCTCATGATGACCTACAAAATCGACAATATTCCCCTTGATATGCTGTTCTGTGGTTGATGTAATCCCTACCGGCTTGTTTAGAGCAATGTAGACCGTCTGGCTTGAGGTTTCAAGCGCTATACCATCTATTCGCACATCATCGCCCGGAACAGCCTGACTGCCCAGCACAGCAGGCTCTCCGTTGATCGTAACTCTGCCGGCATCCACAAGCTTGTCTGCTTCTCGGCGTGAACAGTACCCTGTCTCACTGATGAATTTATTAATTCTCACGTTGTTCTTCACTCCGTTCATCCTTAATGTTGAGCCAAGGTGTAACCCCTCCAGCTGCAGGCAGCTTAATCATAACGGTTGTCCCCCGGCCAACTTCACTTTGTATTTCCAAATGACCCTTATGAGCCTGAATAATACGCTGGCTAATCATTAACCCAAGACCAGTCCCCGATTCCTTATTCGTGAAGAACGGTTCACCCAGCTTAGGCAGCACGTCCTCTGGAATCCCTTCACCCTGATCTTTGATTACAATAAAGACGCAATCCACAGAGTTCCACAGTTCCATTGAAATGACGCCACCCTCAGGCATAGCCTCAATTGCATTTTTAACAATATTAATAAATACCTGCTTCAGCTGGTTCTCTTCACAATGTACAGTAGCAGGTTGTTCAGAGAATTTCGTACTAAATTGAATATCATGTAGATGAGCCTGACTATCCAATAGAGAAACTACATCACCTAATATGTAGCGAAGATCTTTCTCCTGAAAATGAACGGCTTGCGGCTTAGCCAGGATTAAAAATTCACTGACGATAAGATTAATCCGCTCCAGCTCGGATAACATCAGCTCTACATGAAGCGGAACCAAGAGCTCCTTCTCCTGTTGAAGCTGTAGAAATCCTTTTAACGTGGTAAGCGGGTTACGAATCTCATGAGCTACTCCTGCGGCCAATTGGCCGACTGTAGTTAGTTTCTCAGAGCGTCTAAGCAGCTCCTCCATTCGATTGCGTTCCGTCATATCACGAGAAACGTGAATAAAGGAATGGGGATAACCCTCTTCATCTCGAATTATCGAGGTACTAACGCTAACTTCAACTAATGATCCGTCCCGTTTAAGTCTCACTGTCTCGATCGGCGGCAGAACTGCACCATTTCTTAACGCGTCAAGCCGCTCTTCCTCTTGCTTAAGCGCTGTCGCGGGTACAAGATATGGCATATTGCCTATCACTTCTGTTGCACTCCATCCGTACAGCTCCTCAAAGGCTCTGTTAGTGCTAGTGATTCGTCCCTCCATATCCAACGTATGAATCGCATCCGACGTACCGTTAATTACGGATTCCAAATGCTCCTTAACCGCCCGGTTCTCTTCCAGCGTCTGCTTAAGACGATTGGTGCGTTGCATAAGATGAGAAGTCATAGCGTTAATCCGCAAGGCTAATTGACCTAACTCATCACGAGAGGTTACCTTTAATGGAGGTTCGAACTTACCTCGCGCTACGTCATTGACTTTGGCAAGTATATCCTGAATTGGACGAGTAATAAAACCTGAAAGTATGTAACTACATAGCAAAAATAATGCCAGCAATAACAGAGACGTAGTCAAATAATTGGCTAATTGTTCATGAACTACGGATGAAATCACAGAATAATCCAAAACTACACCGATTACGTAAGGCTCCATTTTAGGATTCTGAATAGGAATGAAGCTTTTGAGCACTCTTTTCCCATGTACCTTCGTCTCCAGTGTAACTGGCTTCTGCTTCTGCTGAGCTAATAGAATAGCCGCTTTATCTTGCTCCACATTACCATAAGTATAGGTACCGAACTTAATTGGGCGGTTGCCAAGTTTCTTTTTAAATGCATCGCTTCCATCACCCGCCATACTTGCTAAACCAAATGTTGTTGGATTAAATCCTGTAAGCTCTAAAATCCCAGGATTAACTTCTTTGGTTCGCTCTACAATTTGATCGGGGTTGGTGATTTCGATATATTCACTTGCCGCAGTATTGAGAATAACAGGATTAATGATGTAGTTGCTTGCTTCATCATGATAATAACCCCACTTCTCAATGAAATCGGGATTGTAGGTTGAATATTCAAATGGGCCTGACCAAAAATGATCCAATGCCTGACCTTGTCCCACAGTGACTTCCTGATTATCAAATAACTCCAAAAGGGCAAGGTACCAGTACCCCCAACCTTGAGTGGACATTCCAATATCAATCGGATTTGATGCCCTTGTCACCACGATATCATTATCAGTCTTTACCAGAATTGAAATATTAGACACGCCCAACTTGGAAGTTAGGGCCTTAAGTTGAGCGTTGGTTATATTCTTATAATCCGGACCCAATTCCTTAGAGGCAAAGATGGCAGCCATTCTTAAGTTATGCGCGATTTGATATTCTACATAGTTAGAGCTATAGTTACTTTGTTCTACAGAAACAGCCATTTGCATAGCGGTGATCTGCATATTATTTACGTTTTCATTTCTTAGATTATTCTGAGCGGCATAAAGGTTAAATGTCAGATTCAATGCTAAAATTAGCAGTACCGCTCCAAAAATAATAGCAGATAGTTTTGTCTTTATGGACAAACTGTTATTCACCTCTTATCCACTGGTAAATCCTTGCGGAGCCTATAATAAACATCATACCTTTTGCCCCCTCATTTGAAAAGGACATTTAAAACAAGCCTATTAATTCACCAAATATTGAAATTCAAAAGGTGTTTCTCTACAATATATAAGAAACCATCCACATCTTATGCACATATAAACAAATTATTAAAGTCCGGTGTGTACAAAAATGTGTATAAGTAGGCTGTTATCCACAGAGTTATGCACATTTTGTTAAGAACGAATATTTGTTCGTTGTACAATGGTTATAGAAGAAGGGAAGATGATCTTGAATATTAAAGCCAGTGAATCGCCAGAAGATATACAAGCGGTTCATGAATATTGGATGAGGCAGGCGATCGCAGAAGCACGTAAAGCTGAGGCATTAGGTGAGGTTCCTATTGGCGCTGTCATTGTTCGACATGGTGAAATTATAGGACGTGGATACAATTTACGAGAAACGACAATGGATTCGACAGCCCATGCTGAGATGGTAGCCATTCGTGAGGCCAGCAATGTCATGAATTCTTGGCGTCTGCTGGATTGCCAGCTGTACGTCACCCTAGAACCTTGTCCGATGTGTGCAGGAGCAATAGTGCAATCCAGAGTGCCTCTCACGGTATATGGAACGCCTGACCCTAAAGCTGGATGTGCCGGGACCCTCATGAACTTGCTTGAAGAGCCGCGATTTAATCATAGAACTGAGGTAATACAGGATGTTTTACAAGAAGAATGTGCAGATCTACTCACCTCCTTCTTTCGCCGTTTACGTAAAAAGCCAATTAAACAAAAGGAGGACTCCTAAATGACCCTTACTCTATATCATACCTCTCAAGGGATCTATATTTCTCCACTTGAGCTTAAGGATGCACAGAGCCTGCTGGAGCTTCGTTTAAATAACCGGGTAACCCACGAACCGTTTGAGCCAAAACGTGATGAGCACTTCTTTACCCTGGAGAGTCAGCAACAGATCATCAATCAGCGTATTGAGGACGCCCTACAGGACAGAGCTTATATGTTCGGCATTTATCTGCTGGATGGACAGCTAATCGGTCAGATCACATTGTCCAACGTCTCACGAGGTGTAGCACAATATGCTGATTTAGGATATTTAATGGATCATCGGATGCAAGGACAAGGTTATATGACAGCAGCGGTCGGATTAGTCCTTGGCTATGCTTTCCGAGCCTTAGGTCTACATAGAGTTCAGGCAGCTATTTTATTGCATAATGAAGCTTCCCGAAGAGTCCTGGAGAAGAGTGGGTTTAAACCTGAAGGGGTTGCCCGTCAGTATCTTAAAATAAATGGACAGTGGCAGGATCACCAAACCTACGCAATCTTAACTGAAGATGTGCTGACAGAGGAACAGAAATAGGATTCTGCATTGTCGCAGGAATCAGTGCTACTTTTTTTCCTAAAAAAAGACCCGCATGGGCGTATAATATACGCCTCATGCGGGTCTTTATCTTGCGAACTGGGATTAATAAGTTCCCAAACCACCGAATTCTTCTCCAAGTTGATCCATTGTAATTACATCATCACCTTGAGGGATACCAATCTTGAATACCGGCTTTTCGTTGATCTTGCTGTATTGGCCCGTTCCATTTACTGAGAAGGCCACTTTTGTGCCATCTTCCGGATCATTTACTTTAACATCCATCAATAAATCCTGATACACAGCGTATCCGTCCTTATTGATCGCAGTATTATAGTGGAACTGGTTGATGGTAAGGTACTTATCAAGATCAGCTAAGCCCTTATCCAATTCAGTTCTAGCTTCACCTGATGTCAGTTCTTCTTTAGCCTTAGCTAGATCTGCATCTTTAATCTGCAGCATATCCTTGTATTCTTCCTTGCTTACGATATCAATGATTTTTGGCAGGGCATTATTCACCAAGATAGTGATTGCTTCTTTAACATTATCGTTAGTCACTTGGAACTGAACGACTTGTTTAGCTTCCACACCTTCTGGTAAATTAGCATCTTTGGGATCAATCTCGTTAAAATATTTTTCTTCGTCATATTCAGCTAGGACAGTGTCCACCACTTCATTAGACAGCTTCTGCATTTTTTGAGTATCCATCGTACTTGGGTTAAATTCTGCACCCTCCTGCTCTGCCAACGCCTTCAGATCAACCTCTACAAACTTATTGAGGATCGTCTCAGGAATCGGTACGAAAGGAATAGATGGAATCTTAACATACAACTTCTCGGCAGTCATTACCATAGGAACATTAAAGCTCATGCTCATATCGCCTTTCAGATTCAGAACCATAGTTAGTTCTGTCTGCATTGGCTCTGCTTGATATACCCCATCAATGGTAATATCAGCATTCTTAAGCATACTAAGTACCTGTGTAGTCATTGCAGCAGATTCAGCGTCAGAGGTCTCGATCGTAAGATCGTTGATCGTGAATTTACTCTTCATCTCATAAGATGACATTGTAGTCGCTTTAGTAGCGGCTGATTTTAAGGCCTCTTTTGGCGCCTCCTGTTTACTTGCACATCCCGGCAGAATTACTGCTGCTGTAAGCAGCAATGCAGCGGCCGACAAACCCCACTTTTTGTTCATTATTGTTCTCCTCTCCCATTGTAAAAGAAATCTCTCCCCCTCCTATGATAAACCATTTGTAAAAATCAAGAAACACTTCTTTAAAATTCTTAACGTTTTTATTTGTTAACCTTGTGGATTATGGTGGTCAACATGGTTTGCTTGTTTCACCTTTTTAGAACCTGAAAGCGGTTCTGGACCTGAAGGAGCATGGTCTTTTCTCCGCTCACCACTTGTTGGCTCTGCCCCAGGAACAGGGATACTTTTTGGTTTCGACATTTTCATTCCTCCTAAGGATTGGTCAAGTTCTGAAGAGCCTGAGCACATTCATGAATTTGCCGTGAGTATTGCTGTGCCAGCTGCTGTACGGCATCGCTACGCTCATCAATATGGAGACCGCTCTGTTCCACATCCAGCAGATCCACTGCCACTTCTCTGCTATCTACATACTTGCAGCGAAAATCCAGTGAATAGCCTTGATGACCTGCCGCATTAAAATGAATCAGCAAGCTATTCGGATCCCCATTATCCGCCAGCACACTGAAACTATCCCCATCATCCATCAACGCCGGCAAACGCTCCTGCCAGGCTGAGACAAGCTTATGCTGATCAACTTCTAATGATCTATCCATGATTATGATCATCCTCCTTCTCTAATACATTGCGGAGAAATGAAGCTTTTTATTCTCAATAGAACTAGGTCTACCAAACAAAACAAAAAAACCGTCCCCCAGAGGGAACGGTTTCTATCTAATTATTCTTTAAGTTCATAAAGGAATGGCGGAGAGGATGGGATTCGAACCCATGTGGGCTTGCACCCTAACGGTTTTCAAGACCGCCCCTCGCTGTAAAAACCCGCAATCCCTTATGCTGATTGACTTCATGGCACTTTTTTGTTGAACCGCTACAGCGGTCTGAGTTAAAACGTTAATTTCGGTACGTGACCGTTGGATAACTTCATCTTAATACTCTTTGTATACATGGGTCAATCTTAGAAAGAAAACAATATTCTTATCAGTCGAAAAGCAATAAACTCCCTATTCCTTTTTCCACCGTCTAATCACATCTTCAAAAGTGATATCCTTCCACGATGTATCCCACTCCTTGACAAATGGAATATCATCTGAAGAAGGGGCAGGATTAGGCATATTTAGTTGAACTAGGGCTGGTATAGGAACGCTGTCTCCAACTAAAAGGCACTGTCCCTTTCCAAGCGAAGGTAGAACATCACTTATCGAAGCGATACTGTCTGGCAAAAGTCTTTTTACAAAGTTCTGGTCATTAGGATTAGTAAGTCTTAAAGCTACAAAGTTATTACATTGAGCAAGAATAGTTTCCGATATCTCTGAAGGTCTTTGACTAACAATCATAGAACCAAGCCCATATTTCCTACCTTCCTTAGCTATTCTTTCAACAGACCTTTTTACAGATTTATATGACGATTCTGTACTTCTAGGAATATAGTTATGAGCTTCTTCAAATACAATCAATATTGGGTTATCGTTTAATGCATTTGCTTCGTTCTTAATTTTAGAGTAGTGGAAGGAGAAATCAAAAATTATACGTGAAATTAGACTGACGGTAATACTGAGTACTTCAAAGGGAACACCACTTAAATCGATTATAGACACGTTCGATTTGTTAATATACCCTATAAATTGCTTTAAGATTTCTGTGAAATCCTCTGTCTTAAATTCAGTGCCGTCTTCTTTCAAAGGCTCAGTAATAAACTTAATTCTCTTGTCATTCAGTGTAGTATTTAACCTGATTACGAACCTGTCAAACTCTGTTGCAAAAGGTCCATCATTTATCTTTCCTCTATCTTTAGGTCTAAATTGAATATTCTCAAAAAGTTGATACTCTTCGCTATCTAACCCCTGAACTGGATTCACAAACTGCAATTCCCCAGTGTTTGCATCTTTAGTAGCTACATTACTATTATAAATATAGTTGTAAACTTCCTTTATACTAAAGTATACAGGAGTATCATAATCAACCTTCGATATATCACGATTATACTTCTCTTTGTTTAAAATAATCGCTTTCCTAAGTATAGAGATTTGATTATGAGAATTACCCTCATTACTTTCAATAAATAAATTCTCTAATTCCTCAGAGTTCATAAGCCAATATGGTAACTTTAGAGTAGATACATCTAAATAGTTAAGAGTAAACCCTTCATGTTCAGCTAAACTAAACGCTTTTTTATACTCGGAATGCATATCAAATATAATTATATGAGAGTTCTTTTGAACTTCCTTGTGTTTGTTTGCGTTCTCATTAATACCCACAGCATTTTGTAAAATTCTCGCTACAGTACATGACTTTCCTGAACCGGTAGAACCTACTACTGCAATATGTTTTCCGAAAAATTTATCACCGTCAATAAATAACGGTACTGAATCGTTTTGAAGAAGTGTACCGAACTCAAAATTGAAATCATCACTTCGTGAGAAAATCGTGCTAATTATGTCATCGTCAAGTACATGTACATCCTCCAAAGGTATCGGCAAGGAATTACTTCCTCTCCTAAACACATCCCCTTGTATTGTTCCTATTGGCTGAGTTTCTACGATGAATTTCCCATAATCACCTGTATATCCTTCTGCACTATTCACTTCTTTTGCTTTTATATTTTGAATTGAACATATAACCTTATTTAAGTTACCATCATCAATACTCAAAAATTTCCCTACTTGTAGATTCTTTTTGTTTTTCTCAAATACAGACGCCTCATTAATTTCAACCCATACCGATTGTGGAGAACTATAAATAACTTTGCCGACTTTCTCACTCATGTTCATAGCCCCTTCGAAGTTGGAATATATAATTAAGGTAATTAAAAGACGTAAAATTCAAAACCTCTTTTCGCGCTTCAGGAATTACAATTTCAGTTACATCATTATCCAGCACATAATAATCATCAATGTTACTAAGAGTGCGTAATACATCTATATTATTTCGATTAATTATTTTTAAATGGTGTTCAGGCTTAATTATTTTTTTCCCTATTGTAACCACTGGAGGTGAATGTATAAATCTTGCTGGTATAAATTCGTCAGCTACATACCCATCCCATGAAATTATACCTTGGTGATACAATAATCTACGTACTTCATTGAAATCAGCATCGCAGAGATTAAGACAAACAATAGGTTCGTATCTAGCTAAATCCGATGCATAATACTTCTGTAATATTTCCTTAATGAATGTGACTATATGTTCAGTTTTTTCTGATAAAAATTTATTGAATATGAAAACTCGTCTTCTTAGACGACTATTTAATGGTCCATGTAATAACTCTTTCTTAGTCTTTAATAGCGTGTTAAAGCTAGCGTATTCTTTAACCCACTTACTAACAAGCAACTTTCTTTGTTGCTTCAGCTTCTGTAAGATATGACGCCTAGTTATTTTTCTCTCCTCTACAGTGCTCTTTATACTTAGTTCACTAATATAATGAATTAGATTTGGAAGAATGATGTTATCAATTTCTTCTTGTTTAAATCCTTCATTAATCAGTGCTGTATTAATTAGCTCGACTAATTCTTCATATCTATGACCGATTTGAAACTGAAATTTTGCGAGAAAGGCTTCTAAGTCAACACCCTGGACTTGCTGTATGTATGTACGGTAGCGTTTGTCTTTACTACCCAATATTTCCTCACACTGTGCTTTGACTAATGCCTTGATACCCAATGGTTCGTTTGGAAAAAAAGCATACAATCGATAATTAAGGGTCGTTAATTCTGGGTACTGAACAAAATGCTTCATCATTAACAATACTGGTTTATATATACTACTTAATGTGAAGTTTTCAACTGCCTCATGGTATTTGCATTGTATAACTTCAATAGTATCATCATCACTAATATCAATGTCCTCGATACCTTCACATGTAATCTCCGTATCAAGTGGAGCATCAAGTATAAACTTGATGGTTAATAGGAACTGATACAAAAAACCTTTGATAGAGTGGTCAGCTTGTCTATCCATTTACTCACCTAATTCCATATTTTAAAGATAATTTCTCACTCCCTATTATTCGACCCTTTCCGTCAATTTCCTTCTTGTACCAGTTAGTATCTTAATACACAGTCACGGATGGTATTGTTACACACAGTTTAAGTAACTTACGACATACAATTTAATATTTGGCGCTTACAATTATCTGAACGATTATGATATCGCAATTGATTTACACTATAAGCCAAACTATTATCCTAATGGAAGTGCATACGCCTTAATACTATCACTCCTTAATCCTAGTCTTCCGATAATATACCTTATCTGAATTGGGGGAGGGGGATATTCGCCGGAACGGACCACGCAAACTATTTAGCGGCATACGCAGGATAAGGCAAGAAACCCCAGTTTTTCAGGGGGTGCTTTACTCGGATAAAGTGTATTCTCCCCTATTCTGATGGAGGTGGGGGGGCTAAACTAGATGAATATACTTCCGATATTATATTAAAATCGGCGGCTACAAAAAAATCGGGGCCGACGGCGGTATTTTAGGGACAAAAAACCCCGCGAAGTCTGGACGAGAAGTCAAAACAATAAAAAAAGTAGGGCTTCACTCTGCTATAAGTGATTGACCTACTTTACCTTAATGTTATTCATTCCTCACACAAGAGGTGCTTATTTACGAATTCTCTATTTTCACAAACAGCATCATCAAGAAAATCCCTTATAACCTCTGACTTACCTAACCCTGTAGCTAACGCATACAATTCGATGAATTTGTCTTGAGTAGCGGTTATGCTAAATGTAACTCGTTTGATATTATCCAACATAATCACCGCCAATCTCTGGTTCCGCTCCCTCCAATGCCTTCAAAACAGCCCTCTTAGCTTCAGCCATATGTTCTCCCATCCTGCTAATATTGAGCAACTGGAATAACATTGGCAAGCATCTCATTCTGACTATTCTTATCTTTCCCCCTTCAGCAGACCTTATATAGTCAATAGAGTTTCTAACCCCCATATCATTACCAGCGACTTTTATGATTTCTTCTTCTGATAGCCCTGTCACCCTAGATATGCTTTGTAAGTCTGCATAATTAACTCTGTGATGGTTCATTACCATAGGATTCTTAACAGTCAGTACCCTAATACCGTCTAGAATTTCTTCTCTAATTAATTTCAGCTCAATAATATGAATCTTCTCCTTCTATTTAATAAAAACGTACGGAGAGGAGATACTCCTCTCTATATATGAAGTAAATGAATTGGGATACACAGTCATAACTTCCTACTCGCATTCGATTGATGCTGTTTATGTGCAAATCTATTTATATTAAATAGTGCTTCTATAAATCACAAGCTATACAGCTTAGTGATTTAATCATCTTAGCTTAGTGTCTTAGCATGGGCATAGCTAGATGATTATTATTTCAAGGTCTCATAGCTTGATGATAACGACCTGCCTATGATTATGTATTCATCAGGGGGCAACATTCTACTAAGCAACATTCTGGTTGGCAATATTTTGGTTGGCAATATTTTGACAAGCCCATAACATCTTTCCACCTGAATCTTAGCGCCCGCCACCACCAGGAGTAATTTCGTGAGCGCTTAGATTAAGACGACCACTTGCATAAGGTATATCTTATCCATTGGCAAGTAGAGTATTGTTTGGATATTAATACGTCATATTGTTTATTCCTTTGCCAATGCATATTTGATTTTAAACATGCGGATATATTTCATTCCAGTTCAGGCGGTAAGTACCCTAACCATTTAACTAAGATGGCTGGGTACTTCAATCATATATATGTTATATCATTATCTCAGCTATATATTCTTTGCTAATGCCTATAATTTGAATCGTCAACAGGGACATGTTGAATAAGATTGACGATTGCTTGCTTCGCGGTAAACGGATTTTTTTGGGTAATAAACAACCTAACACCTTTGCCTAAGGTTATAACTTTAATAATTATATATATCTTCTAAGATAAGAGAGATACTACTTTTGGGAAATCCGTGAAACCCTTATGGCTCTAAGGCTGAGACCACTTTAAAGTTTGCAAAAATACCCCTCGGTTGTTCAATATTCCTGCAAAAATACCCCTCGATTGAGATTGCATTTCCTCTTAAAAATTTGTGAATATCACTTTCCGGTACATGGTACAGGAACAGCGCATTAATTACGGCTCTGTTCCGTCAAAGTAAAGTCTGCTTTCACTAGTTCCGATGCAATACCTCGATAGAATAATGATGGATTGACTTTGTAAACACTGTTCTTGCCAGCCTTAAACGAGCCAAAAACATGCTCGCCAGACAACTTAATTCTAAGATGTTCCTTGACATTCTTTTCATCCATACCAGTGATTTCTACTACATCCCTTAGAGATAGTGCTTCTGCACTGGATAAATCCTTTTCGTAAGGATGCCTTACAAGGTGATTACTTTCAAAGTGCATATATGGGAGTATGCGATATAAGAAACCAATATCAGCGGGCTTTATATCCTGCTGACAGTACAGTTCATGCATAGCTTCGATGAAAATCTTGACTAGCTTGTTCTCTTTGCTTGTTCCCCTTAGGCAATAGGCTTTACTGATGTAAAGCGCTTCATATTCTTTCTTAAATAAAGAAACCCTCTGGCTTTGTATTAAGCCTAGTTCCATGAACTTTCTGAGCAAGTTGGAATATGTTCTCTTATCTCTTATCCTTAGTACTTCCGCTAGTCCCTTCTCCGTCATAGGTTTTCTTGCATCTAACGACATTTTAAGCATGTTGTCATAACCTATATATGATTGAAGCACCAAGAAATACCCCAACTCCTTTGTACTCAACCTTCCCATTGTCGCTACTTGTCTTGCCCCTTCCATATTCACCATTGTAAATGGATTTTCCGTCCTGTTCCTGTAAGTCTCCAGCTTCCCCCTCCTTCTAGCCGCTTCCCGCATCTCAGGAGTTATTACTATGCAATCGGTTCGTTCTTCCCCATTCCCATCTATTACTCTATTAACTCTACTTCTCTTTAATCTTTTGTCTGCTTCTTCGAGTAGCTCACGCGCTATAGTCATTCTTTTCCCGCTCCTGCCGCCATAACTTTATTAGCTTCAATCCATTTAGCCACTTCTTTAAGCTGATACCTAACCATGTTGTATGATAATTTGACTGAAGGTAATCCCTCAAGTTTCCATCTGCATAGCGTACGCTTAGAAATGCTGTACTTCTCACACACTACTTTTGAACTCACTAAACTTTCCATTTCCACTTCTCCTTTGATTAATCTTCTATAGTAGAACTTTGATTCGTCCTAATATGCCTTATTCAGACACATCTATATATTTAAGAAGACAGCTTCAGAATTCCCCTCATAGTCGAATGAAATTTAAACTCATAATGGATGCTGGAGAGGGAAGCGGGAACAAAACATGTAGAATGTTGATAATGCCAAAGTCGCGGAAACAGAGAAAAAGACGACCTCCGTTTAGGAAGTCGCCTATACAATCAAATATTAGATTTTTAAGGAGAAGTATAGTCTTCTCTTTCTTACTGAAATCCGAGGAATTTACGGCGGCGGGAAAGATAAATATTAGCCCTGCTTTTTCTTCCAGTTTTCAACAAATTCAACGAACTCTTCTTTTGTATCCCTTCCTAGTGCGAGCCTATCTAAACCGCGAACTAAATCGTAATCAGCATTAAATCGCCCTCCACATGTGTAAGGCTCTAAGATTATATCTTTAAGCATGATTGTCATATCGTCTAACTTTGTACGAGCATTTTCAGCATACTGAAAATACTCACCAACCATCTCCAGTAACCTCAAAGCTTTTTCATCTTCGATAATGTGCTCTAACGGCTTTATAGAACTCATAACCCTCACTCCTATTAATCATGTTTGTTGTTCCGCAACTTTCTCAATCTACTCGTCTTTTCTTCTCTTTTGACGACTTCATTTGTTCTGCCGTCAGTTTCTTAATAGGTTCTGGTTTAGAATGTTTCCTTAAAGTCTTTATCCTTCTGTGTTTCTCAATTCCAATGATTCTACTCTCTTGCTTAAAATGTGCCCCTCCTCAAAGTTATTTCTTAAACTTTTGCTCAATCAGATACAATATGGCACCAAATAACATTCCAATTACAAACCAATATGTTTTCAAAAATTCTTTAAATCCATTACTTAGATTAGTATCAAAATGGTTAAGAATATTGGTTAAAAACATAGCAAAACACCCCCCTTACTAAAAAATAAGGGGGGTAGTAAAGTTATATTATAGTTGTATTTTAAGTGGTATTCCCTCCCATATTATATCATAAAAAATAACGCTAATGTTAGCCTATATAGTGCTCATCATCTTATCTACAGCAACGTTTACATATTTTCTGCAAATGCCCAGAAGTTCAGGTGGCAGTTACACCATCTTCCCAGCTATACCTTAGTCTGTAAACACCGCTCAGTCTCCTCTGTTCATAAACTTCTCGTATTGCTCACGAACATCAGCAACATCTTGATTAACATAACGGTTGACCATCTCCATTGAAGAATGCCCAAGCAATCGACGTAATGAAAAAGGGTCTCCTGTTGCCTTTATATAACGAGTAGCAAATGTATGTCGGAATGTGTGAGGGCTTATACGAACCCCTGTAACCTTTGCCTTCTTCCCTATGAAGCTGATACATCTGGTTGCCCAATTCTTATCTAACGGCTGACCATATTCATTTAAGAATAAATTTGGAGCTTGTCCGTTCATCTCATGCCAAGCCAGGTAAATAACCAATAGCTCTTGGGTTCTTACTCCAAAGTAAACTGTTCGAGCTTTTCTAGTTTTAGCTGATTCTGCACGCACGGAAGCAGAGCGATTCTGTAAATCAACTTCCTCTACAAATATTCTCATACACTCTCCAATACGTACTCCTGTATCAAGCAGAAAAGACATCAATAATGCATCACGCAGTCCTAAGAAGGTAGTCAATTCACAGCAATTAAAAAGCTTCCGTTCCTGTGCCTTTGAAATTACTTGGAAGTCTTCTTCAGGTACTTTCAATAATTCTACATTCTCAAAAGGGGATTCTCTAATAATCCCTTCACTTATAGCCCAATTAAACATTGCCTTAACAGTACGTAATCTGATATTTATTGTTGAGGGCTTCAACTTCTGCACTGTCAACATAGAAGAAATCCATACACGAATGACATCACGGTTAGGTACAAAGTTATCAAGACCGCTGTACTCCGCTGCTA
This sequence comes from Paenibacillus sp. FSL E2-0177, assembly GCF_037992975.1. Classification (NCBI taxonomy): domain Bacteria; kingdom Bacillati; phylum Bacillota; class Bacilli; order Caryophanales; family Paenibacillaceae; genus Paenibacillus; species Paenibacillus sp. FSL E2-0177. Next base: position 103,363 of record NZ_CP150307.1, on the reverse strand, counting down.
AGAAACGCCGAAACCAGTTCATATGCTTCCTATAGTCTTCTAAGGTGCGTTCTGCCGCCCCTGCCGCTTGTCGTGCGGCGTAGTAGCGGTTAAATAGCTTATCCAGTGTCAACGTATCAGGGCAAGGTTTCTCGGCTTCTTGAAGCGCGGAGCGGGGCGTTTCCAAGACCGAAGAAGTAAGGCGGTCTAATAACCGCTGAGGTATGTCTAAATTATTCTTTCTTTGCCCCCGTTTATGGGCTGTTTTTCCTGTGTTCACATTCATATTAAATACCTCCCGTTAGATTCTCCTCTAACGGTCACGAACACAAAAAAACGCACCAGACCGCTGTTCAACAGTCTAGTGCGTTTCAATCATAATCACCGCAAATCCTTATGCGGCGTGTCATGTAAAGGAATGGCGGAGAGGATGGGATTCGAACCCATGTGGGCTTGCACCCTAACGGTTTTCAAGACCGCCCCGTTATGACCGCTTCGGTACCTCTCCAAATGCATTTAAATTTCACATGCATTAGGATTGTACCATACAATGCAAAGAAAAAGCAACTATATCTTTAAATAGTTTTTGGTTGTATCGATTTTACATTGCGCATATAAGGTTGTAGGCATTCTGGAATCAGAACACTGCCATCCTCTTGCTGATAATTCTCAAGAATTGCAGCAACCGTACGTCCAACAGCCAAAGCAGAGCCGTTCAGCGTATGAACAAATTCAGGCTTCGATTTTGGATCCTTACGGAAACGAATATTTGCCCGGCGTGCTTGGAAGTCTTCTGTATTTGAGCAAGAGGATATCTCACGGTACATCCCACTCTCAGGCAACCACACTTCCAAATCGTACGTCTTAGCCGATGTAAAGCCCATATCAGCCGTACATAACCCAAGTACACGATAAGGCAGTCCTAACAGCTGTAGCACACTTTCAGCGTCTGCTGTCATTTTTTCTAATTCCTCATAAGAGGATTCAGGGGTGGTGAGCTTCACCAACTCTACCTTGTTGAATTGATGCTGGCGAATCAAACCGCGAGTATCACGGCCCGCCGAGCCCGCCTCAGAACGGAAACAAGAGCTGTAAGCTACATGGTATTTAGGCAGGTCAGCTGCCGTCAAAATCTCTTCGCGATAGTAGTTCGTTACCGGTACTTCAGCTGTAGGAATCAAATAGTATTCGGTATCCCGCAGCTTGAACAGATCCTCTTCGAATTTAGGCAGTTGTCCTGTACCATACAAGCTGTCTTTGTTTACAATGTAAGGCGGCAGCATTTCCTCATAGTTATGCTCACCACTGTGAAGATCCATCATAAAGTTAATCAGCGCCCGTTCTAGACGTGCTCCAAGTCCTTTATAGAAAACAAACCGGGATCCTGTAACCTTTGCTGCAGCTTCAAAATCAATAATATCAAGCTGCTGCGCAAGCTCCCAATGTGATTTCGGAGTGAATCCGAACTCTTTGGGCTCCGACCAGCGGCGTAATTCAACGTTATCATCCTCGGATTTCCCTACTGGAACTGAATCATGAGGAATATTAGGGATATTCATAGTAAGATCAGCAATCTGAGCTTCCAGTTCACGTACTTCATCATCAAGCTCTTTAATTCGGTCAGATACTGTACGCATTTCTGTAATTAGATCATCTGCTGGCTCGCCGTTCTTTTTCTTTTTCGCTACTTCACCTGAAACTGTATTACGACGGTTCTTAAGACCTTCGGTTTCTTGCAGTAATTCACGTCGACGCAAATCAAGTTGTGGAAAATCAGCAATTAAGTCCAGTGATTTGCCCCGTTTTTCTAAAGCCTCTTCCACTCTTGCGTAATCACTACGTAGTATTTTTACATCTAACACAAAGTTTCCCTCCTGAAAACAGCCTAAACTCTTTCAAAATGCTGATTACAGCTTTGAAAGAGTCAGGATGTTCTTTATATGCGATTTTGTTGTTGGACTTCCCTATTCGCCTCTACCATATCGGCAAAATATTGGTGCAGTCTGAAATCATCGGTCAGTTCTGGATGAAAAGAACACACCAGCAAGTTGCCTTCGCGCGCGGTTACAATCTCATCATTATAGACTGTAAGCACATCAACTCCCGGTCCTACCTCGTTGATAAGCGGTGCACGTATAAACACAGCACGAACCGGCTCATCAATGCCTTTAACCTCCAGATCACATTCAAAGCTTTCCCGTTGGCGGCCGAATGCATTCCGGGCTACGGTAATATCCATCAGCTCCAAATGCCCCGGTTCACCACCGGCAATTTTTTTGGCCAGCACAATCATACCCGCACATGTGCCAAAAATAGGCTTGCCTTGATTAGAAAAATCACGGATGGCTTCTATGAAGCCATATTTCCGCATTAGCTTTCCAATCGTTGTACTTTCTCCGCCGGGGATAATCAGGCCTTCAACCTCTTCTAGCTGCTCCACACGCTTGATAGGCACGCCTTCTGCACCGGTCTTCTCTATACTAACAATATGCTCCGTAACAGCGCCTTGCAGCGCCAATACTCCTATCTTCATCCTACAACCTTCTCTCTATTAACGGCCACGCTCCGACATACGTTCAGCCGGGGTGAGAGTTGCAATATCAATCCCCTTCATTGGTGCACCAAGGTTCTTGGATACTTCAGCAATCAGTTTGTAATCAGTATAGTGTGTAGTGGCTTCAACAATCGCACGCGCAAATTTCTCAGGATTGTCCGATTTAAAAATACCCGAGCCTACGAATACACCATCAGCACCCAAATGCATCATAAGAGCAGCATCTGCAGGAGTAGCTACACCCCCAGCGGCAAAGTTAACAACCGGCAGTTTGCCAAGCTCATGTACTTCGAGCAACAGCTCGTAGGAAACTCCCAGGTTCTTTGCTTCATTATATAGCTCGTCCTTGGACAAATTCGTTACTTTACGGATTTGACTGTTGATAAAGCGCATGTGACGCACGGCCTCAACAATGTTGCCTGTTCCTGGTTCACCTTTTGTACGGATCATGGAGGCACCTTCGTTAATACGTCTCAGTGCTTCTCCCAGATCCTTCGCTCCACATACAAAAGGAACGGTGAACTCATGTTTATCAATATGGAATACTTCATCAGCAGGAGTAAGAACTTCACTCTCATCCAAGTAATCAACACCCAAAGATTCTAGAACTTTCGCTTCTACATAATGGCCGATACGAGCCTTAGCCATAACAGGGATACTTACCACCTTGAGAACCTCTTCTACAATTGTAGGATCGGCCATCCGTGCTACACCGCCAGCTGCACGAATGTCAGAAGGTACGCGTTCCAGAGCCATAACAGCAACTGCACCAGCAGCCTCAGCAATTTTTGCTTGCTCTGCATTCATGACGTCCATAATGACGCCGCCTTTTTGCATTTCTGCCATGCCTCTTTTAACTCGCGATGTACCTGTTTCCATGTCCTAACCCCCCGAATGATCTATCTTAATCTAACTTGTAATTTTACCCCAATGAAGGGAAATCTACAACCCATTTACTCGGATTTACTGCTGATTTCGACACCAAACTGCATTAGAACAAGTTCTTGATCCCTGAAAATAAATCACCGAAGAAATCGCCAATCGCTCTAAGGAACAACTTGAACCAGCCAGCCTTCTCAGCTTCCTCTACTGTGATCAGATTAACTGTTTTCTCCTGTGCTGCTTGCATGCCTTCAGCCTTGTAGGAATAGGTAACTTTACCTACTTTAGAGGATTGAGCTATAGGAGCAACCAAAGTTGCAGGGTCATTTGTTACAACAGTTGTAGTAACTTCAGGAGAAACCGTTCCCTTAGGAACAATGAAAGAAACTCCTTCATCAGTAACTATAGAAACATCTTTATTCTTTCCTTTCAGTACCGGAACTGTTTCCGTGCCAGCAATAACAGCCTTCGGAGCTACAACCTGTTTGATTTCAAAGTTGTTAAATCCGTAGTCGAGCACTTTTTTTGTTTCTGTGAATCGATGTGCCTCCGAGTTAGCACCCATAACAACACTGATTAGACGCATTCCATCACGCACAGCAGTACCTGTAAAGCAGTTACCTGCATTTGTGGTATGGCCAGTCTTCAGTCCATCTAGACCTGGATAAGCATATGCCTTAAAGTTGGGAATACTTTTGTTAGCTTCCAGCATCCAGTTGTAGTTAATGATCGGCGCTGTATCCCGATCACGGAATTTATAAGACTGAATCGTTGTAAATTCAGTGAAGTCCGGGTGGTCAGTAACTATAAATTTAGCAAGAGTAGCTGCATCTCTAGCTGACATTACAGTCTCTTTATCAAGATCAGGACGGAATTTCTTCGGCATGTCTGCCCGATCAAGTCCAGTTGAGTTAATAAAATAGGTATTTTTCATGCCCATCTTCTGTGCAGTCTGATTCATTAGTTCTACAAATTGTTCTTCTGAACCCGATACCAATTCTGCCAAAGCAACCGTGGCATCATTCGCCGATCCTACAGCCATCGCTATGTATAGCTCTTTAACCGTATGTTCATCTCCAGCCGCCAGAAAAATTCGTGATCCGACCTGTTTGGAAGCATTCTCTTGAATGATAACCTTTTGATCCCAAGAGATGTCTCCTTTTTTCACGGCATCAGATACAAGATATTCAGTCATCATCTTGGTCATACTCGCAGGTGGGAGTGGTGTATCTGGATTTAGAGCCATAAGTACTTGGCCTGTAGTTGGTTCTATTAGAATAGCAGAACTCAATTCCAAGTTAAGAGATTCCACAGAAGGGATCTTAACTGCGTTGGTCTTGGGTGCAGTTTCAGTAGCAGTTGCGGCACCTTCGGTTGTAACCGGAGTTTTGCCCGCTTCAGCCAATGCTGGAATTACAGGGTTCATTAACATATTTAAAAGCAGACCTACAGTCGCTGTCTTAATTACAATTTGCTTACCATTAAATTTTCGTTTGTGCTTCAATGATTACGACTCTCCTTTAAATCTCATATCAATAGCTTGTTCTATTCTAACACAGGGGTACCCGCAAAAAAAGACAGACAGGACGAAATAGTCCTGTCTGTCCAAAAAATAATACGGTTAGTCCATTATACGGAATAGTTTGGTGCTTCTTTTGTAATTTGCACATCATGCGGGTGGCTTTCACGAAGTCCAGCACTTGTGATGCGAATGAAAGAAGTATCGTTACGCAGTTCTTCCAATGACTTCGTACCGCAATAGCCCATACCTGAGCGCAATCCGCCGATCAATTGATGAACGGTATCCGAAAGAGGCCCTTTAAAAGCGATACGACCTTCAATTCCTTCAGGAACAAGCTTCTTATCATCATCTTGGAAATAACGGTCTTTACTGCCTTGTTTCATGGCACTCATGCTGCCCATACCACGATATACTTTAAATTTACGGCCTTGATAAAGCTCGGATTCCCCCGGGCTTTCTTCTGTACCTGCAAACATACTTCCCATCATTACAGCATGAGCACCAGCTGCGATAGCCTTAGTGATCTCCCCAGAATACTTAATACCGCCATCAGCGATAATAGGAATTCCGTACTCACGAGCAACTGTCGCACAATCATAAATGGCTGTAACCTGAGGTACGCCGATACCAGCGATAACGCGTGTTGTACAGATCGATCCTGGTCCAATACCTACTTTAACTACTGATGCACCAGCTTCAATAAGTTCACGGGTTGCTTCGCCTGTAGCTACGTTACCAGCAACAATCGTAAGATCAGGATACAGCTCACGAATTTGGCGAACCGCTTCAATTATATTAATGTGGTGACCATGTGCAGAATCGACGACGATCAAGTCCACACCAGCTTTTACTAATGCTGCAGTACGTTCGAAGGTGTCTTTAGAGATACCAACAGCTGCTCCAACAAGTAGACGGCCATGTGCATCTTTGGCTCCGTTAGGGAATTGAATAGCTTTTTCAATATCCTTAATGGTGATGAGGCCCTTAAGAATATTATTCTCGTCCACAAGAGGAAGCTTCTCGATCTTATGACGTTGCAGGATACCTTCTGCTTCCTGAAGGGTTGTACCCACAGCAGCTGTTACAAGATTCTCATGTGTCATAACTTCTTTAATTTGAATATTGAAATCATGAATAAAGCGTAAGTCTCTATTAGTCAGAATACCGACAAGTTTATTGTCACTGTCTACAATCGGCACTCCGGAAATGCGATATTTACCCATTAAAAGCTCTGCATCAGATACCATGTGTTCTGCCGTAAGTGAGAATGGATTCGTAATAACTCCGCTCTCGGAACGCTTCACACGATCTACTTCTTCCGCTTGCTGCTCTATAGGCATATTCTTGTGTATAATCCCGATGCCACCCTCACGAGCAATTGCAATGGCCATGGCTGCTTCTGTGACTGTGTCCATACCTGCACTCATAAGTGGAATATTCAACTTCACATTCTTACTTAGAACTGTGGTCAAATCCACTTCTTTAGGCAGTACCTCAGATTTACGCGGAACCAGCAGCACATCATCAAAAGTTAGACCTTCTTTACCAAACTTATCTTTCCACACCTGGGTCATTCCTCCTCGGTTGTTTTAAATTATACCCGCCTACAAACTTTATGAAAGAAGAACCTTTGACTCCAGTCCATTCACGACAGACAATTCTGTACATCTGGGGGCTGAACAAGTGTAGATCTTCAATTAAGGTTTGAGATGCTTATCCAAAAATATATTATTGCCATCTTAGCAAAGGGCATTTGGACTGTCAAGAACATTACATCATCAGAGTAGGTATTCAAAAAACGGCCGCCGAGTAAGCGAATTATTGGACGTTAGTCCGTGCTGAGAGGACAATTTAGTGTGTTAAAAATTTACAGTTTGCCTCTGTTCACCTTTTAAACCACGCTTATCTCCATCTTAGTATCTCAAAATATAGCCCAATGAATTCTCTATTTACATAACAAAAAGACCACTGTCGATTACTCAACAGTGGTCTTGCGTGCTTGGCAACGTCCTACTCTCCCAGGACCCTTCGGTCCAAGTACCATCGGCGCTGGAGGGCTTAACGGTCGTGTTCGGGATGGGTACGCGTGGAACCCCTCCGCTATCGCCACCAAACATGCGTCTGTGAAACAGACGCTGCCGCGTGAAATTCGGTTCATCACCTGAAGTGACAATGAATTTCTAAGCGTGTTACAGGCTTGATGCCTGAAAACTGAATCCGAAACGAATCTGCATTCTACGTATAGGATAAGCCCTCGACCGATTAGTATTGGTCAGCTCCATGCATTGCTGCACTTCCACCTCCAACCTATCTACCTCGTCGTCTTCAAGGGGTCTTACTAATTGGGAAATCTCATCTTGAGGGGGCTTCACGCTTAGATGCTTTCAGCGCTTATCCCGTCCGTACGTAGCTACCCAGCCATGCTCCTGGCGGAACAACTGGTGCACCAGCGGTACGTCCATCCCGGTCCTCTCGTACTAAGGACAGCTCCTCTCAAATTTCCTGCGCCCACGACAGATAGGGACCGAACTGTCTCACGACGTTCTGAACCCAGCTCGCGTACCGCTTTAATGGGCGAACAGCCCAACCCTTGGGACCTACTTCAGCCCCAGGATGCGATGAGCCGACATCGAGGTGCCAAACCTCCCCGTCGATGTGGACTCTTGGGGGAGATAAGCCTGTTATCCCCAGGGTAGCTTTTATCCGTTGAGCGATGGCCCTTCCATGCGGTACCACCGGATCACTAAGTCCGACTTTCGTCCCTGCTCGACTTGTAGGTCTCGCAGTCAAGCTCCCTTATGCCTTTGCACTCTGCGAATGATTTCCAACCATTCTGAGGGAACCTTGGAACGCCTCCGTTACTCTTTAGGAGGCGACCGCCCCAGTCAAACTGCCCGCCTGACACGGTCCCCGTACCCGGTAAGGGCACTAGGTTAGAACCTAGATACGATCAGGGTGGTATCCCAACGGCGCCTCCACCGAAGCTTGCGCTCCGATTTCTACGGCTCCCACCTATCCTGTACAGATCGTACCCAAATTCAATATCAAGCTGCAGTAAAGCTCCATGGGGTCTTTCCGTCTTGTCGCGGGTAACCTGCATCTTCACAGGTATTAAAATTTCACCGGATCTCTCGTTGAGACAGCGCCCAAGTCGTTACGCCATTCGTGCGGGTCAGAATTTACCTGACAAGGAATTTCGCTACCTTAGGACCGTTATAGTTACGGCCGCCGTTTACTGGGGCTTCGGTTCATAGCTTCGGGTTACCCCTAACCACTCCCCTTAACCTTCCAGCACCGGGCAGGCGTCAGCCCGTATACTTCGCCTTGCGGCTTCGCACAGACCTGTGTTTTTGCTAAACAGTCGCTTGGGCCTTTTCACTGCGGCCCCCTCGTGCTATTCACACTACCGGGGCACCCCTTCTCCCGAAGTTACGGGGTCATTTTGCCGAGTTCCTTAACGAGAGTTCTTCCGCGCGCCTTAGAATTCTCTTCTCGCCTACCTGTGTCGGTTTGCGGTACGGGCACCTTCTCCTGGCTAGAGGCTTTTCTTGGCAGTGTGAGATCATGACCTTCGCTACTATAATTTTCGCTCCCCATCACAGCCCAGCCTTATCGATGTGCGGATTTGCCTACACATCAGCCTCACTGCTTAGACGGACATCCATCAGTCCGCGTCACTACCCTCCTGCGTCACCCCATCGCTCATAGCGGATTACGGTGGTACAGTAATTTCAAACTGTTGTCCTTCGACTACGCCTTTCGGCCTCGCCTTAGGTCCCGACTTACCCTGAGCGGACGAGCCTTCCTCAGGAAACCTTGGGCTTTCGGCGGATCAGATTCTCACTGATCTTTTCGTTACTCATACCGGCATTCTCACTTGTGTAGTGTCCAGCGCTCTTTTCAGTACACCTTCAACCCCTACACAACGCTCCCCTACCCCAGATACATACGTATCTAGCCATAGCTTCGGTGGTGTGTTTAGCCCCGTTACATTTTCGGCGCAGAGTCACTCGACCAGTGAGCTATTACGCACTCTTTCAATGGTGGCTGCTTCTAAGCCAACATCCTGGTTGTCTGTGCAACTCCACATCCTTTCCCACTTAACACACACTTGGGGACCTTAGCTGATGGTCTGGGCTGTTTCCCTTTTGACAATGGATCTTAGCACTCACTGTCTGACTCCCGGCAATAAGTATATGGCATTCGGAGTTTGACTGAGCTTGGTAATCCTTGCGGACCCCGCACCCAATCAGTGCTCTACCTCCACTACTCTTATACCGAGGCTAGCCCTAAAGCTATTTCGGGGAGAACCAGCTATCTCCGAGTTCGATTGGAATTTCTCCGCTACCCCCACCTCATCCCCGCACTTTTCAACGTACGTGGGTTCGGGCCTCCAGTGCGTGTTACCGCACCTTCACCCTGGACAGGGGTAGATCACACGGTTTCGGGTCTACGTCCACATACTAATTCGCCCTATTCAGACTCGCTTTCGCTGCGGCTCCACCTTCTCGGCTTAACCTTGCATGTTAAACGTAACTCGCCGGTTCATTCTACAAAAGGCACGCCATCACCCATTAATAGGGCTCTGACTTTTTGTAAGCACACGGTTTCAGGTTCTATTTCACTCCCCTTCCGGGGTGCTTTTCACCTTTCCCTCACGGTACTGTTTCACTATCGGTCGCCAGGTAGTATTTAGCCTTAGCAGATGGTCCTGCTGGATTCATACGGGGTTTCACGTGCCCCGCACTACTCGGGATCCGTCTCGGAGAGAATACAGTTTAGGTTACAGGGCTTTTACCTCTATCGCGGGCCTTTCCAGACCTCTTCGCCTACCATATTCCTTTGTAACTCCATGTGAGACGTCCCACAACCCCTAAGAGCAAGCTCTTAGGTTTAGGCTGTTCCGCGTTCGCTCGCCGCTACTGACGGAATCACTATTGTTTTCTCTTCCTCAGGGTACTTAGATGTTTCAGTTCCCCTGGTCTGCCTCTACATTTCCTATGTATTCAGAAATGAGTAACTGCGAATTACCACAGCTGGGTTTCCCCATTCGGACACCCCCGGATCAAAGCTTGCTTACAGCTCCCCGAGGCAGTTTCGTTGTTCGCCACGTCCTTCGTCGGCTCCTGGCGCCTAGGCATCCTCCGTGTGCTCTTATTAGCTTAACCTTGATTCTTCCGAAGAAAAATCTCACTAATAACATTTACTTGTTTACACAAGTTGCTAAAAGATGTTCTAAAACGCAAATTCGTTTCGGTATCCAGTTTTCAAGGATCAAGTCTTACTTGAGAGCTTAAACTCTCAAAACTGAGCAACGAGTGAGTAACAGGCCTAAACCTGAGTTTTGGAAGCTTAGCTTCCGATTTGAATGTTCTCATTGCAGAGAACGATTCTCCATAGAAAGGAGGTGATCCAGCCGCACCTTCCGATACGGCTACCTTGTTACGACTTCACCCCAATCATCTACCCCACCTTCGGCGGCTGGCTCCCTTGCGGGTTACCCCACCGACTTCGGGTGTTGTAAACTCTCGTGGTGTGACGGGCGGTGTGTACAAGACCCGGGAACGTATTCACCGCGGCATGCTGATCCGCGATTACTAGCAATTCCGACTTCATGCAGGCGAGTTGCAGCCTGCAATCCGAACTGAGACCGGCTTTGATGGGATTGGCTCCACCTCGCGGCTTCGCTTCCCGTTGTACCGGCCATTGTAGTACGTGTGTAGCCCAGGTCATAAGGGGCATGATGATTTGACGTCATCCCCACCTTCCTCCGGTTTGTCACCGGCAGTCACTCTAGAGTGCCCAGCATTACCTGCTGGCAACTAAAGTTAAGGGTTGCGCTCGTTGCGGGACTTAACCCAACATCTCACGACACGAGCTGACGACAACCATGCACCACCTGTCTCCTCTGTCCCGAAGGCCGCTGCTATCTCTAGCAGATTCAGAGGGATGTCAAGACCTGGTAAGGTTCTTCGCGTTGCTTCGAATTAAACCACATACTCCACTGCTTGTGCGGGTCCCCGTCAATTCCTTTGAGTTTCAGTCTTGCGACCGTACTCCCCAGGCGGAGTGCTTACTGTGTTAACTTCGGCACCAAGGGTATCGAAACCCCTAACACCTAGCACTCATCGTTTACGGCGTGGACTACCAGGGTATCTAATCCTGTTTGCTCCCCACGCTTTCGCGCCTCAGCGTCAGTTACAGCCCAGAAAGTCGCCTTCGCCACTGGTGTTCCTCCACATATCTACGCATTTCACCGCTACACGTGGAATTCCACTTTCCTCTTCTGTACTCAAGCCACCCAGTTTCCAGTGCGACCTCAGGTTGAGCCCAAGGTTTAAACACCAGACTTAAATAGCCGCCTGCGCGCGCTTTACGCCCAATAATTCCGGACAACGCTTGCCCCCTACGTATTACCGCGGCTGCTGGCACGTAGTTAGCCGGGGCTTTCTTCTCAGGTACCGTCACTCCGGTAACAGTTACTCTACCGGACGTTCTTCCCTGGCAACAGAGCTTTACGATCCGAAAACCTTCATCACTCACGCGGCGTTGCTCCGTCAGGCTTTCGCCCATTGCGGAAGATTCCCTACTGCTGCCTCCCGTAGGAGTCTGGGCCGTGTCTCAGTCCCAGTGTGGCCGTTCACCCTCTCAGGTCGGCTACGCATCGTCGCCTTGGTGGGCCGTTACCCCACCAACTAGCTAATGCGCCGCAGGCCCATCCCTCAGTGACAGATTGCTCCGTCTTTCATTCTTCTCTCAGGAGAAAAAAGAAATTATCCGGTATTAGCTACCGTTTCCGGTAGTTATCCCAGTCTGAAGGGCAGGTTGCCTACGTGTTACTCACCCGTCCGCCGCTGAGTTGTTTTGAAAGCAAGCTTTCAAAACAACTCCGCTCGACTTGCATGTATTAGGCACGCCGCCAGCGTTCGTCCTGAGCCAGGATCAAACTCTCCAATTAGTATTGAAAAGAGCGATATGCTCATTTTGAAACATCTGACGAGAAAATTAATTCTCTAATTTTGGATTTCACTTACGTGATTTCCTACTCACTCGTTGTTCAGTTTTCAAAGATCAAGTTCTCGTTGGCGCCGTTTAATGTCTCAGCAGCAACTCTTATACTATATCATGTTCGGCTATTTAATGTCAAGCTCTTTTTTAACTTCTTTTTCGAGCTCGGCATGTGTACTTATTGGCCGGACTTAGAATATATCATGTATGGAGATGCATTGCAAGAGTTTTTTTGAAACTAATATTAAATCTCTACATTCTATAGGAGCAATGAAGTGAAAGCACCGCTTCTAATCAACAGTAGCTGAGAGAACTGCCCTTAGACAGCTCCCTTAAGCCCTGTGTTCTATAGATACTATTCAGTACGGTTACGCATATGTGGAAACAGCAATACATCGCGAATCGATGCAGAATTGGTAAGCAGCATGATCAAACGGTCTACGCCGATTCCCAGTCCGCCAGTAGGTGGCATACCATATTCCAGGGCGCGGATGAAATCATCGTCCATCTCATGAGCTTCGTCATTACCTTGCTCTTTCTCCTGGATCTGTGCCTCAAAGCGTTGACGTTGGTCAATCGGATCATTCAATTCACTAAATGCATTAGCGTGCTCACGACCCACAATAAACAGCTCAAAACGATCGGTAAAGCGTGGATCCTCATCGTTTTTCTTCGCAAGTGGTGAAATCTCAACAGGGTGTCCCATTACAAAGGTTGGCTGAATTAGAGTTTCCTCTACAAATTGCTCGAAGAAAGCGTTAAGGATATGACCGAACGTCATATGTTTCTCAACAGGCACACGATGTTCTTTTGCCAAAGCTTGTGCTTCGTCATCTGTCATGTGAACGCTGAAATCAACACCGGTTACTTCTTTAACAGCATCAACCATAGTTACACGACGCCATCCTGGAGACAGATTTACCTCTTTGCCTTGGTAATCCAGCAGTTGTGTACCTAATACCTCTTGGGCAATATGTGCAATCATATTCTCCGTGAGATTCATGATGTCCTTGTAGTCGGCATATGCTTCGTACAACTCAATCATAGTGAACTCTGGATTATGACGAGTCGACATTCCCTCGTTACGGTAGACACGACCGATTTCGTACACTTTTTCCAAACCGCCAACGATAAGGCGTTTCAAGTGAAGCTCGATAGCAATCCGCATATACAGCTGCATTTCAAGTGTGTTGTGGTAAGTAATAAATGGACGCGCAGCTGCTCCACCGGCGATCGTATGAAGTGTAGGTGTTTCAACTTCAAGATAACCAAGTGAATCCAAATAACGACGCATCGATTGAATAATTCTTGAACGGGCAATAAAGGTCTGTTGAACTTCCGGATTAATAATCAAATCAACATAGCGCTGGCGATAACGCAGTTCTACATCTTTAAGACCATGATATTTTTCAGGAAGTGGCAGCAGGGATTTGGACAAGACTTCGAGATTATGCACTTTGATGGAGGTCTCGCCTGTTTTGGTTTTGAATACTGTTCCACGAACGCCGATAATATCTCCCAGATCGAGAACATTAAACGCCGTGTATTGAGTTTCAGGAATGCTGTCTTGACGAACATAAAGCTGAATTCTTCCGCTAAGGTCCTGGATATGCGCAAAGCTGGCTTTACCCATAACGCGTTTTGCCATAATACGCCCAGCAATGCTCACTTCAACAGAAAGCTCGTCCAATTCCTCTTTGGAAAGTCCATCATACTTAGCTACGATATCGCCAGCGTTAGCTGTGCGCTCGTATTTTTTGCCAAAAGGATCAATACCAAGTCCTCTTAGCTCGTCCAGTTTGGCACGGCGGATCTGCAAAAGCTCACTAAGTTCGTTCTCTGCATTGTCCACATTGTTCATTTCCTCGGTCATGCGATTCATCCCCTTATAACTCAGTAATATCATATACACAAGAAGAAACGGCTCCGTCTCCATAGTTAGAGGACAGTCCCGTTCCAGCTCAAAATATAAGCAGTTTGTTTTACCTATCGTTTCTGGATGATTTGAAAAAAGCTTCCCTAAGGAAGCTTTCCCAAACATGTTCCCTTATCTACCTATGTACAGTGAAGTGACTAATACATATGGCAGCACATCTATTTACAGACATTAAGGTCTGTATATTACTTCATTCTGATATCGAGAATTTTATATTGAATAACTCCTGCAGGTGTAGAAACATCAACTACCGTACCTATTTTTTTTCCGATAATAGCTTTGCCTACCGGACTTTCGTTGGAAATCTTGTTATTCAGTGGATCAGATTCTGCTGTACCTACGATCGTATACTCCATAGTGTCCCCATATTCCAAATCCTCGACACTTACAGTAACACCAATACTTACTACGTCAGTAACGATCTCGTCGCTATTGATGATACGCGCGTTGCGAAGCATCTTCTCCAAAGTGAGAACGCGTCCTTCGATAAAAGCTTGCTCATTCTTCGCGTCTTCATACTCCGAGTTCTCACTGATATCTCCGTAGCCAATCGCTACCTTAATCCGTTCAGCAACCTCACGGCGTTTTACGGATTTGAGGGTCTCCAGCTCATCTTCCAGACGTTTTAGCCCGTCCGGCGTAAGGATGACTTCTTTATCGCTCATCTCAACCGATTCTCCTGTCGTATACAATTATTGAAAACACCATACTATATGCTAATCTAGAAGGATAAGAACCCTCCCTGCTGCATTGCTCTTACTGTAACGGCGATTTTATACTGTGAAATTATATTGGAACCGCTACAAAATGTCAATGACACCACATATAAAGTCAGATGTGTTCAAATATCAGCAGAAAAAAGGCGATTATACAGCAGAAGAAGACATTTCAATGCCCTTGCTCTCTTCTTCATGCTTTAATTGAACGACAAAATCATTCAATATCCTCACCATTCCATCGCGTTTTGTTTCTGTCATAAGGACATCCTTCACTCTAGCGGCAGCCTTCAAGCCTTTTAAATACCAAGCCATATGCTTACGCATCTCACGGACAGCTACAGCTTCTCCCTTAAGAGCTACCAGACGATCCATATGAAGAATAGCAACCTTAATCTTCTCATCCAAACCAGGTTCAGGCATAAGCTCGCCGGTGCTCAAATATTGAATGGTACGATACAACATCCAAGGATTACCGAGTGCTCCACGGCCGATCATTACACCATCGCAGCCAGTCTGATCCAACATAGCCCGAGCATCTTCAGGTGTATTAACATCCCCGTTGCCAATAACGGGAATGGAAACTGCTTCTTTTGCCATCTTGATGTAGTTCCAGTCCGCATGGCCTGTGTAAAGCTGCTCGCGGGTACGACCGTGTACGCTGACAGCCTTACCCCCGGCACGTTCAACCGCACGCGCATTATCTTCGACAAAAATATGCTCGCTATCCCAGCCAATCCGCATTTTCACGGTTACCGGTTTATCGACAACATCGACAACCGCAGAGACCATTTCATAGATTTTGTCGGGATTCAAAAGCCAGCGGGCTCCCGCATCACATTTAGTCACTTTTGGCACTGGGCATCCCATATTGATATCGATAATATCAGCATTGGTTTCTTTATCAACGACTTTAGCTGCTTGTACCAGTGATGCTCTATCCCCGCCAAAAATCTGCAAACTAAGCGGTTTCTCCCGTTCATCTACAAACAACATTTCGCGAGTACGTGTATTTCCGTGAATAATGGCCTTATCGCTTACCATTTCCGCACAGACCAGACCTGTACCAAATTCCTTAGCGATCAGACGAAAAGCCGGATTGCACACGCCAGCCATAGGTGCCAGAACAACCTGATTTTTCATCTCAATATCGCCAATCTTCAGCATTCGTATCACTTCCTGCCTTTTAATTCTTGGAAATTATGAGTTGGGATCCACAAGCTCTTCTGTTGTAACCCCTAGAACATTCGCAATTTTATCTAAAATTTGATCTTCTAATCGTCTGTTACCCCTCTCGACTGCACCAAGCACAGCCAAGGAAATTCCGGCAAGATCCGCAAGATCCTGTTGAGTATACCCTTTTAGCTTACGGAATGCCCTGACCCTCCGTCCCAAACGCTTGTTGTCCACAACCGAATTCCTTCCTTCCCGTCTATGTCTTGAAGCGCTGCTGTAATCAGCTTGCGAAGTCCGGAAGATTGTTCATTCTGTGGAACGATGTCACTGAGCGGAAACAATACAAAAGCACGCTCTAACATGCGTGGATGCGGTAACGTTAAATGTGGTGTATCGAGCATCTGACCCTCAACCCACAACAAATCCAAATCTACCGTTCTCGGTCCATAGCGGATATCCCGGATACGACCCAACTGCGTTTCAATCCCCAACATCACTTCCAGCAAGGACTCGGGCGCAAGTGTCGTTCGCAAAGCTGCTGCCATATTGAGAAACTGCGGCTGATCTAAATAACCAACTGGCTCTGTCTCGTAAACTTTGGAGCAGCGGACCACCGATATTTCATCATGAGCGTCCAGTCTGTTCAAAGCCTCTGACAGTGTGCCCTCGCGGTCACCCAAATTAGCCCCTAAAGCAATATAAGCCTCTGATTCTTCAGAGGTGGAATGTATATTCATGGACCTTGTTCTCACTTTCTAGTTCTGCGCAGCTCTACAGTCACTCCCTGAAAATGAATGTCGAAAGGCGGATGAGGTTTAGTTACCTTAACCGTTACTGCATTGATAACAGTATAAGTGTCCAGTACGGAGGATGCAATATATTCTGCCAAAGCTTCAATCAACTTAAAAGACTTTATTTCGACAATATTTTTGACTAATTCATGAACTTCAGCATAATTCACAGTTTGATTCAAATCATCATTCAAGCCCGCACCCTGCAAATCAAGCTCAAGCTCTAAATCAATGTAAAAACGTTGTCCCAGCTTACGCTCTTCCTCAAATACACCGTGGTATCCGTAATATTCCATGCGATGCATTGTCATTTTATCCATGATTAATCCGCCCTTTTTCGTAAAATATAGCTATTCACGCACCACTGGAGGTGCAGCATACAACATCGCATCACACATCTTAACCGTTCGTTTAATTAGAGATACATCATGTACACGGACGATCTGGCAACCCTGAGCAATACCAAAAGCTACTGTAGCTGCGGTGCCTTCCACAACATCATCAGACGGCAAATCAAGTACCGTGCGGATGAATTTTTTGCGGGACGTCGCCAGTAACAACGGATAGCCTAACTCAGTCAACCCGTCTAAAAGCATCATTGCCTGCAGGTTTTCATTATAATCTTTAGCAAAGCCGATACCTGGATCCAATATGATATTGGCCGGCTTAACACCTGCGGCTAACGCAAGATCAATACTTTCCTTAAGGTCAGCCGACATATCCGCACTCAGATTCGTATAATTACGGTCCTGCCGGTTATGCATCAAAATAATAGGACAGTCAGCAGCAGCGGCCACTGCCGCCATTTCCGGATCAGCCTTACAACCCCATATATCATTAATGATATGGGCACCCGCAGCCATAGCTTGGCGGGCTACTTCAGCTTTATAGGTATCGATGGATAACGGAAGATGAGGTGCCGCCTTATGAATACTCTCGATCACAGGCAATACACGGGCTAACTCCTCTTCAAGTCCCACCGGTTGATGACCAGGACGAGTAGATTCACCGCCGATATCAATAATATCAGCACCCTCTGCAGCCATACGCAGCGCATGCTCAACGGCTTTGTCCGGATGATCCCAAAGTCCTCCATCTGAAAAAGAATCAGGGGTAACATTAAGGATGCCCATAATCAATGTTCGATTTCCTAACTCCAAGTCTGTATTTCCACAACGGTATGTCCGCTTAAAGAGGACTGGTCTCATTTCGCAATCGCCGTCCTATCTCTATATAATGAAATCAAGCCAGCAGTAATTGTTCCACACTGGCCAGTACCTATAGTAAATCTTGCATCTCCGTGCCACACCCCGGTAACAGGAACAATTTCTTGTACGGAATTGGTAAGAAACACTTCATCAGCAGCTTTCAACTGCTCCCAGTGATATGTTCCTTCTTCAACACTAAGGCCTACACTAAGAGCCAGCTCCAGCACCATTTCCCGGGTAATTCCCGGAAGAATGCCTGTGGTGAGATCTGGGGTATAGAGCCTGTTGTTTTTAATAAAAAAGATGTTGCTGACAATGCCCTCCGCAATAAATTCTTCTGCCGTCAGCATTAGTCCTTCAGCACCATTTGCCGCAGAAGCATACCCTCTAAGCTCACGCTTAGCCAGAATGTTATTCATATAATGCAGCGACTTGAATCGCACAGTTCCCTCAGGAGTATTACGCCGCAAGGACAACAGCTGCAGCTCTTTGCCTTCACTGTAAAGATTATCTGATACTTTCGGCAGCGCTTTGATGTACAACAAATGATTGGGCTTTTGATAATCACCAGCAGGTAATCCGAGAATATCCTCACCGGCTGTTACGGTATAGCGTATATAAGCTTCTTTTAATTCATTTTTGTCCATAACGCGCTTAATCCAGTCAAGTAGATGTGCCGCTTCTGCCTCAAATGGAATGCCCAGTTCCTTGCACCCCTCTGCCATACGCTTCAAATGACGCTCCAGCAAAAAGGGAACTCCCCCATAGGTCCGAAAGGTTTCGAACAAGCCAATGCCGTACAAAAAGCCGTGATCCAAGGCAGAAACCACGGCTTCTCTGGCGTCAATGACACCATTGTTAAATCCTATATATTTCATGCCGTTTCTCCGGCTCTCCGTTTCAAGAAGTTACGCAGCATCGTATGACCATGATCCGTAATAATAGATTCCGGGTGGAACTGTACACCTTCAATAGGGTATTCTTTATGGCGCAATGCCATAATCTCCCCTTCTTCAGTCTCAGCCGTAATCTCCAAGCAATCTGGGAGACTCTCCCGCTCTACAATCAGTGAATGATATCGGGTAGCTGTAAAAGGAGACTCCAGACCTTCAAAAACTGAGGTCCCGTTATGGTAAATAGGCGATGTCTTCCCATGCATCAAACGCTCAGCACGGATGACATTGCCACCAAATGCTTGTCCAATCGCTTGATGTCCAAGGCATACGCCGAAGATCGGAATGATCCCCTTGAAATGATGCAACAATTCCAGACTAATTCCCGCTTCATTTGGTGTACATGGGCCTGGTGAAATTAGAATATGGTCAGGTGCCAGCTTTTCAATCTCTTCGATGGTAATTTCATCATTGCGGTGCACTTTAACCTCTTCCCCAAGCTCACCTAAATACTGTACGAGGTTATACGTAAAGGAATCATAATTATCGATGACCAAGATCACAGTGCTACTCCCCCTTCGGCTTCGCTGGTAGCTGGCAATTCCTGCTGCAGTTCACTACAGAGTACTGCCTTCACTACCGCTTTGGCTTTATTATGGCATTCACGGTATTCACGGTAGGGATCGGAATCGATCACTATGCCGGCACCTGTCTGAATATATCCGACCCCGTCTTTTACAGCCAGCGTTCTTATAATAATATTTAATTCCATATTGCCGTTATAGTCAATAAAACCCATCGAACCTGTATAGGGTCCACGTCGAACCGGCTCCAGTTCTTCGATAATCTCCATTGTCCTTACCTTGGGAGCCCCTGTGATGGTTCCCCCCGGGAATAAAGCTGCGATAACCGCATAAGCGTCTTTATCCGGCGCAATCTGGCCCTCTACCTGCGAAACGAGATGCATCACATGAGAGTAGCGCTCCACCGTCATCAGCTCCGGCACGCTGACGGAACCGTATGCAGCGACACGTCCGATGTCGTTGCGTTCCAGATCGACAAGCATGATATGCTCGGCGATCTCTTTTTCGCTCCCGCGAAGCTCCGCCTCCATGGCGGCATCCTCCGCGGGAGTGAGTCCCCGGCGCCGGGTGCCGGCGATGGGCCGGGCGCTCACTTTGTCCCCATGCAGCTTGACGAGCAGCTCTGGTGAGGCGCTGGACAGCGCGAAGCCGGGCGACCGCAAGAGCCCCATGTACGGGGACGGGTTGAGCTTGCGCAGCCACTCGTAAACATCCTCCGGCGAGGACTTCAGCTGCGCCTCCTGGCGCAGCGAGAGATTCACTTGGAATACATCGCCTTGGCGGATGTATTCCTGAACGTCCAGCACTGCTTGCTGAAACTTCTCAGGCGAGAAAGCCGAAGCCATGCCCGGCCACTCTCCTGATGAAACTGTAAGGGCCTCAATGCTGCCCACAGCCTCATCATCCAATCCTGCAGCTGAAGATATCAGCTGCCACTGCTCTACCATTTGCCCAGCCTGTTCTATACTGCCAAGATAGAGATTTTGCAGATCCTCCAGCCCACAGTCTGCTGGAACTGGAACGTGGACAGCACAATACAGCACATGCTCTTCGTGATCATAAATCCATATCTCGTCAAACCTCATAAAAAGATAATCAGGAAAACCAGGATCATCTTGGGCAAGAGACGGCAATCGTTCCAAAGAACGAACCACATCATAACCAAGGAATCCAATACATCCACCAGAGAAAGGAGGAACATCTTCATCCTTTAACTTAGGCGACGTAAAATCCGACATCCATTGCTGCAGTAGCTCCAGCGGTTGTCCATGCAGTGTTGTTGCCTCAGGTGTCCTCTCCTCGTCCACTGATGCTGATTCCAAAGATTCAGTAGGGAAGCTAAATACTTCCGCGTTATCCTCCTTGCCTTTCAATATCGAAACAGGATTTAAGCCCAAGTACGTATAACGGCCACCCTTACCACTTTCTAAAACTACAGAATACTGGGAAGCTAACTCCCAGGCTTGCTCCCAGGACGCGGGTAATTCGTTGGTGCACCGGGGGGATTTTATAATCAAGGGAAACATGCTCCAGTCTTCAGCAGCCCATTGTTCCCACTCGTTCCAGGTTGTTATGATTTCCAAAGCCATCCTCCTAAAAGTTTTATGAAGCCATTACTTCGTAGAAATCACTTCGCAATAAAACTCGCTTCGTAAGCATTTGCTTAGTTTTATGAAGCCATTACTTCGTAGAAATCACTTCGTAATAGAACTCGCTTCGTAAGCATTTGCTTAAGTTTTGTCCAGACTTTAATTATTTTAAATCGTCAGTAGTATATTGCCTGTCAGTATACTGTACTTAAGGCATGATTGAAAAGCCCTCAGCGATAGGAAATTATTATGATTTTTTCGTTTTCTGCAAAAACCAGAGCTTTTTTCAACAATAATAAAATTACCACGTCTAGCCTGCCATATATGCACAGTACCTAATGCCTGTTAAATCAACGAAAAGAGTCTCCATCACCACCAAAAAAGTGGTATGAAGACTCTTATAGATTTACGTTATTGCAAACAATTACGCTTCGAAATTGTAAAGTGGTGTGCTCAGGTAACGTTCGCCGTTACTTGGGATAATGACTACTACTTTTTTGCCAGGGCCTAAATCTTTAGCTACTTTAAGAGCGGCAAATACAGCAGCACCTGAAGAAATACCAGACAAGACGCCTTCTTCTTTAGCTACACGACGTGCAGTTTCGAAAGCTTCATCATTCTCAACGTGGATGATTTCATCATAGATATCTTGGTTCAAAATCTCAGGGATGAAGTTAGCTCCGATACCCTGGATTTTGTGAGGGCCTGGTTTGCCTCCAGCCAAGATTGGGGAAGCAGCAGGCTCCACAGCATAGATCTTAATATCAGGATATTGGCTTTTCAGCACTTCACCCGCACCAGTGATCGTTCCGCCTGTTCCGATACCTGCAATAAAAGCATCCAAAGGACCGCCGATGGATTCAATAGCGTCAATGATTTCAGGTCCAGTAGTCTCACGGTGAATCTTCACGTTCGCTTTATTCTTGAATTGCTCGGATGGGAAATAGCTTGGGTTCTCTTTCAGAATTTCGTCTGCTTTCTTAACCGCACCATTCATACCTTCCGATCCTGGGGTCAGCACCAATTCCGCTCCATATGCGCGAAGGAGATTACGGCGCTCCAAGCTCATTGTTTCCGGCATTACGATAACTGCCTTATAACCTTTAGCAGCAGCTACAAGTGCCAGGCCGATACCAGTGTTACCACTAGTAGCTTCTACAATCGTACCTCCTGGTTTCAGTAGACCTTCACGCTCAGCTTCTTCCACGATGCTGATTGCAATCCGGTCTTTTACGCTTGATCCCGGGTTCTGATATTCCAATTTCAAATAAATATCTGCGGAGCCTTCCTGTGCCAGACGATTCAAACGAACGAGCGGAGTACCTCCGATCAATTCTGTTACGTTGTTAACGACTTTAGCCATGAGCAAAAACCTCCTTAGAATGATAAATGCGATATAAGAACGTAAATTATGACTTTATGCTTCTGTGTATGGAGTTTAAATTGTTGACCACCGTCAGTTATTTCCGACTAAAACGGTAGGGTTTACGTTAATATCATATTATCAATCTTGCAGGCTGTTGTCAATATTTATTGACACCTCATATTTATTGCGTAAATCGCTTTCCACCTGCTGCAAGGGAGGGGCTTGCTCCAAAGCCAGCTCTTGACGTACAAGCGCCCGAATTTCTTTCTGATCCGGCATTTCTGGAGAGTGAATACTCTCCAAGCGGATAATGGCGAAGTCTTCCCCTGTCTCGATCGGACCGGCTATATCACCCACATCCAATCCAGCGGCAGTCTTTAACATTCCCTCTGGCCAAAAAGGGTCGTCTTCCTCTACTTTACCTAAGCTGCCTCCGTGCTGCCGACTCTCATCATCATTAGACACTTCCCTAGCCAAATCAGCGAAATTCTCACCCTGTTCCAAGCGATCCATTACCTGCTGACCTTCCTCATAGGATGAAACCTTGATCATAGAAAGCTGCATTTCCTTTTTTGGAATGAAGCGCTCGGCATTTTGCTCTAAATAAGCATCTATATCAGCATCACTGATTGTAATGCCCTCCGTGGCTATCGCTTGTAAGGACAGACGATAAGCTGTCTCTGCGAACACTTCCTGACGAGATAATCCGAGCTGAGATTGCATTTGAGCATAATATTGCGCTTCTGATTCGTACCCAACTATAGTGCGTGCCAGTTCCTGCTTAACCTCATCGTCTGTCACGGTAATTCCTAAAGCCTTAGCTTCCATGTTCACGACAATATGGTTAAGCATACTGATTAACACTTCTTCTCCATGCTTTCTTTTGAGCTCATCCATCCACTGCTGATCCGTTATCGGTTGTCCGCCTGCAGTCGCTACATCCGGTGATTCATTGTCTGTTGTATCTCCTTTAAGAAGGGCCATGGCGCGTAAACTCCAGAATAATAGACCCCCGAGCATTAAAGTTGCAACAGCTAGAATAATAACCGTATTGCGAAGTGCACGTTCCTGTCTCGTCATCATCCCAATGCCCTACGAATTCGCTTGTTCTAAAATGACCTGTAAATCGTCCTTATTGAAAACATAAGCCTCATTGCAAAAATGGCATACGACTTCAGCCTGTTCATCTTCTGCAATTAATCTCTCCAGTTCATCCCGCCCTAAGCTAACCAATGTCTGCTCTACCCGCTCACGCGAACACTGACAAGCAAAGTTAATATCCAGTTCATCCATAACCACTGCATCCGGCAACAGGTAGCGCAGCATTTCTTCTGGCTCCAGCCCCTGATCGAGAAGCGCCGTTACTGAAGGCATTGCCCCTACAGCTTTTTCAATCTCTGTGATCTCCGCATCAGTCAGACCAGGAAGAAGCTGAACAATAAAGCCTCCAGCCACAATTACTGACTCATCGGTATCTACCAGTACACCTAGGCCAACCGCAGCTGGAGTTTGCTCAGAAACCGCAAAATAATAAGTAAAATCATCGCCAAGCTCCCCCGAGATAATAGGAATACTACCGCGGTATGGCTCTTTCATACCTAAATCTTTTATAACATCAATGAACCCTTCAGTTCCCACCGCTCCAGCTACATCCAGCTTCCCCATGCTATTGCTCGGTAAATGAATGTGAGGATTATGCACATAACCACGCACTTCTCCCAACGCATTGGATTCTGCAACGATTTGTCCGATCGGTCCATTCCCTTTAACCATAATACTCAGCTTCTCACTACCCTTGAGCATAGCGCCCATCATGGCTGCAGCGGTAACTGTACGTCCCATTGCGGCTGTAGCCGTTGGATACGTATCGTGTCTGCGTCTCAGTTCTTCAACCAATTCAGTTGTGCGGACAGCAAACGCTCTCACTTTACCATTAAGAGCCGTGCCGCGGATTAGTCGATCCTTCTTTTTTTCCATTGGGTGCATAGCCCTCCTATCTCTTCGCCTTTTAGGCTTCTTTATCTTTATTGGTTACGATCGTAAATAATTCTTAATCCTTCTAGCGTTAACATAGGATTTACTTCATCGATACAGTCCGTTTCACCCGCAATTAGCGAGGCGAGGCCTCCGGTCGAAATAACCTTCAGTTCGGGAGCGTTCATCTCGACTTTAATTCGTTTAACAATGCCCTCAACCTGACCCGCATAGCCAAAAATAATCCCGGCCTGCATCGCGTGCACCGTATTACGTCCGATGACCTTTTTAGGCTTCTCCAATTCAATTCGCGGCAGCTTAGATGCCCGCTGGTATAATGCCTCTGTTGAAATGCCTAGGCCGGGGACAATCGCCCCACCAAGATAATTAGCACCTGCATCAATGCAATCAAAAGTCGTAGCCGTACCAAAATCAACAACGACAAGTGGACATTTGTATTGTTCAATCGCAGCAACTGCATTAACAATCCGGTCTGCGCCAATTTCACGCGGATTCTCATAACGTAAGTTAAGCCCCGTCTTAATCCCTGGTCCAACAATCAATGGGTCTTTGCCTATATATTTAATACACATATCCTCAATAGTCTTAACTAGTGGCGGAACAACCGAAGATATAATTACACCTTCAACGTCTTTGACAGATATACCTGACATGTGAAAAAGATTGTGTATCATTACTCCATATTCATCCACGGTCGATTGACGCGCAGTACTTAGCCGAAAATGATGCAGCAATTCGCGTTTTCTATATACACCGAGAACAATATTGGTATTACCGATATCGACAGCAAGCATCATGACAAAGGCCCTTCCTTCTTGGCATTAAGGTCTAGACTGATATCCAGACTGGAGAAGGAGTACGTAAGGCGCCCGACAGAAATCACATCCACACCCGTTTCAGCAATCCCGCGTAAGGTTTCTAACGATACATTGCCAGAAGCCTCTGTCTTAACATGCGGAGCTTTCGATTTAATCCTAGCCACGGCTTGCTTCATCATATCGTTAGACATGTTATCGAGCATTATAATATCAGCACCTGCTGCCAGCGCCTCTTCGACTTGCTCTAAATTCTCGGTCTCCACTTCGATGCTCATCGTATGCGGGATGTTCTTCCGGGCACGACCTACAGCCTGCCGAATACCACCCGCGCCTTTGATATGATTATCCTTGATCATAACTGCATCATATAACCCAAAACGGTGATTAAAGCCTCCACCAATACGAACAGCATATTTCTCTAGCATCCGGTGACCTGGTGTAGTCTTACGTGTGTCCACTAGACGAGTCGGTAATCCCTCCAGCACCTGCACGAAAGAAGCTGTACGTGATGCCACACCCGAAAGACGCTGCATCAAGTTAAGCGCAAGCCGCTCACCTGTTAGAATCGCATGTGTGCTGCCCTCAACCTCAATAATTACTGTCCCTTTAGTTACAACTTGGCCTTCTTCGACAAGAGCTGTAAAACTAAGTGCCGGATCCACAATTTCAAAGACCAGCTCTGCAATTGGAATGCCACAAATTATACCGTCTTCCTTGGCATGAATAATCCCTTTGGACTCATGGCCCACTGGAATCGTCATCTGCGTGGTTACATCTCCGGAACCAACATCTTCCCGCAACCAAGCCTTGATGGATTGTACTAGTTCTTCATTGTAACCATTAAACATCATCGCTTAATTCCTCCACTATTCCCAGTTCGCGAATTTGAAGCAGGTGCTTACGCCACTGATCATCATCCCGCTGCGGATAATCCTCACGGTAATGCGCCCCACGGCTCTCTTCCCGTGCCAGAGCGGACTCTGTCACAAGCAAACAGCAGGTCAGCATATTAGCAAATTCATATTCCTCACGTTTGGACAATGCTGATCCAAAGATTGGCAGCTGTCGTTTTAATTCATCTAGTCCTTTAAGTAACATCTCTTCGTTACGACGTAGTCCGGCATATCGAACCATTACCTTCTGTAGCTTCAAACGACGTTCCACAATAGCTTGAGTTGGCGAATCTACACGTCCCTCGTTACTGTTAACCGATAAAACATCACGGTCCAGCGGGGAAAGCTCATGAATTCGATCAATAATACGCTGTCCGAATACAATGGCCTCAGATAATGAATTACTAGCTAAACGGTTAGCGCCATGCAGGCCTGTGGAGGAAACCTCTCCGCAAGCAAACAGACGTGGGATGGTGCTCTCTCCATTCAGATCGGTCTTAATCCCCCCCATCATATAATGCGCAGCGGGAGCCACTGGAATCCAATCACTTGTAATATCCAGTCCATAGCCCATACATGTCTCATATATTGTGGGAAACCGATGCTTCACCATCTCTGGAGATTCATGTGTAATATCCAAATAAACGAACGTTGATTTAGTATGTTCCATTTCACTTACAATAGCTCGTGCTACAATATCCCGCGGAGCCAGCTCAAGCAGGTCATGATAACGTTCCATGAACCGTTCTCCATTAATATTGCGCAAGACTGCTCCTTCCCCACGCACAGCTTCGGAGATTAAAAATCTAGGAGCTCCCGGGTAACTAAGTGCTGTAGGATGAAATTGAATAAATTCCATATCTCGTATATGAGCCCCAGCGCGATAGGCGATTGCTACTCCATCTCCTGTAGCTACTTCTGGGTTGGTAGTGTATCGATATAATTGTCCTGCTCCACCAGAGCACAGAATGGTCGCATCCCCTTGCAGGAACAACCTTCCACCACCGGGCCGTTGCAATAATGCGCCTACACATTCTCCACCTTCAGTGATGAGATCGATAACATAATGATCATCCCAGACCTCAATATTCTCATGTTCGGCTACCTGTTCCGCCAATGCACGAACAATCTCATAACCTGTAGCATCCCCATTAGCATGTAAAATACGGCGATGGCTGTGCGCACCTTCCTGAGTCAAAGCCAGTACCCCATCTTCCTTATCAAACAGAGTTCCTAAGCGAATTAACTCATGAACGCCTTCCGGCCCTTCATTAACAAGTGCATCGACAGCTGTTGAGGAGCAAAGACCTGCTCCGGCCATTAAGGTATCCTGCCGGTGGTAAGCAGGGGAATCATCCTCAGCTATAACAGCTGCGATCCCCCCCTGTGCATAGCGAGTATTACTTTCCATTACTGATTTCTTTGTGATCATTATGACACGCCGATCTTCACTGGCTTTAATAGCTGTGAATAACCCGGCAATCCCTGAACCAATAACAATACAATCTGTCTTTACCGTAGGAATATCCCGAAGATCAAAATCAACCAAATATTGTGGAATCATGACCGCTTTTCACCTGTTTCAACGAAAGAGTAGCGCATGCTACCGGACTTGTAGCATGCGCTCTAGGGATGTTCTGGCTTTGTCGGCGACAGCAGGCGGTACATAGATTTGTGGCTTCATCGTCTCCAGGCATTTCACCAGTTTTTTTAGATTATTAACTTTCATATTAGGACAAACAAGAAATTTGGTAGCAAAATGGAATTCTTTATCTGGACTATCCTTACGAAGCTGATATCCGGTACCATCTTCCGTTCCAACGATAAATTGCTTACGATCCGATTTCCGGCAATACTCCAGAATTGATGTAGTGCTGCCTACATAGTCACCCATGGCGACTACTTCAGGACGACACTCTGGATGAACTACAAATTCCGCATCTGGATATTTTGCTCTCATTTCTACTACATCTTTGACGGTCAACATGTCGTGAGTGTTGCAATAGCCTTCCCAAATAATCAGCTTCTTGCCCGTCTGATCTTGTACATATTGACCAAGATTCTTATCTGGGACCCAAATAATCTCTTCGGCGTCAAGGGATTCGATTACTTTCACAGCATTAGCAGAGGTACAACAAATATCGGTTTCTGCTTTAATCTCGGCGGACGAGTTGATATAAGTGACTACTTTAGCATTTGGATGTTGAGCTTTTAGCTTACGCAAACCGTCTACATTGACCATATCTGCCATTGGACAGCCTGCACGTTCATCAGGAATAAGGACGGTTTTGTTCGGGGCTAGAATTTTTGCACTTTCCCCCATGAAATGAACACCGCAGAATACAATAACTTCTGCATCTGTCTCTGCAGCCTTCTGAGCGAGTAAAAAAGAGTCGCCCCGGAAATCGGCAACCTCCTGAATTTCATCACGTTGATAATAATGAGCTAAAATGATTGCGTTTCGTTCCTTTTTAAGCTGTTCAAGACGTATACGAAGTTCTCGATTCTGTTCCTGCTTGCGCTCAAGCGCCAGAGCTTCCACCGATTGTTCTCCCCCTTAAATCCTCGCGGCTTTTCGCCGACATGATGTTATCAAATGGCATGCGCCATCATGGTGAAAAAATGAACATGCTGATATAAATAGTAAGTAATATTAATCACTAATGTACACAACGTTCCAGCCTCTGTCAATGTAACTGGACAGGCTTTAAGGCATAGAATCCCTTAAAAATTAAAATAAAAAATCCGGAGAACAGTTACGTTCTCCGGATAAATTTACATCATATGAATGGTGGACCCAATTAGGTAAGGCTAGTGCCCCCACCTTTGTTGTCATCACCGGAACCGTCATTACCCTCAGAATCAGGGTTATTCGGGATATCCTTCGACAGGTCAGGAAGTGTGGACTGTTCATCCTCAGGCTTGCCTTGAATGCGAACTCGCACATCACCGATATTGTCGATGACAGGCTCGCCAACTTCATGGGCAACACCTTCGCCACCCTCTGGTTTACCATCCTCGGAAAGGAATCCTTGTTCAATCAGTTGTGTGATCTGATCAAGCTCAAGTGTTTCTTTCTCAAGTAATGTATTGGCAATCAAGTGCATTTCTTTGGAGTGTTTGATCAACAGATCTTTACAACGTTCGTAACTCGAAGTAATAAAGTTCTGCATTTCCTGATCAATCTCATAAGCAATGGAGTCACTGTAATTCTGTTCATGCCCAATATCACGACCCAAGAATACTTGACCTTGAGAAGATCCGAACTGCATAGGTCCAAGCTTATCGCTCATACCGTACTCCATAATCATGGCACGCACGATGCGCGTAGCCTGTTGGAAGTCACTGTATGCACCCGTACCGATCTCACCAATAAACAATTCTTCAGCAACACGTCCACCAAGTAATCCAGTAACCTTATCCAAAAGCTCCTGCTTGGTAACGATCATCCGATCTTCCTTCGGAAGCATAATAACATATCCGCCTGCACGTCCGCGTGGGATAATAGTAACTTTATGCACCATATCGGCGTGCTCAAGGAAGTAACCTGCAATAGTATGGCCTGCTTCATGATAAGCTACAATACGTTTCTCGCGGTCACTGATCACACGGCTGCGTTTCTCAGTACCTACGATAACACGGTCAATAGCTTCATCCACTTCAATCATGGAAATATCTTTACGGTTACGACGTGCAGCTAGCAAAGCTGCCTCATTCAGCAGATTCTCCAGATCAGCACCTGTGAATCCGGTTGTGCGTTTAGCAACAACATCCAGTCTTACATCTTTCGTAAGCGGTTTGTTACGAGCGTGAACCTTAAGTACAGCTTCACGGCCTTTCACATCAGGACGGTCAACCGTAATTTGACGGTCAAAACGTCCTGGACGAAGCAATGCCGGATCAAGTATATCAGCGCGGTTAGTCGCCGCTACAATAATAATGCCTTCGTTACCACCGAATCCATCCATCTCAACCAGCAATTGGTTAAGCGTCTGTTCACGCTCGTCATGTCCGCCACCAAGACCGGCGCCACGCTGACGACCCACAGCATCAATTTCATCAATGAAGATAATACATGGAGCATTCTTCTTAGCATTCTCGAACAAATCACGTACCCGAGAAGCACCGACACCCACGAACATTTCCACAAAGTCAGAACCGGAAATACTAAAGAAAGGAACGCCAGCTTCACCTGCTACCGCACGGGCAAGCAATGTTTTACCTGTTCCCGGAGGACCTACAAGCAATACGCCCTTAGGAATACGTGCGCCGACAGCTGCAAATTTGCGTGGATCTTTTAGGAACTCAACGACTTCGACAAGCTCTTGCTTCTCTTCGTCCGCCCCTGCTACATCCTCAAAGCTGATTTTCTTCTTCTCTTCATTATATAACCGAGCCTTGCTCTTGCCGAAATTCATGACTTTACCGCCGCCACCTTGCGCCTGGTTAAACAGGAAGAAGAACAAGATGAACATAATTACCAGTGGGATAATTGAAGAAAGGAATGTCAGCCAAATGCTGGTACCTTCCATTTTCTTCTGAGTTAATTCAATCCCATTAACATCACTGGCTTGAATCAGTTCATTGATAGCGGCATCTGTAGGAGGAATATATGTGGAGAAGCTTTTCGATTTAGTATCGGCAGGCAGCTCTCTATACTCACCTGTGACCAGAAAGGCATTACCCTCAAACTGAACCGTCAAATCCTTCACATTGTTGTTCTTGATCTCCTGCCGTAACTCGTCGTATCTAGGGAAATCGGCGGCTTCATTTCCATTGCTCACAAACTGGACAATACCCACCACGACTAAAAATAAAATCAAATAAAAACCAGAATTCCGGATGAACCGATTCATCCCCTACCTCCTCTCACAACACTCAAGTTATTGTACCATAGCCTCTTGGGACACCTCAAATAAAGGAAGTTGTGGGTATCCGATCCGTATGATCGAGGCAGTCCTTAGTTCAATTGGAATAAATCTCAGGTTTCAGTACTCCAACATATGGGAGGTTCCGATACCGCTCGGCATAATCCAATCCGTAGCCTACTACAAATTCGTCAGGTAACACGAAGCCTGTGTAGCTGGCTTCAAGATTAACAGTGCGGCCTGATGGTTTATCAAACAAGGTAACCACAGAGATAGTAGCAGCATTCCGGTTGCGGAGCAACTCAATTAAATAGCTGAGTGTAAGACCACTGTCAATAATATCTTCAACGATCAAGATATCGCGGCCTTCTACCGATACATCCAAATCCTTAATAATTTTGACTACTCCAGAGGACTTGGTGGATGCTCCATAGCTGGACACTGCCATGAAATCCATCTCAACAGGTACTGTAATGGCTTTAACCAAATCTGCCATAAATATAAACGCACCTTTTAGTACACAAATTACTAAAGGGGTACGACCTGCGTATTCTTCGCTCAGTGTTCGACCGAGCTCCTTAATTTTCTGCTGAAGTTCCTCTTCGGTGATCAATACTTCTTGAATATCGTTTTGCAACTTGCGAAACCTCCTAAGTTATACTATGAAAGACTTACTTCGACCATTACGTGACTTCGTGGTCATCCAGCTCTGCCAGAGACAATAGAAGTACGGAGGTCGTGTGCCGCCCTACTGCGGCATGCATCGAGCGTCTTACGCCCGGAATCCAGACGATATTGCCCAAACCATCACAAACGAGGGGAATCAATGACCGTTCGGAAGCAGGTATTTTATCATCAATATAAATATCTTTTACCTTTTTGCTTCCGTTTAATCCCATGATCCTTATGGTATCTCCAGGCAATCGGGATCGTATCGTCAGTGGAAAGACCAGTTCATCACGGTCAAACCAAGCCGACATCTTCCCATAATCCTCCCCCTGTACAAAAAAGTTTTCTCTCTCCAGTACCGCCATCGACATCACCTTACCTATTTCCTCCAATTTAAGCTCAGAGTCCGGTAAAAACAGACGATATGTATAGCTTGCCTGTGGCGTCGTGGGCTTGGACGAGAACAAGATACTATCATATTGCCGCACACAAGTCAGGCCTCCACCCAAATCCAAGCTCCAGGTGGTGGGATAGCTCTGCAGCGTTCCCCGACGTACAGCTTCAATCTTGGGGAAATCAAGGGCAGATAAATCCGCCGACAGATAATTTAATATTAGTTTAATCAAACGCCGTTGTAAAGCGGAGGGTATGGCAGCAAATGAAGCTCTGTTAAAGGTGTATTTCCCATCCCCTTCCGAAACTAGCTCTTCAAAGCATTTTGCCGCAGACGCTTCCATATACTCATCTTCAGCTCCCGCAATTTCCGCAAGCTGTACGAGGGATTGCCTCACTCTACCATTATACTTTTCCAGAAAAGGAAGAACTTCCAAACGAATGGCGTTCCGCTTATATTTCGTCAGCAGATTGGTGGCATCCTCAGCATAAGTGAAACCTTCATTTTGGCATAACCCTAAAAGTGCTGTTTTGTTAATACGTAGGAATGGGCGAATGAGTTCCACCTTTTTTTCTGTTCTTTTCCACTTGATACCCGACAGTCCAGATAAGCCACTTCCGCGTAATAGACGCATAATTACAGTTTCTGCCTGATCATCAGCATGATGAGCCAGAGCAACAGAACGCGCCCCATATCGGTGCGCCGTATCAATCAGAAATTCGTACCGCTTCTCACGTGCAGTACCCTCAGGACCAAGTCCACTCTCTTTAGCCAAGGAGGGAATATCGAATTCCGCAAACTCAAAGGGCAGTCCCAATTCTTCAGCCATACCACGTACGAGCTCTGCCTCTTCCTTCGACTCCGGCCTAAATCCATGATTCACATGAGCACATATTAAGGTAAGCGGTATAAATTTTAAAGATATTTCATGTAAAACATGCAAAAGAGCCACAGAATCCGGGCCGCCGGAAACTGCGACTACAATGGTGTCATGGGGCGCCCACAGCTCATGCTCGGCTGCTGACTCCAATACAGACTCCACCAGTCCATTCATTTGCTCCATATGCGCCCCCCTCTCTCTCCAACTATATGTATGAGTTCAAAAACGGAATACCCAATAAATCGTAAAGGCGAGCAAAAACAAAGACAATGCGAATGCATTTTTTAACCACCGAGGGGTGTCCATACTATCCGGGCGCTTTCTGCGCGAGTTATAAATATGGTTTCGCCAGACCTCAGTAGCATCCGCAGAGCCTGAGAACCCCCCTTTTAACGCCATACAAATCCAGGAGGATAGTTTCTTATTGGGTAAATTTCTAGCCAGCTTAAATAATTCGTCCACACTTCTCGTCTGCGGCAGCTGTAAGGCTGCCTTTTTGAGCCCTTCTTCATTGAGCAAACGAAGACACAGCACAGCAAATGCGAAAAGATCGTAACCCTCATCGCTGATTCGACTGCCCGCATTCCAGAAACCACGATCATGCCATTCGGTAAACTGCTTCACGCTACGACCAATAGGGCTTGTGCCCCCAAAGTCGATCAGTTCCACTTCACCGTATTTAGATACCATGACGTTCTCGGGCTTCAAATCACCGAACACAAATCCACATTCATGCAGTGTGCGCAGCTTTTCAAGCAGACCAAGACCTACCAGGCCTAACCAATCGGGACCGTTTTTCGATAAAAAATGATGCAGCGGTTTGCCTTCAACATACCTCATCACATAGAAGGGGATATTATCCCCATTCGCAAAATCATCCGCTTCCAAAAAATAAGAAGACAATGGATTCTCACGACGAGCCCGATGTTCATTCCGCTTTCGTCGCGATTGCAGCGAGGTCAGTACATTGATCTCCGATTGAAGTTCAAGTGTATCGTATCCGATTTTTAGCGCGTACCTTTCCCGTCTGCCTTCTCTTTGCACAAGATATACGGTTCCGTTCGCGCCCCTTCCCAGCATCCGCTCAACGACATAACGGTTACCCCGCCATTTGCCGTTAATTAAGGTACCAGTAGGATAGGACGGATTAGACGACATACCCACCAATCATCCCTTCTCTTTCGTCGTGGTCATCGCTTAGTCGGCGTCCACGATGTTCATCCAGTGTATCATAACGATAATGTTCAAGCACCTTGAAAATAGCTGGGCCAGTCGGTGTTGCGCCTCTCATGTGTAATTTAGAGAATAGCGTACGAATACCTGACATGTCATGCGTCCAATCCAGATCAAGCTTGGCATCTTCACTGCTGTTATTTCCGGGAAAATGAAACACAGCAATCTCACTCTTGCCTTCCCGCGCTTCTAAACTGAGCGCCAAATCGCGAATTGCATCTTCGACAGCACCCAGTTTAGGCTTCATACTGGCACTGGCATCGATAAGAAGTGCAATGCGCAGCGGCGTTGTTTCTGTGAGTTCATCTACAACTGTAACAACCTGTGAACGTTGAACAGGAGGCAGCTGATCCAGTGAGCCATCGCCTAGTATCTTTTTTACCTCTTTATTAACCGCCTGCTGGATCGTCTGAACCACGGTCTTGCGTGTCATCATCTGAATCGTCTGCGCCAGTTGTGGTGTTCCGACTATTCGGCTAAGGCCTCCCCCGGCCTTGGCAATGTCGGCAATCTCCCGGCTGCCGATTTCACCGATCGTACCATAATCAACTACACCGACCACATTTACGGTGATTCCCTCCTGAAGGGCATGCGCCGCTGCCAACACCGGACTTTCTCCTACATTCGAACAACCGTCAGTAATGAGCATAATTTGCTTCATAACCCTCAACTCCCCCTTTGTTTGAACCTCTGTTTCTAGCATATCCAGAAATGAGAGATTTCAAACGGTCGATATTAAGTGTGGGAATTTCGATCAAATAGGGGGGGGTAGTGAATAGGGGAACTGCGAGAAATGTTTGGGCTTTCGATCGCTGTTGTCCTCAGATTCCTTGATTAGAACCGCCTCTCGCGGTTGGAATCCGAGGACAAAGGCGAACGCTCCGCTTCTACAGCTCCAAACTTTCTCTCCGTTCCATACCTTCACTAGTAAACAGTTTAGATCTACAGACTCCGTCCCAAGTCAACCGACCATTGAAACGAGAATAGTAGAGGCCGGCGAGTTACACATCACGGACTCGCCTCGACTGCCTCCATTAGCACGACGCCTTACGCGTGCTACAAACTCACAAGCAACACGACGCTTCGCGCGTGCCCCCAAGCGGCACGATATCTTGCGCGTGCCTTAAACTATACAAGCAATACGACGCTTCGCGCGTACCCAACATTAAAACCTACTAAACCTAAAATAACTAACTTACCGTACGCGGGCGCTCCATACGGCCGATGCCCGGCATATGCAGGCTGGACCATTCCGGATGGAAATGATCAAGACGGCTGACGACAATAGTCATGTCATCAAGGATCTCATTACCCTGATAACGGATCACTTTCTCCAACAGGCTGTCCGCTAAATCCTGAGGATCATCACCCTCAAGCTCTTGGATCATCCGTTTCATCCATATCTCCTTATTAACGGCATATCCAGGCGCATCATAAATACCATCTGTCATCATAATTAAAATATCGCCAGGGCGAAGCTGCATACTGATTAAATCCACATCAATATCTTTAATGATTCCTATCGGCAGATTGCTAGAGGTTATTGGAATGACCTCACTCCCCCTCCGGATGAAGCTTGGTGCTGAAGCAATCTTCATAAACGTTGTCTGCGCAGAATATTGATCGATTAAAGCCATGTCCACAGTAGCATAGAATTCATCAGGGGAGCGTAATAAAAGAATTGAGTTGACCGACTTTACAGCCAGCTTCTCATCCATTCCGGATTGCAGCAGCTTTTCTAACATGCCGAGTGCGGCACTGCTCTCCATCCTTGCCCGCTCACCATTCCCCATACCATCACTAATGGATACTGCAAAGGTGCCATTTCCAAGCTCTACGGTGCTGAAACTATCGCCAGATAGCATATCTCCACCTTTAGAAACAACTGCCACACCCGTGTTTACCTCAAAGGCTTTGGCTGAACCAAAGGTAACCATCGAGAGTCCTTCCCGGGGATGAACCGCCGTCTCACTCATGACAGCAATATTCTCATCCAGAATGTCGGAGAGGAGTGGGGCAATCATTTTACGGCATTCATCAAAACCGCGATTATAAGCGTGCACTACTTCTATTTCTACGCGTCCTGGGTCCAGACTTAAAATTTCAATGCCATGAATAGACAGTCCCAATTTCTCAAGAGCCTCGCGGATTTGCGCTTCCTGCCGATACATGGCCTGTCCCTCACGCTTAATTTCCTTGGCCAAGTCTTCCATAACCTGTGACACGCCTGACAACTGCTCGGCAACAAATTGGCGACTATCGTATATTTGTCTTTTCCACCGCATATCATGTTGGTAGAGATCATATTGTCCCTTCATGACCTCAAGCACTTCTCCGGTTTTGCCACAAATACGGCTCCATTCCGGTGGCAGCTGAGCAGCCGTAATATCAGGGCATTCCTCAACAGTTGTCATCATATCTGTCATGTATCTATATGTCTGATAGAATTTTGCATCCCAGCAGTGGGTACGGCGAATGCATCCAGCACAGGCGCCTTCTGTGACCGTATTCATAAAATCTTCCATTTCACGATCCGATTTGCCCACTTCTCCGGCACGTGGAATCTGACCAAAGCTACTGGAGAGCTGTTGGAATACCTGTGAGAATTGAGTGACCCGTTCTGCAGTCAGATCCCTGACCCTGCGGGCATATTCATGTTGAGATCGGCTATGATCTGACGTGCCCGGTACATATTTTGCAATCGCCGATATCATCGCCTTAGGCGTTATTAGAAACAGCACTATTGCTGCGCAGGTCTCCCATGTTGAGGCCATCATATCACCCGGACCCGTAAAATAGACGGAAAGGATCGTTGATCCTAGCAACATGCCAATAGATACCGCACCCTTTCGCCCACCCTGCATCATTCCCGCTAGCATTCCGGAAAAAGCAAGCAGACTCATCTGATAGATAGCACTGATATCGGCCAGGCTGAGGATCAACCCCGTCACCACCCCAACAGCTGCACCGAGGGGAGCGCCCCCCGCCATGGCAAAGAGCAGAATTAAATAACGAGACAATATATGCTCTAATGACCAACCATTAAGGGTCCAGCCCACAAGGCCTGTCATTACGGAGGCTAACAGAATAATAAGGCATAAAACCTCCTCGTTCCTCAGCGATCTGCTCTTTTGTTTGTAAGTTAGTAGAGGAAGTGCCTGAATGAACACAAGGGTAAGAACAAACCCAAGTAAAGCATCCAGAGTTGTCATCATAAAGGGGTACCAGGAAAGAGACGGTCCGAGAACAATCTTGAACAGGCCAACCATAAACGAGGATACGAATACCATAAGGGGTGCATAAGACAAATCTATTCGTTCGAAACTTTCAAGCCCTCTATAAACAAGAAAAAATATAATTAGTTCAGCCGTAGTAACCAAGGCACCCGGAAACGGAGTGAAGAGACTTCCAGCTATAATAGCACCTGCTACAGGTAACATAGAGTCTCGACGCATAAACACAATGACGGCAAAATATGCGACAGCAAAAGGGGACAGCTCGTCCAGAATCATAGCTCTACCTAGCAGAAACCCCATAAAGCTTAACAGAAGCATCCACTTCTTCGCTGTAATAAGCTGAATATATCGCTGCTTCTGACCCCAAGCTATAATACGCGTGCCTAAGGCTTGTCTCTGCTTCTTATCTTCGCTTCCCACTCTTGTCCACTCTGGCAAATTCACCACATTGCTTTTACTCATTTCCCTACACCACCCGTTTAAGAATTTATGGTTCTCATTATATAGCGGGTCATTTGAGAAAGTTTGTCAGAAATGGAGGGACAGTCATAAGAAATTTCCGACAAAAAAGCCTTTGTTCATTATTCCTAAAAAAATAGATCGATCCCTTGCGCCGCAGTAGGTTGCTTCTCCTTAAGCTTGTTTCCAGTGCAGTTTTAGGCGCAAGCCTGGCGGTCATTCGCCAGCGATTGCCCTAGAGTTATGTGAGAATGACATGGATGCTGTCGGCAAGTTTATATGACACGACAAAAAAACCGCAAGGGCGAAATGCCCTTGCGGTTATTTATGATGTACAGGTATTGGATTATACGCGTTTGGCTCCACGGCCTCCGCGCTTTCCTTCTGTGTTCTTCTTAATCGAAGATATCCGTTCTTCGCTGTCTTTCAGGAATCGCGACATTTTATCCTCGAATGAAGGTTTACCGGCTGCAGGCTTAAATGGACGCCCACCCCGTTCACGATTGAATCCACCGCCGCCTCCACCACTGCCGCCACCGCCGCCGAAACGGTCTCCGCCGCTAGGACGTTCTGGTCTTGGAGCTCTAGGCGGACGTACTTCCGATGCTGGCTTGTCAACAGCCTGCTTAATGGAAAGTCCGATCTTGCCGTCCTTATCGACGTTGATCACCTTGACGGTTACTACATCACTAATCTTCAGATGATCGTTAACATCCTTGACGTAATTATCGGCGATTTCCGAGATGTGAACGAGACCTGTGACACCTCCTGACAGATCCACAAATGCTCCGAAATGCGTGATGCCTGTCACTTTGCCTTCTAACTTGGTGCCCACTTCAATTGCCATAGAATAAAATGATCCTCCCTTAAAAATATACAGACGAATATTAAGGTCATCCTGTCTGCGGTGATTTGATTATACAGTAAAGAGCAAAGCAAGGCAACAGAGTAAAAGCCTCTTTTAGCCAGTATTATTGCTCTGATTGCTCTGTTCGAATAGGAGTTTCCCCTTGAGGATAGATATTGTACCATTTACGCGCTAATTGGCCAATATACTCATCATCATTAAGTCTGGACACTTCATATTTCAGTTGATTCAAAGATGCTGTGACACTCTCACTAGTCTTTTGTTTCTTGGCCAGTTGCTCGCCCTTGTCCGTAATTGCCGCACTTTGATTGAAGTAAGTATAACCCGCCCAGCCAAAAAATACTGCCACAAAGAGAATCCACATGACTCTTCTTCTCTTCGCGCCTGCGGCCGAATTTTTGCTGGGATTACTTTTCTCTTCCGCAGTGAATCTGTTCATGCAGCGTACCCCCTAATTCAAAGGTCAGCGTTTCCGCCATTTGGTAATCCATCCAGTAATCTTCACGATCCAGGCGCTATGCTTAAGCCGAGATAACCATGGAGAAATCCACCTTACTGGTAATACCCAAATTGGCTTCGTTAGACGCAGCAGAAGCTTAAGGATGAATAATAGAATACGACCTAGCAGCACTAGCAACCCTATAATAAGGCGCCAAAGCCAGCGAAGAGGTTTACCTATTAGAATCTCCACAAGTCTCCATAGCAATCTGCACATATACTGAACCGATTGAATTAACATTAACACAAAACGCCGCACCGTAACACTGAAGATCAAAAAATAGATCCATATTCCTAGAAATAAACCTAAAAAGACATAAAATCGCAATTGCCCCTGATTTCCGGCATAGAGCATTCTAAAAACAAACAAAGCAGCACAAAGCCAATACAGCAGGTCAAGCATGGCATTCAGCCATTTGGGAAAATTGAACTTGAGCGACAGCACCCGGTAGCTGTCATAGGCCAGTCCCATTGTCACCCCGGCCAATATCATGTAGAACAGCGTCAGCCACTGAACTGCAGGATTCATTTAAATAGCTTACCGAGTAGACCTTTATTTTTGCCCTGCGATCCGGGATCTAGATAAATCAGGGAATGTACATTGCCCTCCAAGGACAACAGTCCATTCTCCAGACTTAAATTTTTGATATGTAAATGATTCCCGCGAATGGTGAGATGGCCGAGTTCTGTACGAAGCAAAAATTCCTCGCTATCAAAGCTCTCCACATTTTGCACGCCCGTCAACTCTAGCTGTTTACGACTGCGCATGTGCAGATCATGCTGTTTATTTACCTTTCCTGGCTCGATCATAGCATGTACCCCTCCTTCTTACCTCTAATCTATGGCAGTAGAAGAAGTTATAGAACATTCCAATCCACTAAAATAAGAGAGATAAAAAAAGAAAAAAGAAGGCACAACTCTACAATATGTAAAGTTGTGCCTTCTTTTTTACTATTAACTATGTTACTCCTACCAGTCCAAGCCGGTGCTTTTGGCAACAGGCTCTTCCCGAAGTAGAGTATACATACCAGCGGCTTCGTCCTTGCGTGTCGTTTCGACTAGCTTTTCGACTTTGACCGTTACAAGCTTTTGTCCAAATTGCACAGTAATCTCGTCACCGATCTTAACTGCACTACTTGGCTTAGATTCCCGCCCGTTAATCAGCACCCGGCCTTGTTCGGACACATCCTTGGCCACTGTACGGCGCTTGATTAATCGGGACACTTTCAGGAATTTGTCAAGACGCATTAGTTAACGGCTTCTTTAAGCTTGTTACCAGCTTTAAATGCCGGTACAGTTGATTCTGGAATTTCAATCGTTGTGCCCGTTTGCGGGTTGCGACCAGTACGTCCTGCACGTTTACGAGTTTCGAATGTACCGAAACCGATCAGTTGAACTTTATCGCCTTTTGCCAAAGCTTCTGTGATCTCACCCAAGAATCCGTTCAATACTGCTTCTACATCTTTTTTTGCCAATCCGTTTTTCTCGGAAATGTTGTTTACCAAATCTGTCTTGTTCATAATTTAAAGTTCCTCCTAGGATACGAAAAAATAAATGAAACGAGATTCACCGCCATATTATGGGGCAAGTCGTCATTTCGTCTTTATGATATTCTTGATGTCATCTTAAAATCCTGCCACGAATCGTCGTTTTTTTAAAAAAGAAACAGTTATTTCTCAGAAATCGTCGCAGAATCTATTCTATAGCACTATTAAACTACTCGCCATAATCTAAATCAGAGATGAATGCTACTTTCACAGCATTGCCTCATCTTAAGGTCCGTATACCGTACATAGTCTGAGAAAATTACTATACTTTTCGTTCCTCAGTCTTTGCCTCCTGCCACAACTCTTCCATCTCTTCCAAGCTACTATCTTCTACACTCATACCCTTGGCTCGCAGACTTTGCTCGATATACTGAAACCGACGCACAAATTTGCGGTTGGTCCGGGTTAAAGCTTCTTCCGGATCTGCGCCAATAAATCGGGCAACATTGGTAACAGCAAATAACAGGTCGCCCAGCTCCAGAATTTGATCCTCGGCGGCTGCATCAGTATCGATGGCTTCTTGCAGCTCTTCTATTTCTTCACGAACCTTAGCTAAGCAATCCGTAGCGTTGTCCCAATCAAAGCCCACCTTGGATGCTTTTTTCTGAAGCTTGTACGCCTTCATAAGAGCGGGCAAATCACGCGGAACCCCACTGAGGGCGGATAATTCCTCTGGCTTCACGCCTTTACGCCGCTTCTCCTCCGCCTTCATGCCCTCCCAATTGATCAGAGCTTCTTCAGCGTCATTCGCATTCTTGTCACCAAATACATGGGGATGGCGGAAGATAAGCTTATCATTCAGTCCTTCTATGACGTCAAATACGTTAAACGTGCCCAGCTCCTCTTCCATTTGGGAGTGCAGCATGATCTGCAGCAAAAGGTCGCCCAGCTCCTCTTTCATATGGTCTGGGTCATCCTCATCAATCGTCTCCAGCACTTCGTAGGTTTCTTCGATTAGATTTTTACGCAAAGATTCATGAGTCTGCTCCCGATCCCACGGACAACCGTCCGGACTACGCAAAATATCGACAATCTCATGCAAGCGAGCGAAAGTACGATTTCTTAGCTTCTCCTCACGATTCGCAGGTACATAGACCAGAGACAAATTACCATAACCCTCAAGCCGATCCAATTCGTATAGAGGAACAGTCACAATGTTTTCTTCGTTCTCCACGCCAAGGGCATGACCCACCACCACTTCATATTCGGGCGGATACAGCTCCATCAGACATAACTTTGTCTCCGAAGCTGTAAAGCTGTCATAAACCTGGCCAATCAGAGTATGCAATTCAGGTTGAAGCTGAGCGCTGCGAATGCCTGAAGCATCTAATAACTGGAAGCCTTCAATAGGGTCGAACCCCAGTCGCACAAACGCCTCGTCCAGAAAACTCTCCCCGCCTAATATTTGCAGTTCTATTCCTTCTTCCGGGCAACGCTGACGCAGCTGTGAAACAGCTGACTCTGCAACCATGGGATGCCCCGGAACCGCATAGACAATATCTGTACCCTCTGCGGCGGAGCGAGCCTCTTCAATCAATTTTGAAGTAATTGCAGCATAAACCTCAGGAAACGAAGCTAATGTTTCATACAGTCCATCAAAGGATTGCGTGGCGATTTCAAGCTCGGTGAGAGCAGCCATGACTGGATGCTCTTGGGTACGAACGTAGACAACGGATGCTGCCTTCAGTTTTTTTATAATTCCTAGTGTCAGCCGATCGGGATTACCTGACCCGAGACCAACAACTGTTAATGTTGCACTCATATCTGTTCCTCCTTTTAAGCGGGTTAATTATGGAAATAAACGCAGCTTTTTGAACTTGTCCGCCAGAGACGGGCCGATGCCCGGAAGCTGGCGAAGCTCGCTTTCGCTGAGCAGCCGCAGCAGCACCGCGCCTACGGCAAAGACAACGCAGCCTGCGAGCACCCCGAGCAGGCTCTGCGCCAAGCTGGCGGTGCGTCCGCCGCCGATGCCAGCGGCCGTAGCCGCGGCGCCAGTGCCCCAGCTGGCAGCTGCGGCGGCAAGAGCCAGGCCCGCTGTGAGCAGCGCGGGCCGTGCCAGGGCATCTGCGAGGCGAAGCCGCAGATGGCCCTGGCGGTACAGCAGCAGCACGTTAAGCGCTGCTGCGAACGAATGCGCGGCCACGCCAGCGATGGCCGCGCCGGTAATGCCCTGCTGCGGAACCAGCAGCAGGTTCAGGGCCGCCTTGAGCAGCGCGGCGGCCAAAAGGTGCAGGGCCGGGGCGCGCACGTAGCCGAGGCCCTGCAGGAGCGCAGCAGAGATGATGCTGACTGTACCGCCAACAGCGGTAAAAGCCAGCCAAGTCATTGTGCTGCTGCCAGCGGTATCGCCGTAAAGAGCCATATTAATCGGCTCAGCAAGCACTGCAAGGCCCGCTGAGGCCGCTAGACCTAACAGCCAGAACCAACGCAGCGACAAGCTGCAGCGGGTCTCAATCAGCTTCATATCTCCCTTGTACTTCGCTTCCGCCAAAGCTGGAATGAACACAACAGACAGTGAGGTGGCAATCATCGTTATAATCTGCACAAGTGGCAAACCCCGATTGTACACACCAAACTGGGCCATCGCAGCTACTTCACTTCCGTCAGACGACAGCAGTCGAGGCACAGTGAATACATCTACAAGACCGATAAGAGGCATAGCCAGTGCACCTAGCATTACGGGAATTCCATAAGCCAGCAGTGTACCTGCTTTAATGCCCATAAACCCTTGTTTGGAACCTAGTCCATGTCCTGCATCCAGCGCT
Organism: Paenibacillus sp. FSL E2-0177; assembly: GCF_037992975.1. NCBI lineage: Bacteria > Bacillati > Bacillota > Bacilli > Caryophanales > Paenibacillaceae > Paenibacillus > Paenibacillus sp. FSL E2-0177. The sequence continues at coordinate 60,036 of NZ_CP150307.1, read as the reverse complement.
CTTACACGCTGACTTTCGACAGCAGCAGCTACTTCAGCAGCAGCTTCCTGTTTTACCCTCCGGCGGTGACGTCTCAAGTACAGCAGCATAATTACAAGCCCTGCGGCTCCCCCTCCGGCAGAACCAAGCAGCGCGCCAGCAGCGATACTCTCGGCTCCTGCTCCCTGCGAAGTGAGATATAACAGAAGAATAATCATCACTGTAACCCGTACAGACTGCTCTACAATCTGTGACACGGCTGTAGGAACCATATTATGCAGCCCCTGAAAGTACCCGCGTATGGCTGACATGACAGGGACAACAGCCAGACCCCAGGCGCTTGTCCGCAAGGCAGGCATTACATGTGAGTTACCTACCCATTCGGCAATGATGGGTGCACCTGCATAGGTGATGGCGCCGATAATCAAGCCGCTGATGCCTGTAATTAGCGCGGATAATAGTAGAATCCGGCGGCCTTCTTCATCGCGTCTCCCAGCCGAAGCTTCGGCGACAAATTTGGAGATCGCCGCAGGCAGACCTAGCATAGCTACCGTTAACAGCATTGTATACAAGGGATACACTGTGTTGTATATACCAAATACAGCATCTCCGCCTAGATTTTGCAGCGGAATTTTTTGAAGTGTGCCAATAAGCTTTGAGATAATGGCCGCGGCACTAAGGATAAATGCGCCTTGCAGCAATCGTGATGTTTGTGTATTAGATTTCATATAATACCTGCTTCTACAACTTTGATGGGATGAATTTCTATATTATAACGTATGTATGCCCACAAGTAGAAACGGTTTTGTGTAAACGACAAAACCCCGTTTGCCCTTTGTATATCTTACCAAAAGGAAAGCGGGGTCTAAATTAAGATTACTGCTCCATTTGTTTGCCCAGGAAAGCGGCAGCCGTTTCGGCCATTTTTATTTCCATTTGCGCCATCTTCGCCGAATCATCCTTGCTCACCATCACTACACAACCAATAGGATCTCCACCGGAAATGATCGGTGAGGCTACATATGAGGACACCAAATCCGGATGATCTTTAGCAATTTCATAACTGCCTTCATTGGTTTCTAACACAGTCTTACGGCTGTCCATGACTTTCTCCAGCAGCACTCCTACCTGTTTCTCCAAATAATCTTTTTTGGAGCCGCCTGCAAGGGCAATGAAGGTGTCACGATCAGCAATCATCGTAATGTGTCCAGTACCTTCGAACAATGACTCCGCGTACTCTTTTGCAAAGTCACCCAACTCACCAATCGGAGAATATTTCTTGAGAATGACTTCACCGTCCCGATCGACGAATATTTCCAGTGGGTCTCCTTCTCTAATACGAAGAGTACGTCTAATTTCTTTGGGAATAACCACGCGTCCGAGGTCATCAATACGGCGAACAATTCCAGTAGCTTTCATTTCACATGTGCCCCGCTTTCTTAAGAAGTATGGTCTTACTACTGTCCATTATGGGAAAGGATAATCCCAGTGATTTATCGTAATATCTGACCATAGTATTCATCTCTTCCCAGATCCTTATACATAAGCTGACATGTATTAATATCTGCATCAAGATAAAGGTAGTTCTTCAACCGTTTCTGCGAAATAAAAAGCCATCTTCACTTTAAGTGAAGATGGCTTTTCTAAGGTAAGCTTGTCCATATTTACCGATGTTTATTCAGCGGCATCTGTAGCACTTGGAGAAGCACTTGGGGATGCGCTTGGAGCTGTAGTGGCTTCTGTTCCACTATTTGTTCCGGTTTCATCTGCGGCAGCAGAGCTTTTTGGCAGATTGATGTTCTCAATAATGGCTTCCAGATCCTTTTCCATGAACGTTTCTAGGTTCTTGGATACAATTGAGCTCTTAATGCCTTCTTTTTGCTCATCCGTTAACTGGTCAAAAGTCTTGTCTGTACGGGACTCCACCTTGATGATGTGGTAACCGTAAGAAGTTTCTACAGGATCACTGATGGTATTTAGAGGCAAGGTCTGAGCAGCCTTCTTAAACTCCTCCACATAAGTGCCTACAGCTTTATCTTTATATTCTCCGCCTGCCTCTTTAGAGCCAGTATCGTCAGAATATTCCTTAGCGATGGCTGCGAAATCAGCACCGCCATCCAGCTTCGCCTTAACTTCTTTCGCTATTTTAAGCGCTTCTTCGCTGGTACGCTCTTTGTTGTCTGCATCTGTCAGACCAATTAGCACATGACGCAGTGTGGCAACCGTAAAGTCGCCTTTAGTCGCTTCGAATTCTTTGACAACTTCATCATCAGTCACTTTAAGCAGCATATCCTGATAAACTGTCAGCACACGCTCCATATAAGTACGAATATCTTTCTCTGTAACGTCAGCATCTTTCAATGTCTTCTTATAGGTATCGCCCAACTGTTCCTTAATGCTTGCGATTTGAGTATCGGCTTCTTTCTCCGCTTGCTTTTTCGCTTCATCCGTTGCTTGGGAAGCCAAATATTCAAAGCCCACTTCTTGCTTCAGAATGGACTCCTTAAACGCATCGATTTCTAAATATTGCGCTTGTTGTGGAGAGAGAAATTTCATGATTTTCTGATCCATTGCAAATTCCTTTTGTGTAATCGTTCCACCTTTATAAGTGGCCACAGCTTGATTATCATCCGCACTATTTCCACATGCTGCTAGCATAGAAAAGGAAACTGCCGCTGCCAATGAAACGAGCAGCACTTTCCATGATTTTGTTTTATTTAACGACATTGTGTAGTTCTCCCTTCGATTTAAAAGACTGTTTAGCTTCCTTAAGAAACTGTTCAAGCAAGTCAAGCAGCTGTTTATCACTTAAATCTTTCGATTTGACCCGGATACTGGCTTTCGCATCCCTATCAAATTGTACACGTCTTTCGAAGCTATTTCCAACTTTGGCGAGTTTCGCTGTGTCTAAAGCGCCGAGACTTCCCTCATAGAAATTCAAGGTAACATCATCTCCGCGTCTAATCATGGAATCAATGCCATACATTTTTCCATACACTTTCAAACGAGCGACCGATAGTAGATTCACCACGGCTTCAGGTAACTCACCGAACCGATCCAAGAGCTCATCTTCAAGCTCGGAAGCATCATCGAAGGAGGTTACTGCCGCCACTTTTTTATAAATTTCAATTTTTTGGATACTGTCGTAAATATACTCTGACGGCAGATACGCGTCAATCGACAAATCAATGACTGTATTGCCTTCTTTCAGGGATGTATCTTCCTCCCCAAGCACAGTAACCTTACGCTTACGAATTTCCTCCGCCAGCATTTGTGAGTACAGATCAAACCCCACGGATGCGATAAAGCCATGCTGCTCTGCACCCAGCAAGTTACCTGCACCGCGAATAGACAGATCTCGCATCGCTATTTTGAAACCAGAGCCCAGCTCCGTAAATTCCTTAATAGACTGCAGACGTTTCTCTGCAACCTCTGTCAGCACCTTGTCCCGTTGATACGTGAAATAAGCGTAAGCGATCCGATTGGACCGGCCTACACGTCCACGCAGCTGATAGAGCTGAGACAAGCCCATTTTATCCGCATCATGCACAATAAGTGTATTAACGTTCGGAATATCTACGCCCGTCTCAATAATACTTGTGCTGACGAGCACATCGTATTCTCCGTCAAGGAAATCGAGAATGGTCTTCTCCAGCTCAGATTCCGACATTTGACCATGTCCGATGCCAACTCTAGCCTCAGGAACAAGCATAGAGATTTGAGCGGCCATTTCTTGAATGCCCTGCACACGATTATAGAGATAATAGACTTGACCACCACGGGCTAATTCCCGCTCTACAGCTTCCCGCGTAAGGGTCTGGCTATGCTCCACTACATACGTCTGTACAGGGAATCTGTTCTCTGGCGGGGTCTCAATGACAGACAAATCCCGCACTCCGAGCATCGACATATGTAGCGTACGAGGAATTGGAGTTGCAGTCAGCGTAAGAACGTCTACATTCGTTTTCAGTTTTTTCAGCTTTTCTTTATGAGTCACGCCGAAACGCTGTTCTTCATCCACAATTAATAACCCCAGATCCTTGAATACAAGGTCCTGAGATAACAGACGATGTGTACCGATAACTACGTCGACAGTTCCTGCCCTAACGCCTTTAATCGTCTCGTTCTGCTCTTTACGGCTGCGGAAACGACTTAAGACCTGAATATTAAGCGGGTAATTAGCGAAACGTTCCCGGAAGGTCTCATAATGCTGCTGAGCCAAAATCGTTGTCGGGACTAGCACCGCCACCTGTTTACCTTCAATCGCTGATTTAAAAGCCGCCCGAATAGCCACTTCAGTCTTACCATACCCAACATCACCGCAAAGCAATCGGTCCATTGGCCGGTTTTGTTCCATATCCTTCTTAATCTCTTCGATAGCCCGAAGCTGATCTCGGGTCTCCTCGTAAGGGAACATTTCTTCAAATTCATGCTGTTCCTGTGTATCCTTTTCAAAACCATATCCTGCGGCACTTTGGCGCTCAGCATATAGCTTTATCAAATCATCAGCAATATTCTGAACGGAGGAACGAACCTTATTGGTCACTCGTGTCCATTCGTTGCCGCCTAGCTTATATACTTTCGGCTCTTTATCTTCGGAACCGACATATTTCTGAATCAGGTCAATCTGCTCAATCGGAACTGAGAGCTTATCGCCGCCAGCATACAGAATATGCATGTAATCACGGTGAATACCGCTGACCTCAAGCGTGCCGATTCCCATATATTTTCCGATACCATGGTTCTGATGGACGACATAATCACCGATTTTCAGCTCTGTGTAACTCTTGATCCGTTCTGCATTATCTATTCCTTTGGAGATCTTCCGTGCCTTCCGCTGCTTCTGAGAGAACATTTCTCCCTCAGTTATAACAGCTAGATGAATAGAGGGCAGCTCAAAACCAGAACCCAGATTTCCTTGTACAATCATCGGCTCGTTAATGCCGTAATCATAAAGAACTCTGCGCACTCGTTCAATCCGTTCCTCACTGCTCGCAAGCATCATTACCTTAACACCGGACTTCTGCCAACGCTCCATTTCCGATTTCAGCACATTCATCTGGCCATGGAAATCCTGCATTCCACGACTGATAAACCCAAGAATGTTCTGAGGCTGAATATGCGGAACCTGACGTAAAAAGATTGACATAAACAGGCTTTGGAACGGGCGCTGATACATAACAACATCCGTATCGACAGAGAGATCTAGATCCGGCAATGATTTGCCGTTTTGCAGCAAATGCAGATTCCATTCCGATTCATCCCGTTCAAGCTGTCTCGCCGTTTCGAGCAGTCTTGTCGGCTCATCTAGAATAAGAATGGTATCCTGGGCCATGTAATCAAATAAATGAGAGCGTTCAGGATATAAAAGACTGATATATTTATAGATCTCCGGGAAATAAGTACCTTCCCGCAGCATTTCCAGCTCACGGCCAATTTCTTCCCGCAGCCTGAGCTTCGCCTGGCGATCCGCCATCTTCTCCAACTGTCGCTCCATCATAGCTGAGGCTTCAGCAGAAGCAGATTCCTGGCGCAATCTACTAGCTATAATCTCTTTAGCCGGTGTAATCTTCACACTACGTACCTTATCAATAGAACGCTGATCCACTGGATCAAAAGTTCTTATGGAATCAACCTCATCGTCAAATAACTCAACCCGATAAGCAAAAGGAGATGTCATTGGATAAAAATCAATTATTCCACCCCGTACGCTCAGTTCACCACGATTTTCAACCCGCTCTACTCTTTCATAGCCCATTTCAATCATGGACATCAAAAATTCATCCAGAGCAAGCGTTCCATCTTGGGAAACGGTGACTTGTGCCTCTGCCATAACCTCTGGGGCTGGCAGCAATCTACGCACTCCTGAGTAAGGAACTACAACAATACCACGGAAGCCCTGAGCGCATTTGGTCAGCACATCTATACGCTGAGCCAGTGTCTCTGGGCTTGATACAGCCGCTTCTGCAGCCACTAGTTCATTGGCGGGATAGAGCAGAACCCGGTCAGGGGAAAGCGCTTCCTGCAAATCATCGGCCATCTTCTGGGCCGAAAACATATTATGAGTCACTACAAGTAAGGGACGAGTTGTCTCTTCATGTAATGCTGCAAGCATAATCTGTCTAGCAGAACCTGTAAGCCCCGAAATGAGCTGCTCTTTCATACCTGCAGCAACACCATGGGTGATAGACTGGAAATCGGGATCCTTGGAAAAAGCTTCTATAAGACCTTGTAACAACAGGCGCACCTCTCTTACTAAACAGGCTAACGGTGGCATAGCCACCGTCACCTATTATGATTGGAATCGAAAAGAAGCCTCAGCTGTAACGCCAAGGCTTGCGGATGACGATAGAGACAGGCGCTTCCACCTTACTGAAGCGGACTTGTCAGCAGGCTAAGCTCCGGATTGTTCTCTAAAGCCTCCTTGCAATAGTCGCAAGTAACCTTTACCGTGATTTCACCTTCTGAATTATACGCTATTATATCTCTGCGCTCCGCAGGGGTCAAGGAATGAAGGCCCAACTGCATTTCTGTAACATCACTTCTATTAATACTGCCTAGAGATGTCTTACAGTGCCTACAAACATAGTTTATTGCCATCTATATGCCTCCTGAAGGTACTATATACCTTCAGTATGTCCGGGCAGCTTCATCTTTAGCCTTAAAAACAACAGGGTTTACAGATTAACCATTGAACTTAGCCATTGTCTGCTCGAATGAATGCTGTAAGCTGTATTCCAGTGCATCACAAGTATTAAGGATCATTTGCTTAAGCGGATCGCTTTCCTTCTTAGGAAAAGTAGAAAGAACATAATCGACAATAGCAAAACCTGGCTCAGGACGAGAAATACCCATTCGTACCCGATTGAAATTCTGTGTTCCTACATGCTGTATGATGGATTTAATTCCATTATGTCCACCAGCGCTTCCTTGATAACGCAAGCGGACTTTTCCGATTTCTGTATCCAAATCATCATAAACGACGATCATATCTTCAAGTTGAACTTTGTAATAATCCATATAAGCGCGAACGGCCTCACCGGATAAGTTCATAAAGGTCATGGGCTTAATCAATACGGTTTTGACGCCACCAATGACCCCTTCACCGATGACGGATTTACATTTGCTCTGGTTGAAGGCAATTCCGTTCTGGGCAGCAAGCTCATCCAAAGCCATAAAGCCAACATTATGCCTTGTTTTCGCGTACTGTGTTCCGGGATTTCCCAATCCGACAATCCATTTCATTATCGAACCTTTCCTTTCCGTTCGGGCTCTCCGGCAAGAGGAGTCCGTTTTTGGTACAATAGATCTAATCTACATATCTCTGTGCAACCAGAGCGAAATTATACTCCGAAGACAGGTGATAACCCATGCCGCACAAAGGCGAATTATTGACACATCAACGCCATTTTCAGTACCACATCCAATATGCTGTGCCCGTGGAAATATACAAGGGCGACGTGCATATTGATATCGGTGTATTAACAGCGGTAGACGAAGCTTTCGTGGAGCTACAAGGGACACTATATAACCGCAGTTTATTCACCTTTGTCTCCCGTCCCGGATATTAAATCCAGTAGTTCTACCTGTAGCACGCCGATAAGGGTTACATCTCCGAGAACGGAGGTGTAACCCTTTTGTACTATTCATTCGTTATATTTATTCAATCTCGAACAATTTACTAATCGACAACTCTTCATGAACGCGGATAATTGCCTCACCCATAAGTGGAGCCACGGACAACACCTTGAGCTTAGAGGTTGGATTCGCGCTGCGAATTGGAATGGTATCCGTCACGATAATTTCTTTGATTGGAGAATTCTCCAGACGCTCGTGTGCAGGACCAGACAATACTGGGTGTGTACAGCATGCGTATACTTCCTTCACGCCGCCTTCCATCAAAGCATTAGCACCAAGTACGATCGTTCCAGCGGTATCGATGATATCATCGATCAGGATGGCTGTTTTGCCTTCGATATTACCGATGATGTTCATAACTTCGCTGACGTTAGGTTCTGGACGACGCTTGTCTATAATAGCCAGTGGAGCGTTCAGGAAATCAGCAAGCTTTCTTGCACGTACTACACCGCCATGGTCCGGCGATACGACAACTGGGTTCTCGATTTGCTTGGAACGGAAATACTGAGCCAGAATCGGTACACCAAGCAAGTGATCCACTGGAATATCGAAGAATCCTTGAATCTGCATGGCATGAAGATCCATCGTGATTACACGGTGAGCGCCAGCCTTTTCAATTAGATTCGCTACCAGCTTAGCGGTAATGGGGTCACGGGAACGGGCTTTACGATCTTGACGGGCATATCCGTAGTAAGGGATAACCACGTTGATGCTTTTTGCGGAGGCACGTTTAAGCGCATCTACCATAACCAAAAGCTCCATCAGGTTATCATTTACAGGGCCACAAGTGGATTGAACAATATAAACATGGCATCCCCGAACGCTTTCTGACAGCTTGACCTGAATTTCTCCATCGCTGAAACTTGTGGTGTGTGATTCACCCATCGGAATCCCGATGTAATCAGCAATTTGACTAGCTAGCTTAGGATTGGAGTTACAGGTGAAAATCTTTAACTTGGAATCACAATAAGTCATAAAATATAAACCCTCCGTGACGGAATTTAGCTTTCCAAAGGCGCCGGCGCGGAAATATAAGTCCGTCCGGCGCTTCTTAGCAACGCTTTACGATGGACTCGAGTGGTCTTTCTTCGCTTTTGCACGGGAACGGATCTTCTCTGCATATCCCGGTTTGTTCTCTTGTCTTACTCTAGCTACAGCCAGATCGTTCTCGGAAACGGAACGTGTAATTGTCGAACCTGCTACAACAAAAGCCCCTTTGCCCACAGTAACTGGAGCAATAAGGTTAACATTACTGCCAATAAAGGCATCGTCTGCGATTGTTGTCTTGAATTTATTATACCCGTCGTAGTTAACGGTAATCGCACCGCACCCGACGTTTACATTCTTACCTACAGATGCGTCGCCGACATAACTAAGATGTGACACTTTTGAACCGTCACCAATAGTAGCATTCTTGATCTCGACGAAATCTCCAACCTTAACTTCTTCTCCAAGCACAGAGCCTGGACGCAAATAGGCAAAAGGCCCAACGGTTGTCCGTGCGCCGACTTGAGCTTGATTCAATACGGACTGCTTAATCGTTGCATCATCCATAATCTGACAGTCTTCGATTTCACTAGCCGGTCCGATCACACAATTGTCCCCGATTACAGTCTTCCCTTTCAGGATGGTTCCTGGATAAAGCGTAGTATCTGATCCGATAACTACATCTGCTCCGATATAAGTGGAGGCTGGATCAATGATGGTCACACCGCCCAGCATGTGTTTACGATTAATACGTTGACGCATAAAGGCTTCCGCTTCGGACAAAGCTAAACGATCATTAACGCCGATAGACTCAGCTGCGTCATGGGTCTGATATCCTAGTACGGTATCCCCTTGTGAACGAAGAATCCCAATCACATCAGTCAAATAATACTCCTGCTGGTTATTACTGTTCGTTACCTTCTCGAGTGCAGCAAATAATTTAGCATTATCAAAACAATAAGTGCCTGTATTGATTTCTTGAACGGCATCTTCTTCAGTAGTGCAATCCTTCTGCTCTACAATCTTCAGAACGCCGCCATCTTCACCACGAATAATTCTTCCGTAGCCTGTAGGCTTTTCCATAACAGCTGTCAATACGGTTGCAGCCGCATTACGCTGTTCATGAAGCGCCATGAGTCCTTCCAGGGTCTCCGTGGTTACGAGTGGTGTGTCTCCACAAATAACTATAGTTGTTCCTTCTTCGCCAGCAAGTAAATCCTTTGCTTGTTTGACAGCATGGCCAGTGCCGAGCTGAGTTTCCTGCAGAACGTATTCCGCTCCTTCACCTACATAGGCCTTAACTTTCTCTGCGCCATGCCCAACAACAACAACGGTGCGCTGGCATCCGGTCGCTTTTACTGTATCAAGCACGTGCCCTACCATCGGCTTACCGCAAACGGGGTGCAGCACCTTATATAATTTAGATTTCATTCGCTTGCCTTGACCTGCGGCAAGTACTACAGCCATTCTTTTCAAGAATGCCAACCTCCTACTCTTGAACTCACTACTGAATATATCTCATTCCGGGCAAAAAGAAAAGAGAACCATGAAGTCATGGTTCTCTTTTCTATAAACCCCAAGTTAGAAAAGCATTTATCGCTGCCTTTCGAAGATGTCGTCAAATCCTTCACCAGCAATAGCTTTTCTTGCAAGATCAGGCTGCTAATTCATGAAGTGTATGTCGGTGTGATCTTATCAAAAACGGCGGATCCTACGCCACCCAAAAGGTAGCCGTCTTCCGAGGAAGCCTAAGCTCCCTCTTCAATAACTTCTTCTTCTTCCGTAGCGGCGCGATCGTACTCGGCCAGAACCGCGGATTGAATCTTCTCGCGTGTTCCCGAAGAGATCGGGTGCGCGATATCGCGGAATTCGCCGTCCGGTGTACGCTTGCTGGGCATTGCAACAAACATCCCATTATTGCCATCGATGACGCGAATGTCATGAACAACAAACTCGTTATCGATGGTAATGGATGCGATTGCTTTCATTCTCCCCTCAGAGTTAACGCGGCGGAGTCTGACATCCGTAATTTGCATGTGTGTGTTCACCACCTTTTTCCATCAGAGACTTGGTGTATAATTCCACACAGCAAAGCGAATTCCTTCTTTTTGATTCCATAAAATACCTAAAAAAGAAATATATTTTTTGGGATATGTTGTTTTCGACATACATCGAGTAGTTTTCTTAATATTCCTTACGTTTTCGACAATTTCCACGCTTTTTGAAAATGTAAGAGAATGGCTAATCAAGAGGAAAAGTAGTTGCCCGGATGCGCCGAAATTCTCCGCTCTTTCGAGTCTACTTCACTTAGTTTTACCAAGGACACGTAATCGTGCAACAGACGCTCTTCCGTCTCTACAGCGCCTGATTCCACTAAAACGCCTACCCCAGCAACCTCGGCATTAAATTCACCGAGCAGATCGACCATACCACGTACAGTCCCTCCCGCCTTCATGAAGTCATCTACGATAAGTACTCGCGATTTCTCCTTGAGTGCACGTCTGGAGAGAGACATTGTGTGTATGCTTTTATGAGATCCTGATACGTAGTTAATACTTACTGCTGATCCCTCTGTAACCTGATGGTCACGTCGCACAAGCACTACCGGCAAGCCTAGCTGTGCTGCTGTTGCATAGGCTAGTGGAATGCCTTTCGTTTCAACGGTCATCACCACATCGATTTCCGATCCGTAAAAGGCCGTTGCGATGATCTTACCCGCCTGTTCCATCAAAGACGGCAACCCAAGTAGATCCGACATATACAAATAACCGCCAGGCAATATCCGGTCAGTCTGCTCTAGCTGCACACATAAGCGCTGCACAAAGGTAAGCGCCATATCTTTAGGCATAACCGGGATATAACGTACTCCACCCGCTGCACCAGCTAAAGTCTGCAGCTCTCCGATGCCTTCACCTTCAAATACTTCTTTTATGATTGCCAAATCTTCACTAATGGAGGACTTAGCCGCTCCATAGCGATCGGCAAATATAGACAGCGGCAGTAGTTCATGCGGCCGCTCAAGTAAAAACTGAGTCATGTCTACCAAACGTTGGCTTCTTTTTAATTTCTTCACGGAATGCTCCTCGCCAAAACCGAATATTTTAGAAAAATATATCACTTTTGTACGGGTTTACACAAGAGAAGCAGACTAATTCAGTGATCTCACTGCGTAGACTTCCTTGCAGAACCCTCGCAGTCCGTTGTAAATCCTTGCTACTTTAGACTGCTTGGACACTAACCCGAATACGGTAGGTCCGCTGCCTGACATCAGTACGCCATCTGCTCCAAGCTTTATCATCGCTTCCTTAAGCTGCTGAACCTCTGGATGCAGCTTTAGGGTAACATCTTCAAGCACGTTGCCTAGATGGTTGCACACGCCCCCAAAGTCTCCAGCTTCTATCGCTTGCTGCATCTTTCGAGCAGAAGGATGAACCGCTATATTATTGCTCCGAACGCGTCCATACACTTCTGCAGTCGATACATTGATCGGTGGTTTCGCCAACACAACCCAGCATTGTGGCGGGTTATTGATTGGTGTCAGCTTTTCGCCTCGTCCTGTAGCCAAGGCTGTGCCGCCTGTGACGCAGAAAGGTACATCAGAACCCAGCTCAGCGCCAAGCTCCTGTAGCTCCTGCGCAGGAATACCCAGACGCCACAGACGGTTTAGACCGCGTAGCGTAGCTGCGGCATCACTGCTGCCGCCAGCCAGGCCAGCCGCAACCGGAATTCTTTTATCCAGATGGATATGTACCCCATTCTTCACGTTATAACGGTCTTTAATAAGCCTTGCCGCCTGGAAAGCTAAATTTTTCTCGTCCAGGGGAATATAACCAGCCTGACTTGATATTATAATAGTATCCCTTGGCAGCTCAGACAGCTCTAAGCGGTCTGCTAAATCTACCATGGTCATAATCATTTCCACCTCATGAAAACCGTCAGCACGTTTGTGCAGCACATCCAGCATCAAATTAATTTTAGCTGGTGCCTTTTCATACATTTTCAAGGCGTTCACCCACCTTCAGCTTTTCCCGTAAAAACAACTTAACATATTATATGAGAAACTTCTAATGAAGTCCAATAATAAAAGGGTGTCGCCATTTAGACGCACCCTTTTTCAGTAATATTCACTTTATAGCCTAAAATTTAAGATTTCCGCGCAGCCTGTTCAGCAAGCTGTATCGCTTTTTTCACCATGTTGCCAGCGTCTTGAGTTGTAATTCCACCCCAGCCCTCACGTTCCACGGTTTCATAAAAACCCAGCTCCTTGGCTAACTCTGTCTTCAATTCCTCCGACATCATGCCTCGTTTTCTGCGGCTCATTACGGAATTCCTCCCTTATGAAAATAAATGATTAACCCGTTGCCCAATTAGTATGCTTGCTTAGCACACGGATCATGCACCAAATATTTGTCCCAAAAAACGCAAACAAAAAACAGCCTCCAAGGGAGACTGTTCGTGAAACATTAAGCTTTAATATACATAATCCGCATCTGCCCATCGTCTTCACAAACTGTGATTTCCACAGATTCAGTAAGTATATCGGCATAGCTATAGGAGACTCGCTTAAAAGTTTGCTGCTCCTGATCCAGTTTGACAATAAATACAGAAGGGTACGTTTCTTCCAGGACACCTGTGCGTTCAACGGTTTTACGACGACCTCCGTTTGCACGCAATGTGATCTTATGACCGACGTGAGCTTCAAGACTGCGTTTGATTTCCAACAGCGCGTTATTAGCCATTACCTGACGACCACCTCTTTTCTTGTCCATTATACAACTTTTTCAGGACAATGTCAAAGCAAATAAATAATTAATTATAGTTGATGCATATTTCGTTGTCAACGGAATTTTTTTGCGAGAAATCAGCGCCGGACTAATATCCTTGTTATCTGTAATATAGGCATTACAAAGAAAAAAAGAAAGGGTTAAGCTCAGCGCTCACCCTTTCTTTCGGATATTCTATTCAGCCCATTCAAATTACCTATATTCCTGACACCATAGACCTATCTCTGCCGCTTAAATGGCTGATGGTGTCACTTTTAGCGCCGACAGATTCTGCAGTCGCGGCATTCCGATGCGGAAGCTGCCACGGGTCTCAACACCACCAATACCCTGATTGCCGCTGATGGTATTATTCAGAACATCGCTAAGATTTACAGTATCCCTGATGGAAGTAAAGGATGATTTTGCTGCTACATACACGGGATCCAGAGCATGGATCAAAATTCGACCAGGTGAACTGGCAAAATTAGCTCCAGCTCCAAGTAAGGCCTCGAAATGAGATTGGCAAGCACCGGCAACAATAGTCAACGCATCAAAATTCCGCTCATACTCCCTAGCTACCCTAATAGCAGCTATAAAGTTTTGCGAATTTTTATAGCTATTCAGACTATACAGATCGTAAGTATGCTGTTGCTTCAGTACCCCATCATGACCAGTGATCACTACAATATCTGGGCGTACACGGGGCAACAGCCGGTATAACGTATCAGCCATTGCAGATTCATGAACATGATGCCCTTCAGCGGGAATCCGCAGCTGCTCGTATAAGCTAAGGCTCTTATTCAAATATGCCGGATCGCCATCCAGATGCAGTACTTTACCTGGCACTTCAAAATAAGGAGCTTCCTTGGACGGTGGAGCCCATGTCCCCTCTGTTAGGGTTCCCCCGCTCCGCTGACTTTGCTCCTGACGGTCCTTCCGCAGCTGTGTCAGTGATTCCTTCGCTTTGATCTGTGCTTGCTGTCCCCGTTCCGTTATTCGGGTAGGAGGCACTTGAACCAGGTCATCCAGAGGAGAATCCGCCAACAGGCGGAAATCTGTGCCTTTAATGACGGCTCTATCCTGCACGATATTATCTACACGAAATGTTAAATCACCGCCATAAGATTTGCGAACGACCAAGTCTCCTAAATTCATTACAACCACCACCTCTACCCCATCGTATGGGCAAAGGCCTCAGTTGGTTCATAACTCGCCATATTTTTAAAATATAAGAATGTATAATGCTCCACCAAAATAACATCCTTATATTTCTACGAGAAACGGTTGTCGTCCTTTAAGACAACAACCGTTTCTTATTGCTTATTCAATTCCAGCGGCTAGCAAAACACTGCTTAAGCGGGCGTATTCTTCAAGACTGAGTGTTTCTCCGCGACGGGTCGGTTCAATACCCGCTTCTGCGAGTAAAGCCTCCAGCTGCTCACGTCCTTGTTCAGGGAAGTAACGAGCCTTCAGATTGTTAGCAATCGTCTTGCGGCGCTGTGTGAAAGAAGCGTGAACCACTTCAAAGAAATGCTTCTCACTCTCCACCTTTACCGGAGGATGCTCTCTAACCTTCAGACGGATAACAGCAGACTCCACATTAGGTTGAGGGATGAATACCGTACGTGGCACGATACAGACGAGCTCAGGCTCGCTGTAGTACTGCACGGCAATGCTAAGACTTCCGTATTCCTTTCCACCTGGAGATGCAGCCATACGCTCCGCAACCTCCTTCTGAATCATTACAACGATGTTATCAAGGGGAAGCTTCTCTTCGAGCAGCTTCATCAGAATCGGAGTAGTCACATAATAAGGCAGGTTAGCAACCACACTGACCTTGTTCACAGTGGTGAAATCTTCCTTGAACATTTCCTGCAAGTTCACATTGAGGACATCATCGTTACGAACCTTAACATGGGGATAGGGGGAAAGTACGTCTTTTAATATTGGAATCAGTCTACGGTCAATCTCTACGGCAGTTACAGCACCCGCTGTTAGTGCCAGACGCTCCGTCAGCGCTCCAATTCCCGGCCCGATCTCCAGCGCCCCAGAATCGCTATCTAGTCCAGCAGCGTCTACAATCTTGTCCAAAATATTTTGATCAATCAAAAAATTCTGTCCCAGGCTTTTCTTGAACTTGAATCCATAACGTTGAATAATCTCTTTGGTCCGTTTTGGAGTCGAAATTTCCTCTCTACCACTCATGAAGTAATGCCTCCCTGATCAATTTGGGCGAGAGCCCCGGCAAATTCCTCCCGCGTAATCCCAAACATCGCCAGCCGCTTGTACAGCTGTTTGCCGTTACAATATCCGATTCCAAGCAAATTACCAAGCGCCATACGTCTTTCAGCAGCCCGAGGGTGTACAAGCATTCCAGCGGCCATAAGATCATCAATACCAATCAAAGCAGGTGCTCCTTCAAAAGAGGTATGTACATTACGCAGCGCATGACGAATCGCCTCTGGCGATGCATTCTCTACACCGATATCCCCTTTTCGAGTTGCGTCCTTCTCTGGAATAAAAGCATGCTTGCAGCCCGGCACCTTCGCTGAAACGATTTTACGAATTCGCTCCCCAGCATGGTCCGGGTCCGTAAGAATAATAACCCCTCTACGTTCCATAGCAAGCGCGATCTTAGCAATTACAGTCCGGTTTACAGCAGAGCCGCCTGTCTCAATGGTATCCGCTTCTACAGCACGCTTAATGGCTACGGTATCGCTTTTGCCTTCAACGACGATTAATTCCTTAATCATATTTCTTGACTCCTTCCAAAAAAAGCAAAAAGAAGAGGATTCGCTCCTCTTCTTTTGGTTAAAGAATGTATAAGTGATGAGCGGTTGCTCTGCGATCAACGAAATGATCATCCAGCGTTCCTTAACGGTTATCATCACTATAGCTTATCAAAGGATTTTTTGCAAAAGCTTCAGTTCTAGTTAAGCTCTGGTTTCACAGGTCCAATCACATAAACGGTACGTGATTTACGGCCGAAATTACGAGCATGGCTCAGGGAATCATAATAGACATCCACTTTATTGCCTTTAATGGCACCGCCAGTATCCTCTGCACGGCGGAATCCAAGCCCATCGATATAAACCCACCAGCCAATAGGAATTACATTCGGATCTACTGCAATTGTACGACCTTCCGTTACGCGTGTTCCGGAGGCAGTTTTAGTACCTATCCCTGGCTCTTCTGACGAATAAGCTGTCATGGAGACGTTCTTAATCATCTTCTTGTACTCAAAGTCTACGCCAGCCTTGCTTGTGACGTTCTTAGTCTTAGCGCTAACTTTAGTCGTTTTGGAGGTAGTGCTTGATTTGGAAGTTGTTGTAGCTTTAGCAACTACAGTAGGCTTAGGAAGTGCTTTAGTACCAACGGCAATGATCTTATCTTTTGTTACCGTTTGTACTTCCTTGCCGATCATGCGCATAGAGGCCAGTTCTCCGTCTTGATAGATCTTTTCAATATGCTGAACCATGACGCCTGGTTTGCCTGCCTGTGCCACTCTAACTGTTCCCACAGTAAGGGAGGGATCTGCTGTCTTAATAACACGGAAAGGTAAGTTAGTTGTTCGCTGTACCGTTTGCTTGTTGATACGAACGATCTTAATCTCCATGTCAGCAGAGATGGTGGTGTCTAACGAAGGAAAAATCTTATCATAGCCTTCTAGGTTGATACCCAGTTTGTCAATCGCTTGACCGATAGTGTCTTCGGTCGTATATAACGTTTTTGTTGCTCCGTCCGCAGTAAGGCTAAATTTCTGCGCACGATTGATAACGACACGGTCACCGTCTTTTATTTCATCACTCAGACCTAAAGATAATTCATCATGCGGCTGCAGCGAAATTTGCTCTTTCTCCAACACATCACCAAGAAGTGCTTCTCGCGTTTCAAGTGTCTGTGTTTGCCCGTCTATTACTAAAACTAATTGTTTATTACTTTGACCGTGTACGTACAGCAGAATTAACAGCGCGATTGCGATTGAAATCACACCTGCAAGTAAAAGTACGCGAGTATTTACTTGCTCCCACCGTAATGCGAAAGACCTGCTGGATGACTGCGAATCATGGGATACCTCTGGTTGGAATAAGCCCATTCTCTCCATCCTCCTTACATAGCCTCGTCGTCAATTTGTATATCATGAGGACTGAATTTCTTTGACGAAACTATTTGAGATTGTCACAGGATACGCACGTATTAACTTAGCGTCTCCTGCTCATGGATCGCCTGCTCGGCACAGCTACTCCCACACCTGTTATATAACAGTATGCGGGCAACATTCAGTTTATTCAAAAATAAAGAAGCCTAAAAAGAGTTCTCTTGAGGACTCTTTCGTGGCTTCTCCGATGTCAGAATACGCGGGAATGTTTGTGCACGAGGTTGCCTCTCTTACTTGCGCTTACGGGGTTAGCTGTCGGGTTCGGACGAAAGAGAGACGCCCTATTTCAGGTCACCCGCTCACGGCGGTTGCCCTTAAATTCACCCCAAAGACCACGTGAAGAAATCAAATATTGTTCTGCGGCAATTCCTAGTCGTATTCAAGATACAGGCATGCGGCAGTTCAATATTGGTTCCCCCGTTCTCCATACGGAGACTCAGCGAGACGATCCATGAATCAATGGCTGTCACAATAACAACAGCTCACATCACTGAAAAGATGATATCCTGTTTTGATGCATGTTGTAAAGGACGATTCAACCACGTTTACGCAAATATATGGTTAAAATATTGTAATAATCAGCCGTTTTTATATTAAAAAAGTTTAATATATCGGCCATTCTCTATTTTTCACCCGTTTTACTCCTGTTTTCAGACAATCCCAAATCGTTCCAGTGCGTTCGTATACGTAATTTTAGCCAATTCTTCCCATGTTAACCCTTTAATTTCAGCCGCAGCCTCTGCTACTAACTTCACATGAGCACTCTCATTTCGCTTGCCTCGGAAGGGGTGTGGAGTCAAATATGGAGCGTCTGTTTCGATCAATAATCGGTCCAATGGCGTCTGTGCAAGCACCTCTTTAGGCACTCTGGCATTTTTGAACGTGATCGGTCCTCCAAATGACAAATGAAATCCTAGATCTAGACACATTTTTGCGGTTTCCCAGCTGCCTGAGAAAGAATGCATTACGCCACCAATTTCATTTGCTTTTTCCTCCCGTAAAATCCGTACGACATCTTCATGGGCATCACGGTCATGTATGCAGATTGGCATTTTTAGTTCACGGGCTAGTCCAATTTGTTTGCGGAAGACCTCCTGCTGCACATCCTTGGGAGAGGTATCCCAATAATAATCCAACCCAATCTCTCCGATGGCCACCACTTTCTCATGGCTGCAAAGAGAGGCGATCCAATCGAGGTCCCCCTCTTTCATATCAATCGCATCCTGTGGATGCCAGCCCACCGCTGCATAAATATAATCATAAGATTCAGCCAGCTTCATCGTTGAAGGGATCGTTTCCCGATTAAATCCAATATTGATCATCTTGCTAACTCCGGCCTCTACTGCACGAGCTATAACTTCCTCGCGATCCTCGTCGAATTGAGGCGCATCTAAATGTGTATGAGTGTCGAACAGATACATTTTAAAGCTCACTCCTTGTTGTTTTTATCAATAGTTCCATAAATATTTGTATTATTTTGCAAAAATCTCTGCTACAGAAGAGGGCAACCGTGTAAGGGCTTTTTTCAGCTTATCCTGTGGGAAATATAGGTGATATCTGCCACGATGAATCCCGCTTATTGAGCGCACAATATCCGATACCTCTGAAATTTCCCGCAATTGCTCATTCCGATCAAGCAGTAAAATTTGATTATTGTCGAAGGCTGCTCCTGGACGGAACACATCATAAGGCAAATCTGTCGGATAATCAATCTCTAAGTCATATTCTGGGTTAAGTCCCGCTCCCGCAAAACTGCTGCGGATTTCCGTAATCATATCTGTATCCAAATTCTCGATCTCTACATATTTATACAGTTTACGATGAATAAAACGGGTACACAAGTCGCTTAATAACTCATCTTCTTCAAGGGTCCATTGCATAAAAGCAGTCTGTACCAGTGCCTCATCAAGCATTAAATATTGCTTCACTGTTACTTCTCCTCGAAAGAGATCTTCCAGCGGAGCGATCATAAAGCGAAATTTGTATCCCTCTTGGAACAACTCTTTAGCTCTACGGAAGATTTGACGCAAAATAATTTCAGAGCTGCGCGTCACCGGATGAAAATATACCTGCCAGTACATTTGATAACGCGACATTAAATAATCTTCAATGGCATGCATACCTGATTCTTTTACTACAATCCGCCCATTATAAGGACGAAGCATTCTCAAAATCCGATCAATATCGATGGTTCCATAGTTTACACCTGTATAGTACGCATCACGCAGCAAATAATCCATACGATCAGCATCCAGTGGACTGGAAACCAAATTGACAACAATTTCATGCTCATATGTCTTAGAGATAACTGAGGCTACTTTACGAGGAAAATCTTCCTCCACATCACGCAATATTTCGGTAATCTCCGTGTCCTCCAAAATAATCCGGCAGGTCCAATCCTCATGGTTCATTTCAAAAGCTTCTTCTATAGAATGTGAAAATGGGCCATGCCCTAAATCATGCAGCAAAGCCGCACACAAAGTAAGCAAACTTTCTTCTGGAATCCAATCCTTATACCCGCTGCGCTCAAATTGCGAAATGATTCTGCGTGTAATTTCATATACTCCTAAAGAATGAGAAAAACGACTATGCTCTGCACCATGAAAAGTGAGATATGAGGTACCTAACTGGCGAATCCGGCGTAAACGCTGAAATTCTTTTGTATTAATTAGTCGCCAAATAATCGTATCCTGTACGTGAATATAATTATGAACGGGATCCTTGAAAACTTTTTCTTCCGTGAGCGGCTGCTTCATGAGATCAACTCCTTCTAATAATTTAATATGATTTTAACTAATATCAGTATATAATAAGTAATTATGTCGTACTTTGTCGAAAAGTATCATTTTTGGTCTTGGTAAATCGACAAAATGCTTTCAGGGTAATTCTTAATTTTTATAGGGACATTCAAAGTTCTTATGGAAATTTTCTTATTCAGCCTATGAAAAAAGGTTGACTGATTTGGGAATCGTTGGTATTATAAGTATCATAAAACAGTGAACAATGTCGAATAATGACGTTTTTGGAACATTGAGAGGAGTAACGATTGTTATGATGAAATCAACAGGAATTGTAAGAAAAGTAGACGAACTTGGACGGGTTGTTATTCCTATTGAATTACGCCGTACACTTGGCATTGGCGAAAAGGACGCACTGGAAATTTACGTTGATGGCGAACGGATTATGCTTAAAAAGTATGAGCCTGCCTGCATTTTCTGTGGCAACGCTGAGAACGTAACTTACTTTAAAGGAAAAATAGTTTGTCATGAATGCATATCTTCCATCCCTACCCCTGTGACAAACTAAATTAAATAGTATATAATAGAACTAATCAAATTGTTAATTCTAACCTTTTCATATCTCCTTGACCTCCCGTGACCGCGGGAGGTATTTTTTATGTCTGGGTTTGCCCTCCTGGTTATCCCCTTCCTAAGGGCAATGTGCTTCAAGACGGAACTAGTAATACTTAGTTGTATTTCTTACAGTTATTTTAAATGCTTTTTACCATTAAACGAATTAATTGTATTTTGTACACTTATATTTCCTATATCTCCGTGAAATCAATCCTTTCCACCTTTATAACTGTATGAAGTACAACTAAACGAACAAATACATAAAAAAATTCAAAAATAACTGTACAAAATACATTTAACCCGCAGATAAATCATTCAAGCTCGAAACGGCTCCGAAAATCCTTAGTTATTCTAGGAATTCGTCTATAACACTTACTCTTCTGCTCTATCAAGCAACGCATTATAAATATCCCGTTTGGCTACACCCCGGTCTGATGCCGCTTTTTTCATAGCCTCTTTCCGTGGTACATCCTGTGCTTCGTAATGAGCTACATGATCTTCAATGCTTAACTGACGCCACCACGCCGATTCTGCGATTTCTGCATCTTCCTTGCTCTCCCCTTCTACGACAATAACATATTCGCCTAGCGGAGGATGTTCAGCCAGCCATAGTGTACATTCCTCAATCGAACCGCGTAGAAACTCCTCATATCTTTTCGTTAATTCACGTGCCAACACAATCTGGCGATTACCGAATGCTTCTTGAAGATGAGCAAGTGTCTTAACTACGCGATGGGGAGATTCGTAGAACAACAAAGTGCCTTGAGCCGAACGAAGTGGACTTAATACTGCTCGGATGTCCTTACGCTCTCGGGGAAGAAAGCCGATAAAGGTGAACGTATTCGTAGATAGACCAGAAGCGATCAAAGCTGACAACGCTGCGTTAGCTCCAGGGATAGGAATCACCGGAATTCCATGACTTATTGCAAGGGCTACAAGATCCGCTCCAGGGTCAGAAATCGCTGGTAAACCGGCATCGCTGACGAGTGCCAAATTTTTTCCTTCTATTATATAGCGTACAAGCTCAGGTCCACTGGCGGCCTTATTATGCTCATGATAACTAAACAACATCGAAGGTGAAATCTCAAAGTGGCTGAGTAATTTTCGGGTCTGTCTCGTATCTTCCGCGGCAATAATATCACATTCCTGCAATGTACGGACTGCACGATAGGTCATATCCTCCAGATTACCGATAGGTGTAGCCACCAGAAAAAGCGACCCTGTTGTCTCCTGAGTACTGGTATTAGTCTTGTTTTGAAAACTGCTTTGGCATGATATCGTCATGATTTACCCTCTTTAGCACCATAGTAGATGTCCATAATCTCTGGACAGTATTGATTGTCCTCATTATATACGATGAGCGGTGGTTGTAAACGAACCTCAGGCTTTCCATCACGTGCGGCTTCGATTAATACCATATTTGCCTCCAGGTGGGCACGTGGATGTACAAACCGAATAATCTTTGGCTCGAGTCTATATTGTCTCATAAGACTGATAATATCAACCAACCGTTGTGGTTTATGAACCATACTTACCTTTCCGCCCGTCCGAACCAATCGCACACAAGCCTGAATGACCTCCTCCAGTGTACAGCCTATCTCATGGCGAGCCATAGCTTGATGGTTGTTCAGCTTCAGATCACTGCCATTAAGCGGCATATAAGGAGGGTTCACCGTTATTGCATCATACACACCATGTCCTGCGGTAGTATATAACTCGCGCAAATCACCTTCATGAATTACAACCTGATCCTGAAGGCCATTTAGAGCCACGCTACGACGAGCCATATCAGCTAAACGAGGTTGTATTTCAATGCCTTCAATAGAAGCTTTTGTCCGGGTAGTCATTAAAATCGGTATTACACCATTTCCCGTACAAAGATCTAGAACTCTTCCACGTGGCGGAACACTGGCGAAACGAGCAAGCAATACAGCATCCATAGAAAAACTAAATACTTCATCACTTTGAATAATGCGCAGATCATGTGTTAGTAAATCATCCACCCGCTCCGTCGGTAACAAGGGGACAGATATATCATTAAAAGAATTCGTCATTTAATAATCTCCTAAAGGTTTTGTTGAGAAAAACTTGCTTCAAAGCCATATGCCTATGGGCTAAAATTCAAAAAAAACCGTAGGATTAATCTCCTACGGCTGGATATCCTCATTTATTAAGAAAAGAAAGACAGAACAGACAGTCACCTTCCGTGCGTAAATGTCCAAAATAAACATTACAGATGTGAAAGCCTTCGTGGTAAAGCCGAGCCAAGTTGTCATAACCTTCCCCGACAACCTCTTCTGTTCCCTCTCCGGTAGCTAAAAGAGCTTCCGCCTCCGCAGAATCTACGGTAGGATCCAAAGGTGCATCCCGCTTTAAAATTTTGCGAAGCTGTTCATTCTCCAGAGTTAACCTCTGGTTAGCTTCCATCAGTTCTTTTACCGTCTGTTTCCATTCTCCAAGATTGGCGCGCATCGTTTCCATCTGCGCTTCCATATCCTGCATGTGTGCAAATATATTTTTCTTCTCCAAGTTTCCACCCCGAAAGTAACCTTATATGGTTTACTTGACGACAACATCATCCATTGGAAGTTCCTTAACTTTGCCCACTTCAAACAACTGTACATGAACCGTACGGTTTCCGGCATTGATTCCTACTACTTTGCCATCCCCCAATGAGGTCACGACAATCTTGCCGACCGCTGGCATTTCTTCCTTTACACTCTCATAATTGTCATGCTCAAATTTCAAACAACACATCAGACGTCCACAAAGTCCGGAAATCTTCGTCGGATTAAGTGAAAGGTTCTGATCCTTGGCCATTTTTATGGATACGGGTTCAAAATCCCCTAACCAAGAGGAGCAGCAAAGCACTCGTCCACAAGGTCCAAGTCCACCTAGCATCTTAGCTTCATCACGTACCCCAATTTGCCGAAGCTCAATGCGGGTCCGAAAAATACTTGCCAGATCCTTAACCAATTCTCTAAAGTCAACGCGTCCTTCAGCCGTAAAGTAAAATATAATCTTATTACGGTCAAAAGTAAACTCTACATCTACGAGCTTCATTTTGAGGCCGTGGTCGCGTATTTTATTTAAACAGGTGGTAAAAGCCTCCTTAGCGGCGCTTTTGTTCTCCTCAACAACGCGTGCGTCGGTTTCTCCGGCAATACGCATCACTTTTTTGAGGGGTAGTACAACATCGGACTCCTCCACCTCTTTTTTGCCTACGACAACCTTACCGTATTCCACCCCACGTGCTGTCTCAACAATAACACATTGATCTCGTTCAATCGGAAAATCAAGTGGATCAAAATAATATATTTTACCCGCTTTTTTAAAACGGACACCTACTACGCTGTACAAAAATTAACCCCCTTGTTTGCCGGTAAAAGGAACCTATGGGCATGTCCGCTCCCTGATGATCCATGCTTGTCCTTCCTCGTCTGTTAAAACGATACTTCCAGGTAAAGCGACATCCGGAGGATATATCATTGCTAATCCTTTAACTTTCCAGTCGGATTAAGAACTGCTCCAGACACAACTGGGCATTGGCATTGGAACGCAGCTTCTTAGTACTCTCTGCAGCATATCCCATATAAGCCACCCATTGTTCCGCACTGCGCCCACGGGCATGCCTGGAAATAAAGTCTAACTGATCTATAAAAACGATACTTTCGTGCTTGCGGTACAGGAAGTAGAGCATATCTTTAAACCATAGATGGAACATGCTGAAAAGGATATCCAAATGTTCAGCGAGCCCAGTCTTGAACAGCTTCTGCCCGGCAGTTGATACCGTGGAGCTGCCCTTGCTTAAGGACTCCTTAGCTAATTGTAACACTAGATTTCTCATTTCTGCAAACCAATTCTGTTCCAAAAGTTCCCTGCAACCATCAAGTCCCGAACTAAGTGATACTGCACATCGAGCTAAGGGGATCGGCACACCCTCACTTGCTAGCGCTTGAAGCATAATATCCGGATTTAACGGACTAAATGGGATCCGCTGAGTCCGTGACTGAATCGTCGGCAATAAAGAACGACTATTATCAGATATTAGGATTCCTACTGCCGGAGCTGGCGGTTCTTCCAGAAACTTCAACAAACTATTGGCAGCTTGTACCGTCATTTTGTCTGCCCCATCTATAATATAAACCTTTGGATTCACACCCTCAGATCGATAGGAAAAGACACGCTGCAGCTCACGGATCTGATCTATTTTTATGCTTGCACCGTCGGGCTGCAGCAATGACAAATCAGGATGGTTTCCATGCTCAACCTTTCGGCACTCTAGACATTCGCCACAGGCGTCATCCTTGCTTTCCGTGCAAAAAATTGCTTGGGCAAACATCAGCGCCGTCTTCATTTGTCCACTGCCTGCTGGTCCTGTAAATAAATAAGCATGGCTCACAGCGTCCTTGCGCAAGGCATTTTGGAGTAGCCGTTTAGCATGCTCCTGGCCTACTATATCATGAAAAGGCATAATTTCCTCCCAAAACTTTAAAAAGAAAGGTTGATTAACAACCCGCGAATTTCTCCAACACGTCCCAACAGATCTATTCGGCCCTGCTCACTATTCAGCAGATCGTCTGCCATAGATAGCAAAGCCGCATCAATTTCCTCAAGCAGCTTGTAACGCTTACCCCGCCCACGTCTATCCCATCCACGTGTCTCTTTCAGTATAACGCCTCTACGAGCGGTTTCTTCCAGAAACCTTTTGATCATCATCCGGTAAATGGTGAGTTCACGAATGGTCATAGACTTAGATAAACGGTCGCCTTGTGACTGTATTTCTTTGATCTGGCGGTTTAGTTCATCTTTGGTTTTCTGTTCACCTTGCTGCTGAAAAACGTCAGAGAACGATTTCTGCTGAACAGGCTTATTAGCCCCTTCTGCATTTGGAAGCTCACTCTTTAAGGGCCTATATCCCGGATTGATCTTCAAAGGTTATCTACCGCCCCTTTTTTGTAAATGACTTGCTCATTTATATTATACTTAATAATGTTCGAAACGATCTACAGGAAGCACGAATACAGTAGCGCCACCGACCTGTACTTCAACAGGGAGCGGTAAATAGGAATCCGTCGTGCCACTCATCGGAGTTACTGGAGTGACTAGTTGTTCACGCACTTTACAGCTGTTACGGATAACGTTCAATACAGCTTCGATCTGACTGTCTTCCACCCCAATCATAAATGTCGTATTTCCCGCCCGCAGAAATCCACCTGTACTTGCGAGTTTGGTAGCACGGAAATTGGCTTTTACTAGCTCACTGGATAACCGGTTACTGTCTTTATCCTGGATAATTGCAATGATCAACTTCATCTTCGCATTCCCTCCCAAAAAAGTTTTATGGAGTATTACTACTTAATGTGTTCTTAGTAGTAACCTCACTTCATAAGCAAACGCTTAGTTATATGCCACTTCTCTTATTATATTAGACAAAACACCCTAAAAACCCTTTAATACTCTCTCTTCAAGAGTTCTCACGATATCTTGTTCTACCAGATGAATAGGGCGGTTTGCATCAAGAACTACTATTCTCTCCGGATTCGCCTTAATTAATAAATGATAACCTTCACGAACCTTCTGATGAAAGGCAAGACTCTCCATATCCAGACGATTGACTTCGCGATCTTGATTGGCCGCAATCCGTGATAATCCAATCTCAGGGTCTACATCCAGATAAAAGGTTAGATCGGGCATGCGATTTCCAATAGCAAAACGGTTAATACTCCACACCTCTTCCATACCTAATCCTCTTGCATGTCCTTGATAAACGAGACTGCTGTCTACAAAGCGGTCACAGAGGACTGTAAGCCCTTCTCTAAGAGCTGGCTCTACTACTTCAGCGAGATGTTGGCTTCTTGATGCAGCGTACAGCAATGCCTCTGTACGTGCATCCATTGCAGTATGGGCAGGATCCAGAATAATAGAGCGAATTTTTTCGGCGATTTCTATGCCTCCAGGTTCACGTGTAATTCGATAGGGCATGGACCGATTCTGCAAATATGCTGCTACTCTGCCCAGTACCGTTGTTTTTCCGGAGCCTTCGCCCCCTTCTAATGTTATGAAGAAACCTTCTTTGCCCACTTATACTTCTCCGCCCTTCTGAATGTTGTATACCTTAATACGCTGTAAGACCGGATCAGCACAAGCCTGGAACTTCGCGCCTCCATAAGCTAAACCAGTCAGTCTTTGCTGTATCTGATCTGTGATGACCTCACCCGGATATAATAATGGAATGCCTGGTGGATAGGGAATTACCATTTCTGCAGCTACTCTCCCCACGCTGTGTTCAAGATTAATACTTTCTACCTCATTGGCTGACACCGGCTTCAAAGAGAAGGGAACGGGTACCGAGATTTGTAAAACATTCAAATTGTTCCACGTGGAAATATTTTGAGATTCTAAAATGCCAGCGGTGTGCGGTGATTCGGATGTAACCTCCGAATCTATTTCCCGCAGCGCCTGCAATAACCTTGCTGCATGTTCAGCCTTCGAACCGAGGCTGAACAGCAGCACTACGTGCCGGTCGTCACTCATCTCCGGCACACAGCCCTTAGCCTCGAGCCTGCGCTGCAGCTCGAAACCGCCTAGGACCCCGGTGGCGTCATAAATGACGACTTTGAAGGGGTCCTGCGTCTCGTACGCCGCCTTATGCAGCGGCGTGCCGTCGTGCAGCGGCTCTGCCGGCTGCACCAATCCATAGCGCGGCAGCTCGGCAAGGCCGCGCCGCAGGACATCCACGGCGGCCAGCCCCGCCGTGAAAGCATCGCTGCCCCGGCTGTGCAGCAGCCGCCGGGCAAGATCAAGCGACGCCATCATAGGATATGATGGGCTGGAGCTCTGCACCATGGCGAGCCGCTGCGAGAGCAGGGCGCGGTCGAGCCGCTGCCCTTGAACATGCAGCATAGCGCCCATGGTCATCGCAGTGAGCATCTTGTGCGTGGACTGCACTACGCCGTCCGCGCCACAAGCAAGCGCCCCGGCAGGCAGTGCCGGGTGCTGCCCGTAATGCGCCCCATGCGCTTCATCGACAAGCAGCGGTACACCGCTGTCGTGGCAAATACGCGCGAGGGGCGCAAGGTCACTGCCCATGCCGTAGTAATTGGGCATGGTGACAAATACAGCGGCGGCTTCAGGATAGGCTGCAAGTGCAGCCTCAACAGCTTCTGCCGCCGGCGCTACTGCCAAGCCGCTGAGTGGATCAATCAGCGGTTCGACGAAAACAGCCCTCACTCCAGCTAACATAAGACCATGAATCACTGATTTATGCACATTTCGTTGAAGAATCAGAATCATTCCCGGCTCGGGGCAAGCCGTTAGAATCAGCGCCAGGTTACCCGCCGTACTTCCGCCAACTAGAAAAAAACTCTCCTCTGCTCCAAAGCAATCAGCAGCCAACTCCTGTGCTTCCTTAATGACTCCCTCAGGATGATGAAGATCATCCGTGCCGGTAATCTCCGTAACATCGTACTTCATGACCTCATCTAGAAACCCAGCGCCTTCTACGCCATCATATGCCGCTCCATTTTTATGTCCCGGCACATGATAAGATATATTACCCACAATTCTATATTGCTCCAGCATTTCGTATACAGGTGCCCTACATCGTTGTAATTTATTCATATTAAATTCCTTCCCATAGGGTTCCTTCTATTTTAACGTAAATATTCAGAAACTCCTATGTTTCCTCATAAAAGCATCTGACTGAACAGCAAAACGGCTCCCCCCGCTTAAACAACGAGGAAGCCGTATATGAATATCTCTAATGCAGCCCTTATATCTTTCATCCAGACTGCTCTCTTATCCGCATCAATTAACAGAGTTACTCTACTTAAGCGTTCTTTTGCAATCCGATCTTCTTCATCTGGCCAATAAAAAAACGGTACTTAGCATCTTCTGCCTCGGTACGGATCATTTCTGCCTCACAATCCTCACAAATAAAATGCGAGACAATCACAATACCTTCTTCTTTTTCCTGCCCACAAATGATACAAGCTTGCCCGGTTTGCTGTTCCATAACCATCCCACCTTGACTCTTTTAAGAACAGTATGATACACCTTCTATCATTTTAAACCTTTTCATAGTTTTTTCATATCCTTCGTTTCGTGTATTATATATATTCCGCTGCCCCTATATCGGTGAATATTCGCCCATAGTTTAATAAAATGCTTTCATTCGCCGATATTAAGAACATATGAATCTGTGAGGAGGTTAGTCTATTTTATATGGAACCCAACACCAAAGGCGCTGCTACATTCTATCAATATAAATTAATCAAAAAAATTAATCTAACGGCACCTCTGCTGCGTGTTTATATTTTGCTCCCTCTTTTGGTCCTTGTGCTCGAGACAGTCTTTCTTTCTTGGTGGAGTATTCTCTACTTAATTATAGCTGCTCCGGTTATGTTCTGGGTTCAATATGTTATTTCACGCTCAGTACTTCTAATCTCCGGGCATCCTATTTCAAAAAGATGGTCCATCTCATTTAAAATCCCGTGGCTTGGCTTCATGCCAGATCAACACATTAGTTACCGCATTTTCCGTAAAGTACAGTTACATAATTTTTATATTGGTCTTTGTATCGCAGCTCTCTTTATTTTTTGGTCACCACCGGCATTTACAGTATCCCTGATTATTTGCCACTTGTGGCTTTTATTGCCCCGTCTCTATACACTGTTCAAAATAAATCAACGCAACAAGGAAGGCATGCTTAAGTTTAATCCAACCGATGCCTCCTATTACTCTCAATAGATTACGATTAATCTGTATTCGCATATAAATAAATAATCGCCATCCATAAAGGACGGCGATTATTTATTTTGTCTTAAGACCTTTAATTAAGGCCTTCTTTTCTTTAGGGATCATAACTATAAAATAATCATCATGCACTGTTAAATGAACCGTTACTCCATCCTTCTGAAAAACACCAGATGAATCGGTATTCTCCTCTTCCTGTTCAACCCATCCCCAGGCCTTAATAGTATCCATATACTCCTCTGGGATGCCGTTCTTCTCCTTTAATCCAGGTAAAGAATAACGCACATAATCCATAGCAACGTTTGTCGTAGTCTGGTCTGGTGAGTACGCCTCTTGGGGCACAGGGAAATTTTTCTCGTTTAGCGCACCCTCAAAAGCATCCCAGCTGGGCGCTTTCGTACCGCAGCCTGCCAGTATTAAAGCTACTATACACGAAAAAATTAATATCTTAATAATTCTTGTTTGTTTCATGCCTTAAATCCTCCTTACCTCCACAATGCATCTAAAGACACAAGAAAATTCAAAGTTAGAATTTATGAGTAGTTCCTTCGTATTAGAGATGTTGCTTATTATTTGCACTTATCTATTATACTTGTATCGACCTCAGCGTCGGTAACAAAAATGTCACTCAATTACTGCCCCTTCAGATGTTGTACTCCCCTTCAAACAACACTCTTGTCCAAAAAAAACAAAAAAGCCACTGCTGATAAATCAACAATGGCTTAATGTGCTTGGCAACGTCCTACTCTCCCAGGACCCTTCGGTCCAAGTACCATCGGCGCTGGAGGGCTTAACGGTCGTGTTCGGGATGGGTACGCGTGGAACCCCTCCGCTATCGCCACCAAACATGCGTCTGTGAAACAGACGCTGCCGCGTGAAATTCAGTTCATCACCAGAAGTGACAATGAATTTCTAAGCGTGTTACAGGCTTGATGCCTGAAAACTGAATCCGAAACGAATCTGCATTCTACGTATAGGATAAGCCCTCGACCGATTAGTATTGGTCAGCTCCATGCATTGCTGCACTTCCACCTCCAACCTATCTACCTCGTCGTCTTCAAGGGGTCTTACTAATTGGGAAATCTCATCTTGAGGGGGCTTCACGCTTAGATGCTTTCAGCGCTTATCCCGTCCGTACGTAGCTACCCAGCCATGCTCCTGGCGGAACAACTGGTGCACCAGCGGTACGTCCATCCCGGTCCTCTCGTACTAAGGACAGCTCCTCTCAAATTTCCTGCGCCCACGACAGATAGGGACCGAACTGTCTCACGACGTTCTGAACCCAGCTCGCGTACCGCTTTAATGGGCGAACAGCCCAACCCTTGGGACCTACTTCAGCCCCAGGATGCGATGAGCCGACATCGAGGTGCCAAACCTCCCCGTCGATGTGGACTCTTGGGGGAGATAAGCCTGTTATCCCCAGGGTAGCTTTTATCCGTTGAGCGATGGCCCTTCCATGCGGTACCACCGGATCACTAAGTCCGACTTTCGTCCCTGCTCGACTTGTAGGTCTCGCAGTCAAGCTCCCTTATGCCTTTGCACTCTGCGAATGATTTCCAACCATTCTGAGGGAACCTTGGAACGCCTCCGTTACTCTTTAGGAGGCGACCGCCCCAGTCAAACTGCCCGCCTGACACGGTCCCCGTACCCGGTAAGGGTACTAGGTTAGAACCTAGATACGATCAGGGTGGTATCCCAACGGCGCCTCCACCGAAGCTTGCGCTCCGATTTCTACGGCTCCCACCTATCCTGTACAGATCGTACCCAAATTCAATATCAAGCTGCAGTAAAGCTCCATGGGGTCTTTCCGTCTTGTCGCGGGTAACCTGCATCTTCACAGGTATTAAAATTTCACCGGATCTCTCGTTGAGACAGCGCCCAAGTCGTTACGCCATTCGTGCGGGTCAGAATTTACCTGACAAGGAATTTCGCTACCTTAGGACCGTTATAGTTACGGCCGCCGTTTACTGGGGCTTCGGTTCATAGCTTCGGGTTACCCCTAACCACTCCCCTTAACCTTCCAGCACCGGGCAGGCGTCAGCCCGTATACTTCGCCTTGCGGCTTCGCACAGACCTGTGTTTTTGCTAAACAGTCGCTTGGGCCTTTTCACTGCGGCCCCCTCGTGCTATTCACACTACCGGGGCACCCCTTCTCCCGAAGTTACGGGGTCATTTTGCCGAGTTCCTTAACGAGAGTTCTTCCGCGCGCCTTAGAATTCTCTTCTCGCCTACCTGTGTCGGTTTGCGGTACGGGCACCTTCTCCTGGCTAGAGGCTTTTCTTGGCAGTGTGAGATCATGACCTTCGCTACTATAATTTTCGCTCCCCATCACAGCCCAGCCTTAATGATGTGCGGATTTGCCTACACATCAGCCTCACTGCTTAGACGGACATCCATCAGTCCGCGTCACTACCCTCCTGCGTCACCCCATCGCTCATACCGGATTACGGTGGTACAGTAATTTCAAACTGTTGTCCTTCGACTACGCCTTTCGGCCTCGCCTTAGGTCCCGACTTACCCTGAGCGGACGAGCCTTCCTCAGGAAACCTTGGGCTTTCGGCGGATCAGATTCTCACTGATCTTTTCGTTACTCATACCGGCATTCTCACTTGTGTAGTGTCCAGCGCTCTTTTCAGTACACCTTCAACCCCTACACAACGCTCCCCTACCCCAGATACATACGTATCTAGCCATAGCTTCGGTGGTGTGTTTAGCCCCGTTACATTTTCGGCGCAGAGTCACTCGACCAGTGAGCTATTACGCACTCTTTCAATGGTGGCTGCTTCTAAGCCAACATCCTGGTTGTCTGTGCAACTCCACATCCTTTCCCACTTAACACACACTTGGGGACCTTAGCTGATGGTCTGGGCTGTTTCCCTTTTGACAATGGATCTTAGCACTCACTGTCTGACTCCCGGCAATAAGTATATGGCATTCGGAGTTTGACTGAGCTTGGTAATCCTTGCGGACCCCGCACCCAATCAGTGCTCTACCTCCACTACTCTTATACCGAGGCTAGCCCTAAAGCTATTTCGGGGAGAACCAGCTATCTCCGAGTTCGATTGGAATTTCTCCGCTACCCCCACCTCATCCCCGCACTTTTCAACGTACGTGGGTTCGGGCCTCCAGTGCGTGTTACCGCACCTTCACCCTGGACAGGGGTAGATCACACGGTTTCGGGTCTACGTCCACATACTAATTCGCCCTATTCAGACTCGCTTTCGCTGCGGCTCCACCTTCTCGGCTTAACCTTGCATGTTAAACGTAACTCGCCGGTTCATTCTACAAAAGGCACGCCATCACCCATTAATAGGGCTCTGACTTTTTGTAAGCACACGGTTTCAGGTTCTATTTCACTCCCCTTCCGGGGTGCTTTTCACCTTTCCCTCACGGTACTGTTTCACTATCGGTCGCCAGGTAGTATTTAGCCTTAGCAGATGGTCCTGCTGGATTCATACGGGGTTTCACGTGCCCCGCACTACTCGGGATCCGTCTCGGAGAGAATACAGTTTAGGTTACAGGGCTTTTACCTCTATCGCAGGCCTTTCCAGACCTCTTCACCTACCATATTCCTTTGTAACTCCATGTGAGACGTCCCACAACCCCTAAGAGCAAGCTCTTAGGTTTAGGCTGTTCCGCGTTCGCTCGCCGCTACTGACGGAATCACTATTGTTTTCTCTTCCTCAGGGTACTTAGATGTTTCAGTTCCCCTGGTCTGCCTCTACATTTCCTATGTATTCAGAAATGAGTAACTGCGAATTACCACAGCTGGGTTTCCCCATTCGGACACCCCCGGATCAAAGCTTGCTTACAGCTCCCCGAGGCAGTTTCGTTGTTCGCCACGTCCTTCGTCGGCTCCTGGCGCCTAGGCATCCTCCGTGTGCTCTTATTAGCTTAACCTTGATTTTTCCGCAGGAAAATATCATACGATACATTCTCTTTGGAATCATCTCACTAATAACATTTACTTGTTTGCACAAGTTGCTAAAAGATGTTCTAAAACGCAAATTCGTTTCGGTATCCAGTTTTCAAGGATCAAGTCTTACTTGAGAGCTTAAACTCTCAAAACTGAGCAACGAGTGAGTAACAGGCCTAAACCTGAGTTTTGGAAGCTGAGCTTCCGATTTGAATGTTCTCATTGCAGAGAACGATTCTCCATAGAAAGGAGGTGATCCAGCCGCACCTTCCGATACGGCTACCTTGTTACGACTTCACCCCAATCATCTACCCCACCTTCGGCGGCTGGCTCCCTTGCGGGTTACCCCACCGACTTCGGGTGTTGTAAACTCTCGTGGTGTGACGGGCGGTGTGTACAAGACCCGGGAACGTATTCACCGCGGCATGCTGATCCGCGATTACTAGCAATTCCGACTTCATGCAGGCGAGTTGCAGCCTGCAATCCGAACTGAGACCGGCTTTGATGGGATTGGCTCCACCTCGCGGCTTCGCTTCCCGTTGTACCGGCCATTGTAGTACGTGTGTAGCCCAGGTCATAAGGGGCATGATGATTTGACGTCATCCCCACCTTCCTCCGGTTTGTCACCGGCAGTCACTCTAGAGTGCCCAGCATTACCTGCTGGCAACTAAAGTTAAGGGTTGCGCTCGTTGCGGGACTTAACCCAACATCTCACGACACGAGCTGACGACAACCATGCACCACCTGTCTCCTCTGTCCCGAAGGCCGCTGCTATCTCTAGCAGATTCAGAGGGATGTCAAGACCTGGTAAGGTTCTTCGCGTTGCTTCGAATTAAACCACATACTCCACTGCTTGTGCGGGTCCCCGTCAATTCCTTTGAGTTTCAGTCTTGCGACCGTACTCCCCAGGCGGAGTGCTTACTGTGTTAACTTCGGCACCAAGGGTATCGAAACCCCTAACACCTAGCACTCATCGTTTACGGCGTGGACTACCAGGGTATCTAATCCTGTTTGCTCCCCACGCTTTCGCGCCTCAGCGTCAGTTACAGCCCAGAAAGTCGCCTTCGCCACTGGTGTTCCTCCACATATCTACGCATTTCACCGCTACACGTGGAATTCCACTTTCCTCTTCTGTACTCAAGCCACCCAGTTTCCAGTGCGACCTCAGGTTGAGCCCAAGGTTTAAACACCAGACTTAAATAGCCGCCTGCGCGCGCTTTACGCCCAATAATTCCGGACAACGCTTGCCCCCTACGTATTACCGCGGCTGCTGGCACGTAGTTAGCCGGGGCTTTCTTCTCAGGTACCGTCACTCCGGTAGCAGTTACTCTACCGGACGTTCTTCCCTGGCAACAGAGCTTTACGATCCGAAAACCTTCATCACTCACGCGGCGTTGCTCCGTCAGGCTTTCGCCCATTGCGGAAGATTCCCTACTGCTGCCTCCCGTAGGAGTCTGGGCCGTGTCTCAGTCCCAGTGTGGCCGTTCACCCTCTCAGGTCGGCTACGCATCGTCGCCTTGGTGGGCCGTTACCCCACCAACTAGCTAATGCGCCGCAGGCCCATCCCTCAGTGACAGATTGCTCCGTCTTTCATTCTTCTCTCAGGAGAAAAAGAAATTATCCGGTATTAGCTACCGTTTCCGGTAGTTATCCCAGTCTGAAGGGCAGGTTGCCTACGTGTTACTCACCCGTCCGCCGCTAAGTCATTTTGAAAGCAAGCTTTCAAAATGACTCCGCTCGACTTGCATGTATTAGGCACGCCGCCAGCGTTCGTCCTGAGCCAGGATCAAACTCTCCAATTAGTATTGAAAAGAGCGATATGCTCATTTTGAAACATCTGACGAGAAAATTAATTCTCTAATTTTGGATTTCACTTGCGTGATTTCCTACTCACTCGTTGTTCAGTTTTCAAAGATCAAGTTCTCGTTGGCGCCGTTTAATGTCTCAGCAGCAACTCTTATACTATATCATGTTCGGCTATTTAATGTCAAGCTCTTTTTTTAACTTCTTTTTCGAGCTCGGCATGTGTACTTCTTGGCCGGACTTAGAATATATCATGTATGGAGATGCATTGCAAGAGTTTTTTATATAAAATCAAAAGCATAAAACATCATCTATGTATTATCGTATTATAATAACTACCTCCCCTTATCATCTAATTATCTAGAAAGTAAAAAAACAACTGCAGAAGATAACAGTTGTTTTTTAGAAGAAGCTTAGACGATTCTAGATTAATTCCGCTTCCTTCGCTCCAGTAATTACGGCAATGATATTACTTCGAAGTGCCTCCGCATTGTGCGCTTCATATGGATCCACTTTGAAAACAACAGCATCTGCAATAAAACCTTCTGCAATTTTTCCCAGCTCGTTACCGCTCCCCAGAATATCTGCAGCACTTTTAGTCGCAGCCTGCCACGCTTCTCTCCGAGTTAAGCCATAATCAATCAATGTATCCAGTTCTTGAAGGTTATAGCCATGTAGTGCAGGTGTGGCATAATCTGTACCGAATCCAATACGAACGCCTTCTCTTTTTGCATAATGAATGGCCTTGGAATGACATTCGGCAGCGCGGGCAGCTCGGTCGCAAATGATCGGGTTCAACGCTAGAACGCCTTTTGGGTCTGCAGCAATACGATAAATTGATGTGGTGGGTACAAACGCTACCCTCGAGTTAGCAAGTCTTCCTGCCTGATCCTCAGTTAGAAACATCCCATGCTCTATTGATTCCACGCCGGCCTGGATGGACCAGTCTATCGTCACTCCGCCCCAGGTATGAACCAGTACCTTCTTATCATGGGCATGTGCATTACGAACAATGAACGAGAACTCTTCTTCGGAAAAGATCGGGTCAACGACTTTCTCGGTAGGTGCTCCAAGCCCGCCTGTGGCCATGATTTTTATCCAACCCGCTCCTGTAGCAAAGATTTCCGCCATGCGTTGTTCTAAATGCTTGAGACCACGGGCATCTGCTGCTCCAATCATATCGCTACTGGTCTGCACTCTTAATGGATGCTGATATTGCTGAACAAGATGCTGCACTGTGCTCGGCAGAATCCCACCTGCATCACGGGCAGTCGTTACACCCGTTCTAAGAGTAGCTTCAAAAGCTTGTGCCTGCATAATTTCGATCTCGTTGGCATCGCGCTTCAATTGATCAGAGTGGTCAAAATCTGTCCAAGCTAAATGCGTATGAAGATCAATAATACCCGGACTTAGCCACAGATCTGTTCCTGCAAGATTTGACTCTACTTGATGCGGATCCGCTTCAGTAATGGATGAAAAACGCCCATCCTTTATCACGACATCAAAACGTCTGCCTTCGATCCCTGCTATAAAAATGTCATTGAACGTTTGCAGCTCTGGATGCTTATGAATCATCTTCATTCCCCCCATGCCAGCCGAACAGCTGCTAATGCCTGAACAGGGTCTTGTTTCAACAGTTCGGCAAGCGTGGATATAGCCTTCTCCACACTTTGCCGCTCAGCATTCGTTCCAAAATGGTTGATCCGTAGAAGATGGCCAAATAATTCTCCGTCTCCGGGAGCCACAATGCCTATAGGCTGCTCAATCCGCAACTCTTGCTTTCCAGAAATCCGCACCGTTGTAGTCAGCGTAGAATAATGTCTGCTGTCCTTTTGCCAAGGCTCAAGCCCCAAGGATTTAATACCAGCTACAGCAGCTGCTGCGGCTCGCTCATGGCGTTTGATTACTTGATCCAATCCTTCTTCTTCAATTCGTGTCAAAGCTTGAGTCAAGGCTCTAGCCTCCAGCGTAGGAATGTTTGGGGCAACCCGCAATGGCGCGGCGTCTCCAAGTGATGGTTTCAGCTCCAGCAAGGATAAAATAGAATTGCGTGGAGCATTTTCATTCGACTCAAGAAATTCCCAGCCACGTGGAGAAATACTTACGGCACTAACACCGTTGGGTCCAGCTAAGGCTTTTTGCGCACCTATAACTGCAAAATCAACGGACCATTCATCCACCAGCAGGGCCTCTCCCCCAACCGCAGATACGGAGTCCGACACAGTAATTAGATTGAATTCTTTTGCAATTTCAAATATTTCTTTAGCAGGATTAGAGCCTCCAGTAACCACTTCAGCTTGAACAAAAGAAAGGGCACAAGGTTTAAACTCCTTAATCGCGGAAGCAACTTGGTCGCTAGTGACCACTTCATCAAAAGGAACCTTTACTTCAACAACCGTTGCTCCACCCCGCTCAAGCCATTTTCCAAATAAACTTCCATAAGGACCTGTTACTATATTTACAATGGTTCGACCAGGTGCAGCTATTCCGGCGGCTACCGCCTCGATTCCAAGGATTGCCTCAGCCGGAATGATAACTGGAGGGTGCTCAGTAAACAAGACTTTGGAAATTAAATGTGTTAGCTTACTGTACTCAGCCAGTGAAAGTGGCACGTATCCTTTATGTTCTCGGTTCATAAAAAAACCTCCTGATGTACTTTATTTTGGCATTTTTGGAACCGCCGACAACAGCTCATAACTGTATTCATGTTTAGGACGGATGAAGAATTGATCCCGCGGACTCTGCTCCACGAGCTTTCCTTGCCGCATAACTGCTACCGTATCGCTAATTGCATTGATTACTCCTAGATCATGAGAAATAAAAAGCATGGTGAGATTAAGCTCAGCCTTCAGCGTATTGAACAGTTCGAGCACACTAAGCTGCACAGATACATCCAACGCACTTGTAGGTTCATCCGCGATCAGGATGTTTGGCTCAACACTTAATGCACGAGCGATCGCTATCCGTTGACGCTGGCCGCCGGAAAATTCATGTGGGAATTTGTCTAACGCCTTTTGTTCTAAATGAACTTGATTCAAAAGCTCTTTGCATCTTTGTTCAACATCTGTACGCCCCACTATTTTATGAAACAATAAGGGCTCAGAAAGAATTTGCCTAATCGAATGTTTAGGATTTAGCGAAGCATCTGGATTTTGGAAAATCATCTGGATTGTTTTGTGCTGCTCACGGCTTCTTTTCTTTTTTAATTCTTGGGTACCCAACAGAATCTGTCCCTCATTTGGGGCAATCAGTCCAGCAATTACTCGCGCCAGCGTAGATTTCCCTGATCCGGATTCTCCAACAAGCCCAAGGGTGGTGTGCTGCTCAAGATTCAGATTGATACGATCCAGTGCAGTAAAGCCGCCATAATGAACAGTTAAATCTTTTATTTGCAAGGCTAATTCCATGAGTCTCTACTCCCTTCAAGCTCTGGCAAAGGAAGCACCGAATCAATCAGCATCTGTGTGTAAGGGTCTTTCGGATTTTGCAAAATATCAAGAGTATTGCCCTGCTCAACAATCTGTCCCTGTTTCATTACACATAGCCGTGAACACAAGTTTGCTGCAATCGCTAGGTTATGCGTAACAAATACCATGGCAAAACTGAGCTCATGCTGGAGGCTCGTGATCGTCTCAATAATTTGCCGTTGAACCGTGACGTCCAGTGCCGTTGTCGGCTCATCACAGAGAAGTATGCCTGGCTTGCACGCCAGTGCCAGAGCGATGACTACCCGTTGACACTGACCGCCTGACAGCTGACTCGGATACCGGTCCTTTTTCTTCAATGAATCGGGGAGACCAAGCCTTTCGAGCAGTTCCAGTGCAATTACCCGCGAAGTCTTACGGCTTACTCTCTGTCTGTAATACACAACTTCAGCCAGTTGTTTGACAACCGTACAGAGCGGATCAAGCGCACCTCTTGGATCTTGAAATACCATCGCACTGCTTACGTCACTTTTAATGGTGCCACCAGTCTGTTCAACACCATTTGGAAGCAAGCCTAAAATTGCACGCAGCGTAAGCGATTTTCCTGATCCCGATTCACCTACTAATCCCAGACTCTCCCCTTTACCCAGCGAAAAACTAACATTATTGACCAATCTCTCATTTGACTTAGCTGCCAGCGATAGCGCCTCTATTTCTAAAATGGGTTGTATAGACATTATTTTTTCCTCCATATGTCTGCCAAACCATCACCTAGGAGCGACAAAGCTATCCCCGTATACACCACTGCAAATCCCGGAACGGCCGAGAGCCACCAAGCTGTAGTGATGAAGGGCTGTCCATCTGAAATCATCGTCCCCCAGTCAGGAGTTGGCGGTGTAATGCCGATACCAAGATACCCGAGCGTAACAATGGCAACAAGCAATCCAATCATATCTGTCATAAGGACGACCACGGCTTGCGGAAGTACATTCGGCAGGAGATGACGCAAAATAATTTTCACTCCTGGTAGCCCTAAGGTTTGAGCGGACGCCACCCATTCCTGATTACGAAAAGAAGCACTAAGACCTCTGACGACACGGGCAAAGACAATCCATCCTACAAAGATAAAAGTAATATAAATGCCTCGTTCTCCTGCTCCACTGGCAAAAGCCACGATAATAACGATCAGATAAAAAGGAAAGGCGATGAATGTATCTGACAACAGCGTAATAACTGTATCGATCCATTTGCCGTAATATCCTGCCAGCATTCCTAGAAATACACCTGTGCAAAAGGGAATGATTTCTGCCAAGACCATGATTTTCAAATCAGTCCTCGCTGCATAAACCAGTCTGGTAAACAGATCACGCCCTAATTGATCAGTTCCCAACCAATGCTCGGCTGACGGAGGCTGTAAAAAGGCACTCAAATTTTGCTCAGAGGGGTCATAAGGACTTATATAAGGTATAAACACAGTCAAGAGAATAAGAGCTGCAAACATAATAATTCCCACTAGAAGTGATGGGGTATTCCATATTCGCTTTAAGCCGCTTGTTATCTTACCGTCTTCATACAATCGCGAGTCTAGTCTTATAGTTTTCATTGTTTTCCTTTCGTTCTGGGATCAAGCCACCAGGAAATGATTTCAATCAAGAGACTGATGATCACAACAGATAGCGCACAGTAAAGTGCTATTCCTTGAATAACCGGAAAGTCCCGTTTCGAAATTGAAGTGAACAATAAGCTGCCAATTCCCTTAATTCCAAATACCTGCTCAACGACCAAGGTGCCTCCGATTAAATAAGAAATATTCACACCCAGCAGCATTAGCGTAGGAAGAGCAGAGTTGCGCAGCACATGTTTAAATAAAATAACCCTGTTTGGTATGCCCGCAGCCTTAAGGGTGACTACAAAATCCGATTCTAACACTTCAAGCATCTGCGCTCTTAATGAACGAACAAGCGTAGGAACCTGTGAAAAAGCAACAGTGATTGCTGGAAGTGCAAGACTATGCAAGGTTCCGACCCACCCTTCACTTACTCCCCCAACAGGGAACCAGCCAAGCCGGACACTAAAGAGCAAAATTAAAAGTAAGCCAACCCAGAAGATTGGCATACCTAGAGTAATTGTAGGAAAAATACGTATCAAATGGTCCAGCAGTTTATCCTTATGCGTAGAGGCTACCGTAGCGAGCAGAAGGGATACAAAAATCGCCAACACACAAGCCATCACGATGAGCAGCAAAGTAACAGGGGCCCGTTGTGTAATCAACTCTCTTGTTGATGTCCCCATAATAATGGAGTTTCCAGTATCTCCTTGAGTAAACAGCGTCTTCACAAATCGGATGAATTGCTCCCATAAAGGGAGGTCCAGCCCAAGAGTATGATGCATACTCTTGAGCGCCTCAGGGGTACTGTATTCTCCCAAAATCATTTTTGCTGGATCTCCCGGCACGATTCGAATGATGAAAAAGACTGCTATCATTACGCAGAAGATCACTGCCAGTGCTTTTATAAGAGATATCACAAGCCAGTTGTAAGAGCCCTTGCTTCCTTTCGGTTGATTTAACACCTGCTTAAGATTCATCATTGGCTGATGCGGACATCTTGGAAACGGGCACTGCCGTTCGGTAGAACAACAAGACCGTCAACTGAAGAACGAATACCTTTTAAAACATCTGGATAGTAAAGCGGAATATAAGGAACTTCATCAGCAAGGGTCTGCAGCAGCTTAGTATAGATTTGTGCACGTTCATCGCCATCCGCAGTTTTTTGTCCCTCATATAGAAGCTTCGTTACTTCATCATTTGTATAATGCGTCCAATATGATTTGCTGAAGCCTTCCGGATCGGTCTGGAAAGCAATAATAGAGTTCGCTTCAGGGGAATCCGCTTGGCCGCTGTTCAGCATTGCCGCAAAATCATATGCGAAGAAACGTTCACGGAAAGTGGCAAGTTCAATCGATTCAATCTCAATCTTAATCCCGATCGTTTGACCCGCTGCCTGAATAATTTGTGCCTCTTGAGCTCTTGTGCTATTACCGGATGCTACAAGTAATTTGGTAGTGAAGCCATTAGGGAAGGCAGATTTTGCAAGCTCCTCCTTGGCTGCTTCGATATTAAAGTTCAGTGCTTTGATTGTATCATTTGCGTTATAAGGAATCGTTGTTGGCAGCAATGAGTTTGCTGTTTGTGCATAACCAAAGGTTAGCGCCTTGGTCAAGCCCTCACGATCAAGCGCCAGCGCCAGAGCACGACGGACATGCACATCAGAAAAATGTTCATCCAACGTATTAAAGAACAATTGCTCTGTCACCCAACTACCGTTAGTAACTACTTTAGTGTCAGCCCCATCTTTAATCTCATTGGCATTTTGCAGGGCCAAAGATTCAATAGCATTAACTTCTCCAGCCTTCAGCTGGTTAATTGCTTGGCTGTCATCTTCAATCAGCTTATAAACGAGCTTATCAATATAGGGTTTACCTTCTTGCCAGTAGAATG
Source organism: Paenibacillus sp. FSL E2-0177 (assembly GCF_037992975.1). NCBI lineage: Bacteria > Bacillati > Bacillota > Bacilli > Caryophanales > Paenibacillaceae > Paenibacillus > Paenibacillus sp. FSL E2-0177. The sequence goes on along the minus strand of NZ_CP150307.1, from coordinate 17,757 downwards.
TATTCTTAGTGAAGGTCAGATCACCAGCAGTGTCCCATGTTTCAACAACAAAAGGTCCCGTACCGATCGGTTTCTTGAAGAATTCTTCTTCTGATACTCCGCCGAAATTGTTAGGAAGGATACCATTTGAGAAATTAGATAGCTCCGAGATAAATGGTGTATAAGGCTCTTTAAGTGTAATAACAAGCGTTTTGTTATCTTGCGCTTTGATTGTGTCGACTTTTGCGGATATTGCCAGCGGGCCGCCTACCTTCAAGTGCCGCTCAAGAGAGAATACAGCATCTTCTGCGGTCACATCCGTACCATTGGAAAACTTCAACCCATCACGAAGCTCGAATGTATACGTCAGACCATCTTCACTGATATTATGTGACTTAGCAAGCCAATCTACAATTTCACCTTTGCTGTCAAAAGCGACTAATGATTCAAAAACTTTGTCGATTGCAAAAGCATTGTTGGACGTAATCTGATTATGCAAATCCAGCGAAGTTACAGAAGCAGGTCGTCCATAGACGAAAGTCCCTCCCGTTGCAGGTTCTGCAGTTTGAGGACTTTGAGTTGCCGGACTCGCACTTTCCTGTGCCTCTTTATTTGAATCAGCCTTATTATTAGACCCCGAGCACCCTGCAATTAACATCAATAGCAAAACTGCTATTGCCCCCAACAGAATCGGTTTCTTAATAGATACACTAAAGTACGACATAATTCGCTCCCCTATAATTCTTATATGTTTAGTATGAATTGTATTATGGGTTAAACACTCTAGTCTGTCAAACATAATTTAATTTGCAACAATCCTTAAGTAAATATACATAACAAAAAGACCACTGTCGATTACTCAACAGTGGTCTTGTGTGCTTGGCAACGTCCTACTCTCCCAGGACCCTTCGGTCCAAGTACCATCGGCGCTGGAGGGCTTAACGGTCGTGTTCGGGATGGGTACGCGTGGAACCCCTCCGCTATCGCCACCAAACATGCGTCTGTGAAACAGACGCTGCCGCGTGAAATTCAGTTCATCACCAGAAGTGACAATGAATTTCTAAGCGTGTTACAGGCTTGATGCCTGAAAACTGAATCCGAAACGAATCTGCATTCTACGTATAGGATAAGCCCTCGACCGATTAGTATTGGTCAGCTCCATGCATTGCTGCACTTCCACCTCCAACCTATCTACCTCGTCGTCTTCAAGGGGTCTTACTAATTGGGAAATCTCATCTTGAGGGGGGCTTCACGCTTAGATGCTTTCAGCGCTTATCCCGTCCGTACGTAGCTACCCAGCCATGCTCCTGGCGGAACAACTGGTGCACCAGCGGTACGTCCATCCCGGTCCTCTCGTACTAAGGACAGCTCCTCTCAAATTTCCTGCGCCCACGACAGATAGGGACCGAACTGTCTCACGACGTTCTGAACCCAGCTCGCGTACCGCTTTAATGGGCGAACAGCCCAACCCTTGGGACCTACTTCAGCCCCAGGATGCGATGAGCCGACATCGAGGTGCCAAACCTCCCCGTCGATGTGGACTCTTGGGGGAGATAAGCCTGTTATCCCCAGGGTAGCTTTTATCCGTTGAGCGATGGCCCTTCCATGCGGTACCACCGGATCACTAAGTCCGACTTTCGTCCCTGCTCGACTTGTAGGTCTCGCAGTCAAGCTCCCTTATGCCTTTGCACTCTGCGAATGATTTCCAACCATTCTGAGGGAACCTTGGAACGCCTCCGTTACTCTTTAGGAGGCGACCGCCCCAGTCAAACTGCCCGCCTGACACGGTCCCCGTACCCGATAAGGGTACTAGGTTAGAACCTAGATACGATCAGGGTGGTATCCCAACGGCGCCTCCACCGAAGCTTGCGCTCCGATTTCTACGGCTCCCACCTATCCTGTACAGATCGTACCCAAATTCAATATCAAGCTGCAGTAAAGCTCCATGGGGTCTTTCCGTCTTGTCGCGGGTAACCTGCATCTTCACAGGTATTAAAATTTCACCGGATCTCTCGTTGAGACAGCGCCCAAGTCGTTACGCCATTCGTGCGGGTCAGAATTTACCTGACAAGGAATTTCGCTACCTTAGGACCGTTATAGTTACGGCCGCCGTTTACTGGGGCTTCGGTTCATAGCTTCGGGTTACCCCTAACCACTCCCCTTAACCTTCCAGCACCGGGCAGGCGTCAGCCCGTATACTTCGCCTTGCGGCTTCGCACAGACCTGTGTTTTTGCTAAACAGTCGCTTGGGCCTTTTCACTGCGGCCCCCTCGTGCTATTCACACTACCGGGGCACCCCTTCTCCCGAAGTTACGGGGTCATTTTGCCGAGTTCCTTAACGAGAGTTCTTCCGCGCGCCTTAGAATTCTCTTCTCGCCTACCTGTGTCGGTTTGCGGTACGGGCACCTTCTCCTGGCTAGAGGCTTTTCTTGGCAGTGTGAGATCATGACCTTCGCTACTATAATTTTCGCTCCCCATCACAGCCCAGCCTTAATGATGTGCGGATTTGCCTACACATCAGCCTCACTGCTTAGACGGACATCCATCAGTCCGCGTCACTACCCTCCTGCGTCACCCCATCGCTCATAGCGGATTACGGTGGTACAGTAATTTCAAACTGTTGTCCTTCGACTACGCCTTTCGGCCTCGCCTTAGGTCCCGACTTACCCTGAGCGGACGAGCCTTCCTCAGGAAACCTTGGGCTTTCGGCGGATCAGATTCTCACTGATCTTTTCGTTACTCATACCGGCATTCTCACTTGTGTAGTGTCCAGCGCTCTTTTCAGTACACCTTCAACCCCTACACAACGCTCCCCTACCCCAGATACATACGTATCTAGCCATAGCTTCGGTGGTGTGTTTAGCCCCGTTACATTTTCGGCGCAGAGTCACTCGACCAGTGAGCTATTACGCACTCTTTCAATGGTGGCTGCTTCTAAGCCAACATCCTGGTTGTCTGTGCAACTCCACATCCTTTCCCACTTAACACACACTTGGGGACCTTAGCTGATGGTCTGGGCTGTTTCCCTTTTGACAATGGATCTTAGCACTCACTGTCTGACTCCCGGCAATAAGTATATGGCATTCGGAGTTTGACTGAGCTTGGTAATCCTTGCGGACCCCGCACCCAATCAGTGCTCTACCTCCACTACTCTTATACCGAGGCTAGCCCTAAAGCTATTTCGGGGAGAACCAGCTATCTCCGAGTTCGATTGGAATTTCTCCGCTACCCCCACCTCATCCCCGCACTTTTCAACGTACGTGGGTTCGGGCCTCCAGTGCGTGTTACCGCACCTTCACCCTGGACAGGGGTAGATCACACGGTTTCGGGTCTACGTCCACATACTAATTCGCCCTATTCAGACTCGCTTTCGCTGCGGCTCCACCTTCTCGGCTTAACCTTGCATGTTAAACGTAACTCGCCGGTTCATTCTACAAAAGGCACGCCATCACCCATTAATAGGGCTCTGACTTTTTGTAAGCACACGGTTTCAGGTTCTATTTCACTCCCCTTCCGGGGTGCTTTTCACCTTTCCCTCACGGTACTGTTTCACTATCGGTCGCCAGGTAGTATTTAGCCTTAGCAGATGGTCCTGCTGGATTCATACGGGGTTTCACGTGCCCCGCACTACTCGGGATCCGTCTCGGAGAGAACACAGTTTAGGTTACAGGGCTTTTACCTCTATCGCGGGCCTTTCCAGACCTCTTCGCCTACCATATTCCTTTGTAACTCCACGTGAGACGTCCCACAACCCCTAAGAGCAAGCTCTTAGGTTTAGGCTGTTCCGCGTTCGCTCGCCGCTACTGACGGAATCACTATTGTTTTCTCTTCCTCAGGGTACTTAGATGTTTCAGTTCCCCTGGTCTGCCTCTACATTTCCTATGTATTCAGAAATGAGTAACTGCGAATTACCACAGCTGGGTTTCCCCATTCGGACACCCCCGGATCAAAGCTTGCTTACAGCTCCCCGAGGCAGTTTCGTTGTTCGCCACGTCCTTCGTCGGCTCCTGGCGCCTAGGCATCCTCCGTGTGCTCTTATTAGCTTAACCTTGATTCTTCCGAAGAAAAATCTCACTAATAACATTTACTTGTTTACACAAGTTGCTAAAAGATGTTCTAAAACGCAAATTCGTTTCGGTATCCAGTTTTCAAGGATCAAGTCTTACTTGAGAGCTTAAACTCTCAAAACTGAGCAACGAGTGAGTAACAGGCCTAAACCTGAGTTTTGGAAGCTTAGCTTCCGATTTGAATGTTCTCATTGCAGAGAACGATTCTCCATAGAAAGGAGGTGATCCAGCCGCACCTTCCGATACGGCTACCTTGTTACGACTTCACCCCAATCATCTACCCCACCTTCGGCGGCTGGCTCCCTTGCGGGTTACCCCACCGACTTCGGGTGTTGTAAACTCTCGTGGTGTGACGGGCGGTGTGTACAAGACCCGGGAACGTATTCACCGCGGCATGCTGATCCGCGATTACTAGCAATTCCGACTTCATGCAGGCGAGTTGCAGCCTGCAATCCGAACTGAGACCGGCTTTGATGGGATTGGCTCCACCTCGCGGCTTCGCTTCCCGTTGTACCGGCCATTGTAGTACGTGTGTAGCCCAGGTCATAAGGGGCATGATGATTTGACGTCATCCCCACCTTCCTCCGGTTTGTCACCGGCAGTCACTCTAGAGTGCCCAGCATTACCTGCTGGCAACTAAAGTTAAGGGTTGCGCTCGTTGCGGGACTTAACCCAACATCTCACGACACGAGCTGACGACAACCATGCACCACCTGTCTCCTCTGTCCCGAAGGCCGCTGCTATCTCTAGCAGATTCAGAGGGATGTCAAGACCTGGTAAGGTTCTTCGCGTTGCTTCGAATTAAACCACATACTCCACTGCTTGTGCGGGTCCCCGTCAATTCCTTTGAGTTTCAGTCTTGCGACCGTACTCCCCAGGCGGAGTGCTTACTGTGTTAACTTCGGCACCAAGGGTATCGAAACCCCTAACACCTAGCACTCATCGTTTACGGCGTGGACTACCAGGGTATCTAATCCTGTTTGCTCCCCACGCTTTCGCGCCTCAGCGTCAGTTACAGCCCAGAAAGTCGCCTTCGCCACTGGTGTTCCTCCACATATCTACGCATTTCACCGCTACACGTGGAATTCCACTTTCCTCTTCTGTACTCAAGCCACCCAGTTTCCAGTGCGACCTCAGGTTGAGCCCAAGGTTTAAACACCAAACTTAAATAGCCGCCTGCGCGCGCTTTACGCCCAATAATTCCGGACAACGCTTGCCCCCTACGTATTACCGCGGCTGCTGGCACGTAGTTAGCCGGGGCTTTCTTCTCAGGTACCGTCACTCCGATAGCAGTTACTCTACCGGACGTTCTTCCCTGGCAACAGAGCTTTACGATCCGAAAACCTTCATCACTCACGCGGCGTTGCTCCGTCAGGCTTTCGCCCATTGCGGAAGATTCCCTACTGCTGCCTCCCGTAGGAGTCTGGGCCGTGTCTCAGTCCCAGTGTGGCCGTTCACCCTCTCAGGTCGGCTACGCATCGTCGCCTTGGTGGGCCGTTACCCCACCAACTAGCTAATGCGCCGCAGGCCCATCCCTCAGTGACAGATTGCTCCGTCTTTCATTCTTCTCTCAGGAGAAAAAAGAAATTATCCGGTATTAGCTACCGTTTCCGGTAGTTATCCCAGTCTGAAGGGCAGGTTGCCTACGTGTTACTCACCCGTCCGCCGCTAAGTCATTTTGAAAGCAAGCTTTCAAAATGACTCCGCTCGACTTGCATGTATTAGGCACGCCGCCAGCGTTCGTCCTGAGCCAGGATCAAACTCTCCAATTAGTATTGAAAAGAGCGATATGCTCATTTTGAAACATCTGACGAGAAAATTAATTCTCTAATTTGGATTTCACTTACGTGATTTCCTACTCACTCGTTGTTCAGTTTTCAAAGATCAAGTTCTCGTTGGCGCCGTTTAATGTCTCAGCAGCAACTCTTATACTATATCATGTTCGGCTATTTAATGTCAAGCTCTTTTTTTAACTTCTTTTTCGAGCTCGGCATGTGTACTTCTTGGCCGGACTTAGAATATATCATGTATGGAGATGCATTGCAAGTCTTTTTTTGAAATATAATAGATAAATGAGAGACTGTGCTGCCATAAGCCTCAATACTGCGATATATAATGGCTAGCACAGCCTTATTCCCTTGTACCTACGCCCTAAGCAATGATCTCTTGAATATACAATTCACGTTCCAACATCAAGTTAACTATTGTTTCCTCTATTTTAACCATCGGACGTGTAGGGTTTGCGCGATCAGTGAAGATAATCTCCCCATGACGGCCATCACTTAATTTGATTCTAGTGCCATTAAAGAGATCAGTACTCTTCTGTATAAACGTCTGCACAATCACTGGGTCAAGCTTACCGAAGCTTTCTGTCAGAATCTGCTCTAGTACCAAATAAGGAGACTGTGCTCTTCTGTAGGCTCTTTCTAAGGTCATAGCATGGAATATATCTGCTACTGCGACTACTTTAGCGTAGAAATGAATCTGACTGCCGTCCAGCTTCAATGGATAACCAGAGCCATCAATCTTCTCATGATGCTGCAAGGCGGCAAGTCTTACCCCTTCATTAATCGCTGTAACATTGCGTAATAATTGATAACCATATGTAGTGTGTCGGCGAACCTCTTCTATTTCACTATTGTTAAGTGACTCCGGTTTCTGTAAAAGTGAGCTGTCTACTTTTGCATTGCCGATATCATGTAATAATCCTGCAAAAGCAATCTGCATCCAATCCTTTTGTGGGTACCCACACCACTGAGCAATTTTATAGGAGGTCAACGCGGACAACACAGCATTGTGATAGTTGTAATCCTCATATTTTAAAGTGCGCGGTGTAAACTTCAAGACATGATAATCCTTCAAATAACCTATTAATGTCTCTAACTGACTGCGAAGCTCAAAAATAGGAAGTGAAGCTGCCGTTACCGATCGATAGCTGTTCTTAATAAGAGTGAGCATTTTATCGTATTCATCATGTAGAGGAGAATTAGTCTTGGCCAACATCGATTCGTTGATAATGGCTCCAGCTTTAGGGGAAGCTTGCTTAGCTGTTGTTTTGGCTCCATCCGAACTCGCCTCACCTTGGTCACCTTCGATTTCCACTTGCCCAATCAAAAAAGCCTGTAAAATATCTAGATCACGAGGGAGCAATATTTTTCCCTTAGTGAATAAAGTCCCCCCTAAAGGTGTAATTACATCCTTTATTATCTTTGAGCCTGCTTTAACTTCTCCAACCAATATATTTGGCATATACTCAGCCCCTTAATTTCTATAAGCCGTACACCCAGCATTACCTCACATTGATAAGACAGATAATTTCTGAGAAATTAGTACTTTATAGGATTCTATTGGCTAATTATAGTACGGATAAATGGAAGACACTAGTGCAGTGAAAACTATTCTTTCAAAATATTTATTTTATTTTTTGAAGCATCGGTCATTCAAAAAGCAACAAAAAGAGCAAGAACTTCTGTAATAGAAGCCCTTGCTCTTTTTTGAATTCAACCTATTCTAAGTCAGTGTCTTCGTCCTCAGTCAGGATCTCAGGCTGATCAATATCGCCAGATTCCTCGACTGTATCTTGCCCATCCAGGCCTTCTTGCCCTTCCAAGCCTTCCAGACCTTCCACTTCCTCAGATTCATCCTCTTCGTTCTTGTCAGCTCTACACAGGGTAGCTACTGCGTCATCCTCACGGATGTTAATCAGCTTAACCCCTTGAGCATAACGGCCCATAGTAGAAATTCCATCCATGCTGGTACGAATCAGGGTACCGCTAGTCGTAATGATCATTAAGTCTTCATCCTTCTTAACGACCTTAAGACCCACGACAGGACCATTCTTATCGGTGAGATTAATGGTCTTGATCCCTTTACCGCCACGAGTCTGGGAACGATAATCACCGGCTGGTGTCCGTTTACCATAGCCCTTGGTAGTAACAATCAGAACCTCAAGCTCCTTATCGACACAGTCCATACCAATGACATGGTCATTTCCGTCAAGCGTAATGCCCTTAACGCCAGTCGCGCTACGTCCCATAGAACGCACATCATTCTCTGAGAACGTGATCGACATTCCGCGAGCTGTACCGATAATGAGATTTTGCTGTCCATCAGTCAGCTTAACCTCGATCAGGGAATCTTCTTCACGAAGATTAATAGCAATAAGACCGCCTTTACGGATGTTGTTATAATCCCCAAGAGGCGTCTTCTTCACGATACCCTCGCGGGTAGCAAAGAATAAATATTTATCGCTATCGCCATCTTCCACTTGGATTACTGCACTAATCTTCTCACCTTGTTCGATTTGAATCAGGTTGATGATTGGCGTCCCCCGGGCTGTACGGCCCAATTCTGGGATCTCATAAGCTTTAATCCGGTAAACTTTACCCTTATCGGTAAAGAACATCAGATAGTTATGAGAGTTACTCACGAAGAGATGCTCCACAAAATCCTGGTCCTTGGTGTCCATCCCCATGACTCCGCGACCTCCGCGCTTCTGACTGCGGTAGGTGCTGACAGGTAGACGTTTGATATATCCTGTATGTGTAATAGTGATAACAACCTCTTCACGTGGAATAAGGTCTTCATCCAGGATACTTTCTTCACCAACCGTGATCTCTGTCCGGCGTTCATCAGAATATCTATCACGGATATCCTGCAGCTCGTTGCTGATGATTTCCAGTACAAGATGCTCGTTAGCCAGAATTTCACGGTACTCTGCAATTTTAACGATCAATTCGTTATATTCATTCTCGATCTTTTCCCGTTCCAGACCGGTCAGACGTTGCATCCGCATATCGAGGATAGCCTGAGCCTGCTCTAAACTGAGGCTAAAGGTGCTCATTAAGCCTTCGCGGGCTATATCAGTTGTCCGTGAAGCACGGATTAACGCAATCACCTCATCCAGATGATCAAGCGCAATGCGCAGACCTTCTAAGATATGAGCGCGTGCTTCAGCTTTTTTAAGATCAAATATAGTACGACGACGAATAACTTCAATCTGGTGCTGCAAATAATGATAAAGTACATCACGCAGATTAAGAATTTTCGGCTCGTTATTTACGATGGCAAGCATGTTGATCCCAAATGTGGATTGCATAGAAGTATGTTTATATAGATTGTTTAATACTACATTTGGATTAACATCGCGTCTCATCTCAACAACTACACGCATACCGTTACGGTCAGACTCATCTCGAAGATCCGTTATACCTTCGATCCGTTTCTCACGTACTAATTCTGCGATTTTCTCAACCAATCTTGCTTTGTTAACCTGGTATGGAAGCTCATGCACAATGATGCGAGCCTTGCCGTTGTTCTCTTCGATCGTTGCCTTCGCACGCATGGTCACTGAACCACGTCCCGTACGATAAGCCTGACGAATGCCCTCACGACCCAAAATATATCCAGCCGTAGGGAAATCCGGACCTTGGATAAACTCCATCAATTCCATTGGCGTGATATCAGGATTCTTAATCATCGCCTGCACACCATCGATAACTTCACCAAGGTTATGCGGTGGAATATTAGTAGCCATACCTACAGCAATACCAGATACCCCATTTACGAGCAGATTCGGATAACGGGCTGGCAATACAACCGGCTCATTCTCTTCACCATCATAGTTGGGTGCGAAGTCAACTGTCTCTTTGTTCAAATCACGAAGCATTTCGCCTGCAATCTTGGAAAGACGGGCTTCTGTGTACCGCATCGCCGCGGCCATATCACCATCAATCGAACCAAAGTTCCCGTGACCGTCTACAAGCATATAGCGCATCGAGAAATCCTGAGCCATCCGTACCATTGTTTCATAGACAGCTGAGTCACCGTGAGGGTGGTACTTACCGATAACCTCACCGACGATTCTTGCAGATTTCTTATGAGGCTTATCCGCAGACATTCCAAGCTCCGACATCGCAAACAAAATGCGTCGGTGAACCGGCTTGAGTCCGTCCCGCACATCTGGCAAAGCCCGGCTAACAATGATGCTCATTGCGTAATCCATAAAGGATTCACGCATTTCCACGCCAATGTCCCGATCTTTGACTTGTGGGTTATTTTGTTCAGCCATGAGTTGCTGGACCTCCTTCAGTTAAAAAACCGCTACCCTTAATTATATTACTTTCACAAAAGTAGCACAATTAAACATGATAGCCTTTTATCTTCTAATATTGATTTCTTTTTGCGCTTATCAGGGTATTTGCCCTTTCCGCAAATATCTTTACTACATAGACTGTAAAGACAAGAAACACGGTTTTATTATCCTAATATCGTTCGATAAGGCATAACCCCATATCCTTATATTATACCATTGTTTAGGTAGCTTGTCCTGATTTTCAGCTGTCAAAGATTATGCTGCCACTGCATTTTTTACAACAAGGAACCCAAAGGACCTATTCCTGCACAAAACTCATAAGGAGGAAGATAATGAAGATTCAACGCGTCCCAAGCAAATGGGCTAAAACGAAAGTCATCCTTCAAAATCACTCTCTATTGCAATATGTGCCTGATACCCGTAAATTCGATGTCAATGCTCTTAAGGAGATGCTTGCGTTATATACAATGGTCTATATTAAGCCAGATCGAGGAAGTTATGGTATCGGTGTAATGAGAGCTGAGCAGCGTACTGTAACTCTTAGCACTAGCAAACAGAAAGCTGAACACGGTGCCGACCTCGATAATGTTAATAAAGAAGAGCCCGAAGAACAGATCTTGTATATTTTAAGATATGGGAAGACTGCGGAAGTGTTTTTCTCACCAGAAGAGCTGTATGAGAACTTACAGAAACGAATTCAGAATCGAACCTATTTGATTCAAAAAGGGATTGACCTTCTGCGTCATCAAGACCGCCCTTTTGATCTTCGGGTTCTTACCCAAAAGACTCCATCAGGAGTATGGGAAACAACAGGAATGCTTGGAAGAGTAGCTGCCCCTCAAAAAATCGTCACCAATTATCACAGTGGAGGCAGTATCCTTTCCGTAAGTACTCTACTAAAAAATTATATGCCGCCCTCTGAAGTCCTAGTTACGATCAATCACTTAAAAGCTTTGGGTATACAAATCGCGACACAGCTTCAATCTGCCTATCCAGGAATCAAAGAGATTGGTCTGGATATTGCCATGGATCAACATCTGGATATGTGGCTGCTGGAAGTCAACACTCTTCCGTCCATTGCTGTATTCAAATTATTTCCTGATAAATCAATCTATCGTAAAATACATCGCTATGCCGTAGCCTATGGACGTGTAAAAGCAAGAAAATCCCCTTATTCGACCCGCAATAAACAATCCACAAGAGCCTAAAAAAAAGCTTGAAATCAAAGAACCTCCAGCGTTCTCATTCCGTTAGGAATAGAAGCCGGAGGTTGTATTAAATATTGTTCTTACACATCAAGGTATCTAACGTTCTTGGCATGCTCATGGATAAAGTCACGTCTTGGTTCAACATTGTCACCCATAAGTGTATCAAAAATACTATCTGCCAGCATCGCATCTTCAATCGTAACCTGGAGCATCATACGGGTCTCAGGGTCCATCGTTGTGTCCCAAAGTTGGGTTGCATTCATCTCTCCCAAACCTTTGTAACGTTGGACGTTAACCTTAGCATTTTCTCCAAAAGAAGCGATAATATCATCGCGTTCCTTCTCGCTGCCTGCATAGCGGATAACCTTATTGCGCTCAATCTTAAAGAGAGGAGGCTGTGCAATATAGATATAACCCGCGTCTACTAGCTTCCGCATGTAACGATAGAAGAACGTTAATAATAGCGTTCTAATATGGGCTCCATCGACGTCGGCATCGGTCATAATAACGACTTTATGATAGCGAGCCTTCGATAAGTCAAAGTCATCGCTGATCCCTGTGCCCAAAGCCGTAATGATGGCGCGGATCTCGGCGTTAGATAAAATACGGTCAAGGCGAGCTTTCTCAACGTTTAGGATCTTACCACGCAACGGTAGAATCGCTTGGAAATGGCGATCCCGGCCTTGCTTAGCCGATCCACCCGCTGAGTCACCTTCGACGATGTATAGTTCGCTGATCGAGGCATCCTTGGATGAACAGTCGGCGAGTTTACCAGGCAGAGCACTGACTTCAAGCGCACTCTTCCGACGGGTTAACTCACGTGCCTTACGAGCAGCTTCTCGCGCGCGTGAAGCGGAAAGTGATTTCTCAAGAACGCGACGTGACACTGCTGGGTTTTCTTCCAGGAACTCTTGTAATTTCTCTCCGAACAGTGATTCTACGATACCCCGAACTTCACTATTTCCGAGCTTAGTTTTCGTTTGACCTTCGAATTGTGGATCTGGAATTTTGACAGAAATAATGGCTGTCAATCCTTCACGCACGTCATCACCAGTCAGATTCGAATTGCTATCCTTCAGTACTCCCGCTTTACGAGCATAATCGTTGATGATACGGGTCAGCGCACTTTTAAAGCCGGATTCATGCGTTCCGCCCTCATGCGTATTAATATTATTCGCAAAAGAGTAGATGTTCTCAGTATACGAATCGTTATATTGGAGAGCCACTTCAACTTGGATCATATCGCGTGAACCTTCCACGTAGATCGGATCCTCATGTAGCGCTTCTTTTTTCTCATTCAAATATTTCACATATTCAACGATACCACCCTCGTATTTGAACACGTTGGTGACATCCGTCCGCTCATCATGAAGTGAAAGCTCGATTCCTTTGTTAAGAAAAGCCAGCTCCCGAATACGAGTAAGCAGTGTCGAATATTCAAAAACTGTAGTTTCCGTAAATATTTCAGGATCCGGATGAAAGGTTGTAGTCGTTCCTGTCTCATCTGAATCGCCAACGATTTTGATGTCATACTGCGGTGCACCACGTCTATATTCCTGTTGGTAGATATGACCGTCACGTTTGACCTTAACAAGGACCTTTTCAGACAAGGCATTCACTACAGAGATACCCACACCATGCAAACCACCGGAAACTTTATATCCGCCACCGCCGAATTTACCGCCTGCATGCAGCACGGTCATTACGACTTCAAGCGTCGACTTCTTAAGCTTTACATTCTCACCTACAGGTATGCCACGTCCATTATCGATAACAGTGATCGCGTTATCCTCATGTATAATCACTTGAATCCGGTCACAATAACCTGCGAGTGCCTCATCGATACTATTATCGACGACCTCCCATACCAAGTGATGGAGACCTTTAGAACTAGTCGAACCAATATACATGCCCGGACGTTTCCGAACCGCTTCCAGCCCTTCCAGTACCTGAATCTGGCTCTCATCATATGTCGGTTGATTCATTGACATGCCTTCACCTACTTCTTTCTGATTATCTCTTTGTTACCCAATGCAAGTTATATTTCGAGCAAAATTTTGGCTCTTTTTTTAAGAGTGGAGGAGGAAATGGGGGAGTAATACACGATATTTTTAGTTACGACAATAGATTTTGCTTCCTCTTCGCCAATCCGCTCAAGCTTCTTATCCTGCTCAGAGTGAATAACGAATTGCTTAGATACCTTGGAAGATTTCTCAATCGAAATATCAAATATAGCAATTAACTCCGAAGACCTAATGATCTTCTCCCCGCCCAAATGAATATACATGATCGTCCTCCGCTCTTTTATAACTCAACTTTTCCATCATGAACATGAAATAGGCTGGCGCCCTTTAATTTATCGGCATTCAGACCCTCAATTCCTGTAGCGGTAATGAATGTCTGTACCTTGCTTTGAAAGGTTTCAATAAGCTGGGTCTGGCGGTAAGGATCAAGCTCGGATAAAACATCATCAAGAAGCAGCACAGGATATTCTCCGATTTCCTCATGGATCAGCTCGATTTCCGCCAGCTTAAGCGATAAAGCCGTGGTACGCTGCTGTCCTTGAGAACCGTAGACCTGAGCTTCCCTTCCGTTGATAAAAAAGGACAGGTCATCCCGATGGGGACCCGTCAGCGTCATGCCGCGCCTGATTTCTTGTTCTCTCGTTTGTGATAACTTTAACATAAAATTGTCTAATAAGACAGCTTCATCTTCCTCATCCCGATCGCCGAAAGAGGGGACATAGAGCAATTTCAGTTCTTCTCCGCCGTTCGTAATCCCCCGGTGAATGCTTTCAGCCCATATTTGCAGCTTCTTTATGAATTGTTTCCTTTTTTTGACGATTTTAACACCATGCTCTACAAGTTGAGCATCCCAGATTTCCAGAAGCTCTTTCCCTGCAGCCTCTTTTCCCCATAATTGCTTTAAGAGATTACCTCTTTGCAAGAGAATTTTTTGATACTGCTGTAGGTGAAATAGATAACTAGGCTGGACTTGGCCGATCTCCATATCAAGAAAACGCCGTCTGATACCAGGGGTCCCTTTTACAATCTCTAAATCTTCCGGTGCAAACATGACCACATTCAGAGATCCAACAAACTCACTAAGGCGCCGCTGCTCCAAACCATTGATCTTGGCTTTTTTACCTTTGGCAGATAGGGTGAGCTCCAGCTTGAGATCGCCATACTTGCGTTCCACCTCGGCAACGATCTGAGCTGCATCTCCGGGGGCATCGAAGGAGATAAGTTCGCGGTCCTTAGAGGTGCGGTGGCTTTTGGTCATCGCCAGGACGAACAATGCCTCCATGAGGTTTGTTTTGCCTTGGGCGTTCTGACCCAGAATCAGATTCACATCGCCCAGGCTCTCCAGACGCAGCAGCCCGTAATTCCGATAATGCTGCAGACCGATATTTTTAACAAACACGAAATGGTTCCTCCCCTAGCGTACTACTCTTTTACTCCTCCGCCTTCAACCTCAAAGGTACCGTTATCCTGCACTTCGATTTTGTCACCCGGATAAAGTTTTCTGCCGCGCCGTTCCTCTACCTCTCCGTTGACCAATACGTGACCTTCCTGCAATAAAGCTTTGGCCATTCCACCTGTGGATACACAATCTGCGAGTTTCAGAAATTGGTCCAGCTTAATGTATCCACTGTGGATAAGTATTTTTTTCATGGTTTTTATCCTTTCAGCCACTTATCCACATGTTCATGAATGTTGGCATTAATTTGTTGTACGGTAAGGCAAAATGATATACAAGCTATTGGTTTGGTCAAGTGGTTTCAAAATGATCGGACTCATCATCCCTGTAAATGCAATAACGAGCTGCTCGCTCTCTATGACCTTTAATACATCAAGCATATATTTCGAGTTGAAAGATATTTTGAGAGGTTCACCTTTGAAATCAATGACTTCAAGTTCCTCGCGAACCTTACCCAGCTCTGATGAGCTTGAAGAAATTTCAATACCGCCTTGATCAAGCGTCTGCATACGAACAATATTTGTTTTTTCTTCCCGGGACAGCAAATAAGCACGATCAATCGATTCGCTTAATTTTTTTGTATCTAAAGTTAGTTCTGTTTTGTAGGTTGTTGGAATAATTCTAGAAGTATCAGGATAAATCCCATCTAGGATCCGTGAATAAAACAGTACTTTGTCGATTTTGAAGAGAACTTGATTATCCGCAACGACAATATCAACCAGCATATTTTGGTCAGGGATAATTTTGCTGAGCTCATTAAGGGTTTTACCGGCAATAACAATATTTCCGAAATTGACATTTTCCGTGCCTTCAAGTTTAGCAGCTCTTGTTGCCAAGCGGTGACGGTCAGTCGCTGTAAACTTAAACTCATTGTCGCTCAGATTCCATAGTATACCCGTTAATATCGGAGTTGTCTCTTGGGTAGAAATAGAAAAGGCTGTTTGTTTAATCATATTTTTCAGCAAATCACCTGGTAGAGAGATCGTGTCATTCTCTTCAATGCTCGGTAACACTGGGAATTCTTCAGGGTCTAAACCTACCATCTGAATCTCAGTGGATCCGGAAGAAATGTACGTTTGGAATCCTTCTTTTACTTCCATGTGGATTTCTTTGGAGGGCAGCTTCTTAATAATCTCGACGAAAAATTTAGCGGGAAGGACAACACTTCCTGGCTGATCTATCTTCACGATGGTGTGGCTGTCATTCTCTGCTGGAATAAACGATTGAATAGAAATATCGGTATCACTTGCAGTTAATGTGACGCCTTGATGGCTAACTTCCAGTTTAATACCGGTCAAAATAGGGATTGTTGTTCTGCTGGATATAGCTTTGGATACGTGTTGAATGGATTCGTTGAGCTCATTTTTAAGAATGCTTATTTTCATGATTTCACTCCTAGCTGAAAAATTGGGAATTTCGATGGATTTGAGTCTGTTAATTACGCGTCTTTACATGATGAATTATTATAGTTATTTAATAGTATTAGTAGTAGGGGCGACGAATATGTGGATAACCCCACCAAACAGCATAAAATTAAGCCTACCCACATGTGTATAGATTGTGTATAGGCTCTTTGTTCCTCTTAGGAAGGATTTTTAATTTTCTCCGCAAGATTATTTACCACTTTGTACAACTCCTGATCGACCTTTAATGCCTGTGTAATTTTATCGTGCGCATGAATTACGGTCGTATGGTCACGTCCTCCGAAAGCCTCACCAATCTTAGGCAGCGAATAATCCGTTAGTTCACGGGATAGATACATTGCGATTTGACGTGGAAACGCTACGGCTTTGGTTCTTTTGCGTGCTTTGAAGTCTTCAAGGCGCAAATTGTAGTATTCTCCGACTTTTTGCTGAATATCAGCGATGGTGATCATCTTGGGACGACTGGAAGGAATAATATCCTTGAGCGCTTCAGCTGCCAAATGAGTGGTTACATCCTGGTTGGTAAGCGAAGAATAAGCAACTACCCGGATTAATGCACCCTCAAGCTCACGAATATTGGTGTCAATCTGGTTGGCAATATACATCATGGCCTCATTAGGGATATCAAGGTTCTCTGCCTTAGCCTTTTTGCGTAAAATCGCAATCCGGGTCTCCAGATCTGGTGGTTGAATATCCGTAATCAAGCCCCATTCGAACCGGGAACGCAGCCGTTCTTCCAGTGTGGGAATTTCCTTTGGTGGTCGGTCGCTGGAGATGATAATTTGCTTGCGTTCTTCGTGGAGCGCATTGAAAGTATGGAAAAACTCCTCCTGTGTAGACTCTTTTCCAGCGAGGAATTGAATGTCGTCGATAAGCAAAATGTCAACATTACGATACTTGTTACGGAAGCTTTCACCGCGGTTATCACGGATCGAATTGATAAATTCATTCGTGAATTTCTCAGACGAGATGTAAATTACCTTGTTATTTGGGTTATGTTCCAGGACATAGTGCCCAATTGCGTGCATCAAATGGGTTTTGCCCAGACCTACACCACCGTATAAAAACAAGGGATTGTATGCTTTGGCTGGTGCTTCGGCTACTGCCAGTGAGGCTGCATGCGCAAAGCGGTTCCCAGAGCCGATTACAAAGGTGTCAAAAGTGTACTTTGGATTGAGCAGATGCGTTTGTGCTTCTTCTCTTGATACTACGGGAGTCGGAGCGGATTGTTGAACCACAAGCTCAGGCGGCTTGCTTTCTTCAATCACGAATTTTACATCCACTTGTTTCCCTGTGACTTCGTAGACGGTTGCTCCTACCAGTTTGGTGTAACGACTTTCCAGCCATTCTACTGCAAACGTTGTAGGTGCCGAGATAATGAGAACCTGGGAGTTGAAGGTTATCGCTTTAGTAGCCTTAAACCAGGTATCAAAGCTCGGCTTGCTTAATTTGGTTTGAATAATCGATAAAATTTGCTGCCATAATTCGGAAGTATGGCTGTCCAC